>NZ_LJOD01000009.1 GCF_001295265.1 Chryseobacterium indologenes | reverse complement strand
CTGTCTCAAAAGGTAAACTAACGCTCTGAGAATCTCCTAAACAACAAAAGTTGTCAGACAGGAGTTCGAGAGATGGGGTACTTTTGAGACAGCCTCTTTATTTTTTTTCTATATTTACCTCACTACCAATCATTAACAACTTTATTATGAAAACAATGAAAAAACTTTTAAGAAAGGATCTTACTTTAATTCTCGGAAGCGGCGGAAACGGCTGCCATATGAACGGAGATTCCGCTTATTGCTGGTCTGATTGCGAATGCTCTTTTGGAAAAGCATGTGAAATGGCCGATGACGGAAATCCCGGAACCTGTGTATCTGCTGGAGGAGGAAACCCCGGCGGCGGAGGCGGAGGCTGTCAGCCCATACAAAACTGTGAAGAGCAGCCTTATTAAAAAAAATAACCGGAAGAATATTCATCCGGTTTTTTATATGCTATCTATAACAACTTTTTTTGTCTCTTCCGCCCATTAAACAATCCCCTTTTTACCCGTAAAGGAACGCCAGCCGAACCACACAGCAATCAGGGCAATTCCCGCCCTCATCACCACCATTGGGATGATAGAATCCGATTCTAAAAATCCGGCTAATCCTGACAGCAGAAAAGTAACCATCAACTGCATGAATCCCATAACAGCTGCTGCTGTTCCCCTTCCCTCTTTAAAAGGAGACAGTGCATGGGCAGAAGTAATAGGAAACAGAATCCCTATAGCCAGCAATGACAGATACAGCATCCCTATTTCTAAAGCTACAGAAAGGTCTCCGGCTGCAATAAGGATATGAAGACTGCAGACAGATAATAACAGAATGGTAGCAATGAACAGAAGTTTGGTATCTCTTATCCTTTTAACCAGCTTTGGGGTAAGATACGCAGCTGTAATTAAAGCCAATGAATTAAACCCGAATATCAGGCTGAATACCCCGCTGGAGAAGCCATGAAGCTTCATAAAAAGAAAAGGCGCATTGGAAATATAAATAATCAGAGAGGCAAAAGCAATACTCCCAATCATCGTATTATTGATAAAATCTTTATTGGAAAGAATCAGTTTCAGCTGATCTTTTAACCCTCTTCCGCCTTCTGTTTTATCCTGAATTTCCGTTTTTGAATTGGTTTCAGGAATATATCTGATTACCATAAACAAAGTAATCATTCCTAATATGCCCAGAAAAGCAAACGAACTGTTCCAGCCCCAGAACTTAAGGAATACGCTCCCCAGCAATGGTGCAATAATGGGCGCAATACCACTGATCTGGGACTGCTGGGAAAAAATAGCCACTGACTTTTGTTTATCATACAGATCAATCACAATAGCCCTTCCAATCACAATACCGGCACTTCCGCCAAAAGCCTGAAGAAAACGCATTATCCATAAAACATAAATATTGGCAGTGAAAAATATAGCGATAGTTCCTGCAATGAAAAGCAAAAGCCCGCAGTACAGCATAGGCTTCCGACCTGTTTTATCAGACAAAGGCCCCCAAAGCAGCTGGCCAAAGGCAAATCCTGCAAAAAACACTGAAATTGAAATCTGAATATGTCCTATATCTGTTCCGAAAATTTGGGCCATGCTTGGGAAAGCAGGCAGATAAAGGTCTATACTCAAAGACTCCAATGTGTTGAGCAGCGCTAAAATAAACACTACAATATTTAACTTCTTCATAAATAACAATAAGCCTTCGCAGGCGATTTTTTCAGTGTGCAAAAATGCCCGAAAAAGCAAAAACTTACAATAAAAGAAATGGAGGAAGTATAGGACAAACTGAGGATTTAAATTCAGAATAAAATGAAACAGGCTCATTTAAATCCAATCAAGCTGTAAATATTGAGGATCACCTTTTTTCATTATTCTTAAAGCTATCGGGATTCCGGCCGGTATGCTTCTTGAAAAACCTTGAAAAATATGAAGCATCATTAAAACCGAGCTTGAAAGCAATTTCTTTCACGGTGAGAGCTCCAAAGCTGAGTTCTCTTTTGGCCTCCAGAATAAGACGTTGGGAAATCATTTTTTTTACCGTTGTCCCTCTCGAAATACGGACAATATCATTAAGATGATGGGCACTTATCTTTAATTTCTCAGCATAGAAAGCTGTTTCTTTATGCACAATATAATGCTTCTCAATGAGGCCCATCAGCTCATGAACGCGCTGGCGGTCATTTAATAAAGGCTCAGGAGGAGTAATCTGTTCTCCGATGATGATGCAGAGTGCCTTCAGATAGGCCTTCAAGAGCTCAGTTCTTGATGTGGCTTTATATTCCTGCTCAATCAATGATATGATTGTAGCACAGATTTTTTCATTGTCAGGATGTAAAAAAAAGGGAAGTACTCCTCCTGTGAGCACCGACTCTATATCGCAGGCTTCACTGAAAATTTCCCGGCTTATCGCCATTGCATACCCTTCTTCTCCTCTCAGTTTCATGTTGAATGCCTGCCCTGGTGCTATGATGCAGATTTGGTTGTTCTCCAGCTGATAGCTTTCAAAATCCAGTTCCAGGCGGCTGTTTTCATACACCTCTCTGAACCAGATAATTTCAAAAAAATTGTGCCGGTGAACATCATGAAAATTCTCCGGACCAGCCATTCTCAGAGTACTCATCTGAAATTTTTCAGAAGTCAGGTGGTGAACCGGGATTTCTTTTTCTGGTATAATCATCAGTGCATTTTAAAACAGTAAACAAAAACCACAGCAAAAAAAGTGCTGCGGTTTTCTACAATATTCAAATTAAATATAATTTTATGGGTTCTGCTGGCTGCCTAAAAAAGCATCCCAGCCCTGAGCGGTAAGGGCAACTAACTGATTGGACCCTCTTGCTACCATGAAGTTTCCGTCTTCTTTTTCCACAGCATGTCCTATAATGGTAAAATCCGGATGGTTTTTAATCTTATCAAAATCATTAGGAGAAATGGTAAAGAGCAGCTCGTAATCCTCACCTCCGCTTAACGCTGTCATTACAGGGTTTAAATTCATTTCATCCGCCGTAGAGATGGTAAGGCTATCCAGAGGGATTTTCTCTTCATACAGCCTGAATCCTACTTTAGACTGATCGGAAAGGTGAAGAATTTCAGAGGCCAGACCATCTGAAATATCAATCATAGAGGTAGGTTTAATACCCAGCTCTTCAAGAATCTGTTTAACATCTGTTCTTGCCTCAGGCTTCAATTGTCTTTCCAGAATATAATCATATCCTTCCATTTCCGGCTGCATATCAGGATTCGCCAGATAAACGGAATGCTCTCTTTCAAGAATCTGAAGTCCCATGTAAGCTCCGCCTAAGTCTCCCGTAACAACAAGAAGGTCATTAGGTTTTGCGCCGCTTCTTTTGACAATATTTTCTTCATTTTCAATTCCTACAGCGGTAATGCTCATCACCAGTCCCGAATTGGAGCTTGTGGTATCTCCTCCTATCAAATCTACTTTGTATCTTGCGCAGGCTGCCTGAATTCCGGCATAAATCTCTTCCAATGCCTCCACCGGAAAACGGTTGGAAACGGCAAGGGAAACAAGAATCTGAGCAGGAACGGCATTCATTGCGGCAATATCGCTGAGGTTTACCACCACTGCCTTATACCCTAAATGCTTTAACGGAACATAGCCCAGGTTAAAGTGCACTCCTTCTGCCAGGACATCTGTGGTAAGGACCACTTTCTTATTTTCAGGATTAATAACAGCCGCATCATCTCCAACTCCCAGCTCTGAAGAAGCATTGGAAAGAGGAAAATGCTCTGTAAGATGCTTAATAAGACCGAATTCTCCCAGTTTTGAAATGGGTGTTAATTCCTGTGATTTATCTTCAAACATAGTTTCTTGTATTAATGTTCAATGTAAAAGTATTAATGCTTTCAAAACAATTCTGAACCATTAAACTCTGAACCTGAACGTTGAATTATTTAGTAAATTCTGCCGGATCAATGTTATGCGGGTGGAAAGGAAATTTTTTGAAATCTTCTTTACTCAACACCACTGTTTCCGGGCTTTTATATTTATTCATTGCTTCCACCACATCATCCGGCGGTGTTGTCATTTTTCTCAGCATCATATCAATCCATACGCCTGTAGCCTCAGCTGTTGCACAGTGTACACCATCCGGCGTATAGAATTTGTGAACAAAACGGTAGATGGCAGAATCATCGGAGCATCCGTCAATTTCTACACTTACAATGACTGTCTGATCCGCATATATTTCTTTGAAAAATGAATATCTTTCATGCAGAATCACCGGTCCTATCCCCCATCTGCTTAATTGGGTAACCCCCATTTTTTCTTTGGTCATAAAAGCCATTCTGGCCTGGGCACAGTACTGAACGTATGATGAGTTGGCCAGGTGCTTGTTGGCATCAAGATCACTCCAGCGCACTTCAAATGTATGGTAGAAAATCATGTAAAAATCGTTTTTAGTATAATTAAATTATAATCTTCAAAAATACTCAAATAAGATGGTTTATAAAAATTGTACTTTTGGAAAAATAATCTTCAGCATAGGATTACATATACATGAAAAAGATCATCATTATCGGAGGCGGTGCAGCAGGTTTTTTCTGTGCATCGAATCTTGACGAAAAGAAATATCATATTACAATTCTGGAGCAGAATTCAGATGTTCTGCAAAAGGTAAAAATCTCCGGAGGCGGGAGATGTAACGTTACACACGCCTGTTTCGATCCCAGGGAGCTGGTACAATTCTATCCCAGAGGACATAAAGAATTACTAAGTGTTTTCACTAAATTTCAGCCGGGAGACACCATGGAATGGTTTGATCAGCGTAATGTACCCCTGAAAATTGAAAATGACAACAGAACTTTTCCTGAAAGCAATTCTTCACAAACCATCATCAATACTTTCATGAAAGAGGTTCAGCATAAAAATGTTGAAGTAAAAACCAAATGTACGGTAAAAGAGATTGAGAGACAGAATGAGAAGTATCTGATAAAAACAAATTCGGGAGACTTCGAGGCAGACTATGTGGTTTACACTACCGGAAGTTCTCCGAAATCTTTGAAAATTGTTGAAAACCTGGGGCATAAGATCATAGACCTTGTTCCTTCTCTTTTTACTTTTAATATTAAAGATGATCTTTTAAAAGACCTTCCGGGAACCAGCTTTGAAAATGCAGGTATTTCAATTCCTCAACTGAAAACAGATGAAAGCGGACCGTTGTTGATTACGCACTGGGGACTTTCCGGGCCTGCAGTTCTGAAGATTTCTGCATGGGAAGCCATTAGCCTTGCAAAGCTTAAGTATAATTTTGAGATTGAGGTTAATTTTGTTTCCATAGCCATAGATGATGCTGAAGAAATTTTTCAGAACTTTAAACAAAATAATCCTAAAAAATCCATCGGACAATCTAAAATCTTTGATATTACCAACAGATTCTGGCAGAAAATCCTAAATATTTCAAAAATAGACCTCAACAAACAGGTAGCTAATATTTCAGGAAAGGAAATGCAGAAAATACTGGAAAATCTTTGCAAAAAGAAATTCCAGGTAACAGGGAAATCTACCTTTAAAGATGAATTTGTAACCGCCGGAGGTGTTGATTTAAAGGAGATTAACTTTAAAAACATGACTTCAAAACTGCTTCCGAATTTTTATATTGCTGGCGAAGTTCTGAACATCGATGCGGTAACGGGAGGATTTAACTTTCAGGCCTGCTGGAGTGAAGGATGGCTGATTGCACAGGATTTAAATACTTTATAGGTTATGAAAAAGTTTTTACTATGTTTTTTACTTTTAGGCTTTAATATTGCATTTTCTCAAACGGTACAGGAGGTAAAACGCCCTCCAATAAACAATTCAACAGAAGATACAAGTGTAAATCCAGATATTCCGCCGGAATATCCCGGTGGGATGGGAGGAATAAGAAGCTATATTGGGGAAAAATTTAATAGTTCTAAAATAACTGGTTCGGGTATTGTCAAATCTGTGACTAAATTTGTGATTGAAGCTGACGGCAAAATTACTTCTGTCACAACAACAGGAAATGATGAGGGGATGAATAATGAAATGAGCCGCATTATACAATCTATGAAAGGTAAATGGAAGCCAGCTATGTTAAAAGGAAAGCCCGTCAGAGCTTGGGTTACAATCCCTATGGCATTTAATGCAGAATCGCATTAAATATTTTATTGATGTATTTTTTGAAATAAACAGAATGCTTTTCGCCCGAAAAAATATCTCGATTTTAACAATCCTTTTACTCATTGGATTTGGATATTTCTTTTGGCTGATGCTGAAGATCACACTGGAATACATTCCTCTGGACCCTAATGTGAGTTTTTTAATGATCAAGCAGACTGAAGTTCACGAAAGACCAGAATATCTTTCTTTTTTCTATACTCATGTTTATACCAGTATTTTTGTGCTGCTTTCCGGGTTTCTGGCTATTCTCAGAAAGAATTTCGGGGTAAAGAATTTTCACCGTACTGCCGGAAAAGTCTATATTTTCCTGATTCTGATCTGTGCTGCACCTTCCGGAATTTATATGGGAATTTTTGCGAATGGCGGTATTTTATCAAAGATTTCATTTGTTATTCTAGGTACACTCTGGTGGTTTACGACTTATAAAGCTTATCAGCAGGCAAGGCAAAAACGGTTCTCAGAACACAAACATTGGATGTGGCGGAGCTTTGTCCTCACTTTATCTGCTGTCACCTTAAGAATATGGAAAGTTATTATCGTATATTTATTCCACCCGAATCCTATGGACGTTTACCAGATCATTGCCTGGCTCGGCTGGATTCCTAATATCCTTTTAATTGAATACTTAATCTCAAAAAAACATATATGAAAATTTTACATTACACCTTTATCTCTTTACTGACAGTTTCGCTGGCGAGCTGCAAAAAGGAAGGCAAAAAAGACGGGAAAATACAGGATTCCCTCACAGCAAAAAAAGACTCTGTCGTTATTCCTGAAGTTCACCAAGAATATTATGGAATCTATACCGGAGAATTTGCCGGAATGGAAAAAATGATTGATGAATCAGACGGTTCTGAATATGAAGGCAGAATTTACAAAAGAATTTCTCTGAAAATCAACAGAATTACAAAGGATAGTGTGTATGGGCAGAGCATCGTGAACGGAAATCAGCGCCCGGTAAGAGGTGTTTTCAATGAAGTTTCAAAATCTTTCGTACTGGATGAACCCGGAAACGACAAAACAGACGGCAGATTTGAAGTAAAGCTGGCTGGCGACAGCATGACCGGGAAATGGAATGCATTCAATAAAAAAGCGGTAAAAGCGCCTTTAAAGACAATTAAATTAGCAAAAAAAGAATTTGTTTACAACCCGAATTTCATGCTTGATCCGGATTCCAATCTTGTAGACTGGAGCAACCCTAAAGATTTTGTAGAAAAATATACGGACAGTGACGGTAAAACGGAAAGCTATACCATATCCAAAAACAGAGTTGCTTCTGAAGCAGTGTTTACGCTGAATGCTTCTAAGCAGAAGCTGACGGAGAAAGATATCAAAAACCTTCGTAAACTGGATCTTGAAATCATCAAAAACTCTGTGTTTGCAAGGCATGGCTATTCTTTCAAAAAGGAAACCTACAGAAACTTTTTTGAACAGACCGACTGGTATATTCCTGTTTCGGGCAATGTAGATCAGGATCTTTCTCCTATGGAAAAAGAAAATGTGGCCCTTCTCAACAGGTTTATCAAATACGCAGAAGACAAATATGACAGTTTTGGAAGATAATTTTAGCAGGATGAAAAAATTCCTGATTTTTGTGATGATGTTCTGGGCTGCATCAACGTCTGCCCAGATTACCTCACCTCCCTCTGAACCACTGCCTAAACCACAGGATACCCTAGTCAATTTTAAAAATCCGGAATTTCCCGGAGGACACAGAGCCTTTGTACAGAAGATTCTGAAAAACTTCCGCACCTCTGTTCCTGCCAGGCAGAATATAAAAACGGCCAAAGTAATTGCCACATTTATAGTAGAGCCAGATGGCAGCATGAGCCAGTTTGCAATAGAATCTTCTGAAAATGAGCTTGTAAAAAATGAGTTCTTACGGGCCCTGAAAATGGTAACTACCCAATGGATTCCTGCAGAAAAAGATGGAGTGAAAGTAAAAGCAAGAATGAGGCAGCCTCTTGTTTTTGTTCTTGAATAGAGGGAGGATGGAAGTTAAAACCAGTCCTGGTACTTCATACATTGCTGATGTGGAAAGCTTCTGCCTTTCTTAGTACAAATCTATATTGAACTAACCCCATCTGTTTTTTGAGGCTTATATTTTATGAACAGATAAAGGATCAGGCCTCCTGCTGCATAGCACAGAATATCAATCCATGAAAATGAATTACCGATTATAATATACATCAGGCTTCCAGGACGGAAGCCTAGTTTTTCTGCAATCTTAAAATACTGGGCAAACTCTACAAGGCAGGAAAATATGAAGACCCCGAAGATCAATTTTTCATTATTTATTCTGATAAAGCTTTTCACCAGTGTATACAGGAGTATTACTACAATAACATCTCCCAAATAAGCTCTTACAAAGAATATACCGGCCAGTTTGGTCGCAATAAGAACTTCTATCAGGATAATAAACAGGGTCAGAAAGAGATATTTCAGATTGAATTTAAAGCTCATGGTCAGATTTCAGCAGTCATTAATAATTTTAGGCATAAAAAATCGGCATCCTTAAGAATACCGATCTATTAGTATTGAACTGTAAAGCAAATATATTATTTCTTTACTTTTATCGTACATCCGATGGCGACTGTTTTCTGCATTTTTATGGTCCCTTCTTTCAGCAGTGTATTCACAGCATCCTGTACATAGTATTCTGAAACATCATTCGGATTATCATAATTATTGTCAATAGCCCCTATATATTTCACAATATTTTTCTTTCCCTCTTTCTGCAGTACAAAAACATGCGGGGTCTTAGTGGCTCCATACTGTGGATAGATTTTCTGTCCTTCATCCACCAGATAGGGAAAAGTAAATCCTTTCTGTCTGGCCCGGGCAATCATTTCTTTATATCCGTCTTCCGGCTGTACATTGGGGTCATTAGGATTGATCGCAATTACCGGATATCCCTGATTTTTAAATTTCTGATCAAGCTCAATAATCCGGTCTTCATATTTTTTAGCATACGGACAGTGGTTACAGGTGAAAATGACAATAAATCCCTTAGCTCTTTTGAAGTCACTCAGAGAAACCATTTTTCCATCAACATTTTTCAATTTAAAATCGGTTGCTTCATCCCCTACTTCATAGCCTTTTACAGCAGAAGGAGTATTTATTTCCACAGGATTATTATCGTTATGATTTACCGCAGTGAAGCTCAGCAGCCCCAATCCGGCGATACATGCTGTCAGTAGAATTTTTAAATTTTTCATATCTATTTTTTATTGCAAGTTGTCGTTAATTGTTTTTTCCAGCTCTTCCCTGCTCATTTCTCCATCATTGAAATACACTTTCTCTCCATTTTTATAGAATAAGGTAACCGGAATATTCCCATCCCAGTTTTTTTCAAACCTTGGGATCCAGGTATTCATTCTTTTAATGTCATCCAGAAGGATCACCTCAGCGGTCAGGTTTTTATTTTTCATAAATTTGATGACCCTTTCTTTATCTGCCAGCCTGTCAAGGGAAACCAGAATCATTTTAAATTTCGGATTACCTGAATTTTTGTTATTGACTTCCATAAAATGAGGAAGCTCTTTAACACAGGGAGCACAAGTGGTAGACCAGAAATTAACGACCAGCAGTTTATCATTTTCCTGTTGAATACGTTTTTCCAGGTCTTCATATTTCATTACTTTCAGATCAGTTTGCTGGGCTTTAATCCCGGTGAAACTGAGAAAGATAAATAATAGTGTTATCCAGTTCTTCATATTCAAAAATAATAAATTATTCAATGACCGGGAGTAAATCTTTATAAGAACCCATTTTTTCGTTTTATTGTCCTTCAGGAAGCTTTAATTATTGCAGATGGAAATCATCATTCATTATTTTCCACACAATATTATTTTAATCACTTCGTTTTGAATTATGCACACCAATCTAAATAATATGAAAAAATCAGGTATTCAAAAAAGAAAACTCACGAAAGGTGAGCTGAGAGAGATTAACGGAGGAGCCGGAGCATGCGCTGAAGGTTTATGTAAACTCAGAGGGGTAAGTCATTTTCTGATTATAGGGCCGAGAGGTAAAGACGGATACTGCTGCTAGCCCTATCCTCCGAAATAAAAAATGATTGGATTAACCTCCAATCATTTTTTTTATCGCATTCAGCTTCATCAAAGCTTCAATAGGTGTTAATGTATTAATATCTATTTTAGTAAGCTCTTCCCGGATATTTTCCAGCACCGGATCATCCAGCTGGAAGAAAGAAAGCTGCATATTCTCTTCTGTTACACGTTTGATGCTTTCTGAGGTATTTCCGCCTTGGGTACGGCTTGCTTCAAGCGTTTTCAGAATCTCATTGGCCCTGTTCACAACTTTCGCAGGCATTCCTGCCAGCTTCGCCACATGGATACCAAAGCTATGTTCACTTCCACCCGGAACCAGTTTTCTTAAAAAGATGATATTTCCTTTATTTTCCTGGATAGAAACGTGGAAATTTTTGACACGGTCAAAGTTTACCGTCATCTCATTCAGTTCGTGATAGTGTGTTGCAAACAAAGTCTTGGCCTGGCTTGGATGCTGGTGAAGGTATTCTGCAATAGCCCATGCAATAGAAACCCCGTCATAGGTAGAAGTTCCTCTTCCTATTTCATCCAGAAGGATAAGGCTTCTCTCGGAAATATTGTTCAGGATATTGGCAGCTTCATTCATTTCTACCATGAATGTAGATTCACCGGCAGAAATATTATCAGTGGCACCTACTCTCGTAAAAATCTTATCCAGCATTCCGATCTCGGCATGTTTAGCCGGCACAAAGCTTCCGATCTGCGCCAGAAGACATACGATGGCGGTCTGACGAAGAATCGCGGATTTACCGGCCATATTCGGGCCTGTTACCATAATGATCTGCTGTGAGTCTTTATCTAAAAAGATGTCATTAGGAATATATTTTTCTCCAAGCGGCAGTGCATTTTCAATGATCGGGTGTCTTGCTTCTTTAAGATCAATCGCAAAACCGTCATTCAGAACAGGCTTGGTATAGCTTTCAGAAACAGCAAGTTCGGAAAGACCTGCCGCCACATCAAGCTGTGCTATAATATTGGAATTCCCCTGAATCTGATCAATATAAATCATGGTTTCTGAACAGACGTTTCTGTACAGCTCATTTTCCAGCATTCCTATTTTTTCCTCAGCACCAAGAATCTGGTTTTCATATTCTTTCAGCTCTTCGGTAATGTATCGTTCTGCATTTACAAGGGTCTGCTTTCTTACCCATTCGCCCGGAACTTTATCTTTGTGTGTATTTCTTACTTCAATAAAATAACCGAAAACATTATTAAAATCAATCTTCAGACTGGAAATTCCCGTTCTTTCGATTTCTCTCTGGCACATTTCATCCAGGAAGCCTCTTCCTTTACTCTGAAGCCCTCTCAGACGGTCCAATTCCTCAGAAACCCCCTCCTTAATAATATTTCCTTTGGCAATATTCACCGGAAGCTCATCGTTGAGACGGTTTTGCAATAGCTTAATCAGCTCTTCCAGGTCAAACAGCGGTTCCAGCCACGCCATTACATCGGCATGCGGATGAAGCAAACCTTTTATGGTATGAATATTAATCAGGCTCTGACGCAGATATCCCAGTTCTTTCGGAGATATTTTCTCTGCGGCCAGTTTCCCCATCAGACGGTCAAGGTCTGAAATGGATTTCAACAGCTGGCAGATTTCATATTTCAGACTGTCATTTTCGTTTAAAAAGTCAATCAGGGAAAGTCTTCTCATGATTTCCTCCACCGATTTTAAAGGAAGAATAATTCTTCTTCTCAACAATCTTCCTCCCATTGGAGTAGACGTTTTATCTATGATATCCAGAAGGGATTTCCCCTGAGGGTTGCTTGGATAAACAATTTCCAGGTTTCTCAGGGTAAAACTGTCCATCATCAGATAATCTTCCTGTGGAATGGTCTGTAGTTTTGTGATATGGGCAAGCAGATTGTGGTGGGTATCTTCTACTAAATACGCAAAAATAGCTCCTGCAGCTGTAATCGCCATCGGAAGATTCTCTACCCCGAATCCTTTTAAAGAGTTGGTCTTAAAATGAGAGGTAAGTTTTTCGTAGGCAAAGTTATACTGAAAAGCCCAGTCTTCAAGCTTAAAAGCACTTTTATTTTTCAGCTGTTCCGGCATCTGGACGCTTCTCTGATAAATGATCTCACTTGGATCAAAAGTATTAACAATGTGCAGAAGCTTATCCAAATTTCCTTCACTCACCAGAAATTCCCCAGTAGAAACATCTACTAAGGCTATTCCGTATTTTTCCTTTTCTTTATGTAAAGCAAGAAGAAAGTTATTCTTTTTTGAATTCAGTACCTGATCATTGAAAGTAACCCCCGGTGTTACCAATTCTGTAACGCCTCTTTTCACAATCCCTTTCACCATTTTCGGATCTTCCAGCTGGTCGCAGATGGCTACTCTCATTCCTGCTCTTACCAGCTTGGGAAGGTAAGAGTCTACCGAATGGTGTGGAAATCCTGCCAATTCTATACTGCCTTCCCCGTTTGCTCTTTTGGTAAGAACAATACCCAGGATTTGAGATGTTTTCACGGCATCCTGCCCGAAAGTTTCATAAAAGTCCCCCACCCTGAACAGCAGAAGTGCATCAGGGTATTTAGCCTTGATGGTATTATACTGCGTCATTAACGGGGTTTCCTTCTTCGTTTTTGCCATAATAAAAAATGAGGCCCAAATTTAAAAAAATAAATTCACGCTTTGTAATTTGTTCGGAAATTAATCGCCATCCTGAGATATTGTTTGATTTCCATGTCCTTCAAAATAAAATATTTATCGTATTTTTCAGTAAAATAAATCCTAATGATCTATCCGGTATTAGAAACTGAAAGACTTATCTTAAGACAGCTTACTCTTCATGATGCAGAAGACCTGTTTGAATACTTTTCTCTTGATGAGGTGATGGAATATTATGACCTGCCTCCTTTTAAAACCATACAGGATGCACAAAACATCATCAATCATTTCAATGGTGAATTTGAAAAGGGAAAGGGATTCCGTTGGGCATTAGAGCTGAAATCTGAAAAAAAAGTGATAGGAACCTGCGGATACCATAACTGGTACAAAGACCATTATAAAGCCGAGATCGGATATGAGCTGAACCCTGCATTCTGGAGAAATTCATATATGAAAGAAGCTATTCTTCCCATTCTGACCTTTGGATTTGAAACGATGCAGCTTCACAGGGTAGATGCGTTCATTGATCCGGCCAATATCTCCTCTGAAAAACTTTTAACCTCTCTCAACTTTAAGGAAGAAGGCCTACTTCACGATTTTTTCTTTGAGAAAGGTAAGTTTGTGGATGCAAAAATTTTTGGGCTGATTAATAAATAAGGAAGCCAGCTGCCGGAAGAAGGGATTTTTTTGAGATCTGAAGGACAAAAGTATTTTTTCCGGCTGCTCTAAAATACCACGACCAATCAAAAACAGTCATCCCTAAAGCTTAAAATAAGCCGAACTTCCAGCTTTCCTCTAAAAACTATTTGTCTTTTTTCAAATGTTTCTCCAAAGCCTCTGAACTTTTCTCATAGGCCCATTTCTGCTTATAATTCACCCATTTTTCTTTAAACAGTTTGCGCAGAATCTTATCTGTGTACCGCATGATGAAAACGTGATACAGCATATTGGCAAAAACTTTCGGCTTGTTGGGAAGCGCTCTCAATGAAAGGGAAAAACCGGGTTCCAGATAGCGGTTAAAATGCCAGAATGCCCCCGGAATAAAAAGGGCATCCCCATGCTCCATAAAGATTTCATACCCTTTGGCGTATTTAAGTGCAGGGAATTTTTCATAATCCGGATTTTCATAATCCAGCTCATAAATGGTATGAACAGATAATGGTACCTTATATAAAAAGGGAGACTGCTTCTGGTCAAACAGCAGAATTCTCTTTTTTCCTTCAAAATGAATATGCATAAAATCTCCCAGGTCCACATCATAATGCATCAGTACGTGAGCTTCACTGCCTCCGAAAAACAAAGTAGGAAGCCTTTTAAAAAACTTCATTCCGAGATCCGGATAG
The DNA here is from genome assembly GCF_001295265.1 of Chryseobacterium indologenes. Classification (GTDB taxonomy): domain Bacteria; phylum Bacteroidota; class Bacteroidia; order Flavobacteriales; family Weeksellaceae; genus Chryseobacterium; species Chryseobacterium indologenes_A. Next base: position 204,804 of record NZ_LJOD01000009.1, on the reverse strand, counting down.
GTAAAGTTTTTCAGCAGTTCCGGCAGCCGGTCTGTAATAATATAGAAAAAAATGCGGAGATCTGAAGGTTTGCTTTTAATAGTATCAATGTACTCCTTCATTTTCATATGTGTTACCGGAGCATCTGAACTTTTGGAAGCATCAGCCGGCTTATTATCATATAATGGAACTTCCTGGTCACCCGCTTTTTCACGGATATAGGCAAAATTCCATTTATCGAAAGCATCCCAACGGCTTGCAAAGTTTTTAATCAGAAGCGGCTTCTGCTTTCTGAAATAGTTGTTCTGAAAGTCTTCTTTGCTGATATCGTTAACAACATCTACATTTTCGAGGATCATTTTTTCTTCTGTTATTTAATGTGAAATAAAAATAGTGTTTTTTTGAAATCTGCAGAAACTTTAAAACGAATATTCGGTATCATTTTCCATGAGCAGCTGCCAATTTATTCCTGAAAACTCCAGAATTTACGAGGGATAACAGAGTATTAAATGTAACATACCTATCAAAAAAAATTGTGTATCAGAAGAAGCAAAAGATTTTAAACAGGATACATCGCAGAGAAAACAGATAAAATGAAAAAAAATTATATTTGTAATACCAAGTAAATCTATGAGAGTCTACAATACTAAACATTTCCTGAAAATTCTTTTCAGTTTACATAAAAGCGACACGTTAAAAATTCTGTTTCCGAGTATGGTTCTTGTGGGATTATATTCCTGGGGAATTCAGTATTTAGAAGTGGAATATTTCCACCTGACGTCAAAATCGGGGATCAGCAATGTAGGGATGATTCATTCTTTACTGGGCTTCGTATTATCTCTCTTATTGGTTTTCAGAACCAACACGGCTTATGACCGATGGTGGGAAGGGAGAAAGCTTTGGGGAAAACTGGTGAACGATACCCGAAATTTTGCCATAAAAACCAATACCATTCTTGGAGATAATCGCCAGGATGCAGAACAGATTTCAAGATATTTAAAATACTTTCCTCACTTTTTAGCCAAGCATCTTTCCAAAGAATCCACAAGACTGGCTTTGGATGAGGATTATTCTGAAATTGAAAAATCACTGAAAAATCATGGTCCGAGTGAAATGATTATCCTTTTAAGTCATAAGCTGAACCAGTTAAAAAAAGAGGGTAAAATTTCAGAAATTGAAATGCTTTATCTGGACACTCAATTATCAGGCTTTCTGGAAGTGTGCGGAGGATGTGAAAGAATTAAGAATACCCCTATTCCTTATTCCTATTCTTCCTTTATTAAGAAGTTTATCATCCTGTATGTATTTGCATTGCCAATTGCTTATGTGATCACCATAGGGCTTTTCATGATTCCGCTTACCGTTTTTGTCTATTATGTACTGATGAGCCTCGAGCTTATCGCAGAGGAGATCGAAGACCCTTTCAATAATGATGAGAATGACATTCCGATGGAAACATTAGCGCAGAATATAGAGAAAAACGTTCATCAGATCATGGGTAAAAAATAAAAACCAACCTTAAAGGTTGATTTCTTTGAGTTCGCCGTCTTGTTTGATCTCTACAAATTTACTTTCGCGGTTGGCTGCCGAATACCCGTAAAAGAAGGTCTGATAAATTGGTGTGGAATAAAGATAACCTCCATACGCGTTATAGGAATCTGTTCTTCCGGTCTGCTGCTGATAGCTGGCTGTTGCTGTGAAATTAACGATGGTTTCGAGATAATATTTACCGGGCTTCAGTTTTTCAAATTTAAAACGGCCATGATCGTCTGTTAAAGCTTCCAGTTTGTATTTAAAAGCTTCTTCGGACATATAAACGGTAGTTTTTTTGTTTTCATACTTCTTCCTCATATTATAAAACTCTTCAAAATAAGGGGTTACAGGAAAAAGCATCACAACGGTTCCTTTGGGTGCATAATGTTTTGTCCCAAATACAGGCTTGATTCCCCAGTTATTCTTTTGTTTTGTGGAAGCTACCCCCTCTATTGTAGAATTTCCGAAACTGAGCATGTCACGGGCCATCTTTTTATCAAAAAACACTTGCGGAAAATAGGTATTTTGTGCCTTTGGAAAAATAAAACCTAATACCAACAACAGTAAAACAGATATTTTTTTCATATTAATATTTTTAATCAAATGTAACTATTTTGCTATTTTTGAAACAAAAAAATCTATGAAATGCATTTTTTTGCTATTGATTTATGCATCAACGTGGGCCGTAGCACAAAAGCCCTGTGGATTTAAAGACGGTTTACAGGAAGGCTCCTGCAAGGATTTTTATGAAAACGGTCAGGTAAAGCAGATCGTGGAATGGAAAAAAGGTAAAATAGACGGAGACGCTGTATATTATTATGAGAACGGAAAAGTAAAAGCTAAAGGCGAAAACAAAAAAGGGTACAAATCTAAAGAATGGACCTATTATGATCAGAACGGCGTTCTTACCTCCAGAGAATATTTCAGAAATGGTGAAAAAAACATTTATGATGATAATTCAACGGCAACCTTCTACTCTCCTAACGGAAAAATAAATGAAGTCTCCAATTACAGATTAGGGAAACTGGATGGCGAAAGCAAGCTTTATCACGAAGACGGAAAATCTGTAAAACAGGTTGGGTTTTATGAAAAGGGGCTGGCTCAGGGAAAATGGAAGGTTTATTATCCTTCCGGAAAGCTTCAGCGGGAAACAGAACTTGTTAACGACAAGCGCCACGGAAACAGAATCCACTACCGTGAAGACGGAAGCATTGAAAAAACAGAAGTCTACAAAGACGGTCAATTAATCTCTACAAAATAAAACATTGGTACAAAAATTAAAACTGGAGGAACTTAACAGAATAGATGTGGAAACCTTCAAAAAAGTTAAGAAAATTCCACTCGTTATTATCTTAGATAATATCAGAAGCATGCACAATGTAGGGGCAGCTTTCAGAACAGCAGATGCATTTCTGATTGAAAAAATTATCCTCTGCGGTATTACCCCCCAGCCTCCCCACCGTGAGATTCACAAAGCAGCACTGGGGGCAACAGAAAGTGTGGACTGGAGCCATGAAAATGACATTAATACAGCCATCAGTGACTATAAAAGTCTGGGATATGAGATCATCGGCATTGAACAGACATCTGACAGCAGAATGATTACAGATTTCACTATTGATCCTTCAAAGAAATATGCCCTGATCCTAGGAAATGAAGTAGAAGGAATCAGTAATGAAGCCCTTCCGAATATAGATACCTTCCTTGAAATTCCCCAGCTGGGAACCAAACATTCTCTTAATGTAAGTGTATGCGGTGGAATTGTGATGTGGGAATTTGCCAAAGCCCTGAAATAAAAAAACTGCATATGTCCTTAGTAGACAGTGCAGTTTGAAATAAATCTAATAAAAAGTAAAAATGAAAGGCGACAAAGGTACCTTTTTTTTTCTTACAAACAAATTTTAAGTTCATTTTTTTTACTTTTTCAGAAAAAAAGTTTTGTTTTCAGAAATTATTTCATTTAATTTTTTATAAATTAGCACAATGTTTATCAAGGATTATATCTCAAAGGACTTTCCGTGTTTTAGCCTGACTGACTCAATAGAATCAGCAAGAAATACGTTAGAAGATTTTGGATATTCTCATATTTTCATCAAAAAATCCCATCACTTCTACGGGGCCATCGCTAAAGATTTCCTGTACGAAGCCAATGGAGTTCTGAAAGATCTTGAACATCAGCTTGAACGATTTACCATTCTGGAGGATAATAACCTGATGGACAGCATTCGCCTGTTCCATACCTTTAATGCCAATGTCGTTCCGGTGATCAACAAAAATGAAAAATACCAGGGATATATTACCAGTGAAGATATTTTTCAGGACCTGTCCCGCTATCCGCTATTTTCAGAAAGCGGAGCCATCCTTACGATAGAAACCCCGGCCAGAAAATATTCAATGACAGAAATTGCGAATATTGTGGAAAGCAATAATTCTAAATTTTACGGAGGATTTATCAGTTTTATATCGGATGAGGTAATTCATGTCACCATTAAGATCAGCAATGAAAATTTATCCTCCATAGACTCTACTTTTGACCGGTACGATTATAGAATTGTTGAAAAATTTTATTCTGATGAAAAATCAGATCTGTTTAAAAACCGGTTCGGATTTTTCCAAAAATTTATAGAAATATAACATGAAGGCTGCCATATACTCCCAGAAAAAAGACCTCGATACTTTTTTATATTTAAGCAAGTTCATTTCTGAGCTTGAAAACAGAGGTGTAAAATCTGTTCTGTATGATGAAATGGCTGAAGCTCTTCAGTTTTCGAAGATATTTGAAACCTTCAACAATAAGCAGGACCTTCTGGATAAGAAAGTAGACCTGTTTTTTACTTTCGGAGGAGACGGAACCATCGTTAACTCACTGACCTTCATTGAAGACCTTGAAATTCCGATTGTAGGGGTAAATACCGGAAGACTAGGATTTCTGGCAAGCTTTACCAAGGAAGAAGCCTTCAAAGAACTGGATGCCATTTTAAAAGGAGATGTTAAAACAAGCCGGCGTGCGGTTATTCAGGTTGTTTCACCAATATCTGATGATTTTTTCCCGTATGCCCTTAATGATGTGACTGTTTCAAGAAAAGAAACCACGTCCATGATTACCGTAGACTCGTACATTAATGATGAGTTTCTGAATGTTTTCTGGGGTGACGGAGTTATTGTTTCCACACCTACAGGTTCTACCGCTTATTCTTTAAGTTGCGGCGGACCGATTATTTCTCCGAATAACGAGAATTTCGTAATTACTCCTATTGCCCCTCACAACCTGAATGTGAGACCTTTGGTAGTGAACGACAGGGTGGAGATCAAGTTTAAAGTAGAAAGCAGAGTCCCTCAATATTCCCTTTCTTTGGACTCCAGGCTGATTCATATTGAAACCGATAAAGAAATTATCATCAAAAAGGCGGATTTCCAGATCCTTCTGGTACAGCCTAACCATTTAAGCTTCTACGAAACGATCCGTCAGAAGCTGCTTTGGGGCAGGGACAAAAGAAATTAGTAATTCCTCAAAAATGATTACCTTTACAGGAATTTAAAAACGCCTAATAATAAAAATAAAAAGTAAAACATGAGCAGAATTTTTCCGGCAGGAGTTGCCACAGGTCAGTTAGTTACCGACATTTTTCAGTACGCTAAAGAAAACAAATTTGCACTGCCTGCAGTAAACGTAATTGGTTCTAGCAACATAAACGCTACGATGGAAACTGCAGCAAAATTAAATTCACCTGTTATTATCCAGTTTTCAAATGGAGGAGCTGCCTTTAATGCAGGGAAAGGATTAAGCAATGACGGACAGAAGGCTGCCATCTTAGGAGCAATCGCCGGAGCAAAGCATATTCATACTTTAGCAGAAGCTTACGGAGCAACTGTAATTTTACATACAGACCACTGTGCCAAGAAATTACTACCTTGGATTGACGGATTAATGGATGCCAATGAAGAATTCTTCAAGCAAACCGGAAAATCTCTTTATTCATCTCACATGCTTGATCTTTCTGAGGAATCTTTAGAAGAGAACTTAGACATTTCAGTTCAATATTTTGAAAGAATGGCTAAACTTCAGATGACTCTTGAAGTGGAAATCGGAGTAACAGGAGGTGAAGAAGACGGTGTTGACAATTCAGACGTAGACAATTCAAAATTATACACACAGCCGGAAGATATTGCTTATACCTACGAAAAATTAAAAGCTGTTTCTGATAACTTTACTATCGCTGCCGCTTTTGGTAACGTACACGGAGTTTACAAGCCAGGAAATGTAGTCCTTACACCAAAAATCCTTGACAACTCTCAGAAGTATGTTCAGGAAAAATTCGGAACAGCAGATAAGCCGATCAACTTTGTATTCCACGGAGGTTCTGGTTCTACATTAGAAGAAATCAGAGAGGCCATTGACTACGGCGTAATTAAAATGAATATTGATACTGACCTTCAGTTCGCTTACACAGAAGGGGTTAGAGATTATATGGTAAACAATATTGATTACCTGAGATCACAGATCGGAAACCCTGAAGGAGAAGAAAAACCTAACAAAAAATTCTATGACCCGAGGGTATGGGTAAGAAAAGGAGAGGAAACTTTCTCTACAAGACTGGTAAAAGCGTTTGAAGATTTAAATAACGTAAATACTTTAAAATAAGAACTGTACATTTGTATTAATGTGAAAATATTCATCAGAATACGTTTACATTAATACATTTTTACATTTATACATTAATACTAATATAAAATGGCATTCGACTGGTTTAAAAGAAAAGCAAAAAACATTACCACCTCTACTGATGAAAAAAAGGATGTTCCTAAAGGCCTATGGCACCAGACTCCATCAGGAAAAATAGTGGAACATGATGAACTTAAGAGAAATAATTACGTTTCTCCTGAAGACGGATTTCATGTAAGAATAGGAAGTGCAGAATTTTTTGATATCCTTTTTGACGAAGGTAAGTTCACAGAACTGGATGCCAATGTTGAAAGTATTGATATCCTGAACTTCAAAGATACAAAGCCTTATAAAGACCGTTTAAAGGAAGTAAAAGCCAAAACTAAGCTTACCGACTCCATAAGAAATGCAACAGGAACCGTAAAAGGAACCGAAATGGTTGTTTCATGTATGGACTTTGCTTTCATTGGAGGATCTCTGGGTTCTGTGATGGGTGAAAAGATCAGAAGAGCAGTAGATTATTGTATCGCTAACAAACTTCCGTACATGATCATCTGTCAGTCCGGAGGAGCCAGAATGCAGGAAGCTACCTATTCCCTGATGCAGCTTGCTAAAGTTCAGGCTAAACTAGCTCAGCTTTCAGAAGCCGGACTTTTATACATTGCTTATCTGTGTGATCCTACTTTTGGAGGTATTACCGCTTCCTTCGCAATGACTGCAGATATTATTATGGCTGAACCAGGGGCTCTGATTGGTTTTGCCGGACCTAGAGTAATCCGCGAAACAATCGGAAGAGACCTTCCGGAAGGCTTCCAAACCTCTGAATTCCTGCAGGAAAAAGGATTTGTAGACTTCATTGTTAAAAGAACTGAAATTCAGGATACCGTAGCTAAAACAGTTAATTTATTAGCCGTAAAAGCATAGTACCTGTAACAAAAACAATACAATCTCTCTCTAATTGGGGAGAGATTTTTATTTATGAGGACTTTTAAGATATTTTTCAATACCATCCGGAGTATGAGCTTTAGAAAGATCATGCGTCTTTTATCGCTTGTCCTTCCTCATCCTCTTTTTGCGTTATTAAGCTTTCATGCAACGGTACAGGCTTTTGCCATTGCACAAAAAAAATTTCCTGAAACAGCATCCAGTAACGGAATCGGAAACTCATTCAGACATGCTCTCTGGTGCTGTTTTATCATGATGTACTGCTGTAAAGTTTCTTCCCCCCAAAAAGCCCTGGACTTCTGTAAAAAAATGACCGATTTGCATGAAGAACTCTTCCCCAATAAACCATTGGAAACTAAAATGGATCTGCATAACAACCAAATCGGCATGGATTATTTTATGGAGCTTCTTCCCGGAATTCACCGTCAGTTTTTTGAAAAAAGCTTCTTTATAGAAGGTCTGATTAAAAAAATGGATGAAGCCAAAGTGCTGAAGAATCTTGATGATAACTTTGAGGGATATCTTGTCTATCTCGAAGAATAACTTTGGTTTAACCGCGAAGAAAGGTGGTATTAGGTAAAACTTATGCATATTTGCGGTTTCCAGTAAAAAAACTTTGCGAACCTTGTGATAAAAACAAATGATTTCAAAAAGCTTAAAGCACTCCACAGCCAAATCTTGTTAACTTTATAGAAACTTAGTCGTTTAATTTTTTTTGTGCCTTTTGCAGTTTAAAGTATTTTTAATAAGTTTAAACAATTAAATCAATCAGATGGTTCTCAGCAGAATTTGGTCGGCTTTTATTATCATTGCCATTACCATTGCCAGTATAAAGTACATTTCATCAAACCATTACAGGACCATTTTCAATGATATGGTAGTGGGAAAAGGCGGAGATACAGTTCAGATCGCCTCTCAGCCTATGAACGCTCTCTCTCCTGTTGTTAAGGACAGCCTGATGAAAAAAAATGATTTTGCAGACAGCAGAATTCATTATAAAACAGATTCTTTAAAGCAGAATGTAAAAATTTACCGTGTTCAGGAAGCAGACGGAGTGATAGGAACTTCCGAAACGGCTGTAAAAATCTGTATTGGCCTCATCGGAATTATGACGTTATTCATGGGATTTATGAGTATTGCTGAAAAAGCAGGCGGAATTAACCTTTTAAGCCGTTTTATCCAGCCTTTTTTCTCTAAATTGTTTCCGGACATTCCCAAAAACCATCCGGCTTTCGGACATATGCTGATGAATTTCAGTGCCAATCTTCTCGGCCTGGACAACGCTGCAACACCTTTCGGACTTAAAGCAATGGAAAGTCTTCAGACATTAAATCCCAATAAAGATACAGCCAGCAACTCACAGATTATGTTTCTGTGCCTTCATGCGGGGGGAATGACACTTATTCCTGTATCTATTATTGCCATCAGGGCATCAATGGGCTCCAAAACTCCGACAGATATTTTTCTTCCGTGCATGATCGCTACTTTTGCCGCAACAATGGCAGCCATGATTATTGTTTCGCTGTACCAGAAGATCAACCTTCTCCGTCCGATAGTAATTGCTTATGTAGGCGGGATTTCTGCCATAATCGGACTTCTTGTGCTCTATCTGGTCCGTTTAAGCAAAGATGAGCTGGATGATTTCAGCAAAGTACTTAGTAATGGCCTCATTTTGTTTATTTTCCTTGCGATTGTATTGGGTGCTGTTTATAAAAAGATCAATGTTTTTGATGCCTTTATTGATGGAGCCAAAGAAGGGTTTACCACCTGTGTTAAGATCATTCCTTATCTGGTAGGAATGCTTATTGCGATCTCACTGCTAAGAACTTCCGGTGTTTTTGATGTAATCATTGACGGAATGAAATGGGTAGCCCATACCGCCGGTTTCGATCCGCGATTCGTAGACGGACTTCCTACTGCCCTTATCAAGCCTTTATCCGGTTCGGGAGCCAGAGGAATGATGGTAGATACAATGGCCACATTCGGAGCAGACAGCTTCCAGGGGAAACTGGCAGCCGTGCTTCAGGGAAGCTCAGATACGACGTTTTACGTGATTGCTGTATATTTCGGGGCCGTAGCCGTGAAAAATACGAGATACACCGTAATTGCTATGCTTCTGGCCGATCTGGTAGGGGTTATCACTTCCATCGCGCTGGCTTATCTGTTTTTTGCTTAAAAGTAATATAATATGATCCGTTTATTTACTCTTATCAGCATTGCCCTGTTCTTTATTAGCTGTAAAAATGATAAAGTTGTAAAAGATTCTCATAAACAACAGAATCTCAAAGATTATATTGATTTCCCATATGATAAAGTCATTGCATTTGCAACAGTTAATCCAATGGATTATTATGACGGTAATTTTGATAAAGAACTTGATGTAAAAAAGCTTAAGGATACCATTAGTATAACATTGAATTCAGTTCAGATCAAAAATCTTAATGATATACTTAGCGGAAGGAGAAAACAAGAAAAAGAGGCTACAATGAAAGTGTCCGACTGCTTTTACCCGAGGCATAATATCCTATTTTTAAATCAAGATAAGATTGTGAACCATATTTCCGTTTGTTTTGAATGTAATCAGGTTAAAGGCAGTAAACCTCCGTCAGCAGATATGAAAAATTATCAGGATTTTTTCAGCTCGCTGGGCTTAAAAGTATTTGACAACCCTATTGAACACTCAGAGTACTATGATTCTATTCAGCTTTCACGAAAGAAATCAGGAAAAATAATAAGCCCCGGTTCCGGAACTTAAAATTCAACCCTTAAATCTTAACTTTTAGATAACATGATAACAGATAAAGAATTCACACTAAGGCTGATCCGCCAGCTGACACAAGCACTGGAAAAACTGATTTTAGACAAGCCTGAAGAAAGTTTAATGCAGAAAGAACTGGACTTTGATACGCTGATGAGAGACATCTTCAAAATGACCTTTACCGAAGTTTCTTCAATGACTAAAGAAGAAATGATTACCCTTGTCAGCGAGAAACAGGAAAGGGATCATAAAGATTACTACGAAATGCTGGGAAATCTTTTCTACTTTAAAGGAAAACAAGATCAACACAATGATTTTCTGGATAAGGCCAAAACATTTTATGAAATGTATCTCCAGACCAGCGGTATCTTTGCCCTTCCTGTCATCAACAGAATCAATGAAATAAAAAAAGCACTTGAATAAAGTGCTTTTGTATTTTTAGAATGTTATTTTATAGGTTCCGGTAGAGGATGTGCTTGCTTTTTCAGCTTTTACATACTTTTTAACCCAGGCCACAGATGTTGAAGATACACAGGGATCAGAAATTCCTCCTGCCCTTCTTGCTGAGACTACATTTCCGGCTTTATCAACGGTGTAGGCAATGGTAATGGAACCACTCGCCGTACAGCTGTGTGAAGGTTGTGCTCCTCCTCTTCCCATCGTTCCCGGAATATAGCCGGTCAGTTTTCGGTCAATTCCCACTTTACTGTCTCCGTTTCCGTCTCCGCCTAAAGGGTCTCCTGCATTACCTATTCCCTCTCCTGTCCCCTGGCTTCCGGCTTTTGTACCTCTTCCCCGGATCAGGTTTCCGATGGCAGCATTTCCTTTTCCGTCTCCGTTTCCGGTTTTTGAATTAGCTGTTGTTGCTCCGGATTTTTTAGTCGTTTTTGAAGCGCTCGAACTGGCTGAAGCTTTATTATCCGCTTTCTTGGATTCTTCTTTTTTAGGAACTGCTACTTTAGAATTATTCCCGGTAATGATTTTCTCTTTAACTTCAGCTTTTTTCGGCTCTGGTACAGGCTCTGGTTTCACCACCGTTTTCGTCTCAGGAACAGGCGTTTCTGCAGGTTCCGGAGTTATTTCCTCTGTTGCAGCGGCCAGACTTCCCGGCTGATCGGCAGGCTCTTCAATTCCGTTACCGTTTCTGTTGTCTCCAAAATTGACAAGCATAGTGGTTACCACTTCCGGTTCCTGCTCCAGATTAGGCTTCAGCTTATATAAAAAAACAAAAAGAAGAACAGCAGCCCATATCAGGACAGAAAGCAAAGCACTTTTTATCCGGTCGCGGTTTTCTTCGTTTTTATTTACAGTATAACTTCTCATTTTACAACACATTCCGCCGGTATTCCGGCTTTATTATTTGTCTTTAACCGTTGCAATGGCAACATTGAATTTATGTTTCTCAGCAATTTCCATTGCAAATACAAAGTCTTTATGCAGGGTATTTTCGTCTGCCCTTATGGTGAAAGACTTATTGGTCTGACCTGTTAATTTATTGACAATGACCTGCTCCAGCTGATCTTTGGTTACCGGATTGTCGTCTACATAATAGGATCCGTCCGGTTTGATACTTACTGTTAAAGGATTGGGAATATTGTCTTCAACAGCTCCTGCTTTTGGCAGTTTTACATCAATAGCACTCTGATTGGCTGCAGATGAAGTAATCATAAAGAAGATCAGCATCAACAGGATAACATCAGTCATCGCTGCCAGGCTGAATTCGGGATTTGCTTTATTTCTTCTCTGAATTTTCATACCACAGAATTATAAAGGTTTATTGATAAGGTCTAAAAATTCGCCAGACATATCCTGAGCTTTCAGAACAAATTTATCAATTCTTGTCAGAAGGATATTATAGAAAAAGTTTGCAGGAATTGCGACTGCCAAACCTACAGCAGTCTGCCCTAATGCAGTGTAAATACCTTCTGAAAGTGTTTTGGGGGAGAAAGATCCTGTTGCATGAGAAAGGTTGAAGAATGCAATAATCATCCCGATTACTGTTCCTAAGAGCCCCAACATAGGAGCAATACTCGGTACAACAGCCAGAAGGTTAAGATTCTTTTCCATATTGGCCACTTCTACCTGTGCCTGAGATTCCATAGCGCTTACAATATCAGAAACAGGACGTCCTAATCTTGAAATTCCCTTTTCCAGGATTCTTCCTTCAGGAGAGTTCTGTCTTTTACAGTAATCCACCGCAGACTCTATCTTTCCTTCTTTGATAAAATCCTCGATGTTATCCATGAAATTGGAATCTGTTTTTGAGGTTAACCTTTTAATAAAGAAAAAACGTTCAAAGAACAGGTACAGAGAAAATACACCCAGAGCCAAAACGGTTACCATCACTATTTTAGCGAAAGCTCCTCCGTGGAACATGATCTTCCAAAATGAAAATTCTAAATCGTCTGTTGCAACTGCAGGTGCAGTAATTTGTGCAAATAAAATCTGAGTAAGTTCCGTTAACAGCATTAATGTGAATTTTTATAAAAGTTTTAACGACAAATGTAGTGGAATATTATGAATTGCTTTCTTAAAAAATGCTTAAAAACAACTTAAATTTGTTATAATACATAAACAGCAAATTTCTTTCCAAAAGAGTTTTTGAAAAGAAATCTGGTATAAAATAAGGATGATTGAAGGGTCTAGTCTTCGTCTACTTCAATGTCGTCCTGTTTAAATTCGCATTTTAATCGGAATGGGATCGGCTGATCAGATCCGGTATAGAAGTCATCAATGGTTCCCTTCCAGGTTACCTGAAGTTCTCCTTCTTCATTTTTCTCAAATAGAAGCTCGTTATCATAAATAAAGGCTTCTTCATCATCGAAAAGATCTACTTCAGTATATGTATCTTCTTCTGAATCATTGATCATAATGGTCTTTCCCTCTATTTCTGCTGATTCGATCGGAAAATCGAAGATTTCAAGTGAAAGTTGTGGAAAGTTGTACTGCAGTGAATCATCGTCTACATGATCCAGTCCGTCATCCGTGATCACTTCAACCTCTAGAAAGTGCTGCTGGTTGCTATATACCGCCTTACAATAAGTATTTCTGATATTGTATTTTAGGGTCTCGTCCGGATGGTAAATTTTTAAAATCCCTTTCATTATTTCTTAAAAAAGAGCTGTAATAATATGATTGTTAAACGTTTTAGACAAAGATAAAAAATTGATCTTAAGTTGAAAATATTTTGAAAATTATTTTTTTAAATCATTCATCAATTATCCTGTATATCTCAATAATACTTACTTTTGTTTCCTAAAGATTTTGAAAATGAAAAACATTTTATCAAAAAGCATTTTAGGACTGGGTCTGGTGATAGGACTTGCTTCGTGCAAAAAATCAGACTCTCCCCTGACGAAGGTGACCCCTACCAACTTGGACTCTATTGCCGCCAATTATTATGAACAGGCTCTTAAATTATATCCTCTGGAAGCTACCTCTCAGGGAGACCTGCGATATAATGACCAGCTTCCCATCAACATTGATAAAGATTTTATCTCCGGTGAGATCGCATTTTACAATTCGGTGCAGAAACAGCTGGAAAGCGTAGATTATAAAGGGCTTTCGGATGAAGATAAAGTGGTATATGATGTGCTGGATTATACTTTAAAAGATAAAACCGAAGCTTATGCATATCATCCTGAATATATCCCTTTTACACAGTTTGGCGGACTGCCACTGACTTTTCCTCTCTATGGAAGCGGTGAAGGCAGCCAGCCATTCAAAACAGAAAAGGACTACAGCGACTGGCTGAAAAGAATGGAAAAGTTTCCTGAATGGATGAATACTGCTACAGAAAATTTCCGTGAAGGAATCAGCAATAAAATAGTTCTTCCCAAAAAGCTGGTGGTAAAAATGATCCCGCAAATGAAAGCTGAAGAGATTACCACTCCCGATATGGAAAAAAATATTTTCTACGGACCTATCCGAAAGTTCCCGAAGAACTTTACCAAGGAGCAGAAAGATAAGTTCAGTGCACAGTATAAAGAGATCATCACCAAAAAGATTATTCCCGCCTATACCAAAATGGGAGTTTTCCTGGAGAAAGAATATCTTCCAAAGGCAAGAGATACCGATGGCTATAACAGTCTTCCTAATGGAAATGAAATTTACAGATATTATACAAAAAGCTGGACTACCACTAAGAAAAGCCCTGAAGAAATCAACAAAATCGGACTTCAGCAGGTGGCTATGCTCCGTGCTGAAATGGAAAAAGTGAAGCAGCAGTTAGGATTTTCAGGAACTTTGGAAGAGTTCATCAATTTCGTAAAAACAGATCCGAAGGCAATGCCTTATAAAACATCTAAGGAGGTTCTGAATGGATTCAATGGTATTTTGACGAAGATTACGCCGAAACTGAAAACCATGTTCAGTGTCACGCCCAAAACGAAGTTTGAAATCAGACAGACCGAGAAATTCAGAGAAGCCAGCGCCAGTGCAGAATATATCCAGGGAACTCCGGACGGGAAAAGACCGGGAATATTCTATATGCCGCTTCCTGATCCTTCCAAGTTCAATGTAACTTCAGGAATGGAATCTCTTTTCCTTCATGAAGCTATTCCGGGCCACCATTATCAGGTTTCTCTTCAGCAGGAAAACACAAAACTTCCTAAATTCATGAGATTTGGCTGGTTTGGTGCTTACGGTGAAGGCTGGGCTCATTACTGTGAAACATTAGGTCCTGAATTTGGTCTGTACACCGACCCTTACCAGAAAATGGGTTATCTGAGCGATCAGATGCTGAGAGCAGTAAGGCTGGTGGTAGATACCGGAATTCATACCGGAACAATGACCAGAGAAGAAGCCATTAAATATTTCCTAAGCAATATCTCTTACGATGAAGCCAGCGCAACCGCTGAAGTGGAAAGATATATGGCCATGCCGGGACAGGCTCTGGGCTACAAAATTGGTTCTTTAAAAATCCGTGAGCTGAGACATAAGTATCAGAAAGAGCTGGGTACAAAATTCAGTCTGGCAAGCTTCCATGATGAAGTATTAAGCCAGGGATGCCTGCCACTGGATGTATTAGACCGAAAGATGAAGCTTTGGGCTAAGAAACAGAAATAAAGAAATATAAAAAATGGGACATTGATGATGCTCCCATTTTTTATGTTTTTCAAAGGAATTTCAAAATTTTATAGTTTTAGCAGCAATTATTCAGAGGAAAGAAATCTAAACTGATCTTCATCAATAATTAAAAAACCATAATACAGTAAAACATGATCATAGAAAGCCTACAATCTCTTTATAACAGAGATTTAAATAAATTAAAAACAGAAATCGAAGCGTATCAGCATGAAGCTGTGATCTGGAAAACGGATCAAAACATCTCCAATTCTGCGGGAAACTTATGTCTCCATCTTATTGGAAACCTTAATCATTTCATAGGCGCATGCCTTGGTAACACGGGTTACATCAGAAACCGGGATCTTGAATTTTCATTAAAAAACATTCCCAAAACAGAACTTACTGAAAAAGTTGAGGCAACATTGACCATGATTAACCATGTTCTCAGCCAATTAACTCCGGAAGACCTTGAAAAGGAATACCCTCTTGTTGTTTTTGAAGATAAAATGACGACAGGATACTTTCTGATCCACCTGATTACCCATCTGGATTATCATCTTGGGCAGATTAATTATCACAGAAGATTACTTGATATATAAAAGCATGAAAAAAGAATTTATCCCCGTCATCAATAGATCCTGTTTTGAAGAAGTGATCTTGAAAAAACAAGGAAACGAAGGAAATAACACGCTGGTCGTCAACACCATTGATGAAAAAATTAAGAATACAGATATTTATACCGGCTTTATTAATCTTTGCCGGGAATTCAATATTGAAGTTGAAAGTTTTATACAGGATGATTTCTGCCATGTTGTTATTTCAACAAACGGCTGGGGATCTCTTTCTATGGAATATGAAGATCCGCTTACAGACATCAGTACCGATCTGGCTACTGCTCTGTACAGAGAATTGTTTACACAGATCAGAAAGCAGGATTTTGTACAAAAAAGCTTACCGAAGCAATAATTTTTATTTCTCAAACATCATCTTCGTGATAAAATCTTTTTCACCCTTTCCTCTTGCAGGAGAATATTCTCTGCCATAGAAAATGATCTGAAGATGGAGTTTATTCCATACTTCTTCCGGGAATAGTTTCTTGGCATCTTTTTCCGTTTCCACCACATTTTTTCCTGAGGTAAGCTTCCATTGGGTCATAAGACGGTGAATGTGTGTATCTACCGGAAAAGCAGGAAAACCAAATCCCTGACTCATGACAACGGATGCGGTTTTATGCCCTACGCCAGGAAGTGCTTCTAATTCCTCGTAAGTCTGCGGAACGATACCGTTATGCCTTTCAAGTAAAAGTTCGGCCATTCTTTTCAGGTTTTTGGCTTTTGTATTGGACAGCCCTATTTCTTTGATGAGTTCTTTAATCTCATGTTCTTCCAGCCTGGCCATTCTTTGCGGTGTTCCGGCTACGGCAAAAAGATCAGGAGTGACCTGGTTTACTTTTTTATCCGTTGTCTGGGCAGAAAGTGCCACAGCAACCATTAATGTATACGGATCCGTATGATCCAGCGGAATAGGTGTTGTAGGATATAACTTTTCTAATTCCTGCTGAACAAGCTCAGCTCTTTGCTTTTTTGTCATGTAACCCTTAAATTTGAACAAAAATAAATCATTATGTTGAAAGTTGGAGACAAATTACCTGAATTTGAAGGGGTAAATCAGGATGAAAAAACAATATCCTCAGCAAAATTAATCGGAAAAAAGCTGGTTGTTTTCTTTTATCCGCAAGCTAATACTCCGACCTGTACTGTAGAAGCCTGCAACCTGAGCGACAATTATGCCAAGCTTAAGAAAGCAGGATTTCAGCTTTTAGGAGTAAGCGGAGATACCGTGAAAAAGCAGAAAAACTTTCACAGTAAATTTGCTTTTCCTTATGACCTCATCGCTGATGAAAGCCATGATATCATCGAAAAATTCGGAGTATGGCAGGAGAAAAAAACATTCGGAAAAACCTATATGGGAATTGTAAGGACCACTTTTATTTTTGATGAAAACGGGATTTGTACAAGAGTGATTGAAAAGGTTACTTCGAAAACGGCTGCCGAGCAAATTTTAGAGTAATTGCAGTAATAGTAATATAAAAAATAAGGTTCCGGTAAATATCAGTTTCGAGCTGCCTGTGGCAGCCCGAAACTGATATTTATCTCATAAAAATAATTCATTCCGTTTCGTAATACAGCAGTTCATCATCATCATCCGGAAGCGTTACGTATCCTTTGAGCTGAAGCCCCAGCTTTTCGATCAGTTTCTGGGAAGAAAAATTATCTTTCGAGGTAATGGCAGAGATTTTCGTCAATCCGAAATCATCCATTCCTATAGATTTTACCTTTACAGCGGCTTCATAAGCGTATCCTTTACCTTCAAACTCTTCCAGCAGCGAAAATCCTATATCTGCTACATCCAGCCCTTCTCTTTCAAAGATTCCTATTCCGCCTATTTTTTTGCTTCCTTCCTTGGTAATAATTGCATAATTTCCGAAGCCCAGTTTTTCAAACTGAGGTAAAAATCTGTTCCTGATATAGTCTTCTGCATCATCAGGTGTCTTGATATGACGGTCTCCGATATACCTGATAAACTTGGGTGTGTTGTACAATTCAAAGATGAGGTCGCGGTCTTCCAGAGACATCGGGCGAAGAATCAGCCTTTCCGTTTCGTAGGTTTTATTTTTTGCTTGATTTTTTAGGGTCATCTTTCGGTTCTTCTTTTTTCTGAGTTTTCAAAAGCCTTGGATTATTCGGACACCTCTTATTGTAAAGTTCAATATAGGTTCCGTTGTCTTTTATACTGGAAATAACACCAGTAGACTTATTAACAGTGAGGGTATAATGCGTCTTTTGGTAAGGACATTCTTTGGACGTCAGTTTTCCAAGATCAAGATAATAGTTTGAAGAATCTTCATAATAATTTCCGGCAATATCTGTAAATTCTTCGTCTACCATATAATCACCTGCAGTAAGTAAAATAGCAGCTTCTTCGGCATTATCAATTTTTCCCACAAACTTTCTCAGCCCCTCCAGATCAGTTATATAATTCATTTTCCCTCCCGCAGAATAGGCAATATAATAAAAGCTGTTTTCACTTGGAAACAGATTAAATCCCGAAAATTGCGGGGTATATTCCATCTTTCCTCCGGATTTCTTTATTTCCTGATTTTTTCCATAGCTGTTGTAAACCAGTACCCATGAATCTATTTTATCATTGGGAGTAACATGCTGTAAAATATTGGAAATACTGGAAAATTTTATTTTTTTCCCTTGGGCATACCCAAGAACTCCCAGAAACAAAAAAATAAAAGCGATGATTCGTGTTGCTGTTTTTATCATAATTTCAAAATCAACAGAAAGTATACCAACTTATATATTTTACATGAACTTATCTCCTTTCTTAAAGCTTTTTAGATCAAGGACATAGTCTTTAATCAGCTGATCATTATCTCTTGGACAAATCAGCAGTGCCTTATCTGTATCTACCACTATATAATTTTCAAGACCGTCAATGATAACCGCTTTATTATTATTTTTCAGACGGATGATATTTCCTTTTGAGTTATAAGCCAGTAAATGTTTCAGCTTTACAGCATTCCCGTCCTTATCTTTCTCTGTGTTCTCGTACACGGAAGTCCAGGTTCCTAAGTCGCTCCATCCCAGATCAGAAGGGATAACATAAACATTCTTAGCTTTTTCTAATATCCCGTTATCAATGGAGATTTTCTGAACTTTCGGGTAAATGAGTTCAATACAGTTATTTTCTTTCTCAGAATTATACTCACAGGCCATAAAATGCTGCATCATTTCAGGAAGATACATTTCAAAAGCATGATGAATACTTTTTACATTCCAGATAAATATTCCGGCATTCCACAGAAAGTCTCCGCTTTCCAGGAAGCTTTGGGCAATTTCCAGAATGGGCTTTTCGGTAAATGTTTTTACTTTAAAATATTCTGATCCTTTCTTTTCTACAAACTGAATATATCCGTACCCTGTATCAGGTCTTGTAGGAGTAATTCCCAGCGTTACAAGATAGTCGTTCTTTGATGCCAGGTCGAAGGCCAGCTCTACTTTCTCTAAAAATGTTTCTTCCTTCAGAATCAGGTGATCTGCCGGCAGCACAATCATAGTAGCGTCGGGGTTTATTTCAGCAATTTTATTGGCCATGTACAGATTACATGCCGCTGTATTTTTCATCAGAGGCTCACCCACAATATTTTCTTCAGGAATTTCCGGAAGCTGCTGATGGGAAAGCGCTACATATTCTTTATTCGTAATCACGAATATATGCTCTTTAGGGATTATCCTGCTGATTCTGTCATACGTCTGCTGAATCATAGTGCGTCCTGTCCCTAAAATATCCTGAAACTGTTTTGGAAATTTCTGCGTACTCATTGGCCAGAACCGGCTTCCGATTCCTCCCGCCATAATAACGCAGTATCTATCTGATTTTAACATTCTTGCCTACATTTTTCAACCCTAGCCAAAGGCTTGAAAGAATACTTCCTTCCAGTAGCCAGATTCTTACAAAGATAGTTTTTTTTAATCAGACCTTCTAATAAATACTTTTCGTTGCGGTACATAAAAAAATCTCCTTTTTGAAGTTCTTCAATGAAATAAAGCCTATCATCCTGTTTTTCAGTATGAAAATATCTTACCAGATCAGGACTCGCCATAAAATTAGCCTTTGGAGATTTTGAAAACTTTACGATAATAGGCTTCAGTTCATCATCATACACTTCAAGGCTTTCAAGAAGCATATTCCTGAAAACTTCTTTCCATTCGCTTCCATGCGGAGAGATTCTTCTTCCGTATTTTTCAAAGGCAATCAAATGAGCCAGTTCATGGGTAAGAACGAAGAAAAAAAGCGGTGGTGTAAGGGTTGAGTTTACGGTTATTTCATGGGAGTTATCCGGCAGTTTTCTGTAATCTCCTAATTTGGAATTTCTGTTGCGTGTTACTTTTATATGAATATAATGATCTGAAAACCAAATTTTTAAATATTTAAGCGTATTTTGAGGTAAATATTTTTCTAATGATTGGATTGGCATTTTATAAACTTAATGGAACTCCCGCATAGAAACTCAACATTTTAAGGCTGAAAAGATAGTTGTATTTTGCCTGTGCAACTGATCCCTGTGCGTTTGCATAATTATTTCTGGCAACATTTACGTCATAAATCGTTGTTCTTCCTGCAGCATAGCTTTTATCGGCAAATTCTAAAGCCAGCCTGGTACTCTTCTCTGCTTCTACAGCCGCCAGATAGGTTTCATAATTAGCATCTGCATCAAACTGAGCTTTCTGTACATTCTGTCTCACGGTCTGCTTCTGCTGGTTCAGTGTATTTTTAGCAATACTTTCATTAATTTTTGACTGCTCTACCTGTAATTTTGTTATCCCTTTATTAAAAATAGGAACATTCAGGGATAATCCGACATTTTGTCCGAACTGATCACTGTATTGCTGGAAAAACCCTGGTTGAGAAACTCTTTCCTGCCCTTTTGAAATTTGATAATTATAGAAAGTGCTAAGCCCGGCACTGGCCGTTAGTGTAGGCCAGAAAGCCGTTTTACTCACTTCTGTCTGAGCTTCTGCAGATCTTATCCTGCTTTCTGCGGCTTTAATCTGCGGTTGTATTTCATAGGCAGTGGTAAGAACCTCATCTGCTGTCATCAACGGTGAATCTAACGTTTCAGGAACATTTACATTTTCCACATCAAAATCCTTATACTCAGGGAGCTGTAAAAGCTGTGCAATGGCAAATAATGCTCTTCCCACCTCAATTTCAGCTTTCTTAAGATTCTGTTTTTCTCTTGCCAGCGCAGCTTCTGCTTCAGCTAAAACGGTTTGAGCTGTTGTTCCCACCTCCGTTGTTATTTTAGCTCTGTCATATTGCTTTTGAGCATTTTCCAACGCACTTTGAGAAATCTTAACAATCTCCTTATTCAAAAGAGCAGTCAGATATTGTTGGGCAATCTGAAGAGAGATATCGTTTTTAATTGTTTCAATATCATATTGACTGGCTTCTACATCAAACTGAGCTTTCCTCACGCTTTTTTCCAGCCTCCCGTTATTATAGACCAATATATCCGCTCCAATTCCCACACTGTTGTTGAATCTGTCGTTTCTGAAACTTCCTGCACCTAGAGACGCCTGTCCGAAGCTTACCCCGTTTGACATATTAGCTGACAAAGTGGGCAGATACTCTTTTTTAGCAATTTTAAGGCTGGCATCCTGTGATTGTTTGTTATACTGATTTTGGATAACCTGAAGATTATGCTCCACCGCATAGTCTACACATTCTTTTAAGGACCATTTCTTCTGGGCACTCAATCCCAGGCAGCTTAATCCAAAAACGATAATCCAAACTTTTTTCATATTAAGAATTTTCCATATTAGACGTATCAAATATAAAAAAGTTACAGTTTAAAAAAATTATTGTTTCATGTTATTAAAACTTTTGAGAATTTTGTATTATGACAAATGAACAATATCAGGAAGCTGTTGACTGGCTTTTCGTACAGGCTCCCAATTATCAGATCGACGGCCAGAAGGCATATAAACCAGGCCTGGACAATATTACCAGACTATGTAACTTCTTTGGCAACCCTCAGAATAAAATACAATGCATTCATATTGGAGGAACCAATGGAAAGGGATCTTCAAGCAACATGCTCGCTTCTGTACTTCAGGAAGCCGGATATAAGGTGGGATTATACAATTCTCCTCATCTTATTGACTTCACTGAACGCATTAAAGTGAACGGAACTAACTGTGATAAGGTGTTTGTTTATGAATTTATCCAAAAGCTTAAAAACCTTCCGGAAGATATCCGTCCTTCGTTTTTTGAGTTTACCACGATCATGGCTTTTGAATATTTTCATCAGAAACAGGTAGATTTTGCCATTATTGAAGTAGGCCTGGGAGGAAGACTGGATTCTACGAACATTATAAAACCCCTGGTTTCTGCTATTACCAACGTTCAGCTGGACCATCAGGATATTCTGGGAGACACTGTTGAAAAAATTGCAGCAGAAAAGGCAGGTATTATCAAAAGCGGTACTCCTGTAGTTTCCGGTGATGAAAATGAAACGGTAAAAAGTATTATCCAGAACAAAGCCATTGAAGAAAAAGCACCTTTTATTGATGCGACTGCTATACAAACCAGTCTCAGATCTGATCTTCAGGGAAGTTACCAGCAGAAAAATATCCGTGTTGTACTTGCTCTTATCTCAGAATTAAAAAAACTGAATATCTCTATTTCTGATGAAAATATTAAACTGGGGTTATTGAATGTTCATAAAAATACAGGATTCATCGGCCGATGGTATGAGTTTTCTAAAAATCCGCTTACAATTTGTGATACGGGACACAATCAGGCAGGATTAGAGTATGTTTTTTCACAGCTTAATACTATCGACAGACATAAGCATGTCATTTTGGGGTTTGTGAATGATAAAAAAATAGATGAAGTAATGGCGCTTCTTCCGGAAAATTCTGAGTTTTATTTTGCCAAACCATCCATTAACAGGGGAAGACATCCTCTGGATTATGAAAATCTGCTTCAGGAGGCAAAAATTTTTTATAAAATTTTTGATTCAGTACAGGATGCGTATCTCGCTGCAAAAGAACGATGTACAGAGGAGGAAATGATTTTCATCGGCGGAAGTAACTTTGTTGTTGGAGAATTTTTAGAAAAAAATTTGCAATTATCCGAATAAGTCGTATATTTGCACCACTCTAATCGAGGAAACGAAGATAAGGTTCTTAGCTCAGTTGGTTCAGAGCATCTGGTTTACACCCAGAGGGTCGGGGGTTCGAATCCCTCAGGACCCACAGAAATCTCTCAAATTTTTGGGAGATTTTTTTTGTTTTTCAATACGTGAGAATAACTTAATGAATAATCCGGAGTATGTAAGGGAACTCTTTCAAAAAGAAGGCTACTATGCTGAATTTAAGCAGTTCAACAATGACGCAGAAAGAATTTTGTTTTGCGGCATCAAGGACCACACATTTATCATAAAGCCTGGAAGGGAATTTTATTTGAAAATATCTGAAGGCAGATATAATATTCAATATTCTGAGGCCCAGCTAGGATTGGAAAAAGACTTTACAGACCTTGAAGCATTAATTAAATTTGTACAGCAGCTCTTCCCAATAGAAAAATAGCATTGATTTTTATTTATAAAACCCACAAAACCAGCTGGTTTTAATCCACAAAATAAATCCAAGCCTCTTTAGTTTTGAAGAAATTTCTAATCTTTGAGATACCTATAATCTCTTTACATAGGCTAATATGAGCAACTATATAGATACTTTCCTAAATTTGAATGCCTTTGAATTTTCAAAGGGTATTCAGAAAGCACTCAATGGTAGTTCAGATTATCATTGGTTTTTGAGTTCGTTTTTTAACCCACATCATTAATTTGAGGTCGGTTATCTATTTTAAAATCATAATAAAACTGAAAATATACTTTATCTTTAACCAATCTGTATTGAAAATCACCAAAATTCCACATTCTTCCACACCAATGATTAATTATGGACTATAAAGAGATTTCAGAAAAACTAGAAGAATTAGGCTATACCACTCAGTATCATAATCTTATTAATTCATTAACAGTTGGCATTCCAGAAAATGGAAATTTTAAGCTGGATTCAATATTTAGAATAGAGAAAAATGGTGATAAAATGAATGTTAATTATTTCACTGGGCAAGTTCCTGTTGAGAAAGAATTTAAAGCCATTGAAGAGCTTCTTAAGTTTGTGAGACAAGTTTTTCCTATAGAAGAAAGCTAACCTTAATATTTCTAAACAGAACCATTCTTTGCTGTAATTCAAGAATGGTTTTCTTTTTCATACCTTATACATTTCCTCATTCAACACCTAAACTTATTCCTAACTCTCTGAAAAAAACTTTATCAAAAATAAATTTCAGAGAGCTTATTCTCACGTGATTACCCCTTCATCTTCTTAAAAAGCAGCCCCAGCTTATAAATATCAAGATACCTGAGACTGACATTTCCTTTTAAAAGAGTTTCCTTTACTATTTTCAACCCCCTGTTCCCTAATAAAACCCTGATAAAAAAAGCAAACGGCGTTTTATAAAGCTTAACATACAGTCTCACCAGCTTAACTTCAGTCAGTTTAGGCCGGAGATTTTTATCTTTAAGCATTTTAGCCAGGCTTTCTACAGATTCATCTACTTTTCCCAGATACACACGATTGCTTTCCAGATCATTATTCAGGATCGGGTTATCAATATGGTCTATTTTTACTTTTTCAGACTTCAGTTCCATGGCAAAAAGGAGGTCTTCATAGCCGTATTTTTGAAAATCAGGATGGAAATTCACTTTTTTAAAGACCTCTTTTTTGATGATAAAATTATTTGTCTGAAAGCTTAAATAAGGTTTATTCCGGCGCAAATCAACCGGCAGATTCTCTCTTTCTACCGCAAACTTCCATCTCAGGTAGTGCTCAGGGTCTGAAGCAGTTTTTGGGGCATTCCTACCACCGTAAATAACAGCAGCTTCCGGATTCCCTTGTATAAAGCATATATAATTCTTTAAGAAGTTTTTATCTGTAATCTTACCGTCGCAGTCCAGAAACAACAGATACTCCCCTGCTGTATGTTGATAAAAAAGATTCCGGATCCGGGATCTTCCTATATTTTCTTCAAGGAAAATAAAATTCTCCACCTTATTTTGAAGGCTTTGATTGACTTTCCTGTAATCAACACCGGAAGCATCGTCAATAAGGATAATTTCTGCATCAATATCATTCCTTCCGATCTCGCTTTTCAAATCAGAAACAAGTTCACAGACATCAAAGTTATAAACAGGAATACATACGGAAAGTTTCATTATAGCTGAATTTTTTCGACGATCTTCTGAACATCCAGTTCTTCAAGACATGCCCAGTCCCCGCGATAACATTCTTTATCACCAAAAACAGAACAGGGTCTGCAGGTAAGATCTTTTACCTGAACCACATCTTCTTCGTGCTGTCCAAAGCCCAGAAACCCAGCATAGGGATGTGTTGCCCCCCACACAGAAACACATCGGGTTCCCATTAAACTGGCCAGATGCATGTTGGCAGAATCCATAGAAATCATCAGCTCTAATTCTGAAATTTTTTTCAGTTCTTCTGTAAGACTTAATTTTCCTGAAAGACTTTTGGTATTCGGGATCTCTTTTTCCCATTTTTCAAGCGTTTCAGTTTCTTTTTTACCTCCACCAAAAAAGTATACTGTATGTTTTTGAGCTAATATTCTTACCAGTTCGTATGATTTTTCCAAAGGAAGCATTTTTCCTTTATGCTGGGCAAAAGGAGCAAAACCTATTCCCTCTTTCGGGCCCGGAGCAGGTCTCAGCTGATTGGAAAGCTTTACAGGAAAACCCATATTACGGAAAACATCAGCATAACGCTCAACCGTTCTCTTCAGCTGTACTTTATTCAGGTTCCAGACATCGGTAAGCTCTTCTTTTTCTTCTTTTCCTTTATCTATTTTAAAAACTTTAAGACCTCTCCTTCTGTAAATACGGTCAAGAATTTTGGTTCTGATCACGTCATGGAGATTGGCGATAAGATCAGGATTAAACTCCTTCATTAATTCATGAGCCAGCCTTCTTAAGCCAAAAAAACCTTTATAATCATCCAGATCAATTCCTTTGAAGGTAACATTGGGAATTCCGGTAAATAAGCTTTCAAAATTTTTTCTGGAAACCATAATGATCTCCACATCGGGATTTTGTTCCAGAAATTCTCTGAAAACAGGAACTGTCATGGCAACATCGCCAAAAGCCGAAAAACGATATGCTAAAATTCTGGTCACGACTAAGACTTTAGCTGATACGCTACTGCATAAAATTTGATCTGTTTCGTCATGGCCATCAGGCCGTTTGCCCTGGAAGGTGAAAGGAATTCCTGCAGCCCGATCTCAGAAATAAATTCAAAATCAGAATCAAGAATTTCCTGTGTAGAATGTCCACTGTAGATGCTTACCAAAAGAGAAACAATCCCTTTAGGAAGAATTCCGTCAGAATCTGCATTGAAAAAAAGTTTTCCATCTTTAAATTCAGCATCAATCCATACCTTGCTCTGGCATCCTTTAATCAGATTTTCGTCAGTTTTTTTGTCTTCCGGGAGACCTTTCAATTCTTTTCCAAGATCAATGATATACTCATATTTTTGCTCCCAATCCTCAAGAAACTCAAATTCTCCGATAATTTCCTGCTGTTTTTCTTTAATGGTCATTTTTCACAAATTTCTTAATGCAAAGATACTAAATTTAGAAATTTTAAGTTTTTCTTAAGCTTTTATTTGAATATTATGTTGATTAGAGTCTACAGCTTCCTACAACCTTGATGCTTCTTCAAATACCTGCAACAGTTTTATTTCCTCATTTTCCCAGCACAGGATGTCTGCTGCCTTTTCAAGTTCTTCCTGATAAGAAAACCTTCCTTTATTTAAGACGGTTTTTACTGCTGCTGCAATATTTTCAGGCTGATGATCCTTAATAATTTCACCTACATCAAACCGGTTTCTAATATGTTGCATTTCAGGAAAACCAGTCAAAATTACAGGAACACGGCTTTGGATATAATCCATTACTTTATTAGGCAGTGAATACAGATAGCTGTCTCCCCCATTCTCTTCAAGGCTCATTCCTATATCTGCCGTAATCGTAATTTTTCTAAGCTCTTCCGGGTTAAGCTTTCCCAGAAACTTAACTTTATTCTGAAGATTTTCTCTGCAGACAAGGTCTTCATAATCTTTTTTCTGGGGTCCGTCCCCTGCTATCTTCAAAATAACACCTTCCAGATGATGCATCGCCAGAATGGCTTTGTCGATTCCGCGAAAAGGATTAATCACTCCCTGATACAGAAATATTCTGGGAGTATTTTCCGGGATTCTTTCTGTAAATTTTATTTTTCTTGGCGCATTCTGAATAACAACTGGGTTTACTGCATACTTTTTTTGAAACCATTTGGCGTAGCTTCCACTTGCTGTTATCATCAGTTCAAGCTTCGGAATTATGCTTTTTTCTAAATATCTCCACAATTTTTGTGACATTTTGCCCTGAATGGCAGGCATTTCTGAAAAAATTTCATGGCTGTCAAATACCAAAGGGATATTCAGCTTCTTAGAAAGAAGATAATTTGGCAGCAACGCATCCAAATCGTTGGCATGAAGAATAGTATTGTGGTCAGCTTTCTTATTTAATTCCCGGTATAATTTCCAGTTGAATTCAAAATAAGCTGTTTTTAAACTTCTGGAAATCAAGTGTATTCTGGAAAACGGATAGGGACGTTCCATTTTTTCAGCTCCGTTCCAGTCATTCCCAATCAGCTCGAGCTGATATCCATTGTCATGCAAAGTTCTGCACACTTTTTCTATACGCTGATCTGTGTATAGATTACTAAATGCAGAAGTGATTATTTTTTTCTTCATCATTTTTTATTTCCGATCATCAGATGATAGATCTGTATAAAGCAGATCAATCCGTTCGGAATAATAACCGGCCAAAGCCATCCGTTATAGATGCCATAAATAACAAAGCATATACAGCCTATCATATTGACCACCCTAATTTTTCTTACATCTTTCAGAATGAAACTCAGCACGATAAAAACTGAAGCAGAATAGCCTATATAAGTTGTGATATTGGAATCCATGGGGGAAAATTTAAGGATCACAAACTTAATCATTTTCAATAAGATAATAAAATTTTTTCTGCCATAAAGTCATTAATTGTTTTTTGGTAAAATATTTGTAATTTAGATAATGAATAAATGGCACCGCAGCCTTTATTCTAATGAGATATATTATGGATTATAAGTTTTCACAAGGTTTGAGCCAGGTGTTCAAACAAAGCAAGAGCGAAGCTAAAAGGCTGAAAAGTGAATTTCTTAATACAGAACACCTACTTTTAGGTATTATAAAGACGGAAAACTCTGCAAAAGAAATCCTTCAAAACCTTAATGCGGATTTAACACAAATCAGAAGAAAAATTGAAACTCTAAATACAGCAAGTTTAAATCCTATTTCTGAGGAAGTTACCAATATTTCTTTCACCAAGATGGCTGATCATGCCATTAAGCGTGCAGAGCTGGAATGCAGACAATATAAAAGCAATGAAATTAATACCGTTCATTTGCTCTTAGGCATTCTTTATAAATATGAGGATCCTACTTCCAACATTTTAGGAGCTTACGACATTGACTATGAAGGCGTTTCAAGAGAGTATCAGACGATGCTGAAAAATTCCGGGCAGGCACCACAAATGAGTGCTTATGACGACGACGATGAAAGAGAGGATTTTGAGCAGATGAGGAAGCCTACAGGAAATCTGGGTTCGGCGAAAAGTAAAACTCCTACACTGGATAACTTTGGCCGGGACCTAACTTCTTTGGCAAGAGACGGAAAATTAGACCCTGTAATAGGACGTGAAAAGGAAATTGAACGTGTTTCTCAAATCCTGTCCCGTAGAAAGAAAAACAACCCGCTTCTTATTGGTGAGCCAGGAGTTGGTAAATCTGCGATTGCAGAAGGATTAGCTTTAAGAATTCAACAGAAAAAAGTATCAAGAGTTCTTTACGGGAAACGTGTGATCACTCTGGATCTTGCCAGTTTAGTGGCAGGAACAAAATACCGTGGTCAGTTTGAAGAAAGAATGAAGGCCATCATGACGGAGCTGGAAAAGAACCGTGATGTGATCCTGTTTATTGATGAGCTTCACACCATTGTAGGCGCCGGAAGTTCCACTGGAAGTTTAGATGCTTCTAATATGTTCAAACCTGCTTTGGCAAGGGGTGAAATTCAATGCATCGGAGCAACTACTCTGGATGAATACCGTCAGTATATAGAGAAAGACGGCGCTTTGGAAAGAAGATTCCAGAAAGTAATGGTAGAACCAACTTCTATTGATGAAACCATTCAGATTCTGAACCAGATCAAAGATAAGTATGAAGAGCATCACAATGTAATTTATACTCCTGAAGCCATTGCAGCGTGTGTTAATCTTACGTCGAGATATATTACGGACCGTTTCTTACCAGACAAAGCGATTGACGCAATGGATGAAGCCGGTTCCAGAGTATATATTAAAAATATGAAAGTGCCTACTGAAATCATTGATTTTGAGAAAAAGATCGAAGATATCAAGGAACTGAAGCAGAAAGCAGTAAAAGCCCAGGATTATCTTGAAGCAAGAAAGCTTAAAGACGAAGAAGAACGTCTTCAGATGGAGCTTAATGCCGCCCAGGATAAGTGGGATAAAGATGTAAAAGAGAAAAAAGAAACCGTAACCGAAGAAAATGTTGCAGAAGTGGTTTCTATGATGAGTGGAGTTCCTGTAACGAAAGTCGGCAAAAATGAGCTTGACAAACTCGCTCAGATGGATGAAAAGCTTAACGGAAAAGTGATAGGACAGGAAGATGCCGTGAAAAAAGTTGTTAAGGCTATCCAAAGAAACAGAGCCGGTCTGAAAGATCCTAACCGCCCTATCGGAACATTTATTTTCCTTGGTACTACCGGGGTTGGTAAAACCGAGCTGGCTAAAGTAATGGCAAGAGAATTATTTGAATCTGATGAGTCTCTTATCCGTATTGACATGAGTGAATACATGGAAAAATTTGCCGTTTCAAGGTTAGTAGGAGCGCCTCCGGGATATGTAGGGTATGAAGAAGGTGGTCAGCTGACAGAAGCCGTAAGAAGAAAACCTTATGCTGTGGTTCTTTTGGATGAAATTGAGAAAGCTCACCCGGATGTATTCAATATTCTTTTACAGATTCTAGATGAAGGCCACGTGACTGACAGCTTAGGAAGAAAGATTGATTTCAGAAATACCATCATCATCCTTACTTCCAATATCGGAACAAGAGATCTTAAAGATTTCGGAGATGGTGTAGGATTTGGGACTTCGGCTAAAAAGACAACTTCAGACTCAAGAGCGAGAAGCACCATTGAAAATGCCCTTAAAAAAGCATTTGCTCCGGAATTCCTGAACAGAATTGATGATATTGTGATCTTCAACTCTCTTGTACAGGACGATATCAAGAAAATCATTGATATTGAGCTGAATAAGCTTTACGGAAGACTGGAAAAACTAGGCTACAAAGTAGAACTTACTGAAGAAGCAAAAGATTTCATCTCTGAAAAAGGATGGGATAAAGATTTCGGTGCAAGACCACTGAAACGTGCTATCCAGAAATACATTGAGGATCTATTGGCTGAAATGCTGGTTAACAAACAGCTAAACGAAGGTGAAACAGTAATTCTTGACCTGAATGAAGCGAAAGACGGATTAACCGGAAAGGCATCAAAACCTAAAAAAACGGCTGAAAAGTCTTCTCAATCTTAAAGTAAATAGAGTTTAATCATAATGAAAAGCATCGGAAAAAATCCGGTGCTTTTTTTATTTTATATTTTCATTTTATCTCCAATCGATGAATATTATTCGTTTTTGTTTTCCTATTTTTGTGGATAACCTGCTAAAAACCAAGAAATATCAAATATGTTATGAAATCAAAACATCTGTTTCTTATTTTACTCCCAACCCTTTTATCCTCTCAAAATTTCCCTTATCAACGGGATTGGGCAACTTATTTAGGAGGTTTCAATACTGAAATTTCATCTATTTATGAAGACCCTGATACTCATTCTATTATAACAGACGGAATTTCGGGCCATGATATAAATAATCCCGTACAGCCTGCTGCTTATTACAACCAGTTTGTTACTCCCGGAGGACATCTTTTTACTCCTTCAGCAACATCACCTTATACCAATGAATTTTACGGAAAGCTCTCTTCATCCGGAAATATGCTTCTTTCAGAGTATCCCTTCTTTGGAAATTATGTCCGTTTCAGAGATCAGGCCGGAAATATCTATTATGTTGAGAAAGCAGAACCAAACTCACCACTGCCTTCCGGAGTCTGGCTTCCCGAATCGGTAACCAATAATGATGCTATTCTTTCAAAATATGATGAAAATAACCAACTTTTGTGGAAGACCTACGTTCCCGGCGGAAGCTCGTATACTCTGGCAGATGATGAGCAGGGAAATATATACATTACCGGTACAACTACCTGGCAGAACCTTGGAGACCCCGGAACCTTTCAGCCTGCCTTCACCGTTGTTCCTGATTTAAGCGGAGTTCCACTGGCCAATTCTTATCTCGTAAAGCTTAATCTGCAAGGACAGAAAATATGGGCAACTTACACGCCTTCCAAACTCATTTATTGCCTCAATGCTTTTGACAATGATCTTTATATTGCAGGAAGTGATGAGCTTGATGAAACGAGCTCTGTTCTTGCAACTCCAGGAGCTTTTCAATCGGAAAAATCAAAGCAGTTTTTTTCTAAGATTGACGGAAATACCGGAAAAAGAATGTGGGGGACTTATTACGGAATTCCTCAGACTGCATCCGGTCAGATTATTGGTATAAAAGCAACTTCTACCGGTATTTATCTGGCAGGAAGTACCGTAAATCCCAGCACCTATTATGCTACAGAGGGGGCTTATAAGCAGCAGTCTACAGGTTGGCTTGATCTTTTTCTGACAAAATTTGATGACAACGGAAAACGGGCATGGAGCACATATCTGGGAGGTGACGACCTTGATTTTGTATCTTCCTATAATTTCCTTGATGTAAAAGATGACAAAATACTCTTCGCAGGAACTTCGCAGGGAAGTCAGAACATAGCATCACCCGGAACTTATGGCCCCACTAAGCCCAATCCAGCAAGGGATGATGCTTTCTTTTCTATGTTTACCACTTCAGGATCACATCTTTTCACTTCTTATTATGGAGGGTTTAACAGTACGGAAACTAATGGATATTACTACCTTACAGATATTGGCTGTAAATTCTCAAAAAACACAAATGCATTCTACCTTTTTGGTAACACCGAAAATCCAAATGGATTCAGTTCTGCTAACGGACATCAGCAAAATATAATTTATCCGCCTACTGAAACCCGCGGAAAAGCAGGATTTCTTGCTAAATTCAGTTCAACAGTTCTTTCTGCTTCTGAAACTAATGTTTCAAAAGATCTGGTTCTTTACAACAACCCCAATAACGGAAATTTCAGCTTAAAAGGATCTGTTTTAGAAAAAGAATCCTATCTGATCAACATTACCGATATGTCCGGAAGACTCGTTCATTCTGATTTAACTTCAAAAAACAGGGAAGAACATTTCAGGCTCTCCGGTAAACTGAGCAATGGCAGTTATCTGTTATCTGTAAGGAAAACCGATAAAACACCTGTAAAAACCTTTAAACTGATCATAAAAAAATAAAAGTATACGCCGGGCATTTTTCCCGGCGTTTTTTGTTGTATCGTACGGATAGGCTGAAGATTACATTCCTATCACAAAACCTATATTGGGGATCAGACCGCTTGAAAATACGCTGGAATTTTCTTTCCATAATACGTTGTACATCAAACCGATCTGCATGAAAGAGTTGCCTCCTATTCTCTGCATATAACCGCCTCCAAGGTACAGTGCTGTTTCTTCTTCATTGAATTTATAATCGTAATATTTATCTTTATAATTGATAAAATAATGCTGGAGATTAGCCCCCACATAAAATGACCGTGCAAAATAATAATTGGCAAACGGCCCAACTCCGAACATTGTTGATCTGTAAAAATCCGAAGTCTGCCAGGAAACACTTCCCATAACACCGGCTTCCAGGTCATTCGTCAATCTGTACCCTACTCTGGGTGAAGCCTGCAGATAAAAAGCGCTGTTACTTCCGAAGCCCAGACCAATTCCGCCCCCAAAGGTCCATTTGTTATTTTCCTGAGCCTGTGTACCTACTGAAACCTGTGAAAATGCCGGTACTGAAAGCATCAACATGAGAGGAATAATAAACTTTTTCATATACTATCGTTTTTATCAATGTTTAAAATTATGGTTTTTTTACGAATTTTTTTAATTGTATTTTTGCCGGATCAAACTAAGGACTCCCGTTAAGAGTTCCGTAAAATTGAAATAGAATGAAAATAGTAGTAGGCCTCTCCGGAGGTGTAGATTCCAGTGTTACAGCATATTTGCTACAACAGCAAGGCCATGAAGTAGTGGCTCTGTTCATGAGGAACTGGAATGATGCGTCGGTAACTTTAGAGGACGAGTGTCCCTGGATTGAAGACAGTAATGATGCGCTTATGGTAGCTCAGAAATTGGGAATTCCGTTTCAGGTTATTGATATGAGCGAGCTTTACAAAGAGCGTATTGTAGATTATATGTTTGCCGAATATGAGAAAGGAAGAACCCCAAATCCTGATGTATTGTGCAACCGTGAGGTAAAATTTGATGTTTTTATGAAAACAGCAATGTCTCTGGGAGCAGATAAGGTGGCAACAGGACATTATGCCAGGGTAACCTCAACTTTCGACGAAAACGGAAAGGAAATTTTCCATCTACTTGCCGGAAAAGACAATAACAAAGATCAATCGTACTTCCTATGCCAGCTGAGCCAGGACCAGCTTTCCAGGGCGTTGTTTCCTATCGGGGAACTTACAAAGCCTCAGGTACGAGAAATTGCAAAGGAAATCGGGCTTGTAACTGCTGATAAAAAAGACTCCCAGGGATTGTGTTTCATCGGAAAGGTGAGCCTGCCCCAGTTTTTACAGCAGCAATTGGTTCCGAAAGAAGGTGAAATTGTTGAGATCTTTAAAGATTCACCACTTTTTGCCGGTGAAGCTCCGGAATTTTCTTCAAAACAGGAAGAGCTTGAATTTTTATCCAGGAAAATCCATTATAAAAAGTCTGACGGAAAAGTAATCGGAAAGCATCAGGGCGCCCAGTTTTTCACAATCGGACAAAGCAAAGGCCTTGGGATAGGCGGCCATAAAGAAAGCTGTTTTATCGTCTCCAGAGATATGGAAAACAACATTCTTTTTGTAGGTGAAGGACACGGCTTCCCGGGATTATACAGAAAAGCATTAAAAATTGAGAATCCTGAGCTCCACTGGGTACGCGAAGATATGAGGCTTGACAACGGAGGATCAATGGAGGTTATGGCAAGGTTCAGATACAGGCAGCCGTTACAGAAAGCTGTTCTTTATCAGTTTGATGATGCTTTTTATATTGAATTTGATGAGCCGCAGTCGGCTATTGCAGAAGGACAGTTTGCTTCATGGTATATCGGGGAAGAGCTGATCGGGAGCGGGGTCATTTCATAAAAGAAAATTTTTTGATCTTTTTTGTAACGTATTTTAAATTGTGATACTTACTCAGTAAATAACAATAAAAATATCATTATGAAAACGACTTCAAACCATCAGTACATCGCCGTAAACAGTGTTTTATTATTCATTGTATCTATGCTGTTAGGGTATAATATCTACCAGGAAATTTATCATCCTGAAAAATCAGAGCTTCTTCTGTGTACAGTTCTTGTAGCCATTACCTCAGCAGCAATCAGAAGATATGGCCTTAAAACAGATCAGGAAGATCAGCAAAAATCTTAAATTATATCAACCCGAAACAGACTGTTTCGGGTTATTTTTTTATTTTGCCCCGTATTGTCATACCTTAGTCTTATGATTGAAATAATAAAACATAAGAATCATTATTACAACTATTTCCATAATAAGAATCATTATCAGAAAGCCAACCGGTTTTCCAAGGCTTATTCCTCTTGCCAGCCTGATTATACCGAGAATAAGGATAAGGGAGATAAAATAAAGTGACGTTTTCAGCGCTGTTCCTCCTGATCTTTTTAAGAAAAAAGTGATAAGATAGGTTCCCAGGATCAGGATCAGGTAAAATTTCAGGAATTCCGGGCCTTTTACCATTAATGGATTGAGGGTATGATTTTCTGCGTAAAGCCATATCAGGCTGGTAATTACCGGAACTGAATGAATGGTCAGATTTTTCATAGCTTAATTTATTTTTAACCGCCACATCCACCGCACCCGCCACAACCGCCGCCGCATCCACCGCCACAGCTGCTTCCGCCACCGCATCCTCCAGCACCTCCTCCATCTTTGGAGTTTTCTCCTTTACTTCCGGGGAATAATGAAAGAACAGATCCGAAAATAGTAACCCCCAATATGGAAAAAAAGAGTATTCCTAAAGTGCTCAGAATTTCTCCCAGACAGGATGACAGTAAGAACGGAATCATAAACAAAGGAAGAATCCGGAATTTCTTTAACCCGTTTTTCCGGTTTTTTTCCTGTATTTTTTCCTGCCAGATATCTTCAGGCGCTTCTTTCTGAAAGATGGTTTTGTATTGTCTTAGCGTATGCAGAAACCAGTCCTGATGTCTGTCCTTTTCATTCTGTCCACCTTTTGAAGGATGGTGATGAAGCTTTCTTCTGAGGATCTGAGGACAGAATTCTTCCCAGTAGTTTTGGGTGTAAATCAGGTGCATATGCCACACTTTGTCTACAATCTTACTGGGTGAGGCTCCGTGAGGCAGAATACAGCACAGATAAATGAACTTCTTATATTCTTCTATTGCTTTTTTAGTGAAATCCGGAGTCCAGTTTTCTTCTTTAGCCAGTTTTTTAGAAAAAGGGAAATCGGCATCGGAAGCATCTAATGAAAATCCCTGTAATCTGTTCCAGAGAAATTCGTCTTTAAATTGAATTGTTGTTTCCATTGTCTTTACTTTTATTTTTCTACTCAAATATCTTTTGATTTTGAAATATAAAAGTCTTCTTATGGCCTTTTTTAGTTCTGTAAAAATCTTAAATTAGTCTTACAAAATAAATCTATGAAAAAAGAAGATGTTTTACACCTTGAAAAGCTGATGAATTTTTTAAGCCGTCATTTTTTGAAGAAAAATCATTGGGAAGATGTCACCAAGACCGAATGGGCTTATATCAGTGAAGAGCTGAATGAGCTGATCTCTGCCAGCCAAACAGAGAAAGGAATTAAGAAGGCACCGGATCTTCTCGGGCTGAATTATCTGTATGAACATCTGATCATCAATAAGCTAAAGAAATACAGGCTCAATGAAAGTGCCGATTTAAGCAGGCCAAACCTGGCTAAGCTAAGCAGTATTGTTAAGGTTTTAGGATATTCAAATTATATTGATTTTATTAATTCCAACACAGAATCCTTTAATTTTAATGATCTTAAAATAGACCTGAATAATGTACGCCTGAACACAGCACTTTTAGACCGTCTTATCGGCTGTTGGTATTCTTATAACAGAAATCTTCCTGAAAACCCTTTACAGGCAAAAGAAGAGCGCATCTGGCGTTCTGCGATGGAAATCTACAGGTCTGAAACTACCGGGGAATACTTTATTGAAAGAAGCGGAGGCGACCACCACAAATATTTCGGAAAAGTCACCGCTTATTCAGACTACGTATTCATCATTATGAACAGCAATACGTTCATCCGACAGCGTCACTTTATCTCAAGGATAAAAGATATTAAGGAAAAGCTCAAAAATCCAGAGTATAAGCTCCATGAGTTGCATTTTATAAGTACATGTATCAGTTTTAATCAGG
The DNA here is from genome assembly GCF_001295265.1 of Chryseobacterium indologenes. Lineage (GTDB taxonomy): Bacteria > Bacteroidota > Bacteroidia > Flavobacteriales > Weeksellaceae > Chryseobacterium > Chryseobacterium indologenes_A. The sequence goes on along the minus strand of NZ_LJOD01000009.1, from coordinate 168,384 downwards.
AGCCTATTGCCCTTTTTGAAATATTTCAGAAAGCGGACAGAAAAACATTCATTTCAGATTCTGTCAGTTTTCCTATTGATAGTGATGAGATTCCAAAATCTATTGTAAAACAGCTTGAAGATACAGAATCTAACAGAATTGACTACAGATAGTTATGCCATTAATTTCAGCATTTTTTTTTAATATCTGCTAATTTTCTTCAGTCTGTCAGCTGACCAGCCACTCTTTAAAGTCTTTGACACGATCCCGGCTGACAGTAATTTCTTCCTGTGGCTGAAACTCAAGTTCAACTTTATAATAAGGCGAGGTATGAATATTTTTAATATGTCCGGAGTTGATGATAAACTGCCTGTTTACCCGGAAGAATTTCTTTTCATCAAGCACCTCTTCAAGTTCATCCAGTGTAAAATCTGAAGGATACGTACGTTCTTTAGTCTGAAGATATACAATCTTATTTTCACTGAAAAAACAGCTAATTTCATCGGTCTGTACAATCTTCAGGTTATACCCAATCTTCACAAGAACCCTGGAAAGTGTAGATTTTTCTTTCCTGATAAGCTGCCTGATATCTTCGGAACCGATTGTATTATCCGATGGAATAAATGATTTAAACTTTTCTACTGCTGCTGCAAGATCTTCATCCAGAATGGGTTTTAAAAGATAATCTATGCTGTTCAGTTTAAATGCTTTCAGCGTATACTGGTCAAAAGCTGTTGTGTAAATGATAAAGCCTTTTGTGGGCACCTTTTCAAAAATATCGAAAGACAGTCCGTCACCCAGTACAATGTCTGAAAAGATCAGCTGCGGATGTTCATTTTCTGAAAACCAGGCCACACCGTCTTCTACCGATTCAATTTTAGCAACCACCTCCAAATCAGGAAAGTTACTCAGCATACGTTCTAATTTCCTTGAAGCAGGTTTCTCATCTTCGATAATGACAGTTTTGATCATGGGATATTGGGTTTGGGTTTAAAAATCCGGAATAAAATTAGAAAAAAGCAGGGAAATTCTAATAATCAATCGGTTTTTTATGGTCTTTAAGTTCTTTTTCTACGATTCCCCTTTCCCACTGATCATCAAAAACGAATAAGTCAACAGCTTTTACAGTCAGGATGATTCCCCAGATTGTAAGCAGCAGAGAGCTTCCTGTTGCTGAAAAATCAAAGGTTCCGTATTTCAGATATTTTCTAAGCAAAATCACTCCGGCTACAATTCCAAACCATAAAAGGTTTTTATAAAATTTCTTTAGTTTCTCTACTCTTCTGTAGGCATCATTATAGTTCATGGCAGTATGTTTTTAGATTAAAACTGGGTTACAGTGTTTTTGTATTTCTTTTTTCTTCTTCCATTAATTGCTTAATCTTTTTTTCTTCCCAGTCTTTTCCGATTCCGAAAACACTTATTGCATGAGCAGCAATTCCAACTCCCCATCCCAATGCTGGCCAGAAAAACCATAAATGACCGGGAGCTGTTAAAAGGTTAAGAACCAGTAAAAAAGGAATAACCAGACAGTATGAAGTAAGATTTCCATAAAATCCTTTCAGTTCTTTTACTCTTTTAGACGCTCTTTCATAAGCAAGGTTCTCTTTAGCGAATGATGTTGTTTCCATAATTTTCTGTTTAAAGATTGATTTGTTATTTTGTTGAATCAAAGGTAAGACGGAAAGAGAGCCTGATTCAACTTTATATAACTGAATGGTAAATTATGGTGACTGAATGGTAAATGTTGGATACCCAAGATGAGAAACTTAGATATGGAAGATAAAGGGCTGAAGGTTACTTTAGCTACAGATAATGTAAATCAAAACACTAAGGCTTGCTTCCAGCGATCTGCTTTAACCCTTTTAAGCCTGCAGTGAGTTTCAATAGATAAACGGAATGAGTTTCTTTGTTTTCTTCCTGTATTCAATATATTCGTTTCCGAACTGCTCAATAAGAGCCTGTTCTTCAATTTTAATTCTGTAGGCAAAAGCAAGGAACGGAGGAAGAAAGGCAAGTAGTAATGACAGCCAGTTATTCAGATACATACCCAGGCCCAGTGAAGTCAGCAAAGAAAAAGTATAAGAAGGGTGTCTGATGTATTTGTAAAATCCTTCTTTTTTAATTTTATGGTCTTGCTTTATGGTAACATCTACTGTAAAATACTTCCCTAACGACCTGATGATTATAAACCGAAAGATAATTCCGATAAGAATGAAAGCCTCCCCCCAATACAGAATCCAGTTATTTCCGGTAATGAAAAAACCGGTGACATCAGAGACCGATATTGAAGCGGCAATAGAAAAAGGAATGGCCAGCCATAATATATTAAGACTGGACTTATCTTTATTTTTCCGGTCGTTTTTTGTAGATTTAAGAATTCTCTTGTAAAGAAATTCACTTAGAAACCATACGGCCATTGAAACGTAAAATATAACTTGTAACGTATTCATATAATCTATTTTTAAGAAGGTAAATACAGAAAGGCAAAAAGAGCTGAAAAACAGATTTTATCTTTCAGCTCTTTTTATTTTATTTTTTCATTAATTCTTTGATTTTCTTTTCTTCCCATTTCCGTCCCGGCAGAAATCCGGGAAATAAGGCCGTAATCCCGTAAAGTATGATGATAATCCCCCAAACAATGGGAACTATAAAATACTGTATTCTCCATATACTTTCCCCGGGATTCAACTCTGTATAATTTACAAACAGAATGAAGAGGTTTACGGCTACATAAACAAAAACAGACATGTAAAACCCTTTCAGCTTTTTTACTCTTTTTTCTGCTTCTTTATAACGGATGCTGCTGGTATCTAAATTCTCGATAATCATGGTTTATTGTTGATTTTGTTTTTCTAAAATTTCCCTTATTTTCCGGTCTTCCCAGTTCTTTCCTATGGCAAATACACTCACTCCGTGAGCGGCAAGCCCGATTCCCCATCCCAGCATCGGAAAATAAAACCAGATGTGTTTGGGATTGGTTAAAAGATTCAGAAGGATCAGGAACGGAATTACAATACAGTAAGAAATAAGATTTGCATAGAAGCTTTTTATTTCCTTCACCCGTTTCTGAGCTCTTTCATAAGCTTTGTCTTTATCTTCCGGCTGAATGCTGACTACATTAGGTTTACTTACCAGTACCGGAAGCTTTACTTTAAAATAATCCCCGGATTTTTCTATAAATACATTTCTTTTGGTAAGCAGTGAATACCGCTGAACGATATTGGCCAGCCCAATTCCGGAACTCTCTTTAATCTGCTCTCTTACCTGAAGATTATTTTCTATACACAAAGTATCGTGATCTGAAAATATTTTAATAGTGAGAGGTCTTGAAGAGGTCGCAAAATTATGTTTGATACAGTTTTCCAGTAAAAGCTGTAATGAAAGCGGCACCACGTACTTCCTGTAATCATCTTTATGCACTTCAAAGGTAAATTCCACACTGTCTTCAAATCTGGTTTTTAAAAGTTCACAATAGGTTTTAGCAAATTCTATCTCGTCTTGCACCGTTACCAGTTCTTTATCTTTTTGTTCAAGTACATAACGGTATATCTTTGACATTGAAGAAGTAAACTTCTGGGCCTGTTGTGGATTTTCATCAATTAAAGAGCTCAAAACATTCAATGAATTAAAAAGAAAATGGGGATCAAGCTGGTTTTTTAAACTTTCAAATTGTGCATTGGCCGACTTAGCAATCAGTTTCTGTTCAACCACTTCTTTTTTGGAGGTTTTCTTCAGCTCATCCACAAAGCCTTTAGCATGGAGAAAAGCGGAGATCAGAAGAGCTATATTGATCATGAACCAGTTGGTCAGTCCATATTTATTAGAGAAGAAAACCTCAGCAGTAGCGGATTTCTGAATCACAACAAAATTCATGTAATTACAGAAGTAAACCAGAATAAAATTGCTTACTATAATAGAAATAATACTTAGAATGCCTCTTGTTCTGGTTGTTTCAGACCAAGGAAACTTCCTGTCCAGGAAATCACTGATCACTCCGTTTCCAATACCAATTACGAAAGAATACATCACTGAGATAAGCAGTGTAATCAAAAAGTTGTAAAAGGTCTTTTCAGCGTTGAAAAACAAAAAGAAGAACATTGCTGTTCCCAGCGATACCCAGAGTAAGAGGATTAGGTCTTTGCGTTTCATGTTGGTTTTTTATGGAGCCAAAATTAGTCTCTATTAAAGATATTAAAAATTATTTCTCACTGAAAGGTAGATTTCCTGGTCTGAAGGGTATAAAAAAACCTTCACAGAATGAAGGTTAGTTTTAGTGATACAGGAATAAAGAATCTTTAATCAAAGAAAGTTTTATTCTGTTTTTATTTTACCGGCTGGCTGATAAAGTATTCAGCTTCTGCTTTCCCCCAGTTCGGATCTAATGCTGATTTTGGAGTATATGTATTAAATTTAGCCAAAGCTTCTTTAAACATTGCTATTCCTTTAGTTTTGCTTCCTCCATATTGTTTAGGCATAAAATATACATCTTCTGCTTTAATAAGGGCAATTCTCGGGTTCTCCGGATCCATTTTTTCTGCTGCTTTCATTTCAGCTTCAGCGCTGGCACCAGCTGTTTTATATCGTTGCTGCGGGTTAACCATCATTCTTAATGAAAAAGCCATTTTTCTAAGAAGATGGGTTTCAGCATTATCTCCTCTTAAAACCCCTGTAGCTCCTGCCAGATATTTTTCTGCTTCTGCGGCAGCAGCATCAAGTTCTTTCATTTTTCCTTCTCTCATCAGGACTCTCCCTTTTTGAATGCTGGCAAATGCAGCATAATATCCGGGAAGCCATTCTTTGGTTTCTTTGGCATTAATTCTTGCAAAATCGTTGGCTAAAGCCTGAAAATCTTCAGCTGTTCTGCATGCTTCTATCCTGCTAATTTTTTCTGTCATTACTTTTTCATAATCTGACTGAGCAAAAGATGTTAAACTCATAAAAGCAAAAGCAAAACTTAATAGATATTTTTTCATTACATCAATTTTTAGATTAATTATATTTTTATCAAAGATATGTATTTCGTAGAAAACATTGTATTATTACAATTTAATTCCCATTATTTTTATAAATTATTATTAATTGCATCCTGTGTTTTATCAACTCCGAAGCTGATAAATGCCCCCACAAAAACAAAGGTATTCACCGGTGGAACTATGGCTGAACTTCTTGCTCCGTCTGTAGAAAAATTATAGCCGTAGACATTTTTTGCCCCCAAAATATTGGAAATGCTTAATACAAAAACAGTGAAAGCTTTTGCCTCTTTTTTTCCGAGACTGGGGATATAGTTAAAGCTCAGATTAAGTGCATTATAATCTTTCAGCCGTCCTTCGTGTCTGGTATAATTAACTGCTCTTCCATTCTCAAAAGACGAGGCAATATCGTAGTAGGGCCGCCCTTTGGCATACGTATAAGACAGATTTGCCCCCAGTTTCCACTCTGGTATAAATCTTTTTACCACGGCTGAAAGTGTATGTTCTGCAGCAAATCCAGGTTTTAAGCTGACGGGATAATTAAGAAAGTCTCTTTTGGAATCCAGAAACGAATATGTGATCCAGTAATCAATGTTTTTAAATGTTTTATTATTATCTCTCCAGAACAGCTCTACTCCTTTGGCATAGCCATATCCATCATTGTTTAAAGCCATCTGGGTTTGCTGGGCCTGCGTACTTCCCTGTGTAATATTGAATGTTTTTATCAGCTGGTCATATTTTTTATAAAAGGCTTCAAGGCGCAGGGTTCTTCCTTCAGTTCCTCTTTGCAGCTGAAAAACATAATGCTGCGACTTCTGAAAGCCAAGATCTGCAGGGCCGTTGATATATTTGCTTTCCGGGTTCTGATAAAAGAGTCCGTAAGCTAAAGAGGTTGTCCAGTTATCGGCAAGACGATAAGCCAGCGCAAAACGGGGTGCTATATTATTTTTATTCAGAAAAGAGGAATGTTCTGCTCTTACCCCAATTTTTGCGGATAACGCATTACTGAATCCAAGATCTGTTTCTGCAAAAACAGAAGAAATAAGGTCTTTATAATTCTTCCGGATAGCCTCAAAATTCAGTTTTTCATCCGTATTATTCAATTCAAACCCAGCTCTCACAGCGCTGATCCTGTTAATTTTCCGGTCAGCAACCGCTTTAAAATTGATATAATTGCCGTCAGTCAGAAGCCTGGTCCTGCCCGATTCAGTTTCATCCGTTTCCGTAGAAAAGTTCAGATCCGAACTGTTGAAAGAATAAGATGTTCCTATATTCAGAAGGTATTTTCCGAATTTTTGTCTGAATGATAGATTATGATAGGTATTTTTGCCTTTCAGTCTCACCAGTGAAAAATCGTATTCAGGTTCCAGGCTTTCTGATTTTACCCCCATTTTATTGGAAGTATACATTCCGTAATATTTTAAAATTCCGCCTGATTTTGTTTTAATTCTGAAATTAAAATTACCGTCTAATCCTTTAGGAGCATCAATAAAATCTGTGTTGAAATTGAATACTTTCTGCATCAGGTTCAGAAGGGAATAGCTGAAGGAAGCGCCATAAGAATGCCGCTGATCTTTCCCTAACTTTTGAAATCCTGCACTAAGAAATATGGGTGAAATCCCAAAATCATAGGAACTCTGATCCGGAAGGTCAACACTTTCCAGCATCAAAACTCCAGAAAGAGCCTGTCCGTATAAGGCAGAATAACCTCCGCTTGAAAATATATTTCCTTTGAAAAGTGATGTATTGAACTGATCCCTTCCAGCAATTCCGGGTATTGAATTGGAAAAATAATTATTGATAAGGCTTCCGTCCATAAAAATTCTGGATTCTGATGCTGTTCCTCCTCTGATGAAAAGACCGCCTGTTTCTCCTACTTTCTGAACTCCGGGAAGGTAATTTAATGCAGAAGAGATCTGCCCGTCTGCCCCAGCTATGGTATAGATATCTACAGGGGTAAGAAGTGCAGTTGCCCTTTTCTTATCACTGGCCTCGATGGAGCCTGCAGAGACAACTACAGCATCAATCTCGCTGATCTGCTCTTTAAGTTCTGCACTGAATGTGATATTCTGATTTTCAATAACAACATTTTTTTCAGTTTCCTCATATTTTGGATGAGTAAATGTTATTGTATGATTGCCTTTTTCGGAGGTTTCAAAAGAGAAATTCCCCCCGGAATCGGTTGTTGTTCCATCATAAGTATTCTTTAAGGTGACATTTACTTCACTTACTCCTTTATTTCTGAAGGTAACTTTTCCTGAAATTTTCACCTGTGAATATCCTACTATGAAACTGAGCAGAGCCAGCAGAAACAGTATTTTACGTCCTTGTATTTTCATGGAATGTTTGTTTTCTGGATCAAAAATAGGATGAAAAACACCTCCCTGTAAAAAAATTATTACCGAAAGGTATCCTTTTGCTGCTGAAAGGTAATTAATCTGGATTCAGTTTAAGGGACCTATATAGAACGTTACTATAAAATCCGAAATCTAATCTAAGGTGGTTAATGAACAGGAATGCAGAAGTCCACGATCATTTTTCCTTCCGGGTGTTCTTTAAAGTTAGAATGATAGATCTCAAACGGAAATGCTTTCCTGATTGAATAATGATGCTCATTCATCCACAAAAACAAGGAAACCCAGCACTTTTCAAAATCGTTGAGGGTAACTTCCCCGCTTCCGACAATAAACTTTCCGGCATCAATGGTTTCGGAAAAAACCTGCCCCTCCTGTTCTTTCAGTTTCTCTTCCAGAAGCATACATGCATGAATTCTTACTTTTTCCGGTGGTGTTACTTTAAAACTGTCGTGATAGACAGAGATCATTTTGATGTTTTCTCCGGGAAACAGCTGTTTTTTCACGGCCCAGTCAAGTAAAGCGGTATAAGAGGATTCCACATTGTACTGACCAAAGCTCATTACTGCGGCCAGATTCATTTCCGGCAGTTCTTTGATTTCAATTTTCAGATTCATTTTCGTCCATTTTAAAAGGTTTTCGACACCGCAAATGTATGGGGTGAAAAGCATATCAATTGGTCCGTTCTTGCTTGATGTGTGTAAAATTCTATGAAATGAATCAGGTGCAGATCTGCGGAATCCGGAAGGAGACATCCCGTAATATTTTTTAAAAGTCTTATTAAAAACTGAATGATTGGGAAAACCAAGCTCAAGATAAATTTCTTTAATATTCAGATGCTTGTGTACTGCCAGGTAAAAGGCGCTTTTTTCCGTTTTTTTCCTGAGGATATACTGCTGAAGTGTTTCCCCTGTAATAAGTTTAAATATCCTGTGGAAATGAAACGGTGAATAGGCAGCAATTTCCGCGGTCTTTTCCAGTGAAAGGTCCCCATCAAGATTGTTTTCTATGTACCGGATCGTTCTGATGATCCTCTTTTTATAATCTTCCAATTCAAAAAAATAGGTTGTAAAGGTATCTGAATAAAAAAAATCTGAGTTGTCTTTTATTGCGGTTTTGGCAAGGAATTCATTTATGATTGACTGAAGCAGAACAGCTATGATAATTTTCATCAATACGACATTCTTTCACAAAGAACTTCCCGTCTGCAGTCGTGCATTGTCCTTCATTTAAAACAGCTTCCCATTTCCGGTATTTCAGAATTCTGTCTTCAAAATCCGGAGAAAATCCCTTGATAAACCTGTGCATATAAAATCTTTTATTTGAAGCCAATAGCAAAAAACGACTGAAATCATAAAGTGCTTTGGAAAATCTTTTATAAATTTATCATTAAAATCACTATAAATCATTTAAAAAAATGAGAGGACAAACATTAGCATTATTAACGGGATGTGCATTTCTGGCGGCTTCTTGCTGTACAACGAAAACGTACTCTGTAAACGCAAAAAGCGGAACACAAACAGGTGGTACTGCCAAATTTACCCAAAAAGGAGATGAAGTTGTGATGAAACTTGAGGTAACTAATCTTACTCCGGGAATTCATGCAGTACATATCCACGAAAAAGGCGACTGTTCTGCCGCTGACGGAACTTCTACAGGAGGCCACTGGAATCCTGCTAAAGACGACCACGGAAAATGGGGAGCCGAGCATTTTCATATGGGAGATATAGGGAACCTGACTGCCGACCAGAGCGGAAAAGCAGTGTTAACCTTTAAAACCAATAAATGGTGCCTTGGCTGTACAGATGTGTCTAAAAATATCATTGGAAAAGGACTGATTGTACACGCAGCAGCTGATGACTTCCATACCCAGCCTACCGGAAATGCCGGCGGAAGAGTGGGATGTGTGGAAATTAAATAATCTGATATTTAATAAAAAAGGCCGCCGATCAATGATCGGCGGCCTTTTTATATTATGACTTAGTAGCCCCCATGTCGGAAACGATATTCATTGCTTCCTGCAGGTATGGATCTTTTTTCAGGTTTTTGATCCACATTTCAGATTTTTTCCTGAATGCTTCGTCTTTTTTCTCTCTTTCAATTTCATTTGGATACATCATGAATTTCAATCCGTTTTCAAACTTTGTCAATGCTTTGAATTTCTCAATCTGAGATTTTCTCTGCTTCATCAGTTCATTGAATTTATTGATATTCAGCGTAATGCTTTCTTCCTTATCTAATTTTTCTCTCCATTGGGCAGATTCAAGCAATAGCTGATAATTACTGTTTTTAGCCATTCTGTCTGCACTTGCTTTTTCAAGAGCCTGGATATTGAAGTAATTCAGTTTCTGATATTTGGTGGTAGGAATTTTATCCCAGGCCAGCGCAAAATCATCATAACGTTCTCCTACTTCCGCATAGGTAAAGAAGTCTTTCATCTGGATATCAGAAACAATACCTTTTCTCTGGGTAGATTCCCCGGATATTCTGTAGAACTTCTGAATAGTCAGTTTTAAAGATCCGAAATCATCTTCTGTATTTAAAAATCTGTTCAGGTCTACAAAGGTCTGTACGGTACCTTTTCCGAAAGACTGTGGAGAACCGATAATCATCGCCCTTCCGTAATCCTGCATTACTCCGGCAAGGATCTCAGATGCTGAAGCAGAAAGTTCATTCTGCATAATTACAAGAGGCCCTGTCCAGATTGGTGTTTCATTTTTATTTTTCAGGGTCTGGATTTTTCCGTTTCCGTCTTTTACCTGAACGTAAGGTCCGGCTTCCATAAATAGTCCCATAATATCTCCTACTTCAGTAAGAGAACCTCCCCCGTTGTTTCTAAGGTCCAGAACGATTCCCTCAATATTCTGCCCTTTCAGTTTGATGATCTCATTTTTAATATCATCAGAGGCGTTTCTTCCTTTAGAGTCTTCAAAATCAGCATTGAAGCTTGGAAGATTGATAAATCCGTATTTTTTTCCGTTTGGAGAGTTCACTACAATACTTCTTGCAAATGTATCTTCAATGGCTACTTCTTCACGGATCATTGTTACATCCTTGATGGTTCCGTCTTTCTTCTGTACCGTTAGCGTTACCGGAGTTCCTTTTTCTCCTCTGATCAGTCTTACCGCTTCATCGGAAAGCATTCCTACAACGTTTACGGCGTCATCTTTCGGTTTTGATTTTACTTTCAGGATCTTATCTCCTTCTGAAAGCTGCTTGGACTTCCATGCCGGAGCTCCGATTGTAAGGGCTCCAAGGTAAAGATTTCCTTTTTTCTCCTGAATAATGGCGCCAATACCAATTACTTTTCCTGTAAATTGGGTATCAAAATCTTCTTTATCTTTTGGAGAATAGTAATTGGTGTGAGGATCGAAAACTTCAGTATAAGCGTTCATATACACCGTAAACCAATCCATTTTTTTTCTTTTTTTGAATCGGGTAAAGGTATCTTTTACAAGATCTTTTACTTCATCCGTAGCTTTTTTTATTTTCTGATCCTGGGTAAGCACCTGAAGCTTAATAGTATCTTTCAGTTTGAATTTCTGAACGGAATCTTTCTTTTCTTTCTGGGCTTCTTCCTTGCTGTTCATTGATTCAACTTCCTGCAGGATGTTGTACTTGATATACTTTTTCCATTCATTATATTGTTCCTGCTTAGTTGCCGGCACTTTTTTAAGTTTAGGCTCCAGAGTAAGCGCTTCATCTTCCTGAAGATTGATTGGCTTGCTGAAGATATCCTGAGTAATTTTATCAATTTCGTCTACTCTTTGGTAAAGCCTGTCGATGGTAAGTTTATAGAAGGTAAGGTCCCCCTGGCTGATATAATCATCAAGCTTTGTTTCGTGCTTGCTGAATTCATCCATATCAGACTGCAGGAAATATCTTTTTGCAGGATCTACCAATTCAAAATAATGCTTATAAACGTCCTTGGAATAAGCATCATTAATAGGTTTCGGGCTGTAATGCAAATAAGAAAGTGTATTTTTTACGCTCACCATAATCGTCTGCATCTTTTCGTCATCATTCTTTGGCGAGTTGAAACAAAACATTAGACTTGTTAATGGAATCAGGAGTAAAAATTTATTCAGTTTGAAATTTTTCCACATAAACTGTCTTTATTTATTAATTTTTTTAAAGAAATTAGTAGCTATAATTTTAGCACTGTTACAAACGATCAAATTTAATACCTTATTTACAAATATCGAACAGTTTTCCCTATTTTTATTAAAAGAAGAATATAAATAGGGAAACACATTTTAATATTCTCCTGCTATCAGAAGGTTTGATTGGAAATGGGAAAAGCCCGCATACTTCTTTCATGATGTTTTTATGAATAAAAATCAACAAACAGGTACCACAAAAATGCCTTTAATGATATAAAGGCATAAAATATGATGGTAATTAATTACTTAACTTTAAAATGTAATATCATGAGAAGTTTATTATGGCTAATTGCCGTCATTTGTATCGTTGTTTGGCTTTTAGGAATGTTAGGAATAGTACCGGGCATCAGCACAGGCTATTTAATACACATTTTATTGGTTATTGCGATTGTTGTTATCCTTTACAATATCATTACCGGTAGAAAGCCTCTTGAGTAATTTAAATTTTGTAAAACCACTTAATTAAATCAATTACAGGCTTTAACAAAATCTAAAATAGTATTTGTTAAAGCCTGTTTTAAATCTCCGGATTATAGTTGCTGTGAGTCGGAAATTAATCGCTCCTTAATTCTTAATGATCTTCCTGCAATCATTATCAAGACATACCATATACGTTCCTGAAGCTATTGAACTGAGATCAAGATTAATACTGTCTTCCTGCTTTTCAATTGCAATTATTGAGGAAATATCTCTTCCTGACCTATCATAAACTTTCAGGCTTTTATAAGATTTTTTTATAGGGATAATGGTGACTTTCTCCTTTGCCGGATTTGGATAAATGGAAAAAGCAACATCCTTACTCCCGGATTCTTGTGTTCCCAGAACAGATACAGGAACAAGAGTGGTCTGAATAGTAGTTCCGTTAATGGTATTAAAGGTAACTTCTGTATTGTTTCCTGCTATAGAAACGCTCACATTATTATTGGGGGATTCAAGCTGCCATCTGCCAACCAGAATAAGTTTTACAGGATCTATCTGCGGCATTCGATAAAACCGGGAAGCTGCTCCTAAAATCTGGTTATAAATATAGGTCTCATTATCATTCAAAAGCCCTAGTGGATTCGTAAGGCTTACCTTTAGTTTATTTCCGCTATTTAGCGTTTGAGTCATAATTACAGACGGCTTATCTACAGAAATCACTTTATCATATTGGAACAGGGCTGATGCATCAAAAACCGAATAGCCATAAATATTGTCTTCTACAGATTTCATGACATGAGCTTTATTATCCTGCTGGAAAACCGTAAAGTAGTTGGAAAAATTATTTGCCATATCCTGAGCCCCTGCAGCTCCGCCCTGCATCGTGATTCCGTAATAATATTTATCTGAAGAAGGTGCTGTACCATGATTTATATAAGCAGTAGTGTAATCTCCTTGAGTATCAGCTGTATTAGCATGATTACGGGACTGCTGAGTACTTCTTTTAATCACTACTGAACCTGTATAACCGCCTGAAGGAATAGCAAAGCCGTTACCTACAGCATCTGTGGCCCATACATTCCCTGTGCTTTGTGAAAAATTTACATTAAGCCCGGTCTGAACAGTTCCGTTGATGTTGGTTGGGGTAGCAGAGGTAGGCAGACCCGTCTGAAATAAGGTAGTATGAATAGGGTATGTTCCTCCGATATCTTTAATCTCTGACCCCATGCACAACATTTTGTCTTTAAAGAAGAAAACCGTTTTAAGAGCGGAAGCACCTGTAGCAGAATTGACATCTTTATAATCTATGGCAAATATTCCGTTATTATCCAGGGAAGCATGGACAAGGAATTTTTTACCATTAAATAAGCGATGGGTTCCCGTAGGAAAAACACTTAGCGGTATATTGGCAACTGTTGTACCGGGAAGGTGGCTCCAATCCCAGCCGTTATCTGTAACAGCACCATTTGTTCCTGCTACTCCCAATCCGTTGGATAAACGCGTTTTAATGCTTCCGGCTGAAAGTATTTCCATAGCGCCAGCCGAAATATATCTTCCGAAAATATTTTCTGTTGCGCTGTTCTCATAATGCCAGATATGCTTACTTGTTCCCTTTACGGCTACCTGGTAACCATTGTATTTGTGAACACTAAGCCCTCCATAAGGAAAACTGAATTGTCCTTCCGTAATAGGGTCACCGGGTAATAAAGAAGGATTATTATTGGTATTGGTAACAATCTGTCCGGTCATCATTGTATTAACAATTCCAAGCGACAGGTAAATACTGGTTGTAAATCCTGCTCCGGGCATATTATAAATTCTTTTAAAAAGCTGTCCTGCATCTAGGTTTTCAACAGGGTCTGACGCGTATAATAAAGCAAAAACATATCTGTAATCCCGGAGAGGTGTCGTGGTATTGGGAAACCGGCCTGCCCAGCCCCTGTGAATCTCATAATCACCACTGTATTTCTGATAAGCCATCAATGCATTTTTGAGATTACTTCTTGAGGTGGCATTTAACTCGTATGGAGTATTTTTAAGAATGTAATTCAATATAGCAGAAACATAAAGACCATTGATTCCATATGAATTAGGGTAAGCTGCAATATGATGAAAAGTAGTAAAATCCGGTTTAATCATGTCTGACCACCCGTTAGCAATAGACAATGCATTATTTACAAACTGAACAAGAAAGTTCATTTTTTCAAGTTTCTGAGGAGCGCTGTCGTCCAGAGCCAATACATAGCATAATCGAAGATGGGTTAATGAACGCAGTATATCTGTATTGAATCCGGTATATGTAAAATGATAATTGGGATTGGAAGGATCTAAAAAAGAAGTCAGCCCCTCTAAAATTCCCATATGATGGGAGAATTCTCCGGCCTGTACCAACTCATCCTTCATAAGAAGTACGCAGTTACCTAAGGGAACACTTCGTAATCCAAATTCAGAATTACTAATGCTTATTGTTTCCAGAGAAATATTCTCTGAGAATTCAAAATTGGTAGAGCTATTTACCCCTTTATCTTTAATATATTTAAATACTTTAAGAATCAAGTCTTTAAGTTGAGGGTTATGATATTTAGGATTGGATGGCTGACCGTTGACAATAGGTCCTTTCAGGTTGTAGGCCATGACCAGATAAAACAGATTGTTATTCACCAGGCTTATAAAAGCACTTTCATCTGAAGTATTTGTCATATTCCATGCTGCTCCGGGTGCATCAAAATTATAATTGTTATTGATGGTAGATTCTACATTGCCCGCCAGCTGAATATATCTATTATACAGCGATTTTACATTGTTATCTGAATATGTTGTTACCGCAGCATCAGTAAGCCAGTTGATATACTTTGCCTTGATGTTGTTTATTTCATTGAGCTGGGCTTTCAGGAAACCGGAACTTAAAACAATTAAAAATAATAGAATTCTGGGAAACATAATATATATTTTTCTGTTAGCAACTTGTGTTAAGCCTTTTCTCCCTATCATTCCATCAATGCTCGATCATGAGAAATGGTTATGTAAAAATACATATTTCCTATCCATACTGGTAAATTATTCATTATTTACAACTTGTTTTAATAAAAAAACCATTAAAACAAATATTTATTAATAACAAATAATCAAAATAGTTAACATTTTATTGTATTTTCTATAAAATAGTGTAAAATTTTATTTATAAAAATCTTTCATTTGAAAAGATTATTGCCCAAACCGTCTGTTTTATATAAAATTCTAAACTACCTATCCTATATTCAACACACCAATGCTATTTGATTTTGCTAACAATACTGTTTATTTTTGAAAACTTTTATCTACTTTTGAGGTAAATTAATTTTCTTATTCTCAGATTAAAAGAAATTTAATTTGTACTATTTAAAATCATTTTTTTTTATGGAAAGACCACTTATTCTGGTTACTAATGATGATGGAATTACCGCACCAGGGATCAGAAATCTTATAAATTTTATGAATGAAATAGGAGAAGTTGTAGTTGTAGCCCCCAACTCTCCCCAGAGTGGAAAAGGCCACGCTATCACCATCAACTCCACTTTAAGCTATGAAGAAGTAACCCTTGACGGACCGCAAACTGACTATTCGTGCAGCGGAACTCCTGTAGACTGCGTAAAAATGGCTCTTGACAAGATTCTGAAAAGAAGACCGGATATTGTTGTTTCAGGAATCAATCACGGGGCCAATTCTTCCATTAATGTGATTTATTCCGGGACCATGTCTGCTGCAGTAGAAGCCGGAGTGGAAGGTATTCCCGCCATCGGGTTTTCTCTGCTGGACTTCAGCTGGGAAGCCGATTTTACCCAGGCTAAAGAGTTTATTCAGAATATTGTAAAAAGAACGCTGCAAAACCCAATGCCAAAAGGTATTGTATTGAATGTCAACATCCCGAAACTTCCGGCAGAGGAAATTAAAGGAATTAAAGTCTGTAAACAGGCACACGCCAAATGGGAAGAAAGTTTTGACGAAAGGGTAAATCCTCATGGAAAAAAATACTACTGGCTGACAGGCTATTTCAACAACATGGACGAGTCTGAGGATGCTGATGAAACGGCTCTGGCTAACGGATATATCTCCATTGTTCCGGTGAAGTTTGACCTTACTGCTTATGAGTATATGAAAACATTGGAAGAGGTAATGAATTTCGACTGATATACAAAAACCAAAGAATTCTCAAAAGATATCTGAAGCACGGAACACTTTTCCTGTATGCTGCAGATAGCAATGATAGCGCAAAAAAGCTTCCAGACTTATGCGCAGATATAAATTTAAGGGGCGTGAAAAAAAAATTTCCGCCCCTTTTTATCAGAATAAAACTTTATCTTCTCTTCTGAGTTCTTCAAGATATTTTTTCTTTTCATCCCTGTAAAAAAGATTCATTGTCTCAAAAGGGATCAGTTTTAAATCTTTGTCCACAATATGAACGCATGATTTTTTCACCGCTCTCACATCAAAATCGTGAGCATCCATAAAATTCATGATGATGATTCTGAACAGATTATCATAATCCAGGTCGGGAGCACATACTTCAGGAAGACAGCACAGTAGCTGATTCACCTTAGGTTTTACTTTATCTACGGAAATTCCTGTACTGAAAATATCCAGCAGCTGCATATGAAGTCCCTGATCCTGCTCATAAACTATGGTATTTCTCGATTCGTTGTTCAGAAGATCTGCAGGATTGATGTATCTGGTTAACGGAATGGTTTCTCCCTGCAATTTAAGAATATACCCCATAGCCAGGGCATCCGGATTACATGGTACCGGAATAATATCATCCCCGTTCAGAAGAGGAAACTGGTTAAGGATTTCCTGTCTTACTTCTGTCAGGGTAATTTTCTCATAAGCAGAATCTTCCCTGTTTCTTCCTGCAATTTCTACAGGCTGGAAGGTAATTCCCCTTACACATTTCTGTTTCAGGGCAAATTCTATTATCTTTCCTATTTCATCTATATTTTTACCTTTCTGAAGCACAATTACCAATGTGGTGGAAAGGTTAAGCGCATTCAGTTTTTCCAATGCCTTCATTCTGACTGACGTGAGATCTTTACCCCTGAAATCTTCAAGCACTTCCGGCTTAAAGGAATCAAACTGGAGATAAACCTCAAATTCAGGAGCGTATGTCGCCAGTTTTTCGGCAAATCCAGGGTCATTGGCGATTCTTATCCCGTTGGTATTCAGCATCAGGTGTTTGATGGGTTTCGACTTGGCAATGTCCATGATCTTAAAAAACTCGGGATGAATGGTAGGTTCTCCCCCACTGATCTGGACTACATCCGGTTCACCTTCATTTCGGACAATCGTATCAAACATAGCCTCAATTTCTTCCAGGGTTCTGTGGCTTCCGTAATGAGGAGATGACATGGCATAGCAGGTAGGACAGGTCAGATTACACCGGTCCGTCACTTCCACAATAGAAAGACAGCTGTGCTGTTCGTGATCTACACACAACCCGCAGTCATAAGGACATCCGTATTCCACATCTGTCCCGAAATGTACAGGCATTTCCGATGCTTTGTTGTAGTTTCTTATGTTTTTATAATACTGGACATCTGAAGCTATTTTTGTTTTGAAAAACCCATGTTCCGGACATCTTTTCGTCATGAAAACAGCTTCATCCTCTATAATGATCTTGGCTCCAACCCTTTTAAGGCATTCCGGGCAAAGGCTGATGGTATAATCGTAATAGGTATAATTTCTTACTGGCATAATTTAATTTTAAAATCCTCCCCCACAAATATATCCGCTGATCAGGCCACAGATCAGAAGACAGATCAGCATGGTCTGTATAAACTGTTTTTTACTGAATTTTCTTTGGTCTTTCGACTCGTAAATCAGCTTAACTATAACCGTCACAATCAACGAAAAAAAGAGTGCTCCCAGAATGATCATACCGATGATCATAATTACCACACCAACAAGGCCTCCGGCTTCTAAAATGGTTAAATTTTTCATTTTGAATATTTTAAATAGAGAGATCGAGTATTTTTAATGGTATAAATGTAGTAAATAATTACACAAATACACACTAACTGTATCGTTCCAAGATTTCCGATGATCTCCGCCCTTGGTTTAATAAAATCCAGGAAAAACCTGAATGCAAAATAACTGAACATAAACAACTGAAAAATAAAGCCTGAAGTAAATGTATTCCGGTTTTTGATATATTTTAAAACGATCCAAAGCATCAACAGAAAAGCTATTTCATAAAGGGCAACAGGGTGCCTGAGGTACTGGTCTCCCAGATGCATGCCGAAAACAGAATTCGTAGGAATCCCATAGGTTTCTTCATAAATTCCCGTCAGGAAACAGCCTATTCTTCCGATAATCATAGCCAGCATCAGCGGGAAAACAATCAGATCTCCCGTGCTTTCTTTATGGTGTACGATTTTCTTGGCCAGTTCCACCCCTATCAATCCGAATGCAAGACCTCCCACAATAGTGTTACTGGACCAGAATTTTATTATGCTGAAATTTTCAAAAAGGGTATACGGATTTTCCAGGTTTCCTATCAGTTTGGAACCTATTAATGCTCCTGCGGTGGCTCCTATCAGTACGGCAGCAGAAGTATTAAAAGAAAGCTTATCACCGGATTTTCTTTTAAGATAAAAATAATACCGCATCCCGAGAAACATTCCTATCGCTTCAAAAAGGGGATGTGCAAGGACCGTACGGCCAAAGATTTCAAAAGTTACAGGAAAATCCATGGGTTCAAAAATAAACCATTTCATATTATTCACTACCTTTATTCTGATAAATAATTACAAGATGCGTATAGAATATGAAATAAAACTGGGGTTCAAGGATGTCATGTTCCGCCCCAAACGTTCTACTTTAAAATCCCGTTCGGAAGTTGATCTGGAAAGGGAATTCACGTTCAGACACACTCAGAAGAAATGGAGAGGAGTTCCGCTCATTGCAGCTAATATGGATACGGTAGGCACTTTTGAAATGGCTGTTGAACTGGCTAAAGATAAAATTATTACCGCAGTACACAAACATTATACTCCTGAAGAATGGAGTACATTTCTTAACAGCCATCCTGAAAGCATCCATCAATATATTGCTTTAAGTACAGGAACCGGAAAGGCTGATGAGGAGAAAATCAGAACGATCCTCGGAAAGCATCCAAAAATTGAATTTCTCTGTATTGATGTTGCCAATGGTTATTCTGAGCATTTTGTGGAGTTTGTGAAGCGCGCAAGGGCTAATTTTCCGGACAAGATCATTATGGCAGGCAATGTAGTGACCGGAGAAATGGTGGAAGAACTTCTTCTGGCCGGAGCAGACATCATTAAAGTAGGAATTGGTCCCGGTTCTGTTTGCACAACCCGTGTAAAAACAGGAGTTGGTTACCCGCAGCTTTCTGCAATTATTGAATGTTCCGATGCAGCTCACGGACTGGGAGGCCATATTATCGCTGACGGAGGATGCAAGGTTCCGGGAGATGTAGCCAAAGCTTTCGGAGGCGGAGCTGATTTTGTTATGCTGGGAGGTATGTTTGCCGGCCATGATGAAAGCGGTGGAGAAATAATTGAAGAAAACGGAAAAAAATACCGCCTGTTTTATGGGATGAGCTCCAAAACTGCGATGGATAAGCATTCAGGAGGTGTTGCTGAGTACCGTGCCTCGGAAGGGAAAACTGTAAAAGCGGCTTATAAAGGTCCGGTTTCCGAAACGGTAAAGGATATTCTGGGAGGGGTACGATCTACGTGTACCTATGTAGGAGCATCCAAACTTAAGGAGCTTTCCAAAAGAACCACTTTTATCAGGGTTCAGGAACAGGAAAATCAGGTCTTTAAAGATTAATCATGGATTAAACGGAAGCCACTCTTTTCTCACTTACAGTATTAAAGATTAAAGTAAAAAGCCAGACCTTTACGATCTGGCTTTCTTATGCTGTTTGTTATCTATTAAGTTAACATCCCTCCGTCTACCTGTAATGTCTGCCCTGTAATGTAAGAAGCCATATCACTTCCTAAGAACACACATGCATTGGCAACATCTTCAGTCTGCCCCAGTCTTTTTACAGGAATCTGGTCTTTCCATCCCTGAATTACTTTTTCATCGAGAACGGCTGTCATTTCAGTTTCAATGAACCCTGGTGCTACAGCATTGCATCTGATGTTTCTTGATCCTAATTCTACTGCAATAGACTTAGTGAATCCAATAACACCTGCTTTGGAGGCTGCATAGTTGGACTGTCCTGCATTCCCGCTTATTCCGACTACAGAAGTCATATTGATGATAGATCCTGATTTAGCCTTCATCATTGGTTTAATAACCGCTTTAGTAAGGTTGAACACAGAATCAAGATTTACTCTCATAATTACATCCCAGTCTTCTTTAGACATTCTTAACAGAAGATTATCTTTTGTAATTCCTGCATTGTTTATTAAAATATCAATCTTCCCGAACTCCTCCATTACATCATCAATTAATTTTTGGGCAGCATCATAATCTGATGCATCAGACTGGTATCCTTTGATCTGGGTTACAGAACTTAAAGCTGCTTCTAATTCTTTAGCTTTGTCTACAGAGCCGGCATAAGTAAAAGCTACTTTTGCACCCTGGTGGGCGTACATTTCAGCAATTGCTTTTCCGATTCCTCTTGTAGCTCCTGTAATTAGCGCTACTTTTCCTTCTAATAGTTTCATATCTCTTGACAATTATATTCTTACAATTATTCCGTTTCTGAAAAACGGCAATATAGTATATTTAATTTTATATGGATTAAACAGTGCGCAAAGATATTACAAATTGTTATTCAATGCATTCCAAATCATCAAATTACTTATTTTTTTTCACTGTTTTTTGTCATCTTCCTAAAGACGGCTGCCGATGTTCTTAAATCTGGTGAAATAAATTACGTCTGTTTTCCTGTCCTTATCAAGCTTCAGAACTTCTTTCTGCCAAACGTATTTATCGTACATAATTTCTTTCAGAGGTTCATTCTGAAAATTGATTACTCCATATTTACCGTCTTTTTTAACGATGATTTCATTTTCTGAATTCTCAAATACGATAATATCATCGTAAGCAAAAGGAACAATTTCTTTGCCGTTTTCGTTGAGGATACCATATAAATTACTACTGTTTTTACAAACCACAGGTTTTGAATACAGATTCAGGATATTATAAAAATCAGGTTCCTGCTCTTTAATGAAGACAATATCTTTCAGTACAGCCAATGACCGGTCTGAAACTGAAAATGAGTAATAGGCATCTTCTTTTTTAACGATCAGAAAACCGGGATAAAAAGCAATAACACGGAGATCTGCACCCAGAATATTCTGCAGGTTTTTATCCAGAAATTGTTCTTCTTTTCCTTTTTTAAGATAAATAAAATCCTGTCCTGAAATATTGAAATTCTGTATAAAATCATATTCCGGAAACATCACTGTTTCACCCAGCAGACTTACCATTCCTCTTTTCTTTGAAGTATTGCTGTAAAAGCTGAAAAGGTCTTTGGTTAAAGGCACCAGGTCTTTAAAATTGTTGGGATATAATTTCTTTTCCTTCTTGTTAAAAACGGTTGTTTTTCCTTTTTTCTTCAGGTAAATATAGTTTTGGCCGCTGAAATATTCCGGTACCGCACCATCAAAAATTTCTTCGGCCAGAACATTTTCGTCGGTATCTATAATACCATATTTTCCGGTTGACTGGTTTTTTGTGATAAGATAAGGATAAGAATGAATATTTGTTACCTGTTTAGAAAACAGATGTAGGGTCTGCCCTTCTGTTCCAATGATTTCACTCTTTCCGTCTTCATTAATAATCAGTGCTCTTTCACCTTCAAAATCATAATCTTTTTTAAAGCCTCTGCTGCTTAATTGCTTTCCCTGAAAATCATATAAAAACCATTGCCCCTCCTTCAAAACAAAAAAACGTTTCTTTCCTGCCAGCCTTATCCTGTCTGAATAAGCAATAATCTGCTTCCCATTATAATCATAAACCGCATCTTTCCCTTGTTTTGATGATATAATCCATTCATTACTAAGCCATGGCATATTAAAACTCTGGTCATCAGCTGGGATCATCTGGTTTCCTTTTTCATCAATAACCGCTGTCTCAATTAAACGGCCGGATTCTTCAGAAGAGAGGATAAACCTGTTTTTTACAATATGTGAAACTCTTTCTCTTGGCGAGGCTTCATATGTTGTATTTCCTAATGAATCGACAATGCTATAGGTTTTGGACTTAGCATCATAAGCTGTTCCATATCCTTTTGAGTAGGAGTTTACTTCTTTTCCTGTCTTTTTTGATAAAAGGATTTTAGTGTACTGAGTGGTCTGTGCCATACATACCGATGTACAGCATACAAAAACTAATTTTTTCAATGAAATTAAATGGAATTATTGACAATAAGAACGATCTCCCCTTTTAAAGTTTTACTTTTGGAAAATTCAATTAATTCATTGATTGTTCCACGTTTAGTCTCTTCAAATTTTTTAGAAATTTCCCGGCTCAGACTTGCCCTGGTTGCTTCACCAAAGAATTCTTTGATCTGCTCCAGTGTAGTATTGATCTTATGCGGACTTTCGTACAGGACAATGGTTTTTTTCTCTTCAGCCAGCTGTTTCAGCTTAGTTTGTCTTCCTTTTTTCTGTGGAAGGAAGCCTGCAAACAAAAACTCGTTATTCGGAAGTCCTGAAACAACCAATGCAGGAATAAGTGCTGTTGCACCGGGAAGGCAGATCATTTCAATAGCATTATCTGCACCTGCCTTGGCCAGCAGATAACCCGGATCAGAAATTCCGGGAGTTCCGGCATCGGTAATGATGGCAATATTCTGTCCGTTTTTAAGATCGGCAATTACTTTTTCAGTGGCCTGATGTTCATTGTGCAAATGATAGGATTTCAGGGGTTTAGAGATCTCGAAATGCTTTAAAAGTATTCCGGATGTTCTGGTGTCTTCGCACAAAATATAATCAACATCCTTAAGGACATTTACAGCCCTGAAGGTCATATCTTCAAGATTTCCTACTGGGGTAGGAACAAAATATAGGATTCCGCTCAAAATTTAAAATTATAAGAATTTATTTTCCACCAATATCCAGAGTCTTTGGGCATATTCATCCACTTTGCTCCATTTTTTTTCATAATACAGGTCGCTCAGATATTCTTTGGCCTCTTCCAGGTTTTTAAACTGATTCAGCTGAGCTACAGTATCATTCAGTTCAGTCTGGCTTCCTCCGAAGAGCATTTTAGAAAAGGCAATCCGGTCATTTAAATCAAGTTTAAATTCAGGTTTTGCTTTTTCAGCTTCCATGAGATGGGTTGGAATATTGGTTTTAAGAATACTTCCCAGATCTTCTCTTTCTGAAAGAACCGGTGTTTTTTCCTTAGGTATATCTCTTTCTAAAGGATCATCATCAAAAAGGGATTGTACAGCCTTCAGGCCTTTTATATTGGCCAGACGGATCTTTTTTTCTTCATGATAAGCATTCAGGTCTTCAAAACTTTCGTCGGAAGCATGTTTTTCGGTTTCGTGTTCCGGAGTACGCTTGTCTATTTCAACAATTTTCCTTCTGTCATGAACCTCGGCTGCTTCAGTTCCTGCATTTTTTTCTTCTGCGTGAGTATCATTTTTTATTTCGGAAAGAATATTCTCTACATTGGAAATCTCGCTTCCCATTTCTCCCTGCTCCATGATCATACCGGAATTCATGAACTGTTCTTCAGTTTCTTCTATCAGTATTTCATCTTCCAGCGTTTCTGTATCAAAAATACTTGGAATGATCTCTATCCGTTCCGAAGCTTCCCTGACTACCGTTTTATTAATTGCCTCCTGCTCTTCATTTTCAGTTTCATCAATATCATTAAGCTGATTATTAAAAACTGCTTCCTCTTCTGTTGTTCTGTCTGCAAAAATATCTTCATTGATATCTTCTCCGTTATCAGGTTCTGCATCTGCAAGAATTCTTTCTTCATCCACAAAACTGAAAATAATTTCTTTTTTTCCGGAGAATTCATTGTCTTCAATCTCATTCAGCTGTCTGTTGAAAACGGTATCATCATCCGGATTTTCATCAGCAGAGTCTTCATGGGCAGTCTCTTCATTTTCTACAGCAAAGCTGACGATATTTTCATGGAATTCATTTTCAACAATTTCCTTAATCTGGTTATCAAAAATAGCTTCTTCTTCTATTTCTTCAACAAAATTTTCATTTTCGAACTCATCTATTTCATTCAGTTCATTATTGAAGATAGCCTCTTCTTCCGTAACTTCATTGCCGGAATCCTCCTGTTCACCGGAAACAAAAGAATGGTATTGGTTTTCTGTGATTTGTCCAGAAGAATCCGGGATAAAATAATCAATATTTTTCTCCAGAAGCCGTAGAAAAGAAATCCTGTTGGCAAGCTCATCTACAAGATCCTGCTTGGAAAGTAATTCGTCTACGTTATTTATTTTGTCCAAAATATCAATGATATTCTTGGATTCAAAAAAAATTTTTTCCTTTAAATCTTGGATGTTCTGCATATTAAGAATCTTGTTAAAATTGCTTACTTTTGATCTTAAAAATATACGGCTAATTTAACAAATGTTTTTAGAAAATACAATTAATCATTCCAAACAAAGTGGTTGGATGGAAGTTATCTGCGGCTCTATGTTTTCCGGAAAAACTGAAGAGTTGATCCGAAGACTGAGGAGAGCAGAGATGGCAGGACAGAATGTAGAGATTTTTAAACCCAGGCTGGATACACGGTATTCTGATGAGGATGTTGTTTCCCATAATCACAATAAAATCCGTAGTACAGCAGTAGAAAATCCCAATGAAATTCTTCTCCTGGCTTCCAATTGTGATGTAGTTGGCATTGATGAAGCCCAGTTTTTTGATGAAAGCATTGTAGATATTGCCAATGAACTTGCCAACAGCGGCATAAGAGTGGTGATTGCAGGACTTGATATGGATTTTCTGGGACGCCCGTTCGGACCAATGCCTAATTTAATGGCTACCGCAGAATATGTTACAAAAGTGCATGCTATTTGCAAGAGAACAGGCAACCTGGCAAATTATTCCATGAGAACTTCACAGGGAAATGATCTTGTGGAACTTGGGGAAACAGAGAGCTATGAAGCCGTAAGCCGCAGGGTTTTTATTGATGAAGTGCTTTTGAAGAGAAAGTAACTTTTAAACGGATTTACAGATTCATTAAACAGAATAATAAATGGAAAACGGAAAAGCAAAACTGTGATATTGCAAAGTAAAAAAGATTGATTTTAAACCTTTGCA
This sequence comes from Chryseobacterium indologenes, assembly GCF_001295265.1. Classification (GTDB taxonomy): domain Bacteria; phylum Bacteroidota; class Bacteroidia; order Flavobacteriales; family Weeksellaceae; genus Chryseobacterium; species Chryseobacterium indologenes_A. Next base: position 143,242 of record NZ_LJOD01000009.1, on the reverse strand, counting down.
ATTTTGCCTTTTTGCAGTTCCACTTAAAAATATAAAGCAGAAGGGGTATCAATGAACTATACAGTACAACAAATTGCAGCAATTACCAATTCACATACAATTGGTGATAAAGATCTGGTGATAAAAAATATAGCTTTTGACAGCAGAATCATTTATTCAACAAAGAACACCGCATTTATTGCAGTAAATACCCATAAAAACTCGGGAGAAAAGTTTATTGAAGCTGCTATTGACAGGGGAATTGATATTATTATCTCGGAACATCATTATCCGCAGTTTGAAAATATAACATGGATCATTGTTGAAAATTCCGTGAATTTTCTTCAGAAATTAGCAAGATACCACTTTGAAAATGCAGCACTGAAATCTATAGGAATAACCGGAAGCAACGGAAAAACCATTTTAAAAGAATGGCTTTATCAATGCTTGTGGAATGAATTCCCAACCGTTAAAAGCCCGAAGAGTTTTAACTCTCAGATCGGACTTCCCCTATCGCTACTGCAAATCAACAGCACTCATCAACTGGGAATTTTTGAAGCAGGAATTTCTCACCCTCATGAAATGGAAAAACTGGAGAATATATTCCATCCTCAAATCGGGCTGCTTACCCATATCGGAACAGCCCACGCTGCCAATTTCCAGTCTGAAGAAGAGCTGATTGATGAAAAGATCATCCTTTTCAGACATTCTGAAGTTATTATTTATAATGGTGACAATTCATTGGTTGACAAAAAGATAAAAGAATTATATTCAAGTAGAAAATTAATTTCTTACGGCCTTAAAGAAAGCAATCAGATTTCCATTAAAAACCATCCTTCAAAAGATGAGAAGATCATTGTAAAATATTTTGATGAAGAGATTTCCTTCCCTGTTCACCAAAGAGATGAAGCCACTTTAACGAATGCTCTGGCCCTTATTTCTGTCCTGAAAGAACTTCAGATTGACAATCAGAAGATCATAGAAAAGATCAATACTTTAAAAGCCGTTGAAATGCGTCTTGAAGCCATTGAAGGCATTAAAAATAATATTGTCATCAATGACTCCTTTAACCTTGATCTGGATTCTCTGAAAACGGCTCTTCAGTTTCTGAAGGAATATAATAAATCTAAAAAATCATTGGTTCTGACAGATATTGTCGGGGTTAATTCAAATTCTAAAGAACTCTACGAAGAAGTTTCTGAACTTGTGAATGAACAGCAGTTTGATTCTGTATTCCTGATCGGTGACGAAATATCGAAATTCAAAGAATTATTTAAATCTAAAATATATACTTTCATCAGCACCCAGGAACTCATTGACAGTAAACACCTTACTGATATAGAAAACCAGATCATTCTGCTGAAGGGAGCCAGAAAATTTGAAATCGAAAAGCTTAAAGATATTCTTGAACTCAGAAAACATGATACGGTCCTGGAGATCAATCTGAATGCTCTTCTTCATAACATCAACTATCATAAATCCCTGCTGAAACCGGGAACCAAAATGATGGCTATGGTAAAAGCCAACGCTTACGGATTAGGAAGCTATGAAATTTCAGAATTTTTACAACATCATCATATTGATTACTTAGGGGTAGCCTTTGCTGATGAAGGCGTTGAACTCCGTAAAAAAGGGATCACCACTCCTATTATCGTGATGAATCCTGAGCAGCACAGCTATGGTGCCATCATTGAGTACAATCTGGAGCCTGAAATTTACAGTTTCAGGGTATTGGAATTGTTTTATGAAGCGGTACAAAAATCAGGATCAGACAAAAAATACCCAATCCACATTAAACTTGAAACCGGAATGCACAGGCTTGGTTTCAAGGATTTTGAGCTGGATCAGCTGGGTGAAGCTTTAAGTAATAAAAACCTGAAAGTTCAGAGTATCTTCAGCCATCTTTCTTCTTCAGACATGCCCGAAGAAAAAGAATTTACTTTAAAGCAACTGGAGGTTTTCGAAAAAAACTCGGCTTATTTAATTGAAAAATTAGGATATGCTCCTCTTCGCCACATCCTGAATTCCTCGGGAATAACAAGTTATACGAACCACCAGTATGATATGGTGAGGATAGGTATAGGAATGCTTGGTGAATCACCAAACAGTGAAATACAAAAACAACTACAGTCTGTTGTTAGTTTTAAAACGGTTATTTCTCAAATTTCAATTGTAGAAAACGGAGAATCAGTTGGTTACAGCCGAAAATACAAACCGGACCATGCCGCTAAGATTGCAACAATTCCTGTAGGATATGCAGATGGGATTCCCAGGCTGATCGGAAATCAGGCCGGAAACCTGGGGGTAAACAAAGTACTGGCTCCTATTGTAGGAAATATCTGCATGGATATGATGATGATTAACGTAGACCATATTCCTAATGTAAAAGAAGGCGATAAAGTTACTATCTTTAATGCGCAGCCCAGCTTAAAAGAATTTGCGGGCTACTGCAAAACAATAACCTACGAAGTATTAACATCCATTTCGCCCCGGGTGAAACGGATTTATATAAAAGATTAGCTATGAGAAAACTCCTGTTTCTATTTTTCATATTCCCTTTACTGATGATCCAGTCCCAGGTAAAAAAGGATCTGGTTATTCCGAAAAATCCCAGGATAGGACTTTCGCTTGCCGGTGGAGGAGCCAAAGGTTTTTCACATGTCGGAGTATTGAAAGTATTAGATTCCCTGGGAGTAAAAGTGGATTATATTGCAGGAACCAGCATGGGAGCAATTGTTGGAGGATTGTATGCTTCAGGCTATTCGGGAAAAGAAATAGAAAAAATTGTCATGGACACAGACTTCTATTCTTTAATTATGGACCCTAAATCCAGGCAGGAATCTTCCTTTTTCAATAAATCCGTAGACAAATATCTTTTATCCATTCCGCTAAAGAACGGAAAAATATCACTGCCCTCTTCCATCAGTACAGGACAAAGAAATGTTTATCTTCTTAAAGAATTATTCAAGAACGTTTCCAATATTGATGATTTTTCAAAACTGCCGATTCCTTTTATGTGTGTAGCCACCAATCTTGAAAGCGGCAATATGCAGATTTTTGAAAAAGGAGATCTCGTACAGTCCATTATGGCAAGTTCTGCATTTCCTTCCCTGATGGACCCTGTAAAAATAGGTGACAGTATTTATATTGACGGTGCAATGACGGTAAATTACCCCTCAAAGCCGTTAAAGGACAAAGGAATCGATATCGTTATTGGTGTGGATCTTAACCAGGATCTTTCCAAAAGAGAGGATTTAAACAACATTATTTCAATTCTTAACCAGGTTATTGATTTCGGAATTAAAAGAGACACAAGAAGACAGTATAAATATACAGACATCAATATCAAGCCTGACCTGAAAGGAATGTCCGCCACCAGCTATGATGATAAGAAAAAAATTCTTGACAGCGGATATGCGGAAGGGATGAAATACACCTCTATACTGGACCAGCTTCCGAAACGGCAGTTCGACCGGCTCAGGCAGCGCATCAATCCAATTTATTCCAATGTATATAAGATTGACAGCATCGCCTTGGAAGGAGGACGCATTTACGGCAAAAACTATGTATTGGGAAAAATGGGACTTCGCCTCCCCTCTCTGCAGACCTATGGAAGTATCAATAAAAAAATAGACAGGCTTGTTGCCACCAATAATTACAAGTTTATCAACTACGATATCATTTCTGAAAATGATGCCAGCTATCTTAAGCTCTACGTAACAGAAGATGAAGCCCGTCATTTCTTAAAAGTAGGACTGCATTATGATGAAATATTCAAGACCGGGCTTCTTCTGAACTATTCCGCAAAGAGGCTTTTAACCAAAAACTCAAATCTCTCACTGGATGTAGTTGTAGGAGATAAACCAAGATATTACCTGAACTATTTTATTGACAATGGATATATTCCAGGTTTCGGAATTTATTCTTCCGGAATGACCATTGATCTGAAGAACGTAGATAATAATGTGGTGGATAAATGGGAATGGTTCCGAAACGAAGCCTTTATACAATCCGTATGGAAGGATAAATTCGCAATTGGAGGAGGAATAAGCCATGATTACTTCGGAGCGGAAATAAACGGCTTAAATAAGCGCTATATGCGTTTTCTGAATCCGTATGTATTTTTAAAGAGCGATACCCAAAATGACAAAGACTTTCCTTCCAGAGGAATTTATATTAATACGGAAGGTAAAGTAGTGGATCTGCTCAAATCTGAAGTTGAAAAAAGAATCATTCAGATCAAAGCGGATATAAGACTTAATATTCCGCTTTCAAAGCAGTTTTCCTACCGTCTGAATCTGTATGGAGGAATAACCATTGGAGAAAGTTTACCTGAGTTTTACCAGTACAGACTGGGTGGAATTTTTGAACAGAATCTTGTTAATTTTAAAAGCTTCGGAGGTTTCTACTTTGGCCAGCTGAATGCCAATAACGTAATATTGGTTTCAAACGATCTTCAGTTTAAGTTTAATAAAAACTATTTTCTAAGCGGAAATTTCAGTTTTGCGAATCTTTCGGACGATATCAGTTTTGAAGAAGCAGCCAAAGTAAATTTCAGTTCAGTAGGTTTAACTGCCGGATACAAATCTCCTTTCGGGCAGATTAAAATAAACTTTAGCCATTCATTAAAAAATAATCAAAAAGGCATATTCAGTGTTATATTAGGACACTGGTTTTAATACAATGATACAATTCTTTTACGAAAACTTACCCGAATCTGTAACTACAGATTATCAACAATGGCTGGAAGATATTATTCTTTCAGAAGAAAAAAAAACAGGTGAAATAAACTACATTTTCTGTGATGATGAATACCTGCTTAAAATCAATCAGGATTATCTGCAGCATGATTATTATACCGATATCATCACTTTCGATTATGTAAAAGGCAAAACAATAAGCGGAGAGATTTTTGTATCTTTGCAGCGCGTTTCGGATAATGCTTCTACTCTTTCCAGAGATTATGAAGAAGAAGTAAGAAGGGTCTTAGCTCATGGAATTCTGCACCTCGCGGGATACAAAGATAAGACTGAAGAAGAGGAAAAAGAGATGCGTAGAAAAGAAGATTTCTATTTGAACAAATACCATAATTTAAAGGGTTAGAAATTGAAGAATCACTTAAAGCCCGATTCCTAACTCATTCAATTATAAGCACAATAAGAAATCATCTACAGTGCATTTTCGAAAAATGTTTCACGTGAAACATTCGCAGAATATTAAATTTAAAAGGCTTAAAACAAGCATAATAAAATGATTTCAGAAACATATGATGTAATTGTAGTAGGTGCCGGACACGCAGGTTGTGAAGCAGCAGCAGCGGCAGCTAATTTAGGATCAAAGACCCTACTTATTACAATGAATATGCAGACCATCGGACAGATGAGCTGCAACCCGGCAATGGGTGGAATTGCAAAAGGACAGATCGTTCGCGAGATTGATGCGATGGGAGGATATTCCGGAATTGTGGCAGATAAATCTGCTATTCAATTCAAAATGCTGAATCTCTCAAAAGGTCCTGCAATGTGGTCACCAAGAACTCAGAATGACAGAATGCTTTTTGCTGAAGAATGGAGACTCGCATTGGAAAATACTCCCAATCTTGATTTCTTTCAGGATATGGTAAAACAGCTTATTGTTGAAAATAATAAAGTAACCGGAGTCGTTACTTCTCTAGGAATTGAAATCAAAGGAAAATCTGTAGTGCTAACTAATGGAACTTTCCTTAACGGATTAATTCACGTTGGAGATAAACAATTAGGCGGAGGAAGGATGGGTGAGCCAAGAGCATTTGGAATTACAGAACAATTGGTCACTTTAGGTTTTGAAGCAGGAAGAATGAAAACCGGTACTCCACCGAGAGTAGACGGAAGAAGTTTGGATTATTCAAAAATGGAAGAACAGAAAGGAGATGAAAATCCACAAAAGTTCAGCTATCTTGACACTCCAAAATTAACCAAACAGCTAAGCTGCCATATCGTATATACAAACGAAACAGTACATGATATTTTAAGAGAAGGCTTTGACAGAAGTCCAATGTTTAATGGAACAATTCAAAGTCTCGGACCAAGATACTGCCCAAGTATTGAAGATAAAATTAACCGTTTTGCCGAAAGAAACAGACACCAGCTTTTCGTAGAACCGGAAGGATGGAAGACCGTAGAAATTTATGTAAACGGATTCAGTTCCTCTCTTCCTGAAGATGTACAGATCAAAGCAATGAAACATATCCCCGGATTTGAAAACGTAAAAGTTTTCCGGCCAGGGTATGCTATTGAATATGACTACTTCCCTCCTACCCAGCTAAAGCATACTTTAGAAACAAAACTGATCGATAACTTATATTTTGCCGGGCAGATTAACGGGACAACAGGATATGAAGAAGCAGCAGGACAAGGCTTAATCGCCGGTATCAACGCTCACAATAAAGTACATGAAAAAGAAGAATTCATCCTTAACAGAGATGAAGCTTATATTGGTGTTCTTATTGACGACCTTATTACAAAAGGAACTGAGGAGCCTTACAGAATGTTTACTTCACGTGCCGAATACAGACTTCTTTTAAGACAGGATAACGCAGATATCAGATTAACGGAGAAAGCATATCATTTAGGTCTTGCAAAAGAAGACAGATTAAGAAAAGTAGAAACAAAACTATCTGAAAGCCAACAACTTGAAGAATTCCTACGCGAAACTTCTTTAAAACCAGGAATCATTAATCCTATCCTGTCATCTATAGAGAGCAGCCCTGTGGATCAGGCATACAGGGCTTCACAGATTCTTACCAGACCTAATATGACATTAGAGAAGCTTGATGAAATTGAAACCATTAAAGAGTTCTCTTCCCAATATAGTGACGAGGTAAGAGAACAGGCAGAAATTAATATCAAGTACAGAGGTTATATAGAAAAGGAAAAGGAAAATGTTGCCAAGATAAACCGTCTTGAAAATATTAAAATCCCTGAAGATTTTGATTATACCAAGCTTTCTAGCCTTTCTGCAGAGGCAAAACAGAAAATGACCAATGTAAAACCAAAAACCATTGCACAGGCAGGAAGAATAAGCGGTGTTTCCCCTGCTGATATCAATGTTTTACTGGTCTATTTAGGACGTTAACTTAAAATGTTTCACGTGAAACATTTTTTAAAATAAAGGAAAAATTAAGGTATTTATAAGCTTTACTAAAACTTATAGATATCTTAATTTTTAATATAAAAAGATTATAGTTTAATGAAAATAAAAGATCATTTTCTTTCACAGGAAATATTTGAGATTAAGGAAACGGATACAAAAGGAGTCTTTAAAACCACTCCTATCCCATCCAATATTTCTAAATATTATGAAAGTGAAGATTATATTTCTCACCATCAGGATTCAGGAAGCTTAAAAGAAAAAGTGTATAAGTTTCTTCAGTCTTTCAATTTAAACTACAAAAGAAATATTCTGGCAGAGAGAATTCATAAAGGAGCAAAAGTTCTGGATTACGGATGTGGAGCAGGAGAATTTGTAAAGTATATTGAAAATGATTTCGAAACCTATGGTTATGAACCGGATGCAGATGCAAGAAAGGCTGCTTCGTCAAAAATAGCAAAAGCGACGATTATTGATGATATTCAAAAAATAGAAGATCAAAGCCTGGATGCTATTACCTTATGGCATGTATTTGAGCATATCGAAAATCAGGATGAGATGCTTAGAATATTTCATGGGAAATTAAAAAAGAAAGGACTTCTTGTTATTGCCGTACCCAACCCTACTTCTTATGATGCTTTACATTATAAAGAATACTGGGCCGCTTATGACGTACCAAGACACATCTATCATTTTTCAAAAAACGGAATGGAGAATCTTATATCTAAAAATCCTAACTGGAAAATGAGAAAAATCAAACCTTTAATTCTGGATTCGTATTACATCTCTATGTTAAGCGAAAAATATAAAAAATCTCCATTTTTCTGGTTTAAAGCAACCATCTACGGAACAATTTCGAACGTAAAAGCCCTTTTTTCGAACGAATATTCCAGTTTGATATATATTATCGAAAAATCTTAGAAAATCGATTTTTAAGCTATTTCTGAAGGTCGATTTTCAGCATATTAACCCAAAATCTACAAAACTCAGGAAAAAAATCCTGAGTTTTATTTTTTAAAGCCAGGATATAAGCTTAAGCTAATCTTATCAAAATTCAAAATCAGATTTTCCCGGCACTCCCCTATTTTATTTTTTTATTGGAATGACTCTCTCAGAATCAAATTATGCTTTCAATTAATTAAAAGCAAAATACTAGGAAAGCCAGGGAAATTCACGATAACAAATAAAAAAATAAGGCATATAAAAATTAAATTCGGTCAAAAACATAGAATTTAAAGCCTATTTTTTAATTAACATATAAAACTATCAAAAATTACAGAAAATCGATTTAAGAGCTAATTCTGAAAGTCATTTTTTGATACTTTTTCAAATTAAACTACAAACAGATTTGAAAAGACCTCATAACAGGAAAACCCATCCGGAAAATAAAAAAGAGAAATCTAAAAAAATATACTAGTTCTTCTAATCATATTTCAATAAACAGGTTGGGTGAAAAATAATCCTACTTATAAAAATACAATCCAAAATTTTTGCAGTTCTTAATCCACAGAATTCTGTAACCGGAACCGGAGAAAAAAACTTTCTTACCTCTTTCCAAAAATGAACTTACGTTCAACAGAATACGAGCAATGAATATTATCCAAAGTATTTAGAAATTCTCAGCAGAAATTTAAGAATCTGCATTAAGCTGAAAGGAAAGCAGTATTTTAAATAATAACAAAAATTATTTTGAAAAAACGTTACAAGATCAATACATTTTCAAAAATTTAAAACTGCCTAAGGAAATCAAAAAAAACTATCTCTTACAAACAAAAAAAATAGTTTAAATATTAATAATCAAATAATTACAACACTATCACTAAAGTGAGAAATAAAAAAAATCATAATATAAATAACTTTAAAATATCATCATACATCCATACTGCGAAAAAGTGAACTAATGCTCCGAGAATAAATTTCAATTTAAAGCCTTCCTATTAACCCATTCTGAATAATAAATTCTGATTTATATCGGCAAAGCCTGGATTAATGTATGGATTAATCGCTCAATAGGGCACTCTGTTTATAGAAATTTATACACGATCTAAGGTGAGCTCCGTAGGAGCGGCCTTATAATTATGTTGATTAAAATATAATATTAAAGAGTTTTAATAAATTAAAAGATTTAATTTGAATTATTCGCGACGGAAAAATGAAAATAAATCCATTCAATTAAAACAAATCCCTATTATAAAAATTTAAAGAAAACAAATAAATCAACTGCAATAACTATAACTAAAAGTTATATGTAAAATATACTTAATCCCCGATAAATGCAGAGTTTTTACAAAAGAATTTTGAGTAAAAAAGCCTGCTAATAGTATTAGCAAGCTTTGAAATATAGAATGTATTATCTATTAATTATTAATTGCAGCTACACCTGGAAGTTCCAAACCTTCAAGGCTTTCAAGCATTGCTCCACCTCCGGTAGAAACATAGCTTACTTTGTCTCCGTAACCGAATTGTTTAACGAAAGCAACACTGTCACCACCTCCCACTAATGAGAAAGCTCCTAAGCTTGTTGCTTCAGCAATGCTGTCTCCCAGAGCAATAGTCCCGGCAGCAAAATTAGACATTTCAAAAACTCCGATAGGACCGTTCCAAAGAATAGTTCTTGAATTCAACAGAACATCATTGAACTGATCTCTTGATTTATGACCGGCATCAAGTCCCATCCAGCCTTCGGGAATAGCATAAATATCAGCTTCTTTTCTCTCCGCCTCATTGTTGAAACTTTCAGCAATAATAGCATCGGATGGTAAATATACTTTTACATTATGCTCTTTTGCCTTAGCCAGAATTTCCAGAGCTAAAGGCAGTTTATCCTCTTCTACCAGAGAATTTCCGATTTTTCCACCAAGTGCCTTAATAAAAGTAAAAGCCATACCTCCACCCACAATCAGATTATCGATTGCCGGAAGGATATTTTCAATAATGGTAATTTTAGTTGAAACTTTTGAGCCTCCAAGAATAGCTGTTACAGGCCTCTCCCCTCCTTTCAGTACTTTATCAATTGCCTGAAGCTCCTTAGCCATCAGTAAACCGAAAAACTTAGTTGATTCAAAAAACTTTGCAATAACAGCTGTTGAGGCATGAGCACGGTGCGCAGTTCCAAATGCATCGTTCACATAAGCATCTCCCAATTTAGAAAGCTGCTCTGCAAATGATTCATCCCCTTTTTCTTCTTCATTATGAAAACGCAGATTCTCTAACAATAAAATTTCACCCGGTTGAAGCTCTGACGCAGCCTTTTCAGCCTTCTCCCCTACACATTCATCAACAAACTTCACTTCCTGACCAAGAACACTTGAAACCTCATTTCTGATATGTTTCAGAGAAAACTCATCTTTCACCTCCCCTTTAGGTCTTCCAAGGTGAGTCATCAGGATAACAGAACCTCCGTCCTTAAGAATTTTTTCTACCGTGGGCTTCACCGCAACGATTCTCGTATTATCCGTTACATTAAGCTGATCATCCTGTGGAACATTAAAGTCCACACGAACCAAAGCCTTCTTGTCTTTAAAATTGAAATCATTGATTGTTTTCATAAGTAACATTGAATTTTTCGTTTCACAAATGTAAGCTTTTAAACTTTTTCAACAGATTCATTGAAATAAAAGTTTTCAAAAACTTTCCCGCAGTCTCAACATTCAATAATCAACAATTTTTTCTCTTTTAAAAAAAAGAATAATGTCCTTGTTGTTGAGTATTGTTAGTTTCGGGGATAAGTTTTAAATTAAAAGTTGATAACACTTAATTTTAATATAACTCATATTTAATTCACAATATAAAAGACTGTAAACATGCATTTTTCAATACTTATTCACAGTTGTTGATAACTTTCATAAAAAATGAATATTAGTAATTTTTTTATGGAAAAAGTTAAGATTGGATGTGAAAAAGATTTGGGAAATTGTGGTTAAAGTTTTCGGATTAATTTTCCATTACGAAATAATTTAATGTTAAAAAATATAAACTTGATAAAAGTTTTCCACAGTTATTCACAGGGCTTTTCACAATTAACTACCGGTTTACTAACATCAATTGTTATTATTCTTACCTTTGTCCTGAAATAAAATCTATACAAGACTTAATAAAGGTATTATGAAAAGAAAAATAGCGATTGCTGCAGACCATGCAGGCTATGAATACAAGGAGATTGTTAAAAACTATCTTTCAGAACGATTTGAAGTTCAGGATTTTGGAACGTTTTCCACAGAGAGTGTGGATTATCCGGACTTTGTTCACCCTGCTGCAGCTTCTGTGGAAAACGGGGAAAACGAACTCGGAATTTTAATCTGCGGAAGCGGAAACGGAGTACAGATCACGGCAAACAAGCATCAGAAGATCCGATGCGCATTATGCTGGATGCCGGAGATTGCTGTGCTGGCAAGGCAACATAACGATGCTAACATGATTTCAATGCCGGCAAGGTTTATTTCCAAGGAACTGGCTATTGAAATTGCTGAAAAGTTTCTCGCTACAGATTTTGAAGGAGGAAGACACCAGAACAGAGTTGATAAAATCGCAGTTTGCTAAAAATATAAAGGTCTGTAAATCAAATTACAGACCTTATTTATTTTTTATTTTATATCTTTGCACTGCCTTGCAGAGTTTACTACCCCTGTATCTCCTACAGAATTAAAGAGAATTTAATCATACGTTTCCCCACACTTTCCTCACATTTGTATTGAATTTATAAACGAAATTTATAGTTTTAAATTAGATTAAAAAACTAAAACTTGAAGTTGAATCAAAAACTATCTTGCAGAGACTATTTTTATGAGAATTTATCTAACCTTTCTTTTTCTGTTTTTATTTATTGGGATATCTGGACAGCTGGGTAGAAGAGATAAATTGGAATGCAGTATAAAAAAATTCAGAACCTATTGTATGGAAAATCCCGGGAAAAATATTTCTGAGATATCATTTTCAAAGGGGTTGAAATTCTTTGGAAGATATGAGGATTTCAAAGATGAATTTTCAGAATATCTGATCTCCACGAAGAAGAAAGATATAACCTGTTTTCCCAGTACAAAAGACAGTATAAGATATGATGAATACGGGCAGAATAAAGTATGGTCATATAATGAAAAAGACGGATGGCCGTTTTATTATTCATACTCCAGGAAGTTTTCATATAAAGGAACTGTTGAGAATATAAAATTTCCGGATTATTACCAATATAATCCTGCTTCCCAAAAGAATTATCTTATTTTCTACAGCAAAGAGCAGGAGAATAATAAAAGTTATGAAGTATTTTTTAATGTATTTAACGATAGTGATCAATTAATTTATACTTTTCACCAGCGGGAAAACGAGTTTGATGAATATACATTTCATGAAGCTGAAGATGGTCCGTTTTATAAAAAGAGCGTGTATAAAAATGGTAAACTCTTTTCAGAGCTCCGTATTGCCAGGCATTATGAAACTGGATTCAAAAAAGATATTAAGCAGTATAATCTGACAAAATCTTATATAATGAATGAAAAAGGAATTCCGGTTTTGGTGCAGTCAAAATTTGCTGAAGGAAAAACAGACTGTAACTGTAGTAAAGGATATATTACAAAAATAAGATACAAGCCTGAAGAAGCCTGTGACAATGGAATTATTCTGGACTGAAAATTGATAAGATAAAATTATTAAAAACTAATACCTAATGAAAATAAAAGCATCTTTACTATTACTTTTAGTTATAAGTGTTCTCCATGCTCAGGAAGTAGAAAATCAGGAAGCTTTTAAAAAATGCAGAAAAGAATTCAACAAAAAAAAATGTCTTTCTGATACGGATGGAGACGGAACACTATTTTACCTGGACAAGTGTCCCGAAGAAGCCGGTCCGGCAGAAAATGATGGCTGTCTTTGGCCGGATGAGGATGGTGACGGTACACCGGATAAAGATGATGTATGCCCTACAGTAGCAGGCCCTGCTGAAAACAATGGCTGTCTGTGGCAGGATACAGATGGTGATGGTATTCTGGATAAGGATGATGCATGCCCAACTGTACAGGGAACTGCTGAGCTCCAAGGCTGCCCTCCTCATGTTACTCACTATTACACACAGGAGGAACTTAAAAAAGTTGAAGATGATTTTACGATCAGGACAAAAGGTTATAATTTTCATGCTCTTGCAGATCTGCTTTTTAAAAAGATTGATAAAAAATCGGTTAAACATAAAATAGTGTATGTGGGTGTTCTTAATGTTTCTACAGCTGGGTGTGGAATGGACAGAACAGACTATTCTGCAGTTAATCTGTTAAATAGCTTGAAATTCAGGTCTTTTTGGGATGAAAGAAACTTTAAGAAATTTGTTGGTCTTTTTCCGGAAAAAACCATCATCCCGGTTCCAAGATCTGCAATGGCTGGTTACTATGGAGAATATTTAGAACAATTGAACTTTAAAGGAGTTCCTCAATCTAAACTGGATTACAGGATTGTTTATAATATTAAAGGTAATTTTGTAAAAGAAACAAACACCAAAGAATTAATAATTCCGGACAGTGATTTCATTACTTTGAATATCAATACGGAAGAAAAGAAAAACAAAGCTGAAGTACGGCTGGGGGATCTCATCTGTTATTTTGAATTCAAAAACGGCTCGGTTATTGAAATTTCAAAAGAGAATTATGAGAACTCATAACAATTAAATTAACATTAAAATGTCAAAAAAAAGAAAATATATAAGTCAGAAAAATGACCATAAATTAATGGAGATCGGAAGACAGATTCTCCGTTTTATGAATGCTAATTCGTCTAAAATCTACAATTATAAACAGATCGCAGACGGAATAGATTATAAGAATCCAAGACAGAGAGAACAGGTAATTCAGGCTCTGCACAAACTTCAGGCCTCTGAAAAGATCAAAGAAGTAGACAAAGGAAAATATATTGTGAACCTTAAAATTGCAGGGACACTTACGGGAACTATTGATTTTAACCAGTCCGGGAATGCCTATGTAAGCGTTGAAGGTCTGGAAGATGACATCTTTATCCATTCCAAAAACGTAAAAGATGCATTACAGGGTGATAAGGTTTTAATCATAACCTATCATTTCAAAGGAAAAAAACTGGAAGGTTCGGTACTGGAAGTCCTGGAGAGAACAAGAACCGAGTTTGTAGGAACTTTTCAGGTAGTTGCCCATAAAGATTTTGGATTTGTTGTATGTGATAAAAAAACAATCAATACCGATATTTTTATTCCAAAAACGAAATTCGGAGGTGCGGAAAATGGTGATAAGGTCATCGTAAAAATGACGGAATGGAAACCCGGAGATAAAAACCCTGAAGGTGAAATTATCCAGGTACTGGGTGCTCCAGGTGAGCATGAAACAGAAATTCACTCTATCCTTGCGGAATACGGACTGCCTTATGATTTCCCTGAAGAAGTGGAGCTGGATGCAGATAAGATCAACAGAACGATTACCAATGAAGAAGTTGCAAAACGCTGGGATATGAGGGATATTTGTACTTTCACCATTGACCCTAAAGATGCGAAAGATTTTGATGATGCCTTATCCATCAGGAAACTGGAAAACGGCAACTGGGAGATCGGGGTGCATATTGCAGACGTTTCCCATTACGTAGTGCCCGGAACGATTCTGGATGATGAAGCTTATAAAAGAGCAACTTCTGTGTATCTGGTAGACCGTGTGGTTCCTATGCTTCCGGAAGTTTTGAGTAATGATGTATGCTCACTCCGCCCGAATGAAGATAAATATACCTTTTCTGCTGTATTCCAGCTGAATGATAGAGCTGAGATCCAGAAACAGTGGTTCGGAAGAACAGTGATCCATTCAGACAGGAGGTTTACCTATGAAGAAGCCCAGGAGCGCATAGAAACTGGTAAAGGTGACCTGGCCGAAGAAATTAATACATTGGACAGACTTGCGAAGATTATGCGCGATGAAAGAATCAGAAAAGGAGCCATTACTTTTGACAGAAGCGAAGTACGTTTCAACCTGGACGAAAATAATGAACCGGTTGGGGTTTACTTTAAAATCAGTAAAGATTCTAATCACCTGATTGAAGAATTCATGCTTCTGGCCAATAAAAAAGTCTCTGAATTTGTTTCACTGACCAATAAGGGAGGATTAACGAACAATACTTTTATCTACAGGGTTCACGATGATCCGGATCCTGCCAAACTGGAAGCATTAAGAGACTTTGTATCTACTTTCGGATATAAAATGAATCTGGATAATACCAAAAAAGTAGCAGAATCCCTGAACAGGCTTTTACATGATGTGAAAGGCAAAGGAGAAGAAAATATGATTGAAACACTCGCCATGAGAAGTATGAGTAAAGCGGTATATTCTACAGAACCTATTGGCCACTATGGTCTCGGTTTTGAGTATTACAGCCACTTCACCTCTCCTATCCGACGTTATCCTGATCTTCTCGCTCACCGTCTTTTACAGCATTATCTTGACGGAGGAAAATCTCCGGGTAAGGCAGAGCTGGAAGAAAAAGCAAAACATTGCAGTGCTATGGAAAGACTTGCCGCAGACGCAGAAAGAGATTCTATTAAATTCATGCAGGTGAAATTCATGGAAAAACATCTTGGTGAAACCTTCAAAGGAGTGATCTCAGGAGTTGCAGAATTTGGCTTCTGGGTCGAAATCCCTGAAAACGGAGCTGAAGGATTAATCAAATTAAGAGATCTGGTAGATGATTCTTATTCATATGAAGCAAAAACCCACGCTGTATATGGCATCAGAACCGGTAAAAGATACCAGCTGGGTGATGAAGTTCATATTAAAGTAGTGAAAGCCAATCTGATCCAGAAGCAGCTGGACTTTAAGATTGTTGATTAATGAAATTTTAAATAAAAAAATAAAATGAGGTTGTTTCGGATAGGAACAACCTTTTTTATATCAAAAAAACTATCCTTTATCAATCTTTTTTCTTCTTCCATCATCCTGATTCCATTCCATCTTAAAAACACAGCGCGCTCTAAAACTTAGTTGATATATCACAACTTTATTGAATAATTAAATCATAAAGTCTAACTTTGTATAAAACGGAATGAAAATTATTTTTCATTTAAATATTATTGAATGTTTGAACTCGTACTTTCTGCTATTGTATTAGGATTCATGCTGAGTCTGGTTTTTATAGGACCCATTTTTTTCCTTTTAATTGAAACCAGTTTTTCCCGCGGGCCAAAGCACGCCTTGTCCTTAGATCTGGGTGTGATTACAGCTGATCTGTTATGCATCGTAGCTGCTTATTATGCCAGTGCAGATATTGTAACACTGATAGATAAACATCCTGGTTTTTACAGAATTACCTCTATTCTGATCTTTGTGTACGGAATCGTCATGATGGTCACCAAAACCAAAATGCATATGCCTGGGGAAGAAAAGATCATCAGTCAGAATTATTTTAAGACTTTTTTTAATGGTTTTTTCTTTAATCTATTGAACGTCGGGGTCATTCTTTTCTGGCTGGTAACGGTAATTTCCGTAAGAAACCAGTATCCTGATACCAGCAGCTTCATTCTGTATATAAGCATCGTGATCGGCACGTATCTGTGCATTGATCTGGCTAAAATATTCCTTGCAAAACAATTTCACGATAAATTAACCCAGAAGCTGGCCAACCAGATCAGAAGAATTGTTGGAGTAATTCTGATCGTTTTCAGTTTTTTTATCTTCCTGCAGAGCTTTAAAAAATTCAATCAGTTTGACAGGCAGCTGGAAGAAGCAGAGAAAAAAGAAGTTAAATACCAAAAGACCAAATGAAAAAAATTATCTTTCCGGAACCCCTTAAAAAAGGGGCTAAAATTGCTGTTATTTCCCCTGCCGGAGCCGTAGAGGCTTCACAACTGGAAAAGGGAATAGAAATGATCAGAAAAAAAGGCTTTGAACCTGTATTAGGTGAGCATTTGTATACCAAATTTTCAAACGGATACAACTACGCCGGAACAGAAAAAGAAAGAATAAAAGATATCAACTGGGCTTTAAATGATAAAGAAATAAGTGCCGTGTGGGCTTCAAGAGGAGGATACGGATGCCAGCATCTTGTACAGCACCTTAATCTGAAAAACTTCAGGAAAAATCCGAAATGGTATATCGGTTATTCAGATAATACCGTTATTCAGAGTTTTCTGTTGAAAAAAGGCTTTGCTTCCATTCACGGCCAGACCATTAAAACATCAAGTTTCGGAGTAACAGATGAAAGCTATAATCTCATATTTGATGTATTAAGAGGGAAAAAGCTTAAATACGCCTTAAAATCTCATCAATTGAATAAGCCGGGGAATATGGAAGGAGAATTGACAGGAGGTAATTTAGCCCTTATTTATGCCCTTCTGGGAACTCCTTATTCTTTCGATTTTAAAGATAAGATCCTGTTTATTGAAGACATTGGAGAAAATTTTTATGCACTCGACAGGATGATCATGAGCCTGGAGCTCGCCGGAGTTTTCAAAAAAATAAAAGGTTTGATCATAGGCGGAATGACCAATATGGGAGATGAAAAAGATAATAAAGATTATGAGGAAAGCTTTGACCGTTTTGCCTATAACCTGATCTGGGAAAGAATTTCAAAATATAAATTTCCTGTAGTTTTCGGCTTTCCAAACGGACACATAAAGGATAACAGACCTCTTTTAATAGGCGGAAATGCTAAAGTAAAAGTGGCTGACAAAGTAAAGATTGAGTTTTAAAAATGGATAATTTCATTCTTAAATATAGTTATTCACCAGGCTTTATGGGAGAATTTATATCTAAGAATCTGTCTGTTTCCGAAAAGACAAAACTTGAGTTTTTCTGGTACTTTGATCCCGGTTATTTTCCGGATAATGATGAAGAAAGAATTCAGCAGAGAAGGTTTACGAGGGTAAAAGACAAATTATCCCGTCAATTACAGGAGCAGTTGGAAACAATAATGATGTGGCTAAGATTCAATAAAAAAATGATTTACTTTCGCCATGAAATCTGAAGAAAATAGAATTACCCCAAATAGAATAAAAGGCTTTCTGTATATCATTTTTTTGATGAGCATAGGAACCTATTTCATCTTTTTCCACAGGAGCCTCAAACTTGAACGGAAAGAGAAATGTCCCTGTGATGACAGCTATACTTTATACCAATACCGCGACAGAGGAACAGTTTGGAACAGGGATAAATTTGATCATACGGATTATAAAACCTATAAGCTTGAAAATAAATTGGGCTTCACGGTACATAAACTGGTTCATATCAACCCGGGTAATTGGAATGATTCTGTTTATTCTGCCCAGAACAAATCCGAATTCCAAATCTTTACCCAGCAATTTTCATGGGATTGTCAGAAAAGAGAAGTAAGACTATCAAAGAATCATAAACTATCTTTTGAATAATGGCAGATCACAATGATTTTGGGAAAAAGGCGGAAGATTTAGCTGCGGAATATCTTTTAAAAAACGGGTATAAAATTCTTGTCCGGAATTTCCGTTTTCAGAAAGCTGAAATTGACATTATTGCAGAAAAAGAGAATCTTATCGTCATTGTTGAAGTAAAAGCACGATCCACCGATGCTTTTATGCTGCCCCAGGAAGCGGTTACCAAAGCAAAAATTAAATCTGTCGTGTCCGCGGCCAATCATTATCTGGAAGAATTCAATAGGTATAATGAAGTAAGATTTGACATCATTTCGGTACTTCCCGATGAAAATAAAAACTTAATGGTTGAACATATAGCCGATGCTTTTCAGGCATTGGATGCAAATTAATTGAAAAAGTAACAATCTAAAATATGGCAATGTACGAAGGGGTAAATGCAATTACTGATACCTCTGTTTCATTGCTTTAGTAAAAAATATGAAAACAATATTCATCACCGGAGCTACATCCGGAATAGGAAGATCAACAGCAGAGCTTTTTGCAAAACAGGGAAACAGAATTATTATCTGCGGAAGAAGGACAGAAGTTCTGGAAGAATTGAAAACAGAATTATCTGTATTTACCGAAATATTTAGTTTAAGGTTTGATGTAAGGAGTCTTGAAGAAGTTGAAGCTGCTATAAGTTCCCTTCCTGAAGAATGGAAAAACATTGATGTACTCATTAATAATGCAGGAAATGCCCATGGTCTTGATCCCCTTTCTGCCGGAAATACAGAGGATTGGGATTCTATGATCGATGGAAACGTAAAAGGACTTTTATATGTTTCCAAGATGATCATTCCTTCCATGAAAGAAAGAAATTCAGGCCATATTGTAAACATTAGTTCAGTAGCGGCAAGACAGACCTACATCAACGGAGTGGTGTATTGTGCCACGAAAAAAGCAGTCGATGTCATCTCTGAAGGAATGCGCCTTGAACTGACGGAATTTGGTATTAAAGTGACCAATATCCAGCCCGGTGCTGTGGAAACAGATTTCTCTATGGTAAGGTTTAAAGGAGACCATGAAAAATCGGCTGCGGTATACGCCGGATATGAAGCACTGAAAGCAGAAGACATTGCTGATGCCATTGCTTATTGTGTGAATGCTCCCAAACATGTTTCGGTTTCCGATATGACGATTTATCCGAGCGCCCAGGCTGAACCGAGAACGATTTACAGAAAATAGTATCAAATAAAGATTTAAATTTGCATAAAAATAGTACAGCATTCTGACAACAGATGATTGCTTTACTCTAAATTGTACATGATCCTATGAAAGTTCTATATCTCGAAACCTCTTCCAAAAACTGTTCCGTGGCCATTTCAGATGATGAAAAGCTGCTATGCCTTTGTGAAGAAGTATCTGAAAACTATAAACAGTCCGAAAGCCTTCATACATTTGTAGAATGGGCACTTGAAGGGGCGGGTATTTCTATGAAAGACATTGAAGCCGTTTCTTTAGGAAAAGGCCCCGGGTCTTATACCGGATTAAGAATCGGAGCAGCTTCTGCAAAAGGATTCTGCTATGGTCTTAAAGTTCCTTTGGTAGCAGTGAATTCCCTGGAAAGCATGATAGAGCCTTTTTTAGATAGTAATTATGAATTTATAGTACCATTGATCGATGCAAGAAGAATGGAGGTTTATACAGCCGTTTATGACGGTAATACGGGTAAAGAAATCTCTGGAACCGAAGCTAAGATTCTGGATGAAAATTCTTTTGAAGAATTCCGGAATAAAAAAGTAATTTTTGTGGGTGATGGTGCTAAAAAAGCGCAGGAAATCCTGAATCTGCCGGGTGCTGAGTTCAGAGAAGACATCTACCCTTCTGCACAATACCTTATCAGGAAAACTCTGGAAAGGCTCCGTGAAAAAGAGCTGGAAGATATTGCTTACTTCGAACCCTTTTATTTAAAAGATTTTCATGGAGTAAAGAAAAAGAAAAGCGAAGAATAATTCTTCGCTTTTTTTATTTTTTAGGCTTTACAGGCAGATTTTCCGTAGCCTGTATTTCCTGTGGTCTTGAATCAGGAGTAACTTTATTTTTCATAGGTCTGGTCTGAAGATCATTAAGCGGCTGAACTCCGTTTAACTTTTTTCCCGCAGGATTCTGAGGCTGATTTCCGTTATTCTGGATCTGGTCAGGCTGTGCAGGCATTCCCATTGGCTGCTGGGGAACAGCATTCCCTTTATTATCGGTAGCCTGGAAGCTCAGCTCACTTTTCAGATAATTCAGCATTTCCTTGGCTTTAATACCTTCAGGAGTTTTGGAATAATTCAGTGCAATCTGTTCCAGCTGGAGAATCATTACTTCCTTACCACTGGTTTTTCCGGCGTTGAAAGCGTTGAGCAGATAAAACTTAGGGACCAGGGCATCTTTAGGAAACTTCTGAATGGTCTGATCAATCACGTCCCGGCTTTCCGTAAATTTCTCCGATTCATAAAGTGCATAGGCTCTTTTGTATTCATTTTCAACATCTTCAGAAGATTTTACGAATGAGCTGTTTTTCGGATTTCTGGCAAACTCAGCATAAGAGGTATAAGGGTAATCTGTCAGAAGAATCTGTTTGGCCCTTTCAGAAGCCTGCGGATTCTTTTCATAATTCATGGCAAATATTTCGTACAGAGCCTGAAGCATTACTTTTTCTTCCGGTTTTACATCTACAAGATCATACAGTGTTTTTGTGGCCAGAGGCGTATTGGTAAAATAATTCTGGTACATAATACCCAATCCTAATGATGCAGTGTCCCTGTCTTTTTTCAGCTGGTCCAGCTTACCCTGATCTGTAGGGATCTGTTCAATATAATAGGCTGGTTCAAAACGTCTAGGGTTGGGTGCTGCGGCTACTCCCAGCGCCTCGTTTTTCATGTCCTCAATAGAAGCCATTTTTTTAGAATAACGCCAGTTATCAGCAAGAGCACGGTCTCCCCAGATCTGTTTAAATGAAGAGGTTCCTTTACTTATTGTTCCTGTATTGCTGAAATAAAAACCTTTTGTTGTAACCCCGAAATCTTCAAAAGCATTGGAGCTGTTGGCAAAAATAGAGTTGGCGCTGTAATCTCCCGAATCAAAACCTTTATTCCTTTCTGCACGTCTCCTCTCCTGCTCCTCTTTTTCTTCCTTAGCCTTCAGCTTTGCAATATATTTGCCGAAAAAATCTGTTTTTTGAGTTTCGCTCATCCTGGCTAAAGAGAGAATACTGTCATTCTTTTTGATCAGATAGTAATTCTTGGAGATCTTTTTAATGTAAGCAGACTGATCCTTTAAAAGGATTTTAGACGGCTCATAAGTCATGGCAACCAAAGCAGAATCATAATAGATCCCGGCTCCGATATAATCATTTTTTTCAAGGTAGCTCTTCCCTATTTCATAATAGGTAAGCCCGCGTACCTGTGGGTCAGAAACCTTTTCATGCAGTGATTTCTTAAAAAACTGCTGGGCTTCATCTTTTTTTCCTGCTTTATTGGCCATTAAACCTAAAGCATAGTAAAATTCATTCTTCCTTGAGCCATAAGTTCCTTTTTTACTGATGCCTTCAAGGTAATTTTTAGCCCCGTTATAATCTCCTTTTCCGTTAAATGTTTTGGCAATAGCGATCTGAGATTTCACTTCAAACTCAAAATCATTGGAATATTTATAAGCTGCTGTATAACTTTCTCTGGCCTTTTCATTCTGTCCCAGGTTTTCAAGAACCTGTCCTCTCAGGTAAGCGATTCTGCTTTTCAGCTTCCGGTCGGAATTCAGTTCAAAAGCATTGTCGAGCTCTTTTGCCGCTTCTTCTTTTTTTCCTGCATCCAGAAGAGATTCGGAATAATAAATGCTCAGCAGTTTTGCATAGCTTTTATTGATATCCTCCCCTTTCAGCTTGGCAAAAGCTTCATGAGCTTTATGATAATCCTTGATCTTTGCATAAGCAACACCTTGATAAATCCTCGCCAGAGGAAGCCTTTTATCTTCCTTCATATGAGTAAAAACATAATTTAAGGCGTCCAGTGCTTCCAGAGACTTATTTTGATAAATTCTGGATTGTACGAGGATCATATAAGCATCAAAAATCTGCTTATTTTTCTCTTCACCGTTTCTGATAACAGAATATTTATTAATCGCTTTCAATGCTTTGGCTTCTGCAATCTCCAATGTGGTAGCCCCTTTCTGAGGCATATCAGAGGAACCTGGCTCCCCGGGATTTCCAGGCATTCCCGGAGGTATTCCGGAAGGTGAAGCTCCCCTGCCGTCCATAGGTGAAGGAGTGTTTACCTGTGCCATTTTCATTGAATTTTCTGCAAAGGCGGTACTCTGTCCCAGATCACTTCCCAAAGGCTGATCCTCATAGGTAAGAATAGGAATATAGGGAGCATAGAAGTTATCCTTATGTCCCTTGTCTCTGCTTGTAAACTCACTGTTCAATGCATCTTTTGCATTAAAAAGAGTGTTGTAATATGTGGAAAACCCTTTCAGGAGTTTAGAGCGCTGTTCCGGCTTTTTGGTTTTGGTAGCACAGGAAGCAACGATGCACATCACTAAAAGGAATAAAATATTCTTTTTCATTATTCAATTATAACTCGCTAATGCGTTTTTTATTATCAGCAGTTTGATGATTTTGTAAAAATAATAAAATTTTATAATGAATAATATTTATATTTCTTTCAAAATTTTGTAAACCAAATGGGTAGGAAGTCCCATAATGGTGTAAAAGCTTCCGGTGATCTTTTTAATCCTGGCCATTCCCAGCCATTCCTGAATTCCATAGCTTCCTGCTTTATCAAATGGTTTGTATTTCTGAATATAATACTCTATTTCATCATCTGTTAATTCGTCCAGTTCCACATCGGCAACATCCGTTTCTGTAATTGTTTTATCTGCTTTTTTAAGGGTAATTCCTGTAAAAACCTGATGTGTTTTTCCGGAAAGATATCTTAGCATTTTCCGGGCATCATCTTCATCTTTAGGCTTTCCAAGGATCTGTCCGTTAATGGCCACTACCGTATCTGCGGTCAGCAGAATTTCATCCTCAGTCTGGCCTTGAAATGCATTGGCCTTTAATTCTGATAAATAAGCGGCCGCCTCTTCAACACTGATGGTTTCCGGAAGAATTTCTTCACAATCTATTTTTACGACCTCAAAATCAAGCCCTAATCCGGAAAGTAGTTCTTTTCTCCTAGGAGACTGGGACGCTAAAAGTATTTTCATAAGCCGGGTTTATACAGATTGAGTATTATCATCATGCCAGTTGCCCTGAACTTTCATCACCTGTTCAATCACATCACGTACTGCTCCGCTCCCTCCTTTTTTGGGAGAAATATAATGGGAGATTCCTTTTACTTCAGGAACCGCATTTTCCGGACAGGCAGCAATAGCAGAGTTTTCCATGATATGAATATCCGGAAGGTCATCACCCATAGTAAGGATTTCCTCGTTTCTGAGGTTGTGCTTTGCTTTAAAATTCTCAAAATCAGCCATTTTATTGTGTGATTTTGGATAGTAATCTTCAATGCCGAGATAATTGATTCTGTGTTTTACCATTTCATCATTTCCGCCGGTAATTACTCCTATTAAATAATTGTTTTTTAAAGCTTTAACTACAGCATATCCATCTAAGACGTTCATTACCCTGCACATATTTCCTCCGGGAAGAAGATAGACGCTTCCATCTGTAAAAACACCGTCTACATCAAATACAAAGGCTTTAATATCTTTTAATTTCTCTTTATAACTCATACATTTTTTGAATTGAGTGATTCATTGTTTTATAAATTTCAAGACTTTCATCTTTTAGCAGCTTTTCATGCAGTGCCAGAACCCTCAGGTCATTTCTTACGGCAGGTCCGGTCTGGGCTTTTTTAGGCTCAATTTCATGGATCTTCTGAACCGTTTCATCAATAAGCGGCAGAAAATAATCAAACGGGATTTCCTGTGAATCAGATATTTCTTTTGCTCTTGAGAACAGATGATTTACAAAATTACAGGCAAAAACTGCGGTAAGATGAATGTATTTTCTCTTTTCATGATCGCTTTCCATCACATTTTCAGAAATCCTGGATGCTAATTCAAACAAAATATTCTTATCGCTTTCATTTTCAGCTTCAATGAAAAAAGGGATTTTTTCATATTCCAGTTCTTTTGATTTTGAAAAAGTCTGTAGAGGGTAAAAGCTTGATTTTCTGTATTCTCCGGCCAGTATTTCTTTGGGAAGCGATCCGGAAGTATGGGCTACAAGAGCGTCTTTCTTCATGATCATTTTAGAAACACTTTCAACAGCATTATCACTGACGCAGATAAGATACAGATCAGCATCTTCCAGATGTTCTGTGGAATAAGGAATATGGAGCTCTTCAGAAATATTTTTCAGCTCTGCTTCATTTCTTCCAAAAATCTGTGCTGGCGAAACTCCTTTTAACGTTAAGGCTTTGGCTATATGATAGGCCACATTTCCTGAACCTATAATTACTGTTTGCATCTAACAAAGATAAGATTTTACGATGAGTTCAGAAAAAAAGCCTGAACAGGCAGTAAGGAAATTTTAATATTTATGAAAAGATTCTGTAGAGTAAGGGGTTTGGCATAACCTGCTCATATTATTTACAATATTTGGACTAAAAATTGAATAAGTAATTTAACTTTCGGTTATTTTTGTAATCCAAAACAGTGAAAGCATCTTATGAAGATCAAGGACGCGGAAATTATTTCGTTGATGCAAAACCCACGGACCCAGGATAAAGGCGTCCGTGCCTTGATGGATGCTTATCAGAGCAGGTTGTACTGGCACATCAGAAGAATTATTGTAGATGGTGATCTTGCTCAGGATACATTGCAGGAGACTTTTATTAAAGCCTATCAGAATTTTCACCAGTTTAAAAATGACAGCCAGCTGTATACCTGGCTTTACAGGATTGCTACCAATGAAGCATTACAGCAGGTTAATAAGATGAAGAAAATGCAGAAAACTGATGAAGATGCAGAGTATCATATGCAGAATCTGGTTGCTGATAATACGGAAGGTGATGCAGAAGAAATACAGATCCTGCTTCAGAATGCTATACAAAGCCTGCCCGAAAAGCAGAAACTGGTATTTATGATGCGGTATTATGATGATCTTCCCTATGAGGAAATATCTAAAATTGTAGATATGTCTGTAGGGACCCTCAAAACAAATTATCATTATGCCAAACAAAAGATAGAAGAGTATATTAAAGAAAATTACGAGAGATAATTTTTGAACAACAAAGATGAAAGAGTTTGACATAGAAAAACTAGAACGCAAAAACATTTACAAAGTTCCGGATAAGCTATTTGAAAATATCCAGGAACGGGTAATGAGCGAAGTGAAGACAGAAAGAAAAGTACCTGTTTTCAAACTGAACTGGATGTATGCGGCGGCGGCTTCCATTGCTTTAATATTCGGAGTTACCTATGTTTTTAACTCTGATAATGATCCCTCATTCCAGCCGAAGACAGCTTATGCTGCAGATAAGCAGGAACCTAAAACGGAAGGAGAACTGGCTTATGAAACGCTGAAATCTGATTTAACTTCTGTTGAAAATAATAATCAAACAGTTGCAAATCAGGTAAATGGAAATAGCTCTTCGTTTAAAGATAACGGAACTGCAAAAGAAACTGCGCAGCCAGTAAAAGCTGCATCAAAGAAAGAAGAAACTCAAATGAATGAGTATCTGGATTCGTTCTCCAATTCTGAAATAGCAGAACTGGCAAGCAATTCAACCCAGGACGTTTATTTGGATCTGTATAATTAATAAGAAAAATGAAAAAGATATTATTTACGCTTTTTATTATTTATGGTTTTGGTCTGAATGCCCAGAGTGCAGACTATGACTGGAAAAAAATGGACCCTAAACAAAGAAAAGAGGTAATCAATAGTCTTTCTCCCGAAGAAAGAAAAGCACTTCTTACGAAGTTCAGGAACAATATGGTCATGGATAATCTGAATATTGATGCCGATGATAAAGCTGAATTTACACAGCTTTACAATGAATATCTTGAAAATCAGAAGCAGATCAAAAGCCAGTTTGATCCCAACTTCAATCCGGAAACCTTATCGGATGAAGAAGCAAAAGCCAAGCTTCAGCAGAGTTTTGAAGTAGGGCAGAAGCTGCTGGATAACAGAAAGAAGTATGCTGATAAAATGCAGCTGGTAATTCCTTGTCAGAAAGTACTGAAACTTTTTCAGTCTGAAGGAATGATGAGAGATAAAATGAATGAAAGAAAACCTCACATCCATGGGAATGTGAAGTCTAAACAAAACCCATAATAGTTTATTTTTTTAATGTTGGACGGCTCTTACAAGACTATTTGTGAGAGCCGTTTAATTTTCATGATGCCTGTATTTTTAAAGAAAAACTAAATAATTTAATACAATGAATATAAGAGAGATAAAATCTCTCGCTTTTTTTTATCTTTGCAAATTACAAAGTTCTTAAATGAAAAACATACGAAATTTTTGCATAATCGCCCATATTGACCACGGTAAAAGTACTTTGGCTGACCGTCTTTTGGAGTATACCAACACAGTTACCCAAAGAGAACTGCAGTCTCAGACCCTGGATGATATGGATCTGGAGAAAGAAAGGGGGATCACCATTAAGTCCCACGCGATCCAGATGGATTATGAATATAAAGGCGAAAAATATATTTTAAACCTGATTGATACCCCGGGACACGTAGATTTCTCATATGAAGTTTCCCGCTCAATTGCGGCCTGTGAAGGAGCCCTTCTGATTGTAGATGCGGCACAGAGTATTCAGGCGCAAACAATCAGTAACCTTTATCTTGCATTGGAAAATGATCTTACCATTATTCCGATTCTTAATAAAATTGACCTTCCTTCTGCCAACCCTGAAGAAGTTACAGATGAAATCATGAATCTTATCGGGTGCGAATATGAGGATGTATTAAGAGTTTCAGGAAAAACAGGAGAAGGTGTTCATCACCTTTTAGAGCAGATTGTAGAAAGAATTCCTGCCCCGGTAGGAGATCCGGAGGCACCCCTTCAGGCGCTTATTTTTGACTCAGTTTATAATCCGTTCAGAGGAATTGAAGCTTACTTCAAAATTGTAAACGGAAAGATCAAAAAAGGAGAGAAGGTAAAATTCATGGCAACAGGAAAAACCTATGAAGCTGATGAAGTAGGAACATTGAAACTGAAGCAGGCTCCTAAAAAAGAAATTTTAACAGGAGATGTAGGATACATTATTTCCGGTATTAAAGATGCCAGAGAAGTAAAAGTGGGAGATACCATTACTTCTTTTGAAAACTCCGCAGATGCACCCATTGAAGGTTTTGAGGAAGTAAAGCCAATGGTTTTTGCCGGTATTTATCCTATTGATTCTGAAGATTTTGAAGAGCTTAGATTCTCTTTGGAAAAATTGAGGCTGAATGATGCTTCCCTTGTATTTGAACCGGAAAGTTCAGCAGCACTTGGTTTTGGTTTCCGTTGCGGATTCCTGGGAATGCTTCACATGGAGATCGTACAGGAGCGTCTGGACAGAGAATTTAATATGAACGTAATTACTACAGTACCCAACGTTTCTTATTTCGGATATTCCAAAAAAGAACCTGAAGTGCCGATCCTGATTAACAACCCTTCAGAAATGATGGATCCTTCAATCATGGACAGAGTAGAAGAGCCGTTCATCAAAGCTTCAATCATTACCAAATCTGATTTCGTAGGACCGGTAATGACACTTTGTATCGAAAAAAGAGGAGAAATCGTCAATCAGAGCTACCTTACCTCAGAAAGAGTAGAGCTTATCTTTAATATGCCTTTGGCAGAAGTTGTTTTCGACTTCTATGACAGACTGAAATCAATTTCCAAAGGATATGCCTCGTTCGATTATCACCCAATCGGATTCAGAGCATCCAAGCTGGTAAAAATGGATATCCTGATCAACGGAGATATGGTAGATGCCCTTTCTTCACTGATTCACGACAGTAATGCTTACACCATCGGTAAAAAGATGTGCGAAAAGCTTCGTGAGCTGATTCCTAGACAACAGTTTGATATCGCTGTACAGGCAGCGCTTGGAACAAAAGTTATTGCGAGAGAAACAATCAAAGCTTTAAGAAAGGACGTTACCGCAAAATGTTACGGAGGAGATATTTCCAGAAAACGTAAACTTCTGGAAAAGCAGAAAGAAGGTAAAAAGAAAATGAAGCAGATCGGAAGGGTAGAAGTACCACAATCTGCATTCATGGCAGTTTTAAAACTCAACGACTAATCATAAAAAAGACCGGTAATTTCTTTACCGGTCTTTTATTTTCATCAGTTTCTCTGCTTTTCAATCATATTAGACTGTATTACCAAAGCACCAATTCCGAGAATAATTTCGGCAATGCCCAGTGTTCTTATAAGATTGATCCCGCATACAATACACTCCGGTTCGGGGAACGGTTTTTTCCCTACAACAATGATTAATACTCCGCCTATGATAATAATAATTACTATTAAGGCTGTTAATAAGGTTTTCATGATGGTATAAATTATTTTGGTGTTTCGGTTTTATCTATACCAAAGTTCGTCATAACATTATATAAATCAGCAAGTAAAATCACTGTTTCCGAGAAGGTGTTTTTCCTGTATTTTATTTTTTGCGGGTGAATTTAATTTCCATTGTTTTCATTTCCTTGCCGGTTTTCCAGTCGGGACCATACATTTCCAGGGTGTGATTGTTGTCATCGGTAAATGTATAGACCTCTCTTACGTCACAGTCTTTTTCCGGACGGCTGGGATCTGTCATTTTTCCTTTAAATTCAATGGATTTTTTGGCAGCGTTCCAGTCACCTTCAGCATGCATCATTCCTGTTCCCATATTATCGATCCAGGTACTGACAAATTTTTTCTTGGCATTGTCATAGCCCATAATGCTCATTCCTTCGAATGGCATTCCCATAAAATCACCTTTATAGGTGCTGTATTGATAGCGTCCGTCAAAAATCATTTTATTAGTACATTCAGACTGGCTGGTTATAGGCTTGGCACCTTCCTCCATCCATGTAGTGGTGGTACCGGTCCAGTTTCCGTCAAATTTAGCCAGCATCTTATGAAGTTCACCAGGAGTGGCAAATTCCATCCAGGCTTTAGTGGCGGCAGCAGAATCTACAGGCTTCCATGCTGTTACAGCAGAATCCTTTTTATCAGATCCTTTATCAGTGGTAGTTTTACCTTTTTCACAGGCAGTAAATAAAAATACAGCCCATAAGGCGAATAGCAAATTTTTCATAATTAATTAATTTTAAGTGGTTTATATTAATAACATAAAGGTAGGTCTTTTTATTATTCCGTAAATTTTTTTTCTTATGTTATTATTAATTGTACCTTTGTGTAATCGTAACGCAAATTAATCAATGGAATCTCCAAAAAAATTACAGGATATAAAAGTGGCTGTGGATGCCGTTATTTTCGGGTATTTTGATAAAAAAGATCTTCAGATCCTTTTAATAAAGAGAAATATTGAGCCTTTTAAAGGAGGCTGGGCACTTCCGGGAGGGCTTGTTCTGGATGATGAGGATGTAGATACCGCAGTAAAGCGAGAATTATACGAGGAAGCAGGTATAAAACCTGATTTTCTGGAGCAGCTCTATACTTTTGGAAAAGTAGGGCGTGATCCTAGAAACAGGGTTGTTTCTGTAGCTTATTTAGGTCTTGTGAACCCTTCCTATCATGAATTATTTGCCGATTCTGATGCTGAAGACGCACAGTGGTTCAGTGTCAATAAACTTCCGTCTCTGGCATTTGATCATAAAACCATTATTGATACCGCGCTGCAAAGATTGCGCACCAAAATTCGTTATCAGCCTATAGGTTTTAATCTTCTCAATGAAGAATTCCCTTTTTCAGACCTTGAAAACCTTTATAAAACAATTATAGGACAGGAAATAGACCGCCGTAATTTCCGCAAAAAGATCATGAGTTACGGACTTCTCAACGAAACCAATAACGTTAAAAAAGAAGGCAGCGGCAGGCCTGGCAAGCTCTTTACTTTTAACCAGGAAAAATATGAAGAACTTGAAAAAGAAGGGTTTTATTTTGAGATCAAATAATTCTTTATTTCAATTTATATCTAGCTCTATTCAATAACAGGAGTTTTTCTAACCGAAGCTATGATATATATTATAGTTAATTGACACCGTATTTTAATTTGTTATACAAGATACATTCAGATCTATAACCAAACATGCATTCTGATCAAAAGACCTCCTTATTCGATAGAGGAAGGTATTATTCTGCCTTGAAATTTCATGATCAAATAATCGGTATATCCCATTTCAGTTAAAACCATTCCCAATCCTTCTCATATTTTATTAAAAATTTATTCATTGATAATCAGTTGTTTAAATTATTTAGCGTAAAATAAACACAAATAAATTTGGAAGCTAGAATAATTATCCTTTAAATTTGTGTAAAAATAACGCAATAATGAATTACACCTTACAGCATATTATAGAAAAATTTCAGAAAAATGAAGCATTACAGTTTTTATTTTTCTGGGGACATACAGTAAAAGAGGAAATTACCAAATCATGTTTCAGTCAGTGGTTTCCTGCCTCTTTTAAAGAAGAAGGAATAGAATATCACACGGCAGAACATTATATGATGGCCGGAAAAGCAAGATTATTTAATGACAGGAAAATATTGGAAAAAATTCTGCTGTCCAAAAACCCGAATGAAGTAAAGTCTTTGGGCAGAAAAGTGAAAAACTTTGATCCGAAACTTTGGGATGAATATAAATATGAAATTGTGAAAAAAGGAAACTTTTTAAAATTTTCTCAAAACCCAAAGTTAAAAGCATTTCTTTTATCTACCGGGGACAAAATTCTTGTAGAAGCCAGCCCATATGATAACATCTGGGGAATCGGAATGCTGGAATCAGATTCAAGAGCGCTGGATCCATCTTTGTGGAACGGAGAAAATCTTTTAGGTTTTGCATTAATGGAAGTCAGGGATGAATTAAGAAGGTAAAAACACAATCACCAAACGCAGAATATTGATTATGAAAAAAACAGAATTACATCCACAGATTTTTTTGATAGAAAATTTCCTTACAGATGCAGAATGTGACGAATGTATTGATAATTCTGAAGAAAAAGTTTTTGAAGAAGCCAAAATCACCATGTTCGGAAAGCAGCTGATGAGTAAAGGGGTAAGAAATAATGACAGGCTGATGATCTTTGACCGTGATCTGGCAGAAAAGCTATTTACCAGAGCATATGATTTTCTTCCTGAAGTTCATGAAAATTATAAAATTCACGATTTTAATGAAATGTTCAGGGTTTATAAATATACTCCGGGACAACGATTTAAGATGCATCATGACGGAAGCTATATCCGTAACGAAAATGAAAAAAGTTTCTATACCTTCCTGATCTATCTGAATGATGATTTTGAAGGAGGAGAAACCGAATTTGAATGCTTATTTACGGTAGCACCAAAGAAAGGATCAGCATTGGTTTTCTATCATCCGTTAAGACATGAAGGAAAAATCCTGATCAGCGGAACAAAATACGTATTGAGAACCGATATAATGTATACCAACATTTAAAAATGCTCTGTGCAGAAAGGAAAAACTATGTCGTTTTTAATTAGCGTTAAAACAACACAAAAAACTCAAATGCAGCCAATATGGAAAACGAATTGAAATCAAGGTTCATTGAATCACTACAGAGGAACAATGACCAGATCAGAAAAGACCGTGCACACACAATCGGAGAAGATTCAGAATTAATCTACAGAAGAACAGTGGAGGATATTGAACTCAGGATAAAAAGACTGGAACGTGAGCAGGAAGGTCTTATCGATATCAGCCCTCTGGACAGGAACAGCTTAACCTTCGCGGATTTTCATCCCGAAGAATTTGTTCAGAAAGACATAGAATTATCATTAATCATCAGGAACTTAAATATTCAGCTGGAAGTAACCAAAAAGAGATTTGAATATTTATTCGGAAAAACAATTTAATTATGGGAGGTACAAAATACGATCTGCATGCCCGTTTCGAGAAAGCCAGAAAAGCTGGGTACGGATCAAAATCAGCCGGTGAAATTTTCACCCAGAATGCTAAAAGAATGGCACACGAATCTATGAATCCGAAAGGAATTTCTTTCAGGGAATCCCGGGATTCTGAAGCTAACCCGAATTCCGTTCCTATTATTTTAGGACTGGATGTAACAGGAAGTATGGGATATATTCCCCATGAACTGATCAAAGATGGGCTCCCTAAACTGATGGGAGGAATTATGCAGGGCGGCGTTCCCGATCCCGCACTCCTGTTTTTGGGAATTGGTGATCATGAATGTGACAGCTACCCGTTGCAGGTAGGACAGTTTGAATCCGGTGATGATGAGCTGGATATGTGGCTTACCCGCACCTATATTGAATCCGGAGGCGGAGGAAATGGAGGAGAAAGTTATCTTCTGGCATGGTATTTTGCTGCTTTTCATACCAGAACAGATGCCTTCGAGAAAAGAAATCAGAAAGGATTGCTGTTTACAATAGGAGATGAGCCATGCCTTAAAGTACTTCCCGCTTCAGCGATAAGAGAAATTATGGGAACAGGACAGCAGACTTATACACATACAGAGCTGTTGAAAGAAGCCCAGAAAAGATATGAAGTTTACCACATCAGTGTTCTGCATTCAGGCCAGGCATTAACAGCAGATAAAGGCTGGAAAGAGCTGCTTGGGAAAAACTGTCTATCCATAACTGATCATACCGAAATTCCGGATGTTATCAAAGGAATTGTATGTGATCATTTTAAAAACACGGCTTCCGGAACCGGAATTGCAGGCGGACTGGACAATATTCAAATGTTTTAAACCATGAAAAAGGCACAAATAGTAATAGGACTGGGTTTTGGTGACGAAGGAAAGGGAATCACCACAGATTTTCTGGCAAGCCGGAACCCGGATTCCATTGTCATAAGGTTTTCAGGAGGACAGCAGGCCGCACATACCGTGATGATCGGTAATGAAAAGCATGTGCATTCCAGTTTTGCGAGCGGTGCGCTTAGAGGATTACCCTCTTATTTTTCTGAACACTGCACCATTCATCCGGAATTTATGCTGAATGAAAGAGAAGAATTGAAAGAGAAGAACGGAAATACAGAACTGTATATTCATCCTCAGGCAAAAGTAACAACACCTTTTGATGTCTTGCAGAACAGGACCAATGCGAGAAATCTGGAACACGGAACCTGCGGAAAAGGAATCGGAGCAACAATGAAAAGGCATGAAAGCCCCTATAAACTATTTGCTGCCGATCTTGTGGCGCCACGGAAAATGCTGATTGAAAAGCTGAAAGGAATTGCTTATTTCTATGGATTTATGGATCAGGACCAGATCCGGGAAGAGCTGGATATTTTTCTGAATGCAGTAGATCAGATCGAATGGAAAATCATTGATTACAGCTATCTGGAATCTTTTGATAACCTTATTTTTGAAGGAAGCCAGGGAATTCTGCTGGATATGGATCACGGCGTATTTCCCAATGTGACTTACGCACATACCACTTCGAAAAATGCATATGAGATTTGCAGAAGACTTAAAATTGAAGATATAGAAATGTATTATGTGACCAGAAGCTATTCCACTCGCCACGGAAACGGCTGGATGAGCAATGAGAGAGAACTGATTTTAAAAAATAATGAAGAGGAAACCTGTGTTTTCAATGAATATCAGAAAGAACTCCGTTACGGTGATCTGGATTATGATCTTCTGAATTATGCACTGCTGCTGGATGGAGCTTATATTTCCGGAACCCGCAAGAACCTTGTGGTTACCTGCCTGGATCAGACAGAGGAAGCATTTAAATACGGAAACCTGAATACTGAATTTGAAACAATATACGGATCATATTCTCCGTATTCAAAAGATTTTAAACAACTGAAATAATAAAAAACACAGATAATGATGAAAAAAATATATGTATTTGGTAACGGAAACCTGTCTTGGGAGAAATTCCATGAATTATATGTTACTCCGCTAAAAAATATAGACTTTGATGATTGTGAGTTTATTATAGGTGATTTTTCAGGAACAGATACCCTAATGATGGAATACCTGAAGGATAAAACCGAAAAAGTAACCATTCTTCATATCGGGATGAAACCAAGATATAAGATCAACACCTTTAAAACTAAAGCTGCAGGCTGGACTTTTTCCGGTGGTTTCCATTCAGATGCTGAACGGGATGATTACGGTGTCTCACAGTGCACTCATTTTCTCGGTGTAGATTTTAATTCAGATCCAAAGAGAAAAAGCGGTACCTTGAAAAATATTGAAAAATGCCTGAATTCAGGTAAAATAAAAATAGAATAGCCATGAAAATACAGTATATGCAAGGTGACGCTACAGCTCCGGAAACTGAAGGGAACAAAATAATTGCCCATATCTGCAACGATATAGGAGGCTGGGGAAAAGGTTTTGTAACAGCCATTTCCAAAAAATGGAAAGAGCCGGAAAATGAATACAGACAATGGTTTAAAAAAGGAGAAGATTTTTATCTTGGAGAAATCCAGCTGGTAAAGGTTGAAGATGGAATCTGGATAAGCAATATGATTGCGCAGCACAAAATTATCACCAGTTCAGGGGGAATTCCACCCATACGATATGATGCCGTGGAAAAATGCCTGGAAAAGCTGGCAGAAGCAGCTCTACAGATCAATGCCACAATCCACATGCCGAGAATAGGATGTGGACTGGCCGGAGGAAAATGGGAAAAAATAGAACCTCTTATTGAAAAAACATTATTGAAAAACAATCTCGGAGTATACGTTTACGACTTCGGATAAAAAATAAAAGCAATGAAAACAACAACACTTTACAGGCCTGTAGGAGAAAAAGAAATGATCCTGATCATGGAAAGCGGGTATAAAAAATTCCCTCCGAGATTGGAATGGCAACCCATATTTTATCCGGTGCTGGATGAAGATTATGCCTCTGAAATTGCTGAAAAGTGGAATACCAGGGATGAAGCAGGAAATTATCTTGGCTTTGTAACGGGTTTTGAAGTGCTTAAAGAAACCGCAGATCAATATCCTGTTCAGAATGTAGGAGCCGGAAACCATAATGAGCTATGGGTTCCATCCGAAGAACTGGAAACATTCAATGAAGCCATTGTAGGAAAAATTAAAGTGCTCAGGGTATTTATGGGAAAAGACTTTAAAAAACCTGCCAACGATGAGGTAGAGAATTTATTATTAAATATAAAAAAACTAACGATGACCAATAAAGAAATGGCAAAAGATACCTTAGAGATCCTTGTCAGAAAATATTATATAAACGAAAACAACGAAAGAATAGATATAGAAAAGGAGCTGGAAATCAGCAAACGTGAAACCATTCTGTTCTCTTCAGAAAAACTTGCAGAATTGGCAGAAACCCGGCTGCCGCAAGCTACTTTTGAAACTAAGTTTGAGACATGGAACTGCAGCTCACTGAAAGCTATTTTACAACTAGCAGAAGAAGAAAATCAAGAGAAGCTGATGTGCCTTAATTTCGCTTCGGCAAAAAATCCCGGTGGTGGATTTATCAACGGAGCAGAAGCGCAGGAAGAAAGCCTGGCAAGAACTTCAGGACTTCATGAAAGCCTGCTTCAGGCTCCGTATTATTACGAGGTTCACCGGGCTATGAAATCCTGTTTTTATACAGACATGATGATCTACAGTCCTAAAGTACCCGTTTTCAGAAAAGATAAAGGAGAATTGATTGAGAAACCGGTTATATGTAATTTCATCACTTCTCCCGCTGTAAATGCAGGTATTGTCAGGAAGCAGGAACCGGAAAAGCAGAATGAAATATTAGGGGCAATGGAGGTGAGAATGGATAAAATGCTTTCCCTTGCCCTGCACAGAGAAAATGAAGTATTAATCTTAGGGGCTTGGGGATGCGGTGTTTTTAAAAATGACCCCAAAGAAATCGCAGGTCTTTTTAAGAAGTACTTTCAGGGAAAATATAAAAATACATTTAAAAGAGTGGTCTTTGCCGTGCTGACTAAGAAAGCAGAAGTATTAAAACCTTTTGAAGAAATATCCTGAAACTGACAGGAGAAGAATTATTCAGAAGTATCCAGATCAGGAAATTTAACCTGAATGTGCCGAAAGAAAAATATAATTTTCCGGACGAAGACTACAAAACCATTGAAAACAGAACAATGAATTTTAAGGTAAAAAAATATAAAGAACAATTACAGGACTGGCCCCGTAAAGGACATCACATCATGGCACAGTACGACGATGAAAAAATCATTGTTTACCAGTCCTATCGTAAAGAAATAGGCGAATTTGCCGTAAGGAACCAATATTTCGGGGGCTCTTTCAGCCTGGAACGGATGACCTGGATAAAACCCAATTTCCTCTGGATGATGTACCGCAACGGATGGGGAACCAAAGAAGGACAGGAATACGTTCTGGCTATTCACCTGAAGAGGGAAGCCTTTAAAAAATACCTTGAAAATGCAGTATATTCGTCTTACAATGAAAATTTAGGTATTTCCCGTGAAGAATGGCAGGATCAGGTAAAGGAATCTTCCGTAAGGCTGCAGTGGGATCCGGATCACGACCCTTTCGGACAGAAGCTGGAAAGAAGGGCTATACAGATCGGCCTGAGGAATGAATTTACCCGCTCTTTTGCCAAAGAAGATATACTTTTCATTGAAAATATTTCAGATTTTGTAAAAGAACAGCATGCATTCGTATTAAACGGAGATCTGGACAGCCTGATGATTCCTGAAGAGCACCCATTGCTGTTTGAAGATGAATATTTAAATAAAAAACTGAGATTAAAACCATGAAAACAGACAGGCTGTTCTTCGCTTCAAAATCCCTGACAGGAGTTTCCCTAGGAGATGCCTTTGGAGAAAGCTTTTTTGGAGAGGAAAGCCTGATGAAAAGCCATATCCATCAAAGAATTCTTCCCGGGACTGATCTGGATTTTACCGATGACACAATTATGACAGTGGCCATTTTTAAATCTTTGGAAAAATTCGGTGAAATTGATCAGGACTTTCTGGCAGAAGAATTTACCAGGAACTATTATCTGGACATCAACAGGGGATACGGGCCTTCCATGCATCAGTATTTCAGGGCTGTGAAAGACGGAGACTACTGGAAAGACGTTTCTTATGCAAAGTTTGAAGGACAGGGCTCTATGGGAAACGGTGGAGCGATGAGAGCATCTGTGATCGGAGCCTATTTTTATGATGATATAGAACAACTTAAAAAAAATGCAGAACTTTCCTGTGAAGTAACTCATGCCAACAAAGAAGCCATAGAAGGAACAAAAGCTGTTGCTTTGGCAGCGGCTTTAGCAGTTCAGGAAAAACTGGGGTTGAGAAAATTCGTACAGCAGGAGTTTATCCGGAATATTCAGAATGAGCTGGATGATTCTGATATGAAGAGCAAGCTGAATAAAGTTCTTTATTTGGACGGAAATCCGGGCATCGAAATGGTAATTAATACATTAGGAAACGGCGTTAAAATGACCGCTCAGGATACCGTTCCGATTGTCATCTGGATGTTGTCAAGATACCGGTATAATTTTGAAGAATGCCTCTGGAATACGGTCGATGCACTGGGTGACAGAGATACAACCTGCGCTGTGGCCGGAGGAGTAAGCATTCTTTGCAGTCAAGAAAATACTCTTCCTGATTGGATAAATAAAGCAGAAAACTGGGGAAAAAGCAAATTTTATGAACATTGAACTGATAAAAGCAGATATCACAAAGATCCATGCAGACGTTATCGTTAATGCGGCCAATTCCTCATTGCTGGGCGGAGGCGGGGTAGACGGAGCGATTCACCGTGCAGGTGGAAAGCAGCTCCTTGAGGAATGCATTGAGATCAGAAACCGGCAGGGAAAATGTAATACCGGAGAAGCGGTTGTAACCTCTGCGGGAAATCTTTCTGCTGATTATGTAATTCATACAGTGGGCCCGGTGTGGAATGGAGATGAAGAAAAGTGTTCAAAACTTTTAGCTGACTGCTATAGAAATGTATTAAAGCAGGCGGAGAGACTTAGCGTAAAAAGTATTGCTTTTCCCAATATCAGTACAGGAATCTATCGGTTTCCAAAAGACTTGGCAGGAAGGATTGCTGTAGATGAAGTCAGAAAATTCAAATCAGAAAATATAGAAAAAGTTATTTTTGTCTGCTTTGATGATGAAAATGAAGAAATTTACAGAAAGCTTTTAAAAAAGGAACTTCAGTAAAAACTCGGACATCAGTGGTAAATTAAATGTCTGTTGAACAAAATTAAAACATATAAACCAATGAAAAAACTAACCATATTAAGCGGTGCAGGAATCAGTGCCGAAAGCGGAATTAAAACATTCAGAGACGGAGACGGGCTCTGGGAAAATCATAATATAACCGATGTGGCCAGCCCTGAAGGGTGGAGAAAAGACCGTGCACTTGTATTGGAGTTCTATAACCAA
The DNA here is from genome assembly GCF_001295265.1 of Chryseobacterium indologenes. Taxonomy (GTDB): domain Bacteria; phylum Bacteroidota; class Bacteroidia; order Flavobacteriales; family Weeksellaceae; genus Chryseobacterium; species Chryseobacterium indologenes_A. Next base: position 104,330 of record NZ_LJOD01000009.1, on the reverse strand, counting down.
AGAAGGCGTCAGCTGCATGAAGTGCAGCCCAATGAAGCCCATTACCTGCTGGCTGAGCTGGAAAAGCATTTTAAAGTTCAGATCATTACCCAAAATATTGATGACTTACATGAAAGAGCAGGATCTACAGATATTCTTCATCTTCACGGAGAGCTGTTCAAATCCTGTTCGTGCAATAATAAAGATTTGATCTATGAGCAGAAGGGAGATATTAATATCGGGGATAAAGCAGAAGACGGAGCTCAATTGAGACCTTTTATCGTATGGTTCGGAGAAGATGTTCCTATGTTCCAGCCTGCAAGGGAAATTGTAAAAGAATCAGATATTCTTCTCGTTATCGGAACCTCTCTGCAGGTATATCCGGCAGCAGGACTGATCCACGATATCAAAGATGATTGTCTGCTGATCGTTATCAACCCTAATGAAACAGGATTCGGATATGGGCAGAGAGCTGTGGTAATGAAAGAAACCGCAACCCAGGGAATGAAGCTTCTATTTGATAAGCTGGTTAATTTAGCATAATGGAAAATATGGTAAAAGCAGGGATTTTTGGTGTTTGTATTGGGGATGCACTGGGTGTTCCTGTGGAATTCAGAAGCAGAGAACAACTTAAACGTTCTCCAGTTACTAAAATGAGAGCTTTAGGAACACATCATCAGCCGGCAGGAACATGGAGTGATGATAGTTCTTTAGCTTTATGTCTTGCAGACAGTCTATGCAACGGATATAATCCGGAAAATATTGCATTGAAGTTTCTTCAATGGTATAATGCAGAAATCTGGACACCTCATGGGCATGTTTTTGACATAGGTATTGCTACCAGGCAGGCTATTTATAAAATTAGCAAAGGATTGGCTCCCCAGCTATGTGGAGGAATCAGTGAATATGATAATGGAAACGGGGCATTAATGAGAATTTTGCCACTATTGTTTTACATTAAAAATTTTAAGATTGAGCAGAGGTTTGATATCATTAAAGAAGTTTCTTCTATTACTCATGCACATATCCGTTCCGTATTAGCATGTTTTATTTATCTTGAACTTCTGTTGGAAATTGTAAATGGAGCTGAAAAAAATAAAGCATATGAAAAGATGCAGTCATCACTAATTCATTTTCTGGATTATAATCCTGTCTGTTCACAAAACGAAATAGATCAGTTTGAACGGATTTTAAAGAACCATATCGCGGACTATCCCGAAGATGAGATCAAAAGCAGCGGATACGTTCTCCACAGCCTTGAAGCTTCATTATGGTGCTTCCTGAACTCAGAAAGCTATTCTGAAGCCGTTCTGAAAGCCGTAAACCTGGGTGAAGATACAGATACCACAGGAGCAATTACCGGTGGAATAGCCGGAATCTATTATGGCTTCGGAAATATTCCGAAGGAATGGGTTGATGAGCTGGTGAGAAAAGATGATATTGCCGCTCTATGCAAAAAACTGGGAAATACATATTCCCAATAGTATAATTATTAAGAACATAAGTTATGAACGAAATAGAAAAGAAAAGAATAAGTAAATTTTTGAGCCTTATTCTGAGGCATCACCCGGAAACCATTCAGCTGAAACTGGATGAAAACGGATGGGCAGATGTAGAAGAACTGAGAACAAAATCAGCGAAGAGAAAAGTCTTCTTTACCGTTGAAGAACTGGATGAGGTGGTAGAAACAAATAATAAAAAACGGTTTGCCTTCAATGAAGATAAAACAAAAATCAGGGCAAGCCAGGGCCATTCCATTGATATCGATCTGGGGGTTGAACCACAAAATCCGCCTGAATATCTGTACCACGGAACAGCAGAAACCAATATTGCCTCAATCCTGGAAAAAGGAATTGAAAAAAGAAGCCGTCAGCATGTACATTTAAGCATTGATAAGGAGACGGCAACAAAGGTCGGGATGAGACACGGTAAACCTGTTATTTTAACCATCAGAACAGGAAAAATGGCTGAAGACGGAGTGTTGTTTTACCTTTCTGCAAACGGAGTCTGGCTGACAGATTTTGTTGATGCTAAATATATTTCAAGGTAAAAGCCGGAATTTTGAACCGGATAGAGAAAAAATGAGCAGAACATTAGCAATAGGAGATATTCACGGAGGATTAAGGGCCTTAAAACAAGTGCTGGAAAGGGCAGAGGTTTCAAAGGGAGACCGCTTGGTTTTTCTTGGAGATTATGTAGACGGATGGAGCGAATCTTCTGAAGTAATCACCTTTTTAAAGAAACTTTCAGAAGAACAGGATTGTATCTTTATCAAAGGAAATCATGATGTCTGGTGCGAAGACTGGATTGCTTTCGGAAATAAGCCGGAGGTTTGGCTTTTCAATGGAGGCAAAAGCACTGTGGAAAGCTATAAAAACTTTTCTTTGGAAGAGCTGGAAGTTCATCTTGAATTTTTTCAGAGGATGAAAAATTATCATATCGATGAAAAGAACCGTCTGTTCATTCATGCCGGATATTCTTCCATGCACGGTCCTGAAAAAGAAGTCTATTCCAGCAACTATCATTGGGACAGAACCCTTTGGGAAACGGCTGTTTCAATGGATGTAAAATTAGACAAGAACTCTGAGCTGTATCCCAAAAGATTGCTGCTATACCATGAAATCTTTATTGGCCACACCCCGACTTTATATATCGGAAGTAAAGAACCAGTTAGTAAAGCCAACGTCCGGAACCTTGATACAGGAGCTGCTTTTACAGGAGCCCTGACTATAATGGATATTGATACCAAAGAGTTCTGGCAGAGCGACCCGTTGCCGTCCTTATACCCGGATGAAAAGGGAAGGAATAATGATTAATTTACACCTTAAAAGCAGTGAAAAAATTATTTTAAAATACAGAATCCAATCTCACAGACTTCAAAATCGGTGAGGTTTCTTTTTCCAATAATTTTAATCAGAAAATTGAGTTCTCTTTAGTTTTGTGTTTAGCAGCAGTTCCGTAATTTTGAAGTCAAAATACTGCTTCAATGAAACTGCAATGTCTCCTGTTAATCCTAAGCTGTTCTCTTCTGTCTGCTCAGAAGAACTTTCAGACCCCTTTTGAAAAAGGAAACGGAAACCAGACTGTTACCTATTCGGAAATGAATGAATATTATCAGGACCTGGCAAGGAGTTTTAACACCATCCAGTACCTTAAAAAGGGCGAAGATGACAATGGAAAGCCTATTTATGTGGTGCTGTACAATCCTTTTCCTGAAAAAGACCTCGAAAAGCTGAGAAAAGACAAAGCCATTCTTTTCATCAACAACGGAATACATCCCGGAGAACCGGACGGAATAGATGCCACAATGATGCTGATGAGAGATCTGGCAGCAAAAAAAATAAAAGAACCCCAGAACTTTATTGTTGCCGCAATTTCGGCCTACAATATTGGTGGAATGCTGAATAGGGGAGCTCATTCAAGAGCCAATCAGAACGGCCCGGAACAGTATGGTTTCAGAGGAAATGCACGAAATTATGATCTGAACCGGGATTTCATCAAAGCAGATTCTAAAAATGCCAGAAGCTTTCAGGAAATCTATCAATGGCTGAAACCGGATGTGTTTATTGATAATCATGTCAGTAACGGTGCCGATTATCAGTATACCTTCACCTATATTTCTACATTTAAAGAGCGTCTGGGAAATGTTTTGGGAGATTATTTTTATAAAAATTATCAGGCTGCCAATCTCGAAGAGATGAAGAAGCTGGGTTATGAAAGCACGCCATATGTAAATATTCACGGTGATGTTCCGGATATTGGCTTTGCTTCATTTGAGGATTCACCCAGATATTCTACAGGCTATACCTCTTTATTCAACTCATTAGGAACCGTTCCTGAGACCCATATGCTCAAACCTTATGATAAAAGAGTAGATGCTACCTACAAATATATGTTGGTGAACCTTCAGAATCTGGATAAAGACTATAAAAAGATAAAGCAGCTCCGTATTGAGAATTTGAAACAGTACAAAGCCGGACAGCAATACGGAATCCGTTGGAAGATTGATTCTACCCGGTTTTCAACCATGGATTTTAAAGGCTATGAAGGAAGCTATAAGCCCAGCAGTATTTCCGGCAAGCCTAGGCTGTATTATGACAGAAACAAACCTTTTACTAAGAAAATAAAGCTTTTTACCGAGGCAGTTCCTACAGGATATATTACCATTCCGGAATATTATGTAATTCCGCAGGCCCAGTACCGGGTTCTTGAAGAGTTTAAAAGGAACCGGATCACCATGAAACCTCTTCAGAAAGACAGCCTGATCACCGTAGACTCATATAAGATTAAAGATTTTAAAACAGTGAAAAATCCTTACGAAGGACATTATCTGCACTTTGATACTACAGTGGAAGCCACTAAAAAGAAGCTTATCTTTTCTGCCGGAGATTATCTCATTCCGACAGATCAGCCTGGCGTAAAATATATCATAGAAACCCTTGAGCCTGAAGCAATAGACTCTTTTTTTAACTGGAATTTTTTTGATGGAATTCTGGCACAGAAAGAATACTATTCAGCCTATATTTTTGAAGATACCGCAGCAGAACTGCTGAAGAATGATAAACAGCTTAAAAATAATTTTGAGGCCAAGAAAGCATCAGATAAAAAGTTTGCAGAAGACGGAGAGGCACAGCTTGACTGGATCTACAGGCATTCCCCGTATTTTGAGGAGAAAACGTTCAGGCAGTACCCGGTTTACAGGGTTTTGTAAAGAGCGCTTCAGATAAAGGGGTAAAGGCCATAAAAAAAGACGTCTCATTCATATGAAACGTCTTTTTTTTATCTTGGAAGGCCTCTTTTCAGAGCAAGTTCTGCTCTTTTAATGGCTTTCTTCTCCTTCCAGTCCATATACTTCTTTTTGAAGTTCTTTTTCATAATATCATCAAACTTGCGCTGTACAGTAAGGTTCCATAATGAGTGAGCTTTTACTGCCCATGATTTATCCCAGGCTCTCAGGGATATTGAGAAACTTCCGTCCAGATACTTCATCCAGTGCCACCATCCGGTTGGCATGAAAAGGGTATCACCATGTTCCAGGAAACATTCAATTCCTTCAACACCGTCAAGGGCCGGGAATTTTGTGAAATCAGGATTTTCAATATCATAATCTTCCAGCGCATAGGTTGCATAAGGAATCTGATACAGCCTGTCTTTCCATTTATAATCGAAAAGAAGTATATGCTTTCTTCCGTTAAAATGCGTATGGAAAATGTGGGCCATATCAATATCATAGTGAAGAAAAGTTACCGAACCTTTACCTCCGAAAAACATTGATGGATATTTATCTAAGAAACCTCCCATAAGGTCTTTAGGTGAAATATAATCCTGTAATAAATTTTTAGCGTGTTTAATGGGATCAAAGAAGAAAATTCTCAGGTCAGTAGGCTCTCTCTGAATAAGATCAATATAATCTCCGAATTTCATTTCGGCAGTAGGGGCATTGATCGGAGCTGCAGGATCAGCTTTTGAACTGTCATATAAAGGAACTGTTACATCTCCTACCGTCTCCTTCATATATTCCATTGTCCATTTCTGATAAGCAGGCCATTTCTTTGCCATGTTTTTAATGACAACGGGCCTCCTTGGCTTAAGATATTTTTCGTAGAAATCTTCTTTAGAAATATCGTCTACAACATCTATAGGCTTTAAAATAATTCCCATTCTATAAATTTTATGTTACAAAATTATTAAATAAATATATATGAATCAGTGTTTAAGTTTTTTTTAATCTATGATTCAAATCATTTTCAACTATTTAGACTAAATAAAAACACCTGAACTGATCCTTTCTTATCAGTTTCTGAGTTTTTTCCGTTTAATAAGACAATATTTCTAAGAAAAGGTTACAACCGAACAAAATAATTGATGTTTCTATTGATGTTTCTAATGTACAAAATATTGCCGGCATTTTATAGATTTGATATGCCATAAGGATTACGATTGAAAAATTGAATAAAATTTTTTAAACAAAAATGATAGCGATTTCAACAAAATATTGCTTTTATATTTTTTGAAGCTAATTTTATACATTTCCAATAAAAAGATGAAAAAAAATAAATTGATAATAAAAATTATCACTAGTTTTATAGTGTTAAAAAACGATTTAACTTTTAGCTTGGAAATACATCTTTAAAAAAGTGTAACAAAAAACACAACAAACAAACTAATTAGGCAAATAATAAACTATGAAAAGAAAGATTTCTTTATTTCTGATGCTTTTCTTTACAGTGCTTGCCATGGCACAGAAAACGGTTTCAGGAAAGATTACTGATGAGGATGGAACGGCTATTCCCAGCGCCAGTGTTACCGTAGAGGAACCCGGTAAAGATGCTATTCTGGCATATGGGATTACCAACTCTAAAGGAGAATACAAGGTAACATTTACTTCTTCAGAATCTAATGTAGACCTTAAGGTAAAGGCATTCAACCAGAAATCGCTCATTAAGCAGATCAGCAACAGCGATCAGACCCAGAACTTCAAAATGCAGTCTGAAGCTACAGAAATAAAAGAAGTACAGCTGAAAACCAGAATGATCACTGCGCGTGGAGATACCATTGCTTATGATCTTAAAGCTTTCAGTAATCAAAATGACAGAACGCTTGCCGATGTAATGAAGAAAATTCCGGGGATTGAAGTTAATAAAGACGGAACTATTCTTTACCAGGGAAATGCCATCAATAAATTCTATGTTAACGGAAAAGATCTGATGGAAGGAGGCTACGGAACCATCAACAACTCCCTGCCAAAAGACGCCGTACAGAAAGTGGAAGTCCTTGAAAACCATCAGCCGGTAAAGATCCTTCAGGATAAAGTACCTTCCGATCAGGCAGCCATCAACATCAAACTGAAAAAGTCCGTAACCATGACGGGAAGAGGAGAAGTAGGCTCGGGTTTCGGAGACCCATGGCTTTGGAATGTAAAGCTTACCCCAATGTTTTTCGGACAGAAAAGCCAGTGGGTAGTCAATTATAAAACCAATAACATGGGGGAGCAGGTTGAAAATGAAGGAAACATCCTCGCATTCGGAAGTTCCTGGGAAGGAAGAAGAATCAACGCATCCCAGAACGACTGGCTGAATGTGGAAAATGCCAGCACCCCGAATCTTCCGGTAAAAAGATATCTGATGAACAGTGTACACTATCTTTCCGCCAACTATCTCACCAATATCGATAAAAAGAAAGAGTGGGAACTGAAAGCGAATACCAATTATACCAATAACGCCGTTGAAAGGGAGGATATCACAGAAGAAGTATTCAGCCCGAGAGACAACAGCCCGATGTCAACGGTAGTTACCAGCACCAGAAATAATTTCTATACAGATAAACTGAAAGGAGAACTTATCTTTACAAAAAATGCCAAGAAGGGCTTCTTTAAAAATACAACCAGCTTCAGCCAGTTCTGGAATGGTGACCGTGCTGTAGCAACCAGAGTGGGAAGACTTGGAAATCAGGCAGTAGAATCGCCTACCTCTTCATTTCAGAACTCTTTAAGTACCATTATTCCGTGGAAAGAAAAAATGATTAACTTCAAGTCCTATATCAGTTATCAGGATGACAGACAGACATTGGAGGTTTCTCCTGCTAATTATCTTCAGGTGTTATATAGAAACCCGGTTGTAGACTCAATCAAACCCATCATTTTTGCTCCGGGTACATCAGTACTTCAGAGCACGAGGCTTAAAACATTAGAAACTTCTCATTCTGCCAATATCAGCTTTACCAAAAAAGGATGGACGTTCACACCACAGGTAGCCCTCGATTTCTCTTCCAAAAAACTGAATACAGACTTCATGGGAACCGCAATTCCTAATCCGGCAATTCCGGGAGATATTGCACCAACCTTTGATGGTCCGGAGTATGAAAATAATCTGAGATTTACAGAATTTAATCCTTCGGGATCTTTAGGAATCAATTATAAATCTGAATCATGGCTTTTATTTGCCAATCTTCCAGTAAACTTTAATACCATTAAAGCTGAGGATGATCTTAGAAATGTTCATAAATCTCTGAATAAAACAACTTTCACTCCCAATGCTTTTGTACAATACTCGTTTGCTTCTTTCTTCAAAGCCAGTCTAAACGGTAACATTAGTAATAATTTCGGTGATGTTAAAACAGCTTATGCCGGATATACTCTATTAAGCCCGGGTGGATTTAATGTAATGGATCCGAATAACCCAATTCCACAAACCACGTCAAAAAGTGCAGGATCAAGAATTGAATACAGAAACCCGCTGAATAATTTATTCTTTAATGTAAGCTATGCTTTGAGTGACAGCAAAAGGAACCTTCTTGCATCCCCATTCCTGGATACTAATACAGGTTTCACCTTAACAAGATATAAAGAGCAGGAAAATCATGCGAAAAGCAACAGATTTGGTGCTGAAATTGGAAAATACTTCCCGAAATTCAAAACCAATATGTCGGTAAACTATAGCAATACTTTATCAAAAGCAGATGCATTCCTTGATGATACACAGTATCTGAGTAAGAACAATACACAGACATACGGCCTTAAATTTAACAATACCTATTTCAACTGGATGAGCATAGACTATAACCTTAGCTTTTCCAGAAATAAACAGGATAACGTAGGTTTAAATGCCCAGGGTGGAAGATTAGGAGTGAATGAAGGCTTTAATCATAATCTTGCAGCGTATTTCTATCCGATAGAAAACCATACCATCGGATTCAATTGGGATCAGGTGAATACAGGAGACGGTGAGAAAAAATATAACAATGCATTTTATGACCTTTCTTACCAGTTCTCATGGTCTAAAAAGAAAATAGATTTCGAACTGAAATGGATGAATATCGCCAACAGAAGAGTATTCGAAACGTATAATATCAACCAGGTTTCAAACAGTGTGTCATACACCAGAGTTCAGCTCCGCCCAAGCCAGGTAATGCTCAGCGTAAAATTCAACTTTAAATAAATAAAAAAGAGACTGTCCGAAAGACGGTCTCTTTTCTGTTATATCAGTGATCAATATTGTTTCTAAAAACTCGGATGGTCTGCTGATGGGCCATAACTTCCCGGAAGCGGAATATCATTCAGCCTGTAGTAAACGCCCAGCTGAGCACGGTGATGGGTAATCTGGTTCAGGGCATGCCGGATAGCGTTGTATTTCGTCCATTTGGCCAGTTCCTGACCGTTATTTTTCAATGCCCAGGTATCGTTAAGGTCATCTTCTTTAGCATTTTCTAGAGCCTTCTTTCCGGATTTAAAGTTTTCATCAAGAGTGTTGAGGAGATCCTCCCTGCCAGCGAGATGCTTTGGCTGGAAATCACCATTCGCAAAATCCAGCTCGGAAGTTTTCAGAATGGTATCCGGCCATCCAAAAATTTCGGCAATATGGGTGGCAAGATGCATCATTTTCATGCTTTTCTCATGTGGAGCATAGTCGTTTTTCCCGTCAGGGTAAGCTTCTGTAAATTTCCTGGTGGTGTGGTACTCGGCTTCAAGCTCGTCTCTTAGTTGTGATAAAGTATCCATAATATTTTGTTTTTTAAGCCCATTAAAGATAAAGCTTTTCCCGCTGAAATGTTTTAACGGAATCATAATTTTGATGAAGCCTTCTGCTTGGACTAAACATAATAAAACTTTCTTTCCCTCCAGATCTCAGCATACCTCTAATTTTACCCCTCAATTTTAAAACCGTGATATAAAACAATATTTTATTTTAATGTTTCTGATAATCAGTTGAATAAAATAAATTGAAATAAAAAAATCAAAAAAAATTGTAACATATTTCAACATTTGAGCACTAATTGATAAACGCCACAACAATGAAAAAGCTATTTTCAGTATTCTTAATTGCTCTCTTTGCATTTGCAGGAGCCCAGGAATCTAAAGAAACAGCCAACAGATTCTTTTATGAACTGACTTTTAAACCTAAAAAAGATTCTGCAAAGCTGGATAAGGTAATTACGGTACTGGATATTACAGATAAAAACAGATCTGTTTACCAGGACTACACTATAATAGCACAGGATTCTATAATGAAGGTAGAATTTGAAGCCATGCAGAAGGCAGGGGTAATGAAAGATCTTTCAAAATCAATTAAGACCCCAAAAATTTCAGCCAGGGTATATAAATTTTATCCGGGAATGAAAATTCAGTATACAGATAAAATAGCCAATGGGTTTATTCCGAGTAATATAGGGTATAATGAGGACCTGAAGTTTAACTGGAAAATTCTTAATGATAAGCAGAAAATTGGAGAATACAATGCTCAAAAAGCAACCACTGAATTTGGCGGAAGAAAATGGATCGCATGGTTCAGTACAGATATTCCTTTCCAGGACGGACCCTATAAGTTCTGGGGGCTTCCGGGACTTATTGTAAAGATAGAAGACGATCAGAAAAACTATTCATGGGTACTGCAGGGAAATAAAAAAGTAAAAGATTATACAGAGTTTTCATACATCGAAACATTTGCCCAGGCTACAGGTGGAAAAGTAAGAGAGTTATCAAGAGAAAAATTTGAGAAAACATTCAGCGATTTCAAAAAGGACCCTTTTGCAACTGTACGCCCCATGATGACGCAGGAAATGCTTTCCAAAACAATTCCCGGTATGGACGGAACAGTTGGAGACATGATGAAAAAACAGGAAAAACAGTATAAAGACTTTTACAACGCCAATGATAACCCTATCGAATCGTCATACACAAAATTAAGTGTGGGGAATGTTGAAAAGGTAGAAAAATAGGCTTCAGAATAAGCATTCATATCAACTAAATTATATTTTGAATCAACCCAGATACAGCAATGTATTTGGGTTGATTTCTTTCATGGCTTCTCGTTATTTAGATTAAATTTAAATAACGTATATTTGCAGGTACTAAAATTTCAGGCTTTGAAAGAGAAGGATTTACATAAATTAAGCGGATTCCCTAAAAATAAGCAAGGGAAGATATTGGGTTATGATAATGATCACCTAAAAATGCCCAACAAGATCATTGAAATGGGGCTTCTTCCGGAAACCGTTTTCAGGATATTGTATCAGGCTCCGTTTAATGGTCCTATGTATGTAGAATTTGGAGAAGAAAAAAGCCGTATCGCCCTTCGTGAGGAAGAAGGAGAGTATATCATTGTTGAAGAATTGAATTAATGCAGGCAAACAAGAAAAAACAGGTACTTTTAGTAGGAAACCCCAATGTAGGAAAGTCTACGGTTTTCAATGCACTTTGCAATAAAAAACAAAAAACCGGAAATTATGCAGGGGTTACCGTGGCAAGCCATTCCGGGAACTATACCTATAAGAACGAAGAGGTTGAGGTAGTTGACCTGCCGGGTTCATATAGTATATATCCAAGCTCCGAAGACGAAGCCATTTTTTCCAAATTTTTAATAGATGAGCAGGAAAATTATACCGGGGTCATCTATATACTTGAAGCATTAAGCTTAAAAAGAGGATTGCTTTTATTTCAGCAGATCCAGGACCTGGGTGTTCCTATAATCCTGGTGGTCAACCAGATTGACCAGGCGGAAAGAAGGGGGATTACAATTGATATTCAGAAATTTTCAGAAGCCTTAGGCAGTAAAATTATTCAGACCAATGCAAAAGAACAGCTGGGAATAGATGAAATCAAAGAAGCTGTTTTGAAAAATGATTTTGCCAGAACAGAAAAAGCCTCTTTTGAAACTCCTGCCGAACATAAAGGTTTTATTCAGAAAATTGCAGCTCACAAAGGTCTTGATAATGAATATAAAGCCTGGATAAGCCTGTCCTCGGGAACCGACCTGGGAAAGATAGATTCTGTGAAGGATCTGATGAACGAAGCAGATGCTAAAAGTCTCGTTCCTAAAAGGCTGCAGGTCCAGGAAACGGTAAGAAGATACCAGAATGTGGATAAGATCCTGGCAAATGTCATCTCTAAAAAAACTCAGTTCAAAGAGCTGCTGACAGAAAAATTAGATAAAATACTCGTTCATAAATTCTGGGGATATGTAGTTTTTCTTGGAATTCTTCTGCTTATTTTCCAGAGTGTGTTCTTCCTGGCAGAATATCCAATGAACTGGATTGATGATTTATTCTCATGGCTCTCTGCCTTCACAGGCGAGCATCTGCCGGAAGGGCCTATTAATTCACTCATTTCAAACGGAATTATTCCAGGGATTGGCGGAATTGTTGTTTTTGCCCCGCAAATCGGTATCCTTTTATATTTCCTTTACCTGCTGGAAGATTCCGGATATATGGCCAGAGTAGTATTCCTTATGGACCGCCTTCTGCGTCCTTTCGGACTGAACGGGAAAAGTATTGTACCCTTGGTTTCAGGGACAGCCTGCGCCATTCCTGCAGTGATTTCTACCAGAAATATTGAAAACGTAAAAGAAAGGCTGCTTACCATTCTGGTGACCCCTTTCATGACCTGTTCCGCAAGACTTCCGGTGTACAGCATTATCATCGGGTTGATTATTTCAGAAGGAACATTCCTGGGAATCAAATATAAAGCCCTTGTATTGATGGGAATGTATCTCTTAGGATTTTTTGTAGCATTATTTTCTGCGGCAATTCTTAACAGGTTTATTAAAAATAAAGGTAAAACTTATCTTGTGATGGATCTTCCTGCCTATAAAAAGCCACTTTTCGGATACGACTTTAAAATGGTTCTGGGAAAAGTATGGGACTTTATTACAGGAGCCGGAAAAATTATTTTCATTGTCAGTATCATTATCTGGTTCCTGAGTTATTTCGGACCGAAACAAACCCCTGATGAAATGGTGGCAACAAACGTTGAGCTGGATCATTCTTACCTGGCAAAAATGGGGAAAAGTATTGAACCCCTTATAGAGCCCCTGGGCTACGACTGGAAAATGGGCGTAGGAATTTTAACAAGTTTTGTAGCAAGAGAAGTTTTTGTAGGAACGATGTCTACCCTCTACAGCCTTGAAGATGATGCTCCTGAAGTGAAAGTGATTGATAAAATGAGAAGAGACGTAAAACCAAACGGAGAGAAAGTATTCAGCTTTGCTACAGGCGTTTCTGTACTTTTATTTTATGCATTTGCAATGCAGTGTGTTTCTACACTTGCAGCGGTCTACAGAGAAACCAAAAGCTGGAAATGGACTGGCTTTCAGGTGGCGATGATGACAGGTTTGGCATATTTTGTGTCAATGATAATATACCAGATTTTAAAATAATGGACACTTCATTAATCTTTCAGTACATACTCGTTGCATTAATCGTTGCGTTTGCCTGTTATTCCTTATTTAAGGTGCTCAGGAAAAACTTCGCACCGAAAAAATTCAGCTCCAAGAGGACAAACTGCGACAAGGATTGTGGCTGCTCTTAACATGATTTTAAATTCAAATTGAAAAAAATGTAGTAATTTTCGGTCTTTAAACTAAAAACCGTTTCAATTTTGAATTTAAAAGCAGTATCTGCATTCCTTTTTTCTTTATCAGTAATATTGGCGGATGCCCAGACTGATACTACCACTATTAAATCATATGCGGACCAGGTAATGGTCCGGGTGAACTTTGATACTAATATTGAAAAGTATATTTTTACTGAAGGACCTGATGAACAGGCAAAAGAGACTTCTCTTTCAATCAATAACAAAACCAGAGCCTCTTTATCTCTGGATTACAGGATCATAAGTGCCACCCTTTCCTTTACACCCAACTTTCTTCCAGGAAACAGCGATGATGATGTGAAAGGAAGAAGTTCCTATACTGATATAAGGTTCCGATTTTTCCCGAAAAGGTTTATTCAGACTGTTTATTATAAAAATGTAAAAGGATTCTACATAGATAATATGAAAGACCTGTATCCGGGATGGCAGGAAGGAAGAGATCCCTATCTGAAATTCCCCGATCTCAGGGTTCAGAGTTTCGGAGGGTCTACAGCCTATGTTCTTAAGAAAGATTTTTCCCTGAAAAGCACTTATACCCAAGGGGAATGGCAGAGCGTGAGCAAGGGAAGCTGGGTACCGATTGTAGATTATGATCTTTCCATATTCCGGGATATTATAGATGGGCAGAAATCCAAAGAATACCAATATAACATTGGGGCGAGCATGGGGTACTTCTATAACTGGATCATCAGTAAAAAAGTAAACGTTTCCCCTCATGTTTCATTCGGTCTTGGCGGGATGTTTTCCAACAGCCGCAGCTATGAGAGAGACGGAACCTTTACAAAAGAAAATACCCAATATATGACCGTTAGATTTTCAACAGGACTACATATAGGTTATAATACGGACCGGTTTTTGTTTGGGGGTAAGTTCAATATCAATGCACAGGCTTATGAAGAAAAAGAAAACCAGACGGTACAGAGCAACTCCATGTACGGACTTTTGTACATAGGCTATCGTTTTGCACCGCCAAGGGCTGTAAAGAATACCTATGACGCCGTGCAGAAAAAGATCCCGGTTTTATAAGTTAAAAGTCTTTTTAAGTATCTTTGTTCAGGAAAAAATAAACACAATAACAATTAAAAATAATCAAGCAGAATGTCATTAATAAAATCTATTTCAGGAATCAGAGGAACGATCGGCGGAAAAGTGAATGATAACCTGACTCCTTTGGATGTCGTAAAATTCGCTTCTGCATTCGGAACCTGGCTTCAGAATAATAAAAATAAAAAAGATTTAACCCTTATCATCGGAAGAGATGCCAGAATTTCAGGCCAGATGGTGTCCTCTTTGGTTACTGCTACATTACAGGGGCTGGGAATCAATGTGGTGGATCTGGGGCTTTCCACAACGCCTACTGTAGAAATTATGGTGCCGGAACTGAAAGCAGACGGAGGAATTATTCTAACAGCTTCCCACAACCCTAAACAATGGAATGCCCTTAAGCTTCTGAACGATAAAGGAGAATTCATCAGTGGTGAAAACGGAGCAGAAGTTCTTGCGCTGGCAGAAAGTGAAGATTTCAATTATGCAGAGGTGGATGATTTAGGAAAATATGAAACCAGAGACGATGCTTTTGATATTCACATCCAGCAGATCCTTGATCTTCCAATGGTAGACGCAGAAGCCATTAAGGCGAAAAACTTTAAAGTGGTTCTGGATGCTGTAAACTCTACAGGAGGAATCGCCATTCCTATGTTACTGGATAAATTAGGCTGCGAAACCATCAAATTATACTGTGAACCGACAGGACATTTTCCCCACAATCCTGAGCCTTTGAAAGAACATTTGGGAGACATCTGTGACCTGGTTAAAAAAGAAAATGCAGACCTTGGAATTGTAGTGGATCCGGATGTAGACAGACTGGCATTGATTGATGAAAAAGGAGAGATGTTCGGAGAAGAATACACATTGGTCGCTGTCGCCGATTATCTTCTGAAACATAAAAAAGGAGCAGCGATCTCCAATCTTTCTTCAAGCCGTGCACTTAGAGATGTTGCACAAAGCCACGATTCAGAATACTTTGCAAGTGCAGTGGGAGAAGTTAATGTAGTGACTTTAATGAAAGAGAAAAATGCAGTAATCGGAGGTGAAGGAAACGGAGGTATTATTTACCCTGATCTTCACTACGGAAGAGATTCTTTGGTAGGAGTAGCCTTATTTTTAACCCATCTGGCAAAAGAAAATAAAACTGTTTCGGAACTGAGAGCAGGATATCCAGGCTATTTCATGGGCAAAAAGAAAATAGAGCTTACTCCGGAAATCAATGTAGATGAGATCCTTTCCAAAATGGAGAAAGAATATGAAAATGAAGAAGTTTCTACAGTGGACGGAGTGAAAATAGACTTTGAAAATAACTGGGTTCACCTTAGAAAATCAAATACAGAGCCTATTATCAGGATTTACACAGAAGCAAAATCTCAGGAAGAGGCAGATCAGTTAGGAGATGCTATCATTGCAAAAATTAAAAGTTTAATCTAAATATAAAGAAGAACGGAACAGAAACAGTTTCGTTCTTTTTTCTTGATATTCATATGTTCGAGCATATTCAGGACCGGTTTCTCTTTTCCAAAGAAAAATGGCGGAAATTTCTCCGCTGTTTCCACCGTATGGAAGTTCCGGCCAAAACCTTGCTTCTCCGGGAAGGAGAAAAATCTGAACATGCTTATTACATAGAAAAAGGAGTGGTAAGAGCCTGGTATAATAATGACGGAAAAGATGTAACCTTTCAGTTCTTCATGGAAAATACCATGTTTTCTTCTTTGGAAAGCTTCATAAAAGGCCTTCCCGGCATGGTTTCTTTTGAGACGATAGAACCCTGTATTTTGTGGAGGATCAGTAAATCTGATGCAGATGCAGTTCTGGAAGAAGTGTATGAAGACAGAGAGCTCAGGAGTATGTTCATGGATTCCCTGTTTGAAAGGGTTTTTGATTATATGAAACATTTTTTCTCATTCATTAAAGATACCCCGAAACAGAGGTACCTCAATCTGGCCAGAGAACGCCCCGAAATCATCAGGAGAATTCCCCAACATTATATTGCATCGTACTTAGGAATTACTACGGTACACCTGAGCAGGATCAAAAGCGCCATTTTGAAAGAAAAGTAGCTGGAAAGGGAGGATGGAAGTTAGATTTTCTCTAAAAATACGATTCTGCCCCTATGATTATTAATTTGAAAAACCATTAGCTGTCCTGGACGATAATAAAATTTCCTCGTCAAGCCACCATATTCTCTCCTGAAACTGATAACAAATGTTATTGCATCCTGACAGCTGCTAAATCTAATTTTGTACAAAAATTAAACGTAATGAAAGCAGCAGTTGTATTTGAAAAAGGAGATATTCCCCAATATGCAGATTTTCCGGATCCTGAAATAACAGAGAAAGGAATTCCGGTGATGGTGAAAGCAGCCTCTATTAAAAATCTGGACCGAGCTATAGCCGGTGGAAATCATTATTCCGTAAGCACTGAAACCCATCAACCTGGGATTATAGGAACAGATGGGGTCGGATACCTGGAAAACGGACAGAAAGTATATTTTTTCAGCAAAAAAGGAACCGTAGCAGAAAAAGCTATGGCAGATCGTAATTTTATCGTTCCGGTTCCTGAAACATTAGATTTTGTTACAGCATCTGCACTTCCTAACGCCGTGATGGGCTCAGCGATGGGCTTGAAATTCAAAGCCGGAATGAAGCCGGGAGATACCGTTCTGATCAATGGAGCCACCGGAGTCACCGGGAAAATTGCTGTTCAGATCGCAAAACTGTATGGTGCCGGAAAAATTATTGTAACCGGAAGAAATGAAGAATCATTACAATCCCTCTTCAGTCTGGGTGCAGATGAAAAGGTTTCTTTAAAACTGCAGGATGAAGATTTCAAAAAAAGAATACAGGCAATTCACAGCGAAACACCTATTGACATTGTTCTGGATTACATCTGGGGACATTCTGTGGAAATGATTCTGGCTGCCATGAAAGGAAACGGGACTTTCTCCCATAAAACAAAACTGGTTTCAGTAGGAGGTATGAGCGGGGATACCATTCAGTTATCTTCACAGATCCTGAGAGGAACGGATATCCAGATTTCCGGATCGGGGCTGGGAAGCTGGACGCCTGAGGAATCAAAACTTTTGTTCTCAGAGATCATCCCGGAAATGTTTCAGGCAGCAGCAGACGGAACAATTAAAATAGATACTGAAACCGCAGATATAAAAGACATAGCAACAATCTGGAATAAAGAAATTCCGGGTGGAAAAAGGCTGGTTATTATCATTTAAAGACAGGAAGTAGGAAAAAAGAGACCGGAAGACACTGCTCTGCTTTAAACAGATAATGGTCTTATGGATCATTAGTTTAAAGGATTTCCTGTAATCCTTCATACCTCCATAACCTTCCTCTTCCCGCTCCCTTCTTCATTTCTTATCCATATTTTCCTTTTTTTATCCACAATCTTTTCGTATTGTTTTCTTTTTTTGCTATCTTTAAAATAGAAATTTACGAAACAGGTAATTCAAAAAAAAGTTGCAACTTTGCATAAACATTTGAAATTCAGTTTCAGAAGTTTTGTATTATTAATTAAAACAAGGTTTGCCGAGGTCTGCAAGCATATTCAGACATCAGGCCGACAGAGAAGACACTATTGGAAGAGTATTTTGGAAATGAACTGGTAAAAAAGTTCGAGGAAATGATGGAAAATAATGATGAATTCTACTTCGATACCGAGGAGTTGGAAGATATTATTGTTTATTATCTGGAGCTGGGAGATTTTAACTACGCAGACAATGCTGTTAACTATGGCCTTAAGCTTCATCCCAATTCATTAGATATCAAGATCAAAAGACTTGAGATTCTTCTGGAGTGGGAAGATTATAATACGGCAAAGGATCTTATTGACGAACTGAAAGGCTCATCAATGGAGAACACAGACTTCATGGTCTGCTATGCCAAGTATTATTCGAATCTGGGAAACCCCAGAAAATCCATTGAAATCTGTAAAAAAGCACTTGAACTGAAAGAAGAAGAAAACTTCCTTCACAACTTTATTGCAGACGAATATGTGAACCTGGGAGACCCCTTTAACGCTCTTAAGCACTACAGAAAAGCACTGAAAGAAGATCCTACGGATGAATATTCGCTAGAAAACTGTATGATCTGCTTCAGCGACCTGAATAAGAGCGAGGAGGCTATTGCCTTTCTTAATGAGTATTTAGATGAATTTTCCTATTCTGAAATCGCATGGTTTGAATACGGACAGTTCTATTTCAACCGTAAGAATTATGAAGAAGCTATAAAAGGCTATGATTATCTTTTAGCCATCAATTCAAATTCTGTAGGAGTATATGCTAATAAAGCAGCCTGTTATGAGGCATTGGGACAATATGACAAAGCAGTGGAGGTTTATGAGGAAATGCTTGAGTTGGAATATACCAAGGCTTTCACATTCTATAAAATAGGATTGTGCTATAAAGCTCAGAAACAGCCTATATTAGCCCTTAATGCATTTCAGAAATCGTTGAGAGAAGATCCTCAGTTCTATCTCGCGATGATGGAGCAGTCCTACCTTTACGAAGAAATGGGAGGAATGTCTGAAGCCCTTCATTTTGCCAAGGAAGCCACCATGCTGAATGAAAATAATCTTGACTATCAGAAAAGACTGGCTTTTCTGTTCATCGATTCAGGAAAGTTTGAAGAAAGCCTTTATTGCCTTAAAAAACTGGTAGATGCCGAACCTACAAGGTTTTATAATTGGTATGCCTATTCAGAAGTGCTGATGCTTTTAGGAGAATATGAAGAAGCGGTAACCATTCTGAACAGAGCTGTAAAAGCACATAACAGAGCAGAATTGTATTATCAGCTGAGTAACTGTTACCTGAACCTTAAAAACCAGGAAAAAGGAGCAGAATCTCTTCAGAAAGCCCTAAGCCTTGATTCATCTCTTGTACAGGATATGCAGAAAAAATATCCTTTCATCAAAGATGAGGTGAAGAAAGCAAGAACAAAGCTGAAAAAGAAAAATTCATAAGAAGAAATTAATGAATAATCAAGCCTGGAGGAATACCTTCAGGCTTTTATTTTGTGCGGAAGGGTTAATTTCAACGGTTTAATGTTTCTGCTGCCTGAGTCAGTCATGCAGATTGATTATTCTAAGGTAGCAGGGAGAATAATGACTTTGTCGCTGACTTGGAGGATGATTAAAACATTCGCTTCATCAAATCAACGGAGTTGATTCCAATCTTAGCTCCCTGAAATCAGCGGTATCAGAATGAAAACTTTGCGTTGAAGAAAACCAAAGATTATATATTTTGAAGAAGGTATAAAATAACTTCCATTCTCCCTCTTCTGGCTTTCTTATTTCTTAGGTTTTGCCCTTAAAAAGATGAGTCCGGCAATGATGATACCCGCCCCTGCAAACTGCATCAAAGATAGTCTGTCACCGTCCAGAAAACCCCAGGCAATGGCTACAATAGGCATCAGCAGGGTTACGGTTGAGGCAAAAAGAGGTGTGGATACTTTCAGCAGCCTGTAATTCATCATCATGGCCAGCCCGGTTCCGAAGACTGACAGCAGGCTTACAAACATCAGTCCCAGCATATTACCTTTAGTAAAGCTGAACGTAGAAAAGAAGCCTGTAAACGTTAAGGCAATCACGGAAGGAAAAAATAAAACAAACGAAAATACAAAAGCCGATAAAACGGTGGACGAAACTTCCATAAGCTTAGACTTTACCGTAGTTGTACTCATTGCATAACACAAGGTGGCCAGCAACAGAAGGAGTATCGGGATAAGCTTAAATTTCCCATCCTCACCGTCTCCCCCTCCAAAAGCGAGTAAACAGACTCCTGTAAAGCTGATTAATGTTCCTATAACTTGCTGTTTTGTTGTTTCAAATTTCCAGACTAATGCTCCTACAATGATGACGAAGATCGGCATCATAGAATTGATGATCCCGGCAATGCTGCTGCTTACTTCCGTTTCGGCAATCGGGAACAGGAACATAGGAATGAAATTTCCGGTAAATGCAGCCAGAATAAGCCATTTCAGATGTTTTTTAGGGAAAAGTTTATATTTTGAAATGGCAACCGGCATCAGAATAATTCCCGCAATAAGTACCCTGAGCGCTCCTACCTGGTATGGATTGAAATGTTCCAGAGACTTTTTAATTAAAATAAACGATGATCCCCAGATAATGCTTAATACTATCAGAAGGATCCATTTTTCTTTATCTGCGTTCATTGTTTTTATGTAAAATTTTCAAAAATTCTTTTTTAGGGATCATTACGGCTCCTAAACTTTCCAGATGATCAGTATGTGACTGACAGTCAATAAGATCAAGTTTGTCCTTGTTGCTTTCTACAAAGTGGATAAAGCCTGCTTTTGAAGCATTACTTACCTTGGCAAACATACTTTCTCCACAGAATACATTTCCGATCTGAAGCCCGTAAAATCCGCCTACCAGTTCATCATTCTGCCATACTTCGATGCTCTTGGCAAGGCCGTATTCATGCAGTTTAATGAAAGACTCCATCATTTCGTCCGAAAGCCAGGTTCCGGTCTGTCCTTTTCTGCTGGCCTGCTGGCAGTTTCTGATAACCTCTCTGAAGTTCCGGTTTTCTGAAAAAGTAAAAACATTCCGGCTCAGTATTTTCCGCATGGATTTTGAAATTTTTATTTCATGAGGAAACAGAACAAATCGGGGGTCGGGGCACCACCATAGTATTTCCTCCCCGGGATTAAACCATGGAAAAATACCCAGTTGATAGGCAAACCATACACGCTCTATGGACAGATCGCCTCCAATAGCAATTAATCCTTCATGGCCATCATAAACTTCCGGGTCGGGGAAAGAGATTTCGTTTTCGTCTAATCGGAACATTGTTGAAAAAAAATCCCACTTGAAAAAGCAGGATTTATATTTGATCTTTATTTTCTAATTAAAATGGCAAATCGTCATCATCATCACCCGCGAAAGGGTTTTCGTTGGAAACCGGAGCTGCAGATTGAGACGGAGCCGCCTGGGTAGGTTCAGAAGCATTATCAAATACTTTTTCTACTCTCCATCCTGTAATAGAGTTGAAATATTTCGTTTCACCCTGTGGAGAAACCCATTCTCTTCCTCTGATGTTGATTCCTACTTTTACGTTCTCACCTTCTTTAAGGTTATCTAATAAACTGATCTTATCAGATAAAAATTCTATGTTTATCGGCTGTGGATACTGTTCCTGGGTTAAAATAACCATTTCTCTCTTTTGGAAACCGCTCGCAAAAGTCTGAGCATCAAAAAGTTTCTTTACCGTTCCTTGTAATTCCATATTGTAATTATTAACGTTGTAAAAGTAAGAAAATGAAATGTAATATCAGGTCCTACAGAAAAAAAATGTAAAAATTTTAATTTTTTTTCCTGAAAAGTTTGGAGGTAAAGGAAAATGCCCTATATTTGCACTCACAAAAACGAAACAAGCTCTTTAAGTTTAAAAATATAAAAAAGCAACTGCGGATGTGGTGTAATTGGTAGCCACGCCAGACTTAGGATCTGGTGCCGTGAGGCGTGGGGGTTCGAGTCCCTTCATCCGCACTATGCGAAAATAGCTCAGCTGGTAGAGCACAACCTTGCCAAGGTTGGGGTCGCGGGTTCGAATCCCGTTTTTCGCTCCACACCATGCCCTGGTGGTGGAACTGGTAGACACGCAGGACTTAAAATCCTGTGCCTCTTTTGGCGTGCGGGTTCAAGTCCCGCCCGGGGTACTAAAACCCTCTGTTAACATAAGTTACAGAGGGTTTTTTTATGTTTAAAAGTTACCTGGAAATATGTAGCAGGTTCAACTTAAATAATTCACCGGATTATCCCTCCCCACAGTTTATATAAAAACTTTCAACTGTATCAAATCAACTTTAGAACTTAAATATACAAAAATCAAAGAGTAGCTATTTAAAAAACTAGTTTTATGTTAACAGATAAAGAAATGCTAGAGATAGCCGAGCGTTTTATAAGAAGAGTCGTAGACAAAAGTATTGAACCAATGCTATATGATAATATTATTAAAAAACCATATGGTAATATTTATTCCTTTAATTCTAAGGAATCTATTTTAACGGGAAACTTTAATAAGTCATTGGTAGGCAATGCCCCTTTCTTGGTAGAAAAAGAAACAGGCAGGGTGGTTGGTTTTGGTACATCAGGCAGTTTAGAAGATTATTTGGAAGCCTATGAAAACGGTACTTTCACTTCAGCTTTAGATACTTATTGGTACCCAGATGAAGACAGGTTTGATTACAAGTAATTTTCAGATGGAATCATGGTTTATTCTCCAGTAACTTCTCCAGCCTCAGAAAATCCCCGCAGCTTCCAAAGTTCCTCACATTTTTTTGTGTTCCTCTTAGAATGGCAAAACGACATTGATAACATACTTTAACAACCCCGACTACTTGATGATCTTTCCGGAAAACCAGAATATCTCTGAAAGTCGGAATGCAAAAACCTCCGCCAATATGATCACTGCATTCTTTTTCACTGAAAATATCGGTTAATTCAGGATATAGGGCCTTATCTACAGTCTTTATGCTAAAACCGTGATCCGTTAATGTTTTTGAGATAGCATCGTCTGTTTTCTCAGGGTAATTTCTTCTGATGATCTCCAAAAGGAAAGCATCTTTTTTCTGATTTTTAAACTCCATTTCAGAAATTTCAGCAGTACTTATTTTTATGGAATAATGATCGATCTGATCAAAATCGAAAAAACGGGAATTCTGGTTGTCAGCAAGAGAAGATTGCGACAAAAGAAGACAGGGAATAAGGAATAAAGTAAAGATTATGAATTTCATATGGAGAAGCTGCTTAAATGGTATTAAAAGGAATTTGGTTTATTTTTCGTGCTATCCGGATCACGTGTAATTTAGTTTCAGATGTTTATTTAACTCTGAAGTCAGTCGTTTTGCCTGTGTATACAATTCGGTTTCGGTTTTCTTTGAAGAGATCTGGAAGAATCGGTTGGTATTAATGATGAAGAGCTGTTCCGCTGAATTATTTTTCAGTTTTAGAGTGATGGTGCAATACGTTCGTTTTAGCTGCTCTCCTGTGAAAATTTTCTCTTTTTGTCCGATCACAAGAAGAGTTTCAACTTCATCTAATAGAAATGTCTTTGATGAGAGCAAGCTGTGTTTTGAAATAAGTTTCTTCGTGTTTTTATCTATAATTAAAAGATTTTTTACAGGTTGAAAAACCCGGGAAATTCCTGAAATCGTTTGGTAAACTGCCTGAAAAGCAAAAATAAGTCCGCCGGCTATAGTGATATAG
The DNA here is from genome assembly GCF_001295265.1 of Chryseobacterium indologenes. Classification (GTDB taxonomy): domain Bacteria; phylum Bacteroidota; class Bacteroidia; order Flavobacteriales; family Weeksellaceae; genus Chryseobacterium; species Chryseobacterium indologenes_A. The sequence goes on along the minus strand of NZ_LJOD01000009.1, from coordinate 80,695 downwards.
CTCATTGTTTTGATGCCCTGAAAGAGTAAAAAATAAGTAGCAATTGAAATAAGAATTCCAATAATAACGGTAATAGCAGCATCAAAACAGTCTTTAGACGTTTTTTTATAATCAACCGTTACTTTATCAGGAGTTTCAGTAATCGTAAAATTTTCAATCTTTTTTTCAGTGCACTTCATCTTTGTATTACTGACCTTATGCTGTTTTCAATGTAATTTAACACAAAATATTATTTTTTCACCCTCGAATACCTGTTTATTATTTTCATGTCAGGGCCACCCTGTTTTATGGTCAGAATATCAGTGTTTTTATCAAAATCAATGGTATATTGGTGTTTTTGATTTCCTTTCTCATCGGGAATAATTTTCCCGTCAATCAATTTATACTTTAAATTGATTTCCGTCAGCATTCCGCCGGACCGGTAAGAATGAATAGTATTTTTACTGATTTGCAGTTCAACGGTTTTAAACTGGTTGTATAATTTCTGGCCTTCAGCTTTAATTTTATTTCTTTTTTCGTCAGTAGCTGCAAGATTTTTCAGGGTTTTTTCAAAATAACTGAGCGTATACTTTTCAGAATTTTCAACATAAAGAGTATCTGAATCCATAGTATACAGATTCATTTTCCACGTGCCCTCAATTCCGCTGCCGGTTTCTTTTTTCGACATAAACAGAATGCTTATCAGCATGAGCAGGGAAGCCATAATGATTTTCATTGTTGGGTTATTTAGAGTTGATGTTTTGTTTTCTTTGTTGCAATAAAATGTACCATAAAGTTATTGTGGGCAGACTTATAAAGAAAGTCATCAATACCGCAGCGTTATAAAATCCGGATGCCTCATTACCCATTGTGCTGCCCCAGTAACTTACGTTCATAGCAATGCAGGTAATGATCATGGCTAAAAGTAATAAAGAGCTGATAATAGTCAGTATAACAATTAGAATTCTGGAGAACTGTTTCATGGTCTGTGAATATTATAATGATTTAAGCTTTTTCGTGATAAGCCTTTCGTAATATGTTGCTTTTTCCTGCTTATCCCACTGGGTGTAAATATCAACTAAAGTTTTAAGTTCTTCAATTGAAATTTCATGGGCGTCTTTTTTGAGGATCTCAGAAAGGGTGTTGTTTTGAGCTTTCAGCAAACGGACTTGTTTTCTGCATGGTAAACAATTCACCGGCATTGATTCCATTCTGAATTTTAATGTTTCATACCAGAGTTTTTTTTCTTCTTTTGTAAATGTAAATTTTGTTCCGCACGTTCTGCAGGTGACGTCTGTATCGTAGTAAGCCAAATAAGAATCCAGCTCATTATTTTGGAATGTGGGAAATGCAACAATGGCTTTTTTACGGTTTAAACAGTCGTCACAGGCCCATATATAATTACTGTCAATCAACATTTCATAAGCATCAGAAGCGGACATTTCATAGTGTTTCACGATGATCTTTCCAAGAATCGACAGACAGACTGTAATTTCTGTTCTGGGCTTCTCTATGGAGCAGCATGGGCATTTCACGTATTTCTCTTTTTGTTTTCTCATTAAAAGTGTTAATTCATTAATTTAAACTGCTTTTTACGGGGATGCTATAACAGCTAGAGCTGGTCGAAAATTCTAATCCTGTAATAGGGCTGAAAGGATTAGTTTCTGGAAAGTAAAGAGAAAAGATGGGTTTCATGGCAGTTTTAGTTTGGGTATTGTAAGCTGAAAACTTTTCCTGTATGTCAGCTGACAGAAATTTTTGTTTCATATACAGATGAAATACAGTTTTTCAATAATACTAAGCTACAAAAAATTACAGAACTCTAATCTATATACTATCAAATACTTGGTGTTTTTTACCGAATACTCAGGGTTTTTGTTTTGTAAATTTAAATTAAAGCCCTATATTTGCCAACAGAAAATCCCGCGGATGTGGTGTAATTGGTAGCCACGCCAGACTTAGGATCTGGTGCCGTGAGGCGTGGGGGTTCGAGTCCCTTCATCCGCACTAATCGTGCTTTAAAACTCTCTGTCAATCTGGCGGAGAGTTTTTGTTTTTATAATGATTGGTGTTTTGTGCTTAATGCAAGTTACAATATAGTCTGATACTTTAAAGATATAATATTAGATACAATCTTGTATTTCAGGAATAACGAAACGCCTTTGGAGATCTTAAAACGTACTTATTAAACCGAATTTTGTAAAATATCCGGACTTATTCCCCTTTTTTATTTTTTGCCGATACTTTTTTCTAATAAATCGAGCCTCTCCAGAATATCTGTAAAAATATTTTTTTCCGAAGTAGAAACCGATCCTACAACTTTATAAAGGTCTGTATGATCTTCTGAAGCATACTGTAAGCCGCCTTCTGTAAGAGTGAAAAGGGTGGCAGGCGAATCTTTTTTATATTCTGCTTTATTGAGAAATAAGATATCACCGTAATGATAAGGTGAAAGCAAAGAGTTCTGGGGTGTGAATTCATATACAAGATCAACAGATGCTAATATTTTTTGCACTATACTGGAGTTGGCTGAGCTGTTTTCCGATTCCGCGGCCTTTTCAGCAGTGTTCTTTATGGCCAGTTCAGGGAAAAACATAAGCTGGTCAATATCGGAAACACTCGCTAACTGATTTACCTGTAAGGTTTCAGTCAGTAATTTATCAAGATTCAGGTTAAAATGGTTTGCTACTTTCAGAATCGTTTCAATTTTAGGCTCGGCACGTCCTTCTTCATAAGAACTGATGACTCCTCTGTTTAAGTCGAACAGATCAGCAAAAGCCTTTTGGCTCAGCCCTTTAACCTGTCTTATTTTCTTGATATTGGTTCCGAAAAAGCTCATTTTGTCTAATCTTTTTTGCAAATATAGACAAATATCAAACAAATGAATGCTAAAAATATTTGCATTTTGAAAATTTTATTTTATATTTGTGTAAAGAATTTTAAACAACTAAACCAGCCATCATGAAAAATCAAATATTTAGAACAGTCAAAGAGTGGTTGTTAGATTATGAGTTTAATATCACGCTGGAAGATGAAGCTCAGAGAATTTTAATCATAGAGAAAGAATCCAACGGAATCAAGAATATGATCCTTATTGTATCTGATTCCATACTGATCATGGAGCAGTTTCTTTTCGAAATAAAAAATCCTACCGAAAAAACATACAGAATCCTGCTTCAGAAAAACAGGGATATCGTACACGGAGCATTTGTTCTGGACCACACGGGAAAGCGGGTGATTTTCAGAGATACCCTTCCTACCGATAATATGGCACAAAACGAAGTAATGGCCTCCATCAACTCACTGGGAATTCTTGTAGGGGAATTTGCCAACGAAATGCTTGAAATGAGTAAGTAATTCACAAAAGATATTGTCATGAACATTTTTAAAAGATTATTAACAATAGGAAAGGCAGAGATCCATTCGGTGATCGAAAGCTTTGAAGACCCCATCAACTTAACCGAACAGGGAATCCGGGAAATGAAAGAAGAACTGGGCAAAAGTATTGAAGCCCTGGCACAGCTGAAAGCCCTGGCTATCCGAAAAAAAAATGCAGCCGAAGCAGAAAAGCAGGTTGCTGAAGATTACTATAACAAAGCGGTAATGATCGTTCAGAAGGCAGAAAGAGGAGAAGCAAATCCTCAGGAAGCTGACCGGCTGGCCAAAGAAGCCCTGAAAAGGCAGTCTTCTTCTAAAGAAAATGCAGCCACACTACAGAAAGAGCATGAAAAGCTTCAGGCCGACTGTGAGAAAATGCAGACCAGTATTGCCCATCTGAAATCCAGTATTGCCAAATGGGAAAATGAACTCATTACCTTAAAAGCAAGAGTTCAGGTAAGTGAGGCAACCAGAGATATCAACCGGAAAATGACCCAGATGGATACCAGCAGTGCCGTAACCATGCTGGAAAAGCTTAAAGAAAGAGTGGTACAGCAGGAAGCCGTTGCAGAAGCCTATGCCGATATTTCAAAAGCAGGAAAAAGCATTGATGAAGAAATAGATGCCATGGTCAGTACCAAAGATACAGAAGCTGAAGAAGCTTTAAACAGATTAAAAGAAACACTTAAAAAAGGCTGATATGACCTTTCAGGAATTTTTAAACACAGCATTTTCCCCGGTAAATACCGTATTAAGCGTTTTGCTGGCCCTGTCCGTGATTTACTGGATATTTACCATACTCACCGGATTGGATATTGACGTGGGAATACATCATGACCTGGATACCGGTACAGATTCTCCGGACGGACATGTTCATGTTGCTGATCACGATGCCTCCGCATGGATGCAGTTCCTGAAATTTCTTAATCTGGATATTGTTCCTATGACCTATTTCCTTACCCTGTCACTTCTGATCGCGTGGTTAGGATCGTTTTATCTGAATTATTTCGTAAAGCTGCCTACATGGCTGGGAATTTTAGCCTTATTTCCTTTGCTGATTGCAGGAATGCTTCTGACAAAGCTGATTTTGAAGCCCTTAAATCCATTTTTTAAAGAAATAAACCATAAAGGAGAAGTAGCCCATGATTTTCTGGGAAGAGAAGGAAGGCTGAAATCCGGCATTCAGGATGATAAAATAGGAATGATGGAAGTCTTTATCGGAAGTGACCCGATGACCCTGATGGTAAAAAGCGAAAATGGAGTGAAGCTGGAACACGGAACGCACGTCATGATTGTAGACGAAGACTATGATAAAAGAATTTACTATGTACGGAAATCGATGAGATATTAAAAACACTGAAGATATGCTTTCTATTTTTATGATTATATTCAGCTATATCCTGGATATCCTGAGCCAATATTTTTAGAAGAAACAAAAAAACACATTTACTTATAAATAAACATTAATAAACTATGAATTTACCTTTTATTGCTGGAATTATTGTTGCTGTAGTGGCTTCAGTCGGGTTGGTTTTCTGGATCCTTTCCATGTATAAGAAAACCGTTCAGGGAATCGTTATTTTGAGAACAGGATATGGCGGCACGAAAGTATTTTTTAATGCAGGAATAGTAATCCCTATCATTCACCGTATGGAATCTATGGATATTTCCGTAAAAAAACTGGAAATCGCAAGAGAAGGAAAAGCCGGACTGATCTGTAAAGATAACATGAGGGCCGATATTCAGGTAGCCTTCTTTATCCGGGTAAACAAATCCGTAGACGATATTGTCAATGTTGCCCAAACAATCGGATGCCAGAGAGCTTCTGATGCAGGTACCTTAAGAGAACTGTTTGAAGCAAAATTTTCAGAAGCCCTTAAAACAGTAGGAAAGAAATTTGATTTTACCGAATTATACGAAGCAAGAAGCGAATTCCGCCAAGAAATTCTTCATATCATCGGAACAGACCTTAACGGATATGTCCTTGACGACTGCGCGATTGACTACCTTGAACAGACTTCCATTGATAAGCTGGATAAAGATAATATTCTGGATTCTGAAGGGATAAAGAAAATTACTGAACTTACAGCAAATCAGAATATTAAAGCAAATCAGGTGCGTAGGGATGAGGAAAAAACCATCACCAAACAGAATGTTGAAGCCCGTGAAGCCATCCTGGAGCTCGAAAAGCAGCTGGCGGAAAAAGAAGAATCTCAAAAAAGAGAAGTAGCCAATATCAAAGCCCGTGAAAATGCAGAAATTTTAAAAGTAGAAGAAGAGGAGCGCCTGAGATATGAAACCGTAAGAATCGCTACAGAAGAAAAACTTCAGATTGCAGAAGAAAATAAGCTTCGCCAGGTGGTTATTGCTGCCAAAAATAAAGAACGTGCCGATCTTGTAGAAACAGAAAGAGTAATGAAAGACAAAGCTCTTGAAGCAACAGAAAGAGAAAGAATCGTTTCCCTTGCACAGATTGAAAAAGACAAAGCCATTGAACTGGAAAAGAAAAGCATTCAGGATGCGATCCGTGAGCGTCTGACCATGGAAAAAACCGTGGTGGAAGAACAGCAGGGAATCAAAGACCTTGAAGCATTCAAAACTGCCGAGAGAAACAAGCAGGTAGAAATTACGCTGGCTACCCAGGAAGCAGAGAAAAAGCTGATTGAAGAAACCAGAGCCGCAGAAGCAAGAAAACTGGCAGCAGAGAAAGATGCACAGAAATACGTAATTGAAGCACAGGCAAAAAGAGATGCAGCAGAAAAAGAAGCAGAAGCTCGTAAAATTATCGCTGATGCCAAAGCAAAAGAAGAAGCAACAGTAGGATTATCTGAGGCTCAGGTATTACACGCTAAAGCTGATGCAGCGGAAAGACAGGGTATTGTGGAAGCTGTTGTCATTGAGAAAAAAGCAGAAGCTGTTAAGAAAGAAGGAATTGCCCAGGCAGAAGTAATCAAAGAAAAGGCTTTAGCGGAAGCAGCTGGAATCAACGAAAAAGCAGAAGCAATGAAGAAACTGAACGATGCCGGAAAAGATCACGAAGAATTCCGTCTGAAACTAAACAAAGAAAAAGAAGTGGAACTTGCTCAGATCGCTATCCAGAAAGATATTGCAGACGCGCAGTCGCTGGTATTGGCAGAAGCCTTTAAATCGGCCAAGATTGATATCGTAGGTGGAGACAACACCTTCTTTGATAATGTGATCCGCCAGGTTTCAGCAGGAAAAGGTTTGGATAAATTTGTAAATCACAGTGAAAATGCCCGGGTTCTTAGAGATAACCTTCTAGGCGATGGTGAAAATATCATTGGTAAAGTGATGGGAATGGTAGACAAATACAGGATCTCAACAGATGACATTAAAAATATGAGTATCGCTTCCCTGATCTTCAAACTAAACAGCGTTGCAGACCAGCAGGAAAAAGGTATTCTGGAAAAAGCTCTGGACATGGCAAAACATCTGGGGGTGGAAAATAAACCGGTAAATAACAACTCTATTTAATACAGGCATAAAAGCTGAAAATGTATTTCTCAACGAGAGTTTTTTACTTTGCTGAAATCTGATTATGCATTGATAATCAGATTGAAAAAAAAGTTAATTGTTTATAATGCAAAACTTATAGGTTTCAAAAGCCTATAAGGTTTAGAAGATAAAAGCAAAGACTTATTCGTTCCACACCAAGATCTGCTGTGTTATAGCAGCCGTGACAACCTAATCCAACACTATGTCAGAAAAACTTAATTCCGGAACATACGAAATTATTCAGAACCGTCTGAATGAGCAGAAGAATGACCTGATCCAAAGACTTCAGAAGCTTAATGAAAGCCGTAAAAGCATTTTTGGAGGAATAGATTTTTCTCTTATTGCCAACGAACGGATTTCCACAGACCACAACTGTATTGCCAAAGATATATTTTCTCTCGGAGATCAGCTTATTTTCGGATCCAATGCCCATCTGGGCCTGCAGACAGAAATCAATATTTCGGATGTTTTTTCAATATACAGAATCAATAAAAACCGCTTTGAACCTCAGGATTACACCCTGATTAATGATGAGGTTTTTATTGATGAATTCAAAAACCTTTATAAATATTACAGGAATACCTTCTTTGCAAGGTTCGCTTTTACGGAGAACTACCTTTACATGGTTTTCCAGCTTTCAGAAAGCACTTCCGATATCAAAGCCTTTAAGTGGCTGATTAAAAACAATCAGCTGACTTATATTGATTCAAGAAGCGCTTCGGAAACGTCATACCCGCAGCAGCATGGCTTCGTATGGACAAAAGCTACGAGAGATATGCAGCGGTCCGGAAAACATCCCCATGTTTCCCTGGCAGATAAAGTTTTCGTAGAAAGTATAGGGGGAGATATTACCATCAAGGTTGAAGATAATACAGACACCGGAAAAGGAATCTATTCCGAAGATGTCATCCATAAAGACCAGAATCTTGATGATGCAGAGATCCATTTCTGTGACCTGGATAACCTTGTTTTGTTTAAAATAAAACCTTATCAGGAAACAGAACGCTATTTCATTTATAATCACAAGGAAAAAACCGTTTCAAGAGCAGATGCCCTGAAATATTCAGGATTGCTGCTTCCTGAAAGCCAGGGAGTATTATTCTCCAACGGTTATGCGCTGCAAACCGGAGGACTGAAAGTAATTTCACAGGATCTGAACAGGCTGTATTACCTGAAAACGGTAACAGAGCCTAATGGTGAAAACTTTCTTTATATATTCTATGATGATAAAACGAATAACTATCAGCTTATCTCCTACAATATCATCACACAGACCATAGAAACGCCGATCCGGTGCAGTGGTTTCTCTCTTCTGAATGACGGGAAACTAATCTACCTCAGAGAAAGTATTGAGACTACCAAACATCATCTGGCCCAGATCTGGCAGACCCCCTTCTCCAAAGAATTGCTGCCAAATGCTGAAAAAGCAGACAGCTTAATTTATAAAATAGGGAACAAAGATATTGTAAGGGTAATGGCGGAAAGCCAGGAGCTTATCACGCTTCTGAATAAAAAAGATTCGTACAGTGGATTATATGATGATATCGTCAAGCTTTCCACCTTTATTCTGGATACCTATTACTTTTTAGGTGAAAATGAAGTCCAGAAGCTGGATCAGCCGCTTAAAGAAATCCGGAAAATTGCTCATTCCGCCATTAATGAATATGAAAAAGTGGTAGAGCAGAGAAAAAATACGGATGAAGCTTTAGAGAAAATAAAACTTTCCTGCCAGAAAATACTTGATGATACCAAGAGGCTCCATTATTCGCAGCTAACGGAATACATTGACGCCCTGTCCTATATCAGAACTTTAAGAGGTGAAGTAACCGGAGCCCGGGAATTGAAATATGCAGACATGGCGCTTCTCGATTCTCTGGAAAAATCATTGGCTGCCCGTTATACCGAACTATCCAATGCCTGTGTGGATTTTCTGCTACAGGAAGGTGCTTTGCTGCCTTATGAAGAGAAAGCCAGGAGTATCTCGGAAGAGATCATCAATCTTCATAAAGCCATTGATGCCAAAACAATTGAAGACAGCATCAATGCTCTTTCCGGACAGCTTGAGCTGCTGGTAGACATTGTGAACAACCTTAAAATAGAAGATACCTCACAGTCTACCCAGATCATTGAAAATATTTCCCAGATCTTTGCCCGTCTCAACCAGGAAAGGCTTGAACTTGGAAAAAGGAAGCGGGAAATCTCCGGAAAAGAACTGGCTTCAGATTTTCAGGCTCAGATCACATTGTTTGATCAGTCTGTTATTAATTTTCTGGAACTCTCCCAAACCCCTGAAAAATGTGATGAATACCTGACTAAACTTTCTATTCAGCTGGAAGAAATGGGAACCAAATTCGTTGATTTTGACGAGTTCATCCATAAAATCGAGGAAAAGAGGGAAGAAGTTTATGAACACTTTCAGAATAAGAGAGTGCAGCTTACCGAATCCCGAAATAAAAGAACCCAGAATCTTTTCGAAGCCGCCCAGAGAATCCTGAAATCAGTACAAACCAAAGCTGAATCTTTCGATTCTGAAAATGAAATCAATGGCTATTATGCTTCAGACCTGATGGTTGAAAAAGCACGGGATCTTGCAAGGCAGCTGGCAGAGCTGGAAGATTCTGCCAAATCTGAAGAAATTCTGACCCTTTTAAAAACAACCCAGCAGGAGGCCGTAAGAAAGCTAAAGGATAAAAAAGAAATCTATGCAGACGGTGAAAGCATTATTGCACTGGGAGATTACAAATTTGCCGTCAACCAGCAGAAGCTGGATCTTACACTCGTTCTCAGAAATGCTCAATATTATTATCATCTTACAGGAACAAGCTTCTACGAGCCCCTTGTCTTTGATGCTACAGAAGATTTCAGAGAAGTCTGGAACCAGGAATTCGTTTCAGAAAATGCTCAGGTTAAAAGATTTGAATATCTGGCTTGGAATGTATTTTCAGCTCATAAAAAGCTGGCATCGGACCTGGAAATTGAAGCAGCTGTTCAGCAGTTCACTGCAGCACACTTCGGTGAAGGCCTCGTAAAAGGAATTCACGACAAAGATGCGCAGGTAATTGTTTCAAAGCTCCAGCAGATGCATAATGAACTTGGCCTGATGAGGTTTTCTGCAGGAGAAAGAGTGCTGGCCCAGTTGTTCTGGTTCTTTTTAAAACCGGAAAGAAAAGAATATTATACCCGGCAGTTTGAGGCTGCAGAAATTATTTCCCATTCATTTGCCAACGCACAGGGATTTGAATATCTGCTGACAGAACTGTCAGGAGAGATCAGAACCTTTGCCGCAGAAACCCGGTTTCTGCCTAACACTGATTTTTTCAATGCAGCATTATATCTGAAGCAGGAAAACCGTGAAAACTTCCTTATCACAGAACAGGCAGGAGCATTGTATGAGCTGTTTTTAAAGGAATTAAAAGAAAAAGGCAAAGACCTTGAATTTATAGAACAGATCAGAGCAATGTATCTGTACCCTTCGGCCTGTTATTATACAGCAGAAAGTGCCCTGAAAGCTTTTGATCCTAACGCAGATGAAAATGGAATCCGTGAAGCGGCAGCATTCCTGATCACTCAGAAATTTGATCCGAAAAATATCCGGCATGTTTCCTTTGAAACAACCATAAAGGATCTCAGGTCTCTTGAAAAAGATACGGAATACCTTCTTAATTATTTTGAATTTGCATCCCGTTTAAGCCATTTCAATACCATTACCGTTCCTAAATACAGAAAATTGCAGGATCTGAAATACAATTGGGTGGGTGAAAAGAAAAAAGCACTGAAGCTGGATACTTTTAAACCTCAGGTGCTCAGCTCTTTTATAAGGAATAAGCTGATCAATGATGTTTATTTCCCTCTCATAGGGGCGAATCTGGCTAAGCAGCTGGGAACAGCAGGTTCAGATAAAAGAACTGACCGTATGGGAATGCTCCTTCTGGTATCACCTCCGGGTTACGGAAAAACAACCCTTATGGAATACATGGCCGAAAGGATGGGGCTGGTTTTTATGAAGATCAACGGACCGTCCCTAGGGTATGACATTCTTTCAACAGACCCTTCAGAAGCTAAAAATGCAGGAGCAAGACAGGAGCTTGAAAAATTGAATCTTGCCCTGGAAATGGGAGATAATGTTATGTTGTATCTGGATGATATCCAGCATTGTAACCCGGAATTCCTGCAAAAATTTATCTCTCTTGCTGACGGGCAGAGAAAAATAGAGGGAATATATAACGGGGAAAGCAAAACCTATGACCTCCGTTCCAAAAGATTCTGTCTTGTGATGGCAGGAAATCCATACACGGAAAACGGGGAGAAGTTTAAAATTCCGGATATGCTGGCAAACCGTTCAGATACATATAATCTGGGAGAAATCTCAGGCTCAAGAACAGATCTTTTTGATTTAAGCCTTATTGAGAACTCCCTGATGTCTAATGAGTATCTTACAAGATTAACCCAGCCGGGAATTGATAATCTTTACAGACTTTATGAATGCGTGGTAACAAATAATCCTGCAGATAACCTTAAAGGAAACTTCAGCTCCAATGAGATCGCAGACTTCAGAGCGGTGCTGGAAAATACCATTACCGTTAGAAATATGATCCTGAAAGTCAACAAAGAATATATCTCATCTGCGGCCATGTCTGATGATTACAGAAATGAACCGCCGTTCAAGCTCCAGGGATCGTACCGTAATATGAATAAGCTGATCGCACAGATCCAGCCGATCTTAAAAAAGAATGAGGTCGTTCAGCTGGTTCTTGATCATTATCAGAATGAGTCTCAGACTTTGACAACCGGTGCAGAAGCCAATATGCTGAAACTGAAAGAACTCATTGGTTCCCTTTCAGAACAAGAGAAGGAACGCTGGAATGAAATCAAAAAGACATTTGTAAAAAATAAAACCCTAAAAGGACTTGGGGAAAATGACAGGATGTCCCAGATTGTCGCTTTGCTGGCCCAGTTCGGAGACGGATTGGAAGGCATTAAAGAGGCTTTACGAAAAGTAGAATAATACCATGAAATCTTAAATATTTTCAGGCAGGCTGTACCATATTGGGACAGCCTGTTTTTATTGTATGAATTACAATATAATTAATATTTTATTAGTTATGATGAGTTATGTTTAGAAATTTTTGTTTATTTGTTGATATTTTTCATAAATTTGGGAAATAACCAGATCACTAAATAAACATGAAAAAAATTTACCTTTGCCTTGCTCTTTTCGGGGCTTTACATAATGTTTCTGCTCAAAAAGATTATTGTGTAAAAGATATATCAATTACCTATACTACCATTTCAATTTTTACAACAGACGGAAAAATATATACTTGGGGACAAAATAGCTTCGGGCAGGCAGGTACAGGAAATTTTCAGGATCAGAATACCCCTTATCAACGTCCGGCTATACCGGATTTTGCTACTGTTTTTCACGGATTAAGTCATACTGTAGGATTAACGAAAGATGGTAAAATATACGGATGGGGCAGAAATATGAGATCTCAGGTAGGAGACGGAACCATTATAGACCGTAATACTCCCGTGCAGGTGGGTACAGATACAGACTGGAGAAAAGTAACAGCAGGAACTGTACATACCATCGCTCTAAAGAATAACGGAACACTTTGGGGGTGGGGAAATAATTCAGCTTGCGAACTGCATGCAACTCCTGCCAATCCTTATCCTAATGATTATTATGTTCAACCGATACAATTAAGTCCGGATAATACCTGGGAAGACATAACCGGTGGCGGAGCAAGAACTTTTGGTATAAAAAAAGACGGAACATTGTGGGCAAGAGGAAGGAACTCAGGATATGGCTTAGGCATTGGATATGGCGAGAATATGTGTATTACCAATTTTACAAAGATCGGGACAGATACGAACTGGAAAAAGATATTTACTTCTGCTTCAGGAGATTTTACCCTTGCTTTAAAAACCAATAATACCTTATGGGCCTGGGGAGATAATGTTCAGGGAGCTGTAGGAAACGGAACAAGCACTTTTGTTCAGAGCCCCGTACAGATAGGAGCAGATACATGGAAGGATGTAGCTGCGGGACAGAGTTATTCTGTAGGAATTAAAAGTAACGGAACATTATGGGGATGGGGAAGAGGATGCTGGGATTACACCGGGGCTATTATAACCCCTGCACACTCGCTATCTCCTGTGCAGGTGGGTAATGATACAGATTGGGTAAAAGTATATGGAGGTCATTGTGCTTCACTTGCACAAAAAGCAGATGGATCTGTCTGGGCCTGGGGTGGTTATGGAAATATTTGGAACGGAGGTGTTCCTACTTCATCTTTGCAGCCTGTTCTTATTTTTCAATGCGCAAGAGCCTCCACTTCAGAAACAGACTTTGAGCTGTCTGATATCATTTTATATCCGAATCCCGCTGATGATAAGATTTGCTGGGCAAAAAATATTCCTATTGAAAAAGTGACTATTTATGATATGAGCGGAAAGCTGGTGTCATTGCAAAGGGTTTCTGAAAATTTTGTAAACGTTTCAGGCCTTGTCACAGGTTCTTACCTGATAAAACTTGAATCAAAGGATAAATTAATTTACAATTCAAAGTTTATAAAAAAATAACATCTGTTTTATAAAAGCCTGAAGCTGGGAGCTGGAAACGGGAAGTTATGAAGGTTGTCAATAATAATTTTTTATTTCTTTTGAGATAATTTGATTTTACAATGGCTTTGAATAACTATAACGAGAAGTAGCTTCCATGCTCCTTTTTTCCATCTTCCGGCCTTTAATCCGGATTCTGATTATGTCATCTGTAGATTTCAACGGATTATATTCGGTCTGTACCCATAATATTGTATACTTCTGTATCTGTGTCCAATGTTGAATACTCCATAATTTTGTTTAGCTAAAGAAGAAAATACTATGGAAACAATAGTTCAATATCAGGGTCAGATTCAATATGCTGAGGTGTATATTTCAGATATGCCGGTACTGAAGAATATATTTCTGCAGACACAATGTGCCCGGGTTGCCCATACAGATTTTGGGCTTCCTTTTCTTTTGGCAAAAAAGAAAAATCAAATCATCATGTTTGCAAGTCTTCTCATCAATGAAAAGGGAGGAGTTACTTTTAAAATTTATCATAAAAAAGAAGCTGTAGAACAGGAAAAACAAAACTTTTATCTCAAGGCCGAAAATTATTTTAAGCAAAACAAGACCTCCAATTTCCAGAATCCGGAACAGCTTAAAAGCAGTATTAAAAGCATGATAAGCTGGCTGGATTTTTAACAAAGCCTGGAGAAAGTTGTACATTTACTTAAAACCTGAATTTAATGTCTAAAGATGTTCTGTATCTTAAAATAGCCAATTCCGTCACTGAGCAGATTAAAAGTGAAACCCTGCAATATGGGGATAGACTTCCTTCTCTGAGGAGTGCCCAGAAACTATATAATGTCAGCTTAAATACAATAAAACAGGCTTATATGGAACTGGAAAGCCGCTCTTTGGTGGAATCACGTCCTAAATACGGATATTATGTAAGCCAGACTTCCCAACGGAAACTGGCGCTGCCTTCCGTAGGGAAAATAAAGATCTCAGAAGATGAAAATACTCCGGAAGATCTTATCGGAAAAGTCTTCGGAACCATTGCCGGGACAGATGTCACCCAATTCGCACTGGGAATTCCGGGGAAAAGCCTTCTTCCTGTGGCAAAAATGAAGAAATGCATGATTGATGTGATCAAAAGAAAGCATGACAGCGGAACAAACTATGAGCCGGTACAGGGAAGTGAACGCCTCCGTCGTGAAATTGCCAAATGGTCCATCGTGATGGAAGGGAAAATCACAGAAGATGATCTGGTGATTACCTCCGGAGCCATGAATGGAGTTTATAACTGCCTGATGGCGGTTACTCAGCCGGGAGATTCTGTTGCCGTGGAAAGTCCGGTATATTTTGGAATTCTCCAGGCAATTCAGCTTCTGGGGCTCAAAGCAGTGGAAATTCCCACTCATCCAATTACCGGAGTGGATCTGGATGCGTTAAAAAAGATACTTCCTGATCTTTCGGCATGCTGTTTTGTGGTGAATTACAATAACCCGCTAGGCTTCCAGATGCCGGATGAAAATAAAAAACAACTGGTAAATATGCTGACTGAATATAATGTTCCTCTGATTGAAGATGATGTGTATGGAAATATTTATTTCGGAGCAGGAAGGCCAAAGCCCTGTAAATATTATGATGAAACAGGAATTGTAATGTGGATAGGATCAGTTTCCAAGACACTGGCGCCAGGCTATAGAGTTGGCTGGGTAGCTCCTGGAAAATTTAAAGAAAAGATCATCCGTCAGAAATTGGTCCAGACTGTCTCTGGCCCGTCGTTATTTTCAGATGTCATTGCTGATTTCCTTGAACATGGCCGTTATGACCACCATTTGCGAATGTTCAGGAAGAAGCTGTACGCTAATTATCTGCAGATTCAGAAATCGGTGACCCAGTATTTCCCGGATAATACCAAAATATCTGAACCGAAAGGAGGATTTATGCTTTGGCTGGAGCTGGATAAAAGGATTTGCACTGAAGATCTGTACGACGAAGCACTTAGCCAGAAAATTAACTTTGCTCCCGGAAGAATGTTTTCACAATACAATCAGTATCAGAACTGTATGCGTCTGAACTATGCCCTGGAATGGACCGACCGTGTTGAAAGTGACCTGGAGAAGCTGGGGAAAATGATTAAAAACAGAATTTAACCTCAGTTCGGGATAACTCGGGAGGCTTTCAATACCTATAACTAAAATTAACTTCCAGCCTCCTTCTTCCAGCCTTTTACATTAAACTCCTTAACCCGAACTCACGTAAATTTAATAAAATATATATAGTGATGAGTGATATGAATAATGAAGTAACAATTGTGAATTTTGAACCTCAGTATAAAGAGGCTTTTAAAACATTGAATGAAGAATGGATCAGGACTTTTTTTGTAATGGAATCCGGAGATTATAAACTGCTGGATCATCCTGAAAATCAGATTCTGAATAAGGGCGGTCATATTGTTTTTGCTTTACTGGATGGCGAAGCTGTGGGAACCTGTGCCTTGGTAAAAGCCAATGATGAACCCCTCATTTTTGAACTTTCCAAGATGGCTGTAAGTCCTAAAGCTCAGGGAAAGAAAATCGGGTATCTGCTGGGAAATACCTTAGTGGAAAAAGCCAAGGAACTGAAAGCAGAAAGAGTTTTTCTGGAAACCAATTCGGTTCTGGTACCCGCAGTAAAGCTTTACGAAAAACTGGGTTTTCAGCATGTACGGGTTACTAATCCCGGATATGACCGGGCAGATGTGCAGATGGAATTAATTCTTTAGCCAGCTGGCCGTTCCGTCTCCAGAAAAAATTTTCCTATTTTTGTGGAATTCCTTATTTCAATGAAAAAGATTATTCTCATCGAAGACGAAACCAGTGTAGTATCTTTTATTAAAAAGGGGCTTCAGGAAAACGGGTACGAAGTTTCTGTTGCTTTTGACGGGCGTACAGGCGTACAGCTGGTACAGGCGAATGATTTTGATCTGGTTATTCTGGATATTATGCTGCCGGAAATGAATGGTCTGGATGTCTGCAAAGAAATAAGAAAAACCAACCAGAGCGTTCCGATTTTATTCTTAACGGCCCTGGGAACTTCAGAAAATATTGTTCTCGGATTGGAAAGCGGAGGAGATGATTATCTCGTGAAGCCTTTCAAATTCATTGAACTGGTAGCACGTGTAAAATCCCTTTTAAGGAGAAGCCATAACCATATGCCTCAGGAAATTGCAGAGCCGGAACCGGACAATGAGCACGTATTTCAGTTCTCTGATCTCACGGTTAATGATTATACCAAAAAAGTAACCCGTGCAGGAGAGGATATTTCCCTCACTTCTACAGAATATAAATTACTGCTGTATTTTCTGAATAATCCGGAAAAAGTAATCTCCAGAGCAGAAATTCTGGATGCGGTCTGGGGTGTAAATTATGAGCTGGGAACCAATGTTGTGGATGTCTACGTGAATTATTTAAGAAAAAAACTGGATAGTCAGGAGGATAATAAGCTCATTCATACGGTGATAGGAATGGGGTATGTGCTGAAAAAACCTTAATGAATGTTTAACAAAGTTGTCACAAATCAGACCAAAACGATGGTGCTTCTGATGTTGGTTTTTACCGTCATCATTCTGTTGTTCAGTGGTTTGGTTTACTTTTCAATTGTCAACTTTTCGCATCAGAGGTTTTATGAGCTGCTGAAAATCCGTACCGCTACCATTGTACAGATCGAAAAAAGTAAAGAGCATCTCGATCTTCCGGAAAACTATATTCTTAACAGCCTGAATGACGAAGAGCTTCCCATGGAAAGGGATTATGTTTTTGCCGTTCCTTCGGATTCCAATTTCAAAAAGATCTCCCGGGAAGTTCATATCCCAGATTATTTTTTCAAGAATATCGTCAAAAAAGGAGAAGCTAATTATAATGATAAAGAATTCTACTATATAGGGCAGACCTTCAGATATGATGATAAAGATTATATCGCCATCGCATCGGCTAAAAATCATTACGTCATTTATTACCTCGGATTTTTGAAAAGAACATTGATTACGTGTATTGTGCTGTCCCTTTTTTTCAGCATGATCTTTTCTTTCTATCTGTCTAAAACATTATTTAAACCGATTCTGAAAATTACAGGAAAGGTAAAAGAGATCAGCTCCGAAAACCTTCACCTCAGACTGGAGCCGCAGCCGGATAATAAGGAACTGAATGAGCTGGTGGATACCTTCAACGGAATGCTCAACCGTATCGAAACCTCCTTCGAAACCCAGAATCACCTGATCGGAAATGTTTCCCATGAGCTAAGGACACCGCTTACTTCGATTATGGGCGAAGCGGATGTTGCTCTTTCCATCAGCAGAACAGCGGATGAATACAAGGAAACCCTGGAAATCATTCTGGATGAAGCTGAAAAGCTGGACAGAAAGATCAAAGCGTTATTAATGATTGCACAAACCGGTTTTGACGGCAAGATCCAGAAAATGGACAAGGTAAGAATAGACCAGCTGCTGTGGGATGTTATTGAAACATTAAGAAAAATAGATTCCAGAAATAATATCTATCTGGACATCAGCATGCTTCCGGATAACCCTAAAAAGCTGAAAGTTCAGGGTAACGAGCAGCTTCTTCACCTCGCAGTAGCCAACATCATCAGTAATGGCTGCAAATACTCTAATTTCCAGCAGGTAAAGGTTTCGCTGGGAGCCACGGATACCGATGTATACATCATCGTAAAAGACAACGGGATCGGAATTCCTGAAGAAGAAATGAATAAGATCTATGACCCTTTTTTCAGAGCCTCCAATACCAAAAACTACGAAGGCTACGGGATCGGGCTTCCTCTCGCCAGAAATATTGTAAGAATGCATCAGGGAGAGTTGATTGTAAGTTCTCACGAAAATCACGGGACTACCGTTCAGATGCGTTTTCCTAATTTTTACAGTATGTATCCGGAGGGATAAATTTCAAAGTGCCTCTTTGATTTCTTTAAAGAGTATTTATAATTTTAGATTTAGAAACAGTTCCTTTATTTCTTATTGGCACATAAATTTTAGTAGTTGATTTTTCAATAATATCAGCTCTTTTTCTTTGTTTACTTCCTATTTCTCAATGCTTTTTCAGTCTGCTTTAAGATTGTTATAGGTTTCAGGTTATTGTTTTTATAAATATAATACGACGAGTTCTGTCGCTTCCCTGATGGATATTTGCATTATAGAAAACACAGAAAATGAAACTCGACTTAAAACAATCTGGTGGATATCTTTTTGCCGGACACCACCTAAAAAAATAAGGCTAAAACCTGAAGATACCTAATAAAAAGGGCTTCAGACCTTAACCTATATAAAATCAACCAAATTTACAAAAAATGCAAGCAATTAATCAAAATAATGGCTCACAAACTTTATTCAGATTTGCGACAATGCGTAATGCAGAGCTGTCTGACCCGGAAAACAGGGAAAGAAGATTTATTTTCAGAAATTATTCAAGACAAAAAGGCGTTATTGACCCAAGAGTAGAAGCGGGAGAATCATTAAAGTCTGTTTGTGAAAGAATAACAGGTTTAACAATAGAAACAGAAGCTTCTTTAAAAGCACAAGGTCCCGATTTTTATGAATTGGCAGTTTGGGTAGCAAGAAACAAAAGCAAAACTAATAAAACTGAATTTGATGCTAAAATTGACGAATTCAGACGGTCTTTTCATCTGGCAATTCCCAGCGATTCTAATATCTGGGATAATCTTGTCTATCAGGTTGTAACCCAAAAAGATTTCTATGCAAAAGAAACCCTGATACAGCTTTTACACCTTGATCACATTCTAGCCAATTATGACGGAACTACACAAGAGCAATATGAAGATATTATCAGAGCAAAAGTTGTTCTTCCGAAAGAACTTTTTAAGACTGCACGTGATTTTAATTCGGTAATTTATTCCAGGAGTTCTGTGGAGCCAGAAAGAGAGCTAAGCGAACCTTTCTACAGCGAAAAAGACCAGAAATATACAGAAGCAGTGGATAACCTGCAAATGAACCAGGATTTGTCTGCATCCCTGAATAAACTGGAAAAAATTTATCAAAAAGAATATCAGAAAGCCTATAAAGTGGGCTATGAAAACTATCTGCAAGAAGTAAAACCTATTCAGTCTGATTATCAGAAACAGTTATCAGAAATAGAGAGTAGGAAAAAAGTTATTGAAAACCGGGTTAAATACCTTACCGAACTAAGCATTGCTAATCCTGAATTATATGATAGAAATCCAGACCTAAAGGAAGAGTTATCCGGGCTAAATAGAGAGCTTTTAAGCCTTCATGTTTCTCCGCTTGACTTACCAGAGTTTAGTTTTGAATTCAGGCCAGAAATTAATCCTGAAGAAATAGAAAGTACTTTAACTGATGAAAACAGTTATACATTAAGTAGAATCTTCGATGCAGGAACTGTTAACGAGGCTTTAGAAGGAGTTTCTACTTTTGCAGAAATTTTCAGAGCAGTTATACAGGATAGTCAATTGCAGCAGCAGCAAATCCTGAACAATACAGAGCTTAACCAGCCTACTTTTACCAATATAGGAGGCATTTTAGTTCCTGTTACCAATTCCCTGAATAATAATGAAGTTATCCCCTTCACAACAGCAACCCGTAGGGTCCCACTTATGCCTGGTATGGGGCATTCAGTGACTGTTACTACGAATATAAATCATCCCAAACATATTATTACCGCAAATTATCGGGTTAAAGTAGGCGGGCAGACTATTGCGTCAGATTCTGAAACAGACCCTTGGAGCGGTGCGGCTAATGTAACTTCACTCTTCCAAAATAATAAAATTCCTTATGTGGATCTTGAAAAGATAGAGATTATAGAATTGGAAGGAGATGTTGTCTTAAGTGACGGGCTTTCTTATACAATGCAGGCGACGCTAAACAGGACAAACAATTCCAGTCATCTGTTTCAGGGACGTGGAATATTTACACCTAAAGATAGAAGTGTAGGTCCAACCAATCCTGGAACTCCGGAAAACCCCTCTAATCCCAATATCCCGGAAGGTACATTTATTCCCTCAGGTTTTGGGATGAAAAATATTGGTATTGCCGACTATCGAAAAGTAGAACAAAGTACTTATTGCTATGTAGAAGGAGAAGTAGCCCATATTGAGAACATTATGGCAAGGGAGTATAAAGAAAAAGCAACACGAAGACTTAAGCGCAGTGAATCCCAAACCACCAGATCATCAGAATCTGAAAAAGAAAAACTTACTGATACTACCTCTACCGAAAGATATGAAATGCAAAATGAAGTTTCAAAAATACTTCAGGAATCCAAAGATTTTGCAGCGCAGGCTGGATTTAATGCATCATGGGGAGGCGGTGCTTCAAAATATATGCTGAGCACGGCAGCCAATTATGCTACTCACAACTCCAAAGAAGAAAGTAACCGTCAGGCAGTCACTGATGCTAAAGATATTACAGCAAGAGCATTGGACAGGATTGTTACCAAGGTAAAGGAAGAGCGTATTGATAAAATCCTGGAAGAATATGAAGAGAATAACAAACACGGGTTTGACAATACCAAAGGAAGTAACCATGTAGTAGGTGTTTACCGATGGGTAGATAAAGTGGTAAAAAACCAGATCTACAATTATGGTAAGCGTATGATGTTTGAATTTATGATTCCTGAACCTGCAAAACTTCACAATTTAGGAATGAAATCAAGCAAGATTGCAGAAAACCTTTTAATAAAGCCTATAGATCCCAGAACAGCCCCAGTAAACAAGATGGAGAATTTTTCATCATTAGATGGGACTTCAGGTGAGTTGATTTTAAAATACTGGCTAAGCAAATACAATGTAGATATTGATAAAAAACCAGAAGAAATCATTTATGTAGGGAAAGCTTTTTCTAATACAGTCGGAGACTCAGATGGAAGATCAGAATATGACGAAGCTATCGCCGGAGGTGCAGAAATCCAAATCCCTGAAAATTATGTAACTGTTGCAGCTATAGGGGTGGTACAAACAGGTGGAGAAGGTATATTAGGACACTATTTAAGAATTGGAGGAGCTTATATGAATGGCTCTGAGCTTCCGATTAATAATTTTTATCAGGTAGTTCCTGTTTCATTTTCATTGATTGGATCTCATGCAATTGATGTTAATGCAAGTGTTAGATGTAAACTGACTACAGAAGCTAAAAATGAATGGCTCCAGACGACTTTCAATAAAATTATTGATGCGTACGAAGTAGAACTAGGAAAATATGAAGCTGCATTAGCCGATGCAAAAGCATTAGGAGTTCAGATCAAAGGTTCCAATCCTGGTTTCTACAGAAAAATAGAAAATACCATCCTGAGAAGGAACTGTATTTCCTATATGCTGAATCAGAATCCAAATGCAGAATTAACATTCGGGAAAAATAAATATTACCAGACAGACAGCTCTGTGGAGAGTTTTACCAATACTGAGATAAAAGTAAATGAAAGTCTGGACAAGTATTCAGCCTTTGTAAAATTCATGGAACAGTCTTTTGAATGGGAAATCATGAGTTATTATCTATACCCTTATTATTGGGGTAATAGAGCTAACTGGGCAGATCTTTATCAGTTTGATGATAATGATCCTACATTCAGAGCCTTTATGCAGTCAGGAATGGCAAGAGTTATCGTTACGGTAAGACCAGGATTTGAAGAGTCAGTAAGGCATTTCTTAGCTACAGGCCAAATCTGGAACGGAGGAGAAGTTCCGGTAATCGATGATCCGTTATTTCTGTCTATTGTGGATGAATTACGTTCACCAAAAGCCACAAAAGAAGGAGAACCATGGAGGGAAAAGATCCCGACCTCTCTTACTGTTCTTCAGGCCGGGTCCATCGGACTGAAAGTAGAAAAAGCTCTGCCTTGCTATTGTGAACCTGAAGTAAAATTTGATGATGAATTAGGATCAATTTGTGAAACTAATTTTATAGCTAATGATTATCTTCTTGGAGTTGAAACGATTGAAGGACAGGAGGTTATATCAGGGGACTGGACGTAAAAATATTAATAAAAAAAATAAAAAAATGCCAATCATAGGAAAAATTATACGTGTAAATGAATTACCTCCAATAGCTGAGAGGGAAACGAATGTCATTTACCAGGTAGCCGAACCCGGCTCTCCGATTTATACAGATTATGCCATCGATCAAAATGGAGATCTGAAAACACACGCCGTTACAGATGGGAGTGTTCCTCTCGAACTGGCGGATACACATCTGTCGATTTCCAATCAGTCTTTTATTACTGAGGGAATCACCAACCAGGAAAAATACAATGAGGATACTCGTGAAAAACTGAACCAAAAGCTGGATAAACCATTAACAGATGGCAATGTTCAGGATTATCCTAAAATTATAGGTTTAGATAACAATGGAAACGCAGCAAAGTTACCTGCCGGTGATTTAGGAAAAAACATTGCCAACTCCTCTCTGACCACCATATCGGGAGCAGGATTGACATTAGGTGCCAACTGGACACTGAATACTTCAGGACTTTACTATTCGATCACAGGTTTAAGTGATGCCTCCAATGATCCCACATTTAATACATTCTTATGTCAGGATGCTTCGGGACGCATCAGAAAAACCGCAGGAAAAAATATTCTTCTACAGCTTCCAAATGTTTTAACAACCGCAGAAAAAGAGCAGTTTGGTCTGGCTTGGAATAACCAGTACAGTAATGGGGCACTTAATGTTTATTCCATCACACCATCAGTTATTAAACATGAACATACGGTAAAATACCTTCTATTGCAGGGGTTGAATTTAAACTTAAACCCGACAAATACTTCAGTGAAATTTATACCTCAGGAAAATCAGTTGGGAATTGGTGAAATTGACTGTCTGGGCTTTCAAACTTTTGCCGATGGAAAATCTATGGTAGTTACAGTATATGGAGATGCCCTTCCTGCTGGTCAGAATTATAATATTGTGATAAGAACTTCAACTCCTATTGTTCAGGTGCATCGTACGGCGGGTGTTGTTATGGTATCTGCTTCTTCCAACAACTTTGATCTGAGTTCTATTATATGGTCTAAGAAGATTTATAATAATGTTGCTAATGATGGAGTATTCGGAAATGCAGGGGCCGGTCAGTATCAGAGTAATTCAAATGTAAAATCCTATGCTAATGAAGCTACTGTAGTATCTGCTCTGAAATCATCCAAAATTATAGAAGCCAATCAGGATTTTTATTTGAGTTTTGATGTTAGTGTGAATTTTAGTTCTCCGGGCAGTACAACTCCATACCATTCTATCGGTTTGATGCTCGATTCCACTCCGTTAGACCTGCTTAATCTTAATATGGCAAGTCTGAGGGTTGTAGGAAGATCGGATTCATGGGGGCGTCAGGTTTATCTGGACAATAGTTCGGTGGTACACTCGCAAGCACCAATAAACCCAGAAACATTTAATTATATCATTATGAGAAGAGGATCAGTAGTCTATTTTGTTCTTACAAAAAACGGAACTGTTCTTACTTACTCCAAAAGTATCTCAACAGAGGCACTTTCCTTTGCTATGTTCAATACGAATATGAGCGTAAGCGCAAATGTGTCTTTTAATATCACAGAATTAATCCTTTTTTAAACTTAAAATCAAGATCATTATGAATGAACATTTAATAATACCGGAAAACATTAAGGAAATCCTTAACAGCATTGAGAATATATCATCCTATCTGGCAGAACTGCCTCTTCAGGCGCATCCAAAACTTCCACAATTCGAAAGAAGTATCCGGGTGTTGGATATTGATGCCAAGTCCAAGCAGCAGTTTATCTGTTTCAACTATGAGCAGGTGCTGAAAGACAAAGAAACCGGTGAAGAGATCAATATTTCCCTGCCTGCCCCGCAATGGGTAATTTATAAGGAAACATGGAGCTATCTCCGCGACCAATACAATCAGCCCATTGAGTTGCCTTTATCGGAACCTACAGATGATACGGCTGCAGGCAAGGTGAGGGTTTCAAGTTACCAGTATATGCTTTGGTTATTGAAAAATAATAAGGCCGGACTTACCGAGCTTTTGGCTTCTTATCTGCATGAATTTGTGAAAATTCACAAAGAACAGCTGGATAAGCTTTCCTAAGAAGTATTAATTAATGGCAGAGTGTAATGCTCTGCCTTTTTCAAAAATGAAAAAGAATGGAAACACTTGAACTTAGAGAAGTAACCAGCCAAAACTGGCGTACTGATGATTTTATAAAAAAGCAGCTGCTCTGTAATAAGCTTAAATATAGCAACCAGTTACGCATGCATTATATATTGGATTATAATATTGATGACTATGATGGAATTGCGGAAGAAAACAATATAAAGGATGATAAAGAGAACTTCATCCGGCTAAACACTTATCTTAATAAGAATAAAGAACTTGTTGATCTGGTACAGACGCAGTGCGAAATCAAATTTGAGATTGACGGACCAAAGGAGGAAATATCTGCCCAATTGATTTATTTTTATCACAGAGATGCTGATACTGTGTCATTAAGAAGGAAAAAAGCAATTGTATTGGAGACCTTTTCTTATGAAGAATTCAGAAATCTTGTTAGGTTTGTTGGCTATGGCGATTTTGAAAATGGTGATAAATATAAAAAATATTTCATTACTATTTTTAAATCCAGCTTCCTTAATGCAAAAGGTGCAGAAGAGATTAAGTTCCTCTATACTCAGGCACCGGAGTTTGTTCTTAAAGGAATGGCACTGCAAAATGAAACGATATTTGGGCATCTACTTGCTTTAACAAAGCTTGATGATACCGGAATATTCAGTGGCTGGAGAGATGGCAGCTCAGCTTTAGTAAATGTATTAAAGGCTTTTTCAGATCATCATTTTCTGTTGGAAAAATTTAAATCTGACCCTGAGCTCTGTAACAGAATTTATTTTAATTTAGATGGATTCAGTGAGATGAATGGCGAAATGAAATCCAACCGGATTATTTTTGCTACGATTCTGATGGAAGCCTGTCTGCTTTCAGAGAACCGGCCACAGCAAGGAGCTCCCGAATTCAGAATAGGAAACGGGTATAAGGTCAGTACAAGGGTATTGGAATTAGGAGGGTTTCTTTTAGGTTTGGGAAAGTCTGATGAAAAAACATTTTTTCTTCAACAGCAAAAAGAAGTCGTAAAAAGAGTTTTCATTGTACCCAAAGAAGGAGATCCTAATGCAACCGAACAGGTAATAAAAGATCTGGATGAAGGGGCTCAGTTTTATCCATTGGATATGGTCTATTTCAAAGATGAAACCCGAACAGAGACTTTGCATAGGGAAACAGGACAAGAAGATTCCGTCACCATGATGGTTCCTGCTATTTACGTAAAAGCACTTGCTGATGCGGAAAATTGGGAAGATATCAACGAAACGATGCGAATTGTAGCCGATATGATGGGAGTGGTTTTTGGAATTGGAGCATTAGTATTGACAGACAATCCCTATCTGTTATTGTTAGCGGCAGCTGATCTTAGTCTGGCATTACCTGATCTTACCATACAGGTATTCCGGGAAGAAATAGCAAAATTGCCGGGAGGAGAAGAATTTCTAAGGCAATGGGATCTGATTTATACTGTTTTGGGAGCAGCTGTTGCAGCTCCACAGGTTGTAGTTGGTTTGGGACAAATTGTTGTAGCTTTTTACAGAGGCTGTTTAAGCTTAATGAGACTTCCCCAGACCGCAGAAAAAGTAAAGCAAGGGTTGAGGGCAATGGCAATTTCCGTATTTTTGGATTTAAACAGTGGGGTTTTCCAAAGAAAAGACCTTCGTTTGTTTCAGCCAACGGAATGGGTAATCCCAAGCGCAGGATTCTTTTCAAAAACATCGGAATGTGATGCTTTGGTGCAGAATGGAGCTTTTTTTATGGAACTTGATGCCGCTGCTATCATGGAAAATATCGGAAGAAAAGGAGGTATTAACCCTGATGTTATAGGTTCAGTAAGCAGTAACAGGAAGTTTGCATTGGTTTACAAAGGTGAGATTGTTACACAGGGAAGCAGGTACGATAGGGCTTATCAAAAGGTTTTGCAAGAGATAAGAAAAATAAGCTACAATGCTGAAAAAGTTGGAAAGATTTTGGACGAATATAGAATAAGCGCTTTTTGTGAGAAAACACCGAAAATTATCAACAAAGATCCTACAGATGCTCTTCCAAAAGAGGGATTTATTATTGAATATAAAATGGATTCTCGTGGAGTTTTTAAGCAATTGAATGATAATATTTTTCCTTCAAAAGAATTTGATTTTGTGATTACGAAATCAGGAGAATTGAGAATAGGGAAAAAACATCATTTATTAGGAAATAGAGAAGATGTTTTAGCTGCTGGAGGTATTCGTTTTAAAAATGGTAAAATTGTAGAATTTGACAATATGTCTGGGCACTACACACCCACATTGGAAGAAGCAGAGAGGTTGGGGGAAATTTTAAGAGGCCTCGAAATACCTATCAAAAGGGCTCGCAATGAAATCACACCTTTAGGTTTAAATAATAAAGGAGAAATTATACGACTTGGAAAAGATAAAATAATATATATACAAAACATAAAATAATGGAGCAAATTATACAAAAATTACAGCATGGACTAGAAGATAGTGGCTGGGATTCATATAAACCTTTAAAAAATGAATTATTAGCTTATAATTCTAAAGATTTAATTATCAAATTACTAGGCACAGAATATTTTAGATATACAGATGTGAGGAGTCTTTTTACTATTATTCCTGAATTATGGAAAGATTTTAATTTAGATGACTGGATGTATATTATTCGAAAAGTTGATCGTCCTGAGAACTACCGACTATATAAAGATGATGGACCTTATTTTGAAGATATTCGCTTTCTCTATAATTGGATTGGTATTGATAGTATCAGTCTGTATAAAAATGATCCGGGAGTTTCTTCCAAAAATAAACAAAGCTTAGATAGAGTGTTTCCGGTGTTTCTACATGACACATTAAGAAATGGAGATTATATGGAAGAATTTCTGGATGGTACTTTTGGAGATATAAAGTATTTCAGAGATATGAAAATTCGTTTGATGAATCAGGGAGCAAGTGCGAGTCCGATGCCAGATTTATAGCATTGATTTAATAAGTCCCGAATTTCAATAAGTATACTAGAATAAAGTATGAAACAGGATAAATAGTTATCCAGATATATTATATAATGTATATAAAACTGCTCTATTGGGCAGTTTTATTGTTTTATGTAGAAATTATCAGGGATCATGTGTTTTTTATTAAAGGCTTCATAAGCCAGAATACCATCTCTTTCTCAGCCATGTTAACTCCCCTTAACAATTTTCTAATCTCATTTTAATCTCTTTAATCACATTTTAATTCCATTCCAAAGGTCTTTTAATCTGGCCGTTCTAGTTTTGTATCATCAAAAAAGATAAACACAAACAAAATCATAAGAACATGGCTAAAACAATTTTAATTGCAACAGATTACTCTCTTGAGTCTTTAAACATATTGAAAAAAGTACTGAAAGAGAAAGACGCACAGGAAGATCAGAATCAGTATAAAATACTTCTTGTTTCAGGATATGACCAGGGGGATTCTATCAGAGACCTTTTGTTCAATACCAAGAGTACCATATTCAGCAAGATAAGACCGGAAGAATTTTGTGATGCTTATGGTATCATCAGGAATAAATACCCGCATTTAGTAGATAAGATCATCTGTGATATTTTCACGGGAAGTTTCCAGAGAACATTCAACCAATATGTGAAAGCTGAGAATATTGAGGAGGCTTACTATTCTCCATCTATTAAAAGTAAAGGGAAAGGAAAATTCGATCTTACTCCTTATATCAAAAAATGTAAAGAACTGCAGTCTCAGGAAATTAAAGTAGATGTTCCTGAAAGACTTCCGGAAAGAGGAAGGCTGGCTGAGATCTTTGTTGAGGCCTAAAAATAAACCCACAATAAAAAAAATAAAAAATGTTAAGAAATTATAGTAACAGCAGAACATTGGGAGACAACATCAGATTGGGAACGCTGACTGCATTCACTGCAGGTACTATAAATATAGCTTCTCTATTGATTTTCCTCTCATTTACGTCTAACGTAACGGGACATTACGCCATTTTAGCGGCGGAGATCAGTAAAGCCAACTGGACACAGGTCGCAGTAGTAGGAGGGTGGATCTTCTTATTCTTCTTCGGAAGTTTCCTGTCCAACTTCATTGTCATCAACTTTAATAAGAAAAGTAAATATTTTGCCCATGCCATGCCTATTGTGCTGGAGATTATATGTCTTCTGTTTGTAGGGATATACGGCCAGCTGTATTATCAGAAAACACTGGAAGAAACAGAATATCTGGTTGCATTGATGCTTTTTGCCACAGGACTTCAGAATGGTCTTACAGCGAGTATTTCCAATTTCTCGGTAAAAACAACCCACCTTACAGGAACAACAACCGATCTCGGAATTTTATTCTCCATGTTTACCCAGAAAAAATACCGTAAAAACGGCGAACTGATAGGAAGGGCAAAACTGCTGATGAGCATTATGGCAGCCTATGTTTTAGGAGCGGTATTCTCCGGACTGACTTATTATTACCTGGAATTCAGAGTATTTTATGTCATCAGCGTATGCCTTCTGATCGTTATCGGGTACGATGCCTATAAAATTCATGTAAGACACTTCAATACGAGATACCGATACAGCAGAATTTATAAAAAACCGAACCTTTTGGCCTATCTGTATGACAAAATTCACGGAATTCCTAACAGAAAGGAAAAAAGAAAGCTTGTCTTTGAAGACTAAATTATAAAGTAAATATCAGTATTATTTTTGTGTAAACTAGCTGTGAATCAGTCCTCTGTTTGTTATGAGCAATCAGAGGGCTGTTCTTTTTGAATAAAGAATAAGCTGCCAAAGGTTTTATGCCGGCAGCATTTCCGGCAGGATTGTTGATTTGTTGATAATTAAATATTAATTCACAGCTTTAATCTTTTAATTCCCGTTTTCATTAACTATTTTTGTAAGTTGATTACACGTTTTATGTCAGATATTATTCAGCTTTTACCGGATCATGTAGCCAACCAAATTGCGGCAGGAGAAGTGGTGCAGAGGCCTGCATCCATAGTGAAAGAACTTTTGGAAAACGCCATTGATGCTGGAGCAACTAAAATAGAGTTGATCGTAAGAGATGCAGGCAAGAACCTGATCCAGGTAGTTGATGACGGAAAAGGAATGTCTGAGACAGATGCCAGAATGGCGTTTGAAAGACACGCTACTTCCAAGATCAAAGGAACAGAGGATATCTTTAAAATCGCTACCAAAGGTTTCAGAGGAGAAGCTCTGGCCTCTATTGCAGCAGTATCTCAGGTTGAACTGAAAACCAAACAGAATGATGCTAAAATAGGAACGAATATCTACATTGAAGGAGGTGTTTTTCAGTTTCAGGACCCGGTGCAGACGGCAGACGGCTCCAATTTTATGGTGAAAAACCTGTTTTATAACGTTCCGGCAAGAAGAAAATTCCTTAAAAATAACAATGTTGAATTCCGTCATGTGATTGATGAGTTCCAGCGTGTGGCCCTGGCCCATGAAAATCTTGAGTTCTCTCTTTTCCATGATGATGAAGCTGTTTTCAGGCTGAGAAAAGGAAGCCAGATGCAGCGTATTGTTGATGTGTTCGGAAGAAAGCTTCAGCCGCAGCTCGTTCCTATTAAAGAAGATATTGTCTGGTGCCAGCTTCACGGATTTGTTGCAAAACCGGAAGGCGCTAAGAAAAACCGGGGCGAACAGTTTCTTTTTGTTAACGGAAGGTACTTCAAAAGCCCCTACTTTAACAAAGCGGTTCAGGAAGCTTTTGAAGGTTTACTGTTGCCAGGCTATGTTCCTTCTTTTTTCCTTTATTTAGAATTAGATCCCGGAAAAATAGATGTGAATATTCATCCGCAGAAAACGGAAGTAAAGTTTGAGGATGAACACCTTATTTTTGCTTTATTGCGTTCAACCATTAAAAGGTCTTTAGGAATTTACAATGTTTCACCAAGCCTCGATTTTGACAGGGATCCTGATCTGGATGAAATGATGAATAAACCCGTCCCAAGCAAAAGCAACGGCGGAGGCGGAGGAGTGATCAAGATGCCGGAAATTATTGTAGATAAAGATTATAATCCGTTTCTGGAAGAAAGAAATGTACAGCCGGAAGAAATTCAGAACCTTACAGAAATGTATCATCAGAATATTACTGCGGAACCTTCTAAAATTAATTTGTTTGAAGATGAAGATTTTGATGAGGATCTGATGAGGCTGCCTAATGGGTACTGGCTGTTCAATAAAGGAGATGTAACCCTGATGCTGGACCTGGGAAGAATGCACAGGCTGCTGGTTTCAGAAAATAATAAATCTACCCGGAAATCCAATACAAACAGCCATGCATTGCTGTTTTCCCTGGAATACCACATGAATGAAATAGAGAAAACAAAATATAATGCCTTCAAAAAATATCTTCCTGAACTGGGATTTGAAATGAAAATTGCCCATGAAAGCGTACTCAGAATAGATTCACTTCCGGAAGGACTGAAAGAAACACAGGCGATGAAGTTCCTCGAAAATCTTTTCGAAATTCTGGAATATAAGACAGAAGAAGAATTCATGCAGTATTACCATAGCCAATGGAATAAAATGCAGTCGAAATCGAGATTCGATTTTATTTATAAGAAAGATGCGGAACAGGTTATCAAAGATTTTACAGCATTAGGTTTTCCGGAGTTTTTACCGGATGGAAAAAGATGCTTCTACGAAGTTCCGTTTAATGATTTTAAAAACAAATTTTAAAGATGTTCAACAATATACCGCCAATTACAAGGAATATAATCATCATTAATATCATTGTATTTATCGGCTCTTATTTTCTCGGAAGTAAGGCCATAGAATACCTTGCCGGATTTTATCCTTTTTCTCCGTTCTTCCATTCATGGCAGATCATTACCCACATGTTTATGCATGGAAGCATTATGCATATTTTGTTTAATATGTTAACCCTGTATAGTTTCGGACCTATTCTGGAACAGACATTGGGCGAAAAAAGATATCTCATCCTCTATTTTGTAAGCGGGCTCGGGGCATTTTTCCTCTTTAACGGGTGGAACTTTGTTGAAGCTCAGCAGTATACCCGTGAGCTGCAACAGCTTGGGTTCAATGTTAATGCTTATTTATCCGGTGCCAGTGTTGAATTTTCAGGAAATGCAGAGTCGGTTCTGCGGCAGAAGGAGCTGCTGGAAAACTTCAGGGGCATTGTTGCTACTCCAATGGTAGGAGCTTCAGGTGCTATTTTCGGAGTAGTAGCAGCCTTTGCAACCCTTTACCCGGATTCAAAGATTATGATGATGTTTATTCCGGTTCCTATAAAAGTAAAATACCTGATGCCTATTGTTATTGTGGTTTCTATATACCTGGGAGTTTCCGGAAACGGGGGGGGAATTGCCCATTTGGCTCACGTTGGAGGTGCGCTGGTAGGGTGGCTTCTGGCACGGAACTGGAAGAAGCATCTGTACCGTTTCAATTAAAGACCTGCTGTGAAAGTTTTCCGTCTCATCGTACTTATCCTGCACTTGGGCATTTTGTTCATGTTGTTGGGGACCTTAATGAATGCTTATATTCCGCCTAAGATATTTCCATGGTTCAATCTGCTTTCATTAGGATTTCCCGTTCTTATTGCAGCTTATATCATCTGTACCCTGTTCTGGCTTTTCAGCTGGAAAAAAAGAACTTTTGCCTTTATGCTGATCGGGTTGGCTTTTATCAGCCCCGTTAAAAGATGGATTAATTATTCCTCTGATAAGAAAGTTAGTTCCGATGATATAAAAGTGGTTACTTTTAATATCAAAGCCGGATTGCTTGGAGCTCGGGAAATAGAGCAGTATCTGAACAGGATTGATGCAGATGTAATTTTGATCCAGGAAGAAGGAAGAGAGGCGTTTACAATACAGGGAATGTCGAAAGCTAAAATTGCCCATAATAACGGGGTTCTTGCTTTTTATTCCAGACACAGAATAATAGAGACTAAAAGCCTGATTGAAGGAAATTATGATCTGAATAACGCTTACGGAACCCAGGCTGATATTGAAATCAGGGGAAAAGTATATCGCTTTGTCAACGTTTATCTGGAACCATATAAATTTGATAAGTCAATGGTGAAGATGAATGGTGATAAAGAGCAGGATGAAAGAAGGCTGCGGGATATTGTAAAAAAGCTTATTCCGGTTTTTAAAAAGCATCAGGATCAGGTGAGTGAAATCCGGACGGGAATCGATCAGTCTCCGTATCCTGTATTTCTGGCGGGAGATTTTAATTCAGTACCGAATTCCTACGAATACTATCATTTATCCGAAGGGCTTGAAGATGCTTTTATGAAAGCAGGAAAAGGCAGCGCTACCAGCTTCCATGACTACAGATTTCCCATCAGGATTGATTATATTTTTACCTCAAAATCAATACGGCCCGTTTCCTATAAAGTTGACCGTACGATAAAGCTTTCAGATCACTATCCTGTAGTGGCAACCTTCTCAGTAAATAACTAATAATCATAAAATTAGTTAAAGTTTATCGGCTTGGTAGGATTTTTGATTAAAAAAATCCGTACCTAGACCGTTATTCATGAAGCCGAATCAGATATTGCTATTTCTACATATTGCTGTTGCCGTTTTATTATTATGCACATTAGGGAATGCGTGGATTCCGCCTAATCTTTTGGGCACCCTCAATCTGCTTTCTCTGGGCTTCCCCTACCTGATTATTACCTATATTTTGTTGACATTGATCTGGGTATTTCAAAGAAAAAAAATAGCGATTGCATTTGCTCTGGGAATCCTGGTTTTTTATAACCCCATAAGAAGATGGGTTAATTTTACCCCCAAAACAGCCAATGTAAAAACAATAAGAGATATTAAAGTACTTACATTCAATGTAAAATATGGTGATTTTGGATGGGATAAAGTAAAAAAATACATCAAAGATCAAAATGCCGATATTATTCTGGTTCAGGAAAAAGACACAAATAAAGCCATAAAGAAAGATCTTGTAAAATATCCTACAGTTATTCTTAAAACAAAACATAAGATTGTAAGACAGGAGGAATTAATTCAGGATAAATCAAGGGGGAACTCATTCTATGCAGATGTTGATATCAACGGGAAAATCATACGGGTTGTAAACGTCTATCTGGAACCTTTCAGGCTTCATAAATCTATGCTTCAGTTTGATGGTTTTGGAAAGCAGAAAGATAAGATTGCTACCTTGCTTTCCCACATGACACCTACATTTAAAGCCCATGAGGAACAGATCCGGAAAATAAGAAAAGTGATTGATTTTTCACCTTACCCAGTGATTCTGGCAGGTGATTTCAACTCTGTACCCAATTCTTATGAGTATTACAGTCTGGGAAAAGACCTTCAGGATGCTTTTCTAACCGTAGGAAACGGGATCTCTACCAGCTTTCATGATTATAAGGTTCCGCTCAGAATTGATTATATCTTCACCTCAAAATCCATTATTCCTTTAAGCTATAAAGTAGATCATTCTGTAAAATTATCAGACCACTATCCTGTAATTGCAGAATTTCTGTTAAATTAGTTCCATGAAAAATTTATCGGCTTTACTTTTTATTATCCTGCTGTTCATGGCGGCCTGTTCAAAGAAAGAAACTCATAATTTTGAAGGGGAGCGGGAAGTAAAGATGAATTATGATACAACCGCTATTGATTCTTTTTCAGATGGAGCAACATCGGTAGATATTGTCCGCCAGATCAGGATGTCCTCACAGAAGTATAAAGATTCTTTAGTACAGGCTAAAAAGCTTCAGGATGAAGAGGCCAGGCTGAAGGCAGAGCTTGAGAAAGAAAATAAAAAGACACAGGAAGAAGAGAAGAAAAAGGCAGATGCTGAGAAAAAGCAGAAAGAAGCAGCCTCTCCGGCCGCAGAAGTCAAAACACAATAAAATATCAGTTAACTTAAATAAAATATAATATGAAAAAACAATTTTTAGCAGCAGTTGTGATCGCTTCACTGGCTGTAGTATCCTGTACAAAATCAACCACTAAAACAGAGCAGGTTGAAAATCCGGACGGGTCTGTAACCACAACCTCTACCACAGTAACGGAAGGGCCTGGTATAGATACTTCCAAAATTAACAAAGCAAAAGAAGATATAAAAAACAAGGTAGATGCAGCAGGGAATAAGATAGATGCTGCTGCCCAGAACGCTAAAGATAAAATTGACGAAACAGCAGATAAAACAAAGCAGGACCTTAACAAGGCCGGAAACGATATTAAAAGCGGAGTTCAGGAAGCCGGGAAGGATGTAAAAGATGCTGCCGCAAAAGGAGCTTCCAAAGTAGAGGAGGCCGCTAAAAAAGTAAAAGAAGATTTAAAGAAATAAATTGATACAATTTAACTAAAAACGCGCAAAAGGCAATTTTGCGCGTTTTATTTTTAAAAATCAGAAGAAACACAAACCTTTAATATCAGGATTTTTCAAAATACTCTCTTGGTGTTTTTCCGTATTTTTCTTTAAATGCTGTGGCAAAGAACTCAGGAGTTCCAAATCCAAGATACCTGGCAATTTCTTTTATTTTCCTTTCTTTGAAATCAGTATTGCTCTTTAAAATGCTTTCAAGATGGGCAAAGCGGAGATCATTAATATAGCTGTTAAATGTTTTTCCTGTTTTTACTTTAATAATACGGCTCAGGTATTTATCGTTCGTATTAAACTTTTCGGCAAGGGTACCCAGTCTTAAATCCGGACTGAGGTATTTATTTGATTTTTCAAAATCATCTAAGCTTTTAAGTAGCTGCTTCACAGTATATTTGTTAATAGGCAGATAAACTTCATAATCAATCTCCGCAGGATTGTTTTTTTGTTGGTTTCGTGGGCTGTAAACAATGGGGATATCATCTTCCGGAACTATTCCTGGAGCATCATTAATTTCTTTTTTTTCAGAAACAGCAGCTATTTCCTTGTCATTATCGCCTTTCCCGGTGGGCTGTGTATGATCCGGTGCTCCTATGGCTGCAGTCTGGATAGATGGCTGAAGGGTTTTATTTTTTTTATTCTGATACATAAAAAAACCGGTAACAGCAATGATTCCTAAAGCTCCTATACCAAGAAAACTCCAGCGTTCTTTTTTTCGGTCGTAAAGCAGGTTTTCCTTTTCTTCTAAAAGCCTTTTTTCATCATAATCTGTCTTTAATTTCTTAGCAATATTGTTTTGCTCTTCTTTAAACCTGTTCTCATATTGTAAAAGCTCGTCTACGGCGATAAGCTGTTTCTCTCTATTTCCTTTTTTCTTATAATAGTCTATAAAAAACTCAAAAGCCGGACGGAATTCTAAAGAAATTTTACCTGTTTTTTTATAATCTTCAATGATTTCCTGGAAAAAAGGAATTGCCTTTTCAGCCTGTTGTAATTTCCAGTAGCTCATTCCCAGATAAAACTTTTCATAGAGATGATTATCAGAATCATTATTTAAACGTAAAGATTTTTCTAATTTTTGGATCGCTGAGGAATATTTTCTCTGACAATACTCGTTAAATGCATCGGATGAGATTAAATCTGCTAAATAAAAAGCAGTATCCTGGTTATTTTCAATAAACGAGTAGGCTTCTTTTAATAGAGGCGTATTCTGGTCAAAATTATTTATGGCAGAATTTATTTTGATTAAATTATTTAAGGTGTAAATATAAGAGGCTCGGATATCAGCCGTATTTTTCTTGTCCTTTTTCCATTTATAATATTCATATATTTCATTGGCAATCTTCTGGGCCTCAATATTATCTCCGATTTTACTTTTAAGTCTGGCAATTGTAAACAGCCCTTCATAAGCAAACTCTTTAGAAGTATCATTTTTGAGGTAATCATTGGCTATTATAGCCATTTCTAATGCTTTTTTATAGTCATAATTTTTAAAATTTGCATTAGCGGCACTGGCATAGGCCATGCCGATATATCGATTGTCTTTAGTCTTTACAGATTCTATAATCAGACTATCTGCATATTTTATCTTTTCATGATCAGGAGCAAACGTGGTGGCGTATCCATAGCCGGTAATCAATTCCTCAGTGTGATTATCCTTTTTGGCGAGCTCTATATATTTTTGGGTTAGCGTAAAAGCTTGTTTTCTGTCTTTCGAAATGACAGATATTCTGTTTTGAAGTCCTTCGAAATCTGTTTTTTTTGAATGAATATCGCCCTGCTGTATAAAAGAAGTCCCTAATAGGAATATGAGGATATTGAGTAAAAGTAAATAAAAATACTTTTTTTCTGTTTTTTCAAATATTTTCATTTCAAAACAAGGAAATATTTTGTTTGCATGCATTTTTTTAAAATGTATTGATTATCAATAGTCTATTTTTTTTGTTTTTCTGTTTCTAAAATGTTTTTTCCTATTTGCGAAGTTTTTTTGTGATTTTAAACAAAGATATTTTAATTTTTTACATACTGCGTAAAAAGGAAAATTTGTTTTTAGAAAACCTGCGATTATATATTTGGAACAACAGAAAGGAACATCATTTTAACAAAAAAATTAAAAGGGGTCCACATTAATATCAGGAAAGTTTAAATAAATCATAATCATATAAACATAAACAATAAACTTTAACGACTATGAAAAACAAATTAATGCTTAAAACAACTAAAATTTCGGGTTTGGTACTGCTTGCTTTTATGACTGTATACAGTTTTTTTGCAGCATATAAAAACATAGATCTTCCCAATGGCTGGAAATTTTACTGCAGTGCTTTAGGTTTTGTACTGTTCAGCTCTCTTTTAGTACTTGCCCTGTTCAAAACCAACAAAAAAAACTAACCATGAAAAAAGAACATATTTCTATGATTGTATTTGCTGCTCTGTTCATTACTGCCCTGTCACGCTTCCTGGATTCTTCTGTTTATACAATGCTATCTGCAGATCATGCAGGTTTAATACAGGAGTATATGAAAAAAGCGTTCTCATGGGGAATTTTTTTCGGAGGGGCCATTGCGGCCGGCATTGTCCTTATAACAAAGTTATTAAAGAAATCTAAATAGTTATGAATATGAAAAAGTTGATGTTAATGGTTGTATTCTTCTCTATCAATTCTGGATTGAACTGTTTCCTGAATTCTGAGTATAAAATTACACTGAAAAGTGGTTTTGTATTAGTGCTGAGCAGTATTTTATTTGCTGTTTTTATGTCTTTTTTTATGAAGAAATCAGATTCGTAGATAAGCTGGCAGTTATATGAGGAATTTAAGAGTAAAAAGATAAATTTTTATAAAATGCCGCCGCAAATTTTGCGGCGGCATTTATTTATTCATTTCCAGTAAAGGATCAATATATTCTCTGTCATTACTTAGTCTGGGTACCTTATTCTGGCCGCCAAGCTTTCCCTTGGACTCCAACCATTGGTAGAACAGATTGTCTTTAGCAATGTGAACAATAGGCCTTTTCAGGGTAATATTGTTGTATCTTTTAGCTTCATAATCGGAATTAATGGTTTTAAGATGCTGGTCGAAAGCATCAATAAAATGTTCAAGATCGTCAGGATGACGGCTGAATTCAAAAATCCATTCGTGTGCTCCTCCTTCATCTCCTTTCATGAATACCGGTGCTCCCGTAAAATCTGTTACAGATGCTCCTGTGCATTCGCAGGCTTTGGAAAGGGCAGACTCTACATTGGTAATCATAAGTTCTTCCCCGAAAGCATTGATATAATGTTTGGTTCTTCCTGTGATCTTAATTCTGAAAGGACTGACAGAGGTAAAAATAACAGTGTCGCCAATCAGGTATCTCCAAAGTCCGCCATTGGTTGTAATAACCATTGCATAGTTTTTTCCGATTTCCACGTCCTCAAGACTGATAACTTTCGGGCTTGAAAAATGAAACTGATCCATCGGAATGAATTCATAAAAAATTCCATAGTCCAGCATCAGCAGCATTTCATCACTGTCCGACCGGTCCTGAATCCCGAAGAAGCCTTCAGAAGCATTGTAAATTTCGTAGTAATTGATGTTTTTTCCGATGATCTGCCTGTATTGCTCCCTGTAGGGCTTAAAACTGATTCCGCCGTGAAAAAACACCTCTAAATTAGGCCAAAGCTTAGCAATACTTTCAGCACCCGTTTCCTTTAAAACTCTTTGGAGAAGAACCATCATCCAGCTCGGAACCCCGAGAATACTTCCCACATCTTCATTTTTTACTTCCGAAGTAATCGCTTTAAGCTTACTTTCCCACTCAGACATCAGGGAAACTTTTTTGCTTGGGGTGGTGGTAATTTCTACCCAAAACGGAAGATTATCTATTAAAATGGCAGACAGATCCCCGAATTTTGTATTGAAATCTGCATACAATTCAGAGCTTCCCCCCAAACGTAAATTTTTATTGGTAAAAAGCTGGTTTTCGGGATGGTTGTTGGCATAAATGGAAACCATGTCTTTTCCTGCCTTCATATGACAGTATTCAAGACTTTCCGATGAAATGGGAATGAATTTGCTTTTGGCATTCGTTGTCCCGGAGGACTTGGCAAAGTGCTTGATATATCCGGGCCAGCTGACATCTCTGCAGCCCTGCCTCGCCTTTTCGATATACGGTTCGAAATCTTCATAAGTTACAACCGGAACCTTGTTTTTAAAGTCCTGATAACTGGAAATCGAATTGAAGCCGTGTATTTTTCCATATTCTGTATCTTCCGCATGGAAGAGCTGAGAAAAAAGTATACCTTTTTGGGTTTCAATAGGATGGTTCATGAAATTCTGTATCTGATCTATCCTTTGGCGGATAAACCAGTTGACTACCGTATTGAAGAGTGCCTTTGTTGCCATTTCAACAAATATAATGATATTTGGAAGTTCAGAAAATTTTTATAGCATGAAATAAAAAAACCGCCACAAATTTGTAACGGTTTATTATTTAGATTATTGTTTCTTAGCAATACTCATCATAGGCAGCCTGAAGATTGGCAGCAATAGCCCCTGCAGGATTTCCTTCAATGTGGTGTCTTTCCAGCATGTGAACCAATTCTCCGTCTTTGAAAAGCGCTACACATGGGGAGCTTGGCGGGAACGGAGCAAGGTGCTTTCTTGCTTCTGCTACTGCTTCAGTATCATATCCTGCAAAAACAGTCGTTAAATGATCTGGTTTTTTATCTCCCGTTAAAGAATATACTACACCTGGTCTTGCAGCTCCGGCAGCACATCCGCAAACAGAGTTGATCACTAATAAGGTGGTTCCTGACTGCTTTAAAGCTCCTTCTACCTGAGCAGGAGTTGTAAGATCTTCGAAACCTTTATCTGTAAGTTCAGCCTTCATAGGCATTACTAAATCTGTTGGATACATATATTTTGTTTTTTATCACCACAAAGTTAAGCAATTCTTTACGTTTGTTCAATACATAAAAACTATCAGTAGTTTAGGTATTGAAAATTAATTAAATATTAATAATTCAATAATATTTGAAGAAAAATAAGATAAAATGATAAATAATGAAAAATAATTGTTAAATTTGAAATGATTCTGAAAAACAAAGGACCATGAAAAAAACAATTACGGCTTTCCCTCAGGCAGACAAATTATTCAATACTGCTTAATAGGCAGTTAGATGAAAGCTTTTTCAGTTTTAAATACTATTAAACTGAAATTAATAATCCTGAATATCCAAAAATGAAGCCCGGAACTAAACAATTCCGGGCTTCTTTAATCAAATCGATATGCAAAGGTTGTATATCCTTATAAAATAGGTTGGTGTCTTTTCAGCAGCCAACTAAGAAAGGAGCTTCTTAGCCATCTCGGAAATACTTTTTCCATCAGATTTTCCGGCTAATGCCTTTGAAGCAGCTCCCATTACCTTCCCAAGGTCCTTAATAGATCCTGCTCCGGTTTCTGAAATAATATTTTTAATCTCTGATTCCAGCTCTTCCGGGGAAAGCTGTTTGGGTAAAAATTGTTCAATTACCTTCATCTGTGCTTCTTCTACTTCAGCAAGGTCATTTCTTCCCTGTGCAGCAAACTGTTCAAAAGAGTCTTTACGCTGTTTGATCATTCTCTGCAGAATGGCTATTTCCTGTTCTGCAGAAACTTCAGCACCTTTTGCTTCTGTTTTCAGAAGTAATATCTGAGATTTTACAGCACGCAGAGAATCCAGAGCAACTCTGTCTTTTTCTCTCATGGCTGTTTTTATAGCTTCGCTTATAGTATTTTCTAAACTCATGTTTTTATGCTTTTGGCTTCTGGCATCCGGCTGCTTGCTTTGATATGACTTTTAAAGCCATTTGCTAGTAGCTGGCTGCCATCAGCATTAATCTACGTCTTTATTTAAGAATCTGTTTTCTCTGATCTGCATAGATCCGTTATTGTCAGACAGATAGGTGTTGATATTCTGGTCTGATGCATTGGTTCCGTCAATAGAGATGTTTTTTCTTTTGAAAGCCGGAACAGATTCAAATTCGCTGGTGCTGTCAAAGCTCTGGTAGCGTGAGTTGAATTCTTTCAGCTTGTTTCTTCTT
Organism: Chryseobacterium indologenes; assembly: GCF_001295265.1. Lineage (GTDB taxonomy): Bacteria > Bacteroidota > Bacteroidia > Flavobacteriales > Weeksellaceae > Chryseobacterium > Chryseobacterium indologenes_A. Next base: position 39,789 of record NZ_LJOD01000009.1, on the reverse strand, counting down.
TCCAGTACTCTTTCCTGGTCAACCGCTTTATTCACAAAGGTGAATTCTGATTCTTCTGTTTTCGGAGCTTCCGTTTCCGGAGCTTGCTCAACAGCCGGTTTGATTTCAGCTCTTGGCTCTTCCTGTCTGGTCTGGAAGAAGGTTTCAGCCTGCTGAACCGGAGTTTCAGTTAAAGTGCTTACAGGTGCATTGAATTCTGCTTTAGGCTGTCCGAAATCCGTCTTTGGCTCATTGGATGAGGGCTGGTTTACAAAGAAGCTGAATTCTACTGGTTTTTCATCAGAGAAAGAACTGCCGGAGTTGCCGGAAGAAAGGGAAGGGGTATCGTCTTTCTTCGCATCAAAATCAAATTTAAATGATTCAATTTCCAGGTCATTGGGATCTTCTCCTTCTTCATCGTAAGAGAAAAGGCTGTAGGATTCCTGTTCGGATTCTTCATTATTTCTCCACTCCTGAGCCGGATCCTGTCTGTTTTCTTCTCTGTCGTAGAATTTTATTTCTGTTTTGGTTTCTTCTTCCTCAACAATTATTCTTTTTTCAGTGGTTGTTACACCAAACTGAGGAGTATCGTGGTCTTCATCATCCAGTCTGAACAGGTTTTTACCTCCGAAATCACGCGGAGTTTCCGTTGTAGTTTCTCTCTCTTCTCTTGTTTTGAAAGGAGAGGCTTTTGGTGCTTCAAAACTGTCATTAAGGCTGATTCTGATTTTTTCTGTCGGGCCGGCAAATTTCTTGTTGTCATTTGAAAATCCTGTGGCAATAACAAGAACGCTTACAGAGTCTCCCAGCTCTTCATCAGCGCCTACCCCAAAGATGATGTCGGCCGTATTTCCTGCTTCTTTCTGGATGTGGTCCATAATCACCCCGATTTCGTCCATGGTTACTTCTTCTGCACCACTTCTGATCAAAAGAAGTACATTTTTCGCACCGGTGATCTTGTTGTCATTCAACAACGGAGAATCAAGGGCCTTTTTAACGGCTTCTTCTGCTTTGTTTTCCCCTGATGCAATTCCTGTGGACATCAATGCTGTACCGGAGTTCTGAAGTACAGATTTGGCATCTCTAAAGTCAATGTTTACATCGAAATAACCGGTAATAACTTCTGCCATTCCTTTTGCTGCATTGGTTAATACTTCATCGGCTTTTGAGAATCCCTGTTTGAAACCAAGGTTTCCGAACTGCTGTCTCAGTTTATCGTTATTGATAACAATAAGTGAGTCTACATTATTTCTCAGTTTTTCAAGACCGTTTTCTGCCTGTTCAAGTCTTCTTTTACCTTCAAAGCTGAAAGGTACGGTAACGATACCTACGGTAAGAATACCCAGATCTTTGGCTACCTTGGCAATTACAGGAGCTGCTCCGGTACCTGTACCACCGCCCATTCCGGCAGTGATGAACACCATTTTGGTATTCTGGCCCATTGCGGCTTTGATGTCTTCGATACTTTCGATAGCGGATTTTTCTCCTACTTCAGGATCTGCTCCGGCACCAAGACCTTCAGTGATGGTAGTTCCCAACTGCACTTTGTTGGCTACCGGGTTATTATCTAAAGTCTGGGCATCTGTATTACAGATCACGAAATCTACTCCGTGAATTCCTTTCTCGTACATGTGCTTCAGCGCGTTGTTTCCACCGCCTCCAACACCGATCACTTTTATAATGGATGAATTTCCTTTTGGCAAATCAAATGAAAATCCTTGTGTGCCTATATTTTCCATAACTATATTTTTAATAATTGATAACTGATAACGACGGCTGATAAATGTTTTAGTTTAAGATAATAAATCTCCTGCTATTTCTTGCAACATTTATCAGATCTTTTATCATTTATATTTATTCTACTTCTTCAAAGAATTTTTTTACTTTTTCCATGAGCGACTGTCCAAAGGTCAGTTTTGCCCTTTTACTTTCCTGCTGCTCGGTTAAAACAGGCATTTCTTCAGTGGGAGCTGCCTGCTGAACCGGTTGTGCTGTTTCTGTCTGTGCTTCAATTGCTTCTGCCTTGGGCTGTTCCTGAACAGGTTCTGCTATTTCAGCATTCTGCTTTTTATCCCTGATTTTTAAGCTTTCCATAAGCAAGCCGATAGACGTAGCAAATTCCGGACCTTTCAGATACTGGTTTTTATCGTTGGCGATATATTCATTCGCAAAACCGATTCTGCTGTCGAAACCTGTTGTATAATTGGCAAGCTGACGAAGATGCTTCAGGTTTGAACCGCCGCCGGTAAGAACGATTCCGGCAATCAGCTTTTTCTTCTGTTCAAAAGCACCATAAGCTTTCAGTTCGGTATTTACCATTTCCAGAATTTCTTCCACTCTGGCATTGATGATCTGTGCTAAAGTTTTTAGAGAAATTTCTTTATCTGGCCTGCCGTGAAGTCCAGGTATTGTAACAAATGTACTGTCTTTTTCTAATTCCGGAACTGCTGATCCGAATTTTACTTTCAGCTGTTCTGCATGTTTTTCTATAATGGAGCAGCCTTCTTTGATGTCTTCTGTAATAATCCCTCCTCCGTAAGGAATTACACAGGTATGACGGATGATGTTATCTTTAAAAATAGCTATATCTGTGGTACCACCGCCGATATCTACGATAGCAACGCCGGCTTCTTTTTCTTCTTTGGTAAGTACGGCTTCTGAAGAGGCTAAAGGTTCCAGTGTAAGAGCTTCCATTTCAAGGCCGGCTTCTCTTACGCATCTGGCGATGTTTCGGATGCTGCCCATCTGTCCCACTACAACGTGGAAGTTAGCTTCTAAACGTTTTCCGTGCATTCCTATTGGCTCCTGAATTTCGCCTTCGGAATCTACTTTATACTCCTGAGGAAGTACGTGGATGATTTCTTCGCCCGGAAGCATAACCAGTTTTTTTACCTGATCTTTCAGTGCTTCAATGTCGTCATCTGTAATAAATTTATCCGGGTGTTCACGCATAATATAATCGGAATGCTGCAGGGAACGGATATGTTTTCCTGCAATACCTACGGTGACTTTGCGGATGGGAACTCCTGCGCTGGACTGCGCCTCAGACACAGCAGCCTTGATTGAATTAATGGTCTGTGAGATATTGTTCACAATACCCTTATGAACTCCAAGACTTTTGGCCTTCCCTACACCGAGAACTTCTATTTTCCCGTGTGCATTCCTCCTTCCGACAATCGCGACAATCTTTGTTGTCCCGATGTCCAGACCTACTGAATACTCTTGATTTTCCATTTGTTTATATCGATTTGATTTTTTTCTACTTTTTTTCCCGATTGGATTGTATCCAATTTTGTGCTAAATTATCTTTCTGAAACTAGATTTTATTCTATTTTGACCTTTGCTTTAGGCTTTGTTGGCACCGGCTTTTTTTCTGCTTTTTTAGTTTCCTTTGGCTGGCCTGCCGTTTTGGGCTTTATGTTTTCCTTAGGCTTTGCTGAGGATGAAGCCGGTTTCTTTTTCTCCGAGGGCCTGGATGATGCTAAATCCGGTTTCTTCGCTGCTGTAGGGATTGGGGCTTTGGCAAGCTCCTTATTCCCTGCCTTCAGGATACTGTCGTTTTCTTTAAAATAAGGATTTAAAGTGGTTACAATCTGGTTCTGATATTTTACAGAAATCATATTGTATTTTTGAGGATCCTGGTAGACCAGGTATTTTTCTACAAAAGCTTTGAAACCTTTTACTTTAAATTCAATATTATCAAGATCACCTATTTCAACTTTATAATTTCCTTCGCTGGTCAGAAGGTTATAATCGTCCCTGTATTTAGAAATTCCGATAAAGAATTTCTTACTGAAGTTATCTTTGTTTATCTTTTCAACCAATTCAGCCAGCTTCTGATATTCCTCGGGCTTTACATTTCCCGTTACCAGCATACAGGGGTGAGAATAGGTCTTTGAAATAGGAAACTCTACTCCTTTCTGATCTACATAAAAATCTCTTCCGTCTTTATTAAGCCTGAAAACAGGAACTCTTTGCTTAATATCCAGATTAAGTTTACCATTCAGATTTAAATATACATTGGCACTGTCTACGGCCGGAAGGGAATTAATTTTCTTTTCCAGTAACGGGATATTGAGATCACCAACTTTACCTGAAGGGTTTTCTTTTTTAACAATGCTTCTGATATCTTTTTCATCAATGAAGTAAACCGGAGTTTTTTCATTCATTTTTACAGAAATTTTTTGGTCCGTAATCTTCTGGCCGCTGAATCTCTTTAATGAGAAACTCAGCAGTAATCCTAAGATGATCACGGTGACCGCAATTTTTAATATTCTGTATTTTTTTTTCATTTTTTTGTTCTGTAAAAGCTATTGCTGCAAGTTTTTTCCAGTTTACATTAAACTTATATTTTTGAAATCCATTCACAGACAGGGTCGTACAGGGTGTCAATATTTCCTGCCCCAACGGTGAGAAGAATGTCAAAATCTTTTTCTTTTATCTTTTCAAAAGCATCGGATAATGCTGATACTTCTTTTTTGTCTAAGGTCACTTTTTCCAGCAGCCAGTCTGAAGTAACTCCTTCAAAGTTTTCCTGAAGTTCTCTTGCAGGGTAAATATCCAGAAGGATCAGCTCGTCAGAATTGCTGAGGCTTTCTGCAAATCCGTCTGCAAAATCTCTTGTTCTGCTGAACAGATGGGGCTGAAAAACGACAAGTAATTTCTTATCCGGATAAAATGTTCTCACTGAGCTCATTACAACATTAATCTCTGTTGGATGATGTGCATAGTCGTCAATGTAGATTTTACCGTTCGGATAAATATGTTTGGTATATCTTCTTTTAATGCCTTTAAAGTTGGCAATGGCCTTTTTCAGGGTTTCAAAATCTGCTCCTAAATTGTGCAGGATCGCCAGTGCTGCTGTGGCATTTTCAACATTATGGATTCCCGGGATTTCCCATACAAAATCTTTTACTGTTTCAGCCGGTGTATGGAAATCAAAATAGATTTTATCATGATCCATACGCAGATTATCTGAATAGTAATCCGCTTTTTCATTAACGGCATAGGTCTGGTGGGCTCTGCCGATTTCCAGCCCTTTTCTTACAAAAAGCTGTCTGTCTTCCGGAACCAATGCTGCAAACTGTCTGAATCCTTCTTCAATATGGCTTTTGTCGCCATAAATATCAAGGTGGTCTGCATCGGTGGAGGTGATTACCGCCCAGTCCGGAGAAAGATTCAGGAAACTTCTGTCATATTCATCTGCTTCTACTACAGAATACTGCGTTCCGTTGTACAGGAAATTGGATTTAAAATTCTCAGAAATTCCTCCTAAAAAGCATGAGAAAGGAAGGTCTGCTTCTTTGCACAAATGGGAAACCAGGGTAGAGGTGGTCGTTTTACCATGGGTTCCGGCTACTGCTATACATTCTGTGTTTTCTGTGATCAGTCCTAATACTTTGGCGCGTTTTAAAACTTCAAACTGGTTTTGATTGAAATAATCAAGGATTCCCAGTGTTTTAATAGCCGGAGTATAGATCACCAGAGTATCTTCTTTCTGTAGGGAAGTGATTCTTTCGTCAATATTATCTTCAAAAACAATATCAATTCCTTCTTTCATCAGCTGCCGGGTAAGTTTGGTATCGGTTTTATCATAGCCTGATACTTTTTTGCCTGATGCGTTAAAATAACGCGCCAGTGCACTCATTCCGATCCCGCCGATTCCGACGAAGTAAAATTTCTGATATGTTTCTAAAATGTTCATTTCTTTTTATGTTATTCTATGATGTAGAATGTATTGCTGTTATTTCTTACAGTTTCTCCATTATTTCGTCTACAATCTGTTTTGCAGCATCGGGCCTGGCAAAATATTCCAGATTTTGAGACATTTCTTTTCTTATATTTTCACTTTCGCAGATCTCTGATAAAGTGCTCCAGAACTTCTCCTGCATTTCAGAGTCTTTTACCATTCTGGCTGCATTTCTTTCAACCAGATTCATGGCATTTTTGGTCTGGTGGTCTTCTGCTGCAAAGGGAAAAGGAACCAGTAAAACCGGTTTTTGGGCTACTGCCAGCTCTGAGATGGCAATGGCTCCGGCTCTCGAAACAATAATATCTGCTGCGGAATATGCAAGTTCCATGTCCTTAATGAATTCGCGGATCTGGATATTTCCGGTATCAATATTTTTTGTCTCTTCACTAATATCTTTATAATCAAGCTTTCCTGTCTGCCAGATCAGCTGATAATCTTTGGTTATAATGTCATTCAGATGTGATTTCCAGGCATTGTTTAATGTTCTTGAGCCTAAAGATCCGCCTACGGAAAGGATGGTAAGTTTATCTTTGTTTAATCCCATTTTTTCTTTGGCAAGAGCGGTTTCCGTCATTCCGGTAACGATATTCTCACGAATAGGATTGCCCAGGAATTTTATTTTTTCTGCCGGGAAGCCTTCCACTTTAGGATAAGCAGTAAATACAGCCCTGGCTTTTTTGCTCAGGATTTTATTGGTTACACCTGCATGGGCATTTTGCTCCTGAATGAAGATGGGAATTCCCATTTTGCTTGCTTCGTATAAAGCTGGGCCACTGGCAAAACCTCCTGTTCCGACTGCGAAATCCGGAGCAAAATTTTTAATGATCTTTTTGGACCTGGACAGGCTTTTCAGAATTTTGAAAGGCAGCCCCAGATTGGATAAAAGATTTCCTCTGTCTATTCCGGCGATATCAATTCCTTCAATTTTATAACCGGCCTGAGGAACTTTTTCCATTTCCATTTTTCCGTTGGCTCCGATGAACAAAAATTCTGTATCAGGAAATCTTTTTCTGATCTCATCTGCAATAGCAATTGCCGGGAAGATATGTCCTCCTGTTCCGCCGCCGGATAATACTACTTTTAATTTTTTGTTCATTTTAATGGGGCCGTGCCCGGTTTTTATTTTAATTTCAATATCATTAGGATTTTATCCTGTTCTTTGTTTAATCGTCCTTTCGGGACTTTTTGGTTATGCGATATCGTTAATTTCTGCTATGCTTTGTTTTTTGCCCATTCCTTCTTCATCATAGATCTGTATTCGTGAGCTTATATTTAAAATAATTCCCAGCTGGAGATAAGTTACCAGCATTGAGGTTCCTCCGTAGCTGATGAGTGGCAGCGGCTGTCCGGTTACGGGAATCAGGTTGACGGCAACTGCAATGTTTACTGAGAGCTGTATGAAGATCATTACTCCGAGGCTGAGCACCAGCAGGGACCCAAAAAAGGCGGGCATTTTACTGGCAATCATGACAATCCGGATCATCATGATCAAATAGAGGCTTATCAGAAATGCGGCACCTATCAATCCGTATTCTTCTACAATAACGGCGAAGATAAAGTCGGAGGCAGACTGGGGAAGCATTTGTTTCAGTGCACTTTTTCCCGGTCCCATTCCGGTAATTCCGCCGTGAACGATGGCTGCTTTAGCCTGCATAACCTGATAGTTTTTGGCTTTTACACTTTCGTCATCTACATCTGCTGTTTTTGCCTTGCTTGAGGTAAATGTTTCGATACGGCTCATCCAGGTATGTACACGGTTTCCACCAATCAGATTGGTATTCAGGGCAATGAGCAGGAAGAAGACAATGGCTACGAATGATGCGGAGATAAACCCTGCAATGTATTTCCAGTGAAGCTGTCCTATGATCAGAACGACTACGGAAACCATGAGAATCATCAATGCGGTTGAACCGTTATCTTTAGCTACCAGTATAAATACGAGAAGGATGGGTCCGAAAATGTACATGATATTTTCTATCGGCAGTCTTTCTCTGGTTATTTTCTTTGTTAAATACCTGCACAGATAAATAATCAGCATTAAAAATGCGAATGAAGACGGCTGGAAAGAGATTGGTGTTCCGGGAATTTTAAGCCACCTGGATGCGCTGGCTCCGTCAATGGTTTGCCCTGTAAACATCGTGACAATCAGCAGAATAATCATCAGTCCCAGCAGGATACTGCTTAGTTTTCCGATGTACTCATATTTTACGGTTCCTACCAGCCTCATGATTCCAAGGCCTAAGACTACAAAGAACATATGTTTGATAACGTGACCGGTGGTGGTCCCGTTATTAACGATGTATTCCAGATTTGAACTTGCAGAATATACCGGGAAGATAGAGAAAATGGAGATCACAAGAATGACCATCCAAAGTACTTTATCGCCCTTTAGAAATTCAAATCTGCTTTCTGTGTTCTGTTCGTCCATATTTAATGCTATTGGCTTTTGGCTAATGGCCATTGGCTTTTAATACCTGTTCTTTAAACTGTCTTCCTCTGTCTTCATAGCTTTTGAAAAGGTCAAAGCTTGCGCAGCATGGGGAGAGTAAAACCGTATCTCCGTTCCTGGCCAGAGATTTTGATATTCTTACAGCTTCTTCCATGCTTGAAGTATCATAGATAAATTCTTTTTTGTTTTTAAAGAAGTCTATAATCTTCTGGTTATCTATTCCAAGGCATATGATGGCTTTAACTTTCCTTTTAACCAGGTCCTCAATTTCTGAGTAATCATTTCCTTTATCCAGTCCTCCTACAATCCATACGGTAGGAGTTTTCATACTTTCTAAGGCGTAATAGGTGGCATTTACGTTAGTCGCCTTGCTGTCATTGATGTATTTTACGCCTTCAATTTCAGTTACAAATTCCAGCCTGTGTTCTACTGCCTGGAAAGTCATCAGGGAATTCCGGATACTGTCGTTGTTGATTTCCAGTATTTTACCGGCAATTGATGCGGCCAGACTGTTGGCAACATTGTGGTTTCCGAGAAGAGACAGCTCATCAATTTTCATGGTGAACTCGTCTTTCATCTTAACTTCAATTTTATCATCATTGATAAAACCGCCTTCTGCCAGCTTTTCCTTGGTTGAAAAAGGGATCATTCTGGCTCTGATCTCCAGTTTTTCAAGAATGTTTTTGCTCATTTCATCATCTTTATTGTAGATGAAGAAATTGTCATTTTCCTGATTTTCAGCGATGCGGAATTTAGCCAGTGCATATTCCTCATAATTATAGTTGTACTGATCCAGGTGATCCTGAGACAGGTTCAGCAGAAGGGAAATATAGGGCCTGAAGTTCTGAATATCATCCAGCTGGAAGGAACTGACTTCCAGTACATAGTACTCGTGGTTTTCATCAGCAACCTGTCTGGCAAAGCTGTAACCTATGTTTCCGCCCAGGCCTACATTCAGTCCGTCATTCTTCAGGATATAGTAGATCAGGGAAGTTGTGGTGGTTTTTCCGTTACTTCCGGTGATGGCAATGATTTTGGCATTGGTGAATTCTGACGCAAATTCTATTTCTGAGGAAAGTCTGATTCCTTTTTCATGAATTTTATGGATGATTTCTGCCTTTTTGGGAATTCCCGGGCTTTTTACAATCCAGTCTGCGTTTAAAATTCTTTCTTCGTTGTGATTTCCTTCTTCAAATTCAATTTCATTTTCAGTCAGAAACTGTTTGTAGTGATCCTTAATAGCCCCTTTGTCTGAAAGAAAAACTTCCAGACCTTGTTTTTTAGCCAAATAAGCAGCACCACATCCGCTTTCTCCTCCTCCTAAAACAACTATTTTCATATTATTTTGATTTAATGATTAAAAGATTTTAAATGCTTCAACCTTTTAATTTTTAAATTGATTTTATCTCATTTTCAGTGTGATCAGACATACGATAGCCAGTATTACTCCAATAATAATCATACGGTTCACGATTTTGCTTTCGTGAAACCCTTCTTTCTGATAATGATGGTGTAATGGTGACATTCTGAATAGTCTGTTATTTTGGGCATATTCCAGCCCGTATTTTTTCTTTCTGTATTTGAAGACGATTACCTGAAGCATTACGGATAGGTTTTCAATTAAGAAAATTCCGCATAAAACAGGAATCAACAGCTCTTTTCTCAGGATAATAGCTAAAACAGCGATTACTCCTCCCAGCATTAAGCTTCCGGTATCTCCCATAAAAACCTGTGCTGGATAGGTATTATACCAGAAGAACCCGATTACGGCACCTACCATGGCCACGGCAAAAATGGTTGTTTCTCCCATATTCGGAAGGAACATGATATTGAGGTAGTCTGCAAAGATGATATTCCCGGAAAGGTAGGCGAATAATGCAAGAGTAAGCAGTATAACAACACTGGTTCCTGCGGCAAGGCCGTCTATACCGTCTGTAATATTAGCTCCGTTGGATACGGCGGTTACAATGAAGATAACGATAGGAATAAAGACAATCCATGCCCATTCATGGGCATCTTTATCATTCATCCAGAACAGAATTCCGCTGTAATCGAATTCATTGTTTTTAGCAAAAGGAACAGTGGAAACTGTTATTTTTTCTGTAGGCATGAAGTTCTGCTCTACGTTGTTTCTGTTCACTACTTTTGCATCTGCATATTTTCTTTTAACGGTAATGTCCGGGTGGAAATACATGGTGATCCCGACAATCAGTCCTAATCCCACCTGCCCGACTACTTTAAATTTACCGCTCAGGCCGTCTTTATTTTTTTTAATTTTCTTTAAATAATCGTCCAGAAAACCAATTGCGCCCATCCATAACATAGAAACCAGCAGAAGGACGATGTAAACATTGGTGATCCTGGTAAATAACAGAACCGGAATGATGGTTGCCAGAATGATGATTAATCCTCCCATGGTAGGGGTTCCTTCTTTCTGCTTCTGTCCGTCTAATCCAAGATCACGTACCAATTCGCCCATTTGTTTTGTTCTCAGGTAGTTGATGACTCTTTTTCCGTAAACCAGAGCAATCACCAGAGAGAAAAGCACGGCAATCCCTGCACGGAAGGAAATGTATTTCAACATTCCTAATCCGGGGATATGGATTCCATGGCTGGTTAAGTATTCGTATAGATAATATAGCATGTTGTCAAGTTTTAATTAATGATCGTTTTAAATTTTACTTACTCATTAATTTCCAAAGTTCATTAATCGTTTCTTTATCGTCAAAATGATGTTTTACACCATTGATTTCCTGATAGGTTTCGTGTCCTTTTCCGGCTACGAGAACAATATCTTTCGGTTCTGCAAACTTTATGGCCATTTTGATGGCTTCTTTTCTGTCCGGAATTGAAGTGTATTTGCTGAAGTTCTGAGGTTCAACGCCTGCTTCAATTTCTTTGATGATCTGTGCCGGATCTTCTGTTCTCGGATTGTCTGAAGTGATGATGGCCAGTGTTGATTTTTTTGTGGCAATATTTCCCATTTCAGGTCTTTTCGAGTGGTCTCTGTCTCCTCCGCATCCGAATACGGTAATCAGTCTTTCATTCTTGGTTCTGATGTCATTAATGCTGTCCAGAATATTTTCTAAGGCATCAGGTGTGTGTGCATAATCTACGATGAAGAAGATTCCTCCATCTGATTTGAAGGTTTCAAATCTTCCGGAAACTCTTTTCAGCTTACTTACAGCCTGAAGAATTTCATCCTGTTCAAAGCCTAGCTCCTGAGCAATTCCGAAAACCAAAAGAAGATTGTATACATTGAATTTTCCGGTCAGTGTTGTCCAGAATTCTTTTCCGTTGAAGTTCAGCAGCATCCCGTTAAAGTCAACTTCAAGAAGCTTTCCGTGGTAGTCTGCCATGGTTTTCAAAGCATAGGATTTTTTCTTTGCTTTGGTATTCTGAAGCATTATGTTTCCGTTTTTATCATCAACATTGGTGATGGCGATGGCTGTATCTTCCAGTTCGTCGAAAAATCTTTTTTTGGTTTTAAGATATTCGCTGAAGGTTTTATGATAATCTAAATGATCGTGGGTAAGGTTAGTAAATCCTGCCACTTTGAAGTGCAGTCCTTCTATTCTGTTTTGTGCAATACCGTGGGAACTTACTTCCATGAAAGCAAATTCGCATCCTTTTTCTACAGCTTCAGCCAGAATTTTATTGATGGTGATTACATCCGGGGTGGTATGGGTGGCCGGAATGATTTGGTCTCCTATTCTGATCTCAACAGTGGAAAGTAAGGCAGAGTCATAGCCTAAATTTTTGAAAACATCAAAAAGCAGGGTAGATACAGATGTTTTTCCGTTGGTTCCCGTAACTCCTACCAGTTTTAATTTTCTGGATGGGTTTCCGTAAAAGTTAGATGCCAGATGTCCTAAAGCTTTGGAAGAATCATTTACCTGTATGTAAGTTATATTTTCCGCCAATACTTCAGGCAGTTCTTCGCAGACAATTGCAGAAGCTCCTTTTTCAATTGCTGACGAAATGAAAGAGTGGCCATCAGAAACAGTTCCTTTTATTGCAATATAAAGGGAGTTTTCTGTAGCTTTTCTGCTGTCGAACACCAACTCGGAAACTTCACGGCTGCTGTTGCCATGAATTGCTGTTACCTGGATTCTGTTTACTAATTCTGTTATTATCATTTTTATTAATAGGATCTCATCCTATTCCTTGTTAAATCGTTCCTTCGGAACTTTATTTTTCCATTAATTCTGCAGCGAAAGATAAATTCTCTGGTTCTTACTGATTGTAGTGCCTTCCAGCGGGAACTGCTCTTTGATTCTTCCTACTCCTTTATAATCGACACGGTATCCTAAGTTTTCCAGTTGTGGAATTACATTTTTACCGATAAGTCCTACTACGTTAGGCATTTGTTTATCATTAACTGCTATTTTAACATTGGGCTCAACCATTTTGCTCAGGTCTACCTTTTTGTCTACCAGCATTTCTTTTTCAATATTCTGCGGTGTTTTCAGGAATGTTTTTCCTGCAATTTCTTTAAACACCGGTGCTGAAACGGCTCCTCCATAAAATCCTTTTGCTGTATTGGGTTCGCTGACCATTACATAGCAGGTGTACTTCGGATTATCAGCCGGATAGAAGCCCGCGAATGATGCACGGTATTTCATGGGGCCCGGAATCCAGTATTCAAATCTTGCGGTTCCTGTTTTTCCTGCCATTTTAAGGTTCGGGGTGAAGATGCTTCGTCCTGTTCCTTTTTCTACGGCTTTGGTCAGGGCGCTGGTCATCATTTTGATGGCTTTTTCTGATGCCATTTTACTGACCATTACCTCAGGTTTTGCGGTGTACATCACTTTTCCGTCTTTCATGATTTTGTCTATGAAAAGAGGTTTTACCATTTTACCACCATTAGCAACTCCGTTGTAGAAAGTTGCTAACTGTAATAGATTGATGTTTGATGAATACCCGAAAGAAATAGAGGCCAGAGTGGCTGCGTTCCATCGTGAATGCTGCGGGGTAAGGATTTTAGGCTTTGTAATCCCCGGCAGCTCGATATTCATTTTATCAAATAATTTCCAGCGTCTGAGATGATCCAGAAATATCTGTGGCTTTTCAGCATAATATTTGGTGATCAGTTTGGCGGTTCCCACGTTACTGGATTTGGCCAGAACATCACTGATGTCATAGGTTCCTCCGCCGTGGCCGTCTGAAATTCTTTGCTTGCCATAGATCCAGATACCGTTTCCTACGTTCACTGTGGTATTTTCATCAATAAAACCGTCATCCATTGCTGCCAGCAGGGAGATGGTTTTAAAGGTAGACCCAGGTTCTATATTATCTTTTAAAGCGTAGTTGTATGAATCTTCATATTCACCTGATTCTGTTCTTTTTAAATTCACCAGTGCACGTACTTTCCCGGTTTCTACTTCCATAACGATTACGGTTCCGTGCTTTGCTTCGTAATTGATGAGCTGTTTTTCTAATGCGGAGTGGGCAATGTCCTGAATCCTAAGATCCAGGGTTGTGTATACGTCTTCTCCGTCTACAGGCTCTTTAACTTTCCAGTAATCAATTGGTTTCCATTGGGAAGAATTGATTCTCTGTTCCAGCCTTTTTCCGTCAGTTCCGGTCAGATATTTGGAGAATGCGCCTTCCAGTCCGGATTTGTATTCACCGTTATCCATCCCGATGGTTCCGGCTCCGATTTCTGAAGTGGCTAATTCTCTTTTGTAATTTCTGTCAACAATAAATCCTCCTTTATTTTTTCCTTTTTTGAAGATCGGGAAGTTTCGGATTCTGTCGTACTGATCAAAATCAAGACCTTTTACCAGTGTGTAGTATTGGTTTTTTTTCTTTTTCTGCTCGTCAAATTTCTGTCTGAATTCTCCTCTGGATTTTCCGAACATTTTGCTCAGGGAATCTGTAAGGGCCCCGATATTGTTGGTGTAGACACTGTCTTTCATGGTTTTAAAATCAAGATAGATGTCATAACGCATTACGGTGGTTGCCAGAATAGAACCGTCTGAGGCGAAAAGGTTTCCGCGGGCTGCTTTCAGGGTAGCCTCGCGATAGTTTTTATTAATGTAATCGTCTTTAATTTCCTGAACGTTAGTGTTTTGCAGTACTACAATTCTTGCAAGAAACATTACAAATACGCACAGGGCTGCCACTGCGAAGAGATAGCCCCACCTTAACGTTTTTTTACGTTTGTTGTCGTATTCATTTTGTTTTTGCATCTGTACTGTCTAGTTTAATTAGCAGTTTGTGAGGATGGTTTTCGAGGGTCATTAAAGAATCCCTCGCTACTTCTTTCCCCAGTTCCGATTCCATTTTTACTTTGATCAGCTTACTCTGGGCGTAAGCATTTCTCGATTTATATTCTTCTGTTTCTTCTTTTAAAGCATTAACAATCTTAATCTTTTTATTGACGAGGTGATTGGTGTAGATCATCGCCATCATCAGGACAAACAACAGGAGAAAATACTTGTAATGTATTTTGATCTCATCACGGTTCAGAAAATTCCCTTTTATAATGTCTATAAAAGTGAGTCTTTTCTGTGGGCGATTTGTTGTTCTTTTTGCCAATTTATTTGTCTGTCAATTTGCTTTGCCGTGAATTCACTTCGTTGTCAATTGCCAATTTTGTGATGTAAAAACACAAATGACTTTTCACGATTCACTTTATATTTTAATTCCTGTTCTCATTTTGGCACTTCTTGCTCTTGAGTTTTCTTCGATCTCCTCACTATCCGGGATAACCGCTTTACTCTTCAGAAGTTCAAATGCTTTTTTATAATTTCCGTAGATATCTCTTTCCGGTTCACCTTCAAACATTCCGTTCTTTAAAAACCTTTTTACCAGACGGTCTTCTAATGAGTGGTAAGAAATAACAACAAGCCTTCCTTCCGGTTTCAGAATATTGTAGGCCTGAACAAGCATTTCTTTTAAAACATCCAGCTCCTGATTCACTTCAATTCTTATGGCCTGAAAAAGCTGGGCATAGAATTTATTAACCTTATGGGGTGGAATGTAACTGAATAACTTTTTCAGGTCTTCCGTGGTATTGATGTTTTTCGTTTTTCTGTGATGAACGATTTCTCTTGCCAGCTTTCTGGCTTCTCTCAATTCTCCGTAGTGGTAGAAAATATCAGCCAGTTCTTCTTCTCCATATTCGTTAATTACGCGTTTGGCATCAAGATTCTGCATCACGTTCATTCTCATATCCAAAGGAGCATCACTTCTTGTTGAAAATCCTCTTTCTGCTTCATCAAACTGATGGGATGAAACGCCCAGATCTGCAAGAATACCATCTACCTGAGAAACTCCATACATCAGCAGGGAGTTTTCCAGAAATCTGAAATTCTGGTTTACCAGTGTAAACCTGGGATCATCAATTGCATTTTTAAGGGCATCGAGATCCTGATCAAAGCTGAACAATCTTCCTTTATCCGAAAGCCTGCTCAGGATTTCCCTGGAGTGGCCTCCGCCTCCAAAAGTGCAGTCCACGTATATTCCGTCCGGATTCGTCACCAAATCATCAACACTCTGCTTTAATAAAACGGGGTTATGGTACATGCTTAACTTGTGTTTTTTATCACGCTACAACTGCGTGGTTCTTATTCTTCATCGAAAGAGCCCATCACATCTTCAGCAAGGCTGGCAAAATCGGCTTCGTTGGTAGCAATCACCTTTTCATAGGCGTCTTTATCCCAAATTTCGAAAAGCTCTCCTGCGCTGGTAATTACAGTGTCTTTCTGAAGGTTTGCAAAGGTTACCAGATCTTTAGAGATCTGAAGTCTTCCTGCATTATCCAGTTCTACTGTTTTTACGCCTGCCGTAAACATTCGTATGAAATCAGCATTCTTTTTAATGAATCTGTTTAATTTGTTTATTTTGCCCATCAGTTTGTCCCAGGCATTCATTGGGTAAACTTCCAGACAGGGTTGGAACACAGATCTCTTGACTACAAACGCCTTATCGTCGAAGTTTTCCATCTGTTTAATTAAAGATGAAGGAACTTTTAAGCGGCCTTTGTCGTCAATTTTACACTCATATGTTCCAATGAAATTTTTCATTTGGGACAAATTTATATAAAAGTTTCCAAAATTTCCCACTTTTTCCCACTTTTTGACTTAATGTTAATAAGTTTTATTAAAGATTTAGCTTTTAAGGGGTAAGTGGCTGGTATCCGGAAGGTTGTGAAAAGTCTTATTTAAGCCATACTAAAGTGGTTCTGAAAAAAATGAAGAAAAAGGGGGAGATTATATTATTTTTATTTTAAATTAGGGTAATCAAAATATTTTTGAGGTTTAATTTGTATTTTTGCAAGGCTTTATTAAGGCATTATATGATATTTAGTACAAAAAAAGAAAAGAAATATACTTTTGTAGAGGCGGGAGAAGGACATCCATTGGTGCTGTTGCACGGTTTAATGGGTGGTTTGAGTAATTTCGATAAAATGGTAGATTTTTTTTCGGAAAGAGGTTTCAGGGTATATGTGCCTCAGCTGCCGATCTATGATCTGCCGGTACTCAATACAAATCTTACCACGCTTGCAAAATATATTATCAAGTTTATAGAGAGTCATATTTCAGGACCTGTTACTATTGTAGGAAATTCAATGGGAGGGCATGTAGGGCTTATTTTAACCCTGGCAAGACCGGATCTGGTAAAGAATCTTGTTCTTACCGGGAGTTCAGGTCTGTATGAAAGAACTTTCGGAGACAGTTTTCCCCGAAAGAATGACCGTTCCTACATCAGGAAGAAAACGGAGGAGGTTTTTTACGATCCGGCAATTGCAACAGAAGATCTTGTAGAAGAAGTATTTTCTGTGGTGAACGACAGGATGAAAGGAATCAAGACGGTGATGCTTGCAAGAAGTGCCATCAAACACAATATGCTGAATGACCTTCCCAAGATCAAGACTCCTACGTGTCTTATCTGGGGAAAACAGGATAATGTAACACCTCCGGAAGTAGCAGAGGATATGCATAAGTTTATCCCGAATTCAGATCTGTTCTGGATTGATCACTGCGGGCATGCTGCGATGATGGAAAAACCGGATGAATTCAATGAGATTCTGTACAGCTGGTTAAAAAATAAAGTATAAATACATACAACATATAATGACCATTAAGAGCTTTTCTTAATGGTTTATTTTTCTAAAAATATTCGAGAAATGGTTATTAAAACAGCAAATTTTGTAAAGAGCAGCGGAAAATGGCAGGATTGTCCTGAGCCAACGCTTCCTGAATATGCTTTTATCGGAAGATCTAATGTAGGGAAGTCGTCCCTGATCAATGCGATGATGAATCATAAGGATCTGGCCAAAACTTCTCAGACTCCGGGAAAAACACAGCTGATCAATCATTTTTTAGTAAATGAAAACTGGTATTTAACGGATTTACCAGGCTATGGATATGCCAAAGTTTCCAAGTCTATAAGAAAGGATTTTGAAAAACTGATTACCAATTATATTTTAAACAGGAGGAATCTGGTGAATCTTTTTGTGCTGGTAGATATAAGACATAATCCTCAGAAAATTGATCTTGAATTCATCCAATGGTGCGGGGAGAGCGGAGTGCCGTTCTCTATTGTATTCACTAAATCAGATAAAATCAAGCCGGGAGCTGTGGTAACCAATGTGGAAGCTTATAAAATGGAACTTCATAAGACCTGGGAGGATCTTCCAGAGCTGTATGTAACGTCTGCGGAAAAGAAGGAAGGCTGTGAGGAAATCCTGGATTTTATTGAAAAGACGAATGACTTTTTAACGCTTAACCATGTCACTTTTGATGAGTAATATAGTCTGGAAGATTAAAACATTTGATGAATTTACCGTACCGGAGCTGTATGCTATCCTTAAAGCCCGTATTGATGTATTTGTGATAGAGCAGAACTGTCCTTATCCTGATCTGGATAATTATGATCAGAAAGCGGTTCATATCTGGGCAGAAGAAAACGGTGATGTTCTGGCTTACTGCCGTATCTTTGATAAAGGAATCAAATATGATGAAACTTCTATCGGAAGAGTGCTCACAACAGAAAGGGCGAGGGGAAAAAGCTTAGGAAAGCAGCTGATCCAATATGCTGTGGAAACAATAGAAAACCGTTTTCATACAACAGCGGTAAGAATTTCTGCACAGGATTATTTACTGAGGTTCTATTCCGGGTTCGGATTTGAAGATACCGGGAAAAAATATCTGGAAGATGATATTCCCCACACGGAAATGGTCAGAAAATAAAAAAGCGAAGAGAAATCTTCGCTTTTTTGATATATGTTGAGTGTTTTTAGTTTTTTTAGATGGATAGAGGTTTAATTACAACCTGAGCAATATGACCGGTCTACATATTGTTTGCTGTTTCCCGTGTAATAATAACAACCACCTCTTTTGCCTACATACAATTGGTTTCCGTTATAAGTACATCCTCTGTTTGATGCGTATGATGTAAAGCTTCTGCTATTGCTGTTTTTTTTGCTTTTTGAAGTTTTTTTCTTTGGTTTCTTGTTAGAGATTTCAGACTTAGTCTTTTGTGGTGCAGCCGTGAAGCTGGCAGGAAGTAATAGACCTGAGCCTAAGAGGGTAGTGAAGAGTAGTTTTTTCATAGTAAAATTGTTTTTAATTAACCTCGGTGGATGATGGCATCATTTAATGCATTGACGATTTTTTGAATGTAATCTCTGTTTTTTGAAGTGATACTGTTAGCCTCACCCGCATTAGTGCTTATTCTCACAGCATATTCATTCTTAATTGAAAATAGCCACCAAATTCCTAAAGCTATAATGATTATTCCTATCCAGAAAATATCCTTTGAGAAAAGAAGAAATAATCCGAAAATGATCATTAATACTGCTTTAGTTCTACTTTTAATTATTTCAAAAACATGAACAGAAGATATATTTCTCATGGCGTATGTTTTTGATTCGGTAACATACCGGGATTGTGTAACTGTTACAAACCCGTCTTGGTAAAATGTAAGTTCGTTTTCCATGATTTAAGTCTTGTTATGATTATTTGGTATGACAGGCATTTGAGCAATAATAGCAACCGTTTGACTTTGGGTAATCTTTTTTTGCTTCTTTTATAGCCTCTACACAAGAGGAAAACGTACCTAAGTATTTTCTGTTTTCAATGCTCGGCAGAAATGAGCAATTTTCGTTATGTACCTCGTGATCTCCATCAGATTGTGCTGTTTTGTTTACATAGTACTTTTTCATAATCGTTTGTTTTAATTGATTTATTTTTCAAAAGTAATGTCCTTTAAAACCCAATCCTTACGGGAATCCGTAAAACAAAAAAGCCTCTCAAAAATGAAAGGCTGTATCATGAGTTTTTGAAATCTTAAATAATTCCCAGGTCTTTACAAAACGCTACAAGCTGTTCGTTGCTGGTTACCTGCAGGTCTTCTTTTAGGCTGTTCAGCTTTTTTTCTACACTGCTCAGGCTGTTGGGGGTAATTCCTTTTGCTTTAAGATGATCAGGAATGTTTTTTTGCAGAATTCCTTTGGAAAGAAGGGAGACAATGTTGATGTCATAGGCTGTGAATTCGTAGCTGTTGAGCTTTTTAACTTCTCTTTTCAGGTCTAAAGATAAATAGTTTTCATTGATAAAAACAGAGGCAATGGACTTTTTTAATTCCTTGGAGTCGTTTCTCGCTTTTCGGACGTAGCCGTTGATGTGGTATTGGGTAAACAGGGAATCTATAATTCCGGATTTATGCTCTGCAGAAAAAACGATCACTTTAATGGAAGGCTGCAATTCCCGGATTTTCTGGATAAGTTCTATCCCGTTTTTTATATTTTGCTCGCGGTGGTCTTCTTCAAAGGAAAGATCGGTAATGAGCAGATCATACAGATCATTTTCCCGGATGGATTTCTGGATTTTAGCGAGTGCATCATCACAATAGTAGACATAATCAGCATTGGTAATATGAAGGTCTTCTAATGTTTTCTGTACAGAGATGCTGCTGCTTTCATGGTCTTCGGCTATTAAGATTTTTTCGAACATTGTTTTACATTTTTAAGAAACAGGAAATGAAATGTTGATTTTCAGTCCTTTTTCGGTTTTGGTGTCAAAAATAATAGCTCCTTTTATAGCTGCAATACGGGAAACCGTATTGGTAAGGCCATTTTTGTGAATGATGTCACCCGGAATTCCAATTCCGTTATCTGTATAGTGGATCTCAACCTGGTTTTCAGATCTTTCAAATTTTAAAACGACACGGGATGCCTGGCTGTGTTTTTTCATATTTACGAGCAGCTCGCGGATGACCTGATAAACTTCTTCAAAATGAGATTGGGGCATGGTTGTCCATATTTCTTCTTCATTGCCTACGGTATAGGTGTCTGTATCATCATTTTTGAACGAAGCGATAAGATTGGAAATTTTTTCCTTACAATCTTTTGGGCTGCCCATCTGATCCAGTTTATCGTAGGAAATGTCTCTTGATTTTTCGTAAACAAATTCAAGCTCGTCAAGGGCCTTTTCTTTATCGAAGCTTTCCTGATTTTCTATTTTGGTCATCACCTGATAAATACCGTTAGCCACAACATCATGAACTTTTTTGGACATTTTGAGCTGGGTGTTTTTGACTTCGAGCTCTTTTTCCTGTTGAAGTCTTATTTTTCTTTTTCTATACCAAAATCCTCCACCAATCAAGAGAGTAGATAACGTCAATAAACCAAAATTCTTTTTTAAACTATTGGATTTTAGTATTTCATTTTCGGCTCTTCTTCCTTCTAAATCATAACGGACAAATGCAAATTGATTTTTTGCTTTATTTCTTTCAGTTTGGAGATCACTATTGATAGAAATAAATTTTTGAAAATTTGTTAGATAATTCTGCGGATCTAGTATTATAATTTTTTGTAATGCTAGTATTTGATCGCTAGGTCTTTTAGTATTGACAGCTGTTTCAAACATTTTTTTGGCAAAGGATAATGATAATGATTTATCTTTTTTTGCATAATATTCTGATAGAGTTTCAAAACTAGAGTTTTTTCCCAATTCATCTTTATTACTTTCTCTAATCTCTAATGCCTGATATAATTCAGGAAGAGGATTATAATTTTCATCATCAAGATATTTTGCTTTCGCAAGATTATTTAAGGCCTTTGAGTAATTAGTACTATTATTGGTGAGTAAAGCCTTTTGTAAATATTTTTTAGCCAGTTTAAAATTTCCTTGTGTAACTAATACATCGCCAATGTTATTATAGCATAAAAGTTTATCATCTTCATTTTCTATATATGTTAAAGCTTTAAAATAAAAATCAAAGGATTTGTCAAAACTTTTAAGAAAATGAAATGCTAGAGCAATATTATTGTAATTTGTTGCTAACGTACTCCTTACGGTACTGTCTTTTTCCTTTTTAAGATATTTGTTGGCCTCCAATGAAGATTCAATTCCTCCATAAAAATCTCCTTTGTTGGTCTGAATCATAGCCATATTTACTAAAGATTTTGCTATCCCTAATGAATCGTTAATTTTAAGATAATCATTTTTAGCCAAGTTATAATAGTAAAAAGCAGAGTCTGCTGCATTTGATTCTCTGCAAACCCTCGCCTTTTTGTAATTTTTATTATCATATGCTATATATTTTTTTTTCTTACATGAGAATAGGGCTAATCCTAATAGGACAAATAGTAACCATTTCATAGCTGCTTGTTTTACATGCAAAATAAGAAAAAGGACAGATTTGTACAATCTGTCCTAGTATTTTACGTGTTCTTATTAAGGTTTAGGCTGAGGCGGCGGCGGTAGTTGACCTGAGTTTCCTCCTACAGGCTCTCCAGGTTCTCCCGGATCTAAACCTGCACCGCCGCCGCCGTCGCTCTGCACGGTTACCGGATTTTGTCCGTTATTATCTGTTACTGTATGGGCATTATTATTTGAGAATGCTAAACCTAATAGCATTAGAATGAACTGTATCATCTTCTTAAAAATTTAAAAATTGGGTACTTCTGCAGTTGCCCGCGAAACCGATCACAGGTAGAGCTGCATGCTTAAAAAATTTGAAGCGCTTCTAAATTTTTGGGAAGTGAACCTTCAAAAACGGAGGAGAAAACATCTGCTTCCCAACCCGGAGTTTTACCTCCGTTTTATCTGGTAGTTTGAAATCAGTTTTGTATTTTTGTTTCTGTAATGTTTTGTTTGTCACTGATTTCTATGGCAAAGTTGTAGAAAATAATGCAGGTGATTGCTGACAGAACATCGACATCGATAGACAAAGAATGGACAGATGCTGTGTTACGGAAAGCCGTAATGTGGTATGATGAAAAATTACCTATTTTGTAACGGCTGTAAAAAACTAAATATGTCCAAGGTAAAACTATTAATTCATGAGGTTTTTAGACTAGGAGAGATAGGCTCAGGAAGGGATACGAAGAATGGGATAGCTTTATATTTAAGTCTATATTTAAGCGATACATTGAATTTTGATATTGCAGACAGAACCTTAGTAAGGTATTACGATGCTTATATTGCAGAGACAGGGGAAAAAGTCAAGATTGAACCCTATAAGCTTGATAAGCTTAGCCAATATGCAGGCTATAGAGATTTCTCAGAATTTTCCAGGACTTTCATTAAAACAGATGAAAAAGCGAACTCTACAACGGTAAAAATAAGGGTGGACAAAGATGAAGAATCTATTACCGAAAATCTTTCTAAAATCAACATCAATATTACAAATGAGCAGCATTTTAAGATGCCGGACTTTATGAAAAAGAACGGTATGGGTATTATGGAGATTGCTCTACTCATCTGTCTGGTTACCGGAAATGTACTTTTTTCCAATAATAAGAAAGTGAATAAAGACTATTCAGGAGCTTTGGGGTTTATGTCAATGGGGTCTTCTGCCGAAAAGAAATACATGTACTGGAATGGAGAGAGGTATATAGGGACCGACAGCAGTTTTATCAGACCCGGGCTTACAATAGTCGCCATGAACAAACATGATTTTATATATTTCAAAAAGATTATGAGAAAGGATACATTGACAGACCTGAATGCTGCCGGGAAAACATGGTATTCAAAATATAATAATGAAGTTGAGTTTTTTACAGCTGATGGTGTAGATCCCGATACAGGACGGGAATTAAGAAGATCAACTTCCTGGATTATATTCAAATATGCAGGAAAACAAAAAGATACACTAGTGGCAGAAGAATAAAAAAAGAGAGACAAATTTTATTTTATCTCTCTTCCTGTTTTTATTCTGCATTCAGCATTTCCAATGCTCCGTAATGTTTTTTGAACTTCTGGATCTTAGGCCCTACCACTGCGCTGCAGTAAGGCTGTGTGGGGTTTTCATTATAATATCCCTGGTGATACTGTTCTGCCGGCCAGAATTTTTCAAACTTTGTAAGTTCTGTAACATATGTTCCTGGCCATCTTCCCGAGGCTTCAGATGCTTTTAAAGCTTCTTCTGCTTTAGCTTTTTCAGCCTCATCTTTATAGTAAATAACCGAACGGTATTGGGTGCCTATGTCATTGCCCTGTCTGTTCAGCTGGGTAGGATCATGAAGGAAGAAAAATACATCCATAAGCTGTTCATAAGAAATAACAGCAGGATCATAAGTAATCTGTACAACTTCTGCGTGGCCCGTTTCACCGGTGCAGACTTCTTCATAGGTCGGATTTTCCTTGTGCCCTCCCGAATATCCGGAAACAGCAGACTTTACTCCTTTCAGCATATTAAAACAGCTTTCCACACACCAGAAGCAGCCGCCTCCGAAAGTGATCTGCTCAAATTTATTATTCTCCATTGTAATTGATTGTTTTTATTCATTGTTTTTGCAGGGTTGTGGTCCCGAAAAACCAATCAAAAGTAAGAAAAACTTTAGTGGTTTTAAATACAAATAATGCAAATGTTACATCGATAGAAACTATAAATGAATGAAATATCTTGGTGTCACGATACTAAAGCCCGTGGATGGTCTTTTATTATTTAGAAGGATTAATGTCCGCCTCTATTGAATAAATTCTACTAACTGTATTAAAGGATTTCTGTGGCATTATATTCCCTTATTTACTAAAAGAAGATCTGTACATATTTGTATCGTGAACAAAAAAAGCAGCCATATAGACTGCTTGATTATTTAATTTATTCTCTTATTTCTCCCAGACAAGGGCACTTGCTCCTAAGATTGCTGCATCTGCTTCATCCAGCTCACTGAAAACCAGTTTTACCTTATTTCGGAAGATCGGCAGAAGGTTCCTTTCCATGTAGAGTTTAGCGGGCTTCAGAATAAAGTCTCCAGCTTTGATTACGCCTCCGAAAAGAAGAATGGCTTCCGGTGAAGAAAACATTACAAAGTTGGCTAGAGCTTCACCCAATTTCTGTCCGGTATATCTGAAAACCTCAATAGCGATAGGGTCTCCTTTCAATGCACATTCATGAACAGTTTTAGAATTGATTTCATCTTCAGGGTACTGATTCAGCATGGATTCAGGAAATTCGGCTCTCATTTTCTTGGCTGTAATAGCGATTCCGGTTGCAGAAGCATAGGCTTCCAGGCTTCCTTCAGATCCTGTGCTCCAGTGCTTTCTTCCGCCGGGCTTTACAATGGTATGTCCCAGCTCTCCGGCAAAACCGTCATGTCCGTAGATCAGGCTGCCATTGGAAATAATTCCGCTTCCAACGCCTGTTCCCAGGGTAATCATGATGAAATCTTTCATTCCGCGGGCTGCTCCGAAAAGCATTTCTCCAAGAGCGGCAGCATTGGCATCATTGGTCACCTTACATGGAAGGTTGAATTTGGCAGTCATCAGATCTGTAAAATGAATAACGCCTTTCCATGGCAGGTTAGGGGCCTGTTCTATTGTTCCTTTATAATAGTTGGCATTAGGAGCGCCTACTCCGATTCCGTCAAAGTTTTTTTCCGTGCCGTGCTTTTCTATTAAAGGGTGTACCTGTTCATATAAAGCATCAATGAAATCTTCTACCTTATCATATTCATCGGTTCTCAGACTTCCTTTTTCCAGGACTTCGCCGCGGTGGTTTACTACTCCGAACTTTGTATTCGTTCCTCCGATGTCAATTCCCAGGGCAACTTGTTTTGATAAATCTATTAATGACATTTCTATTATAATTCTAAGGCGTTAAAATTATAAAAAAGATTGTATTAATGGATTATTAACTAAACATTTATTTAAAAAAGTTTCAGGCAGCTCCGGCCGGTTTCTTTTTTCTTCTTCCCCACCAGACCATAAACCCTGTAACCGGAAGAGAGGCGCATATTAGACTGACAATGAATGCAATAATTTTGGTTGGCAATCCCAGAATGGCACCAACATGAATGTCATAATTGGCATTAATCACTTTTTCCCCGAAGTTTTTATCCTTAGGGTCGTGGGTGTGGAGAAGTTCTCCGGAATTTTCATCAAAGATCAGGCTGCTGCTTTTGTGGTAAGAGTAGGAAAGGTGCTTTACATACACCTCGAAATTCGGATGTTCATGATCGTCCATGTGTTCGTGCCCCAAATCTATAGCAAAACCATAAGAATCAGGATATTTCTGCTTCACTGTGTTGATGATTTTATCCAGTGTACCTTCTGTTCTCAGCTCAACAGGTGCTTTGGTTTTAATGTAGGAAAAGTCCGGATATTTTGTTTCTCCTCCGGAAAACAGCATATAAATCATGGCCTGAACAACGAAAAATGCATAGAATAATCCGGTGATGGAGAAAATTAAAGCAAAGACGGAAGCGTAAAACCCAAGCACGTTGTGAAGATCATAATTCTTTCTTTTCCAGCTTTTAACATTTTTCCATTTAAATGAAAAGCGCTGTTTTCTTGCCGCTTTATTTCTGGGCCACCATAAAACAATTCCCGTGATCAGCATAATGATAAAAATAATAACAGGGATTCCTACAACATAAGCTCCCCAGTCCTGCTTCAGAAGGAAACTCCAGTGGATCATTTTTACGATGTTGAAGAATCCGTTCTTTTCATCATAAACCCTTAAGACTTTTCCGGTGTAGGGATTAACATAAGCCTGCTTATAGATTGGGTATTCGTCAAAATAATTCCAGGCCTTCGTATTGTGCTCATACCAGAAGAACATGTAAGACATTTTCTTATCAATAGGAATATTTACCCAGTGGATAGGGTATTTTTCCTTTACCTGTTCCGCTACGGCTTTTTCCATCACTCTGATCGGAAGGACCTCTTTTTTCTCTATATCCTGCTCGTTATGATAAATAGCATCTTTGCGGGTAAAGTTTTCCACCTCGTCTTTAAAGACGTATAATGCTCCGGTGATAGAAATAATGAAGATCAGGAACCCAATCCCCAATCCAAACCATAAATGCAGTTTAGATGACCACTTTTTAAAAAATCCCGGTTTCTTTTTATGATGATGTTTTTTCTTCATATAGGTAGGAAAAGCAAGACAAAGATAAGTTTTACTTTTTATTTAGATTAATTAAAATTTATATTCCAGCATTAAAGTTCCTCTGGTTCCCGGTGCGTTTACAAATTCACTGTCTCTGGCAGACCACCAGGCAATAGCAGGCTGATACATTCTGTTGAATATATTTTCAACACCAAGAGAGACTTTCCAGTTTTTATTCACCTCATAGCTAGATTTGAAATTGAAAACAGTGTATTCAGGAACATAGCCTTCACCGTAAGCAAATAGCCCTGTCTTGGTATTAGGCTGGAATCTGTCCTGTTGGAAAGCGTGAAGCATATCAATTCCAAGGGAAAGGGCAGGAACCGGTTTTGCCTGGATATAAGCAAGAACTTTAGGGGCGGAAATTCTGCTGTTGTTGATTTTGGCTGAATAATCACCATCGTCTTTTAATGAGGTAATTCCTTCCATCCAGCTGTAGCTTCCACCGAAGCTGATCCATCGTGCAGGATTAAAATGTAAAAAACCTTCCACGCCATACACAATTTCAGGCGATCTCTGAATGGTTAAAGCTCTGTCTGGGCTTTGTACAAATGAAGCTCCTAATTTTGAAGTACTCACATAAGATGTGATCTCATAATTGATCCATTTTGAAATCTGTCCTGTAGCTCCCAACTCATAATTGTTGACGATGATTGGCTTGGTTTCAAGTTTCTGAATGGTTCCCTGCGTTGAGGTTCTTAAAATTCTTCCCAGCTCATTGATGGAGTAGGATTGTGAGAAGCTTCCGAACAGGTTCAGGAAAGGGTCGATGTTATAACGTACTCCAAGGTTGGCTACCAGGGCATTGTATTTTAATTTTCCGCCTGCTACAAAAATACTTTCTGTAAAAGTGCCGTCACTTTTGAGGGTGGAAAGGGTATTGAAATCTCCCACATTAACTTTCATATTTTCATAGCGGAGGCCTCCTTTAAGGGTAAGCTTCTTTAAAAGATCCACTTTTATCAAAAGGAAAGGGGCAAGGTTGGTCATGTTCATATCCGGGGTCCAGTAGCGGCCGTCCTCCAGTTTCTGAACGGTCTGATCATTCAGGATATCCATTCCGTACATGATTTCAGCCTGTGAGTTTACTGCATTCCACAATCTGGTGTCAAAATTAATTCTGGCTCCGTATTTTTTGGATATGACATTAGACTGTCCGCCTCCGAAGAAAGTGTCGCTATAACCATATACAGTTTTAAAATCCTGCATATAGGCGTTAAAGTTCAGTGAAGTGGTGCCCCAGAACATATTCTGGTTGTCGTAATTGATTCTGAAATTATGATTTTTAGGGGTTCCCTGAGGTGTAGTTTCAAGGCTTTTTCCGATACCGTCTCCGATAGTCGGCTTAATTCCATATTTTCCGGTTTTTAATCCTAAGTTGAGATCCGATTTTGAAGCATAGCCAATGTATGAGGCTTCAATTCTCTGGTCATTATTGATGTTGTATCCTAATTTCAGCATACCGTTGTAATTGTCCATCTTGGCGGTACTGTAGGTTGGGGTAAGGTATATCCCGTCTGCATCTTTCATATAACCTGTTCTTTCGTAGGCTAAAGAGAATAGATAATCAAACTTACTGATCTTCCCGGATAAAAGCTGGCTGGCTCTTACGCCAAGCGTACCCCCGCCTTTGTAAGGCTGTCCCGTAAATCCGATCTGTGAAAGCCCGGAGATTTTTTTATCAGACTTGCTTCTTTTTGTGATATAATTGATAATTCCTCCATCTGCCCCGTTTCCGTAAATGGAAGAAGCCCCTTTAATTACCTCAATCCTTTCAATAACGGAAGGGTCGATACTTCTTAAATCTCTGGCTCCGTTTCTGAGTGGGGTAGATTGCGGGATGCCGTCGATAAGGACAAGAACCTGGCGGCCTCTTAAAGTCTGTCCGGTGTTAGACGTCTGCCCTGAATTGGTTCCTAAGCTGGGAACCGTATACTGAAGAATGCTTGTAATATCTGAATTGACGGTCAGCTGAGACTGAATCTGCTTTTCGGCAACAACGGTTACAGAACTTGGTATTTCTTTGATGTTTTCTTTTTTCCGGGAAGCGGTCATGATAACCTCTTCCACATTTTTTGTCTGGATACTGTCTTTAATCTGTGCAAATACGGTAACAGATCCTAAACACGCAGCTGATAAAAGCGCTTTTTTCATTATATTTTCTTTCCTTGTTTCTTTTGCTTTCCCCACCATACCAGAAATCCTGTTACAGGAAGCGAGGTACAGATAAGTCCGGTGATGAACCAGATGATTTTCCCAAACAGCCCGAAATACGATCCCGTATGAATGTCATAATTGGCGTTCGCATATTTTTCAGCATTGCTTAGCTTCTGATGAGGTTTATTGGCCAGAAGTTTCCCTGAGTATCTGTCAAAGACCAGCATATTTCGTTCACTGAACTTTCCTTCTTCTCCGTAGATGGTGATGGGAATGTTTTTAAGGTCTTTTCCTTTCTTGTTTTTTCCGTTCAGAGGAATCCGGAAGCTGGCAGATCCTGCATATAATTTTCTTGTTTGCTGTGCCGTAAGATCATACACTGAACTGTTTTTAGCCATTAGTGAATCGGGAGATTGGATTTCTTTGTCCTTCGGAAGGTCTGCCGATCCGGATAACGTAAAATGAATGGCATTTTTCACATAAGGATAAGCGAAATAAATCCCTGTAATACTCATTAACAAGGCTATAAATGAGGCATAAAATCCTAATACATTATGAAGGTCATAGTTTCTGCGTTTCCAGGTCTTAACATTTTCCCAGCGGAACCAGAAACGTCCTTTTCGTGCTTTTTTATTTTTCGGCCACCATAAGACAATCCCGGTGATCAGCATAATGATAAAGAGAACTGTGGGTATGCCTACTACATATTTTCCCCACTCGGAATTGAGAAGGAGGCTCCAGTGAATGTATTTCAGAATGTTGAAGAAATTATATTTCTCATCATATACAGCGAGAATTTTTCCGGTATACTGGTCTACATAGACCAATTTGTTGATCTTTACTTCCTCAAAATAATTCCACCCTTTTTTATTTTTCTCATAGTACAGAAAACGGTAGGACTTATTTTTATCCAAAGGAATTTCTACGGAGCTCAAAGGAAACTTTTCCTGAAGCTCACGACTGACTTTATCCTTCAGAACATGAATAGAGATGGGATGGAATGCTGTTCCTTTTACATAAATGGCTTCTTTTCGGAGACTGTTCTGTATCTCATCTTTAAACACATACAGGGTTCCCGTAAGTGAAACGATGAAAACAATAATTCCAACAGACAAACCTAACCACAGATGCAGTCTGGCCGACCATTTTTTTGCAGGTGAAGCTTTCTTCTTATAATGATGCTTTTTTTTCATACCAAAAAAGTTAACCCGATGAAGGGCTAACTTTTCATTATTTAAAATTTATATCCTATTGATAATCTAAAATTACGCGGGGCTTCAGCCTGATAATAATAACCTCCTTTGTATGTTCCATCAGCCTGAAGAAAATCTATACTGCTTCCGCTGTATAAGTACCTGTCGAATATATTAAATACATTAAGGTTGACTCTGAATTTGGTATTTTCCCATGATAATCCGGCATCAAACTTTACATAGTCATTCATATCAAGTGTGGTAGAGCTTCCCCAGTTCCAGCTGCTTCTGTCTGCAAGATAGCTTCCTCCGAAACTTAATCCGAATCCTTCCAGTGCACCGTCTGTGAAAGTATAGTTCAGCCAGCCATTAGCCGTATGCTTGGCATATCCTGGTACACGGTCGCCTTTTGTTGCCTTTGCTGTGGTTTCAGTATATTTATTTTCTGTAAATGCGTAATTGAATATCGCGTTAAATCCTCTGGTAATCTGTCCTTTAAGGTCAAATTCAACTCCCTGTACCCTTGTTTTTCCAAGAAGAATGGAATATTGGTAGCTTGGATCTGTAGGGTCACTGGTGATCGTGTTATCTTTATTGATGTTATATAAAGACAGGGTAGTGTTCCATTTCCCTGCGAACCAGTCTTTTTTGAAGCCAACTTCTACATTGCTTCCTGTTATAGGTTTCGCTGTTGTTCCGTCTCTGAATATACCGGATTGCGGAGAAAAGGCCTGATCGTACAATGCATAGGCAGACATATCTTCGCTGATAGAGTAGCTTAATCCTATACGAGGGGTAATTCTGTTGGCACTGGATTTTGTTCCGTAGCTGTTTTCTTTTACGGTAGTGTATCTTGCAGCTAACGTTAATCTTAAAGCATCATCAAGAAACCCTAATTCATCCTGTAAATAGAGGCCTGTATAATTTTGGTTAATCGTCCCGCCTGCACCTGCTCTTACGGAAAGAGGGCTGCTGTTGTTAAAAGGCTTGAAATCATTAATTGGTCCGGAGTAGGGAGCGGTTCCTTTGATGTCATAATTATTCGTATCCATATTATACCAGTATCTGAAATCCGCGGGTAAGCTCCTGTCATTGGTTTCATTGAATTTATCCAGATTATAGGCCTGCGACCAGTCTGCTATGTATTTTTTGCTTCCCAGATCAAGCCCTGCTAATATTTTATGGGAAACACTCCCGGTTTTGGCATAGCCGTTCAGGAAAATCTGTCCAAATTTCATTTCGTTGTTGGCTTCCCAATAGTTAAGTCCGCGAAGTATATAATTACCCTGGAACATACTTGGCCAGATATCACTTCCCATTGTATACTCGTTTACATAGCTTAATTGGGAGGTCAGTTTCCAGTTGTCATTAAACTTATGCTGCAGGTTTAAGTTTACGGTATTATTGGTTACTTTGGTTGGATCAAGATTGGGATCTGAAACGGTATATTCTCGAGGCTTAACCCCATATCCCTGAAAACTGTATACATATGCAGAACCAACTTCAGACATTTTGGCTCTCTGGTAAATATATTCTGCCGTTAAGGTTGTGTTATCCGTAAGATTTATTTTCAATGAAGGATTGATAATATACCGGTCATTGAATTCATAATCCCTGAAGCTGTTTCTGTTCTGAGCCATTAAGTTCAGTCTGAATGCTACCTTATCTGTTATTTTGGAGTCGATATCAGCCTCTCCACGGTACATATTATAACTTCCTAGTGTTACTCTTGCCGTTCCGTTTAATGAGTTCCCGGTAGGTTTTTTTGTCACAATATTGTAAATACCGCTTGGCTCTCCATTGGACATCAGAAACCCGGAAGGGCCTTTGATGAATTCTATATGATCAACAAAGCTCATATCTTCACTTAAAGGTCCCCAGTTTGAAGTTACATTCACACCGTTCATAAAGGCTGCCGCCCTTGATCCTCTCATGTTTACTCTGGTGTACATATCTCCCCAATGTTCCAGTCTTTGTGCTCCGGCAACATTTCTTAATACACCATCACTTAATGTAGTAACCTGCTGGTCTTCCAGTGCTCTGTTGGTAATAATAGAAATATTCTGAGGAATTTTGATTAAGTCTTCATCCAGGCGGAGAGAGGATGAGCCTTGTTTTTCTACATATTTTTTATAATACCTTCCGTTCACTACAACTTCTTCAATAGCATTGGATTTGATGGTATCTTTTTCCTGAGCGAAAGCCACCGTAGAACCAAGCATTGAGACACAGATCAGTACATTTTTCATGAAAGAGAAATTTTCTGCAAATATATTGTTTTTAATTATTCTAAATAAATAACCTGATTGATATTTGTCATAATTTTATTATACACTAAATAATAAAGCCCCGCTTCAGAAGTACATGAAGCGGGGCTTTAACGTATTTTATTAATTATTTCCTAAGCAGGAATTTCTCCTTTATATAAGAAAGAAATAATTTCTTTGTTCATTTTATCAACCATTTCACTAAATAAGTGGAACGATTCCTGTTTGTAAATAACAAGTGGATCTTTCTGCTCATAAACGGCACCCTGAGAAGATCTTCTAAGGTCATCCATTTCACGAAGGTGAAGTTTCCAGTTTTCATCAATAATGGAAAGGGTAATGTTCTTTTCAAAATCGTTGATAAGGCTTTCACACTTCGTTTCATAAGCTTCTTTCAGATCGGCTACGATGGTCAGTGTCTTATGTCCGTCTGAGAAAGGAACCTGGATCATTTTAAACATAGATCCCTGATTCTGATATACATTCTCAATGATAGGGAATGATTTTTCTTTCAGAAGGTTAAGCTTCATCTGATAGTCTTCCTGAGCCGCTTTAAATAGAATATTCGTTAAATCCTGAACGTTTTTCGTTTTGAAATCATTTTCAGAAACCGGAGATTCCATGGTAAAGGTTTTGATGATATCATACTCGAAATCTTTAAAGTTTCCGGTAGATTTTCCTTTAGCAGCAATAGAGTTGGCTACATCAAAAATCATGTTGGTGATATCATACTTCAGGTGAT
The DNA here is from genome assembly GCF_001295265.1 of Chryseobacterium indologenes. Lineage (GTDB taxonomy): Bacteria > Bacteroidota > Bacteroidia > Flavobacteriales > Weeksellaceae > Chryseobacterium > Chryseobacterium indologenes_A. The sequence continues at coordinate 6,896 of NZ_LJOD01000009.1, read as the reverse complement.
CTCCGAATAGAGCGTTCTTTCTTCTCTTGTAGATTACATCACGCTGTTTGTTCATTACATCGTCATATTCAAGAAGCCTCTTTCTGATTCCGAAGTTGTTTTCTTCTACTTTTTTCTGAGCTCTTTCAATAGACTTACTGATCATGGAGTGCTGAATAACTTCTCCTTCTTTATGACCCATTCTGTCCATCATCTTAGCGATTCTTTCAGAACCGAATAAACGCATCAGATTATCTTCAAGAGATACATAGAACTGAGAGCTTCCAGGGTCCCCCTGACGTCCTGCTCTACCTCTAAGCTGTCTGTCAACACGTCTTGAATCATGTCTTTCTGTACCAATGATGGCCAAACCACCCGCTTCTTTTACTTCTTTGGAAAGCTTAATATCGGTACCACGACCGGCCATGTTGGTGGCAATGGTTACCACTCCGGGTTGTCCTGCCCCGGCAACAATTTCAGCTTCTTTCTTGTGAAGTTTTGCGTTCAATACCTGGTGCTGGATCTTTCTTAACTGAAGGGCTTTGGAAAGGAGCTGTGAAATTTCAACAGAAGTTGTTCCTACAAGAACAGGTCTTCCGGCAGCGGTAAGCTTTTCAACTTCTTCAATTACAGCGTTATATTTTTCACGGTTAGTTTTGTAAACTAAATCCTGTCTGTCATGTCTTAAAATAGGACGGTTGGTAGGAATTACCACTACGTCAAGTTTGTAGATCTCCCAAAGTTCGCCTGCTTCTGTTTCAGCAGTACCCGTCATCCCCGCAAGTTTATTGTACATACGGAAATAGTTCTGAAGGGTAATTGTTGCAAAAGTCTGGGTTGCAGCTTCAATTTTTACATTTTCTTTTGCTTCAATTGCCTGGTGAAGACCGTCTGAATAACGTCTTCCTTCCATGATACGCCCTGTCTGCTCGTCTACAATTTTTACCTCGCCATCAATAACCACGTACTCATCATCTTTTTCAAATAATGTATAGGCTTTCAATAGCTGGCTCATGGTGTGTACACGCTCAGATTTTTCAGCGAAATCAGAGAAAAGTCTTTCTTTGGCTTCAAACTCTTCTTCTTTGGAAAGGTTTTTAGCTTCCAGTTCAGCAATCTCGGTTCCGATATCCGGAAGAACAAAGAAATTAGGATCTGAGTTCCCCTGAGACATGTATTCTACTCCCTTGTCTGTAAGGTCTACCTGGTTGTTTTTCTCCTCGATTACGAAATATAGATCTTTGTCTACAATCGGCATATCGCGGTTGTTGTCCTGCATGTATTGTGCTTCAACTTTCTGAAGCAATGCTCTGTTTCCGCTTTCTGATAGGAATTTGATTAGCTGTCTGTTTTTAGGAAGACCTCTGTAGGCCTGAAGAAGTTTAAATCCTCCTTCTTTAGTGTTTCCAGCAGCAATCAATTTTTTAGCTTCATTGAAAATTGCAGAAACTGTTTTCTTCTGAACTTCAACAATTCTGTCGATTGATGGCTTAAGAACATCAAACTCCTGTCTGTCTCCCTGTGGAACCGGACCGGAAATAATCAAAGGAGTTCTGGCATCATCTACCAATACAGAGTCCACCTCATCCACAATAGCGAAATTCAGCTCTCTCTGCACCAGTTCTGAAGGTGAAGTTACCATGTTATCTCTCAGATAATCGAACCCGAATTCATTATTCGTTCCGTAGGTAATATCTGAGTTGTATGCTTTTCTTCTTCCGTCTGAGTTTGGCTGGTGGTTATCAATACAGTCAATAGACATTCCGTGGAACTGGTAAAGAGGTCCCATCCATGCGGAGTCCCTTTTGGCAAGGTAGTCATTTACGGTTACTACGTGAACCCCTCTTTCCGGAAGAGAATTTAAGTAAATAGGTAATGTTCCTACCAGAGTTTTACCTTCACCGGTTGCCATTTCGGCAATTTTACCGCTGTGAAGAATAACCCCTCCGATAAACTGAACATCATAGTGGACCATATCCCAGACTACAGGAGTCCCGGCAGCATCCCATGAGTTTTTCCAGATTGCAGTATCTCCCTGAATCTCTACAAAATCTTTCCCCGCAGCAGCCAGCTGTCTGTCCCAGTCCGTTGCTGTAATGCGGATTTCACCGTTCTGTGCCCATCTTCTTGCGGTTTCTTTTACAAGAGCAAAAGCTTCCGGAAGAATCTGGCTTAGAACCTTCTCTTCAATTTCGTATGATTCTTTTTTCAGAGATTCAATCTTTGAGAAAAGAGCTTCTTTTTCATCTACGTTCGTTGAATTTTTTACCTGCTCTTTTATCTGTTCTATCTGAGCTGTTATTTTGCTGGTTGCAGATTTTATATTCTCTTTAAATTCAGCAGTTTTTTGTCTCAGTCCATCATCAGTGAGCTGTTGGATGGCTGGTTCTACAGCTTTGATTTTTGTTACAACTTTTTTTACTTCTTTTAGGTCCTGCGCTTTTTTGTCTCCCAAAAACCCTTTAAGAACTTTGTTTAAAAAACTCATAAATTTTTTGCTTTATGCCTAAAACATATCGTTTTAAGCGTTTTACTGACACGCTTATCGTGTGATTTTATATCTGAAAAAGGGCAAAAAAGCTCTAAGCATTGTGCTTAAAGCTTATTGCTAATTAATATTCGTCTTCGTTCCAAAGGAAATCCTCATCTGTAGGATAATCGCTCCAAACTTCTTCTATAGATTCATAGATCTCTCCTTCGTCCTCAATAGCCTGAAGGTTTTCCACTACTTCCATAGGTGCACCAGTTCTGATTGCATAGTCAATAAGTTCTGCTTTTGTCATTGGCCAAGGTGCGTCACTTAGATATGAGGCTAATTCTAATGTCCAGTACATAATTTTCTGATTTTTTTGCAAAAGTATAAAAATAGCTTATATTATATGCTTTTTTATTACTTGATTTTCAATTCTTTTTAATTAATTTTTGTTCATTGCCCGTCATAGAAAGCATTGCAGCTATGTCAGGAACGTATCTGATGTCATTTTCTCAAAAACCATTCCACAAATTTTTTTATGCCATTTTGGAAGTCTGTGTCTGGTTTGTAGCCTATTAATGTCCGGGCTTTTGCTATATCTGCATTGGTTTTTCGGACATCTCCCGGTTGCATTGGCAGATTTTTTCTGGTGGCAGATATTCCAAGTGTATCTTCTATTACGGCTACCATTTCAGATAAAGTGATAACCTGGTTTTCACCAAGATTCAGGATTTCATAAACGTTGGAATGGCTCTCTAAATAAAGGGCAGACTTAATAATTCCATCAATAATATCATCAATATAGGTGTAATCTCTTGCGGTATTTCCATCCCCATAAAAAGGGATTTCCTGTCTTTCAGAAATCAGTTTTGTAAACTTATGAATGGCAAGATCCGGTCTCTGTCTCGGGCCGTATACCGTAAAAAACCTCAATTGGATCATATCGATACCGTAAAGGTTATGGTATACGTGTCCCAAAATTTCTCCGCATTTCTTGGTGGCAGCATACGGGGAGATCGGGTTATCTACATTATCTGTTTCTTCAAAAGGGATTTTCTCATTGTTCCCATAAACACTTGATGAGGAGGCGCATATGAATTTTTTTACATTGAATTCTTTACAGAGCTCCCAGAGATTCATAGTTCCGCGAACATTAACCTCTTCGTATTCTAAAGGTCTGTCAATGGAGGGACGTACCCCGGCTAAAGCGGCCAGGTGAATAACCATATTGATGGAATGGGTTTTGAAAATATTTTCAAGTCCCTTTTTGTCTCTAATGTCTTGATAATAAATGGTGTATTGGTCGGATTTAGTATGTTCGGCCAACAGGCGGATATCTGTCTCTTTGTCAGAGAATGCAAAATCCGAATTTTCATCAATAGACTCTAAAGTATTTTTAATTTTGATCTGATAACTGTAGAAATCATCAAAATTGTCAACGTTTATGACAGAATGTCCGTTTCTTAATAATTTTTCTGTTAAATGAGATCCTATGAATCCGCTTCCTCCTGTTATTAGATAAACCATTTGTGATTTTTTTTCCGTACAAAAATATAAATTTACTTTTTGAAAATATAATTATTAAATTTACTTAAAAAAGTAATATAAATACAATGCAGTTTCAAGGGCAAATTTTAAAAATGACAAGTTTCGACGCACAGCCGATTCAGTATTATCTAAATCTTTCAGGGGATCTTATTCATATGAATGAGCTGTTTGGAAAAGAACTGTGCATTAAGCATACCGGATTTCAGTGTGTAAACTGCGGAGAAAATAAGCCGGTTTACAGGATGGGCTTCTGTAAAAGCTGTTTTTTTGAAAGCCCTTATGCCAGTGACACAATTATCCGGCCGGAATTGTCTACGGCACATTTAGGAGTTGCCGAACGTGACCTGGAAATTGAAAAAGAAATACAGCTGCAGCCTCATACTGTATATCTGGCCTATACCGGAGATGTAAAAGTAGGAGTGACAAGAAATACTCAGATTCCTACAAGATGGATTGATCAGGGAGCTACTTTTGCCTTGCCGATTGCCAGAACTGAAAACCGCTACGAAGCAGGGATGATAGAAGTTGCTCTGAAAGAACATCTTCCCGATAAAACCAACTGGAAGAAAATGCTTCAGGATGATTTTGAAGGTGAAGTAGATCTTGCAGATTTTCAGCAAAAAATAAAAGAATATTTCCCGGATGACTTCCAGAAATTCTACAGCGAAGGTGAAAACTTATGGAGCTTTGATTACCCTTATGAAAAGCCGGCAAAAGTAAGTTCTTTCACACTGGATAAAAAGCCTGAATTTACCGGAAAGCTGGTTGGGATTAAAGGGCAGTACCTTGGGTTTGAAGGAGGCGATTTTATCAATATAAGAGGACATGAGGGATATGTAATTGAGCTGAAATCCTCTTTCGGCATGTATCCTGAAACCGGGTTGTTGATTACTTTTCCGCCAGGTGTTATTAACACATAGTGAGGCTGTGAATTGTTATTGAAGTTAACCTGCTGGAATAAGCTCCAGCGATCACCAATAGTTTTTACTTTTTTAATCTGCCCGTCCCCAAGGTCAATCTTTGTTTTCTGGTCCTCGGGAAGCTCTTCCTTGTCATCAACATATAAAGAAGCCAGGACGACATCGTTTTGAAGGGTAGGGAGGATATCCGGCTCACTCCATACGAATTCTTCCATTTTACGGCAGTTTTCACATCCGTATCCGGTAAAGTCAATCAGGACAGGCTTGTTTTCTTTTTTCGCAATTTCAATGGCTTTAAAGAAATCATGCTCAGGGTGCATTCCTAAAATTCCGTCTTTTTCATCATGGAAATAACTTACATTCAGAGGAGGCAGGATTCCGCTTAAGAGCTGAAGTTTCGGTCGGTCTGAAGGAGTTAATCCCTGAACCAGATATATCACAAAACCTATTCCCAGTGCCCCTAAAATCTTTCGGGTAATGGAAATTTTTGGTTTTTTATCATCATGCGGGAACCGGATCAGGCCTAACAGATATAAAGCCAGTCCTAATGCAATGATGATCCATATCGCAATGAAAAGCTCTCTTTTTAAGAAGAATGTTTTAGAAACAAGGTCTGCCTTGGATAAGAATTTTAAAGCTAAGGCCAATTCAACAAAACCTAAAACGACTTTCACGGTATTCATCCATCCTCCGGATTTCGGAAGACTTTGCAACGCCTGCGGGAATAAAGCCAGCAGTCCGAAAACAATCGCCCATGCCAGTCCGAATCCTGCCAGCGCAAAAGTAAGGAGCATCGGCACGTTGGCAGAACCTGTTACGGCGCTTCCCAGCAAGCTTCCCAGGATAGGCCCTGTACATGAGAATGAAACAATCACAAGGGTTAAAGCCATAAAGAAAATCCCGATAATTCCTCCTGCTTCCTCAGCCTTTGAAGATTTGTTGGCAATAGAGCTGGGAAGGGTAATATCATAGTATCCGAAGAAACTGCCTGCAAAGAAAATGAATATGATGAAGAAGGCGATATTCAGCCATACGCTGGTGGAAATTTCATTGAAGATATTTCCTGCAATTCCATCAATTAAATGGAAAGGTAGGCTTAATAAAACAAAGATTAAAAGGATGAAAAAACCATAGATCAGCGCATCTCTTTTTCCTTTTGCCTTGTTTTTGCTCCCTTTGGTGAAGAATGAAACCGTTAATGGAATCATGGGGAATACACAAGGGGTGAGTAAGGCAATTAGCCCTCCAATGAAGCCTAAGAACAAATAGGTCCAGTAATTTTCCTCCACCTTTGCTGACGCTGTTCCGCAATCCGTGAGTGGTTTCCGGAAATCCAGGGTTTCAATTTTCAGCTGTCTGGGATCAAGCTTAGATGCTTCAGTGACGATTACTTCCCCTTTTGCCGGGCTTGCTGTAACCGTTTCTGTTATTGTGGCAGAATCTTTGGTCGTTTCAGGGTTTTCCTCTGTTGCTGTTTCTTCAGCACCTTTGGGTGTCACTTTTTGATTGAATTCTAAAGTATTGGGGGCCAGGCATACCCTGTCATCACAGGTCTGGTAGGTGATTTCAGAGGTAACCTCTGCCGGTTTTGCGGGATCTTTTAGCTTGAATTTCTGTTTGAATCCTGCTGTATTGGAATAATACACAATGGTTCCGCCGAAAGCTTCAGAGAATTCTTCGTGCTTTTTACCAACCTCTGTGAATTTCCCGATCAGTTCAATATTTTTTCCTGAAACTTTGTATTCAGTAGGAATTCCCGTGTCTTCCGGAAGGTCTTTGGAATAAATATGCCATCCGCTCTCCATGGTGGCATTCAAAACAGCTTCATACTGATTGTTCCCCAGGTCATTGACGGTGAACTTAAATTTTACGGGATTTTTAATCTGCGCATTGATTCCTGCCGCTAAAAAGAGGAGGACTGCTAAAAACCAGTTTCTAAATTTCATTTTACTTTTCATTAAAAATTTTGAGAATAC
>NZ_LJOD01000082.1 GCF_001295265.1 Chryseobacterium indologenes | reverse complement strand
ACTCTCGTTTTCAGTGGGGCAAAGATAGCAACTTATTAACACCAAAAACAAATTTATTTAACATAAAGTTTAAACTCCATGAACATTGTGGATAACTACTGCCCGCAACTCTCTTATTGATTGATATTTATGAAAATATCAGAGTTATCCACAAAAGCGGATATGTTTCTGCAATCTCCCGGAAAGGGTGTTTAAGAAGGCAGGGATGGTTTCTTTATTTATATTATA
>NZ_LJOD01000081.1 GCF_001295265.1 Chryseobacterium indologenes | reverse complement strand
TTAATCATTTCTTGTCTTTCTTCTAGTTTTACAGTTTTTAAAGCTTCTGTTAAAGATTGGTTGTCAAATTTGTTGCTCATAATGTTTGTTTTTAATTGTTGTTAAATTATTGTATTGTTAATTGGGTGTTGATTAAGAATCGAAAGATACGCTGATTGCATCTGCAGCTTCTGAAGCAGCCGGGTTAATCATTTCTTGTCTTTCTTCTAGTTTTACAGTTTTTAAAGCTTCTGTTAAAGATTGGTTGTCAAATTTGTTGCTCATAATGTTTGTTTTTAATTG
>NZ_LJOD01000080.1 GCF_001295265.1 Chryseobacterium indologenes | reverse complement strand
ACACTTGTGATTGTTTCAGCCTGTTCAGAGTTACCAAAATCGGTATCAATAAATTCTTCGCTACATGAGGTTAGTGAAAAACCTACCATGGTTGCCAAAGAAAGTGCTATAATATATTTTTTCATTTTTTTAAATTTTTAGAATTTTTAGAATTCAACATTAAATCCAACTAAGTACGTTTTCATAGCAGGTAAGTTCAGGTTACTGGTCCCGATCAAAGCCATATCCGGGTCATACTTAAGCTTTTTGTCATATCTGTGGGTATACAGGTTGTTCGCCATCACATATA
>NZ_LJOD01000008.1 GCF_001295265.1 Chryseobacterium indologenes | reverse complement strand
CTGTCTCAAAAGGTAAACTAACGCTCTGAGAATCTCCTAAACAACAAAAGTTGTCAGACAGGAGTTCGAGAGATGGGGTACTTTTGAGACAGCCTCTTCTCTTTTTTATGTAATCCAATACAACAATGGATTGCTGAAGCAGATTATTTTCTATTATACCTTTTCTTGAAATCTAAGATTCAGCGTAATCAAAAAAAGTAAACAGACTCAAGACCGGAGTCATTCGTTAAAAATTGGGATTGATTTCTGAAATTTCCAAACTCACACGGATCAGATTCTTCTTCATATATAAACCATAGCCATGCTCAGACAGTGGAAATTTCAATTAAGTCTCAAAAATTAAGTCAGTCTAAATTTACAAAACATGGCTTATTTCTGTTGTTTTTATTACTTCAGAATGTGTTTTTTCAAAATCTCTGCAGCAGCCTCCAGCTCTTGTTCATCCATTGAGGCAAAACCAAAGCGGAAAGCATTCTGCTCTTCATCAGTACGTATAATTTCCAGGCCGGGAATTTGTGTCAGTTTTCGGACTGGATATTCTGGATTCAGCCGGACCCAGATGGCCATTCCTCCGGAAGGAAGTACGTATGAAACATGATCTCCTAATTTTTCTTTCAATACAATATCTAAAAAATTCCTGCGCTGATGATAGATTTTCTTTGCTTTTTTAAGATGTCGTTTCAGTTCTCCCTGTCTGATCAATGAGGCTAAAGCGTTTTGCATATATCCGTCTCCGCCTACATCAATCAGTTTTCTGAGTGCAGTACATTGGGCGATAAAATTTTTAGGTGCTGTCATAAAGCCTATACGGAGGGAAGGGTCCAGAATTTTTGAGAAGGAACCAATATAAATAATATTTCCGTTGTGATTACTGCTTGCCAGAGGAAGGTATGGTGAAGAATTATAATGATAATCATAGTCATAATCATCTTCTATAATAGTGAATGAAAACCGGATAGAAAGCTCCAGCAGTTTCATTCTTCGGTCTACGCTGAGTGTTACGGTAGTTGGATAATGATGATGAGGAATAACGTATACCACACTGATCTTTCTTTTCCGGCATAGATTTTCAAGAAGATCCGTATTAATACCATGTTCATCTACAGGAACTTCAATAATAGAGGCTCCCGTTTCTTTAAATACGTCATTGGCCGCAGGATAATTGGGCTTTCCTGCAATAACAGCTGATCCGGGACCTAAAAGAAGCTGTGCTGCAAGATAAATGCTCATTTGAGCGCCATGAGTAATCAGGAGATGCTCCGGACTGATATTGAGACCCCGGGTTTCGGAAAGATAACGGGTAAGTTCTTCTCTGAGTTTAAGCGTACCCTGTCCGGTGCCGATACCCGCGTTTTTAATGGTATGTCTTTTTGAAGTATAAGAACGGTATGTTTTCAGGAGCTCATCAATGGGGGATAATCTTACATCCGGATGTCCGTCGTCAATAATAATATCAGGAACCATAGCAGGATCAGTTATTTCAGTCTCACGGATCATTTTAAATGGGAGCTCAAAATTGTTCTGGTAAGCGGGCAAAAAATCTGTGTTATTCCACTCTCTCGGCTTAAATACAGGAATACGCTCCGAAATCACGGTATATTTTCTTGGAATAATAGTAATCCAGTCCTGGGCTTGGAGTTCCTCATAGGCCGCTATAACCGTTTTACGGTGTATTCCAAGGGTACGGGCAAGATCCCGGGTTCCGGGAAGATGGGTTCCTGCTTTTAAAGATCCGTTTCTGACGGCATTAATGATTGATACTGCAATTTGCCTGTAAACAGGCATACTGATTTCTTTGTCAATAGTAATAAGGTGTTCAAATGGAAACATACTGGACTACTTAATAATTACAAACTGGAATACAAATGTAGTCCTATTTAAAAATATTTTTGCCCTGTCAATTAAAAATAATCACGACAATGAATTACACCATTAAAAAAGCAGGTCTTGAAGATCTGAATGAAGCTGCAGAACTTTTCAATCTGTACCGTATTTTTTACCGTCAGGAATCTGATGTGGAAAAAGGAAAAGCATTCCTGAAAGAAAGGTTGCTGAACAATGAATCTGATATTTTTCTGGCTTTCGAAGAAGGCAGAGCCGTTGGGTTTGTACAGCTTTATAAATTATTTCATTATACAAAACTTCAAAAACAGTGGCTTTTAAGCGATCTTTTCGTACATCCGGATTATAGGGGAAAGGGAATTTCAGTTGGCCTCATAGACAGAAGCAAACTATGGTGCGAGGAAACGGAAGCCTGCGGACTGATGCTTGAAACTGAGAAAACCAATGATATTGGAAACTCACTTTATCCGCGCTGTGGTTTTGAATATGACGGATTGCACAATTATTATCACTGGTGGGTAAGAAGTTAGATATGACGGGCGTACTTTAGACAGCATTTTGCATATTCCGTTGGTTATTTCTACGTAATGCGGAGTAGAATTACTTCTACATGAAATGTTGTTTAATTCTACAGTTTTTTTTGAAGAAGTACAGCCCGGAATCCTACTTTTGTATTGCTCTTGTTAACCAGAGGAAGACTGGTTTGCAGAGTTATTTATGTTTAATGATCTCCGCCATCATTTTCTACTTTTTCCCGAATGTTTTTATGATTAGTACCCATAACTGCTTTCAGGCGGAGATCTTTTCTGAATTTTTATCAAGATTATTCTGAAAATAAAAAAGAGAATCATAACCGATTCTCTTTTAGGTTTTTCCAGATCAGGCGTAAAAATTGTGGGGCTAAGCCAAAATCTCAATTAACCTGAAAAAAAATGTTTGTTCTGCTTATTTTTGAATCTGATCCTATTTAATTTATTATTATTTTCTTTGTGATATTGTTATTAATTGATATGATATAAACCCCACGGGTAATACCGACTGAGCGTAACGCTAAGGTATATCGGTGACTACTGTTCAGGGTGGTATTTTCTGAGAAAACCTCTTTTCCGCTTAAATCAAATATCTTTAATTCTATATGTGTATAATTTGGTAAGTCTATATTGATAAAGTCTTTGGCAGGAATAGGATATACGGATATATCTTTTTTAATTGAAGTATCTGAAACGGTAAGATTGCTGCTGTTCTGATTGAAGAATTCCCAGATCTTTTGAGTATAGGAAATGTCATTCTGTGCGGTAAGCCATATATGATCTGCATTATTGACCTTAAAAAGCTCAATGACAGAATTGTTATTAGGGCTGGTATATCGGTAGTGGTCCACAGTATATCCATCATTGGAGGAGTCCGGAAGCAATGTATGTACCGGAACATTGACAGAGGAATTATTATTTTTCCAGTAGTTGATCATCTGATCTACAGAATTTCCAAAATTATTATTAGTATAGCCAATAGTAGAATCTGCTGTACCATGAAAATGAGCGATAGAGACTGGCCTGCCGGGAGTTCCTGCCGCTACAGGCAGAATTCCGTTTCCGAAAGTTCCGGCTACAGAAGCGAATACTTTTATTTTATGGTTCAAAGTCAGTGCAAGTCTTTCAGTCATGAATCCACCCATTGAAAAGCCACAGGCAAAAATTTTATTGGGATTGATACTATACTCCTGTTTTATTTTATCAATCAGAGTACTTATAAATCCAATATCATCAATATTGGAATTAGGAGTATACCATGAAAACCCGGCACCTGAGTTCCATGCGGTTCCGGATAAAGGATCACTCAGGGCCTGCGGACAGACTACAATAATATTATTGCTTTCGGCAAGAGTATCAAAACCAATATTTCTGAAATTGATCATATTATCTCCAAGCCCATGGAGTGTGAGGACAAGTGAGGCAGGATTTTGAGAACTATAACCGGTTGGTACATAAACGGAATATTCTCTTAATCCGGAACTATGCTGCATGGATACAGTCTGCCATTGCTGACTGTAAAAAATACCTGCGAATAACAGGCATAAAAATAAAATCGATTTCTGAGTCATATCTTTTTTTTTCAAAGATATTGAGACAGGTTGCACAATCAATTTGATAAAAATCAAAGAAAAAAATAAATATTTTGATATTTGTCAAAAGGTTATTTTCTGGACCGGATTCGGCTTAACGTTTCCTGGGTTATCCCTAAAAATGAAGCAATCATGCCCAGGGTAAGAAGCTCTGCCGCTCTTGGGTGTGATCTTATGAAATCTTCATATCTTTCTTCTGCTGTTTGAAAAAGCATCCTGTCAATCCTGTTTTGCGTCATGATCAGTACACTGCTCATAATCATTCTATACAGATACTGAATATCCGGATAGTTGTCTGAAAGTTCCTCCAGATCTTTATAGCTGAGTTTCCACAGGATACAATCGTCCAGTAATTCTATTCCGCGTTTATCAGGCTTTTGGCGGATAAAGCTTACAATTGATAACAACAAAGTTTCCTCTCCTCGAAAGCCGTCGGTAATATCTTTTTCATCCTTATAATAAAAAATCCGGGCAGCTCCTTTTTCTACAAAATAGATATGTTCGCAGATATGTCCGGGTTTTACAAGAAGACTGTTTTTAGGAAGTTCTTCTTTTTGTAATTTCGTAAAAATAGCCATCATTCCTTCAAGTGATAATGAAATGGGTTGGATATCTTCATTATCTATCATTGAAGCAATATAGGAGTTTATGGCAGTAAAAATGTGCAGCATAGCGATATAAAGAAATATTAAAAAAAATCCTGCTTTTAAGCAGGATTCAGTTTATTTTTCTACAATGATTATTGAGCTAACTGAGCAAAAGGTGTCAGCTTATTATCATCAGACATAGTTTGTCCTAAGAAGTCTTTTTTCTGCTCTCCTTTCATTCTTCCGGCAGCATCATTGGCATTGAAATAAGCTTCACTTAATTTTGTAGCAATTTCTGCGGGCTTAAAATCAAATTTTGTATCACCTTCTACTCCAAGATATCCGTTTTTTCTGGTAAGGTTACTGATATAATTATTGTAATTGGTAAATGTATTTCTCAGATAGAGCGTGTGGTATTCCATACATTTTTTAGCTTTTTTGGAAGAATTGTTCAGGATGCAGTTCTTCATATTATTTCTGTACAGGAACCATTCAGATTCCAGAATACCATATTCTTTACTTAACGCTGTCTTTCCATTGGTCACAATAGTACCATCGCCTTCCTTATCTGCAATGGTTTGCAGGTGGGTAATAACCAATGGAACCGTATTTTCAATCTTTGTTTTAGTTTCCTTCAGAATGCTGAGATCTGCAGCAGGAGAGTTCTTCTTTTGAGCCGTAGTAACGTTAAAAATAAGCAGTAATAGTACAATCAATAAATTATATCTTTTCATGAGAAATTTTTAAAGCACTAAAATAAATATAATTTCCCGGTTAAAACAAATTCATTTTAATTTTATTTAATAAAAATTAACAAGTTTTAAGAATTTACAGCGTTATTTCATGTTTTTCTGCCGATTAATAAGGTGGTAAATTCAGTACGTTGAAAATTTAACATATTTTAATAAAATTTATTCAGCTGATTTTCAGTTAATTATAGTAATTTTGTTTTTATCACTAAAAAAATAGTTGTGAGCAATGGATTTATTTCTACATTTGTATAACTAATTTCTTAGTGATATGAGTTTTTAAGGGTAATAAAACGGTATCACATCAACGATTAAATGATAAGAATATGAAAATTCAGACTTTAACAAAAGCAGAGGAACAGGTAATGCAATACCTATGGAAAATAGAAAAAGGCTTTTTAAAAGATGTCCTCGATCTTTTTCCTGAACCCAAACCGCATACCAACACTGTTTCTACTATTTTAAAAGTTTTGAAAGATAAAGAATTCGTAGACTATCATGTATACGGAAGACAGCATGAGTATTTTCCATTGGTTTCTAAAGAACAGTATTCCGGGAAAACAATGAAAAGCCTTGTAAAAAACTATTTTAAAGGATCTTATAAAAGTGCCGTTTCCTTCCTGGTAGAAAAGAATGAAATGACTGTAGAAGATCTGGAAATGTTATTGAACGAACTTAAAAACAAAGACTAACTGATTATGGAAACACTACTTCTATATTTTGGAAAAGTAATTTTATGCTCCGGTGTAACATTTTTATATTACCAGTTGTCTTTAAAAGACAAGACGTTTCATCATTATAACAGGTTTTATCTGCTGGCCGCCATGGTTGTATCATTGCTGCTCCCGCTGATTAAAATAGAAGACTTTACCATAGAAGTTAATAATGATGTATATATGCTTCTTGACAAGCTGCAGAATTTTAACACAGAAAAAAATATTAACAATGACCACACTTATTTTAGAATTATTTTTTCAGCTCTGGGACTGGTTACTTTCTATTTTCTAGGGAAACTGATCTATGGGGTCATCAGGATCCAACAGCTTAAAAGTCAGTTTCAAAAGGAAAATATTGAAGGAATTAACTTCTACCATACTGACCTTACCGAAGCTCCGTTCTCTTACTTTAAAAATCTTTTCTGGAAGAATACAATTACCCTGAATTCTGACATTGGAAAACAGATTTTAAAGCACGAAATGGTGCATATTGAACAGAAACATTCATTTGATAAAATTTTTATCGAAATCATTACTTCTCTTTTCTGGTTCAATCCTTTCTTTCATATCATCAAAAAAGAAATTAGTTTAATACACGAATACCTGGCTGATAAAAAGGCCGTAAAGCAATCGGACACCAAAGCATTTGCGCAGATGCTTTTAGCAAGCCACTTTTCCGGAACACAGTTGCCTGCCACAAGTCCGTTTCTAAGTTCAAATCTAAAAAAACGACTTAAAATGTTACAAAAACCAAAAACCAAATTCGGATATGCGCGCAGAATTTTTGCCCTTCCGGTATTATTTTCAGTAGCTTTTGCTTACCTGGTAAATGCTAAAAATAAAGAAATTAAAGAAACCAACATAGTGATTGAGAAAGCTGTTTCTCAGATTAAAAAAGATACAGTTACCCCTCAAAAAGCTGAAAAAGCTGTAAAATCCCAGTTTTTTAAAGAGCCTGAAAGTCAGAAAGAAATTAAGGCTCTTGGACAAAAGATACAGGAAAAAAGTAAGGCACTGAAAGGTATGAAGCCTGACAGCAAAGAATTTGAGAAAAGTCTTGAAGAGATAGGAGAGCTTTCCGGAGAAATTGGAAGAATCACAAATTCTGATAATTTTAAAATAGCTTACACTTTTGATACTTCGGAATTGAAAAAAGTGAATGAATATTTCAAATCCATTGAATGGAAAAACAAAATGAAAGCGATGGAAGATATGGGAGTGGAAATACCGGATCTTTCCAATCTGAATATTGATTTCCCGGATGCGCCTCCTGCACCGCCAAGAGGTCCAGGAGCACCGTCAACACCTCCATCGCCACCAGGAGCTCCTAAAATGAGACTTTTCAAATCCAATGATTATGTATATGAAAACTGGAGCCCTAAAGCAGAAGCTGCTCCCGTAGATGCAAAAAAAGCTGCAAAAGTGGCTAAAGTAAGGGCTGAAATTGCCAGGAAAAAAGCAAAACTTGACATAGAAAGTGCAAAGCTGGAAGGTGAAAAAGCTAAACTGGAGGCACAACGGAGAGCTCTGGATGCAGGTGAAAGAAATGTGTATGTATATAGATCTTTCAACTTTGATAGAATGGCGGATATGCCAAAAGTGGAAATGGAAGCCGATTTTATCCGGAAAGATCCTAAAGGAGAGATCACAATGAACGGAGTAAAGAGATTCAAGCTGAATGAGTGGAATAATACCAGGATATTCATAGACGGAAAAGAAGTTTCCAGAGAAGAAATGGAAGCTCTGAAGCCTGATAAGATTGCCAGCATCACCATTAATAAAAACGGCTCAGCCAGCATCAGACGAGGCGAAATAAGAATCCAGACAAAGAAATAAAGTTCCATTAAGCTTTGTCATTCCATGATTGGCAAAGCTTTTTATTTTGAAATAAGCTATGAAAATTCAGATTTTATTGTTACTGCTTGCAGGTATTCTCACCGGAGCACAAACCAACAGGTTTTTTTATGAGTATAAATTTATCCCCGATTCCAATAACAAAGAAGACGTGAAGAAAGAAATGATGCTGCTTGATATTAATAAAGAGGGCTCAACTTATTACAGTCACGATAAATTTGTCGCAGATTCAACGTCCAGGGCAGATCTGGAGAAACAGCTGAAATCAGGCTCAGGAAGCATCAGTGTTAACAGAAGAGAAAAGCAGGGGCAGGTATCTTATAAAATAACAAAACAGTATCCTGAATTTAAAACATACCTATTTACCAGCATCTCTACAGACAAATACAAAGTGCTGGAAGATAAGAAGCCGGTTTGGAAAATTCTACCGGAAAAGCAGAAAATAGGAGAATATGACACCCAAAAAGCAACAACAAGCTTTGGAGGAAGAGAATGGACCGCATGGTTTACCTCTGATATCCCTTTTCAGGATGGACCGTATAAATTTTACGGACTTCCGGGGCTTATCGTTAAAATTGAAGATGCTACAGGTTCCCATAGTATGACCCTTGCAGGCAACAAAACAATACAGACTCCCGGACAGGAGCAGGAAATTACACTTCCGGGTAATGTGAGAGTATTGGGAATAGGGAGTAAGGACCTTGAAATATCGAAAGAGCAATATAAAAAAGCCTGGAAAGCTTATGTGAATGATCCCTCTAAAAATATGAGAGAAATGATGAACAGGAGTGGCGGAAGTGACAATTCCAAAGTGGTTTTTAAGGTGAAAACCGAGGATGGAAAAGAAATGTCTGACCCCAGCGAAGTATTCAGGGAAATAGAAAAAAGAACCAGGGAAAGCCTTAAGAAAAATAATAACCCGATTGAACCGGATCTGGTGAATTAAAGTTATTTCATTTTATAATCTTAAAAAAACAGGATAGATACTATAACTATCCTGTTTTCTTTTTTTATTATCTTACCTTTAGCCCTGAATAAAACCATGAACTCAAAACATTAAACTCTTTATGACAGAAAAGGAAAAATGTGCAGCAGGAATGCTGTATGATGCCAATTACAACGAAGAACTGATCCGTGAAAGAATGGCCTGTAAAGACTTGTGCCTGGAATATAATCAGTTAAAAAATTCCGATACTCAGAAAAGAAATGAGTTGATCCGTAAAATCATTAAAAGCACAGGAATAAATATTTGTATAGAGCCGTCTTTCTGGTGTGATTACGGATATAATATCGAGGTCGGGGAAAATTTTTATGCCAATCATAATCTTACCATATTGGATTGTGCCAAAGTAACTTTTGGTAACAATGTTTTTATTGGCCCTAACTGTAGTTTTTATACTGCAGGACATCCATTAGATGCTCAACAGAGAAATAAAGGTCTGGAGTATGCGCGGCCAATTACAATAGGAGATAATGTGTGGCTGGGCGGAAATGTTGTTGTACTTCCGGGAGTGTCTGTCGGAAATAATGCTGTGATAGGGGCAGGAAGCGTCATAACCAAAGATATTCCTGATCAGGTTGTAGCGGTGGGAAATCCGTGCAGGGTTATAAAGAATATTGAAGAAAATAACAAATCATGAGTATGAATATGAAAAAGAGTGTTTTTTTGTTCTGTCTGTTAACCGGAATGTTTTTTTACGGACAGAGTCAGCGTTTTACGTATGAATATAAATTTACCATTGATTCAACCGCTAAAGATAAGCAGGAAACGGAAATGATGTTTCTTGATATTTCTCCCAAAGGATCAAAATTTTACAGCAAGGATTATTTTGAATCCGATTCTCTTATGAAAGCAGCTTTAGAAAAGCAGATGAAAGGCGGAACGACAGATCTTAAGCTTACAGGAATGAAATTCAAAGGAAAAGTGAGGTACAGTATTGAAAAATCATATCCTGACTATTCCGTTAATTACTACACCGTTTTAGCCGCTGATGAATATCAGGTACAGGACGGAAGGGTGCAGAACTGGAAAATTCTCCCTGATAAAGCTAAAATAGGGGAGTTTTCTGCACAGAAAGCAACCTGTGAGTTTGCCGGAAGAAAATGGATAGCATGGTTTACAACAGACCTGCCCATTCAGGACGGGCCCTACAAATTTCATGGCCTGCCCGGATTGATTGTGAAGCTCGAAGATGCTTCAAATTCCCATTTGTTTGAGCTGAAAGGAGTTAAAAAGCTTCCTGCCGGATATGATTGGGAAAGTTCCAAAGACAAGGAACGTTATGATCCTCTGATTATAGTGAATGAAAAGAAGTATAAAAAGGCTTTTAAAGATTTCCTGAATGATCCTATGAAGGGACACCGAAAAATGATGGGTGAAGGAGTGAGTACAGAAGTAAGAGATAGTAGCGGAAAAATTATAGATCCTGAAAAAGTCAGACGAGATCAGGAAAAAAGAATGAAAGATAACTTGAAAAAGCAGAACAATATTCTTGAACTTGATCTGCTGAAATAAAAAACAGAATCCCGGAATCATACAATTCCGGGATTCTTATATATGAATAACAGTCGTTTTTAAGCTAATTTCTGAGAATCAGCAATGAACTGAGCCAGTCCGCTGTCTGTTAACGGATGTTTCAATAAGCTAAGGATTGGAGGAAGCGGAGAGGTGATAACATCAGCACCAATCTTAGCACAGTCGATGATGTGCATAGAGTGACGGATGGAAGCTGCAAGAATCTCCGTTTCATACATATAGTTATCAAAAATAAGTCTGATTTCCTGGATAAGGTTAAGACCATCAGTAGAAATATCATCTAATCTTCCAAGGAAAGGAGAAACATAGGTAGCCCCTGCTTTGGCAGCTAAAAGAGCCTGTCCCGGAGAGAAGATCAGAGTACAGTTTGTCTTGATCCCTTTATCAGAGAAATATTTCAAAGCTTTGATACCGTCTTTAATCATTGGGATCTTTACCACAATATTTTCATGGATAGCCGCTAACTCTTCTCCTTCTTTGATCATTTCTTCATAAGTAGTAGAAAGTACTTCAGCAGAAATATCACCATCTACAAGTTCGCAGATCGCTTTATAATGATTCCTGATTGCTTCAGCGCCCTGAATTCCTTCTTTTGCCATTAAGGAAGGATTGGTGGTAACACCATCTAAAATTCCAAGGTCTCTTGCTTCTTTGATCTGCTCTAAATTGGCTGTGTCAATAAAAAATTTCATTTTGTTTGATCGATTTATTTGCTGCAAAGATAAGGATTCCTTTGTGAGTGGAAAATTTTAATTGAAGTTGATTGTAATGAGCACACAATGGAATTAACCTCACGTCTGATTATACAGGTTTGAAGCCGGGAGCCGGAAGAGGGAAGCTACGAAGGATTCCAATAATATGTGTTTATATTTTTTATTTAATCTGATCTTACAGAGGCTTCCAATACCTATACCTAAAAGTAATTTTTTAAAATAAAATTTAACTGTACATTTGTTCATCATGAAAAAGAGCAGCTTTACTACCCAACTGGAAATTATCGGGATCAATCCGTTTGTTTTTCTTCCTGAAGATGTTTTAAATAAGATATTTGAAGCATCAGGGAAAGATAAAAGTCCCATTCCGGTAAAAGGAACAGTAAACGGAGTAGCATTTCAGCAGAACCTGATGAAATATCTGGGTGAATGGAGGCTGTATGTAAATCTTGCCATGCTGAAAAACTCTCCCAAAAGGATTGGAGAAATTATTGAAGTCTCTGTAGAATATGATGATACAGACAGAGGTATTTCCATTCATCCTCAGTTAGAAGCAGCAATAAAGGCAAGCACTGTTGCTTCCGAGAATTTTGAAAATTTAATTCCATCCAGAAAACATGAGCTGATCCGCTACATCAACAATCTGAAAACTGAAGCCGGTATTCAGCGGAATATTGAAAAAATCATCAGGCATTTACACGGTGAAACCGATTTTTTCGGGAAGAAAATTGAAAAGAAAGAGTAAAACAATAAATATAAAACACAATTCTTTCGATTTAAATCAATACTGAGCTTATATCTGAAAAAGCCCCTAAAAGTATGACTTTTAAGGGCGATCCGGTATTCTGGATTTTACTTTTATGAATTTAAGGCCTGGCTGAGTTTTACAGCATCCTGATTCGTAGGGTCATATTGTATGGACTTAGCAATATGTTCTTTTGCCTTAATAGGATCACTTTTCTGTTCTGCAAAGGCAATATAGAAATAAGCATAAGCCAGATTTTTCTTATTTTGCTCCACTTCCTCAGGCTTTACGGCAGCAATATATTTTTCATAAGCCAGTTTTGCATTTACATCATCTTTAGCAGATTGATAAGCGTAGGCCTGGCTGTAATAGGACGGAGCCCAATCCGGCAGCAAAGCGGATATTTTTTTCCAGGTATCAATAGCATTGGTCCAGTCAGATGCTTCCTGATAAGCATTGGCGAGTTTTGCCAGTGCTTCCGTATCTTTTGGATTGGCTTCAACCTGCTTTTTAAGCCCTTCAATAACAGGATTAGCAGATTGTGCCGTGGTGGCTGCAGCAGTAGTACCGGCTTTATCCGTCTGAGTTGTCTGAGCATGTACAACACTTGCACTTCCTGCAAGCAGTAAACCTAAAAATAGATTTTTAATATTAACTTTAACCATTTTCATAATCTTATATTTAAAAATTCTACAGGTTGAAGTTCAATAATAATTCCATAAAACCTCAGATTTTAGAAGCTTTAAGCTTTTTTAGAAAATATTAACGGGATTGCTGTTTTTTTTAATTTAATTTTTGATTCGTTGAGATCTGGGGTCTATCTTTGTAATCCAACTATTTTTTTAATCAATATAACTTTCTTGTATGAACATCATATTAGCCTCAACATCCACTATTTTCGGTGGAGAATATCTGGAATACTTAAGAGAAGAACTAATTCAGCTATATAAAGGAATAGACGAAATTGTGTTTATCCCGTTTGCAAGACCGGGCGGGATTTCTCATGATGAGTATACCGCAAAAGCACAATCCTTTTTCGAAACCATTCACATTAAAGTAAGAGGGCTGCATGAGTTTGAGAATAAGGCTGAAGCTTTACATCATGCCAGAGGATACTTTACAGGTGGAGGAAATACTTTTTTACTGGTTAAAACACTGCATGAAGAAGGACTGATGTCTGTACTTAAGGAAAATGTAGAAAAAGGAAAAGCATATTTAGGATGCAGTGCAGGAAGCAACATCGGAGGGCAGAATATGAAAACCACGAATGATATGCCGATTGTTTATCCGCCAAGTTTTGACTGTATGGGGCTGGTTCCTTTCAATATCAATCCGCATTACCTTGATCCGAATCCTGACCTTAAACATAATGGAGAAACCAGAGAAACCCGTATTAAGGAATTCCTGACTCAGAATGACATCAAAGTTGTGGGACTCAGAGAAGGAAACTGGATCAGAAGGATTAATGACAGGATCACAGTGGAAGGAAGCGAGCTGACCAGAATTTTTGAAAAAGGTAAAGAACCCTACGAAATAGAAGCTGGAAGCACTTTGTAATGAGACGAAAATAAAAAAGATTCTCTCAATTGATGATATCCGGCTTAAAATAAATGAGCCGATTCTTCATGTATAAAAAGGTTTTTTTTTAATTATATTTGAATAAACAACCACAGAATGAAAAGAACGATTGCGGTTTTTACGCTTTCAACACAGCTGTTTTTTGCCCAGAATATATCTCAGAAACTGGATAAGGTTACTAGAGATCTTATGGATTCTTCAGGGGCTATATCATCCGGCCTGTCATTGTATGTCTCCGATGAAAATGGCAATCTGGTTTATGAATATCAGGGAAATAAAGGGCTTTCAACAGCTTCAACACAAAAGATATTTACTGCGGGAGCTGCCCTTGAAACCCTGGGCAGGGATTATACCTTTAAAACCACAGCCGGTTACTCCGGAAAGCTGTCGGGAGGTATGCTGAACGGAAATCTTTTCATCAGCTCAAACGGCGATCCTACATTGGGAAGCTGGCGCTATGAGGCCTATAAGCCCGAAGCATTTAAAAAGAAATTTATTGATGCTGTGAAAAGTTCCGGGATCACAAAAATTTCCGGCGATCTGGTGATTGATGATTCCTATTTTGACCATCAGACAATTCCGGGAGGCTGGCCGTGGGATGACCTTGGTAACTATTATGGGGCCGGAGTCTGGGGAGTGAACTGGCGTGAAAATCAATTTGATATCAATATCAACGGAACAGAATTTAAAGGATTTTCCTATCCTTTGGAAAATGTAAAGTGGCTGAATGACCTTAAAGCAGGAGGAAACTCTGACCAAAGCCTCATCTTTACCGCACCGCATTCTGAAGTAGCATTAATAAACGGAACCCTGCCGGCCGGGAAAACCGTTACCGTTTCAGGTTCTGTGCCCAATCCGCCTTTACAGCTGGGAACAGAAGCCAGACAATGGCTGAAAGAAGCGGGAATAGAAATTTCAGGAAAAGTAACAACCTCTTCACAGCTTGAACTGGAAGGGAAGGTTTTAGAAACTTCTAAAAATACAATCCTTACATATCAGTCGCCGGCTTTGGAGAAAATTATATACTGGTTTTTACGGAAAAGTGTGAATCTTTATGGCGAAACCCTGATTAAAACACTGGGGAAAGAGAAAAAAGGAAATTCCAGCTTTAAAAGCGGGGTTGCTTATCTGAAGGAATTCTGGAAATCAAAAGGCATCAATCCGAATATGATTAATTTTGCCGATGGAAGCGGACTTTCACCTCAGAATTATGTTGCTGCCAAAGCCGAAGTACAGGCCCTTCTATATGCAAAGAAACAATCCTGGTTTGATGCTTATTATGACGGTTTCCCTGTTCAGGATAACGGAATGAAAATGAAAAGCGGTACCATGAGAGATACCAAGTCTTTTGCAGGGTACCATACAGCCAAAGACGGCAAAAAATATGTGTTTTCAATCATTATTAACAATTATCAGGGAAGCGGAAGTGCAGAACTGCAGAAAATCCTGAATGTTTTAAAATAAACAAACCGTGAGAAAATCCATACTTACCCGGCTGAATAACTGGATTATTTTTGTTGTGATGACCGTCCTGGTGGTGGCTATAGTTGTGGCATCTACGTCATTAATCAATTTTCTCAGAAAAGAAGAGATTAAAAGGATAAGTCTTCTTTCAAAGGCGATAAGAATCCAGCAGGAAGTAAAAACTCCGGATACAGATGTGCTTGATCTTCTGCCTGAGATTCTTAACATTAATAATACAATTCCGTTTATTGTAACGGATAAAGATAAAAAACCGATCATAGATCTCGGATATTACCGGAATATTCCTGAAGCCACTATAAAAGATCCTGAAAAGCTTCAGGCTCTTATAGTCCGTATGGAAAAGAATTATGGCCCCATAGAAATCAAAGTTCCTGATGGTAATAATCAGTTTGTATATTATGACAACTCCAGGTTGCTGAATAATCTGCGCTATTCACCCTATATTCTGGGATTGTTTATTCTGCTGTATTTTGGATTCTCTTTCTGGTTCTTCAGAACAATAAAAAAAACAGATGAAGGATATCTCTGGGCAGGACTGGCGAAGGAAACGGCCCATCAGATAGGAACTCCCTTATCTTCAATGATCGGCTGGATAGAAATTATGAAATTGGAAACCCCGGAATCTGAAGGCGTTTATGAAATTGAAAAAGATATTGAAAGGCTGAGAACCATTTCTGAACGTTTTTCAAAAATCGGTTCTGTTCCCGAGCTTAACGATATGAATTTCAATGAAACCATTCTCGAAAATTATGACTATCTGAAAACGAGAATTTCAAAAAAAATAAAATTCAGCCTGCACCTTCCTACCTATACCATTGAGGTTCCCCATAATAAGATCCTGATGAGCTGGGTAATTGAAAACCTGGTGAAAAACGCAGTAGATGCCATGAAAGGAGAAGGTATTCTGGATATGTACGTTTTTGAAAGGAATAAAAATATCCTGATTGAAGTAAAAGATACCGGAAGCGGAATGACGAAGCAGCAGGCAAGGAATGCTTTCAAGCCGGGATATTCAACAAAGAAACGAGGCTGGGGGCTGGGACTTTCATTAGCGAGAAGGGTTATTCATGAATACCATAACGGAGATATTAAGATCTCCCAAACCGAAGTAGGAAAGGGTACAACTTTTAGAATTACCATTAAAAAGGCTTAGACGATTCTTCCAAAGCTTTATAGGTTTTTAAAAGACACACATTATTAAGCCTATACGTTTCTACAAAGGAGAATTGAATTTTTGTATAGCAAAATATAAATATTCCGACTTTACAGATTTTTACAATCAGCAATAAAAATAAAAAAGCGGAGAAATACTCCGCCTTTATTATATAATGAATTATTATTTCTTCCCTGTCAGCCACTGATTCTGCAGCTTTTGTTCCGCAGGGGTAGGATTGGCTTTGTACTGAAGCGTTTCTATACTCATTTTATCCAGAACAGCCTTTCCTTTAAGCGACATTTTCTCATTTTTACCATCATTGTTTCTAAGAATGGTAACTGTAACCTCCTGACCGTCTTTAATTGATTTTGCATATCCTACAAAATCCTGCATCTTCTGGATATCAATAGATTTTCCGTCTAAAGCTAAAATTTCATCGGTACTTTTTAACCCAATGTTTTTTGAGAACGTAGATAAGGCTGCGGTTTCCTGAAAAACAAGGGTTTTATTTTTTTCGTTATATCCGGTAAGGTTCGGATCTTTAATAAACCAGAAGATAGGAGGAATTTCCTGCTTGTTAACGGTTACTCCTGCCATATTCAGGTATTCTGCATAAGGAGTTGGCTGGTTTCCTGCAATGTATTTATTGTAAAAGTCTTTTACCTGTGGATATCCGGTTACTGCTACCAGTTCATCAATCAGCTTATCATCTTTGAATGGTTTATTTTCTCCGAATCTCTGAGATAATTTTCTGATCATATCACGATAGCCGATTTCACCGTTGGAAAGCTTTCTAAGCTCAATATCCAGGCACATTGCAAGAAGGGCTCCTTTTTCGTAAACATTTCTGTACTGATCTTTATAAGGTTCCTTCAGGACATTTTTACTCATCACCGTAAATGGCATGGTATCATCATAATTTTTGGAATTGGCGATCTTTTCTCCCATTCTTTCAAGAAACTCATCTTTATTGATCAGGCCTTCCTGAATCTGGAAAAGATTGGCAAAATATTCTGTTCCGCCTTCATACATCCAAAGGTGCTGGGACATTTTCGGATCTGAATAATCAAAATAATGAATCTCTTCAGAATGGGTCTTCAGCGGATTTACCGTATGGAAAAACTCGTGGGAAACCACATCGGTAAGGGTTTTGTCGATAGCATCCTTAGGCATGGCTTCAGGAAGGACCACACTTGTGGATTCATGATGCTCCAAAGCTCCGAAACCTTTGATATCCGGTCCGTCACCTCCGGAAAGATAAAGCATGATTGCATATTTCTTGTTGGTGTTCATATCGCCCAGGAACTTCTTTTGGGCAATAACCATTTTTTCTATATTGTCTTTAAAATCAGCCGCTTTGTATTTTCCGGATGCTGAATAAACTCCCAATACCAGATCCATTCCTCCTGCATTGAAGGTAACATAATCCGGCTTGGTGTACATGAGCGGCGAATCTGTAACTTTTGCATAATTGGCTAATGTATAAGTATCTGTGGAGTCAGATTTATCCTGGTCTACAAGAGCGGTAGTTCCATAAAAGTCAGTTGGCTTCTGAACTACCAGCTGATAAGGTACATCCTGCATATTATCAATATAGCCGATAAAACCGTGGGTATTGATCAGATATACCTTTCCTTCCTCAATATTGGTCCCTGATGGAGAAAATACCGCTTTATGTTTGGAGGCATCCATTTCTTCATCAAAACTGTCGTTCACCAGGTAGGTTACTTTCGTCAGGTTTTGGGCATTTTTAAGGGAATACGTATTGTCATTCACTTTAGTGTAAGTAAGCTCTTTGCCTTTATTATCATAAAATTTAATTCCTTCTACAAATCTTCCGTAATCATCTTCAGAGTAAGTACCCGGAACTGTTTTAGGGAAATGGAATTTTACGTCTCCTGATTTCATTTTCGGGAACTCCATGGTAACGGCTACCTTATCATCTTTTACATGAACAAGATCAATCGTTGTTTTGATAGACTGGGCATTGGCCATTAAAGCGGCAAAAAGACCCAGGGTAAGTGTGGTTTTTTTCATTAAGTTTGAATTTTTATATAAGTAGTAGTTGTTTTTCTCGCTTTGTTACGAAATGAGATATTAAACTTTTCTTAAAATTTTTTAGGGGCATAAAAGGGAAACCCCTGATTGGAGTTTGGGGAGCTCCCGGAAAGTAAAAAAGCATATTTGTCTTTTATATATATGATTTACTGAACTTTCACATAATGCACATAATAATTCTTATTCCACTCAACCGGTGTGTTTTTCTTTAACTTTACGCTTTGCCATTGCTCTGTGGGGTTAATGGTTTGTTCCCCGTCAATTCTTATCGGGAGCTTAAGATTTTTTATGGTATTGGTGTAACGGAATTTCAAAGTTTCATTGTCCTGTGAATATTCAAGGGTCGGAACTTTGGTCGTTCTCAGATACTGATCAAAAATGCCTGAAAGATCAATTCCTGCTTTGGATGAAATATAATCCTCAATCTGCCCGGAGGTAACAGTCTGATGGTAGAAGTCTTTATTCATTCCCCTCAGGATCTGCCTGAATTTTTCATCATTATTGATGACCTGTCTTATCGTGTGGATCATACTGGCTCCCTTAGGATACATATCACCGCTTCCTTCGCTTTTAACCCCATAATGGCCAATGATCGGAGTGTCGTTCATAATGGTGTTCTGAAGCCCCTGAGCGTAAATATCGGCAGATTTTTTGTCCATATATTTTTCAGTGAAAAGAACTTCGGAATACATGGTAAAGCTTTCATGAATCCACATGTCCGCCATGTCTTTCGCTGTAATATTGTTGGCAAACCACTCATGGCCGCTTTCGTGAATGATAATATAATCCCAGTTCATGCCAATTCCTGTTCCGGAAAGATCTCTTCCGAGGTATCCGTTCTGATATCCGTTTCCGTAGGCTACATTGCTCTGATGCTCCATACCGAGATACGGAGAATCTACCAGTTTATAAGAATCCTCATAAAAAGGATAAGGTCCGAACCAGTATTCAAAAGCAGAAAGCATTGGTTTTACCTGCTGGAACTGCTTCTTTGCCTTTTCAAGATTATAATCGAGTACCCAGTAATCCAGGTCCAGCTTTCCTTTTTCACCGTTAAAAGTATCTTTAAAGTTAACGTACTTCCCGATATTCGGAATGATAGAATAATCATTAATCGGGTTTTTTACTTCCCATGTATAAGTTGTCTTGCTTCCTTCCGTTTTTTTATCCGTCAGCCTGCCGTTGCCAACCCCCGTAAGGTCATTGGGAGTAATGATCTTCATAATAATGCCATTGTCGGGCTCATCGCTCCAGATATCTTTGGTAGGCAGCCAGAGTGATGAACCTTCTGCCTGATCTGCAACACTCATCCAGGGATTTCCGTTTTTATCTTTGGTGAAGATCCAGCCTCCGTCCCAGGGTGCTTTTTTTGCAGTTACCGGGTTTCCGGAATAGATAATATTCATGGTATACTTTTCCCCTTTTTTAAACTTCTTTTTAGAAGTGACGAAAATAAAATCACCATCCTGTTTATAGCCTGTAACCGGAAAGCTTCCTTCCACTTTATCTGCTTTCATAGGTTGCTGCAAATCAATCTGGAAAACAGGATTCGTAATGTCTTTAGTGATTTCAAAGCTGATCTTATTATTCCCTTTAATACTCTTCTGTTCAAAATCAGGTTCCACAGAAAGATCATATTTCTTTACATCCCAAAAGTTCCGGAACCGGGTGTCAGAACCTTTTAACGTATCCTGTTTGGTGAAAACCCTGTTTTTTTCAAAAATCTGTCCGAAAGCAAATCCTGAAATAAAGAGAAGGGTAAACGTCAGCTTTTTCATAGTGAATTACATTAATAATCTTTCAAAAATAGAAAAATTAATGCCAACTGAAAGATGTTTTTTTATGATTGATCATGAGAGTTGTTAATCATATTTTGATTTTAGTATATTTTCACTTATTGAATATTTAATTTTTTCTTGTTTGATTAACATTTGTTAATGAAACATAGGGAAAATGTAAATATTTTTGAGAAAAGCAACTTTGAAAAGATAATAGAATACGCCTATGAACTCTGAAGCATTACTTTCATTTTTAAAAGAAAACCTGAAGCTGAATGATGATGAAATTGAGATGTCAAAACATTTATGGAAAAAAGTAACCTATGAGAAAGGATCCTATTTTAACCAGCGGGGGGATATCTGCCTACAATTGGGTTTTATAGAAAAAGGGATTTTCAGAACCTATTTTATCGATGATCATTCTAAAGAACATATTCTTTTCCTGAGCGGCAGAGGAGAATTGGTTACGGCTTTAAGAAGTATGACGAAAAAGATTCAGTGTACCTATTATATTGAAGCAATTGTAGAGTCTTCTATCTGGGTAATCAATGTAGATGATCTGGAAAATTTGTATGAGATTTCCAAAGGATGGGAAAGGGCAGGGCGCATTATTGCCGAAGAATCTTTTTTTGCTCTTTTACACAGAATGGAAACCATTTCCTTTTTATGTGCCCGGGATCGTTATATGCAGTTTCTTAAAGAATTTCCGGATCTGCCATCCCACATACCGCAGTATTATATCGCTTCATTCCTGGGGATGGAAAATCCATCGCTTAGCCGTTTGAAACGGGGTATAACAACAAATAAACAGAATTCATAAAATTTAAAATATTCAGTAGCTACGAATTGCGGCCTATTCTTCAGTGGCCAAAGAAAAAAGGGGAAGAACCGCCGAAACACTCCGGCGGAAGGGAGTGTATTAACTAAAAATTACAAAAATTATGCAACTGGAAAATCTAAATTCAGACAAATTTAAAACGTTAACAAGACCTCAGTTAGGAACAGTTAAAGGGGGTGAAAGATGTGCCACAAGAGGAGGATCTTATATTGCTAAAGGTATTGACGGTCTTAAAGACGGGACTTACACCTATTCTGAAGACCGCGAAGAATTTAACAGTGAGGGAACTCTTATGCACAGGGAATATTGTATTGAAGGCAGATGGTATACTGTTAGGCTTTAATAAAGAATTGTTCCGTCTGACAGGGCGGAACATGTTCTATTTATTCAGGGAATATGAATATAAGAATTAACTCCATTCAGCAGGATTATTCCACCAATGATGTTCTGGACTGGATCTATTTTGAATATCCATCCGCCGCCTGCGTCAGAAGTGAAGATCTTGAAGTAGAAAGTATGTTGATTTCCAACCATGCAGATCCTGCCGGCAACGACGCCTATTGGTATAGGCGGGGGTACTTAAAAGATCATGGTTATCATCCGGGATCTGTACTGGATCAATATGATAGGCAATCATTCAGAAATATATTCTTAAACGTTTATGATAAATATAATTTTGAAGAAAAAGTTATTCATGAAGCGTATATTGATTGGTATGATAAGCTGTTCAAAAAACGGTTAAATAAAAGAAGCGATAATAATATCAATAAATTAAAAGCCCTTCATAAAGCAAAAGAAGCGGGACTTCTCATTCCTGAAACACTGGTTTCCTCCAATATATCAGCCATAGAAAACTTTTACAGGTCTCATGAAAAGATCATTGTTAAAGATGTGATGCTTGACGATATAAAAGTTAACTGGAATGAAGATTTTGATGTTGTCGTAAGAATTCCTCCCACTATTGTTACAGAGTCCCATATTCAGCAGTTAAAGGAAATCCGAAGCAATATATCACAAGGATATATTTTTTTGCAGAAGTATATTGAAAAAGAATATGAACTGCGCATTTTTTACCTTGATGGCAAGCTGTATCCTATGGCTATTTTCTCCCAGGCTAATGAAAGGACCAAAGTAGATTTCAGAAATTATGATGCAGAACGCCCGAATCGTTGTATCCCTTACCGGCTGCCTCTGAAAGAAACCCGAAAATTAATAAAGCTGATGAAATGTCTGGATTTGAATTGTGCTTCCATAGATATGATTTATACCGTTCATAAAGAATATGTTTTTCTGGAAGCCAATCCTGTAGGACAGTTTCAATGGCTTTCAGATAACTGTAATTATGATATTGAACGAAGTATTGCCCGATTTTTAAACCAATAATAATGAATGAAAAAACAGATCAGGTCCGGAGAGATTTTATAAACTGGACCCGGGAAAACAAAAACCATCTGCCATTGAATTCCGCTTTCTGGGATGTCTGGATATTGCAGAAAAAACACACAAGTGATGTTCAGGATCACTTCTTAGAAGTACTCGGTAGATATGATGCCAGACTGGAAAGAGGAATTCCTTTCTATAAACCTTATTCAAAACTTGTGATATGGAATCTGAATGGTTAAAACTGTACAGCAATTGTGCTTTGGTGAAAGGGGCATCAAGAGCATCGATATGTGATCTTCAGCGGGGTGAAATTCATCTTATTCCGTTGTCTTTAGCTGAATTATTCAATAAAAAAGACTGCTTTAACATCAATAATGTCAGGAAAAAATTAAACCCGGAATCCCAAAAAGTTCTGGATGATTATATTGGATTTCTTGTGGAACATGAATTATGCTTTTTCTGTACTTCAAAAGAAATTAGCCGCTTTCCTAAAATGCCTGAAGAATGGCTCTTTCCAGCCCATATTTCCCATGCAGTTCTGGATACTTACTCAGACTTTGATTATTTCAATGATGCTTTTCTTGCCCAGTTGGAAAAACTCTGCTGTAATCATCTTCAGTTCAGGTTCTTTAATGAAGTATCTACCCTTCAGCTGAAGCTTTTACTTGAAAAAATAAAGTCAACACAGATTAAGTCAATAGAAGTGATACTGCCTGAAAATAAAGGGGAAATACAGTTCTGTGATACAATAGTCAGTCTGGTGAACACGCATAAAAAAATCAGTACCTTAATCATAACCAATGCAGATGATGCCCAAGTGCTGCAAAACGAAAACGGAGGAATGATTGTGAAGGTTACAGAAAAAATCAGCAGTCCTTTATATTGCGGTCTTATGAGCCCGAAATTATTCAATGTTAATATTCCTGCATATACAGAATCTCTCAATCACAATACCTGTCTGAATCGTAAACTCTCCATTGATGCTGAAGGCAATATCAGAAACTGCCCTGCAATGAAAGAAAACTTCGGAAATATCAGAGATACCTCTTTACAGGAAGCAATCAGCCAAACAGGATTTAAAAAATACTGGAAGATCACAAAAAACCAGATTACCAAATGTAAAGATTGTGAATTCCGTCACGTCTGTATCGACTGCAGAGCTTACATAGAAAATCCGGAAGATCAATACTCAGCACCGTTAAAATGCGGCTATGATCCGAAAACCTGTGAATGGGAAGAATGGAGCACCCATCCCATGAAGCAGAAAGCGATCGACTATTACGGAATGAGAGAGATTCTTTAAAAAAGGTTCAGGAAGCTATTTCTGCACTGCCGGAAGATTCCCGTTAGCTTTCTGAATCCTTTTGTAAGTGATATTACACATCATAATGCTGAATTCATAAAGGATCAGTAGCGGGAAAGCAGCCATCAGCATACTTAAAACGTCGGCAGGAGTGATGATTGCGGCAACCACCATGATTAGAATGATAGCATGACGACGGTAGGTTTTCATGAACATCGGAGTTAGGATACCTATGCTGGTCAGGAAGTAAATCAGGATAGGAAATAGGAATATAACACCCATTCCTAAAACAACCTGGAGGAATAGCGTAGTATAATCACTCAGATCATATAACGGAACAATAATATCCGAAATCTTGAAAATAACCCCGAAGTTGACAGCAAACGGAAGAATTAAGAAATAACCGCATAATACACCTGTCATAAACAGAATCCAAACCGCATTGATGATATAAATGGAATTCTTTCTTTCTTTAGGATGAAGTGCCGGACTGATAAAACGCCACAATTCCCATACAATATAAGGAAATGCGGCCACCATTCCGCCGAAAATAGAAACGGCCATCATCACATTAAACTGCTGGTAAAGTCTCTGTACACGAACCGGGAAATCCTTCGGAAGATGAATACTGTCTTCCCCTAAGATCATTCTGGAAAAATGGTTCACCAGCTTGAACGTAGGAAAATCATTTCTTGTGGGCCCGAAAAAAATATGGTCCATGATCCAGTTGATATTGAAGCCGACAGCAAAAGCCGCAATGATAATCGCAATAATCGAGCGGATAAGATGTCCTCTTAATTCTCCAATATGCCCAAGAAAGGACATGTCTTTACCTTCACTCACTGAATATATTTTTTAAAGGCACAAATTTATGAAATATTTGATGAAAAGCCTGATGTTTGAAGTTTAAAATTACCGTGGCCTGTACAAACTAAAGTCGTATCCTCTTTCCTTGACATTCATTTCTTTTAAAATTGAAAATAATCAGAATATATAATATAATCATGATTGTTTTTTAGAATTCCCGAAATTAAGTTAATCTTCGGGATAAAAAAAGATCATGAACAGATATTCTGTACATGATCTTGTTTGGTTTTCCGATCGTAAACCGGCTTTATTTCTCCAGAATTTCCAGGACTTTTTCTCCAACAGCCCCTCCGGACTGTGGATTCTGCCCGGTAACCAAACGTCCGTCCGATACAGCGAAAGAAACAAAATCCTGATCTGCTTTTACATAATGGGCGCCTCTGCTTTTCAAAACATCTTCAGTAAGGTAAGGCATATGATCGGCCAGTTCCGCGGCAATTTCCTCAGAATTGGAAAACCCGGTAAGTGTTTTCCCTTTAATGAGAAGCTCTCCGCCTGAAAGTTTAATATTAAATAAACCCACAGCTCCGTGGCAGACCGAAGAAATAATCCCTCCGTTTTCATAGATTTTGCGGGCAATTTCCTGAAGTTCCGTATTTTCCGGGAAATCCCAGACTACACCGTGTCCCCCTGAATAATAAATCACACTGTAATTTTCTGCGTTGACATCAGAAGGCTTTAAGGTATCTGCCAGTTTATTTCTGAATGTTTCATCAGCATAATATTTCCAGTCTGCAGGCTGTACAAACATCTGAAGCGAAACAGGATCGAGCGGAGTATAACCTCCTCTCGGACTTACAAAATCTATTTCATAGCCTTTTTCATGCAGTTTTTCATAAAAATGAACGGCTTCTCCCAGCCATAAGCCGGTAGCTCTGTCCATTTCAGGATATTTTTCTACGCTCGTAACTACGATTA
Source organism: Chryseobacterium indologenes (assembly GCF_001295265.1). GTDB lineage: Bacteria > Bacteroidota > Bacteroidia > Flavobacteriales > Weeksellaceae > Chryseobacterium > Chryseobacterium indologenes_A. The sequence goes on along the minus strand of NZ_LJOD01000008.1, from coordinate 184,905 downwards.
ATGCTTTCTTTTTCATTGTATTCGGTATTAAATGTTATTTTTTGTATTCGTTTTGATGAGTACAAAGTTTCACATTTTACTACCGGAAAGGAAGGATCTTTATCAAAAAAAAAGTGTGATCTTCATCACACCTTTATAAAGATTATTTAAAATTGAGAATTTTATCTTTGAAACGATACCATATTCTTTATTCGTCATTATTTTAAACCATTAAGAGGGATAAGTTTTTAGGATATTAAGTCTGGTTTTACCTTAAAGATATTATGCTTATAAAAAAATCTTTGATTTTTTCCTTAACAAAATTTAAAACTTAATTCAATTGTAATGTTTCAAATAAATCTAAGAATATAATCTGCTTAATGTCTCTCTTGAAACACCCAGATAACTCGCAATAAACTGTTTAGGAATATGCTCTGTAAAGCCCGGATACTGCCGCACAAAATCTTCATATCGCTCTTTGGCAGATTTGCTGATCAATGAAAGTATCCTTTGCTGTAAGGCCACATAACCAAAATTAGACTTCACCCTGAAAAAATGTTCCATAGCCGGAAATTTTGAACAGAGGTTGTTTAAACTTTCATGAGTTATGGAATACACTTCCGTATTCTCAATACAGTCAACGGCCAGTGAAGCGTTTTCCTGTTTAAAGAAGGCTGCGAAATCTGAAATCCACCAGTTGGGAGCTGCAAACTGAAGAATGTGCTCTTTTCCTGTGCTGTCAACGGTGCTGCTTTTAAGAATCCCTTTTTCTATCAGGTAAATTTCATGAACGGGCTGGTTTTCCTGAATCAGAAACTGTCTTTTCCTGAATTTCTTCTGGGTGAAAAAAGGCAGTACCGCTTCAAACTCATCATCATTCAGATGAATGATTTCACAGATATGGGCTTTCAGAAACTGGCTCATACAGAACAGATACAATTAATTGATTCCCTCGTCAAGAAGTTTATGAAGGTCGATAATTCCGAAATACTTTCCGTTTTCCGTTACAACAAGCTGCCCGATGTTGTTTTCTTTAAGGATTTTCATTGCTTCTTTGGCAAGAGCATCTTTTTCAATGGTTTTCGGATACCCGGACATAATATCTTTAGCCTGTACCTTCGCAATATCTCCCTCTTTCATCAGCATTCTTCTCAGGTCGCCGTCTGTAATTACGCCGATAATTTTTTCATCATCCGTAACCACTGTTATTCCGTGGCTTGAAGCGCTGATGGATATAATCACATCCCTGATAGACGAATCTTCTGATACTTGTGGCTTCTGCGAAGAAAGAAACTGTTCTACTTTTGAAGTCAGGTTTTTCCCCAGGCTTCCTCCCGGATGGAATTTAGCAAAGTCGTTTGCTTTGAAATCATTCAGCTCCATTAAAGCCACGGCAAGTGCATCGCCCAGTGCCATCTGGATAGTGGTGGAGCTGGTTGGCGCCAGCTTATTCGGACAGGCCTCCACATCTACGTGAGTATCCAGAATAATTTCAGAAAATTCGGCAAGCTTACTGGTTTTATTTCCGGTCATCCCGATAAGGGCGGAAGAATAATCCTTTAAATAAGGAACCAGATTTGCTATTTCCGGGGAGTTTCCGGAGTTGGAAATGCATAACACTACGTCCTGCTTCTGGATCACGCCCAGATCTCCGTGGATGGCTTCCGATGCGTGAAGGAATTGTGAAGGGGTTCCGGTAGAATTTAAAGTAGCAACAATCTTGTTGCCGACATGGGCCGACTTTCCGATTCCTACAACAATTAATTTCCCTTTAGCCGAATGAATAATCTCTACGGCTCTGGCAAAATCTTCATCAATCCTGTTTTTTAATTTTTCAAGTTCTGAAATTTCTATCTCTAAAGTGCTTCTGGCAATTGAAATAATGTCGGTTCTTTCCATTTTACGAGTATGTGGTATACAAAAAATCTCTTAAAAAACGTTATATTTTAAAAAGGATATTTAATATAAATTTTATTTTTTATAAATTCGTTCGCTTTTATTTTAAGCAGAATTTTTATAACTTTGAGGTACATGCAAATTTAGCAATAGAAAATTAGATGAGCGCAAAAAAAGCCAATTTATCAGGCGAATTGAAAAAGTATTTTGGGTTTTCTACATTTAAAGGCCAGCAGGAACAGATTATAGAAAACCTATTGAATGGGAAAGATATATTTGTTTTGATGCCGACAGGAGGTGGTAAATCTTTATGTTACCAGCTTCCGGCACTTATTTCCGAAGGCACGGCAATCGTAGTTTCGCCTTTAATAGCGTTGATGAAGAATCAGGTAGATGCAGTAAACGGCCTTTCGTCAGACGATGGGGTTGCCCACGTATTAAATTCATCATTAAATAAGACACAGACCAAACAGGTTTTTGACGATATTAAAAGCGGAAAAACCAAACTTTTGTATGTTGCCCCCGAATCATTAATTAAAGATGATTATTTAGACTTCCTGAAAGATGTGAAGATTTCTTTCTTTGCTATTGATGAGGCGCATTGTATTTCAGAATGGGGACATGATTTCAGGCCGGAATACCGGAATCTGAAACAAATTATTGATAAGATTGCTGACGTACCGGTGATTGCCTTAACGGCTACAGCAACTCCTAAGGTTCAGGATGATATTCAGAAAACGCTGGGCATGACGAATGCGCTGGTTTTTAAAGAAAGCTTCAATCGTCCTAACCTTTATTATGAAGTATGCCCGAAAGTTAATGTCGATAAGGAAATCGTAAAATTTATCAGTCAGAATAAAGGAAAATCAGGAATTGTTTACTGTCTCAGCCGAAGAAAGGTTGAAGAATTCGCTCAGCTGCTCCAGGTGAACGGAATTAATGCGCTTCCTTATCACGCGGGCCTTGACCAGAAAGTAAGGGTGGCTAATCAGGACAAGTTTCTGATGGAAGAAGTAGACGTAATTGTGGCAACCATTGCATTCGGAATGGGAATTGATAAGCCCGATGTACGTTTTGTCATTCATTATGATTTCCCTAAATCATTGGAAAGCTATTACCAGGAAACAGGAAGAGCTGGAAGAGACGGCGGAGAAGGCCATTGCCTGGCATTCTATGACCCTAAGGATATTGAGAAACTGGAAAAATTCCTGGCACAAAAACCCGTTTCAGAAAGAGAAATTGGACTTCAGTTATTAAATGAAGTGGTAGGATATGCCGAAACTTCAATGAGCCGCAGACAATATATCCTTTATTATTTCGGAGAAAATTTTGATCCCGTAAATGGGGAAGGGGCCATGATGTGCGACAACTCATCCAATCCTCCCAAATTAAAAGATGCTGCTGAGGACCTGAAAAAAGTTCTGGAACTGATTAAAGATACCGGAGAAAAATTTAAAGCTAAAGATCTGATTTCTGTTATCGCAGGGAAAGAAACAGCTGTTACAAAGTCCTATAAACTGGAACAGACTTCCCATTTCGGATTTGGGAAAGAAGAAAAAGATAATTACTGGAAAACTATTTTAAGACAGGCTACCGTTCAGGGGATCCTGCAAAAAGATATCGAAACCTACGGGGTTTTGAAAATGTCTGAGAAAGGCAGAAATATTCTGAGCGGAAAGCTGAAAGAACCATTTTTAATTGCCGAAGACAGGGAATTCGATCTTACCCAGACCAAAGCAGACAGTGATCAGGTACAGATGCAGGCAGGAGGAGGCCTCGATCAGAATTTGTTCGGACAATTGAAAGAACTGCGAAAAAAAGTAGCTAAAAAACACGGAATTCCTCCTTATACCGTCTTTATGGATCCCAGCCTTGAAGATATGACGGTTCAGTATCCGATAACGGTAGAGGAAATTGCCAAAATTTATGGAGTAGGCGAAGGAAAAGCCAAAAAATATGGTAAAGAATTCGCAGACTTCATTAAAACTTACGTAGAAGACCATAACATCGAACGTACCCAGGATATGGTACTGAAGCAGGTGGCCAACAAATCAAGCCATAAAGTATTCATCATTCAGAGTACCGATAAAAAAATTGATCTTGAAGATATTGCAAGAGCCAAAAACCTCTCAATGAATGAATTGCTGAAGGAAATGGAAAGTATTGTGTATCAGGGAACCAAGTTGAATATTGATTACTATATAGAAGACAATTTCGATGAAGATATTGTAGAAGGCTTCATGGAATTCATGAACGAATCTGAAAGTGACAGTATGAAGGTGCTTCTGGATGAATTCGGAGATGAACTTTCAGATGAAGAGGTAAGAATGCTGAGAATCAAATTTATAAGCGATGTAGCTAATTGATGAAAATAGCAGTTTTTAATTTAAGATTGAAAGATCAGAAAAAACTGTAAATTTGCAGACAACACTTATGAAAAAAAATAACGGCATTTTCACCGTATCTTTGGATTTTGAACTGTACTGGGGAATCCGGGATAAAAAAACGATTCAGGAATATGGTCAGAATATTGCAGGAGTTTGGGAAGTTGTTCCTAAGCTCCTGAAATTGTATAACCAGTATGATATTCATTGTACCTGGGCATCAGTGGGAGCCATGATGACCGGCGATTTTCAGGAATTACAGCAATATTGTCCCGAAAACACACCTTCTTATCTGGAAAAAGAGCTTTCCCCTTATCATGATTTCATTCCGTCTTCACAGGGAATGGATGATCTTTATTTATATGGAAAGCCATTAGTGGAACTCGTTCAGAAAGCTCCGAATCAGGAAATCGGAAGCCATACTTTTTCACACTATTACTGTCTGGAAGACGGGCAGACTAAAGATCAGTTTGATGCAGACATACAGTCTGCTATTGCTGTTTCTGCTGCCCATAAAATTGAGATAAGGTCTTTTATCTTTCCCCGGCATCAGATTAACAGCAGTTATCTGAATATCCTTAAAAAAAATGGAATTTTAATCTACCGCGGTACAGAAAAGGCGTGGTATCATTCTCCGGCAAAAGGTTCAGAAGAAGGCTTGATAAAAAGAGCTTTCAGGTATCTGGACTATTTTGTGAAAGTGGGAAGCCATCACACCCAGAAAACGTCTGATCTTCATAAAGATGGCTTTACGGTCGTTAGGGCAAGCCGCTGGTTAAGGCCATATTCAGAAAAAATAAAATTCCTGGACGGGCTGAAGCTTCGCAGAATAAAACAACAGATGACATATGCCGCTAAAAACAACGAAATTTTTCACCTCTGGTTTCATCCGCATGATATTGGAATTCATCAGGATATCAACTTCGGGTACCTGGAAGAAATCTTTCAGCACTACAAAAAATTAAACCAAAAGTATAATTTCCAAAGCAAAAACATGTCTGAAATAGCAGCAGAATATGAAAAAAAATAACAGTAAAAAAATTGTCATGCTAACCGGAAATACACGGTCGTCGGCAATTATTTATAATACCCTGATACAGGATTTTGATATTTCTGCCGTGCTGCAGGAGGAAGCAGTACCTATGAAGCAGATTATGAAAAATCGAGCTAAAAGGTTAGGCTGGGTAAACGTGGGCGGACAAATTATGTTTGGTCTTCTGCTGCTGCCGTTTATTAAGAAATTCTCGAAAAACCAGACAAAAAGAGTCATCGAAAAACTAAAAATAGATCTGACTCCGATTCCTGAAACCGTTCTTACAAAAACAGATTCTGTAAATTCAAATAAAACACTTAAGCTGCTGCAGGAGCTGAAGCCGGATTTAGTGATTGTTAACGGCTGCAGAATTATTTCCAGGAAAATCCTTAACAATACCAATGCTGTTTTTATGAATACCCATGAAGGAATTACTCCAAAATACAGAGGTATCCATGGCGGATATTGGGCTTTGGCCAATAATGACAGAGAAAACTGTGGAGTTACTGTACATCTGGTAGATCAATCGGTAGATACAGGTGATGTCATTTACCAGGCAAGAGTTTCACCGGAAAAATCAGATAATTTTACAACATATCCGCTGTACCAAACCGCAGAAGGTGGCAAAATATTAAAGCTTGCCATTGAGGATTTTTGTAATGATAACCTGAAAACCACAATCGGAACAAAAGAAAACTTCATCTGGTATCATCCTACTATCTGGCAGTATTTATATTATAGAATTTTCAGAGGCGTGAAATAATGAAAAAAAAAGTTTACTTTCTTTTACCGGGACTCACCTTTGGAGGAGCTGAGAGAATTATTTTTACTCTGCTCAATCATCTGGATGATGAGAAATATGATTTTACCCTTTTCCTTTTTAAAAATGTAGATTTTCCCACCTCACAGCTTAAACCCAATATAAAAGTCCGGGAATTGGGCATAGAAAGGATACGGTTTTCAATTTTTAAAATTCTACCGGTTATCTATAGAGAAAAACCGGATGTTTTCTTCTCAGGCTGGGGCGAAATCTCAGCGTTTATGTCTCCGTTTATCCCGTTTTTAAAAAAGACTAAATTTATCTCCAGAGAAACCAATGTAGTCTCACAGCATGTAACCAAAAAGGAAATAAAGGTTTTCTATAATTTTTATAACAATTTTCAACGGATCATTGCACAAAGTGATGACATGAAGACGGATCTAATAGAAAACTTCAACATCAGAGAAAATAAGATTGTCAAAATCAATAATCCCGTGGATTTCGATTTTATCAATGCAAAACTGGAAATTTCCGTGAAACCTGAACGTTTTAAACAAGATTACAAAAATGTTGTGGCGATCGGAAATTTATCTTCCAGAAAAGGATTTGATAACCTGCTGAACGTTTTCTCTAAGCTTACCCATGAAAATATCCTGCTCCATATTCTTGGTGATGGAGACGATAAAGAAACACTGTACGCGATGAAAAAAAACCTGGACCTGAAAAATGTTATCTTTCATGGAAAACAGGAAAATCCGTATCAGTTTTTGAAATATGCAGATCTTTTTATTCTTTCCTCAAGATATGAAGGTTTTCCGAATGTACTTCTCGAAGCGGGAGCCTGCGGCACCTATTCTTTAGCGAATAACTGTCCCGGCGGAATCAATGAGATCATTCAGCACCATATAAACGGGGAAATTGCCGATATTGAAAATTATGAAGATTTTGCACAGAAAGTGATCAGCGTATTGCAGAGGAATTACGACAGGGAATCCATAAAGAATTCCATCAGATCACGGTTTTCCAAAGATATTATTTTGGATCAGTATGAAAAAGTTTTGCATGAACTAACGCAGCAGTAGGACCCTATTTGCCTTATGGGCTTTTATTTTCTTAGATTTGATGCCTGATAAAACAAATATAATGACGAAGATCCCCCAAATAGGCTGTGCCTGTGAAAAACCTACCTCCGATTATACTGAATACAGAAGTTCAGAATTAGGTATAGATCACACTAACGGAAGGCATGGAGAAGTAACAATTCAGCAATGTAAGTTGTGCCAGAGAATATGGATTCATTATTGTATTGAATTTGAAAACTCTTCCAATTCAGGAAGGTGGTACAAAGGAATTGTTTCAAAAAAGGACCGGACGCAGATTACTCCGGAAAACGCCCTGGAACATCTGGAAAATCTTGAATGGTATGTATATGGAGGTCCGTTTTTTGAAAGCCAGGGAACAATAGGGAATGGAAAAGTGATACTGGATTAACCGGTGCATTAAGATATTTAAAACTTCCTGAATTCAAAATTGATAAAACTCACTTTGGCGCTTGATAATTTATATGTAAATTTGTGAGAATTAAGAAAGATAATAATAAACAAATTCATAGAATAACATGAGTCAATTCGATGTTACCGTAATAGGTTCCGGTCCCGGTGGTTATGTAGCTGCTATCCGTGCAGCGCAGTTAGGTTTCAAAACAGCAATTATTGAAAAATATTCAACTTTAGGCGGAACTTGTCTTAACGTTGGATGTATTCCGTCAAAAGCGCTTCTTGACAGCTCTGAGCATTTTGAGAACGCAAAGCACAATTTTGCGGGCCATGGAATCATTATCAATGAGCCACAGGCAGATATTGTAAGAATGATTGAACGTAAAAATGAGGTAATAAAACAAAATACAGACGGAATCAGCTACCTGATGAACAAAAACAAAATCACTGTTTTTGAAGGGGTAGGAAGCTTTGAATCTGCTACTCAGATCAAAATCACGAAAAATGACGGTTCTTCTGAAATCATTGAGTCTAAATATACCATCATCGCAACAGGATCTAAGCCATCTTCTTTACCTTTCATCACATTAGATAAAGAAAGAGTGATTACCTCTACGGAAGCTTTAAACCTTAAAGAAATTCCTAAGCATCTTGTGGTCATCGGAGGTGGAGTAATCGGTCTTGAATTAGGATCTGTATACTTAAGATTAGGAGCTCAGGTAACAGTTGTTGAATTTATGGATAAGATCATTCCTGGAATGGACGGAGCTTTAAGCAAAGAATTGACTAAAGTTCTTAAAAAGCAGGGAATGAAGTTTATGCTTTCTACGGCGGTTTCTGCTGTTGAGAGAAACGGAGATACGGTTAAGATCACTGCTAAAGATAAAAAAGGAGAAGAAGTTGTGGTAGAAGGAGATTACTGCCTTGTTTCTGTAGGCAGAAAACCATACACAGACGGACTTGCCCTTGAAAAAGCAGGCGTAGAGCTTGATGAAAGAGGAAGAGTAAAAGTAAATGATCATTTACAGACTAACGTAGCTAATATCTACGCAATTGGTGACGTGATCAAAGGAGCAATGCTTGCCCACAAAGCTGAAGAAGAAGGTGTCTTTGTTGCTGAAACATTAGCAGGTCAGAAACCACATATCAACTATAACCTGATTCCTGGTGTTGTTTATACCTGGCCTGAAGTTGCAGGAGTTGGTAAAACTGAAGAGCAGCTGAAAGAAGAGGGAGTCGCTTACAAAGTAGGATCTTTCCCGATGAGAGCATTAGGAAGAAGCCGTGCAAGCGGTGATGTTGATGGTCTTGTAAAGATTATTGCTGACGAGAAAACTGATGAGGTTTTAGGAATGCACATCGTAGGAGCAAGAGCGGCTGACCTTATTGCAGAAGGAGTAATTGCTATGGAATTCCGTGCAAGTGCTGAAGATATCGCAAGAAGTTCTCACGCTCACCCAACTTATGCTGAAGCTATTAAAGAAGCTGCATTGGATGCTACGGCAAAAAGACCGATCCATATGTAATTTTATTTGAAAAATTAAAATATTTAAATAATTAAAGAGAAGCAGTTTCTGTTTCTCTTTTTTTTGGCACAGAAATGGAGTTCGGAATAATAAATTTTACCTATGAAAAATATCTTTACAAGTTTAATCATATTCGCAGGACTTAGTTTATCTGCACAGGAAGCAGGAAAGGCAGGCGAACTTTTGAAAAACGAAGCAACAGGAACCGAAATGAAGACGCAGGGAAATGTTAATACAAGAAACAGATCTTTCGACAATTCCAGAAGTGGCAGTATAAACGGGCAGCAAAACAGAATTAAAAATCCAAATTATCAATGGAACCGTAATTACGGTTATGCCGAAATTTTTCTGCGGATTCCTGAACAGGGGTACTTTACGGTTGAAGTAGGTGATCAGGCCATTTCAAGCGGTTCCGGGAAATACCGTTTCTTTGATCTTCAGTCCGGAAGAAATTTTATTTCAGTCTATAATAACGGATTCCTGATTTACAGAACTACCCTTACGCTTAGGAATAACAGCAGAATGGTACTGGATTTCTTTACCAATGAAGGGTTGTATTTGCTGGATTCTTATCCGGTTCAGGGACAGTACGCCTTCAATGACTGGAATGATGTATGGAATAATCCTTACGGAAATCAGTCCGGCAATTGGAATAACTCCGGAAATGTAATGGATAGTAATACCTTCCGCCAGTTTTTTGATATGCTTCAGAGAAATGCCAGGTTTGATGATAATAAAATTGCCATGATCAATCAGCAGATGAACAATTCCCTGTTTACTTCGGCGCAGATCAGAGATCTGGTAAAATTCATCAGCTTTGATAAAAACAGGCTCTCCCTTGCCAAATCAATGTACAGGAAATGTGTAGATAAAAACAAATACTTTTTGGTCTACGATGCTTTCGATTTCGAAAACAGCAGAAAAGAACTCATGGAATATATTTCAAGATCATAAATTTTTTACAGCTTATAAAGCCTAAAAACAACTTTAAAAATCATAAAAGGAATCCGATGGCTTAAAATCTTCAAATTTCCGTACCTTTGTCAGCTAATTTTATCATCAATGCAACTCGGAAAAACCCAGACTTTAAAAATTTCAGAAAAAAATACTTCAGGATGGATCCTTACGGATGAATCAGGTGAAAAGGCTTTTTTGCCAAAGATCTTTATTCAGGATGAAAAGGAAATCGGTGAAGAGGTAGAGGTATTTGTTTATCAGGATGATCATAAATTAAAGGCTACCACTGAAATTCCCTTGGCTGAAGTAGGAGAGTTTGCGGTTATGAGCTGTGTACAGAGCCTTCCGAGTGGAGCGTTCATGGATTGGGGGATTATCAAAGATCTTTTTATTCCATACAAACAGCAGAAATCAAAAATCATTGAAGGCAAAAGATATCTTGTCCATATTTATGTGGATGAAGACCTTGAGCTGATCACCGGAACAACAAAATTCAAAAGAAATCCACAATATGAGGACCTGCCTTTCAAAAAAGGAGATAAAGTAGATCTGATTATGATGAATGAGAGCGAATTGGGCTGGAATGTTGTGATCAATAAGAAATATATCGGGCTGGTATATGCATCAGATGTATTCAAAAAGCTTTATCCGCTGTCTGAAGAGACAGGGTATATTAAAGCGATCCGTGAGGATGGAAAAATTGATGTTTCCTTACAGCCGGAAGGTTTTGAAAATATTGATGAATTCAGAAAGAAGATTTTGGACAGGCTGGAGGAAAATTACGGACTGCTTCATCTTTCAGATAAATCTTCACCGGAAGAGATCAAAGAGGAACTTCAGATGAGTAAAAAGAATTTTAAAAAAGCAATCGGCGGACTGTATAAGGATAAAGTGATTGATATTTTGGATGATAAAATCCGACTGTTGTAATTTAGATTGATCTTAAAAAGTCTAAAATATACTGAGACTGCCCACTGGGTGGTCTTTTTTTTTGGTCTTGACTAGCCTGTCCTTAATACTCGGCTTCAGTTTGAAGTTAGGCATCAATCATGTATTTTTTTAGTTAATTTGATTTTACAGAAATCTTTGGTAAAAGTAACTTCCAGCCTCTTTCTTCTGTTTTCCATCCCTTCATAACGGACTTTCTTAACATTACGGCTCAATTAAGTTAAAGTGAACCCATATAAGTACAGCAAAAAACATGATGCATGTCATAACAATTTTGTTTAATTATTTTGTTTAACAATTTTGTCAAAAACAGAATTTGATTTAAATTTGCACAAAATTGTTTAACAATAATGTCAAATCAAGCAAAAAAGGACCAAACACAGGAATTGATCAAGGAAACCGCGAAGAATTTATTCTTTGTGAAAGGAAAATTTGGCGCAACTACACAGGAGATTGCAGATGAAGCCGGAGTAAACAGAACGCTTATTAACTACTACTTCCGTTCAAGGGACAATCTGATCCAGATCATCTTTGACGAAGCCCAGAAAGTGGAGCAGGAAAAATCGAAAATCATTCAGACCTCAGATCTTCCTTTTAAGGAGAAAATGAGCAAATTTATCGAAAGCAGCCTTTCTACAAGCCTTCAGTATCCATATCTGGAAACCTATATTGTTTCCCAGATTAATAAAGGAAACTGCCATCAGAGAGAAATAGAAGAAGATATTCTGGAAACCTTGTACAAGGATATTGAAAAAGAAATGGAGCTGGGAAATATTGAGAAAATGGCTCCGGTACAATTTATCCTGAACATGGTATCGCTTCTCGTTTTTCCAAGTGCCATAAGACCTTTATTTATGGAGAATCTGATGATTAACGATGAAGAATATGATAAGATCATTTCCGAAAGAAAAGAGATTATTATCAATATGTTATTCAAAAACTAAAAAAAATGTTAAAGTATTTTTAAAAGTGATTCGTCCTTTAGAAATAAAAACATTGAAAGAGAAAGATCAAATTAAAAAAATAAACGAAGTATAAAATTATGAACAGAAAACGTATAACTGCTAAAAAGCTAAAAATTGGGATAGCTGCAGCATTTATGATTTTCGGGTTTTCATCGGTATCTGCACAGCAGCAGGTTTCTTTGCAGGAGGCAATCAAACAGGCATTGCAGAATAAGGCAGAAGCTAAAAAAGCCGCTTTACAGGTGAAAAAAGCCGAATATAAAATTGATGAGGCCAGAGCCGGAGCTCTTCCGCAGATCAGTGCTACAGCCGGTCTTACCTACAATCCGGTTATTCAGGAATCTTTGCTTGAATTTGGCGGAGAAAGAATCAGAGCACAGTTAGGTCAACCCTGGAGTTCAAGCGCAGTAGTTCAGCTTCAGCAGGCTTTATTTGACCAGCGAGTTTTTACAGGTCTTAAAGCAGCGAAATCTACCAGAGAATTCTATATTCTGAATGCAGAACTTACCAATGAACAAATTATTGAGAACGTAGCAACTGCTTACTATCAGGTATTTGTTCAGGAAGAGAACCTTAAAACAGTGGAAGCCAGCTACGCTAATACAGAAAAAGTAAGAAATGTGATCAAAAGTTTAGTGGATAATGGCTTGGCCAAATCTATTGATCTTGACCGTACCAACGTACAGCTTACCAACATTGGTTCCAATAAACAGCAGCTGATCAACTCTGTTGAGCTTTCTAAAAATGCGCTGAAGTTTTATATGGGAGTTCCAATTGGTACAGACATCGAGCTTGAAGAAAAAACCATTGAGCCAAAACCTGAGCTTATTGCCAGCAATGTGAATCTGGAAAACCGTACAGAACTTAAAGTTTTAAACAAGAACAGAGAACTTCTTCAGTTTAATAAAAAAGCAACAGAAGCTTATCTGTATCCTACGGTAAACCTTACAGCAAGCTATGGCTGGGCAGGAATGGGTAAGAAATTCCCTTTAACCAACGGACTTAACAACGGAGTACTCTGGAGTGATTACTCAGCAATAGGACTGAATGTTAATATTCCGATCTTCACAGGAGGAGCTACAAAAGCTAAAATTCAGCAGGCAGAAATCGATATTCAGGATATAGATCAGGATATTCAGAAAACACAGCTGAGCCTGGATCTTGATTACAAAAATGCCATTACCAATATGGAAAATGCCATTATCAATATCCAGAGTATGAAAGACAATGTGGAGCTGGCAGAAAGAGTACAGAAAAATACCCAGTCTAACTATCAATACGGGCTGGCAACCCTTACAGAAGTATTGGATTCTGAAAATGCTTTAACACAGGCGAAACAGAACTACTCCAATGCATTATTAGACTATAAGCAGGCTGAGATCAAGCTGATCAAGGCTAAAGGAGAACTCAACACACTACAAAACCTATAATAAACTAAAATGAAAAAAACTTTAATATATATCATCGTAGCAGCAGTGCTGGTAGGTCTTGCAGCTTACAAGATTGCAGGTAACAAAGAGAAACAGACCCAGGAAGTAAAGGAGGTGGCAAAGCAGGTCGATAAGATTAATGTAAATGTGGTAACTGTTACAAGAGAAAATATTGATACAGATTACTCAGCTAACGGAACATTCCTTCCTAAGCAGGAAATGAACCAGTCTTCAGAAATTTCCGGACGTATTGTAAGTGTGCTGGTAAAAGAAGGCTCAAGAGTAGGTGCAGGACAGGTTTTGGCAACCATAAAGAAAGATGCCATTGAAGTGGATGTTACCCAGGCCCAGAATAACCTTCAGAATGCAATTATTGATAACCAGCGTTATGAAAATGCCTATAAAACAGGAGGGGTTACCAAGCAGCAGTTGGATAATTCAAGGTTACAGCTTAAAAATGCGCAGGCTGCTGTAAGAGCACAAGGAGTAAAAGTAAACGATACCAGCATTCGCGCAGGGATCAGCGGTACCATCAACAAAAAAATGGTGGAGCCGGGAACTGTGGTTTCTCCGGGAACAGCAATGTTTGAGATCGTTAACATCAACAGCCTGAAACTATCAGTTCTGGTGGATGAAAGCCAGATCGGAAAAATCCAGTTAGGTCAGGAAGTTCCCATTAAAGTGAATGTATTGCCTGAAGACTCTTTTGTAGGTAGAATTACATTCATTGCTCCGAAAAGTGATGCTTCCCTTAATTTCCCTGTTGAAATTGAAGTTCAGAACAGAGGAAACCTGAAAGCGGGGATGTATGCAACAGCTACCTTTAAAACCAATAACGGTGCTGAAACACAGAATATGATTACCGTTCCTGCAGAAGCCTTTGTAAACGGAGTAAGCTCAGGACAGCTTTTCATCGTTCAGAACGGTACAGCTAAAATGATCAAAGTAACAATCGGTAAGGTATATGGCGACAAAGTTCAGATATTAAGTGGTCTGAACGGAGGAGAGCAGGTAATTACCAGCGGCCAGATCAACCTTGATAACGGATCCAAAATCAATATCGTAAAGTAGAAGAAAGATGAAGTTAGCAGAAATATCCATTAAAAGGCCATCCCTGGTTATCGTATTGTTTACGATACTTACCCTGGGAGGTATTTTGAGTTACTCCATGATGGGGTACGAGTTGATTCCGAAGTTTGAAACCAACATGGTAACCATTTCTACGGTATATCCGGGAGCTTCACCTGCGGAGGTGGAAACTTCCGTAACCCGGAAGATTGAAGATGCCGTAGGTTCTTTGGAGAACGTAAAAAAGGTAGAATCTTCTTCTTATGAAAGTTTATCCGTAATCATGGTTCAGCTGAATGATGGTGCCGATGTAGATTATGCCCTGAATGATGCCCAGAGAAAGGTAAACGCCATTCTGGCAGACCTTCCGGATGATGTAGATGCACCGTCTCTGAACAAATTCTCCCTGGATGATCTACCGATCATTACGATGAGTATTTCATCTGATAAGCTGAACAGTAAAGATCTTTATGACCTTTTAGATAAAAAGATTGAACCTATTTTCTCCCGTGTAAACGGTGTGGCACAGGTGGATCTTGTAGGAGGACAGGAAAGAGAAATCCAGGTGAACCTGGATGAAAAAAAGCTTCAGGGGTACGGGCTTTCAATTGCAGACGTACAGCAGGCGATTCTTTCCTCAAACCTTGATTTCCCAACGGGAAGCTTGAAAACAAGAACAACAAAATCTACGATCAGATTATCCGGAAAGTATAAGTCGATTGCAGAAATGAACAACCTTGTAGTTTCCAATAAAAACGGAGCTCAGGTACGTTTATCTGATATTGCTACAGTTTTCGATTCCCAGAAAGATGTTGAAAAAGTAGCACGATTCAACCAGTTCCCAACCATTTTAATGCAGGTTAAAAAACAGTCTGATGCGAATGCGGTTGCGGTATCTGAAAGTGTTCAGAAAACCATCCAAACGGTAGAAAATGCCTATAAAGTTCAGGGGATAAAAGTTAAAGTAGTCAACGATACTACAGACTTTACCCTTGAATCTGCCAACCACGTTATTTTCGACTTATTCTTAGCGATTATTCTTGTGGCAATTGTAATGTTATTATTCCTTCACAGTATCAGAAACGCGTTTATTGTAATGGTTTCTATCCCTGCCTCGTTGGTAGCAGCATTCATCGGAATGAATCTGATGGGGTATACGCTGAACTTAATGAGTTTACTTGGGCTTTCGCTTGTGGTAGGTATTCTTGTGGATGACGCGATTGTGGTTCTTGAAAACATTTACCGTCACATGGAGATGGGGAAAAGCAAGATCAGAGCAGCTTATGACGGAGCTTCGGAAATCGGGTTTACTGTAGCAGCCATTACCCTGGTAATTGTAGTGGTATTCTTACCGATTGCGATGAGTTCAGGTCTTGTTGCCAATATCCTTGCCCAGTTCTGCGTCACGGTAGTTATTGCCACCTTATTGTCACTATTGGCTTCATTTACCATCATTCCTTGGTTATCATCAAGATTCGGTAAGCTGGAACATTTAACAGGTAAAAACTGGTTTGAGAAATTTATCCTTTGGTTTGAAGGCTTAATTGAGAAATTCACCCACTGGATCACTGATATTCTTGAATGGTGTCTGAAAACAACCTTAAGAAGAATTTCAACCGTAATTATTACATTCGTTGTTCTGATCAGTTCATTTATGCTGGTAGCATTCGGATTCATCGGAGGTGAATTCTTCCCGCCGATCGACCGTGGACAGTTCCTGGTTCAGATGGAATTATCAAAAGATGCAACGATTGAAAAAACCAACCAGCTAACCTTAGATGTTGAGAAGTTTTTAAGAAATGATAAAGATGTGGTAGATCTTATCACAACGGTTGGACAGCAGTCAACAGGTTTTGGTGGGGCTCAGGCTACAACATACCAGTCTGAAGTTCAGGTAAACCTGACAGATAAGTCTGAACGTTCTGAAAGTACCAACATCAAAGCCGCAAAAGTAAAAAGAGCATTAGAAGAGAAATTCACAGGTGTTGAATTCAAAACAGCGCCAATTGGTATCATGGGAGCTGAAAATGCACCGATCGAAATGGTAGTAACAGCACCGGATAACGCAACGGCGGTAAAAGAAGCGACAAGAATCTTGGAATTACTGAAAAAAGTTCCGGGAGCGGTAGATGCTGAATTATCAACAGACACAGGTAATCCGGAGGTTCAGGTGAACATCGACAGAGATAAAATGGCGTCTTTAGGCTTAAACCTTTCAAGTGTAGGACAAACAATGCAGACTGCATTCAACGGGAATACCGATGGAAAATTCAGAGCCGGAGAATATGAATACGACATTAATATCCGTTTCGGGGATGCCAACAGACAATCCATTGACGACGTTAAAAATCTAATGTTTACCAACCCTCAGGGGCAGCAGGTTCGTTTAAGCCAGTTTGCAGAGGTAAAAATGGGTTCAGGGCCAAGCTTGCTTGAGCGTAGAGATAAATCACCATCTGTAAAAGTAAGAGCTAAAGCAGTAGGTAGACCGGTGGGTGACGTGGCCAATGAATGGGCAGCCCAATTCAAGGATAGTAAAGATAAACCTGTTGGTGTTGATTACATCTGGAGTGGAGATATGGAGAACCAGCAGGAAGGTTTCGGTACGTTAGGTATTGCATTATTAGCAGCGATCGTATTGGTTTACCTGGTAATGGTTTCCCTGTATGACAGTTTCGTATATCCGTTTGTGGTATTGTTCTCTATTCCGTTGGCGATGATCGGAGTAATGGTAATTCTTGCCCTGACTGCGAATTCACTGAACATTTTCACCATGCTGGGGATGATCATGTTGATTGGTCTTGTAGCGAAAAACGCGATCCTGATCGTAGACTTTACGAATGCCAGAAAGGCAGCAGGTTCCAATACACATGATGCATTGATCCAGGCTAATCACGCACGTCTTCGTCCGATTCTGATGACAACGATCGCGATGATCTTCGGTATGCTTCCGATTGCATTGGCAACAGGAGCCGGAGCTGAGATGAATAAAGGTCTTGCATGGGTAGTTATCGGTGGTCTTACATCGTCTCTATTCCTTACCCTGATCATTGTTCCGGTAGTATACTCTTTATTCGATTCTCTTCTGAGAAGAATGGGTAAACATGAAAAAGTAGACTACGAAGCTGAAATGAAAGCAGATTATGTACACAGAGAACTAAGTGAAGATGGATTTACTCCAAAACACTTAGACTAAAATAAAACCTTTAATTAGCCGAAAGCGCTTCAGATTATCTGAGGCGCTTTTTTATTTCGATTGAGGCTGGTCGTTTTGCCGATGAATTAAATTCTATCCAATATTGTTTTAATGATATAAAGTATTTTGATGATGGCGAGTTGAAAATATTTGATATCCAGTGTTTTGTAGTGCTTTTTGTGGAAATTGCTTCAACAAAAAAGCTTCCGGTTCATTCCGGAAGCCTGTATTATTTTTTTATATAGCAGAAAATTAATCTGCCATAACTTCACCGGATTTTCTATAGATAAAACTTCCGTAAATATGTCTTCTTGCAAAGCGGCTTGGTGAATCAGAATTAACCATTTTGATATAGGTGTTTCTCGGAACTCCCATATATTCATAGATATTTCCATTCAAATGCTGAACAGTTAAAATCGATTTTTCAAGGTAAAAATCCTGAATATTGGATTTGGTTATCGTCTCGGTATATTCTTCCTTATACTTTTCCTGCGTTTCAGGATTAATGCTCACCAGAAAATGATAGGCTTCAATCACCGATTTGCTTTTTTCCTCTGCTTCTAATTTTCCGGCTTCATCATTGATAAATTTATCAGGATGGGTATCCTTCATTACGTTTCTGTAAATAGTTTTTAACTCCTTTAATGTAACGGTTTTATCAACGCCTAAAAGCTTTCTGTGCTCGCCCAGTTTTTTCATAATGTATGATCCTTATTTCGGGGTGCAAAATTAAGCTTTTAAATTGTAAAAATCATAACTTATTCATTTTTAATTTCTTTAATGATCAGAAACTGAAATTTATATACAGTAAATATGAGGATTAAACATGAGCGGGCTAAAGCCCGCTCCAAAAAAAAGAAAAGAATCCTAGACCCAGAATCTGGAATTACAACCTGTGATTCTTCAGTTTTTCCCTTTTAACATACTCTCTGCTTGCTTCTCTTGCAGCCTCTACCATTGCAATGAGGGCTTTTTCCGTTTCATCCCAATGCCTTGTTTTCAGACCACAGTCTGGATTTACCCAAAGCTGCTGTGCAGGAATTACTGCCTGTGCCTTATTCAGTAATTCTACCATTTCCTCTTTGGAGGGAACTCTTGGTGAGTGAATATCATACACGCCCGGACCAATCTCATTCGGATATTTGAAATCAGCAAATGCATTCAGCAGCTCCATCTGGCTTCTGGAACATTCTATCGTGATTACATCTGCATCCATGTCCGCAATATTCTGGATAATATCATTAAATTCAGAATAACACATATGCGTATGGATCTGGGTAGCATCTTCCACGCCGCTGGCAGAAATTCTAAAGGCTTCTACAGCCCATTTCAGATAAATTTGCCAGTCGGATTTCCTTAGCGGAAGACCTTCACGAATGGCAGGTTCATCAATCTGAATAATTCTGATGCCTGCTTTCTCCAGGTCAGTCACCTCATCACGAATGGCTAATGCAATCTGTTTACAGGTAAGAGAACGGGGCTGGTCATCCCGCACAAACGACCATTGAAGGATTGTTACAGGACCTGTCAGCATTCCTTTTACCCATTTTGAGGTCAAAGATTGAGCATAGGCAGACCAGTAAACCGTCATAGGATGAGGCCGGTGAACGTCACCATAGATCACAGGTGGCTTTACACAGCGGCTTCCATAGCTTTGTACCCAGCCGTTTTGGGTAAAGGCAAATCCCGAAAGCTGTTCCCCGAAATACTCAACCATATCATTTCGTTCAAATTCTCCGTGAACAAGTACATCAATTCCTGTTTTTTCCTGCCAGCGGATCGTTTTTTCCGTTTCTTTTTTCAACAGTTCATCGTAATGTCCGGCTGTAAGTTCTCCCTTTTTGAATTTGGCTCTCCAGTTTCTTACCTCTTTGGTCTGAGGAAATGAACCAATGGTTGTTGTAGGAAATAAAGGCAGCTGTAAGGCTTTCTGCTGAATCTCTTTTCTGATACTGAACGGATTATTTCTCTGCGCATCAGCCTCAGTAGTTACGGAGGCCCGGTCTTTTACTTTCTGATGATGGATAAGTGTGGAAATTTTACGGTTTTCCAGTGCTTTTCTGTTTTCGGCCAGCAGTTGCAATGTGTGGTAATCCTGGTTTCCTGATGCTAACTTTTTCAACACAGCAATTTCACCAATCTTTTGTTTGGCAAAAGCCATCCATTGCTTAATTTCAGGAGATAAAACTTCTTCATGAGTTTCAGAATCAAGATCGAAAGGAACATGGAGCAGGGAACAGGAAGGGGCAATGAATACTCTTTCCGGTCCGAGCTCCTCCGATGCTTTTTTTATCCATTGAAGCGATTTCTCAAAATTATTTTTCCAGATATTTCTTCCGTCCACAACTCCCAGGGAAAGGCTTAATGTTGATGGAATGGCCTGTAAAACGTTATCCAATTGTTCAGGACAACGTACCAGATCAATATGCAGAATATCTGCCGGCAGGGAAGATGCCAGAGAAAGATTGTCTTTTAATCCTTCAAAATAAGTGGTAATGATCAGCTTAAAATCAGGGAAGTGTTTTCTGATTTCACCGTAAATATATTTATACGTTTCTTTTGCTTTTTCATTTAAATCCAGAGCAAGAAATGGCTCGTCAAACTGAATATATTCTGCACCGTGGCGTTCAAGTTCTTTCAGGATTTCAATATAAACAGGGAGAAGATTTTGAGCCAGATCCAGTTTATCGAAACCTTCTTCTTTTTCTTTACCCAAAAGCAGATAAGTAATCAACCCGATGATGACAGGTTTGGCATTGATTCCGGATTGTCTGGCACGGATAAATTCTCTGATGATTTTATCGGAAAATAACGTGAACTGCTGGTTTTTCCGAAATTCAGGAACGATGTAATGGTAATTGGTATCAAACCATTTAGTCATTTCCATGGCGGTGATGTCCAGGCCGTTGTTCTGATAGCCTCTGGCCATGGCAAAGTAAAGATCAAGCTCTGAGTAAGATTCTTCAGAGGCAATACCCTTATAACGCTCCGGAATAGCGCCAACACTAAGCGTCATATCCAGTACCTGGTCATAATACGAAAAATCATTACACGGAATAAGATCTATTCCTGCTTCCTGCTGGATCTTCCAGTTATTTTGGCTGATGGCTTCCCCGGTTTCCAGAAGCTGCTGCAATGATGCTTTGCCTGCCCAATACAGTTCACAGGCTTTTTTAAGTTCTCTGTTGCTGCCAATACGCGGGCAGCCAAGTAGGTGTGTTTGCATTTTTTCAAACTTTTAAATTAAACAATGACTTAAAAGCTCTTTTGAATGCTTCTCAATACTGCCGGGAAAGAAAAAAAGGAAATGCAGGGATACAAAAAGGACGTAATTTTCCTGTTAACGGTGAAATACGTTCAAAAGATATCATCTGTATGACCTGAAGCTTCAGACCGCGGAAGCATTGTCAATCCGGAACAGGCAGGTCTCCTGGCTTGCAGCGGTGTCTGTCATCCTTCCCGCTTTTGGCAGTGGATATGCTTGGACAGAAACCTTTGGTATGCTGCTTACAGTTGCGCGACAGCTCGTGATTTTCACACGATTCCCTATTAATCTACGCGATGTAAAACCTCTTCCGTTTGATGAAGTATTTTAAAGAACAAAATAGGGGATAAAGATATAGAATTTAGATAATTGGTTGGTTGTATTATAAAAATTAAGAATAATATTTTGAATTGACTTTATTTTAAAGCTAAATATTCTGTATTTTTGAAAAAATGATCGTAAAAAAGAATATTATCCTGTGGAAAGACTTGATGAAAAGGATCTTCAGCTGTTGAGAATCCTGCAAAAGAACGCAAAACTGACAGTTAAAGAGCTGGCAAAGGAAATTAACCTTTCTCCATCCCCTGTTTTTGAGAGGGTCAAAAGACTGGAACAGGAAGGATATATCAAACATTATGCGGCCGTTCTGGAAGCGGAAAAACTGAACCGGGGCTTTACGGTCTTCTGTCAGGTTAAGTTAAAAATTCATGACAGGGATGTGGGAAATAAATTCGTAAAAGATATTCTTCAGATTGAAGAAGTAGCGGAATGTTACAATATCTCCGGTGATTTCGATTTCCTGTTGAAAGTTCAGGTAAGAGACATGAAACATTATCAGGATTTTGTCTTCAATACATTGGGATCGGTAGATTCTATCGGAAGCACACACAGTACTTTTGTGATGGCAGAGGTGAAAAATGCATACGGAGTTTCGATATAAAACCGGGCATTTGTTCCTGACTTCCGGAAGAATCCTACAAGTTGGTCCGGATGTGAATAAAAGAAAGAAACTCTTCATGTTTCAGATAAAATTTAAACAGCTTTTTATGGTTTAAAAAGACTAATTACTAAATAGCTTCATACAGGTGCTTATTGAGCTTAAAATAAATGAGCTGTCTTTTAAAATCAATAATGGTATTGAATCTTTTCAGGAATTTATTTCCGAAAAAGCCGGCCATTTTCTCTGTAGAATCAATACCTTCTTTAGAATTGGAAAGAGTAACCGGGAGATTATAAAGAAACTTCTGGGCAAATTTCAGGGAAGGACAGAGTACCACAGGCATTTCATATACGGAGCCATCCGAACCCTGGGCTGTTGCTTTTCCTATTCTTTTCATAGAGGCTGCCAAAGTATGTTTTCTGGCAAAAGGTGAAGCAATGGTCAGTGCATCATCCGCACCGCTGTCAAGACCGAATAACCCGGAATATTCTTTAGCATTAACGATGAAGCTGCTTTCTACAGCAGGGTAATCATCCACCAGATGCAGTTTCATTTTTTCATAGCCTGTAAAATCTATGGTCCGGCTGTTTTCATCGTGAAACCGGATCTCATTTTTATGATAATCAATTTCAATGATCTTTCCTTGCATCAGATCTGTGCCGAAAACCCCATCAAAATGATTGGTTTCATAAGGGATCAAAGTAAGAAGGACATCCTTTTTTTCAAGAGTCCCGAATTGTATGGTATTGTGGCTGCTGTGCTCCACTGTATTGGTTCCGTTGGAGCCTTGGTTTACAGACTTGCCGTCAATGATGAGAGCCGGTTTTTTCCAAGCGTTACTGTTGATAACAGAATTACTGGCACCAGTATCAAATAAAAACTTAATACTGTCCGTTTTATTGACCTTGCAATAGATGTAAATGGAATGATCTTCCAGTGAAAATGGGATAATCACAGGACCATTCTGTGCCGATATTCCTGCACTGAGGAAAGTTGCTAAAAAAAGATAAATGAATTTCATAACGTTTTGGTTTACCGGCGAAAATAAAGGGAATCGCCACCTTTTCAAAAGATTAGTCTGTCATTAACCTTTCCTTAACCGTGCTGTTAACATTCATTATTCTTTTTCGGGTGTCAGCAAAAAAACAGCACCCGATCAGGTCCTGTTTCTATTAAATTGATTTAAGCTCAACCAAAAAAAGGTATAAAGGTTATTTGTAGAGATGTTATGAAATCTTTTAAGCCAAAGCTTAAGGTTCATCACAATCCATCTTCAGTTTCGTAAATATCTTATCAAAAGTTTTATATACAGTTCCTTCTTCGTCTACCGCCGGTCTGAAGCTGTTATTGGCACAATTATGAAATGAAATACCAATTAAATCAATTAATGCATAATCATCTTTTTGAGGATCATTAAACTTTGCATTAAAGGTTGCCATAACCGCCTGTGGGTTAGAATTTCTTCTGCTGCTGGCTTCTGCATGACTTTTCCATGTTGCATACATTTTTTGCTTGTCAGAGGCTGTTATAGCATCAATCTGTTCTCTGCAGGTATTGTAAAATTTACTGTTTTTCAGAGATGAAGGATCGGAAAAGGCGGTAATATCATCTTTGCTAAGCTGGTATTCATTTTCAAAAGTCTGCATTGCCTGTTTGTGAAGGTCTTTCCATACGGGCAGGTCAATTACTTTAAGACCATACAGTTCTTTCTTCTTTTCCTGATACTGCTGTTCCAGCTTTTGGAGATAGGTATTTTTATTTTTTCTTATATCTTCAAGCCCGGAAAGTTTGAATACGGTAGGACTGTCGAAATAAAGACCGCTGAACTTGTACAAAAGCTTATACGTATCGTCAATCTCACTCTTTTTATATTTTGCAGGATTAAAATATCCTTTATTGTCACAGCCGAAGGTCTGGTAGGAATACTGTACCAGGTTCTGAGTTTTACCGGAAGCTTTCTGTCCCCAGACTGCAAACGACATCATCAGGGAAAGCCCGGTTACTATTTTTTTCATATAGATTGAGAAATTATAGCCTCAAAATTAAGGTTTTAAATTCAAAAATAAAGGATATAATGCTCTTTTTAACGATTAATTTTCCCTGAATTTATGCAGGCCACAGCCTGTTTTTCATTTTCTTTTATTATTTTGCACGAAACATGGAGAGCAGTCAATCGGATCAGAAAAAGAAGAGTATATAAATGAATCAGAAACTGATTGGTAAGCAATGAAAAAACCAGCTTAAATTATCCTCCATGCAAATACACACAGATTATTATGGCACACCGTATTTATGTATATAATGTTGACGAGAAGAATAATGAGCAGTATCCCTGGTATTTAGGGGAATGGAATTACGAGATTCCGGTACTTTTGCTTCCTCTGTTTTTTGGAAACCCCAGGTCAAAAGGAAAGCTGATGTATTTTGACAGACAGGAAGGTGTTGCAAAACTGCGGACATTTTATCAATTGTTGGCAGATCATTACCAGCTGCATTATAAGAAGGTATATTATGAACCGGTGAATAAAATGTTTGAATTCCTGGATTTGCTCCCTTATGATACTTTAAAAATGGATGCCTGGGATGTTTTCAATATGAGTGAAGACAGGCATTCTGATCAGGCTAAAGACTGGATTGAAGACATAAAAGGCCAGTATTTTATCTACAATAAAGCCGTTAAGAAAATGGACCTGAAGGTTTTGGAAAACGCTTTCCTGGAAAGATCAGGATACCATTCATTCCTTGAAATTCTGGAAACAGACTGGATTAATTACGGACTGGGCTACTGGAATGATGAAGCCTATAAAGAGCACTACGAAACTTTTGAAGAAAATGGTTTCCAGGGGTTGACAGACAGTAAAGGAAATGTAATTGTTCCGGCAGTGTATGATGAAATCTATGATTTTAACGAGGAAGGAATTGCCGTTGTTCAGAAAAACAGCAAGTTCGGTTACCTTAAAAATGACGGTAATTTGGCCGTAGAATGCCTTTATCAGGATGTTTTGGAAGCATTCTCCATAAACGAAAAGAATTACGGGCTGGTTCAGGATGATGGTTTGTGGGGTATTATGGATATAAACGCAGGGCAGTGGTCGGTTCCGAATACCTTTGATGATCTGGAGCTGCTGAACCACAGAGGACTGTTCAATGCAAAAAAAGGAGAATATTTCAGACTGATTAACCCGCTAAATAAGGAAATAGTTGCCGGCAATTTTGAAACCCCGTTTAATTTTGATTATCAGGGTCTTGTTTTCAGAAAGCTGCCAGGGACTTCAAAGAGGGCTTATTATAACCTTGAAGGAGTTTATATGGGAGAATATCCTGAAGATACATTGTCTGAGATGGCTAACGGATATTATTGGGTAAATCCTAATAAATTTCAGCATAAAATCAGTATTATCCGACCGGACGGAAGTCTTCTGGATGAAGGAATTGACAAGCTGATTACACTGGATGGCTATACGGTGTCTGCTTACAGAAAAGATAAGAAATGGCGGATCTATGACACCGTCAGCTCGCAGTTCAGGCTCAGAGAACTTGAGATTGAAAATATTCAGGTTGATTCATTTGTTCAGGAAATGAAGAATGTGTTTATTGTTTCAGCTTCAGAAGGAACCGGACTTTATGATGCCTCGGAAGGCCACTGGCTGGTTCCGTTTTCCAGGGAACATCAGAAAATAGAATCATGTAGGCCGGAAATCTGCCGGATCATCCTTCAGAATGGAATGTTTTACTATGACCGGAAGACGGATGTTTCAAGTCCGACATATGACTATATCTGTGAAGGGATAGACTATGATAAGCAGCTTTTATGTCTTTTCAGAGGATCAGACATGCTGATACTGAACACAGACAGGAGACTTCAGAAAGTATCTGATTCTGAAATGGGGGCTCTGTATGAAAAAAGATATAACCTCCGCGGAAAGGACCAGAAATATTTCCTTGATTTTTACAAGAAATGGACTGAAAAAACCGGTCCGGGATATGAGAGCCACTTTGATAATGAAACCCTGAAATCTAAGGCTGCCAAAATGGAAAAAGAAGGAAACATCAGAGAGGCTGTCCGGCTTTACAAGATGGGTGCAGAGCGTGGAGATGCCTCTATGCAGACAAACCTCGCATTTATCCTTACCAATGGAGATTATCCTGAGTTTTATGATCTTCAGAAAGGGCTTTCCTGGTATGAAAAAGCAGCAAAACAAAACGAGTCTTATGCATGGAACAACTTAGGATACCATTACCACAATGGAATAGGATACCCCCAGGATATTCAGAAAGCATTGGAATGTTATGGTAAGGCGGCAGATCTGGGTAATGGTACGGCACTAGGTAATCTGGGAGATCTTTACTTTCATGGAAAATATGTGGAGCAAAATTATGATCTTGCCCTCGATTATTACAAAAAAGCAGAAAAAAAATACAATTTCAACCGGGAAAATATATCTGAGATCTACTACCAGAAAAGAGATTATGCAAATTTGCAGCGTTATCTGAGGCAGGACCATGAAGGTACTTATTCTCATATCTATTATGGAATCCTGTATGATCATGGCTTCGGTGTGAAACAGAATATTAAAAAAGCACTCAGATATTATGAAGATGCCCTGGAATATATGAACTATTTCTATGCTTTGGAAAGATTACTGTATTATTACAAAGAAGATCCCGATTTTGCTGATCCTGAAAAATATAAGAAGTGGAAAAAGTATGGTGAAGAGAATGATATGAGCTGACAAATATTTGATAATAATGCTTTTTTCACAATTTATTCAGGTTTGAATGATTGTTTTTTAATTTTAATGTAATAGTTTTGGTATAAACTTATTTAAACGTGACACTATACTTATTCCTGGGCTTTATTATCCTGATCTTTGGTGGGATTGCTTATTTTATGATGCGTTTTTTCAATCGCTGGACGAAGAACAGCAAATATGAAACGCTTTGGAATACATTGATTTTTATCGGCTCATTCGCTTTGGTGCTGTTTGTGGCAGGATTTATTTTTGTCAATAACATCAGTTTTGAACGTTGATATCTGCCGGTTTCTTTTAATGATGAAAAATGCAATTAAAAGATTGATAATCATAGACAGCCAGACATTAATCCCATAAAACAGCTCATAATCTTGAAAATTTTCATTGTAGAAGAGGTTTTTAATGATTCTGAAGGTAATGGCAGTAACGGTTACTGAATAGCTAAAGATCATAGAGCTTCTATGGCCGGAAATATCTCCTTTTTTAATGGAAAGTACCGCTTTCGTTGTAAAATAAGCCCAAAGCACATCCTGAATGGTAAAACCGGTAATTCCGATTAATCCGCCATTTGAGAAAATTCCCAGAACGAAACAGGCCGGCACATTGATGATGAGAATATTATAAACGTAAATTTTACCAATAATCCTGTGCAGCTTTCTGTTTTCCTGTAGAAACCGATTGGAAAACTGGGTTAAACCAGCCAGCAGACAAAGCGTTATCGAAAAAATATGGATATAGAAAAAAGCCATCCAGTACGGATTGTCAACCACCTGCTGCTTAAACAGTAGAAAGCCCACATTCTTTTCCAGTCCGGTATATTGGAAGATCGTCTGCAGCATGACAATACTGAATATCATCACAGAAAGTATAGCTAACGCATTAATGATCTTTATTCCAATAGACTTTGTCATCCTTTTTAATCCTCTAAAGTTTCTTTAACCTGGGCTTCCAGGTCCTCAATGCTTTCGAATTTCCTTAAATTGACAGATTTTCCTGTTTTCTTAAGTTCCTCAATAAGATTAAGAATCAGTTCCAGAGGTTCTGCTTCATATCCGAACAAATGAGTGTCAAATTGAGTTCCTGCAACCAATCCGTCCTGATTCATTCCCAGGCACCAGTTTTCGATAAAATCATTCAGAGAAATTTCTGATACTTCATAATGACTCCATTCCTTTTCAATACAGGATTTGGCCCTTGCATGATCAGACCAGAAGCAGATGATCTGTACAGGTTCGCCATCTTCATATTCCAGTTCGTTGGAATAGGAGACTGCAAATCCGGTTTCATCTTTTAAAGCATAAATGATTTCAGTTTCACAGACTTTTCTGATAAAGTCTTTATGGCGGTTTTCTACCGTAATATGATCTTGTAGCATATGTTTGTTAATTTCAGTATTGTATGAATTTCGAATTATAAAATTCCCTTAATTCTGAGGTGTTGCAGCAGCATAATTGTTTTGGCATCCCTGATTTCTCCGTTATCTATCATACCCAACGTTTTATCAAAGGGAAGTTCCAGTACTTCAATGTGTTCACCTTCCTCTTCCAGTCCGCCTCCGTCTGCTATCTTCATGTCATGAGAATATTCTGCAATGAAAAAATGCAGGATTTCAGTAACAGAACCGGGAGACATATATGCTTCAAATATTTTTTCAGCATTGGAGATTTTATATCCGGTTTCCTCTTCTGTTTCTCTTTTGATGCATTCTTCAGGGTGATCATTGTCCAGAAGCCCGGCACAGGCTTCAATAAGCATCCCGTCCTGGTTGCCGTTGATGTAAGTGGGAAGTCTGAACTGCCTGGTTAATATAACCGTTTTTAAAGTTTTATGATAAAGCAGGATAACTGCGCCGTTTCCGCGGTCATAAGCTTCTCTGCTCTGGATTTCTGTTGTACCGTCTTTCTTTGAAATAGAATACGTCACTTTATTTAAAGTGTACCAGTTATCTGAGAGAATTTCTGTTTGATTGATGGTTACTTGGGGGGTATGCATATAATAATTAACCTTTGATATAATGTGTTATGAATTGTTTTGAATTAATAAATCTTCCAAAGCTTTTTTCAGATCAGGAAATCTGAATCTGAATCCTGTACTCTGTATTTTTTGGGAGGAAGCCCTTGAACCCTTCAGAAGTGCGTCTGCCAGTTCTCCCAATATCATCTTTAAAACAAATGACGGGACATTGGGCATGAATAAAGGTTTCTTAAGAACCTCAGCGATTTTCTTCGTTAAGTTTTCGTTAGTTGTATGTTCCGGAGCAACAGCATTATAAGCACCGTTGATTTCAGTATTTTTCAAGGCTGCTTCATAAATTGAGCAAAGATCGTCGATATGAATCCAGGGCATATACTGTTTTCCGCTGCCTAAAGGAGACCCAATGCCATATTGTATTGTTGGAATCATTTTTTTCAAGGCTCCGTCTTTTTCTGAAAGTACTACGGCTGTTCTTATTTTTACCACTCTGTCTGCCAGATCCTGTTCTTTAAAATCATCCGCAGCTCTTTCCCACAGAATCACAACTTCGCTCAGGAAATCATTTCCCGGCATGTCATCTTCTGTATAAATGGTTTCCGTAGTTTCCGTACCATAAAAATTAATTCCCGAAGCAGAAATAAAAGACCTGAGCTTCATCTTTTTATCTCTTACTGCCTTCAGAAGGAGGCCCGCGGAATCCACACGGCTGGAGATTAGTTCTTCCTTCCGTTCTTTAGTCCAGCGTTTTTCAGAAATATTGGCTCCTGCGAGATGAATGATATGAGAAACCCCTTCCAGAGCAGCTTCATCAATTGTTCCTTTTCGGATATCCCATTCAAATTCATGTTCATGCTTCTTTTTTCTGGTCAGGAATCTTACTTCAAATTCCTTGCTTATCTTTTTAGACAGCTCCTGTGCGACCATGCCGCCTGCACCTGTGATCAGAACAATTTCCTTCATAATGATGAGGTTTGGGTTAATTTGGGTTTTTTACAATCAGGATAAAATCATCCTCCAGAAATTTATAGCCGTAGTCATAAATGAACCGGTACTCAGCACCATTTTTATACACCTTCAGATTCGTAAAATAATCGAAATCAAAACCTAGATTGTCTAATTTGGATTTGGGTACTTTTGCTTTCCCTTCCGTATTACACTCTGCAAGAATACGGTAATTTTTGCGGAGTTTATTGTTCACATTCCGCATCAGATTATTAGAATCTTTGTTCTGCTTATTGTTGTAGGCATTCCGGCAGGCGTCGTTGCAGAACTTTTTATCAGCCCTTCCGATAATTTTTTCGCCGCATTCCAGGCAGTTCATTGTTTCGTTTATTTTATGTGGTGGCTATGTCTTTTCTTTAACAGTCTTTTAAACCTGCTGTGGGAAGGGTAGCTTCGGTTAGGCGTTATATTATTGAAAAATAAAGCCACAATCAGCAGGATAATACACCCTGATAAAACAGGAGAGATAACATACCAGTACCCCAGCTCAGGAATTTTCCCCGTGGAACTTACAGCGATGAGTGCCGTAGCGCCGCCGGGCGGGTGGAGAGTTTTTGTGTACTGCATCAGAACAATAGAAAAAGCTACGGCCAATGGAGCTGAAAGCCAGATAATATCAGGGATAATCTTGTAAACAGTAACCCCTACAATAGCTGATAGAACATGTCCTCCGATCAGGTTTCTGGGCTGTGCCAGGGGACTCTGAATCGCTCCGTAAATCAAAACGCTTGAAGCGCCAAAAGAACCAATCAGGAATATATTTTCAGTCTCCGTTAAAGAATGCGATTGGATAAAAGCAATGATCCCGATTCCAAAAAATGCACCCAGAAAAGACCAGAAATGCTCTTTATAATCAACCAGCGTTTCCTTATAGATTACATACTTTGAGACCCTGAAAGTTCTTTTTATTGCCTTCTTCATTTACTCTTCTTTATTATTTATAATTTGAATTAAGTTATCGATAAATGGCCGGGTATAAACTCCTTCAGGATCATAGTCGGGATCAAGAATGGTAATTTGTATTCCGAAACATTTGGGTGACCTCACCAGAGGAACCAGCATTTCCGTGAGATGGCTATAATCAATTCCGTCTTCCATCCGGCTGTCTACTGCTGGCATAAGTTCATCTTTGAGAATGTCTACATCCAGATGGATGAAAAATCCGTCAAGATCCTTATGATGCACCATCGTGAGAAAATTTTCCGCTGTTTTTGCAGATCCGTTTTCTCTGAGACGGTCAAGATCATAATACTGAATATCCGAACGGATGATTTCTGCCGTATATTCTTCATCATCGGTTTCTGCATTTCCGGCACAGAATATATTTTCTTCCTGGAAATAAGGTTTAAGTCCGTCAATATCAGTCAGTTTTTCATGGCCGTATCCGGAAACAATGGCCAGATCCATACCGGCAGCGGCACCGGTTTCAGAAAGCGTGGATGGAATAAAATCAGTGTGACCGTCAAGATAAAAAAGTCCATAATTGCCCAGCTTTTTCAATGCCAGAGCATTTCCGATCAGAATACTACAGTCACCGCCCAGCATGATGTTGAAATGTTCAGCATGATGATTGTTCAGAATAAGTTCCGCTTGTTTTCGGGCATATTCAATGATCCTGTCTGCATTTCGTACACCAGATTCCTCATCCATATCCATGGAATATTCAGGAGCTTCCAGTCTAAAAATATGTTGTGGATCTATTCTTTTGTGGAAACCAAACTTTCTGAGCCAGTCCGGAAGTTTCCTTACACCGGGTTCTGTCTCATGATCTTTTTTCTTAAGACCCAGATTGAGAGGGAACTCAAAAATACTGATGTTTCTTTCCATAAAAAGAAATTTTCTCAAAGATACGGAATTATCCGTTTGCAAACGGATAGATCTTCAATGAATATACCTTCAGAATAAATTAAAACAGAAACATAAAAATGCATGATTCAATTCGTTTTAATATCAGAAAACGAAATTAACTGCATTCTTTTAAGAAGAAAATAAAAAAACTGTATCCGGAACACCTCCCCCCCCCCGGACACCGTCAGAGAAAATAATTATTAACCTCAATTTGGGATAAGAACTTATGAAGCCCGTCAATGATACTTGTTCATCTTTTAAGATCGTCTGAGCTTCAGGAACTTTCGGTATTATACAACAACACACTTAAAATTTATCAAAATCAGTATTCCGGGAGGCTTGAAAAGGGCTTGCCATATAAGAAGATATAATCAGCAATCAGAAGTTCATGATTTTCCTTAAGGTTATCGGGCATCTGTTTTTTGAAAAAATGGAAGATTTTTACTCAAAATTTATTCCTACTAAAGAAATTCTTGAAAAAGATGCAAAAAATTATACCTATGTGGATGAGGGTATTCAAATCAGTAGAGTGGTGGTCTGGAGTTACTATCAATAAAGAATTTAACAGGTTTCAAAGACTGTAATTTTTTACTTCATTATCCGTTTACAAACGACTACAAATGAATTTAAATAGTTTATAACCGACTATGCTTTGAGGAAGTGGCAATCTTTGCAACAGAGATTTGAGAAAACAGTGAACGTCTCTGATCTGAATTATTAATCTTAAAAATTTTAAAGCTATGTCACTAAGAAACAAAGTAACATTAATTGGTTACACAGGAAAAGAAGTAGAAATAGTAAACTTCGACAACGGAACTCTGAAAGCGAGCGTGTCTCTGGCTACTAATGATCACTACACCAACGCAAAAGGAGAAAAGGTGGAAGAAACACAATGGCATAATCTGATTGCTTTCGGAAAACCGGCGGAAATACTTCAGAAGTACGCTCCCAAAGGAAAAGAAATTGCTATTGAAGGAAAGCTGACGTACCGGTCATATGATGACAAAGATGGTATTAAGCGGCATATAACAGAAATCAGAGTAGACGAAATTCTAC
Organism: Chryseobacterium indologenes; assembly: GCF_001295265.1. Lineage (GTDB taxonomy): Bacteria > Bacteroidota > Bacteroidia > Flavobacteriales > Weeksellaceae > Chryseobacterium > Chryseobacterium indologenes_A. The sequence continues at coordinate 152,428 of NZ_LJOD01000008.1, read as the reverse complement.
TGCTGGGAGGAAAATAATTCTAAAAGCACAAATGATGAAAGTAAAGGTTTTTAAAATCAGGCTTCCGGAAGAATTTTTATATAAAGATCAAAAAATGCTTGATGATTTCCTGGAAGTGAATGAAATTATAAAAGTAGAAACAGCTTTTGTAAATGACGAATGTTATTGGTCTGTCATATTGTATTTTGAAGAGGTAAAGCCCCTGAAAAATATAGTAAGAGAATCCAAAGTGGTAAAATACTCTGCTGATAATGAGATTTTAAGCTCTGATGAAGAACAGATTCTGACTGCCCTGAAGCTCTGGAGATCAGAAAAAGCAAGAGAACAGAACCTGCCCACCTACTTCATTGCGAGTAATAAAGAATTGGTATCGGTGGCGAAGTATAAACCCGCAAAAAAAGAGGAACTGCTTGATATTAAAGGTTTCGGAAAACATAAGATTGAAAATTATGGTGAAGAAATTCTGGAGATCCTTGAAAGTGTCTGATTTTTCAGAATAAATGATTACCTAACAGCAAAAGCTGAAGAAGATTGCTTCTTCGGCTTTTTTATGCTGGGTTAAGTCCCTGTAATTCCTTATTTTTGCAAGGCTTATCAAAAAATGTCATTGAATCTTTGTTTTTCAAACTGAAAAGTTCCGGAAATAAAGAATATCAAAGGTTTTCAAAAATTGAATGTTCAGGAATTAAAAGAACTGATGGACCACTTCTTGAGCCGGAGATCCCTGATAAGTATTTAATTATTAATATTATTTACCCCATTATACAATGAAGCCAAGTTTAGCAAGAGGAACACGTGATTTTTCCGCATTGGAAGTTTCAAGACGACGATATATCATCAATACACTGCAGAAGAACTTTGAATTGTTTGGATTTCAGCCATTAGAAACTCCAAGTTTTGAAAATCTTTCAACATTAACCGGAAAGTATGGAGAGGAGGGAGATCGTTTGATCTTTAAAATATTAAATTCAGGAAATTATCTGGATAAAGTTTCTGAAGATGAGCTTACTGTTGAAAATCATCAGGCATTAACAAAGAAAATCTCAGAGAAAGCTTTGAGATATGATTTAACAGTTCCTTTCGCACGATATGTGGCTATGAATCAGGGACAGCTTGTTTTTCCTTTTAAACGCTACCAGATTCAACCGGTCTGGAGAGCAGACAGACCTGCAAAAGGAAGGTTCAGAGAGTTTTATCAATGTGATGCTGATGTGGTAGGAAGTAAAAGCCTGTTACAGGAAGTAGAGCTCGTTCAGCTTTATCTGAAGTCTTTTGCAGAGCTGGGAGTATCCGTAACGATTCACATGAACAACAGAAAAATCCTTTCCGGATTAGCCGAATATGCAGGGATTACAGATAAGCTGATTGATTTTACTGTGGCTTTAGATAAGTTGGATAAAATCGGAAGAGACGGAGTTGTTAAAGAATTACTGGAAAGAGAAATTTCTCAGGAATCTATAGACAAACTGGATTTCTTATTTGAGCAGTCTGATGATGCACTGGAAAACCTTCTTCAACTGAAAGAAAAATTTGCAGGAAACGAAATCGGATTAAAAGGAGTGGAAGAATTGGAATTTGTTCTTACCCAATCACTGAATCTGGGAGTTGATATGCAGAACCTCGTATTCAATATTACCCTTGCCAGAGGATTAGATTATTATACCGGGGCTATTTTTGAAGTAAAAGCAGATGAAGCAGCAATGGGATCTATCGGCGGTGGCGGCAGATATGATAACCTTACAGAAGTTTTTGGTGTTAAAAATATTCCGGGAATCGGAATTTCTTTCGGACTGGACAGAATTTATCTGGTTATGGAGGAACTTAATCTGTTTCCTGAAGAAGCATCTTCCTCAATAGAATACCTGTTTGCCAATTTTGGAGGAGAAGAAACAACCGAAGCTTTAAAGCTGATTATGCAGCTGAGAGGAAAAGGAATTTCAGCAGAACTCTATCCGGAGAATTCAAAACTCAATAAACAATTTACCTATGCCGAAAAGAAAGGAATTAAAAACCTTGTTTTCCTGGGTGAGGAAGAAATAAAAAATAGCACAGTGACTTTTAAAAATCTTGAAGCGGGAGAACAGAAAACAGTTTCCGTAGAAGAATTTTTAAATCTCTAATAAATTTCATGATTAAGAAAGTTCTTTATTTGGGCTGGCTGGCATTGGCGGTTACCGTCAGTGCCCAGGTTTCCCTTCCTCCGGGACCTTCGGATCCTTATGCTTATAATGCAGAAAAAAAGAGCATATCATTAAATAATATCAAAGACTTTCCCAAAGAAATTTTAAAAAGAGATCTTAAAATCTTAAAGATAAGAGCTCATGAAAGTTTCCGGGAAATTCCCGCGGAAATAAAGAACTTTAAAAATCTTGAGGATTTTGAATTGATCAGCTATGGAGGAAATATCACCTTTCCTGAAAGTTTTGCAGATCTTCAAAATATAAAAAGAATAAATATCAGCCTTAGAGGAAGTGAATTCCCACAGCCAGTTTTAAAACTTAAAAATTTGCAGGATTTTAAATATGGAGATAAAAAGCTTAAAAACTGGCCGGAAAATCTCGGAGATCTGGAAAATCTTAAAATACTGGATTTATCCTATTTCAGATCGGTGGATACTAATTTTGCAAACCTTCCGGCGTTGATATTACCCAAAAGCATAGGAAACCTGAAGAGTCTGGAACAATTTATTGCGGTCAGCAATCAGATGAAGAGCCTTCCTGATGAAATAGAAGGTCTGACTTCGTTAAAAGACCTGGATCTGGGTTACAACAGCCTGACTGATTTACCTGAACGTTTTGGCTTTCTCAGGAATCTGACCAAGCTGAACCTTCAACAGAACCGGTTTACTGTACTCCCAAAAGCAATCTCTGGACTGGAAAATCTTCAGGAGCTTAATCTTAATTTTTGCCTGATTGAAAAAATTCCTTTTGTAACAGAAAATCTGAAGTCCCTGAAGATATTGGGGATGGCAGGAAATAAGATATCTTCCGATGTAAAAAAACTGTATTCAATTCCCAATCTCGAAGAGCTGAATGTATACGAATGTGGAATCAGTAAAATTCCTTCCGGAGCAGGAAATATGAAGCATTTGAAATTCCTGAATATCGGAGCTAACCCGCTTTATTCCGAATCTGTTAAAGAACTGTACACTCTCACTGGCTTAGAAATACTGGAAATGGGCAGCTGTAAGCTTGAAAGCCTTCCATCAGGAATTAAGCTGCTTAAAAACCTGAAGAAATTAGGTCTTGATAAAAATAAAATATCTCAGGATAATCTGAAAGAGATCTATGATTTGGAAAATCTTGAATCACTGGACCTTTCGGAATGCCAGATTAATACCATTCCCAAAGGAATTGAAAAACTCAGAAATCTGAAGAGCCTTTATCTGTGGGGAAATAAAATATCCCAAACTGATATTGAGGAATTGAAAAAAGCATTACCTTATACCGATATCCGCATTTAAATAAAATTGCAAACATTCAAAATTTTATTTCTTAATGCCTTAAAAGAGGTTGTGTACTGCAACGAAAAGAGCCTCCAAAGCTTCTGCTGATCGAAAAATCAATATATTCCACTTTGATGTTTTCCTGTTCAATCTGGGCTCCGATGTGTTTGAAAGCAGGATCTGTAATATAAACATCAGGTGATACAGGAAGGCCGTTGGTGGCCAGATTCATGGCTTCATCTAAAGTTACGCGTATTTTTTTCCAATCTTTCAGGGAAGCTGGTATTCCATCTAAAAATGCTTCTTCGCATACGATCATCAGTCCTTCTCTTACAAATCCGAGAGCACAGTCCAGATGCAGAATGTCGGGATGAAGCCTGATCTGTTCAACAGTATATCCCTGTGGTTTTAAAAGCTTTCTTAGCCATTGAATTCCCAGCTCATTGGAAGCGAGACCGGAGTTTCCTACAAAGACCTGTTTGCCTAATACAAGAACATCTCCACCTTCCAGAAACGGACCTTTCCCCAATGTAGAATCTCCGGGATCAGCAATTTCAGGATGAGGTACTGCCACATAACCACATTCTTCGGGGTATACTTCCTGAAAAAAGAGATCCCGTACCGGGAAAACTTCATTTCTGCGGTGTAAAAAACGAAGCGATGATTCAATAACGAAATTTCCCACCGTAAAAAAGGGATCTCTGACGAAAAAGTTAGAATATCCTGCAGTTCCCACGGCTTCTTTTTCTGTAGAAGATAATTTACGGGGACGAAGAACTTCTACACCATACTTTTCCAGTGTTTTTTTAAGATTTTCCCTTTCGTTTTCCCATTGTTTCTGAAGTTCAGGAAAAGCCTCAGCATAATCTTTTCCTTTATTCTCAAGGTTTTCTTTTATGGCTTCTTCACTCAGGAAACGCAGGTCTTCCGGCCTGGGTTCTTTGGGGAAACCAAATTCAGACTGGGCGAGAACTACTTTTTTTAAGGGAGAAAATTCATTTTCAACAAAGATCATAAGAGGAAGTTTGATATACTATGATGACAAAAGTATTTAAAATTTAATGAATGTCAATGTCTGAAGTAATAACAGTCTGGAAAATTATAAAAATTACTTATTTTTAGACGAAATTTAGAAAGATATAAATAGTCTGCCTAATTATGGGGTTTGTGGAATTGGTTCGTTTTCTTAGATACTTTTTTAATTAAGAAAAACTGTTCAGCTAAACAGGAATTACAAAATGATGTATTCCCCGTAACCTGATGACTGTTGAATAATTTTAGAGATTAAAAACCATGAACAGAAAAATAGTATCTGTAATTTTTATCTGCGCTGCTTTGATGTGCAGTGCCCAATATTCGGAAACCTACCGTTTCGAGCGGCAGGATCTTACCAAAGAAAATGAAGTAGTGTCGTTAGATGAGTTAAAAGAATTTCCCAAACATATTCTTGACTGGAAGAAAATGAGGGTTCTGAGTATTATCAGCGAAAGAGAATTTACGGAAATACCAAAAGATATAGATCGTCTGGAAAACCTCGAGAAGTTCAGCATGAGCGGAAGTACGGGGGTAACCAAATTTCCGAATTCATTTTCCAGACTGAATAAACTGCATGAAATTACTATTCATTCCATATTCATCAAAGAATTTCCCCAGCAGATTATCAGGGTTAAAAATCTGGAAAGCCTTGGCTTTTTCTGTCCTTTTCTGGAAGAATATCCTTCCAACCTGGGAGACATGAAAAATCTAAAAACTCTGAACCTTGCATGCAGAACAATTGATAAAGCGATTGTAGACGAAAAGGATTTTATTTTCCGACCTTTGGTGATTCCCAAAAGCATAGGGAGTTTAAAGAAACTGGAAGCCCTTTCAGTAAGCCAGAGCATGCTTCAGAGCCTGCCGGATGAAATAGGAGATTTACAAAACCTGAAAAGACTGGATCTATCCATAAATCAACTGAAAACCCTTCCTGTGAGCCTTTCTAAGCTTAAAAATCTTGTAGAAATAACCTTAGATCATAATAGTTTTAAGGAATTTCCTTCCGCATTGTACGATATTGAGAATTTAGTGAAGGTAAATTACAATAATAACACGATTCAGAATATTCCTTCGGGTATGGAAAAAATGAAAAACCTCAAATATTTCTTTGCTTCAAAATGCAAGATTAGCCCATCCGCCCTTACCGGGCTCTACAACGCTTCAAATCTGGAAATCATTGATCTCTCGGACTGCCAGATCGAAAGTCTTCCGCCGGGAATTGAGAAACTTATCCATCTGAAAACGCTGTTCCTTTCGGGAAACAAAATTTCTTCTGCGGAAGCCGAAAGCCTGAGAAAGAAACTGCCCAATACCAAAATACATCTGAATAGTCCGGCAAAAAGAGGATTCTAGACAGGGGTGTAAAAGAAAGATAGCTTTCATTACAGTTTTTTAATAATAATAAAATCATTTTTTGCGGAGAAATAGTAATTTAGCTGTAAAATAAAACCATGGATAGCAGATCAAGATTAGACGAAATAAAAGATGAGCTCGAAAAGCTGGATATCAATCCTACCTTTTTTGCCAGAAAAGAGATACGTGCGCTTCCAAGCATTCTTTCAGCAGATGAAAAAATTGTTTATCTTGTTGAAGGACGGAGTAAAACGACCAATCATCACATCATCTTAACGGCAACAGACCGTAGATTGATTTTTGTAGATAAAGAATTTATGTACGGTCTGAAAGTACAGGATTTTTCCTACGATAAAATAAGTTCCATACAATACGAGACCTCATTTATGCTGGGCTCTATTGATATCCATGTTGCAGATGACATTGTTGAGATAGATGGTGTAGGAAAATATGAAGCAGAATTATTCTGTGAAAAAGTAAGAGATTTCATGTCCAGACCGAAGGTGCCCGCGTATGAACCTATGCTTTTTGAATTGCTGGAACAATTGGAAAGGTTAAAAGAAGGCGGCATGATTAGTGAAGAAGAATTTACGGAGCAGAAGAAAATGCTGCTTAATCAGATATGAAGTTATTGCACTTACTTTTAATGTTATGCTTTATTGTTTCCTGCACAAGCCGGAAGAATAGAGAAGCCTACATCAAGGAAACCGACCGTCAGACTCAGTTACTCGATACCGGTACCGGATTAAAAAAAGACAGCATTGTTTCCGGAATCAGTAGTGGAGGAGAGGATAAAATAGTTTCAACTGTAAGCGTGATCTTTAATCCCGAACATCCGGAATATATAAAGATAGAGAAGAAGACAGGAGCGGATTATACTTATAATAATCAGTTCTATTATAAAAACCGAAAGCTTATCAAAGCGAAAATACAAATTAAAAATAATACAGATTCCGGGAATCCGGATGCAGACTACAGGGCTGTTTACTATTTACATCGTAACAGGTGTATTAAAGAAGTGAATAAAGATCCCAAAAGATCAGACTGTCATAAAATAAAAGATGATTCAGAGACAGCCCTCTTAGATGGATTTCCGTTACTCCCGGGGAACATGAAATAAACAACAAACCATTATGGAAAATTATTTAGAAATCAATAAAAAATCATGGAATGCTAAAGTAGAACCTCATCTGAAGTCGGATTTTTACTTTGTAGATGAATTCCTGAAAGGAAGAAGTTCATTAAATTCTATAGAACTGGATCTTCTTGGAGATGTACAAGGGAAAACAATCCTGCATTTACAGTGTCATTTCGGACAGGATTCCATTTCGCTTTCCAGAATGGGGGCGAATGTTACCGGAATTGATCTTTCAGATAAAGCTATTGAAACAGCAAAAGATCTGGCACAGAAATGCGGTACTGATACAACATTTATCTGTTCCGATGTATATGACCTACCCAATGTCCTTGATCAGAAATTTGATATTGTTTACACCAGCTATGGCACTATAGGCTGGCTTCCGGACCTTGATAAATGGGCGGGGGTAATCAGTCATTTCCTGAAGCCGGGAGGAAAATTCATCATGGCAGAATTTCATCCTGTAGTATGGATGTTTGATGATGATTTTACCAAAGTTGCCTACAACTATTTCAATGAAAAGCCTATCGTAGAAACCTATGAAGGAACTTATGCAGATCAGTCAGCAGATATTGTGCAGGAATATGTAATGTGGAACCATTCACTGGCAGAAGTTCTGCAAAGTTTACTCCAGAACGGAATTGAGCTGAAAACTTTCCAGGAATTCGATTGGTCTCCATACCCATGCTTCAGACATGTAGATGAATTTGAAAAAGGAAAATGGAGAATCCCTCAGTTCGGAAACAAAATACCCATTGTGTTTGCTTTGGCAGCAGATAAAAAATAATAGCTGTTAAAACATGAGTTACCGGGTAAAATAATCTTATAGTTTTAACGCTTACGATTATTAAACCTAAGGTTTCTATATCTCAAAGCACAATTAAAAAAGTCACCGTAATATAATTACAGTGACTTTTTCTATATATGAATGTTAAAAAAACTAATTTTGCCTTTAGCTTAAAGAATCTTCGGCTTTTGTTTTAGCTTCCTCTACTTTGCTCTGTACCTGGGATGCTACGTCATTTGCCTTATTCTTAAGATCATTTCCCCATTTGTTGAGATTGTCTTTAGCATTATTAATCTTATCCTTTACAGCCTGTTGCTCTTCTGGCGTAGAGTTTTTATATTTCCAGTATGCTAAAGCCCCAATTCCTAGTAAAGCCAATAAGCCTTTTGTTTTATTTCCCATGATTTCTATTTTTTTAAGGTTGTTAAACTATTAAAATTTGTTATTAGTAATCATGTAAAATACGTGCCAAAAAAATAAATGAAATTATAAAATAATGTTAAAATTATTGAAAGACTTCAAATTTTTCCCCATCAAAGCTGGCGAAAACCATAGTAGGGTATGAGTCCTGATGATAGAGATTTCCGTCTTTATCAATAGCAATGGCACCTGCAAATCCGTCGATAGTTTTCAGTTCTTCAAAAGTTTTTTGAAACGCTTTTTCCAGACTCATTCCGTCAGTAACTCTTGTAACAATTTTGGCGGCAGTGGCATTGCTTACAATATCTTCTCCAACGCCTGTACAGCTTACAGCGCAGAATGCGTTGGCATAATTTCCTGCCACAGTGGCAGAGTCAGAGATTCTTCCCGGAATTTCAAAACCTTTTCCTCCCGTGGAGGTTGCAACAGCAAGCTTTCCCTCTTTATCAAGGACAACGCAGCCAACAGTTCCTTTTCCTGCTGATCCCAGCTTCGCTTCATACTCTTTTCTGCGTTGGGGAATTTCCGTGGAAAAATTCTCAAAACCATGCTCTGAAGCATAAACTTTAGCTCCGTTTCCGCCTAATACCCTGTCATCTTCCTTTATAAGTTCCTTTGCAACAAATATCGGGTTTTTTACATCCTGGATGTTGATGACACCGCTTAATTTCTGGGTTTCACCGTTCATAATAGCCGCACTCATTCGGATGACCCCATCGCTCTGGATCTGAGAACCGATACCTGCGTTATATAACGGATCATCTTCCAGGAGAGAAACAGCATAGGCTGCTGTGTCAAAAGCAGAATGATCCTGAAGATATTCAAAAGCTTTTTGAGCAATAGATTGCAGAGAATTCTGCTTTGCCGTTTTTACTTCATGGCTCTGATCGCTTTCAGAGAAAAAACCACCGTGGATAATGACTTTCATAAAAATATAAATGATCGTTGATTATTAATAAATGATATTCAGAACGAAGGTAATGTTTAAATTTTAAAAACCATTACTTACTGCTCATCAGCTATTATTTATTATTTGTCCTGCGGAATCGGGTTGAACTGCGAATTCTCGATGGTAAGCGTTTTGGTCGTAAGATCGTAATGATCATTCATAGACATAACGTGAACAGTCAGGTTATCAATGGAAATAGGTTCTCCAAGATTGATATTGGTAAGATTGGTGTCTTTAATAAACCTTCCGTCCACTAAAATTACAAGACCGGAACCCACAGCAGTCATCACATCATTATGAATGAAAAGCCCGGTGTCTTCTCCCAATCCGATTCCCAGTGTTCTCGGGTTGTTGACTACTGCCTGGAAAAGACGGCCTATTCTGCCCCGTTGTACAAAGTGAGTATCAATGATTACATTATCAATCAAACCTAATCCCTGAGTTGTTTTGATTTCTCCTTTCAGAAGGGCTTCAGAGCTGCTTCCCTGATAGATCATATTTTCAGAGGCCGCAGCAGCTCCGGCAGAAGTTCCGGAATAGATAAAATCCTGCTCCTGGTATTTCAGTAAAATCGTATCGTGAAATCTTGTACCACCAAGGATAGAAGTGAGTCTCAGCTGATCTCCGCCTGTAAACATCATAACATCAGCGGCATTGGCTCTTGCTACCATTGCATCAGAGTTGGCTTCCTCGCGGTTGTGAATATCAAGAACATTCACATTTTTGGCACCAAGAAATTCAAATGCCTTTTTATACTCTGTTCCCACAATCTGCGGAATTTGAGAGGCTGTTGTAACAATCTCAATTACAGAATCTTCCTTGTGTTTTGATTCGTTTATGATTTTTCTTAAAATTCCTCTTTCAAAGAAATTAAGATTTTTTTCGATATTTTGATCGTAATCGGTCTCCGCAAAACTTCCTTTGTTTACAGCACCTCCGATAACTATTAATTTTCCAACAGGTTTCATCATAGGGTACAAATTTAAAAAATAATTCACATTTGGCGAAATTCATGCCATATTTAAATTGATTTTTAGGGTTTTAGGATTGTTAATAATTTTTAATGCTTTTTTGAGAAATCTTTAAACGTGGTATAGTTTCATTTAGGGTTTTACATTATCTTTGATTTTTGAAGGAGTTATTGTTAACGTTAAAAAATACAAATAGACTATGAAAATTGAGAAGATACAGGCACTTCGGGGCCCGAATATCTGGAGTATCAGAAGAAAGAAGCTGATACAGATGAGATTGGATCTGGAAGAAATGGAAAATTACCCTACCAATAAGATCGAAGGATTCAGGGAAAGAATTGAAAAACTCATCCCGTCACTAATTACCCACAGGTGTTCGGAAGGTGTAGAAGGAGGCTTTTTCCACAGGGTAGAAACAGGAACCTGGATGGGGCATGTTATTGAACATATTGCTTTAGAGATTCAGACCCTGGCAGGAATGGATGTAGGTTTCGGAAGAACCCGAGAAACAAAAACTCCGGGCGTATATAACGTCGTTTTTAATTATATAGAAGAAAATGCTGGAATTTACGCCGCTGAAGAAGCAGTAAAGATAGCACAGGCCTTGATTGATGGCGGAGAATATGATATGAATGCCTGTATTCACAGGCTTAAAGAGATCAGGGAACGTGTACGTTTAGGTCCTTCAACAGGAAGTATTGTGGAGGAAGCCGTTTCCAGAAGAATTCCATGGATCAGATTGGGAACCAATTCTTTGGTACAGCTGGGCTATGGAGTGAATCAGCAGCGTTTTCAGGCCACCATTACCGGAAAAACGAGCTCTATTGCAGTAGATATTGCCTGCAATAAGGAACTGACGAAAAAAATGCTTCATGATGCCGCCATTCCTGTACCGATAGGAGATCTGGTTGTGGATGAAGAAGGCCTGAATACTGTTATCCGTAAAATAGGATATCCAATCGTTTTAAAGCCACTGGACGGGAACCATGGAAAAGGTTCTTCTATTAATGTGAATGATTGGGAAGCGGCAAAAACAGGATTGGAGCATGCTCAGAAATATTCCAGAAAAGTCATTGTAGAAAAGTACATCACAGGATACGATTTCAGGGTTCTGGTGATTAATAATAAAATGGTTGCTGCAGCAAGAAGAGTTCCTGCCCACGTAGTAGGAGACGGAGAGCTGAATTTGCAGGAGCTGATTGATAAAGAAAATAAAGATCCGAGAAGAGGTTACGGACATGAAAATGTTCTGACCGAAATAGAAGTTGATAAAGATACTCTGGAGCTTCTCGAAAAACTTCAGTATACCCTTGAAACAGTGCCTCAGAAAGGAGAGGTGGTTTATCTGAAATCTACCGCTAATCTTTCTACGGGAGGAACTTCTATTGATGTTACCGATATGGTACATCCGGAAAACATTACCATGGCAGAAAGGATCTCTAAAATTATAGGTCTGGATGTCTGCGGAATTGATATTATGGCAGAAAACTTAACCCAGCCGTTAAAGGAAAGCGGAGGAGCAATTATAGAGGTTAATGCTGCTCCGGGATTCAGAATGCACCTGGCACCAAGCGAAGGACTGCCAAGAAACGTTGCTGCTCCGGTGGTGGATATGCTTTATCCTCCGGGAAAACCGTTTACTATTCCAATTATTGCAGTAACCGGGACCAACGGAAAAACTACTACAACAAGATTGATCTCCCATATTGTTAAAAGCAACGGATATAGAGTAGGATTTACTACTTCAGACGGTATTTACATTCAAAATACCATGCTTTCAAAAGGAGATACCACAGGTCCGCTTTCGGCAGAATTCGTACTGAAAGATCCTACTGTAGAGTTTGCGGTCCTGGAAACAGCGAGGGGAGGAATCCTGCGTTCAGGGTTAGGTTTTTCACAATGCGATATAGGAGTTCTGACCAATATTGAGGAGGATCATCTCGGAATGAATGATATACACAACCTGAAGGATCTTACCAAGGTAAAAAGGGTAGTGCTGGACAGTGTAAAGAAAGCAGGATGGAGTGTGTTGAATGCAGATAATGCCTATTCTATGAAGATTGTAAATGATCTGGACAGTAATGTAGCTATTTTCAGTATGGACGAAAATAATCCCCATATTGTAAAGTTTGCAAAAGAAGGGAAAATTACCTGTGTTTATGAAGAAGGTTTTGTTACCATTAAAAAAGGAGACTGGAAAATCAGGATAGGAAAAGCCAAAGATTTCCCGATTACAATGGAAGGAAAGGCCAGATTTATGATTGAAAACGTTCTGGCTGCCAGTCTTGCAAGCTATCTGTACGGCTTCGGAATTGAAGATATTTCCAACTCTTTAAGAACTTTTATTCCAAGTGCACAGCTTACACCGGGAAGGCTGAATATTTTTAAGTTCAAAAGCTTTAAAGTTCTGATTGACTTCGCCCATAATCCGGCAGGGTATGAAGCCATTGAAGATTATCTAAAAAATATAGAAGCGACCAAGAAAATAGGGATTATTTCCGGAGTAGGAGACCGAAGGGATCATGATATTAAAGAATGCGGAAAGATTGCCGGAAGAATGTTTGATTACATTATTATCCGGAATGAAAAACATTTGAGAGGCAGAACCGAAGATGAAATCAACGGTCTGATTATAGACGGAATCAACGAAGCCGGAAGAGATGTAAGCTACGAGATTATTCCTAAAGAGATTGAAGCTTTAAAGCATGCAATGGGAATGGCTGAAGAAGGAACCTTCATCACAGCCCTCAGTGATGTAATCTCCAACGCCATTGATCTTGTTCAGGAGTACCAGGCAAGAGAACTGCTGGAAGACGATAAAAATGGATAATATAAAAAAACGCCCGGAAATTCCGGGCGTTTTTTATTGCTTGAAATGGGAAGAGGAAAGTTGGAAGTTACTTTTTGCTCTCTTGGAATATCATCTGCAAAATTCAACTTTGCGTTTAAAAAAATTACAATATTATTCCAAACCAAACAGCTGCTTTGCTTTCTGATGCCAGGAGACTTTATTTTCAGAAAGGTCAAGAAAGTATTCTGCCTGCCATTTTTGAGTGGCTGAAGCCTGTTTATTCTCCGTTTTATCCCAGGTTGGGTATATCCGGAATCCTCTCTTTCCTTCCTTTCCTACGTGAGTTAATATCCCTTTTTTCGCAAGGATTTCTTTTGAAAAAACAAAAATCCCGGCATTGTTTTCCTTAGAAGTGGAAACCAGGTAAAAATCAAAGCGGTCGCTGGATTTGAATGGGATTGTTTCCTTTTGTTCATTTCTTTTCCAGAGCGTTACAAATTGTCCGGTTTTTGTCGGAGTAATTTTAGCGGTACGGAATTTTATATTCAGCTGATTTAAAGTAAAGTTCATTCCGGAATACTCCTTACATTCAGCGTCTTCTTCTGCATCTGAAATTTTCAGTCTGAGCGGCTGAAAAATCATTTCATCAACATCTTTAAGCTTCATTTATTTTTTATTTTATAAGTTTTTACAGGTTATTCTTCTCCAAAAAAGGCGTTGGAGCTTCCGATCCAGATCGCATCTTTTTTATTGAAATCTACATTAACCATGGCGGCTTTGGTCATCCTTCCCAGGTTTTCCAGTAAAACGGGGCGGTCGTCGTTTTCATGCCATACGTAAAGAAGTCTGATTTCTGCTTTTGAAAAATCTCCGTTGATGTCTTCAAATACCGGTTCATAACTTACTTTTCTCTGGAGAATATAATTTTCTTTGTCTTCAATGGCATCAGTAATTTCTTTGGTCGGGTTTAAATTAACGCCACTTCCGGCAAATGAAAACAAAGGTTTCAGTACAAAATTCTCAAGACTTTCATGTTCCGGAAATTCATGCAGAAAATAACTTTTCGGAACATACTGATGGTTAAGCAGTGGAAGAAGGAATTTAGAGATCTTAAAAAACCAGTTAGGATGAGTGATCCATTTTACATCCACCTCTTCACGGAAATCAAATTCAGTAACCAGATTCGGAATCCTGTCCAGCTCATCAAAGATAACACGGTTATAAATTCTTTTAATCTCTGTTTTCCGGCCATCTTTCTCATAAAACAGTTTTTTGCCTTCCTTTTTAACCTGGGTTAGGCAGACTGTTTTTATGCCTAATAATTTTTCTGTAAGGGCAAAATCAATAGCTGTTTTTTGTTTTTCAGGAAATATTTCCAGGAGAATAACATTTTCTGGGCTTTCACTGCCGACAATAATTTCCTTCAGATGATTTCTGAATTCATGGTCAGGCATTTTGTTTTTAATCTCATTAAGAAAAGGATAGATATCGCAGAATGTCTCTTCAAAAACTTTCTGAAAAGCATATAATGACGGGAAAGCCTGTAATTCAATCAGCTGGGGCTCTATTTCTCCGTTTTCATGTCTGCATACTCCAAAATCAATCGTAAAGAAATGAGGTTTATCCGTGTCATTCGGAACATAACAGTTTTCAGGGACGGCTTTTTGAAGCAGATCTGAGGGCAGGCCTTTAATCTGATCTATGATACTTTCCGTAGCATCAATAAGCTTATTTTTAAACTCTCTGGTCAGGAAGATGGGGCTTTCCGAAACCCTGAATGTTGGAGTTATACCTCCTTTCTGTGCCAGAGATTCTTTAAGCTGGCTATATTTTTCCTGTGAAAATTCCTGATTGAACTGTTTTCTGTATTTTGGGATCATATTTTTCCTTTGTGATTTTGATTTAAAAAATCGAGCAGTTCTTTGCCCGATTTGGTATTGATTAAATGTTAATTGGATTATAAAATTTCAGGTCTCCTGAAAGAATTTTAACCACAAAAGAGACAAAAGCTTTCTACATTCAAACTACGATTTAAATGTCTATACATAATAGACTAACTTAAGTATTCGTGTTAAAAAGAACTTTTGTGATTTACTTTTTAAGCTAAAACTTCACAACCTTTCCGAATGTTTTTTTTTGCAAACTGAAGAAATCTCGGAAGAATCTGGCTTCTGGTCAGAACAATTTTGTCTTCATCATCAATTCTGTCCATAGTTTCGAGGTATTTCTCCATTCCGAAGTTTTCAATCATGGCTGTTTTGTTCTTTTCATCTTTCAGGTTTTCAACCATTCCCTGCGGATCTGCTTCCGGGTGGAATTGGGTTCCGAATATTTCTTCAGAAAAGCGAACGGCCATTACTGCTCTTTCCAGGTTAATATGCGGGCGGAATTTTTCAATCGCAGTGATTTTCATTCCAAGTTCTTCAAAACGTTCCAGATCCGGCTCAATAAACTGATATGCTCTTGAATCTACGGCGTAGAAAGGATCCGGAAGATTTTTGAATAAAAATTCCTCTTTTCCTTCTTCTGTTTTATGAACCGGCATCACTCCGAAGGAATAGGATTTTCTTTTACAGATGTTCCCCAGTTTCCAGTGGATGCTGGCTAACTGAAAAGAATGGCAGATCAGGAAAACATATTTTTTATCCTCGTTATATCGGTTGTGCTCAAAAACAGAATCCAGGAAGCCTGCAAATTTATCTTCCCATTCCATACCTTCACGGTGCGGGTTTCCAGGTCCTCCCGAAGAAATATAAATGTCAAAGTCATTAATGTCCGGCATTTCATTTTTAAACCTTACATCAAAGGTCTGAATCACTACGTTTTCTTCAGAATTCTGCTGAAAAGCTTCAGAAATCTCTTTAATATTCCTGAATCCCTGATTCGCATGATTATTGTTCATGTCCAGCAGAGCAATTCGGATATCTTTCATACTACTTCATATTTTTTGCAAAGTTACCAAAAATATTATGAAGCTGTTTCGCCATGTGTTATGCCATACTCAGTTTCAGAGATCATATAATCAACTACTTTGGTAAGGTCTCCTGTCTCTTTGTAGATCTGAAGCTGGCGGTCTGCACCGGTTCCGTTTTCAATAATCTTCCATGCATATTCTACTTCTTCCCGGCATCCAAGATCATCCACTACATCATCAATGAATTCGAGAAGTTCTTTCAACAGGTGAGGGTATGGAACGGATTCTTCTTTCCCGAAATCAATAAGGTGTGCTTCTATGCCGCTTTTGGAGGCCCGCCATTTATTTTCATTTAATAGTAATCTGCGGTAACTTCTGAAACTCAGATTCTGTTGGTGAAGTTTATAGATTTTAGCTACCAGACACTGCATAATGGCAGCCAGGCACACGGTTTCATCAATTCTTAAAGGCATATCGCAAATCCTGAACTCAATGGTAGGGTAGAACGGATGTACCCGGAGATCCCACCATATCTTTTTAGCATTGTCAATAGTTCCGGTTTTTACAAGCAGATCAACATAACTGTCAAACTCAGCAAGAGAATTGAAATAGCTTGGAATACCGGTTCTCGGGAATTTAACAAAAATTTCCTGCCTGTAGGATTTGAATCCTGTATATCTGCCTATCCAGAACGGTGAATTGGTAGAAAGTGCATAGACATGGGGCAGAAAGTAGCGCATAACATTCTGAATTCTTACTCCTTCTTCACGGTTCGGAATTCCGATGTGCACGTGAAGTCCGAAAATAAGGTTCTCACGGGCAACATCTCCCATGTCATCCACAATTTTGATATATCTTTCTCCTTGTGTGATATTATTGGCAGACCAGTGAGAGAAAGGATGTGTTCCTCCTCCTGAAACTCTAAGGCCCTGTTCATGGGCTGTATTAATCAGATGTCTTCTAAGGTTGGTGAGCTCTGCTCTGGCTTCCTGGATATTCTGGCAGATGCCGGTTTCCATCTCAATCATGGATTCGTGCATTTCATGCTTTAAATTCTCGCTTAAAACGGCCTTTCCGCCTTCAATGATCTTGGAAACATGAGATATTAAGTCTCTGCTTTCAACATCAATGATCTGATATTCTTCTTCGATTCCGATAGTAAATTGATGCATTTTTTTCCGTGTTTTTTGTTTTTCAGTTCTTTATTGTACAGAGTCTTTTACAAAAGTTCCCCAGGAGATATTAGGCTTTCCGGGAACGTACTCTTTCGCTTTTTCTATAGCCAGTTTGGCGGCATGCTCTACGATCCATGCAAAGTTGTCTTCGCCAACTGAGTTTCTGTCCGCATCTGGAGCCGGGTTGCAGAAATCAATGGCATAAGGTATCCCGTCTCTTACCGCAAATTCTACGGTATTGAAATCATACCCGAGAGCTTCATTCATCTTAATGGTGTAATCATGGATTGTTTTTAATAGTTTTTCCAGTTCTTCACCCTGAGTCTGGTGAGTGGTTGCATATCTTAAATGGTGAGGATTGCGCGGTTCGTAAGGCATGATATGAACATACTTTTTGCCAAGACAGTACACCCTGTAATAGTCATCGAATATAATTTCCTCCTGTACCATCATCACCAGTTGCTCTGTTTCGCTTAATTTATTCCAGAGGTCATCCGGATTTTCCACCCGGTAAACATTTTTCCATCCTCCGCCATCGTGAGGCTTCATATAAGCAGGAAATCCTACATAATTGAAAATGTATTCCCAGTCATGGGGGAATTTCAGATTTCTGAATGAAGTTTCAGAAGTGTCTGTAGGTCTTTCATGCGAAGGAAGCAGTACTGTTTTAGGAAGTGGAATGCCTAGCTTGGTCATCAGCGCATTGTTGAAAAATTTTTCATCAGCGCTCCACCAGAACGGATTATTGATGACATAAGTTCCGTTAAGTGCTGCATTTTTCAGATAAGCTCTGTAAAAGGGAACATTTTGCGAAATTCTGTCGATGATTACTGCATAGCCATAATCAGCACCCTGCTCCAGCTTGTCGATATTTACCGGCTCGGCAATGATTTCTCCACCACCAAGTTCATTAACCTTGTCGATAAACGCCCAAGGAAATGTATCTTCCATACCGAATAGAATTCCCACTTTTTTTGCCATAATTTTTGTTTTTAATTGATGTGTATTGAATAATAAATTATCGTTCTCACTAATGTACGTTTTTTAAGAAAAATAGGCTCCTATAAATGTTGGAAAAACCATTCTCCAAAGGGGCCAGTCATGATTAATCCATTTTCTCTCGTCATACCAGAAATCAATTCCTTTTAAGCGTAGGATTTCAGCCATTTCAATATTCTTATCCCTGCATATATCCTGATCGGAAGTGCTGAGCACAATATGCATATGTTTGTATTTCCAGGCTTCATCATTTCGTACAAATTCTCTCGGACAGTTAAAATAAACAAGGTCATCCGAATACCCGTCCATGAAATTTCTTATGCTGAAAGCTCCCGACAGACAGAACAGATGGGAGACAACATCTGGAAACCTGAACGCAAAATTAGCCGCATGATAGCCTCCGAAACTTGCTCCGGCAATAGCTACACGATGTACTTTGTGGAGCTTCTGGATATATGGGATAAACTCTTTAATCAGGAATTGTACATATAATTCATAATTCTTTATCCTTTGCTGTGGCGAAATTTTTTCGTCATAAAAACTCCAGCTGTCTATCGTCTGGATGTTATAAAGCTTCACTTTTCCCTGTTCTATAAACCAGTTGATGCTGCTGTTAAGGTGAAAATCATGATTTTGAGTATACAGTCCCTGTGAAGTCGGAAACATAATAATGGGATAACCGTGATGCCCTGTGACTTCTACTTTAAGGCTTGTTCCTAATATGTTTGAATAGTAATCTGTGTGTTCTATATGAGGCATTTTTTATCTGGTTTTAATATTTCGGTCCTATGAATTTAATCTGTTCAGATTTCTCAGTTTGGTAGAGGAATTTTCCTTTCAATATTCCTATTTTTCTGATTATGAAGTCAGTTTGCTTTTGGGAGGAAGGATATTCAGCATTTCCGTCTGTATTTTTTCTGCGGCATTATCCAGTCTTTCCTGGATAATGTCAGGATCGGTAGATTTATAGACAATTCCTGCATGGTAGTCTATCGGAAGGAATTTTACAGCCTCTTCACATTCAAAAGCCTTGTAATCCGGATGCTTATCTTTGATTAGAGCAACGATCAGTCCTGAATAATATCCTGTGGGTTTAGGCGCTTCATAGTTTTTTCCACGTAATAAAGCATCTTCAATCTTAGCCCATTCGCGCCAGATATTAATGCTGCTCGAAGCTTCTACCAGGTCGGGAATGTGTGCCCCTCCAACTCTGGATGATGTTTCCAGAAAGTACCATTTACCATCTTCTTTTCCTCGTATGAATTCTGTATGGGTGGCTCCGTTAAGCAGCCCGAAACTTGAGAGTACTTTTGCATTAACTTCTTCCAGGGCTTTAAATTCATCAGAGTATCTTCCTAATGTCTTCGATCTGAATACACCTCCTTCATGGGAAACCTGCATGGGCGGAGCCAGATATCTGGATGCCGAGGTAAATACAATCTCCCTGTTGAACGTAAGGCTGTCAACATGGTAAACATCTCCCGGTTTAAAACTTTCAAGTAAGAACATGTGCCGCTCTTCTCCCAGGGTTTCCAGGGCCTCCCAAAGCTGGTCTTTAGAAGTGATTTTTTTTATTCCTGAAGCTGAAGCTTCTGATCTTGGTTTTAGAACCCAGGGAGCAGAAACTCTTTCTGTAAAGCGGTTTACTTCATCGTTATTAAAGACTGCTGTAAATTCCGGAACGTTAATCCCTGAGTCTTTAGCTTTCTGCCGCATAGCCAGTTTATCTCTGAAATAACGGTGTGTGGTCTGTCCCATCCCGGGAATACGAAAGGTTTCCCTGATAAGTGCTGCTTTCTCTACATCGTAATCATCCAATGCAACAACGGCATCAATTTTTCTGGTTTTCATCAGATGGGAAAATCCCTGAACAAGGTGTTCCATATTCCAAACCGAAGGCCTTTCTTCGGCCATATAAAAGACCTCATCAATGGCATGCCAGGGCCAGTTTTTTTCTTTGAGATTCTCTGAAGTTACCAGGATGATTTTATTACCGAGCGTCTTCATTTCATCCATGAAATCATAGCCCTTGTAATAGCACGAAATACATACTATAAATTTCTCCTCCATACAATATTTTTTAGAATTTAGTAAATATTCAAAAATAAAAGCAATTTTTTATTGATTAATTAATGTTAAAAATCAAAATAAACTGCGTTTTTGAAAATTACTAATCAATTATACAGAGAAATTTTGTAATAAACTAATTTTTAGTGATAATTTTCAATTAAATCGGCCAATAATTGTACTCCAAAGCCTGTTGCTGCCTTTTCCTTTGCATATCCGGTATTTCCGAAAGCCACACCGGCAATATCAAGATGGGCCCATTTAGGATGGTTTTCAATAAACTGTTCCAAAAACTTGGCTGCTATGATGCAGTCTCCGAACGGTTTCATTGAAATGTTTTTCAGATCAGCAACATCGGACTGAATGTCATCTTTCCAGATATCCCATAATGGAAGGTTCCAGAGTCTCTGATTGGTTTTGTCTCCGGTTCTGATCAGCAGATTTTTAAGTTCCTCATTATTTGAGAACAAGGCGCCGCAGGTATCTCCGAACATTCTTACAGAGCTTCCTGTCAGGGTGGCAAGGTCAATCAGAAGTTCTGTCTTATAGTTTTTAGCAAGATAGGAAAGAGAGTCTGCCAGGATCATTCTGCCCTCTGCGTCCGTATTCAATACTTCAATAGTTTTTCCGTTGTAGGCTGTAATCACATCACTCGGAAGAAATGCTTTCTCAGAAATGGCATTGTCAGTGATTGGAAGAATAGCAATGATATTAACGGGAAGTTTCATTTCTGCGGCATAGATCAGCGCTCCGATAACTGCTGTTGCACCGCCCATATCAGACTTCATGTAATGCATATTGTCGGGATTTTTTAAAGAAACGCCACCAGTATCGAAAACCACACATTTTCCCACCAGTCCGATTGTTTTGGCATTTTTAACAGAGGTTTTGTATTCCAGAATAGTAAAAGCTGCATCATAAGCGCTTCCCTGGTTTACTGAAAGATAAGCGTTTAGTCCTGATTCCTCACATTTTTTCCTGTTGAATGCCGTATATTTTAAATCATATTTTTTGGCAAGCGCTTTAAGGTATGAGCTTAAAATAACCGGATTTTTAAGATTGGCAGGTTTGTTAAGCCATTCCTGGCAGGCAGTCTGTCCTGCGGTTAAAGCTTCTGCTTTTGTACCTATAGTATCCAGTTTTTTCTGACTCAGGTTTTCAAAATGGATTTCAAATTTTGTATTCCAGAAAGGATGACTTTTATCAAATGGATAGCTGTATGTTCCCATAAGAAGACCTTTAATGAATTCCTCAAATTGTTTTTCATTCAGAAAATCAGCCAGAACCAGAGTGGGGGCAGCCTGAAGTTTTTCTTTCCGGGTCTGGGAAAACTTAACGGCAGTCTGCTGGATCTCAAAGTTCTGTATATCAGACTTGCCTAATCCAATGAAATAGATGATACTTTCTTCATTGGCATTCACGAAAACCTCATTTTTTTTTCCGGAAAAAAGGGAAGCGATATTTTTATTGTAATTTTTACTTGATTTTGTCCATTCTTCTTCAGTAAATAGCTGGAAAATCTGGGAGTAACTTTTATTTTTTTTATTGATCAGTTTCATAAGTTTAATTTTTAATGCTTTGTTGCTGCGGTTTTACCTCAGCAGGATTTTCTTTGTTATCGTAGAACAGCCATTCAATAGCTCTGGGAAATTCCTGGGACCAGTAAAACTCATTGTGAGTACCTTCCGGATTTACGCTGGTTCTGAATTCAAAATCGAAAAGATTCTTCTTTTCCCATCTTTTCAGATATTCTTCAAAAATATGAATCCTCTTGACCATTTTCGAGCCTTCCTGTCCGCCTCCGTACAGATAGATCTTTGTTCTGAAAGGCACCCTGAAATTCATCATCGGGAAATTGTTGTTGGGCTCAACCCAAAGCGAAGGAGAGAAGATCAGCAGTTTAGAATAAACCTCAGGATAAAGGAAGCCGCTGTAGATGCTTATCAGGGCGCCCAGCGAACTGCCGCCTATTCCGGTATTCTCACGGTCTTTTTTTGTCCGGTAGTTTCCGTCTACAAAAGGTTTTAAGGTGTCAGTGATAAAACGGATGTATTTTTTGCCTTCCGATCCGTTGGCTATATTGTCATTATCAAAAATGTATTCCTTAATGCGGTCTTCACTTCCGTGTTCAATGGCAATAATAATAACATCGCCCCGGCCGTATTCTGCAAGGATTGAGAGTTTCTTGTCTATTTCCCAGTTTCCGTAACCGCTTCCTTCATTGAATAAGTTTTGAGCATCCTGAAGGTAAAGCACAGGATAGCTTTTATCAGAAATATAATAATCATAAGGTAAAAGGGCCCATACTTTACGGTATCGGTCAAGCTGCGGAATATAAAATTTCTCGGAGATTACTTCGGCAATGGGGAAAAATTCTTTTTTAAATGGACCCCAGTTGAACCTCCATTTTTCTATAGTATCGGAAGCTTTTCCTGCCGACTTTTCAACTTTCCGGTTGGGGGTTATATTTCCGTATTGATCAAGCTCTACATTTTCCCAGCCTCCTTTGGTGAATTTATACTCTATGGTATCCGGCAGGAGCCGGCTGTCAATCTCTATGCTGTAAGTATTCGGATCAAGCTGTTTGAGCTGATAGTCTGGGTCTTTGGGGTTCCAGTTGTTGAAATTTCCTGTAATGTATACCGTTCTGTCGTCGGTTTCGTCAGTATAAAGTTCAAACTTCATCATGCGTGTTTAATAAAATTGGCAGCTAAATTTATAAAAAAGATTGTTTTAAAACCTTAAAAAAAATAATAGAAAATGTGATATATTTGGTAGAAGTGCCGAAGAAGAAATTAACATAATAATTATTTGATTAATAATTAACGGTTGTTGGTGGGAATTTTTGTAGTTTCAAAGAAAAATTAAATACAGTCCGGTCTTGATGAACTCTGTTAAAACATATACGCTTTTTACTGATCATGATATCTACCTTTTTAAGGAAGGAAGACATTATAAGCTGTATGATAAATTCGGAGCGCATTCGGTGGAAAAAGGCGGAGTAAAAGGAGTTTATTTTTCGGTCTGGGCTCCCAATGCCAAAAAAGTTTCTGTGATTGGTAATTTCAATAACTGGAACCATAAAGATCACATTTTATTCCCGCGTTGGGATGGTTCAGGGATCTGGGAAGGGTTTATTACCGGACTTAGCTGGGGAACTTTATACAAATATGCTATTGAAACGGCAAGAGGTGAAATCCTGGAAAAGAGTGATCCTTATGCGTTGAGCTGGGAGCAGAATATTCAGGCGGCATCATTGGTTTCAACAACATGGTATGAATGGAATGATGAACACTGGATGGAAAATCGAGGAAAAAATAACAGTCTGGAAGCTCCTTTATCAGTTTATGAAATTCATCTTGGTTCGTGGGTCAGAGAAGGGAATAATCCGGAACGTTTTCTGAATTACCGTGATATTGCTGAAAAACTGGTTCCTTATATCAAAGAAATGGGTTTCACTCATGTGGAATTCATGCCTGTTATGGAATACCCGTATGATCCAAGCTGGGGATACCAGATTACGGGGTTTTACGCGGCAACTTCAAGATTTGGTTCTCCACAGGACCTGATGTTCCTGATTGATAAGCTTCACAAAAATAATATCGGGGTTATCCTGGATTGGGTTCCTTCTCATTTCCCCGGAGATGCCAACGGTCTTCACCGTTTTGACGGTACTTACCTTTATGAGCATGAAGACCCGCGAAAAGGTTTTCATCCCGACTGGAAATCTCATATCTTTAATTACGGAAGAAATGAAGTGAAATCTTTCCTGATTTCCAATGCCATGTTCTGGCTGGACCGTTATCATGCTGACGGGCTCAGGGTAGATGCCGTAACCTCTATGCTTCACCTGGATTATTCAAGAAATGAAGGAGAGTGGGAACCTAATATATATGGCGGAAATGTAAACCTTGAGGCCAAAGCTTTTTTACAGGAATTTAATACAGCGGTTTATAAAGAATTCGGAAATAACATTATGACGATTGCTGAGGAAAGCTCAGATTTTCCTCTGCTTACAAAACCGGTTCATGAGGATGGAGTAGGATTCGGAATGAAATGGATGATGGGCTGGATGCATGATACCCTGGATTATTTCAAAGAAGATCCCGCTAATCGGAAATACCATCACCATAAGCTGACATTTGCTTCTATGTATATGTATAATGAAAATTATATGATGCCTTTGTCCCATGATGAAGTGGTGCATGGAAAAGCAAGCCTCATCTATAAAATGCCGGGTGATGAATGGCAGAAATTTGCCAACCTTCGTGCTTTGTATGTATACATGTACACTCATCCGGGGGCTAAACTGCTTTTTATGGGCGATGAATTCGGGCAGACGGGAGAATGGAATTTTACACGGAGCCTGGATTGGCACCTGTTGGAATATCCTGTTCATAAAGGTCTTCAGCAACTGGTGAAAAACCTCAACCATCTATATCAGAAAGAATCTTCACTGTACGAAAACCAGTTTAATAAAAACGGGTTTGAATGGGTAGAAGCAGATGATCTCGAAAACTCAGTATACGTTTATCTCAGAAAAGGAAAAAGAAGGGATGATGTGCTGATGATTGTCCTCAACCTCACTCCCCGTATTATGGAATACAGGATTGGCGTGAATGCAGGGACACATTGGGAAACCGTTCTTAATTCGGATGATGAAAAGTATGGTGGAAGCGGCATAGAAGCAGAAATTCTCAATGAAAAATATGAAGAATGGATGAGATTCCCGAAATCCATAACCGTGAAGCTGCCTCCTTTGGCAGGAATTGTTTTGAGACTTCGTAAAGATAAAAAATACAAGCTGCACAGAATTAAGCATAAAAAAGAATAACCTCATCCTGAAATAAAGAAAGGAATAAAACTATGGTAATATATCATTTAAGTACAGAATGCTATCCGGTAGCCAAAGTTGGCGGCCTGGCTGATGTTGTGGGAGCCCTGCCCAAATATCAGAATAAAATAAAAGGAATCAATGCCAAAGTCGTAATGCCCTGGTATAATAAATCCTTTGTTTATGATCATGAGTTTGAGGTCGTTTTTGACGGATTTATTCATCAGGGAGCTAATATGCTGCAGGTTCAGGTCATGAGAGAAAAAACAGATGTGCTGGGATTTGAGCTGTATATGGTGAAAATTCCGGGACTGCTGGATAGGGAAAACCCTTACGGGTATCAGGATGAAAGTTTCCAGTTTCTGGCTTTTCAGCATGGTATTCTTCATTGGCTGTCTGCCATGGAGATCCGCCCGGATATTCTGCACTGCCATGATTATCATACAGGGCTCGTTCCGTTTATGATTGAGCATTGCCCTGAATTTAAATTTTTAAAAGGGGTGAAAACGATTGGTACCATACATAATGGTGAATATCAGGGAATGATGAGCTGGAATATGGCGAATTATATGCCGGCTTTCGATGCGTATAAATGGGGTCTGATGGACTGGAATAGCTTTATGAACCCATTGGCAAGCATGATTAAATGTTCCAATGCCTTTACAACGGTCTCTGAAGGATATCTTGAAGAGCTTTTTGTCAGTTTCAGAGGACTGGAAAGCCTTGTTCGTGAAGAATTCGGAAAAGCATACGGAATCATCAACGGAATTGACACGGAAGTATGGAACCCGGAAACAGATCCGATGCTGGATTTTAATTTCAATATCAAAAATGCAGCAGTTCAAAAGAAAAAGAATAAAGAAAAGCTCTGCAAAGAATATGGCCTGAAACCCGAACTGCCGCTATTCGCTTTTATCGGAAGATTTGCTACGGAAAAAGGAGCTGATCTTTTACCGGATGTGGTCTGGAAAAGTATTAAGCAGAGTTATGGCGCTTTAAATATTATGATTTTAGGTTCAGGAAATACCTATATTGAAAATAAGCTTAAAGAATACGAGTATACCTATACCAATTTTGCTCTGGATCTTGGATATAAAGAACATCTTTCCCATAAGATCTATGCTTCCGCAGATTTTCTGCTGATGCCGTCTAGAGTAGAGCCCTGTGGATTAAACCAGATGTATTCCATGAGGTATGGAACAGTTCCGGTAGTACGATATACCGGAGGGCTGAAAGATACGGTAGAAGATATTTCAACAGGCGGAGCAGGTCTGAATTTCACCTATCCCGGTGTGGATGATGTTGTTCATGCGATGAACAGGGCTCTGGCAGTATATAATCAGAAAGGGGCAATGGAAAATCTGATTCATGCCAATATGAGTTTTGATTTTGCATGGGAGAAATCTGCGGAAAAATACATAGCTTTATATAATAACTAAAAACGGCAGGGATAGCCAGCATATACATGCATAAATATCCGGAGAACTGTAGAACTAAATAAAAACGCAATATAATTTATGAAACGAAACGTAATCTCCATAGTTTTAGGAGGAGGCAGAGGAACAAGGCTATTTCCATTAACCTATTCCAGATCAAAACCGGCAGTTCCTATTGCGGGGAAATACAGGCTGGTGGATATTCCTATTTCAAACTGCCTGAACTCCGGATTGAATAAGATTCTGGTATTAACGCAGTTTAATTCAGCATCTTTAAATTCCCATATCAAAAATTCATATCATTTTGACATTTTCAGCAAAGGTTTTGTTGATATCCTGGCTGCGGAACAGAACGTTGAAAACGACAGCTGGTATCAGGGAACAGCAGATGCTGTGCGTCAGTCCATGAAACATCTTGAAAAATATGATTATGACTATATTCTGATCCTTTCCGGAGACCAGCTTTACCAGATGGATTTCAGGGAAATGCTGGATTTCCACATTGATAACGGAGGTGACCTGACGATTGCGACGATTCCCGTAATTGCCAAAGATGCCACTGGTTTCGGAATCTTAAAATCAGACGATGACGGTAATATTACGTCCTTCTATGAAAAGCCGGATTATGATATGCTGGATGGCTTAAAATCTGAGGTTTCAGAAGAAAATAAGCGGAGAGGAAAAGAATATCTGGCTTCGATGGGTATTTACATATTCACCAAGAATATTCTGAAAAAAATGTTTGAAGAAGGAGCTGGTGATGATTTTGGAAAAGATATTATCCCGAGCTCCATCGGGAAATATAAAACATTGAGCTATCAGTACGAGGGCTATTGGACGGATATCGGAACGATTGAATCTTTCTACGAAGCCAATCTGGATCTGTGCCAGGATCTCCCTCAGTTTAATCTTTTCGGTTCATCGCCTATTTACACCAGAGCGAGAATGCTTCCGCCATCCAAGATCAATGGTTCTTATGTAAGCAAAGCCGTTTTCGGAGACGGATGCATCATCATGGCTGATAAAATTGAAAACTCCGTGATTGGAAACAGAACAAGAATTGACAAAGGAAGTACCATCGTAAATTCCTATGTGATGGGAGCAGATTTCTATCAGAATACCACAGAAATTGTACTGAATGACAGAAGCGGCCGTCCAAATATGGGAATCGGTAAATACTGTTACATTGAAAAAGCCATTCTGGATAAAAACTGCTATATCGGAGATAATGTTAAAATCATCGGTGGGAAACATATTCCTGATGGAGACTATGGAACTCACTCTGTTCAGGACGGTATTGTAGTGGTGAAAAAAGGCGCGGTACTTCCGCCGGGGACACACATCGGATAGAAGGATTTTCATAAACGGTTTCAAAATTTTGTGTAATTAATTTCTCTGAAACAGAGATATACGTTAAAATATACTACTAAAGTGATCAATATGTTGGTCACTTTTTTATTATTGATCAGACTGTCCCCGGATGGTCCGTTTTGTTTTCATAGATGAAAAAATATCCAAAATTTTCTAAATATTAAATATAATATATTGTATTTCTCCTATCTGAGATAAAAAAATAGTCTGTTTTTTCATTTTTTAAATGTTTATTTATAGAATAAATTTTAATAAATGATTTTTTTTGTATAAAAAAATCCTGTTTTAGTCAAGATCAGATAATTTGTATAATATCCTATGATATTTTCGAATTATATTAATTCGATTTGTGTTTTTAATATTGCTTTGTATATTTTTAATTTATTAATCTTTAAAGGTTTAAATTTTAAATAAAATAAATTTGTAACTTATTGTTTTTCAGTTGTTTATTTGATTGTTTTTTTGTTGCAGACTTTTTATGTTTGTAATTTTGCGATATCAAATAAAATCTTCAAAGGATGAACAAAAAATTTATTTTGCTGGTTTTTTTGGAAGGAATTTTTCTTCCAAAAGCTCAGGTGGGAATCAACAATTCTTCACCAGCGGCAACGCTTGATGTGACTTCAAAGACAACAGGAACAACAGCAGGAACACCTGAAGGGCTTATCGCTCCACGTTTAACGCTTTTGGACCTTAATCAAAAATCTTCCGCTTACACAGCAGCCCAGACCGGGACTTTAATTTATGTAACAAATGCCTCTAATGCTAGCCCATCAGGGAAAACGGTTAATATTATAACCACAGGTTACTATTATTTTGACGGTTCCGTATGGCAAAGAATAATTAATAATTCAAATAATATTTATACCAGTGACGGGACCCTTGCCGGCAACAGAACCGTAACACAGGGAGCCAATACGCTTTCTTTCAACAGTACGGCCACTACGGGGACCAGCCACTTTAATGTTGATGGCTCAACATTTAGTGTAGATGCCGTGAATAACAGGGTGGGAATAACTGTAACAGCTCCTCTGGCAACATTAGATGTTGCAGGTGAGCCCGCTAATACTTCCAGATTTGACGGGATTATCCCGCCAAGAATTACCGGGGCCCAGCTGAGAGCCAAAACCTATACGGCTTCTCATGCCGGTACTATTGTATATGCAACAGCTGCAGATACAGCCCCCAGCGGACAGACTGTGAATGTTACCTCTCCCGGATCTTATTATTTTGATGGAACAGTATGGGTTCAGTTACAGGCCATAAGCCAGACAGCAGGTAGCAAGGTCTTTAAAACTCCTTTACAGTCTCAATCCAATGTACCGGTGCTTAATGTTGGAGATTTTGAATTCCGTGTAACGACAGGAAATGTTATTCAGATTCGTTTTACGGGAACCGGAAGCAGGGCATACAATTCCTTTGTAACAGAACATTGGTCATCAAATGGATATTTTGTAGCGTCAAGTTCAGGAACGGCCAACGGCACTTTTGCGAATATTGCGGGGAGTACTGTTATTGGGCAGGTTAATGAATTAAATATTATCAGAATATATGATCCAGTCACCGATAAAATGTACAGATATGAGATGAATCTTATTTCGGTTAGTGGTAACAACGAGCTCTCCCAGGTTGTTGAAGTATTTTAAATTTTTTATCATATTGAAACGTGTTTACAGGCTGCCTCTGGTGGTCTGTTTTATTTTTATAGATGAAAAAATATTCAAATTTTATAAATATAGGGTCGTTTTAACTATCTGAGATTAAAAAATAATCTGTTTTTTCATTTTTTTAACGTTCATTTATAGAATAAATTTCAATGAATGATTTATCTTATATGAAAAAAATCCTGTTTGAGTCAAGATCAAATATTTTGTATAATATTCTATGATGCTTGTATGTTGTATTGATTTGATTTGTGTTTTTAATATTGTTATGCATATTTTTAATTTTTTTAATCTTTAAGGTTTAAATTTTAAATACAATAAATTTGTAACGTATTGTATTTCAGTTATTTATTTGTTGGTTTTTTTGTTGCTGGCTTTTTATGTTTGTAATTTTGCGATATCAAATAAAATCTTCAAAAGATGAACAAAAAAATTATTTTGCTGGTGGTTTTGGGAGGCATTTTTCTTCCAAAAGCCCAGGTGGGAATCAACAATTCTTCACCGGCGGCAACGCTTGATGTGACTTCAAAGACAACAGGAGCAACAGCAGGAACACCTGAAGGGCTTATCTCTCCACGTTTAACGCTTTTGGACCTTAATCAAAAATCTTCTGCTTACACAATAGCCCAGACCGGGACTTTAATTTATGTAACGGATGCCTCTAATGCTACCCCATCAGGGAAAACGGTTAATATTACAACAGTAGGATATTATTATTTTGACGGAACTTTATGGCAGAGGATGTCCGCAGGCTCCGGCTCTGGAGTGAATAATATTTATACCAACAACGGTACCCTGCAGGCTAATCGTATTGTGGCAATGAATGATAAGACCTTAGGGTTTACAGTTACAACACCTTCTGTTAATCAGTTTAGTGTTGACGGATCATTATTTTCAATTGACACCCAAAATGACAGGGTTGGGGTAGGAACATCCACACCTCAGCGAACCCAGCATGTAAACGGAAGCCTTCAGGTTACTAATGAGCTTAACGTAGGCGGTAATGCCACAACGGCAGGAAGTGCAGGAACAGCAGGTCAGGTACTTACTTCCGGTGGTCCTGGAGCAGCCCCGACCTGGGTAAATGCCCCTGTAGATACCAACACGAATATTTATAACACCGATGGAACCCTTACCGGCAACAGAACCGTAACACAGGGAGCCAATACGCTAGCCTTTACCGGAACCTCAGCCAATGCCTTTTCAGTGGACGGAACTACCCTTTCCGTAGATGCTTCGGGGAACAGGGTTGGAATAGGGACTACTGCACCAAGCAGAGCATTGGAAGTGAATGCTGCTTCAGCGCCTATAAGAGTAACTACTTTACCGGTTGTTACTTCTACAGTTCCTTCTTCCGGTACCGTTCCTTTAGTGATTGATAATACTACAGGGGATATCTATCAGGGAAAATCTTCAGAACTGCTTTTTGCCAACTATGACTTTATCAGTAACACCGGAGTTAGTGTAAGTACTACTGCAGGAAACACAGCAATCAGTACCGGGACAGGTAATATTTATAATACAACATTTACTATAGCAAGGCCGGCAATAATTACTATCTCTTACAGTGTATCTTCAGGTTTTTTGAATACGTCAGGGGTAAGACTTACAGATTCAGCTTTTTATCTTGCACAAACAAGCCTTAAAGTAACTAATACGGTAACAAATACAATTATTCAGGACAATTTTGGATATGGCGCAAGTAACTATACCAATGGTGCAACTAGTAATACCATTCTCAATGGCTATACCTACAATACATCAACCGCTATGATTGATCTGCCTGCTGGAACCTACCGGCTTGATATGACCGGATATGCAGTGTGTGCCTCAGGGCGAAATGTTAGAGTAACTTTTGGACAATGGTTTGATCAGTTGCAAATTAAAGCAGATTATAAATAATAGCTGAAAAATAATAAAAGAACCCCTGCTGCCTGAAAAATTGATATAAAACAGCTTAAAAGAATATTTTTGAGCTGTTTTTATACTACAATTTATACTACAAAATGATCTGCTTATTGGTCACTTTTTTTATTTGTATTACTTTTGTGTGATGCGTTTTTTTAAAATAACAGCCGTAATTCTTGTTCTTCTGGTTGGAGCTTATGCTGCTTCCATGTATTATTTTGTGGATGAAAATAAAGATTTTAAAATTGAAAAAGAGATTGATTATCCCCTTGATAAAGTCTTTTCCCAGTTTAATAATCTGCAGCATTTTACCCGATGGAATAACTTTTTTACAAGTTCGCCGTCTATTGATATTGATTACTACACTCCCTATGAAGGACAGGGGAGCGCTATCAGCTATGTAGACCCTAAAAATGATACAGACGGAGAAATGTTCATCCGCTATGAAAATCCTAACAGATCGTTAAGATATCAGCTTTTTGAGGACCGTAATGAAAATCCTACAGTGGTAGAAGTGAAGTTCAAAGCTGTTTCCGCTGAAAAAACCAGAATTATCTGGAATGTACATACTCCCAAGCTTTCTGTTCTCAGAAGGGTTGAGAATTTCTGGACTGAGGACCGTTTTGCTGAAAATATCAATAAAAGCATGGTCAATCTGAAAAATGTTCTGGGTAATAAGGTAGAAAAAGACAATCAGATGGCTTCCATCAAATATGACAGCCTTATGGTGGAAAATGAAGAAGATAAAGTGCTTTTGGGAACCAATGTAAGTGCATCGAACAAAAAAGATGCACTGTACAAAAATATCGTCATGAACTACAGCAAAGTCTACAATTATGTAACGATGGATCTGGGTAAAAAAGATGATGAATTCGGATATCCGGTGCTGATTACGGATGCAGATAATTATAAAGACAAAGAAATATCGTACTTTCTGGGAATCCCGCTTTCCAGGAAGATTGGTGTGACGGATAATAACTTTAATTTCAGAACCGTAAATCCGTCTCAGAATTACATCATATACTACAAAGGAAGTTACGAAGGCAGAATAAGGGCAATTCAGCAGCTGATTCAGAAAGCCAAAAAAGACGAGATGCGCTTCGGAGATATTCGTGTGACTTTCATTGAGCGTCCGATAGAAGGGCAGGAAGTGAATGTTAAGCTCTCATTATCAGTATTTAAGTAAATTTAAAAAAATAATTTTTTCGATAATTTTTTTTAATGCCTTCAGGCTGTTCCAAATCGGTTTTTTTTATTAAATTTGAAGATTAATTCTACAAATAAATTTTAATAATAGATAAACTGTAATAATGGACAGATTTTCATTCCTAAACGCAGCTCATTCTCAGTTAATTGAGGATTTATACCAACAGTACTTAAAATTCCCGGATTCTTTAGAGCCATCATGGAAAGCCTTTTTTCAAGGTTTCGATTTTGCTTTGGAGAACTACGGAGATGACGATAACATCCAATACACCCAGGCTCCGGCCAGCGCTGCACCAGTACAGCAGATTTCTCAGGCCGTAGCAGGCGGAGAAGTTCCGGAACACATCAAAAAAGAGTTCAAAGTAGTAAACCTTATTGAGGCTTACAGAACAAGAGGACACCTGTTCACTAAAACAAACCCGGTTAGAGAAAGAAGACATTACACTCCTACTTTAGACATCGAGAATTTCGGACTTTCTAAAGAAGATTTAAATACCAAATTCAACTGTGCTGTTGAAACAGGGATGAAAGAACCTGCAACATTGGCAGATCTTATCAAGCACCTGGAAAACATCTATTGCGATTCTATCGGAGTGGAATATATGCACATCAACAATGTTGAAGAAAAAGATTTTATCAAAAGATGGCTTCAGGTTAATGAAAACCATCCAAGTCTTTCTGCCAACGAAAAAACAGAAATCTTATTAAAATTAAATCAGGCGGTAGCCTTTGAAAATTATCTTCACACCAAATTTGTAGGACAGAAAAGATTCTCACTGGAAGGAGGAGAAACATTGATTCCCGCTCTGGATCAGCTGATCTCAAGATCTTCTCAGCTGGGAGTAGATGAAGTGGTATTAGGAATGGCCCACAGAGGAAGACTGAATGTATTATCCAATATCTTCGGGAAATCATACAAACAGATCTTCTCAGAATTTGAAGGAAAAGAATTTGAAGAAGACGTATTCTCCGGAGATGTTAAATATCACCTGGGATCATCAAAGAAAGTGAAAACCGCTTCAGGTGAAGAAGTTTGTATTAACCTTACCCCGAACCCGTCTCACCTTGAAACCGTAGCAGCTCTTGTAGAAGGGATCTGCCGTGCAAAGGTTGATGATAAGTATAAAGAATATTCTAAGGTTTTACCAATCATCATCCACGGTGACGGTGCTATTGCAGGTCAGGGGATTGCTTATGAAGTGGCACAGATGATGACGCTTGAAGGATACAGAACAGGAGGTACTGTACACATCGTTGTCAACAACCAGGTATCTTTCACCACCAACTTCCATGATGCCAGATCTTCAACTTACTGTACAGACATTGCGAAAGTTACAGAATCTCCTGTAATGCACGTAAATGCAGATGATGCAGAAGCAGTGGTTCATGCAATGCACTTTGCTGCTGATTTCAGAGCAAAATTCGGAAAAGATGTATACATTGACCTTTTAGGATACAGAAAATATGGTCATAACGAAGGGGACGAACCAAGATTTACTCAGCCTAACCTGTACAAGGCAATCTCTAAGCACCCGAATCCAAGAGAAATTTATAAAGAGAAATTAATCAACGACAGTGTAATTTCTAACGATATCATCAAAAAGATGGAGGTAGACTTTAAAGCACTTTTAGATAAGGACTTTGATGCTTCCAAAGAGATCGAGAAAAACGTAATGGATGTGTTCATGGCTGAAGACTGGGTAAACTACCCGATCGGAAAAAAAGGAGCAGTTCAGTTACCGGTTGATACAAAATACGACCTGGCTAAATTGAAAGAACTTGCCCTTAAAATGTCAACGCTTCCTGCTGATAAAAAGTTCATCAATAAAATTACAAGACTTTTCGAAAACCGTATCAAGGCTATTGAAGGAAATTCATTAGACTGGGCGCTGGGAGAGTGGTTGGCTTATGCTACACTTCTTGTGGAAGGACACAATGTAAGAATTTCCGGAGAAGATGTGGAAAGAGGTACTTTCTCTCACAGACATGCCGTAGTAAAAACAGAAGATACGGAAGAAGAATATATCCCGCTAAGACACATTTCAGAAAGCAGATTTGATGTATATAACTCTCACCTTTCAGAATACGGGGTTTTAGGCTTTGATTATGGATATGCAATGGCTTCTCCTAATACATTGACGATCTGGGAAGCTCAGTTCGGGGACTTCGTGAACGGTGCTCAGATCATTGTAGATCAATATCTGGCTGCGGCAGAAGAAAAATGGAAAATTCAGGACGGATTGGTAATGCTTTTACCTCACGGTTCAGAAGGACAGGGGGCAGAACACTCTTCAGCAAGACTGGAAAGATTCCTTACCCTTTGTGCCAATGAAAATATGGTTGTAGCTAATGTTACTTCCCCTGCCAACTATTTCCACCTGTTAAGAAGACAGTTGAAATGGGCGTTCAGAAAACCATTGGTGGTAATGAGCCCTAAATCTTTATTAAGACATCCGAAAGTAGTTTCTCCGCTTGAAGATTTTGCAACAGGATCATTCCAGCCAATCTTGGACGATCCTACAGCAGATCCTAAAAAAGTAGAAAAATTAGTTCTTTGCTCAGGTAAACTGTATTTCGAATTATTAGCGAAAAAAGAAGAACTGAACTGTGAAAATATTGCACTGGTAAGATTCGAGCAGCTATATCCGCTTCAGACAGATGCTATTGAAGAAATCTTCAGCAAATATGAGAACAGAAAACAATTGATATGGGCTCAGGAAGAACCAGAAAATATGGGAGCCTGGTCTTATATCCTGAGAAACTTCAGAAACACAGGAATTGAAGTTATTGCTCCGGTACCAAGCGGTACTCCTGCTCCGGGAAGCCACAAAATGTTTGAAAAGAACCAGAATGCTGTAATCAACAGAGTTTTCGACAGAGACGATGCTCCTGTAAAAAGACCTGTAACAGCTTAATTTAAATAATAATCAATTAAAAAATAAAAAATACTCAATATGTCAGTTTTAGAAATGAAAGTTCCTTCACCGGGCGAATCCATTACAGAAGTTGAAATTGCAACTTGGCTTGTAAAAGATGGTGATTATGTAGAAAAAGATCAACCTATCGCTGAAGTAGACTCAGATAAGGCAACCCTGGAATTACCTGCAGAACAAAGTGGGATCATCACTTTAAAAGCAGAAGAAGGTGATGTAGTACAAGTAGGTCAGGTAGTTTGTTTAATTGATATGGATGCTGCAAAACCAGAAGGTGCTGCACCTGCTGCTGAAGCTCCAAAACAGGAAGAAGCTCCGAAAGCTGCTGAACCTGCTAAACAAGAGGCTCCGAAGCCGGCTGCTCCGGTTGCCGCTCCGCAAACTTATGCTACAGGAGCTCCATCTCCGGCTGCTAAGAAAATTCTTGACGAAAAAGGAATGGATGCAGGACAGGTAACAGGAACAGGAAGAGACGGAAGAATCACTAAAACTGATGCTGAATTAGCAGCTGTTCCTGCATTAGGAGGAAATCCTCTTACTGCTACCGGTTCAAGATCTACTACTACAACAAAACTTTCTGTTCTTAGAAGAAAAATTGCCCAGAGATTAGTTTCTGTGAAGAATGAAACAGCAATGTTAACTACTTTCAACGAGGTTGACATGTCTGAAATCTTCAGATTAAGAAAGCAGTATAAAGAAGAATTTGCTCAGAAGCACGGTGTAGGACTTGGTTTCATGTCTTTCTTCACCAAAGCGGTTACAAGAGCTCTTCAGATGTACCCGGATGTAAATGCATCTATTGACGGAGATTTCAAAGTAAACTACGATTTCTGTGATATTTCAATTGCGGTTTCAGGTCCTAAAGGATTAATGGTTCCTGTATTGAGAAATGCAGAAAATATGTCTTTCAGTGCAATTGAAGCCAATATCAAAGACCTTGCTACAAAAGTAAGAGACGGTAAAATTACAGTTGATGAAATGACTGGCGGTACGTTCACCATTACCAACGGTGGTACTTTCGGATCTATGATGTCTACTCCAATTATCAACCCTCCGCAATCTGCAATCCTTGGTATGCACAACATTATCCAGAGACCGGTTGCTGTTGATGGGCAGGTTGTTATCAGACCAATGATGTATGTTGCCATGTCTTATGACCACAGAATTATCGACGGAAAAGAATCTGTAGGATTCCTTGTAGCGGTAAAAGAAGGTATCGACAATCCTGTTGGAGTATTAATGGGAGGTGACGAAAGAAAAGGCCTTGGATTATAATTTTGTTAAAAATATAATATAACTTTACAATCTCGCCTAAAAAGGCGAGATTTTTGTACTTATTAAGGAAATACTCAAAATGATGTTTTCAAAAATGACCTCTAATATCAAAGTTTCAGTAATTCCTGAATATGATAGTAAAAACAGTTATCCATCCGAAAACCGCTATGTCTTTAAGTATAATATCACCATTGAAAATGACGGATTGTTCCCCATTAAGGTGCTCAAAAGAAAATGGCTGATCTTTGACGTAGGTTTTGGATATACCGAGATTATAGGTGACGGTGTAATCGGTTTAACCCCTGAGATCTCCGTGGGCGAAAATTTCGCTTATTTTTCCAATGTGATGCTCCGTTCCGGGGTAGGAAGCATGAGCGGAAAATACCAGGTTAAAAACATGGAGACACAGGAATTATTCGATATTGATATTCCTAAGTTTAACCTGTTATCCGAGGTTTTAAGCAATTAATTTTTGTACAGAATAAAATAGATACTGCAGGCTGGGATTGA
Organism: Chryseobacterium indologenes; assembly: GCF_001295265.1. Taxonomy (GTDB): domain Bacteria; phylum Bacteroidota; class Bacteroidia; order Flavobacteriales; family Weeksellaceae; genus Chryseobacterium; species Chryseobacterium indologenes_A. The sequence goes on along the minus strand of NZ_LJOD01000008.1, from coordinate 115,247 downwards.
AGAATGTTTAAAGCTTTTTGATCTTGGCCTTCATTACATCATGAACTTCCTCATTAGTCGTCAGAAAAAGCTTTTCAAAGGCCAATAATGAGATCTTGGCGCATACTTCAGCATCAGCACCAGCCCTGTGGTGATTAAATTCAATTTTATGATATTCCGCAAGAGGCTTTAATCCGTATTTCGGAAGATAATTCCAGGACTTTTTAGCCAGCTGTATGCTGCACAGGTAATTTAACTTGGGAGTAAACATTCCGTAATGCTCAAAACATCCTCTTAATACGCCTGCATCAAAACCTGCGTTATGGGCAATCATCAGGCTTCCATACATCATTTCTTCCGCTTCATACCAGATTTCATCAAAAGTAGGCGCATCCTTTACATCTTCAGGGGTTATCCCGTGTACGTCAATGTTAAATCGGTTGAAATAAGGAAAGCTTGGAGGCTTAATCAGCCACGTTTTGGTTTCCACAATTTTAGAATCCTGAACCACACAGATTCCCATCTCACAGGCTGAGCTTTTTTCGTGGGTTGCTGTCTCGAAATCTATTGCGCAGAAATCCATTTTATTGATTTAAATTTTAAAGTATGCTAAAGTTTTCATATCTGTTTTTTCCCTCCTAGAAAATGACTGAAAATTAGCCATTTCGCCTGGTAAAATTCATCTTTCTGACTTTTCTGACGAAGCTTCCATGTTCCGGCTGCCTGCCCATAAAACCCAAAGTGTGCTCTTACGACTGCCCAGAGATGTGGAAAGCCTTGTTTTAAGCCAAAATAAATCCCTGCTACACCATCAAGACAAAGTCTGAAAAAGATCAGCCAGATCAGCCTTGGAAAAGGTAAGTTTTTCAGCATCATGGAAAGATTGTTCCTGATATTGAGATATGTTTTCCGGGCACTCTGCTTATTGAGTGTTCCTCCGCCTACATGATATACTTTGGACTTTCCCGTATAAAAGATTTTTTTCCCGGAGTTAATAAGCCTCCAGCAAAGATCAATTTCTTCCTGATGGGCAAAAAACCGGGCATCAAAACCATTCTGTTCCCAAAAGTCTTTAGAACGGATAAAAAGACAGCATCCTGATGCCCAGAAGATCTCTGTTTCATCATCATACTGGCCCTTATCTTCTTCCAGTTCATCAAAAATACGTCCACGGCAATACGGATATCCCAGATTATCAATAAGACCGCCTCCGGCCCCTGCAAACTCAAAATATTTTTTATTGTTGAATGACAGGATCTTAGGTTGAACCGCAGCGATAGAAGGATTTTTTTCAAATACTTTCATAACAGGATCAATCCAGTTTTCAGTAACTTCTACATCGGAATTAAGAAGGCAGTAGTATTCATTCTGAATATCTTTTAAGCCTTCGTTATATCCGCCTGCAAACCCATAGTTTTGATCATTTTTAATGATTTTGATCTCAGGATAATGAGCTTCAAGAAAAGCTATGGAATCATCAGTAGAAAGATTATCAATCACATAAATATCAGCTTCCTGAGAAAAACGGACTACATTGGGAAGAAACTGTTCAAGCCATCTTCTGCCGTTCCAGTTCAAAATGGCAATTCCTAATTTTTTCTGCATCTGGATCTATATTTTTTCAGAATCAAACGTTTTGATAGAGTCCTGATATTTCCACTTTCTGTGTGACCATAGATAATTGTCGGGCCTTTTGTGAAGTGTATTTTCTAAAAGCTTGTGGAACTTTTTTACAACCTCGTGTTCAACGAATTTTTCTCCGTCCGGATAAATCCTGTGATAATTGACCTGATAGTAACCCCGTTTTACCTTTTTCATTTCACAATAGATAAAGGCAAGGTCCATTCTGGTCGCCAACTTGTCGTATCCGATAAAAGCAGGTGTTCTTTGATTTAAAAAATCCAGTCCGTAATTTACATGGGCAACATGAGGAGTTTGGTCTGCCACAAACATATAAGCAGAATCTCCGTCATTTTTAGATCTGAAAATGTTCATGATTACCTCATTGGCTTCCAGGGCTTCATTTCCGAATTTATTACGGACTTTTTTCATCTGATTTTCCCAGAAATCGCTGTTTACCTTTCTGTATACGGGATGGCAGTGTTTCTGGGGAATAATTCTGGCAAGTGCATTAATCCATTCCCAGTTGAAGACATGGCCTGCAAGCAGAATAATATTTTTCCCTTCAGCTTTGGCTTCGTGAAACAGTTCCTGATTGATATGCTGCATCCTGACTCTCGATTCCGTTTCGGAAATGCTGAATGATTTAATTGTCTCTACAAGGTAGTCAGAGAAATTACGGTAGAATTTCTTTCTTATTTTCCTGATCTCCTCTTCAGATTTATCGGGAAAAGAATTGCGTAGATTCTGAGTAATGACCTTCTTCCTGTATCCCACAAAATAATAATTTAGGAAAAACATAACGTCCGAAAAAATATACAATACCTTAAGCGGAAGTTTTGAAATGAGGAATAATATTTTGATTAAGAAATTCATAAAACACGCAAATTTAGTGATAATAAAATTATGGTTCTATTTTTGCTTGCAATAAGTATTATTTTTTTTATTTTTATGTTATGAAAAATTTAGCAGTGATTGCTTTCTTGGGACTAAGCACATGGGCCTTTTCCCAGGATGCCCAAAAGATGAAAGAAGACAGAATGCATGACAACGCTCTTCTGGTTAAGACAGACCATGCGGAGTTGGAAGCAAAGAAGAAAGCGGGTGAGGAGAAAGCAAAACTTCCCAAGCCTTACGATCCGAAGGCTGATGCTCAGGCTGATCTTAATAAATTAATTGCCCAGGCTAAAAAAGAAGGAAAAAATATTATGATCCAGGCCGGAGGAAACTGGTGCATCTGGTGCCTTCGTTTCAATAATTTTGTACAGACCACTCCTGAATTGAAGAATATTGTAGATAAGAAATATTTATATTATCACCTGAATTACTCTCCGGATAATGAAAATCCAAAAGTTTTTTCAAAATATATCAATATCAAAGAAAAGCAGGCTTATCCTTTTTTCATTGTCCTTGATAAGAACGGGAAAAAAATTCATGTGCTGAAAGACAGCTCAGTTCTTGAAGAAGGAAAGGGCTACAGTCTGGAAAAGGTAAAAGAATTCTTTAATCAATGGACGCCTAAGTCTTAAAAAAATAAAAACCGGAATTTTTTCCGGTTTTTTATTTACAGCAGTTTTCTGATCCAGTTTAATTTTTTATCAGAATAGGGAGGATATTTCACATTAGGTTCTCCCCATGTCGCTTTTTCCAAAACAGATTTTTGGTGTGAAAACGCTTCGAAACCATATTTTCCGTGATAGTTTCCAATACCGGACGCTCCGGTTCCTCCAAATGGAAGCTGATCATTGCTTAAATGCATTACCACGTCATTGATGCAGCCACCTCCAAAAGCGAGTTTTCTTGTGAATAGCTCTTTTTCTTCTGCGTTATTGGTGAAAAGATAGGCTGCAAGCGGTTTTTCCATTTCTAAAATCGTATTAAGAACCGTATTGACATTTTTAAAGCTGATGACAGGCAGAATCGGACCGAAAATTTCTTCCTGCATAACAGGATCTTCCCAGGTAACAGAATGCAGAATAGTAGGTTCTATATAAAGCTTTTCTTCATTGAAATTTCCTCCGAAATAAACCTTCTCAGGATTAATGAGACGGATCAGTCTCTGAAAGTTCCTGTGATTGATAATCCGGGTATATTGCGGTGAATCAGATGCATACTGAAACACCCGGATAAATTTCCTGAGCATTTCTGTGAACTGCTCTTCTACAGATTCTTCTACGAGTAAATAATCCGGGGCTACACAGGTTTGCCCGGCATTCAGAAATTTTCCCCAGACTATTCTTTTGGCCGCTGTTTCCAGATCGGCATATTTCGTTACAATAGCAGGTGATTTTCCGCCTAATTCAAGAACAACCGGCGTTAGATGCTCGGCGGCCGCTTTGTAGATGATTTTGCCTACTTTGGTGCTTCCGGTGAAAAATATTTTATCAAATCTGAATTTCAGTAACTCCGTAGTTTCATCTATTCCGCCTTCATACACATGCAGATATTCAGAAGGAAAGTTTTCATTAATGATTTTCGACATGGCTTTCATGGTATGGAATGCAATTTCACTGGGTTTAAGAAGACAGCAGTTTCCCGCTGCTATAGCTGCAACCATAGGAGAAAGTGAAAGCTGATAAGGGTAATTCCAGGCACCAATCACCAGAACACAGCCCAAAGGATCCTGATAAATTCTGCTTTTCCCGATCTGATTCACCAGGTTGGTCCTTACTTTTTTCGGTTTTGAAAGTGAGTGGATATTTTTCAGGTAATAATCAATATCATTCAGGACAAAAGAAATCTCCGTTGTTAAGGTATCAAACCTTGATTTACCAAAGTCTTTATCAATGGCTTCGTATAAAAGTTCATCATTTTTTATGATAAGATCCCGGAGTTTTTCAAGATACATTTTCCTGAATGGAATATTTTTGGTCTGCTGGGTCTTAAAAAAGTCTCTTTGAGCGGATATGATGTTCTGAATTTCCATAAATCACATTTCCGGAGGTACAGCAAATTTTCGGCCTAAAATAGTTTATAGTACGGGATCAATGTATAAAAAAATAAAGAAAATGCATTTTTATTGATTGGGGAGGTAAGCAAACAGAGGGGATAGCGAAGTGTTTTCAGGATAAACAAGGTCACTTTTCTTACTTCCGAAATATCAGAGAGCAGAGGGTTATGGCTGTTAACCATAAAAAAACCACTCCAAAAATTGAAGTGGTTGTATGGTGAGAAAATTCCCGTCTGATTAAGCTTCTTCAGTTTTAGCTTCTTCCTTCTTAGGAGCAGGAGCTTCAACCGGTGCATCAGATACGATGTCAAACTCATAGTTGTATTCAACGTTTCTGTGAAGTCTGATAAGAGCTGAGAATTTACCAGTTCTTTTGATTGTGTTACCAGGAATCTTGATGTATTTCTTGTCAACAGAAACACCAGCTTTTCCTAAAGCTTCAGCTAGATCAGCATTGTTGATAGAACCGAATAGTTTATCACCAGCACCTACTTTTGCAGGAATAGTGATAGAAGTTTTCTTCAATTGCTCAACTACACCGTTTGCAGCAGCGATTAATTTAGCTTCTTCTTCTTTTCTGGCTTCAAGAGTAGCCTCAAGAGCCGCTTTGTTTTTTGGAGTAGCTAAAAGAGCAAATCCCTGAGGGATTAGGAAGTTTCTAGCATAACCTGGCTTTACGTTTACTGTATCAAACTCAAGTCCTAAGTTTTCTACGTCTTTTTTTAGGATAATTTCCATTGTTGTTGTCCTTTTTTAGATTTCAGAGGGCATCTGAAATCAAGTTAGAATTAAATTAGTATTATTCAGCAACAAAAGAAGAGGTTGCCCTCTTCCTTTATTATTTTTTGTCTTATTTCAATAAGTCAGCTACGTACGGCATTAAAGCAAGGTGTCTTGCTCTTTTGATAGCAGCAGAAACTTTTCTTTGATATTTTAGAGAAGTTCCGGTGTATCTTCTTGGTAAAATTTTACCCTGCTCGTTTACAAACTGTAATAAGAAGTCAGCATCTTTGTAATCTACGTGCTTAATTCCGAATTTTTTGAATCTACAGTATTTCTTTTCAGATTTAGTGTTGATATCAAGTGGAGTTAAGAATTTTACTTCTGATTCTCCTCCAGCTGAGGCTTGTTTAGCCATTTCATCTATTGCCATGTCTTGTCTTTTTAAAAAATTGGGTTAATAATTAAGCTTTAGCTGCTTTTACTTTACTTCTTCTAGTTACAGCGTACTCAACAGCGTGTTTGTCAAGTTTTGTAGTTAAGTAACGAATTACTCTTTCGTCACGTTTGAAAGCTAATTCTAGATCAGCAACTACAGTACCTTCACCTTTAAACTCGATTAAAGTGTAGAATCCATTCTTTTTTAATTGGATTGGATAAGCTAATTTTTTTAATCCCCAGTTTTCTTTAGCAACGATTTCGCAGTTCTTTTCTTTTAAAAGATCTTCAAATTTTTTCACTGCTTCCTCCACCTGTGCGTCAGATAGAACGGGAGTTAAAATGAAAACAGTTTCGTAATTGTTCATAATGTTAAATAAATTTGTTAATTATTTCGAGGTGCAAAAGTAGAAAATATATTTGTAATATGCAATATTAAGCTTAATATTTGTTGAGGATTTGTGATCACAGTTTTGTATATTAGCCAGCCCAAGAAATTAATAATACTATGAAAACTGAAATTTATATTTTTCCATTATTGCTTATGAGCACAGTATTTTATGCCCAGGATAAGATTTTCAAAAAGAATGGAGATCATTTCGAAGCAAAGATTACGGAAGTGGGAACTGTGAATATTGCTTATAAAGAACTGGATAATTTAACAGGTCCTGTCCGTTCTCTTGAAAAGGCGGAGATTTATAAGATAATATACGGGAACGGAAAATCTGAGATTCTTGGAAAATATGAAACAGCTGAGGAAGCCAAGGCTTTAATCATCAATAAAATTAATGAATTCGGTAGTGACCGTGATGATGAGAATTTTACGATACATGCAGAATTTGAAGGAGATAATATAAAAATAAATTCAATCAATAAAAAGGGTAAAGTTCTTAATGAAGGTGAGGTATGGGATTTAGGAAGAGTTGTCGACTTTCATCATATTTCAAAAAGAAAGAATAATACTTTTTTTCTAAATATTATAACCTACAAGACCCGGAATTCTAAAACAGAACTTGATAAGCTGGTAATTAAAATGACTGATTATGAAGCTGCTGAAGCCGTACTTGAAGCCATGAAAGATTTAAAGATTATGCTTAAAAAAAATCAGAGTTAATCTTTCTGACCTCTGATCTCTGTAAGAAAATTGACTTTAATTACATCGTACAAAGAGTGCCGGCTAACTAAAATTGAGGCAATGGAAGAAACCATTCCCGCAAGCATCAGGTGAAATATAAGCGAATGCCTGTCTGTCATTTCCAGTACAATAATAGCAGAAGTGAAGGGAGCACGGGTTATCCCGGTAAGAAAGGCAACCATTCCGGCAAGGATAACCACATTGGTTTCATTCGGGGTTAAATGAATAGCCCCTGAAATAACGGATCCTATGCTTGCCCCTGCTGTAAGTGCCGGAGCAAAAATTCCGCCTGCTCCCCCGGAAGTGAAAGAAAGGGCCGGACCAAGCATTCTTAAGATAGGAACATACCATTCTTCGTGTTTATTTTGAGTGAAAAGCACCCGCTCCATGATCTCTTTTCCTGAGCCCAGAATCTCCCTGTTGATGAAATAGGCGATAGAAGCAATGAAAAGAGCGCAGATCACCAGGAAGATCACATTGGATTTATCTGTAGTAAGCTTTCTTTTTTTCCAGTCACTCATTTTCAGCATGCTTACAGAGAGCTGGCTGGCGAGGATTCCGGCTGTTGCTGCAACAAGAATAATCGGGAACATAACCATCAGGGAAACATCATTGGTTTTTGGATATCCGAGATATAAATAAGATCCGGCTAATGTCTGAGCCGTTAAGCCCGCTATGATAACTGCGGTAAATAAAGCGGTTTTAAAGTAGTTGATATGCGTTTTTGAGAGTTCTTCCACGGCAAATACAATTCCACCGAGAGGGGTATTAAAAGCAGCTGCAAGCCCGGCCGCAGCACCGGTCATAATCATGTTTTTTTTAGAAATTTTTGGCCACCAGTCCGGAAGATATTCATTCACTTTCCTGAATACCGAGCCTGCAATCTGGATAGTAGGGCCCTCACGGCCTACAGCTCCGCCCCCGATAACCAGGATAACCGATGAAAGGATCTTAAAAACAATAATTTTAAGGCTTAAAAGGCTTCTGATTTTTTTATGTTCTTTAGGATTGGCCAGTTCTACAGCAGCCATTACCTGTGGAATACCGCTTCCTTTAGCATTGGGAGCAAATTCTTTTACCAGCCACCAGGAAAGGACAAATCCAATGGGGGCAATAATAAAGATCATCCATGCCTGCCAGTTGAGAATAAAGTTTAAAAGATGTTCGCCCCACGCAAAAATCTGGGCATACATCACTGCGAAAAAACCCGTGATTACCGATCCTATCCAGAAGGGGATGGCCTGAAGCAGATTGTATTTCAGCTGTTCATTCCGGATATTGTCAAAAGATTTTTTAAGGCTCCTGCGAAGCAGAATAAAAATTTTCAGCATGAGTGCAGTTTAGAAATGACATGTGAAAAATTATGAAAAATATCCGGGATTTAAAAATGTCCGGATCAAATAATTGGTAAAAGAAAGAAACAGAGGTAAAGCAGGAGGGGAGCAGAATATAGACACTCATTTTTCCGGTTATGTGTGGGTCAGGGGAAAAACCTGCACAATAAAAAAGCTTCCCTGGATAGAGAAGCTTTTAATTTATCATTTAAACCAGCCTAAAATTAAGCCGTACATAAATAAGAGGCCTGCAATTAATACAAAATTTGTATTTCTGAGAATCAGTTTTTTATTGCTTTGTAATACCAATGCTTCAATAAACATAATAATAGCCCAGAGTGCGTGGAAAGCCATCATAAACAGCAGGTAGCCCACAGCTCCCAAGCCGTATTCATCATGCATGGCAATCCCAAAACCAACTGTTCCGGCAATAAGGACGGAAAGACGGATTAAAACATGTTTAACAACGTTTTGTTCTGGAGTTTTAGGTACTCCTGTTTCCTCTTTTTCGTCTTTAAGCTCAAAAAGTTCTTTTAGTTCGGGATTCATTATTTCTGTTTTTTATAAAGAGTGATAAAAAATGGAAGCAGACCCGCAAAGGCAATAAGGTTCAGAACACCAAACAGCCTGAATACAGGCAATGAATAGACCTCGAAAAAACTCAGGACAATCTGAACAAAATCAATAAGAACGATCACAATCAGTGAGATGATAGCAATTAACGTTGTATTTTTCATGTTCTTATTGATCTTGTATATTATTTAAAGTTGATTTAAATTCTTTCGAATGTATGTGTTAGATTTCAGTATTAAGATCCCAGTTTTCAAGGTAATCGTGAACGTGTTTCAGCATCATTCCTCCAAGAGAACCATCTACCACTCTGTGATCATAAGAGTGAGACATAAACATTAAGTTTCTGATCGCAATCACGTCACCGTCTTTCGTTTCAAGAACAGCAGGTTTTTTAACGATTGCTCCGATAGCAAGAATTGCTACCTGCGGCTGAGGAATAATCGGAGTTCCCATAAGGTTTCCAAAACTTCCTACGTTAGAGATGGTATAGGTGGCTCCCTGAGTATCTTCCGGTCTCAGTTTTTTGTTTCTTGCTCTGTACGCCAGGTCGTTGATAGCTTTTGCAAGACCTGAAAGGGATAACTGATCGGCATTTTTGATGACAGGTACGATAAGGTTTCCGTCCGGAAGGGCAGTCGCCATACCGATATTGATATTTTTCTTTTTAATGATATTTTCACCGCTTACAGAAACATTGATCATTGGGAAATCCTGAATAGCTTTCACTACTGCTTTTACAAAAATCGGCATGAAAGTCAGTTTCTCACCTTCACGTTTTTCGAAAAGAGCTTTGTTTTTATTTCTCCATTTCACTACGTTGGTCACATCTGTTTCAATGAAAGAGGTAACGTGCGGAGCAATCTGTTTAGCTTTTACCATGTTTTCGGCGATGATCTTTCTCATTCTGTCCATTGGAATGATCTCATCACCTGCAGCGGCAGTAATGGTTGCAGCTGGTGCTGAAACAGGAGCCGGAGCAGAAACAGTCTGCTGAACCGGAGCGGCCTGTTGAGGCTGGTTTCCTCTGTTGGCTACATAAGCCAGTATATCTTCTTTGGTAATTCTTCCTTCTAAACCGCTTCCTTTGATGGTTTTCAGTTCTGCTTCGGAAATATTTTCCTGCTGTGCAATAGATTTTACCAATGGAGAAAGGTAAAGATCTCCTGAAAATTCTACGTTTGAAGCAGCTACTTTTAACGGTTCTTCAATGGTTTTTAAAGTGTCTGCATCCGGAGCTGCGGCAGGGGTTTCGGTTTTTACTTCTTCTGAAGCTGTATTTCCGCCTTCACCTTCAATTTCTAAAATAGCAATGGCTTCACCAACTTTCGCAACTTCGTCTTTTTGCTTTAAGATTTTCACAATTTTCCCCGAAACTGGTGTCGGAACGTCTGAATCTACCTTATCTGTTGCAATTTCTACTACGGAGTCATCCTCTTTTACACTATCACCTTCATTGAATAACCAAGTGATAATCGTCGCTTCCATAACACCTTCTCCCATTGAAGGAAGCAATAATTTGTATTCTGCCATTTTTAATTTTTAGATTTTGACAAATATATAAAAAAAATCGGTTTTTTTATGAAATATATAATTTTAGAAAAATTCAATATAGATATTTTCACCTACATTCAGTCCAAACAGGCTTTTCGCGCCGTTTTTCTTGCTTCCTTTATAGATCGTAAGCTCTAACAGCTGGCTGTCATTGAAGATCGCTGCAGACTGGCCGTGAAATTCCGTTTCCCTTTCCCAATCTGAGACCACTTCTGTATGGCTGGAAAAGACTCTGGAAAGCGTTAAATTCCTGAATTTGATCATAAAACTTTCATGCCCTTTGCTGATTGTTTCAAAGAGATCTTTGCTGATATTCGAGATTATATTTCCGAAATTGTCAATATAGGTTACTTCCCCGATAATCATCTTTTCCGATTCGTTATAAACCGGTTTTGGGAAAAGAAGCTGTTTGGCAGATTCTATTTTTCTTCCGATAACTTCAGGAAGTCCGCCTCCGGCTAAATGTACTGCTGCAGGAACAAAAACATCGGTAGAAGTAAAGTCTACCACATCATCAAAACGGCTGTTCAGCGTGATCTCATAAATAGCTTCCGGTTTTATATCAAAAAAGATTAGGCTTAAAAGCCCGTTGTCTGCAGCCAGAAAGTAAGAGCCGTCCGCTTTATAGAGAATATTTTTTCTGGACCTATTGTAAAAACTGTCTACAGAAAGGATATGAATGGTCCCTTTAGGGAAATATTTATAAGCATTACGAACAATATAAGAGGTCTGTATAAGATTGAATGCCTGGATATCGTGGGTTATATCAATAATATTAACCTCAGGGTTTAGAGACAGAATTTTGCCTTTCACAGCAGCAACTCTGTAATCTAAATTTCCGAAATCCGAAGTAAGGGTAATAATTGACATGGACTGTGAGGTAGAATAAATAGTGTTTCCTGCAAAGTTATTTAAAATAAAAGGAAAGCCCGAAAGATTATGGAAAAGAATTTCATATAAATTTGAAAAAAAACGTTAAATTTAAAATCTAAAAAAATAAAAATACTGCATGTTTGAATTAACCTATGATCTGGAAGATGTTGATGTAAAGATCTTCTACGGTGTTAATAACCAATATTTCAATTTAATAAAATCAAGCTTTCCGACACTTAAAATTACAGGAAGAGACCATTTTATCTTCGCCATGGGAAATCAGGAAGCTTTAGACATACTTAAGCAGAAGCTGAATGATATTGTTAAATTTATTTCTAAAAATAATTCCATTGAGTTAAAGGATGTGGAGAATATCCTGAATATCAAAGACGAAAATGAGAAGCATCTGATTTTTGATCAGGATATTATTGTAAAGGGCGTAAATGGTAAGGTTATAAAAGCAAAGACCACCAATCTTAAAAAACTTGTTAGAGAAACAGAGAAAAAAGATATGGTTTTTGCCATTGGACCTGCCGGAACCGGAAAGACATATACCAGTGTGGCACTGGCTGCAAAAGCTTTGAGGGATAAAGAAGTGAAAAGGATTATCCTTACCAGACCCGCGGTAGAAGCAGGGGAAAGCCTTGGTTTTTTACCGGGAGACCTTAAAGAAAAGCTGGATCCGTATTTACAGCCATTGTATGATGCACTCCGGGACATGATTCCGCATGAAAAGCTGGAAGGATTTATGGAGAAGAAAGTCATTGAAGTGGCACCGCTTGCTTTCATGAGAGGAAGAACACTGGATGATGCATTTGTGATTCTTGATGAAGCCCAGAACACCACACATGCCCAGATGAAAATGTTTCTTACAAGAATGGGGATGAATGCTAAGTTTATCATTACAGGAGATCCCAGCCAGATTGACCTTCCGAAAAATCAGCAGTCAGGATTGAAAGAAGCGATGAGAATTCTGAAAGACGTTAAGGAGATCGGTTTTGTACATCTTACCGAAGAGGACGTAGTAAGACATCCTGTGGTAAGAAAAATCATTCTGGCCTATAACGATGAAGAAAAAAGACTGAGAGATTAAATTCTGTCATCTGAAATTATCTATTAATGAATCAATAGTGGCGGGGAATGCATATTCCCCGTTTCATACATATGCTGGATTCCGTTGCAGAATATCTGTACGGTGGAAACGGCTGTAAGGGTTAAAATCGCTCCTGTGTTCACTTGTTGATTTAATAAAGCGTACTGATAATTATATAGCTTTATCAGCAACGAAGTCATACTATTTTACCCACCCAAAATAAAGTGGAATTCTTAATGATCTTTAGGCAGCCTTTTTAAAGATTTGAATGTTATGGAGAAAATCAAATTTAAACAGACATACATAAATTAATTTGATGAGTATTTGCAGATTTGGAAAAAATATCTAGTTTTGTGGCGAACTAAAAAATAATCATGAAAAAACTATTACTGATTGCAGCCATTGCAATGATGGGCTCTAAAATGAGTGCTCAGGAAACAAGATTCGGGGTAAAAGCAGGATATTCTCTTTCAACTTTAAAATTCAAAGACAACGGCAAATCTGAAAGTACAGACCCTTCCCATACATTCTATGTGGGAGGTTTGGTAGAACATAAACTGAGTGATAAATTTGCGCTTCAGGGGGAAGTTCTTTATTCAAAACTTGGAGGTAAAATAAGCAGACACGTAGAAGATGAGAATGATCCGGGAACATTTTTCGGCATAAAATCAAAAAGAATGTTAGGGACTTTACTGGTTCCGGTTTCAGCAAAATACTTTATTACAGAGAATTTTTCAGTATCTGCAGGAGCTAGTTTCGGGCTAATCCTTACGGCAGAAGAGAAAACGGTAACCGATTTTGGACTGGGAATGATTCCTGGCTTTGAAATCTCAGGAAATGATAAAGTAGATGTGAAAGACCAGATGAATACATTGAATATTGCTCCTTTCATGGGGGTAGAATATGCCCTTGAAAACGGATTGTTCTTTGATGCAAGATATAATATGGGCGTTTCTAATCTGGCGAAAAATTCAGGAGATGGAAAATTAACGAACAGTTTTCTTCAGGTGGGAATGGGATTCAAATTCGGAGGAAATTAATCTCTGAAATAATATAACTATTCAACGAAAAGCAGGGCTAATTTTCCTGCTTTTTTTATTGTCATGGTATTCAATACATGAATTTTGCCGGAGTGATGGAAATATTTAGTAATTTTGGGGCATCAATCGAAAACTATTTTAAAAATGAAAAAACTATTGTTACTAGGTGCTTTTGCGTTTCTAGGAGGCGCTGCACACGCACAGGAAGGTTTTAAACTAGGTGGTCACATTGGGGTTCCGGTAGGCGATGCCGGTGATGCTTCTTCATTCACCCTGGGAGTAGATGCTGCTTATATGTGGAACATTGCAAAAGGTCTTGACCTTGGGGTTACAACAGGATATTCTCATTTCTTCGGAAAAGATCATTTTGATGATTTCGGATTTATCCCTGTAGCAGTTTCAGGGAAATACAGATTCTCAGGAGCTCCTATCTTTGTTGGACTGGACCTGGGATACGGAATCTCTACCAAAGATGGTGTAGACGGAGGTTTCTACGCACAGCCGAAATTCGGATATCAGATGTCTAAAGGTGAGCTTTACATCGGATACCAGTCTATCAGCAACAGACGTGATTACGGATGGTATACTTCCAGCTGGAACGTAGGTGCTGTAAATATCGGATATAACTTCTTCCTTAAGTAAGAAATCTTAATACCAGATAAGACAGACTCCGGCGTATATAGCCGGAGTTTTTTTGTGATGGTATTTAGTCATATTAAAAGAAATGAGCTTTTCAGAAAGACAGAAGAGCAATTTATCACTATAAATCTAAACATTTGTTTGATTTTTAACATATAATATCTTAAAAATTAACGTTTTAAAGCGGTAGTAAATGTTAAAAAACTAAATTTTGAATGAATTTTCATGAATTGATGAATTAAAAAAAATAATTGATATTCTGGTACCATTGAAAAATTTTAATTTTTTTATTCATAATATTGTGAAAACCTCAAAAGTGTATTGCTACTATGTTTTAATTTCGAAAAATGAATAATTTTAACAATGATATTAATCAGGTTAACAAATTTTAATATTAGAGGGTACCACTGTAAATTTGCCCTCAGAAAGTATTAAAATTTTTTAAAATGAAAAAAATATTATTAGCGGGTGCTGTTGCACTTTTCGGTTTATCCAATGCTCAGATTGCTAAAGGTACTGCATATCTTTCAGGACAGGTAACTTACGCTCAGGAAGAAGATAACAACTTCGATACAAAAGTAGAAAACTTCAGAATTGTTCCTACTGCTGGTTATTTCGTAGGTACAAACCTAGCTGTAGGTTTAGGAGTTGGTTACAAAAGCGATAAAGGTACAAAAACTTCAACTCAGACTTTTGGAAACACTACTGTAGTTACTGAAGTTACTGAAACTAAGCCTGCATTCGTTGTAGCTCCATTTGTAAGAAAATACTGGACTTTAGCTGATAAGCTTTACATCTTCGGTCAATTAGAAGTTCCAATGGAATTCGGTAACGTTAAGAACGAAACTTCTTCTGTTGCTACTACTACAACTGGAAGCGGAACAACTACTGCTACTCAGTCTTCATCTAACAAAGCTAACTACACTACAATCGGTGTTAACGTTAAGCCAGGTTTAGATTATTTCTTAAACAAAAACTGGACTATCGAAGCTACTATCGGTGAATTCGGATACAGAACTTCTAAGTTCGATGTAGATGGTGCGAAAAGCGTAAACAACTACAACTTCGGATTAAACCTATCTTCTGTAACTATCGGAGTTAAATATGTTTTTGCTAAGTAATTAACAAAACATTTATAAACATAAAAGTCCTAAAGAGTAATTTTTAGGGCTTTTTTTTATCTTTATAAATCAAACTTTAAATTAATAATCATGAAAAAAATCTTATTAGCCGGAGCTCTTGCTCTGTTTACGGGAATGAATGCCCAAACCAGATTTGGGATAAAAGGCGGTTATGCTTTATCTAAATTAACCGGAAATGAAGATAATATTGAACTGGATGGGATCAGAGGCAGCCTGAAATCTAAATCCGGATTTTATATCGGAGCTTTGGTAGAGCATAAGTTCAATGATAAATTTGCTATTCAGGGAGAGCTTGAATATGCCGGTTTAGGTGGAAAAGCCGAAGTCGGGATTGGAAATATTACCGTAACGGAGAAGTTCAGAATGAACAGAATTGTTATTCCTGTATCTGCCAGATATTACGCTACACCGGAGCTGGGCATTTATGCAGGCCCTTACGTAAGCATTAAAACAAATACTGACGTAAAGGTAGAGCTGGAAGGTGCTGTGGGAGACCCCGCATCTATTAACGCTGCTGAGCAGTTCCTGGAAAAACAGTTCAATGACGGACTTAAATCTGCCGATTTTGGACTTTTCTTCGGAGCAGATTATAATGTTTACAAAGGGCTGTTTATTGATGCGCGTTACAGCTTTGGCCTGTCTAATATGATTAAAGATCCTGTAAATGATGAAAAGCTGAAGATGAACTTCTTCCAGATCGGAGTAGGATATAAATTTAAATAAACATCTTTTTCTGATAAAATAGAGTCCTGAGGAATAATTCTCAGGACTTTTTCTATATTTGCATCCAAAGCTAAAACGTATATAATAATCATGAAAAAACTACTACTAATGGGTGCTGTCGCACTTTACGGACTATCTGATGCTCAAATGACAAAAGGGGATTGGGTGATAAGCGGAAATACAGGTCTGGGCTTCAATAATACAACTACCACAGTAAAAGGAGGTGGTTATTCCGAAGATAATCCGAAAATAAATAAGTTTAACATAACTCCGTCGGTTGCATATTTTGTGATTGATAAACTGGCTGTTGGAGCCGATCTTGACTTCTCCAGTACAGTTACCAAATACAATAAGACAAAAATGACGACGACAAGCTTTGCCGTAATGCCTACTGCTACGTATTATTTTGCAAACGACAGTAAGTTTGTCCCTTTTCTGGGGGCAGGTATCGGATATGCAACCGTAAAAGACAAAGGAGAAATGGATCTTATGGGGTATCCAGTTTCCAATGAAACTAAAATGGATGGGCTGATGTGGAGAGTGAAAGGCGGACTTACCTATATGGCAACACAGTCTTTGGGAATTAATCTTGGTATTTCTTATGACCAGTTCTCAAGCAAGGAAACCTATATGAATACTAAATTTACAACCAATATCAAGAATTTCGGAGTAAATGCCGGCTTCTCTTATTTTATTAAAAGCAAAGCTCAGAAATCAGATAAATAATCAATTTTGATTAAAAAAATCTGTTTACAGTTAAAAATTATTTTTACCGATTCACTGAAATTGCAGGAATTCTGAAGACTTTGAGTAAATAAAGCCAAAACGTGTACAATGAAGAATATAATGATGAAGAAGGTGTAACCAGAATCAGAATGGTGATAAAGTAGTGACAACAAGAATTAATAAATAAAAATTAAAACGAATACCATGAATGATAACGACGGAAAATATATTGAACACTATAATCTGAAACTGCAAGCCATTGAGAATGTATTGGGAAATTCAGCAGAAGTAATCGGCCACGCGGTCATCCCTTTCAGGGTGATTGCAGGAATGACACTGGGAGCTGTGGATATGCATTATTTCCCCCATCACATAGAAGGTACCGGATTTACCACTATGGAGCTCATCACTACGGATGGAAAAGGGCCGAAACCCAACGAAAAAGGCACATATGAACTGGTCGCATTTACAAAGCAGCCTTTCAATGATATCAATCAGGATCCTCCTACCGCTTTCAATACCATTGAAAGGCGAATGTGTGAAAATTTTACACAAATTGCAGGTGCGGCCCACAATAAGGTGTTCAACCCGTATGAGATATGCCAGATATCCGGAAGCGACGGCCAGCCAAGATATATTATTTTTGATGTGTATAAGGAGCTTGAGATCGAAGGCCACAAACATCATTTGCTGCTGTGCATGGAGATTTTTGAAGAAGAGCTGGCTACCGTAGAAATGTTTGGACATGAGGGATTCGTCAATATGCTGAAGATGATAAAAATCTATCCATACAGTGATCTGGACAGGAATTGGGTAGGTGTTAAAAAGTAATCAGTACGAATCAGAAATAATTTAAAATGCAAAAAGAGCTTATACTGTCTCCTTCAAAAAAGAAATCTAAAATTGAAGGCTTTCCCAGCCTGAAAAGCTGCCTGGCTGATATAAAAGGATTCAAAAAGAAGCTGCTGCCTATTGTAAAGCTGGACGGTAGCATAGTTAGTGAAAAATGGGAAGGCATCCCGTTTACCTTTATGGTTCAGAATGTGGATGTAAGCCGCATGGACTTCCGTCTGGAAGATCAAAAATACCGGCTGCTTGCCCCGCTTAAACTGGAGAAAATTGATGAGTTTGAAGAATATGAGGATTTAGATGAAAAGCGAGGGTATCTGCAAACCTCAGTAGACAAGATAGAAAAACTTAATTACAAACAGGTGGACCAATACAGCAATGACGGTCTGCTGATGCAGTCGGGATCGTATTCGTACAGTCCACAGAAGCGTCTGGTATACAGTTATGATAAAGTGGGCGGAGCACTCATGCCGGTTACAAAAACAGTACAGTATTATAAAGGCAACGGGGAATGGCTGGATTCAGAATTGCATACATATCATTATGATGCAGATGGATTCATTGAAGGAATTACCATACATCAGCCGGGAGGCGATATAAAGATAACTGAAAAGATCCTGTACAAAAAGACCCGCAAGGGCTTCACTGCATCTAAAGAACTGGCTCCCCATCTTTTTCCTGCAATAGATAAAAACCTGGGGGTGACATATACTAGGATCCCTTTTTCAGCAGTATTTGAAGAAGAAGAGGATGCATGGTACCTGGGAATTGAGGGACGTTCCATTACTTTAAAAAAACCGGTAACCAATACTGATTATAGCGAAATGATATATCGGCATGGGTTTAATCATTTCTATGATCTGTATTCAGGGTTTCTCAAATATACCTGTAAAATTGAAAGACAGGATGAGATACAGGTCAAAGTCAATGAAAAAGACGGCCTGCCCGATACTATTGAGTATACGTTCAGCTTTCCTGAAGAAACCGACGATTTACCTCTGGAGTACACTGAGAAAACTGATCAAAAAGTGATCATGCAATGGAAATGGGGAAGCAAGTATATATTTGAGCATTTGGGTAATGAAATACAAGTGACTTCAGAAAATAGATATGGTACCGGGCAATTTGTCATTTCCGGACAATATACTCTTCAGCAGGCTATTATGATCGTGCATACCCAAAGCTACCTTTGGTATAGCAATTTTCAACAGGAAAGAACTTCTGAGTGGCCGAAGGAGCTGAAATTTACCTATAACAAAACTGAAAATGGGATTGAACGCATTATGCAGGAAGTGGAAATAGAAGATAACACAACCGAAGGTAAACTGCGTACAGGTGAACCAGACTGGCTGCAAAGTGATGAAACCCCATATGATCCTGACGGACAGAAAATGGAATTCGTAGCTCAGCTGGACCATGATGATATGTTCGGATCACTTTTTCTGTTCTATTCGGAGAAGCATCAGATGGTATCTCAGGTGTTTCAGTGTACATAATATTATATCATAAATAACGACCTTGAACAATCTGTGCAGGTATTACCCAAAATAATTTAAAATGGGAAAAGATTTCATACTGTCCACCTCAGAAAAGAAGACTAAAATAGAAAGTAATCCCAGTCTGGGAAGCTGTCTGACGAGTATTAAAGGTTTTAAAAATGTATTGAAACCTATTTTAAAGCTGGACGGCAGTATCATCAATGAAAAATGGGAAGGCATTCCCTTTATCTTCTTTATCCAGAATGAAGAAATGGGCCGTATGGATTTCCGGCTGGCAGGCGGCAAATATCAGCTGCTTGCTCCGCTTAACCTTAAGAAGCTTGATCAGTATTACCTTAATAAAGAGCGCGAATACCTTCAGACCTCAATAGATTACATTGAAAGCCTGAGTTACGAAAGGGTGGATAAATATAATAACGACGGCCAGCTGATACAGTCAGGTTCGTGTTTATACAGACCCAATGGGCGTGACATCTACGGCTATGAAATCATCAACGGAATATCCATGCCTGTTACGAAGACTGTACAATACTATCTGGGGAACAGAAAATGGATGAGTCTGGAATTTTTCAGATACCATTATGATGCCGATGGCTTTTTGAAAGAAATTACCATGAACATTCCGGAATGTGATGTGAAGATCACTGAAAAAATGCTGTACAAAAAGACCCGTAAAGGCTTCACTGCCTCCAAGAAAATGGCAAAGCATCTCATTCCATTAAAGAAACTAAGCTTTTACAGCAGATATGATATGTTTTCAGCAGTTTTTAAAGAAGATAAGACCGATTGGAATATCAAAGTAAATTATTGGAACATTCACGGTATACAGGATGAGAATGTAATGGCTGATGCAGGAGAAGTAATCAAAAAATTTGCGGTTGATCATTTTCGCAGTTCATACAGCTGGATCAATTACCATAAACGGGATGGAATACATGTTGAAGTCAGTGAAAAAGAAGGCCTGCCGGATACATTTGAGTTTTCCCTTAAATGTCTTGAAAAAAATGAGGTGTGGAAAAGAAATTACATTGAAAAGAGTGAGAATAAAGTCATTCTGGATAGAGGTAACGGGAAATATACCTTTGAACATTTTGGTGAGAAGATAAAAGTAACGAAAGAAGAATATTCTAAGACTAAACGATTTAGTCTTTCAGGGAAATATACTCTGCAGCAGGCTGTAATGATGCTTGATACCCAAAGTTATCTGTGGTGGCATGACTTTAATGAGGAAAGGGTACTCGATGGGATAATGCATCCGTACGGTAGTGAACCTACCTTGCTGGATTTCACCAACAATAAAACTAAAAATGGTATTGAGCGTATTGTACAGGCAGTAGGGCACCATTATGAAGATGATGAAGAAGATGGTGAGCCTTTCGACAAATTGTGGATAGGTGAAGAAGCGGCATGGGAGAAGAAAGATGAAACCCCATTGGATCCCGATGGGCAGAAAATGAAATTTGTAGCCCAGTTCTACCGTTACGGACTTTGGGGGACACTCTACCTGTTTTATTCGGAAAAACATCAGATGGTATCCCAGATATTTCAACCCTCACCATATTAATATTAAAATTTTGGAAAGATGGAACTTAATGAATTGTATGATCAATTGATAGCAGAAGGCTGCGTCCGTTTTTGTATTGAAGGGGTCGGTGGACAGCGTTATGATGATATGGAACGACTGGAAATGAAAGCCGGGCAATGGCAGGTCAATTATTATGAACGGGGACGGGTAGTGGAAACGCTGTTTTCAAGTCCGGATAAACAGGAAGCAATCCGTTTTTATTATGACTATGTAATGAAGATACAACATTGGCATCTGGTCGTCTTTACGCGCTCATCGGCTGTATTTAATTGGTATAAGGACATATTGGAAAGCCTGAATATCCATACTGTACAGAACAATATTGAGGAAAAAGATGATCATAAATACCGGTTATTTGTAATCAACAAAGATATTTTCAAGGCAAAAGAGGCATTGGATGAAATTCCTTATTTCGACGAAGATTTAAAACAACCATAAAAAAAATCCGGTTCAGAGCTGAACCGGATTCTATATTTTAAATAAAATTTCTTATTACTTTCCGAACATTCCACCCATTCCTGGCATATTTGGCATTTTGCTCATCATCTGCATCATCTGCTTGCCCTGAGGTCCCTGCATCATCTTCATCATTTTACCCATCTGGTCGAACTGCTTCATCAGCTGGTTCACGTCTTCAATCTTTCTTCCGGCTCCTTTGGCAATTCTCTGCTTTCTCTGAGTGTTGATAATAGAAGGTCTTCTTCTTTCATCCGGAGTCATAGAATAGATAATTGCTTCAATATGTTTGAAAGCATCATCACTGATTTCAACATCTTTAATTGCCTTTCCAACCCCTGGAATCATTCCCATAAGATCTTTCATATTACCCATCTTCTTGATCTGGTTGATCTGCTTTAAGAAATCATCAAAACCAAATTCGTTTTTAGCGATTTTCTTGTGAAGTTTTTTAGCTTCCTCTTCATCAAACTGCTCCTGAGCTCTTTCTACTAAGGAAACAACGTCTCCCATTCCCAGAATTCTGTCTGCCATCCTTTCCGGGTAGAAAAGATCCAGTGCTTCCATTTTTTCACCGGTAGAGATGAATTTGATTGGTTTTTCAACAACAGAACGGATCGTTAATGCAGCACCCCCTCTGGTATCCCCGTCTAATTTGGTAAGGACAACCCCGTCAAAGTTCAGTGCATCGTTGAATGCTTTTGCAGTGTTTACCGCATCCTGACCTGTCATAGAGTCAACAACGAAAAGTGTTTCGTTGGGTTTGATGAAATAATGCACGGATTTAATCTCGTTCATCATCTGCTCATCAATAGCTAAACGTCCGGCAGTATCCACAATCACAACATCGTGGCCGTTTGATTTAGCAAAATTGATTGCATTTTCAGCAATCGTAGAAGGATTGGTTGCTCCTTCCTCAGTATAAACCGGTACATCAATCTGGCCTCCTAATACTTTAAGCTGATCGATTGCCGCAGGACGGTAAACATCACACGCTACCAGTAACGGTTTTTTATTTCTTTTCGTTTTTAAATAATTGGCAAGTTTTCCGGAGAAAGTTGTCTTACCTGAACCCTGAAGACCCGCAATAAGAATTACAGAAGGTTTTCCTGAAAGATTGATTCCTTCCTGAGAACCACCCATCAGATCTACCAGTTCATCGTGAACGATTTTTGTCATCAGCTGTCCCGGAGTAAGGGAAGTAAGAACATTCTGTCCTAAAGCCTTATCCTGAACTCTTTTTGTAAGATCTTTGGCAACTTTATAGTTAACGTCGGCATCCACCAGCGCTCTACGGATCTCTTTTACGGTTTCCGCCACGTTGATTTCTGTAATTTTTCCTCTTCCGGAAATATTGTGTAATGCCTTGTCTAATTTATCCTGTAAACTATTAAACATATTTATTGTAAATTATAGGTCTGCAAAAATAAGGAATTTTTAAGAAATGTGGGTATAATCAGCTTAATATTATAAGGATTTTGAATAGGCAGCGGAAGAGGAGGGCTGGAAGAGGGAGGTTATGAAGGTTATAAATAGTAATTGTCTGCCCTTTAAGGTTATTATAATTGTGAAGGCTCTTGATAATTATGGCTAAAAGTAACTTCAAACTTCCATCCTTATTATTTCTTCCGTCTTAAAAAATATAGTCCTATTTTTGCAGCATGAATTTTTCAGAGGGTTTTATTATTATAGCATTGGCAACGGTTTTTAATATCACTGTATATATACTATTTAAAAAGTATTTTTACGGCAGAGAAAATGCCGGGCTCAGATTTCTTACGATAAATATTCCTAAAGATGTGATTTGGCTGCTGATATCTTTACTGATTATTGACAAAACAAACGAAAATTTTCTGTTTTTGCTCGGATGCTTTGTGGTAGCGTCATTCCTTATATATATGCCTATAATAAAACTCATTAATAAATCCTGATTTTTTTGATGATAAAAATCAATTTTTAGTATTGGTAAAGTTTAATAAAATCGATATATTTGCACACGATTAAAAAAGAGATATGAACAGAAAAATTTCTTCATTATTTTTCGCATTTTTGTTTGTGTTTATTAGTGGTTTAGCCACTGCGCAGCACGAAACTGAAGGGGAAAAAGTAGCTGAAAAAGTAGAGCATAAAGAAGACGAGAAGGGCTTCAATGCGACTAAAGTGATCATGGAACACATTGGCGATTCTAACGAATGGCATTTATGGACTTCAAAAGATGACAGTGGTGAAGAGCATCATGTTTCAATCCCATTGCCGGTGATCATTAAAGATAATGAAGGATGGCATACTTTTCTTTCCAGCAGCATTGCTCACGGTCATGAACATGACGGATATACTTTAGAGCACGGACAGGTAGTTTCTACTAAAGGAGTTCAGAAAGCAACATTATTCTCTATCATCAGTGGGAAGCAGAAATCAAACGAAGTGTTTTTTGACTTATCTATCACAAAAAATGCAGCTTCAATGTTCTTGTCAGTAATTTTTATGGCAGTAGTGTTCATAGGAATGGCAAGAAACTATAAAAAATCACAGCTTCCTAAAGGAATCGGTAAAGTTATGGAGCCTGTAATCGTATTCATCAGAGATGAAGTGGCTATTCCAAATATCGGATCAGTAAAATATAAAAGATATATGCCTTATTTATTAACGGCGTTCTTCTTTATCTGGTTCAATAACCTTTTCGGGTTGATTCCTTTCTTCCCTGGAGGAGCTAACCTTACCGGTAATATTGCCATTACGTGCGTATTAGCAATCATTACCTTACTAATTACATTATTCAGTGCCAATAAAGATTACTGGAAACACATCTTTATGCCGCCGGTGCCGTTATTGTTATACCCAATTATGGTTCCTATTGAAATCATCGGTATCTTCACGAAGCCATTTGCTTTAATGATGCGACTTTTCGCTAACATCACTGCAGGACACATTATGATCCTGGCGATCATCTCATTGATCTTCATCTTCAAGTCTCCGCTGTTAGGATTTGCATCTGTACCGTTAGCATTATTCGTTTCTGTACTGGAATTATTGGTAGCAGCACTTCAGGCTTATATCTTTACAGTATTATCTGCATTGTTTATTGGTATTGCAGTTGCAGAGCACGAGCATGATCACCACGAAGAGCACGCTCACTAATTAAAAAGAAAGAATTTAAAAATAATTTTTTAACTAATATAATTTATTTATTATGGATTTATCAACTGGAACAGGTTTAGTTTACGTAGGTATCGGTTTAGCAGTACTAGGAGTAGGTCTTGGTATCGGTAAAATCGGAGGTCACGCAATGGACGCTATCGCTAGACAGCCAGAGCAGGCTGGTAAGATTCAGGGAGCGATGCTTATCGCAGCTGGTCTTATTGAAGGTGCTGGTCTTATCGCGATCATCTTTGGTGCTTTCATCAAGTAATCTATCCTCAAAAAAACATTCTTAGCAGTCATGCGGTTGGCAGCTGCTAAGAATTTTAAAAAACAATCCATAAATAACATTTTAAAAAAAAGAATTTACAGATATGGGAATTATTGAACCTGGAATTGGACTTTTGTTTTGGATGACCCTTACGTTTGTTATCCTGTTATTTCTTCTAGCAAAATTCGCTTGGAAACCAATCGTGAATGCAGTGAATGAAAGAGAAACCTCAATCGTTGATGCATTGAACCAAGCTAAACTGGCTAAAAAAGAAATGGAAGAACTTAAGGCTGATAACGAAAGAATTATTCGTGAAGCTAAAATCGAAAGAGATTCTATCCTGAAAGAAGCCAGAGAAATTAAAGACAGAATCGTTGGTGAAGCTAAAGATGCTGCTAAAGCTGAAGGAGACAAAATGATTGAAGCGGCTAAGCAGACGATCCAAGCTGAGAAAAATGCTGCTATGGCAGACATCAAAACTCAGATCGGTACTTTATCTGTAAACATCGCTGAGTCTATCTTAAAGCAAAAGCTTGATAACAACGAAGCTCAGGACGAATTAGTTCAAAATTATTTAAACAAATCTAACCTTAACTAAGAATGCTTACATCTAAAGTAGCTAAAAGATACGCACAGGGTCTTCTGGATTTCACCAGCGAATCAGGACAGACAGCTGCTGTATTTTCTGAAATGAAAGATGTAGTGAAGATCATGGCTCAATCTGCAGATTTGAACAAATTCTTCCTTACACCTTACATTGATGCAAAAAAGAAAATAGAAGTAGCAGACCAGATATTCAAAGATTTTTCAGTTTCTTCACAGAATTTAATCAGATTAGTGATTAAGCACGGACGTGAAAACCAATTGAAAAATATTGCCCAGGAGTTCATCAACAAAGTTGAGGATATCAACGGCGTACAGAGAGTAACTCTTACTACGGCAACACAGCTTTCAAAAGAAAATATCGATCAGATTTTAAAAGCCAGCAATCTTGTAAAAGAAGGTTCAAACTTTGATCTGAATTTAAATGTGAAGCCTGAAATCCTTGGAGGATACATCCTTAGAGTAGGAGATCAGCAGGTAGATGCGTCTGTGAAGACAAAACTTAATCAAGTTAAAAAAGATTTTCAATTAAATTAAGAAAAACAACCATACAATGGCAGAAATAAATCCGGCAGAAGTATCTGCGATCTTAAAACAGCAATTGGCCAACTTCGATACTCAATCAAACGTTGAGGAAGTAGGTACAGTTTTAACCATCGGTGATGGTATTGCTCGTGTATACGGGTTAGAAAACGTACAATACGGAGAGTTGGTGAAATTTTCTAGTGATGTAGAAGGTATTGTACTTAACCTTGAAGAAGACAACGTGGGTGTTGCTCTACTTGGTGAAAGTAAATTGGTAAAAGAAGGAGATACAGTAAGAAGAACAAACAGAATCTCTTCTATCAAAGTAGGAGAAGGTATGTTAGGAAGAGTAGTGGATACTCTTGGTAACCCAATCGATGGTAAAGGTCCTATCACAGGAGATTTATACGAAATGCCATTGGAAAGAAAAGCTCCTGGAGTTATCTACAGACAGCCGGTAACTGAGCCTTTACAGTCAGGTATCGTTGCGATTGACTCTATGATCCCTGTAGGAAGAGGACAAAGAGAGCTTATCATTGGTGACAGACAGACAGGTAAAACTACTGTTGCTATCGATACAATCATCAACCAAAAAGAATTCTTTGATGCTGGTAAACCAGTATATTGTATATATGTTGCTATCGGACAGAAAGCTTCTACCGTAGCACAAATTGTTAAAACCCTTTCTGATAAAGGAGCTTTAGCTTATACAGTAATAGTTGCTGCTAACGCTTCAGATCCTGTTCCAATGCAGGTGTATTCTGCGATGGCAGGTGCTGCTATCGGTGAGTTCTTCAGAGATACAGGTAGACCAGCGCTTATCGTTTATGATGATTTATCTAAACAGGCCGTTGCTTACCGTGAGCTTTCTCTTCTATTGAGAAGACCACCGGGCCGTGAAGCTTATCCTGGGGACGTTTTCTATCTTCACTCAAGACTATTGGAAAGAGCAGCTAAAGTTATTGCTGATGACAATATCGCGAGCCAGATGAACGATTTACCAGAGTCTTTGAGACCAATCGTAAAAGGAGGAGGTTCATTAACAGCCCTTCCAATCATCGAAACTCAGGCAGGTGACGTTTCTGCGTATATTCCAACCAACGTAATCTCTATTACAGACGGACAGATCTTCCTTGAATCAGATCTATTCAACTCAGGGGTTCGTCCTGCAATCAACGTAGGGATCTCTGTATCAAGGGTAGGAGGTAACGCTCAGATCAAATCCATGAAAAAAGTATCTGGTACTCTTAAATTAGACCAGGCACAATATAAAGAGCTTGAAGCGTTCGCTAAATTCGGTTCCGATCTTGATGCTGCTACATTAGCAGTTATCTCTAAAGGAGAAAGAAACGTAGAGATCCTTAAGCAGCCGGTAAACTCTCCACTTCCGGTGGACAGCCAGGTAGCGATGATCTATGCAGGAACTGAGAACCTTCTTAGAAATGTTCCTATCAGAAAAGTAAAAGAATTCCAGGTAGAATACATCGAGTTCTTAAGATCTAAGCACCCTGATACAATGGCTGCTATCAAAGCAGGGAAAATTGATGATTCAATTACCAGCGTTCTTAAGCAGGCTGCTAACGATCTAGCTTCTAAATATAACTAAAAATCTCAATGTTTAAGGTTTGAAACAGCGTTTTAAACCTTAAACTTCAGACCATAAACTTTGAACCCAAATTAATGGCAAACTTAAAAGAAATACGAGGCAGAATTACGTCAATTTCATCTACGATGCAGATTACACGTGCTATGAAAATGGTTTCCGCAGCGAAACTTAAAAAAGCACAGGATGCAATCGTAATGTTAAGACCTTATTCTGAAAAACTACAGGAAATCATCCAGAATGTAAATTCTAGCTCTGATCCTGATCAGGTTTCTGTTTATGCTCAAAAAAGAGAAGTGAAGAGAGTTCTTTTCATCGCTGTTACTTCAAACAGAGGTCTTGCAGGAGCTTTCAACTCATCTATTGTAAAAGAACTTAACAGCCAGTTTCAGAATAAATCTCAATACGAAGTTGAAGTTCTTACAATCGGTAAAAAAGCATTTGATGCGGTAAGAAAAAACCGTAAAGTATATGCTAATGAAAGTGCCGTTTTCGATAATTTAAACTTTGATACAGTTGCTCATGTTACAGAAGGCGTAATGGGCAGCTTTAAAGAAGGTAAATTTGACGAGGTTTATCTGATCTATAATAAATTTGTTAATGCTGCCACTCAGGAAGTAATGACTGAACAGCTTCTTCCGATCTCAATGCCCGAAGCAGATGCATCACAGGCTCCGGTAGAAACAGATTATATCTTTGAACCGAACAGAGCTGAGATTCTTGATCATTTGATTCCTAAATCAATTAAAACTCAGGTTTTCAAAGCAGTTCTGGATTCAGTAGCATCAGAGCACGGAGCAAGAATGACAGCCATGCACAAAGCGACAGACAACGCTCAGGCTTTAAAGAATGATCTTGTGATCTTCTACAACAAAGCAAGACAGGCTGCCATTACCAACGAAATCTTAGAGATCGTTTCCGGAGCAGAAGCCCTGAAAAATTCATAAGAAATACCTTAACAGTATATATAGCATCGACATGGTCGGTGCTTTTTTTATGGCAAAATAAAAAGGATTAATTCCCGGTGTTTTTTAGAAAATATTGATCGTATATCATGGTAAAATAGCAACGTTCTTTTGCTTTTTCCGACTTTATTTTATCTCCTCTTCCAACTTCCATTCCCCCTTTCCTAAATTAAAACCTCTAGTTATTTATATTTTCCATATCTTTGTAAAAATAAAAATTACACAATTTCTAAATGGACTCGGACATAGTCAGGCTTTTGCTAGCCTTATTTCTTGTATTACTCAATGGCTTTTTCGTAGCCGCAGAATTTTCAATTGTTAAAGTTCGTTACTCACAAATTCAGTTAAAAGCCGCAGAAGGAAACTCTATGGCCAAGCAGGCGGAGCACATCATCAAACATTTAGATGAATACCTGTCTGCAACACAGCTTGGAATTACATTGGCTTCCCTGGCACTGGGATGGGTAGGAGAAAGTGCACTTCACCATATTGTTGAAAACATTTTTCATTCCCTGAATATAGAAATGAGCCAGGCCTCTGTTACCTCAGTTTCTCTCATCATCAGCTTCGTATTGATCACAATTATGCATATCGTTTTTGGTGAACTTATTCCAAAATCAATTGCAATCAGGAAATCAGAAGCTACTACAATGGCAACGGCGGTGCCTTTGAGAGTTTTCTATACAATCTTTAAACCGTTTATCTGGCTGATGAATTCCATGTCGAATGGGTTCCTGAGACTCGTTAAAATTCACCCGGCTTCAGAACAGGAAATTCACTCTACAGAAGAGCTTCAGCTGTTGGTAAAACAGAGTGCAGACAGCGGAGAAATTGAAGAAGAGAACTACGAGATCATCAAAAATGCATTCGATTTTACGGATCATTCTGCCAAGCAGATTATGGTTCCGAGACAGAATATAACTTCTATTGATTTTGAAGAAGATATCAACGAGATCATCAATAAGATTATGGACAGCGGATATTCCCGTATCCCTGTATATCTTGATTCCATAGACAATGTGATTGGTATTTTCTATACCAAAGAGATTATCAGGGAATTTGTTAAAAGAAAGGGAGATCTGAATCATGAAGACCTTAAAGAGCTGATGCGTGATGCATTTTTCGTAGTAGGAAGCAAAAAGATTTCAGACCTCTTAAAGATTTTCCAGCAGAAAAAGCAGCATCTTGCCATTGTGATTGATGAATTCGGAGGAACAGAAGGAATTATCACCCTGGAAGATATTCTGGAAGAGCTGGTAGGAGAAATACAGGATGAGGAAGATGATGAAGATAAACTGGTAGATAAGATCGGAGATAATATTTATTGGGTGCAGGCAACCCAGCCATTGGATGAAATCAATGAATATCTGCCTAAAAAACTTCCTTTATCCGAAGATAGTGAGTATAATTCATTAGCAGGATTTATTCTTCATGAATTGGAAGATATTCCGGAGGAAAACCAGGAGTTTGATCTGGATAATTATCATTTCAAGATTCTGAAAATGAATAATAAAAGCGTAGAGCTTGTAGAATTAGTATATGAAGGGCCAAATATGATCAACGATCTGGCCGATAAAATAGGAGAAGTTTAAAATAATTAAAGATGATTTTTTATAACAATATAAAAGATTATGAAGACCCAAAACGGCAGTATGAAGAAGAAGTGCTTGTTTTGGATGATACAGATGAAGTTTATAAGCTTGTATTGCATAATGATGATATTCATACTTTCGATTATGTGATTGATTGTCTGATCGAAATATGCAAGCATACCTTAGAACAGGCTGAACAGTGTACCATTCTGGTGCATTACAAAGGTAAATGCACTGTAAAAACAGGCTCAATGGATCTTTTGAAGCCTATGCATGAAAAATTACTTTCAAGGGAATTAACAAGCGAAATTGTATAATAAAAAAGCCGTTTTATAAAATATGAAACGGTTTTTTTTATATAAAAAAGTGATTTATCGAAATTTTATATTTGTTTTTAAGTTTTATGTGTTAAAAAAGCTTAAAATTCATTAATTATTATTATTTTTATTTAACAATTGCAAAAAAACAATATATGAAATTAAAAATTACCTCACTGGTGTTAGGCAGTGTTCTGTGCTGCACTACATTAATGGCTCAGGAATCATCTTTTGAAATACCTGCAAACAACTGGATTAAAGAAAACTCAAGAAATTTAGGAATTCAGAATTTCAGTAAACTTACTTTAAATTCCGTACGTAAAGGGCACACTGGAGAAACCCTGCGGTTTCAGCAATTCATTAAAGATGTACCGGTTTTTCAGTCGGAAATTCTGATCCATTTCAATAAAGAAGGTAAAATAAGCTATACCGGTACAGAAAGTTTCAAAAAGAATCTGAAAGAAATAGATACGGTTCCTGCTGTTTCTGCATCTGATGCCTTTAATAAAGCTTACAAAGCTTCTAAATCAAAAGGAGAGATCACATATCAGGAGAATAAGTTATTGGTCTATATTACAGATGACGGAAATACAAAACTTGTTTACAGAGCTGTTATTAACTCCTATGACAATCCCGGAAGCTGGGAAACCATAGTTGATGCCAAAACAGGAGAGATCATCAGCGTTAAAAATATTGCAGTATATCACAGGCATGAAGATGAAACTTCCGGATCTCCAAAAAAGAAGGAAAAAAAGCTGAATAAAACAGTCAGCTTTAAAGCCTCAGGATCTGGTTATGTATTTGATCCGGATCCGCTGTCAAAGACAGGATCAACATATGGTGGTAATTATGTAGACGGTAATGACGCCACCAATGCCAGCCTGGATAATGCCAGAAGCCTGGTGACCTTATCAGATATAGAATTTGCCAATAATGTTTACAAACTGAAAAATGCTTATGTTGAGATAAGAAATATCAGCGCACCTAATACAGGTTTGTTTACACAGGCTACCAACCAGTTTTTGTTCAACAGAAGCGAGCTGGGATTTGAAGCGGTGAATGCTTTCTGGCACATAGATAAAAGCTTAAGGTATATCAATGAAACATTAGGAATTGTCTGCAGACCGACGACCAACGGAGGAGCGGTTATTTATGATCCTCATGCACTGAGCGGAGCAGATAATTCACAGTATACTACTGCCGGAACCTTAGAGTTTGGGCAGGGCGAGGTAGATGATGCAGAAGATGCCGACGTTGTATTGCATGAACTAGGGCACGGAATTCACCACTGGCTTTCCGGAGGTGTCTCAAATTCTGATGGTTTAAGTGAAGGAAGTGGTGATTATTGGGCACAGTCCTATAGCAGAAGCCTGAATCAATGGCCTTCATCTGCACCTCAGTATAATTGGATGTTTAATTGGGATGGTCATAATGAATTTTGGCCCGGCAGAATTACCAATTATACTGTTCTATATCCGGGCTCCGGAGCTATCCATACCAGAGGTCAGATCTGGGCATCGGCTCTGATGAGAATCTATGACAGAATTGGAAAAGAAAAAACAGACAGGGCATTTCTGGAAGGGCTTGATTTAACCACTTCAACGACTAACCAGCAGAATGCAGCAATTGCTGTAAGACAGGCCGCAATAGATATGGTAGGTCAGTTTGGGTTTACCTGTAATGATATTACCGTAATAACCCAGGAATTTACGGCTGCAGGGTATACACTTCCTGCCTATACCTGCCAGCTCAGCACAAAAGAAATTGCTAAGGAGCAGCAGATTTCCGTTTATCCTAACCCGGTTTCTGATATATTAAATGTATCCTTAAAAGGAAATAAAGAGCAAAAAGCAGAAATCTACAATATGGAAGGCAGAAAGGTAATGGATGCCACAGTAGGAAACGGAAGAAGCCAGATTAATGTCTCAGCTCTTCAGACAGGCAATTACATCTTAACCATAAAAGAATTGGAAATATCCACGAAATTTATCAAAAAATAAATATTAAAAGTCTTTTAAATCCGGTGTTCAGCATCGGATTTTTTATTTGAAATAACAGGAGTTACCGGCAAAACGGTTCCATCTTCTCATCTCAGAATATCTTTGTTCCCTTAATTGTTCAATTTATTGGTCTGTGCTGTCATATTTTTATCTAAAATAGTATATTTGTACAAACTATAAAGAAACAAAAAAGAATGCTTGTAATAGGAATTGCAGGAGGTACAGGCTCCGGCA
The DNA here is from genome assembly GCF_001295265.1 of Chryseobacterium indologenes. Taxonomy (GTDB): domain Bacteria; phylum Bacteroidota; class Bacteroidia; order Flavobacteriales; family Weeksellaceae; genus Chryseobacterium; species Chryseobacterium indologenes_A. The sequence goes on along the minus strand of NZ_LJOD01000008.1, from coordinate 83,074 downwards.
AAACTACAGTTGTTGACAAGATACTCCAGCAGCTTGATATTGAAGGAATGAACATCCTTTCACAGGATAATTATTATCATGATAACCCAAATCTTACCCTGACGGAACGGGAGGCGTTAAATTATGACCACCCCAAGTCTATAGATTTTGAACTGATGTTGAAACACGTAAAAGCTTTAAAAAATAACGAGCCTATTGAACAGCCGATATACAGCTTTGTTACGCATTCGAGAACAGGAGATCATGTCACTGTAGAACCTAAAAATGTATTGGTGGTAGAAGGAATTCTGGTTCTTACCAACAAAGAACTTTTAAAGGAATTTGATCTGAAAGTATTTGTTCATGCCGACTCAGATGAAAGGCTGATCAGAAGAATCAGAAGAGATACACAGGAAAGAGGAAGAGACTTAAACGAAGTTCTTCACCGTTATCAGACTACTTTAAAACCAATGCATCAGGAATTTATAGAACCATCAAAGAATGAAGCCGATCTTATCATTCCGAACATGAAACAGAATTCCGTAGCGATTGATTTTTTAACTACTGTTATTAAAAATTCGTTGAGAAAACATTAAAATGAAAGAAAACAAACTTATTAAAGACATCCAGCCGAAGTCTGAAACACTCAAGCTTATTCAGAAATATGTTCTGAATAAATATACCATTACCATTTGCCTGTTTCTGGTGTGGATGATTTTCTTTGATAAAACCTCTTTTCTCGTAATCAATGAACTGAACGGCGAAATCAGCCGATATGAAGATCAGCTGGAATATTATAAAAAGGAATATGAAAAAAATGATTCCTTTTATAAAAAGCTGATGAACAATAAATCGGAAAAAGAAAAATACGCAAGAGAAAATTATTTCATGAAAAAGCCGGATGAAGAAATCTTTATTCTGGTTGTAGACAGCAGTAATATTGCGAAAAAATAATATAATTTGAATGAAACGTCAATAGTGGGCTATTCGTGCAGGAAAAATAATGACCTCGAAGTTAATTCACTATTGACCATTCACAAATAATCCATCTCCAATGTCAGAAACACTTCCAAACTGGGAAAATTTAGTTAAAAAACAGCTTAAAACAGAAGATATTTATTCAATTTTAAAAAAGGAAAACCTGGAAGGAATTGAAGTAAAACCGTTTTACAGTGAAGTTCAGAAACCATTGGCCAACCTGCCGAGAGTAGAAGAAAATACCCATTTGGTGGCTACCTATCATGAAAGTCTGGAAGAAGATGTATTTGCATTTATTCTGGAGCATAATGTAGAAAATCTTGAACAGAAAGCTCTGTTTGTCAATAATAAAGATCTTGCAGGGCATATCAGTCCAAAAGAAGAAGATCAGTATTTCTCGCTGATCAGTGTTATTGATGAAAAACAGGCTGTTATAAATGATCAGCTGACTAAAGAGCTTTTAGCAAAGAATTTCAAAAGAAATATCTGTATTGATATTTCCCTTCATCAGAATGCAGGTGCAGCTATTTACCAGCAGTTGGGAATAGCGCTGGCTCAGACAAAAGAGCTTACCGAAGCATATGGCCCTGAAATCTTAAACCAATTGATCTTCAGAATTGCTGTTGGTGGAAACTATTTCTTTGAAATGGCTAAACTGAGAGCTTTTAAAATCATTTTCAATCAGTTTTCCAAAGAATACGGGCTGGATGAAATTCCTTACATCTTTGCCGAAACTTCCCTGAGAAATAAAGCTGTTACCGATAATGAAAATAATCTGATCCGTTCAACATTAGAGCTTGCTTCTGCCATGATTGGCGGTGCTGATGCGGTTTTCAGCAACAATTATCTGGTAGAAAAAAGAACAGAAAACTCAGAAGAGATCTCTTTCAAACAGCAGATCGTTCTGGCTTACGAAAGTATCATCAATGTATTTGAAGATGCAGCAAACGGAAGCTATTACGTTGAAGATATCACCCGCCAGATTGCAGAACAATCATGGCAGCTGTTTGTAGAAATAGAAGAGGCCGGCGGTTATCTGGAACTTTTAAAGCAGGGAGTCATACAGAAAAAGATCTATAACCATGCTGTTGAAGAGCAGAAATGGGTGGAAGAAGGAAAAATAAAGCTGATCGGGGTGAATTTATATCCTAAATTAGACGTTAAAAAGCCGGTTGAGCAACTTTACAGCGAAAATGAAATAAAACCCGTACGTTGGGCTGAAATGTTTGAATGATGAAAGAAAAGCTGGCTGATTTGTTTGAGTACACCTATCATTTTAATCGTGAAATGATAAAAGTAATTTCTGAAAATAAGACTAAGGTGGATGAAAAAATAATCAGTCTTATTAATCATACTTTAAATGCTCAACAGATCTGGAACGCCAGAATAGCAGGTGAAAAAACGTTTGAAGTCTGGCAGATCAACCCCCTTGAATCCCTTGATGAAATCAATTATGAAAATTTCCAAAAAAGTATGGAGATTATCAGGAATACAGATTTCGAAAAAAAGATACAATATCAAAATTCAAAAGGGACTGTATTTGAAAACAGTGTTTTTGAAATGCTGTTTCATGCTGTGAATCATTCCACTTATCACAGGGGGCAGATCAACACATTATTAAAACAAAACGGAATTTCTCCGTTATTAACAGATTACATCTTTTATAAAAGATAATTCAAGGATTGAATAAACATATTTTAAAACCTGAAATTCAGGATTATATCAATGCCGGTCTCGCTAAGGATTTACCCTCGCTGCTGCTGAAAAAATCTCCGTTTCCTGATGTCTCTATACAGGAAATTGTACAGCAGATCAAGGGAAAACAGGTTGCCGAAAAGAAATTTCCGTTTCTGTTAAGGGAAGGTATTGTTTTTCCGCCTCAGCTTAACCTGGAGCAGTCATCATCAGAAAAAACGGCTGCCTATAAATCAGAAATGTTAAAAGGAAAAAAGTTTGCAGACCTGACAAGCGGTTTCGGGATTGATGCCTATTACCTTTCACAGAATTTTGAAGACGTTACACTGGTAGAACAAAATGCCGGACTCTTAGAAACTGTAGAACATAACTGGAATATCCTGAAGCGGAAAGCTGTGTTTGTCAACCAGAAGCTTGAGGACTTTTTAAGCTCTGATAAAGAGCATTTTGATGTTATTTACCTGGATCCGGCAAGAAGAGACGGAAGTAAAAACAAAGTATTTCTTCTGGAGGATCTGTCACCTGATATTCTTGAAATTCAGGACAGGCTTATGGCATCTTCAGACCAGGTGGTCATAAAGCTTTCCCCGCTAATTGATCTTAAATACCTGGTTTCGGTACTTCCCGCTATTTTCAGGATAGAAATCATAGCCGTAAAGAATGACGTTAAGGAAGTGGTTATTTTCCTTTCCAGACAGCTTCATGAAGAAGTTATCTGCACCTGTGTTAATCTGGAAAGCAGCGAACCTGCATTTATATTCAGGTTTGGAGAGGAAGATAAGGCGGAAACTATATACGGTGAACCGGAAAGATTCATATATATTCCCAATAATTCTATTTTAAAAGCCGGAACATTCAATCTGATTTCCCAACGTTTTGGATTAAACAAGCTTCATCACAACACCCATCTTTATACCTCAGATAAAAGAGAAAATAACTTTCCCGGGAGGATATTAGAGATGAAAATAGTTGAATCTAAGAGCATTAAGAAAAAAGAGCAATTTAATATTATTTCGAAAAACTACCCGTTGAAACCGGAAGAGATCAAAAAGAAATACGGAATAAAAGACGGGGGAGAAGCCTATCTTATTTTTACACAATCCAAAAAAGGTAAAATTATTTTAAAATCAGTATAAAAATGTTGCCGAAAAAAACAGGATTTCTTAATTTTGGGCAATCAAAAATGTAAGCATGAAATCGCCCGCTGTTTAAACAATCAGATAAAGTAGCGATTCCGTATGACCTTTAAAAAAATAAATTTTGCATATGAAAAAATTAGTTATATGTTTAGCTATTGCTGCTGTAGCTGTAAGCTGTAAAAAAATCCAGGCAGGAGGAAACAAAAATACACTGAAACTGGAAGAAGGGGTAGAAAGATATTCTGATGATGTACAGGGCGGAGGCGAAGCACATGGTCATAGCGCTGCTGCTGAAGGTCACAAAGAAACGGCTCCGGCTGAAAAGCATGAAGCTGAAGCTCCTAAAAAAGACAGTTCTGCCACGGCAAAGCCTGCTGAAGCTGAAAAAGCTCCAAAAGCTGAACATTAATTACGAGTATACCATATAAAAATGTCCTGACACTGTGCAGGACATTTTTTTGTTTAATATTGGGTTTTGTTTTATATGCAAGTTAACATGAAACATTATAAAACAACAAATAAATTACAATACCTTGTAATAAAAGTTAACTTCAAACATGATTTACAGTATCTCATAAAGCCCAAAACCTGAGTTGAATAAAGTAAATCAAAGCTTTATAAATAGAATACTTTAAAGCTTAATGTCCTGGAAATCTTATATCTCTTACTGGTTTTAAAATAATTCCGGATAAAACCGGCAGCCTCTTTGAAAATTCTACCTTTTTGTTTGCGTCTGCAGACCATTTTTTTTACTTTTAACAAAATAAATTTTTACAATGCAAGAGACATTAAATTACATCAACGAAAATAAACAGCGTTTCGTGGATGAGTTATTTGAGTTATTGAGAATTCCTTCTATTTCTGCAGATCCGGCTTATAAGGATGACGTCCTGAAGTGTGCAGAGGTTTGTGCAGAGTACCTTAAGAATGCAGGAGCAGATAACGTGGAAGTATGTGAAACAAAAGGTTATCCCATCGTTTTCGGAGAAAAGATTTTAGATAAAAGCCTTCCTACGGTTTTAGTATACGGGCATTATGACGTGCAGCCGGCAGACCCGCTGGAACTGTGGAGAAAACCTCCTTTCGAACCTTATATTGAAAAAACTGAACTTCATCCTGAAGGAGCAATCTTCGCCAGAGGTTCCGCAGATGATAAAGGTCAGTTTTTCATGCACCTGAAAGCTTTTGAAGCGATGATGAAAACCAATGCGCTTCCATGCAACGTGAAATTTATTTTGGAAGGAGAAGAAGAAGTAGGATCGGTAAGCCTTGGTGATTTCGTTAATGAGAATAAAGAAAAACTGGCTTGCGACTGTATTCTGATATCAGATACCCATATTTACAGCAATGAGCAGCCTACGGTAACTACCGGTTTAAGAGGACTAAGCTATGTGGAAGTTGAAGTGGAAGGACCTAACAGAGACCTGCATTCAGGACTTTACGGAGGAGCAGTTCCAAACCCTATCCATGTGCTTTCAAGAATGATTGCCGAACTTATCGACGAAAACGGACACATTACTATTGATGGATTCTATGACAATGTAGACGTGGTATCCGATGCCGACAGAACAGAAATGAATAAGCTGAAAGATAATCCCGAAGAATTCAAAAAATCAATCGGACTGAACGGAGTGGAAGGTGAAAAAGGATATACAACACTGGAAAGAACCTCTATTCGCCCTACATTAGACTGTAACGGTATCTGGGGCGGATATACAGGAGAAGGAGCCAAGACCGTAATCCCTTCCAAAGCGTATGCTAAAATTTCTATGCGTCTGGTTCCTTATCAGACTCCGGAAGAGATTACAGAAAAATTTACAAAATATTTCGAAAAAATTGCTCCCGAAAATGTAAAAGTAAAAGTTACACCACACCACGGAGGAATGCCGTATGTTCTGCCAAGTGATACAAAAGAATTCTTAGCAGCAAAACAGGCGATGGAAACCGCATTCGGAAAAGAAGTACTGCCTTACAGAAGTGGAGGAAGTATTCCTATTACAGCAATGTTTGAAAAGGTTTTAGGAGCAAAATCAGTTCTTATGGGCTTTGGACTTGATTCTGATGCCATTCACTCACCAAATGAACATTACGGATTATTTAATTTCTATAAAGGAATTGAAAGTATCCCATTGTTTTTTGAAAACTATTCAAAATAATTTTTTAAAAATATAATAAGATAAGGTGCCTCTGTACAGAAGTACCTTATTTTTTTGCTGTTTATTGACCGGATTGATAGTTTAGAAATGAATTTTTCATTTCTGAAGAAGACCTTACAGTTGGAAATACCAATTACGGATCTTTCACCTTACGCAGGACACAATCGTAAAATTTATATCAGGCAGTTTGCCGAAATTCTGGTAAATCCCTGGCTTTTAATTATATCCGAAAATAAAGGGTATTATTTAAAAATAATTAAATAATAAATTTATTTTTATACAAAAAACACTTCATATAAAGCATTTTTTTATTGTCAGTCCAGCTCCAAGTTAATAACAATAATCGGATTTCTGCTTGACGAATGATATTTTTTTTACTCTCAGATGTTTTTATTTTTAGTTCTGACTAAAAAAAAGACTATGAAAAAAATCTACCCAATCACAATCTGTTTGTTTTCAGTGCTTTCCTTTGCTCAGCAGAGAACCTCTTTTGAAGATTTTGAAGGATTTTATACAGGAAGTATTCACGCTCAAGGGACCTGGATAAGCACCCCTACCGGCGATGAGCCTCCCAACATATTAAACCAGATGATCTGTATTGATGATGCAACAGACGGATACAATTCCCTGAGAATTGTAAAAGAAAATACATACGGAACTCAGCCGGTTCCCGTTATTGGAGCTTTTAATAATACTCAGATCCAGCCATCTACAGGATTCTCTGTTTCATTTGATATTAATATGTCTCAGCTTAACGGATCAGTATTCGGATTTCAGGGAGTGAATAATGCAGAAGAAAAATTTGTTATCAGGGTGGATTTCGGGAATACAGGATCAGTTAAAATTTTGGATCAGTTATCAGGCCCGGAGCCGGTGCCAGCTTCAGGATCATGGCAGCCCAATACCTGGCATAAGTTTCTGATAACAGGCACAGCTTCAGAAGTTAAATACTATCTGGATAATGTCCTGATCTATACAGGAGCTATTGAGTCTATTAATATTGACCAGGTGCGCTTTGTACATAATAATGCAGATGGATCAGCATATATTGACAATATTCAGATCAGTAATGAAAATCTATTATCCACAAAAGAGATAACAGGCGCTAAAAAAAGGATCACAATTTATCCTAATCCCACTACAGATTTTATCAGATTAACTGAATCACATCTGATAAAAGCAGTTAAGCTTTACAATATGGAAGGGAAAGAGCTTCAAATCAGACCGGATAAGGATATGATTGATGTGAGAAGCCTGCCGGCAGGTTTATATATAATTAAGATAGTAACTGATGAAATGAATTATACAGAAAAGTTTACTAAAAAGTGACCGTTGGTATGACTGATAATCATTTTTTTTAATTAAGACTTTCATAAGATTTGTTGTATGAGGTAAGACTGTAAAATTTCCGCTTATCTTAATCCGGCAAGTGATTTCCTGCACATTAATACTTCCGGTAAAATCAAAAACAGGTAAACCTATCTGTAGGAACCTGTCTTCTTAGCATAGAAACTGGCAGCAGAAATTTTACCGAAAAATTCATCAAAAAATAACCTGATAAATCTTAGGCATATAAAACGTTCCAATTGGAGCGTTTTTGTTATTTTAGGGAATTAAAATTCAGGATTATGTCAGGAGATAAAGTGGCCTATATAACGGGAGGAACTAAAGGTATTGGTTTCGGCATTGCAAAAGTATTGCTGGAAAACGGAATTTCTGTAGCGTTTTCGGGACGAAAAAGAGAGGAAGTAGAGAAAGCTGAAGAAGCCCTTAAGGTGTATTCGGGAAATGTTTTGGGAATTGTTTCCGATGTAAGAAACCTGGAAAGTGAAGAAGAAGCAGTAAAATATGCAGTAGAAAAATTTGGAAGGCTGGATTTTGTAATTGCCAATGCGGGATTAGGAATATTTAAGCCCGTAGATGAGCTTACAGCCGGAGAATGGAATGATATGATTGAAACAAACCTAACCGGGGTCTTCTATACTTTAAAAGCCTCCGTTGAAGAATTAAAGAAAACAGAAGGATATTATATCACAATTTCAAGTCTCGCAGGCGCCAACTTCTTCGAGAACGGAACCGGATATAATGCTTCAAAATTCGGAGTTGTAGGATTTACCCAGGCCGCTATGATTGATCTCAGAAAATACAATATCAAATCTACAGTGATTATGCCCGGATCTGTTGCCTCTCACTTCAACGGAAATATTCCTTCAGAAAAAGACAGCTGGAAGATCCAGCCCGAAGATATGGGGAATCTTGTACTGGATATTCTGAAAATGAACCCGCGTGTTTTACCAAGTAAAATAGAGTTTAGGGCAACGCAGCCAGCTAAATAACCACATTTAATGTATTGAATAATAATTTAATAAGTATTATGCATGCATAATATATTTTTTATTTATATTAGCAAAAATTAATTACAATAAAATCTCTGCTTAAATCCCAACGGGTTTTATGCGAAAAAGGGGAAAAATAAAATAGTACACATGAAAATATTAGTTTGTATTAGTAGTGTTCCGGATACTACTTCCAAAATTAACTTTACAGCAGATAAGTCTGCGTTCGACAAAAACGGAATTCAGTGGGTAATCAACCCGTTAGATGAATTTGCGTTAACAAAAGCGGTTAAACTTCAGGAATCTCAGGGAGCAACAGTAACGGTAATCAATGTAGGAGATACTGCTACAGAACCTGTTATCAGAAAAGCATTGGCAATTGGTGCTAATGATGCGGTAAGAGTAAACCTTGATCCTAAAGACAGCTATTCAACAGCAAAAGAAATTGCTGCTGTAGCTCAGAACGGAGGGTATGACCTTATCCTTTGCGGTAAAGAATCTATTGATTACAACGGAGGTTCTGTTCCGGGAATGGTAGCCCAGTTATTGAACCAGCCTTTCGTAAATGCATCGGTAGGTTTAGAGGTAAACGGAAGCGAGGCAACTGCCGTAAGAGAAATTGAAGGAGGAAAAGAAACTATTTCTGTAAAGCTTCCTGCAGTTATTGCAGGGCAAAAAGGATTAGTAGACGAAAAAGACCTTATCATTCCGAACATGAGAGGGATTATGTCTGCAAGAACAAAACCTTTGCAGGTAGTAGAGCCGGTTTCTTCAGAAGTAAAAGTGCAGGGTGTATCTTATGACAGTGTGCCGCCTAGAGCTGCTGTAAGAATGGTTTCTCCTGATAACCTCGATGAATTGGTAAGATTACTTCACGAAGAAGCTAAAGTGATCTAATCTCTAATCCTTTAATTTTTTAATCTTTAAATTTAAGAAAATGGCAGTATTCGTATACGCAGAAAATATAAACGGAGTTTACAAAAAAGCAGCTTTTGAAGCAGTTTCTTATGCTAAAGCTGTTGCAGACAAAGCAGGAGATACCGTTACGGCAATCTCTGTAAACCCTACAGATGCTTCAGATGTATTGTACAAATATGGAGCATCAAATGTTATCAATATCAAAGACGAAGGTCTTAAGAATTTCTCTGCAAAGGCATATGCACAGGCAGTAAATGAGGTAGCTGGCGGAAATATTATTGTTTTCCCTCATACAACAGATGCTTCTTCTATTGCGCCTATGCTGGCTGTAATGAAGAATTATTCTTTAATTACCAATGCATTGGAAGCTCCTGAAAGCCTTTCTCCATTCCAGGTAAAAAGAAAAGCATTCTCCGGAAAAGGATTCATGCATGCAAAAGCTGAAGGCAGCGGAGTAATTGTTACCGTTTCACAAAACGCTTTCGGTGTTAAAGAAAACGGAGTATCAGGTTCAGAAGAAGTAAAAAATCTTTCAGTAGCTAACGAAGATACAAAAGTAATCTCTCATGAGCAGAGTTCTGGTAAACTAGACCTTAAAGAAGCTGAAATCGTGGTATCTGCCGGTAGAGGAATGAAAGGTCCTGAAAACTGGGGAATGATTGAAGATTTAGCTAATGTTTTAGGAGCAGCTACAGCTTGTTCTAAGCCGGTTTCTGATATCGGATGGAGACCTCATACAGAGCACGTAGGGCAGACCGGTAAAGCGATTGCCCCTAACCTTTACATTGCAGTAGGGATTTCCGGAGCAATTCAGCACCTTGCCGGAGTAAACTCTTCTAAAACCATCGTAGTAATTAACAATGACGCTGAAGCACCATTCTTCAAGTCTGCTGATTACGGAGTTGTAGGAGATGCTTTCCAGATCATCCCGGCTTTAACAGAGAAAATCAAAGCAATTAAAGGATAAAAAGTCAATGGTGAACAGTCAATTCGCTTCGCTGGCCGGGTTTCAATATATCAGAAATTCACGTAAGAAGTAAAATTGACGATTGACAATTGATTATTACACACAATACAAATAAAAGCTCGGCTTTCCGGGCTTTTATTTTTGCGTAAAAAAGTGAAAACACAATAAAAAATTAATCTATATTTGTAGCTATGGATTATAAACAGCTAATTATTCGCGGAATATCATACAGCCAGACCCAATCAGGCGCGTATGCACTATTACTGGAACATGAAGAGACACACATAAAATTACCTGTTGTCATTGGAAATTTTGAAGCACAGTCCATTTCTCTCGGACTGGAAAAAGATATCCATCCACCGCGACCCCTTACTCACGATCTATTTACCAAATTTATAGTTTCTGCCCATTACGAATTGGTTTCAGTAATTATCTATCAGATTGTAGATGGCGTATTCTTCTCCAACATCAACTTTAAGAATAAAGCTAATGACGAAGATCTGATCCTTGATGCCCGAACTTCCGATGCTGTTGCAATGGCCGTAAGATTCGATGCACCTATTTTTACGACACAACAGGTATTGAACGAAGCAGGAATCCTCCTTGAGCTGGAAGATGTCTCAAGAGAAGAACAGTCATTTTCAGAAACAGTACAGGCTGAAGATAACTTAAAGTCCGTATCTATGGAAGAACTTCAGAAAATGCTGGATGAGGCCGTAAGAGAAGAAGATTATGATACCGCTCTGGAAATTCAGGAAGAAATTAAAAGGAGGAAAAAGAAAATTGACTAAAAGAGATACTTTATATAAACTATGAATTTAAAATTACGACTGACCATCCTCAGTTTTCTTCAGTTTTTTGTCTGGGGAGCCTGGCTGATTACGATGGCTAATTTTTGGTTCGGTACAAAGCACTGGGACGGAACCCAGTTCGGAGCCGTTTTCGGAACAATGGGAATTGCTTCTATCTTTATGCCAACCATCACCGGAATTATCGCTGACCGCTGGGTAAATGCTGAAAGGATTTTTTCGGTACTGCACATTCTTTATGGTGCAGTTCTTTTCATATTGCCTCATTCGGCAGATCCTAATTCTTTCTTTTCCGTAATGCTTGTGGCCATGTGTTTTTATATGCCTACCATTGCCCTGGCCAACTCTATTTCGTATACTATTTTGAAAAATAGTAATCTGGATGTGGTAAAAGATTTTCCGCCAATCCGGGTATGGGGAACCATTGGATTTATTGTTGCGATGTGGATTACAAACCTTACAGGAAACAAAGCAACGGAAGGACAATTTTATATTGGTGGAGCAGTAGCTATCCTGTTGGGAATTTATGCACTAACTCTTCCGAAATGTCCGCCACAAAAACTAATTGATAAAAATGCCCCATTATCTGAACAGTTAGGATTGAATGCATTTAAACTGTTCGGAAGCTACAAAATGGCCCTGTTCTTTTTGTTTTCAATGCTTTTGGGAGCAGCACTTCAGTTAACCAATGCCTATGGAGATGTTTTCTTAAGTGAATTTTCACATTTTCCGAAATATGCAGACTCTTTTGTCGTTCAGAGATCCACCATTATTATGTCAATTTCTCAGGTTTCAGAGACATTGTTCATTTTAGCAATTCCTTTTTTTCTGAAGAAATTCGGGATCAAAAAAGTGATGCTGATGTCTATGCTTGCATGGGTTTTAAGATTTGGATTCTTTGCCTATGGTGTTCCGGACGGTTTGGGCCTCTCACTGATCATTCTATCCTGTATCGTGTACGGAATGGCATTTGATTTCTTCAATATCTCAGGTTCTCTTTTCGTAGAAACAACGACTGATAAAAAAATACGTTCTTCTGCTCAGGGCTTATTTATGATGATGACCAATGGTTTTGGAGCTGTTTTTGGAAGCTATATAGCAGGTTGGGCTATTGATAAATTTTTTACGCATAAGTTTACAACAGCTTCGGATCTTTCTGCCTATTTGGAAACCACACCGGATAACCCTACATTCCTTGAGATTTTGAAAAACAGTTTTAATGCTGCAATAAATGCGGATGGAACTCTTTCATCAGTTGTTATGGTAAAAGACTGGCATCAGATATGGCTGTCTTTTGCAATCTACGCTCTGGTTCTTGCTATATTTTTTGCAGTTCTGTTCAGGCATAAACATAACCCTGATGAGGTTTCTGCTGTAAATCATTAAATTTATCTTATTGAAAATTAAAATATTAGACTGCACTTTGAAAAAAAAGTGCAGTTTTTTTTATTTTCGGGCAACCATTTAAAAATATTTCCGTCTTATAGATAGAAACCGATACATGAAGAATTTAGAAGAGAATTTTTTACTGGCAAAAAAGCAGGACCGGAGAGCCCAGAAAACATTGTATGAGATGTTTTCATCTAAAATGCTGGCCATAGCCAATTCTTATGTAAATAACCTTCATGATGCGGAAGATATTTTAAGCGGTGCGTTCCTGAAATGCTTTACAAAACTTGACGAATGCAGAGACTGGAAAAGCTTTCCGTTCTGGCTCAGGAAAATTGTCGTGAATGATTCCGTAAGTTTTCTCAGAAAGAACCGGAATATTCTTTATGCCGATGTAGAAATTGCAGATGATCATCCGGAGGAAGATATAGATGAACAGATAACGGAAATCAATTTAGAAAAGCTGTTTTCTCAAATGCCTGCAGGATACAGGCTCATCTTTAACCTCTATGTCTTTGAAGATAAAAAACACCACGAGATCGCTGAAATGCTTAATATTTCAGAAGGAACGAGCAAAAGCCAGCTGAGCAAGGCAAAAAAATGGCTGACAGAATTTTTAAAAACAGAAGAAAATGAAAAAAGAAATACTGAAACAGCTAAAATCTGATTATGAGAACCTTGAAATAAGGCCTTCTGCGGATCTTTGGTCAAAACTGGACCAAGAGTTGGACAGAAACTCAGAAACAGCAATAAAACCCTCTTTCCGATGGTGGAAGTATGCTGCTGTTGCATTGTTTCTGATTTCAGCGGGAACATTCATTTACTATAGCACCAGGGAAGGTAAACCTGATCATAAAACAGATTATATCGTTAAAAAAACGCTTGAAAATGCAGTAAACCCAATAAAGCCTGATATTGAAAAACAGTCTGCCCCTCAAAATAAACAGCCGGTTCACAGCAATGAAGTGAGAATAGCAAATGAATCTTATGAAAAAGTAAATCCGCAGCAAGCTGCAATGCCTGTAAAAAAGATAAAAATACAGGATGCTGAAATCATTAAAGAGAAAGAGCCGCAGATCGCAGTGAAGCAACCTGATAAAACAGTCAAAACTCCTGAAAAAGCTGAGATCAGTACAGAGCCTCTTCCTTTAATAGCAGACGCAAAGCCAACGAAAACAAGCTATGTCAGCACGGATGACCTTCTTTTAGGAAATGAATATGATAAAAACCGTGCAAAAGCGGCAAAAAATGAAAAGAAAATGGGAAACTTTAAATTTGACAGGATAGTGCCGAATGTTGGAAATGTAACTGTTCTGGGGGTGACCGTCTACATCGATTCAAAATAAAACCAGCCTTTAATAGTAAAAAATACTGCCCTTTTATTGAGGACAGCACATAAATATTGTCTGAAAATTAATAAAAATATGAAAACTAAATTAGCATTAATGGCCGCAGTAACAGCTTTCACCTGCGGTTTTGCCCAGGAAAATCAGCCGGTGAATCCAAGAATGGCACTGTATTCCAAAAAAGTAGACAGCATTGTCATATCTGAAAAGTCGAAAATGAATACAGAGCTGGATGCAATAGATAAAAGCTTTGATCTCAATAAAATAACATCCGATGAAAAGCAAAAGCAGCGTACAGAAATTGCTTCAAAATATCAGCAGATCATTAATGATAAAATAGAGGCGGAAAAATCAGGGTTGGAAGAGGCAACGAAAGAAATGGTTAGAGATGCTGTGCTGGAAGGAAAAAATCCGGCACCTCCAAGCAAATATTCATTGCAGCTTGGTCCTAAAGGTTTCAAAATGGAAATGGTCCCGAGAAACATGAAGACCCCAAAAGAAATTTTACATTCTTTAGCTTTGACCGCCAGCTTTGTGGGGACAAATATGACCTCTAAAGACGAGCCGTTCAGGTTCTACAGCAAAGCTTCCGAAATAAAGGCCACGGTCTATAATTCCTTTAATTTTACCCTGAGATATGAAGACCAGATCGGAGGCTTTAAAAGTCCGTTTTTTTACAGAGTGGGGTTAGGCGCCCGTTCAGATCAGTTTTCGGCAAAATACGGAAAAGTATTTTCACAGGAAGGGCATACCTTATTCATAAAAGAATTTACCAAAGGTAATCTGAAACAGACCCGATTTAATAATACCTACATTTTTGTGCCTGTAGACCTGAAGTTTGTGCTGAATCCCAAATATATCGATTTTGAAGGGGAAACCTATCTGGATAATAAGAAAGAGCAGCTGAACATTGTTTTAGGGATATATGGCGGTGTAAGAGCAGGAACCATTATTTATAACAAATATTCCAATGAATTTTCATCAAGAATCGTAGAAAGGGAAAGAGTAAGATACGGGATGAACGATTTTGTTGTAGGAGGAAAATTCGGAATCGGGTACGGAGGATTCAATTTATTTGTTCAGAAGGATTTTACCCCAACATTTAATAATAATGCCCAGCTTACAAAGAAATACGGACTTCAGATCGGGATAGAGCTGGCCAATGTTTATTTTTAATTTAATAACAAAACAGGGTATATTTTGATATTTTCGCAATATGAATTGGTTTATTTTAAACTTATTAACGTTTGTTAGGAAATACTCTGAATTTGAAACACACTTTTTTTAAGTGTGTTTTTTTTTGTATTTTGGCACTTTAGTAAATATGAGAAATATTCAGTTATTAGGATTGTTATTAGTGGTTGTAGGCAGTTTTCTGCCCCTTGTTCATGTTCCCGTTATCGGAAACTGGAATTATTGGAAGCTGGATCACTATTTGGCCATTGCATGCTGGATCTTTGCTGCGTGTGCTGTTTTTGGTATTGTTAATAACAGTGTGAAAATCGTAAGGTTTTTTGGAGTATTGCTGATCATTTTGTTTGTATTTACCCTGGTAGCCGTTAAAATGCAGTCGATGGAGTATTTCAGCTTTTTACCTTTCAAATCCTGGAGAGAAACTTTTGCAGGCATTGTAAAGCTTAAATGGGGCTGGGCTGTTGAGTTTCTGGGGGCATTCATGATGGTTTTGGCCAGAAGCACTAAAAAAATAAACAACAGAGTACAGATATGAAGCTTGTAAAAGTATTTGGTGCTGCCATACTGATGCTGGCATTTTCAAAAGCCGGGGCCCAGAGTGCAGATTTCAGCAAACCGGATAAAACTGCTCAATGTAAAAACCTGAAAGAAGGGAAATTCCTGCGTGAGAATTATCCGGAAGTTATCTGGTATATGACTGTAAAAGATAATGTTCAGACCGAATATTTCAATAACGGAAAAGATTTTATAAAATCGACACTGGTTTTTGTGGATGACTGCAATTATAAAGCAATTGTCACTGAAAAATCAGATAAAAATGATCCTGTACAGATAGGAGATGTTTTCAGCACTAAAATTATGCAAACCCAGGGCAATTTCCTGAAAGTTCAGACGAAAATTGAAAACAATCAGTTTGAACTTACCTACATAAAAGTAAAGTAAAAACAGATATTACACGAAGCCGGAAGGTTTCATCCATTAAAAAAAGTAAAATATAATACACATGAAAGAAGTATTCATTGTTTCCGCAGTAAGAACTCCTATGGGAAGTTTTATGGGAAGCCTTTCAACAGTTCCGGCTACCAAACTGGGAGCAGCAGCAGTAAAAGGAGCGTTAGATAAAATTAATCTTGATCCTAAGAATGTTCAGGAAATTTATATGGGAAATGTGCTGCAGGCTGGAGAAGGCCAGGCACCGGCACGCCAGGTAGCCCTTGGAGCAGGATTGTCTATTGAAACTCCGTCTACTACAGTAAATAAAGTATGTGCTTCAGGAATGAAAGCGGTAACTATGGCTGCGCAGGCAATTAAAGCAGGTGATGCTGAGGTAATCGTTGCAGGAGGTATGGAAAACATGTCTTCAGTGCCTCATTATTACAATGCAAGAGTGGCTACCAAATTAGGAGACATCAAAATGCAGGACGGAATGGTACTGGATGGTCTTACCGATGTGTACAACAAAGTACATATGGGAGTATGTGCAGAAAAATGTGCAACTGATTACAATATTTCAAGAGAAGATCAGGATAACTTTGCTGTAGAATCTTATAAAAGAGCAGCAAAAGCATGGAGTGAAGGGAAATTCAACGAGGAGGTTGTTCCTGTTGAAATTCCGCAAAGAAAAGGAGAACCTGTTATTTTCGCTGAAGATGAAGAATACAAGGCTGTAAACTTTGACAGAATTACAACCCTTCCTACAGTATTCAAAAAAGAAAACGGTACGGTAACTGCAGCCAACGCATCAACACTGAATGACGGTGCTTCCGCGCTTATCCTTGTATCGAAAGAAAAAATGGAAGAATTAGGATTGAAGCCTTTAGCAAAGATTGTTTCTTATGCTGATGCGGCCCAGGAACCTGAAAACTTCACAACAGCCCCTGCAAAGGCACTTCCGATTGCTCTTAAGAAAGCTGGTCTTGAAATTTCAGACATCGATTTCTTTGAGTTTAACGAAGCTTTTTCTGTAGTAGGACTTGCCAACAACCAGATCCTAAAGCTGGATGCTTCCAAAGTAAACGTAAACGGAGGAGCAGTAGCCCTTGGACATCCGCTGGGAAGTTCAGGATCAAGAATCATTGTTACCCTGATCAACGTATTGAAACAAAATAATGCAAAATACGGTGCTGCAGCTATCTGTAATGGAGGCGGTGGTGCTTCAGCTATTGTTATTGAAAACATGTAATATTCTCTCAGAGAGTATTTTGCCATTAAGGAATCGATAATTTTTTTAAAATCTTATCCATTTCTTAATGGTTTTTTTATTTTTGTGCTACTAATATTTATTTGAAATGTCTGAAATTGAGAATCAACAGCCTCAAAATATAAAAAATAATCCAAGGATTATGAAGGCTTGGGCGGTGTATGACTGGGCGAATTCTGTATATTCACTGGTAATTACCTCCACCATTTTCCCTATTTACTATTCCATTCTTACCACAGCGTATGAGAAAAAAGAATATGTAGAAGAAACCAAATCCTGGATTGATGTTCCGGTGAGGCATATGATTAAAATCTTCGGAGAAGAATACCAGCCTGATGCAGTATATGGATATTCGCTCACCATCTCTTTCTTTATTGTGGTGCTGCTGTCTCCGTTTTTATCATCATTGGCAGACACCATTGGAAATAAAAAATCATTTCTTCAGTTCTTCTGTTATCTGGGAGCAACTTCGTGCATGGGGTTAGCTATGTTTACAGGAATGCATAACGTATTTCTGGGGCTTCTTTTCAGTATTACGGCAAGTGTAGGGTTCTGGGGGAGTCTTGTATTTTATAATTCCTTTCTGCCGGATATTGCTACACGGGATAAGCAGGATGCGCTTTCTGCCAAAGGATATGTATATGGGTATATCGGATCGGTAGTATTGGTGGTGATCTGTCTGTTACTGATTCAGGTATTTGCAAAAGGTGCAGCTCAGCAGCTGTTATTCACAAGAATCAGTTTCTTGCTGACAGGTGCATGGTGGTTCGGATTTTCACAGTATACCTTCAAGCACCTTCCTCAGTTTGGAGATGTTAAAGATAAGCTGCCGAAAGATCTTGTCCTTCTAAACTATAAAAATATATTTAAGAAACATGAGGAACAGGGCGGATTCTTTGAAGTACTGAAAGATAATCTAAGCTTCTATAAAGATATTGCTAAAGAAAGTTTCCATGAACTGTTCAAAGTAGGAGGAGAATTGTTTAAAGACAGAAACCTGAAATTTTTCCTTTCCAGTTTCTTCTTTTACAGTGTAGGAATGCAGACTATTTTCCTGATGGCTACATTATTCGGGAAGAGCGAAATCAATCTGGCTCAGGATAAATTAATTGCTACACTTCTGGTTATCCAGATCGAAGCGATTATCGGAGCGGTGATTTTCTCCAGATTGTCAAAAAGAATCGGGAACAGAAATGTAATCTCTATAGCCATCATATTATGGATTGTAGCCTGTCTTTGGGCCTATTTCCTGAACAAAGAAAACCCTACGGTAGAATATCAGTTTTATGGAGTGGCAGCAGTAGTAGGGCTTGTAATGGGGGGACTTCAGGCAATGTCCAGATCAACATATTCCAAGCTGCTTCCGGAAGATTCTATGGAAAATACAACATTTTTCAGTTTCTATGATGTATTGGAGAAAATTGCCATCATTATAGGAACCTTTATCTTTGCAACACTGATTGAACATTTCAATAATATGCGTATAGCAGCACTTTCCATGACATTGTTCTTTGCTGCCGGATTAATATTGATCCGATTTCTTAAAGTTCAGATGCGGAAAGACAGAGATACCTTATAAGATATTTAAAGCTGTTTCACTTTTTTGAAACAGCTTTTTTGTTGGTCCTCAGGTTTAGATTCAGAAGAAACGGACTGTTTTTTCTCATTAAATATAGAATTCGGCGTGAATTTTGATTATATTCAGCGGAATAATTTTTAACTTTGCCAAAAGATTTATTGTCAAAATGACCAACCCTCTATTTTATGCAAAAATAATCCTGTTTGGAGAATATGGAATGATTGAAGATTCCCAGGGGCTTGTAGTACCTTACAGCTTCTATAAAGGAACTTTGAAGTTTTCTGATCTGAGCTCTGAATTTGAGCTTAATTCCAACAGACACCTGCAGAAATACGCTGATTTTCTTACAACACTTGATCTTTCCGATGACTTTAAACTGGATATTGAGCGTTTTAAAAGTGATATAGCAGACGGACTTTTCTTCGATTCCAATATTCCTCAGGGATACGGAGTAGGAAGTTCCGGGGCTCTGGTAGCGGCTATTTTTGAAAAATATTCAATCAGTAAACTGGATTCTGAACATATTTCAAAGGATAATCTTAAGAAATTAAAAACCGTTTTCGGAGAAATGGAAAGTTATTTCCATGGCAAAAGTTCAGGAATGGATCCCCTGATCTGCTACATGAACCTTCCTATTCTCATTGAAAATAAAGAAAACTTAGACAGGGTAAACATCCCCGAAGGAGAAGCCGGAAAAGGAGCAATTTTCCTGATCGACAGCGGAATAACCGGAGAAACTGGTCCTATGATCCAGATTTTCTTTGAAAAAATGAAAACCGAAGGTTTCCGTAAAACTCTGAAAGAAGAGTTTATCCGTTACAATAATGCCTGTATTGATGCTTTCCTGAAAAAAGATATGAATCCTTTCTTCAGAAACCTGAAAAAACTGTCTCATTGGGCGTATGAACACTTCCGTCCTATGATTCCTGAAAGCATCTTTAAGATCTGGAAAAAAGGACTGGATTCCAATGCCTATTATCTTAAGCTGTGCGGAAGCGGTGGCGGAGGATATATTCTGGGCTTTACCAAAGACTATGAAAAGGCAGAAAAAATGCTTGATGGCTTTCAGAAAGAAGTGATCTACAGATTTTAAACATACTGGAATGAATTCTGAAAAAGAAACTTTCCAATCTAAAAACTATGTCTCTAAATCTATATTTTACAGATTCTCACAGCTGGTGGGCTTTCTCCTCGGAGCAAGGTTCTTTGTAGCTGCTCTCCTTACTTTTGCCCTCTATGTATCAACTTTTTTTCTGTTTAACCAGGATGAAACCTTCAGAAAATTCGTCTTCGATTTCAAAGTTCACGGGATCATCTTTTGCACTGTTCTTACTATTCTGGCAGGAGGAATTATCAACCAGTTCTATGATCTGGAAAAAGATCATATTGTAAAACCTTTCAGAACCAGAATTCAGAGTTTTATCAAGCAGAAATATTTCCTGTATGTTTATCTCGCATTAAGCATCATTTCTCTAGGAATAGCCTGGATGATCTCACACCGGGTTTTTGTTTTCTTCCTTATATACCAGTTCTTTATGTGGTTTTACAGTCATAAATTGAGCCGGATTCTGATCCTCAATAACCTCACCTTCGTCAGCCTTACCCTATATCCATTTTTCGGAATGATGGTGTATTACGAAACGTTTTCATGGAAAGTACTGCTTATGGCCGTTTTTCTTTTTTTGATTCTTTTATGCATTGATATTGTAAAAGATATGCTTACCAAAAGTGTAGATAAGACGTTTGGCTATACCACCATCCCGAACTATTTTAAAAACAGAAATACCCGGATCATCATGATCTCGCTGTTGCTTGTTACGATGGCAGTATCTATGAAAATCATTATTAAAACCGGAATCTCCGGATTTATGGCGTACTATTTTGCCGGGGGACTTTTTGTAATGATCCTTTGTATTTATCTGCTTCTGAATTTCTCACGAAGAAGAATTTTTCTTACCCTCAATATTTTAAGATTCTGGGTTTTTGCAGGAATTATCGCCATGCTTCTGAATGGAATTGAAAGCAAATTATAGAAAAAATTTCTTTAAATAAACTGAGGTATTCATTACCTTTGCAGAACTAAATTTAATAAAAAGGAATGCCCATTTTTAATGATACTAAAGTTGCATTTGCAGACAAGTCTGATGCACAACTGAAAAAGGCGTACTGGATGTTTAAAATGATTGAACAGCCTGCTCTTACAAGCCTTGGAACCTCTGTCCTTAATTTTACTGTACATCATAACTTTCCTTTCGTTACCGGAATTGTTAAAAACACATTGTTTGAGCAGTTCTGCGGAGGTGAAACCCGTGAAGAAAGTATGAAAGTGGTGAAACAGCTTTTCAAAAGAGGAGTAGGTAGTATTTTTGACTATTCCATTGAAGGAAAAGAAGACGAGGAAACTTTCGATGCCGTATGCAAAGAGATCAAGGATATCGTAAGATTTTCAGTGGGAAATCCGGCTATTCCTTTTATTGTATTTAAACCTACAGCATTCGGAAGAATTGATCTGTATGAGGCGGTTGGCAAAAATGCCGAGCTGACTTCCAGCCAGAAAGAAGAATGGGAAAGAGTAGTGAAAAGGTTTGATGAAGTATGCAGCCTTTGCCATGAGCATGATAAAAAAGTAATGGTAGATGCTGAAGAAACCTGGATGCAGGACGCAGCAGATCATCTTTGTGAAGAGATGATGGAGAAATATAACCAGGAAAAGCCTATCGTTTGGAATACCATCCAGATGTACAGAACAGGAAGGCTGGAGTATATGGAACAGCATCTTCAGAGAGCCAGAGAGAAAAACTATTTCATCGGTTATAAGATTGTCCGCGGGGCTTATATGGAGAAAGAAAGAGCCAGAGCAGCTGAAAAAGGATATGCAGATCCTATCCAGCCAAACAAAGAAGCTTCAGATAAAAACTATAATGCCGGAATTGATTTTGTAATGAACCATCTGGATAAGGTTTCAGCTTTTTTCGGAACCCACAATGAAGTTTCTTCAGAGTTGGTAATGGATAAAATGAAAACCAAATCTCTTGAAAACGGGAATCCTCACGTTTATTTCGGACAGCTTTACGGGATGAGTGATAATATTACATTCTACCTGTCGGATAAAGGCTATAATGTGGCTAAATATCTTCCATACGGACCCGTGAAGGATGTGGTTCCATACCTTACGAGAAGAGCCCAGGAAAATACTTCTGTAGCCGGACAGACCGGAAGGGAATTGGGGCTTATTAAAAAGGAGCTTGAAAGAAGAAAGAAATAATATTATCTTTACAATATAAATGACCTGTAGTTTTCTGCAGGTCTTTTTTATGCATTTACGGGGTAAAAACCGTTTTTATTGTCACTCTGGCAGCGATTTATATTTTTTAACAATTAACAATTATCTATATTGTAGCTATATATGTTAATTATTTTTTAAATTTATGCGAAAATTATTGCTAATTTAATTGTATTTTTCTATATTTGATAAAATCATAAAGTTGTTAATACATAACAGGTTATTAAAATAAAGTGGCCTGCTTATATGATAAGTTTAAATCACATAATAGACAAACCTGTAAATTTAACCTTTGATCTGCTGAAAAGAGAAAGGACAGATTTTCATCCGTTATAAACTAAATAAAGCAATAGCTTTAGTTTTCTTCTTCAAATATTTTTTACCTGGCTATTTTCTTTAGTCAGGTTTTTTTATGGTTCAAAACTTTCGAATTTTCCGTTTTCATAGAACAGGACGATACGTTTTATCTTATTGCTTTGATTTCCAATAGTTTGGGCGATGATTTGTTCTTGAGAGTTTTCTAATCGCTGAGAATCCGTTAAATTTTTCTCTGTTGTACTTGCGGGCGGTATAAACGATTCTCGCGGACCTGATTTTGTAGGTTCAGAAGGAACCTCTGTCGGCTCCGGATCTTCATCATCACTCATCATGGTGAACAGGTCCGGAAGCGGAGTAGGCTTTGGTTGGTCATCCAATTTTTCTGTCTGGAGATCTATGGTTTCCGGGAGTTCAGATTTCAGCATTTCTCCTTCTCCCGTAATCAGCCAATCCCAAAGGATTTCCGGGAAGCGGGATTTTATCTTTATGATGAATTCCAAAGATGGTTTATTTCTCCCTGAGGTAATGTGTGAAATAGAAGAACGCTGCACATCAATCTCATCAGCAAACTCAGAAGGAGTAAAAGCAGAATACTCTATTACTTTGGAAATTCTTTCGTTCAGACTCATAAAAATACGCTTTTAATTATTTTACAAATGTAAATAAATAAAGTTACAAATGCAAATTACAAAAGTAAATAACAGCAAATATTTTGTATATACAAATGTAAATGATTATAATTGTTTAAATATCAGTTCTTTAAATATATCGTTAAGAAATAAAAGCTAATTAACTAAAGTAAATTTACTTTTTAAGACGTTCAGTACAATTTTTATGTTTTGCTTTGTCATAATTTATCCAATAATCCATATTATACAGGTAATTTAAGCTTGTAAACAGTATAAATAGCTATTTATCAGTGATATATATAACAAAATCATATAATTAAAAATCTATTGCTTTATAGTAGTTATTATCGTTAAAAATCAATAATATTATCAATATACAAAAGTAAATTAACACATAAATAGTTAATTATCAATATTTTATAGGTGAAATGTGATAATTATCGGTTAATTTTCAATTGTAAATTTCAAAGACATGTAATTAGGGCAGGATTTTCTATGGCAAAGACAAAAAATAGCTAAATTTTCTTAGAAAATATAAAGTTTACATTTGTATATAATGTTTAGTTCTAAAGTTATCCACATTAATGCTGTTTAATAAATTGATCCTTATTTTTCAAGAAATACCTATTTAAGCACTTAAAGTCATATTACTAATATAGTTGAGATGAAAATCATAAATGACTGAAAAATAGATATTTAAAATATTCATTTTAAATTATTCGCAATCCACAATTTTATCCACAGACAAAATGGCAGCTTACAATGTTTAGTTAATTTACTTATGTTAATTTTATTTTTTAGTCAAAAATGCTTAAATTTGACTCTTGTAAACTACTTCATAATGAATTTTGAACAAATCTATATTCCAAATCCTGATTTCCCAAACCGCTATATTTCCCCTGAAAAATTATTTTCTTACCTACAGACGAATCTCAGCAATTATATTCATGAGATCGGAAGATCATATTTAGAGAAACCCATTTACTGTTTAAGTATCGGTTCCGGAAATATTAATGTTCTTGCCTGGTCGCAGATGCATGGAAATGAATCCAATGCTACTCATGCCATGCTCGACTTACTGGAAACACTCGATACTGCTCCGGAAATAAAGGATGAACTGTTCAGTAAAATCAGTTTGGATTTTATTTTTATGCTCAATCCGGATGGCTCTGAAAAATGGACCAGACTTAATGCATCCGATATTGATCTCAACAGAGATTTTCATAATGAAGCCAGTAAAGAGATTAAATACCTGAAAACCGCTGTCGCCACAAAAAAATATGATTATGCATTAAACCTTCATGAACAGCGTACCATATTTACTACAGACGGAATTCATCCGGCAACACTTTCATTCCTTGCCCCTTCGGAAAATGTAGAACGTACCGTTACAGACAACAGAAAAAAATGTATGGCTGTCATTGGTAAAGTATATGAACAGCTAAAAGAAATGATCCCTGATCAGATAGGCAGGTACTCAGATGAATTTTATCCGGCGTCTACAGGAGATAACTTTATCAAAGCCGGACTGCCCACTATCCTGTTTGAGGGTGGACATTTTGTAGAGGATTACACAAGAAAGAAGACAAGAAGATATTATACAATAGCCTTGTATTATGCTTTAAAAGCAATAAGTGACCTAAATTCAGATACTGAAGGGTGGGAGAAATATTTTGAAATTCCGGAAAATAAGGAAACCCATTATGATATCATTTACAGAAATGTAAGACTGAATACCGAGCACGAATGCATCCTGGATGTTGCCGTCCAGTACAGGGAAATCATGGAAGAAGGTAAAGATGAAATTTCCTTTGTTCCTTTTGTTATGGAAGTAGGCGATGTGAAAAAAAGAAAAGGCTGGCTTGAAATAGACTGCACAGGAAAAAAATTTGTAGCAGATACCAAATATCCGAAACTCGATGCGCCTGTGGAATTTACAATAGAAGATTAAGGCAGGCTGATTTTATTGAATGGCTAATAAAAAATCGGAGCTTTTTAACTTCTATACTCAAAGCATTGATCTTAAAAATAACTTAATTGTAAAAACTTTTATAGTCAAAAAATTTATTGCCAGATGTACACGACTTTATTAGTCATCCGTGGTATAAAAATAAAACATCCTCAAAAAACTTTGAGGATGTTGTTTTTATATACATTTAAGAGAATTAGTTAACCACTTTAATACCGTTGGCTACAAATCTGATCTCTTCTTTAGGTTTAGTGATTGCGTCAATTTCTGCCTGTGGCTTTTTAGCATCTTCTGCATAATGTTTCTGCTCATCTACTGAAGTTACTTTTCTTTCTGCATTCCCTTCAAGCACAACATTCTTTCCTTTTAAAGCAGTAGGGACAAAGAAAGCATAATCCTTCATTTTCACGAAAAACTGAGTGTCATCTTCAGTCTGGATTGTAAGCCAGCATCCTTTTTTCTCACATACATCAGTTACTTTACCCTTAATGGCTACGTTTTCTACTTTCTTATTATCCTTTTTAAGCTTTTTGCTTAATTTTTCTACAGATATTGCCTTAGATTCAGAAGAAGAAGCAACTCCCGCTCCGTAAACATCCCCAACAACAGCATTTCCGGCAGGCGGACCGAACTTTTTCTGTGATGTCTCCTGTGCAAAAGCCAAAGTAGAAACACTTACAGCTGCAGCGAATAATATAGCTTTGAATTTCATTTTTAATATTTTTTTCAAAAGTACTAATTAAAATTGAATATAATAAGGATAAAAAGTTGATAAAAAACAGGTCATTATGGAATTTATAAACAAATTTCAAAATCAATAGCATATTTGTTTATATTTGACGACTATACTTGACTATGCAGAAAAAACTGAAACTTTGGGACGCTATCATGCTTGTGATGGGGTCTATGATTGGAAGCGGAATCTTTATTGTAAGCGCAGATATGATGCGGAATTTAGGCTCCGGATTCTGGTTGGTTGCCGTATGGATCATTACAGGAATCATGACGGTAGCAGCAGCAATAAGCTATGGTGAACTCTCAGCCCTGTTTCCTAAAGCCGGAGGGCAGTATACCTATCTTAAAGAAATTTTCGGCCGAAAGATGGGCTTCCTTTACGGATGGGGACTTTTTACAGTGATCCAGACAGGAACGATTGCTGCAGTAGCTATGGCTTTTGGTAAATTTACAGCCTATCTGGTTCCTTCATTAAATGATGCAGCTCCCATTTTTCAAAGTGGAGAATTTAAAATTACCTGGATACAGATTCTGGCAATAGCCGTTATTATTCTTCTTACCTATATCAATACAAGAGGAGTGGAAAGCGGAAAACTGCTCCAGAATGTGTTTACAGGATCAAAAATCATTGCCTTAGCGGGACTTATCGCGGCAGGATTTATTCTGGTGGATATTTCCCGTTTATCCGAAAATTTCAGTTGGGGTATGGAGGCATTCAATAATCTTAAAAAAGATCTTAACGGTAACTTTCTTAAAGAAGGCTGGGAGTCAATCAGTGGAATGACTCTTCTGGGAGGAATTGCAGCCGCAATGGTAGGTTCTGTTTTCAGTTCCGTAGCCTGGGAAAGTGTAACATTTGTCTCCGGGGAAATTGAAAACCCTAAGAAAAATGTAGTAAAAGCAATGATTTACGGAACATCTGCCGTTATGATCCTTTATCTGGCTGTTAATTTTGTATATCTGAATGCTTTGGACAGAGAAAGTATTGCTTTTGCTGCTAACGATAGAGTAGCTGTAGCAGCCTCTCAGAATATTTTCGGAAGTGCCGGAACTATTATTATTGCTTTGCTGGTTATGGTTTCTACTTTCGGGTGTAATAATGGGTTGATTCTGGCCGGAGCACGGGTTTTCCAGACAATGGCAAAAGATGGAATGTTCTTTAAGCCGGCAGTTGAAAATAATAAAAACGAAGTACCTGCAAATGCTTTATGGATGCAGGGAATCTGGGCTTCATTACTATGTCTTAGCGGACAATACGGCAATCTGCTGGATATGATTTCCTTTGTCATTGTTTTGTTCTATATGATTACTGTTTTCGGGGTGATTTATTTAAGATTCAAAAAACCGGAACTGGAGAGACCTTACAAAACATGGCTGTATCCGGTAACACCCGTTATTTATCTGTTGATAGGAACAGGGTTTTGCGTACTCCTGCTCATCTACAAACAGCAATATACCTGGCCAGGGTTTATCATGGTACTGCTGGGACTTCCCGTATACTATTTTATCAACCGGAAAAATAAACAGGAACAACAATAATATTCAATTATCAGCGATAATACCATAAGGCTTTTCATTCAATGAGAAGCCTTAATTTTTGATCTTATACAGTAACATTTGGGTATCATCTTCCATCTTTCAGGTTTCAGAGATAATAATATTTTAAAATCTTGTAACAATTATTTAGTGAAAATGTGTATTTTGGTATTTCGTTTTACGTAAACCAGACCATGGAGTAAAAAAATTAAGAAGCTGATTATGGATACACCAAATTACAGAATGCCTTTTGTGCCGTCTACATTAATGACGGAGGGCGGAAGCATCGATACATGCGATATGGGAGAAAGTATAGCGCACAATATCATGCTACTGATCACCACCAAGAAAGGCGAAAACCGATATGACGAAAATTATGGAAATGATGTTTGGAACCTGGAATTCGATAATGGAGTTACCAGTGCCGTTTGGGAAAATGTTTTTATTAAAAGCCTCAGAAGGCAGATCCTGGAATATGAGCCACGGATTGTACAGCCTCAGATTGACGCCCACATCCAGATTGTAGAACATAGTTATGACACCAAAGAACATACGGAAATCAAAAAGAAAGTTAGAATTGCCATTAATGCAAAAATGGAGGAGACAGGAGAACGTTTCAGCTTTTCTACAGAATTATTCTTAAGCCCGATGTCTATTGACTAAATCTTTTAACCACCACAAAACTTATGAACTTAGATCAGAATATATATTCCAAAGAATCTGTAAAAGCCAGAATGCTACAGAATGCAACCAAAGTATGGGGACTCAAAAGTCCGCAATCTCTGGATCCTTTTGTAAAATTACTGATTGATGCATTCAGTACGGAAGTTTTTAAAGCCAATAATGAAATTCAGACCGTTAATGCCAGAATTCTTGAAAAGCTGGCTAAACTTCTTACCCCTTCCATTTATACCCACCCGATTCCTGCTCATGCTGTTGCTTATACACAGCCTTATGAATCTTCGGAGATTCTTTTGGAACATTCCGAGTTTTTCTTTCGTAAGCAGATGACTTCCACGGTAAAATCAGAATCCGATAAGCAGCTGAATATTCCTTTTACCCCCATTGGAAATGTTCGTATTAATAAAGCGCAGACCGCAGTGATGTTTGTAGGAAACACCTGTTACAGCATTGATGAAAGACTGAATAAAATACCTGTGGCAAGGTTTCAGGGAAGACCGGAAGACTACAGAAAGGTCACCATAGGAGTAGATGTCAGCAAATATACGAGCGAAAATTTTCCTAAATACCTCAGTATATTCTGTTCAAATCCGGCTTTTGAACATTTGGATTTTGTTTATAAACTATTACCTTATATTACTGTTTCCAGTAATGGAAATCCATTGTTTGTGAGAGAGGGATTAAGCTACCTTTCTAATCAACAGCAGGACGGATATGAACAGATGTTCAGAGAGCAGTCTATCCGGAATAAGGTTATTGAAGATATAAAAAGTATTTACCGTCATAAATTCATTGAAATCACCGGAATTTCAAGCAGTTTATTTTCAGAACCCGGAAAACTTCCACAGAACCTTAATTTCCTGGAAGGAAAAGAAGAAATTACAAAACAGATCGGAGATAAGCGCTATCTATGGCTTACTTTTGAATTTCCGCCACAGTTTTCGGCAGAAATCCTCGACAACTTTTCATTCGTGATGAATGCTTTCCCGGTTTACAACAGAGGCTGGAAAAAAACAGAATACAGCCTTGATATTATGGGAAATAACATTCCTCTGGTAACAGATGAGGGCGAACATTTTCTTTATGTAGATGAGGTTCAGGATGGAGACGGAAGAAAATATACCGAAATTCCTTTCACCCCGGCAGATGATCTTAAAAAGGGCTTATATACTGTAAGAAAAGGGGGGATGGAGCGATTCACCAGTAGAAATGCTGTAGATATGATTGCCAATGTACTGGAGCTGACAAGAGATGAGATTGCTGCTTTTTCACTTTTAAACAGGGATAATGTGAAAGGGGTATTAAGCGAGATGTCCGATAAAATGAAATCGATGGTACAGAAAGTAAACAATGCCAAAAGAAATATCAGGCAGGAACTGAATTATGTAATTATGGAACCTGTAGAAAAAACAGACCATACCTATGCTTCTTTCTGGATTACCCATTGCACACTGGCCAACCACATGCGTTCAGGAACAGAACTTTCTAACCAGTTAAAATCCCAGACTGTAATACTGCTTACCGAAACTATCGGAGGTTCTGAAGAGCAGAAAGGAACAGACAGTATTCAGGCTTATAAATATGCATTAACAACCAGAGACAAAATCATTTCTCTGGAAGACGTAAAAAATTATTGCAGGATGATTCTGAAAGACGAATTAAAAGAAGTCAGAGTAAGAAGAGGAACCATGATCAGCAACAGGCCAAAAGAAGGTTTTGTAAGAACGGTGGAAGTGGAAATCATTCCACAGAATTATTCATTCTACGGAAGAGCTTATTGGGAAAATATGGCCAATATTCTCAGAAATCAGATCATTGCAAAAGCTATAGACGGGATTGAATATGTTGTGAAAATCAGCAATGAAGACACCGATTACCTGGATATGTAAACCAAAATAAAAAAATATGAAAAAGATTATCGTACTTGCCATGGCGCTGACCTTCACATCAGTTAGTGTTATAAGCTGCAAGAAAGACATGAGTAAGCTGGGCAAATCAGTATTGGACTTAGGCGGT
The DNA here is from genome assembly GCF_001295265.1 of Chryseobacterium indologenes. Classification (GTDB taxonomy): domain Bacteria; phylum Bacteroidota; class Bacteroidia; order Flavobacteriales; family Weeksellaceae; genus Chryseobacterium; species Chryseobacterium indologenes_A. The sequence goes on along the minus strand of NZ_LJOD01000008.1, from coordinate 53,222 downwards.
ACAGAAAATGCAAATGCTATTATTGATTTTAACAACAATTTTTTAGACTCCTATAAAAGCACTTCAAAGCATATTGAGGGAATTCTTAACTATGCTGATGCGGCTGTAGCCAAATCAAAAGGAGAGAACGTACTGATAATGCCTATTGTATTAAGTTCAATGGACCACAGCTTTTCAAAAATTAAAGATGTGTCTTCGGGTTTTGATAAAGATAAAACAGCCATAGAAACTGATTTCAATACCTACAAAGCTAAAAAAGAAAGCATAGAGAAAAAATTTGAAGAACTGAAGTCTTATATGAATTCCGAAGACTATAAGGACGACAAAGGAGCGAAGGCCGAAACCATAAAAAAAGATCTGGAGACAGAAGCCCAGGCTCTTTTTACAGCAGGAGAAAACTTAATTGTTAAAATCAAACCGGCAACAGATGCAGCGGAAGAAATCGTTCTTAAAGACCATCCAATGAAAGAATATATCATCTCTTCAAAAAGTGTGATGAGCTCCCTGGATGCTGTTATGGATGTTCTTGATAAACAATATGCAGGAAAATTCAACGAAGCTGAGGCCCAGAAAAAATATGATGAATTTGCCAAAGTAGCAGAAACCAATGCAAAACTGGAATTCAATGTTAAAGATCCTCAGTATTCTTACAAAAAATCTCAGTTTGAATACTTTAATAAAAGTGCATCCGGCTTTTTGGATAATTACAGAAAACTAATCCGGGATTCCAAAGCATCCGGAAAAATTTCAGACAGTGATATCCAGCAGATTGATTCCTCTTATGAATCTGTACTGAATGCCTATAATTCATTTGTGAAATAAAGCCAAAGGAAAACCTATAGAAAGACTGATGCTATGTGTCAGTCTTTTTTTATCTGAAAACCTGATCTAATGTATTCAGCTTAGTTTTTGTATTAAAAGATCCAGGCTGGCTTCTTTGTCGAGATTTAATTTTTGTTTTATTCTATACCTTGCCATGATAATGCTTTTAGGGTCCACACCCATACGATTGGCAATTTCCTTATTTGAAAATCCCATAAGTATGTAAGTACAGTGTTTCAAATCCAGTCGGGTAAGCTTATTATTGGCCTGTTGCTGCAATCGGTTAAAAAATTCCGGATGTATGTTGGTGAGGCTGGCTTTGGCATGTTCAAAGTCTTCATCCATTCGTACATCTTCTTTTAATATGCGCTCCATCTGGTTTTTGAGAATTCCGTTTTCCGGCTGATCTGCCAATTTATCTCGCATTGTTTGTAAAAGATCTTTTTTTTGTTCCATCTGTAAGCTGCCGGCCAGCAGTTCTTTTTGTAATTTATCCTGTCTTTCCTCCAGCAGTTCTTGTTCAGCCTTCAGGCGGGCGGATTCCTCAGCACGCAGCTTCTGTTGTTGAATAGAAGATTTTAACCGGAAATGATAAGAGCGGAAAAGAAATATAAGGATAAGAAAACCCGCTATGATCAGGCCGATAGAAATAAAATTAAGCTTTCTGTTAAAAGCAGCCCGTTCCTGCAGCGTTTCAAGTTCTTTTTCTTTTTTTTCTGCCTCGTACCGCACTTCAAGTTTTTGGGCTATAGACAGTTTTGCAGCATTGTAGGCTTCCTGTTCGTACTTCATGTACTGCTTATAATAATTTAATGCTTTGATTGGATTACCGCTTTTTTCTGCTACGGTTGCCAGTCCTTTCATCATGGAAGCTTTCACTCCAATACTGCTGCCCATACTTTTGTCTACCTCAGAAAAGCCAGACAGGAACAGTATTTCTGCCTCTGCATAATTACCCTCCGCCAGGGCATATTCGCTTAATATCCCGTAACAATTGGCAATCACTTCTTCATGCTTGGCTTTCCGGGCAATGGTCAAAGCCTGGTTAATATAACTCCTGGCTCTGTCTTTATAATCTTTTGGAAAGAACTCCCAATAGATATTAGCTGTATTTAAAGCTGCTGCTGCTATATTGATATGGTTAACAATCCGTTTGGGTTGTGATTGGGCAAGCTGCAGTACTTTCTTATTATAGAGAATGGCAGAATCAAGCAGTTTCTTTTGTGAAGGATCTTTTCGGAAACTCTGTAAAAATGAAGATCCGGAGGCAAGATAAGCAATGCAGATAATATCAGGTTCCCGCGATTGTTTAGCGAGTTTCAGGCTAAGGCGGGTGTATTTCTTCAATTTTTCAGGATCTTTTAAATCGGCATAAATACTTGCTAAATAATGATACACAAGACTCTCATAAGCATAGGATTTTTGACCCTCTAGCAGTTGCAGAGCTTTAAAAAAACTGGCTGTAGCTTTAACGGTATTATTAACCGTGTATTCAAGCCATCCTTTTCGGAGCCACACATATCCGTTCACGACTCTGTTTGTAGATTTTGCCGTATAGATTAAGGCGCTGTCAATATTTTTTTGAGCCTGTACCAGGCTGTCCCGTTGAACATTAAGATAGGTTAATGTAGCCAGAGCAAAAGCGCTGTACTGGCCGTCAGAAAATTGATGACTCAGTTTTAACGCTTCATTGGCGGCATTTAAGGCTGATGGAAGGTCTGTTTCGTAGATATTGCGGCCAAGATGAGAAAGAGCCATTGCCTTTTCTTCCGGTTTCAATTCTGAATTTCGGAGCAGATTTTTCAAAGAATCAATCATGATGGATTGTGAACGAGTCTTACCAAGTCCAACAAAAAATAGAACCAGAATAATTATGAACTTTATATGATGCTTCATAATGCGTGATTTGGTGTAATGGTTTCTTTAACCAGAATTCATATTAATGAATTTCATTATACTGAATAAAACAAAAATACAATTTGTTCATTTAATTACAGCCATGTTTCCATCGTTGAAATGATACTGAATGAGAGTGAAAATAGTGCTGTATATTCTTTATAAAGTATTTATCTGGTATTGTAGATGTTTTGTAGATCTCTCTCTGTTGGAAAATTTACCCACCAGACATCATCTTTGTAAGAGAAATAATAGGACTGATTTTAAATTTTAATATTATGAAAAAAGCAATATTAATCATTCTTGCAATACTATCACTCGTTATTACAGCAGGATGTTCCAAAGATGATCCTTCGGAAGTTCCCGCAAAAGAAAAAATACTGGGGAAGTGGAAATTTATTTCGTTAGTAACTGAAACCACAAGACCTTCAGAGCCCGTGGAAATTGTGACAGAATATGGCGAGGAAGACAGCTATTTTGATTTTCGCAGTGATGGGAACCTACACTATAACTTAGGAGGAAGTGAAGAACAAATAGAGCCCTACAGTATTGAAAACGAAACGATACTTAAAATTAACAGTGATGCCTGTACTATAAAAGAGTTTACCCAACAAAAACTGGTTTTTGAATTTGTAAAAGAAAATGCAAATTATACCAGGAAGCACACTTATAATCTGAGCAGATAGTATGAATTATACAATTGAATAGATAATATGAAAACAAATAAATTTTTACCCTTATTTCTGTTGTTAATAACTGTTTTATTGAGCACTCTTGGCTGTCAGAAAAGTAGTTCAGCAGATGATGAAGATAACATGATATCAGTAACGCAGCAAAAAATTCTGGGCTACTGGAATTTAGTGGAATTTATAGAAGAAACAACAGTGGGCAACCAGCCTCCTGAAATCATCAACAATAGTCCCCAAAACATTTATTTTGAATTTTTTGCCAATGGAAAAGTAAAGACCAACGCTGAGGGAGAAGAAGAAGATATTTATGAAGTAAAAGCCAATAACACGATGATTTTATGGGGAAAAGAACATAAAATTCTGGAACTGACCCAAAATAAATTTAAATTCAGTAATACCGCTACTGAAGGAAATACTACCTACAAACAGACATTTATTCTGACCCGTTAGCAAAAAAAGTTGTTTTGGATTTTATCCTTTGTTTTACGAAAGTACAAACTAAAAATTAGCGAATGAAAAATAAGATTCTATTGCTATTATTCCTGCTTTATTCGTTTGTGATATCAGCACAGCCTGCAAAGAATATGACAGAACTTACAAAATGGACAGAAGAATCCATCAAATCTGTGATGTCATCCCGAAAGTTTGACCCGATAGAAGGTATTTATAAAAGTTATCAGAGGGACGGTATGCCGCATTACAAAATAGGGGTTATAAAAGATGGTTCTGTGTATAAAGCTATCATTCTAGAAACCGAAGTACCCGGCTGGAAACCCGGCGAAGTTAAAGCTGTATTTGAACCCGGTGCTGCAAAGGGAATTTATTCTACTCAATGGTATATGAGTGATAAAACAATTCATGAAACCTTTTCGAATGTAGATATGGAAAGCGAAACTTTGCTATCCATAGAGCTGAAAGACACCAAAACGCTGCGAAAACGTATCGATTATTTTATTAAAACATACCCTGTTGCCGAAAACGAGATTATTTTTAAAAAAGATAATTCAATAGCATCGGGCAGTGGATTTTTTTTAACTACAACCGGGATCATTGCCACCAATGCCCATGTTGTAGCAGGTGCATCTGAAATTGAAATTACGGTAAATGGTAAACTGGGCATATCTACCTATAAAGCAAAACTATTGATCGCTGATTCACCTAACGATCTGGCATTGCTAAAAATAACAGACCGTAAATTTAAAGGTACAGAACCTATTCCATATGGCATTACACAGACTCAGGAGGTAGGTTCAAGGGTTTTTACGCTGGGTTACCCTTTAAATGATATCATGGGAAGTAATTATAAAGTTACCGACGGTATCATCAGTGCCACATCGGGGATTGCCGATGATGCGCGTTATTACCAGATTTCAGTACCTCTGCAACCCGGAAACAGTGGTGGTCCGCTCTTTAATAAAGAAGGGAATATAGTGGGGATTACAACCGCTAAATTAAAAGCAGCCGGAATCAAAACAGAGAATGTAAATTATGCTTTAAAATCTTCTTACTTACTCGATTTATATGGAAAAATATCAAAAAAAGAAGCCGTACAGTTTCCCTCTAAGCTTTCAGCCAGTGAATTACAGGATCAGGTCAAAATATTAAAAAATTATGTATGCCTGATTAAAATATATTAAGCGGTAGCTGAGAAATAATAGCTTTCCGGAATGAAATTATTCTTCTGAATTTTCCAGCGTTTAAAAATAAAACTATCCTGTATATCCTTTGCAGACGTAATTCAATGAGATAGAAATTATAACTTAAAAATTTAACTAAAATTAAACTCTAATAAAATTTTCCGGTTCATACAATTGCATAAAATTCCGTAATTTTGCACATCGTGATTTTCAGGTAGAATCACTCCAGATTATGAGTAAATCAACAGAATATATAGAAGTTTACGGAGCACGTGAACACAATCTGAAAAATATTAATGTCAAAATTCCGCGAAATGAGCTGGTTGTTATTACCGGGCTTTCCGGAAGCGGGAAATCTTCACTGGCTTTTGATACCATCTTTGCAGAAGGACAGCGCCGTTATATCGAAACATTTTCTGCGTATGCAAGACAGTTTCTGGGCGGACTGGAAAGACCTGACGTAGATAAAATTGAAGGCCTCTCTCCTGTAATTGCCATTGAACAGAAAACCACCAATAAAAATCCACGCTCAACAGTAGGAACAGTTACCGAGCTTTATGATTTCCTTCGTCTTTTATATGCGAGAGTTTCTGATGCTTACTCCTTATCCACAGGAAAAAAACTCGTAAGCTACACCGAAGAACAGATTCTTGAAACCATCAAAGAAAATTATAAGGGTGAAAAAATAATGCTTCTGGCTCCTGTAGTGCGTTCCAGAAAAGGGCATTACCACGAACTTTTTGTGCAGATGGCCAAAAAAGGGTATGGGCAGGCAAGAATTGACGGAGAGCTGCAGGATATAGAATACGACCTGAAACTGGACCGTTATAAAACCCACGATATTGATATCGTTATAGACCGTTGGATCATCGGGGAAAATGCCTCCGAAGCAAGGATGGAAAAATCACTCCGTACCGCTATGGAAATGGGAGAGGGAATTATAGGCATTCAGAAACTGGGAAGTACAGACATTGAATATTTTTCTAAAAACCTGATGGATGCAGAAACAGGACATTCACTGGCGCTGCCGGAACCGAATACCTTCTCCTTCAACTCCCCGAAAGGAAGCTGCCCGGATTGTAAAGGACTGGGAACCATCAAAAAAATCAATACCGATTACTTTGTGGAAAATCCTAAGCTTTCCATTAATCAGGGAGGGTTATTACCATTAGAAGATATCAAATCAAATAAATGGATTCTGTCACAGATCAAAAATATTCTTGAAATCTTTGGCTTAAGCATGACAACGCCCATGCAGGATATCCCTGAAGAAGCGCTGGATTATATCTATAACGGATGTCATAAGGAATTCAACAAAGATCTGAAATATGCAGGCATTACCAAGAAAATAAAAATCAGTTTTGATGGTTTAATCTCCTTTATGGAAGAAATCATTGAGGAAAGAGAATCTTATGAAGCTGTACTGCTGGAAAGGCACTTTACAACAGAAGAAACCTGTCCCGTATGCCATGGAACTCGTCTTCAGCCTTCAAGCCTGAGTTTTAAAATAGACGGAAAGAATATTGCTGAAGTAAATGCGTTAAGCTTAGCAGATCTGAAAGAATGGCTGGCTGATGTAAAAGATAAGTTCTCAGAAAAAAATAAGATCATTGCTCACGAGATCTTAAAAGAAATAGAAACCCGTCTTCAGTTCCTTCTGGATGTAGGACTGGATTACCTGAGTTTAAGCAGGAGTTCTAAAACCCTTTCCGGAGGAGAATCCCAAAGAATCCGCCTTGCTACACAGATCGGCTCCCAACTGGTTAATGTACTGTATATTCTGGATGAGCCAAGTATCGGGCTTCACCAGAGGGATAATGAAAGGCTGATCAGCTCGCTGAAAAACCTTAGAGACATCGGAAACTCCGTATTGGTGGTGGAACATGATAAAGATATGATCCTTGAAGCTGATGAGGTACTGGATATTGGCCCAAGAGCCGGAAAATTCGGGGGAGAAATACTTTGGCAGGGAAAACCGAAAGATTTGCTGAAGGCAGATACCATCACGGCACAGTATATCAATGGAAAAAGAAAAATAGAAATTCCGGCTGAAAGAAGAGCCGGAAGCGGTAAAAATATAATATTAAAGGGAGCTACAGGAAATAACCTGAAAAATGTTACCCTGGATATTCCTTTAGGTAAACTGGTAGTGGTAACCGGAATTTCAGGAAGTGGAAAATCTTCTCTGATCAACGGAACATTATACCCAATTCTGAATAAACATTTCTACAGAGCTGTTCAGGAGCCCCTTCCGTATAAAAAGATTGAAGGCCTTGAAAATATAGACAAGATTGTAGACGTAGACCAGACGCCGATAGGAAGAACGCCGCGCTCCAATCCTGCAACGTATACGGGAATGTTCACTGATATCAGAAACCTTTTTGCCGAGCTTCCGGAAAGTAAAATCCGTGGTTATAAGCCGGGAAGATTCTCTTTCAATGTAAAAGGGGGAAGATGTGAAACCTGCCAGGGAGGAGGACTAAAAGTCATTGAAATGAACTTCCTTCCGGATGTTTATGTACACTGCGAAACCTGCAACGGAAAGCGCTTCAACAGAGAAACTCTTGAAGTTCGTTACAAAGGAAAATCAATTTCCGATGTTCTGGATATGACGATTGATGAAGCCGTAGAATTCTTCCAGCCGATTCCTAAAATCTTTGCTAAAGTAAAAACTCTGCAGGATGTTGGTTTAGGATATATTACGCTGGGACAGCAGTCTACAACACTTTCAGGAGGGGAAGCACAGCGTATCAAACTGGCTACCGAACTCGCCAAAAGACAAACCGGAAATACCCTATACATTCTTGATGAACCAACAACCGGACTTCATTTTGAAGATGTTAAGATTCTGATGGATGCTATCAACCAATTGGTAGAATTAGGAAACTCATTCATCATCATTGAACATAATATGGATGTGATCAAATTAGCTGACCATATTATTGACGTAGGTCCTGAAGGCGGAAAACACGGCGGACAGATTGTAGCCCAGGGAACTCCCGAGGAAATTGTGAAGTCTAAGAAAAGCCTGACAGGGAAATTTCTGAAAAGGGAATTATAGTAAAAATTTTTATATGAAGACACTAACACAAAAAGATGGAAGAAATACAAGATATTTTGAAATTAAGGAAGACAGGGTTTTCGTAAAGAGTAGTTTTATAAAAGAACAACAGGAATATAGTGTTCATTTTGCAGATATTTATGATGATGAAAGTGTTTTTAGAAAAACAAAAGATTGGGTGCTTGTGGTAACAGTAATATCTGTTTTATTTAATTCATTACTACTCACTATTGTAATTAACGAAAGTTATCAGCTTTCCCAATCATCGGGAATGATCGTTTTTGGTATCGCAATGCTTCCTAGTCTTGTTGTAGCGGGGCTATGTAATAATGAGTTTAGGGCAGAAAGTTGCAAAAGTCTGGCAGCTACAAAACCGCTTAATTTTTCATATTCAAAAAAAGAAATGGAAGAAGTTGATGCTTTTATTGTTGAAATCAGAAAGAGCAGGAAAGAATATTATCTGAAAGAATACTATAGGGTGGATAACCTAATCCCCATACAAACACAGATTGCAAGAATTCAATGGCTTTATGAAAGTAAATACATTACAGAAAGTGATGCCAGGTTTATTATTGATGAACTTGAAACTAAAAGAATTATAGAAGGACTCTAACAGCCTGTTTGGATATAACCCCCAAAAAAAAATCTGCTTTTTAAGGCAGATTTTTTTTATATCCAATTCCGAAGCTACAAAGAAGAAATATAAACCTCTATTTTTGTACCCTCATAGTTAAAGGTTCCGTCTTCAGCATTGCGTTTGCCCAGGACCCAGTTCATATCAGCCGGAACTGACCATGTTGTTCCGAGTTTAAAACTATTCACAGAACGGATTTCGGCCCCGTTTCCGGTACTTAAAGCAGAATGAAACCATGTTTTATCCCGTAATCTGTAAAAACCTATTGCTTTTCCTTTGGGAATAACAGAATAGCCGTCCCATTTTTCTCCTTCAGGGTAGTTGAATTTCCTCAGCCATCCCTGTCCTTTGTACATTGTGAGCTCATCCGGAGTAATGGAAGCCCCCAGCATATACATAGCATAGCCTACTGCATCATGGCATACTCCCTTATTGTAATGAATGATGTCATCGCTGCCTTCAATAAGAGCATTCCCGATTCGGGCTTTAATGGTAGAATCCATTTGCCCAATATGAGCTCCTTTGGGTGTAATAATTTCCATATTAATTTTGTATTGGTGTGATTGGTGGTCTAAAGATAGGGAATTTAAACCAAATGATTTTTTACATCGATATGGGCTTTAAAATGCTGTATTTTTATGATAAACTATAAATAATGAAAATTTTGAATATTAAAATATAATAATTGATAATGATATTCGTTTTAAATTCATCAATCATAAAATTTTAAAATATGAAAAACTTAAAAAAACTGACAAAAACAGATTTGAAAACCGTTTACGGAGGACAGCCGAAAATCTACTGCTTTTATTGTGAAATATATAATAGAACAATATGCAGCGAAATTCGCCTTTCTCAGTGTCCTTAAAAAAATTAAACCGCTTTTTATAAGCGGTTTTTTTATGAGTTGTCTCGTCCTGAAAAAGAAAAGGTTTTTATTGAGCGCTTTTAATGAACTCTTTCAGCGTGGTTTTAAGATTTTTAGAATGAGCAATGGTATCAAAAATAATATTGTCAATCTTCCAGCCCTCTTTTGAATTAACCAGGTGTACACGGTCTGTCCAGATAATTTTTGGCTGACTTTCTGAATATTCAAACTCAACAGCAACATCAGCGGTGGTTGTATCATTACTTATATCCGTAGACCTGATTTTGTAGCCGGTATATCCTTCATACAAGCTTGAGAAAACAGCCCCTTCAAATATCAGAGGCTTTTCATCCGGGTGATCACTGTTTTTTACCCTCTCAATATCTGCTTTTGATGTGTTGACAGCTCCTTCCAGAGTTTTTTTCAGATCAGGAGAAAACAGGCTGTCAGAAAAAGACTGGCCGTATAAAGCTTCATTAGAAGTTCCGTATCGGGTATAAAGATCATTTACCTTACTGGTAATTTCATTATACGGACTGGCTGCCGGTAAGGAAGGTTTACCTTTATTGCATGCTGTAAAAAAGAAAATGATGCTTAATGATAAAAACAGGATTCGTTTCATAAAGTGATTATTGCTTAAACTCAATTCCAAAACGTGTACCAAAGAACATGGAAAATGTCATTCTTAAATTTTCCTGATAAGATGAAATGTATTTTGTATGAAAACGGCTGTACAATAACAAAAAATCAATACATTTGATTATATAAAAAACTTTTCGTGGATCCCATTCTTAACGTAGTTGTCCGCTCCCTGTGCGTTTACCTTTTTATGGTGATTGCTATACGGCTTTTTGGGAAAAACCAGCTTTCACAGCTGAATGCCGGAGATGTTGTTCTGTTGCTTCTGATTTCTAATGCCGTTCAGAACGCAATGGTAGGTCCCGATACCTCTCTGCAGGGCGGTCTGATTGCCGCGCTTGTTCTTTTTGTGGCCAATTTTATTTTAAAACGCCTTATGTTTACCAACCGTAAATTTGAAACATTTATGGAAGAAGATCCGGTGATTCTTATTAAAGATGGAGTTGTTGATCAGGTTGCTTTAAACAGAGTAAAGATTACCCGTGATGAGCTTGAAGAAGCCATCCGGGAGCATGGTGTTGAAAAAATAAAGAATGTGAAGCTGTCTATTTTAGAAGTAGATGGAAATATCAGTGTAATTTCAGAAGACGAGCAGGAAAAACAAACCCATTATTCAAGAATCAAAAGAAAAAATAAAAGAAAATACCATTAAACAGATGAATTACGAATTACGAGAAATGCTTCCCGCTGATGAGGCTAAAGTACTGGAAATTTTCAGGCAGGGAGTTGACGGGGGTATTGCCACTCTTGAAACAGAAATTCCTACAGCTGAAGCATGGAATATGGAATATTTCAACGACTGCCGGTGGGTATTGGAAAATGAAGCAAACGAAGTTGTTGGCTGGTGTGCTTTAAGACCGGTCAGCAAAAGAGAATGTTTTAAAGGTGTTGCTGAAGTAAGTATATATTTCGATAATGCCTATCAGGGGAAAGGGCTGGGGACGGTTCTTTTAAAAAAATTGATTCTGGATAGTGAAGATCACGGGTTCTGGACCCTTCAGGTTAATGTTTTCCCTGAAAACGAAGTCTCCATTAAATTCCATCAGAAAAACGGATTCAGAACGGTGGGGGTAAGAAAAAAAATAGGAATACTGAATGGACAGTGGAAAGATATAATCATGATGGAGAAAAGAAGTGAGAAGATCTGATAAACGATGCAGAGCTTTCAGGTCATGAAAATGAGTTATAACTAGGAAATAGCAATTTTTTAATTATTATTTCTTTCAATATATCAACAATTGAACTACTTTGGCATTAACATTGTTATTTCTACTACGAAATTTGAAAAAGTGAGAAAATGAAAGGTTTGATTAAAATGGCTGGGGTAGTAACAGTAATGTTGATGCTTACATCATGTGTTGTTCACGATCACCATGTAAGAAGAGTTCCGCCGGGACATGCTAAAAAAATGTATGGCGGAAGTGCAAGGTACTATGCACCGGGACATGTGAAAAAAAGAGTGTATTATTATGATGACGACAGAGGTCACCGTCATAAGCACAAAGGCCACAAACATCACAGAGATTGAGAAAAAATTAAAAAGCCCTGATTTTTCAGGGCTTTTAACGTATATTAAAATCTGGATTTCTTGGGATTCAGGAATGTGTTGAAGATCATAACCTCCTGTCCGAATTTCTTTTCAACCCTTTCAGCAATGTTCACCATTTCACTTTTGATGAAATCTTCACGAAGATCATCATTATCAAACATCAGAAGAAGATTGTAATTCTTGCCTTCCTCAATATAATCGCTGTGTACTTCCGATAAGATATACCTGTTAACATCCATCAGGTTTTCGGCCATCAGCACCAGGGTTTCATCAATATAATTTTCCCATTCTTCAATATTGTTTTTCGTACAGTGGAAAGTTATACTTAATAGGCTCATATTTTATGAATTTTTAAGATTTTGTGGATAAATTCTAGGGCAAAAATCGGTAAAAATTTCGTAAATTAGCCCGTTAATAAAAATTGGAAATAAATAATTTTCAGACGCACAGCTAAAGGTCTGACTGTCATTATAATAAAATTTGTTTATGCAAAAAGAAGGAGAAAGACTGATTCCTATCAACATTGTTGATGAAATGAAGTCGTCTTATATCGATTATTCGATGTCCGTTATCGTGTCAAGAGCACTTCCGGATGTAAGAGACGGCCTGAAACCCGTTCATAGAAGAGTACTATATGGTATGTATGGACTAGGGGTTTTTTCTAATAGAAAATATTTGAAATCTGCGAGAATTGTTGGGGACGTTTTGGGTAAATACCACCCGCACGGAGACTCTTCTGTATACGATGCAATGGTGAGAATGGCTCAGGACTGGAGTTTACGTTACCCGCAGGTAGACGGGCAGGGTAACTTCGGTTCAATGGATGGAGACCCGCCTGCAGCAATGCGTTATACCGAGGCAAGACTGAAAAAAATCTCTGATGAGGTTCTGGCAGATCTTGATAAAGAAACCGTTGATTTTCAGAATAACTTTGACGACAGCTTACAGGAACCCACCGTACTTCCTACCAAGGTTCCGAACCTTCTGGTAAATGGTACCTCAGGAATTGCCGTAGGGATGGCAACCAATATGGCGCCGCACAACCTGTCTGAATCAATCAATGCCATCTGTGCTTATATTGATAATAAAGATATTACCATTGATGAATTAATGCATCATATTACAGCTCCCGATTTTCCTACAGGAGGTATTATCTACGGATATGACGGGGTAAGAGATGCTTTCCATACCGGAAGAGGAAGAGTAGTCCTGAGAGCGAAGGTAAATTTCGAAGAAATCGGAAACAGAAACGCAATCATTGTTACGGAAGTTCCATATCAGGTTAATAAAGCGGATATGATTGCCAGAACTGCTGAATTGGTTAAAGATGACAAAATTCAGGGGATTCATGAAATCAGAGACGAATCGGACAGAAATGGTCTGCGTGTTGTTTATGAATTGAAAAACGATGCAATTCCTAATGTTGTTCTGAATCTTTTATATAAATATACAGCCCTTCAGACATCTTTCAGTGTTAACAATATTGCTTTGGTTAACGGAAGGCCGGAACAGCTGAATTTAAAAGATATTATTCATCATTTCGTGGAGCACAGACACGAGGTTATTGTAAGAAGAACCCGGTTTGAGCTTAAAAAAGCAAAAGAAAGAGCCCACATCCTTGAAGGTTTCATGAAAGTAATCGGAACCCAGGATGCATTAGATAAGGCGATTTCCATCATCCGTCACAGTGCGAACCCTCAGGCAGCAAAAGAAGGCCTGATTGAAGCGTTTGAGCTTTCTGATATTCAGGCACAGGCGATTCTTGATCTGAGACTGGCACGTCTTACCGGAATGGAGCTTGATAAGATCCGTGACGAGTACGATGCTATCATGAAAGAGATCCTGAATTTGGAAGATATCCTGGCTAATGAAAGCAGAAGATTCGAGATCATTAAGGAAGAGCTTATTGAAATCAAAGAAAAATATGGCGATGAAAGAAGAACAGAAATTGATTATTCAGGAGGTGAAATGTCCATCGAGGATATCATCCCGAACGAAGCAGTCGTTCTTACGATTTCGCATGCAGGATATGTGAAGAGAACCTCACTTTCCGAATACAAAATTCAAAGCAGAGGAGGAGTAGGAAATAAAGCGGCAACAACAAGAGATTCCGATTTCCTTGAATACATTGTTTCTGCAACCAACCACCAGTATATGTTATTCTTTACAGAAAAAGGAAGATGTTACTGGCTAAGGGTATTTGAAATCCCTGAAGGTTCCAAAACAGCTAAAGGAAGAGCCGTACAGAACCTGATCAATATTGAGCCTGACGACAAGATCAAAGCATATATCAGAACCAATAACCTGAAAGATGCTGAATATGTAAATCAGATGAGTGTGGTAATGGTTACTAAAAATGGTACCATTAAGAAAACATCGCTTGAAGCTTATTCAAGACCAAGGGTAAACGGGGTAAATGCTATTGAGATCAGAGATAATGACCAGCTGTTAGGAGCTTACCTAACCAACGGTACATCCCAGATTATGATCGCTACCAAAAATGGTAAGTGTATCCGTTTCCCTGAAGAAAAAGTAAGAGAAGTTGGAAGAGGTTCCATTGGTGTACGTGGTATTGCTATGGAAGATAATGATGAGGTTATTGGTATGATTGTTGTGAATGATGTAGAAAAAGAAACTGTTCTTGTAGTATCCGAAAAAGGATATGGTAAGAGAACTGCAGTAGAAGACTACAGAATTACCAACAGAGGAGGGAAAGGAGTTATTACCCTTAACATTACCGAAAAAACAGGAAATCTGATTGCTATTCAGAATGTGACAGACGAAGACGGATTGATGATCATCAATAAGTCAGGGGTTGCCATCAGAATGGGTATGGATGAAATGAGGGTAATGGGAAGAAATACCCAGGGAGTAAAGCTCATCAACCTTAAAAAGAATGACGAAATTGCAGCCATTGCAAAAGTAGCAATGGATAAAGATGTAGAAGAAGATTCTGAAGAAAATGAAGAAGGAATAGGAAACCTTTTCGATAACCAGGAAAATGATAATGTAGAACCTCAGGCTGAAAATGAAACACCGGCGGAGGGAAATGAGAATTCTGATTCTGAAGAATAAATTGTACAATTAATATAATATAGTTATTATGAAGAAACTCATTTTAGGTATTGCTATCGTTGCTTCTGCATTCGTTTTCGGACAGAAAGGCGATGTAAATGCCCAACTGCAGGCGGCTAATAAGGCTGCTATGGACGCGTATAACGCAAAAAACTATACCGCAGCAGCTCCTAAATTTGTAGAAGTTTACAACTTGCTGAAAGGAAGCGGGCAGGATGACAAGATTTATATGTATTATGCAGGGCTTAGCTATGCTTTGGCAAATAACAGCGATCAGGCCATCAAAATTTATACAGACCTTATTAATTCAGGTTTTACAGGTATTCAGACAACTTATACTGCTAAAGAGAAAAAAACAGGAAACGTTGTGCCTTTGGATAAAACAACCTGGGAACTGATGAAGAAAAACTCTGATTATACAGACTTTAAAACAGAGCAGACCCCAAGTGTAGAACCGGATTTATATGAAACGCTGACCACCCTTCTTTTGAACGCTAAAAAACCAAATGAGGCTTTGGCAATCATTGAAAAAGGGCTGGCAAAATATCCAAATAACGCTAAGCTGAAAGATGCGCAGGGAACCGCTTATTATGCTTCCGGAAATACTGAAAAATTTATTTCTACCCTTAAAGAGCAGCTGGCTAAAAACCCGACTGATGCTACCAACTGGTACAATCTTGGGGTAATGCAGTCTAAAAACCCTGCAACTTCAGAAGATGCCATTGCCTCATTCAAAAAAGCAATCGAGCTTAAACCTGATATGAATAATGCTCATCAGAACCTGGTTTATACCGTTATTGGAGATGACTCTAAAACAGTAGAGCAGATTAATGCTTTAAGAAAAGATAAACCGGACGAAGCATCTAAGCTTATTGATGCAAGAAGAGAAAGATTTGCCAAAGCTTTACCTTATGCTGAAGCATGGTACAAAGCTGCTCCTGAAAACCTTGAAGCTGTTACTGCCTTAAAAGAAATTTATGTAGTAACAAAAAACATGGAGAAAGTAAAAGAAATGAAAGCTAAAGAAACAGAATTGGCTGCAAAAGCAAAACAATAATGCTTTAGTTTGAATATACAGAAACCGGAACAGAAATGTTCCGGTTTTTTTATTTGGTGATCATAGATTGGTAAATCAATTATTGATTCTATCAGGAATAAGTATCTCTTTTTTACTTTGTCTTTTCCTTCAGGGCATTAATCAGCATTTCAATAGAGTCGTATCGTTTGATATTGTATTTTTCACAGACAATATCAACATTTCCTTTTCTCCAGTATCCTTCAGGGCAGACCACCATCAGCTTATTGGTCCTGGCGTAAAGTCCCAGCTCCAGTAAGCTTATCGGACTTTGTGATTTGGGAGTAAAATACATGATGATGAGATCTGATTTTTCTAATGCTTCCAGTTCCCATTCTACCTGTTTTCTGAAATTAGGTTCAGTGCTGACAGGTTTCCAGTCCTTATTCCAGTCATCCCGTCTTGGATTGAACAATACGATATTCTTTTCGGATAACTCATGGGTAACTTTGGCCTGCCAGTCTTCGGCATTGCCCATATCAATGCTTCCGCCGAGAAATATTTTTAACCTTTTATCCTCAGCAGGCAATGCTGCCGGAGATTTTATAACCGTTACTTTTTGTGCAGATATGCTCCATGATAAAAGGATAAATGCTAATGATAGAATAAGTTGTCTCATTAAATTTTTTATTAAATTCAGCTCATGGAAAGCTGTACATTCTTCATTCTAAGATAGAAAAAATATTCCATACCCGTTCTTTGAATCTTAACCCTTACTTTTAAACAGGAATATCACATAAACCAGCCGGCTATTATCATCAAAAATCAACGTTAAAATTCTCTGTAATTCCGTATCTTTGAGAAAAATTTTTACAAAATGATTGAGTGGAAAACCGCCAAAGAATACGATGATATTACCTACAAAAAATGTAATGGTGTAGCAAGAATTGCTTTCAACAGACCAGAAGTGCGTAACGCGTTCAGGCCTAAAACAACCTCAGAGCTGTACGATGCTTTTTATGATGCTTCAGAGGACCCTTCCATAGGAGTGGTTCTGTTATCAGGAGAAGGACCAAGCCCAAAAGACGGAGGCTGGGCTTTCTGCAGTGGAGGAGACCAGAAAGCAAGAGGACATCAGGGATATGTAGGAGAAGACGGAAGACACCGCCTGAACATTTTAGAAGTTCAGCGTCTGATCCGTTTCATGCCAAAAGTGGTTATTGCAGTTGTTCCGGGTTGGGCAGTTGGCGGAGGTCACTCTCTTCATGTAGTCTGTGACCTGACTTTAGCAAGTAAAGAGCACGCCATCTTTAAACAGACTGATGCCGATGTTACCAGTTTTGATGGGGGGTACGGCTCTGCCTATCTCGCAAAAATGGTAGGACAGAAAAAAGCCCGTGAAATATTCTTTTTAGGAAGAAATTATTCTGCTCAGGATGCGTTGGATATGGGAATGGTGAATGCCGTGGTTCCTCATGCAGAACTGGAAGATACCGCTTACGAATGGGCTCAGGAAATTCTTGCAAAATCTCCGACTTCCATCAGGATGTTGAAGTTTGCCATGAACCTTACAGATGACGGAATGGTTGGCCAACAGGTGTTTGCAGGCGAAGCAACCCGTTTAGCCTATATGACCGCAGAAGCCCAGGAAGGAAGAAATGCATTCCTTGAAAAAAGAAAACCAAACTTCGGGGAAGATCAATGGATCTCATAACATTATTGATGGGTAATAAGTAATGAGCCGTATTTCATTACCTGTTACCCACTGCTCATTACTTATAAATTTATGACTGATTGGATAAAAGCCGCGAGGCTAAGAACTTTACCGCTTTCCCTAAGCGGAATTATTATGGGGGCTTTCATCGCCAAATGGAGGCTTTACAGGGAAGGAGAAACCTGGGACTGGAAAATTTTTGCTCTGGCTCTCCTGGTAACCCTTCTGTATCAGATTTTATCAAATTATGCCAATGACTATGGCGATGGAGTAAAAGGAACAGATGCCAAAAGAATCAACGAAGCAGAAACAAGAGCAGTAGCATCAGGAAAAATTACAGCAAAACAGATGAAAAATGCGGTAATCCTTTTTTCTGCACTTTCTTTCATTGCTACGGTTGCTTTATTGTACACAGCCTTTATCCCTGAACATATGAATGAATTTTATATATTCATAGGGCTGGGAATAGCATGTATTTTAGCCGCAATCGGGTATACGGTAGGTAAAAAACCTTACGGATATATGGGACTGGGAGATATTTTTGTATTTATCTTCTTCGGGCTGGTTTCCGTGTGTGGAAGTTATTTCCTGTTTACCAAAACTTTCAGCTGGGATATACTGTTGCCGGGAACAGCTGTAGGAATGATGAGTATGGCGGTTCTTAACCTTAATAACATGAGAGATATTGAAAGTGATAAGCTCTCGGGAAAAAACAGCTTTGCATTAAGAATCGGTTTCAAAAATGCCATGATCTATGAAATGATCCTGTTACAGCTTCCACTGGTTCTGATTCTTATATTTTTATGCGTGAACGGATTTATCGAGACGCAGAATTATTACGCTTTTATTGTAATGATCCTGTTATTTCCGCTTACTAAACTGAGAAGAAGCATCATGTCCGTAAAAGAACCTAAAGAATTAGACCAATATTTAAAGCAGGTGGGAATTATGACGTTTGTAATGGCCATTCTTACGGCGGCCGGACTTAATTTATTCAGCTAAATCTAAAATATTATATCATGAGTTCTAATATCTATGTTGAAGCTCAAATGCTTATCAGAAAACCGGTTGAAGATGTCTTTGAAGCATTTATCAATCCTGCGGTTACTACCCGTTTCTGGTTTACAAAATCTACCGGAAAATTAGAAGAAGGTAAAACCGTTACCTGGGAATGGGAAATGTATGGAGTGTCATCTGATTTAAAAACTCTTCAGATTATCCCGAACCAGCTGATTAAAACCATCTGGGGAGATCCTTCAACAAATGTAGACTACGAATTCAGAGTAATGGAAAAAGGTACCCTAGTCGTAATTAAAAGCTATGGATTCAGCCAGACCGGAGAAGAGCTTCTAAGGCAGGTTAATGATAATACAGGTGGATTTACGACAGTATTAGACGGTTGTAAAGCATATCTGGAACACGGAATCAATCTGAATCTTATAGAAGATAAATTTCCACAGCAATAATTCAATACTGAAATTAAATACCATCATAGAAAATACCGTTCTCATAAGTTGAGATACAGGCAAAATAAGGATATCAATGATGCTTAAACTAAAATAAACTTAAAAATGAAAATACAATTCCTGGGACAAAACTGTTTTTTGTTCACGTACAAAGACAAAACCATTCTGAGTGATCCCTTTTACAACTATAAAAAGGCGGAATCAGGGTTTGATATTACCGCTCAGAAAATCGATTATATTCTGCTTACCCATGCGCATGGCGATCATATTGCAGATGTAGAGGAAGTTCTTCAGCATCATCCTGAAGCTACCATTATTGCCGTTCCGGAGATCTGCGGATATTTTAAAACGGCAAAAAATACAGACGATGTGAACCTCGGAGGGTCGGCAAAAATCGATGATCTTAAAATTTCCATGGTTCCGGCTCACCACACCAGTTCTTTTCCGGATGGAAGCTACGGAGGCGTCCCTGTGGGATATATTTTCAGACTGCCTGAAGGTAAGAACATCTATATGGCAGGAGATACGGGTGTAATGGCTGATATGGAACTGTTCCCAAGACTTTTCGGAAATATTGATCTTTCTATTCTTCCTATCGGAAGCCATTATACCATGTGCCCGAGAAAAGCGGCTTTCGCAGCAGCAGAATTATTAAAAACGCCTAAAGTAATAGGATGTCACTTTGATACATTCCCTGCTATTGAGATCAATCATGAAAGTGCGTTAAAGCATTTTGCAGATAAAAATGTAGAACTTGTATTACCAAAGCTGGGAGAACAGTTCGAATTTTAAATAAAAATAACAGGGGTAATTTGAAAATTAGAAAAATGAATACAATGCAGAAGGGATTAAAAACAAAAAAAGATAATTATCAAATTACCTCTCTCTTCAATTTAAAGCAAAAAAAAATGGCAAGCTACCTAAATCACACCGCTACAACCGATTACCTTTGCTGCGTTCCCACCCTGGAGGATTCTCAGGAGCTGGTTGTTTAGGACTTGCCGTTGCAAAGGTAGGAATAATTTATAAACTTCAAAACTTTATTAAAGAAAATTAGTCGAAAAAATGCAGTGGTAAAGCTAAACGGCTGACATTTAAGGGAATAATTTTTCACTTTTTTCTAAAAAATTAAATATGACGAAAAGTCCATCAACACTAGGAATTTTACTTTTTATCGCTACAATGGTCATCTTTTTTGTAGCCTATTTCTTCTTTTCAGGGGTTAATTATTTTGATACATCTTTGAAAATCAATGCTTTTGTTCTTCCTATTTTGTATGCCGGAGGGGCATTCTGGTCAGTAAAATCATTCTGGAACCAAAATAGAGTAGTTAAATTTAAAGATGCTTTCAAAAGAGCCTTTGTTCCGATGTTTATTGGAGGGATTCTTTCTATTTTCTGTATATATTCATTCCTGAATTTTGTAGATACAGATGCAAAAAAGCTGCTTAACTATCAGTACGTACAGAGACAGAAAACAGAGCTGGATACTGAATATCAGTCTGCAAGAAAGATCCTGAAGCATCAGAAAGACATTGACGAACTGGATCAGAAGTACAAAGAAAGACTTCCCAGTTTCTCTCCGGAAGCCGTAAAAGGAAAAGATATGCTTACCGCGAGTCATTTTTCAGGATATTTTGCTGCAATTCTTATATTTTACGTAGTTTTGTCGCTGTTTTTCGGAGCATTTTTCAGAACAAGAACAGTGTATGAAGAACCAACAATCAAAGAATAATTTTTATCAGAAATTAAATGAATTTATCTATAGTTATTCCGTTGCTTAACGAAGAAGACTCTCTGGAAGAGCTTTTTTCAAGAATTGATAATGTCTGCAGAACAGCCTCCCTTTCTTATGAGATCTGGTTTGTAGACGACGGAAGTACAGATTTGTCGTGGAGCATAATTGAGAATTTAAAAATACAGCATCCTCAGATCCACGGGATTAAGTTTTCCAGAAATTACGGAAAATCACAGGCGCTTCATGCTGCCTTTGAAAGAGCTCACGGAGATGTGGTAATTACCATGGATGCTGATCTTCAGGACTTTCCGGAAGAAATTCCTGAGCTTTATAAAATGGTGGTTGAAGACAATTATGATATTGTATCAGGCTGGAAAAAGAAACGTTTTGATAACGTAATGACTAAAAATATACCTTCAAAGCTCTTCAATGCTGCCGCCAGAAAAGTTTCAGGGGTATACCTTCATGACTTTAACTGCGGTCTGAAAGCGTATAAAAAACAGGTGGTGAAATCTATTGATGTATATGGAGATATGCACCGCTATATTCCGGTACTGGCTGCTAATGCAGGATTCAGAAGAATTACGGAAAAAGAAGTTCAGCACCAGGCAAGACCTTACGGAACCTCAAAATTCGGAACAGAAAGATTCATCAGAGGTTTTCTGGATCTGGTAACACTTTGGTTTGTAAGCCGTTTTGGTGGGAGACCCATGCACTTTTTCGGGGCGGTGGGAACTTTGATGTTTATTGTAGGATTTCTTTCAGCTCTTTGGCTGGGAATTTCAAAACTGATTGATGTGGCCAGAGGAATTTACGGACATCTGATTACCAATAATCCATGGTTCTATATTGCACTGACGATGATGATAATGGGTACACTGCTGTTTATAGCGGGATTCCTGGGAGAAATGATTATCAGAACAAACAGGGAGCATAAAAATTATAATATTGATGAAGTGATTTAGTTTTAATATAAATCATTAATCCCCAGATACTCTTGAAAGACATGTGTTTTTTAAGAGTATTTTTTTTGATTTCATCAATTCCTTTTCCGATATTCGTAATGATAAATAAACTCCATGGAAAGCATTAAAATAGAGATCAAAAACCTTGTAGATATTGACTCTATCTCAAAGGAATATAATATTTCAAAACATGAACTGATTTCGTTTCACAACCGGAACTGTGCTCTGCATGAACTGCTTCCGGAAAAGCTTCCCAAATACATCAGCAGCATTTATATTCCGGTAGAAAAATACAATGCGTGGAAAGAAAAGCAGCTTCCGGCTTCCCGTATCACTATTCCGGGAGCATCAGAAAAGTTTACCTATGGAGTTCTGATTACACAGCAGCCATCAGAGTTGCAGATGGATTATCTTATTGATATCCGGAAACAGGCTGAAAATAAGATTTCAATTTCCCGGCAGAAGCTCTACGTCAATAATAATGAAGTAGGGATGATGGTTGAGAAAATGATGGAAACCGCAGGAGAGGCGCTGTACCCCATAGAAATGTCCCTGAATAAGAAAGGAAAACCGGAACGGATAGATAATGCTGAAGACATACGCACCCGCTGGACAGAGGAGTATCGTCCTAAAATTAAACAATATTATGTGGGGGAGGTTACAGACGGTCTAGTGGCCAAATTTGACCATTTTTATGAAAATATAGAGAATGGTGTAGAAACTTTACAGCGAAATATATTTTATCCGCTTTTCTTTATGCCTGTTTATGATTCATACCCTGATTATCAGAAAAAAGAACGCCTGGGTTTTTATTTTCCTTCCTTCGGGGAAACGGTTTCATATGATGCTGTTTTTTTCCTTCAAAGGATTTTTACAGACCGGGGAAGAATCGTTGTTCAGGTGAAAGGAGAGCAATGCTATGATGAAATAAGCCTGGATGAAGATAAAGGAAGAATAGACCTGATTTATCAGCTGGATAAAGGCGGAAATATATTTTCAATTACCGGATCACTATCAACATTCTATGACAATCAGGAAATTAAGATTACTATTGAGGTCTATCGCCAGGAATCGTATCTGTAAAGAATCCATTATAATAAAATATAAGTATTTCCTGATTCCTGAAGTCTTCACAGTGTGAAAAGCAATCGGTAAAACATCATCAGGTATTGTCAATTTCCTATAATAATCAATAATTTTAAAAATATATTGAAATATATCGTTAAGAATCTTATCTTTGATATACCAAATCATAAAAAAATATTAATATGCAAGTACTTTTTGATCCCTGAAGTCCTAGCCGGACCTGATGTCTTTTACAGTGATACTGAGCAATTGATCAGATTACTTCTACAGAAAATAATTCGTGTTTTAAAATAAATTCTTTGCAGTATGCTGTGAAGAAATTTGAGGTATAAACCATCTGCAAGCCAATTTTCTGAGTAAAAAACACAGCGGAGCAAGAGTATAAAAAACACCAGACAGGATGAGTGAAAAACATTTGGTTTGCCAGGGAGCCATCTGTAAGTGCCAGTTCGGAACAGCTCCGGATAAGCTTATGGTAAAAACCCAGAGCAAACGTTACATCAACGATAAGGAAGGAAGCGACAAACTAATGGCCACTCACGTGGACATCGGAGCAACTTTTGAAAACAACACCTTTGGAAGCTGTGCGAAAATGAATAATAGTACCTGTACACCAACAGTCACAAAATGGGATGGGCATTATGAAAAAATCACAGTGGAAGACAATGGCGGAAAAGCTCTCCTCGAGGACAGTAAAGCAACCTGTGCCATAAGCGGAACTCCGAGTATAGAAATTATTTTCCACGGACAAACCGCGGAACCCACCCAGCAGAATGTAGATAATGTACGCCCTGAAGTGGCCGCACAGCTGTTGCCTGCAGAGGAAGATAATACCGAATATATCTATTATACCCGGGAAGGGGTATACCTCGGAGGCTTAGAGAAAAGTGCCAAAATTTATCTGGCGACTCAGGAGGAATATGATAAAGTAAAGGCAGATAAAAAATGGTCGGGAATTAATATTGAAAAGAATCTGTTAAAAGAAAAAGAAGCCGCTATTACCAATGAAAAGTTTGTTGAGAAAGCATCTACCATATACGGGGAAAGTTCAGCATACAGAGGTAATGTTGAAATGGAAGCAGAACTTGAAAACGAAATGCTTGCCATAGCTTGTGTTCATAAAATCAATAAAATAGCTTACGGGGTCAATAGCCAACAGGCTGTTTTATTCAGAAAGACAAAAATTGCGGAACGAAATGAGACAAAAAAACAGTTAGCGGTAGCGGCCATCATCCGTTCATTAACTACAGATGAAGATCCGAGTAACGGAGCCACGATGTGGGATGGCGCCGAACAGGCAGCTTTTCCTGCTACTGACGACAGATATTCAACAGGGAAATTTGAAATCCATATGAATACCATGGGATGGACGATTTCTGATGCGCATCATACCAAATGGCAGACAGGAGTGGAAAGACTGGGAGCTACCTTTAATGCGCCCAAAGAAAAATATACGCCGGGTAAAAATCCTAACAATAAATATGCAACTGAAGGTACTATTGCACTGGAGTCAAGAGCAGTATATTTAGGGACTATTTTTTGGAAAGAATTGAAAACAAGAAAGAAGAAGCCCGTTGAACAAAAGAAACCTAATGAAAAAAAGAAACCCAATGCAAAAAAGAAATAACCTGTATTTTTTTATCGTATTCTTTTTTTACCTCGGCTGTAAATCCCAGAAACAGGATTATAAAGTAATTCATTCGGGGAACAACGAGATTGTGACAACCTATTATTTCCATCCTGATCATTCAGAATATGCCAGGGTGTATGGAAATTCTGCAGAAAACGATTCTTTAACTTTTAACCGTGAAAAAAATGACCTGATTGTGAAAGAATTCAACTATGACGGGAAGCAGAAAAAGAGGATAGCAGGCGGAAATATTAAATATGTTGATTACTATACCAGTCTTTCAGATATTGTTGTATCAGGAAATCCTTTATCAGTGGATGAAGTTCCGGTAAGCAATTTCAATTTTACAAAAAAAGATCTGGAAATAGAAAATATCATCAAGGAAAACTGTAAATCAACAAAAGAAGGATATAGTGGCTGTGATTTCAGATTCCCTAAAAGCAATACTCTTCCATATCTGCCGGAAAGTTCTACCATAACTGCTGCTAAGATCAAAAAAGGCAAAAATGGACTGGAGGAAATTGAAGTGCAGGGAAAATATGACGATAAAACTTTTCTATACAAAAGAAATTATTATTACGACAATAAAAGAATAAAAAAAATAATTACCTCTGTAAAAGATAATAATTCTACAGATTCTTACGAAGATACATATTCTGTAAAGAATTGAAAGGTAAGTAACAGACATTTAATTGCTGAAATATACAGACGATGGCATTTATTTAAGGCCGGTTAAAAGAAATAAAACAACAGATGAAAACTAGTTAAAACTGAATTATCATGGTTATTACAGGAGATACACGCCCGATTGCCGGTACAAACTGCGCCTATACACTTACTTCAGGAGGTAAAAAAGTTACCGTAAAAGAATGGAAAATAGAATATGGAGGCAATGTACTGGCTACCAGTACCAGTGGTGCATTTAAATTTAATATCAGTCTGGCCGGGAAAACCGTAAAGCTGACTGCAATTGCCATACAAAACGGCAAGCAGAACGCTTATTCCACTAATCTGACTATTCTGGCGGCAAAACCTAAAATTGTATCCGTAGAATGGCAGGACTCTAATGGGAAAGCTATCGGCAAACGTAAAGTAGGCTATCTGGATAAAATAACCCTCAGCATAAAAACAGCCAATATTCCTAAAGGGGATACCCTCAAAATTTCTGTTTACGAAGATGATACCACAGGAGACCGTGCCATGGGAACCTATACCAGCAGTGCCGTTAATGAAAGAGGTTACGCGTTTTTATATTTCAAGCAGCTGAGTTTATACCAGACTAAGCTGAATGATGCTGACTGGATAGATGAAAGTGAGCATGAATACTTTGTAAAAATAGTATATAAAAACCATATAGACCAGGCAGAAGAAAACACGCAGCTGGTGGTAGAAAATGAACTGAAAAAGCATATCGATCAGCCCAAACCAGCCAATAATCCTTTAGTGGTGGGAAAAACTGAGGCTCAGGTAAAGCCTAAGAAGAGTGCTGTTAATTTTACGTTTGGAGTATTTTTAGATGGAACCCTCAATAATATGTATAATACCGAGCTTAGGAAAAAAGCAGACGGAAGTTTAAAAAAAGAAACTACGGGGCTCTGGGGAGGGATTGATGCAAAAGATATTTACAGCAGAAAAGGTGATGCTGATGATGGACTAAGTAGTTATGAAAATGATTTATCCAACCCGGCCATTTTATTTAAAAAATATAAAGAAGATAAGCCTCAGAAAAGATTTAAGGTTTATACAGAAGGAATAGGAACAAATAGTGCACCCAAAGCTCAGGAAGGAACACTGGGGGCCGGCGATTACAAAAAAGATGATGTTATGCAGGGACCTGCATTTGGAATGGGATCAGCCGGAATAAAAGATAAAGTTAGAAAAGCTATTGCAGATGTGAAGAAATACATCGCTTCTAATATTTCACAAGGAAAAGAGGTTGTTGGGACAGTGACTTTTGATGTATTTGGCTTTAGTAGAGGAGCTGCTGCTGCGAGACATTTTGTTCATGTAGTAACACAAGGAGCTTATAAACCAAGAGTAACACATGGAAAAGAAACGGTTTATGCGCGGGATATGTTTGGCTATACTCTAGATCAGTCTTATGCATATAAAATGATGCCTGCGTATGGATATTTAGGCCAGCTACTTGATGAAGCAAAGCTTATGGACGAACAGATGAAAGTCGTAATTCGTTTTGTTGGTATTTATGATACAGTTCCGCATCACGGATTATTTCAGTCTAATGATGCAAAAGACCTCGGATTAGACGATGTAAATAGAGCAAATTATGTTGTCCATATGGTGGCAGCAGATGAACATCGTGCTAATTTTAGTTTAGTTGATATTTCATCTGTTTCTAAAACTTCTCCTGATAGTGGTAAGAAAGGAGGAATAGAACTATATTATCCAGGGGTTCACTGTGATATTGGAGGTGCTTATGAAGAAGGAAAACCGGACAACCCTAAACGAATTGATGCCACCAAATTAAAAAGTAGTTTAGAACCTCTCCGTCTTGAGTTGATTAGACAAGGATGGTTTAAGGATAAACAATTGACAATAAAGTTTGATATGTCAATAGCTACAGCTTACCAATATAATATCTACAGGCTTGAAGGACTTAGAGAAAAAGTGAGTAATCAATATAGCTATATTCCTTTACATTTTATGGCACAATTTTGTGGTAAAAAAGACTTACCATTAAAAGAAGAGACAGTGCTTGATGATTATTTCTTTTATGAAAATTCTGACGAAAACGGAATTATTGGAAATGTGACTTTTCTGACAGATTTGAAAAAATATTTATCAAAATATACATTTGAGGGAGGAAAGCCACTTGTATTTGTTGAACCTAAAAAACATATCGAGCCGCCAATTGTTTACGAAACGAATAGTCCAAGTGCAGGTCGTTACGAAGCTGAGAGGAGAATGCGCGAGTATGAAGGTCAAGCAAAACTAAACGCTGAAGCTGATAAGAAGAATGAGGTTATTAAATTCCTGCGAAATCATTATCTGCATTGGAATGCAACATATGGACAGTCGGGTTCAGATTTGTTATCTCAAAAAAATTATCCTAATATGGTGGATGGAAAACGAAAAAGGGATGTACACTAATGAAAAACATAATAATAAATTTATTTTGCGGTCTCTTATTGTTACTGCAAAGCTGTAATAAAGAGAACAAAATGGTGAGTAAAAATACAACTGAAAACTTTCCCTATACCGTAACATTTTCAACAGCCACAGGATACGCAGCAGAAGTACATGAAGGCTATCTGGCCGATGAAAAGAAAAAATTAATTTGTGGAGTTCCCAAAGCGGGTACAGAAGATGGGCCATGGCAGTATGATGGGGCACAAGGAGGCCAAGGAGGTAATATTGTACCATCATATTTAAATTTAACCTATGTATCATATGCTGAAAAAAAGTTTTATCATGTTGAAGGAGATCTTCCAAAAGATAAGATCTTAGCTGCTTTTCAAAAGGGATTTAAGGTTAAAGGAACAGAAGCTGAAAATGGGGAAATACCATGGGTTGATGGAACCTATGACCAGATAACAATTGGTGCTGCACCGGGAGGTGTAGTTATAGTATGGCTTGCTGGAGATCATCATAGAATAGAGGTATGCCGTTTGCAGGCTAAGGAAACTTTTGTAGATAAAGATAAATTCAGACCTAATCCAAAACCGGGCGAAGATCAGGCACAGTTTTTTGATGCTAAATTCAAGCTTTATGTTGCAGACAGTATAAAAACCACAATTGAGAAAAATGGTATTCCATATGGTTTATGGGATAAATACAGAGAAAAATACAATTACCGTTTCAAACTTCATCCCTATGATGAAAAAGATAATTTTGATCAGATTTATCGATTAAACTATAATGGAGAATCGGAATACTTATTAGGTGCAAAAGCGGCTGAAGTTTATAAAAAGGATGCCATACCATATAATGTTATTTTTATGATGCAAAAGTATAATGCCGAGATAGAATTTAATGATTCTGAGTTAATGAAAATATTTGAAAATTTTAAGCAAAAACACCCTGAAAAACCTATAGATATTGTATTGGTACCTTCATTTATGTATAAAGAAATTAAAGTCTATGCAGAATGTGATGGTGAGAAAGTAGAATTGAAAAAGTCTTTGGTGAAAAGAATCTGGGGAGGGTAACTGTTATGATAAGGATATTAAGGTCTATGCAGAATGTGATGGTGAGAAAGTAGAACTGAAAAAAATAAAGATTGTTGAAATCTGGGGAGGATAAACCATTACGATCAAACCAATCTCATTTTCTTTAGTCATTGGTTACAGTAAAAAAACAAAGAAAAAATATACCGATCATAAATTTTTGAAAACATAAAAAGGCACCTGAAAATGGTGCTTTTTCTATATATTTGTAGAAATGTAACATTCAAAGTTAGAATACTGCTGTGGGTATAAAAAACGGATAATGAAAATCAAATTGGCCAGTATTTTTTTAACATGCCTTGTTCTGTTGCTCCTGTCTTCCTGTAAAACAAAGGAACTGGTGGGGAACTGGGAATTTATCGAAGTCTATGACGGAATAGTTAACCATATAGATAACCTTAGAAATAAGGAAAACCATTCTAAAGAAGGAACCGGAACTTTGGTCTTTCATAAAAACGGAGTATTTAACTCTATGGAAAATAAAGGATATTACCGGAAAAAGAAAGCGGTCCTGAAAATGAAGTATAGTGAAGATAAAGATACACTTGCTATGAAAGTTTCCTATATAAGCAGGAATTATCTGCTCCTGTCAGATGAAAGAAGCTCCAAAACCTGGTTTTACAGGAAAAAATAAAAATGAATACCAATTTAACTGATAGACGATGAGTAAAAAAAACTGCCTGAACTGCGGACACAGAATTTCCGATGAGTTCTGTCCTCATTGCGGACAAAAATCAGATACAGGAAGAATAACTCCGCGCACGCTCATCAAAAGTGATATTCTGGGTTCAATCTGGCATATAGAGACCCGTTTTTTTAATACCGCAAAAGACATTTTATTCAGACCGGGAAAAACAGCAATGGATTATATCTCAGGAAAAAGAATCAGATATTATAATTTTCTTTCACTGCTGTTGATTCTTTTCAGTTTCAACGTCCTTGGTCTTCATCTTTATGAAAAATTAGCACCACCGGAAACCCTGGCTGGAGATTCGGAAATAAAAACATTTTTTTCAAAATATTCCAAAACAATCCTTTTTATTATCATTCCGATGCTGGCTGTCAATGCTTTTTTTCTTTTCAAAAGAATAAAATTAAACATTGCCGAACATTTTATCATTGGAACAGTAAGCCTTTTAGGAATTTTAATCCTATTTTTGTTAAATGATATTGTAAGTCTGATCGGGCTGTGGAAGCCTGTGACTAAGATTTTTGATGTTCTGGACAAGATTTTATTCGCTCTTTTTATTCTGTTTCCGGCAGTTACCTATTGGAATGCTTTCAAAAATTCATATTCAAAACCAGGCCTGCTATGGAGAACAGCAGTTCTTTATGTTCTGATGGGAGTAGAAAGTCTT
Organism: Chryseobacterium indologenes; assembly: GCF_001295265.1. Taxonomy (GTDB): domain Bacteria; phylum Bacteroidota; class Bacteroidia; order Flavobacteriales; family Weeksellaceae; genus Chryseobacterium; species Chryseobacterium indologenes_A. The sequence continues at coordinate 23,194 of NZ_LJOD01000008.1, read as the reverse complement.
GTTATTGTAATAATTTTATATAGAATATTTTAATACATATGAAGAAAATATTGTACACATCCCTGCTTATTGTGGCGGTTTCCTGCGGAAAAGTTTCTCCGAAAGGAACTATTGAAAAGAAAGATGTGGACGTTTCAGAATTTGTCAATCTGGATCTTGAAGGGAAATTCCGTGTATTTTATGCCAGAGGACCAAAGAACTTTGTAGAGATAGAAACCTATCCTAACGTAGCCTCTAATTTAGATGTGGATGTGAAAGATAAAACGCTTTCCATCAAAGAGAAAAGAGGTACAAAAGGGGTAGATTTTTATAATGTAACCATATATTCAAAATATAACCTTGAAAAAGTAGCCGTTTCAGACTCTGTTGAAATGAATATTTCAAGCGAAATCAAGACCGATAATTTCAGACTTCATCTGAAAAATAACGCTACATTTATGGGTTCGGTGAATACAAGAAGAGCAGAAGTGGAGATGCAGAACAGAAGCCGGGCCAACTTTCTTGGTCTGACTAAGGAAGCGGTGATAAAAATTTCCGATACCGCAAGCTTAATCGCTCCTTACTGGAAGATTACCAATCTGAATATTGATTCCAAAAACGGAAACTATGCCGAGGTGAATGTAAAAGATTCTTTGAAAGGACATATTCAGAATACCGCAAAGTTTATTTACTACAACAATCCGATCAGGGCATTTAAGATTGATAAGACTACCCGCGTGGAAAATAAAAAATTAGAGTAATTGGAAGGCAAAAAATATACAATAGACGATATTCGGACACTGGACTTAACTGAACATGTGAGGCTGCGTCCTCAGATGTATTTTTATGAATGCTTCAGTAAAAAGAATCTGAATCCTCTTGTTGCTGATATGCTTTGCCATGCTGTAGATGAATATTTGGACAACAATTGCAATAAGATTATCATCGGAATAAATGATAATTTGTTATTGATAGAATACAATGCAGGAATGTCACTGAAAGAATCTCAGGGACTTACCTCTGCAGAATGTATCATGACAAAAATATCGGCTTGCAGTAATCAAAAGAAACACCTGGAAATTGGTGCAGAGTTTTGTCTTTTAGGAATGGCAACAATCAATGCAGCATCAGAAAGATGTGAATTAAAAACCAACTGGAATATGCAGCGAGGTCATTTCATTTTTGAAAATGGATCTACGGTTTTTAATGAAATTTCTCCAGATGATATCTCTGAAGAATCTACAAAAATCAGTTTCAGGATGAGCCACGAAGTTTTTGGAGAATTAAAATTTGAATGGACTGATCTGCAGCATAGATTGGATATATTAAGCGAAAAATTACCCAATTTAAAAATAGAACTTTACAAACTATAAAAGAACGAAATACACATATGAGTACACTAGAAAAGGCGAAACTTTGGTTAAGCGATACATTCGATAAAGAAACAAGAGATGCAGTACAGCTGTTAATTGACAGCAATTCTCCAGACCTGGAAGATTCTTTCTACAGAGAACTTGAATTCGGAACAGGAGGAATGAGAGGAATTATGGGAGTAGGAACCAACCGCTTAAACAAATATACATTAGGCCAGGCAACTCAGGGACTGGCAAATTATATGCTGGCTCAGTTTAAAGGAGAAGAAATTAAAGTGGCCATTGCCTATGATGTGCGTAATAATTCAAAAGAATTCGGAAAGCTGGTAGCAGATGTTTTAACAGCAAACGGAATCAAAGTGCTGCTTTTCAAAAATCACAGACCGACTCCGGAGCTTTCCTTTACCGTGCGTGATAAAAAATGTAACGGAGGAATTGTACTGACGGCTTCTCATAACCCGCCTGAATATAACGGGTATAAAGTATACTGGAATGATGGGGCACAAATTGTTCCACCTCATGATGAAGCCATTATCAATGAAGTATATTCCGTGAAATTTGACGAAATTAAATTCAACGGTAATGATGATCTGATCGAATGGATCGGAGAGGAGCAGGATGATGTGTACATTGATGCCTGCATCGAAAATTCCACATATCAGAATGTAGGAAAAGAAAATCTGAACATTGTTTTCACTTCCATTCACGGAACAACCTATACAACGATTCCTAAAGCCCTGGAAAAAGCAGGATTTAAAAAGGTTGATCTGGTAAGAGAACAGATGATTCCAAGCGGAAATTTCCCTACCGTAGATTCTCCGAACCCGGAAGAACCGGCTGCACTGGAAATGGCAATGGATCTTGCAAGAATTACCAATGCAGATATTGTGATCGGGACAGATCCTGATGGCGACAGACTCGGTATTGCCGTAAGAAATCTTGATGGTGAAATGCAGCTGCTGAACGGAAACCAGACCAATACCATCCTTACGTATTACATTCTGAACGAGTGGAGAAAACAGGGAAGAATTACCGGAAAAGAATTCATTGGTTCTACCATTGTAACTTCCGATATTTTCTTTGATATTGCCCAGAAGTTCGGTGTTGAATGCAAAGTGGGACTTACAGGATTCAAATGGATCGGAAAAATGATCCGTGAAGCTGAAGGAACCCAGAAATTTGTTTGTGGAGGGGAAGAAAGTTTCGGATTCATGACCGGTGACTTTGTCCGTGACAAAGACTCTTGCGGAAGTATCCTTTTAGCCTGTGAAATTGCTGCCTGGTGTAAAGCCAACGGAAAAACAATGTATCAGTACATGATCGAGATTTATGAAGATCTGGGAATGTATTATGAAGGACTGATCAATATCGTAAGAAAAGGAAAAGAAGGGGCTGAAGAAATTCAGAATATGATGAAAAACTTCCGTGAAAACCCACCGAAAGAGCTTGCTGGCTCATTGGTAGAAGAGGTCAAGGACTTTAAAGAACAGACCAGCTTCAGCGTTTCTAAAAATGAGACCAAAGTAATGAACGATATTCCGAAGTCCAATGTATTGATTTACTATACACAGGATGGAACTAAAGTTTGTGTAAGACCTTCCGGAACCGAGCCGAAAATTAAATTTTATGTTTCGGTAAAAGATTCTATTGCTTCAGAAGCGGACTTCAAAGATAAATTAAAATCATTGGAAGCCAAGATCGGAGCCGTTAAAACAGATTTAAAACTGGATTAACAGATTGATGATAAAACAAATTATAACAGTTTGCATACTGTCTGTGACTGTAGTTTCCTGCAAAAAGGAAGCTGCAGTTTCTGATGTAAAGCCTGTAAACGATTCAATTGTTAAAAACGAAGTCCGGGAAGATCAGTATAAGCCTGTTGATACAACCTGTTCTCCTTCCCACAAAACGGAAGATTATATTACAGCACTTCAGTGGTATCAGGCTAAAGTTGAGAAAGACCTTACCGCAGGTACTCCGGAACAGAATGACAAAACGTATGAGGACTTTGTTAAAATAAGAGAAAAGTATACGGAATGTCTTACTACCTTACACAGTGATATTTTAGACAAATATGTCAATTACTATAACTCTGATAAAGACCGCTACGATCTTCCGGATAATGTAAAGAAAGTAGCCGCTGAACTGAAAAAAGCAGGTCTGGAGTTCAGGGAAGTAGGGGAAGGAATTACCGAGATCTGGAGCGTTCCGGGATATTATCCTCCTGTTTTTAAAGGAAAAGTAACCCCGGACTATGAGGCATATATCACGCAGACTGCAAAAGAAAACGAAAGCAATTATGCCGCAGATGCCGGGCTGATCATTACCTGGGAAGAACTAGGAGAGAGGTTGATATTCTGGGAGAATTTTATAACCAAATATCCTAAAAGTAAACTTTTAAAAACAGTAAAGCAGGACTATAATAATTATCTGTACGACTACCTTTTCGGAATGGATAATACAATGACCTACGAAAACGCAGACGGAAAACTATACGATGAAAACATAAAGGAATTCAAAAGGATCATAAAAAAATATCCGAATTCCAACACGGCAAAAAAAGCTAAAGAATTAATGGCCCTTTTTGATGCACAGATGCCGGTAGATCAGATACATGAGAAAATGAATGTAGAAAGACCATATTAGTAAATTTTAAATAAAAATAAAGTGAAAGTTTCAAAATTAGCGGCGAACCTGATTGGTTCAGAAATTGTAAAAATTGGTAATGAAGTAAATGATTTAAAGGCAAAAGGAGCAGAAATAGCCAATCTTACTATTGGTGACCTGAATTCTAATATCTATCCTATTCCGGCCCTGCTGAAGGAAGAGATTCAGAAAGCGTATCAGAATAATCTGACGAATTATCCGCCTGCCAACGGACTTTTATCTTTAAGAAAAGAAGTTTCCAAAGACCTGAAAAGCAGATGGAATCTGGATTACGCACCGAATGACATCCTCATCACCGCCGGATCAAGACCATTGATCTACGCCGTTTACAAAACCATTGTAGATGAAGGTGATAAAGTTGTATATCCAACTCCGTCATGGAATAACAACCATTATGCTTACCTTACCTCTGCCAATGCCGTAGAAGTAAAAACAAAACCGGAAACTAATTTCCTTCCGACTGCGGATGATTTGAGACCGCATCTGGATGGAGCAGTTCTTCTGGCACTTTGTTCTCCGTTAAACCCTACAGGGACCATGTTTACAAGAGAACAACTTTCAGAAATCTGTGAACTGGTAATCGCCGAAAACAAAAAAAGAGGAGCAGACGAGAAACCTTTATACTTGATGTACGACCAAATTTACTCTAACCTTACTTTTGGGGCAGAGCACGTAGATCCGGTTTCTCTTTTCCCTGAAATGAAAGAATATACCGTATATATCGACGGAATTTCAAAATGCCTTGCTGCAACAGGAGTACGTGTAGGATGGGGATTCGGTCCTGCGCATATCATTGATAAGATGAAAGCGCTTCTTACACACGTTGGAGCCTGGGCTCCAAAACCAGAGCAGGAAGCTACCGCAAAATTCTATGAAAACCCTGAAAATGTAAATGTATTCGTAGAAGACTTTAAAGCAAAACTGGAAGACAGCCTGAAAGTTCTCCACGGTGGAATTCAGGATTTAAAAGCCAAAGGACTTACCGTAGACAGCATTGAACCGATGGGCGCTCTTTATCTTACCATTAAATTAGATTACATTGGGAAAACAAAACCGGACGGATCTGTCATTGAAAACTCTTCTGATCTTGTATTTTATCTGATCAATGAAGCAGGAGTAGCATTAGTTCCATTCTCGGCTTTCGGAGAAGAGAAATCAGAGCCATGGTTCCGTGCTTCCGTAGGCGGACTTGCTATTGATGAGATCAAAGTAATGCTTCCGAAGCTGGAAAACGCATTGAATAATCTTAAATAGAATCTCCCATACAACAGTGTAATAGTTCATTAAGAATTATTACACTGTTGTCTATATTGTTACATTAAACCATGAATCACCTTAGAAAAGGTTTTATTATCCTCGCAGGAACCCTTCTGATCTCCTGTAAAAAAGAAAATTATGTGCTTTATTCTGTTGATAATGCATGTGATTCGGTAGTGATCAACCAGACAGGACATAACAAGTATCAGTTGATAACCAAAGGCAGGGCATTTGATAGCCGGATTATTAAAGATAAAGACAGCGTGAGGATAATGGAACTGGATAGAGGTCCCAAGTCAAAACTCAACAAGCTCATTCTGAAAAATGAACGTGCTTATTATCCGGGATTGATAGACGTGGATTATTTTATCGTCAGAAAAACCGGTGAAAAAGATATCACCCTCTCAGATTCAAAATGGGCATTGCTGCCACACTGCGGAAGTAGTATGGAATTCTTTAAAAGGTTTACCTTCAATAAGAAGGAGCACTTATTTGAATTTGACAATGGATATACGTATGTCTTTACCTATAAAACTAAAGATTCCCTTCATTATAAACTCTATTTAAAAACAATTATAACGGAGAATCCTGAAGTTGAGAGAAAAATGGTTTATGATCCGGATTTCGTTTCGGCAGAAGTACAGCTTATCGCATCGAATATGGTGAAAGCTCAGTTTTACGGTATGAAAGTAAAGGACAGCACACGGATTTATCCTTTGGATTACAAATCAGATAAGCCTCAGAATGTATATTTTTATAAAAACTGACAATTAGAAGAATATGAAAATAATCGCTGTTATTCCCGCAAGGTATGAAGCCAGCCGGTTTCCGGGGAAATTAATGCAGAAATTAGGTGAAAGAACCGTAATCACCACAACCTATCAGAATGTAGTAGAGACAGGTTTGTTCGATGAGGTTTTCGTAGCCACAGATTCCGAAATTATTTTTGATGAAATTGTTGAAAACGGCGGCAAAGCTGTAATGACCGGACAGCATGAAACCGGAAGCGACCGTATTGCTGAAGCCGTACAGAACATTGATTGTGATATTGTGATCAATGTACAGGGTGACGAACCTTTCCTGAAGCTGGAGCCTTTAAAACAGCTGATCGGAGTTTTCCACGAAGACCATAACCAGGAAATCTCCCTGGCATCCTTAAAAATAAAACTGACTGAAAAAGAAGAAATTGAAAACCCTAATAACGTAAAAGTAATTACCGATAATAATGGTTTTGCCCTGTATTTCAGCCGTTCTGCCATTCCTTTTCACAGGGAAACTTCTTATCATGTAGACTACTTCAAGCACATCGGAGTATATGCTTTCAGAAAACATGCATTGCTTCAGTTCTCAAAGCTGGAAATGAAACCCCTGGAAATATCAGAAAAAATAGAATGCATCCGTTACCTGGAATACGGAATGAAGATCAAAATGATAGAAACCAATTTTGTAGGTGTGGGAATTGATACTCCCGAGGATCTTGAAAAAGCAAGGAAATTAATCTGAAAAAAGAAAAAAAGTTTGTTTCCCGGTTCTTTTTCAATCTATTCCCCTTATATTTGAATGAATAAATAGGCTTATGGATGAAGGCATTATTCTTAATAGGAATGTTATTGTGCTGTTCAGGTTTTAAAAGCCAGGTCCTGAAAGATAAAAAATTCTATGCCCGGATCAGACACACCTGTATAGCAACAACGAATGGAGCAGTTGACAGATATACGTTTATTGTTCTGGAGTTTAAAAATAATCAGCTTTATCCGTCTTATTTAGAGATACCGTCAAAAAAAGAAACCAAAGTAGAGCCGGTAAACTATAGATTTGAAAATAAAATAGTATATCTTGCAAAGCCAACAGGGATTAAAGAAGTCCCGGGATTGATTTTTAAGTATGAGAACGGAAATCTTGTACCTCAAAAGAAAAAAGGAGAACCGGATCTGGTGTTCAGACCTTCTCTGAATTATTACTTTAAAAAAAATAAATGAAAAAAATAATATATTTAGTCTTTTTAATCGTTACCACTTCACTCTATTCCCAGACTGCCAAGGAAATTATAGATAAAAATATAGAGCTTTCCGGAGGATTAACGAACTGGAAGCTTTTAAACTCAGTAATGCTGCAGGGAAAAGTGGTTTTAGGAATCAAAGATGAATACCCTATAAAAATATACCAGCAGCGTCCGAATCTTACCAAGACGGTGATCACCATTAACGGAAAGGATACAGCGATTGAAGGCTTTGACGGATCGAAAGGTTATGCTATGAATTATGCAGCCAATAAGCTTCAGGAGTATGCAGAATATGTACCGGAAAGTTTTGACAATGATTTTATTGACTGGGAAAGCAAAGGCTTTGAAGCAAAATATCTCGGAAAAGAAAAAGTAGGAGAGATCTACTGCCATAAAGTAGAGCTGACGAAAAACGTAAATAAAAACTTCTATTACTTCGACACCAAAACTTATATGCTTTTAAAAGAGGTTAAAAAGGATGAAACACTGGTGTATGCCGACTATAAAAAAGTAGGGAACCTTCTGATGCCTTTTAAAATAGAATCATCAAGTACTAAAAAAGACGGAGACTATGTAATGCTGCTGAATAGAATAGATGTAAATAAAGTGTTTCCTGCGAATATTTTTAAATTTTAATGTAAGAAACGCAGCCAGGCTGCCTAAAATGTATAAAAATGAAAAAGATGTTCTTACTGCTGCTTTCTTTTGTGGCATTTTTACAAAACTGTACCAACCAGAAAAGTGAAATTTCTCAAGCTAAAACCAAAGAACTTATGGGAAAAACAATATATGATTTCAAGGTGGAAAGCCTTGACGGAAACGAAATCAACTTCGCTGATTTCAAAGGAAAGAAGATCCTTATTGTGAATACAGCTTCAGAGTGCGGGTTTACCCCTCAATACGCAGATCTGGAGAAAGTATATGAAGAGCATAAAGACAAACTGGTAATTGTAGGTTTTCCTGCCAACAATTTCGGAGGCCAGGAACCGGGAACCAATACTGAAATCGGGGCTTTCTGCCAGAAAAATTATGGAGTTACATTCCCGATGGCTGCAAAAGTTTCCGTAAAAGGGGACGATACGGCACCAATTTTTAAATACCTGACAGAAAAAGAACTTAACGGGGTAAAAAATACAACCATCCTTTGGAACTTTACCAAATTTCTGATTGATGAAAACGGAAAACTGGTGGATACTTTCGTCAGCACGACAAAACCTACAGACGAAGCTATTACAAAGTATCTTAAATAGGAAGTATCAATTAAGAAAAACATTACACAGATGAAAAAATTAAAAATAGGTTTCTTATTTTTCATACTAATGATACCTTTTGTTTTCGCTCAAAATACTGTCAGAATGACAAGTAATTACGGAAGCGATAATCAGGAAATACAGGATTTGTCAGACTTTGAAAATATTTATACTGAACAGCTGAAATTTGAAAGTGAAAATCTCAAAGGAAAGTATTATCAGATCAATCTAGAGGAGTTCAAAAATGGAAAACGTATAAAAAATACTATGCTTTTTGATGGCTCAGAAACAGATTATTTTAAAATAAAATCTGATCATGTACTATTAAAGTTCTTTTTCAAACTGAGTGATGGGAAATTGAAAGCGTATATAAGAGGAGACGGTTTTGGAAGTAAGAAATCTTATTTCCCATTGATCAGTGATTCGGATTCCTATACGGTAAAGAATTTCTTTGGAAATAAAAAAGAATTATCTGTTGATGTACAGAAAAAGATTGCAGTTTTTGCCATTATTACGCCAACAATCCACAAAGACGGTTCCGGCTCATATTGTGAAGTTGTACAGTCAGAGATTGTACCTGAAAAGTTAGGAGAGCATTTTAAGATTCCACATTATTTTTTAATAACAATAGTATTCAAATAAAATAGTAAAAGACGGCAGGGAATTTATGATCCGATACTTCTGTATTAGTCATTACTTTTCTCTGCAAAGCAAAAAATATTACCAAGCTTAATACTGGAATATCCATTGCTTTTTATTTTGGAAGAATTGATCATCGCTTTGGCCAGAATATCAGTAGGAAGTGGTTTTTGACTTTCCAGAAGGCCTAGTTTATTGGCAAATTTAATAATCCTGCTGCCGAGTACTTCACCCGTTCTTTCCGAATCTTTCCGTTCAAGCATTCCCGGTTTGAAAATCGTGATTTTGGTAAAATGCAATTTTTTTACAGCTTCTTCCAGCTCTCCTTTCATCTTGGAATAAAAAATCTTAGAATCCGGATTGGCTCCGTAAGCGGATACTAAAATATAATCTTCCACTTCATTCTCTTTAGCTGCTTTGGCAAATTCATATTGGTAGCCGAAATCTACTTTCCGCTGTGCTTCCTTGCTTCCGGCATCTTTTAACGTAGTTCCTAAACAGGAAAATGCAACATCACCCTTCACCTGATCTTTCCATTCCTCAGGCTTTTCAAAATTCACAATATGTACTTTCAGTTTGTTGTTCTGAATATCAATAGGTTTTCTGACAAAAACATCAACTTCCTCAAAATCTTTGTCATTGAGCAATTGATTGACTAAATCTTTTCCTGTAGCACCTGTGGCACCAATTACTAAAGCTTTCATAACAATAGGATTTAATGAAACGATATTTTCTTTCTTAAATTTACTAAATTTGAATTAATAAAAGATCAAAAGAAACGGTAAATATCAGTTACCGTTCATTATAGCACTCATTACCTATTACTTATAAACAAATATGGATGCCAACGAAATTCTGGATTATTGTCTGGCCAAAAAAGGAGTTACAGAAACATTTCCTTTTGACAATGAAACCCTTGTTATGAAAGTAGGAACAAAAATGTTCTTATTAATGCCTCTGGAAAAGCAGCCTTTAAATATCAATGTGAAAACAGATCCTGAATGGAGCGCAGAACTCCGTGAACAGTATCCCCAGATTACCGGAGCATTTCATATGAACAAAACCCATTGGAACTCTGTAATGACAGACGGATTGAAAAGAGAACTGATCCTTAAAATGATAGACCAGTCCTATGATTTAGTATTTAATTCGCTGACGAAAAAAGCAAAAGAAGAGATATTGAAGAGCTAAAATGGTGAAGAACCAGTCTGTTATTGGAAAAAAACAAAAAATTCATTCTTAATAAATGTGTACATATTGGTTAAATACCAGAATTGAATAGAGCTTGTCATTGTTTTAAGTTATTAGTTACCGATCCGGAAACACTTCATTTCTTGATGCAGAAAGCATAAGAAAGAGCCAGAAATTATAACCCGGTTGAGCTAAAAATAAACTAAAATCCACCTCAGATGAAGTGGATTATTCTGCTATAATTTTATGATTAAAAGTATTAAAACCTGAATGCGTCCGTCAGTCTTTTATCTTCATCCAGCCGTTCAATCAGTTTTTCAAGACCTTCAAATTTAATTTCATCATGAAGGAAATCCCTGAATCTTACTGTGATTTTTTCACCGTAAATGTCATCATCAAAATTAAGGATATAAACTTCAACGGTTAATTTCTCCCCGTTCACCGTAGGATTGGTGCCAATACTCAGCATTCCCTTGTATTGCCGCCCTTTTACATCGACTTCAACAATATAAGCCCCTTTTTTAGGAAGAAGTTTAAGAGATTCTGTTTCAATGTTGGCGGTAGGATATCCGATTGTCCTTCCGATTTTCTTTCCGTGAACCACTGTTCCCGAAACAGAGTAGGAGTATCCCAGCATTTCATTGGCTTCCTTTATATTTCCGGCCAGAAGCGCATTACGAACCTTTGTAGAACTGATATTATTCTCGTGAATATTGATAGCTTCCATCTGTTCAACCTCAAAATCCAGCTCTTTAGACAGTTTTTGAAGAAGCTCAAAGTTTCCGCTTTTATTTTTTCCGAAGGAATGATCGTAACCAATAATCAGATATTTCACATTTAATTTTTCGATAAGAATCTGGCGGACAAATTCTTCACCGGTAAGATTTCTGAATTCTTCATCAAATTCTTTCAGAAATAAATGGTCAATCCCATATTTTTCAATCAGCTGCTTCTTTTCTTCAAGGGTGTTAAGAAGCTTAAGATCTTCATTAGGGTTGAAAACAAAACGCGGATGTGGCCAAAAAGTAAGAACAGCGGTTTCCAGATTGTTTTCTTTACCAGATTTTATAAGTTCATCAATGATGCTTTTATGTCCCAGATGTACTCCGTCAAACATTCCTAAAGACAATGCTAAAGGCCTTTGAGAAGAGTAATCTTTAAAATTTTTGAACACTTTCAAAACGGAAAAAATTTTGACTGCAAATATAAAACCTTTATTTTGAATAAGACGAGTTTTGGAAAGATGATGTTGGGATATGCCCGAATTAATTTGAAATACAGAAAAAGGATAATTATCATTTAGCTAATCAGTCCTGTCCGCATTCTGAAGCCTGCCTATAATGATAAAAAAACTTTCCAATTTTTCCAAACGTATCCCAATGCCAAAAGTATGATAAAAATCTTTTTTTTACCAATTGCGGGTTTATGAAGAATCATTATATTTGCACCAAGAAAAAATTTAGCAATGGCAAACCAAATTAAAGGTAAAATTTCTCAAATTATTGGTCCGGTAATCGACGTTGTCTTTACAGATGTAGAAGCAGTTCCTGCAATCTACGACGCGTTAGAAATTACAAAGGAAAACGGTGAAAAAGTAGTCTTAGAAGTAGAACAGCATATTGGAGAAGATACAGTAAGATGTATCGCAATGGACGCTACAGACGGTCTTAAAAGAGGTCAGGATGTAATTGGATACGGAAATCCTATTACAATGCCTATCGGAGAGGCTGTGAACGGAAGACTATTCAACGTTGTTGGGGATGCTATCGACGGGCTTCAGAATATTTCTAAGGATGGCGGACTGCCGATCCACAGAGAAGCTCCAAAATTTGATCAACTTTCAACTTCTGCAGAAGTTTTATTTACAGGTATTAAAGTAATTGACCTTATCGAGCCTTACGCAAAAGGAGGTAAAATTGGTTTGTTCGGTGGTGCCGGTGTAGGTAAAACAGTATTGATCCAGGAGTTGATTAACAATATTGCAAAAGGACACGGAGGTCTTTCTGTATTCGCCGGAGTAGGTGAAAGAACGAGAGAAGGAAATGACCTTTTGAGAGAGATGTTGGAATCCGGAATTATTAAATATGGTGATGACTTTATGCACTCTATGGAAAATGGAGGATGGGATCTTTCTAAAGTAGACCTTGAGGCTATGAAAGATTCTAAAGCTGCATTCGTATTCGGTCAGATGAACGAGCCGCCAGGTGCAAGAGCAAGAGTTGCCCTTTCCGGTCTTACATTAGCTGAGTACTACAGAGACGGTGGTGAAAGCGGACAGGGTAGAGACGTACTTTTCTTCGTAGATAACATCTTCCGTTTTACACAGGCTGGTTCTGAGGTGTCTGCACTTCTTGGACGTATGCCTTCAGCGGTAGGTTATCAGCCAACACTAGCTTCTGAAATGGGTGCGATGCAGGAAAGAATTACTTCAACTAAAAACGGATCTATTACTTCAGTACAGGCTGTATATGTACCTGCGGATGACTTAACTGACCCGGCTCCTGCAACTACGTTTGCCCACCTTGATGCAACGACGGTACTTGACAGAAAGATCGCTTCATTAGGTATCTATCCGGCGGTAGATCCACTAGCTTCTACTTCAAGAATCCTTGCTCCTGAAGTTATTGGTGAAGAACACTACAACTGTGCTCAGAGAGTAAAAGAAATCCTTCAGAGATATAAAGCCCTTCAGGATATCATTGCCATCCTTGGTATGGAAGAACTTTCTGAAGAAGATAAATCAGTAGTTTACCGTGCAAGAAAAGTTCAGAGATTCTTATCTCAGCCTTTCCACGTAGCAGAACAGTTTACAGGTATTCCAGGATCTTTGGTAGACATCAAAGATACCATCAAAGGATTCAACATGATCATTGATGGTGAACTAGACCACCTTCCGGAAGCAGCTTTCAACCTGAAAGGAACCATCGAAGAAGCTATCGAAGCTGGACAAAAAATGCTAGCTGAAAACGCTTAATAAATTAGACATAAAGATAACAGATACCAGACATGAGACTTTAAGGTTGTCTGAAATCTGAAATCTGAAATCTTCAAATCTAAATTAAATGAATATAAAAATTTTAACACCAGAATATGTAGTTTTTGAAGGGGAAGTAGACTCAGTACTATTGCCGGGAAAAAATGGTGAATTCCACATCATGAAAAACCACGCAGGTATTGTTTCTTCTTTGATCGGAGGTAAAGTAAAGCTTTTTGCTAAATCTATTGATGAAGCATACACTAAAAACTTGACTAAAGAAAATGAAAAAGATTCAGCTTTTTCTTATCCTATCAAAAGCGGTGTTGTAGAATTTAATAATAATAAAGGAATTATCCTTTGTGAATAATTAAATGAAAAGCTAAATATATTTTCAAGAAAGTGTAACTTTGTTACACTTTTTTTATGTTCTAAAATCTGATCCTATGAAGAAAGGGGTGATCATATTCTTTGCTGTTCTGGGAGCTTACCTCAATGCCCAGAATTTTAAGACCAAAAGAGGTATTATAAGTCTTGACGGAGCACACGTAGCCAAAATATCAAATAAATCAAGTGTTTATACCTTTATGGATTTGAAGGAAACCCCGATTTATACAATAGAATTTGTAGATAAAAGTATTGTAGACTCTGTGAGAGACAGCTATATCCGGCTGAATAGAGTTTACAACAGGGAAAAAACCATCGATCTGGATTATAGTTCGCCGTCAGCCTTCTCAGGAGAAGAGAAGTCGGCAGTTTATACCTCAATAAAAGACCTGAAAATCATTGATAATAAAGGAGTGAATATCAAAAATCTGGATGATATCTTTAAAAACATTCCCAAAAGAAAACTGGACAGTAAGACAAAAGAAGCTTATACTACCAGAAGTAAAATAGATAAAATGAATATTGAGGTTAATAAAGTTGGTGAAATCTTAAGTAATGGTGTCCCCGTGGGGTATTTTACGAATTTACCCATGAGTTTTGGTTCAGAAGATACCATTACCGATAAAACTTTCGTGGATATTGAAGTATATGATGCCAAAAGTAAGTTAATCGGACGGTATAGCACAACAACAAAACAGATTAAAACGGCCAACGGGAAAATTTTTACCATTTACAGGCAAATGTCCGGTAGGGCAGCCCTCCTGAAATTTCCAACCTATAAAGCAATAGCAGAACGAATGGCTATTATGGACCCGAATTTTATCAAAATACAGGAAAAGGTATCCGTTGGTCCCGTTGAAAAACAAACTTCACAATAATAAAACTGCAGTAGCAGGAGAGAGGTAGTCTGCTAAGACTGTTGCCCCAACCATTCAATTTTGACGGGTTTCCAATCCAACAAAAAAATAGTCAATAACGGATCAAAAACAACAATTTCCGATAGATTAATTTTTTTCATTAACTTTCATACAAAATACCACCTATGAAAGTGTTACTTTTTCTGTTATTATTTTCAGTTATTTCTGCACAGAAATTCCAGATTATTTACCGGAATAATAATTATTCCACGGCTTATATTGCGGATAAAAATGGCAAAATAATTAAAAAATTAGACGATTCTTTCGGCTTAAATTACAGACCTGGAACGATGGGGTATTTTTCTATTTTCGCGATTAACGGAGAGGAGGGATGGACAGCAGTTGATATTAACGGAAAGAAATTATTTCAGGTTTTGAACTCAGAAATAGGCACTCCAAGTCCTGATGATGTGATTGACGGTAAAATAAGAATTGTCGATAAAAATGGTAAAATAGGATTTGCAGATGAAAAAGGAAAGGTAATTATCCGGCCGCAATTTGAGGAAGTATCCTCCTTTCATAAAGGAAAAGCCATTATAGGAGAAGGATGTAAAGCTATCCCATGGACCCATTCTCAGGAGACGGACTGCCGTCATTATTATACCCAGTGTAAAAAATATGGATATATTGATGAGAAGGGAAAGATTATAGAATTTGGAGAATATACTTTCGAAGAAATTGCAAAGAAAATTAAATGGGAACAGGATTATTCAGAGACCAGTCCATAAAAAGATAGGCACGATCTAAAAAACCAGCAAAATTAAATTTCCTGTCCGAATTTTATTTCAAAAATTAAAGTGATAAAATAACCCCGTTTTCCTTCAGCTGCTGTAACGGTTTTGAAAACCAGAACAATTCAAAATCCTCGAAATTTTCTTCAAAATTAATCTTAAGTTGTTGAATAGTAGATTTTTTTGGATTATTCACAGAATTTTCTCTGAGAACATTCATCAGCCATTCTGCTTTTTCCTGTTCCAGCTCTACCTTTACAATATTCGTTTTTAAGTGGAACGTAAGGAGCGTAAACGTACCTGAGTATTTCTTTTTATTTTTTACGCGATTCTCAGCGATTACGTTTTGGGTTAGAAAAACAACTTTTGAATTGCCTTTTAGTTTAAAAGCTTCATCATCCAAAAGACAGTCATGAATATGATCCGGATGAATCGTTGTTCCCGGAATTTTAAAATCAAACCACTCCTGAAGCGGAAGCTCAAAGTTAATTCCGTGCATATAATTGAAAAGAGACTTTTTCAGACCGAAGCTGAATTTGCCATGATCAATTCCGGTTTTATCCTTAAAGTCTATATCATTATGAGCAAAAAGAATTTTTTCCTTTACGGGTATCACTCCGAATTCTTCAGGACGAAGCCCTACCGGTGAGTGAGCAGTCATGGCAAACTGATGCCAGAATCCACTTTGGAGAATTCCCATTTCAAACATCTGCCTTACCATTTCCAGAGAATCCACTGTTTCCTGAATGGTCTGAGTAGGATAACCATACATGAGATATGCATGAACCATGATTCCGGCTTCTGTAAAATTTCTTGTTACCCGTGCTACCTGCTCAACGGAAACACCTTTGTCAATTAATTGAAGAAGTCTGTCGCTGGCCACTTCCAGTCCTCCTGAAACAGCAACACATCCTGAAAGCTTCAGCAGATAACAAAGATCTCCTGTGAAGCTTTTTTCAAAACGTATATTGGTCCACCAGGTAACTACCAGGTTTCTTCGCAGAATTTCCAGGGCAACCTCCCGCATCAGGGCTGGCGGGGCTGCTTCATCTACAAAATGGAAGCCTGTTTCACCGGTAGTTCTGATGAGTTCTTCTATTCTGTCGACCAGAATTTTTGCGGAAACAGGTTCATAGATTTTAATATAGTCCAGAGAAATATCACAAAATGTACATTTTCCCCAATAACATCCGTGGGCCATGGTCAGCTTATTCCATCTTCCGTCACTCCACAAGCTGTGCATAGGATTAGCGATCTCAATAACTGAAATATATTGGTCCAGATGAAGGTCTGTGTAATCAGGAGTTCCGATGTCAGCCTGTTTATAGTCGTGCCGTTTGGAATTATTCTTATAAACAACTTTTCCATCTTCAATTAAAAAAGTTCTTTTATATTCCGGGTCTTCTTTAGGGTTGGCTACATTTTCATGAAGAATTTCAAGAGGGAGTTCACCATCATCCAGCGTAATAAAATCAAAAAATTCAAATACCCTCTGGTCTTTCACTTCCCTTAATTCTGTATTGGGGAAACCTCCACCCATTGCTGTTTTGATGTGTGGGTAGTTCTTTTTGATTAACTGGGCACACCTGAATCCGGAGTAGAGATTTCCGGGAAAGGGAACTGAAAAACAGACCAGTTTCGGTTGTATCACTTTTAGTTTTTCTTCAAGAATTTCTAAGGTAAAATCATCAATAAAGGTCTGTTTATCTGATAATTTTGCATATAATTCATCAAATGAATTGGCACTTTTCCCCAGACGTTCAGCATATCTGCTGAATCCGAAATCCGGGTCGATATTTTCTACAATGTAATCCGAAATATCTTCCAGATAGAGCGTGGCGAGATGCTTGGCTTTGTCCTGAAGTCCCATATTTCCGAATGCAAATTCCATATCATCCAGCTGGTTGAAGCGGGAAGCTTCGGGAAGAAAATTCATGCTGCAGATCTGTCTTGCCAAAGTTGGCGTTTTTCCCTGTAGAAAAGGAATAACCTGATCTATCGTTTTTAAGTATTCTTCTTTCAGAGCAAAAATTCGCTGTGAATTTTCAGAAACGGCATAAAGGTCAATCTGCTGGTCAAAAATCCGCTGAATTCCATCTTTTGAAAAAAGTTTCAAAATAACATCAATTCCTAAGTCGGTCTGGTAGCTGGAAATATTTTTGGTATTCAAAAACCCTTTAATATAAGCTGTTGCCGGATAAGGAGTATTGAGCTGGGTAAAAGGCGGAGTGATAAGAAGAAGATCTTTCAACAGGAATTTTTTACAGATTTATTTTTAGAGTTCAGTTAAATGGAAGAAATTATTCTCTGTTTTATTTTGAAAAACAGTTAGTTATGATTCTGAATCTCTTCTCTTAACTGTCTGTCAAAGATAGATAATTTATGCAGTATATTGCAAACCGTGAATTTGATTTATAGGCAGATATTTTATTCATCATAAAGTAAGATGATCTCAGAGATTTCTTAGATGATAACAAAGATTTAATAAAATAAAGCCTCTACATGATGCAGGTTGATAAATTTAAGAAAAGCTTCCTCATCAAAGTATCCGTTTTTATCCAGCACTTCAGGATTCAGTCTGGCTGCTTCAGTGTCACTGTCAATTAAAGCATTTTCAATAAATCTTCCCGATTTTCCTTCAATTTCATTATGGAAACTGATCAGGTATTTGGAATATATTTTACCTTCTGAAACTGTATATTGCCCGTTTTCTGCAACAAGGGAAGCATAAATATTTCCTCCGGTATAGGTTTCATGATCATTAGAGGATGCTCCAAACAGCACGCTGCAGGAAAGGCTTCCTGAAGAATAAAGTGAACCGTTAACAATTATATTTTTAGCTTTAACCTGGCCTGTTACAATAAGAGTAACATATTCTTCAATGAATAAATTTCCCGATAGCTCCAAGTGGCCTTCAATAAGGATAATCTTGAAACCTTCGCCGTCTTCTGTGACAAGATGAAGAGAATCTTGGCATTCATTTTCCATCAACAGGATTTCGGGCTCGTCATAGTCATTGTTCATCTGCAAAGATGCCTCGCGTATTTTCTCAGCTGTTTCAGAATCCAGCATTTCAAGAAATTCTGAAAAGCTTTCATCATCCGGATCATTTTCGCTGAGAAAAGTAAAATCCAGGGCGACCTGAACAGCAGAGTGTAATTTTTCTGAAGTTGTTTTTATGCGGCCGTTTAGCTGTTCTTTTGTTAGTCTTTCTGTTTTCATCACGGTTGTATTATTTGGTAAAACAAAAATGCAATTCTGTATAACAGGCATGCTGGTGAGGGATTGTTACACAAATATACACGGAAAAACTGAAAAAAATTACGCTGTAAAGCCAAACTTATTTTCAGGATTCTCCATATTGGGAGAATAATTTTTTGGTTATTTGATTAAAATATGGGGTCTGGGATATACAGGAACCTTTTAATGCATACCTGAGCATGATTTCAATGCTTAAAAAAATTATAAAAGATTTTTATAAAGACCGGTAGATAATCAGGTATTTTTTAAACGGTTAACCTTAATACGTTTTGATTTTATGCTGTCGGAAAGTACATTAAGGATAACTCCCATAAGAATCAATGTAATTCCTATAAGAAGATTGCCTGTGAATTTCTCATGAAATATAAGGACACTTACCATAACTGCAACCACTGGTTCTAAAGCCCCTAAAATAGCTGTTGGAGTAGAACCTATATATTTGATTGCATATACCAGGCAGAGACTGGAAATAACAGTAGTGAGAAATGCAAAAACAGTAAAGCTTAAAAATATATGTACAGAAGGTATCACAAAAGATTGGCCGCCAACAGAGGATTTAAGCATAAAAAATCCTGAAGTGAACAGCATAGAATAGAAAGAAAGCTTGAATCCGGAAACTTTAAGCCCTGATTTATTCACAATGACCATATAAAGTGCATAGAATAAAGAGCTTAGCATAACTACTCCAAGGCCAGCAAAATTAATCTCAAAGCCTTCTCCTTTTAAACATAAAATAATAACTCCGGCAAAAGCCAGTAACAGGGAAACTACGGATAATCCTGTCAGTTTTTCCTTATAAAAGAAGAACATAACAAGTGCTACAATAACCGGATAAATGAAGAGTACCGTGGAAGCAATACCCGGTGTAAGAAAATCATATCCTATGAATAAAAACTCCGAGGAAAGCGCATAGCAGATCCCCAAAACAGCAAGGATTAATGCTTCTTTTTTATTGATCCTGAAGCTTTCCTTAGAATAGAGCAGATATCCGCCCACCATCATGGCAGAAAACAAGAAACGGTAAAACAAAGTAATATCCATTGAGAATTTAGCCTGCTTCAGCGGCAGGATAAAGATGGGAATCAGCCCGTATGAAACGGATGACAAAATACCTAACAGATAACCTTTGAATTTCATTATTCTTGTATAAATTTTACAGGTGAATCATAAAAAAACCACTGAAGAAGTTCAGTGGTTTTTTTGAATTTTATTAAATCGGCTTGAAACTTAACCTCTGCTCCTGCAGAAGTTTCTGTTCCTGCTCTTTATAGTAACCACTTACTAATTTATCGTGAATGGCTTCAAATGCAGCCAGCGTTTCATTAATTTCCGCATCTGTGTGGGAAGCGGTAGGAATTAATCTCAGAAGAATCATTCCCTTCGGAATTACCGGATAGACTACTACTGAAGTAAAGATTCCGTAAATTTCTCTCAGATCTTTCACCAAAAGAGTAGCTTCTACCGGAGTTCCCTGCATCATCACGGGAGTTACACAGGTATTGGTATCACCAATATTGAATCCTCTTTCTTTAAGACCGTTTTGTAATTTATTTACATTTTCCCAAAGTTTGGCTTTAATTTCCGGTCTTGTTCTCAAGAGCTCAAGTCTTTTTAAACCTCCGATTACCATTGGCATCGTAAGAGATTTAGCAAAAATCTGTGATCTCAGATTAAACTTCAGGTATCTGATGATTTCTTTATCTCCGGCTAAGAAAGCTCCAAACCCTGCCATAGATTTAGCAAAAGTAGAGAAGTATACATCAATCTGGTCCTGACAGCCCTGTTCTTCACCAGCTCCGGCTCCTGTTTTTCCAAGTGTTCCGAAACCGTGGGCATCATCTACAAGAAGTCTGAATTGGTATTTGGATTTCAGCTCGCAGATCTCTTTAATTTTTCCCTGCTGGCCTCTCATCCCGAAAACACCTTCTGTGATTACCAGAATACCGCCTCCTGTTTCTTCTGCAACTTTAGTCGCTCTCTGAAGATTTTTTTCAAGACTTGCAATATCGTTGTGTCTGTAGGTAAATCTTTTTCCGGCATGAAGTCTCACACCGTCTACAATACAGGCATGAGAGTCTACATCATAAACAATTACATCATTTCTGTTGACCAGCGCATCAATGGTAGAAACCATTCCCTGATAACCGAAGTTTAATAAATATGCTGATTCCTTCTGTACAAAATCTGCCAGTTCTCTTTCGAGCTGAAGGTGCTGTTCTGTTTCACCGGACATGGCTCTTGCCCCCATCGGGTAGAACATTCCGTATTCTGCAGCTGCTTTAGCATCAGCTTCAATTACTTCAGGGTGATTACATAATCCTAAATAGTCATTGGCACTCCAGAAAATTACTTCTCTTCCCTGGAACTGCATCCTCGGACCGATAGGCCCCTCTAATCTCGGGAATATAAAATAGCCTTCTCCGTAATCTGCAAACTGTCCAAGAGGTCCTGGATTTTCTTTTATTCTTTCAAAAATATCCAACATTTTGTATCGTAATTTTTAAGTAAAAAAGCCTTTCCTGTAAAAAACACAAAAGGCTTTATTTGTATCGTGGTTTATATTATTCTATTTAATGAATTCGGTCTTGAAAACTTCATCGTAATTGTGTACGCAGTTGTTAACAAAGCCCTGCTCAGCCATCCATTTATCACTGTATACTTTGGTGATATACCTTGAACCATGGTCAGGGTAGATCAGAACAATCATATCATCTTTAGTCAGCTCATGGGATTGTGCATACTGAATCAGCGCCTGGGTTACCGCTCCGGTAGTATATCCGCCCATAATAGCTTCTTTTAAAGCAATTTCACGGGTTCTGTAGGCTGACATTTCATCGTTTACCCTTACAAATTCATCTACTTTATCAAAAAGAAGAGCAGAAGGGATTAAATTTTTCCCCATTCCTTCGATCTGGTATGGATGAACATCTTCTTTATGAATTTCTCCCGTCTCATGATAGCTTTTTAAAATAGAGCCGTCCGCATCTACACCAATGATCTTGATGTTCGGATTTTTTTCTTTTAAAAACTTTGCTGAACCTGATAATGTTCCACCTGTTCCAGTGCAGGCAAAAAGGTGAGTGATTTTACCTTCCGTCTGCGCCCAAATTTCAGGACCGGTAGTCTGGTAATGCGCATCAATGTTCAGCTCGTTGAAATACTGATTGATGTAAACTGAATTTGGTGTTTCTGAAGCAATTCTTTTAGCAACTTCATAATATGATCTCGGATCATCCGCAGGAACATTGGCAGGGCAGATGTATACTGTAGCCCCTAATGCTTTTAAATAAGCAATCTTCTCAGGCTTTGTCTTGTCGCTTACGGCAAGAATACACTGATATCCTTTAATGATACAAACCATTGCTATAGAAAATCCTGTATTTCCTGACGTTGTCTCAACAACTACAGACCCTTCCTTCAATAAACCTTTCTGTTCTGCGTTTTCTATAATATGAAGTGCAATTCTATCTTTTGTGGAATGTCCAGGATTATATGATTCTAACTTGGCATAAACGGTTGCAGGAATATCTTTTGTAACAGTATTTAGCTTCACCATAGGAGTATTTCCTACAAGGCCAAGAATATTATCGTAAACATTACTCATTATTTGTTATTTTCAATAAAAATCTGACCGCAAAAATACAAAAAAATAAATAATTTCTAAACTTTTGTTTGATTTCTAGACAGCGATTCAGGAAAATCTATTTTCTTATTTGCAATCTTAGCGAAAGTATCATCACAAATACTACGCCATTTTTTTTAAATTGTGTTAAAAACAACATAAAATAATTTAAAAGCCTTACTTTCGCGTAATTGATTTAATACTATGAAAAATTGGACTTTTAGGCGATGGAACACCGTTTTAGGATGGGTGATTTTTGTCATTGCTTTTTTTACGTATTTGTCTACCATAGAGCCCAACTTCAGTTTCTGGGACTGTGGTGAGTACATTTCTTCTGCTGTAAAACTTGAAGTAACGCACGCTCCCGGAGCTGCATTATTCCAGATTGTGGGGGCTGTGGCCGCCATTTTTGCATTAGGAAAAGGTGAAAATTATTCAATCGTAATTAATGCGATGTCTGCCCTGTTCAGTGCATTTACCATTCTGTTCTTGTTCTGGACCATCACACATTTTGTAAGAAGACTTCTGAACAAAGATTTTGAAGAAGTAACGAAACATCAGGAAATTTCTATTCTCTTTGCAGGAGCTGTAGGAGCTTTGTGTTTTACGTTTTCGGATACATTCTGGTTTTCAGCAGTAGAAGGAGAAGTATATTCAATGGCCTCTATGTTCATTGCTTTGCTGGTCTGGCTGATCACGAAATGGGAAAATGAATATCAGGCAGCAGACAGTGAAAGATGGATTATCCTTATTTTCTTTGTATTAGGGCTTTCTGTAGGAGTGCACATGATGTGCATGCTGGCAGTTCCTGCTGTATGTCTGGTGTATTATGCCAGAAATTACAAGTTTACCTGGAAAAATTTCATCTGGGCGAACCTGATTACTTTAGGAATTCTGATTATTGTTTTCAAAATTATCTTCCCGGTTATCATGACGATGTTCGG
>NZ_LJOD01000079.1 GCF_001295265.1 Chryseobacterium indologenes | reverse complement strand
CTCAAAAGTACCCCATCTCTCGAACTCCTGTCTGACAACTTTTGTTGTTTAGGAGATTCTCAGAGCGTTAGTTTACCTTTTGAGACAGCCTCTTCTCACTTTGTTTTAGTAGCGGGAACCGGACTCGAACCGATGACCTTCGGGTTATGAGCCCGACGAGCTACCTACTGCTCCATCCCGCGGTGTATTTTTAGAGTGCCTACCGAAAGCACTGTCTTAGTAGCGGGAACCGGACTCGAACCGATGACCTTCGGGTTATGAGCCCGACGAGCTACCTACTGCTCCATCCCGCGGTGTATTTTTTAGAGTGTTTAC
>NZ_LJOD01000078.1 GCF_001295265.1 Chryseobacterium indologenes | reverse complement strand
GATGAATATCTGTCTCCTGTATACGGTGATGGTTTAAGTACCAATGGTCGTATGACTTCAGGAACGAACCGTTATTTCAACTTCAACGTATCCAACGTGTTGAGCTATGCGTTCTCTTTATCTGATGACCACAGGTTCAATGCAAGCTTATTCCAGGAAGCATATCAGTCTAACACAAGAACTTTAGCGGCTACAGGACAGTCTGTTGCATTAAGTACTTTAGAGCATATTTCCAGCTTTGTAGTGCCAGTTGACCATACAGGGGTAAATAATCTGGAGAGCTCAAGATCAGGTTATGGTGCCACTTTAGGATATAACTATAAAGGAT
>NZ_LJOD01000077.1 GCF_001295265.1 Chryseobacterium indologenes | reverse complement strand
TGGGTCCTGGGTTCGAATCCCAGCCGGGTCACAAGTTTACTGAAAAGTAAATTTTTTTCATATTAATATTTTGTGATTTGGTGTTTCAAAGGTCTCCCAGAGACCTTTGATTTTTTAAACCTCTTGCAGGTTCCAAAAAAAATATATACCTTTGCAATTCTTAAAAACAAAAATATTGTAAAATAGAATTGTTAAGTGACCGACTCGGTAGCTCAGCTGGTAGAGCAATACACTTTTAATGTATGGGTCCTGGGTTCGAATCCCAGCCGGGTCACAAGTTTACTGAAAAGTAAATTTTTTTCATATTAATATTTTGTGATTTGGTGTTTCAAAGGTCTCCC
>NZ_LJOD01000076.1 GCF_001295265.1 Chryseobacterium indologenes | reverse complement strand
TAGTAACTTATTTCGCTTGTGACCCGGCTGGGATTCGAACCCAGGACCCATACATTAAAAGTGTATTGCTCTACCAGCTGAGCTACCGAGTCGGCCACAATTAAATGAATTTATATTCCAATTAATTATTAAAAAATCGTTGCAGTGCCTGCGACTGGACTCGAACCAGCACATCCTTAGGAAACCACCCCCTCAAGATGGCGTGTCTACCAATTTCACCACGCAGGCTATAAAATTACAAAAATCTAGTAACTTATTTCGCTTGTGACCCGGCTGGGATTCGAACCCAGGACCCATACATTAAAAGTGTATTGCTCTACCAGCTGAGCTACCGAGTCGGCCAC
>NZ_LJOD01000075.1 GCF_001295265.1 Chryseobacterium indologenes | reverse complement strand
GTTGGTAGAGCAATGGATTGAAAATCCATGTGTCCCTGGTTCGATTCCTGGAGAAACCACTTGAAAACCTCTGATTAGTCAGAGGTTTTTTTGTTTTTTCAGTGATAAAAACTGAATACATTAAAATTCATAAAACGGAGCAGGTTCAGAAGTTGAGGGCTATGCAAAATTTGAGTTAATCCAGATCATGTATAAAAACCTCTTTGAGAAAGTTTAAACAGATAAAATATTTTATTTTTAAAAGCCTGTTACTGTAATCGTTAACGATACTGACATAATTTTCAGTCAAAAAATATCATAAAAGACTTGTGTAATATTATAAAATGTATTACTTTTGCATCACTTTAAAACAACGAAGTAAGTCAAACAACAATATAATGGTTTCTTAGCTCAGTTGGTAGAGCAATGGATTGAAAATCCATGTGTC
>NZ_LJOD01000074.1 GCF_001295265.1 Chryseobacterium indologenes | reverse complement strand
TCCACCTGATGCTTATGAACGAGTAACCTGTTCTGATGGTCATACGTAAAGGTCTCTGTAATTACTCTTTCAGTATCGGTGCTTAGCCTTTTATGCCTTGTCACCATTTTCTGAACGGTTCCCGCAAAATCAAGCTTGGATTCTGTTTGGGTATAGCCACCCAAGTGGTTAATAGAGTATGTTCCTATCGCTCTTCCTTTTTGATCATAATAGGTATAGGTTTTGGTCCAGCTGTCATCTTCAATATTTTTTACCAGACTCATCACCGGAAGGCCTTTGGTGCTTCTTCCAGCAGCATCAGGAGTTTCAGCCAGTACAGGTTCTCCCAGAATCGTTGAAGGATATGAAGGATTAAAATCATATAGTCGAGGATAAGAATCATAATACGTGACCGATAACAGGGTATTCAGCCCCCAATACATATTGGAGTA
>NZ_LJOD01000073.1 GCF_001295265.1 Chryseobacterium indologenes | reverse complement strand
TCCACCTGATGCTTATGAACGAGTAACCTGTTCTGATGGTCATACGTAAAGGTCTCTGTAATTACTCTTTCAGTATCGGTGCTTAGCCTTTTATGCCTAGTCACCATTTTCTGAACGGTTCCCGCAAAATCAAGCTTGGATTCTGTTTGGGTATAGCCACCCAAATGATTAATGGAATGGGTACCAATTACTCTTCCTTTTTGATCATAATAAGTATAGGTTTTTGTCCAGCTGTCATCTTCAATATTTTTTACAAGACTCATCACCGGAAGACCTTTGGTGCTTCTTCCAGCAGCATCAGGAGTTTCAGCCAGTACAGGTTCTCCCAGAATTGTTGAAGGATATGAAGGATTAAAATCATATAGTCGAGGATAAGAATCATAATACGTGACCGATAACAGGGTATTCAGCCCCCAATACATATTGGAGTA
>NZ_LJOD01000072.1 GCF_001295265.1 Chryseobacterium indologenes | reverse complement strand
GGTTCCTTCTTCGATGCCTACGGTTTTATTGCCTGATCTCTCGGATCTGGATTCTCCGCCAATAAGGTAACCGGTAGAGGTTAAAGCCAAAGTTCTGAGATGATCATCACCTTTCCCTCCGTAGTTCTTTTCCCATTCTACTTTTCCGTTTTTATCCAGCTTTACGATCCAATAATCGCCCTCTCCTAAGTTTTCTGTTTTCTTGGTTCCTCCAATGGAGCTTCTTGAATATATCCCTAGTAAAGCGCCGCCATCTTTCGTAGGAATCATTTTCTCCACTTCATCTAAACCTTTTCCACCTAAAATAAGCTGCGAAAGTTCTTTCCCGTTTTTATCCAGACGGATGATCCAGGCATCTTTAGAGCCATACCCTTTGGAAGAGTTCTGAATATTACCGGCCACAAAGAATCCCAAATCGGTGGTCTGAACAAC
>NZ_LJOD01000071.1 GCF_001295265.1 Chryseobacterium indologenes | reverse complement strand
ACCCCAGCTCCTGCATCAGCACCATAGATCGCCGTAGAAACCGCATCTTTAAGTACTGTCATCGATTCAATATCATCAGGATTTAAACTGGATAGGATATTTCCGGTAGTATTGTTCGAAGTAGGATCTCCGGACATTACTCTTACTCCATCAATAATATAAATAGGATTGTTATTCCCGTTGATAGAAGCCTGACCTCTAATACGAAGGGTTACAAATCCCCCCGGCTGACCTGAAGAAATACCTCCCTGAACACCCGCTACTCTTCCCATTAATGCAGATTCAGGAGATGCGATCGGAAGGTCGTTAAGCTTATCGGCTTTTAACGTACCTACAGATCCTGTAATTTCTTTTACAGCCTTTTTCTGCCCGAACCCAACCATTACCACCTCTTCAATCTGAGTTGATTTAGTAGCTGTATCCTTTTTTGCTT
>NZ_LJOD01000070.1 GCF_001295265.1 Chryseobacterium indologenes | reverse complement strand
TGCTCAAATGTACCGAAAGATGAATAGTATTTAAACCTATCGCTTCCTCCGGATGCGGTAAAGTTCATATCCTGCTGGATAGCACTTCCCCTCTGAACGATTTTTCTCCAGTCTGTATCATTGTCTAAATAGTCTGTTCCCCATATATTATTGATCATCCACTGAAGACCATCCGCTTCAGTCGAATTAGTTCTATTAGCAAATGAAACTGCTGCATACTGCTTAAACTGATCTCTATTTAAAACTTCCGGCTGCTTTACTGCCGTCTGGTTTAAACCATACGATGATGAAAAGTTAAATCTTGGTTTTCCTGATTTTCCGGATTTCGTTGTAATAAGAACTACCCCAGCTCCTGCATCAGCACCATAGATCGCCGTAGAAACCGCATCTTTAAGTACTGTCATCGATTCAATATCATCAGGATTTAAACTGGATAGGAT
>NZ_LJOD01000007.1 GCF_001295265.1 Chryseobacterium indologenes | reverse complement strand
AGTTTGGTCTGTTCGACTAACTGGCGTTATGGGGCATACATTTGATTATTGTGATGTTCAGGATGCTGGCTTTAATATTCTTACAAGCGATCAAAGTGCAGCGGGGTATATGCAGGCAAATCTTAATCAGTACAACTTTGTTTATTTTCAAAGAATTCCAGGATTGGCCGTTGATATTGATCGAGCCGCTAACCTAACTTTTAGATCTTGCAACTTTGAAAGATGTGGAACCACTGGCAACACAAATACAGGAGGAGTAAGAGCAACAAGATTAAGCCCAGGAGGTGAAGGAGTAGATATTACTTTTGAAAACTGCTGGTCTGAAACTCTGATGGGGCCATTCCTTCAGGTTTCAAATTCAAATGGCGTTATAGTTATCAATAATACAATGGTAGGCAATGCGGGCAATACTTCAGCCAACAACATTATTAATAACGGATGTAAGCTTTTATTATCTGGGTCAACGAGAATACTGGGATCAACTACAGGGGTAAGAACTCAAAACACTGGAGAAACTCGTGTTTCCGGATTCGTCCGGGTTAATACTCACGTTGAAGAATCCGGAGGTATTTACAAAACGGCTCAATATGTTTAAATAATTATAATAATGGAAGAAATTTTATTAATAATTAAGGAGAGACTAAACGATAAGGTCGAAACCATTGTAAATGGTGGAACTTACTCAGTCGTAAAAGAAGGAGACATAAATGTTTACCGTGTTATATTCTATGGAGATATTAGCCGAGCACGGGCTGTCAGAATTGAAGAGAACGCCAACGGAGACCAACAATTTTACTATGCTGGCTTTCATTCTGTGAATGAGGTCCTGAAAGTTATTCATGATAATCAAGAAGTAGAGGTAACAACCAATGAATAAAATCGTACTATATAGAAGCGGCACACCCTTGTTCAACTTGATTGAGCGAGGGAAACGTTCTGTGGATTCGGCTACATTAAATCGTGTTCTGCTATCTGATGACGCATTAACGATTAAGATGAACTCTTGTGAAGTCCTAGACATTAGAATCAATGATTATTTTATTGTGTTCGGCTCTGTTTATCGCATCAATGTTTTGCCAGGCTGTACAAAAAAATCAGAAAGGGAGTATGAATACAACATAACAGCGCAAGGCCTTATGTTTGACCTGCTTCGTTGTAAATACTTCAACGCTGATGCCACTGGTTTCGGTCCAGACCTGGAGTTTCCTTTGATTGGAAATATTGAAGTTTTCCTGTTGGCATTGAAAAACAATATGCAGCGCTTCTCTACCAATTGGGAAATTGGAAACTTTACCAACGGCGAAACTAAAACAATAACATTCGGGGATGATACATGTCTGTCGGCCCTGCAGAAGATCTGCTCAGAATTCAAGACCGATTTTTGGGTTAAATACGAAAATGGAAAATATGTAATTCACACCGGAGACTATGGCAAAAAAGTTCCAATAAAGTTTGAGTACGGTAAAGGTAAGGGGCTATATTCATTAACGCGAAGCAATGTTGATGATAATGACATTATCAATCGCCTGTACGTTTTCGGAGGAACGAACAATATTCCTAATGAATACAGAAACTTCAGTAAGCGTTTGAAGCTTCCGGGAGCTGATAACTTGGAGGACGCGGGATCGATCGCTTCTTTCGGCTTAAAAGAAGGCTCCATAACCTTTGATGAAATTTCCCCAAAAAGAACAGGCAAAATAACTTCTTTAGGTGACACAAAGTTCAAGTTTTCGGATTCTACCATGGACTTTGATCTTAATGAAAAGGAATCCGATGGAGTAACGACTAAATATCTGATTGCTGGAACTTCTGCGAAAGTACATTTTAATACTGGTAATCTGGCTGGATATGAATTCGAGATCAAAAAGGGCGGGTATAACCATGCTACAAAATCATTTGAAATCATTCCTTTCAAAAATGACCAGGGACAGAGTTTCCCGGACGAAGCTTCTGCAGCATTTCAATTTGCTGTTGGTGACGAATATGTGCTGCTTGATATTGTAATGCCTAAAACATATATAGATAATGCCGAAAACGAACTTTTACAGAAGGGGATTGAACAATTTGAATTAAATAAGAATGCTAAAGTTTCTTATGATCTCAATGTCGATCCGACCTATATGGAAAAAATCGGAATCGGCCGTTTTGATATAGGAGACTATATAGGTGTGTATGATTCAGATTTAGGAATTGACAAGGTTCTGCGTGTAAATCAAATTACAACAGACTTCATCCAAGGGGGGGATTATAATCCGTTCCGGACTAAGATTGTTATAGCTGATTCATATGAGATAAATTACGCTTCACAGCTGGTTCTGGATATTAAAGAGATCAAGAATGTAATGTCAATTACCAATCTAGGACAGATCAATTATTCAAAACTGGGATTGAAAACAACCGAGGAACTGAAGAATCTCGTCTTTGACACGGATGATTATTTTCTCCCAGAGAACATACGACCGAACTCTATTGAAACAAACATGATTTCTGTTGGCGCCCGTTCCCAGCAAATAAGCTGCAGTGTTGTTTTCTATGTAATGTTTGAAAACGATAAGAATAAAATAAAAATCAATCCGGGAATCATCTACTCGCAGACAATGGACAAAGAATGGAATATTCCGGAAGTTGTAGAAACGATTCCAGATGATCAGTTCAGATATGTTTATGGGAAATGTTCCAAAACCGATCAGACCGGCTCAATTGTCTTCACGCAGGAACAAATAAAGTTCGATTCTGATGCTAATGATTATTATTTTCTTATCGGTGTGCTTCATTCTGTAGTGGAAAACGTGCGAGTATTATCAATCACCGTTGGTACAACAACCATAAACGGCGGACTAATCAGAACCGGAATTATTTCTTCTTTGGATTCGCAAACACAGTTTAATCTGGATACGGGAGAAATTAAAGGAAAAATCAAATTTCTAACCGGATCAGATGGGTTTACATCGATTAATGGAGGGCTACTGATGTCTCAGGTCATCGAAGTTGGCGACGCTACAACAAAAAACGCGTTTATCTCCAGTACAACAGATGCGGGAGACATCACCGGAACGAGTATACGATTCGGAGCAGGGAAAGATTATGCAAACAGAAATACAGCTCCTTTCCGGGTGCAGCATAACGGAAAAATGATTGCGGAAAACGCTGATATTAAAGGCGTGATAACCGCAACTTCTGGCACGTTTACTGGAACAATTAATGCACAACAGGGAACCTTTGGCAACACTGCGGGCAATAATTACTTTACAATTTCCTCTAACGGATTAGAATCTCCACAGGGATGGTTTGTCACAGGCGACTACACATCCGCAAATAAAAAGTTTGTTCAAATTGTCGGCACAACCGGAGCGCCTATGCTAACCATAAGAGACGAGAAGTCAGACGGAACATTTCATACCTGTCTATTATTGAGTGCGGCCAACGGCACAGACAACCTTGCATTAGATATCGCCAATGGAAATATTAGAGTAGCCGGCAGTATCGGGGTGACAGCTAAAGTAAAATTTTCCGACGGAACAGCAACGCCATCATATTTGAATTTCATTAATGGAATATTCACTGGAATAACAAGTAGTTAAAAGTATAACAATGAAAGAATTTATAATAAAAAATCTCCTGTCCATACATTCTGGCGGGATTGGTGGTAAAATCTGGGCATCATTTCAGTTGGCTGCGGTTCCAGCTGTAGGGTTAACCATATCAGAGCGTCTTACGGGTTGGTATATTGAATCCTACGTATTTATTTTCGTTTTGGGATTTGCTTTGATTGCAGATTTGGCAGCCGGGATATGGAAGCATATGAAGCTTAATACATTTTCTCCTAAAAAAATGGTAACCGGATTCTGCCAGAAAATAGGGCTCGTAATTCTTGTTTACTTTCTAACTGAAGCATTCATTCAGATAATTTCTGATGCCGATTTGGATAGCGTTTATTTCAAGGTTGCAAGTAAGATTATGATTTTCATTTATCCAGCAGGCAATGCCTTGGTGAATATCGGAATTATAACTGATGGGAAATTCCCACCGCTGGCTTTTCTGAAGAAATTTGAAAAGTTCAACAAGACTTTAGACATCAGAGATTTAAACCTTAAAAATAAGAACGATGAAAGCGAAAATAATGATAGTAATCATACTGAGTAGCATTCTGATGGGATGCCGTACAAAGCATAAAACTACGTTTTTTTCCCGGGAGGAGCAAACAGAAATTGAACGTGTTCAGCTGGATTCAGTCAAGGAGAAAGTATTGAAAGAATCCACAAAGAAAATATCGGATCAAATAATCAAAAAGAAGCTGGAAGACTTCTCTGGCGATATTGTGATTCGGGGAAAATCCGATACACTAAACCCGCTGATCTTTCATAATATCATAGGACCAGACACATTGCAAAGTATAGTAATCCGCGGCACGGCTGACTACTATATCAATAACCATTATCGAAAGTCAACCGAAGACAAAAAAGAATCTTCCAGCGAAGAAAAAACAAACATAATTCAAGACTTAGCCAAGACCGCTGTTTCAAAAGAAACGATCAAGGCAGTTGCTGCTGAAGTTGAAAAGAAAACCAACGACATAAAAGCAAAAGGATTTCAGGCTGGATGGTGGGTTGTTTTGGTTGTTTTGGGATCTGTGGGAATTATAATTTTTGGAATATATAAATACTTCAAAAAATGATCGAAACGCTTTTCAAAATAACTCTTTACTTATTAGGTGCCGGAACTGGTTTCTGCGCTAAAATACTAATTGACGAAAAATTAAAGAAATGAAATTATTTAGGAAAAAAAATAAGGTTGTACAAGTGTTTGAATCTGAATGTGATAATAAATTATTCACTGCGGATATTAAAGGAAATCTCATTTCCTTTTGCTGCGAAAAAGGATTTAAAAAGAGTTTAGAAGATTTTACAAAAGAACTTAAGAAATGAGAACATCACAAAAAGGGATTGACCTTATAAAAGAATTTGAGAGCCTGCACGATGGCGATTTGAAAAAACCGGGTTTGCAGCCAAAGATGGACCCAGTAGGAATATGGACAGAAGGATACGGCCGGGCAATGAGAGATGATAAAGGCAACTTTTTAAAAGGAGCCGGAAATAAAGCTGTAGCAGAAAAAAGAGCTACGATACACACCGAGAAGGAAGCAGAGGACGCACTACGTCAGGATCTGGCTGTTTACGAAAATATTGTTGCTAAGAAAATAAATATTCCAATTACTCAAAATCAGTTTGATGCTTTAGTTTCTCACACCTATAATACAGGCGGATCTGATGGGCTTTTTAAGCTTGTCAATGACCGTGCGCCAAGAGCGTCAATCCGGGATTGGTTTCTTACAAAGTATATTACTGCACAAGGAGTAAAACTTAACGGGCTGGTTCGCAGAAGAAAAGCTGAAGCAGATTTGTTTTTCTCTAAATAAATAATCCCCACCTCAGACGTGGGGATTATTATTAGTTATTGTCGATTAAATCTCTCCAAAGTAGCTATAACATAATCCATGTTTACAGCGACAGAATACCCTGAATTTTTAGCATCATAAATACTTGTTATAGTTCCATAATAGTTATTACTAACTGGAAGTTTAGTATTATGAGGAATAAATTGAATAAGGATTCCGATTAGATATTGTTTTATGAGACCATGGCTATGTTGTGTATATTGGAAAACAGGGCCTCCACTATTTCCAGGATGAACTTGACAGTCTAAAACTATGTAGCCTTTTTCATTGTATATTTGAGATACCATTCCTTTTCTAACTAAAGGTAAATCAAAATCAAATTGTTTGTCATTTTGTATTTGTAAAGAAGTTGGATAACCAAATATGCCGACGTCATGTCCAATTTGGACTAAATTGCTTGTTAAAATTGAAGCTCCTGGTACAACAAAAAAAACTCCAGGCCTAGGGTTGCTTTCAACTATTCCTTCGGTAAAATTAGCATGTTTTGGACTCATTTCATTTTCAAAAATATCAATAGCGATTATGTCGTTTTTTTCATCAAAAATTACTTTGCTATTTTTGCTTAATATAACCATATCCATCGTAAAGCTGCTTAGAAAATAGTTATCGGAATTCAATTCTTTTTTTGAGTATTTGACTAGGACAGTTTGGCTTAGAAATTTGTTATTTTCCATGTTTACAAAAACGTGTTTTGCAGAAATCAAATATATACGGTTTTTGTATTCCATTAAAAAGGCAGTGCCAGAATATTGATTAATTTCAACATACATTGGGTATGCTAAATTATCTTTAGATATAGGTAACATGTTTTTTTCTGCAATATACAAATAAGACAGTAAGGTTATTAACGGATTTCCGTAATTAATATTTATTTTGTTTTATTAAATTTGTCCCATTTTCAATTTTGATAGTTTTCAAATGCGCCCGACTGCACTTGTGATAGTTTATCATAGGGTTTCTTAGGTAGTATTTCTTTCGATTCTTTTTTTAATTTCTAATTTTTTGTGGATAACTTTTTATTGCGTCAAGTTCTGTCGCATAAAGGGTTTTGCTTTGCGGTATGAAAATTTAACATTGGTTTGTTCTGTTTTGGTTCAAAATGTTCATAATTTTGCGTTATGAAAAGTACCGGAAATTTAGAGTTATTTGTATTGGAAAGTGCGGAACCTGTTGTATTAAAGCCACTGGAAGAGCGTTTGCATGCCGGAGGATATGGAGCGTTTCCGAGTGCTGCACTTGACTTTCCGGATGAAAGTATCGATTTTTTAAAGCTATTGGTTAAAGATGCAGAAACTACTTTTCCGGGAAGAATTTCCGGGGATTCGCTGAAAGATATAGGAATACTTAATGAGGATTGGTGTTTGATACAAAAAGGTATCGAAGCCCGTCCGAATGATCTTGTAGCAGCAATTATTGAAAATCAGTTTTTCATTAAGCGGTTTCGACCGCGGTACGGTGCCGGGAATGCTATCAAAGAACTGAAGCTGCAGTCGGCCAATGTTGAATTTTCAGACTTTGACATCACAGATGAAACGGAATTCTTTCTCTGGGGTGTCGTTACGTGGACATTTAAGAATTGGAGAAAATTATGATTGCTTTAATTGACGGAAATAACTTTTATGCTTCCTGTGAGCGTATTTTTAATTACGGATGGCGGAACCGTCCGGTAGTTGTTCTGTCTAATAATGACGGGTGTGCAATAGCCAGGAGCAACGAAGCTAAGGCACTCGGCATTCCTATGGGAGAACCATACTTCAAAATAAAGCAACTTGAAAAAACACACGGGCTGGTTGTGTGTTCTGCTAACTTTGTCCTTTACGGCGACATCAGTAATAGAGTGGTACAGATCACCCGGCGATACTGCAACGATATTGAGGTATACAGTATTGATGAATCATTTTTATTTCTTGATGGATACTCAGATCAGCATCAGAGAATGGTAAATCTTCGGAGAGATGTACTCAAAGGCTTGGACTTGCCTACCAGTATCGGGATGGCCCCAAGTAAAACGCTGGCCAAAGTCGCCAATAAAATAGCAAAAAAGTTTCCAGAAAAGACAGGATCTGTTTACATGATCGACACACATAAAAAACTGGAAGCTGCATTGAAATGGTTTCCTCTGGAAGACATCTGGGGAATCGGACGCAGGTATCATGATCGATTTAAAAATTATGGGGCTCACACTGCTTGGGACTTCACACAATTCCCAGATGATTTCCTCCGCAAAGAAATGGGAATTCTTGGCGTACGTATGAAAAAGGAACTTCTGGGAGAGGCACAATATACAATGAGTATTCCGGAACCTAAAAAAAACATTTCAACCACACGAACTTTCGATACAGGCCATGCAGAATACGACTACGTGCATGAACGTGTTTCCACCTTTGCGTCTGAGTGCGCCCGTAAACTTCGTGAACAGAAATCATGTTGCAGGCACGTAACAGTGTTTATTACAACGGACCGATTCAAACAGAATCAGGTCCAATATTCGGATTCTTTCACAGTTACTCTTCCTAATCCGAGTAATTCGAGCATCGAAATTTCAAAATACGCTAAAAAAGCACTGGATAAAATATTTATCTCTGGACCTAAATATAGAAAAGCTGGTGTGATTGTGGGAACTTTCGTTCCGGATACCGAAAGAATGACAAGCATGTTTGATGAAGATCTACACGACAAGCACACGCCAATCATGCAGGCAATGGACGCAATGAACAGCCGCCTGGGTAAGCAGAAGGTAAAACTAGCGTCTATGGATGTTCAAACGACTTGGAAGATGGATCAAAAACACCTGTCGCCCAAATACTCTACAAGCTTTTATGATTCAATTATTCTGAAAGCGTAAAAGCGCATGTTGGAATTAGTTATTCATTCAGTAATAAAACAGTTGATCTCAAGAAGATCTGACAGAAGAAATTGTAGAGAAGGAGATTAGGGAATTGAAAGATAAAGGTGTCATATTTTAAATAAAAATACCCCTGTATTAACAGGGGTGTTTTATTTTTAGAATCTCTAAGACAGTCGTGTTATTGTATAATCAAAATCAGATATTTCGCCTTCAAATTCATGTTCTTTATAATAATTAAGATTTAAACTCTCGCCAATTTTTAAATTTATAATTCTGTTACTCTTGTCAATTGAAAGTCCGTAGATTTTAATTTCAATAATATCCAATCTATTTTTAAATTTTTCAATCTTATTTATTAAATTATTTTTTATTATCAAAGAATATTCTCTACTGCGAATTGCCTCTAATTCCAGCCATTCTGGACCTCCTTTTTTTATATATCTGGAATAAACCACCTTTGTCATAGAAGCATCTTTTTTCCAAATATTAGATGATGAAATTTTAAACTCAGTGTTTATTGTTTCTAATCCTTTTAAAAATTCTTCAGCAACTCTATTTGCAAGGCTTATATCTGTTGTATTGATCCATAGAGCATTAAGCCTATCATCATGTCTAATTATATCAATGTCCATAATTGTACGGTTTCATGTTAAAATAGTTCTTTAATGTCAATTTCAAGTATTTTACACCATTCTCTTAATTTTCTAACACTAATTCCACGTTTACCGTTTTTATATTCAGATATTCTCGCCTCTGTGGTTCTTAACAATGGGGCGAGTTCTTTGCCTTTTTTATTTGAAAGCAAAATTAACTTTTCAATTTCGTTCATTTTTAAATAATTTCAGGGTTATTTAATGCCAGCCATTCACCAGCTAAACGCATAAGCTTTGCATAACTCATTAAATCTAAATTAACAGAAGTGAGTTCAGATATTTTTTGAGTTTCATTAAAATTATATTCTTCAAACTCAATAATTATAGCAGTTTCTTTATGGGCTAAAAGCCATAAGCCAGGCAAATCTGATCTTATCAATTTAAATTCATTATCTTCAAATGTAGGTGCTGCAGATTTAAATTTATCTAATTTAATTTCTCCCACGACTATTTTAGCTTGGTACCATTTGCCAGCACGTTTTAAAATACTTCGGATATGCGAGAAATCCTCTACATCTTCAAAATCTTCGTCATTCATTACCTTAAAAATAAAATGCCATCCTTTTATTATTTTTTCATCAAAAATATCATCAAAGCCAAGTCCAACAGATGTATAATCGTTAACACGAGGTAGCTTAATAACTTCTATAAGCATTTCAGGCACTAAGTTGTGCCTGATTATGCTTTTTTCTTCGTTGAAAAATTCGTATTTGTTCATTAAATTAATATTGATTCGGTCAGTTGTTTTTCTGTGTAAGCAATTTTAACCGTTTTTGTTTTATAATCAATCTCAATATTTCCAAATTGAGCATCTGTAATTATAGTTGCTGTATAATCTTTATTTGCTTTTTTAAGGCTTTTAACTGCCTGTTGAGCCTTTTCTTTAGTAGAGAAGTGAGCCTGTAAATTTTGATTAAATGCACCAATAGAAAAACAAAATAGAGGATCTACACTATTAAATATTTTCTGATCTCTTTTTGTTGCATTGCCTTTTTTTGGTGTTAGAATTACCCAAGAAATTTGATACTTATTTAAAGTTTTCATAATATTTACCCACTATTATCTGCATCGGGGTTCGGTTTAAATTTTAATGAGCTGGTTTGTCTCTCATTTTCTAATGCTAAATTACATCTAATTTTTTAATTACGCAATATGTGTAATTAAATTTAACAAAAATTAACATTATTTATTTCTAAATAAGAAAACAGCAGTATATAACCGCTGATTACTTAATATTTAACTCTTTCAGTATGGTATCCAAATTTAATGAGCCATTCCTCGGTTAAGGGGATAGGAATAAAATTATTAATAGCATAAGTGTTCTCTTCGCCATTTTCTATAAATGTTACATGAGATTCTGATATCCTACATACTACCACTTGAATGCCACTATCTAGAATATTAGGAAATAGTAGATAGTTAATGAAATTTCCTATTCTCAATTCTTTTGCTTCCATATCAATTTTCAATTAGTTTTTTTTGACAAACAGTGCACGTAAGGGAAAGGCCTGTTTTGCCCCATACATTCACCCCGCATGTACATGAATATTTTTTTCTCTTTCCGGAGTACCGGCCCCGACTTACTTTCTGTTTTTTTACTGGAACAACTTCCATGGCTTCAAATCCGGTTTCCTGAAGCTTTTGAAAAGCTTTCTGGAATAGCCCACCATCAATTACAAAATCGTACATTCTACGGCCAGTTTTGAAGCCGTCAGGAGTTCCCGTATCTGATGTTTGAAGTCCTACCCTTTCCATAATCTGGGAAAATTCGAGATTGTGATATCCACTTTTGCCGGGTTTGCCGAAAATATGTTGTTCCAAGTGGCACATTTCATGAACAATCGCCTGGTGAAATTCAACATCATAAATATTTATAAAATCAGGATTCAAAGCAATTTCATGTACCTGTTTTCCGTCTTTTTTCCACAGGTCAGCCAAAAACATTCCGGACATCTTGGAATCTCTGGATAGAGTGAAAACAACATCAGGCAGCTTTCTCTCAAAAAGAGAAGTATTATAATAGTTGAATATATTGTTAATGTATTGTAGATTTTGCATTTACTTTATTTTGGTAAATTTACTATTTCTGATAATCCCGACCAACGAAATAGCCAAGCATAAAGAAGTCTAAAGGATTTATTTCTTTGTCATGGTCGAATGGTTGAAATCCTATGATCTTACATAAAATTCCATCATCATCGTAAATCCAATTTCCTAAGCGTAGTTCTTGTGGTTCTTTCATGATTCTATTTGTTTTAAAGCAGAAGGGGTTAATTCAAGTTCATATTTACACAAACATTCTACACATTTTAAATCTCTGTTGAAGTCCCAATCATCACTATTAATCTTATAAGCTATCATAATATCTTTTTGTGAATTATGCATATAATGATTAATTTTTAATCCAACTTTTGATTTTCCTATGGCAAACCCTTCAAACAGTACTTTCTCTTTAGCTTTATCCCACTTTTCAATTTCAAAATCATTCATCATAGCATTCGAACCTCCATAATAAGTAGGAGAATCCCAATA
This sequence comes from Chryseobacterium indologenes, assembly GCF_001295265.1. Taxonomy (GTDB): domain Bacteria; phylum Bacteroidota; class Bacteroidia; order Flavobacteriales; family Weeksellaceae; genus Chryseobacterium; species Chryseobacterium indologenes_A. The sequence goes on along the minus strand of NZ_LJOD01000007.1, from coordinate 214,857 downwards.
CTCGCCTTTTTCATCAACCGTAACAAACATTCCAAGCGTTAAAGGCTGTTTTAAAAACGTTGCATAATTGCTAATTTTAGTTAGCATTTCTGTCTCATTATATCCAGGGGGATTTTCATTTAAAATTTCTAAACAAAAATCTGTCATTGGTTGTAGTTTCATTTGATAAGATTTTCGGGATTAATTATTGAGGCTTTCATTTTATTATAATCTCCAATGGTAGCCGGATGCTTCTACGGCTGAAATGAAGGAATGTAAAGGATTAAGTAAAAGACCGTCAGGGTAAACTTTATAATCCACATACCCACTATTACCATCTAGATCCATGTACTTAGATTCCTCAACAAGATCTACTGCTATCTCCTCTGTTAATTCTGAGCCTAAGCAGATCATTTCTAATTCTTCATTAATGTCCAATTGTGAATTGATATATTTTTGACTATCAATGAAAGCCTTAATATTCTTTTCTAATGAAAATCCATTTTCTGGAAACTCCACAATAAGAAGCCTCTCCTTTAATTGTAACTCAACGGTTTTCATGATTCGCGTAATTTAATCCAACCGTATTCAATTAGTTTTTCAACAGACAGTCCCATCCATGGTAATGCGTAGCCTTTTGAGCGGAGAAAATCAGCTGAATTAATTTGATAGATATATAGATTCGTATTTGTTGCTAAAAATATTTTTCTATTGCAGAATCCAATTCTAAAAGCATCTTCATCAGTAATTAATGTGAGTGGTTTTAAATTAGCATAACAATCTGTAATATCACAACCAGATGGTAATTTCCCAAACTCATCATTTTCTCTCCATATCCATTCGTCATTCTGAATGCAAGGCACGCTATAATATTGAGCGAAGAATTTTGCTTTATTTTCTAATGTATTTTCCATTGTTATTTTTCTTTAAAGTTGATTTGTTGAAGCGTCAGAAGGTGACGCGTTTTATAGTTCGGTGGCGGATTGGATTAATTTTAATACGTCATCAGCATTATCTTTCAATAAATCTTCTGCGTACAGCTTTCGTAGCATTTCAAGCATTTCAGGGGCTTTGACTATTAATTGAGCATTTGCTTTATATTCTTCTCTATATCGATTAACGGACGCTATTTCAATATGATCTGAAACAATCATCATTTCAGGTTCGCTGCCTATAAACTTCCTTTGCCATTGGCCCGGTGTTCCTTTGAATTCCATTCTATTGATTTTTTTAGTTTGTTAGTGATTTTTTTAAAAGGCCCCGAAGGGCCCGGGGTTAACAGCCACAAGAGTGGACAGAGTTTGAATGCCACACAACCTGATCTATGTATTGTCCTGTGCTTGGCTGGTATACCCATTCGACGCCCCATGTCACCTGAAACATATAGCCTTCGTTATACACACATGCCGAACCGCTATCAGCTAAATAATCAGTATGGCACATAATCTCTGCTTTGCCTCTAGCTAGCTGGTTAGCTTCTAATAAAGGTTTAACCGAATTGAGAACAGCAGCATCGTCTATAACAGTCTTAGAAGCTGTTTTTTGAGTTTCTGTTTTCTCTGTAGAGAATACTTCATTGTTTTCGTTTTGGCATGCAGCCAACATTGTCAGTGCCATAGCACCGATGAAAATTAATTTTTTCATTGAAAATGTTTTGATTTTTACGCCTGCAAAAGAACGGTGCAGACTTCCGTGTTTATTTTAAATCAAATAGACTGTTGATTTCGTATTTTGGCATCGCGTTGATAGCACAATCAAGTATTGTTTTGCCTGCTTCATAATCGACGAGATTTCGAGCTATTTTATCCTTACGCTGACTTCCATTATAGCTAGATAAATCTATGTTGTGAAATTTTTCAAGCTCCTGCAGCTCTTTTGTTGTATTGGAAATTTTAAAACGTCTATCTCGTAAGTTAGTTGGCAGTATTAAATTAGTCCAATACAAGTGCCTACCTCTTTTATTTGCTGGTATCAAGGGCTCATAGTATGGAATAACATTTTCAACAACCCATTTACCGGTTTTGAAGTAGTGTTGAAGAAAAATTATTTCTTGGTACAAAGTCATGTCGGGATAAACAGGCTCAGTTGCAGTATCGTAGTTTGACGCATTCCAATATCTAGCTCTTGAGTGCGTCGGGCATGGTGGCGAACTCCAGATAAAATCAAAATCTTTATAATGATCTAATAGATATTGATGAGCATCAGCAATTATAACCGTATCATTGGGAAATCGCTCCTGGTACATTCTTGCGAGTTCGGGGTCTAACTCAACGGCCGTTATCTCATGCTCATCACCCCATTTGTAGCGGTTACCCCCTAAGCAGGCATATAGATTTAGTATTTTCATTTCTCTGTTATTTTAGTAGTTCCGGATTGGAGTGTATGTTGCCAGTAATTTCACTGTTTGATACTTTGGGGTCAAGAATTGAAATCATTTGACCTTTCATTTTGGCGTCTATAAAACGAAGCACATAAGCACCATCCGGCTGCTGTTCAACTACACATCTTAATACACCTTTGCCCATAATGTCACCTTCAAATATCTCTACTCCGTTCTTGTCCTTCAAGCCTGTGTACTGGCCGACTGTTAAGGGATCAACTTCTTTAGGACTTGAATCGACATGCCCCTTATAAATATAATGTGCAACATCTTTCTTTATCTTGAATTCTTTTTTAAATTCTTCACTAAAAACAGTTGAGTAGTAAAAACCATATACCCATTTTCTGCTTCCGAGGCTGAAACCTCTATATTTTATTTCTCTCATGATTTTGATTTTAGGCCCCACCGAAACGGGGCAGTTGTTTTACCTGTTTTTTAGGCCTAATTTGTTCAAAAGGTTTCTCTGTTTACCACTTAGGTAACGAGTAACGTTTTTGTAACCTACACCGTTTCGTCTGAATATCTCAGTTCTAAACTTTATTGTTAAGTGAGGCGGTCCGAGTAATCTTTCATGCATGCGCGTAAAATTCACCAATTCATCATCTGACATCTTCGATAGCTCTTCAGAGAATTCTACAGCAGTCAAGCATTTTAATTGATTATACTTCGTTTCATCGGTACCCGACAAATAATCGTCTATTTGAACCTTCAGGGCCTTTATATCGGCTTCAGTTAGTTCTATTTCGCCGATTGATAATTTCACTATAAGCATTTTATTATATTTAAAAATTCGACTATAACCGTACGACAAATGTATTTGATTTTATTTTAATCGAACAAAAATAATATGTTAATATTTTGTTAAATGTTTTAGTGTAGTCTAACAGAATGTTATTAATAGGTAATTTTGTGCTATTAAAATCGAATATTCATGCTAGATATATCACCATTATTAAATCAAAGAGGTTGGACCCAAGCCGAACTCGCTAAAAAAATGGGTATTGCAAAAAGTACATTAACAGACAATTTGAAAAACCCGACATTAACAAAATTGAACTCTATCGCTGATGCTTTGGGTGTTCCGGTTCGAGATCTTTTCCCTGCTGGAGTTGACGAGAAAGGACAGGAGCTTTTTATTAAAGATGATAAAGGTAATTTTAAGTCCATCGGATTTTTGAATACAAAACCTTAACAGTCTCCTTTTGTCGCTTCGGCAGATAATTTGATTTTTCTGCCCTGTTTCGCTGGTAAGTCCTGATAATACTTTTAATTTCGGGCTTCATTTTTTTTGATCTCTTTTTTTATCCAGTTATACACTAAATCGTTTTTCACTAGGGTAGTAGCCATGGCCTGAAGTCTTTCAAATGCATGATTTACGTTTTTGTGCAGAAATTCTTTCGGGTCTCGGAAGTATTCTGAAAGGTGCTTTATTTCAAATTGGTTGAACATCACGGATTTTGTTTTCATGCGTTCAGCCTGTAGGATGGTAAACATTTTCTTCTTAATGACGATTTTCTGAGCAATCGGGTCCGACACAAACTTTCTTAGTCCTCCTTTCTTCAACACCAGTTCGTAGAACAAAAAAGCACGTTCGCAAGGCTTGTTTTCTTTGACGGCTCGGGTCAGTACTTCCCAATTTTTCCGCTTTTCGGCTCTTGCTTCTTCCGGGGTTCTTTCTATTTCCGGATTGATAAGTCTTTTCAGTTTCTGCATTCCAAGAGTGTGCTGTTGGCTGTGTACTTTGAATTCCTGGTAAGCCATCAATATTTTACCGGCTTGGGCAGTTGATAGAGTAGGAAAGAACTGAATTTGATTCCCTAAAAAATCTCTAAGTTCGCCACGGGATGCCATTCGATAAGCCTCCAGTATTTCTTCACCTGTTATGTGATATGGAAATGTCCGGAGATATGCTCCAAATTCGGAAATCGCCACCTCCGTGGGGTTTAATCCGTTTTCGTAAACAATTCCTTCAAGTTTAGGGAAGCTCATCTGAAATGCAGCAATAAGCTTTCTACTGATCTTCTCACGTTCTGCCATTCCGAAAACCTTGTCTTTTACAGAAGGGTACAACACCTCTTTCTTCACAATTTCAGGTAGCTTCGAAATAACGGACTTCTCCATTAAGCAGTTGGGTTGTCCCATCAACCTTACCTCCACTTGCTCTGATTGTGCCAGATCCGTTGTTTGTGTTAAAATTATTTGATTGTCCATTGCTTAAATCTTTGTTGTTATAATTGCCTTCCAGAATTTTCACAAAATTTGTTGGCTTTAAAATCCAGTCAAAATCTGCTGTCCATTGGTTTCGATTTTCGCCCGCAAGAAAATTAGATTCTCCCGCAGATTTTAATACTTCTTTTACCTTTTCCAACCCATAATCACTAATGCGTGCTTTGATTGATGATTTTCTGGACTTACTAATTACTTGAACCTTTGGCAGGCGTGAGCAGTTATCATGAAAGTATTTTACCAAATCATTTACTGCTTCTACAACTTCTTTTTTTTCTTCAGAAAATAAATATTCTTGATCTGGGGGTTCAGGGGGAATACTTTTACTTTCTTCTTTTACTTTATCTTTTACTTTTACTTTCTCTTTAGGTTCCTGTTTGGTTATGCTTTGGTTATGCTTTGGTTTTGGTTTGGTTTCTTCTTGGTTATGGTTAGGTTTTTCTTTTGGTGGCCTTCCACCACTTTTACCATTAATAAACTTCTGGTTATTAGCGTCTATTTGAGGTTTTATCAAAGTAAATATAGCTCGTGCTACGGGCTTTAGATTTTCAGTTGTTACTCCGTTTAAGCCATACTCCATTATGGCTGTAAGCACTTCTCCCTGAATATCTCTCGGCAGATCTTTAATTCCCTCATAGAAGCTACGGTAAAAAACAAATCCGTCTCTTTCCATCCTTCTATAGCTTTAGTAGTAATTCTGTATTCACCAGGTTACAACCTGTATTTTCTTTTGAAATTCCGGACTTTTTTATCAATCTTCACATCTTGCCGGGCTCAATAACGTTCAAAAAACAACTAATCTGCTTGTGCTTCACATCGTACAATCGTAATTGAGGAAGCAGGATCTGTTTTATGTTCTCTGGTTTCAATTATCTCAATAATATTGAGTTTGTTGTCTGTCCTGTTTGGTTTGTGGAGCAGTGTTTTATGGTAAACAGTAGCGGTATCATTAATTTCTGGAATTAAATTAGGCGAATGTATCACTGAAAAAGTGTCCTTACTGTATTGGAACATCGCAATGTAATTTGACATAGTTTTAAGTTTTTAATTGGTTAATCTGTTCAGAGAGTATCCCATCTCTTTGGCCCATGTTGGGTTTTCTTCGATTTGACGATGGCCTTCTCGTGAAACAGCCAGCCAAAACCGGGAATCGAGTAGAAGAGGTACGTTGTTTATTCTGGCCCATTGATCCGCAAATCCGATTCTGCCCATTTTATGATGGACGTCTGTTGTTTCTTGTCCGGTGACTGGACAAATTTTGTTTTCTATTTTGCCCATAAATTGTATTTTAGCTGCTATATATTTAGCGTCAATTATTGCCTGTTTTTTGGAAACCTTACGGATAGGTTTTCTGATTTTAATCTCTTTTGGCCTCTTTTCAGAATTAACCTTAATTCTATATGCTTTATAGTGAGCCTGGCATCTTTTCGCGATCAAGGGTCGATACGGAGCATCGGAAGGACAGTCCAGGCATTTGCCCGTTTTGATTTTTATTGTACTATTCATTGGTTCGTATATTTTGCTTGGAAATGATCAAGATCAGAGATTTTGAAATATTTTTTGTTGCCGTTTTTCTTCACGCAGGGGATTTTACTCTTTGATTGCCTGCGGGTGAAAGCATTGTAGGAAAGACATAAGTAAACTGCTGCATCTTTGCTACTGAGCATGTCTGATGTGTCTTCTTGTTTTGTCAATTCTCTGGAAAACTTACTTTCGCCTTGCTTCAAGAAAACTACCTTTCTGGGGATTTGCTTTGCTTTTGCTAACACTTCAAGTGCTTTTTCATGTTCTACTTTCTTTTGCGAGCGGGAACAAATATGATTAACGTCTCTTGTTATTGTTATATCTTTTTTAGCCATGATTTATAGTATTTCAATATTTTTACTAGGATTCGGAAGAGACAGATAATAATCCATGTCGTATGTAAAATTCTTTCGTGTGCTTTCCATTTCGGATTTCGATGGGTTTCTGTGTAGATAGATCAAACACCACTTTGCATAATTCTGATGATCTTCTTTGTCGTAGACCTTCGGAGGTCGGTCGTTTTGAGGGTGATGGAGTATTGTCATTAGTTTTCATGTTTTATCTGGTTTAATAAGTGCTTCAATCCTCTGCCGTCTATTATGGTTTTACCAGTGTGCCAGCCGGAATACGGGAATAATATCACAGTGCTGCCATTAAACTCAAATGATATTGCAGTGTCGCTTTGTATGATTACCTCAAATCCTAAAGCCCGAATCTTATTGACTGCGAACTGAACTCTTCCGGGCTCTAGTTGCTTTTGTCTTTCTTGGTTCAACCTTGGCATTTTTATTTATGATGTTTAGTATTTGTTCTTTATATTCTTTTGCGTGTTTTGCTTTTAACAATAATCTTTCTATGTACTCAGGGTCTTTTGGAATAATGATGTAATGCTCGTGAAGATTTTCATTATAAAATCGGTTATCGAAACTCATGAAAATGCATTCTTTCGTTCCAGTTAAATACATATTTGTTTGCATCTGTCCGTAATAGTCAGGCATTTTTGATTTTACCTCTTCAGCAGTAGAAATCATTAAATATTCCAAGTGTGTGTCAGAGTTGGGGCATTTGATCTCGACTGACTTATTTATACCTTTAATAATCACATCCGGAGTGCCACCTAAATTATATTCATCATCATAGAAGAAAACAAAGCCATTTTGAGAAGTGTAGATAAAATCATCATCGTCAACTGATCTGCCTAAATGTTTTGCCAGACTTAAAACGGCAACAGGTTCAGTATTTTTGCCACGTTCCATTGATGAATTGTAATAAGGCGGATCATTCGGAGCCAGTACAGCAGCTGCGCATTTTCTTATGTATGTTTTGGCCCCAACAGATAAAACCTCGTTTTTATCCTTAGCACTTGTTATCAGCTTTGACGATTCACTTGCTGTGAAATACTCTGCTCGGAAAGCCAGCCAATCCGGCTCATTATCAAATACAGCATACTTTATCATAACTTCATTTTTTCAGCGTTAGACTTTCCATTTGGGATTTCTTCAACTACTTCAACGTCTTTGAAGTCTTCAGGTCCATAAACGTCCTGAGCAATTCCAATTTCTGCTGCACATTTTTTTAATGCATCTGTAGCAGCGGCTTTTAAATCATTACCAATTGATAGAGGAGTTTGAGTGCCTCTTTTGAAAATAATATCTTTGTTGCCGTACTGCATCTTTACGATGGTTTGGCCACCCGATCTACACGTCAATCTACCTTTTACAACCACTTCAGCAGCTTCAATTAAAATCTGTTCTGAAACGATCTCAAAATCCCAATTCCAGCCGAACAGAATATTGAGTTGTTTTTTCATATAAGAACCAGACACGTACGTCCATGTACCGCCACCTTTAGCAGGTCGAATTTTCTTTGCTTTTTCAGGTGTTTTGCCAATCACCCCGTTCAGCTGGCCGACAGATAATATCAGGTCATTAGATTTGCTAATGTCGGCCGTGGTTATCATTTTTGGATCTGCCATATATTATGCGTTAAAGTGGTCGATTTGTCTTCTGATCATCGGCAAGCTGTCACCGATAACGATTTCTTTTTTCTTGTTTTGCGGGTAATATTTGAATTGTGTGCCATAGGATTCGATTACCCAACCGCGGTAAGTTTCTTTGTAATTTTTCATGTTGTTAATTTTATTTTGAGTTAATTATTTTGCTAAATCTCTTACCATCGCTGTCAGCGCATCATTTTTAGCCTTTCGGCTGGCGGTAGATAGTCCCACCTTGCTACCGCCATCTTGCTTTTTGGAAGCGTTTTTTTGTTCGAGAAACCGGTATATGTGTTCTATCGGTATTTGCTCTAATATCTTTGTGCTTAAACTTTTCATGCTGATTTTTTTAATCTGTGTTTTTCAAATTTTGCCAGCGTACAGATAACTGATGATCTGAAGTCTCGAGCCGAAAACCATTGTACCCACTTTTCATGTGAGATAAATCGGTATTTAAATCTGTTTTTTAGTCTCATTGTGGTTTGGTAAGAAATTCAATGAATTCACGGTAATACAATCTCAAAAAACCTGTTACAATTAACCCGGCAAGGGCAAATATTGTATTTTGGTAGTTCACCGCAGTTTTACCTGCGTTATCTTCACAATCTGACATCATTATTAATACCGATGTCGCTATTAAGATGTTTAGAACTGTTTTCATCAGAATTCTTTTTGCATTTTTATTCTCATATCTGCATAATCGTACTCACTTTCATCTTCAGAAGTAGAGTAGTTGTACTGTAGGTATTTCTCAACTGCTTTCTCTAACTCGGGGCTGATCTCGGCTATCTTCTCACCTTCGTCAGCCAGACAGAAATGCGAATCTGTGAAGTCGATGTAAATAGTAGGCGTTATCTGCAAATAACCAGTATACACACCGTATGTTGGGTTAAAATCAACCTCACCGGTAATGAAATTGTCATTTTCTAACCTTTGAAATGCCAGATTTTCGAGTGTTGGTATTGAGACGATTGTTTGCATGATTTGAGAATTTGATTGTTAAATACAGTCGATGACTTTCTTTACTTCTTTTTTGCAGTCTTTAGCCTGCTTTATTTTGTCGTCAGCGTTTTTGGCCGCCTTCATCAGTAGAACTTTAAGGCCAATTATATTGCCCTCAGTTACTCTGTTATTTCTATATGTAAGTTCTCTTAAAGAAGAAACACTTACATTTTTCACCTCATTATTGACGTCTGCCCGGTCATCTTTTGTAGTAAACATTTTTAGATACTCAGACAGCAGAAGAGGTATTGTTTCACCTATTTTTATAGCCATTGCGTAATATTTGTTATTTTTGTTAAAAATTAAGAGCAGTAACTCTGTAATTGTTTTACAAAGATAAAGAAACTTTATTTTAAAACAAGAAAAAAATAAAGTAACTTTATTTTTAATATCTAAACGATTGATAATCAATAAGAAAAATTTCTATTAAAATGGATAAGAATTCGATAAAACGATTTATTTCTCATTTGAAAGTATTACAGAAAGTAGAGAATCAAAAAGATTTTGCTTTGAAAATAGGCTATAAAAGTGAGTCTGCGTTTTCTCAAGCTATAAGCAAAACCCCAATTCCTGAAGAAACTTTGCTTAAGATAAAGAAAGTTTATCCCGAATTAGATGGTTGGGAAAAAAGCGTTATATCATCGGATGATGTAAAAAAATATGTTTTTGAAAAACTGCCTATAGAAGAAAAATTGAATTATATCCATAAGCAAAATATGGAATTGAGAGAAGAGAATGAAGAATTAAAAGATATGGTAGATCACTTAAGTCTTATGATGGAGATTTCATTAGCTCCAATTTTACGGCATTTCAAATTAAAGGCCGATGACCATAGTGTTATAGATAAAAGGAAAAGCTCAATTAATTAAAGCCTAATTGAGCTATTTTTATACTTAACCTAAACTTGTCTAAGTTAAAGCTTTCTGTAACGGCTTCAAAGAAAGTAATTTTTTGTTCTTTTGATAACAAGGAATACCTAACTTGTCTTAGTAATAAATGATTGTTAAAAATGTATTCATCAAATTCAATTAGACCTTTATCATAAAAAGATTCATTTCTATGGTGTAATTGCCTGATAAAACCCCTTTGTTCTCTATTAATTCTCTCCATAGGTTTTATCGTTTTGTTTAGCTATTCGATCAATTGACCTCCATTGAATATCATCTTTGAGAATTTGGTCTCCAACGTAATCATATAGTTTATAACCAACATAGAATACTGGTAATAGCATTATCAAAAATCCCATTCGATGCCACCAATCTGGATCTAATTCAAAACCGTATCTCATAAGTTCGTACATTGCCAAAGAATATAAAGAGGCGTAAATTGGAAGGAAATAGCAAATGTGGTATGCTCTCATGAAACGACCTACACTACATAATATTATAGTCACATAAAGGCTTTCAATCCAAACATCTGACCTTAATTTAACACCTCTTCCATCCAACATTGTATTAAAAGCTGGATCTATCCAAGACCAAATATTGTCAGTAAATGGAACAAAGCCCGCTAATATTACTATTAACGAGCCAATAGTTTTTAGATAAGTCAATCTGTGTTTATCTAAATGTAGTCTTAAATGCTTTACTGTCCTGTTATCTCCTAGGCGGGACAGGAACGTCTTTTGGGTCTCCTCCATCTAAGGGTGGGTTTTCGGGCGGTAATCCAGGGCCGTCAGCAGTATTTGCTGGAGGTGTAAAACGAATAGAATCACTAATAATATTCTCGCTCTCCGTTTTGCTTTCTGAATTACTCAGCGGTTTTAGTTTTAAATCTGTTTTATTTACATAATTAGGATTGGAGATTTCTTCTTCTCTTTCTCCGGAGCACGATAAGAGCAAAGAACTTGCTCCGATAGCGAATAAAATTATTCTTGTTTTCATAAATTGTTAATTAAAAGTTTAGCTGCAAAATTAACAAATAATGAGGCAAAAATATTAAATTATTTCACTATGTATCGAAATGCTAATATAAATAAATAATTCATTCGACAATGAAAAATTTTATATTCAAAACATATTTTATAATCAGTCAAAACAAAGATTATTACGGGAAACCGTAAAATTGAGGTGTTTATATTTTTATATTTGTGGAAAATAGTAAAATGAAGAAAATAATAACATTGTTTGCTTTAATCTGTAGCTTATCAGTATTTGGGCAAGAGTTTGAGTTAACTCCTGATAATTTTAAATGTAAAACAGACAAAGTTAATGATTATGTCATATTGGAAATGCCAGGATATAGCAAACAAGAGTTATTCAATAAGTCAAAAGAATTCATCAACCAATATTATAATAACCCCAAATATGTAACAGCTGAATCTGAAAATGATCAATTAGTAGTAAATGCTTTTGGTAGTAAGTACAACATGACATTAATGAGTTGGTATAATGAGTATCAAATTGAATTGTTATTCAAAGATGACAAAATAAAACTAACACCAAAATTCAAATGGATAAAAAATTACAACGGAGGAGACAATCTTCCTTTGGTGCTAAGTTCTGGCTATCTTTGGGCAGTGTTTAACAAAAAAGGAAAAGTTATGAGAGAAAAAGCAAAAGAGACAGCGGAAAGTGATATAAAAGAATTTATCAAGGGATTGCATGAAAAAATTAGCTCCAAAAATGATTGGTAACAATAATAAAATATAATATGAAAAAAATATTCACATTATTAACACTCCTAATTACAGTTTTAATATTTTCCCAAGATTTTGTTTTAACTGAAACTAATTACAAATTAAAACCTGACTTATCAAAAGATTATGTGGTTTTATATTTTCCAGATAAGAACGAAGAAGCCTTGTTTAATCTTGTTCAAAAAAACATAAAATATAAGTTTAAAACACAGATTATTAATTATCAGGAAATACAAAACGAACAGATAATTGTAGATGTGACTAGTCTAGCTTCAAGAACAATTTATATAAATAAAAGAGGCTCTAATGTTTGGAAAGTTGTTAATAGGTATGAGCTAAATTTTAAAAACGGCAAAATAATGGTTCGCCCATATTTTTTAAAACTAATAAATGAAGATTTAAAAACAGAAGTTTCTTTGGGAAATTTTTTCAATAGTAGAGGTATTGTTAGATTAGAACATGGAGTGGAATTTGCAGAACTTCTGACCAACTCCTTTGTAAGAACTTTTAATGACGATTTAATAGAAAACAAAAAAGAAGATTGGTAATAAATAGCATTATGAAAAGAATATTTACACTATTAACATTTTTATTTACAGTTTTTTTATTCTCGCAGGAGCTAAAGTATGAAGAAGTTGTAAAGGTTGATTCAACAGCAAAAAAGGACGAATTATTTTATCGCGCCAGAACATGGGCTGGACAAACTTTCAGTGAAAAAAATAATTTAATTACAACAGAAGATAGAGAAACTGGTGAAATTAGTGGTGTAGCAATTTATGATTATAGAACAGAAAAGGGGTATTATGGGTTTGAATGTGCTGAGGGGCCAGTTTCGTATAAATTCAGCATTTTTGTGAAAGACGGTAGGTATAAGTATTTATTTTATTCTTTTGTACATACGGGTTCAGGTGGTCCTTCTTGTAGACAAGTTAATTACGGACCTTTAACATTAATCGAAAAAGCGCCTTTAAAAGGTAGTGGAATCGCCGATGACCGAGCGTGGGCGGATGTTAAAGAAAAGACGATGTCCAAAATTCAATCTCTTGTTTCTGGATTAAAAAATTCAATGAACAAGAAATATGAGAGCAGCAACGAATGGTAATATGTAAGGGAACTATTTTAGTTCCTTTTCTTATTTTTCAATACAAAATTCCGTAACAAAAAAGTAACAAAATCAGTAACAATCCATTATCTTTACACCGAAATATAATATTAAAAACAACGGTAAAACGCTGTTAATACGCATAAAAAGAAATTATTTCTGACTGGCAGTCAAAAGGTCACGGGTTCGAATCCCGTATTCTCCACGTAAAAGGGTTGTAATTTAATTGATTACAGCCCTTTTGTTTTTTTGATGATTGAGGTGTAAAACTGATTAAAAATCATTTGGGGGAGAATACCTTTTTATTAATCGCTATGGTAGACAAAGATGAATAATAACAAAGTGTTTTTAGGATAAACAAAGGCGCTTCGCTTATTTTTGAAATACAAGGTTGTAGATAATTTACATTTTTGAAAATAGCAGATAATACTGTTGAGTTTTCATTAAGGACAAAATGGGGTATACTGTGGCAGATTAATCGACTTAGGAAGCAGGAGCTTTAAAAAACCGTAAGGTTCGCCGATTCAAATAAAAAAATAAAAAGTTAGAGGCAAAATTGAGATTGAATCCGTTAAAAAATTTCCACTGTCTGAGCATGGCTCGTATTTAGACCCGAAGAAGAACAGCCTGATCCATGCGAGTTTGGAAATTTTAGGAGTTAATATCAATTTTTAGCGGATGATTCCAGTCTTGAATTTTGTATACTTTTTTCAAGAAAAAGTATAATAAAAAATAATTACTACCTTCTCTGATTCTGATTTACCTATGTTTCTCAACTAACCCAGAAAATCCGGTTCTATAAAAACCAGCAATGCGGCAATAATTTACACGTCTTCTTTTTCAAAGAGCTTTTTGTTATATTTTTGGAAATTAGTAAATTATATTTGTACAAATATTTAGAAGCAACCACATATTCATAATGGTTAACATTAGCCACATTTTAATGATTGAACCAAATCAAAGTGGAGCAGATGGATGTAATATTGTTTTAACAAATGGTACTTCGTTCCGGTCAATTGAACATTATGATACGGTAATTGGAAATATAATAAATACTAAAGAGTAAAACAGCCTCTTAATTGAGGCTTTAATTATTTGGAATTATATCTTACATTTTGGGGTAATGGCTTAGAAATGCTTTTATCTACAACCTTTTCTCTCATCATAGATTTTTTATTAAAGTGACGAGAAATATTTTGTGATAATTCTGTGAAATTATCAGTTCCATCATCTTTCTGATGATAAAAAATTTTAATTGATTTACAATTGTTATGTTCAAATAAGGTATTCAGCAATGTCCTGTCGGACAGGCCACACGAATGCCCCATGATAAAGATTTGAAAATCATTACTTTCAATCCAGTTAAGTAAATTTCTATAATTTGAATTATTAAAGTACATGAATGATTTAATATTTTTCAAAAAAGCATTATCTCCAGTATTTTCAAGAATTTTATAATGATCATCCATCTCATCTCCAAAACCAAAGTTTATAGGGTTTCTTACATCGCTTATTTGCCCATGTATAGGTGTATAAAATATTTGTCCAAAACCTCTGCGTCCCATACGAGACATAATTGATACGTAGTTGGAGCAATTACTAGTGTAGTTAAAATCAACAAACATTGTTTCAAATGCATCGTTTTGATGAGAGTCAAAATCAGGATGAAATAAATTGTCAAAATCTATAAGACTGCTTCTATAGTTGGGCGGGAACTCTGAAAACAAATCAGAATAGGGCTGTTTTTCTAAATTATTGAAACTATACTCGAACAAGTCAATTATAGAGATACATCTACTATATGTGCCATCATAGCTATATTTTTTTTCAACCTCTTCATCAATGTATAAATGCAAAAGATTTTTAATTTGCTCGAAATCGTCATTAAGAATCTGCACATTTCCCAGCTTAGGAAACTTATTATCTCCTTTTACAATAGACTTTAAAACATCATAATAAATGTTTTCAATATCAACCCAGTTTACAATGTTTTTAACCGTAATTAGTTCAAACAATTTGTTTCTAAATGAAAAAACTGTACGTGGTGCATCATACAGGGTTTCTTTGTATAAAACAGAATATGTAGAATTACTATGTAAAGGCTCCTTAATGCTGTATGCGCCGCCTCTACATTTTTCCATCACGTATTTATCAAAATCTGCATAGCAAGAAATGTTTTCATCAACAGTAAAACTAGTTCTATCTACATTGAATAGGGCATTTATTAAAGGATTTTCTGAGTTATAGTTTTTCCATATCCAGTTTAAAAAATTACCATAAGAAGTGGGGAGCCCATGCGCTAAGTCAAATCCATTACCTATAATGACAAGTCTATTCATGATTTAGTTTTCCTTCAAAGATAACTTTTTTCCTTTAAATAAGTGCGAAGCATAATTTTGAAGTTAGAAGTTAATGGATGTTTATTAATTAAATACAACTTTGTAATTTAAATATTAATTTCTGATAATTAATATGTGTTGAAAGGAGTATTGGAGTAAGTTTAATTCCCTTTAATTAGCTTCATAAAATTAATTCAGTTGATTACCACATTGCCGTCTAAAATCACCAATCAAACTTTAAATTAGATTATAAAACCATCAAAAAACACTCGTTTCATATAAAATCTCGCTCATCAGCTTCTATTTGAAAAATAATTGTATTTTAGCCAAAATATGCTGCTTATTCATAAAAATATAAACGGCTGGTTAAAATTCAGATAATCTGAATGAAAAATTTAGTAGATTTGCACGACATTAAACAATAATAAACATATTAATTCTGTTCTCTGTTTATGAACAATAAATAAGAAAACAATCCAATTTGATTAGGGTATAAAACTATTAGAACTATGAAGAAACTTTTTTTACTTCTTTTAACAGCTTTTTTATTTATCGGATGCAGCTCAGACGATGACACTATTTACGATTTTATCGGAACCTGGTCAGGGAAATACGACGGCAGCGATAAAGGAACCTGGAACTTTGTGGTGGCAAGTGACGGTAAAGTATCCGGAACCATGCATTCTGAAGTAAATAATGAAAACTATACCATTTCAGGAAACTTAACAGACACCGGAGATCTTACTTCAGTAGTCGGTCTTCCTTCAGATGGAGAATTCAGAGGAGCACTCACAAGAGAAGGGAAAGGAAACGGAAGCTGGTCAAACTCAGTTCCTACTCCAACAAGAACCGGAACATGGTCAGGAGAGAAAAATAAACAATAAAAAAGAAAGTCTGCAGATCAACCTGCAGACTTTTTTTTGTCTCTTCATTTAAAAGTCAATCTAAGATTCTGCCTGTCCTCATATGCAAATCTCAAATTTTCAAATCTATACAAATCCCATCCGGGAAATATTCCCGTCTTTATTTTTAATAATAAGGAAATAGAGCAGGACACCTTCATCCGGAAAATGATTTTTAAAATTAATTTTCCCCTCTTGTGTAGGAATACCTTGTTCTTCAATATATTCAACAGTATATTCTTCAAAATCAGGTTTTATACTAATCAATGCTGTTTCATGAATATCATCATCCTTGACAGCAGCATGTATATTATGTTGAAGCTCCGTTGAAATCCTGATTTCTGTGGAAATGGTCTCTTTATTTCCAAATTGGAATGCCTTTAACAATTCTTTCCCTTTTTCTGTTAGAAGACCTTTTTCCACACTTCTTTTTCCTCTTTCTGAAACTGTATCCAGGTCTTTTATATCCGTCATTAGTTTGGCAAAACTCTGATAGAGCAGGGGATCGCCGGCTTCTTTAATATATCCGTTAATACAGCTCCGGATAAGCTTTCCCGCTTTGGAGCAATGCCCGAATTCAGAACTGTTCTGACGTACTTTCTCGTATGAAGGACTCTTTTTAAAAGCCTTTTTATTAAATCCGCTTTTCTTACGGACCACATTTTTCCCGTTCAGGCTGTAAAAAACCAGATCGCCAACGGCTCCTGTGATCTTTATTAAACTTTCATACGTTGCCATACTGTAAAATTGAACTCAAAGATAGTAATAAATATATAAAATCAATATTTTAACATATATTTATAATATAGTTGTAGTATAGTTATTATATAATTAAAATATAAAAATGTATATTTGTGCATATTTAGTTACTTCATTTAAAATCAGATGACTATGGTACCGGGATTATTTGAAAACCTGAAATTAAAGAAGCTTTCTGTCTTACTGATCGCTTCAGCTGTAGCGGTGTCATGCGGAGCCTCAAAAACAGCTTCATCAAAGAAGAATACAGGCTCTAAAACCGTAACGAGAGCCGAAAACCTCAGAAAACTTGATTCAAAGTTTGACGGAAAAGTATCCAGGTCAATCAGCGATATCCTGAAAGATGCAGAAAAATATATCGGAACCCCTTATAAATTCGGAGGAAATACCTCTTCCGGCTTTGACTGTTCCGGATTTACCGTAAAAGTATTTGGAGAAAACGATTTTTCACTTCCCCGAAGATCTTCGGATCAGGCTGAAGCAGGAAAGAAAATAGATATTAAGGAAGTACAGCCGGGTGATCTCCTGTTTTTTGCAACGGCAGGCGGAAGCAGGGTTTCCCATGTAGGTATTGTTCATGATATCGGGACGGATGGAGAAGTAAAGTTTATCCACGCTTCCACATCAAAAGGAGTTATTATTTCATCACTGAACGAAAAATATTGGAACAAGGCCTATCTTCATGCTCAAAGAGTTCTTTAAACATTTGCAATAGAATTGCATAGAACAGATTTCGAAATTTGTCATAAAATAAAAACAATGACAGATTTTATAAGATTCTTTGCTCCCCTTTACTTTATATTTTTCTTTATCACTGCATTTCTGGGTGCCAGCCTGCTGGTCTATACAAGAACCGGCCGGAGGCCTGACGTTCTTCCCAGTGACGACTCTGCTTACGGACTTATCGGCCGCTACTTCAAAATCATCCTGACAGCACTTTTTATCTATACCCTTTTGATTCTTTTATTTCCTGAAAAAATTCTGTCGGCTTTTACAATCCGGTTTTTAGACCATCCGGTTTCCAGGTATGCAGGAATTTTTATGATGGTATCAGCTTTTGTATGGGTAATAACAGCACAGATACAAATGAAGGATTCCTGGCGGATCGGGATAGATCATACCACCAAAACAAAACTGGTGGTGACCGGCTTATTCAGAATTTCAAGAAATCCTGTTTTTCTGGGAATGACGGTTGCCCTTATCGGTTTTTTATTTCTGGTTCCCACAATCATTTCTTTTACATTTTTGCTTTCAGGGCATATGCTGATGCAGATTCAGATCAGGCTTGAAGAAGAATATTTATTACAACAGCATGGAGCAGGTTATATGAATTATAAAAAGACTACGGGCCGCATGTTGTGTTTTCATTAAAAGCATCAGGAGCAAACTGTTTTGATGAACTTTTTTGTATCTTTGGCCGGTATAATTTTCAAATTAATTTAAACAAGAAACATGTCGTTACAACAAACAATTGAAAACATTTGGGATAATAGAGATTTATTACAGAATGAAGAAAGCCAGAAGGCGATAAGAGAGGTTATTTCTTTATTGGATTCAGGTGAACTTCGTGTTGCTGAACCTGTAGAAAACGGATGGCAGGTGAATGAGTGGGTGAAGAAAGCTGTGGTAATGTATTTCCCGATTCAGAAAATGGAAACCATTGAGGTAGGTCCGTTTGAATTTCATGACAAAATTCCTTTGAAGAAAAATTATGCAGAAAAAGGAGTGAGAGTTGTACCGCATGCGATTGCCAGAGAAGGATCTTTCGTAGCTTCAGGAGTAATCATGATGCCGTCTTACGTAAATATCGGAGCTTATGTAGATTCAGGAACAATGGTAGATACCTGGGCAACTGTTGGAAGCTGCGCACAGATCGGAAAAAATGTTCACCTAAGCGGAGGTGTCGGAATCGGTGGAGTATTGGAACCGCTTCAGGCGGCTCCCGTAATCATTGAAGATGACTGCTTTATCGGTTCAAGATGTATCGTGGTGGAAGGAGTTCATGTAGAAAAAGAAGCTGTATTGGGTGCCAATGTAGTATTAACCGCTTCTACAAAAATTATCGATGTTACAGGCAGTGAGCCTGTAGAGATCAAAGGAAGAGTTCCTGCCCGTTCAGTAGTTATTCCCGGAAGCTACACAAAACAGTATCCGGCTGGTGAATATCAGGTTCCGTGTGCCCTGATCATCGGACAGAGAAAAGAATCTACAGATAAGAAAACATCTCTTAACGATGCTTTAAGAGAAAATAATGTAGCTGTATAAGCCGTATTTACCTTAAATTTTGAAGAATTATTCTTAAAATTCATATAAAAACCCTGAATATACATTTAGGGTTTATTTTATTGATACCTTTGAAAGATTAAAAAAGCTTATTGAAAAACATGAACATGAAAATTGCCTTCGATGCAAAACGTTTTTTTCATAATACGTCCGGATTGGGCAATTATTCGAGAGATCTTGTAAGGATTCTGTCTCAGTATTATCCTGAAAATGAATATCTCCTGCTGAATAAAAACACCTCAGAACGGGGGAAAGAAATTCTGGAAAGACCTGATGTCCGGTTTGTGGAAACTTCAAAAGGAAAATTCTCAAGGCAGCTGGCAATGGGAAAAGATGCTCAGAAACAGGGAGCTGATATTTTCCATGGGCTTTCCGGTGAACTCCCTCTGAAATGGGATAAAAAACCGATTGTAAAAATCGTGACCATCCATGACCTGATCTTCATGAGATATCCTCAGTATTATTCCTTTTTTGACAGAAAAATTCACTTTTGGAAATTTAAAAAGTCCGCTGAAACAGCAGATAAAATCATTGCCATCTCAGAACAGACTAAAAGAGATATTATCCATTACCTGAAAGTTCCGGAAGATAAGATTGAAGTAATCTATCAGGGATGCCACAAAGCATTCAAAGAGCAGCAGACCGATGAGCAGATTCTCGCGGTAAAAGATAAATTCGGGCTTCCGCAGCGTTTCATTCTGAATGTAGGAACCATAGAGGACCGGAAAAATCTCCTGAATATTGTTAAAGCCATCCAGGGAACAGAAATACCGCTTGTAGTAGTCGGAAGAAAAACCAGATATTATAAAAAAGTAGCTGATTTTATCCGAAAGAACAAAATGGAAAAACAGACCCATTTTCTTGAAGGCGTTTCTATGGATGAACTGGCGGTGATCTATAAACTGGCTGATATTTTTGTGTATCCAAGCTTCTTCGAAGGCTTCGGAATACCGGTTATTGAAGCCCTTTTCTCAAAAACGGTTACCATAACAGGCAATACAAGCTGCCTTCCGGAAGCAGGGGGAAAAGACTCAGTTTATGTTGATCCCGGAAACTATCTTGATCTTAAAGCCAAAATACAATTTCTCTGGGATAATGAATCCGAAAGAAAACGCCGTGCAGAAAAGAGTTTCGAGTTTGTGCAGAAATTTAATGACGAACCGATTGCCGCCCAGATTATGAAACTTTATAAAAAATTAATGTAAAAAAACTTTGCAGTTTAAAAATAAATCCTACATTTGTACCACAATTCAAAATAATGAAACCGAATTTTTTAACAGTACATCATTACTACTATCATCTCTGCAAAGACGGAATTGATTAGTATGCACCTACGTTAAAAATCAAAATAATTAAAAACCGTCTGAGTAAATAGACGGTTTTTTTGTTTCCTGAATTCTTCTTTCCAGAAACTCCCAACAGATCAGTTTTATTTGCTCAGGCTTCAAAAAGAATACAATGAGTAAATTAAAAATTGCAGTTCAGAAAAGCGGCCGGCTGTATGAAGAATCCTTACAGCTTCTCAAAGATTGCGGGATCTTCGTGAATAATGGAAAAGATCAGCTTAAAGTGTCCGTAGACAATTTTCCGATGGAGATTCTCTATCTCAGAAATTCCGATATTCCGCAATATCTGGAAGATGGAGTGGTAGACATTGCCATTGTAGGGGAAAATCTTTTAGCTGAAAAACAGAAAAATATCAGAATCGTTCAGCAACTCGGCTTTTCAAGGTGTCGCGTTTCCCTAGCTGTTCCGAAAGACGTAGAAACCGACGACCTCTCATATTTCCAGGGTAAAAAAATTGCAACATCATATCCGAATACCCTTAACCGTTTTCTGACAAAAAACGGCATCAATTCAGAAATTCATATCATTTCAGGATCAGTGGAAATAGCCCCCAATATAGGCCTTGCAGACGGAATCTGTGATATTGTAAGTTCAGGCAGCACCCTTTTTAAAAACGGATTAAGAGAAACTGTAACCCTTCTGAAATCAGAGGCCGTTCTCGCAAAGACTTCAGAACTCAGTGAGGAGAAAGAAGCTGTTCTGCAAAAATTTGTGTTCAGAATCAAAGCCGTTTTAAAAGCAAAAAACTCAAAATATATCCTTATGAATGTCCCAAATGAAAAAATTCAGGACATTGCTTCCGTACTTCCGGTATTGAAAAGTCCCACCGTCATTCCGTTGGCAGAAAAAGGCTGGAGCAGCATCCATTCCGTGATTGATGAAGAAAGGTTCTGGGACGTCATTGACGAATTGAAAGAAAACGGAGCCCAGGACATATTAATTATTCCGATTGATAAAATGGTTATATAAAGATGAAAATATACAGGTATCCAGAAATAAAAACATGGCCGGAACTTACCAGGCGTCCTGTCATTGAACGGGAAGAGATTTCCCGGCTTATTGCTGACATATTTGAAGCAGTAGCACAAAACGGAGATAAAGCGCTTATTGAATTCAATAAAAAATTTGATAAAGCCGTAACGCCTCAGATTGCCGTCTCAGAAGCTGAAATTGAAAATGCAGCCGGACAGATCAGTGAAAATTTAAAAAAAGCAATCGGGCAGGCAAAAGATAATATATCAAAATTTCATGCTTCACAAATACAGCAAGCCGAAAAAATAGAGACCACATCCGGAGTAGTATGCTGGCGGGAAAACCGAGCTGTAGAAAAGGTCGGAATCTATATTCCGGGAGGAACAGCCCCTTTATTCTCAACCGTTCTGATGCTGGCCATTCCTGCTAATATCGCGGGATGTAAGGAAATTGTTCTTTGCACACCTCCTGACCAGAATGGCAGTGTCAATCCTGCTATTCTGTACACTGCACAGCTTTGCGGAATTTCAAAAATTTATAAAACAGGGGGTGCACAGGCTGTAGCGGCAATGGCCTTAGGAACTGAAAGCATTCCGAAGGTTTATAAGATCTTTGGTCCCGGAAACCAGTTTGTAGTAGCAGGAAAAGAATACGCACAGCGTTATGGTGTTGCCGTAGATATGCCGGCCGGGCCAAGTGAAGTGCTCGTCATTGCAGATCACAAAGCTGTTCCTGAATTCTGTGCGGCAGACCTTCTTTCCCAGGCCGAACACGGAAATGACAGCCAGGTGGTTTTTATCACTACCGATTTTAAAGTATTTAATGAAACAATAGAGGCTGTAGAAAAGCAGCTTAAAAAGCTTCCGAGAAGTGAAGCAGCACACCAGGCGTTGCAGCACAGCTTTTTCATCCTGACAGAAAATCTTGAAAATGCGGTTGAATTCAGCAACCTGTATGCACCGGAACACCTGATTCTGGCGGTAGAGGACTTTGAAAAATATATTCCAATGGTTCAAAA
Organism: Chryseobacterium indologenes; assembly: GCF_001295265.1. Lineage (GTDB taxonomy): Bacteria > Bacteroidota > Bacteroidia > Flavobacteriales > Weeksellaceae > Chryseobacterium > Chryseobacterium indologenes_A. The sequence continues at coordinate 192,393 of NZ_LJOD01000007.1, read as the reverse complement.
TGCAGGCTCAGTCTTCCTGGGTAACTATTCCTGTGAAAGTGCCGGGGATTATGCAAGCGGCACTAACCATACATTGCCTACCAATGCTTTTGCCAGAAACTACAGCGGAGTTTCACTGGATAGCTTTGTCAAGAAAATAACTTTCCAGCACCTGACTAAAAAAGGCCTTCAGAACATTGGAAAAACAATAGAAATTATGGCGGAAGCAGAAGGTCTTTTCGCTCACAAAAATGCAGTATCCATCAGATTAAAACAATAAAAATGAAAGAATTCAGCCTTAACGGTTTAGTAAGAAAAAATATCATAGCACTACAGCCTTATATCAGCTTCAGAGATCATAACGAGTTCATTGCTCCGGTAATGCTGGACGCCAACGAATGCCCGTTCGGAGAGTTCAACAGGTATCCGGATTCGACCCAGAAAAAGCTTAAAAATAAACTGGCGGAGATAAAAGGGGTAAAACCTGCACAGATTGCGGTTGGCAACGGAAGTGATGAGCTGATTGATCTTATCATTAAAGTATTCTGTGAGCCTAAAAAAGACACCATCCTTATGATGAATCCGTCATTTGCGATGTATGGTTTTTATGCTGCGGTCAATGAAAATGAAGTCCTGAAGCTGGATCTGGATGAGAATTTTAAAATGGTAAAAGATGAGTTCTTAAAAAAGACCGGCGAAAAGAACATTAAAATTTTCTTTTTGTGCTCTCCTAATAATCCAACCGGAAACAGTGTGGAGGATATTGAGTTCTTTGTTAAAAATTTTGACGGAATTGTAGTTATTGACGAAGCTTATATTGAATTTTCGGGAAAACGTTCAGGTATAGAACTGCTGTCACAATATCCTAATCTGATTGTCCTTCAGACGTTCTCAAAAGCATGGGGAACAGCAGGAGCAAGAGTAGGTATTGCATACGCTTCAGAAGAAATCATTAGGTTTATCAACACCGTAAAAGCTCCTTACAATGTCAATGCACTGAGCCAGGAACTGATTCTGAATCTCTTAAATGATGAAAACAGACTGAAAGAAAATGTTGAAAATACCCTTCGGGAAAGAGAGTGGCTGAGCGGAGAGTTTAAGAATATTGAATGTATTGAAAAAGTTTTCCCTACTGATGCCAATTTCTTCCTGATTAAAATGAAAAATACAGAAAAGGTATATGAAAAAATGCTTGAAGAGGAAATCCTGACCAGTAAAAGAGCTCCTGCCATTCCGGGATGCATCAGGATCAACGTGGGAAACCGTGAAGAGAACAAAAAATTAATTGGTACACTGAAAAAAATCAGCTCATGAAAAAAGTGCTTTTTATAGACCGTGATGGTACACTGATTATTGAACCTTCCGAAGACTTTCAGGTTGATTCACTGGATAAACTGGAATTTTATCCCGGAGTTTTCCAGAATCTTTCAAAAATAGCCAGAGAGCTGGATTATGAACTGGTAATGGTGACCAACCAGGATGGCCTGGGAACAGAGAGTTTTCCCTTTGAGAATTTTATAAAACCTCACGAAAAGATGCTGAAGGCATTTGAAAATGAAGGGATTTATTTCAGTGATATCCTGATTGACAGCAGTTTTGAATACGAAAATAAACCAACCCGGAAACCTGGAACAGCCATGCTCGAAAAATATAAATACGGGCAGTATGACCTGGAAAATTCCTATGTGATAGGAGATAGAATTACAGATGTTCAACTAGCTGAAAATATAGGGTCTAAAGCTATCTTTTTAAATGAAAATTTTAATGATGAAGCAATTCTGACCACTACAAAATGGGAAGAGATCTACAACTTTTTAAAACAAGGTTCAAGAAGTGCCAAAATCCGCAGAAAGACTAATGAAACGGATATAGAAATAGAAATAAATCTTGATGGAAAAGGCCGTTCGGAAATTTCAACAGGACTGCATTTTTTTGATCATATGCTGGATCAGATCGCCAGACACGGAGGTCTTGATCTGAAAATTAAAGCCAAAGGAGATCTGGAAATTGACGAACACCACACTATCGAAGATACGGGGATTGTGCTGGGAGAGGTATTTTTAAAAGCACTGGGAAATAAAAAAGGAATTGAACGGTATGGATTTCTGCTTCCGATGGATGACTGTCTGGCACAGGCAGCAATAGATTTCGGAGGACGTCCGTGGCTGGTATGGGATGCAGAATTTAAAAGAGAAAAAATAGGGGACGTACCTACCGAAATGTTTTTTCACTTTTTTAAATCATTCACAGATGCCTCAAAATCCAATCTGAATCTCAAAGCAGAAGGAACCAACGAACATCACAAGATAGAAGCTTTATTCAAAGCATTTGCAAAAGCCCTGAAAATGGCAGTAAAACAATCTGATGATACCTATAATTTACCCTCAACCAAAGGCAGTTTATGATCGCAATAATAAAATATAACGGTGGTAACGTCAGTTCTGTTCAGAATGCGTTGCTGCAACTGAATACCGATTCTGTAGTCACTGATGATCCGGAACTGATTCTGAAATCTGATAAGGTTATTTTTCCCGGTGTAGGAGAAGCCTCTTCTACCATGAAACATCTTACAGAAAAAGGTCTTGATACGCTTATACCCACATTAAGGCAGCCTGTTCTGGGAATTTGCCTGGGTATGCAGCTGATGTGCGCTGAGAATGAAGAAGGTACAACCAAAGGCATGGGGATTTTTGACACTCAGGTTAAAAGATTTCCGCCTGAAGACCTTGTTCCTCATATGGGCTGGAATACCGTTTCAGACTTTACATCACCGCTTTTTTCAGGTGTGGATGCAACCAGTGATGTCTATTTTGTGCACAGCTATTACTGTGGATTGTCAGCGTTTACAGCAGCAACGTGCCATTATATTCTTCCGTTCAGTGCTGCGCTGCAGAAAGATAATTTTTATGCGGTTCAGTTTCACCCGGAAAAATCAGGGCTTGTGGGACGCAGAATTTTAGAAAATTTTTTAAACCTTTAGAAATGAAGATTATACCAGCTATTGATATTATCGAAGGCAAATGTGTAAGGCTGTCAAAAGGAGATTACAGCACAAAAAAAATATACCGTGAAAATCCGGTGGACACGGCGAAAGAATTTGAAAATGCAGGAGTCCGGTTTCTCCATCTGGTAGATCTTGATGGTGCCAGGTCCAAACATATCGTTAATCAGAAAGTACTTGAAAATATAGCCAAGGAAACTTCGCTGCATATAGACTTCGGAGGAGGAATAAAAACACAAAAAGATATAGAGACTGCCTTTGATTCAGGGGCGCAGCAGGTGACCCTTGGAAGCATAGCGGTTCAGAGCCCGGAATTCAGTATTGAAATGATCAGAAAATACGGAAGTGAAAAGATCATCTTAGGAGCAGATTGCTACCAGCGGAAAATAAAGATCTCCGGCTGGCAGGAAGAAAGCAGAGAAGATATCATTGATTTTCTTCTGAGATATCAGGAACAGGGAATCCGGCAGGTAATCTGTACTGACATTGCTAAGGACGGAATGTTGGAAGGACCCTCTGTGAAGCTTTATAAAGAGATTCTGGACAAAACCTCGTTGCATCTCACGGCGAGCGGAGGAATTTCATCTATTGCAGATCTGTACGCTGTGAAAGAGCTGGGATGTAAAGGGGCCATTATCGGAAAAGCGCTTTATGAAGGAAAAATAACATTAACAGAACTTCAGAAACTGATTGGAAATGCTTAAAAAGAGAATCATTCCATGTCTGGATATCAAAGACGGAACCACAGTAAAAGGAATTAATTTTGAAGGCCTCCGTAATGCAGGAGATCCCGTAGAACTTGCCGTAAAATATGAACAGGCCGGGGCGGACGAATTGGTTTTCCTGGATATTACGGCAACAATAGAGAACCGAAAGACCTTTGTAAGTCTGGTAAAAAATATTGCTGAAAAATTGAGTATACCCTTCACTGTAGGAGGCGGAATCTCCTCTGTAGAAGACGTCAGAAAGCTTTTGGAGGCCGGGGCGGATAAGATTAGTATCAATTCCTCAGCGGTAAAAGATCCGCAGCTTATTTACCGGCTGGCAAAAGAGTTTGGCAGCCAGTGTGTGGTAGTGGCTATTGATACCCGGTTTTCCGATGAAAAAGATCTGGTTTATATCAGCGGCGGCCGTGTAGCTACCAGTCTTAATACTGTAGAATGGGCTAAAGAAACCGCATCTTTAGGGGCCGGAGAAATTCTCCTGACTTCTATGGATGGAGACGGAACAAAAGCCGGATTTGATCTTCGCATTACACGTCTTGTATCAGAAAATGTCAGGATTCCGGTAATTGCATCCGGAGGAGCAGGAAAAGCAGAGGATTTTGCCGAAGTTTTTAAGGAAACAAAAGCTACAGGTGCCCTGGCTGCCAGTATTTTCCATTTCAATGAAGTGCCTATATCAGAATTAAAAAAAGAATTAAAATCTCAAAAAATTGCAGTACGATGAAAGTTAATTTTAATAAAGGAAATGGTCTTGTACCGGTTGTTATTCAGGATATTCGGACACTTCAGGTCCTTATGCTCGGGTACATGAATGAAGAAGCGCTGGAAAAAACAAAAAAAGAAGGAAGGGTTACGTTTTTCAGCCGTTCCAAAAACAGGCTTTGGACGAAAGGAGAGAAATCCGGGAATTTTCTGAAAGCAGAAAGCATAAATACAGATTGCGACCAGGATACGATTCTGATCAAAGCAGTTCCGGAAGGCCCGGTTTGTCACACCGGAAGCTTTAGCTGTTTTGGTGAAAAGAGCCCCAAAGGCTTTCTGTATGAACTGGAAACCAAAATTTCCCAGAAAATCGATAGTCAGGAAAACGGTTCATACACTTATTCCCTTTATCAGAAGGGCATTAATAAAGTAGCTCAGAAAGTAGGAGAAGAAGCTGTAGAGCTGGTCATCGAAGCAAAAGATAACAATCCGGATTTATTCAGAAATGAAGCGGCTGATCTCCTGTATCATTTTCTTATTCTGCTTAAATCTAAAGGACACACGTTGGAGGAAATTGAAGGGGTGCTTCAGAGCAGGAACAGATAAGCTAATCAAAAAATCTTTTTAAAAATTTTTGAAACAATAGAAGTGAAAAAATTTGAAAGGAGTGGAAGGTTTACAGATTACCGCTTCTATGCATTAAAAAAGGTAATTGCTAATATAAAAAAGCAGGAATTATTTTCCTGCTTTATGAGTTATAAAATACTTTATTTGATTACATTCAATTATCTGTCTATTAAAATTTTACGTACCGCTGTTTGATTTCCTGCTTTAATAATTCCGATATAAGCTCCATTGGCAATTCCTGAGACATTGATTTCAGTTTCATTACTTTTCTTAAGGAGAGATTTTCCGGATAAATCGGTGATTTCAAAGCTCAGATCTTTGGTTTTCATATCAGGAAGCTGAATTGAAATCACATCTTTAGAGGGGTTAGGATAAATCGTAACAGATTCAATTGATTTTGGAAGGTCCTCCTGCGTTTTCATTAATGAGCTGGCAGTAGTAGCAACGGCAAAATGCTGAAGTGCTCCCACGGTTGCTTTTCCTATTTTGTAGATATACAAAGGATCTGTATTGGCAAATGTATCAGCCGTAGTGTGAGGATAAGAGCTTCTTATTCTTTCAAAAAAGCCGGTAATGACTTCACCTTTCCTTTCAAACGGAATATAATCTGTATCTGCGGCCGGATCTACGGCAGTCTGCAGCGGAGAATAAAGGGTGGTGCAGTTTCTAAGCTGTTGTGTTACAGCGGCGGAAGCAGCATTGTTACTTGTTAATCCGCCCTGATCCTGATCGCAGTAGACAACATTGTTGTTATTGCCCATAACACCGCCTACCTGGTCCAGGTTAAAGACCAGCTTGATATCCAATATCCGGGTATTCCCTTGATATGCAATATTGTTGGCGTAATGATAGCTTCCTTTCAGCCCCTGTTCTTCCCCTGAAAAATGGATGAATTTAATAGAATATTCTGTTGGAACATTCCTGAGAATTCTTGCGGCTTCCAGAATAATAGAAGTTCCGCTGCCGTTGTCATTTACTCCGGGCCCGTTAAGGCTGTCAAAATGCCCGCAGATGATCACGTATTTGTTAGGGTAGACCGTTCCGGTTTTGGTAATGACCAAATTTTTAGAACTTGTTCCGCTGAATGTAAAAGGATCTTCTACAATTTGAGAGGCCGAGTAACCGTAAGAAAGATACTTGTTTTTGATCCAGTTAAGCGCATTGGCATTATTTACTGAACCTGTTGTTTTAACGCCTAAATTGGCGAATTCCTGAAGGCTGGTCGTGATATTGGTTTGAGAAACCATATCAGCTCTGTTTTTGTAAGCCTGAATAAGGCTTTGGGCACCAATGCCGTGAAATGCAAATAATGCCAGTGCGATTGTGGTGAGTTTTTTCATATAATTTGTTTGTGGTGTCTATTTCTCAATAATGACTTTTCGGGTCACTGTATTTTGGTCAGATTTCACCGTAACCATATAGGTGCCGCTGGTAAGGCTGGAAGTGGTTATTCTGTCCTCATTTTCTGAATTCAACAGTAAGCGGCCATTCATGTCACTAAGTTCTACATTAAAGCTTTTAATGCTTTCAGGCATCTCAATATGAAGCATATCCTTAGCCGGATTAGGATAAATTCTGATGGCTGTCAGCACATTTTCTGCATGAACTTCATTGGTTCCCAGTACGCTGGATGCAGAGGCAAAGTGCTGAAGAGCTCCTACAGCAGCTTTTCCTATTTTGTAAACATATACAGGATCTACATGAGCAAAAGTATCATTGGCTGTATGGGGACGGGAACTTTGAATATTCTCATAGAACCCGGTAATAATCTCATTTTTCTGTTCAAAAGGAATATAGTCTGATGAATAGGCATTGGTGATCACAGTCTGTAACGGGGAATATAACGTTGTGCAGGTCGCCAGTTCCTGAGTAATCTGGCTGGACATGGCATTGTTGGTAGATAGCCCGCTTATATCTTTTTCACATTTAATCGTCGTGTTGTTATTACCCAGCTGGCCGCCTACCTGGTCTATATTAAATACCAGCTTTACATCAATATTACGGCTGCCATTCTGGTAAACAACATTATTGGCATAATGTTTACTTCCAAAAAGTCCCTGTTCTTCTCCTGAAAAATGAATGAATTTTATAGAATAATCCGTAGGAACATCTTTTAAAATTCGTGCTGCTTCCAGAAGGATAGACGTTCCGCTTCCATTATCATTTACACCGGGCCCGTTAACCGTGTCATAATGAGCACAGATAATTACATACGTATTCGGGTAGAGGGTTCCGGTTTTGGTAATCACGAGGTTTTTGGAACTGATTGTTGTATTGGCATAATCAAAAGTGAAAGGATCTTCCATGATCTGTCCTGTTGTATAGCCATATGAAAGATATTTATTCCTGATCCAGTCGAAAGCATTTGTATTGGCAGGTGAGCCGGTTGTTTTTACGCCTAAATCTCCAAAAGCCTGAAGGTTGGCAGTTATATTGGTTTGGGAAACTTTATTGGCTCTGTCCTGATAAGCCTGAATAAAAGTTTGCCCCTGAAGGTGGTAAGCTGATAAAGAAAGGAGAATAATAGTCGTTATTTTTTTCACTTTTAAATAAAAATTTACAGATTCAATAATTCAGCAAATGTAGATAATAAAAACGAATTTTATTTTATAAAAAACCAAAGATTCCTTCCTTTAATTTTTATTGAATGGAATAAAACAACGGTGGTATGACGTTTAAATGATTAATAGTATGAATAAAATATAATTGATAACCGTAAATCAGTCCGGGCTGTAGCAATGACCCCATAGAATATTTTTTTTCTAATACCTTTGTGATATATGTTTTTTGAAGAATCAGTCTTTAAAGAAGAAAGTCATTTCCCATAACAAAAAATCCCGGACAAAAGCCCGGGATTTATATTGATAACAAAAGTTCTACATTATTTTACTTGATCTACAACAGCTTTGAAAGCTTCAGGGTGATTCATTGCTAAATCTGCTAAAACTTTTCTGTTAAGCTCAATGTTGTTCTTTTTAAGAGCTCCCATAAATTGAGAGTAAGACATTCCGTGCTCTCTTGTACCCGCGTTGATACGAGTGATCCAAAGTGCTCTGAAATTTCTCTTTTTCTCTTTTCTTCCGCGGTAAGCATATTGCATTGCTTTTTCAACCGCATTTTTAGCTACAGTCCAAACGTTCTTTCTTCTACCGAAAAAACCTTTAGCTTGCTTAAAAATTTTCTTTCTGCGAGCTCTTGAAGCTACGGCATTTACTGATCTAGGCATAATTTAAATTGTTTTTTTGAAAAGGGCGGAATATAAAATTCTCTTAGTGGCTCCGTTTCAGGGTTAAAATTTTGAATTTGTTTTGAATTCTTATAAACCGGATATAGATTTATAAAAACTACTTAATGGCTAATTGACGAAGAACGCTCTTTGTGTCCACAGCAGCAACGTAAGAAGTCTGCGTAAGATTTCTCTTCTGCTTAGTTTCTTTCTTAGTTAAGATGTGGCTTTTGAAAGCATTTTTTCTTTTGATCTTACCAGATCCGGTAAGAGCAAAACGTTTCTTAGCACCTGATTTCGTTTTTAATTTTGGCATTGTTTTGCTTTTTTATTGTTTTTGTTATCAATATCTTGTCCATGGTTCCTAAATAGTTTAGGAATAACAGTTTGCAAAGATACAAAAAAAGATTTAATCTTTAGCCTGTAATACCAGAGATTCTAATAAAATATTGTGGGAAGGAATAACGGATATCCTCATCACTTCGCCATCCTGTACAATAGTACTCTGAAGTTTACCATTATCTTTCTGATGATTGATTGATTTTACAGACCATTTTTTAAGCGGAATAGATTTCAGAACCACAGTATAGATATTTCCTTTAATCATATTCTTTACAAGCTTGTTCTGTCTGAAAATACTTAAAGTATCAGTGGTATTTTTAAAGAAATAACCAGGAATTTTCAGTTCATTTTTATCCGTATTTATTCCCGTATTCTTATCATATTTATTAAAATAGAGAATATAATCTTCATTTTTTAACCTGAGGTCAACACGATCATACCGGTCCGTAAATCTTTGATCTTTAGCCATCTGTTCTCCGAAAGAGAAAAAAGGAATACTGCCGGTGTTGAAAATAATGATTCCGGGATTTCTTTTAAGAACATAGTTGGCATCTCCCAATTCATGCCCTAAAGCTCCGTTTCCAAAATTAGCAGGCGGATGCCTCGGAAGGTAATAATCATTTAACCCTAGCATATCTACAGTCGGAAGTTCTGATGAATAGGGAATACATCCTGCTGCGGTAACTGCAATCAGAGTGTTATCCGGGAATGTGCTTTTGAGCTCTTTGCCTAATTCCATCCCACGGAACTCCCATCTTTCTTTGGCCGCTCTGTAATTCTGCGGAATAAACAGCTGTATAACAGCATTAATAATCAGTGCCAGAATCAGCACAGCCTGTATTTTTCTTTGTTTAAAGTTGAATTGGGAGAAAGAGTTCAGCCCTAAAATAATAGCAAACGTAAAGAAAATAAGCAGAACATAATAATGCCTGTTGGCAGGGAAAATATCACCTCCGACTAAGGTTACATAGCCTGCCCATGCTATCATATTTAATAAAAGGTAGAATCCGGACAAACTTTTTTTCCTGAAGACAAGAATATATAAAAAATACAGACCCAGGGAAGAGATAATCAGGGTTCCGGCAAATGCTCTAAGCTGATAATATCCGCCTCTCAGAATATGATGAAAGGTGACTTTTACTTTAACTAGTGCCGTATTAGGAACAATTTCACCATAATAAGTATACCGGAAAGCCAATTGTCCCAAAAGAAACAGAGAAGGGAGAATAAAACTGAAAAGAGCTATTTTAGCTGCTTTGCTTCTGTTTTTGAGATTTACAGCTAACAGGAAGAATGAAGCCAGAAGGGTAAATAAAAATCCATCCGGTCTGGTAAGGGCAAGCAGTCCCAGCCATAAAGAAAGGTAAAGTCCTCTTTTCAGACTTCCGGTATTGATGATTTTTAAAACTTCAATGATAACCAGGGTAACCAGCAGTACATATAGGGGCTGCTCCAGACCCCCGACTGCCCATACAGCAAGGGTAGGTGTTGTCACCAATAATCCCACGGCAAAAAATACAATCTCCTTTTTTACAGGCTGTTGGCTGAAGTATCGGAGAATGATGCCTATCATCCCAACCGTACAGAGAATCCCTAATATCCTTGCTGAAACAATGAGATCAATGCCCAGTTTTCCCAATAAAGAAACTCCGAGAACCCAAAGAAGATTGGAATATCCTTCCACAGGATGGCCGTCGTTCCAGCTCAATCCTTTACCTTCTAAAAAACGCTGTGCATATCGAAGAGAGATCAGGCTGTCGTCTGAGAAAAAAGGGTAGTAGAAGTAGCAGGTCAGTAAAAATACAATAAGGGAAAGAATGAAAAAAAGTCGATATCCGAATTTCATGAATGTGTCAGTTTTTTAGCGCAGAGTTTCCCAAACCTTTCAGGAATTCCGGTTGCAAAATAACAAAAAAACTGCCTCCTAAAAAAGAAAAACTGCAGACGGAATGCCTGCAGTGGGATTTTTTTATGAGCTGAAATCTATGAATTGAAAAATTCCAGCAGATCTTTATTAATTGTCTCTGCTTCTGTGGTTGGCATACCGTGGGGGAAGCCAGGATAAGTTATTAGCTTTCCATTTTTAAGAAGCTGTGCAGATTTAACCGCTGAATCCTTATAAGGAACAATCTGGTCATCTTCACCATGCATTACCAGTACAGGAAAATCAACACTTTTAAGATCTTCTGTAAAATCTGTTTCAGAAAATACTTTAACACAGTCATAATGCGCCTTTATAGACCCCATCATTCCCTGTCTCCACCAGTTTCTGCGGATTCCTTCCGATACGTTGGCTCCTTCTCTGTTAAATCCATAGAAAGGAAGCGTAATGTCAATATAAAATTGAGACCTGTTGTTAGCGGTATTATAGCGGATATCATCGAATACCGAGATTGGTGTTCCTTCAGGATTACTTTCACTTTGTACCATGATAGGAGGTACGGCACTGATTAATACTACTTTTGAAACTCTTCCGTTTCCTCCGTATTTTGCTGCGTACCGGATGGCTTCTCCACCTCCTGTAGAATGCCCGACATGAATAGCATCCTTCAGATCCAGAAATTCCGTAAGTTCTGCTACATCTGATGCGTAAGTATCCATATCATGCCCTGTTTCTACCTGGCTGGACCTGCCGTGACCTCTACGGTCATGGGCAATTACACGAAACCCTTTTTCCAGGAAGAAAAACATCTGTGTGTCCCAGTCGTCTCCTGATAAAGGCCATCCGTGATGAAAGAATACAGGCTGTCCTTTTCCCCAGTCTTTGTAATAGATCTCTGTTCCGTCTTTTAATTGAAATGTGCTCATTGTTCTGCTTTTTTAGTTATTAATAGTATGGTAAATATTCTGGCGTATTGAGAGTATAGCAAATGTAGGGCTAATTTTTTCACAGAATATTGATATAGGATAATATTTAAGGTTAATGTAATAAAGCAAAATCAGCCTTCAAGCCGTATGGAAAGTTTAGTCTGCTTCAAGTAAGGTGATATAATATCTACATTTCAGTCAAATAAACGGAAAAAAGAAAGCTACCTCGTTTGAGATAGCTTTTTTATATTTACTTAGCTGGTTTTTTAGGACTCATCATCATGATCATTCTTTTTCCTTCAAGCTTTGGAAGCTGGTCTACTTTGCCAACGTGCTCCAGTTCCTGAGCAAGTTTCAGAAGTAAGATTTCTCCCTGGTCTTTAAAGATAATCGAACGTCCTTTAAAAAATACGTAGGTCTTTAATTTTGAACCTTCTTCAAGGAATTTTTCAGCATGCTTTTTCTTGAATTCATAATCGTGGTCATCAGTCTGAGGTCCGAAACGGATCTCTTTTACTACCACTTTTACCTGCTTGGCCTTAAGTTCCTTCTGCTTTTTCTTTTGCTCGTATAAAAACTTTTTATAGTCTAATATTCTTGCAATAAAAGGCTCAGCCTTATCGGAGATTACTACCAGATCAAGCTCCTGCTCTGTGGCAAGCTGTCTTGCTTTATCAATTGGATAAACTCCCGGCTCTACGTTATCGCCCACCAAACGAAGCTCTCTCACACGAATTTTATCGTTGATCAAGTGTGCGTCCTCCTGTACCGGACGTCTCTGTGGGCCCCTGTTGTTAAATCTTTGTGCTATTGTATTATAATTTTATTGGTTAATTGCTATTTTATATCATAAAGATTGAGAGACTCAGTAATGATTAATCTCCCGATACTTTAATTTTAACTTAGATGGCTGATTCCTTTTTGAAGTAAGAAACAAAATCTTCCATATTCATTACTCCAAGGTCTCCTTCGCCGCGTCTTCTTACAGAAATTGTGCCGTCTTTTTCTTCATTTTCACCTACTACAAGCATGAATGGAATCTTGTTCAATTCAGCATCACGGATCTTTTTCCCTGTCTTCTCATTTCTGTCGTCAATCTGACCGCTAATATCGTGATTTTCCAAAAATTGTGAAACTTTTTTTGCATAATCTACATATTTTTCACTGATCGGAAGAATTATAAACTGATCAGGGCTCAGCCATAAAGGGAAATCTCCTGCAGTATTCTCCAAAAGGATGGCGATAAAACGTTCCATAGAACCAAAAGGAGCTCTGTGGATCATGACCGGTCTGTGCTTTTCATTATCGTTTCCGATGTAGTGAAGATCAAACCTTTCCGGTAAATTGTAGTCAACCTGGATGGTTCCAAGCTGCCATCTTCTTCCTAAAGCGTCTTTCACCATGAAATCCAGTTTTGGTCCGTAGAATGCAGCTTCACCGTATTCTATTACCGTTTTAAGGTTTTTGTTTTTAGCAGCTGTAATGATGGCATTTTCTGCTTTTTCCCAGTTCTCATCAGAACCGATATATTTTTCTCTGTTATCAGGATCTCTTAAAGATACCTGGGTCACAAAGTCTTCAAAACCTAAAGACCTGAACACATAAAGAACAAGATCAATTACCGCTTCAAATTCACCTAAAAGCTGATCCGGAGTACAGAAAAGGTGGGCATCATCCTGAGTAAAACCACGAACTCTTGTCAGCCCGTGAAGCTCTCCGCTTTGCTCATATCTGTAAACAGTACCAAATTCGGCATATCTTTTCGGAAGATCCCTGTAGCTCCATTGCGAAGTTTTATAGATTTCGCAGTGGTGAGGGCAGTTCATTGGCTTCAGCATGAATTCTTCTCCTTCATTCGGAGTTTTGATCGGCTGGAAGCTGTCTGCTCCGTATTTATCCCAGTGTCCGGAAGTTACATATAATTCTTTTGCCCCGATATGAGGAGACATTACGAATTCATAACCACCTTTTTTCTGAGCTGCAGAAAGGAAATTTTCAAGTTTTCTTCTCAAAGCGGTTCCTTTTGGAAGCCATAACGGAAGCCCGGCACCTACTTTCTCAGAAAATGCAAAAATTCCAAGCTCTTTACCTAGTTTTCTGTGGTCTCTTCTTTTGGCTTCCTCCAGTCTTTCAAGATATTCAGTAAGATCTTTCTGTTTAGGGAAAGAAATACCGTAAACTCTTGTCAGCTGAGGGTTTTTCTCATTTCCTCTCCAGTAAGCTCCGGCAGCATTTAAAATCTTAACTGCTTTTACGATACTGGTGTTAGGAATATGGCCGCCACGGCATAAATCCGTGAAATCATCATGAGTTACAAAAGTGATCTCTCCGTCATTAAGATTAGAGATCAGTTCTACTTTATAAGGATTATCTGCATACACCTTCAATGCTTCTTCTTTAGAAACAGGGTATAATGAGAATGTTGAACCTTTTTTAGCATTTTCCAATACTTTCTTTTCAATCTTCTCAAAGTCTTTTTCAGATAAGCTTTCGTCTCCGAAGTCTACGTCATAATAGAATCCGCTTTCAATAGCGGGACCAATGGTCAGCTTAGCATTAGGATAAAACTCAAGGATTGCCTGTGCCAGAAGGTGGGCAGAAGAATGCCAGAACGCTTTCTTTCCAAGATCATCATTCCAGGTAAGCAGCTGTACCGTTGAATCCGTCGTTATAGGTGTGGTGGTTTCTACTTGTTTACCGTTTACAACTGCGGAAATGGTATTTCTAGCCAATCCCTCGCTGATAGATTTTGCCACATCTAAAGGAGTAACTTCTCCTTCGAATTCTTTGACGCTATTGTCTGGAAGTGTAATTTTTATCATTGTTTACTAAGAAATTTTAAGATGCAAAAATACGCATTTTTTAGATAATATACTATATGAGCATCTATTTAGAATGAGATTTAATATAAAAAATAGAAAAGATATTTGTGCTTTTGATATCATTGAGTTTTATAAGTAGATTTTCATGGAAAAATTATTCAAATTCCTTGTTTAGAGAAGAAGTAAAAAGCATGAAGTACGCCGCTTTGTATATTGAGCCGTATTTCTTCTCTAAAACATCAGAAATCAAACAAAAATAAACTTTTTATATATGGAGACTTTCAATATAGACCTGCATTGTGCGCTCTGAGATCTATAACGGAAATTTTTTAGCTCATGTCAGCAGTTCAATCAGTGAAGATTAAAAATGTTATAAGATATTTGTAATCAATAGGATTTGTGGAAAACAGATTATAAACAGCTAACTTTTTCTTTTATATTTTACTTTCTGCTTGATGATTTCAATCACATCTACATTTTTCACCTTAGATTTTACCCAGCCATGAATGTCGATATAAAGAAGAGATCTTCTGTAATATTCATTTTGGGAAAAGATTTCCAGTTTTTCATCAAATGCTTTAAATGCTTCCTGCTGTTTGTTTAAAACCAGACCATTAAGCTCTTTAAAAAAACGGATGCTTTCATAATGGAACTCTTCAGGCTTTTTCATTTTCCGGGTAAACTTTAATGTAGAAGTAATAAACTCGTCATAGTCTTCATCATTCCCTGATTCATGTTTGGCCATCAGAATGAGGATTCTTGTATGAAAGAGAAGGTCTTCCTGTACATTTCCGCGGCATTCTACCACTTTCATGGAATATTCAATGGATTGGTCATACATTTTGCTTCCGAAAAACATCGCTGCCATTTTCAGATAAAGAATCATGAAATGGTGTTCATCAATCTTTTCTTTCATGCGTTCCATTTTCAGTTCAATTTCCGGAATCAGCTTTGTGCCTGCAAAAAACTCACCTTTTACAAAATGAATGTTCATGAGGGTATTATAATGAGTCAGAAAGATCAGTGACTGGAGGTTCTCATTCTGAGCAAAGTTTTCAGCATTCACTGTGGTATTGAAATTTTCAAAATGTTCTTCCAGGATATCAATGTTTCCATATAAGAACAGGATTTTCAGGAGATAGGTATTTCCTTTTATGTACCATACAGGATGGCTGAAGATCATTTCCGGTTTTTTATGAAACAGATCAACCCACTGGTAGGCGTATTTCAGGGTATATTTATATTCCTGTAACAGTTGGTTTTTCCAGACATGAGCTTTAAAATACCATAGTTTTTCTGTGAAGTTCAGCTGGTCCGGATTGATATTTTGGATCTGTGCATTGAAGATTTCCAGTATTTCTTCCCGGTCCTTATCATTTTTTGCATAGCCATGGGTAAGCATTTCGCTGTACAGTTTTAATGAAAGATTGGAGAGTTCTGTAGCGTAATGATTTTGTCTGCTTACTTCGCGGGATTGTCTGATCAGTTCATCCGCGCGGCCTTCAATACTTCTTGTAATGAATTGTGATTCAATTACCTTTTCAAGGTCAATAATTTCAGAAGCGATACTTTTTTCATCCAGTTCCAAAGCTGTTTGCTTCGTTTTATCCAATATTTTTAAAGCCTGTTTATAAAGTCCTTTCTGATATAGAATATTGGCGAAATCCAGCTGCTCACGAAGCTGGATCCTGTAATTCTGATGACTGGGATTCATCCGCAGGCTGACTAAGATCTGCTTGTATAAATGGGCCTTAAGATTGGATAATTGCTGTTTGGTGGATATCTTTTTCTCAATAACAATATTTTCATCATATTCTTTCATTTTATCCATTTCTGAAAACAGCAGCAGAAATTTTGCATCTGTATTTATTCCGAGACGGTTCACATAAAGTTTGAACTGTCGTTTTTCTGATGTAGTCAAAGACTTGACAAGGACGAACAAAAAATCTTTCTGCAATTCTGCCATTGTAAATTAATGAATTGTAATTACTTGGTTTTTAATAAAATACGGTTATTTTGCCGGCTGTTGGATATTGTAATTTTCAGAATTATTGAAAATAAAAAAATATTGTAAGCTGTAGTTTTGAATCAAAATTAAGTAAAATATTAATTATGAGTTCTGAAAAAATTGAAATTTTTGACACCACATTAAGAGATGGAGAGCAGGTTCCCGGATGTAAGCTGAATACCCGGCAAAAGCTGATTATCGCCGAAAGCCTTGATGAACTAGGGATTGATGTAATAGAAGCTGGTTTCCCGATTTCAAGCCCCGGGGATTTTGAATCAGTTTCAGAAATTTCAAAATTGATACGGAATGCTAAAGTGTGCGGACTGACAAGAGCCAACAGAAAAGATATTGATACTGCTGCAGAAGCTTTAAAATATGCAAAGAGGCCACGTATCCACACCGGAATTGGCACTTCTGATTCTCATATCAGATATAAATTCAACTCAACCAGGGAGGATATTCTTGAAAGAGCTGTTGAGGCTGTAAAATATGCTAAAAATTACGTGGAAGATATCGAATTTTATGCAGAGGATGCCGGAAGAACGGATAATGTCTATCTGGCAAAGGTTTGTGAGGAAGTTATTAAAGCAGGGGCTACGGTTCTTAATATTCCGGATACCACAGGATATTGTCTTCCTGAGGAATACGGTCAGAAAATAAGGTACCTGAAAGAAAATGTAAAAGGTATCGAAAAAGCTGTTTTATCCTGCCATTGCCATAATGATCTGGGGCTGGCTACAGCTAATTCCATTGCAGGAGCGGCCAATGGGGCCCGTCAGATTGAATGCACCATTAACGGATTGGGAGAAAGAGCAGGAAATACGGCTCTGGAAGAAGTGGTAATGATCCTGAAGCAGCATAAACATTTAAACCTGCATACCGATGTAAATTCCAGGATGCTTAATGAGATGAGCCTAATGGTCTCAGATCTGATGGGAATGCCGGTGCAGCCTAATAAAGCGATTGTAGGAGCCAACGCATTTGCCCACAGTTCCGGGATTCATCAGGATGGTGTTATCAAAAACAGGGAAACCTATGAAATTATTGATCCTGAGGAAGTAGGAGTGAACGCATCTTCTATTGTCCTTACAGCAAGGAGCGGGCGTTCAGCGTTAGCGTACCGTTTCAAACATATCGGATATGATATAACCAAAAATGAACTTGATTTTCTGTATCAGGAATTTTTAAAAATAGCCGATATAAAAAAAGAAGTAAAAAATGACGACCTGTACCTGATGATGGAAACTTTCAGCAGGAAAATAGGATAGATGAAGATGAATAATCACGACAGAATAGCAATGAATACGAGTAAAAAAACTCTTTTTGACAAAGTGTGGGATGCCCACGTTGTGGAGACGGTTCCAGACGGTCCACAGATTATCTATATTGATAAACATCTTATTCACGAAGTAACAAGTCCCCAGGCCTTTGCAGAGCTCGAAGCCAGAAATCTGAAAATATTCAGACCGGAACAGATTGTAGCCACTGCTGATCATAATGTTCCGACACTTGATCAGGAGCTGCCGATCCGGGATGAACTTTCCCGGAATCAGGTTCAGCAGCTGGAAGAAAACTGCAGGAAAAATAATATTGAGCTTTTCGGACTTGGGCATCCGTATCAGGGAATTGTACACATTATTGCCCCGGAGCTGGGGATTACCCGTCCCGGAATGAGTATTGTATGCGGAGACAGCCATACGTCTACACACGGAGCTTTCGGAGCGATTGCTTTCGGAATAGGAACCAGCCAGGTAGCTCAGGTTTTTGCCAGCCAGTGCCTGCTTTTGAATAAGCCTAAATCAATGAGGATTACCGTAAACGGAAAATTGAATAAAAATGTTCAGCCTAAAGATGTGATCCTCTATATCATTTCTAAAATAGGAACAGATGGCGGAACAGGTTATTTCTGTGAGTATGCAGGGAATGTATTTGAAGAAATGTCTATGGAGGGAAGAATGACCGTCTGCAATATGAGTATCGAAATGGGGTCAAGAGGCGGTATGATTGCTCCGGATGAAATAACTTTTGCTTATGTGAAGGGAAAACCTTTTGCACCTCAGGGGGAAGAATGGGAAACCGATCTGGCATACTGGAAAACTTTAAAAACAGATGAGGGAGCTGTATTTGACCGGGAACTGAGCTTTGACGCATCTGAAATTCATCCTATGATTACTTATGGAACTAACCCTGGAATGGGAATTTCTGTCCACGAAATAATTCCGGTTCCACAGAATGAATCTGAGGAAAAAGCCCTCCGCTACATGGGATTGGTAGCAGGACAGACCGTTTCAGATATTAAAGTGAATTATGTATTTATCGGAAGCTGTACCAATGCAAGAATAGAAGATTTCAGGTCAGCGGCACAATACATTAAAGGAAAGAACAAGGCGGACAATGTTAAGGCTTTGATTGTTCCCGGGTCTCAGCAGGTGGTAAAACAGATTTATGAAGAAGGTCTTGACCGGATTTTTAATGAAGCAGGGTTTCAGATCCGTCAGCCAGGATGTTCTGCTTGTCTTGCTATGAATGATGATAAGATTCCGGAAGGCGAATATTGTGTTTCTACTTCCAACAGGAATTTTGAAGGCCGGCAGGGGCAGGGAGCCAGAACGATACTGGCCAGTCCTCTTACAGCTGCTAAAGCCGCTATTGAAGGGAAGATATCAGCTTTTGAAAGTTTAAATTAAAGGTTTAAAAACATATTTTTAACACTATATGCAGCCATTAAAACAAATACAATCCCGCGCAGTTCCGCTGCCGGCAGAAAATATAGATACAGATCAGATTATTCCTGCGAGGTTTCTTAAAAGCATAGACCGGAAAGGTTTTGGGGAAAATCTGTTCAGGGACTGGAGGTTTAATAGTAATACAGGGGAACCTGATCCGGAGTTCGTCCTGAATAATCCCGGATACAGCGGTGAAATCCTTATTGCAGGAAATAATTTCGGATGCGGAAGCAGCAGGGAACATGCCGCATGGGCATTGACGGACTACGGTTTTAAAGTTATTATATCCAGTTACTTTGCCGATATTTTTAAAGGAAATGCCCTGAATAACGGCCTTCTCCCTGTAAAGGTCTCTGACGGGTTCCTGAAAGACATTTTAAAAAATATTACAGAAAATCCTGATACTGAAATCACAGTGGATGTGGAACAGCAAACCATCAGTTGCCAAGGGAAAACTGAGACCTTTGAACTCGATCCTTATAAAAAAATATGCCTTCTTAACGGCTATGACGATATTGATTTTTTAATCAGCAAAAAACAGGCGATAGAACAATTTGAACTAAAAACACAAAAGTATGAGCAAAAGACAGTTTAAAATAGCGGTGCTTCCCGGTGACGGAATCGGCCCTGAAGTGATTGGGGAAAGCATCAAAGTACTGGATGCCATAAGTGAAGTTTTCCAATGTGAATTCCACGCAGAATACGGACTGATTGGGGCAGAAGCTATTTTTAAAACGGGAGATCCTTTACCGGAAGAAACTTTGCAGATTTGTAAAAATTCGGACGCTGTATTATTCGGAGCCATAGGGGATCCGGTTTTTGATAATGATCCTGATGCGAAGGTGAGACCGGAGCAGGGGCTGCTGAAGCTCCGTAAGGAATTAGGTCTTTTTGCCAATATAAGACCCCTGAAAACATATTCCTCCTTGATTGAAAAAAGTCCTTTGAAAAGAGAAATTATTGAGGGGACAGATATTCAGATTTTCAGAGAGCTGGTGAGCGGAATCTATTTCGGAGAAAAATTTACCGATCCGGAAGGTGCTTATGCCTATGATGTCTGCAGGTATAGCCGTGAAGATATTATTCCGATTGTTCATATGGCTTTTAAAGAAGCGGAAAAGAGGAATAAAAAACTTACGCTTATTGACAAGGCCAACGTTCTGGATACCTCAAGACTCTGGAGAAAGATTTGCCAGGAAACTACTTCTCAGTATCCGGATGTTAAGCTGGATTATCTGTTTGTAGACAATGCGGCCATGCAGATGATCCTTAATCCCGGACAGTTTGATGTGATCCTTACAGAGAATATGTTTGGAGATATTATTTCAGATGAGGCAAGTGTAATCGGCGGGTCCATCGGGCTTCTTCCGTCTGCCTCCATTGGTGAAGAGAATGCGCTTTTTGAGCCTATACACGGTTCCTATCCCCAGGCAAAAGGCAAAGGTATTGCCAACCCTGTAGCTTCTATTCTGAGTACAGCCATGATGCTTGATCATCTTGAACTTCACGATGCAGCTGACAAGTTAAAAAGGGCTGTAGAACATGCCATAGAAAACAAATATGTTACAGTAGATCTCAATGCCGAACAGCATTATTCCACACAGGAAGTGGGACGTTTTATTGCTGATTATATCCGGTATTCTGAAAAATCCTATTATAATTTTGAAAACATCAAAATCGGAAAATCAACAATTGTATAGACACCACAGTCCATATTTAATAATAGATTAGAAAGAAAGGTTCTGCTCAGGCGGAACCTTTTGATTTTCTTTTAGGCATAAATGTCAGAATTTTATCAGTGAATTCGCGGACATATGAAACATAGGAGTTTTTCCATAGATTTTACAGGTATAAAGATCTGTAGGGTCTGCTGTATCCCTGAAGATAAAAATAAGATGATTGGCTATAAAATTAAAAAGGCTCTGCCATTGAGACAGAACCTTTAATTTTTATTTTTCCGTGTTATCCGTTTTTCCCGATTTATTTTTGGAAGACTTCTGAACATCTTCCTTATTTATATCTGGCGGATTCGTCTTTTCTGATGATGCAGGAATATTCTGAAAATCCTGATTCTGCTTTTTCGTTTCTGCTGAATTTGCAGATTCTTTCTTTTTGTGATTACCTTCTGAATTCATAGCTTCTATATTTTTAGAGTCCTAAAATACCGAGTTTGCCGGTTTTATCTTCTATAGTATAATTCAAAGCTTTTGCCAAAACGAAAATATTATTCAGATTTTCCATTAATTGTTTACGTCCTTCAGTTCGCAGCTGGTTCTGATCAATAGATTTTATAGCAGTTTCCTTGGCTTTCTGGGTTACGTTCTTAATATCTTTTTCAGAAATTCTGTTGAAGAAAGAATCATCCAGAGACTGAATTTCAACGTTTGGGGTAATTCTTATATCGGCATCAGGAAGTTCGGTAATGATCAGCTTTTTGTTGATAGAATCCACTTCTATCTTCATTTTGTTCAGATCATAGGAAACCTGAGCATTGGTTTTTGTATACGTAATGATGCTGTTGCTTGAAACTTCCTTCCCAAACACTTCATAACCCATTTTGGTTTTCTGCATACTGGAAGTGTTCTGTTCCATCACTACCATTTTATTCATCTTGGAGATCTGATTAGTCAGGATATAATAATCTGACTGTTCCGTTTTTCCACCGAGATTCAGACATGATTTAAGACCGAAGAACAGAATCAGCATAGCAAGAACTCCTGCTGCAAACGATATGATTACCTTATAATTTCTCAACTTATTTGCCAAAAATTTCTTTAATTACAGAACCGTCATCTTTTTTCAGGATTTCAACCAGATCTCTTTCAATATAACCGGTTGTAGGCATTTCAATAATTCTTCCGATTTCTTTTCCGTATTTTTCTACAATAATGGTAGGAACCTTCTGAATGTTATAACGGACTTCTTCCCCGTCGGGAGACTCCTTTTTCCTGTTTACGGCAATAATGGTCATTTTATTGTCCGGGTATTTCAGCTCTTCCAGAATTCTCATCAGTCTTGGAAAATCTCTGTGGCTGTCTTCACACCATGTTCCCATGAAAACAACAAGGGAATAAGTGTTTAATTTTGCCTTTTTCAGCTCGCTGATCGCTTTCTGGTCAAGAGCATATTCATCATGTTCCTTTACATACCAGTCTGCATACGGAGCTTTTAAAAACTGATCTTTCAGCTGATTTCCCAAAAGCATTTTACCGTCATTCTGAGTCTCTACTTCACGGTTTACCACCACTTTTTGAGCGCTGAACTGCTGGGCTGCCAGGGCGATACTTGAAACGGCAACAATCTTTGTAATAAATTTCTTCATATTATTTTTCGATAATTGTTTTCAGATCTGCAGGGGAGTAGTATTTGTTTTTTAATACTTTATGATCCGCCTTTCTGTAAACATTGAACTTTTCTCCAGACTTTTCATAAAAAGACTCTACTTCCTTTGCTTTATAAAACTCAACGGTTTCCTGTGCCTGTTCTTCATTATCACAAGCCTTCGACATATTGGAACGCTGAACTTCGTTGAATAGCTCTACAAATTTACTGCCAAGTCCGAATTCAAGTACCGCACCGCTTAAAACATACTGAAGATCACACAGAGCATCAGCAATTTCTACAATATTATTATCGGCAATAGCCTGCTTCAGCTCATTAAGTTCTTCCTGTAAAAGTTCTACTCTAAGATTGCATCTTTCAGGTGAAGGAATTTGCGGAGTATCTAAAATAGGGGCTTTGAAAGTAGTATGGAATTCTGCTACTTGGTTCAGGCTGTCAATTTTATCCATGAAATTTTTTATTTACGCAAAGATAGAAAACGATTTGTAAATGGGGAAATTCTACTGTGATAATCGTGCCGTCAATAAGCAGTGAGCTGTGTTTTAATAATTTGATGAGAGCTTAAGTCTTAAAAATAGTTTGTGAAGAATTCAGGGGCCTATAACTTTCTTACAAATAGACAGTTGTTTTAATATCAATAAAACCTGTTCAATCTGCTCATCTGCCAGCAATAAAAAATCCACAGCATAGAACGGTGGATTTTATTTTTGATTGTTTGTCAATAGCATTCAATATCAATGCCTTATTTCCTCATATTTCCATATGCCTGAAATCTGTAATACAGTTAGTCCGGGCTGTTTTTCTCCATAGCTAAATATGCCGATATACTTTGCAGGACAGGTTTTACAGCTGGTTCCGAAATATAAAGTGGGTAAATTTCCTACGGTCAGTTCTCCGAAATGAAGCATCTCTTGCGGGGTTGCAGCAGCCATTCCATTTTGCAGCAATGCGTTTTTAGATAGTATTTTATCTTCATGATACAGCTGGAAAACAGGAAATCCGGATTGATAGGGAATGATTTCAACTGTGTTTTCATGACTGCAGTCACAGCAGATGAATTTTGCCATAACCGAAGGGCTGGTTTCATCATTGGTGAAAGTGCTCTTTTCAATGAGGGCTTTTTTGCTGATGCTTATTTTTGTTGATATTGAATACATTTAAATGTTTTTTATTGCTGAATAACCGTACCTGCCAGATTGTTATATTTTCCGCTTGGACTTTTCTTGATGGTAATTTTTACATATCCTTCTGCTGCCAGTTTATTCCATGTCTTCTGGTAGCCCGTAGCAGGATCAATCGGGATTTTCCACATGGTCTGTCTGCCATTTCCAGCCTGATTAAACCACGGAATAATATCTGCCGTCTGAGACTGGAAAGGTAATGAATTCAGAACATCTATTTCATAATAAAAATCATATTTGTTTTCCGGCTGGTTCAGGGCTCTTTGGGTGAAGGTGTAGGTATATCCGTTAATGATCGGACTTGTGAAACTTCCTCCCAGAGTGGGGATTCCGGTTCCGTCATAGTTTCCGATGGCTCCGCTGTACCGGTCAAATTTTTGTCCAGCCAGGATAGGAACATCATCTACAATATTATAACCTCCATTGGCCGGAGGCCATCCTCCATTCAGGTTATTACCCGTGAAAAAGTATTCCATTTCAGTCCATCTGCCCTGCTTGTAAAGATCAAAAACGTAATTTCTGGCTTCGGATCCTACTGCTCCGACCGGATCATACGTGGCTGCAAGTTCATCCGCATTTTTATAGAATACATGCGTAACGTTTCCTGTGTTTTCATCTTCTCTGTCTGAGCTGCAGGCCATTGAGAAAAAGGCCATTGAGAAAAATAAAATGTACTTAAATAAATGTTTCATATAAATAATTTAAATTATGTAATGATTTAATTAAGTATTTAAGAGAGAAGAATGTCTACAGAACCGGCAGGTTTTATGATATTTTTAACCGTTTAAAGTGTACTTCAGATGACCGCAGTTAATTTTCAGGAAACAGTAACCATAGAGATCAGCTTCAGTATTCCCTTAAATACCTTTGGGTAAACAGTACAATGAATAGGCATTTGAGTTGTAAATTTAAATCAAAAAAATACATTATTGTGAATTTTATTCATATAAATTACGATTGATGTATTAATTGTGTTAATAATATAGCTTTTAATATATATTATTTGAATACATTGATTGTACAATAAAAAGACCGCTCAATAATTGAACGGCCTTTCACATCGTAGTATAAAAAATGGTTATTAATTCTTGATGAATCTTTTAGAGAT
This sequence comes from Chryseobacterium indologenes, assembly GCF_001295265.1. Taxonomy (GTDB): domain Bacteria; phylum Bacteroidota; class Bacteroidia; order Flavobacteriales; family Weeksellaceae; genus Chryseobacterium; species Chryseobacterium indologenes_A. Next base: position 167,796 of record NZ_LJOD01000007.1, on the reverse strand, counting down.
TTCTCCAATCTGGATCATATAAGCTCCTTTGATAAGACTGCTTACATTCACGCTTCCTCTGTCCAGCTTTCCTGAATTGATGAGTTTTCCACCCATATCAAATATTTTGTAATCCTCGGAAGAAGTATTTGAAATATGCATGATATCTTTTACAGGATTTGGATACAGTTTAATATCGGTGATCAGATTTTTTGTATCAGAAAGGTCTCCTCTTCCTGAAGAAACAATATTAAGCGTATAATCTTCTACCTGTCCATAAGTATAGGCTTCACATGATGACGTTGGAATAGAGCTGTATTTCATCATTACTCTCATTCTTGTAGAACCAATGGCTGCGGTTGCAGGAATAGTAATGCTTCCCGTTACCGGAGTTGTGGTAGAGCCTGCTTTAGACCATGCTAATTCTCCGCTGTCGGTAAAATCACCATCTCCGTTATAGTCTATATACACTGCATAAGCTTCACTATATTTGGTTGAAGTCCATACAGGAGTTATAGAAATGGTGTAAGAGCTTTCTCTGGTAACATTGGTAGAAACAGATGTGAAGTTTTCATAGCCTGCAGTTCCTGTTGAGGTATTATTGATAGTTCCGAATTTTACATTTCCAATTCTTTCATCTGCGGTATTGCTGGCTGATGAAGAGCAGTAGGTTACCGTACCTCCTGAAAGTGTTGTTACACTTACGGTATTGCTGGAAGGAGATGTATTTCCGGCGGCATCTTTAGCTTTTATACTGAAATTGTAAGTGGTTGCAGGGCTTAAGCCTGTTACAGTATAAGTTGTAGAGGCTGTATTTCCAATCACAGAACCGTTCATATACACATCATATCCTGTTACGGCTACGTTATCAGTAGCTCCGCTCCATGAAAGATTGGTACTTGTGGCTGTTGTTCCGGAAGCTGCAAGGGTAGGAGCAGTAGGGGCAACAGTGTCTGTTCCGCCTGAGCCTGCATTTACAGTAATATTGGCATTGTTGACGTCAAAGAAAATATGGTTTGACCCTTTTACCATCAATCTTCCGGTTGTTGTAGATGAATTCGGAATGGTTACCGCCTGAGATCCGTCGTTTGGTGTTCCGGACAGAAGAGTAGTCCATGTATTACCGTTGTCTGTAGACCAAAGAATATCCACATTAGCTGCGTTTACTCCATTGGCTGTAGTTCCGGCTACGTTCCATGTTACAGTTTGAGAACTTCCGCCTGCGTAGGTTGTGGCTGAATTTTGTGAGGTGATGCTGAAAGGACCTGCTGTTCCGTTAACGGTAATTACCGCATCGTCTGAATTGTTTCCGGCACCTCCGGCTCTGTTATCCCGAACCGTAAATCTGAAATTCAGTGTTCTGGCTACATTAGATAAGGCCTCTACTGTAATTTCGGATCCTGCAGTAGTTGTTGCTCCGGTAAGGATAGAAGCCATTCTTGGAAAATATCTTACAGGAGAAACGGTTGGAGCCCATGATCTGAAAGTAGGTCCTGAAGCTTTTGTGGCACTTGCGGCAGAGCTGGCCCCGGTTTGCGAAGACGAAGCATTATCCATCTGTTCCCAGATGTAAGTGAGTGAGTCCCCGTTCGCATCTGTTCCTGTTCCGGTCAGCATGAAAGGTGTGCCTTTTGGAATCGTATAATCAAGGCCGGCGTTTGCTGTAGGAATGGAGTTTCCTGTAGAGGTGCTTACCGGACAGGTTTTAGCTTTAATATTATTGGTAATCTGCTGAATACTCACTGCATGGAAAAATGCATCTGAGTGTGGCTGTACATCCTGTGCTGTAATTCCTGCGTATCCCATAATGGTTGATCCGGAACCTGGTTCCATATTGACACCTGTTCCTTCATTTCCATGAGAGAACGTGTGATTTCCTCCAAACTGGTGCCCCATTTCATGGGCTACATAATCAATATCAAAATTATCACCGGAAGGAATGCCGTCTGCCGGAGAAGTGTAGCCGCTTCCTTTTGATCCGTTGGTACAGATACAGCCGATACATCCTGCATTCCCGCCGCCTCCGGAAGCCCCGAACAGGTGTCCGATGTCATAATTTGCTTCACCAATTACCGAGGTCAGGGTACTTTGAAGCTGGGAATTCCAGCTACTCATTCCTGAAGCTGCAGAGTAAGGGTCTGTAGAAGCGTTGGTGTAAATAACAGCGTCATTATTGGCAATAAGAACCATTCTTGCAGCGAAGTCTTTTTCGAAAACGCCGTTTACGCGGGTCATGGTTGTGTTCATGGCGGCTAGTGCATTAGCTTTGGTTCCGCCGAAATAGGTGGTATATTCTCCTGTGCAGGATAGTGCAAGTCTGAATGTTCTTAATTTGGCATCATCTGCATTAGGTCTTGCAGCAAGACCTGCATTGGAAACACCTTTCTGTGCAACATCAATTACCGTACATTCAAATTTGCTTAGATCGTCTTTTTTATCAGACTTTTTGTAAACCACATACGTAGAAAGATCTTTTGTATAGGGTTCAATAAAAACAGCGGACCTGTCGCCGTAAATTTCCATGGAAGACAGACCTAGCGGAGAAACGCTGAAGTAAACGGTAGAGTTCGGGTCACTTAAACCTTCTCCAACATAAGATTTGATATCCGGATATTTTGCCGCAAGCTGAGGATCAAAATTGGAATGCTCTCTTACTTTGAAGTTTTCCATTTTTCCTTCAGAATTAGGAAACGAAATAATGATTTCTGATTTTTCTCCCGGAGCAAGCCTTTTAGGTGCTTTGGCCAGTACGTTTTTCAGTCCGTTGATGTCCAGGCTGTAAACCTTAGGGTTGCTGATATTGGTTTTGTTTTCAAAAACCTCTGAAGAAACTTTTTTAGAACCTTCAGTCCATAGACGGTCTGTCTGCGCGAATGAGATACCTGTAATAAGAAGCATCCCAATCATGGAGAATTGTTTTTTCATATTAATTATTTGTTTTGATTGTGGAATATCAAAGCTAATAAAATTTATATTACGAAAAACAAATTTATTTAAGAAAATTTTAGATAATTCGTTTAAAATATTATGCAATACATTGAATGTAATTGAAAATATATTATCTCTGAAAAAGAAAATAGCATACGCAAAATACGTATGCTATTCATTTATTGATGAAATATTTCTAATTATTTGGTAATATCTCTTCCGATTACCAATCTCTGAATTTCTGAAGTACCCTCACCGATGGTGCACAGTTTTGAGTCTCTGTAGAATTTCTCAGCAGGGAAGTCTTTAGTATATCCGTAACCCCCGAAGATCTGAACAGCATTGTTGGAAATTCTTACACACGCCTCAGAAGCATATAGCTTAGCCATTGCCCCTTCCTTAGTCATTTTTTGTTTTGCATTTTTAAGAGTTGAAGCTCTCTGAATAAGAAGTTCTGCAGCATCAATTTCTGTTGCCATATCAGCAAGCATAAAGTTAATCGCCTGGAATTCAGAAATTGATTTTCCGAACTGGTGTCTTTCTTTGGCATATTTTAAAGCTGCTTTGTATGCTCCTCTTGCTGTTCCTAAGCTTAAAGCAGCGATGGAGATTCTTCCTCCGTCAAGAATTTTCATTGCCTGCTTGAATCCTTCACCTACTTCTCCAAGACGGTGGGAATCCGGTACGCGTACGTTATCGAAAATAAGCTCTGCGGTTTCAGAGGCACGCATTCCTAATTTATTTTCCTTTTTTCCGGAAGTGAATCCCGGCATTCCTTTTTCTAATACGAAAGCTGTGGAGTTATTTTTCGCGCCTTTTTCACCGGTTCTGGTCATTACTACGGCAATATCGCCGGAAATAGCGTGGGTAATAAAGTTCTTAGCCCCGTTGATGATCCATTCATCACCATCTTTCACGGCTGTGGTAGACATCCCTCCGGAATCTGAACCTGTATTGTGTTCTGTAAGTCCCCATGCACCGATTACTTTTCCGGAAGCCAGCTGAGGAAGCCATTTGTTTCTCTGCTCTTCATTTCCGAACTCATATATATGGTTGGTGCAAAGTGAATTGTGTGCAGCTACAGAAAGACCAATAGAAGGGTCTACCTGAGAGATCTCATCCAGGATCGCAACATATTCATGATAGCCAAGACCGGAACCTCCATACTGCTCAGGAACTACAATTCCCATAAAACCCATTTCTCCCAGTTGGTGAAAAAGATCTTTTGGAAACGTCTGGCTCTCGTCCCACTCCATAATATTCGGTCTGATGTTTTTCTCAGCGAATTCTCTTGCTGTTTCAGCTATCATTTTGATGTTGTCAATAGTCTCTGTATTCATATAGATAATAGTTAGTTCCCAAAGATAAATAAATTGAACGAAAGCTAAAAAAAATTATTTTCTCCATAATAGTTTGTTTGCAAAATAGTCGTTTTCAATTTTTTATATTTTAATAATTAATGTTTTTTTAATAAAATTTTCCGAACTTTAAGTGTTTTAATTTACTACTTTAGCCTCCCAATTTTTAAGGTATGAAAAAACTGCTATTTCCTGTTATCTTAATATCGTCATTTCTGTCTGCCCAGGCACCGGCAGGATATTACGACGGAACAGCCGGACTTACAGGCTATGCCCTGAAGACAAAGCTGCACGATATTATTGCAGCGAAGAATATTAACTGGCATTATGGTGATCTTCAGAATTACTATAACCAGACTGATCTTGACAAGTATTATGATCACGATGCTTCCAATACAACGCTACTGCTGGATATTTATTCTGAAATCCCTTCAGGACCGGATGCTTATGAGTATACAAGCATTCAGATGATCGGGAGTTCCGGAGGTGAAGGCGAAGGATGGAACAGGGAGCACATGATGCCTCAGAGTACGTTTTACAGTAATTATCCAATGTATTCGGATCTGTTTTATGTAGTTCCTACCGATGCCAAAATCAACCAGCTGAGAAGTAATTTCCCATATGGGATAATTAATTCTACGGTTCATTATACTTTTACCAATTCGTCAAAAATAGGCAATAGTGGCATTCCTAACTGGGCGTATGCCGGCAGGGTATATGAGCCGATTCCTGAATTCAGGGGGGATATTGCAAGAAGCCTGCTTTATTTTGCTGTAAGGTATGAAGGAAAATTAGGAACATTCAATTTTAATAACAGCACTAATCCTGCTTCGGACACCAATCCGCTGGATGGTACGGAAGAAAGGGCTTTTGAACCTGCTTATATTGCGATGTTATTACAATGGCACGCTGCGGATCCTGTTTCGGACAGGGAGAGAGACCGTAATAATGCGGTGTATGCTATTCAGAAGAACAGAAATCCTTTTATAGATAATCCTTCCTGGGTCACAGCCATATGGGGGCAGGCTCCTGACACAGTAGCCCCACAGGCTCCGTCTAATCTTGCAGCAGTTCAAACCGGTGCTTATTTTACTACATTGAGCTGGTCTCCCGGTGCAGATGCAGATGTAATCGGGTATAGGGTTTACCAGAACGGGACATTGGTTGCTACAACAAAAGGTAATTCAATAAGTATAGATCACCTGACCCCCTCTACAACCTACAATTTTACAGTAAAAGCATATGATAATGGTTATCTGTCATCTGCTGACAGCAATACATTGCAGGTAACAACTCTGGCTACGGATGTATATGCAAAAGATCTGTATATTTCCAAATATCTGGAAGGAACAGGGAATAATAAAGCTCTTGAAATTACCAACAGAACAGGCCATCCTGTCAATTTAAATAATTACCGCATTTCTATCCAGCTGCCAAGCGGCTCGAATTACTATTTTCCAGCTCCTTATGAACTGGAAGGTATTGTTCAGAATAATGAAACATTTGTAATTTTAAATCCGGCGGCTGTTTTTTCTTGCTATGATATTAATCAGGCACAATTTGTAACAGCAGCTCCGCAGATGACTTTCAACGGTAAAAATTACATAGAATTAAGGTATAAATCTTCCAGTGTTGATGCTATAGGAGTGGTAGGGCAGGATAATACATCAACATTACAAGACCGGTCTTTATATAGAAAGAATACAGTAAGCCAGCCGGTTACTACATTTAACATCAATGAATGGGATGTTCATCCGATGAATTACTGCCAGAATCTTGGCGGAACCTTGTCTGTTACAGATTTAATCGCTGATAACAAGGAATTTAAGATTTATCCGAATCCTGTTTCTGAAAGTTTATTTGTAGCCGGAGAAACAGAAAAAGTAAAAACGGCTCAGATTATTGATTTTTCCGGGAAAGTAATTTACACGGAAAAGGATCCGTTCAGAAATAAGAAGAATATTGCAGTTCAGAATCTTTCTTCAGGTTCTTATTTCCTGAAACTTGACGATAGGGCCTATCAGTTTATAAAAAAATAACAGGATAAGGTTGAAAGACAGGGATTTAAATAGCCCTGATAGCAGCGGTTACCCCGCAGTATGAAGCGGGAAAGCTCTGGTACGAGGAGTATGAGCGGATAGCAGGAAACAGCTCCTTGAAAATAAAAAAACGGTTTTACATTCTTGGTAAGCCTCTTATTTACTGCATAATTGATATAAGCAGAATCACTAATAATTATTATCTATAAGTGTTTCTGCTTATATTTTTTATTTATAAGTAATTATGCTTATATTTGCATTATGATAGCGGTTATTACCGGAGATATTATAAATTCACAGCACGCGGACACGGAAGCCTGGTTAACCAGACTTAAGAATCTTCTGGAAACCTGGGGAAGTTCACCGCTTGTATGGGAAATCTACAGAGGAGACGAATTTCAATTCAAATGCAGCATTGATGATGCTTTCTGGCATTTTCTAGCCATTAAATCACTGATAAAAAGCCAGGAAAATCTGGATATAAGACTTGCCATAGGCATTGGAGAGGAAAGTTTTTCGTCTGATAAGATTACTGAATCTAATGGTACTGCCTACGTACATTCCGGCAGGCTTCTGAAGGATCTGAAAAGCGATGGACACACGGTGGCCATAAAAACCTCCAACGAATCTGTAGACAGGGATCTTAATATTCTTCTGAAATGGTCTACCAAAGATTTTGATAACTGGACCGTTGCAACTGCCGAGATCATTCATGAAATGATCATGAATCAGGACATTACGCAGGAAGATCTTGCCAAAAAATTTGCTATATCACAGTCCTCAGTAAGCCAGAGGCTGAAACGCGCCAACTACGAGCTGATCGTAGAAACCAATCAATATTTTAGAAAGAAAATCTCGGAACTGTAAGCATGATCTTTACTCAACTCATATTGGCACATTTATCCGGAGATTTTATTCTTCAGCCAAATTCATGGGTTGCTGATAAGGAGTACCGTAAGCTGAAAAAGTTCCGGCTTATATCCGTATGCTCTGATTTCAGGCAAAACGGAGCGTATGTGATCGGTCTATTATTGAGTTTCGGAATGATTGACAGGAATTTTAATAAAATAATTTAAATAAATCTAACTAATAAGAATTTTTAGAAATGGAAAAGAAAGAAATGTTGTACGAAGGTAAGGCAAAACAGGTATTTGCAACCGATAATCCTGAGGAAGTAGTAGTTCGTTTTAAGGATGATGCTACCGCATTTAATGCTCAAAAGAGAGGACAGGTGGACCTTAAAGGCGAAATGAACAATGCCATCACCACTCTGATTTTTGAATACTTAAATGAAAAAGGGATTAAAACTCATTTCATTAAACAATTAAACGAAAGAGAACAGCTGGTAAGAAAAGTATCCATCATTCCCCTGGAAATGGTTGTAAGAAATTATTCTGCCGGAAGCATGGCTCAGAGACTAGGAGTTGAAGAAGGCATTAAATCTCCGGTAACCATCTTCGATATCTGCTATAAAAAAGACGAATTGGGAGATCCGCTTATTAATGACCACCATGCTGTTTTCTTAGGAGCAGCTACTTACGAAGAGCTTGATGAAATGTATGAGCTGACTTCTGATATCAACGAAATCCTGATCGATCTTTTTGATAAAATGAACATCATTCTCGTGGATTTCAAAATAGAATTAGGGAAGACTTCTGACGGCGAGATCATCCTTGCTGATGAAATTTCTCCGGATACGTGCAGACTTTGGGATAAAGATACGATGAAGAAACTGGATAAAGACAGATTCAGAAGAGATCTTGGAGAAGTTACTGAAGCGTATGTAGAGATCTATAACAGACTGAAAAACCTACTGGGAAAGTAGTTTAAAAATGATCATTGAAGTTAACCTGTGCTGATTTTCAGTATCTAACGGTTAACTTCTAAATTAGAAAAAATAGAAATGAAAAGTTTAGACATTCATAAAAATGAATATTTAAAACAGTTTAAAGACCAGACCTACGGGCGCAATCTTTTCAGAACACAGGAAGAGGAAAGGCTGGATGCTCCGAACGAGGAGTGCGGTATTTTCGGAATGTATTCTGACAATGATCTGGATACGTTCTCTTTGTCTCAGTTCGGTCTTTTTGCCCTTCAGCACAGGGGGCAGGAAGCGTGTGGTATTTCCGTTCTGAAAAACGGAAAGATCACCAATATGAAAGATGAAGGGCTGGTTTTGGATGTTTATAAAGAAATCCAGGAGCCGGAAACCTTTATGGGGAATTCAGCAATCGGGCATACGAGATACACCACAGCAGGGGATAAAAAGAAATATAATTTCCAGCCGTTCTTTGCGAAAAACGAATATGACCAGATTATTCTTTCCATTGCGCATAACGGGAATCTTACCAATGCAAAAGAACTGAAAGCTGAGCTGGAAGCTGAAGGAGTGGTTTTCAGAGCAACATCAGATTCTGAAGTTATTCTGAGGCTTATTCAGAAGAACCTTGATTTAGGCCTTCGGGGAGCCATTAAAGCTACAATGGAAAAGATTGAGGGTGCTTATTCCGTAGTGGGAATGACGAGAAATAAATTCTTTGCCTTCAGGGATTTCAACGGAATCAGACCTTTGGTTCTGGGTGCCATTGATGAGAAATCTTATGTGGTAGCTTCCGAATCAGTAGCTTTGGATGCTGTAGGAGCTCAGTATGTGCGTGATATTCTGCCGGGAGAGATTATTTACACCAATGAAAATGAACCCGGAAAGCTGCACTCTTACATGGTGGATGAAAAGAAAGGAAAACAGAGAATATGCTCATTTGAGTATATTTATTTTGCAAGACCTGACTCTTCATTAGAAAACATCAATGTATATGAGATCAGGGAAAAATCCGGTGAGAAGATCTGGGAGCAGGCTCCGGTAGAAGCAGATGTGGTGATAGGAGTTCCTGATTCGGGAGTTCCTGCAGCAATTGGCTTCTCAAAAGCTTCAGGAATACCATTCCGTCCCGTACTGATTAAAAACAGGTATATCGGAAGAAGCTTTATCGTTCCTACACAGGAGATGAGAGAAAGAGTTGTCAATCTTAAGCTAAACCCGATTATCTCTGAAATTAAGGATAAAAGAGTAGTTATTATTGATGATTCCATCGTAAGGGGAACAACTTCCAAAAGACTGGTGAAAATCCTGAAAGATGCAGGGGTAAAAGAAATTCACTTCCGAAGTGTTTCTCCACCAATTATTGCACCTTGCTATCTCGGAATTGATACACCGTCCAAAGATGATCTGATTTCTGCCAACATGTCTACAGAAGAGCTCAGAGACTATCTTGGAGTAGATTCTTTAGAATTTTTAAGCACAGAGAATCTGAAAGAGATCTTAGGATCTTCCAATCACTGCTTCGGATGCTTTACGGAAGAATATCCGGTAGGAAAAGGAGAGGAGGTAGAATTATTTAATTAATAATTTACTTTAAATAGAATGAAAGGCCTGATTTAACATGTTAAATCAGGCCTTTGCTATTGGGTTAAAAAATTGGTTTTCTTTCTTTTAGAATTTGTAGTTTAGTCCTAACTGGAAAACTCTGTTGTTATTTTCAGCAGCGGGTACACTTTTATCAATCTTGGTAAGACTGTTTACGTATCTTGCATTAATTCCGATATTGGAAGTAATATCATATCCTAAACCTAGTCCTAAACCGAAATTGAATCTGTTGATATTATCCTTATTAAGGTCTTCAGAATGAGACTGTGTCTGAGTGGTGGTAATTCCTCCTGTAGTACTGGCTACAGTAGCTTCACCTTTGTTCTTACCGTTGATAAAATAGCTGAATTCCGGCCCAGCTTCTACATAGAACTTATCAGTAGGCCTCATCTGAACCATTAGCGGAACGGAAATATAATTCATCGTTAATTTATCCTGTCCTTTGGTTTTTACCGTAGTGGCTCCTGCCGTTTCTTCTGTAGAATAAGCTACATCCCTTGCCCCCATCTGGTTATACAAAACCTCTGGCTGGAAGCTGAATTGCTTTGAAATGGGAATATTAACAAATGCTCCTGCATGAAAGCCTAGTTTCTGGCTGTTCAAACCAAAGCTTTGCTGGCTGAACTGAGCTGAGTTTCCTCCTGCCTTGATCCCGAATCTGATGGGTTGTGTTTCCTTTTTGATGGGTTCCTGAGTTACAGTTTTTGTTTCCTGCGCAAAAGTCAGAGTGCCAGCAGCGGCTGCCAGCCCTAGAAATAACTTCTTCATAATTTTATTTTTTTATTTTACTACTTTACTTCTTATCTGATTTTTCAATCAGACTTCATGTAATTTGCAAAAGCCTTGCCAAACTTTGAAAATCCTTATCTGTAGGCCTTTGGCGGTGATTTTGGATGTGGGTTTTTGTGATTTTTTCTTTCGTTTTTATAAAATATTGATGGCCGTAACCAGTTTTTTTTGAAGAATTTTCTGCTTTCAAAAGCATTCGCTTGGTTTATTTTAATGAAGAAATTCTGCCAATAAAAATGCCGGAACTTTTCCGGCATTGATTCCTAACAACAGGATTTTAATTAATTTATATACAGTGTCACATCTGAAACAGATTATAGTTTTTATCAGATAGACCATATTTTCTTTGCTTTTTCATACAGAAATTGTGCTCTTTCTTCAATAGTCTGTTCATTCCACTGATCCAGAATCAGATACCGGCTTATGGTTTCAAGTCCGGCTGAATATGTATTTAACCCCTGTTTATCTCCTTTTCCTTTTCTTTTAACATTCCAGTTAGCATCCCGGATGGCTGAGTTTAGATTTTGTGTAATGATGGTCAGATTTCCTAAAGTCAGCAACTTTCTGTTGCGCTTCATTTTATCTTCCTGGCTGGTTAGTTTACCCCAATGATTTTCCCATTTTTTAGGCATAAGATGTTCCAGGCTGTATTTGCTGATTCCCAGAAGCTGTGTAGACTGTAAACTTCTGTTACGTATTTTAGATTCGATGAAATATAAAATTCCTGCAGATTGCTTGTTGATGAGGTAAGAATTTCTGAAACCGTCTTTAAGCTCTTTATCTGAAGGCAGGAAGTTAACTTTATCAGCCTGACCTTCCAGAAATTCCAGAAACTGTTTTTTAGATAGGATTTCATGATTGATCAGTCTGTCTGTAAAAAGCTGATTATAATTCTTGGTGGTAGCATGAACAGCCATTCTTCGCATAATGAAAGTTTCAAGGAAATCAAATAATTCATTCCTTTCGTTATCTTTTGTAACATTTTTAAGAATGTAGAGTACATAAGGAATCAGGGTAGAAGTATCCAGTCCAAAAATAATTGCATTAATTCTTTCTATTCCGGATTCGTTGGTAAGTTCATTTTCTATAATATCGAAATCAAAGTTTTCCTGAAAGATTAATGCATAGTCTTTTATTTCGGCAAGTATAGTTTTTTTTGTCATTGTTCAGATAATTTTTGATAAAGCTTTTATAGGATTCAAACAAATGCTCAACTTTTGAAAATTCTATTTTGTCTTCAGTTTTTACATTAAGCGTTTTGTCCTGAATTTTAATCTGAAGATAAGAAAAGAAAAACAGGTCAATGAATGTTCTTTTTGACCTTCCGGTTGTAATTTCTTTATCCCAATAGTTCTTGGCTTCATCATCCTTTTCAAAAATATTTTTCCAGTAAGTATGATAGGCTGAAATTTCATCTCTGTTAAAAAAATAATTTTTCAGCAGTTCAGCAGTGGTCAGTTTAACGCCCAGTGAATTGATGGTGTCAAAAATCTGTTGTTCATCTTCATTTTCATCCAGATCAATACCCACAAATAAAATTTTCGAGAGAATATTGTTAATATCCAGTTTGTCCGCATTCATATTCTCTTTAAAATAGAGATATGCTTTTGTGATATTATCCGTTCCCTTCAGGTCTTTCAATTCTTTCAGATTCATTACTTGCTCATAAGCATCAATATCATTGTGATTATGCTGTATGGCAATTAGATCTCTCAGCTTAAACATTCTGTTGTACTCATAATCATCACCCGTATATAACGAAAGTACTTTGAAAAATATGGATAAGGTTGTGAGACGCTGTTGTCCGTCAATGAGAGTTCTTTTATCTCCGACTCTGCTCCCTGTTGCTGTGGGCTGCTGCTTTAATATGACGGAACCTAGAAAATAAGGCTTATTCGCAAAGCTTATATTTTCCATGTCTTCTAAAAGTCTTTCCCATTGCTCTTCTCCCCAAACATAGGCTCTTTGAAAAAAGGGAACTTCCAGAACCCTGTTCCCGTTAAAAATGTCGTTAATTGTTCTTTTTCCTGCGTCCATCGTTTTATTTTATATTCAAATCTAAGACGCTTAAGGCAGGCTTCCTTACGGATTCCCGTAATGAATGATCGTTGCTAAATGTTGTGAATTAAAAATGCCGGGCTTCTCAGAAACCCGGCATTTTTTTGAAAATATAGATAATCTTATTTGAATTTATAAACTACTCCTACCTGGAATGCATTGTTTCTGATAGCGTCTCCTGAATTTTCTTTGAATATATCAGTAACTCCAGCTGTAAATCTGGCTGTAACTCCAAAATTATCAGTGAAATAATACCCTGCACCAATTCCGATTCCGAAATTGAACTTATTATAAAGTTCTGTAGGGATTTTATTGGAGAACTTTTCTGTTTTTGTTGTGGTGGTATTACCCGTAGTTTCGGTTAATGTTCTGTCTCCTTTTGATTTTCCACCTAATAATAATCCGAATTCCGGACCTGCTTCTACATAAAGCTGAGGAAGGATGTTATACTGTACCATTACAGGCATTGTTATATAATTTAAGTTTAATTTATAGTCATATTCCTGCTTGAATCTGTAATTGTCTGAATAATAAGTATAGCTGTCTTCAGTTTTTGAACCTAGCTGGCTGAAAAGAAGTTCAGGCTGGATACTGAATTTTTCAGCAATAGGAATATTAGCGAATACCCCTGCATAGACTCCCGCTTTCAGCTTCTGGTCATTGTCATAGTTGTCAGCTTTAGTTAAAGTAGCGGCGCTAAGTCCGGCTTTAACGCCAAAAGTAACAGGAGATGTTGATTTTCCTTTTTCCTGAGCGTAAGTGAAAAGGCTTCCCACAAGAGCTAGTCCTAAAAATAGTTTTTTCATGATTTTTAATTTTGAATACTTGTTTACCATTTTGCAGCAAATGTCTTACCAAAATAGAGGAACTGATAAAAGTCATGTAGAAATGAAAAGGTCAGATTTAAATACTATAAACCTGACCTTTTCTATTGAAATCAAAATTTGTTAAAAGTGAAAATGTATCTGTGAAATTCCCGCATTCATTACATTTCACAGCTGATCTTTTATAGGCAAACTTCTTGCCAAAGTAGGAGCTTGTGAAAAAATCAGGGATAAATTAATTAAGATACTAAAGTCTTATAAACATGAATGATAATCACAAAAAAGCCGGACTAAAAACAGTCCGGTCTTTCTATTGAATATAAAAATTTGTTATTTGTATGAATGTTAAGCTTATTATTTGAATTTATAAGCTAAACCTACTTGGAATACATTGTTTCTAATAGCGTCTCCGGAGTTATTTTTTACAACATCAGTTACCCCAGCGATATATCTTGCTGTAAGACCTAAGTTTTGTGTAAAATAGTATCCAGCACCAATACCGATCCCCAAGTTAAAAGTACTTAAGTTATCTTTATAGTTGTCTGTTGTAGAAGACTGTCCTGTAGATTCGTTTTTGAATTTGTTTTTAGCGCTTACCATAAATCCGAATTCCGGACCCGCTTCTAAATAAAGGTTTGGAAGTGCGTTATACTGGAACATTACAGGTACTGTAATATAGTCTAATTTAGTAGAGTTAGAGAATTTTGTGTTACCTACTCTGTAATCAGACTTTTCACCATATTGCGAGTATAATACCTCAGGCTGGATGCTGAATGAGCTCGCGATTGGGATATTAGCAAATGCACCTGCATTGAATCCGATTTTAGATTTTTGGTCATCTAAACCTTCAGTCTTTGAAAGTGAAGAAACGTTCATACCTCCTTTTACCCCAAATGTAACCGGGTTAGAAGATGAAGTGGTCTGAGCGAGTGCTAATGATCCTGCAGTTACTGCTAATCCTAAAATTAACTTTTTCATAACTTTAATTTTTTAGTATTTTACTATTTCTAATTTTAAATTTTACTACTGTCAACCGTTTACTACTCCGTTTGACGCAGAGTATCTTTCAAATTGCTTGCCAAAAATATTTTTCATGATGAAAGTCATTAAAAAAACTGCTTGTAATGCAAACAGTTTTTATTTTATGTTGTTGATTTAAAGTTTGTTGTGTGTTTATTTAAACAATTGTTTAGAAATGATCTAAATTAATATTCTGCAATAAAATGAATAAAAAGAACAATGATCATTCTAAAAAGAGTTAAGCATTATTCAGATTTCTATAAAAATGCAGTGATTTTAAAATATTTTTCTGGCTGCACTGGTGGTCGTAAGTACATGAGCCGATTCCGGTAAGCAGGGAAAAGTTGATTTTACTATCCGAATTCTTCTTGTCATTAAGCAAAAGCTCCGTAATATCTTCATCGGTGAAGTCACTGATATCCATATAAGGATAATAGCGCTGGATATTCTCAATAATGGCTTGTGCATCTTCTTCAGAGATTAGACCTTCGAGATAGGAGAGATGTGCCTCGGAGATCATTCCCATAGCTACTGCTTCTCCGTGAAGGATAGGATTACCCTGATTCAGGCACAGGCTTTCAACAGCATGACCAATAGTATGGCCGAAGTTCAGTGTTTTTCTGATATTTTTCTCATGAAAATCTTTTTCCACTACCTCCTGTTTAATATCCATAGATGTCTGGATATGCGGAACCAAAGCCTCTATATCCAGTTTGTGGATCTGGATAAGCTGCTCCCAATGCATTTTATCAGCAATTAATCCGTGCTTCAGCATTTCGGCAAATCCGCTTCTCAGTTCTTTAAAAGGAAGGGTTTGTAAAAATTGGGGATAAACAAAGATCTGTTCCGGAAATGCAAACGTCCCCACCATATTTTTATAGTGCATCAGATCTATACCGGTTTTCCCGCCAATGGAAGCATCACACATGGATAAAAGGGTAGTGGGGATATTAATAAACTGAATACCTCTTTTATAAGTAGAAGCAACAAACCCGCCCATATCGGTGATTACTCCGCCGCCAAGGTTAATTACCAGCGCTTTTCGGTCAGCCTGCATTTCTGTCAGGATCTCCCAAAGCTGGTTGGCCGTCTGAATGTTTTTCATTTCCTCACCCGCTTCAATTTCCAGGATTTCAAATCCAAGATCTGTCTCCATATTTCCTAACAATACCGGTAGGCAGTACTCATGTGTATTTTCATCTGCAAGAATAAAAATCTTACTGAATGTTTTTTCGTGCAGGAAATCGTTGAGCTGGGAAAAATTATGATCTAATAGTGTTATCATGAGCCGCTTTTCTATAAAATTAAATTAAAACTATATTGCAAAGTTATGATTCTTAATTTTTAACTCGTAACTAAATTACTATCTTTGCAGAAATTTTTAGAATGAGCAGAGATAATAATAATTCAGACAGACCAAAGAGACCAAGAATTTCAACAAGAAAAAGTTCTGATGATTCTCGTGCTTCCAGATCTGGAAATTCTTCAGGATCAAAATCTTTTAAAAAACCTTTTCCTAAGGCAGGTGAAAGAAATTTTGAGCATAAAGGCACTAATTCCAAGTTCAATAAAACCCCTTTCAGAAGTGAAGGCGGTTTTGACGGCAGAGACGAAGATCACGGTTCGAAATCTGAACGTAAGCCTTATATCACCAATGCCAGCGAAGGCCGTGAGAAAAGATCTTTCGGTAAATCATCCCCAAAAAGAGGCGGAAAGAATTTTGATACAAGAGACAAGTATGAAAGAGGCAGTCTGAAATACGGCAGAAGACCGTCTAGCGGAGAGGACAGGAATGATGACAGAGCCAAATCTTTCGTACAGAAAAGAAGGTTAAGCAAAATTGAAAAAGACGTACATAAAGATACCATTCGTCTTAATAAGTATATTGCCAATTCAGGAATCTGCAGCAGAAGAGAGGCTGATGAACTGATTACGCAGGGGCTTGTGGAGGTAAACGGAAAAGTAGTAACGGAAATGGGATACCAGGTTCAGAAAACAGATAAAGTGGTTTTCGACGGGCAGAGTATTACTCCTGAAAAACCCGTATATGTGCTTCTGAACAAACCTAAAGGATATATTTCTACAACAAAAGATGATAAAGCAAGAAAAACCGTAATGGATCTTGTTGCCAATGCATCGCCATACCGTCTGTTCCCGGTAGGAAGGCTTGACCGTTCCACAACGGGAGTTATTCTTTTAACCAATGACGGACATATGACGAAGAAGCTTACCCACCCGTCTTTTGATGCCAAAAAGATCTATCACGTAACATTAGATAAGAAACTCACGCATGAAGATATGAAACTGATTGCAGAGGGAATTCGTCTTGATGAAGGAGTAGCGGTAGTAGATCAGATTTCATTCATTGAAGGGAAACCGAAAAATGAAATAGGAATCGAGATCCATATCGGATGGAACAGGGTTATCAGAAGAATTTTCCAAAGGCTTGGGTATGAAGTAGAAGCTTTAGACAGAGTAATGTTTGCCGGAATGACGAAGAAGAATATCAAGAGAGGACACTGGAGAATCCTTACAGAACAGGAAGTAAACAACCTTAAAATGCTTTAATAGCTATATATTAAGGTGTACCAGATAAAAAGACCGCAGATTTTTTCTACGGTCTTTCTTATTTTTAATAACAGTTCAGAATAGTACTCATTACCTATCATTTATCCCAACACGGTAACCCCCTTCTGAATCATCTCGTAGATCGCATCTTTGCCATTATCAGGTTTTACATTAACGGCTCTGGTTCCGTTGAAGTGAAGGCATGTAACATAACCGGCCGCCACAGCATCGAGACAGGTGTATTTTACACAATAATCCAAGGCTAAACCTACAATTTCCACCAGCTGAATATCATGGTATTTCAGAAAATCATCAAGACCGGTTTTCATGAAGTGGTTGTTATCCTGAAAGCCGCTGTAGCTGTCTATTTCAATATTTTTTCCTTTCTGGATAATATGGGTTACTTTATCTCTGTTGAGATCTTTGTGGAATTCTGCTCCAAAAGTCCCCTGAACACAGTGATCGGGCCACATAAACTGCGGAATTGAATTCAGGATGATGCTTTCTCCTACTTTTCTGCCGTTGTTGCTGGCAAAACTTTTATGATTGGCAGGATGCCAGTCCTGGGTAAGAACTATCTGGTCATATTCATTTTCCTCCATTAAAAGGTTGATATAAGGAATGATTTCATTAGCTCCCGGAACAGCAAGTGAACCCCCTTCACAGAAATCATTCTGTACATCTACGATTATTAACGCTTTTTTCATATTTAGATTTCTCGAATTTTTGATAAATTTACTCAAAAAACTGTCCAAAACGGAATTATCGGACAAATCGGCAATATAAATTTAAAAAATAAATATAATGAGCAGTTTAGAGCAAAAGAAATTTCCCATCGGTCCGTTCCAGCAGCCGGAGAACATCTGTGATACCAGGCTGGATGAACATATCAGAGTCATTAAAAACTTTCCCAGAAAATTAAAAGATTTAATTGAAAACTTTACAGATGATCAGTTAGATACTCCTTACAGGGAAGGAGGATGGACGGTAAGACAGCTGGTTAACCATATTGCCGACAGCCATATCAACAGCTTTATCCGTTTCAAGCTGGCTCTTACAGAAGAAAACCCTGTCATCAAGCCCTATGATGAAGCCAAATGGGCAGAGCTTAAGGACAGCGTACACATGCCGGTAAAACCCGCCATGAGAATGATTAAAGGAACCCATCAGCGCTGGACCGTTCTGTTGAATACCCTTACCAATAAACAATTTGAAAGAACTTTTCATCATCCGGAACAGAACAAAGATTATAACCTCAGGCATTATCTTGCTTTTTATGTATGGCATTGCAACCATCATTATGCTCATATTGAAAATCTGAAGAAGGAAAAAGGTTGGTAAAGAAAAGTCTTCATAATCCTGCTCATTTTAAGGAAATCATAGAAAGAATTTCCCTTCTAACAGAAAATTCCCCTGCAAAATGGGGAAAGATGAATGTATGCCAGATGCTTAGGCACTGCGATCTTGTTCTTCAGGTACCTTTAAGAAAAATTGAACTTCCTGCCATTCATCCGTTTTTTGAAGCAATAGGAGTCATAACGAAATGGGAAATGTGGATTTTTAATAATGGAATTCCCCAAAATATGCCGACTTTTCAAAAACTAATCATTAATTTTGAATGTGATTTTGATGAATCCAAAACCAATCTGCTGAATACACTAAAGAAGTTTCGGGAAGTTTCTGTAAACGGAGATCTTCCGGAAGGGCACAGGTTATTCGGTAAAATGACTGAAAAAGACTGGGGATTTTTAGAATATAAGCATCTGAATCACCACCTTAAACAATTTAATGTATGAGTTTTTTTGATAAAATATTCGGAGGAAAAGAAAACAACCCTGAACGTAAATCCTTCTGGAAGAAAATAGAAACTGAAGAAGATCTTGCGAAAGCCATAGAGAATTCCTATCATCATAGAGTTGCTATTTTTAAACATTCAACACGTTGTTTTATAAGTAAAACAGTATTGAAAAATTTTGAAAGAGATATAGATAATTTGGATTATGAACTGGATTTATATTACTTAGATTTGCTGACGTACAGATCCATCTCTAATAAAATATCTGAAGATTTCGGCATCAGGCATGAAAGCCCGCAGCTTATCGTAATAGAAAACGGAAAAGTAGTAAATACAGCTTCACATGAAGATATCTCTATAAGCCAGATTGCATAATGAAGAATATTAATAATTATCTAGCTAAAGTATTAAATGTTCCCATTGAAAAAGTGAACACGTGCAGCCTGCACTACGAAGTAAAGAAAATTCCCAAAAACCAGTTTCTTTTACAATATGGTGAGATCTGCCGGCATATATTCTTTGTTGAAAAAGGGCTTATAAAAATGTATTCCATTGATAAAAACGGAAAAGAACACATTATACAGTTTGCTCCTGAAAGCTGGCTGATTTCTGACCGGAGCAGTCTCTATTTTAACGAAAAATCTATTTATTATATAGAAGCTGTTGAGGATTCGGAAGTTCTGTTTCTGCATCCTGATTTCTTTAATAAACTTGTTGAACAGTTTCCAAACAGTATTGAAAGGAGTGATTTTCTGCTTCAGAAACATATCCGGAGCCTTCAGAACAGAATCAATTCCCTTCTGGGCGAAACAGCAGAAGAAAGGTATATGAAATTCATTAAAATGTACCCTGATCTGCTGTTGAGGGTTCCGCAGTGGATGATTGCTTCTTACCTGGGAATCACGCCTGAAAGTCTGAGCCGTGTAAGAAAAGAGCTGGCAAGAAAAAATTTCGTCCCGGATAAATAATCAGATCTTTTTGGCAAGACTGCCTACCTGCTGCAATTGTAAACGGGTTTCATCAGACCAGGGAAGCCCGATACACAGGCGCATGCAGTTCTGAAACTGGTCCTGAAGAGTAAACATTCTTCCGGGAGCAATACTTATGTTCTGTTTGATCGCTAAATCATACAATTCGGTAGTACGGATTTTTTTATCAAATTCTACCCACAGGGAAAGTCCTCCCTGCGGACGGCTTGTTTTTGTTCCTTCGGGGAAAGATTCTGCAATGGTCTGAACGTAGTTCTGATAGTTATTCTGAAGGGATTTCCGCATCTGCTGAAGGTGTTTTTCATACCGGCCGGATTTAAGGAAATTAGCCACAGCTTCGTTCACAATGGAAATAGATGAGGTAGAATGCAGAAGTTTTAGCTTTAGAATTTTGTCTTTATACCTGCCGGGAGCAATCCATCCTACACGATATCCCGGAGCCAGTGTTTTTGAAATAGAGCTGCAGTACAGAACATTTCCGTCCCTGTCAAAAGATTTACAGCATTTCGGACGGCTGGCACCAAAATACAGGTCACCATATACATCGTCTTCAATCAGAGGGATGCCATTTTCTGACAGGAGCTTAACAATCTCTTTCTTATTTTCGTCCGGCATACAGCTGCCCAACGGAGAATTGAAATTGGGGATCAGCAGGCACAGATTGATTTGTGGGATCACTTTTTTCAGCGCTTCAATTTCAATTCCGGTTGTAGGATGGGTAGGAAGCTCAAGGACCTTTAAGCCGAGACCGTTGGCCAGCTGAAGAATACCGGGATAGCAGGGGCTTTCAATAGCAATTGTATCTCCTGGTTTCCCCAAAGCCATCAGGCAGAATGATAGGGCATTCATTCCTCCGTTGGTGGTAACCAGATCATTTTCATTAAAACTTCCACCCCATTGAAGGGAGCGTATGGCAATCATTCTGCGCAGCTTTAAGTTCCCCTGAAGCTCTTCATATTCAGTTCCGCCGTCTTTTAATTCACGGGTGGCATTAATAATTTCTTTTTTAAGTTTGGCCTGAGGTAAAAGGTCTCCCGAAGGAATTCCTATGGAAAAGAAAGTAATCCCTTTTCTGCCCATATTTTCATAGACCCTGCTGATAAGCTCATCAGGCTCGTCATTATTGGCGATTAAAGAAGGACGGCTTACTTCGGGAAGGGGAAGTTTTATGGACATCAGTTGGCTTACAAAATATCCTGACTGTGGTTTTGATTCTACCAGAGACTGCGATTCCAGTTCCAGAAAAACACGTTTGGCTGTGTTCATGCTTACCTGATGTTCTTTGCATAACATTCGTACGGATGGCAGTTTGTCACCCGTCTTCAATACCCCTTTCCTGATCTGTGCAGCTATTCTGTCTGCAATTTCCGTGTATAAAAATTCTTTGCTCATTGATGTAACTGTGTTCATACAAATATACAAAACTGATACTGTGTTTATTTATTTTGACTGTTTAATTTTGAATTGTTAAATAAAGAATACAATCATGAGCAATATGATATCAAAAAATGAAAGCATTAACGGTTGGATCAATGGCTTTATAGGAGTTTTGCTGTTCAGCGGGTCTATGCCTGCTACCAAACTGGCTGTTATGGAAATGAGTCCGATATTTGCAACAATAGCCCGTGCAGGCATTGCAGGAATTCTGGCACTTTCTGTACTGCTGATCTATAGAGAAAAACGTCCGGATAAAAAGCAGATTTTTCCTTTATTGCTGGTCTCATTGGGCTGTGTGATTGGCTTTCCTTTGCTTTCCGCTTTAGCTCTTCAGTATGTCAGCTCTGCGCATTCCATTGTATTTCTGGGGATGCTCCCTATGGCCACAGCGATATTTGGAGTGCTTCGCGGAGGAGAGAGGCCTCATCCCGTATTCTGGCTGTTTTCTGTGATAGGAAGTCTTTTAGTGATAGGTTATGCCGTTTCTCAGGGAATTTCTGCGTCGCCTGTCGGTGATATTCTGATGCTTCTGGCTGTTATTTTATGCGGTCTCGGATATGCAGAAGGAGCCAGGCTTTCAAAAACGTTAGGCGGATGGCAGGTGATCTCATGGGCATTGGTACTGGCGCTGCCTGTGATGATTCCGTTATTTTTTATTTACTTTCCTGAACATATAGAAACGGTAAGCTTCCGCGGATGGTTCGGGCTTGCTTATATTTCCCTGTTCAGTATGTTCATTGGATTTATCTTCTGGTATAAAGGACTTGCCCAGGGTGGAATTACCACAGTAGGCCAGCTTCAGTTATTACAGCCGTTTTTCGGACTGGCTTTGGCTGCTTATTTCCTTCATGAACCGGTAAGCATGGGAATGCTGGGAATTACTGTAGGAGTTATTCTTTGCGTCGCGGGGACCAAACGGTTTGCGAAATAAGTAAAAATAAATGATTATGACTTAAATCATAAGAAAACGATTCATAATAAACTACTTTTGACAGACACAACACAAAATTTAATATTATGAAATTCGCCATCTCATTAATGTTTTTAGGATTAATCGTCCTGAGCTGCAGGAAAGAAACTAAAGTTAATACCACCACTTCAGACAGTGTAATCACAGATACCATACCATCCGATACTGTTGTTACAGCACCCACGCCAATGCCCTCCGACACAGTGGGAAGAGCAGACAGTGCTTCCACAAACCGTATGGATACTGTAAAGACAAAAGGAAAGTAGTTTTTTTGCCCTCATAGATTGATAGGAACCCGTTTTCTTGAAGGCGGGTTCTTACCCTTTGCATTTTATCCCTTCATTTTATCCGCAAGGGGTATATTGTTATTGTTTTAATAAAAATAATAATTGTTTTATTATTATTCATAATTATTCAATAATAAATCCAAAACGTTGAGATTGTTATAGGTATTTTAACTTAATTTAACTTTATAAATAATCATTAAGGTTTGATATTTGCATTCATAACCTAACCCAACTTCCCAATGCATTACTAAGAGGATAAGAAACAAGTGAACATCTAAAAAGAACTACTATGGTTATTAATGAAGAAATTTTGCATTCAGCGGGAGCAGAAACAAAGCATTACAAACCCTCGGAACTTCTGTTCTGTGAGGGAGACAGCCCGAATTACTATTACCAGATCATTAAAGGAGAGGTAAAGCTCAACAACTATAATGAAGAAGGTAAGGAATTTATACACAATATACTTTCAGACGGAGAAAGCTGTGGAGAATCTATTCTTCTTATCGGCAAACCTTATCCTATGAATGCTGAAGCTCTTACGGAATGTACCGTATTAAAGCTTCATAAATCCGCATTTCTGAAATTGCTGGATAAATTTCCTAAATTATATCTGGATATCAGCAGTTTTCTTTCCCAGCGGCTGTATTACAAATTCATCATGATGCAGAATCTGTCTTCGCAGAATCCTGCGGTAAGGTTAAAAGGTCTGATGGATTATTTTAAAAGTTTTCAGGAAGACGGGAGTCCTTATTCCTTTCTTATTCCTTTCACGAGGCAGCAGATGGCCAGCCTTACCGGCCTTTGTGTAGAAACTGCCATAAGAACCATTAAACATATGGAAAGAGATAAAATGCTCAGAATCAAAGATCGAAAAATACTTTATTAGCATGAGTTTGTCAGACAAACCTTAATATATTTTACGATTTTAATATTTTAGAAAGAAAACTATGAAAACAATAAGCTGCATGAATATTGATGAAAATATGCTACGTTCATTTGGAGGAGAAAACAAAATATATAAAGCCAAGGAAACGGTTTTTAAAGAAGGGGATCATGCACAATATTACTTTCAGATAGCTCAGGGAAAAATAAAGCTTAATACTTTTGATGAAGAAGGAAAAGAATTTATTCATAACATCCTTGGAAAAAACCAGAGCTTTGGAGATTCCCTGCTTTTTCTTGAAAAAACATATCCCATGAATGCGGTATGCCTTGAGCCTTCAGAAATTATCCGGGTACCTAAAGCCGGTTTTCTGGAGATGATCACAAAACATCCTGACGTTTCTCTTTCCATGAATGCCTGTCTTTCACAAAGATTATATTTTAAAGTCGTGATGATGCAGGCTATGGCGTCTCAAAACCCTGTTAACCGGTTAAAAGGGCTTTTAGACTATCTTAAAAGCTATCATGATGGTGACTGCCAGCATTGTTTTCCGGTAGAACTTACCCGCCAGCAGATTGCCAATCTTGTGGGAATGCGGGTAGAAACTGTTATAAGATCCCTGAAAAAGATGGAGAAGGAAGGGGAAATTAAAATAGAAAACAGAAAAATTTTATATTAATATTGACCAATATGACCAAGGTCATAAAAAAGTGAGTTATTCAGTCGTACATTTGGAATATCAATTTTCAGTACAATTCTAAAGGCCTCATTTATCAGAGGTTACAAAAAAGCTAAGGCTTATTCAGTGTAAATTATCAGACACAAAACGATTGCCGTCTAATACTAGTCACGGGCTGCAATATATCACTAAATATTAATAAAAAAAATTCAGTTATGAACACCAGAAATTCAAGAAATCGCAGTTCAAGAGGTAATTCATCCAACAGCAACCTTGAGGAAATCTACCAGCTAGGGTATGATCACGGTTATAATGATGCATCGCAAGATGAAGATTATGACGATGATTTTTCAGAATATGAAGATTATTTTGATGAAGATTATGACGATGACGGCGAAGATTACGATGATGATTATGATGATGACGAAGACTACGATGATGAAGACTATGATAATGATTATGACGACGATGAAGATGGTAACGATGACAGAGGCCGCGGCAGAAGGGGTTCAAGAGGCGGAAACCAGCAGCGTGACAGCCAGGGAAGATTTACTTCCGGTAGAGGCGGATCACGAAGCCGTTCCGGTTCCGGATCCAGATCAGGCGGAAGAGGCAGATCGTCATCAGGTTCAGGCGACGGAACTTCAAGAAGAGGTTTCGCATCCATGAGCAAAGCTGAACGTACCAGAATCGCAAGAATGGGCGGGCAGGCCTCTCATGGAGGCGGAAGAAGATCCTCAGGATCAGGTTCCAATTCGGGATCAGGATCAGGAAGAGGAGGAAGTTCAAACTCCAGATCAGGTGGAAATAACGGCGGTTCAGGTCGTGGCTCCAGTTCAGGATCAGGTTCGTCAAGAAGGGGTTTCGCAGCAATGAGTAAAACTGAACGTACCAGAATTGCAAGAATGGGCGGACAGGCTTCTCACGGAGGCGGAAGATCTTCAGGAAGATCCGGGTTCGGAGGCAGACGTAATTCATAATTCTTTTTCCATGACTGCCTTTTTATCCCGTATAAAGGGGCAGTCTTTTCAAATAAAAATCCCTAAACACCACTTCACATCATGGCTAATAAAACATCAGAAAGCAGTACCGCAACATCGGCTGCTACAGCAAAAAAAACAATGACGGTAGGAAATGCATCCGTTGAAAAGGATGATATGAAAACCTCACCACTTCACAAATTCTTTGTAAGCGCCCTTAAAGACATCTACTTCGCAGAAAATGCAATTATTGATGCCTTGGAAAAAATGCAGGAAGCAGCTACCACAGAAGAACTTAAAGAGGCCTTTGAAGACCATCAGCTGCAGACCAAAAAGCATGTAAGCAGGCTGGAAAAAGTCTTTAAGCTCATAGACGAAGAACCTGAAAAAAAAGAATGTGAAGCGATCAAAGGAATCATCAAAGAAGGGGAGGAAGTCATCAAATCCACAGAAGAAGGCTCTATGACAAGAGATGCAGCGCTTATTATTGCCGCCCAGAAAGTAGAGCATTATGAAATTGCTACGTATGGAGGACTGGCACAGCTTGCCATTACCATGGGACATGATAAAGCCGCAGACCTCCTCGAAAAAACACTTCAGGAAGAAGAAGATACCGATTATCAGCTTACCGAAATAGCTGAAACTTCTATCAATTTTGATGCTGAACAGGAAGATTAATACACCATAAGCCATATAGCGCTTAGTCTATGTGGCTTATTTTTAACCGGAATACTCAATATATGGATTGTCAGAAAATAGTAAAGACCCTGAAACACAAAGATTTTGTGAAAATTCAGAACAAAGGAGATTGGTTTGAAGACGGAGCAGCCATCTATGCAAAAGAAATAAAAGACAATGTTTTTTTATTATTTGTGATCCTAAAAGACATACAGATTGAAAACATTCAGGCATTGATCGCCCATTTTGACGGGTTAAGCAGCATTGGCCTGAAGGAACCTGAACAGGTGATGTTTTACCTTTCAATTAAAGATAAAGAAGACCTCCATTATTTTGAGAAATATTTAAAAATTACGGATAACTAATAACCTTACGGATATGATATTTGAAAATGACACTTTGAGGCATTCCGCGCTGAATGATAAAAATAATGTGATAGAGAATGAATCTTTATTCCCCAGTGTTATCAATTCTTATGGAGTTACCGCGTTTCTGATCAAATCGCTCGAAAAGATCAAAATCAACGCAAAGTGTGAAATCCTGAAAAAGGTAATTGATACCTATATTGAAGAATATATCCTTCATATCCGGGAATATCATAGTGAAAGCTCCATCAACGTTAAAGATATGGATACTGAGATACAGGTTGAGAATCCTTCTTTTACGTTGTACGCCAAAACAGCTTATTATAAAGTAGTGAAAGAAGAAGAATATCTTAAGAAGCTTCTAAATACCCTGGAACAGGACAGGCATGCCTCCGAATAATCCTGTGAATCATTTTGTTTGACTTTTTAATACCAACCACACTAAAAATAAATGATATGAAAAACGACACACCGCACAATAAAAAGTTAGACCAGCTGGATACTCACAGTACTTCCAATGATAATGAAAAACTGACCACCAACCAAGGACTGAAAATTAATAATAATCAGGACTCCTTAAAAGCAGGAGAAAGAGGGCCTTCTTTATTGGAAGACTTTATCCTCAGAGAAAAAATTACCCATTTTGACCATGAAAGAATCCCTGAAAGAGTAGTACACGCACGGGGGTCCGGTGCTCACGGCGTTTTTAAGCTTACCAAAAGCCTCGCAGAATATACTAAAGCCAAGTTTTTAACAGAATTAGGAAAAGAAACTCCTGTTTTTGTAAGATTTTCCACAGTGGCAGGAAGTAAAGGAAGCACCGATCTTGCAAGGGATGTAAGAGGTTTTGCCGTAAAATTTTATACCGAAGAAGGAAATTATGATCTGGTAGCGAATAATATGCCGGTCTTTTTTATTCAGGATGCCATTAAATTTCCGGATCTTGTTCACGCTGTAAAGCCAGAACCCGATAATGAAATCCCGCAGGCTGCATCAGCGCATGATACCTTCTGGGATTTTATTTCACTGATGCCCGAAAGCATGCATATGATCATGTGGCTGATGAGCGACCGGGCGATTCCGAGAAGCCTGAGAATGATGGAAGGGTTTGGGGTGCATTCATTCAAATTCATTAATGAAGAAGGCAAAGTACACTTCGTTAAATTTCATTTTAAACCTAAGTTAGGCGTTCATTCTGTAGCCTGGGACGAAGCTCAGAGAATCTCAGGAGTAGACCCGGATTTTCATAAAAGAGATCTTTGGGAAGCCATAGAAAACGGAGATTTTGCAGAATGGGATTTCGGTGTACAGCTGGTTCCTGAAGAAAACGAACACAATTTTGATTTTGACCTTTTAGACCCTACCAAAATAATTCCCGAAGAAGAGGTTCCCGTAGAAATTGTCGGAACTTTAACCCTGAACAGAAATCCTGATAATTTCTTTGCAGAAACAGAGCAGGTGGCTTTCCATCCGGGGCATATTATTCCCGGCATCGATTTTACCAATGACCCGCTGCTGCAGGGAAGACTATTTTCTTATACAGACACGCAGCTCTCAAGGCTGGGATCGCCTAATTTCCATGAAATCCCGATCAACAGATCTGTTAATACCGTACACAATAATCAGAGAGACGGCCATATGAGACAGCAGATCGTAAAAGGAAAGACCAGTTATGATCCTAATTCCATAGGCGGAGGATGCCCTTTTCAGGCAATGATGTCTGAAGGAGGCTTTACTTCCCAGGAGGAAAGAGTTTCAGGAGCAAAAATAAGAGAAAGAAGCTCCAGCTTTGTAGATCATTATTCGCAGGCGAAACTTTTCTACAATAGCCAGTCAGTTCCTGAAAAAGCACATCTTCAGAAGGCGCTTATTTTTGAGCTGTCAAAAGTTACCCTGCCGGCAGTCAGGGAAAGGGTAGTAGGACAGCTTGCTTTTATTGATATGACTCTTGCGTGGAGGGTCGCTGAAAAACTTGGCGTTGAAGTTAAAAAATTAGACTGGCCCAATCAGAGTGTTCCGGCAGACGGTAATATGATAGAGCTGCAGAGTGAGGAGAGAGAGCCTAAAACCAGGATCTCAGAAGCGCTCAGCATGAAAAATACGGTAAAAAACACGGTCAGAACCAGAAAAATAGGCTTTATTATGGCTAATGGTGCAGATGGAAGAGCCGTGAATAATCTTAAAACAAAGCTGGAGTCAGAAGGGGCAAAAGTAGAAATTATTGCTCCGAGCCTTGCACCGGTAAAAATCAATGACGGGTCATCCCTTACTCCTAAGCACTCCCTTACCAGTACGGCCAGTGTATGTTTTGATGCCCTTTACATCAGCGCAGGAGAAGAGTCAGCAAAAGAGCTGATGACTCCTGAAAACAGAAATATTGTTCTGAATTTTATCAACGAAGCGTACAAACATTGTAAAGCAATCTGCTTTGGAGAAGGAACAGAATCTCTTTACAGTAACAGTAATGTATCTGCAAAAAAACATGAAGACAGAGGCATCATCTGGCAGAATGAAAATTCTCCGGATATGTTTATAAAAGCAATTGCTGAACACAGGGTCTGGGATCTGGAAACAGAACGGAATTCACAGATATAAAGACTGTCCTTTCACACCACACTAACTTACTAAATAGAATGTCATGGAATTTCAAAAAAACCTTCTGGAATATATAAGCCAGTCACTGATGACGGCAGATGAGACCGTATCAATAGCTGAGAGTGTTACTTCAGGATGTCTGCAGCTCTCTTTTTCGCAGATGCCGAATGCTTCACTGTTCTATAAAGGAGGAATCACAGCGTATACCCTCCCGGAGAAAGTAAAGCTTCTGAATGTAGACCGTGCCGAAGCTGAGGAGTGCGACTGTGTATCAGAACATATAGCGGAAACCATGGCGCTTAATGTAGCAAAGCTGTTTGATTCCGACTGGTCCATCGCTACAACAGGATACTGCACACCCATCAGAAATTCATCCTATAAAATTTACGCTTATTTTTCTTTTTCCTACAAAGGAGAGATCGTTCTCTCCAAAAAACTGGAGCTCCACCCCAAAACCCAGGCCCTGAACGCACAGCTGTATTATACAGAATTCATCCTGGGATGTTTTAAAAGTGAGATGAATCAGTTTTTAATTTTAAAATAATAAAATATGGAACGCAAACACCAATATGCCCTTATTACAGGAGCTACAAGCGGAATAGGATATGAACTGGCAAAACAGTTTGCCAAAAACGGTTATGATCTTGTGATTGTTGCCAGAAATCATGAGGAACTCCAGCGTAAGGCCGTTGAATTTAAAGATTATGGCGTTAATGTCATCAGTATTTCGAAAAATCTGTTTCTTCAGGATGAAGCCTACTCTTTGTATTCTGAATTGAAATTAAATGCCATCAGTCCTGAGATTCTGGTGAACGATGCAGGACAGGGCGTATATGGGAAGTTTCAGGATACTGATATTCACAGAGAAATAGACATTGTTAATCTAAATATTATTTCAGTCATCATATTAACCAAGTTGTTTATTAAGGACCGCTTGTCCAAAGGATCGGGGAAAATCCTGAATCTTGCCTCCGTGGCGAGTAAGGCTCCCGGTCCCTGGCATTCGGTTTATCACGGTACAAAAGCGTTTGTATTGTCCTGGTCTGAAGCCATTCGTGAAGAGCTGAAAGATACGGGAATTACTGTAACGGCATTGCTTCCCGGCCCTACCGATACCGATTTTTTCAACAAAGCAGATATGAACAGAAGTAAGATTCTGGAGGATAAAGACAGCCTTGCGTCCCCAGAAGAAGTGGCTATAGACGGGTACAATGCCCTGATGAACGGTGAAGACAAGGTGATTTCCGGAATTAAAAATAAACTTTCCGTAGCAATGGCCAATATCGCAACAGATAGTATGGCTGCTCACAGAATGGCAGAAATGCAGAAACCTGTACCTGAAAAATAAATGGATATGGATGAATTAAGAAACAAATCAGTACTTATTACCGGCGCAGACAGCGGAATAGGAAAAGCTGTTGCCTTAATCTTTGCCCGAGAGGGCGCTGATATTGCTATTATTTATCATACCGACGATAAAGATGCTCAGAAAACAAAAAAAGAAATTGAAAGAACAGGCCGGAAATGCATTACTTTCCGGGGAGACATCAACGATTATGAGTTTTGTGAAAAAACAGTAGAACATGTCGTTTCTGAATTGGGGGGTATAGATATTCTTATCAATAATGCAGGGGTACAGTTCCCGGCTGAAAATATTAAGGATCTGGAAGAAAAGAATATCAGAAAAACCTTCGATTCCAATATTGTAGGAATGATCCTGCTGACTAAGGTTGTATTTCCTTACCTGAAAGAGGGAAGCTCTGTCATCAATACAACGTCGGCAGCAGCCTATCAGGGGCATGCAGAACTTCTGGATTATTCAGCAACCAAAGGGGCGATTGTTTCCTTTACCCGTTCTCTGGCATTGCAGGCAAAGCCTAAAGGGATTCGTGTCAATGCTGTAGCACCGGGGCCTGTAGCGACGCCGCTTACCAAAGAAACATTCGGGGAGAAGAAAGAGGATCCCGATAAACCGCCTTTTGAAAGAAATGCAACCCCTGAAGAAGTGGCAGAAAGCTTCCTGTTCCTGGCCGGAAGCGGAGCTGCACAGATTACAGGACAGGTTCTCCATCCCAACGGAGGCCTGATTGTTAACGGATAAAAAATCAAACAACTTTAAAGAATAAGAATTATGAAAACAACAGCATTAGTTTTAGGAATAATAAGCGCATTCGCGCTTACATCGTGTAAATGTGACATAGAAGAAGATGAGCCCAAGAATAAAAAAACAACGGAAAATACCGCTGCAAAAACCGGTATACCGAAAAGCGATACGTTGCAGATTAAATAATTGTTAACCATAAATATTCAGGCCATGTACAGAGACGGAACAAGAAAAAGTATATGGCAGGAAGAGATCAGGAAATTTTCCGCAGATGCCATTCCGGATGAGGTTTTTGATGCGGCAATAGTCGGCGGAGGAATAACCGGTGTCTCTACTGCCCTGAAACTCCAGAAATCCGGAAAAAAGTGCATTATTCTGGAAGCAGCCAATATCGCTTTCGGTACTACCGGAGGAACCACAGCTCATCTTAACGACTTTTTTGATACTACATTTGCCCAGGTGATAGACAATTTTGGAATTGATTATGCAGAACTATTGGGTGAAGCCGGTCAGGAAGCCATCCGTATCATTGAGGATAATATAATAGAAAACGGCATTAACTGTGATTTCACCAGAAAACCCGCTTATCTTTTTGCCCTGGATGAGCAACAGGAAAATCAGTTGAGAAAAATTGTGGAAGGAGCAGCCCTTGTAGGTCACGAAATGCAGTACGTGAATGAAATTCCATTTCCGGTTCCTTTTCGGGAAGCAGTTCTGATTCCCGATCAGGGACATTTTCATCCTGTAAAATATATCAGAGGATTATGTGAAGCTTTTATCAGGGCAGGAGGTATCATTATGGAGAACTGCCTTTGTGAAAAACATGCAGAACAGGATGACATAGTGGTCTTAACCACTTCAAAAGGAGAGGTGAGAGTTGCTCATGCAGTTTATGCTACCCACATTCCTCCGGGTGTTAACATTCTCCACTTCACCAATGCACCTTACCGGAGTTATGTTATTGCCTTCACACTGAGAGATACCCAATATCCCTGGCAGCTGGGATATGATCTCTGTGAACCCTATCATTATTACAGGATTCAGGAAATTAATGGTGAAAATCTGCTGATTGCGGGTGGAGAAGATCATAAAACGGGCCATAACGGAAATACAGGAGAATGCTTTTCCAGACTTGAAAACTACGTCCGTAAATATTTTAATGTGGAAACCGCTATGTACAGCTGGTCCAGCCAGTATTACGAGCCGGTTGACGGGCTTCCTTACATCGGAAAACTTCCGGGAAGCGGAGGACGGGTTTTTACCGCTACCGGATTCAGGGGAAACGGAATGATATTCGGAACATTGTCTTCACAGATTCTGCATGATCTAATCGTCTTCGGAACCAGCAGGTATGAAAAACTTTTCAGCCCTTCCCGGATAAAACCAGTGGCGGGATTTACCGGTTTTATAAAAGAAAATGCAGATGTTGTTTTTGATTTTGTCAAAGATAAGCTCTTCATGGAAAAGATAAATTCTATGACCGAGATCAAAGAAGGAGAAGCAAAAACCGTGAAATTTGAAGGAGAATCCTATGCTGTTTACAAAGAACCCGGCGGCCGGATGCACATTGTAAAAAGTACCTGTCCTCATGCATTGTGTGAAGTCCGGTGGAACAGTGCCGAGTTCAGCTGGGATTGCCCCTGTCACGGATCCCGGTTTGGAGTGAACGGAAAACTTCTTACAGGTCCTTCCGTAAAGAACCTTCGCCATGTTATCCAGACCTGGGATCTGAAATCTTAGAGCCTGTCTAAATTTCTTAATTTGATTTTTTATATCATATTCAAGCCTTTATTTAAAATACATTCCCTGAGTATTTATTGATAAAAAAAGAGTGTGCTGATGAGGTATTTTTCTGACTCAAAGCTTTCATTTTTAAACTGCTGATTTTAAAGTAGCCAAAGGTTAGAATTGATTTCGTTGATTCGTGGAAGCCGCTTTAGTAAACAAAATTCAATCAGAATTTATTGAATCTTGTTATTTATTAGATATTTACAATTATTCCTAATGAATTTTGAACTGGCTCTTAACTCAGTTTTTTTAACTCTAAAATTAAATCATGGCTGCTAAAAGTTTTTTTTACCGCAACAGCTTAAGCATTGTTTTACTGCTTCTCATGATTTTCTGTCTTATAGGACAGTTTTTCACGGGTTGGAAGACCGAAAATAAAGAACTTGCCGAACATGGCCGCTCCATGCTGTCTATTGGCGAATACATTCACAGCGGGCATTTTATACAGGCTACCTTTGAAAACTGGGAAAGCGAATTTCTTCAGATGATGCTTTATATTCTGCTCACTGTTTCTTTAAGGCAGAAAGGCTCCAGCGAATCCAAATCCCTTGAAAAAAAAGAAGAAGTGGACCGTGAACCCCAGAAGCATTCCAAAGCTCCATGGCCGGTTAAAAAAGGAGGTCTATGGCTCACAATTTACAAACATTCCCTTTCAATAGCTTTTGCTGTTTTATTTCTGGCAAGTTTCGGGATGCATTTCTACGGAAGTCTTAAAGATTACAACGAAGAACAAATCTCTAAAAATGAGGCTGAAGTTTCAGCTTTGCAGTATATTTCGGAGTCCAGGTTCTGGTTTGAATCTTTTCAGAACTGGCAAAGCGAATTTCTGGCTGTAGCTTCCATTGTCATACTCTCTATATGGCTCAGAGAAAAAGGCTCTCCCGAATCCAAACCTGTGGATATGGCTCACGATGAAACTCCCTGATTGAATAGTCTTTAGTAAATTTAATTTTTACGGAGCTTTGGCTTGGATTTCATAATCGCCTGATAAGAGGCTGTAAAAGCAGACAGGCTTTGGTATCCTGTTTTATAGGCAATCTGGCTTAAAGTATATTGTCCAGTGTCCAGCAGTTCGATACTTTTTAAAATACGAACCAGCTGGAGGTACTTCTGAAGCGTAATTCCTGTTTCCTTTTTAAAATTTCTCTGGAGGGAACGAACAGACATCTGGGCTTTTTCAGCAAGAAAATCGGTATCGAGGCGGTATCTGAAATTTAAATTAATATGTTCACATACCGGAATCAGTCTTATATCCGCAGGAACAGGAATTTCAAGATAAGAGCTTTCTTTGCAGAAATTGGGAAGGCTTTTTAAAATGGCTTTAAAAAACAAATCCTGCTCTTCATCTTCAGCCAGCAGCTGATTCCATTTAGAAGCGTATAAAAGCATTTCCTTTAAAACCGGAGGAACTGTAAAAACATGAACATTCTTATAAAAGTCTTCTTTAAAAACAGATTTAAATAAAAAGACCATTAAATTTACCGTTTGGGCTTCTGAAGAGATTCGGTGAGCCTTTTCTGACGGAATCCAGATGACATGATGCTGGGGTACCAGATAAATCTTCTGATCAATATGAAAATATTGATACCCTTCTTCTACAAATGTAAGCTGTGCCCGCGTATGGGTATGGTCATAATCATCATGCTTCCAGCCTTTCTCACACCAGACATACGCTTCCTTTTCAATGCTGTCTACAAAACTGCTTTGGGAATGTTCCGTTAAACCGCATTTGATTTTGTCGTTCTGCATATATTTTTTGGCAAATTTAATAAAAACGACAATGCTAATTTTGTATCATCAATATATTACTCAAAATGAAAAAATTAAGTACGCTTTTTGTATTCATTCTATTACTAAAAACCACCACCATTATGGCACAAAATCAAAAAGCCGGAATATTGGTCCTTATTCACTCCGATAACGGAGGAACGTATGAACTGGCAAAAGAAATAGCAGCAGGTATTGAGAGTAACGGCAGCGCTTCGGCAGTCATTAAGCAGGTTAAAGAATCTCCGAACCCAAAATTGAAAAATATTCCGGTTGCTTCAGTGGATGAGCTGCCTTCCTATGACGGAATTGTTTTCGGATCACCTGTCTATTTCGGAAATATAAGTACAGGAATGAGCGAGTTTTTATCTAAAACTGTTCCTTTATGGACCAATCATGCCCTTGAAGGAATGCCAGCTTCTGTATTTATGTCAGCCGGGAGTGGAGCCGGAAAAGAACTGGCATTACAGGCATTCTGGAACAGTCTTGCTGTTCATGGGATGGTTTTGGTTTCCAACGGAATCAGAGGATATGAGAATATGAATAAAACCATACCGCAGGGAAACAGTGTATTGGGGGTTACCAGCATGGCTTCTCTGAAAGATGTGGAAAGACCCACAAAAGACGAACGTATTCTGGCTGAGCTGCAGGGAAGGAATTTTGCTAAAACGGCCCTTGCCCTGAAAGGTACTTTTGCTAAAAAGCTGATTACAACAGTAAAATCTACATCAGAAGATGTCAACTTGACAATGAAGCAGAAAAATATTGTATTACCCCAAATTCCTAAGCCGGCCGGGAATTATAAGCCTTTCGTACGTTCCGGAAACCTGGTATTCATCAATCAGGTAGCCTTAAAAGAAGGAAAAATCCTTTATCCCGGAAAATTAGGAGTTGAAGTGAATGAAGAACAGGTAAAAGAAGCCACAAAAGCTACCATGCTGAACGTAATTGCAGTTCTGAAAGAAGCTGTTGGCGGAGATCTGAATAAGGTAAAACAATGTGTACAGCTGACCGGGATTTTCAATACCAAAGACGATTATACCAGACATGCCGATCTTATGAATGCCGCTTCCGATCTTACCGTAGAAGTATTCGGAGAAAAAGGAAAACATGCAAGAGCTACGCTGGGAGCTTCTTCTATTCCTGTCAATTCTTCGGTAGAAATACAGGCTGTTTTTGAAGTGGAATAACCCCTGTTGATATTTTAAAACTTATCTGCAAATTTGTGAGAACTTTAATCTCATGGATTTGCAGTTTTCTATTACACACAAGTTCACAGATTTTATGGTTTAAAATTCTCGCAGATCCGGCAGATTTTGCAGGTTTTTTGTTGGAATACGCAAGTCGCAAGGATTATATTACAGACTGTATAAAAAAGGCGCAATGATTTTATCTCCGATAAAATTTCTCCCCGCGGAATCCATAAAAATCTTTGATTTTTAAACTTAAGTGTTCTTCTCGACAAAGCTAGTCTCTTAAAAGAATCTTAAACGTAAAAACCTTTTGTGGTAAAATAATTTCCGACAGATTCCACAGATTTTCGCAGATGGTTATGGATGTTTTTAGCCCGCAGATCTTTCCTGAGCCAATATTTCACCAATTATTTTTATACTCTGTTCAAGCTGTTCTTCAGAAAGAGAACCGTAGCTGAGTCTGAAGCCGTTGATTGTCTGGTCAAAACTATATTGTTCAGGATGGATGATACTGATGTTCCTTTCAATAAGCAACCCGGTTATGGTATTCCAGTCTGGTTTTGCTTTAGGTACGATCCAGAAAGCAAGACCTCCATCCGGGATTGTAAAATTGGCAGAATTTTTTATAAATTTTTCCAGAAGACCAGCAACAAAATCTCTCTTATTTCTGTAATGGATTGTTGCTTTTTTGATATGTTTTTTTACGGCTCCTTCTTTAATCAGCTGTAGTACGGCCTGTTCCATAATCACATCGCCCTGAACATCAATGATTTTTCTGAGATTTCCAATTTTTTTAAGCAGATTCTGATCTTTAGACACCAGATATCCAATCCTTAATGCGGGTGCCACTACCTTACTTAATGTTCCGATATATACGTAATGATTAAGGTCCGGAAAACCGGAAACAGGGAGGATAGGACGGTATCCAAAATGGAACTCATTATCATAATCATCTTCAATAATAGTAAATCCGTATTGGTTGGATAATGCGATAAGCTGAAGTCTTCTTGCCAGGCTTAAGGTAACAGTGGTGGGATATTGCCTGTGAGGGGTAATATAAATCGCTTTTATGTTTTTATGTGTGGCCAAAAGAATTTCAACATCCTTAATTCTTATTCCTTCATGATCCACCGCTACAGGAAGCAGCTCTGCTCCGGCATATTCAAAAGCTTTCCAGGCAGGCTGATAACCCGGATTTTCTATGATGATCTGATCTCCTGATTGTAAAAGGGCCTGAGCAGTCAGAAACATAGCCATCTGGCTGCCTCTAGTGATAGAGATTTCATTCTTATTGATATGCATTCCTCTCTGATGGTTGAGCATCTGGGCAATACTTTTGCGGAATTCAGGATCTCCGTGTTCATTGCTGTAGCCCATCATCTGCCATTTTGCTTTTCTGCTGAAAATCTGCCTGTAAGCTCTGGCAAGTTCTGTTACCGGGGCAATTTTGCTGTCGGGGTGCCCGTCATCAAAATTAATCAGCATTGTATTGGCCTGCTTTAATTTTTCTTCATGTTCTGATTCTTTTAGAAGTGGTCTCTGCTGGGGAGCCGGAAGTATATCTGAAACGAAGATTCCTTTTCTCTCCTTCGGAATCACCCATTCTTCATTAATAAGCACCTGATATGCCTCTACCACTGTGTTTCTGTTAACCTTCAGCAACTGGGCAAGGTTCCTGCTTCCCGGCAGGGCATCTCCGGCTTTTAATCGCCCCGAACGAATATCTGCAATAATTGTATCAGCAATCTGTAAATAGACGGCTTTATCTAACTTTTTATCGACTTCAAATTCTAATTTCCAAGGTCTTAACATCTGGACTATCTGTTTATGTGAAAACTGTATCAGTTAAACAGTCCAAATATAAAATAATTTTGTCATGCAATAAAGCAAAGAACATTTAAATTTTTACAATCATGGACAAGAAACAATTCAGTTCAAAAGACTTTCACGAAACTTTTGCAAGACCTAAGTATTTAAAACCAAGCCATCTGATTCATAAAAATGTAGAAAATGCCGGAGAGCACAACCAGTTTTCAACGGAAAGAAAGCATCCCGTTTTCTTTGTGGATCTTCCCAGCAAAAATGTAAGCATGACCATCGGAGGTCTTCTTCCCGGCCAGCAGACCAACCGGCACAGACATACCTATGAAACGGTATTATATGTAATTGAAGGAAAGGGCTGGACAGAAGTGGAAGATGAAAGAGTACACTGGGAAGCAGGAGATGCCGTTTATATTCCTTCATGGGCATGGCATAAGCATCAGAATATGAGCGATACTGAACCCGCAAAATATATCGCCTGTGAAAATGCACCGCATCTACAAAATCTGGGAGTTGCCTTAAGAGAAGAAGAAGGCAGAGACCTTTAGTCACAAACCATTAAGAAATACTGAAAGTTTAAGCTTAGTTAAGAAAGCCATTCTGATTTTAATTTTTAAAGAAAACCCTGCCATAACCCACTTAACAGCTTAAACTTTCTTAATGGAAAACCATTTAACTTTTAACATCAATAAACAATGAAAAATGTCCCATTTAAAGGGGTAATTGCTTATCCTATTACCCCTTTTGACGAAAATGAAAAAGTAGATATTCCTCTCTTTAAAAAACTGACTGAGAGATTAATCCTTTCGGGAAGTCACGGAATAGCACCACTGGGAAGTACCGGAGTAATGCCCTATCTGTCTGACGAGGAAAAAGAAGCGGTAACAGAAGCAACAATAGAGCAGACCAAAGGCCGTGTTCCTACCCTTGTAGGAGTATCCAATCTTACCACAGATAAAACAGTTCATCACGCAAAATTTGCCGAAAAGGCAGGTGCTGATGCGGTAATGATTATTCCAATGAGCTACTGGAAGCTTACTGATGATGAAATTGTCGCCCATTATGATACAGTAGCCAGCCAGATCTCTATTCCTATTATGGCCTATAATAATCCGGCTACAAGCGGAGTGGATATGTCGCCGGCACTTCTTAAAAGGCTGTTGGAGATTCCTAATGTAACTATGATTAAGGAAAGTTCAGGAGATATTCAGAGAATGCATTACCTGAGAAAGGAGCTGGGAGAGGATGTTGCTTTTTATAACGGATCCAATCCGCTGGCCCTGGCTGCATTCACTGCCGGAGCAAGGGGCTGGTGTACCGCAGCACCGAATCTAATCCCCGAGTTGAATGTGGATTTATATAAAGCGGTGGAAGAGGGTAATATGGAAAAAGCCCGGGAGGTTTTCTACAGGCAGTTCGATCTGCTGAAATTTATTGTCAGTAAAGGTCTCCCTAGAGCGGTGAAAGCCGGCCTGAATATTCTGGGAGAAGAAGGCGGAAATCTGAGAAATCCGTTAAAGCCCTTATCTCCTGGAGAAACGGAAGAACTTAAAAATATTATTAAAACTCTTGTTAATTAACCTAATCTTATGAAAAAATCAGTTTTTTATCATGCCGGATGCCCGGTTTGCGTAAGTGCAGAGCACGATATTGTTAATCTTATCGGTGCAGAAAATGTAGAAATCATTCACCTGGGGAATGACAGAGGTAAAATTGAAGAGGCTGAGAAAGCAGGAATACAGTCTGTTCCCGCTTTGGTAACACCTAATGGAAACGTTCTTCATATCAACTTCGGAGCATCTCTGGAAGATGTTAAAAAATAAAAATTCCCGGTGCTCCTGAAAAACGTGGGCACCGGGAATTTTCTGATCTTTTACAAAAAACAGCCTGAGTTCTCTTGGGCTGTTTTTCTTTTATACAGTGGCATTGCCTTCAACACCGTCTGAATTATTCGTTTTAATGCCGGTAATGGCAGAAGCCACAAAACTGAAGAGACTGACCAGCTTTCCGGCTTTGGTATCCCAGTAATATGTTTCTTTAGGTTCTACACGAATAATGCTTACATCCGGATCGTCTTTCCCGTCAAACCAGGCTTTTGCCATAGGAGACCATTTTTCCTCAATCGTTGCTTTATCTTTATAAACAGAAGCTTCTCCGTATACGGAAAGATATTGGGAATCGCTGTTGTTCATGAAAAAAAGCTGTACCCTCCGGTCTTCTTTTATTTCGAAATTCTTGTTGCTTACGGAACTGCTGATAAACCAGAGATTTCCGCTGTCATCCGTTTCCTGAAGGGTCATAGGCCTTGAATTGACCGGTACGGTTTCCAATTCTGTACAGAACATGCATATTCTTGCCTTTTCCGACAGTTCCTTGATCTTTTTAATGGCTTCGAGGTGGGTTAAATTCTGTGTTGACATATTATTATATTTTAGAGGTTGGTATTGATAGAAATGAATAGTTCTCTGAAAATGAATCTCAGTAATATTCATTATTAAATATTCAAATACCCGACCAAACAGAATTATTAAGGCAGGAATATCCGGAGTTTGGATATTATTGACCTGAAATCGTTTTCTGAAGATCACTCCATGCCCCGCCATTATAGACCTATTTAAAACCTCTTTCCTTTAGAATATGTTCAGCTTTTACACTGTCCGCAGATGATGAAGATATTTTTCATAGTCTGCTTAAAATTTTACGGTCAATATAAAATGTCCCGAACGGAATAAAGCAAGCCAGGATTACTTTCCAGGTAGTTTCTTTAAATTTCCATTGCTGTTCAACGCCTACACTTAGTGTATTGAACAGGAAAAGGAGAAATAATGTTCCATGAACCGGACCCATCAGTTTTACAAGTCCCGGGTTTTCCATCCCATATTTCAAGGGGACTGCAATAAATACCAGAATGAGCAGGGAAATTCCTTCCATAATGGCCAGAATCCTGAGCCGGCCGGCTTTTGTTTTGAATAAATTCATCATAACTATCTAAAATAAGGTCTGTTGGCAAGAGAAGAGAAAGGCCAGGGAATGGCTATAAAAATAAGAGCTAAAGCAATAAAGTACCAGATAAGCATTGTTCTGAATTTTTCCCGGTCTGTTTCTTTCCTTTTAGTCAGAGCAGAACCTATGGTGATCAGAACAACTGAAGTAAGCATAAGTGATATATGAATCAATCCGAAGAAAAGCAGATCCGGAGAGGCTTTAGCTTCACTGAAATTTTTCCAGAAATATTTTATTACTGGACTTTTTGAATAGAGAATAATTCCCAAAACCAGCTGAATATGAGCAATGGTTGCCGTCCAGTGCCGTACAGAATCATCTGTTTTTCTGAACTTTTTTTGATAGAAATATCCTCTGAAGGCCATCCATATGCTGTAAATAAGGCTTAATAAAACGATCCACCGGAACAGGGAATGAAGGAATGTAAGCGTCTGGTACATGAGTAATTTTTAGAACACTTCAAAGATAAAATAAAAACATACTAGTTAGTATGTTTTTCAATAAAAAAATTATCTCAAAGCATTGAAGTAAGATTTAAGTCCTTTTAAATAAATAAGATATACGGATTTTGAGTTCTCCAGTTTTCCTAAATTCCGTACTCCCCAATAGCCTGACATCACAAAAACAGCAATTTCTTTTGCATTGATATGAGCTTTTAAAGAATTGTTTTTCTTGCCGTTTTCAATACACGAAATAATTGCATCTTCCCATTGTGCAGAAAGCTTATTCAGAGCTTTGGTAAAATCTGTATGCCACGGAGCCATTTCCTGTGTGAAATTGGAAGCCGGGCAACCGTACGCAACTTTTAAAAGATCATTTTCCATTAAAACATTATGCAGCAGATTATAAATACCTTCTAAAGGCTGATCATAATTTTGCAGAGGATCAATAAAAATGCTTTTGAAATTATTGATCAGAAGCTCATTAATGATCGCCAGCCCCATTTCATCTTTCGTTTTAAAATGATAATAGAAGGCTCCCTTTGTTACTTTAGTGGTGGCAATAATTTCATCGATACTTGTGGTCTGATAACCTTTTACATAAATAAGTTCAAAGGCTTTCTGAAGAATATTTAAACGGGTTGCTTCTGATTTTTTCATGGGGACACACTGTCTT
Source organism: Chryseobacterium indologenes (assembly GCF_001295265.1). Lineage (GTDB taxonomy): Bacteria > Bacteroidota > Bacteroidia > Flavobacteriales > Weeksellaceae > Chryseobacterium > Chryseobacterium indologenes_A. The sequence goes on along the minus strand of NZ_LJOD01000007.1, from coordinate 126,359 downwards.
TAATGCAAAGAAACGGAATTTTTAAAACCTTTGCTATTATTATTCTGATAATATACTAGAATTTAAATAATTTTTATAATATATTTTTTCATCGGAACTTTGTTGGATTAAAACAACAAAAATCTGAATACGATGAATAATCAGAAAGAAATACAGATTCAGACACAGGAAGGCACGAAAAGCAGAGGTCTTCCTGCTGCATTATGGGCACTCACAATAAGTGCATTCGGAATAGGAACCACAGAATTTGTAATCGTAGGGCTTCTTCCTGCGGTGGCATCAGATCTGGAGATCAGCATTCCTTCGGCAGGGCTTTTGGTAAGCCTTTACGCAATAGGGGTTGCCATTGGAGCTCCTATACTTACAGCTTTAACCGGGAGAGTCCCGCGTAAGATGCTGCTGATTTCAATTATGCTGCTATTTGTGATCGGAAACGGTCTTGCTTCAGTAGCTCCTGGATTTTTTACGCTGGTACTGGCCCGGATTCTGACGGGATTTGCTCACGGTGTTTACTTCTCTATAGGTTCTACAATTGCCGCGTCACTGGTTGCGGAAGAAAAAAGGGCAACAGCCATTTCAATTATGTTTTCAGGGCTCACGCTGGCGATTGTTACGGGAGTTCCGCTAGGAACTTTTATCGGACAGCATTTTGGATGGAGAGCCACTTTTATAGGCGTTTCCATTCTGGGAATCATAGGATTGGCCGCGAGTATGCTGCTGGTTCCGAACAACCTTAAAAGCGAGCAGACTGCTTCTTTGAAAAGCCTTCCCAAAGTATTCACAAACAGACGTCTGATCTTTGCATTTTTAATGACTGCTATGGGATATGGAGGTACATTTGTTGTGTTTACGTATTTATCCCCAATTTTGCAGCAGATCACAGGATTTAAGGAATCTACCGTAACTTTTATTCTTCTGGTCTATGGAATTGCAATTGCAATGGGAAATCTTTTCGGAGGAAAAGCAGCCAATAAAAATCCGTTAAAGGCTCTTTTATGGATGTTTGCCGCACAGGGACTGGTATTACTGGCATTTTATTTCACAGCAGCCAGTCCGGTATTAAGCATTATCACACTGTTTCTTTTAGGAGGCCTTTCATTTGCTACCGTACCGGGATTGCAGCTTCTGGTAGTACAAATTGCAGAAAAAGAAGTTTCAGGCACTGAAGATGTGGCATCAGGAATCAATATTGCGGCATTCAATATCGGGATTGCCATAGGATCTTATACGGGTGGACTTATTGTAACCTCTTCTTTAGGGTTAGACAGTACACCCTGGATTGGAGCACTATTTCTTTTGGTGACAGTTCTGATCACATGGTACAGCATCCGCCTGAGTAAAAAACAATAGAGGGAAAGATGGAGCCAGGAAGATCATTTATTATTTTCTCCAGCGGATAGGACAGATCTTAAATTTCATGAATTTCAGAATCTGTAAACACAAAAAACTTTCCGCCTTTCGGGATATTTTGGGTATCCAGTCCGGTAAATTCACTGAACGCAGGCAGGAGAAGCTGTCCGGAAGTTTGTACAAAACAGGGAAGTCTGAAGCTTTTTACAGAAGAATTCAAAACAACTCCCGGATGAATATGACCGGTGATCTGGAATTCCGATCGTGTTTTATCAAAATCATGAATGAAAACGAAGTCATCAATCTGTAGAAATTCAGCCCTGAAATTCAGGCATAATTTTCGTTCCAGAGATTCTGTAATCCGGTCATGGTTTCCTTCAATAAGATAAAATAAAAGACCGGGATACCGGTTTCTCCATCGGCAGAACTCATCCACATCAGAATTATCTCCGGCATGGAGCAGATCGCCCACAACAATAAATTTTTCAGGGTTAAAATATTCTATGAGAACAGACAGCCTTTCCAGATCGCTTTTCATGATATGATTGGCCAGCGCAATACCATTTTTCCGGAAATGAGCCGTTTTCCCGATATGAAGGTCAGACAGGATTAATGCTTTTTCTCTTTTCCAGAACGCTGCACGCTGATTGGTTAATGTGAAGACTTCGGTGTTGATGCTGATATTTTTTACTGCAATATTCAAGACTGTAAATGATTAAAAATGTCAATGGTGGATTTTACTTCATGAGTCAATCGTCAATGATTTTCAAATAATAAAAATTGATAGCAAAATTAATTAGCTATTGACTTATTCACAACAAAATATTTTTTCCGGCCTGTTCTACCATTTTCCTGATCCTGGCATCGAGGCTTTCACTGGATAAGGTCTGCCTAAGGCTGTCTACTTTGATCGGGAAGCTGAGCGGGGTAAAGGTATTGGAATATTTTAAAATAATTTTTGATTTTTCTATTCTTTTGAAAGCTTCCACCAATCGCTGTTCCTGAAGCTGTATATTGAAAACCTCCGTATAAGCCTGCCTTACCAGAAAATGATTGGGATCATGATCTTCAAGGACTTTAAAAATCAGTCCGGCAGAACTTTGCAATGATTTATTGGAACGCTGTTTTCCTGCATAATTCTGGATCACCATTCCGGAGATCACTGCAATATCCCTGAATTTTCTTCTGGCCATTTCCGCCGAATTAATACTGGCAATCACATCATTCATCAGGTTTTCCCGGGTTAAGACAGCATGAAGGTTTTCTTCATTCAAAGGGATTTCCTTGTCACTGAACAGTTCAAAGCCGTAATCATTCATCGCCATGGAAAAAGAGATCGGGGCCAGCTTTGAAATGCGGTAAGCCATAAGGGCTGCCATTACTTCATGCACAAGACGTCCTTCAAAAGGATACATAAACAGGTGATAGCCTTCTCTGTTTTTAATCATTTCCACCAGAAATTCATCTTCTTTGGGAATATGGGAGTTCTTTTCCTGCCGTACCAGAAGCGGATGCAGAAACTTCAGCTCTTTTTCAGAAGTTTTGGGGTTCAGGGCATGAGATAGCTTTTCTCTTAAAAAATGTCCCAGATCAGAGCTTAAAGGAAGCCTTCCACCCAGATAGCTAGGTGCAAATGCCTTTCCTTTGGCTGCCCTTACATAGACCGTCATGTCTTTTATCATGACCACTTCAAGGGTACGCCCTGCCAGGATAAACTTTTCTTCTTTTTTTAGTTTTGAAATAAAATATTCCTCTACCATACCAATATAACCGCCTGAAATGAATTTTACTTTCAGCATGGCATCGCTTACGATAACCCCCATATTCATACGATGGAGCATTGCAATCTTCCTTGATGTCACTTTATGCAGTTCGTCTTCCATAATGACAATTTTATGGAATTCTTCATAGCTTTTTAAGACACTTCCTCCGATGGTGAGGAAATCAAGGCAGCTTTTCCATTCTTCATCCGTGATTTCCCGGAAAGCATATACTTTTCTGATCCTTTCGTAGGTTGCTTCTGGATAGAAGCCGTCTCCTACAGCTAAGGTCATCAGGAACTGCACCAGCACGTCAAAGCATAATACCTGAGGCTCTCGGGGTTCCGTTACTTTCTGTTTTACCGCTTCTTTTAATGCAGAAACTTCAATCAATTCCAGGGAGTGAGTAGGGACGCAGTAGATTGTTGACGTTTCAAAAGGGGAGTGGCCGCTTCGTCCGGCACGCTGCAGAAACCGGGCAACCCCTTTGGCTGAGCCAATCTGGATAACAGTATCCACAGGCTTAAAATCTACCCCGAGATCCAGAGAGGAAGTAGAGACTACGGCCTTCAGTTTTCCGTTGCTTAAATTCTCTTCAATCCAGATCCGGAGATGGGCATCAATAGAGCTGTGGTGGATAGCGATCTGGCCTGCAAAATCCGGATAGGCATTCAGCAACAGCTGATACCACATTTCACTCTGGCTTCGTGTATTGGTAAAAACAATGGCAGAGGTTGATCCAAGGATAACCGGAACAATTTTATCCGCCAGTTTTGCGCCCAGATGTCCTGCCCATGGGAGAACCTCCACTTCGTCAGGAAAAACAGCCAGTATTTCGATTTTTTTATGCTCTTTGGCGGTGATTTTGGTTTTTTTGATGTCGTAAGGAATCAGAACTTCCATAGCTTCATCCAGATTTCCTATGGTTGCGGTAATTCCCCAGATTTTCATACCGGGTGCATATTTTCTTAATTGGGAAATGGCCAGCTCTGTCATCACTCCGCGTTTGGAACCCAGCAGTTCATGCCATTCATCTACTGCGGTACACTTCAGATCCTGAAAAAACCGGCTGTGATTTTTCTGTCCTAAAAGCAGGTGAAGGCTTTCCGGAGTAACGACGAGAATTTCAGGCATATTTCTTATCTGCTGCTGTCTTACTTTGGGATCGGTATCACCATTTCTTACTCCGACGGTCCAGTCCAGTCCAATCTCATTCATGGCTTCTTCCATGGCTTTGGCAATATCTTTTGAGAGGGAGCGGAGCGGAGTAATCCAGATCATTTTCAGTCCTTTTTTATACTTTTCAGGATGGTTCATAAAATCTGAAACCAATGCCAGGAATACCGAAAATGTCTTTCCGAATCCTGTAGGTGCTACTACCATTCCGCTGTAGCCGTTTCCGAATTTGCGCCAGGTATCTGTCTGAAATTTAAAAGGAGCAATACCTTTCCCGGCCATCCACTGCCGGATGACTTTATAGCCGTTGGTATTTTCAAATGTATTCAAATTACTGGATCAGTTTTTTTATTTCTTCAAGGTCATCAATTTCATCCACGGTTTTATCTTTCCGCCATCGTACAATCCGGGGAAACCTAAGGGCAACCCCGCTTTTATGCCTGCTGCTGAATCCTATGCCTTCAAAAGCAATTTCAAATACCAGCTCAGCTTTTACCGTCCGCACAGGCCCGAATTTTTCAATGGCATTTTTATTGACAAATTTACTCACCTCCATAATCTCTTTATCCGTAAGCCCGGAATACGCTTTCGCGATGGTCACTAAAGAATCTCCGTTTTTTACTGCAAAAGTATAGTCGGTATAATAAGCGCTCCGTCTGCCGCTTCCTTTCTGGGCATAAATGAGCACTGCATCAATGGTCAGCGGACTTACTTTCCATTTCCACCAGTCGCCTTTTTTTCTTCCGGCATGATAAGGTGAGTTTTTTTGTTTCAGCATCAGCCCTTCGCTGTTGATCTCCCTGGATTCTTCACGGATCCTGTCCAGTTCATTCCAGTGTTTGAATGCTATGGTCTGTGAAATTCTGATTTTTTCGGGCTGTTCATTCAGTAATAACTCTTCCAGCATAGCTCTTCTGGCGTTCATAGGTTTTTCGCGGAGATCAGTTCCTTCAAGCTCTAAAAGATCATACACAAAAACTTCAATCGGAATATCAGTCAACATTTTTTTAGTTAAAGTTTTCCTGTTTAATCTCTTTTGTAACTCGTTAAAATTTAATATGTTATCATCCTTTACTGCAAGTATTTCTCCATCTAAAACGAAGCTTCCTTTCATGGCTTTTACAGCATCCCTGATTTCAGGAAACTGCTCAGTCACCAGCTCTTCACCCCGCGACCATATAAAGACTTCTTCATTCCTTCTGATGATCTGTCCGCGAATTCCGTCCCATTTATATTCAATTTGCCAGTCTTCGGAATTTCCGAGATCATTTAGCTCTTTTTCAAGTGGATAAGCCAGGCAGAAAGGATAAGGTTTTGAATTATCAGGATTAACTTTTTCTGCGGAAATGAGTTCCCGGAATGATATTTCACCGGGTTGCCATTTCCCTGTCAGACTGTGAGTGAGGGTACTGGTTTCCTGTCCTGAAAATTTCGTGAGGGCATTGATCAGCGTTTTGTCTGAGACTCCTATACGAAAGCTTCCACCCAGCAATTTGTTAAAAATTAACCTTTCTGTATAATCCAGTCCGTTCCAGGATCGCAGTACAAATTCTTTTTTCTCTGCTTCTGTTTTATCCTTTAAATGAAGGATTTCTGTCATCCATTCAGATAGGGACTGTTCAATTTTCTGTTCAGGTGGAGGCAGAATCAGGGAAAGTGTTTCCCCCAGATCGCCCACAGAAGAATAAGATTCCTGAAAGAGCCAGAATGGCAGCTGTGTAATTTCCAGTGCCCATTCTTTCATAAAATTGGTATTGACATTCCGTTTTGGCCTTTTTCCGGTAAACAGAGCAATAAACCATACTTTATCCTCATCCGGGGCGCGTTCCAGATAATCCATGATTGCTTCAATTTTAGCATTAGTCTTATTGGTCGTTTCCAATGCATTAATCAGATCTGCAAAGTGTTTCATGATTCCGGATTTTCAATAATTTCTTTTTCAGCTTCCTCTTCATCTTCACCGAAGAGAGTTTCTATCACATCAGCCTTAATCCCGATTTCGTTCAGGTATTTTGAGAAAATTTCGGTCTGTCCGTGCGTTACATGTACTTTTTCCGCTTCCGTTGCTTTTACGGCCTGCAAAAGCCCTTTCCAGTCTGCATGGTCGCTTATGGCAAATCCGGCATCCGCACTGCGCCATCTTCTGGCACCCCGTACCTGCATCCATCCTGAACAAATGGCAGTGGCTGCATCCGGTATTTTTCTGATGATATTGCTGTCCAGCAAAGCGGGCGGAACAATCACAATCTCATGCTGTAGCTCCTTAACATTTTCCCTGAAGTCTGCAATCTGATACTCAGGAAGATGAATGCCCGATGCTTCAAATGCCTCATTCAGTTTTCCGATAGAATAGTGCACATATGCTTTTCCAAGGCCTTCAACGGCTTTCATAATGCGCTGTGCCTTTCCTAAAGAGTATCCTATGAATACAGAGGTTTTTGAGTTTTCCTGATTTTTCAGTACCCAGCTTTGAAGCTTTTTATTAAGGTCATCCACTTCCATCCAGTTATAAATGGGCAGGCCGAAAGTGCTTTCTGTAACAAATTCGTTGCAGCGTACCAACTCGAATGGGGTGCTCAAACCGTCATCCTGTACTTTATAATCCCCTGAAACAACTGTTACAAATCCTTTATATTCCAGCCTTATCTGAGCCGACCCGATGATATGGCCTGCCGGATGGAGGGATACCTTTACGCCATTGATATGTACTGGCTCTCCGTATTCTACACCCTGACAGTCAATATCCGGTCCGATTCTCTGGTAAAGAACAGGTTTGGTAAAATGATGGCACAGGTATTTTTTCATTCCCCATCGGGCATGATCAGCGTGTCCGTGCGTGATAATGGCCATATCTACAGGCCTCCAGGGATCAATATAAAACTTTCCTTGCGGACAGTAGATTCCTTTTTTAGTGAATGTGATTAGTTTCAATGGGGTGATTGGTTTATATTTTACATTCAAAAATCTCACCAAATTAAGACAAATCCCGGATATTCTTTCAGTATGGGAAATAATAGTACAGTATGTCTTCTGTTTTTTGGGAAAATGGACTTTTCAACAACAGAACATTGAACTTTCCACCAATATAAGTGTATCCTGTAAGCCTGATCTTTGTATCTGTAACTCAATAAAAAAACAACAATGAGCAAAACTATTTTAATTACAGGTGCAGCAAGCGGTTTCGGAAAAATTGCCGCTTTTGATCTTGCCCAAAAAGGACACAAAGTTATTGCCACTGCACAAACCTATCCTCAGATGAGCGACCTGATCCGTGAATCTGAAGAACAGGGAATTGCAATGACTGCGGATAAGCTGGACGTAACCAATCCGAGAGATATTGCTTATATTTTAAAAAAATATGACATTGATATTCTGATCAGCAATGCCGGAATTATGGAAGGTGGTCCTATTGCTGAACAGCCTGTTGATCTGATCCGTTCTATGTTTGAAATTAATGTCTTTGGTGCACTCGAGCTGGCTCAGGGATTTATCAGAAAGTTTGTTGAAAATAAAAAAGCCGGAAAGATTGTCTTTACCTCTTCAATGGGTGGTTTGTGGACTGTTCCTTATGTGGCAGCCTATTGTGCTTCCAAACATGCTCTGGAATCTATTGCTGAAGGATTGAAAACAGAATTGGCTCCTTTCAATATCAAAATTGCAACCTGCAATCCCGGAGTATTCGGAACCGGGTTTAACGACAGGGGAGTGGATTCTATTTTCCGCTGGTATGATCCGAAAGTGAACTTTACTCCTGAGTCTGCTTTTGACGGAGCTGCGGGATCTCTGGCTCATCAATTGGATCCGCAATCTATGGCGGAAGTCATTGTGAATGTAGCCTTGGATGACAACAGCAATTTCAGGAATGTACATCCTAAGGAAACTGAAGATTTTGTTAAACAGCTTCAGGCAGATGCCTGGGCAGCAAAAAGCTAACAGATGAGTATGAATCATAATTTAGCGCAAAAAGTCCTGAGTGCCGCTGTGGAAAAAGCAGGATCTACAGGTATCCCGGTGAGCATTGCTGTAGTGGATTCCGGAGGATACTTAATGGCGTTTGCCAGACTGGACAGTGTGTGCGGTGTCATAGATTTTGCCGTTAAAAAAGCAAAAACAGCCATTTTATTCGGGGCTGACAGCGATGTTATGGGAGATATCATCTCAGGAGCTGGAATGCATGGTTACGGGATGCTGAATACCAATGACGGGCTTTTAACACTTGCCGGAGGAATCATCATCAAAGATGCAGACAGTAAAGTGATAGGAGCAATAGGAGTTTCAGGCGGTACCCCGGAACAGGATAAAGGGATTGCTGAGGCTGGTGCCGCAATTATAGCCTGATAATTTGAAATGATTGGAGAGCTTTTTAATCTAAGTTCTGAATAAGGATTTCCGATTGATGCAGGGCTTGAAGCCTGAAGAGGGGAATTATGAAGGTCGTGAATAATAAATATTGATCTTTTATGGTAATTTGATTTTATAGTGCGCTTCAATATCTATAATAAAAAGTAACTTCCAGCTCCATCTTCCATCCTTAAGTTTACACTTCTTTAACCCGGATTCAGATTATTTTAAGTCTCTCCAATCTATTAATTTCAGATATTTGTATTATGGAAAGAACTTCCGAAATTGTATTTGACAGACTGGTTTATTCTTGTGCCTTTGAAACATATAGAGGGCATGAGGAATTTATTCCCGATCATTTCCTTGGGTTTCAGCTTTCCGGGGAGACGCATGCTTTTCATGATAAGGGTAAAACTGTTATCAGGGAAAATACCGTAGTTCTGGTTAAAAAAAATCAGCTGATCAGGACGGTTAAATACCCCTCTAAGGAACAAAAATACCAGTTCCTGTCTATTACCCTTGATCAGGAAACACTCAGGCAGTATTCAGCGGAGAACAGAATTATGGCAGAAGAAAAGTTCCCGGATACCCGCAAACTCTTTTTCGAGCCGGATCATTTTTTCAGCGGGTATTTTATGTCTCTTCTTCCTTATATTGACAAGACAAAAACAGCAAGTCCCAGACTGGCGGCTTTAAAGGTGAAAGAAGCGATAGAACTGATCCTTCAGAGTAATCCGGATTTCAGAAACCTGCTTTTTGATTTTTCAGAACCTCATAAAATTGATCTGAAGGAATTCATGAACAAAAATTTCATGTTCAATGTACCTGTAGAAACAATGTCCAGACTTACCGGACGGAGCCTTTCAGGATTCAAACGTGATTTCAGTAAGGTATTTGGTATGCCTCCGAAACAATGGCTCCGTGAAAAAAGGCTGGAAGAGGCCTATTATCTGATCCGTCACCGGAATAAAAAACCTTCTGATATTTATCTTGATCTGGGTTTTGAAAACCTTTCCCATTTCTATTATGCTTTTAAACAAAAGTTCGGGGTAACGACTTCTGAAATTCACCCGGTAAAAATTTCATAATGATGAACTTCCTGGTATTTTAATGATTCAGAGCAGAAGGAGGCTGTCTTCATTTCCAACAGGTGAAAAATTATCTTTCAAAATCATAGAAATTAATTCCCACGTCTTCATTCTTTATTTTTATGATTCTTGTATTTAACGGATAAAATATGAATTCTCCGGCACCTGAGATTCTGGCATCCAGAAGATGTCCTGCCAGTGCGGTATAATCTTCTCTTCCCAATGTGATATGAAGATGAAGGCTGGGTTTTCCTTCTATTTCTGATACATTTCCTGATATATTGGTGATTTCCATCTGTTCTTTGAACGTCCTGTCAACATATTTTTTTTCGGTAGGTCTGAAAAAACGTAATGTTGCCTCATCCACAGCTCCTATACCGGTAACTTCTCCGGCCTGAATATTCTGAGCGGTAATAAAATCAGTGAGAGCTTCCAGAATACTGCTTCTGTTTTCTACGCTTACAATATAGATCCCGTCAGCCTTTCTGGCAGACCAATATTTTCCTTTATAATTTTGTACTTCCATAACCATGAACTTTAAGATGCTCTTATGAATTTTGAACAGTCTGACAGGCAAAATAATGCAATAATTGTGCTTCAATACTCATATCTGTTTGAAATAAGTTATTAAATTTTTTTAAACAGGCTTATCTGCCGTCAGATTGCGCAGATTTTTTGTAGTGTTGGGATTGTTTTAAAAAATAAATTTAATGCAAAGGCTATTTTGATACGACTGATTTTGAGTGAGTAAAGCCGCAAGACATACCGTTTTTATTTTAAACACTTTAGAGGCTTTAAAGTTAATTTCATTTCCTGCAAGTTTTAAAAATCCCAAAACTTGACGAAATTTGCAAAAAATCATTCAATGAAGATCATCGATATAGAAAGCTGGAACCGCAGAGAGCATTTTGAATTTTTCTCAAAAATGGCAAGCCCGTATTTTGGTTTTACAACTGAAGTTGATTGTACTGATGCCTATAGCCATGCCAAGGAAAATAGATATTCTTTTTTTGCGTCTTATCTTCATAAATCAATGATGGCGGTAAATGCTGTTGATGAACTAAAATTGAGAATTGTTGACGGAGATGTGGTTTTATATGATACCATTCATGCAGGAACAACTATTGGCCGGGCAGATGGTACTTTTGGCTTTGCATTTATGCATTTTTCGGAGGATTTTAAGACTTTCAATACGGCAATGCAGGAAGAAATTGCTGCGGTACAGCAAACATCAGGGATCAGGCTTAATAATGGTGAGCTGGGTAAGGATCTTATCCGACATACAACCATTCCGTGGAACTCTTTTAGTGCCTTGCTCCATCCCACAACTCTTGACCGTACAGAATCTGTTCCGAAAATTACTTTCGGAAAATTCAGTATCCGGGAGGGAAGAAAATACCTTCCTGTCTCTGTAGAAGCTCATCACGGGCTGGCAGACGGAATTCATATTGCGAAATATCTTGAGGAATTTCAGAAGCAGCTGAATAACTGTGAATGAGTGAATAGCTAATTAGCTTTGGCGTGATAAAGTCTTTCGGGAAACTTTTCAGCATCAATGTTTCTCTGTTTTTAAACATGCTTTTACGAAGTAAATTGAGTATTGGATTTTATCATTTACGGGAAACCGTAATCTGTTTTTCTCTATTTCACCTAGTTTTGAATCTATAATATTGCTATATTAGAAGGTTGATTCATTCAACATAAACTAATATACAACAGACCCCTCAAAACACTGACGAAATCATGCAGAACGATCCTTTTATATCCCATGACGAATCCATCATTGATGTTTCCGGAAACACTGATGTTCCTATCCATTACGGAACAGCTGTTCCTGAAAACAATCTGATTTCAGATGAACCTTCATCTAACCCTGAAAGCTGGAAAACAGGCAGAAAATACTCCAGAAAGCTTAATCTGACAGCTGAACAGGCGGCTGTAATGGATAAGCTATGGTTTACGGCCAATGTTTTCAATGATATTGAATACTGCAAAATACAGATCCTGAAACAGTTTTTAAGGGCTTTTGAATTTCTGCAGAATAACTGTATTCCTGTTAACAGGGCGTATGCTTCGGTCATTGAAGAACTGTCGGAAATCATTGTATGTCTTCAGTATAATTACAGAAAAGAAAGCCTGAATTACCAGTATACTTATGATTCTGTACAGGGAGAGATCCTGAATCACATCTTAAAGCTATGTGAGAATAATGTTCGCGAGGCTTACGGAATCAAAAGGAAGATCAACACTGACTTCCCTTATGCCAATCCGGATATCCGGCACCAGTATAACAGGAAAATTGTGTCAAAGCTGGAGATTTTTCTGTCGGAAAACCAGCATCAGGTTCTGGATGCGGATTATAAAACCAATATTATCCTTAATGAGAATAATACCAACCGCTGGAAGACAAAATTTGAAGAGATTAAGGGCGATTATTCTAACCCGGCAGCTTTTGAAAGAGAGGTTTTCAGACTGGCAGATGTGAATGTTAAAAATCCCTCAGTGGATATGATCTTTTTTGAAGCCTCAAAATTCGTGGCCAGATATGATAAAAACTGCGCGTTAAGGCTATATATTCATTATCTGGATAAAGATCTTAATTCTCCGAAGCTGGATAGAAAGCAGCTTGCAAAAAGCATTCAGAAAAGCCTTTTTTCCACCACGGAACAGATTCATGATTTTGAAAGGATATTAAGCACATTTATCAGAGACCGGAATCTTAAGGAGGCTATTGAAAAGGTTAATCAGCTTTATCTGCCGAAACGGAAGAAAATTATTATTGATCCTGATGCTGTTGAGGATGTCAAAAGACAACATTCCGGAACAGTTGCCCTACTGGAAGAATACCTTAGTGATGAACCGGAGTCCGGAAAGGCTGAGGCTCCTGCCGGCGATGAAGAACTAACGATTAATATTGCTCAGACAGATACAGAACCTCAGGTTATGAAATACCGTGGAGAACTGAATTTAATGGATATCCACCAGGAAATCCTTACTCTTTTTGAAAAGCAGAGCTTCAATATTCTCCAAAGTGAAATGAGCACGTTCTTACGTTCTAAAAACCTTTTCATGGGAGCTGTAATTGATTCTATCAACGATCTCTGCTATGAAACCCTGGATGATATTCTTATTGAGGAAGAAGATGATTACTTTACGATGAATACAGATTATTATAAAAAAATTTTAAACCATGATTGAAAATATTAAACCCAAAGAGGCAACATCCATAATTAACTCCCTGGTAAGCGGTGTGGTACCGAAGATCGGGGTACAGCATATAACCGTAGGAAGATCCGAAGAGATCAATGCTTTTATTGATTCTCTGAATGATGTGAAAAATGGCCACAGCATAGCCAAATTCTGGATCGGAGACTTCGGAAGCGGAAAATCTTTTATGCTGCATTTGCTGAATACGGTTGCCCTGAAACAGAAATTTGTAGTGGCTAATGCAGATTTTACCCCGGACAACAGGATCTATTCCAATGACGGGAAGAGTGTAATCCTCTATTCTGCCATCATGGATAACATTGCCATTCAGACCAAACCGGAAGGTGGAGCATTACAGACTCTGCTTGAAAAATGGATTGAGCAGGTAATTACTAAAACCGCAGAAGAAAACAGGATTTCACTTGCTGATATACGGAATTCCGAATATACAGATCTGATCAGAAGCGCTATCATGAAAACAGTCAACGAAATTACTGAGGTCGGTGGCTTTGATTTTGGTTCGGTAATCATAAAATATTACGAAGGTTATATTTCTGGTGATGATCAGCTGCGCAGGAATGCTCTTAAATGGCTGAAAGGTGAATATTCTACAAAAACCGAGGCAAGGCAGGAGCTTGGGGTTAGGGAAATCATCAATGATTCCAATTACTATGACATGCTTAAAAATTTCTGTAAGTTCTTTGTCAGCATGGGATACAGCGGTTTTATGATCAACCTGGATGAAGCGGTGAATCTGTATAAAATTTCTACAGCAGCAGCCCGCGAAAAAAATTATGAAAAAATATTATCAATTTATAATGACTGTTTCCAGGGGAAAGTTTCCAACCTGTTTATTAATTTTGCCGGAACAAAAGATTTTCTGGAAAATGAAAGACGGGGACTTTTCAGTTATCAGGCCTTAAAAACGAGGCTGGAAACCAATAAATTCGAAACGCTTGAGATCAGAGACTTTGCCCAGCCTGTCATTAAATTAACTCCTTTAGACCACAATGAAATATTTGTGCTGCTGAAAAAATTAAAATTGATCTTTGATTTCAACTATAAAACTGAATTGAATATCAGTGATGACGATATTTCTGCTTTCATGGAAGAAATGTTCAATAAACCAGGGGCCTCGGAATTTCTTACCCCGCGAGAAGTAATCCGTGATTTCCTGAATATCCTGAATATCATCAGGCAGAATCCGGGGGCAGATAAAAAAAGACTGTTCGGTGAAATTGAAATTTCCGATGAAAGACCGAATGATCTGGTTCTCTTAGACAGTATTGAAGAGATATGATAGCTTTCGATATGCTCTCTGGGCCGATCAGAAAATATATAAGAGATCAGAAATGGGAGAGTTTAAGACCTATTCAGGAGGCAGCGATTCAAAAAATTATCTCAACGGACCGTAATTATATTCTTATTTCCAGAACTGCTTCAGGTAAAACTGAGGCGGCTTTTCTGCCTATCCTTTCAAAAGTGAATTTTAAGGAACAGGGCGTAAAAGTTCTCTATATTTCACCATTGATCGCCCTGATTAATGATCAGTTTATGAGAGTGGAAAAGCTGTGTGAATATCTGGATGTTCCTGTTACAAAATGGCATGGTGAGGCTTCAAAAGGAGCCAAAGACCGACTGATTAAAGATCCGGGCGGAATTGTACTGATCACCCCTGAATCCATAGAGGCGATGTTTGTCAACAAACCTTATAATGTGCAGTATTTATTTTCAACCCTGGAATATGTAGTTATTGATGAAATTCATTCTTTTCTGGGCTCTGACCGTGGAATTCATCTTCAGTCTTTGCTGCAGCGCCTGCAGAGGGTTAATAAAAGTACGTTTAAGATTGTAGGTCTCTCTGCAACAGTTAATGGTGATAATCAGTATATTGAACTGAAAGAATTTTTAGGTGATCCGGAAAAGACAACAGTTATCAAGGATACTAACCCTAAGCCTATTAATGCTGTTTTTAAATATTTTCAGGGAGTGGTGGAAGAGCTGCCTATTGAGCTGCTGAAAGATCTTTATATCAGAACCCGTGACCGTAAAGTGCTGGTTTTTCCCAATGCGAGGGGAAGGGTGGAAGAAGTGGCTGTAAAGCTGAAAAAGATCTCAGAAAAAGTAGGAGGTCATCCCAATTATTTTGCCCATCATTCATCAGTAGATAAAGAAGTACGGGAATATGTTGAGTTTTTTGCCAAGAAAAGCAAAACGGAAAACTTCTGTATTTCATGCACCTCTACACTGGAGCTGGGGATAGATATAGGAAATGTAGACGAAGTAGCCCAGATTGATGCTACTCACAGTATTGCGTCTCTCATCCAGAGAGTAGGGAGAAGCGGGAGAAGGGAAGGGAAATCCAGTAACCTGCTTTTATATGCTACGGAAAAATGGAGCCATCTTCAGTCTTTGGCCTGCTGGATTCTCTTTACAGAACAGTATATAGAGCCGGTAAATATTCATCAGAGACCTTATGATGTGCTTGTTCACCAGATTCTTTCCATGGTTAAAGGAAGTTCCGGAATTGTCCTTTCTAAAATTCTGGAAGAGCTGGCTGCAAATTCGGCTTTCAGAAATATCAGGCCGGAAGAAGTTGCAGAAATCATAGATCACCTTACTTCCATTGATTTTCTTGAAAAACTGGGCCGGGAATATATTATCGGAGTGGAAGGAGAGAAAGTGGTGAATGCAAGAGATTTTTATACACTGTTTCACACTCCGGTTTATTTCAAGGTTTCCAGCCAGGGAATCAAGATCGGGGAGCTGCCGCTTTCGCCACAGATTCGGGCTGATGAAAATATTTATCTTTCCGCCAGGATCTGGAAAATAAAAGACATTGATTTTAAATCTAAAAAAATAGAGGTTATTCCTGCAAAAGATGGCAAAAAACCTAAATTTTCAGGAGGTTCTGCGGATACGGCCACCAGAATCAGGGAAAAAATGCTTGAGATTCTTATTTCTGAGGATGGTTACGTCTTTATGGATGATGCCGGAAAAGAAATAATCAGACAAATGCGTAAAGAGTTTAAAGATTTTAATATCACAGATCCAAAAACAGAAAGACCTCTTTTATCCGGTCCAGAGAAGGAAAATGTTGAATTTTACTCATTTGCCGGATCAAAAATTAACAGAACACTGAGCTTTATTCTTGATAAAATGGGTATTGAGAATATTCTTGATGATGGTGGGACTATGTTTGATATTGAGATGCAAAAAAAAACAGAATTTATGTTACTGCTGAAAGATCCGGCTTTACGGACTGTAGATTTTGAGCCTTTTCTTGCCGAACTGCTGGAAACTTTGCCTGATGTTCTGAGCTTTTCCAAATGGGGACCCTATCTTCCTGTAAAATACCAGACAATGATAGTAAAGGAACGGTATTTTGATTTTGACGGCTGTTTTAAGTTTCTTGACAAGCTGAATCTCATCGAGAATAAAACGTTTCATACTTAAAAATACCAGCCGGACCTGTTTAACAGATCCGGCTGTTTTTACTATGATTAATCAGTAAAATATTTTCCCCTTTTCAATTTTTACTTCTTTGTCTTTTTCCATATTTTTTATGGCTCTAATGACCGTCTCAACACGAAGTCCGGTAAGTGAGGCGAGCTGCTGCCGCGTAAGAGGTATCTGAAATGAATAGGGAGTTTTATCTTCATAATGTGTTTTAAGATAATCCATCAGGTGTTTCAGTTTGATGGCGGGATTCTGGAATGAAAGGTTATACAGCATAATGTATTTGTAGTACATCCTTTCTGCCAGACATTGATAGACATTCAGGGAAATTTCAGGATTTTGTTTCAGAATATTCAGAAAACCGGTTTTAGACAGTTTCAGAATACGGCATTCTTCCATAGCAACGGCATTCATTGGATAAGGCCTGTCTACAAAAAGAAGGGATTCACCAATGCTGTGGCCGTCCGAAAATATATTCTGAATAAATTCTTTGCCGTCCTCCGAATAATTATTCAGCTTAACCTTTCCACTTCCGATCTGGTAGTAATACAGAGGAGGATCTCCCTCATGGAAAATAATATCTCCTGCATGATAATCTTTAACTGTTGCTCCGTGTGTAATTAATAATTCTTCAGTGATCATATGGTGATATATTTAATATTTAAACAGTTTGTTTAATAATTTATTTCATCATCTGAGTAAACACCACTATATCATAAAATTTTACAGACGTAAAGAAAATGCAATTTAAATTGGTTTCCGGGAAATGGGGTACCATTCCCGTACCACATAACAGCAGTTTTATTTTTTCGGGTAACGAAAGGCCTGCCGTTCATGGCAAATAATCTACAGTATATTGATTGTAATCATAAAAAATAAGTGTTTTAAATCTTTACATTTGTCCCTGCTGACAAAACTTGCAGCCTGATTTTAAAAACTTACTTCAAAATAAAGTAATTATATGGTCTAAAGGAACTACGTGGTATGTATGTGGTATTTCAATTCCGGAAAAATCTAATCATTTTTTATTTCTTTGTTTTTGTTTTAAAATATCCGGAAGGACTTTTTTTCCAGGAAATTGAAAAACAACTCTGAAACCCGGATATGATCCGCATGATATTCTTTGACATATGAAATTTTAAAACCATTAATAAAATACTTCAATAAAAAGCTGAAAAAAACAGTTGTTGGAGTTAAGTGAAACGAAGCATTGTACTGCCATACCACATGACGGCAGAAAATAAGTAGAGATGAGAAAACGATTATGAAAAACAAAAAACCTGAACCCGATTTAGAATTGAGTCAAAAAATGTTAGTACAGGATGAAATTGTAGCGCTGGCCAAAGAAAATTCCCCACGCCTTCTGAACAAGTTCAGATTGGTATATCCGGATTTCTTTAGTAAAATCGGAGCCATACAGCCCAATCTCAAAAATTCTGAACTGACTTTTTGTATCTATCTAAAGCTCAACTTTACCACTAAGGAAATCGCAACGTATACTTTTGTGACACCAAAAGCCATTCAGAACAGGAAAAACAGACTCCGGAAAAAGCTTAATATTCGCTCCGAGGTCGACATCTACCAATGGTTTAACGACCTTTAGACCTTGTCTGAGGTTACATTTGAATGACTGCTTTATCCAGATCATGATAAAGCAGTATTTTCCAACGCTTTTCAACTGCTTCTTTCTGCCATTTCAGTCTTAATTCCATCGCTTTTCTGCCATCAAAATCCGTTTTGTAAGCAAGATGGTACTTCAGATAAGACTCCTGTGGAAGATCGTCAGCACCGTAAAATACCGTTTCATTATTTTCCCTGATCCAGAATACCTGCATAAAAGGCGTATGCCCTCCCACCACTTCAAAGGAAATTTCATCCGTAATCTGGCCTTTATCTTCATTCATCCAGACGATGCCCGGCAGTGAAATTAATTTTTCCAGTATATCAAAATCAAAAGAAGGATTATCCTTGTTTTCTATGGCATAATCCAGTTCACGCTTCTGGATATAAATTTCCGCATTGGGAAAAACCGGCTCAAAACCATTTGTTGTATAGCGTATACTGCCATCAATATGGTCTTTATGAAGATGGGATAACAGCAGTTTGGTAATCTGTTCAGGTTTTATATTTTCTTTTTCCAGAATTTCGGAAACAACAGTTCTTCCGTTTTGGTTTTTCCATCCGATACCGGCATCAAGAAGGATGTAATCATGATCTGTAATGATCAGAAAAGGCTGTACGGACATTCTGATCCCTTTAACGGTATCAGAATTTTCAGCAGTTAAAAGGGTGAAGTCTTTCGTTCTGCTGGCCGAAAAATTGCCTTCTTTAAGCGGAATAATTCTCATGATGCAAATTTCCCTAATATTTTCAGAATCTGAAAGCTTTTTTCTCAATACAGTTCATTGTTAAAAACAATCATTCTAACCTGAATCCAGATATTCTTATCCCGAACTGAGGCAAAAGCCCTTTTCCGTTAAAAATGGAGTGCAATCCTACAGGTATTCTGCAATGGCTGCGAGGGCAGTCTCTTTTTTATTGATTATCTTTGCGTGTCAAAAAGAAGTGGTATTTCCTGTTGGCATAAACAGTTCTGAACTGTTTATTCAGCATGATCTATAATTCAATTGGATGTAAATTTAAATCTATGATGCAGGTAAATTCATCAAACGGTATTTCCCGTACTGTGATCTGGCTGATGGCTGTTATTTCAGGGCTTGTAGTTGCCAATAATTATTATAACCAGCCACTTCTGGCCCTTATTTCAGATGATCTGAACGTCTCAGAAAGTGCAGCAGGCAGGATCTCGGTTCTTACACAGATTGGATATGCGCTGGGATTGCTCCTGATTGTCCCGCTTGGAGATAAATTTTATCGTAAAAAATTAATTTTATTTGATTTGTTTCTGGTATTCGGATCCCTGCTGTGGATGACTTTTGCCAATGAACTTTGGATGCTTTACGCAGCCAGTCTTCTCATAGGTGCTACTTCCGTGATTCCGCAGCTGTTTGTTCCCATTGCAGCAGAACTGTCATCAGATCAGGAAAAATCATCTAATATCGGAACGGTAATGTCCGGACTGCTTCTGGGAATTCTTCTTTCCCGTTTTATAGGTGGAATTGTTGGGGAAATCTGGGGTTGGAGAGCCATGTTCGGAATTGCTGCAGGACTTATGATTCTGGTCTGGATTGCCGTTTATAAAATGCTTCCGGAACTGCATCCTAATTTCAAAGGAACTTATAAAGAACTTATGGACTCTGTTGCCCATCTGGCTAAAACGCAGCCGATTCTACAGCTGGCTTCCTTCAGAGGTGCAATGGCATTCGGATCGATGTGCGCTTTATTTACCACATTGGTTTTCCATATGGAAAAGCCTCCATTCAATGCAGGATCTTCTGTTGTGGGGAGTTTCGGACTTGCCGGAGCTGTAGGAGCTTTGGCAGCGGCTAAAGTAGGGAAGCTTCAGAAATATCTGGATATTAACCGTATTATTTTATATTCTCTTCTGATTGTATTGGGAAGCTGGGGCTTCACTTATTTTGCCGGAGAAACCTACTGGGGCCTGATTGTGGGTGTTATCCTTGTAGATCTGGGCGTACAGTCGAGCCACATTATGAATCAGACCAACTATTTCCTGATAAAATCCAATGCAGTGAACAGATTGAATACAGTATATATGGTATCCTACTTCATCGGAGGATCATTGGGAACCTGGCTTGCGTCTGTTGCCTGGCAGTACGCAGAATGGAATGGGGTATGCTTTGTAGGTGCTTCTTTTGGCCTGCTGGCCATCATTGCACACGTTCTTTTCTGTAACAGGGTGAATACCTCAGAAAGGTAAGCTGTCAATAGAGGGCATCTGTTAAAGCTGTCGATAATATTATTGTAATAAATTTTGTTACATTGACAGGATAGGCTAAATTTGAAAATATAAATTTCATCAGGAATAAAAAAATAAAAAATGAAAATAGAAATATGGTCGGACGTTATGTGTCCGTTCTGTTATATCGGAAAACACAACTTTGAACAGGCACTGGAAAAACTGCCGTTTAAAGATGAAGTGGAAGTAGAGTGGAAGAGCTTTCAGCTTGATCCTGCCCTTGATCCTGCAACTACCCAAAATACCATTCAATATTTTAAAGAGAAAAAAGGATTTCCTGAAGCACAGGCTTCTCAAATGATCAGTCATGTTGCAGAAGCAGGAAAAGGTGCTGGAATTAATTTTAATTTTGAAAAAGCTCTGATCACCAATACCTTTATGGCACACCGGCTTCTTCATCTGGCTAAAAAACACGGAGTATCGTCTGAAATGGAAGAAGCTCTTTTCAAAGCCCATTTTATTGACGGTAAAAATGTAGGAGATGCAGATACCTTAATTGCTCTGGCTGAAGATTTAGGCATTAATCAGCTGGAGGCAAAACCGGCTTTAACTTCTGATGAATATGATTATGAGGTAAATCAGGATATTATGGAAGCAAGAAATAACGGTATTTCCAGTGTTCCTTTCTTTGTCCTGAACGGGAAATATGCTGTATCCGGGGCGCAGCCGCCACAGGTTTTTGAAGAGGCTCTTCAGCAGACTTATAAAGAAACGGTAAGCCCTTTCAAAGATCTTTCAGGTGGAGGTGCTTCATGTGATTCAGATGGCTGTAGTATTTAATATTTTGAAATTCAATGATAAAAATTAACGATACATTTCATGTTCCGGTATCAGAGACACTCTTTGTCTTCGCTCTGGATTCAGAAGCAGGAAAGGCTTTTGAAGGGAAAAATAAATTAATAACCGGGATAGGAAAGGTAAATGCTGCTATAGAACTTACCCGTGAAGTTCATCTGCGTAAGCCTAAGCTGATTGTTAATCTTGGTTCGGCAGGAAGCCAGAGTTTCAGTAAAGGTGAAGTGGTATGCTGTACAAAATTTATCCAGAGGGATATGGATGTAAGAGGGCTTGGCTTCAGCCTGTACGAAACTCCTCTGTCCGGAATTCCGCCTGTACTGGAATACGGAATGCAGATGAGCGGCCTTAAAGAAGGAATTTGCGGCAGCGGTGACAGTTTTGAAATGAATCATTCTGAAACAGATTATAATATCGTAGATATGGAAGCTTATCCATTAGCCCTGATTGCAAAAAAAGAAAATATCCCTTTTCTCTGTCTGAAGTATATTTCGGATGATGCAGGAAGCGATGCGGCTGATGACTGGAGTGTACAGGTACATCTGGCAGCGGAAGCGTTCAGAAGAATATTATTTTAAATTCAAACAAAAAATGGTTCCAATAATAATCAATAAGGCTACTGCTGAGGATCTGGAAACAATACAGACCCTTGGCAGACAGACTTTTTCGGAAACCTTTTCGGAGAGCAATTCTGAAGAAGCGATGAAACAATATCTGGAAGAGAGCTTCAGTACAGGAAAAATAAAATCAGAGCTGAATAATGCTGATTCTCATTTTTTCATTGCCTGGGAAGATGATGATCCTGTAGGATACCTGAAACTGAATGCAGGATCAGCGCAAACTGAGCTTCAGAATGATGATGCCCTGGAAATAGAACGTATTTATGTTAAAAAAAGCCATCACGGCAAAAAAATAGGACAACTCCTGTATGAGAAAGCTATCGAAATGGCGGAAAATCTTCAGAAGGAATATTTGTGGTTAGGCGTCTGGGAAGAAAACCGGAGAGCTCTTGATTTTTACAGGAAAAATGGGTTTGAAACATTCGGAACCCATACTTTCAGACTGGGAGATGATGAACAGACCGACCTCATGATGAGAAAAACTCTCAAGCCATAATTTTCAGGTTTAAAAGAGCTGATAGAACAGGAATTTTCATAAAAAGCTTACAGATCTGAAAATCCAGCATCTCTATATTGAGTCTTTGAGTGGTCATGATGAGCAATACTGGATCTGGTCGCTATCTGAACAGCTGGTTTTATTTAATGATTTTTTAAAACATAATTAATTCTAAAAAAACAGCCTTCCGCTTTTGGGAGGCTGTTTTTTAGCTGTTATAAAATAATTCTTACGGCCTTGCGTATTTCAGCAAAAGATCTATACCGTCTGTGAGATTATCATTTAAATCAAATCGGTTACATTCTTCGAAAGAATTGCAATACTCCGTTCCATTTCTTCAACATTAAAATTTCCAAAGCCTATTCGCATAGCTGTAAGATCTCTGTTCTGATAAAGCAGTGTTTTAGGAATAAAAAGATTCTGTTGGGCACAGTTCCGGCTCAGCAGCATCAGATTAACGGGAACAGTCCATTCCATCCAGAAAGCAAGCCCTCCGGATGGCTTCTGAAACCGGATGAGGCCATTCAGATGTTCATTAAGCAGCAATGCAAAATAATCTCTTCTTTCCTGGTAAACTTTCAAAGATTTTTTCAGGTAACGGTGTATCTCTCCTTCTTCAATCATTTCTCCCAAAGCTCTTTCCATCAGAATATCACCCTGCCGGTCTATAATTCCGAGATATTTTCTCATTTCTGCCATCAGGTTTTCCGGAGCCACAATAAATCCGGTTCTGAATCCCGGAGCCAGCGATTTCCCGAAAGAACCGATATAAATCACCATCCCGTTGGTATCAGCACTGGCAAGCGGAAGAATCGGGCTCTTGTCATAATGAAACTCATAATCATAATCATCTTCCAAGATGATAAAACCATATTCATTGGCCAGCTCCAGCAACTCCAGTCGTCTTTGGGCACTTAAAGCAACGGTAGTAGGATAGTGGTGGTGGGGGGTAAGATAAAGCATTCTTATACGCTGCTTTTTACAGGCTTCCCTTACACTTTCAACCTTAATTCCTTCATTATCTATGGGCAGGGATATGATATTGACTTTCGATTTCTGAAAGATCATATTCACGGAAAAGTAGCTCAGCGCACCAACCAATACCGTATCTCCTTCAGAAAGTAATATCTGTGAAACAATGTAAATACTCATTTCCGTGCTTCTGGTAATGAGCAGGTTGTTTTTGGAGATCGGAAGACCGCGGGAAAGATTCAGGTAGTGCGATAAATGCTGTTTGAAAAATTCACTTCCGTCATGATTATAATGTCCCAGCATCTTCTGGTTGGATTTCCGTTTAAGAATGGAACTGTAAAACCTTGAATGCCGGCCGATTTGTGTCAGCCTGATATCCGGAACGCCATCATTAAAAATATATTCACAATCTGAATGCTCAAAAGGATTATCCAGAATATTAGAGGTCTTAAACGAAAATCCTGTGGCTTCAGGATAATTCTGAAGATTATTCTTTTCAAAATCCTTTACTTTAACTGGTTTTTTTTGATTCTCCCCAATAATAAATGTTCCTTTATTCGGAAGACTCTCTACCCATCCCTGTGCGGACAATTCGTCATAAACAGCTACAGCTGTATTGCGGTGGACCTCTAAAATTTCACTGAACAGCCTGGTTCCCGGCAACTTGGTTCCGAAAGGAAGAAACCCCCGCTGTATGGCATTGATCAGTTGATTGGCAACCTGCAGATAAATTGCAGTCTCTGAATTTCTGTCAATTTCTATAAAGCTCTGATAAGGAATCTTAACCGGACTATTCATAATATTAAAACTGGCACCTTTTAATGGTCCGGCAATATACTACTTTTGGCTCAAAATAAAAATCTATGGAATTTCATCGTATGCTTGAAAAGATCGTACGGGATGGCAAAACCCATGCACAATGGCTGAATACTCTTTCTTTTATGGAAAATGCAGGGGCCAGAAAGATCTCAAAATGTGAACATCCTGTTTCTGTCAGCCTGATCCAGCTGAAACATGCTGCGGAAGAGCACCGCCATGCTTACTATCTGAAAAAGCAGATCGGAAAAATTGATCCGGAATACTGTCTGACTTATGATGATCATGAACTCCTCGCGGCAATTGCTACAAGACAATACCTCCACACTTTGGACATCAAAGCCTGCAGATACCTTAAAAATGCCTTTCAGCTGACTACGGAAGAATTAAAGTATGCTGCTTACCTTTTTGTGACTTATGCCATAGAGGTTCGTGCTGATGAGTTGTATCCCGTTTACCAGAATGTTCTTACCAAAGAGGCCTCCAGAATTATGGTCAAATCTATTATTCTGGAAGAGGAAGGCCATCTGGAAGAAATGATTAACCAGCTGAATGAATTTTCCGGTGACTGGAAAATCCATGCGGAACACATCCTGACGATAGAGAAAGAGCTTCATGATCAATGGATTAAGGCTGTGTATAAAGAAGTTTCAAAGGTGAACTATGCTTAACAGACTTCAGGAAAATCTTAATAAAAGAAAGGAGGCAGGAATAGTAAGGAGCTTAAAGCCGAGAAGAGAAGGCATTGACTTTTATTCTAATGATTATCTCGGATTGGCCGGAAATAAAGAACTTCAGAGCATACTAGTAAAGCAGGTCATTGAAAAACCGGAACTCCTTTCAGGAAGCACAGGTTCCAGACTGATTAGCGGAAACAGTTGTGCTGTCTCGCAAACCGAGGAATTTATTGCGAAAGAACATCAATATTCTGCCGCGTTACTGTTTCCTTCAGGATACAATGCCAATCTTGCCCTATTTTCTGCTCTTCCGGATCGTCATGATACCATTATTGTTGATGAACAAATACATCGTTCCGTTCATGATGCCTGCAGAATGTCTAATGCACGGAAGCTGAAATTCAGACATAATGATCTGAATCATCTGGAACACCTGCTTAAAAGACAGAACGGACATTGTTTCATCGCGGCAGAAAGTCTGTATTCAATGGAAGGAGATCTTGCTCCATTAAAGGAAATGTCAGAATTGGCTGATAAATACAATGCTTCACTAATCATAGATGAAGCCCATGCCTTTGGAGTATTTGGATATGGTTTAGTTCAGCAATATGAGCTTTACGAAAAGGTTTCTGCAGCAGTGATCACTTACGGAAAAGCTTTAGGAGCACATGGTGCCGCAGTATTATGTAATGATATGGTGAAATCTTATCTGATTAATTTCGCATCCCCCTTCATTTATAGCACAGCATCCCAGGGTTTTCAATGGACTGCTATAAAAACAGGATATGAGTTTTTAAAACAAAGCCCTGAATTATCAGAAAAGCTTCACCAAAATATTCAACTCTTCAGAAAGCAGGCTTTACAAACACCATCTTCAGACGGCAGTCCTGTTCAGGCGATATTAATTCCTGATAACGAACGATTAAAAATTATGCAGAGTACTTTGTCAGAAAATGGATTTTTAACCTATGCAGTATACAGCCCTGCCGTAAAAGAGGGAGCAGAAAGACTGAGGATATGCCTCCACAGCTTCAATACAGAAGAGGAAATTGTAACACTTTCAGAAATTATTAAAAAACTAATTTAAAAAAGATCAACGGATTAAAGATCTGAAGTTGTCTTTACCTGATTAATATGAAACTATTCATCACCGGAATCGGAACAGAGGTAGGAAAAACAATATGCTCTGCCATTTTAACCCAATATTTTAAAGCTGATTACTGGAAACCCGTTCAATCCGGGGATCTTGATTATACAGACAGTCATAAAGTAGCAGACTGGACAGACAATACAAGATGTCATCCGGAAACTTATCGTCTCCAACTGCCTGCCTCTCCGCATCAGTCTGCACGGGAAGAAAATATACACATCCGTGTGGAAGATTTTAAGCTTCCGGAAACTGATCGGCCACTGATTGTAGAAGGAGCGGGAGGCCTTATGGTTCCCCTTTCAGACGAAGAATTTATGATCGATCTGGTTGAAAAGCTGGATATTCCTGTTGCTCTGGTGGTCAGAAATTATTTGGGTTGTATTAACCACACTTTACTTTCTCTTATGGCCCTTCAACAGAAAAACATAAAAGTGGAATACCTGATTCTCAACGGAACTTTTCCGCCTGATACAGAACGGGTTATTTCGGGGTTCATTAAAAAAGAAACAAAGATCATCAGAATTCCTGAAATGAATCGGCCAGCAAAAGACAGTATCAAAGCTATCGCAGAACAATTAACAAAAACAAATTTATAATAATGGATAAAAAAACTGAAATCAGAAATAACTGGACCAAAAAAGAAATAGAAGACATCTACCATCTTCCCCTGTTGGAGCTTATTTACAAAGCAGCAACCGTACACAGGGAATGGCATAATCCTTCGGAAGTACAGGTTTCCACTTTATTGTCCATCAAAACAGGAGGATGCCCGGAAGACTGTTCTTACTGCGGACAGGCAGCCCGTTATCATACCAATATCAAAGTGCAGGCTCTGCTGCCAACCGAAACTGTAATTGCCCACGCCCAGAAAGCAAAAGACAGCGGATCTTCCCGTTTCTGTATGGCCGCAGCATGGCGCGAAGTACGGAATAACAGGGATTTTGACAGGGTTATTGATATGGTAAAAGGAGTGAATGAACTCGGAATGGAAGTTTGCTGTACACTGGGTATGCTTACTGAAGAACAGGCCATACGCCTACAGGAAGCGGGATTATATGCCTATAATCATAATCTCGATACTTCAGAGCAGTATTATGAAGAAATTATTTCTACCAGAACTTTTGATAACAGGATCAATACCATTAATAATGTAAGAAAAGCAGGAATTACCGTGTGTTCAGGAGGAATTATCGGGTTGGGAGAAACTCACGGAGACCGGATCTCAATGTTATTGACTTTAGCTACAATGCCTAAACATCCGGAATCTGTTCCTATCAACGCATTGGCAAGGGTGGAAGGAACACCTCTTGAAAATAATCAAAAAGTGGATTCCTGGGAAATGGTAAGAATGATTGCCACCGCAAGAATTGTAATGCCTTCTTCCATGGTTAGATTAAGCGCCGGAAGAATTGAAATGACTGAAACCGAACAGGCCTGGTGCTTTATGGCTGGTGCCAATTCTATTTTCACCGGAGAAAGGGAAACACTTCTGGTAACTCCTAATCCCGGTGTATCGGAAGATATGCAGATGCTGGAAACACTGGGACTCAAGCCTATGAAATCAAGCAAAAAAGCGGAAACCTGCTGCTAATTATTAAAAATATAAGCTATGAATTTCTGGCTTCTGATTATAATTCTGCTGGCATTGGTTGTAAAATTACTGTCTGCTTTACTGCAACATACATAAAGCAGCTGTGCTGGATACGGAGTTGGAAAAAGCAGCCGGAGCTATTCTGTAGTACACCGGCTGCTTTCTCCTAAAAAACTAAAAATATACATTTCACATGAATACATTGATACAAAATCTCAGGGAAAGGGACCAGGCAGTTAACTGGCATCCGTATACACAGATGAAAACTGCCGGAGAAGCTATTCCCATTGTGAGCGGTAAAGGAGTTTACCTTTATGATGATGAAGGGAATAAATATATTGATGCTGTTTCATCATGGTGGGTCACTTTACATGGCCACGCTCATCCCTTTATTGCTGAACGGGTATTTCAGCAGTTAAATACGTTGGAACAGGTTATTTTTGCAGGCTTCACTCATGAGCCGGCAGTCAGGCTTTCTGAAAATCTGTTACAGTTGCTTCCTGATAATCAGGGAAAAATTTTTTATTCAGATAATGGTTCTACGGCAGTGGAGGCGGCCCTTAAAATGTGTGTTCAGTATGCTTATAATAAAGGACAGAAAAAAACAAAAATCCTGGCATTCAAAAATGCGTATCATGGCGATACTTTCGGGGCGATGTCTGTGAGTGGAAGGAGTGTCTGGACAAAACCATTCGGGAGTATGCTTTTTGACGTTATTTTTATTGATACTCCTGCCCGTGAAAACCTTGAGGACCTTAAAATCCAGATCAGAAATATGGCTTCTGAAACGGCCTGTTTCATTTATGAACCTTTGGTACAGGGAGCTGCCGGAATGCTGATGTATACTGCCGATGATCTTAGTGAGCTGATGAAATGCTGCAGAGAATCAGGAATTTTAATGGTACAGGATGAAGTATTTACAGGTTTCGGAAGAACAGGAAAGCTTTTTGCTGCAGATCATTTGTCAGAAATGCCGGATATAATGTGTTTTTCAAAGGGATTAACAGGCGGAACCATGCCAATGGGGATCACTTCATGCTCACAGGATATTTTCAATGCATTTTTGTCTGATGATAAATACAAAACCTTGTTTCACGGGCATTCTTTTACGGCTAATCCTTTAGCATGCACCGCGGCATTGGCGAGTATGGAGCTTCTTCTGAATGAAGACACACAGGCAGCTATCAACCGGATTGGTGAACAGCATTCAGGGTTTGCCTCAGTTCTTGCCAGGCACCAAAACGTTGAAAATGTACGGCAGACCGGAACCATTCTCGCTTTTGATTTTAAAACCAATGAGAATACTTCTTATTTTAATGAAATAGGGAAAATTTTGTATGAAAAATTCCTGCGGCGCGGGATTATTATGCGTCCGTTAGGAAATAGCATGTATTTAGTTCCTCCATACTGCATTACTTCAGATGAGCTGAACTTTATTTATCAGAAAATTCTTGAAGTTTTAAAGGAAGATGCCTGATCCAATTTTCCTCCGGTTTTTTCACAATACAGGAAAATGAGGTACAGGAAATAAGCGTCACAAAAAAAATCATGTGAAATATTTTACTTTAAAATAATGATTTCCAAGCATTCTTAATTTGATTTTATTTCATTTTGTAAAAATTTAACAGCGAATTGTAAATCCTGGCTGATTTCTTAGTTTACAATCATTATTTTTACTGTGCTAAAAAACGTAGAAATGATAAGCATTGTGATCATAGAAGATGAACCGGCAGTACGTAAGGAAATCAGTTTCCTGATTCATCAGGAAGCCGATACGGAACTGGTTGGCTGGAGTGACAGTGTACAAACTGCCATACAACTGATTCAGGAAAAGCAGCCTGATGTCATCCTGATGGATATCCAGCTCCGGGACGGGACGGCTTTTGATCTTCTGAAATTGCTCAATCCAATTCCTCAGAACATCATATTTATTACCGCCTATAATCATTTTGCTATCAAGGCTATTAAATACGGAGCCCTGGATTATCTCCTGAAGCCTGTTGACCAATTTGAACTGAGAGAGTCCCTGGGAAGATACCGCCGCAAAAGTGAAAATAATCCACAGTGGATGCAGCAGCTCATGCTGACCCAGCAGTCTATGGAGGCTTCAGATCTTCCTGAAAGTATCGCCCTTAATACCGTTCACAGTACCCATATTATTAAAGTTCAGGATATTGTTTACTGTAAAGGGGATGGGCCTTACACTTTTTTCTTTCTGAATAATGGAACTAAGGAGCTGATCTCAAAGCCTCTTAAATATTATGAGGAATTATTACCCGCACCGCATTTTCTGCGTACCCACCAGTCTTATCTGGTCAACCGCCAGTATATTTCAGGACTTAACCGTTCAGAATATATTGTCCTTAAAAATAAAGAGGAAATTCCTATTTCCCTGCGACGTAAAAATGCCATATTAACTCAGCTTTTGAATAAATAAATGAAACATATATTTCGGATTATCTACCTTGGAGCAGCAGCTTTGCTGGTTTCAGGATGCAATAAAAAACAGAATGCTGTTAAGCAGGAGAATGCGCTCTTAAAGCAGATCAATACATTAGAAAATGCACCCGTAAATCCTAAAAATGCAGATTCTATGGTTGCTGTCTGGCGTAAATATGATAAAAATCCACTGGTGGCAAAAGACACAACACTATCTGCAATTGTCAAATATCAGATGGCCCGCCTGTATGGGATGCGCGGTCAGGATTCTGCCCGTTATTATGTTGAGCAGGCTCTTGAGCTTATAGAACCAACCTCAGGAAACCTTCAGTATAAAACACTTATATATAACGGGATAGGGAATATCCGGAGTATGGAGGCTAAACAACGGGAAGCAGGCTATTATTATAATAAAGCGGCAGCTATTGTTTCAGATACCGCTGTTCATTTATCAGATGAAGCCCGTTCAGCCATATTGCTTTCAGCTGCACAGAGTAACCTTAATGCTTTTCAGTATAATCTTGCCGAAAAAATGAACCGCGCAGCTCTGCCCTGGACGGTTTCTCTCCCTGAAGGCCATGTTAATAAACAACGGGTACTCGTACAGATGATATTCACCCTCAGTACCCTGAATAAGCCCGCAGATAGTATAAAACCTTATCTCCATAAGCTGGAAACTCTTCATGCACGGAATCCTGATCGTTACGACATTAGCTTTCTGTATGATGCCAAAATGAAATATTTTGATTCTCAGGATCAGCGGGACTCCCTGCTTCATTATCAGCTTATGAAAGCAAAGAATGACGAAACCCACTACAATGAAAAGCCTCTTGTGGTTGAGATCAATAACCTTTTTGTTGATTACAGTGATATCGCTGCAACCTATGTTGTACTTAAACAAGCGGAAAAAGCACGGGAATTTCTTCAGAAAACAGAAGCCCTGAAAAAA
This sequence comes from Chryseobacterium indologenes, assembly GCF_001295265.1. Taxonomy (GTDB): domain Bacteria; phylum Bacteroidota; class Bacteroidia; order Flavobacteriales; family Weeksellaceae; genus Chryseobacterium; species Chryseobacterium indologenes_A. The sequence goes on along the minus strand of NZ_LJOD01000007.1, from coordinate 95,593 downwards.
CGTCACCCCAAACTGATCTATAACTACAATGAGGTTTTATACCTGAACAGTCTTGCCGGCCTGTATCAATTACAGGGAAAGCCCAACGAAGCTATTGAACAGATGAAACAGGCTGCAAAACTTCAGAAAGAGGTATACGAAACGGAAAATACCCAGGCTGTTGCTGAAATGAATGCCCTTTATCAGCTTCAGGCTAAAGATCGTTCTATCCGTACCCTGAATGAAAATATCAAAATTAACCAGCTGGAACTGGAACAGAATCACTTATGGCTTGTTATCTCTGTCTTAGGATCTGTTCTTTTGGGAATTGTGCTGTTGTTTTTATATTACAGCTTCCGTCAGCGCCGTACAAGACAGGAAAAAGAAAAACTGCTTCTTCAGCAGCAATTACTCCGTACACAGATGGAGCCTCATTTCATTTTCAATACATTATCCGCAGTACAGAGCTTTGTGAGATTGGATAAAAAGGAAAACGCGATTAAATACCTGAATCGCTTCAGCCGTCTTCTCCGAAGCAGCCTTGAACTGAGCAGGGAAAATCTGGTTCCCTTGAATGAAGAGATTGAAACACTGGAAAACTATCTTTGCCTGCAGCAGATGCGGTATGAAAATGCTTTCACCTATACTATCATCCAGCCGGATGAACAGGATTTAGGAGCTGCATTACTCCCTCCGATGCTGATTCAGCCTTATGTGGAAAATGCAATCCTTCACGGTATTAATCTGGATTCCCATACCGGAAATATTGAGGTATGTTTTAAACTGGACGATGATGTTTTACAGGTTACCGTTACCGATACCGGACGAAGCCAGGCCCATCAGGCAGAAACGTCACACCGTTCATTATCCGGTACAATCAGCAGGGAAAGAATGCAGCTGCTCGGTAAAAAAGCAAGTGTGAATATTTCTAAAAATGCAGGCAGCGGTACCGTGGTAACCCTATTAATACCGGTAGTATATCCTTAATTTACGGATTGTAAATAATTCAGGATGGATTGTAAATAGGTCTGTTCTATCATCAATACTTTTTTATTTTTACCCGGGAATTATAAAATTCCGAAAATGGTGATAAAGAAGTATTGATGGTTGTTTATGCTCTTCACTCCGGATGCAGAAACCGGAGCCAATTATTTTTTTGTATCCGTTTTTAATGTGGCATGGGTATTATCGTAATAGGAGAAAAATATTAAGCTTTCATTCCTTATAATACATATTTCAGAAATTTGAAACTACAGTTGTGGGATCATAAACTCATTAAATGCTTCATATTATCATTGAAAAAGAGCTTTAAACATATCGTTGATCGAATCTTTACTTCGCTGGGAGCTGTTATCATGGCAGCAATGATTCTGACCTTTATATTTATCGTCAACAGCTACCATTATTTTATTTATGCGCTAATTATTTCATCTCTTGTTTTTATATTGAGGAAAACGCAAGTGATAGGCTGGAAGAAGAAAGGAGAATATTTTTTAATGCTGCTTGTATGTATTTATGTTTTCCTGCTGGTTCTTTTTTCTGTCTCTCCGTTTTTGAGATTTAAAGAATTTCAGGGGACCCATTTACGTTGGAATACGGCAGAAGCTAAAGTAATATTTTATCAGTCAGGATGGGACAAACCCTCCAGGAAATCCAGCGGGTATGCCTATTCAGATATTACATATGCCTATAAAATCGGGCAGCACAATTTCACCCGTACGGAACTGAAAGCAGAAAAATTATATTACCCGGTATGGGAAAGCAAAAACAGGATTCAGAAACTGAAAACTAAAATCCTGCAAAGAACAGAACAGCAGATAGCTGAAGGGAAATTTATTGTCATGTATAATCCCGGCAACCTTTCAGAAAGTAAATTGTTTATTTCTACAAAGCCTGTATATCTGCAGGGTTCAGGTTTGTATGCATTCGCTGTTATGATTGGGATAATTCTGCTTTTAGCCACTTTTTGTTTAATTTTTACCCGAAAAAAACTTCAGCCATAATTCAGTTTATTTCCATGATATATTATTTTAAATCATATATATGTGAAAAATAATGCGAATCGTAAACCACTTCCGGCGAATTGTAAACGAATGCTTTACTTAAGGTTTATACTTTTTACCTTTGAACCTAACAGCCAGACTAAGCAAAAGAGTATAAAATGTGCTGCACAAATGACGAATACAACATATATAAGCCATTTTATAAGACAGCTTCGCTTAAGAAAAAGAATCTTGATTCTTTTGCTGGTTTTGGCCGTTTTTGTAATACCCTTTATGTTTTTTGTTACAGCCTATAAAAAAACGAATGATCTTGGAAAAGATCTGTCAGGAAAAACAAAATATAATGAAAGGATAGAAAATGCTGTAAAATATACATTAGCAATGACGGGGTTTTTGTTTATAGCCATAATACCACTGGCTTTTCTGCTTAACAGGTTTTTAGAAAGCTATGTTCCCGTATTGAAATCATTGGATAATGATGATATTAAGAAACTGAAAAAATACAACGAAAGCCAGACATTGATGAATAAATATCATATTCCGTTCATCTTTCAGAAAGATACGCTGCATATTTTTAAGCTGGGAAAAGTAAGAAGAATCAAAGGAAACAGTATTATCAGTTATAATCTTAAAAAAACATACGGCCGGGGAGGTAGCTACCGGCTTAGAATAAAAACTTTTGATAAAGATTATTTTTATATCATCAATAATAACGACAGGCAGGCATTGATGCTGGAACAGGATCTGGCCGTCATTATGAACCAGACAAACAATTATAAAGAATCCGGAATATATTTTCTTCAGCAGAATTTAATACCCTCCGGGAAAAAGATATAGAAACGTATTATTCAGGGAAAAATAATAACCGATCAGAGAGACGATGATGAAAAAACAGCTTGCAAATCTATTAACAAGCATTATTTCGAAAAAAAAACTCCGTTGTTTCTCTGATCTTCGTTTCTATTGTGTCTCCGGGAATTATCTCTTTTTTGCAAAATGTAATCATTTCTATTCTTATATTTGAAAAACCAATGAAAACCATTAACCATCTCCTGATAAGACTGCTGATCACTGCGATTCCTCTGATTGGACTGTATTTTTGGGCAGAAATGGCATTCAGAGCAAACAGAGAAAAAGAACATCCTACCGATGTAGGAATGGGAGTTGCCTTGATGCTGATCTTTGTATTAAGCGCTTTATTTTTCGGTTTTATAACAGATTTTATCACCAGACTGGTAAAGAAAGACTACAGAGTGGCGCTCACAGATGTTCCGTTTCTTCTTGCATTTATTGTTCCGATCCTTTACTTAAGCTGTCTGTGGTCCGATGGAGACGGTTTCTGTAAATGCCTTACCACCACAATGGACAAGATATGATATTTATTACGGCAATATTAATCTGTATTATCATAGGCGGACTTACTTATTTTAAACGTTCACCTAAAGCAATACTTATCACTATACTTCTGCTGTTGGGAGCAATGATCTGCTTTTTTTGCTGGGCAGCTTCCAAAGAAGAAAATTATGGGATTTATTATTTTAACAGTGAAAAAAAGGATACCCTGTTGATGTCCGAAAGCGGGGACAGGCATCCGGTTGCAGAAAGAATTATCCAGCGGAAAACACAAATATCAACACAATCAGGAAACGGAAGATCAGAGAATTATAATTGGGAGCAAAAAGAAGATACCTGGCAGCTGCTTTTATAACATAAATAACCTGATGGAATTTTTCAGATAGCTGTTTACTGCTATCAAACCCGGAAATACATAATGAAATATGAAAATATTTAAATCAATACTGATTTTTGTTATGGTGGCCTTTGCACTGTTGGGTATAGGAACTTATTTCTATCCTTTACAATATAATGGCAATTGTCATGAAGGAAATATATACCGGTACAAAGCGGGAATTTACCAAATAGCTACAGGAGTTTCTGACAAAAAAGAATATAAAAAAATAGGCGGATTATCCATGTTTTTAGGTTTCAAACCTGTCACATGTCCCGAAGAAATTGAAAAACAGCATTTTGAAGCCGTTGTAAAATCTATTGACAGTACCAATCAGGCCCTGGGCTGGAAGCTTCAGGAGAACGGATTGTGGATCAGCAGGAAAGGAGACCTGGCTATAAAGGAAATCATAGCGGTAGGACCGGAAGGAATGAAGCAGGCGGATCATTATATTACCCGGATGGGATTTAATGATGGCGAATCCCTGAAGAAGATTGTTGATACAGCTACTTTTCAAAAACTGAATACCTGCTTTTACAAAGACAAAAATCATGTTTACCGGTACTACGGTATGGCTTATGGAGGGAGTTTTTTTGTTTTTCCGGAGGCAGACCCTGCTACATTTGAAGTATTAAGTGAATGTTATGCGAAAGATAAAAACTATATTTATGAATCGCGGCAGGGAATACTGGACAACGTAGATTATAAAACATTCACAACTAAAAATTCCCTAGCAGGTTGTTTCGCAAAAGACAGCAATGGATATTTACAGTGGGGAGACCGGATTTCTGAAGAAAGTATGAAGGATATGTATGTACAGAGAGCCATTAAAGAATTGAAATAATTGATACCTAAGATGTTTCAGGTTATGAAAAGAACACTATTTTCAGCTTTATTGTTTACGTTCAGCCAGAGCAGTGCTCAAACCGTATATACCGGGTCTATAGGAAATTATCCCGTTGAAATGGTCATTTATGCAGCCGCCAAAACAGCAGATGCCCTGTATTCGTATACTGATTATGATGAACCTATTCCGTTGCATAATGGCACAATTAATAATGGAAAACTTACTTTTTATGAGAAAGAAGGAACGGGGAAGCAGCAGACGAGAGCGATTCTTACATTGGATTATTTTTCTGAAGGGCAGAATACATTGTCGGGAATCTGGAAAAATAGGAAGACCAAAAGCGAGCTGAAAATTAATTTAACAAAGAAATATGCCATTGAAAACGGTGAAAATATTCAGTGGAGCAACAGAGAATTGCTACAGCCCGTTTCCGCAGGCAACCAATATTTCAAAGTGGTTGTTTCAAAAGAAAAAGACCAGTATTATCCGATGGCTACATCTGTAAAGATTTTTGAAAAACGTACAGATAAACTGCTTCAGAAGCTTGATATTAACTGCCAGCTGCTAGGATTGAATAATATCAGCATCGGAGATTATAACTTCGACGGAATTGATGATTTTTCTGTTTTTGAATCCAGCTATGCAGGTCCCAATACATCCAGCATTTACTTCCTGTATGACAGAAAAACTCATCAGTATTACGAAAGCAGCTTCAGTGGAATCTCTTTAGAGTTTGATCCGGTTAAGAGAAGGGTGTATGAAAGAAATCAATGCTGTGCCGGAACAGTAGTAACAACAGTTGAGTATAAAGTGGTTAAAGATAATTTAATTCCCCTTACCCAGCACTGTTTCCGTTGGAATGAAGAAAAGCAGAAGCTTGTAGAAAAACCAATGAAAGAGTGCAGATAATTTGCCTTTTTTAATCACAATAAAACAGAAATCTTCTCAGTAAATATCTTATCCTTAAACGATAGCATAAATAATAAGATTCACCTCTTAAGGAATTTTGAAGGCCGCTTATTCATTCATATCAGGCCTTTTTTTGCGAATTGTAAACGGCATCAAGCGGATTGTAAATGAGAGAGTGAAGGGATTAAAATATTATCTACTTTTGAAATAAGAAACAAGGGAAGTTCATCAGGAACCGGAAATTATTTCGCGGTATCCTTTTTATGAAATACCTGTTTTGAATGGTTTTACAAGCCAATGATTAAGTTCTTTGAAATACCTATAAAACGAATATAAACAAAAATACTATTGCCCCTGTGAAGGCCATAAAAGTTTTGCAGAATATTCTGACTGTGTTCTGGATTTTGTTGCTGGCAGTTAATTTTCTGCTGATACTTCCCGAATAATGTGCATGCAGAAATACTTCTGAAAACGGAAAAGGTAAAACCATCTGGGGATATACAATAGACTGTATTGGGGATGATGATGAATTTTCTCTGATCTTCTTTCAATGGATTGGCTTCTGGCTGATCGGGATAATGACCATAATCATTATACTGCATATAATTTATAAAAGGAAGAAAGGGCATTTGAAGTTGAAAGAATAATAACCATGAAAACTTTTAGTTTTAAACAGAGCAATAAAAAGAGCGGTACTGTCATTTGCAGCAGTTAACCTGAGGTAACCGTCGTGCCGCTTTTTTACTTCCCGAAACCCTGATGCAGCATAGTGAAAAAATAAAAACTATAACCATGAAAACTTTCAGGAAGCAGCCATGTAAAAAGCTGCTCTGAGTTAATTATCATTTATAAAAAAGAAGAAAAGAATCAAGCCTAAAGAATTAAGTAACCATGACAACTTTTGTTTTAAACAGCACAAAAACTGCTCTGCCTTTTTACAACGGGATACCTGTTCGTAATTTTCCTGCTGTTTTTCTTCTATTTTTATAACTGTTGACGGTAGGGCAGAAAAAACAAACAGCATCGGTACAAAGGGGGAAATGCCGGTGTTGTTTTTACTACAGTTAATCTGTTTATGGTAGTATACTGTAGACTAAATATATATAAAGGAAGTGTAGAGTTAAAAACTAATAACCATGAAAACTCTAAATTTTAACAAGTTCATAAAAAGCAGCATTGCGCTGATTGTAATATGCTGCTTTTACTTCCTTGTACGCTCCTTTTAATTAAATGACAGGAAAAATACTGTATCTGAAATAATGAGACAGTTTTTCATAGATTACAAGTATTGTATAATGCTTATAATCCTTTTTTATATGATTTTTCTCTCGCAGACCTAGCAGATTGCACTGATGGTTGTGGTTTGTCAGTAATCTGCTCGTCTGTGGGAGAAAGATTAAGAAGTAAAGATCTTTTATGTTAATATTTTTTATTCTTCACGCAGACTTGGCAAAAAAGCGAATATGGTTGTGGTTTCATCAGTAATATGCCGGTCTGCGGGAGAATAAGTTTACCCGATTTTAAGCCAAACTATGATACTGCTAATTTTAAATGTTTTTATAGAGAGTCTTGGATTCTTTATGCTATAATTTTGTATTCTTTCCGCAGATCAGACACCCTGTTGTATTATCTGCTGCTCTGCGGAAGAATTTAGCATGATGTAATAGGATAGAGGTCTTCATATCAAGACGAATATCCCAAAAAAATCTGCTCAGCCTGAAAGAAATTGTTTAGTATCCTATGTTCAATTATAGGTGTTGAAAGTCCGGTACATTTAATGTTAAATAACCTCTGGAATTAATTTCCGGCTTCCCATATCAGCATTGAAAAATATTTCTAATCTTCAACGTATTTATGCCTTGCTGCTTTCATTCCGAAATAAAACATCAGGACAACCGCAAGACTCAAAAAATAGAAAGAACTTTTCCACGAAACATCCCAATCATGCAGTTTTCCGAATACCGGAGGCCCAAATGCAGCAATCAGATAGCCTACAGACTGAGCCATTCCGGATATTTTTACCGCATTGGCACTGCTTTTTGTTCTTGTTGAAAAAAACAGGATAGACAAACTGAAGGATAAACCATTAGAAATACCTATAATTACAGCATTCACATAAATCCATTGAGATTGAAGCCATGCAAACATAAACGTACTGATCAGCATCAGAACACAGATCAATACAATCAATATTCTTTGGTCTTTCATCTTATTGGCAATAATCGGGCTGCCGAATGTAACAGGAATCATCGTAATCTGGATCACGAAAAGTATCCAGCCCGTACTGTCTCCCTGCACATGGTAATCAGTAAGAAATGACGGAAGCCATGCCACCATACAATAATAAAACAATGACTGTAATCCCATGAATATACTGATATTCCAGGCCTGTGCAGATTTAAACATATTAAAATCTGAACGGCTTAATGATGCCTTTGCCTGAGTTGCATTTTTTTTGTTAAAAATCAGTTCCAGCACAAGAACAAATAATCCAAGCCCGGCAATAACCAGCCATATTCCCAGAGAGCCTCTCCATCCGAATCCCGTCCATTCACCAATCCTTACACTGAATCCTGAAGCCAGGGCAGCCGTAAGATTCATTGCCACAGCAAAAATACCGGTCATCAGGCCAATTTGCTTGGGGAAATTATTTTTAATGTATCCCGGCGTTACCACATTTCCGATGCAGATTCCCAGCCCGATAAATACAGAACCCAGAAATAACATCCAGACAGATCCTGTAATGCGGAGAAACAGCCCGAAACTCAAAATAATCAGTGAATACATCAAAAAACGGCTGATGCTGAACTGATGCGAAAAGCGACTCACCAATACCGAGCATGTAGCAAACATAAATAACGGGATAGAAGTGAGAAGGCTGACCTGAAAGCTGTCCAGTTTCATAGCATCCCTTATATCACTCAGTACCGGAGCCACCGAAATGATAGGAGACCTGAGATTGCTGGAAACCAGAATCACAACAAGCACATTAATAATCAGAAGTACATAAGACGCGTTTCTTCTTGTTTCATTCTTCATGACGAAAATATTTACAGCAAAATTACTTCAGTATTTTTGTTTAATTTTGCCAAAGTTTTAACCTGAAACGACATGAATCCTCATGACAGTATAGCCATTGATGAATTAGATAAATCCTATTTTGTGTGGTTTGAAGAAGACTGGAAACATGATGACATTCTTCATTCTCACAAGAAAGGACAACTCGTTTATGTAGAAAGCGGGTTTCAATATATTACAATTGAAGGGAAAATTTATTTGCTTCCCCAGAATCACGCAGTATGGATTCCTCCCGGTGCTATGCACAAAACCAATTCGCATTCCGAGAAAATCAAACTGATGATTATGTTTGCCAATGCTGAAGCTGGAAGATCTTTTGATCAGGAAATCAGTGTATTTTCTGTTCCTCCGGTTTTAAAAGGAATGATCAGGTATGCTGAAAAATGGTCAAAAAACCAAGCATACGATCCTAATGAACAGATTTTTCTCAGAGCACTTTTCAATGAGCTTCCTCATTTTGTAGAACATGCTATAAAACTTCATATCGGCCTTCCGCAGGATAAGCGGCTTACAAAGGCCATCAATTATCTTCACAGCCATTACCGGGAAGATATAAGAATAGAAGACCTTAGTGAGATTTCCCTGCTTTCTCTGCGTACCCTGGAACGCATCTTTAAAAAAGAAACCGGCAGTACCCTGAATAAGTATCAGCAGGTACTCCGTATCATCAAAAGCATGGAGCTGCTGAGTTCAGGAAACCTTACCATCTCTGAAATTGCTTATGAAACAGGGTATAAAAGCGTACAGTCTTTTACGAGAAGCTTTCAGTCTGTTATGAAATTCCGGCCTTCTGATTTTATAAAAAACATGAAATGAAACCTTTTATAAACAAAAGACTCCGGAATTTTCCGGAGTCTTATAATCATAATTAATTCTGTTAGAACTTAAACAAGCATTCACAAACGCTCATTTTACCTTCAACCACAGTGCTCCAGGCGCCTGTCCAGGTTCCACCGTAAGAAGCACATATTGCGGGACATACTTCTTTAGCATCCTCGTTGCTCCAGATAGGTCCTGCAAGAACGTTCAGCTTGTATTCAGTGCTGCCGGATGGAACTGTATCGTACTCAACTTCGATAACGCTCATCGCACCCTCAACAATAGTGCTCCATTGTCCGGTAAATTTTCCTAAGTGGGCTGCAGCAATACGGCCTCCTAGTTTTTGTGCTTCGTCGTTGCTCCAAAGCGGACCTGCAACGATGTTGATTTTGAATTTTGACATGATGTAAAGTTTTTGGGGTTATTTAACATTACAAAGTTGTCACTTAAATGAGAGATATACTACCGTAAAAACCACTAAATTATACTTTGGGTATTTTCACTTAAAAGAGATAATTATAGAATAGAATAAAAAATAATATGCTGAAAAATGCTATTTCTGCCTTGTAAAACGACATTTTCATTTAAATATTTAATAAATCATTACGTTTGCACAAACAAAAAAGGTCCCCGTAAAAGGGAGACCTTAAAAAAACACAAATGATGAAAAAAAATTATTTCGATGCACAAATATAAACAAAAATTACATTATGCAAAACATTGTTTTAGTATAATATTTTAAAAAATATTCATTCCAGATAAAAATAGTGATTTAACAAGTAATTTATGTTATCATTTATTTATCTGTAATATCGGTGTAGAGAGAATAGAACCTGTTTATGCAGCTGCCGTTGGCTCCTCCTGGCTAAACTTTCATTTAAAAATAGAGATAATGAAATAAAATTAATAAAATAATCTGAGTTCGGGTTAAAAAGCTTAAATATACTTTTTTGGTAGACTTTTATGTAAACCAGGTAAAAACCGGAATTGTGATTCTGCTCATAAAAAGGATATCCGTTATTTTCATTAATTTATCCTGCCAAATCATAAAGACATGAAACCAAAATTGATTAAAGGAGTTCCGGAGCAGCATTCAGGTGGATTTCATGACACTGAAAGCCGTAAGCAGTATGAAGAAGCACTTCTCCCTTTAAAGTTTGAAATACTGAAAAAAAGATTTTTCTCCATCAACAGGTGGAAAAGCTATTGCGGCGAAGGCTTTGCCGATTTTAAGCTCTATGATTCATCCGGTAAAGAAGCTGACCGCGATCCACAGAAAGGAGATTATATGAGAATTGATATTCCTGGTCCGGGAGAAAGGGAGAGTAAAGGCTATGACTGGGTAGAAGTAACAGAAATCTGCTATTATCAGGACAATACCTCAGAAAGCATCCAGATGACCTGCAGACCCTCCAGAGATCCCCAAATAAGAAATAAGGGGCACATTGCTCATTTTTACAGTGCTCGAGCTACCTCTACATTTATGATCTCCAGAACTCCGGGCTATTTAAAAGCCGCAGTATACGGAAGAAATGAAACCCCTAATTTTAAAGCGAAGTTCATTGATGTGATCCGCAATCTCATGGTAGCTGCCGGAGGGATAATGGGAGTTTCAAAAATTCAGTGGAAACAACTTGCTGATGGCTTCCTGGATTTTGACTGATATTTAGGTTATCCTTTTTTTGACCTGATCAAAGCGCCGGCATAGCGATCTGTTGATCTGTTTTATTTTTAAGGACTTTGATTTTATAATGACTTCTAATAACAGGCTCAAAGTAGCTTTCAGCTCCCTTTTTTATCTTTCATCCTTTTAGTTTCCTTAGTCAGACCTTAATTCAGTTAAAAAAAAACTGAATAATAAAGGAAATTATCAAAAAATTAATACAAGACGTTCTTTCCTGAAAAATTTAAGCCTTATATTTGCAGAACAATGTTAAAATGGCTTTCCATAGTATGCTCAATGATGTATGTGCTTGCTACCACCAATGCGGCGGAAGTACTCAAAGTACCTGTATTTGTAGAGCACCTTATGGAATATGAAGGGAACTTCGCTGAGTTTGTCATGGAGCATTATGACAATCATAAAAAAGACTCCGACTGGGATACAGATCAGAAATTGCCATTTATCAACCCTCCGGTTGTATTGATGATTCATGCTCAGCTTCCTGAACTGAACTTTCAGATCGAAAAACCTAAGGAGATCATTGTTTCCCGGAAAAAAACATCCTATCAGGAAAAAGATTTTCCCAACCTTTATCTTTCCAGAATTTTTCAGCCTCCACGGCAGTCTTAATGGTATTTTATATTAAAAATTAATGCTTAAGCTTTTTAAGCAGTCAATTCTTATTATCCATTAATTAATCCGTTGTGTAAACAGCTCTTTTATGCTTTAAACACTGAAGAGTGTAAGAAATAACCTATTCATATAAGGAGAAAATCTTCAATTTTCCGAAAGGTTAGTGATAGTTCTTATCCTGTATAGTTTAATTGAAACAAAAGCCTGGAAAGAGTTTTATAAAACACACCGGATAATCAATCCATAATTTTTTCATGTTAAATAAAATCATTGAGTTTTCTGTAAAGAATAAGCTCATCATTGCTCTTTTCACCATTGGGCTGGTTCTTTTAGGGGTTTATGAAACTACAAAACTCCCTATCGATGCGCAGCCTGATATTACCAATAACCAGGTTCAGGTTATTACCACAGCACCGTCTTACGGAGCGGCAGATATTGAAAGGCTGGTAACATTTCCTATCGAACAGGCTACGAGTAACATCAGCGGCATTACCGAACTGCGAAGTTTTTCACGATTCGGACTGTCTCTGGTAACCATAGTTTTTGACGATGATACAGATGTCTACTGGGCACGCCAGCAGGTTCAGGAACGTCTCCAGCTTGTTCAGGAAAATATCCCGGCAGGAATTGGAAAACCGGAACTGGGACCTATTTCAACGGGTCTTGGTGAAATTTTTCAGTATGTTGTACGGGCAAAAAAAGGCTACGAAAATGTGTACGATGAAACCGAACTCAGAACCATTCAGGACTGGGTAATCAGGCGTCAGCTTTTGGGAACGAAAGGTGTGGCAGATGTCAGCAGTTTCGGGGGAAAGCTGAAACAGTATGAAATTGCAATCAATCCCAATCAGCTGCAGGCCTTCAATATTAATATCAATGATGTATTCGCAGCGCTGGAAAAGAACAATCAGAATACGGGTGGCGCTTATATCGAGAAAAAAGAAACCGTACTTTTCATCCGTAGTGAAGGACTTCTGGGAAGTACGGAAGACATCGGAAACATTCAGGTGGCAGATACTAAAGGAGGAATTCCGGTACATATCAAAGATGTAGCTTCTGTAAAAATTGGATTTGCAACCCGGTATGGTGCTATGACTTACAACGATACAGGAGAGGTATCCGGTGCGATTGTCCTGATGCTGAAAGGTGAAAATGCCAATGAAGTGATCGGAAATATCAAGCAGAGACTTGAAAAAATCCAGGAATCACTTCCTGAAGGAGTGGTTATAGAACCTTTCCTGGACCGCGCCAAAATGGTAAACAATACGATCAGTACCGTGAAAACGAATTTAATGGAAGGGGCTCTTATCGTGGTTTTCATTCTGGTTCTGTTCCTTGGAAATTTCAGGGCAGGATTGCTGGTTGCCTCTGTAATTCCTTTATCCATGCTTTTTGCCATCATTATGATGAACATTTTCGGAGTGGGTGGCAACCTGATGAGTCTCGGTGCTCTTGACTTCGGACTTATTGTGGACGGGGCCGTCATCATTGTGGAAGCTGTTCTTCATCAGCTGGCTCATAAAAAGCATTTCGGAAAAGATAATATGCTCAGCAAAAAAGAAATGGATGCCCAGGTTTCAGGCTCCGCTACGAAAATGGTTAACAGTGCTGTTTTCGGACAGATCATTATCCTGATTGTATATCTTCCTATTTTTACCTTACAGGGTATTGAAGGAAAGATGTTCAAACCTATGGCACAAACGGTTGCATTTGCCCTTATCGGAGCCTTTCTGCTTTCATTAACGTATATTCCGATGATGAGCTCGCTTGTACTGAGCCGGAAGAAAAAAATAAAAGATTCTGTTTCAGACAGGATAATGGCTAAAACAGAAGCGGGCCATCAGAAACTCCTGATCAAAGCCCTTAAATATAAAAAATCCATCATTTCAGGGGTGTTGCTTCTTTTTGTGGGGGCAGTTGTTACCCTTTCCAGAATGGGCGGAGAATTTATTCCTTCACTGGAAGAAGGTGATTTTGCCGTTGAAATGAGAATTCTTCAGGGCAGTAATATCAGTGAAACTAAAAAAATAACGACACAGGCTGCCGGAATTTTATTAAAAGAATTTCCGGAAATAGAGAAGGTGGTTACCAAAATCGGAAGTGCTGAGATTCCTACAGAGCCGATGCCAATGGACGCGGGAGATATGATTATTGTTTTAAAACCCAAAAAGGAATGGACCTCTGCAAAGTCTTTCCCTGAGCTTTCTGAAAAAATGAGTAAATCTCTTCAGAATATTCCGGGACTTACCACAGGATTCCAGTTCCCGGTTCAGATGCGCTTTAATGAGCTGATGACCGGAGCACGTCAGGATGTGGTGTGCAAAATTTATGGTGAAGATCTGGACAGCCTGGCCGTTTATGCGAAAAAACTGGGAAGCATTATCAATACTGTAAAAGGGGCTCAGGATCTTTATCTGGAGCCTGTTGTAGGGGCTCCGCAGGTTGTTATTGATTATAACCGGGCAGAACTTTCCCGTTACAACATTTCTGTGGCAGAAATAAACAGGGTAATCAATATGGCATTTGCCGGACAGACAGCCGGAGCTTTGTATGAAGGAGAGAGAAAGTTTGATATCGTTGTGCGTATGGATAACGAGCACAAGAAGGATATTTCAAGCATTCAGAATCTTTTGGTTCCTACGGCTTCCGGTGAACAGATTCCTTTATCCCAGCTGGCCAGAGTAGAGCTGAAGAACAGCCCTAACCAGATTCAGAGAGAAGATACAAAAAGAAGAATTGTTGTAGGATTCAATGTTCGCGGAAGAGATGTTCAGAGTATTGTGGAAGAGCTTCAGCAGAAAGCCGGCAAAAACCTTAAGCTTTCATCAGGCTATACCATTTCTTACGGCGGTGCTTTTGAAAATCTGAATGAAGCCAAGGCAAGACTTGGAATTGCCGTTCCGATTTCCCTGGTTATGATTTTCCTATTGTTATTCTTTGCATTCGGTTCAGTAAAGCACAGTCTTTTAATTTACACTGCCATTCCATTATCGGCGATTGGCGGGGTTTATTTTCTCGCTTTAAGAGGAATGCCTTTCAGCATCAGTGCCGGAGTTGGATTTATTGCGCTTTTCGGGGTAGCCGTACTTAACGGAATTGTTTTAATATCAGAATTCAACCGTTTAAAAAGCAATGGAATACAGAATACCAGCAGAATTGTACTGATGGGAACAAGAATCAGACTTCGTCCGGTTCTGATGACGGCTTTTGTAGCTTCTCTGGGTTTTCTTCCGATGGCATTAAGCAACGGGGCAGGAGCAGAAGTACAACGGCCTCTGGCAACTGTAGTGATCGGGGGGCTTATGCTGGCAACACTGCTTACCTTATTTGTACTGCCTATTCTTTACGTCTTGTTTGAACACATTAATAAAAGTAAAATGAAATTTTCAAAAAAAATAAACGGTAAAAAACTGTCTGTATTGGCCTTGCTTCTTTCATTCGGAGGAATCAGTGCCCAGGAAACGATTACCTTTGAGCAGACTCTGGAAAAAGCTTATCAGCAGAACGGAACTTTAAAGAATTCAAAATTAATTTCCGATTATCAGGAAAAGCTGAAAGCCAGTTACCTTGATATTCCCCAGCTTGAACTTTCCGGAGCAGTAGGACAGATTCAGGGACAGGAAACGGATAACTCATTTACCATATCCCAAAGATTCAGTTTTCCCACTGTGTATTCAAAAAGAAAACAGCTTTTAAATGCAGAATGGACTGCCGCTGTGATCAGCCAGAAGCTTACGAAAGCACAGCTTACCAAAGAGGTTTCCGATGTATTTTACAGGATTTTAATCCTTCAGGAAAAGAAGAAAGTTCTGGAATATATCAGCGGGCTGTACAATCAGTTTTCAGAAAAAGCCAGCCTGAGGCTTAAGAAAGGTGAAGCGAATATTCTGGAAGAATCAACAGCTTCCTTACAGAAAGAGCAGGCGGGAATACAGCTGAATTCCCTTGAAAACGATCTGAATATTGCCAAACTCCAGCTTCAGTTATTGCTTCAGTCTGAAACACCTTACCAGCCGGTAGCAGAGAAACCACTGATGAACGTAAGTCTCCAACTTTCTGATGGTCTGATAAAACAGCATCCGGAACTGCAATATCTTCAACAGCAGATCAAAGCAGGAGAAGCTGAAGTTCAGCTGGAAAAAAGCAGGCTTTTAC
The DNA here is from genome assembly GCF_001295265.1 of Chryseobacterium indologenes. Taxonomy (GTDB): domain Bacteria; phylum Bacteroidota; class Bacteroidia; order Flavobacteriales; family Weeksellaceae; genus Chryseobacterium; species Chryseobacterium indologenes_A. The sequence goes on along the minus strand of NZ_LJOD01000007.1, from coordinate 79,778 downwards.
CCGAACTTATGATTGGATATACCAATCAAAGCATGAAAAACATCAATAACAGCCGTTTTAATTCTGTACAGCTCGGAGTGGGGATTCCGGTGTTTACGAAAGGGCAGCGTGGGCTGGCTAAAGCTGCTGAGGCTAAAATTGCCGTTACCGAAAACCAGTACCAGCGTAAAGAAATTGAACTTAAAAACAGACTTTCACAGCAGATCAGCCATTATAGGAATCTGGAAAAGATTATTGAAAACTATGAACAGAAGCAGCTTCCCAAATCCGAAACGATTCTGAATGCTGCAAGGAAGCAGATGGAAGTCGGGGAAATTGATTATCTGGACTGGGTAATTTTAGTGAACCAGGCCGTTAAAATCAAAGCGGATTACATCGATCAGCTTGAAAAACTGAATCAGACAGGAGCGGAACTTAATTTCTTAATCTCAAAATAACAGCGGAATGCATTTCAAAAAAATATCAATATACAGCCTTTGTTTAACCCTGGTTTTGTCTTCATGCTCCGGAAAAAAGGAAGAAGAAAAAACAGTATACGAAAACAAAAAATTTGCTCAAAGCAGTGAAAATACAGTTCATCTTTCGGAAAAACAGCTTCAGTCCGTAGGATTAACGACCACTTCCATCCAGAACAGGAATATGGAAAAGCTGGTAAGGCTGAACGGAAAGGCAGAAATCGCCCCGTCACATATAAGTTCAGTTTCCAGTATTATGGGTGGACATATCAAATCAATTAATGTGATCAGCGGAAGCCATTTCAGTAAAGGGCAGGTGCTTGCTGTAGTGGAAGACCCTCAGTTTATACAGCTTCAGCAGGACTATCTGGTAACCAGAGCCCAGCTGGAATCTGCAAGGCTGAATTTAAACCGTCAGAAAGATCTTAATACCAGCAAAGCCAGCAGCGATAAAACCTTACAGTCCGCTCAGGCAGATTATTCCACGCTTAATGCAACTTTAAAAGGGCTGGAGGAAAAGCTCAGAATTATCGGAATCAGCGCAAAAGGACTGAATTCGGGAAATATCAGAAGCAAAATTAATGTGTATGCCCCTTTCAGTGGTTTTGTAAGCAAAATTCTGGTTAATAACGGACAATATGTTAATCCTTCCGATACTTTATTTGAGCTGATTAATCCGGCAGGACTCTTGCTGGAATTAAAAGTATTTGAAAATGATGTGAATGACATTAAAACGGGACAGGAAATCCTGGTATACAGCAATCAGAATCCTGAACTGAAATCCAGTGCAAAGATCATAAGTGTTGTACCTGCTATTGAAAACGGGGGGGCTGCTACGGCTATCGCTAAATTATCGACTGTCAATTCCGAGTTTGTAAAAGGAATGTATATCAATGCTGAAGTGATTATCAGCAGCCGTTATACGGAAGGTCTGCCCAATGAGGCTGTGGTATCTTTTGAGAATAAAAGCTATGTTTTTGAAGATCTGGGCAAATCACAGTATAAAATGATTCCTGTGGCAACCGGAATTTCAGATGATCAGTTTACCGAAATCTTAAAAGCGGAACATCTCAAAAATAAAAAAATTGTACAGAAAGGAGCTTACAGCTTACTGATGATGCTTAAAAACAAGGCAGAGTAAAGGTATTTCATCTATTCTCTTACACTCATAAAGCAAAAGAGAAACAGTTTATGGCTGTCTTTTTTGCTTTTTTTGTTTATACTTTTATGAGGTTCATTTCATGCTATCATTTTTTTGCTGATGTTCCTTTTAAAAGAAACTCCAGTACTTTTTCTGTATAGTCGAACCTTTTTTGAAGATAAAAGATATTACTGTCTTTATTGTGAACCGTACTCAGTCCATTCTTTTCAGCAACTATTGTGATCGCGTTATGGATCTGGTCTTCAAAGGGAACGATCAGGTTTTTTCTGAGTGTAGTAATTTCCCCGTTAGAACCGAATCTCAAACTTGTAGTTGTTTTAATACTTTTCTCAAGTTCTTCTATTTCTTTTTCTCTAATCTTCAGCTGATTACCGACCAATAAAACCTTTTCACTGTCAAAGTGAGATTTTTTCATTTCGTACTCAGACTGTAAACGCTGAAGTTCCAGCTCCCATGTCTTAATCTGAGCATTTAATCTTGCTTCTGCTTCTTTATATTGAGGCATCTTCTCCAATATGTACTGAATATCTACATAACCTATTTTTTGTGCGCTGCTGAAACTAAAAAATAAGAATACTAAAAATGTGAAGATCGTCTTAAAGTTTTTCATGGTATATAATGAGTTAAATTTCAATTCTGAACTAAAGAACGATAGAAGTTAATTAATTATTATTCCCGTTATATCTAAAGAAAACCATGCATTAAATTGAAAATCAACAAATCTCTCAGTTCCCGGATTTTTGAATGAGAAATAGGGAATGTTTTTCTCATCCGTTGATAAAAAATGATATTTCGCATGTTTCCAATATTAAAAATAGTATTCTGTGCATAATTCATGTTAAAGCATTATATTTAAGGAGTGAATTAGTTTAAAAAGGATTTTAGTGTATTATTAATGAAGAACTTTTATTAAAAAATATGACAAAAAAACCTTTACACAATTTCCATATTCCGGTAATGGGGCTTGCCTATACGATAGACAGCCCGATCCGTGTGGCACAATATGGAATTTCTTCTGTTATCTCTATTATTGATGATGAGATCCTGGAAAAAATGAAAGAATTTTATAACAAAAAATTCAATCTCGATTATCTGGGAATTTCCACCAATGCTGAAGATTACAGAGCCAAAAGAATTACGGCTTATCTGGATATGGTAGATGATATTGTGAATGAAAAATTTGAATCATTCAAACAGGAGATCAGCAAAAATAAAGAGGCGTTAAAAAACTTCATATCCATTCTTCCCAACAGTTCAGATTTAAAAGCCGGACTTCAGAATCTCATCAGTCAGAAGGACCATTTTGGCTGTGTGATCAGAAATTTTATTGAGACCAATTTAATGCCGGGAAGTATAGATGTCAATATCATGACAAAAGTGGATAAGGATAATTATAAAAAAGGCGAACAGCTTCCGGTGGTCTATAATGATGCCCATGCTTCATTGCGGGGTTTTGCGAACAGTAAGCTGTCTTCCTCAGTAGTCCTTTCTGCCGGTATGAATCCCCGTCTGTACAGTTACCTTGAAGAATTCAATGATTTTTTTCCTGATCAGAACGGAGGGTTAAAAAAGAAAATAATCCTTAAAGTCAGTGATTTCCGTTCAGCTATGATTCAGGGAAATTTTCTGGCTAAAAAGGGGCTCTGGGTTTCGGAATACAGAATAGAGTCGGGGCTGAACTGTGGCGGACACGCATTTGCAACAGAAGGACTTCTGCTCGGGCCAATTATGGAAGAATTTAAGCAGAAAAAGAATGACCTGATTCAGTCTGCCCATTCTCTGATGATTGCAGCACTGGAACAGAAAGGAAAGTATACTGTTTCTCAGCCTTTAGAAATGAAGATTACCGTTCAGGGCGGGGTAGGAACCTCAGAAGAACATGATTTTCTTCTTGAAAATTACCATGTGGACAGTGTAGGCTGGGGTTCACCATTCCTGCTGGTTCCGGAAGCCACTTCTGTAGATCCCGAAACCAGAAAGCTGCTTTTGGAAGCTAAAGAAGAGGATTATTACACAAGCAACATCTCACCCCTTGGAGTTCCGTTCAATACAGTACGGGGAACTTCCAATGAAGTTGTAAAATACCAGAAAGAAGCAGCCGGAAGATACGGAAGTTCTTGTCCTAAAAAGCTTCTGGCATTAAGCAAAGAGTTCTCACCGGAAGGGATCTGTACTGCATCCAAAAAATATCAGGATATTAAATTAAAAGAATTGCAGGCTGAAGCGGAAACATTATCTGCTGAAGATTTTAACAAAAGAAAAGCACAGATTACAGATAAAGCATGCCTGTGTGTAGGTCTGGTAAATTCGGCTTATATGGAACAGAATATCCGGATCAAAGGGGAAAAACAAGGGGTCGTAATATGTCCCGGGCCCAATCTTGCTTTCTTTAATAAAGAGGTTTCCCTCTCAGAGATGGTACAGCATATCTATGGAAATAACAATATTCTTCCTGATAATCAACGTCCCAATATGTTTATCAACGAACTTAAAATGTATGTTGATTACCTGAAGAAAGAAATTGAAGCTTCTTCCGTAAATATTACCCATGCGCAGACTAAAAAATGGAATGCATTCAAAAAGAATATGCTGGAAGGAGTAGAATATTACAGTGATCTTTTTAAAAAATCATCTTTCTTTAAAAATACACTGGAAACTATAAATCTGCAATTGCAGCAACATAAACTGGAACTTACAGCCATTGAGATTCCTCAGGCTGAAAAGTAACAGGTCTTTTTAATTGATAGATAAAAACAGCTTTCGGAAGAAAGCTGTTTTTTCGTTGATAATAACTATAAATATTTTAAATCTGCCGGATCTGCTCAATCGGCTAACAGATTGAAAACCTTCTGAAAATCTTTAATTATAATACCTTAAAAACAGCATAACAGGTTAAATCTGTTTTTCAATTAGTCCGAATATTCTTTCAAAAGCTGTCGGTAGCTCATCAGGATAGATGATTTCGAAATAAACCCGATAAACCCGTTATCTGTATTCACCACCGGAAGATTCCACATACCGGTATCATCAAAGATCTGAAGAATTTCCAGAGGTTTATCCTCACGGTGCAGTACTGCAGGCGGAGTTTTCATAATCTGGGCTACTGTCAGAGCGTTGTCTGTCTCATAATTAAAAAGATAGGGGCGGATATCGTCAAGGGTAAGAATTCCTTTTAGTTTTCCTTCCTGATCAACAGCTGCAAAGATGTTCTTATTGCCGTTTTTCACCTGTTCAAAAAGCTCGGCAACAGAAGCCGTTTCCTGAATGGTTTCAGGGTATTTATCAATGAAATCTTCTGTTCTTAGTAAAAAAAGTAGGTTTTTATCATGTTTGTTGGTGAAAATCTTCCCCTGATCGGCCAGTGATTTCAGTTCCGGGGAAATAGGAGAGAACCATTTTGCAATCAGATAAGACATCACCGAAACAATCATCAGCGGAATGAAGAGATCATATCCGAAGCTGGATTCAGCAATCAGGAAAATAGCGGTAAGAGGAGCATAAAGTACTCCGCTCATAGCGCCCGCCATCCCCACCAGAACAAGATTCGTTACCGGTACTTCCGTGAAACCAAGATGCTGGCATATCAATGCAAATAAATAACCGACTGTTCCCCCCGCAAAAAGGGACGGGGCAAAATTACCTCCGTTTCCACCGCTGAATATGGTAAAAGAAGTCGCAAAAGCCTTTAAAAGGCACACCAAAACAAGAAAAATAATCACGGTCCAGTCTCCGATTTCAAAATATCTGAAAAAACTGTTTCTGATCACGGCCTGAATTTCACCTCCCGTAAAAGCTTTTACAGTTTCATATCCCTCCCCGAATAACGGAGGAAAAAGAACACAGAGAAAGGAGAGCACGGCCCCTCCAAACATGGCCTTACGCATTTTGGAAAGCTGAAGCCCCCTGATAAAATGTTCTACTTTTTGGGAAATAACAACAAAATAGCGGGCATAAAGTCCTGTTACTACACCCAAAATAAGATAATAGGGTACATTTTTATAGTTAAAAGCTTCCCGGGTATAGAACCTGAAAAGAACATCTTCCTGCAACAGTATCCTGGATAAAAGACTTCCGCACACCGCGGCAACTACCAAAGGAATAAAATCCGTGAAAACCACTCCGGTAAGAAGAATTTCAAAGGCAAACATAATTCCGGCAATCGGTGCATTAAATGCAGAGGCAATCCCTGCAGTGGCTCCGGCAGCTAATAAAAGGGTACGTTCTTTATAGCTAAGTCTGTAGGTCTGGGCATAATTAGAGCCTATGGCAGCACCTGTTACCGCGATGGGGCTTTCTAATCCCGCAGAACCTCCAAGCCCTACCGTTACAGCACTCTGAACCACCTGTGAATACATTTTTACCGAAGCCACGATGCTTGAATTCTGGGCTATTTCATACAGAATAGCTCCGATTCCTTTCCGGTCCTGACCTTTAAACAAACTGAGTACAATTAATGTAGTGAGTACAATTCCCAGAAAAGGAAAAACAATATAAAATAAGATCTGATATTCAAAATGAACCTTATGGGTAATGAAATAATGAATGTTATGCACCAGTGTCTTCAGGATTACCCCTGCAAGACCGGCAGTACAGCCCACAAGAATCCCGGAAAGTACAAGAAACTGGTTCCGGCTGAGCCTGTTGTTCAGCCAGTGCAGAATAAGCTCATAGCTGCGGGCTTTTTCCAGTCCATAATTCTGAAAATCTCTTTTAAATTTTAGAAAACTTAGGTATTTTTTTTTATTGTGAATCTTCACCTGAGAATAGTTTTAACCTCAAAAGGTAATGTAAAGGTAAGCATATCTTTATAAATGAATTAACCGGAATTTTGGATAAAAACTGTAAGTTGCTGTAAATCAAATAAAAACAATTCTGTTAAAACTATATAAGGAAAAATTCAGCCGGGCTCAGAATGGTCTTTTTTTAGATTGCTGATGAAATAGGAAGGGCTTACCCCTGTTTCTTTTTTAAAAATAACTGCAAAAACTTCCCTGGAAGAAAAACCGCAGGCCTCCGCAAGATAACTGATTTTATATTCTCTGTAAATAGGATCTTCATAGAGTTTATTCGTGATATAATTAATACGGAGACTGTTGATGTAGTTGTTGTAATTTTTCTCTTTATGCTGTTTGATAATTTCAGAAAGATACCTGGTATTGGTATTCAGCTCATTGGCAAGAGAAGTAAGGCTCAGATCTTTTTTTATGAATTTTTGCGATTTTTCAAACCTTTCCAGCTTGGAAAGAATCATGGTAACAGTACCGTCTGTAATGTTGATGCTTTTTTCTAAAGTAATTTCTGTATCAGATTGCTTCTCTGCTTCAGTATTTGTGCTGTTAATGTCTTTCAGCTGCCGGATAACCGTATCATATTTTTCGTAAAATGTTTTCTGTTTTTTCTTCCAGAACAGCCAGCTTGCTGTAAGAATAACAAGTATGAGCAGTCCCAGAGCCAATATAAGCCTATATACATCATTTTCATGAGTTTTATTTTGCTTTGAACTGATTTTTTTCATTGTTGCCTCAGCATTCATGGCGTTGATATGATTCAGACTGTCACTCAGGTTGGTATAAAGCTTCATAAACATGAGCGTTGAGTCTTTGTCCTTAAGCCCTTCATATGAATTTGTAAGGGTAGCATAGGCCAGCATCCTTTCTGATGGAGCCTTCTGTAGCTTTTCCAATTGTACTGCTTTTTTTGCGTATACCAATGCCATCCTGTGCATGTTTTGCTCAGAATAAAACCGCCCGAGTGCATTCAAAACAGTGATTTTACTTACCGTGATTCTGGTGAATTGCCTGCTACTAATGACATCCAGGGAACGTTTCAGGTACTGTTCAGCAAGATCCAGTCTCTGAGGCTTATAAACCCCTGTATAATACATACCGATATTCATATTGATGTAAGAAAGCATATCGTATTTTTCTTCAGTCTGCCGGACATTTTCCTTACTGTCTGCAATCTGTCCGGCTTCATACAGGCTTTTTTTCAGATAAGCCAGAATTGTGTCCTGATGAGCCTTTTTAGGCATGTAATACCCGGCGGCCAATCCCTGATAGATAAGAGATAAATGATAATGTTTCCTGTTGATATCTTTGTAGGCTTTTACATAGTTTAAAGCTTTCTGCAATTCCCGATAATTTTCATCCGAAAGCCCTAAGGCAGAAAGAATAACTCCTCTTTCAATATAAGCAGCAGCAATAGATTCATCATCATTGATTTTTTTTGCATATTCTTCAACTTCACGCGTATATTGCAGCGCTTTTTCCTGATCTCCTATGGTATGATATAAAATCATAATATTTTTGCCGCTTTTTATTATTGCCTCTTTATCATTAATACCTTTTGCTGCCTGATTTATTTTTAAATAAAGATTGAGACGTTCATGATGATTGATTCTCCGGTTACTTTCAATGGCTGCAATATCTTTCCTAATGCTTTCCGGAGTAATACCGCTTTTTTGAGTGTGATAAAATCCGAAAATAAAACAGAAGAAAAGAATTATTAACTTTTTCATGTAGTTGTGCTTTTGTGTTCACAAATTAAGCATAAAATTAGCTATAATACCGAAGAAATAGTGTTAGTTTTTCCGAATTTACAATGGAGTATTGTAAGGTTAACGAATTGTTTATAAGTTATTTATATTGAAATACAATGGGAAATAAAATATTTTACCCAAATCGTCCTTTTAAATAAATTATTACACCGTTTGCTTTTAAATCGGAAGAAACAGACCGGCCGGGAAACATTTCTCCGGATATTCAAGCCTATGGTTTTTCAATTAAATATAGTCATCCGAAGCATGTAATATATTCAGAAATTCCAACAGCATTTATTTTCCTTTCTCTTCATAAACAGCTAATGTTGCATCAGGATTCGGCATAATAAAAACACAAAATTTCAGGCTTGAGTTCTAAAACACGGATGATGAAAAGCAATGTTACCTCCGAAATTTCCACTTCCCTCAATCCGGAATTTTGCCTCATTGCTTTTCTCCTGTTTATTCCGGGTTTTATTAAAGACACGAAATATAAAAACACATATGGACTTAAAAAAACTAAACATCGGACTGCTCATTAAGGAATGCGTAGAAGAAAACGGAATGGAAATACAGCGGATTTCCCGGTTTTTAAATGCTTCAGAAGATGAAATTATCCAAATGTATCAGTCTGCTGCTTTAAATACAGATTTACTGCTTCGATGGTGTAAGCTTCTGGAATATGATTTTTTCAGATTGTATTCACAACATCTGATTTTATATGCTCCACAATCTTCCGTAGACTATGTTCAGAAAAAAAAATTACCGTCTTCACTTCCTGCTTTCAGGAAAAACCTTTATACCAAAGAAATTATAGAGTTTATTCTGGATAAGGTCAGAAATGGAGAAATGACAAAATCTGCTGTTGTTACTGAGTACAGAATTCCGAAAAGTACGCTCTATAAATGGATGAATAAGTATAATATCCCTGAAAAATAAAATTTAAACACCCAAAAATGATGAAAAACAGGCCTGACTACAGAAAAATCTACACGGATATGGTTAATGAGAGGTATCCTGATAAAAAAGGGGAAATCAAAAGCATACTATCCAAAGAAAACCTTTCGATGATGGATGTGATTACCTGCAGCAGTATTATTTCGGGCAAAGAAGATGAAAAGACATTCTCCTTTAACCAGAAACATCGCTTTTTTGATGAATATTCTATTCTGCACATCCTGGATTTTCAGAAAAAAAACGGCTATAATAATACCCAGATTTCCCGCCATTTCAAACTGAGCAGAAATACAATCAGCAAATGGAAAAAAAGATATCTGTAAAGATGTTTTCATGTTTATTGTTGTAATTTATTGAATTTAAATAATTTACATGATTCATTTAAAGCTGTTTTATCTTATCCGGTGATCCTCTCGCTAATCCTTCAATCTTAATTTAAATCATATACAATGAAAAAAAATCTACTGCCCATGGCTCTCCTGATCTCGATGCCTGTCGCCGCGCAGATAGGAATCCATACAAAAGAACCTCTGGGAGCGCTGCATATAGACGGGGCAAAAGACAACGGAACTCCGGTTACCCAGCAGCAGATCAGCAATGATCTTATTATTACAAAATCTGGTTTTATTGGTGCAGGAGTGGAACTCCCCGCTGTAAAGCTGGATATGAGATCATCCGGAACACAAAATGCTTTCGGATTGGGCTCTACATCTATGACAGCCAATGCCGCCGGAGCAGGAGCTGTGAGATATGAGCCTTCAGCTTCAAAGATCCAGGTTTCTGATGGCAATACCTGGGAAGCTGCCATTATTCTTCCCGTTAAAGCTGTGGTTATCGCAAGAATGACCAATGCATTTTCTGTTGCCTATAATGTGGATGTAAACCTTACCGGTTGGAATGAAATAAGAGATCTGAGCAACAGCTTCGATCCGGCTACAGGGATTTTTACCGCACCCAGAGCCGGAATATACACCTTCCTGATGACTTATAATTTTGTTTCAGGGCCGGTAATTAATTCTTCTGAAGTAACCAGCCAGTTCTTCAGCCCCGGCAGCACATCTATCCTGGCACGTTCCTTTAAAACATTTGCGCGGGCTAATGAAGAAGCCCAGATTGGAGGTTCTGCTTCAATTACTGTAAATCTGGCGGCTAATCAGACGGTACGGCCTCAGCTTCGTCAGAATATTACCACTTCTGCCAGAGCTTTAAGGGTAAATTCAGATCTTCTTCATCCTGATGCAGGCTTTAACAATCTGACCATTATAGAACATTAAAAAACACTGAAATGAACACTAACCATATGTACGGCATGCTCTTTTTTATTTTTTCTCTCTCTCTGCATGCACAAACCGGTGTCTTTACAAAAGATCCGTTACAGTCTTTTCATATTGATGCTGCTAAAGATAATACAGGAATACCGCCTTCTGCATCACAGATATTAAATGATGTTGTAGTAACTTCTGAAGGAAGAGTAGGAGTTGGAGTTTTAGACCCGAAAGCTAAAGTAGATATCCGTTCTGCTGATCAGAAAGGTATTATTGGATTGGGAACAAGCTCTCAGACTGCAGCAGAGGCCAAAGCTGGCGCCATACGATACAGCTCCGGAAATATCATCCAATATTCTGATGGAGCAGCCTGGCATAACCTTCCGATGACTCTTCCTCCTAAAGCACTTGTACTGGCCAATAAAGGAACCGCACGGACTTTTGGAAATAATGCGGTTACCACTGTAGACGGATGGTCTGTTATTACAGATACACAATCAAATTTTAATGGTAGCTCAGGGACTTTTACTGCACCCAGAGCAGGATTTTATATCGTTTCATTCAATATCAGCCTTGCGGATGCCAATATTGCCCAGAACTCAAGAATAGAGACAATTATTGAAAGCAATACTTCTGTAAATAACATCCAGATTTACAGGAGTGTCAATTCTTATCCGGCATGGGACGTGAATACAGTGAATAATATTGTAGGAGGAAACTGTACCGCCATATTCAATTTGTCTGCAGGAAATACCATTCAGTTTAAAGTCTATCATAATTTCGGAGGGACCAGAAACATCGATACAAGCAACGGTGGAACCAATAACAGCATTAGTATTTATGAATTATAAAAATCTAAACACATGAAACTGAATAAAAATATAATATTCTTAAGCCTTGGAATTTTTCCGGGTATTCTTTCTGCGCAGATCGGTATTGGCATCTCCAATCCCGTTCAGGATAATGCTTTCGAAATAAATACTACTGAAAAGTTTATCATTGACAAAACCGGAAAAATAGGGGCAGGAGCAGCTCTTCCAAAAACCGCAATAGACCTGAGAAGCGGAACAAACGGAGCTATGGCTGTAGGAATGACTGATCAGACAGCCGCAGAGGCCGGAGCAGGAGCTATCCGGTATAATCCCAGTCCGGCTATCGGTGTCCAGGGATACATAGAATATTCTGACGGAGCTGTATGGGTTCCTATACTTCCATATGGTAAACCCAGAATTGTGGTCATGGCAGAAAAAACAGATAACAACTGTACCGTTTTTGAACCGGGCTTATGGCCTGTCGGAAACTATACAGACGGGATTCCCGGCAGGTCTTCTGCCTACCTTACTTCATGGACAGAGAAGCTGGATTCTGATTCCGGGCAGCCAAGAACCAATTTTAATCCTGTAACAGGGGAATTTACAGCCCCCAGAGCAGGGGTCTATTTTGCCACTTTTACTTTTGCACTCGCTCCAAGCCAGATCAATACCAGTTTCGGGCAAAACCAGACAGAAGCAATATGGGAGGTAAGAGACTCTTCCAATACGGTAACACAAAGAGTAAAAACCAATAATGGTTATCCTCAGGATACCGGAAGTTCGCCAAATGCCGTAATTGCAGGGTCTGCATGTACTGTAAGCGTATATCTGAACGCCGGAGATAAACTCAGACCTTTTGTATGGATCAATGTAGCATGGGACCCTGATAAGCGGTCTCTGCTTAATACAGGCGGATATAATGTTCTTACCATTGTAGAACAATAATACAGATGAAACACAAATGTCTTTATATAGCTGGGATATTTAGTCCCAGCCCTCTTTTGAGGGAGTCGTGAAGAGTTAAAAAGTTTGTGTCTTCTGACTTTATTATTTAACGACGTTTTTATTATTGATCCTATTGATTTCAGGATGCAAAAGAGCAGAGGCACATGAAAATTTTACCTTCGTAATTTTATGAATCAGCTTTATTGATGCTTCTGAATGAATACAACAGTAAACCTGCAGCCAATATGCCTGCAATACCTGCAAAGGTCATTTTCATTGTTCTGGAAGGCTCGGGAAGAAGGGTTTTCCCATGGATTTCCATATTTCCATGTGAGGCCTCCAGTACATTTCCTGATGTGTTTTCATCTTTATTGGCCTTTTTCATCACCAGCCTCATAGCGGCAGACGAAATATACCGGACGGCTTCCGGAAACATTTCGTATATGTTTTTAAAAACAGATCCGAACCAGTCCGGATATACGGCTTCTACAGGATTTTTGGCTGTTTTAACAATGGCAGCTGCAAGTTTCCTCGGATCAAAAGACGGGGGAGGTGTACTAAGCTTTATCCCCGAATAATTGGCTGCATGCTCTATTCCTGAAGATTTTTGAAATCCGGGATACAATGCGCAAATATGAATATCCGGAAAATCTGATACTTCTCCCTGAAGGGTTTCTGTCATTCCCCGTATGCCATATTTTGAAGCTGTGTAGGCTGTTCCGTAGGGAGCAGGCATCCATCCGCCAATGGAAATATTATTGATCAGGATTCCTTTTTTCTGTTTTTTAAAGACAGGCAGCACCGCATGTGCCGAATGCATATAACCTAAAAGATTGGTTTTTATAATCTGATCGGCTACTTCCACAGGTATTTCTTCAAACTTTCCGAAGGCCAGTACACCGGCATTGTTGACCCAGCAGTCAATACGGCCGTTAAAATTAAAAGCTTCTTCTGCGAGCCTGGATACCTCTTCAGGTACTGAAATATCAGCCGGAACAACCAATACTTCAACCCCGGACTGTCTGCAGGTTTCGGCCGTTTCGTTCAATGCTTCTTCATTACGGGCAGTAAGGACAAGATCTGCACCTTCAGCAGCAAAGGCTTCAGCTGTAGCCTTTCCGATTCCACTGGAAGCTCCTGTTATTACTACTGTTTTTCCAAAGAAATAAGGTTTTCTGCTACTTTTCATGACAATATATTTTTTAGATGGTGAGTATTACTAATTTTTCATTTTCCGTTTTCCGTATTCCGTTTGGGAAGAAGGATGAGCCGTATGGAGGGATTATTGGTAATAAACAACCGGAACCAGTCCAGTGCCAGCTGCAGTTTACTTCTGAATCCCACAAGAGGAATAATATGGATGAACAGCCAGGTGAGCCATGCCGTAAATCCCTTAAAAGAAAGTTTCGGGAGATCTACTACTGCATTGAACTTGGAAATGATAGCCATACTCCCTTTGTCGTTGTATGTAAATGGGTTCAGTACTTTCTCGTCTTCAATACGCCTGAAGTTGGCCGCAAGATTTTTTCCCTGCTGTATGGCAACCTGAGCAAGCTGAGGATGTCCTTTCGGATATTTCTCTTCTGACAGCATAAGGCATATATCACCTACAGCATAGATGTTTTCAGCTCTTTCTACTTTATTATAGGCATCCACCAGAATCCTTCTTCCTTTACCGATGCTTTCTTCCGGAAGGCCCGGAACTTCACGACCTATAACCCCTGAAGTCCAGATCAGCGTTTCCGTTTCAATGAAATTACCGTCACTTAAAATTACTTTACAGTTCTGATAATCTTTTACAGAAATATTCAGCAGTATTTTGACGCCCAGTTTTTCGAGCTTTTCATAAGCCGTTTTCTGGGCCATTTTACTCATTGGTGAAAGCAGGGAAGGTAATGCATCAATCAGATAAATACTGGAAAGCATCAGTTTAATCTCCGGATATTCTTTATGAGCAATATACCGGCCCATTTCAGCAAGCATTCCTGCCAGCTCTACGCCTGTAGGCCCGCCACCGGCAATTACGATATTCTGAAGTTTTTCTGCCTGTGTGATATCTTTGTTTCGAGCGGCCTCTTCCAGAGTAAGAAGGATATGATTTCTCAGATAAAGGGCTTCTTCTATATTTTTCATCGGCAGGGCACATTTCCGGACATTTTCCATTCCAAAGAAGTTGGTTTCTGTACCTAATGCCAATACGAGGTAATCATAATGAAGCTCTCCGGTATCTGTCTGAATGGTTTTTCTTTCCGGAATAACCTTCTGAAAGCCTCCCATATGAAAACTGACATTCTTATTATTGGAGAAAAGCTTACGGAACGGATAACTGATATTCGACGCTTCAATAAATGCAGTGGCCACCTGATAAATCAGTGGCGGAAAGAAATGATAGTTGTTTTTGTCGACTAAAGTGATTCTGAACCGGCTGTCGTTTTTAAGTGATTTGATAAGATTGATACCGGCAAATCCTCCTCCTACGATCAGAATGTGCTTTTTCATATTAATATATTGACTGGGTGTATCTGTTTTCATTCAAGAACAGGACCAATGATGCTGTAAAACAAATATTTAACATAAAATAACGCTGCATTTCAGATAAAGGATTACCATTTTCCGGGCTTTACTTCCGTTTTCTGTCATTTCTTTAACAGAACAATTTCCAGGTCTGCACGATGTTTGCTTAATATGTATTACATCACATAAAATATACATATGAAATCTAGCATTTTAACAGAGGATCATCGTTTAGGCCTTGGTGGAGTTGCAATAGGAACAGCCTTTGAAAATATAACGGACCAAGAATCTTATGAAATACTGAAAGCTGCCTGGGATCAGAGGATTCGGTATTACGACACTTCACCCTGGTATGGACTTACCAGAAGCGAAAGAAGATTCGGGAGTTTTTTGAAAGAAAAAGACAGGGATGATTTCGTGTTTTCTACTAAAATAGGACGGCTTTTTACTGAAGTTCCGGAATCTGAGGTTCCACCCACTATGTGGAAAAATCCGCTGAATTATGATTTCAGACATGATTATACCGGGGATGCTGTTAAAAGGTCTATTGAAGACAGCCTGCAGAGGACCGGCTTACAACATATTGATATTGTATATGTTCATGATCTTTCGGAGGATCAGGTAGGAGACCGGTATCCCTATTTTCTGGAACAGGCTAAAAAAGGCGCTTTTAAGGTTCTTTCCGGGCTAAGGGATCAGGGCGTAATCAAAGCATGGGGAATGGGCGTAAACAAGATTGAGCCGATTTTGGATTGTATTGAAGCCGCAGATCCCGACATCTGCCTCTCTGCTACCCAATATTCAATTCTTGAACATGAGGATGCTGTGGACCGGTTGCTGCCTGCCGTTAAAAAAGCAGGTGTTAAACTGGTTTCCGGAGCCGGATACAATTCAGGATATATTGCAGGAAGAGAACGTTATAATTATAAGGATATTATCCCGAAAGGAATGGCAGAAAAACGGTCGAGGATAGCAGAAATTGCGAAAAAATATAATACAGATATTGTACATGCAGCATTACATTTTGTACTTGCTTCGGATGAGTTTGTCTCTATTATTCCCGGGGCCGGCCGACCGGAACAGGTGAAAGATAATAAAGAAGGCCTGAATGCTGTGATTCCTTCAGAATTCTGGAATGAACTGAAATCTGAGGGCCTGATTTATGAAAAAGCCCCGATCCCAAAATAAAAATGACACTTATGATCTATAAAAAACAAATAAAATGGCTGGCTGGTATAGCTGTTTTCTTATTACTGCTATCGTGCAGTGATAAGAAAGCGGCTGAATTAAGGCGGATTATTGATAAACAGGAAAAGCAGAGTTTCAGTATGCTTGTAGGAGAGAAAGGTTTAGAGTCAAAAAAGCTAAACTATCTGATTGCTCATGAATATGACAGTGCTCTGGCTGTTGTAGATCAGCAGGAAGCAGAGTTTAACAAAATAATCAGAAATCTTGAGAAAGCTACTACAGAAGGTATTTCCCAGGGAAAAGAACTCCAGCAGACTTCTGTTAATTACTATACAGCAATTAAGAATCTTTATCTTTTTTCAAGACAGGAGATAGAATTGGAAAAACTGAGCAGGAATGGAAAAGGAGCAGAAGTAGATTCCGCACAGAACAGACTTCTTGGCCTTTATCGCGAGAAAAAAAAGCTATATGAGAAAGTCTATCAGTCAGAAAATGATTTTTATAAAACTCTTGAAACATTTCATAAGGAAAATAAATTGAAATAATCTGATATTATACTACCTTCGCCTTCCTGACTATTTTTGCCAGCAGGGCAGGGAAGAACCTTTTCAGATAAGCACCTGCCACTTCCCGTCCTCCTATAGATTTTTGATTCTTCTTTTGTTGGATTGCAGTCAGCATTTTTTTAGCAAATACATCGGAAGCCATTCCTTTCATGGTAGCATCATCCATCGTTCCCTGCACAGACCCGTCGCCTGTTACCGCATTCATGGAGATATTGGTCTGCACAAATCCGGGACAAATAATGGTAATCAGAATTTTTTTCTCATACAGTTCAGCTCTTAGAGAATCGAAAAAACCATGGAGGGCATGTTTTGCCGCAGCATAGCCGCTTCTCATCGGAGCCCCGAAAATTCCCATCAGACTGGACACCACAACAATCTGTCCGCCACCGTTTCTTATCATGTAAGGAACTACGGCTTTAGTGATGGCAGCTGTACCCAGGAAATTAATGTCCATTAACCGTTTGTCCACTTCAATATCTGTATCCATTGCAAGAGAACGTTGTGATAAGCCTGCGTTGTTTATCAGTATATCAATTCTTCCCATTTTTTCTATAGCTTCTGTGGCTCTGTCATTCATATTCCGGTAATCGGCAAGGTCCAGAGGCACTACTGCAAAACGTTCTGCAGGGAGTCCTGCTTTTTCAGCAACAGCATATAGCCGGGCTTCATGCCGGGATGACAAAATGATTTTTGCTGTGCTTTTCTCCGCCAGTTCCCTGGTTAAAGCTTCTCCGATCCCAGAAGATGCCCCTGTAATCCAGACTACTTTATCATTAAAATAAGTGCCCATTCCGTTATTTTATGTATTGGAACTATCTGTTTTAAGTTCTGCAATGTATTTTCCGGCCTTCATTCCGGAGAAAATACATCCTCCGAGAAAGGTTCCTTCCAAAGCACGGTAGCCATGCATTCCGCCGCCGCCAAATCCGGCAGCCTCACCCACAGCGTACAGCCCTTCTAATACACTTTCATCTTTCCTCAGAACCTGTGCGTTCAGATTGGTTTTGATTCCTCCCAGTGTTTTCCGGGTAAGTATATTCAGCCGGACAGCAATCAGTGGACCATTTTTAGGATCAAGTATCTTATGCGGCGCTGCCACACGTCCCAGCTTATCTCCTAAATAATTCCGCGTACTGCGTATATAATTAACCTGAGTGTCTTTGGAAAATTTATTATCCAGCTCACGGTCCCGGGCTTCTATCTGTGATTTTATTTTTTCATAATCCAGAAGATGATCTCCGGACAGCTCGTTCATTTTTTTTACCAGATCCTCAAGATGGTCTGAAACAATAAAGTCTTTTCCGTGTTCTTTAAAAGCTTCTACAGGTCCTGGTGCTTTTTTTCCGAATATTCTTTTCAGAAACAATGGATAATCTTTATTGGTAATATCCGGATTCTGCTCAGAGCCGGACAGGGCAAATTCTTTTTTAATAATCTTTTGAGTCAGGATAAACCAGGAATAGGAAAATCCTGTGTCCTGTATGTACTTTAAGGTTCCCAGCGTATCAAATCCGGGAAGAAATGGAGCTGGAAGCCGGTTTCCTTTCGCATCAAACCATAGGGAAGATGGTCCGGGCAGTATTCTTATTCCGTGTTTAGGCCATATAGGATCCCAGTTCCGGAGGCCTTCCGTATAGTGCCACATCCTGTCACGGTTGATAATATGTGCTCCGGCATTTTCTGCAATACCAATCATTTTTCCGTCTACATAAGCCGGAACTCCGCATACCATATTTTCCGGGGCTGTACCCAGTCTTTCCGGCCAGTTTTTTCTTACCAGCTCATGATTGGCGCCAATGCCTCCTGTTGCAATGATGACATGAGGAGCAGAATATTCAAATTGGGAAACCACATTTCTGCTGGTTTCTGCGCCTCTTACCTGGTCATCATCTTCAAGGATATCTCCTTTTACCCCCTTTAGTTTATCATTGTCAATAATCAATTCAGTAACCCTGTGCCTGAATTTCATCTGCAACAGCCCTTTTCTTTGGGCTTCATATGCTTTTTCCACAAAAGGCTTCACAACCCCTGTTCCGGTTCCCCAGCTGACATGAAAACGGGGCACAGAATTTCCATGGCCATTAGCTGAACCATCTCCACGTTCTGCCCAACCCACCATAAACATCAGTTTGATGCCGAGCCGGGAAATATATTCATACTTTTCATGGGCAGCGAATTTAAGATACGCTTCTGCCCATTTGCGGGGCCAGTAATCCTCTTGACGATCGAATCCGGCAGTTCCTTTCCAATCCTGGAGAGCCAGTTCATAAGAGTCTTTGATCCCCATTCTTCGCTGTTGTGGTGAATTGATCAGAAACAGCCCTCCAAATGACCAGAATGCCTGCCCGCCGATATTCTGTTCAGTTTCCTGATCTATTAAAAGTACTTTCTTCCCGGCATTGGCAATTTCCATCGCTGCTGTGAGACCTGCTAATCCGGATCCGATAATAATGGCATCGGGGTGAAATCTTGTTTCCATTCGTAAAGGGATTTACTGTTTCATAATACTTTACTTAAATGTATAAAATATTTGCGCTTCAACATATAAATAATTAAAGCTAATTAAACTTTTTTATTAAATCATAAAAGTCACAAAAGTTTTTATTTTAAACACATTAGTGACTTTTAAGTTTAAATACTTTGCATATAGAAGTTCACATGAGCCTTTAAAAATCTTTGATTTTTATTCTTTTGAAAACTTTTAGTATATCTAATATCTGTGCAAATAGCTTTTGTTCCTTTTGTGGTTAGTTTAGCAGGCTTATCTTATATCTCATAGAACCCTGTGCCGCTAAGGTTATTCATATTACTACCAAAAAAGGTAATAAATCAGAAAAATGTTTAGTTACCGGTAAACTCAATAAAACATTTATCTTTGTTAAAAATAAAAAGTATGAGATATTTGTTGATCATGATGTGCTTTGTATCCTCGGTTTTCAGCCAGGTTTCGGCACAGCAGAGACAGGATCCGTGGAATGAAAGCCAGCTGATGGATCCTGCATTATTAGCCTCGAGAATCACCCAGCACAAAACTAAAGATCTGGTAATTATTTCAGTAGGTCCGGAAGCTATTATCAAAGGTTCTGTAGACATCGGCCCTACCCATGAACCGGAAAATCTTGAAAAATTAAAAAATTATCTAAAAAAAATTCCAAAGGGCAGAGAAGTTGTGATCTACTGCGGATGCTGTCCTTTCGTAAAATGTCCTAATATCCGCCCTGCATTTCAACTTCTACAGGAAATGGGCTTTAAAAATGCAAAACTTCTCAACCTTCCGAAAAACATCAAAACGGATTGGTTAGATAAAGATTATCCGACTAATGATTAGAATAAAAACATTTTTCAGCATTCTGCTTTTAATGATTTGTACAGGATATATTTCTGCACAGAACACTATTGAAACGGGAAAGAAGGCACCCGAAATTACACTGACAAGACCTGACGGAAGTTCTTTTTCACTTTCCTCACTGAAAAACAGGCTTGTTCTGATTGATTTCTGGGCTACCTGGTGTGCTCCCTGTATGGATGAGCAGCCGGAACTGAAAGTTTTGTATGAGCAGTTCTCTGATCAGGTAAAAGATAAAAAATTTGAAATTGTAGGGGTTTCTCTGGACAGGAATAAAGAGAGTTGGGGAAAAGCAATTCAGCGTTTCAATATCAATTGGATACAGGTAAGTGATCTTAAGTTCTGGAAGAGCCCCGTGGCTAAATCCTATGAAGTAGATGAGCTTCCCTTCAACGTGATTATTAATGGTGAAGGAACTATTATAGCAAAAAATCTTCATGGAAAAGAATTAGAAAATTTTCTAAAACAGAATTTAAATCAGAAGTAAGATCTAAAACCGTATTAACGTAAAAAGAGTGATAATTTTATCGCTCTTTTTTATTTCCTGTGCAGACGAACTTCAAAAGAAGAATTCAATAATGCTCTGGAAACTTTTAAGGCTAAAGCTATCTATTGTCGTGAATTTCATCTGCAATTCAGAAATAGTTAAAACCACTCTTTCAAGCTCATACTTTGTTGGGCTTGCTTACATATTTATTATTCTTCACAAAAAAACGCCAGGGCAAGAGTGCATCTTCCTGGGCATAGGCAACTCCTATGCGGAGGCCTGTTGCGATTTCATCAGGATTATATGTAATACCTTGATCTTCAATCCATATTTCATTTCCGTCCAGATCTTTTTTATTAAAGGATTTATCAATGCCTAAAGCCTTAGCTGCTGATCCTGGCCCCGAAGAAATTGCCGCCTTAGTGGTTGGCATTTTCCGTCTGGATTCCATAATTTCTTTACCAATCAGCGGCTCAACTGCCCTTATAAGAACCGCGTGGGGATCGTTTTCCACAGAGGTTACTACATTAAAAAGATGATGAATTCCGTAACATAAGTATACATAGGAAACCCCGCCGGGGCTGTATAGTGTTTCAGTCCGGTCTGTTCTTCTGCCGCCATAAGCATGGGAAGCTTTATCCTGAATTCCGGAATATGCTTCCGTTTCTACAATAATTCCGGCTGTTATTTCACCATTAATTTCTGTAAAAAGAACTTTTCCCAAAAGGTTCTGAGCCAGAAAAATAACATCCTGATTGGTATAATAGGAGAGTGGTAGTTTCAAATGAATGGTTTTATGGGCGTACAGATCTAAATTAAAGATAAAAAACAATTTTCCATCATGATTAAATAAACAGGTTTTCATAAAAAATCCCACAATATTAACGTGGGATTTTTCATCTGCTATTTTCCTCCAGGAGGACAATGCTCTTTCAGGTATTTTGTAAAAAGGGTGGCCAGGTGCAATGATGTTCCTTCTCCCTCATCAATAGAATGCGTACGGTTGGGGTAAGACATCAGCTGAAACTGTTTATTGTATTTTACCAGTTCATTGATGTAAACTTCGGTATTTTGGTAATGTACATTATCATCTCCTGTCCCATGAATCAGTAAAAGGTTTCCTTTAAGATTTTTAGCATATGCCAAAGGTGAGCCATTAACAAAATCTTCTCTGTTCTCCTGTGGAAGCCCCATATACCGCTCCTGGTAGATGTTATCATAGAATAGCTGATTGGCTACCGGAGCAATGGCAATTCCCGTCTGATAAATATCGGGATACTGTCCCAAAAGGTTCAATGTGGAAGAGCCTCCGCCGCTCCACCCCCAAACGGCAACTCTGGAAGGATCTGCATACGGCCATTTTGCCAATAAAGCTTTAGCTCCCATTGCCTGATCTCGGATATTAAGCTGTCCTATTTTACGATAAACAGATTTTCTCCATTCACGTCCTTTTGGAGCCGGAGTACCCCGGTTTTCAAGAGATACATACAAATAGCCGTCTTCAGCCATGTCTCCGGTGTATAAATAATTCCAGCCGGTATAGAAATTATCGGTTACAGTTTGTGATCCGGGCTCTCCGTAGACGGTAAAAACGATCGGATATTTTTTATTAGGATCAAAATTTTTAGGCTTTACCACCCATCCGTCCATAGTAACCCCATCCTGTGTGGTAATCCGGAAGAATTCGGCCTTAGGCCTGGCAGGGTCTGCTTTTACAGATCTTTTAGCAGCAACAAGTTCTTTATGATCCGGTAATGATACGACAGCTCCTGCTGAAAGGGCATTGACACTGGTGTTATTAAACATCGCAATTTTCCCGTTAGGTGATATTGTATATTGATTTGACCCTGAATAGGCTTCCGGGGTTATTCTTTGTGCTTTTCCGCCTTTCATGCTCACTTTGTACAGATATTTCTGTGTTGCATTATCGGGAGAAGCCAGGAAGTAGATCAATTTGTTGGGAACATCAAAAAATTCCGGCTTTATAACATCAAAATTATCTTTTGTGATCAGTGCTTCCTTACCGTTCAGATCTATTTTATAAATATGTCTCCAGCCGTCCTTTTCAGAAAGCCATAAAAATTCTTTCCCGTTATCAATCCAGTCCCAGCCGCTGGGATCGTTGTCGTTCCATCGGGATTTGATGTCAATCCAGGCCGGATCTGTTTCTGTATGAATGGTTCTGCTTGCTCCTGAAGCCGCATCCGCCACAATAATTTTACTTTGATTCTGCTTTCTGTTCAATTGTTGCAAAATAACAGATTTTGAGTCCAGAACCCATTCCATTCTCGGAATATAGTTTTGTATCTCATCGCCTGCTATATCTGCCTTCTTTGAAGATTCAGAAGCCAGATCATAAAACCAGATGCTGCATCCGGAAGGGTTTTCACCTACTTTCGGATATTCTACAGGAACAGTGAATGAATACAGGCTGTCGGTATTATTGATCATCAGGAAGTTCTTAGTGTCTCTTGCATCAAGTTTCCAGTAAGCAATTTTGCGCCCGTCCGGAGACCATCTGAAACCATCCTGTGTGCCAAATTCCTCTTCATATGCCCAGTCAAAAGTACCGTTGATCATCCTGTCTGTACCATCCGTGGTAATTTGGGTCATCTGATTGCTGGAAAGGTCTTCAATATAAATATTATGCCTGGATACATAAGCTGCTTTTTTACCGTCCGGAGAAAACTTGGCAAACATCAATGATGAAGCCGGCAGACTTTTCCCAAGCTGAGTAAGCTTTTTATTGCTCCTGTTGAAGATCCAGTAATCTCCCCGTGTATGATCTCTCCATACCTTCCTTGTATTGGTAAAGAGCAGTAAACTTTTTCCATCCGGAGAGACCTGAAAACTTTGTACTTCTAACGGAGTAGAGCTTCCGGGAGGAATTAGCTCGGAGTTGCTTAAAAAAGCCTGATCTTTTCCCGAATTCAGTACATCAACAATTTCAACGCCTTTTTTAGTAAATGAGTAATAAGCATTGCCGTCAGGAGTCCATTGGGTCTTTTGTGCAGCTAGCGGTGACAGGCACAGGTAAAATAATGCAATGGCGGTTAATCTTTTTATGTTCTTCATAGATCTATTTGAATTATGCTGAATGTTCTGTTCTGTAATTTTCAATTTCTTCAACGGTTTTAATCAGTCCGTTCCCCAGAAGTCTGTACCCTTCATCTGTGATCATAAAGTCGTCTTCTATACGGATTCCTCCGAAATTTCGATATTCATTCACTTTATCATAATTAATAAAGGCAGCATTTTTATTTTCGGACTGCCAGATATCAATCAGTTCAGGAATCATATAAATACCGGGCTCAACCGTTACGACAAATCCTGATTTTAATTCTTTACCTAAACGTAATGATTTAAGTCCGAATGTTTGCGTATCCTTTGGTTCTTCCTCAGTGTAGCCGATGTATTGTTCTCCCAAATCCTCCATATCATGCACATCAAGTCCCATCATATGCCCCAAACCGCATTGGAAAAATAGAGTATGGGCATGATTTTTTACGGCTTCATCGGGATCCCCTTTCATTAGCCCTAAGTCAATAAGCCCTTCCACCAAAAATCGGGAAGCTTTCAGGTGAATATCTTTGAATCGGATTCCCGGTTTCAGCATATTTTGAGCATTATTAAAAGCATTCAAAACCACTTCATACATTTCCTTTTGTTTTGTAGTAAAAGTATTGTTGACAGGGAAGGTTCTTGTGAGGTCACCGGCATATCCCATCGCGGTTTCAGCACCGGAATCATTCAGGAAAAGATCTCCTTCTTTCAGCATATTAAGACGGTAATGATTATGAAGTATACCTCCGTTTATCGTTACAATAGGAGGATAAGACATCTGGCATTCCTTATTAGCCGCGAGATATTGAATGGCATTGGCTATTTCATATTCTTTAACACCCGGTCTGGCTATACGCATTGCCAGCAGATGCATCTCATTGGATACATTCACCGCCTGTTCTATCTGTACTATTTCCTGAGGCTCTTTCACAGAACGTTGTTTTACAATTGCCCTGATCATCTCTACAGAAGGCCGCAGTTCTCCTATTTTAATTCCGAGGAGATCGGCTAATAAAATTTTATTGGAAGACTGGTAGGGAGGAAGATAGTGTACTTTTCTGCCTGAGGTCTGTGCTTTCAGAAGGTATTGTGAAAGCTCTGCGTAAGGTAAAGTTTCCTGTACTCCGGATTTCAGGCTTTTTTCTTTCAGGGTTTCCTGTCTGCCCATCCATACAATATCATCAATACTCAGTTCATTTCCGAAAACGATAGTCTTATTTTCATCAATATCAATAACAGCAGCAATCTTGGGCTCCTGAATTCCGAAATAATATAAGTAAGTGCTGTCCTGGCGGAAATAATACGGATTGTGTTCAAAGTTGACAGGGTTCTCTATATTTCCTAAAAACAATAAAATTCCGTTGGTAACACGGCTTTGTAATACAGCTCTTCTATCCTGATAAGTTTGTTCTGAAAACATATTTATGATTACTTTTTATTTAAAAGGTTAAAGTTACGATTTTGTGGTATTGATAGTTCTTTATTCATTAAAATAAAGATAGCATATGTTTCTTAATTCTTACTTTATTGAGGTATATTTACTGAGTAATTTCAAATTATCTTCATGCGTTACAAAAACGATACAATAATCATCCGAGAATTTACTCCTCAGGAATTCCCCCTGTTCTCAGGTCTTTTTGAAAATGAAAACGTAACCCGTTATTTGCCTTATAAAACCCGTGATGAATACAAAGAAATGTTTGAAACGGCACTGTCTGGTTATAAAAATGGACCTTTCAGCAGATGGGGAATATTTGATGCACACAATAATAAGTTTATAGGAATGTGCCTGGCCAGAACTTTTTTCCATAATCCGGACCAGATAGAAATAGGATATACACTGGGCGAAAATTATTGGAGGAAAGGTCTTGGAACTGAAATTTGTAAAGCCCTTGTGAATTACTGCCGCTCTTTATCCAAAGAAAAAGATATTGTTGCCATAACCAACCTGGATAATATCGGATCTCAGAAAGTACTTATGAAAAACGGATTCAGAAGAATAGAAAATCTAATGCGGGGAGAAGAAGAGCTTGCTTATTTTCTGTTACAGTAATTGAATTGAAGAATACAGTTTTGCAGGTTTCAAAAGCCTGTGAGGTTCAGAAAATTTCATTCTGCTAATACCCCTATTTCAGAGGCGATATTTCATTTATCAGATTATTTGTTATAACTTGCAGGAATTATGATGTCCAAAAGATGCAAATACGCGTTAAAAGCAATGGTAAGACTGGCAAGAAATTACAATCAAGGCTTTCTGCCCACTTCCGTTATTGCACAGGATGAAAATATTCCTAAAAAATTTTTAGAACAAATCCTTCTGGAACTTAAAAGAGCCAAGCTTGTCAACAGTAAACAGGGTAAAGTAGGCGGCTATTATCTTTTGAAATCTCCCGATGAAGTTTCATTGGCTGATATTTACCGCATTTTTGACGGTCCAATTGCTCTTACTCCCTGCGTTTCCCTAAATTTTTATGAAGCCTGTGATGACTGTGTAGATGAAGCCGTGTGCTATCTTAGAAAAGAATTGATTATCGTTCGGGAAAAGACCAGAAAAAGCATGATGGAGGCTACTCTGACTAAGTTTATTACCAAAGATTAATTTTTTTTAATTTAAATTCTACTATTTTGATGGGAGTTATAGAATTTTGTATATATTTGCAGGACTTAATTTTAATGGGATATGGAAAACAATCTGAAAAATGAATTTGATCAGCTACGGAAAGAGGCTTCTTCAGGCTTGTTTCACAATAACGGCTTACAGGCATTGGCAGACAGATTTCCGGGCAGGGTAATCTTTTCTACAAGTTTCAGTTATGAAGATCAGGTGATCACTCATTTGATAAAAGATCTGAATATTGAAATATTCACGTTGGATACGGGAAGACTTTTTGAACAGACTTATGAAACCTGGACGAACACAAGGGCTTTTTTCAAAAAAAATATTACAGCGTATTATCCGGATACAGAAGAGCTCAAACAATTCATATCAGAAAACGGACCGGACTCATTTTATCAGTCGGTGGAGAAGAGAAAAGCCTGCTGCGATATTCGTAAGGTACATCCTTTAAAAAAAGCACTGGCAGGATATGACATCTGGATTACAGGGCTTAGATCGGAACATTCTGCCAACCGGCAAAATATGCCGCAGCTGGAATGGGATGCTGATAATAAGATCATCAAATTTCATCCTCTCCTTCACTGGACCTCTGAACAGGTAGCGGATTATGTTAAAACGCATCATTTACCATATAATCAATTACACAAAAAAGGATTTGTAAGTATCGGATGTGAGCCCTGTACCAGAGCTGTTAAGGAAGGGGAAGATTTCAGAGCGGGCCGCTGGTGGTGGGAAGATGCTGATAAAAAGGAATGCGGACTGCATATTCATCAATAAAAAAATAAAGAAATGTCAAAACATCAATTAAACTATTTAGATCAGCTGGAATCCGAATCTATCTATATATTAAGGGAGGTTGCGGGGCAGTTTGAACGTCCGGCGCTGCTGTTCAGCGGGGGAAAAGACAGTATTGTTCTGGCTCATCTGGCAAGGAAAGCATTCATCCACGGGAAAATACCGTTTACCTTCGTTCATGTAGATACCGGGCATAATTTTCCGGAAGTTCTGGAATTCAGGGATCAACTGGTTCGTCAGCTGAATGTGGATCTGGTGGCTAGAAAGGTTGAAGATACCATAAAAAGTAAAAAGCTGACTGAAGCTAAGGGCAAATTTCCCAGCAGAAACTGGCTGCAAACCTATACTTTACTGGATACAATAGAGGAATTTGAATTGGATGCCTGCATTGGAGGAGCGAGGAGAGATGAAGAAAAAGCCAGGGCCAAAGAAAGGATATTCTCTGTTCGTGATGAATTCGGACAGTGGGACCCCAAACTTCAGCGCCCTGAATTGTGGAACATTTTCAATGGAAAAATCCATAAAGGAGAAAATGTAAGAATTTTCCCAATCAGCAACTGGACAGAGCTTGATATCTGGAACTATATCCGCAGAGAACAAATCGCATTGCCGTCCATTTATTTTTCGCACGAAAGGGAAGTGGTAGACTTTAACGGGCAATGGCTGGCCAATTCGGAACATGTCTTTTTGGAATCCAGTGATATTGTTACTACCAGAAAAATACGTTACAGAACAGTAGGAGATATGACCTGTACCGCGGCAGTAGAGTCAAATGCAGAAACTATAGATGCTGTTATTGAA
The DNA here is from genome assembly GCF_001295265.1 of Chryseobacterium indologenes. Classification (GTDB taxonomy): domain Bacteria; phylum Bacteroidota; class Bacteroidia; order Flavobacteriales; family Weeksellaceae; genus Chryseobacterium; species Chryseobacterium indologenes_A. The sequence continues at coordinate 52,267 of NZ_LJOD01000007.1, read as the reverse complement.
GAAATTACTGCCACAAGAATTTCAGAGCGCGGAGAAACCCGTATTGATGACAAGGTAACCGAAGCAGCGATGGAAGACCGTAAAAAAGGAGGCTATTTTTAGACAAGCAATCAGCAATGAATGGGAATAACAGACAGCTTTTAGCCATTCTCACCCCAATATAACTCATTGCCCAATACTCATTATTTATCATCACAATCAATGGATATATTAAGATTTATAACGGCAGGAAGTGTAGATGACGGGAAAAGTACCCTTATCGGCAGACTGCTTTACGATAGCAAAAGCATTTTACAGGATCAGCTGGAAGTGCTTGAGAAACATTCTAAAAACAAAAATGAAGACGGGGTAGACCTCGCATTGCTGACAGACGGACTGCGGGCAGAAAGAGAACAGGGAATCACTATAGACGTGGCTTACCGTTATTTTTCAACCCCCAAAAGAAAATTTATCATTGCAGATGCTCCGGGACACGTACAGTATACCCGGAATATGATTACCGGAGCATCTAACTCTGACCTGATGGTTATTCTGATCGATGCAAGAAAGGGGGTTATTGAGCAAACAAGAAGACATTCTATCATTGCCTCATTGTTACAGCTGAAAAAAGTAGCCGTAGCAATTAATAAAATGGATATGGTGGATTATTCTGAAGATGTTTTTGAAACCATAAAATCTGATTATGCCGCCATTGCAGAAAACCTTGGCCTGAATGATGTCACTTACTTTCCGATTTCTGCGTTGAAGGGAGATAATATTGTTTCAAAATCATCAAAAACGGATTGGTATGAAGGAGACTCCCTTTTGGAATATCTGGAACAGGCAGCTCTGAATGAAAAACATAATACAGGGAACCGTTTTCAGGTACAGTATGTGATCCGTCCCCAGACAGAAGAACTGCATGATTACAGGGGGTATGCCGGGAAAATACTCAGCGGGAAATTCAAAAAAGGAGATACCATGGTGGTTCTTCCGGCAGGCTTAACTACTAAAATCTCTAAAATTGAAATCAACGGTGTAGAAAAAGAGGAAGCATCTGAAGGCCAGCCGGCCGTTATTCATACCCTTCACGATCTGGATATCAGCAGAGGAGATCTGTTTGCCACCGGAGAACATCTTCCGGCCGTTGAAAAAGACCTGGAAGTCCTTTTATGCTGGCTTGACCAAAAACCATTGCAGACCGGTAATAAATATCTGGTACAGCAGAATAGCAGACTCGTAAAAGCTATTGTGAAAAAAGTGGAGTATAAGATTAATGTGAATACGCTTAACCGGGAACAGGCTGACGATGAAATTAAATTGAATGAAATTGTGAAAGTTACCTTACGAACGGCACAGCCTTTGGTCTATGATAGTTTTATCCATAATAAAACAACAGGGTCTGCAATTTTGGTAGATGAAACTTCTAATTCAACTGTTGCGGCCTGTATAATTCAATAGAAACAATGGCAATTTCCAATCATTTAATGGAGAGAATTCATCAGACTAAGCAAAATAACACTCATGGATTCTTTGATAAGGTAAAAACGAAAAGATGGGTTAAAGATCTCTACGAAGCTCTTTTTCTTCCTCAAAAAGATAATTCTGAAGATCAGCTGAAAAGAAGTTTTGAAGCATTGCAGGAAACACTTTCTGACATAATCCATACGGTAACAGGAAGTAAAGACGAGACCGACTCTCACATCCATCAGTTTTTTGAAGCTTTACCTGAATTGTACGATCAGCTGGTTCTGGATGCAAAATCTATTTTGGAATTTGATCCCGCCGCTGATTCTCCGGAAGAAGTATACCTTGCCTATCCCGGCTTTTTTGCCACTTATGTATACCGTATTTCGCACCAGCTCTGGAGCCAGGATGTAAAAATAGTACCCCGTGTGATTTCAGAATATGCTCATAGTAAAACAGGAATTGACATTCACCCCGGAGCGGTAATCGGAAAGTCATTTTTCATTGATCACGGAACCGGAATTGTCATTGGGGAAACTACAGTGATAGGAAATAACGTTAAAATCTATCAGGGAGTAACCCTGGGAGCGTTGAATGTTTCCAAAGAAAAGGCCAACCAGAAAAGGCATCCCAATATTGAAGATGATGTAATTATTTATTCGGGAGCAACCATTTTAGGAGGAGATACAACCATAGGCAAAGAGAGTATTATTGGAGGAAATGTCTGGGTTACCCAGGATGTACCGGCCAACTCTCTCGTTTACCATAAAAGTGAAATAAAAATAAAGGATAACAGTTCATTACCGGAATCATTAACCTTTGTGATCTAAACAAAAAGATAAAAATAATATTGATATGAAATTTCAGAATACCTTAGAAACGATTGGAAATACCCCTGTCGTAAAAATCAATACATTATTCAGTTCAGACCATGAAATCTGGATCAAATTAGAAAAAAACAACCCGGGAGGGAGCATTAAAGACAGAATTGCTTTAGCAATGATTGAAGATGCAGAAAGCAAAGGAGTATTAAATAAAGACAGCACCATTATAGAACCTACAAGTGGAAATACGGGAATAGGCCTGGCACTGGTTGCTGCCGTAAAAGGGTACAAACTTATTCTTGTAATGCCGGAAAGCATGAGTATAGAACGCCGCAAAATTATGGAAGCATATGGCGCGGAATTCGTATTGACTCCAAGAGAAAAGGGAATGAAAGGCGCTATTGAAAAAGCAAATGAATTAGCGGAAGAAACACCCAATTCATGGATTCCAAAACAGTTTGACAACCCTGCCAATGTAAAAATACACACTGAAACTACAGCACAGGAAATACTAAAAGACTTCCCGGGCGGCCTTGATTATATCATCACAGGAGTAGGAACCGGCGGGCATATCACCGGAATCGCAAAAGTGGTGAAGGAAAAATTTCCGGATGTTAAAGTATTGGCTGTAGAACCGGAGCTATCACCCGTACTAAGCGGAGGAAGTCCCGCACCCCATCCTTTACAGGGGCTGGGAGCCGGATTTGTACCTTCTATTCTGGATATTACTCTTTTGGACGGAGTCATTACCGTGGGTAAAGAAGAAGCTTACGAATATGCCATCAATGCGGCGAAAAAAGAAGGCCTTTTTGTAGGCGTTTCTACGGGAGCAGCTCTGGCGGCCATCGCAAAACATTTACCGGAAATACCATCTAACGCTAAAATTCTCACCATCAACTACGATACCGGAGAGAGGTACCTGTCAGTAGAAGGCCTCTTCTAAATCCTTAACTAACACCGACTTCAATGAAAACAATCATAAAATCACCAAAGGTTTACCTTATCGGTGCAGGACCCGGCAACCCTGAGCTGATCACCATAAAAGCAGTAAAAGCCATTACAAAAGCAGACGTCATTCTTTGTGACCGCCTTGTAAGCACGGAAATTACGGACACATATGCCCGTCAGGATACGGAAATAATCTATGTAGGCAAAGAATGCAGTAAAAATGCTTCTACACCTCAATCTCATATCAATACTTTAATGGTGGAATATGCCAGTCAGAATAAGACAGTGGTCAGGCTTAAAGGAGGAGATGTTTCCATATTTTCTAATATATTGGATGAATTGCAGGCTTTGAAACACAACCATATTCCTTATGAGATTATCCCAGGGATTACCGCGGCTTCAGGTGCAGCAGCCTTTGCAGGAATGCCTTTAACTGCTCGGGGATATTCAACATCAGTGCGTTTCCTGACTTACTACAAGTCTGAAATTCTGAACGAAGAATACTGGAAAGAACTGGCTGCAACCAACGATACGCTTGTCTTTTATATGTCGAAAGGAAACCTTACCCGGCTTGTGGAAAAATTCAGGCAGCATGAAATTTCCGGTGAGAAAAAAATGGCAGTCATTGAGCAGGCTACAACCCCTTTTCAAAAAGTGTATACATCTTCACTGGAAGATTTTAGCACCAATTTCGGAAACAAAAACTTTGCTTCCCCTTCTTTGGTGGTCATTGGTAAAGTTGTGAATCTGCATGAAGAGTTTTCCTGGCTGGACAACGCAGAACAGGATGGCCTGTACTTCAGATCTGTTGAAAACGGAAGTCTTATATCCAACCCACAAAATTTCTTTGAATATGCTGTCTGAAAGTAAATTAAATGTTCTGCAACAGATCTCAGGTGATTTTTCAAGAGATGAAGCTATCTGGGCAAGCGGATACCTTGCCGGTCTTGCCGGAGGAACCCTAACGACTGCTGTGAAGCCTCCTCAGCAAACTGAAATCACAGGCCCGGATGCTGTGGAAAAAATTACGCTGGCTTACGGTACCGAAACAGGTAACAGTAAAAAGCTGGCGACAGGTTTAGCTTCGGTTATTAAGAAAAAAGGAATTCAGGTTAAACTGGCCGATTTATCCCAGTATAAGCCTAAAGATTTATCCAAAGAAGAATTCTTTTTTGTTGTGATCAGTACACAGGGAGAAGGCGAACCGCCTGCACTCGCCAGGAAATTCTATGATTATATTTATGAAAATGAAATTAACCTCAGTCATCTCAGGTTTGGGGTATTAGCTTTGGGAGACAGCAGCTATCCGCTGTTTTGTAAAACAGGAGAAGATATAGATTTCCGTTTTGAAACTTTGGGCGGACAACGGATTATCCCATTAAAAAAATGTGATACAGATTATGATCAAGAAGCTTCTCAATGGATAGAGCAGGTATTCGAAACAGTCAGTAAAAGCGCAGATAGCAGGACAAAAAACAGTTCAGTATCAAAGGTTCCGGCAGGCAGAAAAAAATATCAGGGTAAAGTTTCATCCGTGATCAACCTCAATGATATTACCTCTGAAAAGGAAACCTATCATATCGAAATAGAAACAGAAGAATCTCTGGTTTATCGCCCTGGTGCTGCTTTGGGAATTGTGCCGTTGAATTCAAAATCAGTAGTGGATGAAATTATCAGCCTGACAGGAATTGATGCTGAAAAGCAAATTGAAACCTCAAAAGTTACCGACACAGCCGCAGAGCTTTTACGTAAGCATCTTAACATCAGCTATTTGCTTAAATCTGTTGTTGCCCAATATGGAAAGATCACAGGACATTCCATTCCGGAAGTGCGCTTAAGCCTTCTCGATCTCTTAAAAATTTATCCAGTGAAAAATTCCGGAGAATTTGAAGAAGTCATTCAGATATTAACAGGCCAGGCTCCACGTCTGTACTCCATATCCTCATCGCCCGAAGCTCATGGCGAAAATCAAATTCATATTACAGTTGCCAAATCGGAATTCTTTATTGACCATGAGAAACATAATGGCCTCTGCAGTGGATTTCTCAGTGGATTTAAGGAAGGAGAAGATATTGAATTCTACATTCAGGAAGCAGGACATTTCAAACTTCCCGGGACCAGTAAAGATATCATTATGATTGGGCCGGGAACAGGAATTGCGCCCTTCAGATCTTTCCTTTGGGAACGTGATGCAGTGAGCGCAGAAGGAAGAAACTGGCTCTTTTTCGGGGATAGAAATTTTGTGTCAGATTTTCTTTATCAGTCTGAGATTCAGGATTTCCTTAAAACAGGGAGCTTAACCAATTTAGATCTGGCTTTTTCCAGAGATACAGACGAAAAAGTATATGTCCAGCATAAACTGGAACAAAAAGCTCAGGAAGTTTTTTACTGGCTTGAAGGAGGTGCATCAGTTTATGTATGCGGAGCCAAAGAACCTATGAGCCGTGATGTGGAGCAAACTCTTCTGAATATTATTCAAAACGAAGGAAAACGCAGTAAAGAAGAAGCATTTCAATACCTTGAAGATATGGAGCTTAACGGAAGATATGCTAAAGATGTCTATTAAACTCCATCAGAAATATCAAAAAAATTAAAAGAAATAAGTATGAGCAATGATAAAGGCAATCTTTCACCGGTAGAAAAAATAAAAACAGGCAGTAACGGACTTAGGGGTACTTTGAAGGAAAGCCTCTCTGATGATTTTACAGGAGCCATCAGAGAAGATGATCAGACCCTGATTAAATTCCATGGAATGTACCAGCAGGATGACAGAGACCGAAGAGAAGAACGGGTTTCCAAAAAGCTGGAATGGTTATATTCTTATATGATCCGGTTGCGGCTGCCTGGCGGTTTTTTAACTCCGGAACAATGGATCGGACTGAATGAAACAGCAGAAGATCACTCTACAGGAACGATAAAAATCACTACCAGACAGACCATTCAGCTGCATGGTATTTTGAAATCCCATTTAAAGCCAACTATTCAAAGTTTTAATCTTCAGCATCTTGATTCTATTGCCGCCTGTGGAGATGTCAACAGAAACGTTACCTGCACCGCCAATCCTTCAGAGTCACCTTTACATCAGCAGTCTTATGAGCTGGCAGGAAAGATCAGTGAAATGTGCCTTCCTAAAACCCAGTCTTATTACGATATATGGATTGATGACGAATTAATTGTGGACAGAAAGGCGGAGGAAGATCCTCTTTATCAGGACCGGTATCTTCCACGAAAATTAAAGATCGGAATAGCAGTTCCGCCCAATAATGACGTGGATGTGTTCATCAACGATATCGCCCTGATTGCCATTATTGAAAACAATAGAATCGCCGGCTACAATATTGCGGCAGGAGGCGGATTGGGAGCCACCCACGGAAACGAAGCAACCTACGCCCGTCTGGCCTCTGTACTTGGATTTGTAGATACTGAAGAAAAAGTTTTAAAGGCAGTCTATGAAATTATTACCGTACAGAGAGATTTCGGAAACAGAAGTGACAGAAAATTGTCAAGATTAAAATATACCATTGACAAACTCGGAATTGACCAGTACAGAGCAGAAGTGGAAAAGAGAACGGGTTTCAGCTTTGAACCAGCCAGGGAATTTAAATTTGAACAGAGAAAAGACCGTTACGGATGGATACAGAACCATGAGGGAAAATGGTTTTACACCCTGTTTGTTGAACACGGGAGAGTTCTCGATACCAAAGAATATCCATTGAAATCAGGATTACTAAAGATTGCCCGGACCGGAAAAGCTAATTTCCGTTTTACCTGTAATCAGAATCTTATTCTCGCTGATATTAATGAAACAGACAAAGCAGAAATTGGATATATTCTGAAGGAGTACGGTATCTCAGAATACACAGAAAAAGCCAGTGCACTTCGTAAGAATTCTGTTGCCTGTGTTGCTTTAAATACCTGCTCACTGGCGCTAGCAGAAGCACAGCGGTATCTGCCGTCTCTGGTAACCAAGATAGAACCGGTTCTTGAAAAATACGGTCTTTTAAATGAAGACATTACGATCCGTATGACCGGCTGCCCGAATGGCTGCGGAAGGTCTCCCAATGCTGAAATCGGATTTGTGGGTACAGCATATGGTAAATACAACCTTCATATTGGCGGAGACCGATTAGGAATGAGACTTAATACAAAATTCAGAGAAAATATAGGTGAAGAAGAAATTCTTACCATACTGGATAAACTTTTCGGGATTTATGTACAAAAAAGGCTCGCAGGAGAAACATTTGGTGATTTTTCATACCGCTATTTACAAACCTTAAACTAAAGATATGGCTGATTTTCAATATAATCTGATAAAAAACAAAAACCAACCTCTTCTTTCAGGCCAGCGAATGTGCATGTGTTGTTGATTCTCCGATAACAATACATCAAGCTGTCTCAACTGTTCTATTCAACCTCAAACCAAAGCCCGATGAATTCTAAAGTCACAAAGACTTTTAAACACTTAAGTATTTTTTAAGTGAAAGGCTTTGTGTATATGAAGTACACTGTAGTCTTATGAAAATCTTTGATTTTCATCTTACGTGAACGCTATTTTAAATTTTCTTACGTGAACTAAAGTGTTAAAAATAATAAAATTTAGTGCCTTTTTGTAGTTGAAAAAAATTAGAATTTAAAAGTTCAGGCAGCTTCATTCCCAACCTAAAAAATGAAGAAAAAATGAAAAACAAAAAACAGGGAAAATTTCTACCAAAAGCCAGTATTATTGCCTTTACCTTCTTATCTTTTAATCTGGCAGAAGCACAACAGCAGCTCATAGAATTAAGCGGAAGCATTAAAAATACAGCCACACGCAAAGGCCTCGATTCTGTAAAAGTACAGATACAAAACACGGAAGACACTGCATTAACAGACCGGCTCGGAAACTTTAAGATAAGAACGAGAGTCACCATTCCATTTCGTATGGTTATTAATAAAGAAGGCTTTACCAATCAAACCGTGGAAGTTCTTTCTCCTTCCAGTAAAATAACCGTGGGACTTAATCCCCAGAATACCATTATTGATGCTGTGGTGATTTCAGCCTCAAGAGTTCCGGAAAAAATATTACGGTCACCAATTGCCATTGAAAAAATTGATATCAAAACCATCCGGGAAAGTCCTGCCGCTTCTTTTTATGAAACGTTGGAAAATGTAAAAGGACTACAGCTTTTAACATCCAGCCTTACGTTGAAAATCCCTAATTCCAGAGGATTCAATTCACCCAATAATTTCAGGTTTATGCAGCTGGTAGACGGAGTAGATGTACAATCTGCAACATTGGGGGTTCCGCTTGGAAACGCTATCGGACCTACAGAACTGGATATTCAGTCTATGGAAGTTACTCCCGGTGCGGCCTCTGCATTATACGGAATGAATGCCATTAACGGACTGGCGAGCCTCCAGACGAAAGACCCTTTTACTTCTGAAGGATTAAGTGTGTATTTCCGCGGTGGAATCAACCATGTGGACAATGTCAATCATAAAATAAGTTCTTTGGGAGAAAGTGCACTACGGTTTGCCAAAGTGATCCATAAAAATTTTGCCGTAAAAATTAATGCTTCCTATTTCACCGGAACAGACTGGATTTCCAACAACCTGACAGATCAGAATCCCAATTCACTCATTACGGCTAATCCTAATTTCTCTTTAGCCAATAATCCCGCGGAAGACCTTTGGAATAAATACGGAGATGAAAGAAACAACAGGGTCGCTGTAAAAGTGGATTATAACGGGAAACCCACCACATTCAATGTTTCCAGAACAGGATACTTGGAAAAGGATCTGGTGAGTCCGGAAGTAAAAAATATAAAATTTGATGCAGGATTATATTACCGTTTCGGTGATCATTGGAAAGCATCCTATGTATACCGCTACGGCTTGCTGGACGGAACCTTTCAAAGAGGAAACAAGATCCGTTTACAAAACGCTACCGTTCAGAACCATAAAGCAGAGCTTACAGGGAAAGAATTTACCTTTAGAACCTATGTATCTGTTGAAAATACCGGGGATTCCTACAATTTAAAGCCTTTGGCTGATAATCTGGATCTCACCAATCTTTCCAACAGTAACTGGAAAAATATATTTCAGACGGCTTTACAGAATAACCTCAATGCAGGCGTGAATCTTAATGACGCTTTTATCCTTGCCCGCAAAGAAGCCGATAAAAACAGAGCAGTACCCGGAACTCCTGCTTTTGACCTGTTAAAGAATACCATTATCGGAATTAATAATTGGGATTCTGCCAATGGAGGAGTGGCAGGTGCTCCCGCAACAGGAGGCGCTAAACTTGAACAAAAATCCAGATTTTATCAGAGCGAGGCAACCTATGATTTCAGCAGACTGGTAAAAATATTTAACCTTCTGGCTGGTGTTGATTACCGCCTGTACAGCATCACTCCCGACGGAAATAACTTTGTTGATTTCAACAGACCTGTTAATGAAAGAAATATTCCTTTAGCTGACGGAACATTCGGAAAGGATGTTATTTATCAGAAATATGGAGCTTTTGCACAGATAACCAAGGTATTCTTTAATGACAAATTAAAGCTGAACGCCGCTTTACGTATCGACAGAAACCCGGAATTTGACGCCAAGCTGAATCCTAGAATAAGTGTAGTCTATTCGCCGGTTAATCAGCATAATTTCAGGGCATCTTTTCAAAACGGATATCGTTTCCCTTCATTATTTGAGGCTCTTTCGTTCGTTAATAACGGAAATGTAAGAAGAGTGGGAGGTCTTTCAAAAGTGAATGAAGGATTAGGATATCTTGAAAATTCATATACATTAGCCTCTATCGATAAATTCACCGCTGCCGTTAATGCTGATATAGACGGAGGAAAAACACAGAGCCAGGCAGCCCAGGATAACAGACAGCTTTTAACCGTTGCCGGCCTTCCAAAATTACAGCCGGAGAAAATCAATTCATTTGAAGTAGGGTATAAGTCTGTTTTTTTCAATAACAAACTGGTTCTGGACTGGGATTTTTATTACAATATCTACGAAGGATTTCTCGGACAGGTAGAAGTTGCTGTACCCAAAAACAGCCAGGTAGGAAGTAATGCAGCGATTGCTGCAATGCTTGACCGCAGTAAGCAGGATCGTTACAGAGTGTACACCAACAGCAACAGCTCCTATAAAAGCTATGGATCTTCATTGGGAATCCGCTATAACATAGCGGGAAATTATAACATCAATACAAATGTCTCTTATAACAACCTTGCTTCCAACAACACATCAGATCTCTTCATCACGGCTTTCAATACCCCGAAATGGATGGTGAATGTAAGCGCAGGAAACAGGGAAATCGTAAAAAATATCGGAGTTACGGTTGTAGTAAGATGGCAGAACAGTTTTATGTGGGAAAGCCCCTTAGCTTCGGGTAAAATTCCGGCCTATTATACGATTGATGCACAGGCAACATGGAAGATTCCGGAAATCAATACCCATGTGAAAATTGGAGCAACGAACTTACTGAACCGCCGTTATCTTCAGTATGCAGCCGGTCCTGAGGTTGGAGGGCTGTATTATCTCGCTTTTACATATGATTTAAAACTATGATCAGCATGAGCAATTCATTATATCCTATATTCTTAAAACTTGAAACATTGTCATTACTCATCATTGGTGGTGGCAAAGTTTCTCTTGAAAAATTAGAATCAGTACTTGGAAATTCCCCTGAAACTTCTATAAAACTGGTGGCCAAAGAAATCATTCCGGAGATCAGAGCTTTACAGCATCAGTTCCCGAATATCATATTGCATGAGAGGCCTTACCATATCCATGATTTCACCAGTATCGATCTTGCTGTTATTGCCGTAAATGATATAGATTTAGCAGCACAGATCCGGGATTATGCCCATCAGAATAATGTATTGGTTAATATTGCTGATAAGCCCGATCTGTGCGATTTCTACCTGGGTTCCATAGTCAGGAAAGGGAATCTGAAAATTGCGATCTCTACTAACGGAAAGTCTCCAACAATTGCAAAAAGATTAAGAGAAACCTTTACAGAAACTATCCCTGATGAAATAGATGATGTGCTGGATAATATGCAGGACATTCGCAATCAGCTAAAAGGCGATTTCGATTATAAAGTTGCGGAACTCAACAAAATAACCACTCAATATATTTCTGGTGAGGCAATTCATCCTGCAAAATCCAATATGGAAATTGAAAAGCTCATCCATATTACCAAAACTGCCCAAAGAAAAGCAAATATCTATCTGGGGATCATTGGGGTTTTGCTTCTGTTCGGAATATTAGGCCTGGTTTTCTATCAATTCAACCTTTCTGGAGATATTCAGTATTTTCTGAACAAGGATGGACATATCTTTTACTGGATGCTCCTGGCCGGATTTCTTGCCGAAATTGTTGCCGGATCAATGGGGATGGGATATGGCGTAATATGTACTACTATACTTTTACTGCTTAATGTTCCGCCTCCCGTTGTCAGTGCAAGTATTCATTCCGCAGAATCTTTTACTACTGCAGCAGGAAGTTTCAGCCATTACAAATTAAGAAATGTGAATAAAAAAATGGTGTGGGTATTGTTTCCCTTAGCTATTGTTGGTTCTATTATCGGAGCATTAACGCTTTCTCACTATGGTGAACATTATGCTCATATTGTAAAGCCTATTATTGCCTGCTATACTTTATATCTGGGAGTGAATATCCTGAGAAATGCTTTTAAGGGCAAGGATTCCAGCCAGCCTAAGGCAAAGCAGAGAAAAACCAACCTCAGATTATTAGGTCTGGCAGGAGGTTTTATAGATTCTTTCGCAGGAGGCGGATGGGGACCATTAGTAACAGGAACACTGATTAAAGAAGGAAGAGTTCCTCGTTATGTTGTAGGAAGCTCTACCGTGGCTAAATTCTTACTGACCGTTACCAGTGCTGTTACTTTTATCTTTACCATTGGTATTCACCACTGGAATATTGTATTGGGATTATTGCTGGGAGGTGTCTTTACAGCCCCGTTTTCTGCTATGCTTACTTCAAAGCTACCTACCAGGAAAATGTTTGTGATTGTTGGAATAGTGGTTATTCTGATGAGTCTTATAACGATAGTGAAATCACTGTTATGATAATAAGAGCGTTATTATCAGTTGGGATAAAGGTGCTTATATTGATTTATTGACCGGAAAAATTGATTTACCCCCTTATTCCGATGAGTTGTAAAGCGCTTTCTGTAAGATAAATATCATCGAAAACAGTCAAAGATTCAACATCATTGAATCCTGCGGGCAACAGGTCATTTTTATTAAAAGATAATTCTATGGAAGGATCATACACTGCAATAATTCTAACCTTTGAATAGCCGTTATAATCAACTTTAAAGCCATCAAATAAGCATTTTCTCTCTGCAGCCTGATATTGTACCTGTTCTTCAAATCCTGCAGTATCACTTCTTTTGCCGTCATTATGCTCAAGTGATTTCCATGCAGCATAATTTTTAGGTTCTTTCAAAACGTTTCCCTGAGGATCTACAGGTACAAACATGCCAAGCGTCAGACGCTGACGTAAAAAACCGGCATAGTTTTTCATCATTTTCAATGTCTGAAGATCGGCATATCCTTCATTTGAGTAGTACTCAATGACAAAATCGGTCATCGGGATCAGCTTATGGGAAGCGTCATTCAGCATAATGGGTCTTTTCTTGTGCCAAAAATAATATTTTTATTACTTGTATTCCAAATGATAATGCAATGTTTACCGAATAACATCCGGATGGGAACATAAAAACGAGATATTTAGATGTTTTTACAGTTTTTAAACTTAATATTGCAAAGCTATTCATCAACAAATTCCATAGAAATGAAAAATAAAGAGCATTGGGAAAAGGTATTTTCAACCAAATCTCCACAAGAGGTAAGCTGGACACAGAAATATCCTGAAACGGCCATGAAATATCTGGAAGAGCTTCAGCTGCCCAAAACAGCCAATATTATTGACGTTGGAGGCGGTGAAAGTAATTTTGCCGATGCATTGCTCGAAAAGGGATATGAAAACATATGGGTACTGGACATTTCTGAAACTGCCCTGGAAAAAGCAAAACAACGGTTAGGCAATAAAGCTGGAAAAATCCACTGGATTGTTTCAGACATTACGGAATTCAGGAATGATATACCTTTTGATTTCTGGTATGACAGGGCTGTTTTTCATTTCCTTACCGAGGAAGAAGATATTGAAAAATACGTTGCTTTAATTAACAGATCGATTCCCGAGAACGGTCATTTTTTATTAGGAACATTTTCAGAAAACGGTCCTCTGAAGTGCAGCGGACTGGAAATCAGACAATATTCAGAAGCAGCAATGAAAGAAAGGTTTAGCCAGAGCTTTCAGGCTGTAAAATGTTTTAAGGAAGATCATCATACACCTTTTGACACTATACAGAATTTTCAGTTCTGCGGATTTAAAAAAATATAATTACCGTGCCATTTGATCCTGTTATGATTTCGGAAAGGTTTATAATGATGAATTTCCTGGAAATTAGGACAGCCTTAACAAAAATTCTTTTTAAAAAGTCTCACAAACCATTTCATATGTGAAAACGAAAAGTGTTAACGATTCGCCTATATTTTATAATCCACTACAGCTAAAAATTAATGACAGTGAAATTTCCTACAATAAACAGTACACTTTCACCAGGTGAACTTGGTAAACTTATTCAACAAAAATACGGACTAACTGACAAAACGGAATGCCATATATTTCGGCTTGCTATGAACCATTTATACATTGTTCATGATGATGAGAACCAATACGTTTTTAGAGTTTATACTCATAATTGGCGGACGAAATTAGAAATTGAAGAAGAGTTAAGGCTTTTAACTATTCTAAAAGAAGCTGACCGACAAGTTGCTTTTCCAATAGCTGATAAATCCAATAAATTCATTCAGGAAATTGAAGCTCCGGAAGGCACAAGACTGGGCGTTTTATTTTCGTATGCTAAAGGTACAAAAACCGCAAAATTTTCACACCAAACGAGCTTTCTGATTGGACAGGCATTAGCAAAGGTTCATCAGTCCACAGAAAATGTCGAACTGATGAGAATGTTTTACGATGCGCAGAATTTGCTTAAGAATCCTGTTTTAAGAACAAAAAAATTCTATAGCAAAAATAGTAGTGAAATTGAATTTCTAGAAACCCTTTCGGCTTTTTTAATGCTGAAAATGGAAGGTATTGATAAGCATAAAATGAGATATGGAGCAATTCATCTTGACGTCTGGTTTGACAATCTGCATATTGACAACGAAAAAGAAATAACATTTTTTGACTTTGACTTTTGTGGCAACGGTTATTTATGCTTTGACATTTCTTATTTCCTGTTTCAGTTATTTTCAACCCATCTGAACGAAGAGGAATATCAGGTGAAAGCAGATAGCTTCATAAAAGGTTACGAGACTGTAACTAAAATAAGTAACGAAGAAAAGGAATTTTTACCCTACGCATGTTTAGCTATTATGACCTATTACATTAGTGTTCAGTGCGACAGATTTGAATATTGGACCAATATTTTCATGAATGAAGATCATCTAAAAAGAATGGTTGGAAATCTCAGACGATGGATTGCTTACAACAAAATTGAGGTTAACAGCCAACTTTCAACACACTAAAATGAAGTAACAATGAAGTGTCACTTATATGTTTTCACAACTCTGGAAACGCAGTATTCATCAGTATCCATGTAATTCCAGTTCCAAAATAAGTGATGCAGATACCATAACATTGATATGCTTATGATAAGGTCTGAATAAATGCCGGCCTGCTTCATGAAACAGGCCGGCAAAAATATATGGTATCTATGATTGCTTACGTCGGCGGGCAGAAACCTTACGGTCCAGCTCCCTGATATCCTGCCTCAGTTCACGGAACATTTCCTTAAAATTATAGCTTTCATAATCTCCCGGCTCAAAATCTTCAGGGAAAATTCCTGAAGCATACTGCCATATTTCCACAACTTCCTCAAAAGGAATATCATAAGGCTCATAAAACGAATTATCTGCACTTACGCAGATTGCATTTTCTTTCTTTTCCTTAAAACGTTTATAGGTAATTCCGTCATTTAATGTAACAAAAACATAGGTTTTTCCGGGCTTTAATTCATTGATCCCTTCCACATATTTCCCAACAATATAAGAACCATTCCTGAAAGGCGGCATAGAGTCACCGTCTGCAGGAAAAGCTCTGTATTTCCCGTTGGTGAGGAAAGGAAGGGCTATACGCTGGAGACTTTCGATATAATCTACGTCGCTGTAACCTTCAAGGTATCCCATAGATGCTTTCTGGGGAATGATTTCAATCGTATCATTTCCATGAGTATCCACAGCAACCGGAAGAACAATCCTGTTATCCGGAAGTTTCAGCATTTCATCTGTCGGATATTTCTCAATATCTACCGAAAGCAATAAATCAGTACTTACATGAAAGTATTTGGAGATTTTTACCAGCAGCTCAATAGGAGGTTCAGATATTCCGTTTTCATATTTGGAATACCGGACTCTTGAAATCGTTAGTTCATCAGCTACATTTTGTTGGGAGAGCTTTCTTTTAGCTCTTAAGAAGCGTATATTATTTGAAAAAATTGACATTGATAAAAGTATGTAGGCAAAAATACAAAATTTGATTTCGTTTATCAATGCCTATGGCAGGTTTTACCGTAGGATATAAAGAAATTTCCCCTGTTTTTCCCAGATTTGATATTCCCGTAAAAATAAGGTGATAAATTATGTTAATATTTTGGCCATTATATCAAATAATATAATATTTGCCTGATGATTTTAGAGAAGCAGCATATACCCCAAAGGTTCAGAACCATTTTAGCAATGGTTTTTACCTTCTGTATCCTGATCTCTTCGTGTGCTATAAAAAACAGCATCAGGCAATTACTGAATTCTGGCTGTGCACCCGTTTCCAAGTCTTCATCTCCCAAAGAAAAAAAATACCAGATTCCTGCTCCGTCTGCATGCAAAATCTGTAAAGAAAAGGAAATTCTTACCAAAGAACAGAATCATAAAAATTTTTCTTTTTCTGATCTTCCTGAGCTAACAGCATTTGCATTTATTGTATTTTGCGGAGCTTTTCTATGGACTAAATTTCAAAAACACCCTTCTTATAGTACTTCCAAACTAGGAAATAATCTTCCTATTTTCCTGAAGTACCGTAAGCTCATCATTTGATTTCCTGATTTATATATCCAGCTGGAACAAATCAGCAGTATTTTTTTTCCGGCTTTACAGACTTAATTTCCATCAGGAAAAGAAATCTTTGTATCCGGCTGTACAAAGGTGCTTTACACTATAATAAATAAGAAATCAAACAATAAAAAAATGAAAAATATTCATACTATAAAATCCATCGCCTTATTCTTTATTTTTATAACTTCTTATCATCTTGTTCCGGGAAAAATTCCAATATCTTCACAAAGGTTTTTACAGGGTGAAATAACAGTAAATTCAGGCGATGATCTTATTTTCGTACAGGAAAACGGAAAGAAAATATCATTAAGCGATTTAAAAGGCAAAATTGTATTCATTAATTTCTGGGCAACCTGGTGCAGGCCGTGCATTGAAGAAATGTCATCTATACAGAACCTTAAAAATAAATTTAAGAACGACGAAATTGTTTTCATTATGCTGAACATAGAATCAAATCTTACAAAAGCAAAAAAGTTTATGAAACAGCGTAATCTGGATCTGCCCGTTCATATTGCAGGAGGCCCGGTGCCTTCATCATTATTCAAAAATGTAGTTCCCACTACACTTATTTATAATAAGCAGGGAAAACTGGAAGCCAATATTCAGGGGATGAGAGACTTTGGAGATGATAAAATCTATGAGGCATTAAAAGAATTATCTGAAAAGTAAAAGACATTATGATATGAATACTACGAAAATATGGATCAGGAAAAACGGGGTTACTTTAATCTTAGGAGTTTTATTTATCGTTCTTCTGGTGAGTCCGGATGCCAAAGCATGGCTGATGCGGCAGATGATAGCAACCGGGATCTTTAATTCCAGTATTAAAGACACTGCAATAGCTGATGGAACAGGAGCCACATCTGTCAGTTTTAAAGTAGCAGATGAAAAAGGGGAGATTATCAATACTTCACAGCTGAAGGGGAAAGTTGTTTTTATTAATTTCTGGGCATCATGGTGTCCACCGTGCAGGGCAGAATTTCCCTCTATTCAGAAACTGTATGAGAAATATAAAGCTCATCCTGATATGGTATTTCTTACCATAAACCTTGATGATAATCCTGAACTTGGAAAAGTTTATTTATCGGATAATCAGTTTACCATTCCGTTTCTGACGCCTGTACAAAATATTCCAAAAGAATATTACAGCGGATCACTGCCAACTACTGTTGTTTTGGATAAACAAGGAAAAGTAAGGCTGCATCATACAGGAATGGCAGATTACAGTAAAGCTTCGTTTTATGATCAGATGGAGCAGCTTTTAAAGGAATAATCAATGCTGTTATTAATTTTACGAAGACCTCTCTGCAATAGGAGAGGTCTTTATTTATTGTATATAAAATCATAAAAAGCATCATTATTTTTCAATATTTTTTCAGATTTTGAATTCAGCGCCACTTTTTGACATTCAGATAGGGTTCCATAAAGTTGGTATTTGCCTGAAATTGTCTCAGGAAAACTTCAATTTTATATTATTATTACAAAACGCTTAATATTAATTCAACATTTCAATCTGCACATGTTGGCATTTAACATAAATAAAATCAATCAGATAAATCATAAAACGAATAATTCAATAAATTTGAGTTATATTAATGAAATATTAAATAATAAAAAAATATAATTAATTTATCAAAAATTATTTTGATGTATTGTTATTTTTCATATTTTAGTGATGTATTAATCATATAAAATTATATCATGAAAAATCTAAAAAAACTAGACAGAAACGAATTAAAGGCTATTTCAGGAAACGGACTTCTTGATCCAATCGGAGGACTAATTGGCGGATTAGGCGGAGTTGTAGGTGGAGTAGTTGGCGGTGTAGGAAACATCGTTGGCGGAGTAGTAGGTGGCGTAGGCTCTACCGTTGGTGGAGTAGTTGGCGGTGTTGGTACCGTTGTTGGAAACGCTCTATGCCAGACTCAGTGTGTAATTAATGGTGTTGTTCATATCAAATTACTTGAGTGCGGATCTACCTGCTAAGAAGCAAAAGCACTGACATTAAAAATTATGCCGCTCTTTTCAGAGCGGTTTTTTTACGGTTTCCCGTATTTAAGGAAAACAGTTCTTTTTGTATTTTTAACATAATATAATCATGACTGCATTCGATGAGACCTTTATTTTTACTTTTAACCCTGATACTCAGTATACAATTTTTCTACGGACACGGGAAATGTACAGGCAGTGAATTTTGCAGCGCCTGTGAAACCTGTAATTATTGTAAACATTGTGCTAAAAATGGTGGCAGCTGCGGAATTTGCGGAGGCGGCGACAGAGGAGATCATCATTCATCTGTGAATTTATCTGAAAAGAAAAGTTTCTATGGCGACACCCAAAATTCGGAGAACAACAAATCATGGGAAAGTTATCTGGTGATTTTTTTACTGATAATTATAGGCTTATTATTTTTAAGAATTGTTTTACAGAAACCCGGGAAATAAAATTTTTAAGAAACTATTTTTTTGTGTCGCTGATCATAATATGTCAAACCCTAAATTTAAGTTCCGGAATCTTTAATTTTCTAATCGCTGAGAATCGGATATAAATTTTTAAGCTTTACATTGGACCGTACAGGAGATTCTGAAAATAATCTAATAATTAATAAAAAAAAGGAATAGTACCAAAAACTCAAAAGAAAAATCTTTTCAGTAAAAAATACAATTTAACATAATATAAATTATAGGATAAATATTTATACTGAAGAATAGACTGAAATTTATCCTAAAAACTGAACAAATACTATTCTTACACTCCCGAAAGATTCCTGAGATGAAAAATTAATCATTATATTTGCCAAATAATGTCAAGATAAAAAATGTCAAGTATATTTGGTTCCAAACTCAGAATGCTTAGGGAGCAAAAACACATTCCCCAAAGACAGTTAGCTTCCATTTTGGAAATTGACACAGCAACCTATTGTAAAATCGAAAAAGGCGACAGACAGGCAAAGCGCGGACAGGTTATCGTTCTCGCAAACTTACTCCAGGCTGATGCAAAAGAACTCCTACGATTGTGGTCAGCAGACAAAGTTTACAACATTATTGCCGAAGAAGATGAAGCAGCACAAATTCTTAGTGTTGTGGCTGAAAACATCGCTATTTACCAACATTCTAAAACAAAACATGAAACCATTAGTAAAATATAGAGGCGGAAAATCAAAGGAAATTCCACACTTAAAAAAACATATTCCGGAATTTAACGGCCGCTACATTGAACCTTTTTTTGGCGGCGGAGCCCTGTTTTTCCATCTGGAGCCCAAAAAAGCTATCATTAATGATATCAACTCAAAGCTGATGACATTTTATGAAGGCGTAAGAACGGATTTTAAGACTTTACAACGCGAACTTTCAGAAATTGAGGCTATCTACCGCGCGAACAGGAAACAATTTGAAGAATTAAAAGCTTTAACTCCCACTGAAAGGGTTACAGATCATAACGAAGCGCTTTATTACCAGCTTAGAGATATGTTTAATGATCTGGCAGAAAAAAGATATTCAGATGCTTTACTGTACTTTTTTATCAATAAAACAGCCTATTCAGGTATGATCCGCTACAACTCGAGAGGAGAATTTAATGTTCCTTATGGCAGATATGTCAATTTTAATACCTCGCTGGTAACAGAAGCTCACAGCCAGTTGCTGAAGAATACAGATATATATAATCTTGATTATCAGGCTATTTTTGAAATGGCGGATGAAGATGATTTTATGTTTCTGGATCCTCCCTACGACTGTACTTTTTCCGATTATGGAAATGTAGAATATAAGGACGGAGGATTTGATGAAAAAAATCACACCGAATTGGCTAAGGCATACAAAAAGTTAAAATGCAAAGCATTGATGGTGATTGGCCGGACCCCGTTAACCGAAAAGCTATACGGAGATATGATTGTGGATGAATACGGGAAATCATATGCTGTAAACATCCGGAACCGTTTCAAGACTTCAGCTTCCCACATTTTAATTTCCAATTATGGAAACATTGCTGAGCAACAGGCTGCAACATTAAAATTAAATAAAGAATTAACGCTCTAACTTTCTATGGCAAGCATCAACAGTAAAGTAATATTCGTTACAACTTCTCCTCGAACTCCTGGCAAAATGATTCCTGAAATTGAGTTATTAAATACTCATTTTGCAGGACAAAAATGGAATGTAGAGACGCAGAGAGAATTTATGGAACTGTTGAAGGAGGAAAATTTTTTCAACGGAGAAGGAGCAAATGACCCTGCATTCAGCGCCAGGGACCGGATAAACAGAGCCCCAAAAGCACTTGGATTTATAGTTCTTTCCCCAACAATACAGCTAACGCCGGCAGGAGAAGAGCTAGTCAGCTCAAGGCGGAAAGATGAAATATTTCTAAGGCAGCTGCTTAAGTTCCAGGTCCCTTCCCCATTTCATAAGCCTAGCGAAAATTCTGCTGATTTTTGGGTGAAACCTTATCTGGAGCTTTTCAGGCTGATCAGACAGTTTGGATCATTGAAATTTGATGAATTGATGATATTCGGTTTACAGTTAACTGATTATCGGAATTTTGATAGAATTGCTCAGAAAATTGATAGTTTCAGAGCAGCCAAAGCGCAGAATGAAGGTAATTATAAACAATTCCGTGCCGAATATCTCAACCAGGAATTAAGAGAAATTTATCACTCGGAAATTAGCTCCGGCAATACAAAAACAAGAGAAACAGCTGATGCTTCAGTAACAAAATTTTTGAGTACAAAAGCCAGCAATATGCGGGATTATGCTGATGCCTGTATCCGTTATCTGAGAGCAACCGGATTAGTTAATATTTCACATTTAGGAAGAACAGTTTCCATTGTTCCTGAAAAAATGGAGGAAGTGGATTATTTTTTAGAACATACCGATAGAAATCCCTGCTTTATTGACAACGAAAAACAGTATATAGAGTATCTTGGAAATCCAACGATTCCAACCCTATTAACTGACAACCGGGAATTACTTGAAGAAAAAATTCACAGTGAATTTCCTGAATTTACAATACCCGCTGACGCAACTTTACAGGATCTTAAAAACATATTCGCTGACGAGCTGGAAAGCAGAAAAGAACAAATACTGACCGATCAGATTTCAGCCATAAAAGATTATCGTCTTTATGAAGACATCAGTACAACCTTTGAACAGATACTTGCCAATTCATTGTATGACACCCCTTTAATGCTGGAATGGAACACATGGCGGGCTATGACAATGCTGGATGGTGGCCATATTAAAGCGAATTTAAAATTTGACGATTTCGGTAATCCTATGTCTACTGCCCAGGGAAATATGGCAGATATTGTCTGTGATTACGAAAGTTTTGGGTTAACCGTAGAAGTTACCATGCAAAGCGGCCAGCGGCAATATGAAACAGAAGGTGAACCAGTAACCCGGCATCTTGCAAAATTAAAACGCGAAATCAATAAACCCGCCTACTGCCTTTTTATTGCTCCAAAAATAAATGAAGCCTGCATTGCACATTTTTACGCATTACACAGAATGAATATTACCTATTATGGAGGTACGTCTACCATCATTCCCCTTCCATTGAATATATTTTTAAAGATGGTTGAAGATTCACATAAAGCGCATTATATTCCGGAACCACAGCATGTTCAACGTTTTTTTGAACGCTCCAACGAATTAGCCAACACTCTGGACAACGAAACAGATTGGTATAATGCCATAACAAAAGAAGCTTTAAACTGGCTGAATCAATAGGAGTTTTTTAATTTAAACAGGATTACTAATAGCCCCTGCCCTTTTCGATTATTTATCAGATCAGGGCTGAAGAATATTAAATCATACCTCCGTTCCAAAGATGGTCTGTTATGTCTTCCTCACTGTATTCGAAATATTCTCCGTCTTTATTTTTATGTCTCTGAAACAGACTGATATTATAAGCCTTACAGTTTGCTTTTAAAAATCCGGGATAATAATCGCTTCCAAAACATGTATAATTGTAAAACAGCGACCTGAAGGATTCATCCTCCAAATCCGGAATTTCAAAGGTTTTCATCCGTTTCACAACTTCAGCCAGCTCACTTTTGGTGAGATGTTCAACCTTGTAAGGATCCGGCAGGCATATGTCGAAAGCCAGGTTTTCAGCTCCACTGCCTTCCCACCATTCCCAAAGGTTAAATAATGACATATCTTTACCCGTTATTCTATGAAGTTTGTTTTCCAGATTTTTATATTCAACGCAACCTTCATCTCCATGCTCATCACAATATGCTGCATATTCTGAAATAAGCTTCAAAACATCCGGATACAGTTTTTCTGCCGTTTCAAAATCTGGCTCTATTTCCTTCCTTAATTTCATATTTTTCCTGTTTCTTCTTTATTAATCCGAATATTATGTTAAATTACTCTAAAGGAAACTGTTCGTAATCTAGTGCCTTCTGCCGATAAAATTACAAAAACTTATCCCATGACAAGTTCTATCCTGATGAAATGAAATACCTTTATTATAATCAAAAAATAAAATAATATGAAACCTAAAATGATCTGGGCCAATCTGGCTGTAGCCGATCTGGACCGCACACAGAAATTTTATACCCGTCTTGGGTTTAAACCCAACAATCCGCACAGTTCTAATGAGCTGGTAAGCTTTTTCTTTGGCGAACAAGATTTTGTTATTCATTTCTTTCTGAAAGAAGTTATAGAAAACAACCTGAAAATGATGAAATTTGGTGACTCCAGGACTGTCAACGAAATAATCTTCACCCTTTCAGCTGAAAGTTCAGATCAGGCCGATCAATGGGCGGAAGAAGTTAAAAAGGCAGGAGGAACAATTATTTCGCCGCCGGAAAGCTTTGGTCCGCATTATTACGGCTTTGTTTTTGCAGACCCGGATGGGCATAAATTTAATGTATTTCATATGTAAAACCCGAAAAATATTCTCTCCCATATAGCCCCTTTTTTTTCAGGTAAATAGCATAGTTACAGGATGAAAAAGAACGCCGTATATGAGCTTCTAAACGTTTTTTCGTATAAAAGCATTTATTTTTGAGATTTATTCTGAAATTCAGATTAATTCCGTTTTTATTTATAGATGTATCAATTCAGAACATTATGTTGATGAAAATGGCACCTAGAAAGTATCACATTAATTGATATTAATACTACTTTTTTAGCTGATTTTTCTACTTGGTTTAGCAAAGAAATAATAATGACTAAAGCCTTCAGTAAAGCTTTTTTTTAAATCTTAATCTACCAAAAAACTGCTTTTCATTCAGATCAATATTTTTTTCTTACATTCACATGATTTTTATCTAAAACATATTAAAAATCCCGATGAAACTCTATTTTCAATTGATAATAAAATAAAAGCTAATAGACCAATAAGGTTAACGTAAATTAACTACAATTCTCTGTTAAAAAACACCATTAGATTTATGTTGAAAAATTTAAAATCCGGACACTTTTTACTTCTGCTTCCACTTACATTTTTAATGTTCGGCTTCAGTTCACCCAAAAATGAAGACGAAAAAATGCAGATTATTATGGTAAATACAAAGAACATTCTTTCCTATCTGCATTACAGTCCAAAACCTATTAATGACGCCTATTCAAAAGATGTTTATAAACATTATTTTGAACTGATAGACCCTACACAAAAATATTTTCTCCAGTCCGATATGGATGAATTCTATAAACACGAAACAAAACTGGATGATTATCTGAATAGCGGAGATCTTACCTTTTATAAAATTACGGTTGATAAACTTTATCAAAGAATGAATGAAATTGATAAGATTACTCAGGATATTTTCAGTAAACCCATCAATCTGGAAGAAGATGAAACATTAATCCTTGAACCTAAACTGAAAAAAGCCCCCGCCACCAGACAGGAACTGTATAATGAATGGAAAAAATTTATTAAATACGCTATTCTGCAGGAAATAGAATCAATGAACAGTAAAAATGAAGCTGAAGTCAAAAAGAAAGACTCTATACACCAAAGCACGGATACTGATAAACCTGAAGTACTGAGTCAGGACCAGAAAATTAAAAAAGCCACAGAAAATGTTAAAGATTTTCTGGAAGAAAAATTTAAGAGGTTCAAGAAGAGGGAAAAAATGGATTGGTTTACTTTATATATGAATTCATACACTCATGTTTTCGATCCCCATACCAACTATTATTCACCGCAGGGAAAAGAAGATTATGATACGGAATTCAAAGGGAAAATAACAGGAATAGGCGCAATGATCCAGGAGAAGAAAGGAAATCTTTATATCAGCACTTTAACAGTGGGCGCTCCAGCCTGGAAATCAAAACAACTGACAGAAGGTGATAAAATTTTAAAAATAAAATCTAAACCAGATGATGATCCCGTAAATGTTATTGATATGCTTTCTAATGAAGCGATAAGATTAATTAGAGGTGAAAAGGGAACGCCCATAACTTTAACGGTACAGAAGAAAGACGGAACCATTAAAGATGTAACCATGATCCGCGAAGAAATAGCCATTGAAGATACTTTTGCAAAAAGTATTATTATAAATGCATCCGATAAAAAATACGGACTGATTAATTTACCAAAGTTTAATGCAGACTTTGAAGATAAAGACGGAAGAAATGCATCTGATGATATTAAAAAAGAAATTATCAAGCTTAAGGAACAGAATATTCAGGGAATTGTTCTTGATCTCAGAGACAATTCCGGCGGTTCTTTAACAGAAGTAGGTGATATTATGGGGCTTTTTATGAATGCAGGTCCTTATGTACAGGTAAAAGATGGAAATGAAAAGATTACCACCTTAAAAAATAAAAATGAAACCCCGGTCTGGAACGGCCCGCTTGTGATTCTGCAGAATGAATTTTCAGCCTCTGCCGCAGAAATTTTATCCGGTGTTATGCAGGATTATGGAAGAGCAGTAATCATGGGTTCTCCCGTATCTTTTGGAAAAGGAACCGTGCAGGTGTTTGTAGATCTGAACAAGTTTCTGAATACTCAGGAAGACTTTGGCGCTATAAAATTAACTATTCAGAAATATTACAGAATCACCGGAGAGTCTACACAAAGAAAAGGAGTTAGCTCGGATATTCCTATGAAAGATATGCTTTCCTATGCCGAAGTAGGTGAAAAATATAATGATTTTGCATTAGCCTGGGATAAAATACCGGGAACAAATTTCAGCAGGCAGGCTCTTTTCAATATTCAGGCTTTACAGAAACTAAGTACAGAAAGGATCGCTAAAAATAATAATTATCAGTTATTACTTGAATATGCCCAATGGAGAGAAAATCAGGATAAAGAAAAAACAGTTCCTCTGAATATCCGGAAATTCAATGATCTTATGAAGGAGAGAAAAATCCAGACTGAAAAATTCAAATCTTTAAATACCTTAGAAAGCGGTCTTAAATTTACAATGTATCCAAAGGATATTGAAAGGGAAAAAAATGATGCCGCATTCAAAAATAAATCAGAAGTATGGGTTAAAAACCTGCAAAAAGATTTGTACCTACAGGAAGCAATAAACATTATTGGAGATATTAAAAGATCTTAAACAGGCTTCTTAAAATTATAAACAGCTCAAAAGTATTCTGCATACATTTTGAGCTGTTTTTTTTATGGAAATGAAAATTTTAGTTAAAAAATTTGTGTAGCTAAATAACTACACATATATTTGTAGTCAAATAACTACATAATGAATTTAAGAAGAGATGTATTTCAGGCAATCGCAGATCCTACCAGAAGATCCATATTAGTGCTGGTGGCTGCCCAATCTATGACTGCCGGGGTCATTGCATCTAATTTCGATACCGCGAGGCCTACCGTTTCAAGACATCTTCAGATCCTTACAGAATGTGAGCTGCTGAGATCTGAACAAAACGGCCGTGAAATTATTTATCACCTCAATCCCGATAAGATGAAAGAAATTGCCGACTTCATAGAGCCGTTCCGCAAAATGTGGGACGAGAAATTCAATAAACTGGAAAACGTGATGAAAGCATACCAGAATATGAATAATAAGAGATAAAAGCTGAATGGCTAATAGACATCAGATAGTATCAATCTAAAACCCTCAAACTCAAAATATACCATGGAACTTAAAACAAAAATCCACGCAGAAGACGGAAAACAGGAGATTTTCATCATCAGGGAATTTGATCTTCCCGTTGAACTTCTTTTCAAAGCCTACACAGAAGCTGAGCTTTTCGAACAATGGATGGGAACAAAAGTAACCAAATTTGAAAACCAACAGCATGGAAGTTACCGTTTTGAAACCTTAAATCCTCAGGGTGATGTCGTGTTCAGTGCCAATGGAACCATTCATGATATTGTTCAGAATGAAAAAATTATACGGACTTTTCAGATGGAAAACACCCCTTTCCCTGTACAGCTTGAGTTTTTAGAATTTGAAAAATTAACGGATAACACCAGCAAAATTACGATCCAGACTATTTACCGATCTGTAGATTTCAGAGACCAGCACCTGAAAATGCCATTCGCCCAGGGTATTAATACGGCGCATAATCGTTTAGAAGAGATATTTAAATAAGAAGAGAAAAAAAATATGGAAGATAAGACACATCAAATGTTGATCTTCATTACCATTGAAAGGATAACAACCTTGAACCATGAACGTTAAATTTTAAACCCTGAATTCCCATGAATCCTAAAGTTGATTTTTTTTTCGAAAATGCCGGACAGTGGCAAAAAGAATTTGAAAAATTAAGGAAAATAGCTCTAAGTACCGAACTGACAGAAGATCTGAAATGGGGCTGTCCCTGTTATACCTACGAAGGAAAAAATATATTCTTAATTCACGGATTTAAAGAATACTGTGCCCTACTCTTTTTTAAAGGAGCATTGATGAAAGACCCGGATCATATTCTAATTCAGCAAAGCAGAAATGTACAGGCCGCAAGACAGATCCGCTTTACAGAGGCACAGCAAATTGCCGATTTAGAAAAAGAGCTTAGGGCTTACATGTTTGAAGCCGTTGAAATAGAAGAGTCCGGAGCTAAAGTTGAAATGAAGAAAACTAAGGAATTTGAAATGCCACAGGAATTTCAGGATAAACTGGATGAAGATCCTGTATTGAAGGAATCTTTTGAATCATTGACTCCCGGAAGGCAGAGAGCCTATCTCCTTCACTTTTCTTCAGCCAGACAATCCAAAACCCGGGAAGCAAGAATTGAAAAATATATCCCTCTAATCCTTGACGGAAAAGGCCTTAATGATTAAAATATAAACCACAACAATGGAAACATCAGCTCAGTCACAAAAAACAAAAAAAATCATCTACTGGATTTTTACCATATGGATGTCACTGGGAATGGTCTCAACGGCTATTGTCCAGCTTATGAAAAATAAGGATGAACTTGCTAATTTCACCAACCTTGGTTATCCTGCCTATCTTATGAGCATCATAGGAGTGTGTAAACTTCTCGGAGTTATCGCAGTTCTTATTCCAAAATACCTGATTCTGAAAGAATGGGCTTATGCAGGATTCTTTTTTATTATGGCAGGTGCCGTGACCTCTCATCTTATAGTTGGCGATTCAGCCGAGAGAACTTTTCCCGCTGTCCTGCTTCTTGCCTTAGTCGTTATTTCCTGGTATTCCAGACCTGCCAGCAGAAAAATTTCCGTTAACAATCATTAAATTTAAACCCTACATTTTTAAAGCAAAATATGATATGAAAAAGAAAGCATTAACTCCCGAACAGACTGAATCTCTTTTAACAATACTGAAAAATCGTTTCGAAAAAAACAAAACCCGCCATAAAGACCTTGCGTGGGAAAAAATAGAGACAAAACTATATGTCAATCCCGAAAAACTCTGGTCTTTAAATGAAATGGAACAAACAGAAGGTGAGCCGGATGTTATAGGATATGATAAAAAAACAGATGAATACCTGTTCGCAGACTGCTCTCCTGAAAGTCCAAAACGAAGAAGCCTTTGTTACGATTATCCGGCCTGGGAATCCAGAAAAGCCAACAAACCGGAAAGTAATGCTATAGACAGGGCTGTTGAAATGGGCATTGAAATCCTCACTGAAGAGCAATACCGCAACCTTCAGGAGCTTGGAAAATTTGATCAGAAAACATCTAGTTGGGTAAAAACACCTGCCCATATCAGGGAATTAGGAGGAGCCATATTTTGTGACCGCCGCTACAACACGGTTTTCATGTACCATAATGGTGCAGATTCATACTATGCCGCACGGGGATTCAGAGGAGCGTTGAAAGTATGAGTAATAGGTAATTTGTAATCCGGCAGATTTTTGATTCGAATTTAAATCATCACTTAACATCCTATTCACTTCCCAAAATAACTGCCATCTGCAAAATCCACAAGAATAAAAAGCTGTAACACAAATTTAGTTAAGATCTTTAGCCTTTTGTATCTTATTTTCTTTCATATTGAAATACTATTGCTAATTTAGTACGCTGAAATTTGAATTTAACAATTAAGGTATGAAGAAATTAATCTTACTGGGATCACTATCCATGTTTCTGATCAACTGTAATAAAAAAGCAGATGCTCCGGCTCAAAAAATTGAAAAAGATACTATCACAGCAACTGAACCTGTGGTAGATACACTGGGACCTAAATCATTCTGCTATATGGGAGTTACCGGAAAAGACACCGTTTTTGCCTCCATTGATGACAACCTGGGAACCATTACCGGAAAGATGGCTTATAAAAACAGCGAAAAAGACAGCTCAAAAGGTGATGTAACAGGTTTTAAATCAGGAGATACTCTAAAGCTGACTTATGAATTCCAGTCTGAAGGAACAAAAAGTAAAAGAGACATTTATTTCTTACAGCAGGACGATACCTTAATTGAAGGAATCGGCGGACATAAAGAAGAAGACGGCCAGTCAAAATATGCAGATGAGAAAAAAATCAGCTATAAAGACGGTCAAAAGCTAAGCGCTGCAGATTGTAAAACCGTTGCCAAAGCTTTAAAATAAATCCTATAAACAAGGCTGTTTTCAATAATTTGAGACAGCCTTTTATTTTGAATAAACTGCGGGAAAAAACAGCTGCATCAATAAAATCTTATGACAATTCTTTTGTGATGATTTCAATAAAATGATCTACAGGCTTATCTCCGGTATTCCATGAGGTTATCAGCCGTATTGCCGACTTTTTTTCATCTATTTTTTTCCAGACATAAAATTCAAAACTTTCAGATAAAATTTCAATCAGTTCATTACTCAGAATGGGAAATATCTGATTGGTATAGGTGTCCGAAAGAAACTGTACTCCCCTTTCCTTCATTGCATTTTTCATCTTCATTGCCTGGTTGTTGGCATGTTTTGCCAGATCAAAATACAGATCATTTTTCATCAGTTCCAGAAACTGAATTCCAAGAAGCCTTCCCTTCGCCAGCAGAGCGCCTTTTTGTTTGATATTGAAGGCAAAATCAATTTTCAGATCCGGATTATTAAAGACGACAGCTTCTCCTATTAAAGCACCGTTTTTGGTTCCTCCCAGATAAAAAACATCTGTAAGTTCTGCAACCTTTTCCAGCGTCAGATCACTGATTTCAGAAGTGATACCGTGCCCCATTCTTGCACCGTCCATAAAAAGATACAGTCCGTTCTGCCGGCAGAAAGAAGAAAGGGTTTCCAGTTCTTCAGCCAGATAAACCGTTCCAAGCTCCGTGGAATTAGAAATATAAACCAGCTTCGGCATCACCTGATGCGGAATATTCCTGTGGCTTTCAAGAACAGGAATAATATCTCCGGGACGGAGTTTCCCGTCTTCTGTTTCAATACTTAATACTTTATGTCCCGTAGCTTCAATAGCCCCCGTTTCATTATTCAGAATATGCCCTGAAGCAGCAGATATCACACACTGATAAGGTCTCAGAATCGAAGAAATAACAATAAGATTAGCCTGTGTGCCTCCGGAAATAAAGTAAATATCCGAATGCGGTTTCTTAATTTTCTCTTTAATTAAATCTTTAGCCTGCCGGGAATACTCATCCTCACCATAGCCTGCCTGCTGATCAAGATTATATTGTAAAAGTGCCTGTAAAATATTCGGGTGACATCCCTCAGAATAGTCGTTTTTGAATGAAAATTTCATAAAGTAAAATTATAAAAAGTTAAAATAACAAGAGACAACTTTTAATTTTATTTTGTTAGATTTGTAGTGAAAATCATCTAACATTTTGAAAACAACATTAACAGAAGAAAATTATCTGAAGGCTTTGTTTCATTTAGTTGACAATGAAGGGAAAGTAACGATTAACGAACTCAGCAAATTTTTAAACGTAAAAATGCCGAGTGTAAATAACATGATGAAGAAATTCGCAGAGAAAAAATGGGTCATTTATGAAACTTATAAACCTTTGCTGATCACTGCGAGCGGAAAACGTGAAGCTGCCCTGGTTGTACGAAAACACAGGCTTACTGAAATGTTTTTGGTTAAGAAAATGAATTTCGGATGGGAAAATGTTCATGAAATCGCGGAGCAGCTGGAACATGTACATTCTCAGATTTTTTTCGATAAGATGGATGAGATTCTGGATTACCCGAAATTTGATCCGCATGGAGAGCCTATTCCGGACAAAGACGGAAATATCATTGCACAGGACCTACAGAAATTAAGCAGCTGTGACGTGGGAGAAACCGTAATTTTCGCCTCCGTTACTCTTTCTGATGATGCTTTTTTAAGTTATTTAAATGACAGAAAGCTTCTCCTTAATACCAAAGTAAAGATTATCAAAATTGAAAACTTTGATAAATCGATGACCATAGAAATAGGTGGCAGAAAAGAAATTCTCAGCAAAAAGGCTACAGAAAAAATATTAATTAAAAAATAATTTCCTTAACGGCTGATACCTGATATTTTTGATAGTATATTTTACTCATCAATAAAAAATCTACGATTTTTAAAAGTTTCTATAAACTTCTATGCGCAAAGTATTTACTTAAAATAACTTAAGTCCTTTTGTTACTGATACACTAATAAAAAATTCGCATACTAAGGATTGGAATCCAAAATCCATCTAAAATAAAGGATTTCAGCCCACAGCGGGTAATATATAATTGTTTCTTTGCACAAACCAGCAACTGTTAAAAAACGGTTAAACTCCTCCTTACACAAAAGTCAGAATTTTAAATTTCCCTAGGTTTGCAAAACATTCTGTTCAGATTTTACTTTCTGGCAAGTACTAACATTTTAATGCCCCCCGAAAATTATGAAAAAAACCATTCAGTTTTTTATCGTTTCAATGCTGTTAAGCCCTTTTGCCGGTGCTCAGGTAAGAGATTTTGTTATTGAGCCTCCTATAAAACCCAACTTATATATTTATAAAACTTTCGGCGTATTTGGAGGGAAAGAATATTCTACCAATGCCATGTATCTTGTTACCAAAAAAGGTGTTGTTCTGTTTGATGTCCCATGGCAGAAAACACAATATCAAAGTCTGATGGATACGATAAAAAAACGCCATAATCTGCCTGTTATTGCCGTATTTGCCACCCATTCCCATGCAGACAGAGCCGGAGACCTTAGTTTTTATAACAGCAAAGGGATCAAAACCTATGCTACTGCAAAAACTAACGAATTCCTGAAGAAAGAAGGGAAAGCAACATCAAACACTATTATAAAAACAGGAAAAAAGTATCGTATAGGAGGAGAAGAATTTGTAATGGATTTTCTTGGAGAGGGACATACTGCTGATAATGTAGTGGTATGGTTTCCTAAATACAATATACTGGATGGCGGATGTCTCGTAAAAAGTAAAGCTGCCACAGATTTGGGCTATACCGGAGAAGCTAATGTAGAACAATGGCCTCATACCATGGAAAAACTGAAATCAAAATATCCGCAGGCCGTTTTAGTTGTTCCCGGACATGATGAATGGAAAGGAGGCGGACATGTAGAACATACCCTGGAACTCCTGAATAAGAAATAAATCAGAAAGACCTGCAATCTCTTGGCAGGTCTTTTTTTTACTGTTAAAATTGCCCCTGAATTCACAAATAATCAGGGGTACAAAAAATCCCGGACATTTCATCCGGGATCTGTATTTTCAAATCTTTTTGTTAATCTAAAACACTCCAGCCTCTCTTCGGGTTGTTGTTCGAGGATACTTCCTGCTCGTTAACAATGATATTCTCTTTTTTCTGACCGATATAATCCAGCTCGCTCAACTTGGAGAAAATCGTTTCAAGGCTTCTCAACATCTGCTGAATATAAAGAAGCGGTTCTCCGCAGTTGTGGTGGTCATAATTGGTTTCCGCTACAATAGAAAGCTGGTTCAGTAAAGTATGAGGAGCAATTTCACTCCATTCCAGACTGTAATTCAGCATTTCTTCCAGTTCGGCAGGTACTAAGATCTGGGTTGCATTATACAGGTGAAGAGCCAGTTTAGCAAATACTTCAATCAGAAATACCGGTGGCTGCCATGGGATTACATTCCTGAACTGGAAATAAACATCACCAAAAGTATTGACCATGGTTGTACACAGATATTTTACATTTTGTGCCAATGCTGTATTCTGATTCTTATGGGATGCCTTCTGGATGATTTTGAATGCATACTGCTGAAGATTTCCGATAGACTTGGCAAAGCTGCTGTAATAATCTACTAAAGTCGGATGACTTTGAATGGATGTACATGGCGGAATAAAATTGGAGTCTACCTGTGCAATATTAGCTCTCAGATCCACTTTTCCAATGATCAGGTAATTTCCTCCTGAATAACTGCTGTTCAGTGAAGTTACCGGAAGCAGCTCTATAAAATGGTTGGGCTGTGCATTCGGGTGGCGTGGTGGTATTTCCTCCGGATCAATATCTCCGAAAGGTACCTTATCAAAAGGGTTTACAGAGATCAGAATATAGTATTCTCCATCTGCCTGCTCCTCATTCATAGATTTTGCCAGCGACTTCACGCTCACTCTCCTGTCGTTCAGATCAATACGGTATCCCGCCATTGTAATAGCACTGCAGTGTTTAATCACCAGCTGTACATCATTTGTTGCCGTATTATGAACATCAAAAATGGTTTTATCCGTATATTCTTTAGAGATAGGCAAAAGCCCGTAATTATAGGTGGAAATTCCCAGTGAATTGGAATCTCTGATGGTATCAATTAAAAAATTATCCTGATCATTAAGGTGCCTCTGGGATACTTTCATCCCGTCTACCCAATTGATCGCAAAATGTTTGATAGGTTGTATCATAGTTAATACTTTTTAAATTTTCTGTGATTATGATCTTCTTATAACGCCTTCTTCCTCATGCTGGATCACTCTTTTGCAGATCACCACTTCATTTTCTGAAATGCCGTTCGTAGAGATATCCTGGTCGAAATCAATATATTTTCTAAAGCTGAAAAACGATTTTTTAGTGTAAAAAATCCAATAATAAGGTTCTTTTTCAACATCGGAGAGGTGGATGATAGAACCCGGATTTTTATGGTTGTAATCATCTACCACCCTGTAGAACCAGTCTCCGAAAGTAATTCCTGTAGGAAGTGTTTTGGCTTTAATTCTGAAACGGTTGGCATCTTCCAAGTTTTTGCTCAGTTCCACATTCAGAACCATTAAACGGTCAAAATCAGCCCCTTCAAAATCGGGAAGCCTCTGGTCCGGTGAATATTTCCATGTTTTATAAATATCAAAAGGAATACTGATAAACTGAATATAGCAGTAATAAAATACCATAGGAACCACAAAGATCGCTATACTTGTGGCAGACATCACGGCATTTCCGTTCCCCTTACTGATCAGGTTAAAAATAAGGGTAAATAAATATCCTCCGAAGGCAATACACGTTAATGAAAGAATTGATTCAAACAAAATGCTCATTCCTACAGAATCAATGTGCTTTCTGAAATATCTGTGCATTAAATTTACATGAATAATACCTAAAATAAGGAAAATAACCTGTGCAATAAGATACCAGTACGGATTAAAAAGATTTCCGGCAAATCCGAAAATTCCGGGAAGAGCCAGGCATAAACTGCACAGAAGAACGTATACAATAATTACTTTAATTTTGATAGCAGGTTTATTTCTTCTGATCACCCCGAGTATGGCCATCATAATAACTGCTATTAAAGGCATTAGTATATACCTTAAAAAAATACCTTTTACTGAAGAAATTTCCATTTGTTTCTTTTCGAATTTATACTTTGTTGGTAACTGTAAATATAATAAATTATTTTAGAGGAATGTGGAGTATCCGAGACGGCTGGCATTTCTTTCACTATCTTCCAGACTGAATGAATATTCCTGCTTCTCTGTAATAAAATTCTCTTCCACATCCACGGTTACAGGAAGAAAATAATCATAAAGCGCCTGCAGTACTTTTCTGAACGGATTGCCCGGAATATATCTTTCCATATCATTATAAGGAATCGGGCCAATATTCACCACCCAGTTCCGCTGTCCGTCCATATGTTTTCCGCTCGGAATATAGGTTACTCCTAATCTTGAATTTCCCAATAACATAGAGTCGTCATTTTTCTCAATTTTATCTATAACATTGGGCGTAAAAGTAACTTCTACAGGAACCTGAAGAAAAGCGGTCATACATCTTTCAAACCATCTCTTATCCCCTCTTATCTGATGGAAAAACGGCAGAATATGAATGAAAATATAGGCATTCTGCCTATCAAGCATTCTCACCAGGGGCCAGAGTTCACTCACCGTTTCCAGCAGCGCATCGGTATTGCTGGTGATATCAAATTCAGACTCTTTCAGCAAAGCGCTGATTTCCGTAAAGAATATTTCCAGCTCAAAAGGTTTGAAAAACTTACGGGCATCTTCTTCTACCCTTTTCTGTTTACGGATCTCACGGACCACCGTATCTACATTTTTCCGGGAAGCACCCAATGACGGTGGATGAAATAATCCTTCAGGAAGATAATCATAAACACCTTCCCTATAGGTTTCTATCGTAAATACTTCCTCATCAAATCCTAAATAACTGCTTGAAATACTTTTGATGTCTTTCAGATAAGCACGGTCGTTAATCCCGATCCGTTCAATAAATATATTGCTTACCGCGCGGTGGTATTTCAAAAGGTTTACAGCCACTGCTTCCGCTTTGAAGTCCGTCTGCAGCTTATTGTAATTCATGTCTACAATATTATTCTCATACATAGTGTTTCCTGTGATTATGACTGGTAAAGATAATATATCTCGTAAGTTTGAAAAAATATTTTCCCAATAATTTTATCCTAAAAATACTAATTTATTGACATTAAACGGAATAATCTCTAACAAAATCCGTAAAAATACGGTGAATAGCTTTTGAACAGGGAACTGCGTATAAATCTAATCAATAAATTTTCAATCTGATAGTGAACAGCTTAAGCAGTAAAAACCACACTGGCAAAACAGATCATAAGGAGCATGCTCCCACCTTTTTTATTTAGATTAAATTTTATTAACATTCTTCCGGGCAAGAATCAGGATATACCTGATGGTCATTCGGAAAGCGGGGCGTATCTTTGCAGCTTGTAAAATGTTATTTATAATGAAAAGTATTTATTCTAAAATTCTGATTTTAGCATTCATCTCCTCTTCGCTTTATTCTTATGCATGGGGGCTAACGGGACACAGGGTTATTGCAGAGATCGCACAAAACCATCTGTCGGGAAAAGCAAGAAGGGAGATAAAAAAAATAATGGGAAAGGAAAGGCTTGCGTACTGGGCTAACTGGCCGGATTTTATTAAGTCTGATACTACAGGGGTTTGGAAGCAGGCTTCATCATGGCATTACGTAAATATTGATCCGCAGGTTGATTTTAAAACATTTGACCAGAATTTAAAGCTTCAGGCAGGTCCAAGCCTTTACACTCAGATCAATACCCTGTCCAGCCAGATCAAAGATGCCAAAACATCTGAAAAAGACAGAAAAATTGCCCTGATTTTCCTGATCCACATCATGGGAGATCTGGCACAGCCTCTGCACGTAGGAAGGGCTGATGATCTTGGAGGGAATAAGATTAATGTAACCTACTTCGGAGACAAAACCAATCTTCACTCTGTATGGGATGGAAAACTGGTAGATTCCCAGAAGTACAGCTATACAGAATATGCAAAACTTTTAGACATCAAATCTAAGGATGAAGTAAAACAGATTCAGACCGGAACCGTAGAAGACTGGCTGTATGATTCTCATAAAATTGCCAACAAAATCTATGCACAGACGCCGGATGGCTCAAAATTATCGTACGACTACCAGTATAAATTCAATGATACAATGGAAAGACAGCTTCTGTACGGAGGATTAAGGCTGGCTAAACTGTTGAATGATTTGTTTTAAGAAATAATTGAGATCAACGACTTAAAGTATAAAACGGAACCTGAGTTCCGTTTTTTTGTTTAGGTTAAAGCTGAAAGTAACTTCCAACCCCTTCTTCCCTATTTCATCAACTGCCTGATACAATAATTTCATAAAAAAGTAAAACTGGTGTAACCTTTGTATCATCTTATACGTATACTATATAGTAACTCTTTTTTGAGGATAAAAATAGATGAGACAATTAAAAATCACTAAGCAGGTTACCAACAGGGAAACTGCTTCATTAGACAAGTATTTGCAGGAAATTGGTAAAGTGGAACTGATCACTGCGGACGAAGAAGTAGAATTGGCACAAAGAATACGTGCGGGCGACAGAGCAGCACTGGAGAAATTAATCAAAGCCAACCTTCGTTTCGTGGTTTCCGTATCCAAACAGTACCAAAATCAAGGTCTTTCTTTACCCGATTTAATTAATGAAGGTAACTTAGGATTAATGAAAGCGGCAAAAAGGTACGATGAAACTAGAGGTTTCAAATTTATCTCTTACGCGGTTTGGTGGATTCGTCAGTCAATTTTACAGGCGTTAGCAGAACAGTCCAGAATTGTAAGGCTTCCGTTGAACAAAATCGGCTCCATCAACAAAATCAACAAAGCATATGCTCACCTGGAGCAGGAAAATGAAAGACCACCTTCTCCGGAAGAATTGGCTGAAGTTCTTGACATGAGTGAAGAAGATATTAAAGAATCAATGAAAAACTCCGGAAGACACCTGTCTATGGATGCACCTTTAGTAGAAGGTGAAGATTCTAATCTTTATGATGTTTTACGTTCAGGAGAATCTCCAAGCCCGGATAAAGACCTGATGCTTGAATCTCTTCAGATTGAAATTGAAAGAGCATTAAACACCCTTACTCCGAGAGAAGCTGATTTAGTAAGACTATACTTCGGACTGAACGGAAAACATCCGATGACTTTAGAGGAAATCGGGGAAACTTTCGATCTTACAAGAGAAAGAGTTCGTCAGATCAAAGAAAAAGCGATCAAGAGACTAAAACACAATACCAGAAGCAAGATCTTAAAATCTTATTTAGGTAAATAATTTTAACGTAATAACGTATTTCAACGGAGTCTGTTTTCAGGCTCCGTTTTTTTGTAACAAATGCCTGCTTACTATCAACTAATAGAAAAATTAAAGTTTTGACAGGATGAAATAAATTTTTCATCAGAGAACAGCTTTCATTTACCCAATACAAATTACTATGAGAAAAATACTTTTCGCCTCTGCACTGGCCTTATCTTTCATAGCCTGTAAAGAAAACCGACCTAAGAATCCTCCAATCGTTGCCAATGCTGTAGACAATGCTGAGGAATCATCAGTTTCCCGTTCCCTTAAAGAAAGTTACCACGCCGATGATATGATCGATCAGATTTATGGGGAACTTCTTAAAACCGATACTCATCTCAAAGCTTTGGATGAAAGGGTGACCAAAATTTATGAGGAAAGCGGAAAAGTCCTCGCCTCCTATGAACCCGTTATCTATAAATCTGAATCATATTACCAGAATGCTCATGAGAAAACAAAGGCTATTAAAGATTCACTCTTAAAGAAAGAAGTTGAACAACAGATTAAGATAAGTGAGGACCAGTACAGTCTCAAAATCAGAAATATAAAGGAACTGATAAAAAAAATCAATGCCAATACCGGGGTAATCACAGACCAGTATACTGCTTTTAAAATCAGGAAAACCCTTCCGGAAATTCAGAAGTATCAGAATGCCCATCCGCTGAAAACAGACAGTCTGGAACATTTTATTAGCAAACAGCAAAACCTGCTGAACGAGTTAAAAAATATGAAGTAAGATAAAAAGAAATGAAATATACTACACAATGGCTTACAGACAGTACACGGATTAAAGAGCTGATCAGCTTTTTTATTACCCATAAAACAGATTCTTATATTTCTCACGGGGAAATCATTTCCGGAAGAGCTTTAAGCCCAGAACAGTGGAGCCCGGATCTTGAAACAGTGCTACAAGCCCAGTTTTCGGGTGATTTTAAAGAGTCAGGAACTGAATTAAAGATCCTGATTGCAGAAAATGATAAAAGTGAGATCATCGGAATACTGGTATTTCATCTCATTAATGGCTTTAAAAAGTATGCCGTCCTGGAAGATATGCTGCTTGACCAATCTTACAGGGGGCAGTCTATCGGAAGTATGCTGCTGGAAAAAGCCGTAGAAGATTCAAAAAGCTGGAATATCAGTTTTATACTGCTTGAAAGCGGTGTAAACAATGCAGGAGCTCATCATTTTTTCAAAAAATATGGCTTTAAAAAGATATCCGAGAATTATATAATAAATCTGTAATATATCCCTTATGGATACTATTTCAATCATAGGAGCAGGAATTGGCGGACTGGCATTGGGAAATATCCTGAAGCAGCAGGGATATGATTTCTCTATTTATGAGTCTGCCCCAGAGATAAAACCTGTAGGAGCCGGAATCATGATGGCCGTCAACGCTATGCAGATCTTTGATCAGCTCGGTCTTAAAGAAAAAATTGAAAATGCAGGAAATAAAATCCATGGAATTTCTATTACAGATCCTTTTTTTAAAACAATTTCAAAGACAGATATTACCGCATTTGAAAAAAAATATAACTCCTGTAATGTAGCCATACACAGAGCCGATTTGCAAAAAATTATGGCAGAAAATATTGGTTTTGAAGTCATTAAGCTTAATCATTCTCTCCTTCAGATTGAAAAGAAAGAAAATTATGTACTGCATTTCGAAGGATATTCAAAAGAAAGCAAAATTGTTTTTGGAGCTGACGGTATAAAATCAAAAGTCCGGGAACAGATTCTGAAAACGGGAACCATCAGAAATGCGGGGCAAAAATGCTGGCGAGGAGTTACAGATTTTGATCTCCCTTCAAAATTTCTTCATGAAGCTTTTGAAATGTGGGGAAAAGGAAAACGTTTTGGATTTGTACAGATCTCACAGAAAAAAGTATACTGGTACGCTTGCATCAATGAAAAGGACTTTCACGAAAAACCATATATAGCCGAAGTTTTCAATGATTTTGATCTCTTAGTAATCAACCTTATTAAGGCTACTCCCAAAGAAAGTATCATCTGTAACGAAATTGCTGATCTCTCTCCTATTTCCAAATGGTATTCCGAAAGTCTTTGTATTATCGGAGACGCTGCTCATGCCACAACTCCCAATATGGGTCAGGGAGCCTGCCAGGCCATTGAAGATGCATATGTTATCGGTAAACTGCTGGAAAAAAATAAGGATTTCAACAGCGTTTTTGAAGAGTTTCAAAGAATCAGAAGAAAAAAAACAGACTACATCGTCAGTACAAGCCGGACCATTGGGAAAATCTCACAATGGGAACACGGAAATAAGCTTCGTAATTTTTTAATGCGCTTAGTCCCTGACAGCATGAATCAAAGAACCATTGAAAAAATTATTCGGCTGGAATTATAAAACTGCTGCTGAAACCATTATAAGAAACGAGGCAGACAGCTTCAAGATATAACTAAACTTATGCAATAATGAAAAAAATCATTTATCTCGCGCTCCTCTTAACGATAGGGCTACAGCTGACAAGAGCGCAACAGGTTCCTTTGCTTGACAGACAATTGTTTTTTGGAAATCCTGAAATCTCCGGCGGACAGCTTAGTCCGGACGGAAAATGGATCTCCTTTACCAAAGAATACGGAGGAATCATGAATATCTGGGTGAAAAAAATTGATGAACCCTTTGATAAGGCACGCCCATTAACAGACAGTAAACGCCCGTTAAACGGCTATTTCTGGTCTGAAGATGGAAAATACATCCTGTTTGTGAAAGATAATAACGGTGATGAAAATATGAATATTTTCGCGGTAGATCCAATGGCAAAAGTAACCAGCGGAGTGCCTGAAGCAAGAAATATCACACCGCTTAAAGATATAACCGCCCAGATTTACATGGTCAGCAGAAAAGACCCTGATCTGCTGATGATTGGATTGAACAACCGTGATAAAGCATGGCATGATCTCTACTCATTAAAAATATCCACCGGGGAACTGAAAAAGATCTTCGAAAATAAAGACCGTATCACAAGTTACAATTTCGACTGGGATGAAAAGCTAAGGGTTTTATACAGAACGGATGAAAAAGGAACCACTCAGTTTTTATATAGAGACGGTGATAAACTTACACCTATTTACGAAACTCTGGTAACTGAAGAAGCTTATATTTCAGACTGGAATGAGAGTAACTCTAAGTTTTATCTGGTAACTGATAAAGGAAATCTGGATAAATCAGCATTATTCCTGATGGATCCGAAAACCAAACAGATCACTAAAGTAGAAGAAGACCCTAAAGGAAAAGTTGATTTCGGTGGATTGTTTATAGACAGAAATACCAGAAAAATAATCTCTACTTCGTATACAGGAGATAAAACAGAAGTGTACTGGAAAGATAAAACATGGGAATCTAACTATAAATTTTTACAAAATAAGTTCCTGGGAAGAGAAGTTAATTTTGCCAGCCCTACTAAAGATTATTCAAAATTCCTGATCTCAGTCTGGGGTGACAAATATGCTCCTGAAGCATACTTCTTCGATGCTAAAACCAAACAGCTGATTTTCCAGTACACCCCCAGAACCGAATTAAAGAAAGTAGAACAATATCTGGCTCCGATGACTCCTATTTCTTATAAAAGCAGTGACGGGCTTGAAATTCCTGCTTATCTGACCTTACCTACAAGTTCTTCAGGAAAGAATATTCCGGTGGTGGTCTTAGTACATGGAGGCCCAAAAGGACCAAGAGATTACTGGGGATACAATTCAACAGTTCAGTTTTTAGCCAACAGAGGCTACGCAGTACTTCAGCCTAACTTCAGAGCCAGTGGAGGTTATGGTAAGAAATTTAAGAATGACGGGGATCTTCAATGGGGGAAACTGATGCAGGACGATATCACGTGGGGTGTAAAATACCTGATTGATAATGGCATCGCTGATAAAAACAAAATTGTGATTATGGGAGGAAGCTATGGCGGCTATGCAACACTGGCAGGTCTGGCCTTTACGCCTGATCTGTATGCCGGGGGCGTAGATATCGTGGGCCCAAGCAACCTGTTTACGCTTTTAGACTCTGTTCCTGCTTATTGGGAATCAGCCCGTGCTTCTCTTTATGGAATGATTGGTGATCCGAATACGGAAGAAGGTAAAAAGGCCATCCGCGCTGCTAGTCCACTGTTCAGTGTTGATAAAATTGTAAAGCCTCTTCTGATTATCCAGGGAGCCAATGACCCAAGAGTAAAGCAGGCAGAAGCTGATCAGATTGTGATTGCTCTTCGTGACAGAGGGAAAAAAGTAAATTATATTCTTGCTGATGATGAAGGACACGGATTCAGAAAACCGGTAAATAATATGGCAATGTATGCTGAGACAGAGAAATTCCTGTCAGAAGTCATTGGGGGAAGATACCAGAAAGAAATGCCTGAAGATGTAGCTAAACGTCTGAAAGAAATGACTGTTGATATTAAAAAAGTAACTTATACTCCAGCCGCAAAAACTGATAAAGCCAAGAAATAAAAGCTGATTAGGTTCAGGAAAAGCCGCCTCATTTTAAATGGGGCGGTTTTTTTGTTTTGTAGGGCAAGATATATTTACTCAAAAAAACTCCAGGTAAGCTTTTGTATCAGGAGACGGTTAATGATAAAGGCTATCCATTGGACAGCCTTTATTCTATAATTAATAAGTCAGGGTAATACCGGCACCCCAGCCCGTTTCATTATCATAATTTCCGGAAACGGAAAGCCATTTTTGCAGGATATACCGTACTCCTGTTGTAAACTCCCCGTCAGAATTAACACTGAAGTTTCCTCTTATCCTTCTGGAGATGGGAATATCTTCCCTGCTCAGCTCCAGTAATACTTTTCCGTTTTGGTCTACACTTGCATCAGCGGTGATAAGCATCGGTAAAACATACTGCATACCGACAATGAAAGACGCTTTTGTCTTGGAGGCTTTCTGCTGTCCGAACCAGGATTTTTTTCCCTGGAAATCCATGCCCATATCTTCGGCCATCTGTCTTTCCATGATCTCATGATTCTTCTGGAACCTGAAACCGGCATATGGAAGCGCCCACTGGAACTTTCCTAAGAACCTACCAACCTTTACATTTCCTTCAAAATGATCGAAATTCCAGTTGGAATGAAATTCATTAAGGTTTGCCCATCTCGGCCCGAACATCGTCATTGTCTCAGCATGCATTTTATTGCTGGCCACATCAAGCATTGCCATAGAGCTGATCATTCTGTTATCCTTTAAAAAGTTTTTCCAGGCCAGTTTCCTGTTGGGCAGCTGTGGATTGGGTTTTGAATTTTCATAGCTGAAGATTCTTCCCATTCCGGCCATCATGTGATACAGGATATGGCAGTGGAAGAACCAGTCTCCGTCCTGATTGGCAGCAAATTCTATCGTTACCGTTTCCATAGGCATGATGTCTACCACATTTTTCAATGGAGAATATTCTCCTTTTGCATTGATTAATCTGAAGTCATGCCCGTGCAGGTGCATCGGGTGGCGCATCATAGAATTATTATACAGCTTAATTCTGAGAACTTCCCCTTTTTTTACCAGAATTTTATCGGTTTCTGTTACCGTTTTATTATCCAGTGTCCACAGATAATGGTTCATGTTTCCTTCCAGGGTAAACTTCATTTCACGGATACTGTCTGTTGGAAGAATTGTTTTCTCAGGAGATTTTAACAGATTATAAGACAGTCTTTTGATTGTTTTCTCCTCCTTCATATTCATTCCTGAGTGCTGTGAATGGTCTTCTTCTTTCTGTTCTTTCTCTTTCGTTTTCACGCCCATCATCTCATTCATGTGTTTGGCCGTCATTTTACGCTGGCTTTCAGGAATTTCAGGATACATCACTTCGTTCATATCCATCATCTGGTTGCCCATCGTCATGTTCATCGGCTTCATATTTCCACTCATTTCCATCATTCCGTTCATCATTTTCATTCCTTCAAACAGCATCAGTCTTGGAAGATCTGGAGCTTCAACCTTATCACCGGAACCCAGCCATAAAGATGCATGCCCGATTCTGTCTTCGGAAGTAGCCCGGAACTCGAAACTTTTATTCTCAGGAACTGTTACTTCAATATCATAAGTTTCAGAAACCCCTATAATCAGACGGTCTACTTCCACAGGAACCACATCATTTCCGTCATTTCCAACGACTTTTATTTTTCCGCCGCCATAATTCAGCCAGAAATAGGTAGATGATCCACCGTTGGCAACCCTCAGTCTAACCTTATCTCCCGCTTTTAAACTGGAGTAATCAGAGCTTGGAAGTCCGTTAATCAGGAACTTATCGTAATATACATCACTTACGTCCATCGCTTCCATTCTTTTCCATTCATTCAGGGCTTTTGTTCCGAAATTTCCTGACTTAATCGCTTCCCAGTAACTCTGAACTGCATTTTTCTTTATAGCATACCAGTCTGTATTGGCCATGTGAAGTCTTCTTGCGATCTGCATCGGATCTTCATCACTCCAGTCCCCTAAAAGCACTGGGATTTCCGCATTGTATTGTGGTGCCGGTTCTCCTTCTCTTTTTCTGAAAACAAGGATTCCGTTCATCCCTATTTGCTCCTGAAGGGCTTCATGGGAATGATACCAATAGGTTCCGTTCTGGGAAACCCTGAATTTATACAGATGCGTTTCTCCTGGTTTTACCGGCTTTGTCGTAAGATATGGAACACCGTCATGCTCATTGGGAAGAATTACCCCATGCCAGTGCAGTCCGGTATTTTCCTTCAGCATATTATGAAGGTAAATTTCTGCTGTATCCCCTTCTGTAAAATATAAGGTAGGGGCTTGCAG
The DNA here is from genome assembly GCF_001295265.1 of Chryseobacterium indologenes. Lineage (GTDB taxonomy): Bacteria > Bacteroidota > Bacteroidia > Flavobacteriales > Weeksellaceae > Chryseobacterium > Chryseobacterium indologenes_A. The sequence continues at coordinate 7,723 of NZ_LJOD01000007.1, read as the reverse complement.
CTTTCCGTTAATGGCCAGTGCCCTCCTGTTTTTCCCCGTAAAATTCACGATTGTATCTTTTACATACAAATCATATCTGACTGTTTTTCCGCCAAAAGTTACTTTCCCGTTCTCAGAGTTTCTTCTTAAAACAGATTTCTCTTCTTTTTGGGGTTCTACAGCCACTGTATGCTGATGATCTTCCTTTTCTACCAGCTCCATTCCGCATTTCGGGCATTTTCCCGGTTTATCAGAAATTACTTCAGGGTGCATGGGACAGGTGTAAGCAGAATGAGACTGAGTATGAACTTTAGGTTGAGAAGCTATTGGTGCTCTGGCAGTCTGAACAGGTTTAGCAGGTTTGGGTTTTTCTGTATCCTTTACAATTTTTACCTTCCTGGTTTCAGGTTTTGCTTTATTTACTTTAGTTTCTGTAGGTTTTGTTCTGACTTCAGTTTTCTGTACAGGTTTTTCCTGAGGCTTTGCTGTTACTTTGGGTTTTATGGCCACTGTTTTCTTTACCAGCGTCATTTTGCATTTCGGGCAGTCACCGGGTTTTGAAGAAACCACTTCACGATGCATCGGACAGGTATAGTATGTTTTTGTTGTTTGGGCAAAGGTGAAAACAGAGAACAAAAGCACCAGAAATATGATTATTTTTTTCATAATATTCCGAACTTTTTAAAAGTTGCACGGATTAAAGCTACACATAACCTAAACCATGCAACCTGTTATTTTAAAGATAGATACAATACTTATTTAATTTCTGACTTCACACTTCCGCATGACAGCATAGAGCTTCCGTAATACGGATTGGCTATCTTTTTTTCATCGCTCAGCCAGCTTCCGTCAGCCATCGGGCAGTATTGTACATAAACGGGCTTATCAGAAAGTTTAAATTCTTTCGTCAAAGCAATCATATTTTCTGAAAGGTTCATGAATGTTTCTCTTTGTGCGGCAATATTTCTCGCATCAGAAATAACGGTAGCATCTTTTCTCAGGATATTAAGATTACCCTCAGAAACCAATTTATAATCAACTGTAGAAGCGGTTTTAATAAACTCGGCTGCTGCTTTTGATGTTTTGTCAGCATCATCAGAAGCCAGGGCAGATTTAATGGCAATATAGTTCTGATACAGTTTAGATACCTTGGCATCTTTTTTAGACTGTGCAGAAACTGAAAGGATTGAAAATAAAGATAAGGCTGCTGTAATGATATACTTTTTCATTGTTTTAAATTTTAGAATTAATTTTTTATAAAGAATTGTTGAAAAACGCACGTAGTGCGCCGAACCGTGTTGTCCGCGAAAGTACGATCACCCGGATAATACCAGACAACAGACGGATTCTAAATTCTAAAATTACAATGATTGATGTAGATAGGAACCGGCCTGTACTCAGGTGGTGCATTAATTCTTATCTGGGTAAATTTTGAAGCTGAAAAAGTCAGGTCTGTAACAAAAAACTGATGGCTGGATGCTTTTTCCGGGATCTGATTCAAAAAATTGATCTTCAGAAAATCTGATTTTTGAGAATCATCCACTTTCACCACCTTGATTTCTGTCTTGCAGCAGCTCTTTTTATTTTTTACTCCGCATTTACCACAGATATCGTCCGTTTTCTGGCTTATAGAAACAAATTCCTGCATACAGTAATGAACGCTGAAAGCTGCTCCGGAAGAAAATCCGAAGTAGAAAACAGAGAAAAATATGGCAAGAATCTTTTTCATTGATACAGCAAAGTTAAAAATATCTTTGAAAACGCTGTTATAAAATTCGGTATACTTGTTATAAAATTCTGCACAAAAAAAGCTCCTGAATTTCAGAAGCTTTCTGTTTTTTTATTGATAACCGGCTCTACAGCTTAAACTCAAGTTTTACATTGAAAAAACGTCCTGTAAGACGAACAGGAACCGGATACATCAGGTTGGAATTATAATCTGTAATCCACTGATTGGCCACTGTATTATTGATATTGAATGCATTGAAAACCTGTACCCCTAAAGTAAGCTCTTCAAAATTGCCCCAGAAACCATATCTTTTTTTCTTATCCTTGGAATCTATAAATACTTTGGAAAGACCTAAATCAACCCTTTTATAGGCAGGTAAAGTTTTCTGGTACTGATAAGGGTCGGTAAATACAGGAGCTCCGTTAGGAAGTCCCATTGAGTATATCAAAGTAAGGTTTACCCTCATTGAAGGGAATTTTGGCATATAATCCTGGTAGAACATGGCAAACCTGAATCTCTGGTCTGTGGGTCTTGGGATATTTCCTCTTCCATCTATATTTTCATAGATTCTGGAATAGCTTGCAGATAACCACGAATCAACCCCCGGAACAAATTCCCCGAAAAGTCGGGTATCAATTCCGTAAGCATATCCTGAAGCATTATTTTTGCCTGAATAACGGATTCTCACATTATCCATATAATAAGGAATCAGGTTATCCATTTTTTTATAATAGGCTTCTGTAGTCAGCTTAAAGGGCCTGTCATACATATAAAATTCATAGTCGTTGGCAAGGATTACCTGGATGGAACGTTGTGATTTTATGTCGGAATTGAAGTTACCGTCAAGATCTTTGATCTCCTTGTAGAAAGGTGCCTGGTAATAGATTCCCCCGGAAAGCTTGAAGGTCATATCCGATTCCCAGTCCGGCTTTATGGCAAACTGAGCTCTCGGTGAAAATATGGTTTCTTTATTGAAGCTCCAGTTAGAGACTCTGGCCCCGGCATTTAATAATACTTTGCTGGCTCCCCAGTAGAATTTCTGTGTATACTGTGCATATGCCGAAAGTCTTGAAGGCTCAATATTATTTTTTCCAGCGATCTGGTAAAACAGTCTTAAATCACCTGTACCTCCCGTTCTTGGATCTACAATAGGTACCGGAAGGCTGTATCCTGCTGAATCTACCAGCTTCCATTCATTGGTAAGGTCTTTCAGGTTTTCTTTTTCGTATTTGAAGCCTAATTCTATATTGGTATTTACATTCGGTGAAAAACGGGCTCTGAACTGGGTCCCGTAAGTTTTCACGAAAAGGTCGTTCCTTGCGTGTTCTATCTGCCCTCCAACATCAAAGCTTGATACCGGAGCCTGCGTTACAGGATCAAAAGTCTGAAGTTCATAGCTTGAAGCAATAGAATAATATTCTTTTTCCCTGTTCTGGTAAGCAAAGCTGTCTAAAGTAAACCTCCATTTATCGGATGGCTTATAGTTGAGCGAGAATGTTCCCATCATGTTCTTGTACATATCCTGCTCTTTACCGCCATATCCGATATTTACAGTAATAGGCTGCTGAAGGCTTCCGAAAGTAACACTTTTTGCTTTAGGAATCATTTCGTAGTCATTCTTGGAATAATATCCGATGAACGACATGGAAAATTTATCATTAACATGATAGTTGATATACGACTGGAAATCCCAGTAAGTAGGATTGAAATCTGTATCTTCGTTCAGGGTGTTCAGAACAAGGTTCGTATTTCTGTATCTCCCGGAGAATAATGCAGTCAGTTTTTTATTCTTTGAAGCCAGACCGGTTGTCAGTCTGCCTCCGATCAGACTCGCTTCTCCTGAAACTTCAAATTTCTCAGGTTCACGGTAATATACATTCAATGCTGAGGACATTTTGTCGCCGTATTTTGCTTCAAAACCTCCCGGAGAGAAGTTTACGATTGACACCATGTCGGGATTGATGATACTCATCCCTTCCTGCTGAGAATTTCTGATCAGGAAAGGGCGGTAAATCTCAATATCATTGATGTAAATAAGGTTTTCATCATAGTTTCCGCCACGTACCATATATTGTGAAGAAAGCTCGGTATTGGAACTTACGGAAGGCAGTGTTTTAAGCAGCCCTTCAATTCCTCCTCCTATGGAAGGCACTCCTCTGGTATCTTTTGCTGAGAGCTTTATATTGGTAATATCAGAAGTTCTTCCGATCACTTTTTTCTGGAAAACAACTTCCTCAATATCGGTTACTCTTGTGGTTGTATCTTTTTTTCTGTTTTGGGAGAAAATCAGTACAGGAACCATAAGGCTTAGTGGTAAAACTAGTTTTTTCAAAAGAAATATTTTAAGAATTTCTAAAATTAATTATTTTTTAACAATTACAAAATCGATTCTCTGATTCTTGTTAATTTTTGCAATAAATCTTCTAATAAATCCAGTCTTAGCATGTTGGCTCCGTCTGATAATGCGGTTTCAGGGGTTGGGTGGGTTTCAATAAAAATTCCGTCGGCCCCTACTGCAATTCCGGCTTTGGCTACGGTTTCAATGAGATCAGGTCTTCCGCCTGTAACACCGGAACTCTGATTGGGCTGTTGCAATGAATGGGTAACATCCAGAATAACAGGCGCATATTCTCTCATCGTAGGAATTCCTCTGTAATCTACAATCAGATCCGTATATCCGAACGAGTTTCCTCTTTCAATAATGGCTACTTTCTGATTATCAGAATCGGTTACCTTCTGAACAGCAAACTTCATGGCTTCCGGAGAAAGGAACTGTCCTTTTTTCAGGGTTACACACTTTCCTGTTTTGGCTGCTGCTACCAGAAGATCGGTCTGGCGCACTAAAAATGCCGGGATCTGCAATACATCCACATACTGAGCGGCCAATGCTGCGTGCTCATTTTCGTGAATATCGGTAGTGGTAGGAATGTTAAACGTTTCTCCCACTTTTTTAAGAATTTCAAGGGATTTTTCTTCACCAATCGTCGTGAAAGAATCTACACGGCTTCTGTTGGCTTTCTTAAAGCTTCCCTTAAAGATATAAGGAATGTTATATTTATCTGTAATACTGATTACTTTTTCAGCTATTCTTAAAGCCATATCTTCTCCTTCAATAATACAAGGACCTGCAATAAGAAAAAAGTTTTTTGAATCTTTGTGATGGATATTATCTAAATACTGAATCATTTTTTATGTGAATTAAAAGTTCAGTAAAAATACTGAGAAAGTTTCAGAATAGGAAATTATTTGCACTTAAGAATACTTAAAAATATCCTGCATCAATGCTCCGAAAAAAGCGGTCACCAAAAGTGAAATAAGGAAAAAAGCAAATATATAGGGAAAATATCTGTTTATCCTGAATGTCCCGGTCAACAATAAATGAACCCCAAAAAGCAAAGTATAATATCCTGAGAATGTAACAAATACTTCCAGCAGGTTGTGAGGATCTATCACTGCAGCCATCAGCGAAATAACGATGAAGAATATAATAAACAGCTTATACGTCTTCAAAGGGCTCCGAAATACCCAATAATAAAAGTTTGCAATGGCAAACATTCCTGTGAGAAAAAGGAAAAGAGCCATTGCTGAGTTAGAATTTCTTTAAAATCTTCTCAAACGTATTGATATTCCTGCTGGTAAACTGATCTTTCAGGTTTTTCTTTCCCAAAACTTTTCCGAATGTAGAGTCTAAGGTATTCCCTTTTGGAACCTGCCAATAAAAAGTACCGTCTACAATTTCCGCTTTTTCATTTTCTGTTTTGGATGCTTTTTCAAATTCTTCCATCAGGGTATTTTCTACACCCGGGTTTCCCACAAAAGCATACAGGTGAAGGCTGTCATCTTTTTCAAAAGGCTTTCCGTTCCAGAAAGCTTCTGTTTCTTCAACAGATCTTATAAATAAAAAAGCTTCATAAGAAAAGTGATCAGACATGGCTTTTTCCAATACCTGCTTCAGTTCAGCGGCGTCTTTATCTGAAGAAAAAACAATGTTTCCTGAAGCCAGCACTGAGCTTACATCAGCCATTCCTGCATTTTTAAAAACCCGACATACATCAGCCATTTTCATATTGGTTCCTTTTACATTGACGCCACGGAGAAAAGCACAGTATTTCATAGTTTCAGGTTTTAGGTTATCCGTTTTAACGGGCTTTCAGAGCTTATGAGCTCCTATCTGTTTTTTCAATATTTTAATCAATTCTAATATACAAATTATAATCTGTTCCTGAAGGTTTAAGCCTGTAGATCTTTTCCAGGATTTTATTCTGGCTTTTCAGGTGATCTTTCACCCTGAATTCCTGCATCAGCTTGTAATGAGCCTGATAATAGGCTGCATCTTTGCCTTCAAACAGATTCTTGTAGGAAAGAAGGTATTTAGGCTTTCTTTTTTTAACGGTATTCACCCAATAATTAGCCCTGTCTTTTTTAACTTCTTCCTGAATCTGCTTATCCACCAGTCCTACTTCGTCAATCGTTTTTAATCCTGAAAAGTAAGGGATATATCCTGCCGGCTCCAGCAGTATCCATTGTTTTTTATCTTTTTCAAAAGTTCCCAAATACAGACCGATTGTTCTGCGGTAATACCACTCTCCGTTTCCTGTTGCTATAGAATGTACAGTCTGAAAAGCAAACATCGGAAGGATATAAAATATAATAAACAGGGATAACCATAACTTCCTTCTCTCTTTCTGCTCCAAAACAAAAATAAGAACCGGAACAAAAAGCAGCAATTGCGGAACCCAGTAATACCAGTCGAATAAACTTTTTTGAGAAATAAAAATAATCTGCTTCACCCATCCAAAAATGAAAATCATCCACAAAAAGTAGTTTCTTTTTTCCCGCTGTCTGATCAGGTAAATAAAGCAAAGCAGCTCAAAAATAAGAATCATAATCGTTATCGGATTAAAGTTTCCGGGAAGCTTAAGCATTCCCCAGAAGTTTCCGAAACTTACCCAAAAATATTCCAGATGCTGTTGAAAAGTAAAATCATGCCCGTACAGAAGCTTTTTGGCAGTAATGGTATTATTCACCAGTTCACCAAAATAAAACCAGTTGAAAGACAGCACAGATGCAAGTCCCAAAATTCCTCCCAGTACATAGCTCCATCTTAGCTTTCTGTTCCAGAAAACATCTACTAAAAATACAATTCCCAGGAAGATCACCGTATCTATTCTTGTAAACATGATGAGGATGGGCAGAAGAATCAGGGCCCATCTTTTATTTTTGCTGAAACCATAGTACAGAAGGGCCATTTCAAGGAAGAAAAGGATACCGTATTCCATTCCTAAAATTGAAATTTTAATGGAAGGGGGCAAAATTCCAATCAGAAATATAAAAAGAGCTTTATGCACCGGATTCTTAAGAACCAGATGGGAAAGCAGTACTGTCCCTATTGTAAAGAGTAATGAATTGAAGATTAAAATAGGTTCAATAAAATTCTCTTTACCAAAGATCAGGTTGAATAAATACGATACAAAAACATACAGATGTGTTGTGGAAGCCGAGATCTTCGTATTTCCGTTAAAGCCTATAACGCCATAATCCAATAAGTTCTGTGCTACTCTCCAGGTAATAAAAGCATCCTCCTGAATATAATGGGTCAGTAAAAAAAAGATTTTAAAAACTACCGTAAAAGCTGCGGCATAGATGGGAAGTTTGTTCTTAGTCTCGGTCATCGTGTATTTTTAGCGTCACAAATATAATCTTAAAAATCAGGAATGCCAATAATAAAAAAACGGAACCGAAGTTCCGTTTTAAAGTATGATGTTATAGTGCAAAAATCTTATTGAGTTGCTTTGATGATCGCTGTAGTGATCTGCTCTTCTTTTTCTTTGGAATAAGTAGAATCAAAAGGCTCCATTACATCAAATAAATACTGGTAGAAAGGGGTTATTTTCTGTACGTTTTCAGACTCTTTCATCGCCTTTTCTTTACCCATCTGCTGAAGCTCTTTGATGAAAACATTGAATTTTTTATCAATAGGCTCTATGGATTTCACCAGATAAGCATATGCTTTTT
>NZ_LJOD01000069.1 GCF_001295265.1 Chryseobacterium indologenes | reverse complement strand
TGCTCAAATGTACCGAAAGATGAATAGTATTTAAACCTATCGCTTCCTCCGGATGCGGTAAAGTTCATATCCTGCTGGATAGCACTTCCCCTCTGAACAATTTTTCTCCAGTCTGTATCATTGTTTGCGAAATCAGTCCCCCATACATTGTTAGTAAGAACAGCAAGAGCTGCCGCTTCGGTCGAATTAGTTCTATTAGCATATGAAGCTGCTGCATACTGCTTAAACTGATCTCTATTTAAAACTTCCGGCTGCTTTACTGCCGTCTGATTTAAACCATACGATGATGAAAAGTTAAATCTTGGTTTTCCTGATTTTCCGGATTTCGTTGTAATAAGCACAACCCCAGCTCCTGCATCAGCACCATAGATCGCCGTAGAAACCGCATCTTTAAGTACTGTCATCGATTCAATATCATCAGGATTTAAACTGGATAGGAT
>NZ_LJOD01000068.1 GCF_001295265.1 Chryseobacterium indologenes | reverse complement strand
GGAGGAAGCGATAGGTTTAAATACTATTCATCTTTCGGTACATTTGAGCAGGAAAGTATCTACAGAAACTCTGATTTCAAAAGGTTCAGTGCTTCTACTAAATTAGAATATAAGGCAACAGACCGATTAACGATCAACACGGATATCCAGGTTGCCAATACTACTACCAGAACATTACCTAATGGTGGTGCTTATGCTAACCCGGTTTTATCCCAATATTTCACATCACCACTGGAGCCAGCTTATAATGCTGACGGATCTATTTATTTAGGGTCTGTGGATGATGGTACTTATGGAGGATTGCCAATCTCCGGAATCTTCAACCCGGCAGCAATTCTTGCCTATAACAAAAATAAAGCAAACTCTACGCGTATCTTTGGTAACGTAGGAATCGGGTATAACATCCTGAAAGGATTAAACTACAGGTTAAATATTGCTCCTGAATATGTTATTACTGAAGAGGATGA
>NZ_LJOD01000067.1 GCF_001295265.1 Chryseobacterium indologenes | reverse complement strand
GGAGGAAGCGATAGGTTTAAATACTATTCATCTTTCGGTACATTTGAGCAGGAAAGTATCTACAGAAACTCTGATTTCAAAAGGTTCAGTGCTTCTACAAAGCTAGAATACAAAGCAACGGACCGATTAATGATCAATACGGATATCCAGATTGCCAATACTACTACCAGAACATTACCAAATGGTGGCGCTTTTGCCAATCCGGTTTTATCTCAATTTTTCACATCACCACTAGAACCAGCTTATAATGCTGACGGATCTATTTTCCTGGGATCTTATGATGATGATACCTATGGAAGCCTGCCAATCTCCGGAATCTTCAACCCGGCAGCAGTTCTTGCCTATAACAAAAATAAAGCAAACTCTACACGTATCTTTGGTAACGTAGGAATCGGGTATAACATCCTGAAAGGATTAAACTACAGGTTAAATATTGCTCCTGAATATGTTATTACTGAAGAGGATGA
>NZ_LJOD01000066.1 GCF_001295265.1 Chryseobacterium indologenes | reverse complement strand
TAAGTTCAGGTTACTGGTCCCGATCAAAGCCATATCCGGGTCATACTTAAGCTTTTTGTCATATCTGTGGGTATACAGGTTGTTCGCCATCACATATAAAGTCACTTTGTTGACAGGAGCTCCTTTTAAGAAATCCTTATCAAACGTATAAGCTACTTTCAGGTTACTTAATCTTAAGAAATCTGCTTTTCTAAGGAATCTTGTGGAGACATTGTTAGCCGATGTTGATCCTGTACCTCTTGCACCAACCCCTTGGAAAGGTTTTGGATTTTCAGCATTAGGATTGCTTGGTGTCCAGTAATCCATAGCATCTGCGTAGCTGTTGTAAATATGAGAATAGGTACCATCACTCTGTAAGTAGAATGCCCAGTCATCCAACATCTTAGCTCCGAAGCTGAAAGTCCCCTGAGCACTTACTGAGAAGTTTTTATAAGACACATTTAAACCAACCCCTCCATATACTTTAGCGATACGGGATCCCTGGATAGCACGCTGTGCTTCTGCATAGTTGCTGGTAGTTTCTCCGTCTACACCGTTTTTATACCATAGCGGGTTACCATTGCTTGGATCTACCCCAGCCCATTTT
>NZ_LJOD01000065.1 GCF_001295265.1 Chryseobacterium indologenes | reverse complement strand
GTATTATCTTTGCCACCTATATCTGCTGTTTGAATTCCGAATTCAACATTAACCTCACCAGCTGCCATCCAATCAGCAACCTGATTAAAATATTCCATTCCTTTAGCCTCGTCTCCTTTGAAATTTATATACTTATCTCCAGTAGAATAATATTGGTACTCATTTTTTTTGATGAAGTCCTTTTCTCCAATATCATATCCGCCGTCATTATTTTCTTTTAATTTTCTTTTTTCTCCTTCCCCTTCAAAGTTTTTAGATGTGTAAATAACATCCCTATCTGATTCCCCCCTTCTGGTTAAATATCCCTTGTCATCCATCTCATAAACATCCAAATTCATTCCGTTAGGATCAATAAAACGGATTGGGTTATTTCCTCCATAATTATATGTTGACATTGGCTGGTACATTTCCGCCAGAGGATCCACCACACCCCATCTACCCAGGTCAGGCATATACATTCTTGCTCCATAATCATACATCCCGGTCTCCTGCAACTCCTTGCCGTTGTACTTATAACTAAGATAACTTCCTAATTTCCCTTTGGAGATCTGTCCGTCAATATGGTTCAGGCCAAAAGGATAATAGTTGTTCACATCGGT
>NZ_LJOD01000064.1 GCF_001295265.1 Chryseobacterium indologenes | reverse complement strand
AACTCCCAGTTAAATGCAGAGTTTTTACCATAAAAGCTTCTAGTTTAAATAATTATTTTTATTCCTAGGGTTCTCAGCTTTTTTGCCAAAAGGCATCTAACTATAAAAGAATTTTAAACTAATAATCAATAGGAAAAAACTAAACACACTACATAATAAGATTATAATTGCCGAGATAAAATAAAAAATTCTTTTCCAGCGTGGGGTCAAATTATATAATTCGTTTAATTCTTTCAATGATATTAGTGGCATTATATACTTTTTTATTAGTTTTCGGGTTACTAAAAATTCAAAAGGAATTGCAATGGCAGCAATTACTATAAAGTTTCTAAAACCCAACAATATATAAATATCCAGAAAAATCCCATAAATAATGAATGAAATATTTACATTCATTACGTTTAATAATGCTCCTTTCAAATCAGCCCCTTTAAATTGACCAATTTTTTGTCCACAATAATTAACAAAAAGCCATTGTTTAATAAAAGATTTAATCATAGATATGTGTGTTGATTTCACCAAATTTGTCACCCACTGTTCCCCCTATGTCAAAAGCATAGTCAGCTAATCCATATGCAAAAATAAAGGGAGCAGTAACTGGAACTAC
>NZ_LJOD01000063.1 GCF_001295265.1 Chryseobacterium indologenes | reverse complement strand
TTGATTTCACCAAATTTGTCACCCACTGTTCCCCCTATGTCAAAAGCATAGTCAGCTAATCCATATGCAAAAATAAAGGGAGCAGTAACTGGAACTACCATCTCCTGCACTGTATTTGCATTTCCTAGAGCACCTCCTTTCCACCAGGTTATATAATCACTACCTCCTCTATCAATCCAACTATAAAGTCGGGAAGCTTCACCAAATAGCCAGCTTTCATAATTAGCCCAAGCTGACATACCGTTAGAAGAAAACTGACTATATGTTGTTTTTCCTGGTCGTGACATATTGTAAATTCCATTAAGCCATTCCTGGCTTACTCTTCCATCCGGGTCATGCATCATCACCAGATTATTCATTACATTTTCTTCAAGAACGGCTGCCCCTGAGCCATTATTCTGATAACTCAACCGTACATTTCCTAATTGATCGGTATAGTTGTAAATTTACCTTATTATTTCAAAATTGCAGACAAATGTAGTCATATATAGCAAAATAGACTGCTTCAAAAGTGAAACAGCCTATTATTTTCTGATATGAATGGTGTCACACTATCAACTCCAATCTTTAGAATATGATCTTAATGATTAAGCAAATATTTATTATTTTCAAGAACAAGTGACAATGGCTTACTAATAATATCG
>NZ_LJOD01000062.1 GCF_001295265.1 Chryseobacterium indologenes | reverse complement strand
ACCCAGACCTCCGTTCAGCTTTTACAGTATTTTGGTCCTTCACAGCTGTATAAAAATACCGTTACCGATGAGGACGGGAATAAAACCATAGAATTTAAAAACGGAAAAGGCCAGGTTATTTTAGTCAGGAAGGTTTTAAACGCTTCAGAAAATGCCGATACCTATTATGTGTATAATGAATACGACCAGCTGGCTTTCGTTATCCCTCCACTCATTACGACATGGACCACTTTGGATGAAACGGCTTTGAATAACCTCTCTTATCAATACCGTTATGATGGTAAAGGCAGGCTGGTAGAAAAGAAACTTCCCGGAAAAGGCTGGGAATATATGGTATATGATAAAGCAGATAAGCTGATTCTTACCCAGGATGCCAATCAAAGAACTTCGTTCAGCTGGATGATTTATAAATATGATGCATGGGGAAGGCCTATTTATACAGGAATACTAACGGCTAATAATACCAGAGCAGGTATGCAGAGCCAGGTTAGTGACACATCTGTTATTGAAAGCAGAAATAACACAGCACTCACAGCTAATGATATGACGTATTATTACTCCAATATGTATTGGGGGCTGAATACCCTGTTATCGGTCACGTATTATGATTCTTATCCTCGACTATATGATTTTAATCCTTCATATCCTTCAAC
>NZ_LJOD01000061.1 GCF_001295265.1 Chryseobacterium indologenes | reverse complement strand
AGGAAAAACAACATATAGTCAGTTTTCTTCTAACGGGATGTCAGCTTGGGCTAATTATGAAAGTTTACCATTTGGTGAAGCTTCCCGACTTTATAGTTTGATTGATAGAGGAGGTAGTGATTATATAACCTGGTGGACAGGAGGTGCTCTAGGAGATGCAAATACAGCGCAGGAAATGGTAGGACATATACTTAGAGTAGGAAATTCTTTAATGGGATTTGTTGAGAAAGTCGATTCATACGCTAAAGCAATTAATGAATTTCCTGCTGTAGAGTTTCCTGGACTTTTAGAAAAACACTACAATGGAGCATTGGGTTATTTAGAAATGGGCGTTAAAACATATAATAAAATCCCTAATGATTTTAAGAGGAAAGTAGCTTTTAAATTATCCAAAATACTTCCGAAAAGGCCAGGTGAAATCTTTCAAAGTACCAAAAATTTCATGACAAAAACAGGGAAATTTGCTAGTAAACTAGGAAAAGCAAGTACTGCTTTGTCATTTGTCGCTGCTGGATTTGATGTCCTAGATGATGGAAAAGTAAGTAGTTCCACAATTTTAAATGTGGGGCTTTTAACAGTGGGATTAGTAGTTCCAGTTACTGCTCCCTTTATTTTTGCATATGGATTAGCTGACTATGCTTTTGACATAGGGGGAACAGTGGGTGACAAATTTGGTGAAATCAA
>NZ_LJOD01000060.1 GCF_001295265.1 Chryseobacterium indologenes | reverse complement strand
ACTTCAGCACAACCTAATATCAGTACGACTCCAGCTGTAAGTTTTGATTACTATATAAATCAGGCAGATGCGATTGCAGGAAATGGGAATACAATTACAAACCCGGCAGCATATCCTTCAGGGAATGCCACAATCTATGTCCGGGTAAAATCAGCAACCTGTTCCAAGATTGCACAATTACAATTAAATATTACGCAATCTATCGCACCAGGCATTACTGCATCTTCACCTACAATATGTTATGGAGGAAGTGTCACACTCACATCAAGCCTCAGCACCGGAAATACCTGGTCTACAGGAGCTACAACCCCATCGATCACTGTGACAACCGAGGGTACCTACACTTTGACCAACACAAGCGGAAATTGCACCAGCGCTCCTGTTTCAGTTACTATAAATAAAGAAAACGACCCGAATGTGACAATTACAGGAAATTTATTGCTGTGCGACCAAACCAGCACACAGCTTACAGCTGCTTCAGCGGGAGCAGGAAATACCTACACTTGGTCTACAGGAGCCACAACACCGGCGATTACCGTATCAGCACCGGGAACTTATACCGTTACCGTGAAAACACCCGCCAACTGCCAGTACACGAAATCTGTCATAGTAACACAAGGCATTGTTCCTGCTGTTCAGAATTCAAGTTTGAGCCAATGCTCCAATACAGCAACAGCCATTTTTGACCTTACTTCAGCACAACCTA
>NZ_LJOD01000006.1 GCF_001295265.1 Chryseobacterium indologenes | reverse complement strand
TCCGGTCAGTTCCGCCATTGTTATAATTCCATTCGCTGAATCTGTTTCAGGAACCTGAGCCGCTGAAGTAGACAAATACGCTCCGCTTGTCTCACCAGATAAGGGCATTATTATTTCGGTCTCTTCTGTTTTTTGAGCACTCACAAATGAGTTCAATACAGTTATTCCTGGGTCAAAACGATCGGCGGCAGCTTTCATTGTTGCAGGACTTACATTATCAGTCTTGTCAAATGTTTGTTTAGCTGTACTTCCAGGAATCTTTACTTCAGATTTGGTCCAAACTGCCCCTTTTTTATAGAACTTTGTGTCGTATCCTTCCATTGCTTTCAGGTTTCCGGCGTTCGGATAATTAGTACCCGGATCAGCAGACAATACTTCCGGTTTATATGAGCCGTCAGCTGTTGGTGCGGGATCTGTTGGCTTTAAAGTTCCTTGAAAGTCCGTCTCGACTTGCGCTTTAATTTCTGCAATCTTTTCGTCTAAGTCATCAGATTTATTCTGAAATTTTTCATTGAACTGATCTTTAGAGAAGGTATTTCCGACGTTCCCATCTTTATCAATTGTCGCCAGATTCGATGGTGGTACAAGATCACTTACGCTTATTGTTACCTGATCATTATTTCCGATTATTTCTCCCATTTCTGTTATATTTTATCCCAAAGGGTTTCAGCAGGTGATTGTAGATTCTTCATATCTTCTATGTTTCCTGCTATGATTATTATTTTTTCTTTACCTAGCATATCTCGCCACTCGCCGAGGATTTCTGCCGTTTCGATTCGTGGATTTTCAAAGGTGATCCCTGGTATTTCTGCTCCAGTATCATCCAGTATTTTAAAAATGAATTTCCCGTAGTCACTAAAATTGACAGCATGAACAACCGAAACTCTATTCTTACCTGCAATTCCTTGGTGAACTTTGCTGATTGCAACCACTTCATAATTCCCGGAAACCGTTCTGCCTATCACGTACAGAATTATGTTTTTCGGTGCCGTTAATTTTGCTGTTACTGAGAATTCATATATACTCTCTTTATCTGGAATCGTGTAGGCTTCATAAAACGTATCATTGATAGTACTGTTTTGAATCAGGGTGATTCCGGAACCTTGGTAAGAGGGTTCGGAGTACCTTTTCGTGAAACTAACATCACCCCTGCCTATAAGCTTTGTTCCGTCTCCAAGGAATATCTCGGTTTCAGAATCTATCTCATATGATAGGGTGAATTCATCAAGGGTTGTTTTAAGAATTTTCTTTATAGGGTTTGGTTCAATCATTTTGATGGTGAATGTTGCATACATTTCACCATCATGAAATACTTTTTCCGGTATTATTTCATCCTTTACAAAAACCTCATAGGCCAATGTTTTAAAGTCAAAAGGCATGATATGCAAACGTTGAGTTCCAGGCTTTGAAAATTCACCAATTATGAAAGTTCTAAACTTTTGAAATAAATCTTCCCAGTTTTCACCCCTGATAAAACATTCAAGTTCTATTTTTCGCTCTTTAAACTTTGGTTTACGCAGATTTGGAGAAATTCCATGATACTCTGCCCAATCGTATTGAACAACATCTTTTCTTTCAAGCTCTCCAATAAGGTTGCTGTACTTTGACACTCTTACATCAAAGTCTTTAAAGTCTATGCCGTTTAATTCTACCTTAATATCACTCATTTTTTGAAATATGATTTTGTGATCCGTACATCGCCAGAACTCTTTACCTTGCCCCCATATTGAAACACCTCTACCCTAGCATTTTCGATACACTCTATATCAACCTCTGCATTATCAATGATATTTATTATTACGATTGCATTTTCTGCTGCTGTGATTTTAGCCTTTGTATTGTGCCGCAGAACTATCTGGGAAACTGAAAAGCCGTTGTAGATCATTTTTATATCCGAATTCCCGAAAAATGCCGCTTTGTTCAAATTGTTCGGCATTCCAATGTAGTCGGTAAAGATTCCAAATACTTCACTCTTGCCCCGGTACTCTCGCAGAACCTCAACTTCCGGAAAGTCATTCGCCATAGACCAATCATCCCCATCAAAATACATCTCGCAGAGATTCCTTATTGAAAGATCAGCAGTCATTCTCTCATTGCACTGGTGGGAAAGCCCAATCTGTTTTGCCTGTATATAGATTTCTTGTAAGTTCATTAGATTATCCCGGCGGCGCCGTATTTGATTTTTGAATTCAGTTCTTTGATCTCTTTATAAATATCCCTCAATGGACGGGTGTTCTGCTCTATCTGGACCTGTACAAGCAGTTGGCTACGCATGACTTCAAATCCATTCTTTTGATGCTTCAAAGCTTCAGCCTGCATTATTCTCATGGCATTAACCTGTCCTTCCAAGGCTCCGGCTGTCTTCTCTGTGATTCCTTTGATGTCACCTTTAAGGCCCTGAGCACTTTGAGCAGACTGATTAAACAAATCTTTATATTCCTCCATAGCAGCCATATAATCCTGCATAGCTTTCGTTCCCATTGCTTTCAACTCCTCTCGCTCTTTCTCAGTAAGTCCATCGAAATTTCCATTTACATTAGATTGAGCAATTTGATGCTTTAGCATTTCTATTGTTTGGAGTAATGAAGCCTTCTGCGCCTCCAATAGAGGTTTTGTAGAAGATGAAGCCTGGAGTATTTGACTGTTAATTGCTGTTATCTGAGTTTCAACACTTTTTATCTGATCTGTCAGCCCTGTAGTATCAGAGTTTCCAAAGCCCATGGAGCTATAAAGCTGATCAACCATATTTTTAACAGCGGGCTCAAGTATTTTAACTTGCAATGCATTTTGTACTGCATTACGCATAACATCATCAACTACTTTGTCAAATGATTTAGCGGCGTCTTCCCCCTGCGAAAATGCACTCGTTAAGGCGTCAGCAATTTTTTCAGAAAGACCCTTAAATTCAGTAGTTGTAATTTTATTTTTAAAATTGTCTACAATTTCAGAAATTTGATTATTGATATCAGAAATTTGCTGGTTATAGCTGGAGACTTTTTCCCTGTCAGTTTTTTTCTTCTGTTCTTCTGCATTTCGCATCTGAATGAGTAGCTTTTGCTGTTCTTGTAAATTAGCTATTAGCTGTGTCTGCATTTTTAAAGATGCTTCTCCGGCTGTCTTTTCTATTACTCGTTGAAGATCTTCATAAGATGCTTTAAGTTCGTCAACTGCTATTTTCCAAGACCTGATATTTTTTTCTTTTCTCCCATCACCTGCAGTTGATAACAATTTTACAATACCAACTACCATTTGAAGAATACCCGCAAACATACCAGCTATATCTCCTTTAAAATAACTAGCAATAGCAGTAATTAAACCATCAATTGCGGTAGTCAGATTTTTAACAAACTCTTTCATCGACTGAGCCGCATCTCCTTGTCCAAAGGCATCCATGATCTCTCCAACCATAGATACTACATACTCCATGTAGGATGCAAATTCTCGCCAAGCCTCCATAAAATTGTTGAAATCTGCATTGGTTGCAGTTCCCTTTTTTATTTTTTCGAATAACTTGTCAAAAGCATTTATTAGATTCCCAATTGGTCCTTTATTTTTAGATAACTTTTCTAATTCCTCAATTTTTTTCCGATAATTATCTATTTCTTCTGAAGGAGCGCCTATTGAAATCAATTCTTGCATTTTTGCTTTCAATGGTGTTATTAACTTTGCTACTTCTTCTCTCGTAAGAGCATCTATATTTCCAAAAGCCTTTTTCCAAAGATTCGTTTTCTGAAAAGATTTTAAGAAAGCCTCTGAATACTCCTTTGCTTCTTCTTTTCCTGCTGCATCTAAGCGTCTCAGTCTTTCTTGTTCAGAAATAGACTCCAAGCCTATTCTCGCTCTAATATCATTGTACTTTTCAGATATTTCAGTCTGCTTTTGTTCAAACGTTTCTTGCTCTTTTAAAAACTCATTATATGTATCCTGTTGTTGTTGAAGTATGTTTCTCTTTTGCTCTTGTATATATTTTTTTACTTGAAGAAAAAATGCTGAATTCCCTCCTTCATTTTTGAACATAATGTCTTCAACATCATTCAGTTTATCAATCTGATCTACAAACGAAGGAAGAGACTTTAATGCATTATCAATATCACGTTTCCAGTTTTCAAATGGTGTTTCTTCTCCGGTTAGATTACGTATCTTTTCCCCGATGAAAGCCAGATCAACTTTTTGCTGAGGGCTAATAATACCCTTAGCGGCTAAATCTGTCAGTGCCTGCTCTTGTTTTTCCAGATACTGTAAATAACTCTGAGAACCTTGAAACAATTGTTTGTATTGGGCATCTGCAACCTCTTTACCATAGTACTCAGACATACGGTAATAGTTATTCCATTGTCTTTCAGCTTCGTCAATCTTTTCTTGGAAGTTTTTGTATTGAATACTTTTCAGTTTCTCATCTAATGCTTCTCTTCTTTTTCCGGCTTCTTCGATGCTTATTATTTCACCAGTTAGAAATGGATTCCCATTTTTGTCTTTGTCATTTCCGTATTTATCCAGTCTTCTAAGCTTTACCATGCCATTTTCAACAAGAGCCATGGCCTTATCTAGCAATGAAATTTGTTGCTGAAGTTGTTCAGGAGATCCTAAAGGAAGGAATTCTGCAAGCTGTTTATTGTCTGTTTTGGTTTTTCTTGGATTAAGCTTTTCATTAAGCTTTTTAATTTTAGCTTGAATTCTTCGGTATTCTGCTTCTGTTTGTGCACTGTCGAGTTGAGATTCTAGTTCTGCAATTTGATCCTTAATTATTTGAGCCCAACCAGCTTTTTTGGTGTCAATCTTTGCCACATCTTCCAATACTTGCCCAAGACGTAACTGCATTTCTTTTTTAACATCTGCAAGCTGTCTCGTCAATACCGTTCTCTGCTGATCAGTGATTAACTTACCTTGCATTTTCCCTCCTCTTAGCTGAGCACTAAGAATGACGGCTTGCTTTGATAACGTATTAAGCTTTTCCTTTTCTGCTTTATTTACATAATCAACATCTTTTCTGGAAGCATTAACAGCTTTCTGGCTTTTAATAAGATTTGCTGCAACATCCTCATAAGGCTTCATGTATTCTGAATACTGCTTAATGGTAATCTTGCCTTGTTTAAGCATTTCTCCATACTTTTTAGCAGCTCTTTCTGCTTCGGCATATTTTACTTTGGCAATAGACAAATTGAATTCATCTTCAGCGTTTTGTTTCAGATATTCTGATTTTACAGCCATTTCCGCTTGTACTAGTGCAAAATGCTGCATTTTTGCTATAACATAATCAAAAGCACCTCCTAATCTGTAGGTAGCACGATATTGCTCATCTAGTGCACCTCGGAAAGCATCATCTATTTTAATAAGGTTTTCGTAGGCACGTTTCCTGTCTTCAAGTTTTGAATTTTCATTGTTGATGACAGCAATAAGGGAAACAATCTTTTCTCGGTTATCCACGATGCCTTTGGAAAAGGTACTGGAATACTTTTCCTGAACGTTCTCATTATATTTGATTTGCTGTGCCAATGCGCTGTAATCATGCAGAAGATTGTCGATCTCCTTACGATATGTAATCACAACAGCAATAAGCCCCGCTATCGCAGTGGCCAGCAAAATGTAAGGGTTGGCAATTGTAGCTGTATTTAAGGCTGCTTGTGCTACAGTAGCTCCTCTTATCAAAATGATCAGATTTCGGAACCCTTGAATTACAGCAGGAGCAACCGCACCAGCTTGTAGTGAGTTGGTAACAATAAGAGCTGCTCGATATGTGCCATAAGTAACAATAAGGATCTGCAGAACTTTTATCACTTCCTCATAATTTTCAACCAGCTTCGTAACACCTTCGATAGCACTGTTTAAGATACCCTCGTTGGATTCACCTATTTTATTCAACATCTGGTCCCAGGTATCGCCAAGATTGGCAATTTTTCCTGATAGAGATGCAGATTGCTTTTCCATCAAATTGTAAAACATCCCTCCCTCGTTTGTAAGAGAGAATAAAACGTCTTGCACGTCTTTGAAACCAATTTTGCCAGCGGAAACCATTTTGGTAATTTCTGCTTCGGTTTTGCCAAACTTAGCAGCGAGTTCAGCAATCATAGGGATGCCGGCTTCTGTGAATTGACGTAGATCATCCCCCATTAATTTTCCTTTGGCCTTAACTTGACCGTAAACAAGGTTGATTCTGGAAAGAGGAACTCCAAGGCCAGCGGCAATATTCCCCATTCTTGTAAGAATATCTACAACCTGATTAGCCGGAATCTGGAAAGCAAGTAACTGTTTTGCGCCAGCGGAAACCTCCTGAAGACCAAAGGGCGTTTTAGCTGCAAGGTTAACCATTTGGCTCATTAACTCAGCTGCCTTTACACCGCTCCCTAGCATGGTGGTAAATGCTATTTCAGTTTTTTGGAACTCACCCCTTATGTTTATTAGTTCTGTAATGAAACCTTTTATAGCAGTAACAGAGAAATACCCTGCAAGTCCTGTAAATGCATCTTTAAAGGCGGAATTCATCACTCGGGTTTCCTGCACAGTAGTCTGTGAAAGTCCCAGAATATCCCTACGCATAGAATCTACATCTCTGCGCCACTGTTGTAGGTTAATTCCTGCCCCGAAATAAAGTGCTCCGTTATTGGTGTTCATTACTTATTTGAATAGCTGATTTATGAAGTCTTCTGATGTTTGTTCAGAAAGGTTGATAGTTTTCTTAGGTTGTGTTTCCTCTTTCGAGGTTTCGTATTTTGGCGCGTCGATAAGCATTCGCTGTACAATTCGCCAATCTACTTCCCAAAGCAAGTAATCTAAAGTCCATCCGAAGTGGTGGCAGATTTGCCCCATTGCTCCGTAGATGGTTTTGAGACCTGTTTCTCTATCGGCATCGCTTTGGTCGGACGGTTTCCGTTCATTAATACCGTAGAGGTCATAAAATTTTGATAGTTTGAGAATTTCAGGAGCTCCAAAGAGAAATCCATAATATCTTTGCTGTTTAGGGAGTTTAGGAAGTGCCATTTAAGAAACCATTTTGGCAACTTGCTTTCCACAGCAACAGACACAGCTTCAGCTAATAATCCCGCATTGTCTCTTACCGCTTCATATTGTGCAGGCAGCTGAATTGAAAGATCAGCATTTGAAAGTGCTTCTTCATCTACTTTGATTTTGATGGAAATCTTTGATAACCTTAACATTTTTCCCATCGAAAGCTTCCCAATATTCCAGGTCTTTTTCTTGCCAAAAAAATTGGTTTCAAAACTGTAGCTATTTCCTACTAACAATTCTATTTCTTCCTTCTCTAATTCAATGTTTTCCATGTGAATAGTTTGTTAAAAAGCCTACCCGGAGATAGGCTTTATAGGTTATACAGTAAATGCGACAATTGGTGCAACACCTGCTTTTTTCGGCTGAAGTACTGTTGCAGATATCTCAACTCCCAGCAAGGCTGCTCTACCAATATTAGAGGATAGCTTTGCAGTGATCTTTGCTCTTGCAACTCTCAATCCGATTCCCTGCTCAGGCGTGAACTGAAGAGATCTTTCAATCACAGGTGTATTGGTTGGGAAATTAAACACTTCATCAGCTCCTGTTCCGGATTTAGTTCCTCCGAATGCTGATACAAATGTGTCTAGGTCTGGATTAGCGACCTTAAAGACAATAGTCTTTTTCCCGTCTGTGCTTTGAATATGAATAGGTGTTGAAAGTTCTTCAACTTTAAACTCTGTTTCTGTGGGGTCATCCCAGTTAATTTGTGCGGAACCCTCTTCTGTATAGCCTAAAGGGGCTAAAGTGGTACTCATATCACCATCAGCTGCAATTACTCCGATAGCGATTTCGGCAACTCCGATATTAATTTGTCCTGCCATTGTATTTTTGTATTTTTTAGTTTAATTGTATGCTTTCAGGTTTATCCTGAAATTGATATAGTTTGCCTTCTCTTCTTCTTCCTCAAAGGTTTTATGACTTTCAATCACAAGATTGTATTGGGGTCTGAAAAGCTTATTTAAGATTTTGTACACTGCTTTAGCAATTATTGCCATTCTGCTTGTATCGGGCATGTATTGAGTTATTCCGTTAATGCTTACCGACAACATTGGCACATAGCAATTGACGTTGAAAACTCCATCCTGTAAGAAGGAATTATCCATAGCAATGCTGTTTATCACTATATCTTCTTTCTTGCTTCCAGATGGACGTTTGTCTTTGTAAATATTCCCAGTTATTACTGACCGAATATTTCCCAGTGTTAAATCCTCAAAAATCCATTGCTGCCCGTCTAATACTGTGTTCATCTTTTCAACTGTTGTAACATTTGTGGAATAGTTCTTTTTGCGAACTGTTCTGCGCTGGTTAGAACATCATTACCACGGCTTTCGACTTTGGATGCGTAGTCCATTCCATTAACCACTACAAGACAAATAGTATCTATCGAAGTATCTGCAACCTGTAAGGCAAGTGATCGGGCTTTTGATCCTCCATTACCTGAAAGGAACTCTTCTGCCTTGATTACACCATCAATCATCAATAGAAAACCGTTTGAATTTCTCAGATCTCCGGAAACATCCCTATAATTACCGTTTGCCCTCGCTGCTGCCGCAATAGTTCGCCCGGCATCCGCAAGAATCTGGACCATTTTGGCTTCAGTATTCTGTACTACCTGAGTAATATGCCTTTCAAATCCGGAGCTATCTAATGTTAAACCCATAATCTTGCGTGCAGTTGTTCTTTTTTGAATAGCTTATTGTCTCCTTCGAGCCTCGTATTTCCTTCTTTATCGAAAACTCTGATTTTAGCCCCCAATTCAACAGATGGACTGTTTTTTGGCAGATATACCACTGCTCCAAACACATATATTTCTCCGTCAGTGGTCACGATTCTGTTTCCTCCTCCGTTTCCTTCATCACGACATTTAGAAACAGTTACCCAATCTTCAGTGCCCGGTATCCAGTTACCAGTGTCCGGATCATATTGAGCTTCTGTTTTCTTTAAGACTTTAAGTGTGTAAGGAAATTGCTTTATCCCCATTTCGATGTTATATCTGTGATTGTATTATCAGAGAACAAATCAGGCTTACCAAGCTTTCTGGCTACCATTGAGTAGTATTTCAAAAGAGTGGCTTTATCATATGATATCGAATAACCACCCTCAGAAATACTGGAAGGCATGTTAATGATGTCGGGGATTACGTTGTAGAAGAAAATGTCCAGATTAATTTCATTCGTTATGGTTTCGGATGGATCAAGGCCAATGCGAGCTAATTCAGCTGCAACCATTCCATCGGAATACTCAACCGACCAAAGAGATAATTTTTCTTGTATGTACTCCCCGATAGTCATTATGCTAGTTTCGTTTTCAGAATTACGTTTTTCTTAGTATCATTCAGTACAGGAAGTGCGAACGCTGTTGCCTTTGTAGAAACCAAAATTGGATCTTGAACTCCAAATGTTTTCACAAGGATAAATCCATCACTTACAGTCTGTGATGTAGTATCACCAAACGTCATATTGAATTCCGGAGTTGTTGTATACTGAGTAGCACCCAAAACAGGAGATACAGATAGTAAAACATTGCCTGGCTCCCATCCATTCGTGGCGACAAGAGTTCCGGCTTTGCTTTCAGCATTCACAAAAGTTTCCCAGATTCTGATTGTTGGTAGACCATAAAGAGCAAGTCTCGTATTGATCATTTCCAGAGTAGGTCTGAACATCTGAGTAGTCCCGCCGTTATTGGCTACACCATAAACAAATTCCTGCATTGCTTTGATTGTTGGCAATTGGTTTGCGGTAGCCTGATCTACTGTTATAGTAGAGAAACGATAACCCTTGCTTAATGCTTCTGTTTGTAAGGTCTGAATGTCTTTCACCGGATCAGCATCAGCAGCAGTAAACCAATCTTTTGCAGCATTAACAATTCTTACTTTGAAATCAACTGATACATCTGCTACTCCACCAGAATTGTTTGCTACGGTAGTTTTGTATTTCCCAGTTGATGCAAATCTTTTGGCAACGTATTCAGCTCTAGCATTTACCCCGTCAAGACAAAATGTAGAATCTCCGTAAATCTTATCGATCATCTGGTTTTTAATGGCAGCATTTGTTGGGTTCAACTGGACCGCGTTTCTTAACTGCTGAATCTTAATAAGATCATGTTCGTCAAGATCTCGGGCAATTTCGATTTTAGGAATCTCACCTTTCATTGCAGCGATGAAATCACGGCCTTTTCTTGGTGCTTTAGAACCGATAGAAACGATATCCGCCATTACTTTAGCAGAAGTCGTAGATTCAAGATTCTGAAAAGTTAAATCGGTTTGAAATTGAAGTGGGAAATAGTTTCTGTACTGTAAATCTCCCAAAGTATACGCATTGATGATTGCGTTCATATTTGACGCGGAAAATTCCGGTACTATGTTATTTGCATTTATAATCATTGCTTAGTGTTTTTAAATGAAGGAGATTCTTGGTAAAGCTTTAGCTAACAGTGCTACACCTGTTTTTTCTAGGTCTGGCAAAGCATCAATTCTAGCGGTACCGGACATGATGATTGATGCTAAAGGGAAATCGTCCACTTTAATATCATGGCTCACAAGTCCGATTGTGCCAGCTAAATTTGAAGCTGTTAAGGCTACGTTTAAAACCTTATATTTTCCGTCAGTATCTGGAACTACTACTGTTCCGGCTGGAATTACTCCATTGGTGAAACGAGCTGCTGCGTCTGTCTTTGAAATATGAACTCCACCCGGATAGGTTGCGTCAATTTGATCAAAAACAACAATCTGTCTCCCTGCTTGGAAATCGTCGTTAATATTATTCATTGGTTTTTGCTGGTTTTTTAGCATCTAGGTATGCTTGAACATCGAGCGAAACCTCTCCTTCCTTTTTAGCTTCTCCGAATAAAGGCTTAGGCGCTCCTGCCAATGCAGCGTTACCAAACTCTTGTGCAACTGCATCATAGTTTGCTTTTTGCTCGGTTACGAAAGCCTCCATTTCTTCTGGTGTAGCAAAAACTTTATCCATAGGAATAAGCTTCTGAAAAGATTGAGGAATCTTTAACTCAGTGAATCTTGCTTGCAGGGTTTGTGCTGTTGTTTGTTTAGCTTCCTTTTCTTGAATTTTTGTAAGACTTTCAGTCAGCGTTTTATTGCTTTCAATTAAAGCCTTAGCCCATTCAGGAACATCGCCCGTTGGTGCTGGATTAGGATTTGGAGTGCCTGTTTCTGGTTTAGGTGTAGGTTCAGGCTTTGGATCCGCCCCTTTCCCTTTTTCCAAATCCTCGATCTTCTTTGCCAACGTTCTGTTTTGGTCAGCGAATGACTGGAATATTGCCAAGTCATCTTCAACCCCTGCTACTGCATTTTCAATGTCTTCCTGTTTTTCGACCGCCTTAGACAGTTGCTTTGCCTTTGCTTTCAAAATAGTTTCGCTTAACCCCAGATTCTTGTATCTGGTTTTTAGCTGTTGTAGGATCTCTTGTTCAAACATTACTTAGATTGTTATTTATTATGTTCAAAATTACCTTTGTTAATATTGTATAACAATAACGTTTTTCGTATTTTAGCAGTAGTTAATTAAAGTTTTACTTTATAACCATATAAATTCTAATTATGGATGAATTACTAAGGAAAAGAACAGCTGATTTGCTTGTGATTGATATGATGGAGGCTGCTTATAGGATTGAGAGAGTAAAAAAAATCACTCTGACTTTTGAAGAGTTCTGCAGAGTAATTGGGAAAGATAGAAGCTCTATTCATAAGCTATTAAAGAACAAGCTTCTCCCGGAGGGTATAATCCTGGGGGGCTACGAAAACAGAAAACAGAAAACTAAAGTACTATTTGATACAGAGAAGGTCTTAGAATGGTTGAGAAACCAAATGGAAGCAGAATTCCCTTCAAAGAGAATATCGATCTAAAAATCAATCTTCACTCATAAGGCAATTGAGTGGCTTAAACAATAAAGGATATGACTATAAATCAAGAAATGGTTTCAGCTTACAAAGAATGTTTAGCTAATCCGAAAAAACATAATTTATCATTCCCATCTTTACGAGAAATATTTTTACCATCAGATATTGCGGTTGCTAAACATATTGTCTTTGAGAAATATCAGATCATAATAGGAAGAGAAATACCGAAATTGATTTTCTATATCATATTGGATGAAGTATTTCCGCAGAAAAAGGCCGATGATGGAAATCTAGGATGGTGTTTAGAATTTGAAGCTATTAATTCATCAAAATAAAATACTCATGGAAGGTCAAATTATCCAAATGTTTGTTAAGCCTTTGAATAGAGAAAGGTTTGAACAAAAGGAAGAAGCAGATGTTATATCACTTCAGCAAAGATATTGCACCCATGCTTTAGAAATTGATGAAGAATTAAACGAGCATAATTGCGAAAAATGCGGGAAATTGTTCACTTCCCATGAAGCACTGTTATATATTTTACATCATCGAAGAGATCATATAAAAATGACTTCTTATAATCTCAGAAACGAAATTCATTTCCTTACAGAGAAAAGAGATTCTTTGAAATCTGACATTGAATTTCTTAAAAAAGAAAAGAGAAAAACCATTAAGATTAATAAACTATGAACAACTTTAATTTCTACAGCTTCTTAGAAGAAAACGGATATCAAAAAGAGACTATCCGCCAAGCGAATGGAGAAACATTCTGCTACAATTATCAAAAAGAATTAACAGAGAACATCTGGAATTGTGTTACCTTTCAAAAAGACAAGACAATATCCGGAGCCTCCCCTAAAAACGGGCTGCTATTCAAGAATGCCCCTCAGCCGAAGACAAAAGAAGAAGCAGATATTCTTTTAAAACAAATTGAGGAATATTAACTCCATAACCTTTTCTTTGCACTTAAAAGAAAAGAGTTAACTTTATAAAAAAAGTAATATGAAAAGAGTGAAACATATCCCTTCCGGAATTATAGGAATCTTTGTAAAGGTAATCCCGTCAAATTCGCCTGATCAACCAACATCATGGCTTATCAAACTTGACACTGGCGGAGAATACGTGGCTCCTGTAAACGAATTTGTACTAATACAATAAAGCCCCAACTAAGGGGCTGTTTTGTTAAGCTTTAAAATGTCCGGTATTATCATTTAACATTAATACTTCCAAGATATTTAATGAGATCTTCCTTATTACCATATCATCACTGTAAAAAGGTTTAAATTCTCCATTTTCAATAGAACCTAGTTGCCCTTCTTTTCCTTTGTATCCAACAACAAAAACTTTTGGGGTTTCATTTTCAAAATAGGTTGCTCCTAATTCTGGAGCTGTCAATATTAGAGCTTTAAATGCTGCGCCTGAATATTCTTCACTTCCTAAATTTTTTATACCATCTAGTTCATCATCAGATAATGATGTGATAATTCCTTTTACAGGTGTTCCTTCCAGTTCTAATTCAAATGTCTTGTTGATTGTTTCCATAAATTTTTAATTTCCACAAATATAACGAAAAGCCCTCTCAAAGAGAAGGCCGTAAAAGCATTTTATGATTAATGCCACTAATCGATTTTCAATCTAATGTAGATAGGAGGTGTAAATTCTAAATCTGGATTGACCTTATAATTACATACTTGGTAATCTGCTCCCGTTTTTGTTGATACTTTCGACCAGTCTATTTTGCACACTTCGGGCGTGACAATATTTAGACCCTGTAAAGATATACCAGCTTTATTAAGTTTATTGCTTAATTCCTCTCCTAGCTTACTAATTTCAGCTGCGACCTTTTTGATCTTCTCCATTTCAATTTTTTTGATTATTAATTGACTATCCTTCTTCATAACGTTTATACCATTTGTTTTATATGGCTCTATCTCTAATATAATGAATAAATTCTAATTATCAAAAAATTTATACAGAATTTTTCAAAATTTCTTTTGGAGGAACTGGAGTTTCTTTCTTAATCTCCTCTTGCATCTTGTCCACGTCCTTGATTCCGGCCTTCTCCATTGTTGCTTTTTGACTGAATAACGGCTGATTTCCATTGACAGACATTAGCATTTCATAGAACTTAGCTTCGTTGTTTATGATGTAAGGAGTAATAACCGGTTCAGCATCCAGATCGCTATTGCGGAAACCCGTATTCATTAAATGGAAGAAAGATTTAACAATGGACATTCTCCGTTTCAGGGCTGGTACATACACGCTCATCTTATCCATTACCTTCAGGTGCGGCAACATAAAGAGAAAAGCAGCGTTTTCAGTGGCTAACATGTTTCCTAACCCCTCCAAGGCTTCTGGGGAAATATTGACAGAATTTGTCATTTTGTAGATGATGCTTTCTAGGTTTTCCTTTTCATTAGAAAGGGATTCACTGGCATTAGGAGGCTGCACAAAGTTTGCACTGGCTTTATCTCCGTTAAGCTGCAGCACCTTTCCAGTTTTATCCTTGGAAAAACTTCCGGTAACCTCACCTGTAAGGGCCAAAATTGGCGCAGAGAACTTCTTGTTCACCTCACCGGTGTCGCTGGCAATTTCCTCTAGCCTTTCAATGGCTTTCTGAGCTTTGGACCACTCAACATTTTCAAAGGAATACCAGACAATAGGAATTTTACCTATTGAATTGACACTTTCAGAAACAAGCTCTATCCCTCCGTTAGCATCTCTTAGAATAGCAATTCTGTCTGCGGTGTATATTTCGTAATATTTGACCTTGACACCCTCGATACGCTTCTCATACTCTCTCAGGAATGCAATCATGTCTCCTTGGTCATTAAAGTATGGATACATTTTGTTTTTATCCGGAGAAAGCAATGTTACTTTCATTCGGAATTGAGAAGGAAATCCATAAAACTCATTTGGTTCATCTTCTACCCACCACAATTCTGCACACTGAGTGAAACGTCCGTTTGTCTTAGCTATTTCCCTGTCTACAAACATGAGCTTTTCCTTGTCGACTAGCTTTAAATAAGCATCATATAAGGACGTATCTTCAATATTGTTAGTATACTTCACCGGATTACCATACAAGAAAGTTACTGCATTCGCTACGATATCCTTTTGATATGCCAACGGTATACGGTTAAGCTTTTCTATACGTTTCCCTTCCTTCTTCTCTCCTTTTTCATCGGTATACTCATACTCAACAATGCGATCAGGATAATTATACAGATCTGTCATTATACGGTGGCGGGTTTCATCCCATTCAGAATTAAACTGCTCAATATTTGGCAGAGGAATTCCGTTATCTTTAAGATAGGCTATTTTCTCTCCGATGGTCTGTAGTTGATAATATTTCTCGTCCATTATATTAAAGATGCTATTCTGTTCAAATTGTTTCTGATTGGTTTGTTGAAATCGAAATAAGCTCTCATTAGGATCATATCTCGATAGTCAGGGGATCTTCCTATGTTTTCTTTGATTGTAGCCTTATTTACTAAGGTTATGATGTCATAATCTGGATCCTGTTCTATAGTGTCTAGTTCTTCCTTGATCCTTTCTTTCTGTTCTTCTGATAATTCCGCGGAAATAAACATTTTGCTCTTATTGATTATTTTTTCAGCCAGGTAAACGAGTAACTGTGTTTGAGCATTCTTATATTTAGGAGTGTCTTTTTCGTCTCCCAAGTCTTCATCAAATGGTCTGCCGTTATTATGGAATCCAATAATATCCAGGTTATCGACTACACCTCCTCCTACGCCATCAGCATCAGCAATACATTGATCTTTCGGAATTGAGTGCTTTTGTTGTAGGACCTTAATGCATGCCTGAATTTCCGTTGTCTTGCTAATCTCAAACTCATGTACTTCTATCAATTCCCAGTCTTCCCATACACCGATAACTGCTAAATCAGATCCGAACCTTGCTACGTCAGCAGTGATGTATTTTTTCTTCTCATTTGTAAGGTGATCATTCCGGAACAGGTCCAGAATTTTATCATAAATACAAAGCTTATAAGGGTTATCATCATATTCCCAGTTCCCTTTTAAAAGTCTTTCCTTCTTTGCCTTGTCTTTGGTGTTTTCAAGCTGTTCAATGTAGAGCTTGTCAATAAACGGGTTATCCTGCACAAAAGCCTGTAAAAACTTCTGAATCGGCGACAGAATATTTTCCTTGAAAGGCTTATAGAAGTGGGAATACATCCAGTTCTTTTTCGGGTTGCAGGTAACGAACATTTTCGGAACCAAGCCGAATTCTTTGTTGAGGTGGCGGCCGACCCTAGTATTTAGTACATCAAAAGCCCCGAAGTTGATTTCTCCTCCTTCCTCTATCCATCCACCGGTATACTCTAAGGAACCGAATCTTTCATATAGTGGATCACTTGGCTTAAACTGCAGATCCAACATGTCAATACGGGAACCGTTTTTAAACTGGATATAATTATCCTGACCATTGTAACTCCATTCGCTTGCCGGAATACTGTATGCCTTGCAAACTTTCTGGAAAGTGATTAATGTTGAAGAACGAATACGCTTTAATTCCTCTCGGCCTATGAACCATTTGGAATTAGGATAAAGGAGACACATGAAAAGCAACCAGCTTGCACCGGTCCAGGATTTAGCACCACCTGCAGCACCGCCATAAAGGAACTCTCTTGTATCTTTGTCACAAAGGATCTTTAAGGCTTCTTCTTGTTTTAAATGCTTTTCACCTTGGTGAGTTGTAATAAAATCAAAATTTCCCCTTCTGAATTTCTCTACATAGATTTCAAAGAGCTGTATTTTTAATTGGGAAAGTAAAATTTTATCACTTCTCATCGTTTTTAAGAGCTGTCATCAAATCATTAAGAGTATCATCAGATAATTTGGAGGGATCAATTGCACTTTTAATATTTATATCTGTCTCATCTTTTATTCCTTCGTCAGATTTAAACAGTGTCATCAATCTGGAAGCATACTCCATTCGGGTATTGACGCCAACAGCTGCATCATAATACACTATTTTACCATCTTCATCTTTCTTGATGCTTCCTTCTTCGTCAAATTCTGGTGTCTTCATTGTTCCTCCTAATACAGCGCCAATTTGAAAATTATGGAGGTCCTGGAATGTCTTTTGTCTTGCTGACTTCTGTATGTCTAATAATTCAGGATTTTTACGAATACGACCATACACGGAAATGTATGTGACTTCCAACATCTTTGCTGCAACTGTTGGCTGCCCATTTGATTTTATAAGAGCTTCTTTTAATTCCTCATCTGTATATGAATCTACATTTGCCATATTAAGTAATGTTAAATATTTCTGTAATTTGTCTTTCTGCTTCTTGTTGCCATAACTCTATTGTAAAATAATATTCAGCAAATCTTCTTTCTTAGCTTTCTGCTCATCTAAAGATTTAATAAAAGTGTTTTTCAACTCTTCAAATGGTATTGCTGAAAGGTCTATATCAAAATAAGATCCTTGCATGTATGGTTCTCTTATTTGAATTTTAGAACTGCCATTGAATTTTGCGCTTTTCTTCCATGCGGTAATTGATCTCTCGATTTCTAAGATCTCATTATCTACTTCAACCGCTTTCTGTATATCTTCTCTTTTCATACTATTGAAATTTTGATTTTGTTTTCTGACTTGTTACATGCCATCCTCCGCATTCTTTGCAGTAATACTTTCTTTTTGGTATTTTACTTCTACTGCTGGCAGATTTGCATTTGGTGATGATTTCCTGCGCTTCTCTCTCTGTGGTGTACATGAATTTGCTGCATGTACTGGCCTGCTTGTCAACTCGCATAGACTTCATCTATTTTTTCCTGCAGCTCTTCACCTTTGATGAATTTGTCTTCCGGATTAAAGCCCAGGTATTCGAGAAACATCACTTTAGCGTCATAATCAGAGAAGGATACTGTAAAGTATGGATCGCCATCTAATCTGGCACCTTCTTTTACTTTTTCCTTGATCTCCTTGATCTTTGCTTTCTTTTCCTCAGGTGTCAATTCTTCTGCAGCTTCTTTACGCTCCATTTCATTAAGACTGGCTTCCGGAACATGCTTTGTGTTGTTCAGCTCTTGGGTGATCGCCTTTTCATATTCGGTATTGATCTTCTTCTCCTCCTGAGGCTCAAAGCTCGGTATCTCAATGTCATCTGTGTTTGGTAGCTCAATTTCAATCATGGAAATATCTACATCATCGAGACCGGCCAGAGAAGCGTCGATATCCGGAAATATCTGAGCAAGCTTTTTATAATCCATTTCGCCCTGAACAGCTTTCGAGTTGAAGAAAATATTCAATTCCTTCTCTTTCTTCAGGTCCACATCAATCACCTCTACTTTGATATCATAATCATTTCCAGCTTCGTACTTATTCACTTCATCAGCAATACTTAGCTTTTGATGCCCAGATACGAGGTTCCCAGTTTGCTTATTCCAAACCATACCACCTATAATACCATTCTCTTTGATGCTTTTCTTTAAAGCTTTTCTCGCATCCTCAGTAATAGTACGAGGGTTGTAGTCCGCTGGTGTTATCTCTGAACGCTTCAGGATAATTGTCTCACTCTGTTTTACTTTATTATGCACGTTGTTTTTGTGAATGGTTATACTCGAATAGGATTCTTTCCACGTCCGGGAATTCTTCAATGATCTTTTTCAGATCACCTGGATAATGTTGTTTACACCAAAGCAGAAAAGACAGGTCTGTGACATCAGTACCCTGACTGCGTACGTTTCCGGTATTCCCATATTTTATTGGCTCAATCAATCGGTTTTTCTTAATATATGCCAGTACTTGCTTATTGCTCCAATCCGCCAACGGGTAAAGCTTCTGGCCGGATTCACTTGTCATACTATCAGGATAGGAATTCAACATCAATCTACGATTAAGAGAATCGTTTTTCTTGAACCCAAGTACCGCCCATTCAATGCCAGTCTCTTCCTTTACTTTTTCGTTGATCTTTGAAACATTCCACTCTGCGTATTTCACCGGTTCAGCTCCGAAGGCCCCATGTTTCTTGTTATTGTAATGTGCATAGTGTGGAGTTTGGATAAAACGACAATTCGGATATTTCTTTTCTGCCCAATGTATATACCGGTTTATGTGTTCCAGATCTTTAACCATGTACATGTAAACACAGACGATTTCTCGGAAATGAGGCGCCATCATGTTAAGCAGCGCAATGCTATCCTTTCCCGCCCCAGAATGAAAGAGTATCACCCTGTCATGTTTTTTTGACAGGGAAATGATACTGCTTAATGTAGCTGATAAATCCATTATCCTCTACGTCTAATTACTCTTGGCGCAATTCTGGCGAAAGATCGACTTACCGCTCTTCTTGCTCTTCTTGCTGTAGCTTCTGACATTGCAATCGTATTTAAGGTTAAACAATTAATTTTTCACAGTTGGAACTCTCGAGTACAGCACCTAGAATTAAGGCGAAATTGCTGTTCTCGGTTGTCAGGTCTTCGCCTTCTTTGACATCTTTATCAACATCAATAAGAACATCTTTACACTGGACAACCATCTGGGGTGCATTTTTGCTATATCCCATCTGAAAGCGAATAGCTTCAGGTACAACTGTCCCGATTAACTCACCATCTGCATCAACTTCACCCAGGCGTTCGATATAATAATCTGAGAATGCTCGGTACTCTTCTTTTTTGACACCTTTAAGAATATCAACAAAGTTTTTTTTGGTCAGAACCAAATACAGTTCTTTAGTATTTTTCATGTTTATATTTTTCTATTTGTTCAATCAAAAAGTCACGACTGAATTTGAAGTTTTTTAAGGCTGCTTTTTGTTCTAATTGACGTAAACGATGCTCACCTATCTTTAAAAGTAAATTCGACCTATACGGTATCAAATTCGCGCTTAAATACTTGTTACATCTTACGCATTGCCCGTGCATATTATCGAGATCAAACCGTACCGACTTATAAAATTCTTTGGCAAAATAATGCCCGGCATTCATCTGTTGTACTGGCTTCATTTCATCGCACGAAATGCAGATAAAATACCCGTCTTTACTGTCTCTCTTACGAACTTTAGCGTTTACAAGCTTCTGTAAAGTATCAATAAGGCTCTCAATGCTTCTGCCTTTGTATTTGCTTCTTAATTCGGCCGTAATCATCTTATAACAAAATTATTTATTACATTGACTTATTGATATATACAAACAACAACTAAAGCATTGCTTTATACATATTTGATTTTTAAACCACAAAAAAACCACTCAAATAATTAGAGTGGTTAATTTTCTTATTTTGATTATGCTTAGAAATTTTGCCGATCAAGTATCTTGCCCAGGTGAATAGTAAAATAATTGTTCAATGTTACTTGCTTTACTTCGATAATCATTCTTCTGGCCCCTTTGTGGTAACCCTCTTGCAGAATAACCGTGTTATATCTTTTAAATGCGGTTTGCGCCTTATTTAGTAGTCTTGATCGGTAAAATGATGTGTCGTCTCTATACTCTTCGATTTTCTCGCCTTTTTCGATCTGGTCAAAATATTTCTTTTGCATGATCAAAAAGAGAGGTTTTACCTGCTCATTTTCTTCTGTTTTAGTTATTAACGCCTTAGGCGTTGTAACGATTTTCATTCTGCGTCTTTGAACTGTTGAGGGTCTTTTTTTAGTTTTCATATTTATTTGCTTATTAGTTTTTGTCTTCTGTTTCTTAGGTTCTGAGCCTTAGGCTTAATATAGTTGCTGCCGGTAGGCAATTCGGTCATTAATGGCATGAAGTGATCTACAGTAGCAAGGCCGATAAAATTAGCTATTTTAAAGCAACGCCAATCATTTATATCTACATCAAAATATGAAAAGGTAGAAGTACTCGGCTGGCTTTGTGTTTTAAATTCGTAGTCAATTTTTAACGTGCCGATCGCTTTTCTTATAGAACCGTCTTTTTTCTCGAAATAAAATGTTACTTCGCCTTGGTGCATCTCTTTATTTATTCGGTATAACTGCCAAGCTTTACGCAAGCATTCTGCCCACTCTTTGCCAGTTTCTTGCATTATGTGATATGCTCGCAGCATTACTGTTTTTCTGAAGGTATTTGAAGTTTTCATATTGCTGTATTTTTTTTGT
Organism: Chryseobacterium indologenes; assembly: GCF_001295265.1. Classification (GTDB taxonomy): domain Bacteria; phylum Bacteroidota; class Bacteroidia; order Flavobacteriales; family Weeksellaceae; genus Chryseobacterium; species Chryseobacterium indologenes_A. The sequence continues at coordinate 219,926 of NZ_LJOD01000006.1, read as the reverse complement.
CTTTTACCACCAAAAGCGGGCTTTACCCCGCTGATTGTTCAAATTGTGAAATGAATAGATTATTTGATTTTATTAACTTCTTTATGTCTTCGCTATTGGCCAGCGTATGTATTACATCAAGATTCGGCACTTCTTTTAATTTGTTGCAGAGCTTAGCGTAATTCGTAAGGGCCACGGCCTGCATGAAATATATTTCTCTTTCTTTTGCTTGTTTTCTTGGTTTTAATGTCGGCATGGTGTTTTTCATGGTATAATATATGTAAGGTTAATTAAGGGCCTTTTTTGAACTTACCCAGGTTCATTGTACTTATTTGAATTTCTCAGCGTAAGAAGGCTGTACAGGCGTTAAATAAAGTTCTTTGTGATTACCACGGGCCATATTTCTTATTACTCTCATGTCATTCTCTTTAACTATCTTATTGAAGTATTTTTTTGCTTCTTTTTCAGTTTCGAAAAATTTTCTTTCATGTATAACACCCTCTACATCAAAATTTGCGTCATCAGCCTGAGGCATTGCAATGTTAGTTACTTCGATCATAAACATTTTGTCTGTGTTAGCTACTGTTTTCATAATGGTATTATTTATTTGTTATTATTGTTTCGTTTTGATGTTACAAATATACATACGTTTATTTGTATTATGCAAATATAATTACAATTATTCTTACGATTATTTGTAACTATTTGATTTTCAAGGTGAAAAATTTCGCTTGTTTTACAAATATTTAAATGTATATTTGCATTATAAAAATATCCTTATGAATCAAAATGTTAGCAAGCTGTTTTTTGTAATAAAAAATAATGAGGTGATTGGCTGCGACAGTAATTTAAAAGACCTTATATCTGCTCTGCCTTCAGAAATACGAGATATAAGGTCTTACGACTATTACTATAGACAGTTTACAAAATCGAATACATTCCAGTTTGAATACAACAATGCCTACCACTTTCAAAAAAAAGAGTACAATAAAGGCAAGGAAATAACTTAGTTTGATTATCTAGGAATAAGAAAGAAATAAAAAAGCTCCAATTACTGGAGCTCTATTTTATGCGAATACTGTTTGATTAAAAACATCTTCCAAGACATTGCGAGGGTAAAGTTTGACTTTTCCAAATCTTGGGTCCGGAACTTCGTCTGTTGGCAAATTGTTTTTCCGGCAAATCGCTGCCGCTTTTCTTCCTATGGTTGATGCTAATGTTAGTCCGACAGTAATTTTGTTGAGAATAGCATATCCCATAACTGAAAAATAATCTGGTCTTGTCGTTGTCTTTGCTTCTATTTCTTGAACTTTTGTCTCCAATTGTACAATCTGTTGCTGCTGCTGAATTTGATTCATCCGTAATTGGATGAAGGGATCATTTTGGAAAATCTGAATTGAATTTTTGTAATTATTCTCACAGTTGATAAAATAATCTCTTGCCTCTTCACCCTTAACAGTCTTTGCCATCATTGATATTTTTTTTGAAAGATCAATGGACAGGGCAAAATCTAGCGTTTCGTTACCGTTCCTCTCAATGACGAACGTTTGATAATCTTCATTTTCTACTGCAAATTGATTTTCAACTATATTTTTCAGGTACCATCTTTTCCAGTTTTTAAGATCATAACCTAAAAATTCATACAGCTCTCTGGCTGATACAGCCTGTTTCCCATTTTGTTCGGAAATTCTAATTAATTCATTTCCGATTTTTCCACCAAAATTTGTTATATTTGTCATTGTCTAAAAAAATAAAGCCACAATAAGGGGTGTCAATACATCATACATGTCGCAGTGTAAACCCTTAAAGTGGCTTTTTTATGTTCGTAAAGTTTATAGCTATTTAGTAAGCATGAAGTATTGACGGTACAAATATAAAAACGAGGAACGAATATTCCAACAACTATTTAACAACAATTTATATTTTTTATCTAAAGTTATACTTTAATAAATATGTTCAAAGTAATCATTGCCGGAACCCGAACATTTGAGGACTATTCTTTCTTGAAGGAGAGGTGTGATTATTATTTGCAGAACTATCAGGAAATTGAAATAATTTCTGGAGGCGCCCGGGGAGCTGATCTTTTAGGGGAAAGATATGCTGTAGAGAATGGCTACAATATTTCCCGTTTTCCTGCTAATTGGGATTTAGGTCCAAAAGCAGGCCCGATTCGCAACAGGGAAATGGCAGAATATGCTGACGCGCTTATAGCTTTCTGGGACAGTAAAAGCAAAGGAACTTTGAGCATGATTAACATTGCCAAGGAATTGGGATTGAAAGTAAAAATCGTTCTTATATAAAAAAGCCCCGGAATACGGGGCATAATCTTAACATGTATTTATATTTTTAAGCCAATTTTCTTGCTATTTCTCTTTCTACATATGGTTTAATATTTTCTATAGTTTGTTTTGTAATTGGGTAAACACTGCAGAAGCCTGAACACAGGTACTCTAATGGGGTAATCCTTTTTTTGAATGCATTATACAAGCTCCAATCAACTGATGGGTATTTTTTTATTACTTCCTCCTGTGCCCATTGGTCAAAAAATGCGATACGACCTTCTATTCCGCTATCATCCCAATCATCGAGATTAAAATATGTGCTGGAAAAATCAATAACGTATTTAGAAATGACATTTACACAAAACCCGACACAACTTGCAATCTCGGGTAGCCCGGAAAGGCTCAAATACCTTCCGTCTTCCCCATATGTAGATGCATCGAATATAAATCCATAAGTTATATCTGTTTCGTTACATATTCTTTGACATTGTCTTAAAAAAGCTCCAACATCAGAATCGTCCTCCGTATCAAAATTGTCAAGAATTTTGTAAAATAAAACTGGATCAACTCTAGAAGTAATGTTTTCTATTAATGGAGGATCTGCTCCAGGAAAATGAAAGATATAGTCAACTGTTCGATATCGTATTAATATTACTGCATGTTCAGGTATATTGCTATCACCTAAAGTAACTGCTAATGAAACAAAGGTGTTTGGAAGATTTCTTTCATTGTATTTTACTAACTGATTTTCTAAATCTAAACTCATATCTTCCCAGTTTTACTTCTTGACCTAAATGTTTCTACTAAACTTTGATAATGCGGTATTAACCCTGTCTCTCTTTCAATTATTGGCTTTAGGGTCATGAGTATTGTTCGGACAATTCCTTTCTCACTAAATTTATTGTTGTACAAAGTCATTAATTTAATAATTTCCTCATTAGATCTATCTTCATTATTTACGACTTCTAAAATATAATCATAAATAATATCGTATTTTTCAATACTATCTGTGCTTAATAAGGTTTCATGTAGTGTTTTGAAATTCTGAAAATCTTCAAGACTTGAGTAATTATCAACATAACTATGAGAAATACCCTGCTCGGATTCTGTCCTAATTGTTGAAAAGTACATTTCTTCATATAATCCTTTATTAAGAACTTTTGCAGCCTCAACAGAGCAAGAAATTTTAGACGTAGTATTACTCTCTAAATCTTCAATATGAACATTAGGATTCTTTTTTCCTCCAATTGCATAGAGATTACCTTTAATAAATTCTATTGCATATACTCTATTTAATTGCTGTCTCCTTGTCTGAAACTTATCTCCTTTAAAGTAATTTGTTACATTTATTTCCTGAGCGCTATTTTTTTTAAGATAAACTTCGTATACTGAACCGTTTTGTTGAATTTTATCTTGAATTGTTTTTAGAGGCTTAATCCTTTCATTATTCTGTGACCTATTCATCATTATTTCCTCTATTTCATCCGCTATATTTGCGCCGTCGTCAGGCAGCACCAAACAAGCTGTAACAGATCCATTGTCCAGGCGCATTTTAATACCAGAAGTATCATCATATGTTTTGGCAAAACTAGAAAGAGAATCTATAAATATATTTAAAGCATCTGCCGCCTCAATGCTAATCCTGTTTAGATCAAGATCATTACCTTGAGAATCCCTAACGATCCTAATTTTTAATTCATTGCTCATTTTGTGGTAATTTTGAAAGGGTTTGAAACACACTCTCTTTAGGAGGATTTAAGCTCCAAATTAATTTTATTATCATTCTTATTAGTTATAGACAAATATACATTTATTTACATAATTAGGAATACGGTTTCCCATAAGGTAATAAAAAAGGGACTACTTATAGTCCCTGCTATTAAAACATTTTGATTTTAATTTGCTTCTGAGCTTCTAATCTCCTTTTTTCACGCCCTACTGTGTAAATTGATGTTGTTCTATCATCACGGTGCCCGGCCATGATTTGTGCGCTATAATGAGCCTCTTCAACCTTATCCAGCCATGTGTACTTTAACTTGTAAATTGTACCAATTCTTATTTTTTTCTTCCAGAATTTATAAACATAATCCCTTGTTAACAATGTGTCCCCTGGAATAAAGCCATAAGAAAAAATATATTGATCGTCTTTCACTTTTTTCATTTGTCGCGTCCAAAACTCCATTGCATCAGGAACGATAGCTCTTTTTTCTCGAACATATAAATCTCCTTTTTTTAGTAAAATAGTATATTCCTGCTTTTCTAAATTAACATCTTTGGCTTTTAATCCGATCATTTCTGGTATCCTGCATCCGGACATATAAAAGATCTGATAAAAGTTATAAAACAATGGAGCATCTTTTAGAATTCTTTCAGCAATTCTTTCAAGTTCTTTATCCGTGAATATTTCCTTTTTCTCTACAATATGCTTTTTTGATTTAATCCCGGTACAAGGGTTTACTTTCAAGCAGGATTCATCAACCAGATCTGTAAAAAGAGATGACAGCATTTTTTTGTACTGATTATAACTATAGTTTGACAGGCTGCAGGCTTCGAGAATTTTTTTCACATGGATCAGCTCAACATCTTTGATTTTAAGGTAATCCAATTCCAATTTTGTCAAGTTCAACTTAAATCGATTTAATGCAGATACAACAACTTTTACATGTTCCGGTGTATAAGTTTTTCTTTCCAGCGCTTTCTCTAATGCTTCGCTCAATGATAGATTTGGATTCAACTCTTCTTCTTCAAACATGAATTGTTTTGTTCTAGGATTATAATCTTTCTCATCAAGCAAAACTGTCATCTGCTTTAGAAGCAGTTTTTCAATTTGCTTACGTTCTTTTTCATCTTTAAACCTGTTTAGTCTTCGCCGGTAGGTAAATGGTTTTTCCCGATCTGGTTCGTAAAAGCGACATTGAACGAACCAATCATCTTTTGAATTGGTCACAAGGAAATCGGATCTTTTGCATCCGAAATTAAGGTTTTTCATACGTATTAATTTTGTTACTGTTTTTGTTACTGATTAATACGCTTCCAAAAAGTATAATTCTGAAAAAAGCCCTTGTGGGAAGGGCTTTGTCAATGTGGAGAATACGGGATTCGAACCCGTGACCTTTTGACTGCCAGTCAAACGCGCTAGCCAACTGCGCCAATCCCCCTTGTTTAAGCGGTACAAAAGTAAGTATTTAAATGATATATGCAAATATTTTATCAAATTATTTTCTTAAAAATATAAATCATTATTGGCTCCAAAAGTCTAATTTCATGGATTACAGCCATCTATATTTTTTATGGCCTGTTTTATTTTTCCAGACAATATATTATTTCACTCAAAATCCTCTTCCACTCTGATTATTGTATTCATTGCCATCTGTATTACAAATTATAAGAAAGAGTAATTAGCTATGCCGGTGACAGACGTTTAGATTTCAGGTAAAGCGCTGTACGGTTCAGATAAGGAAAAAGAAGTATCAATAGCAGCGATACGAAAAGAATCCAGACTATCATTTCATAATAATCCATAGCAAAACGTACCTGGTTTTGTACGTTCATCCTTGCTGCCAATAGTTTATCCGCTCCTTTCAACGCATGGTCCTCAGGCATTCCTTTGCTGTTGAGTTTTACCGTCTGGCTGTGAATAAAGTTCTTTACAGCAGGGTCTATTACACTGAGATGATCCTGAAAAGCATTATAGTGCCTGCTTTTTTCAAAAAGCTCAAAAAAATTGATCAGTGCAATGCTTACACAGAATCCCAGATATCTGATGGCAAGCGCTGTAGCAGCTGCTGATGGCCCGATGGATGCAGGAACTGAAGAAATAATGAAAATGATGGTAGGAACCATAATCAACCCTACTCCTAACCCCTGAATAAATAACGGAATATAATAGTTGAACTCATCTGCCTGTACATCAAATGAAAAATACATCACCACATGAAATATCAGGAGCAGCAGGAAACCCGGTCCCCAGATATAACGTATGTTTTTCTTCTGAAGCACCATACAGCACGCAATAATAACTCCCGTAACCAGGCCTATAATATTAAAAACATTGATATAGGAAAGGTAAAAAGGATCAAAATGAAGTACAGAAATAAAGTAATTATTGGTAATTCCCGATGCAAAACGGCAGATGTACATCACAAAAAGAATCACAAGCCCCACTTTAAAATTGCGGTATCTGAAAACACGCAGATCAATATAAGGTCTTTTCATAGCATTATGACGAAATACCGATAAAACCGACAGAACGGCAATGGCTATTACACTTCCCAAAATACGTTTATCTTCCAGCCAGTAGTATTCCTGCCCGAAAATCATGATATAGCCGATGAGCACCAGCATTGCACTGTAAAGCGCGAAACTTTCCCAATCAAGCTTGTACAATGGAAATCTTGCATTAATCCGGTAATGACTCATAGCAACAGCCAGAAAAATAAATCCCGGTACGTATAAGAATATAGCTCCCTTGTAAATAATATTAAAATTATAGGAATCGATGAGGTTAGCCGTAATCAGGTTATTGAAAGGCAGGGCACAGATGAGAATTCCAAAAAACACAGAAAAGCTGATCTCCCGTCCTCTTTCACTGCTCAATCGTGTAAAAATTAAGGTCAGCGACAAGTTAACATTACAGGCAAACAGCATACCCTGAATAAAACGTACAGGAAAGAGAATATAAATTTCCCTTGTAAAATAACAGATAAGGCAGGCTGTGATTTGCAGGGTCATAAATAAAAGGAAATACTCATTAGCGGCAAGAAAACTGAAAAATCTTCTTTCCAGACTGTAAAATCCGACATATCCGGCATAAAACAAAGCTACTGAAAACTGAATATCAGCGGGCTCACAGCCATAATACCCCGCCGCAGCATTTACATTCGCCAGAGGAAGGAAAAATATGGTAATTCCGGGAAGGGTCATCAGGAAAAGAATGATCTTAACAAGCCATTCGGGAATCCGACTTTTAAAAAAAGGAACTTTTCTAACCATTGAAACGTTTTTTCCGGGCATATACATTAACGTTCATTCCCACTTTAAGAACTTCTATATCCTTTCTCCTTCCGTCTATTCTGATCCTTACCGGAATACGTTGTACAATTTTCACATAGTTCCCAGTAGAATTATCCGGAGGCAGCAGGGAAAAGCTGGAACCTGTGGCCGGAGACAGAGAAATAATGGTTCCCTGAAACTTCTGGTCGGGATAAGAATCTGCTACAATTTTCACATGATCCCCGATATGCATATTCCTGATCTGTGTCTCTTTATAATTGGCAACCACCCATTTATCGGTTTCATTATTTACGATGAACGCAAGGGTTTCTCCTGCATCAATCATCTGCCCCGCTTCCACGGTTCGTCTGCCCATCCTTCCGTTGTAAGGAGCTGTAATTACGGTATAGCTTACATCAAGCTTATGGCGGTCCAGCAGCGCTTCCAGTTTGGCTATTTCTGCCCGCACCACTGTTTTTTCGGCCTGAATATCATTTATTTTAGATCGGGAAGCAGCATAATTATCCTGCGAAGATTTATAATCACTTTTATTAACGTCCAGTCCGGCTTTAATGTCTTCAAGACGTTGTCTTGTTGCAGATTCTTCATTGTAAAGATCCTGATACCGTTTATAATCAAGTTCCTGTTTCCAGACCTTGGCTTTACTGGCTTCTACCTGCGCCAGAGCGGAAGCTGCTTCTTTTTCTGTTGTATGGGTATTGCTTTCCAGTACCTTCAGCTCTGCACGGGCTTTCTGAATAGCCGCCTGGGTCTGTTCCTGTTGCAGCTTATATTCACGGTTGTCAATTACCAGAAGAGTGTCTCCTTTTTTTACTTCCTGGTTTTCCTCAAATTTGACATCAACAATGAAGCCCCCGGCTCTTGAAATAACAGGATTTACATATTCCTGAACCTGAGCATCATTGGTTTGTTCATATTGATAAAAATTAAAAAGGCTGATCATGCCCCAAACGGCGAGTGCGGCCACAATAAAAGCAGCTATCCATCCTGTAATTCTGGTAATGAGCCTGTCTGTAGGCGTGTATTTTTTTTTCATTGTATTATAAGGTCCCTATGATATTTTGTAATGAATAATAATTGTTCTGTGCTGTAATTTTAGCGGCTTCCAGTTCAAATTTTGTCTGAAGCAGCTGAATATCTGCATCAAGAAGATCCGTCACCAGGGAGGTCTGGCTGAAGTAGGTGTTTTTAATAATTCTCGCATTTTCTTTAGCCTGAACCACGTTAGCTTCTGCTACTTTAATCTGTTCAAGGGCTTCCTCATATCTCAGATAAGCTTCCTTAACCTGCTGGCGTATCTTATCCTCTGTATCTTTATGCGCTTCTTCCTCTTTTTCAAATTCCAGCCTGGCTGCTTTTACCTTTTGAGGATTATGATACAGTGAGGACAGGGAGAATGAAGCTTTTATACCCACTATCCCTAATGAATACCAGTATGGATTATAAGGATATAGAAATATCTGCGGATTGGCATAGTAGAACTCTCCATACAGGCCAACTTTCGGGTTTACATTGGCTTTTACCTGTTTGAGTTTTAGCATGCTCAGTTCCGCCTGCTGTTCTGAAATATGGTAATCAAAAGAATGTTTCAAAGCTCTTTTTACATATTCTTCATAGGTAATATTTTCTTCCCATTGATTAAAAGGAGCTTCAGGAATAATAGTCTGCTCATCTGGAAGGCCTAAAATAATATTCAGCTTCTGGGTAGCGATGAGAATATCATTTTTAATGGTGATAAGGGCCATTTCACGGCGGGAAAGTTCCAGTTCTACGCGCAGAAGGTCACTTTTCAGAACTACTCCGTTTTTATACAGGGACTTTATCTCTTTCAGCTGTGCCTTTTGGTCGGCAATATCCTGTGTGACCAGATCCCGGAATATCATTGTTTTCTGAAGCTCAAGGTAAAGGGTAGCTGTTTTATAGTGAATATCGGAAACAGCCTGATCTTTCCGGATTTCTTTGATCTTCTGCAATGTTCCTTCTTCTTTGATCTTAAGGTTCAGCTTGTTCCCTTTATAGATATTCAGGTAGAAATCTGCTCCGGCTCTGTAGAGGGTATGAATTACTTCGTGCTGGGTTGGTCTGGAAAACAAGCCGTTTTCATAGATTGGGATGTTGGAGGCTTTTTCTGCGGAACCTTTAATTTCAATTTCCGGGAGGCGTTCTCTTTTGGCATCCTTCAGTTCAGCATCCGCTATTTCTGTTTCTATATTTCTGATTCTGATGTGGCGGCTGTTGTCTTCGGCTTTCAGCCATGCTTCTTTTAAACTAAGCCGTACTGTGTCATTGACTGGACTGCCTGTCTGTGCTGTTGCAATGTGGGAACTTCCAAGGATCAGCAGTCCGGTGAGGTAGATTTTCATCTGATTTTTCGAATTATTGCACTGCAAATTTATTGGCTCTTCCGAGATTATTTTTATCTAAAATAGTCAAGTTTTACATGATTCCGGCCAAATTATTATCTTTGCCTATCCATTCATTGACAACTATTTTATGGGATTAATTGCGGCGCTCCCGGATATCGACAAACATGATGACAGTGTGTTTGTTATGCACGAAAAATCAGAGAAACTCATTCCTTTTCACAAACATACAAAGGGACAGCTGAGCTATGTGGAAGGCGGTATTGCTTATATCACCATAGATAACCGTACTTATGTGGTTCCCGCCAGGCACTTTTTCTGGATTCCCCAGGGAATGGAACATATTCTTCAGATCGGGCATTCTGCAACGGTACTGAGATCATTATATTTTTATGCCCATGATGATCTCTCTGATCCTTTCTTTAACAGATTGGGAATATACCCGGCTTCCGAATTACTCATACAGATGATCAAGTACACTGAAATCTGGGATGAACGGCACGTGACCGCTGCAGATGAGAACTTCGAATTTTTAGTGGCTTTAAAAAAAATACTTCCCAAAACCCATCAGCAGCCTTTACCAATCATTCTTCCCGCTACGCAGAACAAACAGATGATGAAAATTGTTTCGTATCTGGAACAAAATATAGAAGGAAAGCACAGTCTGGCCAGCATCAGTGAAAAATTCGGGCTTAGTGAACGCACGCTTTCACGCCTCTTTAAGGCTGATATGGATATTTCTTTTCTCCAGTATCTGAAAACATTGAGGATTATCAAAGCTATTGAACTGCTTCTTAATACTGATAAATCCATCAATGAAATTGCGGATGATGTAGGCTACAGCTCTATCAGCTCGTTTAGTGATACTTTTCATGAATTTACACAGTCGAGACCTACAGATCTGAGAAAGACCAAGGGATCACGTTAATGCACTCAACATAAAAAGTTTATGCAAGAACAGGAGTTAATTTCTCAAGTATCCAAAAATATACTGTGTTTTACCCTTGTTTCAGAAAAAATATATAAAGTTAATTGGTAAACCAAAAAGGCTGCACAATTTGCTACAGCTTGCTTTTATTATACATTGCCCTTTGATAAAATGATTGTTGCGCGATTTTCTCCTCTGCTTCGTTAATGGCCGTGAGCAGGTGATTTTCATTGTCTGCAATTTCACCCAGCACTTTGGACATCAGCTCCCATACCGGTTTCATTTTTTCAATCAGTTCACTTCCTTTTGGGGCCAGTTCAATGAGTCTTCTGCGTTCGTCCTGCTTGTCTTTTTTAGAGACGATCAGTTTCTGCTTTTCCAATTCTTTGAGCAGGCTGATGGTGGAAGGATGGGTATACCCGATTTCATTCGCAATTTCCACAACACCAAGTCTTTTTTTGTGATGCAGTGTAAATATCACAGGAAACCATTTAGGCTCAAAGTCGATACCGAAGGCTTTATAGATCAGAGCGCCATCTTTTCTCAGCTGTTCACTAAGCCGCTGAAGTCTTGTAGATATGGCAAGAATACCTGATTCGTCTATTATATTCATATTGCTGTATTAAGGTTTAAATAATAAAATACATTGTCTGCGCTCATTAACGGAAAACGTACCGGCAGCTTTTGTTTTTCGATCTGATTGAAATGGTTACGTTCATAAAAGCGCATGGCTGCTTTCAGAACATCAATGGTTCCAAGGTAAATAGTATCTATTTTGTTTTCCCGGCAGAAACGGATCAGGACTTCCAGTAAATGCTGTGCAATATTCAGTTCTTTTCCTCTGAATTCTTTTTTTACAAACATTTTTCTCACTGCTCCCGCCTTTTCATCAAATTTAACCAAAGCGATGGAACCAACCAACTCTCCCTCTGCAAAAGCTCCCCAAAAGTTTCCGCCAGCTTCCCTGTAAAAGCTTTCGATCTGGGTAAGATCTGGCTGGTCTTCTATCGTAATCGGAATATTAAACTCTTTCTGCTGGATATTCAGGATGAGATCTATAACCTGTTCTGAATATAAATTTCCTATCTGTTGAATTTCTAGAGCCATAACATATAATTTTTACAAATTAAAACTACGTAGTTAACTACATATATACAAACAAAAACCTGATTTTATCAATTTTTTAACTAAACTTAAAGAATTAAATCTGTATTAGCTGTTCCAATTATCCCAATCAATTCAATACAATTTAGAATTCTGCGGGAAACAAAAAAACGTATGCCATTACTGACATACGTTTTAATTTATTTTAAGCAAAAATATTTACTTCCAGCCTCCTCCAAGAGCCTGATAAAGTTCTATACCCGCTTTCATTTTGTTGTATTCTGCATTTGAAATATTCAATTCTGCATTCAATGAATTGACACTGGCATTCAATACTTCAAGATAGTTAGCCATACCATAGTTCACCAATTCCTGGGAATAATCTACTGATTTTTTGTAGGCTTCCAGCTCTTTCTGCTTTAATTCTATGAAAGAATCCTGTACTGAAAATACCCTGATAGCGTCAGAAACTTCTTTTCCGGCAGTAAGCACTGTTTTTCTGAAGTTCAGGTAAGCTGTTTCCTGGTTGGCAAGGCTTACGTCATAATTTGTTTTGATCTGTCTTTTATTCAGAATAGGCTGTGCCAGACCTGCTACAACATTAGCGAAAAGAGAGTTTACACTGAACAGGTGGTCAAGGTCCACCGATTGCAGTCCACCACTCCCGGTAAGCTTCAAAGTAGGATAAAACTGTGCTTTTGCAGCATTCGTCAATTCAAAAGCATTCATCAGGTTATACTCTGCTCTCATCACATCCGGACGATTGGCAAGAAGCTGTACGGGGTATCCTAATTTCACATCAATCGGAAGTTTCTGGCTTTCCAGAGTAGATCTTTCAATAGAATGAGAAGGTTCTCCCATCAGAAGACTCATTGTGTTTTCAAGAAGCTGGATCTGGGTATCAATATCAATCAATAAAGATTTTGCATTTAATACCAGCGCTTCACTTTGTTGTACAGCAACTTCTGTCAGATTTCCAGAGGCTTTTAACGCTTTGGTCGTCTCCAGGTTTCTTTCTCTTACAGCAATGGTTTCTGTAATAATTCTTTTTTGTGCATCAAAAGTCAGCAGCTGATAATAAGCAGACGCAACAGATGCCACCAAGTCGCTTTTAACGGCTTTATGGGCTGCTACAGTTCCTAAATATGTGGCAAGCTGTGCTTTTTCCTGTGCTTTCAGTTTTCCCCAAAGATCTGCTTCCCAGCCAATGCTGGCGGTAATGTCAAACTGGTTGATATAACGTCTTTCTCCGATGATCTGTCCAAACTGGGTATTGATCGACTGGGTTTGGAACGTATAATTGGGACCTACTGAAAGCGTAGGCTGATAGGCTGCCTTACTCTGCTTTAAATACGCTTCCGCAGAACCAATGCTCTGAAGGGCTATTCTGATATCCAGATTGTTTTCCAAAGCTTTGGAAATATGTCCCTGAAGTATAGGATCTGTGAAAATTTCTTTCCATGAAACATTCGCAATTGTAGTACTGTCTGAAGGAAGCATATCTGTACGGAAAAGCTTTTCGTCCACAACATTCTTCGGTCTCTCGTACTCCTTCCTGGCCATACAGGACGTAATGGCTCCTAGTATAACCGCTGAAAAAGTTATTCCTTTTATAATGTTTAATAAACTCTTCATTATATAAAATTAGAAGTTAGAAATCAGAGGTTAGAAGTTAGATTTTAATATTGGAATCTGACTTCAAACCTCAAATTTTTAATTTTTATTCTGCTAAGTTAATGTCTTCTCTCTTGATTGGTTTGATTTTTTCCTGAAGTGTCTCAAAGATCACATACAGTACCGGAATTACAAATAATCCTAAGATAGTACCTATTAAAAGCCCGATCGCTGCACCCGTTGCAATGGATCTGTTCCCCACTGCACCAATTCCGCTTGCAAGCACCAATGGCAATAATCCGAAGATAAAGGCAAATGATGTCATCAGGATTGGTCTTAATCTGGCTTTTGCCGCATTAATGGCAGACATAACAATGGTCTCTCCATGATGTCTTCTCTGAACGGCAAATTCTACAATAAGAATTGCATTTTTCGCCAATAATCCGACGAGCATGATCAGGGCAATCTGGAAGTAGATATTATTTTCCAAGCCCATGATTTTCTGGCCGAAGTAAGCTCCCATTACTCCTAAAGGAAGGGAAATCACAACGATCAATGGAAGGATATAACTTTCATACTGAGCAGAAAGGATAAAGTAAACGAAGATCAGACTTAACGCAAAGATCAGAAGCGTCTGAGAACCGGAAGCCAATTCCTCTCTGGATAATCCGGTAAATTCTACTCCATAATTCTGATTCAATGTTTCTCCGGCAACCTGCTGTACGGCAGCAATGGCATCCCCGGAGCTGTATCCTGCAGAGTTCGCTCCTGTAATCTTCACTGATGTAAACAGGTTATAACGGCTTACCGATTGCGGCCCGTATGCTTTTTTAAGCGTTACGAACTGAGAAATCGGGGACATTACACCGGAACCGGTTCTTACATATAATTCATTCAGGTTTTCAATGTTCTTTCTGTTTTCAGGAAGGGCCTGAACCATTACCCTGAACTGTTTCCCGTATTTCGTGAAATCAGCTGTATAGACCCCTCCGATATATCCCTGCATCGTTGCCAGGATATCACTTACGGAAACTCCAAGCTGCTTGGTCAGAGGAACATTAATCTCCATCTGATACTGCGGATATTTTGTATTGAATGAAGTCTGGGCAAATTCAATTTCCGGTCTCTCCATCAGCTTACCGATGAATTCATTGGTTTTATTATCCAGATCGGCATATTCACCACCGGATTTATCCAGCAGTACCATCTCAAATCCGGCACTACTCCCGAATCCAGGAACACTCGGCGGCTGGAAGAATACAACTTTGGCATCCGGTACCGATCCTGCAATTCCAAATAGTTTTTTGGTAATATCTTCAGAGGTCTGGCCGTCTTTTTTACGCTCTTCAAATGGTTTCAGTTTAACGAAAGCAAGACCATTGTTGCTACCGTTTCCGGATAAGAATCCTCTACCGGTGGAAATCGTTACATTCTGAACTCCCGGCACTTTCATAGCGTTAGCCTGAAGCGTTTTCAGAGCATTGTAGGTTCTTTCCATGGAAGCTCCCGGAGGAAGCTGTACATCGGTAAAGATAATTCCTCTGTCTTCAGTAGGTACAAATCCTTTCTTCATGCTGCTGCTCGCCCAGAATAAAATACCTCCTGTAACAGCAAAAATAACCAGGGTTACCCATTTATGCCTCAACAGGAATACAAATCCTCTTCCATAACGTTCTGTAGCTGTTTTGAAAGCAATATTGAATTTATAGAAAAACTTCTGCATAAAATTCATGCTTTGATATTTCTCATGATGCTCTGCGTGAGGCTTCAGGAATAATGAACATAAAACCGGGCTTAACGTCAATGCATTTACCGCAGAAATAATGATCGCTACAATAAGCGTAACCCCAAACTGCTGATAGAATACTCCAGTAGGTCCGGTGATAAAGGTTACCGGAATAAATACAGCTGCCATTACAAGGGTAATCGAAATGATTGCTCCTGTAATTTCATCCATAGCTTCTACAGTTGCTTTTTTAGCATCGGAAATACCGTGTTCCATCTTTGCGTGGACGGCCTCAACGACTACAATAGCATCATCCACCACAATACCAATCGCCAGTACTAACGCGAATAAGGTTAAAAGGTTTAATGAGTATCCGAATAAATTCAGGAAGAAGAATGCCCCCACAATAGATACCGGAACTGCAATAGCTGGGATCAGGGTTGATCTGAAGTCCTGAAGGAAGATATATACTACAATAAATACCAGAATAAAGGCTTCAATAAGGGTGTGCACTACTTTTTCAATAGAAGCTTCAAGGAATTCATTGGTATCAAAGTTAAAGGTATATTTAATCCCCTCTGGAAAAGTACTTTCCGCAGATTTCAGATAAGCTTTGATATTCTTGATGATCTCCTGGGCGTTGGATCCCGGAGTCTGGAAGATCCCCATACTGATGGAAGGATTGTTCCCGTTTTCACCAATTCCGCTGTAAGACTGACCGGCAAGCTCTACTTTGGCAACATCTTTCAGCATTAAGTTCTGGCCGTCATTCAATGCTTTAATAATGATATTATCATACTGTTCTTTATCATTGAACTTTCCGACGTACTTGATGATATATTCAAATGAACTACCACTGTTTTGACCAATAGAACCTGCTGCTGCTTCTCTACTCTGCTCATTAATTGCATTGGTAACATCTGTAGGTGTCACATTATAAGCCGCCATCTTTGCTGGATCCAGCCAGATTCTCATCGAGTAGTTTTTACCCCCGAAAACATTGGCATCCCCTACACCATTGACCCTCTTCAGATTTGGGATAACATTGATATTCAGAAAGTTTTGAAGATAAACATCATCCAGATCCTTATTTTCAGAGTAGAAAGACATATACATCAGGGCACTGGTCTGCTGTTTCTGGGTTACGACCCCTGAACGGGTTACTTCAGAAGGCAGCAAAGGTGTTGCTCTGGCTACACGGTTCTGTACGTTTACCGCCGCTATATCCGGATCAACTCCCTGTTTAAAGAAGACCTGAATATTGGCTGAACCGTCATTTCCTGCAGAAGAAGTAATATAATCCATTCCTTCTACCCCGTTGATCTGCTCCTCCAGAGGAACAACCACACTTTTCATTACAGTTTCTGCGTTGGCACCTGTATAATTGGCGGTAACACTTACTGTAGGCGGTGCAATATCCGGATACTGTGTAACCGGTAACGAGACAAGTCCTAAAATACCGAGAATCACAATCAGAATTGAGATTACGGTAGATAAAACCGGTCTGTTAATAAAGTTTTTTATCATTAGAATTTCGGTTTTATTGATTGAACAAGGCTATCCATTTTTACAGGTTTACGAATCACAGGTGTACCCGGCTTTAAGCCTCCTATACCCGCAGCAATTACCGTTTCTCCTTTATTAACTCCTGATTTAATAAGAGCCATATTGTCGATTCTGTCAATAACGTTCACTACAACATTTTTAGCGGTATCTTTTTCTACCTTATATACGTAAACAATACCCTGCTGCTCATAAGTTGCACTTTCCGGCACAACCAGAACATTGTCATAGTGCTGAGGGAATCTGATGGTTCCGCTGTTTCCGTTGCTCAGAAGTTTCTGGGCATTGGTGAAAGCTACTCTGAACTGAATAGTCCCTGTACCCGGATCAATCTGACCTGTAATGGCTTCAATTCTCCCTTTTTCAGGATAAAGGCTTCCGTTGGCCAGCTGTAGTTCTACCATGGGAAGATTTTTAATCTTTTCAGGCATAGAGGCGCCAGGTGCTTTTTCCAGGAAGTCAAAGTATTCTTTTTCGTTCATGGAAAAGTAAGCAAAGACCTGAGAGGTATCGGAAATTGTTGTTAAAGGGGTCTGATCAGTAGGTCCTACCAAGCTTCCGACTTTTAAAGGAAGCTTTCCGATCACTCCTGAAATAGGAGCACGGATGATAGAATATTCAATATTGGCTTCTACTCCTTTATAGTTGGCAACAGCCTGTCTTTTTGCGGCATTTGCCTGCTGAAGCTGTGCCTGTGCCTGTGCCAGATTGGCCTGTGCCGTCTGTAACTGTACATTACTGATGATGTTTTTCTGAACCAGCGGTTTAAGTTTGTTCACTTCTACCTGTGCAGCATTCACTGAAGCCTGGGCAGCAGCAATATTAGATTCTGCGGCACCTATTCCTGCTTTGGAAGCAGCTGCATTTTCATTCAGAATATTGGTTTCCAGACGAAATAAGGGCTGTCCCTTCGTAACATACTGCCCTTCATCTACCAATACCTGAGTAATATATCCCTGTATTTTTGCACGGACATCATTGTTTACCCTTCCCTGAACGGTTGCCGGGAATGTCTGATAACCCACTATATTTTTTGTCTCCACGGAAATCACAGGATAAGGCTTAGCGCCGCCCTGTTTCGGAGCTTCTTTTTTGCAGGCTGTCAGTGAGAGCGCTGCAATAGAAAGTATAACTAGCTTATTATTCATTTTATAGTTTATTAAGAGATTCCTGTATATTTTCTATGTTTTTATTTAAAAGTGCTTTGTAAACTTCTATTCTTTCATTGTATCCATCGTCCTGATTTTGTTTAAAATTGTTTAAGTCATCTAGTAGTTTTAATTCGTCTTTCATTTTCTGAACTATTTTTTCAAACCGTATTCTCTTATAATCATCATTGATGAAAAAATACCGTTTCCTTTCATCCATTTTATTGTGATCTACAATCAACTGTGCATTCAATAATAATGAAATACTGGTGGAAACAGAGCTTTTGCTCGCGGAGAGCACTTCAACAAACTCGTCAAAAGTAATTCCTACTTTCTCATAATCGAAAAGAAGGTAGGAATAAATTTTTGAAGCTAAAGGGGGTAAATTGAAGATGGTGCCATAAAATTTTACGGCATCCTGAAAAATTTTTTCATCAATTTCTATACTTTTATGCATAATATAAAAATTTGAACAAAAGTATAAATTAGTTCAGAACTAAACGAACAAAGATGATAGAGTTTATAAATAGGGCTTCTTTTAAAAATTCAATGAAGATGGATTTAACTTTTGGGTTAAATTATAATCTTCTCATAAGCTTTCCTCATTCCATCTGCTAAAAGAACTTCTCCACAGTAGGAATACCCTTTGCTTTCAAGGATCTTCAGCATAGCTATATTATCGTAGTTGGTATCTACTTTTACACTTTGAATTCCATGAGATCGGGTAAAATCTTCAATATGATCAAACAGTTTTTTTACCATACCCTGGCCCGCAAATTTTCTGTCTACAGCCACTCTGTGTACAACCACGAATTCTCCGTTGCTCAGCCATTCTCCTTCAATCTTACTGTAAGCAGGTTCGTCATTTAAGATTAAGGCTGCATATACTGCAATATGGCCATCCACTGTCATCACATATCCGAATCCTTTTGCAATATCACTTTCCACTGTTCCAAGATTAGGATAACCATTCTGCCATTGTGTGCTTCCATCCTGTTTTCTTCTTTCGATAGACTGCTGAATGATTTCCCAAATGATGTCTCTGTCTTCAATTTCTGCTTTTCTTAATTTTGTCTCTGAATTCATTGTTGCTGGTTATTTTAAAATGAAGAGATGGATGGTGTAATTTAGGGTTTGGCTGAAGCCGGCTGAATGATTTTTGTTGTGATGGGCTAAAGCCCGCCTCTGTTGAATAAAGATGCATTATTGAAAACCTTAATAACCTTTCCCTCTTGATTTTCTAATTATTATAATGGGTATGATCTTCTTAATTCCGGTGAATCAGGATCTTATTTCTACAATTTCAGATACCTTCTTTCATTTGAATTAAAAAACCGAAAACTAATTAAAAATTAATTTTCGGTTCGAAGTAGTAAAATTTAAAATTATGAAATTGTTTTTATTGGTTTTCAACTTGTTGAAGATAGGCATCAATAATATCGAATGCTTTCTTCTCGTCTTCTAAATCTACCATAATTTTCAGCGACGTTGCAGTGGGCGTTGTCGTAAAGGTCAGGTAATTATTTTCGACGGTATTTGTAATTTGTGCATCATCCAATTTAGACTTAATTAACTGGATTTCTGAAGGTTTATCACTTTCAAAAACCGATACTCTCGTACTTCTTTCCATATTCTATATCGTTTGAGTATCTAAATGTACAATGTTTTTTTTACAATTACAAATCTTTGGTTTTAAATTTTATTAATATTGTTTTCAATTTTATCTAAGGCCAGCTGAATTTCTTCTCTGGTAACATTCAGATGAGGTCTGAAACGAAGCGACTGATCACCGCACGGCAGAATAATTAACCCATCCCTGAACAATTCATTCATCATATGGTTTCTTTGTTCTCCTGAAGGCAGATCAATAGCACACATTAACCCTCTTCCTCTTGCATTTGAAATTTTTTCAGGATATTTCTGAGCTAATTCTTTTAATCTTTCCAACAGATAATCACCTACTATTCTTGCATTTTCAACCAGGTTTTCTTTTTCTATCACTTCCATCACTAACTGGAAACGAAGCATATCGATAAAGTTTCCTCCAAAAGTGGAGTTAATTCTTGAGCTTTCTCTGAAAACATTGTTTGGTACTTCATCAAATTTTTCTTTATTGGCCAACACTCCGCATACCTGTGCTTTTTTACCGAAAGAAATAATATCCGGCTTAGCGGTGAAATGTTGGAAAGCCCACATTTTCCCTGTAATTCCGATTCCGGTCTGTACTTCATCAAAGATCAGAAGGATCTCGTTCTGGTCACACAGGTTTCTTAATCCCATCAGGAATTCATCTCTGAAATGATTGTCTCCTCCTTCTGCCTGGATGGGCTCAATAATGATGCAGGCTACTTTATCAGGGTGCATCAGGATTGCTTCTTCAATCTGAAGAAGAGCCAGTTTTTCATTTTTAATGGTTTCTTCCAGGTTTTCTTCTGTGATTGGGAAAGTCAATTTCGGGTTTAGGATCCTTGGCCACTCAAACATTGGGAAATATTGGTATTTTCTTGGATCTGAAGTATTGGTTAAGCTTAAAGTATATCCGCTTCTTCCATGGAAGGCCTGTCTGAAGTGGATGCAGATTCCGGCTTCTGTCTGAAGACCTTTTTCGAAATTTTTACGGGTCTTCCAGTCAAAGCATGCTTTCATCGCATTTTCAACACCTAACGTTCCGCCCTCGATAAAGAATGCATACTGAAGTTCTTCAGGAATTACTACTCTTTCGAAAACTTCCAGGAATTGAGCATATTCTTCGGAGTAAACGTCTGCAAGGGTTGGTTTGTTTACCGCCATTCTGCCTAACCATTCTGATCTTTCAACAAGATACGGGTGGTTATAACCAATGGAAGCGGATGCAAACATAGAGAACATATCCAGATATTCCCTGTCTGTTAATTTGTCATATAACCATGAGCCGTGAGATCTTTCGATGTCCATCACGAAATCAAAGCCATCAGCCAAAACGTGTTTTCCTACTGTTTCTTTTACTTTATTTGCTTTTATATCTAATGTTTGTTCCATAATAAATTGATGTGTGATTTAATAAGTGGGGTAATTAAAGATTAAAAATAAAGCCTAGAATTATCCCGGTTATTAATTTTTGAATGTGGATTGGATTAAAGAATTGAGAGACCGAATGATTTTTCAAATCTCTCAATTTTAAATTTTCATAGTTAAATTAAAACTTTTACAAATCAAATTTAATTCCTTGTGCTAAAGGAAGTTGAGCTGTATAATTTATAGTATTAGTTTGTCTTCTCATGTAGTATTTCCAAACATCAGAACCGGATTCTCTTCCGCCTCCTGTTTCTTTTTCACCCCCGAAAGCACCACCAATCTCAGCACCGGATGTTCCGATATTTACATTGGCAATACCACAGTCTGAACCGGCATGGGAAAGGAATAATTCTGCTTCTCTTAAATTCTGGGTCATGATAGCCGAAGATAATCCTTGCGGAACATCATTCTGAATAGCAATAGCTTCTTCTAATGTTTTGTATTTGATTAAATATAAAATCGGTGCAAATGTTTCGTGCTGAACGATTTCATAAGAGTTTTTCACTTCTGCAATACATGGTTTAACGTAGCATCCTGATTCGTATTCTTTTCCGCTCAGTACGCCGCCTTCAACGATGAATTTCCCGCCTTCTTTTTTACATTTTTTGATTGCTTCCTCGTACTGGTTTACAGCATCTACGTCAATAAGCGGTCCTACGTGGTTCTTTTCGTCCAGAGGATTTCCGATCTTTAACTGTCCGTATGCTTTTACCAGTCTGTTCTTTACTTCATCGTATACGCTTTCATGGATGATCAGTCTTCTGGTTGTGGTACATCTCTGTCCGGCAGTTCCTACCGCTCCGAAAACAGCCCCGATAATAGACATATCGATATCCGCGTCTTTAGAAATGATAATTGCATTATTTCCTCCCAACTCAAGGATTGATTTTCCGAATCTTTCTGCTACTTTAGAAGAAACCATTCTTCCTACTCTTGTAGAACCGGTGAAAGATACCAGTGAAACTCTCTTATCATCCACCAATCTCTGCCCTATTTCGTGATCTGCCACCAATACGCTTGAAATTCCTTCCGGAAGGTTGTTCTCCTTCAATACTTCAGCCATAATGTTCTGGCATGCAATAGCACACATTGGTGTTTTCTCTGATGGTTTCCAGATGGTAACATTTCCACAGATCCATGCTAAAGCGGTATTCCATGACCATACGGCTACCGGGAAGTTGAAAGCGGTAATAATTCCCACTACACCCAGCGGATGATATTGTTCATACATTCTGTGGCCCGGTCTTTCTGAATGCATCGTATATCCGTGAAGCTGTCTGGAAACTCCTACTGCAAAATCGCAGATATCAATCATTTCCTGAACTTCACCAAGACCTTCCTGCAGGGATTTACCCATTTCATACGAAACAAGTTTCCCAAGATCATCTTTATATTCTCTTAATTTCTGGCCTAACTGCCTTACAATTTCCCCTCTCTTAGGAGCAGGGATCATTCTGAATTCCTGAAACGCTTTCTGAGCGGTCTCAATTACTTTGTCATAATCACTTTGTCCGGAAGTCTTTACTTTGGCAATCAGCTTGCCATCTACGGGGGAAAAGCTCTCTATTGTTTTTCCAGAAGCAAAATATTTCCCTCCTGTTGAGGTTCCTTTATTCTCTTCTTTGATCCCAAGATTTTTGAGTGTTTTTTCGATTCCGAAATCCTTTACTTTTTTAGACATAAAATGTTACTTTTCGTTCCTCTAAAGATAAAAATATTATGCGAACCTCAAAATTTTAATTTTTAACTGGCTTTTTATTTGGACTAATTACAAACATGCTTATCTTTGTAAGGTAATTTTTAACAGAAATGGAAAATTCTGAGAATAATAATAACTCGAAATTCATGAAGTGGTTCAAACGTGTAGGATGGGCAGGATTTGCCTTTTTTACCATTAAAGGATTGATGTGGCTTGTGATCTTCTATTTTGGAGCAGATACGCTTCAAAGTTGTATAAAATAAGAAAGCAGAGAAAAAATCTCTGCTTTTCTTTTTGCTGTAAGGTTAACTGAATTGATATATTTCCGGAAGCACAAAGGAATTTACCTTTATTCTTCCTTCTTTTTTCTTCCCGAATTCACCAGACTCTGATGCAGCAGATATTCAATCTGTCCGTTTACGCTCCTGAATTCATCATTGGCCCATTTCTCCAGAAGTTTATACGTAGAATCATCAATCCTTATAACAAAGGATTTTTTACTTTTACTTTCCGAAGAATTCTGAGTTTTCTCTGATTTCATTTTCTAAATTTCTCTGACATGATTAGCTGAATTATTTTAAGGTAGGAGTCTACAGTAAAATATACCGATTAATTTTTTACACTTAGTTATAAAGCGTACCTGCATTCAATATGGGAGTTGCTGCTTTTTCACCACATAAAACCACCATTAAGTTGCTTACCATTGCTGCTTTTCTTTCATCATCAAGCTCTACAATATTCTCTTCAGAAAGCTTTTTCAGTGCCAGATCCACCATTCCTACAGCACCTTCTACAATCTTGGTTCTTGCCGCTACGATGGCTGTTGCCTGCTGTCTCTGAAGCATCGCTCCTGCAATTTCTGAAGCATAGGCCAGATGGGAAATTCTCGCTTCCTGAATAACAATCCCTGCTTTTGAAAGACGGTCTGTAAGTTCCTGCTCTAAAATGGAATTGATCTTGTCTCCCCCTTCTCTCAAAGTAATTGGTGCATGATCATCTTCCAGGTTATCATAAGGGAAACTCATCGCGAGATGACGTACTGCTGCTTCACTCTGCATTTTCACAAAGTCTGAATAACGCTCCACATCAAATGCCGCTTTATAGGTATCTCCCACTTTCCATACAATGACAACGGCAATTTCAATAGGATTTCCCATTTTGTCATTTACCTTTAAAGTCTGGCCCTGCAGGTTTTCTGAACGCAGGGAAATCTTCTGGGACGAATACAATGGATTGATAAAAAACAACCCGTTATCCTTCACGGTTCCAACATAGCGGCCAAAAAAGTTTAGTACTCTTGAATGGTTCGGCTGAATAATCATCAGGCCTTTCAGGAAAAAACAGGACAGCAGAAAACATAGCATAGCAATGGCTACAAGCGTAATACTCTGATCAACCCCGGAAATAAAAAGGTAGATCGATGCTACAAACAGTACCAGGCAGATCACTAAGGTAAGATACCCTGACATCGGTTTTAAAACTTTTTCCATAATAGTAAATTTGATATTATTTTGATATCATAAAGATATAAATTAATTCTATATAATCCATTACAAAATATATTTTTTTGATCGGTTCACATAGAGCACCTCCACTTCAACGCACAAAAAATCCCGGAATGTATGTTCCGGGATTTTGATTATAACTTTATCGTTTTATTTTTTAGTCAGTGCTTTGAACTTGAAATAAGACACTATGGCCAGTAAAGCCATCGTTGTTAAACCGATGTATACCCAGGCCGGAACCGGAACCGGATCTCCAGCTGCGTAAGAATGAAGCCCGCTTAAGTAGTAATTTACTCCAAAATAGGTCATTACCATTGAGCAGAATGCAAACATTGTGGCTACATGGAATGCCCATCTGCTTCTCAATCCGGGAACCAATCTCATGTGGAGTACAAATGCATACACCATAATAGAGATGAAAGCCCATGTTTCTTTCGGGTCCCAGCTCCAGTATCTTCCCCATGATTCGTTGGCCCAGATCCCTCCAAGGAAGTTTCCTACCGTTAAGGCAAAAAGACCAATGGTAAGAGACATTTCAGATACAATAACCAATTCTTTCAGTGTAGTATCATGGTGTATTTTATAGGTAGGTTTATTGGAAATAATATAGAACACCAGACTGATTACCGCAATAATCATAGACAGTGCAAAGAATCCGTAACTGGATACGATAATGGCTACGTGAACGATCAGCCAGTACGATTTCAATACCGGAACCAGCGGAGTAATCTGTGGATCAAGCGCTGATCCGCCATGAGCAAACCCCATCATAATAACCGCTACCATAAACCCGGCTGCCGGAATCAGAGCATTGGCATTTCTGTACAGAAAAAATCCTGCCGTGATACCTACCCATGAAATGAAGATAATCGCCTCATATCCGTTACTCCAGGGTGCGTGTCCCGAAATATACCATCGTGCGATAAGTCCAAGGAAATGGCATACATATCCTACTGCACCTAATACAATAATCGCTTTAATTATTTTGTTGAGGGTCTTGTTGGGTTTAAACAGTTCAACAAATCCTAAAATCATCAATAATCCTCCAATAATGGTATAGAAAATCAATAGCTTAAAGTTGATATTTACCTGATTCATGAACACTTCAAGATCTACTTTAGATTTTGAAGGAACAACGGCTTTGCCCCATTTCTGCTGATAATCTGAAAGTTTCGCCAATTCAGCATCAGCTTTGCTCCAGTCTCCTGATTTCTGTGCCTGCAGGATTTCGGCAAAATAAGGCCCCATTACCTGTTGAGACTCCATATCCGGTTCCAGTTTCTGATCAAGCCATGAATGCCATGTATGGTTGGCATCATTTTTTACAGGAACAATTCTCATGAACTGACCACTGAAAAACTCATTGAAGATCTGAACTCTTTCGTTAAGTTTAATGATCTGTTTGTCATATTCTGATTGTTCTGCCGGTTTTTTGGCAAATGCAATATTGTAGTCTCTTTCCAGAACATAGGTCATCATACCGGTTCTTTTATCAATCGGGAAAAGATTAAGCAGAGATGTATATCCTTCTTCATTGGCTTTGGCTTTTCTCTGAAGTGCTTTTACTTCTCCAACACTAATCAAAGGGACAGCTGTCCAGCTTTCCGTATCGGTATTGATGGATAAGAACCATTGGTTGGCATCTAGAGATTTTCCGTCGGTTCCTTTAAAACGGTCGTGCTTGTATAGTTTTCTCAGAACTTCCAGTGCCTGAGTATTCATTGGAACAATCCTTCCTTCAATATTCTGAACCAGAAGATACCCGAATTTATCCGCATGTTCTTTACTGATCTTATTTCTTGCAATAATCTCATCTGCAGAAATCATTCTCATTTTATTGATAGGTGATGCAGCAGAATTCTGTGTAGAAACATTTGCTTCCGGAGCCGGCGCGTGGTTATGTCCGTCTCCTTCTGTATGAACATGTTCTCTGCTTCCGTCAGTGGTCCCGTGGGTTTCAATTTTCTGAGCATTCAGTCCTAAGCTTAAGAAGATCAGAAGTACGGCTGCTGCTTTCTTTTTATTAACATCAGACAGCATTTTATTCAGTTTCCAGAAGTGCGTTCCTTTCCAGAAGAAGATAATGAACATTCCTAAAAATAAAAGTCCGTATCCGATGTAAGAGATCAAAGTTCCCCAGTAATCGTGGTTTACAGAAAGCACGGTACCCATTCTGTCCGGGTCAAAACTTGCCTGGAAGAAACGATATCCGCCATGGTTAAGAACGTGGTTCATATAGATTTTATAAGGCGTTTCTTTTCCTTCATCAATGATTTTAACATGGCTTTCATAAGCACTCGGAGATGAACTTCCCGGATAAGTTTCCATTACGAAGTCATCCAGCTTTAAGGCAAATGGTGTGTTGTATACTTTAGGCCCGAAACCCAGCATAATATTCAGTCCGTCCATCGTAATCTGCTTGTAGGCATTCGGATTTCCTTTTTCAACTGAAAGTTCAACCATCTGCTTTGTTTTTGGCCCCTGCAATTCAACTTTAAGCATATCAGGAACATTCAGGTCTTTCTTTTTATCTCCTTCAAAAGCAATCAGCTTTCCTTTTTTAAGACCTTCGGGAACTACCAGCTTCAGTTCGTTGATGCTGTAAAGACTTCTCAGCGCCAAAGGCTGGAATTCATCTTTTTTGGTATTTCCGGTTGCCTGTGTTGCCATGGTCATAAAAGTAGCGTCAACCGGTGTTTTAATAAACAGTTTTCCTCCTTCATTTTTAAATTCTACGGCACCATCAATAGCCCTGTTAAACGTTACAAGTGTTCCGTTGATGGATTTTGTTTCTCCCGGTTTGATATAGATATTCTGTCTTCCGGTGTTTCCTGTAGAAACCAGGTGCAGGTATTCTGCTCCGTTAGGTTCAGCAACTAAGCTGTCTTTTTTTCTTTGTACATATTCTTTAGCGATAACCTTTACTTCTTTTCCGCGGAAGTCATAAGTAGCCTTAAGATCTTTATGCAAAGGAGACATCAGATAAGGAATATCCTGATAATTAAGAACATCTCCTTTTTCTTCAATCTGAATTTTCAAGAAATTTTTATCTGTAATGATCTCATTGGAAGTTTCTCCTTCCCGGATGTGCATGGTTCCTTCAAAACTGATATACCTTGTGATGGCACCTCCGATAAAAATGAATACAAAAGCAAGGTGAAACAGCAGAACCGGCCATTTTTCTCTTTTCCACAGTCTGTATCTTCCGATATTTCCTATGAAATTGAGAATGAGCAGAAGCATAATCAGTTCGAACCATTTTGCTTCATAAATTAATGCTTTTGCTGCTGGCGTTCCATAGTCGTTTTCAAGGAATGTCGCATATGCCATTGAGCCTGCGTACACCAGTAACAACACAGCCATTGTTCTGGTTGAGATAAGAATATCTTGGAGCTTCTTCATGATTTATTGTACTTGACATGCAAAAATAAGGATGAAAAACCACAAAGAGCTTAAAAAAAGCTGTTTTTTGTCACTTTAAAGCCCTTTTCACTTATTTTTAATCATTCTTAATAACATGAAAAACATTGAAGAAAATTCAATTTCAAATATTACAATAACCAGGATTTATAATACCTATCCAGACTATTGAAATCTTCTATTGAAAGACCACATCATCTTTATGATTAACATTATATAACGAACATTTTCTCTCCGGGAAACAACCACTCTGTCATCAATAATTAATGATGCTGTAATTTCCATGTTTTTTTGTGCGTTAGCAGTTACTAATGAAATTAAAATCAGGCCCGGTGCCATAATTCTGTTCAATACAATGTTCATGGTATTACTTTTTTAAACGTACCTGTACAAAATATAGCAGCAGAATCCAGAACATTTGAAGTGATTTCAAAAACGGAACTTCATTTCAGCATCAAAGAAAAAGATTTAAAAAATTTTAGCTTAAAATTATCATTGTAAGGCACCGTAAATTCAAAAAAATAACCATAAATTACGCTTTCTTTTTGAGTAAAAAAGATTCTTTTAATGTTGAAAAAACATTAAATTTGCCCACATTGATATTATGGATAAAAAGACACAGACAAAACCAACAGAAACGCCTGACACAGGCAAAATCTTATCAAAGCCCCGCATATTTTTCGGGCTTACTTTCATCCTTTTCTCTGTAGTTCTGACACTCTCGTTCATCTCTTATTTAATGAACTGGAAAGCAGATCAGAGCCAGGCCGGAACCATGCTTGACAAAAGCATAAAATCCTCCAATATTTTCGGGAAGGCCGGTGACTGGCTGGGAAATATCTTCATCTTTGAAAGTATAGGGATCGCTTCATTTATTATCGCTTTTTTATTTATGGCGGTAGGAACTCTGATCCTTAAGAAAAAAATATTCAAGCCATGGAAAACCATTGGCCACTCTCTCTTTTTCATATGCTGGCTTCCTATTTTTATGGGAGCCATCACCAAAGGACAAGGAGTAATGGGAGGTGTTTACGGCTATCAGATCATGGATTACCTTAATGCCATCATCGGAACGGTAGGTTTATGGGTTGTTTTGGCAGCAAGCATTCTTTTATATTTTATTTTAGAATTTAACCTTCGTCCAAGCTCAATCAAGGCTAAGCTGGACAGCATTAATGAAAACACCATTGGAAGAGTAAAATCAATGATGCCAAGCTCTGATGAAAATTTTGAGGCTGATGATGAACTTGAAGAAGAAGCTGAAAATACAGCGTCCAATGTTACGGTAACTGATGTTTCTGAACAACCTGACAGGTCAAAAACAAAGGAACCGCAGCCTGTACAGGTTCCGAAAGGTTTTCCCGAAGTTATGCCAATAGCAGAAGTTGAAACGATTGTCACCCCCAACCATACTTCTTTTGAAGACGATAAAAAAGATTTCTCTCAACCGGTAAGTCTTAATTTTAATACAAAACCATCTGTTCCCACTTCCACTCCCGAGCAGGCCTTTGATATGAGCCCTGTGCCTCCTGTTCAGGCAACAGCACCTGTTTCAACCCCGGCACAGGAAAACATCAAATTCAATGTGGAAATAGCCCCGGTAATAGATACCCTTGATGATTCAGACAGGAAATCCCAGGAATTGGTTGAAAAACATGGATTGTATGATCATAAGCTTGATCTTGCCGGATTCCAGATGCCGACAGTAGATCTTCTGAAAGATTACGGAAATGAAGAAATCTCGATCAATAAAGAAGAACTGGAAGAAAATAAAAATAAAATTGTTGGTCTTTTAAAGAATTTCAATGTAGGTATTGCTGAAATTAAGGCTACCATCGGGCCAACTGTTACTCTGTATGAAATTGTTCCGGAAGCGGGAATCCGTGTTGCAGCCATCAAAAAACTGCAGGATGATATTGCGCTGAACCTTTCTGCTCTCGGAATCAGAATTATTGCCCCAATGCCGGGGAAAGGAACCATTGGAATTGAGGTACCGAGAAAGAATCCTACCATGGTATCCATGAGGTCTGTAATTGCCTCTCATAAATTCCAGAATACAGATATGGATCTTCCTGTTGTGTTCGGGAAAACCATTTCGAACGAAGTTTTTATGGCCGATCTGGCAAAAATGCCTCACTTACTGATGGCCGGAGCTACAGGACAGGGTAAATCGGTAGGTATTAATGCCATCCTTACTTCTCTTCTTTACAAAAAGCATCCAAGTGAGCTGAAATTTGTAATGGTAGATCCTAAAAAGGTAGAACTTTCTTTATATTCAAAAATTGAAAGACATTATCTGGCTAAACTTCCGGATGCCGAGGAAGCCATCATTACAGACACCAATAAAGTAATCAATACCCTGAACTCTCTCTGTATTGAGATGGACACAAGATATGATCTTCTTAAAAATGCTTTCTGTAAAAACCTGAAGGAATACAATAAAAAGTTTTCGGAAAGAAAACTGAATCCTGAAAACGGGCACCGCTTTCTTCCTTATATTGTATTGGTAGTGGACGAATTTGCAGATTTAATCATGACTGCAGGGAAAGAAGTGGAATTACCCATTGCCAGATTGGCACAGCTTGCAAGAGCCGTAGGAATTCACCTGATTGTTGCTACACAGAGACCTTCCGTAAACGTAATTACAGGTATGATTAAAGCCAATTTCCCTGCAAGAGCGGCCTTCAGGGTAATATCAAGTGTAGATTCAAGAACAATCCTGGATTCTCCGGGCGCTGATCAGCTGATTGGTAAAGGAGATATGCTTTATTTTAACGGAAATGAAATTTTAAGACTCCAGTGCGCCTTCGTTGATACTCCTGAAGTGGAAAGAATCGCAGAATATATTGGTGAACAGAAAGGATATGCTTCTGCCTTCCTTCTTCCTGAATATGTTTCTGAAGATTCATCCGGTTCTGTTGGTGCTTTTGACCCGAATGAAAAGGATGCCCTGTTTGAAGAAGCGGCAAGAATTATTGTTTCTACACAGCAAGGATCTACTTCTATGCTTCAGAGACAGCTTAAACTGGGCTACAACAGAGCGGGAAGAATTATGGACCAGCTGGAAGCAAGCGGCATTGTAGGTGGATTTAACGGAGCCAAAGCAAGAGAGGTACTGATCAGTGATCTCCACTCTTTGGAACAGTTTTTGGAAGATCTGCGTAGTTAAGGAAAAAACAGATGGCTTTATCCTTAAAATTAAAAGTCTAAAGATTATTAAATAAAGAAAATGAAAAATAGTATTTCAAAAGTTATATTGGGAAGTTTTGTTGTAGGTGCAGTTGGATTAGCGCAGGCACAGAAAATTGATGCAAAAGCGAAAAAGATATTGGATGATATTACGGCCAACTATAATTCTAAAAAGAATTCTTACTTCAAATTTTCATTTGGAAGCGGTGTAAGCGGTCAGGTAACCAAGACGGAACCGGGAATCTACTATTCTGCCGGTGATAAATATAAGCTGAAAATCATGGATACGGAACAAATCTATGACGGAAACAAGATTTACAACATCAATGCTGATGATATGGAAGTAACGATTGCCAAACCTAACGGAAGCAGCACCATGTTCTCCCCTATCAACTATCTTTCCACTTACAGAAATGATTATAATGTAACCTATAACGGAAAAAAAACAGTAAACGGAGTAAACACAGATTTTATCAAGCTGACTCCGGTAAAATCCAACGGAATAAAATATGTTTACCTTTTTGTAGATTCTGCCAAGAAGCAGATGGTAAAACTTGAACAGCACGGAAATAATAAAGACGTAGCTGTAATTGCCATTAAAGAATATAAGGAAAACCAGGAACTGGATCCTAATATGTTCGTTTTTGATAAGAATAAGTTCAAAAACTACGTGATCACAGAACTTTAAAATGGAAAAGGTAAATTACGAATCTACAAATTCGTCTTTGTTTTTTAGTTTTTAAAGAAAAATATAAAAATTATAAGAGCCACAAGTAAAATTTGTGGCTTTTTGATTAATTTTGGCGCATGTTAAAAATACTAGACCGATATATCATAAAAACCTTCTTTGGACCGTTTTTCTTTATATTCAGCGTATTGTTTTTCATTTTTATTGTAAACATTATCTGGGTTCAGTTAGGGCAGTTTATGGGTAAAGGATTAAGCTACTGGCAAATCCTTAAACTTCTTTTTTATCTTGGGGTAAGCGTTATCAGTATGGTACTTCCGCTTACCATTCTTCTGGCAAGTATTATGTCCTTTGGAGAATTCGGAGAGCGCTATGAGCTTGCCGCCATGAAAGCTGCGGGAATTTCCCTAACAAGAGTAATGGCCCCGCTGTTGGGAGTGGCAACTGTATTGGCGGTCATGCTTTTTTTCTTCTCCAATAATATTATTCCGGACTTCCAGAAAAAGGCTAAGAATATGCTTTTCAACATTGCCCAGACTAAGCCGGCCCTAAATTTCACACCGGGACAGTTTATTGATCAGCTTCCCGGATATATGGTGAAATTTGATAAGATTTATGGGGATAACGGTGAACATATTGAAGGGGTCTTTGTTCACAAAAAAGCCAGCACCTATGAAAATCAGAGGTCTATTGTAGCTGAAAAAGGAAGATTTGTACCCATAGCCAATAAAAACTTTCTGAAGCTGGAACTGTATAATGGCTATATATTAGAAGACAATTTTGCAGGAAAGGGAGAAAATGTAAGAAAAAAGCAGCCGGATCAGGCTATTAAATTTGATACGCTGGTTTCTCACTTCGATGTCAGCGAAATCGTTAACAAAGCTATTGAAAAAGAACAGATCACAGACGATTACCGTTTCCAGACTTACGGCCAGCTTAACGCCACGGTGGCTAAAAACAAAAAAGACAACGCTGATTTTTTCACCAACATCGGAACTGATGTCCTGAGCCGTACCAATTCGGTCATCAGCTACATGGATAAAAATGTAAAATCAAAAGCCGCTCCGAAATCACAGATTAAATTAGACACAATAAAAGGAGATAAAAAAATGGAACTTCTTTATAATTCCTATAATAATCTGGAGAGCCTGAAAACAACGGCAGCAGATAAAAAGAATGAATTCAGTTCCAATATCAAATACTTCAGTAAGGTTGTCATCTATCAGCAAAGAATTATTTCCTATTCGGTAACCTGTATCATCTTCTTCCTGATCGGAGCCAGTTTAGGATCCATTATCAGAAAGGGAGGAATGGGACTTCCGGTGATCATAGCCATCATTATTTTCATCATCTTTTATGTGATGAATCTTGGAATTGAAAACGTAGCCTGGGGCGGAAAAATGAGCCCTTATCTGGCCGCATGGCTTCCTAATCTGATTCTTCTTCCTTTCGGTGTCTGGATGACGTATAAAGCTCTTACCGATTCACAGTTGTTTGATGCAGAGAAATATAAAGCGTTCTTTAAGCCTGTTACAAAGTTATTTGTGAAAACAAAAGAGCATACGAGATATCAGTAATGACAATAAAAATATAATGATCAATACAGACCCGGAAAGATCCGGGTCTTTTTTATCCCTGGCGGTCTGATATTTTTCCTGCTTTGTCATAAGGTAAACTTATTTGCACTTTTTTGCAGGATAGTAAAAGCATAAAATCAGTCTGTTTAAACTCATTTTATACTTAACCAAACCCTACGCGATAAAAGCTTTCAAAAGAATAAAAAATTTAGGATTTTAAAGGCTTATGTCACCTCTTTTTCAGAGTAATCATCAGTTTTTAAATAAAGTATTTCAATCTTTTGAAACTTTGTGGTTTTATAAAAAAGTTTGAACAGCTTTAGCATAAAAGAGTATATTTACAAAAATTGTTAAAAATAAATAATAACTACATGAAAAAATTACTACTGTTGAGCTTATTCGCAATGACGTCAATACATGGGTATGCGCAGGAAGACACCTCTAATGATTATGATCTGAAAAATGATGAAAAATTAGGGTATATCATTGATAAGAACGGCAAAAAAATTGAAGGAATCGTACGGCTGAACGGAGATGAAAGAAATCCTTGGGATAATCAGAAAAAAGTGAAATTCATTGCAGCTGCTGATATTGACAAATCTAAAAAGAAACAGAAGTTCAAAGGTTTTGATGCAGATGACATCAAAGGATACACCGCTATTGATGAAAACAACAATGAAAGACATTTTGAAACCATAAAGTACACCAATACAAAAGAAGGCTTTAATACAGCAACCGGTGGACTTAGCGGTAATCTTAAAGCCTTTAATAACCTTACCAAAAATACACAGTTTGCAGAAGTGGTAACAGACGGAAAAATCAAAGTATATAAACTTTACGGCTACCCTACCACATTCTCCGCCGGCGGACAAATCGCTGCTGCCGACAAGGAAAATGAAAGAATGAGAAATTTCCCTTCTTATATTTATACCAAAAAAGGGAGCAAACCGGAAGAGCTTACTTTTGCCAAAGCCAAAACAATTATTACAGACTGCAGCTATGCCAAAGGAAAATTAACCGCCGGCTCTTATACTTCTCTTAAAAATGATGAAAAGAAAAGATCCGGACTTGGAAAACTGATCAAAAGCCAGATTGATGACGTTATGTCAAACATTCCGCAGATTGTGGAAGAAGTTATAACAGATTATAACGAAAACTGTAAATAAACAGATACGGAGATTTCCCAAGGAGGCCTCCGTTTTTAATACCCTCTTACAAAATATGAAAACAATATTTATTACAGCATTCCTGACACTCCTTGTTTCATGCAGAAAAGAGAACAGTAAGGAAATCTTTCAGCCATCTGCCAATCCAGATCGCTCTGCTGCCCAAACTGTTTCTGCACCAGCAGATTCATCTGATCCGGCTGACAGCATCAGAAAAGAGTATAACAGGCTTCATGCTCTTCTGGAAGCTAAAAAACTCACTACCAAAGGCTTCACTTACAACTGCAATGAGGAGCCTTCGGGAGAGGTAACTTTCTATTCGGATAAGGGCGAAATTAAGGTAATCCGGCATTCTTATGCTGAACACAGCCATTTTTCAGCTGTTGAACAGTATTTTATTAAAAACGGAAAGCCATTCTTTATATTCAGAGAAGAAGCCGTATGGAGTTTCGATGGCGGAACTTCGGAAAAGCCTATTACTAAAGATGACATTACAGAAACCAGAATTTATATCCAAAACGGAAAACCTATCAGGTGCCTTGAAAAGACATACAGCATACGATCAGATGGTTCGGAAAAACCGGATCCTGCTAAAATCCCCGGAAAAGAAATTCCGTGTACAATTGAAGGCCTTATGAAAACCTATGAACTGCTCATAAAAAACAAAGATCAGAAAGAAAAAAAGCAATGTCTTTAAAAAACAAAAAGAGGCTTCCGTGGAAACCTCTTTTGTATTATCAAAAACTGAAAATTATACTTTCATAATTTCAGCTTCTTTTGTTTTAAGATGCTCATCGCAAAGCTTTACGTATTTATCGGTGTAAGCCTGAATTTCTTCTTCCACTCCTTTTACTACATCTTCAGAAACCCCTTCCAGTTTTTTAAGTTCTTTCAAACCATCCTGTCTTGCATTTCTTACCGTTACTTTAGTCTGCTCTGCTTCTGCTTTGGCCTGTTTTGCCAGTTCCTTTCTTCTTTCTTCAGTTAAAGGCGGAACGTTAAGGATAATGTTTTCTCCGTTATTAGAAGGAGCAAAGCCTAAGTTGGAATTGATGATCGCTTTCTCAATGGCATTGATAGCCGTTCTGTCCCAAGGTTGAATAGAAATTGTCATTGCATCCGGAACAGACACGTTGGCAACCTGATTGATAGGAGTCATTGCTCCGTAATATTCCACCATCACATCCTGAACCATTGCCGTAGAAGCACGTCCTGCCCTAATTCTTTGAAATGCGTGATCCAGGTGCTTTACAGCTGCATCCATGTCCTGCTTTACAGAGTCTAATATAAGATCTAATTCTTCCATTATTATATTATAGTTTGATAAATTACACATTATTTATGAATGATAAGAGATAAGTAATCAGCAACGAATACTATTAAAAGCCTTTACTTCGCTTAATACCGTCTACAAATCAACCAGAGTCCCCACATTTTCTCCGTCCACGATTTTTTCCAGGTTACCGTCTTTATTCATATCGAATACAATGATCGGAAGTTTGTTTTCATGGCTTAAAGTGAAGGCAGTCATATCCATTACCTTAAGGTTTTTTTCAAATACTTCATCGAAAGATAATGAATTATATTTTACGGCATCAGCATTTTTCTCAGGGTCACTGTCGTAAATTCCGTCTACTCTGGTCCCTTTTAAGATCACATCTGCCCCAATTTCAATAGCTCTTAATGTGGCAGCCGTATCCGTAGTAAAATAAGGGTTTCCTGTTCCTGCTCCGAAGATCACTACTCTTCCTTTTTCAAGGTGCCTTACTGCTCTTCTTTTGATAAAAGGTTCTGCCACTTTATCCATTTCAATGGCAGACTGAAGCCTTGTTTTGATTCCGGCATCTTCCAATGCTCCCTGAAGAGCCATTCCGTTGATGACCGTTGCCAGCATCCCCATATAATCTCCCTGCACTCTGTCCATTCCTTTCGCAGCTCCTGCTACTCCACGGAAAATGTTTCCTCCTCCAATAACAATCGCCACTTCACATCCTTTATCTACTACTTTTTTGATCTCTGCCGCATATTCCTGCAGTCTTTCATTATCAATACCGTATTGTCTGTTCCCCATTAAGGCCTCGCCACTCAGTTTTAGAAGGATTCTTTTATATTTCATCTTTAATTTTAATAAATTTTATTGGAGGTGATTTCCCCGAAATTTGATTTTGCAAATATAATCATTAAAAATATTGGTAAAAGAAAAATATTTACACACAAATAATGTTAGAAATATTTTGATAAGTACGAAAAAGGATTATTTTTGCATTAATTATAAATTGAATTGAAGAAAATTATCATTTTTTCATTATTTCTATCAGGAATTGTTTCTTATGCGCAAACAGGAACAAATGTTTACCCTTTCTTAAACATCCCTGTATCTGCCAGACAGGCTGCCTTAGGCGGTGATGCAATTTCCATAAGAGATCATGATGTTTCCTTTGCTATTGCAAACCCGTCCCTTCTTAATAAAGATTCAGATAAACAGCTCTCTGTAAACGCTGCAGCCTATCTTGCCGACTCCAAATACGGAACCGTTGCCTATGCCAGAGATTTCGATAACGGACATATGGCCACCATTAATGCAAGGTATATGAGCTACGGAAGTATTCCGAGAACTGATGAAAGCGGTTATCAAAACGGAGATTTCAAAGCTTCAGATGTAGCCATTGGTGCAGGATATGCCTACCAGTTTGAAGAAGACTGGACCATTGGCGGAGGGATTAATTTCATCACTTCAAAAATTGACAACTATACGTCTTCTGCCATCTCAGGAACAGCAGGAGTTACTTACTATAATAAGAAAAACAAAGAAACCCTTTCCTTAGTACTAAGAAACTTCGGATTTCAGCTGAAATCATTCAACGGAACAAGAGAAAACCTTCCGTTCAGAGTGGATCTGGGCTATACCAGGATTCTGAAAATGATTCCGCTTGCCATTACCATTACTGCACACGATCTTCAGCAGTTTGATATTTCAGATCAGTATAATGTAAACGGGCAGGAAGTAGGCTTCGGAAGAAAGCTTGCAGACCACTTTTCTGTGGGAGCTGAGCTTTTCCCGGAAAAAGGGTTTAATATAAGGCTGGGATATAATGTAAAAAGAGGTAATGAACTTGCCGTGGCAGATCAGAGAAACTTTTCGGGACTTTCCGGAGGCTTCGGAATTAAGCTAAGAAAATTCCGCATCGATTATGCTCACATCCGTTATCATAACTCTTCCAATGTAAACCAAATTGGTGTTTCCATAGACCTTAGCAGCCATGCAGGAGAATAATTCTACACTATAAATCTACATTGTTATGTAGATTTTTTTCTTTACAGCCTTGGTTTTTTAAAAAAAATCTTGAAATTTGCGGTATGAAAAAACCTGTAATAGCTATCGATGGGTACTCGTCTACCGGAAAAAGTTCAATCTCTAAAGTCATTGCCGATAAACTGGGTCTTATTCATCTGGATACCGGAGCACTTTACAGAGGGGTAACCTGGTTTGCATTACAGAACTGTATGAACGAGGATAACACCGTTGATCTTCAGAAACTGTTCAGTTCTTTCAATGAAATTGAACTGGAATTCAGAAATAATGCCGGAGAACTGGTTCTTTATCTTAATCATATTGATATTTCCAAGCAGATCCGTACCAATGAAGTATCTGATAACGTAAGCATTGTTGCCAAACAGAAAGAAGTAAGAGATTTTCTTCTTCAGTCACAGCGCTCATTGGCAGAAAAAGGAGGCATTATTATGGACGGACGTGACATAGGGACAGTTGTTCTGCCAAATGCGGACTATAAATTCTTCCTTACTGCCAGCATTGACGAAAGAACCAACAGAAGATATTTTGAATTGGAAGGCCTGGGAATCAAAGCAGACAGAGAGCAGGTAAAACAGAACCTTATTGAACGTGACAAGATCGACAGTGAAAGGGAAATCGCACCGTTGAAACAGGCTGAAGATGCTATTGTTATTGATAATACAACGCTGACAAAAGATGAAACAATAGACCTGATTTTATCCCACATCCATAAGATTTAACAATTTTTAATAGGCTATTGACCTCCTTTGGTATGCAAATTGTACATTTTAACACAGTAAAAACTACTATTTATTAACTATTAAAAAACTTAAAATGTCTAGAAAAGGAAAAAATACAGCAGGTATATTGGCAGGACTTCTTGCAGGTGCTGCAGCAGGTGTAATCTTAGGAATGCTTTATGCCCCTGAAGAAGGTAAAGAAACAAGAAAGAAAATCAAAAATAAAGCAAACGACCTAAAAGACCAGGCTAAAAACAAATATGGCGAGGTTTCTGAAAAAGTAAAAGACCAGTACAGCAATATTTCTTCTACTTTCAAAGAAACAGCTAATAATGTAGCCCATACGGTAAAAGACGGATATGATAAATACAAAGACCAGATCGTTTCTAAAACGGCAGACGTAGTAAAAGATGTAGAAGCTGAATTGAATGATCTTAAAAAATAATAAGTAATTTATTTTTTGAGTAAATTATGGGAAGGAACTTTTTGCGCGAAAGTTCCTTTTTTTGTAACTTTAAAAAAAAACAATGATAGAGACTATTAAAGAATATGCCTCGAAGAGAATAGATCTTCTGAAAATTGAAGCTACTGAAAAATCTTCTCTTTCCGCTGGGCTCATTACCTACTTTGTAGTGCTGCTTGTTGCTTTTGCTTTTTTTATTATCCTTTTCAACTTTGGAATTGCCTTTCTTATCGGTAAAGCACTGGATAATACTTCTTACGGTTTCCTGATTGTTGCTGCATTTTACGCTGTTATCATGGCGCTGGTAGTCGTCTTCAAGAATAGAATTGTCAATACGGTTGCAGATCAGGTTATTAAATTTTTAAATCATTAAGCTATGGGCAGAAAATATGAAAGCATCGAAGAGCTAAGAAGAAAGAAAAAACTGCTTAAAGGCGAAATAAACGATCTGGAAAACCTTCTTACCTTTAAAAATACAAAAGAAAGTTTAAGTGCTTTTACCAACGGACTGAGTGATCAGTATCTTCAGGAGAAAGTAGATGAAGACGGTGATGAAAAAGTGGTTCTCCGCAAAGATGTTATTGCCAAGCAGCTTACCTCAGAAGTAAAAGATCTGCTGATTAATAAAAATACAGCGGTAGGCATTGCCAGTACGGCATTAGGTGGAAATGTTACAGACGGGCTTATTAAATTGGGAGTAACAGCACTGGTTGGCAACTACGCCAAAAAGAATATGAAAAGCCCTAACTGGAAAAAGAAATTGCTGGGTGCAGCTATGATTTACCTTGCTCCTATTGCTTTGAAATATGTCAGAAAAAAACTTGAAGAATATCAGAAAAACAAAAGTGTTTCAAGTATGGAACAACTGATATAATAACTCATAAGAATATAAGACATCAGATTTCAGAGGGTTTATTGAGGACAAAAGTACTCATCACATATCTGAAATCTGATGTCTGAATATTTAATTTATCCTCTGAAGAGCTGTCCCAAAATAATTCCAGCTGCCATTGAAACATTCAGGCTTTCTGTAGACTGGGATTTTCCAAACCGGGGAATTGTTACACATTTCTGAAGTAACTTTTCTGTTTCAGGGCGCATTCCGTTTCCTTCATTTCCAAGAATAAGGTTCATTTTCTCCGGCTTTTCAAACGTATAGATATTCTCGCCTTCCATATCCGTTCCGATATTAACACTTTTTGTTCCGGACAGATATTCTGTAAGATCAGTATAAACAACATTTACACGTGTGAAAGATCCCATACTGGCCTGTATCACTTTGGGATTATAGACATCTACCGTATCTTCGCTGCAGATAATCTGTTCAATTCCGAACCAATCTGCCAGGCGGATAATGGTCCCAAGGTTTCCGGGATCCTGAATCCCGTCCAGAACAAGCTGTACTTCCCTGTCATCCATTTTCTCCTCTTCCCCCAGATAGCATACCGCAACGGAATCTTTCGGAGTTTTAAGAAAGCTGATTTTTTTCAGCTCATTTTCAGTGATCTGAATAACAGGAGCCTCCGTACGGCCCAATTTTTGCGGATCGGTAGAGAATATTTCCTTAATTTTAATATTTGAATTGAAAAGTTCACAAATGATTTTATTACCTTCAACCAAAAACAAATTGTATTTTTGTCTGAACTTCTTTTTATCTAAAGACTGTAAAACTTTTATTGTATGAGCTGTAAGCATTATAAGAATTCTCCTCAAAAATATTATAAAATTATCTCATTTGCAACATTTGTTGGTCTCCTTTATGCATGCAGTACCACCAAAAAGGTTCCGGATGGTGAATATCTGCTTACCAAGAACAATTTTGAGTTTGAAGATAAAAAAGAACCTTTTGATGAGGAACTGAAAGATTATGTACAGCAGAAGCCCAATAAAAAACAGCTTCTGTTCATGCCGTTAAGCTTGGGATTCTATAATATGGCTAATCCTAAATATGATACGCTGCTTAATGAATACATGACCTATCCCAGCGAAATGAGAAGTCAAAAACTGAGAGACTCACTATTCATTAAATATGATATGAAGAGCAGTGTAGGAAAAACACTCTTTCTTGACCGTCTCCTTCACAACTGGGGAAGCCCGCCAGTTATCCTAGATCAGACAAGAAGTGAAAAGAGTGCCGAATCTGTTGAAAAAAGGATGGTTTACAGAGGTTTCTGGGACGCAGAAGTAAACTTTAAACATGTGCTGGATTCTGCTTCAAAAAAGGCTGCGGTTAATTATTTTATCAAACACAATGAGCCCACTTATATTAAGGATTACTACTATAATATTACAGACCCTATCGTTAAAGGTCTTTACTGGCAGAAACTTGATAAAAGTCTGATAAGATCCGGGCAGATCCTGGATCAGACCGTCCTTGAAAAGGAAGCTGCCAGAATTACTGATCTGATGCGAGAAAACGGATATTATAGATTCAACAGCTCAAATGAGGAAATATCCTTTGTAGCAGATTCCTTAAAAAGCAAAAAAAAGGTTCCGCTTATACTTGAAATCCACCGAGATTCAACGGACCGTCCTTATAAGGTTTCCACCATCGGAAATATTGATGTAGCTATCATAGATGAACCCGGTGATTACCCTAAAAATACGGTTAAAGACAGCCTAAGGAGAATAAGATTCCATAAGGTGAACGATAATTATAAAATATCATCGCTCTGGAGGTCTATCATCGTGGATAATAAGCAGGTATACGATCAGAAAAAACTGGATCTTACCAAGAGAAACCTTCTTGCCATGAATAACTTCAGCCTTGTAAAAGCAAGAGACTCGCTGAGAAGAGGCGGAGGCATGGCACCTAATGACAGCATCATTGATGTTCTTTACATCTTAAAACCTCTCCCGAAATATGAACTGAAGGTAGGAACCGACGTTAATTATTCCCAGATTCTGAATCTTGGAATATCCCCTTCTGTAGATCTTACCACAAGAAATGTCTTCAGGGGTGCGGAAAACCTTTCTACCAGCCTTTCCGGAGCTTTCGGATCCATAAGAAGTACCAAGGATATCAGTAAAAGAGAACTGGCTTATGAAATTTCTGCCCAGGCTTCCCTTAATTTCCCGAGGCTGCTGCTTCCTTTTGATTATTACAAGCTTCTTCCTAAAAGATACACTCCTACTTCCTCTATTCTATTGGGAGCATCAGTACAAAATAATATCGGTTTGGGAAGGGTTAACTTTAATACAGGGCTTAACTATCAGGCCAACGTCAATGATCAGGTTTCACACAGGCTTACCCTGTTCAACACCCAGGTCAGCCTTACCAAAAATAAAGACGCCTATTATGATTATTTCACCAATGACGAAAGGATCAAGGATGATATGTTCAGAAATTATTTTGATTACACGTCTACTATTTCCGGAATGACGGATATTGAGAGCAGATATCTTTCAGGGCAGCTTAGTATTGATGATATTTCGGAAATGATTCTTAAAGACAATGCTTACATAAGTTCACTGGATAAGAAGAGCCAGGATCTCCTGTTGGCATTTATGGGGTCACTCGTGAATAAAGACAGACAGACTCAGGATATCCTTATCTCTTCTATGATCTATAATTTTGTTTATAGTGAGATTGGTAAAAAAGACTATCCGAATGCCTTCTATTTTAACGGTAAAGTAGAAC
Organism: Chryseobacterium indologenes; assembly: GCF_001295265.1. GTDB lineage: Bacteria > Bacteroidota > Bacteroidia > Flavobacteriales > Weeksellaceae > Chryseobacterium > Chryseobacterium indologenes_A. The sequence continues at coordinate 177,773 of NZ_LJOD01000006.1, read as the reverse complement.
TTGCGGGTAATATTTTAAGCATATTCAATCAAAAAAGAGATGCGGGAGGTGTTATAGCAAACCCTCAGAGAACAATTTTCGGGCTCCCTTACGCCCAATTTGTGAAATTTGATATCGATACCCGAAAATATTTTAAGTTTAATGGCAATCAGACCTTAGTGCTGAGACAGTTCATTGGTGTTGGTATTCCTTACGGAAATTCTACGGATATGCCTGTGATTAAGTCTTATTTCAACGGTGGATCTAATGACATCAGAGCCTGGGTAGCTTTTGGGGGACTGGGGCCATCAGATTCCCAGATTGATGAAAGAGTACGTACTTATATGACGAACAATGTAAAACTAACTACGAACATAGAATACAGGATTCCTTTTAATGAGATGTATGAAGGGGCATTATTTACGGATATAGGAAACACATGGAGTCTTAGAAAACCTGATGGAAGCGGAGGTTATGGAGACGAATTCAAATTCAATAAGTTCCTGGGACAGGTTGGAATTGGAAGTGGTATTGGTTTAAGACTAAATATTGCTTACATCACCCTAAGGCTAGACCTTGCTTACAAGATCTACGATCCGAATAAACCGGACGGAGACCGATGGAGATTTAAGAATTTTCAACCTTTTAAACCTACCCTGAATATAGCATTCGGATATCCTTTCTAATCCGGAGAAATACCCAATATAAAATATACTACAGCAACCACTCGGGCTAAAATCTCCCGGAACTGGTTTCTGTAGTAGCTTTCGGGTTTTGTCACATCCTGCGCATCAAATCCCAGCGCGTTCATATTATTATTCCTGGCAAAAAATAATGCCCGCAGGTTATGAAAGCCCTGCGATACAATAATCACATCCGTTTTCTTATAAACATCTTTGCAGCGTAGAATACTTTTATAGGTATTGAATCCTTTCGGGTCTTCTATAATAATATCTTCAGGAACTCCTTCCTGATAAACCAGATAATTCTTCATGGCAGCGGGCTCATTATACCCCTTACTTTTTTCTCCGCTTACAATAATCTTCCTGATTTTTCCATGATGATAAAGAAGTGCAGCTGCATCCATTCTTTTTGTGAAATAAGGATTGGAAAGTCCCGATCTCATTTTGGGAGAAGTCCCCAGAACCAAAGCAATTTCTCTGGGCGGAATTTTTGAAATCTTGGTATAGGTACGTCCGTTTGTGAGCCCGAAAACCCAGGCATTACAAAGAATAATCAACAGAATTCCCATTTCTATTGATACGAAAGTTAAATTAAATATGTTTTTAATAATTCTCAACTAAGATCAAAGTTAAGCTTTATTTTTTTACTTTTTGCTATTGACATGCAAGCTAATATTTTTCCCTGTGCCTCTTCTTTCTCTGTCAGATATTCATTTTCCAGAAGTTCCACTTCACCTTCTTCCAGATAGCATTCACAGCTTCCACAGATCCCGGATTTGCAGGAATAAGGAACCGGAAAGTTCTGAACCAGCAGCTGCTGAAGTATTTTTTCTTTATTATCCGGAAGTTCGGCCTGATACTCTTTCCCCAATGATCTGAATTTCACTTCAACATTTTTGATCAGCGGAAATTCTTTCTCTATCGGATAAATATCATCATTGAACTCTTCAAACAATTCAAAATGAATATTTTTTTTAGGAATACCATGGTGATAGCATGCATTAGCCAGCGTTTTAATCATTTCTCCTTTTCCGCAGATCAGGACTTCATCTACAGCATCCCAGATTGTAGATTCTTCATCCGTATCATCCAGATGTAGGATCTGATTGATAATAAGGGCTAATTTCTTTTCATCCAGTCTTCCTAAAAAAAACGGGTCCGCTGTTTTTTCCTGTGAGAAAAAGTAAAAAATCTGAAGTCTGTCTCCGCATGTTCTGGCCATATTATCCAGCTGATTCCTGTATACTACTTCTTCGGAGCTTTTATTTCCGAAAAACAGGAACAGCCTTGTTCGCGGCTCATTATGCAGAATATTTTTAAAATGGCTTAGGATCGGAGTAATTCCTATACCGGCAGCAAAAGCAACGATCGTCCTGAATTCACTGGGTTTTGAAACCAGCGTAAACCTTCCCGAAGGCTCACTCACCAGCATTTCATCTCCTTCATGGTAATTATGAAACAGCTGTGAAGCCGCTCCTTCCGGAGCGTTTACTTTTATCCCCAGACATATCCTTTTTTCATACGGTGCAGAAGTCATTGAATAATCATTGATTATTTCCTTTCCATGAGCCATAAATTTTATGCTCACAAACTGTCCGGCTTCAAATCTGAAATTCTCCTGCAGGTCCTCCGGAATTTCAAACTCCAGAGAGAAAGTATTTTTGGTCAGTTCTTCCTTTTTCGCTACTTTTAACCGATGAAACTGTATCAGTTTCCCTTTATAGATTTGTTGTTCCATACTTCAATTCAAAAATAGACAAAAAATAATTTATGAAGAAGATAATTTTATCAACGCTTATTCTTTCCGCCCTTTACAGCTGTAACAAGGAAGGTGCGAAAACAGGAGATACAGCAGCTGAAGACTCACTTTCTGTAAAAGAAAATGCAGCTGCGGAAACAGGTGCTTACGTTTCAAAAGAACTTTCTCCTGAAAATGTAGGGAAATATTTAGCTCAAAGTAATGATACTCTTTATGTAACTAATTTTTTTGCAACATGGTGCGGGCCCTGCATGAGAGAAATTCCTCATTTCAAAAGCAAGATGCAGGAGCTGAAAAACCAGCCTGTTAAATTCACATTCATTAATCTGGATGATAAATCTGAATGGAATAGTTCCGTAAAAAGTTTTGCCCAGCAAAATGATCTGGCTAAAAACATTATTCTTCTGGATGGGCAGCAACTGGACCAGACGTTTTTTGCCAATAACTTCAAACAATGGGACGGCGGCTCCATTCCTTTTACTTATATGAGAAAAGGAGATAAAACCGACGAATATTTAGGAATGATGACAGAAGAGGTTCTGAATTCAAAAATCAGCACCCTTTTAAAATAAAATTTACAGAATTCATTCTGAATAATGTCAAATAAATTCAAGATCCTGTGTTTAATCTTAACAGCTGCCATTATACTGACCGCAGTGATTAATCTGAACACAGGATTTCTCAGTTTAAGTTTTCAGGATTTCTTTCAGGATTCCTCTAACAGCCAGATCGCTGAACTCCGTATTAACCGTGTTCTGGTAATGCTGCTTGCCGGTATATCAATTCCAACTTCCGGATTTTTGATGCAGGAGTATTTCCAGAATCCTTTGGCGGGACCCGATATTCTGGGAATTACTTCAGTGGCCAGTTTGTCTGTTGCGTTTTATATATTCTTTTCTCATGATATTTTAATTCCGGAATTTCTGCAGAATAGTTTTCTCAGTATGTCGGCCATTGCAGGAAGCTTAGTTCTGATGATGGTTTTGCTTTCCATGTCGAATAAATTTCAGGATAAATCTTATCTTATTATTTTCGGATTTCTTGTTTCGGCATTTGCCGGGGCCATTGTTTCCCTTCTTCAGTTCTATGCGGAGAATCAAAGTCTGAAAAACTATATTTTATGGTCATTCGGGGCCAACAATATGGTATCCAGAAATCAGATCTATGTGCTTTCCATTTTAGTGTTCATTGGATTATTTTTCTGTTTTAAAACCATAAAACCTTTGATTGGCAATTCACTGGGAACTTCCTATGCCCAAAGCTTAGGCGTAAATCTGAGCCAGCTGAAAATTCTGATTATTGCGGCTTCTTCCCTGCTCTCAGCATCGATTACCGCATTTTTAGGCCCTATCCTGTTCATAGGAATTATTGTTCCCCATTTCTGCAGGCTGGTCTATAACCCGTCAAAATTGTGGCAGCAATGGATTCTGAATATGTTTCTGGGAATGTTGATTATGCTTCTTTTTTCCATCATTTCAGAAAAAACCCATATTCCGCTTAATGTGATTAGCTCTGTTTTCGGGATACCAGTTATCCTGGTGATGCTTTTGAAACAGAACAGAGTCTAAAAATAGTATTGACGCTATTATTTACCTAAAAATGCTTTCTTATAGCCATACTTGTTGAGGTGTTAACTGTCATAACATTTACTAATGTATCAATCATTCTAGCCTGAATCCTGATCTGTGTACCCGCTGTAAGATTTCCCATCCAGTAAATAGGATTAGTTCCTGAATTTCCACCGCCGGAAGTTCCAAAATAAGAGGTAGCCAGCACTGTATTATCCGTAATATTAAAAATACGGCTCCCAATAGATTTGCTGGTTCCGCCGGTTTGAGCCAAACTTATATTTACACATCCTGTAATAGAATATAATCCTGTTTCCGGAATTGTAAAAACGCCTCCCGTATGGATATTCTGATTATCATAATTTTCGGTGCTGAAATTCACATTTGTCCAGGGAAGATAAGAGTTAGCTGGCCCATATTGATAAGCTGCAACAGGAGACATACCACTAAAAACAAGCTGGGTAGTATTATTATCTGCTATTTCTTGTCGGATATCACTAATTTCACCTATTCCTTCCCATTTTGTACCTGTCCAGATATAAAAAGTATCCTTCCTTACATTATCCGGTGCAGTTCCCGCGTCTGTAAGATTATATATCAGAATTCCCTGATCAGCAACTGTAACAGGAATTACAGAAGTATCATTGATGCTGGAAAGATTGACACGGGGAATCAGCAACCCTTTATCAGAGCTTGAAAGATCCAGTACAGAAGACGGATCGGGAGTTACAGTTCCTATTCCCACCTGTCCTTTCATATCCAAGGAAAGTATCATAAAGAAAAAGACTGTAGAAAAAGAAAATAATATTTTTGAAAACATGATTGATCAGTATTTATAAATATTAATAGTACCAGATTCCAATCTGTAGTTTGAATTGGTATACTGATATGCAAAATTAAGAATGGTATTAGCCGTAAAGTTGTGTGCACTTATATTGGTTGCAAATGCCCGTGAGAGTGTAGGAATATATCTGCCTCGAATCAGCGGCATATTTGTCCCGTTGGTAATCAGTCTATTAGAGAGTGTACCTCCGTCAGGAGCACTTATTTCTGAAATAAATTCTACAATATACTGCCCTTCTCTGGATATTTTATACTGATTGGAATTCCATCCTGAATAATAGTCAAGCTGTATTTCACTGTCAGACAGTATTACATTGGTAAAACCTGCATTGCCTACTGCAATAATCGGTTTTTGTCCTGAACGGGCACTGAAAATAAGCACAGGAATATGAGAATCACTTATACTTTCCTGGATAAGGGAATTATTAGCCTGAAAGCAATACTCATTATTACTTTTCCACCAACTAAGGCTTTTCCCGATATTAGCTGCAATATTATTGTTGGAATTATACACCATAATCCCGTTTGCAGGAGAAGAAATAGGAGACGCACCATCAGTTTTATTTAAAATAGATAATACAGGCACTTTCAATGCCTTTTCATTACTGTCCAGTTTTAACATAGCTCCCGGAGTTATATTATAAGATCCTATCACCACCTGAGCATTACAACAACACGCTGTAAGGACGAAAAAGAAAAAAAGTTTTCTTATTACCATAATTAAATTTCTTATATTTTATTTAAAGATCTTTGATATAGATACATTGGTATGTGTAGTCTGGTAATTAACGTTTATACCTCTTATCTGAAAAGTTATAATATCACCTATTGCTAAATCTGCTGAAACCGTTCCTGAGATCCCTCCAAACTGAAATTGCCTTTCAACAGCATAGGTATTAATAACGACACCGTTTTTAAGAATGGTAAATATGATATATCCCATATTGGCGTTGGCAGCCATAATGCCCGCATTATAGGTAATACTATATTTACCTGTTTCTTTAACAGCATATCCTGTGTAGGCACTAACAGGTCCCTGTGCTCCGGCTGGACTATCCCTGTAAAGACTGTTGAATGTAAGGTTATTAATGCTTCCTGCCGTGAAAACCGGAGAAGTAGTTGTATTGCCCGCTGCAAATACAGCCTTTATAAATGGAACTTTACTTATTTCCGTATTGATTTCAGATCTGGTCAGCATTTTCTCCCATACCTGTCCGTTATACGCATATATTCCTTTTGATACAGTAGCATCTCCCGTTCCTGAAATGTTTTGATTGTAAACTACAAATCCTGTTTTAGGGTTTGCAATAGTTGTAATGTCTTTAGTAGATAATAAAGAAACCACAGGAAGCATTACTCCTTTATCAGATGACTCTATATGCAGAAGAGCTGACGGATGAGGACTAGAAGTTCCTATCCCCATATTACCTCTCTGTGCATTCAGCCTGACGATAGAGACCAACAAAAACAGAAAAATCAAATGTGTTTTTTTCATTTTAAAACTTATTAACCAGTTATTATCCTTTCATAAAAATTTAAAAATAGTTTACTGATGAATAATGTTATTCACTGCAACGGTGCTGAGAAACTTTTATTCATAGATCAATTTTTGCAAAAGAAATTTTATCTGGTATTAAAAATATGATGGCTTGTTTTATTAACACAACCGGAATCGTTGCAGATAGTAAATTTTTCATCATAGTTAAAGTATTTTTGGTTATCAATTGCGAACAGCAAATTTACTTTTTGGGTCCAATTTTCAGTTAACTCTATTTTCCAATTAACAATTATTTTTCATTAAAAATAGCTGCCAGCATCAACAAAAAAAACACAATTAATTGAATATCAAAATATTAAATACAAACACAAATTACAAATTCAATTTATTTATTTCTCCGTTAATTAACATTTTTAATAACAAAAAGCTAAAAGTAAAACCATTACTTTTCCAGAACCTGTTTAAATTTTATTCAATTTTTCTTCAGGTTCACGAAAAAGGTTAGACAAAGATTATAAAATTAAAATCTGAACAGTTTAAATTTAAATCAGTCATATCGTAAAGAAATATCAGGAAATCAGTATTTTTGTGAAATACATTTGCATCAGTACTCAACATGTTTCTACGGATCAATCAGATAAATATCGGCTATAATAAAACTTTAATTTCCAATGCTAATGCAGATTTAAGGCTTGGGGAGGTATGTTTACTGATCGGAAACAACGGGGTGGGGAAAACAACTTTAATAAAATCAATACTCCATCAGCTGCCTTTACTCGATGGTGAAATCCTGATTAATGGTAAAAATGTAAAAAGTCTTTCTGTGAAGGAAATCGCAGAAAATATTGCGGTGGTTTTTTCGAAATCGAATATCCCCCGGCATCATACCGTTGAAGATCTTATTTCACTTGGGAAATACATTTACTACCCTTTTTATTTTGAACTGAAGAAAGAAGACCGGGAAGAAGTTTATCATATTATAGAAGAACTTGATCTGGTCCAATACAGACATACGCCACTTAAAAATCTCTCGGACGGAAATCTGCAGAAAGCATTTATAGGCCGTGCCATTACACAGAACTCTCCTGTGATTATCCTTGATGAGCCCACCACACACCTGGATGAGAAAAACAAAATAATTATTTTAAAAACCCTTCGTAAACTGGCTAAGAAGCAAAACAAAATCATTTTATTCTCATCCCATGACTGGCGTTTGGCCAAAGAATTTGCAGACAAGATCTGGTATGTGAAAGATCAGCAGCTTTTTTCAGGGATTGTTGAAGATGTCCTTCTGCAGTATGATGAATTAACCAACGCTTCTTTATTTCAGGTTAATGACCGTTTTGTTCCTCCATCTATAACAGCACCACAAGTTCATAAGGAAATGCTGTATTCTTTACTACAGAAAAACTTTGAAAAAGATCTTTCTTCTTTTAATTTCGACTATAAGAATGAAATTTGGGAGATTCGTAATAACAACTTCAATCATCAATGCGAATCTTTTGAAGAAATAGTTAATTTCATCAAAAACATTCACCAATACTAGGTTTTCTTTAATTAATTCACATATTATGCATGCATAATATTATGCTTGTCATACAATTTAACCCTCTTATTACCAGATTATTAACAAAATTTAACGTTAATAAATACTATGCATGCATAATATTTACTAAATTTGGGTAACACCATTAGTACGAAAGATGGATAATAACAAGGAAAAAATAGAAAACGTAGATCTCATTTTGAAGCAGACATGGTTAGCTGTTTCTAAAATGTACACAGAATTGGCACAGGAACATGATTCTACAGCTGTTCAGGCCCTAACTCTTCTTAAGATTGATCCAAAAGAAGGAACGAGAAGTACCAATCTTGGCCCCAAAATGGCCATTGAGCCTACTTCCCTGACCCGGATCATCAAACTTCTGGAAGACAACGGATATATCTATAAGGAAAAGACGACCACTGATAAAAGAGAAGTGATCATCAAGCTTACAGACAAAGGACTGAACTCAAGAAACATGTCTAAAGAAGTTGTTGTTAACTTCAATAAGAAAGTGATGGAAAAGATCGCTCCTGAAAAACTGGAAACCTTCAAAGAAGTCATGTCTGAAATCATGAAGATTGCCAACGAATTATTAAACAACAGAAAATAAGCGATCATATCACCACAAGGTTATATGACCTTTAGAAACAATAAAAATTTACATATGAAAAGAAGAATCAAACATGTAACGGTTCTTGGTTCAGGAATTATGGGGAGCGGTATTGCAGCACACTTTGCCAATATCGGCGTGGAAGTGGCACTTTTGGATATCGTCCCTTTTGAACTGACTGAAGCTGAGCAGAAAAAAGGTTTGACCAAAGATGATAAGGCAGTAAGAAACAGAATTGCTGCTGAAAACTTTGAAAAACTAAAAAAAGCGAGTCCGGCACTCCTTTATTCTCCAAAATTTGCAGACAGAATAAAGATAGGAAACTTTGATGATGATCTTCAGAAAATCAAAAATACAGACTGGATTATTGAAGTTGTAGTTGAAAGACTTGACATCAAAAAATCGGTTTACGAAAAAATTGAACAGTTCAGAAAAACGGGAACATTAATTTCTTCCAATACATCCGGAATTCCAATCCATCTGCTGACGGAAGGAAGAAGCGAAGATTTCAAAAAATATTTCGCAGGAACTCACTTTTTCAATCCGGTAAGGTACCTTCCTCTTCTTGAAATTATCCCTACCAATGATACAGATCCGGAAATCATAGATTTTTATATGAACTACGGAGCAAAATTTTTAGGCAAAACAACCGTTCTGGCTAAAGATACTCCAGCATTCATCGCCAACAGAATTGGAGTATTCTCTATGATGGATCTTCTTCACAACGTACAAAAACTGGGTCTTACTGTTTCTGACGTTGATAAACTGACTGGTCCTGTGATTGGACGTCCTAAATCTGCTACATTCAGAACCGCTGACGTTGTAGGTCTTGACACCTTAGTAATGGTAGCGAATGGTGTACGCCAAAGCGGTGCCGAAGCAAACGATTTCAATGATGTGTTTGCTCTTCCTGATTACATCCAGAAAATGATGGATAACAAATGGCTGGGCTCAAAAACAGAACAGGGATTCTATAAAAAAGTTAAAAATGCAGAAGGAAAATCTGAAATTCACGGATTAAATCTTGATACCTTAGAATATGAACTTCAGGGAAAATCTTCTTTTCCTACCCTGGAGTTAACAAAAGCTATTGATAAACCCATTGACAGATTCAAAGTACTGATTGGCGGTAAAGATAAAGCCGGTGAACTTTACAGAAAGTCTTTAGGAGCACTATTCGCCTATGTTTCGCATAAAGTTCCTGAAATTTCTGACGAAGTTTATAAAATTGACGATGCCATGAGAGCCGGTTTCGGATGGGAAAACGGACCATTTGAAATCTGGGATGCCGTAGGTGTTCAAAAAGGTATTGAACTGGCTAAAGATGCAGGATATGAAGTTTCAGACTGGGTAAAAAATGTTGAGACTTTCTATAAAGTAAATGAAGAAGGGCAAAGCATTTATGTTGATAAAAATTCAGGAGAATACAACAAAATTCCGGGACAGGACGCTTTTATTATCCTCGATAATATCAGAAAAAACAAAACGCTTTGGAGTAATTCAGGAGCCGCAATTGAAGATCTTGGTGACGGAATCATCAACTTTGAAATCCGGTCAAAAATGAATTCACTTGGAGGCGAAGTTTTAGATGGGCTTAACAGAGCTATTGATTTAGCAGAAAAAGAATATGACGGATTAGTAGTAGGAAACCAAGGGGCAAACTTCTCTGTAGGAGCTAACCTTGCCATGATTCTCATGATGGCTATTGAACAGGATTGGGACGATCTGAATATGGCGATCGCTTACTTCCAGAAATCCATGATGAGAGTACGCTACTCCTCTATTCCTGTTGTCGTTGCTCCTCACGGAATGACTTTAGGGGGCGGATGTGAAATGACGATGCACGCTGACCGGGTAGTTGCAGCAGCAGAAACATATATAGGACTTGTAGAAACAGGTGTTGGCGTAATTCCCGGAGGCGGCGGAACAAAAGAACTTACTTTAAGAACTTCCAGAGAATTCCACAACGATGACGTTAAAAATAACAGGCTTCGTGATGCCTTCATGAATATTGCTATGGGTAAAGTAGCCACATCAGCCTATGAAGCCTACGATATGGGAATCCTTGAAAAAGGTAAAGATATTGTCTCCATAAGCAAAAACAGACAGATTGCCGAAGCCAAAAAGGTAGCAAAACTATTGGCAGAACAAGGCTATACCCAACCTATCGAGCAAAAAGTAAAAGTTCTTGGTAAAGATGCATTAGGAATGTTCTACGTAGGAACCGACCAGATGCTTACCGGAAATTACATCTCTGAACACGATAAGAAAATTGCTGATAAACTGGCCAACGTGATGGTAGGTGGAAATCTATCCGAACCAACAGTTGTAACGGAACAGTATCTACTGAACCTTGAAAGAGAAACATTCCTTCAGCTTTGTGGTGAAAGAAAAACTCTGGAAAGAATCCAATATATGTTGCAAAACGGGAAACCCTTGAGAAACTAACGGGGAGCTCCATAGGAGCGAACTGTTAATAGATGAGTAATATACAATTTTGTAGAGCCTCGTAGAGGCGACCTGTTAATGTATGGCAAACACCTACACTCAGATTTATATTCAAATTGTTTTCGCCGTAAAAGGAAGACAGAATCTGATTTCAAAAGAAAACAGAGAGGAATTACATAAATACATCACTGGTATTGCCTGCAACAGAAATCAAAAATTATTCGCAGTTTTTGCAATGCCTGACCATGTCCATATTCTTGTAAGTATGAATCCGACACTTTCGGTTTCAGATTTAGTAAGAGATATTAAAGCGGGTTCTTCAAAATTCATCAATGAAAAAGGATGGATCAATGGAAAATTCAATTGGCAGGAAGGGTACGGAGCTTTTTCTTATTCTAAAAGCAGTGTTGATTCTGTTGTAAAATATATTTTAAATCAGGAAGAACATCATAAAAAGAAAACTTTTAGAGAAGAATACCTGGATTTTATGTCAAAATTTGAGATAGAACATGATCCAAAATATTTATTTGAATGGATTAATGATTAACAGGTCGCTCCTATGGAGCTCCACAAAGATGCAACAACAAATATCTATGAACAGTTGACCTCCACGAGGCAAAAAATTCTTACAACAATTTAATTAAACAAAAAAAATGAAAACAGCATACATCGTAAAAGGATTCAGATCAGCAGTAGGAAAAGCACCAAAAGGTTCCCTACGCTTTACACGTCCTGACGTAATGGCAGCTACCGTTATTGAAAAATTAATGGCAGAGCTTCCGCAATTAGATAAAAACAGAATTGATGACCTTATTGTAGGAAATGCAATGCCTGAAGCTGAGCAGGGGCTTAATGTTGCCCGTCTGATCTCTCTAATGGGGTTAAATACAGATAAAGTTCCGGGAGTAACAGTAAACAGATACTGTGCATCAGGAAGTGAAGCAATTGCTATTGCTTCAGCGAAAATCCAGGCAGGGATGGCCGACTGTATTATCGCGGGAGGTACAGAATCTATGTCTTATATTCCGATGGGTGGTTATAAGCCGGTTCCCGAAACGGATATTGCAAAAACAAACCCTGATTACTACTGGGGAATGGGCTATACAGCTGAAGAAGTAGCTAAACAATATCACATTACAAGAGAAGAGCAGGATCAGTTTGCTTTTGAATCTCATATGAAAGCTTTAAAAGCCAACGCAGAAGGGAAATTTGCCAATCAGATTGTTCCTATTCCTGTAGAATATAACTTCTTAGATGAAAATCAGAAAATGCAGACTAAAAAGTTTGATTTTTCAGTAGATGAAGGACCAAGGGCAGATACTTCGCTGGCAGGTCTGGCAAAATTAAAACCTGTATTCGCCAACGGGGGGAGCGTTACAGCCGGAAACTCATCTCAAATGAGTGACGGAGCTGCTTTCGTAATGGTAATGAGCGAAGAAATGGTAAAAGAGTTAGGATTACAGCCGGAGGCAAGATTAGTGGCTTATGCTGCTGCAGGCCTTGAGCCGAGAATCATGGGAATGGGTCCAATCTACGCTATTCCAAAGGCATTAAAACAGGCTGGTTTAGAACTAAAAGACATTGATCTGATTGAGCTTAACGAAGCTTTCGCTTCTCAATCGGTTGCAATTAAAAAAGAATTAGGCTTAAATCCTGATATCCTGAACGTAAACGGAGGAGCGATTGCTCTGGGCCACCCGCTTGGATGTACCGGAACCAAACTTACCGTTCAGCTTCTTGACGAAATGAGAAGACGCGGCAACAAATACGGAATGGTTTCTATGTGTGTGGGAACGGGCCAGGGAGCGGCTTCTATTTTTGAACTACTTTAATTAATTATAGATTTTAAATTATAAATTTTAGATGAGTTTCAAACAAGACAATTTGATCCAAATAAAAAGAAATAGAAATGATTATTAATATTTTGACTAAAATCATTAAAACATCATCTGAAAATTTATAACGACAAAATCTAATTTAAAAATTTATAATCTAAAATTTAAAATAATAACAAATGAGCAATATACTTAAGGGTGGAGAATTCCTAATCAAAGAAATTCCTGCAAACGAAATCTTCAGTATTGAAGAATTAAATGAAGAACAAAAAATGCTTCGTGATTCTGCGAAAGAATTTATAGACAGAGAAGTAGTTCCTCAGAAAGAGCGTTTTGAAAAGAAAGACTACGCCTTTACTGAAGAAACCATGCGTAAGCTTGGTGAAATGGGAATGCTTGGGATTGCTGTTCCTGAAGAATACGGAGGTCTTGGAATGGGCTTTGTAACTACAATGCTTGCCTGCGATTATATTTCAGGAGTTACAGGTTCATTGGCAACTGCTTACGGGGCACACACCGGAATCGGGACCCTTCCTATTGTTCTTTACGGAACTGAAGAGCAGAAGAATAAATACCTTCCGGACCTTGCAACAGGAGCAAAATTCGGGGCTTATTGCTTAACTGAGCCGGATGCAGGTTCGGATGCGAACTCCGGAAAAACAAGAGCGAAACTTTCTGAAGATGGAAAACATTATATCATCAACGGGCAGAAAATGTGGATCTCCAATGCAGGTTTTGCTGATACATTCACCCTGTTTGCTAAGATTGATGATGACAAAAACATCACCGGTTTCGTTATCAACAGATCTGAGCTTGAAAATCCTGAAAGCCTTACCTTTGGGGAAGAAGAGCATAAATTAGGTATCCGTGCCTCCTCTACCCGTCAGGTTTTCTTCAATGATATGAAGGTTCCAGTGGAAAACCTACTGGGAGAAAGAAACAACGGGTTCAAGATTGCACTAAACGCTTTAAACGTTGGCCGTATCAAATTAGCAGCTGCATGTCTTGATGCACAGAGAAGAATTTTAAATCACTCTATCCAGTATTCTAATGAAAGAAAACAGTTTGGAGTTTCTATTTCTACTTTTGGAGCCATCAGAAAGAAAATTGCAGAAATGGCAACCGGAGTTTTCGTTAGTGAGGCAGGATCCTACAGAGCAGCTAAAAACATTCAGGATAAAATTGATGAGCTTGTAGCCGGAGGAATGGATCATCAGGCAGCAGAGCTTAAAGGAGTTGAGGAATTTGCAGTAGAATGTTCAATTCTTAAAGTTTTCGTTTCAGATCTTGCTCAGCATACAGCAGATGAAGGTATCCAGGTTTACGGAGGTATGGGATTCTCTGAAGATACTCCAATGGAAGCAGCATGGAGAGATTCAAGAATTTCCAGAATTTATGAAGGAACCAATGAAATCAACAGGTTATTAGCGGTTGGAATGCTTATTAAAAGAGCAATGAAGGGAGAACTTGACTTGTTGTCTCCGGCAATGGCTATCAGCAAAGAATTAATGGGAATTCCTTCATTTGAGGTTCCTGATTATTCTGAATTTATGAGTGAGGAAAAATCAATCATTGCTAACCTTAAGAAAGTATTCCTTATGGTTTCCGGAGCAGCGCTTCAGAAATATATGATGGATATTGAAAAACAGCAGCACTTATTATTGAATGCATCCGAGATCCTTAACCAGATCTATATGGCAGAATCTGCAGTTTTAAGAGCTGAAAAGCACTTTGCTCCGGACTCTGTAGAAGCGGCTATGGCACAGCTTAACCTTTATAAAGCTGTTGAAAAGATTATTGTTGCAGCTAAAGAAGGAATTGTTTCTTTCGCTGAAGGAGATGAGCAGAGAATGATGCTTTCAGGATTAAGAAGATTCACGAAATATACCAACCACCCGAATGTAGTGGCACTCACTGAAAAAGTGGCTGCTCATTATATCGAAAAAGGAGCTTATTAGTCTTTTATACATAAATTTGATTAAAGCGTCTCACCTTTCTGAGGCGCTTTTTTTATTGAATATCAACAGAAAAAAACGGTATCTTGTTGTACTATTCTAAAGAAGACGTATGAAAATAATAACATCTGCAGTATTGATTTTAATGCTTTCTGCATGCAATAAAGAACAGAACAGAAACCACACTCTTAACAATGATAATTTTTTCCGGCAAGAACCATGTGCCTGTGAAAAAGCAATAAAGACAGATACTATCATTAGTGCCACAGATATACGACTGAAAAAAGAAGCCAAAAATATTACACTGGTCTTCCGTTGTGCTTCAATCGTCACCGGAACAGCATCTGTAAGTGATGTTCATGGAAATAATGAACATTGCGAAGCCCTATATGATGTTCAATGTGTCTCATCTGTTGATGCCCGATTGCAGCTGTCCGGTGATTTTAAATATTTTACAGATCAGCTCCGGTTGCAGCAACTCTTTTTTGAGGATCTGAAAAGCAATGCAGAGTATTATTTTGAATTCAGATTAGATAAAGACAGAAAAATTAATTCCATTTCAAGGCTGCCTATCAGATAAACCTGAAAAAGCATATTTAAATTTATCAGGCTTAATTCTCTTAAGGTTTTCAGGACATTATGATCTCCCCCCCTTATTCTTTTTTATCAGATAATGTAATAGGATGAAGTCATGAGTTGTCTTATAATATCAGGAAGTTCCCGGATAACGGAAACTTAATATTTTAATTTAAAATTACAACACATGAAAGCCTTATTATTTCCTTTCCTTCTAATTTCAGCAGGAGTTTCTGCCCAAAAAACCGACAAACAACTGCCTCTTCTGCCCAAAACAGATACTCTTAAGATCTTGAAACAGGGAAAGCTGGAGGTCCTGTCCGTTGAAAAACTGAACGCAACCTCTAAAAAAGAATATAAAGACCTGTATAAAATCCTTACTGTAAAGCCTGATACTTCTCTTTATCTGGCATTAAAAGAGCCCAAGATAGACACATCTAAATATAAGATCTTAAACGTTATTATTCCTGAAAAACAAAAACCGGAAGAAAAGAAAATCATTCCATCTAAATAAATTAACGAAAAGGCCCGGCTGAGGCCGGACCTATATCCTGTTTTCTATTTACTTCTCTTCTTTTTTACAAAAGTTAGTTCAAATTATTCTATTGGCATCCCCAGGTTTTTATAATAATGACCATCAATTAAAAAATAACCTATTCCAAAATTAAAGCCTGTTCTATCTTTAAAAAATTCTTCAAGAGTACAAATAGAGCCTTGCTTTTTCTTATTCTTTTTTATTCTTTTTTATAAAAAATCCGTAAGATTCTTCTTTACATTCCTTACATTTTATGACTGTTTTTATATGGGGAATAGTATCATATTTAAATCCGTTGCTTTTATTATATGTAATATTTTCTTTATTAATTAAAGTAACATAGTATTCATTTTTACTATTTGTATTTCTTAATACAACAGAATCACTCTTTTTAACTTCTATTATTTGCGGGTAAATATTGATATTCATCAATAATAAAAGTATAGGTATTCTATTTTTTATAATTCCCATAACTAATATACTGTTAATGTAAAAAAGGGGGAAGGCCTCACTGTCAACATATTTTAAAATGGAATTTTATAAAAATCTATTTTCTCTGGTAGATTCTTTTCTTCTTTTCTTTCCCCATTTTTGAAAAAAATTTGTTTTTCTTTAACATAGAAAAAACCCTTTTTGCCTTGTTGCAGCGTTTTTACTTCTTTTTCTTTTGGTTCTTCTTCGTCATAATAATAGGTTGTGACAATTATTTGTTCTTTTTTTTCATCATAAGATGAATCATAACTTTGTACAATCCTATTTTCAATCTGAATTGGAGGAGGGTTATGTGGACTTATACGCATTTCAGTACTTTTTTTTAATTGATAAACAAAAGAGCCAATGTATTGCTTTCTGTTATCTCTTATTAGAACTTCAGAAAAAGAGTTGAATTTCCCTTCAGGCTGATAATTATACTCATATTCTAACGTATACTTATACTTTCCAAATTTTATATCTGTTTTTTTTACTTCGTAAATATTATTCTGAGCAATTAACCCAAAAGATGATAATAGAAATAGTATTAATGTTATTTTTCTCATAGTTTCTAATTTAGTTCCCAAATATAAATATGTTTTATACCTCCTTTAACAAATTCTCCATTAGAAGATGTAAAATTTGCTCCACCTGAGATATATCCATTTTTAATCATATCAACATGTCTTCTTTCTTAAATAATAATACAACTTTGTGAATACAGAAATCCGATATTGATATAAACTAAGATCGCTAAAAATTTATTTAAAGTTCCCATAACAATATATCATGACTATTTAGAAGATTATTATAATCTTTTCAGATCATAAAGTAAAGCCATTTCAATTCCTTTGAAAAAACATTTTAATATTTCTACTATGTATTATAGAAGCCTACTTCTATAAAGAAGAAAACTGTTTAATTTGCACTTTTTTAGCATTAGAATTCTTATCTATAATAAAAACATTTTTATACATCCCCACAATCCAAAGAATATTATCAATAGTACTGTGTTTGGTCAATTCTTCATAAGTAATCAGGTTTTGTATCTTGCGTTTGCCTGTTTTTACAGGCTCATTATCACCTTGTTTACTTACATAGGTTATTTCCAGCGTAGGTATAGAGCGCCCGGCTATTGAAATTTGCCGGGATAATGTTCCTCCGGGAAGCACTTTGAAAGTAACAATTTGTCCCTGATTGCATGGAGCTCCTATCTCTATTAAGTAAGATTCCAATTTCATTGTTTTATCTGATATAACAGACTTGGCAGGATATGGAATCTCAATATATAAATTCTCTCCTGTATATAAACTTTCCGGTTTCTTATCCTGGGAATAAAAGAAAGAGATTGAAAAGCAGAAAAGAGAGAACAGTAAAGTTTTCATTTTTAATGTCAGATAATTAATATTTTTCACAAACTCTACCATCTACACAACAGATTTATATTTCAGTATCTATAATATGATTTCAAAATCCTGGATTTTTAACCTCTATTAATGAATCCACATTTTTTATGCTTTTCCATTTTTTATATTGGATTACAGTAATAGAGTCTAGTTTCTTACTTTCATAAAAATTTAAGCAATGTTATAAAACCTTTTTCCCTGCATTTGCTTCAGAAGAAGTTTGTATAAAATTGAGAGAATCTTTTTTAATCAATTTATATTCATTTATTGAAATTTCTGTCAGTTCTTCTGAAAATATATTTTGCATTATTGGATTATAGAAGGTTTTATCTATCTGCGTTAACCTTGATGCCAGACTTTTATCGTTATAGCCATATAATAAACAGTTACAAAAAGCAGCCTGCTTAAATTCTTCCTTAAAGTTTTTAATATAAAAGTTCTTTCCTTTACTATTTAACTGTAGAACAGGAAAAAACAAATAGTAATACTATAGGGTAAAAGGATTGTATTTTATGGGTCATTTTTTAGTATTGATAAATCAATTTTTATTTTTTCTTTCCTTGTTTCCTGACAATAAACAACCTATTGATATCTTCGCTTGTATCCAAATAATTTATACGTGACTTTATTTGCTCTTCAGTATATCCGGGTAAATTGTGATCTATCCTGTATTTTATAATTCCGTTAATGAAAGTATCAATAATTTTTTTATCAGTTTCGGAAATGTTGTTTTGTTGAAATCATTTATCCCGAGTAGATTTACATCTGTATATTCTTGCTTTACGGAAAACAATGATGGAATTTTAAGATGAATCTTTGTGAAAACTTCCTTATTAGCAACAATCACAATAAGAGGGCGAGAAGAACTATAGCTTGCCTGAATATAATTATAGATAGAATACTCTTTACCATCTATCCTTTTAGAATAGTTTGCCGTTTCACATTTTATATTTTGTGAAAAACAGTGTATCTGCACCATACAGAAAAATAAAAACATTTTCTTTTTCATCTCAATTTATATTAGCAACACAAGAAAAATCAAAATATAACTACAGAATATTAGTCTTCACAGTTGCTTAGAACTAAAAATTAACTTTCACAAATTCTATCTTCTCGGGCAAATCTTTTTCCTCTTTCATTTCACCATTCTTAAAATAGGTTTGTTTCTGCTTGACATAGAAAAAACCTTTTTTGCCTTGCTGCAATGTTTTTACTTCTTTTTCTTTAGGTTCTTTTTCGTCATAATAATAGGTTGTAACAACTATTTGTTCTTTTTTTTCATCATAAGATGAATCATAACTTTGTACAATTCTATTTTCAATCTGAATAGGAGGAGGATTATGTGGACTTATACGCATTTCAGTACTTTTCTTTAATTGATAAACAAAAGAGCCAATGTATTGCTTTCTGTTATCTCTTATTAGAACTTCAGAAAAAGAGGAATAAACTAAATGCTTTCATGTTTTCTATTTTAATTGAATCAGGTAATAACCATCCATTATGTCTAAATAATCAATCATCCATACTGTGAAATACATTTGCACTTTTTATTAATTGAGATAAACCACAGAAAAACTCTGTGGTTTATTACTTCAAATTTTTATTCAAAAGTTCTTATATACTTATAAAATTTGTTGTCAATAAGAAACAATATATCTCTTGAAAAACATTTCTTTTTGTATTTATTCTCTAAAAAAAATTTCAAATTGTAAATCCTATCTTTTTTGCTTATTACTTTGTTTAAAGGGGTAACTTTATAAGTTTCCAACGTTTTATTTGCGTCTAGTAATGAAAATATATATTCTTCATAGTATTCATTGTCTTGTTTTTCCAGCTTTAAAGAGTCACTTTTACTCACTTTAATGATACAACTTTGCGAGTACAGAAAACCCATATTGATAAAAACTAAAAGCATTAAAAATTTATTTAAAGTTCCCATATCCAGTAATTTGTGTTAAAAGTATTTATATATAAGTCTTTTTCAGATTGAGGTAACAAGTTCCATGCCCTTGTTCCTTTGAGACTGCTCATCCAAGCAACAGTTTTATATTCTACATCGGTATATTGAGTTCCATAAACTTGCTTTAAGAAATTAACAATTGTTGTAACATATTTTTCGGCCATATATTGATGTTGAAAATCTGCATCATTGGTTTTAGCTTTTACATAAGCATTGAATAGCTCAATATGTTTATGATTTTTTGCATACTCTAACAGCGTGACGTAATCAATATTTCCATTAGTATTAGCAACTGCTAATAGTTGTCTTAAAATTTCTGCATGTATTAATTCATGCATAAACGTTCCTGCTATTATGACTTTTGGTTTACTAGCCCAATCCTTATTTTGGTTGAAGACAATTTTTATCCAATAATTTACAGGTTCTGAAGTTTCAGCATCTGAATTCGGTTTCTTTGTCGGTCCAATATCAAAAATTAGATGAGCAACAGACCCTTCAGGAGTAAAATTTTTCAAAATTTTATCAAAACTTGAAGCCGTTTTAATTTTATTATAAATACCATTTAGTTTCGCATGATTTTTAAATCTAGTGGTTGGTCTTACCCTATCAGGTTCAGCCCAATCTTCCAGCAATTCATTCTGTAAGCTTCCATCTAATGGATCCGTTAAAAACCAGTCTTCGAATTGCCCCCATAAAGCAGGATCAGAACTCCCCATCAAAAACCCTTGTCCAAACTGAGAAAAATCTACTATTTTCAATGAACCCTCAAAATCCGTAAGTCCCCATGTATTATTCTGTCTTAGGTAATCAATCAGCCATAAGGTGAAACGTCTCTGGTTATCAGAGAACATAACACCCATGCTGCCTAGCAAAACACTCCCGGTATGGGGATGGTTTTGTATGTAGGTATATTGTTCGGGGCTAAGGGGAGGGAAATTATTATTTTCAAGAACGATATTAAAACAATCTTCCATAGGCACATCAACGGGCACTTCACCATTGCTTCCGCCGCCGTTGGCTCCGCTGCCTTCATAAGCTCCCATATTAGGAAACTGTGCTACAGAAAAGTTGCTGCATTTCTTCCACATTTCCAGGATATAATAAGGTTTTGTGTCTGCGGTACATCCTCCTGCCTGGTTGGGGTTATGCAGGTCCTCACTGCATCTTACTTCAATAAGATTAAGCTCGTAGGTGCAATCCTCCGATTTCCCGGCATAGCTGTTTGGGTTTCCGGATCCGGGTACCGTAATGCTGTTTTTCAGTCTAAAGGTTCCCATATATTCCCCATCCAGGGTTTCATACATTACGGTTCCGGTAAAGTTATCAATTTTATAATTTTTGGTCCGGTCTGCCGGGGTATATTCTGCCCTGAAGGCAATACTGCGCTGTTGGCTGTCTATGCTGTACACCAGCACATCGGAAGAACGGTCAGGATGCCTGATTACCGTACTATAAGAAATAACGGAATCCTTAATAATAATGGCAATCTTAGAGCTGTCTGAAAGAACAGATAACAGATCATAGCCTGTTTTGCTCAGGGTATTTTTTGCGCTGCCGGATTTCCGGGCGTCAATATACTCCTTAAAAGGGCCGGCTTCTTTCAGGGATACAATCTTCCGGGAAGGGGTATACTCGTTGTGGGTAGTCTGTTCAGACTCAAATTCTGTTCTGCAGCCCTGCAGAAATAAAAGTGATACTATGAGTATCAGGAAATTTAAATTTTTCATCAGATGGTGATTTTGTTACAAATGCAATATAAGATTATTTCCTAAAAACACAATCCCTATTTTCGGGAATTTAATTTCCGGTTATTAAGTTTATATCTGAATTTATACCTCTAAAAATATCAGATGTTACGGTTGAGTTGTCATTAACGATACAACGAGTTAGCGGATCTAATTAATCATAATTTCATAAAAAAGGCCCGGCAAAAGCCGGACCTATCCTCTACTATTCTACTTTTCCCTCTATCTTAGTGTTGGACTTTCATTTTTCTGGATAAAAGCTTTATTCTGTTCCGCTATATACGCATACCAGTTTCTTTATCGCTGCCTGATGCTATAATAAACTGACTGAGAAAGCCAGGAGAAAAAAATAAGACTTTCTTTTTCATATATTATAAATAGTTTCACTTTTAACTCTTTTGATTAATTTCATTCTAAAATTACATCAACAGAAATAAATACACAAAAACAGTCCCTCAAAAACAATGATTTTTTTACACTTTTTGTAATAAAAAATGTTATTAATAAAAAAAATAAACAACTATAAATCAGATTGTTAAAAAATAAAAGATGTTAAGTATCAAGCGTTCTTTTTTATGACCTTAAAAATCACTTTAAAATAGATTATAAAATGAATATATAAATACTTAATCCTATTTAATAAATAATATTTTCACTAAATCACACACTAAATATTAAAAATATACATATTTATTATTGAGAAAAACATAATTATGGAAACAGGCAGCCCATAGGTTTCCTTATTTTTTGCTAACTTTATTATAACCAAAAACTATACAATCAAAAAACTATTACTATGGGAAAATTTATTATTTCAAAAAGAGCAGACCATGATTTTCAGTTCAGTTTAAAAGCCGGAAACGGTCAGATTATTCTGACAAGCCAGGGATACGCTTCCAAAGCGTCCTGCCAAAACGGAATAGAGTCTGTAAAAATCCATTCTCAGGATGATTCAAAATATGAACGGAATATAGCAAAAGACAGACGGTCTTATTTTAATTTAAAAGCCGGAAACGGACAGATTATAGGAACCAGCCAGATGTATGAATCTGAAAACGGAAGGGAAAACGGCATTGGATCCGTAAAAAATAATGCTCCGACTGCTCTTGTGGAAGATGAAAGCGGTCAGTAACCTATCGGGATAAAAGATCTGAAGCCGGAAGGTGAGATGAGAAAATTGATGATAACCACTTCCGCTCTACCTTCCTCCATCTTCAGGCCTTTTGTTCTTAACTTCCTTAATCCAAACTCCGTTTAATAAAAAATAATCTTTATAAATGCCTCATGTTTTTTGAGGCATTTTTTTATTTTTGCAGTCTATATTTTCTATAGAATGACAAAAGAAGAACTGCTGCACAGAGCAATTAAAATAGCTGATAAAGCACATAAAGGACAAACAGATAAATACCACGCTCCTTATATTGCCCACGTTATGCGGGTTATGGAATACGGTAAAACCATGGATGAAAAGATCGTAGGAGTACTCCATGACGTAGTGGAAGATCATCCGGCAGAGTTCAGCTTCGATTATTTAAGAAGTGAAGGCTTCCCGGAGTATATTATTTTTGCAGTCAGCTGCCTGACCAAATTTGATCCTGAAGAGGATTATGACGAGTTTATCAAAAGAACCGAAAGATCACCTCTGGCTGTCGCTGTAAAGCTTAATGACCTCAGGGATAACATGGACCTTAGAAGAGTAAACAGGGAGCTTACTCCTAAAGATATCAAAAGATTCAATAAATATCTGAAAGCTTATCGCTATCTGATTGAAAAATATTAATCCGCTCCCGGGAAATCATAGGTTTTTGTAGGATGGTCAGTACCATCAATGTTGATGTTTAAAGCAAGATAAATAAAATGAAGATTCTTATTTCCTTTTGCTTCAAACTCACGCTGCCATAAATAGCCTGTCAGAATTCCGAAATAATCGTCAATCTGGTACCCGAAGCCTCCGTACACCCTGTTTCTTGCAAAAGTTGGTTTCATTGGGCTTACCAGGAACATCTCATCGTAAGCATTGGCGAAAATAGTTCCTTTCTTAATGGTTTTTGAATTCAGGGGAACACTTATATTCAAACGGTATCTGTAACGCATTCTTTGGGAAACTTTATCGGCAGCAGGCTCATAAAACCAGCTTTTCTCTACACGGAAACGGTTTTCAAATTTCACGATCCCTTTTTTAAAATCGATGACATCCTGAAGCCATACCCTGAATTCTTCTCTGCTTAATTTATGGTCTTTGTAGTTCACATATCTTCCCAGACCTACAAAAGGTTTATGATTCTTGGTAAGATTATATCCTATTCCTCCTTTAATTTCATAATAATCGGGATATGTGTAATCTTCATTGCCTCTAAGCTGGCCTTCTCCATAGAGGAAAAATTTGGGATGAAACTTATAGGTTAGGGTCACTGCATTGAAGCTGGAAATGTGTTCCTGTGCTTTGATAAAGGCCATACTGAAAAGTAAGCTCAGGCTTAAAAAAAGTTTCATAAAAAATTTTTGCAAAAATAGCAGATTTAACAATTTATTAATATTAATTTTCATTAATATCACCTTAACATTTATTTAATGTTAATCGTGTAAGAGAGGCCCAAATGAAACCATCGCTGCGGCATTTCCACCCCAAAGGCTTCGGTATATTTTGTGTTGGTCAGGTTATTAATCAAAACATATACGGAAAAGTCTTTTTGGGCAAAACTCAGCTTTTCATCAACAAGATTATAGGTTCCCAATCCAAGGCGTTCATTATATCTGTACACCAGTTCGTTAGTGAAATTTCTGAGAAACCGGGTTTCCAGTTTGGCAATAACCTGATGTTTCAGATTATCAAGAATATATCTCGAAACCAATTCATTGGTTGCCCCTATTTTACTGTCTATATAAGTGTATCCAACCGTATATTTCAGCCAGTCAGATACTTTATGGCTAACCTCTGCTTCAAACCCTTTCGTATCAATTTTCCCTACGTTTTGAGCATACCACACCGGATCTTTCAGGGTCTTTTTAACCCAATCTATCGAATTATTGGAATTCCTCATGAATCCGCTTATTTTAGCCAAAATTCTGCTATTCTGGAACTGATACCCAATTTCCGAGGAAACGGCATTTTCAGGAAGCAGATCAGGATTTCCCTGTTCAGTTTTACTTACATAATAAAGATCGGTAAAGGTAGGAACACGGTGTACTCTGGCAATATTTCCGTAAACTTTATGATTCAGGTTGAAGTTATATCCTACATCTAATCCCGGGTAAAAAAAGTTACCTTCTTTAGAATAGTTGGCCCACGAGATTCCCGGGCTGATGTTCAGTTTTTTATCCAATAATGAGAAATGATGCTCAAAGAATACCTGGGATACAAAACGGTTTCTTTCTCCCAGGTTATTACTTGCCAGAAGCTCCTTTCTGAGCTCGACACCCACACCGGTAGTACCAAGCGCCCACTGATAGCTGCTGTTTACCTCTCCTCCAACGTTATTCCCGATGTGCATATTGCGGTAGCCATCCGGCTTATTTCTGTCATATAGATACATATCCTGTCCTCTTCTCCAGTAAACATTTGAACTAAGCTTTACATCTCCGAATTTCTGCTGATGGGCAAGGCTTATAACAGATGCCTGAGTTTCTTCATATTGTTCGGTAGCTGCTTTAGAAGCATAAAACCCGTTGGCCCCGAATTTCTTCTCAGAAAAGCCTGCCTGTAGTTTAAGATCTCCGTTTTTGATGTTCAGTCTGCTCTGGTAAAATACATTCCTGATCTCATAATCAGTATTGTACATATAACCCTGTGAAGAAGCTGAATTAGCCTGAAGTGAGTTAGAAAACTTTTCATTTCCCATCTGTGCATTGAACCCGAATCCGTAAGTTTCGTAATCACCACCTTCCGCACTGATTTTCACCCGTTTCCCGGGATGGGTTCTGGTGATGATATTAATAGCCCCGGCATATGCATTCTGTCCGAATCTTCTGGCAGCCGGACCTTTGATGATCTCAATCTTTTCTACATCTTCCAGATCTACAGGAATGTTCATAGAATTATGCCCGGTCTGGGAATCATTCATTCTGATGCCGTTCAGAAGAAGCAAAACCTGTTCAAAAGAACTTCCCCTGAAGCCGATATCACTCTGCACCCCGTTGGCACCTCTCCTTCTGATATCCATTCCGGGGACCTGCTGAAGAATCTCATCAATACTTTTTGCAGGAGAGCTGGCAATATCTTCTTTGGTGATTACAGCAATATTCTGATTCGCACTTTTATAGGGTGTGGAAATAAATTTTCCCTGAAATTCCACATTTTCAATATCTGTGATTTTATCCTGTGCATTGCCCAAAACCATTGATCCCAGTAAAAATATACTTCCAATCTTTTTGATCATAACTATCCGTTTTTATCCTTGAAGTCAGTTTCTTTATAACGGCTTCAAAAGTAAGGGAGTTCGTTAACACAGCCAAATGATAGTTATCATAAAAACTGTAATCTAAAATTATTTCTGACCGTAATATTATATTTTTTATACAAAGCTTTATTTTGAAATTTCTGATTTTAAGAGAGAATAAAGAATAGAATCAAGTCTATTGATTGTATAAAGCAATGGATTATTATTTCAGCATATATTGAAGGCAGAAATAAAAAAGCTATCTCATAGAGACAGCTTGTGTGAGGGAGTAATTATCTTTTTCTCATTAAATGTGTAACTAGATCTCTGAAAAATTTTCTCATTTCTATATTACATATTTATGAATGCAATTTTAAATAATTTTAAAATAAAAAACAATAGCGACCTGGGAAAAATATAGTTAAAATTGTAAAGAAGACTGAAAGCAGAATAATAATATGACAACCATATAATCTTATGACTGTTAAATACTTATTTCAAAGCTCTTTCTTGATAATCTTTACAGAAGGTAAAAATTCAACCTGATTTAATTCTGTTGAAGGACCTATTTTAGCCTATTATTTTCACCAAAAATTCGTAATTTTGTGGGTCTTAATTTTACGATGAAAATAATCTTTCTTTCCCTGTTTTTTATAGGCATTTCTAAATAAAGAATATAAAAATCAAAGTAGGATTACAGAAAATTTAAGGAAGAAAAATATGGCTAAAACAACAGAAATAGATATAAAAAAGCAGATTTTCGTTAAGAATGCCCATCTTAACAATCTGAAACACATTGACGTACTGATTCCTAAAAATAAACTGATTGTAATCACGGGCGTTTCAGGAAGCGGGAAATCCTCACTGGCTTTCGACACCATCTATGCCGAAGGACAGAGAAGGTACGTTGAAAGTTTAAGCTCCTATGCCCGTCAGTTCCTTGGGAAATTAGAAAAGCCAAAGGTAGATGACATCAAAGGGCTTGCTCCTTCTATTGCCATCCAGCAGAAGGTTATTTCTTCCAACCCAAGGTCTACTGTAGGTACGTCTACCGAGATCTATGATTATATGAAACTTTTATTCGCGAGGATCGGGAAAACCTTTTCTCCCGTTTCAGGTGAAGAAGTGAAGAAAGATACGGTATCTGATGTGGTAGACTTTATCAAAGCCTCCAAAAAAGATACTTCATTCTTACTGACCGCTCCTTTGGAATATGACACAGACAACTTCAGGGAAACTCTGAATGTATTAAAACTGGCAGGATTTACCCGACTGGAAATCAGTGGAAATCTGGCCGGAATTGAAGACCTTGAAAGTTTTGGATTTCTTCCTGAAAAAGGAATGGTTATCAATCTGGTGATCGACCGTTTTTCTTACGAAGAAGATGAAAGTTTCCTTCAGCGTCTTGCCGATTCTATTCAGATGGCATTTTATGAAGGACGGGGCTACTGTTCACTGAAAAACACAGATACCGGAAAAGTCAAAGAATTTTCCAACAAATTCGAGCTGGACGGAATAGAATTTTTAGAACCGAATGTTCATTTTTTCAGTTTTAACAATCCTTACGGGGCCTGCCCTGCCTGTGAAGGATATGGAAAAGTAATCGGGATTGATGAAGATCTTGTTGTTCCGAATAAGACCCTATCCGTTTATGAAGATGCCGTTGTTTCCTGGAAAGGCGAAACGATGAGCGAATGGAAAAAAGAATTTATCAAAAAAGCAGGTGACTTCCCTATCCATAAACCTTATCATCAGTTAACCAAAGAACAGAAGAATTTTCTCTGGAAAGGTGACGGGAAAAGCAGCTTCCCCTCCATCAACAACTTTTTTAAAATGCTGGAGGAAAACCTGTACAAGATACAATACCGCGTTATGCTTTCCCGATACAGAGGAAAAACCCTATGTCCAACCTGTGAGGGGCTGAGACTTCGTGAGGAAACAAGCTGGGTAAAAATTGACGGACACAATATTCAATCGATGATTGAACTTCCATTGGATGAATTATTTCCGCTAATACAGGACCTTAAACTTTCTGAACATGACCAGGAAATAGCAAAAAGACTGATGTACGAAATCACTACACGTATTGAGTTTCTATTAAAAGTTGGCCTGGGCTATTTAACTCTCAACAGAACTTCCAATACGTTATCAGGTGGTGAAAGTCAGAGAATTAATCTGGCAACCAGTCTGGGGAGCTCATTGGTAGGATCAATCTATATTCTGGATGAACCTTCTATCGGGCTTCATTCAAGGGATACAGAAAACCTCATCGGTGTTTTAAAAAACCTCAGAGACTTAGGAAACACAGTGATTGTAGTGGAACACGACGAAGACGTTATGAGGGAAGCCGATTATATCATTGACATTGGCCCGGAGGCAGGCTATCTTGGTGGTGAGCTGGTGTTTGCCGGAGATTATACAGATCTTAAAAATGCTGATACCCTTACATCAAAATACCTTACCGGAAGACTGGAAATTGAAGTCCCTGAAAAAAGAAGAAAGGCCAAAGAATGGATTCACATTAAAGGAGCAAGACAGAATAACCTTAAAAATATAGATGTAGACGTTCCTCTGGAAAGCCTTGTCGTTATTTCGGGGGTTTCCGGAAGCGGAAAATCCACCCTGATGAAGGAAATCTTAACCAATGACATCCAGATTCAGCTTGGAATGGGGGGTAAAAAAGGAGATTACGATTCTGTAGAATTCCCTAAAAGACTGATCAAAAATATTGAACTGATTGATCAGAACCCGATCGGAAAATCTTCGCGTTCCAATCCTGTAACCTACCTTAAAGCCTATGACGACATAAGAGATCTTTTCGCTAAGCAGAAAGTTGCTAAAATGATGGGTTATAAGCCAAAACATTTCTCTTTCAATGTAGATGGCGGACGATGCGACGAATGTAAAGGAGAAGGTGTGATCAATGTATCCATGCAGTTTATGGCTGATATTGAACTGGAATGTGAAGTATGTAAAGGGACAAGATTTAAAAGTGAAATCCTCGAAGTAAAATTCGATGAAAAAAACATTTCCGATATTCTTCATATGACCGTAAATGAGGCATTGGAGTTCTTTAAAGATAACAATGAAGAAAAGATCGTTACCAAATTAAGGCCGCTGCAGGATGTAGGGCTAGGTTACCTTCAGCTTGGTCAAAGCTCATCTACCCTTTCAGGTGGTGAAGCACAACGTGTAAAACTGGCTTCATTCCTTGTAAAAGGAGTAACCACTGATAAGACCCTGTTTATCTTTGATGAACCTTCTACCGGACTGCATTTCCATGATATTCAAAAGCTGCTTAAATCTCTGCAGGCTCTGATTGATCTGGGACATTCGGTAATTGTTATTGAACACCAGCCGGATATTATCAAATGCGCAGACCATATTATTGACATTGGCCCGGAAGCAGGAAAGCACGGTGGAGAAGTTGTTTTTTCAGGAACTCCGGAAGAATTGGCGAAGAATAAAAAATCCCACACAGCTAAATATATCAGGGAAAAACTTGAAAGCTAAATATAAACAGAGAATCAAAAAAAATGATTCTCTGTTTTTTATTGAAACGATCTTAAAGATTATACAAAAACGGACTTTGCTTTATAAAATCCTTTTCTTCAATCTGAGAGACCAGAAACTCTGCCAGATCTGCTGCACCTATTCCCTCTCCTTTACAGTCCTCAAGGTTTGTTTCTGTCTTAAAATGTTGTTCGGTAAGCCTTATTAATGGCAGCCTTACCAAAGTCCAGTCCAGATTGCTTTCCGAAAGAAGTTCATATTCTTTTTGTTTGTCCTGAGTAGTTTCTGTATAATTCTGATACATCCAGTCAGTAGCCATACTAACTCTTTCACTCTTCACGTCGAAAGGTGTATTTACGCTCAAACCCGTTGTTGCAATGTATCTTTTTACCTGATTAAGATTCATCGCTCCGATAATATTGTGTGCAGCATCACTGAATATGGAACGCTCCCCTTTGGGTTGTCCCAGTGTGCTGATAACTGCACGGCAGCCTTTAACCAGCCTGTTAATGGAATTAAAATCTCTTGCGTCACCTTGTATCGTTTCGATCAGAGGATGGGCTAAAGTAAAAAAATCAGGATTTCTCAGTAACAATTTCACCGGATATCCCTCTTTAATAAGTTTTTGCACCAGAAATCGCCCTGATTTTCCGGTTCCGCCAATAACGGCAATTGTATTGGATTTCATAATGATTCGTTTAATTTAAAATGACAGAAAGTATTTTTTTCTTTATGATACTTCTGTTAAAAAAATAAGAAATAACAGGCTCAGGGAATCTGAACCTTATGTTTTCAGGTACAGTGTACATCTGAAATGTGGATAATATTTACAAATCGAGTTTGATGATTTAAAGATAGTAAAATTTCCAGATTTCATTCAGGATTCAGGAGTCACTAATGAAAATACCGTAAATTTTAACATTTAATTTATATATCGTATTAAAAATATCACTACATTTACTATGTAATACAACTGAAGTGAAAACATTTTTTGTCTTTTTCAGCTTTGAAATTGCAATTAAATTTGAAATAAAAATTTAAGCACAGCATTGTCGGCTGTGCTTTTTTATTGTTGTCTAATTAAAAAAATGAGATGTATTATCTATTGGATCCGCTTCTAAAGAGCGGATTCTTTTTTATTTGTCAGGACTAAGCATATCTGAACCAGAAAAAATAATCAGATAGACCATATGTTTTAAAAGGATATTTTACATAATTTATTAATAAAATATTATTTTTTAACTAAAAATAGTCTATTTAAAATTATATTTTAAACCAAATTTTTAAATAGATAAAACATTGTCCTGCGCCCTGTTCATCCTTCTTTTCAACAAAAAAACAGAATAAAATTCATTAATAATTGAATTATATTAAATATTTCACGTTAATTAGATTTGTTTTGTATTAAAAATTATTATATATTGGATAAAAGTTACCGCTTTGTTTTTTTTAGTGCCCTTCATGTTCACTTAAGAATGATGAGACTTCATTATGTTGAACAGGTTCATTTACTGTATCGTGAATTAAGCCTTCCTGCTTAAAGACCACCAGTAAAGAACTTCTGAAACGGGGCTTATTGCCCTTGTAATTCCGTTTCTTTAACCTTTTTCCAGTCCTTTCAAAAGGCCTGCTATTAAACTTGCTGCCATTTTTTCCCAGAATACATATCGGTATTGCGGTTATTCATCCTATACCAATATCAGCATAGAACAACCAACTAAACCCAATATTTTATGAAACAAAAACTACTTTTATTATTACTCAGCTTTTTTACACTGGGTATGCATGCACAAACAGAAGAAAACATGGAGGGATTCAGCCAGAAAATGGCAGAACCGTTTATGAAACTTGAACGGGAGAAGATACCCCATGGTATTTTGCTCGATTACGCCTGGGGACTAACTGATATAGAACAATATAACAGTGAAAAAATACAGGAAATAGACATTCACATTTATGGAAGCGTGTATAAAGAACTCTTTTTCAGGAGTTATTCACGAAAACGGACTAAGAAACCTCCCTACCATGCAGGAAATGGCTGCCAGATGGGTAAGCTACAGGAAAGAATACAACAATGAGGAAAGTACAGCTCCTACACTTGTTCTTTCGGGGCTTTATGCAAAATTCTCCAAGTTTGCAATGAACGCTTATAATGAAAACAAAATAACAATAGAAAACCAGCAGTTTAAAGATGTTTACAGCAACGGCGTATGGCAGAATCCTTATCAGGAAGATGAAATATTTGTTCTTACTGCACCCATCAACCGGATGAATTCTTTAAAATTCAATGTTGTTCTGCCTAAAGAGCTTTTGCTGGGAAATGCATCAGAAGAAATACAGTCTATTTCTGCTGATTTCGGAGGAGGTCATCCACAGCAGATCTTAAGGTTAGATGAGCCCATAACACTTAATTATGCTACAGAAGGTAAATACAGCTGGTCTTTTTCGGTAAACTTAACCTCCGGAAAGATCAAACGAATTAAATTTCCTATAGAAATTATCGGCGAGATCGGAGGTCTGTTCGGGGATCTGAACAATATTAAAATCAACAATGGAAAACATAGTGCAACCCTACGCATAGATTACATCAACGACAATGACAAACGTATTACACGCCCGCTTATTGTTGCTGAAGGATTTGATTTAAGCAGTGCCCTGACTCCTGAAAAAGTAGGCGGAGATCTTTCTCTTTCTAATTTTAAAACAAGTCTAAATGCTTCTCCCGAGCTGAAGAATATTTTACTAAACAACCAGAAATACGATATTATCTATGTTGACTGGCGCAATGGCATAGGCGATATCAGACAGAATGCCGAAACCCTGAAAAAGATTATAAAATATGTAAACAATCAGAAAGCAGCCAATGGCAGCACCGCACCTAATGTGCTTCTGGGACAAAGCATGGGCGGATTGGTCAGCAAATATGCATTGGTAAAACTGGAACAGGAAAACTACAATCATCAGGTAAGTTTATTCATTGCCCACGATTCGCCGCTTAATGGCGCCAATATTCCTGTAGGTGCCCAGTATATGCTGCGCCATGCCAACGAGCTATACTCTTCCAACCCGTTCCTGCATGCATTGGGAGATCATGTGGTTCCATTTATTCTTGATATTATAGGACTGTTCAACCAGAATTTCATTACCGACTTTGGAGGCAGCGATGTGTTAACGATTGTAGACTGCCCTGCTGCCCTGCAAATGACTAAAAATTATATCGCGCCCAACTGGCAGCTCAACACTTCTTATCATCAGAACTGGCAAAATGAATTTGACGCCCTCGGATACCCTTCACAAAGCCGTAATGTAGCGATCAGCAATGGAAATATGTGCGGTATGAACCAGGGCTTTAGTGCGGGGGACAACCTTTTCCGTTTTCAGGAAGAAACAGCTTCATTAAACGAACTTAACAGTACTTTAATTAACCTTTCCATGACGTTCTGGGGAGCAACCACCAATAACCTTGGTCTTGTATTATTCTCAACCATTCCTCTTCCTTCTCAGGTGCGTGCTGATTTCCAGATCAAAACGATCCCTGAGACCACTAATAGCGACAGGGAAGTTTACCGGGGTATCCTTAAATACGATAAAAAATTCAGAGTAAATTGGCTGGGGATCAATTGGACAATCACCTATGATGTAACCAATAAAAGAGGTTATATCGGCAATACGATACTTCCTACTGAAAATCTTGCGGGAGGTTATTATAAGGCAGATATAGATTCTGATTATATCATAAATCCTGTCTTTAATTTTATACCGGTACCAAGTGCTTTGGCCATTAAAAGAACGAATGCCAGTTTAACGCTGCAGGATTATAAGAGATCATACGCCAGCAGTAACCTGCAAGGCAGCGGACTCACCTCTCCCTTCCATGAATTTATTGCAGAATCAAACAATAATTTCAAACATATCAGTTTTAGTGATAAAACCGGAGGTTTCCTGGGAAATGAGCTATCACAGCTGCTGAGTAACAGTACCAATTACAGCAGTACAGACTGCTCGGCATTTTGCGGAGATATGATCATAGCCGGCGCCAGCAGAGTATGTTCCGGAGTGAACCAAACCTACAGCATTCCCGCCATCAATGTTCCTGGTGTGACTATTACCTGGATGGTAGGAAACGGCCTTCAGATGGTTTCCGGACAGGGAACATCCACCATCACGGTGAAAGTAAATCCAAACTCAACATATCACGGAGTAAGCATAATAACAGTTATCGTCAATTCAGGAGGTACCTGTGGTAAAAGAAGCTCTATAACAGCAGTAA
This sequence comes from Chryseobacterium indologenes, assembly GCF_001295265.1. GTDB lineage: Bacteria > Bacteroidota > Bacteroidia > Flavobacteriales > Weeksellaceae > Chryseobacterium > Chryseobacterium indologenes_A. The sequence continues at coordinate 144,197 of NZ_LJOD01000006.1, read as the reverse complement.
TGGTAGGAGGACCTGCTCAGCCTGCGGATATCTACGGACCATCAACCATCACTGTTTTCCCAATGCCAAATGGCAATCCTCCTATATCTACCATATTAACATATGAAGTAGACCCTGTACAGAATGCTACTCACTATGAATGGCAATTACCCGGCAACTTCCAGACGGTTCAGAGTTTCTCCACAACTCCTGCGAACTGGGAATTGTTAGCCAGTACTGCTAACCAGAATTTAATTAAGGTAAAAAGTAATAATGCAACCAATGGAACAGTGAAGGTAAGAGCCTGTAACACGTGTGGCTGCTCAGCCTTTAAAGAGCTGCCTGTCACCATAAAATACAACAACGGAGGAGGCTTCGGAATTACCCCGAATCCAGCCGACCATCAGATTCAGTTGTATCTTCTTGACAGCAACAACCGCCCTGAATTCATAAATAACCAGACGGATGTTACGATTTACGACATGAATTCACAGATCAGAAAACGCTTCAAGATCACAAGCACTGGCGGCACAACCAGTGTCTCTGAGCTCGCAACCGGTATTTATAAAGTACAGGTTGATATGCAGAATGGAAATTACCAGATCATTAACCTGAGTATTTCCAGAAACTAAAACCAGACTATCATAAAACTAAGCAACCGGATGCCAGGCATCCGGTTTTTATATTTCTATACAGAGAATACTTGAGCTTTTCGGAGCTCCTTACAGTTGAAAATAACTTCCAACATACTTTTATTGTAGTCCCACCAGGGATCGAACCTGGATCTAAAGTTTAGGAAACTTCTATTCTATCCATTGAACTATGGGACCTGTAAATGTTTAAAATTACAAATTATTTAAATAAAATCCACCTATTCCATTTCAGTACGGTCAACTTTATAAGAAATAGTCAAGAATATCGTCAACGGTCCCAATTCCGCGATCGTAGGAAACAGATTTTTCTCTCAGCACAAAAAGAAAAGCACCTATTCCCGTTCTGTTGATGGTCTTATTTCACGCCTAAAATAATAACTAGGACAAGAACAATATCGAAGCTGATAAGGTTTTAACGTAAACAACGTCGCATAAATCTTTGGAAAACCAGGCTCACATCTATACAGAAATTTAACATGAAAATAAATGACTATGGTAAAAAATAATTTCATTCTTCCCTTACAATTGATACCAGAAAATATCAGTATATTGCTTTAAATATGGGAAAAGAATTAACGCTGCAGCAATTACAGCGTGCAACATTGGAATGTCAGGGATTAACAAAACCTTATCCGTTCGGGAAAGGAAAAAAAGCAGTACTCCACGCTTTGGAGCATCTGGGGTATGTACAGATTGATACCCTCTCAATGGTTGAACGTGCCCATCATCATACACTCTGGACAAGGATTCCGGATTATCAGCCGGATTATCTGGATGAGCTGGTAGAAGAGCGTAAAGTTTTTGAGTACTGGTTTCATGCAGCTTCCTATCTTCCTATGAGGGATTTCCGTTTTGTTTTACCCAAAATGTACAGCATCAGGCGCAGTGATTCTCATTATTATAAGGCAGATCCGAAGGTAATGCAGCATGTTTTGAATGTGATCCGTACTGAAGGTCCTAAAAGGGCAAGAGATTTTGAGAGTGAAACCAAAAAGCCCGGCAGCTGGTGGAACTGGAAACCTACAAAATTAGCTTTAGAAAGGCTTTTCATGCAGGGAGACCTAATGATCTGCGGACGGAACGGCATGCAGAAAATGTATGATATCTGCGAGAGAGTACTGCCCCAAACCGTTGATACCACAGAGCCTTCTCCGATGGAAATGGCAGAATATCTTGTAAAAACCCATCTTCGGGCTTATGGCTTTACCACATTAAAGCAGATTACCCATCTCAGGAAAGGGGAAACACTGAAGAAAAATATCAATGAGGTTTTACAGTCTATGCTTCAGGAAGGAAGCATTCAGAAGATAGAGATTGAAGGCATGTCATCTGTCTTTATACAGAATAACCTATTAGAAAAAACATTTAAAAAACCTACTTCAGGAATACATCTGCTATCCCCTTTTGACAATTCTATTATTCACAGAGACCGCATCAGCCAGGTTTTCAATTTTGACTTCCGTCTTGAATGCTACACTCCACAGGAAAAAAGACAGTACGGATATTTCTGTCTTCCTATCCTGTCCGGCAATACCTTTATCGGCCGTGTAGACTGCAAAGCTCACAGAAGAGACAGGCGGCTTGAACTCATCCATCTGCATATTGAAAATACCCGTATCAATACGGAAGTATGGCTGAACCCTTTTATTGAATCTGTAAGACGTTTTGCTGTGTTTAACGGTTGTGAATTGACAGATCTCACAAAAGTCAGTCCGGCAGAGTTTACTGAAACCATCAGCTCCGCACTGAATTCGCACGAATAACAGTCGATTGATCAGATCATCCTATTCTGACGTCCTGCTTCTATATCAAGTTCGATATTGACAGTTGTTCCTTCATTTTCAGCAGATGTGATATCCATCGTTCCTTTGAGGTAAGCAATCCTGTTTTTTATATTGCTAAAACCAATTCCCGGGCTTTTTTCAATCAGGCGGGTATCAAATCCTACCCCGTCATCCTCTGCCGTGATGTAAAACCTGTTATGATTCTGGCTGCACTGCAGGATGATATGGGAAGGGCTGCCGTGACGTACAGCATTGGAAAGAAGCTCCTGAACAATACGATAAATATGCATCTGTGTGGCGGCCGGAATATTTTCACTGATATCTATAGCCTGGAAGTCAATCTCAGTTTCATCACTCTGCAGTAATTCACAAAGGTCGCGCAAGGCAGTTTCCAACCCGATTTTCAAAAGACTTTCAGGCATCATATTTCGGGCAATACGCCTGAGTTCTGTAACAGATTCATCCAGCCTGCTGATGACCGTGTTCAGATTATGATATTCTGATTGAGATTGTTGGGAAAGATTCATTTTGATTCCTGCCAGCATTCCTCCCAAGCCATCGTGCAGGTCACGCCCTATCCGCTGGCGCTCACGCTCTTCTGCTCCCAACATGGCCTGAACAAGAGTCAGCCGGTGCTGGTTTTCCATTTCTTTTAAATGCTGTTCATGGTTAATTTCCTTTTGTTTCGCCAGCTTTTTTGCACTTTTATAATAATAGGCCAGAAAAAAGACTCCTACCAGAAGTGTGGTAACTGCTATTCCTAATATCCAGCTGGTCAGTTTCTGATTTTTACTGTTCAGCGCATTTTGCTTTTTATCTGCCTGAAGCCGGGCTATTGTTTTTTCTTTTTCAGAGTTTTTAAATTTCGCTTCTATTTCTGCAATATCTTCATCGGAACGGGCTACATGCAGGCTGTCACTCAATGAGCTGTATTTCAACTGCCATTGATAAGCCTCAGCATTATGACCTAACGCGTGAGAAACCTTAGCCATCTGCCCATATACTTCTTTTCTGTTATCCAGATCTGCCATATACCGGCTGCTGAGCATCACCTGATTCAGCATTTTTTTAGCCTGGTCAAACTGTTTGGTATCAAAAAGAAGGCCGAGACGGTATCTCACAAGATCACTTTCCAGATAAGTATCTTCAATGCTCTTTGCAAATTCTATCCCTTTGTCATAATAGCGGATAGCTTCATCATGCTTTCCTGCCTTTTCGAAATAATTACCTGTTACTTTATAATAATCTCCGTAATCTGAAGATTCCGGGTTTTTGGCCAGTATTTTCCATGCTTCATCCAGTCTGGATTTGGCTTGAGGAAGCTTTTTGCCATAAACAAATGCTTCAGCGGAATAGATATAAGCTCTCACCAGAATATTGCTATTGGCCGGAAGGCTTCTTTTCATCTCAATGATCCTGGAAAAATACTCTTCTGCATTCTCCAATTGGTCTGAATTCATCAGCAGGATTCCCACCTGTGAATAAAACATAGCCAGAGAATCTTTTTTTCCACTTTTTTTGATCAGGGGAATCACTTTGCTGATGATAATTTCCAGGGCTTTCTTCTCGTCATTCACTTTCTGGGCATTGATCGCTTCACTGTACCAGGATCTGGCCAGCGTGTAGTAAGCATCTGAAGTATGAAATAGGGACAGCAGTGAATCGGCCTTATGAAGCGCTTTACGGGTTTTAACGGGATCTGTATCCAGATATACTTCAATGACACTGCTGTAGTAAATCCCAAGCAGGAAACGGTTATTTTTAAAGCAGGACCTTCCCTCAGCCAGATATTTTTCCGCTTTATTCTGATCTCTTTTTACGGCCCAGTAATGAGCGAGCTGAAAGGCTGTCCTGGCTTTTGCACTGTCATTTTTCTGATTCCTGAATGCTGTATAAAGACTGTCATGATAAGCCTTGTGATTAAGAGGCAGCTGTGCTTTGTACAAAAGTCCGGTAAAAATTACCATCATCAGAAAACTTATTTTTTGTAAGAACATTACGGATCTGCGCGGTTGTGCTGAATTATTTTTTAGGCTGCTCTTCATGTCCGGTATAGATAGTTTTATTAGCAGTACTTTTTTATCACTGTATTGAGAACTAAAAATCTCTACTCAAAAATACAATAAGAATCAATACATCATCTATTTTTTATTTATCTGTATTAGATCTAGGTAACTTTACCAAAATGGAAAGAGCTGTCAGAAAATTCTGCCAGCTCCATCCCACTAAAAAACTACTTTTCAAACTGATTTTTAGAAACTGAAATTTTCAGATATCAGGATAGCTGTCTTCCTGATCTGTCACACAATCAAATATAAAATTTCTATTTTCCTTTTCAGGTAGTTCATTTCTGATCTATGAAATTTCTTTTATTTTTTAATCACTTTTTTCGATACAGAAGTTCCGTTCTTTAAAATTCCCTGTAATATATATGTTCCTTCAGGCAGACCTGAAATATCAATATCCTTTCTGTTTTCAGCAGACAGAATTACTTTTCCATCCAAAGAGTGAACTGTTATTTTTTTAATATCTTCTTTTGATTTTAAGGTAACAAGATCTGCACTCGGATTCGGATATACTGTAATATCTGATGGGATGTTCTTTGTTTCCAGAGTTGATAAAGATCCGGGAACAAGATAAGACAGTAATTTTGTAGTGTTGGTATTTCCATTAAAAGTAGCAGTATTGATCGTAAAGCTCAACACAACTCCTTCATTCTGGCTGATCCACTGATAAGACTCAACGATATAGGTTGCCGGTGGTAATCCCGGAATGGTTTGTGTAGCTGATCTCATTCTTTTAACCCTCATTACGTTGGAAAACGTCCCAACAGGAGTAATGACTGTTCCATAACCATCCGCAACGAAAGATACCTGCCCTGATTCACTCATGCTACTGGTCGCAGAAACTCCATTGAACTGATAGTTGTCATCAAATTGCTGCTGATAAGTAATTGGAAACTTATATTCAATTAACGGATCGGTATAGGTTGAGGTTCCTTCCCCAACACTTGGTCCGGAATAAGTTCCGAGCATCGTTGCTTCGGTATCTGTCATAGCGGTGAAATCATAAACTTCTGCCTGTGCCGGTTTGGTAATTCTGTTAGCTCCGGAAAACCTGAAACAGTTGGCCTGCCCCGGGCAGACATTGGTAGTGTAGGTAATAACATTCACTGCGCTGTACGCAGAAAAGTCCCAGGTGATATTCGCGCCTGCAGGTCCTGCATTGATGGAAGCAGCAGTAAAATCACCAGACCTGAATGTAGCAGGTACATTGATACGGTCTACTCCTGCTCTCGTTATTGAAGGCTGGGCGTAACCCATTACTCCGATAACAGCAAATAAAATAAAGTTTAGCTTTTTCATTTTTTTAAGTTTACTGAAGTGATTTATAATGAAATGTTTTCATGACAAATCTATATCTTACCTCAGCGATCATCAATCCTTAAAAAAAAGTATTTTTTTATCCTGAAAATCAGGTATTTTTTATATCAAAAGAAATCCTTATTTTAAGCACGGTCCATATTTGGAAAAAATACCGGGACTGCCTAAAAAGACAGTCCCGGATATTGCAAAAAAATATATTCTTTTGGAGAGTATCAGAATTTATAGATAAACGCGTTAATATTCATTCCGGCTCCTACAGAGGCAAACAAAACCACCTCATCTCTGCGGATCTGGTGCAAAGGAAGCTCTCCGTTTAAAATCATTTTCAGCAGAGAAGGGATAGTGGCAACGCTGCTGTTCCCTAATTTTTCAATTACCATCGGCATAATATTTTCCGGCATCGGCTTGTTATGAAGCTGGTAAAAACGTTTCACAATGGCTTCATCCATTTTCTCGTTTGCCTGATGAATAATAATCTTGTTGATATCATCAATGGAAAAACCGCTTTTTTCAAGACATAGCTTCATGGCTTCAGGTACATTTACGAGAGCAAATTCGTAGATCTTCCGGCCATCCATCTTGATATATTTTGTATCGGGACAGCTTTCATTATTATATGACTTTCCGAAATACAGATAATCTTTTTCATTGAGGGTGTACGAAGCAGACAAGTGAGCCTGTATACCGCAGTCATTATTGCAGGCTTCCAGAATAACAGCTCCCGCACCATCAGCATAAATCATACTGTCTCTGTCATGAATATCTACCACTCTGGAGAGCGTTTCTGCACCAATAACCAGGCAGCGTCTGGCAATTCCTGATTTTATAAAGGCATTAGCCTGTATTACTCCCTCTATCCATCCGGGGCAACCGAAAAGCACATCATAAGCTACACAAAAGTTATTTTTAATCTTTAAAAGATGTTTTACCCTGGCAGCCAGACTGGGAACTGTATCAGACTGAACTGTTCCGAAACGGACATCGCCAAAGTTATGGGCAAAGATGATGTAATCTAGGGTTTCAGGATCTATCTTTGAATCCTCTATAGCCTGCTGTGCAGCAATCAATCCTAAATCTGAGGTGACCTGATGGCTGGAGGCATATCTCCTTTCTTCTATTCCTGTGATCTCCTTAAGCTTTTGGGCAATAACGGCATTAGTCTCCTTTAATGATTCGCCGCTTTTATTGATAAAATGATGCTGATCAAAAAATAAATTAGTGATGGTTTCCGGCGGAATATAATTTCCTACTCCTATTATTTTGCTTGTCATGAAAGTTATATTCCCTTTTAATTCTTTTCGTTATTGAATTGAACTGGTTTATAAATATAACGTAAATTATCTCCATATTGTATCTGAATCAGAAATATATCACTTTATTTAATATCCTTCGCATATCACTTCCCTTTTTTATGAATGAATCTATTGATTAATTAAATGACTGTCTGAAACTTAGCGGTGTTTTATCTGTTTTCTTTTTGAAGAGCTTATTAAATGACTGCGGATGCCCGAATCCCAATGCATAAGCAACCTCTGATACTGAAAAGCTGGTTGAAGTAAGATACTCCTTTGCCTTTTCAATAAGCTTTTCATGAATATGCTGCTGGGCATTCTGTCCAGTAAGGTTACGAAGCATATCGCTCAGATAATGTGGTGAAAGATGAAGACTGGATGCCAGAAATTCCACCGTCGGAAGACCATTGGTAAGAGTTTCCTGCTGGTTGAAATAATTATCAAGAGTGGTTTCCATTTTAGACAGCAAATCACTTCCCACAGCTTTCCTTGTGATAAACTGTCTTTTATAAAACCGGTTGCTGTAATTCAGTAAAACTTCAATATAGGAGACAATCACATCCTGACTGATTTCGTCTATGGCTGTATTAAGCTCATTTTTTATATTGTCCAGAAGTCCGGTTATAATTGTTTTTTCCTGGTCAGAAAGGTGTAGAGCCTCATTGGTATCATAGGAAAAGAAACCGAATGTTTTAATTTTTTTTGCCAAAGGATAATTACGGATGAAGTCAGGATGTACCAATAATGTATACCCGCAGTACTCTGCTTCCGCATCCGTAGAAAGAATCTGTCCCGGTGATGTGAACATCATTCCTCCCTCATTAAAATCATAATATCCCTGGCCGTATCCCATCTTTCCGTTCTCTGAAAACTTGTAGGAGATCTTATAGAAATCCAGGAGAAAACTTCTGTTCAGCATTTCTTTATTAACCTTCATGTTGGAATTGTCTATCAAACTTACCAGTGGATGAAGCGGCTTGGGAAGCCGAAGCATGTTGTGCAGCTCTGATATGGATGAGATTTTAAGCGGAATATATTCTTTCTTTTCCATATGATAAAGATAAAAATTACAGGTTTAAAAACAGCATAAATGCCTGATTTATGCTGTTATATTCATAGATTTAGAGAAATTGTTTTCCAAGTTGTTCCCTGAACGCCTCATCTCCCAATTCAAGACGCTGTGCATATAGGGCTTTAGCATCTTCCCCGGCTACATACCTCAGTTTTTTCTTTCCATCTGTAGCTGCTTCATATACTACTTCTGCAATCTGTTCCGGAGAAGAAGCTGTTTCCATCATCCCTCCCATATTTGAAAACATGGTATTAAGCATGTCTTCGTAAGCCGGACTTACTGCTGAATCTAAGGATCGTCCTGCAAAATCCGTCTTAATTCCGCCCGGAGAAACTGTTTTAATGGTGATTCCGAATGGGTCAAGCTCAAAAGCCATACTCTCGCTCCAGCCTTCCAGAGCCCATTTGGTAGCATGATAAGTAGACCCGAAAGGAAAGGCGATCAATCCCCCAATAGATGTGGTAGAGATAAAAACCCCTTCATTTTTCTCTCTGAAATATGGAATAAAAGCCTGTGTAACGCGAATTACTCCCAAAAGATTAGTATCCAGCTGCTTCAGAATCTGTTCATCCGTTAATGCTTCCAGAGGTCCGATAAGACCATATCCTGCATTATTAAAAACCACATCCACTTCACCAAGATCCGTGGCTTTGCTTACTGTAGAACGGATCTGCTCCAGGTTAGTTACATCCAGCGGAAGAACCGTCACATTTTCTAATCCGGATAAATCTCCGGCAGCCTCAGTATTTCTCATCGTTGCGATAACTTTCCATCCTCTGCTTTGAAATAAATGCGCAACTGCTTTTCCTAATCCTGTTGAAGCACCTGTTATAAAAATTGTTTTCATTTTATTTTTGTATTTAAATTACAGGACAAAGTTCTTCAAAAAGAAAAAGTAAGGAGTTGCCAAAACGGGGAAACATGTAGCCAAAACGGACTTCCATTCTCTTCTTTTCTTTCAGCAGTTTTTTGTAAGTTTGCTCATCATGACAGCAGCCTATATTCTTGAAAATACCAGCATCAGCACACTTTCTGTGTATGATCTTCTGAAACATACCGAAAGCAGCATATTTATAGAAATCAGGGATTTTCATGATGTATATCCGCTTGCCATTGAAAATAATACGGGTGTATTTACGAAGAAAACCCTCCTTGATTTTCCTTCTGTTTCCGTCAGCCAGATCGGAAGTTCACTGGTCAGTACCTGCAGCTGCGGTCGCACCAGGAATAAACTCTGTGAACACCAGACAGAAATCATCCATAGTATTTTAGAGGTCAATTCTTTTAAGGTCTTTTTTGATCCCTTCATCCGAAGAAAGCTGCTGCTTTCCAAAGCAAAAAATTACGGGCTGGACCGTGAACCTGACCTTGATGTTTATTTCCGGCTTGAATATCTTGACGGGAAAATTGAGGTACATCCCAGAATCAAAGAAATGCTTCCCATAGATGAACATGCTTTCAAGCAGCATCTGCTGCCACAGCGTCCTTCTCTTATCAACGAGCTTGCCCTTCAGGAAACAGGCAGGAAAAAGATACTGGTCATTGGCAGGCACCGTTATTATAATCATCTGAATTTTTCTCTGATGGAAGCAGAGACTACTCAAAACGGAAAGATAAAAAACCCGGTACATACTGTGGATATCATGCCACTGATCTGGAAAGCAGAGGAATCTTCCGAGATCAGGTTTTATACCGCAGTCTCTTCTTTTCAGAATAACTACAGTGAGGATTACACAACCTCGGAACTGGATGCTCTCAGATTAATTGTTCACAACCCTCTTAATCTTGATGTCTATTATCATGACAAAGACCTTTCAGAAACTCTGTCTGCAAAGTCACTTATCCCTGTAAAGCTTGAGATCCTGCAAGGCGAAATTCAGCTGAATGTCTTTAAAAAAGATCCGTTTTATGAAATTACAGGAGAGCTTCTGTTCAATGATGCTTCTGTACCTTTTAAAAATGTAGTACTCCGGAATGAATGTTTCGTTTACAGTAAAAACACCTTCTGTTTTGTGGATCATCCGGATATGTTAAGGGTTATTAAGTTCTTTAAAGCTAATCATGAGATCCTTCTGGTTCATTCTTCAAAATATGAAGAATTCATGCAGACGGTGCTTTCTTCTCTTGAACAGATTATCCATATCAATTACAGCTATATACGCCCTGCAACACAAGTACAGCTTGAAGAAAAAAAATATCAGACCGAAAGGGTCATCTATCTTCGTGAACAGGGAAATTATATTGCCATAACTCCCGTCATGAAGTATAGAATGGCAGAAGTCCCGGTGTACTCAAAAAAACAGCTTTTTGATACGGATCAGAATGGCAATCCTTTTAAAGTGAGCAGGAACGAACATGCCGAGGCACGCTTTACTTCTCTGGTTATGCAGCAGCACCCTGAATTTGAAGAACAGATGAGCGGATACGAATATTTTTACCTTCACAGGGATAAATTTCTGGATGAACACTGGTTTCTTAATGCATTTGAAACCTGGCAGAATGAGGGCATAGTGATTTTAGGCTTTAATGAACTAAAAAATAATAAGCTCAATCCTAACCGGGCAAAGGTCAATATACGGATCACCAGCGGCGTGGACTGGTTCAATGCAAAGCTGAAAGTAAGTTTCGGAGAGAAAGATGCAGCTTTAAAGCAGCTTCACAGGGCAATCCGGAACAAAAGCAGATTTGTACAGCTTGATGACGGTACACAGGGAATTCTTCCTGAGGAATGGATCAGCCGTATTTCCGCTTATTTTCAGGCAGGAGAAATTAATGAGGAGATGCTAAGATTCCCTAAGATCAATTTTACAGAAGTTTCTTCACTCTTTGAAAAAGAGGTATTAAGTGAAGAGGTACAGCAGGAAATTGCTTCGTATTCGTTTCAGTTTTCATCTGTTAAAAATATTCCTCAGATTGAGATTCCTGATGGATTACATGCTGTATTAAGGGACTATCAGCATGACGGGCTGAACTGGCTGAGTTTTCTGGACGAATTTAATTTCGGAGGGTGCCTGGCTGATGATATGGGACTTGGAAAAACCATTCAGATTATTGCCTTTATTCTGGCTCAGAGGGAAAAACGGGGCTTCAAAACCCATCTGATAGTAGTCCCTACCTCTCTCCTTTTTAACTGGCAGGAAGAGATCAGAAAATTTGCCCCTACTCTAAAGGTACTGGTCCATTATGGCTCTGACCGAGCAAAAACCACAGACCATATGACTGATTATGACATTGTGCTTACCAGCTATGGGATGATGCTTTCCGACATTCGTTTCCTGAAGAACTTTGATTTCAGCTGTATTTTCCTTGATGAATCACAGACAATTAAGAATCCTGATTCTGAACGATACAAAGCAGCCCGCCTTCTGCAATCAAGAAACAGGTTTGTCCTTACCGGAACCCCAGTTGAAAACAATACGTTTGATCTTTACAGCCAGCTATCTTTTGCCTGTCCCGGACTGTTGGGGAGCAAACAGTATTTCAAGGACATTTATGCCGTTCCTATTGACAAATTTGAGTACAGCAAACGCGCCATGGAGCTTCAGAAGAAAATACAGCCGTTTATCCTCCGCAGGACCAAAAAACAGGTTGCCAAAGAGCTTCCTGAGAAAACAGAAATGGTGATTTACTGTGAAATGAATAGTGAGCAGCGAAAGATTTATGATGCTTATGAAAGAGAGCTTCGTGAGTTTATAGCAGCCAATGATGACGATGAGCTAAACAAGAACAGTATGCATGTTCTTACCGGACTGACCAGACTCCGGCAGATCTGTAATTCACCTATTCTTTTGAAAGAGGGGTATTCCGGTGAACATTCAGTGAAAACAGAAATCCTGATGGAACAGATTGAAAGTAAATCAAAAGATCATAAAATTCTTGTATTCTCCCAGTTTGTAGAGATGCTGGATCTCTTGAAAACCGAACTTGAAGAACGTAATATATCTTTTGAATACCTTACCGGGCAAACCAAAAACCGCGGTAAAGCAGTCAAAAACTTCCAGGAAAAAGAAAATGTGCGCGTCTTTCTGATCAGCTTAAAGGCCGGAGGAGTTGGGCTTAACCTTACGGAAGCTGATTATATCTACCTGGTAGATCCGTGGTGGAATCCTGCGGCAGAAAACCAGGCCATTGACAGAAGCTATCGTATCGGGCAGACCAAAAATGTTATTGCAGTCCGGCTGATTTGCACCAATACCGTTGAGGAAAAAATATTGACTCTGCAGAAGAAAAAGAATGAACTGGCTCAAAATCTTATTAAAACAGATGGTGCAGGTATTCAGAAGCTTTCCAAAAACGATCTGCTGGATATTTTAGATTCAAAATGATGATAAAAATTTCGGGCATTCCGTTCTGGAATGCCCGAAATTTTTTATGATTAAGGGTATATAATCTTTTTATCCAGCTCAACAGGATTGTTAAACCTTTTGATGTCCTGTTTCATTCTCTCATTCACTTCTCTTCTATTGGCTGCATTTACTTTTGTTCCGTCGTTCAGGAAGAACTGATCTCCCTGCGCTCCGTTCCTGATGAAATTAATCGGAGAATCATAGAATGCAAGTTTCGTTGATTTGTATTTTTCCCAGGTAACCGGTACACTTTTTTCCCTCGACATGTCAATAAACATATTTTTAACCGGCTTATCCAGTTTAACGGACTTAACCAGCTCAAATTTATAATTGTTTTTATTATCGTAAAGCTCTACAATCAGCCCCGGCAGGCCATGGAATTTATAAGGACCTTCCTGAAAAGGAATATCCTTGGCAAACCAGGCTGTCCATTCTCTTCCACCATAGCTTGTTGTTGCTTTCTGAAGCTGAAGATCCTTTACTTTTTTACTTTCTCCCGTGAGCTTCCATTGCTGGGTATCTTTAGTCTGAAGCTTTAAAACGGTATCTTCCATAAGGTCATATTCATCATAATTTTCACTACCTGTTTTATGATAGATGATGCTGGAAGTATTCAGTTTGGTATCTTTGGGAAACTGAAGGTTATTGGTGATCAGAGAATCTGCAATAAAGAAATCCCTTTGGTAATATTCTACTTTTTCAGGATGGATATCCAGGTGAAAATTCTCTTTGGTAAGGACTTCTGAATCTGCGTCTTTTTTGTAAACGACATCGTAAATGAATCGGTGTGTCTGGGCTTTGCCCCAAAAGCCGGCAGCCATAACTGCCATAAGTACTGTTTTCTTCATGTTATTATTTTTCCCGTTAACAATCGCCTGAAAGACAGAACAGGATATTTGTAAGTCATCTTTTACAGACGGCCTGATCATAAATTCATGGCTTTTAATTTTCTGTAAAATAACTTCAATTTTTCAACAGACGAAAACGCCGGAAATATAAAGTTTTGATAAATTTCAGGAATAAAATGTTAAAAGGAACAGGAATGTTTTAACAATTACCCACCGGAAGCACATTTTAGTTAAAAGTCTCTTAAATACAGGTGTTTCGGCGGTCTCTTATTTTGATAAAGAAAAAACCGACAGAATATGGCCTGCCGGTTTAAAAAAACAAAAATTGATATGGATATGATTTAGATATATGTTTATTTTTTTATGATTTTTTCGGTTATAACCTTATGATCTTTAGTCCGGATTTTTATCAGGTAGGTTCCCGCAGCCAATCCCTCTGTGCTTATCACAGCAGAGTTTCCTTCCAGAAGCTTTCGTCCGGCGAGATCATATACTTCGTATTGATTCAGTCCTCCTTCCGTTCTTATGGTTACAGAACCGGTTGTCGGGTTAGGGAATATTTTTACTGCCGCTTTTTTTGATACTTCTGTGGTAGCAAGATTTTCTGCCTGCACATTGACGGTATAATCCTCCACCTGTCCTATGAACCATCCTGACGGACACGGAAGATTTTCCAATGTTCCCATCCCCGAACTTGATTCATATGCTTTTACCAGTCTGAAACGGGTTAGGCCCAGCAAGGCATCAGAAGGAATCATAATTGTTCCTGAAGCCACTCCTGACTGCACATGATTCACAGGATCAGAATTGTCTAAATATCCCAGATTAAATACTTCATCGGCATCAAATATATTGTCGTGATTAAGGTCTATATAGGCATATGCTGAAACAGTGGCCTGGCCATGAGTTCCTCCTGTAATTGAGATCAGATAAGAGCTGCCTCTCTTCACATCAAATATAATATCTGTAAAATTTTCCAGCACCTCTGAATTTCCGTCGATATTGCTGTCATTGCTTTTCCCGGCAAATTCTACTCTGCCTATTTCGCTTACCGTATGAGAGCTTATATTTTCAGTTCCGCAGTATGGTGCCGGGAAACCTGCATTACTGCCGGAGATCATAACGGTATAGTCTTCTGCCTGCCCCGACCTTAAATTGTTATCACATGCTGTATTGATAGAATTAGGTGCATTCGGATCCGAATAAGCTGCTGTATTATTATTTTTAAGCACTCTCATTCTTGTTGCTCCTGAAGAAGCGTTTACCGGCACTGTTACCGTTCCTGTCAACGTAAAAGCATTAGCTGGATTTGCTGCTGCAAGTCTGCCGATATAAAAGCTTTCTCCGGCATCATTAAAACTCCCATTCTGATTGAAATCTATAAAAATAACCACATCACTCGGAAATGTACCGGAAGGACCTTTCACAGATACTGGATAGCTGTTACCAGCCTGCAGATCTGTAGATATTGAGGTAAAATCTTCATATATTGGGGTAGTTCCTGATTGAAACGGTGATGTATTATTGATATTTCCAAAGCTGACATGGGTAATCATGTTGCTGTCTGCCCCATATTGAAATGCAGGACTGCAGTATTGCGCGTCCATCATCATATAAAACAGCACAGCTGCAAGAGTAGATAATCTTTTCATGTATTCTTTAATTTTCCTGAAACAAAATTATATTTATTTAGAATTAATAAAAATAATAACATGATGATATTTGTCACTTTTGAAACATTATCAGGATAATTAATTAAACAAAATAATTTATAAGATTAAAAACTAAAATATTAATAAATACTCAAGGAATAACCACCCCATACAAAGAAAATTCTCAACCTGCTTAATCCTTGAGGTTAAAAATATTTAACACACTGATTTTATTAATTTGTGACAGGATCTACCATCCCTATCCATAAAAACTATGGGGTCTGTTGGAATATTTATGCAATGAAATCACGCAGTTTTATTTATTGCAGTTTTTACAGACTGACTGTGTAGATTTTGACTAAAGCCGGCTGGATCCGCAGATATTTACCGGTATTTTATCTCACAGATTATGCGGGATAAGTATTTTTAATAAAGTGTACTTTTAAGCCCTTGACAGTTGATCCAGTTTTTTAAGTAATGTCGGAATTCTGTACGGCCCATGCATTTGTTCCACTTTCTTCAGGATTTCATCAGAATCAGCACCTTTTACGGTAAGAAATAAGGGAGATTTGCTTTCCCCACGGAATATGGTTCTCCGTAAAGAATCCGGAGCTGCAAAACCGTTTTTTGCGATTCCGATAATAGGATATTTCTGTTCCAGGGCATCGTACAGATATCCCCCCAATCCTATTTTCCCGTCATTATCCAAGGTAACATAACCGTCTACAATGATGAGATCTCCTTTCTTCAGGGGTATTTTCTTCAGCAGACTGAGAATGCAGGGAAGCTCTCTTTTGTAAAAAGCTCCACTTTCATAATCAGAACTGATTTCTGTTTTTTCGGTAAAAATTTCAGATTCTTTTTCAGAAGTCCAGTCTTCAAATGCAATACATACCGTATTGGCATGATCCTCATAATAGTAGGTATCAAACGCGTAAATCATAATATCTTAACTTAAAAGAATTCACCAAAATGCCATAAAATCCCGGACGGATCATGAACGAAGCATTCTTTCCCCCACTCCAACGTTCTTACCGGAGTAAGTCTGGTTCCTTTATATTTTTCAGTAAAATTCAAAGCCTGAAGTTCTTTATAAAAGCTATCTGTATTTTCCACTTCCATAAAAACCATGGTATTATCTATCCAGTCTTTGGCATAATAATCCTGTAGATAAAAAGCAGTTTCCTCTTTTATAAATAAGGACAATTTAGGTTCTAAGACGAATTCTTCAAATCCCAGATCTTTATAAAAGTTACGGCTTATTTCGAAGTTTTCAGCACCGATAAACGGGCGGATTGACTTGATTTTCTGTTTCATTGTTTTTTATTGTTCCAGGTTGACCAGTCCATTTCAAAACGGATTTCACCTTTTCCGTGCACTCCATTTTGTTTCCATCCTGATTTTCTGTAAAATGTTTCGGTCCTCATACAGAAATACAGTATGGAATCTGCATTTCTGTAATTCAACCTAAAGTTATTTTTTATCTACAACTATTCTTTCTGCTCTGTTGGCTATTTCCCAGGCTGTTGCAAAAACAAGCTGGGTTCTTTTTTCCAGCAAAGGATAATCAATTTTATCCGGATCATCTGTAGGACGGTGATAGTCTTCATGAATTCCGTCGAAGTAGAATGCTACCGGAACGTTATTTTTAGCAAAGTTATAGTGATCTGAACGATAGTACAGCTGCTGGGGGTCATTCGGATCATCATATTTATAGTTCAGCTCCAGATTATTGGTTCTCTTATTTGCTTCTTCATTGATTACTTTAAGCTGGGAGCTCAGCATTTCGGAACCAATTACATACACATATTGTTTACCCCTGTTATCCGGATCATCACGCCCTATCATGTCTATATTAAGATCTACAACTGTATTCGCCAATGGGAAGACCGGATTGCTGGTATAATAATCTGACCCGAACAGGCCATGCTCTTCTCCTGTTACATGAAGAAACAGGATGGATCTCTTAGGTCCTTTTCCTGCTTTTTTAGCTTCCTGGAAAGCTTTTGCAATCTGCATTACAGCCACGGTACCGCTTCCGTCATCATCAGCACCGTTATATACAACACCATTTTTGGTTCCCACATGGTCATAATGTGCAGAAATCACTACAATTTCTTCCGGTTTTTCACTTCCTTCAATAAATGCCAGAATATTTTCTGAATCCGGGAGATTTCCACCGCCTCTTTTCTTCATAAATTCCGATGGCACTTTCTGATAATAGGACCCGAGTGCTTTAGGATATGATATTCCCAGGCCTTTATAATAGTTGATCATATACTCACCCGCTTTTTTCTGCCCCGGGCTGCCAGTATCTCTTCCTCCCATTTCATCAGAAGCAATAACATATAAGTTTTTCTTTAATTCATCTGCTTTAATAAACTTATAGGCAGAAAGAAAAGCTTTATCACCTTTAGCAGAAGAGGAAGACTGAGCCGGCGCTCCTTCAGCCGTTTTTGCCGTTCCGCAGCTCACCAGTACAGCAGCAGAAAATAACGGTATAAGTAGTTTTTTCATAAAAAATTATTTGCCTAAAAATAACAAATTTTATTTAACCGGGATGATAATCCCTACAATTTGGCTTTATTCAGGGGAATTATGATAATACAGTGTATTTTCATTTCTGCTCAAACCAAGACAGATTTAAAATATAAACAACAAAAACCATAATCAACAACACAAATCGTATTAAAATATTCTTTCAGATAAAAATATGATATCAATTTTATTATATTTGAATTAAATACAGAATAGATGGAAAAAATTTACGGGTTTACTCATTATTCATTTTTCACAGAAATGTCTGATCTTGCTTCCAGACACAATAGTTTTGATCTTTCTCTCGGGCTTCCTGATTTTGACATTGACAGCCGTCTGAAAATATTTCTCAAAGAAGCTGCAGAGCATGACAGTCATCAGTATGAGCCCCTGGCAGGCAATCCGCTCCTTATCAAAAATATTATACAGTTTAATAAACTGCGAAAAAACAGCATTAAACTTAAAGACAACGAAGTTACAATTATTCCATGTGCAACCTTTGCTTTACATACTGCTCTAAAATCTATTCTGAATCAGGAAGATGAAGTCATCATCATACAGCCTTCTTATTATACGTACGGACCCTCTGTAGTGATCAACGGAGGAACTCCTGTCTATTATGACCTTGACGAGAATTTTGCTATAGACTGGGAAAAGTTTCAAACATGTATTTCCCAAAAAACAAAAGCAGTCATCGTTAATTCCCCGCAGAATCCTACCGGAAAAATTTGGAAACAAAACGACTGGCAGCAGCTGTACGAGCTGATTAAAGATCAGGAAATTTATCTGATTTCAGAAGAGATTTACGACACCTACTGTTATGACGGCATCGAACATTACAGTTCATTGCTGCATCCGGAGCTTAAAAACAGAACGTTTTGTATTTTTTCCTTTGGAAAAATGTTTCATACCTCCGGCTGGAAAGTGAGCTATTTGGTAGCGTCTGAAGATCTGACTTCAAAATTCAGATGCCACCAGCAGTATATTTCTTATAGCGCCAATGCCCCGGCACAATATGCGCTGGCAAAATATCTGGAAATCTTTGACCCGTCTGAAAACCAGAGACTGATGCAGAAGAAGAGAGATCTTTTTTATGAGATGGCTCAAAACACCCCTTTCGAAACTCTAGAGAAGGCAGAAGGCAGTGTTTTTCAAATTGTTAATTTCAGAAATATTTCCAAAACGATGACCGATGTAGAGTTTTCCAAATGGCTGACTGTTGAAAAGAAAACAGCCTGCCTTCCTCTTTCTGCATTTTATCACTCCAAACAGAATTCAGATTATATACGGTTTAGCTTTGCCAAAAAAGATGAAGTGATTATTCAGGCAATGGAATACCTTAGAAAGAATCTTTAATCCCTTTATTTCATATAAAACATACCAACAAGATTGGTATGTTTTCCTCTTATAAATGTTTTGCAGATTAAATAACCTTTAATTCATATAATAAAAGGTAATGAAATCTTTCAAATCACTAAAAAAGACACCACAAATGCGGTGTCTTATAGTATATTTTATCTTTTTAGTTACAGAGCCAGAACCCTTACATCAATTCTTCTGTTTTTAGCTTTACATTCATCGGTATCATTGGCAGCGCATACGGGATGCTGTGAACCATAGCCATCCGCTTCTATCCTGTCTGACGGAATTCCTAATTCCAGAAGCTTAAGTTTTGCCGTCTGAGCTCTCAGGTTAGATAGTTTCAGATTGCTTTCTTCATTTCCGGTATTGTCTGTATATCCGCCTAATTTAATCTTAAGATCCGGATAAGCATTTAAGAGCTCTGCAAGATTGTTCAGTTGTATTTCAGATCCTGCTTTCAGGTCGCTTGACCCGGTTTCAAAGTAAAGGTTTTCAATAGTATACCAGATATTAGGATCCAATATAGATTGATCTTTTTTATTTACTGCATTATACAGCTGGTACAGTTTGCTTCCTTCACCCACAGATATTGTTTTGCCGCCTTTCAGCTTAATTTCCTGCATATTTCCGGTATCATATACAAAATCACCGTTTTCATTAAGGTGGCCTTTAATTTCTCCGGAAGCTGCCGGAATAACCTGAAGATCAGCATGAGCTGTTGAAGTACCTGCACCGGAAATGCCGGTTAAGCTTTCCAGTTTAGCCTTTCTGTTAGCTTCTATCTTATCTTTATGCAGTACTGCCAGCGTTGGAGCAATTACCAATGAAACAATGGACATCAGCTTGATCAGGATGTTCATAGACGGTCCGGAAGTATCTTTAAAAGGATCCCCCACCGTATCTCCGGTTACAGAAGCTTTATGGGGTTCTGAACCTTTATAGTAGGTCTGCCCATTGATATCCACTCCTTTTTCAAAAGATTTTTTAGCATTATCCCAGGCACCGCCGGCATTATTCTGGAACATCCCCATCAGAACCCCACAAACAGTAGCTCCTGCCAGAAAACCTCCTAATACTTCAGGTCCGAAGATAAAACCAATCAGCAATGGGGATACAATGGCGATAGCGCCCGGAAGCATCATTTTCCTGATGGAAGCATCGGTAGAAATTGCGACGCATTTTTCATATTCAGGCTGTGCTTTTCCTTCCAGAATTCCCGGAATTTCACGGAACTGTCTTCTTACCTCTTCCACCATCGCCATAGCTGCCTGCCCTACTGCTGTGATAGCCAGAGATGAGAATATAAAAGGGATCATTCCCCCGACAAATAATCCAGCCAGAACATCTGCCTTGTAAATATCAATACCATCGATTCCTGCAATTCCTACGAAAGCTGCAAATAAGGCCAGTGCTGTTAAGGCTGCAGAAGCAATGGCAAATCCTTTACCTGTAGCCGCGGTTGTATTTCCCACTGCATCCAGGATATCTGTTTTTTCACGTACTTCTTTCGGAAGCTCACTCATTTCAGCGATACCTCCGGCGTTATCAGCAATTGGCCCGAATGCATCAATTGCAAGCTGCATGGCTGTTGTTGCCATCATACCGGCAGCGGCAATCGCTACCCCATATAGTCCGGCACATAAGTAAGACCCATAAATTCCCCCTGCAAGCACAATAATCGGAAGCAACGTAGATTCCATTCCTACGGAAAGACCACCGATAATGTTCGTTGCATGTCCTGTGGAAGACTGTCTCACAATACTGGAAACGGGTCTTTTCCCCATGGCTGTATAATATTCTGTAATAATACTCATTAAAGTACCCACAACCAGACCTACCATTATTGCTCCGAAAACACCCATTTTTGTAAATTCATGTCCTCTGAGGGTCATGGTTTCCGGAAGTGTATAGGTTACCAAAAAATAAGATGCTATGGCAGTAATCACAATACTTCCCCAATTCCCCAGATTCAGGGCATTCTGAACAGAGGATGTAGATGCCCCTTCATTATCGTTGATTCTTACGAATAAGGTTCCTATCATTGAGAATATAATTCCGGTTCCTGCAATAAGCATCGGCAGAAGAATAGGTGCAAATCCACCGAAAGCATCATCGGAAACAGTTTCTCTTCCTAAAACCATGGTTGCCAGTACAGTGGCTACGTAAGAGCCAAATAAATCGGCCCCCATCCCTGCTACGTCTCCTACGTTATCTCCTACATTATCTGCAATGGTAGCCGGGTTTCTTGGGTCATCTTCCGGAATTCCCGCTTCTACCTTGCCAACCAGGTCAGCCCCAACGTCTGCTGCTTTTGTATAGATACCACCTCCCACTCTGGCAAAAAGGGCAATAGATTCTGCACCTAAAGAAAATCCGGTGAGAATTTCAATGGTTCGTTCCATTTCATGGGAATCTACAGTAGCTTCCGGAGCAAAAATCTGTTTAATAATCAGAAATAAGGCTCCCAGACCTAAAACAGCCAGCCCGGCCACACCCATTCCCATCACAGAACCTCCGGTAAAGGATACTTTAAGTGCTTTTGACAGGGATGTTTTTGCGGCTTCTGCGGTTCTCACATTGGCTTTTGTTGCGATCTTCATTCCAATAAATCCTGCCAATGCTGAAAATATAGCCCCTACAGCAAAAGCAATACCGATACTCCAATGGGAATTGGCATTACTGGAACCCATTACAGCCAGAAGGATGGCCACTACTACTACGAAATACGTTAAAATCTTGTACTCGGCCTTTAGAAAAGCCATTGCACCGTCAGCGATATGTCCGCTGATTGTTTTCATTTTTTCATTTCCGGCATTTTGCCTGCTTACCCAATTGCTCTGCAAAAAAGTATACAACAGCGCGACAACACCAAAAATTGGCACTAACACAAATAGATCCATAGTTTAATATTTTTTTGGTAATAGAAAATTAAATATAATAAATAATTACCACTAAAACATCAAAAAAAATCAATTGTTTAAATCTTCAACCCTATAAAGACACACGATCAGTTCTCTGTAAACGGGCAATAAAAAAGGATAAACGAAGAATCGTTTACCCTTTTTATAGGATGAAAATCAGAGGATATTATCCCCCAAATTTATTTGCATAGTCTGTTTGGGAGGCTTTGATCACTTTTTTAGCGTGCTCTGCTCCGTAAATTTCATGGATTCTGCATTTTGCAGGCTCATCCGGCAGATTTTTATAGGTAAGGAAGTAGTGCATCAATCTCTTTACTTCAGCTTCAGGAAGCTCAGAAATATCTCTGAAATGTCCGAAAGCATGGTCTCCGATCATTACGGCAACGATTTTGTCATCAGCTTCTCCTCCGTCAATCATTTTGAACCCACCGATTGGGATCGCTTCCATTAATAATCCTCCTGAATGGATATTATGCGAGCTTAATACACAAATATCAAGCGGATCATGATCTCCCATGGTTACATCATCTGCACCTGCTTCTACCGCAAGTTTCATTACTTCATTATGGCAGTATGTTCTTGGAACAAAACCATATAAAGCAGGGATAATATTGGAAAATTTCTGAGGCCTGTCTACCTTCAAAAATCCTGTTTCTTTGTCAACTTCATATTTAATGGTATCTGAAGGAACGATTTCCACAAATACGTTTACAACATTTGGCGCATCTTCTCCCGCAGTAATTCCGTGCCATGGATGTGCTTTAAAATTTGGAATCATTATTTTATCTGTTATTTTTTAAGTTATTATTAAAATTTCTCTTCGAAGGTCTTCTATTGTAGCTGCAATATAGTCTTCACTTTCCATATAATTCATGATGAAAATGGTCTTGAATTCATCCAGACTGGCATTCCCCTTCAACCCTTCATATGTTTTGTGAAGCAGGTCAATCACAGCATTCTTAGAATCTACAATATTCTTCCACGAGTTTTTTGTCAGATAAAGCTGTTGTGAAGAGTTGTATTCAAATTCTTCGTTGATTGCTTTTTCGGTAAGGAAAATAAATTCATGAACAGCAAGATCTTTATCAAATTTCTGAATGAGATTGGAAGGTTTCATTCTTTCCAGAAACAGTGTCATTCTTTCATAAGAATGGGTTTTGTTTTCTGTATTCGATTTAACGGAAAGAAGTTTGATCTCCTGATTTTTAAGGGTGATGTACGAATGTACAAACTGCCTAAGCAAAACCAGAAAAGGAATTGCAATGATTAATGCAAAGGCATAAGGTAAATATCCTGAAAAACTAGTCATAATTTTAGACTGCAAAATTACTAATTATTTTCCGGGTTCTAAAGATTTTTTGCATATATCCGTCATGGAAATTTTTTAAATCTTATGCAGGAAAATAACTCTCAGGAATTGAGATAGATAAACAAAAAAACAGCCGGGTAAATCCGGCTGTCTGTTCAGTTATTTTTTAATAACTTTTTTAGTGACTTTTTCTTTACCTGAACTCAGTTCAACTAAATATGCCCCCTGTTTTAATTCGCTTATATCAAAGCCATTACGTACAATAGCTAATACTGACATACCCGGTCTGTTAATCATCAGTCTTCCCGAAAGATCATAAACTGCTACAGATATCTTTTCGCCGGTATTGATTTTTTCAAGGTTTTTAAAATAAATAAGTCCTGATGACGGATTAGGATACACTTCAACAGCCAGCAGGTTATTATCCGCGATCTGAACCTCTGACAGTTTATTGTTTTTTTCTGTTTCAGAAGCTTTATTAGCCACCGGCGCGAAGGTATAACATGAATTATCACCAATATAAAGATAATTTGATTTTCCTGTATCCGGCGCCAGTAAAACATTAGTGTCCAGAAGGATATAATCTTTTGCTTTAACAGTAATCTCAGACTGCTGTACAAATGACTGATCTTTTATTCTTACTTTCTGAGGAGAATTAATCAGCTCAAAACTGTACCTGTTAAAATCCCTGCCTGAAACCAGCATCTCGCCTCCGTTTGCAGGATTCATCTGCCAGGCCAGTTTAGTAGATTTTCCTGCATCAATTCTTCCCGCTCCCATCCTTCCGGCGTATGGAAGGTTCTCCGGAATAGTATCAAGATCTGATGCTCCCAATTTCAGAAGAGATTCTGCTTCATCTGGATTCAGACAGTTATTGGCTGCAAATAATAAAGCGACAACTCCTGATACCTGCGGGGCTGATAAAGAAGTTCCCCACGCACCTCCATAAGATGAGTCACTTTCTGCAGTCGCTCCCAGAACATTAAATCCTGAAGCAAACACATCTACCTTGTCATTAACACGGTTAATAGTAGCCGGATCTCCGATGTTATGTTCTACCCGATCTCTCCATATCAAAGGGATGTTATTGTAAGTAAAGCCAACATCTTCATGCCCCACAGTAGAGACACTGATTACATGATTATAACTTGCGGGATATACATGAGTAAACGGACCTCCGCATGTGGATGAATTTCCAGCTGCTGCAATAATTACAGTTCCATTGGCATGTATCTCATCAATAACACTCTGCTCAACAATACTTGGGGCACAAGTGCCATTGTGCCAGCTGGCGTTAACTACCCGGGCGCCATTTTTTGATAATGTCAATAAATGATTAACATTATTAATCGTCATTACTTTAAAAAGTACAGAAGAATTAAATCCTGTGCCGGGAATTCCTTTACCATTATCAGTATTAGCTGCCGCATGGCTTGCCACTGCTGTTCCATGAGAATCCGAGTAGTTATATGTATCCAGGCTGGTTACTTTTCCAGCAAGATCCTCATGGGTTAACCTAATGGCTGTGTCGCATATTCCGATCTTGATATTAGGATCTCCATGAGTATAATCCCAGGCACTGGTTATATTGATGAGATCAAGACTTTTTCGGGGTTCTGAACTTCCAATAGGGTAATGATAATCATTTGGAGTATATAATACTTCCGGATTACGGGTTTCTTCTACCAGAGGAAAGTATCTGCTGAATCTTTTTAAATCCTCGAAAACTTCACTTTTATTAACCTCCAGAAGATATATTCTCTGCAAAAATGGGGTTACTGCCAGGGGAAAAGCTTTTTCAAATCTATAGATTTCATATTTTGTCAAAACTTCTGTAACAGATCGGTCGGTATGTTCTAAAAACAGGTTTTTACCGCTGCTTTTTATTTTAGGAACATTTTCACTGCCTGCAATTTCTATATAGTATGCTTTATGCTGAGCAAAAGATAAGGCAGACCATAAAGAAAATGCAGCAATTAATACTTTATTTTTCATACTGCTGTATTTTATTTTTCAGTTCCTTAATTTCTTTACTCTGCTGAATCATATATAACGTTAATTCTTCCACTTTTTTAAGCAGGAGAATATTCATTTCTTTCAGCTCTACTCCGTTTTTAATAGCTTCTTCTGTGGTAGGAACTTCCGGAAGATGGCCATTTTCATTGATAAACTGATCCAGTTCATTCAAGGGCATCAGCTTATAATCTTTTTCGAAGACGTAATCTGCCCAGCCGTTGTCTGCTGCAATGTCAACTTTTACTTTTTCAGTTCTGATTCCGTTTTTTACAAATAATCTATAATCATTACAGTCCGGACAGTTTAAAGCAAAACTTGAAGGACCGAGAATCATTTTTCCATTTGATTTTACGGATAGAAGACTTTCAAAAGGGCCATTGAGGCTTGTAATTCCAGTGATATCAAAAACTCCGGGATTATTAGGCTGGTACTGTTTATAGGAAAGCCAGGCCAAAGAGGAACCATTCCCTACATTGGATCCTGTATTGATGATTTGAAATGAATCCAAACCTGTATCAGAAACAAATTGGGACCTCCCCTGCACCTTAAAGATATAATTGACATCCGGAGCTGCATTGATGCCTACATTTCCTTTCGCACTAATCCTCATCCGTTCAATATTCGCTGTTTTTATAACCAGATCCTGTTCATCTCTTGTTCCGATATACTCTTTTCCCGGAGTGGTTCCTCCATTTCCGGTTAAAGTCCATGATGTTTGGGCATTTGAGAATGCTGCCATAGCAAGAGCTGCCACAATGAGAGTTTTTTTCATGATGATTAAATTTAAGTTTTATGGTTTATTGAGTTTTTATAGTATGAATATACAACTATTTACTTTACAAAAGCTTTGCACAATAAAAAAATCACAATTTTGTGAAAGTCAGATTATAGAATAATAAATTTGGATTCCCTATGGAATAAGAAAATTTTCGATAGCCAAAAACATATGCTCTATTGAAAAATTCTAACGGAAAAGAAAACAGATTTTACAGGCCAGGGTAATTTCCTGTGTTGAAAATTATCTAAGAAAACCTCTTGAGAAATTTATTTTCAATAATACCATATTCATGAAGTTCTGCTCCAAAACTTTTGAAAAAAACCTGAATTCCCCGGATATTACTTCCCATAAAATTGAATGTTTTCTCATGAATATACAGATTCAGAATCCTGTCAATGACAAAAGAAGCGCCGTTTTCATTTTTATATTTTTCATCATTCACTAAACTCAATAACGAGAATTGTTCCTTATCTGCAACCAGCACGGCTAAACTGATCAGTTTATCATTAAAATAAGCTCCGGAAAGCTTAAGAGCATTATTTTCTGAAAGAAATAAAATATAATTTTTAAGCTTTTGCCAATCCGATTCTTTGGAAAGTCCTTTTAAATTGCTTCTAAAAAAAAGAATGCTCTCATCATTAAGTTCAATTTCCTTATATTGAAGATGCTGCGCCATTTTGGCGGTAGATTTTCTTCCTTTGAAATATTTTTTTCTTCTTAAAAGAACGTAATCAGAAATGGGAATAATATAGTTTTTTCTTTTCTCGGGTTCAACCGAAAAGCTATTGTACTGATTAAATGAATAAAGGAAAAGTATATATTTCTTTTTTAAAAACTGCAAAAACAGATCATTGATCCCTGAATCATCCGCTTTTGAAAAAACTCCAAGCTGCTGGCAAAAAAGCGGCATATTAACAAAATTAATCCCTATTTTTCTATCTATATGAACGGGCATTACTGCTTCATAATCTCCATAAACCAAAATGTGCCAGCTGCCTGAAAGCTGATCTAAAATTTCCTTTCGGGCATACCAGTTTTTCTGTTCAGAATTTTCCAGGCACTTTGTATATTTTACGAAATCAATCTCGTTATATTTCACTCTTCTAATCATAATAATCCATCGTCTGAGAAACTAAAGTATGAATTCTGTGTAATTATAATATGGTCTAAAAGCTGAATACTCAGTGTTTTTCCTGCTTCTTTTATTTTTTGGGTAATATGTATATCTTCTTTACTCGGCCTGATGCTTCCTGAAGGATGATTATGGGCAATAATGATCCCTGTTGAAAAATGGTCCAGAGCGGTCTTGAATAGTATTCTTACATCTACAACTGACTGGCTTATGCCACCTTGGGTGAGCTGGGCAATATGAATGACTTTATTACTTTGGTTGAGAAATATTCCCCAAAATTCTTCGGTTCTCAGATCGGACAGCTGGTTCTTCAATAAAAGATAGGCATCATTACTATTTACCACCACTGCTCTTTCCGGAATTTCCTGAACTGCTCTTCTTCTCGCAATCTCTAAGGCTGCAATGATAGAAATGGACTTAGCTTCTCCTATCCCCTTAAACTTCATCAGCTCTTTATTAGAAAGCTGGCTTAGCTGGTGCCAGCTGTTGTTTACTGAAGAAAGAATTTTTCTGGCCAGCTCTACTGCCGTTTCATCTTTGCTTCCGCTTCCCATAATAATAGCCAGCAATTCAGAATCAGAAAGTGAATTTCGGCCTTTCAGCAAAAATTTCTCTCTGGGTCTGTCATCTTCGGCAAGAAGTTTTATGGGCATTTTTAAAGGTTTAATTAATGAATAATAGAGGTTTAATAGAAAGCATATAAAATAACCGGATATTTAGACTGGTCAAGATATTTTGCTGTCTCATTGAAAGCATTTACCGAAAGCATCGGACATCCTAAACTTAAACAGGCGGGGGCGGACGATTCTTTATCCGGAACACATTCCAGGGAATGAAGTACAATGGCCCGTTCCATAGCTCTGCTGTTGGAGGCATCAAGACCATTCATCCTGTAGGCCTTGCCAAATTTCCCGGTATAGCTCTGCAGAATTTCATATTTCCCAAGCGAAGATTGGTAGGATCCTTCTGTATTGCTGAAGGCAAGAGTCTCTGAGTTTCTGATGACAGAGCCGGAACCATGAGAAACGATTGCTTTCTGTAGTATTTTACTGTTTTTCAGATCATATACAAAGTAGCGGTATTTTCCTGAATAGGTTTTAAAATTGATGAAAACAGCGATATCCTGATTGTAGTTTTTACCTTTCAGAAATCTTTTAATTTCCAAAATTTTATCTTCCGGAATTCCTCCGGAACCGGGAGTTGCCTGTGACTCAAATCTGGCACAGGAAATGGTAAAAAGAAACAGGAATAGTATTTTTTTCATCAGTAAAAAACAGGTTTATTCTATGATCATCCCGTCTTTCATCACCAACTTCCGGTCAGTAATTTCAGCAAGCCCCGGGTTATGGGTAACAATCACAAAAGTCTGGTTGTATTTATCTCTAAGGTCAAAAAATAATCGGTGAAGGTCATCAGCATTTTTTGAATCCAGATTCCCTGTAGGTTCGTCTGCAAAAATAATCTTAGGGGAATTGATCAAAGCTCTGGCCACAGCAACTCTCTGTGCTTCTCCTCCTGACAGCTGATTAGGTTTGTGATGAAGTCTCTGTTCTATCCTAAGATCTTCAAATAAGGCATATGCTTTCTCAAGGGCTTCTTTTTCATTCGCTCCTCCTATTTTTGTTGGAAGCAGAACGTTTTCTAAGGCGGTAAATTCCGGAAGAAGCTGATGGAACTGAAATACAAAACCAATGTTCTGATTTCTGAATTTGGAAAGCTGCTTATCATTCATATTGATGAAAGATTCCCCGGCAATAGATATTTCTGTACCAAATTTATTAGAATTGGTTGGAAGATCCAATGTTCCCAAAATCTGAAGCAGTGTAGATTTCCCTGCTCCTGATTCGCCAACAATAGACACAACTTCACCTGTTTTAATGTGAATATCAACTCCTTTCAGTACTTCTAGATTCCCATATGATTTATGGATATTCCTTGCTCTAATCATGATTCAAAAATAGTGAATAAACATAAATATACGAAATGTTTCAAAACAAACATTCCAATTTATTTTTTACAAGATTTAAGTGAATATTATCTTAATAATTCATTAGGATTTTTGAGTATTTCCTTACATTCTGTTATTTCACTTTATGAATTTCCACAGAGAATCTTTTATCATCATTGTATTTTCCCATACTTCTATCTGTACATTAGAAATTCCAGGTCTGCAGACTATAAAAATCCCAAACAAAAAAGCCTCCCGACTGGGAGGCTTCAATATTTTCAGTTTAGAAAATTACAGTAACAAAGTTAACGGACTTTCTAAATAGGTTCTTAATGTCTGTAAGAACTGAGCACCAGTGGCACCGTCTACTACTCTGTGGTCACAGGCCAGGGAAAGTTTCATGGTGTTTCCTACAACAATCTGACCGTCCTTAACAATTGGTTTTTCGATGATTGCTCCTACTGAAAGGATTGCAGAGTTCGGCTGGTTGATGATGCTTGTAAATGTTTCTATTCCGAACATTCCCAAGTTGGAGATAGAGAATGTGGAACCTTCCATTTCATTGGCTTTAAGGCCTTTATTTTTCGCTCTTGAAGCCATATCTTTTACCGCTGCTGATATCTGAGTATAGTTCATCTGATCTGTATTCTTCAGTACAGGAACCACTAATCCGTCCGGAATAGCCACCGCTACACCGATATTGATATTTCCTCTGTGAATGATCTTGTCACCTGCCCAGCTTGAATTTACCTGCGGATGTTTTCTTAAAGCAATTGCAGTTGCCTTAATAATCATATCATTGAAAGAAATTTTGGTATCAGGAATGGAGTTGATCTCTTTTCTTGCCTCAATAGCCTTATCCATATTGATTTCCACCATCAGGTAATAGTGAGGTGCAGAGAACTTACTTTCAGAAAGACGTTTTGCAATGACGTTTCTTACCTGTGAGTTTGGTGTCTCCGTATCTTCACCCTGAACAAAGCTTACAGCAAGCTGGGCAGCAGCACCTGCAGCCGGAGCTGAAGCAGCTGGTTTTGCGGCAGGCTGATAGTTTTCAATATCTTTTTTAACGATTCTTCCGTTTTCTCCTGAACCCTGAATATCGTGGATATCCACTCCTTTATCCTGAGCCATTTTCTTAGCTAGAGGGGAGATTGCTACTCTGTCAGAAGATGATGAGCTTACAGCCGGAGCCGATTTTTCCTCAGCTTTAGCTTCAGTTTTTTGTTCAGCAGGTTTGTCTGATGACTGGGAAGCAGCTTTCGGAGCTCCTACACCTGAAACATCTGTTCCTTCAGGACCAATAATTGCTAAAACTGAATCAACCGGAGCTGCTCCGCCTTCTTCCACGCCTTGCTTCAATAATACCCCGTTGAATTCAGATTCAAAATCCTGTACTGCTTTATCGGTTTCAATTTCCGCAAGAAGATCACCTTCTTTTACGGTATCACCTACCTTTTTATGCCATTTAGCTACTTTACCTTCTGTCATTGTATCAGAAAGTCTTGGCATGGTAATCACTTCTACCCCAGCCGGAGTTTCTGTTACAGTCTGCTCAGCAGATGCAGGAGTTTCTGTTTTAGGCTCTTCTGATTTTTTTTCTTCTGAGCCAGCATTGGGAGCAGCAGCAGCTCCTCCTGTTAATCCTGAAATATCTTCTCCTTCATTTCCGATAATAGCCAAAACAGAATCTACAGCAGCTGCACCACCTTCTTCTACACCTACGTATAAAAGAGTTCCTTCTACTTCAGATTCGAAATCCTGAACAGCTTTATCTGTTTCAATTTCAGCTAAAATATCTCCTTCTTTTACTTTATCACCTACTTTTTTATGCCATTTCGCCACTTTACCTTCCGTCATAGTGTCGGAAAGGCGGGGCATCGTAATTACTTCTGCCATAATTTATATTGATTTGAGATTCGAGATTTGAGATTTGAGAATTCGGAAATTTCAAACTTCAAATTTCAAATTAATTTTTATTTATTAATTTTCTAATTTATCTAAGAATGGATAGTCTTCCTGAGCATAAACATACTCATAGATTTTTTCAGCATCCGGATACGGAGAGTTCTCCATAAATTCGATGCATTCTTCAACAAAATCTCTTGATTTGTTATCCATAGCTTCCAGTTCCTCTTCTGTAGCCCATCCGTTAGCTAAAATTCTTTGTTTTACCAGCTCGATAGGATCATCATTCTTGTGAACTGCCACTTCTTCTTTAGAACGGTAAGGCTCAGCATCAGACATAGAGTGTCCTCGGTAACGGTATGTTCTTGCTTCAATGAATGTAGGCCCGTCTCCTCTTCTTGCTCTTTCAATGGCTTCGTAAGCTGCTTCGGCTACTTTTTCAGGATCCATTGCATCTACTGCAAGGCAAGGCATTTCATAGCCAAGACCCAGTTTATAGATATCTTCGTGGTTAGCTGTTCTTTTTACAGAAGTTCCCATTGCATATTGGTTGTTTTCTACAACAAATACTACAGGAAGCTTCCAGTTCATGGCCATGTTAAATGTTTCATGTAAAGACCCCTGTCTGGCAGCACCATCTCCAAAGAAACAGATATTCACTGCTTTTCTGTCGAAATATTTATCTGCAAAAGCAATACCTGCTCCCAAAGGAATCTGCCCTCCAACAATACCATGACCTCCGTAGAAACGGTGCTCTTTGCTGAAAATGTGCATAGATCCACCCATACCTCCTGATGTTCCGGTAGCTTTACCGCAAAGTTCAGCCATAATTCTCTTAGGATCCACACCCATCGCCATTGGATGAATATGGCATCTGTAAGCAGTAATCATACTGTCCTTCGTTAAGTCCATTGCATGCGTGAAGCCGGCAGGAATAGCTTCCTGACCGTTATACAAATGTAAAAAACCTCTGATCTTTTGTTTTAGATAAAGAGAACGGCATTTGTCTTCAAACCTTCTCCACATAGTCATATCTTCATACCACTTCAGGTATACCTCTTTAGAAAATTCTTTCATGTGATAGCTCTTGCTTATTTATGATGAAATATTTGAGCAAAATTATAAAAAAAACTTTGTTTTTATCGTATACCTACCAATTGTTTTTTTGCTTATAGTGTTATATTTGAATTTTAAACTTAAACATGGAAGGAAAATCACCGTCATTGGTACATAAAATTTCAAAAGTCATCTCTGATTTTTTCAACCCTTTAGTTTCTCTGTTTATTTTCTACGTTTATATGAGTGTAAAGGAATATTCATTTAAAGACTCTCTGCTTTACTTTGTTCCTATCCTTTTAATGACTATTATTCCCGTCATTATCTGGCTGATCTGGAATGTAAGAACAGGAAGATATACCAATATGGATGTATCTGACCGTATACAAAGGAAAACCTTATATATATTTGTGGCAGGCTGCCTGATTGGTTATCTTATTTTTTATTATGTAAGAAATGGATATATCGATCTGGTTATGCTTTTTATTCTGATTCTTCTTATTACCATGCAGATCAGTAATTTTTTTATTAAAAGCTCTATGCATACTTCTTTCAATATATTTGTGGCGGCACTGTTTTTCACTCTGGACTGGAAGATGGGCCTTATCTGGCTGGGTATCGCCGTACTGGTAGGAATAACCAGAGTTATTTTAAAAAGACATACGGTAAAAGAAGTATTTATGGGGGCCGGAATAGCATTTCTGGTATCTTTTGTTTATCTTTATTGCAATATACAATTTCAACATTAAGAACATCTATGAAAATTAATCATCTTACGTCTGCAGAAGAGAACTTTATGAAACTGTTTTGGAAGCTGGAATCTTTTTATCTGAAAGACGTTATGGAGCAGCATCCTGAGCCTAAACCGCATCAAAATACGGCTTCCACTTATCTAAAAATACTTGTTGAAAAGGGGTATCTTGCTACAGAAAAAGAAGGCAGAATCTTCAAATATTCCGTAATTGTTCCTATGGAAGAATACAGGAAATTTTTACTGAAAGAGCTGGCTCATCATTTTTTCGATGACTCAGGAAAGGAAATTCTTGAATTTTTATTTAACGAAAATTTAATTTCACAAAATGACCTGAAGGGTTACTTTGACCTTAAAATAGAAATAAAACCAGCCAAAGCTGAAGAACCCAAATTTGAAATTGCCGAAGAAGTACTCAATCCTAAAAAAGGCAAGAAAGGAAAGGAAAAAGAGAAAGGAAAAGATAATAAAAAGAAAAAGAAGAAAAAGGACTGATAAAATTAGTTCAATCGGAAGAAGAAAGATTTATAAAAATATCATATAGAATAATACAACATAAAAAAAGCGGCTTAAAAGCCGCTTATATTTTTACCAACGATTTCCGCCTCCGCCACGGTTGTTACCATAGCCTCCGCCTCTGTTGTTGTTATTTCCGTAACCTCCGCCTCTGTTGTTATCGAAGCTTCTTCTTGGTTTTTCTTCTCTTGGCTTAGCTTCAGATACATTCAACGTTTTTCCGTTGAAATCTTTCTGATTAAGAGCTTCAATTGCCTGCTTTCCTTCTTCATCACCCATTTCGATGAAACCAAAACCTCTTGAACGGCCAGTTTCTCTGTCAGTAACGATTTTAGCTGATGATACGTCACCGAATTCTGCAAATAGATCATGCAACTCATATTCTTTAGTTGCGTAATTGATGTTTGAAACAAAAATGTTCATTTTAAATAAAATTAAAAAATTAATAAAAATTTGGGTATATAAAAGAAAAACAACATAAATTAATGAACAAATATTGATTCCAAATATAAACGTATGCAAGATACAATTAAAAATTTCAAATCAAAGCTTTTTTTATAGTGTTTCTCACATTATGTTGAATTCAATATTTGAATTAATTGAAAAAAGAAAAATATTTATTGTTTTTCAATAAATATTTACCGATATTTGTTTTCGTAAATTTTTCTTAAATATGAAAACAATGGAAACCAAAACCAAACGAGTTCTTTCGATCATGAATGTTATTTCATGGATCGTTTTTATCGGGGCCTGCATCACTGCGGGAGCGTTAACCTGTTCATACATTATCACGGTAATTAATCCCGAAGCTGCAAAGAACCTTTATAAAGGCATCAGCTTCTACAGTCTTTATCAATCTGACTCACAGCTGTATTACCAGATCATGACCACTGTTATTTTTCTGGCGTGTTACAAAGCCTATCTGGCATATTTTGTCGTGAAAATTTTCCTGAAACTTAATCTTGCGGCACCTTTCAGTGAAGATATCAGAATAATGATTACCAAAATCAGTTATGCCGCTCTTTCAATAGGTCTTATCTCCCTTATTGCCGATTCTTACTTTTTTGATAAAGGTTCAGTAAAGGCCGGAATCTCTCCCATTGAAAATCTTCAAGAATTGATAGGTTCCGGATCTGAATACCTGTTTTTCGGCGGAATTATCTTTATTATTGCCCAGGTGTTTAAAAGAGGAATTGAACTCCAGTCTGAAAATGAATTAACCATATAAGTTATGCCGATTATTGTCAATTTAGATGTCATCATGGCCAAGAGAAAAATGTCGCTGAATGAACTTTCGGAAAAAGTAGACCTTACCCTTTCCAATCTCTCTATTCTGAAAACAGGAAAGGCAAAAGCAGTAAGATTCAGCACTCTTGAAGCCATCTGCAAAGCCCTGGAATGCCAGCCCGGAGATATCCTGGAATATAAGGAATAAAGAAAACTGAAGCAGGAAAAGGAAAATCTAAATTTTCTGCCAAAGAGCTATAGGTGCTCCGATTTAGAGTATATTAGTGTCATTAAATTCTATTGATATGAAACAGCATACCACCAATTATTACAATACTCTTATTGAAACTGCAGAAGACTGCCCTGTTTCTCAGGCACAGATCCCGCCCGAAAAGAATGAAAAAACATTAGCCAGCCTTCAGTATGAAATCATTTCCGGACATCCGTATCAGTTTTCGTCAGATGATATTATTTTTCAATGTTATGTGCTCAGGAACAACATTACCGAAAGTGAAAAGGAAGCAGAAAGAATTCGTTTTTTCTCAAAAGGACAACCCTGTATGAGATCTTCTCCATTAGCCAAACGCTACGGATTCGGGTTTCATCATAATAAGGAAGGAAAAGTAGCCGCTTATCCTTCAGAAAGCCCGGAATACCGGCAACTTTTAAATGACAGTTCAGTTGCTAAGGTAAAAGCAATGCGCTCCAAAAGAAAATGATTGAGAAAATGAATGATTTTCTTCAGATCAGTAAATAGTATTTCTTTGATAAACCCGCTTTTTAACACTAAATTTGTCCTGCAAATTATTTAAAAATATGAACTACCATACCAGAAAATGGGTAAAACCCGAAGACCTGAACCCCAATCATTCACTTTTTGGAGGAAGACTTCTTCAATGGATTGATGAAGAAGCTGCTCTATATGCAATCATTCAGCTGGAAAACACAAAAGTAGTTACCAAGTTTATTTCAGAAATTAATTTCGTAAGTTCTGCCAAACAGGGAGATATTATTGAAATAGGAATTGAGGCTGTACATTTCGGATCATCTTCCATTACCTTAAGATGTGATGTCCGTAACAAAATGACTCATCAGACTATTATCACCGTTGACAAAATTGTTATGGTAAACCTTGACGCTGATGGAAATCCGGCTCCCCATGGAAAAACCCAGATTGAATTTGTGAAAGACAGATTAAGCAAACCATGAAGATTTTCATAAAAAACATGGTATGCAACCGATGCATTGCTGCCGTTGAAAAAATATTTGACGATACCGGTACACCTCTTCGTTCAGTTATCCTCGGAGAAGCCGAAACTGAAACCGAAGTTCCCGATGAAGTTATGCACCGTATTGAGGAAAAATTACGCGATACAGGCTTTGAAAGGATTAAAGACTCCGCTCATCAGCTGGTTGATAAGATCAAAAATATCATCATCCTCAAAATCAGCGGAATGGACATTGATGAGAATTTTCTTCTCTCTGAATATTTAAGCTCAAAACTTCATAAAGAGTACAGCTCTCTTTCTAAAACTTTTTCTCAAAACGAAAATATTACGCTAGAACAGTTTTTTATCCTTCAGAAAATAGAAAAAGTAAAGGAGCTGCTGTTATATAACGAATTCAATCTCACTGAAATTGCAGGCAAACTCGGCTACAAAAGCGTCCAGCATCTGTCTACACAATTCCGCACTATTACAGGCTTCACACCTACTGAGTTCAAAAAGCTCAAAGATCATCACAGGAAACCGCTGGACAGTGTTTAAGTAAACGTAAATCTGAAATTAAATCATTTGAGAGAGGATATAATAAGTAAGACATTTACTTTAAAGGGAAAAGACATTTTTACATACTCCTCCTGCTCTCTCAAATTTTCTCACCACCCCAACCTCCTCCTGACAGTCTTTCCTAATTTTATAACTATTATCCTTAAATTTATAACAGTCTTAAGTTCCGTTTTTGGAAATTTGTACTATAAAATTCAAGGATCATGGAAAGACAATATAATATACTCGGAATGACGTGTTCCGGCTGTCAGAAAAAAATTTCAGAAAAACTCAACAGCGTTCATGGTGTTAAAGCCGATGTAAACCTGGAAAACAGTACAGCAACCATCACTTCCGACCACGAAATTGAGCTTTCGGCTTTAAATCAGGCTTTATCGGAAATAGGGAAATACAGACTGGAAGACCCGGAAAAACCTGAAAAAGCATTTGTAAAGCCTCAGGACAGGGTTTCACCGTCTTCGGTATATTACTGCCCCATGGAGTGCGAAGGAGACAAAGTATATTTTAAACAGGGTGAAAGATGCCCCGTGTGTAAAATGTACCTTGTTCCTATTGAAGAAAAGCATGCTAAAGATCCTGATCACAAACCTGCTTACTCTTCAGCAAACCTTCCGGAAAGCTTTAAAGACCATATAGGAGACTACTACTGCCCTATGTTCTGCGAAGGGGATAAAACCTACGACTCAGATACAGGATGCCCGGTATGCCACATGCATCTTAAAGAAATTACCGGAGAGCTTGTAAAAAATACATCATCGCACAGCCATTCACATTCACATTCACATTCACATTCACATTCACATTCACATTCACATTCACACCATCATCATGAAGCTCCAAAAGTAACAGATGAAATGGCCGGAAGGTACTATTGCCCGATGTACTGTGAAGGGGATAAAACCTACGATTCCAATGTGGGATGCCCGGTATGTGGCATGGATCTGGTAAAATATCCTGAAAAGAAAACCGCAAAATACACCTGCCCGATGCATCCGGAAATCATCCGTGATGAACCCGGAAGCTGCCCAATCTGTGGAATGGATCTCGTAAGAATGCCGGACAGTGGTGAAGATGAAGAGGATGAGACCTACAATATCTTAAAAAAGAAATTCTTTATTTCCCTTGCTTTTACCATTCCTGTTTTCATTCTTTCAATGGGTGGAATGTTTATTGATTTTCCTTTTTCCCATCAGATACAGGGAATTATAGAATTCATATTAACGCTGCCTGTTATGTTTTATTCAGGATGGTTCCTTTTGAAAAGAGGCTGGGTTTCCTTCAAAACATGGAATCTAAATATGTTCAGCCTTATTGCACTGGGAGTTGCTGCTGCATTCATTTTTAGCATCACAGCTATTGCTTTCCCAGATATTATTCCTCATGAAATCCGGGGGCATAACCACGATATTCCATTATATTTCGAAGCCGTCTGTGTTATTTTAACATTGGTTATTTTAGGACAGCTTATGGAAGCGGCAGCGCATAAAAAAACAGGAAATGCCATTAAAGAGCTGATGAACCTTTCACCTGATGAAGCCAATCTTATGGTGAACGGAGAGGAAAAGAAAGTCCTTCTTTCCCAGGTTAAGATAGGTGACTTATTAAAAGTAAAACCAGGAGAAAAAATTCCTGTGGACGGAAAAATCATTGAAGGAAGTTCCGTAGTGGATGAAAGCATGATTACCGGAGAGCCTGTTCCTGTAGAGAAAAGCATTGATGACAAAGTTTCCTCGGGAACCATTAACGGCAATCAGGTTTTTATTATGAAAGCTGAAAAAGTGGGTGATGAAACCCTTCTTTCACAGATCATTAAAATGGTGAATGAAGCCAGCCGAAGCAAAGCTCCCATTCAGAAATTAACCGACAAAGTGTCTAAGGTTTTTGTTCCCGTAGTTATTCTGATTGCAATACTTACGTTTATTTTATGGCAGTTTTTCGGGCCGGAGGGAAAAAGAAGCCTTTTTGCATTTGTGAATGCTGTAGCTGTTTTAATTGTAGCCTGTCCTTGTGCGCTTGGTCTTGCAACACCTATGTCTCTGATGGTAGGAATCGGGAAAGGAGCCAAAAACGGAATTCTGATTAAAAATGCAGAAGCTCTTGAACAGATGAATAAAGTAAATGTTCTAATTACTGATAAAACCGGTACTCTTACAGAAGGAAAACCCTCTGTGGAACATATTGAAACAACAGACAGCGGGAATCAAAATCAGCTGATAGGACTGGCATTTTCACTGAATCAGAATTCAGAACATCCATTGTCCAATGCTGTCATCAGAAAAGCAAAAGAAGAAAATATCCCTGCAGAAAAAGTGGATCAGTTTGAAAATATTTCCGGAAAAGGGGTAAAAGGAATGATTAACGGAAAAACAGCCTATCTGGGAAATGAAAGTCTTCTAACCAGTCATAATCTCAGCATTCCGGAATATTTAAAACAAAAAGCGGTAGAGGTACAGTCAAAAGCACACACCATTTCCTATGTGGCACAGGATAAAACGGTATTGGGCTTCATCAGCTTTACTGACAAGATTAAAGAGAGTTCCAAAAAAGCAGTAAAACAGCTGATGGATGAAGGAATTGATGTTATTATGATGACCGGAGA
The DNA here is from genome assembly GCF_001295265.1 of Chryseobacterium indologenes. Taxonomy (GTDB): domain Bacteria; phylum Bacteroidota; class Bacteroidia; order Flavobacteriales; family Weeksellaceae; genus Chryseobacterium; species Chryseobacterium indologenes_A. Next base: position 105,337 of record NZ_LJOD01000006.1, on the reverse strand, counting down.
CAATGAACATACAGCAAAAGCGGTTGCAGATGAATTAGGCATCAGACATTTCAGAGCCAACTGCCTTCCGGAAGATAAATTAAACGAAGTAAAAAGACTGCAGCAACAAGGTAAAATCGTAGCGATGACCGGTGATGGAATCAATGATTCCCCAGCTTTAGCCCAGTCTGATGTAGGAATCGCTATGGGAACGGGAACCGATGTAGCCATTGAAAGCGCAGAAATCACCCTTCTGAAAGGAGATATTTTAGGAGTAGCCAAAGCAAAACTGTTAAGTGAAAAGCTGCTTAAAAATATTAAAGAAAACCTGTTCTTTGCATTCATCTATAATGTACTGGGAGTTCCGGTTGCGGCAGGATTATTGTATCCATTCTTTGGAATTCTGTTGTCACCAATGATTGCAGCTGCAGCCATGAGTTTCAGCTCTTTATCTGTGATCCTGAATTCATTAAGATTAAATTCAGTGGATCTGGATATTAAGCAGAGATAAAACGGCTGGTTAACCTTCAATTTTACATCGCATGAAAAAAGGAAGTCTTTACATCGGATGTTCGGGATTTTACAATAATGACTGGAAAGGATCATTATATCCTGAAAATGCCCAAAGTAAAGACTTTCTTACTTTATATTCACAGGTTTTCAATTCGGTAGAAATCAACTCTACTTTTTACCGAAAACCAACGGCCAAAACTCTTTTGAAATGGCATGATGAAACCCAGGATCATTTCAGGTTTTTCATTAAAATACCCAAAGCCATTTCTCATGAAAAGCGCCTGAAAAACTGCCAGGAAGAGATTAAAGAGTTCTGCAGCCATATTGCAGACCATTTACAGGCAAAACTTTCAGGATTTTTATACCAGCTCCCTCCTTCTTTTAAAAACACTCCTGAAAATCTGGATCTGATCCTCAGCAATCCTGATTTCGGGCATATTAATGTCATTGAGTTCCGTCATCATTCCTGGTGGCATAAGGATATTTTTACGGCTTTAAAGGAAAACAACATCATTTTTTCCGGAGTGAGCTTTCCGGGTGATCTTCCGGAAGACATGATCATCAATCATCCTGAAATTATTTATTACAAGCTTCACGGAAAACCTGTCCTGTACAAATCTGAATACAGCCATCACTTCCTTAATGATCTTGCAGAAAAAATCCTCAAAGCGGAAAAGAAAACCTTTGTATTTTTTAATAATACCTGGGGAACAGCAGCTATTCATAATGCATTGTATTTAAAAAAGCTTTTAGAGACAGTTTAAGCCGGAAATGTTTATTTTTCCACCAGAACATCCACGTTAATGGAAGGTTCACCTGCTGAAAACTTTTTCCATTCCCCGAAATAGTTTCTGTAATAGGTATTCTTTGAAAATGCAAAAATATTTCCTGCCAGATAAAGCTTTCCCTTAAAATCTTCAGAAACTCTCGTAGACACAAAAAAATCTTCATGCGTCCAGATTCCTTTATCACTTACGTCAAGAGAAACTGTATTATTTTTAATATCATCTTTGGTAACAGTCATTTTCAAAGTTTCATTAGCAAGAGATTCTCCGGGAAATCCTCCCTCAGACTTTTGAATATCAAAGATCAGTGTTACAGGCTGCTCTAATGTAAAAAAAGCAAGATTAATATTAACCTGTTTCACCTTTACTCTTTTAGTGTTTTTAATCTTTATAGCATATTCCCTGAATAATTTGGATGTATCTTCTGAGTTGTAACCGCAGTAACTTCTCTTTGCATTTCTGGTTCCAAAATTTTTCAGAATATACTTTTTGGGGAGAATTTCCACTTTATCTATTTCAACAGTCTTCTCTTTAAGGACAATAGTATGATTTTCCAGTGCTTCAAAAGCAGAAACATTCATCTGAACCGGTTCATAGCCGTTCACCACTATTTTTAAGATCCTGTTTTTTTCAATACCATCAAGATTGATCGTGTATTTTCCTTCCCCATCCGTAACATCTCCAATATCTGTATTTTCAACCCCGATTCTTGCATCGGAAACCGGAGACTGTTTTTCAGTAACAATTGCTCCTGAAATCTGCTGGGCAGATAATTTTCCTGCCGCCAGCAGCAGAAATAAGTATTTGAGCTTCATGATTTCAAAATAAGTTCCGAATATAGGAAGAATTGTATTATTCCAACGGGCTTTAAGAAATAATTATGCCGATAAGAATATAAAGAGATTCGGCTTCATCATTAATTCACCTGAGTTTGCACTGAGGAAGATTAAAGTCTTGAAACTAATTCATTAATAGGTATTGAAAGCCACAGTCAGATCAAATGATCTTAAGAAGTAAAACTTATTATTGATGATCTCCTATTCAGCTTCCCTATTTCAAAAACATGTTTACTAATCATCATTCTAAAGTCCGAGATAAAATAAATCACCGGAAAAAGAAGAATATATAATTGATCAGAAAAAAGCAGTAAGAGAAACATTTTCATCATTAATAAATGTTAAAAAATAAAGATAATCAAATATAACCTGAATTTTAACATTTTAGTTAAAAAACATTTAAAAACAAACACCTTAAAATAACCTTAAAAAGTAGATTCTTACTAAATACTGGCATATATTTTGTTAACATTTATACGTTAATTTTAACGATTTTTTAACAATTTAAATTTCCATTAACCTTATGAGAAAAATTTTTGCGGAAAAGTCAACAAATAAGACTTTTCTAGGGATGCTTGCATTGGTGAGTGCAACTTCATTTTTATTAAACAGCTGTAATTACAAAACTGAAGTGAAAGACACTGAAAGGGTCATTTCACAGGAACATCCCTCCGCAGAAACGGTCCCCGAGACCGACAATGAAACTGTAGATCCGGACAAAAGAGTTATCTATCTTACTTTTGATGACGGTCCCAATCAGGGTACAGAAAATCTCATTAGAATCCTCAACAAAAGAAATGTGTGTGCCACGGCATTTTTAGTAGGAAAACATGCTTATGGAAGTAAAAAACAGAAAGATGACATGGAGCTTTTAAAAAGCAACCCACTGATTGAGCTGGCCAACCACAGTTTTACACACGCCCATAACAAATACACCGATTTTTATAAAAATGCGGATGCAGTGGTTCATGACTTTAACATTGCAAAAGACAGCCTTAAGCTTTATGATAAAATCGCAAGAACTCCCGGAAGAAATATCTGGAGACTTAACAATATTAATGTAACAGATATTAAGAGCTCTGCTGAAGCTGCTAACGGCCTTAAAAAAGCAGGATACAAAGTAATTGGATGGGATCTTGAATGGAGGCCTTCCCCTCAAATGACCCTAAAAGGAAGCCATGAAGCCATGCTGAAAAAAGTAGACAGCATCTTCCTCAATGATCTGGAAAAGACTTCAAGACACCTTGTTTTCCTTACCCACGATCAATACTTAAGGGATGCCGATTCCATTAATGAGCTTGATCTGTTTATTGAAAAGCTACAGAAGAGTAACAAATTTGTTTTCAGAAAGATATCACAGTACCCTAAGATTAACGAGATCCTGAATTAACTGTAAAGCATATTAAAATCCGGCCGTTCATCATCAGAAGTCCGGCAGATCATTAACGAATGTCTCTCAACTATTTTACAGATTCATTAGTTTTTTGTTTTTATTATTCTGAAATTTGCATTTATGGATATTAAAGTAAATTATAACGCAATAGTACAGCAGCTTCCGGCAGATGTACAGCTGGTGGCTGTTTCAAAAACACATCCGGTTCAGGCTGTTCAGGAGGTTTACGATCTGGGACAAAAAGTATTTGGAGAGAATAAGGTGCAGGAGCTGATGGAAAAGTATCCGCTTCTTCCTAAAGATATCCAGTGGCACCTGATAGGGCATCTGCAAACGAATAAGGTGAAATACATTGCTTCTTTTATAGACACCATCCAAAGTGTGGATTCTGAAAAGCTCCTTTCTGAAATCAACAAAGAATCCGGGAAACATAACAGGAAGATAAAAGTGCTTCTTCAGGTAAAAATTGCTGAGGAAGATAGCAAATTCGGGCTTGATATTCCTGAAGCCAGAATTTTGTTTGAAAAATACCTTAAGGGTGAGTTTCCCAATGTTGAAATTACCGGACTGATGGGAATGGCTACGTTCACGGATAACGAACAGCAGATCAGAAGAGAATTTTTAACCTTAAAAACTCTTTTTGATGAATTCTGTCAATCAAAAACACTGGAAACCTTATCAATGGGAATGAGTGATGATTTTCCGGTGGCTATTGAATGCGGAACCAATTCTATACGGGTAGGATCTGCAATTTTCGGCAGAAGAGATTATTCAAAATAGAATTTTTAGGTATGGTTTTTGCTAATAATTGAATCAAAAAATTTAAATTTGCACCTATGCAAAAAATCCTTATTGTAGAAGACGAAAAAGCGATCTCAGGAGTATTACATAATATTCTTTCTGATGAACTTACTGATTATGAATTCATTATTGCCGAAGACGGCCTTGAAGGCTATAAACAGATCGAAAAAGAAGATTTCGCACTGGTGATCTCTGATATCAAGATGCCTAAACTTTCAGGAACTGAACTTTTAAAACAAAGTATGGTTCTGAAACCTGAAACCACTTTTATCATGATCTCCGGCCACGCGGATATTGACTCTGCTGTTTCCTGCCTGAAGGAAGGTGCATATGACTTCATCTCCAAGCCAATTGACATCAACAGGCTGATCACCAGCGTAAAGAATGCCCTGGCTAAAGAGTCTTTAAAGAAAGAGAACAAAAACCTTCAGACTGAAAATAAAACCTTAAAAAAGAAGGTCAGCAAAAAATATCAGATGATTGGTGAATCTTCTGCTCTTAAGAAAATCCAGGAAATGATTGAAAAGGTAGCTGTTTCAGATGCCAGAGTTCTGATTACAGGGCCTAACGGTGCCGGAAAAGAACTGGTAGCCCATGCCATCCATAACCAGAGTGAACGTGCGAGAGGTCCGATGGTAGAGGTTAACTGTGCCGCGATCCCGTCTGAACTTATTGAGTCTGAATTATTCGGACACGTAAAAGGTTCATTTACAGGAGCAATCAAGGATAAGCAAGGAAAATTTGAACAGGCCAACGGCGGTACCATCTTTCTGGATGAGATTGGAGATATGAGCCTTATTGCTCAGGCCAAGGTATTAAGAGCCCTTCAGGAAAGTAAAGTTTCTCCGGTAGGAAGCGATAAGGAAATAAAGGTAGATGTAAGAGTAATTGCGGCTACCAACAAAAATATGCAGAAGGAAATTGAAGAAGGAAAATTCAGAGAAGATCTTTACCACAGGCTTTCTGTGATTGAAATTTATGTTCCGCCTTTGGATGAAAGAAAGGAAGACATTAAATTATTAGTAGAGCATTTTTCCGGTATGATTGCCGATGAGCATGGTACTGCCGTGAAAAAATTTGATGATAAGGCTATTGAAGCGCTAAAAGCTTTTTCATGGACCGGAAATATCAGAGAACTTAGAAATGTTGTGGAAAGATTAATTATTCTTGGTGGGAATTCTGTTTCCGCAGAGGATGTTGCAAGTTTTGTAAGGAAATAATTTAATTAATCATTAAATAAATTATAAAAATTTGCAGTAGCCTTACTGCAAATTTTTTTTTGGGGGAAACTATTGAAATATAACTATATGAATCATAAAATACGATGAACTTTTTAAACAAAAACTATACGAAAGAATGCCTGACTTTGGCTCTTCCTGTGATGCTTACACAGGTGGGGCAGGTTTCGGTAAATTTATTCGATAATATTATTGTCGGAAAACTTTTAGGAGCAGACGCACTGGCTTCTGTTTCATTGGGGAATGCTGTATTCTTCTCCATATTTGTACTGGCGCTTGGGTTTTCATTTGCTATACCTCCGCTGGTTTCTGAAGCACATTCCAAAGAGGATCATGCGATCATTAACTCTGTATTCAGCCACGGATTTGTCATTAATATGTCTGTAGGGATCATTCTGATGGGACTTTTGTTTCTGGGAATGCCCCTGCTTTATCACTCCGGACAGCCGGAAAAGATCATTCCCGACACGGTGGACTTCCTCAGCATTATGGCCATCAGCATGATTCCTTTTATGGCTTTCCAGACCCTGCGTGAGGTATCTGAAGGACTATCCTATACTATAGGTGTTACCAAGGCTACCATCATTGCCAATGTCATTAATATTGCATTGAATTATGTTTTCATCAAAGGGCTTTGGATTTTCCCGGAAATGGGGGTGAAAGGATCTGCTTTAGCAACACTGATCTCCAGAATTTTTATGGTGATTTTCCTGTATTTCGTGTTGGTAAAAGAGAAGAAAACAAGACGTTACATCAAGGATTTTTCTTTGAAAATTCAGAACTTCTCTAAGAAAATGTTCGATAAAATGGTGAAACTGGGCTTGCCAACAGCTTTACAGATGTTCTTTGAGGTAACTGCTTTTGCAGGAGCAGCATTCATCTGCGGGCTGATCTCTGCTCACGATATTGCTTCTCATCAGATTGCATTAAGCATGGCCTCATTTACCTTCAACCTATGCGTTGGCTTCAGTGTGGCATCAACAGTAATGATCGGAAGAAAACTGGGTGAACAGAACTTTATTGAACTGAGAAAGGTGGGAATCAATAACCTGAAGATTGCATTTATCTTCATGTGCATCTGCGGATTGGTCTTCATTTTAGGGAGAAACATCCTTCCTACATTCTTCACCAAGAAAGAAGAGATTGAGGTCATTACATTAGCTTCTAAATTAATGATCATTGCGGCTTTGTTCCAGCTTTCAGACGGAATTCAGGTAACCGCTCTGGGAATGTTACGAGGATTGCAGGACGTGAAAATACCGTCGATCTATACTTTTATCGCATATTGGATTATCACCATTCCATTGGGATATTTACTTTGCGTCACTCTGAAAATGGGCGCTTTCGGAATGTGGATCGCTCTGGGGCTTGGGCTTACGGTTTCTGCGGTATTCCTGGTAAAACGATTCCTGAATATGTCTGCAAAGAGAATTAAGCAGACATTATAAAAAATTAATCTACTAAATCAACGCGGAGTTTCAGACTCCGCGTTTTTTATTTTCTGCTTTTAAGCGTTTTATTTATAAATTCCGGCATCTATCAATTTACCAACCACAAAATAGAAAAGCCAAGAATGAGTTATTTAATCCACCTTTCGTCCCAGAATTTTCAGGCTTCTTTTCACACCGTCCAGAATGGCAACATCGGGTAATGTTCCCCAGTCTTCAAATCCGGAATTCCGGAAAAGCTTCAGGCTTGGTTCATTATGAAGGAAAATAAGTGCTACCAATGTGTGAATTTTAAATTTTGAAGCGTTATCGATGCAGTACTGAAGGATTTCCCGGCCATATCCCTTTCCTCTGCTTTTTTCATTCAGATAGATACTGACCTCTGCGGTTCCGCTGTACGCAGCTCTTTCATGAAACGAACTAAAGCTAACCCAGCCTACGATCTCATCATCAACATTTTCTACAATCCAGAGCGGTCTTGTTTGCGGATTATGCTCATCAAACCATTGTCGTTTACTTTCTACTGTAACTTCTTCCACATCAGCTGTCACCATTCTGGAAGCAACTGTTGAGTTATATATTTCAACAATATTTTCCAGATCCTCTAATGATGCATTTCTGAATTTGATCCCGCTCATTATTTTTTATTCAAAATTAATAAAATTACACCACACCCCTTAAAAAAACCCATATGAATTTAAATTTTAAAAAAATTATCATAACACGCCCTAAAAAAACAGCAAATAAAATTAAATTAAGTTTTTTAAAGCTCTGTTCAGACTTCTCACTGTAATTCCCAGGTAAGCTGCCATATCCTCCTTAGAAAGATGGATTCCCTGCTGTGCCTGTAACTCAAGAAACTGTCTCAAAGTATGTTCCGTTGTATAAAGCTGCTGATAAGATGCGCGGCTGGAAGTATTGATAATCCTTTGTGCAAACACATCGAGCAGCAGATTATTCAGGACCAGATCGGTTTTGATTAAAGACTGGAAATAAGGAATTGATAAGGTATAAGCACAGACCTCTGTTAACGCTTCAATACTGCATAAGCACGGAATATTCCGGATCAGCTCTATTTCTCCGATAACCTCTCCCCTTCCCAGCAACTCTACGATATATTCTTTTCCGTTCTCCTCTACAAAAAAACATTTGGTGATTCCGTCCTTTATCAGCATGATCCGGGAAGGTTTACGGTTCTGAATCAACATTTCTTCTCCTTTCGAAAAAGATTCCAGCACAATATTTCCTTTATTCTCTTTCTTATTATAAAGGTCTTCTATATAATCTAAAAATAACTGATTGGTCCGTAGCATATGATATCCGGGACAAATGTCCTTTCCTTGTTTATTTTTTATTCTGAATTTTGCGGTAAGAAAAATACAAAAACAAAAATGAATAATCACATCACCACTATTGCTTTTGACGCAGATGATACACTTTGGGTTAACGAACCCTATTTCCAGGAAGCAGAAAAAGAATTCTGTGTATTGCTTGAGGATTATCTGCCTCAACATTCCGTGTCCCAGGAATTGTTTAAAACGGAAATGCAGAATCTCCATCTTTACGGATATGGTGTGAAAGGTTTTATGCTCTGCATGATTGAAACGATAAGCCGGGTTTCAGGAGGTACGGCTAATTTTCATCTGGTTAACAGAGCTATCGAGATTGGCCAGGAATTGCTTCAGAAACCAATAGAACTTCTTGAAGGCGTAACAGAAACGCTGGAAAGCCTGAAAGGGAAATATCGTCTGGTGGTAGCTACAAAAGGAGACCTTCTGGATCAGGAACGTAAGCTTAAAAATTCGGGGCTGCAGGAATATTTTCATCATATTGAAATTATGAGTGACAAAAAAGAAAGCGACTACAGAAAGCTCCTGAAACATCTGGACTGCCAGCCTGAAAATTTTCTTATGCTGGGCAATTCCATAAAATCTGATATTCTGCCTGTTTTAGAAATTGGTGGATTTGCGGCTCATATTCCTTACCATGTCACTTGGGCGCATGAACAGCATGAGCATACTCTGGAACACGAACATTTCATAGAGTTGAAAAGCATTAATGAAGTGCTGAAGCATTTATAAATAAAAAACCGCTGTTTGAAAGCGGTTTTGTGTTTTCAGTCAGTTTCCGCAAAATTCCAGATATTTTTTAATGATTTCAGAATTGTATTTCTTTTTAAAATAAGCGAGTTTTTCGTAATATTCAGGACGTTTTTTTTCTTTATAGTGATCAAATACACTGCTTCTTTCTCCTGCATCTCCAATGGCAACAGATTCTACTCTTTTGCTTTCTGACAGTTTTTTATAAATCTCATTCGTTTTATCAGACAGCTGTGCGAAGCTTAGGGCAGGAATCAAAAGTAAGATGCAATATTGTTTCATAAGTATCGTTATCAGTTTCAGCAGAACAAAAAAAGCCCGCTATTATCAAACGGGCTTTATCTTTAAATATTTTCTATTTCTTTAAACATTTTTCAAGGAACTGGTCCTGTTCCCATAAAAGATGAAGTATATTCTCCTTCGCCTGATAGCTGTGTGCTTCTTTTGGCAGAAGAACCATTTTTACCGGAGCTCCCAGGTTTTTCAACGCCTGGAAATATCTTTCCGTCTGAAGGGTAAAGGTTCCCGGATTATTGTCTGCGTCACCATGCACCAGCAGTAATGGAGTTTTCATTTGGTCGGCATGCATGAAAGGAGACATCGTGTTGTAGATTTCCGGAACATCCCAGTAATTTCTCTGCTCCATCTGGAATCCGAACGGCGTCAGTGTTCTGTTGTACGCTCCGCTTCGGGCAATACCACAGGCAAATAATTTGGAATGGGTAAGAAGGTTTGCCGTCATAAAAGCTCCATAAGAATGTCCTCCTACAGCTACTTTCTTTTTATCAATATAGCCTAACTGGTCTACGGCATTGATGGCAGCTTCTGCATTGGCTACCAGCTGAGGAATAAAAGTGTCATTCGGCTCAGTTTTCCCTTCCCCAATGATCGGGAAAGCGGCATCATCCAGCACGGCATATCCTTTTGTAGTCCAGTAGACAAAAGATCCGTAATAAGGGAAAGTGAAATCATTAGGGTTCTGGGTATTCTGTCCGGCTGTATTTTTGTCTTTATATTCTGTAGGATAAGCCCAGATCAGTAACGGCAGCTTTTCCTTCTTTGCTTTACGGTCATATCCGGCAGGTAAATAAAGCGTTCCGGTCAGAGTTACACCATCGTTTCTTTTATAGGTAATCACTTCTTTATAAACATCCCTGATGCTTTCAAAAGGGTTGGCAAAACTGGTAACAGCTTCTGCTTTATTGGTTTTAATGTTCTTTTTGAAGTAATTCGGATATTGGCTGGCAGACTGCTGGGTTGTGAGAATCTCTCCTTTTGCAGGATTAAGAATATCCACAATTTCCTCTTTGGCATTTTTAAGATCGGAAGTGTAAATCCTTTTCTTTTTCAATGACTTCATATCCATTTCATCAATAAAAGGATGTTGTCCGTCTTTGGTGAAGCCATCACCAATCAGATAAGATTTTCCGCCTTTCATATCAATTACATATCTTCCGTACTGATTTTTTGTGGTATTAAATATCCCCGGGTCACTGTATACATCCTGGGAATTTCTGTCTTCAATAATTTTCGATTCTGAATTATTAAGATCTACTAAGAAAGACTTTGTATTTCTGGTATCGTACCAGCCCTCAGAAATAACTGCATAGTGATCATTTGTCCATTCTGTTCCTTCATATCTCTGTTTTGTTTTGAAGAATGATTTAGGAGCTGTCGTAAACGGAGCTTCCCAAGTAAAGATCTCATCTCTGAAGTCTGCAGGTTTTGACTGGTCTCCTCCGTCCAGGGCTTCAGCATAGACTAATGTAGCCGGAGCATCACTTCTCCACCCCATGTTTCTTTTCCCTGTTCTTACAGAAGAGAAGCCTTTTGGCATCACTTCATTTAAAGGAACTTCATTAACCACTTTCTCCGTATTTCCCTTCATATCGTATACAGTAGTAGTCAATGGAAATCTGTTGTAAGGAACAATATAGGAGAATGGCTTTTTAACCACAACCGCCATTAAATAATTTCCGTCAGGAGAAAAGCTCAGACCTACATACATATCCTTATCTTTTACTTTTTTCAGATTACCATTCAGGTCAACACTGTAAATCTCAGAAGCAGTAATCACTTCAAAGTTTTTTTCATCCTGAGGATTCTTCAGTAAATCCTGATAAGTCCTGTTCTGTGAAACTTTTCCGTCTGCCGTAGAAACGATTGGCCCCGTAGGAAGATCTTTATCAGAGTTAATCAGAGCAGGCCTGTTTTGAGGCAATGTCCTGATCAGTAAATTCTGCGAATCATTGTACCATTGATAGGGACTTCCTACATTAGCATTAAGGTTATCGCTGGTAATTTTCTTAGCAGAAGCTGTTTCCATATCTACAATCCAGAGCTCTACTCCTTTGGCGGTTGTATTGGTAAAAGCCAGCTTTTTTTCATCAGGTGAGAATGAAATGAAAGTTATTTTAGGATTAGCAGGAAGGTTTTTCACCTGAATTTCATTCTTATCATTTATTTTTCTGATCTTCAGATTATTTGAATACGTAACCGTGCTTGAAATATTGGTTATGGGATTAATTCTCAGCCCTCCCAATTTCAGTTCCTGCTGGTTAAGGTCTTCCAGTGTTTTATAAGTCGGGCGGTAGGTAAAAACTACCCAGTCTTTTTTACTGTTCATCATCACCCCCGGAGGTCTCTCGTAATCTGCCAGCTTTAGGATTTCTGCAGATGGTTTCTGATAAGTAATATTTTCCTGTGCATCATAAAAATTAAGAAACGCCAGAAGGCAGATGGTCAGTTTTATCTTCATAAAAAATCATTTTTACTAATATAATGAAATTTTTAAGTACAGATAAAATTTATTAAAATAATCTCGATACAGTGAAATAATTAATATTTTTTACTTACATTTAATACTCAAAATAAAACAATATGAAAAATTTAAGAAAATTATCCAAGAACAGTCTGAAAACAATTATCGGAGGAAGCGCTCCATTATGTGATGACGGATACAGAGCCTGCATAGTAGGCAGAACGGAACACGGATCTCCAATCTGGGACTGCATCCCGACTTCATCTCCGTGCAGGCCATAAAAGCAAAAGAGGCATCTCATTCCTGAGATGCCTCTTAATTTTATCCGTTTAAGCTTACCAATCTGAAGCTCTTTTCCTTTTTTCTATCATGTGATCCACAGATACCTTTCCGGCACCAAATACCAGCAGCAGCAGATATACAGACAGATACACCAGGCTCATTTCTCTTTTGTCAAAAGAATCTGCTCCGTGTACCATAAAAGCAGCAATAATCATGGTAAAGATCAGAAATCCTAAAGAAACCCTTGTAAAAAGGCCAAGTATCAGCAATATTGAACAAACAAATTCAGCAAAAACAGTAAGAATCAAAGAGATCAGAGGTCCTAGCCCTATAAAATCATAAAATTCAATTTTTCCGCCTCCTATAAGCATCTGAAGTTTAGGAAAACCGTGAGACAGCATGGCAAAACCAATAAATACTCTCACTACTAATAAAACAAGATCTTTAGGGACTGAGCTGGAATTTGAGTTTAAATAGTTCATCTACTAAAAATTTAGACTAAGGTAATAAAAATCTTTTAATACAACGGGATTCCGGTGTTTTTAGTTTATCTGTACCCGAAATTTTTAAGATCCCTGTCGTTTTTACGCCAGTCTTTTTTCACTTTCACAAATAAATTCAGATGAATTTTTTTATTAAAGAACTTTTCAAGATCCAGTCTTGCTTCTGTTCCTACTTTCTTGATTGCCTCACCTTTATGCCCGATAATAATTCCTTTCTGGGTATCTCTTTCCACATAAATAATAGAATCGATGAAGATAATTCCTTCTTTTTCTTTAAATTGTTCTGTTACAACCTCTACTGAGTAAGGGATTTCTTTTTCGTAGTTCAGAAGGATCTTCTCGCGGATCGCTTCATTGACAAAGAACCTTTCCGGCTTGTCGGTAAACTGGTCTTTTTCATAATAAGGCGGATTTTCCGGCAGCAATGATTTTAATTTTGGAAGAATAATTTCCGTATTGAAAGCATTTAGTGCAGAGATAGGGAGAATTTCCGCTTTCGGAATTCTGCCATGCCATAATTCTACCAGTTTTTCCAGTCCTTCCTGATCAGTCTGGTCTACTTTATTCAGGAGAAGAAGTACGGGAACCGGAATTTTATTCAGTTTATCAATTAAAAATTCCGAAGGTTCTGCTTTATCGGTTACATCTACAATGAACAGGAAAACATCGGCATCCTGTAAAGAATCCTTTACAAAATCCATCATTTTTTCCTGAAGTCCGTATTTCGGATCTAACACTCCCGGAGTATCAGAAAATACGATCTGGAGATCATCTTCATTATATATCCCAAAGATTCTGTGGCGGGTGGTCTGGGCCTTTTGCGTTACAATTGCCAGTTTCTCCCCCATCAATTGATTCAATAAGGTAGATTTTCCGGCATTAGGCTTTCCGACTATATTTACAAATCCAGCTTTATGCATAAAAATAATATTACGAACTGCAAAGTTAGTAAAACAAAACCGGTCTTTGGGTCTTATCTCCAATTTTAGGATGAAAAAAGCGGGAATCACCGGTACAGGCCACAGGAATAGTCTGTTCATATTCCTTAAAAAAATGAAGCTGTTTTATTGTATCGCATAGGCTAAAACTGATATTTTTGAAAACCAGAATTCTTATTATGACGATAGACCAGATCCTTGACCGTATATATGTTCTTCCTGAAGCCTCCAAAATCAGTTTAAAGGAACATATTACAGAAGTTTCGTATCCTAAAAATTTCTGTCTTATGGAAGCAGATAAGATTATTCCCTATGTTTATTTTATCAGGAAGGGTATTGCCAGAGCTTATGCTACCACGGCTGAGAATGATATTACCTTTTGGTTCGGAAGTGAAGGACAGACGGTGATTTCAATGAAAAGCTATGTTGAGGATAAACCCGGCTATGAAAGTATTGAGCTTCTGGAAGACTGCGATCTATACAGACTGGAAACAGAAAACCTCAGGACATTATTTAACGAAGATATTCATATTGCCAACTGGGGAAGAAAGCTGGCAGAATCTGAAATGATAAAATCCGAAGAACTGATTATTTCAAGGCAGTTTAAAACTTCTCTGGAACGGTATAAAGATCTGATTGCCTATAATCCTGACCTTCTGAAAAGAGTCCAGCTGGGGCATATTGCCTCTTATCTGGGGATTACACAGGTCAGCCTGAGCAGGATACGTGCAGAAATTAAATAACTATATAAAGGAAATTAAGTCTGAAAATTCATTTTTTATCATTTGTAAAATTTTTTTCCTTTTCAAATCCTGAAATTTGCAGGAGAAAAATGTAAGAAAATGAATTGGATTATTTTAATCATTGCGGGATTGTTTGAAGTAGCCTTTGCTTCATGCCTGGGAAAAGCCAAAGAAACATCGGGATCTGAAATGTATTACTGGTACGCAGGATTTCTGGTAACGATGACCATCAGTATGGTCCTTCTCATCAAAGCAACCCAAACTCTGCCTATAGGAACCGCTTACGCCGTATGGACCGGTATTGGTGCTGTAGGAACAGCGCTTATGGGAATTTTCTTTTTTAAAGACCCGGTAAGCTTCTGGAGAGTATTTTTTATCATTACCCTAATTGGTTCTGTAGTAGGTTTAAAAGCTGTTTCTCATTAAACCTTCCGGTAAATTATTTTTAAAACAACTTCTATCTATCAATATAAAACCGTCTTCTTAGTTGAAGACGGTTTTATTATTTTTTGAAAACCACGGGAAGAATTTCATTATGCCTTAATCCGTACTTTTTTATTTCCTCGTCAGAGAATTTCCGGGAATAGAAATTGGGTTCGGTTTCAAAACCTGCTTTTCTTAAACGGTCAAAATAATCCATCCCATACCAGCGCACATGATCGTACTGGCCGAAGTGCTTTTGACGTTCTTTCGGATCTTTGATAGAGAAATCTTCATATGTTTTTTCCAGTGAATTTTTCATAGGAACCTGGAAGATTCCCCATCCGCCCGGTCTCATCACCCTGTAGAGTTCACTCATAGCCCTGGCATCGTCTTCAATATGTTCAAGAACGTGATTACAGAAAACAATATCAAAACTTTCATCAGCGAAAGGCATATCCAGAATATCTGCTTTTACGTCTACGATGGGAGAAAACAGATCTGCAGAGATATAATCCAGATTTCTCATCCTCTTGAATTTCCTCAAAAACTCCTGTTCAGGAGCAATATGCAGTACTTTATAATTTTTGATAAAAAAATCGGTTTCATTCTGAAGATACAGCCACATCTGGCGGTGCCTTTCAAGACTTAAAGTACCGGGAGAAAGTGCATTTTCCCTTTGTTTCCCATATCCGTAAGGAAGAAACTTGCGATAAGACCTTCCATCAATAGGGTCATAAAACTGATCTCCTTTGAAAAACTGATAAATAAGAGGTCTTGCCCAGATGCTCATTTTGATCAGCATCGGACGCGGGATTTTATTGAGTAAAAGTTTCGTTACTTTTTTCATTAAAAATCCAATTGGAATGGCTTTTCCTCGTCGCTTACAATTCCTAATGCTTCGTACACATACTGGAAAGTGGAAAGCAATACCGGCTTACCATTGATTACCGCTACGTCATGCTCAAAGTGGGCAGAAGGCTGGTTATCCAGAGTAGTTACCGTCCAGCCATCATTATGGAATTTCACTTTTTCGGTTCCAAGGTTAATCATGGGCTCAATAGCAATAGCCAGGCCGTCCTTAATCACTTTTCCGCTTCCCTGTCTTCCGTAATTAGGAACCTGTGGATCTTCATGCATTTTTCTACCCAAACCATGTCCTACAAGCTCTCTTACAACTCCATACCCTTCTTTTTCACAATATGACTGGATGGCATGGGAGATATCTCCTATTCTCTTTCCCCGTACACACTGCTCAATTCCTTTGTAAAGAGATTCTTTGGTTACCTGAAGCATTTTTTTCACTTCAGGCTTAACTTCCCCGATTTCAAAGGTATAGGCATGATCTCCGACAAAACCGTTCAGAATTACTCCACAGTCTACGGAAAGAACATCTCCTTCTTTTACAATATCTTTATTCGGGAAACCGTGAACTACCTGCTCGTTCGGAGAAATACATAAAGAATTCGGGAAGCCTCCATATCCTAAGAAAGCAGGTTCGGCACCGTGATCTTTAATAAAATCGTGTGCTAATTTATCCAGATATAAGGTATTGATTCCCGGTTTAATTTCTTTTGCCAGCATTCCCAGTGTCTTGGAAACCAGTCTGGCACTCTCCTTCATCAGGCGGAGCTCCTCTATTGTTTTTAGTTGAATCATTGTTTTAATTTACCAATGTATGAATGTAACATGTAACCGGATTAGCCGGAAACAGTGTCAGATTATTTATTTGTCTTTTCTACCAGAAAAGTCCTTTTTTCTTTTCTTTTTTTAGTTTTGAATAGGCCAGAACTTCTTTTCCTTCTACACGGAATTCTATTCTTTCCTGAATGATATTGTAAATTTCACCCCATCCCGGGAATCCCCCTAAATTTCTGTCGTCAATGAACCAGTCTGCATCCAGTTTTCTGGATTGTGTTTCAGAGTCGAATACTTCACCTTCAAAGCTGGAATTCACGGCATAGAACTCTATTCCATTTTCCCGGCAGAATTCTACGGCTTCATCTAATGTTTTCCCATGCCTGTAAGTCCAGAGAATTAATCTGTAGCCCTCTGCCTGAAGTCTTTTAAGAGTTTCAAAAGCAAATATTTTAGCTTTTCCAATTGCCGGATAAGCGTCATCCACGATGGTTCCGTCAAAATCCACAGCAATTTTTTTATTATTTAGCATTTTATGTTTTTTTTTTAGCTTTGCAAAGATAAGAAATAAAAAGAGTGCCAAAAAACGATGACACTCTTAGTTTTATAATTTAATGATTATGTTGATTAACTTTTTACCCAGCTGAACTGAAACTGCAGATCAGGAGTAGAAACCCTGTCGGTAATCTTCTGTAATCTTGCCGGCAGTTTCATTAGGTATTCCTGAGCTTTCTCAGCTTTTTCAGTAAGGCCTTTTACGTGCTCTATCTTCCATTCATCCAACAGATCTTTCAGGATATTGATATAATCCTGGCCAGTGTACACCATACATCTTTGTGCTGCATCTGAGAAATGTCCCCAAAGCTCTCCTGCTTTCTGTCCGGATTGTCTCATAAGGTGTGCGGGCATCACAATTTTCTTGCGCATCATATCTTCAAAAGCAAGAATCATTTCTGAAGGATCAATTTCAAGAATTTTAGCTACGAAATGCTTATAAGCCTTGGCATGTCTTGCCTCATCTGCTGCAATCACCCCACACATTTTGGCCAGTTTTCCGTTTCCGGACTGTTTTGCCAGTGTTCCCACTCTACGGTGTGAGATGTTGGTCGCTGTTTCCTGGAAGCTGGTGTATACGAAATTTCTGTAAGGATCCATGCTTGTACCCAAATCAAAACCGTCGTTGATCAGATATTGAGTGGTAATTTCCACTTCTCTCATATTGACTCTTCCGCACAGGTAAAGGTATTTATTCAGAAGATCTCCGTGTCTGTTTTCTTCAGCAGTCCACGCTCTTACCCAGTTTACCCAACCCACACTTTCTTCCTGATTCACTCCGTCTACTCCCATCAGCCAGGATTCATAAGAAGGCAGGGCTTCTTCTGTGATACAGTCACCGATCAGGGTTACAAACAGATCGTAAGGCATTTCACGGGCGAAGGTCTGAATTTCTTCTAAATCATATTTAAAGTCAGCGCTTGAAGGATCCGGAAGCATGTCTGAAGGCTGCCAGATCTTTTCGATTGGCGTTAAAAATTTTTCCAGAAAAGAACCTACCTCCTTTTCTAAAATTCCCATTACTTCTTTCCTAACAAGCTTTTGATACATTATAACTCTATTAATTTTAAATAGCAAAGATATGATTTATTTATTATTTACCGCATAATAAAGTATGCAACTCATATCATGTCTGACATAAATCATAAAAGAAGACCGTGATACACTACTATAACGGTACTTTTTTATCATTATTGTTGAATTTTAGCTAACTAAAATATTTCCGGTCATTATTTCCGGAGTTTCCACTCCCATAACTTTCAGGATAGTTGGAGCTACGTCTCCCAGTTTACCGGGTTTCAGGTTCCAGGTATGATCTTTATCCATTACAATAAAAGGGACCAGATTGGTTGAATGCTGGGTATTAGGTGTTCCGTCCGGGTTAATCATTACATCGGAATTTCCGTGGTCAGCCAGAATGAAAACAGCATAACCGTTCTCATAGGCAGCAGTTGCTACTTTTTCAATACACTTATCTACTGTTTCAGCTGCTTTTACTGCTGCTTCAAAAACTCCGGTATGTCCTACCATGTCGGTATTGGCAAAATTTAAACATACAAAATCAGCAGTTCCGTTTTCCAGTTCCGGAACAATGGCATTAGTAATATCATAAGCAGACATTTCCGGTTTCAGATCATAAGTAGGAACATCTTTCGGGCTTGGACAAAGCAGTCTTCTTTCGCCTTCAAATTCTTTTTCCCTTCCACCTGAAAAGAAGAATGTTACGTGGGGGTATTTTTCTGTTTCAGCAATTCTGATCTGGGTTTTACCATTTCTTTCAAGCACCTCTCCCATGGTATCCTTCAAAACTTCCTCATCGAAGACAACCTGTACATTTTGGAATGTTTTGTCGTAATTGGTAAGTGTTACATAATACAGATTTAACTTACGCATAAAGAATTCCGGAAAATCTTTTTGTGAGAGAACTTCTGTAATTTCACGTCCCCTGTCTGTACGGAAATTGAAGCAGATTACCACATCATTATCGATGATTTTAGCTACAGGCACCACATTTCCGGTAGCTGTAGTATTGACCATGATGATCGGTTTCAAAAACTCATCTGTTATATTATTATCATAGGAAGCCTTAATCGCTGCTATAGCATCTGTAGTCTGAAGCCCTACTCCTTCTACAAGCGCATCGTAAGCTAATTTTACACGTTCCCATCTTTTATCTCTGTCCATGGCGTAATACCGTCCTACAATAGTAGCCAGTTTCCCGGTAGTTGCTTCCATGTGCTTTTGCAGTTCTTCAATAAAGCCTAATCCTGAATGCGGATCACAGTCTCTTCCGTCTGTAAATGCATGAACAAAAACATTTTCGTTCAATCCTGATTCTTTTGCAGCCGTTAAAAGGCCTTTCAGGTGATTGATATGAGAATGTACCCCTCCATTGGATACCAATCCTATAAAGTGTACTTTTTTATTTTCTTTTTTAGCATATTCAAAAGCATCCTGAATAACCTTCTCCTGTCCTAAAGTTCCGTTTTCCACTGCCATATTGAGTTTTACCAGGTTCTGGTACACCACTCTTCCGGCTCCTAAATTCATGTGACCCACTTCGGAATTCCCCATCTGTCCGGCCGGAAGTCCTACTGCCAGGCCACTTGCTTCAAGGGTTGTATGAGGAAATTTTTTATAACAGCTGTCAATAAACGGTGTATCTGCTTTGTCTATTGCCGAAACATCCGGATTCATGCCCAGCCCCCATCCGTCAAGGATTGCTAATATTGCTTTTTTTGACATTTTGTAAACTTTTGTTATACAAATTTACCTAATTTCCGATGAACAGAAGAATTTACAGCGTCTAATTTTAACAGTATCCTGAATTTTTAATGTTCAGCCTGAATCTGGTCTTTCTATGATAATTTGTTATCATTTTGTAACAGTTTACCGTAAAATCTGCCGGATTTGTATAAGAATATTTTTACCACGAATTCACTCATTGATGGGCTGCCTGTGCAAAATATGAGAAAAAAATTAAAGCAAAATTAATGATTCATTCCGCTGATTTCAGAAGGCAAAGAAGAGAGTCAGCTCCGTTGGTCTGATGAAGCGGACGCTGGAAATACGCAGTTTAATTTAAATGATAATTTGGTTTATTTACAACATGATCTGCGAGCGTAAAATTTACTCACAGATCATGCAGATTCAGCAGATTTTAATCTCTATTGATTCTTAAACCAGTTTGTGATTTCATAATGCACCGGTTTTGAAGGTTTCTCTTCAATTCTAATATTCTGCCATCTGTCCTTTCCTTTTACATCTGCTTCACTCTCCCAGTTTCCTTTGGTGAATTTAAACTGGACGGGAAGATGTATTTTTAAAGTAATACTTCTTTCTTTAGCACTTTTCCTGTTCATTTTAATAGAGGATGGCGTCCAGCTCCCTAATTCCGGCTGATTTCCTGTAATATACACCTCATCATTCTTATCAGGAACACTTACGGTTAAAGTAACTTCATGAATTTCGTCTGAATAGAGCTTATAAAAATCATCAAATTTCATTTTTTTGCCTTCCGTATATTCTTTGATATAAGGATCTAAAAAGCCACTTTCTTTAAGGAATTCCAATGGGTTTTCAATATTGAGAATATCATGGATCGCCTTATGCTTATCTTTTTGCTTATTGAAGTAAGCTGCCGAAATTTTATAGCCCATCCAATATCCCAGATCATTGGGTCTGTCATCTTTTTTACTGGTTCCGTAAAGCCAATCTGTATTGTCATCGCTTTTTAATTGGGTTACGAATTCCCTGCACAAAGCATCCAAATGGGCCTCACCATAGCGGAAAGGTCCTGTATTGATATTTTCTCCGGAAATCATTTCACTGATAAAATCAGCCCCACCCTCCATCAGGGTATTTTTCAATAAAGAATCATCTCCTTTTATATTCTGCTGAAAATGGATCAGCTCATGAGCAACAAGCCCCATCACCCCGTCCAGATTAGCAAGCATTTCTGTTCCGATAATAATTCCGTCTTTGGAGACTGTGCCTCCGGAATTAAATCTGCCATACACAAAATAAACAGGAGGAAATTTAGCTTCCGGATACCAGTATTTCATAGCACTGTAAATAGCCTTTGCTCTTTTTTCCTTCTGCCCTATTCCGGCAAGGACGTTGCGGCTTTTCAGGTAATCTTCCTTCCGTCTTTTAACCATCGTATATAATGAATCTGCATTAATGATCCTGAATGCGGTAAAGCCTTTAACGCCCTGTGAGCCATTCTTCATATATTCTGTAAAAGGATTGTCTTTGGAAGTGTCCATTTTATCGAAAGCTTTCCAGAACTTTTCGGTATCACTCGTTTCAAAAACAGCATTTAATGGGTTATTGGAAAATCCTGATTGTGCATTTACTGTTGCATAAGTGAGAAAACAGGCCGCAAGCAGCTGATTCGTTTTTATTTTCATGGTTTTATTATACTAAATTTATTATTTAACTGTACAAAGTAGTAAAATATTATATGAATAAACAAAAAACAATTAATAAGTCTGGAAAACAGATGCCGTATGCGGCAGTTTTTAAAGAACAAAAAGATCCATATTAAGTCATATTTTGTAAGTTCAAAAAACATAAATAAATTATGAAAGTCACAAAGAATAAGTATTTTATTTTTTAATTGATTTAATATTCAGCGGCTTTCAGCTCCTGTAACTCCACAATTATATCTCTCATTAAATTATTTATTATTAATTTTGTTTTATGGATTTACGAGATCAATTAAAGAACCTTTTCCCTGATCATGAAGAGCAGGATTTTGAAATGCCTGAAGAAAAATTCAAGCAGAAAGAACCTCTGGTGTGCAAATTTGAGAAAAAAGGCAGAAATGGCAAGCCTGTTACCATTGTAGAAGGCTGGGAAGGCAGTGAGGAAGATTTAAAGAAAATCTCGAAAAAAATAAAAACCACTTTGGGAATAGGCGGTTCCGAAAAGGATGGTATCATCATTATTCAAGGTGATAACCGGGATAAGATTATGAATATCCTTAAAGAGATGGGGTATAAAACCAAAAGAGTTGGCGGATAAATTTAGAAATAGATCTGAGTTTCCGGCATCAGCTTTTTCAGTTGTTCAATTTTAGGTCTTTCTATTGGGTTTCCTGTCAGAATTAATGTTTTCAGATTTTTCAGACGGGTAATTTCCAAAGGAATATCTTTCAGGCTATTATTGGCCAGATTCATGCTGATCATGTTTTTCAGACCTTTAATCCGTGATGAAATTTCAGAGATATTATTTCCGCTGGCATTCAGATATTCAAGCTTTCGGGCTTTAAAAAGATTTTCGGGAAGTTTTGTAATGGCATTCTGCTGTAGCTCAAGATATTTCAGATTTTCAGGAAAAGAAAGGCTCCCCATATCATTGATCTGGTTTTCGGAAAGATTTAAAAACTTAAGATTTTCGATTTTGTCTATCTGATCAGTAATAAAACTAATCTGATTCCCCTGCAGATTAATTTCTTCCAGAGACGGAATCTTCATCAGAGCTTCCGGAAAAACATTCAGATTATTAGCTTCCAGGTGAACAGCTTTTAAACGCTGGAGTTTAGCTATATTTGGGTTAATACCTGTAAGACTGTTGAGATTCATAGAAAACGTTTCCAGCTTAGTCAATTCTCCTATTTCATCAGGAATGAATTTAATACTGTTATTATTGACATTTAAAATTTCCAGTTCTTTTAAAGCAAAAATCTCCTGATCCATCTTTTCCAGCTTATTTCCCATGATATTCAGAAAAAACAGAGATTTAAGGCTGGCAATCTGCGGAGGAAGGTTGAAGAGTCCTTTTTCCCTGAAGCTCATACTGTAGACTGTTTTACTGCTGTTCAAAGCCTCATCAATACTGGTAAAAGTAGGATATTTTACAGGATCAATCTGGGCTTTTGCGTGAAAAAGAAAAAAAACGGCACCGGTCAGAAGAATTTTTTTCATAGCTAAAAAATGTCCGGGGCGGCAGCTTCGCTGCCGCCCCGGACGGGAATTATTAATACTTATTTCTTTACTAATTTTACGGTTTTCTGGAATCCTCCTTCAGCCTCAATATTTAAAAGCAAAATACGGGATACTTCCAGCTGCTTCGTGAAATCAAGTTCCAAAGCTCTGTTTAATCCGCTGAACTTCTTCGTATAAACGATTTTTCCGTCCATGCTGTAAGCGGTTACCTGAATATCCTTCAGCCCTTTGTCTGAATTGATCTTCACCAGACCGGAAGTTGGGTTAGGAGCAACCGTTACCGTATTTTCCGCAATATGGTTATCAATTGTACCTAATGAACCGTTCGTACCAAGATTTTCTTTCAGAGCAATCACTACTGTGGCAGACTTTCCTCTGTAATCAATAGTATTCCCTGTTGCGTCTACATCTGTTAAGATTGTAGAATTAGGATGCTGAATAGAGAAGAATCCAAATTTATGATCCGGAGTAAAGGTAAGTCCTGTAGGTTCCGAACCTGCCGGCATTGAAGCGAACAGCCTCACTTTAGGGTTGGCCTGAGTATGATCCGGTGCAATTACCCAGATATAATTTTTTCCTCCGTCCTGAAGCACCCAAAGGTTTCCAAGCTCATCAAAGGTAAGGTTATCATTTCCGTCTCCCCAGGCTTCGGTTTTCATTCCTTGTGAAGTATTGAATGAATACGTTGTAGAAGATCCCCCCACGAATGTTTCTACCTGAGAAGCCGTAGTTCCGTTATCCTGAAGACGGTATACTTTATCAAGACCTTTTGCTGTAAAGTAAATCTTGCCGTCCAGCGGGCTGATGTCTACATCTTCTACCCCGTTAAATCTTGTTCCTCCCAATGACTGCGCAAGCGATGTGGTATTATTCTGGTCTGCTTTTACTTTATTAGGAATCTGAATCCATGTTGCTGTTGCTGCTACAGGATCTCCGGAAGCGCTCAGTCCCTGATCCAGCTTCAGTACATAAAGATTTCCTGAAGAAAGGTCATTCGGAGTATCCATCACGTATTTATATACCATGTGTGTTCCGCCGTCTTCACCGTAGTAAGCTGTAGTTCCGGCATTGTTGATTACCACATTTTCATGGTTCATAATTCCCATCTGCCAAAGCTTTCCTTTAGAGCCGTCAGGGTTTTTAGAAACTACCTGTGCTGTAGCAGGATCTATTTCTACCAGCCATCCGTAATCTTTATACCCGTCGCCGTTCACATCACTGGAGGTCACAGATTCTTCAGCGGTAACTACTGTTCCCCAAGGGGTAATCCCGCCTGAACAGTTTCTGATGGTCTGAACAAGGCTGGGATCTGAGAAACTGACAGCTCTGGATCTTGTAAGCTGCCATAGTTTAGTGCCAGCATTATAGTTGATCTCTGCCATGGTTACTCCTCCCGGATTGGTCTCATGATTTACAGAAAGATATCCGTTTGTGCTGCTTCCTGATTTCCCTACGTATGCTGTAAAGTCATTCTGGCCGCCAACCATTCCGCCTCCTTCTGTGTAATTATCCCCTTCTTTCAGGATAAGCTGGTATTTATGTTCGGCAGGAATAATCAGCTTATTAGTTTGTGCTGTAGGAACAATAGAAGTAAAGCAGCTGATATGCGTCCCGTTGCAGGCCGTAGGCTGAGGGGTAGTCGTTACTTTAGTTTTAAGATAAGCATCAATTCTAAGGTCAGAGCTTGATACACTTCTATTGTGAAGTTCTATAGAAATTCTGTTTACTCCGTTTACAAATTTTGATTTCGGGATAGAGAAAAGATTATACACGCTTTCTGCGGCCCCGTCAATGGTTGTTGATGAAAAAGTGTTGAAAGTAACTGCTCCTGCGGGCATATTATCTCTTACCACTTCTTCTCCGTTCAGGTAAACAATGATTCCGTCGTCTCTCATTACTCCAAGCTCCATTTCATCTGAAAGAGTTGAAAGATCCACTGTAAAATCTTTCGCAAAATAAGCTGTGACAAGTCCGGTAGCTCCATTATGAATGGTTGTTGTTACAGGATCTCCATATCCTAACGGTGCATTTCCTACCGGCCAGGCAGAAATGTCATAGGTTTGGGTTTTCCATTCATCCGGCTGGGCCTGATCAAGATCTCTGTAACTCCATGATGAATTTTTGTCGAAAACAATGGTTTGTGCCTGTACGCTAAACCCCGTAGCCAATGCTATGGCTCCGATTGCTAGTAGTTTTTTATTCATTTTTTTGATTTATTAGACCTTGCAAAACTATTTTTTTGAGCCGGCACTTCCGTTAATAGGATTTTAAATATACCCAGGCATTTGTTAATTAATCCGGAACTTAATGTTAAGGGGATTAAATAATTGTTAAAACTTAATGGTCAGTCCCTTTTTAAAGCTTTCATACTCATTTATTTTGCTTTGCTAACATCCGTAAGGGAATTCAGAAAGGCGATAATTTGTCTGATTTCTGTTTGGGTAAGATTCAGCTTATCCGGAGGAAGTGTTTGGTTTTTCATTTTTAAGCCGAGCCCCTCTCCTCCGCCTTCATTGTAGAAATCCAGAACTTCTTCCAGCGTATTGAAAGCTCCATTATGAAAATAAGGTTTAGTAAGGGCTATATTTCTTACTGTTACCGTTTTGAAGGAGTAATCATAAATCCATGATTTTTCCTTTTTTACAGGACTATTTGCTCTTCCCGGGTCTGCATCCAATTCTACAGGAAGCTGATTGACAGGCTTTGTGGTAACTCCTAAAACTTCAGATTCATTTTCGTTAAAAAACGGAGGAACCAGCCCTGAAAAATGTGGTGCAAAATGACAGGTAGCACAGCTGGCTTTTCCCATAAACAGATTGTACCCCTTTTTCACATCCTCTGAAACATCCTTTTCATTCCTCATAAAACGGTCGAAATCACTATCAAAAGAATGCAGCGATGCCACATACGAACTCAGCGCTTTTGAAAAGTTTTCTTTATTGATTTTTCCGTCTTTAAATGCAGAACGGAATGCTCTTTTATACTCAGGTCTTGCTTTTAATTTCTTAATGATCTCTTCATAGCTTGTATTGAATTCATCTTCATTGTAAATCACATGTTCAGCCTGCTGTTCCAGATAAAAAGCACGGAGGTCATAGAAAAATCTCCTGGCAAAAACGGCATTGTAAAGCGAAGGTGAATTTCTTAGTACAGTTTTCCCTTGTACATTGCTTTCAGATTTTGATTGAAGATCCGTGAAAGCATTTTCCGGCAGGTGGCATGCTGCACAGCTCATTTTACCGTTCCCGCTTAAGTTTCCGTCATAGAAGATTGCTTTTCCAAGATTACGGAGCTCTGCATTGTCTTCAGAAGATTTCAGCAATGTATAAAAATAAGGATCCAGGAAATCACTGTTAAAAAGACCTTTACTGTTTACATTCCAGCCTGAAAACTCTTTAAGGTCATCTGTTCTGCCATCCCATTTACCCAATTCCTCATACAATGGCTGTAAATAATTTTTATAAAATTCAATCCGGTCAAAGGTTTCAAAATCTGTATTCTTTGAGAGATAACTGATACTTCCGGTTAGAATCTGATCTGCTTTCTGTATGTTATAATTCCTGAAATAAGGTTCATCATGAATATATCTCTTAATTCCTGTAAGCGCATGAGCCGCCTCCTCAGAAATATTCAGGGAACCGGGTGTATCAAACCCTGTTATCCCTAATGTATAAATTCGTATCAGCTCTATACGGAGCGGAAGGGTCTTATTATTTCCTTTGCTTAATCCATTCTTTACAGCACTCAGATAGAACCCGGAATAGCTGTTGTATAAGAAGTCTGTAATTGTTTTAATTTTCTCTTTTTCATCTCCTGCTTCTTCAGAAAATATCAGCTCGTCCAAAACCTGCAATCCTTCCGGGGGTAAGGTATAAGCTGAAGTTCCGGCTGCTTCAATATGAAATAAAGGTGCTGCATTAAGGTGTGTTTTGGTAAATTCAGGATAATGATAAGCAATATAGAATTCAATTTCCTTAAATGAATTTCTTGTAAGGCTCAACGATTTCTGTAATTCTTCAAGTGAGAGGCGATCTTCCGAAAATTCATAGACATCTGATTTCAGCTGCTCAAGTCTGGTTTTAAAGTCAGCCAGGCCTTTATTGATAAATGTAGCCTCACTTTTCACTCCTTTGTCAACAGGATTAAAAGACATAACAGCAAAACCAATCAGCAGAATCACAACAAACAGCGGGTAAGATCTCATGAATTTTTTAGCAGCAAAACTATTGATCAGATGTTATCCCAATTTTAATTACAGATTAAAAAATGTTTATATTTTAAATAGGAGATTTTTTACTAATTTTAAACCCCGAAATCAAAATTCATTCTTCTTAAAGAAACGGATATTCTAAATTGCCGGTAAAAAATAATGGGAAGGGGTATTGGGGAGCGGATATTTTTAATTAAATTCAACATCAAAAACGAAAATAGTCATATGAAAATAAAATTATTGTTTGCCTTTGCAGCAAGCTTCCTTTCTCTTTCTGCATTTTCGCAGAAAAAACCACAGGAAATGGCTGTGTACGCGGAGAAAAAAGGCAGTGATTATTATCTGATCCGCCTGGAAAAAGATAAAGATATACCCAATGTTTATGTTTATTCCAACGGAAGTACAAAACCGTATAAAAAATATAATGAACTTAAGGATATTGTTATGGAATTTCCCGGAATGATGAAATCTAACAATTCTACCAAGGAAGAACTCATTTCTGTTCTTAAAAAAGGAGACCATTTCTATGAGATTACTTCCCAGAGGAAAGATCCTAAGGATTTTGAAAAGACCACCATTACGGTATATGAAGTAATCCAGGGTCAGAAAAGAATTGTGGAGGAATATGGCTCCCTTTATGAACTGGTATCATCTCCCTATAAAGAAGCCATTTTCATTAATTAAAATTAAAAAAATAAAATATACATATTATGCTAAACAAACTTGCTGCTTCAGAACTTGTTCTGAATGAAGACGGAAGTGTATACCACCTGAATCTTTTACCTGAAGATATTGCTGACAAGATTATCCTTGTAGGAGATCCTGACAGAGTGGCAAAAGTTTCAATGTATTTTGACAAGGTTGAAATCAAAAAAAATAAAAGAGAATTCTATACGCATACAGGAACCCTTCGCGGAGAAAGAATCACCGTAATGTCTACCGGAATCGGAACTGAGAACATTGATATCGTTATGAACGAGCTGGATGCGCTGGTGAACATCGATCTAAAGAATAAAGAATTCAAAACAGAACATAAATCCCTTGAATTATTCCGTATGGGAACCTGCGGAAGTGTAAATCCTGATGTACAGGTTGATAATATGCTTGTTACCCGGAATGTAGTTGGACTGGACGGTCTTATGCATTTCTACCAGGATTATAATTTCGAGAATGAATTCTCCAGAAGCTTCCTGGAAAAGTTCCCTTATGAAAGAATCAAGCCGATGCTTTATTTTTCAGACTGGGCTGAAGAGCTGGGTGAATACTACAAAGATGCCAAATATCACGGAAATACGGCTACTTTCCCGGGATTCTATGCTCCTCAGGGAAGACAGCTTCGTCTGAAAGCAGTAGATGATCAATTCCTGGAAACATTGAATGATCTTGGCATCACCAATTTCGAAATGGAAACTTCTGCCATCTACGCTCTATCCAAATTATTAGGCCACAAAGCCATCACCGTAAACAACGTAATTGCTAACAGAAGACGTGGAGAATTCTCTGCAGACCACCATGCTTCTGAAAAGAACCTGATTACCTGGGTGCTTGACAGAATCATTAAATAATTGCTCATGGGCCAGGATATTACTTGTCTTATCATCAATAAAAAACTTGATTTAGGGAAGGAAGTTGTTCATTTTGAGGTGAATGATTTCACCTTTGTTCCGTTCAATATGTCCTGTCCCCGTTTTGAGGGAATAGAAAATTTCGATCAGGTAAGTGACTATATCAGGCATCTGGAATCTGAAGATGATTTTGAAAGCTATCCGTATGACCGGGACAATGATCACTGTGAAGTAGATATTTTTAAAATGATCAGAGATCATCAACTCGAAAATTTTATTATTGAGCACAGTTCCGAATGGGCGGATATGCCCGTAGATTATTGTTTTATGCAGGTTCTTGACGGCAGGATCATTAAGAATCCTCTGGTGAACAACGAAAATCAGTTTACCGGAAATAATTTTGAAAACATTAAAGAAGCTAAAAAGAACTTCGGCCTGAATTTCGACTGGCTTGCCATGTATGACCTGTTTCATTCTTATCCCGTTTCGGACAGAGCTTATACTTTGATTCAAGCAAAAAAATAATTTTCAGCATTGAAATATCATAACACCTTACAGGCTTAAATCTGTAAGGTTTTTTTATGTGCTTTTTCGTGCAGAGATTATGGTGTATGTTTTATTTAGCCTCTATTAACCATATATGGTAGATTTCATAAGGACGGCTGTGAAATAACTGGTAAAAAAAATATTTATAAAGTTTTTAAACGTCATGAAAATAACACGGGTCCGGATATTTAAATTCAAAATCCAGCTCAGAAGCTAGTTTCGATGAAAGGATCTTCCTGCCTTCAGCTTCCCTCTCACCGGAAAACGGTAAATTCTTCTGTGCCTGAATTACAGCCGCTTTTGAAGGATGAAAAGGAGCCGTCACATTATAAAGCTTTCCTTCCGCTCCCTTCTCTGTCATTTTTGAAATTACAGAGCATATATCTGCATAATGAACGTGGTTTACCGGAGCTTCCAGATCAGAAACGTTATAATTTTTAAGAAGTCTGTTGTCTCCCATAAGTCCGCCCAGTCTCAGAATATTAGCCTGAGGATATTTATTCCGGATCATTCTTTCTCCGGAAACAGAAACTACTGAAAGATCATCTTCTGTAAATTCTTTTGGAAGATCAGGATAAACCCCTGTGGAACTCATCACAAACATCTGTCCTTTGAAATCTCCTGTAAATGATAACAAATGCTGTATTCTGTTGTACAAAGAGCTCACACAACAACTTTTTCCTGAAAGCGGGATCGTAATGATTAATGCATCCAGCTGACTGATTACACTCCACTGTGGAATGCTCTCATCCAGCTGATAATCCGGGAAGCTCGCAAGAATGGCATTAAATCCTTTAGAATTCAGCTCCTTAATTTTTCCCTCTGTAGTTGCTGTAGTATATATGATATATCTCCCTGACAGGGATTCTGCAATTCTGGATCCGAGCCAGCCGCAACCAATGATTCCTATTTTCTTCATATTGAATGGATAATTGCTGAAAACTCAGGCTTGTAAAATATAAATTAATTACCTGCCTGAAATTGTAAAGACCGGAATAACCGTACAATCTCCATCTTCAAATTTCCAGCTTAGTTATTCCCTTACAAAATTAATTCAATATCTATTGACTGACCTTATTTTATAGCAAAATATTTCTATCACTTTCATCACAAACATTTCCCTAACAACCGTTAGTAGTAAAACTACTACAAATTTCAAAATACCATTCCATATTTTATTAATTAGGGGATAGATTCTTTATATTTGTTCACATAGATGTGATTTTAAAAATCAAACAAACTATTGATTTACATAAAGTTAAAAACTTCTCAACAGAAGATTAATTTTAAACCAATATTTTTTTTTAAACAACAAGGATGAATACTGAATATTTGAAGAACGTACGATAAACCTGCCATAGAAGATATTTTCCGGTTTCATTGTCAGAACATATTTTTTCATGAAAGGACTAACACAAATGCCAGACGCAGTTTTCACACTGCACCTTTCTACCCCAATCCAGAAAAAATATGTTATGTCTCAAGACCATAAATTTTCAAAAAGTCCGATCCGGAAATCCCCCAACGATTTATCCGGTCTGGAAATTCCGGAAATACAACAATCCGGAGAAACGGCAGAAAAAGCCTCTCAGAAACCAAAAAAAATGCAGCAGACAGGCCAACAGCCTCTCTCCTCTCCTAATACCTTTATGAATCAGGCTTCACAGTCCAACACCTCGTTGGTCAGTGAAAGTAAGGTATGGTCCCAACAACCCACTTCTAAAATTCATAATGCAGGAGCGATCCCGAAAAGTGAAATCATGGGAATCAACAGAGTAGTGAAGCTCGACATTATTGTTGAAGGCAGAATTATTAAACATTTTAAACATTTTAAACTTACACAAAGTGCTGTGAAACACCATGAGTTCAGCCTTATGCTGGCTCATGATACTTTAGGAGACGCCGAAAATCATAATCTGGAACAGGCACAGAGTTTTCTTGGAAAAAGAATAACAGTTGTTTTCAAGTATAAAGACGTAGAAGACAGTCCGGAAAGGAATTTCGTAGGAGTGATTACGGAAGTAGGCTTCTGCCAGGATAAAGGCAGCCTGGGAAATATTGTTCTTACAGGATACAGCCCTACAGTACTTCTGGATGCTGCACCACACATCCAGAGTTTCGGAGGGAAACAGGAAATAAGCCTGAACAACATTGCAGATCAGGTTATCAAAGAAGGGCTTGGTTCCAGTAAATTCGATTTCAGGGTAGATGCCCAGCATGGAAATGTCTCATACAGTTCTCAATACGAGGAAACTCATTATAATTATCTTGCCAGAATAGCAGAAGCTTATGGTGAACAGTTTTACTATGATGGTGAAGTCCTTCATTTCGGAAAACTTCCGCCTCAGGAAAAGCCTGTTCAGCTAATGTATGGAAGCAATGTGAATGATATCCGGATCAACATGAGAGCTCAGCACGTTAATCCCACTTTTTATGGCTATAACAGCAGTAAAGATGAGAAGCTCACTACGGGCAGCTCCAAAATAAACCATCATTCAGATATTGCCAGACGGGCTTACGAAATATCAGAAAAAACCTTTACCACCCCTTCTCTGCGTGTAGCTCCCATCAAGGCTTCCAGTTTTATGGATATTGATGCCTCACAAAAAGGTACAGCAGGAAGCAAAGCTGTGGACGTATTCATTACATCGGGAAGCACCACCGTTCCGTTTTTATATCCGGGATGCACTGCTGATATTGAAATGAGGAAAGCAGACAGCAATCAAACAGTCTATTTCACGAAACTAATGATCACAGAAGTCAGTCATGAAGTAGATGCAAGAGGCTATTACACGGGAAATTTCGGAGCAATTGCTGCGGATACGGGATTTATGCCCCGTCCCGAATTTCATATTCCCAGAGCAGACCCTCAGCTGGGCAAGGTTATTTCTAATACGGATCCTTTAAACCAGGGTCGTGTACAGGTTCAGCTTGACTGGCAGAAAGGTCCGGATACCACAGAATTCATACGCGTTATGACCCCGGATGCAGGAAGCAGTGATAAAGTCAGTAAAAACCGGGGATTCATGTCTGTTCCGGAGGTTGGTGACCAGATTGTAGTGAATTTTGTGCATCAGCATCCCGACCGGCCTTTCGTTATGGGCGGAATGTTCCACGGAAATATCGGAAGCGGCGGCGGAAACGGGAACAATATTATGAGCTTTAGCGGAAGAAGCGGTGCTGAGCTGAAATATGATAACGGGGCAGGATCTATGAACCTGAAGGATCAGGGAGGCGCCAATATGAATTTTGACGGAACAGGAAATGCTACCACCAGTGCCAATACCAATCATACTATTAATGCAGGAAGCAAAAGCTCCATACATGTAGGAGCAGAAGAAAGCAGCCCTGCAAAATCAATATTTGAAATGGATAATGAGGGTAATATTAATCTTACCGGTAATAAAAGTCTTACCATAACCATTGGAAGCAGTTCTTTTTCAATGAAAGATGATGGTACCATTTCTGTTTCGGGAAAAGATATTACTGTTACCGGAGGGAATAATATAACGATGAATGCCACTCCGTCAGAAAAAGCAGGAGGAGCAGGTACGATAGATATTACATCCAAAGGCGGAGATATTACGATAAGGAATGATCAAAACATTCATGTAAAAGGTGGAATTGAGGTAAAACTTACTTAAAATGGAATACATTAAAGATCAGGCTATTCTGGATTGCGATAAAGGATTATTAAAATCAACACTGATTGTAACTTCCAATCCAAAGATCAAACTTCGCGATGGAAAATTTGCTACCGATAAGGATAATATAGCTGGGCTGAACATACCCAATTTCGGATTGTGCAGTTTAAAGGGAATCTGCCGTCTGAACCTTGAACTTTCGGGTGTTCCGTTAACATGGATAAAAACAGTACCCAAAATTAAAATTTCAGACAAAAAGCCTTTATCAGATATTTCAAAATGCATTTGCCCATTCGGGGGAATAATTAGTTGTAAAAATTCAGGTCAATTATAAAATTATCAATATGGAATTAGTTTTAGCAGGTGGTGCAGGCAGCTTTATCATGGGTGGAACAACAGCGGGTACCTCAATGTCATGGAATCCTATTGGCTGGGTTATTCTTGCTATTGTTGCCGTTGTGATTGTTGTCGCATTGGTCGTCACCTATTGGGACGAAATATGCAGTTTCTTTTCTTCTGTTGGAAATGCAATTGCTGATGCCGCAAAAGTAGTATGGGAATATGTTACCGCACCCCCTATTACCGTTCCGCCTCCGGCAATTGATGAAAACCTTCCAAAGCCCGTTCCGCCTCCGGTAGATATTCCTGTTGATGAGCCTATTCCAATCCCGATTGCACCTCCAATACCTATTCCTCAAACAAAACCCAGAACAAGAAGGAGACAAAAAAACATCTATAACGTATATGATCTCCATGTCGGAATGCCGGGCTTAATGAGAAATTATACATTCGGAGCCGGGTTTGTCAATCAATTTATGTTAAGCGGTGCCATCTGGAAATACGGGCTGACCTCTTTTAAATCGGTATATTCAAGGTATTTGGTAATTTTCCAGCTATATCAGGGAGATAAAGATGAATATATTTTACTAAGCCTGTCTTCCGGAAAATTGTTACCTTATGAATGGTATTTACAAAACGTAAATTATGCAACAGCAAGTGCGGAAGAAGTAGCTTTAATTGATGCTTATATAGCAACACATGGCAAATTGCCACCAGGGAATACATTTAGGGGCTAAATAGTAATTAAATAATAAATCAAAGATAAATGACTGAACAGGAAGTAGAAAAATTGCTGCAGAAAATAAGCAATCAGAAGATGTTTGGTGAAACAGAAAAGGCTATTGCTAATCTGCATCTATTAAACAATGAATTTCCAAAAGAAAAAAAATACCTGGCTCTCCTGGCAAGTGCTTATTGGGATGCAGATTCAGCTGATGCTGCAGAAGAATACTGCAATAAAGCCCTGGAAATTGATCCTGATTATTCAGAAGCAATTGAGCTTAAAGGACTGATTGCAGAAAAGCAGGGAAACGATGATCTTGCAGAACATTATTATAAAGAATCTACTGAAAAGAAAGCTCCTTTTAAAATGGGGTATCTCCGGTTAGTTCTTTTATACTACAAGCAGGAAAGATACGAGGAAGCCATACAGGAGGCTGAATTCCTGATTGATAATTTTGATACCGGCCGAAATGAATATTCAGAAGAGGATCAAAGAAAAATAGTAAGCCAATGGCTTGGTCTAACCTATATCAGGCTCTACTCCTCTCTGATACATACCGGGCAATATGAAAAAGCAATTGAAAAAATAAATGAGTTTATTGCTTTCAGAAGTAATTACGTTAAAGACCCATATCAGTTCTTAACAGAAGACGAAATATTATTTAAATTATATCATTGTACAGGTGATGCAGAGAAAATGAAGGAATCCGAAAATAAAATGCTTAATCATTACATGGTTCCGTCCAATATTGTTTCTTCAATGAAAAAAGATGCAGAACAAGGATATTTGGAAAGCGCCAATCCTGATAACTATCAGACATAAGGTCAAAGAATTTAATTTTAATGACCTCTAAAATCAGAACAGATCTGAAATTCATAGAAGAAGAACCATCAATATCTGCTGCATAGTTGTGATCCCCATGATTATTTTTCAGATAAAAAGGAAGTCAGGCAGCTGAATAGCATCCGGATAAAAAGAAATGAAAACAACACATCGGAGAAAAATAAAATACCATGCTTGATGAACAATCAGAACCTGTTGAATATAGGTTCTCTTTTAAAAAAAACAGCTCCTATAAAGGAAAATCACTCTTAAACATTAATTCATCGGGTAGGTTTACTTTATTAAAAGAAAAAGCTGACCAGGATGAATCTATATTTACATTCAAAAACCTTGAATACAGCAGTAATATTACCAAAGATCCGTTAATCTTCAGCCCTGTTGCTATTCACTATAACCGAAAACTCAACCTTGCGGCTATTAAAGATAAAAAAAATTTTAAGCCTCAATGGAACCGATACCGGGACAAGCACAGAAGTGCAAACAATAGGGCCTTATTGCTTATTGTTGAAAAACTATACTTTAATACACCACTGGGAATGGAATACGATATCCTTTCAAATGGAGTATATCTGCCGTTTTTTCTCAATGAAAAGGGAATGTATACTGAAAATGAACACTACAGGGGACTGGATTTTTTATCTATACCATTGGATATTCCTATGGAAACTACATTCTTATGCAGGTGTTCGGACGAAAAAGAAACCCATCTTGAAGGATGGATCAACCTTAAAGAAGAGCATCTGGACGGGCTGCTGTTAAATCAGAGCTTTCGTAACAAAGCTAAAGATTACCACATTTCACGGGATTTTACCATTAAATCTAAAATAGAAATAAAACTGGAGACTATTACCAATGTAATAAAGCACATTAAACTGAATTACATCCTTAAAGGTGAACAGGATCTGTTTGAAGAAATAGATTATACAGTTGATACCGATTTTGACAGCTACAAAGACGGCTGCTTCAGGATATTTGAAGGAAAACGATATACCCAGACAGAATGGGAAGAATATGAAAAGGAAAGAAAGAAACCCGGCCGTAATTTTTCTTTGCTGGACGAAGATTAACAATTAAGACAGGATTTCAGAACTTGCTGTATAATATTACTCCATCCTTAAAACTCATTAATCATCACATAAAAATGCGTAGAGTAAAGGCTTTCCGGATTTCCTGAAACATTCGTAAGGTTGATGGTAATACTTGAAACAGAGGTCATTCTTGGATTTGAAATTGAAAAAGAAGTGTTTCCGGCAAAATCTCCGGCTGGAGAAACTACTATCGCTGCTCTTGTAGAACCAGGCTGCAGATTGGCAGGAACCGGTATTTCCATTGTTACAGTTTTTCCTGTCGGAAGATTGTTCACTGAAACTGAAGGCCACGCTTCAAAAGTGATCTGGTTTTTCTGCACACTTCCCTTTTCTCCCATCTTATACAATCCGTTAACATCCAGCTTTGCAGATGTATTAGGCGTTCCTGTCCCAATTCCCACATTGGCATTCCCATTTCCGATAATGACGGCGTTTGCCTGAGAAGTAGAGGCCCCATAACCTATTGCTGTAGAAAATTGACCTAATGCCTGAGCCCCTGATCCTACTGCCGTAGAGTTCTGGTTATTAGTCTGCGAATTATAACCTACTGCCGTTTCACTGTTAGAGCTTGTTTTAGCACTATATCCAACTGCTGTTGACTGGTACCCTGATGCTGTTGAGTTCTTTCCCAGAGCAGTAGCATCATTGGTTGTCGTTTTCGCATTATATCCCACAGCAACAGACTGAAACCCTGATGCATCAGCATTATTTCCGACTGCTGTGGCTTCATTCACCGTAACTTTTGCATTATAACCTATTGCCGTTGACTGATACCCTGAAATTTTTGTGTTGGCTCCCAAAGCCACAGATTCATTAGCTGTTACCGAAGTATTGGTTCCA
The DNA here is from genome assembly GCF_001295265.1 of Chryseobacterium indologenes. Taxonomy (GTDB): domain Bacteria; phylum Bacteroidota; class Bacteroidia; order Flavobacteriales; family Weeksellaceae; genus Chryseobacterium; species Chryseobacterium indologenes_A. The sequence goes on along the minus strand of NZ_LJOD01000006.1, from coordinate 68,655 downwards.
ATCGCAATTCCCTGATAAGCACTGCTGGAATTTCCTAAAGCAATACCATTCTGGGAAGCATTGGCATTTCTTCCGAAGCTCACCGAATTGTTTACCCCCAATCTCCCTACTGAAACGGAATTTACTTTAAATACAAGGTCATCAGAAGTATTGGTTCCCAGCGAAAGGTTTGTATTGGCTCCTCCTGAATTTCCACTGTTGGATGCTGAGTTATTCCAGGCAGACATAGGTGTAATTCCTCCTCCACCGTTCGATCCGTTTCCGTTATTTCCGGAAGTTGTGGAAAGCATATTCCATTTTGCAGCATTCCAGTAATAAAAACCAGCTTCGGTTAAGGCTCCATTACCATTATTCCACACAATAAGCCCTTCAGCAGGGTTCTGAATGGTTACACGATCCGTTAATGAAACCAACGCCACACTTGGCAGCAGCATTCCCTTATCCTTTGAACTAATCTGCAGCATGGCAGAAGGATCAGGGCTGGAAGTCCCTATCCCCACCTGTGCCGATGAAAAAATAGTGAATAGAAAAAAGATAAGTGAAAGCGAAAGTTTACATTTTTTGATCATTCTATTGTTGGGTGTTTATTTTGAGGATGCAAATATACGAATTTTTCAACAAAACATTAAAAAAATTAAAAATTCAATAATAAATACACTCAACAGTGACAAAAACAACAGTTAATCACTAATAAATGAAACATTCCATGGTTTAAAATACCTTAAAAACCCATCAAAAATGCACTAAAAGGACTGTCAAACTTAAAAAAACTTAAAATAAAATTGTATTATTATTAAAAAACGTCACTAAAATTTGAATAAAATAAAATTTATCACCATCTGATGAAACAGTTTTTAAGATGATCATTCACCATTCCGGTAGCCTGCATATGGGCATAAACCACTGTTGATCCCATAAACTTAAACCCTCTCTTTTTAAGATCTTTTGCCAAAGCATCCGAAACCTCTGTTACAGCTGGAATATCAGACAGAGTTTCAGGCATATTATCTAACGGTTTTCCTCCGACAAAAGCCCAGATATACTCAGAAAAGCTTCCGAATTCTTCCTGTACTTCCATAAAACGCTGTGCATTATTTACCGTAGCTTTTATTTTAAGCCTGTTCCGTATAATGCCCGGATCCTGCATGAGTCCCTCTGTTTTTGCATCGGAATACCCAGCGATTTTCCGGTAATCAAAATTATCAAATGCCTTCCTGAAATTCTCACGTTTAGAAAGAATCGTATACCAGCTCAATCCGGCCTGAAAACTTTCAAGAACGAGAAATTCAAAAATAGTCCTGTCATCAAAAACAGGCCTTCCCCATTCCTCATCGTGGTATTTGCGGTAGAGGTCATCCTTCTCACACCATCCGCAGCGTATCTTTTCCATAAGCTTTCATTTATTATATATTAATATTAAAGGTACAGCTGATTTAGAAAAGAATAACAAAAGATTATGAAAAGTTTAACAATGGCTCCGGATTTTAGGAATGGTTATTGTTTATTTATGGTTACACAACAAAATATTTTATATTATGAACAATTCAGAATACAACAAAGCGGAAGATGCAGTAAACAACACAGAAAACTCAATAAAAAATGCAGCAGATAAAGCAAAATGGAAAATTGAGGAACTGGCAGACAAGGCAAAAGAGTATATCAATGAAAAAAGACAAAATGATGAAGAGGCCCGACAGGAAGACTGGTTAGACAGGGTGAAAAATAATGTTTCTGATGCATGGGATGATATTAAAGATAAAGCCAATGATGCATGGGAGAAAACCAAAGATGCAGCTGAAGATGTAAAAGCCGAATGGAACAAGAAAACCAATTAAAATTTCAGTCATATAAATATTTTCAAGAAAATGGAGTCTTAAATTGATAAGGCTCCATTTTTATTATGCCGCAAACACAAATTATTGCTACATTTGTAGTAAAATAAACATTAAAGAATTATGTCATACGGTTTACTTAAAGGCAAAAAGGGAATTATTTTTGGTGCCCTTAATGAACAATCTATCGCATGGAAAGTTGCTGAAAGATGTCATGAAGAAGGAGCTGAATTTATCCTTTCTAATGCTCCTATCGCTATGAGAATGGGAGAATTGAATGCTTTAGCTGAAAAAACAGGATCTGAAGTAATTGGCGCAGATGCCACTTCTATAGAAGATCTTGAAAAACTTTTTGATGCCGCTGTTGCTAAATTTGGTAAAATAGATTTCATTCTTCATTCTATCGGAATGTCCGTGAATGTAAGAAAAGGAAAACACTATACAGAAATGAATTACGACTGGTTGGAAAAAGGATGGGACGTTTCCGCTGTTTCTTTCCACAAAGTAATGCGTGTGGCCTGGGAAAAAGACTGTATGAACGAATGGGGAAGCATTTTAGCGCTTACCTATATTGCTGCTCAGAGAACGTTCCCGGATTACAACGATATGTCTGATAATAAAGCGTATCTTGAAAGTATTGCAAGAACTTTCGGAAACTATTGGGGTGAAAGAAAAGTACGGGTAAATACAGTTTCTCAGTCTCCTACAATGACTACCGCAGGAAGTGGCGTGAAAGGTTTCGGAGGATTCCTGGGATATGCAGAAGACATGTCTCCGCTAGGAAATGCTACCGCTCTTGAATGTGCAGACTATTGTGTTACCCTTTTCTCCGATCTTACCAGAAAAGTAACAATGCAGAACCTTTTCCATGATGGAGGTTTCAGCAGTTCAGGGGTAACTCAGAAAGTAATCAGTAAATATAATATTGAAGGCTAATCCGTCATTCATATTTTTAAAATAAAGAGGTTATCTGTTGAAGATAACCTCTTATTTTTTACAGGACGCCTTAATTCAGGGAAAACATTCCAAAAGTTAGATTCACCATAAAAAAGACTGACTAAAAAAAGCCAGCCTTTATAAAAAATAATTAATATGAAGTTTATATAATTACGGTCTGTATAGAATGTGCAGGAGCAGATAATTTTGCAGACATTCCTTCAATCCATAGATTGGTTTCAATATCATTATCGGAATCATTCATAATTACCGTCACCAGCTGCCCGTTTTCATTCATGAAAGTAGTTGAAGTAAGAGCAGCCCTGTTGGAAGAACTTCCGATTCTCTGAGCCTTGGGCTTAATGAATTTTGAAACGTGTCCTACATAATAATATTCATAGGTATAATGCACCTCTCCTGTTTTGGTATCAGCAATAATCGGTGCAAAGCAGAAGTTTCCGACATGGTTCGGGCCTCCTGTTTCATCAAGAAGAACATTCCAGTCTGTCCATAAAGCGGTTCCTTTATTGAAATCATTCAGCATATTTCTTCCGTAAAGCTCTCCCAGGCTTACATCATAAATTCTTGTCATGCTGAACTGTTCCTTACAGCCTTCCGTAAAAGCAAGGAATTTATCCGGAAAAGCTCTCTGGGTTTCTGCTAAATTATCAAACAGCTGTGTTTTGTTGTTCCAGGTTTCATACCAGTGGTACCCGATTCCGTGAGCATATTTTGAAGTTTCCGGATCACTTAATGTAGTCGTTGCCCTCTGGTAGATCAGATCCCTGTTATGATCCCAGATCATTACTTTTTTATCCTTATAGCCATTTTTCCAGAGTGTGGGTCCTAAATTATTTTTAAGAAAATCTCCTTCTTCTTCCGCTGAATAAATGCAAGATTCCCAGGTTTGAGTGGCCATTGGCTCATTCTGAATCGTCAGTCCCCAGATATTAATTCCTCTTTTTTCATATTCTTTGATGAATTTAATGTAATAATCTGCCCAGGTCTGATAATACTGGTTTTCAAGTCTTCCTCCTTTGAAAAGACTTTTGTTAGACTTCATCCATGCCGGGGGGCTCCAGGGGGAAAAATAAAATGTAAAATCTTTCCCTATTGCCTTCTGGGCTTCCTTAATCATAGGGATCTTATATTTTTCATCATGTGCAATACTGAATGACCTCAACGAAGTATCATTATCCGCTACATACGTATAAGAATCACTTGAAAAATCACAGGAATTCATATTTGTACGGACTACGGTATATCCTAAACCGTTTTTCCCGAAATAAGCATCAATAATTTCTTTCTGCTTATCCTTAGGCATTTTGTAAAATGTTTCTGCAGAAGCATCTGTAACAGCTCCTCCTATCCCGATCAGCTTTTGGTATCTGAAATCAGGATCTACAAAAATACAGGCATCTGTTTCTTTGGGCTGCCCGAATTTTTCAAATTTCACGGCTCCTTTGTCTGCCATTTTTTCGCCGGTTTTGGAATTGGTAAGGATAACCCTGGCCGTTTTCCCTGCATTTTTCTTCCAGTAGTTTTGTGCATTCACATTCAAAACAGCTCCCGCTGCCAGACAGCTTACGATTAGTTTTTTCATATCTTTCTCTCTTTTTGGACGAATACGCCCTCGCTTCATTATTTTTAATTTACCTGATAGGCAGAAACCTAATTCTTCCTTTTATTGCAAGGCTGAAAATTGCCGGCAAATATCTCATTTTTATTTGATCCAGCTGATTCTTTTGGTCTGAACATTTTGGGAGCTGGTACCTACCATAATGTCAAACTCTCCACTTTCCCAGTCATAATTCAGATCATTATCAAAGAATTTAAGATTTTCCGGCGTCAGCTTAAAGGTTATGGCCTTACTTTCACCTTTTCTGATCAGTACTTTCTGAAAATCTTTCAGCTCTTTCACGGGTCTTACTACCTTTCCGAATAAATCTCTCACATAGAGCTGTACAACCTCCTCTCCATCATGTTTTCCGGTATTGGAAACGGTAACGCTAACCGTTAAAGTCTGATTTCCTTTCAAAGCTGTGGAGCTCAGGTTCATATCGGAATACTTAAATTCAGTATAACTAAGGCCGTAGCCAAAAGGGAATTTAGGATCATTATCAAGGTCAATATAGGCCGAAACATAATTCCGGTCTGTATTGTTTTTGGCAGGTCTTCCCGTATTGTAATGGTTGTAGTAAACCGGAATCTGCCCTTCCGTTCTTGGAAAGCTCATCGGCAGTTTTCCTCCGGGGTTTACGGTCCCGAACAGGACATCAGCAATAGAATTCCCGGCTTCCGTACCGAGCCACCAGGTATACATGATGGCCGGAATATGATCAGCTGCCCAGTTAAAGATCAGGGGTCTTCCGGCATTAATCATCAGAACAATGGGCTTTCCTGTTTTTGCTATTTCTTTTAAAAGGTCTTCCTGAACTCCTGTAAACCCGATACTGCTCCTGCTTTTTGCTTCTCCACTCATCGCGTGCCCTTCTCCCAGTGTCATAATCACTACATCGGCTTTTTTTGCCGTTTCAACAGCTTCAGCAAACATGGATCTGTCATTGTCATCTACATTGCAGCCTTTTGCATATAATAAAGTGGAGTTTTTATCCAGCTGGCCTTTAATTCCGTCAAACTGGGAGACAATTCTCTGCTGGTCATCTTTAAAAGCAATTGACCAGAATCCGTGATTAGCTACTGTTTCTTTCCCGAAAGGACCAATCAGGGCAACTGTTTTTACTGATTTTGAAAGAGGTAATATATTTCCCTGATTTTTAAGCAGTACAATACTTTTTGAACCAAACTCTCTTCCGAATTTCCGGTGTTCCGTATTATGAGTCTGCTCTTTTTGTCTTTCTTCACTGCTGAATCTGTAGGGATCCTCAAAAAGTCCCATTTCAAATTTCTTTTTCAGGATTCTGCCGGCAGCATCATCTATCAGCTTAATTTCTACCTTTCCGTCTTTTACCAGTTTGGGAAGTTCTGCCATATACATACGGCTTTCCATGTCCATATCACTTCCCGCTTCAATGGCTCTTTCAGCCGCTTCTCCCGCATCTTTGGCATAACCATGGGGAATCATTTCCCCTATGCTACCCCAGTCTGAGACCACAAACCCTTTATAATTCCATCTTCCTTTTAAAAGATCTCTGAGAATATATGAGTTGGCCGTTGCCGGAATTCCGTTGATGTCATTAAAAGAATTCATAAAAGTAGCTGCACCGGCATCTGCAGCCGCTTTGAAAGGAGGCAGATAGGTTTCGTGAAGCTGTCTTAAGCTCATATCCACAGAATTATAGTCTCTCCCTCCCACTGCTGCACCATATGCTGCAAAGTGTTTGGCACAGGCCATCACAGCATCAAGGCTTCCCAATCCTTTTCCCTGAAAGCCTCTGATTCTTGCGAGCCCGATCTGCGTGCCCAGATAAGTATCTTCTCCGGAACCTTCCATTACCCTTCCCCATCTTGGATCTCTGGCAATATCTACCATCGGGGCGAAAGTCCAGTGTATTCCGTATGCAGAAGCTTCTGTTGCGGCAATTCTTTCCGATTTTTCAATAAGCCCGAGGTCCCAGCTGGCAGCCTGTCCGAGATTAACCGGAAAAGTGGTTCTATATCCGTGGATAACATCCTGCCCGAACAGTAAAGGAATTTTCAGCCCGGACTGTAAAGCAAGCTTCTGAAAAGCCCTGGTCTCTTCAGCTCCTGCCACATTAAGCATAGATCCTACCCTTCCTTTTTTAATTTCTTCTAAAACCGTTGCAGAATTAGAGTTCTGCGGGCCTGTAGCATATTCAAATCCGCTGTACTGTACCAGCTGCCCTACCTTTTCCTCCAGGCTCATTTTGGACAGGAGTTCTGAAACCTTCTGATCAACTGTTTTCTGTCCGTAGGCATTCATGCCCAATGCTGAAAATGCAAGTAAAAAATAAGCCTTCTTCATAATTAGTTTATTAAAAAATGTAGGTTGCTGCTGAATTTCCGGAGATTTTTACAGCAGCTGTCTTTCCGTTATATTGTATATTAAAATTTTCATCGGTGCTGCTTCCATTCTGCACAATAAGAACTGTTTTTCCTTCTGGGGTTCTAAATGCTGCCGTAGAAAGATGTTCTGTCTGTGTGGAAGCAATACGCTGAGAGCCTGCAGGAACAAATTTGGAGGCATGGGCTATAATGTAGTAGGAAACATTTCGGGTAAAGTTTTCACTGTCGGAAACTGTTATTGCTCCTTTACATTCCGTACAACCGCCATCGGTATGAGGTTTATACTGCGGATCATTAGCCACATTCCATTCCAGAGCCGTTTTGCTCCAGTTTCTCATGGAGCCGATGATCACATTTTTGATATGCCAGTTCAGGTCTTCGTTAAAAGTTCCTTTCGATCCGGTCCACTGTTCGGTAAAATACAAATTTTTATCCGGAAAAGCGTTATGAACCGTGCTTAAAGCTGAAATATCCCCTTCATATAAATGAAAGGCAGAACCGTCAATATACTGATAAGCTTCAGGATCTTTCAGAATATCAAGGGCATATTCCGGTTTGTTACAGTTATGATCGTATACCACAATTCCGGTTTTGATCCCGTTGGCTTTAAAAGCAGGTCCTAAAAAGCCTTTGATAAAGTCTCTCTGCTGTTCAGAAGGCATATACAGGCTTGGATTATTTCCGGGATGTAAGGGTTCATTCTGGGGCGTGATAGCATCAATATGAATTCCTTCTTTCTTCATTCCCTGAATATACTTTACAAAATAATTGGCGTAAGCCCCGTAAAATTCACGTTTTAAGCTGCCTCCTTTTGATTTCCCGTTATCTTTCATCCACACGGGAGCCGACCATGGTGCTGCAATGATTTTTATTGAAGGGTTAATTGCCAGGATTTCTTTCAGCATAGCAATCAGGTTTTTATCTTTTGCCAGACTGAATTTAGACAAAGAAGGATCAGCCTGCCCTTCCGGCAGATCATCATATGAAAAAACTTCTCCGTCCAGATCTGAAGCTCCGATACTTAACCTGAGATAGCTCACAGAGATCGAATTTTCATCATCTCCAAAAAGCTCATTCAATAATGCTTTTCTTTTGGCAGGTGAAAGACGGTTGATGACTTCCACACTTCCTCCGGTTAAGGTATATCCGAAACCATCTACATACTGGAACTTTTGGGATTCATCAATTACAATATTCTGAAGGTTATTACTGTTTTGGGTAAACTTCACCGAAGTCTGCCGCTGTAATTTTACACTCTGATCTCCTTTTGTAAGCCAGAAATGAACTTCATTGCCTTTATTACCTGCTACAGATGTACACGATGATAAAGGAAAAAGTACCACACCACATAGTAGTGCGGTACCGTTAAAAAAGAAACTATATAAGTTGTGAAACTTCATATTTAATAACCGGAATTTTGAGTTAGGTTCTGGTTGTTATCTCTCTGCCCCTGCGGAATGGGCCATAACAGCCTGTTCTGATTGACATTGGCAGCATAAGGCAGTATTACTCCGTTTCCGTCTTTCTGCTGGGAAAGAATCGCAACTGCTGTTCCCGTTCTTTTAAGGTCAAACCAGCGCTGACCTTCAAATGCAAGTTCCAGCTTTCTTTCCTGAAGCACTTTCTGGATTCCGTCTGTTTCCGATGAAATCGCAACCGGAGAAAGTCCCGCTCTTGACCTTACCTGATTGATAAAACCTGCAGCACCCGTATAATCTCCGGACCTCACCGCTGCTTCTGCCTGTAGCAGAAGAATGTCTGCATATCTCAGGATATAAAAATTCTGAGTTCCATCGGTTTTCCTCATTTTATACATGAATGGATAGTTATTACTCGTCCAATACTTATCTGACCAGCTTACCGGTGAAAATTTAACAGAACTGTTTAAACGCTGGGTATCTCCGGCATCATTAAATGCTTTTACGAGATCATTGGACGGAACATTGAATTTTTTCCAGTCTGTTCCATAAAACATGGATGACCCCCACGCCCATACTGTTCCGGCATTTCCATCAACTTCAAAGATAGACTCCGCATTGGCTTCATGCGTACCGTCAAAAAGCTGATCATACACAGGAAGGAGGTTTACTCCTGAAATATTGGAAGCATATTGTTTTACTTTAGTCCAGTCCGGATTCGGCTTTGAGGCATATACTTTCGCCAGAAGGCCATAAGCAAAGTTTTTATTGGCTCTGTATTTCTGAATTCCTGATGGTGCATTGGCAATGGCTCCCTCCAGATCGGCAATAATCAGATCATAGGCTTCTTTTACTGTTTTCCTCGCAGGATATACCTGACTGTATACTTCATCGAAATTACCAGAGTTGACTCCTATGACTGCTTTTGTTACCAACGGAATATCGCCCCAAAGCTGGACAGCATGAAAATAATACAATGCCCTAAGAATGGCTGCCTCAGATTTCATTTCAGATTTCCGGGCTGCTGTAAGGGCAGGATCACTGATTTCATCCACATAATTCAGGATCATATTACAATCATTAATAAATCCGTACAGGTATCTCCAGTCCCTTGATACATTAGCATTGGTAGCAATAATACGGTACTCATCCTGCTGAAAATTCTGTATATTGTCTGCTCCCGCATAGGAAATATCAGTTTGAGAATCTCCATTCATAAAATAATCCAGCTGCCAGTACTCGTTACCAAATGCAGCATAAATCGTATTCATTCTTTTATTTGCATCATCAGCGGTTTTCAATGGATTTTCAATTGGAATCCCCTCTTCCGTAATAGGTTCGGTATCTAAAAAGTCATTACAGGAAACGGTTGTTAAAAGAACCGATGCTCCAAATAAATAATATATTGCTTTATTGATTTTCATTGTGAATAATTTAGAAGTTAGCTTTTAAACCGATGATAAAAGTTCTTACCTGAGGATAGGTTCCGTAGTCTATTCCAAAAACAGATCTTTCGGCACCAGATGTATTTCTGTTAGGACTGAAAGCGTTCACTTCAGGATCCATTCCGGAATAATCAGTAATCGTAAAGATATTCTGTCCGGTTACATATACATTTAATTTGCTTACTCCTTTAAAAGGATTGTTAAAGTTGTAACCCAGTGTCACCGCTTTCAGCTTTATATAAGATCCGTCTTCTACAAATCTGTCTGAAACAGCCAGTGCAGAAGCCGAGTTGGCTCTCGGAACATCAGTAATCTGTCCCGGCGTAGTCCATCGGTTGAGAACAGCTGTTGACTGGTTTTTATAATCATTCATCATTTCCAGATCAAAACGGGTCGCATTAAATACATCATTTCCTACAGAACCGGTAATCAAAACATCCATATACCAATTTTTCAGAGTAAAATTATTGCTGAAGCCAAAGGTATATTTCGGATTAGGATCACCGATAATAGCTTTGTCGTCTACACTTACATATCCGTTTCCATCAAGATCTTTATAAATCAGATCCCCGGTATTAGGGTCTACACGGTCTACTTTATACCCATAAAAAGTACTTAAAGCCTGCCCCGGCTGGAAACGTACAATCTGATCATATCCATCTACCCCACCTGCCGATACTGTTTTGAGATATTTTTCGCTGAGTTCCGTAATCTTGTTCTTAGCAAATGAAATATTAAATGAGCTGTTCCAGGTAAAGTTTTCATTTTTAACATTTACAGTATTCAATGAGAATTCGAGCCCTTTGTTTTCAAGACTTCCGAAGTTTCTGTAGATCGGCGCGATTGTATTTCCAAGAATAAAAGGAAATACAAGATCCTTGGTTGTTCTTTTGTAAGCATCCACAGCCAGGCGGATACGGTTACTGAATAAACCCAGATCCAAGCCTACATTCGCATCCGTTGTTGTTTCCCACGTAAGGTCACTGCTGTCATACTGCCCCACACTGTAAACAGCTTCTCCATTGGACCAATAAGGATCAAAGAGACTAAAGTGCGAATAGGCAGGAACTCCGGAAACATTACCCGTCTGTCCCCATCCTCCTCTAAGCTTCAGTTCACTGATCACTTTACTGTCTGTCAGGAAATCTTCTTTAGACACTAGCCAAGAAGCAGATACTCCTGGGAAGAACCCCCATTTTCTATCCGGAGCCAATCCTGAAAAGCCGTTATACCTGAACACTCCCATTAAAGTATATTTTCCGCCATAGGTATACAAAGCTCTTCCGAAAAAGGAAGCATTTCTCAATATTTCTTTATGTTTATCATATCCCTGTGTTTCAGCAAGATCATAATTGAACTTCATAGTACCTTCCGGAAATTTTTCTCCTGAATAATACTGGTTCTGAATGCTTTTTTGATTGATCTGAACCCCTCCGAGTAATGAAAAATCATGAGTTTCGTTTTTCAGGCTATAAGTTAAAGTATTTTCAAAATTATACTCCTGATACTGGTAGAATTCCTGAGAACCTATTCCGGATTTTGATCTTCCGTAGCTGGTCTGAAATCCGTCTGTAAATTTTGTATTCCGGGAATCTGTCATATCAAACGAAATACTCGGCTTCCATACCAGGTTTTTCAGAACTTTCACATCAAGGCCTAAATTGCTGAGGAAACGCTGGGTTTGGGTTTTATCTTTTCTAGACTGATAAGCCACAGGGTTTTCCCAGGATGACTGATAAGGGTTCGGAGCAAACTGTCCTGGTTTATATCCGTCATTGATCTGGCCTGTCGTCTGATTATACACTACTCCATCTGACGGAATAAAATTAACATCTGTTCCGTATACCGGCAGGAAGCTTGGCGTATTGAAAGCACTTAGAACAACTCCACCCCTCGCGGTACTTAAATTATCGTTGGTATTGGTGAGTGAAGTCAAGAAATAGTTTACTGAGGAGTTTAGTTTGAGCCATGGTGTAATGACTGCATCTAAATTTACTTTCACCGAAGTCCGCTGAAAATGAGCCGGTTTGATAATCCCTTCAATATCCTGATACCCTAATGCGGTATACGCTTTTACTTTTTCGTTTCCAAAAGCATAGTTTACGTTGTAGTTCTGGTCAAATCCGGTCTGGAAAACCTCTTTTCTCCAATCGGTATCAATGCCTGCATATCTGGGATTGGTAACAGTGGAAAGATAGTCTGATCCGCCGTTTGCCTGAATATCCGCCATTAGGGCTTTATATTGGTCCAGATTCAGCACATCAATATTTTTCACGGTTTTTGAAATTCCCCAATAGGCATTAAAATTAAGCTGGGGCTTTCCCTGCTTTCCTCTTTTGGTTGTAATGATAACAACTCCTGAAGATCCGTTTACACCGTAAATAGCAGTAGAAGATGCATCTTTAAGAATTGTCATATCAACAATATCGTCAGGGTTAAGTCCGCTGATGTCATTGGTCTGGATTCCATCAACTACATACAGAGGACTTACCGAGGATGAAATTGAATTGTTTCCCCTTATTTTCACATCAAGGGCTGCCCCTGGTTTTCCGGAAGCCTGGATTACATTCACTCCTGCCGCCTGTCCCTGTAAAGCCTGTCCTACACTGTAAATGGGTCTGTTATCAAAAGCATCCGCTTTTACTGAAGAGACAGCGCTGGTAAGATTTTGCTTTTTCACTCCTCCATATCCGATCATGACGATCTCATCTATTTTATTTTCCTTGGGAACAGAATCTTTTACTTTGGTCTGGGCATTGAAATTGGCTGTAAAATACAGCACTGCGGCCAATCCAAAACTTCCTGATATTCTTATATTCATACTAGAGTTAGTTTTTAATTCTCAAATTGAGACAATAAAAATATATTTTTTTTTAATTAATTAACATTGTCTTCATAAATATTTTAATTTTTCTTTTATTTTTGGGGCTTTAAAGGCTTAAATTTGCATCATAATTCATAAAAAAAGTTATAAAAACTTAAAAAATAATCTCCAAAATGACCGCCAAGCTCTCCCATATTTCACTTCCGTTAAAATTGACTTTCCTTATTTTTTCAATGGTACTGAACTGTATGGGATTGGTTATCCTTCAGCTTTCTGAGGACATTTCTTATGAAAAACTGGGTTTTTTGGAGTCATTCAAAGACCTTCCGATTGCTTTTATTTCTCTTTTTGCGGTAAATTTCATCGGTAAAACCGGAACAAAAAAGGCTCTGATCACAGCATTAGTAATTGTAGGAACCTGCTCGTGCCTTCTTCCATTTATTGAAGATTTCTGGTTCTACAAAGTATGGTTTGCCATTATCGGAACCTGTTTTGCTATTGGAAAAATCTGCGTTTTTGGAATTATCAGGAATAATATTTCGGATGAAAAATCACTTGCCCAGACCATGAACAGTGTGGAAGCTTCTTTTATGATCGGCATTTTTGTAGTGAATATGGGTTTTGGATGGCTTATTTCAAGCCAATATTCCGAATTCTGGAAATTTGGTTTTTTATCCATTGCCCTGCTTTCGGCTGTAACCCTATTTTTATTCTCACGGCTAACGATTTCAGAAGCTAAAAAAACTGAAACGAAGGGGATTATTTCTGAACTGTCCGGTTTTGTCAATCCCGTGACCATCGCATTTTTAGGGGTTATCTTTTTTATTGTATTTGTGGAACAGGGATTTAATTCCTGGCTGCCTTCTTTTTACAAAAATCACCTGAAGGTTGATTCGTTCTTCTCCCTGCAGGCGACCTCTTTTCTTGCTCTTTTTTCCTATGCCGGAAGAACAGCAACCGCCAACATCATCCAGAGGTTTTCATTATCTAAATACTATCTGCTTTGCATTGGCCTGATCATGGCTGTGCTCACCCTTATTGTTGGAATTCAGTATTCCATATCCGAAAACTCCGGAATATTGGTATTTTTATTTCCGGTGATCGGGTTATTTTTATCTCCCCTCTACCCCGTTGTGAATTCAAAAATGATTGCGCAGATTGATAAAGACAAAATCAACCTGTTTACGTCTCTTATTGTTATTTTCTCTTCCTTAGGAAGCTCCGTCAGCTCTATCATCATGTCACTTCTTTTCGGAAAAGAGCTCTTAAATTATTATCCTGTTTATATATTACTTGCTGTTTCAGTGCTTCTTACGGTAAGTTTGATATATTTTAAGCTGTCAGGAAGGAAAATTTAGAAAATAATTTTATTTTTACTGCCATGAAGCTCAAAGACACAAAAAGCAAAGAAACCCTTCAGGAACTTATTGATACAAAAGATTTTGTAGCACATATATCTGTTGACTGCACTATTTTCGGGTTTCACAATAATATTCTGAAAGTTCTGCTTTTAAAATATCATGATCTTGATCTATGGTCGCTTCCCGGCGGCTTTGTTTTTAATGATGAAGATCTTCGTGAAGCTGCAGCTAGGGTTTTGTATGAAAGAACTCATCTGAAAGATCTGTTTTTAAAACAATTTCATACTTTCGGAAGAATAGACCGTACCGAGAATAATGTGCACCAGATCCTGCTTCGGAATAAAGGGATTGAGGTACCTAAAGACCACTGGATCTTTCAGAGGTTTATTACCGTAGGATATTGCAGTCTTATTGATTTTTCCATTGCAGATACTTTTCCTGATGCTTTTAATGAAAGCTGTGAATGGTTTGAAGTGAATAATCTGCCTAAAATGGCATTTGATCATGACCGGATCATAGAAACCGGACTGGAGTACCTTCGGATGAATATCAATACTGAGGCAGCAGCCAGCAATCTTCTACCTGAAAAGTTTACAATGAAGGATCTTCAGATGCTGTATGAAACTATTTTAGGACAGAAATTCAGAAGAAATAATTTCCAGCGTAAAATATTAAGCTTAAATATTCTGGACAGACTGGAAAAGTTTTATGACGGTTCTGCCAACAAAGCTCCTTACCTGTATAAATTCAAGAATAAAATTCACAATTCTCCCCATCAGTATCCTATCTCTAATGATGAGGATTCTTAAAGCTGGACATTTTGTAATACGAATTGAGCAAAAATAACACATGTTACTGAAAATCAATAATTAACAAGGCTTTTAAAAAAATTTTCCAAACCGCCTGAAAAGTACTATTTTTAAACAAATCAAAAAATCATGTCATATTATCCTCTTACAAGCATCCCTGATTATTATGGAATTGATGCTTTACTTACTGAAGAACACAAACTGATCCGCCAATCTGTAAGAGACTGGGTAGAAAGTTTTGTAATGCCACAGATTGACCAGGCTGCACAAAACCATACTGACCTTCCCGGCTTAATGAGAGAATTGGGAAAAATCGGAGCATTGGGTCCTTATATTCCAGTGGAGTACGGAGGTTCCGGCCTTGATCAGATTTCTTACGGTCTTATCATGCAGGAATTGGAAAGAGGAGATTCTGCAGTACGTTCTGCGGCTTCTGTGCAAAGCTCTCTTGTTATGTTCCCGATCAATGAGTTCGGATCTGAAGAGCAGAAGAAAAAATACCTTCCTAAACTTGCTTCAGGAGAAATGATCGGTTCTTTTGGTCTTACTGAGCCTAATCATGGCTCTGATCCCGGTTCTATGGAAACTTATTTCAAAGATATGGGGGATCATTACCTGCTTAATGGTGCCAAAATGTGGATCACCAATTCTCCGCTTTGCGATATTGCTGTAGTGTGGGCTAAAAATGAGGAAGGAAAAATACAGGGACTGATCGTTGAAAGAGGTATGGAAGGTTTTACAACCCCGGAAACGCATAACAAATGGAGTTTAAGAGCCTCAAAAACCGGAGAACTGGTATTTAATGATGTAAAAGTTCCTAAAGAAAACCTTCTTCCGGGCGTAAGCGGATTAAAGGGACCTTTATCCTGTCTGAATTCTGCAAGATACGGAATTTCATGGGGTGTGATTGGTGCTGCTATTGACTGCTACTGTACAGCTGTTCAGTATTCTAAGGAAAGAAAGCAGTTTGGAAAACCAATTGGCTCCTACCAGCTTCAGCAGAAAAAACTGGCTGAATTCTTAACTGAAATTACAAAAGCTCAGTTATTATGTCTTCAGCTTGGAAATCTTAAAAACGATCATAAAGCAACACCTGCACAGATCTCCATGGCTAAACGCAACAATGTGAAAATGGCGATTGATATTGCAAGGGAATCAAGACAGATTCTTGGGGGAATGGGAATCATGGGTGAATTCCCGATGATGAGACATGCTGCCAACCTGGAATCGGTGATTACGTATGAAGGAACTCACGATGTTCACTTATTAATTACCGGTTTGGATATTACGGGTATCAATGCTTTTTAATTAAAGCCCCAATATAAAACAAAGGATTCCGGCCTTCGGCCGGAATCCTTTGTTTTACTCACTTTACAGCGAATTTATATTCAATGAATAATTATTGATCTGATAATGTATTAAAGGTTTTATTAAAAACAACTAATTTAATATCACCATAATACATTAATATGAAAAAACTATCTTTCTTTTTGCTGGGTTTTACGGCTCCTTTTTATCTGGCTCAACAGGCCGGAGATGTGGTAAGCATTGAGCAGAAACTTGATCTTACTCCACAGGGTGTTATTAATTTCATAGCCGGGAATCTCGGTGAACAGAATGCTCCTGATTTTACAAACTATCTGAATGGCTTCAATGTAGGTTTAAAAGGGTATAAAATTACCTATTATACTAAAAACGAGAACAATATTCTGGTGAAGGCAACGGGGCTTCTGATGTATCCCAACGTGGATTATAAGCTTTCAACGGTTGTTTCTGATCACGGAACTACGGACAGCCGGCATAATGTTCCGTCTAACCTGAAAGGCGCTCTTAGTGCAGGGTTTGTGGTGGAACTTTCTTATGTTCTGAATGGCTACATTCTTATGGCTCCTGATTATGTGGGAATGGGCAGCGGGGATGGTGTCCATCCTTATGTGGATTATGCAACTGAGGCTGGTGCTACGATAGATTTCATTACAGCTGCCAATCAAGTCCTTGGTCAGTTAGGAATCAAACGTTATAACGAATATTTTCTGGCTGGCTATTCTCAGGGAGCACATGCTGCTATGTCAACGTTGAAAAGACTCAGTATTTCAAACCCTGACAATCTGAAATTCAAGTATGCATATATGGGTGACGGACCTTATGATTTTTCAGAGGTTACATTGAATAAAGGAGTTCTGGAAAAAGACTTCTACCCTTTTACTTCATTTTTGGCCAATGTACTTCACACCTGCAACAATACAGGATATAAAACTTATAACAGCAATATTTCAGAAGTTATTTCATCAGAATATCTGGACAAATACAATTATCACGTGGTTCAGGATAATGGCGGCCTTCTGTGGGGACCTGTTATCTGGAGAAACCTTTTCACCTCAAATTTTGTCAGTGATGTTACCGCCAATCCGAATAATAAGCTAAGACAATGCCTTAAGCCTAAAGATGTTTACGACTGGTATAATAAAACCCCGATGACATTGGGGCACTCCACTGTAGATCTGGCTATCCCGCCGGAAAATACTTCTAAAACAATCAGTGTACAGCGTGGATATTACCCTTGGTGGGATCTGGACAAATACAAGCTGGACTCATTCTACTGGGGACCTCTGGGACATGTGGGAGGAATTGTTCCTTTTGTTCTGGCTTCCAATGCTAAGTTCAATACGCTCAGAAGCGGAGGATTATTCAATCAGTGGGCAATGATTACTTCTAAGCAGGCAGGAAATAACGATCAGACAATAAGTTCCGGGCAAAAGGGTTCTTTATATTCTTCCCAAATCAAACCTGACCTGGGAAATATGCAGCTATTGGAAATCACAGATTTCAATAAAGAAAAAACAGCCGCAAAATATGTAACAGAAAATAATCTGGCTAACCTTCATGATGGAATTTATCTGCTGAAAGTCCTGGAAAATAATGAAAACAAGTTGATTCCTTATATCAAAAGCACTCCACAGCAAATAACTGAAAACGAGATCGTCCAATCTGAAAACAATGCCGTTTTAAAGCTTAAAATTAATCCTGATGAGCTGTCTGCTGTGAATATTTTTGATGAACAGCGAAACCTGATAAAGACCGTCTCCCAAGCACAGTATACAGAAAATAACGGAATCTCACTTCAGGATCTCGACAATCAGAATTACACTTTTGAGATTTCCACTCCTTTCTATAATCTGCAGTTCAGTAAAATAATAACCGGACGTCTATCCGAAGGTAAAACAGCCATTTTCGCACAGAACCGTCAGGTCATTGCCAGATCATCCGGAGATATAAAAAGCATCAGCATATACAGTATTTCAGGAGCATTGGTTGTACAGCAGGATGTAAACAGGTCTCAGTTTGAATCAAAAACCCTTGAAACAGGAGTTTATCTGGTACAGCTTACTCTTTCTGACGGAAAAATAATCAATAAAAAGATAAAACTTTAGTATCTTCTCATATTATATTTCTTCATTTTCAAATGGAATGCACTTCGGCAACGGAGTGCATTTTGTTTTTAAGGGGTATAGGATTTTACATTCTCTACAAAGGTAAGATCGGGATTCAGAATTTCAAGGATAAGATTTTTTACAGACCTCATCGCATCATCAATATTTCCTTTATCAAACTGGAGAGAAACCACACCTTTACGGGCCTCAGCAAAGCTCCAGATTCCGGTCTCAATAGGGAATCCCCAGAACTCAGGAAGATTCTGTACGACATAATGGTAGATGCATAGCTGAAGTGCCTGTTTCCTGTCACTGTTATGGAAATAGTCCGCTACATTATCCTCATCAATCTTTACGGTAAGATTTTTAATCTTGGCGGTTTTATAGTCGATAATTCTTAGGGTCCCGTTAAGACGGTCTATCCTGTCAATAAATCCAAAGAAAGAAATTTTATCTTTTTCTTCGAGATAAAAATCTACATTTTCAAACCTTTTTTCAATATCCAGAATCTCCAGTTCATTTCCGTTTCTGATTAGTTCAAGATCATGGGCAAGAATATTTTCAATCACTTTTTTAGCAATTGCTTTGTGAATATAATTCATTCCTTTTTCATAGAACTCCGGTTGGTGCTTCAGCTTTTCAATTGCCTTTTCAATATACTGATCTATTTCTTTAATTGATTTATGTAAATCACTTTCTTTTAACACCTTACCTTTTAGTATTTCATAAACTTCTTGAAGTGAATAGTGAACTAAATTTCCATAGTTTTTTACGGACAGTTCTTCTTCAATTTCATCTGTTTCCGAGGTGTTCAGAATTTTGGAGAGATAAAAATCAATCGGGTTATAAAGGTAGCTGGTAAGATGCGAAGCCGATACTTTTTCTTTCCATTTCTGAAGCCTTTCCATAACGATGGCTGTCTTTGGAATTTCGATAGGTTTGGAAGCAATAGGTTCAGAAGAATTTTCAATAATCAGGTGCTCTATCGGATGGGAACTTTCCATTTCAATCTGGGTAATAAAACGGCTTTTTTCACCTGTATTCACTCCGGAGCTCAGGGCATTGTACAACAGATGGACATTCTGTGAATCCTGAATCAGCCTGTAAAAGTGATAGGCATAAATCCCGTCATTTTCCAGAAAAGTATGAAGATCAAAGTATCTTCTTATATCAAAAGGGATATAGGTATTCTGTGTATTTCCCAGAGGAAGTTTTCCTTCATTCACAGAAAGCATGATGACATTTTCAAAGTTCAGGAGACGCGTTTCCAGAAGCCCCATAATCTGAAGCCCCCGAAGCGGTTCTCCCTGGAAATCAATACTCTCTGAATTGATATACTGATTGATCAGAATTTCAAGGGTTTCCATCCTTATTTCAAAATCATATGGACTTAACTGGTTTTTAATGACTCTGAAAGCGTTCTCAAAGTGGGAAACATTTTCATACTGAATGTCATCAATATCCAGCCATTTGATACGCTTGCAGAAAGCAATAAGTTTATCCAGGTAAACGCCTGTTTGATCCGCCTTCTGAAGCAGATCGTAGTAAGAAAGTCCGCCTAATAGCTCATGCAGCAGTTTTTTTGATATGTAAACAATATTTCTTTCCTCAATTTTTGCTTTGAAATCACTGATTATCACTTCATCTTCCGCAGTTTTCGGAAGTTCTTCCAGAATAGGGAAAACATCCCTGTAATAGTAGGAAGCTTTATTTTTTTCCAGTTGTTTCTGAAGGTAAAACAGCTGTTTTACAGCATTGGAAAAAGATAGGTTTTTCAACGGAAACCCCATGGTGATATTCAGGTTCTGCACGCCATGCATTACATCTAAACTGGCAGGCAGAAGATTTTCATCCAGCAGTACAACTGCCGTGTTGGAAAAGGTTTTATTCTCAATTTCTTTAAAAATTTCAGGAAGAACTTTGGTCTGCGTTACATTTCCTGAAACTTCATAGACTTTGATATTTTTTGGCTGGTTAAAATCATCTTCAATCCAATGAAAGTCTCTGTTATCATTGAACTCTTTCCACATTTTATGGTTCCGGAGAAATTTTCCGGCTTCCTGCCTTTCATCATCAAAATAATAACGGTCTGCCTGAAAAAAGCATTCGGCTTTATTCCATCTTAAAAGGCTTCTTACAAGCTTTTCTTCTACCGGCGTAAATGCATTAAATCCACAGAAAACAAAATGCTCTGGAGTGTTTTTAGCAAAATCATCAATCTTCGACTTTGCCGCTTCGTGGATCATTCCAGAAGTTGCCCAGTTTTTCTCTCCCAGCCTCTCTTTCAGAACCGGAAGAAAAATATTCATATTCTGCCAGAAATTAAGAAATTTTTTCCTTGGAACATCATCATCTTCACCCAGATCCTGTGCCCATTCTTTGATTCTCTCTTCATCAAACATATACTGGAGAACTACCTGGTCATTATCTGAAAATTTAAGAATATCGTCCCAGTCTTTCTGCAGGGTAGGAAACCATTTCAGAAAATCAGAAAAATCATCCCGGGGAATCAGATTAAGGCTTCTGTAGACATCAAATGCAAAAAGCCAGAGAGAAATACCCTGGATTGGCTGTTTGTCTGCAATGCGGTCTATTAATTCCTCTACCGTGAAGAAATTCGGAAGAAGTCCGGAATAGCTCTTCTCTTCTAAAATCTGCCTGATAAAAACGATGGGACGTTTCCCGGGCAATACAATGTTAAATGCCGAGAGATCCGGGTTTTGTTCCAGTAGTTCGTGGATAATTTTATTGAGAAATTTCAAGAGGCCTGGTAGCTTTTTAAGTTGTTTAATTCTTCAGAGATGAGGGCGTTGTATTCTTTCTGCTTATCTTCATTGATCCCGTGCTGCGTCTCCCTGTCGTAAGATTTCTGAAAATTCTGATAATCATTGGATACTTTCTGATAAACCGCTTTGAAATACTTATCATAATCCCCCGAAGTAATAACTTTCTCAGCAACTTCTTTTCTCAACTTTCGGGCAAACAATTCAGCAATATCAAAATGTTTCTGCTCATGAAGAAGGATGTAATCATTAATCTTTTTTACATCTTTCCACGATCTTTCTTCATTGAAAATAGCATGTATTTCAATTTTTACAGGAGTTTTGGGGTTGGAAGATTTTACCAGAGAATATTCCCAACCACAGTGGGTATAGGCTGCCACATTGGGGTTGTTTTTACGGTTAACAGGGCTTTTAAAGTTATCCCAAACCAGTTTCTGATCTTCCTTCCAGATTATTTTCTGCCCCCGGACTATATTTACAGCCAGAAAACAGAATACAAATATCATTCTCATTACTTAACCACAATTGTTTTGGTAATCCACTGGTTTCCGCCGTTCCAGAATCTGAAGGTATAATTTCCTTTATAACGCGGGTTGAAATTGATCTGGCTGGCACCGGTATAGCTGTTCTGGCTGCAAGGCCCGTCTTTTATATAACGGTAAGCCGTAACTGATCTATCAAAATCATTGTCATAAATATAATCATACCCGTAAAATCCTTCACACTGGGAAGGATAAGTAGAATATGTTCTGATACTCTGTACGGAGAAAACATCCATTGTATCATTGACTATCTTTACACTGTCAATTTTAATTCTGCCTATTGACTCTATAGTCTGATAATCATCGTCGTTACAGGAGATGAAAAGCAGCCCTAAAAATAATGCAGAAAATCCAATATTTAAAAGTTTTTTCATAACCTCAATTTACTGATTATTAATAAGAAGCAGCAAAAATTATTCCCCTGTTGTCCAAATCAGGAATTAAAATTGCCTTTTGATAAATACACTACTTTTTTAGTATCAAAAAATTCTTCATCAAAATAGTTTTTAAGGCTGAAAATTTCACATTTAAGGCCTGCAAGCTCTTCTGCAAGGTCACCGCCTTTTAAATACAAAACTCCGTTATGTTTGGCATTAAACTGTTCTTTTTCAAACTTCCCTTTCAGCCATCTTAAAAATTCAGGCATCTGGGTCACGGCACGGCTTACTACAAAGTGGAACTTTTCTTTGAGTTTTTCAGCACGGCCATGAATAGCGGTTACATTCTTTAATCCCGCCCCTTCTGCCACCGCCTGTACCACGCTGATCTTTTTCCCGATGGAATCAATCAGGGTAAATTCGGAATCCGGGAACAGGATCGCCAAAGGAATTCCCGGAAAACCACCGCCGGTTCCAATATCCAAGACTTTTGTGCCCGGGGCAAACTCCATTACCTTTGCTACTCCTAAAGAATGCAGGATATGCTTTTCATACAGTGAATCCATATCTTTTCTGGAAATCACATTGATTTTTTCATTCCATTCATGATAGAGTTTCTCTAGTCTGGTAAACTGTTCAATCTGTGTTTCTGTAAGATCCGGAAAGTATTTTAATAGTAACGGTATTGCCATATGAATTATTATAAACCGCAAAAATAAGTTTTTATTGGCTTTATTCAAACTTTAAAGACCGGATATGAAAAAAGACTGCGTTTTTACAGTCTGTTTTCTATTTCTAATCCCTTTCAATCGGATTATTGGTTCTTTTAAGTCTTCTGAGGATCTCGTCATCAATAGTCTCTCCTTTTCTTACAGATTTCTCCAGCTCTTTAACATTGTACTGAACTGTATAACCATCTTTCAGCTGAACACCTATAGTTCCGGCCTTCGTGTCTGCATTGAATGCTTCAAAATCCTCCGAAGGAATGAAGGTATAATTTTTCATGAGCTTTTTATATTCATTCTCAGACATTTTCCTGCTGTTTTCAGGAACCCGGTCAAACAGGGTTTTCATTTTTTTAATCTGGATCAGGTTAAACATGTGCTGCCCCTCGGAATCTTTTATACTTACCACAAGCCCGGGAAGACCACTGAATTTATAAGGTCCGTCATTTACAGGATAATCTTTGCTGAAATACGCTTCCCAGGTTCTTCCTTTATAATCTGTCACTGCTTTCTGACATTGTATGTTATTGATCTTAACAAATTCTTTTTCTATTCTCCACCGTGGAATTTCACTGTCTGTAGTCACCAGTTTCACACTTTTAAACTGATCATAAAAACTGAGGGTCTTTTTAGAATAATCTTTTTCAATGAGATAGTTCAGATTTCTGTTATAGTTCCTGCGTTTAAATAGTTTTGCAAAATCCTTTTCAGCGGCATAGGCAGAATCCTTTTCATACTTAGCAGTATTATAGAAATAAGATCTTTTTCCGTCGGTATCCAGACTCATATAATCGGTAATAAGAGAATCACTATCCATATCGGATTTCATCTTGTACTCATAGACAAAGCGGTAATTTTGTGCAGAAAAAAGGGCTGCAGATAATATAAAAAGGAGTTTGTACATTTTTAAGTTCGTCAATTATTAAACATTATCAATTTCTAAAGCAGATCAAAGCTACCCAAATCAATATTATTTCCAAATCTAGTGATTAAATTGAAACCTGACAAAAATCTTTTCTACAAGCTTATTTTTATTTCCCGGCAAGATGTTTTTATTATATATTTGTTAAAATTCAAAAAGACTACATGGACAAACTTTCAGATAGAGTAAAACGACTGGGTTACTCGCAGACTTTCGTAATGTCAAACAAAGCAAGAGAAATGAAAGCCAGCGGCATCGATGTAATCAGCCTGACCCTTGGCGAGCCGGATTTTGACGTGCCGGATAACATTAAACAAGCCGCTTTCGACGCTATTAATCAAAACTACAGCCACTACTCTCCTGTTCCGGGATTTCTGGAACTTCGTGAAGCTGTTGCCTACAAACTGAAAAGAGATAACAATCTTGACTATAAACCTTCACAAATCTGTGTGTCAAACGGAGCCAAGCAGGCGATCCTGAACGTACTGGCAGCGATCATTAATGACGGGGATGAAGTTCTTCTTCCCGCTCCTTATTGGGTAAGCTATGATGAAATGGTGAAAATGATGGGCGGAAATTCGGTCATGCTTCCCACTTCTTATGTAACCGATTTCAAAATCACGGCTGAACAGCTGGAGGAAGCAATCAATGAAAAAACCAAAGCTGTCCTTTTCAGTTCACCATGTAATCCTTCTGGAGGATATTACACATATGATGAGTTGAAATCTCTGGCAAAAGTTATTGCTAAATTCCCACACGTTACTGTTATATCAGATGAAATTTATGAATTCATCAACTACGAAACCAAAACAACCTCTATAGCTCAGTTCCCTGAAGTATATGAACAGACTGCCGTAATCAACGGAATGTCTAAAGCTTATGCAATGACCGGCTGGAGAATCGGATATTCTGCATGTCCTGAGTGGCTAGCCAAAGCGTGTGAAAAGATTCAGGGTCAAATGACCAGCGGAGCCAATACGATGGCCCAGAGAGCTTCTATTACCGCATTGAAAACAGATCCTTCGGAATATAAATACATGATTGATGCCTTCAAAAAAAGAAGAGATCTTGTATATGACCTGATCAAAGAAATCCCTGGTTTTAAAGTAGTTCTTCCAAAAGCTGCATTTTACTATTTCCCGGATGTTTCCTACTATATCGGGAAAACTTTAAACGGTACAGAGATCAAAGATTCTGATGATTTTGCCATGTTCCTTTTAGAAAATGCCCACGTAGGCTGTGTAGGAGGAGTTTCTTTCGGAAGCCCGGAATGTATCAGATTCTCGTATGCAGCATCAGAAGATGACCTTAGAGAAGCCATGAAACGAATCAAAAACCTGCTGGAGCCATTCAGTGCAAAATAAAGCATACAATAACGCAACAAAAATGAATCTGTTAAAAAAACTAACCATCGCAACAAGTATCGCCGCTGCAAGTTTTGCCGGCTATGCCTATGGACAGGATTTCCAATGGAAGGAAGCTACTTCTAACGGCTACAAATACAAATATGTAACCAACGACCCTACAGCAGCAAGATACTATACGTTAAAAAACGGACTGACCGTTATTTTAAGTCCAACCAATAAAGACCCAAGGATCCAGGCTTATATCGCCACCAAAGCGGGAAGCAAAACCGATCCTGCAGATCATACCGGACTGGCACATTACCTGGAGCATATGCTTTTTAAAGGAACTGATCAATTCGGATCCAAAGACTGGGCGAAAGAAAAGCCTTTGCTGGACCAGATTGACGCTCTCTATGAAAAGTACAACAAGACAACGGATGAGGCCAAAAGAAAAGAAATCTATAAGGAAATTGACAAAGTTTCCGGTGAAGCAGCCAAATATGCGATTGCCAATGAATATGATAAAATGATGACCGGAATGGGAGCCGAAGGAACCAACGCCTTCACTTCTTTTGAACAGACCGTTTACACAGAAGATATTCCGGCCAATGTGATTGATAAGTTCTTAGCCGTACAGTCTGAAAGGTTCAGACAGCCGGTTCTGAGACTTTTCCATACTGAGCTTGAAGCCGTTTATGAAGAGAAAAACAGAACACTTGATGATGACGGTGATAAAGTTATTGATATGATGTTTGCTAATCTTTTCCCCAACAACAATTACGGAAAGCAAACCACTATAGGAACCATTGAGCACCTTAAAAATCCTTCTCTGAAAGCCATCAGAGATTATTATAACAGCTACTATGTTCCCAATAATATGGGAGTGATTATGTCTGGAGACTTTAATCCGGATGAAGTAATCGCTAAAATTGATAAGGCATTCTCATTTATGAAGGCTAAAACGGTTCCTGAATATAAGATAGGTCAGGAAAAACCGATTACATCTCCCATTATAAAAGAAGTGGTTGGCCCTAATCCCGAAAGCGTAATGTTAGGTTTCAGATTTCCGGGTGCCACTACAAAAGATGCGAGGCTGCTTAATCTGGTAGGAAATATGCTGACTAACGGACAAGCCGGTTTAATTGACTTAGATCTGGTAAAAAAACAGAAATTACTGTCCGCTTTTGCTTCTCCTTATATTTTAAAAGATTACTCCGTTCTGCTAATCCAGGGAAGACCTACTGAAGGACAGTCTATGGATGATGTAAAAATGCTTCTCCTTCAGGAAATAGATAAGCTTAGAAAAGGGGAATTCTCTGATAACCTTATCCAGTCTATCGTGAATAACGAAAAGAAAAACATTATCCAGAAGGATGAAAAATATTCTTCCAGAGCAGGCATTCTGATGGATGAATTTACCTCCGGTATTGATCATAAGGTTTCTTTACAATATGTAGACGAAATCTCTAAGCTGACGAAGAAAGACATTATGGATTTCGCTGCCAAATATCTTCAGAACAACAATTACGTTGCAGTTTATAAGAAAAAAGGGGAAGACAAAAGCATTGTAAAAGTAGACAAGCCAACGATCACTCCGGTTTCTGTAAACAGAGAAGACCAGTCTCCTTTCCTTAAGAAGATTGATGAAATGCCGGAAAATGCAATTTCTCCGATATGGCTGAACTATGATAAGGATATTGCTAAAAATAAGCTGGGAAGCATAGATGTGCTTTCTGTAAAAAATACAGACAATTCCCTGTTCAGAATGTATTATCACTTTGACTCCGGAAAATGGAACAACAAGATCCTTCCTCTGGCAGCAGAATATCTTCAGTACCTGGGCACAAAAAATAAATCTTCAGAAGAAATCAGTAAAGAATTCTACAAACTGGCATCAAGCTTTAACGTAATCGCCGGCAATGAAGAAACCTATGTATCTATTGAGGGGCTGAATGAAAATTTTGAAAAAACAGCCGCTCTTTTTGAAGACCTGATCAAAAACAGCCAGGCAGACCAGGGTGCTTTAGATGCTTATAAAGCAAGACTTAAAAAAGCAAGAGCCAATGCCAAGCAGAATAAAGGGACAATCATGGCGGGACTTAGAAGCTATGCCCAGTACGGACCTCAGAACCCGTTCAATAATGTTTTAAGCGATGCGGAACTTGATTCGCTGAAGGCTGAAGATCTGATTAAAATTCTTCACGATCTTTTCAACTTCAAACACAGAGTATTGTATTATGGTCCAAAATCAGGAAATGAGGTGGTAGCTTCTTTAACACCGGTGCACAAGCTTCCTGCTACCCTGAAGGATTTACCAAAAACGAAAACTTTTGTTCAGATTCCAACGGATAAAAACAAGGTATTGTTTGCCCATTATGATATGGTACAGGCTGAAGTGTTCTGGGTAAGGAACGCAGATCAGTATAACTCTTCCATTACTCCTACGGTTAACCTGTTCAACAGCTATTTCGGAGGCGGAATGGGATCTATCGTGTTCCAGACCATCAGAGAATCTAAGGCACTCGCTTATTCTACATATTCCTACTTCGCTCTTCCTGGTAAAAAAGAAGATAAAGATGTAGTAATGGCTTATGTAGGAACTCAGGCTGATAAATTCAATGAATCTACAACAGCTATGAATGAGCTTCTAACTACTCTTCCAAAGTCTGAGCAGCTGTTTGAAACGGCAAAAAGCGGGTTGAAAAAGTCAATCGCCTCTGAAAGAATTACTCAGGACGGTATTATCTTCTCCTACCTGAAAGCTCAGAAACTTGGAAATAATACCGACATCAGAAAGAATGTTTACGAACAGGCTCCCAAGCTTTCCTTTACTGATATTAATACTTTCCACGATAAAGAGATGAAAGGTAAAAGCTATACCTATTGTTTAGTTGCCTCTCAGGATAAAGTAAGCGAAGCAGATATGAAAAAGCTTGGTGAAGTTAAAAAGCTTAACCTCAATGAAGTATTTGGTTATTAAAAATATAAATGAAAAGTCCTGAAATCAGGGCTTTTTTCATGCTAAATAGCCAAAAACAATTATAGATTTTATTTATTAACATTGATTTGATTGATAGATAAAATATTTTTATCTTTGCAACAGAAATTTAAATATAAAAACAGAAAATTATGTCTTTAGTAGGAAAAAAATTCCCAAATGTAACAATTGATGCAATGTCTGAAATGGGTGACGATCTTAGAATCAACATCCTTGAAGAAGCTACCTCTAATCAGCAAAAAGTTCTTTTATTCTGGTATCCTAAAGATTTCACTTTCGTATGTCCTACTGAGCTTCATGCTTTCCAGGAGGCTTTAGGTGAATTTGAAAAAAGAAACACTAAAGTAATTGGTGCTTCTTGCGATACAAACGAAGTACACTTTGCATGGTTGAATACTCCAAAAGATAACGGAGGTATTGAAGGAGTAACTTACCCGCTTTTAGCTGATACTCACAGACAATTGGCAAACATCCTTGGAATTGTAGACCAGGATTTCGAATATAATGAAGAAGGGGAAGAAACTTTCACAGGTTCTAACGTAACGTACAGAGCAACTTACCTTATTGACGAAACCGGAAAAATCTTCCACGAGGCTGTAAACGATATGCCATTAGGAAGAAATGTAAAGGAATTTTTAAGATTAATCGATGCTTACACGCACGTTCAGAAGCACGGTGAAGTTTGCCCTGCTAACTGGGAAGAAGGAAAAGATGCAATGAAAGCAGACAGAACTTCTACTGCAGAATATTTAGCTAAAAACTAAACTTAATTAGCAATCCAATAATTTAACAATGTAACAATTGAATTGTTACATTGTTAAATTTTAACTCTTAAAATTTAACCTATGTACACAGAATTAACTGAAGATACATTACAGAATATCGTAAATGACAACGAGAAAGTAGTTGTTCAATATGGCGCAACATGGTGTGGAAACTGCAGAATCATGAAGCCTAAATTCAAAAAATTAGCATCAGAAAACGAAGCCATTCCTTTCTTGTATGTAGATGCGGAAAAGCTTCCTGAAAGCAGAAAACTGGCTAAAGTAGACAATCTCCCTACTTTTGCTATTTTTAAAAACGGAGAATTGGTTAACCAGGTACAATCTAACCAGGCAGAAAGTTTAATTAACCTTTTTAATGAATTATCATAATGAAGTTACCCGTAATCAGACAGTTTTATCAGAACCAGACGCCTGAGAATCTTGAGAAAACATTAGAAGTACTGGAAAGCTTCTGCGAATTCAGAGGAACCAGCGAAGAAGACCTTAATGTAGCAGGAGAATTAATTACCAATATCTGCGGTGCTTTAGAAGTACACGCCAACGTACAGAACGGAATGAGCGAAAAAGATGCCTTAAACTCTTTTGCACAGAAAGTACTGGGCTCTATTGACAAATAAGTTTTGATTATTAAAGCCTTAATAATTAAAAAGCATTCATAAAAACACAATTTCTGAAAAACCCAACGTTCCAATAAAATCCCGATGAATTGCCATCAGGATTTTTTGGGTTCCTGAAATAAAACACAAACCCCTTTTCACCGGGATCAACAATTCATTTACAAAGAACAGATCAACAACCATTTCATCCTGAAAAAACGGCGTACAAATTAAGCCAGACAACGGCAGATCTTCTGATTTCTTTTTTTCTGGAAAAACACAAACCTTTTAAGACGCAGGAAAATCAAAAATTCAGTAATGTTTTATCGTTGTGATCAATTATTTAAAAAAATAAAACAGCCAAATACTAATCACTCCGCTGATATTTACACATCCGTAAGCAATACAAAAAAATCCTGATGAAAAAATCATCAGGATCATAATATTCAGTTATTGAACGAGCAATGTATCATCCGTTCATTACTTGATCTAGCTTCTTCTGCTCATCAGAATCCTCAGAATATACCAGAACAAAAGCATGATAGAGGCAAACAACTGTAAAGACGCTCCTACATACTGTCCTGTTGTATAGGTATTTTTAAGCTTGCTCGTTTCATATAAAATACTGGCAGAAGCCAAAAGTACCATTCCTACTGAAAACCAAAGACCAAGGTTAAACCCGAAAATAGCTCCGGCTACAATCAGCCCAATGGCAATAAAGCCTCCGATTACAATTACATTTCTTAAAAAAGAGAAATCTTTATTCGACATGAAAGCAACCAGTGAAAGCCCTGCAAACATTGAAACGGTAAGCATAGCCGCCTGGAAAATAACATTTCCGCCTGCTGTATTAACAGCAATATAAATCAAGGGTAAAAAGATCACTGCTTCAAGCACAATATAAAAACCCAGTCCTAAATATTGTGTAGACCTGCTTTGAGCCAGAGACCATTTATTGGCCAGAATAGAAGCCAGCCAGAACACCCCGATAATCAGTAGCCAGGTATATTTCTGTCCGAACATCATGGCAATCAGCTCTACCGGAACGATTTTTAATAAAAGAGTTTCAACCCCGATAAAGGCAAGGATTGATAAAGCAACGTGTAAATACGTTTTCCTGTAAAAGTCTGCTTTTTCCACTTCCGAGGAATGAGCAACTAAAGAATCTGTCATCATAGTTAATCTGTTTTATAGTATCGAAAATAAAATTACTTGGTATTCGCAGGAGCAGGCATTACCCCGAGAATTTTTCCGTCTTCTTCAAATACTGCGCTGATTACCTCTTTATTAGAAGCATCTCCTGCATATTTATACTTAAGGTTAGGATAGCCTTCTCCATCTGCTGTTACATAATATCCGGCCTTCAGTACTTCCAGCTTTTTATCATAATCAATGCCTTCTTTTACTTTTTTAAGTACATCATCAGTAACAATCTGCTTCACTTTATCGGAAAGCAGAGCGTCTATAGCTTTACGGTCTGATACTTTTACTGCAGCAAGAAATTTGATAAGGTTCTCATTAAACATCTTAACCTTATCTTTACTCAGCTCAGCCGGTATTTCTTTTTTGGGACGCTCAACGGTTACTCCCGTTACTTTCTGGGCAAACATAAACGGAGCAGCAGCCAGTGCAAGTCCTAAAAATAATTTTTTCATAAGTTTTATTTTGTTTTTGGGTGAAATAAGTGAGTTAAGATACGAAAAATCATACCACTTCCAAAAATTTCATAGTATCCACATTATCAGCATAGGTACCCAGCGCCGGGTGTTGGGCTTCCCCAAACAAAACAGAGTCTAATCCCAGTTCATTTTTAGCCACTATACACTGAATATTTTCCTCATTTTCATTAATAAATTTCCTAACATCATCCAGAGAGGTGTATCGACTGAAGTTGATCACGGAAAGAGGACTGAAAAGTTTCTCATCTTCTTTCAGCATTACAAAATTATTATCCCAGAACTGTTCCTGATTCAGAAGGTAAACAGCCCGGTTATAATCATAATTATTAGCATATTTATTATGATGGATAATATCCTGAAAGTGTAAGAAATTTTCAAACAGCCTGTCAATGACAAAATCCTGCGGAATAAAAATACGGGTTACATTTCGGCATCCCAGCCCGAAATAACGGAAAATATCCTCAGCCAGAAGCTGAAGCTCTTCATTTGTTTCATCTCCTTTCAATACGGCAACTGAAGTTCTGTTTTTACGGATGATGCTTGGATGGTCTTTAAAATAATATTCAAGATATCTTGCTGTATTATTGCTTCCTGTGGCAATTACCGCATCAAAATTTTCCAACCTTTCTACCAGCTCAAAAGAAACCGACTCTTCTGAAAACTCATTCCATTTTTTTAACAGAAACGGAATCATGTATTTATCTTTTGAAGACAGCTTGATCACCGGAATATTCCCGCTCAGCACCACAGAAATCACATCATGAAATCCTACCAAAGGGATATTTCCCGCCAAAATAAGCCCTACTCTTTTCGGAGTCTTTGAAACCGAATAATTTTTAAGCCAGGCACTGATATTTTCAGCAGTAAGCAGTTCTGTCCATTGTTTAAGGGCAAATTTCTGATTATCAACAGTAAACCACGGATTCTCAATTTCTGATTTTTTCAGCAATAATTCAAATTCTGCATCATTTTCATTCTCACTGCTCTGATCCTTTGCCAGAAACGTTTTTATATAGTCACTTAACTTAATAAGTCCTAAAACTTGATTTTCGGTATTCATAATTACTTTACAATTGGGGAATATTTTGTAATTTTGTGCAAATTTAAAAAAAATTAGCGATGGCTATTAAAATAACTGATGAATGCATTAACTGTGGGGCCTGCGAGCCGGAATGCCCGAATAATGCAATATATGAAGGAGCCGTAGATTGGAAAGCTTCTGAAGGTACTACTCTTCAAGGAACTGTAACACTGCCTTCGGGACTTACTGTAGATGCTAATGATCCGCAGGAACCGGTAAGCGACGATGTCTATTTCATTGTAACTGATAAATGTACGGAATGTAAAGGATTCCACGAAGAACCTCAGTGTGCCGCGGTATGTCCTGTAGACTGCTGTGTTCCTGATGAAGATCATGTAGAATCAGAAGAAGCCCTGCTTAATAAAAAAGCGTTTTTACACGGTGAATAAAAAACGCCGTCTCATGAGCATGAGACGGTTTTTTTTACTATAAATATCAATAAATCTAGTAAAATTTTAATAATGAAGCCGCAAGTCTTTTCTTGCATAACCAAAAAACAACACTATGAGCAAAAAGCATAATTTCAGCGCAGGACCATGCATTTTACCTCAGGAGGTATTCGAAAAATCCGCACAGGCCATTCTTGATTTTAACGGAATAGGACTTTCTCTTTTAGAAATTTCTCACAGAAGCAAGGATTTTGTTGCGGTAATGGACGAAGCGCGTGCTATCGTAAAAAGACTCATGAACCTGGGAGATGATTATGAAGTTCTTTATTTAGGAAGCGGTGCCAGCATGCAGTTTGCGATGGTTCCTTACAACCTGTTGAGAACAGACGGTAAAGCTGCCTATCTGGATACAGGAACCTGGGCGGCGGGAGCAATTAAAGAAGCTAAAAAATTAGGGACTGTAGATGTGGTAGGATCTTCCAAAGAAGAAAATTACTCATTCATCCCGAAAGATTATACTGTAGGATCAGAATATGATTATTTCCACTGTACTTCAAACAATACCATCTACGGAACCCAGATGAAATCCTTCCCTGAAGTGAACACCCTGATGGTATGTGATATGAGTTCCGATATCTTCTCAAGACAGCTAGACTTTTCGAAATTCGATCTGATTTATGCCGGAGCCCAGAAAAACATGGGACCTGCAGGCGTAACTCTTGTGGTAATCAGAAAAGAAATCCTTGGAAAAACTGGAAGAGAAAATATGCTTTCCATGCTTGACTATTCTCAGCATATCTCTAAAGAATCTATGTACAATACCCCTCCGGTATTCCCGGTTTATGCATCCCTTCTTACATTACAGCATCTTGAGAAAAACGGAGGAATTGCAGCAGCTGAACAGAGAAATGAAGCTAAGGCCAAACTGTTATATGATGAGATAGACAGTAATCCGTTGTTTGAAACATTCTGCGTAAAAGAAGACCGCTCCCTGATGAATGTCTCGTTCAGATTAACTGATGAAAGCAAAAAAGAAGAGTTTGACAATGCCTGGAAAGCTGCCGGAATCAGCGGACTCAACGGGCACAGAAGCCTGGGAGGTTACAGAGCCAGTCTTTACAATGCTCTTCCTATAGAAAGTGTACAGGTATTGGTGGATGTTATGAAATCGATAAGGTAATTATTTAAGTATTAAAAAATTCAAAGATTGAAAGATTTAAGACAGTTCATTTAAATTTATTAATTTGCGGCCCGATTTAAATTTTTCAATCTTTAAATCCAATAACACATGAAAGTTTTAGCAAACGACGGAATCTCAAAAACGGGAGAACAGGCGCTTAAAGAAGCAGGAATTGAAGTTCTGCCTAACAGAGTGGCTCAGGATCACGTTATTAATTTCATTAATGAAAATAACGTAGACGTTCTTTTGGTGAGAAGCGCAACGAAAGTAAAACAGGATCTGATTGATGCCTGTCCGGGTCTGCAGATTATCGGACGCGGAGGGATCGGAATGGACAATATTGATGTAGACTATGCCAAAAGCAAAGGAATTAAAGTCATCAATACTCCTACAGCCTCTTCAAAATCAGTAGCAGAACTTGTTTTCGGACATTTTTTTGCATTAGCCAGGTTCCTTCATGAATCGAACAGGCTGATGCCGCTGGAAGGAGAAACTCATTTCAATGCAATGAAAAAATCTTTCGGCAATGCGTATGAACTTTCTGGAAAAACATTGGGAGTAATTGGATTCGGAAGTATAGGACAGGAAGTTGTAAAGATAGGTATAGCTTTAGGGATGAAGATCAAAGTACTGACCAGGAGCCCTAAAACCAAAAAGCTTACCCTTGATTTTTTTGACGGACAAAATCTCAACTTTGAAATTACTTCCACCAATGATATGGATGCTTTTCTTAAAGACGCAGACTTTATCAGCATCAATACTCCAAAGACGAACGAATATATCATAGACACGCCTCAGTTTGAAAAAATGAAAGACGGGGTCTACATTGTAAACACTGCAAGAGGCGGAGTGATCAATGAAGTAACACTGATTGATTTCATCGAGGCAGGAAAAGTAGCCGGAGCAGCACTGGACGTTTTTGAAAACGAACCCAGCCCGGAACTTCCCTTACTGATGAATCCTGCATTATCCCTTTCCCCTCATGTAGGTGGAAATACAGTAGATGCACAGGAAAAAATCGGTGCTGAACTTGCAGAACAAATTATTAAGCTACAAAAAGAAACTATAAGATAAATATGCCTGTTTTCAAACCTTTCCGTGGAATAAGACCTCATAAAGACCTTGAGAGTACTTTCCCTACCCACCCTCTGGATAATTTTACCCAGGAGGAAATTGCGGAGAAAGCTCAAGTAGAAAATACTTACATCAACATGATTAAACCTTATGTGGTAAGTAAATCCAAAGATATTGACCGGAACCTG
Organism: Chryseobacterium indologenes; assembly: GCF_001295265.1. Taxonomy (GTDB): domain Bacteria; phylum Bacteroidota; class Bacteroidia; order Flavobacteriales; family Weeksellaceae; genus Chryseobacterium; species Chryseobacterium indologenes_A. Next base: position 33,947 of record NZ_LJOD01000006.1, on the reverse strand, counting down.
CGAAAGATCCGTTCTACATTTGAAGAGCTTCTGGAAGATAAAAAACTCGTCCAGGACAATTCTGCGTACTATCTTTATGAACAGATCTATCCCAACAAACAAATTTTCAGAGGCTTACTTGGATTAGCCAGTATTGAAGACTTCTGGAACGGAAAGATCAAAAGACATGAAAGTACCATTCCCCAGAAAAAAGAAAAGCTGGCCCATTATCTGGAAAAAGTAAGCCTGCAGGCTGAACCTGTATTGCTTACCTACCCCTCCAATTCCAAGATCGAGCTTCTGATGAATCATGAGGAAAAGAATGTTCCTATTTTTAACCATGTTGATTCTATCGGGATCAGGCATAAGATCTGGAGAATAGACAACCGTCTGAAGCTTCAGCAGTTTAAGGAAGTGATTGATCAGATTGATTCATTCTATATTGCGGACGGCCATCACAGGATTGGTTCTACGGCACTGAATGCCAAACGTCATAAGGAAAAAAATAAAAGGCACAACGGAACAGAGGCATATAATTTCGTTTACAGCTTTATTGTTTCCAACCAGTCGATCAAGATTCATGATTACAACAGAATCCTGACAGACCTGAACGGTCTCTCAAGTGAAGAATTTTTAAAAGAACTGGAACAGTACTTCCTGATCCACGAAAAGGGTGAAACTTCCTACTTCCCTTCTCAGAAATTCCATATTTCAATGTACCTGGATGGTAAATTTTACTCACTTCACGTAAAACATGATCTCCGTTCCAAGGAAATGTCCCTGGATAACCTTGATCATCATCTGCTTGATAAGTACATCTTTAAAAGTATCCTGAAAATAGAAGATCCGGACAGCTCTGAAAAAATAACGTATGTAAAAGGAACCTCTAACATACAAGGAATCAACATCTTAAAGGAAAAGGTGGAAAGCGGTGAAGCAAAGGTAGGCTTCGGAATTTATCCCGTAAGTTTTAATGATATGATCAAAATTTCAGATCTGAAACTCAGTATGCCTCCAAAATGTACATTCATTGAACCGAAATTGGTTACAGCATTATTAATGTATGATATGAAACCTTAATAAATTCCTATTTTTTCCCTACTTTTATCATTGGAAAAGAAAGGTAAATAAAAAATGAAAAAAATCTTCATTATACTTCCACTCTTTTTGAGTGGATTTTTATTTTCTCAAAAAAAGCCTCAGAAAAAACCTGCCGGTAAAGCTGCAATTCCCGTAAAATTAAATTACCATGACGAATTCAAAAGGATCTCAGATGAAATTATGACCAACGGCAGGGCTTATGATAATCTTGGAGAACTCACAAAAGGGATCGGGCCACGTTTCAGCGCTACTCCCGGTTATGCGAAAGCAGCAGAATGGGCAGAAAAAAAATTCAAGGAAATTGGTATTGATATGATCTGGAGGCAGGAAGCCAAAGCTCCTGTCTGGATCAGGGGCAAAGAATCTTTACAGATAAAAACAGGAAATGGAGACTGGAAAAATATCAGAATGCTTTCTTTCGGGAACTCCGAAGGAACAGGCGGAAAAGACCTGACGGGCGAAGTTGTTTTAATTAATTCCACATCAGAGCTTAACGCAATGTCAATAGGCCAGTTGAAAGACAAAATAGTTTTTGTGAATGTGCCTATGGATCCAAAAATCATCAACACCAGCGACTCTTATTTACTGACGGCAAAATCAAAATTAATTTCTGCTTCTGTAATTTCCAAGACAGGCGCAAAAGCATTAATTATAAGATCACTAACAACTGCTAATGATGACACCCCTCATGCTAAAATGATTTATTACGAGCCGGATGATAAAGTTAAGATTCCGGCATTATCAATAGGCGTAAGATCAGCGGATGAATTGGAAAAAACACTAAAGAAACAAAAAGTTACGGCTAAAATTAACATGGCCGCCGAATCTAAAGGTGACACTACCAATCCCAATATTATTGCTGAAATTCAGGGTAAAAAAGATTCTAAAGTCATTGTTTTAGGTGCTCAGCTGGATTCATGGGATATTAGTGAAGGTGCTATTGATGATGGAACCGGAGTTGTTCAGTGTATCGAGGTTTTAAGAACATTGAAAGCTCTTGGATATGACAACAATCACACCATCAGGGTCGTTCTTTTTGCCAACAGTGAAAACGGAGGACAGGGCCGTGAGATGTATGCTGCTTATGTGAAAAAGAAAGAGGAAAAACATGTATTTGCTTTAGGAACAGATGCAGGAGGCTATTCTCCACGGGGGTTTTCTTTAGATATGTCTCCTCAGAGGAGAAGGCTGGTCTACCCCTGGAAAGAATATTTTCTTCCTTACGGAGTTTATGATTTCGACCAAACCGACGCAGTGCAGGACATTTCACCTTTAAAAAAACAGGATATTCCTTTAGCCGAACTTGTTGTAGACACCCAAAGATATTTTGATTACCATCATTCTGAACAGGATACTTTCGATAAGGTAAACAAAAGGGAGCTTCTTCTTGGAGCGGTTGTAATGACACAAATGATTTTTATGGTTGACAAAAACTGGTAATAAGAAAAAGTGAACCGCAGAAAATAATTTCCTACCACAATGACACAACTTATTGATATGACTGATAAAAATTGAAAACAATGAAAAAGATATTAGGAACCTCTTTATTAATTTTCGGAATGGTCGTTTTCGGGCAGACCAAAGAAGACTCTGTACAGTTCAGTAAAATATCCACGGAAATATTAAACCATGGGAAAGGCTATGAAGAGCTTAGAGACCTGACTAAAAATATCGGACACCGTTTGAGCGGTTCCAAAGCTTATGACCAATCTGTAAAATGGGCAGAACAGAAACTTCGTGAAGCAGGGGCCGATAAAGTATGGCTTCAGGAAGTGATGATTCCGGTCTGGGAAAGAGGGCAAGAGTCTCTACACATTAAAACTGCAGACGGAAAATGGAAAAGCCTGAAAATGCTTTCCCTTGGAAATTCTGAAGGTACGGGTGGAAAAGATGTCTGGGGAGAAATTATCATGGTAAAATCTATGGAAGAGTATGAAAAGCTTCCTGCAGAAAAGGTAAAAGATAAGATTGTATTCTTCAACTACCCTTTCAGCCAGTCTTTTGTAGAAACCTTCAGAGGTTATGGTGATGCTGCCAAATACAGGGTGAATGCTGCTTCTTTAACCGCCAAAAAAGGTGGAAAATTTGCCATTATCAGATCTTTATCCTCCGCATTTGATGACGTGCCCCACACAGGTGCCATGCGTTACGAAGACAAGATCCCCAAAGTGCCGGCTGCAGCTATCGGAAATACTACCGCTGATGAGCTGGAAACGTTATTAAAAAAACAAAAAGTTACCGCCAAGCTTAATTCCAACTGCGGAATGAAAGGCGAAAAGCTCTCTTACTCTGTAATTGGTGAGATCACAGGCAGGAAAGACAACAGTGTAATCGTTGTCGGCGGACACCTTGATTCCTGGGATGTGGGTGAAGGAGCTCATGATGATGGTGCCGGAATTGTACAAAGTATAGAGGTGTTAAGAACTTTCAAAAAGCTGGGCATCCAGAACAACCATACGATCAGGGTCATATGTTTTGCCAATGAAGAAAATGGTTTGAAAGGCGGTCTTCAGTACGGAAAATCTGTTAAAGACAAAAATGAAAAGCACCTTTTTGCCATAGAATCCGACGCAGGAGGTTTTGCCCCGAGAGGAATTGCCATGGAAATGGATGATGCCAAAAGAAACCAGATCAAAAGCTGGGCAAAATTATTCTTCCCTTACGGCGTTTATAACTTTGAAGGCATATATTCAGGAGCTGATATCTCTCCGCTTCAACAGATGGGCATACCTACAGCAGAACTCGTTCCGGATTCCCAGAGATATTTTGACATTCATCATACGGAAGAAGATACTTTTGAAAAAGTAAACAGAAGAGAACTTCTTTTAGGTGCAACTGCGATGACACAGCTTATTTATATGATTGATAAAAACTGGTAAAACATATCAGTTATTCTTAATTCTGCGTTCAGATAGGTCTTTTACAGATTTATCTGAACGCATTTTTATATTATTTTTTAATGTCCGCAGATCCGGCAGATAACGCAGGATTTTTATTCAGGAATAAAATCCGTGATTTCTGAAACTATAACCTTTATGTATAATGCATTGATGCCAGACATCTGCAGGCCACATTCAATTGAGCAAAATCACTTCATTGCTTTTTTTTAAAACATTTTATTATTCTTTTATACCTAAACTGATAAAGAAAACTTTTCCATGCATGTCTGAAACCTCCTCCCGATTCCCAGTTAATATCAAATCTTTCATCCTCAGAAGCGTAAGGCGGCAAAGCAATTTCAGGCATTAAATACATTAAGAGCAAACAAAAACTCACTTTGGCATGAAATTGGTTGCTAAAAATAACGAAAAAAAATTATTAAAAGCACAAAGATGAAAAGGTTTTCTGCGGATTTTCAGTTTCCGCTGAGCCGGATTAAGGCGGTTCCCATATTTTTAATATGATCCTTTTTCTTTAGATGCCGTATGCGCAGGAAAAGATAGTTCCCAGTCAATTCCATTACGATGAATGCAGTGTACGGTATCATAAAGCTCATGAATCACCATACTGATTCAATATTGCTTTTAACATAACCAGGAAGCATTAAGCTGCCTTGGTACAAAATAATCATACTGTCTTTGAGATCATGACCTTAGCCGAGTTCACCATGATCATAAGCCTGCTGATAAATAACGGAAATAGATTCCGGACTGTTCTATGGAAGAACGGAAAAAAGATGTATAACCCTTAAAAAGTGATTAATGATGAGAGACTTTTTTGAAATGATTTTTAAGAGAAATGAAGATGCTGCCAAAATGCACATCTGGAGCCTTGTGCTTCTTTTGAGTTTTGCTGTGTTTTCGGTATTGGTATACGCTGCCAATCCAAGTTTTAACAGCTTAGTTGTTTACCTGACCGCATTTGCGGCTTATTTAGGCTTTGGATTGATATTCATCAGTTCTTTAGCCGGAAAAATAAATTATTCATCAAGAATGAACAAAGGCAGAAACCTGTAACTTTAATTCTTATTTTACTGAAAAACCCCGCTCAATAAACTTGAGCGGGGTTTTTATGAGTATGCTTTTTCAGAATACATTATTATCATTCACTTGCTATTGAACTCCAGCACTTACTTTCTCATCCCTTCAGGTATTCTTTTTTTTCCAGTTTCATTTCCATTACTTTTCCTTCCCTTTTTATTTTCAGATCAATAATATCCTTCCCTTTTTCCGCCTTGTTGAGGAAATAGTAGCAGGCACTTTCTTTATTAAGATTATCAAGATTCACATCATTGATCCTGATGATAGAATCACCGACTTTCAATGGAAAATTGGCCTCCTGATAAACCAGAGCAACGGTTGGCTGAGCATCAATGAAGCGGTATCCGAACCCGAAAGATTCCAGCTTGACCGTTTCATTTTTAATGCGTTTCATGTAAATCTTATTTCCGGACCAGTCGAGAATGAAAACAAAGTTTTTGAAAAAGTCATTTCCGATTAAGTTTGAACCTCCGGTATTGGCAATTTCATTGGAAAAACTTCTATTTCCCAATGGGAGTTCCGGAAGTCTGAAAATATAGCCGGGTGCAGGTTTTCCTGCTCCATAAGCGCCTACAGAATTGGTTCCGTAAACTTCCACACTTTGTCCTGCTTTTTTCGGATCATAACGGCTCTCTCCTACTTTAAGCCTTCCTGAAAAGCCTGTATCGAAGGCAAGTTCTGTTTTTTTGTCTAAAATTTTAGTTTTAACAATCGGTGTTTTCTGGATTTTCGGATCGAAAGGAATCACAATATCATATCCGGTCAGGTCAAACTGTGAAAGATTTTCTGCGGCTTCCAGGGAATTCCCTTCATAATTAACCTTCCAGACCAGCTTAGCCATTTGGTTGGCTCCCAGGATGCCATCCATTTTAAAGCAGTTTAATTCTGAGGCTCCGAAATCCATGACAATGGCTCCCACATTTTTAAAAACAGCTTTATCTACGATCATTTCCGGCAGAATAGTAAAGATCTGTTCCTGTTTATTCTTCTGGGAATCCTTTACTTTACTGGAATGCTTTTTCTTCAGACCCAATTCTTCATAAATGGCAGAAGAAATCACAGTGGGTGCACCGGTATCAAATAAAAAGTTATATGATTTTCCGTTGATCATGACCTGAACAAAGGGAAGATCATACGCGAATTTCATATTGATCTTCTCTATCGGAGCCTGAAGCTTCACTTCCCCACTTTCAAAAAATTTCTTTCCCTGAGCGGAAAATGTAAGGGCAGAAAACACCAGGAGCGTATAGAGGATTTTTTTCATGTATATAATTTGTACACGAAAATAATGTTTTTTCGTTAATTAAATTACTCCGCAGTTAACAAAACAAAAAAGCCATCCTTACGGACGGCTTTGATATGATAAAGTGTTCAGTTATTTCACTTTTACAAGCTCAACATCGAAAATTAACCATGCATTTGGCGGGATAACCCCTCCTGCTCCTCTTTCTCCGTAACCCATTGCCGGCGGAATTAATAGAGTAGCAGTTTCACCTTCTTTAAGCAACAGGATTCCTTCATCCCATCCTTTGATTACTCTTCCCATTCCGATTGGAATTTCGATAGGCTCGTTTCTTTTGAATGAAGAATCGAATTCAGTACCGTCTACCAGTTTACCAGCATAGTGAACAGATACGTTATCTCCTGCTTTCGGAACTTTCCCATCTGCCGTTTTTGTGATTTTATAGTAAAGACCTGATTCTGTTTTCTGCATTCCAGCTTTCAGGTTTTCTACCATTTTCTCCTGGTTAGCTTTGAATTCTTCTTCTTTTTTCTTTCTTTCTGCTTCTTCTTTAGCAATAAAAGCCTTGTTGTTTTCCGCAATTTTAGCTTTTCCTTCGTTGAAAGTTTTTGCTGCATCGTAGTTTTTATACTCATCACCTTTGCTGAATACAGAAACTTTTTCTAATACAATATCAGTTTTAGGTTTATCCTGAGCTCCTTTTTCAACATTAGCAATAGCATCAATCACATCTTCTCCTTTTACTACTTTTCCGAAGATTGTGTGTCTTCCGTCTAACCAGGGAGTAGCTACTTCAGTGATGAAGAACTGAGAACCATTGGTATTAGGACCTGAATTCGCCATAGAAAGAATTCCTTTTCCTGTATGTTTAAGGTCATTCTTTTCATCTTCAAATTTATATCCCGGATCTCCCATTCCTGTTCCCTGAGGATCACCTCCCTGAATCATGAAATCTTTGATTACTCTATGGAAGATGGTTCCGTCATAATAAGGAACTCCTTTAGCCTTAGCCTTGTTGTCAATTTTCCCTTCTGCAAGCCCGATAAAATTGGCTACAGTTACTGGTGCCTTTTTGTCTTCAAACTTCACGATCAGATTTCCTTTAGAAGTCTGAAGATTAGCATAAAGTCCGTTGTTAAGACCTTCGAAAGTTTCTTTGTCTACGTTCATTTTTTTATAAATTGGGGTACAACTCATCAGCGAAATACTTGCCGCTGCCAGAATTATATTCTTGTTAAACAATTTCATTATTTATAGCGCTTTTAATTTTATGATTAAGGGTATGTCATTATCTATTTTCTTTTCATCTCCAAAAGTTCCGTAGGCCAGTGAAGATGGTACCAAAAGCGTTACTTCTTCCCCATTACGCATAAAACGCAAAGCATTCTCTACCGCTTTCAGTTCATCAAAATGTCCGAATCTGGCGTCTCTTCTCACAAAAGGTTCATCATAGATCTTTGTCTGATCGAAATCGTAAAGATCGTAAGAGTAAGAAATAAAGGTATCATCGGCTCTTTTTTCTCTCTGATCAAAACCTTCTACCGTTACCCAGTAATTAAGCTGTGTAGGGTAATATTTTACAGACTGACCACTGATCCAATCCTGGATCTGCCCCCTTTCAATGGTATTCAGGTTTTTCATCCTGTTTTTGGAAATATCAAGGTCTTTCTGGCTTAAAACACCCCCAACAGGAGGGTGAACCGTCTGTGCATTCCTGTTACAGCTTAACAGACTTACTGCTGATATGAAGAAGAGTAATTTTTTCATAAACTTTTGCGAAAATACACATTTCGGGAATCAATTACAAAACTTGAAGGAGAAATGTATAAAGTAAATGAATCAAATAAAAAAAGCCGGGAATTTCCCGGCTTTTATATCGTTATTCAATTAAAATTAAACGGTTTCCAAAGCGTGATCTACCATCACTCTCCATCCGAAAGGATCTTCAGAAAGGTTGTTTTGTAGGTCTACAAGGTCTTTTTTAAGAATAGCTGCATAACTTTCTTCATCAGATAATTTTGGAAGCTCCAGTTTCTTGCCTTCATATCCTAAAGCCTGGAATACGGTAGTTACTACAGCAGTACCTACTCCCCAAACTTCTTTCAGAGTTCCATTTTTCTGAGCTTCGATTACTGTTTTTACTGCTACAGGCTCAACTTTCACTTCAATTCCTCTTCTCTTAGCCAATTGAATAAAGCTGTCTCTTGTAACCCCGTCAAGAATTTTCTCAGAAGTTGGCGGTGTATAGATGGTATCATTAATTCTTACGAATACATTCATAGTTCCACTTTCCTCGAAATATTCGTGGGTAGCATCATCAGTCCAGATAATCTGCTCATAACCTTCTTCAATAGCCAGCTGTGTAGGATAGAAAGAAGCGGCATAGTTTCCTGCTGCTTTAGCTGAACCTACTCCTCCGTTGGCTGCTCTTGAATAGTGGTCGGAGATTTTTACAGAAACAGGCTCTGCATAATAACTCTTCGCCGGAGTTGCTACAATAGCAAACATATATTTATTAGCTACTCTTGCTTTCAGAGCTTCTTCTGTAGCGAAGATCAATGGTCTGATATATAAAGACATTCCTTCACCCTGCGGAATCCAGTCTCTGTCCATATCCACTAATGCTTTTAACCCACCTAAAAACATTTCTTCAGTTACTTCAGGCATAGCAAGACGTTTCGCTGACTTGTTGATACGTTCAAAATTCTTTTCAGGCCTGAAAAGGAAAACCTGCCCGTCTTTGTCTTTGTAGGCTTTCATACCCTCAAAACAAGCTTGTCCATAGTTTACTCCCATCATGGCAGGTGTAAATGGTATAGGACCGTAAGGAACTAATTTTACATCACCCCATTTTCCGTTTTCATACTCACATATGATCATGTGATCGATAAAAGTACTTCCAAATGAAAAATCGTTAGGGTTGAATGTAGAAATTCTGGAGTTTTCAGTTTTTTGAATTATCATTTTTTAAAATTTTTACGATGTTCCACAAATTTAATATAATTTTCTAAATATAAAAATTTTAGAGTAAATTTGACAAAAAAATAGCTTGAAAAGAGAAATTAAGACCACAAACGACGGTAGTAAAACATTGTTTATCAATGAGTTAAATGAAAACTATCATTCTCACCACGGAGCCCTTCAGGAAGCAAAACACGTGTTTATCAAAAATGGATTAAATTTAGTAAATGATTGCGAAATTAATATTTTAGAACTCGGTTTTGGAACAGGTTTGAATGTTTTAGTGACAATTAATGCATATTTAAAAACTGACAAAAATCATGTCATCAATTATTTTTCGCTCGAAAAATATCCCATAAATGAATCCGAAGTTAACGATTTAGCCTATTTTGAACTTTTTGATAACCCGGAGTTCAAAAATATTTATCAGAAAATTCATCTGGCAGAGTGGGAAAATTCAGTTGAAATCATTAGTGGATTCAACTTAAAAAAGATAGAATGTGATTTTTTTGACCTGAAAAGCATAGATCTGCCCAAAATCAACCTTGTTTATTTCGATTGCTTCGGAGCAAGAGTACAGCCCGACCTCTGGGAAAAACCTCTATTCGAAATGGTTTCCGACAAAATGGCCGTTAACGGATTATTAACAACCTATTCATCTAAAGGAAGTGTCAGAAGAATTCTTCAGGAACTCAACTTTAACGTAGAGAAAAAACAGGGACCTCCCGGAAAAAGAGAAATGATCAATGCTGTGAAACAGTAGATGAAACGAAAGGCAAAGAACTAAAAACAGGCACACAGACTGGTTTTACCCGTTCTCATCTTTGTTCTTTCCACATATTTCCTTACATTAGCTATACAAAACGTTATATATGATTGACAAAATCAACATTAGGGTATACGCATGTGCTGTGAAAGATAAAAAAGTCCTGACTCTGTTTGAAGAGTACGCCGGTGAACCCTTAATGAAGTTTCCGGGTGGCGGACTGGAATTTGGCGAGGGAGTACTTGAATGTCTTCACCGTGAGTTTGATGAAGAATTAAATGTAAAGATTGAAGTCGTAGAGCATTTTTATACGCAGGAAGATTTCCTGGTTTCACGTTTCAGAGACAACGAACAGCTTCTTACCATATATTATATAGTGAATATTACCAATGAAGAAGATTTCCTGATCCTGGATCCATGCATTGAACGGACAGAATGGATTGATATTGATCAGCCGGATAATCCTTTTCAACTGCCGATAGATAAAATTGTATTCAACAAATTAAAAGAAAAATTCCTGTAACATTTACAGGAATTTTTTATGACTTTATTTTTTGATCTTAAAATCGCTCGCCCCCGGATATGGCTGCAGATAACCTGAGTTCCAGTTGGACTGAAGCAGGGATTCCACAAACTCATCCGTTCTGTTTTTATGCGGGTTATACTGGTCTTTAAGGTCAATATCTGCCATCTTTCCTTTTACGTTCCACCAGAAAGCGCTCCATCCTCCTCTAAGTTCTTTAATGATCTCATATACATTTTTGCCTGTTGCCCTGTTCATCAGCTTGGCAAACACCTGTCCTTCGGTTGTAGTAAGGTCTCTCAATTGCTTTTCATACTGGTCGGCAAGCATGCTCTGCCTTTCTCTTACAAACTTTCTTTTAGCTTTGCTGTCCATATCATTCATATCAGCCTGTATATCTCTGTACTGCTGTAAAGCAGTTATAAAAAGAGGATATACCCTGTACAGCTTCTTATTAAGGAAGTAATAATAATTCTTATCCAACTGGTTATTAAATCTCGGCTTATTGACCAAAACCAACTCATCAAGCTCTACAACGGGCTCACCGTTTACTTCAAATATCTTTACCTTCTGCTTTTCGTCATAGTAATATTTATTACCAAACTCATCTACTTTTAAAGATTCAGGCGGGTACTGGTTGAGTGGTTTCGCAATAACAGAATCCTTCTGGCCAAAAATACTGATTCCAAAAAAGAAGATAAAAAGGCAGATAATCTTACTAAAATTCATTATTTTTACACTTATAAGAACAAAAATTGAACGCAAAAATCATTCCTTTTTATGAAATTTGAAAAGAAATCTTTGAAATTTTTAGAAAAATATTTAAACACATCATCCCCAACCGGTTATGAGCACAGAGGTCAGGAAATCTGGATGGATTATATCAGGCCTTATGTAGATAAGATTGAAGTGGATCATTATGGAACCTGCTACGGAATCATCAACCCTGAAGCTGAATTTAAAGTAGTTATTGAAGCACATGCGGATGAAATTTCCTGGTACGTTAATTATATTACGGACGACGGACTTATCTATGTCATCCGAAACGGAGGATCTGACCAGACAATTGCACCTTCAAAAGTTGTTCACATCCATGGTGAAAAAGGAATCGTAAAAGGGGTATTCGGATGGCCTGCAATCCACACCAGAGCCAACCAGAACGAACCTACTCCAAAAATTGAGAATATTTTCATTGACTGTGGTGCTGTTACTAAAAAAGAGGTGGAAGATATGGGGATATATGTAGGCTGCATGATCACTTACCCGGATGAATTTTTCGAGATGAATGACCGGTATTTTGTATGCAGGGCACTGGATAACAGAATCGGAGGCTTCATGATTGCTGAAGTAGCAAGGCTTTTAAAGGAAAATAAGAAAACGATCCCTTTCGGACTCTATATTACCAATTCTGTACAGGAAGAAGTAGGTCTGTATGGTGCCGATATGATTGCAGATACCATCAAGCCCAATATTGCTATCGTAACTGATGTTACCCACGATACCACAACGCCTATGATTGAGAAAAAGAAAGAAGGCGACCAGAAGTGCGGTGACGGACCTGTAGTTTTCTTTGCACCGAGCATTCATCATACCATCAGGGAATTAATTATAGAAACTGCGAAAAATAAAAAAATACCCTTCCAGAGAGCCGCAGCAAGCAGATCTACAGGAACAGACACTGACGCATTTGCCCATTCCAACGGCGGAGTACCAAGTGCATTAATTTCCTTACCTTTGCGCTATATGCATACAACGGTAGAAATGGTGTCTAAAGAAGATGTGGGCAATGTGATCAGGCTGATCTACGAAACACTTCTTAAGATCACGCCGGAGATGAAGCTGAAGTATCATTAAAATGAAAAAATATCTTTAAAAGCTAGAAATCTAAGTAAAAGTATAAAAAGTAAAAATGAAAACGAAGCTTATTGCTCCTTCCCTTTTATCTGCAGACTTTGGGAATCTGCAAAGAGACATTGAAATGCTGAACAGATCTCAGGCCGACTGGTTACATGTTGACGTAATGGACGGCAGGTTTGTTCCTAACATTTCGTTCGGCTTTCCTGTTATGAAGACCATTCAGCAGCACGCTAAAAAGTTTGTTGATGTTCATCTTATGATTGTGGAACCTGAAAAATACGTTGATGAATTCATCGACCATGGTGCTGATCTTGTTTCTGTACATTATGAAGCATGCACCCATCTTCACCGAACAATTCATCATATTCAGAGCAGAGGAGCAAAAGCAGGGGTTGTCCTGAATCCTTCCACTCCGGTACTTATGCTTGAAGACATTATTGCAGATGTGGATCTTGTTCTTTTAATGAGTGTGAATCCTGGATTCGGAGGCCAGAAATTCATTGAAAACACATACAAGAAAATTGCGGAAACAAAAGACCTTATCTTAAGCAACAACTCCACCGCTCTTATTGAGATTGATGGCGGAGTGAATCTGGATAATGCTTCTAAACTTTTCGAAGCCGGAGCCGATGTTCTGGTAGCCGGAAATGCTGTATTTTCTACAGAAAATCCGGAAAGAACCATTGAACTTTTAAAGATTTAAAAGAACCTGAATACAAAAAACAGAAAAGGCAGTTCCATTGAGCTGCCTTTTCCTTTGAAAAATATGGTTATTAGTCTACCTGTTGAAAATTAAAGCTTAAGTCACCTCCGTTATAATCCAGTGAAGTCGTCGTTGGGAATGTCTGAGCCGTACCACTTCTCCATTTATATTCCCAAAATTTGATATTTCCCGCAGTGATTGGATATGCAGCATTGCTGTTATCCGGCTTTGCTTTTTTATACCAATCATTGGAATTCATGGTAATTACATATTTTTTATCTTTTTCCAATGCCAGTTCTGCAATACCTTTCGTGATCAAAGTGTTAGGAGCCGTCACATTGACCGTTTCCGTTCTTAGTACTGTTTTAGTGGTATAATCCCAGAATGTCACCCTTAGATTTGGATTAGCATCAGGAAGTTTAATGGTTATTGCACTGATTTTCCCTTTTACATTTGCAGAGAAGGCAAGCCCAAATTCATAATCACCAGAGTTTATAAAATTCGTTGTATTCGTAAAGCCTGCCATTTCATGGTATTTATCCAAGGGGTTTTCTACCGCATAAGTTACCGGTTGTGGAATAGGCTCATCATCATCTTTGCTGCAGCTTGTTATGGAAAAAACCGCAATAAGAGCTAATGGAGCGTAAAACTTTTTAAGAGATAACCATCTCGTACCGAAAAAATCTTCTAAATGTTTCATTGGTTTTGATTTTAATTATGATTAGGACAAAGGTCACTATAAACCAATGACTGCCTTACAGGAAAAACACTGTTTATGACAGGTTATTACACTCTATTTGAAACATCATGAAACTAAAACCCGAAAAAAGACAGCCCATCCGGACTGCCTTTCTTCTCTGTGGAATATGAAATTCGTTGGTTATCAGAATTTACGCTTTAAACTTTTAATACTTAAATCTATTACTGTTGTTGATGTAAATTTCAACATAAAAACATATACCATGCATCCGTATAAATACGTAATTCATCAGTTACGTATTTATACGGAGTCAATTTTAAATCTCTTTATTCCAGATACAGGCACAGACCGCCAGAACGATACTTATGACAGAGAAAACAGTTCTGATATTATTCAAAAAATTCCATCTGTTTTCAAAAGCTTCACGCATCTTCTTCATTGCATCGGCAGATGATCCGGCACTATCAAACTTATCCAGTATATCATTCAGGGGAACATTCCCGGCAACCGTGACTCCGAATACTCCAATCAGATAGGAAGCAGATGCCAGCAGAAGAAGGATAAATACAGGCTGCTGCCCGCGAAAAAGAAAAGCAGTCACCGGAAGCAGTACCGCTGTTCCGATAAAGCTCACAAAAAATACCGGGTTCAGAATTTCCCGGTTAATACTCTGCATAGCTTTCAGATATTCTGAATCCGAAAGCTTTCCCAATCCCAGAACCACAGAACAGGAATATGCATAGAAAAGCCCTGCAATTAAAGCTGTAAGTACTGTTGCAGTTATTAAAAATACCGTTGTCATTTTCATTTATTTTGATTAAGGATGTACAAAGGATTAGTAGGGATTCCATTTTTTGATGATATTCCTGGCTGTTTCTATCATTTCGGCGTCCCATTTCTGCACATCGAAATAGCTGAAATTTTCATTTTTAAAAGACGTAATATCACTATTCCCATATAAAAGCCTGGTCAGTTTTGTCTGTTCATGATAGAGCAAGTGATCTTCCAGCGGCACTGAAGAGATACATTCCTTTCTGTTCCATACAGTCTTATTTCCGGCTGGAAACCAGGAATCTTCAATTATTTTTTTAGTTCTGACAAAATCATTGAAAAAAGCTTCTTTTTCCATAGTTGTATTCAGGGTATGCCCCAGCCTTTCAATAATGATGTATTCCAGGTTGGGGCATCGGGAAAGCACTTGAGGCAATACAGCCAGTACTTCTTCAGGAATTGCATCATCATGAGTATCTCTTCTGACCGGCTCCTTTCGGTATACACTTTCCTGCCAGCTACCTCCGGAAAGGTGAATTTCCTTTACTTTTTCAAGGGGGTACATGGCAACAATATCTACAATATCAATGTCAAAATTACAGGACTGGCAGTAGATGTTATGAAGATCCAGAATGAGGAAACCTTCTACATCTTCAATCAGTTTTTCCAGAAATATTCCCTGCTCCCTGACATCATCCGCTGAAAATGAAAAAGCGAGGTTTTCAACTCCCACAGGAATCTCTACAGCAGCCTGTAAATGTGCCAGTCTGTCTTTTCCAATCTGCAGTATCCGGGAATGTAACGGAACTGGCAGAGGAACGCCCTGGTGATAGTTTTCGGTATTCATAAAACCGAAATGTTCCGTAATATGATTGTATTTTCTTCTTTGAGTTTCTTTCTTTAATTTTTCCAGCCATACCTCCTGCCGTTCTGTCCACCGGGCATCAAAAAGAGAATAGTAGACACCGTGTCCCAGCAGGCGGCTGTTTTCTGCATAAAAATCCAAAAGACCCCTGAGCCATTCCGGCTCAAGAACATGCTCAACTGTATCAAAGGACCATTCCAGCACAGCCACTGACTGATCCTGCAACAATGGGAGTATTGCGGAAACAAAATCTGCTTCCGGCATCATCGATAGTCCCAGGAGAGGCTTTTTCATAGATTATCCCATTCCGCAGGCCGGACAATATCCTCCTCTTTTAAGAAGGGTATCTTTCT
Source organism: Chryseobacterium indologenes (assembly GCF_001295265.1). Taxonomy (GTDB): domain Bacteria; phylum Bacteroidota; class Bacteroidia; order Flavobacteriales; family Weeksellaceae; genus Chryseobacterium; species Chryseobacterium indologenes_A. The sequence continues at coordinate 18,145 of NZ_LJOD01000006.1, read as the reverse complement.
TTACAATTACTTTAGGTTCGGCAGCCTTTACCGGTTTTGGTGTTTCTGCTTTTTTAATTTTCTTAACTGGTTTGTTTATTTTTCTCACTGGTTTTGTTGTCTGCGCAGACACGCCCACAGCTAATAAACCCGCCATTACAATCATTGGAATTTTCATATTCTATTTTTTTTAGAAACTTACAAGAAGTATTCCATTTATCACTTCGTTAAAAATACAATATTTTATTATTCAATATTTCAGATTTTCATGTATAAATCCAGCACTTTCATTAATCACCATAACATTTACTTCTTTTATCCCAAAAAGTTTGCTCTTCTTTATTATTTTAGCACAAAAAAGAAAAATGAAAAAGAGGATAACAGGAGCTGTTTTTTTAGGACTGATGGTATCAGCCTGCCATATCAATGCTCAGGCTAAACCGGATGAGATAAAAAAAATGGAATGGTTCAGAAATGCCAAACTTGGCATTTTCATCCATTGGGGTATTTATTCAGTTAACGGCATCTCTGAATCCTGGTCCTTTTTCAATAATTACATCAATCATGAAAATTATATGAAACAGCTTAACGGCTTTTCAGCTTCAGATTATAAACCTGAAGAATGGGTTCGTCTGATTCAGGAATCAGGAGCAAAGTATGCCGTTATTACTTCTAAGCATCATGACGGCATTTCCCTCTGGAACTCTGAAGCCGAAAACGCGATCACAATTCCTCATCAGTCCGCAGCTAAGAAAGATGTCTTAACTCCTTTTGTTAGCGCTTTAAAAAATTCAGGGCTTAAAACCGGAATCTATTTTTCTCTTCCGGACTGGAGCCATCCGTATTACGACGTCAATACCCGTACAAAAAAGCGTTATGAAATCAGAAACGATCCTAAAAAATGGGATCAATTTGTCTCTTATTACCAAACCCAGCTGGATGAACTGTCACGGCAATATAAACCTGATTTATTATGGTTTGACGGCGACTGGGAACATTCTTCCGAAGAATGGAAAGCTCCGCAGACTCTATCTCTTTTAAAGAAATATAATTCTGATATTATTATTAACTCAAGGCTTAACAATCATGGTGATTATGATACCCCGGAGCAGGGAATTCCCGTTGTAACTCCTAAAAACCCGTATTGGGAACTTTGCTATACCATGAATGACTCATGGGGATACCAGCCCTTTGACAATCACTACAAAACACCCAACATGATTGTGCGAACTTTAGCAGACGTGATCAGTATGGGAGGCAATCTTCTTCTGGATATTGGCCCGAAAGCTGACGGAACTATCCCTGAAGAACAGACCCGAATTTTAAAAAACCTGGGGAGATGGACCTCAAAAAATAAAGACGCAATATACGGCACAAGACAAGGAATCTCTTTTGAGCATTATAAAGGAAAATCTGCTTTCTCGGAGGATGGAAAATCTATATTCCTCTATCTTGAAGAAGCTAAAGATTTTGTAAAAATCTATGGCCTTGCCAGCAAACCGTTGTCTGTAAAAATTGCAGGTGATGAAAATTCTAAGGTAAATTTCCTCTTCAGCAATGATACAACCATGATGATTGATCTCTCGGAAGTAAAATTTGATCAGGACGTAACAACGATTCAGCTTACTTTTAGTGAACAGCCTACTCTTCTTAAGAGTTTTAAAAAGGAGTCTTTCTCTGTCACAGATATTCTGGAAAACAGGAATGCAAAAGCCGCTGTTTATGATCTTGCCAATCTCATTCATAACGGCTCTAATATCATGGATCATTCGGGGCTGACCCATGACGGACTCGAAATGCATCTCCCAAAGACAGCTAAAACCAATCATGAAACACTGAAATGGATCAGCAAACATGCGGAGGCGCTTTATGAAACCGGAAAAGGTCTTCCCGGAGGACATTATTCCGGGATGAGTGCTCTTTCAAAAGACAGGAAGACTATTTATCTGTTTGTAGAAGGTATTCCTACCGGACCTGTTGCCTTAAAAGGAATAAAAAATACTATTGCAAGAATCAGAATAGCCGGTGAAGGCAGTATTCTGGATCATAAAATATACAACAAGCTGTACTGGAGTGAAACACCGGGAATCATGTATATTGATATTCCGAAACAAAGGCTTGATAAAAATATGACAGTTCTTGCCATTCTGCTTGATAAACCTGTTGAACTGCACAGGGAAAAAGTAGAAGCTATTGAAAGTAATCTTTAAAGCACAAAAGTGCACAGAATTCAGGACTGGATTCGTCCGCTAAAAATTGATATTGACATCAAAATTTCAAACGCAGACATTATGGCATAAAAAAACCGAAGAAGCCTCTTCGGTTTTTATTTTATAAAAGAATTCTTAGAAAATCTCTCTTCCTGAAAAGTGGAACTGAGCTTCGATTAATGCATTTTCGTCAGAATCTGAACCGTGAACTGCATTTTCTCCGATGCTTCTTGCAAACATTTTTCTGATTGTCCCTTCCGCAGCTTCTGCAGGATTAGTAGATCCGATCAATGTTCTGAAATCTTCAACAGCGTTATCTTTTTCAAGAACAGCTGCCACGATTGGACCAGAGCTCATGAATTCTACAAGCTCACCATAAAATGGTCTTTCAGCGTGAACTTCATAGAATTTTTTAGCATCAGCTACTGTAAGCTGAGTTAATTTTAAAGCTTTGATTTTGAAACCTCCTTCTGCGATCTTCCCTAATATAGCACCGATATGTCCGTCTGCTACTGCATCTGGCTTAATCATGGTGAATGTAATGTTAGACATATATGTATATTTTTTTAATGGCGCAAAATTACAAAAAATATCTTTTATTTTTATTTTAATTTTTTTTTAACATAAAAATAACTTTTATTAAGAATTGGAGTTATAAAGTTTGGCACAGTAATTGTTTATACTATTACGATTCTCATGTTTAATTTGAGTTTTCATGGTTATTAGTTTTTACCCAGCTTCGGCTGGGTTTTTTATTTTCAAAAAATCCATCTATTTTTTACGAATATCGTAAAATTTCAAAGCATAAAAAATCATATTATTAGCTTATTTATTCTATTGATTAAAATAAAATAAATATTTTTTTAAAAAATTTTTCAGAAATATTCTGAGCAAAGTCTGCCCTATTCAAAAATGATCTAATGTGTCACAATTTATAACACAAAAAAGTGGAGTTATTTCAAATTCGTGATATTTTTCTGATTTTAAAACAAAAATTTTTATGATAAAAATGAGGTTAATTTTCTACCGGAAAAAATTACAGCGCAAAGATTTTGATTATACAAATCCTTTTAAGACACAAAATCAAACCTCTTATTTATGTCGCATAAAAAATCATTTGTGACTTTTGCACTTGCCAACAGTAAAAAACGTATTCAGACCATCGGAGGTTATTTCTGGGAAGCCTCTTCTGCTTCTTCCATCAGCTTTATATAAGTAGAATAGCGGGAATGCTGAATTTCTCCGGTTTCCAGAGAAGCTAAAACAGCGCATTTAGGTTCATTAACGTGCAGGCAGTTATGGAATTTACATTCTTCCCTTTTTTTGAAGATTTCAGGAAAGTAATGCTGAACTTCTTCTTTTTCTATATCAATCATTGCAAATTCACGTACACCGGGTGTATCAATAACATTTCCTCCAAAATCCCAAAAGTGCATCTGGGCAAAAGTTGTCGTGTGTTTCCCTTTAAGGTGGGAATCTGAGATTTCAGATGTTTTCAGGTTCAGCCCGGGCTGAAGGGCATTCACCAATGTAGATTTTCCACAACCGGAATGGCCGAAAAACACTGAGGTCTTGTCTTTGAGGAGCTCCTGAAGTCCGTCCAGATTCAATCTGGAGTAAGAAGAAATTTCTAAAGTATCGTACCCGATTTGCTGATATAAAAACTCAATATCCTTTACCAGTTCAATCTCATCTTCGTTCAGAACGTCGATTTTATTGAACAGAATTAAAGGAGTGATAGTATAAGCTTCACAGCATGCCAGAAAGCGGTCAAGGAATCCCAATGAGGTTTCCGGATGTTTTAATGTAAAAATAAAACAGGCCAGATCTATATTAGATGCAATAATATGAGTTTCTTTTGAAAGGTTTACGGATTTCCTGATCAGATAATTCCTTCTGGGTTCTATTTTAGTAATCCATGCAATATCATCTTTTTCCAGCTGAAATTCTACAAAATCTCCTACAGCAAGCGGGTTGGTAAGTCTTGTTTTGATCAGCTTGAATTTCCCCCTGATTCTGGCTTCGAAAATTTTTTCTGTTTCGAGATCCAGAACCTGATACCAGCTTCCCGTTGATTTAATGATTTTTCCTTTCATAAATAATACTGGATGCAAATATAAGAAATTAGGGCTTAGGGCACAGGATTTAGGGATATGAAAACATTTCTTTTTCACCTTCATCCTGACTCTTAAGCCCTAAAGACTATATTATATTTCCTTCAGCTATACTCTGTCAATCATAATATTATTCTGCACTTCAATAGATTCCTCATGAATGGCTTTAAACACCTTCTCAATAAATTCCTGAGACATTCCTGTTTCTTTAGCTTTCTGAGTAGCGTATTCGGTGATCACCTTCCATCTTTCCGGCTGGAAAATAGCGATATCATTTTCTTTTTTAAGTTTCCCTATTTTCTCGGAAATCTTCATTCTTTGGGAAAGAAGCTCAATGAGTTGAAAATCAAGATCAGAAATTAAAGTTCTGTGTCTTCCCATTTCATTATCAAAACCAGCAAGTCCGGAATTTCTTACTTTCAGGTTTCCGATAAGCTCCGCCAGCACTTCAGGGGTGATCTGCTGCGACGCATCACTCCAGGCTTCATCCGGATTGCAGTGAGTCTCAATAATGGCCCCCTGGTATCCTACGTTAAGAGCTTCCTGTGTAATATCCGCCAGTCCTGTTCTGTTTCCGCAAATGTGGGAAGGATCAATCAGCATCGGAATATTGGGGAACTGGCTTTTGAAATCCAGGGCAATCTGCCAGTTAGGGTTGTTTCTGTATTTGGTTTTCTGGTATGTTGAAAATCCTCTGTGAATCACTCCCAGGTTTTTAATATCCTGTCCCAGAAGCCTTTCTAACGCACCAATCCATAGAGCCAGATCCGGGTTTACCGGGTTTTTAACAAATACAGGTTTATCTGTTCCTCTCAGGGCCATCGCAATTTCCTGAACCGTAAACGGATTCACTGTTGAACGTGCTCCAATCCAAAGAACATCTACGTCTGCTTCCAGAGCAGCAAATACATGGTGGGCATTAGCCACTTCTGTAGCTGTTTTGAAACCATATTCTTCTTTTACTTTTTTCAGCCAGTTAAGGCCAATTACTCCTACCCCTTCGAAGCCATTCGGTTTGGTACGCGGCTTCCAGATTCCTGCACGAAATATAGATACCTGCGCATTGGTTTCTTTTATTCTTTTAGCTGTTTCGAGCATCTGGGCTTCACTTTCCGCACTGCATGGTCCCGCAATCATCAATGGTTGTGAGAGCCCGTTGATCCACTCGTTTTTTACATCTTTTAAATTCATATTTTTAAATTTATTGTTTTATTTTTTTTAAACCTACATCAATAGTCCTTTCATTATAAAATTTACTTTATAATTCTTTTCAAAAAATGCCGTTCAAAATTTTTAAAGGAATCAGGAAAACAAAAGGACTCTAATTTTCCTGTATTTTTTGGAAAGAAATTCAGTTAGCAATACCAATAAAATCGGTAATACGTTCTGAAATTTCTATAATAGAAAGCAGAAAAGCTAAAATAACCGCTGAAAAACTGATCAGCGGGTGTAAAATAAGACAGAGATAAGTTGAATATTTTTTCCACTTTTGGTCTGAAAATGTCTTGTTTTAGTCTTTTCGGGTTATATTTGCTTTTGTCAAAAAGTTATTTTTCACAAAAATATTTGACAAATATATAAAAATTATGTCAAATCAAACCTCATTAAATCATCAAGATCTTTTAAAAGTGGATTTTTTTCGATGAATTTTTCAAATATTTTTCTTTTGGTAACCACTTCTACTTTCAGATTCTCGAAATCTCTCTGGTAATCAATTTCAATGGCATGGTTATGGACTTTTGTTTTGAAATGGTTGAAAAATTCGCCACTGATCTTGTCAAATTCAGCTTTAGCAGAATCTGAAGGATATAAAACCCGGATCTGATGTTCACCTGATTTCACCAGTTTAAAGGTTTTTACCGCATTGAAGACGAAGCTGTCTCTGGCCTGGAGCTGTTTCAGCATAAGATTCCACGCCATCTGCAGATCAGTATCTGTAAAATGGTTTTGGGGAAGCTGGTCTGTTTTTACGGCGATTGTTTCTTCAACCTCTAGTTTGTCTTCTTTATTCAGAAATGAACTGATACTGAAGCCGGAAGCTGCAGCAGCCGGTCTGGATAAAGGTTTTGTTGTTTTTACTGTAGCTGCAGGAGCAGCATCAGGAACGGTTGGCTGTGGTTTTTCTTCTCGTTTTTCAGGAGCTTTTTCAGGAATCTGAACTTCAGGTTTCTCATGAAGAAACGGAGCCAGTATCAGGAATTTTTTTTTTTAGTATCGCCTGAGCCAGCGGTCAGAGAAGCCAGCTGCATCAGTGCAATTTCAACTGTAAGTCTGGGGTTTTTGGAGTTTTTATAATTAATATCCGCATGGTTGCAGATCTCAATACCGTCTATCAGCTGCTGGGCATTCCATTTCTGGCTTTGCTCAACAAATTTAGCTTTTGTCCTCTCTCCTACTTCAATCAACTCGATGGTGGATGTATTCTGAGCCATCATAAGATCTCTGAAGTGATTTCCTAATCCGGCAATAAAAATATGAGGATCAAAACCTCTTTTAACAATTTCATTGAACGCGAAAAGTACTTCGGGGATTTTATTTTCTTTGGCAAGGTCTACTATATTCAGGTACTGATCATAATCCAGAATATTAAGCACCTCGGCAGCTTTGGCCAGGGTAATATTCTTTTGGGAGAAAGTAGAAAGCCTATCGAAAATAGAAAGTGCATCCCTTAGCGCACCATCTGCTTTCTGGGCTATCAGATACAGGGCATCATCTTCATACCGGATATTTTCTTTTTGGGCAATATTTCTTAAATGGCCCTGGATATCCTCTATAGTGATTCTTTTAAAATCATAGATCTGGCAGCGCGACAAAATGGTAGGAATTATTTTATGCTTCTCTGTAGTAGCTAAAATAAAAATAGCATGTGCCGGCGGTTCTTCCAGTGTTTTAAGGAACGCATTGAAGGCTGCAGAAGACAGCATATGCACCTCATCTATGATATAGACTTTGTACTGCCCTACCTGAGGGGCAAAACGTACCTGGTCTATCAGTTCCCTGATATCATCCACAGAGTTGTTGGATGCCGCGTCCAGTTCATAAATGTTATAAGCAAAGCCGTCTTCTGAAACGGAGCCGTCCTTTTCATTGATTTTTCTTGCCAGGATTCTGGCGCATGTAGTTTTACCTACACCACGAGGCCCGCAGAAAAGCAGAGCCTGAGCCAGCTGATTTTCTTCAATGGCATGTTCTAAAGTATCCGTAATATGGGATTGCCCTACCACAGTATCAAACTGCTGCGGGCGGTATTTTCTTGCAGATACGATAAAATTTTCCATTGGCCAAAAGTAAGAAATATAGTTTTAATTTGAAAATTTAAAGTTTTCAAATTATCCACAAAACTTAATTTTTGGTCAAATTAGAAAACTTTTAATCTTCATTATTTCTGGTAAGCTAAATCAATCATCTCAACAATAGCCTCTTCAATGGCTTTTCGACCTTCTTCACTTTTCAGATCAATGCCACAGAATTTGCTTGCATTGTATCCTGTATACAGGTTCAGATAATATGCTCCGGAAACAAGCAATGCCATGATAGCTCTTGTTCTAAGGGCTTTATCACCAAAATAAGGATCAATAATATTTTCAAACAGAATTTCTCCGGCTTCTTCGCGCTGTTCTACCAATTTTCTGAGAATAGGCTTACTTTCTGAAAGTTCCCAAAGAATAATCTTTTGTAATTCTTTGTTTTTCTTAAGGCTTTCAAACTGGGTAAGTACAGCTTTTTTAGTCAGTTCTTTCCCTCCATCGGAAAGATCTACATCTACGCTTTCCGGATTTACTTTGCTCCAGTAATCCTGTGATCTGATGTATTCATCAATAAGCTTATCAGTACTTCCAAAGTACTCATAGATGAGCTTTTTATCAAATCCTGCAACAGCAGCGATCTTACTAACTTTTAATCCTGAGTATCCTTTTACTCTTAAGATTTTACCAACTGCAGCAAGCAGCTTCTGTTTGGTTTTTTCCTTATCCCTGATGGGACCTTGCACTACTTTTCTAGGCATAATTTATTATTTTTTTGCTATATGCAATTTTCTGTTGATATCTTCAAATACATTTAAAGTTCTATCAAGGTGTTCTTTTTCGTGTCTTGCTGTCACGCTCATTCTGATTCTGGCATCTTTTCTTGACACGGCAGGATATATAATAGGATTGGTATAAATCCCGTTTTCCATAAGCAGTCGTCCTACATCTCCTGTTATGTGCGGATCTCCGATCTTTACAGGAACCACTGCTGAGCAGGTAACTCCTGTATCTAATCCCAGATCATCCAGTCCTTTTTTGAAATAATTAATATTATCCCAAAGTTTTACCCTCCATTCCGGTTCTTCATCAATTAATTCAATGGCTTTGATAGCCCCTGCTGAAGAAGGTGTTGCGGTTGCTGAAAATATCTGCTGGCGTGACTGGAATTTAAGGAAAGTTACAATTTTTTTATTTGCAACCACATATCCTCCCAAATTTCCGAAAGTTTTACTTAAAGTTCCTGTCATAATGTCTACTTTATCCAACATATCTGTCAGCTCAAGTGTCCCTCTTCCGGTTTTTCCCAAGACCCCGATCCCATGAACATCATCTACCATCAGAAAGGCATTATATTTTTTCACAAGATCATAAATTTCTCGGACATGTGCAATATCACCATCCTGGGAATATACACCATCGATTACGACAAGTTTTGTGCGGTACTGATCTTCTGATGCCTTCAAAATGTGTTCCAAATGTTCCAGATTATTATGCTGAAATGTTTTTTTATTGGTAAATGCACATCCTTCATGTACGCTGGCATGAACAGCCATATCCAAAATAGCAAGATCTTCACCTTTCATAAGACACTGCAACATGGCACTGTTTGCTGTATAGCCTGTTGTAAAAACTACTGCTTCATCCGCCTCTCTTCCAAAAAATTCGGCAATTTTTTTTTCTAATCTGTAATGATAATCAAAATAACCACCGATAAGAGGAGTTGCTCCTGTACCTGTCCCGTATTTTTCAATTCCTTCAATGGCAGCCTGCTTTACTTTCGGATGTTGTGTAAACCCTAAATAATCACTGGAAACAAAACTTACATACTGTTTATTCTGTTCTGCAATACTTACATTCAATATAGCATTGGTTCCTGTTGTGTTTCTAAGCCTGTAGTGCATGCGTCCGTTGGATTTCATATACTCCAGAAAATCACTGAAGGCTTCTGCTCTTTGAAGAATATTAAAGTCAGGAATATTCTCAAAATCTTTAAAAGTTGCTGTAGTAAAATCGATACTCATCCTTAATGTTGTTTATATTATGTATTAGTTGTTTGAATAAACAAATATATGATTATAAAGGTTGTTAAAATTCTGCATTTACATTAAATTTATAAACATTTAAAAAAAATCTGCTTAATATCTGACAATCAAATAATTTATTTTTATTAAATAATTAACTATACGTTTTAATGGTTGATTAGTTTTTTAAAAACCTAAATTAACAAAAAAAAAGACAACCATAAAAGACTATTAATAAAGAAACGACAAAAAAGATGACCACCTGTTGCAATCACCTCATTTATACAATATTATTTTGCTCTGAAGGATGAAAAACTCGGAAAAATTCTACCTTTCTAAATATTCAGGCATGCTTAAAGATGTCTGCTGATGCCGTTTTCGGCTGAATTTTCATTTATTTTTTCTAAAGTCTCCAGGCGTGATGCCTGTCATTTTTTTAAAGAACTTGGAAAAGTTAGACGGATCATAAGTAAGAATTCTCGCAATTTCAGCAATAGATTTATCAGAACCAGACAGCATGGTTTTGGCTGCATCAATAATCTTTTCATCATAAAAGTAGCAAGGATGGCTTCCTTTTTCTTTTTTTATGGTATCGGTAAGATGGGTATGGGAAACGGCAAGCTGTCCTGCGATTTCATTTAGTTCCAAAAATTCAGGAACAATTCCATCCATAACCTCCTGAATATGTTTATCCAGAAAAGCAAAATACCGGCTTGTGATTTCTTCGCTTCTTTTCATTTTATCGTGTTAAACAATTCCTCTATGAAATTAAAGATAAGAATAAAAAAGAACGTGGTGAACTTTTGGGAAACCATTCAAAAAAGTCTTTTTCCTAATGTTTTATTACAAAAAGTATACTATTTTCCGTCTGAAGCTTGACACAGCAGTATTTAATACGTTAAAAAACATGATTTTCCGGGTTTATCTCCTTCACGATTTATGCTTTAAAAGCATTCCATATTTTTGAAAAAGAAGAAAAGTTCAGACCTGTTCTTACTTTATTAAATCAGCCACAAAAGTCTTCTTACGAAAAATTTATATTATTTACTCTCTTTTCAGGGAGATAAAACTCATGTCAAAATTCACTATACTATGGCTGTTAGTATGTATATTTTTATTAATTTTACGTGTTTAACTAAATCGCTTTAATTAAAAACACACAAAATAGAAATATTCAATGAAAAAAAATGCATTCAGTAATTCCTACACTTAAAAAACTTTGGCTTGTATAATGACTATTATTAACCAATTTCTGTACTGATCATACAGGAAAGCATAGATCATTTATGTATTTAAGAGCCCGGACATTGTTTTTTGTAATGTTATTTTCAAATATTTACAAACAGCGTCATACTTCAACACGGTATATTACAGATAACGAATTTTTGCTGAATACAGCGAATTTTTTTGTCTGGAAGAGGTATGGATTTATCCGGATGTCTCCTGAAAATACCGTAAAACATATTTTAAATAACCTATCAGGTCTTAAACCCTATAAAACCAGGCAAAAAATTGCCATAATAACCACCTATACGGAAATATCTGAAGAGCCAGCTGCCGGAAATTCATCCTTACCGAGGTACTGCTCCTGTTAGTTTCAGCTCCGGATATCCGAAAAGGCATTATATTGAAATAACTCTTATTAAAGCTAATTTTATATGAATGAAAGAATTTTAATCGCTGATGATCATTATGTAGTGAGAGCCGGAACTGCTTTGGTACTGGAGTCTGCTTATCCCGAGTTTAGCATTGATTTTGCAGAAAATTATGAACAGGTGAAGGAACAACTTGGCTCATGTCATTATGACTTGCTTCTGCTGGACATTGATATGCCCGGAACGCAGTACAAAAAGATGATTACTGAGCTTAAGAGTATACAAAAGAGTCTTAAAATTCTTGTATTTTCCGGATATGATAAAGATGTTGCCATTCAGTATATAAGAGAAGGTGCTGAAGGCTATCTCAGTAAACAAAGCAGCGAAGAAGAGATCCGTGAAGCAGTAAGGTCAGTAATAGAAAAAGGATATTATTATCCAGCGGAGCTGATTGGCCTGATCATTCAGAATAAAAAAAGTAACCCTGTTGAAAAGCTTTCATCCAGGGAATACGAAATTTTCAAACTGCTGGCAGACGGATATGGAAATCTTGAAATTTCCAATAAGCTGGATATTCAGATGTCTACGGTAAGTACCTATAAAAAAAGAATTTTCAAAAAGCTTAATATTTCCAATATTGCAGAACTGATTAAAGTTCATGAAATGATGCATTAATCCCGCGATGCTGTGCATCGTAACTGTATGGCCAGTCTCTGTTATCTGGCCATACAGCGACATTTGTATTCTTTTTTTCTGATAACAGGCCTTACTGAATACTCTATTTTTATATATAAAAAAAAATCAGGAACTTTACAGAATTCATATTTCACCATAAAAATTCTGTGTTTTTATAACACAAATGCTCATGAATTCATCTGAAAAAGCAGAAAAAGGCAGTTCGCGTTTCCGGTATATAAAACTTTGTATTTTCTTTTCGGGTCTTTCTGTATTTGCCCAGCTCTATCTTTTTCAGCCGATGCTTCCAATGGTTGCGGAATATTTCAAAACCACGGCCGGCGACAGTTCCCTTCTTGTTTCTTCTTCTACGATAGGAATGGCTGCAGGCCTGCTGTTTTTTGCTTTTAAAGCAGACAGTTATTCCAGAAAAAGGCTGATGGTTTTTTCCTTGATCTCCTCTGCCCTGCTTACGATTGTTTCTGCCTGGATTCCTGATCTCAGCTTTCTTATTGCAGCAGGGTTTCTGAAAGGTTTCGTAGTGTCCGGAGTTTCTTCTGTTGCACTAGCCTATCTTACGGAAGAAGTTCACGCCTCTGCGGTAGCCCTTGCCATCAGCATGTATCTCAGCGGAAATACAATCGGAGGAATGAGCGGAAGGATACTGGCGACTATTTTAGCGGGAGAATTAGGATGGCGGAATGCTGTACTCATTATCGGAATAGAAAGTTTAATCCTGGGATTGGTATTTTGGAAGTTATTTCCTGAATCCAGATTTTTCATTCCTCAAAAAATGGATTATTCTCTAAAGGTAAAACAGATGAAACGGTTTCTTACAGATCTGTATATGCTTCGTCTGTACTTTATTGCTGCTTTGCTGATGGGAGCTTTTGTCAGCGTATACAATTACCTGAGCTTCAGACTGGAGGGTGATCCGTTTCACCTGAATCATTTTGTTATTGCCTTTATATTTTTAATGTATATTTTCGGGGTTTTCGGAACGATGATCACGAGCAGGCTTTCGAAACGGCTGGATGCTGCTCTTATTTTGAAGGGTTCTATAGTTTGTATGCTCTCCGGGGCGGTACTGCTTCTGTCTGAGAATATTTATATTGTTATTTTCGGGTTAGGAATCTTCACCCTGGCTTTTTTCGCTGCTCATACTATGGCCAGCCAGATGACTGCCCTGCGGGCAAAACGAGGAAAATCTTCTGCTACCTCTATTTACTGGCTTTTTTATTATTTCGGCTCCAGCATTCTGGGAAGCGGAACAGGGTATCTTCTCCATTCACTTTCCTGGAGTTTTTTCATAGGTGTTGTTATTTTTGCTGCAGCGGTTTCGTTTCTGCTTGCAGACGGCAACAGGTATCTGAAAGTAAAATAAAAAGATACCACATCCCTACCACACTTTATTTTCCCCGAAACAGCCGTGTTCACGAGTAGGAGGGCTTATTTTAATAAATACTTAAATATCAGGCAAAAAAATTAACAAAACATTCACTAAATACAGGATTTCAATCCAATGCAAGGCATAGTATTTGCACTGGTTTACTACCAATTTCCACCATTAAAATCCAGAATATCATGAATGTAGCAGATCTTAAAATTAAAAATTTAGTTGAGTACAAAAATCAGATTTATAGCATTACTGAAATTTTCCAGAATATCAGACATGAGTATTTTGTAAAAATTGAAAACAATTTTCAAAGCCTTTCTGTACCGGCAGCTTCTATTCAACCTATTCAAATTACGGAGGAATGGCTTGAAAAGTTCGGATTTTCATGTACTTACAGTTCGGAACGAAGAATCCGGTATGAAAGACCTGAACCATTTATAAAATACGATATTGATCTCAGCTCAAAGAAGTTTCTTGAAGGGCTTAAGATTTATGGAAATTCAATTAAATGCAGGTATATTCATGAGTTTCAGAATATATTCTCCTGCCTTTTTGGTAAAGAACCTCTTTCTTCAGGATTGACTCTCCTGAAAGCAAAATCCTAAATTTTCATTTTTAAAAATTCAGCCCTTAACTTTGGGTTATATCTACTGATAAAGCATAGACAGGTTCTATGCTTTTTAAATTATTGTTTTATCAGACAAAATTATTCATGCGGGCTAAGTATATTTATGGCAGATTGTCCCAAGTAGAAAGTTTTACCTGATATTTTTAGCTCAATAGTTTTTAGCTCCATTGATAAGAATTAGCAGCCAACTAAGAAATGACCTGAACGGGCTTCTTATTTTGTTTTGAAGGATCGGGCAATGGCTGTGTGCTCTTCTTTTCAGACTGCCCTGCTGCTTGGTTTTGCAGACGTTTTTTAAGAGCCTCTTCACGCCTCTTTTTACGATAATCCCATGGTGATATTGCTTTTTTATCCTGCCATAACCCGAGCTTCCGGACTTTTGCCGAATCCTGCATTTCCCCTAACGATTTGTCTTTGGAATAGGCTTGATACCACCATCCATAACCTGCTTTAATAATTTCCGCGGAAAGGTATTTTCCATTGTCGTAATATACCTTGGCTATGCTTCGTCCATATCGGTCCATTTTGGTTTCTGTGAAAGTGATTTTTTTGGTAAAAACCTGATCTGAAGTGAACTGTCTGGCATTTTTCCCAAATGGCTGCTTATTTTCCGGACAGTCTACTTCTGCCAGCCGAAGTTTTTTCTGAATATTTCCGTCTAATAAAACCGTGATGGTATCGCCATCTGAAATTCCAACTACCTTTGCCACCGTCTGTGAGAAAAGAAAAAAAGGAAAGCATAAACATGCATAGAAAAGTTTTCTCATGCCGCAAAACTATGGATTTTTTGTTTTGTTTAAGGGCTTTTCCGGGGATTTTGTTTTGATATAAAAAGCATGCTGAAATCTTATATATGGCTTCATCCTTATAAACAATTGTCTTTCAATAACTCTCTTCTCTTATTATGCCTAAATCCCTCAAAAAATATACTTAAAAAGTAAGGCTGGCTATAAAATGTACTAATTTTGAATGGTTTAAATCAGATTACTTAAATCCTGAGGCGAATTACTCAAAAGAGCATAGCTATCTGTTCCTGAAAAGTTTTTTAAATGCTTTTCATTAAAGACAAACGGAGAGTTCAAAGCAGAACCAATTTCACTATAAATAAGAATGTCCGGTAGTTCTTTAAACAATAATTTTAAAAAACAGATAATCAGTTTTTGTTCAGAATAAAAATCTATAGTTAACAGGCATCCATAGCCTTTATTAAAATTCTCGTTTTGAATGGTTTCTTCAAAATAGTCTTTATTTAAGCCATTAATTTCTATTTGTTCAAAATTTCCATCATCTTCCATTGTAATAATGATATCGGCTTGATCTTCAATTAAGTTTGCATTCATTAAATTGATAATGGTAGAAAATTTTAACAGGATATTATTTTTTTCAATATATTCTTTACTAATAACAAATATGGTTTCCATTTGTTTTGAGTTTTTTTACATCAGGAATACTTATTACACTTTATTTAAATTGAGGATAATCCTCAATCAGATCTTTATCTGATAATCAACTCTTATTTGTTTCATTATGGGGATATGAAAATAAAGCTGTTTAAACTTTTTTATTAAACCGCAAGGTCTCAAAATTTTTATTTTAAACTCTTTAGTGATTTTTTAAGTTTAAATACTTTACCCCCATAGAAATTCATATGAGCATTTAAAAATCTTTGATTTTTATTCTTTTTAGAACTTTTATCATAGCTAATATCCGTGCAAATAGGTTTTGTGCCTTTCAGCTACGTTGAACCTTCGGTTTATAGTTAAACTTAAAAAGAACTTAACAGACTTATGTCCTGCTAAAAAGTTTAAACAGGTTTGATAAGTAAAATCTGCAAACAAAAGCAGCAATTCATGTATTTAAGTTTATAAAATTCAAATATTTAAACGAATAATTACTTATGAATACGAAACACCAAATTACTACTATTTTTGTACAAATATTAATTATACCTATATTTATTGTAAAATTGCAAAATGGTTTGTTCAAGTTCTTTAAAACTACACTTCAATGCATTTGAAGAGATTGCAATAGGAGTTCCATAAGTTTTAAAAGTTCTTTCTAAGAGTTTTCTTTTAATACTATTTTGTGATATTAAGTATTTATTAGGATCTTTTAAATTAATAATTAAAAATTTTGTTGACATAACATCAATAGATTTTATAGAGGTTATATCCTTCCAATCAATCATTCCTACGCTGGAATAACTAGAGTTATCAGTAATTCCATTTTTGTCAAGAATAAGATTATTTTCTTTCATTAACAACATTCTTAGTAAAAAGATAAAACATAACCCAAAAAATATTATTGATACAATCCCTATAACCCGTATAAATATTATATTTTTAAATATTACAGAAAAAAAAGTCTCCGGATTAATTATTAAAAATACCCCTACAATTACAAATATTAGTGCTCCTATAAACATTATTACTAATTTCGCTTTACTCCCTTTTATTTCTATTTTGTTCATGAATTTCTAAATCCCTATTTTAAATTAAAGTAAATACTCTGCCCCACCTTTTACTGTATCACCTCCCCAAACACCAACACCACAACCTATTGTAGCCCCACAACAGTACCTTCATCAGGACCTACAAAGGTACCTATGAGGCCTCCCTCCTTACCTAAAACCCATGCTCCCGGTACTGCACCTGCCATTCCACCGACTACTCCAGCTTTTGTCACTTGTGCATTTTTTCCAAATCTTATCCCAAGCTGACATCCCTTAAGAGGAAAACTGACTATAGATAGTTTTTCCTGATCGTGACATATTATAAATCCCATTAAGCCATTCCTGACTTACTCTTCCATCCGGGTCATACATCATCACCGGATTATTCATTACATTTTCTTCAAGAACGGCTGCCCCTGAGCCATTATTCTGATAGCTCAACCATACATTTCCTAGCTGATTGGTATAGTTGTAAATATACTTATTATTTCAAAATTGCAGACAGATGTAGTCATATATAACAAAATAGGCTGTTTCAAAAGTGAAACAGCCTATTATTTTCTGATATGATCGGGGATGCACTTATTATGTCCAAATAATAAGAATTTAAAGACACTTTTATAAGAAACCGGGCTTTCTTTTACAATATAGCCCAGTGATTTATTTAGTGTTCAGAGTCAGAAGACTTCACCAGCAGGTTTTTCCTTTATTTTCCATATGATAAAATCGTGCGATTGCGAAGTGCAAACCTGCTATCTATATTGACTCCAGTCAATCTGGCTCATTAAATATATTGAATATATAAAATTTAAAATTATGAATATCACTATGCCTAAAACTAACCAACTTCCTATTCTGTTTTTATTCTTAGGTAAATTATCAAAATCACTATTGTATTTTTTCCAAGCACTATTATAGTCTATAGTAAGATAATTGAATAAAATGATAATTATTAAAGGAATATAAATAATAGGCATTGAAATGGAAAGCTCTATTGCAGTCTTTGTGTGGATAGAATAGTATGCTCCAAGTGACATTAACCACCATGTTTCTAATGCAACCATAACAATACTTGCTTTAAAAGAGGTTAAAAATTTCCCACCAAGCAAATCAGATGTATATTCTACGGATTTATAAATTTCCGTAAAAAAATAATAATATGCTCTTTTCATAATTTAAAACTTTTGAGAACCATAAGGTAAAATGTATTGATGTGATAATCCTGAATCCTTGAAAATAGTGTCAAATTCGGCTTGTCTTCTCGCTGTATCATTCATAGCACCATCCCATCCTCCAGGATAAAAAGCATCTATACCAAAATAAGATATAGAAATAAACCGCTCCGGGAGGTCCACCCCAAACTCCTATTGCTCCCATTGTTGTATTTAATCCTGCTTTTGCCGGATGTACTGCATTTGGTGAAGTTCGATTTTGTGCATAATTCCATACACCAATTCCATCCATTGCCATACCTAACCCAAAAGAAAACTTGCCAATTGCTTCTGCAACGGGTGCAGCTTTAATAAAAGTCCTTCCGTTACCATAATAGTTCTGTCCTAAAAATCTTACCGGAGCAGTGCTTCTAGCAGTGCCAATATAAAATCTCTGTGCAAAAGTATCAACTCCAGTTCCTGTAGCTCCAATAAACCAATTCACTTTTCCTCCCGGACCATATCAATCCGGAGTATTGTCTGGTATATACGGATTGAAGTTATGATATGACTGCCTGATCTCTGGCACATTATTATAAACCCTAACTAAGTTATAATTTCCAAAATCTCCACCAAAATTTAACTTTCCACCTTGAAAAAATGCTGTAAAATCCTT
>NZ_LJOD01000059.1 GCF_001295265.1 Chryseobacterium indologenes | reverse complement strand
ACCTGATTACTTTAGGAATTCTGATTATTGTTTTCAAAATTATCTTCCCGGTTATCATGACGATGTTCGGAAAGCTGGAGATCTTCTTTGTGAACGGACTGGGACTTCCTTTCCATTCAGGAACTATTGCAGCATTTATCTTAATGACGGCCTTATGCTATTTCCTGATTAAGTATGCGAAGAAAGCAAAAAGAAATATTTTCCAGACCGCAGCTTTATCGGTTGTGTATATGATTATCGGTTTCTCATGCTGGATGGTAATTCCGATCAGAGCAAATGCGAATCCTCCGATGAACCTTAATGATCCTGATACCGCGATCGGGATGCTGGATTACTACAACAGAGAGCAATACGGAGACTGGCCTACAATGTATGGACAGAACTATACGGCTTTCCTTGATGCTAAAGGAATCGAAAAAAATGAAGACGGAAGC
The DNA here is from genome assembly GCF_001295265.1 of Chryseobacterium indologenes. GTDB lineage: Bacteria > Bacteroidota > Bacteroidia > Flavobacteriales > Weeksellaceae > Chryseobacterium > Chryseobacterium indologenes_A. The sequence goes on along the minus strand of NZ_LJOD01000059.1, from coordinate 335 downwards.
TTCAAGACGACAAAAACCGGGGAAGTATACGAAAAAGATGAAAGAACCGGTACGTACAGAAAGACGAATGACAGATTCAACTATGTATTCAATAAGTCTCACGTTAGCTTGATGCCGAGAATGTTCAATGAAGATAAAGACGTGATGGCTAATTACATTTCGATGTACGGTGCTCCGGATTTCACTCTGAATTATGCCAACGAAGATGTAGCGGATAATCCTCAGGCTAAGCAGATCTTTGATGAGCTGAGAGCCAAATATGAAGATAAAACCATCACGGCAGCAGATTATTTAAAAGTAAAACCATACGACCTGATCAACGTTCAGAAACCTTC
>NZ_LJOD01000058.1 GCF_001295265.1 Chryseobacterium indologenes | reverse complement strand
ACCTGATTACTTTAGGAATTCTGATTATTGTTTTCAAAATTATCTTCCCGGTTATCATGACGATGTTCGGAAAGCTGGAGATCTTCTTTGTGAACGGATTGGGACTTCCTTTCCATTCAGGAACTATTGCTGCATTTATCTTAATGGCGGCCTTATGCTATTTCCTGATTAAATATGCCAGAAAAGCAAAAAGAAAAGTTTATCAGATTATTGTGCTGTCTGTGGTATATATGATCATTGGCTTTTCATGCTGGATGGTAATTCCGATCAGGGCAAATGCGAATCCTCCGATGAACCTTAATGATCCTGATACCGCGATCGGGATGCTGGATTATTATAACAGAGAGCAATACGGAGACTGGCCTACAATCTACGGACAGAACTATACGGCTTTCCTTGATGCTAAAGGAATGGAAAAAAATGAAGACGGAAGCTACAAAATAGATAAAACCGGAGATATGTATGAAAAGGATGAAAAAACCGGAACATACAGAAAAACAGGTGAGCGTTTCAATTATGTATTCAATAAATCTCATATAAGCTTGATGCCGAGGATGTTCAAAGAAGATAAAGAGATTATGGAAAACTATATCGCATTATATGGGGCTCCGGATTTTACCTTCAACTATGCCAACGAAGATGTAGCGGATAATCCTCAGGCTAAGCAGATTTTTGATGAGCTGAGAGCCAAATATGAAGATAAAACCATCACGGCAGCAGATTATTTAAAAGTAAAACCATACGACCTGATCAACGTTCAGAAACCTTC
>NZ_LJOD01000057.1 GCF_001295265.1 Chryseobacterium indologenes | reverse complement strand
GAAGCCGAACTGATGAGAAAAACAGGCGGTGATATGAGCCAGATCATTGTCTGGGCTACCCAGATCTATATGAAGAAAAGCGACGAAATCCGTAAGAATATTAAATCTGAAAAGTAATCATGAAAAAAACAGCATTGCTTTTATCAGTAGCAGCAGGAATTTCTGCTTTCGCCCAAAGCTCACCTATCATTATACAAAACTACAATGTTTATGATGCTGCCGGCAGATTCCGCACTGCACCGGCTGGCGGGACTCCGGGGCCTATAATGTATGCAGGTCATAATGCCCCTTACGGAACTTATACCATTCCTGCGGGACAATTTACTCAATATCAATCATTCAGTACGGCAGGAACGACACCTATTCCTATTCTCAACTGGTATGTTTCAGATAATACCAATCCTGCGAATAATGGAATGTATGCTTATAATCATCCCTTTATTGCTACGGTGATGAATTATGCTAATGAATGGGCAAGCTTTCATTTTGTTATTCAGGATCCTGTAACCGGGGCTTCTGATGAATATAAACTGGGAGACCCCACGATTGATCCGGCATACAGCAATTCGCTTACCGGTTCAATATCGAGTGCCGATTGGTTCACCATTACAACCCCAAACGGACCAACTACCTATGTACAAATATTCTAAATCAACTAAAATCTATCTTAATAAAAAATAATCATGAAAAAACATTTTCTAATGGCGGCTTTTGCCACTTTAACGCTGATCTCGTGCAACAACGAAGGGAATGCTGTTAATACCATGGAGAGCATGAAAACTCCACAGATGGAAAACTTCGACAAAGCTTTTAAAAGCCTGGGGGATCCACAAAACAGACCTACGGAAGAGGAGAAAAAAAGAAATACTTCTGAACTGAGTGACAGAAGAAAAGCACTTCTGGTGCCGGCTTCCAAAGAACTCATCCTTTCTACCGGCGTAACTGAAGCCGAACTGATGAGAAAAACAGGCGGTGATATGAGCCAGATCATTGTCTGGGCTACCCA
>NZ_LJOD01000056.1 GCF_001295265.1 Chryseobacterium indologenes | reverse complement strand
TCATTGTTACAGGAGATCAGCGTTAAAGTGGCAAAAGCCGCCATTAGAAAATATTTTTTCATAGTAATTAAGATGTAAGTATAATTGTTTAAAACCTGTTAAGATCAGTAAAGCTGAATATAAGTGGTTGTATTCGTTCCGCTGGTTACAGTAAATATTTCCGCGCTGTTTCCATCAGGAGTGGTAATATTACTAGGAGCATCATAACAGCTGTTGGGAAGCACTAATGGACCGCCGAAGCCCCAGACACCGTCATTGGTTCCCGGATGAAACATTCCGAATTTGGTGCCTGACCATCTTGTGTTGGCTGAAATAACCCCGGTAGGCAGTAAAGACGGTGCGTTCCACGGGCTTTGTGTTGAAGATGTATTCGAAAGGGTTACCCTCCAGATTCCAGTAGGATATAAAGAGTTGGTAAATTGATCTCTGTAATTATCATAGATGAGTGCTTTTCCATTTCCCATATGCGAGTCGGCCGGAATAATAATTTCGTCAGGACCTTGGGAAGTTATATAAGGATAGCAGTTTGTTCCGAATTCATTACTGGCAAAAATAACTCCTCTAAACTCATAAACAGAATAATTGTTGAGGATAAGAGGTCCCTTCTGGGCATAACCTAAAGAGCAGGCTGCTAAACTTAATATGGCTACAACTTTTTTCATGATTATTTATTTTTCGGATTTAATGTTCTTACGGATCTCCTCACTTTTCTTCATATAGATCTGGGTAGCCCACACAATGATCTGGCTCATATCACCGCCTGTTTTTCTCATCAGCTCCGCTTCAGTTACGCCGGTAGAAAGGATCAGTTCTTTAGAAGCCGGCACCAGAAGCGCTTTTCTTCTGTCACTCAGCTCAGAGGTGTTTCTTTTTTTCTCCTCTTCCGTAGGTCTGTTTTGTGGATCACCCAGGCTTTTAAAAGCTTTGTCGAAGTTTTCCATCTGCGGAGTTTTCATGCTCTCCATGGTATTTACAGCATTGTTTTCATTGTTACAGGAGATCAGCGTTAAAGTGGCAAAAGCCGCCATTAGAAAATATTTTTTCATAGTAATTAAGATGTAAGTATAATTGTTTAAAAC
>NZ_LJOD01000055.1 GCF_001295265.1 Chryseobacterium indologenes | reverse complement strand
AACTAAGATAACTTCCTAATTTCCCTTTGGAGATCTGTCCGTCAATATGGTTCAGGCCAAAAGGATAATAGTTGTTCACATCGGTTATTTCAGGAACGCCTGCGCTGCTTTTGGCATAGCTCACCCTTGCATTTCCAAGGTGGTCTCTGTACTGGTAAATATAGCGGTTTTCCGCGAAATTGTAAAACCCTTCTGAAGTAGGAACAAAATTAAGCTGCCATTCAGGAGTTATGATGCCCGGAAAATCCATTTCTTTGTAGGCTTTTTCTTCATAAGCAGATTCCGTACGGCAGGTCAGGCATATTCCTCCTCCTTCATAATAACTGTACTGGAAGCCGTCCAGGTAATCGGTAATTCTATTCGTTCTTACTGAACCTCTTCCTCCGTCCCCGGAATATGTTTTCCTGAGCTTCACCCCGTCTGCCCGGTAAAGATACCGTAAATAGAAATTGGAAGTTCCCAAAGGCCTTACTTGGGTAATCGCTATTCCATCCGGAAGATTTAAGTGGTTATATTCTATAGACTGGATTCCTTTATCTTTCATATCGGTCATATTACTATTAGGATCATATGCGATGGGGTTATTTCCGCCTTCATAGCCCGTATCGTTCAGGGAATTTTCGATTACTTTGTCGAGACGATTTCCCGTATATGTATAATTCAGGTCATCTACCAGGGTAGAAGTGGTTCCGGCCAACGGGAAGGCTTTCCTTTTCAGGGTCTGGATATTCCCGTTCATATCATAGGTAAGGTATTCGTCATAATTACCGTTATGAGGATTGGTAGCTGCCGGTTCTGCATAGAAAGCATCTTTAAGCCGGTTTAGGCCATCATACACATAATTATACCTTTTCAGGATATCTTCTGAAGAATTCTTCCAGTCTATTTCTGCTATATTCCCATTGAACCTGCCTGTAGATTTGGAAGTATACTCCGGGTTCTGGTATTTCACCTCATATCCAAACAGCTTCCCGTTCAGATTGACAGGATCATTAATTTTCGTCATCCAGCCCCTGATATTATACTGATAATTAATCGTCTGCAATGGTGAAGCAGCATTGGTTCCTCCAACCTTCTTGGTTTCCAATTGGGACAGCTCATTGTAGCTGTTCTGGGCCAGAATCTCTTCAGGATTACTGTCCACCTGATGCTTATGAACGAGTAACCTGTTCTGATGGTCATACGTAAAGGTCTCTGTAATTACTCTTTCAGTATCGGTGCTTAGCCTTTTAT
>NZ_LJOD01000054.1 GCF_001295265.1 Chryseobacterium indologenes | reverse complement strand
CTTCCAGTTCTCTTTTCCGAGCTCTTCCGCACTGGTTCCGGCAAGAATAATGGAACCGTCTCTGTTTAACTTTATATCTGAAAGCCTTTCTTCTTTCTTCCGGTTCTCTCCCGTGATGTGTTTTCTCCACTGTTCATTACCGTCCTGATCCAGGTACAGCATCCAGAACGTTTCGTCATCTTTTTCTATCCGTCCTTCTGCCTGGGTGTAACCGCCGAGCAATATTCCTTTGGAAGTTTTATCATCTGCAGAATGAATCACACTCATCCCCATCAGGATATCCCGGTTTTTAAAGTTGTAGGATTTCTGCCACTGTTCTTCGCCTCTTTCGTTTAGAGCAACGAGCCATAAATCGGTTCCTTGTTCAACGCCTACGGTTTTGTTGCCTGATCTTTCAGATCGGGATTCTCCACCAATAAGGTAACCTGTAGAAGTTAAAGCAAGGGTTCTTAAGTGGTCATCGCCTTTTCCTCCATAATTCTTTTCCCATTCTATTTTGCCGTTTTGATCAAGCTTCACCATCCAGTAATCACCTTCGCCGGAGTTTTCAGTTTTCTTGCTTCCTCCAACTGAACTTCGTGAATAAATCCCTATTAAGACACCGCCGTCTTTTGTAGGGATCATTTTCTCTACCTCATCCAAACCTTTTCCACCTAAGATGAGCTCAGAAAGTTCTTTTCCGTTTTTATTCAGCCGTATGATCCAGGCATCTTTAGAGCCGTAACCTTTGGAAGAGTTCTGAATATTACCGGCCACAAAGAATCCTAGGTCTGTGGTCTGAACAACTGCTCTGGCTTCTTCATCGGAAGCCGTACCTAATGTTTTCTGCCATAATTCATCCCCGAACTCATTCAATCTTACCAGCCAGATATCTGATCCGCCTTTGGATTCGTCTTTTTTATCCAGCCCTTTTCCGGAATAGGAGGTTCCTGCAATTAAAAATCCTCCTTCCTGGGTAGAAACAGAAGCGGAAAGGTAATCGTGGTTTTGTCCTGAAAGGTATTTTTCCCAGACCTGCTCTCCCTGCTGGTTGAGTTTAACCAGATGGAAATCGTAGCCGTTGTTCTGCTTTTGGCTGTCAACTGCTGGCTGTTGGCTTTTTGCCTGGATGGAGCTTCCGGTAATCAGGTACTGCTGATCAATAGTAGTGGTAATCTGGCTCAGAAAATCCTGGGTGGAGGACCTGATGTCTTTCTGCCATAAGACTTCCTGAGCTGATGCACTCAGGACTGTGCATATCACTAATGCACTCATGTAGAGTTTTCTCATTTGGTTTTTATTTTTTTTATTACATGTTT
>NZ_LJOD01000053.1 GCF_001295265.1 Chryseobacterium indologenes | reverse complement strand
TTGGCAACCATGGTAGGTTTTTCACTAACCTCATGTAGCGAAGAATTTATTGATACCGATTTTGGTAACTCTGAACAGGCTGAAACAATCACAAGTGTAGACAAGTTACAGTCTTTTGTAACTGGAGCTTACGGATCTATGAGAGCTGTCGGATATTATGGAGCTCAGTTTCCGCTTTTTGCAGAGCTTAGAAGTGATGAAATGTTCACCAGAAGATCTTCAGGATATTTTACTTCTGTAGGAAACTTATCCATGACGTCTACAGACCAGTATACAACAGGACCTTACAACGCCATGTATGGAGTAGTAGCCAAAGCTAATATTGTCATCAACTCACCGGATAACCTTACCTGGACTCAAACATTGAACCAGGCTACGATTCAGGAGAAAGTGAATAAAGTAAAAGGAGAAGCATATGCTATCCGTGCATTGGTATTCTTCGATTTATTAAGACTTTACGGTCAGCAGTATTCGGGAGGAACAAAAGGAGTGGTCATTCCTACCAAATATGATCCTAAGGCTAACATGGCCAGAGCAAGTGTAGCTGAAACTCAGGCTCAGATTGAAGCAGACTTCAACAAGGCATTATCTTTATTAAGCGGTAATGGATTTACAAATACTGATAACAGAACTGAATTGAATGAATATTCAGTAAAAGCATTAATGACCAGATATTACCTTTATAAAAAGGATTATGCTAAAGTTAGACAATATGCTGCTGATATTGTTGGAAGTGGGGTTTACAAAGTAGCGCCTAAAGATTCATATGTAATCAGCTGGACATTAAACAATGCATCTACGAACTCTCTGTTTGAACTTGCTGTAGGGACTGCCAATGCTTATGGTGCTTCAGGGATGAATTCTTATATGAATGTTGGTGGAGCTTATAAAAATATTGGGGTATTATCTGCTACTTACGGATCATATACTGCTGCGGATGTTAGAAGAAGTTCGGCTACCTTTGATTTTGCTCCAAACACTACTATTAGGCTCATCAAGCATAAATATCCTGATATGAGTGGTGCTGATAATCTTAAATTAGTAAGATATGAAGAAGTTCTTTTAAATGGTGCTGAAGCTGAGTTACCTGAAAATGGAGGATCACAAATTAATGCAGATGATTATTACAATGCTGTATCTACAAACAGAGGTCTTGCATCAACATCTAATGTGACTCTACAGAATGTAAAGGATGAAAGAAGAAGAGAGCTTCTTGGAGAAGGATTCAGAATGTGGGATTTACTAAGATGGGGTATGTCAGTTCCTGTATATGGTTCAGCGGGAACAGGTACTCCTGTAACATTGAATATTGGAGATACGCGTTTAGCATTCCCTATTCCACAGGCAGAAACCAACGTTTCAGGTACGTTAGTTGCTCCTAACCCTGGTTATGACAACTCACTTTAATAAGTAAAAGCTTCTTCACAGAAGAACACTTATATAAATTTTTAAAAGCAGTAACATGGT
>NZ_LJOD01000052.1 GCF_001295265.1 Chryseobacterium indologenes | reverse complement strand
ACCATGTTACTGCTTTTAAAAATTTATATAAGTGTTCTTCTGTGAAGAAGCTTTTACTTATTAAAGTGAGTTGTCATAACCAGGGTTAGGAGCAACTAGCGTACCTGAAACGTTGGTTTCTGCCTGTGGAATAGGGAATGCTAAACGCGTATCTCCGATATTCAACATTACAGGATTACCTGTTCCCGCTGAACCATATACAGGAACTGATTGTCCCCATCTTAGTAAATCCCACATTCTGAATCCTTCTCCAAGAAGCTCTCTTCTTCTTTCATCCTTCACAGCATTAATATCTATGGTGGCCGCTGGTGCAAGGCCTCTGTTTGTGGCTACCATATTGTAATAACTATCTGCCTTAGATTGTGATCCTCCATTTGAAGGTAACTCAGCTTCAGCACCATTTAAAAGAACCTCTTCATATCTTACTAACTTAAGGTTATCTGCACCACTGTCATCCGGATATTTGTGAAGAATATATCTAATTCCCGAAGCAGTAGCAAAAGTACCTGGTCCTCTTCTAACATCCGAAGCAGTATATGATCCGTAAGTAGCTGCTAATACCCCCATATTTCTATAAGCCCCTTTAAAATTCATATAGGCATTCATCCCTGAAGCACCATAAGCATTGGCAGTCCCTACAGCAAGCTCAAACATAGAGTTGGTAGATGCATTATTTAATGTCCAGCTGATTACATAAGAATCTTTAAGAGCCACACTATAGATTGATTCAGCTGTCGCTGCAGCCACAATATCAGTAACATATTGTCTAACTTTAGCATAATTTCCTTTGTAAAGGTAATATCTGGTCATTAATGCTTTTACTGAATATTCATTCAATTCAGTTCTGTTAGCCGTATCTGTAAACTGATTACCACTTAACAAAGATAATGCCTTATCAAAATCCGCCTCAATCTGAGCCTGGGTTTCAGCTACACTTGCTCTGGCCATATTAGCCTTAGGATCATATTTGGTAGGAATGACCACTCCTTTTGTTCCTCCCGAATACTGCTGACCGTAAAGTCTTAATAAATCGAAGAATGCTAATGCACGGATAGCATATGCTTCTCCTTTTACTTTATTCACTTTATCCTGAATCGTAGCCTGGTTCAATGTTTGAGACCAGGTAAGGTTATCCGGTGAGTTGATGACAATATTAGCTTTGGCTACTACTCCATACATTGCATTGTAAGGTCCTGTTGTATACTGGTCTGTAGAAGTCATGGATAAGTTTCCTACAGAAGTAAAATATCCTGCTGCTCTTCTGGTGAACATTTCATCACTTCTGACTTCTGCAAAAAGCGGAAACTGAGCTCCATAATATCCAACAGCTCTCATAGATCCGTAAGCTCCGGTTACAAAAGACTGTAATTTTTCAACACTTGTGATTGTTTCAGCCTGTTCAGAGTTACCAAAATCGGTATCAATAAATTCTTCGCTACATGAGGTTAGTGAAAAACCTACCATGGTTGCCAA
>NZ_LJOD01000051.1 GCF_001295265.1 Chryseobacterium indologenes | reverse complement strand
AAGGATTTTACAGCATTTTTTCAAGGTGGAAAGTTAAATTTTGGTGGAGATTTTGGAAATTATAACTTAGTTAGGGTTTATAATAATGTGCCAGAGATTAGACGACTAGGAGATCCTATTAGCATGGACAGCTTGCCTTGGGAGACCTATAAAGATGTGTTAGACTATGGTTCTACTGCAATAGAGGGTATTTATAAATTTAAAGTTGATAAACGTACAACACTTTATAATGGAGGTTATTGGATTGATAATCTAGGAAACCGAAGGAGTATTCGTTATGCTGGCCGATCTGTTAATTCGAGAATCGGTTTAAGAAGTGATTATGTAAGGACTACTGCTAAATATGCTAAATATGCAGACAGAGCAGGGATGGTAGGGAATGTAATTTCTGCTGGTGAGATTGGTTATGGAGTTTATGAGGACAATTGGCGATTTGGAAAAAATGCGCAGGTTGCAACGGCAGGAGTGGTTGGTGGAATTGTAGGTGCCTCTGAAGGAGCTTTATTAGGAGCATATATAGGAAGTTTTATTCCAGTACCAGGAGTAGGAACAGTTATAGGTGTTGTTTTAGGAGCTACTTTTGGATATATTTATGGTGAAATTGCTTCACAGTCTGTAGAAAAAATGTATGAGTAATAGATGATGAAAAATATAAAGAAAAATAAAATAAAGTTTGTCATTATTATTGTAATTATGATTTTGATATTAATACTGGGAATAATCGCTGTTCTATACCCTGCTAAATATACTAGTTTTGTTTTTCATAACGGGTTGATTATATTTACACTAGGAATAATGGGTGTATTTGTGTCTATGTATTGTATTTTTGAATTTGCAAAAAAATTATTTGATAAAAATGCAATGGTTTTTATTGATAATAAAGGAGTTATTGATAAAGTTAATATATTGGATTATCCTTTTATAAATTGGAAAGATACCTTAAAAATAGAAGAATGTAATATTAATAATATTCCTCATCTCAAAGTTTTTATTAATAATCCGCAAGAATATATAAATCAAAAAAAAGGCTTTAAAAAGTGGATTTTAAATCATAATTATAAAAAATATCAAACTCCAATTTTATTGAACAGTATTTATTTATCATGTTCTTTCGATAATTATAAAAAAAATATTTTAACCTCATATAAAGAATATAAATTAAGTACTTTACATTAGCTTACCTCCTTAAGATTCTAAAAAAAATAATGGACTGCTTCAAAAGTGAAACAGTCCATTATTTTATAGGTGAATAGACCTGTCTGCAATTTTGAAATAATAAGTATATTTACAACTATACCGTTGAGCTGGGAAATGTACAGTTGAGCTATCAGAATAACGGCTCAGGAGTACCAGTTCTTGAAGAAAATGTAATGAATAATCCGGTGATGATGTATGACCCGGATGGAAGAGTGAGTCAGGAATGGCTTAATGGAATTTACAATATGTCACGACCAGGAAAAACAACATATAGTCAGTTTTCTTCTAACGGGATGTCAGCTTGGGCTAATTATGA
>NZ_LJOD01000050.1 GCF_001295265.1 Chryseobacterium indologenes | reverse complement strand
TCATAATTAGCCCAAGCTGACATCCCGTTAGAAGAAAACTGACTATATGTTGTTTTTCCTGGTCGTGACATATTGTAAATTCCATTAAGCCATTCCTGGCTTACTCTTCCATCCGGGTCATACATCATCACCAGATTATTCATTACATTTTCTTCAAGAACTGGTACTCCTGAACCATTATTCTGATAGCTCAACCGTACATTTCCTAGCTGATCGGTATAGTTGTAAATATACTTATTATTTCAAAATTGCAGACAGATGTAGTCACCTATAGTAAAATAGACTGCTTCAAAAATGAAACAGTCTATTGTTTTCCTTTGGATATGAACGATGGAAGTTATCTATACTTACTCCAATCTATCTGACTCATTAGATAAAATGCGTAAATAAGATTTACTATTATCATTGTTATCACTCCTATAACTATCCAACTGCCTATTTTATTCTTTTTCTTAGCAAGCTTATCATACTCGACAACTATTTTTTTCCATTGGTCTCGGTGGTGAAAAACAAAATAATTAAATAAAGCGACTATAACAACTACAACGAAAATATCAATATTACTTTCATCTAAATTCGCATAAGGATTAATAAAAATATTATAGTAAATAAATAATGAAATTAGAAGAAAATATATTAAACAATCTAAGACTAAACTTGCTTTCCAATCACTCCAAAATTTTCCACCATTTGACTCGGATATACTTTCTATAAATCTATATATTTTATAAAATAAATAATAATATTTTTTTTTTAACAATTTCATTTCAATAATCTCTATATAAATTAAAACCAGTTACTATATTTTGGTTTTGCTCCATCAAACTATTATTCATTTCCATCGCAGCTTCCCAACCTCCAGGATAAAATGCGTCAACCCCAAAGTAAATAGTACTGACAGTTGCACCCACTGTACCTCCTACAACTCCCACAACTCCCATGGAAGTATTTAATCCTGCCTTTGCAGGACTAACTTTATTAGAAGAATCTGGGTTTCTATAATAATTGTATACTCCTTTAGTGTCCATCAATACTGCTGCACCCAAACTTGCTTTACCTAAGACACCTCCAATTTTACTTACTGCCATGGTTTTAGTACTTTGGTTGCCATAAAAAATACGACCATTAGGTTTAGGAAAATACAATTTCAGAGATTTACCCTGTGTTGTAACTCTTGTTCCTCCTGATAGGTTTTCTATACCAACAGTAGCTAATGCAAACCATCAATTTGCACGCCCCCCAAAGGCATACCAATCCGGAGTATTATCAGGTATATACGGATTGAAGTTATGATATGATTGCCTAATCTCTGGCACATTATTATAAACCCTAACTAAGTTATAATTTCCAAAATCTCCACCAAAATTTAACTTTCCACCTTGAAAAAAAGCTGTAAAATCACTATCTCCTCCTGACCAGTATGTATAATATCCACTACCACCTCTATCAATCCAACTATAAAGTCGGGAAGCTTCACCAAATGGTAAACTTTCATAATTAGCCCAAGCTGACATCCCGTTAGAAGAAAACTGACTATATGTTGTTTTTCCT
>NZ_LJOD01000005.1 GCF_001295265.1 Chryseobacterium indologenes | reverse complement strand
TTAATCTGCGCATTGATTCCTGCCGCTAAAAAGAGGAGGACTGCTAAAAACCAGTTTCTAAATTTCATTTTACTTTTCATTAAAAATTTTGAGAATACTAAATAGTCTTCATTAATTATAGATACATGTGTCCTTTTAAAAAAGAAAGACTAATAGCTGGTACTTATTCCTAATGAAAAACCTGCGCTTTCGGGCACGAACCTGCAGACCCCGCCTACGCATAATAGTCCCCCGCGCTGTCTTCCGTATGAAGCCTGAACTCTCGTGTTGTTTTTTCTGAAAACAAGTCCTCCGGTATAGTAATGCATTTGTTTCTCTTTGTCCGGGTTACCGTAATTATACAGATCATTGATGAAGAATGACCAGTTTTTGTTGAAATTGTATTCCATAAGCCCTGCAGCCCAATTTCCATGATAGCCGTCAGCCCATTGATGCTGAAGCTCCAGTTTTACAGAGCTTTTAGAAAACCTGTAAATGTTATCCAGAACAACGGTTTGTGCTTTTACTTTTCCTGAGGTTTCTTCAGTTCTGTACGTGTTGTAAAACTGATTAATAAGTACCAAAGCAATTTTCCAGTTATCTTTCAGTCTTGTTCTTATATCAAGGCTTTGGTCTGAGTAATATTTTTCTCCTAATGCAAGAAAATCTGTTTTGTAATCTCTTATATTATTGATATAGGCACGGTAAGTTCCTTTCAGTCCGTACCAGTTGGAGATGTTCAGTGATAAATCGGTCCCGTATTTTCCTCCAAGAAGTGTCCCTTTTTTAATTTTATAGAAAATGTCAAATTGAGACCCTATTTCGCCTGATTTTTTTTGAGGAAGAAATGCCAGTCGGGGCTGAGCCTGATAGACATAAATATTGGCAAGGCTGTAGTCGTATTGCTTGGTAAGCGCGGGAACGTAGTTCAGGACTGTATTATGGTAAATATTTCCTATCTGGTCTCTTTGTGAATAGAAATTAAAATTTTCCAGTCTTCTTAAACTTGCAATAATACCCAGCCTGTCTGTTGCATAGGATAGATTGAGAAGATAGGCATTTCCTGAAAATATATTGTTGGGATCCAGTGCGGATACCTGTTTTATATTGTCCTTGGTTTTATACAGGTACTCAAATTCCAGCGCAAATTTAGAGTACTCCATTTTAAGCCGTGATGAGTAGACATTTACATTTTTGGGATATAGGGCATTTTCTTTGTTATCTTCATATTTGTTGACATAGCTGAAGCCTATGCTGGATTTGAAGTCCTTTACTTTCATAAGGGAGTCTAATCTCATTTCCGCATCCAATCCTCCAACAATGCCTTCAGAAAGATTAAATCCGAATCGTTGCTTTCCTAATAGAGCTTTTAAAGTTACAATCTGATCGGGATCTGAGTATTTTATTTTCCCTCCCAGTAATGAGTTTGCAATTCCCAGCTGCTTGTCTTCCCACACACGCAATGCCAAGCCGCTTCCAAACTGTTCATAAAAATGTCCTAAAGTAACATCTATTCCTGCTTTTTCATTATTATAATTCACAAAATAAGTTCCAAGGTTAGTTTTGGTTAATGCAGGAGAATAGTTGAGAAGAGCTTTGGGTTCATAAGATTCAAGCTGAGCGCCAACGGTGAAGTTTTTCAGTTTATAATTAACATTCAGATAATTGTTTGATCTGAACCTTTGGTCTGCCTCATTTTCTGAAAGCTTTATTTTATTATCGTCTACGTAATATTGTGAATTGGATTCCAGGTTTACTGATAATTGGCAAAAAGACTTAATGCTAAAGAACAGTAATGCTATACTTATTGATTTATGGCGCATGGAAATTAATGTGTAGAGTTACATTCTTTAATCTTTTTTATCAGTTCGTCCTCATCTCCGGGAGAATAGCCTACATGAGAGTAAACGATTTTTCCTTTATGTATAAGGATTACGTGAGGAATGCTGTTGATATTTAGAGCTCGTTTAAGCGTTTGATTAGGGTCAAGGAGTACAGTGTAAGGCCAGCCTTTACTTTTTACAACAGTCTTTACTTTTGAGGTAGTACGTGCATCATCTGTTGAGACAGCATATAAAGTGAATTTATTTTCCTTTTGCCAATCTTCATATTTTTCATTGATGGTGGTAAGCTCTTCCATGCACGGAAGGCACCATGTGGCCCAAAAGCTCATCACTACAGGGGTTGAGGAGTCAATTTTTGAGACATTAAGTTTTTCACCGTTTAAGGTCGTAATAGAAACGTTAGGGACTTCCTGGGCAAGACATAAGCTTAAACAGAAAATTAAGAATCCCGATAAAATCATTTTCAACATAGTACTCTTTATTTTTTTTGATGACAAATATATAGTTTTATTGTCAATATTGAAATAAATTCATAGTTTTGATGCGAAATATTTCTTAAAAAGAATTATTTGTTGAAAATAATTTAAATAAAATGCGTAAAAAATAAGCTTTTTATTAAAATAACATTTATGGAATTTTGAATATGCTCTTTTTTAATTAAATATTTAATAAGATTATGAAAAAAAAGTTATTATTTTCTTTTTATGTGGTTTTTTCACTCTTACAAATCCTTTCCTGTAGCGGATCTGAGAGTGATGAAGGTGATAGTACAGCAACCTATCTGATTATTTCTTCTGAAGGAGGTAATGAAAAACTATTAGGAAAAACTTTTACATTCAAAGTAAAAGACAATCTCAATCAAGATATTACTGCTGAAACTGAAATTTATGTTAATAATCAGCTTATTAATGGCAATCTTTATACTCCCGGTGAAAAAGGAACGTATACAGTTTCTGCAAAGTATAAAGCCCTTCCGGTAAACCCGATTTCCGTAACAGCGATTATTAATGAAGGCATAAACTTCAAGCATCGGATTCTGTACGAAGACTTTACAGGAACATGGTGTGGGAACTGTACCCGTGCTGGTGCAAGAGCTAAAAACCTGGCGCTGCAAACTGATGATGGCTTTGTTTTTCTTGGTGTACACGGGCCAAGTGGGCAGGATCCCTGGTCTAATGCTGTAAGCACAGAACTGGAACTTTTTAAAAATGTTACCGGAGCAGATCTGGGCTGGCCAACCATGTTTATCAATAGAAATACAATGTGGGAAGATACGGAAAACTATACAGACATGTCGGTGCCTTTCTCTCAGTTGAGGGCGTCCAGTAAAATAGGGATCAAAATAGGTTCTACTGTATCCGGAAATGCACTGAATATTGATACAAAAATTTCATTTGCACAGAATTTTACAGGACTTAAGATCGTGGCATTTATTGTAGAAGATGAACTTGTGGGGAAACAGAAGAATTATATCCCGGCATTAGGTCCGCCTACTATATATGATTATGTACATCATAATGTCTTACGGAATAAACTTACTTCTTCAGTAGCAGGAGAAAATATTCCGGATGCACAAACAATGATTTCCAGTGAATATGCAAGATCATTCCAGTTCTCCATTCCTTCAGATTATAACCGTAATCACCTTAAAATCATTGTTGCCGTTTTAGATGGATCCGGAACGGTGCTTAATGTAAGGGAAGAAAAAATTGGAGTAACGAATAATTACGAATTTTTATAAACCATTAACTAAAATATTAACAACTAAAAAATTACTGAATGAAAAAGATTCTATTTATGGCGTGTATTCTCATGTTTGGAATACATCAATCACAGACTTATTATAGTCAGAACTTTAATACTTCGGGATTAAACGGATGGACAAGTACTGATCTTGACAACGACGGAAAACAATGGGCGAATATAAATGCTTCAAGTTTATCCCAAAACTTAGGAGCTGGGTCATTAGCTTCGTTTTCTTATCAAAATAATCAGGCGCTTACTCCTAATAATTTGATTACATCACCGTTAATCGATTTGAGCACAGTTACCGCTTCTAATGTTTATTTAACATATACTCAGGCAACACATCTAAGTTATCCTGCTGATAAATATTCAGTATATGTCACAACTTCTAATGTTGCCGGGACGGTTACTGCTGCCACGCCTGTTTACACTGAAACAGTGGCTGTTGGAGGCCTTCAGAATAGAGCGGTCAATCTGAGCTCTTTTATTGGTCAGCAGGTATATATTTCCTTTAGACATTATGATTGCTTCGATCAATATTATCTGATTATAGATGATATTCAGGTAAAAACTATTCCGGACAATGATGTAGCTCTTAAAAATGTATCTGTAAATCGTTACGGGCTTATAAATACAGACTATTCTATTAAAGCAACTGTTAAGAATAATGGAATACAGAGTATTAATAACATTACTGTTAACTGGAATGACGGAACTGCAGATCATCTTTCTACCATACCGCTGTCATCCCCGCTTGCTTTAGGACAGGAAACAACAATTACTCATCCTATAGCTGTAAATTTAACTTCAGCAGCAGAAAAAAATCTCAATATTTCAATTACTCAGGTAAACGGAACTTCGGACACTACACCTGCTGATAATACATTAGCAACGAAATTTACCAGTGTAAGCCAAAATTCACCTAAAAAAGTAGTGATTGAAGAAGGTACGGGAACATGGTGTGGCTACTGTCCAAGAGGAGCAGTTGCCATGGAGAATGCAACGAACAGCTTCCCTAATGATTTTATAGGAATTGCCGTACACAATGGAGATCCAATGAAGGTGGACGAATATGATGAAGGGGTGAACTTTGATTCATTCCCAGGGATGAATGTAGATAGAAGTTTGATGAAACAGGATGTATCAGCCAGTTTTAGTTCAATTATCAATGAGAGAAAAACCTTAATCGTTCCGGCAGCATTAAATGCAACTGCTGCTCTGGCTGGACAAACCCTTACACTGAACGCTTCAGCTGTCTTCAGATCAAACTTTACAAATGCTAATTTCAGGTTTGCGGCAGTGTTAATAGAAAATGATGTGAGAGGAACCGCGCAGGGATATAATCAGGCTAACTATTATGCAGGGTCTTCAACTCCTATGGGAGGATATGAAAGTAAACCTAATCCGGTACCTGCGGCAGATATGGTTTATAATCATGTCGGCAGAATGTTATTAGGAGGATATGCAGGACAGGCTGGTTCGGTGCCGGCTGTTATTACTGACGGACAAACGGTGAACTATACATTTACAGCTAATATTCCAACAGGTTATAATACTAGCAAAATGAAAGCAGTATTGTTTCTGATTGATGCTGCAACCGGAGAAATCGCTAATGCGGCAGGACCTTTTGCCCTTAATGGTACATTGGGCGTTCAGAATGAGAAAATAGATGCTGATGATCTTGCTATATATCCTAATCCGGCAAAAGATTTTATCAAAGTGCAGGCGAAAGGAAAAGTAGATTTGAAAATCTTCGATGCAAGCGGAAGAGCTGTTTTAGAAAAATCAGGAGTAGAGCCTGATACTTCAATTTCTGTACAGGATCTGGTGAAAGGTACATATATCGTTTCTGTTAAAGAAAAAGGATCTGAACCCATTACTAAAAAATTAATTATTAAATAACAGTTTCAAAAACTCGGGAAGGTCTACTTAAGACCTTCCCTGCTTAAAAAGATTATGAAAAAGTTTAATTTTACAATATTGTTATGCTTGCTCTTTTCTTTCCAGAGTAAAGCTCAGATTGCTTTGGCCAAAGAAGATGGAACTCCAATTGCCAATGGACAGGTCATAACTTATAATACAGTGAATGAAGTGCCTGCAAACCTTCATTATAAGATTAAGAATACATCAGGATTTCCAATCAATGTCCGTATAAAAATCACAGATATAGTGAATGCTACAGGAAGTGGTTTTCAGTTCTGCTATTTAAGCACCTGCCTGCCTTTCGTTACGGAAAATGCTGTTTATCCTGCTAATTCAAAACCCGCAATTAGCATAGGAGCGAATTCCGAAGTATCTAATGGGTATACCATGTGGAATTCAGATACCGGATCAGGAACATTTCCTATTGACTATGTCATAAAATACTATATGGTTGATGACTTTAATAATGAATTGGGAAATCCTGTAACATTTACTTACAGATATGATCCTAATGCAGTTTTAGCAGTAAGTGATGTGAAAAAGAATCAGAACTCTTTTGCAGATATTTATTCAACACTTATTATGAATAACATTCAGATTAAATCTAAAGAAAATGGGTTCTATTCCCTATACAATATGGAAGGAAGAACTCTGTCAGAAGGAGACATTAAGAAAGGTGAAAATCTGATAGATACTTCAGTATTGTCTTCGGGAGCGTATATCGTTACTTTGAAAAATGATAAAGGAGAAATTATTTCAAAGAAGATAATTAAAAAATAACTGATTCAGTTTTTGTAGATCAATTAAAGGCAGCTCATTTATGGGCTGCTTTTGTATTGTAATTTAATAATTATTAGGATTTAAATAACAGGAAAATTAAAATCCTTATATTTAACTAGATAAAACTGAATCACAATTATGAAAAAATGGGTTAAAAGACTTCTTCTGGGCTTCGGATTTCTGTTGGTTATTCTTTTGGTGGCTAACTTCGGACTCAATATGTGGCTTAAAACCCAGCTCCCTGATTATATAAAAAAAAATACCGAATACAAAGTTTCTTATAAGACACTGGATGTGGACCTGGGCACAGGAAATATTCTGGCTTCAGGAATTACCGTTAACAGTAAAAATCCTCAAAATACAGATGTTATTGGCCTACAGGGAACAATTGATACTTTAAAGATCAGCCGTTTCGGAATTTATGATGCGCTGTTTAATAAGAAAATCAGTTCATCAGACCTGTTGCTGGCTAATCCCAATCTGAATGTCAGTCTGGCTAAACCGATCAGCCAGAAAACCGGAAAGAAAAGGAACCCTGTTTCATTCGAAAATATAAGAATCAATAACGGAACGATTAATGTTTTCAGGCATACTAAACAAAAGTTTTTATCAGTACAGAAACTGGACCTGTTTGTTGAAAACCTTCAGATGACAGAAGAGTCTGTAGAAGATAAGCTGCCTGTTGTCTTTGATCATTATAATATCACGGGTGAACGCTTTTTCTTCCGTCCGGATAATGTATATGCCATCACCATCAGTACTATCAGTACAACAAATGGGCAGATGTCGGTCGGAAACTTCCGGTTGACTCCGCTATTGTCTTTTGATCAGTTAAAAAAGTATTATCCTCATAGGCCTCAATTATTTGAATTTTCCATCCCTAAAATGAGTTTCAAAGATGTGGTTTTGAAGAAAAATAAAATATCTCTGGGCAATGCCGATTTTCAGAATCCCGTACTAGTGGTTCATAATACAGGAGTTCAGCCCAAGAAATCAGAAAAAAAACTCAATTTTGAAGTCAATCTGGATGGCGTAAAGCTTAATAATGCTTCTGTACAAATTAATAAACCCGACGGGAACAGGCTATTATATGCCCAAACTCTTAATTTAAATGTCAATCAGCTGAAATTTGATAAGGTTACAGCAGCGGAAGTGATTCCGGTGGGCTATAAAGATTTTCTGTTTTCAGGAAAAAATATACAATATTTCAATCACCAGGATTTTACAGTCGGAAGTATAGCATTGAATCCCAAAGGAGGAGAGCTCAGAAATATTCTGCTGAAGCCGGGAACTCCGGTAGTGGGCGGAAAAACAACTATGGATCTGAAAACTGATCTTGTAGCATTTAATATTAACACATTTGAGTTTGTTGACAGAAAACTGAATCTGGATCTTAAAAATGTTCTTATTGAAAATGTAAACGGAACGATTCAGGCCGGGGAAAGTAAACCGCAGAAAAAAAGCGGATCCGGATCCGGAATAGGATTTGTCAAAATTCAGAAAATATCTTTTAAAAACTCTAATCTTATTTATGATAAAGGAAAGCAGCCTCTGGCACTTCATGATCTGAATGCAACGTTGAATGCAGTTGAGATCACTCCTAAGCCTAATAACCAGGGACTTGACTTTAAAGTGAAAGAGTATTTTCTGACCACCCGGAATTTTGCTTACCGAACAGAATTCTATAATTTGAATGTCGGACTTCTTAAGCTGAATAAAAATAAAATCCAGGTCAACAATTTTGCCATGAAACCCCTTGTTTCGAGAGCCCGGTTTATCAAAATGATTCCAGTGGAGCGGGATCTGTATGACCTGAAAGCTTCACAGATTACAGCAGACGGAAACTGGGATCTGTTTTCATCCCAAAAATCAATCAATGCGTCTCAGGTGACTATCCAGTCCGCAGATGCTAATATTTTCAGAAGCAAGATTCCAAAAGACGATCCTAAAGTAAAACCATTGTATTCAAAGATGCTTAGATCTGTTAAAATTCCGGTATCTGTGCAGAATCTGGATCTGAAAAACTCGGTGCTGGTGTATGAAGAGGATACTCCTGAAAGTGCAGGGCCAGGGAAGCTGACATTCAGCAATTTTAATATGAATGTAAAGAACCTTAATTCAGCAAAGACTAAAGGAAAACCAACCCGTGTTGATATTAAGATCAACTGTTCATTCATGAATTTGGCCCCTCTTTCCGTGAACTGGAACTTTGACGTGGCGAACCAAAATGATGTTTTTACTATTTCAGGAAAAACGTCCAATCTTCCCGCCAGCGGCATCAATCCGTTTATAAGACCTTATCTTCATGTGACCGCTACGTCCGGAACAATTCAAGAAATGCTGTTTAACTTTAAAGGAAATCCGGCAGGTCTGCACGGTACATTCAATATGAAACATAAAGACCTGAAGATTGCCGTTTTAAATAAACATAACCATGAGAAAAAAGGGGTTCTAACGGCAGTAGCGAACCTCTTCCTTAAATCAGATTCCGGGAAATTTCCGGAGGCAGTTGATGTAGAAGGTGTAGAACGTGATCCTACAAAATCATTCTTTAATCTTTTCTGGAAAGGCATTGAACAGGGGCTGAAAAAAACACTGATCGGAAAGAATGTTGACAAAACTGAGAAAACCGTAAAAAATGCAGTTTCTTCTGTAAAAGAAATGAAACAATCGGTAAAGGAAATTAAGGAAGAGATGCGTAAAGATAAAAATGAAACCCCTAAGCCTCAGGAACAAAAGAAAGAAAAGAAAGGATTTCTACGCGGTGTTTTCAAGAAAAAAGAAAATCCCGAAACTGAATAGTTCCGGGAAAATATTTCAACATAATGAGTCAAAAATAGACCTAGAAGTTATATTCTTCACTTTCCTGAACCGGAATATCTCTTAGGAATTCATCAAACTTTTCACCAGGATAATTGCTGTCAGCACCATACGAATCGATGATCATGCCACGGTTACCGGCGTAGTCTTTTACTACATATAAAACAGCATTGTCGTCCGGATTGCTGTCACCTTCAAAACGATATGTCTTTAAAATGGTGAGATCAGAAGGCTTGTAGGTAATATCGGAATTTTCAAATTTCATTTCGCAGTTTTCGTTCATTCTGAACTCTCTGTGTATTCCTCTTTCTGACAATGTTTTCATAACCTGGCTAAGGGTGGTCATTCTGTCAAAGTTCTCTGAATTTTCCATAATAATATTTTTTTAAGGTAGTACAATAATTAAACCATTATTTTGCTAAATTTAATAAAAATGGACATTACATTTTTCATGATGATAAAGTCTAATGTTAACAAAATTTATAATTTGAAAAAAAAGAATAGGTACACTTTTTGCAATACATCAATCAATAAATCGGACAAAATATGAAAAAAGAAGTTGGAGTTCTACTGGCAGGAGGAGTTGGACTTTTGGCAGTATTAAGTTTTATAGGAATTAAAAAAATATTGACGAAAAAAGATAAAAATTATAGTGATACCTATTCGGATTATCACAGACATTTTGATGGAAAAAACCAGGAGGATGAATATCATGGAGTGGAATTTTACGCAGTGAAGTAGTAAAAGAATATATTTAATTTATGTTTAAATCCGGCTCTTTTGAAAGGGTCGGATTTTTTTGTGGATAACTTTAGTGTTAAAACTCATTATTTTATAAAAAATCCATTCTAATTTTACATCATCATGCAGAACGGAAATTTCATAAAAGGACAAGGCGCTCAGCGAAACGTAATCAACCGTTTCGACAGGTATACTTTTGAGCCTGAAGATGAAGACGTCGAAACGATGAAGACCACTTTCACGGAGGTTTTTCCGAAAACAATCGTTAATCAGGTTAAAAGTGACGACCTTCCAATGGAATATTCCATGAATCCTTACCAGGGATGTGAGCATGGATGTTCTTATTGTTTTGCAAGACCTACTCATGAATATTGGGGATACAGTGCCGGAATTGATTTTGAAAGAAAGATTATGGTAAAGAAAAACGCTCCGGAACTGCTGGAAAAATTTTTTCAGAAAAGAGGATACAAACCTGCTCCAATCCTGCTTTCCGGAAATACGGATTGCTATCAGCCTGCGGAACGGCAGTTTGAAATCACAAGAAAATTGCTCAAGGTATGTCTTGATTACCGCCATCCGGTTAATGTACTGACAAAAAATGCTTTAGTATTAAGAGATCTGGATATTTTACAGCCTTTGGCAGCACAAAACCTTGTTTCCGTGTCTCTCAGTATTCCTACCATTAACGAAGAGCTCAGACGAAAGATGGAGCCAAGGACCAGCTCTTCTCAGAATAAACTGAAAGCAGTTGAAATCCTTTCGGAACACCATATTCCTGTACATGTAATGGTGGCACCAATCATTCCCGGGCTGAACAGTGATGAGCCTTTAGGGATTCTGAAAGCGATTTCGGAAGCTGGTGCCAAAAGCTTCGGCTATACCCTGGTGAGACTGAATGATACTGTTGAGCCTGTTTTTGTACAGTGGATTGAAAGTACTTTTCCGGACCGGGCACAAAAAGTGCTGAACCTGATCCGTTCTATGCGCGGTGGAAAATTAGGAGAAAAAAAGTTTTTCGACAGGCAGAAAGGAGAAGGAAATATTGCAGAAATGATTCATAACACCTTTAAAATCGGAAGGAAAAAATTCTTTGATGGAAAAGAATTTCCCAAGCTTTCAACGGCTGGTTTTACCGGGGCAAAAGATCAGCAGCTGAGGCTGTTTGACTAATGTAATGTGTTCTCTTGCTACAATCTTTAGAATTTTTAATGCAAAAAAGAACCACCTGTTTCAAAGAAAAAGGTGGCTGTTATAATTTCAATATTTCAGGTCTTACATCGTTGGATCTCCTTCTGGACATTTAAAATCATCGCTGCAGGTTGCACAAACAATTATACCATTGCAGTAATACATGCAGAAATCTGGTTCAGGACGTGTAATTCCTGCTCCGGAAATACTTTTTAGCTGCCCTTTGTTTAGTTTTTTTAGATTTTTCATATTGTTTTGATTTGAAAGTTAAGAGTATGGTAAATATAATTAAAAATATTTTTCATTCATAAAATGAAGAGCCTTAAATTTTTAGTTTTTTTAAATATCAATGATAATCATTAAAAGCCTAATTCTGGTGAAAAAAATTACTTTAAGAAAAAGTATTCATAAATAACAGGAAACTCTCCGTTTTGAGGAAAGAAACAGGAATAAATGTATGTTGATTCCGGCTTAGAGGGTAGGAAGGCTATTATGAAAAAAAGAAAATATTCTGCAAAAAAGCAGTAAGAAAAAAGATAAAAGTCAATAACTGACCAGTGGCTATGAAAAGCAACTAACGATCAGCTATTGACTTTTTGTATTATTTATTTTTTGATCAGACCTAATTCTATCAGTCTTTCATGAAGGAATTCACCTGCTGTTGTGTCCTCGTATAACTTTGGATTATTTTCATCCACACAGTTTTCAAGAGCATTTAAAGACATCGCACTGATCGGGTGCATAAAGAACGGTATAGAAAATCTTGAAGTTCCCCATAATTCTCTAGGCGGGTTTACCACTCTGTGAATCGTTGATTTCAGCTTGTTGTTGGTATGTCTTGAAAGCATATCTCCAACATTAATCATCAGCTCATCCGGTTCTGCGATGGCATCAATCCATTCCCCTTTATGGTTCTGAACCTGAAGACCTTTACCCTGAGCACCCATTAAAAGGGTAATAAGGTTAATATCTCCATGAGCAGCAGCTCTTACAGCATCATCCGGTTCTTCTGTAATTGGCGGATAATGGATAGGTCTTAAGATAGAGTTTCCTTCAGCAATCTTATCATCAAAATAAAACTCATCCAGACCAAGGTGAAGGGCTAATGCTCTCAGAACATACTGGCCTGTTTTTTCAAGCATCTGGTAAGCTTCTTTACCTACTTCGTTGAATCTTGGAAGTTCTTCAACAATTACGTTGTCAGGATACTCATCTTTGTATTTTGAATCTTCAGACAGATACTGTCCGAAATGCCAAAACTCTTTTAAGTCTCCTTTTTTGAAACCTTTTGCAGTTTCTTTACCGAATCCTACATACCCTCTCTGGCCACCAATTCCTGGAATCTCATACTTTTGCTTCGTTTCCACAGGCTGGTCAAAAAAGTTTTTTACCTCTCCATACAAATCATCTACAAGGTTGTCATCAAGAAAATGGCCTTTTAAGGCTACAAAACCAATTTCTTCATAAGCTTTTCCGATTTCATTTACAAATTTCTGTTTGCGTTCCGGGTTGTCCGAAAGGAAATCACGCAGGTCTACACTAGGTATTTTATCCATTTTTAGAAATTTACGAATAGCAAAATTACATTTTTTTTAATTTAAATAATTTTAAAATCATTATTTATCAGTTAAATTTGCTGTATGAAAAAATATTCTTCTAAGAGAAGTATTCAGATACTTGCCCATCTTCTTCAGCAGTACGGAATTTCGGATGTTGTGATCTCTCCGGGATCAAGAAATGCTCCTTTGGCGATTCATTTTTCAGAGATTGATGCTTTCAACTGTTACAGCATTGTGGATGAAAGAAGTGCCGCTTTTGTAGGAATGGGGATGGCAAAAAGTGAGAAAAAACCGGTAGCCATTACCTGTACCAGCGGCTCTGCTGTAGCTAATTATTATCCGGCTGTTACCGAAGCTTTCTACCAGAATATTCCGCTCTTAATCCTGACTGCTGACAGGCCGACTGATTTTGTTGATATATTTGATGGACAGACAATCAGACAGAAGGATATTTTTCATCAGCACTCTTACGGAGATTTCCAGCTTTTGGAAGACAGTAAAGAAGGTGCTGAAGATATTAATTTTGATCTCATTAAAAAGGCAATTGAACTCTGTTTTGAAAAGCAGGGGCCTGTACATATCAATATTCCTTTGGAAGAACCTCTATATGAACTGGTTTCTGAACTTCCGGCTTTCCCAACGGTAGAAAAAACGATCAAGCATAAAGACTATGAGATTCCATCCAATCTTATTGCAGACTGGCATACCTCCCAAAGGATCATGCTTCTGGTAGGAACAAGGGATTACAGCCCAGAGCTTGAAAATCAGCTGACGCAATTGGTCAAAAATCATTCGGTAGTGGTTTTAAGTGAAGCGAATTCCAATGTATATCACGAAAAGTTTTTCAGGCATATAGACCGCTACATCTTTAATTTTACCGAAGAAGATTATAAAACATATGCTCCGGATCTTCTGATTACCGTAGGACAGAATGTGGTTTCTAAAAAGGTAAAGCAGTTTTTAAGAAATGCGCGCCCAAAACAGCACTGGCACCTGGACGAAGTATGGCAGCCTGACACTTATTTCTCACTAACGGAGAAAATTGAAGTAAAACCGGAAGTTTTCTTCTCAAAACTACTGAAGTTTATCAATCTTGAACCGAGACCTTATTTCAACCTGTGGGATGTTTTAAGGGATAAAAAAGATGCCAGACACCAGCAGTTTCTGAATAAGGTGGATTTTTCTGATTTTTATTTCTTTAATAAAGCATCACAGACTATTCCTGAAAACTATAACATTCATTTCAGTAACTCTTCGGCAATCCGGTATGCCCAGCTGTTTGATTTTGGAAAAAGAAAGATCTACTGCAACAGAGGGACAAGCGGTATTGACGGATCTACATCCACCGCCATGGGATTTGCCATTAAAAATGCTAATCCAACCCTTTTAATTACAGGTGACCTTAGCTTTTTCTATGATATAAACGGGCTCTGGAATCAATATATTCCTCCGTTTGTGAGAATTATTATTTTCAATAACGGGGAAGGAAACATTTTTAAGATCATTCCTGGACCCGGCAATGCCAATCCCAATACTTTAGATGAATTTATTGCCACAAAGCACAAGAAGCATGCAGAAAATCTGGCGAAACATTTTGGCTTTTCCTATATTAAAGTAGAGGATGAACCTACGCTTGACAGGGTTCTGGAGAACTTCTTCAAGCCCGATACACAGCCGAAAATCCTTGAAGTGAATACCTACGGAAAGAACAGTGCAGATGTTCAGAAAGCCTATTTCGAATTTATGAAAGGAAATTAAAGGTCCAGATATTCTTCATTTCCAGGAAGATTGGTAATTCTGCTTATTGGGTAAATAAACATATCATCAAAGTCATTCATGGCATTGATCAGCTGAAAATGAGAAAATTGCTTGATATTCTGCAGGGTGATCTCCGTTTCCTTTATTTTTTTGTGCTTCAGAAGATTTTGTCTCTGCACTCCGTTCAGAAGGAATGAGGATGGTGTAAACCAGTCTTTGCCTTTAAGGAAAAGGATATTGGAGAAAGAAGTGTCAGTAATATGGTTGTTTTTAACAATAATGATTTCTTCAGCCTTAGACTTCATTTTCATTTTGTCTAATTCTTTCCTGTCTTCAAATTTAAAAGAATAATCAAAGCTGTTATTTTCAACCAGCTGGAAATCATGAATCTCAGGAATGGCGTAAGGAATCATCTGTGTTCTTATTCTTTTATCCAGATCGTAAGAGATCCGGAGTTTGAACAGCCCGTCTTCATCATGCTGGAGGTTTTTAAAGATTTTAGCAAGATCAATAGAGCCCTCTTTCCCGAAATGAGCGAAGGTCTGGTTGACACGTTTCTGATGTAATTCCAGTAAAAAGATTTCCTGGTCTTCTACTTTAATGCTTTCAATGAATTGGGACATAAATTTTGTTTTTCATTTCCTGATACTCGTCTTCTAATCTGCTCATATGGGTGATGCCGCCTCCGCTTTTGAAATACAGACGATCTTCTTCTTTCTCAATAAAACGGATCATAACGCAGCTGTCAAGGTTTTTACCATCAAACCATCCGCAAACTCCGGTATAATATCCTCTGTCATAGCCCTCCGCATTCAGGATAATTTCCAGCGTTTTTGGTTTGGGTGCTCCCAATATGGAACCTGCGGGAAGCAGCTTTTTCATCATACTTCCTATTTTTCCCTTAAACTCAGGTTTTACGGTCCCTGAAATTTCAGAGCTCATGGCATACAGGTCTTTCTGCCAGGTTTTGATGAGGTCAATGTGCTGGAAGTGATCTACTTTTACATCATCTGCCACCATGCTGAGGTCATTTCTAAGGAGATCCACTACTGTATAATGTTCTGCTTTTTCCTTTTTATCGTTCTTTAATACTTCTGCCGCATTTTCCACAGAAGCATCAATAGTGCCTTTCATCGGATAGGTCAGAATTTTGCCGTCTATAATTTTTACAAAAGTTTCAGGAGAAAAAAATACAAAAAAATCTTTATAAAAAACTTTGTATTTCGCATTTGAATGATAAAAAATTTCTTCAAGGCTTAAATTCGTCTGAATTTCAGTTTTCCTTGTATAGTTGACAAGATAGGAGTTTCCAAGCCGGATATTTTTCTGAACTTTGTCAAATCCCTCTTTAAAGCTTTCTAAGGTTTCGGGATAAGATTTCCATTCGATATTTTTATTGAGTTTATGTTTCTTTTTTGTATTTGAAAATGTCTGGAAATCAATTATTAAGCCTGAATTTTCTATTTCAGACTCTGGGTGTATTTCTATATTTTCCGAAAGAAAGTCGATCATGAAAAA
Source organism: Chryseobacterium indologenes (assembly GCF_001295265.1). Taxonomy (GTDB): domain Bacteria; phylum Bacteroidota; class Bacteroidia; order Flavobacteriales; family Weeksellaceae; genus Chryseobacterium; species Chryseobacterium indologenes_A. Next base: position 268,555 of record NZ_LJOD01000005.1, on the reverse strand, counting down.
GTAAGGAACCTTCTGAAGTGAAAGTTCGTCCATTTTCATAAATTTTTGATGATTCATTGAAAACATTCGGCAAAAATACTTATTGATGATTACTTTTGCACAAAAAAATTTTGATGCAGAACAGATATCCTCAAAGACCGGGAGCAGAATTTATATTGAAGCAGGCGTTTTTTTACTGGAATAAGACCTTGATTTTTCAGCTGATGTTTTCCATTGTATTTTTCGCGGTATTTTTTACTTCGATGTTTTTCTTTGCAGAAAGATACGGAATCTGGGAGCAGAATCAGGAACTTGCAGAAGCTTTAAAGCAGGGAAGTAAGGCTTATCTGGAGAAGCTTTCAGAACTTGCTGCCACAGAGAATTATCAGATGTTCAGCTATGCTATTCTGGGTACATCGGTTTTCCTTTATCCATTGAACTTAGGATTGTTTCAGATCTTCAGAAAGATTGATCTGAATGAAAAAATTGAGCTGGGTGATCTTTTTGCGGGATATAAAGGAGCTAATTTTTTTAAATATATCGGATATTATTTGTTTTGGGCAATGATTTACAGGATGGGAATTCCCACTGTATTCCTCGCTATATTGTGGGTTTCAGTAACCATTTTTGTGGCTCCGCTAATGTTTTTTATGAACAGAGGAATTTTTGAAGCCATCTCTTTGAACTTTAAGGCGCTCAGAATATATTCAGTCCAGATATGGATAGGAATTCTGGTTGCTGTTGTCTTTAAATATGCCGGTTTTGCCCTGTTTTTAGTAGGCGGATTATTTACGTTTCCTTTCTGGAATGCCATGATTTATTCTCTTTATAAAACCATTTTTTCAGAAAAAGAGTAAAATTTACAAGGGTTTAATATGATTTTCTGTCAAAAAAAGTTAATTTTGAAGGAATCATTAAATATTAAACTATGTCTGAATTTAACGAATTTGACCAGCAGGGATCCGTTCCGAACAAAGATACGGGATCTATTATTTCGCATGCTTTTGAAATGTATAAAGGAGTTTTCCTTTATGGGATTGTAGCAATGGTAATTTATTTTATCGGCAGTTTTATAATCCAGTCTATCAGTGGATTTAATTCTGCATCCATGATGGAAGAGATGAGAAACAGCGGAGGAGACTACTCCAGTTTCAGCTACTGGAATGCGCCCGGCTTTACAATGTATCTTACATTATCCAGTCTTTTCGGGCTTTTGCTTGCTCCTTTGTATGTAGGCTTAATTTATATTGTTAATAAATACAATACAAAGAGTCAGATTGAGTTTGGAGATCTTTTCATCGGATACCGTCAGAATTTTGTCAATATCCTGATCTATAGTTTCCTTTCAGGAATTATTTCGAGTATTGCTCTTGCATTATGTGTGATTCCGGCCTTTTTTGTGTATCCTTTATTGCTATTGGGATATCCTATCCTTTTATTTGAAAACGCCTCCGCTACTGAAGCATTAGGAAAGTCTTTCAATATTGCTAAAGAAAATTACGGAACATTTCTGGGTTCAACCATTGTAGGTGGACTGATCTCTATTGCAGGGGTAATTCTTTGCGGAATCGGAATAATCCTTACCGCTCCGTTTATCATGATTGTTGCTTATTCTGTGTATTGCGCCTTTTTAGGAAAGCCAAGACAGATTATAACCAAAAATTAAAAAATAAAATTGCATGTTGAATAAGGATAAACAGATAAGCAGCAATGTCATAAAACAGGTTTCCCTGCTTGCCATTATTCTGGTGCTTACAGGATTAATCTGCTTTAATCTTTCACTGTTTATTCCTTCAGTTTTAGGTGCGGTGACTATTTACGTAGTCTGTCGCAGATACAATTTTTATCTTCAGGAAGAAAGAAAGTGGAAACCCTGGCTTTCAGCGCTTGTTCTGATGCTGGCGAGCCTGGTTATTCTTATTCTTCCTATTTACTTTATCGCTGATCTGCTGATTGAGAAGCTGGGGAATGCCCAAGCCTATATGGCTAAGTTCAATGTATTTCTGGACAAAATACACACTTATATTTATTCCAAGATAAGCTTTGATATTCTCAGTAAGGAAAATATGGACAAACTGAAGAGTTCTGCAGGCAGATTTTCAACATCTGCTCTCAGTGGGACTTTTAATACGCTTACAGTCGTTATGTCCATGTATTTTATCCTTTATTTTATGCTTGAAAGGCCAAGGTTGTTTGAGAAAATTCTCAGTTCTTCCGCGCCTTTAAAGAGAGCCAATATTTCTTTGATCGGCGATAAGCTCAGAAAACTGATTATGGCCAATGCGATCGGAATTCCGGTTGTAGCATTAGGGCAGGGAATAGTCGGGTTGGTAGGATATTTTATTTTCGGAGCCCCAAGCCCGGTATTGCTTTTCGCTTTAACCGCTGCTGCGTCCATGATTCCTGTTGTAGGAGCTGCCATTGTCTATATTCCTGTTTGTATTTTCATGATTGCAGAAGGAAATACTGGACAGGGGCTTGGGCTTGCTGTGTACTGTGTGGTGGTGGTTGGACTTACCGATAACCTTCTTCGTTTTACTCTTCTGAAAAAGCTGGAAAACATCCATCCGCTGAACACCGTATTCGGAATTATTATGGGAATGAATCTGTTTGGCTTTATGGGGCTTATTTTTGGTCCTATTCTGATCTCGTTCACTCTTCTTCTGATTCAGGTGTACAGAAATGAGTTTTCTGAGGAAGAAGCACCGCCTGAGCTGCAACTGCCGGATAAAGATATGGAAGGAGATAATAAAGTTGATTTAATTATATAAAAGTGGAAGGAATAAATCCGGAAATATTAAAAGAAATATGCGTTGTTAAAATGCCTTTCGGAAAATATGAGGGAACTGTTCTTGCTGATCTCCCGATCAGTTATCTTGAATGGTTCAATCGTAACGGAATGCCTAAAGGAAAGCTGGGAATGCAGCTGGCAACAGTATATGAAATAAAGTTAAACGGTCTTATGGATCTGTTGGGGCCTATACGGGCATCAGTCAGAAAATAGACTGTATTGGAAAGAATCGGGCGGCATCAAAGATGCCGCCCGATTCTTTTTCTGTATTATGTTTATTGTGTTGATTATCTATTGTTTAGTTTGCTTTTCAATAAAGTTGATTGCAGTTGGCTAAAAACAAATGATTGAGATTCCGGACCATTCGTTTAAGTTTTAATAATCAACCCGAACTCAAATCAGTCCTATTTTTTGATAAACCTGAAAGTATGGCTATTGTTTTTGCTTTTCAGTATCAGCGTGTAAGTTCCCTTTGGTAGATCAGAGACTGTAATTTTTCTCTCTTTCACCAACCCGTTTATTATTTGGCGTCCGGCCATATCATAGATCTCAAATTCTGAAAAGTCATTATTACTGATGTGCAGCACATCTGTAACCGGGTTAGGATATATAATGTCCTCTTTTTTTATCTTATTATTATGTACAGAAAGGGATGTCTCGGCCGGATATACACGTTTTCGGGTGCCATCATATCCTACAGCATATACACTGGTTGCATTCTGTGGATACCTTACTTTAGTAGTGTTCAGGCTGGCGTCTCCTGTTCCAAAAATAGCAACATCTATAATTGTATTTTGATTATAGGTTTCAAAAGCAATTACATTCTGCCATTGCTGTGCATTCACTGTCAACGAAACCAGATTTGGGTCGGCATTAGAATTTAAGGTAACTCCAACCATTGCAGTTCCTGTAACCGGGGCTTGCTGTCTTACAAAATTAATGCTGTTCGTTGAAAGGTAATTGATGACCGGTGAAGCAGGCATAGGATAGTTTTTATTTTTAATGGCAGCAATAGTGCTCGCAATCTGCTGATTTGTAAGAGTAATGGTCTTATTACTATAATCATAAACTATTTTGTCTACAGGTCTCAGATAGCCACTTTTTACAAAGAAATCCGTCAGGTCTTCCTGTACAACATCACAGATATTGGAAACAGCATTTAGAAGAAGCTGAACATCGCTTACTCCTGAAGTATTGGCATTTCTGCATATTTCCAAAAGATCTGCCAGCCAGAATGCAGTATCCGGCCCTGAGGCAGCAGGAGTACCGGAAAGCCTCTGCTCCAGTGAAGGACGTCCTTTCGCAGCTCCGCCAATTCCATAATACAGCATCAGCTGCCAAAAAGGAATGGTGGCAATCCTTGTTGTCTGGCGATCATCTGAATTCAGGATCTCATAAACATTTTTGCCCTGGATCTGTGACAGATTGATATTGGCATTATATGTTCCGCCCGCCACATTGGGACTGTAGCCTGTATATCCGTTAGTATCCTTGTCAAATCTTGTTGATCCGGGAAAATCGGTACTATATAAATACTGACAGTATGCAGAATAGATATTATTGGTCACCTCAGTCATTCCATGCCATTTAAAGGCAGGCCTTACCTGATTAATATGCCCCAGCTCATGCGCATGTCCCCAGATATTGGAAAATAAAGAAGCCGCATCAAAACTGTCCGAGAGATCATTCGCATTACTTATTCCCATGTGAGCCCCAAATGAACTTGCATAAAGCCCGCCTCCTATAGGAGTGTATAAGAACATATGGTTTTTAGGAACTTTATTATATTTAAAAAGTCCCATTAGCTCATATTCTTTTTTAACGATTTTATCATAATTCATGGTCAATTGCTGCCCGCTAAGATATGATTGTCTCTGTAGACCTGCTTTTTCCAGATTTAAATTAATATATGTTCCTTTTACATCATATTTTTTATAAACATTATTGGTAAGAGCCTTCTGCCATTCGGTATCAGAGTCTACCGTTGGGTCATAATAGCCGTTTACCCGTCCTGTTGTAATATTAATGGTAATAGGAGCTAAATTATCAGAATTACTGAAATAATCTATATAGCCAAGACCGTTGGCTGTTATGTCAATAATATTTAATCCTTCAGTTAGGTTATAGGTTTTCTTTGTAAGATTATTCTCTCCTGCAAAATCTATGGTTTGAAGTGAAATAGATGCTCCATTGGTCTCTCCTACAAATATTACAGCTTTTGTACCTGTCTCGAACAGTATTCCTGTAGGGTTTTCACAGGTATTAGCTCCCATCGTTTTTAACTGTGCTGTAACTGAGCTGATAATAGGGTAAGCAATATAGTTTTGCGTACGGAACCTTTTGTTATAAGTATTGTTATATAAGCATTGTGCCAGACCTTTAAAGAAAGGTGAGGTGATACCGTTGATGTCAGCCTGTGTTACGCCGGGCTTAAGATCAGAATGAAGGCTGTTAAAAATACTATCATATTGATTAAGGCTGAACTGTGCATTATTAAAAAATTCCATTTCTGCACAACTCGCCAGATTATTTTGTCCGGACAGTACTTTCACTGTAATCTCTGCTACATTTGTAAGTGTTTGTGAAAGAGGAATCAAAGTAGGTGAGTTTGAAAAATTACAATTAAAATCTGCCACTTTTACGGCAGCTGAAGATGGTGTTTGTTTATACCATATCTCTCCGGTACCAAAGTCTCCGTTTCCTCCGTTGGGCCTTGGGGTATATTGTACGGCATTAATTGTATTGTTTCCTGTAAAAGTATAAGTAAGATTAATAGGGAACTGATTTCCTGCGTAGTTGGAATGGTAAATAGTGGCAGGATTATTATCTATGGTTTTATCTGCACCTTCAGCAACACTGTTTGCAGGAGGGTTTACAGAAACTCCGGAAGGTGTATATTTAACATTTGTCAGCGCGTTGAATTCATCAGTCTGAAGGGTACAGTCTATAATAGGATTTGTATTTTGTGCCACACTGGAATAGAATTTGACTTCCGCAGCAGAAGAATAATTATTTACCCCCGCAACCACTCGGATTCTCACGGTCCTCAGGTTGGTAAGAGGCTGTCCGGAAAGATCTATGGTCTTTACGGAGCTATTATTGGCAAAGATAATACCGCTTTGCACAGCAGTGAAGGTGTTGGGAGCATTTTGTGTGGAATATTCAACATCAATTTTAGTCCATATTCCATTGGTTCCGCTTGTGCGTGGTACATATTCTATTTTTACAACATCCTGAACGTTGGCAAAGTAGAAATCAATAACATCGGGAATTCCGTTTTGGGAATTTTTTGTCTGATAGTTACTGCTGACATTATTATCCAAGGCTTTATGAATTTCAGAGCCAGGTTGTGATTCTCTGCTGCTTTTGGCATAAACAGGGCTTACCTGAGTTTGGGCATTCAAATAAGAGGATATTAAACCTAAAAAGCAACAAAATATAAGTTTTTTCATTAGGTAAAGTTTTACAATTAAATTATAGTATTAATAAAAAAGGGTGACTAAAGCAAATTTTTATGGATTGTTCACTTTTCATTGAAAAGTGATCTGTTTAATATTATAATTCTGTGAGGATATATTCACAGTTTGGCGGTATTCTTAAGTATGCTATATACTTTTAAAATCTTTAACAGCAAAGATCCGTAAAAATAAGTGTATTAAAACCTTCGAAATAATCACCAAGTGGTGTTAAAAGTGTTAATTATTGTTATCTGAGGTGTTAATTCTTGTTAACTCGGCTTCATTATTTTTATTGAAGGGAGGTATTGATCTGTTTTGATATATTAAAAAACCTTAATGGATATCAATACTATAACAAAAAGTAATTGCCAGCTTTCTTCTCCCTTTTTCAGTCTCTTTATACCTTAGGCTCAGCTTGTTTTTAAGAATTAAATATGGGAATTTATAACAAAAATAAAATAGCAATATACTGTCTAAAGTATATTGCTATTTGTTTATCTATTTGTTTTTTATCAGGATTTTAACGCGGCGATTTCATCCCTTAGCTTAGCCGCTTTAATGAAATCAAGATTTTTAGCAGCTGCTTCCATTTCTTTCTGTTTCTGTGCAATCATTTTATCAAGATCTTCGCCCCCATAACTTGCTTTGGTTTCAGCCACTTTCTGAAGAATCTCTTTCTGGGTATATTTTTCATCAGGGAAGTCTTTGCTTCTGCCCACCAGATTTTCAGAGATTTTCTTGTTCAGGGCCTGGGGAACAAGTCCATGCTCCTCGTTGTACTGCATCTGCTTGTTACGGCGGTAAGCCGTTTCATCTAAAGTGGCCTGCATGGATTTTGTAATTTTATCGGCATACATAATAGCCTTTCCGTTCACATTTCTCGCAGCCCTTCCTACGGTTTGTGTCATAGACCTTCTGCTTCTGAGCATTCCTTCTTTATCAGCATCAAGAATCGCCACCAGGGAAACTTCAGGAAGATCAAGACCCTCTCTCAATAAGTTAACTCCAATCAGTACATCAAAAAGACCAAGACGGAGGTCCTGCATAATCTGGATACGTTCCAGGGTTTCCACATCAGAATGGATATATCTCGTTCTGATCCCGAACTTTGTAAAATATTTAGTCAACTCTTCAGCCATTTTTTTGGTCAGGGTAGTCACCAGTACTCTCTCATCTGCATCCGATCTTTTCTGAATCTCTTCCATCAGATCGTCAATCTGGTTTAGGGTAGGTCTTACCTCAATAATGGGGTCCAAAAGCCCGGTCGGTCGGATAATCTGTTCAATATAAGCTCCTCCGGTTTTTTCCAGCTCATAATCAGCAGGGGTTGCCGAAACATAAATTACCTGATTCTGCATGCTTTCAAATTCCTCGAATTTAAGAGGCCTGTTATCCATAGCAGCAGGAAGCCGGAATCCATATTCTACCAGCGATTCTTTTCTGCTTCGGTCACCACCATACATTGCATGAACCTGAGGAACGGTAACATGGCTTTCATCAATAACCATTAAAAAATCTTTCGGAAAATAATCAATCAGACAGAATGGCCGGGTTCCGGGGAGTCTTCCGTCCAGATACCTGGAGTAGTTTTCAATACCTGAGCAGTATCCTAGTTCTTTAATCATCTCAAGATCAAGTTCAGTTCTTTCCTGAAGACGTTTTGCTTCTAAAGGTTTTTCAACAGAATTAAAAAAATCTACCTGTTTAACCATATCATCCTGTATTTCTCTGATGGCTCCGTTTAAGGTTTCTTTCGAGGTAACAAAAAGATTGGCAGGGTAGATCTGAATCTGGTCAAAATTGGCCTCTACATTTCCGGTCACAGGATCAAAGCTTTGGATCTTCTCAATTTCATCACCAAAAAACTGTATTCTGATAGCATTATCAGCATACGCAGGGAAAACATCAATCACATCTCCTTTTACTCTGAAGGTACCTCTTTGGAATTCATTTAAAGTTCTGGCGTATAATGCATTTACGAGTGAATGGAGAAGAGCTGTTCTGGTTACTTTTTCACCAATAGCAATTGAAATTAATGACTTATGAAATTCAGTAGGATTCCCGATACCGTAAATACAGGAAACGGATGCCACAATCAGTACATCCCTTCTTCCCGAAAGAAGACTGGCAGTAGCAGAAAGACGCAGTTTTTCCACTTCTTCATTGATGCTCAGATCTTTTTCAATATAAGTTCCTGTAGTCGCAATATAAGCTTCAGGCTGGTAGTAGTCGTAGTAACTCACAAAGTATTCAACGGCATTGTCCGGAAAAAACTCTTTGAATTCCATGAATAACTGCGCTGCCAGAGTTTTATTGTGAGCAAGAACAAGTGTTGGTCTCTGTACATTTTGTACAACGTTGGCAACGGTAAAGGTCTTTCCGGAGCCCGTTACTCCGAGAAGAGTCTGGTATTTTTCGCCAATCTCAATTCCTTTAGTAAGCTTTTCTATAGCCTGGGGCTGGTCACCGGTGGGTTTATATTCTGAGTGAAGATTAAAATTCATAGGAAATGATGTATACAACAAAAATACGAAAGAAAATATTAGTCAGAATAAAGTATTTTAATGTGAATTGAGAATATGGCTAATGAGATGAGGATTGAGGTAGTAAAAATAAAATGAGCAGCTTATGGGAAATGAAAATAAAAAAGCGCTAAATATTGATTAGCGCTAAATATTTTATGGATGTTGAAAAACATTGATGCACTCACTTTCTCATTTCCGATAGCAGGCCGCTGTTTTTATCCTTGATTAAGGGGGCGTTATTATTACTGGATAGGTTTTTAGGTGAAATTATATCCGGAATCATTTTTATATACCTTTTCCTTTAAATCCCATGGCTGTAGCAGGTTTTTCTTTCAGGTATTTTTCAAAAGAAGAATGGGTCATCAGAGAAACCTGATAGGGCTGTGGATTTCTGGCTGTTCTCGCATTTTTATAGACTTTACTGATCGATACATGGGAAAAATCAGAAGCCTTATAATTTTTTAATGAGCTGTTTTCTATTTTTTTTGAATCAATCCAGACTGCATAGTTGCTTTTGTTTAAAAAAGAAATGAGTTCGTTTTCAGTAGGATTCCGCTTTTTAAAAGCAGGAACACTAAAAAAAGTAATTTTCTGTTCATCTTTCTGGGCATCCGTTAATTGAGCGTAAAGCTCTTCCAGCCTTGCTTTATCCTTTTCAGTGATTTTTTTAGAGAACTCTGCATATTGCCTGTTGTTCAGAAGATCGGAATATTTGTTTAATATATCCTTAAATTCCTTATATGGATCAGGAGTTGTTGCACGGTGTGGATTTTTGTAGGTCATTTCTTTCGACGTGCCTGTGCCAGTATTGGTATTTGTGTATTTTTTTTCGGCAAACAGGGCTGTTGCAGCTATAAGTGCAGTAAAGGCAGCTGCTTTTTTTAGCAGAATACGTTTTGATTTTTTCGCGTTCATCATGATAAATCGTTTTTTGGTATTATTAAAATTAAATGAGTGGACGAGGGAAATTTTCTGACTGTTAATAATTTCATTAAGAATTAAATTCTGATAGTCTTTAATATTGAACCGGCTATTCAGAACAGCTTCATCGGCCAGAAATTCATGATTGGTAATAACTGCTCTCTTATAAAGGAAAAGAACAGGGTTGAACCATGTGAAAATCTTCAGCAGCTCAATGAATATAAGATCAATACTGTGCTTCTGATCAAGGTGGCTTTTCTCGTGCAGAAATATTCCCGGATCAATCATATTATTCTGTACATAATTCTCTCCCAGATAGATGGTGTTCCAGAAGCTGAATGGAGAAAGTTTTTTTTTAGTCAGAACAATATTGTAATGTTGGTATATTTGTTTTTTTCCGGGTATTCTTTTTATCGAGACAATAGCTAAGAGGCTTTTTGTTAATAAAAAGATAGTGATTCCTGCATATATGATCCACACAACGTTCATCCAGTCAAAACTTTCTTTTGCAGGCTGTACAAAGGCAATTTGCTGTGCTGCTTCCTCAAAGATCACCTGAGGTTTTGCCTTTCTGTCGGGGAGAGAAACCTCTGATGTAACGGTTATAAAAGGGATTGCATAAGATAGAACGAGTGAACCGATCAGAAAAAAACGGTTGAACCTGAACATCTTCTCCTTTTCCAGCAGCAGATAGTACAGTGCAATGAATAAGCTTGAGCTCAGGATAATTTTCAGAATGATGAAAATCATAGCTATTCCTTTATCTGTTCGTCTATTATATCCCGGAGTTCTTTCAGCTGTTTCTGGCTAAGTTTTGCATTGGAGGTAAAAAATGATGCAAACTGAGTAACAGAACTGTTGAAAAAACGGTCAATCATAGAGGTCATTTCCTCATTGAAATATTCCCCTTTTTCTATTTTCGGATAGTATTCACGGGAATTTCCATACAATGTATAGCCTACCAGATCTTTATTCTGCATTCTTTTCAGCAGGGTGGCAATAGTGGTGGCGGCAGGTTTAGGTTCCGGATAAGACTCAAGAATGTCTTTCATGAATATCTTTTTCTTTTCCCAAAGAATTTCCATGAGATATTTTTCTGAATCCGTTAGTTTTATCTCTTTCATTCTACAGTGTTGTAATTTGTTCTACAAATGTAGAATAAAAAATTAATTCTGCAAATTTTTATGGCATTATTTTTCCATTCAATCAGATAACTCACTAATCATAATCTCATGAAATTCAGTCAATTTTATATCCCTGTATTAAGTCTTTCACTGTTTCTTACTTCATGTAAAAAAAATCCGGTACGTGCTCAGCAGACCGGAAGTGATGGTAGTGTGGAAACAGAAAAGCCTAATTCAGATTACCGGCCTGCCTTTAAAGGACAAACCAGAATTAAGGCAGTAAAAACCTCGGCTGCTTACAAGGTGGAAATTCTTAATAAAGACCTAGGCCGCCCATGGGGAATTATTAATCTGCCTGATGGGAAATTTCTGATCACGGATAAGAAAGGCCATATGAATGTTGTTTCTACGGACGGAAAACAGGTCTCCAAAATTGAAGGATTCCCTAGAGTAGACTCCAAAGGGCAGGGGGGGATGCTGGATGTAGCGCTTGATCCTGATTTTAAAACGAATAATATTATTTATTTCAGCTTTTCAGAACCTTTTGGAAAAGGAAATCTGACATCCGTGGCTAAGGGAAAACTGTCTGCCGATCTGAAAAATATTTCAGATGTAAAAGTAATCTTCAGGGCAGAACCTTCTTATGACGGAGATAAACATTACGGAAGCAGACTCGTATTTGATAAAGAAGGCTTTTTATTTGTAAGCACTGGTGAGAGATCTGACAAGGTAACAAGAGTATATGCTCAGAAAACAGATAATTATTTAGGAAAAATACTGAAAATTACTAAAGAAGGAAAACCGGCTCCCGGAAATCCGTTTACAGGGAAAGAAGGATATAAACCCGAAATCTATGCTTATGGAATCAGAAATCCACAAGGGTTAGCCATGGATGCCAACGGAAATCTTTGGGATGTGGAAATGGGACCGAGAGGAGGAGATGAAATCAACCTGATCCTTCCGGGGAAAAATTACGGCTGGGGAGATGTTACCTATGGTATTGAATATTCCGGACAGAAAGTAGGGGAAGGAATTACACAGAAAGAAGGAACCGAACAGCCTGTTTATTACTGGGATCCCGTGATTTCTCCAAGTGGTGTTGCTTTTTATACAGGAAATATGGAAGAATGGAAGGGTAACCTTTTCATAGGCTGCCTGAGTGGTGAACATATCAACAGAATTGTGATGAAAGACAATAAAGTTATTGGAGAAGAGCGTCTGCTTACAGATCAGAAAGAACGTTTCCGGGATGTTCTTGACGGAATGGATGGTAATTTATATGCTGTTACAGACAGCGGGAAACTGTATAAAATTTCAAAAAAATAAAGAAAAAGCCTCCTGAAAATTCTCAGGAGGTTTTTATTTTAAAATCAGAAATAAAATAAACCTGTTTTAAAACTTAAAATTAAGCCTTGCAAAAGCCTGTCTTCCTAGGACACCCATCTGTACAGGATCAAAAATTCCTCCGGATTCCGTATTGCCGTCTACGTGAGCTGTCTGCATGGTTGGGTAGCGGTTGAAAATATTCTTGCCTCCGATGGTCAGGTTGAGGTTTTTGGAAAAATCAAAGCCGAAAGAAAGATCAGCTGTGACTTTTGGGTTATAAAGCTGGTAATCATCAGCACCGTTGTATCCGATTAGTTTTACTTTATCGAATCTTACCAGCTGAAGATTGGTATTGAACCACTTAATTTTATAGTTGAGGTTTAAATTGATTTTTGTTTTCGGAGCAGAAGCCAAAATAAACGCCCGTTCTCTTGGGCTCAGGTATATTTCTTCTTTTCCTTTGAGTGTTTCAGAAGTGTTCACACGGGTAATCTTCATATCATTGTAATTTCCGGCTAGAGTGGCAGCCAGCTTTCCGGCCCCGATATTTTCTGTATAACTTAGAATTAAATCAACACCTGTGGTCTTGGTATCTATGGCGTTGGCAAAGAATTGTGCCTGATCAATATATGGATATTCCGCCTGAACATTTGCGGGAAGGTCGTCTCTTGAAAAATTACCTGTCAGTACAATCCTGTTTTTTACCTTAATGTAATAGCCGTCTACCGTTGCCGTGAATTTTCCGGTATTAAATGTAAATCCTGCACTTCCATTGAGTGAGGTTTCCTGCTTAAGCTGGGAAATTCCGGTATCTTTTGTCAGGCTGCTGTCGTTTGACGCAAGCTGAATAGTTACCAATTTTCCCCCCTGGAAATTCGTAAACTGGAGGGTGTAATATTTTTGTGCCAGGGAAGGAGCTCTGAACCCTGTGGAGACAGATCCTCTGAAGGCAAATTTCGGAGTAAAAGCATATCGTGTGGCAAATTTCCCGTTGATGGTGCTGCCGAAATCACTGTAGTTTTCAAATCTTCCGGCGGCACTGATCATCCATTTTTTGGTGATATCAAGCTCGGTATCAATATAAGCGGCAAAATTATTTCTGCTTTTATTCACATCCTGGGAATATCCCGGAAAGCCCTGTGAACCTCCGGGCCTTATCTCTCCTGTAATAGGATTAGTGATCAGTGAACTTTCAGGAGTATCGGGCGTTACAGGATTTCCGTTAATGTCATACATCGTATAAGATGCTTCTTCACCTTTAATGATTTCAAATTTTTCGTATCGGAATTCAGAACCGAAAGCAATATTAAGACCTTCCAGAAGCTTGAATTGTTTTGAAGCATTGAATCCGGTTGTATTTTGGAGCAGAGAATGCCCTCCGGCATTAAAACTTGTCGGTGATTTTGTTCCTAAAGTAGCATTGATTGTATGGTCTATCTGGTAGGTAAACCTGTTGCTTCCAAAAGCGTTATAAAAATCCACATCCCATCCAATTGCGTTGAATTTTAACCCGTTATCAAAAGTGAAATCGGTGATGGTGGTATTTTCAATAGGATTGAATCCGTTCGGGTATACTTCAGGAATATTGCCGTCAGCATCTGCGGTACGTGTCCATGCATAAGCATCTGTATTTCTGTGGGAAAACCCCTGACGGGAATAGAATTTCAGCGCGTCTGATAAAGGAAGCTCAATATTTCCAAAGAAATAAACATTCTGGGATTTAGCATCTCCAAATCGTTCTCTGGAAGTTTTGTAGAAGGCCGGATTGGCATTTCTGATTGAGTATTCCTTGTTGACAAATTCGGCGGTGAAATTTCCAAAACCTCCATTGGAACCTATTTTTGTCCCTAAATTTCCATTGAAGTTAAAGGTGATCCCGTCAATTTTGTGATCGGAAACCACATCTTTGTTTCCGGGGCTTTTAAAAAGATTCATTCCATAGAAAGCGTTCCCTTCAAAACCTTTGTTACGATCATTGAGGATAACATTAATTACTCCTGCTATAGCATCTGAGCCGTATTGGGCAGAGGCGCCATCACGAAGAACTTCAATCCTTTTTATAGCACCAATCGGAATGGTGTTCATATCAGAACCGGTATTTCCCCTTCCTTTGGTTCCGAACAGGTTGATTAACGAAGATTGATGATACCTTTTGCCATTTAATAAGAGAAGAGTTTGGTCTGGCCCAAGTCCGCGTAGTGTGGCCGGATCTACAGCATCTGCACCGTCAGAACCGGATTGTTTGTTAGAGTTGAAAGAAGGCGCGCTGAACTGAAGAAGCTGGTTAACTTCTATCTGACCTGTTGACATGCTGGCCTGTTTAATGTCTATCACATCAACAGGAACAGGAGTGTTGGTAATGGTTCTCTTTTTATTCCTGCTCCCGGTGACAGATACTTCTTCTATTTTGGATTCTTTGAAAATAGTATCATTGGTGTTTTGGGCATACAGCAATGATACGGTGCTGAGAAAAAGAGCACTGGTGTACTTTACTTTCATATTTCATATTTTGATGGTGGTTATTTCAAAAATATAGATTTTTGTTGCCAACTCAACATGAAAAATTGAAATTGTTTATGGATATTTTAAATTCATAATTCTTGTTGTTTTACAATAGTAAAATTTTAATTATTTAATTAAAATCAATGAAAATTATTAACATTAAAAGCTTTTAATGATCCTGTCAAGTCCTTCTTCCAGAATCTCCTGCGAGGTGGAAAAACAGATCCTGATGTGGCCTTCTGCTCCTTTTCCAAACCATCTTTCAGAGCCTGGAACAACAGCAACTTTGCCGTACTGTAAAACATGACGGGTAAATTCTTCACTTGACATGCCGTTTTCAATTTTCGGGAACAATACAAAAGTGGCTTCAGGAAGGTTAGGTGTTAAAATTCCGGAATGGCTTAATCGGTTAAAAGCCAGGTCCCTGTTCTTCTGCAGGTGACCAAGGAATTCCTTATACCATGGCTTGCCCCTTTCTATAGCTATACTTCCCGCAATCTGAGATAATGTGGAAACACCTTCTATGGTAGAGTTAAAATTTGATTTTTCCGTAAAATCTTCAAGAATATCAGCATCATTACAAAGAACCGCCCCGATTCTCAGTCCGGCAATTCCGAATGACTTTGAAAACCCATACACAGTAAAGCTTTTTTTCTTTGCTTCGTCCGAAACGGAAGAGTAGGTATGAAAATCTTTCTGATCATAGATAATATCACTCCAAATCTCGTCACTCATTACCCAAAGGTCATGTACAGAGGCGATCTCGGATACTTTTTTCAATACTTCTTTAGAATATACCTTTCCAAGAGGATTGTGGGGATTACAGATGCTGATCAGTTTCGTCTTCGGATTGATTAATGAAACCAGCTTTTCAAAATCTATGGCTCCCGTACTATGATCTACAGGACATAATCTAACGGTTCCTCCTGCTGCTTCTACTGATCTTTTAAACAGGAAATCTACAGGGTCTAAAATAATGGCTTCATCTCCCGGGGACAGCACATAAGAAGCAACAAGGAACATTCCCTGTGCAGCGCTGTTCACTGCCAATACGTTTTCAGGATTGAAGTTTCCATGCTTTTCTGTGTTAAAATGTTCGGCAACATTTCTCTTGAACTCCGGAAGACCTGAAAAAGGGCCGTAGCTCAGATAGCCGTCCTTCAGATACTCTATAATTCCTTCTTCAATAGCAGGAGCTATTCTGAAATCAGGGTCGGCTGCGGTAAGAGGGATAATTCCGTCTTCTATGGCTGCCCATCTTCCGTTGTAGGCTTTTCTTTTTAAGGCTTCAAAATTAATATCGTTATTTGTAAACATTTCTTTACTTATATGAGATGGGTAAAATATTTTTTGATTGTTGGTTAAGAGGAAGCAGGAACTGATCAAGAAGGATTCGTCCGTTTCTGATGTGGGTTTCAATTTCCGGTTTTCTTTCCGCTTCATATTTTTTGAAGGCTTCCGTAATGTCTTCCTTTTCCTGAAGCAGATATTGTGTCAGGGTAAAAGAATCCTTTAATGCAGACGTAACCCCCTGGCTGGTAAAAGGAATAAGGGGGTGGGCTGCATCCCCTATGAAAACAAAATGGTCCTTGTGAAATGGATTGAGCTTTTCCAGTTCGTAAACCCTCCACAGGTGAACATTCTCATAGCTGGAACCCTTTACAATATCAGCAACCAGCGGATCCCATTCATCAAAGACTTCGAACATGTATCTTTTAAGACTTTCTACCGAGCATTGTTCGCAGATTTTATACTTCTCATTATCGAATTGAGAATACCATAAAACAGTATCTGCAGAAAGTTTAAGAATCCCGAAAGTCAGTCCGCCGTCTTCATGATGAAATTTCATGAAATTACTGTCTAAACGGGCAGCTATTTCCTTACACCTGATGATATTAACGACTTCATTCTCCCTTACCATCCGCATGTTTTCGTCTTTGAATATTTCCCTTCTGATCCTGCTCTTGGATCCATCGGAAACAATGATCATATCAGAGTCGATGTAAGAGCCGTCAGCCCGCTTTAATTTTCCCTGCTGAACAGGGCAATAGGTAAGTGTTTCTCCATAAGTGATTTTTTTTTCCGGAATATTCTGAGCTAAAATCCGGATCAGAGAACTTCTTGATATTACAAAAACATTATTCAGATCCTTTTCTGCCAGAATTTTTCCTTTATGCGAGTACCGGATATATTTCTTTAAAAAATTACCATGTTCAAAAAGTCGGGCCTGATCTACAATCTGGGACAGATACTCGATCCCTTCCTGAGGAAGCAAAAAACCATGACCTGTTAAATCATCCTTTTTTCTCCGTTCATAAATGTGATAATTTAAATTGTGCTTTTCTAAGTAACCCGCTATGCTTAAGCCGGATATACCAGCGCCCACGACAGCAATTTTGTTCATTCGGAATAATGGAGTTTTTCAAGTTAGTGTTTGAGTTTACTTTATGGGTAAATCGTTTTTTTTAAGTATGTGCAAATGTAAATTAAAAACATTCATGATTTGAAAAAAATAAATCAATCCAGGTTAAAATCATGAATTAATAAAATGAAAAGCATAAGAGCATGGTGTTTTTTATATTGTTTCTTATAAATACCGGAAGGTGTTTTTGGTAATAACAAATTAAAAACCGGGAAGAGATCCCGGTTCTGTTTTTATGCTTCTTCAAGCTGTACTGTAAAATGCCTTAAAAGATCTGGTTCCCAGGTAATTCTGTATCCTTTTGAAATCTCATCCCGTCTTTCATATACATTTTTAATAGCAGCAGCGATATAATCCATATGATTGTTGGTATATGTCCTTCTTGGAATTGCTAAACGTACCAGCTCCAGCTTCGGATAACGGTTTTCTCTCGTTTCCGGATCTCTGTCTGCCAGTAAAGTTCCTATCTCTACAGTTCTGATTCCGGCTTCCTTGTAAATCTCAAGACCTAAAGTCTGTGCAGGATACTCTTCCCGGGAGACATTAGGAAGGAAATTAAGAGAATCAATAAATACAGCATGTCCGCCAATGGGCTTCTGGACGGGAATTCCATATTCAATCAGCTTATTTCCCAAATATTCTACCTGGGAAATTCTGCTTTCCAGATAAGCAAATTCGGTAGCTTCATCCAGACCTACAGCTAATGCCGCCATATCTCTTCCGGCCATTCCTCCGTAAGTAATAAATCCTTCATAGATAATAGTGAAGTTAGAAGCTTTTCTGAAGACTTCCTCGCTGTTTAAAGCAATGAATCCTCCGATATTAACCAGTCCGTCCTTTTTAGAACTCATGGTCATCCCGTCTCCATAGGAAAAGATCTCTTTGCAGATCTCTTTAATGCTTCGGTTTTCCTGTCCTTTCTCTCTTTTCTTAATGAAATAGGCGTTTTCTGCAAATCTTGCTGAATCAAAGAAAACGGGGATTCCATAACGGTCTGAAAGCGCTTTTACGGCCTTCATGTTCTCTAAAGATACAGGCTGCCCCCCTGAAGAATTGCAGGTGATGGTAATCAGACAGAAAGGGATGTTTTCTTTGGGATGGCTTTTATAAACTTCTTCTAATTTTTCAAGGTTGATGTTCCCTTTAAAAGGATGAAGATCATTAATGTCGAAAGCCTCATCAATCGTACAGTCGATGGCGTGTGCTTTTCTGAACTCAATATGACCTTTTGTGGTATCAAAATGAGAGTTTCCGGGAACAACATCCCCTTCTTTTACCAGCACGGAGAAGAGAACATTTTCTGCTGCTCTTCCCTGATGGGTAGGCAATAAATATTTAAAACCCGTAATCTTTTCAACGGTGTTCTGAAGCTGTTCAAAAGAACGTGATCCTGCATAGCTTTCATCTCCGGTCATCAGAGCTCCCCATTGCCTGTCAGACATGGCTCCGGTTCCGGAATCGGTAAGAAGGTCTATGAAAACCTGTGAAGATTTTAGATTGAATAGGTTATAATTTGCTTCTTTAAGCCAAAGCTCTCTTTCTTCTCTTGTAGACTGGCGGATTTCTTCCACCATTTTAATGCGGAAAGGTTCCGCGTACGGTAAATTCATGCGTTATATTATTTATTAGATTGTTAAAGAAAATTGTTTGAAAATAATTTCAAAATCATCAATGTATATATGTAAAGGAGCAGAAGACTACTCAGGAGCTTTAAATATATTATCATCAGAATGGAATCCGGCAACACCGCCGCTTACAGCAAACTTCATTGCAGAAGCAGCCGTCATCCCGACAACAGGTTTGATGTTTTTTTCTTCCGTAACAATTACCCATCCTGAAATAGCATAGGAATGGGGCAGATATACCGCAACGTAATTGTGTTTGTCAACGTCCGACATCTCTTTTTGAGTTAAAAACCCGATTCTCCAGATCTCCGGATTCTCATTGGTCTTTACCCAGACAGGGTCATTGAATTTCTTTTTGTCTCCTACAAACGAGGACATAACATCTTTTGTAGGCGTATAGATATGTTTAACTCCCGGGGTTTTCTCCAGAAGGCTGTCCATAGTGTCGAAGAAAAAGCGTCCTACTACAAACTTATTCCCTAAATACCCGAGAATAGCAGTAAACAGAATGGTTGAAACAAATACCAGCCCAGGAATTTCTTTAGCCACCGAAGGAATAATATTGTCGATAGCACTTACGATATACCAGATTACAAATATAGTAAGACCTATAGGACCGATAATAACCAGGCCCTGAAAGAAATTTTTCAGAAAAAAATTGGCAATATTTTCGAAGCTCAGCTTTTTCAAGGGCGTGTTTTTATTTTAACCGTGTATTGTTTCTCTGTTTCCGTAAGACTTAATGATGCTGGCTTCATATTCCAGCCACGCGTCCCATCGTTTGTTTACTTTTTCAGGATTGCCAAGCTGCCTTGCAAAACCTATAAAAGTGGTGTAATGATTAGCTTCAGAAATCATCAGTTCTCTGTAAAAATCCTTAAGTTCTTCATCTTTAATGTTTTCTGTAAGAACTTTGAACCTTTCACAGCTTCGGGCTTCAATCATCGCCGCAAAAAGCATTTTATCTACAATGAGGTCTTCTCTGCTTCCCTGAATGATGAATTTGGCCAGCTCATTCACATAATCATCTTTTCGAGCTCTTCCGAAACGGTAGCCTCTTTTTTTGATGATCTCATGAACCTGGTTAAAATGATCGAGCTCTTCCTGCGCAATAGCAAGAAGCTCTGTAACGATCTCAGGATATTCCGGAAGCATCGTGATCAGACCAATGGCATTAGTGGCTGCTTTCTGTTCACACCAGGCATGATCCGTTAAAATTTCTTCAATGTTTCCCTCTGCAATATTTGCCCACCTTGGGTCGGTAGGAAGTTTCAACTTAAACATGTTGTAAATTTTTTGTAAAAATAAAACAAATTGTGATATATATATTGATTTATTATCATCTATGGATTTAATGTGGATTTTTTCATTTTTTTATAGTTTAAATGAATAAATTTTTGACTTTTATAAATATTGATTTAAAAATTAAACTTAATAGATTTTGTAATATACTGTGTATTAATTGATTATGTGTCAGGTTAATGTTTTTTGTTATATTTGATCCTAATATTTTATATGATGAAAAAGATAATTTTAATTTTAGTAATCCTCATAGGAGTTGTTTATATAAGCTCAAAATTTATAAATTTCTCAGGGAATGATGAGATTAAAGACAGTCCGTTTCAGAAAGAATATCTGGATAAAAACGGAATTGTTGTAGTGAATATCTGGGCAACGTGGTGCAAACCGTGCCTTAGTGAAATGCCATTATTTGAAAAGCTTATTTCGGAAAATAGGGACGTGAAATTCGTTTTTATTTCTATTGATGAAGACCAGCAAAAGCTTAAAGAATATCTTTCGAAAAATAAAATTAATGACATTACTTTCTCTAATAAAAACTACATCAAACCTATCAGAAGTTTTTTAGGAAGCGGAGATATTGTGGAAGTAATTCCTGAAACATTTATCATCAAAAATGGAAAAGTAGTTGACAAAAGTGTAGGTGGAATTGAGTATCAGGAATTCATGGATAAATTACAGTCTTTTAAATAGATATAGAGCCTCACTGTTGTGAGGCTGTTTTTTTTCTTAAAAACTCCAGCATATTCCAGCCTTTGGTATCTACCTTTTTAAGTCCTGCCGAAATAATGAAAGCCAGGATGATGTTAATGATATATATAACGCTCATCAATAACCACCAGGGCATATATTCTTTCATTGGTACTACCAGGAAATACACCAGTGAAGAGCTGATTCCCTGTGCAAAGTAGAAAAATATGGCATTCTTACCGATATGGGTTACAAAACTTTCTTTGGTAATCTTTAATCTGTTGTAGAGAACAAATAAGGTTGTTAAAGAAAATAACGACCAGATAATATAAGGGATTTTTGGTGGAAACTTGTTTTTATTGATTTTATAGAAGATTTCATTTCCGTAATACCAGAACATCCAGATTAAAGCAGCGGCAACAACACCATATAAGACAGGAATTATTTTTGAAGGAATTTTTTTGCCCCGCATTTGGTGTGCAGTCAGGAAAACAGCAAGATAGAAGGCTACGTAACCTACCTGTCCTGCAGGATAATATTCAGGGAAAATATTGAAAACTAAGGTGAGGGCGATACATATGGCAATAAACCAGTTAATATGCTTCGGAAAGAAACGCAGAATAAGAACCCCGAATACCGCCAGGATAAAATATACTTTCAGGTACCAGAAGCTTCCCATTACTACAGGAAAAGTATCTGCATTGGTGTACTGATGAAGATACCAGTTTCCGAGATTCTGCCATTGTGGATACATGGAAACTCCTGTTGTGGAATATTTGGATCCGAATGTGGAGTAAAATTTCTGCAGCCATTCCAGTGAGAAAAAGGATAATCCGAAGACTTTGAAAAAATAGTCGAGAAAGAAAAGGAAAGTCACAAAGATCATATAGGTGATCTGCAGCTTTAACAGCCTGTAAAATGTTTTCTCTACGTTTGAGCCTGAGGTAATTCCGCTGAGTGCATAAAAAAGAGCCACATCAAAAACCAGAGAAAATACCCTGACTTCCGCAGGAATATAAAATTGCCCCGACCAGAAAGCCGTATGGATAAATATAATAGAAAGTGTTGCCATACCCTTGGCAAAATCAATATAAAGGTCTCGGTTCATATATTACAGGATGTACTTCAAAAGTAAATAAACTTTATCTATTTATCAAAATAAACAAAAGAGGCAGAGCACGAATGCTCTGCCGCCTTATTAAATATGCTAAAAATGAATGTTTACTTAAGGTGCTTGAATTCTTCCTCAGAAATTTCTCCGGACTGAATTTTTCTCAACTCATCAATATATTGGCTCATGTAAGCGTCAATTTCCGGATTCTGTGAGTTTTTGCCCATTTTGTATGTTCCGTTCAGCACACCCTGATAATAATAGAAGAAATTATAATCAAAGTTGGAAGCATTAAGATCATACTGGCCTAAAAGGAAACCTAAACGTACAGCAGATCTTCTTTGGGCCGGAGTACCGTGGTGACCCGGGTTTGAAGTCTGATAATCTCCGATGCTCTGTGCAAATTCGTAAGCTGCTGCAATTTCAGAGAAATTGGTTTTGTTATAACCGTTGGGTCTTCTTAAATAATATCCTGCAAAACCATCAGCTTCCAGTTCGTTAGGTCTGGCTGTAGATTCACTTACAGAAGGAAGTCCAAAGATGTATTGCAGCTGGTGCCCATACTCGTGAGCAAGGATCATGGCATTAACAATGTCGCCGCCTTTGCTTTTTGCATCATAGTAGATGGCATAACCGTAATAAATTTTCCCTGAAGAATAAGAAATGGCGTTGTAGGTAGAATTGAAATTTGAAGGATCATCCACGAAGCGCAGAGTAGGGTTGCTTCTTCCCCAAAGACCTGCAATTTTGGTCATCTGGGCATTCATGAAGTTAGTGTCAGTAGAATTTTGAAGTGATGTTTTCAGAACTGAGGAGGAAGACCAGTACTGATCTACGTAATAACAAACTTTTTCAAGTTCTCCGGGCTGTTCAATTTTTGAGCTCTGGGTTTGGGATTCAGGAAGTACACTTTCTTCCATTTTGTCATCACGGCATCCTGTAAGGGAAAATGCAGCAAGGGCTCCTGCAAACAGGCAGGAATTAAAATTAAATTTCATATAAAATATTTTTTTGGTGATAACGAAGATATGAAATTATCTGTTAACTATTAGTACTTTAGTGTTAAAAATTATTCAAAGCATAGTGAAATGGTTTTGTGATAAAAAAATAGAATGTTGATTGTAAGTTATTTAGAAATTTATTCTTATATTTGCACCTCGAAATAACTAAAAATTTTATAAACAATGTTTGCAATTGTAGAAATAGCAGGGCTTCAATACAAAGTTGAGCAAGACCAGAAGTTGTTTGTAAACCGTTTAAAAGGAGACAAAGGAGGAAAAGTTTCTTTCGATAAAGTACTTCTTACCGTAAACGGAGCAATCACTGTAGGCGCCCCAGCTGTAAGCGGAATCACTGTAGAGGCAGAGATCCTAGATCACGTTAAAGCTGATAAAGTAATCGTTTTCAAAAAGAAAAGAAGAAAAGGTTACAAAGTGAAAAACGGTCACAGACAATCTTTAACTCAAATCGTAATCACTGGTATTACTGGTTTTGAAGGTGGAGCTAAAAAAGCAGCTAAAAAAGAAACTGTGAAAGCAGAAGTTCTTTCTGACCATGCAACTGTTAACTTTGGTGAAGATCACGAGCTGAACTACCACTTAAAGAAAAACAACTTGTCTCAGTCTAAAGAAAACAGAGAAACTTTAATTACTTTAGGTAAAGCGGTTAAAGTGGAATTAGAAAAGAATGTTCTTACTCATGAAGAAGTAGATGCTGCTATCATTAAGAATATTGATCAATTTAAAGCACTTAACAAATAATCCAGTAATAAAATGGCACACAAGAAAGGAGTCGGTAGTTCCAAGAACGGTAGAGAGTCTCACTCTAAAAGATTAGGTGTGAAGATTTTCGGAGGACAAGCAGCTATTGCCGGAAATATTATTGTTAGACAAAGAGGTACTCAGCACCACCCAGGTGATAACGTGGGAATCGGTAAAGATCACACTTTGTTCGCATTAGTAGACGGTAAAGTAGTTTTCAGAAAGAAAGCAAATAACAGATCTTTCGTATCTGTAGAACCGAACGCATAATTTAAGCGTTTTATAAAAATAAAAACCTCGGCATCTGCTGAGGTTTTTTTATGTCCTTATGGTAAAAATTAAATTTAAGATTGGGTGTCACACATAAACCTGGCAAAGTAATGCGAAGGTTTTGTATTTAAAGATAATATCGGAGCGGCCTTGCTTATTTTCGAAAACTCCAGTATTATTTATTCTTTGTCTCCTCTTGTCATTAATCCAATTTTGAAACAGGTAAAATTTTCCTTATTTTATTCTTTTATTGGTGAAATATTTATATATTTGTTAAGTGTCATATAACGAACGAGTTGCGGAAGCCGAAAAGCATATAGAGTAGGCAAAAGACTAAAACAAAATACTATGAAAAATTTAAGAAAATTAACGAAAAAGAAATTGCAGGAAATTAATGGCGGAGCGGGTAGCTGTCCCCCAATTGCCAGCTGGTGCTGGGAATGGTGCGGATGGAGTGACTGGCAGAAAGATTTCTGTCTGAACGCAGTTATTGATATGCCATGTAACTGCTAACATACAAATAAAACAAACAACAATTCAAAACAAAATACTATGAAAAATCTAAGAAAACTCACCAAAAAAGATCTGAGAACAATAGAAGGAGGAGCTATGATTTGTCCGCCTCCGGCAACAACCTGTGTGGAATGGTGCTCATGGACGCCTCAGCAGAGGCTTCGCTGCATCAATATGATTATAGATCCGGATCCTTGCCCATGTTAATATAAATAACAGTATTGAAAAATAAGCCTCGGCTCTGTCGAGGTTTTTTTATGGATATATACCACCTTTTGTGAATTGGATTATTAGTTCAAATAACTGATGATCAAAAATAAAACCAAAGCAAAAAAACATTGCTTTGGTTTAGGTTATTCTTTTTATCTGGTTGTCTTAATCTATTTTTTTATAAATTTTGAAGTGCTGCTGGTTCCGTTTGAATTCTTAGTCGTAATAAAATATACTCCGGGTTTTAAATATTCAACAGAAGTGTTATTGTTGGTGATGCTTTCAGATTTAATTGCTTTGCCGGAAGCATCATGAATGGTGATTTCTATTATTTTATCTTTAGAATTGATGCTTAAAATATTGCTTACAGGATTAGGGGAAATTCTGATTTCGGAAGCCTTTAGTTTTACTTCTGAAGTTGAAAGTGTTCCTGTGTTTACCGTTACGTTGTCAACATTTATAGAACGGCCATACCATGCAACTCCTTCAATAGCTATCTGATAAGTGGCAGAGGGAGAAGGCAGAGGCAGTACTCCAGAAGAGGTCCAGTCGTCTATGCTGGTATTGTAATTTGAGATTAAAGTCCATGCCCCTGAAGCAGAAGTTCTGTAATATACATTAATCTCGTTCTGATCACCGTCCCAGTCTTTATTCCTGAAATAAAATTCTAACGTAGGATTTGTTGCAGAAGATAAATTCAATATAGGGCTTACGTATTTTGTTGTTGAACCACTGAAGGCAGTGATGTCAAATTCAGCCATATAAGAGCCTGCATAAGGACCTGTATCATAGCCGGTGTAGGCTTCCTGTACAATAGACCATTGCTTACTTCCGGATTCCTGGATCTGGGTCCAGTCTTCCACAGTTGGAGAGTCGGTTTCAAAAGTTTCCGTCCATGGGAAGCTTGTAACCTGGGCGTTCATGAAAGCAGTGGTAAAAAGTAAAGAGTAGAATAATTTCTTCATGGTAAGTATTTTTACATGTTTCTTCTAAGTTATTAATTTTTATTAATATTTCCATTTAAATTGATATTTAATGTTTAATTAATTCAATTGTTAGTAAAATTTTAATTAAAAATGCACTTTTTGTATTATATTATACATGCTGTACATTTTGTTTTGGATTTGGAAAAAAAATAAACCGCAACTCAAGATAAAGCTGCGGTTTATTTTTATTTTTGACTTAATTTTTAGAATCCTACCTGGAACCCTGCTTTTACTCCGAATGTTGAAATATTAGGACGGTCAAGATAATTTCCTCTCCAGTTGAAATCAACTCTGAAAATTCTTAAATTTCCAAATCCTATATTTTCAATCCCGAATCCGTACTCAAAATAAATCTGTTCACTGGGTGCAGAATATTTAAATCCTTCTACATTAACTGCTTTTGATGCGTCACTCAAAGTTCCGTAAGCTCCTCGGATAAATGCAATTTCTCTAAGTTTGAGCTTCTTGATCAATGGAATGAATGAAAGGATTTTTCCATTAAAATGATGCTCCAGATGCAAAGTGGAATAGGTGTCTGCTACAAACTCATAATAATTAAGCTGGGCAAAAGTATTTGGCGCCAGGCTGTATGACTGGTTTCCCGGGATTACATTCTGGAGTGCGAGGGGAAGGGTGTTAAATGTTTTTCCGGCTTCAAAACTGACCAGTGTTTTTCCCCAGCTTCCAATCAATACCGGTTTATAGAACATAAATTGCAGTTTATTGTAATTGTAATCAGCATTGAAGAGGCCTTCGATACCTCTGGTGTATCTTAGTATAATGGTTGGGGCTAAAGTACCATGTTCATAACGGTCAACTCCCGTCTGGGAAAATTTGGCTCCCGGTCTGGCAATAAGGCTTAAGGTAACATGAGAATCGTTAACCGTTTTTCGCAGATCTCCATTGCGGTAATACATCAGGCTGAATTTCTCCGGATTAGCAGATTTTATGCTTTGTAAAGTTCCGTCTACCCTTACCTGGAAGTTTTTCCAGGGCTCAATAGAGGCAAAAATATTGGTTTTGTTGATAGAGCTTAAAGAAGCATTTTCTCCCCTTGCAAAGAGTGTAGAAGAGGCAAAAGTTCTGGCCATGATTCCGTCATCTGTGGTGAGCTGTACCCCAAGCTGCTCAATATCTCTTTTGGTTCCTGCTCCAATCATAAATCTGTTGACCCGGTTGAACATGTAACGGGCTTCAGCTCCATATTTAACCTGTTGATCTTTGAATCCGTAGGCCGTGTAAAACTGAAGCCTCCATGGGTCGTTCTGTCCAAAATAAGTTCTTGCTCCAAGTCTTATTCTGTCGCCTTCTACTTCATTCTTGCCGTAGATAGAAAAAATCGGACCGATATCAATGCCTTTAAAAGCATTATAATATCCGGATGCAAGAGTTTCGTAGATTTTAACAATACGATTGAATTTTGGGGTCTGCTGAAGCCTGTCAAGCATTTCATAAACCCCCCGTTCGGATTTAGATAAAGTGTCCGGCCTTGCTTTTGTCCAATAGGCGTCATCTTTATCCACAAACTTGTCATCATATTCTTCCTGTTTACGGGTGAATACTTTATCATCAAGAGGTTTGTTGAAATCATATTGAGAATAGTCTACGGTTCGCTTGGCAATAATACTTTTTGAAGTTCTCTTTTTTGCAAAAGGAGTTAATTCTATTTCTGTAATAAATTTCTTAGGAAGAAATGTGTTTTCGTCCGGGTTGTCATATTCCAGCTCGGTGGAAATGCTGTTAATAAAATTGACGTTGATCTTCTGTGTAGATTTTAAAGTAGCACCTAAAACAGCATAGTTGTCCGTATCTATATAGAGGTAGCCCTGGAAGGCTAAAACATCTTTCCTTTTAGGCTGATACCGTATTTTGTATGCATTTTCCCCATGAATAGAGATGGTATCTGTAAGATTATAATCGTAAGTGCTGAATCCGTTGGTTCCGACCGGGCTTGGAAATCCGATGTCAAAATAGTTCAGGGTGTTATCGTAAATATTAATGTCCCGGTAAAGGTTTTTAGCAGTAATGGTGATGACCTGGTTATCCTGAAATCCTGATGTTTTCTGTGCGACAAGTAATCTTTTAGTCTTTTTTCCGGGTTTGTTTTCCCCGTAATTTTCATAAATGGATTCATTCAGGAAAATAGGAAGTCCGATTTTTCCACTGGCTGTAGAATCAGCATAATCGAAAATGAAATCAAGCTTATTGAAGATCTTTTTACTCATAAAGGCGCTATCCAGATTATTGGCATCAAACTGGATCTTTTCATACTCCTTATAAGTATATGTATCGAATTTTTCTAATCCGTTATTCCTTTTCCTTTTCCATACCTCCTGCATAATCGCGTACGCAGGATTTTCCTTCTTGTTTTTGTATTTCGGCTTTTCATTGTGGATCACAATCTCGGCGATAGTGTTTTCTTTTTCCTGTGAAAGTTTCACGAAAATATTTTCTGTATTTCCGGGAGTAAGGGTAACAGTTTCGGAGATATAATTCTTTTTTGAGAATTTCAGCTTGTGGATAATGCTGTCTGACTGTACTGTGAAACTTCCCAATGAAGTTTTTAAAGAAGCTTCTGGGTTATCGTTGATAAAGATATCCACACCCGGAATTTCCTTATTGGTTTTTGCGTCAACAATTCTCCCGGCAGCTGTATTTTGGGCATACGCCAGGCAAGATATAAAGAGCAGAAAAAAGAGATTGTAATATTTAAAGTTGTTGTTTAACATCATTTGGTTCTTCAGGCAATTAGCATAAACAAAAAGCGTGCAGTTTCTTGTAAAAAGATCATAATTTTTAACGTTTTATGCGATTAATCACAAAACTACAAATGTAACGAAAATAACCGTATAAGATTGTGTGCTGTAAGAGGTTCTGTATGAATGTTCATAACTGTTTCTTTGACTGCGATTGCTGCGGGTTTTTCAGAAGCGGTGTGGATAAGTCTGTAAAGCTTTGAAACTAAGAAATCTGGGAAATTAAAAAGAATGTTGATTACGCAAATAAAAACATGTTTTGTGGATTGTTCTGTATCTGGTTTTACATCAATTCACATTTTATCCACGGCTTTTAAGGTCTTTTTCACAGATGATTAACTTATGATCCACATCTTTTCCACGGCTTATCCATAGATTTTCATAGGCTTTTAAACAGCTTACTAATCGTATTTTAACAGCATGCCAACACGTTTTCCACATGTTTTCCACAATTGGGGATTAAGAAACGCCTGAAGACGGAATATTCTCTTGGCTAGTGTTGAAAAGTAAAGGAAAAATGGCTATTTTAGTCAGGGTAAAGGCAGAATAATTTAATCTGAAAACACTATAAATTATGAATATTATTATTTCTGATGAGCTTCTGAACGGTACAGTTACCAATCAGGTTGAGATCCGGCTGGAGAATGAAATCATTTCTGTAGAAGAGCTTATTTATAAAAGAGTTTCCATGGAAGTGGAAAACTACAACAGCCGTCTGCCTGAATATTTCAACGGACTTGTTGAGCCTCTGGATGCAGAAAAAACTCTTAACGGATATAAATTAAAAAAGAGGCAGATGATAGATGCTGAAAAACAGACTTATATTGCATTAGATGCCTTTCAGAAAAACGGTTTCTTTATTCTTGTAGATAATGAACAGGTGGATGATCTGAACCAGAAGATTGTTTTGAAAAGCACCTCAAAAATCTCTTTTATAAAACTTACTCCGCTTGTAGGAGGATAATCATCAGAATATGGGAATATTTGATCAGATAAAATCCGCTGTAGGATTAGATAACAAAGAAAATAAAGAGTTCCGGGAGACTTTAAAGCAGTCGGTAGGGCAGTATGAGAAAGTTTCCAATTATTTTTATACAATCACTTTTTCAGAGATACAGATTTACAATGAGGTGGTTAAAAAATGGGATGACAGCAAGAAAGCCGATTTTATTGTATTTCTTACCTGTGCCGCTGAGAAAAAGAAATCTTTCAGAAATACCTCTAGTGATCCGGTGTATAAAGAAACCCGGATGGCTTTCTCTTATATCCAGACCCTCTTTAAATCTAAGATGAGACTTACAGAAGAAAAGCTGCTGAATATATATCAGGCGTTCTGTAGCCATACGGCTGAGGCGGATTATTATAACCACGGAGCTATTGCCTGGCCGCTTGCCGGATGGTTTAAACAGGTAGAGTTCAGCTTTCCTGATGAGGCTCCTGAACGCATTAAAAAAACTCTCAACGAAATTTTAAGTTTTGAGAAAAAGCCAGATGTTTATTACTACAAAGAACATATTAAACTGGAAGAAAAAATCAAATCTTACCTTCATAAAACAGGTGATGGAAACCATGTTTTCAGGCCGGTTTATTTTTTAGGTGAAGATGCTTTCAGAGATTTTGCCAACGAATTAATAGATCTTCAGAAAGAAGATGAAAAATCATGTTGGTTTGAACTTGTCGCCATTGCGCAAAAAGCTTCAGGCGGGAAGCCTTCTCAAAAATTTCTGAATGAAGCAAAAGGAGTTATTGACCGCCTGGGATCTGATAAATTCAAAAAAATAACCCATGAGTGGTTCGGGTTTATCATCAATCTTAAAGAATCGATAACACAGCATGAGCACCGGTATAATAATCAGGTTTATACTTATCAGTCCAGTGAATTCCTGAGTGCTCTGAATGCTGATGCAGTTAAAGGCTTTGTCTGGATGTCATCATGGTTTCATGATAATGCAACGATACAGACAATCGGTAAATTGGCGGAGCGGAGCTTTAAAAAAATTCCTGAAAAAGGACCGGCTGCAGCGGGTATAGGAAATGCCTGTCTGTATACACTGTATGCGTCAAAAGGGCTGGATGGAATTGCGCAGCTTTCGAGATTAAAATTAAAAATTAAGCAGAACAATACGCTGAATCTTATTGAAAAATACATCAGAGAAGCGGCAGAAAAATTAAAGATTTCTTCAACCGAGATTGAAGATCTTGCAGTAGATGATTTTAAACTGAAGGATCATAAAATAACCTATGAAGTTGAAGGTTACACCTGTGTTATTGAACTTACAGGAATCGGGAAATCTGCCTTAAGGTGGTTTAAGCCTGACGGATCAGAACAGAAGTCCGTTCCGCAGGCAGCAAAAGATAATGCAGCCGCCAGATTAAAGAAAATCAAGGACACCCAGAAACAGATCGATCAGACTACTTCATCTCAAAAAGAAAGGTTTGACAGGATGATGAGAAGCAGCAGGGTTCTTAGTCTTGATTATTTTAAAGAGAAATATCTTAACCATGGCCTTCTTTCATTTGTGATCGGAAAAGTGATTTTTAAGTTTTCCAAAGAAAAAGAAGAGCGGCTGGCTGTTTATCTGAAAGGAGAGTGGATTGATATTGAGTACAACATCATTGATATTGAACAGTATGACACGGTTTCTTTATGGCATCCGGTAACGAGCGGTACTACTGAAGTCAGGGCATGGAGGCAATTCCTAATGGAAGGTGAAATTCAGCAGCCGTTTAAGCAGGCGTACCGGGAAATTTACCTTCTTACAGAAGCGGAGATCAACACCAGAACATACAGCAATAGAATGGCTTCTCATATCCTTAAACAGCATCAATATGTTACACTGGCTAAAGGCAGAAACTGGAAAGCAAGACTTATTGGAGCCTGGGATGGCGGAGACAATGATACGGCAGAGCTGATGATGCCTGAATATCATATTTCTGTTGAATACTGGGTAAATGCCTTAAATGCCAATGACGAATTCAATGCAACAGGAATCTGGAATTATGTAACGACGGACCAGATCAGGTTTATTAATACAGAAACGGATGAGGTCATGAACCTTATAGATGTTCCTGCTGTCGCTTTTTCAGAAGCAATGAGAGATGTGGATCTTTTTGTAGGAGTGGCCAGTGTGGGGAACGATCCTGCCTGGAGCGACTCTGGTGGTCTGCCTGCGTACAGGGATTACTGGCAGTCTTATTCCTTCGGTAATTTATCTGAAATTGCTAAGAGCAGGAAAGAAATACTTCAGAATCTTATTCCGCGTCTGAAGATCGCATCAGTAACCCATATTGAAGATAAATTTGTTGTGGTAAAAGGAAAAATCAGAACCTATAAAATCCATATCGGAAGTACTAATATCCTGATGGAGCCTAATGATCAGTATTTGTGTATTGTTCCGGACAGAAGTAAAAAAGAGGCCAGCAATGCTTTGTTTTTACCTTTTGAAGGGGATAACGGTCTGTCTGTGATTATTTCAAAAGCACTCTTACTGGCGAATGATGATAAGATAACGGATTCTACCATTACTTCACAAATCAACAGGTAATCAATGTTTCCTGGATTAACAGAATAATAAAAAAAGACTTACGCATCTGTGTAAGTCTTTCTTATGAAACAGTTTGCTCCATATCAATTATTTTTTATCTGCCGCTTCCATGGCTTGTCTGATCTCTTTGATCTTGTTCTCAGCATTATTGTTTTGAGGATCCAGTTCAAGAGATTTTGTATAGTTTGCTAAAGCAAGCTTGTAGTTTTTAACAGCAAGATACCCTTCACCTAAGCTGTCAAAAACCATTCCTGATTTTGGGTGTTCTTTGACATTCATTTCAAAAACTTTGACAGCTTCATCAGCTCTTGAAAGGCCAAGCAGGACGTAGCCAATGGTATTTATTGTATTTTCAAAATCCCATGTCGGATTCTTGGTCTTAATACTGCGATATTTTTTTTCTGCATCAGGATTTCCTTTTTTCATGAATTCGGAAATGATGGATTCTTCGGCCAGCGAATAGGAGTCTTTCAGGCGGTTGTCTACGATCTGGGCAATATGATTGGCCATATGATACTGAACCGGGAACCCTTTGTATCCGTTGTACATAATGATAATGGATAAATCGCGGTCCGGACAAATTTTGTAAACGCTTACATTGCCTCCGGAAAATCCATAGGATGAAATCCCATTCATTTTGTTGATTTCCCAACCGTAGGAAAAAGGGTATGTACTGTTTTCATAAATAAAAGGCTGCCACATCATTTCCTTGGTTTGTTCCTTCAGAAATTTATTTTTATTGAACTCAATGCTCCATTTTAAAAAAGAAGGAAGAGTAATGGCCAGACCGTTCCCGGAATGAGATCTTACACCGCTGACGTGTTTTGATTTCTCATATCGGTCCCACTGCGCATTATAGTCATATTTTACAATCCTGTTGGGGATATTTTCAAGAGAATTGGATGAGAATACAACTTCTTTTCGGGATTCCGGAAACTGATTGTTGATAATAAAGTCTTCAAAATGCTGCCCTGTTACTTTTTCAATAATCATGGTAAGCAGAAGGTAATTGGTTTGATTGTATCTGTATTCATTACCTGTTTTAAAATCCATTCTTTCATTGAACAGCCGTGCCAGTGACTCCATGTTGGATGCATCAACAGAAATATCATTGAAATAGATTATGTCGGGAATTCCTGAAGAGTGGGTCAGAAGATGTTTTATTTTAACTTCTTTCCATGCTTCCGGCAGATTATCAAAATATTTTGAAATAGGATCTTCCAAAGCGATCTTTCCCTGCTCAATAAGTTGAAAAACACCAACATTGGCCATCAGTTTCGTCGTAGAATAAACCCGGAATATTGAACTGGGATTAACTTTTTTAGGGCTTTCCAGTGTTTCTGTACCGTAATACTTCTGATAAATAACCTGATTGTTTTTGATTATCCCGACAGCCAGTCCGGGTATATCACTATTTTTCATCACATCTTTTATATAATGGTCGATTGATTTCGAAAGCTCTGCTTTTTGAGAATATCCCAGAAAAGGAAAGAGCAAAAATAGCGTGGTCAGAAAAGATAATTTCATTTATTAAGTCTAGTTTTATTCTGTTAAGACAATTTCTGCTTTTATTTTATTAAATGGATATAAAGGTAACTGTTCAAAAAAAGAAATGTCTGTGGATGTTTTTAATCAGTAGTTAATGTCCCGTTTTGTCTTAAAATGGTCTGGCCGTCTTTTTCTACTTCTAGATTAGCATCTGCACCGTTTTCTTCAGCGATAATATTTCTGTAAACTTTATAAGTATAATTTCCGCTGGTAAAAATGATCACATGATTGCCTCCGCTTCCCTGAAAATCAAGCTCACCGTTATTCAGGATAAGGTCCGGGCGGGTATTTTCTTTGTTGCCTGCTTTCCAGGAAGCGTATCTGTATTTATCGTCAGAAACTTTGTCAATCCTGATGAGGTATTGTTTCGTCTTTATTTTGTATACCGGGATTTTAAACTTTTTCAGGGAAATATGTACACTTTCTTTCTCCTTTTGAATAAGCTTTTCTCTTAAGTTTTTTTCAAAAGGACTTTCGTAGTTGACAGCCGCTATCTTTCCCGCATAGCTGTCTATCCATACCAATCCGTTGTCCAGCATAATACCTCTCCAACCGACTTCCGACCATTGGCTGGTTTTTGAACGGGCAATCTGGTTAATAAGAACTTTATCAAAAATTTCACTGAACCTTTGCTTAAATTCCTTTTTGTTTTTAATGTCAGGAATAGGATATTCCCTCCGCAAGGGGTAATTGATCATATTTGAAATGTCATTTACATTGTTCCTTTTAAATAAAGAGATGATGTTGTTGACATTTGCTTTTTTAGAAGCATCAAGTTCTTCGCCCTGTGCGTGAATGAAACTATACATTAGCAGGACTAATACTAAAAGTCTGAATTTCATTTGTAGGTTTAAATAATTGACTGTGAAATTACTGAAAATAGATGGTCATTGTGAAAATTATTCTTTGGGTTTACTGATGTAATCTTTTATCAGAATATAAAACTGATAAAATAGAGAATTGTCCTATCTATGTTGTTAAATTTCAGATTGTATAGTGCTAATCATGCAATTAAGGTGAAATAATGGAGACCCATTTCTATTTTGAAAATGCTTTTTCTCAAAATACCTATTCGTGAGAAGGTGGTATGATGTATTTTGTTAATGGAGTATGTTGTTTTTTTTATATTTGACTCAAACTGTCTTATTTATGGAGACTTCATTTAAAGAGAAATTTTACGAACGTATTGATGATGAATACAAGCTTTATTACATGACTCCTTTTGTCAATGAAATTTCCAATTTTTTGGATAGAAACAAGGGTGATTATCAAAATGTCCTGGATTTTGGATGTGGATTTGGTGAATTATCAGATGTTTTCTTTCAAACAGGATTTAAGGTTACCGGTATGGATTCTGATATTGAGAGAATAAATGAAGCAAAGGTAAAATATCCAAATATTAATTTCTTGAATTATAATTATACGGATTCCCTCCCTTTTCCTGATGATTCATTTGATGTGATTTTTTCTAATAGTGTACTTCAATATATCAGTCATGATGTTTTTTTTCAGGAATGTCTACGGGTTTTGAAAAAAGGCGGCTGTGTCATTTTCCTTGAGAATCTAAAAAATAATCCTATTACAAGAGTTGGAAGGATTTATTTGAAGTTTAAGAAGTTTGATTATCAGTCCTATCCGTGGAATCATTTGACGTTGAAGGAGATTCAGAGAATGGAAAGATTCTTTACTCCTGTTACGGTCAAAACTTATCATGTTCTTGGTCCTCTACTTTATATATCCAGATTCAAATTTCTGAAATCCTTCTTAAAAAGGCTGGATAAGATTTTGATGAGTCTTACCTATACAAAACATATTTCCTGGCTGGCTCTAATTATTGGTAAAAAATGATAACAAAAAAGTATTCAGAAATAAATGTAATAAACTTTGTTCCCTTTATGTATAAAGTAATAAGGGCTAATAAAGCGGAGGAGTTTTTGTCGTTTTTAATATGGGAATTTTCTTGGCGTTTTTTTAAAAAAAATATTAATCAAATAAAATTTAATAATACTGTTTCTGATTTAATAGTTCATGGAGGGGTTAATGATTTTGATGCTATTTCACATGTAAAACTCCAAAAAAACCTAATAGATTTTAATCTTGTAATAGTTGATCATTATAGAATATTAGGCTCTAGAGTAAGTTCTCCAACAAAACTCTTTTTTCAAGATAGTTATGGAAATATTGATGAAGGCTTTGATTTCGGAAGTGTTATCGATAGCATTTTCATGGATAGTCGAAAAAATATTTTTGTTTGTAGTGAAGGTATGGTATTTAGATCCAAAGATCTAGGCTTAACATTTGAAAAAGTTTTGGATTTTTCCTCAGTTGAAAGTAAATTTTTATTTGAAACGATAACCGAAACAGAAAATAATGAATTATTAATTGGAGAATATGCCAATATTGAAAAAGATGGAAAGTGGGTTTTTGTAGGAAATGTATATGTGTCATACAATGAGGGGGATACGTGGAATAAATTTGATTTTTTAAAAAAATATATCAATAAACATATTCATATACTTAAATGGATCAATCAATTAAGATGTCTGGTCCTTACTGAAGGGGATGACAAAAAAAGTATTTGGATAAATAAATCAAGTAATTATTCATCACAAAGTATAAATGAAAAATCAGGATGGTTTAGACTGAATAAATTTCATATTCAGAAAGGAGGTTATACCAGTCTAGTTGAGACAAAAGAAAATATAGTGTTGGGAACCGATTATTATCAAGGAACAAACTTTATTGTATCTACAAAAGATTTTAAGACCTTCAATTCTGTAGTAATTCCTGATCCATATCGGCGATCTGCAATATTTCGGATGCTTTATTTGGAAAATGAGACCATTTGGGCTAGCTTATATAATCACTTGAGTTCTAATAGAAGTTTACTTATGTATTCAGAGGATTTGGGCAAATCGTGGCATAAATTTTTAGAATATGATGGATCTAAAATTAAAATAAGTATGATTAGTAATTCGATTGAAAATCATTTTTATATTTTATTGGAAGACCTAGTGACTAATGAATTTAAGACCTATATTATCTCTCATTAAAAATTGTGTAGGTGTATTTTAAATTGGATCTACAGAAACGTAGGTCTTTTTATTCTTTTTACTGACTATAATTTAGATGTGGAAACTTTCAAATGTTTTTTCGTAGCTCATGCGATTTATTTGTGGCATCCATCACGGCTCTTCTCAATTCAGTTTCCTAGGACTTCAGATAACGAAATCTTCATCAATATATGTTATGGCTCTGAATCACCAAATTAAAGCAATGAAAATCGGTTATGGTTTTGAATCCTATGAACGTCTTCAATACTATCATTGTTTCGTTATTGGTGATATTGTCTATAAGCTATCAAAGGCTATAAACAAAAAAAGACCTACATTTCTGTAAGTCTTTTAGCTCCTCCTGCTGGGCTCGAACCAGCGACCCTCTGATTAACAGTCAGATGCTCTAACCAACTGAGCTAAGGAGGAATTTTCCTTTGTTTTAAGTGGTGCAAATATAATAGGAATATCAGTACCAAGCAAATTTTTATTTCCTAATATTAAACGAAATTGGCTATCCGTTTATTTTTCAGGAAAATAAAATTGTGGAAACCTTAAATTTTTTTTGAGGGCATTTAGAGTATGCGTACAAATTGAATCACTTTGTCGGTGATGAAGCCGTTTTTGCTTATTTAGGTGAAGTATTGTAAGCGCAAATTCCTTTGTGGGAAAATAATTCCTCATTAGGCCATTTAACCATATGTTTTATCTTATCTTTTGGCCCGATCCGTTTAATTTATCAAAGATTATAAACAAAAAAAAGACCTACATTTCTGTAAGTCTTTCTGCTCCTCCTGCTGGGCTCGAACCAGCGACCCTCTGATTAACAGTCAGATGCTCTAACCAACTGAGCTAAGGAGGAATGTCCTTTGTTTTAAGTGGTGCAAATATAGGACGAATATTTATACCCTACAAATATTTTCTGAAAAAAATTGAAAAATCTTATAAACTTCCGGTAAGCCATTTGAAAATATCGCTTCCGAAGATCAGTATCATCAATCCAAGCAGGAAGATAACTCCAACCATCTGAGCGTTTTCCAGTATCTTTTGTGGAACCGGTTTTCCGGTAATCACTTCCCATAATGTAAACAGTACGTGTCCTCCATCAAGCCCTGGAATCGGGATTAGGTTAAGGAAGGCAAGCCATACAGAGAACATCGCTGTGAAGCCCCAGAACATCGTCCAGTTGATGGATACATTTCCTTCTTTAGATTTCTCTACCGGCATATTCTTGATAATAGCAAGAGGTCCGCCCACTTTCTTATAGCCCTGAACCTTTTTATTGAAAATAAGTTTAAACTGCTTAACCTGGTATGTTAAACTCTCGATACTTCTTGTGTAGCCTCTTCCGATAGCCTGTGCAAAAGTAAAGTTTTCAGTTTTTGCATACTTATTCATTTGCTTGTAAGAAGAAATTCCTAAAGTTCCCTCTTTTGAAACCTCAAGACTTAGCGGAACCTGTGCTCCGTTCCTCAATACCTCTACATTAATTGTTTTCCCCGGATTTTTACTCACAGCAGTGCGGAACTCATCATAATAAGCAATTTTTTGTCCGTTTACTGAGGTTACCTGGTCACCAACTTTTAAACCGGCTGCTGCTGTTTTAGGATTGACAATAGTATCAACTACTGCTGCAAATCTGGGCGTAAGGAAGGCTCTTGGGTTTTCATCTTTGAACGCCATAGCTTTCCCGTCATCATTCGTATTGAAAGTAAGTTCTTTCCCATCTCTTAATACTGTGATCTCATCACTTAATAAAATATCAAGAGATAATTTGTCAAGGTTGTTCTGAACTTTTCCGTCTACCTTTAGGATCTTATCACCATCTTTAAAGCCCATTGCTTTGGCGATTTCCGTGTAATGCATAGGAGCATCCACTTTAGACGTGTCAAAAGACGTTTCCCCGTTGAAATAAGAAAGACATCCGAATATGATCCATGCCAGGAAAAAGTTCACGGTAACTCCGCCAAGCATAATGATCAGACGCTGCCAGGCCGGTTTGGATCTGAATTCCCAGGGCTGTGCAGGCTTTTTCATCTGCTCTTTGTCCATGCTCTCATCAATCATACCTGCAATCTTCACGTATCCGCCGAAAGGAAGCCATCCTATACCGTATTTGGTCTGTTCAGGATGTTTTCTCCAGTCGCTGTCCGGGAGTTTGGATATATCAATAGGAACCTCCTTTTTCTCTCCGTTTACTTCAATTATTTCTGTATCAGGAAGGTTTTTGGATATAAATTTATACTGCCATTTTCCATTGATCTTCTTCATTGAGAAAATTGAAAACCAGGGATCAAAAAACAGGAAAAATTTCTCTGCTCTGGTTTTGAACCATTTCGCTGGTAAAAAATGTCCAAGCTCATGAAGAACTACTAAAATAGAAATACTTAGTATGAACTGGAAAATCTTGATTGCTAATTCCATTAATAAATTTTAGATTTTAATTTGCAAAGGTAACAATTATCAAAACTATGCCAAATAAAAAAGCTCCTCAAAATGAGAAGCTTTGTCATATATGGTAGGATGATTACAGATTGAAAGAAACTCCCAGGCTGCCATTGTTGCCCACTTCGGCAAAAACACCCACTTTTTCCGTGAAGTAGTATCGGGCTCCGATATGTGCTCCGATCCCGAAATCTTTTCCTAAAACGCCAAGATCAACCCCCGGATAGATATCCCATTTTGAAGGAAGGCCAAGTGCTTCCTGAAGGTGAAAATTAAGCCTTCCGAAAACAAAAACACGATTATCCTTATCGTTGTCCTTATAATCGCCGAAATAAGCGTTAAGTCCTGCTCCAATGGATAAAAGTTTGTTCAGTCCGTAGTCATAAGTTCCCGTAACCCCTGTTCCGTATCCCCAGGCATTAAGCCCCAGCTGAATCTTCTGGTCACCTTTTCCCGTCCAGGCCTGAGCATTGGCTGTTCCGAAAAAAGCAATCATAAACACAAAAAACAATTTCTTCATAAATTTTACATTTTTAATTGAATGTGATGAATAAAAATATCCGCATCAAAAATAGAACCGAAATCAATGGAAAATCGTATTTTTATTGAAGTTTTTTAACAAAGTTTATGAAAATTGCAGGA
Organism: Chryseobacterium indologenes; assembly: GCF_001295265.1. Lineage (GTDB taxonomy): Bacteria > Bacteroidota > Bacteroidia > Flavobacteriales > Weeksellaceae > Chryseobacterium > Chryseobacterium indologenes_A. The sequence continues at coordinate 229,054 of NZ_LJOD01000005.1, read as the reverse complement.
CTTAATTTAGATATTGTCTGGAAAAATAAAGATAAAAACTTTCAGCTGATTGAAGAACAATTCAGAGATCATCATGCAGATCTGTTTTTATTACCCGAGATGTTTTCTACAGGTTTTTGTATGGATGCCGCAGAAGTTTCAGATAAAAATGAAGAATCTCTGGAATTCCTGAAAAAGATTTCCCGTGAAAAAAATGCAGCCTTTTGCGGAAGTGCTCCGGTAGAGGAAAACGGGAAGTTTTACAACAGGATGTATTTCGTACAGCCTGATGCTGAAACCGTTTTTTATGATAAAAGGCATTTGTTCTCTTTTTCTGGAGAAGATAAAGTGTATACTCCCGGAAATAAAAGGGTGATCGTTAATTATAAAGGATTCAGAATACTGCTGCAGGTGTGTTATGATCTGCGGTTTCCTGTATTTGCCAGAAATAATGACGATTATGATGCGGTTCTGTATGTGGCAAACTGGCCTGAAAAAAGAGTAGGAGCCTGGGAACATCTTCTGAAAGCCAGAGCGATTGAAAACCTGGCCTTTGTTTTTGGTCTTAACAGAATAGGAACCGATGGAAACAGCCTTTTCTATCAGGAAAGCTCACATTGTTTTTTTGCAGACGGAAAAGAAATTTCAGAAAAGAACGCAAATATCATTACGGCAGAACTGAATATGGAGGAATTAAAAAGTTTCAGGAAGCACTTCCAGTTTCTGAATGACAGAGACCAATTTGCTGTTGAATTATAAGATAAAGGCGGGATTGATATTCAGATAAATACGTTTTATCTCAACATCAATCCCGGCTCTAAAACCTTTTAAGCATATTGTTTAAGCAGTTCCGTTAATGTATTCACATCGTGAACCCCGCTTTCTTTCCATAAAAGTTCACCGTTTTTGAAAACGGCAAGAGTAGGAACACCCCGTACCCCATATTGAGCGGCTAAGGCCGGATACTGGTCTACATCTACTTTGATGATTCTGGCTCCTTCGCCTACGTTTTCCTTTACTGTATTCAAAACAGAAGACTGGACTTTGCATGGCTGGCACCATGTTGCGAAAAAGTCAATCAGTACCGGCCTCTCTGAGTTAATGATTTCCTGAAATTTTTGTGACATAATTCTGGTTTTAGATTTTACTGTTTTTCGTCCTGAATGGCTTTTACATTTTTCCAGCTCGTTCCGTCATAAACTTCCACACCATTCTTCTTTAGAATTTCCATGGCCTGATCTGCCTGAATTCCCTTATTGCAGAAAACAACGACTTTCTTTCCTTTAAGAGCGTCAACATTATTTTGTATTTCTGCCAAAGGAATATTAATGGCGCCCTTTGCAGTTCCTGCATTATACTGTTCAGGAATTCTTACATCTACCAACGTGGCATCTGAACTATTAACCACCTCACGAAGGTTTGTCTTCTGGATATTAGTTGTGCTGTTTGATTTACAGGATGTTAACGCTAAAAGTGATATGAGAATAAATCCGGAAATTGTTCTTTTCATCAGCTTACAAAGTTTTTGACTGGCAGACAAAGTCGGTTGTCGGAAGTTTTTCTGTTTTTTTAATTCCGTTAAATCCTCCTTCAATTTCAGTAAAGTTTCTGATTCCGTGAGAGTTAAGGATGCTTGCTGCAATCATGCTTCGGTATCCTCCTGCACAGTGAAGGAAAAAATGTTCAGTGTCATCAATGCTGTGTACCCAGTCACTGATGGTATCCAGAGGTTTGTTGTAAGCATTATCTATGTGTTCTGCAGTATATTCACTAAGCTTTCTTACATCAATTACAATGGAATTTTCATCAAACTGTTCCGCAAATTCGGTCGGAGAAATTCTTTTGATTTCATCCGTTTCATTTCCTGCATTTTTCCATGCGCTAAAGCTTCCGTCAAGATATCCCAATACATTATCAAAACCAACTCTGCTCAATCTTGTGATGACTTCTTCTTCAGTTCCCTCATCAGTCACCAATAGCAATGGGTGTTTTACATCTACGATAAGAGTTCCCACCCATGGTGCAAAGTCTCCTTTTAACCCAATATTCACGGAATTAGGGATAAATCCTTTATGGAATTCTACAGGACTTCTTGTGTCCAGAATCAAAGCACCTGTATCTTCTGCCAATGCTTCGAAGTCACTTGCTGGAACAGGAGTTAATCCCTTGTTCATTACCACATCCAGGCTTTCGTAACCACCTTTGTTCATGGCAACGTTCATTCCGAAATATTTTGGAGGAGCTGTAAGTCCGTCAAGCACTTCTCTTATAAACGATTCCTTATCCGGCTGGTTTAAGGCATAATTGGTTCTTTTCTGATTTCCTAAAATATCTACGGTTTCTTTCTGCATATTTTTTCCACAGGCAGAACCCGCACCGTGTGCAGGATAAACCGTTATGCTGTCATCCAGGGGCATAATTTTACTCTGAAGACTGTCATATAAAATTCCGGCAAGATCTTCCTGGGTAAGACTGGTTGCTTTTTGGGCAAGGTCAGGTCTTCCCACATCCCCCAGAAATAAAGTGTCCCCGGTGAAAATAGCAGTCTCAGTCCCGTTTTCATCAATCAGAAGGAAGGTAGAACTTTCCATGGTGTGTCCCGGAGTATGAAGAACCTTTATTTTTATTTTTCCGATCTCGAAGATCTGGTTGTCTTCAGCAATGACAGCCTCAAATTCAGGCTGGGCAGTCGGACCGTATACGATAGGCGCACCTGTTTTTTTGCTCAGGTCCAGGTGGCCTGAAACAAAATCAGCGTGAAAATGCGTTTCAAAAATATATTTTAAGGTAACATTGTCTTTCTCCAGACGGTCAAGGTAAGGCTTTACCTCTCTGAGCGGATCTATAATAGCAGCTTCGTTTTCTGATACAATATAATAAGCTCCCTGAGCCAGACAGCCCGTATATATTTGTTCAATTTTCATGAGGGTCTTTTTAAAATTTTAGATAAAGATACAAAGTATTAGATGAAATGTAAATGAAATGTTAAATCCGGATGATAGTTTCTGTCAATATTTCGTGTCTTTTCAGCTGTAAAGTCCTTTATTTTCAGGTAAAAAAGGGTGTAAAAGAATGACGGTTTGGCAGGCTGTTTTTTGTCATGTCCGGTAAATGAAAATATTTGCGTATTGTCCGGACATTGGGTATTTTATTCCTGTTTTTTTATTTGCATGGTTTAAAATTTGCAGATGACATCGCCTGAAAATGCATTTCTGAAAATATTAGCTCCGGTTTTTCCGGAATATTATTTTAATGACTGAATATTTTATAAAAACTTTTATATTTATATGTTAAAAAAAGAACAAATGGCAGATAAAGCACAATTTATTGAAGAACTGAATGCAAGATATACTCCGAAAGGAGAACATATTATATTAGGAAAAGGAATGCTGGACGGGGAAGTCGTTACTGAAGTGAATGTTACGATTCCTTTAAAGACTATTAACAGGCACGGACTTATCGCAGGTGCTACCGGAACAGGTAAAACCAAAACACTGCAGGTTTTTGCTGAACAGCTTTCCCATGCAGGAATTCCTTCTTTAGTTCTGGATATAAAAGGTGACTTTTCAGGGATTGCAGAAGCTGGCCAAATGAATCCTGTTATTGAGGAACGGTATGCAAAAACACAGCTTCCCTACAATCCGCAGGCATTTCCGGTGGAACTGATGAGCATCTCAGGAGGAAAAGGCGTGAAGTTAAGAGCTACCGTAACCGAATTCGGCCCGGTTTTACTAAGCAAAATCCTTCAGCTGAACGATACCCAGCAGAGTATTATGTCTATCGTATTCAAATACTGTGATGATAAAGGGCTTCCGCTGATTGATCTGAATGACCTGAAAAAAGTACTTCAGTATGTTACAGACAATGCGCAGGGTAAAGCTGAACTTGCTGCGAACTACGGATCAATTGCTCCGGCTTCTTTAGGGGCTATTCTGAGATCAATCGTTGCGCTGGAACAACAAGGTGCTGCAAGCTTCTTTGGTGAGCTGAGCTTTGATGTACATGATCTTCTTGAAACAAGAGACGGAAAAGGAGTAGTTAATATTCTAAGAGTATCCGATATTCAGAATAAGCCTCAACTGTTTTCTACTTTCATGCTTTCGCTTTTTGCAGAGATCTATATGACTTTTCCGGAAGAAGGAGACAGCGGAAAACCTAAGCTTGTTTTATTCATTGATGAAGCACATCTTATCTTTGATGAAGCTTCAAAAGCACTTTTGTCCCAGATTGAAACCATGGTGAAGCTTATTCGTTCCAAAGGAGTAGGGATCTATTTCATTACACAGATTCCGGGAGATGTGCCTGAAAATGTATTGTCACAGCTGGGGCTTAAAATTCAGCATGCATTACGGGGCTTTACGGCAAAAGATAAGAAAGAGATTTCAAAAGCCGTGGAAAATTATCCGACTACTGAGTTCTACAATGCCTCCAATCTGATACAGAACCTGGGAATAGGAGAAGCATTTGTGACAGCTCTTGATGAAAAGGGAATTCCGACTCCGCTGGTGCACACGTATCTGATTTCACCAGAATCCAGGATGGATGTACTGAACGATGCTGAGATCTCGGAACTAACCTCAAGATCAGCCATGGTTGCTAAATATGAACAGGCTATAGACCGTGAATCAGCTTATGAGATGCTGACCAGCAGAATGGAACAGGCGGTTCAGAATTCAGCTCCGACACAAAAAACAAAGACAGTAAAAGAAGAACCGGGGATGTTTGAGCAGGTACTTCAGAGCAAAGCCGGAAGAACTTTTACCAGTACTCTGATGCGGGAAGGTGCAAAAGCTATTCTCGGAATGTTTGGGCTTGGAGGAAGAAGAAGATAGTGAAACTTAATTTATATCGATAAAAAATAACTGTTAGAAAGAAGAGTCTCAGCTTTTTAGTTTATTCATCTTTTCAATTTGAATCTGCCCGGAATTCGCATTAATGAACGGTTTACTGTTTTTGACATATTTTTTGTTATTTTAGCGGGGCTGCCATTGATCATAGATGGAAATTGGAGCGGGTTCTTATGAGGGATTGTTTCATGACAGGATTTATTAATTTGAACTTAAAAAAACAACAGTATAGCAAGAAAATTCAATGTATTCAATTATAGATATAGAAAGTAATGGTGCAGGTTATAGAAATGAATGCATTATAGACATTGCCATCTACAGATATGATGGCCAGAAAATTACTGACCAGTTTATATCTCTTGTTAATCCGGAAAGTGATATCACTCCTTTCGTACAGAAACTCACAAGTATCACCCCTAAAATGGTGAAAACAGCACCAAAATTCCATGAAATTGCCAAGAGAGTCATAGAAATTACCGAAAATACAACATTGGTAGGTCACAATATCGATTTTGATTACAGAATGCTGAGACAGTCATTCAAAAGGCTGGGCTATGATTTTAAGATCAATACCTTAGATACCATTCCTTTGGCTAAAAAACTGATTCCCGATGAGGTAAGCTACTCTTTGGGGAAACTGGTTAAGTCATTGGGAATTCCCCTTACCAATCATCACAGGGCAGACGGAGATGCAAGGGCAACGCTGGAACTCTTCAAGCTTTTAGCTTCAAAGGATACAGAAAATGAGATTATTCAGAAGCAACATGAAGAGTCTAATGCCAAAAGCTATATCAATAAGATTAAAGAACTTACACAGGACCTGCCTAATGAAAAGGGGTTTGTGTATTTTCAAAATGAGGAGGGGAAAATTATTTTCTCAGATTATGTTCAGGATATCAATAAATTCTCAAAAAAAGTCTTTAATTCCAAGTCTAAAAAATGGGAACAGGTTCAGAAGGACGTAGAGCAGATCAATTATGAACTTACAGGAACAGATATTATTGCCAGGCTGATTCTTAACTCCAAAAATATCAGGAAAAGAGAAAATCTGCCTTTCGGGCTTTACTTCAGAAATAACAAATACGTTGTTGAAAAGAATAAACTGAATAAAACAGAAAAACCAATCATAAAATTCAGGTCATTCACCCAAGGGACAAAAGCGGTACAGTTTATCAGTTCCCAGGATGAGTTCAACGATGTCAATGCTTTCAAAAAGAAAATAGATTTCAGAAAAAGAAACGAGCTGTGGCTGGGTACCGGCCGAAAACTGGGTGAAAAATTATTTTTGATCATTGAAAACGGGAAAGTGGTGTCCTATGGTTTTTATGAGCTGTTTACGCAGATACAGACATTAAGTAAGCTTGCTAAATTGAAAATTAATCTTCCGCTTTCTTCAGTGGATTTAAATAATGAATTACAGCTGGCACTCCTTCGTGGCGACTTTGAGACATTACCTTTACCAAAATAACAGGAAAATTTACAGAGGTAATTTTATATGCAGGAATGGCTTTTCCAATCAATTACCTTCCAAATGAAAAATAAATAGTATTTTTGCAAAAAAATAAATAAAAGCAATGCAAATTTTTAAACAAATAAAAACCGGAAAAAAGGGAGCTGTAAAGTTCTCTAAGGTTTGGAATATTTAAAAGGGTTGTCTTGCATAAAAAATAATTAATGCGGCAGACTCTTTTCGAAGAATCTGCCTTTTTTTATGTTAAAATGAAATTATGAATTCAAAAGATTTGCTACAGATTGCCAGAGAACATGGCACACCGGTGTACGTTTACGATGCTGAATCTATTAAAACTCAATACGAAAAACTTACATCATCTTTTTTAAAACACACAAAGTTCTTTTATGCGGCTAAAGCGCTGACGAACATTAATATTCTGAAGTATGTCAAGAACCTGGGGGCCTCTTTGGACTGTGTGTCAATAAATGAAGTAAAGCTTGGATTGAAGGCAGGATTTCCTAAAGAAAAAATACTTTTTACCCCCAATTGTGTAGATCTTGCAGAAATTGAAGAAGCAATGCAGCATGGTGTACATATCAATATTGACAATATCTCTATTCTTGAGCAATTTGGAAATAAATTCGGGAATTCATATCCCATTTTTGTAAGAATCAATCCGCATATTTTTGCAGGCGGAAACTATAAAATTTCAACAGGACACATTGACAGTAAGTTCGGGATCTCTATCCACCAGCTTCGCCATATTGAAAGAGTAATGAAAAGCACGAACCTTAATGTAGAAGGTCTTCATATGCATACGGGAAGCGAGATCAAAGATCCGGAAGTTTTCCTTCAGGCGCTGGATATTATGCTTGAACTTTCTGAGCATTTCCCGAATCTTAAATATCTGGATATGGGAAGCGGATTTAAAATTCCTTATCAGGATAGTGAAGAGGAAACAGATGTGAAAACGCTGGGTAAAAAAGTAGAAAAAGTACTTTTAGAATTTGCAAAATCAACAGGAAGAAAATTTGAACTTTGGTTTGAACCGGGAAAATTTCTGGTAGGAAAAAGCGGCTATCTTTTAGTGAAAGCAAACGTGATTAAACAAACCACAGCAACAGTATTTGTTGGGGTGAATTCAGGATTCAACCACCTGATCCGTCCCATGTTCTATGATTCTTACCATATGATTGAAAACCTTTCCAATCCTAAGGGAGCCGAAAGAATTTATACCGTAGTTGGAAACATCTGTGAAACCGATACTTTCGCTTGGGACAGAAAACTAAATGAAGTAAGAGAAGGAGATATTCTTGCCTTTCATAATGCAGGAGCTTATGGTTTTGAAATGAGCTCCAACTTTAATTCAAGATTAAAGCCGGCTGAAGTATTATTTTTAGACGGAAAAGCCCATCTGATCCGTAAAAGAGACGAATTTGAAGACCTGCTGAGAAACCAGATCGAAGTAATCTAGGTTTATTAAAAATATATCATTCAGACTCCGCAGTAATTTGCGGAGTTTTTTAATACCTTTTAACGGTTGCCAGGCCCCGGAATTAAATGCATCTGGCACTCTTTTCAGAATTTACTCGTCTTAGCATAACTTTCATCCTTTCTCTTAATGTTCATATCAAATGGCGGGCAGTTTAGAATTTATTGCCTAATTTTGATAGAGATAGCAGAACGAAAACAACCACCAAAAATATTGAATTATGGCTAAAAATGTAGCCGAGCAGATTGTAGAAATGCTCGAAAATGCCAATGTGAAAAGAATTTACGCCGTTACTGGAGACAGTCTCAACCATCTTAACATAGCCGTCAAAAAAAGCAGTATCCAATGGATTCACGTAAGACATGAAGAAGTAGGAGCTTATGCCGCTGCTGCAGAAGCAGAACTGGATGGTTTTGCCGTGTGTGCAGGAAGCTGCGGCCCGGGGCATGTCCACCTGATTAACGGGGCTTATGATGCACACCGTTCCCATGTTCCCATGTTGGTGATTGCATCAACAATCCCGAGTGATGAAATGGGAATGGACTATTTCCAGGAAACCAATACCATAAAATTGTTTGATGACTGTAGTCATTATAATCAGATGATTACAAGACCGGAGCAGGTACAGAGAATCATGCAGACGGCCATTCAGCACGCCATTTCGAAAAAAGGAGTAGCGGTAATCGGTCTTCCTGGAGATGTTTCCGAACTGGATGCAGAAGAAGGAGCTACATCAGCCCAGGTATTCAGAACCCATCCGGTTATCCGGCCTTCGGATGATGAACTGAAACAGCTTGCAGATCTTATCAACCAGAGTAAAAAAGTAACATTATATGGTGGTGTTGGAGCAGGAAAAGCTAATGTAGAAGTTATTGAACTCTCAAAACTGCTGAAAGCACCTGTAGGATATTCTTTCCGTGGAAAAATGGATATTCAGCCGAATAATCCTAATGAAGTGGGATTAACGGGATTGCTGGGATTTCCTTCAGCCTATCATGCGATGCATGAGGCAGATCTGGTGATTCTTCTTGGAACAGACTTTCCTTATCAGAAGTTCATGCCCGTTAAAAATAAGATTGTCCAGATTGACGAAAGTCCCGAAAGACTGGGCCGCCGGGCGAAGTTGGAATTGGGACTGGCCGGAGATGTAAAAGAAACCATTAAGGCCCTGCTACCGCTCCTTCAGGAAAAAACAAATACGGATTTCCTTAATGAGCAGCTTGCATTTTATGAAAAAGTAAAAGAAAATCAGCTTTCTTATGTCAGAGATTTTGGTAAAGAAAATGCCATACAGCCGGAATACGTAGCCCATACCTTAGACCGGTTGGCAGACAGAAATGCTATTTTTACAGTAGATACAGGGATGTGCTGTGTCTGGGGCGCAAGATTCATTACCGGAACCGGAGAACGGAAAATGCTGGGCTCCTTTAATCACGGATCAATGGCCAATGCAATGCCAATGGCTATAGGCGCATCATTAGCTCATCCGGACCGGCAGGTCATTGCGATGTGCGGTGATGGCGGGCTTTCTATGCTTTTAGGAGATATGGCAACTATTTTTCAGTATAAACTCCCTGTAAAGCTCATTGTTTTCAATAACAGAACCCTCGGAATGGTAAAGCTGGAAATGGAAGTGGGCGGAATGCCTGATAACGAAACAGATATGATTAATCCGGATTTCGCAATGGTTGCCCAGGCGATGGGATATCCGGGAAAGAATGTTCACAGACCTGAAGATGTAGAAGGAGCAATCCGTGAATGTCTGGATTATGAAGGACCTTATCTGCTTAATATATTCACCAATCCCAATGCACTGGCACTTCCTCCGAAGGTTGAGCTGGATCAGGTGCTGGGAATGACAAAATCAATGGCACAGCTCATGCTGGGTGGGAAAATGGAAGAAGTCCTGGATACGGTAAAATCAAATTATAAGCATATTAAAGGATTACTGTAGCACATGGAAACAATAAAACCGAAAACTTCACGCATTTGTGTGAAGTTTTTCTTTTTTTAAAAAGGCACTAAATATTTACCTTTGTTAAAGTAATTTTAATAATTTATCATATTATGAAAGCTTTAATGGTATTTATAGCGCTTCTTGCCGCCAATCTGACCTGGGCACAGCAGGATGTTGAAGAACGGGACGATAATTTTATTACCGAGAATAATAAAAATCTGTTAAAAATAGACATCAAAGAACCGCTTTTACAGGTGGCTGTCAAAAACTGTACTGATTTCAAGCCCGCAGCATTTGACGGCGGCGTTGTGGTTTACAAAGATACCCTTAGGAAATACATGTATGATTATCTGAATTCGGATTTCTATGTTCTGAACGGTGATTTTACTTTTACCCTGACTGTAGATCAGACGGGAAAAGTAACGCAGATTGAAGGTGCTCCCAAAGTAGCCAACAGTACCTATTTTTTTGATGATATGAAATATGTGGTAAGAAGAATTAAAAAGAATTGGATTCCGGCTTCTTGCAACGGGCAGCCCGTTACTTCACAGATTAAGCTTAAAATGAGTTTCTCCTCTATCGGAACAGATTTATAATAGCCATTTACTGATGAAAAAACACCTTTTATTATTACCTTTATTATTCATTGGAATTAAAGGTTTCTCTCAAAATACAATACCAACCGAAACTACAGCCTACACACAAAGAGCCGAATTTCCAGGAGGCGATGAAGCCTTCAGAAAGCAGTTTATGAATATGCTTCACGCTTATGTGGATGCTCAAAGCTATGCTATCGACGGAACCGTAACTTTTGTGATTAATATTGATAAAACCGGTAAAATGGACCGTCTGGATGTTCTTCCAAAGATCAAGAATGGTGAAATGTTTATTGATGATGTGAAATACGCCTTAAAAAAGGTAAAAGGAAAATGGAAACCCGCGATGAAAGACGGAGTATCCGTAGAATCAAAATATATTTTTAAGGTTAATTTTGCGACAGAAACCTATGATGCGGGATAGGATATTTCATATTATCCCTGACATTTCACCCATTAGGATAATTAAAAAAACAAATAGAAACACAAAATCAGGTTTAAAAATTAATTTTTGATGAAAAAATACTTTATAATGCTGTTTTTTATATCAGCAATGTGTCAGACTTTTTATGCTCAAATGAATGTTTTGGAAAACTATCCTAAAGGACAGGATTTTTATGAGGGTGGTTTAGTCGGGTTTTATAAAGATGCACATGAATATCTGGTTAATAATAAGAGAAATGAGTGTGATGGAAAAGAAATTTATCAGCCAAGGATTATTGTAACCGCCTTGGGAAGTGTTAAATTGGTAAAAGATAGTGATACACTGAATATTGCAAAAAATAAATGTGCTTATGATCTTTCCATAGAAATTCTGAAAAACCTTAAAGGATGGAAACCTGCTGAAGTCAAGGGAAATACCCTTGGAGCTGTTACAGAATTCATCTTTTATCCTAAAGACCTGATGAGCAATTATAAAGCTGGATATAATGCAGATGATTTTGTTTTGTCTTCCCGGTACCCTGGTGGCCTAAAGAAGTTTAATAAAGACTTTCATGATAATTTTCAGGCGCTCTTTATGGATTATCATATTAATGGAGAGGTTAATTTGGAGTTTTATGTAAATGAAGAAGGGCATATTGTTAATCCGAGAATCTATCCTTCAATAGACAATAAAAATTTTAATATAGATTTTATGAGAACGCTTTCAAGATTGAAAAAAGTTTGGAAGCCGGCTTTATATTCTAACATTCCGATCAAACAAAAGATTGCTTTTCCTGTTAAATTTTCAATTATATTCAATGAAAGATAGCCCTGCCATTCTGTCACAATATTTTGTATCTTTGCAGACTAATCTGTTTTGGATTTAAAATTGAATGTGAAATGACATTGATTTTGAGTCCCGAACCTTTAATTTGATTACCGTGCAGGAAAAATATATAGACGAAACAAAGCAGGGAGAAGCTTTTGCCATTGCTGAAAGACCGGAAAATTCTAAAAAACTCTTTTTAGAAAGCTATGGCTGTCAGATGAACTTCTCTGATTCTGAAATCGTTGCCTCTATTCTAAACGAGCAGGGGTATAATACCACTCTGAAAGTGGAAGAAGCAGACCTTATCCTTCTGAATACATGCTCTATCCGAGAAAAAGCGGAGCAGACTGTAAGAATGCGTCTTTCCCAGTTCAAAAACCTGAAGAAAGAAAAACCCAATATGACCGTTGGTGTTTTAGGGTGCATGGCTGAAAGGCTGAAAACTAAATTTCTGGAAGAAGAACAATTGGTTGATCTTGTCGTGGGGCCTGACGCCTACAGGGATCTTCCTAATCTTTTACAGGAAACAGAAGACGGGAGAGATGCCATCAATGTAATCCTTTCCAAAGAAGAAACCTATGCAGACATCAACCCGGTGCGTTTAGGCGGAAATGGAGTGACTGCATTTGTAACCATAACCAGAGGCTGTGATAATATGTGTACCTTCTGTGTGGTTCCGTTTACCAGAGGAAGAGAAAGAAGCCGTGATCCGCACTCCATCATCGAAGAATGTAAAAATCTTGCAGAAAACGGATATAAAGAAATTACCCTTTTAGGACAGAACGTAGATTCTTATCTGTGGTATGGAGGTGGTCCTAAAAAAGATTTTGCCAAAGCTTCGGAAATGCAGAAAGCAACAGCCGTAAACTTTGCGCAGCTGCTTGATTTAGTGGCTAAAGCAGTTCCTGAAATGAGAATACGATTCTCTACCTCCAATCCTCAGGATATGAGTCTGGATGTGTTCAGAATGATTGCAAAGCATGAAAATATATGCAGATATGTTCACCTTCCGGTACAGAGCGGAAGCAATAACATGCTTCAGGCCATGAACAGACAGCATACCCGTGAAGAATATCTGGATCTGATTAAACAGGCAAAAGAAATTGTGCCGGATATTGCTTTTTCCCAGGATATGATTGTCGGGTTCTGTAATGAGACCGAAGAAGATCACCAGGATACCCTGAGCCTGATGAGAGAAGTAGAATATGACTACGGTTATATGTTTGCCTATTCAGAAAGACCGGGAACCCCTGCCCACAAAAAAATGGAAGATAATATTCCTGCTGATGTGAAGCAGAGACGTCTGGCTGAGGTAATTGCGCTTCAGGGTGAACTTTCCAGAAAACGTATGAAATCTTACGTTGGAAGAACACACCAGATCCTCATCGAAGGAATTTCCAAAAAGAACAAAGATCAGTGGAAGGGAAGAAACTCCCAGAATGCAGTTTGTGTATTTGATAAACAGGAAGGGCAGAAAATTGGTGACATTGTGGATGTTTTTGTTTATGACAATACTCAAGGCACACTTTTAGGGAGAATAGGAGAATAATTTAAAAAAAGGCAACGGCTATTACGGTCATATTTTTAGTAAATTGTGAAAGGAAAACAGGACTGTTCAGAGCACAGCATATGAATCAGGATCTGAAAAACCTGGATTTGACCCCGTAACCGGAAAAGGAACTGCTACAGTTCACCGGAAGAATCGCTGCCTAAAGAAATAGAAGGTTTTAAAGTAGATTACTACCAGTATTTAACCTATAAAATTGAAAATGGAAAAGTTTCAGAGGTATTACCTTAGCTTTTTGTTACTTATCGTTTACACCAATACTATTGCACAGGTAAGCTGTAATGCAGTAGAGGGTGAGGACTGCAAAAAAGCTTGTGAGTTATACAGCTGGGATTCCGACATACAAGTCTCCCGTGCATCTCTGGAAGGAGTTGATAAAGCCGTTGAGCTGTATCCGGATTTTTCTCATACCTACAAGGAAAAATCTGTCCCTTATCTTAAAAACGGAGATTTTGTCACCTGGAGAATACTCATTAATCAAGCCGTTGCTTTAGATCCCAAAAGAAACCTAGGCTATAGAGGCTGGTACAGAATTGAGTTTCTGACAGATTATAATGAAGCTATTCAGGATCCTGAAGAGCTGAAGAAATACGATTACGACGATCTCGGACGCTCTAAAAACAGCAACTACAATTTAAACATTGTAAGGGCGTTGTCTTACAGGGAATCAGATCAGAAGGAGAAAGATAAAACTTTCGGTAACATTGGAAATCTTTCGCCTTCCAAAAATTATTTCAAAGGCTTGTATGGCCATTACCAGCTTGGCGTAACCTATTTTGAGCTGGGCAGGTATGACCAGGCCTTAACCAATTTCGAAAAACAGAGCAAAGCATACGAATTTGCCGAGAATATATATTTCAAAAGTAAAGTTTCTAAAATCAGAAACAAAGATTATCTGGATTTAAAGGTGTTAGCATTGAACACATATGATGAAGGGAAAATCATCAAAGACGCCTATACCCATCATTTTAACAAAGTTTACAGAACGCAGACGGAAGTCCTGTAAACCCCGTATTAAATCAAATAATCAAACATTTACTTATGAGCAACGAGTTACAAAACATAAAAAACCGCTTCGGGATTATAGGAAACTATCCCGCTTTGAACAGGGCTTTGGAAAAAGCAATCCAGGTAGCCCCTACAGATATTTCCGTACTGGTGATCGGAGAAAGCGGCGTAGGAAAGGAATTTATTCCTAAAATCATTCATTCAGAATCAAAAAGAAAGCACCAGCCATACATTGTGGTGAACTGTGGAGCAATTCCCGAGGGAACCATAGATTCCGAATTATTCGGACACGAAAAAGGAGCGTTTACCGGAGCAACGGCTACCAGAAAAGGATATTTTGAAGTAGCAGACGGCGGTACCATTTTCCTTGATGAGGTAGGAGAACTCCCTTTGCAGACGCAGGTGCGCCTTTTAAGAGTTCTGGAAAGTGGCGAATTCATGAAAGTGGGTTCCTCACAGGTACAGAAAACCAATGTGAGAATCGTGGCAGCTACCAATGTGAATATGATGAAAGCTATTCACGATGGACGATTCCGTGAAGATTTGTACTACCGTTTAAATACCGTACAGATTGATATGCCTCCTCTAAGAGAAAGAAAAGGAGATATTCACCTGCTGTTCAGAAAATTTGCCATCGATTTTGCAGAAAAATACAGAATGCCGGAGTTGGAATTAGATCCTGCCGCAGTTCATTATATTGATAACTATTCCTTTCCCGGAAATGTCCGCCAGTTAAGAAATCTGGTAGAACAGATGACTGTAGTGGAAAGAAACAGAAATATCACGGTAGAAAAACTGGCCGAATATATTCCGATGGAAAGCCACCTTCCGATGGTAGTAAATAACCAGACCGCCCAAAAGCAGAACGATTTCGGAAACGAAAGGGAAATCATGTATAAAATTCTCTTTGATATGATAAATGATATTAATGATTTAAAATCCTTAACTTCGGAGCTCATCAAGAACAGAGGTGCAGGTGACCTGAGCAATCAGGAGAAAAACCTGATCAACAGAATTTATGCCGCAGAAACCCAGCAGAATCCGGTAAACCAGAGTTCACTGCTGTACTTTGAAGATAAAAATCCTGTGGTACAGACACCGTCTATTATTTCAGCTCCCGAAGATAGCTATGAAGACATAGAGGATATTGAAGTAGAAGAAAACAGACCGGAATCTCTGTCCCTTCAGAATAATGAAAAAGATTTGATTATCAAGGCACTGGAGAAGCATAAGGGACGCAGGAACAGAGCTGCAGATGAGCTGGGGATCTCACAGAGAACATTATACAGAAAAATAAAACAATATAACCTGGAAGACTAAAACTAAAAAACAAGTAAATGAAGAATTTCGATGTAACGGCCACCAATGGATATGACATGAATATAGGAAAGTTCATATCGGAAGGTGTAGATCTTTTTAAAAAAGATATTGGCGGATTTATAGTAGCAACCTTACTCCTTTTTGTGATGAGCCTTATTCCCTTTTTAGGAGTGATGGCGTTAGGAAACTTTTATAAAATATGCAGAAAAGTAGATGAAGGACAGAAAGTTCAGGCTGGGGATATTTTTGATTTTACAGATTTTGTGACCTATCTGAAACTGTTCCTGCTTCTTTTTGTTGTATGCTTTATCATCATGATCCCGATTCAGCTATCACTGCTTCCTATTCTGTTTGCAGCTTCTGCATCAGATGGGCAGCTATCTGATACCGGTGCGGCTTTATTTGCAGGAGGAATGGGAATCTGGTTTCTGCTCGTTATTGTTCTGCTTTTTGTAGTTGCAATATCGATGTATTTTGTCCAGCCTTTAATTTCGTTATATAGAATTTCCAGTGTAAGAGAAGCCTTTTCAATTTCCTGGAAACTGGCCAGAAGAAACTTCTTTATGATTTTCCTGTTCACTATTGTGGTTGGAATTATTTCTCAGTTAGGAGCTATTGTATGCGGAATCGGTCTTTTATTTACAATACCTCTTGGGATCTGTATAAAATATGCTTCCTTTAAAAATATATTGGGGAGCCCAAATCAAAAAACAGTATGAGTAAATTAAAAATAATATTCGGATTTGTGATTCTTTCACTGTTTCAGCAGTGTTATTCATTTACAGGCGGATCTTCACTGACGGACGAAAAAACGATTCAGATCAATGAATTTCCAAACAATGCATCACTGGTAAATCCAACCCTTTCCCAGCAGTTTTCTACAGACATCCAGAACCGGTTTCTGCAGAGAACTACATTGAAAGGAACCAAATCAAATCCGGATATCCTGGTAGAAGGTGAAATTTCAGATTATGGCTTCTCACCTACCACCATCAGCTCAAATACACAGCAGAATCCTTCGGGAGGTATTGTTCAGCAGGCACAGAGTAAGCTGACAATTACCGTAAAAGTACATTATGAAAATAAACTTCATTCGGAGCTGAGCTTTGACAGAGCCTATACAGATGAAGCCGTTTTTAACAGTAACCTGAGCCAGAGTGAAATTGAGGCCTCTCAGGTAAAAGTGGTTACAGACAGAATTATTAACAAGATATTTAACGATATTGTAGCGAATTGGTAAAATGAATCCCAGAGTTTTAGAATTATTAAAGAATCCGAAAAATATTCAGTCAGAAGACCTTAATCTTTTGAAAGAAGAAATTCATGCCTTTCCATATGTTCAAAACATCAGGGCACTACATTTATATGGAGTTCACCTTTATGATCAGGAAAACTATCAGAAAGAACTCTCCACAACTGCTGCATATACCACAGATAAAAAGATCCTTTATCAGCTGATCAACGGTAAGATCCGGCCGGATGCTAAACCTGCTGAGACTGTTGAAGAGAAGCAGCCTTCACAATCTGCAGCAAAACCGGCACGTTTTGGTTATAAAGACAAAGCTTTTCCTATTAAGAGAGAAGAGCCTGTTGAAAAAACAGAAGAAAAGCAGGACGAAACAGCTGCCTGTATGCTGAACATTCCTCAGGAAGTTACCCATATCTACGTGAATGGTGAAAGAAACAGAATCCTGTTTGAAGGAGAAGAAAACTTCCTGAATGAAGAGCAGGCTGAAACCATAGATCTTGAATCCACTCTGGAGTCCGGAACACTGGTTACCCAGAAAACGGAATTGGTTTCAAAACCGATCAGTCTTATTCAGGAAACCATTCAGGAAGAACAAGAAAATACAGCTAAAATTCCGGAAGCAGATACTGAATTCACTCCTGAAGAAATTGTGAATGAAGACCAGCTTGCAGATACAACAGAAAAAGAAGAGGTTGCTCAGGAAGATCATCTGAGTTTTCATGAAGTAGAGCCTTTGGAAGAAATTGTTAATGAGGAAGTTGTTGAAGAATTAAAAGAGAATGCTTCCGAAACGCAGAAAGAACAAACGGAAGAAGAGGACATGGGGGCAGTATTTACACCTGAAGTGATCATCAGCGAAGAACAACCTTCAGAAGAGGTAACAGAAGAAATCAATGAGATGAATGATACCAGTTTCCATGAAGCAGAACCTTTATCTCCGGAAACTGATCAGAAAGAAGTTCATATTGCAGAAGAAATTCAGCCCGAAACAGAACAGGCTGATGAAGCCGAAATAAGTTTCCATGGAACAGAGGCTTTCATGTCTGATGTGAAGATTCAGACAGCCAATACAGAAGAAATGCTAACTGCAGAAGCTGTTGTTAAGCCTTCAATCAATAAGCATGAGGAAGAAATGAGACGTCTGATTGAAGAGGTCGAGAAGAAAATGAAGGAAACCAAACCTGCAGCAGAAAATGTAGCGGAAGAAACTGAATCAGAAGCAGGAGATCATGAGATTAGTTTTGCTGAAACCCAGAATTTTCATTTCTGGTCAACAGGAAGTGATGAGCCTAAATTCAAAGAAGAACGCAAAGCAGAAGCTGCTGTAGAAAATATTGCTGAGCACCAGGAACCTGAACAACCGATAGGGACTCATGAGGAAGAGGCAGCAGAGCCAGAGCCAAAAACATTGCCTGAAATCAATACGGAATGGAAGCCAATGAGTGTAGATACTCATGTTCCTGATTCCCTGATCTCTAAAGAAACCGTTTCTCCGGAAGTTAAAGCTGAGGATATAGAGCCTGAGGCTGTTCAGACTGCCAAAGAAGAGCAGGAAGATGCTAAAGAAGAAATCGCTGTGGCTGAAAATGCTATAAAGGCGGAGGTGAATCAGGATGATAAGAAAGAGGCTTTGGAAAAGGCTGATAACGAAGAAGAAAACCATGAAATAATTTCTCCGGAAGAAGCTCCGGTAATGAGTGTTTCGTTTTTCGGCTCAGGGATTTCCAGTTGGTCCGGAGGTGAAAATAAAAATGAAGCGGAGAAAAAAGAAGAAGAGCCTGCAAAAAATACAGAACCGGAACAGCCTGCTCAGGTCGTTCATGACAGCAATGTTCCCGGCTTTATCAATACGTGGCAGAGCTGGCTGAAAATTGACAGAACTGAAGAGATTGAAAAGGAAAAAACGGTGATCAAAGAAAAAGCCATCGAAACATTCATCGAAAACAATCCGAGAATCAGCCAGTTAAAAGAAGAAAGCACATATGTTGTTAAAGAAAGAAATGATGATATTTCGCACCTGATGACTGAAACACTGGCTAATCTCTATGTAGAACAGAAGCTGTACAGCAAAGCCATTAAAGCATTTGGGATTTTAAAGAAAAAGCATCCTGAGAAAGCAGAATATTTTGATGCTAGAATTAAGGATGTGAATGATATTAAAAGCGGGAAATAATGATCATACGTCTGGTATGTGTTTTCCTGCTGAGTTTTTTCTCCTCATCAGCCCAGGTCAGGCTTGACGAAGAATTCCCTGTCAGCACACTAAAATATACCACAGTACTTCCTGTAAAGCATTTAAGCGAGGAAGCAGCGATTACCAGGTTAAATGAAATGCCGCAGGCAAAAGTGTTGATAAATAATGGGTGGCTATCTACCGGGTCGTCTTTTAAATCCTTTAAGGAAATAAAAGGGTCTGCATTTTTTGATAAGATTAACAAAACAAAAGATAAATACCGTAACTTTTCCATTTCCGTTGTGGCTGTCTATAATAAAGGAAGTTTTGATGTTGAAATAACAGCTCAGTCTTTTGATAAGTTTCTGTCTGGTGGAAAGCCACAGTCTAAAACTGATGCAGAATATCTCACGTATTATCAGGAAATGACAAAAGAATTTATTCCGTTGATTACAGAATATCTCACCGGGAAAAAGACCACTCAGGAAAACCATGATGAAATGCTGAACCGGGCTGCCGGCCTAACTTCAGAGGGAAAGACTTTGGAAGCATTAAAGATTTATAACAATGTACTGGCTTCAGATCCGGATCATTCACTCGCTCTTTTCAATAAGGCTCAGATTTTATTTTCATTGAAAAAATATACCGAAGCACTGGATATCATCCATACAGCAGAGAAAAACAAGGATTTATCCGATTTTGATAAGATAGCATATAAAAATCTGAAAATTCAGATATTCATCATTACAAGCCAGAACGAAAAAGCTTTGTCGGAAATCAATAAAATAGGGAGAGACTTCGGAAATACAGTTCAGGAAAAAATCTTTGAAACCGCCAAAGATGATAACGGAGAAGAATTTTTAGTTCCTTCAGAAAAAACGGTATTATTTTTAAGATCTGCAGCATACCTTCTTATGCTCAATAGAAAAAAAGAAGCTCTTAATGTTCTGAAAAAGTATGAAGAACTGATTCCTGACCATAACAGGAGGCTTTTAAGCAAGTTGTTTACCTACTATTGCCAGCTGAAATTATCTGAAGAAGCAGAAAAAATCCGGCTGTTAATTACCGAAGATGATCCTTCATCAGATCTGAGATGTACCGGAAGCTAAGGCTCTGTACTTGTTTTCTTCAGCTTCCGCCATGCTTTCCGGCCATAAATAACAACCAGAATAATAAGGATTACCGCACAGATTGCAGCAACAAAAGGAGCGGCCATTGCCAATATAGACATAATCCCTGCGCCTGCTGTTTCAGTAGTTCCCACAACAGAATTTCCCAGCCCGCCCGTTGTTGCCGTAGAAGCTGCCCGGATTCCGGCAAAACCCGAACTGATGGTTGCTGCTGTTCCTCCACCTGCAATTAATGCAAGCGCCCACTGCGGAAATGTTCCCAGATCTGCAAACTGGCTGGCAAATAATATAGATCCTGCCACCGTAGCCATAGGAACAGATATCGTATCCAGAAGATGATCCACAAACGGAATATAATACGCTAAAATCTCTGCAACGGTAGCAATACCGGTTGTAATCAGAGCAGGAAGTCCGGAAAGCCATTCGAAATTTTCATTCATTGGAATCCAGTGAAGGTAGGACGCGAGACTAACTGCAAACATCGGGAGAAATACTCTGAAACCGGTTGCTGCTGCAAGACCAATACCGATAAAAGCACTGAGAATGTAAGGAAAATAAGGAATATTGTCTAACATATTAATTTGTTTTCCCTAAGTTACAAAAACCGGAGCATAAATTGTGATAATCTGTTGTATGGTAAAGAAATAATCAATGAAATGGCTGGCTAATGATTACACAGAAAGGCTTTGTTTCTCCAAAACTTTTATACCCGAAGGATTTAACGGTCAATTAAGAAGACTTCTTCTGCATCTGGCACAGTTTGATAAAGCCGGCCTGAACATCCTGGAATTTTGGAGGCATCTCATTGGAAGCCCAAAAAAGCATAGCAATTGTTTTTTCACCGAAAGAACTTTTAAATAAATCCTTATTCAGGCGATAGCACTCCCTTAAGAGACGTTTTATGCGGTTTCTGTGTACAGCTTTTTTAAAATACCTTTTAGAGACAGAAACACCCACTCGCGTATGTTCTACAGGCTGTCCGGGCTTATCTTTCAGGATAATGATTCTGAGAGGGCCACAGCTTTTCCATTTACCTTTGTCAAAAAGTAAAGAGATCTCAGTATTTTTTTTGAGTTTTTCTGCTTTGGGATAGTTAAATTGCTGCATTAATCTTGTTTCACTAAATAGTTGATCACTTCGGCGGCGGCATATAAACCGAAAATAGCAGGAATAAAACTGATGGTACCGTAAAATGATCTCTTAAAGTTGCTTCCATCTGTCATTTTCAGGCTTTCCTCCTGCTGAAGTTCATTAGAGAAGACACATCTGAACCCTTTATTGATTTTTTCTTTTTTCAGTCTCTTTCTTACCTGCTTGGCTAGATAACAGTTTTGTGTTTTGCTGATATCCCTTACCATGACCTTACTTGGATCAGTTTTTCCACCTGCTCCCATAGAGCTGATGATCTTGATCTTTCTTTTTCTGGCTGCTTTAATCAGGCACAATTTCGGCGTTACACTGTCGATGCAGTCAAGAACATAATCAAATTTGCCCGAATCAAGCACTTCATCCATTCTTTCAGGATTAAGAAATTCGTTGATCTTGATCAGATTAAGCTTAGGATTGATGTCCAGCAGCCTTTCAGCCACCACATCTACTTTATGCATTCCTACAGTAGAATGAAGAGCAGGAAGCTGTCTGTTGATATTGGTAATATCTACGGTATCTCCGTCTACGGCTGTCATATTCCCGATACCGGCTCTCACCAGAAATTCTGCAGCAAAAGATCCTACGCCTCCCAGCCCTACAACCAGAACATTGGCTTTATTGAGTTTTTCCAATCCAGCTTCCTTAATCAGAAGTTCCGTTCTTTCCAGCCAGTATTTATCCATTTTTTATTGTGTATAAATTTTCTAAAATTTGTTCATTCAGCGTTTCCGGTGAAACTCCTTTTATTTCAGAGACTTTCTGATAGAGATCTTCAATAGCAAAATCATCATTGTCAGTCTCTAAAAAGAGCTTGTCCAGTGGAACAGCCTTTAAAATATCCTGCAAAGATAATTGATACAAAACAGCTTTTCCAAAACTCAGATAAAAATTCCTGGCCAACAGATCTTCTGCAATGGGTCTCTTTTTATTAAAACCATGAATAATCATCGCCTGTTCCGCCTTCTTTTTAAAAGAAATCACCTCGTAAAATTTTCTTACACAATGAATAATAAGGGGTTTTCTGATCTCATTGGATAAATAAATCTGTCTTAAAAATACTTTTTCCTGGATTTTTTGTGGAACCGGTACCATAGAGTCCAGTCCGCATTCCCCTATGGCAAAACAGTTTTCAGAAATAGAGGATTCCAGCCACCTGAACTGATTTTCCATAGAACCTGCATCAATATCCTTAGGGTGGATCCCTGCTGAATAAAGATTATTCTTAGGAGGCGTGCCCGGATCCAGATTGTAGATCCCGTACGTAACACTTTCCTTATGGTGGTGAAAATCAAAAAACTTCATCCACAAAAATACAATTATCCAGAAAATTAATTTAAAATTATTAAACGAACGTTTATAAATCTGTTAAAAATTTCTTAACTTTACTCAAAGAGCATCTCAATGAGAAAAAAATTTACAGAAAAACAGATTCACATACTGGACATTGCCGAGGAACTGATCGCAAAAAAAGGATACGAAGGAACTTCTGTAAGAGACATCTGTTCCAAGGCAAACATCAATGTAGCGATGATTTCCTATTACTTTGGTTCCAAAGAAAAAATGATGTCTTATCTCTATCAGTACAGAGTGCTGAAGACCAGAGAAAATTTTTCGGAATTTGCAGATACTATCAAAGAAGGAAAACCGGAGATGCAAATGCGTGAAATGATCAAATATATTGTTTCCCAACTGTTCAAATACAACTATTTCCATGGCTTTGTAACCCAGGAACTAAGACATACCGATAATTTAAAAGACGAATTACTGGATTTCTATCAGCTTTTTGTGAAAAAACTGGATGAGGTTATCAAAAAAGGAGTAGCTTCAGGAGTATTTACCTTTACCCCAAAACCCGAAGATATCCTTACCATGATCATCGGCTCCACATTATTTGTTATCCGGAACAAAAATTTCTATGAACTTTATGTGCCCAGCAAAAATGAAGATGCCTATGCCAAAGAAGCAGAGAAAAAAGTAAGAATGAATCTTTTACTCAGTGTTTTTGCCATTTTAGGATACGCAGCAGACTAAAATTACGTTAAATATTCATAAAAAAAAATCTATTGGCAAAAAAGTTATATTTTTGCAAATTAGTAAATCGGCTGTATAATCCGAAAACTGTTGAATTTTTTATATGAAAAAATATATTTTAGGCTTTTTTGCCGTAGCAGTGATTTCATCATGTGTAAGCCAGCAGGAAAGAGCCATGAGAAGTGCTGATAAGAATTTTATCTTAAAAGCAGCCAATGAAAACTTCGCCAAAAAGAAGTGGAAGAATGCATTAGCCCTTTACGACAGACTGACTAACCTTGTTGCAGGAACGGATGATTTTCCTAACGTAGGTTTCAATACTGCTTATGCCAACTATTATGATAAAAACTATAAGCTGGCCGGACATCAGTTTAAGAACTTTGCCGTAAACTTTTCTAAAGATCCAAGAGCAGAAGAAGCTTCTTATATGTCTGCTTTATGCTATTATGAAGGATCAATGGATTATAACCTGGATCAGTCTACTACCGAAACGGCCATCAATGAATTACAGGAATTCCTGAACAATTACCCTAATTCGGAAAGATCTAAAAATATCGGGCAGCTTATTGATGAATTGTCCTATAAATTAGAATTCAAAGCCTATGAAAATGCAAGACAGTATTTTAAAATGGGTGACTATAAAGCCGCAAATGTAGCCTTAGATAATGTTCTGGAAGATTTCCCAAGTACAAAACTTCGTCCGAAGATTTATGATTATATCATGAAGTCCCGTTACGAACTGGCTACAAAATCTATTTATGATCTTAAGGACGAACGTATTGAAAGTGCCCTTTCTTACACTAAAATGGTAGAAAAGGAACTTCCCAATACAGAATATTCTAAAACAGCAGTAGACCTGAGAGGAAAACTGGAAAAAGAAAAACAGAATTTTGCTGTTGTGAAAAAACAGACTGAAGCGAGAATTGCAGCAATGACGGAAAAGCAGAAAAGAGAAGCTGAGAAGCTGGCTGCAAAGAATAAAACCGATCAGCAGATCAAAGATCAGATCAGTAATGAAAAGAAAGCAATGCAGATCCAGAGGGATAGTGCGGCACTTCAAACCCCTCCGCCGGCAGCGACTTTCAAAATTCAAAGATAATTCGTAAATTTGCCATCTTAAAATAAAATAATTTTCTCAAAATGAGTGTAAAAGATACAAAAGCAGAAGTAAATACGATTACTTACGATAAAGATAAGATTGAAGATAAAGTAGGCTCAATCTATGAAGCTATTGTTATCATGGGAAAGAGAGCAGAGCAGATCAATGCGGAAATCCGTACGGAACTTCACAATAAACTTGATGAGTTCGCTGTTCACAATTCTACATTGGAAGAAGTTTTCGAAAACAGAGAGCAGATTGAGATCTCCAAGCATTACGAAAAACTTCCAAAGCCGACTTCAATTGCTATTGAAGAGTGGTTAAACGACGATATCTATTTCAGAAAAACAGAAGACAGAAAATAGTCATTTGTGTTTTTTATATATGAAGGTCATAAAGGAATTCTGTTCTTTTATGACCTTTGTCTTTCGATAAGCCGTCTTTGTGCGAAAAAATAAGTAATTTAGTCATTCAAAAAAATTAAAACTAAATGAGTATTTCCGGTAAAAAGATACTTATCGCTGTTTCTGGAGGAATTGCAGCCTATAAAATCCATTTCCTGATCAGGGATTTTATTAAAAAAGGGGCCGAAGTTCAGGTGATCATGACCCCCGATGCAGAACATTTCGTCACGAAATTAAGCCTTTCCACCCTTTCCAAAAAACCTGTTTATTCAGATTTTTACGGTGATAACGGAAACTGGAACAGCCATGTGGAGCTCGCCTTATGGGCAGATGTTATGATTGTGGCCCCATGTACAGCCAACACCCTGTCAAAAATGATCCACGGAATGTGTGATAACCTGGTTATTGCCACCTATATGTCTGCGAAATGCCCGGTATTCATTGCTCCGGCGATGGATCTCGATATGTATGCACATCCTTCCACCAGCAAAAACCTTGAACTGGCAGAAAATTATGGTCATAAAATTATTCCTGCAGAAAGTGGGGAACTGGCCAGCGGACTGGTTGGGCAGGGAAGAATGGCAGAGCCGGAAACCATTGCTAATACCGTAGAAAACTTTTTTACTTATTCGGGAAAAACCAAAAGCCTTGAAGGGAAAACAGTGCTTATTACCGCAGGACCGACCTATGAAGCCATTGATCCGGTAAGGTTCATTGGGAATCATTCGTCCGGGAAAATGGGCTTTTCCTTAGCTGAAGAGGCTTCAAAACGCGGAGCAAAAGTTATTCTGATCTCCGGACCAAGCACACAGGTTATCCATGACAAAACTATTGAACTGCATAAAGTGACTTCAGCCAGAGAAATGCTGGCCAAAGTTTTTGAGTTTTATGAAGGAGTGGACATCGGGATTGCCAGCGCTGCCGTAGCAGATTATGCCCCGAAAGAAATTGCCAGGGAGAAAATCAAAAAGAATGATGAGAGCCTGACGATTGAGCTGATAAAGAACCCCGATATCCTTAAAACAATGGGTGAGAAAAAGACCCATCAGTTTTTGGTAGGCTTTGCTCTGGAAACCCAGAATGAAGAAGAAAACGCCAAAGGAAAGCTTGAAAAAAAGAATTTGGATATGATTGTTCTGAATTCACTTCGTGATGAGGGCGCAGGCTTTAAAAACGATACCAATAAAATTAAAATATTTACCAAAACGGAAAAGAAAGAATTCAGCCTTAAATCAAAAGATGAAGTTGCCGGAGATATTCTGGATTTCGTTGAGGCTCAACTTTTAAAATAATTTTAATAAATTTCCGTTCTCAATTTTTAATAGATAATGAAAAAAATCATAAGCCTATTTTTCCTGCTTTTTATATATCAACTGAGTTTTTCCCAGGAGCTGCTTGCTACCGTGCAGGTCAACTCCCAGCAGCTGGGAGGAAGTAACCAGCAGGCCTATAAAGCTCTGGAAAAAAGTCTCAGGGATTTTGTCAATAACACAAGCTGGACCGGCAAAAAGCTTCAGAACTTTGAAAAGATAAAATGCAACTTTGCCATCGTTATCGCAGAAAAAGATGGGAACAGATATAAAGGAAGCATAGTAATTCAGGCCGTACGCCCGGTTTACAATACCTCCTACGAATCACCTCTGGTTAATCTTCAGGATCAGAGATTTGCTTTTGAATACGTTGAAAATGAGAATCTTGTTTTTAATGAAAGACAATTTTCAGGAAAGAATCTGATTGATGTGGTTAGCTTTTATGTATATCTGATCTTGGGGTATGATGCAGACAGCTTCCAGTCTATGGGCGGCTCACCATGGTTTTCAAAAGCGCAGCAGATCGCACAGAATTCCCAGAACAGAAATTACGAAGGCTGGAATACCATCAACGAACCGAGAAGCCGTACCATTCTGATTAACGAAATTATCAATCCGAACTGGAGCCAGCTGCGCTCTACCATATACAGCTACCACCGTGCCGGGCTAGATAATCTGTTCAATCAGGATCAGACCACAGCGAAAAAAGTGATCTTTGATGCGCTTATGCAGCTGAAAATGTATGAAAACTCTTTCCAGCAGGCCTATTTTTTCAATTTGTTCATAGACAATAAAAGTGACGAGATTTTCAATGTTTTCAATTCCGGAAATAACGGCGGAATTGTAATGAATGATCTTAAACAGCTGATGATGATCCTTTCTCCAAAATATACTGAGAATAAATGGAGTAAATGGAAGAATTAAATTATGGTAAAAGAAACGATTGAAGAGATTGTTGACAGAGCCCTTAATTGCTGGGTAGAAAATGAAGCTAATCAGCTTCCCTGTAATATTGAAGAGGCAATGCTTGCCCCGGATCAGCCTGATGAAGAATGGAAATTCTGGCTTCCCGTTAAAAGTACGGTAACTGATGCCCAGCTTCAGGAATTTGAAGCAGAAATCGGATTTATTTTTCCCGAAGATTTTAAAAGATTCCTGAAATATAAACATTTTTATGAACTTCAGATCTCGGAAGTTTCCTTTTGCCCGCATCCCATCAACACCTGGAAAGCATCTCTCCGTGAAATGATATTCGATACCTACCCGAGAGAACTTCTTTTTGATAAAGGATACATTCCGTTTGCCTTATACAGTGACTGGGGATTATTGTGCTTTGATACCCATCATCATAACACTGTGGTTCGCTGGGATCACGAAGATGCTGAAACGTTCGGGTATCAGTACAAAGATTTCTATGAGCTGCTGACTGAAATTTCAAAAGTATAGACCTCGTATTTAATCGGCGTCTGCCATTTCTGTTTTCGTTAAAAAAACTTATTTTTACAATCCATATTAACATCTGATAAAAACGCGGATTATCCATGCTTTCAAGAATTTACATTAAAAATTTCGCCCTGATTGATACACTTGATGTATCACTGCATAACGGACTTCAGGTAATTACCGGAGAAACAGGAGCCGGAAAATCTATTATCTTAGGAGCCCTCAGGCTCATTCTGGGTGAAAGGGCAGATGTAAAATCAATTTCCAGCGCGGAAGAAAAAAGTATTGTAGAAACTGAATTCGCTTTAAATAACCAGTTCAAAAAATTCTTCATAGAAAATGACCTGGATTATGAGCATCAGACAATTATCAGACGGGAGATACTTCCTTCCGGGAAATCCAGAGCGTTCATCAATGATGTTCCGGTTACCCTTGATGTCCTTAAAGAGCTGTCTTCACAGCTGATTGATATTCATTCCCAGTTTGAAACCTCTAATTTATTCACCCCGGAATACCAGTTTAAAATTATTGATGGCCTTTCTGAGAACAAAACGCTGATTGAAGAATATCAGAATGAATATTCAGACTTCCAGAGCCTGAAAACCCAGCTGAAAAAACTTCAGTCCCAGCTTCTGGAAAACAGGAAAGAAAGTGATTATAAAACGTTCCTGCTGAATGAGCTTGAAGAACTGAAGCTGGATGATGTGGATTATGAAGAACTGCAGAACCAGCTCTCCATTCAGGAAAATGCAGGAATGATCTCTGAAAATATCGGGCAGATTCTTTCCCGGTTCCATCAGGAAGAAGTGGGAATTCTTTCTTTTTTTAATGAAGCTAAAAACAAACTGTCCAGGATCGCAGAAGTTTCAGGGAGTTTTTCAGAACTGAATGAAAGGCTGGAAACCTCTTTCGTAGAGCTTAAAGATATTATTTCCGAACTTGAGCATGAAGTTGAAAGAATAGAGATTAACCCTGAAAATCTGGCTGTTCTCACCGATCTTAATAATAAAATTAACGCGTTGCTGCTTAAGCATAACGTTTCAGATCTTAATGAGCTGATTGAACTCAGAGACCAGCTGGCAGGAGAGCAGAAAGGTGCCTCAGAATTGGAAGCAGCCATTGAAGAAATAGAAGAAAATATTTCCCAAAAACAAAAAACGCTTCAGTCTCTGGCTGAAAAGCTGTCTGAAAACAGAAAAAAAACCATTTCTGTCTTTATCTCAAAAGCAGAAGGACTTCTTAAAAAATTAGGTCTTGAAAAAGCCAGAGTAGATATTGAGCTGAAAGATGTGCCGGAATTTAACCTGTTCGGAAAAGAAAGTATCCAGCTATTGTTCCAGGCCAATTCCGGTTTTCCCTTAAAACCGATTCAGACCGCTATTTCAGGAGGGGAAAGATCGAGAGTGATGCTTGCCGTAAAAAAAATCATTGCAGAAAGTGATGAGCTTCCTACCCTTATTCTTGATGAGATTGATACCGGAGTTTCAGGAAAAGTGGCTGAGGAGATCGGAAATCTGATGCGGGATATGTCGGCGGATATGCAGCTGATTGTTATCTCTCACTTAGCCCAGGTTGCTGCCAAAGGAAATAATAACTATAAAGTTCTTAAGCAGGATATTGCAGGGAAAACCCAATCCACTATTGTGCCTTTAAGCGAAGAAGAAAAACTGAACGAAATTGCACAGCTGCTTTCCGGAAGTAAAATTACGGAAGCCGCACTGGCACAGGCAAAAGAATTAATAGGCTGAAAAATTCTGTAACATATCCTGTATTATATTTACTAATAAGTAAAAAAATAAGATATGTTTCTAAAATTCCTTAAGCTGGAGATCAAAAGCTTTTTCCGCGGTACTTCTGTAGGAGTGAATCTTGCAATGAAGATCCTGCGGCTTATCGGGATTGCTTATTTTATGCTCTGCCTGGCAGGCGGTGCATTCATCGCTTTCTTTTATATACAGGAAGAAATACATCAGGACCCTTTAAAAATGGTTTCCCGGTTTTTAATTGTGGCATGGGCGGTAGATCTGATCATGAAGTACATCTGGCAGGAAATGCCTACCCAGAACATTAAGCCGTTTCTTACCCTTAATATCCCTAAGAATACCTTGGTTAATTATATGCTGACGAAAACATTTCTTTCTGCGTTAAGCTGGTTGAATTCTTTGTTCTTCGTCACATTTTGCGGGATCGCATTGTTTAACGGATACAGCTTGGTTGGTGTTTTAGCCTGGCTGGTCGGGATATCTCTGCTGTTTTATCTGAACAACTTTATCAATATCCTCTTTAATGATAAAGAAACCATTGCTATTGTTATAGGATGTATCTTTTTGGCTGTAGCAGGACTGGCGTATTACAATATTATTCCGGTGCTTTCCTGGTCTGAAAAATTGTTTTACAATCTATATGAGAAGCCTTATTTTGTTATAATTCCATTAATTCTGTTTTTGGTTTTATGGAAAATAAGCTTCAACCATGTTCGTAAAGTATTTTATCTGGATCAGGGGCTTGAAGCTAAAAAAGAAGTCGGAAGAACAGAAAATATCGCTTTCCTGAACAAATACGGTGTAATTGGAACTTTCATCAATAATGATATCAAAATGCTGAAAAGGAATAAAGTGACCAAAGGAATTCTTCTGGGCAGCTTTCTATTCCTTTTCTATGGAATGCTTATGTTTTCGTCACCATTGTATAAAACTCCTGCGATGATGATGTTTATGGGGCTCTTTGTAACCGGAGGATTTCAGTTCCTGTTCGGACAGCGTGTTCCGGCTTTTGACAGTTCCTATTATCCGCTGATGATGACCCTGAATGTTCCTTATAAAGAATATTTAAAAGCAAAATGGTGGTTAATGAATATAGTAACTGCAGCTTCAGTGATTCTGGCACTTGCCTATGTGTATTTCGGATGGGAGATTTATGTGACTTTCTTAGCAGCGGGAATTTATAATATAGGGGTTAACTCCCAGTTTACCCTTTGGTCCGGAGCTTTCAATAAGACCCAGATCGACCTTAACTCGAAAGAAAAAAGATTTGGACAGAAAAACAGCTTTAGTGTTAAGGCCTTACTGCTTCTGATCCCTAAGATGCTCCTTCCCATGGCCGTTTTTGCATTGTCAAAATATATTTTCGGGATGACAGGAGCTGTAATAAGTATCGCAGTTCTGGGACTGGTCGGTTTCCTGATCAGAGAAAAAATTTTCAATATTATCGTAAAGCAGTATAAAAGAGAAAAATACAGTACAATAGACGCATTCAAAAATAAAGGTTAATACAATGATTACTATAAATAATTTATCCAAAACATACGGAACAGCAACGGTTCTTAACATAGAGAATCTTGAAATTCCTAAAGGAGAAACGTTCGGACTTGTAGGAAATAACGGAGCCGGCAAAACAACCCTTTTCAGCCTTATGCTGGACCTTATTCAGTCATCAACAGGCTTCGTAAGTATTGACGGGATTAAAGTAAATGAATCCGAAGCGTGGAAAAGCAAGGTTTCGGCATTTGTAGATGATACATTTCTGATTGGATACCTCACTCCGGAAGAATATTTTTATTTTATCGGTGAACTGAGAGGTCAGAATAAAGCCACTGTAGATGAATTTCTGAAACAGTTTCATGATCTTTTTAACGGTGAAATTTTAAAGTCGGGAAAATATGT
Organism: Chryseobacterium indologenes; assembly: GCF_001295265.1. Lineage (GTDB taxonomy): Bacteria > Bacteroidota > Bacteroidia > Flavobacteriales > Weeksellaceae > Chryseobacterium > Chryseobacterium indologenes_A. Next base: position 197,933 of record NZ_LJOD01000005.1, on the reverse strand, counting down.
GCGTGACCTGTCTAAAGGAAACCAGAAAAAAGTGGGAATTGTGGGAGCTATCATCGGAAATCCCGAAATCATTATTCTGGATGAACCCTTTGCCAACCTGGATCCGTCTACCCAGATCAAACTTAAAAACCTGATTAAAGAATTATCAAAGCAGGACGGCGTTACTTTCCTGATTTCCAGTCATGACCTTTCCCATACAACGGAAGTATGCAACAGAATTGTAGTGGTAAATAAGGGACAGCTTGTAAAAGACATCAGAACCAATCCGGAAACCCTGAAAGACCTGGAACAGTATTTTGCTGATCAGGTGTCTTTTCCGGCACCGATTCAGGAGTCTGTTTAAATTATATTCATCAGGATTTTTTATTTAAACCGAAGTTAAGGCATAAAAGTTTAGCATCTGCATGATCTGTGACCGGAAAAATCCTTACAAACATCTGATAATTTTCTTAAATTTAAGACACACTTAAAAAATAAAGAAAAACATGGGAATAGAATCACAAAACGTTACGGATTACCCTAACAGCAATACGATTTTTATGGTTTGGAAACTTCACGACAGCCCGCAGCTGAAAGATGTTTTTCAACGGCTCTGTGCTTTGGTTCTCAATCTTAATAACTCCGGCTTCAATCGCTTTCCGGACAGCAGGGTAAGCTGTGTCATGGGAATAGGTGCTGAAGCGTGGAAAAAGCTGGAACTTCCTGTGCCGCTTCCTAAAGAGCTGGTTGTTTTTGAAGAAATAAAAGGAGTAAAGCATACTGCAGTTTCCACATCGGGAGACCTTCATTTTCATCTGAGAGCGGATAATAAAAGCCTTATTTTTGATATGGCTGTAGAGATCTCAAAGCTTCTCAGTTCCGTTGCAGAAAGTATCCTGGAAATCCATGGATTTAAATATTGGGATGCCCGTTCTATTCTTGGGTTTGTAGACGGTACAGAAAATCCGCATGGTGATGACAGAGATTTTTTTGCAAAAGTTGGGGATGAGGATCTTCAGTATAAAGGAGGAAGCTACCTTTTCGTTCAGAAATACATTCATAATATGGATGCCTGGAAAAGCTTATCCATACAGGAACAGGAAAAGGTGATCGGGAGATCCAAGGAAAATGATATCGAAATGTCCGATGATGTAAAGCCTTCCAACTCACATATTGCACTGGCTAATATTGAAGGTGAAAACGGAGAAGAACTTAAGATTGTAAGAGATAATATGCCATTTGGGAGTCCTTCTTCCAATGAATTCGGAACCTATTTTATTTCCTATGCCAGCACATTCAGTACCACCAAAAGAATGCTGACCAATATGTTCATCGGAGACCCTCCGGGTAATTACGACAGGATACTGGATTTCAGTACAGCAGTTACAGGAACACTTTTCTTTGTTCCTACCAGAAATATGCTGGATGATTTTTCAGGATAATCATAAGACAGAAGTTATTTCTGTCTTTTTTATTACCCCTTTATATTTTTTAAAAAAAAATATTTTTTTGTGTAACCTTTCTAAACTTTTGTTGTCTTTATAATAGAAACAGATTAATCATGAAGCTTTTGTTCGGAAATAAAAAAGAAGATTTGCTAAGCCGCCTGAAAAAACAGGAGCCGGCTGCTCAAAAAATTTTTTATGAGCAGCATGTGAAAAAATTTCTGAGTACGGCAAAAAGCTATGTAAGTGATCTGTATCAGGCAGAAGACTGTGTAATCAAAGCTTTCTGTAAGATTTTTAAGCACATTGAAACTTTCCGGGGTGACGGAAACCTTGAAGGCTGGGCAAGAAGAATTGTAGTGAATGAATGTCTCAACTTTATCAAAAGCCACAAAACGGTTTTTTATATTGATGATGTAAACCCTGCAGCCCTGATTGAAACGCATGACGAACAACCGGTCTTCGATTTCAATGCCCAGGACCTTTTAGACCAGCTCCCGGATGCCTACAGGATGGTTTTCAACCTGTATGTTCTGGAAGGCTTTTCGCATCAGGAAATTTCCGAAACCCTGAAGATCTCGGTTTCTGTAAGCAAAACCCAGCTGTTTCGGGCCAAAGAGAAGTTAAGAGTACTTTATCTTCAACAAGAAAAAACAATGAAAAATGAACACACTCAGAGATAATTTAGACCAACGCATCAAAAAGCAGATCGGGGAAAGAGAGATTGCACCTTCAAGAGATCTTTGGGCTGAGATTGAAATACAGACGGCAGCAGCTCCCTCAAAATTTAAGATGAACCGGATTCTGGCGGCAGCCTGTGTGATTCTTGCTTTCGGTTTGGGATTCGTTCTCTTTTTTAATAAGGAAAAAGTAAGTCCGGAAGCTAATATAACCAAGGTAAAGCCTGAGCAGATTCAAAAAGAAACACCTGCAGACTTTAATAAAGAAACAGCACCTGCTTTTGCAGAAAAAGAAAAGAATATCATTCAGGAAAATAACAGACCTGTTGAAATTATCAAAGAAATTCCTGCCTCAAAAGCATTGGCGGAAGACATAAAAACGCTTTCTGTGAAGCAAAATGCTCCTGTAATCGCTCCGGCTATCCCGCAAATTCCTGTGGAAAAAATCATAGCGAAAGCAGAAGATTCTTTAAAGATTCCCGGAAAAAAGAAAAGATATGTAGATCCTTCAACCCTGCTTTTCTCCGTTGAGCATAAAGATGTTATTCAGAAAACCAAGCAAAGCAACGTTGCTTCTATAGACCTGAACGGAAAATAACCCTTTTTTAACAATAAAACTTAATAATATGATCAAGAAATTTATCCTGATGGGATTCCTGTGCCTGTTATCCGGCTCCGCATATGCGCAAAAAAAGACACTGACTTTTAACATTCCGTCAAAAGAAGATAACGAAGTAAGCCCTATCGTAAAGGAAAAAGTTGATGAATACGCCCGAAAAATAGATGCGATCATCCAGGAAGAAAAAAAGAATATGGAAGCCGAACTGCTGGAGCTTCAGAATAAAAACCTTGAAAGATCTGAATTTGACAAACAGAAAGCAGTGATTGCAGACCGTTATTCAGAAAAAATAGATCAGAAGATTGAGGATCTTGGTTTTGATCTGGATATGGTGATTCAGAAGCAGGTAAAATACTCCCTATTAAATTCTGATATAACTTCAAAAGAAGAATTCAAAGAAAAGCTGCTGAAGAAATTCCGTCCTACAAAAGATGTCGGGGGATATATTTCCTACGGAATTATGAATCTTACGAATAACAAGGCAGATAACAGTCTTGATAAAAACTTAGGATATGCCGGAAACTTTGAATTTGGCCTTAAATTCAATTATCAGTTCAGCAGAACCAGTGCCTGGGGATTGATTTCGGGGCTCGGGTTTTCCTGGAGAACATTGAGCATGGATAATAACATGTTTTTTACTAAAGACGGAAATTCAGATGTATATCTTGCGAATTATGAGAAAGGCTTAAGCAAAAGCAAGCTGAGAACCGGATACATCGTAATGCCATTAGGAATACAATATAACTTTTCTAAGCTGAAAAATGCCGGAATGGATGTTCAGTACAGAGATTATCATAAAGGGCTGAAAATAGGAGCAAATGTGTATGGCGGGATAAAAATGTCTACCAACAATATCATCAAAGGAGACGGGATCAGCCAGCGTGAAAGAGAAAATTATCAGGTTAACCCTTTTATCTATGGCGGACAGTTCACTGTTTCCTACAATGACTTCAGTATTTTCGTGAAAAAAGATTTCGGAAATTTCTTTAAAGATAACCGCTTTGAAAATGATAAAGCTCTGGTTTTCGGAGTAGGACTTTGGTGGTAAAAACGTAACCATTCATATACACAGAATGGAAACCGGGAAAGGGAAGTCAGTGCGGCCTTAAGAAAAACAATCCGGCTTTATTGATTTTTAGAGCTATTGAAAAAAATATTTTGATACAGAATTATCGGTTAAATAATAACTTCCGGCTTCCGGCCATTCATTCACCAATTATTTTAATAGCAAAACCTCAGAATTTCTGAGGTTTTTATGTTATTGAATAGCAAGACCTGTTTAAAATAGGTCTTTGTTTTATTTCAGGCTGCCAACCATATCTTCAGGTTTTACCCATTCGTCAAACTGCTCAGCAGTTAAAAGCCCGAGGTTTATAGCTTCCTCTTTCAGGGTAGTACCGTTCTTATGGGCTGTTTTAGCGATTTTAGCGGCATTTTCATAACCAATATGCGTATTCAATGCAGTAACGAGCATTAAGGATTTATCTACCAGTTCTTTAATTCTCTCTCGGTTCGGCTCAATGCCCACAGCACAATGATCGTTGAATGAGATACAGGCATCAGCAATCAGCTGGGCAGACTGGAGGAAATTATAAGCCATTACCGGTTTGAAAACATTCAGTTCATAATTCCCCTGGGTTCCGGCAAAAGAAATTGTTGTGTCATTTCCTAACACCTGGGCACAAACCATCGTCATCGCTTCATTTTGCGTAGGGTTTACCTTTCCCGGCATAATGGATGAACCCGGTTCATTTTCAGGAATAAGGATTTCCCCGATTCCTGAACGTGGGCCTGAAGCAAGAAGCCTTATATCCTGAGCAATTTTGAATAAAGAAACCGCCAGCTGCTTTAAAGCACCATGAGATTCTACAATCGCATCATGAGCCGCGAGTGCCTCAAATTTATTTTCAGCAGTTACAAAAGGGTGGTTCGTAAATCGGGCAATATATTCAGCTACTTTTACGTCATAACCTTTAGGGGTATTCAGACCTGTACCGACAGCCGTACCACCTAATGCAAGCTCTGAAAGATGAGGTAGCGTATTTTTTAAAGCCCTTAACCCAAATTCAAGCTGTGCAGCATATCCCGAAAACTCCTGTCCCAAAGTAAGCGGAGTGGCATCCATCAGGTGTGTTCTTCCGATCTTTACAATGTCTTTGAATGCTTCCGCTTTGGCAGAAATGGTATTTTTAAGCTTTTCAACAGCAGGAATAGTAACTTCCACTACTTTTTTATACGCAGCAATGTGCATCGCTGTCGGATAGGTGTCGTTGGAAGATTGTGATTTGTTTACATCATCATTCGGATGAATTTCAGAAGGGTCTCCTAAAGTCCCGCCGTTGTTCACATGGGCACGGTTTGAAATGACTTCATTGACATTCATATTAGATTGCGTCCCCGATCCTGTCTGCCAGATTACCAGAGGAAACTGGTCGTTAAGTTTTCCTTCCAGAATCTCATCACATACTTTAGCAATCCTATCTCTTTTCTCTGCTGAAAGCACACCCAGTTCCGCATTGGTATAAGCCGCAGCCTTCTTCAGATAAGCAAAAGCATCAATGATTTCGTGAGGCATGGAGCCTTCCGGTCCGATTTTGAAATTGTTCCTTGAACGTTCTGTCTGCGCACCCCAGAATTTGTCTGCGGGTACCTGAACCTCGCCCATCGTGTCTTTTTCTATTCTGTAATTCATTGTGATTGAAATTTTATAATCTGTTTAGCTAAGCCACTGTTAAAAAGAATTTCGTGACTGATTATTTAATTTCTATAAAGTTACTTATTAACTCAGAACCCCGCAATTTATAATCATTATAAATATCGATTTAAATGACTGATTTTACTCATGGTTTGAAGACCACGAAAATATCATTGCGTAATTTTACGCGACTTAAATTTTTCGAAAAAAGTAAATATGGAATTTAGATATCAGGATCCGTATCCGATTCAGAAAGATGATACGGTGTACAAGAAACTTACATCAGATTATGTGAAAGTGGAAAAGCTGGGAGACAGGGAAATCTTAACCATTGATCCAAAGGGGCTGGAGCTTCTGGCAGAAGAAGCAATGGCAGATGTATCGTTCATGCTCCGTTCCTCACACCTTGAAAGTCTTAGAAGAATCATTGATGATCCTGAAGCTACAGATAATGACAGATTCGTTGCCTATAACCTTTTACAGAATGCTGCGGTAGCCGTTGAAGGAGCTCTTCCTTCATGCCAGGACACAGGAACAGCTATTGTAATGGGAAAAAAAGGAGAAGATGTTTACACAGGGGTTGAAGATGGAGAGTTTTTAAGTAAAGGGATCTTTAATACGTACCAGAAAAGAAACCTGAGATATTCCCAGGTGGTTCCTTTAACAATGTTTGATGAAAAAAACTCAGGATCAAACCTTCCTGCGCAGATTGATATCTATGCTAAAAAAGGGAACTATTACGAATTCTTATTTTTAACAAAAGGAGGGGGATCAGCTAACAAAACATTTTTATATCAGAAAACAAAATCCCTTCTGAACGAAAAATCTCTTGAAGAATTCATCAAAGAAAAAATTTCAGACCTGGGAACGGCCGCATGTCCGCCATATCATCTGGCATTGGTCATCGGAGGAACTTCAGCAGAAGCCAACCTTGCAGCCGTGAAAAAAGCATCTGCGAAGTACTATGATAACCTTCCTACAGAAGGAAACGAGGCCGGGCAGGCATTCAGAGACCTGGAATGGGAAGCAAAAGTTCAGAAAATCTGCCAGGAAAGTGCTATAGGAGCTCAGTTTGGGGGGAAATATCTAACCCATGACGTAAGAGTAATCAGACTTCCGCGCCACGCTGCTTCATGCCCTGTTGGAATGGGAGTTTCCTGTTCAGCAGACCGTAATATCAAAGGTAAAATTACTAAAGACGGGATTTTCCTTGAACAGCTGGAAACAAATCCAAAGAGGTTCCTGCCTGAAACCCCGCCGCATTTAGAAGAAGCAGTTGAAATAAACCTGAACAAGCCAATGCCTGAAATTCTGGCAGAGCTTTCAAAATACCCTATCAAAACAAGATTAAAATTAAACGGAACCCTGATCGTTGCCAGAGATATTGCCCACGCAAAAATTAAAGAAATCATTGACAGCGGGAAGCCAATGCCTGATTATTTCAAAAATCACCCGATCTATTATGCCGGGCCGGCAAAAACTCCCGAAGGAATGGCTTCAGGAAGTTTCGGACCAACCACAGCAGGAAGAATGGATGTTTATGTAGACGAATTCCAAAGCCATGGTGGAAGCATGATTATGCTCGCCAAAGGAAACAGAAGCAAAGACGTAACCAACGCATGCAGTAAATACGGAGGTTTCTATCTTGGATCAATAGGCGGTCCTGCTGCAATTCTTGCCAAAGACAATATTGTATCGGTAGATGTTGTAGATTTTCCCGAATTAGGAATGGAGGCCGTAAGAAAGATCGAGGTAAAAGACTTCCCGGCATTCATTATTACAGATGACAAAGGCAATGATTTCTTTGCAGATCTTGCTCACTAATTAGTTTAAAATTAAAATAAATTATAAAATAGGGCTTGTATCTTTTGTGTAAAAAAATAAAAAGTCCTATTTTTGCCTAAAATCTTTAAGAGAAATGATAACGATTTTATCAGCATTTTGGCCGTTCTACCAGTTCCTTTGGACTGTATTCTTTATAATTATGTTCTTAGTAGGATTCTGGTGTATCTTTATGTTCTTCGGATTGGTAATCCCAATGTGGTTAACTGAAGGTTTGAAAGAATATTTCGGAAAAGTAAAACCTTTTGACCCTGAAGATATCAGAAGAAAAGAGCTTAATGAGCAGGAAGGCGTAGAAGTAATCTTCAGTCAGCCTAAAGGGAACGGACCTTTCATCCACGATCACGGACATCATCATTAATTGATTGTCATTGCTTTTTCACCTGAATTCTGAAAAAGTAATATCAAAGCAAAACAACATATATAAACCGCTTAATTTATTAAGCGGTTTTTTTGTGTGATAAACCTAAGTCAGGTCAGTTAAAATGCCCGTTTCATCAATTCAATACATTGGCTTTTCCTCTTTGTTTCCTGGAAATTAGTGGTATCAAATCTACTGACGGTCTCAACTATCTTCCATTTCTCATATTTTCCGGTGAAATCCCAAACTTCTTTTTAAATGCCCGGGTGAAGTTCTGTACATATTCATATCCGCACTCAATCGCGATTTCTTTGATCATAATATTTTCATTAATAATCATTTTCCTTGCTTTCAGCATTCTGAGTTCCAGGATATAATGGGCTGCTGTTATATGATATTGTTCTTTAAATGCCTTCCGTATTTTGTTCTGGCTGATTCCCATTAGCCTTCCTATCTCTTCAGCACGGATGTTCTTATGATAATTTTCATCAATGAACTCTCTGACTTTAGAAGATATCAGAGAGCTGTTATTCACTTTGTCTTTCTCACTAAACTGTTCAAATATAAGCATCAGAAGCTTGATGATCTTGGCTTCTACAAATAGCTTCTGCATTACTCCTTTTTTAGAATACATAATGATCTCATTCAGGATCATACGCATCTCTACGGTCATTTCGGGGGGAGTTTTTTGATAGAGGAAAACATAATAATTGCGGACCATATTCTCCAGAATAGAAGCATTTTCTTTACTGGAATCAGGTTCTATCAGGTTGAATATATATTGATAATTAATTTGGATCTGCACGAATTTTAATCCTTCCTCATGTTCTGTCCGGAGTTCAGCAGTGTTTTCATGGGATGAATAATAAAGAATGTATTGGTTTTTTCTGAATAGCAAATTGGCCGCACAGTCTTTGGCTTCCAGACGAATAGCAGGACTGAGCATAAAAAGAAGATTAAAGTTTTTTCTGCTCTCACTCATATCAGATTTTAGGAATATTTCAGAGCGGAGGTTCTCATGCATGATGATTTTTATATCTCCTGAACTGAAAATTAATCCACTGTCAGGCTCATCTTTCATATGAAACAGGTTTACGGGATAGGTACATTTTTTAAGTAAAAGCTTTACACGATAACAAAAAGTTCGGAAATGATAACTCAGGATTAATCAGGTAAATTACTTTTGTGCAAAATTAAATTAAATTTAGAATAATTAAAAATAATAATAAAGATGATTCAATATTTATATTTTGTAATGCATAAGGCAGGGAGGTGTTTAGTGGCTTTAATAACTCTTGGAAGCTTTGCATATGGGCAGCAGGCTTCACTTACATCAAAAGACTGTAATAATACAGATCCCGGAAATACTCCGGGAGATACAGGCTGCGTAACTTTTACCTATCAGGGCCAGCAGGTGACCTATACTACAGTGAGAGGTAATGATGGTAAGATCTGGTTGCAGCAGAACCTTGGAAGTTCGCAGGTAGCCGTAGATAAAGCAGATGCGGCCTCATACGGTGATCTTTTCCAATGGGGAAGATGGGATGACGGTCACCAGCTTAGGAGCTCAGTAATTATGGCTGCGCCGGATGAAAATTTTCCTTCTGGGCTGGCAGGAAGCAGCTCTTATATAGCCGGAGATCCTGTATGGTGGGCAGAATTCCAGGGCGGGGATCAATGGAATGCTTCTGATTTGGGAAATGTAACGCCGGGCAGGGGAATAGATCCGTGCAAGGCTGTAGGGCCCGGATGGCAGATGCCTACACAGTCGGAATGGGAGATGGTTGCAGGAGCGGAAAATATCAATAACCCGACAAGTGCCTATAACAGTCATCTTAAATTACCGGCATCAGGATACAGAAACTCAGGAAACGGAGGATTTACGTTTGTGGGACAGCGCGGATATTTCTGGAGTTCTGATACTTCCACTCTCGGAGCAAAATATCTGTATGTAGGAACAGTAATTGCCAATGCTTCTGCAGGAGCTCCGAGAGGGCAGGGGGCAGCAGTCAGATGTATTAAAACAGGACCTGTGCTGGGAATATCGGAAACCCTAAGAAAAGATGCGGTGGGAATTTATCCGAATCCTGTAAAAAATATCCTCACTATTAAAGCAGACACTCTCATGGAAAGCGTGAATGTGTTCAATATGACAGGACAGAAAATAAATATATCTTTTTCCGGCAACCAGATCAATATGAATGACCTTCCCAATGGAAATTATATAATAGAATTAATCTTAAAGAACGGACAGCGCCTTTCTAAAAAAGTGATTAAAAATTAACATTCACCTACTTTGATTGATCAATAAAGGACTTTGTAAGCAGGTTTGAAGCTCAGATGCCTGATATAAATAAGGAAAAATTAGTTCATTACAATTACTTTTATTGGAAGGCTCATGAAAATTTTCATGGGCCTTTTTTGATTGATTTTTTTCCCCGAAAACCGAAATATTTTTGAAATTGCTTTCATAGAAAATGATATAACAGAAAAAAAATATCCTATATTCGATAAAAAATAAGATATGAAAAAATTATATTCTATTGTTTTTCTGTTCATTGTGAGACTGGTTTTTGGGCAGATTAACTATACCATTACTCCCAGTCCGTTTAATGAAACAGATGCAGTTACCTTAACGGTTCCGGGAGATCAGATTGATGAGTCCTCTTGGGGAATTGCCAATCATGAAGTATACATATGGACGTGGTCGTTTGATACAAACTATCAGAACAGCCAGGACTGCCCAACCAATGGCAGCTGGAATAATTCCAACGAATCAAATAAGCTGAATTATAATGCTGCAACAGATTCTTATTCTTTAACCTTTACGCCAACTGCTTTTTTTGCAAGAACGGGAATCGGAAGATTTGGATTTTTATTAAAAGATAAAACAGGGGCTCATCAAACTTCTCCGGATATTTTTGTCAATGTCGGCGTCTTGAACATCAGCCTGACGAATCCTGCACCCAACAGCCTTACTTCGGTACCGGCGGGAAATACCATCAATATTACCGCGACAACAAATGTTAATGCAACCTTTGAACTAAAGGCCAATGGATCCGTTGTGAATTCTGTCACGGTTCCTTCACAGTCTTATGCTTATACTTATACCGTAACCGGAGATGCCCAGATGGAACTGACAGCAACAGATGCTGCATCCAACTCCAAAAAAGTGAACTTTACACTTCAGGTTCCGAGAAACGTAATTTCGGAGGCCGTCCCAGGCTGGATCAGACAGGGAATCAATTACCATCCTACTGACCAGACAAGAGTGGGCCTTGCACTTTATGCTCCTCATAAAAACTTTGTACATGTGATCGGAAATTTTAATAACTGGACGGTGAATGATTCGTATTTAATGAAAAGAGATACTGCTAACCCGGATCTTTACTGGATGGAAATTGTTGGGCTGACTCCTCAGCAGCTCTATACTTTCCAGTACAGAACCAATGACCTGAAAAAAGTAGCAGATCCTTTTTCTCCACAAATATTGTCTTCCTACGATGACCAGTGGATCTCTGCTGCCACTTATCCGAATCTGCCTCCGTTTCCTGCCGGACAGGATTTTGAAGTTTCTATGTTTAAAACAGGGCAAACGCCTTATAACTGGCAGGTAAACAACTTCCAGAGACCGGCTAAAGAAGATCTGGTAGTGTATGAATTGCTGCTGAGAGATTTTACCCAGGAGAAAAACTGGCAGTCGCTGATTAATAAAATTTCCTATCTGAAAGGGCTGAACATCAATGCTGTTGAACTGCTTCCTGTCATGGAGTTTGAAGGAAATCTTTCATGGGGCTACAATACCTCTTTTCATTATGCTTTAGATAAAGCTTATGGAACCCCTGAAAAATTCAAGGAGTTTGTGGATCTGTGCCATCAGAACGGGATTGCCGTGATTCTGGATATTGCTTTTAATCATGCCACAGGCCGTTCCCCTTTAGCCAGACTTTGGAATATTGATCCTGATGGAGACGGATATGGAGATATAGCAGCCAATAATCCTTATTTCAACCAGGTTCCGAAACATTCCTATAATGTATTTAACGACTTCAACCATACAAGCTCGTCAACGAAATATTACGTTGAAAGATGCCTGCAGCAATGGTTGTCAGAATATAAAATTGACGGTTTCCGCTGGGATTTAACAAAAGGCTTTACCCAAAGCTGCTCTGAAAATGATGAAGCCTGTACCAACTCCTATCAGCAGGACAGGGTGGACATTATGAAATACTATGCAGACAGGCAGTGGGCAGCCGATCCTAATTCTTATATGATATTTGAGCACCTGGGAACAGATGCTGAAGAGCAGCAATGGGCAAACTACAGAACCTCTGAAGGAAAAGGAGTGCTGCTTTGGAATAAACAGACTGATCCTTACAACCAGAATACAATGGGCTATAAGGAAAACAGCAATTTTGACAGAATGAATCATACGCTTCACGGGTTTACAGATATGCATGCTGTAGGATACGGAGAAAGCCATGATGAGGAGCGGTTGATGTTTAAAAACCTGGCATATGGTGCTGCTGAAGGAACTTATGATGTTAAGAACCTTAATACAGCCCTGGACAGAATGAAAACTTTCGGTGCCACATTCTTTACCATTCCCGGTCCGAAAATGATCTGGCAGTTTGGTGAGCTTGGATACGAGTTCAGCATCAACAGATGTGCAGACGGAAGTATCAACAGTGGTTGCAGAACAGATGAAAAACCCATTGCTTTTACCCTGGGATATGATACTAATACCAACAGGAAATCAGTATATGATACCTGGGCTAAAATCATCAGCATAAGAAATGCCCATCCGGTGTTCAAATCAAAAACATACACCGTAGAATCAAACAATCTGTCAAACGATCCTAATGGACTGATTACAAGAATTTATGTTTATGATAATTCTATTAATGGGATGAAAAACGTTGTGGTTCTGGCTAATTTTGCTACATCAGCTCAAAATGTAGTCCCTTATTTTCCTTACACCGGCCAGTGGCAGAACCTGATGGATAATACGGTTTCCAATATTGCTTCCACAACAGCTCCGATTACGCTGCAACCAGGAGAATTCAGGATTTTCGGAAATTATTCGGGATCTCTTTCTGTGAAAGATGAGAACGCTGCTCATAAACTGTCTTTACAGGTTGCAGATAATCCTGTGAAAAACGGTACGGCAAAATTCATCTATCATAAAGTAAAAAACGGAGAAATTATCATCTACGATATGAGCGGTAAAAAAATGGATTCATTTAAGTTGATGAATGAAAACGGAACTTACGAACTGAAAACAGCTTATCCCGTAGGAACCTATCTGGTTCATTTGAAATCAGAAACGGGCACGGCTATTCAGAAAATGATGATAAAGTAAAATAAAAAGCAAATTTGCAGATCAGCAGGTTTGCTTTTTTTAAATTGTTATGCCAGAAATCAGATATTGGTACAGTTCAGTAAAATTAGCTTCAAAAGAGATTCTTAGGGAAATATTATTTTTAACAGAATGAATACAAGTTTGCACAAGATAGGCTGGAAAACAGCGGCCGCCATTGTCGTTTCTAATATGATAGGAACAGGAATATTTACGACTTTAGGTTTCCAGTTGTCTGATATTACCAATACATACAGCATTTTTCTTCTGTGGATTATCGGTGGAATACTGGCATTGTTCGGGGCATTTTGTTATGCTGAGCTGGGAGCTTATTTCAAAGGAAACGGAGGAGACTATATCTATCTTAAAGAAACATACCATCCTGTATTCGGGTATCTGGTAAGCTGGATTTCTTTAATTATCGGATTCTCTTCTCCTGTTGCTCTGGCAGCGCTTGCCATGTCAAAATATCTTTCAGTATTTAATGATTCTTTCGGAAATGGCTTTGCAATCGGGATAATCTTTCTTGTGGCCTTAAGCTTATCATTCAGTTTGAAAACTTCAAGCCGTTTTCATAACTTTTTTACTTTCATCAAGATTATTTTTATTACTGTTCTTATTAGTCTGGGTATTTTTATTTCAGATTCTCCGGCAGGAAATAGTTTAAATTTTGATAGCAGCTGGCAGAGTGAGATTGCACTTCCTGCTTTTGCAACATCCCTGGTTTTTGTTACCTATTCCTACACCGGATGGAACTCTGCTTCGTACATCGCAGGAGAAATAAAAGACGTCCACCGGAACCTTCCCAAATCTTTGATTCTGGGAACCCTCTTTGTAACGGTGAGCTATCTTCTTGTAAATTTCATCATGTTGAAACATGCCCCGGTAGGTCAGTTGGCTGGAAAAGAAGATGTGACGGGTGAGGCAGCCCGGAATATGCTTGGAGGCAGCTTTGGGAAAATTGTCAATATCTTTATTGCCCTTCAGCTGATTGCCACCATCAGCGGCTATCTGTGGGTAGGTTCAAGGCTGACACAGGCCTTCGCTAAAGAAAATCATTTATGGAAGTCCCTTGCCGTTACAAATGCAAAAAGAATTCCGGTACGTGCGATTTTCGCACATGCAGGCATTGCAGCCGTAATTATTCTCACAGGCAGCTTTAAAGAAATATTTGTCTATACCGCCTTTATCCTTCAGCTGTTTGCCAGCCTGTCCGTTTCTACTGTTTTTTTCCTTAAAAAAGAACAGCGGAAAATCTTTAAATCCAGTCTTTTTTATATTTTTCCAACGGTTTTTCTTCTGTTCAGTCTTTATATCCTTTATTTTACATTGGTTCATAACCCAAGAGAGAGCCTCATAGGGTTGGGAATTGTGGCCTTGGGAATTGTTTTGTATTTGCTGGACCGAAGACTTTCTAAATCAGAAAACTAAAGGGGTTTTAAATTGAATTAATAATTCTTATCTTTGCACTCTCAAAAAATCTACAATGTCTAAATCATTAATTCCAAAATTAGAAGCTATAAAACAAAGATATAATGAGGTTGCGGACCTTATTATACAGCCTGATGTTATTTCAGACCAGAAAAAATATTCTTCTTTGAACAAAGAATACAGCGATTTAGGGAAAATTGTAAAAGTGTATGATCAGTACAAAGGAGCTTTGGATGCCATTGAGGAATCTGAAGAGATTATTGCTGACGGGTCAGACAGAGATCTGGTAGATCTTGCAAAAGAAGAAAAACTGGAAGCTCAGGCTAAAATTCCGGCCCTTGAAGAAGAACTGAAAGTTTTACTGATCCCGAAAGATCCTGCTGATGACAAAAACGTAATTGTAGAATTACGTGCCGGAACAGGGGGGGATGAAGCAGCTATTTTCGTAGAAGATATCTACAGAATGTATACCATGTATTTCAAAGCAAAAGGATGGAGACATGAAGTGACAGATTCCAATGAAGCGGCAAAAGGCTACAAGGAATTAATCATGAAAGTAGAAGGAGAAGGGGTGTACGGAATCATGAAGTTTGAATCAGGAGTTCACCGTGTACAGCGTGTACCGGAAACAGAATCTCAGGGAAGAGTGCATACCTCGGCAATTACCATTGCAGTGCTTCCGGAAGCGGAAGAAGTGGATGTTGAGATCAACCCTGCGGATATCGAAATGCAGACTTCCCGTTCAGGAGGAGCCGGAGGTCAGAACGTAAACAAGGTTGAAACCAAAGTACAGCTTACCCACAAGCCTTCTGGACTAGTGGTTGTCTGTCAGCAGGCACGTTCCCAGCTGGCTAACCGTGAACTGGCGATGGAAATGCTTCGTGCTAAACTATATGACATCAAACTTCAGGAAGTTCAGGGAGATATTGCTGCACAGAGAAAAACAATGGTATCTACCGGAGACCGTTCTGCAAAAATCAAAACGTATAACTATCCTCAGGGAAGGGTAACAGATCATAGAATCAACAAATCTATGTATAATCTGGATGCCTATATGAACGGAGATATTTCCGAAATGATCGATGCCGTGATCATGGCGGAAAATGCAGAGAAGATGAAAGGTGAGGAAGAAAATTTATAAACAACAATATAGAAAGCTCTTGTTCATCAGGAGCTTTTTTTTGCATAAAACATGAGTCACTTAAATGAATATGAAGAATTTTAAAATTGTTTTATTGTGGGTGCTGGCTTTGGTAGGCCAGAATCTGATGGCCCAGGCTGAGGTAAAGAAACCGGCAGAAGTATTTGAAATGTACTTCGGGACTTTCGTTAAAAATGATCCTGCTGTACTCAGCAAATTAAATGAATATCTGAAACCAACCGTAGAAGGACAGGAAGCCTATCAGGTAGATTTTAAAACAGTTTCTGCGGAAACCCTGAAAACAAGTGTTGACGGATTTTTATCCGCGTTTTCAAAATCGGCTGAAGATTCCAGCAGAAAAGAAGCAGAGAACTATTTCACGGCTATGATGGATAATTTCAAAAATGGAAAAGTTACCGTTAAAGAAGTGAAGATTGTCCAGAATGAATATGTGGAAGATCAGAAAATAGCTGAGGTTACCTATGCCGTAAGCTTTAAGGTTCCTGCTAAAATGCCTGAAGGCCCTTCCGGGGATCCCAAGAAAATTAAAGCTGAAGAATTGAAGAAATATTTGACGGAAAGCGTTCAGAGCTTCAAAAATGCAGACAAGGAAGTAACAACGGAGCTTCAGTTCAACCTGTATCAGCTTACAGAAGGCGGGAAAATTTATTACTGGAACGGAAGCCCTGATGAAATTGTAACTTCTCTTACTGATTTTTATTTCGAGAGTTTCGGCTCTTAGCCACTATAAAAATAATGTTTGAAAGTCCTGATTTCGGGGCTTTTTTTATTTCATATACTTTACGTATTTTTGAGAAAATCGTTCGACATGAATTTTAAACCAATCTTATTAACTGCTGGAGTTCTGTTTTCAGCATCTTTTTATTCTCAAAAAATGAATTATCCTAAAGCATTAAAAGGAAGCCAGACAGATACCTATTTTGGCAGCGTAGTTTCCGATCCGTTCAGAGATCTGGAAAACGATTCGGATGCTACCAAAAAATGGGTGGATGAAGAAGTAGCCTACAGCGAAAGTTATCTTTCTAAAATTCCTTTCAGAAATAAGATCAAAGACCAGCTGAGAGACATCTGGAACTACGAAAAAATTTCAGCGCCTTTCAAAGAAGGCGATTATACCTATTATTATAAAAATGACGGGCTTCAGGCGCAGTCTATCCTTTACAGAACACATAATAAGACAAAAGCAACAGAGATATTTTTAGATCCTAACAAATTTTCTGATAAAGGAACTACCTCACTTTCACAGCTGTCATTCAACAAAAAAGGAAACCTTGCGGCTTATTCTATTTCTGAAGGCGGAAGTGACTGGAATAAGATCATCATCATTGATGCTGTTTCTAAAAAGCAGATCGACGAGACCCTGGTAGATGTAAAATTCAGCGGAATTTCATGGCAGGGCGATGAAGGCTTCTATTATTCAAGTTATGACAAACCGAAAGAGGGAACTGTACTTTCCGGAATGACGGATAAGCATAAAGTATTCTTTCACAAACTGGGAACCAAGCAGTCTGAAGACAAGTTAATTTTCGGAGGAGATAAAACTCCGAGAAGATATTTAGGAGCAGGCGTGTCTGAAGACCAGAGATACCTGATCATTTCAGCAGCTAATGCAACCAATGGAAACGAGCTTTATATTAAAGATCTTAAAAAAGGCGGCGATTTTGTACAGATTGTAAAAGGATTTGATATCAATGCCAATATCGTGGATACACAAGGCGATGATCTTTTCATTTTTACCGATAAGGACGCTCCAAATATGCGACTGGTAAAAACCAGTATCAAAAATCCGGCTCCTGAAACCTGGAAAGACGTAATTCCGCAGACAGAAAATGTATTAGGGATCTCTTCCGGTGGCGGGTATTTCTTTGCAACCTATATGATTGATGCCATTGATCAGGTAAAACAATTCGACAAAACCGGAAAACTGGTAAGGGAAATTACGCTTCCCGGGAAAGGAAATGTAGGAGGTTTCGGAGGTAAAGAAACAGAAAAAGAGCTTTATTTCTCTTTCAGCAACTATATTACACCGGGAACAACCTATAAATTCAATGCTGATACAGGAAAATCAGAAGTCTATCAAAAACCTAAAGTGAAGTTCAACCCGGATAATTACGTTTCAGAACAGGTTTTCTACACTTCAAAGGACGGAACAAAAGTTCCGATGATGATTAATTATAAAAAAGGAACAAAGCTTGACGGTAAAAATCCAACCATTCTTTATTCTTATGGAGGATTCAATATCAGCCTTCAGCCCGCCTTCTCCGTAGTAAATGCTATCTGGATGGAAAACGGAGGTATTTATGCTGTTCCAAATATCCGCGGTGGCGGTGAATATGGTAAAAAATGGCATGATGCAGGTACCAAAATGCAGAAGAAAAATGTTTTTGAAGATTTTATTGCCGCAGGAGAATATCTTCAGAGCAAAGGCTATACTTCCAAAGAATATATGGCACTTTCCGGAAGGTCAAACGGAGGGCTTCTGGTAGGGGCTACCATGACCATGCGTCCTGATCTGGCGAAAGTTGCTTTTCCGGGAGTAGGTGTTCTGGATATGCTGAGATACAATAAATTTACAGCAGGAGCGGGCTGGTCATATGATTACGGAACTGCAGAAGATAACAAAGAAATGTTCGAATATCTTAAGTCTTATTCTCCGGTACACAACGTGAAAAAAGGAACCTGCTATCCATCAACAATGATTATCACCAGCGATCATGATGACAGAGTGGTTCCTGCGCACTCTTTCAAATTCGGTGCCGAACTTCAGGAAAAACAGGGATGTAAAAACCCTATTCTGCTAAGAATTGAGAAAAATGCAGGCCACGGTGCAGGAAGATCAACTGAACAGGTGATTGGCGAAAATGCCGATCTTATCTCTTTTGCTTTATTTGAGATGGGAATCAAAAAATAAACTTAATTAGAGTAAAAATAATTAAAGTGGATAGTTTTATTAAAATTATCCACTTTTTTTAATTCTATGTTGAGGGTATTCGTTACTTTTGTGCTGGATATTTAAAAATTATTAATTCTATTCAGTTAGAAAAGTTATGAAAAAAAGAATTCTACTAGTTTGTGCATTAGCTGCTGGTCTTACCAGTTTTAATGCGCAGAGATGGGAACCCGCCTCACAAAAAACCTCTGAGATCAGAAAAGAGGTAGATGTTAAATACTCGTACAGAGTAGATTTACAGTCTCTTAGAAATATTCTTAAAGATGCTGTAGAAACTGGAAAAGGAGCTACACCGGTTATTATTTCTTTACCAACAGCAGAAGGAAAGATTGAAAAATTTGCCGTTTACAGCAATCCTGTATTGGAAAAATCTTTGGCAGATAGATATCAGTTAGGCTCATATATGGGAGTAGGGGTTGATGATCCTTCCAAATATTTAACCTTAAGTACTTCACCTGCTGAAATGCAGTCAATGATTATCAAAGACGGAGTATTTCAGTTTATTGAACCAATATCTGTAAACAAGCAGACATACGGTGTTTTTTATAAGACCAACAAAACATCAGGTGAGCACGGATTTGACTGCTCAACAGAAGATAGACAACTTGATATAAAAACTTTAGAGGCCCACGGGAAAAAAAAACTTTCTAACCTGGGAATGACCAACAGGCCTTCTAGTACTAAATTCAGAACATACAGGCTTGCACTGTCTGTTACAGGAGAATATACGACATATTTCGGGGGAGCTGCAGGAGCGGTAGCTCAGATCAATAATACAATGACTCGTGTGAACGGGGTGTTCCAGAAAGATTTCGGAATTCAGCTGAATGTATTGGATCTTCCTAACCTTATTTATACCAATGCAGCATCTGATCCTTATTCAAATTCTGATGAGATGGGGAACTGGAACCTACAGTTACAACAGACATTAACACAGCAGGTAACAAATGCTGGTTATGATATTGGTCACTTATTCGGAGCTACAGGCGGTGGCGGAAATGCAGGCTGTATCGGCTGTATCTGTGTGAACCCTACAACTAATAATCCAAGAGGAAAAGGATCAGGATATACTTCCCCTCAAGACGGGATTCCAAGCGGTGATAATTTCGATATAGACTATGTTGCTCATGAAATGGGACACCAGTTGGGAGGAAATCATACTTTCTCAAACAGCACAGAAAGTTCAGGTGCCAATGTTGAGCCAGGAGGAGGAACAACAATTATGGGATATGCAGGAATTACGCAGGATAATCTTCAGGATCATTCCAACGCTTATTTCCATTATAAATCTATTGACCAGATCATGACGAATCTGGAAGGGAAAACTACATGTGGAACATCTCAGAACATTACTGTTAATACACCGCCGGTAATTTCTGCTCTTACACCTTACACCATTCCTAAAGGAACAGCTTATTACCTTCAGGCTTCAGCAACAGATGCAGATGCACTAAACTATACATGGGAACAAAATGACAGTGTTGGAGACACAAGTTCTATTTCCGGAGATAGTGGCTGGGGATACAATGCTGAAGGAGCAATGTCGAGATCAGTAGAAGGTACAGCAAGCGGAATAAGATATTTCCCTAGATTATCCAGTGTTATGAACGGAGTGCTAACTGACAAAGCGAACTGGGAAACCGTTTCATATATTCCAAGAGTACTTAAATATGCATTAACCGTTAGAGATGCTAATGCTCAGCGACCAATGCTTTCTTCTGATGAAGTTAATATTACCGTAGGAAATGACGGACCATTCAAATTTAATGGCCTTACCTCTGCTTCAGTGTTGTATAATAACGTTTCCAATACAATTTACTGGGATGTAGCTAATACCAATGCAGCACCTTACAATGTTGCCAACGTAAAAATAGATTATACAACAAATAACGGAAATACATGGACAGATTTAGTAGCATCTACTCCTAATACAGGAAGCTATGCGGTACAAATGCCAGGTAACCTTACAGGGGCTGTTAAACTAAGAATATCAGCTTTAAACAGCATATTCTATGCTGTATCTCCTGCCATTACTGTAGGTACTGCTCCTACATCTTCTACCGCTGCTCCTACAGGGGTTAGCGCTTTAGATGCGGAAATCTTCAAAACAACAGCAAGAGTTTCATGGAATAACGTTCCGGGAGCTACTTACCTGATCAATTACAGAAAAGTAGGAACTACTGCCTGGTCTAATGCAACAAGCACAACAAATTCAGTGGTCCTGAACAACCTTGAGGATGAGACAAATTATGAAGCACAGGTAGCTGCTGTTGTAAACAGTGTGCCGGGAACCTATTCTTCAAACTATGCTTTCAAAACAAAAGGATTAAGAACAGGTGTAGACTACTGTCTTATGACTACAGGAGGTAATAACATGAATATTGACTATTACAGTGCATTATTAGGATTCTCTTTATCAAACCTGACGCATCAGGAAGGTACAAATGTACCTGCTATTTCTAAAACGTATGTAGACTATTCTGAAAATACCAATAAACTTATCAATCTTGTAAAAGGGACCCAATATACCCTGAACTTTACAAATTATGCCAATAGAGCCGGAGGTTATGAAGACTGGTTCCAGGCTTGGATAGACTTCAACAGAAATGGTGTTTTTGAAGATTCAGAGAAAATAGGATCTGCTAGTGATCTGCCGGATAATGGCGGATATCATACGGGTTCTTTAACATTTACAGTACCTGCGAATGCATATTCCGGACACAAGCTTCTGAGAATGAGAGTAGCAAGCAGCTTCTATATAGAGCCTGACGGACCATGCGGCTCTCCTGCAATTCCTGTAGGCCCTGGTGAGTTCCTTTCAGCAGGTTCATTCAGAGACTTCCCGGTTAAGATCACCAGCGGATTAGCTGTAGATGAGACCAACAATCCGAAAGGATCAGAAATCTCTATTTATCCTAACCCGGCAGATACTTTCGTAGAAGTTAAAAATCTGAAAGGAAAAGCAGATTATAAGATCTATAGTGCAGACGGAAGATTAGTTCAGGAAGGAGCAATAGACGGTCAGAGAATCAATGTGGCAGCCCTGATCAAAGGAATGTATGTGATCACAATCAAAGACGATAAAAATACATACAATACGAAACTGATCAAAAAATAATCAGATCGTTTATCAATAACTCAGACCGGGCATTTGTCCGGTCTTTTTTATGTTAAAAATCAGAAAAACAGAATATTAACATAAGTTTCATGTTTCATCCAAAAAAATTAACTTTACAGAGACAAAAATTATTGGAATGCGAAAGACAATTTCTGTGAAAAAACCGGACTTTAGTGTAGCCCCTCACGAAAGAGAAATCTACAGCTTTGAAAAAGACGGACTGGAGCTAAAATCATCCTATACCCAGGAAGATGTTAAAAATAAAACATTAACACAGACCTCACCGGGAATTGCTCCTTATCTCAGAGGGCCGTATTCCACGATGTACGTACAGAAACCGTGGACTATCAGACAGTATGCAGGTTTTTCTACCGCTGAAGAATCCAACGCATTCTATAGAAGAAACCTTGCCGCAGGACAAAAAGGACTTTCCGTAGCTTTTGATCTCGCAACACACAGAGGATACGATTCCGATCATTCAAGAGTTGTAGGTGACGTAGGAAAAGCTGGAGTAGCCATCGATTCTGTAGAAGATATGAAAATTCTCTTCAACGAAATTCCGCTGGATCAGATTTCAGTATCCATGACGATGAACGGAGCCGTACTTCCCATTTTGTCATTTTATATCGTAGCAGCAGAAGAGCAGGGCGTGAAGCAGGAGCTGCTTTCAGGAACCATTCAGAACGATATCCTGAAAGAATTCATGGTAAGAAATACCTACATCTATCCGCCTGCACCTTCCATGAAGATCATTGCAGATATTTTCGAATATACTTCACAGAACATTCCTAAATTCAACTCTATTTCCATTTCAGGATACCACATGCAGGAAGCTGGGGCCACTCCGGTGCTGGAAATGGCATATACCCTTGCAGACGGTCTTGAATATGTGAGAACCGGAATCAAAGCAGGAATGAACGTTGATGATTTTGCTCCCAGACTTTCCTTCTTCTGGGCCATCGGAATGAATCACTTCATGGAAATTGCAAAAATGCGCGCGGCCAGATACATCTGGGCAAACCTGCTGCAACAATTTAATCCGCAGAACCCGAAATCATTGGCATTAAGAACCCATTCCCAGACTTCAGGGTGGTCGCTTACAGAGCAGGAGCCGTTCAACAATATCACGAGAACAGCCATTGAAGCTCTGTCTTCTGCCTTAGGAGGAACGCAGTCTCTGCATACTAATGCTTTGGATGAAGCTATTGCCCTTCCAACAGACTATTCTGCAAAAATTGCAAGAAATACACAGATCATTCTTCAGCAGGAAAGCGGAATCTGCGATGTGGTAGACCCTATGGGAGGAAGCGGACTGGTAGAAAGCCTTACCCAGCAGATGATTGAAGAAGCCATGAAATACATTGATGAGGTAGAGCAGGAAGGCGGAATGACCAAAGCCATCGAGGCCGGAATTCCTAAAATGAGAATTGAAGAAGCTGCTGCCAGAAAACAGGCAAAAATAGACAGCGGTGAAGAATTTATTATTGGAGTAAACTCATTCAGAACTGCCTTAAAGCAAGATGATATTGAAATTCTGGATATTGATAATACCGAAGTACGAAGAAAACAGATCGAAAGACTCGAAAAAATAAAAGCAGAAAGAAATACCGAAGCCGTAGTACAAATCCTGAACGAAATCCGTGAAAGTGCTAAAACGGGAAAAGGAAACCTTCTCGCATTGTGTATTGAAGCAGCAAGAAGAAGAGTTACCCTTGGCGAAATGAGCGATGCCATGGAAGAAACTTTCGGAAGATATAAAGCCAACATTAAAACAATCTCTGGAGTATATGCCATGAATGCCGGAAAAAATGAATACTTTGAAAAAGCCCTTCATCTGACCCAAAAGTTTGAAGAAGAAGAAGGTCGCCGTCCAAGAATTATGGTGGCCAAAATGGGTCAGGACGGTCACGACAGAGGTGCAAAGGTAGTAGCAACAGCATTTGCCGATATGGGATTTGATGTTGATGTGGCACCCCTTTTCCAGACACCGGAAGAAGTGGCCAAGCAGGCTGTAGAAAACGATATTCATATTCTTGGAGTATCTTCATTGGCTGCAGGACATAAAACGTTGGTTCCCCAGGTTGTAGGAGAACTGAAAAAATTGGGTGCAGACGATGTTACAATTGTTGTGGGAGGCGTAATTCCACAGCAGGATTATGAATTCCTTTACGCTAACGGAGCTGACTTTATTTTCGGCCCCGGAACCAATCTTCCTAAATGTGCCGTGGAAATTTTAGAAAAATTTTTAGAAAACTAAACCCGAAAATCTTTAATTTCCGTAAAGAAATTAAAAGCATATCCTTATGAGGGTTAAAAATATAACAAAACCTGCGAAGAGAAAGCTTATTCTCCTCGCAGGTTTATTTTTTTTGGCAGTATTTTTTTTATTTACCTCAGGTAAAGAAGATAAACCTGTAAAAAAATCACCGGTTCCTGCTGATACAGAGCAGGTCATAAAACATTTGACAGCCCTTACCCAAACCCCGGAATTCCGGAATCATAAAAATATTAACCAATTGAATGCTGTAGCGGATTACATTCATCAGACTTTCAAAATGAATAGTGACAGTACAGGGTTCCAGGAGTATCAGGTGGATGGGCAGATCTACAAAAATGTCATCTGTTCTTTTGGAACAGAAAACAGTAAAAGAATTATTATAGGAGCCCATTATGATGTTTGTGGAGATCAGCAGGGGGCAGATGATAACGCTACCGGAGTTACAGCTCTTCTGGAGCTTTCCAGAATGTTTAAAGGACAAAAACTAACCTACCGGATAGATCTGGTTGCCTATACGCTGGAAGAACCTCCTTATTTCAGGACAGAAAATATGGGGAGCTACATCCATGCAAAATACCTGAAGGATAACAAAATTGAGGTGTATGGTATGGCAAGTGTGGAAATGATCGGCTATTTTAAAGATGAAAAAAGATCTCAGGATTTCCCTGTTGGCGTACTCTCATGGATTTACGGGAACAAAGGAGATTTCATTACACTGGTAAAAAAATTCAGTGGAGCAGGTCCTTTTGTAAGAAACTTTATAGATCATTTTAAAGATTCAAATCAGATAAAGACAGAAACCTTTCCCGCTCCCGGATTTGTGAAAGGGGTAGATTTTTCTGATCATCTTAACTATTGGAAATTTGATTTTCCTGCTCTTATGATCACCGATACCTCATTTTTCAGGAATAAAAACTATCACCAGACTACAGATACCCTGGAAACTCTTGATATAAAGAGAATGACAAAGGTAATTGATGCTATTTTTCTCAGCATTATTCACCTTAAGTGAAAAAAAATATTTGGATGATCAGAAAAATTTATATATTTGCACCTGAAAATAAAGTTTAACCCATTAAAAAAACAACGAAGCAATGTTCAAAACGAAACAGAATTCTACAGCTGGATTACCGCTTATGGCGGGAAGGCTTCGTGGTTTGGTACACTCTTAGAATAATAGTATAACGAAATATCAAAACCCGAAGTCGCCGAGATTTCGGGTTTTTTATTGCGCAATATTTCAAACTCAGAAGTTTTCCCGGAATCTTTTTTAGTGTCATTACAGGATGAAATGTCTGGAACTTTCATGTTCAGAGTCATGAGTCCTTCATTGTCAAACCCGTCAACTGAAATTTTAGTTGATTAAGAATTGCATGTGATGTATCAGAAGTGAATGTCTGGTGCTTCACCGCTGAACTCTCTATTAAATGGAAGATGATAACCTTCTGTCTTATCGGCTGAGAAGTCTGAGAAGCAGAAAAAGAACAATTAAAAAAGATGTAGAAAAACAGATAAGAAAAAAATATAAACGTAGTGATGAACTTTGGGAAATAAGAAGGAATATGCCGCTGATTCCTCTGGATGAACCTTATCAGTTAGGATTTGTAAGATTCTTTGTCGTAAGGGATGATGTGATGAGAAGCAAAGACGGAGCATTTTTCGAAGGAATTCTGAGGAAAATAAATACTTATATGTATTCCGGAAGCCGGCAGTTTCTGAAAAAGAAAAAAAAGTCCGGGCGGAGAATATATGTAGAACGGGAACAAAAACTCAACCGTGTTTCTTCATATTCCTGGATCAGTCCGAAGTTTGGACTTACCCCAGCAGAAAAGCAGTATTTCCTGAAAAAAGAAGAATACAACCCTTTCCATAAGTCCAACCAGATTTACTACGAATTCATTGAGCCGTGGAGATTTACCCTGAGAGTGAGACCCCATATGATTACCCATTACAAACCGGTAGATGCAGAACTGGAAAAAGAGTGTGCAGAGCTGGAATCGTATTTGGGGCAGCATAAAGTAAAAGGAATCATTCATAAAACCATTTATGGAAAATCCTACAGCTGGGAAATGAAGTATAAAACAGATCTTATCAAACGCAGGAAATATGTTGCCTGCACAATGTCTGCAACCGAGATTGCAGAAAGCTTTCTGGACTTTTAAGTCCGCTATTATTTAAAACAAAAACAATGGGAAATTTAAAACTAAAAGGAAAAGATATATTAAAATTGGGCTATCCGAACAATCAGAGCGTCAATGTAGCTTTAGAAGTCATGAAAAGAAATTTTGCCACTAAAAATATCCATTATGTGAAATCTCTTTTAAAGGAAATCCTGCTGAATCCGGAACATTTTGAAAAAGACTTAACCTTCGGGCAGATCGCAGAATCCCTTTTGTCTTCAAAGAAAACAGAAAAAAGAATGCTGAATACCCAGCGTGCCTCTTTTCAGATTTTTGGAAGTAATATTTCTGAAGAAGCCAAAAATCAGCTGTACACCGCTTTAAAACTGCCTGTATCGGTGCAGGGAGCACTGATGCCCGACGCACACAGCGGTTACGGCCTTCCGATAGGTGGTGTACTGGCTGTTGAAAACGCAGTAATTCCTTATGGAGTAGGAATGGATATAGGATGCAGAATGTGTCTGAGCATACTGGATACCCCGGTTTCATATCTGGACGGAGCAAGGGAAAAATATGAAAAAGCTCTTGCCGAACATACCAAATTCGGAATGTACGAAACGCACAAATCTCATGTTGAACATGAAATTTTTGACAGGGATACTTTTGATATGATTCCTATTCTGAGAAGATTAAAAGGAAAAGCCATCAAACAGATGGGGTCTTCCGGCGGAGGAAATCATTTCGTAGAATTTGGAGAAGTGGAAATCACGGAAGAAGATGAACAGATTGGGCTGCCAAAAGGTAAATACCTGGGAATCCTTTCACACAGCGGATCAAGAGGGCTGGGGGCAGAAATAGCCCAATACTATTCAAGAGTAGCCGCAGAGCAGTGCCCGCTTCCAAAAGAAGCCCAGCAATTTGCCTGGCTTGACCTGAATACCCATCTGGGGCTTGAATACTGGACGGCCATGAACCTGGCCGGAGACTATGCTTCTGCCTGCCATGACGATATTCACAGAAGACTGGTAAAAGCAGTGGGAGGAAGGATAAAAGCCCGTATAGAAAACCATCACAATTTTGCATGGAAAGAGATTCACAACGGAAAAGAAGTTATTGTTCATAGAAAAGGAGCCACTCCCGCCAGTGAAAATGAGCTGGGAATGATTCCCGGATCTATGACGGCGAAAGGATTTATTGTACGGGGTAAAGGAAATCCCGATGCCCTGAATTCAGCTTCACACGGAGCCGGAAGAGCCCATTCAAGAGCAGAATGCAGAAGCCTGTTTACGCAGAATGATATCAAAAAAGAGCTGAAATTAAATAAAGTCACTCTCATGGGCGGAAATACGGAAGAAGCCCCGATGGCCTATAAAGATATTCATGAGGTGATGAGTGCCCAGGGCGATCTGGTAGACATTCTGGGAACATTCCAGCCGAGAATCGTAAGAATGGATAAATAAATTGGATTGATTGTCTGGCCTTATAGGTTTTTTAACACGAAAGTTTTAAAGGCCTGTAAGGTTTATTAAAATACCTGAACACTACAGTCAATAAACTTCAACCTTTATAAAAAAACAAAAAAATGGGAGCACCACATAATATAAAAAGATATGGAGAGGTCTGGCCGGAATTCCGAATCCGGCTGGGGCTTGAAATTTTAGAGAAATTAAAAGATAAAGCCATTATATCAGGAGGCTGGGCATGGCATTTTATGTCAGAAACAGGACATACGGAGTATAAGCATGCCCATGATCACAAAGATATTGATGTTTTTGTCCTGAAGGAAAATGTAGCAGAAGCGGTGATAATCCTTCAGCAGAACGGATTTCAAAAAGTCTGGACCCGTTATGATCATCTGCCTGGTGAAGAGAATTTCCGGAGGTATGAAAAAACAGTGGAACTGGAAAATGATAGATTTCACAGGATTACCATCGATTTTTTTGAAAGAAATGATCTTGAAACCATAGAAGCCAACGGATTTACTGTTGTGAAGCCCGACGTTTTACTGTCATTCTACAGAAATATCCATTCCAGCGATAAATGCTGGGCAGTAATGGCCGCAAAAGAATTATTACAGAAGGGAACAGATCCCGTGGGGCACCCTTTATTAAGCAAAATACCGGGATAACAATGGAAAAATTAATTCAGATCACCTCAGGAAGAGGGCCTTTGGAATGCCAGTGGGTAACCGCAAAAATTCTGAAAATCTTCCTGGAGGAGGTCAAGGACTACAAAATAGATTATGAAATCATCCACCGCGAGAATGGGGATGAAAACCTTACCCTGAAATCGGTAACCATCCTTTTAAAGGGAAAAGACATTTCCGGATTTTTAAAAGGATGGCTGGGAAGCATATGCTGGACCGGTAAAAGCACATTCCGAAAACTTCATAAAAGGAGTAATTGGTTTATTGGAGTCTTTGAACTGGAAGGACTGGAAAAAATAAACTTTAATGAAAAAGATATACAGTTTCAGACTACAAGAAGTCAGGGAAGCGGGGGCCAGAACGTGAATAAAGTAAACACAGCCGTCCGTGCTGTTCATACACCTACCGGAGAAAGCGTATTCGCACAGGATTCACGGTCGCAGCTGGAGAACAAAAAGCTGGCTGTAACAAGACTGAAGCAGAAAGTCGCAGGACTTTACATCCGTCAGCTGGAAAAAAGGATGCAGGATACCTGGAACAATCATCTGATAGTACAGAGAGGAAATCCGGTGCGTACTTTTACCGGAACCGATTTTAAAAAGAACAGAGAGGACAAATCTTTTAAAAAGCAAAGGAATGCCCTGAAAAAAGAACTTAAAAACTACAACAATGACCTTAACTAAAAATAAATACTACTTTGAAGCAGTAGACAACTATCCTTACTACCTGGCAGACTGTCTGGAAGCCCTGAATTATGCCCTTGCTTATGATCCACAGGATGCTGACAGCTTATGCCTTATGGGAAGAGTATATTCCGAGGTTCTGAAAGATTATGAAACGGCAAAAGCTTATTTTGAAGAAGCTTTACAGAATAATATCAGTAATATCAACGTCCCGAAATACTATATCAGCTGCCTTCTGAATAATGAAGACTATGATCAGGCAGAAAAACTAATAGAATTTGCATTAAAGCTTAAAGGAGTCGATAAGACTGATCTTTTCAGCTCCCAATCGCTTTTGTTTGAGAAAAAAAGGGACTATAAAAAAGCTTTAAAATGCCTTAAAGAAGCAAAGAAAAACAGCCTTTCCCAAAATATTACGGATAGACTGCAGGAGAAAGAAAAATTCATCAGAAGTAAAATGCCGAAAAGCAAAAAAAAGAAAAAGAAGGGGACGAAATAAGTTCCCTTTTTTGTAGTTTTAATAGATGAAACACTGTGTATTGCTATTTTTTCTAGCCCTGGTGTCCTGCAAACAGGAGCCAATAAAAGTAATGACTATTTCAAATGATGAAACCCTGAATCTAAGATATGAAGTACTGAATGATCTGATCAATAGCGATGAGCAGTATTCTGATCCTGA
This sequence comes from Chryseobacterium indologenes, assembly GCF_001295265.1. GTDB lineage: Bacteria > Bacteroidota > Bacteroidia > Flavobacteriales > Weeksellaceae > Chryseobacterium > Chryseobacterium indologenes_A. The sequence continues at coordinate 168,386 of NZ_LJOD01000005.1, read as the reverse complement.
AAACTGCTGCATTTATAATATTGCACCGGAAAATGCATTCTTCCACATCGAAAATGAAGAATCTGATGAATCCCCTTTGGGTATTAATTTAATGTACAACAATGATTTTCCGGTGGTGGATTCTGCTCTTTTCAACATTGAAAATAAAGATTTGGCCAATTTTAAATTAAATAAAACCAGAATCAGTAAAAATCTGACATTTATCAATCAGGAAGAACTTGATAAAATAAAGAAACCGGATGCTGATTTTTGGACCGTATTTAGAGAAAAATATCCAAATAAATGTATCAGAAATATTTCCGTTCCTTTTTTCAGTAAGGACAGATCAACGTGTATTATAAAGGTATCCACTTCCTGCGGAAGTCTGGATGGGAGTGGATATACTGGCGTGTATCAAAAGATTAATGGAAGATGGATAGAGATAAAAACATTTAATAACTGGATAAGTTAAAGTGATGAAAATAACAATTAATTTCGGTATCAGGCAGCTTCTGCTGAAAGAAACATTTTCCATTGCTTACGGAAATTATAACCGGAGAGATGCTCTTCTTATAGAATTATCGTATCAGGGTTTCAAAGGATATGGAGAATGTGTTGCCATAGATTATTACCGGATCAGTCTTGAGGATTTTATTGTAAAACTGAAAGAAATACAGCCTTTACTGGAAAAGCAGATCATTGTTCATCCGGAAGATTTTTTCAGAACCATTTCAGCAATGAAGCTTCATCCGTTTTTGCTTTCTGCATTAGACTGTGCCTATTGGGACTTGTTCGGGAAGCTTGAAAATAAAAGCTGTACTGAACTGAATAACCTTCCGGTTGAAAACCTTACAGAAAGTTCCATTACAATTTCAGTGGGAAATAGTGAAGATCAGATCCGGAAAATTGAAAAAAGTACATGGAGCAGATTTAAAGTGAAGTGTAAAGGGCTGGACAGGAATCATGTTAAAAGGTTGTGGGAAACCAATTACAATATTGCGCTCGATTCCAATGCCAGTTTTACAGAAGAAGATTGTATCTGGCTTCAGCAGAATCCAGAAATTCGGAGATTTGCTTATATAGAGCAGCCAAGACCGGTTGATCAGTATGCTGTTTTGAAAAAAGAAGGTTTTGCCAATTGGATGGCAGATGAAGACTGCCGGAATACAGATGCTCTGGAAAAACTGCTTCCTTACTATAAAAGCGTTAATATTAAGCTTATGAAATGCGGAGGCCTTACTCCGGCCTTGGAAATGATCAGAAAAGCAAAAAAACTGGGATATAAAGTGATGATAGGGTGCATGACAGAATCTACTGTTGGAATCTCTGCCGGCTGTGTTCTGGCAGGTCTTACGGATTTTGCAGATCTGGACGGAGCAAATCTGGTCTCCAATGATTACGCCTCCGGAAATTATGTGGAAAATGGGAAGATTATTCTCTCCGGAAAGCCGGGATTAGGAATAGAATTGAAATAAAATAAGCTTTCAAAAGAAAGCTTATTTTTTATTTACAGAGATCAGATAATCATAAACCATCTGGTGCTGGTCGTCATTTAATTTGGCTTTTGGAGCCATTCTGCTTAACGTTTTTATCCAGCCCTGGTCGTCATGTTTGGCAGGATCCGGCAGCTTGTGACACTTGGCACATGAATTTTCAAAAATAGTTTTGCCCTGAACCAGTTGTTCAGATGCCGTATACTTTGGACCTGTTACAGCCATACTTTTAGGTCCGCATGATACAAGAAATGCAGAACATGCAGCCATACTTAAAATTAATTTTTTCATATCCCTTATTTTTGCTGTTGATGTCTATTTTTTCACAGAAACAATATAATCGTAAACCCACTGGTGCTGCTCGTCATTCAGTTTAGCTTTCGGTGCCATAGAGTTCATGATACCTACCCATTGTACAGAAGTGTGTGAAGTAGGATCTGGTAGTTTGTGGCATTTTCCGCAAGAGTTTTCAAAAATTACTTTTCCTTGTGCTATCTGTTCAGCCGTAGAAACAGCAGGTCCCGCAGGAGATACGGCAGATGCTTTTGGTGTACAGGAAGCTAATAAAATTCCGGTAAGTAATGTGCCAGCAGCTATTTTTTTCATGTTTCTTATTTTTTTTTGAATAATAACAAATGTAGGAATTTCCCTTTCCTGTTGGGCAGATTACTTCTAGTTTTAATTTAGAAGAAATAAAAATTGATAATGCGTTAATCTCTTTTGTTATGCCCTTTATCTATTGACTATTCAGTTTTAATTATTAATTTTGGATCAATGAAATTTTCTACAGAAGAGCTAATAGAAGGAATACGGTCAGGAAACAAACGCCTGATCGCAAAAGCAATTACATTAGTTGAAAGTAAAAAGGCAGAACACAGAATCCAGGCAGAAGAACTCTTAAAAAAAATAATGCCGTTCACAGGAAATTCTGTCCGGGTAGGAATAACAGGAGTTCCGGGTGCCGGAAAATCTACATTTATCGAGAGTTTTGGAAGGCTGGCTATTGCTAATGGCAAAAAAGTGGCGGTTTTGGCTATAGATCCCAGTTCTTCTATTAATAAAGGAAGTATTTTAGGAGATAAAACCAGAATGGAAGAACTGGCCAAAGAAGAAAATGCCTTTATACGGCCTTCCCCAAGTTCCGGTTTTTTAGGAGGTGTTGCGAATACAACCTTTGAAATCATGATGATCTGTGAAGCGGCTGGATATGACTATATCCTGATAGAAACCGTAGGAGTGGGGCAGTCTGAAGTGCTGGTTGCCGATATTACAGATGTATTTTTGTTTCTTAAAATTATCGGCGGCGGAGATGAACTTCAGGGAATCAAACGCGGAATCATGGAAATGGTAGATCTTATTTTCATTAATAAAGTAGATCAGGACAATTTACAGAAAGCCAAAAATACAAGGCTGGAACTGAAGCGTGCCTTAGATTTTATTCCTCCGAAAGAAAAGAACTGGAAAATTCCCGTATTGTTGGGCTCAGCTTTAAATAATGAAGGACTTGGCGAAGTATATGGGAAAATTGATGAATTCATCAGTCTGAAAAAGAAAACCGGACGTTTTGAAGAGATCCGTGTGCAGCAGGCAGAAAAACGGTTTGAATATTGGGTACAGGAATATATTCTTGCTCTGATGAAAAAAAGTGATGCCGTAGAGGAAGCCTATATCATGCACAAAAAAAATGCTTCAGAAATGGTTTCCAATCCAAGTACTGAAGCAAAATTATTTGTTGAGAAATTTTTATACAGAAAAGACTAAGGCTTAGTTTCCTCTTTTTTCTTTTCTTCATTTTTTGAAATATAGCCGTCATAAGTGATAGGCTGTCTGTCATTACCTCTTATAGAAACAAAGGTTTTTCCGTTTTTAAAAATTTCCATATACAGTTCATCTACGTTTTGAACATCGTTGGGTTTAATTTTTAGCATCCAGGTGCCTTTTTTATTCTGAGACTTCTGCACCGTGAAATCTTTAGAACTGAACCTGTAGCTGCCGCTGTCACGATTGCCTAAAGTATTGGTATTGAACGATCTTCCGAAATAAGGAAGCACGACTTCCATACTGTTCTGGTGCATTTCGATGGTATAATTTCCGTTCAGGTCAAGTATTCTTGAAGCAGTGGAATTCGGCATAGAATTCATGATCCTGATCACATCATAGCTGCTGGTATTGGCCCGCTGTGCATAAAATGTGAAATCCTGTGAATTCACCAGAGCATCTACTGTTTTTGGATCTGCTGAAGCCTGTGAAGAACAGCTTTGAAAGAAAAACAGAAATCCAAAAATAAATATAAATGAAATATACTTTTTCATAACCATAATTATTGTTAATTTTAAATAGCAAAATGTATGCAAATATATTCCTTCTCAATCATTTTGGAATAGAAATTGTAAATGTTGAATTATTAACCACTCGAACAATGAAAATAACACAACTATTAGGAATAGGAGCTATTGCTCTGACAGTTTCAGCCTGTACAACCAACCCGATTACGGGGAGGTCTTCGTTACAGATCGCCAATAATTCAGAAATATTAACAATGTCTGCGCAGGAATATAAGACGACATTGTCTAAATCTAAAATTATCACAGGAACAGCGGATGCTAAGAGAGTAGTAAGTGTTGGGAGCAGAATAAAAAGTGCCGCAGAAAGATATTACCAGAACATCGGAAGGTCAGCAGATCTTGCGAATTACAACTGGGAATTCAACCTGTTGCAGAGTAATGAACTGAACGCATGGTGTATGCCCGGCGGAAAAGTTGCCGTATATACAGGAATTCTGCCGGTGACGAAAAATGATAACGGACTTGCCGTAGTAATGGGGCATGAAGTTTCCCACGCACTGGCAGGCCATGGAAATGAGAGAATTTCCCAGGCAATGATGGCCCAGTATGGAGGAGCCCTTTTAGGAAGCACTATATCCAACGCGCAATGGGCAAGTGTTTTTGAAAAAGTTTATCCTATTGGTTCTCAGGTTGCCTTATTAAAATACGGCAGAAGCCAGGAGTCTGAAGCAGATCAGATGGGCCTATACCTGATGTCTATGGCAGGATATGACCCAAGAGAAGCCGTGCCATTCTGGAACCGTATGGAATCAGCTTCTTCAGGAGCAAGACAGCCGGAATTCCTGTCTACCCACCCGAATCCTGAAACAAGGATATCCGATATCAATAAAAATCTTCCAAAAGCTCTGGAATACTACAAAGCAGCCGGAGGAAAGATATAATTTGAATTTTTAATCTTGTATAAAGCCTTATTTTATTTTTTCGTAAATTAGTAAGGCTTTTTTACTATAACCACTAAACACGATATTATGAAAAGCTTATCAATTACCGGACTTATACTGCTTGCGGTTTCGGCACTGCTTTTTTATCTTACAACAGATTTTACCGTTGAAAAAATCACACTCTCGCATATGATGGGAATGATGGCCGGAGTAGGAATCGGGCTCATCATCGGAGGCATGGTAGGTTATGTAAGCAAAGGAAGCGCAATGAAAGCGGAGCAGAAGAAAAAAGAATTTAAACAGCTGCAGAAAGATAAAGAAGAACTGGAAAAACAGGCAGCAGAAATTGCCAAACGGGAAGCAGAACTTCAGGAACAAAATAAAAGCCCTCAAATCTAAGATTTAGAGGGCTTTCTTATAGTTGTTATTTCGATTGATTTAAAATTTATATCCTAAACCTACCATAAATAAGTTAGGTCTGTTATCATATCGGATCTCTGATCCTGAAACTTTGTTGATGAAGTTTCTTTCATCTTTGCTGAAAGCTCCTTCATATCTTGCATTCACAATCAGCTTTTTAATTTCCAGCTGGGCCCCAAACTGATAACCTACTGTAAAATTGTTTTTGGCATTTTCTTTAAAATCATTGTACGTATTGTCAGTGCTCAAATTATAACTTGCAACGGGTCCTACATACACTCCCAGCATATTACCCAATACATTATATCCTAAAAGGACCGGCATATCAATACGGTTGCTTTTTACATCGAAAGTGGTATTCTCTGTAGTGAACTCATTTTTGAAGTGGGTATAATATAGTTCCGGCATTACAAAAAGTGAAGTCGGAAGCCCTACTTTTAATGAAAGTCCTACATTAAAGCCTGCATTGTTTTTTCCTGTTCCGTCAATTGCATCATTTACCGTTCCCTTGATATTTTTCCAGGAAGGAGAACCTGTCGGGAATATTAAGTTAGCTTTACCCGCCAGAGAGATCTGTGCAGAAGCCAGCATAGAGAACCCTATTAATGCTATACTAAGTACCTTTTTCATTATCGTCTATTTTTGTGATTGTATTTTCAATCGTTTTATTATTTTCAAGTAGATATTCTCTCAATTCTTTAAACAGTTCTGAAGAATAAACGAAATCAATTAGATTTTTATTGCCTGCCGTAATCAGAATGTCTTTATTACCTTCCCATTCTTTGATTCCCAGTCTCAGGTAAACAATTTTTTCGCCAATCGTCATCACAGAATTCATATCATGGGTATTGATGATGGTTGTAGTGTTATATTCCTTGGTGATTTCAAGAAGGAGATCATCTATAACATTGGAGGTATACGGATCAAGCCCCGAGTTGGGCTCATCACAGAACAGGTATTTCGGATTGTTTACAATGGCTCTTGCGATGGCAACTCTCTTCTGCATTCCTCCCGAAATTTCAGAAGGAAATTTTCTGCCGGCTTTGTCCAGGTGAACCCTTCCTATCACTTCAAAAACCCTTTTCTTTTTCTCCCTGTAAGTAAGATTTGTAAACATGTCCAGAGGAAACATGATATTTTCTTCCACGGTAAGCGAGTCAAAAAGAGCACTTCCCTGGAATACGGTTCCGATTTCTGATCTCAGGTGCTGCTTTTCATCACGGGTCATCGTATTGATGTCCTTGCCATCAAAAAGAATTTCTCCGGATGATGGCTGGTATACATTCAGTAAGCTTTTGAGGAAAACTGTTTTTCCAGAACCGCTCTGCCCGATAATCAGGTTTACCTTTCCCTTATCAAATGAAGTTGAAATTCCCTTAAGTACTTCAACATCTCCAAAACTTTTCTTAAGATCTTTTACCTCAATCATCAGCTTAATATTAATTGGGTTAAAATTAATTCAGAAATAATAATGAACACCATAGTCCATACTACTGCCTGAGTACTGGCTCTTCCCACTTCAAGAGATCCGCCCTTCACATTATATCCGAAATAAGAAGGAACCGTAGCAATGATAAAAGCAAATACTGTGGTTTTTATAAAGGCATAATAGATAAACAGATTGGGCATATACATCTGGATTCCTACAATATAATCGTTCTCCGTCCAGTTCCCTGTCAGAATCCCGGCAATATATCCGCCCAGAATCCCAAATACGATACTGATCGCAATAAGAAGTGGGTTAAAGATAACACAGGCGATAATTTTAGGAAATATCAGGAAATTCGGTGAATTTACCCCCATGATATCCAGTGCATCAATCTGTTCGGAAACCCTCATCGTTCCGATACTGGAAGCAATATAAGAGCCCACTTTCCCTGCCAGGATCAGACTGATGATTGTTGGGGCAAATTCCAGAACAAGAACTGCTTTGGTTGCATATCCTACAAAGGATGGAGGAATAGGAAAAGAAGATGCATCAAAATTATTGAACATCTGAATCGCTACTACTGCTCCCACAAATATAGAGGTGAAGACAACCAATCCGAAAGAGTTGACTCCTAAATCATTAATTTCTCTCATGAACAGCTTCCAGAAGACTCTCATTTTCTGAGGTTTCTGTAAGGATTTACCCAGCAGGATAATGTATTCTCCTACAGCTGTGAAAAACTTTTTTAACATGCTGCTAAATTAGACTTTTTTTATTTAATTAAAGCTAAACTGAGTTTAAGGTGTGAACGATATTGATTCTCAGAATCCAATGGGTTTTCTCAATCTGTCCCTTAGTCTGTTTAACTTATTTTGCATTTTTATCTCCGCCGATAACCAGGAAAACTGTCTTGAAAATAATCACCATATCCAAAACAAAACTCCAGTTCCGTACATAAAAAGCATCGGCAAGAATTCTTTTTTTCATTTCTACTTCCACATCCCCGTAGTCTCCCCGCAGACCACTTACCTGGGCAAGGCCGGTAATACCCGGGCTTACCATGCTTCTCAGACTGTATCTCCCGATCTTAGGTTTGTAATAATTGTCGACAGCCAGCATATGAGGACGTGGTCCTACAACAGACATATCGCCTTTCAGTACATTAATGAATTGCGGAAGTTCATCAAGACTGGTTTTTCTCAGAAATTTTCCGATACCGGTAATCCTGGAATCATTTTCTTCAGTAGTTTTAATGGCAGACTGATCATTGACGACCATGGTCCTGAATTTAAAGCAGTCAAATACTTCCTCATGAAAGCCATATCTTTTCTGAACAAAAAAAACAGGTCCTTTTGAGGTTGCTTTTATAAAAATAGCAATAATGGGGAACAGCCATGAACAGATAAAAAGCAGTATGATAATGGAAAATGTTATATCAAAGGTTCTTTTTACCAGGTAGTTAGCGTAATAGTCTAAAGGGTATTTTGCCTGGTTAAGAATAGGCTGAGTCTGAATATAACCCAAATCATACAGAAAAAAATCACTTTGGGTAATGCTCGGAATCAGGGATACGTGCACTTTATTATCCTCTGCCAGTCTGAAGATCTGTGTTTCCTCTTGTTCGCTGAAGTTATTTTCTGTAGATAAAAACAGGGTGTGGATCCCGTTTTTTTTCCAAAAATTAACTAAATCTGCTTCATTGATGCCAGGGTTTTCGTATTCAAAGATTTTATACCCGTAATCTTTCCTGTTTATAAATATATTCTTTAAGATGTCGGTGGCATCTGTTTTGCCCAAAAACATAACGTTCCTGTAATTGATCCCGAGAGAACGGAAATATTTGATGGAAAAGAATATAATTGACCTCGTAAAGAAAATACAGAAGAAAAGATAAAACGAAAGCCAGTAAATATCCGACGTGAAAAATACATTTTTACTTACTTTCCCAATCAGCAGAACTCCCAGTATAAAAAATAAAAAGTGAACCAGAAGACGCTCCAGAAACAAGGTGTACGTGAGGTTTCTCGGGATATTGTAAATTTTTGTCCTGCCACTCAGCAGTATCCAGAACAAAAACAGCAGTATCAGGGAGAAAATATTCTGATACCAGGTTTCCTCGTGATATTTTAAATCTTCGTTTCTGCTGATAAAAAAGAATATAAAAATAGATGCAATAACCAGAAGGTCAAGCAAAATAATGATCGATTTCAGGTATCTAGAGTATCGAATTCTCTGCATCTATCGGTATTATAACGGATACGAAAGGCTAAGGTACATATTTTTACGGGATATTCAGATATTTGTGGGTCTGAACTGAGGCCTGCCATTCCGGATGTGCCAGAATAAAATCCGTAATCTTAGGATACATTTCATCACGGCGGCTCCATTCACTTTGCATATAAAGTCTGCAGTTTTCAGACACCTTTGCGGCCTGCTCCTGTGCAAAAGTAAAATCATGATTGTTGAAAATGATCACTTTAAGCTCATTGGCTTTCTGGTAGATCTCTTCTTTCGGAAGACCTGTCTTCTTTGGGGAAAGCGTGATCCAGTCCAGCTGACCGCTCATTGGATAAGCTCCTGAAGTTTCAATGTGGATGCTGCATCCCAGTTCTTTCAATTTAGAGGTAAGAATGTCCAGATTCCACATTAAAGGCTCTCCGCCGGTAAGAACGATGGTTTTACAATGTTTTGCTGCTGTTTCTGCAATTTCTTCCGCATTCATCAACGGATGAAGATCCGGGTTCCAGCTTTCTTTTACATCACACCAATGACAGCCCACATCACAACCTCCCAGCCTGATAAAATAGGCTGCTTTCCCGGTATGTGCCCCTTCTCCCTGTAAAGTGTAAAAATGCTCCATCACAGGGAGCATTTTACCTTCTTTTAATAAAATATCTTGTTCTTTATTCATTTTAAATTAGTCGTTATAAACCGAAGTTTTATAAGCGATGATGGTATTCTTCATCAGCATAGCTCTTGTCATTGGGCCTACTCCTCCGGGTACCGGTGTGATCCAGCTTGCTTTGGCGGCACAGCTGTCAAAATCTACGTCACCTGCTAAATAATATCCCTTTGGAGAATCATCATCCACTCTTGTAATTCCTACGTCAACAATCACAGCTCCGTCCTTAATCATCTCTCCTTTCAGGAAATGAGGATCTCCTAGAGCCGTGATAACAATATCGGCTTTTTTAGTGTATTCTTCAATGTCCTTCGTATAAGAGTGGGTAAGTGTTACCGTAGAATTTCCGGGAAAATCTTTTCTTCCCATAAGGATACTCATAGGTCTTCCTACAATTTTACTTCTTCCGATGATAACACAGTCTTTTCCTTTGGTTTCGATATTATATCTTTCCAGAAGCGTTAAAATTCCGAAAGGAGTAGCAGGAAGGAAAGTATCCATTTCCAGTGCCATTTTTCCGAAATTTTCAGGGTGAAACCCGTCTACATCTTTTCTGGGATCAATAGCATTAATGATTTTTTCCTGATCAACCTGATCTGGTAAAGGAAGCTGAACAATGAACCCGTCAACTGCTTTAGACTTGTTCAGTTCATCAATTTTTTCCAGTAGCTCAGATTCAGAAACTGTGCTTGGAAATTTGATTAAGCTTGATTGAAAGCCTACTTCTTCACAGTCTTTCACTTTAGCATTCACATACGCTTTACTTGCTCCGTTGTTTCCAACAAGAATCGCTACCAGGTGCGGTGCTCTTCTTTTGGATGCAAGAATCTTTTCTACTTCAGCCTTGATTTCTGCTTTTATTTCTTTAGATACTTTTAATCCGTCAAGAATTTCTGCCATTTTTACTTTTTTTACTTTATTTAGATTTATTGAATACGATGATATGCTGAAGCCGGTTGGCTCTATTTATTTTCTTTATAATAATTAATCAGCCCGTTGGTAGAACTGTCATGGGAACTGATCGCTTCATTATTTTCAAGTTCCGGAAGAATTTTATTGGCTAAAACTTTACCTAATTCCACCCCGAACTGGTCAAAGCTGAAAATATTCCAGATTACTCCCTGTACGAAAATTTTATGTTCATACATCGCAATGAGCTGGCCCAGTGTGAAAGGAGTTAATTCTTTGAATAGTATAGAGTTAGTTGGTGTGTTTCCATGGAAGACCTTGTAGTTTAGCAGCCTGTCGATATCTTCCCCAGATTTACCGGAACTTCTTAATTCTTCTTCTGCTTCCTCTTCCGTTTTTCCGAAGGCAAGTGCTTCAGTCTGAGCAAAAAAGTTAGCCAGTAATTTATCCTGGTGATCAGAAACTTTATTGGAACTCTTTGCATAGGCGATGAAATCTGCAGGAATCAATTCTGTTCCCTGATGGATCAATTGATAGAAAGCGTGCTGACCGTTGGTTCCGGGTTCTCCCCAGATAATAGGTCCTGTTTCGTATTCTACAAACTCACCGTTTCGGTCCACGCATTTTCCGTTGCTTTCCATGTCTCCCTGCTGAAGATAAGCAGCGAATCTGTCCAGATATTGGGAATAAGGAAGAATTGCATAGCTTGTGGCAGCATAAAAGTTACGGTACCAGATTCCTAAAAGTCCCATTAAAACAGGAATGTTTTCTGAGAAATCTGCTGTCTGGAAATGCTGGTCGGTATCAAATGCTCCTCTTAACAGCTGTTCAAAATTGTCATACCCTACTGCAAGAACAATGCTCAGACCAATAGCGCTCCAAAGGGAATATCTTCCGCCTACCCAGTCCCAGAACTCAAAAATATTTTCTTCTGCGATTCCGAATTTTTTAACCTCCTGAATATTAGTGGATAAAGCTACAAAATGTTTCGCTACATCTTCTTCCTTTCCGGCCTTTAAGAACCAGTCTTTGGCAGAATAGGCGTTGGTCATGGTTTCCTGAGTAGTAAAGGTCTTGGAAGCAATGATGAATAAAGTGGTTTCCGGATTCAGGTTTTTAACAGTTTCAGCGATATGATTGCCATCTACATTGGAAACAAAATGAACGTTCAGTCTTGTTTTAAAATGTTTTAACGAAGAACATACCATTACGGGCCCAAGGTCAGACCCTCCGATTCCGATATTCACAACATCAGTAATCTCTTTTCCGCTGAAACCTTTATGCGCTCCGGAAATAATCTGCTCCGAGAATGCTTTCATATGATCAAGAACTTTTCTGATCTGGGGCTTTATATTCTCCCCGTCAACCAGTATTTCTTTGTCTGAAAAATCCCTTAAAGCAGTGTGTAAAACGGCTCTTCCTTCCGTTTCATTGATTTTATCACCTGAAAACATTCTGGAAATAGCATCTTTTAGCTGACATTCTTCAGCAAGCTTCAGTAAAAGGGCTTTTGTTCTTGAGTCGATCAGGTTTTTGGAATAATCAAAAAGAAAATCATTTCTTTGGATGGAAAATTCGTTAAAACGATTCGGGTTGTACTGAAAAAGGCTTCTCAGGTCAAAATCATTTCCTGCGAAATGTTCATCAAGAGCTTTCCAGCTGTCAGTGTGTATAGGGTTTATTTTTGATAGCATAGGGTAAGAATTATATGAGTCAGAAAATGACAGGGCTGATCATAAAAAGATCAGAATTTGTATCATTTTATTTCTGATCTGCAAATTTAAGGAAAAATAAAACCTCAAATAAATTTGAGGGTGATAAATAACATTTTTTTAAAAAAGAAACCCCAGAATCTGATCTGGGGCTTGATGGTTATGGGTGCTAAAGACTGTCATTTATTCATCCATATCATCCAGAATTTTTTCCAGCTTTCTGGCATTGCGGCCATAAATATATTTTGTCCATAGGACAATACTTGTAACCAGCCAAAGCGTTCCGATAAGCACTGCCAGAATTAAAGCCTGCTGATGTCCTTCTGAAAGTCCGTTCAGCGATTTCCCCCTTTTTTCAAGAGTATTGTAGATGAGAAGACCGATGGTAATTAAAAAGTGCGGAAGAAGCAGAAATCCGAAAGACTGATATCTTTCCATATTGAGGCGAAGCTCATGATAGATCTTCCAGAGACTGTTTTTCGTGTTGCCGGTATAAAGGCCGGTTTGCTTATAAAATCTATAAAATCCGTACAGATAGTAGCATGATATGACTGCCATCATTACATACGATGTATAATAAATAACATACTGCGAGGAAGGAAATCCAAACTGGAAAGGGAAAAATGCAATGAGAATAATGGCGAGCACCTGTGCGGGGAATTCCTTTTTCATGCTTTTCCGGATCCTTTCAATAGGATGTTTGCTTTCTTTTAATTGTTCTATCGTGTCTGGAATATGAACATTGCTTTCTTCGTTATTCCATTGCTCTTTTAATTGATCAAAATTCATAACCTGTTTTTTTTATGATTTGCTGTATTTTTTCTTTTGTTCTGTTGAGTTTTACACGGGCATTACCTTCACTGAGCCCAAGATTGCCTCCTATTTCTTTGTGCGACATTCCTTCCATGAAATAGAATATCACTGCTTTTTCCAAAGGATTCAGTTCCTGAACAGCATTGTAAAAGATCTCCAGCTGCTTGTCTTTTGTAGGGTTGTAATCTTCACTTTGCACCTCAAAATGTTCAGGAGTATCACTATGGTTCTGGGTTCTTTTCTTTTCCTTTTTAAGATAAGTAATCGCTGTATTGATCGCGACACGATACATCCAGGTAGAAAACTCGCTGTCTCCTTTGAAATTCCGGTAAGATTTCCATAGCTGGATGAGAATCTCCTGCTGAAGGTCTTCCCGGTCTTCCGGAGAATCAGCATAGATCCGGGAGGCTTTGTATAAGATGCCTTTGTGCTGGTTGACCAGCTTTAAAAAAGTGGCTTCAGTCTGACTGCTCACGATAATTTCATGGTTTGGGTTATATTATAGTTCTGATACCGGTTTTACAGTATATCCTTTTGCTTTGAGCAGTTTGATGATTCCATGATCTCCCATAAGATGAGCACCTCCCACAGCAAAAAGATTACTTCCTTTTTTCATCATGTCCGGCATTTTTTCTGCCCAGTTTTTATTTCGGTCCGTAAGCATTGCTTTCTCTTGTTTATCACTCATAAATTTATCATTTTTAAAGAGACTGTAAACGGATTGTACATCTTCTTTTTTGAAGGCTTCCATCATGTCTTTAAGAAGGCTTTCATATTCTTTACCCATTTTCAGCTGCGTAATGACTTCTTTCAGATCATATGCTTTGTTGATAGAGATCAGCTGGTCTTCCACTTTTTCAAGTCCGTCAATACTCTTTTTCTTTTTAAGAGCAGCTTGTAAAAGTTCTATTTCATAAGATTTTATTTCAGTCTGCGGACATGGAACGGCTTTCATTGAAATCAGGGCGTACAGTGCTTGGGAAGAGGAATTATCCATGTTTTTCAGGGTAGTTCCGTAGTCAGCAAGAATTTTGTCAAGTTCCTTTGCTTCCTCTGTCGTAAGCTGGTCAGATAATTTTTTATCTGCTTGAAACATTCCCTGCAATGCTTTCATTTCTGCCGGATCTGTATAATTGATTTCCATTACAAAGCGGTCTGTTTTTTCAAGAGCTTTTGATACTTTCGGTTTTATTTCAAAATCCTTACTACACATGATGTGGCAGGTTCCGGTAATATAAGAAGGTTTTGAAAGTCCGTTTCCTGTTACTTCCCAGAGAACACTGTTTTCACTGTTCTGTTTTTTATCCTGTGCGTTGGTTGTCATAAAAACCACTGAAGCTAATGCTGCGAATCCAAGTTTTACTAAATTTTTCATGATATAATTTTTTTTGATTTTCTATTCTTTTAAACAGTAGGTAAGTGCGGTACACCACTCGTTACAGTTTTTTTTTGAAAAAAATAAAACCTCCTTGCGAAAGGAGGCCTGTAAAATCTAAAATTATGATGATAACCAGTTGGTTAGGATAGCTTTCAGGATTCTGAAATTTTGGGATGATCAGATTTAACTGCTTTTCTTTTCCTTAAAAAATAGATCACGGCAGCTATGATCAATAAAAGTGGCCAGGCGGTAATAAGACCTACTATGATCTTCTGAATCAGATAAAAGCCTTCTACAAAAGCATTTTTAGCGTCATATATGAAATTGAATTTGTATTTGTTATCAATATTGGTTGTGTTGGTAACCGCAATCTTGGCAACACGTATTTGAGGCTCCTTAATGTAGAGATCAATGGTGCTGTATTTAAGATCATTTCCTGTATTCATATTAGCCAGCTTCTGAAGATTTCCTTCGGACATATTCTGGTCATCCAGCTCCACCTTATCTTTTGTGGCTTTAAGCTTGCTGATGTTATCGCCTGTTTTTTTGATTCTTGTACCTTCCATTTCAGCATATTTAATGTCGAAGGTTACATCTTCCGCATGAATGACCCTTGAATTAAGAAATAGCTTTTTATCGTTAATGAACGCTAAAAACTCACTCAGCTTTTCAGAAGGAACACGGGCCTGCATTGTATTTTCTGTCTGATATTTTTTTATAAGTACGGCTTCTTCCCCGGAGGTATTATAGGTGTTTTCAGAAACTACATTGCTGGTAAGGTTGCTGTGGGTAACAAAACCTCCCAGTTCCTGAACAGATTTTTCAATGGAAACTGTTGCTTCATACACATCTTTTACTTCCATATTTACATCTGCAGTTTTAATGAACTGCTTATCCTTTACCCTGATGGAAGCGGCAGAGGATATACTGTCTGTAATTGGAACAGCAGCAGAATCTGTCGTTTCGTATGCTTTTATTTCAGCAGTGGAGGCTTCTCCTTTCCTGCATGAAAAAATTCCTGATAAAAGAATGGCAGATAATGATAATTTGAGGTACGTTGTTTTCATAGCATTGATATTTAAGGTTTTGTATCCCAAAGTTCAGGCCGGATCTTTTGTAACCTTTGAAAATCAGGCGTAAAAAACTTGTAAAGAGGAATTCGGTTTTAATGGGTTGTAAATGAAGGTTTTGTAAAATAACCGGCAATGGATGTCTTTGTTTTCGGAGTAATTTTTGCTTATCTTTTACAAATCAATCCCACAAATCATTACTATGTCAAATACTTTTTCCAAAATCAGAAATGTAATAGAATTATTCAGATCCATAGATTTTGAACAATTAGGTTCTATTTCCCAGAAAGTGGATCTTCCGAAACTGATGCAGAATTTCTCTAAGCTGGATGATAAACAGCTGCACGGATTAATGAAAATGCTGGATCCGGATAAGAAAAAGAAAGAACTTCCGCCTATTGATGGTGATTTCTACGATATTTATCACACTCTGACACCGGAACAACGGGAAATTCAGCTTAAAGTAAGGGCATTTATGGAAAAAGAAGTAAAGCCATTGGTGAACCATTACTGGCTCAGAGATGAATTTCCTTTTGAACTGATTCCGAAATTTCAGAAGCTTAACATTTGTGGAGTAACCTATGAAGGATATGGATGTCCGGGGATGCCCTTTCTGATGGAAGGGGTTATTGCCATGGAAATGGCCCGGATAGATGCTTCCATAGCAACTTTCTTTGGAGTTCAGTCCGGTCTGGCAATGGGGTCTATCTATATTTGCGGATCGGAAGAGCAAAAACAGAAATGGCTTCCGCAGATGCAGAAATTTGAAAAGATCGGAGCTTTTGGCCTTACAGAACCTGAAGTAGGTTCCGGAGCTGCCGGTGGATTGACGGTAACCTGTAAAAAAACACCCGAAGGCTGGATTCTTAACGGTCAGAAAAAATGGATCGGAAATGCCACATTCGCCGATGTAATCATTATCTGGGCCAGAGATCTGGACAGCGGTGAAGTGAAGGGGTTCATTGTTGAAAAAGATAATCCCGGATATTCCGTTGAGAAAATCAAAGGAAAAATGGCTCTGAGAATTGTACAGAATGGACTGATTACATTGAAAGACTGTCTGATTACTGAAGAAAACCGCCTGCAGCATGCAGACTCATTTAAAGATACCGGAAAGGTTCTCCGGATGACAAGGGCCGGAGTGGCATGGATGGCTACCGGATGCGCAAGGGGAGCATATGAAAGCGCACTGGATTATACACGAAAAAGAGAACAGTTCGGAAAACCGATTGCTTCATTTCAAATGATCCAGGGGCATCTTGTGGAGATGCTTTCCAATCTTACAGCAATGCAGACCATGGTTTTCAGGCTTTCTGAAATGCAGGATGAAGGCATATTAAAAGATGAACATGCTTCACTGGCCAAGGTTTTCTGTACCCTGAGAACCAGGGATATTGTTTCCAGGGCAAGAGAAGTTATGGGTGGAAACGGTATCTTGCTGGAATATGATGTTGCACGGTTTGTGGCAGATGCTGAAGCGATTTACTCTTACGAAGGAACAAAAGAAATTAACTCCCTGATTGTAGGAAGATCAATCACGGGATTCAGTGCGTTTATTTGAGACAGGTGGTAGATAGCCGGCGGCAGGTATTGAAATGCATTGTTGCAGTCCAGTACCTGCTAGCTAACTAAATTTTTATACTTCTCTTTATTGTCAATAATCACCCAGATATTGATCAGAGAAAGAACAACAGCCATAATAATGCCTACCTGGCTGGGATCTCTGTAGACATTCTGAAGCACAATTCCAACCATTACCGGAAGGATTACAATTGCACCTAATGCTCTGGTTTTTGGGAAGATGAATAATATTCCGCCAATAATCTCCACAATGCCAACCAATGGAAACAGCCAGCCGATTTCATTGAATGCTGCATAAATTTTCATTTGTTCATCGGTCATTTTTGGCATGGGTGAATATTGAAAAAATTTATTCAATCCTGCATTAATAAACATAAGAGCAAACAACAGGCAAATAATGAATTTTACGATTTTCATAATTGATGTTTTTATATCAAATTTAATATAAAAACATCGTATTTTTAATAATTTTCAAATAAAAATATATTATTGGTATTAATCATGTGCTGATCGTGATTTTTTATTTCCAGTCTTTCCATTTATGTTCAATGTTCATATTTTCATTTGAAGAAAATCTGAACCATTACATCCATGGATCAGTCCATTTCCTTCAGCGTAATATTCTTGGAAATTTTGTAGCTTTTTTTCTTCTTATTGGGTTTCTCTTCTTCTCCAAGCAATTTTCCCCACGGTTTTAGACCTTCCACTCTTTCAAAAATAATCTTGATAATGGCAATAGCCGGAATACACAGGAACATGCCAGCAATTCCCCAAAGGTGCTCACCCAAGATAATTCCGATGAAAGAAAATAAGGCATTGATCTTTACTTTGGAGCCGACAACAAAAGGTAAAACAATATTTCCGTCAACAATATGTACGGCAATATATCCGATTGCTACATAAATACAGGTAGAGGGTGTGCCAGTTGCAAAAGCAATAAAACAAGAGATTAATAATGATAAACAAATGCCCAGATAGGGGATTACATTCAGTAGGCCTGTCAGGACAGCAAGAAGAACAGCATATTTTACCCCCAGAACAGTAAGAACAACAGAGGTGAGTATTGAAACAATTAAGACCTGCAGACAGAGCCCGAAAATATATTTTTTTGTCATCACCCGAATTTCAGTGACCACCTCCTGTACGCTGGCTTTATGCTTTTCATTAAAGACAGTGACAATAAAGTTATTCAGAATCCTTCTGTAATTTAAGATAAAAATGAAAAACAAAGTGAAGAATACAATGAATCCGAATCCTGAAGAAAATATCCCGAAAGTAAAGCCAAGAATCACTCCGGAAGAAGAAAGCAGTTTATTCAGCCCCTGATTAATATAATCCAGCTGTTCATCAACTTTTACATTAAATGTTTTGGAAATCCAGTGCTGCAGACTGTTGAATACTGTAGTTACCTGATCCCTGAGATGGGGAATATCTTTACTGAAATCAGAAAGCTGCGATCCGAAGAAATAAATAAGCCCTGATAAAATTGCCAGCATGATAAATACTGAAGTCATGGTGGATACGGATCTCGGAAACCTTAATCTTCTTTCCATAAAAGTAGCAGCCGGAAGAAAAAGCATGGCCATTAAGAAAGCCAGAAAGAACGGCGCTAATATGCTTTGTCCCAACGCAAGCAGATAGCCAAGTCCAATGATGGAAATAACAACAAGCGTGAGGTTGACAAGGAAAGGAAGTCGGAGAAAGTTCATAATTTTTCAAATCTGTAGGATAAAAATAAGAAAACCTGCCGAATTGAAAGTTCATTTTATCTTAATTAACATATTTCTTTTCTCTGGTGAAATATAACAGACAGCTCCTGTGGTACCTCTGTTTTCCGTATTCTAAAATGATGAAATCTCCATTCACAATAAAAAAACGCATCCCAAAAAATATGAGACACGTTTCCTTATTGAGAGTTGATATGTTATCAATTAATTTTCGATTGCAATATCAATTACTTCCTCCATTCTGTTAACGTAATGTACAGTAAGGTTCTTCAGATAATCTTTTTTGATTTCTTCCACATCTTTTCTGTTGGCTTCACAAAGGATAACCTCTTTGATGCCGGCTCTTGTTGCCGCAAGAAGTTTCTCTTTGATTCCGCCTACAGGAAGAACCTTTCCTCTTAATGTAATCTCACCGGTCATGGCAAGGTGAGGTTTTACCTTTTTATTTTTAAATGAGGAAACCATTGAGGTAAGCATGGTGATTCCCGCAGAAGGGCCATCTTTTGGAGTAGCTCCTTCCGGAACATGCACGTGGATATTTTTCTTGTCCAGATCTTCCTGAGGAATACCCAGTTCATCATGTTTAGCTTTGATATATTCTAAAGCAATTGTTGCCGATTCTTTCATAACAGTTCCCAGATTTCCGGTCATCGTTAAAGCTCCTTTGCCGTTGCTCAGGATACTTTCAATATAAAGAATATCGCCACCTACACTGGTCCAGGCAAGTCCGGTTACTACACCGGGTACTCCTGTGATTTCAGATAAGCTTTTCGGTTTTGGAACTCCAAGAATCTCATCTACTTTTGCTACCGATATTTTAGGATCATATTCTTTCATTAACGCTGTCTGTAAAGCGGTCCATCTCGCAATGGAAGCAATTCTTTTCTCAAGGGTTCTTACCCCGCTTTCTGAAGTGTGCGCTTCAATAATATGTTTTAGTTCAGCGTTGCCCAGTTTAAAGGATTTAGAATCAAGTCCGTTTTCTTCCTGTTGTTTTTTGATGAGGTGTCTTTTGGCGATTTCGGTCTTTTCTTCCAGGGTATATCCTGCAATTTCTATAATCTCCGTTCTATCCAAAAGTGGAGTCTGAATGGTGGAAAGAGAGTTTGCAGTAGCAATAAACATTACTTTAGACAGGTCATATCCCATTTCCAGGAAGTTGTCGTAGAATGATTTATTCTGTTCAGGATCAAGTACTTCTAACAATGCGGAGCTTGGGTCTCCGTGAAGCCCCTGCCCAATCTTATCAATTTCATCCAGTACAATCACCGGATTAGAAGTACCTGACTTTTTAATAGACTGAAGGATTCTTCCCGCCATTGCTCCGATATAAGTTTTTCGGTGGCCGCGGATCTCACTTTCGTCATGAAGCCCGCCCAGAGATAGCCTTACATATTTTCTTCCTAATGCATCAGCAACCGATTTTCCTAAGGAGGTTTTTCCTACTCCCGGAGGCCCTACAAGCAATAGGATAGGAGATTTCATGTTGTTTTTTAATTTTAAAACAGCCATGTGCTCAAGAATTCTTTTCTTGATGTCTTCCAACCCGAAATGAGCTTTATCTAATATTTTTTCAGCTTTTGCAATGTCAAAAACATCCTTTGTATAGGTTTCCCATGGAAGATCTGTAAAGAAATCAAGATAATTTCTCTGAACATTGTAGTCGGGTGAATTGGGGTTCTGACGCTGCAGTCTGCTGATTTCTTTCTGGAAGTGTTCTTCCACTTCCTGGCTCCATTTTTTAGCCTTGGCCTTAATGATAAGGTCTTCGACATCACTTTCGGGTCCTCCTCCCAGCTCTTCCTGGATGGTTCTGATCTGCTGGTTAAGAAAATATTCTCTCTGCTGCTTATCAAGGTCTTTAGATGTTTTCTGATGGATCTGATTTCTGAGCTCCAGCTTTCTGAAGTCCTCATGCATCATTTCGTAGCATTTATTGGCTCTGTTCATCAGGTTTTTTTCTTCAAGAAGCCCTTGTTTCTCAGGGGATGAGAAACTGGCATTGGTGCAGATGAAATTCAGAAGATCATCATTGCTGCTGATATTTTTAATCGCAAAATTAGCTGCGTTAGGAATGTTAGGGTCCAGCTCTATAATTTTCAAAGCCAGATCCTTGATGTTTTCCAGCAGGGCGTCGTATTCCTCCCTGTTTTTAGGTCTGGAGTCTTTTAGTTTTGTGATCTCTGCCTTAAAATAAGGGCGGTTATCTACGATCTTTTTAATTTTAAATCTATGAAATCCCTTTGTAATAGCCGTAATATTACCCTCAGGAAGTTTGATGATTTTGATAATCTTGGCAAGCGTTCCGGTCTGGTAAATATCCTTCTCGTCCGGCTGCTCCAGATCTGAATTTTTCTGGCTTACAATTCCGATGAAATCTCCGTTTTTCTGCGCTTCCTCAAGAAGCTGTATCGATGTTTTCCTTCCGGCAGTAATAGGAATTACCACGTTTGGAAACATTACCATATTTCTTACGGGAAGAATAGGGAATACTTTCTGCTCGGAATTCTTATCCGTTTCCGAAAAGTCTGAAAGATTGATCTCTTCAGCCACAATATCAAACCCATCGCTGATCATTTCCTCTAAACTCATATCTTCAAATTTCGTCATAATTATTTGGGGTGACAAATTGTCATCTTCGTTTTAAATCATTAAAGTGATCACTCACAATATGCACTGAAAATGCTAAGCATATTATGGTCTTCTAAAATGCACAATACTTATGCCATTTGTTTTTTGTTAAAAAATATGGCCAAAATTTCCTTTTTTCAATACCTTCCGTCGGAAAAAAATTAAAATAAAGAAGTTCTGTTTCTCTAATTTCTTAAAAATGTGTATTTTCGCAAACTGATAAAAAACTATAATTTATAAAATGGCAATTTTAGGACAGATTAGGAGTAAGCCTTGGCTATTAATGGGGGTGATTGCATTGGCGCTTTTAGCGTTTTTGGTGAACCCGGACAGTATCGACAAGGTTTTTGGTAAAAATCCTGATGTTTTAGGAAAAGTAAATGGTGAGAAAATCACCCGCGAAGAGTTCAATGACCAGCTTTTCGTGCTGCAACAGCAGGCTGACCAGCAGGGCCGTCCAAAAAACGGGCTTGAAGAGCAGGCTTGGCAGTTACTTGTACAATCCAAACTTATCAAGCAGCAGTTTGAGAAACTGGGCTTTGAAATGACAGATGATTATTTCTGGAATCAGATCCAGTACGACCAGATGTTTGCTCAGAATCAACAGTTCTTTGATGAGAAAGGTAACTTTAAAACACAAGAATTAAAAAAACAGGTTGAAACATTACAAAGCACCGATCCACAGGGATATAACCAGTGGTTGAAGACCAGAAAAACAATCGAGTACAGATTGATGGCCAGACAGGTGTTTGCCAATATTTCAGGAGGAATTACTACAGGAAAGAAAGAAGCTGAAGAGCTGATGAAGCAGAGAGACCAGCTTGCTGACATCGATTTTGTAAAGATCGATTATGCTGCTTACCTTCAGAAAACAAAGATCAATGTTTCTACACAGGATCTTGCCAACTATATCAACCAGCACCCTGTAATGTTCAAAGCCGAACCAAGCAGAAACCTTGGTATTGTATATTTCCCTTCTCAGCCTAGCGCAGCAGATGATGCGGCAGCTCAGAAAGAAATTACAAAACTGTATTCAGGGGGAACAGATGCAAGCGGAGGTACAGAGAATTTCCAGAACACAAAGAACGACTCTATGTTTGTAATGGCTAATTCTGATATGCCTTTTAATGCTCAGTATATGAAGCCTAACCAACTGCCTCAGACTATTCAGGCGCAGATTCCTACGGCAGCTATCGGACAGGTGTTCGGACCTTACAAAGAGCAGAATTTCTATGTGGTTTCTAAACTGTTAGATAAAAAGACATCAGATTCTACTTTATCAAGACATATCCTTATTGCTTTCAAAGGAAGCCCTGCAGGAGAAGGTGTTACAAGATCTAAAGAACAGGCTAAAAAACTGGCAGATTCTATCGGAGCTATTGTAAAGGCAAATCCAGGTAAATTCACAGACTTTATCAAACTTTCTAATGACCCAAGTTCTGCAGCGCAGGGAGGAAGCTTAGGATGGACAACTCCGGAAACTCCTTTCGTACCGGAATTCCTTAAGTTCCTTGCAGCAAATCCTAAGGGAGCCACAGGGGTAGTAGAAACTCAATTTGGATATCATATCATCAATATTGAAGATAAAAAAGCGGGGGCAATGAGCTATAAAGTGGCTAACCTTGTAAAAGAAGTTAGGCCTTCCGATGCTACAGAAGCAGAATCTGACAAAAAAGCAAGAAAATTTATTCAGCAGGTACAAGGGAAATCTTTCAACGATTTCGTGAATATTGCTAAAAAAGGAAATTATCAGTTCTCCAACCCTAAAACGGCTAAAAGATTTGACGGACAGCTTCAGGGGCTTGGTACTGACAAAGATGGAGAAATCCTGAGCTGGGCTTTCAATAAGAAGAGAAATAAAGGAGATACAGAATTCTTCACTGTAGAAGGAACAGGAGATAAAATCGTAGTATACCTTAACGGAAAACAGGAAGCAGGTCTTGCTGATCCTGAATCTGTAAGAGATCAGATTGAAATGATTGTTAAAAACAAACTGGCTGCCAAGCAGATTTCTGATAAAATTGCAGGAGCTAAAGCTTCTAACTTAGATCAGATCGCTAAATTATTTGCATCCACAAAACAATCTGCTCAGGTAAATATCCTTAACCCTTCAGTAGCAGGTGCTATGGAACCTAAAGTAGCAGGTGCTGCATTTGGAGTAGCGAAAGGAAAACTTTCTAATCCTATTGAAGGAGGAACCGGAGTTTATGTACTGATCAAAAAATCAGAAACAGTAAACAAACAGCCTGGAGATCTTAAGCAGTTCACAGAATCCGTTACTCAGAGAAACTCTGGTATGTTCGGACAGGCCTGGATGAAGAGCCTTCAGGACAATGCTGATATCAAAGATTACAGAACTGAGATCTGGGAAAAGCTGGGAAATCAGCAGCAATAAGAAATTAATTTTTACAGATAGAAAACCACCAGAATTTTTTGGTGGTTTTTTGTATTTAACGCAGAGCAATAAAGAAAAACATTAATTTAAAATGTATTATATTTGCTCATTAGAAAAAATTTAGCAAGTGAAGTTCAGTAAAGAATTAAAAGCTGGTGTGATCGCACTTTTGGCTATTGTAGGCTTTGTGTTGTTGTTTCAATTCATGAAGGGCAGAAGCCTTTTTACTACCGATAATATATTTTACGCGAAATACGATAATGTAGAAGGGCTGGCACAGTCTTCTGCGGTTTCTATCAATGGATTAAAGGTAGGGCAGGTTGATAAAATCATTCCTCAGACCTCTAAAGACGGAAAAATCAATTTCATCGTAAAAATTACGGTGGATGATAAATTCGAATTTTCCAAAAATTCAACTCTTGAGATTTTTGAGCCGGGTCTGATGTCCGGAAAAGAAATGAGAGTAAACCTTGTATACGGAGGCCCTACTGCAAAAGACGGAGATACGTTAAAAGGAGCTTTCAAGCTGGGAACGCTGGGAAGCCTTTCTTCACAGGTAGGTCCTGTAAAAGATCAGCTTCAGACCGTTTTGTACAGAGTAGATTCTTTGATGGCGAATGCCAATCAGATAGTGGATGCACAGAACAGAGAAGAGATCAGAGCCCTTCTGGCTAATCTTAATAAAACCGTAGGAGCCCTACAGACCACTGCAGGAAGTGTAAACAGCCTTGTAGGACACAATGATCCAAAACTTCAGAAGGTGCTTGATAATGCTGCCGTTACAATGGAAAGCGGGAAGGTAACTCTGGATAAATACGGAAACCTGGCAGAAAGTATTGATACCAAAAAACTTAACGCCACTATTGCAAGCCTGGATGCTACAGTAGGAAAACTGAACCAGGTGATTGCAGGAGTAGATAACGGGCAGGGAAGTTTAGGAAAGCTCATGAAGGATGAGCAGCTTTATAACAATCTGAATGCTGCCTCTACCAACCTGAATTCGTTGATCGAAGATATGAAAGCCAATCCTAAGAGATACATCAATTTCTCAGTTTTTGGAAAGAACAATAAAGACTAAAATAGCCTTATGGAGTACATTGATAACATTATTTTTCTGATCTTACTGGTTGCCGGGTTCGGGCTGTTTGCCAAAAGCCTGCAGAAGATCTACAGAAATATTAAACTGGGAAGAGAAATCAACAGAAGCGACAGGAAATCTGAACGCTGGGAAACCATGGCCAGAGTTGCGATGGGGCAGAGCAAGATGGTAAAACGTCCTGTAGCTGGTATTCTTCACCTTTTTGTCTATGTAGGATTCATTATTATCAATATCGAACTTATTGAAATTATTGTGGATGGATTGTTTGGAACCCACAGATTTCTGGCTTCAATTCTGGGACATGGTTTCTATAACTTCTTTACAGCAACACTGGAAATTCTGGCATTGCTTGTTGTCATCGGTGTAGTGGTATTCTTTATCAGAAGAAACTTCTATGGGGTGAAAAGGTTAACAATGAAGGAACTTTTCGGATGGCCGAAACACGATGCCAACTGGATTCTTATCATTGAATTTGCCCTGATGATGGCCTTCTTCAAAATGAATACTGCAGACTGGGTTCTGCAACAGAGAGGACTTCTTCCTGAGCACGGAAGCTTTCCGATCAGTTCTACAGTATTGGCGCCGATCTTCAGTGGTTTCAGTGACGGATTCCTGTTCTTTACAGAAAAAGCAGCATGGTGGTTCCACTTCGTGGGAATCCTTTTCTTCATGAACTATCTTTATTACTCAAAGCACCTGCATATTATCCTGGCATTTCCAAGTACATGGTTTGCGAACCTTGATAAAAAAGGAAAATTCAATAATCTAGATTCAGTAACTAAGGAAATTAAGCTTATGATGGACCCTAATGCTGATCCTTACGCTGCTCCGGCAGAAGAGGCAGAAGCAGATGTTCCGTCGAAATTTGGTGCTGAAGATATTTTTGACCTGAATCAGGTTCAGCTTCTGAATGCTTATTCATGCACGGAATGCGGACGTTGTACTTCAGTGTGCCCTGCTAATATTACCGGTAAAAAACTCTCTCCAAGATTGATCCTGATGAAAACCAGAGACCGATTGGAAGAAGTAGGAAGAAACATAGATAAAAACGGAAAATTTGTAGATGACGGCAAAAAACTTCTGAACGACTATATCACCAAAGAAGAACTGTGGGCATGTACTACATGTAATGCCTGTACAGAAGCCTGTCCGGTATTGCTTGATCCGCTTTCCATCATTTTTGAAATGAGAAGATTCCTTGTGATGGAACAGTCTGCTGCTCCACAGGAATTAAATCTTATGATGACCAATGTGGAAAATAATGCTGCGCCTTGGCAATATAACCAGGCCGACCGTCTGAATTGGGCTAATGACTAAAACCTTAAAGATGAGAAAACTATTCCTATCCTTTTTACTGATCTGTTCTGTCTTTATGATGGCTCAGTCAGCAGATGAAAAGAAAATCCTTGAAGATTCACAGTCATTCATGTCCTTGCTGGAAAAGAAGGATTATGACATGATGCTGGACATGACCCATCCCGGAATTTTTGAAAAAATGGACAAAAGCACATTGTCCAACTCTTTCAAAGCAATGCTTGAAGGCAATGAAGAATTCAAAATAGAGATTATAAATACAGATAAGAATGCTTTCAGTGTATCACAGGTCTTTAAAACAGGAGATGGTGTAAAATATGCTTTTGTTACTTATCCGATGAAAATGAAAATGACCTTTCTTAAGGAGAAATTTGATGAGGAAAAGAAAAAGATGATGCTGGGGATGATGGAAATGCAGGGGATGAAAGCTCAGTTTACCAATGATTCCGCTTTGGAAATGAGCAAAGAGAGTATGATCATTGCGCTAAATGATAAAGTAACCAAAGGATCCTGGAAATATCTGAACTATGATGAAGCCAATCCTCTGTACGTTTCAGTAGTTCCGGCAGAGATTATGACAAAAGCTAAGGAATACTATGCTGATTTTTTAATTAAACAGAAAAAGAATGCAAATTAAAACAATGGCAGAATATGCTGCCGAAGGAAAATCCCCTGAAGTTTTATTTTGGGTTGGATGTGCCGGAAGTTTTGACGACCGTGCCAAAAAAATTACAAAAGCATTTTGCAAAATATTGAATAAAATAGGTGTGGAATTTGCAGTTCTGGGACAGGAAGAAAGCTGTACCGGAGATCCTGCAAAACGTGCCGGAAATGAATTTGTTTTCCAGATGATGGCCCTTACCAATATTGAGGTATTGAATGCCTATGAAGTGAAAAAAATCGTTACAGCATGCCCGCACTGTTTCAATACCCTGAAAAATGAATATCCAAGCCTTGGCGGGAATTATGAGGTGGTTCATCATACCCAGTTCCTTAAAAGCCTTATGGAAGAAGGGAGATTAAAGATTGAAGGCGGGGCTTTCAAAGGAAAGAAAATTACCTTCCATGATCCATGTTACCTTGGGAGAGCCAATGATGAATATGAAGCACCAAGAGTACTTCTTGAAAAACTGGATGCTGAGCTGGTAGAAATGAAAAGATGCAGAACAAACGGTTTGTGCTGTGGAGCAGGAGGAGCGCAGATGTTTAAAGAACCTGAAAAAGGAAATAAAGACATCAATATCGAACGAACAGAAGAAGCATTGTCTTTTGAGCCTAAAGTTATTGCCACCGGATGTCCTTTCTGCAATACGATGATGACGGATGGCGTGAAACATTTCAATAAGAATACGGAAGTAGCTGTAAAAGACATTGTAGAGCTTCTTGCTGAAGCCGAAGATCTGTAAAATTCTTATCCATACAATAAAGAACCCAGGCCCAGTCCTGGGTTTCTTTGTCTTCACCTCAATGAATTGTAGATTGAATAAAAACGATATTAATCAGATTGAAGGTTTATTTCCTGTAAGGATAGATAAAAAGTAAAGACAGAAGAAAGGTGTAAACTTAAAGAACCTTGCATTTCAAAAAATAAACGAAGCGGCTTTATATACCTTAAAACGCTCAATTATCATTTACTATTGTTTACCTTTGCGCTTAATTATAGAAAATTATCATCCCTGACTTTTGCTCCTGATAAGGAATATTTCTTAATTTTATACTTTAAAAATTGACAGGGTATAGAAATCATCTTACAGAATTTTTTGATTGATAAACAAAGATGTAAGTGGGGAATTATATCCAATAAAAAATAAATGCTTAGATATGAAAATTGAAGAATCCAATATTGTAGAAACCAACGACTACAGAGTGATTATATACCCGGCATCAAGACCTTTTGAAACAAAAGAGGCTAAAATAATTACTGAAAAGCTGTTCGACTTCCTTGCTACATGGGCAGCTCACGGAAAACCACTTTCTTCTTCATTTAAAATTGAAAAAAATCAGTTTATCGTGGTTTGTGTGGATGAAGAGAAAGAAATGGCTTCCGGATGCAGCATTGATGCTCTAGGGAAGGTCATGAGAGAGATTGATGAAGAGTATAACCTTGGACTTTTCGACAGGATGAAAGCAAGCTTTGTAGAAAACGGTGAAGTTAAAACTCTGAAATTAATTGATTTTAAAACCCGGTTAAGAAACGGAGAATTATCTAAAGATATTCAGGTTTTTGATTTCTCTAAAAATACATACCTGGACTTTTTAAGCCATTTTTTACTTCCGCTTGAAAAAAGCTGGGCAGCAGGTATTGCTTAAGAATATCATACAATATAACATTTAGAACTTTAAATTGAAGCCTTCTGGCAGTTTTCTGTTGAAAACCGTTTTGGAAAAGTCTTCAATATAAGGTTCTTTTTCTTTGATAACTCTGCACGGGTTTCCTACGGCAATAGAATTCGACGGGATATCTTTAGCAACAATAGAACCGGCCCCGATGACTACATTGTCTCCTATAGTAACCCCCGGAAGAATTACCGAATTGGTTCCCACAAATACATTATTCCCGATGGTAATCGGCGGGCATTTGTCGTGGATGCTATGGTCGTTATGATTGTGATTTGCAGAAATAAGAGACGTTCCTGCTCCAAATCCTACATTATTTCCGATAATGATACCGTTATTCGCCTGAATATAGATATTCGGATTGTCTCCGGGATCACATAAAATCCCTTTCTTAATATTCTGGTAGGCTCTTACCTCTGACGTAAAATGAACCGGCCATGGAACATTCCCGTTAATTCTCAGGAATTTCTGAGGAATAGTATACTGAAAAAAAAGAACATGGGGAAGCATGTATTCGTATTTCTGACGGTAATACTGCGGATAGAAAAAATTATTAATTCGGTGAAATATCTGGTACTCAATAAATTTTTTAATCGGATTCATTCTTTTTCAGCATAAACATGATGTAAAAATACAAAAATCCATAGCCTAAAAACAAAAACAGGGAAAAAATACCCACCAGGTAGCTGATTCCTTTTTCTTTTCCGATTAAGATTGCTGCAATATTGGCAAAGAAAAGATAAATATTAAAAATAAGAGCTATATTACTCTTCTTCAGAATCAGCAATACATCAGAAATAGGATTGATAAGACTTCGGGTAAGATAACCGAATGACATCAGGAAAATAAACAGCCCCAGATGTTCCCAGTTTTTATTGAAAAATAATTTCAGAACCGGTATTCCGGCTATATTGATCAGAAGATAAAGCGCAAAAATAATATAAAAATTCATCAGGCTCATCTTTCGGGTATAGGCAAACAGCTCGCTTCTGCTTTTACCACGGTTATTGATTTCTGCAGCTTTCGGATAATATACCGTTGCAATAGAAGAGGATATCAGAAGAAGTGGAACAGACATGATCTTTACCGCTAAAGAATATTCACCAAGCAGCGCGTCTGCAAAGTAAAGAGAGATCAGAATCGGCATTATATTATTGCCAAGGGCATTGATCAGCGTAGAAGGATAGGTATATTTAAAAATTTCAGGTCTTTTTTTTGTATTGGCCAGATACCTTTTGAAATCAGGTTTTACAAAATAATTCCGGGAATAATAAACTGCGGCAAAAAAAGCTGTCAGAAATCCAATCAGACTACCGATAACAAGTCCGTTTTCAATCTTAAAAAAAACAAATATTACCTGAAACAGAAAGCTCACAACAGAATCTATAATAGTTAGGATGGAAACCTGTTTAAATAATTTTTTTTTAGCCAGAAGAAATTTGGCATTATTGGTAAATAAGTAAATAAATCCGGAAAAAATCCCTAAAAACAGAATATCTTTAGAAATATGGAAAGGCAGAAGTACCAGCAGAAAGCTGGTGAGGGTAACTCCTGCGGAGATAATGCCCGAAGCACTGAAATTATTATTAATATCCTGCCCGTTTCCTTCAAGCATGATCTGATGTTCCTGTGCCAGACTCAGAACGATGGCAAATATGCTCATAATACTCAGATAAATACTGAAAACACCATATTCTGATGATCCGTAATATTTAGCCAAAAGAAGGCCTCCGATCACCAGCACAAACTTCGAAATGAAATTTCCTTTGAAGATAGTGGTAATGTGACTGCCGTTTATTCTTTTGAGTTTGTTTAAAAACATGTTAAAATATTACATGGACAAATATATAATTATACATTTGCATAAAAAAGATTATTGAAAATTAACAGCAGATGAAATTCAACTTCAGATATTTTTTTGCAGCGAAATTTAGTGCGATCCTGTTTTTACTGATTTCATGCGGGCGTGATGATGACTCTTTGCAAAGGATTGACCAGATCATGAACATTTATGTAACCAATGAGGCCGGACAGGACCTGCTGAATGCTAAAAAGCCAGGCTCCTACACGGGATATTCCGTTAATGATATTGATGGCGACAAAGATATTTCTCCGGTTCCGGTTTCGCTTAAAATGACGGCCGATTCATTGTACTATTTTGAATATATTGCCGGTGCAAAAAGAAAAGTATTTGATTCCATCAGTCCTGATAGCAAAAATTTCCGTTCCAGGATGACCTTTACTTATTCCAGAAAAGAGGGTGAGCAAACGGTTACAGAAAGTGATGTTATGGAAATTCACTACCGGTGGACCCCTTCTTTATTCCAGATTTCGGAAGTATTGTACAATGGAAATCCTGTATTTTCAAAAGGAGCAGATGAACCTAACTCAATAAATAAGGTTACTATCGTAAAATAATTTTAAATTTGTAAAATGGTTAGCTTAATATTTGAGTTAACCTTCTAATATTTAACATCTAAATAAAATGTTACAAGTCAATTTTTTGCGCGACAATAAAGAACGCGTTTTAGAAGGTCTTAAAAAAAGACAGTTCAAAAATCTTGAGTTGGTAGACGAGGCTATCGCTGCTGACGACGAAAGAAAAAGAATCCAGTTTGAATTAGATTCGCAACTTTCCGAAATCAACAAAATCTCCAAAGAGATCGGGCTTTTGATGAAAGAAGGAAAAAAAGAAGAAGCGGAATCGGCAAAATCTAAAACAGCACAATACAAAGAGTCGAGTAAAGAGCTACAGTCCCAGTTAGATGTTACGGAAAAGGCCTTACTGGATATTCTCTATCAGTTACCTAACATTCCTAATGAACAGGTAAAAAGCGGAGCTTCTGCGGATGATAATGAGATTATTTATCAGTCTCATGATGTGGCAGGTCTTGGAGAGGGAGCAATTCCTCACTGGGAACTGGCTAAAAAATATAACCTGATTGATTTTGAATTAGGTGTAAAAATCGCCGGAGCAGGATTTCCTGTTTATTTAGGAAAAGGCGCCAGGCTGCAAAGAGCTTTGGTTCAGTATTTCCTGGATAAAAATGTAGATAAAGGATATACAGAAGTTAATCCGCCTCACGTTGTGAATGAAGCTTCTGGTTTCGGCACCGGACAGCTGCCTGATAAAGAAGGACAGATGTATTACATCAACGAGGATAATTTATATCTGATTCCTACAGCTGAAGTTCCTGTAACGAATCTTTACCGTGATGTATTGTTTGATGAAAAGGATCTTCCGGTGAAAAATACCGCTTTTTCCCAGTGTTACAGAAGAGAGGCGGGAAGCTACGGAGCTCATGTAAGAGGTCTGAACCGTCTTCACCAGTTTGAAAAAGTAGAAATCGTAAGAATTGAAAAACCGGAAAACTCCTATGCCGTTCTGGAAGAAATGGTTGAACATATCAAGGAAATCCTTACGGATCTTGAACTTCCTTTCAGAGTGTTGAGACTTTGCGGAGGAGATACAGGTTTTGCTTCTGCTATGACGTATGATTTCGAAGTTTGGAGCGCAGCTCAGGAAATGTGGCTGGAGGTAAGCTCCGTATCAAATTTTGAAACATTCCAGGCTAACCGTCTGAAATGCCGTTACAAAGGTGATGGGAAATCCCAGCTGGTACATACGCTGAACGGTTCTGCTATGGCTCTTCCGAGAATTATGGCTGCTTTGCTTGAAAACAATCAGACTGCTGAAGGAATTAAACTTCCTAAGAAAATTGCAGAATATGCGAGATTTGATCTGATCAACTAAACAGAAATCAATTATTTAAAATAGAAACCTCTTATCTTGTGATAGGAGGTTTTTTCTTGATTCGCTTGTTTAAATAAATTCATTACTTTTGCGGCTAAAACTTAACCATGAAAAAGAACGTAAATTTTGTTTTGTATGCTTTCATAGCATTACTTTTTTATTCCTGTGGCGGGAATGATGATGATTCTGTCCAAATAGTTACTGATCCGGTTGTAACAGTGCCGGAAAAAAAGAATACAATAGGAGTAACAGGTGATATTTTCCCGACGACTGCGCTGTTCAGAGGACGTATTGAGCAGAAGGAAGGACAGGTTGAAGTTCCGGGATTTGTTTACTCTACTTCACCCAATCCTACTAAGGGTAATAATCCTTCCGTAGATACCTATACCACAGGGACTACGGATTATAAAGTAACCGTTACCGGTCTGCTGCCGGCTACAACTTATTATGTAAGAGGATATATAAAGACAGGTGAAGGTAAATATACCTATACTTCAGAAACCACTTTTAAAACAACCGGATATTTCGGTACTTCTGGTGCTTATGTTGGCTATGATAAAGGAGAATATAAAGACGGCTGGAGATATATGGAAATTCATCCGCAGAAAGTATATTACGGAACCAGTGCTCAGGGAGCTAATTGGGGAGATTTAAATATCTATATTTCCGGGACTTTACATGATTTTGGTAAAGGACTGGAAAATTCAACCCTTATTGCTAACAACAATCCGGGAGCCAATTGTGCGGCTAAAGTGTGTCTTGACCTGGTAAGAGGAGGAGTTTCTGATTGGTTTCTTCCTTCAAGTGAAGAATTACTTACACTTTCCAAAGAACTTAAAAAAGCTAATATTTCTCTGGCACTGGGAGGAAGCTCAATATGGACTTCCACACAAAAGAATGAGAATTCTGCATTTGATGTTACGTTCCAGATGAATGGTGATATCATCAGCACAGATATGGTAAAACCTCAGAATATGATCGTACTTCCTGTAAGAAGATATTAAAAACTGAGCCTGGCTATTATTACGCATTAACCTGGCTGGTTTACAGATTATTACCGGATTTAGATTAAAAATAGAACCCATCGGAATACGATGGGTTATTATTTTATTCTGTTGTAATCACTACTTTTTTATCCTTATTCACAAGATTTTTATTGTCGATCAGGTCATTTGATCTTACTGTGATCTGTACAGTTCTGTTATCAATCTGTTTTACAAAATCGTGCTTCCCTTCAATCTTTTTAATGGGTTTCTGAAATTTCAGGGTATTGGTAAATGTAAGATTGAACATTCTGAGCATTCCGGCCATTCCTGAGGCCATTTGCTTTCCGTACGCTTCAATGGAATCACTTTTAGTCTGGGGAACTGTATTCACAGGCTGATCTTTTTCCTCCAGCATTTTAAGAATCCCGTCAGAATTAAATTTATCCGTATTAATGGTCAGTGATTTTCCGGTCCAGACAGCAATATCCTGAAGCGGAATTTTTTTCAGGCGTTTGTCGCTGTTCAGGAGCTGTGTAATTTCTGAAGGCATCAGCTTGTCATATTTTAAGGAAAGTCCCAGGATTTCACCTTTATCTTTATTCACCTTCATGTAGAGCTTTTTCAGGGCTTTTGCAGAGTCTTCATTAATGGTGATTTTCCCGTTTTTCTGAACATCATACAGGCTTTTCCATTCTGTGGGAAGATTATCCAGTTCCTTAAGCTTCTGGGAATCTGTACCCAGCATGCTCATCATTCCCATCACGCTTTTGTCCATAAGAATATTGGATTGCATACTTGTAGCAGAATCTTTATAGTAAGTGGTTTCTGTATTAATGGAGCAGGACTGCAGTACGGCAAAAAGTACGGCTGCCCATATCCATTGCATCTGTTTTATCATTGCTTAAATTTTTAGTGGTTTAAATTTAAATATATTATTACAAAACAGATACCAACAAAAAAACTGCTGAATTCAGCAGTCTCTGTTATTCTGTAACGATCACGATGTTTTTATCCGCATTTTTGAATAGTTTCTCCTGATCATAAATGGTCTTAAGGTCATAGCTGATCTTTACGGAGTAATCATCAATCTGCTTAAACCAGTCGTGCTTTCCTGTGATGGATTTTATTTTATTCTCAAACTTCAGGGTCGTGCTGATGTTTTTGAAGAACATCGTCATCATTCCTTCTACTTTTTGAGGGTTGTCTCTGGAGGCCTTTGAAGTTATGGCTGCTTCAAGATTTTTCAGATTAAAATTTTCTGTATTGATGGTAAGTGTCTTTCCGTCCCAGAGATTGAAGATATTCTGATCGACAGGTAATTTCTCATTTTTAATGTAATTGATGAGTACAGAGTAATCATCCGGAGTGAAATGTTCTGTTTTCAGGGAAATGCCGATAGGTTCATCATTTTCCCTGTTGGTTTTCATAAAGATCTTTTTCATGATCCGGATGTGATCCGGATTGGTGTCCCTTACTTCTCTGTTGGTTTGTTCCAGCTCATGAAGGCTTTTCCAGAAAGCGGGAAACTTTTCCAGGTCGCTGTACTCATTCTTATCTCTTAACGAATCCGGAGTTGCGGCTTTCATTTCTGCCATAAACCTTCTCATATCAATATCGGTAACAGAAGTAGAGGCCGTATCTTTATGGTAAACAATTTCAGAGCTTACATTACATGATTGCAAGATAAAAAGGCTGATAATGAATACAAAAAATAGTTTCGTCATGAAAATGATTACAATGTGCTGATTTAATGACAGTTTGAAGAGGTATGGTCGTGCCCTTCAATGTGGCAGTTGGCTCCGTTATGATCTCTGGAAATACCCATTGCTTCTGCTCTTGGTGAGATATAGGGAATGCCCAGTTCAAGCCCTCTCAGAATAAAAAGCCCTCCCAGAATGATCATAATTACAGGAACAGCTTTTAAGACTTTCAGTCTGAAAGCCTGATTCATGAGATTTCCGGCTAAAACTACGGCAAACATGAACGGAAGGGTTCCCAATCCGAATAAAGCCATATATAAAGCTCCCTGCCATATCCCTCCGCCTGCAAGGCTTGCGGTAAGGGCCATATAGACCATTCCGCAGGGTAAGAACCCATTCAGAATTCCCGTGGTAAATCTCGACCGGTAATCCGCTTTTTGGAGTAGTCTTCCTAAATTCGATTTTACTGAGAATAGAAAGCCTGAAAGAAAAGGAATTTTTGAGGCAAAATCTTTTCCTCCGAAAGAAAATACAGCCATAACGATCAGGAGAATTCCTGCCGTGATGGTAAGATACTGCTGGAAGCCTGCCATTTCAAACCCTTCTCCTACAATTCCCAGAATAGCCCCCAAAAGAGAATAGGTTAAAATCCTGCCAAACTGATAGGTAAGGTTCTGGAGGTAGAAATTCGCAGCCTGCTTTTTGGTAAGTCCCATCGACAGGGCAATAGGTCCGCACATTCCGATACAGTGAAAGCCGGAAGCAAATCCTAAAGCGATAGCCGATACAACAAGTCCTATTTCCATATCACATCATAATCCATTCTGTAGTCTGTCTTATCCTTGGTCCAGGACAGTCTTAAGGTGTAATTACCCATCTTTAAAACCTGGGAAGGGATTACAAAAGACTGGCTGGCATCAAGCTGTACAGATTTTTTGATATCTAAATTCTGATCGTCGGTTCTGTTTAAAACAAATTTTACCGTAGTATTGGTATTGTTGTAATCTTTTGGAAAAGTGATTTTAATTCCGTCTTTTGTCTGGCTGTATACAGGTTTCTCCTGCAGTTCGTCAGCTCTTTTCTTCGCATCAATTACATCCTGATACTGAAGTTCTTCCTCATAGTAATTGTCCGTTACCATTTCAGAGTTTTTCTGCCCGTTCGGGAAAAGAAACAGCATGGATAAAATAAAAACAATGAATGCAAATAATGCAATAACAACACCGTGTCCCCAACTAAAGTTTTTCATCTTTTAAAATTAAAATTGCAGTTTGAATGGTCCTTCAAAATAAGTCTGGTAAGAGTCTACCAGTTTTCCTTTCATATCATATACGCCAATGGTGATATTTTGTTTAGAAAGCTTCATTTCACCTTCCGGGAAGCTGATATTGATGGTTCCCTTTGAAATTTTATCACGGTCTATTTCAATCTTGCTTGAAGCACTGTAGGTAATTTCTCCGTGAGCAGGATCAATAACTTTTATCGTTACGATTTTTTTATCATTGGTTTTATTCAGGAAGGTATAATTATATGTATTGGTAATTTTTCCATCCCTTACAAAGAATGTACTTCCGGCGGGTTTGATGAACTTAGCCTCCATTTCTCCTCTGTTGTACAGAAGAAAGCCTAAAAATCCAACCAGGAGGACCAGGAATACTGTAAAGCCTTTCATTCTTCCTGTAAACCTGAATGGAGTTTCTTTTTCAATTTCGTTTTCGGAGGCATATCTGATCAGCCCTTTCGGCAGACCTACTTTATCCATTACTTCGTCGCAGGCATCAATACAGGCAGTACAGTTAATACATTCCAGCTGCTGCCCGTCACGGATATCAATTCCCGTAGGACATACCACAACGCATTGATGACAGTCGATACAATCCCCTTTTCCGGCAGCTTTTCTGTCTTCTCCTTTTCTCCATTTGGATCTGTTTTCTCCTCTTTTAAAGTCATAGAAAACGTTGATGGTATCTTTATCAATCAAAACACCCTGAAGTCTTCCGTACGGACAAACCAATGTACATACCTGCTCTCTGAACCATGCAAATACAAAATAAAAGGCAGCGGTAAAGAGAATCATCACCATAAAGTTGGTAGGATGGGCAAATGGTCCTTCAGATACAATTTTGATCACTTCTTCATAGCCTACAATATACATGAACATAAAGTGGGTAATGATGAGTGAGATCACAATATATACGGACCATTTCAGACTTCTTTTCCAGATTTTTTCACTGTTCCATTCCTGTCTGTCCAGCTTCATCTGCTTGTTGCGGTCTCCTTCAATAAGGTACTCAATTTTACGGAAGATCGATTCCATAAAAATTGTCTGAGGACATATCCATCCGCAGAAAATTCTTCCGAACGCAATCGTAAAAACGATAATAAAAATTAAAGAGGCAATAGCACCTAAAGTCAGGATGAAAAAATCCTGCGGATAAAAAGGCTGCCCGAAAATGAAGAACTCTCTGTCAATAACATTGAATAAAAAGAATGGATTGCCGTTGATCTTCAAAAACGGTATGGTAAAATAAACAATTAATAAAAGATAGCTTACAATATTTCTATAGTTGGTATATTTCCCTTTTGGTTTTCTTGGAAATACCCATTTTCTTTTTCCGGATTGCTCCATTGTCCCTATAGAATCTCTGTAAGTTTCAGGGTCCAGAACCTGTCCCTGTCCGCCTCGTACTTCTGTTTCTTCTATGTCTGACATATTGTGTATGTTTTAAAAAAGAAAAAACATAATTCGTTACTATTTTTTAATCTAATAACAAATTATGTTTTTTCATATGTTTTCTAATTTTTTAAATTATTCTTTTTCCCAGTGAGCTTCATCTCCATATGGCGGAGCTCCTCCCTGAGCCGGAGTAATTGGCTGCTGTTCCTGGTTAATGTGGTATACATAAGCCGCAACATTCTGAATGTCTGTGCCTGTTAACACCCCATTTTTACCCCAGGCCTGCATTGCTGTACCTGTTACTCCATTTTCTACAACGTGGAATACGTTTTTGAATAATGTTTTTTCCGGCTGGTTATGCCAGTAGTTATCGGTAAGGTTGGGTCCGATACCTCCTCTACCACCGTCAGAGTGACAAGATACACAGTTGGTTTTGAATACTTCTTCACCGGCAGCGATGTTGTCTGCTGAATATTTAGCAGATTCAATCGTTACAGGAGGCTGTTCCTTCATATACTTATCAATAGCAGCCATCTGTTCTTTGTATTCTTTCTCATACTCGCTTAACGGGTGAGCGAAATCGGTGAAAGAGTATGCTGCAATATATACAATACAAAAAGCAGTCCCAAAGTAGAATAAACCTACCCACCATTTTGGTAACTGGTTGTCAAGCTCCATAATCCCATCGAAACCGTGGTCAATAAGGATATCTTTCTCTTCAGTTTCAGATTGCTTTTTGAAAGCAGCGTCATACATTCTTTTTAAGAAAGGTATTTTCTTTTCAGCAAGGTAAGCTGCTTTTTCTTCCGGAGACAGTTTTTTGAATTTGTTATTCTCTATCAAATCCCCGATAGCACTGTGGATGTATGCTAAAATGGCACTGATCACAACAGTTCCCCAGAAATATGGAGAGGTTAAGAACGAGTAGCTCTGTACAAATAAATAATAAAAAACTATTAAAAGTCCGGTTATTATTAAGATGTTTACAACAACAGGTGTTCTTTGTTTCATAATAAATAGTTTAATTTTTTAAATTAAAATCGTCATCTTCATCATCCCCCAGAGGAGCCTCTTCTTCTTCTTTGTAATATTTTTTAGGCCTGCTAAAAACATAGATTACTAAAGCTACGAAGAACAGCAAAAAGAAAATCAGAGCCAGCGTCTGGTAGAAACCAGCGTTTTCTGTATTGGATAATATATCTTTAAAGTTCTGAGGAATCATGTGAACCTTTTAATGTTTTTAGTTATTACTTGCTGTTTTGATTTCAGTAGTCTTGATATCTGTACCTAACCTTTGAAGATAAGAGATAAGAGCTACGATCTCTTTTTTCTCCAGTTCTCCTTCCGGTTTCTTGGCATATTCCTTTTTAAGGTCAGCTGCTTCAGAGAAGATATCTTTTACAATTTTCTTCGCCTGGTTATCTGCCCATGTGTTCGCAGAGTCAATTTCAGCTTTGGTGTAAGGCACATCAAATGTATTCTTCATTAGCTTCAGTTTGTCTACCATTTTAGATCTGTCCAGGTCAGTATAGATTAACCAAGGGTAACGTGGCATGATAGATCCTGCAGAGGTAGATCTTGGGTTGTACATGTGCTTGTAGTGCCAGGAACTTGGATTTTTACCTCCTTCTCTGTGTAAATCCGGTCCTGTTCTCTTAGAACCCCATAGGAATGGTCTGTCGTATACAAACTCCCCTGCTTTGGAGTACTGTCCGTTTTTACCGTTGAATCTTACGATCTCATCCCTGAACGGTCTGATCATCTGAGAGTGACAGGCGTTACATCCTTCACGGATATAGATGTCTCTACCTTCCAGTTCAAGTGGTGAATAAGGTTTTACCGCTGAAATGGTAGGTACACTTTTCTTAAGGGATAGGGTAGGAATAATTTCTACCATACTACCGATTGAAATCGTGAATAACGATAGAACAGTCAGTAACATTGGCATTCTTTCCAGCCAAAGGTGGAATCCTTCTCCTTCTTTACGTTTGTTTCCGATATTAGCTAAAGCAGGTGCTTCTGCAGGTACTTCTTTCTGGAATGATCCCTTTCTTACCGTAGCAATTACGTTAACGATCATTAAGATAGCTCCTGAAATATAGAATAAACCTCCTAAGAATCTCATTTTGAAGTAAGGAATGATTGCTGTTACGGTATCCAGCCAGTTTTTCCATAGTAAGGTTCCGTCCGGGTTGAACTGCTTCCACATTAATCCTTGCGTAAATCCTGAAATATACATTGGCACTGCATAGAAAATAATTCCCAAAGTACCTAACCAGAAATGCCAGTTAGCTAATTTTACAGACCAAAGTTTTGTTCTCCACATGATCGGTACCAGGTAATAGATAACCCCGAATGCCATGAAACCATTCCATCCAAGAGCTCCTAAGTGTACGTGACCAATAACCCAGTCTGTGAAGTGACCAATTTTGTTGATGTTTTTTGTTGCTAAAAGAGGCCCTTCGAAAGTTGCCATACCGTAGCATGTTACCGCTACTACAAAGAACTTAAGAATAGGATTCTCTCTTACTTTATCCCAGGCACCTCTTAAAGTAAGAAGCCCGTTCAGCATTCCTCCCCATGACGGTGCAATAAGCATGATTGAGAAACCTGTTCCCACAGCCTGTGCCCATGCAGGAAGTGCTGTATACTGAAGGTGGTGAGGACCAGCCCAGATATATACGAAAATTAATGACCAGAAGTGAATAATAGACAGTTTGTATGAGAATACCGGTCTGTCCGCAGCTTTTGGCAGGAAGTAATACATTAAACCAAGAACCGGAGTTGTCAGTACGAATGCTACCGCATTGTGACCGTACCACCATTGTACAATAGCGTCTTTTGCCCCTGCATAAGCAGAGTAAGATTTCCAGCCAGTGAAAGATAATGGAACTTCAAGGTTGTTGAAGATATGAAGCATTGCTACTGCAACCCAGGTACCCAAATAGAACCAGATAGCTACATAAAGGTGTCTTACTCTTCTCTTGGCAATCGTCATAATCATATTCACCCCGAAAATAATCCACGATATAGCAATTAATATATCAATTGGCCATTCGTGCTCAGCGTATTCTTTTGATGTATTGATTCCCATAAAGAAGGTAATGAACGTCGCAACGATCATTAGCTGCCAGGTCCAGAAATGAATCCATGACAATGTATCACTATACATTCTTGTTTTTAATAATCTCTGTGTAGAGTAGTATACCCCAACATAAACAATATTACAAACGAATGCAAAGATTACGGTATTGGTATGAAGCATTCTGATCCTACCAAAACCAAATGCACCATGAGTGTTTATTAGCCCTTGAATATTGCCCGATGCAAGACTATTGATGGTTGTATCATCTGTTCCGAAAAAGAATTCGGGTAATTCAGGGTAGAAAAGCATTAATGCCGCCGTAAGCCCAAACGTAAACCCTATAAAACCAAAGATGATGGTCGCATAGAGGAACGCACGGACAATACTGTTGTCATAACTAAACTTTTGTGTTTCCATATCAACTATTCACTATTTTTCTCAAATTTATTTATTCTTTCCTATTTCTTTGTCGTTTTTATTCCTGTCGCCATTTTCATCATTTTCTTTGACACTTTCATCATCGAAAAGGATTCTGACAGCCGGAGATTCATCATCCTCAAACTGCCCTTTTTTGGCATACACTATAAATACGACCAGGAAGATCGCAGCTAAAGAAACACTGCAGACGATCATTAAATATAGAATATCCATTGGACAACAAAATTAACCTATTTTCGGGGTTCAAATTTAGTGAAAAATAATGACATTCATCACGAAATGCCGATTTCAGCTAATTTAAAATCAGTCTAAATAAGGGGCTTTAAGCCTGCTTTTTGAAATGTTTCCGGCCTAAAATCCAGGTGGCAAGTGTCGTAAATGTAACAACGGTAATTGAGCTGATTGGCATGATGATTGCTGCGAAGAGCGGATGCATATGGCCTGTAACTGCGTAACTTAAACCAACAATGTTGTAAAGAAAGCTGATTATGAATGTCATTTTTACAATGGTAATCGAGCCTTTGCAAACATTAAGATAGTTATCCAGCGTAACCACTTTTTCACCATTCATAATCACGTCAGAAGAAGGGGTGAAGCTGTTCGTGTCATCGGCAATCGCAATTCCTACGTTGCTTTGCTTCAGTGCCCCGGCATCGTTAAGACCGTCTCCAAGCATGGCTACTTTCATGTGCTGATCCTGAAGGTTTTTGATGTAATTAAGCTTGTCTTCCGGACTTTGATTGAATGCCATTCCTTTGAAGTTAGGGATAAGCTCCCTAAGCTGGCTTTCCTCAGAAGAATTATCCCCGCTCAGAATAAATATTTTGTAATCCGTAAGCTTTTTGAAAAGTTCTTTTAACTTAGGACGATATTCGTTTTTGAAAATGAATTTGCCCAAAAATTCTCCATTTTTACTGATGTAAACAGCTGTTTCCAAGTTTTTAGGCTCCTGATCGTTATACCGTGCAGAACCAATTTTATAAAGACTTCCGCGTACTTCTGCCTCATAGCCTTTCCCTGAGATTTCCCTGAAGTTTTCAACCGTGAAATAATCATCATTCACATCAATAAATTCATAGAGTGATTTTGAAAGCGGGTGATTGGAATTTTTTAACAAGGTTTTGATATTCAGATTGTCAAATTCGCTGATTTCAGAGCCTTCATATCTGATGTTTGATTTTTTACGATGGGTAATTGTTCCCGTTTTATCAAAAACAATCGTATCAAGCTTAGCGATTTTTTCAATCGTAAGAGTATCTTTTACGTAAAATTTATTCCGGCCTAATATCCTCATAATGTGTCCGAAAGTGAATGGTGCGGATAATGCGAGCGCACATGGGCAGGCAATGATCAGAATCGCTGAAATGACCTGGAACATTTTCTCCAGATCAATGAAAGCCCAATAGGTTCCGGCGATTACGGCAATGCCTAAAATGATGAATGTGAAATACTTGCTGATGCTGTTGGTCAGGGTGTCAAGCCCGGTTTCATGTTTTTTAAAGGCTTCTTTATTCCATAGCTGGGTAAGATAGCTTTGGTCAACGTCTTTAATGACTTCAAGCTCCAACGAGGATCCGATCTGTTTTCCTCCTGCGAAAATTTTATCACCCGGCTGTTTGCTGATGCTTACGCTTTCGCCGGTAATAAAGCTGTTGTCGATATTTCCCTCCCCATTGATCAGGATGGCATCTACGGGAATGATTTCCTGGTTCCTTACTAAAATCCGGTCTCCTACTTTTACTTCGGAAAGAAGAATGTTGTCCTGTTTTCCTTCAAAATCAACTTTTGTAACGGCGATAGGGTAGAAAGATTTGTAATCCCTGTCATAAGAAAGGGCGCTGTAGGTTCTTTTCTGAAAAATTTTCCCCATCAGCATGAAGAAGAGAAGTCCGCATAAGGTATCAAAGTATCCGGGGCCATAATCGGTAGCAACTTCATAGATGCTTCTTCCGAACAGAACAAAAATTCCAAGTACGATCGGTACATCAATATTCACAATTCCGTTCTTCAGTCCGTACCATGCAGATTTGTAATAATCCGAAGCCGAATAGAATACAACCGGGCAGGCTAATAAGAACATCAGTACTCTGAAAAGTCTTTTGTAGTGCTCCATCCAGTAGTCTTCTCCTCCTACATATTCGGGGAACGCAAGGAACATTCCGTTTCCAAATGCAAACCCGGCAATTGCAAATTTTACCAACAGTGATTTGTCCAGGTGGTCCACATTTTTATCCGCGGTTTCAAGACTGATAACAGGTTTGTAACCTAAATTTGTTAAAAAATTAGCTAGTTCGCTTAATTTGAAATCGTTATGGTTGAATGAGATCTGTAAGGTCTTACGGGTGAAATTAACCTGGGAATAATTAATGTTCTTATTCAGGGTGTGAAGGCTTTCCAGTAGCCATATGCATGATGAGCAGTGAATTACAGGGATTTTGAAAGTGACAAGGCTGGTGTTTCCTTCGGAGAAATCGGTAACCTTTTCAAAGATCTCCGGGGTGTCAAGATAATCAAACTGTGAAGAGCTTTCATCACTCGGGCGGATTCCTGCTCTTTTGTTAAGTTCATAAAAATTACTTAAATTATTGGTATTCAGAATCTCGTATACAGACTTGCAGCCGTTGCAGCAGAAAGTCTTTTCATCAAACAGAATTCTCTCTTTTTCTATACCTTGACCACAATGAAAACAGTTCTCGCTCACCTCCCTAAAATATTGAACTACAAAATTATAACAATTTTTTTTGTTTATCGCGTTAAAAAGTTCTATTTTTGTGATAAATATCATATAAAATGCCGCAGGAACAACAGATAGCAATTGAAGAGAGGTTCGCCAGAGTTTTTAATGATAAATCATTTAAGGAAAGACTTTCTAGCGCAGATTTTGAAAAATATATTAATGG
Source organism: Chryseobacterium indologenes (assembly GCF_001295265.1). GTDB lineage: Bacteria > Bacteroidota > Bacteroidia > Flavobacteriales > Weeksellaceae > Chryseobacterium > Chryseobacterium indologenes_A. The sequence continues at coordinate 124,431 of NZ_LJOD01000005.1, read as the reverse complement.
CAAAAAGAAACTGAGTTTTCAGAAACATGAAACTATTTTCGAGGATGGAGAAACTCCAAAAGGAGTATTTGTTCTGGAAAAAGGTGCGGCCAAGCTTTCTAAATCAGGAGCGTTCGGAAAAGATCAGATTTTAAGATTTATCAAAGAAGGGGATATCATCGGCTATCGTTCTTTGCTTTGTGGGGAGAATTTCCAGGCAAAGGCTGAGGCTATGACAGATATTGAATGTATTTTTCTCCCTGCAGACATCTTCATGTACCTTCTTGAAGTAGATCCGCAATTGTCTTTTGTTATGCTTCAGAAGATCGCTTACGAACTGGGAGAATCTTCCAATACGATTACTTTCCTTGCCCAGAAAACCGTCCGTGAAAGGCTGGCGGAAATATTACTGCTGCTGGAACAGAAATTGGGTGTAGATCCGGAAGGTTTCATCAAAATTTCTTTAACAAGGGAAGAGATTGCCAACATTATCGGAACAGCTACCGAAAGTGCCATCCGCCTGATCTCCGAATTTAAAGGAGATAACCTCATTGAAGTAGACGGAAGAAACATCAAAATTCTGAATCACGACAAACTCATGAAACTAGGTCACGTAGTTTTATAAAAATCATACAAAAATTCAAGTCGGCGCAAGCCGACTTTTTAACTTTAAAAAATAGATACATTATGTCTGTTCACTCTGAAATTAAAAAAGTCACGACTGAAACCTTGCGTAAAATGAAATTCGACAAGGAAAAAATAACCATGCTTACCGCTTATGACTTTACCACAGCCAAAATGGTAGATGCAGGAGGTGTGGATGCCATTCTGATCGGAGACTCTGCTGCAAATGTAATGGCAGGTTTTGAAACTACATTACCCATTACGCTGGATCAGATGATCTATCATGCACAAAGTGTGGTGAGAGGAACTGACAGAGCTTTGGTGGTAGCGGATTTACCTTTCGGAACTTATCAGAGTAATCCTGAAAAAGCATTGGAATCTGCCGTAAGAATGATGAAAGAAGGCGGCGCACACGCTGTGAAAATTGAAGGCGGTAAAGAAATTTCCAAATCCATCAAAAAAATCATCAATGCCGGAATTCCGGTAATGGGGCATTTAGGATTAACTCCACAGTCGATCTATAAATTCGGAACCTATAAAGTAAGAGCAAAAGAAGAGGCAGAAGCAGAAAAACTGATTGCGGATGCACAGCTTTTAGAAGAATTGGGATGTTTCTCCATTGTATTGGAAAAAATTCCGGCTGAATTAGCTAAAAAAGTTACCGAAAGCATTTCTATTCCTACTATCGGAATCGGTGCAGGGGCAGATTGTGACGGACAGGTTCTGGTATATCACGATATGGTGGGGATGAACAAAGGTTTCAGTCCTAAATTCCTGAGAAGATATCTTGACCTTTACACTGAAATTACGGGAGCTGTGTCTCAATATGTGAAAGACGTGAAGAGTGTTGAATTTCCAAATGAAAGTGAAAGTTATTAATCTATGAACCATCAACAGAAATCACTTCAGGGGATATTATCTATTGCAGCATTGATTTGCCTTGCTGTAGGCTGGTTTAATTTATTTTCCCCGGGAATTAATCTGCTTCTTTCAAGAAAGGTATTTTATGTGCTGATGGGGGCAAGCTTCTTTATTCAGGCACCTTTATTTTTAAACAAAAACCTGTCGTATGCGATGTACGGTGCAGCATTGATCTGTATTGTAGGAGCATTCCTGCCGGAAGGCTCAAAGTTGTCGACTATTAAAACGCTGGGGCTTTTAGGAGGAATTGTACTTTCACTGTTTAACAGACCGAGATAAATTCAGATGATGGAGGAGCAGATTGTATATGAAGACAACCATCTTCTGGTGGTCAATAAAAAAGTCGGTCAGCTTGTACAGGGTGATAAGACCGGAGATGAATCATTATTAGAGACCATCAAGAATTTTATAAAAAAAAGAGATAGCAAGCCGGGGAATGTTTTCCTCGGTCTTGTTCATCGTATAGACCGTCCTACTTCAGGTCTGGTGATCTATGCCAAAACGTCCAAAGCGCTTTCCCGTCTTACGCAGATGGTAAAGAACAGGGAGATTAAAAAGACCTATTGGGCAGTAGTAGGTAAAGAAATGATCCCGCCAACTCAAAGATTGACTCATTATTTAAAGAAAAACGAAAAGAATAATAAAGCGATTGTTTTTCCTAAGGCTACAGAAGGGGCAAAAGAAGCAATTTTAACGTATCATGTAATCAAAACACTGGATAATTATATGCTTCTTGAAATCGATCTGGAAACAGGAAGGCATCATCAGATCCGTGCCCAGCTTTCCAAAACAGGTGTCCCGATCAAAGGAGATCTTAAATACGGCTCTCCCCGCTCCAACCCGGATGGGGGAATTAATCTCCATGCAAGAAAACTGGAGTTTATTCACCCGGTTACCAAAGAAAAAATAGAAATTATTGCTCCGGTTCCGCAGAATGATGCCGTTTGGAGAGCTTGTGAATAATAAAAAGCAATTCTTTTAAATTTTGTGTATTTTTTTATTTTTCATTTAGTTTTAGTGAATTAAATAAACAAAAAATGCTTTTATTGATGATTTTTTATTGAATTTAAAATTCTATTGATTATTTCGTATCTTAGTTTTAAATTTAAAAATCTAACTTATATGAAGCATTTTTATCCATTTTTTCTACCGGAAAAAAGAACAAATTACGTAAAGAGTGCATTATTGGGGCTGACTGCTTTATTGGGGAGCTCCAGTATGTATGCACAGGTAAGTGGCTATGTCTTCTCCCAATCCACAGGAACATATACTCCCATTTCAGGAACTGTTATAGCTGAGGCTACCGGGAATACAGCTTCTACAAGCCTTGATGATACTATTTATCCACTTAGTCTGCCTTTTGATTTTACTTTTAACGGGGCGGCTTATAATTCTATTAATGTTTCCACAAACGGTTTTATTACCTTTGGCTCAACAGCTCCCTCCAGCAGTGCGTATTCTCCCATATCAAGTACTGCGGGATATAGTGGAGCTATTTCTGCCTGGGGAAAAGATCTTAACAGTATATTCAATATCAATAGTACAACGGGAAATATCAGCTGGGAAACCAGAGGGACAGCTCCCAACCGTGAAATGGTAATACAATGGAAAGATTTCAGGCCTTCTTATAGTACTTCGACAACATCTGTCTATGCCTTTTCCTTTCAGATCATTTTGCAGGAGACTTCCAATGTTATCAAAACCATGTACAACAACGGAGCATTTTTAGTAGGAAATACGGAGGTTTCTTCAACCGTTCAGATAGGACTGAGAGGAAGCTCGAACAGCGATTTTAATAACAGGCTGAATGCTTCATCTCTGGAATTCATCAATTCTACAATAGGAACATCCAACAACAGCAGTCAGGCATTTAACTCTACAAGTTCCATTCCGGGAATGCCTACAGCAGGGTTAACCTATACCTGGACACCGCCAACCTGTTTGGCTCCTTCGGGGATCAATGTAACAGGGATAACCACTACTGCAGCTACTGTAAATTGGAGTGCGTCATCTACACCTCCTTCCAATGGGTATGATGTGTATTACTCAACTTCCAATACAGTGCCTAACTCATCTACACAACCTAGCCAGACGGGAATTACCGGACTTTCTGCAACGCTGTCGTTGCAGCCAAGTACCAATTACTTTGTGTGGGTACGTTCAGTATGTAACCCAAATGATAAAAGCAACTGGTCCCCAACAACAAGTTTTGCAACACAGTGTGAAGCCCTTCCCGGAGCTTATTTTGAAGGATTTGAGGGATATCAGGGAGTAACCAATGGTAATGCAGGTGTTTTACCTTCCTGCTGGACTAATCTTGGAACAACCACGGGAGGACACATTTCAAATAGTACTACCATTACAGGAAGTAATACCCTCTATTTATGGACATCAGGAACTACTTATGTTGCTTATGTAGCACTTCCTGCAATGAGTACACTACAGTCGGGGAACTACAGACTGAAATTTGATGCGAAAGCTGCTGTGACTGCCGGTGGTATCCTTCAGATTGGTTACCTGGATACCTCAAATAATTTTGTTGAATTAACAACGTTCAGTGTTGCTACAACTACCGCCGTATATCCGTTTTCTTTTGATATTCCGGCTTTACCGGCAGGTGTTACAAGGCTGGCTCTGAAAAACCCGGGAACTCCGGCAAGAAGTCTTTCTATAGATAACATTTCCTATGAGCCTAAGACTTTAGGGACTTCAGAAGTCGCTAAAAAAGATCTTCTGAAAATCTACCCAAATCCATTCAGTGATGTAATCTCTATTTCTGATTGGGATAAAGTAAAATCAGTTTCTGTCGTGGATGTTTCGGGAAGGATCATCAGAACAATAGAGGATATTTCTTCAGAAATGAACTTGTCAGAACTTAAAACCGGATTGTATATTCTTAATGTTCAGTATAAAGACGGAACAAAATCGTCTCATAAAATCATTAAAAAATAAAAAAATGATATTCAGAACAGAAAAGCGGTGGTTTCCATCGCTTTTTTTATTTAAAAACTAATTTTGCCTGTTCTGAAAAAATAACTAACTTCGTCCCATACTTTAGGGGTGTCTGCTACAAAACAGACTGAGACTTTACCCTTTGAACCTGATCTGGATTATACCAGCGTAGGGAAAAGTAGGTGACTTTTGCTGTGCATTCTATTGTACAATAACGGCCATTCCTAAAGTGTATTTAAATTATTAGGAATGGAACTTACAATCAACCACACCCGAAAAATATTTGCTGTACTTCCCGAAAATCTGGAGGCACTAATGGCTATGGAACTTCCCGGAAAGAAAAAAGGAATTGCCGTAGCCCTCAACAATCGTATTATTCCACTGTCCGCTTGGGCAGAGACAACTCTCAATAACAGAGATTCAGTATTAATCATCACAGCTGCCCAGGGCGGCTAATAAAATATACTTATGGCTCATTCAATCACACGTTCACCTTTTCCAAACTCTAAGAAAGTCTATGTTGAAGGTACAATACATCCTGTAAAGGTCGCCATGCGCGAAATTCAGTTAAGTCCCACAAAACTCACCAACGGTACTCCTGAACATAATCCTCCGGTAACGGTTTATGATACCTCAGGACCTTATACCGATGAAAGTTCAGAAATTAACATTCTGAAAGGATTGCCGAGAATCAGGGAACAGTGGATTCTTGATAGGGAAGATGTTCATGTTCTGGACAGTATTACTTCAGAATACGGAAAAGCCCGTCTTGCAGATCCCGGTCTTAATGAACTGCGTTTCTCCTATAACCACAATCCTAAAGTAGCCAGAGAAGGAAGAGAAGTAACCCAGCTTTATTATGCGAAAAAAGGTATTATCACTCCGGAAATGGAATATGTAGCGATCCGTGAAAATCAAAGAATCGAGCAGCTGCAATCAGTTTCAAAAGAAATGGCTTTTCAGCATTCAGGAAACAGTTTCGGAGCCAATACTCCAAAAAGTAAGATCACTCCTGAATTTGTAAGGGATGAGATAGCAGCAGGAAGAGCCATAATTCCGAATAACATCAACCACCCGGAAAGTGAGCCCATGATTATCGGGCGGAACTTCCTTGTGAAAATCAATGCGAATATCGGAAACAGTGCTGTTTCGTCAAGCATAGAAGAGGAAGTTGAAAAAGCAGTATGGGCCTGTCGCTGGGGAGCTGATACCATTATGGATCTTTCCACGGGGAAAAATATCCATGAAACAAGAGAATGGATCATCAGAAACAGCCCGGTACCAATCGGTACGGTTCCAATTTACCAGGCATTGGAAAAGGCAAAAGGAATTCCTGAGAATCTTACATGGGAAATCTTTAAGGATACTCTTATTGAGCAGGCAGAGCAGGGGGTATCTTATTTTACCATTCATGCGGGAGTCCTGCTGCGATATATTCATTTAACAGTTAACAGAGTGACCGGAATTGTTTCAAGAGGCGGTTCTATCATGGCAAAATGGTGCCTTTATCATCATAAGGAAAATTTCCTGTATACCCATTTCGAAGAGATCTGTGAGATCATGAAAAAATATGATGTTGCTTTTTCCCTGGGAGACGGCCTTCGTCCCGGATCCATTGCCGATGCCAATGACGCTGCGCAGTTTGCTGAGCTGGAAACCTTAGGTGAGCTGACGAAAATTGCCTGGAAGCATAATGTACAGGTTATGATCGAAGGTCCAGGGCATGTTCCGATGCATATGATTAAAGAAAATATGGATAAACAACTGAAAGAATGTCATGAAGCTCCGTTTTATACATTAGGCCCGCTAACGACAGATATTGCCCCGGGTTACGATCATATCACTTCCGGAATCGGAGCGGCTATGATCGGATGGTTCGGGTGTGCGATGCTGTGTTATGTAACGCCAAAGGAACATTTGGGACTTCCCAATAAAAAAGATGTGAAAGACGGAGTAATTACCTATAAACTGGCGGCTCATGCAGCTGATCTGGCAAAAGGACATCCCGGTGCACAGTACAGAGACAATGCATTAAGCAAGGCACGATTTGAATTCCGGTGGGAAGATCAGTTTAATCTGTCACTAGATCCGGATACCGCCAGAGCTTACCATGATGAAACCCTGCCGGCAGAAGGTGCAAAAATAGCCCATTTCTGTTCCATGTGCGGACCTAAGTTCTGCTCCATGAAAATTACCCAGGAGATCAGGGAATCTGCGGAAAAGGGAATGCTGGATAAATCACAGGAATTTATAGAAAAAGGAAAGGAAATTTATATATGATCATTGTTATCACTCCTGAACTGACGGTTCCTGATGAAACGGATATGGTCAGTCAACTGTTTCGGAAAGGCCTGGATTTACTTCATATCAGAAAACCTTTTATCAGCAGGAATGAAATGACGGATTTCCTTGATGGAATTGATGCTGCTTTTTATTCTCAGATGGTCCTTCATAGTCATTATGAGCTGGCAGATGAATATAATATCTCCCGTTTTCACTTTAGGGAAGAAATGCGGTTGAATGGAGAGTATAAGGCTTACATTGGTAAAGGTATTCTTTCAACATCTGTCCATGATATTGAAACTTACAATACACTGGACAAAGATTGGGAATATGCTTTTATCAGCCCGGTTTTCCCGAGTATTTCAAAAAAAGGATATGGTGAAAATACGAAAGTTATTCATGAAATATCCTGTCGGAACAATCCTGATTTAAAACTGGTTGCTCTGGGAGGAATTAATGAAAAAAATATAAAAGAAGTATTGGATTATGGAGTGGATGGGGTGGCTCTGCTGGGCGGAATCTGGGAAAGTGACGATCCTGTACAAGCATTTGAGAAATGCAGGAGAAATGCTCTTTTGTAATCAAAATAACGAATCAATAATGGAAAAATTACAATATATATCACAGGGAAATACAAAAAAAGAACAGGAGTTTAACATCCGGAATGCTCTGGATAACGGAATACAATGGATTCAGGTCCGGTGGAAAAATGCCCCGGAAAATGAATTGATCAGCCTCTGTGAAGTTTCAAAGAAGCTGTGCTCAGAATATAAAGCCGCTCTTATCATCAATGATCATATTCAATTGGTAAAAGAAACCGATGCAGACGGAGTACACTTAGGGCTTAATGATGATTCGGTTGAAAAAGCAAGGCGGATTTTGGGAAATCATAAAATAATAGGAGGGACGGCCAATACCATAGCCGATGTTCTTCAAAGGATGAATGAGGCCTGTGATTATATTGGTCTGGGCCCTTTAAGGTTTACCGCTACCAAAGAAAAACTAAGTCCTGTTCTGGGTTTTGAAGGATACCGGAAGATTGTTGAGAATCTGAAAGGAAAATCATTGGAAATCCCTAAGATTTTTGCGATTGGCAGTGTTACCCTTGAAGATATTTTGCCCTTGCAGCAGATCGGTATTTATGGAGCTGCAGTTTCAGGAGAGATTACCAGGCAGCCGTCTATGATTAAAGATTTTAAAAAAGTAATGATATAAAAATTGCAATACACTAAATTTTACGTTAAGTCTGTTTAAACTTATCCACAAACCGATGGTTGGACGTAGCTAAAAGGTACAAGGCTATTTGCGTGGATATTAGATATGATAAAAGTTCTCAAAAAAATAAAAATCAAAGATTTTAAAGACTTATGTGAACTTCTATACGCAAGGTATTTAAACTTAAAAATCACTAAAGGGTTTAAATAAAACTTTTGTGACGTTGTGGTTTAATAAAAAAGTTTGAACAGTTTTGTTACCAACTATAAATGAAAATTGAAGCAGGGGTATGATTTAGAAAAAACAAATATTTGAATATGAACAATCAAAAATTAATAATAGCAGACCGGGTATTTGAATCAAGACTGTTTCTGGGAACCGGCAAATTCGGGAACCTTGGAGAAATGGCGGCATCCGTTACCGCTTCCGGAACCAATATGGTAACGATGGCTCTGAAAAGAATTGATTCCCAGGCTGAAGAAGACGGATTGCTGGATTCGCTCAAAAGCACGCATGTACACCTGCTTCCCAATACTTCAGGAGCAAGAACTGCTAAAGAAGCTGTATTGGCAGCACAGCTTGCAAGAGAAGCCCTGGAAACCAACTGGGTGAAACTCGAAATCCATCCTGATCCGAAATACCTTCTTCCGGATCCTATTGAAACCCTGTATGCAACGGAAGAGCTGGCAAAATTGGGGTTTGTGGTAATGCCGTACATCCATGCAGATCCTGTACTCTGCAAACGTCTTGAAGATGCCGGAACTGCGGTAGTTATGCCTTTGGGAGCACCAATCGGAACCAATAAAGGGTTGAGAACACTGGATTTTCTTGAAATTATCATCAGCCAGAGCAATGTTCCTGTAGTGGTAGATGCCGGAATAGGAGCACCTTCAGATGCCGCCAAAGCCATGGAAATGGGAGCGGATGCAGTTCTTGTAAACACTGCCATCGCTGTGGCCGGAAACCCTGTGAATATGGCTGTTGCTTTTAAAGAAGGGGTTATTGCAGGAAGAAGAGCATTTGAAGCAGGTTTGGGAGCAATAATCAATCAAGCGGAAGCTTCCAGCCCGTTAACCTCATTTTTATTTGAATAATACTGCTAATGGGCACCTTTAGACATATTTTTGAACACTACCATTGGGATGAAGTAAAAACAAGACTGGAAAAAGTAACTATTTCTGATGTATTGAACAGTCTTCAGAAAAACCACAAAACGCTGGATGATTTTCTTAATCTGCTTTCCCCTGCTGCTGCTGAAAAGCTGGAACTGATGGCGAAAATGACCCGGGCAGCCACTCAGAAACGCTTTGGTAAAACCATTCAGTTATATGCCCCGATGTATCTCAGCAACGAATGCCAGAATATCTGTACATACTGCGGCTTCAGTCTGGATAATGCGTTGAGGCGGAAAACGCTTTCAGATACAGAAATTATGGTGGAAGCTTCCGTTTTAAAATCAATGGAGGTGAATCATGTGCTGCTGGTAAGTGGGGAAGCCAATAAAACAGTAGGAATTTCATACTTTCGGAATGCCATTCGCCTGCTCAGGCCTCATTTTGCTAATATTTCCATCGAAGTACAGCCGCTATCGGAAGAAGAATACTCAATGCTTCATCAGGAGGGTGTACATTCTGTGCTGGTGTATCAGGAAACCTATCATCAGGAGGTTTATAAAGAATATCATCCGAAAGGAAAGAAATCAAACTTTCATTTCAGGCTGGAAACACCGGACAGAATAGGAAAAGCGGGAATCCATAAAATTGGCCTTGGCGTCCTGCTCGGTCTGGAAGACTGGAGAGTGGACAGTTTTTTTAATGCGCTTCATATTGATTATCTGCAGAAAACATACTGGAAGAGCCGCTTTTCAGTTTCTTTTCCCAGATTAAGGCCGGCAGAAGGAATTATTGAACCTAATTTTATTATGGAAGATAAAGATTTGCTTCAGTTGATCTGTGCCTACAGGATCTGGAATGAAGACCTTGAGATTTCCATTTCCACCCGTGAAAATGAAAAATTCAGAGATCATATTATTTCCCTGGGCGCAACAGCCATGAGCGCAGGCTCTAAAACGAATCCCGGTGGTTATGCTGTGGATAAAGAATCTCTGGAACAGTTTGAAACCAGTGACGATCGCAGTATGGAAGAGATCAGAAGAGTTATTGAAAGGGCAGGATATGATCCGGTGATGAAAGACTGGGAGCCTGTTTATAGCGGTTTTATACCAACTATATGAAGAAAGAAGATGTTTTTGCACGGTACAGCCGGCAGATATTCGTAGAAGAAATAGGGCTGGAAGGCCAGAAAAAAATACAGGCTGCCAAGGTTCTGATGATAGGAGCCGGAGGTTTGGGAAGTCCCGTTATTCAGTATCTGGCAGCGGCAGGAGTGGGAACTCTGGGAGTGGCAGACTTTGATGAGGTTGAACTCCATAACCTGAACCGTCAGGTCATCCACAATGAACACACTGTCGGAATACCGAAGACTAAAAGCGCTGCACGGTTTGTGGAGAATCTGAATCATCAGGTTAAATATATCGGAATTGAGGAAAAAATAAATGAAGCCAATGTCGAAGAAATACTAGATCCGTATGATATTGTTATTGACGGATCAGATAATTTTTCAACAAGATACCTGGTGAACGATACCTGTGTGAAACTGAAAAAAACTTTGGTATATGGAAGTATTTACGGGTTTTCAGGCCAGATTGCCCTGTTTAACCATAATGGAAGCAGGGATCTGAGAGACCTGTTTCCTGAACCTCCCTTTGATGAAGATATTCCCGATTGCGACCGCCTTGGTGTTCTGGGAGCGCTTCCCGGAATAATAGGTAGCATGATGGCCATGCAGACTTTAAAAATTATCGCAGATCTTCCGGTTATCTTAAACCAGCTCACCCTTGTTGATACTTTGAACTGGAGATTCCAGACCGTAGATTTTTAATGGGCTATGGTTCTCAGGCATCATACGTATAAAAATAATTAGTTTTCTTCTTAAAATAAAAAGAGGCAGTAACCCTTGTACTGCCTCCGTTTATCTGTTACTGCGGGGTCTGCATTACTCCTCCGCTTTCTTCTTTTTTCGTCTGGTTCAGGATGTTCGGATCCTCTTTTGCCAGCTTGTTTTTGGTTGGAATCTTATAATTGATTGAAATTCCGAAATTCCTCGTGTCATTTTTAGAGCGGATCGTTACCGGCAATCCCTGCAGAGGGCTGGAATGAGCCTGCATTACCTGAGAATTGAAAATATCATTCGCAAACAGAGAAACCGTCAGACGCTTATCCATGAACTTCTTGGTTAAAGTAAGGTTAAGAGAGTTGTTGAATGGTTTGTCTGCTGTAAAATAAAAGTAGCTTCCTTTCGGGGTTAAATAGCTGTAATTCGCATTCAGGGTTATTCCTTTAGGAAGAAGAAGCTGGGTCATCACATTGAAGATCCAGAACCCTTTGTTATTCAGGTTGTCAATCTCATGCTTCTGATAGCCTGCATAAAGATACATAAAGTTGATCTTGTCCGGATTGAAGTTGAATTTCATAATCTCGCTCATAGGCTTGCTGAAAATCATAAACGGAATAGGAAGACCCACATTGAAATTATGGATTCTCATATTGGAAATATTTACCTGCTGATTATACAGGTTCTTTCCGTCTCTCATGATAAGCTGTGCTACCTGATTTTTTGCTGAGCTCACGCTATATCCCACAAAAGCATAGTCAAAAGCAGAAACTTTCACCTCATAGTTGTCAAATATGGTCGGCTGAAGATTCGGGTTACCGTTGATCTGGGTATTGGGACCTCCAAAGGTTGTATTGTTCGGGTTCAGGGCAGAAATACTCGGAAGACTAATCTTTTTGTTATAATTTGCAATAACATTCACCTGGTTCACTAGGCTGTACTGCACACTGGCATTCGGGAAGAACTTAAACTTATTGAAAGGAATAAGATCAGCTTCTGTCAGACCCTTTTGTGAGCTGTACATTCTTGTAACTCCTGAAATATCATAATTCTCAGCACGACCTCCCAAAATGAAATCAAATTTTTTCAGCTTAGCCTGGAATTCAAGATAAGTAGAAGCCGTCTGTCTTTGGTACTCCAGGTTGGTTATTCCTTTGCTTTCCGTATCAAAATCCATTTTTTCATATAAACCTCCGAAGCTTACCTTTCCTCCGTCCATCAGCTTGATTGGCTGCGAATAGTCTACTTTCAGATTCGCAATTCTCATATCCGTGCTGTTGTTCAGAATATTCCCTGTAAGATTATTCACAGGCTGCCCGTCTGTAAAACGTTCGTATCTCAGAATGTTATCCTGATTGAATTTATTATCTGATTTGGTAAAGCCAAACTGGAAATCAAGCTTTTTCGATTTGTCATCAAAACGTTTTTGATACGTTACCACAGCTTCCTGTCTTACATTATTGGAATTTGACGCGTCAAAATTGTTATTAAATGTGTAGTCCTTCAGGTAATATCCATCAGGGTTGGTAATATCCGGGATTACTTTCGTTGCAAACCCGCTGCTTAACGTGTAATTATCGTTGTTATTGTGATAAATGTCATAGTTTAGCAATAACCTGTCCATGCCAAGATCAAAAGTAACACCGGCCTTGGCAAAATAGCCGCGGCTTACCCTGTCTGTATAGCTGTTCAGCAATTCATCCTGCTGGTTATTCATCATATTTTCACGATAGTTCTGACCTACGTTCAGCTGCCATCCGAAATACTTGTTTCTGGCATTTAAATTCACAGAATTGCTCGTTCTGCTTCTGTATTTATCATAATCCGAGAATGAATAATTTCCGGAATAAGTAGCGGTTAAATACTTATTGGCATTTTTATTCGTGATGATATTCATGATAGCCCCTCCTGAAGTAGCGGGAAATTCTGCACCCGGCTGTGTGATAACTTCAATTCTGTCTACAGAATTGGCGGGCATCCCTTCAAGAAAAGAATTCAGGTCATTAGACGTAATATTTAAAGGTCTTCCGTTCAGATAAACATCAAGCATTTTCCCCTGATACATCATTCCTGCAATATCTGTAGAAACCAGCCCCGGAAGCTTTTTTACTCCCTCAAGAACGTTTCCGGTGTTCAGCTGAGGCTGTTCTGAAAAATCAAAAATAGTACGGTCTGCTTTCTGTTCAACGGCTTTTTTAGTTTTGGTGATTACAACACCTTCAATTTGTTTTTCTTTCGTGGCATTGTTCTTTTCCTGTGAATAGGCGAAAATAGAGCCCAACAGCGATAAAGTCAATATAGTTTTTTTCATAATGTTTTTTTACATCTATCCAGTTAGACGCCGGAAAATGAAATTTGTTACGAAAGAACACATAAAATTGAAATTTTAGTTCAGTCAAAGATTTGTTAATACCGTGATGTTTTACGGTAATACGTAATGACAGAGCTATTTAAGTGAAGAAAATTCTACAAAATCGTATTCCGCGGAATACGTAAAAAGCTGTCTGAATACTGCAGCATGACCGTTGCCGGCAATCACAAGGATTCTGTCTTCAGTATTATGGGGAATATTCTGAATATTCCGGAACATTCTCAGGTTTCTGTTATACCAGTACAGAGCCAGCATATCTGCTCCATCGTACTGTCTCAGTTTGAAATCTCCGCTAAGATAAGCTCCATAGCCGTATTGATGGTATTCTTTACTGTTCATGTACATAAAATTATCCAGCAGGGATTTAAAATTTTTAGGTTCCGAACTTTTATAAAAGGCTGTAAAGCTTTGTGATACCGGGTCATCACTTTTAAAATCATAATCCTTAAGAAGGTTTTTAAAATAAACAGAATCTGTTTTACCCAGTTTTTCCATGAGGTCATCCTGAACAGATCCTGCATCTACGCTGTAAAGCTCCCTGATTTTAAGATCACTGGCAATCCGCATAGCCAATTGATAGCGTTCATCACGCTGATTGCGGTGTTTGCCTTCACTGTACTCCTTTAGTTTCTGATTGGCATTCCATTCCGGCCAGGCTTCGATAGCGATTTTAGTAGGCTTGAATTTCTTGATATAATTAACAAGCTCTGTAACCTCTTTTGATGTTTTCGGAGACAATACATCTATCTGGTCTTCTTTCAGAGTTTTGTGGGCATCAAGATTAGGATAATCAAAATGGAAAGTGCCTACCACAAGAACCTTGGTCTTTGGGTTGTGAAAATAGTCTGAAGGCTTCTTCTGTGCGGTCATCAATGCAGGAAGACATAAAAGCAGGGTATAAAAAATAGTTTTCATGGCTATTAGTTTTTATATAGAGAAGATTAAAAGTTTCTAAGTTATTGAGCTCTTTGTTTTTCTTCAAAATCCACCGCTCTGGTATTGGATTTTACTTTCTGATTACCAAAGCTGTCAACCTTACGTACTATAATTTTTTTCTTTCCTTCCGGAGATACAGATTCAATAGTTTTCACTTTTACCGTATCGCCCGTCGTTTGAGCAGAGAAAAACATACTGCATAATGCTGAAGTGAAAATGGTTATTTTTTTCATGTTTATTTCTATAATAATTGCTGATATTGTGGGCGGAATTATTTTTTGTAAAACTATCGGGAAAAAGCTGAGGGGAAAACACCAATTAGATGAAACCGTTATTTTTTACGGCAAATAAGTTTTATCGGAAATTTTACTGGGTTCATCGAAAATTTGTAGGGTTTGTCTGGTGTAACTTTTATTTTTATGCTATGAAAAAGAAACAGCTTTTATTCCTTCATATTTTCTACTGGTGTCTTTATTTCATTAAAGAAGTGCTAGAATTCAATTTTAGCATTAAAAAACTAAATGAAATATATCTTATTTTTTCTGCTACTTTTTTTTTCACCAGTTTTTGCTGTTTCTACATTAATTACTTTTGGGTCGTTCCGAAATTTTTTGACCTTAATAAATTTTATAAGATCATTATTGGATATTTTGTCAGTGTTTTCTGTTTTGTTATTATACGGTATTCTGTGGAAGAGACTCTTTTACCTGCTTTATTTGGAATAAGAAATTATGCGGAAGGGACAGGGCTGGCTTTTTATTTCTATGATAATATTTATTTCAGTTTTATTACCATTTTTGTAAGTACGGTTTTATGTATTTTTAAATTGTATTCTGCCATGGAGGCTGAAAAGAATATACTTATGACCGAAAAGAAAGATGCAGAGCTTCAGGCGCTGAAAACGCAGATCAATCCGCATTTTATTTTTAATTCTCTGAATAACATTTACTCTTTGGTGTATCAGAACTCCGAAAAGGCGCTTCCCGCCATAGAAGAGCTGAGTCGTTTATTGAGGTACAGTACAAAAGATCTTGAAAAGCCTGTGATCCGGCTGGAAAAAGAAATAGGCTATATTGAAAGTCTGATTGCTTTAGAAAGTTTAAGAATTAAAAACCCGGAATTGCTGGTCTTTGAAAAGAATATTAATAATCCGGATCAGGAAATCTCTCCCATGCTGCTGGTGCCTTTTGTAGAAAATGCTTTTAAACATGGTGATTTCAGAAATAAAGGGTTTGAACTTAAAATATCAGATGGAAAAGGATTTCTGCATTTTTATCTTCATAATTTTAAGAACAACAGATCCAAGGATGATTTTTCAGGAATTGGTATTGAAAATGTTAGAAAAAGGCTTGAAATTTTATATCCTGCCCACCAATTGTCCGTTCATGAAAACGAATCTGAATTTGTAGTAGATTTGAAAATAACTTTTCCCCATGAGAACCATTAAATGCATTATTGTTGATGATGAACCGCTGGCTATCTCGCTGCTGGAAAACTACGTGCGTAAAGTCCCCTTTTTAGAACTGGTCTTTTCTGCAGAAAATCCCATTACAGCGCTGGAATATATCCGGAATAATAATTGTGACCTTATCTTTCTGGATATTCAGATGCCGGAACTTACAGGAATCAACTTTATGAAGATTGTGGGTGATACCCATAAGTATATTTTAACGACAGCCTATTCGGAATATGCACTGGAAGGGTATGAACATCATGTGGTAGATTATCTCCTGAAGCCTATTTCCTTTGATAGGTTTTATAAAAGCGTGGAAAAAGCCCGGGAGCGTTTTTCTTTTTCTGAAAATAAAAAAGAACCGTATTTCTTCGTTAAATCTTCAGGGCAGCAGCATCGGATTAATTATAATGACATCCTTTATATAGAAAGCATCAAAGATTATGTAAATATCCGGACAACAGATCAAGAATATATTGTTCTGGATACGCTAAAATCTCTGGAGCTTCAGCTTTCTGAAGCTTTTGTAAGGATTCATAAATCTTTTATCGTTAATCTGGATAAAATTAAAAATATAGGGCTTAAAAAATTAGTATTGGAGTCTGAACAGGAAATTCCGATTGGAGAGAGCTACAGAGCAAACCTGATGAATAAGCTAAAATAAACAGTCTATTCGGACACTTATGAGTTTTTATATATTTTTATCAAAAAACCTGTTTGTAATCCGGTTTATATTAAATATTCTGAAAATCAGTACCTCTATCATTGATCTGAAACCGAGACAATTCCTTATAAAATAAAAAGACAGCTTCCTGAGAAACTGTCTTTTTTATGATTAATCAATCTAACAATTAATTCTTTTCCTGTTGTTTGATCAGGTTAAGAGCAGAACCTGCCTTAAACCAGTCGATCTGCTGATCATTATAGGTGTGGTTAGCCATAATGATATCTTTAGTTCCATCTTTATGAATGAATTCTAAAGTCAGTTGTTTTCCTGGGGCAAACTGGTCAAGATCCAGGAAGTTTACAACGTCATCTTCCTGAATTTTGTCATAATCAGCCTCATTAGCGAAAGTAATTCCCAGCATCCCTTGTTTTTTAAGGTTGGTTTCGTGAATTCTCGCAAACGATTTTACCAGTACTGCTTTTACACCAAGATGTCTGGGCTCCATAGCAGCGTGTTCTCTTGAAGAACCTTCACCATAGTTCTGGTCTCCCACAACAATAGTTGGAATGCCTGCAGCTTTGTAAGCTCTTTGTACTGCCGGAACTTCACCATATTCGCCGGTTAGTTCATTTTTAACCTTATTGGTTTCCATGTTGTAAGCATTAACTGCTCCAATCAACATATTATTTGAAATATTGTCTAAGTGACCTCTGTATTTCAGCCATGGCCCTGCCATAGAAATGTGGTCAGTTGTACATTTCCCGAAAGCTTTGATTAATACTCTTGCTCCTGTAATGTTTTTACCATCCCATGCCGGGAATTCTTCTAACAGCTGAAGTCTGTCTGAAGTAGGGCTTACGTTGACTACAACACCGGAGCCATCTTCTGATGGAGCCTGATACCCGTTGTCATCTACCGCAAATCCTTTTGCCGGAAGTTCAAAACCTTTAGGCTCATCCAGCTTTACCTGCTCACCGGCTTCGTTAGTTAAAGTATCGGTAATCGGGTTGAAGTCTAGTCTTCCTGAGATTGCCACTGCCGCTACCATTTCCGGAGAAGCTACGAATGCGTGAGTATTAGGGTTACCGTCAGCTCTTTTCGCAAAGTTTCTGTTGAAAGAGTGGATGATGGAATTTTTCTCTCCTTTTTCCGCTCCTTCTCTATCCCATTGACCTATACATGGTCCGCAGGCATTGGTGAAGATTCTTGCATTTTCAAATTTTCTGAAAGAATTAAGGAACCCGTCTCTTTCTGCTGTGAACTTTACCTGTTCAGAACCCGGGTTAATTCCTAAAATTGCTTTAGGTTTTACTCCTTTCGATACTGCATCCTCTACAATGGAAGCTGCTCTTGATAAATCTTCATAAGAAGAGTTGGTACATGAGCCAATAAGAGCCCATTCTACCTCAAGAGGCCATCCGTTAGCCTCAGCTTTAGCCCTGAATTCAGCAACAGGAGTTGCCAGGTCAGGCGTGAAAGGTCCGTTTAAGTGAGGAGTCAGTTCAGAAAGGTTGATCTCTATTAATTGATCAAAATACTGTTCAGGGTTGGCATATACTTCAGCATCACCTGTTAAGTGTTCTGCAATTTTATCAGCAGCATCTACCACATCCTGTCTTCCTGTTGCGGCCAGGTATCTTCTCATTGAATCATCATATCCGAAAGTGGAAGTCGTAGCTCCGATTTCGGCACCCATGTTACAGATTGTACCTTTACCTGTTGCTGAAAGAGATTCTGCTCCTTCACCAAAATATTCTACGATACATCCTGTACCTCCTTTTACGGTTAGAATTCCTGCTACTTTCAGAATAACATCTTTAGCAGAAGTCCATCCGTTCATTTTACCGGTTAATTTAACTCCGATAAGTTTAGGCATTTTAAGCTCCCAGGCCATTCCGGCCATTACATCTACTGCATCGGCACCTCCTACACCAATAGCAACCATTCCCAATCCTCCTGCATTTACTGTGTGAGAGTCAGTTCCGATCATCATTCCTCCCGGAAAAGCATAATTTTCCAATACAACCTGGTGAATGATACCCGCTCCCGGCTTCCAGAACCCAATTCCGTATTTATCACATACAGAACTAAGGAAATTGAATACCTCAGAATTTTTGTTGATACCCTCCTGTAAATCTTTATCAGCACCTACCTTCGCCTGGATGAGGTGGTCAGCATGAGCTGTTGAAGGAACAGCAACTTTTGCTTTCCCGGCCTGCATGAACTGTAGAAGCGCCATTTGCGCTGTTGCATCCTGCATCGCTACTCTGTCCGGCGCGAAATCTACATAAGAGTTTCCTCTTTCATATGCCTGTGTAGCATTTCCTTCCCAAAGGTGGGTGTAAAGAATTTTTTCTGAAAGGGTAAGAGGTTTTCCCACAATTTGTCTTGCCGCAGCAATTCTTTCCGGGTAACGCTCATACACCTTTTTGATCATATCAATATCAAAAGTCATATTTATTTTAGTTTTGTTCTTTTTCCGTTAATGCTTCTTTTTCTGTTGTATGAAAAAGAAAAGTCGTTTGTTTATACAGCAAAAAACGTTCCTATAATCCATAGTTTTAATTCTAAAACCAAGAGATTTTATAACTTTCAATTTAAGAAAAAATAGATTCTGTTTTCTGGATTTTTCCGAAAAAAAGTCGTATCTAACTTAAAATAGAACGATTCTAAACAAAAAAATGAAAGATTTTACATCATAAAGGACTAAAATCTTTCATTGGTATAATTTCAACAGTCTTGCGACTTATTTGTCAATTCTTATTAGTGAGCACTTGTACTGGTTAATTCCTTAATAGAAGGTACAAAAGTGGTAAGGTCAATACCTTCAACAGCAGCCTTGTATTCATCAATACTTGGAATTCTTCCGATGATGGCAGAAAGAACAACTACCGGTGTTGAAGCCAGTAAAGACTCTCCTTTTTTACGTTCGGAATCTTCAACCACTCTTCCCTGGAAAAGACGGGTAGAAGTTGCTAAAACAGTGTCTCCTTTTGCTGCTTTTTCCTGGTTACCCATACAAAGGTTACATCCGGGACGCTCAAGGTACATTACGTTTTCATATTGTGTACGGGCTTCACCTTTTGGAGCATTATCATTAAATTCAAAACCTGAGTATTTCTCTAATAATTCCCAGTCACCTTCAGCTTTTAACTCATCAATGATGTTGTAAGTAGGGGCTGCAACTACAAGAGGAGCGCTAAATTCTACTTTACCTTGTTGTTTTTCAAGGTTTCTCAACATCTGAGAAACAATTTTAAGATCTCCTTTGTGAACCATGCAGGATCCTACAAAACCAAGATCTACTTTTTTCTCACCACCATAGTAAGAAAGGTCTCTGATGGTATCGTGCGTATATCTCTTGGAGACATCTTCGTTGTTTACATCCGGATCAGCAATCATAGGCTCTACGATTACATCAAGATCTACAACAACTTCAGCATAATATTTAGCATTGGCATCAGGAGTAAGAGCAGGTTTTTCACCTGATCTGATCTCTTCAATTCTCTTATTGGCTTTATCAATTAATCCCTGAAGAACCTTGTTGTGGTTATCCATTCCTTTGTCAATCATGATCTGGATTCTGCCTTTAGCAATTTCCAATGACTCAATCAGAGTATTGTCTTCGGAAATGTTGATAGACGCTTTAGCCTTCATTTCTGCGGTCCAGTCTGTAAAGGTAAATGCCTGATCGGCAGGAAGTGTTCCAATGTGAACCTCAATGATTCTTCCCTGGAATACGTTCTCTCCTCCGAATTGCTTCAGCATCTGAGCCTGAGTAGCATGAACCACATCACGGAAATCCATATGAGGCTTCATTGTTCCTTTGAAAGTTACTTTTACAGATTCTGGAATCGGCATGGATGCTTCACCTGTGGCTAATGCAAGAGCAACTGTTCCGGAGTCTGCTCCGAAAGCAACCCCTTTAGACATTCTTGTGTGAGAGTCTCCTCCGATGATGATGGCCCACTCGTCTACAGTGATGTCGTTAAGAACTTTGTGAATAACATCAGTCATTGAGTGGTATTCACCTTTCGGGTCACGAGCAGTGATCAATCCGAAATCATTCATGAATTTCATTAGCTTAGGAATGTTAGCCTGAGCTTTTTTATCCCAAACTGAAGCGGTGTGGCAACCTGATTGGTAAGCACCGTCAACCGTCGGGGAAATGACAGTTGCCGCCATGGATTCAAGCTCCTGGGCAGTCATAAGACCTGTTGTATCCTGTGAACCAACGATATTAACTTTTACACGTACATCAGAACCTGCGTGTAATACTTTTCCCGGTGTTGTTCCTACAGCATTTCTGTTGAAGATTTTTTCAACAGCCGTAAGACCTTGTCCTTCATGAGAAATTTCTTTGGATGGAGCAAAAACAACAGGAGCCTCAACACCCAGAACCTGAGCTGCGAATGTCTGCAACTTTTTACCGAATACGATGGCATAAGATCCTCCGGCTTTGATGAATTCCATCTTTTGTGGTGTGAAGGACTTCGTAAGGTCAATCAGTTCCTGATCACCGTTATATAATTTCTTTTCTTTTGTATTGATGGTTAAAACAGTTCCTGTAGCTACCGAATACGCTTCTTCAAGAACTACTTCACCTGCTTCATTACGAACAGGATTTCCGTTTTCGTCTGTTTTCTTTACCCAGTTCTTAAGATCAATACCAATACCTCCGGTAACATCAACAGTAGTAAGGAAGATTGGGGAAATACCGTTTGTTCCTCCTACAATTGGAGCGATATTTACAAAGGGTACATAAGGGCTTGCTTGTTTACCGGTCCATAAAGCTACGTTGTTTACCCCTGACATTCTGGAAGATCCTACCCCCATTGTTCCTTTTTCAGCGATAAGCATTACGCTTGCATCCGGATGTTGTGCCTGCAAAGCTTTGATTTCTTCCTGAGCTTCAGGAGTGATCATGCATTTACCATGAAGCTCACGGTCTGATCTTGAGTGTGCCTGGTTACCCGGAGAAAGTAAATCTGTGGAAATGTCTCCTTCCCCGGCAATATAAGTAACTACTTTGATTTCTTCAGCTACTTCGGGAAGTTTTGTGAAGAATTCAGCCTTTACGTAGCTTTCTAAAATTTCTTTAGCGATTGGGTTACCGCTGTTGTAAGCCTCTTTTAAACGGTTGGTGTCTGCTTCATAAAGGAATACCTGAGTCTTAAGAACTTCTGCTGCCTGTTGAGCAATGGAAGCATCATTACCTAAAGCTAAGTCTAATAATACTTCGATGGACTTACCTCCTTTCATGTGAGATAATAATTCAAATGCGAAAGCAGGAGATATTTCTTCTACTACGGATTCACCCAGAATGATCTCTTTTAAAAATTTAGCTTTTACACCAGCTGCGCTTGTTGTC
The DNA here is from genome assembly GCF_001295265.1 of Chryseobacterium indologenes. Classification (GTDB taxonomy): domain Bacteria; phylum Bacteroidota; class Bacteroidia; order Flavobacteriales; family Weeksellaceae; genus Chryseobacterium; species Chryseobacterium indologenes_A. The sequence goes on along the minus strand of NZ_LJOD01000005.1, from coordinate 102,707 downwards.
CCTGGTAGGGTGTTGTAGATAAAAAATTGAAGAGAATCTTTCCTGTATTCATGGTCTGAATCTTTAATCTGTGCAATGATTTCGCTTAGTAATTCAGCACCGTCAATCGGCTTTGGATGAAGCCCCTGGTTTTTTCTTTCTTCAATCTCTTTGATGTAATCCTTATACATATTCATAATAGAAGTCTTTCATTGTAAAGGCAGGTGTCTTAAAAAAGCAGCTCTTGATACTGTCTTTCTTCTTTACCGGCGGGTTTATAACATTCTGATTTTTTTCGCATTCCGAGCTGCGATATTAACCGGCATAAAAGCTAGTGTAACCTACACTTTTTCTAAAAGTTTTAAAATTATTAAACAATTCAAAATGTTGCCCAAAATTACGAAATTTTACGATTTTATGAGAATGAATTTATTTAGATTCTTTATAAATATGAATTTGATAATTTCTATTTTGGCCGTAATTTTGCAGGCAAATGATGAATATGAAAAATATCCTTAATTTTTTGTGCGTTTTTATTTCGATTTTCATTTTTTCGCAGACTAAATCTGTGAAAAAAATTCCGGTTAAAGGGGTAGGAAAAATTACCGCAAAAAAAACTCAGTCAGAAGCTAAAACCAATCCTGATCTTGTCGTGATTAAAAAGGACCTTCCGGTTCTCATTCCCAAGAAAAAGGACGGGAAATTCGGGTATGTCAATCAGAACGGGAAATTCATCATTCAGCCGGAATATCATATTGCTGTTTTCTTTTATGAAGACTGCAATCTTCTGAATTCTCCGAATGAAAAAGTCAGAAAATTCGGCACAAAAAACTATGCTACCGTAGAAAAAGATATGATTTCCTACCGGGTAGATAAATCCGGGAAAAGGGTATATCAGTTCAAAGAAGAGGATTTAGGGAAATGTAAGTTTGAAGAATATAAGCAGCAGCTTTACCAGGCCTATGTGCTGAACGGTTTTTACGGGATTATTGAGAAGGCAACCTTTGAAAATCCCATGGATTACCGGCAGTTTCAGATCTATCCTCAGTATCAGTATCTGTTTATTATGGAGGGAGATGATGTTTCTAATCCTATGATAGTGGCTTCCCATAACGACAGATTCGGGGTGATTGATGTTCATAATAAAATTATCATCCCTTTCGAATATTCCAATATTAAAAGAAACTTTAGCTGGAAACTCGGGAAAATGTTCGAAGTGACTAAAGACGGAACCAATTATTATTACATTGACGCAGATAATAAAACGTATTAAACCTTTAAGATATGAGGCTCGTTTTCAGTACGGAATTATCGGCCATTTGCTGCCTGTAATTCAGGTTTTCTCTTATTCCGTTTATTTTTTGTAATTTCGCGGCTGAAATAAAGGGGTGCTGTAACAAGCTGAGATTATACCCAATGAACCTGGAACAGATAATGCTGTTTAGGGAAATTAAAAATGAGCACTAGTAATAGATAATGAACAATTATCAGAATATTACTTATTATCACTTACTCATTACTTATCATAATCCGCCCCTTTTATTCATTAAATTTTAAAGATTTATAGAATGAAAGGATTATTTTTTTTAGGGCTTACTGTAGGCTCTTCTGCCTTTATCCAGGCACAGCATAAAGATTCTCTGAAAATCAGGGAAATTGAAGCGGTTAATTTTACCAAAAGACTTCCCGTTGCCAAAGAGATCATCAATGTTCAGAAAGATGTGGACAGCAGGAATCTTGGGCAGGATCTTCCGATTCTTTTAAAAAACCAGACTTCCGTAATCTCAACTTCCGATGCCGGAAATGGGGTTGGATATACCGGATTCAGGATTCGTGGGGTAGCAGGAAGAGGAATCAATGTAATGATGAACGGAGTTCCGTATAATGATTCTGAAAGTCAGGGGACTTTTTTTGTTAATGTTCCGGATCTTACGAGCTCTGCTTCACAAATTGTTATCCAAAGAGGAGTAGGGACTTCCAATAACGGAGTTTCTGCATTCGGGGCAAGTATCAATGTGATTTCAAAAGAACCGGATGAGAAAATGTATTTCAGGACGGACGACAGCTACGGTTCTTTCAATACTTACAAATATTCAGCTGAATTAGGTTCCGGAAAATTCTGGAAAGACAGGCTGTCTGTGATGGGAAGATATACTAAAATTCATTCCGATGGTTATATTGATCGGGCTTCGTCCAATCTGGACTCTTACAATTTTACCGCATTGTTTGAGGAAGGTAAAACCAGGCTTCGTCTGATGGCTTTCGGAGGTAAGGAAAAAACCTATCAGGCATGGAACGGTATTGACCGGGCTACCTGGGAGACCAATCCTAAATTCAATTATTCAGGGCAGTATACCGATCTGTTCACCGGGGAAGAAAGGTTTTATGATAATGAAACGGATAATTACAGACAAAATCATTACCAGTTGCTCTGGGAGCAGAAATTCAGTGACCGCTGGAATTTGGAAACAACATTGCACTATACCAAAGGAAAAGGGTATTATGAAAACTATAAAAGAGTAGATGAAACGGATGATGAGGGTACACATTACAGAGATTATAACCTGGCTGTTCCAATTGTAAACGGCTCTCCGGTTGAGGTGACAGACTTTATCCGAAAGAAATGGCTGGACAATGACTTCTATGGGGTAGTTTCCACTCTTTACGGAAAGCTGGAAAATGTAGACCTGAATTTCGGTGTGGTAGCCAACCAGTATTACGGGAGGCATTTCGGAAATGTGACAGGCGTTTATTTTCCGGAAATCAACGAGTATGAATATTACAGGAACCGTTCCGTAAAAAGTGAAATAGCAGGTTTTGCAAAAGCGCTATGGAGAATGGGGGACCGCTTTGAATTTTTTGGAGATCTTCAGCTCAGAAATATCGATTACAATACAAAAATCATTACCGCTGGAGATGGAGAAGGCGGAAATCTCAATAAAAACTGGCTGTTTTTCAATCCGAAAGCCGGAGTGAATTATAAGATCGGAAACGGGAAAGTTTTTCTTTCCTATGCCCATGCGCACCGCGAACCAAACAGGGATGACCTGATGAGCGACAACAACGTGAAAGCTGAAAAGCTTCATGATTTTGAAGCAGGAATTGAAAAGCAGTTCGGGATTGTGTCATTTACGGCGAATTTATACTACATGTATTATGTCAATCAGCTGGTTTTAAACGGAGAGCTTAATAATGTAGGAGCTTTCATCAGAACCAATTCAGGGAAAAGTTACAGAAGAGGAATTGAGCTTGGTGCTTTAGCAAAACTTTCAAAACAATGGGAACTATCCGGAAATGTGAGTTTAAGCCAGAACAGGAATCAGGATTTTAATATCAAAAACAAGGGGAATTTAGTTAATCTGGGAAATACCCAGATCTCATTCTCGCCAGATGTTATTGCGAACCTAGGATTGAAGTTCAGTCCTTCGAAGAGTTTCCAGCTTGCTCTGATGAATCAATATGTAGGAAAGCAGTATCTGGATAATACAGAAGATAAAAATTTACAGTTAAAAGATTATTTCCTTACCGATTTTAATGCCCAGTATCAGTTTAAAATTGCCAATAATGATATTGCCCTGAAACTGCTGGTAAACAATCTGTTTAATAAAAAATATGTAAATAACGGAGCTGTTTACGGAGGAGAACCTTATTATTTTTCACAGGCAGGAACTAATTTTATGTTTGGGATCAGCTGGAAAATTCAATAACAGGGAAGGTAAAGTATAAAACCGATTTTAATAACATCGTTTTAGTATATAATCATCAAAAGACTGCTTCGGTGGTCTTTTTTCATATTAAAGGAAATGTCTTCAAAAGTCATGAAAAAGTTATAAATTTGCTGCCAAATGAATATTTCTGCATACATTTTAGAATATCTGAAACAATTTGGTACTGTGAAGGTTCCTGGTTTCGGCGTGTTTTCGCTTAAAAATTCGAAAGCAATCATTAATTCTGAAAACGGGAGCATTCTTCCGCCTGCAAGTGAGATTGTCTTTGCCGTGGATTACGAGGTGGTCTCTGATGAGCTGGCAGCTTTTATAGCAGCCCAAAAACAGATGTCTCTTGAAGCTTCCAAAAGTGATTTAAAGATCCAGACCGATTTCTGGAAGAAAAAACTGCAGGCTGAACAGCTCCTTGAAATTCAGAATCTGGGCACCGTAATAACTGAAGATGGAGATACCCATTTTAAAGGGAAAAGAATAGAGGCAGGACATCCTGATTTTTACGGATTGGAGGAAATCCGGATTTCTGATATCAATAACGGGGAGCAGGTCACCAGCACAGAAAACAGGGAAAAAGATTATCAGTTAAAAAAATCTATTCTCTGGACCTTTCTTTTAGCAGTTCCGGTTGCTGGTATTTTATATTATGCATTTACCCAGAGAGAGCTGCTTTTCGGAAAGAGATCTTTTGATACTGTTTCTGTACAGACATCCACACACAGGATTGTTCCCAAAGATACCACAAAAGCCCCTGTACAAAGTCCAGTTCCTGCGGTATCTGATTCCCTGAAGAAAGATTCACTGACACAACCAGCCGGACAGCAAGTAAAACCAACTCCGGCAGCTCCAAACAACACTAAAAAATGGCAAAAGTAAAAAAAGCGTCAGAATCCCTGACCATTATGACCAATATCGTTCTTCCGAACGAAACCAACTCTCTGAGAAACCTTTTTGGGGGTGAGCTTTTAGCAAAAATGGACCGTTGTGCGTCTATTTCTGCAGCAAGACACTGTGAAAGAAGAGTAGTAACAGCTTCAGTAAATCACGTTTCCTTCAATCATCCTATTCCCGAAGGAGGAGTAGTGGTTCTTGAATCTAAAGTTTCAAGAGCATTCTCTACTTCCATGGAAGTATACGTGGATGTGTGGCTGGATGATCCAATCAATCAGAAAAAAATTCACACCAATGAAGGAATTTATACCTTCGTAGCTGTAGATGAGTTCAACCGTCCTATTCCTATTCCGGACATGATCCCGGAAACAGAAGAAGAAAAACTGAGACACGCTGCCGCATTCAGAAGAAAAGAGCTTTCACTGATTCTTTCCGGAAGAATGAAGCCTTTGGAGTCTGTAGAACTTAAAAAACTTTTCCAGGAACCTCAGGAGCCTAAAAAAGATAAAAAATAATTTTTCCAAACGCAAATAACACCAAGTCTGTACAGGTTTATACAATTTGTACAACGAGTACCACTATGGTGTTATTTGCTAAACCTTTTGTGCTGAATTTATGAAAGTCCTTCTTCTCGATAAAAATCATCCCCTTATTACAGAACAGCTTCTAGCTAAAAATTTTGTGCTGGAAGAGGATTTTAGTTCCTCTTATGATGAGGTTTGTGATAAGATTGAACAGTACGACGGGGTAATTATCAGAAGCCGTATCCCTTTAGATAAAAACTTTCTGGAGAAAGGTAAAAACCTGAAGTTTATTGCAAGAGTAGGAGCTGGTATGGAAAATATTGATATTCCTGCAGCCGGGAAACTGGGCATTCAGCTGATTAATTCACCGGAAGGAAACAGAGACTCTGTGGCAGAGCATGTTGTAGGAATGCTGCTGGTTCTGATGAACCGCCTGTTTATTGCCTCACAGGAAGTAAAAAACGGAATCTGGAAGCGTGAAGAGAACAGGGGTGATGAGCTGCTTGGGAAAACCGTAGGCCTTATCGGGTACGGAAATATGGGAAAAGCTACTGCAAAAAGACTTTCCGGATTCGGATGTAAAGTGATTTTTCATGATATCCTTCCGGGACTTTCTGATGAATTTGCACAACAGGTCAGCCTGGAGGAGCTGAAGCAGTTGGCGGAAATAGTAAGCCTTCATATTCCGCTCACTTCCGATACCCGTTATCTTGTAGATGAAACGTTTATTTCAGAGATGAAAAATGACTTTTATTTCGTTAATACGGCAAGAGGAAAAAATGTAGAAACTAAAAGTTTAGTTGACGGGCTGAAATCCGGAAAGATAAAAGGTGCCTGTCTTGATGTTCTGGAATACGAAAAATCATCTTTTGAACACCTGGAAACTGAAAATGAAGATCTCAAATACCTTCTGGATTCCGAAAAAGTGATCGTTACGCCTCATATTGCAGGATGGACGCATCAGAGCAAGGAAAAGCTGGCACAGTTTATTGTAGATAAAATTACAGCTTCCTATTGTTAGCCAAAAAACAAAAAGTATTCTGATTTTTTCTTTTTCCCTTCTTATGCAGTGATAATGTTAAATAATTCATAATATCCCTGTCATATCCAATATTTTTTTTGCAGTTTTATTAAATTGCCGCTCATTTTTAAACCACATGAAGACGCGCAACTGTATACTCATTTTAACTGTTTTTTTATCCCTGTTTTCCTGCAATAAAAAATCTGAATCCAAAGAGATTGCAGCCGCAAGTACAACCAATCTTCCGAACTATGGCAATGTGGATCTGGATAAAGTTTTTACAAAAGCGGACGGACAGCTTTCAGACAAGCAGTCACTGGTTGGGTATATTGACCAGTACTATAAAAAAATCTGGGAGGGGAGCGATCTGAGTGGTGGAATTCTGGTAGCAAAAGGAGATGAGATTCTCTATGAAAACTACAGAGGCTTCGGAAGAGAAGGAAAACAAATGCCGATTGATAAAAATACACCGCTGCACGTAGCGTCTGTTTCAAAAACTTTAACGGCTATGGCAATGATGAAGCTTGTTGAGGCAGGAAAAATTAAGCTTTCAGATCATCTTACCCAATATTTTCCGGGTTTTCCTTATCCTGATGTAACCGTACAGACCTTACTGGACCAAAGAAGCGGTCTTCCCAAATACGAGTATTTTATTACAAAGATACAGCCGGTACCCGCAGAACTTTCCAAACCTTTTCTTACCAATCAGGATATTCTGGATATGATCATCAGGTACAAGCCTGATATGGCAAGAGATACCGATACAGGTTTTATGTACTGCAACACTAATTTTGCCATGCTGGCCCTGCTAATTGAGAAAGTGACGAAAACACCTTTCCCGCAGGCAATGAAAGAAATGGTCTTTACTCCTCTAAAAATGAACAACAGCTTTATCTTTCAGGAAAAAGATATTCCTACCGCCTCACAGTCTTTCTATTACGGGGCAAACAGACTTTACCCTTTAGACCGTCTGGATCTTATTTATGGGGATAAGAATGTATATACAACACCAAGGGATCTTTATAATTTTTCAAAAGCCATGTTTTCAAAAGATTTCCTAAAACCGGAGCTGATGCAGATGATCTTTACTCCTTACAGCAATGAAAAAGCAGGAATGAATAATTACGGACTTGGTTTCAGAATGAAGATTTTTGATAATGGTGAAAAACTTACCTATCACAACGGCTGGTGGCATGGAACAAACTCTGTTTTTGCCCATTTGCTGAAATCAAAAGTGACGATTGTGGCGATAGGAAACAAATATTCAAACAAAGTGTATACAGCTCTTGCGCTGTCGGGATTATTTGAAGATTTTCCTCTTCAGAAAGATAAACTTCACAGCGTTATGAATGATAATAAAGATACTTTAGAAGCCGGACATGAAGTTTATGGAGAATAATGTTTAATTTTGCTTAAATATATTCATGAAAAGACTTCTTTTTTTATTCGTTATCTGTATCCTTGCATTCTCCTGTGCAAGAGTTGGATCCCCGGTTGGAGGTCCGAAAGATACCCTGGCTCCTAAGTTTTTAAGCTCAAATATTGATACAACCAGAGTTAATGTAAAAAGAGATATCCGGGAACTTCGGCTGGACTTTGACGAGTATATAAACCTTAAGGACATCAATAAAAATCTGATTATTTCTCCGCCAATCAAAAATATTAAGCGGATTCTTCCTTCCAATATTGCGAACAGGTTTATATTGATCCAATGGGAAGATACTTTGCAGGCTAATACAACGTATAACTTCAATTTCGGGAACTCTATTACGGATAATAATGAGGCCAATATCCTTCGTTATTTCAACTTTGCATTCTCTACAGGTGAGAAACTGGATGACCTGTATGTGAGCGGGGAGATAACGGATGCTACAGCAATAAAAAAGAAGACGGAAACAAATGAAAATAAACTGGTAGTAGGACTGTATCAGGTAAAAGATACCATCAACTACAGGCAGAAACCTTATTACATTACAAAAGTTGATGACGATGGATATTATGAGCTCAACTATCTTTCGCCGGGAAAGTATAAAATCATTGCTTTCGATGATGAAAACGGGAATTCTGTTTACGATCCCGGAAAAGAGAAGATAGGATTTCAGAAAGACCCTATTGATATTGAGAAATCCATTTCAGGCCTCAATATGAAAATCTATCCATCCAAAAAGCCCCTGAAATATCAGGAAATGAAAGAAAGTCCGGGAGGAATCCTAATGACTTTTAGCGGCAATCCTGATGAGGTAAAAGTTCTGTCCGTTAATGAAAAGCTTAAGGATATTAAAGTAACACATCGTCCCAAGTCTGATTCTGTCAGAATCTGGTTTGATGCTGAGAAGAATGGGTTAGGACAGACGGCAACAGATAACCTTAAATTTAGCTATGATACAGGGGTTAAGCAGGATACGGTTTCCATATTTTATAAATACAATAAAAAGAATGTGATGGACCTTGAAAACGGAGGGGCTTCCCTGGCTCCGAATTCAGATTTTATCGTCAGATCTGCTTATATTATTGATAAGATCAGCCCTGAAAAATGGACTCTGAAAAAAGATAGTCTTACAACACAGGAATTCACTGCAAAAATATCTGAAACCAATCCTTATGAAATTCATATTAAGTCAGATTTCGTGAGCGGAAAAAAATACCAGCTGATCATTCCGAAAGAGACGGTTTCGTCTTTCTATGCTAAAAATACACAGTCTAAAGGCTTCGATTTTGAAGTGGGCAAGGTTGAAGATTTCGGAAGCCTTGAATTTACTCTTATTAATGCACCGGAAGCCAGCTACTGGATCCAGCTTCTGGATTCCTCGGAAAAGGTCATTTATTCAAAATATACGAAGGGAAATAAAATCAAATTCGATATTCTGAAGCCCGATGAGTATATTGTAAGAATACTGGTAGATAATAATGGCAATAAATATTGGGATGAAGCCGATTTTACTACGGAAACTTTTGCCGAAGACTCTTATATTTTCTACAAAAAAGCAGTTGTAAGAGCATTATGGGAAACCAAGGAAGACTGGGACCTGAAAGATACAAGAACCCTGGATAACCCTAAAGGTACTGCACCTGTACAGAATGCCATGCCTTCTTCAGCAGAAACTCCTAAAGAAACTGTACAGAAGGAAGTAAATAAAGAACTTAAATCTGAAACAGCGGTACTTACCCCTGTAAAATAAGCAATGAAGACGGTAAAGAAAGTCATTTTGTGGGCTTTGGTTGTTTTTGCCATGATCCAGTTTATTCCGGTAGATAAAGTAAACAGGCCTGTAGATTCTGCGGTGAATTTTGTAGACGCCAGAAAGACCCCGGAAAACGTCAGGAGTTTGATAAAAGGAGCCTGTTACGACTGTCATTCCAATGAAACGGTTTATCCTAAATATGCATACATTGCTCCGGTTTCATGGTCGGTAAAAAGCCATATCAACGAAGGCCGGGAACATCTTAATTTTTCTGTCTGGGGCACTTATAATAAAGACCTGAAAGAAAATATGCTGAATAAATCCATTCAGACTATTCAGGGTAAAACAATGCCGATGCCTGGCTATATTGTTTATCACAAAGAAGCTAATCTTTCAGAAGCGGAAAGAACGCTGCTGATCAGCTATTTTGAGGAAATGCTGAAATCAAAAACCTATTGATTGTCATTCGTTTTTCTAAAAAATACCAACTATTTTTTGACCACATTGCCTATAATAAAATCCCCTCAGAAAATCTGAGGGGAATATAGTATAAAATTACTTCTTTAAATAATCTTCAAAAAATCTTTTCTGAGAATCAAAAGCAATATCATCAAGGTTCAGTTGGTTCAATTGAATCCATACCGCTTCTGATATTTCTGACAGTTCCAGGTTAACCTCAAACTTCTCAGCAACATTATATTCATAAAAGAGATCAATGGTATTATAATCAATTTCCTTATACTGATATACGTTAGGAAGGCTGGTGATATACTTTAAATTTGAAATATCCACATCAAGCTGCAGTTCTTCAAAAAGTTCTCTCCGGCAGGTTTCTTCTGCACTTTCTTTTGGGTCTACAAAACCTCCGGCAAGGTCGAGTTTTCCTTTTTTGGGATCTCTGTTTCTCCGGGTAAGATAAACCTCGTCTCCACATCGGATAACAACGGCTACAGCACCTGCAACATTGTTATAGAGGGTAAAATTACACTCGGGGCAGCTCCATTTCTTTTCGCCGTCCCAATGCAGAGATTCTCTGCCGCAGCTTGGGCAGTATTTCAATAATTTCATCTGTTTATAATTGTTTTTTCAAAGAGCAGATGGAACTTCATTTCATTGAGCAATATTAATATTTCTCGGATGATAGCTAAGGATAACATCCCGCAGCTCTTCCGTTTTCAGATGAGTATAAATCTCCGTAGTGGTAATGCTGGAGTGTCCAAGCATTTCCTGAATATAACGAAGGTCTGCTCCGTTCTGAAGAAGGTGCGTTGCAAAAGAATGTCTGAAGGTATGCGGAGATATTTTCTTGCTTACCCCGGCCTTATCTGTAAGTTCCTTAATAATCAGAAATACGATTACCCTGGACATAGACGTTCCGCGGCTGTTCAGAAACAGCGTGTCTTCATACTTTTTATTGATCTTGCTTTTTGAACGGACCTCTTTAATATAGGTCTCCAGAAGTTCGGCAGTATAATCAGCTAAAGGAACAAAACGGGTTTTATTACCCTTTCCGTTTACCTTGATATACTGTTCTTTGAAGTTGATATTCGATATTTTAAGATCGATGAGTTCAGAAACACGGAGCCCGCAGCCATAAAGTACTTCTATGATGCAGTGATTTCTCTTTCCAAGTTCTGTATTTACTTCAATGGCTGCAATGATCCTATTGATGTCCTGCAGACTTAGGGTATCGGGTAAATACAATCCCAGTTTAGGACCTTCAAGCAGTGCCGCAGGATTGTCTTTTCTGAACTCGTCTTCAAGCAAAAACTTAAAGAAAGCCTTTATAGAAGAAATCCATCTGGCCTGAGACCTTTCACTGAATTTTTGTTTGGAAAGATTGAAAATATACTCCTGTAAATTTTCATATCCGATAGAGTCCGGACCGACATTTGCCAGATCCTCTACGGCGTAATCTTTTAATTTTTTGATGTCTCGAATATAGGCGTCGAGAGTGTTTTCTGAAAAATTTCTTTCGAAACGAAGAAATATTTCAAAATCTTTGATCTTTTCATCCCAAGTCATTTGTGCTTATTTTTTTAGTTCACAGTCCGATATTTGTTCTATTTCAATGTTATGGTTTCTTAAGAACGATATTCCGTCGTCATCCGAATATTCATTAATATACACCAGTCTTGTAATTCCTGCCTGCAGAATCAGTTTGCTGCATTCTTTACATGGCGAAAGTGTTAAATATAACGTTGCACCATGAGCAGACTGAGTGGAAGCTGCCAGTTTTAATATGGCATTGGCTTCCGCATGAAGTACATACCAGTGTGTTTTTCCCTCTTCATCTTCACAGCAGTTTTCGAACCCCGAAGGAGTACCGTTGTAACCATCTGAAATAATCATCCTATCTTTTACGATAAGAGCCCCTACCTGTTTTCTCTTACAGTAGGAAAGTTTTGCCCATTCCTGAGCCATTTTTAGATAAGCTTTGTCAAACTTATTCATACCGCAGCATTAGTTTTTTTCGAAATAATTTGGATTAAAAATCTTTAGAAGCTAGGCTTTCTTTTTTCAAGGAAAGCGGTAACCCCTTCTTTTTTATCTGCCATGTCAAAAAGTTCTCCGAAAGATTGAATCTCTGTTTCAAAACCTCTATCCGTGTCAGATAAGTTTACGGCCTGAATGGCCTTGGATATTGCCATTGGTGAGTTGTTGGCAATGATTCCTGCTAATTCTTTTGTTTTGGTTAATAATTCTTCAATAGGGTATACTTCGTTTACCAGTCCGATCTCTTTTGCTTTCTGGGCAGGGATCATTTTGGCTGAGAAGATCATTTCGTTGGCAATACCTTTTCCTACAAGCTTAGGAAGCCTTTGAGTTCCTCCATAACCCGGAATTAATCCTAAAGTTACTTCCGGAAGCCCTAGTCTGGCATTTTCCGATGCATATCTGATATGGCACGCCATAGCAAGCTCTAAACCTCCTCCTAATGCGAAGCCGTTAACAGCTGCAATTACGGGTTTAGACATATTTTCAATCTTGTTGAACAGGGTATTTTGCCCATTCCTGGCCAGTTCCTCGGCTTTTTCCTGTCCAAAATCACTGAATTCTTTGATGTCAGCTCCGGCAACAAATGATTTCTCTCCGCTTCCTGTTAGAATAATAACTCTACAGGAATTATCTGCGTTAAGTTCGTCCATTGCTGAACTGATTTCCTGAATCGTTTTTGCATTTAAAGCATTTAAACTTTCAGGTCTGTTGATGGTAATAACAGCTAATTTGTCCTCTTTTTTTAATAATATATTATCGTAACTCATTTTTCCACTTTGAAATATTATTTTGTGCAAATTATGAATTTTTTACAAAAAAAAGGAAAAAATGTTAGTTTTTTTTCCTTTTAATTGATTTATCTTTCAAAATACTTATTTTGAGTGGTTCATCATATTTGCATCAATATTGATGTTTAGCTGTGAAGCCACTTTCATGCCAAGCTCAATATTTGTCCTGAAAAAGTGACATAGCTGGCGGTTGATAATTTCATCTCTCTTAGGTCCGCTTATTCCTTTCATACTACCTACGATGTTGCTGATCAGGTGTTCTCTGTCTTCAGCATTCATTGCTTTGGTATACAGAAGTCCGGGCTGGGTATAATGATCATCATCGTTCTCATTCCGGTTATAATAAGCTACATGGGCACTGTCCAGCTCATATTCATAATTTTTGTAGGCCGGGTCCGGTTTAATATCGTCAAAGCTGTTAGGATGATAATTGGGCTTGTCCTGATAATGGCTGGAGTCTGCCATAAACCCATCCCTCTGGTAATTGTTTACCGCAAAAGGACAGCGGTTTACCTCCAGCTGGTGAGCATTTACTCCCACTCTGTATCTGTGGGCATCGGGATAAGAGAATAATCTTCCCTGAAGCATTTTGTCCGGTGAAAAACTGATTCCGTCTATCAGGCTGCTTGGTGAAAAGGTAGATTGTTCCACATGGGCAAAATAATTAACGGGAACCTCATTCAGCTCCATTTCTCCGACTTCAATTAAAGGAAAATCATCATGTGACCATACCTTGGTAACGTCGAAAGGATTCCATCTGAAATCTTTAGCCTGTTCTTCGGTCATTACCTGAATGTATAAAGTCCATTTTGGAAAATCTCCGTTTTCAATAGCATTGCAAAGATCTTCCTGTGCAAAGTCAGGATTTTCACCTGCCATCTTTACAGCTTCAGCATCCGTAAAATTTTTGATGCCCTGTTTTGTTTTAAAATGGAATTTTACCCATACTCTTTCATTCTGACTGTTGATCATCGAAAAAGTATGTGATCCGAATCCATGCATATGCCTGTAGCCATAAGGTGTTCCTCTGTCAGACATTAAAATAAGGACCTGGTGCAGGGATTCAGGGTTAAGGCTCCAGAAATCCCACATCATTGTGGCGCTTTTAAGATTGGTTTTAGGAACTCTTTTCTGAGTATGGATAAAGTCAGGAAACTTTTTAGCATCCTTAATAAAGAAGACCGGGGTATTATTTCCGACAAGATCCCAGTTTCCGTCTTCAGTATAGAATTTTAATGCAAATCCTCTTGGATCTCTTGCTGTATCTGCACTTCCTTTTTCACCTCCAACCGTAGAAAAACGAGCGAACATTCTGCATGAGTTTCCTACTTTTGAAAATAATTTCGCTCTGGTGTACTGGCTGATATCGTGTGTTACGGTGAAAGTTCCGTAGGCCCCGCTTCCTTTGGCATGTACAATTCTTTCAGGGATTCTTTCCCTAACGAAATGCGCAAGATTTTCCTGAAGGATAAAATCCTGAAGGAGTACAGGTCCTCTTGGACCTACCGTCTGAGAATCCTGATGTTCAAAATAAGGAGCGCCATTGCTTAGCGTTAATTTTTTAGAATCCATATAGTTATGATTTGTATGATTGTTTTCCTTTGTATGCTGTCATATACAGACGTATTAAATATCAAATTTACTTGAATTTTTGATTGCTGATAGCAAAAACATCATATCTTTGTAATAGATAATATTAATCAGATGAACATTCAGCAATTGGAGTATCTTATCGCAGTAGATAAGTATAAACATTTTGGTAAAGCAGCCCAGGCTTGCTTTATTACGCAGCCTACACTAAGTGCAATGATACAAAAGTTTGAGGATGAACTGGATGTGAAAGTTTTCGACAGGACCACCCACCCGATTCGTACCACTGACGTAGGGCTTCAGATCATTGATCAGGCAAAGGTAATAATAGAATCTGTCAATGAACTGAAAAATAAGGCTAATCTTTTAAATAATATTCTGGGAGGAACCATCAATTTAGGAATAATTCCAACTGTTTCTTCATTCATTCTCCCAACTGAAATCTTCAAGTTTCTGGAACAGAATCCGAAAATTCAGATGAATGTAAAAGAAATGACTACGGACAATATTATTAAAGCTCTTAAAGCCGGAGAACTGGATGCGGGAATTATCTCGACTCCTTATGATACGGCTGATGAGTTTTATCAGGACTTCCTGTTCAATGAGGAACTGATGATCTACAGCTCTAATACAGAAGCTAATAAGAAGAATTCTTACATTATTCCTGAAGAACTGAATGTAGAAAAAGTATGGCTTCTGGAAGAAGGAAACTGCCTGAGAAACCAGTTTGAAAATATCTGCCATCTGAAAGAAAATACATTGAAGCCGAAGAATTTAGATTTCCTGGCTTCCAACATCCAGACTCTTGTTCATATGGTAGACAAGGTAGGCGGAATCAGCATCCTGCCTGAATTGGCATTGAGCCAGCTCTCTGAAGAACAGAAGAAAAATGTTTTCCGATTCAAAAAGCCATTCCCATATAGAGAAATCAGTATTATTTATTATAAGCCTACTTTCAAGCAGAAAATCATTGATGAACTCTCACACTCCATTAAAAATTCACTGGAGCTAAAGTTGAATTATCATGAAAGCCCTAAGGAATTTGTGAGCATCAAGCCGCAATAGTGGCTGAGACTTAAAATGATATAAGTCAGTAATTTCAAGAAAAATATAATTAGTAAACAAAATTTTTGAGTATTAAGAAAATAGTACTTAAATTTGCAGACGTTTATGAACGAGGAAAAATTTGACCTGATTGCAACCTCTATAAAAAAATGCTAAAACAGTATTTCTTTTTCCGGGCAATTTATTCTTAATTTTCTTCCTCTATTTTTAATCTAAAAAAACAAAGAATAATATGTCTTATTTATTTACATCTGAATCAGTTTCAGAAGGACATCCGGATAAAATCGCCGATCAGATCTCCGATGCATTAATCGATCATTTTCTGGCTTATGACAAAAACTCTAAGGTGGCCTGTGAAACATTGGTAACTACGGGACAGGTTGTTTTAGCCGGAGAAGTAAAATCTGATGCCTATCTTGATGTACAGACCATTGCAAGAGATGTGATCAACGGAATAGGGTATACCAAAGGAGAATATATGTTTAACGGAGATTCGTGCGGGGTAATTTCTGCCATTCACGAACAGTCTCCGGATATCAACCAGGGGGTTGACCGGGCCGTAAATGATGAGTCTTTCGAAGCAAAAGCTAACGCACAGGGAGCTGGCGATCAGGGAATGATGTTCGGATATGCCACCAATGAGACGGCTAATTATATGCCTCTTGCACTGGATCTTGCCCATACCATTCTTAAAGAGCTTTCTGCGGTAAGAAGAGAAGGTAAAGAAATTGCTTATCTGAGACCCGATGCAAAAAGCCAGGTAACGATTGAATATTCTGATGACCATAAGCCGGTAAGAATTGATTCTATCGTAGTATCTACCCAGCATGATGATTTCGGAACAGAAGAAGAAATGCTGAACAAAATTCGTGAAGACATCAAGAATATTCTTATTCCAAGAGTGGTGGCACAGCAGCCGGAGGATATCAAAGCTTTATTCAACGACGGGATTAAATATCATATCAATCCTACCGGTAAATTTGTAATCGGAGGTCCTCATGGAGATACAGGTCTTACAGGAAGAAAGATTATTGTTGATACGTACGGAGGAAAAGGAGCTCACGGTGGTGGAGCGTTCTCCGGAAAAGATCCTTCAAAAGTAGATAGAAGCGCAGCGTACGCTACAAGGCATATTGCTAAAAACCTTGTGGCAGCAGGCATTGCTGATGAAGTTCTTGTACAGGTTTCTTATGCGATTGGTGTAGCTGAACCTTGTGGTTTATATATCAACACGTATGGAACTGCAAAAGTAGATCTTCATGATGGTGAGATTGCTAAAAAAGTATCTTCTATTTTCGATTTAAGACCTTATGCTATTGAGCAGCACCTGAAATTAAGAAACCCGATCTATCAGGAAACGGCTTCTTACGGACATATGGGTAAAGAACATTATGTAGCGGACAAAACGTTCAACAAAGGCCAGAAAAATGAAATTACCCTGAAAGATCTTGAGTTCTTTACATGGGAAAAATTAGACAAAGTAGATGAGATTAAAGCCGCTTTCGGAATTTAATTTTCTCTTCAGTATAGAATAAATAGGCTGCTTTATCTTCGGATAAGGCAGTTTTTTTTAATTTTACACCTTAAAATAAATTAAAGATGATGAGTTTTAGAGCGGCAGTTACCTTATTTTCACTATTTTTCCTGAGCATAGCAGCTAAAGCGCAATACACCATGCATAAAATGGTGAGCGTAGGATATACGTATCAGAATCAGAGTTTTGGAGAAGTGGGCGGGAAACTGCTTTTCCTGAAGAATGATGATGTAATTTACAGGCTGGGGGCATCTGCGATGATGGGCTCCACGCATTCAAAATTTGCCATAATGCCGAAGCTTCAGGCTGATGTTCTTCTTAATTTCGAAAAAAACGTAGACTTTTATCATTCTTATTATTTTCTGATAGGAGCAGAAGGAACCAATAAATACGTTGCACCGAAGGTAGGTGTTACGCTTTTCGGGATGCTGGACCTTACCGGAGGATATGCTTTTCCGATCGGGGATACCCGGTTAAACGGAAAAGAGATGAAAGGGCTAAATATTAATTTTACATTAAATGTCCCTACTGTCTTTATTCACGACATGTTTAAATGATTTTTTTTAAATTCTTTTGTAAAAATTTAATAATAGGTTAACAGTTATTAAAAAATTATTATATTTACACCATATAATAATTGTACCGCCTATTGATTTTACTTTACTCTAAAAAACTGTTTTGTATTTACGGCTAGTGCCAGATGAAATATCTGGAGAATTGCTGGTCTGCAAATATTTTATTATTGAGAAGAGTTATGAAATCAAAATCGGACAGCTTACTAATTTCCCTTTACCAGAAAGGAGACGAGGAGGCCTTATCAACCCTTATTCATCGTCATCAGAGAGAACTGTTTACATTCATTTTTTACAAAATTAATGATGAAGATCTGGCCAATGATGTCTTTCAGGACACATTCATGAAGATTATCGTGATGTTGAAGGAAGGACGCTATAACGAAGAAGGAAAATTCATTCTTTGGGCAAAGCGGATCGCACACAACCTTATTATTGATCATTTCAGAGTGAAAGCAAAAAACGTCAAAGTTTCAGAAACTACTTTTGAAACGGATGAGTATTCTATTTTTGATCTGATCAGAGAACCTTCAGAAAATATTGAAGATCATTTGGTTACCCTCCAGATTCAGGAAGATTTGCTGAAGATGCTTCAGTTTCTGCCGCAGAATCAGCAGGAAGTCATTAAATTAAGATTTTTTGACGGATTAAGCTTCAAAGAAATCGCTGATCATACCAATATGAGTATCAATACCACCCTGGGCAGAGTGCGGTATGCACTGATTAACCTGAGAAAAATCATGGATGAAAATAATATTGTATTGACACGATAGGATAATATTTTTAAAAATTTCACGTTTAAAGGAAAACATTCTTCGCCTATGAAAAAAAATGATTCCTTAAAAGTGAAAACTTTGAAACCTAAGAAACAAACAATTGATTTTTTGCTCAGTTTTTCCAAAAGCATTGACATTGTAAAAAGCAAGAGCAAAAGTTATCCTATTTTGAAAAATTAAAATGACTAACTTTGTGCTGTATGAAAATGCAGCACGTTTTTTTTGATCTCGACAATACACTTTGGGATCACCGCAGAAATGCTTATCTGACCATTAAAGAGCTTTTTGAAAAACAGGAAATTACTTCAAAATATAATATTGATTTTGAAGAGTTTCATTCTGTATACCATGACATCAATGAAGATCTCTGGGAAAAGATCAGAGACGGAATTATTGGTAAAGAATATCTGAGAGAACACCGCTTTTATGATACTTTTCAGCATTTTGGAGTAGAGGATAAAGAACTTGCCCTTTATTTTGAAGAAAACTTTCTCGACAATATCGTAGGGTATAATGAATTGGTGGAAGGAGCTGAAGATGTTTTGGAATATTTAAAAGCTAAAAACTACACCCTCCACATTATTTCCAACGGTTTTCAGGAAGTAACGGAAAGAAAGTGTACTCTATCCGGAATTGCGCCTTACTTCAAGACGATTACCAGTGCAGACGCAATAGGTGTAAGAAAACCTGATCCCAGGATTTTTGAATATTCTTTGGGCCTTTCTGAAGCAAAGAAAGAAGAGAGCATCCTGATTGGTGATGACTGGATTGCCGATGCTATGGGAGCAACAGATTTTGGCATGGAAGTCATCTTCTTTGATGTTTATAAGGAAGATAAACGGAAGGATGGATTGAAAGCCATTACCCATCTTCAACAGATTAAAGAATATCTGTAATAAGTTTTAATATGAAAGCATCTGCTGTTCAATGGAGGATAAAATATTCTTAAAGATCAGCAGAGGTCCGCGCTAAAAATAAATGGTATAGGTTCCGAAAACTATAAAGCCATAAAGCAGAATACGCATATGCCGTAAGTAAAAGATCTGTACTGTCTGACCGTCTGCGAGCCAACGATTCCCTCATGGATCAGTAATTTTTAACCGGTTAATTTGCCCGCTTCATCGAATCAACAGAGTTGATTCTCATTCGTGTTTCCTGAAATCAACAATGTCAATCATCAGCTTTGCGTGAAAGAAATGTATTAATCATAACCAATATCTTTATTCTTCGTTTCCTAATTCTTTCCTAAATTGATTCTGAACTTTGCTTCAGAATAACAACAAAAAAAATATAGAATTATGAAAGATTTCAGAAAAATTACCGGAGCATTCATGCTAATATTTATGATGGTAGGCGGCTTTACGTTTGCACAGGACAGAGCCATAAACGCCAATCAGCTTCCTAAAACGGCAAAGAATTTTCTTGCTTCCAACTTCAAAGGAGTTGCTGTTGGTTCAGCCATTGAAGACAGAGCAATTTACGGAGTTGATGAATACAAGGTGTATCTGGCTAACGGCATGAAAGTGGAATTTGACAGCAGCGGAAACTGGAAAGAGGTAGACGGAAAACATCAGAAACTGCCATACGGATTTATCCCCGTTTCCATCAGAAATTATGCTTCTAAAAATTTCCCGAATACCTATATCGTGAAAATTGAGAAGGAAAGATGGTCTTACAAAGCCGAGCTTTCCAACGGTCTGGATCTGGAATTCGACAGAAATGGAAATTTCAGAAGAATTGATGACTAAAATGAAGATACCCACGAACACTTTAAATCTGAATATTATGGTAAACTGGAATATAATCAGCGGAAGCGGAGAAAGCACTTCTTCCGGAAGAATAAGAAAAATGATTTTGTCTTTTTTAACAAAGCATTATCCATGCAGCATTGTAGATTCTGTTGAGAAAAAATTCAATGCTTATAAAATAAGCCTGATGAACGGTATCTGCCTCACTTTTGATGCAGACGGGCGACACATAAAAACCTGTTTTTAAATGAAAGATCAATTATAGCCTCCGTACCGGGAGGTTATAATTTTATATATTTGATAGAGTTTAATAATGAACTGCTGTTGGCTGCAGATAAATTACCGAAGTATGAAGATTTTAATTATTGAAGACGAGCCGGAACTGAGGGAGACAGTACAAAGCTTTTTGGAAGCCGAACATTTTATTGTGGAGTATGCCGGGGACTACAATTCAGGGCTTGAAAAAATCATTTCCTATGAATATGACTGTATTCTTCTGGATATTATGCTCCCGGACGGAAATGGTATTGAACTGCTGAAGGAGATTAAAAAAATGCATAAGAAAGATCCTGTGATCATTTTATCAGCTAAAGATTCTGTAGATGATAAAGTGGCCGGGCTTGAAATAGGGGCAGATGATTACCTGGCTAAACCTTTCCATCTTGCAGAGTTGATGGCAAGAATCCGGTCTGTAATCCGAAGAAAAAATCAGGATGGAGAAAATACAATTGTATATAAGAATATTAGTATTGATCCGGAAAACAGAATTGTAAAAGTGAGCGGTGAGGAGCTGGCCCTGAACAGGAAAGAGTATGACCTGCTGTATTATTTTGTGATTCAGCCGGAAAAAACGCTTCAGAAAACTACTCTGGCTGAAGCGATCTGGGGAGATTATATTGATCAGGCCGACAGCCTGGATTTTATTTATTCTCAGATTAAAAATCTCCGCAAAAAATTAAAAACACTCAATGCAGAAGCCGATTTCCAGGCTGTTTACGGAATAGGATATAAATTCGTCTGATGAAAGTTTCATTAAAATATTACACCATAAAATACCTGATCGTTATCCTTCTGCTGATTATTGCAGTGTGGGCAGGGCTTTTCTATGCCTATATCCTGGATGAAGTCTATGATAATGTGGATGATGGCCTTAAAGACCGGAAAATACAGATCATCAAGGCTGTTTATCACGATCCTAAGCTGCTGGACAGCAAAGATTTCGGATTTAATGAATTTAAGATCAAACCTATTTCAGAATCGGAATATAAGGAGAAGAACAGGCTGTACAATAAGATGTTTTACATGGAGTATGATGACAAGGACCAGCCTTACAGGCTTCTTGAAACAGATTTTATCGATCAGTTCGGAAAACGCCAGCGCTTGGAAATCCGGACATCTACTGTAGAACAGGACGAGCTGGTGTATGATCTTACAACGGCTTTAATTGTACTGTATATTCTGCTTGTCATCAGCATTGTGGCCGTTAACGGATACCTTCTCAATAAAGCAATGCGTCCTTTTTATGCCATTCTGGATAAGCTTAAGAAATATCAGTTCGGGATATCTTCTGTTGAGAAACCTCAGGATTATTCAATAACGGAATTTGAAGAGCTGAATGTTGAAATTAATGAAATGATTGAGCGGAATGAGCTGGTTTTTCAGCAGCAGAAACAATTCATTGAAAATGCATCACATGAGCTTCAGACCCCTTTAGCTATTGTAATCAATAAAATTGATCTGGCAGTCCGGAATGAAAATCTCGACAAAAACAGTCTTCATCTGCTTACCGAAGTAAAAGGGGATCTTCGGAGAATGGTAGGCCTGAATAAGTCTCTTCTGATGCTTTCTAAAATTGAAAACAGCCAGTTTAACCAAACCTTAAAACTGAATTTCAATGAAAAAATTTCTGATCTGATAAACAGTTATGAAGATTTTATTGGGTTTAAAAAAATTAAGGTAGATCTGGAAGAGAAAGGGGATTTTATTGCTGATTTTAACCCTGATCTTGCTGATATTCTGCTTTCGAATCTGCTTAAAAATGCTGTAAAATATAATAATCAGAATGGAGTGATAAATATTATCATAGAAGACAGCAGGCTGATCTTCCGAAATAGCGGTGCTTCTGAGCCTCTGGATTCTTCAAGAATTTTTACCCGTTTTTATAAGCAGGGGGCAGATCACAGCTCTACAGGGCTTGGGCTGTCTATTATCAGGACGATCATCAGACAATATCCGGGCTGGGAGATTATGTACCGGTATGAAGACGGGATGCACAGCTTTATCCTGATTAAAAATAAGGGCTAAGGCTGGAGGCTGATCCATAAAATGAAACAGGCTGTATCAAAACTGATGCAGCCTGTTTTATATGTAATGTCCGGGACTAAAATCCTAAACTTGTTCTTACTCTTTTAAGAGTTTCCATCGCGATAGGTCTGGTTTTTTCAGCACCCTGCTGGAGTTTTGTTTCCAGCTCGTCAAGATTGTTCATATAATAAGCAAAAGTTTCTCTTTCTTTGGCAAAGCGAACCAGGATGAGATCCAGCAATTCCTTTTTAGCGTGTCCGTATCCAAAGTTTCCGGCAAGATATTTTGCTCTCAGCTCTTCGGTCTGCTCAGGAGATGCGATCAGTTCATAGATGGCAAATACTTTATCCGTTTCAGGGTCTTTAGGATCTTCTAAAGATTTAGAGTCCGTTTCAATGCTCATGACCTGCTTTTTCAGTTCTTTTTCAGGAAGGAAGATATTGATGATATTTCCTCTGGATTTCGACATTTTGTTTCCGTCTGTTCCCGGAACATATTTGGTATCTTCCTGAAGTTCAGACTGAGGAAGGACAAGGATTTCTCCCATCTGGTTGTTAAACCTCGAGGCCACATCTCTGGCAAATTCCAGATGCTGAAGCTGATCTTTTCCTACAGGAACGATCTCTGCATCATACAGTAAAATATCAGCGGCCATAAGAATAGGATACGTAAACAGTCCTGCATTTACATCCTGAAGCCGATCTGCCTTATCTTTAAATGAATGAGCCAGTGTTAATCTTTGATAAGGGAAAAAACATGATAAATGCCAAGATAGTTCACAGGTTTCAGGGATATCACTCTGTCTGTAAAAAAATGTTTTTTCGGTATCTAGTCCACAAGCAAGCCAAGCCGCAGCAATCTCGTAGGTATTTTGTCTTAACGTCTGCGCATCCTTAATCTGGGTAAGGGTGTGAAGATTCGCAATAAATAAAAATGATTCATTTCCTTCCTGCTTGGAAAGTTCAATAGCAGGAATGATCGCCCCAAGAAGATTTCCAAGATGGGGAGTTCCGGTGGCTTGAATGCCGGTAAGAATTCTTGACATTAGTTTAAATTATTTGATTAAAAAAATAAAAAACAAAAATACTAAAGATTGTAGTGGCTGGCAAATTCTTTTTGTAAGGGAACTTTTGAAGACTACTGTAACCGATTTTTAGATTATATTTGTAAAAACACCATGTATATGGAAAATAACCATTTTCTTTCATTAAAGCTTTTCAAAGCTGTTAAAAATCTTTGGATCTTATTTCTGATCTGTCTCATTACAGATTTTGTGACCCGGTATTTTTATCCTGATCATTCCAATACCTTCTCCGGAATACTGGATAATTTGTCATATGCGCTCAATGCGTTGTTTTTCTTATGGTATTTTATAGTGAATAAACGGTGGAAATCAGTATTAATCATTCTTCCGTTTCTGTTATTGTTCTGCTTCTTCATGGAAGATATCCGGAACATTGTAGATTATTATATCCCGTTTGAAGAAAGCATCAATTCTGTTACCCTTAGAAAATGGACCTACCTCATTCTGCAGCTTGTAACAGTATGGGTGATCGTCAAAAGATACCAGGCTGAAGAGAAGCCGGATGGCAAAAACATAATGATTAAGCTTTTTCTGTTGAATTTAGGTCTGTTTGCGTTATATCATTCAGACTTAGGATTTATAGAAAACCTGATAGGTTCCGCTTCTTATGATTCAAAATCTACAGAATTTATCATTACATTAATTTATTATTTTCTCAGCAGCATTAAGAGTACAGCCTATCTTGGAGCCTTTTTATTTTTAACGGGATGTATTGTGAAAGGTGAAAATATTTATACTTTTTCAAAAAATGCTCTGGAATATGCAGGCCGTTATTTCTGGACCACTTCTTTCATCATGATTACCTGTGTGATATTTGCCTTTTTTGCCCTTATTGAAAGTGCATTCAAGCTGGAATTGGATTTCCTGGGAAAAAATATGAATATGTTTGGATGGATCAGTACGATAGTCCTGATTATATTCTTTGTGATCAGCTCCAGATTTACAGGGCAGTTCTTAAAAGAAAGGAGTATCCTGAAAAATAAATATTACGGAGCTGCCGGGGCTTCAGTCTGGATTCCTGCCGTTAATATTATTTCGCTTTTAATGATCCGGTTTGACGATAAAATTAAATTTCTGGCTCCTGCCCATATCCATAAAGCAAAGAAAATACACCTTGCTGTTATAGCATTGCTTCTGCTCTTTCAGTTCAGAAAAGGAATTATGGCTGGAAAGACGGACGATATTCTCTCATGTATTATTTATATTGCTGCTTTTATTACAGTAGCATACATCAAAAGATTCACGTGGGTTTTCCCTTTGGTTTTAGGACTGATTGTAACCGCTATAAAAGTATATCCTTTCTACAGCGGAATTTACGCACAGGAATTTATCTTTAAAGATTATGTGATGGATTTTCTGAAAAATACAGCTTCCGTTACCCTGATCCTGACGATGATTATCTTTTACGGGATTTATTATATTGCCTACCAGACGCTCAATGACAAGAAAATAAAAGCTTAAATCATGTTTATATTCTAAACCTGTTTAAACTTAAAAATCAAAAGAGTTTAAAATAAAACTTTTGTGGCTTTTGTGATTTAATAAAAATTAAAGCTTTATTTGGGTCTGACGCTAATTTTTTCTTAGGATAATTGAGGTCTTATTGAACATGCTTTCTCCGTCACCGTCTTTGGCTTTTATTTTATAGTCAAAAGTATATTTACCGTCTTTTTCAATAGGGATACGGGTGATTTCCTGTTCAAACTGCCAGGATGCTTTCACTAATTTTCCTTTGATCCCGGTGCTGTCTGTGGAAGATTCCTGTTTGTCTTCTCCCTCTTCTTCCTTTTCTTCTTGTACCGAATACTCGGAATTAATTCTCTTTTCCGGGCCTGAAAACATCGGAAGAATAGCATTACTTACTGTATTCCCGTCAAGGCTGAGGTTATAAATCAGGTTGAAAGAAGGAACCATGCCGTTGGTGACAAAAGACGCATCCAGCTTTCCCCACACCACCAGGACATCGCCTTTTTTCATATTCAGATTGTCTTCCGTGTTGACGAGCTGAGGGTCTACAAGATTCTCTTCGGATATTTTCTCTCCGACAGGATTGCAGGAAAGCATGATCAGAGAGCATAATAATAAAATGGATATTGGCTTCATGGTGATTTAGATTTTTAAATGTTTACTGAAGTAATCATTCATAAGGGCAATAATATCATTGCCGTCTTTATTGGTCATGCTGATCAGGTAAAACTGCCCTTTGTCGGTTTTTATTGAGCTGATGATGAAATATCCCGGTGGGCTGCTGTATGAATAATGGTCAGCGTCTTCGGCGCTCACAAGAATACTGCTGTTACTGATTCTTTTGATGAATTTAAACTTATCATCATATCCGTACTTTCCCTGGAAATATCCGTCAGTAAAGCGGTTTTCAAACGGAAGTTCATCAAAAGTTCCTGAAAAACCAGAATCGGCCAGTATTTTTGTCTGGTCTATGCCTTTCTGGCTATGGATGTGATCCCGGTAAAGATACAGGTCAAAATTAGGCTTTCTGATGTCGGCACTGTCATTGTCTTTCAGGAAATATTTCAGTTCCTTCTGAAGCGATGTGTAATAGCGGCCGTAAGATTTAAGTTCCACTTCCGAAAGTCCGGATTTTACCTTTTCCCAGGTCAGGCTTTCAGAAGGAGTTTCTTTATCAAAAGCAAGCAGATTTTTAGCCTTCCTGTATGCTGAAAATAATGCAGCATATTCCAGCTTTTCATCGTTGTATTTTGGTGTTTCGGCTGTATAAAGGTAATATCTTTTTGATGCGGTATCGTATTGTCTGTAGTACAGCTTTTTATGACCGAAAGAATCTATGAAAATCAAGGTGTTTTTATCTTCCAGCAGAATCTTTTCTGCCGGATTGAATTTTTTGATGTCTGTAACGGAATAAATATTCGGGTTGTCCGATTTTCCTACCATAAGCACCTCTCCGGAATCACCATCAGAAAGATTATTCTTGATGCTGATTCCCAGCGGTAGTAATGAATCATCCTCTACCTGTGTGGGATTTTCCGGATCCTCAAGGTTGATGTTGGGACTGGAGAAAGAATATTCTTTAAGATAGTTTCCTAAAGGAAGCATTAAGTCTACCGATGATGCAGAATCTATATCAAAGGTAAGTTTCTTCAGGTATACCGGTTTTTGATCTTCCGCCTTCCGGATAGAATCAATGGAAGACTGAGGGATTCCCATAAGCATATCGGTATATCCCGTGTCTTTTTCTTTTCCTCCGCAGGAAAGAAGAAACAGAAAGGAAGTTATAAAAAGTCCAAAATAAGATTTTCTCATAGCATGGTTATAGATCTTAAAAATACTAAAATCATTTTATTTCAATCCTGTCTCCTCCAAATTTGGGTTCAACACCAAAAATGAGATCCCAATATACCTTTGCTTTGGCTAAATATTCCCTAAGATTGGTTTTTAAACCTGCATATTTATTCACATCCGGGGCATTATACCCGAAAGCCTCCATTCCGTTTTTCCGGGCGAGAAAAACAGCCCTTTCATTATGGAATTTCTGCGAAATGATGACCAGTCTGGTCTGTCCGAAAATTTTATTTGCCCTGATAACGGAGTCTAATGTGCGAAATCCTGCGTGGTCCAGATATATTTTGTTTTGGGGAACACCATTCTGTACCAAAGCAAGCTGCATGTCTTCCGGTTCATTATACTCTTTAGTGCTGTTGTCTCCGCTTACGATAATGTTTTGTATTTTGCCGCTTTTGTAAAGATCCGCAGCTGCCTGAATCCGGTTATAGAAATAAGCATTTGGCATTCCGTTGCTGAGGTTTTTCCCCGTACCAAGCAGGAGAGCTGTTTTTGCTGGCGGGACATCTGAAATTGTATAGGTGACAAATTCGCTGCTTTCCTGCCTGATGCTGTAATTGGCCCAGGCTATAAAAATAATTCCTGCTAAAAGAAGAAGCAGGAAAATTTTAAACATATTTTTGAGTATTTTTTTCATCAGGAATTTTTTTAAAATTCAAGGCCGTTTGGAAAAGCTTTTTTTCTGAAGATTAACAATAAAGCGGCGCCTATGGTAATTGCAGAGTCGGCAACATTGAAAATGTACTTAAAGAATTCAATATGTTTACCACCTATCAAAGGAACACTTTCAGGAACATTCCAGTCTACCAGCGGGAAGTGTAGCATGTCTACCACGCAGCCTTTCATAAAGGCAGAATAGCCGTTGCCAAAAGGAACAAACTTGGAAACTCCTCCGTAACCTATCCACCGGTCGATACTTGGGTCATAAACCGTTCCGCTGTCGAAAATCAGTCCATAGAACATCCCGTCGATAATATTTCCGATGGCACCGGCAAAGATGATTGCCATGGGGATTAAAAGATAATTGGAAGCGCCTTCTTTCAGCCATTTTTTAAACATGTATACCATTCCTCCAATAAGGAACAGTCTCAGGATTACCAGGAAATATTTTCCGATAACTCCTCCGAAATGAAGCCCGTAAGCCATTCCGGGATTTTCTACAAAAGTAAGTTTAAAGCCCGGAAAAACAGAAACGCTGTCATCCAGGTTGAAATGGGTTTTAATGTAAATTTTTGAAGCCTGGTCAATTAATAACACTAAAAATGTTATCGCTAAGATCTTTTTCATTACAGTCCTTTAGGTTTTGACGGTTTTGAAGCGGGTTTCGCATTTTTTTTATCGGTTACTTTCCCGGCTGCTTTGCCATAAAAGGCATCTTTGCTATGAGCTTTTTCAAACTTGATATTCATTTCTTTTAATACACTTTTCAGGGCATTAAGCTCCATAGAGTTTTTAGGATGTACTATGATAGATTCCATTGTCTTGTTTTAAATTTTTACATTTTGGACAGCTCATCAAGCCTTTTTCTGTCTTTAGCAGAGAGGTCATTGATTCCGTTTTTGCCCATTTTGCTTAAAAGTTTGTCAATTTCTTTTTCCCTTTCACGTTTGTCAGAATTAAACTGATCATCAATAGTATAGTTTTTATGCTGAACCGGAAAAAATCTGTTCCTGATCCATTCCCTGTTGAAGAACAGCAGGGCAGCGGCAACGATAATAACTAAAATAATGACTTCGCTCATGGGGTTATATTAAAAATTAGGTTTATAAAGTATCCGTGAATACGATATAAACCCAATATTATTTTACAAACCTTACGGCTTATTTCTGCATATTTTTCGCTTCAATGCTCAGCGTAGCATGAGGAACGGCTAAAAGTCTTTCCTTTGGAATTAATTTTCCTGTTACCCTGCATACACCGTACGTTTTGTTTTCGATTCTGATTAACGCATTCTTAAGATCACGCACGAATTTTTCCTGTCTTCCTGCCAAAATAGAGTTCTGCTCCTTGCTCAGTGTTTCAGCTCCTTCTTCAAAAGCTTTGAAAGTAGGGGAAGTATCATCAGTACCGTTATTCTGGTCATTGATGAAGCTTTCTCTGATCAGCTGAAGATCTTTTTCAGCTTTTTCTATTTTTTCTTTAATGATCGCTTTAAATTCCTGTAAATCAGCATCGCTGTATCTAACTCTTTCGTCTGACATATTCTTTTCTCTTTTTTAATAAAATTATGAAATGGAATTTGAAATACAATAACTACCTGTTAACTTTTTTCGATATTTATCTTAAAATTAACCTCATCTATTTCGATTTCGTTAAAATTTGAAAGTGAAGATACAATTTCTATTTTATTTGACAAGACCTCGGATGAAATATATTCCTCATTTTTCTTAATATCTTCAAGGAAAGGTGAGTTTTCTTCAATGAAGATATGAATGCGGTCTGTCAGTTCAAAGTCTTTATCTTTTCGCAGGTTCTGAATTCTGTTAATGAATTCTCTTGCGATTCCTTCAGATTTTAACTCATCGGTTAACGTCAAATCTAGTGCCACTGTCGTTTTTCCATCGGAGGTAACCGTCCATCCCGGGATATCTTTTGTTGAAATTTCTACATCATCAAGCGTAATTTCATACCCCTGGATATTGATTTTTCCTTCTTTTTCAAGAGTGGAAATCTGCTCTGCACTAAAGTTGGTGATCTCTCCGCCTACCGTTTTCATGTCTTTGCCCAGTTTAGGACCCAGCGCTTTGAAATTCGGTTTTATCTGTTTTACAATTAAATGGGATGCTTCTTCAGCATTAATCAACTGTAATTCTTTAACATTTACTTCCTGCCTGATCAGGTCTGCCACTGCTAAGATCTGCTCTTCTGTTTTCTTATCCAGAACAGGGATCAGAACTCGCTGAAGCGGCTGTCTTACTTTCAGGCTTTCTGCACGTCTGATGGACAATACTAAACTTGTGATGGTCTGAGCCAGATGGGTTTTTTCAACCAGGTCTTCATCAATTAAGCTTTCATCGGCTACAGGGAAATCCGTTAAATGTACAGATTCACAGTTTTCCTTTCCTGTTACTTTATTTAAGTCCTGATACAATTGATCCATAAAGAACGGAGCAATTGGAGCAGACAGTTTAGCCACTACCTCAAGGCAGGTATATAAAGTCTGGTAAGCAGAGATTTTGTCATCAGAATAATCTCCTTTCCAGAAACGTCTTCTGCACAGCCTTACATACCAGTTACTTAAATTATCATTAACAAAAATATTGATGGCTCTTGCTACTCTGGTCGGCTCATAATCTTCGTAGAATGCTTTTACTTCTTTAATTAAAAGATTCAGCTCGGAAAGGATCCATCGGTCGATTTCCGGACGGTTTTCCACTTCTTTTTCCGAGTAGTTAAAGCCGTCAACATTTGCATATAAAGCAAAGAATGAATAGGTATTGTAAAGGGTTCCGAAGAACTTTCTTCTTACCTCATCAATTCCCTCAATATCAAACTTCAGGTTTTCCCATGGGTTTGCATTGGAAATCATATACCATCTCGTTGCATCAGGACCATATATGGATAGAGTTTCGAACGGATCTACGGCATTTCCTTTGGATTTTGACATTTTCAGACCGTTTTTATCTAAAACAAGTCCGTTACTCATTACATTTTTATAGGCAACAGAATCAAAAACAGCCGTTCCGATCGCATGAAGCGTATAGAACCATCCACGGGTCTGGTCAACCCCTTCTGCAATAAAGTCAGCAGGGAATGCTTTGTTGTTATCAATCATTTCCTTATTCTCAAAAGGATAATGCAATTGAGCATATGGCATGGAGCCTGAATCGAACCAAACGTCAATCAAATCGCTTTCACGCTTCATTGCTTTTCCTGATTCTGAAACAATGATAATCTGGTCAACGATATTTTTGTGCAGGTCAACCAAAGCATAATTCTGCTCAGACATGTTTCCAATCACAAAACCTTTAAATGGATTCTCCTTCATAAAGCCCGCAGCAATAGATTTTTCGATCTCATTGTACAGCTCTTCCACAGATCCGATGATCTTTTCTTCTTTCAGGTCATCTGTTCTCCAGATCGGTAAAGGGATCCCCCAGTATCTTGAACGGGACAAGTTCCAGTCGTTGACGTTTTCGAGCCAATTGGCAAAACGGCCTTCTCCTGTAGATTTTGGCTTCCAATTGATTTCTTTATTCAGATCTACTAACCTGTCTTTTACAGCAGTCATCTTTACAAACCATGAATCCAACGGATAGTATAATACAGGTTTGTCCGTTCTCCAGCAATGTGGGTAAGAGTGAACATATTTCTCTACTTTGAAGGCTTTGTTCTCTGTTTTCAACAAGATGGCAAGCTCCACATCCCAGGACTTCTCTGGAGCAGTACCTTCATCGTAATATTCGTTCTTGATATATTTCCCTGAAAATACTTCAGGCACATTCTCCCCCTGGATAAATTTACCCTGTAGATCTACCAATGGAACAAGATTGTCACTTTCATCCTTTATCAACATCGGAGGGATCTCAGGCTGAGCCATTTTGGCTACTCTGGCATCATCAGCACCAAATGTGGGAGCTGTATGTACGATACCCGTACCATCTTCAGTTGTAACGAAATCACCTAAGATTACCCTGAAAGCATTTTCAGGATTGTCATTGGGTGTAAACCAGGGAACTAATTGTTCGTATCTTGTATCAACAAGTTTTTCTCCTGTAAATTCCTTTAAAATTCTGAATGGAATGACTTTAACTTCCGGAGTATAATTGGCAAAATCTTCATCTGTACCTTCAGTATATTTCTTACCGAATACTTTCGGTAAAAGAACACGGGATAATACAACAGTGATCGGCTCAAATGTATATTGGTTGAATGTTTTAACCAAAACATATTCAATATCTCGGCCTACTGTAAGAGCAGTGTTGGATGGTAACGTCCAGGGAGTTGTTGTCCATGCAAGGATATGTACATCTCCATCAACATCGTTGAATAAAGCAGATGAATCTTTTTTAACCTTAAACTGTGCTACAACCGTTGTATCAGAAACATCGTGATACGTTCCGGGCATATTTAATTCCGCAGAAGAAAGACCTGTTCCTGCTTTCGGGGAATAAGGCTGAATAGTATATCCTTTGTACAGCAAATCTTTGTTATACAACTGCTTCAGCAGCCACCATACGGTTTCCATATATTTGGATTTGTAGGTGATGTATGGGTCCTCAAGATCTACCCAGTACCCGATTTTCTCGGTAAGGTCGTTCCACACCCCTGTATAACGCATTACCGCTTCACGGCACGCTTTGTTGTAGTCTTCAATAGAGATCTTTTTGCCAATATCTTCTTTGGTAATTCCTAATTCCTTTTCTACGCCCAGTTCCACAGGAAGTCCATGTGTATCCCAGCCCGCTTTACGGAAAACCTGCTTCCCGTTCTGCGTCTGGAAACGACAGAAAATATCCTTTAATGCTCTGGCCATTACGTGGTGAATTCCGGGCATACCGTTTGCTGAAGGCGGACCTTCATAAAAAACAAACTCGGGATTGCCCTCGCGAATCTCAACACTTTTACTAAACGTTTTATTCTGTTTCCAAAATTCCGCTACATTGTCGGCTACGTCAATAAGGTTGAGGTTTTTGTATTCTTTAAATTGGCTCATTGTAAATATCTCAATATCGTTGATTAATTAAGTCTGCAAATTTAGTGAATTTTGTCGGTTTATAAGATATGTTTTATTTAGGTAATTTCTATTAAAAACTTCAATCTCAGAAATATAAATGCAGGGAATGGCAAAAAGTGAATGGTGAATGGTAACTGGGTGAACTTTAATACTGTTGTTCACAGGTAAATTAGGGTTCCTGAAAAATAAAAAATAATCCATTGGCTTTAGCCAAGATCTTTTTTAGATACAGCGTATTATTTGATGGGAAAAACATTTTCCTTATGTTGTAGAACGCTATAGGGTTCAAAACCTGTAACCTTATTTATAAATAATTATCTGCATGTTCTGAGGGAAATTTAAATCACTTAGAACACGGGAACAAAATAGCACGATCATTGCTTGAATACCCGTATATTTAATGTAGACCTAAAAACCCAAATGCAGTATGAAAATCTTTTCCAAATTGATGCTTATTATTGGTTTTCTCCACACTATCATCATCTATGCCCAGAATCATTATCCCCAAAACTATTTCAGAAACCCTCTGAATATTCCCATGCAGCTTGCCGCCAATTTTGGTGCAGTCCGTACCAATCACTTTCATATGGGTCTGGATCTGAGAACGAACAGCCAGGAAAATTTATCAGTAGTTGCAGCCGCAGATGGCTATGTAAGCAGGATTAAAGTTGAAAGATACGGCTTTGGAAATGCAGTGTACATTACCCATCCGAATGGCTATACAACAGTGTATGCCCACTTAAACAAATATTATGATAAGCTGGAGGAATATGTCAAAGAGAAACAGTACAAAGACGAACAATGGGAACAGGATATTA
Source organism: Chryseobacterium indologenes (assembly GCF_001295265.1). Classification (GTDB taxonomy): domain Bacteria; phylum Bacteroidota; class Bacteroidia; order Flavobacteriales; family Weeksellaceae; genus Chryseobacterium; species Chryseobacterium indologenes_A. Next base: position 69,615 of record NZ_LJOD01000005.1, on the reverse strand, counting down.
CTTTCCAGTCTAGGCAGTTTCCTGTAACGAAAGGACAGCTGATCGCTTTAAGCGGAAATACAGGAGGTTCGGCGGGCCCGCATCTTCACTTTGAAATACGGGATACCAAAACGGAAGAATGCCTGAATCCTTTACTGTTCGGCTTCAATATTCCTGATCATGTAGCCCCGATAATCAGCAGATTGTATTGGTATGACAGACGTTTCAGTACCTATGAACCGGGAGCAAATGGAGTAGTGGTTAAAAAATCAGGAAATAATTATACTGCTGATGTAATGAAAGTTAGCTCACCAATAATAAGTTTGGGAATTAAAGCTGTAGATAAAGCCAATCAGGGGTTTAATCTGGGAATTTATCAGGCAGAACTGCTAATGGATGGAAAACTGATCTATGGTTTTTCTATCGACAAAGTAAGCTATGATGATACCCGCTATCTGAATGGCTGTATAGATTACACTAAATTTATGAGAGATAAAACGGCGATCCAGCATTTATCTTCCTTACCGGGTATGAAGCTTCAAAATTACAGTCTTCCCGATTTATCAGGAATTATCAGTCTTCAGGATGAAGAAATCCATAATATTGAAATTATTCTGAAAGATGTGAATGGAAACACAAGCCGCTTGATGACAAAAGTTCAGTTAAGTAAAGTTAATGATAAAGTTTCTTCCACGAATACGACCATAATGCCTGATCAGGAAAAGACAATCTCCTCAGAAAATGCGGAACTCAGGTTGGGGAAAAATGAGATTTATGATGCAGTAAATTTCAATATGTATGAAAAACCGGATGCAGGAACAAGTTCGGTTTCCAATACTATAGTTCTTCACAATCCATATATTCCGGTTCACGATGATTATATACTGAAAATTAAGCCCGGCAGAAAATTAAGCAGAGAAGAAAAAGAGAAAGTGATTATCCTGCTGGATTATGGAAGTGATACAAAAGCTATAAAAGGAAGCTGGAATGGAGACTGGGCAGAAGGAAAGTTTAACCGACTGGGTACAGCAAAGCTTGTTCTGGATAGCAGCCTGCCTTCTGTTTCTCCCGGCTGGAAAGATGGTGTGCTGATGAATGGAGGGTCTTTGAGACTGAAAGGAAGTACAAAAGTTGGCGACATTGTTTCTTTCCGTGCGGAGCTGGATGGGAAATGGCTTAGGTTTGCCCGCGTAAAGGATGATTTTGTATATATTTTTGATGAAAAATGCCCTAAAGGATCCGGATTGCATACATTAAAAGTGACAACAATCAATACAGCCGGGAATATCAATACGCAAACTTTTACTTTTCAAAGATAATACAGGAGTAGAAACTTTTTATCGCAGGGTTATACAGGATGAATGATAACAGGCAAAGGCTTGTATAAATGTACAGTTGAAAATCATTAATACATTTTGTCTGAATACATTCTACAATTTAATAAATTTGTCCAAAATTAAAATCATTGGACTTTCATCCGGCTATCGAGAAATCAGACATTCAGGAAATAAAAAAGTTTCAGGAGCAGAAGCTTCAGGAACTTATGACTTATCTTGAAGCAAATTCACCTTTTTATCAGAAACTATTCAAGGAAAACAATATCAATCCTGTAGAGATCCGGACATTAGAAGATCTTCGGAAAATTCCGACAACAACAAAAAATGACCTGCAGCAGCATAACGATGATTTTTTCTGTATCCCACAGACCCAAATTGTTGATTACAGCACTACATCAGGAACTTTAGGAGATCCTGTGACTTTCGGGTTGTCTGACAGTGATCTGGAAAGACTGGCTTATAATGAAGCCATTTCTTTTGCCTGTGCAGGAATTCAGAAGGGAGATGTTGTGCAGATGATTACAACAATTGATAAACGGTTCATGGCTGGCCTTGCCTACTTTTTAGGCCTGAGAAAAATGGGAGCCAGTGTAGTGAGAATGGGGCCGGGTATTCCTGAACTGCAATGGGATTCTATTTTCAGATATAAACCTAAATATCTGATTACGGTTCCTTCCTTCCTCCTGAAAATGATTGATTATGCTGAAAAGCATGGTCTTGATTATAAAAATTCCAGTGTATACGGCGCAGTTTGTATAGGAGAAAGTATCAAAAATCAGGATTTTACAGATAATATTCTTTCCCAGAAGATTAAAGAAAAGTGGAATATCAAATTGTTCTCTACGTATGCATCAACGGAAATGAGCACGGCTTTTACAGAATGTGAATACCAGATCGGGGGACACCACCATCCGGAACTCATCATCACAGAAATTTTAAATGATCATGAAGAACCTGTAAATGAAGGGGAAAACGGAGAATTAACCATAACAACATTAGGAGTAGAAGCAATTCCTCTGCTGCGTTTCAGGACCGGAGATATTGTGAAAGCACATTATGAGCCATGTAAATGCGGAAGAAATACCCTGAGATTGGGACCGGTTGTGGGTAGAAAACAGCAGATGATTAAATACAAAGGAACAACGCTGTATCCGCCTGCAATGAATGATATTTTAAATGATTTCAATACTATTTTATGCTATCAGATTGTTATTCAGTCCAATGAGATAGGATTGGATGAAATTATCATCAGGCTGAGTACCGAGAGCAGTCATGAAAATTTTGTGAATGAAGTCAGAGACCATTTCCGTGCAAAGCTAAGAGTAAGCCCGAAAATTGAAGTGATTGATTTCGAAATCTTATCAAAAACAGTTTTTCACCCCAACAGCAGAAAGCCGATTACATTTATAGATTTAAGGTAAAACAATAACCAATACAGATAACCATGAAAAATTTTTTTACATTTCTACTGCTTATATTTTCAGTAGCATTAACGGCACAGAGAGTAAAAGTTATTTCCGGAGACTATAACTTTTTAAAAGGTGAAAAATTCTTAAAAGTAGTTTTTAAATTTGAAGGAGTTACCTTTGAAAGAAAAAATTTTACAGAAGAGGAGTTCATTGCCAAAAGAATGAACGAAATAGAAGACTCTAAAGGAAAAGAAGAAGCTGAAAAATGGAAAACTGACTGGGAATTAACCAAAACAAAAATCTTCCCAGAGAAGTTTTTAACATCATGGAATAAAAATACCAGAATTGAGGCTTCAACCCATTTCGAAAAAACCAAATATACCCTTATCGTTGAACCTAAATGGATTTATATGGGTGCATTTATGCCTCTCGCAAGTGATCCTTCACTGCTCAACAGTACAATGACCTTTGTAGAAACAGAAAACCCCGATCGTGTTTTAATGGTAGTGGAAGGAATAAAAGCTACTGGTGACAACGGCTTCGGAGTTCCTAATCATAACCACAGAATGGCTGAATGTTACGCAAAGACAGCTAAAATGCTTGCTATGAAAGTGGAACACTATACCAAAAAATAACGAAGGATTTCCAATAAAAACAGTCTTTAATGTAAATTTGTATCCTTAAAAAAATTATCAACTATGAAAAAACTATTATCATTAGTGCTTGCTATGACCATCTCAGTCGCAGCGATGGCTCAAAAAATGAAAATCCAGAACGGAGATCTTAAATTCTTAAAAGGAGTTGAAACCGTAAATGTTGTTTTTGATTATTCAGAAATGAAATTATTAAAAGAAAACTTCACAGAAACAGAATATATTCCCAGAAGAATTGAAGAACTGAACAAGAAAAACGAAGGCTCCGGCGATATATGGAAAAAACAATGGGAAAGAAGCAAAGAAGAACTATGGAACCCTAAATTTATCATGGTATTCAACAAAGTTCTTTCCAAAGAAAATATCAATACTAAGCTTAAAGAAAATGCCGGCGGCCCGTACACCTTGATGGTAAAAGTAAAATGGGTGTATCCGGGTTGGGATGCAGGAATCATGAAGCAGCCTGCAAAAGTAACAACACAGCTTACTTTTGTTGACAGCGCTACGAAAAAAGTACTGTGTGATATAGAAAGTATAGAAGCGCCGGGAGATCAGTGGGGAAGCAATTTCAACAACGAAACAAGAATAGGAGAAGGCTTTGCCAAAACAGGAAAGACACTCGCTCAGAAAATTGAAAGAGAAGTAAAATAATCATCATAAAGACTGCAGTAGCGGTCTTTTTTTATGCCGTTTCCCAGGAGGTATAACAGAAGGCTGCCTGAAGCATTTTTATAAAGGGACATTTTTTATATTTGCAGTTTTAAAATTTAAAAATATTATTAATAACTATGAAAAAATTACTATTGCTATTGTTTATAGCATTTGTAACAACAGTTTATGCCCAGAATCAAATAAACTATGAATGGGGTAATCTGGACTTCTTAAAAGATCAGACAGAAGTGAATGTTGAGATGAAATGGAATAATCCGCTTTTTCAGGCTGAAAACATGACAGAAACTCAATATCTTGAAAAAAGAAAAGCGGAAACTTTAGCCAAAAAAGGTGAAGAAGCCTGGGGTAAATGGATTGCAGAGTGGGAAAATTTTAAAAAATCACAATATATAGACTACTTTTTCAAAGGAATCAACGGAAAGTCAAAAAAAATTGCCTTTAAAAGTGATGTTAAAACAAAATATACACTGATTATCGATACAAAATGGATCTATGCAGGATGGCATGGCGGATTGATAGGACAGGAAGGAAAACTGACTTCCGATCTTATTTTTGTGGAAACCGATCATCCTGAAAAAGTGGTGATGAAATTAGCAGGAGACAAGATTCTGGGGAAGCCACAGAATAAGGATTTTGTTTGGGAATACGGAAGGATAGCCGGGGCTTATGAAGCCACAGGGAAGGAATTGGGGAAAATAGTTAAAAAGCTCACTAAATAAACAAAAAAAGCGGTCTGAACATTCAGACCGCTTTTTTTATGATGGTTCTTGCTGCTGCTCCTTTTCAAGCTTGATGAGGTTGGCAAGATTCTTAATCACAGTGTCGTGTTTCTTCACAAAAGGGTTTTCTTTGTTCCAGACATATCCGGCCAGTACAGCACATATCTTTTTCTTTACATCCGGGTTTTCAGGCTGATGGAAAAACAGTTCCTGGAGATTTCCGGTGTACCATTCCTTTACATAAGTGGTAAACACATCAACCCCGTATAAAATATAATCTGTGTATTCCGTCTGCCAGTCAATTTTCTCGCCGTTAAGTTGTCTTAAAGCCAGTTTTGCCGCCAGCATTCCGGATTCTGTAGCAAAAGCCATTCCCGATGAAAAAACAGGATCCAGGAATTCCGAAGCATTTCCGGTTAACGCAAATCCGTCACCGTATAATTTTTTTACAGAGCATGAATAATCTTTCAGGTGTCTCGGCTCAAAAAGAAATTCCACATCACCAAAACGTTTGATGTAATAATCGGAAAGAGAAATTGCTTTTCTCAATGCTTCCGTGGTATCTCCGTTTTCAGAAAGCTTTTCAATGTATTCCGTAGGGCCTACGATTCCTAAACTGGTATTTCCGTTAGAGAATGGGATTACCCAAAGCCATACTTCCGTTTCTATAATGTCAAAAGAGATCAGCGTTCCTTCTTCACCTTCTTCACGGTTAATATCTTTTACGTGCGAGAAAATAGCGGAGTGGGGAGATAATTTTGAAGGTTTTTCAAGATCCAACAGGCGTGGAAGCACTCTTCCGTATCCGCTTGAATCAATTACAAACTTAGCATGTATTTCTTTTGTTACCCCGTCTTTGGTTCTTACGGTAGTCACAGAATCTGTTCCGTTGAACTCAATCCCAACTACTTCCGTTTCAAATTCAAGATCAATTCCTTTGTTGATTACTTCCTGAGCCAAAGTATTATCAAAATCAGCTCTCGGAACCTGCCAGGTCCAGTCCCAGCCTTCTCCGAACTTGTTGCTGAAATCAAAAATGCAGACTTCATCGCCGCGAAGGAAACGGGCCCCCAGCTTTTTCTCGAAACCCATTTTATCCAAAGCAGGAAAGAGACCGGCCTCATCAAAATGATCCATTACCCTTGGGATCAGACTTTCTCCGACTACCAGTCTTGGGAATTTTGTTTTTTCGACAACTTTTACGCTGATATTGTTCTTCTTTAAGTATGAAGAAGATACGCATCCGGAAGGTCCAGCACCGATTACGAGAACATCAACAAATTCTTTGCTCATCTTTGATTTTTTATTTTAATAATAACTTTTATCTTTGCCGCAAAATTAGTGACAAATAATTAATATTTTACAAAATTATCAACTATTACTTTTAATTGATGAAAATAAATAACTTTTTACAACTGAAGGATTTTCAAAAGATCATTATTGAAAACGAAAAAATAGAACTGGACGGGGAACTTTTAGACAGAGTGGAGACAAGTTTTCAGTTTTTAAAAGAATTTTCGAAGAATAAAGTAATATATGGTGTTAATACAGGATTTGGGCCAATGGCACAGTTCAAGATCAGTGATGAAGATACACACCAGCTTCAGTACAACCTGATCAGAAGCCACTCTTCAGGAATCGGTAACCCTTTGCCTGCGCAGGAAGTAAAAGCCTGTATGCTGGCAAGACTGAATACCCTTTCGCTGGGCAATTCAGGAGTACATCAGTCTGTGGTACATCTGCTTACAGAATTAATCAACAGAGATATTACACCGCTTATCTTTGAACACGGAGGAGTGGGAGCCAGCGGAGACCTTGTACAGCTTGCCCACCTGGCCTTAGTACTTATCGGAGAAGGGGAGGTTTTTTATAAAGGTGAAAGAAAGCTGACCCAGGAAGTTTTTGAAGCAGAAGGGCTGGAACCTATAAAAGTAGAAATCCGTGAAGGACTTGCTTTAATGAACGGAACTTCCGTGATGTCCGGAATAGGTATTGTGAATGCTTATAAAGCCAATCAGTTAACAGAGATCTCCATCAGGCTTTCCTGTGCCATCAATGAAATTGTACAGGCTTATGATGATCACCTGTCTGAAGCGCTGAACGGTACCAAAAAACATTACGGACAACAGAAAGTAGCTGAAAGAATGAGAGCATATCTGGCAGACAGTAAGCTGATCAGAAAAAGAGAAGACCATCTTTACACCCATTTTGAAGAACAGGAAAAAGTATTTAAAGAAAAAGTACAGGAATATTATTCATTGAGATGTGTTCCTCAGATCCTGGGTCCGGTTCTGGATACACTGGAATATACTGAAAATGTTCTTGAAAATGAGATCAACTCAGCAAATGATAACCCCATTATCAATGTAGAAGACCAGCACGTTTACCATGGAGGAAACTTCCACGGAGATTATATCTCTTTAGAAATGGATAAATTAAAAATCGTGGTTACCAAACTGACGATGCTTGCTGAAAGGCAGTTGAACTACCTTTTGAATGCGAAGATCAACGAAATATTGCCTCCTTTTGTAAATTTAGGTAAATTAGGGTTCAATTTCGGAATGCAGGGGGTTCAGTTTACGGCAACATCTACCACCGCGGAAAGCCAGATGCTGTCAAACTCCATGTATGTACACAGTATTCCTAATAATAATGATAACCAGGATATTGTAAGCATGGGGACTAATGCTGCGGTTATCTGCAGAAAAGTAATAGAAAATGCATTTGAAGTATTGGCTATTGAAGCCATTACCATCATTCAGGCTATTGAATATCTTGGTTTCCAGGATAAGGTTTCGTCTTCTACCAAAGAGCTTTATGACGAAATCAGAAAGATGATTCCGGCATTCTCCAGCGATATGGTGATGTATCCGTATCTGGAAGAGGTTAAAAAATATTTAAAGGCAATGTAACTCTTAACCAGATTGGGTTGTCAATAAAACCAGGGATTTAAAAATTAACTTAAAAAAACTAAAACTAAACAGCTAACACATGAAATGTGCAATTGTAACGGGCGGCTCCAGAGGTATCGGGAGAGCTGTCTGTCTGAAACTGGCGGAAGAAAAGAACTATCATATACTGATTAACTACGCTTCCAATGAGGCTGCAGCTAAAGAAACATTAGCTAAAGTACAGGAGCTTGGTGCTACAGGAGAAATTCTTAAGTTTGATGTAGCCAATGCCGAAGAAACTCAAAATGTCCTTACAACATGGCAGGACAATAATCCTGAAGCCTTGGTAGAAGTCATTGTAAATAATGCCGGAATTACCAGAGACGGACTATTCATGTGGATGAAGAATGAAGACTGGACAAGTGTTATCAACACTAGTCTGAACGGGTTTTTTAATGTAACCAACTTTTTTATCCAGAAGCTGCTTCGTAACAAATACGGAAGAATCATCAATATGGTTTCAGTTTCCGGAGTAAAAGGAACGGCCGGGCAAACCAATTATTCTGCTGCAAAAGGAGCCCTGGTAGGAGCAACAAAAGCACTTGCCCAGGAAGTCGCCAAGAGAAATATCACCGTAAATGCAGTAGCTCCGGGATTCATCAAAACAGATATGACCCAGGATTTCAACGAAGAAGAGCTTAAGGCAATGATTCCTGCCAACAGGTTTGGCGAGGCGGAAGAAGTTGCCGATCTGGTTGCTTTCTTAGCATCAAGAAAAGCTTCCTATATTACTGGTGAAGTGGTGAATATTAACGGTGGAATTTACTCATAAATAATATAAACAAGATAACAAAGTATCAGGATAGCATAAAATATTCATACAATAAAAATAAGAGTAGACTGTTCAACTGATACATTGTTAAATGAATATAGCCAATGGAAAATAGGGTTGTAATTACCGGAATGGGAATTTATTCTTGCATCGGGACCTCTTTGGAAGAAGTAAAAGAATCCCTATATCAAGGAAAATCCGGTATTGCTTTAGTACAGGAAAGAAAAGAATTTGGTTTCAGATCCGGGCTTACCGGTGTAGTTCCGAAACCGGATCTTAAGAATCTCCTTAACAGACGCCAGCGCGTAAGTATGGGGGAAGAAAGCGAATATGCATATTTGGCCACTATAGACGCTTTAAAGCAGGCCGGCATAGACCAGGAATTTCTGGATACCCATGAAGTAGGGATCTTATACGGAAACGACAGTGTTTCTCAGGCTGTAGTGGAATCCATAGATATTGCACGAGAAAAGAAAGATACAACATTGATGGGATCGGGAGCGATCTTCAAATCAATGAACTCTACCGTAACGATGAACCTTTCAACGATATTCAAGCTGAAAGGAATCAATCTTACCATTAGTGCAGCCTGCGCCAGCGGGTCACACTCTTTAGGACTGGCCTATATGATGATCAAAAACGGTTTCCAGGATATGATCATTTGCGGTGGAGCACAGGAAACCAATAAATATTCTATGGCAAGCTTTGATGGCTTAGGCGTATTTTCAGTAAGAGAAGACGAACCTACAAAAGCCTCAAGACCATTTGATTCAGGAAGAGACGGGCTTATCCCAAGTGGAGGAGCAGCTTCCCTTGTAGTAGAGAGCCTGGAATCAGCGCAGAAAAGAGGAGCTCCAATCATTGCAGAGATCATCGGATACGGATTCTCTTCCAATGGCGGACATATTTCAACTCCCAATGTAGACGGGCCGGCTCTGGCCATGGACAGAGCTTTAAAGCAGTCCGGACTAAAGCCTGAGGATATCGATTATATCAACGCTCACGCAACATCTACCCCGATTGGGGATGCCAACGAAGCAAAAGCTATTTTTGAGATCTTTGGAGGAGAAGTTCCGGTTAGCTCTACCAAGTCAATGACCGGACATGAATGCTGGATGGCAGGGGCAAGCGAGGTGATCTACTCTATTCTGATGATGCAGAATGATTTTGTGGCACCAAATATCAATCTGGAAAATCCTGATAATGAGGCTCAAAAGATAAATTTAGTCCCAAAAACGAAAAATCAAAAAATTGATGTATTTTTGTCGAATTCTTTCGGATTTGGGGGAACCAATTCCGCATTAATTGTTAAAAAATTTGATTAAAAAACATGGAAAGGGAAAAAATTGTTGCCATCGTTAATGATTTCTTAGTAAATGAATTCGAAGTGGATGGTGATGAGATCAGCAATGAAGCCAACCTTAAAAGTACGCTGGGCTTAGACAGTCTGGATTATATTGATATGGTGGTAGTCATTGAGTCTAATTTCGGAGTTAAATTAGGAGAAGCGGATTTTAAGAAAATGGTCACATTTGACGATTTCTACACAACTATTGAAAATAAGATTGCCGAGAAAAACGCTTAGTTATCGATTGAATCTTTATTCTATAAAAATGTACCAATGTAATTATGTAGCAGTGTATCAATGAAAGATATTGTTATAAAGGTATGCTGCTACATGGGTAAATTATATATATGAACAAGTGGAAAGGTAAATCTAAAGGAACCATAACCGGATACAAAATATTCGTCTGGTGTATTAGAAATATCGGAATCAGGAGTTCCTATTTTGTTCTTTATTTTGTTGCTTCCTATTATTTCCTGTTTCTGAACAGAAGCAACCGCTATATCTTTTACTATTTCCGGAAAAGACTTAATTACAACTACCGGAAGGCAAAATTTGCTGTCTTTAAAAGCTATTTCACCTTTGGAAAGGTATTGATTGACAAAACTGCTATTTCTGCCGGATTACGGGAAAAATATACCTATGAGTTTGACGGTATTGAAAACCTGAGAAACCTTCTTGCCCAGAAAAAAGGGGGAGTTCTCATCAGTGCCCACATCGGAAACTTTGAAATTGCAGAACATTTCTTTGCAGACATCGATTTCGACTGTCAGATCAATCTGGTAACCACAGATCAGGAAGTAACCGTTATTAAAGAATATCTCGAAAGCGTTGCCGTAAAAAAGAGCAACATCAAATTCATTTACGTAAAAGACGATATGTCGCATATTTTCGACATTAATCAGGCCTTGTCAAACAATGAACTGATTTGCTTTACCGGAGATCGTTATTTTGAAGGTTCCAAATTTCTGGAAGCAGATCTGCTGGGGAAAAGCGCAAAATTTCCTGCTGGCCCATTCCTGATTGCTTCCCGTCTTGGGGTGCCTGTGGTTTATGTATATGTGATGAAAGAAAAAAATCTTCATTATCACCTGTATGCCAGACTTGCTCAGAATATTAAAAACCGTGATTCCCAGGGACTTCTTAATTCCTATGTGCAGAATCTTGAGTCGATGATTAAAAAATATCCGCTTCAATGGTTCAATTATTTCGATTTTTGGGATGATATGGATTAATTTTTCTAATTTTATCTCCGAAAAACTATAACAGACTCAAATCATTTGGAAAACGGGATTGTAAAGAAGAATAAGATTTAAATGATCCCTTACTTCTGAATTTTAATTAAAAACACTCAATTTTTCTCCTTTTGAAAAAAGAATACGACATACTTGTGATCGGCAGCGGATTGGGAGGTCTTGTTTCGGCTCTTATTTTGGCGAAAGAAGGCCTGAAAGTATGCGTTCTGGAGAAAAATAACCAATACGGCGGAAATCTCCAGACCTTTTCAAGAGATAAGCTGATCTTTGATACTGGAGTTCATTATCTGGGAGGCCTTTCAAAAGGGCAGAACCTTCATCAGTTTTTCTCTTACCTTGAGATCATGGATGAACTTGAACTTCATCAAATGGATGAAGACGGGTATGATAAAATCAGCTTTGGAGATGAGAATATTGAATACCCGCATGCCCAGGGCTATGAAAACTTTATTGAGCAGCTTACTGCATACTTTCCCGGAGAAAAAGAAAACCTTGAAAACTACTGCGAAGAAATTCAGTATGTCTGCGGGCAGTTTCCAAGATACCACGTCGTTGGGAAAGATAATTATAATGAAGAGATCCTGCATCTCAATACCAAAAGGTTTATAGAGTCCGTTACCCAGAATAAAAAATTGCAGTCTGTACTGTTGGGATCCAATTTTCTGTATGCCGGAGATTCTGAAAATATACCGTTCTATGTACACGCACTTACAGTAAACTCTTATATTCAGAGTGCTTACAAATGCGTAAAAGGAGGAAGCCAGATTTCCAAGCTGCTGATCAGGAAGCTCCGTCAGTACGGAGCAGAAGTCCATAAACATTCGGAAGTCTCTGAATTCATTTTTAATGAAAATGATATTTTAACTTCCGTAAAAACCAGAGACGGAAAAGAGTATGCCGCAAAAAAGTTTATTTCCAATATAGAAATCCGTTCGGCAATAAAGCTCATAGGAGAAGAAAGGCTTAAAAAATCCTTTTTGAACAGAGTGCTGAGCTGGCAGCCTGTTTCTTCTTGCTTCAGCGTTTATCTGGTTTTAAAACCACAGTCAGTTCCTAACTTCAATTACAACCTGTACCACTACCAATCCGACGAACAGGTCTGGAATGCGTATAAATACCACAAAGAAAGCTGGCCGGAAACTTATATGCTCTCTTCCACTCCGTCAAAACATCATCCTGAATATGCAGAAAGTCTTACAGCAATCTCCTATATGGATTTTGAAGAAGTAAAAAAATGGGAGAAAACAGTCAATACTGTTGCAGAAGAGCATGAGCGGGGAACATCTTATGAAAAATTCAAGCTGGAAAAAGCAGAAAAAATGATTGAAGCTCTGGAAAGGAAAATTCCAGGACTCAGAAATTCTATTAAAAGTGTCTACACTTCGTCACCGCTGTCTTACCGGGATTATATCGGAAGTCTGGAAGGGAATATGTACGGATATATGAAAAGTTCAGATAACCCCTTGAAAACAATGGTTTCTCCAAGAACGAAGATTGACAATCTGTTTCTTACAGGGCAGTCTGTAAATATGCACGGAATTCTCGGAGTAACGATAGGGGCTTTCAATACCTGTGCGGAAATTTTAGGAAAAGAACATATCGATGCCCGCCTGACCCAAATGATTAAGAATAATGAAAAACTATAGCAGGCTTTTTGCCGGATACCGGGGAGTTTATTGTATCCTTATTTTTATCCTCGCTTCCTGCGGGATTTCAAAATCTGTTCATCATATTCCGGACATCAGCCCATATACACTGGAAACGCCAAAAATTAAAAAGATAAATGATTCTACATTCAGTTTCAACCGCAATTATTTAACCAGAAACAAACAACAGTTGTGGGAGTTGTATATCAAAGGCAACCCTCTGCAGCTTGGATACAACAACGGGGCGCTTACCCGGGACCTGATGCAGCATCAGGAAGAGATCTTCTTTTCCAAAGTGGAAGGATTTGTCCCTTCAAAATTTAAGCAGAAACTGCTTCGTGGATTCCTGAAGTGGTATAACCGTAAGATGTACCTCAATGTGAGAGAGGATTACCAGGCAGAGCTATATGGCCTATCCCAATATTCATCCGATAAGTACAACTTTATTGCTCCCAAATACCTGAGAAGCCTGTACCTGCATGGAGCCCACGACATTGGCCATGCCTTGCAGGACTTAGCTATGGTTGGGTGCTCTTCACTAGCCGTATGGAATGAAAATACAGAAGACGGAGACCTCCTGATTGGAAGGAATTTTGATTTTTATGTAGGAGAAGATTTTGCTAAAAATAAGCTGGTAGAATTTGTAGAACCCGAAAACGGAATTCCCTATATGTCAGTAAGCTGGCCGGGAATGACAGGAGTTGTCTCCGGAATGAACAAAGAAGGAATTACCGTGACAATCAATGCCGGAAAATCTAAAATTCCGCTTACCGCCAAAACTCCGATTTCCTTTGTGACCAGGGAAATCCTCCAGTATGCGAAAAATATTGATGAAGCCATCGCTGTCGCCAGAAAAAGAAAAGTATTTGTCTCAGAATCTATTCTGGTGGGAAGTGCCCATGATAAAAATGCAGTAATTATTGAGGTTTCACCTAAAAGTTTCGGTGTTTATAAAGTACAGAACACAAGCCAGCTGATCTGTACCAACCATTTCCAGTCGGATGCTTATAAAGACGATAAAAGAAACCAGAAGCATATTGAAGAAAGTCATTCGGAATACCGTTATGAAAAACTACAGGAGCTATTACAGGAAAATAAAAAGCTGAACCCAGAAAAAATGGCAACCATTTTAAGAGACCGCTCCGGACTTAAGCATCAGAAAATAGGATACGGAAACGAGAAAGCCCTTAACCAGCTGCTGGCCCATCATGCCGTGATTTTTTCACCGGAGAAAAAACTGGTATGGGTTTCATCAAATCCTTATCAACTGGGGGAATTTGTCTGCTATGATCTTAATGAGATCTTTTCAGACAAAAATGCTGCAGAAAGTCTGAAAGCAAAAACCGGACTGAACATTGCCAGAGACCCTTTTGCCGATTCTGAAGATTTCCAAAAATATGAAGAATATAAACTGATGAGTCATGAAGTGAATGATGCCGCTGACAACAATAAAGATATACTGCTGACAGAAGACTTCATTCCTTACTACATATCTCTGAATCCTGATTTCTGGCTCGTTTATTACCAGGCAGGAAAATATTACTTCAGCAAAAAAGAATATTCAAAAGCCAGATCAGCCTTTGAAACAGCACTTACTAAAGAAGTTACTACAGTTCCGGACCGCAGAAACATAGAGAAATACCTGAAGAAAACGCTAAAGAAATTAAAATGATTCCTAGAAATATCAAGTTTCTTTTTTGCATCCCTTTTGTGATTATTATCTGCTACACAGCATATCTGTTTGCTGTATATAACACTGTTCCGGATATCATCCCGATTCACGGGTACGGAGGAAAGAATGACGGCTTTGGGAGCAAGCTGTTTCTTTTTGTACCCATTCTTCTGAATCTGGCTATCCTTCTGTTTATCTGGCTGATCATCAGAAGACCGGAAAAAATTAAGTATTCTTTCGAGGTTAAAGAGGAAGACCTGCAGAAAACCCATTATACAATACAAATCGTTCTTGTTATTATCGCAATATTTGTCACCATTCTAATGAGTCCGTTATCCTTTTCGGATGTTGTTTATAAATAGATTACCATGGAAAAAAAAATCACTTTATTATTGATTTTACTATCATTACTATCATTTGCCCAGGACAGGAAAGATCTTGGGAATACTTTTATTAAAACTATTCTGGTTGATAAAAATGCAGAAAAAGCACATGCTTCATTTGATACATCAATAGCAGAGCAGATTCCTGTAACAGAACTCAAGGGTGTTGTAGATCAGGTTTTGGGCAACCTGGGAGCATTTAAAAATGTGATTGAAGTCAATCAGGAAAATAATAAATATTACTATTATTCAGAGTTTGAAAAATCAAAACTGGATATCCAGATCACTTTTAATGATCAGAACAAGATAGTCGGCTTCCTGCTGGTACCCCATAAGATTTTTGATAAAGCCGATGATAAAACGGCTTTGAAAATTAAAAGCGGTGATATTGAATTGAAAGGCACATTGCTGATTCCCGAACGGAATTCAAAGAAGAAACTGGTTGTTTTTGTTCATGGTTCAGGGCCTCAGGACAGAGATGAAACAATAGGCGAGAACAAACCTTTCAAAGATATTGCAGATGAGCTTTTCAGGAACGGAATAGCTTCGTACCGGTATGACAAGCGTACGTATTCCGATTCTGAAACTTTCAGTGAGCAGTCCACACCCGCAGATGAAACCATCAATGATGCTGTAAACGTGGTAAACTATTTTAAAAATAACGGAGATTATAAAAATTATCAGATTATAGTGCTGGGGCACAGTCTGGGGGCATATCTTATGCCGGTAATAGCCGGGAAAGCCAACGCTTCAAAATATATTTTTATGGCTGGGAATGCTAGACCTATGCAGGATCTGATCCTGGATCAGTATGAATACATTCATAAGGTAAATCCGGCTGTATTGCCGCAAACAGAAGTAGAAAAAATCAAAAAGCAGGTAGCATTTCTGAATTCAGGGAAGTTTGCTGCCGATACCCCGCCGGAGGAACTTCCTTTAGGCCTTTCGGGTACTTACTGGAAATATTTGCAGACTTATAAACCGCTTGATGAGGTAAAAAAGATACAATCACCCATGTTTTTTGCGCAGGGAGGCAGAGACTACCAGGTTACAGAAAAAGATTTTAACCTTTGGAAAAGCGCTCTTAAAAATGATAAAACGGCTGTTTTTAAATGGTATCCGTCTCTAAGCCACATATTCATTAAAGGTACCGGAGCGCCTTCTCCAAAAGATTACAGTATTAAAGGCAATGTAGAACCAGAGTTCTTAAATGACCTGATAGAGTTTGTGGTAAAATAGAATTCCGATTGTAAATAATTGGAGTTGTCTTGCATTGATGATTAGTTATTTCAATGCTTATCTTTTAAGTGAATTATTTCTACTACTTGGGATATTTCTAAAGAAAGTTTTTAAACATATGTTTAATTTTAGGCGTTTTTTCTGTATTTTGTCAGTTCACTTCTTTTCTTAGATGTGTATAGAAAATTACATTATTAATTATAAAGGTTTATTTTTTTAATTTGTTTTTAGTTAATAACTCTTAATTTTTGTGAATTGCTAAATTTATTATTTTTTGTTTGTTATTTTTCTAGATATAATTTTTATTGCATCCGATAAAAATATCAAATTATGAAAAAAACAAAATTTACTATTAAACTTTTAGCATTGTGTTTTCTTTCCGGCTTTGGAATGATCTCAGCACAAAAGCATGATCAGGTGATTAAAACCTATCTTAACTCTGAAAAAGGACCGTTTCAGAGAATGAACGAAGAACTGAAGACATTTACCGTAGTGAATGTAGATCACTCGGAAAGCTTAAGAGGTGATGTTGTGGGAATCCAGCAGACTATCAACGGTATTCCGGTATTCGGAAGTTCTGCCAACGTTTTGATAAGGGAAGATAAAGTATTGAGCTTTGCAGATACTTTTATTAAAACTTATCCTTCCAGGATTAAAGGAGAGCAGGACACAAGAAGAGATCTGCTGATAGGAGCAGCTGCCCAAAAGATCAACAGGAAATCTGATGCAAAAAACAGCCCCGGAGGGGATATAAAATCTAATGTAGTTTATTTTGCTAAAGACGATGCATTGATTTTAGGTTATCATTTTAATATCGAAGAAAAGGAAACCGGTAAACTTTGGAGTATGATCATCAGTACAGATGATGGTGAAGTTCTGTACAGGGAAAATCTTACACTTTCATGTAGTTTTCACCCTGATGCCTATGCACATTCCCATACAGAACAGAATACATCGCCCTCCATGCTGCCTGCTAATGTAGATGCAGAGAATAACCAAAGAAAAAACTTTGTCTTGGCAGCCCCTGATAATGCATCCTATAATGTTTTGGCCTTTCCTGTAGAAGCGCCTACATTTGGGAGCAGATCTCTGATTACTAATCCTTGGGATCTGACAGCTTCACCTGAGGGCTGGCATTCAGACGGAAGCAATCATTATACCATTACAAGAGGAAATAATGTTTTTGCTTACACCGATGAAAATAGCTCAAATAATCCACAGTTTTCTCCGGATGGAGGGACTGCTAGAGCTTTTGATTTCCCTATGGATGTGACATTACCTCCGAAAAACTATACCTCTGCGGCTGTGACCAATCTATTCTATGCGAATAACAAAATGCATGATGTATTTTATAAGTTCGGGTTTACTGAAAGTGCCAGAAACTTCCAGAAAAATAATTTCGGAAAAGGAGGTTCAGGAAATGATGCAGTACTGGCTGAAGCCCGGGACGGGAAAGAATATGGTAATGCCAATTTTGCTTCGCCGGGAGATGGGTCTGTACCCAGAATGCAGATGTATTTGTTTGAATCCAATAATATGCAGATGCTTTTCTATAACTCGCCATCAAGCTACACAGGAAGAACTCCGTCTGGAAAATCAGCATCATTTGGCTATAAATTAGAAGGGAATGCCCCAAAAACCGGAAATCTTGCACTTACTACCCCAAAAGATGGATGTACTGCTATTTCTGAAAACCTGACCGGTAAAATTGCCGTAATAGAAAGAGGAACCTGTAACTATACGGTTAAAGTTAAAAATGCACAGTCAAAAGGAGCAGCAGGCGTAGTTATTTATAACACTCCTACATCTGCCGGCTTTGCAGCAATGGCAGGTTCTGATAGCTCTATTACAATTCCTGCTATATTAATTGAAAGTTCAGAAGGGACCTTCTTAACCAATGAGATTACTAATGGCGCGATCATCAACGCTACTTTAAAATATGACAAAGAAAACTATGTCTATAAAGATGCAAGTTTAGATAATGGTATTATTGCCCATGAATATGGACACGGTATTAGTAACCGTATGACAGGTACAGGAAGTAATTGTTTAAATTCTTCGACTTCTAATGAGCAGATGGGAGAAGGATGGTCCGACTTCTTTGCTCTGATGCTAACCAACAGACCGGGAGATAATGCCTCAGTAGCAAGGGGAATGGGTACATTCGCTGCTGACCAGTCGATTAGTGGTGCAGGAATAAGACCTGCAAAATATTCACCCGATTTTGCAGTTAATAATTATACGTACGGAAAGACAAACGGAATGAAGATAAGCACTACATCTATTTTTGGCAGCGCTACCCATGTACCTAATGTTCACAGTATAGGATTTGTATGGGCAACTATGCTTTGGGATCTTAATTGGAATTATGTAGAGAAATATGGCTATAACAGTAATGTGCTTGCTGATCCTGAAAGTGGAAGTGCACGAGTGTTGCAGCTTGTTATAGATGCCTTGAAACTGCAGCCTTGTAATCCTAGCTTTATACAGGGAAGAAATGCTATTTTAGCAGCTGACCAGGCAAAAACCGGAGGACAGGATAAATGTATGATTTGGAAAACTTTTGCCAAAAGAGGTCTGGGAGTTAATGCAAAGCCTGGAAAACTCACCGCAGCACCTTTTGGAACAGATACTTCGCTGGATGATCAGGTAGAAGACTTTACGGTTCCGTCAGAATGTAATACTACTGGCAGTAAGAGTGCAGTAGCCCTTAAAGAAACTACTTCCGGTTCAGAAGGAATATCAATTTATCCGAATCCGATGAAGACTGAATTTACGATCAAAACCCCTTCAGGAATAGATCTGTCCGGAATCACTACCGTTTCGATTTATGACTTTACAGGAAAACTGGTTTCTACAGAAACAATCAATCTTAACAAGCAGACTACTGTTAATGTTAATAAATTGCTAAACGGAACCTATATAGTGAAAATCACAGGTAAAGCCATAGATTACAGCCAGAAAATCATCGTTTCAAAATAAAAATTAGAATAATTTTGTAACATTAGGTCCCGGAGTTTATGCTTCGGGGCTTTTTTAATTCTTCTCCGGATTAAATTTATTCAGGAAAAGAAAAACGGCAATTCCGGAAATAGAAGATAGAGTTGTACTCAGAATAAAACTTCCGATGACATACTGCAGCAGATTGTTTTTTACCAGCTCGAAATTGAGCTCCTCACTTAGTATATTGCTGTCACCCTGTACAAACGGAGCTCCTAAAAAAAGAGAAGCTGCAATGATAAAAGGAATAAAAGGCGGCAGACTCACATTGGAAGCCACAAATGCCAATACCTTATTCAGCTTAAAAAGAACGGATAAACTGATCACCAAAAGGGTTTGGAATCCCCAGAAAGGAGAAAGCCCGATGAATACTCCTAACGCAATAGAAAAAGCTTTTATCCGGTTGCTTCCGTCACTTTCCAGAACATCTTCCTTTATAAATCTTTTAAAGCTTTTTTTTTTGAAATTATTCACGAAGTTTCTCGGAATAATGTAAAAAAGGGTAATGGTTACCAGAATGGTGTTCAGAATGCTGATCCTTGTAAAATCCTTGAACGGCCTGAAGTGGGAAACCCTTTCTGCAGGATCATACAATACTTTTACCGGGACGTTCTTTACCGGAACATGTCTCCAGGCTGTTCTTACAATAATTTCAATCTCAAATTCAAATTTGGGAGTAAAGTATTTTTTCGGAATTTTAAGCAGGGGATATAATCTGTATCCGGACTGGGTGTCTTCCAGTTTAATCCCGGTCTCAAACCAGAACCAGAAATTGGAAAATCGGTTTCCGAAGCTGCTTTTTTTCGGAATGCCGTCCTGAGACATATTACGGTTTCCGATCAGAAGAACATCTTCTTTTTCCCGGAGCAGGGCCTCAACAAAAACAGGGATATCATCCGGATAATGCTGGCCATCTGAATCAATCGTTATGGCATAATGATATCCGAGTTCCTTAGCTTTTCTGAAGCCGGTTTTCAGGCCGTTTCCTTTTCCCTGGTTCTCAGCCAGAGTAATAACCGTAATCTGCGGATATTGGGCCAGTATTTCCGGTGTAGCATCTGTAGAACCGTCATTTACCGCAATAATATTTTCGGTGTAATCCAGGACACCGTCTATCACTCTTTTCAGAGTTTTTTCATTGTTATAGGTAGGTATTAAAACACAGATCTTTTTTTCATAGATTGCATTTTGTACTTCAGGAAAGGTCATGGTTTTATTTTAAAGATGCTTTTTCAGTATCTGAGAAAGACCTGGACTGCATGGCAAACTTTTTAATATAGTTTTTAAGCGTTGCATTCTGCTTACTGTAATGATCAATAAGGAAAGCTTTATCATCTTTCATGCTGCCGCGGTATCCTACAATTTTAGGAATATTTTCCTGTACGCTTAACCGGATCAGGCGGAGCTCAATATTATTCGGATTGTTTTTAATGATGCTTTCAAGGCTGGTTGCCCCGTTTTTTACGAGTGCCTTCCTGTTCTTTTTGGTGATTTTAGCCTCCATAATCTGGGCAGCTGCCTTATAGCCGGAAGTAACCGCATCGGAACCGGACTGCTTTTCTGCCATATTGATGAACGCTTCCGTATTGGCGTTGGATGAGTTGGCCTTCGCATAGCTGTTTCTCAAAGCTTCAAGATCAGTCTGAAAGAAAAAAATAAAGGCCGTTACTAAAGAGAGTATCAATTTCATGAAGTTAATTTTTTATAGCTTACTGTCATTTTTAATGCAATAGTCTCGCCAAAAGAAGTGATGTTTTTTACTTTAACATCTGTTTCATCTTCGGAAATATCCAGCTGAAGTTTCAGATCCGGGGTCTCAAAAGGATTGATAATTGCCATGAATTTTACATTCGAAGCCATTTTTAAAAATAATGCTGAGCTGGTGAATTCTTCAGTCAGTTCTTTTACAATCTGCATCATACAGACTCCCGGGGTCACCGGATTTCCCGGAAAATGTCCTTTAAAGATATCATGTTCCTTATGCAGGCTGATATAGGCTGTAAAACTTCCGTTTTCTGCCTTTTCATAGGATTTTAAAGTATAAAAGTCTGTAAGTAGCGTTTGCATGATTTTATTTTTTCAGATTAAATGTATAGTAGAGTCCTGTCTGGAAAACTACATTATAATGGTTGTTGTTATAGCCTTCTATAGGAATAAATCCTTTTTTTACACGGGCTTCAATACCCAGATTGGGGGTAATGTCATAGCCTACGCCGGCAGTTATTCCAAGGTCTACTTTATTTTGAGGATCAAAATTCTTATTGTCAAGTACGAATTCCAGAGTTGGGCCTGCATGTACATTAAACTGCTTGAAATAAAATTTATTCACAAGCTGAAATCCTAAGTATGATACAGAAAGTTTTGTTCCGTTCCAGTTATTTACATTGGTGTCTATTTCAGCTCCCTGTCTTGAGTAATTGATCTCAGGCTGAAGGGCATAAAATTTCGTAAAGCGGATATTTCCTAAAAATCCGATGTAAAAATCCGTTTTTGTTTTAAAATCCAGATAAGGTTTGGCTGCATTAGGAAACTCTTCTGCGTAATAATAATTAAACTGTTCGGTGTTGGAAAAATGAGAAAAATTGGCACCAGCCCTGATTCCCGGGGTGAAAATTACCTGTGCAAAAGACAGGGCCGACATCAGTACGAATGATAAAATAATAAGTTTTTTCATGGCTAATCAGATTCTGTTTCTGTTATTTGGTATAGTTTTATATTGATTTTGAAATCCTTGTGCTGAAGGTTCAGACTGTCTGCGAAGATATGTTTTTTTGCATCAAAAGTGAAATCGATTTTTTCCTTGTTGTTTTTCGTATACACAATCTGCTTCAGCAGGCCGTTTTCTTTTCCGAAGAAAAGATAATAGGCTTTATGATCCATCTTAGACAGGAATATTTTTGAATGGTCATTCTCAAAAGTTTCATTTACGGGATACTGTTTTCGCAGAAGCTCCCGGAAGTCGTTCTTTAAGAAATTGATGACAATTTTTTTATCCAGATCAGGAAGAACGTAATTCAGTTTGAAATCATTTTCAGAAATCTCGAAATCAATTAATTTATTTCCGAAATCCGAAGTCATGGCAACACGATGGGTTGTTTCATCCAGTTTTTTGATGATCAGAATGCCACTTACGTGATTTTTATAAATATCCATCTGGCATTTGTAGACATAGTCTTCACCGGAAGAAAAATACAGATTTTCTACTTTCTGTTCTGAATCTGAAACAGGTTTTGCCCCTGTAAGCTGATAGGTTTTACAGGAAATAAGCAGCATGAAAACCAGACTACAGACTAAACTCTGACGCAGCAATGGCAGCATTGATTTTGGTATTTTTGAAAACAATATTGGTGGTATCACCTGAAGCCTCTGTCATATTAACCTGTGAAACCGTAGATTGGTTTTTAGGAAAATGAAGTTCAATCTGTTTGATATATTTCAGCAGTTGGGCAGATTTTGGAATAAAGCGGGCAATGTTAAAATTCCCGTTCTTGAAATAAGCTACCGTAAATTCCGGATCATTGAACATTTTTCCGTTTGAACTTCCCACAATCAGCTTATTGATTTTCTCGAATGTTTTGCTTTTGGCGTCAACAGAAGATTTTTTCCCCTGGTCATTGATGAAAATTTTATTGTCTTTAAAAACAATGCTGTACTGATAGGGTTTGGTATATCTCCAGCTTAGCATATTGGGTGTTTTCAGAGACATTTTTCCATAAGTAACGATGCTTTTGTCCAGAAAATCCATTTTCTTGGTCTGGGTGAAATCACTCTGAAGGGTCTTGATTTCCTTAGCCTCAGATGAAACTTTAGAGACAAAGGCTTTCGCTTCTGCTGCAGACATGGATGTATTCTGTGCAGAAAATAAAGCAGAAACTAATAAAAGTGTTCCAAAAGCAATGTTTTTAATCATTTTTCTTTGATTTTATAAGAGTATCAACGGTAAAAGTTGAATATTTTTTATCCTTCAAAAATAACAATAAATCAGCCAATACCCGATACGTTTTTTCAGAGGTATCATGAAGGAGGATGATACTGCCTTTTTTAAGGCCTTTAGTTACTCTTTGGTAGATCTTCTTTTCGTTATCAATAATTGTATCCAGTGAACGGACATTCCATCCGATGCTTTTCTTGCCTGTTTTTCGTATGGCTTTGGCGATATTCGGATTGGTAACCCCGAAAGGAGGCCTGTAGAGATCTGTTTTAATATTTCCGACTTTCATCATAACTTCATCACATTTTTCAATCTCTTCTGTCATTTTGAATGTTGACAGGAAGCCCGTTGAATTGGAGTGGGAAAATGTATGATTCCCGATTGTATGCCCTTCAGCAATAATTCTTTGGAAAATTTCGGGATATTTTTCTATTTGTTTTCCAATGCAGAAAAAAGTGGCTTTCACTTCATGTTCCTTCAGGAGATCGAGAAATTTAGGAGTGAATTCGGTTGGACCGTCATCAAAAGTCAATGCCGTTTCCTTAATCCTTGTTCTTTTATGTGTGATGCTGTTAACGAAATAGCCCAGCTGAATAGTAAAAGAGCCCCAGACCACGACGGCAGAAAAAGCCAGAAATCCGGCCAGATATACCCATAAGCTGCCCTGGAACGCATAAATCATTACGTTGCAGAAAAGATAAAAAAGTATAAATGGATAGTGTTTCACTGTTAAATCATTACTTATTTTTAAGTTTCAGCATCAAAATTACTGAAGGTTTACTAGCGATAAAAATCTTTGATGATGTAAAATTAAAATCTAAGCTCTTTCCAGAAGTACCAGGCTATGATCTTCCCCAGCCAGATGATTATAAAGAAGGACATTCCTGATTTCTCCTTTTTTCTCCGAATTAATCATCATTACGTCCGGAATCTCCTGCTTTTTCAGAATATGGCAGGCCATAAATGTTGAAAAACCGCTTGCAGTGTTGAATTCTCCGCTCAGATGCTTATAATACAGTAATGATGAGGCCGGAAAAAGTTCAGCCGCTTTATGATAATATTCATCTGATTTCGCATCGCCGCTGAATCCCAGGATCACCACATCAATATCTTCGTTTTTTATCTTATTTTGAGCCAGAAACTCTTCAATAAAAGTTTGGGTTTTATCCAGATCCACTTGGCTGCTGATCTGAATGTTTTTAAGCTGGGCGTATGTGCTTTCTGTTTTAGATTTTCCCAATACAAAAAAAGCGGCACCTTCACCCCAGATTACTCCATTGCTTTGCGAATGAAGATAATGGGCAGGAAGGTCTTCTTCTTTTTTAATGGTGTTGTTTAAACAGTATAGCTCCATTGTTCTGCCGGTCTGTTCATCAGTAGATCCTGCAAGAACATTTTCCGCTTCCCCGTCATTGATCTGGAGTTTGGCATCCAGAAATGAAAATTCCAGAGAAGAAGAGGTGTTTACATACGTGAAATTATAAGCGTGGCACTGCAGGCCTAACGCAATCTGCCCGGCTACGGTATTGTGTGTTGATTGTATGAAGAATGTAGGGGTAAGGAATTCTTCGTGATTATCGATTACATTTTTCAGAAACTTTTCAGAATCCTGGGAACAGCCCATTCCGGTGCCAACAATAATGGCGTCCGGCTGCTCAATTCCGGCTTCTTTTAAAGCATAATGAGACGCTACGGAACTCATTTTTACTGTTTTGGACATTCTCCTGATCATCGCAGGAGGAATAAATTCTTTATAATTGGGATCAATTGCTTTTAATGTCTGAACCGAATCTTCAGGTTGGAGGTTCTGAAAAAAATCCTCTTTTAAAGTATCCTGAACAGAGATGCAGGATGCACTGTTGATGTAAACGGCACTCATGATTTTGAAAAGATTAAAGTAGAACAGTTTCCTCCGAATCCGAACGAATTGGAAAGGACATGATGAATGTTTTTCTCTTTCAATTCAGTAACTGGCGTAAGGTCAAACTCTTCCATTTTGGTTTTAAAATTCAGGTTCGGGAAAATAATTCCATGCTGCATAGCCAGAATAGAATATACGGCTTCAATACCTGCTGCTGCTGCCAGTGTATGTCCGGTAAATGCTTTGGTAGAACTGAATTCAGGAACCTGCCCTTCACCAAATATCCTGATCATGGCAATTCCTTCCGAAAGGTCGTTATTAGGTGTTGCTGTCCCGTGAACGTTAATATAGTCGATGTCTTCTTTGTTCAGACCTGATACTTTCAGCGCCTGCTGCATCGCCAGAAAAGCTCCCTGTCCGTTTTCCGAAGAAGCGGTCTGGTGGTGTGCATCATTAGCATTACCATATCCCGAAAGATAAGCAAGAGCCTTTTTGTTTTCTTTTTTCACCACCTCATCAGATTCAAGAACAATATACGCGGCTGCTTCTCCCAGGTTCAGACCTTTTCTGTCGTTGTCGAAAGGCGTATTGTATGAATCGGTAAGGATCATCAGCGTGTTGAATCCGTTCAGGGTAAATTTTGAAAGAGAGTCTGTTCCGCCAACAATGACGCGGTCCAGCACTCCGTTCCGGATGAGTTTTGCACCCATCATAATGGCATTAGCTGCTGATGAACAGGCAGTACTGATGGTAGAAACCATCCCTTTCAGTCCTAAATAATCCGCAATGGCCAGCGAGGAGTTTCCCGCATCATGAGCATCAATGTATTTTTGCTTTTCAGGAAAGTCTTCGTAAGAGTAGAAATATTTTTCAGTAACATCCATCCCGCCTACGCTGGTGGAAGAGATCAGTCCGGTTCTGTATCCGTTGATATCTGAGATCCCGGCACTTTCTACAGCCTCTTTAGCCGCAATCATTCCCAATAAAGAGGTCCTCGTCACATTGTTGTCTTCAGGCAGTTGAAGCAGCTGTGCAAGCTCTTCATTGGATTTTTTTATTTCACCGGTCTTCAGCGTTCCGGCATGACGGGTTTCAAACATCTGAATGTCTGAAATACCATGCTTCCTGGTTTTCAGTGAAACAAAATTCTCCTCCACATTGTTTCCGATGGAAGAAATGATGCCCATTCCTGTTATGGCAATTTTCTGGCTCATGTTAAAATAATACAGCAATGTATGAATGTAACAGTTTATCAATTATGGATAGCTTGATATACTGCTACATTGTTATTTATTTTGTTCTGTTCTCTTCAATGAATTTTGCCATGGTATCAATAGACTGGAAAATTTCCTTTCCTTTTTTAGGATCAGATAATTTAATTCCGTAATCTTTATCCAGCAGAACAATCAGTTCGAGAGCGTCGATTGAATCAAGTCCTAATCCTCCTCCGAATAAAGGATCTGTATCGTTAATTTCTTCTGCAGAAACATCTTCAAGGTTAAGAACTTCAATAATTTTGTGCTTTAGTTCAGTTTTTAAGTTTTCCATAAGATCGTTTAATAGTGTACCAACCCTTATAATTTAAAATTGATACATT
Organism: Chryseobacterium indologenes; assembly: GCF_001295265.1. Taxonomy (GTDB): domain Bacteria; phylum Bacteroidota; class Bacteroidia; order Flavobacteriales; family Weeksellaceae; genus Chryseobacterium; species Chryseobacterium indologenes_A. The sequence continues at coordinate 43,193 of NZ_LJOD01000005.1, read as the reverse complement.
GTATTTATAGTGTTTAATTTTTTATAAGGTCAGCAAATATACAAAAGCTTTGTAATTATCGTGATAAAGTTCTGTCCATCCGCAGAGAACTTTTTCTGCTTTTCCGGATAAAAGGAGCTGTTCAGCGTAATCGTTTAAGAATTGCTCATCAAATTCCTCCAGAACAAAAAATGCATTTTCAGTCTGCATTTTGTGTCTGATGCTGATTTCCCCAACACAGATATTAGGAAGGGTATATACAAATACGGCAGGGCTCGGGAAATAACTGTCCTGGGAATTGATGCTCTCCTGGTATTTATGATCGGTATCCAGACTTGAAGAACGGTTAGCAAAGACCAGCGCAGTATGGCTGTGATCTTCGTCCTTTAAAAGCATTTCAGCGGCAAGAAAAGCCAGCTTGCTCAGGTTATCCATTTTATGAAATTTAGGATAGCTGAGTTCTAAATTTTTATACGCTTCTTTTGCAAATTCCTGAAAAGAGGTACTCTGGCTTTCAAAAATAAGGTTTTCATCAACGGTTATTTTTGAATGTTCTATGGTGCAGCGGGTTGTTTTCTTCATGGTCAGCAACATTGCTTTTTTTGCAAATATAAAATAATTTGAAATGATAGTTGCCGGGTGCTGATTTATGTGGTAGGTTATTACGCTTGTAAGAAATATTAAATTATTTTTTAAAATTTCACCTGATTGTGAGGAAATGATTATATTTCACTTGTTAAAAAACAAATGTGTACGAGAAAAAAACTAAATATAAAACAGCTGCTTTTGGTTCTCCTGGCAGTGTTCTCTATTTATTCATGTTTCCACGAAGATCTTTCTCAGCAGGAGAATCCGAAAGAAACAGCATCTGTTTCTTCAGCCAAATACGCATCGAGGAGTTTATGGAAAGAAGATGATGTATATATCAAAAAAGTACAGCAGGTTTTCCTGAAGCATGCCAATCTGGAACGTTTTAATACTACGTTTGGAGAGCTGTACTGGAATTATGCGATGAGCTTCGGCCAGTTTGGTGAAAAATACCTGCTGGTTCCTATTGTAAAAAAAGATAAGGTCGTTCTTCTGATGGAAGCGGTAAGAAAAGGAGACAGAGTCTATTTTTATAAAAAGAACGATACAGACCTTTTAGCCTTCTTCCAGCATGTACTGTATTCTAATATCATCAGCCACAGTGAAGTAATGGATGGTAACCAGGCTGCTGCTAAAGCAAAATATGTATGCTCTACAAGAACTATCGTGATAGGCTGCCTGAACGGACAAACCGATTGTGAACCGGTAAGCTATTCTCACATGGTGTGCGAATGGCAGGAAGACAGCGGCGGAGGTGATGATGGATATGAATATCCTGATCCGCCGGAGGAAAATCCTTGCGAGAAAATGAAAGCCCGTACAATGGATTCTACCTTTAAAAACAATATTACAATGTTAGAAGGAAAAACTGGAGAATCCAGTGAAAGAGGATACAGAATGGATTATCAAAACCATGGAAGAAGAATTTCTACGATTTGCAAAAGCAACTTTAAATATTTCAGGAATGAAATTATTTAAAGTTGAAGACGATGGCAATACAGAAATTTTTTTAAAGCCTAACAACAACAGAGACACTAAACCATGTAATTAAAAAAATGAAAAAATGAAAAATTTAATAATACTAATCTTAATGTTTTTTACAATAATATCATATGCACAGGAATATCCTTTATATTACAATGGCGATGTTCCAAACGGATCTTATTATAAAGATACTAATAATGAATATGATAAATATTTAGGGCTTTGGAAAGGAAGTTGGAATGGAAAAACTATATACATAGAACTTAAAAAAGTGAAACATTACTATGATGGTATCAACCCTTATTATATGGATAAAATATTTGGTGAAAGAAAAATCATTGCGGCAGATGGTAATGTGGAGACAGACAGGATAAGTAATTTTGATTTTCAAAGTCCAGAAATTAGAGGGATGGGAATCCCAACAGGAGTAAATGGAGTAAACTATCCATCCCTTATGTTTTATCCAAAAAATATGTGTAATATGTTTGCAAGACTTGTGGTGACAAATATTACTCAAACTCAAATGACTCTGCACTTGGTAGGTATGATGGGACACCAAAAGGCAAATTGTATCCACGATGCTTATATACAACAACATGGAGAATATCCCATTAATTTCCCAAAAGATATTGTATTAACTAAACAATAATAAAGAATAAGAATATTCGCAATTAAAAATAATTTAAAAGAAAAAATGAATGTAAAGGGTATAGAGTTATACAAAATAAAAAGTAATGAACCTAGCAAAATGCCCAAACTTTAATAATTTTGTTTCTTTATTACCTAGTCAAAAAATGACATTGACAAAACAGTAAGTTGTATCTAAATGAGCAAATTAAAGAGATACAACTCTTGGAAAACAAAAGGGTACAAAATGTCCATAATTTAATTCAGATACTATGAAAAATATCATACAAACTTTTATATTGCTCTCTTTCACTATGATGTTTTCTTTGAAAATACAAGGACAAGAAAAGAAGTTACAAGATACCTGGATCTCAAAGAATAATGATGTTATCGTAATAAAAGAAAAAGGCAGCAGATTTAATATTTTGAGTACGCTGGAAGAAGAAGAGCAGCTCCCTTTAAATATTACGGATGATAGCCTCAGTTTTTATTCTGAGTATACAAAAGTTGGATCAAATAAACAATATTTGAACAAATATGATTTTTTTATCAAAAGCCTAAGCAAAAAAAAATTAATACTTCGCCCTGTATCTGAATTATCAAAAGAATTTTTTGGAAATAGGGAAGAGATAACTTTTATCAGGCAGAAGTATAATATAGATTCATCAATTTCATTTGAAAAAATAGTATATCATACAACCGGTTGCCTTGGAACTTGTTCGATAATTGACTTAGAAATCGATAAAAACCGGAACATTTATTGGAATGGGGAAGTCTTGAATAATAAAGATCGATCAGGACAGTTTAAAGGACAGCTATCAGAGGCCTTATATGATGAATTGATCAATATTTTGAAAAGTTCCAACCTAAAAAGCTGGTCATTTCCTAAAAAAGAAGGACATGACGGAGCAGTAACCACCTTGATCCTCTACTATAATGGAGAAAGAAAATATTTTAAATCAATGTTTCCGCCAACTATTGCACAGCAGTTAATTGATTTTTTGTACGGACTGGATCAAAAAGTAAACGTTATCCGTACAGATAAGAAAAAGGTATTAGAAAGATAGGATATTTTTAATTCATTATACTCATAGCCTTTCTTCAATAATTGAAGTTAAAAATCAAGAAGGAATACGGGGTATTCTTCCTGATCAAAAACCTACAGATTCGTCTATCGATATACCTAATAATATTATTCTGACAAAACAGTAATTTCTATTCTAAAATAATTTCATCATAAAAATACCCTTTCAAAAATCCTGAAAGGGTATTATTTTATTTTTTCTCCAAAACAACCGCCGCATTACATCCACCAAAGCCTGAAGCTGTTTTTAAAATATACTTAATCTCTGCCTGCTGGTTTTCCCTGATGATATTCAAGGGTTCTGAAACACCCGTTTCCTCAAAGTTTTTTGAAGGAATTAATGTTCCGTGAAGGGCACTTTCCATTGAAATAATGCTTTCAAGAAGCCCGGAAGCACCCAGGCAGTGGCCGTAATAGCCTTTCATGCTGTTGAGAGGAATATGCTGAAGATTCATTCTGCTGAAAGCTATAGATTCCATTTCGTCGTTGTACAGGGTTGCCGTTCCGTGGGCAGAAACAAAATTGATCTGTTCCGGTGTTACCTCAGCCTCAGCCATCGCTTTTCTGATGCTGGCATACAGCCCGTCTCCCGTTCTGGAAGGCCCGGAGATATGGTTGGCATCATTCACCGCAGAATCTCCGGATATTTTAAACCTTAATTTTTCGTTTTCGGATGGAAAAGAGGTAATATAAACGGCTGCAGCAGCTTCACCGATATTAATTCCGTTCCTGTTTTTGTCATAAGGCTTACATGGTCCGTCTCCGATCGCCTGAAATGAGTTGAATCCGGAGATTACAAATTCTGAGAGCTCATCACCCGCAACGACAAAAGCATCTTTATATTTTCCGGTCTGAATCATATTTTTAGCAACAGCAATAGCCATTACTCCCGAAACGCAGGCATTGGAAACGACAACAGGCTTTGTAGTAAAACCGAAATAATCTGCAATCTTCTGTGCCAGCCCGGGAAGATAGACCCCTTCCGGAAGTTCAGACTGATTCTTCAGCAGGCTGATATTTCCTTTCGTGGTGGATAAAATGAAAGCTGTTTCTTTGGTAACCGGATGTCTTTTCATCAAAGGCTCAAGGCTCAGAAGAAACATTTTTTCAAGCCTTGTAAAGTGAGTATCCTCAAAACGGCTGCTGAATTCTTCTTCCAGCTTTTCAGAATCAATCATAGAGGCATAGAAAGCATCCTGGCTGTTGATGATCTTGTGTAATGCCACTCCGGATTTCCCTTCCAAAAGGGCATTCCAGTTGGAAGAAACATCAAATCCTAAGGGAGTGATACAGTTGTAGTCTGTAATATAGGTTTCCTTTTTCATGATAATCCCATTTTGTCTTTCCATGCCTGAAAAAAGTCAGGGTTATATAAGCATAAGCTTCCGTTGCTGTCTAAGAATACCTGGATGGTTTCTCCGCTGCATACCAGTTGTTCATCCTGGTTGAAAAGCTCGTACCTGTAGATCAGCTTGGCAGAGACCGAGTTGACAAAAGTGGTAACGATCCTGAAGGTTTCCCCATATTTCAGAGGAAGAAAATGTTCACACGTACTTTTTACAATAGGCGTTACATATCCGGCTTTCTGAATATCGAGATAGGTAAGGCCGTGTTCGCGTCCGAAGGCTTCGCGTCCGTCTTCAAAATAAACGATATAATGTCCGTGCCAGACAATGCCCAGCGGATCTGTTTCATTGAACCGTACCCTTACTTCCTCTGTACAGGTTAATCTGTTTTCTTTAGACTGCATTTTGTTTTATGACTGCCGGGAAATCCCGGAAATTTTAATGATGAAATATATTAAATATTATGACGCTTTCTTTCGTAAAAAATAGAGATAGAGACCATCACAATATAAAACGCCAGCAATAAAGCCAGCTCTTTAGCAATTCCGGCAATACCGCTGTTTCTCAGAATGATATCATAATAAGCATTGAGTCCCCAGTTCATTGGGGAGAATTTAGCTACGGTCTGCATAAATTCCGGCATCAGGAAAACCGGAACCCAGATTCCTCCTACCGCTGCAAGAACCACTACCGAAGTCGCTCCAAACGGTGCCGACTGTTCCTGCGTATCTGCCAGGGTTCCCAGCAGCACTCCGAATCCGATGGCTGCTAATCCTGCAAACAGGGTTACAGTCATGAGCTGGAACATTTTGCCGGTAACATCAAAAGCCGGAAGATCCATATACGGGAAAAGATAAATACCTACTGCTACCATCAGCAGGAACTGAATCATACAGATAATAAGATAGGTAAAGGTTTTTCCTAAAATATGTACAAAGTAAGGGGTAGGGCTGATCCTTGCCCTTACGCTGGTTCCCTGGCTTTTTTCTTTAACCAGATTAATGGAAAGCGGAACAACAATGAAGAAAATGGCAAACAGGGTCCAGGCAGGAACATTATGCTGGACAGAATTCGGCATTACGTCCATGGCTCCCTTTTTCGGGGTAATTTCTTTAAAGCTGATGAGGTTTTTGTTTTCCTCAAGGTTTTCTTCCGTACCCAGCTGTTCCTGAAAAGCTTTGTAGATTTTTTTATTTTCGATCTCAAAGACCATTTTGTTCACAGAATTCATCACCGAGTTTTTAAACCCGACATTGGTTGCCGGATCAAAGTAAAGATGAATTTCCTTGGCTTTTGGGGCTTCTTCCGGTGTTTTCGCAGAATCTCCTTCCAGTCCGAACGAACTTACAATTGTCTGAACTTTGGAATCTATATTTGAATTTAAATCTTTTGTTAAATTTTCCGGAATAACAATTGCCATCTGGTATTCTCCGGAGAAAACAGCATCCTGTGCAGATTTTTCATTATAGTTGGTCAGCAGCTGGAATGTTTTGCTGCCTTCCAGTTCATTTTTTATATTTTTTGAAACTTCAGACTGATCGTTATCAATAAAAATGATCGGGATTTTTGAACCTTCAAGGTTTTTGAAAGTAGAATCCTGGATCAGGGTGATGGTTACGATCAGAAGAAGCGGCATGACGAAAATAATCACAATTCCCCCGATATCTCTTTTCAGCAGGAGGATTTCCTTAATAAAGCTTCTCCACAGTTTATACAACAACATCTCTTAATTCTTTTCCGGTTAATGAAATGAAAACATCTTCTAAATTTTCGGCATTGGCGATCCGGGCAACAAGCTCTTCCGGTGTTCCCACGGCATGAATTCTTCCTTTGTCAATAATAGCGATCTTGGTACAGAATTCTTCCGCTTCAGAAAGGTGATGCGAAGTATAAATAATACAGGTTCCGTTTTTATTCAGTTCCTGAAGGAAATCAATAATCACTTTTTTAGACTGAACATCAACTCCAACAGTAGGTTCATCCAGAAATAACACTTTAGGATTATGAAGCGTTCCTGCGATGAGGTTGCAGCGGCGTTTCATTCCTCCGGAAAACTGCTCTACCTTTTTATCGGCAAACTTTGAAAGTCCCATGATTTCTAAGGATTCCTCAATAGCTTTGGTTAAATATTTATGCTTTAAACCATACAGGCTTCCGAAAAACATAAGGTTTTCTCTTGCCGTAAGGGTAGGATAGAGTGCATATTCCTGAGGGACAATTCCAATGATCTGCTTTATTTTGAAGCTGTCTTTCTGAGGAGACAGTCCGTTAATCTTAAATTGTCCGGAAGTAGGCTTAATCAATCCGGAAAGCATGGAAATCAGTGTGGTTTTTCCTGCTCCGTTAGGTCCTAAAATTCCATAAACTTCATTTCTTTCGATATTCAGGGAGATGTCGTTCACGGAAAACTCATCGGAGTTTTTGTATTTTTTATACAGGTTTTTAATCTCAATTATATTCTCTGCCATATCAGATCGCTTTTCTCAGTTTTTTATAAAAAGCTTCTTCCAGATCAGCAATATGAAGCATGGATTTCGACAGCTCGTTATAAATATTACTCTTGGAATTCCTGTTTTTGTAAACACGGGCAATGTCAACGGCAAAATCTCTCCACAGATCACCAATGGCGGTAATTTCTTTGGAAAGTTCCTTTAATTCATCATTTTTAAGAATTACTGAGGCTTCCTGAAGAAAAGCTCCGTAAATAAATCTGAACCCGCCGCCACCGGTTCCTATTTCTTCCTGCATTCGGATCAGCTGTCCCAGATAATGGTTGGTAACCTTCGTCCCTTTCTTTTCTGCCCACTTCGGAATGCTTCTTGCCACCCATCTCATTGCTTTTACCCCGATAAGAGGAACAGGAGCAAGCATATTTTTGCAGGTATCCTTAATTCCTTTTTTAATGGCTTCTTCCAGATTTACATTTTCCGGAATATAGGTTGGGTAGTACATGTGGCCTTTCGGAGGAAGAGCTCCTTTGGCATATCTTACTTTTTCAAGTTCCGCTTCAGTAAGAGAAGTAGTGTAATCCATCACAGGGTCACTGATCAGGAATTTCCCGTCTTCTTTTCCGTATACCACCAGATTGTGAGCATTAAAATGGAATTTATACTCTTCAGGGAAATAGGTAAGGTTGAAAACACCTACCTGAAGTCCTGTAGGGATACTATGTTCCAGATTTCGTTCCAGTGCTTTCTGGGCATCTGCCGGATTAGAAAATTTTTCTCTTTTTATTTTAATTCCAAGTCTTTTGGCTGCTTTACTGAAAATAGCACCGGGCATCGGACGATAGCTGAAGCCGGGAGCAAAATTTACTTTCAGAAATGGAAGGTAGACAAAAAACAGTCCGGAACCAATCCCGAAGATCATGGGTTCACTCAGTTTTAAGCCTTTATTAAGCAGAAGATTGGAGGCAACACCGTTTTCGCAATGTGCGGTCTGATGGTGTTCAAAGTTTAGTTTCATTTTTCAGCTATTGTCTTTTTCATTGTCAAATGAGCCGGTACCGTAGAGTATGGTATTCATTTTATTTTCCGTCGAAGTTTTTAAGTTCATCCGTTGAAATTCCAAATGCATCCGCATATTTTTTCAGTACAGATTCACTCAGAGATTTAAATACTTTAGGTTTAGCATGTCTTTTTACTCTCCATTTCCATAATCCCACATAAGCGGCAAGTACGGCAAGATCCATTTTATTCAGTTCCATAAAATAGATAATGGGGCTTACCTTCCCGTTGGCAACATCCTGTTTTGCTTCTTCAATTCTTTCATGAATAAGCTCCATAGACTCGTCCAGAGCCGCTTTTTTAGCATCCCAGCCCGTACTGTTGGCTGTGGTGTAATTATCGTTTTCGTCCGTCACATACAAGACTTCGGTCATGTTGGCAGACTTCAGATTGCTTTCGTCCTGAGGCAGGTCTTGTTTTTTCATGCAAACAGTATTATTTTTTAGATTTCAGATGAAATAAGGTTCCCTTGTTTTGATTCTTTTAATCAGGTGGCTAAAATAGTGAAAATACATAATATGTAAATCATGTTAAAAATCAACAGTGTTCAAAGGAGCTGGCTGTGAAAAAGCTCTATTTTTGTGTAAAGGTCTTTAGGTCAAAACATGTAATAATTTTATTGTAACAACTGTATTGATTACAGAGACTAATCCCAATTAGAAATTTAGATTAAAAATAAATAACTATTATGAAGAAATTTTTTATTTCTGTTTCTCTTTTCTGTATGCTGCATGCAATGGCTCAGAAATTTGATACACAGAAAATAACGGACGGTCAGGGATATTCTTACGAGACTGTAAAAAATGACCAGACGGGGGTAAGAGTATACACGCTGAAAAACGGCTTAAAGGTTTACCTGGCTAAAAATGACGATGCTCCAAGAATTCAGACGTATATTCCTGTAAGAACGGGGTCTAACAATGATCCAAGTGACAATACAGGATTGGCACACTATCTGGAGCACATGGTTTTTAAAGGAACTTCACATCTCGGAACTCAGGACTGGGCCAAGGAAAAGGTCCTGCTTCAGCAGATCTCTGATCTTTATGAACAGCACAAAGCAGAAAAAGATCCGGCGAAGAAGAAAGAACTGTATAAAAAGATTGATGAAGTTTCCCAGGAAGCTTCCAAATATGCTATTGCCAACGAATATGACAAAGCGATCTCTTCATTGGGAGCTACGGGAACGAATGCCCACACTTCTCTTGACGAAACGGTTTATAAAAATAATATCCCTTCCAATGAGCTTGAGAAATGGCTGAAAGTAGAAAAAGAGCGCTTCTCGGAACTGGTTCTTCGGCTTTTCCACACAGAGCTTGAAGCGGTGTATGAGGAATACAACAGAGCCCAGGATAATGACGGCCGTCTGGTAAACTATGCTATGCTGGAAGCCCTTTTTCCTAAGCATCCGAACGGACAGCAGACTACAATCGGGACCTCCGAGCACCTGAAAAGCCCTTCTATGGTGGCTATCCATAAATATTTTGATACGTATTATGTTCCTAACAATATGGCAGTTGTATTGGTAGGTGACCTTGATTATGATAAAACGATCAAACTCGTTGATCAATATTTCGGTTCCTTTAAGTACAAAGAGCTTCCAATGAAGAAAATGGTAAGTGAAGATCCGATGACCCAGATTGTAACCAGAACGGTGAAAAGCCCTACTACACCTAGATTGACGATAGCCTGGAGAACGGATTCTTACGGGACTCAGGAAGCAAGGCTGGCGGATGTGGTGTCCAAAATTCTTAGCAATAGAGGTGATGCCGGACTTATCGACCTTAATATCAGCCAAAAGCAGAAAGCTCTAGGTGCCGGAGCGTATGAATCACCTTATAAAACATACGGTGCTTTCGTAATGGTAGTAGTTCCGAAAGAAGGACAAAGCTTTGATGAAGCTAAAAAACTTCTTCTTGACCAGCTGGACCTTGTTAAAAAAGGAGAGTTCCCTGAGTGGATGCTGAAGGCAATCGTAAACGAGAAGAAAGTACAGCGTATGAAGACCTGGGAAACTGCAGACGGACTGGCTACAGATCTTTACGATTCTTATATCAACGAAAGAACCTGGCAGCAGGAACTGGATGAGATTAACGAATATGAGAAAATCACTAAAGCAGATGTGGTAAAATTCGCGAACGATTTCTTTAAAGATAATTATGTATTAATCAATAAAGAAAAAGGAGTAAATGATAAACTTGTCCGTGTGGAAAATCCGGGGATTACTCCGATCAAGCTGAACAGAGAAGCTCAGTCTCCTTTCCTTAAAGATATTTTAAGTACAAAAGTGGCAGAGATCAAACCTGAATTTATTGATTATAAGAAGGCTATTCAAACTACTCAGATCAAAGATAAGAAAGTAAGCTTTGTTAACAACAAGTATAATGATGTTGCCCAGGTGAGCTATGTCTTCCCTTTCGGAACGGATAATGATAAGGAACTTTCTGTTGCTTTAACTTTTTTTGAATATCTTGGAACGGATAAATATACTCCGGAGCAGTTAAAAGAAGAGTTCTATAAATTAGGAATTACTAACAGTTTCAGAGCTTCCAATGACCAGATCATTGTTACGCTGAGCGGCCTTGAAAATAACATGAAGAAAGGTGTGGAGCTGATGAACCACTGGATGATGAATGCAAAAGCAGATAAAGAGATCTACAGCAAAACCGTTAAAACAATGCTGGAATCAAGAGCGGTTGCTAAAAAAGATAAAACAAGAATCATGGCAGCACTTTCCAACTATGCTAAATATGGGAAAAACTCCAGAATGACAGACATTGTTTCCAAAGAACGTCTTGAAAGTATGGATGCTGCAGAACTGACGAAGAAGATTAAAGCTTTGAGCCAGCATCCGTATGAAGTATTCCTGTACGGAAAGGATCAGTCCGGATTGGAAAAAGCTGTGAAACCTTATATTACAACAGCCAGTCTTCAGCCTGCAAAAGCTAAAGAATATCCGGAACCGGCTACTGAAGGAAAAGTATACTTCACTAACTATGATATGGTGCAGATGGAGATGTCTAAAGTGGCAAAAGGAAATACTGTAAATCTTGGAAACTTCGGAAAAGCGAACGTATTCAATGAATATTTCGGAAGAGGTCTTTCATCTATTGTATTCCAGGAGATCAGAGAAAGTAAGTCATTGGCTTATACAGCTTATGTTTCTTATGGAACGGCATCAGAAAAAGGACGTCCTAATTATATCACGAATTATATTGGTACACAGTCAAATAAACTTCCTCTGGCGGTTAATGCAATGAATGATCTTATGGTTTCACTGCCGCAGATTCCGGTGCAGTTTGAAAATGCAAGAGGTTCTGCATTGAAGCAGATTGCGTCTAACAGGATCAACAGAACGAATATTTACTTCAATCAGCTGGCACTTAAAAAATTAGGTGTAGATTATGATATCAGAAAAGATATTTATTCTGAAATCCAGGGGCTGACATTACCGCAGCTTACCAGTTTCTATAACACTGAGGTAAAACCAGTGAAATATAACACAGCCATTATCGGTAAAAAAGAAAACCTTAATATGGAATCTATCAACAAAATGGGACAGTTCCAGGAAGTTTCCCTTGAAGAGATCTTCGGATACTAATTCTTTTGGTTTAAATAATTGGAAAAGCGGAGCAGAAATGTTCCGCTTTTTTAATGCTGGAAATTTCCTGAATTTTTTGCAATGTTTCACGTGAAATAGGGAGCCTGGAATTGTTATTTTACCCTCATGGATAAGAATGTCCGGATGATGCAGACTTGAAGCAGGGAAATGGAAAAGGGAAGCTCTGAAGGTTATCAATACGAAAAGAAAGTCTGTGATACTTTGATGGTAAGGCGGGCTAAGTATTGTCCATTTAGCCAAAACTATTGTTTATGATACAACAAAAAAACCGCACAATGATGTACGGTTTTGTATCGGTTGAATTTCTTTTTTAAGATTTCACTTCCTGAATAAAAAGATTAATCTCTGCCCGGATCAGTATTTCATCATCATGAAAAGTTTCACAGAAAATATTACATATATTTTCATACTGCGAGATCAGTGAAGCTTTGGAAATAATTTTATCTCCTATTTTGGGGAGAGCAAAAACTTCAATCTTCTTGATGTTGGTGATAAAGCCGATCACTTTGGTGTCTGCTTCAGGATTTTCAAAGAAGCTTTGTCCCATGATGGATGAGCAGGTCTGGGCAAGATTTTCAATCAGGCCGCATTCTGCAAATTCGTTATTGCGGACAAAAACATTGTCTTCTTTTATTTCAAAGGAAGTTACAACCTTGTCTTCGGTCAATTCCAGGATATAATCTGCCATTAGCATCGGTTCGCGGTGCGGCAGAAAGTTGTGTATATTGATAAGTTGGTCTTCCTTGATTTCCATTCCCTGTTATTTTACTGCGGTTTTCATTTGAGACTTTGCAATGATCTCATTATTCAGTCTGGTAACAACATCTACCAGTGTTACCCCCATTACTTCATTGAGGATTGTTACCTCTGAAACCAGCTGGTCTCCCGTTTTAGGAAGAGCATCTGTTTCAAAAGATTTAATAGCTCCGATATATCCGGTAGGCGCCTCTTTGCCTAATAAATAATACTTGTATCCGGTATGTAAAGCAACACTCTGTGCCTGATGCTCAATCAGCCCGGATGCCTGGAAAATACCGTTCTGAACAAAAATATTATCCTCCTTGATTTCAAATCCGGAGATCAGCCGGTCCTCGGAAAATTCAGCCAGTTCATGAACCATCACAAATGGATAGCGTTGCGGAATAAGGCTTTCCACAAAATCCTTGTCGGTTGTCGGCAGTCTGTTTTCCATTAGCAAACCGTTAATAACGCACATGAATAGGCAAATCTTCCGCTTTCAGGAACACACAGAAGAACTTTTTCTCCTTTTTTCAGCTTCCCTGAATTCATAAGTTCTTCCAAAGCAACAAAAATAGATCCTGCTCCGATATTTCCGATGTCAGAAAGGTTATAGAACCATTTTTCTGCAGGGAAGTCCATTCCTTTTTTGGCAAATTCATCTTTAAGTCCTTCTTTGAAATAGCCGGATGAAATGTGAGCGAGAACGTGGTCAATCTTTTCAGGATCAAGATTATGTTTGTCGAAAGAAGATCTTAAACTTTCAGCACCTTTTACCAGAATGTATTTGTCAAGGATTTTCGTATCCTGCTTGATGGCAAAAATAGACTGCTTCAGCCATTCGTCTGAAGGGTAATCAGCCCATGACTTAAGGCTTCCGTCTTCCTGCTTATCGCATCCTGCATACATACAGGCTTCAATTTCATGAGCGTAAGAGTAGAAATCTATGAATTCTATTTTTAAAGAAGTGCTGTTTTCTCTTGGCTGGTTTTCCAATAAGAAAGCTCCTGCACCATCAGAAAGCATCCATCTCAGGAATTCTCTTTTAAAAGCGATAATCGGCCTTTCTTCAAGTAATTTTAAATTTTCAGCTTCATGGTTGAACTTATCTGCGGTCATCCAGGCAGACATTCTTTCGGAACCTGCACATACCGCATTTTCATGTACTCCTGCCTTTACGGAAAGGAATCCGTAGTTAAGCGCATTCATTCCGGAGTTGCAGAGACCTGTAGCAGTGTTAATTTCAATAGATTTTCCGATGTTCAGTTCGCCATGAACCATAGAAGCGTGAGAAGGCTGAATCTGGTCCGGAGAAGTAGTTCCTACGGATAACAGCTTCATGTCTTCTTTTTTGAAATTTTCATCAAACAGTCCTTCAATAGCATTTGCCGTAAGCTGTGCATTAGTATGGGTTGGATTTCCTTCTTTATCTAAAGCATAGTATCTTGTCGTAATTTTATTATTTCTTAAGATCAGTGACCTCGCTTTAGAAGGCGCATCATTAATCAAACCTAAATAGGCCTCCATTTCATCATTTGATACCGGGTTATTCGGTAAATATGCTGATGCTTTTGTTATAAATACGTCGTACATTCTATTTTAAATTAATTCCTTGTAAATATCTTTTTTGTTTTTGTCTTTTAAACCAGAAAATAGGGGTTGTCAGTAAGTGTAAAACCAGAACGACCGGAGAAATAACCCAAATTGCCGCCATCAAATATACCTTAAAGAATTTTATCAGCAATGGACGTTTTTCTTTTTTCTTGATAATCAGGTTAGACCATACGGTAAAAATCTTATTTCCTACTTTTTCAACGCGTACCAGGAAAGGGCGGATTTCTATGGCTCCGTTCTTTACCAGTTCCGGCTGAAGCTCCTGTAAACTGTTGTTCGTGAGGTGCTTTTCTATAATCCGGCCATATTTTACAGATCCTGAAATTTCTTCATCCGAGATCCCTGCTGCAGGAAGCATCCCTGACTTTTCTTTCTGCCCCGTAGTAAGCCATCGAAGGATCGTCAGCACACTGGTATAATTGTCATGACGGTCTACCAAAGCAATATTTCCTGCCAGTTTTGCGCCTAAATCTCTTAAATATACCTTCAGTTTTTCCTGCGAAAGCATCCACATGTTGCGGGTTCCGGAAATAGTAACCACATCGGTGTCTTTCAGGATCTTCTCTGCAAATCCGCTTTTCAGGAAAGAGATGACCGGGATAGACGGAGTAAGGTACCAGACCTGGTATCCAAACAGGATGAGGTCATATTTTTTATTCAGAATTTCGTCAGAAGGTGGGAAAATTTCTTTCGGGATCTGAAGATAAGATTCCGGGAAGGTATCGAAAAAAACATCTTCCGGCCATGGAAAAGGGAAATCCTCTTTCAGACGGATATTGTAGTACGTAACTTCATACGCCTCCTTTTTAGCTTCAAAAGGCTGAGCTACGTTTTTTACAATATCTTCCAGTTGCCCGGTTTGTGAGTAATATATAACGAGTATATTTTTTTTCATTAATATTCTTTAGCGGTTACAAAAATATGCTTTTCATATTTATTTACTGTTTTTTGAATATTTTTATTCCCTCAGAGCTGAATTCCTCATGATAATCTGAATGGTTAAGGTTAGAAGATGGCCTGTTTAGATAAATAATGGTCCCGGGAATATCCTGAAGCAGGCTGATATTAAAATTCTTATCTGAAATCAGCAGTACATCAATACTTTTGGTGACTTCAGAAACAGCCCTTACATAATGCAGCTTTCTTCTTTTTACGAGATAATTATGAGCTGCAACAGTTCTTTTTTCATCATCCTGAATCAGAGAGAATATTCTTCTTTCAGCCTGATAAAGGGTAAGAAGAGCATCTTTCTGTCCGAAATCATCAGCTATATGTAAAATATTGGCATCCTTTGGAATATGTTTATTCAGCTCAAAGTAAACGGATTTGTTGGTTTTAAAATCTTCTTTAACCTCATTTACTACTTCATTTTCCTTATACAGATAGCTTAAGAACAGCTTTTTCTTAAAGTAATTTTCATCTTCAATTTCATTTCTGAGCTCTGCAAACTTTTTTCTGAAATGGGCATTGATCTTTTTCGTTCTTTCAGAATAGTTTTTTCCGAAGCTCATATCGTCTTTACTGATCCTTTCTCCTACTTTTACGGTAATGCTTCCGTCATAGATAATAAAGTCTCCTTTAGGAAGAACTTCCGAATTGCCGTGGATGTAAAGGGTAAGGATATCTAAACCAAACTCCTCGGCCAAATAGAATGCTCCTTTGTGGAATCTTTTCACATCGTTGGTATAAGAACGCTCTGCTTCTGGAAAAACGACCAGAGAATATCCCTGATCAATCTTTTCTTTCAGTTTTTCCTTTCCGTTTTCTATTCCCTGTGAAACCGGATAGAAGCCTAATGCTTTTACCAGTCTTCCAAAAACCGGAGAATCATATACCCAGTCATTAACGAGATATATAATTTTATGGGTAGCCATGGCAATGGCAAGAGTATCCAGAAAAGAGGTATGATTGGCAATGATTACTGCCGGTTTACTGAAATCTTCCGCCGGATTTTTAATAACTTTTTTCTTTACGAAAGGGGTTGTGTGCAATACGGATGATAAAAATTTAGCCAAAACCAGTTTGATGAAATCCAGAGTTCTGCCTTTTGCTTTTCTGATGAAAATACTTCCGATCAGTGAAAATACAAATCCTCCCAGTCCGTAGTATATAAAGGAAAATACAGAACGGACAAACAGCCTGAAAGTAATCGGGGAAAGCCCTTTTTTCGCTCTGTTGATAATCAGCAGCCTGAACCAGAAAGGATATAATGTTGACGTAATAATAATAACAGAGAACATTCCGATCAGGGCAACCAGGGCCAGGGAATGAAGGGCCGGATGTTTGGCAAAGATCAGAGAGCCAATTGATAAAATAGTAGTGAATACAGCCAGAATAATGGATGTCCTGTAAGTAGGAAGTTCATTTTTGCCTGTAGTATGCTCCTTCTGCATGGCCTTCGTAAGGAAGATACTGAAATCATCACCAACTCCGAAGACCAGAGTACATACCACGGTACTGAAAATATTCAGTTCCAGGCCCAGAAAATATAAAATTCCCGCTGTTACCACTCCCGTCAGAACAATTGGGAACATTGTAAGGACGGTCAGCTCAAAATTTCTGAAGAAAACAATGATCGTCAGGATAATGGCCAGTAAAGAATAATTGATCAGAGTGCTGAAATCCCTTTTCAGAAGTCCTAAAAAGTTTTCATTCATCTGCTGGCGGTCGATGGCCAGAGCATCATGCTGTTTCTCAATATCTTTAATAAAGGCATCTCTTTTCTTTTCATCCACCTTTACCACATTGGAAACAGTATAAAACCCTTTTTCACTACTTAGAAATTCAGAGATCTGCAGGGCTTTTACCTTTTCGTAATCCTTTAGGCTTAATACCTGATAATTTTTATTTAAAATGTCATTAAATCCGGTAAACGCACTGCTGTTAAAGCCTAATTTATTCCCATTGTTTACTAATTCTGAAATGGTTTTGTTCTTTTTATCTCCATCCCAGAATTTCTTCCAGTTTTCTATTCTCTGCTGCTGGTCTTTTTCGGAAAGAACAACACTTCCCAGGGAATTGTAGCTTAAAATTTTTCCCTGCTGTTTTTCCTTTTCAAGGAAACGGGCCAGCTGTGAGTTTCTGGTCAGGGCTTCGTTTTCAGAATCCCCGTAAGAAATGGTATAAATAGATTTAGACGTAATATCGGAGAGCTTTTGAAGCTTGGCCTCACTTATTTTTAATTCTTTAGGAATATAATTCAGGTCACCAATGTCTTCGTTGAATCCAACATGTCTGAACCCGAAAAGACACGCAACAATGAGAAGAGAGCAGCCTATAATCAATGGCTTATTTTTCTCGTATGGATAAGATCCAATCTTATCTATGAAGTTTGTGCCGGGTTTGCCCTCTTTTACACTGGGTTTATAAAGCTGAGGGACGATGATGAGTGCCGTTATTGAAGAAAGAATGACCGTGATGGCAGCAAAAAGTCCGAGATCTTTCAATGCTTCAGAACGTACAAAAACCAGGCATAGGAAAGATACAGCTGTGGTAGCGCTGCTCAATATAATGGGCTGGGTAATCTCTTTATACAGTTCTTCAATATTGTTGTTATGTTTGTAATGCGTAAGAATATGCAGGGCATAATCAATAGTGATCCCGATCAGGATAGCTCCTACACTTAACGAGATGGCAGAGATTTTATCCTTGATGAAATAAAGAATCAGAAGGGCAAATAATACTGAAAATACAGTCGGAAGAAATACAATAATTGGTGTGAAAAAGTTCCTGAAATAATAGATGAGCAGAACAAGCAGTACCGTCATAGAGATCATTACTGTATTCTGAATATCTTTTTTGATCTGCTTGGCATTGGCTACAGCAATCACGGGAGAACCAAAATAGCTGAGCTCTGTTTTTCCTTTGAATTCTTTATTGATATTCTCTTTTATTATATGAAGCTGGTCAATAAAAGTCTCATTGTTTTTAGTATCGTTGCTTTTATTTTTAGGCTCAATAAAAAGAAGGAGGCTCTTTCCGTCTTTGGTAACGATATAATTGTCTTCAAGCCTGAAATCCTGGCTGATGTTTAAGGCGTTTAATTTTTTGATTCCCAGGTACGTAATTCCCAGAGGGTCTTTTTTAATGAAATCTTTGGTAACCAGACTTGTTGGGGAAGCCAGAGCAATATAATTATTTTCTACCTGTTGGGCGATACTGTCCTTCTGAAGTTTACGTTCAATTTCCTTATAATCGTTTTCATCAAGGAAAAGCGGAAGGTTCTGGTTGACAAAATCAAAGGTTTCTGAAATTTCGTTGTCATTTACCTTTCCCTGTACTGTGCCAATATATTTTTTCAGAGGCTCAATCCTGTTCATAAAGGCATCTGCCGTCTCCGAAAGATGGTAGTTTTCTTCATTGGATTTGTTCTCTATAATAACGATGATTTTATCTGAGAAATTGAGCTGTTTAAGAACTTTAGCCGTAAGGTCAGATTTTTCATTTTTAGGAATTATCTGGTTGATATCCTCTTCAAAGTTAATTTTTGAAGCAAAAAAACCACATATCAAAACAAATCCCAGAGCAGCAGCTACAGAAAGAATTTTGTTTTTTGAGATCAGATAATATAAAAATATAAAGAAATGATGCATTACCTTGTAAAATCGAGTCTGCAAATTTAAATTTTTCAGTATTAGTTCAAAACATTTAGACGATAAGTTTTGTCTGAAAATCAATAAAATATTCTAGGAAGAATAAAAAAAAATTCTACTTTTGCAAAAGTTCCCTTTTAACGAAATGTATTTTAAACCTCAATTATTATTAAAAAAATAAGAATCTGTTTTAGATATGTTGAAAAAGAATGATGAAAAAATAAATGGATTCCTATTTGTAATAGTACTCCCTCTTCTTTTGTTTGCCATGTCTTACTATGGATTTGAATCGTCCTACACCAGACTGAAAACATCGGAAAAAACGCCGTCTTATTTGTTCACCTCGGTTTATGCCTACCGGGTGATCCCGAATTATCTCAGTGTGCAGATGACTGATCTGATGTATACATTGATTAATGGCCCCCTTATTTTTTTTAAAGAGTTTCTTTCTAAAAATGGAACCCCTTTCTATCACGGCCTTTTTTTGATGAACAGCATTTTCTTTTTACTGTGTTCTGTGCTGCTGGATGCTTTGTACAGGCTTAGTTCAGTAAGTGTTCTTCAGAATATCAATGCAAGGAGAGTCATTCATCTGCTGTCCATTTTCTTTATTGTCATTACCCAATACGCGCCCACGAATTGTGACACCATCGCACTGTGCTGTTATCTGACAGGAATGCTTTTAACTTTGAAATATTTCCATACACAGAAACCCGTATATTTTTATCTTTTAATTCTGCTTACCGCTTTCTCTACCTTTGTAAGAGAAACAGCCTGTCTCAATATTGCCTTTTTTGCTGCGGTATTTGTCAATATAAAAGAATTAAAATCCGGGAATTATAAGGTGATCTGGAAAATTGTACCATTGGTTCTGGCTTTTATTATTCCTTATTTAATCCTGAGAATGATAGTAGGAAAAGAAACAGTGACTTTTGTAGAAGGCATTTATATCGATAGAAATTTTTCAAGCCCTTTTAACCTGGCGGGATTAATTTTTACGGTCACAGTACTTTATTTTATATACAAACTATGCACAAACAGTGAAAGCAGGGCTGTTTTTGAAAAATACCTTTTCTTTTCCACGCCCTATCTTCTGATGATAACCATGGTAGGACTTTACTGGGAGGTAAGGCTTTTCCTTCCGCTGGTTCTCACAGGGATCATTGTTGCCTATTATCAGTTTAATAATTCTTCAGAATCAGCATGAGTTTACTGCATCCATATTTTATCATCGCAATGATCTATATGCTGTTTTTCAGCATCCAGGAAGTATTTGGAAGAAAAGTAGAAAAGAAATGGTTCTGGTATCTCGGAATTTATCTTATCATCCTTGTAGGATTCAGAGATAATGTAGGGCCGGATTATGGAAGTTATAAGGGACTTTATATCTACTCAGATACCAAAAGTTACCAGAGTATCTTTATGAAAATGCTTCATATGGAAGGGCCTGAACGTCTTGATGTTGAGTGGCTCTATACCTTGATCAATAAGATCCTGCTGAACATCTTCAATGCTCCTTTTTATATGCTTACCCTGATTATTGGCATCATTGCAATAATTTTTAAGATAGAGTATACAGAAGATAATACCTTTTATCCTTTTACATTTACCCTGTTTATGTTTATTCCCAACTTTTTTGTTGGAGAAAGTGGCCAGATCAGGCAGAATCTGGGGACCTTTATTGTCTATTTTGCAATACGTTACATTAAAGAACAGAAATTCTGGCATTACCTCTTCTTTATATTTCTCGGAGCGGGAATTCACAGTGTATGTTATATGTTCCTTCCTATGTACTGGCTTGCGAGGGTGCCGTTAAATAAACCGATAATGCTTGCTTTAATCATTACCTCTGTATTTCTGTCGCCATTTGAGGTGTACAGGACATTTGGTGGCTTTTTGAATGATATGGCATCCGATAATATGCTTGTGGAAGGTTTCAGCGGATATATGGAAGAATCTGTGCAGAGGCTGAACGGTGGTTTCGGTATCCCGGAAGGAATGATGGTTATTCTCACATTTTTTCTGTTTGCTTTTGATACCAAAATGAAAGAACTCTATCCTTATTACGAGTATCACAGAAATTATGCCGTGGTTGGAATTTGTTTCTATTTTATCTTCAGGAATAATCCTATATTTTCTTCAAGGCTTGCCGGAGCATTTATCGCATTTTCATATATCATCATCATCAATTCTATGTATGTGGTTTCGGATGGAATGAAAAAAACAATCTATGCATTCATTATTTCTCTTGTTGTCTTCAATTTTGTTGTGTTCGGATTCTTTAATAATATTAAGATTGGACGATTTACAGTAGATCTCTATAAGAATCATATACTCCCGTAATCAGATCGGTTTTTAAATCTAAAATAGTATAAAAGGCAGCTTTAAGCTGTCTTTTTTGTTGTATTATTTTTTTTAAATAATTGAAGGTTGATGTGGTTGTGTTAATAATTATTTAATATTATTTTGTTTTCAATATAATATTAATATTGTTTTGTTGTTGATATTGTATTAGAGTTATTTTTATTTGAGGCTTAAAAATTGCATTTTCTATTGCAACACACACAGATTTAAGGATATGAAAAAATTGGTTAAAACTTTGGCGGCAGTGTATTGCCTGGTGTCGACGATTATCTATGCCCAAAACGGGATAGAAGCAAAAGCAAACCCTTCTTTTGCAGAACATACAGAAGGGAAGTATAAGCATAAAGGAGATGGAGTGAACAGGGGAGTCCCCGGCCAGTCCCTTAAAGCCGAAACTCCCGACTGGACAAAAGCCCCGAACAGCTACATTTTTGACCCATCCCTTCCCGCAGAAGGATTGATTATTCCTGTAAAAAAAGCTTTTGCCATGTGGGCAGATGGAGGGTATCTTAAAGGAAGCGGAATTCCATCCGGAAAAATGGCAGCAGAAGTATTATGGGAAGATGCTCACGGAATGATCAGATCCGGACCTGATTACTCATTAGAAATTCTTGATTCAGGAGAAAATGCAAAAATAAAAGTACCCATTAACAAAACAAAAAAAGGAAATGCAGTTATAGCACTTAAGGTAGACAGAGAGATTTACTGGAGCTGGCACATCTGGGTAACAGATGATCCTACTAATGGGTCTTCTTATAAAAGTTTTAATGACATTAAAAGACTTCGGTCCGACGGAACAATAGAACCTGTTCCTGATGCTGATTGGGGATGGATGGACCGTAATCTCGGGGCACT
This sequence comes from Chryseobacterium indologenes, assembly GCF_001295265.1. Classification (GTDB taxonomy): domain Bacteria; phylum Bacteroidota; class Bacteroidia; order Flavobacteriales; family Weeksellaceae; genus Chryseobacterium; species Chryseobacterium indologenes_A. The sequence continues at coordinate 21,294 of NZ_LJOD01000005.1, read as the reverse complement.
GAGCAGCTCTATCACTTCCTCAGACTGGAGCCGTAGTAGTGGATTACTGTACCAATGGGGAAGAAAAGATCCCATTCCTCCTTTAATAACACGGGCGAATGATTTTTATGAAGTATCAGGATCAATAGGAAGAATAAGGCACAGAGGGGCAAAGAACTTTATCAACGCGGTAAATATAGATGCTCTCACGAAAACTGTTTTGCTCTCCAATGCAGAAGTCAGCAAAAACATTATGCTTTCGGTGAGGAATCCATTAAGTCTTATCTATATTAATAAAGATGATAACAGTGGCCAGGCCTATTATAACAACAATTTCAATTTACCGGTCAACTGGTTCGGAAGAATAACCGGAATGGCAGACAGCCGGCTGGCAGAATTGAACTTATGGTCTGATAATTCACAGGGAAAAATCAATGCAGACTATAATAACAACGGCAGTGCGCAGCCTTACAGGGATAAATCTCCTTACGATCCGTGCCCCAATGGCTGGAGGATTCCCTCTATGCTGGTTGCTAACCTTGCCTCCCAATCCTATGCCGATGATATAAGAATAGATTTTTCACCTTTCGGAGTCCGGACAGATATGCCAAAAAATATTTTTGAAGCCAATAGATACCATATTATCAAGCCAACCGATATGGGAGCTCCCGCATTTATGACAGGTTTTAAAGTGTATCCTAATTTAGGCTTCGATCTTTCAAACGTAGGTGGTTTGAATATGGGAATATTCCCGGGATCCGGACAGCTTATCCGGACAGCTCATCTTGGGCAGTATAGTGATCAGCATCATAATGCGTTGTGGACCGCCACACTTACCAGACATTTTGATGCTTCGCCGGCAGTAAGTGTAAGAGGGCTGACAATGATCCCGGATAAAGGGCAACCTGATATTCCTGATCCGGGCTATCCCAATATTAAAGGTAGATTCTTGTACATGCCTATGTCTGGAATGTATACTTCGGATGCCAATGGATGCAGATGTATAAAAGATCCCCTGTATAATGTCAACAGCTATGACTTCCCTACGGAATACCTGGTTCCTCCTGTAGAATACAGAGAGGGAATAGATAATCCGAATACCTATCAGGCCGTCAGAAGTACACAGCCTTTCACAATTGAAATTCCGGTGAGTAAAGCGTTCTCAATACAAAGCCAGATGCTGAATAATCCTGAAATCCTGAATTCTTCAAGCTTCAGCAGCTTAAAAGCGAATGTGCTCTGGACTACAAATACTGGCCTGATCAACAGGATTTTTATGATTAACGCTAATCCCTCCTCACTCCAAGGTCTGAGCAGTTCCCGGATAGCGGTGGAGATTAATCCTAATCAGAGTGGAAATGCTGTAGTAACCCTGCATAACGGAAGCATCTCGGCTCCTGTTTATTGGAGCTGGCACGTCTGGGTTACCGATACAGGCTTAAATTCCTATACTTATACCACGGAAATTCCCGCTTTGGAAGCTACCAATTATGTTAATTACGTTGATAAGGCAGATGTAGTGCTCAAAACAGAATTTATGGATAGAAACCTCGGAGCAACAGAAGCTTTTCCAATTGTAGCCAATCCTCTAACGCCTAATACAGCCGAACTTGCAAAAATTAGAGCGTCTGCCGGAATGCATTACCAGTGGGGACGGAAAGATCCGATTCCTGTTTTTCAGAATGCCGATAACAGAAGTTCCTATAATATTTATTTAGGAAAGGCTTCAGATGCCGGAACCATAAGCTACACCACGCTTACGCCCACGGCCTATAATAATCTCGCCGGAAATTATATTATCCCGTTTAATACTTATGCCGCTGCTTCCAATATGCAGGATTCAGACAAACCTGCAGATAAAGTGGCAAAAATATTGTCTTATTCTGTAAAAAATCCCCTGGTATATATGATCCCGAGTACCTTTGCTCCTTTCAACAGCGGGAATCCCAACTATACCAATGGAACAGACTGGCTTTCCACAGAACCCAATATGGCACCGGACAGATGGGGGCACGGTGGTAAAAAATCACCTTTTGACCCATGCCCTGAAGGCTGGAGAATTCCGGATCTTACCAGTGTTTCGCTTGTTTCACTTCAGGATTTCGGACAGACTCCGTGGTATAAGAAAGATAAAAATATAGCCACCTCTTACAGTGCAATCACGGATTATTCAGGAGTAAGAGTCAGAAACCCGTCTACTACTTCTACCATTGGGTATATGTTTATCAATGCTTCCTATGTAACGGGAAATTATCCGAATGCAGGATCACGGGGATTCAGGAGTGTAATGGGAAATCAGTCTCCTCAGGGAACATTGAATGTCATTAATTATCAGTCTCCGGGAGTATGGGCAGCAGCTTTGGCTTCCAATTATATAGGAAGACCCGTCAATATTTTATTTAATACTGCTTCTACGGCAAATCGTTTCATTGTTTTTCATGACAACAATGACCCCTATTTCGGAATGAGCTGCCGATGTGTAAAAATAAAATATAACGCAGAAGGAGAAGAAGAGGGGCCTGTTCCGGGCTCTCAGATTATGTCGATGTCTTTAAATAAACTTCCTGATGCAGTTAATGCTTCAGATGTGAAAGAAATGGAGGAGACAAAAATCACGTTATTTCCAAGTCCGGTTAAAGATGTCCTCCATATTAAGGCAGAGCAGGGGAAAGATTATTATTATCAGATGTACAATGTGTCAGGACAACATGTGAAATCCGGAAAATTTGAGAATGGAACAACAAATATTTCTTCTTTAATTCCCGGAGTGTACCTGATCAGGATAAATAATTCTAAAACAGCAGTGAAGGTCATTAAACAATAGGATTTATAATCAGAATCATGTTAAAAGCAGGACGGAAACTCCGTCCTGCTTTTTATATGGGCATATTTTACATCTATCACCATTGATGAAAAATTCTATTTCCTGACTTGTTTTTTAACCTAACAGGTACAGTATAAGTAACTTGGTTCCTTTGGAAGTGCTTTCCGGAATATATGTTAAGCCTATCTAATTGTCAAATTAAACAGATATAACAAAATGTATATAATAAAAAAGCTTTACTTTTGCAAAAATTTTTAGAATGTCGAAAAATTTAGTAATCGTAGAGTCCCCGGCAAAGGCAAAAACTATTCAGAAATATTTAGGAAAGGATTTTGAAGTGAAATCCAGTTTCGGACATATCCGTGATCTGCCTAAAAAAGGAATGGGAATAGACCTTGCCACCTTTGATCCGGATTACGAGGTTTCTGCAGACAAAAAGAAATTGGTGACAGAACTGAAAGCAGCCGTAAAGAAAGCCGAAATGGTATGGCTGGCTTCCGATGAAGACCGCGAAGGAGAAGCTATTGCATGGCACCTGGCGGATGAATTAAAGTTAAAACCTGAAAACAGAAAAAGAATTGTTTTCCATGAGATTACTAAAAATGCCATTCTAAAAGCTATTGAAAATCCAAGAGATATTGATCAGAACCTTGTGAATGCCCAGCAGGCAAGAAGAGTGCTGGACAGAATTGTTGGTTTTGAAATGTCTCCGGTCCTTTGGAAAAAAGTAAAACCGGGATTATCCGCAGGACGGGTTCAGTCGGTAGCTGTACGATTAATCGTTGAAAGAGAAAAGGAAATCCGTGAGTTTGTGCCGAAAGCCAGCTTTAAACTGGATGGAATCTTCTTGAATAAAACTGAGCAGGAAATTGCTGCTAAACTTAAAAAAGACTTCGAAAAAGAAGAAGAAGCTGAAAAATTCCTTGAGCAGGCTAAAACAACTGAATTCAAAGTTCTGAATGTTGAAACAAGACCCGGAACACGTTCTGCATCTGCGCCTTTTACTACATCAACGCTGCAACAGGAAGCTTCTTCAAGACTGGGGTATAACGTAACCAATACCATGCGTCTTGCACAGAGGCTGTATGAAGAAGGATACATTACCTACATGAGAACAGACTCTGTAAACCTTTCTCAGGAAGCCATTGAAGGAGCCAAAAAGCAAATTATCTCAGAATACGGAGCAGAATATTCTTCCCCAAGAAATTATACCACCAAATCAGCTTCTGCACAGGAGGCACACGAAGCAATCCGTCCTACAGATTTTGGAGTGAAAAGCATCGGTGACGCCCAGCTTAACAAATTATACCAGTTAATTTACAGAAGAACACTGGCTTCCCAGATGGCTAATGCCAAAATAGAGAAGACCGTGATTGAAATAGGAAATGCTTCCCTTCCGCAATATTTTGAAGCACAGGGAGAGGTAATCATTTTTGATGGTTTCTTAAAAGCCTATGGTATCGTAAAGACAGAAGACGATGATGAAGAAAACAACGAAAAATTACTTCCAAAAGTTAGTGTAGGAGAAGTATTAAGTTATAAAACAATTACAGCATCGGAAAAATTCACTAAACCAAGCGCCAGATATACAGAAGCAGGCTTGGTAAGAAAGCTTGAAGAGCTGGGAATTGGCCGTCCGTCTACATATGCGCCGACTATTCAGACCATTCAGAACAGGGAATATGTGGATAAGCGGGAAATTGAACCACAGATCCGCGAGGTGATCAAAATGTCTTTAACAAAAGATAAGATCAAAAAAGCAGTTCTTGAAGAAAAATTTGGCGGAGATAAGAATAAGTTTGTTCCTACAGATATAGGAGAGGTGGTTAATGACTTCCTTACCGATAATTTTAAAGAAATTCTGGATTACGGATTTACGGCAAGAGTTGAAGAAGGTTTTGATGAGATTGCCAATGGTGATCAGAAATGGAAAGAAATGATGACAAACTTCTACTCGAAATTCCATCCGAGAATTGAAGATGTAGAAGAGAATGCAGACCGTGCTACAGGAGACAGGCTGCTGGGGGTAGATCCGAAAACAGGTAAGAATGTTCATGCAAGAATCGGGAGATTTGGTGCCATGATCCAGATCGGAGAAACTGATGATGAAGAAAAGCCGGTATTTGCCTCACTCATGGCAGGACAGAATATTGCCACCATTACTTTTGAAGAAGCCTTAGAGCTGTTCAAGCTTCCTTTCGATCTGAAGGATTTTGAAGGACAGACGGTTTCCGTAGGAGTTGGAAGATTTGGTCCTTACGTAAAGTGGGGAGAAACATTTATCAGCATTCCGAAAGGAGAAGATCCGTTATCCGTTGATCAGGCCCGTGCAGAAGAGATTATTCATGAAAAGAAAAAGGCAGACGCACCCATTGCAACTTATAAAGGAGAGCCGGTAACAAAAGGATCAGGAAGATTTGGTCCGTTCATCAAATACAAAGATATTTTTGTGAACGTTCCTAAAAAATATAACTTTGATAACCTGTCCCAGAGTGATATCAATGAACTGATTGATGCTAAGCTGGAAAAAGAGGCAAACCGTTATATCCAGCAGTGGGAAAAAGAAAGAATTTCCATTGAAAACGGAAGATGGGGCCCATTTGTGAAGTTCGGAAAGGCGATGTTCAAAATTCCGAAGAAAAAAGATGATACCAAGTATGATGCCGAAGAGCTGAAAGAAGTTTCTTTAGATGAAGTGAAAAAATGGATTACGGACCAGGATAAAAATGCATTTGCAGAAAAGAAAAAACCTGCCGCTAAAAAAACAGCTGCTGCCAAGAAGACTACAGCTGCCAAAAAACCAGCAGCCAAAAAGAAGTAATCATAAAAATAATTATAGAAAGCCGTTAACAGTAGTGTTGACGGCTTTTTTTTCAACAAAAAATACGGAAGAATACGAACTTGGTCTGGTTTTTTTGTATGTTTGTTGCATTAATACAGTATTATTTCTCCCAATTTTTGAATTAAAATATGGATTTCGAAGACTTTATCATTTCGCCAAGAAATTTCAAAACAGAAAGCTGGCAGATTGGCAGCAGAATCACAAAAAATATAAAAGAAGACAGTATTGTCCTTCTCTTTGTGTCAGATTACAGAGGTGCAGATGGTGATGCGGAAGTCCAGGATTTTACAGCCGTCAGAAAAGAATTCTACAGACTTTCACAGCTGGATTTTGAAATTCCTGTGGTGGATCTTGGAGATCTGGTGTCAGGGAAATCCGTTCAGGATACCCACTACATCCTGCAGGAAGTCTTGTCTGCCTGCCATTATAAAAGAGCACTTCCGGTAATCATCGGAGGGTCTAATGATTTTGCTTTTTCACTTTTCTCGGCACTGAATTTTCATCAGAAAAATATCAATTATACCCAGATCAGTAATATTATCTCTCTTCAGCAAGGAGAAAAAATTAATGAACATACCTTCTTGGGAAAGATTCTGGGGTCTAAAAACTTTTCAATTAAAAACTATCATCATTTAGGATATCAGAAGCATCTCAATGAAGCAGATTCTGTAAAGCTGATTAAAGAAGTACAGTTTGACATCATCCGCCTGGCAGAAATGATGAATTCCACCGAAAAAACAGAACCTTTCTTCAGAAAAGCAGATCTGGTAACGGTCAACTGCGATGCTATTGAAAGCTTTGGGGAACCTTTTTCTGTAAATCCACAGGTAAATGGATTAAACCGAAGAGAAATTTGTGCTTATATGAAAGAAATAGGGCTGAGCAGCAACCTGAAATCTGTAGGGATTTTTAATTATAATATTTATACAGAAAACCAGTTGAACCACCAGCTGCTGGCACAGATGATCTGGTACCTTATTGAAGGCATTAATATCCAGAGATCCCATCCGAAGGAAAGGCATTATGAACTGTTTTATGTTTTAATTGGTGAAGACCAGTATGCATTTAAGCGGGATACCTTTAGTAATTTATGGTATTTCGGAGATGATGAGAATATAGAAAACTGTATTCCCTGCTCAAAAAAAGATTTTGAAGAAGCTAAAAGAGGATTCCTTAATCCCAGGCTGACCTTTTAACACCATACACACAAATGAAAAAAAAGATATTAATAACCACCGTACTGCTCATCGGAATATTCTGTACAGCCTATTTCTGGAATAAATACTCCTATGCAGATCAGGAAAAATACTTTACTTCCCCTGCGAAGCCTGAGGCCGGACTTCAGATCGGGATTATCGGTGACAGCTGGGTAGTCCGTCAGAATCTGGATTCCCTTATGGAAGTTAAACTTCAGGAACAGGGAATTCATGCAGAGGTCTATTCATCAGGAAATCCGGGAGCCAAGACCAAACGTATTTATGAGAACCTGTTCAAAGATAAAAATGAAGAGTTCTCTTCCAAAGAAATTATTGAAAAGAAGCCGGACTACTGTATCATCATCGCCGGAGTAAATGATGCAGCTACCCATGTAGGACCTGGTTTTTATACCCATCATATGGTAATGATCATTAATACATTACTGCATTACGGGATCCGGCCCGTGGTTATTCCTCTCCCTGAATTTGGTCTAGAAGAGGATTCTGAAAGAAAAAATATCCTGAGCAGCCTCAGCAATAAAGGCGGAGAATTAGTCCTGAACAATGGAAAAAGATTTGAAATCAGAGACTATAGAAAGGCACTTCTGAAAGCATTGAAGCATGAGGGACTGGATAAGAAGATCATCCTTCTGAATTTTGATGAAGTAAGCCCCGATTTCAATAAAGACAGAAATCTCTATGCAGATCCGCTCCATCTGAACGGAAAGGGATATCAGAAGTTCAGTGATTTTTTAGCTCAAAGCATTATCAATCTACACAACAGAAGATGAAAGTTTCCATAATTGTTCCCATATATAACGTTGAAAATTATCTGGCCAAATGCCTTGATTCTTTAGTCAGCCAGACTCTTCAGGATATTGAAGTTTTGGCTGTTAATGATGGCAGTACCGATAGATCAGAACAGATTATTCAGGAGTATGCCCAAAAATTTCCCGGAAAAATAAAAGCTTTTACCAAAGAGAATGGTGGTCTGAGTGATGCCCGGAATTTCGGAATAGAAAAGGCTTCAGGAGAATATCTAGGTTTTGTAGACAGTGACGACTATGTGAGGGAGACCATGTTTGAAGAAATGCTGCAGCTGGCAGAGAAACATGATGCTAAAATGGTAATCTGTAACATTCAGAAGGTAGATCAGAACGGTAATGTTACCCAAAAGCTGACCCAACTTCCGGATATGCCCGAAAAGATTATGCTGGAAGACTATTTCTCTGTATTTTCAGATCTCAGCTATTTTGCCTGTAATAAACTCTTTAAAAAAGAACTTTTTGAACATAAAAGATTTAAAAAAGGTGTTCATTTTGAAGATATTCAGCTGATTCCGCAGCTGCTGCTGGAATGCAGAACACTGGCACAGACCCAGCACTTCCATTACCAATATCTGGAACGTACGGATTCCATAACAAAAACCCATACTGAAAAAGGACTTGACATTCTGAAAGCAGTAAAAGATGTGGAACTGGTTTTTGAAAAATCCGGCTATTCCTATAAAAGAAAAGAATTGAAAAATTTTCAGATCTTTGAAGGGGTTTACTCTTTCCTTGCTTATCTGGCTTACGTGAAAACTGAAACAGTTTTTTATAAAATGGCTGATGATCTGACCGTTTTTATGAAAGAAAGGGAAATAAAAATTCAAGATATATTGAAGTATAGTCGTTTTGGTAAGAATTATCTTTTATCTTTGCCATTGAAAAAAAAGATTTTTTATCTGTTGTTTTTTGCAGGACAGAAAAAATTGATAAGAAAATTGATATAAAAACACAAATGCAGGTACAATTGTTTCGGACAGTAAAACTTTAACGAACGGATTTTGTAATCTCTTGTCATTGTTTTCATTAGAGACGATAGGTGCTTTGATAAGGAAAAAAATGAAGAATTTTGAATTGTTCTTAAGCGAATCGGGAATTTCTATTTTTTACGTGAAAATAGGATTAGGTTTCCTGTTCTCTTTTTTAATTACCTTTTTTTCAATCCCTACCATTATTAAAATTTCCAGAAGGAAGAACCTGATGGATGAGCCGGGGGTAAGAAGCTCCCATCTCAGAAAAATTCCAAATCTAGGCGGAATTGCTATTTTTTACTCTATCGGAATTTGTGCTTCAATCTTTGCCTACGAACTTTTTGACCTCTACAAATTTCTTTTTGCATCACTCATCATTCTCCTGTATATTGGAGTAATGGATGATATTGTGGTGATGAGGGCCTATAAAAAGCTCGTTGCCCAGATTGTTGTATCGTCACTTGTTGTGATTGGTTCAGATATCAGGATCAGAAGTCTGTTTGGGATATTCGGAATCTATGAACTGGAATATGCCGTAAGCGTAATCTTCAGCATTATTACCTTTATTGTGCTCATCAATGCGTTTAATCTTATCGATGGTATAGACGGGCTTGCCGGAGGATATTCCGTGATATGCAGCGGCTTGTTTGGGATCAGCTACTACAGGCTTGGGGAATATAATTATCCGCTGGTGGTTTTATCAGTTGTAATCATCGGAACTGTTCTGGCGTTTCTTTATTATAACCTCTCCAATTACAGAGCCAATAAAATATTCATGGGAGACACAGGGTCTATGCTTCTCGGGTTCCTGCTGGCATTTACCTCCATCTGTTTTATTGATATCTTCATAGATAAAGAGCTCCCGAATATACCAAGATACCACCTGCAGTCGGCACCCGTTGTTGCAGTAGCGATTCTTATTCTGCCGATTGTAGATACACTTAACGTAATTATTGTGAGGCTTTGCAATAAGAAATCTCCTTTTGATGCAGATAAAAATCACATTCACCATAAGTTGCTGAAGCTGGACCTTACCCACAGAAGAGCTACATTTTATATTATTGTTTATTACCTTCTGATTGTGGCTGTAGCTTATTATTTAAGACATATCAACATCAACCTGCTGCTGCTGATCATCATTATGCTTGGTTTTTTAGGAGCTTATCTGCCGGATCTGATCTATCGTTTACGAAATAACAAGAAAATATCAATATAATTTTTACTTTTGCATACAATATTCAAATATGATGAAGAACTTTAAGTATTTATTTTTAATATTACCCTTTTTTATGACATCCTGCATCACTAAAAAGGATGTAAGATACATGCAGCCCAGTGAAAGCCTCGTGATTAATGAAGAAGGTCTTATTCCCTACAATATTCCTGTGTACAGGGTTACCAAAAATGATATTCTTAACCTTAATATTGTAACTACTCCCAAAGGAGATGCGGCGCAGTTTTATTCCTCCTTCAATACTTCCGGAGGAGTAGCATCAGGATCAGGAGTCAATACTATGGCCACAAGATTCGGAGGAGCTACATCAACCGATAGCGGAGGAAATATGAACTTCTATTTTAATGGGCTGAAAGTGGATTCTAAAGGCGATATTAACGTATTTGGAATCGGATATATTAAAGCAGAAGGAAGAACACTCGAAGACATTACCAAAGAACTTCAGGATAAAGTAAACGAAAATTTTCAGGAAGGAAAAGCTGAAGTAAGGCTGAATACAGACGGAATTACCTACTATATCTTAGGGGATGTGGAAACAACAGGTCTTTCAGGAGAAAAAGTAGCCCATAAAAATACATTAACCATCACAGAAGCCCTGGCTATTAACGGAGGTCTCAACAGAACCATAGACCGTAAAAATATTGTGATCCACAGAAAACTTCCGGAAGGAATTAAAAAGGCGCAGATTGACCTTACCCGTGAAGATATTATGAACTCTCCTTTCTATTACGTACAAAATGGAGATGAAATTTATCTCAATACCAGAGGAAAGAGTCTTAACGGATTCGGAAAAGATCCTGTACAGACTTTAACGACCGGCGTATCGGTAATTACTACCGCATTATCAATTTATCTTCTTCTTAAAAACCTTTAATCATGATTCCAGGTAAAGACGAAAAAATAGGGAAGAACGATTCCCAGAAGGAGAAGTACGGATCGTTTGCATTATTTGATATTGAACATTTTCTAAGACGGATACTCAAGAACTGGTATTGGTTTGTTTTCATGCTGCTCTTAGGGTATATCATCTCGTGGGTATACAGTAAATATTATGCTCAGAATGTTTTCGCTTCAGATCTCTCCCTGAGCATATCCAATAATACCTCCAGCTATTTTACACCCAATCAGTCCATCAACTTTATTTGGGGACAGAGTGGAAATCAGGACGGGATTTATCTTAAAAAGATGCTTCTGTCAAGATCCCATAATGAGTTCCTGGTAAAAGAACTGGATCTGTTTGTTAATTACTCAACCAAAGGATTGATCAAGTCCACCTATATTGATAAAACGGATTCACCGGTATTTCTGCAGATTGATAAGAAACATCTTCAGCAGGTTAATTATCCCGTTACCCTGATCCCTAAAGGAGGAGATTCCTATGAAGTGGTTCTTCCTGAAGAAGGACAATCCACAAGCCTGTACAGCTACGAGTCTGAAGGTTTTCATTCTATTAATGCATATGCCAGACCAGCCAATAAAATTATTAAGGTGAATGAATGGTATAATGCCCCGAACCTTAGATTCAGACTGCTTAAAAATCCGGTAACTCCTAAAATTAAGGTAGATAACATTATTGTAAATCTGGCTTCCGTTAATCAGAGTGTTAATGAAATTGTATCCACAATAGGGGTAGATTTTGACAGGGAGATCAATACCATCATGTTCATTACCAAAAAAGGATATAATCTCAACAGTACCGTAAACTTTCTGAATAAATCCGTTGCTGAGCTTCAGAAAAAAAGACTTGCTGATAAAAATATCGTTAATAAAAATACTGAACTTTATTTGCAGGGAAATCTGGATAATATTCGCAAAAAACTAGATTCAAGTGCTGCAGTTCTTAACTTTCTGAAAACATCCGAAAAGCTTTACAATATTAAAGACAGAGATGAGAAGTCTCTGGAAAAAATTAAAGAGCTTGAAGCGAAGAAAGCAGACCTTCTTAGCAAAGTCAGTTCCCTGAATGACATTAGAAATACGCTTCAATCCCAGGATTTTGAAAAAATGATCAGTACCAATGCGGCCGGTTTTGAAGACGGATTTTTCTCTGCTTCCGTGTCTGAGCTGAAAGCGCTCTACACCAAACGAAGAGAAATGGCAACCATCTATAAGCCTAATTCTGAGCCAATGAAAGAGATTAACAGGCTTATTAATGAAGCAAGGGCAGGATCTTCCGGCAGTCTGAGAAATTACTATACCCGATATTATGATGAAATTAGCAAAATAGACAGGCAGGTTGCAGACGCGAACGCTGATCTCATCTCCTATCCGGAAAAAGAAAGAAAATACCTGGATGCCGAAAGAGGATATAACATGATTGAAGCTACTTACAACAGCCTTTTGGGAAGACAGAATGAAGCCCAGATGAAAGTGGCTACCAACCAGTCAGATATTACAGTAATTGACCCGGCCAAGAATCTTGGACAGGCTCCGATTGGTCCGAATGTGAAAGGAATAAAAATGGGAATCATGCTGGGCTTATTAATGCTTCCGCTGATATTTATCCTGATTGGTGAAGTTCTGGATAACAAGATCCGTAATATTAAAGAACTGTTGAGTGCAACCAAGATTCCTCTTCTGGGAGTAATCGGAAACAATAGTAATGAAAATATGCTTACTGTTCTTGAGCAGCCTAAATCATCCGTATCAGAAGCATTCAGAGGGATCAGAGCCAGTATGAGGTTCCTGATGGAAGGAGATGAAAGCGGAAAAGGCAAAATCATTCTCGTGACTTCATCTATCGGAGGCGAAGGGAAAACATATGTTTCCATCAATCTGGCTTCAGTAATAGGATTAAGTGATAAAAAAACAATTCTTTTAGGAATGGACCTAAGAAAACCTAAGATTTTCGGGGATTTTAATATAGATAACAAATATGGTATTTCAAACTATCTTACTGGGGAAGTTGAAATAGATCAGATTATCAACAAGACCAAGATCCCCAATCTGGATGTTGCCACATCAGGGCCTATTCCGCCTAATCCATCAGAACTTTTGATGAGCGAAAGCAATATAAGATTTATAGAAGAACTGAAAAAAAGATACGATTTTATCATCATCGATTCTCCACCGGTAGGTCTTGTTGCAGATTCATATGAGCTCATGAAATATTCAGATGCCAATATTTATGTTGTACGTCATGAATATACCGAAAAATATATGCTGAAGATGATTACCGAAAAATACCATGCTAATGAAATCAATCACCTTGGGCTTATCTATAATGATTACAACACCAAGCAGGGGTATGGTTATGGATATGGCTACGGTTATGGGTATGGCTACGGATATTTTGATGAAGATAAAAACTATAAAGAACCTCTGTTGATAAAAATAAGGAATAAGGTACAGGCAATATTTAATAAAAAATAAAGTTACAAACCCTCATCCATTGGGGGTTTCTTTATATTTTAAGTAATTGAATTCTGTGAAAAAAAGAATATTTTCGTTACTTTGCCGTTTACTTTATAACAAATTATGTTTTTTTGTTTATTTTTAACTAAACATTAAGAATATCATTAATATAAAAATGTTTTATATTTGCAAAAATTAAATTTTAAAATAACCATAAATCCATATTCTTTTATGAATAAAAAATTATTGTTTAGCTTCCTTGCCTTCCTTGGAATGGTAAGTGTTAAAGCACAAAGAAATGAATTGGGGGTTCGCCTTGGGATGAGTAATCTTGTAGGGGACGTAGGGAGGACCAATTATATTTTACAAAAGCCATTGGATTTAGACAGAGCGTCAGAATGGGGCTTCCCGTTTTATGGAGGCATATTATACAGATTTAATTTTAACCCGCATCAGACCGTTCGATTGGATTTAGGTTATAACCAGATTCAGTTCAATGATAAAGCGGCAAAAGAAGAATACAGAGTGAAAAGAAACTCATACGGAAAAAATAACGTATATGAGGCAAGCTTAATGTTTGAATATAACTTTTTTCCGGTAAATAACGAGCAGGTAAGCATGGTAAGCCCATATATCTTCGGAGGTATAGGTGCTTTGATGTTTGATGCCCCTAAAGCAAATCTGGTGAATGATTTCAGAAGAGATGCTGATGGTGTGGCGCAGGCTCCTATCAACGAATTAGACTTCAAAACTACTGAAGAATATTCATTGGGGAAAAAAGTAACAATGCATATTCCTTTTGGAGTAGGATTGAAATATAAGTTTAACCATAACTGGGCAATCTTTGCAGAAGCTACGTTCAGGTATACCCTGACTGATCAGCTGGATCACAGCAAAATATTATCGGAGGATGTAAAATCTTCTTATAATGCAGATATTTTAGATCCTGCTACAGGCGGTTCATTGCTGCAATCCGGAAATTATTATGCAGTTTCCAAAGAAAGAGAGCAAGAGTTTATCGGAAGAAGAAATATTGGTGATGGAAGATCCAAAGACTGGATGAATACTTTCAGCTTAGGACTGACATACTCTTTCGGAAGACCTCCATGTTATTGTGATTAATGAATATGTCGTTGATTAAAGATAAAATAAATTCTGAGAATTTACCAAAACACGTAGCCATCATTATGGATGGTAATGGAAGATGGGCAAAATCCCGTGGCGAAGAAAGATCTTTCGGTCACAAGAATGCCATTAATGCTGTAAGAAGTGCCATTAATGCATGTAATGAGATCAATATACCCTATTTAACACTTTATACATTTTCATCTGAAAATTGGAGCCGTCCCGCAGAAGAAGTCAATACCCTGATGAATCTGCTGGTAGAAACTCTATTGCTGGAAGCCGAAGAAATTTTCAGCAAAGGATTGAGAATGCATGTAATCGGGAATCTTGAAAAACTGCCTCCCATTGTGAAAGAACAGCTTGAACGTGTAGTAGAGCTTACCAAAGAAAACACAAAAGGAAATTTAGTATTGGCAATAAGCTATGGCTCTCAAAATGAAATTTTGGAGGCCGTGAAAAATATAAGTTCTGATGTGAAAGAAGGAAAAGTAGACGTAGAGAATATTAATGAAAAGCTATTTGAAAGCTATCTCTACACCAAAAACTTTCCTCCTGTAGACCTGATGATAAGAACCAGTGGAGAAATAAGAATAAGTAATTTTCTCCTTTGGCAGATTGCCTATGCAGAGCTACAGTTTTTAAATGTCCTATGGCCGGACTTTACCAAAGATATTTTCTTCCAGTGTATTGTAGACTATCAAAACAAAGAAAGAAGATACGGTCTCACCGGCGATCAGATAAAAGCCCAATAAATTTAAAGAAAAGAAAGACTCGATAAAATGAAGATTAGACTATTACCCATCATAATGTTTGCTGCTTCGGCACATTTTTATGGACAAGTAACTCCTCAGGACAGTACAAAAGTAAACAGTGCTGTACATGCAGAAAATGAAGCAGGAACTTACACACTTAAGGACATTGTTGTAGATGGGGTCAAAAAATATACACCCGCTCAGATCTTACGATTTACAGGTCTAAGCAAAGGAGAAGTTGTGGACATCCCGGGACAGAAAATCAGCAATGCTGTTAAAAAACTATGGGATACCCAGTCTTTCTCAGAAGTAGAGGTATATGTTCAGAGCATTGAAGGACAAACTGTTGTTCTGAGATTCTACCTGGAGGATCTTAAAGACCTTGGAGAAGTAAAATTCAAAGGAAAAGGAATTGGTAAATCCAAAAATGAAAAGTTTATAAAAGATAATAACCTGAAGCCGGGTACTAAGATCACACAGAACCTTATATCAAGTCTTAAAACCAAAATACCTAAAGACTATGTGAAAAAAGGGTTTGCAGATGCGAAAATTACCATTCAGGATAAAGTAAATGCAAACGATCCGTCTATGGTAGACTGGACCATCAATGTAGATAAAGGAAAAAGAATTAAAATTGACCATATCGAATTTGAAGGTAACCAGAGTGTTTCTGATGCTAAACTTAGAAAAAAAGCTTTCAAAGAAACCAAACAGAAGAGATTTGGAATCGGTGGTATCCTGAAATCTTCAAAATTTATTGAAGATAAATATCAGGAAGACAAGCAGAGCCTTATCAGCTACTATAACTCTCTGGGATATAGAGACGCCGTAATCGTTTCAGACTCTGTATGGAGAAACAAAAGAAATAATTACGAAATCAATGTAAAACTGAAAGAGGGTAAAAAATATTATATCGGGGATATTACATTCACCGGAAATACCGTATACCCTACAGAACAATTACAGAGATTACTGGGATATAAAAAAGGAGATATCTACGATGCAGTAGGTTTCAACAAAAAAGTAGGAGAAGACGGAGGAAAAGAAGATGATTCAGATATCAAGTCTGTTTATATGAATAACGGATACCTTTTCTCCAACGTTACCCCGGTAGAGAAATCCGTAACAGGGGATGCCGTAAATCTTGAAATCAGAATTAATGAAGGAGAACAGGCTACCTGGAATAAAGTAACATGGCAGGGAAATACAACAACCCATGACCACGTTGTACTTAGAGCTTTAAGAACAAAGCCGGGAGAGCTTTTCAAAAAAACAGAGATCAAGAGAACCTACTTTGACCTTGCGGGGATGTCTTTCTTTGATCCTCAGCAGGTAGGACAGGATATCCAGCCAAACCAGCAGGATAATACCGTGGATATCAACTGGAAACTGGTTGAAAAAGGATCTTCCCAGGTTCAGTTACAGGCAGGTTACGGTGGTAACAGCTTTATCGGAACATTAGGGCTTACGTTCAGTAACTTCTCACTGAAGAACTTCCTTAAGTTTAAAGATTTCAAACCGGTACCTCAGGGAGACGGTCAGACATTGTCCATTCAGGCACAGGCAGGACAATACTTCCAGAACTATGGAATTTCATTTACAGAACCATGGTTATTCGGAGCAAAACAAACAGCACTTTCTGTAAGTGTGAACAATTCCAGAGTGAAATATAATGACACGTATGGAAATGCTCAGAAACTGAACATTTTCTCTGCATCTGCAGGTCTGAACAGATTATTAAACTGGCCGGATGATTATTTCTCTTTATACACAGGAATTCAGTTTCAGAAATATAACTTCAAAAACTATCCGTTCCAGTTTGGAGATACAACAGAGTATAATGGAGATGCCAATAACTTCAGTGTTAACCTGGGATTAAGCAGAAACTCAGCCGGAATTGACCCGATTTTCCCAACAATGGGCTCTAATATCGAGCTTTCCGCAAAACTAACCCCTCCATATTCATTGTTCAGTAATAAAGACTACTCTACAATGAGTCCTATCAACAAATATAAATGGATGGAATTCTACAAAATCAAGTTCAAGGCAGACGTATACAACGAAATTGCCGGAAAACTGGTGCTGAGATCATCCGCCGAAATGGGATTCATGGATGGATATAACAAGCAGCTTGGAGCTCCGCCTTTTGAAAGATTCTATGTAGGAGGAACCGGACTTTTCGGAGGTAGATACGACGGACGTGAGCTGATTCCTCTAAGAGGATATGAAAATGCATCTACCTACGGTGGAGAATTAGAAGATATTACTCAGAAAGGAGGAGGAACCATCTATAACAGATTTACATTAGAATTAAGATATCCAATCTCAATGAGCCAGACTGCAAAAATCTATGCACTTACTTTTGCAGAAGGAGGTAACGTATGGAACTCATGGAGCACTTACAATCCTTTCCAGCTGAAAAGATCAGTAGGAGTAGGGGTAAGAGTTTATATGGGAGCATTTGGTTTGATCGGGTTCGACTTCGCATATGGATTTGATAAAACAATTTCCGGAACAGAACCATCCGGATGGAAGACCCACTTCTTGATGAACCAATCATTATAATTCATAAGATATGAAAAACTTTAAAATAACTTTCACATTTGTATTATTACTGCTTGCAGGCATTTTCAGTGCCCAGAAAGTAGGCGTGGTGGATACCAATGAAATTTTAAATAAAATGCCTCAGTATAAAGAAGCAGAAGCAAGACTTAATGCCCAGATTGATACCTGGCAGTCTGAACTTCAGAATCTGCAGTCTGAATACGAAAGAAAAAAGGCAGCATTTGAAAGTGAAAAAGTTTTACTGATCGGCGACCAGCTGAAGCTTAGAGAAAAAGAAGTAATGGATCTTGATAAAAGCATCAAAACAACAACAAGTTTAAGATTCGGTACCAATGGAGAGATCACAAAACTTAGAACCAATCTGGTTTTACCTTTCCAGGATCAGATCTGGGGAGCCATCAAAACGATGGCAGAGAAAAACGGATTGGGCACGGTTCTTGATAAAACAAGTAACAATGTGCTTTTCCTTCAAAAAAGGTATGATTATACCGAGAAAGTTCTTGATATTCTGTTGAAAGGAACAGATAAAAAAGAAAAAAGTAACAGCAAAAGTAAAAAATAAGAGATCAATTAACTTTTGCTAACATTTGAAATCTAACAAACAAATTAAATTATTTATTAACCAATTATGAAAAAATTAAGTGTATTATTTGCAGCGGTGATGATGGTTGTATCAGTAGGTATGGCAAAAGCTCAGAAAATAGCTACTTTAGATGTATCTGCAGTTCTTAATGCAATGCCTGAAAAGAAAAAAGCTGATGCTGAACTAAAAACATTCTTAGATACAAAACAAGCCGAAATTAAGAAAAGAGTAGACGCTGGTGAAGCTAAACTAAAGCAGTATACTGAAGAAGCGCCTAAGAAAACGGCTGATGAAAACAAAGCCAGAGAAGCAGAATTAACAAAAATCCGTGAAGAAATCGGACAGATGCAGGAAAAAGCTCAAAAGGATCTTGGGGCAAAACAGGATGCCATCTTCGGACCAATTGAGAAGAAATTGAACGATGCTGTAGAAAAAGTTGCTAAAGCAAACGGATATGACTACGTAATGGATTCAAACTCTCAGGCATTTATTTACAAAGGAGGTATTGATGCTACCGCCGCTGTAAAGAAAGAACTTGGAGTAAACTAAGAAATTAACAAAGTTTTATAAATTCAACCGCCCCTTTTAGAGGCGGTTTTTTTTGTATTTTTGCACCATGGAAAAAGAAGTTTCAACCACGGTGAAAGTCCGTTTCAGCGATTGTGATCCCATAGGACATCTGAATAATGTAAAATATCTTGACTATATGTTCAATGCAAGAGAAGATCATGTAGAAACATTTTACGGATTTACTTATGAAGAATATACTAAAAAAACAGGTTGCACGTGGATTGCCATTCAGAATGAGATCGCTTACTTGAAAGAAGTACGGTATAATACTCAGGTAGTCATCAGCAGTAAGACAATTGAAGTACAGGACAGAACTGCCAAAGTGGAAATACTGATGAAAAGCCTGGACGAAAAAACCGTTCATGCTGTTTTATGGGTTACTGTAATCTACTTTAATGTTAAAACAAGAAGATCCGAAGTTCATCCCGAAGATATCAAGGAAACCTTTCATAAGTTCTATGTAGATCTGGAACAGAAAGAATTTCAGCCAAGAGTTAAATTCTTAAGATCACAGAACGCAAAAAATTCATAAACAGATCAGGAACATCCCTAATCTACAACCATACATAATAAGTTACAGATGAAAAAAATCGCAGTAATAGGCAGCAACGGACAATTGGGAAACTGTATTAGAAAAATAGCGCCTGATTTTGAAAATGCCTACGAATTTATATTTACCGATTCAAAAACCCTGGACGTCACAAACGAAGATCAGATTAATGACTTCTTTTATGATAACAAACCTGATTACTGCATCAATGCTTCCGCTTATACCGCTGTTGATCTTGCGGAAAAAGAAAACGGAAAAGCATTTGCCGTAAATGCAGACGGGGTAGCTCATCTGGCTCAGGCATGCGCAGAAAATAAAAGTATACTGATTCATATTTCTACAGACTATGTTTTTGATGGAGATACCAATCTTCCCTATTCAGAAGATGATTTTACCAATCCGACAGGAGTATACGGAGAATCAAAAAGAAAAGGAGAAGAACTGGCATTGGAAATTAATTCTCAAACCATTATTTTGAGAACCTCATGGCTGTATTCAGAGTTTAATAAAAACTTCGTTAAAACAATGCTGAATCTGTTCTCCCAAAAAGACGAACTGGGAATTGTGGCTGATCAGTTTGGCCAGCCTACCAATGCGAACGATCTGGCTGAAGCAATTATGGACATTATTGAGGCTCCGGTTAAAACTTTTGGCATTTTTCATTTCTCTAATTATCCCGAGACAACATGGTTCGATTTCGCAAGAAAGATTGCTGAATTCTCAAAATCCTCGGTAAAGCTGAACGCTCTGACTACAGACCAGTATCCCACTCCGGCAAAAAGACCGGCAAGAAGTACCATGGCGTTGGATAAAATTGAAGAGATTTATAAAATAGAACCCAAACATTGGGAGAACAGCCTGGAAGAATGTATCAAAATCCTGGTACCATAATAAAATAGATATGAAAAAATTAGCGTTTGCCTTTTCTGTATTGTGTGCCCATTGGTTGTATGCACAGAATGTGTATCTGACAAAAGTGGAGAAAATCAATGAGAATTCAGATAAATTCTTATACAGAAAATTGGAGGCAGTAACAGATGCTCAATATCTCGGTGTAATTGATGTACAGGGGTTCTCAAAAGACGATGCTGCCATTTTTTCGGTGGTTTATAAAAAAGCAAAAGAAATCGGGGCCAATTCAATTGCATTAAAGCCTTTTGAAAATGTAGACGGATCTCCACAACCGTTCAATCCTTCCAATTATAGGCTGGCATTATATTATACACCTAAAGAGAAGCTGATCACCCAGAAAGGAATGCTGTACATATTTGCATCCTCTGAAAAAGATCAGAAAATAAACATCAACAAAAAGGACTATACTCTGGCACCAAGGTCTTTCTTAATGCTGGAAATTATTCCGGGCGAAGTTTATACAATGTCAACAAAAAAACTATTGGGCTCAACAATTAAAATCCAGCCTAAAACAGCTGATGAAAACTTATATTTTCAGATTTCATCACTAAAAGTGAAATCAGACACCTCTGGAATAGGTGGTTTAAACCTTAAATCAGGAGATATTATAGGTCTGGAAAAATCATATGCTGAATTTTTAAGCCTGATTTATCAACAGCAAAAACAATAAAACACAATCTGTAATAAGATTCTGATGAAAAAATTAAACAAAAGTTTAAAATTTTTCTTCCTGTTTTACAGTGTTTTATGTAATTTTTGCAATTTTTCTGTAAACTTTATGTTAAATAAATTTGTTTTTGGTGTTAATAAGTTGCTATCTTTGCCCCACTGAAAACGAGAGTATCAGTAAGCGCAGAAGCTATAAAACAAACCGGAGTATCATTATGAGATAGTCAAAAGATTAGGATTAATTTTTTGTGATATTAAAAAAATGTTTACCTTTGCAGTCCGGTTTTTCCGGGAGCGCAGGAGTTAAGGATTGAATTTTAGGAAGGGGTTAAGGTTAATAA
>NZ_LJOD01000049.1 GCF_001295265.1 Chryseobacterium indologenes | reverse complement strand
TAAGTTCAGGTTACTGGTCCCGATCAAAGCCATATCCGGGTCATACTTAAGCTTTTTGTCATATCTGTGGGTATACAGGTTGTTCGCCATCACATATAGAGTTACTTTGTTGACAGGAGCTCCTTTTAAGAAGTCTTTATCAAAGGTATAAGCTACTTTCAGGTTACTTAATCTTAAGAAATCTGCTTTTCTAAGGAATCTTGTAGAGGTGTTATTAGCCGATGTTGACCCTGTACCTCTTGCACCAATACCATAGACAGGTTTTGGATTTTCAGCATTAGGATTGCTTGGTGTCCAGTAATCCATACCATCTGCATAAGCGTTAAAAACACCAGCGTTGACACCATCACTCTGTAAGTAGAATGCCCAGTCATCATACATCTTAGCTCCGAAGCTGAAAGTTCCCTGAGCACTTACTGAGAAGTTTTTATAAGACATATTTAAACCAACCCCTCCATATACTTTAGCAATACGGGATCCCTGGATCGCACGCTGTGCTTCTGCATAGTTGCTGGTAGTTTCTCCGTCTACACCGTTTTTATACCATAGCGGGTTACCATTGCTTGGATCTACTCCAGCCCATTTTCTCATGAACCAGCTGTTTACTGTTTCTCCTTCTCTTAAGATTGTGGAACCTGAGATCACGTCTTTTCCTCCGTATAGGCTAGTAACTTCATTCTTTAAGAAAGAAAGGTTACCATCCATGCTTAATGCAAATCCTCCTTTAGTAACAGGATTTAAGATGTTAGCATTCGCGGTAAATTCGAAACCTTTGTTAACCAAATCTCCTACGTTGTCAAAATAGGCTCCTAACCCCTGGGAAGTGGAAAGTGGAATATTATAGATCAGGTTTTTCGTTTTCTTGTTGAAGTATTCAGCAGTAATGGTTACATTGTTTTTGAATAAGCTGAAATCAACTCCTGCGTTGAAAGGATTTACCGTTTCCCACTGTAAACCTGGATTATCAAATCCACCGTAGCTCGCTCCTGCTAAATTGTTATAGTTGATGGTATAAGAATATGTCGCATAAGGAGATACAGATACCCTGTTACCTACTTTACCGTAAGAAGCTCTTAATCTTAAAGAGTTCAGGTAATCATTTTCAGGAATGATCATTTTAGCCAGATCTAGTCCAACCCCCGCAGACCAGAAGTTCCCTGCTTTGCTGCCTGGCTGAAGATAAGAAACCGCATCTCTTCTTCCTGATAAGTCAACATTTAAGTATCCTTTGTAGTTATATCCTAAAGTGGCACCATAACCTGATCTTGAGCTCTCCAGATTATTTACCCCTGTATGGTCAACTGGCACTACAAAGCTGGAAAGATGTTCCAAAGTACTTAATGCAACAGACTGTCCAGTGGCTGCAAGAGCTCTTGTATTGGATTTATATGCTTCCTGGAATAAGCTTGCATTGAACCTGTGATCATCAGATAAAGAGAACGCATAGCTCAATACGTTGGATACGTTGAAGTTGAAATAACGGTTCGTTCCTGAAGTCATACGACCATTGGTACTTAAACCATCACCGTATACAGGAGACAGATATTCATC
>NZ_LJOD01000048.1 GCF_001295265.1 Chryseobacterium indologenes | reverse complement strand
GAAGCCGAACTGATGAGAAAAACAGGCGGTGATATGAGCCAGATCATTGTCTGGGCTACCCAGATCTATATGAAGAAAAGCGACGAAATCCGTAAGAACATTAAATCTGAAAAATAAGATACCATGAAAAAAGTTTTAGCATTATTAAGCTTAGCTGCCTGTTCTTTTGGGTATGCACAGGGAGGAACTCTTATTCTTAATAACTATTCCAAATATGATTTCTATGGATACATCATGGCTAACAATACCTCGGGAAACTGCTATCCTAGCATAAGTTCGGCAGATCCTGAAATGGTCCGGGTTCCGGCCAACTCTCATATGGGTAATGGGAATGAACTCAGATACGATAATTACAGAGATCAATTTCTCAACTCTCTGTATCCTATGACTGCCTGGTCAGTAGCTTTGGCAAGCGGAGGTTCCAGTACTACACTAAGAGCATGGAACAATCCTTCTATGGCACCAGGGCTTGTTCTTTCAAACAATACCAAATGGGCCACCACCAAATTTGTGATGTATTATCCCGGTACCACAGATCTTGCTCCGGATAACTTTAATGGGGCTGTTACTCTTTTTAATAACTGCTACAATGCACCCAGCAGCTTTAGCACTCCTTCAGGAAACAGCGCGGAAATATTTACTGTAACCAGTGGAACGAATACGATCACTTATATCCAGCTTTTCTGATGCAGCCAGGTTTTAAACAAATTATACTTACATCTTAATTATTATGAAAAAACATTTTCTAATGGCAGCTTTTGCCACTTTAACGCTGATCTCGTGCAACAACGAAGGGAATGCTGTTAACACCATGGAGAGCATGAAAACTCCGCAGATGGAAAATTTCGACAAAGCTTTTAAAAGTCTGGGTGATCCACAGAACAGACCTACGGAAGAGGAGAAAAAAAGAAACACCTCTGAGCTGAGCGACAGAAGAAAAGCGCTTCTGGTTCCGGCTTCCAAAGAACTCATCCTTTCTACCGGCGTTACTGAAGCCGAACTGATGAGAAAAACAGGCGGTGATATGAGCCAGATCATTGTCTGGGCTACCCAGATCTACATGAAGAAAAGTGACGAAATCCGTAAGAACATTAAATCCGAAAAATAAACAACCATGAAAAAAGTTTTAGCCATATTAAGCCTGACAGCCTGCTCTTTAGGCTATGCACAGAAAGGACCTCTTATCCTCAACAATTATTCTGCCTATGAGTTTAGAGGAATTGTTTTTGCCAGTAATGAATCCGGAACAAACTGCTATCCTTATGTAACTTCCCAGGACCCTAATGAAATTATTGTTCCTGCTGACTCCCATGTAGGAAATGGGAAAGCCCTTATCTACGATAATTATCAGTCTCAATTTACCAATTCTTTATACCCTGTAACAACCTGGACAGTAAGTCTTTCAAGTACATCCATAACTCCAAGACCATGGAATCATCCGTCTTTACTGCCTACCGGAGTTATTTCAACCAACACAAGATGGTCGGGCACAAAATTCAGAATGTTTTATCCGGGAACCAATGATACTGTATGGGGTTTCGGCGGCCCGTTAGTACTTCCCAACAGCTGCTATAATGCTCCTGATAATTTTACCACTCCTGATGGAAACAGTGCGGAAATATTTACCATTACCGCCGACAAGGTTACAACTACTTATATTCAGCTTTACTGATCTTACCAGGTTTTAAACAATTATACTTACATCTTAATTACTATGAAAAAATATTTTCTAATGGCGGCTTTTGCCACTTTAACGCTGATCTCCTGTAACAATGA
>NZ_LJOD01000047.1 GCF_001295265.1 Chryseobacterium indologenes | reverse complement strand
AAGTGACAATGGCTTACTAATAATATCGCCCGCAAAGATTTTATATTTCTTATACTTTTCTTTTTGTTCAGTAGTAAAATAAGATTGGATATTATTAGAAATTTTCAGTTTTATTATTCTGTGGAGTTACAGTCATTTTTATTTGTGAATAGACACAAATTGTTGAAAGTAACAAAAAGACCATTATAGCTTGTTTCATCTTTATTTTTATTAATTTTTCTTAAGATTTACTGTATAATAATTTAGGATGTGAACCATCTTTGTTATGTGTTAAAGATATTAATCGTAATAGAAATAGACTGCTTCAAAGATGAAACAGTCTCTTGTTTTTCTTAGAGTACAATAGCAGTGTCAGCTGGAGTTTTATATAAATATACTTTTTTTAGACTATCTCTCTTTTTGAAATTCTATATATTTTTTAGAATATGGTCCAGTCTGATCTTTTCTAGCTTTCAAATCTAAACAATAGAAAGAAAAAATAAAATTTCCAATTATGATTAATACTATAGTAAAAGTAACCCAATTACCCTTCTTATTTTTTTTATTAGGTAATTTATCAAATTCATCAATAATTTTTTTCCATTGATTTTTACTATAAAATATAGCGTAATCAACCAAAACTAGAATTGCTACCATAATTATCCATCCTATTTTCGTTCCAACAATATCAGCTTTTGGATTAATATATACTTTGTAATATATAAGTAAAGAGGCTAATAGCCAAATTTCTAAAACAATAATAACAAGTGAGGTTTTAAACAACGTTCCAAATTTACCTCCTGATACTTCTGAAGTAACCGCTATTGATTTATGTATTTTATAATAAAAATAATAGTATAACTTTTTAATACTCATGTCTAAAATTTTTGTGAACCGTATGGAAAAATATACTGAGGGGCCATTCCTGAATTTTGATTAATAATTTCATCAAAAATGGCTTGTCTTCTTTCTGTATCAATCATTGCTCCATCCCAGCCGCCAGGATAAAATGCATCAATTCCAAAATAAAATAAGCTTCCGACTCCCCTGCTACGCCTCCCCATACTCCAAGTGCTCCAAATACTGTATTTACAGTTGCTTTTCCTGGGTTCGCAGAGTTTGGGGAAGTTGGATCATTATAGTAATTAATTGTCCCTCTAAAATCCATTGCCGCAGCTAAACCAAAAGAAAATTTACCCAAACCGCTTCCAATCTTACTTAATGCCATTGTTCTTGTATATCGGTTTTTTATAAATTCATTTCCGTTTACGTTGCGTCGATAAAGCTTTAGCGATGAGCCATGTATCGTAACTCTTGTTTCTCCAGATATATTTTCTAACCCTAAAATGCTGCAAATCCCCAATTTGCACGTCCTCCAAAACCATACTACTCAAGCGTATTGTCTGGTAATATCCACTACCTCCTCTATCAATCCAACTATAAAGTCGGGAAGCTTCACCAAATGGTAAACTTTCATAATTAGCCCAAGCTGACATACCGTTAGAAGAAAACTGACTATATGTTGTCTTTCCTGGTCGTGACATATTTTAAATTCCATTAAGCCATTCCTGATGTATAATTGTATCCATAATGCTTTAATCCAAACGGATAATAGTTATTTTCTTCAAGAACGGCTGCTCCTGAGCCATTATTCTGATAGCTCAACCGTACATTTCCTAACTGATCTGTATAGTTGTAAATATACTTATTATTTCAAAATTGCAGACAGATGTAGTCATATATAGCAAAATAGACTGTTTCAGAAATGAAACAGCCTATTGTTTTTCTTTGAGTATAGGCGATGACGTTCACGCCATTGTTTTGTCTAAAATAGTAAAGAAAAGAACAACTTTTTTACTTATGACTCGATTAATGGGATATCATCATAATTATCAACTTTAAGATTCAGAATATATTCTATAATTTTATCAA
>NZ_LJOD01000046.1 GCF_001295265.1 Chryseobacterium indologenes | reverse complement strand
AAAGTAAAACCATACGACCTGATCAACGTTCAGAAACCTTCATTGGCCCAGAATCTTGACTATTTCATTTCTTTCCAGAACGGATATTATTTTGTACGTTACCTGATGTGGAACTTCGTAGGAAGGCAGAACGACCTTGAAGGAAACATGGAAAATACAAAAGGAAACTGGATCTCCGGAATTCCTTTTATAGACAATGCTTTATTAGGAAATCAGGATAAAATGCCTGCAAAATTCCAGAATGAAAGCACAGTGAAATTCTTTTTCCTTCCGTTAATTTTAGGATTGATCGGTTTCTTTTTCCAGCTGAACAGAGATTTCGGTAGATTTTATGCCCTTCTTTCCCTGTTTATCCTGACAAGTGTGGGAATTATCTTCTATACAGGGGTAAAACCTTTTGAGCCAAGAGAAAGAGACTATGCCATGGTAGGCTCGTTCTATGCCTTTGCCATCTGGATCGGGATGGGTGCCGGAGCCATTTTATGGTTCCTTCAGTCTAAAATAAAATCCAACGGAGCCAATATTGCTTTAGGGGTAATTTTATTGGGAGTTCCTTTTATGATGGGATTCCAGAACTATAACGTGCATGACAGAAGCAACAGATATACTGCGTATGATTATGCTTATTCAGTATTAAAATCACTTCCGAAAAATGATATTTTGTTCGTTTACGGAGATAATGATACTTATCCTGTATGGGCAATCCAGGAGACGGAAAGATTCAGGGATGATGTGAAAGTAGTGAATTTCACCCTTGCTTCAACGCCTTGGAACCTTGATCAGATCAAAAGAAAAACATACAATGCAGCAGGAATTCCAAGTGAGCTGACGCATGAGGATTACAGAGAAGGTTCAAACGACCAGATTTACATGATGAAGAAAGAGGATTGGGAAAGTGTATTCTCCATGCTTAAACAGCAGGGTGTTCCTGATACGGAATTCCAGGCTTTCAGAAAATATCTTACACAGGATTCTCTGACCCTGAAGGAAGCAATCAACTTTATTAAGTTCAAATCTCCTGAAAAAGATGAGCTTCTGAAAATGTATTTCGGGGAAGAAAAATATGAGAAGTACAACATTCTTCCGGTTAATAAATTCATTCTTCCGGTTAACAAAGAAAATGCTTTAAAAGCAGGAATTATTACCCAGGCAGATCTTCCGAACGTAGTAAATCAGATCATGATCACCTATAAAGGGAACACACTTTATAAAAATAACCTGATTCTGATGGACCTTTTGGCGAACTTTGACTGGAAACGTCCGATCAACTTCTCTTCAGGAGGAATCTATGACAGCGAAAATATCTTCTATCTGAACGAATACCTTCAGTTTGACGGGTTCAGCTACAGGTTAGTTCCTGTACACACGGTACAGACTCCGGACGGAGATATGGGGAAAGTAGATGCCAATTCACTGTATAATGTGGTGAAAAATTTCAGATGGGGGAACTTTAAAAATTTAAATGTTCATTTTGATGAAACAGCTACTTCAAATATTATGAGCTACAGAATGTCGGCGAGCAGAGCAGCTTCAGCACTAGCCTTAAGCGGGCAAAAGGCCAAAGCGATTGAAATTCTTGACCTTGCAGCAAGAGAAATTCCTGCCGAGAAATACAACGATCCGCGTTCGTTAAGCGCTATGGTAACCGGATATATCGTTGCAGGGCAGGAACAGAAAGGTCTTCAGCTGGCTGAAATTCTTAAAAAAGGAATCTTTGAAGAATATGATTATTATTTAAGTCTGGACCCTATTGACCAAACCTATGTAAGAAGACAGATGAGAACAAAACCAATGGAATATTCTCTTGTGGTTTCTGCTGTTACCGATGCTTACAAAAAAATCGGCCAGAACGAAAAAGCATATGCTTATCTGGTGAAATCCATAGAGCCTATTGATAAAAAATTCAATGTTTTCATCAAAGAGCTTCAGCAGATGGGTAA
>NZ_LJOD01000045.1 GCF_001295265.1 Chryseobacterium indologenes | reverse complement strand
AAAGTAAAACCATACGACCTGATCAACGTTCAGAAACCTTCATTGGCCCAGAATCTTGACTATTTCATTTCTTTCCAGAACGGATATTATTTTGTACGATACCTGATGTGGAACTTCGTAGGACGGCAGAACGATCTTCAGGGACAAAAGGAGATCACCAACGGAAACTGGATCTCCGGAATTCCTTTTATAGACAATGCTTTAGTGGGAAATCAGGACAAAATGCCTGCAAAATTTAAAAACGAAAGCACGGTAAAATTCTTTTTCCTTCCGTTAATTTTAGGATTAATTGGTTTCTTTTTCCAGCTGAACAGAGATTTCGGTAGATTTTATGCCCTTCTTTCCCTGTTTATCCTGACAAGTGTGGGAATTGTTTTTTATACAGGGGTAAAACCTTTCGAAGTAAGGGAAAGAGATTATGCCATGGTAGGCTCGTTCTATGCCTTTGCCATCTGGATCGGGATGGGAGCCGGAGCCATTTTATGGTTCCTTCAGTCTAAAATAAAATCCAACGGAGCCAATGTTGTTTTAGGAACTGTTTTATTAGGAGTTCCTTTCATGATGGGATTCCAGAATTACACATCACATGACCGCAGTAAAAAAACGGCAGCTTATGATTCTGCATATTCCTTTCTCAGATCTTTGCCCAAAGATGATATTATTTTTATTTACGGGGATAATGATACCTTCCCGGTATGGGCAATCCAGGAAACAGAAAGATTCAGGGATGATGTGAAAACCGTCAATTTTACCCTGCTGGCCACCCCGTGGAATATTGATCAGGTAAAGAGAAGAACCTACAACGCAGCGGGAATTCCAACACAGCTGACTCATGATGAATACAGGGACGGAGTAAATGACCAGGTTTATCTGATGAAAAAAGAGGACTGGGAAGGATTTTTCTCCATGCTTCAACAGCAGGGAGTTCCTGATACGGAATTCCAGACCTTCAGAAAATATCTTACACAGGATTCCATTACCCTGAAAGAAGCAATTGAATTTATCAGATTTAAATCTCCTGAAAAAGATGAGCTTCTGAAAATGTATTTCGGGGAAGAAAAATATGAGAAGTACAACATTCTTCCGGTTAATAAATTTATCCTTCCGGTAAATAAAGAAAATGCCGTAAAAGCAGGAATCATTACCCAGGCAGATCTTCCGGAAACCGTAGATCAGATCGTGATCACCTACAAAGGGAATACACTTTATAAAAATAACCTGATTATGCTTGATCTTTTGGCTACTTTCGACTGGAAACGTCCGATCAACTTCTCTTCAGGAGGAATCTATGACAGCGAAAATATTTTCTACCTTGATGAATATCTTCAGTTTGACGGGTTCAGCTACAGACTGGTGCCTATTCATACAAAACAAGCTCCAGACGGAGATTTGGGCAGAGCAGATGCGAACTCCCTTTATAACATGGTGAAAAATTTCAGATGGGGTAATTTCAAAGACCTTCGTATTCATTATGATGAATCGGCTACATCTAATATTATGGGCTACAGGACTTCGGCAAGCAGGGCAGCCTCCGCATTGGCTTTAAGCGGGCAAAAGGCCAAAGCAATTGAAATTCTTGACCTTGCAGCAAGAGAAATTCCTGCCGAGAAATACAACGATCCACGTTCATTAAGTGCTATGGTAACCGGATATATCGTTGCAGGCCAGGAACAGAAAGGTCTTCAGCTGGCTGAAATTCTTAAAAAAGGAATCTTTGAAGAATATGATTATTATCTAAGCCTGGATCAGGCCGATCAACGGTATGTAAAAAGACAGATGAGAACAAAACCAATGGAATATTCTCTTGTAGTTTCTGCTGTTACCGATGCTTACAAAAAGACTGGCCAGAACGAAAAAGCATATGCTTATCTGGTGAAATCCATAGAGCCTATTGATAAAAAATTCAATGTTTTCATCAAAGAGCTTCAGCAGATGGGTAA
>NZ_LJOD01000044.1 GCF_001295265.1 Chryseobacterium indologenes | reverse complement strand
TAAGTTCCTGCAACCTGCTGCTCTACAAAAGTCTCTCCGAAAGGTAAATTTACAAAAAATTGGGTTGCAACAGCATTGGCATCGGTAACAAATGTCGCTGTTCCCAGGTGGTCCCATGGAGATAATACAGCCCCGTTTGAGCCGAGTTTCTCGCAAATTCTTTTTCTATGGTTCCCGTTTCAATTCTCGCCTTATCAAGATAAGACTTAAATTCACCTTCCACATCCGGCATTTGTTCAGCAGCCCTGTTTTCCTGAACATTCACAGCCGAATTTCCAAATAAACCCGGATTTTCTGATAAACGGCTTGCAATTCTCTGGCTGCCCGCATAATAATGCTTGGTATAGGTGTCATCCGAACTTACTACCACATAAGGATTTGGATAAACCTTATAATTATTGAGTACCATTGCTCCCTGATCGATTAATGCACCATTCTGGTATAACTCTGAACCATCCTGAAGATTACCTTTAATGGTACGCTCTCCTTTGTCATCATATATATAATAATGGAACGTTCCCTGAATGCATTTTTTCACAGCTCTTAGTCGATCCTGCTCATCCCAATAGAAATACTCGAGAACACATTTTTATCTGAATTGGTATATTGAATTATATTCTGTTAGTGTCGTTTTTTAAAATATTATCAAGTTCCGGTATTAAATAGAAAACATTCGGAAAAGTTAATCCAAATGTTTCTGTTTTTTCTGTTAAAAAGTATAAGAATTGTGTCCTTAAAAAAGGTAGCAACTCCGTTTGAAATAAATCAGACATTCAAATATCTTTTTTTACAAATTCCTCCTAAAAAGAATCCGCTATATTCTACAATAATCAATTCGAAAGTTCGAATGCATTGATAGAGAATCACTTGTATTATCTCATCTTTCCTAACTCTCTTTTTTTCAGACTCTTAATTCATCCTATAAAATCTCTTTTTTTTTGTAAAAGTGAAAAGAGCAGCCTCTTTCTTCACTTCACACTATCAAGTATTCCATATCTTTCATTAAAACCAACATTAATTAATATGGGATTACTTAAGACTGGCGAATATATACCTGTATCTATATATCTATTTGTACGCATACCACAATATGGAGTATTTAATCTTTCATATAAGGAAGTATATTCGATAAACTCTTCTTCAAATACTAAATCATCCCAATCATCGTAAATTAATATACAAAACTTTTGAATTATTACTAATTTATCGATAAAACTCAATAACATAGGAGTTTTTGAGTTGTTTCCTAAGAATTTTTCTAATAATTCACGTGATATACTCTTATCATTACTATCACATAATATTCCAAAACCTATGAATTTCTTTAAAGACGCTAATGGTTTTATATATTCCTTAAAATTTGAAGAGAAAAACTCATAGTCATCCCATCTTATTTTTAAATTCGGGATATCTAACAATATATCATTTATAAGATTTTTGTCTTCATAATGATATATACATATAATTATTGTTGGATTCATTTTTTAGTATTTATATTACGGATAATAAAAACAAATTACCACACGAAAGGATTCGTGCAGTAGAGAGGGGTTCATCATAATTATTCAACATAGATCACTTACCAACTAATTTCCCATAAAGGAGTTTTCAAAAATTCATTCGGAAGTTCTATTTTATTTGTAAATTGAACTTTTCCAGCTTCAAAAATTTCAGACATTGAAGGTAATACTCTATATTTTTTATCTTTTACAACAAAAGGTATAAAACTTTCAAAAGTTAACTGGTTAGCTTCCTTATTTAAAACCTCAGTTTTCTGCTCTTTATTGCAACTCAATAAAAACACACAGATTAGATATAAAATAATATTCTTACTTAAATTATTTTTTAACATGTTGATGACCATTATTTATAGGTTTTCTAGAAAGCAAGAGGCTGCAAGGTAATGCAACCTCTTGTTGGAAATTTTTTAATTAAA
Source organism: Chryseobacterium indologenes (assembly GCF_001295265.1). Lineage (GTDB taxonomy): Bacteria > Bacteroidota > Bacteroidia > Flavobacteriales > Weeksellaceae > Chryseobacterium > Chryseobacterium indologenes_A. Next base: position 201 of record NZ_LJOD01000044.1, on the reverse strand, counting down.
GATTTCAGATATTTTTTCATCTGTTTTGTACTCCTTAATAAAGTCTTCTAAACTATTCTTTAGAATTTCTAAGGTCAAATAATCATTAGAAGAGGATTGAAAACGAATAATGGCAACCCAATCCGGATAATTAGTTGTTTCGTTATAAATCAATTTATCAAAACTTCTACTAATTAAGTACTTATTAAATTCTATTTTAAA
>NZ_LJOD01000043.1 GCF_001295265.1 Chryseobacterium indologenes | reverse complement strand
TTGATAAAATTATAGAATATATTCTGAATCTTAAAGTTGATAATTATGATGATATCCCATTAATCGAGTCATAAGTAAAAAAGTTGTTCTTTTCTTTATTATTTTAGACAAAACAATGGCGTGAACGTCATCGCCTATACTCAAAGAAAAACAATAGGCTGTTTCATTTCTGAAGCAGTCTATTTTGCTATATATGACTACATTTGTCTGCAATTTTGAAATAATAAGTATATTTACAATTATACTAATGCTCCTGTAAGGTTTTTTGGAAATAATATTTATGGCAATGGAAGAACTTTTATTAAAGCTGCACCAGTTGCACAAGTAATTGGCCGTTTTACTTTTGGAGCAGCTGTTGCAATGGATGGAATTGGTGTAATTAATTATTATGATAATCCAACATCCAAAAATGCTGTACATCCTACAAAATTTGGTGTTAATACAGCTATTGGTTATTATTCATTAAAAGTAAATCCTGTATTGGGAGCAGTGTATTTTGGAGTAGATGCTTTTTACCCCGGAGGTTGGCTAGGCAAAGAGAATTACCTGGTGCTATAATGGATGTTTCTCGAATGATAGAAGCTAATCAAAAAGTAATTCCAGGTTTTAATATTTATAGAGATATGCCAGGAGGATTGTAAAAAAAATAAACATGAAAAAAGCGTACTATTATTTATTTTATAAATTATATAAACATTATGAGAAAGGTCCTTCTGTATGGATGTCTGATTGGAAAGCTAGCTTTAGCTTAGATGTACTTATATATTTTATTGTTACATCCCTTTTTATTTATTATAAAGTTATTTTTAATCGTTATATTCATTTGTCTGAAAATAATATTGAAGCTTTCTTATTGGTTATAACTGTTGTTTTGGCTAATTATTTCATATTCCACTCTCAAAATCAATCGAAAAGGATAATCGCAGATTTTGACCAACTACCTAAAAATAAAGATCAAACAGGTGGATGGATCGTGTTCTGTTTTGTTTTGTTTGTGATCGTTAATTTGGTTTTTTCATTTTATTTGATGAGTCAAATAGATTGGAAAAAATATCAATAAGTGATAAATAAAGTAAAATAAAAAGAGAAGTATTTTGATAATGTTTTTTAAGAAATATATACACGTTCCTACGAATATTATGTTGGAATCATCGAATTTTGTTTAATGAAAAAATGATAGACTGTTTCAAAAGTGAAACAGTCTATTTTGTTATATATGACTACATCTGTCTGCAATTTTGAAATAATAAGTATATTTACAACTATACCAATCAGTTAGGAAATGTACGGTTGAGCTATCAGAATAACGGCTCAGGAGCAGCAGTTCTTGAAGAAAAACTAATCAATAATGACAAAATTTTTGAATTATATTATTTTTCACTTTATTGAATTTCAAAAAAAAGTAGGAAATAATGATATATCCATATTTTCTACATCTACATTTTTTACAATTATCCTATGGATGAATATTTTAACAACGCTAAATTTTATTTTTCTGAAAAACTATTATCCTACTAAAAATTATTTTATCCCTATTACATTGTTTTGTATAGGATTATTCTGGATAATAAATAATTATATAAAGAAAAAAAGGCATGAAAACTATGGTTTTCGTACTTCTTTTTCAGGATATTCATGTTTATTGCTTTATATTATAGTAAGCTTTGCTTTATTTGTTTATAGTGTAGAGTTGTTAAGATAAGAAATTAAGATATTAATTGTAGTAAAAATTAATTATATTCTAACTCTTGGAGACTTGCAACTTTGAAAGAGTATATAGGAATGGCACTCTGAATATAATCATTCAGTTTGAAAACAATAGACTGTTTCGTTTTTGAAGCAGTCTATTTTGCTGTATATGACTACATTTGTCTTCAATTTTGAAATAATAAGTATATTTACAACTATACCGATCAGCTAAGAAATGTACGGTTGAGTTATCAGAATAATGGCTCAGGGGCAGCCGTTCTTGAAGAAAATGTAATGAATAATCGGGTGATGATGTATGATCCGGATGGAAGAGTGAGTCAGGAATGGCTTAATGGAATTTACAATAGGTCACGACCAGGAAAAACAACATATAGTCAGTTTTCTTCTAACGGGATGTCAGTTTGGGCTAATTATGAAAGCTTGCCATTTGGTGAAGCTTCCCGACTTTATAGTTGGATTGA
>NZ_LJOD01000042.1 GCF_001295265.1 Chryseobacterium indologenes | reverse complement strand
ACTTTTGTAGAGCAGCAGGTTGCAGGAACTTATGAAAATCCTTATAAGTTCAATGCAAAGGAACTGGATTCTGAGACAGGTTTATATTATTACGGAGCAAGGTATTATAACCCTAGATTGAGTTTTTGGTATGGGGTGGATCCGTTGGCCATTTACAATTCAGTAATGGAAACAGAATTTTATGGTGAAGGACAGCATAATGGAGGATTTTCTTATTGGGGAAATCTTAATCCTTATATCTACACTTATCAAAATCCAATTACCTATATTGATCCTAATGGTAAGCAAACAAAGGGGCAACAAATTGGAATTGCAATTAAAAATCCTTTCAAGATTGGATTAATGAATCGTGCTGGACATGATTTAGCAGATATAGCGGGAGAGTTTTCAAGAAGAGGGGCCACTAGCTCAGCTCCTTTTGCTGTTTTGGAAAGAAATGGACCTGTTGCGTCTGATGCTGATAGAGGCGGAGAAAGAGGAGCTTTTAGACATGCTACTTGGATGGCTCTTATAGCTTCTGAGTACGGTTCAAAAGATGCTAAATGGGTAGGAGATCTTCATGAGGGTAAATCTACAAATACAAGTAAAACTACTAATATTTTAGGAATTATAGGTGCAGATACTGTTACTGATGAACTAAATAATGAAATTGGAAGAAACTATGGAGAAAAAAATAAAGGAGCCCAAGCACGAGATATAGCGCTAGGCGTATTAGAAATATATAATAAAGAAGGATTATATCAAGTAGAAAATAGTGGAAATGGGACAAATAAGTTTAATGTTGTAAGAAAAAAGCTTGATAATGAAAAGTATAACCTTCTTAAGAAAAGATTTAATACTTTATCAAATGATGGCGTAAGCCCTAGACCAACCAAAAGTCAAACTCAAAATGCAATAAAAAAATATATTAGAAATGGGACACCTTAATTATTATAAAAATGTAATAATATTAATTATTCTCCTTACATTAACCAATTGTAGTAAATCATCGACAGATAGTTTTAACGGCTTTGTCGAAAATAAATATAAAAAATGTAATAACAGTGAAGTTTGCCTAGTTGATTTAAAAAGTCTTCCATTTAAATGGGATAAATTTTACATTTTCTCTGAAAATCATTTCCCGGAGATATTGACTAAGGATAAAATTTCTTTGGTTTTAGGAATAGAGTATGACAAAGATATTACACTTAATGACAGATTGATAATATTTACTTTCAAAGGAAAAGTTGTACATGAAATTCTTACGAAATATAAAAAGGATAATCTCATTGATTCAACACCTTTGTTGGTTGATTTTTATCTGGACAAAGAAACTCCTCTATTTTTTAAAAATGATAATGCTAAATTTATTATTAAAAAAGATAATAGTAACTATGTGCTTTATTGGGATAATACTGACTTCAATAACAATAAAGTTGATCCTTAATACTACAAGGGTATAAAGAAAACTAATCGTAGTTATCTAAAAAACATATATTTATAAAGGAGAACATCTTAGCTTATTTAGTAGATGATTATTTATTCGCAAGGTGTTTTAAAAGGAGATTATGAAAAAATGCTTAGGACCTAATAACTTTGCAGCCAATCTCAGGAGTGGAATTATTGAAAAAAGCAAAACCAGTTAAATGATAGATTTTATTAAATTTTTAATTTTTTTACTTAAAAGACCTAAAATGTTTTTTATTCAGGAAGTGGATGATTTTTATTTTATGGTTGCAGGGTATATAGCAGGAAAGGAAAAAGAAGAGTATGGATCATTTATGAAAGAATTTTCAAGATATTTATCAATGAAATATAATTTTAAAGAAGATACTTTATATAATTTAATTATTAAATCTATGACTGTTTATGATGAGGTGACACTTGAAATATTGAAGAATGAAATGTATAAGTTTCTAAATAGTGAAGAAGTTAGGGTGATGGAGTTTTGGCAATTTATCAATGTTGATGAATTAAAAAAAATATCTTCAGATATTGCACCTTTCAGAACAGATGAATTTTAAACTATGCAGGAATTTCAAAACATTAATCTACCAACCTATTTTTTAAAAAGACCAGGAGTTTTTCAAATTAGAAATGTAGAAGAATACCGTATTTTTTTAGAAAGCTATTGTATAGGTAAACAATTGAATTATTCATATTTTAAAATAGAATTTAATAAGTACTTAATTAGTAGAAGTTTTGATAA
>NZ_LJOD01000041.1 GCF_001295265.1 Chryseobacterium indologenes | reverse complement strand
TCAATCCAACTATAAAGTCGGGAAGCTTCACCAAATGGCAAGCTTTCATAATTAGCCCAAACTGACATCCCGTTAGAAGAAAACTGACTATATGTTGTCTTTCCTGGTCGTGACATATTGTAAATTCCATTAAGCCATTCCTGACTCACTCTTCCATCCGGATCATACATCATCACCGGATTATTCATCACATAAGCATAAGGTGAATATGAAGAATAACTTTCTGAAAGCTGATCTATCCCATTCCATCTTCCTAATTCCGGCATATACTGTCCCCAGCCATTATAAGGTATGAAAAGTTTTGCTATAATTCTATTATTATTTCTATTAATAAGTTGTAATTTTAATAGTGTTAATGAAAATAGAGAAAAAAGGTGAAATAGATTGTTAAATATTAAATACCATCAGCAAAATAAACAGATGTTATAGCAAATAAAATAATACTATAATAATTAATACTCTCATTTTTAATAAATGTAATGAAATATTTTTTGTATGGAAATATTTGTTCTTCATTAATTTCACCAATTTTCTGATTATCCACAAGTATTGAAGATTTATATTTACAAAAAATTTTACTATTTTTAACAATGGAAATTTTTTTTTCTCCTACTACTAATTTATCATTTTCTTTTAAATTAATAATTTCTTTAAGATTTTGGAATACAATATTAACCTTATTAGAAAACAGTTTATTCCTAATCTCTAAAGCTAAAATTTTTTTTCCCTGAGAATCTTTAATTGTAAGCATGTATTTGAAAAGTCTATATTTTCTATCTACTTGAAATAAGATTGAATTACTGTTATCATTTCTATAAAAATAATATGTAGAAGAGTCCTTTATAATACAATAATAGTTTAACATTATATAGTTTTTAAAATCCTGTAAAACCTGTTCTAACTCTTAGATCAATACCTAATATTAATTTCATACTGAATGTCATATCAATACAGCTTGTGCATACTTCTGTTATCCCAGCTCTAAACATTTGCTTTATCTTTGAGCCAAGTATAGGGGATAGACTTCCATTAGAAACTCCTTTATTCACTCTAGGTCCAACATTACCTTCAATATCCCAACCACCATTATTTGGATAATAATCAAGTAAATCTCTAGGTGTAGGCACCCAGTCATCAGTAACATAATCAGCTTTTATTCCGGTAGATAAATCTTTTATTCCAACTCCAATACCGGCAAAATTGTGACCTTTACCATCACCATATTTCGCATATAATCCTTTTTTTGTAGAAATTCCAACTTTTCCAATGTCACCTGTCATAATACCTGCCTCAGCAGTGCCAAATGAGGTTCTAAACCCTCCTTGAACTCCCAATGTTGCTTTTCCTTCAAATTCAAAGATAAAATGATCTTTTAAAAAGTTTCCAATAGTATTTAATATGTTTCCTAACTTCAAGATATGTGCCACCATTTCCTGTGCCGTATTTGAATTTCCGGCAGTTCCTCCTGTCCACCAGAACATATACCCATTATGTGTCTTTAATGAAAAACTTCCTCCATTATTCAAAACATACATTAAATCTTTATATGCCTGTGTATTACCAAATAAACCTCCGCCACCAGATCCATCTTCATACATAAATTTCATTATACTGCCATATCCACCATCATACCATGCTGTTCCTAAAATAGTCGTTGTAGGATCATACGCCCAGTTAAATACAGAATTTTTCCCATATCTTTCTATAAGATTAACAGGCAGCCTACCATCAGGATCAATAAATCCTATAGGATTATTAAATGCATAATTATATGGATTGTATCTTCTCATCTGTTCCGCAAAAGGGTCCATCCCATTCCATCTTCCCAACTCCGGCATATATTGTCTCCAACCATAATCAAGCATTCCTGTATCATCTTGTAGCTCTTTCCCGTTGTATTGGTATCGGTAATCAGGATTTCCTGATGTGTTGTATCCCTCATGCTTTAACCCAAACGGATAATAGTTGTTTTCTTCAAGAACGGCTGCTCCTGAACCATTATTCTGATAGCTCAACCGTACATTTCCTAGCTGATCGGTATAGTTGTAAATATACTTATTATTTTTAAAATCTAAGACAAGTGTATTCATATACAGCAAAATAAGCTGTTTCAAAAGTGAAACAGCCTATTATTTTCTGATATGAATGGTATCACACTATCAACTCCAATCTTTAGAATATGATCTTAATGATTAAGCAAATATTTATTATTTTCAAGAACAAGTGACAATGGCTTACTAATAATATCG
>NZ_LJOD01000040.1 GCF_001295265.1 Chryseobacterium indologenes | reverse complement strand
ATTTTATCAACATCTCTTTTGGGGCATATTTTTTCTTCGTTCCATCCAGGTTTTTCCGGATAAAAAGAAAATTTACAGGATCCTTCATTATTAAAAATAATGACAAAATTATACTTCATTTTTTTACCTTTTATTGATAAATCACTTATATCACAACGTAACATCATATCTTCCATTGTATAATTATTTACATAATGAAAACCCCACGAGCGATTTAGAATTCCATTTTTTTGTAATTTGTATAAAAAGTAATGATATACCTCAAATCTAATATCATTAGTTGCTCTAACAATATATTGAAAATATTCAAGCGCAAAACTAATTGATTGAAAAGTTTTATAGGTATTCTCTTTTGTTAAATATTGTATTCCTTTTGGGTATAAATATAAACTTTCATCAAAAAAAACAATTATTTCTTTTTCATTAGCTTCAATATGTACATTCCTATTTACTGCTATTATTTTTCCGTTTTGAGCATACAGAGATTCAAAGAAAGGATTAACACCTGTACTACAATATAAATTAAATAGTATTACCTTTATATTTTCTATATCCATTATTTTAATTTATTAATTATTACTATATGATCTTTAAATATTTGGAAACCTCCATCTGGGAAAACTTTAGTATAATTACCTCCCGTTGTACTACCAGCTTGATATATTGTTTTAATTCCATCTTTAACAATTATATTGGTTTCTCCAACTAATTTTAAAATTCGATCATCTGTTCTCGTTTTATCTAGTATTTTAAAAACATTTTCTAAATGAGTGATAGTTGCCTCTTGAGATGTAAGAGATTTAGTTTCAATATTTGCAGCATACTCCATAAACATTCCTAACCTTTCGGTCCAACAGGTATTATGCACCAAAATCCCTTTCTCAGAAACATAATAATTATGGTTGTCTTCTACTTCAAAGTTATAGACTTTTACTTTCTCATCCAAAAACTTTACAGCTTCTACAGGAGAAGTTTTTCCGTCTAAAGTAGTTAAAAGCATTCCTTTGGTAAGGTCTTTGACTTCTATCCAGTTTCCGTTGACGTAGAATGGGTGTTCCGGGGTGCAGGTAATTTCTGTGTCATTGACGGAGATTTTCACTAAAGAAGAAGTATTGTGGGAATCATATAATTGTTTTTTGACGTGTTAATAAAAGTGATTTCATTTTACAATCCAGCATACATTTATTATTGCTTGGAGTTACAGTCATTTTTATTTGTGAATAGATGCAAATTGTTGAAAGTAACAAAAAAATCATTATAGCTTGTTTCATTTTATTTATTTCATTAGTTTTTCTTAAAATTTTCTGTATAATAATTTAAGATGTGAACCATACTTGTAATGTATTAAAGATGTTATTTGTAATTAGAAATAGACTGCTTCAAAAATGAAACAGTCTATTATTTTCCGATATGAATGGGAGCACTCATTTCAGTATAAAGTTACTTATTATGTCCAAATAATAAGAATTTAAAGACTCTTTTATAAGATTCCGGGCTTTCTTTTGCAAGAGATCCCAGTTGTTCATTTAGCAGCTCAAAGTCGGGAGGCTGCGCGCAGCAGATCGTTACATCAAACTCTATTTATTAGTCAAGGAGGCTCTTCATTAGATTTATGGAAAAAATAAAATTAAAAATAATTAACGCAATAATACTCCAGACTATTATTCCACTTATTAAATTCTTTCGTTTTGGCCATTTTTCAAATTCTTCAAAATAAAGTTTCCATTTATGGGAAGAACTAAAAAAATAGAGGTTAGTGCTTAAAATTATAATATAAGGAATAAACCCAGACGGTTCTGTAATTGATAGACTAATTTTTCTATTAAGAAAAATGCTTAAATAACTATAAATAGAAACACATGTCCATATTTCAAGTGCAATTATACTTATTCCAGCTTTCCAATCACTATACCATACAAATGGTCCACTCTCATACCATTTATATAATTTATAAAATAAATAATAATATGCTTCTTTTATTTTCATTTTTTTATATAATTAAAAACCTCTATAAATATTAAAACCGGAAACAATCTTCTGATTGGCTTCTATCATTAGGGATACATCTATAATAGCACCAGGGTGATTTTTATCGCCTGTCCAGCTCCCAGGATAAAACGCATCTATTCCAAAATATACTATTCCTAATGCAGGGCTTATTTTTAATAAATATAACCCAACTGCTGTATTAACTCCGAATTTTTCTCCTGAAATTTCACCATTATACCATGCATAGTGCTCCTGCAACGGGTGCAGCTTTAATAAAAGTCCTTCCGTTACCATAATAGTTCTGTCCTAAAAATCTTACCGGAGCATTGCTTCTTGCAGTGCTAATATAAAACCTTCGTACAAAAGTATCAACCCCGGTTCGGTAACTCCAAAAAACCAATTTATTTTTCCTGCTGGACCATACCAATCCGAAGTATTATCAGGTATATACGGATTGAAGTTATGATATGACTGCCTGATCTCTGGTACATTATTATAAATCCTAACTAGGTTATAATTTCCAAAATCTCCACCAAAATTTAATTTTCCACTTTGAAAAAATCCTGTAAAATCCTTATCTCCTCCTGACCAATATGTATAATATCCACTACCTCCTCTATCAATCCAACTATAAAGTCGGGAAGCTTCACCAAATGGCAAGCTTTCATAATTAGCCCAAACTGACATCCCGTTAGAAGAAAACTGACTATATGTTGT
>NZ_LJOD01000004.1 GCF_001295265.1 Chryseobacterium indologenes | reverse complement strand
CTCAAAAGTACCCCATCTCTCGAACTCCTGTCTGACAACTTTTGTTGTTTAGGAGATTCTCAGAGCGTTAGTTTACCTTTTGAGACAGCCTCTTCTCATATTTTATTTTTTAAGATTCAGATTTAAAGGAATTACTACGGCCGATAAGACCGGTTTACCGTTTTCTTCGGCAGGTTTCCATTTCCCTTTATCTTTGATCTTGTAAAAAGTGGCTTCAATAAAAGTATTTACATCTTCATTATTCCCTTTTACTTTAGGCTGGAAAACATTTCCTTTGGAATCTACTGCAAACCTTAAGGTTGCCTTGTAAGAATCTGAGGGAAAATTCAGAAAAGACAGATTAACCGCTTCATTTAAAAGTTTCTGAAAAGCTGCTTTTCCGTTTTCATATTCGGCTTCTTTAGTTACCTTTTGTGCAACAGGAGGCGGAACATCCGTTATTCCTTTCTTTTCCTCTTCTGAAATTTTCTCTAAAGCATTTTCATAGGCAGAGATTTTTTCTTCCGTAAGAAGCCATTCCTGTTTTGTTCTTTCATCATTAGGCTTAGGATATTTTTTATACAGAGCCTTTATCTTCCTGTCATAGCGGGAATCTGCTTTCTGGAAAGCAGAAACCTGTGCATGGCTGGCCGCAAAGATTAACATGAACAGGAATGCTGAAAATCTTTTCATTAAAACTAAGCTTTTACGATGTTAATGATTACTTCTGTTGCTTTTTCCATGCTTTCTAAAGCTACATATTCATAAGGGCCATGGAAATTAATTCCTCCTGCAAAAATATTCGGACACGGAAGTCCCATATATGATAGCTGGGCTCCGTCAGTACCTCCTCTGATCGCCTTAATTTTAGGCTCAATACCTGCTTCTTTCATCGCTTTGGCTGCAAGGTCTACAATGTGCATTTTGCCTTCAAACTGCTGTTTCATATTTCTGTATTGTTCCTTGATTTCCACCTCAGCGGTACCTTCACCGTGTTTCTGATTGAATTCGGCGATTTTTTCTTCCATGAATTTCTTTCTGGCTTCAAATTTATCAGCATCATGGTCACGGATGATGTATTGAAGTTTAGCTTCGGAAATATCCGCAGTAATGTCCATTAAGTGGTAGAATCCGTCAAACCCTTTAGTAGTGGCAGGTGTTTCTCCGGCAGGAAGCATCTGGGCAAATTCAGCGGCTAAAAGGGCTGCATTGATCATTTTTCCATAAGCATATCCCGGGTGTACACTAAGACCGTGGATTTTCACTACGGCTCCTGCTGCATTAAAGTTTTCATACTCCAGTTCTCCTACTTCTCCACCATCCATCGTATAAGCCCATTCAGCACCGAATTTTGCAACATCAAACTTGTGTGCTCCTCTTCCGATCTCTTCATCAGGCGTAAATCCTACGGCAATTCTTCCGTGTTTAATTTCAGGGTGGGCAATAAGGTATTCTGCTGCGGTTACAATTTCAGCACAGCCGGCTTTATCATCTGCTCCCAGAAGGGTATTCCCGTCTGTCGTGATCAGGGTCTGGCCGATATATTTTTTTAAACTTTCAAACTTTGAAGAAGACAGGGTAAATCCTGTAGCCTGGTTTAAAAGAAGGTCGTTTCCGTCATAGTTTTTCCAAACCTGAGGGTTTACATTTTCCCCGCTGAAATCAGGTGAAGTATCATAATGTGAAATAAAACCGATTGTAGGTCTGTCGTCATGTTCAAGGTTAGAAGGCACATAGCCCATGATATAGCCGTTGTCATCTATGGAGACATCTTCTAAACCAATTGTTTTTAATTCTTCAGTAATATATTTTGCAATATCCCACTGTCTTGCCGTTGAAGGTGTTGTTTCACTTTCTGCATCACTGGTTGAATATATTTTTACATAACTGAGAAAACGGTTCAGTAATTTCTCTTTCCATAACGGGCTAAATTCTATTGTACTCATCAGATATCATAAATTTGAACAAATATACAATGTAATTTGTTCATAATTCGCACGATTGCCTCTATATAAATCAGGATCAGCAATAGTGAAGAATACAATTTGCTGCTGTATTCTGATGTTTTTCGGAAAATCTGCTTATTAATCCCTCTTTATGAGCTCTTTATAAAAGCCTTTAATAATAAAAATAATATCAGCAATAACAAAATCAAGCCTAGTATTTCTGCAACAGGCTTCAGCTTTTTCATCAGCTTATACCCGAGAATGATTTTTCTCTGCTCCTTATCGTTATAATTATTCATCTCTCGTTTAATGTGTGTTTTTTTTAACAAATTTATATTTTTTTATCTTAAATCGGGTTGTTTGTTTAAGAAAATATTAGGATGTGTAACTATTTCAAAATAAAATTTAAGCAAATCAAATAAATTGAGTTTTATATTTTTATTTTTTTACAAAATTCTCTCTTTAAAATTCTTAAAATCACAAGAATAATTACAATGCTTTAAAATTAAATTTTTATTAAAATTTCAATGGAAATACTGATACTGAAAAGATCCGGTATATTATTTATCCGGGAATTTCCCTATCCGGGATAATTTATTTGTAAAGAAATATAAAGTATTGAATTTATAAATCGGAGATAAAACATTGAGAATCAAAATAATCTTAGATTTGTATGCCGTGTATATCAAATTATTTAGTTTTATTATATTTGAGAAAATCAAAAAGTACAATGTTTCTTACCGAATGTCCTAGAGATGCCATGCAGGGATGGGGAGAATTTATCCCTACCAACAAAAAAATAGATTATATCAACTCTCTGATGGAAGTTGGTTTTGATGTATTGGATTGCCTGAGCTTTGTTTCACCAAAAGCAATTCCCCAGATGGCTGATTCTGATGAGGTTGCCGAAAATATAGATAAATCATTATCCAATACCAGAGTTTCTGCCATCATCGGAAATTACAGAGGTGCAGAAAAAGCTTTAAAACATCCTTCTGTAGATATTTTAGGCTTTCCGTTTTCTATTTCGGAAACGTTTCAGCACAGGAATACCAACAAAAGCCAGGAAGAAGCTTTTGAAGAAATTGTTAAAATGCTGGAACTGACTAAAAGTGCAGGAAAGCAGCTGAATATCTACTTCTCCATGGCCTTTGGAAATCCATATGGTGAAATGTGGAAATGGGAAGATGTAGATTTTTGGGCCAAAAGATTTTCAGAAATAGGTGTTAAAGATATTTTATTGTCTGATACAACGGGAGTTGCAACCCCTGAAACTATTGCTCTTTTATTTGAGAAAATTCCTTCCCAATATCCGGATATTAACTTTGGAGGACACTTTCATAACCGTTATGAAGATTCTTACTCTAAATTAAAAGCGGCTTATGATAAAGGCTGCCGAAGATTCGACAGTGCAATCAAAGGGATAGGAGGCTGTCCTATGGCAAAAGATGATCTTGTGGGAAATATGCCTACTGAGCAGCTCATTAATTTTATGAGCGTGGAAAAAGCAGATCATAACCTGAATCTGCTGAATTTTGAAAGCTCCTACAATAAAGCAAAGGATATTTTTCATTTTTAAATAACCGATTGAACAAAATAAATTTCCGTTTAATCTGTAAGATGTACAAAAATATCAATAAGAGCGGGTTAAGTCCCGCCTTATTGTATTAAAACTTAATTAGAAATACCAGAATGAAGAAGATGTCTTCAATAATCTCCTCCTCCGAATTAAAAAATATTTCCTCTGAAAACCTCATCATTCTTGATGCCAGAGCTGGAAAAGATATGCGTCAGAACTATCTTGAAAGGCACATTAAAGGGGCCCGTTTTGTAGATCTGGATAACGATCTGGCTGAAATTGGAGGAGATGCTGCTTTTGGAGGAAGACATCCGCTTCCGGCTGTTGAAAAATTTGCAGAGACTCTTGCTGATCTTGGAATACCAGAAGGTTTTCATATTGTAATTTATGATGATAAAAACGGGGCTAATGCTGCTGCGAGAGCCTGGTGGATGTTAAAAGCATTCGGATTTGAAAAGGTACAGGTTCTTGACGGGGGCATGCAGGCCGCAGAAAAAGAAGGCATTGAGTTTTCTTCAGGAGAGGAAATTTTTGAAAAGGCTCCGTTCATTAAAAAAGATCAATGGATTTTGCCTGTTATAAGTCTGGAGAGTGTTGAATGTGAGCTGATGAATAATTCTTCTACTGTTATTGATGTACGGGATGCATACCGTTACAGGGGAGAATCTGAGCCGATTGACCTGGTGGCGGGCCACATTCCGGGAGCTGTTAATATTCCTTTTTCGGAAAACCTTGATGAAAACGGAAATTTCCTGAAGCCGGAAGTCTTAAAAGAGAAATATTTAAAAAGGCTGCAGGGTAAACCCGGGCATCTGATTATTCACTGTGGGTCAGGTGTTACCGCATGCCACACCATTTTAGCGCTGGACTATGCAGGGTTCAGTATTCCTGATCTTTATGTGGGGTCCTGGAGCGAGTGGAGCCGAAGGGAAGGAAAAGAGATTGCAAAAGATATTTAAAAAATCCAAAAACCTCAGAGCCCAATCTGAGGTTTTTAATTTTATGTGGTATGGCGGAGACTGAAGAAGAAAGATTTTAGTTGCAGATACGGCTGTCTTCCTGCTTCAGAATTAAAGCATTCCTAATTCAAACTTGGCTTCTTCGCTCATCATATCTTTGTTCCAGCTGGGCTCGAAAGTAAGCTCCAGATCAACGCTTTTTACGTGTTCTACCTCTGCAACCTTATCCTTTACTTCCTGTGGCAGTGTTTCGGCAACAGGACAGTTGGGAGTGGTAAGGGTCATTATAATTTTTACGTCAGCGTCATCGGAGATCTGTACATCATACACCAGTCCTAATTCGTAAATATCCACTGGAATTTCAGGGTCATATACGGATTTCAGTACTTTGATGATTTCCTCACCAATGTCAGCAATTTGATCGTCAGTAAATTTCATTTTTTAATCTAGATTGATATTCCTTTTCAACAAATCTTCCTGACGCATGCGCCGGAAAATATTTGCCAAAGTTAAGACATCTTTTTCACAATATTCAACTATTCTCTGCAAGTCTTTTTCTATGTAGTAGATTGATGAAACCATTGAGCCGTCTATATCGTCTTTCGGAGTAGGAATACCAAAGACATGAGCCAGTAATTCCAGGGATACAAAACTTTTATAATCTCCGAATTTCCAAAGTTCCATAGTATCGATGTGCGGAATTTCCCATGGTTTTTTTCCAAACATCTGAAAAGGTACCGGGGGCTGCATACCGTTAATCAGAAAGCGTCTTGCAATCCAGGGAAAATCAAATTCTTTTCCGTTGTGGGCGCAAAGAATGACGTCACGGAGCCTTGGGCTGTTGAAAATTTCCCCGAATTCCTGTAGCATTTTCTTTTCATCATGTCCGGAAAAGCTTTTTATTTTCAGGGTTTCGTTTTTTTCGAGCATTCCTATAGTGATGCAGATGATCTTCCCGAATTCGGCCATAATTCCGGCTCTTTCATAAAATTCTGCTGCTGAAATCTCATCTTTTCTCTGAAACTTTGTTTTTTTATCCCAGAGATGCTGCTCGGTTTCAGATAAATCATTCCATGATCCGGCTTGTGGAACCGTTTCAATATCAAGAAATAAGACTCTCTCTAATGGTATGTTCTGTATCATAGGTGTTTTTTTAGTATTATCCTACCTGCATTCCGTTTTTGGTAGGCAGGGAGGGGCTCAAAAGGGTAACGTCTTTTTTGTCTTCCCCATATAGTCCTAAAACAAGACATTCACTAAAAAAATTGGCAATCTGTTTTTTAGGAAAATTCACCACAGCTAAAATCTGCTTGCCTATTAATTCTTCCTTTTGATATAGTGATGTAATTTGTGCGGATGATTTTCTGATCCCCAGATCTCCAAAGTCTATTTCTAATTGATAAGACGGGTTTCTTGCTTTTTCGAAATCTTTAACCGAAAGTATGGTTCCGCAACGGATGTCTATTTTTTCAAAATCGGCCCAGGTAATATCTGGTTTTGTGATCATGGCAATGTATTAATTAATTGTTCAACTTCTGTTTTCTTTTCTGCATATTTCTGCTGGAGTTCTGAGCCTTCACCCATTCTTTTATAATATTCTAAAGCCTTTCCGCCGAAAAATTTCTTATGAAAGTCCGAAACATCCGGAATTTGGGGAAAAACAGTATGAAAAAGCATTTCATAGTATGCCTGGAATTCTCTTTCATTTTTATCTTCTATTACCTGCCCTGGTGCTTTCTGGCGAACATGAAGCATTTCATGAGCAATCATATTGAGAACAAGATTCAGATCAAAATCGAATAAATTCTGCGGAATCATAACAGTTTGAGGACCTCCAAGCTCTCCTTCTGCCGTAAGAAGCATGGAGGTTGGTGAAAGCTCCGGCCTGAATCCAAATCCGGCAAAATTCTCATGTTCAAGATTAAAAGAATGGATCAGATATTGGGCGGCATCCAGAATCTGGCCATGTTCTTTGTAGGCATCAAGGTGTAAATGGACCTGCTCAAAATTCATATGCAATATGTTTATAACAAATGTATTAAAATAACCTGATTTCAGATAAAGAAAATTAGGTGAAATGGGCCAACCGGAAAAGGAAAACCGAAAGTATTGAGAGAAGTTAAATTTATAATAGGGTTGTTGTAAATAGGTTTTAAAAATAAATGGATTTGAGAAATGCTGTTTATAAAACAGAACGGTCTGTTCTATGTGTTCGTATTTTTACCATTCTATTGCGGGTTTGTATCAATCTCCAGGAGTAGTAAATAATTATATTTGACCGATTTTTAGATCTCATAGAATTCACAGTCCACTCTATGTTTCTAATAATTATTTCTTACCTCTTAGCGCAGTCTGCGAATAAGTTTATAGAAATATTTTTTTTTCATCAATTGTGTTTATTAAACCATATTTTTTTATAAATATGGTTTTTTTGTTGTGTTTTATACGCTGATAGATGTTTTGAGTTATTAAAAATAGTTTCTTTCATAAATCATTATGGTTTATAATATTTGTTAAATATGTTTTATTTTAGAAAAAATATTATATTTATAGCGGTTTATGTATAGAAATTTCTAAACATAACATAATCACAAGGATGAAAGAGTTTTCAATAGAACCGTTTTTACACGCAGAAAATAATCAGCAGTATATCAATACGAAAGAGATTTCGGAACTGCTTATGCTCAGGCCCGAACCGCTTCTAAAGCCCCATAAAGTATCATTTTATGCGGTTAATTTTTATTGTGAAGGGCTGGGAAAACATTCTGTTGACTTTAATTGCATTGATGTTAAGGAAAAACATATGCTGTTTCTGTCCCAAAACCAGATTGCTCAGTTTCATGATCCTGCTTCCTATAAGGGAAGGGTCCTTATTTTTACAGAAGACTTTCTATGCAGGAATAATATTCAGACCCAGTTTTTTGGACTGACGAATCTGTTCAACGATCCTTTAAAACTGCCTTATGTGTGTGTAGAAAGCCGTTTTGATGAGCTGTTGTCTCTGTTTAATTTTATCAGTGAGGAGCTTTCAAGGCCTTATAGTGAGTTGCAGACCTGTATTTTGAATAATTATCTGTTTAATATCCTGCTTATTGCAGATCAGCTTTATAAACCACAGGATTATATTCTGGATACTCACCCCCATAAGCTTCTGGTTTCAAAATTTAAATCTTTTGTCAGTCAGAAACTAAGCAGGCAATATACGATACAGGATATTACAGACCATTTGAATGTAAGCATAAGAACTCTGGAGAAAGCATTTGTGGAGATAGAAAAAAGTACTCCTAAAAAATGGATGGCAGAAAGAATGGTTCTTGAAATTAAAAGGAATCTGGCCTGTAAAGAATATAATATCAGCGAAGTTGCCTATAGTTTAGGATTTAATGAAGTGACTAATTTTACGAAATTTTTTAAATCAAATACAGGTCTTACACCCAGCCAGTTCAGAGAAAATCTGGGTCCGGGTTAATGATTAATCTGCTTAGAAGGCTGCGGTTTTTGTCTTTTATCAGGTTATGTATTTATTATTATCGTGAATTTAGATGTATTTGTAAATTGTTGCTAATCATTCATTTGTATTGATTTTTTTAATTGTTTGTTCCTTAATTTGGTAAAGATTACAGTTTCATGATAGAAAGGAGAACTTTACTTTTGCACTGCAAGTTTATAAAGAGCTGCGATTCTAAAAACAATGAAATGAAAAAAAATAGCAAAGAGGCTCAGGTCAGAGTTTACTCTTTGCTTTTTACAAAGCGGGGATCATAGATAATGATGTTCGCTTTTTTATCATTTTTATGCGTCTTTAGATAAGGATGCTGGACTATGAAAATATAATTTTGTGGTATGACAAAATATTTTGTCAGGAAAAAAATAAAATACCGTTGAGTCCTTTTAAATAGGAGGATCAGCAAAAAAACTTCTGAGTGGATTTCTGAATAACTCCAATCATCAGAAGTAGAAATAAAAAATATAAACACAACCCTAAACCAGAAAAAAATTATGAAACAGAATACATTGGCCTTCACGCCCGCCTAATGAGCAGGTATGCATTTAAACCCGGGCGTTCTGCCCTTCCAGCTCTATTTATTTTTAAATTTTTCATTTCCGAAAAATGATTTAATGTTTTATTCCGGAATCCTTAAGCCTCTGGAATAAGCAGGATTTATGTTTTAGCCGTCATTTTCCGAATATTAGTACACCTGGATGAATAAATTATTTCTACCTTTTGTTTTACTGCTGTATGTAGCTGTAAATGCTCAGGATACGCTAAAGTATAATGCAATTTATACGAAAACCTATCTTGAAACCTCTCAAAAAAACTTTAATCAGGCTGTGAAAACAGCTGATTCATTGTATACTGTTTCTGCCTCTCCTTACTTTAAGGTAAAAAGTCTGATGCTTTTGGCATCACTATACCAGCAGTCGGGAGATCTCAAAAAATCAATTGGTTATGCTCATAAAACCGAAGTATTACTCGAAGAATCTGATGATTATCTTTGGAAAGCTAAGGTTTCCGGCTTTTTAGCAACACAATACCGTCTGTTAAAGCTATACAACCAGTCTAAAAAATATTCCCTGAAGACCTTTAATCTCTGTGACAGGATAGAGAATAAGAAAGTGGGCAATATGACCAGGGGAATGGCCATGCAGGAGCTTGCCTATTATGAACAGGAACGAGAACAGTTTCATAAATCCAATCAGTATATTCTCAAAGCCCAGAAATATTTCAACGAATCCGGCCAGAAAACAGATTTCTTTTCAGCAAATAATGAACAGCTTCTGGGGCTTAACTGGTATCATCTTGGTGATCTGGATGAAGCCATGGTTCATTATCAAAAAGCGTTGGATTTAAATAAGGGACTTCCGGAAAGTCATGTTACCGGCTTAATTTATAATGGTCTTGCTCAGGTATGTATTGAGAAAGATGATCTGAAAAATGCAAAAAAGTATCTGGATCTGGCAGAGAAAATCTCCGGATCTTCAGGATTTCTTCAACTGAAAGATGTGGTTTACAATACTGCACAACAATATTATCTGAAGACAAATGATGTCCGGAACTTAACAAAAGTTGCCATAAAAAAAGATTCGGTGAACAAAAAAATTACTGAAAAGAGTAATGCTTTTATTAATGAATCCTATACGAAGCTGTATGAACAGAACCATGAAATATCGGAAGGCAGTTTCAGAAAGGATGTTATCATTATTATTGGAGCTGTACTGCTGATATTGACGATCGCAGGATTTATGCTGTACACGAGAATAAAGCACAGGAAAAATCTTAAGCGGTTCAATGAAATCCTTGAACAAGTAAACAGGGAAAGAAAGCCAGAGAGCGATCCGGTTCCGGAAATCGAATCTTTTTCAGAAGAAACTGAAGAAAACGAAAGAAAAACAGAACAGGAATATTCAGTTACAATGACCACAGCCACAGAAAGAAAGATACTGATTAAATTATACGAGTTTGAAAGGTCAGATATCTTTACCAACAATAATATTTCACTTCCTTACCTGGCTTCACTTTTTGAAACCAATACAAAATACCTTTCATTTATTATCAATACCCATAAAAAGAAAGATTTCAATAACTATATCAATGAGCTGAGGGTTTATTATGTGATAAAAAAATTGAAAATCAATCCGAAGTACAGGAAATATAAAATTGCTGTTTTGGCAGAAGAAGCCGGTTTTTCTTCCCAGAATAAATTTGCAACTATTTTCAAAAAAGTTACTTCCATGTCTCCTTCTCTGTTTATAAAACATCTTGAAGAAGAGAAGGTAAAATAACCGCCTGAAAACTTTATCATTTTGAGGAAAATGGTAATAGAATGCCTTTTAAAGCGGTTTGGAGCGCTTTATATTTGTGCCTGTCAGAGAAGAGTTATCTGATCACTGTACCGATCAAGTCTCATAAACTGTATGATTATATCTGCAGTTTATAATATCCTGACCCAGGAATAATGAATATAAAAACACAAATAGATGTGCTGCCGGATATACTTTCTTTAAGGAAGTGGATCACTCTGTGTATTCTTATTCTCACCGGCGTTGCTTTAAAATGCCAGGCATTATCATATGATGAACCGGCAGAAGGTCCAGAAGCAGGTGTAATATATGTTACCAAAGGTACAATTGTTTTTATTGCAGATCCTGACATAAAAATAAAACAGGTTCTGATCTCTAAAGACCGTAAGAAAGTACAGGCCAAATCTCATAAAAAGCCTCAAAGCATAAAATCTTCAGAAACAAAGCAGACGGCAAAAGCAGAAAGGGTTAAAGCTACAGCTATTCTGTATTCTAAAAATTCTTCTTCTGGAAATGATTGGTCTGCTCCTGGCGGGAAAGATATCTTTTTTGTCGCTTCAGCAGGAGAAAACCAAATAAAATCTGCATGTCATAGATCTTCAGATGTGCTCTATGTTCAGAATTATGTTTACAAAACCAGCATGGTCTCCGGAAGATGGGATGATCTGTTCTTAGACCATCATTTTTCTGAGTCTCATGCCATCCGGCCTCCTCCTGTTATCGTTTGATTTTTAACGTATTAAATAGAATTCTCATGCTTCTTTTACAGAAGCACAGGTAAGTTCATGACTGAATCTGAAAATGAACAAATAATAAATGATTGAATAAATGAAAAATAATATGAAGTATCATCTACAGTTTAGAGCTGTAATAACTTTTATGTGCCTGTTGTGCAGCGGATGGGTTTGGGCTGACGGTTCCAGGAATTTGTATCCGTCAGGAGCTACCGGACTCAGGGCATTTTTGAGATCAAGCACCACTACTACAGATAGCTGGCCTTTTGCCAATGAAGGAACTCATTATGTATATGCCGTTCCGGGAGAAATTATTACTCTGGCTTCAAGTGCACAGAACGGAGGAACCGGAAGAATACGCCTTTTTGCTCCAGATGGAACGCAGCTTGTTAACAATACTACCGGCGGACAGATTTCCAGCAGAGCTGCAGAGCTTGCAGGGCCACAGTTATCGGGACAGACAGGAGGCAGCAGATATACACCAATCTACCATTCTGTAACAGAAGCAGGTATTTACCGTGTTGAATTTGTGGGACGTGCAGCAACAGATCCTTCAACAACAGTAAGTGCAGACAGTAACTGGACGCAGAGCAGTACCAATGCAGGAATTGCAGCATGGGATGTTTCTGTTATTAATACAAGTAATACAGGATTTGTACAAGGACGTGTGTATGCAAACATCCTTAACCTTTCCAACGGGACTTCTTCTGCAAATACAGATGGATTTTATGGATTGGTATATGTACTGACAAAAGACGGATATACCTATAGAGTAAACAATAATGGAAATAATGGACTGTATTTCACTTTTTATGCAAATAACAACGGATTTATAGACCCTACTACACAAAATCCTGTTTATAAAAGTCTTGACCAGTCCACAACCGCTTTTTTAACAGGAAAAGCACATAATCCCAACTTAGCCGATACTTCTAAGCACATCACTCATAAACTTTTTTACAGTCTTCCTGCGGCAGATTTACCAACAACATCACCAGGAGCTGTTCCCGGAGGATCTACATGGCTTAAAAGTACAGTAATTGTACCTGATGTAACAGGAGTACAGCTGGTAGGTGTTGATGGAACACCTGCACAGTTCAGTGGAAAAGGAGGATATATTAACTTTAACGCAGGATCTACGGGGCAGTATAAGATTGTGATTCAAAGTACAGCAACACCGGCTGCTTTTGTTACACGTATCCTTACCGGTCCCTCTGTAGCCGGGGCCAATTCTATTTTCTGGGATGGAAAAGACGGTTCCGGAAACCCTCTGCCAACAGGTTCAATACCGGCAGAAGTAACGGTACAGCTTCAGGGAGCTGAAGTTCATTTCCCGTTCATTGATATGGAGTATAACAGAAACGGAACAATTATCCAGCTGCTGGACTATACCAACCTGAATAATGTGGTTTCAGATCTTGTTTACTGGAATGATACTGATATTCCAAACGGAAGTACCGGTACCTCTTCCAACCCTAAAAACAATACCCATCTGCCTCCGGTAAACAGTGCGGGAATCAGCAGTACAAGTAACGGGCATATCTGGGGAACAGGAGGAACAGGAACCTCCGGGCTGTTCGGGGATGTAAGGTCAATTGATACATGGACTTTCATTAAAGGAAATGTTGCGACACTTGCTGCTACGGTAGAAGTAAAAATTGCAGACTTAAAAGTAACCCAGGTAATGCCTGATAAATCCGCAGTATCTGTTGGAGAGTTACTTAGCTATACTGTAAAAGTTAAAAACGATGGACCAAGCGGTGTTACAGGGGCTCCGTTTACCTTTACCCTTCCGCCGGGTCTGGATCCACAGTCTTTTGTTTTCACAGCTAACGGATGCGGAAGTGAATCGGCAGCAATAACTTATAATCCTGCGACACGTACTTATTCATCTTCATTGAATTTACCCAACGGATGTGAGATTACCTATAAGTTTACCGTAACGGTAACGGCCTCTGCTACCCCTGGAAATTTAATGGTAAAAGCAGGAATTCTCCGTCCTAATGATGTAACTGACCCGGATGCAACCAATCCTAACCCGTCAGTTCCGCCTACGAATGCAGAATATGAATGTGCCAATAACGGCTTAGGAGGTAATTGTAATAACCTCTTGAACAACAGTAATGTAATGTTTTCTCCAACACCTATCTGTACGGAAGATGTTCAGGGCAATGCTTTCAGTACAACAGATGGGGAACCGGTAACTTTTTCCCAGCCTGCAACTGATTTCGGATTTGTCTTCGATATTTATACGCTTGATAATTCCTTTAACCTTAATATTAACGGAACCCAGCTTGCCACGCAGGAAATTCAGTTTTCTACCGGAGTTCCGAACATACGTTTTGCAGACGGATCTGTGTACGGATCAGGAGGAGTACCTGAAATCTGGCAGATCATAGGAACATCATCTGCCCCTTCAGTAAGAGTTAATATCAGTGCTACAGGAGCAGTAACATTATTTGGAAGTAAGACGTCAGGAGGTCCGTTATTCCCTCTGGAATTGTATAACGGAGCATCCTTTAATACAATAACCTGGAATGTAGCATCTGCCAATACTGTTACAGCAACACAGGTAGTGGTTGGTCCTACGTATATGACCGGTTACGGATCAGGAAAGAAAATCGTGCCTTGCCACTGTATCAAGCCGGGAGCAACAGGTACACCGGACAGCTATGCCCAGATCGGAATTCTTACCAAACCATCCATTACCGCTGCCAACTGGCCTAAAAATGTTCCGAACGGGCAGCTTGTTCTGGATAGTGCCGGAAAAGGTCTGGTGATTACTCATATGACAACAGCTCAGAGAAATGCTCTGGTTCCGGTAGAAGGAATGGTGATTTACAATACAGATTTAAAATGCGTTCAGCTATACAGGGGAACGGCTCCGGGAGTAGATGCTTCCCGTACCGGATGGAACTGTATCAAAAGGGGCTGTAACGAATAATAAGTGATTGAGTTTTTAAAGATTGCCGGGATAGCGGAAATCAATATCCTGGCAGCTTTTTAACGAATAAAAATGAAATAAAAATGAAGAATATAATAATAACATCCATAACCATGCTTTCTGCAGCTTTATTCAATGATATGAAGGCTCAGGTAGCATTTGGAAAAGATAATGTAGCGAACCCGAGCGCACTTGTAGAATTTGGGCCGGGAAATAAAGGGATTGTTCTGCCTTCAGTGCCTTCGGCTCCCGGAGCGGTAGGAGGGACATTTATTTTTAACACGGCAGATAAGGCTGTTGAAGTGTGGGAAGAGAAAAACAATAACAACGCCGGAGGCTGGACCTCGCTTACGGACCAGGGACAGGGAGCTCTTCATGCTTTATCTAATGCAGGGACAGATGCTGCTGCAACGGCCGGAGTGATCATCGGGGCAGCTTCTACAAGTAAGCCCGGAACTCTGGTATTGGAATCTACAACAAAAGCAATGGTTTTACCTGTTGTGGCCAATCCGCATCTGACCATGAAAAGCTCCGTGGCAGGAACTATGGTATATGACCCCGCTTCTGATATGCTGGCAGTATATGATGGAGTGAATTGGAGCTACTGGAAATAAAAATCATCAGTTTAGTTTTGAGCCGCAGAATGAGGGATAGAAATAGCTCTCTTCTGCTGCTTTTACAAATTTTAAAAATGATAAAAATTAATAATTTTCATACAATGCAGGTCGTCATAAAGGTTTTGGCGGCCATGATCATTGTTATTTTTTTTACCCTGGCCTGCACACCTTGGAATACAGCTGTTAAAGTTGTCCTTCTCACTACGGGAGTAATCCTGCTGAGATTGCTCTTAAAAGCTAAATGTATTGAATATGAATTTTCAGGGGAATGTATAACGATTAAAAAGTTTCATCCCTTTTACCATCGAAAAAAGATCTCACCTTTTGCTGAGTTTCCGAGACAGTACCTTAAAGATTTTATCCTTGAAGAAAAACAGATGGTTTCCAGTCTGGTTATTGTGCTGGATACTGAAAAAAGAAAAGGACTCAAAATGAAACTTCAAATAGCGGGGTTTAATGATAAACAAATGAAAGACCTTACAGATTCACTGGAAAGTATAAAAAAGACGAATAAAAATGAATACTGATTTTAAAAACATCCATGTTGGAAAACTGGTAAAAAAAAGAGTGGCAGAATGTGAGATTGATACATTCAGAATATGCAGATTTTTAAAGTGTACGGAAGATGAACTGAACGTGATGTACCGGCAGCAGGATATGCCCTCTGATCTGATGCTAAAATGGAGCAAGTTATTGGAATACGATTTTTTTAGGGTGTATTCACAGCATCTTATACTATATTCTCCTCCGGCCAACGCTAATCTGAGCAAACCTACAGACAAGAAGAAATCAGAGCTTCCACAGTTCAGAAAAAATATTTATACAAAAGAGATTATTGATTTTATCATGGAGCTGATCCTCACAGGAGAAAAAACAAGATATCAGGTGATAGAAGAATATAGAATACCCAAGACCACATTGTATAAATGGATGGATAAATACAGCAGCAGAGCGGCCAGCTAACAAAAAACAAGGATAAAATGATATTAACTGAAATGATGCTGATTGGGAAAACAATCGAAGAGGCCGAAGAACTTGTTGGGCAAAAAACAGTAAGAATGTACAGTTCAAGATATGCTTTTGAATTAAAGCGCTATTGTTTTGGCCTTTTAAAAAGACGGCTGCATATTTCTACCTGTAAGGGAATCATTTATGACTGTCATTTCAGAATCGATCTGTAAAATAAGCCAATTAAAAATTCCGGAATTTATGATACCAGACAAGCAACTGTATGAAAAAGAATTTCTTTTGGGACTCTCTAAAAAAGAAGTCATCAAAGAACTTGGACACGGATTCAATTTTTATCCGGATGATATCTGGTATTACGAAATAAACAGGACATGGTGGGGTATGAAAACGGTTCTGTTCCTGATTTTCCGAAACGGAAAACTACAACATAAAAACATTAAGAAAGTATATGGAAAAATATATA
This sequence comes from Chryseobacterium indologenes, assembly GCF_001295265.1. Taxonomy (GTDB): domain Bacteria; phylum Bacteroidota; class Bacteroidia; order Flavobacteriales; family Weeksellaceae; genus Chryseobacterium; species Chryseobacterium indologenes_A. Next base: position 298,116 of record NZ_LJOD01000004.1, on the reverse strand, counting down.
AAACCAAACTACCAGAAAATCTATAATGATATTATTACCAGAAAATATCCTGATAAAGAAGAAAAATGCAGATCTATCCTTACCAAAAAAAATCTGTCTGCAATGGATATCATTAAGCTTAATAAGCTGATTTTTACTAAAGAAACAATGCCGGACGCACTCATCGGTAATCAGAAACATCGCTCATATGATAAACAAACCATACTGCAGATCCTGAAGTATCAGAAAGAAAATAACATGAATAACAGCGAATTGGCAAGACATTTCAGTCTCAGCCGTAATTCTGTAGCGAAATGGAGAAGGATATTTTTAGGGGAAACCAATTCCGGAAAGCAGAATTCGGATAAGGATCTTGTATTAAATACTGACTTATCTAAGAAAGAAGTAGATAAATTAAGAATAATAATTGATGAAGGTATGAATTGTCTATGAAAATAAATATAGGAAAGTCAATAACTTAGCTTGAAAAATTAATTTCCGACACCACTCGTGAGATAATAATATAGTTGAAATCAAAAGGCACAAAAGACTGTTAAGCTTTAGCAATTTTTATTAATGCTGAGTAAAAATCTGCGTCATCTGCGAGATCCGTGAGTGAATAAAATATCCATACAATTTGTGCAATCTGAGTGATTTGTGGGAAATTTTTTTACCCGCAAATTAAAAATATTACAGAGTAAAAAAGGGACTATTTAGGGATGACAGATAAAGAAATAAAGAAAAAGCAACGAAAGCTTTAAAAGCATAGAACTTTATAGAGAGTATGACACTATTCTAGTTACAAGGATAGCTGATGAAATGTTCCTAGAGATAGATCTTAAATCAACCAGCATGAAAACCATGCTGGTTTTTTTTAAATTAGAGAAAATAAAAAAGACCAGCAGTCTTAAACTACCGGTCTTATTAAGCAAAAAAATATCTGATATCGATTTAATTCTCAGCGAAACAAATCCTATTTAGCTACATATGTATAATTCTTATTATGATTCTGTCCGGCAACTACCGTTGTGGTTACATTGGTTTCCACGTTTCCGCCTACCTCAGTTTTGTAGCTCACAGCAATAGGGCCTCCGTCATGATTGGTAACATGGGCACTTAAATTCCCAAAATTAAAAGGTTTCACCGTTTCAATAACATAGGTTTGAGTGGAACCTGTGAAATCATCTATTCCCAGGATAATATCGTCTTCATTTCCTTGAGTAACACCGTTTATTTTCCATACCGGGGAGCCGTATTGGCTGGCATCATGATTTCCTGCTGTTACTCTGAAATCCACCTGATCGTTAGGGTCTGCTCCATTTATCGTAATGGTCATTTTCATATTGGCCTTCGCTTCAGAGGGGTGGTCATCATCTTTGCTGCATGCTACTGAAAGGGTACCTGTAATAGCAAGAGTAAGAAGGCTGAAAATAATTTGTTTTGTCTTTTGCATTTTCATAATACTACTTTTTTGAATGTTGATTCGGCAAATGTAGTGCTGGATGACCCGCCTGAACAATACAGAGAAATAAGGATTTTTATTCTCCCTGAAATTAGGTATAGCGAAGTGTGCAAAAGGCTTTTTTGAATAAAGATCAGGTAAACAAGGAGGAAAGGAAACCCAAAATCTTGTATTTCAAAAGAAATGATCAGGGCTGTAAGATTTTTGTTGAAATTTTATTAACTGTAAATCAGTTTATTGCTGTTATTTTTATTCTTTTTCATGAAATTTCATGCAAGATTTTCCAAAAGCCGGGTTTTACTATTGAGTACTCAAAATAATGAATGTCTAATACAGCAAAAAATAATGTAATGAAGAATTTAATAGTACTTAAGTTTTTTGCGGCCATTTTAGCCGTAGGAGTGATATTTACCCTGTTTACCTCCTGTCTTGATGACAATGATATTGAGGTTCCCCCCGTAAAGACGGAAGATCTTAATGGGAATTACAGGGGAAGGCTGATTACCGTTCAGGGAATTTCCAGAACAGAAAAGGCAATAGAATTTAAAACAAAAAAAGATACCATAACATTTGTCGACTTTCCGGTGAAAGAAATTGTAAAATCAGTAATAAAAGATCCTATAAAAGCAGAAGCAGCGTTGGTAAGCATTGGAAAAGTGAAATATAATCTGAATTATTCTTCCCTATTGTATCTTGATAAAAATGTCATAGAGCTGACCTTTACTCCCAAAAAGCTGGAATTTCGGATTCCTGTTGACGGAGTTAGTAAAAATGCTGTGGTCACATTAGCAGCTAAACAGAAAGGATATTTTGCAGGCCTGGACCGGTCGTTGAGATTTGGGCTGACTGCTGAAAAAATTACAGTAGACGGAACAGATTTAGATCCCTATGAAATCATTTATTATAATTTTCCTTATCACCTGAAAAATTAATAGAAATAACAAATAGATGGATTCTTTTTAAAAGATCCAGTCTATTTTTGCCCTACCATTTAAAAAGCCGGACGCTGTAGCCATACATGAAAGAAAACAAGGAGCAGATTTTAATTAACCGCCTTCTGATAAAAGAAGAAACTGCCTGGAAAGAGCTTTTCGGAACCTATTCCGGAATCCTGTCCGGGGTCTGCTCCAGATATATTATAGAAAAAGATGATGTAAGGGATGTTCTGCAAAACAGTTTCATTAAAATGTTCCGGTCAATAGACACGTTTGAATACCGTGGAGAAGGTTCATTAAAGGCATGGATGATAAGAATTGCAGTGAATGAATCGCTGAAACAGATCAGGCAGAATTCCGGTTTTCAGAAAACAGTCTGTACCTCTGATTTTCCTGATACTCCGGAAGAAGAGGAACCTGGCCTGGAAGAAATTCCGCAAACAGAGGTAATGAGAATGATAAAATCTCTTCCTGAGGGCTACAGAACTGTTTTTAACCTGTATGTATTTGAGAAAAAAAGCCATAAAGAAATTGCGGAGCTGCTGGGAATAGCAGAAAACTCTTCAGCTTCACAGTTTCACAGGGCAAAAGGCCTGTTGGCCCAGAAAATTAAAGAATTTAAAATGTCCAAAAAAGCACAATATGAATAACCGGTGGCTCAATGATCTGCGCAGCAGGATGGAGGACCATGAAGAAGATGTTCCGGATGGGCTGTGGGAAGATATCAGGGATGAACTGTTCTCAGGAAAGAATGATAATATACTTCCTGTGAATCTGAAATCAGGTTCAGAAAATGGAGGAGAAAATAAAGAAGCTGCTGCCGTAAGTCATAAAGCATGGCTATATCGCACAGCAGGAATTGCAGCAGCAGTTGTTCTGTTATTCTTTACCGGAAAACTGTTGCTGGATATGAATGCAGAGACAGCAGAGAGTAGGAACGTGACCGGTTCCGGAAATAAAGACCATCAAAAGAATTCAGGAAAATCAGAGCCATCAGAGATTCCGGCTGCCGTCCTCAATATCAATGCTGTAAATAGAGAAAGATATAATGCTTCAAAAGAGATCCTTGCAGGAGAAAATAGAGCTGGGAAAGGGATAAGAAATACTTTTGAAAGTAATATTAATAAAGAAATCCTGGAAGAAAAAAGTAATGTTTTTAACTTAACATCACTGCAAAATAAGGAGATTCCCGGCCAGACTTATGTTCTTGTTCCAAAAGAAGAAAAGGAAATAAAGAATGAAGCCCCTGCTCCTGATGAAAAATCTTTACCGGAAAAATATGCGGATCGTGGTAAAGTGAATTCAACCAGACACTCCGGAAGATCATGGATGTTAAGTATGCTGACCGGAAATGCTTCATCAAATTCTTCCGTACAGCAGTTTTCGGGATATGCTTCTATGAACGGGAATCCAATGATTGTTGATGAGGTATGGAGTGCTACAAGTACTGACGACGATCCGCTGACCGAAATTTTACTGGCCAATCAAAGCAAAGAAGTGGAAGCAAGGATAAGACATAAGATTCCTGTTACTTTTGGCCTTTCCCTGTATTATAACCTCGGAAAAAGATGGGGAATAGGGACAGGAGTGAATTATACCAAGCTTTCGTCTGAACTTCATTCCGGAACAAGCTCCAACTATATCAAAGGAGAGCAGACTGTTCATTATATAGGTATTCCTGTACAGGTCAACTATAATGTGGTGAAAAAAGGACGGTTTACAGGATACATTACCGGAGGAATGCTTGCAGAAAAACCGGTGGCTGGAAGCCTCAAAACAAAATATATTGTCAATGATGAAGTAAAAGAAACTTCGGAAGAGCGGCTTGATTCAAAACCAATACAGTTTTCAGTCAATACGGCAGCCGGACTTCAACTGAAGGTGATTGATAAATTCGGAATATATGCAGAACCGGGAATAGGTTATCACTTTAAAGAGGATAGCGGACTGAATACCATTTATAAAGAAAAACCCCTGCACTTTAATATAAAATTCGGGGTCAGGCTGCTGCTGGACTGATCTGTCTATTTGATTAACCCTTAACGATTTAATATATATGAAAGCAAAATTAATGTTTTTGGCTTTTCTATTCATCAGTGCCATGAGTATAAAAGCCCAGTGTAATCCTACCATCACCAGTCCTAGGCTTGGCGTAAAGTTTCCGGACAAGATTTTGTTCTGTAATACGGAAGAGGAAGTCCTTTCCACGCAGACCTTTGATACCTACCAATGGTACAAACAGGCCTGGACCTGGCAGACCCCGAATACAAATCCCTGGGAGCCTATTCCGGGAGAAACGTCACAAACGCTTACCATCAATGGGAATGACGACCAGCTTTATTATTTTAAAGTGGCAGTAACCCAGGGAGACTGTTCAGCAGAAAGCCCTGCGATAATGGCGGATGGATTTGTTTACGGACTTCCTTCCATGATCAGTACGTTCACCCCGGGAACTTTTGAACAGATAGGAGACGGGGAATTCAACATCTGCGCAGGAGCATCTGTACAGTTCAGTAATGCATTTCCTGTGGTCTACGGAACCCATACCTGGTACAAATGTATTCCAAGTATTGCGCCGCCTTCAGTAGGAGACGGGTGTGTGATTGAAGGAGTAACAGGAGATTCCTACACCGCTACAGAATCCGGGGAATATGGTTTCTATGCCTGTACAGAATATTGCCCGGATCAGTGTGAATTCTTAGGAACAGCGTCCTTTATCAAACTGAATTTCGGAAACTTTGAGTTTTGCAGTAACCTGGGAACAGGAGAAACAAAAACCAAAGACAACAATCTGAAAATTTATCCGAATCCAACAGCCCAGTTCCTGTACATTGGAAAAGAATCAGATAAAACCTACAATGAAGTTTCTATCATTGATGTATCCGGAAAAGTTGTTCTTAAGAAAAACGGACATCAGTATAATGAAGCGATTGATGTAAGCCGACTGGTTCCCGGAAATTACTTCGTTCTTTCTACCGATACGAAAGGAAATGTTTACAAAAACAAGTTCATCAAAAAATAAAAGATCATCATGATCATCCTGAGTTAGTTTTTTTATGCTTGATAAGCCGGTAATCCGATACCGGCTTATTTTTTATAGATCCGTCTGATTAAAATATTCTGTAACTGATTCCCAGCCAGAATCCGCCTTTCAGAACTTTTTTATAGGAGACCTCAGGCTGCTCTGTATATTCTTTATCCTGCTGTAACTTATCAGATAAAACTTCTTTAAAAGCCCAGTTGTAACCTGCATTAAACGTAATGTTATTAGTCATAAAGGTTCCTCCGATCAGAAACCTGAGCTGTGTATCCAGATCGATCCCTGCTCCGGCATTAAAGCCTATTTTGCTTGTTGAATCCTTGAAGCTATAAAGAAGATGAGCTAAAGTCATGACTCCCAAAGACATTTTGCCCCGGTTTTCTTCCCTGATGGTATAGGCATTATTTGCATTTTTATCCGATACATAATACTTACTGTTGACTGGAGCGGCAAGGAACAGTCCAGAACTGAAGTAAGCCTTAAATTTACTTTTTGAAGTGAAAGTGGTCACATCTTTCTTTTCAGAGTGCTTAATTGAAGTATCTTCAGGCGGAGTGAAGGTAAGCTCAAAAGTATAATCGGTACCGGCGGTTGTAAATTTTCCCAAATCCATTGTTGAATGCTTCTCATGAACAAAATAAGAAACATCATTCATAAGAGTGTTGAGTTTTTGAACATTTTCCAAGGTATAGGAGTTATCTTCTTCTTCTTTTAAAGATTTAAGGAATTGTTGATAAGCCATCAACAAAGTATTTTCTTTTTTAAATTTTTCGATTTTAGTTCCTATATCTTTCGAAAAATATGAATTTTTCAATAATGCATCTATTAATATTGCTTCATTATAAAGTTTTTTAAAAGCTAAATCTTTTTCTCTTCCCTTCATGATTTGAAAATCAGGAGTAAAATCTCCGGATATTGCTTTTCGAATGAAATCAAAAATTTCTTTGATCTTATCCTGCTGCTTGATCTGCAATGATACTTTATAGTAAAACGGATTAATATTAACCATTTTCAGCTGATACTCTGTATTATTCTTAAGCTCAGAAGGAATGGGGGTTAATTCTTTGGGCTCGGGATTCGGATTATTAGTTTTGTTCACAAAATAGGCGGATCTTTCAAAATCATAATAAATGGTGTTTTTTTGGGAATAAAATATGCTGTACATGCATAGTAGGAGCAGCATACATAAAATTTTAGTTTTCATGACAGAGGTATTTAGTATTACAAATTTTGCATTTTTGCCGGCTTGAAGCAATACCCCAAAAGGGTAATCTTATTTCTTTGAAAACCTTCTGTATGAAATAGAAAAGAGACTATTCCAAAAGTGGGATAGCCTCTTGATATTATCAGAAAAAGATAATAACTGAGTTTGAAACCGGATAAAAAAGTTAACGTTTCTCCCCTTTCAGAAGCCATATATAGACTTCTAGCTGAGAGTCACTGTTAAACCAATCTCCGTTACGCCAGTCTATATAGTTATCCAGTTCTTCATCCATGCCATATATACGGGCGTCTCCGCCTGAATCTTCATACACCAGATCTACATGTCCTGTTGCACCGTATTCTTCGTAATTATGAGAGTCCAGATAAATAATACCTCCATAACTTTTCCATTTTTTTGTTTCTGCAATGAAGGTGTCTAATTCATCGTCCGATTTAATAGGTCCGTCTGATTTAAGAGTCGGTGTACCCAATTTCTGTTTTAGATAAGTTCCCATTTCATCAGCAGAAAGAATATACTGATGTTTGGAGTTGATATTGCCTGTCCAGGTACTTCTTTTATTTGAGGTTGTATGCTCGGGAATATAATATCCTGCATTGTTGAGTGCCCACGAGAGTTTAATAGCGCAGGTGTTTTCTCCAAATAAGCTTTTCCATCGGTCTTTCATAGGACCTGATGTTCCGGCATTATATTCCTTTTTTAATATCAATTGTCCGTCTTTCTGATAATTCTTTTTAATCTTATCATAATCCCAGATCGTTTTAATGCTTCCGTTTTGAGATTCAGGAGAAAAGAAATCAAGATCATTTGCACTTTCACCCGTATTGGGATTAACTCCTGTAAAATAGGCGGCATCTTCAGGCAGCCATCGGGTAAATTCTTCGCTGCCTTGCCCCCATGTATTGCTTTCCCATGGGTTTTTAAAATTATTTGCCATAGTAATGTGATTTTGAAAATCCGTTATGGCCTTTCACCATAACGGATAAGGTGATTGATTATTTATACTTTTTCTGGAGCAGGAGTACAGCCGCACCCTCCGCTTTGGGGTACATCGCAGCATTCTGAGAAAATCCTTTTGTACAGTTTGGCTTTCTCGGCAGGGTCGCCAATTTCATCAATAATTTTCATCGCTTGACTGATCCGCTCTTTTTCCTGTTCCCATTTTTGGTTTTCTATCTCCAGACGCTTATCAGATTGCTCCATGGAAGATCTCATTCCTGAATTCTGCAATCCTAAAGCCTCATTGTTTAATTCAGCAGCTTCTACAGCAGAACCCTGTAAGTTTTGGTTGTAGCAATCCAGTGCTTCTCCCTGGCCTAATAATGCATCTACAACAAGAGACGGGGTACGCATTACCCTGTGGGTAACATCCAGAATAATCCCGTCTACCGATTTATCTTTATAAACCTGCTTTAAACCTTTTCGCTTACGTACATAATACGTTGTTTTTGCCGGAATTTCAGGATTGATGCAGTTTCCAAGTTTTTCTTCAACTTTTTCAATAAAGCTTGATGGGGTACCCTGGAAATCATAAATGCTGCACAGATAGCTGTATACTTGGTTTTTAACTTCATTTACCGCAGTGTCATCCACTAATATTTCTTTAAGCAATTCCGGAAGCTGAGCTAATTTTACCGTTCTCTTGCTTTCAGGGAAGCCATTATAATAAACAAATGAAACATCGTACAGATAAGTGATACTGAAATATTCCTGTAATAATTGACGGAAAACAAAGTTCAGCACACGGCTCTTATTAATGTTTTCAAGCTCGCGGACAATAGTCTCTTCGTTTTCATTAATACGAACGCTGCTGCTTTCAGAATTCACTTCAATCTGACGCATGCTGTCTGCTTTGGATACATGATGGCTTACAGATCCTACAAGATTGCTTACCTGCGTCTGTACACTGGAATTGAAAGTAGATCCTTCGGTATTGCTTCCCTGTCCGCCGCCACCGCCGCCAATGGATAAGAACCCAAGGTTAAGACCAATGCTGCCACCGGCATTCCATCCACCAGTTTTTGAAGTGGTTTCCTCTTTAGAAGACCCTGTGGTGAATTGGGTTTCTTTTTCTACTGTATTCTGAAGATCGTCTGCACTTGATTCGCTGTAACTGTCCAGTACATTTTGCGACTGTTCTTTTTTGGTTTCATCGTGCTGATAAGAGCGAACGGTGATGGTTGTTTTTTCTCCGGGAAGTAATGAGAATGTTTTAACGGTTTGCCCGGCCCCGTAATCTCCAAGATAAGAAGCCATTTTAAGGTGTAAAACCATACTTAATGTAGGATTGGCCTCTTTAGGTCTTGGAACATACAATACTTCGGGTTTTTTTGAAAAACGTTCAACGGCTACAGGCATCAGGCCTTTGGATAGCTTTTGGGCAATTAAATCATCGTCAATGAATTCTGCTTTTACAACATCCTTAATGTTGACGGTGGGAAGTACACTTTTTACTTCTGCAATTCTTGTCCCGTCATTTTTTACAGCCTGCAGCTGAATGAGCTCTGGTGAAATAGTTTTCGCCTGTTGCAGCTTGTTCAGTAAAGTTGTTTTGGTGATGGCTGATAATTCTGTTGCCTGAAGTTTAATGTTCTTATCAAGAACAGCAAAATTCTGAATAAGGTTATTATCCGTTTTGATGGCCTCTTTGATACCCTGTGTATTGAGCTGTTTTATTTCATCAATAGCTGTCCAGTAAGTAGACTGTGTTTGAGTATACTGTTCTTTCTTAAATAATTCCTTACGGATATTAAGCCCCACATAACTTACAGAATTGTAGGTGGTTTGCTGGGGCAGGTTATAATTTAAGATTGATGCTTCTCCTTTATCCTCCAGCTTTACAAAAGGAGGTTTAATAATACATGATGACTTGTCCATGAAAATAAATTTTTAAGATTAATAAATAGTTTTTTGGCGCGCTTTTGATAAGGTGTAATCTCTTAAGTGATTGAATCAAAGATATTAGAGCATAGCGCCAAAACTTGACGTATTATATTTTATCTTGAATTTATTTTTATAGAAAGAGGGTAGAGTTGAGAGTTAGTTTGCTATTCAGCGGATTTCAGCGGATTTTGAAAGGGAGAAATGAGAAATTTAAATAAGCGGTAAATAGAATTGGTGCTGAAAGTGTGATAAATAAAATTATTTAAGCCAAATTTTTATCTATAAATATAATATTGTAGAGAATTTTTTTAAATAAAAGTTTTGTAAACATGTAATTTATTTGCCCAAAAAAGGAATGTTTTTAACAAAATTACCCACCGTGTTGTGAGAAATGAAAAAAATATTATATTTGCCATCAAGGGGAAGTCAAACAATTGAATTTACAACCTTCGTGGTAGAAAAATACAGGCCGTGAGATCCTGTCTTCCCTTTTTTAAATAAAACATAATGATAACCAGAAGAAAATTTATTGTACTAGGCTCTCTAGGGGCACTCTCCGTAATTTTTCCCAATTATTTATTTTCAGGAAGCAAAAACCTGACAGGTTCTCTTGATGTGGATGCATTATTGAAAAATGCTAAAGTTCTCAGAAAGCAGGGGAACAGCAGTCAGGCAAAACAGATTTACCAGCAGATCATTTTACAGTATCCCAATGAAATTCGGGCTTATGACGGATTGAGAAAGGTTTTGCTTGCCCAGAAAAAAAAGGAATGGGAAGTGATATTGATGTTCCAATCTGCCCTCCTTCTAAATCCTGATAATCTTGAGATCAAGCAAAGGCTGTACAGGGAATACTTTAATGCGGCTTTGGGCAATAAAAAAATTAAAAAGGCGATTAACTTTAATGGAAGATTACTGGATGATATTAAGCAGAAATATGAAATTTTTGTTCAAAAGCATCCGGATAATAAGAACCTGCAGGAGCAATTTGTTAAAATTAAAAGATTGCTGGACTGTAATGCCGATTCACAGAATCCAAATAGTAATGTATCCTTAAAAAGTCACAGAAAAAATCAATATAAAAATTTCAAGAAAAGGTTTGAAGATGCTTCTAACTCAGAACTGGAAACAAAATTAAATACCCTGCTGGCGAAACCTGCTTCTCCTGACAGAAAACAACATATCAGGGAACTTCATAGTTTGATTGTGCAGAGGTACAGAAAAGAAAAAAATAACCAGGAAGCTCTTAATAAGGCTGTTGCTTATTATAACGGTATCGATAAGCAGGATCCTCTTTTTCTGAAATATATCCGGGATTTGTCAAAACTTCAGAAAAGATTTGATCTTTTAATCAGTATTGAAACCCAGAACCATACTTTGAAAAATACATTTTGGTCCGGTATTGCATTGCTGGATGTTCATTTGAAAAAAGCGGAAGATCAGAATACTCCTTTACCCTCACAGCTCAATCCGCTGCTTCAGTTTTTAGAAGCTGATGTGGATAGTCCTGATAAGAAATTTGAGCTCAATACCCGGAAAATAAAACTTGATATTCTCAGAAATCAGCCGGATGCGGCCAGGGATAAAATAATGCTGCAGTGCAGGAATATGTTTGGTACCTCCAATACCCATTCTATTGACCGTATGAATGTATTAATCGCAAAATATTATGCAAAAAACGGTGATACGGAAGGAAAAAGCAAAATCCTGAATGTGGTTTCCAATCCTAAGCCATACTTCGGAAATGGAGACCCCCTCATCAAATCCATAGCCCTGATGAATCAGAACAGGGCTTCCGGAAAACCTGTGCATCTGCAAAATCTACAAAAACTAATAAATAAGCTATGACAATGAAATCAACTGCTTGTTTTCTCCTGTTCCTTTCAGGGCAGCTTTTCTACTCCCAGTTGTTGATTACGGAAGTATATTACAATACGCCCTATAACGAAAAATTGTATTTCAACAAAAAAATAAACGGAGCCCCCACCTGGGAAATTATGGATGCTAAAAAACATCATAGGGGAGAGTTTATAGAAATATATAATTACAGCGATAAAGATGTTAATCTCAAAAACTGGTATATAAAAGATCTGCTGAAAACGTTCTGGCTGCCCGAAAAGGTTATTAAGAAAGGCGAATTCATGGTGATCGCCTACAGCACCTTACCTTACAATACGACTCCTTTCACCGAGTATTTTAGTACAACAGCAGGAAAAGAAAACCAGATTATCTTACAGGATGATATTATCCTCAGAAATAAAAGAGAGGAAATAACCTTAGGATATACCTTTAATGGCTACAATTTCCTTAATAAGAGTAAATATATGTGGGAGTATATTGATGAGCCGGCCCCTAATTTTATAAAAAATATTTATCAGGATCCTTCCCAGTTCTATTATATAAATTCTTTACAATACAATCCCGATACTTATCCGCATATCAATTATGAAGCCGCACCCAATCCGCTTGCTGCCAATTACGTACCTGCTACACAGAGCTATGATGATATTGTAAGGGATGATTTTCAGCAGTACTATTCCTATTTGGACTGGAGCGAAAACGTTAATATTTTAGTGGATAAGACATGTCCTGTCACTATTGAAAAAGTTTCCCAATCTCCCAATGAATCGGACACGACTGGTGGAAGCTCCTGTTTTACCTATGACAGCGCCGGTAATTTAATTGCCGGAGGAGGATGCACCAGTGAAAATGTGCCAGATACCGGATCATCCGGGCTTTCTGCAGATGAGCTGGAACTCATAAAAAACAGTATCACTATATCTCCCAATCCTACAAAAGCATCAGATTCCTATAATGTAACCCTTATATGGAACGGGCCTGCCTTAAATAAAATAAATAATATCCAGGTATTTAATTCATCAGGAACAGCAGTTTATGGTTTTGCTCCCGGAGCAGGAGTTAATACCACTACTTTTAACCTTCAGAATCAGCTCCCTGGAGTGTTTATCGCAAATTTTATACTTAGTACGGGGCAGGTCGTGTCTAAAAACATCTTAAAATGGTAAAAATGATGAAGCGAAAATTATATTTTTTAAGTGTATTTTTTTCAACTTTTTTGTTGCTGAAGGCGCAGGAAATTCAGGAAATTCCATTACAGTACAGTACAGCCGGATACGCGGAGAATACAACTTCCGGTTCGTTAGGGAAAACAACTTCCGATGTACTCATTCCTTCCGTTAAAGCCGAAATGAATGTTAATGAGGCCGGTGCTCTTACCTATATTTTGCCCATAGAAATTGTAAAAGGAGTACATAGCTTTCAGCCTAATATCTCACTGGCGTATAATAGCCAGAGCGCTAATGGGCAGGCGGGATGGGGCTGGAATATCGTAGGGCTTTCTTCCATTACCCAGGGAGGGAAAAGTAAAGAAATCGACGGGATTACCATGGGGGTACAGTTTGACAGTACAGATCCTTATTACCTGGATGGTCAGAGATTAATTAAAGTTACCGAAACCAATTATGCTACCCAAAGATTTTCCAAATTAAAGATCACCAAGCAGACTTCCGGGGAATTTTCTTTTGTAATTCAGTATCCGGACGGAAAAATAGCAAAGTATAAAGAATTAATTTCAGGGCAGCATTATATTTCCGTTTTTTCGGACGCTTTCAGTAATGAGATTCATTATACCTATCAGGTTGAAAACAACATTCCTAATATTATAAAAATATCCTATGGAGGAACAGCCCCTTCCAATGATAAATTTGATATTAATTTTTTATATAAAGCAAGGAAAAAAAATATTCAGGTATACCGGAATGGGATTGCCTATACCAACTCAAAGGTTTTATACGAAATCAATTCAGGAACCACCTATACTTCTCCTTCGCTATACCGGAAATATACCCTGTCACATGATTTTATTGAAGATAACAGTGTGGAACGTCTGCGGACTATTAGTGTCAGTAACGAAAACGGAGAGACTTTAAAACCCCTTAATTTTAATTATAATACAGCAAATCAGGGAACAGTAAGAATCATGTCCCGTCTTCAGAGCGGGTTGGGGAGTGCGACAGGCCTGGGAAGCGTAACAATGGGTGATTTTCTTGGGGACAATGCCGAAAAAATACAGCCTGTCTTCCAGATAAGGTCAGCCGCTGGAGGATATGGATTAAAGGTAGGGGCGGGCGCAGAATCTTTCCCTTTAAGTATAGAAAACAACCATTCAGGAACCCAGTTGTTTTCAGGAAAAGTACTGGATTTTAATAATAAAATTACAGAAAAAGACCAGCTGATTAATGTTTATGAAAATTTTACAGGAACCGGAGATCCTAATAGTTCTAATAACCCTGGCAACCAGCAGCTTAAAGATGAAGCTGTTTTTCAGGTAAAAAATCTGATCACAGGAGAGGAAAGAAAGATAACCGTTCCTTTAAAAGGAGGAATGATAGAGGTACAAAACTATATCCCGCCGGATCCTTACGATAATTATTCTTCCGGAAGCTATGAAACTTCCTATACCAGAGATCATACCCGGAGAAATTATGTTCAGGGAGATTTTAATAATGATGGGCTTGTGGACTTTCTTATTATCGAATCCCATAATGTGAACAGAACCGACCGTGTATATTGGGCCGAAATAGGAAAAACCAATTCAGGAACGGCTGTTCAGCTGAACCCGGTTCTTTTAAATGAAGGGACAATTTCTCTTTATAACAAAGATATTTATCCAATAGAATTCGATGGGGACGGGCTGCCTGAATTACTGACGGTAGATAAGTACACAGCAAAATTGACAGTATATAAAATTGATTTCACAGCCAATTCTTTAAGAGCCCTGGTTTCTGACCAGGCGCTTTCTGATTTTGGAAGTGATACCCCTCTTTTTTTAGGAGACTTTAATGGAGACGGCCTCACCGATTTCCTTACCCCGCAAAAAGTATATGCGATTCCTGAGGATGACAATTCCGGGGTTAAGATGGGAAATACCTATTTCCAGATGCAGACGGAAGCCTTACTTTGGTGGAAGTATACAGGGAATGGTAAAACTTTCATAAAAAACCAGGAAGATTATACCCAGCAGAAAATTGCCTATTTAAAGCCGTCGCAAAGTAATTACATCAAAAGATCTACTTTCTGGCAGAAATTCTGGAACGGAAAACCGGACGAATACGCGTATACAAGGTATTCCACTCATAATATTATCATTACTGATTTTAATAATGACGGACGTTCAGACATTATTACATTAAATAAAATAGGATCTGCAAAATACAATGTGGATGGTTCATTATCTAATGTTCCCATTAATAATCTCAGCAATATATTAACCCGGATGACTTCTCCGCTGAATTATCAGACTTTCAACTCTGATATTACCAACCGGATGAATTTTTATGAAAATAAAAACCTTCAGGGGGGAACTTTCCAGATGCTTACCACCTATTCAATAGAGAATCAAAAAATTTCGCCATTATCACTCATTGTTTCTGCCACCAATTTTGATTACCTGAACACATCAAAAACAGGGGTCTATATTTACGATCCTCTTGGAGGAGATTCTTTCAGCTATCAGGGAGAATCCACAAATATTACGATAGACAACAGTAATTTTCTGGAAAAACAGATTCAGGAAGTCAATAATGGGACAGATGTCGTGCAGAGGGTAGATTACAGGAATATGATTACAAGCCCGAACAACACCGAATCTACCTATCTATATAAAGCACAGGATTTTAAATATCCTTATTTCGTCCATCAGGCCAATCCGGTTCTGTATATGGCTCACAAAATACATACAGTTTTTGATGGGAAGATCCTTTCTAAAGAATACCGGTATGAAAACGGGATACAGCATTTAACAGGAAAAGGATTCTTGGGATTTCAGAAAACATATACCAGTGATGCCTATGAATCTGAAATCAAAAACGGGAAATATGTTAATAAATACCCTGCAAGAGCTGTTTTCTGGAATATACTGACCGGAGATCCTGAAATGGACAATGTAACGGTGAAATCAACCTACGGAGGGATTAATAAATTTTTCACCGAAAATACGGTAACCAATAAAAAGTACGATAAGGGCAATCATCAGTACTTAATATTATCTACGGATGAGGTTTCAAAAGACTACCTTAAAAAAATTACCATCAGTAAAAAATATGAATATGACGAAAATGATGATCTGAAATTAAAAACAGCCTATACGGACTATAGCGGTGTGGGATCTTCCATATCAAAGTATACGTACAAACCTGAATTTTCAAACGGGAACCACTATTTCTATGGTAAAATATCATCCGTTGAAAATACAACCTATAAAGACGGTCTGTCTTTTACGACCCGCGACGAATCTGATTATTTTCAGAATGGAAATGTTTCCGAAACCAGGAAATACGGAAATCAGCCCAACGCTTCACCTGTAGTCAATACCTACACCTATGACAGTGCCGGAAATACGAAAACAGAGACCGTATCTGTAACCGGTATTGCCCCACAAACTGTCACTTATGAGTATGATGCCACCAACAGATACGTCAATAAAACCATTACCCCGGACGGACTGTCTTCAACAGCCAATATTAATGTGCTAGGCCGTACAATTTCTGAGGTATCTTCATTAGGATTAACGACTTCCTATACCTATGATACCTGGGGAAATATTACTGATATAACAGATTTTTTAGGAAAGAAAACCACCATTTCAAAATCCGTCGCTGATGTCTCTTCCGGAGGAGTCTACAATCTCCATAAGAAAAGGGAAGGAGGAGTGGAGACCATTGTTACATTCGATAAATTCGACAGGGAAATTCAGTCTAAAACACAGTCTGTAAACAATAAATGGATGGTGTCAAAAACAGAGTATGATGTTTTAGGGAGAAAAATAAAAATATCGGAATCCGCCTTTGAAGGAGAACCTGTAAAGTGGAATACGATAGAATATGATGAACTGAGCCGGCCTGTAAAAAACATCGCTTTTACCGGAAAAGTGATTACCACCTGCTATGAAGGGATGAAAGTAACTGTAGATGACGGCTACAAAAAATCTTCGAAAACACTGGATGCCATGGGGCATGTAGTGAGACAGCAAGACCATGGGGGAGTTTTAATATTTTCCTATTATCCCAACGGCGCCCTGAAGGAAACCAATTATGAAGGGATAAAAACAAAATTTGAAATTGACGGCTGGGGAAATAAATCAAAAATGACCGATCCTTCCGCCGGAACTTTCACATACGAATATGACGGGCTGAGCAGGATTACCAAAGAAACGAACCCGAAAGGATATACCCTTTATACCTATGATGATCTCGGAAGGCCTCTTACAGAGAAAACCTATGGAAATACCCCTGCCGAAAATACCAATATTGAGAAAACCTACACGTATAACGGCCAGACAAAGCTTCCCGAAACCATTACAGGAACAAGTAACGGAAACACATTCACCTATACCACCTACTATGACCAGTATTACCGCATAAAAGGTAAAAAAGAGCAAACGCCTGCTTTTACCTACACCTCATCCACGACTTTCGATAGCTTCGGAAGAGGGGATGTGGTAAATATTTCTACTTTTTTACCTAATTCTAATTACACTTCTGTTTCTTCTGTAAAAAATGTATATGATGCCAATGGGGTTCTTATTCAGCAGAATAATAATGATACCGGAGCAATGATCTGGCACCTGTCGGATATCAATGCACAGGGGAAAATTACTCAAATGGAATACGGTAACGGATATACGATAACCAATCAGTATAATCCTGGTGATTTTTCTCTTTTCAATACCAAACACCAGAATACCACTAATGGAAATGTTGCTCTTGATATAGATTATAATTATGACGTTAACAAAGGAGTTTTAAACTGGCGCAGAAATAATACGTTCGGTAAAAAGGAAGACTTTACCTATGATAAGCTGAACAGGCTGCTGAGCGAGACCGTTAATGGTGTTTTAACGAACGAATATACTTATGACAAAAGAGGAAGGATAACATCCAATACAGAACTCGGGAAGTATAATTATAATGAAAGCGACTATAAGCTTCAGGGAATTAATTTTAATGCCAACGGCCAGAATGTAAATACCCAGAGAGGGTTTGCCACAATTACCTACAATGCTTTCAAAAGCCCGAATACCATCACGGGTAATAATGACAATATAAGCTTTGGCTATAATATCCTGAAATCTAGATACTCAATGAAGTCTACCACTACAGGAAAACAGAAGTTTTACTCCTCAGATTTTGCCATAGAGATTTCAAGAAAGTTAGGAAAATATGGTGGAACTTTGGAAATTATTACCTATTTAACAGGAGATCCTTATTCAGCTAATTATATTAAAAGAGAATATTTAAAGAATGGGGTACTGGAAGAGGATAAAAATTACTTCCTTCACCGTGATAATCTGGGAAGTATTCTGGGTATTACAAAAGCGGACGGATCTGTAGTAGAGAAACGCTTCTTTGACGCATGGGGTAATCTGAAGGCTTTAACCAATACTTCAGGACAGCTGATTACCGATCCGCAGCAGCTGGCTTCAGGAGATCTGTTTTTAGACAGAGGATATACAGGGCATGAACACTTATGGAAAGCCGGCCTGATCAATATGAATGCCCGGTTGTATGACCCTGTAATGAGAAAGTTTCTAAGCCCGGATAACCTGGTTCAGGACCCTTTCAATACCCAGAATTACGACCGGTTTGGTTATGTATACAATAATCCTCTTTTATACGTAGATTTGGATGGTAATGAAATTTCTTTGGGCGTAGCGGTTGTTATTGGGGTTGCCGTTGCCCTTACAACGAAAGTCATTATCAATATGATCAATGGAATACCAATCTGGTATGGCTTAGGAAAGTCTGCCTTTATGGGAGCCGTTTCCGGGGCGATAAGCTTTGGTATTGGATCTGCGGCCACTTCCGCATTTGGGGAAGCGGTCTCGATAGGAAAAGCTTTATTTGAAGCAGGGATGCATGCTTATACAGGCGGGGTCATGTCCGCGCTGGATGGAGGCAGTTTTGGAGCAGGAGCATTAAGCGGAGCCATTTCCTCGATGATGGCAAGCAGCATACAGGGCTTAGGTACAGATTTTGGTGCTTCAAAAGCAGCCGGAAAAATGATGTATAATAATTTTGGAAAAGATTTAATGAAAACCACCATGATTGTTACCGGCGGCTTAAGTGGAGGAATCAGTGCGGCAATTGCAGGAGGAAATTTCTGGGATGGTTTTAAACAGGGGATTATTAGTGCTGGGTTGAATCATGTGGCGCATGTAGTTGATAATTGGATGGATACTGGAGAGGAATCAGAGTCTTCCAGATTTGAATCACAGAAAGATCTGGATGATTATATAAACAAAAATATTGGAAATAAAAAGAAAATTGAAGAAGCATTAAGTACAAAAATAGTATTAATTAATGATAAAAATATGCCACAGGGCTATCAATGGGGAGCATATGGAGATGTAATTGCAACAAGTGATGGCCATGCAATAGGAGGAGTAACTTTTCCCACTGCAGACAATAATACTAAATCTGTAATATATATTGCTCCAAATGCAAAGTTTAGAAGTGGAATAGAATTGCCAGGTTCTAGCAATGTATATATTGTTCATGAGCTTATTCACGCAATGGGATTGGCGAAAGGTTTTATTGGTTCAGAAAATGCACCATCAACTTATAATGTAGCATATTTTAAAGCATATGGGGATCAAACTAATGCTAGTTTTTACCGTTTCCCGGGCATGTATAATTACAATCCTGCAGAATCTTGGAGAAGACTTCCTAGTTTTATAAATACGGGATTAAAAAGATAATAATATGAAAATTAATTTTGTTTTATTCTGTTGTTTATTTTTATTAAACAATAATTGCAGAAAGGAGGATAAAAACGATATTTTAAAATCAATTGTTATAACAGACAATGGGGATAAATTCTATCTTTCTGATGGTATTGGAAAAGTTTATAAAAAAGAAGGATTAAAAAGTTATAAATTTTTTGTTCCCCATAAGAGCTTAAACTATATAAAAGAAATTTATGTAAGTAATAACTTAGAAAAACTATCTGATGATCATATTATTCATTCAACAAACAAAGACAGTATACGGCCAAAGCAGAGAATAACAACTATTTCTTTTTATTTCAAAAACAATGATAAAAAGCAAATTACATTTCAGGATGATGGTTATAATAGCCCAATGGATAGATTTCCTGAAGAAACAATTAAACCCATTTTTCAGGAAAGTTTTATGCTTATAAAAAAAATCAGAGATAGTACAAACGAACGCTCAGATTTATTGAGATAAAAAGGAATAGGAATACAAGGGATAAATTCAAGGAAATCAAGGCCGGAACTTATTAAGCATATCAATTACTGTATTTATTCTGGTAGATTTTAATATACTGAAATTATGTACAGATTATTTTTTATAATGTTTACAGGAATTTTATCAGGACAGCAAACCTGGTAACACAAAATAAAATCTTTATTGTACGCAATGAAAAGCCTGATTTTAAAAACCATATTTATTATTGCTTTATTTCTCAATATAAAAGTGGGATCTCAAATATTGGTAAATAATGACGCATACTTTCAAATCTATTTGGATAAGGAATTTATGATCAATGATTCTCCTGCTTCATATCATAAGAATTCTTTTATAATTATTAATAATACAAATAAAAATTACGTTATCAATGCCCGTGGATTTATGGGCTTTGGAGACGTTTATAAAAATGGAATGAAAATAACTCCTTATTTATTTCGCCCTCCGTCTAAACCTTCGGATTGGGGTGAAAAAGAATGCAAGGATAATATTCTTATAATACCGGCAAAAAAGAGTATTAAAGCAGTATTGCGCCTTTCTGTTTTGAGAGGCTGGTATAAAATATATGATGACGCTGATTATATAGTTGACTTTGAAACGGAACATACTAAAGAATCCCCGTATTACTATGGCTGCGAAAAATATGTAGACAGTTTGAAAAATAAAGGCTATAAAATATATGAGGGAATGCTTAAAGGTAAAGTAAAACTTATTCCGGAACAATAGAATTATGGGCGGATCAATTAAATACGTTAATTTAAAGAATGACAAAATATGAGTGCTTGATAGTCTGGATTCATTAAATATAAATAATATCAGAATATTTCAGGGTAAATTAAGAAGAAAAATAATTTTGCTAATCGTTGACTAAACAAACAGTTCCCTTTTCTAATTATTAGACCATAAGAATATGAAAAAAGCAACTTTCTTTTTAATTTTTATTATGAATCTTTTTTACAGTCAAAAATGTCAACTAGACTATTATTTCAAAGTTGATAATGATTCTATAAAATTGGTTGTAAAAAATAATGACAGTAAAAAAGTAAAAGTTCCTAATACAATATCCAAGTTTTTTTTTCAATTAAAAGAATTGGAAAAGTTGGATGAGGAAACAAACTTATTTACTAAGCAAAAAGTATTTATTAAGGATATAAATTGCCCTCAATGCAATAAAAAACTGATTAATTTAAAGAAAGGTAAGTCTTACACTTACTCTATCACGCAGAAAGATCTTTTAAAATTTAATAACATAGAAAAAACAGGCAAATACAGAGCCAGAATGTATGCTGATATAATAGAGTTTCCCAATGGATGTGGAATATTTGAATCAGAATGGATTGAGCTTGAAATAAAATAATTTAATGGAAACTACCATTATTGTTATGACGGTTTGAGTGGAGGAATCAGCTCGGCAATTGCAGGGGGAAATTTCTGGGATGGCTTTAAACAAGGGATTTAGAGTGCTGGGTTGAATCATGTGGCGCATTTAGTACAATAAGCTTCATGGAACAAAAGTTTGGGCGGTTATGCTTAGAGATCATCCAGACGCGTCAAAATATAATGGAAGAAACGTAACTGAGATGGCTGATGCAGAACGAAAAACTGTACAACACATGGGATCTCCGCTTACAATAAATACGCAAAATAAAACAACATGGTGTATTCATGTCTCACCTGCATCATTAACTTAAAAAATTTGGGACGTTTTTCATTAAAATATTTCCCATCATCTTTTTCCTGATAGAATATCATCCGCCCAAACCCGGGATTTCCAAAATAACATATTCATTATTTTTACTCCAAAAACACACCATGCTGATCAAAATCTATGGAAGCGCCATTCACGGCGTTGCTGCACAAACAATTACCATTGAAGTAAATGTTGATACCGGAGTAGGATACCATTTGGTAGGGCTTCCGGACAACGCGATAAAAGAAAGCAGCTACAGGATCTCTGCGGCCCTGAAAAATGTTGGTTATAAAATCCCGGGAAAGAAAATCACCATCAATATGGCGCCGGCGGATCTCCGTAAAGAAGGTTCCTCTTACGACCTGAGTATTGCGATTGGTATTCTGGCGGCTTCAGATCAGATTCTGGCAGAGAACATCCATGATTATATCATTATGGGTGAACTTTCTCTTGACGGAAGCCTTCAACCCATCAAAGGAGTGCTTCCCATTGCTGTTCAGGCCAAAGAAGAAGGGTTTAAAGGAATTATCCTGCCTATGCAGAATACTCGTGAGGCTGCCATTGTAGAAGGCCTTGCTGTATATGGAGCTGAAAATATTAAAGAAGTCATTAATTTTTTCAATGATGGGCAGCCACTCAATAGGATAATGCTGGATGTAGAAAAAGAATTTCAGGAAAAAATTACCCACTTTCCTTTTGATTTTTCTGAAGTTAAAGGTCAGGAAACAGCTAAAAGAGCAATGGAAATCGCAGCAGCCGGAGGACATAATATTATCCTGATCGGGCCTCCCGGCAGTGGGAAAACTATGCTGGCTAAAAGAGTTCCGAGTATTCTTCCTCCGCTCACCCTGAAAGAAGCTCTGGAAACCACCAAAATTCATTCAGTAGCAGGAAAAATGGGAGCAGAAACATCGTTAATGACAGTGAGACCTTTCAGATCGCCACATCATACCATTTCAGATGTTGCTTTAGTAGGAGGAGGAAGTTATCCCCAGCCCGGAGAAATTTCCCTTGCCCACAACGGAGTTCTTTTCCTGGATGAAATGCCCGAATTTAAAAGAACGGTTCTGGAAGTGATGCGCCAGCCTCTTGAAGACCGTGAGGTAACCATTTCAAGGGCTCGCTTTACAGTCAATTATCCGGCAAGCTTTATGCTGGTTGCTTCCATGAATCCAAGTCCCAGCGGTTTTTTTCCTGATGATCCGAATAATACCTCGTCGGCTCTCGAAATGCAGCGTTATATGAACAAACTTTCAGGGCCGCTTCTGGATAGGATTGATATTCATATCGAAGTACAGAAAGTTGAATTCGAGCAGCTTTCAGAAAAAAGGAAAGGTGAAAAAAGTGAAGTCATCAGAGAACGGGTGCTGAAAGCAAGGTTTGCTCAAAATGAAAGATATAAAAATCTGAATATCAGCTATAATGCCCAAATGGGTCCGAAGGAAATTGAATCTTTCTGCAGCCTGGATAATGCTTCACTTACCCTCATCAAATTAGCCATGGAAAAGCTAAATCTTTCGGCTAGAGCCTATGACCGTATCCTTAAAGTTGCCAGAACCATTGCAGATCTTGAAGATGAAGAAAATATACGGTCCGGACATATTTCAGAAGCCATCCAATACAGAAGCTTAGACAGAGAGTTCTGGAATGGGTAATCACGGTAATCCTGCTTATTGTTGCAGATGATGAGGCTTCTGCTTTCATTTATATTTTTTGCGGGTAAATATTTTTTAGTTGTAACTCGTTAAAATTCAGATAAAAAATAGTGTTTATATTGAATTTATTTCTATATTTAGGGAATTAAAGCGTTTCCCGAAAAGCTGATAGAGTAGGGGCCATAAAAAAATTAATTCAATATGAAAAATCTGAAAAAATTAACAAGAGAAAACATGAAGTTTGTACAGGGAGGTTTTGCCTGCTATTGTAACGGGGTTTATAAAGGTGAATATTCATCTGTTACAGCATGTGCGAATGATTGTGGTGTAAGCACAGGACCCACTCAACCTACAAAACCGGTACTGACAGCCTGATCGTCAATCAAAAAAAATATTTCCTTTTTTAGACTGTCCTTAGCTTCATGCTTTGGGCAGTTTTATTTTCCTTTCTTTCCATCCAGGATCATGTTAATCATTTTAGATTTTCTGCTTTCCCGGGTTTCAGGCTTCTTAGCTTCTTCAATCCATCGGATATATTCTTTTTTGTGCGTGTAACTCATTTTTTCAAACAGTTTCTTAGCCTCGGGATTTTCATTGAAAACTTTCGCAATATCTTCTGCAATATTTACTGTTCTTTCTTCTTTATCCTCAATAAGAGACACTATAACTTCATCCCCAAATGTTTTTCCGAGTTGCTTTCTGATTTCCTGAGGCAGCCCAAGGATATGACAGTCAGATCTCATTTTAACCAGACTTCCGCGGTATTCTACAGCGGTATCCAATACAGCCCTGATCTTTATCTGACCTTTTTTACCGAAAAGTTCTTCTGCCGAAAAGGGGAATTCTATAAATGCAGCGTTTAGCTCACCGTTTTTTTGGATCACTGCACTAAACTCTATTGCTTTAGTTGCCATAATAATTTATTGTAAATCAAAAATAAAAAAACCGTGAAAATAATTTTCACGGTTTCAAAAATAGATCAGAACAGATTATTTTTTCTTCTTTTCTTTCTTCGGCATCTGAGTTGTTCCTGAATTTTTAGTCTTGGTATCAGGAGGTGTATTTTCTCCTCTTACAAGCTTTAACTCATCAATCAGTCTTCTTGCACCGGCATATTTGTCAATCGTCCAAAGAACGAAACGTACATCCACATTGATTGTTTTCTGCCATTCCGGTTCGAATACGATATCACCGCTTAATGCTTCACTGTTTCCATCAAATGCAATACCGATAAGGTTTCCGTCTCCGTCAATAACCGGAGAACCAGAGTTACCACCGGTAATGTCATTATTGGAAAGGAAGTTTACAGGCATATATCCTGCAGCATCAGCATACTGTCCGAAATCTTTAAGATTGTAAAGATCAATCACTCTTTGAGGAAGATCAAACTCTTCATCACCTTTCTTGTATTTTCCTACAAGACCGGCCATATCCGTATAATAGTTATCCGTAACTCCGAAGTAGTTTCTGTCATCTCTGATAGGTAGCTTATCTACTGTTCCGTAAGTTAATCTCATTGTAGAGTTAGCATCCGGATAGAATTTTTTCTCAGGCATAGCCTTCATCAGACCTGCTAAGAAAAGACGGTTGTTTTTAGCAAAATTATCATCAACATTCACATAGCTTTCTGCAACGGCTTTTTGATCCGCTATAATTCCTTTAGCCATTTTCCAAAGAGGATCCGCATCAAGTTTCAATGCATCCGGGTTCAGTAAGAAGTTCGTTGCAGATGTTTTGTTGGCAAAAATTGAAGAATAAGCTACATTAGAAAGATTCTTGGCATCTAATCCTAAGATCGTGGCAGAAGCAATATCTTTGTTGGTTACTCTTGTCTGGTAAAGAGTGGTCATGGCAACCAGCATTTCTCCTTCTAACGCAGGATTGAAGTTTTCATAAGCTGCTTTGATTGCTGCTTCAGTTTTAGCCTTCATAGCAATTCTTCCCTGCATATCCTGAGTGGCATACGTTCTAAGAGCAGAACCAAGCTGAAGAGCAAGGCTCATATATTTTGCATTTCTTGTAAACTGAGAAGCATAATTTCTTTCAACATTTCTGTCAGAAACCTGCTTGTAATAAGCTGCAATATTTTCTAAAACACCGTCATACATATCATTTCCAGCCATCATAGACCATGTTCTGTATGTACTTTCAATCTTCTGCTTGTCAGAAATCGTTCCGTTTTTTTCTACCGCATCAATAGTTCCCTGTCTGTTTTTCCAGTAGTTAGCTACAGAAGCATACTGAGAAGCATAATTAAGCTGGGTTGCTTTATCTTTATCCATATACTTCTTCATAACATCCATTGCCATTTTAGAAGCTTCTACCCAGGCCGGATAATCTTTATTTACCATCTGCTGGATTCCGTAAGAAGTCAGGTAACGGTTAGTTCTTCCCGGATATCCCATGATCATGGAGAAATCACCAGGCTTGATTCCTTTAAGAGAAACCGGAAGGAAATGCTTAGGCTTCAATGGAGTGTTGCTTGGAGAATATTCTGCCGGGTTTCCTGCAGCATCTGCATATACTCTGAAAACAGTGAAGTCTGCAGTATGTCTTGGCCATTCCCAGTTATCAGTATCACCTCCGAATTTACCTAACGATGATGGTGGTGCCCCTACTAATCTGATATCTTTATAATCCTGATATACGAAATAATAAAATTCATTTCCGTTGAAGAAATCTCTTACCACAACAGTATATTTTCCATTTTCCGAGTTTTCGGCCTGGATAGCTTTCGTTTCAGCATCAATAACAGCTTTTCTCTCAGCTCCGGTCATATTGTTGTTCAGCTTGGAAGTGATTCTTTGGGTAGCATCATCCATTCTTACTAAAAATCTTACATAAAGATCTTTTGCATTGAATTCGTCTTTCTGCTTCATTGCCCAGAAACCATTCTTAAGATAGTCTTTTTCAGGAGTAGAAGCGGCTGCTACAGCACCGTAACCGCAATGGTGGTTGGTGAAAATAAGTCCTTTATCAGAAACAATTTCACCAGTACAGAAGCCACCGAAGCTTACAATTGCATCTTTTAAACTGGAATTGTTTACAGAATAGATTTCATCAGGTGTCAGATGCAAGCCTTCCTTTTGCATGTCGACCCCGTTAAGTCTTTTGATGAGCATTAACAGCCACATCCCCTCATCCGCCCTCATCTGAGCGAAGCTCAGCAAGAAGGTGAACAGTAGAAATAGTCTTTTCATTTTATAATATAATTTTTGTGTCGCTAATTTACTAATTTTTACGATATTCTGTCCCGGAATGGTATGAAAATGGAATGATAACCCTCATGAAAAAGATACTGTTGGCACTTTTTGCCGTTTTACTTCTGGGAGTTGTTACCAATTGTTCATCAATGCCTGAAAAAAATCCGGGTCTTCAGAGACAGTGGATGCTGATTTCGTTCGATCAGTTTTCAAAAGACGAGCTGATAAAAAACAAAGCGGAAGTTAACCTTACAGGAGAGATAAAGAACGGAAAAATTCAGGGAGGAGCCCATATGGGATGCAATAGCATGTTCTTTACTTCCGAATTTAAAAATGGAGGAAAAATAAAGATTTCAGGAGTAGGAAGTACAATGAAAGCGTGTCAGAATATGGATCTGGAAACTGCTTTTATCCAAAAGTTTGATAAAATGACGAAATATTCCGTAGAAGGGCATTTCCTTATGCTGTCTGATGAGAGCGGAAACTCAATGAAGTTTGTAGCAGCAGACTGGGACTGAGTAAGCTAATAGTGTAGCCCCGGCCGGGACCAATACAATATAATGAAATAAAAAAAGTCCGCACACTGCGGACTTTTTTGAAAAAACTAAATAGGTTATCAGTTTTTTGGGATAGTCTTTTTAATCTCTGCTAAAGTGGCAGTATTGGGTAATCCCACCTGGTTGCGGATATTTTGCGCTTTTACCGTACTACCTCCGGAAGCCTGCCTGTTAGGGATTGATCTTTTTATTTCATCAAGGCTGGCGGTATTAGGAAGCATGGTTCCTGAATTGCCGGATGTGGCTTTGGGCTTTTGCTCCTGCTTTTTCACCTCCAATCCCTGTTCAGAGACAAGAGCAGTTGGTGAGGATTTCTTTTCAGCATTTATCTGAGCCTCTTTCATCATTTTAGATTCAAATTCCTTAATCTGTTTTAAAGCAAGGGTCTGGTCTTCTGTTGGGGAGGTTGGCTTATTTTCCTGAGCATAAACCCCGATACCCATCAGGAGGAATAGAGTAATATATATTGATTTCATGATCGTTTATTATTTAATGTTAACTAATACCTGAATTTTTCCGGAACCGCTTTGATTGTAATCCTGAAGAGCCTTTCCGATAACCTGTCCTATTCTGACTTTTTTAGGATTAGCCTTCATGGCAGTGCCGGGTTTTGATGAGGTAACCAGCAGGTCCCCTCTTTTTATTTTACCGCCTTCCAGACATACTTTAGTAGGAATTACCCCAATTACTCCCATTGGAACCTTATCAGAAATATCAGAGTCAATATGCTCTTCTGCAAGAAGCACTCCGGGTTTGGTTGCATAAACTCCGGCTACAAGATCAGAGTAAGGTTTTGAAGACTTTTCTACTGTACGGTCAGAATTGGTTGAGATCACCAGAATATCACCCATCTCATATTCGGAAACAGAGCCTTCTACATCAAAAGCCTCTGCAACGTCGGCTCCACTGGTCTGAGTACCTCCATTAAAGAATCCACGGCCAGCCTTATTGATTCGTGCCATATTGGTGCCGGAATTCTGGAATATCGCAAGATTTCCTGAAGCTCCGGTATGATTAATAAGCATTCCTGAACCTGTGCCTGTAGTGGTAATATGCACTACCGGCTGGCCGTTGTTGTTATTGAAGTTGGCAAATCTTCCTGCTTTACCGGTTCCAAAATTAGGAATGAAGCCTGAAACAGCATTGCCTGTTCCGTCACAGGAAGCCTCAATACCATCACCGTTTCCACCCGCATTGGCAGTAATACCATTTCCGCTTCCTTCAGTTAAAGCTAATACCGCAGGACCGTTTCCACCTGCATTACTGGAATAGAATAGGCCGGCATATCCTCCGGTTCCTGAAGAAACTCCATAAATCCCCGCAGTGCCAAAATTGGCAAAAATTGAATTGACTTCACCTTTTACAGCCGCTGAAGTTCCGGTAGTACGGTCTACTTTGAAGTTTCCGGCAGTTCCGTTACCTATTGTTGTCACAGTAATTACATCGCTGTTATTGTCTTCATTGAAAATATTGAATTTTCCCGCTCTTCCTGTTGCAAAAGAAGGAACCCAGGCATACAAAGCATTCCCTGCCCCGTCAATATTAGTTTCTATACCATTGCCGTCTTTGCTGGCGTTGGCAGTGATAGCATTTCCGTTACCGTCATTAATAGAGACTAATGAAGCTCCGTTACCGGCAGGATTAGATGCATGAAATAATCCGGCAAACCCTCCGGTACCTGAAGAAACTCCAAAAATACCGGCAGCCCCAAAATTCCCGAATATGGTTTTTACCTCACCTCTTACCGCTGCTGCAACACTGTTGGTATTGTCTACAAGAAATGAAGCTGCGTTGCCCAGGGTATTGTCCGGAATATTACCATTTCCGTTAGTCTGCACCTCAAAAGTATTTTGCAGGTTGGTCTGGTTAAAGTTTTCAAACCTTCCGGCACGTCCGGTGCTGTTATTCAATCCTACCTGGCCGTAAACCCCGATTCCGGTTCCTGCCGTATTAGTAGCAATAAACCCGCGTACTCCATATCCGCCTCCGTCATTACGCCCTACAACGGCTCCTGCAATATCACTGGTTGTTCTTCCCACTACCGCTTCTCCGCCACCATTGTTGTCTCCCACAACCCCGGCTGAAGTCACGGCACTGGTTATTCCATGGATACCGAAACCGCCTGCTGTTGAACTTCTGACTCCGGCTCCGTTTCCTGTTGTAGTTACATTTACTATCGTTCCATTTCCTACACTGGAAGCATTAAGCACACTATTGGCATTAGCATTATTGAAAATAGCAAAGCTTGCAGGAATTCCGTTATTACTGGTCGCAGTAAGCCCTGTTCCTGTATTGCTGTTGGCGTATACTCCCGTTCCGTTAGCGCTTGAATTACCATAAACTCCCAGTCCGTTGGGAGTAACACCATAAACTCCCCAGCCACTTCCGTTCTGGCTTCCCCATGCACCAATTCCTAATCCTCCCGTTCCGTTATTGATCCCGCGGACTGCGGAAGAAAAACCACCGGGAGCAGTGTTGTTAACAATTCCCCTTATTGCAGAAATGCTTGAAGTGGTTGTATTGTTTGTTCCTTCAAGAGAGGCTCCGTCTCCGTCGTTGTTTAATGAAAACAACGTTGCTGCATTATTTACCGAAGCGGCATAAGGAATAGTAAAGTTGCCGCTTCCGCCTCCTGCAGATTTTGCATACATAGCATAAGGAACGCTTAACAGTTGGCTGGTGCCTGTGATTGTATAATTGGTGCCTCCTGCGGGATCGGTTTCTGTTTTAAGGTAATAATTTCCTGAAGGCCAGTTGATCGTTGAAAAAACACCTGAGAGAACTGTTCCTGTTCCTATTTCAAGAGAAATAAGGCCATTCATATTGGTGTTTCCGGTAAGCCTTTCGGAGTAAACCAGTGTTCCGGCAGGAGATCCCTCCAGTACACTTACTTTTACGGCAATGCTTTGATTGGTTAAAAGCTGGCCGGAGCCATTTCTCATGACTGCCTGGTAGCTCATTTTTTCCGGAGCCTGCGCAAAGCTCATAAATAAGCCCAGCATGATCCCCAGTGAAAGTAATATTTTTTTCATGGTAATTATTTTTTGATGATTTTAAATGTTTTCAGATGTTTTCCGTTCTGGTTGATCCGGATGATATACATAGCGGAAGGAAGAGACGAAAGATTGAGTTCAGATTTGGGCTGTAGAATAACGTCTTTTCTGATCAGTTTGCCCTGAGCATCAAATAACTGATATTCTGCGTTTTTGTAGCTTTCTGAAGTGAAGTCAATATACAGGTAATCCCTGAAGGGATTAGGATAAAGCAGAAGGCCTTCCTGTTCTGTTGCCGTTTCGCCGGCAGAGAGTGTTGTAATTTCATAGGCTTGTTGTACGCCTTCTATGACCTGGGCACCCGGGCCTTTGTAAAGATAAGTGGTCTGACCGATGCTGTAAGAAACCGATCCTCCACCTCCTGATGCATCTGTTCCTGTAGCAAGAACGGCTGATTGTGCATTTAAAAGGCTGATGGAAAGACTAAACAGAATGAGAAAGAAGCCGTGAATAGATGTTCTTTTCATATAAAGAGATTTTGTGGTTATTAATAGGTTATCCCATTTTTCAAATAAAATTTGGGATTACTAAATTACCACATATGAAAGCCGGATATTGGGAAAATAGACCAACGGCAGAAAAAATCGACCAACGCCGGTTTTGAGTAAAAATATTGGTATTCAGGGATTTTACTGGTCAAAAAAAGAAAGATTGTTCTTGTAGGTTCTGCCGATAGGAAGTTTTATATTGTAGATCAGTTCTACTTCATGGCAGTTTTTTCCGCGGATGAGATGCCGGGGAATGGCATAGCTTCTGTGTATTCTGACAAATGAGGAAAAGATGCTTTTGTGAAGAAGGCTGCCCAGGGAATTCAGGATGCAGTGTCTTTTTTCGTGGGTGATGATCCGGGTATAATCTTTCAGGGCTTCCAGATATAGAATGTCTGTTATTCTGATCTGGGAGATATTTCCGTTTTCTTTTATTTTGATACAGTTTTCACCGAGAATAGCATCAAAACATTTACATTTTTCTTTCGTTTCAAAAAAATCAAAGACCCTTTGTATAGAATTCTGGAAACGGTCTGCCTGCAAAGGTTTGGTAATGAAATCCAAAGCATTGAGATCAAAAGCGGCAACAGCCAGCTCGGGCTGGGAACTTATAAAAATGCAGGCCGGAATTTTATGGGCCAGTTTTCTGAATTCCAGTCCACCCATGCCGTTCATAGAAGTTTCGGAGATCAGAAGGTCTATGGGAAACTCAAGGTATGGGACTGCTTTTTCTGCTGAATCAAAAGAAGCTATAATTTCTATGTTTTCATATTGTCTGATATGATGCTGAAGAACCAATCTGTCCAGTTCATCGTTATCAATGATCATACATCTGATATGGGGAGTCATGAGCTGTTAGATGTTAGTTTTTATTAAATTCTGACATTAAAAGTCTTAAAATCAGAAAATTGCAGCATAAAGTTACTGTTATTTTATAAAATAGAACTATTATAGGCTTAAATTAACATTAAAAATGCAGTTAATTAAAAATAGATTTTGTTTTTTTTCCTGAAAAATGGTATCTTGTGAAAATCACAAACATAGATAGAATTTAATGCTAGAAAAGAAAGAACATAATTATGAAAAGGCGGTTTTGGTAGGTTTGGTTACCAAAGACCAGGATGAAGAGAAACTAAAAGAATACATGGACGAGCTGGAGTTTCTTGCTTATACGGCAGGAGCTACAGTTGAAAAAAGGTTCACTCAAAAATTATCACAGCCGGATTCCAAAACTTTTGTAGGAAGTGGAAAGGCGCTGGAAATTAAAGACTATGTGAAAGAGCATGAAATAGGAACGGTAATCTTTGATGATGAATTATCTCCTTCACAGCTTAAAAATCTGGAAAGGGAAATGGAAGTCAAAATATTGGACCGGACGAATCTTATTCTTGATATTTTTGCCCAAAGAGCCCAAACTTCATATGCAAGAACCCAGGTGGAGCTGGCACAGTATGAATACCTGCTTCCAAGACTGACAAGGATGTGGACCCACCTTGAAAGGCAGAGAGGAGGAATCGGGATGAGAGGTCCGGGGGAAACCGAAATTGAAACAGACCGCCGTATCATCAGGGACAGGATCTCTTTACTTAAAGATAAGCTGAAAACCATAGATAAACAAATGGCCACCCAGCGTAATAACAGAGGAAAAATGGTGCGAGCTGCTTTGGTAGGCTATACCAATGTAGGAAAATCTACGCTGATGAATGCTCTTTCAAAATCAGAAGTCTTCGCGGAAAATAAATTATTTGCAACGCTGGATACTACCGTAAGAAAAGTAGTTATTGGAAATCTTCCGTTTCTGTTGACAGATACAGTAGGATTTATCAGAAAACTTCCTACCCAGCTGGTAGAATCTTTTAAATCTACTTTGGATGAGGTGAGAGAGTCTGATTTACTGATCCACGTGGTGGATATCTCCCATGAAAGCTTTGAAGATCATATTGCTTCGGTGAACCAGATTCTTCAGGAGATTGATGCCCATAGGAAACCAATGATCATGGTTTTCAATAAAATTGATGACTTCAGCTATGAGAAGAAAGATGAAGATGATCTGACCCCGTCTACCCGGAAAAATATTTCATTAGAAGAATGGAAAAAAACCTGGATGGCTAAATCCAAATACCCAACCGTTTTCATTTCTGCTCTTACAAAGGAAAATTTCCCCGAGATGAAAAAAATGATCTACGATGAGGTGATGAAGATTCATATTTCCAGATTCCCCTACAATGATTTTCTTTTCGAGTATTTCGATAACGACGAAGAAGAAAACAACGATTAATGAAATATCACTTTTTCCTTTTATTCCTTCTGTTTTCGGTTTTTGGGTTCAGCCAGAAATCAAAAATTGATTTAAAAAGTATTGAGAAAAACCTCAGAAATCCTGATTCTCCTTACCATTACGAGAAACTTATTTTTAAGTATAAAGGATTTCCAAAATCTCTGGACAGCATTGAAGCCCAGCATCTTTACTACGGAAGGAATTTTAGAAATGATAAGATTCCGACAACAGATGACCGTTTTAAAAGCCTTGCGGATGCCTTTAAACAGAATAATTTTGCAGACTGCATCAGGCAGGGTAGAGAGCTGTATGGCAAAGACCCTACTAATCTTGACGTTCTTCTTGTGTTGCTAAGGGCTTATGATTCCCTGAAAGACGGCAATAACTTTGTCCATCATCTGAATCAGCTCCGGACATTAACTAACGGCATAAAGAGCTCCGGAGACGGAAAATCGGAAAAAACAGCGTATCTGGTTAATTCTGTAGGAGATGAATATATTCTGCTGAATATCCTGAACATCGGAAATGATTATACCCGGGGATCCAAACCAGCCAAAGACGGAATGTTCGATATCTGGGAAAAAGACGGCCAAAAGCTGTATATTAAAATACTTTATTTAGACCTGTAAAATTTAATAAAAAAACACTTAGTGGAGTTATATTATTCATTTTCAGCATTAATAGTGCTAGCATCCATATTTGCCTACCTGAATTACAGATTTCTGAAACTTCCGAGTACTATCGGAATTATGGTGATTGCCATTGTGGTTTCCATTTTTCTGGTGATGTTCGGGGAAACAGTTCTGCCAAGAACATTCGGACACCTCAATAAATTAATGAACAGCATAGATTTTACGGAAGTCCTGATGGGTGCAATGCTTAACTTCCTTCTATTTGCAGGAGGAATTCACATTAATATCAACGATCTCAAGGAACAGTTTCGCCCGGTACTGATATTTTCTACAGTAGGAGTGGTGATCTCTACATTCGTTGTAGGATTTGGAATGTTTTATCTTTTGCCCTTTGTAGGCATTAAGCTTCCTTTTATCTATTGTCTGGTATTCGGAGCATTGATTTCTCCTACCGATCCGGTGGCTGTACTGAGTGTTTTGAAACAGGCGAAAGTGTCAAAATCATTAGAAACAAAAGTAGCAGGAGAATCTCTTTTCAATGACGGTATGGCTGTTGTAGTGTTTACCGTAGTCATGCAGCTGGCGATTGGAAAAGAAGTGGATCTGGGAGTTGAAAGTATAGGATTATTACTGATGAAAGAAGCCGGAGGAGGAATTCTGCTTGGGGTTCTTCTTGGATGGGTGACGTCCAGGCTGATGCGTGAAGTAGATGATTACATTATCTCGGTTCTGGTAACGCTTTCCGTAGTGATGGGAGGATACCTTATTGCAAGACAGATGCATATTTCAGGACCTCTGACGATGGTTGCCGCCGGTTTATTCATGGGGAATTTCAACGTAAGATTTAAAATGAAATCTGTTACTCAGGATTATCTGATCAAGTTCTGGGAACTGATTGACGAGATTCTGAATGCAGTTCTATTCCTCTTTATCGGGTTTGAACTTCTGATGATTAAAGACCTGAGACATTTTATGCTGCCTGGCCTTCTTGCCATTGTAGTTGTTTTACTGGCCCGTTTTATTTCAATCTGGGGACCTACTAAATTCATGTCTTTAAGAACCCGGTTTAGCCCGCAGACCGTAAAGGTACTTGTTTGGGGAGGAATTCGTGGAGGAGTTTCCATTGCCCTGGCAATGTCTATTCCGAAGAGTGAATACAGTGAGATTATTTTAAGTATTACGTACTGTGTAGTGGTCTTTTCTATTGTTGTTCAGGGGCTTACTATTGCTAAAGTGGCCAATCCTAAACAGATTGCCAAAGAAGAAGAGGAACAGGAAAGCATTGTTCTGGAAGAGCGTTAATAACATCACTTAACCTGTTCATCATAAATTTTATTTTAAAGATGGCCAATACTATCGTTAAAGAGATTAAGGAAGCCTTAGCTGTTTTATCCATTCCCGAAAAAGCCGAGTTCTTTCCCAGATTTTTCAAAACAGGAAAAGGGGAATATGGCGAAGGGGATTTATTTCTTGGGGTGAAAGTTCCGGATCAAAGGTCTGTAGCGAAAGAATATTATGATAAAATAAGCCTGGAAGAATTAAGCTTACTGCTTTCATCAAAGTATCATGAACATAGGCTGACTGCACTTTTTATGCTGATCAGTAAGTTTGAAAAAACAAAAGACAGCAGGATAAAAGAAGAAATTATTACGTTTTATCTGGGACATCTTCCATATGTTAACAACTGGGATCTGGTAGATTCAAGCTGTTATAAGATATTAGGCCGGTATGCTTTTGAAAATCAGAAGGAAGCCCTGTTAAGAAGTCTTTCGGATTCTGAAGAAATGTGGCATAAAAGAATAGCCGTGGTGGGAACGATGCATTACATAAAAAAAGGCTCATATGGGCTGACCAAAGAGTTCGTTACCAAAAACCTGAAACATCCGCATGATCTGATGCACAAAGCGAATGGCTGGCTGCTGCGGGAAATGGGTAATAAAAATGAACAGGAACTGATCTCTTACCTTAACCAATATTATAAGGAAATGCCCAGAACCTGCCTGAGATATGCCATTGAAAAGCTGGATGAAGATCTGAGGCAGGACTATCTGAAAGGAAGAGTATAAAACACATTCTTTCTGATTATAAAAACCCATGGAATCCGGTATTTTAAACCGATAAAAAATTAAGTAGTTTTGCATTTTAAACCCCAGTTATGAAGAATGTAATCAGGCTGTTTCTGCTTTCGCTTCCTTTGATGCTGCTCACAAGCTGTTTTGATATTGTAGACAAGGCCTCTGTAAAATCAGACGGAACAGGAGAATACACCATTATTGTGAATGCCAGTAAAAGCAAAACGAGGCTGGCCTCCATCTCTAAAATGGAAACGATTAATGGGAAAAAAGTTCCGAAAAGATCTGAAATTGAAGGTAAGATCAATGAGGCCGCCAGAATATTCAAAGCAACCCCCGGCATCAGCAATGTAAAGACCACAATGGACTTTGACAATTACATTATTAAGCTAAGCTGTAATTTTAAGAAAATTGAAAATATCAATGCCGGCCTGGAGCAGTTAAAATCTAAGAATATCCTCGGGAAAATGATTCCTACCCAAATTTACGGACAGAGCCTTGAGAAAAAATCGTTTACCAGAAATAAAGTAAATACATTTAAAGCTGACTACGATAAGATGAGCAAAGCAGATAAAGAAGTATTCAATAATGCTAAGTATACTTCCGTCCTGCAGTTTGAAAACACTATAAAATCACAATCCAACAGCTCTTATCAGCTTTCTCCCAACAAGAAGGCTGTAAAACTGGAAGCAGATGTTTTAGATCTGATCCTTCAGAAAAAACAGATGCAGAACACCATTATCTTTCAATAAAAAAATACTTTTTCAGCCATGAAATCTATTCTATTAAAAACACAGAAGATCACCTTTTTACTCTTGGGTTTTGTGCTCACTTTTGCACAGACCAGCATGAAGCTTCCTAAAGGAGCCGTATTTTATATGGAAATCAACGGAAAACAGCTTAATAATAAAATCAACTGGGAAAAATTTAATCCTTTATTGCAGGAAATAACGAAAAGCAGCAAAGAAAAAGCTTCATGGAATGACTTTTCCAAAACCGGGATCAAATACGATGAAGTTCAGTATCACTATGCCTGCTTCAATGATTCTGTAAAAACCTATAACGCTCATTTTATTTTAGATAATAAAGATAAATTCAAAGAGTTTATTAATTCCACAAAGAAAAAAGGCCTGGAAGTATCTCACAAAAAGAACTATTCTTATGTAGATCTGGATGATGATGTATTTGTTGCCTGGAATGATAAGCGCGCAGTATTAAGTCTTGTAAGTTATACCAAACCTTATAAGGATTTATGGGCAGAAGAAGCCGTTGCAGACAGTGCAGCAGTTGTAGCAGATTCAACAGCTGAAGCTGTGGCAGACAGTGCGTATGCCATAGAGCCGGAAAGACCTTTTAACTATAAAGAGGAAATAATAGACCTGAAACAGCAGATCAAATACCTTAAAGAAAGTATTAGGGAAAACAATACTGAAATTGCCAGAATTCAGAAGGATATTAAGTATCTGGAAAAGCATCATAAATACCCTGAAGAGAAAAAACAGCCGGAATATGAAGAGGAAGATGAAATGACTGAAGAAGAGGAATACTCTATTGCAAAAGCAGACTCAGCTTATCAGAAAGAGCAGGATTCTATCAGAAAGGAAAACTTCAGGATTGTGAAAAAACTGGCGGAAGATTCATTCGACCGCTATTTCAGTTCAAATTTAGAAATTGAAGTCCCTAAGGATAAACTTAATTTCCGGGATCCTAATTCCGATGTTTTTATTTATACAGATTACGGAAGAATGGTTAATGAAGGATTTTACGGGAAGATGATGGGAGGATTTAGCTTCAGTAAGTTCCTTGGAAGAGCATACAACTCCGATTCTGCCTATAACCTGTATTTTGATAAAGACAAAGTAAAGCTGGTTAATAATTATCAGCATAGAGATTCCGGTATTCAGAAGAGTATTTCAGAGGTTTATAAAGGAAAGAAAAACAAAAAGCTGGCAGCGCTTATCAATGATAAAAGTTTAGGATATTATGTGATGAATCTCAACGGACGAAAGTCTTTTGATATGATGTATGACCTGCTTAAAGATACAGGAGAAGGAGAATATCAGAAAGAAATGGAGCTGGTGATGGAAACTATGAAGGTTATTCTGGATGAAGAAGCCATCAGCAAAATAGCCCCGGGAAACGGGATTTTCGTTCTGAATGAGCTGAAACCTAAAACAGTGGATTATACAGATTACGAATATGATGAAGATTATAATGCTAAAGAAGTAAAAAAGACGAAAGAGGTAATGGTTCCTAACTTCACCTTTGCCTTTGCCACGGAAAATGAAGGATACTGGAATCGTGTCTTTAATTTACTGGTGACCAATAAGGACCTGGCAAAGAAATTTACCAAAACAGGTGATTTTTATGCCTTTAAAGATGAAAAGGGAAGCGGATATCTTGATCAGATGTTCTTTACTGTGAAAGACGGAATTGTTTATCTTACCTCTTTCACAGACAATATCAACCCTAAAAACCAATCTGAGGTTTCTAAAAAATGGGCAAAGGATTCATCTAAGTATCC
Organism: Chryseobacterium indologenes; assembly: GCF_001295265.1. GTDB lineage: Bacteria > Bacteroidota > Bacteroidia > Flavobacteriales > Weeksellaceae > Chryseobacterium > Chryseobacterium indologenes_A. Next base: position 260,154 of record NZ_LJOD01000004.1, on the reverse strand, counting down.
GCTGTCAGGAAGATTGGATCTGCAAAGGATTTTAATAGGCCTTGAAAGAGAGTTCAAGAGCCCTTCAGAAAGAAAGACACTGGATCTGTTCAGAAAAAATGTGGGAGAAGTTTATTATAAAACAGAGGTGAAAAACAACAGTATTGAGACAGAAGTAGATTACAACATTAAAAATTCTTCTGAAAACAGTCTGATGTATTTCTTTGACCTTTTCGATGAAATTTATAAAATAAAAGAAGCTGATAAAAAGCCGCCAATATTATAAATGAAGAAAAAGAAACTGATTGTCTGGCTGTTCATTCCACTGGTTGCCATTATATATTTTGTGTTTTTTTATAAAGACAAAACCTTAAAATTTGTCCCGGAAAATGCAGATGCGGTAGTTTTAATTGATGTGAAGAAACTGGCGGGACAGTATGTTTTCAGTCTTACAAGGCATCCGTCATTGTGGTTTGATGATTCAGAAGAAAAAAAAGAACATATCGCTTTAAAAGATTCGGGGATTCGTATCCCCGATTTTTTGCAGGTCTTCCATCTGAAGAATACAAAATTTTCCGAGTGGTACAGCGCAGTTGAGCTCAAAGATCAACAGAAATTCCTGACCTATTTAAAGCAGCAGAAATTTACAGATAAGGGAGACAATCTTTATCAGAAAGATCAGGTATTCATTAAAATAAGAAAGGGCTTCTGTATCTTCGGAACTTCTGACAGGGCTTTTAAAAGGAGTGGTGCAGAATTTTTCATGGCTTCAAAAGAGAAAAAATTTAAGGCAGATCAGTTCATCAACGGAACTTTAGGGAGTTTTTCTTTTATTTCGGAACAAAAGATCAGTAATTTTTCCATTGAACTCGGAGATGATGAAATTGAAGTGAAAAATGCTGAAGGGGCAGAGGGTTTTACATCAGTTATTGCAATGCTTCAGGGAAATAATCATTTTCTGGAAGTCGGGCTGGACGCCGGAAATATGAAAAATCTTAGCCGTCTTTTTGATAAAAGCATCAATGATTCAGCCGGAATCAGCCATATGAGGGGTATTGCCGATCTCAGACAGGTAAATGATACCATTATCACTTACGGATATGATGATAATTTCAATGAAGTAGAGCAGAAAAGCTATCAGAAGATTGTTCAGCCCGGATATACTGTTGTACTTCAGACGCCGGATCCTGAAAAAACGATGGTATATTTTCAGAATAAAAAATGGATCAATGCGCAGAATCAGCTGACGGTTATTCCGTTTCAACCGAATACAGTTTCTAAAGGTCAGAAAGATATTGTCATAAAATCATCCGGAAATCAGGAGACTCTGCCTCAAAATGGGAAGGAAAATTATATTTTTATCAGAAATAATGCTTTGCTCTATTCCTCTTTAAGCAGTGTATCAGAACGTGAGAAGAAACTGCTGTCAGACATAGAATATATCTTTTACGGAAACAGGGGACAGCACTATTATATTCAACTGAAAGCCAGAAAAGGAGACCTTCCTCTCATTTTAAGGAGGTAATTTTGATCATTTAAAAAACGATTTGTAGATGACGATGCTTTTTGAAATTATATTGATTAAACAAATTACCCATTACTTTTTACATCTGGTGTTTCCGGTGTTTATTGCCTTGTTTTTTTTTCATAAAAACTGGAAAAAGGCGTATTTTATTATGTTGGCTACCATGCTTGTTGATCTGGATCACCTTTTTGCCAATCCTATATTTGATCCGTCCAGAAACAGCATAGGTTTTCATTTTTTACATTCATATTACGCTATTGCTGTCTATTTTTTAATGCTGTTTTTCAAAGGAAATATCAGGATTGTGGCTGTTGGTCTTTTATTCCATATGCTGACAGATTTTCAGGACTTTAATCTGTGGGGGCATTAAAATATCATTAATATTATCTCAGAATATTTCAAAATTCATATAGATTTTGTATTTTGTAGACACTTTATGAAATTAAAAGAACTTTTACATTACACGTATATTTTTCCCATTCTGGCTGTAGCTTACTATTTTTCCGGATTAATGGGAGGAGGAGTTATTTATGATATTATTGCAGGGGTACTGCTTACCGGAAGCGTTCTGTCGGCAGTGCATCATGCTGAAGTAGTCGCCCATAAAGTAGGGGAACCTTTCGGAACCATTATTCTTGCCCTGTGTATTACCATTATTGAAGTAGCTTTAATTATCTCACTCATGGTTGCCGGAGGAGATCAGGCCATCACGCTGGCCAGAGATACGGTTTTTGCCGCTGTAATGCTTATTCTGAACGGTATTCTGGGAATCTGTATCTTGGTAGGAGGTGTAAAGTACCATGAACAGTTCTTTGCAAGAACTTCTGCAACAACTTATCTGGTGAGTATCGTATCTATTCTGATCCTGACACTTGTTCTTCCCAATTTTACGTCAAGTGTAAACGGGCCTTTCTATAATGAAGCCCAGCTTATTTTTGTATCTATCGCCTGTCTTGTAATCTATGGAGTATTTCTGATGGTTCAGACGGTAAGACATAGAAGCTATTTTATTGTTCCTGATGAACATCCGGAGGAACATTATATCCCGACATTCGCGAAAACCCTGATAAGCTTTGCATTCCTGGTTGTCTGCCTGGCAATTGTTGTGATGATGGCAAAAGGACTGTCCGGAACAATTGAGGATATGGTTCAGAGCTTAGGAGCTCCGAAATCCCTGGTAGGAGTAATTATTGCGGCTGTCGTTCTTCTTCCGGAAGGTGTAGCGGCCATTCGTGCAGCAAGAAGCAATCAGATCCAATCCAGTTTAAACCTGGCATTAGGTTCTGCACTGGCAAGTATAGGACTGACGATTCCGGCGGTTTCTACAGTCTGTATTCTGTATGATATTCCGTTGGTGCTGGGGCTGGATAAAAAAGATATTATTCTTCTTTCCCTTTCCGTATTTATCGTAATGCTTTCATTAAGTCGCGGAAAGACAAATATTCTTTACGGAACGGTACTTTTGGTGAATCTGGCGGCATATATCTTTACGGTAATTGTTCCTTAAAATATGAATTTATCATCATATTTTGTGAACTTTGGAGCTTTCGGATAGCCCATTCAGTTATCTGCTAGAGTCTCCTTGCCAGCTCCATTTTGAAGGCCATCAGTTTGGCTATATTCTCGGACTTGTAAATTGCCATATCGGCATTTTCTCCGGCAAAATTTTCCTCAACGGTCTGTCTCCAGAGTGCCAGCCAGCGGTTAAAATGTTTTTGCTCCATCGCCTGGATTTCATTGATGGGAAAGTGTACTCCCATAGGATTTCCTTTGTAAGTCATCTGTCCAAACAGGATCGACTCCCAGAATGAATACATTTTGGGAAGATGTTTATCCCAGTCTACTTTGGCAATATCGTTGAAGAAGAATCCAATGGTTTCGTCCTTAACTACTCTGGCGTAAAATGAATTAACCAGATGTTCAATATCTTCTCGGGATTCCAGTTTTTTCATACTTCAAATGTACAGTAAATTCAATTGATAAATTCAATCCTTTGCTTGATAAATTTCATGAAAACAATATTTTATCTTTGCAGAAGAAAAGCAGTCCACCCCGATGGGCAAATGACAATCACGGCAGAAAGAACATGGATTTAGATTTTTACAGAAAGCAGGCTTTACAGAAGCAAAAGGAACATAAGAAGTTTTTGGACGGATTAAAGAAGAAACCGCCTAAAAATCTCGATTATGTCGTTCAGGAAACCCATGATGAAGTATTTGATGAGATCGATTGTCTGCAGTGCGCCAATTGCTGTAAAACAACCGGACCTTTATACACCGAAAAGGATATTGAACGTATTGCAAAGCATCTCCGGATGAAACCTGCCGATTTTGAAGCTAAGTTTTTAAGAGTAGATGAAGACCGGGATAAAGTTCTTCAGCATCTTCCATGCTTTTTCCTGAACAGTGATAATACCTGTTCCATTTATGAAGTAAGGCCCAAAGCCTGCCGGGAATACCCGCATACCGACCGGAAAAAAATCTATCAGATCAATCATCTGATGCTTAAAAATACGGTGATCTGTCCGGCTGCCTACGAATTTGTAGAGAAAATGATGAAAAATGTAAGCAGATAAAAACGGAACAGAAGAGGTCTTAAAAGTCTTAAAAACAAAGGGTTTCATTTTAACAATCCTTTAATAGCAGCTCAGCGTGATCAGAAATTCTGTTGAAAAACCTGCGGTATACGCTTAACAATGGAAACTTCCATCCTCTATCTTTCCTTTTTCCTCCAAAGAATTTCATTAATTTTTCCCTTCAATATTCTGTCAAAACAGCTGTCATAAGTATATTTAACCACAAATAACTCTCTTTTCCGGCCTCAGGCTTCTATTTTAACTCCATTTCAAAATTCCTCTTAAATAATTATAAAGTACGTTAAATAAGAGTGTTACAAATAATTTAATGAAAAATGTGTCGTTTAAATTAAACAATCATTTAAAATATTACATTATGAAAAAGTTAATCTTAGCGGCAGTATGCATGACAGCCGGAATAGCTACCGTATCGGCTCAGACAGAAACAAAAAAACCAGCCGAAACTTCTCCTGCTAAAACAACAACGACGCAGCCACAGGCAACAATGCCGGCAGCAGCTACCGGAACAGTTTCAACAGATGCAGGAACAGCAAAACAAAGCACTACGGCAACAGCTACTGTTGATGCCGCAGCGGCAGTACCTGCTACCAACGCTACAGTGAATACCGAAGTGAGCACAGAAGCTACAAAACCTTCAAAAGCAACTAAAGAAGACAAGAAAGGGAAAAAGAAGGCAAAGTCATCAAAGTAAATATTTCAGTAAGCAGTACGAAATCCTGAAACATCTTGTTTCAGGATTTTTTTGTTGTATCTGAATAGCTCAATACTAATTTTTTCAGCTTCAGCCATACATTAATCAGATGTTCTTACCGGATTCAGGTTATTTAGAAGATAAAAAAAGCGCTGTAGAATACAACGCTTTCTCCTTTCACTTTTTACTTTTTTCCCATTTTCCCGGGAACAGGCTATATCAAAAAAGGCCGGGAATTTTCCCAGCCTTGGTTTATTTTATACCACTCCTTGAGCTAACATGGCTTCTGCAACCTTTACGAATCCGGCGATATTAGCACCTTTTACGTAGTTTACATAACCATCCTCGTCTTTTCCGTAGTCTCTGCAGGCTTTGTGAATACCAATCATGATTTCCTTTAATCTTGCATCTACCTCTTCAGAAGTCCAGTTAAGACGGATAGAGTTCTGCGTCATTTCAAGACCTGAAGTAGCAACACCTCCGGCGTTGGAAGCTTTACCAGGTGAGAATAGCACTTTATTATCAAGGAAATAGTTGATAGCATCTAAAGTAGACGGCATATTTGCAGCCTCAGTTACACAAAGACATCCGTTTTCAACCAGTTTTTTAGCGTCTTCAAGATCTAATTCATTTTGAGTTGCAGATGGGAATGCTACATCACATTTTACATCCCAAGGACGTTTCCCTGCATGGAATTCAGCAGACGGATATTTCTTAGCATAATCCTCAGCTCTGTTGTTTCCTGAAGCTCTCAGCTCTAACAGATAATCAATTTTTTCTCCGCTGATACCATCTTTATCGTAGATATATCCGTCAGGTCCAGAGATGGTTACTACCTTAGCCCCAAGCTCAGTTGCTTTTTTAATAACTCCCCAGGCTACATTTCCGAAACCTGAAACCGTTACTGTTTTACCTTCGAAATTCTGTCCGATAGTTTTAAGCATCTGCTCAGCGAAATATACTACACCGTATCCTGTAGCTTCAGGACGGATCAGTGAACCTCCATAGGCAAGACCCTTTCCTGTAAGTACACCGGTAAATTCGTTTCTGATTTTTTTATACTGTCCGAATAAATATCCGATTTCTCTCGCTCCTACACCAATATCTCCTGCCGGTACGTCTGTTTCAGGACCAATGTGCTTGCATAATTCCGTCATGAAAGCCTGGCAGAAACGCATTACTTCCATATCTGATTTTCCTTGAGGATCGAAATCTGAACCTCCTTTACCTCCACCCATTGGAAGAGTAGTCAGTGAGTTTTTAAATACCTGCTCGAATGCTAAGAATTTAAGAACTGACAGGTTTACAGTAGGATGGAAACGGATTCCTCCTTTATAAGGTCCGATCGCAGAATTCATCTGGATTCTGAAACCTCTGTTTACCTGGATTTCTCCTTTATCATCAACCCATGGAACTCTGAAAATAATAATTCTTTCAGCTTCAGCCATTCTTTCAAGAAGCTTCATGCCTGTATATTCCTTTTTGGTCATAATAAACGGAATTACAGTTACAGCAACTTCTTTTACAGCTTGTAAAAATTCTGGTTCATTAGGATTTTTTGCTTCAATTTTTGCAATAAACTCCTGGATTTTCTGGTCAATATTATATTGTTCCATATACTAAGGTTGAATATTATTGTCAACAAATTTAATTTTTTTTTCAAGATTCACAACACTCTATTTTAACATTGTTAAAAATTAAATAATAATGTTTCGAAATATTATTAAATTAATAATTTGTGTTTAAATTTTATTAAAAATTAAATGTTATGTCTTAAATAATGCAATATTAAGAAATCGTTAATTCTTAAATTACGGTGAATTGTCTCCCGGAAAATGATTTTACTTTCCCTAAAAGTTCTAATTCTAAAATAACCGGTAGTATTTTGTAGGTAGAGATGGAAATTTTCTGTGCCAGATCGTCCAGAGAAATCTGAGGATTCTCTTTGATAGATTGATATACTGTTTGCTGAATTTCAGTAAGTTGAACGATTGTTTCACTATAAGGGAATAGTTCTTCCATTTTCTCTCTTGGATTATTGAATCCTAAAGAGTCTATAAGATCTCTTACCGTAGAAATAGTTGCTGCTTTGTTCTGGGAAATCAATTGGTTGCATCCCTGGCTGTAAGGGTCTGTGATTTTTCCCGGAAGGGCAAAAACTTCCCGGTTATAATCATTGGCGAAGTTTACCGTACTTACAGATCCTCCTCCGAATGCTGTCTCTACAACAATAGTAGCGGGGGAGAGGCCTGCTATAATTCTGTTCCTCTGGATGAAATTTTCCCGGTCTGGTTTTCTGGATGAATTGAACTCAGTAAGCAATGCACCGCCTTCCTGAAGAATTTTGTCAGATAATTTTTTATTTTTTGAGGGATACAGGGTATGGAAGCCATGAGCCAGTACAGCTACTGTAGGAATTTTATGATGGACAGACTGCTCATGAACCTCTTTATCAACGCCTAAAGCCAATCCGCTTACAGATATATATTTTGAAGACTTGGTGCCTTCAAAAAAATCCTCAATGAATTGTTTACCATAGGAAGTCATATTCCGGCTGCCAACAATACTTACCTTGGAAACCGTATCGTCAAAATTTCCTTTCTGATAAAGAATTGCCGGGGCATCGGGACATTCGTTGAGCAGGGCGGGAGTCTCATTAAGGTGTCTCAGCCGGATCCCTATTCCGTTTTTTTCACAGAACTTCAGCTCCTGTTCTGCAAATTCCAGATGTTCTTTATTTCCGATGTCAGAAACTGTTTTCCGGCCCAGGCCTTCGGTTTTAGAGTATTCTTTTTTTGCTCTTTTCCAGGCCTCTTCAGCGCTTCCGAAAGTCTTTATCAGTCTGTGAAAAAGTATGTCACCAATAAGGCCGCATTCACGAAGAGCAATTGTGTAAAGATGTTCTTCAGAGATCATTATGTGTTTTTTATCAAATGTAGTGAATTAAGTCTTTATTTTTTCCTTAATTCATCCAGATGATCCCAGATATCGTCTCTTTTTTTGTAGGGAAGCTCCATAAAGTCCTCCGGGTGGTTTTCTTTATATTCCTGCCACAATTTGTCATCTTTTTCATTATAGTAATTAGGAAACTCCCAGATAAATTTCTTTTTTTTCTCTCCCACTTTTTTAAAAGCAAATGCAATAATACTTCCTACCACAGCTCCTGAAAGATGGGCCTGCCATGAAATCCTGCTCGGTTCCTGAAGGTTGTAGAACAATTCTTCCGGAAACATTCCCCATACAAGACTGCCATAGTATAATACAACCAGCATAGATATGGTGAGAAGCTTCATATTCCATTTAAATACTCCGCTGAAGAACAGAAAAAATGCCAATACATACACCACACCGCTCGCACCTATGGTACAGGTGTACATATATTCGCCGGTGAGAATATCAATGGGAGGGAGAAGCCAGACCAGAAGGCCAGTGGCAAGCCATCCGGTGATAAAAACCTTATTGGCTACCTGAGGGTAAAACTGGTACAAAAGAAACATCAGGAAAGCAATCGGAATAGAATTTCCTATGATATGATCTATATTTCCATGTAGAAAAGGTGACGTGATTATTCCCAGCAATCCTTCAGGCAGCAGAGGAATAATAGCTCCGAAACAGCTTTGGAAAAAGCCCTGCATCTGGAGGAAATAGCCGAACCACATGGCTGACAGCATCAGCAAAGGATAAAGGACGGCTCTCTTGGAAATAACGTTTTTAAACATGCGGAAAATATGTCAAATCAAAAGCCAATAATAAATTTCGGAAAATTTGTCGAGGTATTTCTCAGGGAACCGTTTATTTTCAGACAAAAGGTATCAAATTTTAAACCGGAAACCTAATGTTTTGACACTGAATTTAGTAAATCGGAATCCTTGGGCTGTTTAAATTCAATAGTCCCTGATGATTTTACGGACTGATTTTTTTTAAACAAAAATTATATTAATATTTTTGCACTGAAAATTATTTATTGTAATGAAGAAGTTTTTGTTGATCCTTTCCTTTTCTATAGGGATTCATGCAAGCGCACAGGAAGAGCTGAAAAAAGATTCAGTAGTGACAGATACCGTTAAGTACTGGTCGGTTTTAGGAAAAAACAATTTAATGATTAATCAGGCAGCCTTTTCAAACTGGGTAGGCGGGGGAGCCAACAATGTGGGCTGGCTTGCCGGACTAAATTATAATATCACCTATGAAAAAGATAAAGATCTTTGGGAAAATATTATTGTGATGGATTATGGTCAGAATGATACCAAAGGTGTAGGAGTAAGAAAAACACAGGATGTAATCAATATTTCAACCAATTACGGGAGAAAATTCTCTAAGAGCTGGTATTTTTCTTTAGGTGCCGGTATTCAGTCTCAATTTTCTGCGGGATATGAAGACGGAAACAATCCTGAAGCAAAGAAAATTTCGAATTTCATGGCTCCGGGATACCTTAATCTCGGTATGGGGATCACGTACAGGCCGAATGATAATCTGACTGTAACACTTCGCCCTACCAACGCCCGGTGGACCTTTGTGCTGGATAAAGATCTTCAGGTTGCCGGAAATTATGGGTTGAAAAATGACGGCGATTCTTCACTGCTTCAGTTCGGTTTCCTGGGAACGGCCTTGTATAAGGTAAAGCTTATGGAAAATGTGAGTATCATTAACACTGCTTCTGTCTTTTCAAACTATCTGGATCATCCGGAAAGACTGGTTCTGGCTTATGGGGCCGTATTGAATCTTAAGGTTAATAAATATATCTCATCCAATATTACTTTGGATCTGCTGTATGATCATAACCAGATCCAGAAAACTCAGCTTAAGCAGACTTTGGGAATTGGTTTTGGGTATACTTTTAACAACGGAGGAAAACGTTCAGACCGTAAGGACAGCCAGTGGTGGATTAAGAAATAATTTTTTAAATATATTATATACGGGGGCGCTTCATAATAGAAGCGTTTTTTTTTGTTCAGCAACTAAAAGATAAGTAATTATAAGTTCATTTAGCAGATTGTACGCTGATTTTCATGGTAATATTCACATTTTTGATCCATTAGAAAATTGTTTTAATATTTCAAAATAAAGTGATTAGTATTTTCATAAAATTATATGTATATTTTTGTACTGAAAAATCTTAATTATGAAAAAACTTTTATTAGCTGTTTCCATATCCTTTGGGGCCGGCGTAATGGCTCAGGAGTCGAAAACAGATGCTCCTGCAGCGGATACCGTAAAAGCCTGGTCTATCCAGGGACAGAATACATTAATGCTGAACCAGGCAGCCTTTTCTAACTGGGTAGGCGGAGGTGCCAATAACGTTGGCTGGCTTGCCGGGGTAAACTACAATCTGACTTATGAGAAAGGCAAAGATCTTTGGGAAAACATTATCATTCTTGGATACGGGCAGAACAATACCAAAGGAATCGGAACCAGAAAAACCCAGGATGTTATCAACCTTTCTACCAATTACGGACGGGAATTTGCTAAAAACTGGTATTTATCAGGCGGAATGAGCCTTCAGACCCAGTTTGCAGCAGGATATGAGGATGGAAATAATCCGGATGCCAAGAAAATTTCAAACTTTATGGCTCCGGGATACCTTAATATGGGGGCAGGTGTAACATACCGTCCTAATGATAACTTTACGATGACATTACGTCCCGCGAACGCACGATGGACCTTTGTTCTGGATAAAGACCTGCAGACCGCCGGAACCTATGGCCTGAAAAATGACGGAGATTCTTCCTTATTTCAGTTCGGTTTCTTAGGTACAGCCATCTATAAGCTTAAAATTATGGAAAACATGAGCCTGATCAATACGGCTTCTGTATTTTCAAATTACCTGGATCATCCTGAAAGGTTGGTTCTTGGTTACAGCGGAATCCTCAATATGAAGATTAATAAATTTGTTTCTACCAACATTACGCTGGATCTTCTGTATGACCACAATCAGATTCAGAAAACCCAGCTGAAACAGACCCTGGGAGTTGGTTTTGCTTATAACATAGATAATGGTAAAAAGCGTTCCGATAATAAAGATAACCAATCATGGTTGAAAAAATAATGCCGAGGGCATAAAACACAACAAAAAAGCACTTCATTCGAGGTGCTTTTTATGTATCAATTGTATATGGATTAAAATTCTATATCTACTTCAAGTTTTTCCGCCAATAGCTTTGAAATCTTTTCTTTAAGCGGTTCAATATCGATGTTTTGCATTGCATCATTAGCAAAAGCATATAAAAGAAGGGCCTGTGCCTCTTTTTTAGAAATACCTCTGGCTCTTAAATAGAACAGGGCATCTTCATTCAGCTGGCCTACAGTACATCCGTGAGAACATTTTACATCATCTGCAAAAATCTCCAGCTGCGGCTTGGTATCGATAGAAGCCCCCTCACTCAGCAGCACGTTATTATTTTGCTGATAAGCATTGGTTTTCTGAGCAATTTTATCTACAAAAACTTTTCCATTGAAAACGCCGTGTGCATTACCGTCGAAGATTCCTTTATAGTTCTGGTAGCTTTCACAGTTCGGGAAATTGTGATGCACTGCTGTATGGTGGTCAACCAGCTGATCTTTTCCGATAATCGTAATTCCATTCATAAATGAATTGATATTTGATCCGTTATGGATAAAATCAAGGTTGTTTCTTACCAGTTTTCCTCCGAAAGAGAAGGTGTTTACAGTAGTTAAGCTGTCTTTTTCCTGTCTTGCAAAGGTGTTATCAATAAGATAGGATGTGTTGTTGTCATTCTGAAGCTTATGCCAGTCTGCCTTTGCATTAGGATAAGTAAAGATTTCAGTCACTGAGTTGGTCAGAACGTATGTGCTGTCAAAATTGTGGTGGCTTTCAATAACCTCCACTTTAGCACCTTCTTCCACGATCAGTAAATTTCTGGTATTGTAGAAGGTATTTTCTTCCTGGTTTTGCGAAATGTAAAAAACATGGATGGGTTTTTCAATCACCACATTTTTAGGAACTTTCAGGAAAAAACCATACTTGCAGTACGCAAGGTTCAGGTTCGTGAAAGCAGCATCTTTAGATGCAATTGTATTAAAATAGGTGTCAAAAACTTCTTTATGCTTCTCGTCATTCAAAGCATAGTTGAATGAAAGGAATTCTACATTTTCAATAGAAATCTTTGACAGCTCTTTATGAAGCTTACCATTTACAAAAACGATCCAGTCAAAGTGTTCCTCACCTAAATGCAGCTGGTCAAGCTGTTCTTTAGTGATATTATGACTTTCTTTCGGGAAAAAATTATAATTCTTTTCCGTAATCTCTTTTAAGCTGGTATATTTATATTCTTCGTCTTTTTTGGTAGGGAAACCCAGGTTTTCGAATTTTTGAAGCGCCTCTTTTCTGTTTTCATCCAGAAATCTGTGACGAAGAGTCTCCAAGAATTCACCGTGGTTGTCAATAATTTGATCGTATAAAGCCATTACTGATATTTCGGCCATCACACCTGATTTATATATTTAAAATAATAATAATACTGCGGTTTTTCCGCATCTTCAGAAAGGTTTGATAAAATCCCTTCCGAAATATTTTCTTCTTAGTTAAGAAGCCAGTCGTAACCTTTTTCTTCAAGTTCTAAAGCCAGAGACTTATCACCGGTTTTGATGATTTTTCCGTCTGCCAGAACGTGAACAAAATCAGGCTGAATATAGTTAAGCAGTCTTTGATAGTGAGTGATCAGAAGAACTGCGTTTCCTTCATTTTTAAAATGATTTACACCATCTGCAACAATTCTTAAAGCATCAATGTCTAATCCTGAATCAGTTTCATCAAGAATAGCCAGTTTAGGATTAAGCATCATCATCTGGAAAATTTCGTTTCTTTTCTTTTCTCCTCCTGAGAATCCTTCGTTCAGAGATCTTGAAAGGAAATCTTTTTTGATGCCCAGTTTTTCAGATTTTTCACGGATCAGGGCAAGCATTTCTTTAGCAGGCATATCTTCCAGGCCGTTGGCTTTTCTGTTCTCGTTTAAAGCGGCTTTAATGAAGTTGGTTACAGAAACTCCCGGAATTTCCACCGGATACTGGAAAGAAAGAAAAATTCCTTTGTGCGCTCTGTCTTCAGGTGCATCTTCACTGATTTCTTCTCCTTCGAAAAGAATTTCTCCGTCTGTTACCTCATAATCTTCCTTTCCTGCAATTACAGAAGAAAGGGTAGATTTTCCGGCTCCGTTCGGCCCCATGATTGCGTGAACTTCCCCTGGTTTTATTTCAAGATTGATTCCTTTTAAAATTTCTGCGCCATCTTCAATTCTGGCGTGAAGGTTTTTTATTTCTAACATTTTATTTGCTTAAACAAATTATTTTTGAATTCTATATACTAAACTTTCAGGCTGACCCGGGACATCATTAAGGGTCCCAATCTGTATCATACCTGCCTTTTCCAAAACTTTAACTGAAGCTATATTACCGGGACGGACAATTGCGAATATTTCTTCTTTATTATCCTCATTAAGCCCTAAATCTATAACTTTCTTTGTGAATTCTGTGGCATATCCTTTCCCCCATGCCTCGGGAGCCAGACGATAACCTAAATTCAGCTTTTCTTCTTCTCCATAGAGTTTATAGCTCAGCCCTCCAAAACCTATTGTGTTTCCGGGAATATCCTTTTCTGCAATCACCCAGCCTCCAAAATTATACTTTTCCCAATGATCAAGCATTCTGGCAAATGTGCTTTCTGCTTTTTCAAAACTCATCGGTCCGCCTGGATTGTGAATATGGGTTTCAGGGTTATGATTAATTTCAAAGAATCTTTCAAAATCTTCTTTTACAGGTTTCCTTAAAATTAATCTTTCTGTAGCTATCATATTTTTATTATCCTACTGATCCCTCCAGTGAAATTTCCAATAGTTTCTGAGCTTCAATGGCAAATTCCATCGGAAGTTTATTTAAAACTTCTTTACTGAATCCGTTCACGATCAGGGCTATGGCTCTTTCCGTATCAATACCTCTCTGGTTACAGTAGAAGATCTGGTCTTCTCCGATTTTTGAAGTGGTTGCTTCATGTTCCAGCTGAGCAGTAGGATCTTTGATCTCAATATATGGGAAAGTATGGGCACCACATTCATTACCCATCAGCAGAGAATCACACTGGGAAAAGTTTCTGGCTCCTTTGGCAGAAGGCATTACTTTTACCTGTCCTCTGTAAGAATTCTGGGATTTTCCGGCAGAGATTCCCTTGGAAATAATCGTTGATTTCGTATTTTTTCCGATGTGGATCATTTTTGTTCCTGTATCAGCATATTGATGATTGTTGGTTACAGCGATGGAGTAAAATTCTCCGATCGATCCGTCGCCTTTCAGGATGCATGAAGGATATTTCCAGGTTACAGCAGAACCCGTTTCAACCTGTGTCCAAGAAATTTTTGCATTTTTCTCGCAAAGACCTCTTTTCGTTACAAAATTGAATACTCCTCCTTTACCTTCTTCATTCCCGGGATACCAGTTCTGTACAGTGGAATATTTAATTTCAGCATTATCCATGGCAATCAGCTCTACCACAGCAGCGTGAAGCTGGTTTTCATCTCTTGACGGTGCAGTACATCCTTCAAGGTAAGAAACATAGCTTCCTTCATCGGCAATCAGAAGTGTTCTTTCAAACTGTCCTGTTCCGGCCTGGTTAATTCTGAAATAGGTAGAAAGTTCCATAGGGCATTTTACTCCTTTTGGAATATAGCAGAAACTTCCGTCAGAGAATACTGCGGAATTCAGTGCAGAGTAAAAATTATCTCCTCTCGGAACTACTTTACCAAGATATTTTCTTACCAGGTCAGGGTGGTTTTTAATGGCTTCAGAAATGGAACAGAAAATAATTCCTTTTTCCATCAGTGTTTCCTGGAAAGTAGTCTTTACAGAAACAGAGTCCATTACAATATCCACGGCTACTCCTGTAAGTCTTTTCTGTTCCTCAATATTGATTCCCAGTTTTTCAAAAGTCTTTAACAATTCCGGATCTACCTCATCTAAGCTTGCCAGTTCCGGCTTTACTTTAGGAGCCGCGTAATAACGGATAGCCTGAAAATCAGGTTTTTCATACTTAATGTTAGCCCATGCAGGCTCCGTCATTTTCAGCCAGATTCTGAAAGATTCCAGACGCCATTCTGTCATCCATTCAGGCTCTTCTTTTTTAGCAGAGATGGCACGGATGATATCTTCATTCAATCCGATCGGGAAATCTTCATAATCAATCTTCGTTTCCCAGCCGAATTCATATTTTTTATTTTCTAGATCGACTCTTAAATCGTCTTCAGTGTATTTGCTCATTTTTATTTTTTAGATTTCAGATTTTAGATTCAGAGATCAGGAACAAGGCTGAAGTCTGAAATCTAGTATCTTATGTCTTTTTCTAAAGACTAAATGACTCACCGCATCCGCATGTTCTGGATGCATTGGGATTGTTAAAAACAAACCCTTTTCCGTTCAGTCCTCCTGAATATTCAAGAGTTGTTCCTGCTAAATAGAGGATTGATTTTTTATCTACAATAATTTTAATGTTATTGTCCTCAAAAATCTGATCGGAATCTGTTTTTTGGTTGTCAAACTTCAAAACATATTCTAAACCAGAGCATCCTCCGCTTTTAACCCCCACTCTTATATAATCTTCAAAAGGATTAAAGCCGTCTTCTGTCATCAGTTGGATGGCTTTTTCTTTTGCTTGATCCGATACTTTTATCATTGTATTTATTTAGAATGATTTAATGATGCAAAAATACGAACTAATTTCCGCAATCTCAAATCGAAGATATCTATTTTAATGATTCTGTTCTTAATAGCATGTTTTTTAGTTAAAGTTATATAAATTTTCTGCCTGTATTCCGGGAGGTCATGTTTTGGGTTTAACTTTGAATTGTATTTTTCATCTATAAAGAAAATTAGTAATGAGACAAAAATTACTTGGCTTTTTTGTGCTGCTGTTAACAGCGATGTCTTACGGACAGACGACAAGATATATCTATGAAACATCAGTAAATCCGGTGAGCATGAAGAAGGAAAGAACCTTTACGGAGATAAGGCCGCGCTGGAGCTAGAGTTTAATAAAAACAGGAAAACAATGGCAGGAGTCTGAAATTCAAATTTCACTGGCGGAAGGCATGGTGGAGGAATGCACGGCAGAGGCCGCTCAGGAGGAATGCACAGAGGAATGAGTGGAGAAAATAGTAATTTTCCTATCCAGGGTTCAGCTATAGAAAATTTACCAATGATACACGATCACAGAAAACCCGATTGAATTAAAATAAAAAAATAGATAATGAAAAAATTAGGAATTATTGCATTAGCGTTCTTTATACAGCATATTTCTGCCCAAACCAACAGGTTTGTCTATCAGGTAACGATGAAGCCTGATGCTGAAAACAAAAGCGATGTGAAAACGGAAAATGCCTACCTTGACATTTCTCCCGAAAAGTCTGTATTTTACTCGGAAAACAGGGTCAAAAGGGATTCTGTTATGCGGAAAGCCTTCCAGGGCGGTGGCGATAGAGTAAACTTCAGCAGGGAGCAGATGGAAGGGCTCAGGAGTAACATAAACTACTCTGTTGAAAAAGATAAAGCCAACCAAAAAACCTATTTTAAAGACAGAATAGGACGGGATATTTATTCTTACGAGGAAGACAGGCCTATGAACTGGAAAATTTCCTCGGAAACCATGAAGATAGGAGAATATAAAGTTCAGAAGGCTGAAACTGATTTTGCCGGAAGAAAGTGGACGGCCTGGTTCTCTACAGATTTACCTTATCAGGATGGTCCTTATAAATTTGGAGGACTTCCGGGACTGATTGTAAAGATTGAAGATGATAAAGGAGATTATTCTTTTGATCTGATGAAAAATTATAAGATTACCGAGCAGGCAAGCCTGAACCAGTTTGGAAACGTATTGAAAGTAAAAAGATCAGATTACCTGAAGCAGCAGGAAAAATACAGAACGGATCCAATGTCATTTATGATGGCTCAGGGTAGCGGAGGTCCTGGCGGAATTGCGGCTCCGATGAGAATTGGCGTTGGAGGAAGAGGTCCAGGCGGAGGGAATCAGAATCCTGCAGACATGAAAAAGAGAGTAGAAGAAAGAGTAAAGGAAGAGGCCAAGAAAAACAGCAATCCTATTGAGCTGAAATAAATAAAAAAACCTGAAGATTCCTTCAGGTTTTTTTATTTGAGAATAATATTATTCAAATTCATATGTGACAGCTGTAAGAATTTGCGGACAGAAGATTGTAGCTTCCATTCTTCTTTCAGCTTCCATCTTATTTTAAAAGCTCGTCAAATGTATTGCCCTGTCTGATGTCTCCGGTATTATATCCTTTCATAAACCATTCTTTACGCTGTGCAGAGGAGCCGTGGGTAAAGCTTTCCTGATTTACATAGCCTTGGGATCTTTTCTGGATATTATCATCACCTACAGCCTGAGCAGCATCAATGGCCGACTGAATATCTCCCGGCTCCAGAATTTTTCTGGACTGGTCGATTCTTTTTGCCCATACCCCTGCGTAAAAGTCCGCCTGAAGTTCAGTTGCTACTGAAACACGATTCATCTGTGCTTCAGAATATTGTCCGCTTCTTCTTAGCTGATCTACTTTTTGAGTGGTTCCCAGTAAAGTCTGAACGTGATGACCTACTTCATGTGCCATTACATATGCTACCGTAAATTCGGTTACCTGTGCTCCGAACCGCTGCTGAAGTTCATTAAAGAAACTCATGTCCATATACACCGTCTGGTCGGCAGGGCAGTAAAAAGGTCCCATAGCCGATTGAGCAGGGCCACATCCTGAACGGGTAGCATCTTCAAAAAGAACAATTCTCGGTTTTTGGTATTGCATATTGTTTTCCCTGAAAATCTGTTCCCAGGTAATGATGTTCCATTTTCCCATCATATCCACCATTTCCCCGATCTTTTTTTCATTGGCTGTAAGCTCTCTTGGCTGCGAATTGTCGGAAGACTGTACGCTGCCGGAATTCAGGATACCGGAAGGATCTCCTCCCAGGAAAAAAACAATGGCTGCTATTATTAAAGTTCCAAGTCCGCCTCCTACAATCATTCCTCCTCCGCCCCCTCCGGAACCGCGGCGGTCCTCAACGTTTCCGCCTCTGTCGTCTGTCCATTTCATAGTAATAAATTTTTTGAATTGTAAATTTAAAATAATATCGTTACTAAATGACTACTTTTGTGAAAAATAAAAAACTACGTGAAAAAATTTAAATATTGCCTATTACTGACTGGAATGTTGTCACTTACAGCATGTAAAGAAGTGAAAGAAGATGAAGTAGAGAATGTAAACAAGAAAGGATCTATTGAGACGCAGCTTTCTGTAGAACATATTGAAAATGCAGATGTTTTGATTACCAGACACAAAATATGGAAGGATGATAAGCTTTTTAAAGAGATTATAAAAAAAGATACTATTCCAAGTCTTGGAGATACACTGGTAGGAGGGGAAGACAATGATGGTAACAGCCATATCGTGAAGACGAAAAAAGATTACGAATTCTTTATAACGGTTCAATAATGAAAAAGTCCGGTTCTATAAAATTACTTTTTGTAACAGGAATTTTAGCGGCCTGTTCTCAGGAAAAACCTAAAAATCAAAATGAAAAGAAGGTGTATATGAGATCTGATACAACAGCATCTTATTCCAGGTCACATGGCTTTATAACGGGGCTTCTTCTATACCATGCATTCAGACCGTACGGGGCATACAGCTATGGCTCTTATCAGAAAGCAGGATATTACAGTGATGCGATCAGCAGCAAATCCAATATCGGAAGGAATACCTATAAAGGAAATGTGGTGAGAGGTGAGTTGGGAAGGAGTGGTTTCAGTGCATCATCATAAGCTATGGAAAGAATTCAGTCACAATTCAGAAAAAACTGGCAGCATAAGCTGGAAAACCTGGGATTCGGATACCATTCACTGGATGGTCTTTACTGGGATGAGAGCCATTACTATCAGTTGAGTTCAGAGGAAGTCAGCAAAATTGAAACGGCAACTGCGGAGCTCTGGCAGATGTGTTTGGAAGCCGTAGATTATATTATTGAGAAAAACCTCTGGGCCAAGTTCAATATCCCTGAATGGTTCCGGAAGTATATCATAACAAGCTGGGAAGAAGATCATCCTTCGGTCTATGGAAGATTTGATTTTGGTTTTGACGGAAAGAATCTGAAGCTGCTGGAGTTCAATGCTGATACCCCCACTTCGCTGTATGAAGCTTCGGTGATACAATGGTACTGGCTTCAGGAGATGTATCCTTATAAAGATCAGTTCAATTCCATTCATGAAAAGCTGGTTGCTTACTGGACTTATCTTAAAAAATATATGAATCCGCATCATATTTATTTTGCATCGCTTACCAATATTGAAGATGTAACAAACGTAGAGTATATGCGCGACTGCGCTTCTCAAGCAGGCTTTGATACGGAATTTATTCCTGTTCAGGATATCGGGTGGGCCGATGATATTGCGGAATTCATTGCCGGAGACCGTTCCATTATGGAATATATTTTCAAGCTTTATCCTTATGAATGGATTCTTCAGGATGGTTTTGGAGAAAAATTAGTAAAAAATGATTTCAGATCGCAGTGGATTGAGCCTGCATGGAAAATCCTGCTTTCTTCCAAAGCTATTCTGCCGGTACTTTGGGAAATGTATCCCGGGCATCCCTATCTGCTGGAATCTTATTTTGAACAGAGACACCTGAAAGATTTTGCTAAAAAACCGATTTATTCAAGAGAAGGTGCCAATGTTACCCTCATCAGAAATCATATTCCGGTTGAGCAGAATTCCGGAGTGTATGGTAAGGAAGGCTTTATTTATCAACAGCTGTTTGAGCTTCCTGATTTTGGAGGAAATTATCCGGTCGTTGGAAGCTGGGTTATAGGGCAGGAGCCTGCCGGTATCGGGATCAGGGAAAGTGTTCACCTAATCACCAATAACCAGAGCCGCTTTGTGCCTCACCTTATCGGTTAAGCTGCTTTTCTTTAAGCCAGTATGATGTAGACTGATAGGCGGAAATTGTTTCGTCTACCAGTTTCTGCTCTGGCTTTTTCCTCAGTTTTTCATTATAATAAAGCTTGAATTCAGGAGCTAGGCTGCTGGGTTCAAGGTCTAAAGAATATTGTTTTACTTTTTTCACCGGAGAGATAACCGTAAGGTGGTTATCTTTTACCAATCCTAAATCCTGATAGGTTGCGATATAAGCTTTAGGCTGGAATTCTTTTTTGAAAACATCCTGTCCTAAGAACTTAGATTGATAATTAAAATTAAGCATTCCGAAGAGGGTAGGCATTACATCGATCTGTGACATTAGTCTGTCAAATTTCTGGGGCTGGATGAACCCTTCTGAGAAAACCATCGCAGGAATTCTGTATTTATCCATCGGAAGTTCTGTTTTTCCGGCGCTGGAAGCACAGTGATCGGCAATAATCACAAAGACTGTATTTTTATACCAGTCCTGTTTTTTAGCCATTTCAAAGAATTTTCTAAGGGAATAATCTGTATATTTTACACCTCCGTCTCTTGATTTTGCCGTTCCCGGAATATCTATTCTTCCTTCAGGATAAGTAAAAGGCCTGTGGTTGGAAACTGTCATCCAATGATTGAAAAAAGGCTTTCCCGTCTTAGCTTCTGCATTCATTACCTGGATGGCCTTTTTCGCCATATCTTCATCGGCTACGCCCCAAACATTGGCAAAAGTGATTTCTTCCGGTTTAAAGCTGTTTCTGTCAACAATGTCATATCCGTTTCCGCCAAAGAAGTCTTCCATATTATCAAAATAGCTGTAACCGCCATACAGGAACTTTACATCATATCCTTTGGATTTGAATACGCTTCCTGTAGTAAACTTGTTTTTATTGTCATCTCTTTTGATGATGCTTTCTCCGGCTGTAGGAGGAATGCAGAGGGTAAGGGCTTCAAGTCCCCTTACGGTTCTGTTTCCGGTAGCGTAGAGATTGGTAAACATTAATGAGCGGTCTGCCAGGCTATCAAGGAATGGAGTGATCTTTTTGGTTCCGCCATAATGTTCCATAAAATCAGCGGAAAGGCTTTCAATAGAGATCAGAACGACATTTTTTTTAAGTTCAGGCTGCTCTGCAGTGATGTTTCTTTGTAGCGTCTGTTCAGCATACTGGCTTAAGAAGTTTTTTTCTGCCTGCTTTTGATCAATCTGCTGGTAAAACTGGAAATAGTCCAGTTCATTATGGGTGAATGCCCAATAAAATTTTGGAAGGCCGTTATCTTCAATTTCATCAGCAAATACATTATCAGAACGGATCTGCATTAGTGAAGAAATTGCGAGAAGGCTGATTCCGCAAAGCACAACAAAAGTCCCCAGCAGGATCATCTTCTGTTTTATATTCGGAAGGCTCAGAAGCTCTCCTTTTGTTTTTTTATAGATAAACCAGGTTACGATGGCTGTAAGGGCAATGATGATTGAAAATAACGGAATAATAGGATAGCTTTCCATAATATTTCCGATAACTTCATTGGTATAGATCAGGTAATCTACGGCAATAAAGTTATAGCGTACTCCAAATTCATTATAAAAGAAATATTCGCTTACACTATTGAATATGATAAGAAGTACGTACAGGAACAGGGTAATAAAGTATAAGACATTCCGTATTTTGATTCTCTGTGTCGGAAGAAAAAGCATCAGCCCGAAAAGAAGTGCCTTTATACCGACGAAGGTAAGGGCTATTTCTGAAACAGAACCTCCGTACTGCTTGAAAATATTATTCGGAACGAGCCAGATATACAGAAAGAACAGGACCAGAGCCCCGAAAATAAGGTAACCGTATGGTTTTTTATACTTGGAGTCAGAAAGAAATAAGAAATAAACAGCCAGCAGTGAACTTGCCAGGATGAATACAAAAATGTCATTCAGCAGCCCGATACTAAGCACCTTTATGACTTCAAAAAATCCAAAACCTGCTGTTGTGATGGGATGAAAAAAGAATATGATCCTTAGTATGAGAGATATAATCAGATAGAATATTCCTAAATACAAAAAAGGAGTTATTTTTTTTGTGAACATTATATTTAAATCTATGTTAATTTTCGCAAAGATAGCTTTTGTGTACAACTTTTAGTGATAAAAAGTAAAAACATGATATTTCTTATACTTTTTTTAATTTTTTTTAAAATATGTTAATGTAGCGAAACGTTTGAAGACAATGATGTTTAAGCATGCTGCAATAAAAAAGGACTATTGAAAAAATAGTCCTCTGTATCGTTAAACTGTATTAATTGTTAAGAATGTCCAAAACCGATGTTTCCTTTCTTTTCTGACAGATTCTTTTTGAAATCAATCATTCTAAGGGCGGTTACGGCGGCTTCTACTCCTTTATTTCCAAGATCCCCGCCACTTCTTGCTACAGACTGTTCTTTATTATCGTCTGTAAGGACACAGAAAATGGTAGGGGTATCTGTCATGATGTTACAGTCCTTAATTCCCTGAGCAACTGCTGAGCATACATAATCAAAGTGAGGTGTTTCTCCGCGGATGACACATCCGATGGCTATTACCGCATCATATTTTCTCTCTTTACAAAGCTGCATGCTTGCGTAGCTTAATTCAAAAGCCCCCGGAACAGGGAAAAGTTTAATGTTTTCTGGTTTTACGCCTTCTTTATCAAGAATTTCCAAAGCTGCATCACGAAGATTGTACGTTACAAAATCATTCCACTCAGAAAAAACAATGCCGATAGAAAAATCTTCGGCATTGGTTATATGAAGTGGCTTGTAATCGGAAAGATTAACTGTTGCCATTTTTTAAAAATATTTAGTCATTTCAATATAAGAATCAGACATTCCGTTGTCATAATCCTGGTATTTCTCATCAATTGTAGAGAAATATTTCTTTGCCTCAGCATTTTTCTTTAATCCTAAAGCTACGATACCCGCCTTTCTTGTGAAATAGTAAGTAGTATAAGGATCGCTTGATGCTCCTGCAGCTTTATCCAGTAAAGCTAAAGCTTCATCATTTTTGTTAAGTCCGGATTTTGCATCTGCCATTGCTCCGTATTTCAGGGCCATTAATGTTTTATTATCAGATGAAAACTGATCTAAAAGATCATAAGCTTCCTGGAATTTTCCTTCTTTGAACTTTAACAATCCAGCATTATATCCTGAAAGTTTACCTATTTCTGTATTTGAATATTCGTTGTATGTTCCAACAAATCCAGGATTGGCAGCTGATTTTCCGCCTAAAGCTTCTTTATCCTTTCCCTCCATCTGGTTTTTCTGAGCTGCAAGGAAACTTTTTACGGCTTCAGCGTTTTTAGGAGCTACTACAAACTGCTTGTAAGCAAAGAATCCCAAAACACCCAATACCAGAGCACCAAAAACGATACCTAATGGTTTTGAATATTTTTCAAGGAATCTTTCAGTGTTTAAAGCTTCTCTGTCAAGGTCTTTGAAAAACTCAACGGTTTCCTTACCTTCTTGCTCATTCTGAGCATTCTTTCCCAATTTTGCCATAAATTTCTAAAAATTGAAATGCAAATTTAATTGTTTCTGAATGATTTACAAAATACTTTGTGAGTATTATTGATTTTATTTAAATAAATAGAGTGAATTGTTAATCAGGAACTGTGAAAACGCATCAGCTCCGCTCTGAATGACCGCTCTGATGCTGCGTTTTACACAGTTATGAGTTGCTGTCATGCCGGGCGGAGCCGAAAATATTTTATTTGATCTAATATTCTAAAATAGGATAAATTTCTGCGTTGAATTTTTTCAGCTTCTCCTCGCCTTTCAATTCTGTCAGTCCTATCAGGAAGCTGAATTGAGATACAACAGCACCTTGTTTTTCAACCAGTTTTGCAGCTGCTTCTGTAGTTCCGCCTGTGGCTAGGAGATCATCGTGAATCAGAATCCGCTGTCCTGGCTTTACCTGTCCCTCGCGCGTTTCAATGACGGCGCTTCCATATTCCAGATCATAGCTTTCTGAGATTACAGGCGGGGGAAGTTTTCCTGCTTTTCTGATGAGAATAAACGGAACTTCTAAGGCTACCGCAATGGCAATGCCGAAAAGATAGCCTCGGCTTTCTACTCCACATACGGCATCTACTTTTCCTTTACTGAAAGCCACAAGGTCATCAATAACATCCTCATAAAGCTTCGGATCTAAGAAAATAGGAGATATATCCTTGAACTGTATTCCGGGAATAGGAAAATCAGGGATGTTTTCGATGGTTTCGTTGAGTCTTGTGATCAGTTCTGCTGATGCCATTTATGGATTTATTTTATAGCTGGAAATTTTCCAGTCACCGTTTACATTTTTAAGCCCGAAAGTAACTTTTAATGAAGTTGTTTTTCCGTTTTTATCCGTTACATCATAAGTAGCATTCACGCTGGCGCTGTTCGCGGTTGTTCCGTTCGTGCTGATGTTTTTCACACTTACATTTTTCACAGAACCAAATCCTGAATTAGGATTGGAGAAAGATTCATAGCTTCCCCATCCCGGGTTGTTGGAGGCATCATAAGCGGCCTTCAGGTTTTGGGAGCTTACATTGCTTAAGAACTTACTTACTGTACTTTTCGGATCTGCGGTAGGCTGTTTAGGCGTTGCAGGTGCTGCCGGTGCCGGAGTAACATTTGGATCTGTGGCAGTGCCCGGAGCTGTAGATCCAGGATTATTTGGATCAATAACAGCATTTGGATCTTGATTAACAGCGGTAGAGTCTGTTTTTGGAGCTGCCGGAACCTTAAGGGCAGAAGGATTTACATCAAGCCCGATTTTAGACATTTTAAAGGTTTTGGCCGTTGTTTTTACAGATACTGTTATATCAATTTTGTTATCGACTACTTTTGCAGCCGGAATGGATGAGAACTTCAGATGAAATCCTTTGAAATTATTATCCTGCATAAGGTTTTTAGCGGTAGCAAGCTTCACCCCGTTGCTGAATACTTCTAATGTTGCTTCAAGACCTGCTCCGGTAAATGAAACCGGTTTCCCGGCATTATCTACTAATCTTGGAACGACCTGTATGGCAATAGGAGCGCCTGTCCCATCATCTCCCGTAGGGTTGGTTGTAATAGTCAATGAGCTTGCTTTTACGTCATTAGCATCTGTTTCTTTTGCTTTATCATCCCCGAAGATATTCATTTCTCCTAGGGATGGCGGTGCAGTACTTGCCCATTCGATGCCGTTTTTCTGAGCCACGCTATCTGCCATGGTCAGGATTTCAGGTACTTTTTTACCGTCGATAAGTTTTCCAAGCGCCTTAAGTTCCTCCACATCACCATCTGCTTCCACTCCAAAGGTCTTCAGAATGTAAAGCGCTTCATTGAACTTGATCTGTTTGATCGTTGAAAGGCTGGAAGTCATATCATTGATACTGGACTGCAGCGTTTTAGTATTCGTAGCATCTACATGATCTTTCTTGCATGCTGTAAACAGCAACAAACTGAAAACAAGTAGAAAAGAAAACTTTTTCATTTTTATTTGGTTTGCTACAAATTTAGTAAAACCTTTATTAATACTGGATTTTTATTTTCGTTTTGTCAGTTTTTCAGATACAGTGGTTTTTCTGATGTTGAGAGAAGTATTTTTTGACTTGCTGTCCTGTTCCTTCATATCGTCTTTAAAGAATGAGCTGAATCCTTTAAAATCAAAAAAGTGATGGCTGTTTTTTTTGAAATCAAAATAACGGTCTTTACATTAATAGAAAGTGAATGTATTGACAACATAAGCTATTTCTTGTTTTCCTGCTCTTTCAGGTCATCTTTAAAGAAAGAACTGAATATGGTCTGCATATTAGGAAATGAAGCTTCTTTCCAGAATGGGGTATTATAATTGCTCTGATTGTTTTTGAATTTTACTTTTTCAATATCGTCATCATTATTAAAGCTCATTTCGGTAGGATAGAAGTTGTTGTAAAGAATGATCTGGGTATAATCCGGTTCACTTTTATGTTTAAGCTTTATAAAACCAACTTCGTTGTATTCTAAGAAGTCCCGCAGATTTTTTTCTGAATCTTTTTCAAAAGACATATTCAGAATGGTTCTGATATCAAAGAATCTGAATCCGAACAGCGAAAATTCTTTTTCCTGAAGAGCCTGACCAGTTACTTCGATCTGATCTTTACGGTCTCCTTTCAGTTCTTTTATGGTATTTCTCTTGGTTTTATATTCTTCGGGGTTTCCTACATTTTTAAGCTTAGGAATCTGAAGTGAATTTCCGTAATCCCATGATGCCGTCTGCTTTTTCTCGTTTTTCACACCGGCTAATCTGAATACTCTGTATTGCTCAACATTGGCGCTTTTCAGTTTTTTTGTTTTGTTGTCAAAAATATAGGTGGCCACGCCGTCTGCATAGCTGTTAAGTTTATTGTTAACCGTTACATAGGCATTGAAGTTTCCTTTAATAAAGATATATTTTGCAGGTTTTGTATTTTTGATCACCACTGCTTCAATTTCTTTTACCTGATCATTAATCCTGATTGTTTCCTGAGCAAAGTCTTCATAAGAAAGAGTGGCTACAGGAAAATTATTATATACCAGCTGGAATTTTTCCTGATCCGGGCTCAATACCTTTTTATCAATTTTCCCATCAATATCAGAATAGGCGAGAATACTCCCGTCTTTGCCAAACACAGACACTTTGGGAAGAGGTTTATTAGTTTTTTCTGAAACGAAAGTAATGGTCTGGCCCTGGATGAAACTGAACAGGAATATACACACTGAATAAAGAAAAAGTTTTGTTTTCATGTAGGAATTTGTATTTAGTGGTTATCTCTTTCTTAATAGACGTACAAAATTCAGAATGGTTGCCTGATGTCTGAAGCCCATAAAAAAAAGACTGATCATTACAATCAGTCTTTTTTTCTTTATTTCTGTTACAAAATCCTTAGAAAGGATATTCGTAAATTTCAGATTCGTGTAAGAATGGGTTTCCTGTAGGGATCAACTTCAGTTTAGATAAAGCTGAAAGTACAGTAAACATAAATAATCCAACAACAAATAGTACAGCTCCCAGGATTAATAAGAATACTTCAGGAGTTTTCCAGTATGGTCCTACCGTTCCCGGCATTACCATGTTGAAGTAATCTAAGATGTGTCCTAAAATAACGACAACGGCCATTGTTGTTACTACTTTGTAATTTCTCTTGATGCTGCTGCTCACTAATACCAATAGCGGTAATAAGAAGTTGATGATCAGCATTGGTAAGAAAGTAGGAGAGTAGTGCTGGAATCTTCCGAAGAAGTAATTAACTTCTTCAGGAACGTTGGCATACCAGTAAAGCATGAACTGTGCAAACCATGTATACGTCCAAAGCATACTTGTAGCGAAAAGGAATACTCCTAAATCGTGTAAGTGGTTATCATTGAACTGTGGAAGGAAACCATTTTTCTTAAGATAAACACTTAA
This sequence comes from Chryseobacterium indologenes, assembly GCF_001295265.1. GTDB lineage: Bacteria > Bacteroidota > Bacteroidia > Flavobacteriales > Weeksellaceae > Chryseobacterium > Chryseobacterium indologenes_A. Next base: position 232,999 of record NZ_LJOD01000004.1, on the reverse strand, counting down.
AAGAATGATTACCGCAATACCACTTGAAAGGCAGCTTACCATTGAATACCAGATATACATTGTAGAATACCAGTGAGGGTCAATAGACATCAACCAGTCCCAAGCCCAGGCTGCAGAAGCAAATCCGAAGAATGCAATATATCCTACAGACCATCTGTAAAGCATCTGATACTCTACTTTAGACTTGGTCTCGTCTACTTTTTTAGACTGAGCCTTTAATTTCCAGGCGAAGAAAGATGCACCAATCACATAGATTAAGGTTCTTACTGCATAGAAAGGAATATTTAAGAATTTTTTCTTTTCAAAAAGGATTACATCAAAGTGAGGATCTTTAGGATCTGTTAAAGCCGGATCCATCCAGTGGAAAAGGTGTCCGTTATGAGTAATATTTAAGATCATCATAATAATCAGAATAGCGCCTCCGTAAGGAATAAAAGAAGCAATAGCTTCCATTACTCTTGTAATGATGATTGGCCAACCTGCGTGTGCCGCGTGCTGAATACAGTAGAAAAACAGTACAGCACAACTTACTCCAAAGAAAAAGACAGCCACAAAGTGAAGAGAAGCTAAAGGCTGGTTGTGAACCTGCATCTTAGCATGATCCAAATGAGCCTGGTGATCCTGGGGACCTACCATTTCACTTGAATGGGTAGGGGCAGTATGACCTGAAGCATGAACAGCTTCCATCATTTCTCCTATTTTAACATCATCCAGACCATGGTTCATGAAATAACCGGCACCGAATAGAATTAAACCTACAACAAGAAGTATTATAGAAGTTGATTTTAATTTTGGTGAAAAACTATACATTTCTTTTCTTATTTTTTAGTTTCGGTAGTCGTTTCAGTTGTTGCTGCTGCTGGAGTTGCTGTAGCTGCTGCCGGTGCTGGTGCTCCTTTTTTGAAAGCATTCATCACATACATGGCTACTCTCCATCTGTCACCAGGGTTTAGCTGTCCTGCATAAGACCCCATCGCGTTTCTACCGTTAGTTAATACATAATGAACAGATCCTACAGTAATTTCTCTGTCTGCATAGTTTGGAACTCCAGAATATGCTCCGCTCTGTACTATTGGTCCTTGTCCATCTCCTCCTGTACCGTGACAGGCTGCACAGGTACGCTCAAATAAGAATTTTCCTCTTTCAATATCTTTTTCTGCATTAGCAGGATTCAATGGAGAGGCAACAATCTTTTTGGAAGCATCATACCCTGCGTTATACTCGTCAACGTTTTTAGGCAAAAGACTTTCTTCAAAAACTCCGTCCTTGTTCTGAGCTACGGTTCCTTCTACTGGAGAAAGTCCGGTTGCCCCGTTGTTTTTAACAAAGGCAGGAATTTCATTTTCATGATCGGAGTAAGCATCCTCAGCTTTCATCAGTGGATCGTAAGCTACAGGAAAATACATATCCGGGAAATATACTAATGGTGTATTTTCTTTTGGTCCGCAAGAGTTAAGTAAAACGGTTGTTAAACCTAAAACTGCTGTAATTCTTAATACGTTCTTTTTCATTTTAAGCATCTTTAACAGTTATTTCTTCAACTCCAGTTTCAATAAGCAACTGTTTTACAGATTCTACATCATCAGTTACAAATTCCATTAAAAACTTGTCATCGGTAGTTCTTGGATCTGGGTTCTGAGCCGGAGCTCCCGGATACATTTTGTTTCTAACCAGGAAAGTTAAAGACATCATGTGAGCGGCACAGAATACCATTAATTCAAACATTGGAACTACGAATGCAGGCATATTGTGTCCCCAGTCAAAAGCTGGTTTACCCCCAATATTCTGAGGCCAGTCATGGTTCATTACATACCAGGTTATAGTAGCACCAATGGTTACCCCATAAAGAGCGTATATAAATGCGGCATCAGAAATTCTGGTTTTCTTTAACCCTAAAGCTTTGTCAAGTCCGTGAACCGGAAACGGAGTATAAACCTCGTTTATTTTGATTCCTTTATCGTTGAATGCTTTAACGCCGTTCATTAAATCGTCGTCGTCAGCATAAAGTCCGTATACAATTTTAGTGGTGCTCATCTCCTTCTTTTGCTTTATAAGTTTCACCTGAGATTTTCAAAATCGATTTTAATTCAGCCTGTGCAATTACAGGGAATGTTCTCGCATATAATAAGAATAATACAGAGAAGAATCCGATTGTTCCTAAGTATACACCTACGTCAATGATCGTCGGCTTAAACATAGTCCATGATCCTGGTAAGTAGTCTCTGGAAAGGTTGATAACGATGATATCAAAACGCTCAAACCACATACCGATGTTGATGATCAATGCAACAATGAAAGTCCAGATAATATTTGTTCTTAGTCTCTTGAACCAGAATGAAGCTGGAACTACAAGGTTACAGATAATCAGTGACCAGAAAGCCCACCAGTAAGGTCCAACAGCAGCACCTGGAGAAAGATAAGTAAAATCTTCAAATCTTGATCCGGAATACCATCCGATGAAATATTCAGTTGCGTAAGCTACAGTTACCATACCTCCGGTTACGATGATTACGATGTTCATAATTTCAATATGATACATAGTAATGTACTCTTCTAAGTGACAAACTTTTCTTGCAACCAGCAATAGGGTCTGTACCATTGCGAATCCTGAGAAGATCGCACCGGCAACGAAGTAAGGAGGGTAGATTGTAGAGTGCCATCCTTTAATAACCGAAGTTGCGAAGTCAAAAGATACGGTAGTGTGTACTGAGAATACAAGCGGTGTTGCTAAACCTGCAAGAACCAAAGAAAGTTCTTCGAATCTTTGCCAGTGTTTTGCTTTACCACCCCAACCGAATGCAAGGAATGTATAAATCTTTTTAGTCCAAGGCGTTTTCGCTCTGTCTCTGATCATTGCAAAGTCAGGGATTAGTCCCATGAACCAGAATACTGTTGATACTGAGAAATACGTAGAGATTGCAAATACGTCCCAAAGTAGAGGAGAGTTGAAGTTCCCCCAAAGAGAACCGAATTGGTTTGGTAAAGGGAATACCCAGTATCCAACCCAAACTCTACCCATGTGAATTACCGGGAAGATCGCTGCCTGTACAACCGCAAAGATCGTCATCGCCTCTGCAGATCTGTTTACAGACATTCTCCATCTCTGTCTAAATAATAATAATACTGCGGAGATTAGGGTCCCGGCGTGACCGATACCTACCCACCATACGAAGTTGGTAATATCCCAACCCCAGTTAATAGTTCTGTTAAGCCCCCATGCTCCAATACCTGTTCCGATAGTATAAGCGATACACCCGAATCCATAGATGAATAGAACTAAGGCTGCATATAATGAAATCCACCATAATTTACCTGCTCTTTCTTCGATAGGTCGTGCAATATCTTCTGTGATATCGTGATAAGTTTTGTGACCAATAATTAGAGGTTCCCTTATCGGAGCTTCGTAATGTCCTGACATTTTTTACCTATTTATTATTTAAACTTTATTTTTCTACTCTGTTTCTTACTTTAGTGTGATAGAACACATTTGGTTTGGTTCCGATCTCCTCTAGTAAATAATATCTTCTGTTGCTGGAATATAATTCTCTAACTTCAGATTCTTTGTCATTCATGTCTCCAAAAGTCATTGCTCCAGTAGAACAAGCTTTAGAACAAGCTGTTTGGAATTCTCCAGCTTTCACTTTTCTTCCTTCTTTCTTAGCTTCAAGAATAGTTGTCTGGGTCATTTGGATACACATAGAACATTTCTCCATTACCCCTCTTGTTCTTACAACAACATCCGGGTTAAGTACCATTCTTCCTAAATCATTGTTCATATTGAAATCGAACTTATCATTTAGGTTATAGGTAAACCAGTTGAAACGTCTTACTTTGTACGGACAGTTGTTTGCACAATATCTTGTACCGATACATCTGTTGTAAGCCATGTGGTTCTGACCTTGCTTACCATGTGAAGTAGCCGCTACCGGACATACTGTTTCACAAGGTGCGTGGTTACAGTGCTGACACATTACCGGCTGGAAGATTACATCCGGGTTATCTGCAGGGTGGTTTAAGGCACCTCCCTCTTTATTAAATGCAGTACCGTATAATTCTGGTACAGCCATTCCATCTTTCAGTCCTTCGTATACCTCTACCTTCTGTTTTGAAGAATAGTAACGGTCAATTCTTAACCAGTACATATCTCTTGACATTCTGATCTCATCCTTACCTACTACAGGAACGTTGTTCTCAGCCTGACAAGCAATAATACATGCGCCGCAACCTGTACAAGAGTTCAAGTCGATGGATAAGTTGAAGTGAGGCCCATCTGTATCGTCGAAAGCATCCCAAAGGTCGATCTTTCTTGCTGGAAGTGCTCCGCTGATGGTGTGGTATTCCAATGGCTTATTCCATCCCTTATGTTCATCATCAAATGCTACGTTTAGGTAATCTGCCAAAGGAACTTCTTTAGCAATTTCATAACGTCCCATTAATGTATTCTGAAGCTGAATTCCTGCAAATTCGTGGTTTTCTCCGGTTTTTTCGATCTTAACTCCTGAAACAGCTAAGTTAGAACCGTCAAACAGAGGATAAGCATTTACTCCGGTATCAGCAGTTGCTCCTGAGTTTTTCTTACCGTATCCAAGCGCAAGACCTACTGATCCCTCTGCCTGTCCCGGTTGAATGAATACAGGAACATCTTTTATTGTTACTCCGTTTACAGTAAGATTCACAATAGAACCGTCTAACTGCATTCTTGCGTTAAGATCGTTATCGATAGCGAACTTTTCTGCATCTTTAGGAGAAATTGTCAGATAATTATCCCAAGACATTCTTGTGATAGGATCTGGTAATTCCTGAAGCCAAGGGTTGTTAGCCTGAGTACCGTCACCCATTGAAGGCTTGGTGTATAATACCAATTCTAAATCTGAAGCTTTGAAGTTTCCTAGTTCAGCAGCAGCCTGAGCACCATTTCCTCCTGTATAAGCTAATGTTGCAGCGTTAGAAGAAGTATTGATCCCGTTATATAAAGCTTTATTGAAAGAGGTACCTCCTAAAATTGAAGAAGCATTAGCTTTTAAGTAATCGTAGTAGCTGTTAGCTGCATTGTTTTTACCATTCTTCCAAACCAATAATGATTCTTCAATCTGTCTTGATTTGTAGATTTTCTGGATGGTAGGCTGCATTAATGAATATACTCCGGTCTGAGGTTCAATATCTCCCCATGATTCTAACCAGTTGGCTACCGGGATAACAGCTTTCGCTGCCTTGTACATTTCATTTTTCTTATCTGCAACCGCAATTACGTAAGGAACCTTAGTTAAAGACTTTTTGAAATCTTCTCCTTTCGGATGAGAATAGATAGGGTCTACATTGTTCGCGATCAATACGCCAACCTGTCCCGCATTTACCCATCCTAAGAATTCCTGGTATCTTGCATTATTAAATTCTTTAAGGAAGTTAGCTTTACCTGTGAAAGCAACTGAACCTAATTTCTGGTTGATTAAGTGAGCCAAAACCTGAGCTCCTTTAGAACCGTCTGCAAAAACAACAGCTTTGCTGCCCTTTGCTTTAAGCTCGTTAGCAATTTCAGTAGCTGTCTTATCTGAAGTACCACCACCTACGATTGCGTTGTAAACCTCCACTAAAGTTTTGTTTACAGCACTTGGCTTTAATCTGTATCTTGAGTCAGCGTTAGCTCCGGTTAAAGACATATTGGATTCCACCTGAATGTGTCTCAACATGTTCGGACCTGGCTTTCTTGCAGCTGCATAAGAGGTCTCTAAGCTTGCCGCGTTGTAGTCTCCTAAGAAATCAGCCTGGAAAGAAACTACCAATTCAGAACCTTTAAGGTCGTAAACCGGTAAAACTCTCTGTCCGAATACTTCCTGAGCTGCATCTAGAGCCGCAGAGTAAGGGAGAGCATCATAAGTTACTAATTCTGCTGTAGGATATTTAGCTTTAAAATCAGCGAATAATTTTTTGAAAGTTGGGGAAGGTAAAGAGTGCGATAAAAGCACGATCTTTTTACCTGATGCCTTAGCTTCATCCAATCCTTTAATAACGAAGCTGTCTACTTTATCGAAAGTTTCGTCTTTACCCTCAAACTTAGGCTGTTTTACTTTATCATTGTCATAAAGAGAAAGTACACTTGCCTGAGCTCTTGCGTTAGTTTTACCTAAATCACCTGCAGCCGGGTTCGGTTCAATTTTGATAGGTCTTCCTTCTCTGGTTTTTACTAAAACGCTGGCGAAATCGAAACCGTCAAAGTAAGTTGAAGCGTAATAATTTGGAACCCCCGGAATGATGTCATGCGGTTTTACCACATAAGGAATTGTTTTAATAACCGGAGCTTCGCAGGCAGCTAATGTTACTGCTGCCGTTGAGAATCCTAATAATTTTAAGAAATCTCTTCTTGAAGTACTAGATCCGTTCTGTTCAGCATCTCCAAGGAAATCTTCTACCGGAATTTCTTCCTGAAACTCTTTCTGAGCCAGCTTATTGTTTAAAGCCGGATCTTTAAGTTCATGAATACTTCTGAATTGTATTTTGTTTGAAGCCATTTATACTTCTAATTTTTTAGTTATTAATAATGACATTTACCACACTCAAGACCTCCAATTGCATCTACAGTGATCTTACCGCCGTCTTTAGGGTATTGTTTTTTCAACTTGTCATGTAGATTCTTGAAGTACTCTTTATTATAACCGTTGTTCATATCAACCTCAGTTGTTCTGTGACATTCGATACACCATCCCATTGTAAAGTCATTAGCCATCTGAACAACATTCATTGTATCGATTTTACCGTGACACGCTTTACAAACAACATCAATTTTGTTGTTAGGATTTTTCTTGTTGAAAGAGTTGATGATCGCCTGCTCACCTGCTACTACGTGCTGAGAGTGGTTGAAGTAAACGAAGTCTGGCATATTGTGGATTCTTGTCCATTCAACCGGCTGTGTTTTTCCTGTGTACTGTTGTTTTGCAGGGTCCCAGCCTGTTGCTGCATAAATCTTCTGGATTTCTCCGTCGTAGAATGCTTTGTCTTTTCCTGGTTCAAGGTATTTACCGTTGTATTCAGAAATGGTTCTGTGACAGTTCATACAAACGTTCATAGAAGGGATTTCAGATACTTTTCCGTATTTAGCACTTGAGTGACACAGCTGACAGTCGATTTTATTTTCTCCAGCGTGGATTTTGTGCGAGAAGTAGATAGGCTGCTCTGGCTTGTATCCTTTGTAAACTCCGATCCACATGATCCAGTTCCAAACGCCGTAAGCGGCTAAAATAGCAAGGATACCTAAGGCTGCTTTACCTACATAGTGGTATTTCTGATAGATTTCACTGAAAGATCTAACTCTTGTTTCGTTAAGCCCTGCTAAGTCTTCAGACTGACCTAATTTAACCAACTGTCTCAGTTTAATTAGGATCCAGACTAATAAACCTGCGATTGCTAAAAGAGAAATGATCACAATGTTTGTCGTAGATTTGTCTGCCGGGGCAGCTGCAGTTTCTCCTCCCGGAGTTGTTTCTGCTGTTTTTTCCGGTTCTGGTGCCGGAGGATTAGTTGTATACGCTAAAATGTCGTCAATATCCTTATCAGTAAGATTTGGAAAGACCTGCATTTCAGTCTTGTTGTACTTTTCAAAAATTTCATTGGCGTATTTGTCACCAGAAGCTCTCAGAGCTTTGTTGTCCTTGATCCACTTGTGAAGCCAATCTTTGTCTACACCACCTTCTGTTTTTACACGTTCCACAACCCCTTTCAGAGGAGGTCCTATTACCTGTTTATCCAGCGCGTGACATGCAGTACAATTCGCTTTGAAAAGTTTCTCACCATTTTTAGGATCGCCGTCTTGCCCGTAAATTGAAGCACTGGTTGATAGCAATAAACCTATTGCGATCAACGTTTTTTTATAATGCTTTCTCCAACTAATCATTTAAATTATCTTATGTTAGTAAAATATTGAACATTCAATCAATTCCGCAAAAATAATATTTTTAACAGGAATTTAACGGTATATGGAAAAGGGAAAATATCATTTACGTTTAATTTGTATTGATTCTAAATAACCAAGTTTGGTATAATTTTTTAATTTGTATAAATTTGCGGAAACAAGTTTAAATGAGAAATTTAATCAAAATATTTTCGATAATATCTTTATTCGGATTTTATACCATTGAAGCACAGCAGGTTGTTAAAAAAGATACGCTTGCAGGAACTGAGCTTACCATGACTATGGATTCTAAAGTGAGTGCAGCTTTGGAAAGCATTGAAGGGAAGTGTTCTAAAACGGCATCTACAGGTACTGTGAGAGATAATACTGTAGATAGTGGTACAAGTATTGCTACAAAGCCTTCTAAAATTTATGTTCCGAACAGAGAACTTACGAATGCAGAAATCTGTCGTAAAAATCCTAGAATTTTAGGATTCAAGATCCAGATTACGACAGTGAAAAGTAATGAAGAAGCGAACGAAGTAAAAGCATATTTCAGGAAAAGATTTCCTAATCTGAAGGTGGAGACGGATGCTTCTTTAAGACCTAACTATAAAATTCTTGCGGGAAGTTATTTTACAAAGCAAAGCGCCGCTTCTGATCTTTCTAAAATAAGAGAATACTTTAAATCGGCTATTGCAGTACAATACAGAATTTTCTGTTCGGAAGCAAAATAGACCAATCAGTAATTCAGCATACAACTCCGGAATACCCGGAGTTTTTTTATTGATAATAGGTATTCAGGAACCAGAAAAAGTCGGACATCCTGAGGGTATTACTGACTGCCAGAAAAAAGAATAGAATGCCTGTAAAAACAGTTAAAAATGTCATAATCCCGGTTTGTTTTCTGTAAGCGTAAAAAAGCCATCCCAATAATAGCGGATAGACGAAAACAAAGTGTCCGCCGTAAATATATGAAGTGTGAAGGCCGAACCTCATGATGCAGTGAATAACAATGTCCACTAAAAAAGAAATCATCAGGATCTGGACCAGTTTGTTTTTGAAATTTTTAAAATAACTCCAACATATCAGGGCTAAAATGGTCACTGTGAAAATATAAGAAAATACCGATGAATAGGGTTCCATTAATAGACCTTTGAAATCAAATCCTTTCATATTATGTTTATCGGAAATCATGAAACTCGGAAACAGAATATTGCCTCCGAAAAAGAAAGAAAGGATCATATCCCAGTCCGGAATTGATTCTACATTGGAAAACTTTTCATATTGCTGGTTGGTTTTTGAAAAGATGTTCTGGTATTTAAAATCAATCCTGAATAAGTATAAAAACACGAAACAGGCTGTTGTGAGAGCTACCCGAAAAACAGCATTCGCAAATTTTTTTCGTCTTTTGAAAAGATCCTTTTCAAAAGCTACCGGAATGAAAACTTTTACCAGATTGGTGATGGTAAGTCCTCCAATGGAAACTCCGGCCAGTACCATTGCTGAACCTGCAATTTTTCCGTTTTTTTTAAGCTTAATGGCGGTGTAATAGTTGTATACGCTTAGTAGGAGAAGGGTATAAGTGAAGTTTTCAGGAGTGAATGAAAGAATAATATTGGTAGAAAAAAATCCAAAAAATAGAAGAATCAGGAGGCTGATCTTTAGTGGCAGTCCAATGATATTCTTAAGATATTTAAAAATTTGAATCATGCACAGGCTGATGGCTGTATTGCTGAACCAGGCCAGTATAAGTCTGAAATTAGCATCCATTTTTCCACCTGACATGAAAAGAGCGGTCTCTCTTATCCAGTTGAAAAAATAATAGGAAAGAGGGTGTCTTTCAAAGCTTCCGCCAGACATTACAATCGCTTTATTATCGAAGCTGAAATAGGCATCCCATGGAATTCTGCTGTCAAAAATAATTCTGTAGTTGAGGGCGATATAGGTGCCCAGAATTCCATAGCAGATAAAGAAAAACAGGAAAACAGTCAGCTCAGTACGAGAGGACGGGAATACCAGTTTAAAAAAATGGATGATTTTTGTTTTAATGAAAGACACAGATCTGTTTTTTGCAAAAGTAAAAATAAAAACCTCACCGGATTGGGTGAGGTTGATGATATTTTAATAATTCAAATTATTGTTTGATTACTTTTTCAGAAACGGATGTTCCGTCATTAAGTTCCGCTTTAACATGATAAACTCCTTTTGGTAGGTTAGAGATATCTGTTTTATCGGAATCTGTAGTGTTGACTGTTCTTCCTGAAGCATCTAAAACAGAAATAGTCTTGATCTTTTTATCTGTTTTAATATTGATTTCTCCTTTTGTTGGGTTAGGATAAATTGACAGAGAAGATTTAGCTGTTTCTCTGATTTCTGATACAGCAAGAACTGCCTGAGAAGATTTAAACATCCCTCCAACGGTTGAAGAGGTATTAAATCCTCCGGAATAACAATTGCTGGCGTCAGAACATCGTATTCCTAAATGCTGAACCCCGGAATCTAGTGCAGTCCATGTTGTTCCATTATTTCCACTTTTCCATGTTCCCCCTGAAGTACTACTTGCAACCAAAATGTTAGTACCTGGAATATAGGAAATATCACTAATTCTATTGGCAGCAGTAATTCCTGTGAAGGTTACTGGTGTCCAGTTAGTTCCTCCGTCAGTAGTTACATGAAGCTGTAATCCCGTAGGGGTTCCAGTTGAAGAAAATGTTTTCCTGAGAATCACACCTCTATTAGCATCGCTCCATGCCATATCTCCATTTATTGTTTCTCCACCAAAATCAGTCAAAATCGTATTAGTTCCTAAGACGGTCCATGTCAGGCCTTTATCTGTTGATTTGAAAATTCTACCTTTGCCAGTGTAAAAGAACATATTATTGCCCACAGCATAATACCCGTTATTATACCCGTATTCACCTGTAAGAGGGTTAGGGATATTGGCTGCAGGAACTCTTGTCCATGTTGTTCCTCCGTTGGATGTGGTATAAACTTCAAAGCTTCCTCCTGTTGGGTCTCCTCCCATTACCCCATTGTTGGCATCAAAAAAATGTACATAATTGGTCCATGAATCAGCTGTTGTTAAGGAATGCTGGTTGACCCAGGTTGACCCTCCGTTTGTTGTTTTCCATACACCTCCTTGGCCTGCAGCTGGATCAAACGCTGCTACCCAGGCTGTATTGGCGTCTATTCCTGAAATATTCGCGATGGAAAGAGCGGGATTACCAATATTAATAGATCCGGCTGTCCATGTTGTTCCTCCGTTTGATGTTTTTGTAAATTCCTGAATATTGTTTTCAGAGTCTATACCATCGTAGGCAAATGCCCAAACTGTACTAGCATTGTACACTTCCATGCCGCCGATTCCTCTTGAGGGAGCTGTGAAACCTGAGTTTTGAGTTGTCCAAAATTGTGAAAATGCGGCCGAACTGATTAATAAAGCCGTAACAGAAAATAGAATTCTTTTCATGATAATTTTTTTCTAAAAATAGTAAAAAAATCAAAAAGAAAACCTTAAAGTTTAATAAAATTCACAAAAAAAATACTTTGTCTACGCTATGAACTACAAGAAAGTGTAGAGCATCCAGTCGTGTCATCATAAGCTGAAGGTCTTTTCACAGACAGTTCAGGGTAAATTTCTTCATAAGGATTTTCTAAAGCTTTTGTAAGTTTATTCAGCATTTCTGTTTTTCCATGAGTGATCTCTTCAATACATTCATAAAGAAGGTAATTCCTCAGGGTAAATTTAGGGTTTGACTGTCTCATCAGCGTCAAAGATTCTTCAGTTGAAATTGTATTGGAGGAGATTCTGATTTGATATTGCTTCATAAAGTTCTCCAGCTTTCTGAAGTTTTCTTCAGTCCACGGAGTATAAGAAACATTTTCAAAAAGCAATCGGATGTCTGGATTAGGAGATAATTTTTCCAGTTGATTAAAAAATAAAGTATAGTCCAGATGTAATTCCTGCATTAAACCCTGCCAGTTGGTGAAAAAATCCTCATCATCTTTTCGCAGTTCATCAAAACCAAACTTCCGGCAGAGCATTTTGTCATGAGCTTCCCAAAAGTAAGTTCCATAATAATTCAAAGTGTCTTCCAGAAACTTTTCATCTTTAATTAAAGGATGAAGCGCGTTGGCCAGCTGCCAAAGATTCCATTGGGAGACCTGCCCCTGCTTTCCGAAGGCATATCTTCTTCCCGGAAGATCGGTGGTATTGGGAGTAAAGTTTAAATCGTACTCATCCATCATAGAATAAGGTCCGTAATCAATAGTCAGTCCTAAAATAGACATATTGTCCGTATTCATCACACCATGCACAAATCCAACCCGGAACCATTCGGTCATTAGATCAGCAGTTCTTGTACAGACTGCGCTAAAGAAATCTTTGTATTTCTGTATCCCTTCCGATGTAATCTCCGGGAAATAATGATCTACAGTAAAATCAGCAAGATCCTGAAGGGTATTGTATTCTCTCTGGGCAGACATCAGTTCAAAATGTCCGAAACGAAGAAAACTTTCGGCGGTTCTTATCACTACAGCTCCTTTTTCCAGCTGCGGATTGCCATTGTACATCATATCGCGAATGACTTCTTCTCCGGTCAAAGCAAGGCTTAAAGCTCTGGTAGTAGGAACGCCTAAGTGATACATGGCTTCACTCATCAGATATTCACGTACCGAAGATCTCAGCACTGCTCTGCCATCTGCATGTCTCGAATAGGGTGTAGCGCCAGCTCCTTTCCATTGTATTTCTGTTTTCTTTCCTGCAGTATTGGTGATTTCTCCGGCAAGTATTGCTCTTCCGTCTCCAAGCTGTCCGGCCCAGTTTCCGAACTGATGTCCTGCATAGGCAGTGGAATAAGGGTGGATATTTTCCGGAAGGTTATTTCCAACAAGAAAATCCAGATCTTTTTCTTCATATTCTCCCAATCCGATTTCTTCAGAAAGATGGTGGTTAAAAGCAATCAGCTGAGGGTGTGTAAATCCTGCAGGATGGGTTATAGCAAATAAAACCTTAGGAGTATTCCTTTGCATGGGGTTGCCGGAAAAATCTCCGGGAAATATTTCGGTAAAAGGCTGCGTGATCTGTTCAATATTCATTCATCAAAGGTATTAATTAAAAAAGAAAAGACCTTCCAAATTAATGAAAGGTCTTGTGTATGTGTAAAAGAGAATTTATTTATTGAAATCTACATTGTCTGATGAATGAAGGTTTTCATTGATATTTTCTTCTTTCTTTTCTGTATTGTTCTTCGGAGTTGGATCAACAGGTCTTGGATTTTTTATCTCATCTATGGTCTGAAGACCTCCGTCATCACCATAGCCTTCACCCAATCCTTTAAGGTTTGAACAGCCGTCTTTCCAGTCTGAAGGGCGGGTGAACTTATCGTCTGGTGTAATTCCTAAACTCTTATCTGCCCATACCTTCTTCATGAAAATCGCCCAGATTGGGAGAGCCATTTTTGCCCCCTGACCTTCACCGGTTCCATAGAAGTGGGTGGCTCTGTCTTCCCATCCTACCCAGGCTCCGGTAGCCAGTTTGGGTGTGATTCCCATAAACCAACCATCCGAGTTATTCTGTGTAGTACCTGTTTTGGCAGCAATTTCCACCGCTTTTGAAATTCCTCTTCTTCCTAATTCTCCTGAAGCGGTTCCGTATTGGGCAACACCTTTCATCAGCTCAATCATGGTGTAGGCATACATTGGATTCATAACCTCTTTCGGTTCTACATTAACTTCCTTGATGACACGTCCGTTGGCGTCTTCAATTCTCCAGATCATCTCCGGTTTGTTGTAGTTTCCATAGTTGGCGAAAGTACTGTAAGCACCAAGCATTTCATAGATCGTAATATCGGATGAACCTAGTGCAATGGTATTATTTCTGGGAATATCTTCTGTAACACCCAGGTCCCTTGCAGTCTGAATTACGGCATCTACACCGGTCATTTCAATAAGACGTGCTGCAATCGGGTTTTGAGAGTGAGCAAGCCCGTCTTTCAGGGTAAGCATTCCTCCCCGTCCCGGAACATGCCATCCTTTATGATCGTAAGTTCCGTTGGAAACAGTAGAACATGGTGTCATTCCAAGTTTCATGATAGCGGTAGCATATACGAAAGGTTTGAAAGTAGATCCTACCTGTCTTTTACCTTGTTTGATGTGGTCATACTGGAAGTGCTGCCAGTCGATTCCTCCTACCCATGCTTTAATCTCTCCGGATCCTGGAACCATGGACATAAGGCCTGCCTGAGCAACTTTCTTATGCCATCTGATAGAATCCCATGGAGACATTTCCACTTCTTCTTCACCGTTCCATGTAAATCTTGAAGTCTTAATTGGCTTTTTAAACTCCATAATGATGGAGTCTTCAGTCATCCCGTCAGCCTTTAAAAGCTTATAGCGGCTGGTTCTTCTCACAGCCTGCATCATTACGTCATTGATCTGTTTATCATTCAGATAATAGAAAGGCCAGTTTTTTCTTCCTCTCTGTTCTGCATCAAACCTTTTCTGAAGATCGGTGAGGTGTTCCTTAATAGATTCTTCAGCATACTTCTGCATTTTAGAATCAAGGGTTACATAAATTTTCAGCCCGTCTTTGTAAAGGTTCAGTTTTTTACCGGTCTCCTTTTCATAAGACTCAAGATATTTATCAATTTCCTTTCTTAAATAAAATTTATAATAAGCAGAATAGTCGGCATTAATATTTTTTATAGGATGATAATCTACCTGAATCGGTGTGTTAAACGCTTTGTCATATGTTGCCTGGTCTATATACCCTGTTTCAAGCATTTGTTGTAAAACGACATCTCTTCTTCGCTTGGCACGTTCGGGGTTTCTCATAGGGTTATTGGCAATAGGAGCTTCTAACATGGCTACAAAAACCGCTGCTTCAGGTAAGGTAAGTTCCGAAGTCTTTTTATTAAAGTAAATCTTGGAAGCCATTTCAATACCGTTCGCATTATAGGTAAAATCGAATTTATTGAAATAAAGCGTAATGATTTCCTCTTTGGTGTAACGCTTTTCTAAGCTTACGGCAACAGACCATTCTTTTAGCTTTTGGATCCCCCTTTTAATAGGGTTTTTAGAGGGATTTTTAGTAAATAAAAGCTTAGCCAGCTGCTGGGTAATGGTAGAACCTCCTCCTCGGTCTCCTCCATATCGTACTGCTCTCAGAATAGATTTTAAATCGATACCGGAGTGTTCCTTGAAACGTTCATCTTCTTTAGCCTGAAGAGCATAGATAAGGTAAGGTGGAAGGTCTTTGTAAACGATAGGCTGTGTTTTTTCTTTTTCAAATTTGCCTAAGGTAACCCCGTCTGATGAAATAATTTCAGAAGCGACATAGATGTCCGGGTTTTCCAGTTCTTTTACATCAGGCATTTCCCCAAGAAAGCCTTGGGAAACAGCAAAGAAAAGTCCTGAAATTCCTAAAACTACCGCAATGAGTCCAATCCAAATAAATTTAACCCATCTTTTCCAGGAGTTATTTTTCTTATTTTTGGGAGGAAGAGGGAAGGTCTTTCCCTTATTTCCTGCATTTTGTTTGTTGTCTTCCATTTATGGTTACGGTTTAGCCGTTTCTATTTTTACTCCAACGTCCTCAATTCCCGGAAGGTTATCATTCCGCATTGCCTGAATCAGCCCGATTTCATATTTTCCTTTTGACGGAAACTTATAATTCGTTCTATACTGAAACAAAACTTCCTTCGTGTCACCAAAACCTGTACCAAGCCATTCGCCGTTTGGTTTTGCCAGAATATAATTCAGGGTATCGGTTTCCTTCTTTTTGTTCTGGAGGTTGGTGAAATTCACTATAAACCTTATATTGCTGTAAGGATAATCGTTGTTATTTCTTACAACAAATATAATATTTTTAAGATTCTGCGGATCTGAAACTTCAAGATTAAATTTCTGTTCACTTTTCTTATTCCACTTATTATTAACGGAATTCATGATGACCTCTTCTCCGGAAGAAGAAGTACAGCTAAAGAAAAGAATAAGGCTGAATAATCCTAAAATTTTATGCATCTTTATCTTTTTTTGGCGGGAATTTCTTTTTGAACTTTTTCTTGTTCGGGTTGTTGTTCTGAGGTTTTTTCTCACCATCAGCTCTGGCTTCAGTCTTTTCCGCCGGCATTTTTTGCTGCGGGTTTGGCTTTTGCTGTCTCTGCTGATTTCCAGAATGGGCATTAGGGTTTTCAGATTTTTCAGAACGATCCGGTCTTTCCTGTCTGTTTTTCTTTTGTCCCTGCCCTTGGTTTTGCGGGTTGTTATTTTGCTTATTCTGGGAATTCCTGTTTCTGTTGCCTCTGTTTTTCTTTTCGAAACGATCTACATTGTTTTCCTGGATCAGATCAATCGTCTGCATAGAAGTGTCAGGCTGTTTAAGATCTTCTAAAGGAGGCGTTTTTTCTCCACGTTTGTTTTTAGAGATCAGTTTTTTTACAAGGTCGATATCGAAATCATACCATGCAATGGAGTTTTCCACATAGGCAAACCACATTTTCTTTTTGAAAACATCTATTTTGATGCAGAATGCTCGCCCTTTTTCAGTGTCTAAAGTGGTTGAAGAAGAAGGGAAGTGGCTTAATGCATCCAGATAACTGTCTAATTCATAATTAAGACAGCATTTAAGTTTACCGCACTGTCCTGCAAGTTTCTGAGGATTGATGCTCAACTGCTGATATCTTGCCACATTGGTATTAACGGAACGGAAGTCCGTAAGCCAGGTGGAACAGCAGAGCTCTCGTCCGCAGGATCCTATTCCTCCGACTTTTGCTGCTTCCTGTCTGAACCCGATCTGTTTCATATCGATCTTTGTTCTGAAAGCACCGGCGTAGTCTTTGATCAATTGCCTGAAATCCACGCGGTTATCTGCTGTATAATAAAATGTGATCTTTGAAGCATCACCCTGATACTCTACATCGGTAACCTTCATCTCAAGGCCGATGCGATGAGCAATCTTTCTGGCCTCAAGCTTTACACTGTCTTCTTTTTTTCGAGCTTCCTGCCAGACCTCAAGGTCCTTCTGGTTAGCCTGTCTGTATATTTTAAGCGCAGATTCATCAGAAAATTTCTTCTTTTTCATCTGAATCTTTACCAATTCTCCCGTAAGGCTTACTACGCCTACATCGTGTCCCGGGCTTGATTCTACTGTTACTACGCTACCTATATGTAAAGGAATATTGTTTACATTCTTAAAAAACGATTTTCTGTCATTTTTAAATCTAACTTCTACAAAATCGCACCTGTTCGGTGTAGGATTGTTGATGTTAGAAAGCCAGTCAAAAACACTTAATTTATAACTATTCCCGCAGGTATTTACATTTTCACAGCCATTCGCGGTTTTTTTTGGTCCGCATGAATGTGTAGAATCGCCGGATGTTTTGCATCCACAACTCATATTACTATTATTTGTTTATAATCTTGCAAATTTATGTAAATTTATCTTTATGCAATTCTAAAATACTTAAATATTCAATATCATCATTGTTTAACATTAAACGTTAAAATCTTAATTTATTATTGTCAGACTTAAATCATTAATAATTATAACATTATAAATAATAATGGTCAAAGTGTTATTTTAAACATAATTTTCTTTTGGCATATTGTTTAAAATATTAAGAATTATTAACAAGCGTATTTAAAATAATTTTATATTTGGGTTATATAATAATAGTCTATGAAAAAAATATTAGTATCAACTGCTTTATTGGCGGGCGTTTTAGCTTATGCGGGAGGCTTCAGGGTTTCTCTGCAGGGGGTAAAACAATTGGCAATGGCGCATACTAGTGCTCATGCCGAAGATGCAAGTGTGGCATTCTTTAACCCGGCGGGTATGTCATTCATCCCTTCTAAACTGAGTATTGTTGCGGGAGGGTTCGGTGCAAGTAATAAGGTGACTTTTCAAAACCTGAATACTTTGCAGAGTACAGAAACTGATAATCCTCTTGGAACCCCTATCTATGCTGCAATTGCATATAAGCCGATAGAGAACTTATCAGTTGGTTTTAGTTTTTCAACACCTTTCGGAAGTACCATTCAGTGGCCGGAAAACTGGGAAGGAAAAGAGATGGTTCAGAAAATGGAGCTGAAAAGTTTCTATTTCCAGCCGATGGTCTCTGTAAAACTGGCTCCTTGGCTGGCTTTTGGTGCAAGTTATATCTATGCAAAGGGTAAAGTAGACTGGGATAAAGCTGTAACACAGTTTGGCGGAAGACTTAATATTAATGATGAAAAAGCTTCAGGACACGGGTATGGTTTTGGATTTTATTTCAGACCTGATCCAAAACTGGATGTGAGTGTCGCTTACCGCTCTCCTGTAGACATGAAAGCAAAAAAGGGAACAGCTACCTTTAATTTCCCTTCTGCATCCATTTATCCTCTGTTGGGACTGGATCCAGGCACCGGACAGGATAAATTTAAAGCAACTCTTCCTCTGGTAGAAGAATATACGATTGGTCTTACCTATAAAGTAACTCCGAAATGGCAGATCTCGGCAGACTTTAACTATCATGGATGGGAGAGATACAGCAAACTGACGTTAGATTTTGCCAATGCTCCGGTAGGAAACCAGGCAGACCCTACTGTTCTTGTTGCTCCTAAAAACTTCAGAAACTCCAAGACTTTCAGATTGGGAACACAATATGCATTCAGCAATATGATCTTCGGACGTTTAGGTGCTTACTATGACGAATCTCCTTATACCAATGAGAACTTTATCCCTGAGACCCCTTCATTCAATACTTATGTAATTACCGGAGGTCTTGGATTTAAGTTAAAGCAATTCGGAGTTGATATAGCAGGTGGATATGCTATACCTCAGGCCAGAGACGTGAATAACGCGAATCTTGGTTTTTACGGACAGGCAAAAGCTAAAGCATTCTACTTTGGTTTAGGTTTATCTTATAATCCTTTTTAATTAAAAGACTATGAAAAAAATTATAATATCAACACTTGCTGTTTCTGCACTTCTTTTTACAACAAGCTGTAATAACGACTTTGATACCGATGTAAAAGATGTTAAGGTGACGAATGGTGAGGCAAATTTCTCAAAATATGTAGCCTTAGGGAACTCACTGACTTCAGGCTTCAGAGACAATGCTTTATATATTGACGGACAGAATGAATCCTATCCGCTGATGCTTGCTACTCAGATGAAGCTTGCCGGTGGAGGAGAGTTCAAACAGCCAATGATGCCTAATAATACAGGAGGGTTTACCAATCTTGCCAATCCTGCAACAGGAGATTTTTTTGGTAAAATTACTCTGGGTGTGGGCTGTAATAATGCTTTAGCTCCAAAGCCATCTCAACCAGGCGCTCCATTAGATAATGTTTCTTCTGGCGGACCTTACCAGAATCTTGGTGTTCCGGGAGCGAAATCTTTCCATTTAGGATTAGGTAATTACGGAGCGTTAAACCCTTACTATTCAAGATTTTCCACAGGAGTAAGTCCGGTTGCAGCGGCTGTAGCTCAGGCTCCTACTTTCTTCTCATTATGGATTGGTAATAACGATGTTCTTTCTTATGCTACCAGCGGAGGAACAGGCGTAGATCAAACAGGAAATGCCAACCCTCTTACCTATGGGAATAATGACATTACAGATCCTGCACTTTATAAATCTACAATCAACTCCTATGTAACAGCACTTACCGCTAATGGGGCAAAAGGTGTTTTGGCAAATATTCCTAATGTAACTACCATTCCGTTTTTTACAACAGTGCCAAGTAAGCCTATCTCTAACCTTTCCGATGCGCAGGCAGCACAGTTAAATACAGCTTATGCTCCTTATAATGCAGGAATTCTGCAGTTGAAAACAATGGGAGTAATCACGGATGCAGAATATCAGAGCAGGGTCATTAAGTTTACTGCCGGAGCTGCAAACGGAGCGATAATATTGGATAAAGACCTTAAAGACCTTACTTCAATTAATCCTGCATTAAAATCTTACAGACAGACAACAAGTAGTGATTTTATTATTTTGCCTGCAGCAAATCTGCTTAAGCCTTACGATCCAGTATGTAATCCGCAGGGGATCAGTGCTGGTACTGCAGTTCCTTTAGAAGACAAATATGTTCTTACAGAAAAAGAAACGGCAAAAGTAATGACTGCTACAAAAGCATATAACGAAGCGCTCAAAGATATCGCTTCTGCCAAAGGACTTGCTTTTGTAGATGCAAATGCTAAAATGAATGAGCTGGGCGGGCAATCCGGGATTTCATGGGATGGTGTGAAATACACAGCTAAATTTGTAACCGGTGGTGCATTTTCACTGGATGGAGTTCACTTAACGGGAAGAGGATATGCTGTGATTGCCAACGAATTCATTAAAGCAATCAATGCAAAATATAAATCTACTTTACCACAGGTAGGCCCTAATAAATATTCAGGAATTAAATTCCCGTAATCATACACGAAAATAAAAACTTAGAAACCACAAGAACAATTCTTGTGGTTTTTTTTTAAATTTGCAAAATCTTTAAAAAGTAAAAATGGCCGATCAGTTAAGTTATCTATTTTGTACAAGGACGAGCAAGGACTTGGCAGAAAAAATTGCCCAGCATTATGGGAAAGAATTAGGAAAAATCAACTTTCAGGAGTTCAGTGATGGTGAATTTGAGCCTGTTCTGGATGAATCCGTAAGAGGAGGAAGAGTTTTCTTAATAGGATCTACTTTCCCTCCTGCAGACAATCTTTTGGAACTTCTTCTAATGATTGATGCAGCAAAAAGAGCTTCCGCAAAGAGTATTACTGTTGTAATTCCTTACTTCGGACTTGCAAGACAGGACAGGAAAGACAAGCCGAGAGCTCCGATCGGGGCAAAATTGGTTGCTAATCTATTGACAGCAGCAGGGGCTACAAGAATAATGACAATGGACCTGCACGCAGACCAGATTCAGGGATTCTTCGAAATTCCGGTAGATCACCTGTATGCTTCTACTATCTTCGTTGATTATATCAAATCTCTGAACCTGGATAATCTTACCATTGCTTCTCCGGATATGGGAGGTGCAAAAAGAGCGAAAAACTATGCAGGCCACCTGGGTGCAGAAGTTGTAATTGCTTATAAGGAAAGAAAAAAGGCGAATGTAGTAGAGGAAATGTTCCTTATTGGAGATGTAGATGGAAAGAACGTGATTCTTATTGATGATATGATTGATACAGCCGGTACCCTTTGCAAAGCTGCTGAAATCCTGATAGAGAAAGGAGCGAAAACAGTAAGAGCTATGGCTACCCACGGAGTGCTTTCAGGAAAGGCTTACGAAAATATTGAAAACTCAAAATTATTGGAAGTTATTGTAACTGATTCAATTCCTGTACAAAATAATTTGTCATCTAAAATAAAAGTGCTATCTTGCGCCCCGTTATTTGCGGACGTAATGAAGATGGTTCATGAGCATCAATCAATTAGCAGTAAGTTTGTTATTTAATTGATTTTTAGCGGATTGCAAATTTAAACTGAAACAAATTTTTAAATTTTTTATAAATGAAATCTATTACAATTCAAGGTACAAAAAGAGAAAGCGTGGGCAAAAAGTCTACAAAAGCTTTACGTGATGCTGAATTAGTTCCTTGTGTTGTTTATGGAGGTGAAGCACCTTTGAACTTCTCTGCAGAAGAGAGAGCTTTCAAAGGATTGGTGTACACTCCTGAAGCACACACGGTATCTATTGAGGTTGACGGAAAAACTATTCCAGCTGTTCTTCAGGATATTCAGTTCCACCCAATTACAGACAAAATTCTTCACGTTGACTTCTACCAGCTATCTGATGATAAGCCGGTTATTATGGAAGTTCCGGTAAGAATTACAGGACGTTCTAAAGGTGTTGTTGCTGGTGGTGTTCTACGTCAGTCTTTCAGAAAACTAAAAGTGAAAGCTATTCCTGCAAACCTTCCTGATGAGATCGTTGTAGATGTAACTCCATTAAGAATTGGTAACAAACTTTATGTTGGAGGAATCAAAACTGAAGGATATTCTTTCATGCACCCTGACAATGCAGTTGTTGTAGCTGTTAAGATGTCTAGAAATGCAATGAAAGGAGGTGCTGCTGCTATGGATGATGAAGATGAAGAAGAAGCAGAAGAAGTGGCAACTCAATCTCCTGATGTTCCTACAACAGAAGAAAAATCTGCAGAATAAGAATTTCTTATTTAAATTATATAAACCTGTCAGTTCTTGGCAGGTTTTTTTGTGTTTAAAACCCGGGGATAACGATAACTGCTGAATTTTGTTTTTCCAATTTTTGTATTTATCAGCATTCTTTGTCCAAAGCCATCGAATATTTCTATCAAATGACAACGATCACCACTTAACCGGATATCTCCTTTCGGAAAAAAAGCCGTAAATTTGAAGTGTTCTAAATAAGGACGTTTTAATTTAAAAAATAAATAAATGTTTGACATACAGGAAATAAGAAGCCAGTTTTCTATATTGAGCAGGGAAGTAAATGGTAAACCGTTGGTTTATCTGGATAATGCAGCTACATCTCAGAAGCCAGATTCGGTTTTAGAAGTCTGTCATGCATATTATACAGAGATTAATGCGAATGTTCACCGGGGAATACACACCCTGAGTCAGCTGGCAACAGAAGAAATGGAGCTTTCCAGAAGAAAGATCCAAAAATTTATCAATGCCGAACATGATTTTGAAGTTATCTTTACAAAAGGAACCACAGAAGGCTTAAACCTTATCGCGTATATCCTGACACAGAAGCTAAAGAAAGATGATGAGATTATTATTTCGTATCTGGAGCACCATTCCAATATTGTTCCATGGCAAATGCTTTGTGAAAGAACGGGTGCTAAGCTCCGTGTTATTCCTATAGATGAAAACGGAGTGCTTCAGTTGGATTATCTGGATCAGTTTTTAAGCGAAAAGACTAAGGTGGTTTCTGTGAATCAGGTTTCCAACGCATTGGGAATTGTAAACCCTGTTGAAGACATCATTGCCAGAACCAGAAAAAATACAGACGCTTATATTGTTATTGATGGAGCACAGTCTGCGCCTCACTTTGACATTGATGTTCAGAAGCTGGATTGTGATTTCTTTGTATTTTCCGGCCATAAAATGTATGCCCCAATGGGAACAGGGATTTTATACGGAAAACGTGAAATCCTGGAAAATTTACCGCCGTTTCATGGTGGTGGAGAAATGATTGCAACCTGTTCTTTTGACGGGACAACTTATGCAGGGCTTCCATTTAAATATGAAGCAGGAACACCTAACGTTGGTGGAAATATAGCTTTAGGAGCAGCCGTTGATTTCATGGAAAAAGTAGGCAGACAAAATATCCAGAATCATGAAAATGCATTACTGGAATATGCACAGAGACAGCTTTTGCAGTTGGATAATATTAAGATTTATGGAGAGAAGGCCAAAAGAACCGGTGTGGTTTCCTTTAATCTGGAAGGAGTGGGGATTTCCTCAGATGTAGGAATGATCCTTGATAAAATGGGCATTGCTGTAAGAACGGGACATCACTGTACGCAGCCGATCATGAATTTCTTTAATATTGCCGGAACGGTAAGAGCTAGTTTCGCAGTATACAATACTTTTGAGGAAATTGATCTTCTCGTGGAAGGTGTTAAGAAAGCACAGCGAATGCTGTCATAATACAAAAATTAACCTCTGAATGTTCAGAGGTTTTTTTATGAATTATTTCCAGAATTCCCACCATTTTTTATTGGGAGATTTGTGTTCCTGATTGCTTTCGTGAGTATCATCACCTCCGTAGGTTAATGAATATTCTTTTATGTTCATTAATTTTTTAATTCTATTGGCGTGTGGGCTGTGGCTCAGTATTTCATCGGTCAGCATACAAAAAAGAACTTTTTGATTTTTAGAAAACTGTTGATAGTTCTGTTCCACAAAGTTCAGAATCTTTCGCTGATGCTCGCCATGTTCTTTGGCTATTTTGAGATAGATAACCAGAGCCTGTTCTCTTTTGCTGTCTTCCGGAGTAAATATGATATTTTCGATATACTGGAAATTTTCTTTTTTGCTCTTTCCATACATGTGAGGGACTACAATGTCTGAGAAAAATTCGCTGTATTCCTTTGAATGGGTAGCGTAAATTCTTTCGTAAAGTAAGACGTTGGTAACCTCATCTATATCACATTCCAGGGCTACTTCTTTAAGCTTCTGAAGTGTTGTAATAAAAAGACCCGGGTCTTTACTTTGCCGGAACTCAATGATCTGATCTACACACAAAGATATTTTCTCATATAACTCAGTGTTAATTTCCTGCTTTTTCTCTTCACGGGTCTGATTAACAAAATTTATGAAGTCTTCAAAATTAGGATTATTTTCATTTTCCATAGGTTTAGTTTTTTTTTTTGATGTAAAAACCTCATAAGTTTAAAACTCATGAGGCTTATTATTTAGAATTGTATTCAGTCTGTATTTAAAATTCAGAATTGGGTTTCCAGTCTACAACTGCTCTGATGAATGCCTCTGCATTTTCTACCGGGATATTAGGAAGAATTCCGTGTCCAAGATTAGCGATATATCGGTCCTTTCCAAAACGGTTGATCATTTCGGTTACCATTTTTTTAATTGTTTCAGGAGTAGAATGAAGTCTTGCAGGATCAAAATTTCCCTGAAGAGTCATCGTGTGATTAGTTAAAGTTCTTGCAAATTCAGGAGTAATGGTCCAGTCAACGCCTAATGCTGAAGCTTTGGACATGGTCATATCTTCCAGGGCAAACCAGCATCCTTTTCCAAATACCACTACGTGGGTTAATGGGCTTAGTGCTTCAACAATCTGGTTAATATACTGCCATGAGAACTCCTGGTAGTCGGCAGGAGATAACATTCCTCCCCACGAATCGAATATCTGAACGGCAGAAACGCCTTTTTCAACTTTTCTTTTAAGATAGGCAATAGTTGTATCGGTGATTTTCTGAAGCAGTAAATGAGCGGCTTCAGGCTGCTGAAAACAGAATGATTTCGCAATATCAAAAGCTTTGCTGCCTTTACCTTCCACACAGTAGCAGAGAATCGTCCATGGAGAGCCTGCAAAACCAATTAACGGAATTTCATTATCCAGTTTCTGAAGAGTTAGTTCAATAGCATCAAAAACATATCCCAGAGTGTCATTTACGTCAGGAACCTCAATATTCTGAACCTGTTCTGCTGTTCTGATAGGATTATCCAGCCAAGGGCCTACAGATTCTTTCATTTTAAAATCAATTCCCATAGCCTGAGGAACCACTAGAATATCAGAGAACAGAATAGCGGCATCCAGGGGAAATCTTCTGATGGGCTGTACAGTAATTTCTGCTGCAAGTTCAGGAGTCTGACATCTGGTAAAGAAATCATATTGATCACGAAGAGCAATAAATTCCGGCAGATATCTTCCGGCCTGTCTCATCATCCATACCGGCGGCCTTTCAACGGTTTCTCCGCGGAGTGCTTTTAAATATAAGTCGTTTTTAATCATAATTTATTTAAACTAAAACTGTCGTTCTGCCTTTTCAGGCAGTTATTGTTGATAGAGGAGACCTCTGAAATTTCTAAAGTTCTTTTTTTATCAGTTCAAAAACTGAAATCAGGGTATTGCCTTCTGATGTAAAGATCTTCTCCTTAGTATATTTTCTAAGTTCTCCGGACGTTGTTTCTCCTATCGAAAAAATTTTCATACCATCCAGAGAATTTAATTTTGCAAAACTACGAACTCCGCTCGGACTAAAAAAAACTGCAGCATGATATTTTTCAGATACAGAAGGATATAATTCTTCTGTAGCGTAAACGATGATCTTTTTATACTTAATATTCTGTAAAGGAAGATCTTTGTCCAGAACATCAATAGCCAGATTGCCGCAGAAGTGAAGAAACTGTTCATGCTGGCATTTCCCGATAATGAAACCGGAAAGCGCTTCTGCATTTTTCAGTACTTTAAAAGTACCGAAACCATGTTTTCTGAGTTCCCGTTTTGTCTTTTCTCCAACACAGTAAATTTTATTGTAGTTCTTTACTGTGAAATCTTCATTGGGTCTGAAGCCGTTTTCAAAAAAAGATGTAACACCATTGACGCTTGTGAATATTAAAGAATAATTTCTAAGGTCAAACGGGACTATTCTTAGTGGTGAAGTCTTAATTACTTCAACACAGTCAGCAGAAACATCCTTTCCTAATTCTCTGGATATAACGGCGGGGTCTATGTTTTTGGTAAATAAGATTTTCATTATTGTTAAGCTTGAAGATGGAAGGTAAGGATAAGAATATAATAAAGACTGAAATTAATGATTTTAAAATCAGTCTAAATCTGGCTTTTGATCTCTGCCATTAACTCTTTTCCTCCGTTTTCAAGAACAGCTTTTGCAAATTTTTCCCCAAAGTTCTCCATTTCATTGTATTCGAAATTCTCATCTGTTGCAATACAGTTCTTCCCGTCCAGCGAACACAATGCTGCTTTAAAGCGGATCTGATTTTCGATGATTTCTGCAAAAGCGCCAATAGGTGCGGTACAGCCTCCTTCCAGTGTGCTCAGGAAATTTCGTTCTATTTCTACGCAGATCCGGGTGGGCTTATGATTAATCTGGCTTAAGATTTCGTTGATTTCTTTTTTATCAGAATGCCCGGCTACTGCAATTACGCCTTGTGACGGAGCTGGGATCATCAGTGGAAGCATTTCATAATCAATGTCCATTTTCATCCTTTTAATTCCGGCCAAAGACAGAATTGTTGCGTCAAAATCACCTTCCTCCAGCTTCTGAAGGCGGGTCTGGATATTTCCGCGGATATCGGAAAACTCAGCATGCGGATAATTTCTGAGCCAGAATGCTCTTCTTCTCAGGCTGCTTGTAGCCAGTTTCAGTTCGTGAAACTCTTTATTTTGTGCGGATTCCTTGCGAATAAGAACATCCTGAGGGTAATCTCTTTCCAGATAAGCAACCAGCTCAATATGTTGAGGCAGCTGTGTAGGAACATCTTTCAGAGAGTGTACGGCAATATCAATCTCGTCGTTTAACAAGGCAACATCAAGATCCCTTGTAAAAACCCCTGTGATTCCCAAAGAATACAGCGGTTGGTTTAAGTTCTTGTCGCCAGAAGATACGATAGGTATAATTTCCGTTAAATAATTGTTATTTTGAAGGTGCCTCGCAACCTCCCTGGCCTGCCAAAGTGCAAGTGCGGAATTCCTTGTTCCGATTCTAATGCTTTTCATTGAATTCGTTGTTTGGTTGTTCAACTAATATTTCGTGCATTAATTTACTAATTTCTTCGGCTTTTAAAGGGTTGTCTATAATATATTTTGCAAAACGGTTGGTAATTTTCTGAATCATCTTATCAGAAAGCTCCATATCCGTGATATTTATATATTTATTTTTTTTATAAAAATTATGCATTTCATTGCGTTCCATGTTCTTCAGAACGGCTTTGAAGTGATGAATATTAGGAGCCAGCTTTCTCTTTTTTTCCCATTCAATGAAATCTTTCATCAGTTCTTTGATGATCTTTTCTGCTTTTGGGATCTCTTTTTCCCGCTGCTGAATCGTTTCCTGAATCTGTTTGGAAAGTTCGTCCACATCAATCAGGGTTACGTTTTCATTTTCCGTAACGTCTTTTTCTACGTTATGCGGAATGGAAAGATCTATTACCAGGGTTTCCTTTCCGTTGGGAAAATGAGATTTGTTAACAATAGGGTGTTTTGCTCCCGTTGCAACAATCAGAATATCTGTATTTTTCAGTTCCTTGTCAAAATCAGAATAATCAACGTGAGGAATATGATACTTTTGGGAAATTTTTTCAGCTTTCTCCTGAGTTCGGTTGGCAATCTTAATTTTTGGCTGATAAACATGCTTTACCAGGTTTTCAACGGTATTCTGCCCAATTTCTCCCACACCCAGAAGAAGAATGTTTTTTTCAGTAATTCTTTTCTGGCTGTTCAGGATATAATGAACGGCAGCATACGAAACGGAAGCCGCTCCGTTGGAGATGCCTGTTTCGTTTTTAATTCTTTTCGAGATCTGGATTGCAGCATTAATTGCTCTTTCCAGATAAGGATTTGAATTCTGTCTTTCCTTCTTAAAACGGCTGTATGCTTTTTTGATCTGTCCGATGATCTCAAAATCTCCGATAATCTGGCTTTCCAGTCCTGCCGCTACTCTGAATAAATGGATCAGAGCTTCTTCTTTGGTAAGAATATTGGCAAACTGAAGAAAATCCGTCAGATGTACCCCGATGGTTTTGCAGTATTCCTCTGCTACCAGAAGATAATTGGGAGAGGTGGTATAGATTTCTGTTCTGTTACAGGTGGAGACCACAAAAGCATCTCCAAGATCCTCCGTGTGGATCCTGGTAACGAAGTTTTTAATATTCTCATCAAAGAATGCAAACTTGCCTCTGGTTTCTACATCAGCCTTCTCGTAGCTGATGGAAAGCACTGCAAAATTCGATGTTTGATGGATGTTGGAATACTGTAACATAAGCAGTCGCAAATTTACGTTTTTTTTCATTAACTGTCCTCTGATAATGTATATGATAATTATCGTAAAAAACTATTTGGTCACACCTGATTATTGGTGATTTTTGTTAAATTAAAAGAATGAAGAAAGTTAAAAAAGCAGGTTTTATAGCTTGTAGCAAATAAGCGGATTGATGAATTTTTCCATGATTTCGCCATTCCTCCATCTTTCCATGAATTTTAGTTTAAATCAGGCTCTGTAAATGATTAGGGCAAAAGTTAATAAATGATTGTAAATTTTAATAAAACTTTAACCAAATTATATGCTCGTTAAATTTCTTTAGTAGTGTTAAATTTATATCTTTGTAAACTTAAAATCAGAAGAAAAATATGAGTTTATTCGATATGTTTACGCAAGAAATTGCGATAGACCTAGGTACTGCCAATACCCTTATCATCCATAATAATAAAATTGTTATAGATCAGCCGTCAATTGTCGCAATTGAACGTTCTACGGGTAGACCGATTGCTGTCGGGGAGCAGGCTAAACATATGCAGGGTAAAACTCATGAAGATATTAAGACCATCCGTCCGCTTAAGGATGGGGTTATTGCAGACTTCCATGCTTCCGAGCATATGATTAAAGAATTTATTAAAAAAATTCCTGGAATTAAAGGTAAATTCATTCAGCCGGCACTCAGAATCGTGATCTGTATTCCTTCCGGAATTACTGAAGTTGAGAAAAGAGCCGTAAGAGATTCTGCGCAGAAAGTAAATGCAAAAGAAGTAAGACTGATTTATGAACCAATGGCTGCTGCAATAGGAGTGGGAATTGATGTTCAGAAACCTGAAGGAAATATGATTATCGACATAGGTGGAGGTACTACTGAGATTGCTGTTGTTGCTTTGGGAGGTATTGTATGTGATAAATCTGTGAAAATTGCAGGAGATGTATTTACCAATGATATTGCTTATTATTTAAGAACCCACCATAATCTTTACATCGGGGAAAGAACGGCAGAAAGAATCAAAATTGAAGTAGGTTCTGCTGTTGAAGATCTTGATGTGGATATTGAAGATATTCCGGTACAGGGAAGAGACCTTATCACAGGTAAGCCAAAAGAGATCATGGTAGGATACAAAGAAATTGCACGGGCATTGGATAAATCCATCATCAGAATTGAGGATGCCGTAATGGAAACACTTTCCCTTACACCGCCGGAACTTGCAGCTGATATCTATAAAACAGGTATTTATCTTGCAGGTGGAGGTGCATTGTTGAGAGGTCTTGCAGACAGACTACACAAAAAAACCGGTCTTCCTGTTTTTGTAGCAGAAGATCCGTTGAGAGCTGTAGTACGCGGAACCGGTATTGCCCTTAAGAATATGGATAAATTCAATTTCTTAATTAAATAATTTTAACTTTTTTACGACCTTATATCTGAATGGGATTTTTGCTGAGATTATTTTCGAAGAATGCTCTTTTTGTCTTCTTTATATTCCTGCAAATTATTGCTCTTGTTCTGATATTCTCTAAAAACGCCATGCAGAGATCCTGGATCGCCGGCCAGTCGGCTGCGCTGAATTCCTGGGTTTCAGGCTATATTGATGAAGGGGTTTCTTATCTGAAGCTGAAACAGACCAATGAAGATCTTGTAGCACAGAATAAAGCCCTGATGACTGAGCTTTACGGCAAAGAAGGAGCAAAGAACCCTGTATTCAGAAAAGTTCATGACACGTTAGGCGGCGGGCAGATCTATACTTTTGTAGACGGAGAAATTGTATTTAATAGTATCAACAGACGAAATAATTATTTTACCATTAACCGGGGCCGGAGGGACGGTGTTTTTCCGCAGATGGGGGTAATGGCACCAAGAGGAATTGCGGGAATCGTCATCAATTCTACCGATGGCTATGCTCTCGTTCAGTCTGTGCTGAGTGTTAACAGGATCAGAATCAATGCCTCTCTTAAAAACTCCGGATACTTTGGGACTTTAACCTGGAACGGAGACAATTCAAGAGTGATGCACCTTGCTGATATTCCAAAATATGTTGCTTTAAAAATTGGAGATACCGTTGTTACAGACGGAAAATCGGCGATCTTCCCAAAAGGAGTTATGATTGGGACTATTGCAGGATATTCAGTAGATAATAAAACCGGTTTCTGGGATATCTCTGTTGAATTGAGTGAGAAGATGGGCGCCTTAAGCAAAGTATATGTTGTGAAAAATCTTAAGAAAGCTGAGGTTCAGAAAATTCAGGATACCATGCAGGCTGTAATAAAAAAAGAAAATGATTAGCAGAACTTTATTTACCGATATATTAATCATGATTTTCCTGGTTGCATTACAAGTTTTTGTATTGTACAAGATTACGATATTCGGAAAATATACACCGGTAATATACCCGGTGTTTGTTATGTTTTATCCTTTCTTCAGAAACAAATTCCAGTTTTTGGCTTTAAGCTTTCTGATTGGCCTTTCGGTAGATATTCTTTTGTATTCCGGAGGGATTAATGCATTTGCTACAACTCTGATTGCTTACTTCAGAACATTGATATTCAGAACATCTACAGATACATCTACAGATTTTTTTTCTTTTCAGTCCCTTCAATGGGCGCAGTTTTTGCTGTTTCTGTTTTCCAGTATCTTTCTGCATCAGCTTGTGGTGCAGTATATTGAATTTTTTAAATTTAGCAGGTTTTTTGAAATATTACTTAATGTTGTGATAACAAGTATAATTTCCTTTATATTTATCGTTATTTATGCATTAATATTTAAAATCAAACAAAAAGTTTGAACACACGTTATTTAAAAATCTTTTCCATTCTTGTTGTTATCGCTCTTATTTTTGTAGCGAGGCTTGCCTATTTACAGCTGTTTACAGACCGTTATGCACTGAACGCGGCCAATACGTCAATTAAAACGGAATATGTGATCCCGCAGAGAGGGGTTATTTTTGACAGGAACGGAAAGATCCTGGTAGGAAACCAGCCTGCTTATGAAATTTCGTTTACCCAGGCCCTGATGAAGCCTGATTTTGATACCTTGGGGTTCTGCAGCCTTATGCAGATTTCTAAAAATGATTTTATCAACAGAATCAATCTTATTAAAAAAGAAAAATATTATTCCAAGCTGACCCCAATGACGTTTATTAAAAACCTCAGCAGGGAAGATATTGCAAGAGTGCAGGAAATTATTTTCAAATATCCGGCATTCAGTATCGTATCAAGACCTCAGCGTCAGTATGAAGTTTCCACTTCCGGAAACCTTCTCGGGTATACCAGTGAAGTAAACGAAAGGGATATAAAAATGGATTCCACTTATTATCTTCCGGGGGATTTCGTCGGAAAAAAAGGAGTGGAAAGATCTTATGAAAAGGAGCTTCGTGGAGTAAAAGGTGTTAAATATATCCAGAAAGACATCAGGCTGCGTAATATTGGTTCTTATAAAAACGGAACCCTCGATAAAGATGTTATTACCGGAAAGGATATTACCCTGACCATTGATTATGACCTTCAGAGAATGGCCGAAGAAATGCTGGTGGATAAGCATGGAGCTATCGTAGCGATTGATCCTAATAACGGGGAAATTTTAACAATGGCAACAGGCCCGGATGTTGACCCTAACCTTTTCGTAGGTCCTAATAAATCTAAAAACCTATACGCCTTAATCAAAGATACACTTTACGAAAATAAGCCTACTTTCGACAGGTCTGTTCAGGCAGCATATCCACCGGGATCTACCTTTAAGCTTCTTACCGCTCTTGCCGGAATGCAGATGGGAGTGATGACAGAAAATACAATTTTCCCTTGTGGAGGAGGCTTCTATTATAAAGGATTAAGAATTAAAGGACACGGAGGAGCAGATCCTCTTATCCCTTCTATCCAGGTCTCCAGTAACTGCTATTTCTCACATGCTTACCTGGCGATTATGAATAAGTATCCTGGAAATCCTTCCAAAGGAGTGGATGAGTGGAAAAAGATCATGAACAGTTTCGGAGTTGGGGAATATTTGAATAATGACCTTGCTTCTGGAGCACCCGGAAAAATTCCTTCAGGAGAATTTTATGAAAAAAGACAGAAAGCTTTAAATAAATACAGTGGTAAAAAAGATTTCAAAAACTGGGATCCTTTAGCTACCGGAGCTGTTTTTAACGGAATGGGTCAGGGAGATGTTATGCTTACTCCGCTGCAGATGGCCAACTTTGTGGCTGCTATTGCCAATAAGGGTTGGTATTACACGCCACATATCGTGAAATCAATTGATGGAAAACCTAATCCGGATCCAAGATTCAAAGTAAAACATAAAACGCTTGTAGATCCGAAACATTTTGAACCTGTGCTGAAAGGTATGGAAGCGGTAGTTCTGAGGGGAACGGCAAGAAGCTTAAAATCCAACGATTTTACCCAATTGGCAAAAACGGGTACTGCACAGGTACCGCAGGGGAAGGATAACTCAATCTTTGTTCTGATTGCCCCGGCTGATAAACCCAGAATTGTAGTTGCTGCGGTAATGGAGCATGCCGGTTTCGGAGCAACATGGGCTGGCCCTGCCTGTACGGTGATCGCTGAAAAGTATATTACTGGAGACCTGAAGCGGGAAAATCTCTACAAAAAAATGACCAGTGCGAGCTTCATGCCTGAGTATAAAAGACAATGGATTGCTGATCTGAAACGTAAAGGTCTGTATGTAGAGCCTAAAACAGATTCTGTTAAACTGAAGAGAAAACAGGACAGTCTGAATTTTATCAGGGAACAGAAAGCAAAGCTTCAGAAAAAGATAAACGAAGAAACTAAAAACAACAAAAAACCTTTAAAGCAATGAAGTGGGCAGAAGGAATAGATAAATTAGGTCTCGGACTGTATTTCCTGCTTTGCATTTTTGCCATTGCCAATATTTACAGTGTTGATCAGAAGCTGGGAGAAAAGCAGCTGATATTTTTTTGTATTTCTTTGTTTGTTGGGCTTGTGATATTTGTAGGAAGAAGCAAGTTCTTCGAAAATATGGCAGGAATCATCTATATTGGCGGGGTTCTGCTTCTGATTGGTCTGTTTCCTTTTGGAAAAGAGATCCTGGGACAGAAAAACTGGTATAAGTTTGGAAGTTTTACCATGCAGCCTGTAGAATTTGCAAAAATAGGGACCGCACTGATGCTGGCGAACTATGTTTCCGGACCAGATTTTAATCTAAAAAATAAAAAATCCCTTTGGACTGCACTTGCTATTATAGGCATTCCTGCGGTTGTTGTTCTGGCCATTCCTGATGTAGGCTCCATGTTAGTTTTCATCGCATTTTTTATTGCTTTATACAGAGAAGGACTTAGCGGTATGCTCTTTGGAATAGGATTTATTTTTGCAGGAGTATTTCTGATTTCCCTGGCCATTCCTCCGTTGTATGTAGTTATTACCATATTGGTTATTGCAGGAGTCCTAATCGCTATGAATTACCATAGGATGTCATGGGATGTGATTTCTATTTCGGGTATTTCGGGATCTATTCTTCTGCTTTGCGGATTGGCTTTCGGATCACCTTATATTCTTGAAAAGCTTCCGAAGCACCAGAGAGAAAGAATTGAAGTGCTTTATAAAGGAGAAAAAGCTTTCCGGGATACTTCAGGATATAACTTATTATATTCAAAAACAGCAATCGGATCAGGAGGGTTGACAGGGAAAGGATACCGTGAAGGATCTGTTACCCAAGGAAAATTCGTTCCGGAACAGGAAACCGATTATATTTTTTGTACGGTAGGAGAAGAATGGGGCTTTATAGGAAGTGCCGTGCTTGTTTTCTGCTATATGATCTATATCGGACGAATCTACTATCTTGCAGAACGTCAGAAATCAACTTTTAACAGGGTATTCGGGTATTGTTTTGCTTCGATCCTGCTGATGCACTTTTCAATCAATTTAGGGATGGTAATGGGGTTGTTTCCAACAGTAGGGATTCCGCTTCCGTATTTCAGTTACGGAGGAAGTTCATTGCTGGCCTTCTCTATGATGACTTTTATTTTCTTTAAGCTGAACTATTCCGATAAGAACAGTCTTGTTTAGAAATCGGTTTTTATACAATCGAAATTACAACATTCAATATTTAATTGGGGAAATTTTCTCAGTATAGCTCCTGTAGGCTTATGAAAGATATATACACTGCTGATCAAAACTTTGAAAATATAAACTTTGCCCGTTCTCCACTGAAAAAAGGAGAGTATGAAAATTGTACTTTCAGTAACTGTAATTTTGAATATACAGATCTTTCCGGCTTTACATTTACGGATTGTGAGTTTTCAGGCTGCAATATAAGCATGGTAAAGCTTGTTAATACTGCTTTCCGGAATACTCATTTTAAAGAGTGCAAGATGCTGGGGCTTCAGTTCGGTGAATGTAACGGATTTGGACTTTCCTTCAGATTTGAAGGATGTATGCTTAATAACTCTGTGTTTTACGGAATTTCCATAAAAAAGACAGTGTTTAAAAATTCAAAATTAATCGAGGTAGATTTTACAGATTGCGACCTTTCAAATTCAATGTTGAGCGGCTGTGATCTTTCCGGGGCAATTTTCGACCATTCTAACCTTGAAAAAGCAGATTTGAGGTCCTCCTTCAATTATTCCATAGATCCTGCTGTAAACAGGCTTAAAAAAGCTAAATTCTCCCTTTCGGAAGTGCATGGACTGTTGTATAAGCTGGATATTGAAATTGACAGGAGTAACTAGCTCTTCAATTTAAATTAAATACAAGCACTATATTAATTTCAATAAACTCCATCAATAAAAAAACCGTCAGGGTTTTCTGACGGCTTCATTATTTAAATCAATTATTTAAAATTAAAAACTTGCAGCGGCTGCTGGAGTAGTTGATGCAAGATTGTTATATGCATCCCCATTTTCATTGATTACTCTTTTCGCGAATCTGTATTTAGGTCCCCAATAAGAATCATTCAGTGACGAAACCATTACTCCTTTTGAAGTGGCAGCGTGAATAAATTTTACTTCGCCGTCTTCAGTAACACTTTCTACAATACCTACGTGAGAAATTCTTCTTCCGTGAGAGAAGAAAATAAGATCTCCTTTCTGAAGATTTTCTTTTTCAATTCTCTCTCCTTCCTGGGCCTGGGAAGCAGCTACTCTTGGTAAGCTTAATCCTGCCGCAGCTCCGAATACAGAAAGAACGAAAGCTGAACAATCTATACCTTTTCTGGTCATCCCTCCGTATCGGTAAGGAGTTCCAAGGTACGTTTCAGCTTCTGCAAGAATATTGTCGATGGTTTTATTGTATTTGACTGCTTTTGCAATCTCAGAATTTTTAATAGCTTTTTTCGCGTTGGCGATAGATGCTGCTTTTTCAGCAAGGAAAGAATCAATGAGTCTCTGCTTATCCTGCTCCATTTTCTTATTGTCGATAGAAGCTAGTTTGGCATCTGTTTTGTATTCTTTAGTGTAAGTTGCTGGTTGTGAAACTACATAATTTGTAGCGCAAGATTGTAATGAAACTGTAGAAACTAAAGCAACTAAATAAAACAAAACTCTTTTCTTCATATATATTTGATTATCCGTGTTAAAAGGAATATTTATTTTTCAAAAGCATTACAAAAGTAGAGATTCCGAGTAAAAGACCCCTGATATGATAATTGTCAGGATCTTATTTTAACACTATTTAACATATTATTTGGGTATGTTAAAGAAAAACAAACCGCAACCGCCTATTTTTGGTAAGTCTGCGGTTTTTTTTATTAAGATTCTTTAACAAACGGTATCGATTTTCTTCTATAAATCGGGGTTTGTGAGTTTAAATTCCAATTTTTCAGGATGTTAATAAAACAAAAAAAATCCCCGGAAAACCGAGGATTTAAAACTAATATGGAACTTTACAGATGTTATTTTGTAAATAACATTTCTCTATATTTAGTCATTGGCCAAAGTTCATCATCAACCATCATTTCAAGGTCATCAGAAGCTTCTCTGATAGCATCAAATAATGGTTTTACTTTGTTGCAGTAATCTTCTGCCTGCTTCTGACTATCTGATACAGCTTTCGCTGCTTCTCTCGCTTTAATAAGGTCTTCAACCCCTAATTTAATTTTAGAAACATTCTCGGAAATGCTTGTAATTAAGCTCATCTGCTCTTTAGCCAATGATTTGAATTCCTTGTCTCCGAAAATCTCTTTTAATCCTTTAACGTTCTCAATTAACCGGTTCTGATAATTTAACGCAGAAGGGATAATGTGGTTTCTTGCAATATCACTTAACACTCTGGCTTCAATATCAATTACCGTAGAATATTTTTCTAGTTTGATCTCGTTTCTGGCTTCAACTTCTCTGTGGGTAAATACGCCAACTTCTTCGTAAAGGTCAAGGAACTTTTTATTCATTTCCTGCTTAAGGGCTTCAGGAGTGGTTTTTAAATTGTTAAGACCTCTCTTTTTAGCTTCTTTAGCCCAGTCGTCAGAATACCCGTCTCCTTCAAACATAATGTTTTTACATTGTTTGATGTATTCTCTTAATACATTGAAGATGGCTTCATCTTTCTTAAGACCTGTTTCGATAAGGGCATCCACTTCTTTTTTGAAGTCGCTCAGCTGCTTGGCTGCGATAGTATTCATTACCGTCATAGACTCTGCACAGTTGGCAGAAGAACCTACGGCTCTGATCTCAAATTTATTTCCTGTAAACGCGAAAGGCGAAGTTCTGTTTCTGTCGGTGTTGTCAAGAAGGATCTCAGGGATTTTTCCTACAACATTTAATTTTAATTCTGTTTTTTCTTCCGGACTTAATTTTCCGTTGGTTACTTTTTCAAGTTCTTCCAATACGCTGAACAGCTGGCTTCCGATAAATACGGAAATGATCGCAGGAGGTGCTTCGTTAGCTCCAAGTCTGTGGTCATTGCTCGCTGATGCAATGCTGGCTCTTAAAAGGTCGGCATACTCATACACAGCCTTGATTGTATTCACAAAGAAAGTAAGGAACTGTAAGTTTTTCTTAGGGTTCTTTCCCGGGCTCAAAAGATTTTCTCCTGTATCTGTAGCTAAAGACCAGTTGTTGTGCTTTCCGCTTCCGTTTACTCCTGCGAATGGTTTTTCGTGGAACAGAATGTGGAAGTGGTGCTTGTGGGCTACTCTTGCCATGATGTCCATCAATAAAGAGTTGTGATCTACGGCAACGTTAACTTCTTCAAACATCGGAGCCAGCTCAAACTGGTTGGGTGCTACTTCATTATGTCTTGTTGTTACCGGAATTCCCAGTTTCATACACTCAATTTCCAGCTCTTTCATGAAGTTCATTACTCTGGTAGGAATAGAGCCGAAATAGTGGTCGTCAAGCTGTTGTCCTTTAGCCGGAGAATGTCCTAATAATGTTTTTCCTGTAATCACAAGGTCAGGACGTGACTGGTATAATGCAGAGTCAACTAAGAAATATTCCTGTTCCCATCCTAAAGTAGGGGTTACCTTTGTTACGTTTTTGTCAAAATACTGCATTACGCTGGTTGCTGCTTCATCCACGGCATTCAAAGCTCTCAGAAGGGGTGCTTTATAATCTAAAGTTTCCCCGGTATAAGAAATGAATATCGAAGGAATACAAAGAGTTGTTCCCATGATGAATGCAGGAGAAGTAGGGTCCCATGCGGTATAACCTCTTGCCTCAAAAGTATTTCTGATTCCTCCGTTCGGGAAAGAAGATGCGTCAGGTTCCTGCTGGATCAGTAGGTTTCCGCTGAATCTTTCAATCGCTCTGCCTCCTTCAATCGGGGTGAAGAAAGAATCGTGCTTTTCGGCAGTCGTTCCTGTCAAAGGCTGAAACCAGTGAGTGTAGTGAGTTACTCCTTTGCTCATCGCCCAGTCTTTCATAGCAACAGCTACCTGGTCTGCAATATGTCTCTGGATTTTAGTTCCTTTTTTTACGGCATCCATAATAGATTGGAATGCTTCCTTTGTCAGATATTCTCTCATAGTCTCTTCTGAGAAAACATTCTGGCAGAATAATTCGGACAGTTTCACCGGAACTTCAACAGAGTTATCTCTTCTGAAGTCCTTAAATGGAAGGGTTTCTAACGCTTTGAATCTTAAAGTTGACATAATAAGGTTAATTTTTACAGGGCAAATTTACAAAAAAAATGATTCAAAAATATTTTTACCCTAAAAAAAATAAGGGGTTGTTTTAATTTTTACATGAATTTAGTGTTAATGGGGTGTTTTTATGGGGGTATGGCTGTTTTGTTGCCGGTGTGTAGCAGGAAATAAGGGCTAAGGCCGATTTTTAAGATCTTTTCTGAAAATAAACAGGAATAGGGGAAGGAAAATAAGGAAAGACCAGATGGTGTCTTTTAAGCATTCCGTATCATAAACATTAAAGGTATAAAGTATGATATTCGTGACGATGATGGTCAGCAGGTAAGCCCATACTTTTTTTGAGAAAACGCTCTCCGTTATGAAATACATAACCAGTATCTGAATAACAATGATTAAAGGAAACCTTTCAAATATTCCATAGATACCGGGGAAGAACGCAAGCAGCATTACTTTTACGACGTGAAAGAAATCAGGGGTTTTCTCAAACCCAAATAAAAAGAATACTGCCCTTATAGGATAATATATAAAAATATGACTGAGCCATATCTTCCAGAAAAGGGGAATTCTATTGAGTATTTTTTTCATTCGGTTAATCAGTTATTGCGGCAGGTCTGCCAGGATATAAATATAAGAAGAAGGCTTCATATCTGAAATACTTCTTTCCGGCACCAGGTTTAAACAACTTATTAAAAGATAGTTAAAATAAGTTGAGCGGAGATTTTGTATATTTGTGTGAAATTTATTTTATGACAAATTCTAGAGCAAGAGAAACAACAGAGGCTATTGAAAGATTATATATCTCTATGAGACACTTATTTTATAGAGGATTTTTCAAGCCGGGAGGTGTTTCGGGAGAAAGCATCAGAAGCTTGCTGAAAACAATCAACCCGGAGATTTATGGAACGATGAATATTCCCAATAAGCTGGAACTGGATGGGTTGATGTATGTTTTAGACAGGCTCCCGGAAGGGATCGAGGAATGCGCTTTTATTCATCTTACGTCAGATGAAGGGTTTGATAAAGGAAGTTTCGAACCTATTGTTCCTAAAAAGAGAAGAAGAAACTGTTATAGAATAGACGAACACCAGATGAATATTGAGGTTCTTTTGGGCCGTTCCGAAATTTATGACATCCTTACCCACCTTACCTTCTTATTTATAGAAGCTGATAAAATCCGTAATCTGGCGTTCATCAAGGATGAAAACTGGAAACCTACACGTGCCTTTAAAATTATTGAAGAAGTGGTGAAGGGAGAAAAGAAATTCAGCAGAAAGGAAAAAGAAGTGGCATTGATCCACCTTTCGTCTTTAATAGGAAGAACTTTTGACGAAACATTAAACGCTTATAATACTTTCGGGGATGATCAGAATCCTGACCGTCTGTTTAAAATCATCTACAACTTAGGAAAAGTAAGTCTTGAAGATGCCAAGCAGACCAGAGAAAGAGAAATTCATTTCAGCGCTATATTAAAAGAAAGAGTAGGACATCACTATTTCGGTGAAAAGTGGGCGAATAAAGTAAAAGAAGTTCTGTTTGAAAACGACCTTCACATGCGTCCGCTGCACATCATTTCCGCTAATATGCATTCTGTAAAAAATATGCTGTACGCGAATGATGCATTGAAGAAAAAGCAGACCAAAGAAGTGGATTATAAGCTGTACGGAGATATTTCCGATAAAAAGGAACTTCGCGACAAGGTTTCCAAATATGCTTTGGAAGAAGGAATGATTTACATCAACGATAAGAGTGGAAGTAATATTGATGTTCAGATTATTGATATAAGCAAAACAGATCTTAAAAATACACCGTTTCATGATAGCAAATTTGCAGGCGATGATGTAATCATGGTTTTTGATTATGCATTCGGAGAACAGGCTTATGAAATAATGGACGAGTTGCTGAGACCTTACGAACATAAAGGCGAAGTTTACATGATGAAAGTAAAGTCGGTTTCCATTATGGGTAAAGCAGGAATTCTTGCCGGCGGGAAAGGAGACATTATGATTCCTACCTCCCATATTTTTGAAGGGACAGCAGATAACTATCCTTTTGAAAACGCGCTGAAACTTGACGATTTTAAAGATGATGAGCTGAAAGCTTTTGAAGGGCCAATGATTACCGTTTTAGGAACATCTCTTCAGAACAGGGATATTCTTTCCTATTTTATGAATACTTCATGGAAAGCAATCGGCCTTGAAATGGAAGGAGCGCATTACCAGAAAGCCATTCAGGTTGCCTCGAAGATCAGACACCATATTTCACCGGACCTGTTTGTAATGTATGCTTATTATGCATCGGATAATCCGCTTGAAACAGGAAGTACGCTTTCTTCAGGAGGTTTAGGCCTTACAGGAGTAAAACCAACCTATCTGATTACTTTGAGAATCCTTGAAAAGATCTTACAAAGCGGAAAGAAAGCAACTAAATAATCACATTTTAAGAATGAATATTCTTTATAAATTAAGAAATATTTTCATGAGCATATTTTTATTTATGCTCATGTTTTTTTTTATCCTAAGCTTTAAAAATATAAAGGAGGGACAAAGTTTCCCATTCTACAAGCAAACAAATGAAAATAATTGCGGACCAGCCTGTCTAAGAATGGTTTTTAAGTATTACGGAAAAACTTATACAGAGAAATTCTTAAGTGAAATCACCCATGTTAATGATAAAGGAACAACGATGCTTGAATTGTTTGATGCAGCGGAATCATTGGGGTTTAAACCTGAGGGATTGGAAGTTGATTTTCAAAGTTTGAGTAAGAATGTAAAGTTGCCTTGTATTGCTTATTGGAAATCTAATCATTTTGTCGTAGTATATAAAATAGAAGATTCAAAAGTTTATGTGGCAGATCCGGCGGATTCATTAAGGATTTATGATAAGAATGAATTTTGTAATTTGTGGGAGGATCCTAAAAATAATGGAAAAAAATTGGGTTATATTTTGACAATAAATAAAAATCAATGAATCAAACTTCACAATTAGCTAAAAGATTCAGGGAGGTCCTGCTGGATGGGCTCTGGATTTCCAATACCAATTATAAACACCAGCTTTCAGATGTTACATGGGAACAGGCAGTCACAAAAGTGGGTTCTTTAAATACGATAGCCATGCTCACCTTTCATATCCATTATTATATAGCAGGAGTTAAAAATGTTCTCGAAGGGGGTGAACTCGAAATAAAAGACCAGTTCAGTTTCGATCTTCCACCTATTGAATCTCAGAAGCAGTGGGAAGAACTATTAAATAAACTGTGGACAGATTCAGAAAGATTTGCTGTATTAGTTGAGCAGATTCCTGATGATAAAATAGATGAGGTTTTCGTAGATGAAAAATACGGAACCTACCGAAGAAATATAGACGGGATGATTGAGCATGCTTATTACCATTTGGGGCAGATTACTCTGATCAGAAAACTGCTTTCTGATAACCTGAAAACAGATATGGTATAAATTGTTGATAATGAATATAAAAGAGGATTCTGTATTGCAGAGACCATCAAAAACAAGAACCGGAAAACTTTAGAGTGGGAAAGAAGTATAACTGAAAGAACATTTAACCAATCAGATAAAAAACAATCTAAAACCATAATGAACAGAATAAACCTCGGATAGCCCCTATTTGAGGCTTTTATTTAATTTACCTACCTTTAGAAAAAATAAATTTTAAATGAGAAAATCGGTTGCAATCCTTTTTGCG
Organism: Chryseobacterium indologenes; assembly: GCF_001295265.1. GTDB lineage: Bacteria > Bacteroidota > Bacteroidia > Flavobacteriales > Weeksellaceae > Chryseobacterium > Chryseobacterium indologenes_A. The sequence goes on along the minus strand of NZ_LJOD01000004.1, from coordinate 190,945 downwards.
TTTATCATTTCACAATTTCATGCCCAGCAGGGCCCTTATTATCAGCAGACTGCGAAGTACAGGATGAATATTGATGTTAATGCTGAAAAATTTACTTACCAGGGAACCCAGACTTTAGAATATACCAATAACTCGCCGGACGAACTGAATGTGGTGTATTTCCACCTGTACTGGAATGCTTTTAAACCCAATTCTATGATGGATCAGAGGGTAGCAGACCAGGGAAAGAACGGAGATTCCAGACTTCAGAAAGACGGCATTTCAAGACTGGCTTCTATTCCTAAAGAGGAAGAAGGAGCCCAGAATATTCACTGGATTAAACAGAATGGTAAAAATCTGAAATTTGAGATCCAGGAAACCGTAATGAAAGTATATCTTGCAGAACCTATCAGGCCTAACTCCACAACAACTTTCACAATGGATTGGGATGCTGTTATTCCACAGCAGATCAGAAGAAGCGGAAGAAACAATAAAGAAGGCGTGGATATGACCATGACCCAATGGTATCCGAAGATTGCAGAATATGATTATGACGGATGGGCTACTTTTGATTACATCGGAAGAGAGTTTCATGCACCGTTTGCCGATTTTGATGTAACAATAAAGATCAATAAAGATTATGTTGTGGGAGCAGGAGGAATCCTTGAAAATCCTTCTGAAGTGAAAGGCTATACAGCAGATGCTAAAATTAAAGCAGATAAAAATAAAAAAGCAGTCTGGAAATGGACTGCAAAAAATATCCTGGATTTTGCATGGAGCGCAGACAGAGATTACTCTGTTGAAAGTTTTGATGTTCCGGAAGGTCCAAAAGTATATCTGGTGTACCAGAAAAATGATAAAACAAAAGTATGGGCGGAAACACAGCCTTATATCACCAAATATTTCCAGATGATGAATGCGCATTTCGGAAAATATGTTTATCCAACGTATGCCTTTATTCAGGGAGGTGACGGAGGAATGGAATACGGAATGTGCACCATGATTTTAGGAGAGGCCAAAAGTATTAAAGATTTAATGGGATTAATGGCCCATGAAGGTGCCCATTCCTGGTATCAGCAGATGCTGGCAACCAATGAACCGATGCGCCCATGGATGGATGAAGGATTTACAAGCTATGCAGAAGGATTTGTTATGCACCAGCTGTTTCCTGAAGACCTGCCCAATCCTTTTTATAAAACATTAGAGGCTTACAGAAAGTTTCTTAAGAAAGGGATTGAAGAGCCTGCTGTATGGTTGGGAGACCATCATGATAACGGCACTTCGTACACCTATGCTTCTTATGTAAAAGGAGAATTATATCTGGTGCAGCTGGGATATATCATGGGGGAAGAAAATCTGGCAGAAACCTTAAAACAGTATTATGATCAATGGCATCTGAAACACCCGTCAGACAGGGATTTCCTTCACATTGCACAGAAAGTTTCCGGAATGGATCTTAAATGGTTCCATCATTACTGGATCAATACAACAAAGACGATTGATTATGGAATCAAGGATGTAAAATATGATGCGAAATCTACAACCATTACGCTGATCAATAAAGGACAGGTTCCTATGCCGGTTGACTTCAGTATCGTAACTGCCGATAAAAAAATTGTCAACTACCAGATTCCTGTTAACCTTACCCATACCTGGAAAGAAAAAGATATCTATGGTGATTTAAAAACCCAGCCGTACTGGCCGTGGACCCAGAAAGAATATACATTGGTTATTCCTTATACAAAATCACAAATAGCCGCAATGGCTGTTGATTTCAGCCAGAGAATGGCTGATGTTAATCCGGAAGATAACTTTGTTGAAGTGAAATAACCGGTTAAAATTAAAAACGGGGAATATTATTCAATATTCCCCGTTTTTATGGATAAAATTGAGTTTAAATGACCATATTCCTTATAATGATCCACAATCTTTATAGGATCTAATACACATTTCTTTGCATGGATCAAGCGGACATATGGTCCCGGGGCATAGGGCAGAAAACTTCACCGCCAGTGATTGATTTTAATCCTTTTCTGGAAAGTTTTTTTAAGTTTTTCATAATGAGTAATTGATTATTGATTCTCAAATGTAAAGAACTATAAAGAAAATTAATAAGCTCAATAAGCAACTGTGGAGTGTTTTTTAGTAAGTGAAACGAAAATTGTGCTCACTGCATTACAAACGTCCTTAAATTAATGGTAAGATTCATCCTGTTTTTAAGGAGAAAGCCTTATTTTTACAATCCTTTTTTTAACCCGTAACTGTTTAGAAAATCAAATGAATTCAATCGTCATCAACGTAGGAAACAGCAATATAAGATTCGGACTTTTTAACGGAGACAACTGTGATATTTCATGGGTGATCAATACCAAGCCTTACAGAACGGCAGATGAGCTGTATGTACAGATGCTGATGCTGTATCAGACGTATAAAATAGAGCCTAAAGACATCAGCAAGGTCATTATCGGGTCTGTAGTTCCTCAGCTTACCAAAGTGATCAGCTCAGCAATTAAAAAAATCCATGGAATTCTTCCGGTTGTTGTAGACCGTGCCACCCCTTCCGGAGTGCAGGCTAAATCCAAACAGATGGGAACTGATATTTATGCCAACCTTGTAGCGGCTCACAATATGTATCCTAACAGAAAGAAAATCGTGATTGATTTCGGAACAGCACTTACGGCAAGCTGCGTTGCAGAAACGGGAGAAACACTAGGTGTAATTATTGCCCCCGGAATTGTAACTTCCCTGAACTCCCTGATTAGTCATACTGCCCAGCTTCCGGAAATTGAACTGAAAAAGCCTAAATCTGTACTTGGGCTGGATACGGTAACCTGTATGCAGAGCGGAATGGTGTACGGATTCCTGGGAATGGTAGAAGGCTTTATAGACCGTATCAACGATGAGGTAAGTGATGACTGCTTTGTTGTAGCAACAGGAGGAGTTTCCCATGTATATAAACCCCTTACTGAAAAGATCCACGTGATGGACAGACTGCATACCCTTAAAGGACTTTATTTCTTAGGAAAAGACCTTGAATACTAGATAATCGCCTGTTATGGAAAAATTGAATAATTTCCCCAGAATAAAAACAGAAAGACTTATTCTTGACCAGCTTAAAGAAGAAGATCTTGATCTGGTCACTGAATATCTTCAGGACCGGATTTTTTCAGACCTTACTTCTAATATTCCGTTTCCTTACACAAGAAAGGATGCAGAATTCTGGCTGAAGATGTCTGAGGAGGCATTCGATAAAAATGCAGGGTATACTTTTGCCATTCGTAATGAAGAAGGGCAGATTATCGGGGCTATAGGGCTTCATGACAGGGATGATAATCAGGCAGAATTAGGGTATTGGATGGGAAGACCCTTCTGGAATAAAGGTTATGTGACAGAAGCAGCGAAAGCATTGATTGATTTTGGGCTTAAAGAATTGAATGTCAATAAAATTTATGCTACTTATTTTCTGCATAATCCCGCTTCAGGCAGAATTATGGAAAAGATAGGAATGGAGCAGGAAGCCCTTCTGAAACAGCATCTTAAAAAAGGTGATGAATATTTTGATGTAATGATGTATTCTGTCTTCAGAAACTAATACTGATTTTAACTTTTCATGGAAGAATGAATCCAATCATTAAATATTCCCATGAAAATACAATACTCCCTGTTTGCATTCATCATCACTATTTCATGTTTTTCACAAACAAAGCTGATTGCTTTTAAAAGCCATAGCGGAAATTCGGAAAACTTTACCAAAGCAGTTTCAGAAGACCTTTTCGATGCTAATTTTTCTAATCTTGGTGTGGTACCTCAACAATTTGTATTGGATGCAAAGCTTGATTCCGTGATTATTCTTAATGAAAATGAAAGCATACTGGTAACGAGCTCTTCCAAAAAACTGGTACCCAACAGGAAGGATAGCAGAAAAGTATGGACATCCGGGAGAGAAACTGTACATAACCCGCTTTTTTCCAGGAAAAATATAGACAGTGTAAAACAGGTTCTGAAAAGGGATTATTTCTTCGTTAATGACATTGACAGTGTTGTTTTTGTAGAATATGATAAAAAAAGCAAAACCTATAAACCCATCAGGCCTACTGCGGTAAAACCTGTCAAAGAAAAGTCTGAAAAAACACCGAAAGGTCTTTTATTTGGAGTTCTGATGATTTCCGGAATTTCAGGACTATACAGCTGGAAGAAAAATAAAAAGAAGTAATGGGCAGTAAGCTTATCAGCTGGGCAGGAATTTTTTTTCTGCTTTTCATCCTTTTTTTTCCGTTGGATTTTCTTGGAGACTTTCAGAGAAAAATTTCCGTTTTTCTATTCGGAAGTGTTACAGAATGGATAGCAAGTGCTCTTTTCGGATTGGAAAATTTCAGAATTGATTTTTCCTCAGATAGTATTTCCATGTTTGTTTTCATGGGAATTCTACTGGTTCTGTCATTGGGAGTTACAACGCTGATCCAGCCCAAACACATTCAAAAGCTTCTCTCTTTCTCTAAAGAAGCTGTAATTGTTTACCTGATTGTCATTCTGATGAAATATGGCTTTGATAAGGTGTTTAAAGCCCAGTTTTACCTTCCGGAACCCAATATTCTTTTTTCCCGCTTTGGAAACCTGGATCGGGATATTCTGTTCTGGAGCACGATGGGAGTTTCACGGTCTTATTCTATATGGATCGGCGGGATAGAACTTCTTGCAGCATTTCTGCTTCTTGTCTGTCGTACAAGGGTTCTGGGACTGCTGATTACTGTTGGGATTTTCATGAATATAGCAGCGATCAATATTGGGTTTGATATTTCCGTTAAGCTGTTCTCTCTGATTTTACTGTTGATGACGATTTTTGCGTTGAAAGATGACTGGTCGCAGCTTTTCAGGTTTCTGGTGTTGAAGAAAGAAGTAAAACTGCAAGAAAATACAGAAAAACATCGTACCTCCGGACCATTTAAGGTATTTTTTAAAACGGCTTTTATCGGATGTTCACTGGTTCTTATACTCTTCCCTTATATCAGCTCCGGAAATTACAATGATGATACCGCAGAAAGGCCATTTATTCATGGGGCTTTTAAAAATACAGATGAAAATTCGGATCTGCAGTATATGTTCTTTCACCGTAATCATTATCTGATCCTGATGGATAAAAAAGAACACATGAGGAACTTTCACTATGTTCCAGGTCCCAAAGGCCTGTTTTTCCTTAAAGATTATGATGGTAAAAAAATTCAGATGAATATTTCTTACGAAAAGAAGGACAGCCTGATCATTCTTAATTGGGGAAGCGGTAAAATCCGGGCGAAAGAGCTAAACTGGAAGAAAATGAATGCTTTACGGCCTCTTTTCCATACAACAATAGAACAGGTAAAGTAGAACAAGGAATGAGGTAAGCTCTGGCTGTACCGGAAAACGTTTCTGTTGAATGGAAGAATTCTTACAATAAATCTTCAGGTAATTTCAGACTGCCGGAATTCTCTATGTTCCAGCCTCCGTCTTGCGTACCCTTGTTTATCTTTTGCTTTTGAAAAACTCTTTAACAATTGCTGAGCATTCGTCTTCCATAATTCCAACTACCATTTCTGTTTTGGGGTGGAGTGAGAGATGTTTATTGATGAAGCCCCGCTGTTCGTCCCTTGCTCCAATCACAACTTTGGAGATCTGTGACCATGAAAGGGCGCCTGAGCACATTACGCAGGGTTCAAGGGTAACATAAAGCGTACAGTTTTTCAGGTATTTTCCTCCAAGGAAATTGGCTGCTGAGGTGATGGCCTGCATTTCTGCATGGGCTGTGACATCATTTAACGTTTCAGTAAGGTTATGTGCCCTTGCGATGATACGGTTATTGGAAACAATGATACACCCGATGGGAACCTCATCTTTTTCCATAGCGGCTTCTGCTTCCTGCAACGCCATCTTCATATAATATTCGTCGGTGAACATAATTTTATTCAAAAGTTAAAGTAAAGGGGATTTTGAAACGGGATCTTACGGTATCTCCATTAACAATAGCTGGGATGAATTTTTCAGCAATAGAATACAATGCAATTTCTGCCTGCCTGTTGAAGGTGAAGTTATCTCCCTGAGCGTGAACATTACTGATGCTTCCGTCTTTTTCTACAATGAAGGCGACATTGGTTTTAACGGTTTTTGTCTCGGTATACACGCCTTCTGTGTAAAAGAGGTCAGCTACTTCCTGCCTCAGGATATTAATCCCGCCGGGATAATCTGCCGTTTTTTCAATGTTGGCGGCTTTGTCAGAATTGAGATCAGACAAATGCTTTTGTTGACCTATTCCCTGAAGGTCTTCAGTATTTCTTACTTTTAATAAAGCCCCGATAAGCGCAATATTTTCAATGCTGTCCATCTTTTTCATGAAAAGCTGATAATCACTTTTAATGCCGGCCTTTACAAAAGTATTGGTCTCTGAGTCAAACTTCTTTTTAAATTCAGAATTCAGCATCATCCTGTGTTGATTGTAATAGTTCTTCACAAGCCTGAATTCTTCCTTCTGCTGTGAAAGGCAAAATGAAGATATTAAACAGCATAGGGAGAATAATAATGCTTTCAAGATGGGTAGGTTTATGTAAATATAGCTAAAAAATATGAGATAAAATCTTTATTAATCAGCTTTCAAGATATCGGTTCAGAGATTCCTGAAGATGAGCCCGGATATCATCAACTAAACATTTCGGTTCTAAAACAGTTACCTCTTTTCCATAAGAAAGAATTTCCTGCATAAAGTCATAAGTAGGGTGTAGGAAGAATTCAAAATAGATCTCTTCCGGTGTTTCCTTTGTTTCTTTCTGTGACTGGTGAAGCGGGAAACTTCTGATATACTCTCCCTGATGGCGGCTGCATTTTAAAACAATACTCTGAGGTTTTTGTTCTGCCAGATTCATCACCCCAAAAGCATTCTTGAAATGTTCCCTGAAATTGTAATTGTATTTTTCCCTGAATTTATTTTTGCTTACATCAAGATAATTCACTCTGTCCAGGCCAAATGATTTCAGTACTTTATCTTTGGTATCCATTGCAATAAGATACCATCTGTCTTTGGATTCCTTTAATGCCAGCGGATGAACCTTGCGGGAGGTCATCAGTTTATTTTTATAGTTATAATGCTCAAAAGTAACCACCCTTTTGTTTCGGATGGCGAAGAACAGATCATAGAAATGTTCAATGCCGGTAGGTTTTCTGCTTTCGAAAAAGATAAAGTCTGAGAAGTCAGGATGAAGATTTAAAGCATTGCTTACCTGAAAAGATTCCAGCAGCTTCTGGTTGTATTCATCCACTTCCATGATGGGGCGGCTTTCTATATAGTAGCGGTTGTCCCCCTTCTTCTTGTTGTGGATGGAGAGGTTAAAAAGATCAGATATCTCACGGATGTCGCGCTGCAGGGTACGGATGGAGTAGCTTTTGATTTCCGCATCCTGAAATTCAAAAGAGTTCAGAAGGTATTCTTCCAGCTGAGGGTAGGTAGCAGGAGAGCTTTCTAATCTTTTGATAATTAAGGCATATCTTGTCAGATAAAAATCTTTTTTCATGAGTTTATTTTTAAGGTTTTGCTTACTCTGTAATCGCTAAAAAACGTGTTAACAGAACGGCTTAATGGCTAAAGTTCTATGTAACAAAGATATGTGCTTAATGCGACAAAACGTGTCGTATTTTATTTTTTATGGATAAGATTTAAAACTTTTTTCTCACCAGTTTTTCAAAGTCAAAATGCTGGTGTCTGAAATATTCTTCTTCGCTTACAACCGTGTATGTACTGTTTTTATCCTTTATGCAGTAAATCAGTCTGGGCTTATCATCACCTAAAAATGAACTCATTTGCAGGGGAGTTCCGTCGCCCAGAAAATAGACAAGAAAAGAGGTGGGTTCATGGTGGTCTTGCTGCCGGCTGTTAACACTGAAATGCCATCCTTCACCTTCATAGTAGCCTTCATTTCCCAATGCGTATAATTTTACTTTTCCTTCTCTTGCGGAAGCGGTCTCCGTATCATAAGACTCCCTGTAAATGTCGCTTACAATCTGAAGTCCGGTTTCTATAATCTGTTCTCTGGTTGGTTTCATATTGATCGTTTTCTGAATTTCATTGAATAACCTTTGTCTCCCGTTTCCTTTCGCTGTTTTTTATATTAATTGTGTTAAATAATGGTTTCTGTTTTTACTCCTTTTTCCCATCTGGAATAGGAAATCAGATTTCCCTGTTCATCCCATTCTTTGAAATGTCTGTCTAGTTTTCCATGGTATTTATAATATTCTTTTTTTACCTTTCCATTGGGGTAATAATCTCTCTGTACACCGCCGATATGTCCATCCGTAAATTCTTCATCACCCACCAGAATGTTATTGGCATAATGTTTAATGAGTCCTGTAAATGGTTTTCCCTGATAATGATAAATAACTCCTCCGCCGTAACCGACTCCTTTGAATTCAAAAACAGTATCTTCTTCTTCAGGACTGTATATTTTTATAACAAGCGACATCTTTTTATTTATAAGAATGGTTAAACTTACAACATTGTATGCTGATCTTTAATAGCATTCATTGTATTTCATAAACGGTCATTGTTCCGTATTCATTATCCTCCCGGATGTTATAGGATTCGTTAAATATAAAAAGCTCAGGAATTTTGTCATTGTTGATATCCATACTGTTAAAGGTAATCCAATCCATAGATTCATAATGGCGGACCGGTAACTTTATTTCGTTATATCCTTTTCTGTACAGAAAATAATCCTCCCCTTTTTTTCTGATCTGATAATCTTTTGTATCCCTGTTATCTCCTTTGTCAGAATATTTTTTAAAATCCAGCTTCATCAGCTCTGATTGGAATTTATAAGTACCGAACATCTTAGTTGAATCATTTTTTTTAATTAATGGCAGAATATCTTTATGATCTTTCAGGAGAATGCCGTTTTTCCATACTTTAAGATGAGCGTCATCCTGATATATGCAAAATAAGCTGTCATTGGTATATACTTTTGCATCATCACCATAGGTCTGATCTGTGAAAATCTTATTAATTTTCAATGGCTTAGGAGGTTCTTTCATATTCTCTTTTTTGCATCCGGTCAATATAAACAACAAAAAAATGAATGGGTATTTCATGGCCTGAATTTAGTTGGCTGAATATTACAAAAAAAACCGCAACTTTTGGGGTTGCGGCAGGATAAAATGTTCATGGTTTCCCTGTATCAGAAATACAGGATTTATATATCAGGTTTTAAACACAGTTCCGGCTGTTCATCATTTTGTGAATGGTGATTTCAAAGGTGTGATGGCTGTTAATGAGATTGCGAGAGATTGCAAAGAGCGATGAACAGCGCGGAAACCAGTTGTGTTAAAATTATCTGGATGCATCTTCATCAAGAATATCTTCTTCAAAATCTTCCTTAAAAAAATGTTCAATGTCATTGAGATAGTTTTCATAATCCATCTCTGCATTTTCGATGTCGCTCCATTCTATGGTATAGAGATCGGTATCGAAAGCTGTATCCGGGTTGTGATCTGGTGTTTCCATGGTGGGTGCTTTAAGGTTTAGCGGGCAAATTTCAGGCTGTCCCGTATAAATTGATGTTGAATTCAAAGGCTTTTAATAGTTTTAAATGATTATTTTTTGTCTTTGTTTATACCCCAAAGATATTTGTGCACAGCGACAAAACTTGACGCATTAAAAATCTTTTTTACTTTTTTATATTTTATTTCGGATCAGCTTTTGTACAATCTGATTCAGCGTTTCACGGTTATCATCAATATAGCTTAATCCTGCCTGAATGAGATTTTCAATGTTGGATCTCTTTACATTATCCATGGCAGGAGAAGCATTTTTTAAAGAAGGATTCAGGCGGTAATAATTCTTCTGATTTCTCATTCCCAGGGTCTGAAACATCTGACATAGCTGGTAATCTACGGTTTCTGCGTTGGCCGACATTAAAATATCAATGATCGGATTTACCCAGCCAATCTTTCCTGCTTTCTCCATTTTTCTAAAAGAATATGATCTGGCTTCAATTCCTGTTCCTATAGAAATAATAATCATATCGTTTACAGTTGGATAATTGGCTTTCTGATGGCTTTTCAGAATCTCTGCGAAAGGAATTTTTCTTGCCTCGGCATAAGCGCAGAGTGCAGGATTGTTGGCAAACATTCCTCCGTCAATCAAGCTGAAAATCTGTCCGTACATTGATTTTATCTGTACCGGTCTGAAATAGGTGGGAGCGGCAGAAGTCGCCCTGCATACGTCTTTTACATAAAAATTATCTGTACTAAGATGAGCTTCGCAAGAATTGAAAAGCTTGGCTCTTCTGTTTTCTATATCATAGCTGGTGATTAAACATGGTTTTATAAATTCTTTAAGTTCAAGTGGACCAAAAAAGTCATTCAGGTTTTTTTCAAGTGCTTCCTGGGAAATCTTTTCATTCAGCAGACCAAACGGATTGACCAGCTTTTCCCAGAAAGAGACCTGAAATATATCTCCGCCCTTCTCAGCGTACAATTCTAATCCTTTCTGAATAGAATATTTTGCTTTCCGGTGCTCATCAGGACATAAAATAATAGAAGCAATCAGCCCTCCTGTGCTGCTTCCGGCTACCAGATCAAAATAATCACCAAGCCGGGCACCCGGTTTGTCATAATACTGAAGCTGCTCCTCTATGTAACGCAGAATAATGCAGGTAATAATTCCTCTTATTCCGCCTCCGTCCAAAGAAAGAATGGTGGTCTTTTTCATGATGTTTTGTTGATTTTAAAAAAATATCAGGTCCTGAGACCACTAAAACCAACAATCTGCTTGTGAAGCTGATGCTGGTTTTAGTATTAAAATCTTAGGGGAACTAACATTTTCCTGTGAAAACAAAGGTAGGCCGGGGAAGCGACAGAACTTGTCGTATTTTATTCAGATTCAATTAAAAGAGAATTAAAAAATTACATACTGCTGTTGGTCCTTTGCCATTTTAGAAAGGGTTCTCCAGCTGGTTTTTACAAGGCCTTTTTGGGTTTGAATATTCTTTTTTTCAAAATGGGGAAGGTCTTTAAAGGTTTTCCAGTTTCCGCCCCAGTCCCAACCGTGTCTGGCAAAAATTTTTACACATTCGTACCAGTCGGCAACTTTGTCGTTGTCCCAGTCTTTGGCGGTATCCCAGCTTGCTGTTTTTCCGTCAATCATCAGGCAGATGTCTACAGCAAGTCCGTAATTGTGGATACTTTGTCCGGCTTTGGCATTCGTTACCTTTTTTCCGGAAGTGATTCTACCGATAGCGTAGAGCCTTTCCTGTTCTTCCATAGATCTCAGTCCCTGTGTAATTCTTACCTTGGCTCTTCCGGTAAGGGCCTTGTCACATTCTCTGATAATCTTTCTTACTTCCTCTCTAACTTCCGGGTGAAGCATACTGATTCTTTCTGATGTTACTTTATCCATGAGCTTTATTATTGTGAAACAAAAGTATAGACGGCAGACGACAGGACTTGACGTGTTTTAATTAGATTCTGAAATTTTTTATCCGGGTGGCTCAAGCAAAACTGAGGCAGCATGTGTATCATTTTCTGAAAAACAAACATGAAAATGAACTGAACAGCCATTCCGGGAGCCAGAGACAGTTTCTTTCAGAACTCAACAAAGATCTGTCGATTGATGAAGAGTTGATATGCCATCCGTTATATCAGATTGACCTAGAAGAGGAGCGGATAAGGATGATTTAGTGTATTGCAGGATTGATATAAGTCTGAAAATAAATGTTTTTGAAAACAAAATTACAACGGTAATGCGACAAAACATGACGTATTTGAAATAAATTAATCTTTTAATATTCAGTGTGTTAAATGTGATGTTAATTTTAAGATAAAAGATGAATTTTTTCTTTTTAAATGATAATTTTGTATCAGATATTCATCATTCGTTATGTATGCTCTGGTAGATTGCAATAACTTTTTTGTTTCCTGTGAAAGGACCCTGAATCCTGATCTTGAAGGCAAACCCGTTGTGGTTCTTTCCAACAACGACGGCTGTGTGGTGTCCAGAAGTAAAGAAGCTCAGGACCTGGGAATTCCGATGGCAGCACCGGCTTTCAAATATAAAGAGCTTTTTAAAGAACATGATGTAAAAAGCTTTTCTGCTAAATTTGAGCTGTATAATTTTAAAAGTCAGGAAGTTATTCGCGTTGCAACGTCGTATGTTGATGAAAAGGATTTTGAAGTATACAGCATTGATGAGCTCTTTTTGGACCTGACGAGTTTTAAATATGTTAATTTGTATGACTACTGCCTGAAGATAAAAAATGAAATCAATGAAAAAGTGCGTATTCCTGTAAGCATAGGAATTGCGCCTACTAAAACTTTATGCAAGGTTGCCAACCGGATCGTGAAAAAATATACAGATCAGTTTGAAGGGGTTTATATTCTGGATACCCCTGAAAAAATTGAAAAGGCCTTGAAATGGCTTCCTATAGGAGATGTCTGGGGAATTGGGCGCAGACTTTCAGCCAAAATGCATGACAATGGCGTTTATAAAGCCTGGGATCTTCTTCAGAAACCTGAAATGTGGGTACGGAAGATTATGGGAATTCACGGAATAAGAATGATTAATGAACTGAAAGGGATCCGCCAGCTGGAACTGGATGCACCGTCTCCTAAAAAATCAATTGCCGTAACGAGGAGTTTCATGGAAATGCTGACCCAAAAAGAACAAGTGCGCGAAAGGGTAGAAACCTTTGGAATGTACTGTTCGGAAAGGCTCCGTAAGCAGAATACCTGTTGTAAAATGGTTACTGTTTTTGTACAGACCAACCGCTTCAGGAAAGATCTTCCCGAATACAGGAATGCAATGACGCAGATCCTTCCCAATCCTACCAATTCTTCTATTCTGATAGGAAGAGCAGTTAATGAACTTTTTGAGGCTGTCTACAGAGAAGGCTTTCACTATAAAAGAGCAGGTGTAATTGTGAATGACTTTGTTCCCGAAAATGAAAGACTGATCAGTCTTTTCGAGGAAGATACGCAGAACCAGCACCTTCCGGTGATGAAAGCCATGGATGCCATGAATAAAAAATTCGGAAAGGATAAAGTCCGTCTTGGAAGTATGAGTGGGGAAAATACCTTCGGAAGAGCAAAACTCTCTCCGGAATATGAGGCTTTTCTAAAGAACAATACCCTGCCGGAAGCCAACTTCAGATTTCACTGATCATCCTGTTTCATTTTTATTTTTGCCAATCCGTTAAAAAGAATATTTTTGTACCCTTTTCCGGAGATTCAATTGAGTCCTCCGGCGGTTTAAATATTCAAAAACTAAAACTATGAAAAACCTGTTAACCACTTTACTGATATTCCTGTCAGTATCTTTAAGTGCCCAGAATTTTAAAGGAGAAATTACCTATTCCAACACGTATGAGAGTAAATCGGAACAGCTGAGCAATGAACAGCTGACAGCCATGCTGGGAACTACCCAACATTATTTTACCAAAAACGGAAATTATAAATCCGAAACCAACGGTACATTCTTCCTTTGGCAGATCTATGTTAATAAGGAAAACAGGCTTTACAGTAAAATGGCTTCTTCCGAGACGGTGTATTGGAATGACTGCAGCTTACAGGGAGATAAAGTCATAAAAGCGGATATCAGGAAAAATGCTGAAACAGTACTTGGCAAGCCTTGTGATGAGGTTACTTTGGTCTGTGAAAGCGGAATTCAGAAATACTATTTCAACACTTCCCTTGCTGTAAATCCGGAAATATTCAAAAACCATAAACTGGGGAACTGGTATGACTTTATTTCAAGATCAAAGGCTTTCCCATTAAAAATGGAGATAGAAAATCCACAGTTTAAAATGACCAGTATTGCCACGAAAGTAGAGGTCAAAGATATTCCTGATTCGTTTTTTAAGCTTCCGGAAGGGATAAAAACAGAGCAGAGTAAGCAATAAAATATATAATCCCTCCAGACAGGAGGGATTTTTTTATGGAATAAATAATTGGGTAAGGTGAAAAGTTCATCAGCTTATTTTTCTCTCATATTTCCAGTTTCTGCCTTTTCCTTCCGAGATCCACTCCAGAGCCTGTTCCATTCTTTTATGACGGGTATTTTCTGTTTTAGCCTCAATAATCCAGTTGATATATTCTTTCCTGAATGATGGGGAGGCTTTCTGAAAAACCTGTAAAGCTTTTTCATTGGTATTTAAAGCTTTCTGAAAATAATCCGGGATTTCTGTTTCTGTTTTGGAAGGAGCCGCTTTCTTCATCGTAACGCCCATATCTGTAAGTTCCATCGCTTCCTTAATTGCTTTTTTCAGCAGGGTTTTTGATGGAAGATCTTCCATCCTGGTAATTTTACCCAAACTGAACATGGAACTTTTTTCGGCAGATGTTTCCAGTTCTTTTATCGTTTTCATTTCCTGATGAAGCCAGAATCCGAGACTGCAGTATTGCTTGAAAGCAGTGATAGAGCATAAAATTTTCCCTTTATACATAAAAGTGGGAAATTTCCATTTGATAGTTTCTTCAGCATCAGGACACATTTCATGAATTGTTTCACGGAGATAAAGTAAAACGGGTTTCGCAAAATCCGGGGATTTTTCGATGTATTCATCAACTTTTGCGTTGTATTTTTCCATTATGCAGTTTCAAATAGTTGTACGGTTTCATTAACAAGGAATTTCACCTGATCCGGTCTTCCCCTGTCATTCTTAGGATTGTTTGAATAGCTTCCGGTCTTTACGATCACCATATTGTGTTCCGGAACCATAATAATATACTGCCCCTGAAGCCCTAGAAAATAATAATGTTTAACAGGATTATCATGATTGATCCAAAGCCCCAGACCATAAATCTCTTTTGATTTCTCAGTGGGCATTCTCATCTGTTCTATAAAACTCTCATTCAGAACCTGAGTTGTTCCAGCTTTTCCATTATCTAAAAACAGCTGTCCCAGTCTTGCAAAGTCTCTTGCGCAGGCATGAATACAGCAGTATGTTTTTTCCATGCCATAATTGTCCGTACTCCACGTTGCGGGCTGTTCCATTCCCAGCGGAATCCAGAATTTTTCAGACAGATAGCTGGCGAGAGGCTGATCAATTGCTTTTCTCAGGGCAAAACCCAGCAGCTGCGTGGAGCCGCTCTGGTACTCAAACCGGATGCCGGGTCTCTCTTTAAAATTTCTGGAAAATACCGCTTTCACCAGACTTTTCCCATAATATGCCCTGGCATTGGGAAGAAAAGGGTTATTGTAATCTTCGTTCCAGTCAAGTCCGGCTTCCATCTGGGCCAGATTTCTAAGCGTAACCTGGTTTCCGAATGTTTTTTCTTTAAATTCAGGATAAAAATCAGACAGCTTCTCATCTATATTGCTGATTATACCTTCTTCCAGGGCTTTTCCCAGCAGCATCACTGTTACGGCCTTTGCCATAGAAAAAGAATTGGTATGTGAAAGCTGGTTATAACCTTCCCAATACTGTTCGTGAAGAATTCTTCCGTTTTTAATGACAATGAAAGCAGCTGTTCTGGAGCGTTTTAAATCTTCAGTTATACTTTCCGGAAGTTCCTTTTGATTGTATTCGGAATCCTGTGCCCAGGGTTTAGGTTCTCCCGATGCAATGGGATTGCTGGGAAAAAGATTCCCGTCATCAATATAAGCGCTTGATTTTCCTTTCAGATAGGTTTTGGAGATGCCGCTGAATAAGTAATCATAACCCAAAAGATAAGCTGCTGCCACACCAAGAGCTGCACCGCCTATTACATATTTCAATACTTTCATAGAGGGATGAGTATCAGTCCTGAACAAATTTAGAATAATTTTAGTAAGAATTTGAAAATGTAGAAGCAAATACTTTTTTATTTTTTGTTCTGATTTTTATTCCGTTATCAAATCTTTAATAGAGAATATCCGGAAACTTTTTTCAGCTGATTGTTTCCATAAAAAAGCCCCGATAAATCAGGGCTTATGTTTATAGTTGTGAAAGTAAATTTCTGAAGTTGGTTTTTTCATCAATGATTCTTCTGAGGTCAGCAACCGGAACTCTTTCCTGCTGCATCGTATCTCTGTCCCTGATGGTTACCGTGTGATCCGTAAGAGAATCATGGTCAATGGTGATACAGTAAGGAGTACCAATGGCATCCTGTCTTCTGTAACGTTTTCCGATGGCATCTTTTTCTTCGTAGAATAAGTTGAAATCATATTTCAGATCATTGAAAACCTTTTCTGCATATTCTGCAAGGCCGTCTTTCTTCATCAACGGAAGAATAGCCGCTTTAATTGGAGCCAATGCCGGAGGTAAAGATAATACTGTTCTCTCTGAACCGTCTTCCAGAACTTCATCTCTTAAGCAATGAGCGAATATAGAAAGGAATAGTCTGTCTAAGCCTACAGATGTTTCCACTACGTAAGGAACATAGTTTTCATTTCTTTCAGGATCGAAGAACTGAAGCTTTCTTCCGGAGAACTCTTCATGAGCTTTTAAGTCGAAATCTGTTCTGGAGTGGATACCTTCCAGTTCCTTAAATCCGAATGGAAAATTGAATTCAATATCAGCAGCAGCATTCGCATAGTGAGCAAGCTTCTCATGATCATGGAATCTGTAGTTGTCGTTTCCTAGTCCTAAAGCTAAGTGCCAGTTCAGACGTTTTTGTTTCCACTGTTCGTAGAATTCAAGTTCCGTGCCCGGAGCTACGAAGAACTGCATTTCCATCTGCTCGAATTCACGCATTCTGAAGATAAACTGTCTTGCGACAATCTCATTTCTGAACGCTTTTCCAATCTGGGCAATACCGAAAGGAAGCTTATGGCGGGAAGTTTTCTGTACATTTAAGAAGTTAACGAAGATCCCCTGAGCGGTTTCCGGTCTTAAATAAAGATCCATCGCATTGTCTGCGGAAGCTCCTAATTTTGTTCCGAACATCAGGTTGAATTGTCTTACTTCCGTCCAGTTTTTGGAACCTGTATCCGGATCAGCAATTTCAAGCTCTTCAATTAATGCTTTTACATCAGCAAGGTCTTCATTTTCCAGAGATTTCGCCAATCTTGAAAGAATAGCTTCTCTTTTGGCTCTGTATTCCAGAATTTTTGGATTGGTAGCCACAAACTGATCCTTATCAAAAGCATCCCCGAATCTCTTCGCTGCCTTTTCTATCTCCTTGTTCTCTTTATCTTCAATTTTAGCACAGTAATCCTCCACTAAAACGTCCGCTCTGAAACGTTTCTTAGAATCTTTATTGTCAATCAATGGATCGTTGAAAGCGTCTACGTGGCCCGATGCCTTCCATGTTGTTGGGTGCATAAGGATTGCCGAATCAATACCCACAATATTTTCGTTAAGCTGTACCATCGCTTTCCACCAGTATTGTTTGATATTATTTTTAAGTTCGGCTCCGTTCTGTCCATAATCATAAACAGCGGATAAACCATCGTAGATCTCACTGGATGGGAAAATAAAACCATATTCTTTAGCGTGAGAAATCACTTTCTTGAAAACATCTTCTTGCTTTGCCATAATTTTTTTAACGTCTGAAGTGCAAAAATAGTGAAAAAGCGGGAAGTTGAAGGAGGGAAGACGGAAGTTTTTATATACAAGAGAATTAGAAGCCGGGAACCTGCTTTCGCTACTCGTTTTTTTCGGTTTCAGGCGCGGCGGCGGAGCCGCCGCGCCTGAAACCGAAAAAAACTCAGACAGGCCGCTCAATCAGGGCTATGGATGCACAATGCATTTATAAAACCTGTTAGATTTAGAATAACATTCCCTTCTGTCACAGTTCGGTTTTCGAAAATTTATTGTACATTTAAAATAGAAGTTTATTATGAAAAAAAGATTCGAATATAAAACAGTTATTATTGAGCCTAAGGGATTTTGGAGGAATAAATATGAACCTGCTGAAATTGATAAAGTTTTAAATCAATATGGAAGTGACGGTTGGGAACTGGTGACTGCGGAAAGCAGAGATTACGGAGGAACTTTTTATGGGGTTATTTATACTTTTAAAAGAGAGTTGTAGAACTAAATTATACTTAGTTTTGCAACATGTTAGAAATTCTTTATCGTGACGAATATATTATTGCCATCAACAAACCCAGCGGATTATTGGTTCATAAGTCCTTTTATGCTGGAGAAGCGGATACTTATGCTATTCAGGAGCTGAAGAAACAGATTGGGCAAAAAGTATATCCTGTGCACCGTTTAGACCGGAAAACTTCAGGTGTTCTTCTGTTTACTTTAGATAAAGATACCCTTAGAATCATGAGTGAGCAGTTTGCATCACGGGAAGTGGAGAAAAAATATCTGGCCATTCTTCGTGGTTGGGCAAAAGAAAAAGAAACCATTGATTATGATTTAATCAATGAAAATGAAGTTAAGCAAAATGCTGTTACCAACTACCATCGTCTGCAGACTTCGGAAATCGATTTGCCGTTTTTAAAGCATCAGACTTCAAGATACTGTTTAGTGGAAGCGATTCCTGAAACAGGAAGATTTCATCAGTTGAGAAAGCATTTTAAACATATTCTGCATCCTATTTTAGGTTGTAGAAAACATGGCTGTAATAAACAGAATAAGCTGTGGCTTCAGACATTTGGGATCAATAAAATGACGCTCCATGCTCATCAATTGATTTTCAATCACCCTGTTACCAACGAAAAAATGATACTGAACGCTACGATAGATGAAGAATTCAAAAGGGTAGGAGACATCCTGAACTTTGACTTAAGTTCGTATTCCTAGCGTTATACCTGCCAGGTTTTATGGACCAGTGTAAATATTTATTGATCGCTAAGGTACTCCGTTTCAGCGTTTGCTGAGTAAAACGCCCTGCGGACGAAAGTAAGTATTTCACTGATTGAATAGATTCTGTTTATCAGACATTTTTCTATAAAATATCATAGGGTAACCGAGGATTAATTTTAAATTGAGTATTTTTGTAAAACTTTTTTTCAATGTACAAAAGTATCATCAGACCAGTTCTCTTCAAATTTGATCCCGAAGAAGTTCATCATTTTACATTTTCAATGCTTAAAAATTTTGGATTTCTCACCAAATTATTTTTTCCAAAACCTATTGAAGATAAACGTCTGGAAAGAGAAGTTTTCGGATTAAAATTTAAAAATCCTGTAGGACTGGCAGCTGGTTTCGATAAAAATGCCAC
Organism: Chryseobacterium indologenes; assembly: GCF_001295265.1. Lineage (GTDB taxonomy): Bacteria > Bacteroidota > Bacteroidia > Flavobacteriales > Weeksellaceae > Chryseobacterium > Chryseobacterium indologenes_A. Next base: position 171,856 of record NZ_LJOD01000004.1, on the reverse strand, counting down.
ATTATTCAACGAGCTAGGAGATTTAGGCTTCGGATTTGTAGAGATCGGGACGGTAACTCCAAGAGCCCAGGCAGGAAATCCTAAGAAAAGACTGTTCCGTTTGATAGAAGATGGCGGAATCATCAACAGAATGGGGTTCAACAATGACGGCCTTGAGGCTGCTATTGAAAAGCTGAAAGGCAATAAAGGGAAAATAATCATCGGTGGAAATATCGGGAAAAATACAGATACAAGCCCGGAAAACTATACCCAGGATTATCTGGATTGTTTTGACGGTCTTCATCCTCATGTAGATTATTTTGTGCTGAATGTAAGCTGTCCGAATGTAGGAAGCCATGCCAAACTGGAAGATGTAGACTATCTGCGCGAACTGATTACGGAAGTAAAAAAAATCAATCAGTCAAAACCTGTACAGAAACCCATATTACTGAAAATTGCTCCGGATCTTAATAACAATCAATTAGATGAAATTATTGAACTGATAGCAGAAACAAAAATAGACGGGGTGATTGTTTCCAATACCTCTGTAAACAGGGAAGGTTTAAAAACCTCACCGGAAGTATTAGCGCAAATAGGAAACGGAGGCTTAAGCGGAAAACCAATCCGTGAGAGAAGCACAAAAATGATCCGTTACCTTTCTGAAAAAAGCAACCGTGCATTTCCAATCATCGGAGTGGGAGGAATTCACTCGGTAAGAGATGCCATGGAAAAGTTAGATGCCGGAGCCAGCTTAATACAGCTGTACACAGGATTTATCTATGAAGGTCCGGAACTGATCAGTGAAATTAATAAAGAACTTTTAAAAAGAGCCGGCAGGCTGCCAAGATAAATATAAGAAGAGGGTCTGTACGGCTCTCTTTTTATTTTGATTTTACTACGGATGCATTCTTTATATCAACGGTAAATGTATACGCAGGAGAAGACGCTGATTTACCTACTCTGTAATAAATGGTTTTTCTGTCTTTAGATTTTGTTTTGGTGGTACCGTAAATAGATTCCAGACAGCTTTCTGTTAAAAACTCTTCATAATTTTTAAAATTCCAGTCCTTTGTGAAGTAAAGGACACGATAGCCCTTTTCACCTTCGCTTGCACCACATCTTCCACAGGCGTTAAGGTTGGAAGTATGCTCAAAATATAAAAGAACCCTGTTTCCGTTTTCACCGGATGTATAGGAAATCAGTTCATTTCCGCCGGCCTGGTTAATAAAATCGAAGGTATTGATCTTTTTATGATTAGGCAGGAACAGATAATTGTTATAGCGATAGATCATGCTGTTTTCAGTAAGAAGTTCTGCCGGCTGAACTTTTTTGCCAAGATAAAAGCTGCCGGAAATTATACTTTTTTTCGTTTCGCCGCGATCAAAGAGCATAAATTCTTTAGGATTCAATGCCTGAGCAAATTCGTCTGCTTTCCCCATTTTCTGTGGTGAGGTAATCAGAGTTTTAAGTTTTTGGGCATTCTGTTTTTGCTGGGTTCCGAAATTATAGAGTGAAAGCTTACCATAGTTATACACTCCTGTCAGCGGGATTTTCTTCTGGTATTTATCATAGTAATACCAGCCGTCTACAAAATACTGATGCAGACTGCAATCTGCGATACCCGCATAATGAAGCTGAATAGTGATGGGGATTCCGGCAATTTGGCCTTTGAATATCTGTGATGAATCTGTTACGGATTTCAATTCAACCTTTTGACAGAAGCTCCCAATGAAGAAAAAAAAGAATATTACAATAAAAGTTTTTTTCATGGTTAGTTTTCAGTTTTTAAAGGAAGAAATGGGCTATTGTATAGATGATAAGCCCCACCAGACCTCCTACCAGGGTCCCATTAACACGGATAAACTGCAGGTCTTTTCCTACTTCCAGCTCCAGTTTTTCACTCAGCTCTTTTCCCTGCCAGTTTCCAACTGTTGTACTGATGAGGTTTCCGAACTGATGAGTGTTTTTAAGGATATATTTGTAAGCCGTAACACGAACCCAGTGATCAATTTTGTTCTGAAGGCTTTCATCTGTTTTTAAATTCTGTGCAAATTCATTCAGATTTTTAGAAAGGTAGCTTTTCAGTGCAGAATGTTCTTCCTGTAATTCCTTCATCAGTGTTTTTTTGATGGAAACCCAGATATCACTGGAATATTCTTCCAGTTTGTCATTCTTAAGAAGTCCGTTTTTGATGGCTTTAAATTCATCATTCCATTTTGGATCTTCTTTAAGATCAACAGAAAATTCATGAATCTTTTGTGTGATCAGCTTCCGGACTTCATGCTGGGGATCCTCTTCTATTTCTTTAAAAAAATCAGAAAGCCCGTCTGCAATTTTATCTGCAATTTTATTGTCTACAAAAGAAGGTATAAATGTATAGCTTCCTTTTTTTACCCGGTCTTTTATCATTTCATCATTTTCCAGAATATATTCCTTAATTTGTCTGGAAAGGTTGGTGATAATCCTCTGATGGTCATTTTTTTCCAGAATATAGCCTATCCCGTTTCCTACGACTTTGTTGAGTTGAATGTCATCCGTCATTTCAGAAACTTTCTTGCTGATAAAATGGCTCACTGACGTATCATCAAGCTTATTCAGAATGTCAAGAACAATATCCGAAATATTTCTGAGCAGAATGTTCTGATTTTTTTCTTTTCCTAGCCATTCTCCTACAAAGTTTGAAATTTTAAGCTTCTGAATATATGGACGTATATTCTGGGGAGACAGGAAATTGCTCACCACAAAGCTTCCGAGATTGTCTCCTAACCGTTGTTTGCTATTCTCAATCAGGTTGGTATGCGGAATAGGAAGCCCCAAAGGATGACGGAACAATGCGGTAACAGCAAACCAGTCTGCGAGTGCTCCCACCATAGCTGCTTCTGAAAAAGCACGCACATAGCCTATCCAATGGGAAGTATTGGACTTCTGTAGTAGAGTAGTCACAATGAAAATTACCGCCATCAGGACAAATAATCCTGTGGCAAATGCTTTATATTTTCTGAGCTGTTTTCTTTTTACGTCATCATTCATATTCTCAAATTTACTAAATTTGACTATCAAATCATTCAATATTTGCACCACAAAAGGAATAAACGTGTTATTTTAAACACTCCGGGAATCAAAGAAACAGAAAATTAAAGATTTTCAAAATCTGACATACTTTTGCATTTCCTCTCTCTTTTGTGGGGAAGACATAAGAACTCAAACTTATGATGAGATTTTTAGTTTCCATCATTATATTATTTTTTCTGCAGGAATGCGGACAGAAACATCAACCCATTAAAATCACCTCCATGGAAAACAAAGAAGCAAAAAACAATCCATATTATTCCAGAACTGATACTGCAAAACTGAACATTTCCAATGATGAATGGAAAAAAATCCTTGCACCTGATCTTTATGCTGTTGCCAGAGAAGCTGCTACAGAAAGGGCTTTTACAGGAAAATACAATGAGTTTGATGAAATTGGGGAATATTATTGTGCAGTATGCGGAAATCATCTGTTTCGTTCCACTTCCAAATTTGCCAGCAGCTGCGGATGGCCTAGTTTTTTTGAAGCCGATAAAGAAGGCGTTTACTACAAAAGAGATCTTACCTATGGAATGGATCGAGTAGAAGTGCTCTGCAAGAGATGTGATTCTCATCTGGGACATGTTTTTGATGACGGCCCGAAACCTACCGGCCTGCGCTATTGCATGAACTCTGTAAGCTTAGAGTTTGTTCCGGATTCTGTAAATTAGATTTTTGGAATCAGGCATATGAAAGAGCTGCAATTTCCTCATGAACGGAGACTTATCTGGAAAGCATTATCTGAATTATACCTGGATACGGAACTTCAGGATTCAGATTTTAGGGATATCGTTTCAATCCTTCTTAAAAGTCCCTTTACTTTTGAAGAAATCAGAGGAATTGATCAATACGAAGTTTTTCCTGTTCTCTTTTTTAATCTATTAAATCCGGCTGGCCAATGGGCTGGATTTGAGGAAGAAAGATTAGTTAAAAATATTTTAAGCTGGCTCGGATCAAGAAGTCAGCTGGATATTTTTGCACTTAAATGTGTATACCCTATTTATGAACCGATAAATAGGAGTTATTGGAAAAAACTGGAAGAGATTTACAATCAATCAGATGAATCGGGCTACCGTTAAAGTTTCTTAAATTGAGTTAAACTTTTTAGAGTTATAACATGCTGGTAATTATGTTTTTATAATTTTGCCTCACTAATTTGGAATTAATATAGTATTGAATGAAAGGATTTTATAGCGTATTAGGCCTTGTTTACATGGTCACCACTTCATTCTATCTTTCTCCCAAACCGGCGGTAAAGAATGAGAATGTCCCTACAGTAAAAACTGAAAGAGTAACCGACACGAAATCTGAGAAGAGTGAAGCTGCTGTATCTTCGTCAGAAGTATTATACCAATCTATAGCATTTGATCCTGATCATGAGATGAACTTCGAGGTTTTCTCAAAAGCACTGACAGGATTTGAAAATCTGAAAAAAGCAGGATTGCTTAGCCAGGACTCGCATTTATTGACTATCTGCGATTTTTCTATGTCCTCCAATACAAAAAGACTTTGGGTAATTGACATCAATGACAAGAAAGTACTGTTCAACTCACTCGTAGCCCACGGAAAAAATACCGGCGAAGAATTTGCTACGAATTTTTCTAATACGGAAAGTTCGCAGCAGAGCAGCATGGGATTTTATATCACAGATGCAACCTATAGAGGTGATAACGGATTTTCTTTAAGATTGCTCGGAATGGATAAAGGATTCAATGATGCCGCATACAAAAGAGCAATTGTGATGCATGGAGCAGATTATGTAAGTGAGCAGTTTGCCGCAGCGCACAAAAGAATCGGAAGAAGCTGGGGATGTCCTGCTATTCCGAGAGATCTTACACAGCCGATCATTAACACCATTAAAGGAAGAAATCTTCTCTTTATCTATTATCCCGATCAGAAATATCTTTCTTCTTCGGAATGGCTAAAAGCATAAAAAAACAGTCTCAATTTGAGACTGTTTTTTTTATAAATGTTTTTTATTTTTAAGGCTGTACACAATTGCTTCCGATAAGAGGAGTATAGGTTGTCTGAGTTTGGGTGGTATGAAATTTAAAGTAACATCCGTTATAATAAATACCTTCCATATAGCCCTGTGAATAATTATTAGCATGAGATATGTCCAGATCTACCACTTTGGTTTGGTAAAGAAGAGTAATCTTGTTATCAAGTATGGTGTGCCCGATAAAAGCCCGTTCAGCACCCAAAGATGTAAGAATGGCATCAACCTGTGCCTGTGTAAGCGATTGCTGGGCCATACCACGATACCAATATAGACCATGAGTGCTGCTTGTGGCTGTTTTACAATCAGGAGACGTACAGGTTTTATTGATGACAGGGTTTACATAAGTGTTCAATGTAGTAATGGACTGATTGAGCGCTACTACTTCAGGACTGATTCCTGCATGTAGAAATAATGTGTTTCCGGCACGTTCAATCATGTTTTTACTGCGGAGCCATTTACCCAGCTCACTGTTTGCGTCATACAATGTGGTTAGTGTTTCTCCTAATACAGGTGCATTGGCGGTATATTTGGAATGTACATATCTGAAGTCACCAACTAAATTCATAATATCATGGTTTCCCAGTATGAAATGCACTTTGCCTCCTGCTGTCGCGGCTTCTTGTTCCAGCTTATAGATCAGCCACAGGCATTGTGATACATATTGCCCACGGTCAAAAACATCTCCCATGATAAACAGGTTTCCATTGCCATAGTTCCATTTATAGTTTGAGTCAATAATTCCTGCTTTTTTCAGCATTAGTATAAAACCCATTATGCCTCCTTCAATATCTGATGTGGCAAAATACTTGGCAGGCAATGTAGGATATTCAGTCTGCTCGCGTGTGGTAAGCTGGGGCTGCAGGCTTACAGGGAATGAATTTCCGTCAGGGAGCTGTATGGTTAGTGAAACCTGGCTGCGTGTGCTGAATGTCTGAGTGATAAACCCCTGCGTCCGGTCAATACTTTTTACTACATAGCTGTTATTGCGGAAAAATACATAGGGTCCGTCAGGATCCTGTTGGGTACTTGTATTAATCTTACAGTCAAATGAAACATCGCTGCTGCTGGTATTCTGGTTATGTACTTCTATGGCTATAACATTATCACCCGTTTGAAAATATGAGGATGAAATGGTGTAATCAAAAAAGCTGTTTTCCTGGGCTGTAGGAACAAATGAACTGGTTCCGGTATTGTAGCTGATAGCACCGGATTGTGGCAGTAGTGCTGTCCGCAGAACCTCAGTTCCGTTTATGTAAACAACGGCTCCGTCATCATGGATCATAGACAGTATCAGTGAAGATGGGAGAGCCCCCGCATCAGCAATATTGATATGTTTTCTGAAATAATAGGTAATATGACCTGGCTGAAGGGTGGTGGCTTCATCACCATCTCCAAAACCGAACTGTCCGTTGCCAGTTGCCCAGTTGCTGTCGTTAAAAGCAGAAGCACGCCAGGCGGTACCCTGGTTTGAGCCGTTGTCAAGATACTTCCAGCTGGAGTTAGGCGTGAGTAACTCATTGGAAAGTCTCATTTGACCGGCTCCTTCAGGCTTATCGCTTGAATCTACAGATGCTGTATCCAAAATACTATTCTGACAACTGATCATCAGAAAAAATACCATAATAAAGGTGTAATAAAGTTTTTTGTTCATGTTTAAATATTTTGTGGTGTATGATTTGAACAAGTAATGTCAATAAAAATAGTACAATTGTATTGTAAAATTAGTTTTAAGAAATATGTTAATAATAATTCTACTTTATAAGTGTCAAATAAACATTAATTACATTTTTGTGTTAATTATTTTATTTATTATGAGTGTTTTTTATTAAATATTCCATATGTTGCTGATTGGTCTTTTCAAATTGTTTTTCCCAAAACAGAAACTTTACTATTAATAATTTATGAGTAATAAAAAATCCCTGTACTTTATATACAGGGATCAGAAAAATATTTTAAATTAAGAATCAGCTGAACTTTTTGAAAATTAAAGTGGCATTGTGTCCTCCAAATCCAAAAGCATTACTCAAAGCGTAATTGATCTTCTTTTCTTTAGCTTCACCAAAAACAATATTCACATCTTTCGGAATATTTTCATCCATCTTATGAAGGTTAATCGTTGGCGGGATAATTCCCTGTTCAACAGCTTTAATAGACAGAATAGCTTCAGCGGCACCAGCTGCTCCCAACAAATGCCCGGTCATAGACTTGGTAGCACTGATGTCAAGGTTTTTACTTCCGTTAAACAGCTTGCTGATCCCTTTCAATTCCACAAGATCCCCAAGTGGAGTAGAAGTGGCGTGAGGATTCAGATAATCAATGTTCTCAGCATTAATTCCGGCTTCATTAAGAGCCAGCTGCATTGCTTTAATAGCTCCTGCACCATCGGGATGAGGTGCGGTCATATGATAGGCATCAGCCGTCATTGCGGCTCCTGCAAGTTCTGCATAAATCTTAGCTCCTCTTGCTTTTGCATGTTCATATTCTTCAAGAACCAGAGCTCCTGCGCCTTCTCCCATAACAAAACCGTCTCTGTCTGCATCATAAGGGCGGCTGGCGGTAGCCGGATCATCATTTCTGGTGGACATGGCCTTCATAATAGAGAAACCTCCGATTGATGCCGGAGAAATTGCAGCTTCAGAGCCTCCACTGATTATTACTTTAGCTTTCCCCAGGCGGATATAGTTGAAGGCATCCATCAGGGCTGTATTTCCTGTTGCACAGGCAGAAATCGTGGTGTAGTTAATTCCCTGAAGACCAAACTTCATAGAAATCATTCCGGAAGCCATATTGGCAATGAACTTAGGTACAAAGAACGGGTTAAATCTTGGTGTTCCGTCTCCTTTTGCAAATTCCATAACTTCGCTTTCAAAGGTCCACATGCCGCCCTGTCCGGTTCCCCAGATCACTCCCGTATCAAAAGGGTCCATATTGGCAAGGTCAAGTCCTGAATCCTGTATGGCTTCTGCTGATGAGTACAGCGCATATTGGGTAAACAGGTCGCTTCTTTTTATTTCATTGTGGGTGAGATGAACTTTCGGGTCAAAATTTTTAACCTCACAGGCAAAATGTACTTTAAATTTCTCTGAATTAAAATGGGTAATGGCTCCTGCTCCGCTAACTCCGTTAATGCTGTTGTGCCAGAAATCTTCTACATTGTTTCCTAAAGGCGTTACTGCGCCCAGTCCTGTAATGACAACTCTTTTCATATATACGTATCTATCTTTTTAAAGGTCATAGATTGTCACCATCTTAAACCGGTGATGGTGATTTCCATTTAATTGTTAATTTTGAATAAGTTAGAGGTTCCTCTGGCAATAAGCCTTGTCTTTTCTGCGTTCCATATTTCGCATTGAGCATTTACAAACTGCCGTCCTCTTTTTATAATTTTCGTTTCGGCTACAATATTATCATTTTCTTTTGCGGTTGAAAAATAATCAATCACATTATTGATGGTGGTGATGAAAGAATTTTCATTCAGGGAGAACAGGGTTGCCCCGATGATATCGTCAATAATAGCTGCTGTTACACCGCCGTGAAGATTTCCGATCGGATTCAGCCATTCCGGCCTTACTGTATACTGAAATTCAAGATGTCCTTCTTCCGCAGAAATGATAACAGGGTTCAGCCATTTCATAAAAGGGGATGGCGACTGGCTGAATTCTTTCCCTATAAATTGCTGAAGCTGTGCTAATCGGTCCATATATTCTGTATTATTTTTCTATAATCATTGTAACACCCTGTCCTCTGGCAGCACAAATGGAGATAAATCCTTTTCCGCGTCCTTTTTCATGGAGAAGCTTGGCCATTGTAGCAATAATTCTGCCTCCCGTGGCCGCAAAAGGATGGGCAGCTGCAAGACTTCCTCCTTTTACATTCAGTTTCCCCCTGTCAATCTTTCCTAATGCTTTATCCAGACCGAATTTTTTCGCCAGATCATCGTTTTCCCAGATTTTCAGAGTAGCAAGAACCTGTGCGGCAAAGGCTTCATGAATTTCATAAAAATCAAATTCTTCAAGATTCATCCCTGCTTTCCTGAGCATTCTGTCAGCGGCAAAAACGGGAGCCAAAAGAAGATTTTGTCTGTTTTCAACATATTCAATTCCCGCAACCTCTGAAAAAGTAATATAAGCAAGTACGGGTAGATTATTCGCTTTTGCCCACTCTTCACTGGCCAATAATACAGCGGAAGCTCCGTCTGTAAAAGGGGTTGAGTTTCCGGCAGTCAGCGTTCCGTGCTGTTTGTCAAAGGCCGGTTTCAGCTGGGAAAGCTTTTCTAAGCTGGTATCACGGCGTAAATTATTATCTTTATCCAGTCCGAAAGCGGGAGTAATCATATCATCAAAAAATCCTTCATCATAAGCTTTGGCCATATTCTGATGGCTCTTTAAAGCCAGCTCATCCTGTTCTTCACGGGAAATTTCATAGTATTTTGCAGTGATTTCCGTATGCCCGCCCATCACCAGGCCGGTTTTGGGCTCCTGCCCTTTATAAGGAATGGGCATCCAGTCTTTAAGCCTGGGGCTCAATAACTGCTTTATTTTTCCCAATGCTGATTTTTCTTTATTGGCTTTCAGAAGAGCTTTTCTTAACCGGGGTGAAGATTCAAAAGGAATGTTGCTCATGGCTTCTACACCACAGGCGATTCCGCTGTCAATCTGACCTAATGCAATTTTGTTTCCGATATAAATGGCAGCTTCAATTCCTGTATCACAGGCCTGTTGAAGATCACAGGCAGGAGTTGCAGGATCAAGCGGAGTGTTCATAACAGATTCCCGGATGAGGTTGCTTTCGGAAATATGTTTGATAACAGCTCCTCCTGCCACTTCTCCCAGAAGCTTTCCTTGTAAATGGTACTGTTGAATCAGTCCGTTAAGGGCAGCTTCCAGCAATTGCTGATTTCCCTTATCTGCATAGGCTGTATTGATTCTGGCAAAAGGAATTCTGTTGTATCCTACAATAGCCACTTTTTTTGTTTCCATAATCTTTAGTTTTAAGATGGAAGAATAAGTTCTTGATCAATTATATGGGTAACTCTATCCAGTGCAAGGTTCAGGAATTTTTCATCGTCTGTTGTCTTGGAAAGTAATATTCCGCCTTCAATAATCATGATGAATAGGGCAGCATATTCTTCCGGATTGGTATCCGGATTGAGTTCCCCGTTTTTCTGCCCCAGTTGGATTACTCCTGAAATCTTATGGGTCCATATTTTAAAAGATTCTTTAACATGTTTTTTCAGTGCCGGAAAAGAATCATCTGCTTCGGTGGCTGCATTCATAAGAGGACAGCCCCCATTCGAGAAAACTGTACGCCAGTTTTTTCTGTAAAAAGATACAAATGCATAAAGTTTATCAATAGTTGTTGGAAATTCATCGCCGAAAGAGCGGCTCATAATCCTGCTGAGCTGGCTGGCATTGTACCGGTAAACTTCAAGAGCCACTTCGTCTTTATTCTCAAAATTCCCATAGATACTTCCTTTTGTAAGGCCTGTTGCCTCCGTAATATCTGATAATGAGGTAGACATATACCCTTTGGTGTTGAATAAAGATGCCGTTTTTTCAATAATAAACTGCCTGGTTTTTTCTGCTTTTGACATTTTATGTACTGTTTTCAGTACAAATATACAAAAATATACCAATCGGTATATTTTATTCTTGAATATTTTATACTCTGTAAATCTGCTTTCAGTTATAATAAAAAAATAAACCATTAAAACCAGTCAGAAATGGGAATTGCCAGGCACTTTCCTAAAATTTTCAAACTTAATTTTAATGGTTTAAAGTGGAGACTGATCTTAAGCTAAAGTTGCATTCAGTGTAATCTCAAAATTGAATGCAGCGCTTACCGGACAGCCTTCTTCTGCAATTTTAGCGTATTTCTGGAATTCTTCTTCCGAAATTCCAGGCACTTTTGCTGTTAAAGTCAGTTCAGATTTTGTTATTTTCCCGATGCTTGGGTCAAGGGTAATGACGGATGTTGTTTTTAATTCTTCAGGATTATAGCCTGCCTGGGAAAGCTCTGCACTTAGTTTCATGGTGAAGCATCCTGCATGTGCTGCTGCCAGAAGTTCTTCAGGATTAGTTCCAACCCCGTCGGCAAAACGGCTGTTAAAAGAATACTGAGTTTCGTTTAAAGTAGTGCTCTGAGTAGTTAAGTGTCCTTTTCCTTCTTTAATGGTACCGTTCCAAACGGCTGTTGCGTTACGTCTCATAATGTTTGTTTTTATTATTGATATTGAGTGTTATTTTTTTGATATGACAAAGGTATGGTGGTGAATGGATGAATTCAATAGAGAAAAAGCCTTAAATATTGTACTTTTTTCCCGAAGTGTAATTTTTTTTGAAATGTGCAGGAGTGCTTCCTGTTTTTTGGGTAAACAATCGGTTGAAATATGCAGGATCTTCATACCCCAGATGGTAGGCAATCTCCTTAACAGGTTTATCTGTATAGAATAATAATCTTTTGGCTTCCAGCAAGATTCTGTTAATGATAAACTGGTTGGGAGAATCCAGTCTGAGGCTTTTAAATTTGTGGGTTAAAGTTTTCGGAGCCAGATGAAGCAGCTCGGCGTAATCAGATACATTATGTTTCTTTCTGAAATGAATTTCAAGATGCCTGCTGAAATCCCTGAAAACATCCAGTTCGGTACCTGAAATTTTTAAGGTGTTATGATCAAGGTTTTGTTGTTTCCATTTTCTGGTGGCGCGGATGATGATCTGTTTTACATAAGTTCGGATCATTTCTTCAACAGACGAGTCTTTATATTCAAGCTCATCTTTTATATGCTGAAACAGATTTTTGATACCGAGTGATTCTTCAGCATCCAATTCAACAAACGGAATTTCAAATACATTATGGAATAAGAGCCCATCGCAGGCGACTTCCTTATCGTGAATCTGAATACAGTAAAAATCACGGTTGTAATATAATAATAAAGCCTCTTTTTTGCCTTTTTCAATCTTCAGATGCTGTCCGGTGATAAAAAATAAAGAAGGTTTTGAGGTTTTATAATGGCTGAAATCTATTGTTAATTCATAGCCCTCAGGAATGAAAAGAATTTTAATGTCAGATATGAAAGCATCACTGTGAATGGTTTCCAGATTCCTTTCCGAAAACACTTCAAGACCCAGTTTTTTATAATGATCTTCGAAAATAAGCGACATACAATTACTTTAGCCTAAAGATACGAAAAGAAATGAAGGAGGGAGGCGGTAGCCGGGATTTATTATTCTGTGTATAATTTGCAGCTATCATATGAGGCAGATTTACCTTCCGTTTAACCGATAATATTTCTACTTTTCCGGAGTGAGTTAAGGTGTAATTTTATCTGATAAGCAGGCTGTTTTCAAATTTTCAACAAAAAACAGATAAAAAATAAAAATTATATATTAGTTGATTGTTTTTTTATCAATTTTGTAAAAGTACTGTATTTGATTTATAACTTAATTTTTTGAGCCACCCATGAGCAAGTTAGAAAATATATTGAGAGAAATAACACCGTTATCTCCCGAAGACAGTTTTCTTGTATTTGACCGCATTAAGGCGTCGTTTGATTTTCCCTATCATTATCACCCGGAAGTGGAGATCAACTTTGTTTATAAAGGAAAAGGATACCGGCGGATGATCGGCGATCATACCGGGGAAATAGGTGATTATGAACTGGTACTGGTAGGGCCGAACCTGCCCCATTGCTGGGCAAATTACAAATGTAAAAACAGAAAAACCCACGAGATTACCATACAGTTTAATCAGGACTTTTTTAACCAGTCTATGATGGATAAAAATATTCTGAAACCCATCAGCAACCTGATGAAAGATTCAATCAGGGGAATTCTGTTTTCACCGGAACTGGCGGAAAAGCTGAAAGATTCATTTCTTAATCTCTCGAAGATGAGCAGCTTTGAATCTTTCATTGAAATCATGAAAATTCTGAATGAGCTGGCAACTGCAGAAGAAAAAACACTGCTGTCCTCGTACAGTATAGAGCTGGAAACGTTTGCTGATAACGATAAAATGAAGATCGTTCATGATTTTGTCCATAAGAATTTCGAAAGTAAAATATCCCTGAATGACGCGGCTTCACTGGTTAGCATGAGCAACGTAACTTTTAACAGGTTCATCAAAAAAAGAACAGGAAAAACTTTTGTGAATTATCTGAATGAAATCAGGATCAGCTATGCTGCGCGATGGCTGATGGAGAAAAATCTCACCGTTTTTGAAACAGCTTTTGAAGCCGGATTCAACAATATTGCCAATTTCAATAAGGTTTTCAAATCCATTAAAAAAACAACTCCAACAGAATTTAAAGAACAGTTCAAAGGCGTGAAAAAAATTGAATAACGGGATTAAAAGGTAAAATTATACTGCTGACTCTCAGAATCCGGATCATTGTATCCGGATTTTTTGCATTAAAATACCCGCAATTAGTTAAAATTCTACTAAAACAGGCTAAAAACATGTTGAAATTTATGATTTTATTCGTGTGTAATTTGTTGATGTTTAGGTATTAATGCATTGTTTTTAAACAGACCTGAAAAAATAATATCGTTTTATGATAAAATAGTGTTATATCTGGCTGTTTACAAAATTTAGATTTGCTAATGTGAATTAAATCTTAATCAAACTTTAAATTATTTGACGCTTTCAAAACATAATGTTGCGAAAAAAATACAATGTATTTGTTTTGGTTTTCAAAATGATATTTGAAGAAATGTAATTGATTCTCAAATAAATCTAAACTAATCCTAAACCTTATGAGAAAAACTGTTATACCGGTTTTATTAGCTATTTCTTTATCTGCTCATGCACAGGAAACTAAGAAGGCAGATACTGCTAAAACAACCAAAATTGAAGAAGTGGTTGTGACTTCTTTGGGGATAAAAAGGCAGGCGCGGTCTTTAACCTATTCGAGCCAGCAGATTGGCGGGGATGAACTTACGGAGGTAAAAACGCCCAATCTTCTCAATTCCATCAACGGGAAAGTTTCCAATGTGCAAATCAATAAAACCAATGGTGGGGTCGGTGGATCTGTGAGAGTGGTGATGAGAGGGGATAAATCCACAAGAAACAGCCAGCCGCTGTATGTTATTGATGGGATTCCTATTATCAATGGTGTCGGAGGTCCGAATGTAGATTTTTATGCTTCTATGCCGGATATAGGAGATATATTGAGTACTATAAATCCTGAAGATATAGAAAGTATTAACTTTCTGAAAGGAGCATCTGCTTCGGCTTTGTACGGGTCACAAGGAAGTAATGGAGCTGTATTAATTACGACAAAAAAAGGTAAAGCAGGAAGAAGCAATATAACCTATTCAACCAGTTTGACGATGGATAATGTATATGCTTTGCCTGAATTACAGAACAGCTATTTACAAATGATACCTTATAATCCTTCTGCAGGAGCAACAGGATCTATGCAAAGCTGGGGGGCAAAAGGAGAATCCAAAGATTATACAAAAGATTTTTTCAGAACAGGAATGACTTGGGTTAATAGCCTTAGTTTTCAATCAGGAAATGAAAAAAGTACCAACTTATTTTCCTTTGGTAATACAACGAATAAAGGGGTGATTCCAACTTCTTCTTTTGATCAGTATAACCTTAATTTCAGAAATTCCAGCAAATTTTTTGAAGATAAACTCACCTTGGATGTCAATGTAATGGCCTCTATGCAGAACACAAAGAATAGGCTTACTCCAGGTTCTTATTTTTCACCTCTGACTAATCTTTACTGGTTGCCAAGAGGGGTTAATTTTGATAATTTCAGTGGTGATAATTATACCTATTTTAATAAGGAAAGATATTTGCCGGCTCAAAATTGGTGGGCAATTGCTCCAGATGGAACCTTCAGCGTAGAATCTCAAAACCCATATTGGATATTAAACAGAAATGCTGTTACCACCAAAAATAAGAACTTTTATGGTTCAGCAGCATTGAGTTATGCTATTAATCCATGGCTGACAGCAAAAATCAGAGGGAATTACAGCTATTTTGATTCTGATACGCAGAGAAATGTTGCTGTTTTCTCATTACCGGTAATATTAGGAGGAAATAATAATGGTAAAATTTACAAAAACCTGTATGATAACAGATCTACTTACGGAGATGTTTTATTAAGCGGAAACCCACATATCGGAGATAACTTCACTCTGGATTTTACGGTAGGAGCAAGTATTAGTGATAAAAGAGCTTCTGTAACCAGTATCGAAAACAATTTATTGGTAGTACCTAATCAGTTTACCTTAAATAATTTGCAATGGACAGGGCAAAATGGGAATGGACAAAATTATATAATTACGGGTACAAGAAGACAGGATCAGTCCGTTTTCGCAAGTGCCAATATCGGATTTAAAAATAAGCTATATCTAGATTTGACTTTCAGAAATGACTGGTCGTCAACTTTAGCCGGATTAGGAAATGTTTCTTTCGATTATGAATCTGTAGGGGTGAATGCCATTCTCTCGGATATCGTAAAACTTCCGGATATGTTTAGCTTCTGGAAAGTAAGGGGATCCTATGCTATTGTGGGTAATGCTTTGGATCCTACATTTACCATGCCGCAATTAATTTTTAATGCAGGAAGCATTGTAGGGACATATAGTGCCTATCCTGTTGTTCGTGAGGGCTATGAACCACTTTACCCAAGACCTGAAGAAAATAAAACGTTTGAAGTAGGAACAGATATTCGGTTGTTTAAAAACAGAGCAAGATTTGATTTTACGTATTATAACTCCAATAATTCTCATCAGTATCTTCAGGGTATTGAGGCTTCCTCAGATCTTTCTGTAACTTTTGGAGGAAAACTGGATATTAATGCGGGGAAAATACGAAACACAGGATTTGAATCTTCTCTGGCAGTAGATATTTTCAAAAGGGAAAAGTTTTCATGGACATCAACACTTAATGTATCTGCCAACAGAAATAAAATTGTTGAACTTTTCCCTGCACAATATTTTAATGACTCCGATGAAAAACTTTTTACCCTGTTAGGAGGAGGATATAACAAATTGAAATTGGGAGGTTCTTTCGGTGATATTTATGGGAAAACTTTTAAACGTGATGGAGAGGGAAGGATTATTGTAAACGATAAGGGAGTTCCTTTATTTGATCCCGGAGCCGTAGACTATTTAGGTAATCCAAATCCTAAATTTATGCTTGGTCTTAATAATTCATTCAGTATTGGAAAGCTTAATATAGACTTTCTGATAGATGGAAGATTTGGCGGGAAAGTACTAGGATATACTCAGATGATGAATGACAGGTATGGGGTAAGTAAAGTAACTGCAGATGCCCGTGACAATGGTGGAGTTGCAATTAGTAATGCAGTCACCGAAAATGGGCAGGCTTATACCGGGAAAACGGATGCAAAAGAATACTACGAAGCCGTTTCTAATGTTGAGAAGGCATATATGTATAGCGGAACAGCTATAAGATTACGTCAGGCTTCAATTTCATATACATTTAATCTGAAGTCCGGATTTCTGCAGAATGCAACAGTCGGAGTAACAGGAT
Organism: Chryseobacterium indologenes; assembly: GCF_001295265.1. GTDB lineage: Bacteria > Bacteroidota > Bacteroidia > Flavobacteriales > Weeksellaceae > Chryseobacterium > Chryseobacterium indologenes_A. The sequence goes on along the minus strand of NZ_LJOD01000004.1, from coordinate 155,298 downwards.
CTAATCTTTTCTTTTTATACAAGAAGGCTCCTTTTGATCCGGAACAGGTATCAGGCGTAAACCCGGGAGGTGTAGGAGTAGATATGTTTGGTATGCCGATAACCAGATCTTTAGGTGTTTCATTAAAAGCAACTTTCTAATCTTTACAGTAATGAAAAATAAAATAAAAACAATATTAATCGGAGGATTGGTAACCTCTTCAATTTTAAGCTGTACAAGCGATTTTGAAGATATTAATTCTCAATATTCAGGTCTTGGAAGTGAGCAGCTGAATGCTGATTTTGTACAACTGGTAAATCCGCTAAAGCAGATGCAGAGAAATCTGGCACATCCTACAGATTGGGTTTATCAGCTACAAACCAACTTAAATGCAGATATGTATAGTGGTCTTTTTAGTACTGCTACAGCATATAACGGAGGTAAAAACAATACCACTTATTTTATAATGGATGGATGGAATGAAAGAATAATGATGACTCAGTTGGAAGATGTTTTCCAGCAGATTAAGAATTTTTCCACCGTTTCAGCAAAAAACTATGCAGGGATAGATTTCTCCCATTCATTAGCCGTTTTACAAATATTGAGAGTAATGGCTTCTCAAAAAGTTTCAGATGCACATGGTCCGGTAATATACAGTAAATATCTGACACCAAATCCTAATGGAATTACCGATGTTGACAGCCAGCAGGATGCTTATAAGTACTTTATTCAGGATCTTACGTCAGCAATTACCACTCTTCAGAAAAGTATCGGTACCGAAGACCAGTCAGTTCTTAAAAAAGGAGATGTTGTGTTTGGTGGAAATGCTGCTTCCTGGGCCCGTCTTGCAAATTCATTGAAACTAAGACTGGCTATGAGGATTAGTTATGCAGATCCAGTGAAGTCAAAACAATATGCTGAGGAAGCATTGAGTTCTTCAGCTGGTCTGATTGAAGCCAATAGTCAGAATGCATTAGTAAGTTATGGTGGTGCTTCTCCTTTATATAATATCATTTATTCATGGGGAGACTGCAAAATCGGAGCCCCTTTAATGGCTTATATGAATGGTTTTAATGACCCAAGGATTTCATCATATGCGAAACCTGCAGTTGATCCTACAGTGAGCGGACAATACATTGGAGTAAGGCTTGGGGTTGATATGGGAGGAAGTAAAGATCGTTATGGAAATTTTTCTCAGCCAGCAGCAGTTTCTGCCACAGGTGATTATTTTTCAAATTCCGATGGCAAAAACAAGATTATGACCGCTGCAGAAATCTGGTTCCTGAAAGCAGAAGCAGCCATCAGAGGCTATGCGGGAGCAGGAGATGCAGGAACAAATTACAATAAAGGTGTTGAAATGTCTTTTGCAGAATGGGGAAAAAGCTCATCATATGCAACGTATATTGAAGATGCCGTTTCTGTGGAGGCTCCCTATATCGATACTAAAAATGCGTCAAACAGTGTTCTGGCCGGAAGCCCGATGCTGAGTACCATTACCATCAAATGGAATAACGGAGATTCTTTTGAAAGAAAACTGGAAAGAATTATAACCCAGAAATGGATTGCCATTTATCCTGACGGTCCTGAAGCATGGGCAGAACAAAGAAGAACAGGTTATCCTGTTATTTTCAAAAATGTTCTTAATGACAGCCAGGGAACCATCAGTACGGATGCTATGATCAGAAGAGTTCCTATCCCGACCAAATATAGAAATAATACCCTGAATTATGCACAGGCTCTACAGTATCTGGGTGGCCCTGATACAGGAGGAACAAAACTATGGTGGGATAAAAAATAATACTTTTTCAGAAGCAATTATAAAGAAAACAGAAGGCCGTCTCGAAAAATAGATTTAATTTGGTTTTTTCATGCCGGTATAGAAAAATCTTTAACTTATCCGTTTTTAAGATTATTCTTTTTTAGTTTCGTTCAACCCGGAATGACACTTTTGAGGGGCCTTCTTTTCTTTAACAGTTTAGTTTGAATATGGGAAAAAATAATTCTGAGACACATTCAGTACAGCCTATTTTCTGGATATCAACATTATATTTTGCAATGGGAATCCCCTTTGTAACCATCAATGCTGTTTCCGGAATTATGTATAAAGACATGGGTGTTTCAGACTCACAGATCACATTCTGGACGGGGCTTATTATGCTTTCCTGGACGTTAAAGCCTCTCTGGAGTCCTTTTCTGGAGATCTATAAAACCAAAAAATTCTTTGTTCTTTTTACTCAGGCAGCTATAGGAGTGCTTTTTGCCCTGATCGCTTTAAGCCTTCCTCTTCACGATTTTTTCAGATACAGCATTGCCCTTTTTGCAGTTGTTGCTTTCTGCGGAGCTACACATGATGTGGTTGCAGACGGTACCTACATTGCTTTCCTCTCTAATAAAGAACAGGCAAGATATATCGGATGGCAGGGCGCTTTCTACAACCTCGCCAAAATTATCAGCAGCGGTGCATTGGTTTATTTCGCTGGTGTCCTGGAAAAAACAAAAGGAGTTACCCATGCATGGATGATCATTATGGGTGTATTTGCTCTTATATTTTTCGCTTTAGCAGCTTATCATTATTGGGTATTGCCGAAAGAACAGAAAAATGAAGAGGATAGAATAGAGAAAAATGCAGGAAATATCCGTAAAGAACTGCTGGAAGTAATCACCTCCTTCTTTACTAAACGGAACATCCTGTGGGCGGTTATGTTCATTATATTATACCGTTTTGCCGAAGGATTTGCCATTAAGATCGCTCCTTTATTTTTTAAAGCTCCTAGAGCGGCAGGAGGATTAGGACTATCCACTTCAGATATAGGTCTTATTTATGGAACATACGGTTCAGCTGCATTTATTTTAGGATCTGTGCTGGCTGGATATTTCATTTCTGCGAGAGGACTTAAAAAATCCCTGATCTGGTTATGCTGTGCATTCAATATACCGTTTGTGGTGTATGCATTGCTGGCCCATTATCAGCCGGAAGACCTTTTTTCAGTAGGCCTGGCGGTCGTAACAGAATATTTCGGTTACGGATTTGGTTTTGTAGGACTGATGTTGTATATGATGCAGCAGATTGCCCCCGGAAAACATAAGACTGCCCATTATGCATTCGCTACCGGAATTATGAATCTGGGAGTAATGATCCCCGGAATGTTCAGCGGAATGATCAGTGACTGGATAGGGTATAAAATGTTTTTCGTCTGGGTGCTTGTTGCCACCATACCGGCATTCATTGTCACCTTGCTGGTTCCGTTCCCATATCCTGAAAAATCCAAAGAAGAATCAGACAGTTAATAAATAATCAAAAAAATAAAAAAGTAATACTACTTTATGACATCTCAATCAGTAATGATCCCTTGGCAGGACCGTCCGAAAGACTGCAGCGATATTATGTGGCGTTTTTCAGAAAACCCGATTATCAGCAGATATGCAATCCCTTCCTCTAACAGCATTTTTAACAGTGCAGTTGTTCCTTTTGAAGACGGATTTGCAGGTGTTTTCCGATGTGATAACAAAGCCGTACAGATGAATATCTTTGCCGGTTTCAGTAAAGATGCCATCCATTGGAAGATCAACCATGATCCCATAGAAATGCAAGCCGGGAATACAGAAATGATCGAATCCGACTACAAGTACGATCCGCGCGTAACCTTCATTGAAGATCGCTATTGGATCACCTGGTGCAACGGATATAACGGACCTACTATCGGAATTGGATATACCTTCGATTTTAAAGAATTCTTCCAGTGTGAAAATGCCTTTCTGCCATTTAACAGGAACGGAGTACTTTTCCCTGAAAAAATCAATGGGAAATATGCCATGCTGAGCCGTCCGAGTGATAACGGACATACCCCGTTTGGAGATATTTATATCAGCTACAGCCCGGATATGAAATACTGGGGGGAGCACAGATGTGTAATGAAAGTTACTCCTTTTGAAGACAGTGCCTGGCAGTGTACCAAAATAGGGGCAGGACCTGTTCCGATCAAAACAAGCGAAGGATGGCTGCTTTTTTATCACGGGGTGATCAATACCTGCAGAGGATTCAGGTATTCCATGGGTGCTGCACTGCTTGACCTGGAGGACCCTTCAAAAGTATTGTACAGAACAAAACCATACCTGCTGGCTCCGGCAGAAATGTATGAGCTTACTGGTGATATTCCCAATGTTATCTTCCCATGTGCTGCATTAACTGAAGGCGATAAAGTAGCTGTATATTACGGAGCTGCAGATACAGTAGTGGCTGTTGCGTTTGGATATATTTCGGAAATCATTGATTTTATGAAAAATAATTCAATATAATAGTCTGAAAACTTTAATAATACCGATATAATCTATGCTTTTGCCTTACAATATTGTTATTATGATTTTCATATTCCTAAATAAACTCTTATCTTAAAAAAAATTTGAGATCTTTCTTACCATTATGAAAAAAGAACTGCTTATATTTTTAGTAACAATCCTGCTTTCATACAACGGGAATGCACAGCAGCGAAAGGATGATGTCCTTTCCTGGGTAGACCCGTTTATCGGAACAGGAGGGCATGGGCATACCTTTCCGGGAGCAACAACGCCATTCGGAATGATACAGCTCAGCCCGGACCAGAATACCAAAAGCGGCGACTGGGATTGGTGTTCAGGGTATCATTACAGCAGTAAAACCATCATGGGATTTAGTCACAATCACCTTAGCGGAACCGGGTGGGCAGACCTTGGAGATATTCTGGTGATGCCTACGGTAGGACAAATCAAAATGCTTCCCGGGTCGGAAGATAAGCCTGAAACAGGCTATCGCTCCACATTCAGCCACGAAAGAGAAACTGCCTCCCCGGGGTATTATTCCGTTATGCTGGACAGTTATGGAATTAAAGCTGAGCTGACCGCCTCACCAAGAGTAGGATTTCATAAATATACTTTTCCCAAAAGCGAAGAGTCTAATATCATCATCGATCCCGTTAATAAGATCTTCGGAAGCGTATATCATACCCTCGTTAGTATAGAAGGAAATAACAAGATTAAAGGATACAGCTACAGTACAGGCTGGGGAGGAAAAAGATTTGCTTATTTCGTTATGGAATTTTCAAAGCCTTTTAAATCCTATGGAGTGTATTCGGAAGGAAAGATCAGAAATAATGAAAAAATGGCTCTTGCTAAAGATGCCAAAGCATTTGTGAGATTCGCTACACAAAAAGATGAAAGCATTGAAGTGAAAGTTTCCCTGTCGCCGGTAAGTACAGAAGGCGCACAGGAAAACTTTGATTCTGAAGCCGTAAATATTGACTTTGCAAAGGCCAAAGAAACTGCACAGAAAACCTGGAGAGATCTTATCAGCAGATTTCAGGTGACAGGAGGAACAGATGATCAGAGGAAGATTTTCTATACGGGAGTTTACCATACATTCATTGCTCCTAATCTTTATATGGATGTCAATGGCGATTATGTTGCTGCAGAAGAAAATATGAATACCAAATGGTTTACCAATTACAGTACATATTCTTATTGGGATGGTTTCAGAGCAACACATCCGCTGTTGACGATCATGGACCAGAAACACACAAAGGAATTTGCCAACTCTCTTATCAGCAGATATACGGACCGTAAGGATCATATGCCGATCTGGGAATTATGCGGATATGATAATTTCTGTATGCTAGGCTATCACAGCGCATCGGTTATCTGGGATGCTATTTCCAAAGGAGTGCCCGGTATTGATCACGAAAAAGCATTCGCAGCCATGAAGGACGCTTCTTTAACCGATAAAATGAGCAGCAGCGATGGAGGTGGAGGTTTGAACGACTATATTAAATTGGGATATTCACCTTCTGAAAACGGAGCCTCTGTTTCTGCAACTCTGGAGTATGCCTATGATGACTGGTGTATTCAGCAGCTGGCCGAAAAATTGGGCAAAAAATATGAAGCAGAGGTATACAGAAAACGGTCAATGAATTTTCTGAATACTTTCAATAAAAGCAATAATCATTTCTGGCCAAGGCAGAAAAACGGAGAATTTTTAGCCGATTTTGTACTGAATGACTGGAAAAAACTTCAGCCTCACTGGGTTTCAGGAAATATATGGGCTTATGATTTCTTTGTACCCCATCAGATTGATGAAATGATAAAGCTGTATGGCGGAAAAAAAGGATTTGAGGAAAAGCTGGACAGAACTTTTACAGAAAAGCTGGATATGCAGGGAGAACAGCATGTAGATATTTCAGGATTCATCGGATCTCTGGGATTCGGAGATGAGCCGGGACACCATGTTCCTTATCTGTACAACTATGCAGGAGCTCCTCACAAAACCCAGAAAATGGTGAAATTTATCCGTGATAATATGTATGCCGCAAAACCAGATGGTATTGTCAATAACGAAGACTGCGGGCAGATGTCGGCATGGTATATTTTCTCATCATTAGGATTCTATCCGGTAACGCCTGGGAAACCTGTTTATGCTATAGGAGCCCCTCAGTTCCCGAAGGCCTCTCTGCAGTTGGAGAATGGAAAAACCTTTACGGTTATTGCAGATAAAATTTCCGATAAAAACATCTACGTTCAGAAAATATTCCTGAACGGAAAAGAACACAAAAGCTGGGAACTGAATCACAGCGATATTATGAACGGGGGAGAGCTGAAGTTTATCATGGGAAGCAAACCCGTACAATAAATCAATCAATAATAAAGAAATAAAAGTATCAATGGAAAGGAGAAAGTTTATTAAAACAAGTGCGCTGGCAGGAGCCGGACTGCTGTTCACTCAAAATGTTTTTGCTAAAAATCTGGTTACGGAAGATTTTCCTGTAGTCCGTGTGCCTAAAGATAAAAGACATTTTACCAGTGAATCCGTGGAAAATGCCATTGCCACCTTCAAAAAGAACGTTAAAAATAAAGAACTCGCCTGGCTTTTTGAAAACTGTTTTCCCAATACATTAGATACAACCGTTTTTTATAAAGAAATCAACGGTGTACCGGATACGTATGTAATTACCGGAGATATTGATGCCATGTGGCTCCGCGACAGCTCCGCGCAGGTTTTTCCTTATCTGCAATTCTCTAAAAAAGATGAGAAACTGCACAAACTGATCTCAGGAGTGATCCATAAGCAGACCGAATTTATCCTTAAAGATCCTTATGCTAATGCATTTTATAACGACGATAAGAAAATAAGCAAATGGAAAGAATATGACCACACGGATATGAAGCCGGGAACCCATGAAAGAAAGTGGGAAATAGATTCCCTGTGTTATCCGATCCGTCTGGCATACCACTTCTGGAAAACAACGGGAGATACGAAACCATTTGATGATAAATGGCTGAAAGGAATTAAACTTACCTTACAGACCTTTACTGAACAACAGCGCAAAAAAGATCTCGGACCGTATAAATTTGAACGTACCACAGCATGGGCCACAGACGGAGTTGCAATGGGAGGCTATGGCTACCCTACAAATCCTGTGGGACTGATCAGCTCTATGTTCCGTCCGAGTGATGATGCAACCATTTACGGGTTTCTGATCCCTTCCAATTTATTCGCTGTAGTAAGCCTTCGTCAGGCCGCAGAAATGGTCTCGAAAATCAAAAATGAAAAAACACTGGCCACACAGCTGAACAGCCTTGCAGATGAGGTAGAAGCAGCAGTCAGAAAATATGGAATTTACAACCACCCTGAATACGGGAAAATATATGCTTTTGAAACCAACGGATTCGGAAGCTACAACCTGATGGATGATGCCAACTGTCCAAGCCTTTTGGGATTACCCTATCTGGATGCTGTAAAAGCAGATGATCCGGTTTACCTCAATACCAGGAAATATGTATGGTCTAAGGACAACCCGTTCTTTTTCAAAGGGAGCCTGGCAGAAGGAATAGGAGGTCCTCATATTGGTCTTGATATGATCTGGCCAATGAGTATTATAATGAAAGCTCTTACTACCAAAGATAAAAATGAAATCAGATGGTGTATACAGACCCTGCAGAAAACCCATGGGGGTACAGGCTTTATGCATGAATCCTTCCACAAGGATAACGACAAGAAATTTACCAGAGAATGGTTTGCCTGGGCAAACACATTGTTCGGAGAATTATTATGGAAAACTTTTAACGAAAACCGGGATTTGCTGGCTTAACAACTTATGCCCTGAGAATCGTTTTACTCTTTTTTTGCGGTATTCATGATGCAGGACAGGTCGTCTGCACGGGAAGCTGCATATTTTAAAAAAGCAAAAAAAATTATACTATGAAAAAAAACTCCATTCTTGCCGCGCTGATGCTTATGGCCTGTCAGACAGGCTCCTTACTCAAGGCACAGCAGCTTGATCCCGTAGGGATATGCTATGTTGAAGTAAATAACAGCAATATGCTGAATGCCGGTTCTTACACACTGCAGAACAGTGGAAAACAGCTTTTTGATGTCGCTATTATTTTTGCCGCAAACATTAATTATGATGTTTCCAAAAGCAGAGCCTATATTTCCAGTAACAACAACGTTACCAAAGTTCTGAACGATGTCAATACCTACGTAAGACCATTACAGCAGAAAGGTATTAAAGTATTATTGGATATTTTAGGAAACCATCAGGGAGCAGGAATTTCCAATTTCCCGAACCGTGAAGCGGCCCGTGATTTTGCCAGACAGATTGCCCATACTGTTTATACCTATGGCCTGGATGGAGTAGATTTAGACGATGAATATGCAGGATATGGAAACAACGGGACAGGACAGCCTAATAACAGCTCGTTTGTTATGCTGCTCCAGGAGCTGAAAGCTGCAATGCCTGATAAGCTGATTACCTTTTATTACATTGGTCCGGCAACCACAAGACAAAGTTACAGCGGTGATGCTGCCGGAAATTATATAGATTACACCTGGAATGCCTATTACGGAACATATAATGCTCCTGTAGTACCTCCTCTTAATAAAACAAAAATTTCTGCCGCAGCAACATGGATACGCAATACCAATCCGGGTTCTACCCCTGCCTCTACACTGGCAACGCTTGCTACCAATACAAAAAATGACGGCTATGGCGTATTCATGTGGTATGACCTGGGTGCAACGGATGTGGCAAGCTACCTAAGCACAGGATCTAATATCCTTTACAATGAAAATACCCAGCTTACCGGACAGCTTTATTCATGGTTACAAGGACAGGCATGTGATCCGCCTTTAGGACTTGAAGCGGCCAATGTTACAGGAACTTCAGCTACTCTGAAATGGACATCCAATGCTTCCCAAACCTATAATATTGACTATAAACCAGCCAATTCCACTACATGGACGAATGCCGGAAGCAACTATTCAGGCAATAGTATTGTCATCAATAATCTGAGTCTGAACACTGAATATGACTGGAGAATACAGTCCAACTGCTCTTCAACACTCACCAGTACTTATCTGTTTGCCCCACGCTTTAATTCGGGAAACGGATGCGCAGTCCCGGCAGGAATTAAATCTGAGAGTTTTCTCGGGAATACTACTAAAATATCCTGGGATGCCGTAGGAACTGCAACCTCTTATAACCTTCAGTACAAAACAGCAGCGGCTTCAACCTGGACAGATGTTCAGAATATTTCAGCTACCACATACACCCTTCAGAATCTTACAGAGAATACCAATTATGTCTGGAGGGTACAGGCCGTATGTAACGGAGGGAATACCAGCGCGTATTCCGCAGATACAACATTTAATAGCGGTTTCGCTCCGGTTCAGAGCCCCGGAGCCAGATCGATTTCTTTTAATGGAAGTTCCCAATATCTTAATGCCGGACAGTTTAATCTAAGCGGAAATGGCTTAACGATTGAGGGCTGGGTAAAAGTAAATGCATTCAAAAATAGTTTCCCTTATATTTCGTCAGTGGCAGGAATTGAGGTGGGAGATAATAATTCTGCGATCCTGAGGTTCGGAGATGGGAACCTTGCCAATAATAAGTTACAGTTTACATTAAGCTTCGGATCATCTCAGGTAAAGCTGAGCAGCACTACGGCATTTGCTACTAATACATGGTATCACGTAGCAGCAGTATATGATGGTGCCTCCATGAAATTGTATGTTAATGGTATTGAGGATGCAAGCAATACAGTTTCCGGTAACTTTACCGCAAACGGGATCCTTTATCTGGGAAGAAATTATGATAACTCACGTACTCTGAACGGGTTTTTGGATGAATTCAGAGTTTGGAAGAGAGCATTGACTGCCCAGGAAATTCTAGACAATAAGTGTAATGTGGCAGCAAACGCTCCAGGCCTTGAAGCCAACTGGAAAATGAATGAAGGAAGCGGAATCGGCGTTCTGGATGCCACAGCGAATACCCACTTTGCGACAATGGTTAATATGACCAATACAAACTGGAGAACAGATGTAGGCTGTACAGAGCAGCTGTCCGTAAAAGAAGGAAAATCAGAGAGGACTGATCTTTATTTATATCCGAATCCTGTTAAAAAGGGAAATGATCTTTATTTTGCATCGAATGGCGACTCAGCAGATGAGATAACCCTTTACGATATGTCAGGAAAATTGGTGGTCACACAGAAAATAGATAAAAATAACGCGGTTGTTAATACGAAGAGCCTGTCCGCAGGAACGTATATTTATAAAATAAGTTCACCTGGTAAAAAGATTCTGACATCCGGAAAAGTATTGGTGAAATAAATACGAAATAAAAAATACATACTAAAAAAATAAAAATTAGGGGATTTTTAACTGAGACTTAAAACGGACATCCATTAGTAGTACGTAAATTTGCTTTTGTTGTCCGTTTAGTCACAGGTTTTTTGATGGGTATAAATAAGATATAATGCAGAATATAATAGGAATAGATATTGGAGGGTCCCATATTACGATGGCTCAGGTAGATCCGGTTAAGCGTGAAATCATTGCGTCCACCTATATCAGGGAGCATGTGGATTCTTTCGGTTCCAGGGAGGATATTTTTTCAGCCTGGGTCTCAGCCATTGAAAAAGCTACAAAAGGCCTTGTTAGTGAAGCCCTTTTAATAGGGATCGCGATGCCGGGACCTTTTGATTATGAAAACGGAATTTCCTTAATGCAACAGGGAAAATTTATTGACATATACCAGGTCAATATTAAAAAAGAACTGGCAAAAAGATTAGGAATTTCAGAACAGCAGATCTACTTTGTGAATGATGCGGCGGCATTTATGGAAGGAGAAGTCTTTGGAGGCTGTGTGCAGGGATTCCGGAAGGTTTTCGGGGTAACACTGGGTACAGGGCTGGGAACAACCTTCTACAACGGTGATTTTGCCACTGATGAAGATCTCTGGGATTCGCCTTTCAGAAAATCTGTCTTTGAAGATTACCTGGCAACACGTTGGTTTGTAAAACGTTATGCAGAGCTTACGGGCGGGCAGATTTCAGGGACAAAAGATTTATTGGATAAGCCTTTGGAAATACAAACTCAGATATTTAATGAATATGCAGATACTTTCTCTGAATTTATTGTGCAACATGTAAATCATTATAAACCGGAAGTTTTAGTTATAGGCGGAAATATTGCGAAAGCCTATCCTCATTTCGGCGAAAGATTTATAAAAAATTTAAAGGAGAATAATATTAACTTGCAGGTTAAAATCTCTGCTATCTTTGAAGATGCCGCTATTCTGGGAGCTGCCAGTTATGCAAAAAAGCTTATATAAATTAATAAACGAAAAGATACAATGAAGTTTATATTTTCTACCTGCTTGCTTTTATTACAGGTATTGGCCTTAGGTCAGAATATTATATCTCCTGCGGATTATGTAAACCCATTAATGGGAACGCAGTCCAAACCATCCCTATCCAACGGAAATACCTATCCGGCCATCGGACTTCCCTGGGGAATGAACCTCTGGACACCACAGACAGGGAAAATGGGCGATGGATGGGCGTATACCTACGATGCAGATAAGATCAATGGTTTCAAGCAGACCCATCAGCCGTCTCCGTGGATGAATGATTATGGAGCTTTTGCCATCATGCCGGGCGTAGGTAAGCCAAAGTTTAAGGAAGAAGAACGGGCAAGCTGGTTCAGCCATAAAGCAGAGGCTGCAAAACCTTATCACTATAGTGTTTATCTTGCAGATATTAACGTAACTACAGAGCTCACCCCAACGGAAAGAGCCGCCTTTTTTAAATTTGATTTTCCGAAAACCGACAGCGCTTATGTGGTTATTGATGCTTTAAATAAAGGCTCTTATATTAAAATCATTCCAAAAGAGAGAAAAATTCTGGGCTATACCACCAAATATGCCAGAGGAAAATATGAAAACTTTAAAAATTATTTTGTCGTGCAGTTCGACAAAGATTTTGACCTGACTAGGCTTTGGAAAGATAATGCTTTGGTAAATGGACCGCTAGAACTTGCAAGTGAACACGCAGGTGCCATAGTAGGTTTTAAGCTTAAAAATAAAGAAAGCGTTTACGCAAAAATAGCTTCTTCATTCATCAGCTTTGAACAGGCAGAACTCAATCTGAAAAGAGAGATAGGAGGAAGAAATTTTGAACAGGTAAAAACAGATGCCAAAAATATATGGAATAAAACACTGGGGAGAATTGAAATAAAAGGGGGAACAGACCAACAGATGAGAACATTCTATTCTTCCATGTACAGAACATTGTTTTTTCCACAGAAACTGTATGAAATTGATGGGCAGAACAAAATAAAACACTGGAGCCCATACAACAGTAAAATTCTGGATGGAAGAATGTTTGCCGGCACCGGATTCTGGGATACTTTTCGTGCTTTATATCCGTTTCTTAACCTTGTATATCCGGGAATTAATGCAGAAATGCAGGAAGGATTGGCTAATGCCTACAAAGAAGGTGGCTTCCTCCCAGAATGGAGCAGCCCGGGATATTCTGATATTATGGTGGGAAATAACTCCGCATCAGTAGTGGCAGATGCTTATATAAAAGGGATTCGGGGGTATGACATAGAAACCCTCTGGCAGGCTGTTAAACATGGAGCTGATAATGAAGGTCCCATTGATGCGGTAGGACGTAGGGGAGTTCAGTATTATAATACGCTGGGCTATGTTCCTTACGATGTAAAAATCAATGAAAATGCAGCCAGAACTTTAGAATATGCTTACGATGATTTTGCAATTTACCAGCTGGGAAAAGCTTTAGGAAAGCCTGCATCAGAAATTGATATTTACAAAAAAAGAGCATACAATTATAAAAACCTTTTTGATCCGGAAACCGGGCTCATGAGAGGTAAAAATAAAGATGGTAGTTTCCAGGCTCCGTTCAATCCCTTTAAATGGGGTGATGCTTTTACAGAAGGAAACAGCTGGCATTACACCTGGTCGGTTTTCCAGGATATTGAAGGTCTTTCTAAACTGATGGGCGGTAAAAAGAAATTTGAAGCCAAGCTGGATGAGGTATTTTCTCTTCCTCCGGTTTTTGATGACAGTTACTACGGAAGCGTTATTCATGAAATCCGGGAAATGCAGATCATGAATATGGGGCAGTATGCTCACGGAAACCAGCCGATTCAACATATGATCTATCTGTACAATTATGCCGGAGCGCCCTATAAAACACAATACTGGGCAAGACAGGTATTGGATAAGCTTTATCAGGCAGCACCTGACGGATACTGCGGAGATGAAGACAACGGACAGACTTCCGCATGGTATGTATTTTCAGCTTTAGGATTTTATCCTGTTACTCCGGCTACAGATCAGTATGTTTTAGGAGCTCCTTTATTTAAGGAAGCCATAATTCATCTGGAAAACGGAAAGAAGATTGAAATAAAGGCACCGGAGAATAATGCAGAAAATTTCTATGTGAAATCTCTGAAAGTCAATACTCAGCCTTATTCCAAAAACTGGATAAGTCACAAAGAGCTGCTGAAAGGGGCGGTTCTGGATTTTCAGATGGATAGTAAGCCGAACAAGGAAAGAGGCTCACAGGAAAAAGATTTTCCTTACTCAATGTCTACAGAATAATAATCAAACAATACTTATTTTTGAAAATAATTTAAAGAACAGTACAGCGGTATGAGTGCAGCGAAAAAAGAAATATTCGATAAAGTAGAAAAAATGCTTGGTGCACAGGGCTTTAATCTTGTGGCAAAAGATGATACAAGACCTTGGGGCGGATTCTTTGTAATTGATGAAAATCAGGCACAGGATTTTGCCAACCGTTATTTTGACGGAATTGATGTTAACCATTTAAAAATAAGCGGAAAATTAAGTCCTAAGATTCTTATCGTAGCTCCGCAGGCACGATTGAGCTGGCAGTATCATCATCGCAGAGCTGAAATCTGGCAGGTTGTGGAAGGCACGGTGGGAATTAAAAGAAGCCCTACAGATGAAGAAGGGGAACTGAAAGAATACCATCCGAAAGAACAGGTAAAGCTTCAGCAGGGTGAAAGGCACCGTCTTATCGGTTTGGAAGGCTGGGGAGTAGTAGCTGAGATCTGGCAGCATACTGATGCATCCAATCCTTCAGATGAAGATGATATTGTAAGAGTACAGGACGATTTCGGAAGATAATCGGAATCAATACAAATAAAAATCTCATTGAATGCCAATGAGATTTTTTATTTTATTCAATAAAGATGTAAATTAAATTTATTTTTTCCATGCGTCTTCAATTTCTTCCAGCGTTTTTCCTTTTGTTTCAGGGACTTTCTTCCAGATAAAAAGAAAAACAATTACCGCAATAGCCATATATAACCAGAAGGTATTGGCATTTCCTATAGATCCTATAAGTACAGGGAAAGTCTGGGATACTAAAAATACAGCTGCCCAGAGGAAAAAAGTAGCAACAGACATTGCTGTGGCGCGGGCTTTGGTAGGGAATATTTCAGCAATGACAACAAATGTAAGAGGCCCTAAAGACATGGCAAAACTGGCAATATAGCCTAATATGGCAACGAGAACAAGATAACCCTGCTGTTGCGTATAAAAAGCCAATCCGACAATAAACAGGCAGACTGTCATTCCGGAGATGCCCAGCAGAAGCAGTTTTTTCCGGCCCCAGAGGTCTACGTATTTTATAGCTACAAAAGTGAAGATTACATTAATAACTCCTACCAGTATGGTTTGTATAAATGCAGAATCAGATCCTACCCCTGTGGCTTTAAAGATTTCGGGAGCATAATACATGATAGCATTAATGCCGGTTATCTGTGAAAATACTGCCAGCAGAATACCAATAATCAATACCCGTTTTAATCCGGGTTTCTTTAGATCTGAAAAAGAAAAAGAAGTTTCATCTTTCAATGATCTGTTGATAGATTCCAGCTCCAGTCGTCCCATTACAGGACCATTAATCCCGGTAAGGATATTTAAGGCTTCAGAATTTCTTTTTTGGGCAGCCAGCCAGCGTGGACTTTCAGGGACGGTAAGCAATAATACTATAAAAATTATGGAAGGAATAATTCCGGAACCAAACATCCAGCGCCAGCCTGTAGAAATATTCCAGTTTTCATCATGAATTCCGGCAATATAAGCATTTACAAAATAGATCACCAGAATTCCGGTTACAATTCCAAGCTGGAAAATCGAAATCAATCGTCCTCTTATGGCTGCCGGTGCCATTTCTGAAATATACATGGGAGAAAGCATCGATGCAATCCCGATACCCATACCACCTATGATCCGGAATAGGACAAAAATCCATAACTCAGGTGCTATTGCCGTTCCTAAAGAAGAAATCGTAAATAACAAAGCTGAGATCATTAATACTTTTTTACGCCCGATATAATCACTGAGCTTCCCGGAATACATCGCACCGATTATACATCCAAGCAAAGCACAGGAAGCAACCCAGCCTGTCATGACATCAGAAAGCCGGTAATAAGTCTTCATAAAACCAATGGCTCCTGAAATAACAGCCGTATCATACCCGAATAATAAACCACCCACAGAAGCTACCAGTGTTGATTTATAAATAATAGCAGAATTCACAGTAGATCCCATATCGCTTATTTTAAAACTTTTTCTGCAATCATATCCGGACGGATACTCGCTTTTATGGTTGCGCACTCCTGACCCGCACTTTCCCCATGAGGGGTAATAGTAAAAGCCCCCACATCTGCCGGAACAATAAAGGTTTCAGCATAATGGATAACGTAAGGCTCAAAGTTTTGATCCGGGCTTTCTACAATAACCTCACGGCCTTCCACAAGATTCAGCACATTCACCACTCCTTCGGTATGATGAACTACTTTTTTAGTAAACCAATGTCTCCGGGTTTCAATAAATGACCATTCATCCAGGCCGGTGCGTTCTTCCCGCCATCCGTCTCCTTGGGTAACGGATTCTGTAAGATTCAGGATATTTTCTTTCGTCCATGAAGTGGTACGGTCCCACTGGATTACATTTTTACCATGTTTTAGAGAGATAGGTCTCGGCTTCCCGTCCAGCCCCATTCGTCCCCAGTCCCATAACTTGAAGGTAAAGATATAAGGGGTTGCACTGATTTCCAGCACTACGGAGTTCGCTCCTGAACAATGTACGGTTCCTGCCGGAATTGATACATGATCATGTTTCCGGACCGGCCATTTTTGTACATATTTTTCCGCATCAAAAGGGATATTATCTGTCTGTGCAGTTTCCAGATCTTTCATCATCTTATCGGGATCCGTATTTTCTTTCAGGCCAAGGTACACAAATGCGCCTTCTTTTACATCCAGCATATAATAACTTTCATCCTGAGTATAAGTCATTCCGAAATTTTCTTTGATATATTCTTTCAATGGATGCACCTGTAGGCTGAGGTTGCCGCCTTCCATGGTATCCAGAAAATCAAAACGGATCGGGAATTCATCACCAAATCCTTCATATACCTGCTTGCCGAGTAAAGCTTCCGGCTGGAAAAATACCAAATTATTGGACGGAATTTCTACTACCTGATCTCCGAATCCTAACAACAGGCTGTTTTCTTCAGGAACACAATCGAACCCCCATGCGTAATTGGAAACGCTTCTGTCAAGATCACAGACTTCTTTCAGCCACTGACCTCCCCATGGTCCCGGATCAAAAAATGGAACTACCCGGAAAGGTTGTCTTACGGTTTTTTGCAAAGCATCAAACAAGGCACTCGTACTGATCATTTTGGGCAGCTCGGGAAGGGTGGTATCCAGAACAAATCTGCAGGTATTCAATATTTGCTTTTTGTAACGGTCACACACACGCCAGTCCACGAAATAAGCATGTTTATACTGATAAGGGAAGGAGTCTGTATAGTTGGTCTTTCCCAGATTACAGGCCGTATTTTTCCGGAAACGCTTCTGGATTTCCCACCGTGGCATATCTGCGTATACAGTTATATCAGGTTTCATGGCGATTAAGGTAGCTCCGGGCCCTACCACTACGGTATAACCTTTATTATTGGCTATTTTTTTTTGAAGCTTTGAGATTTTGTCAGGATCAAAATAATCTTCAAGTTCCAGGGGTGTCATATAGCCAAATACAGGATCATCAGTAACAAATGGCTGAACCATTACCGCTATTTCCTGCTCAGATTTCATCGCTTCTGAAGTATTGATGATCAGTTCCGGTTTTAATAATTTCTGTACTGAAGTAATGATTTCCTCCAGAAAAACGCCCTGATAGCATTCAAAAGCAATGACTTCAGATGATGTTTCTTTTATTTCCTCTGCGATATTTTCCCATCCGGCAATGCAGGAATGTCCATTTATATTGATGATGGGATATTTATTAAAATTAGATTTCATTCGTATATTTTTATTAATAGGAAACAAGATGCGCTATTCCCAGTAAGGCTGCTGTTGACGGGAATTTTCCTTCTTCAACATGTACTTTTCCCCAGGGAGTCCACGCATGACTTTCAATATATTCTTGAATATAAGGGATGATTTGTGAGCTGCTGCCCATTATTCCTCCGGTAAGGATGAGAATTTCAGGATCATAAGCATGAACGAGATTAACAGCACATGCTGACCAGGCTAACAAACTTTGTTTCCGAATCGATAACGCTACAGAATTTCCTTGTTCGGCCAGCTTAAAGATTTGCTCATAATCAATAGAAGAAGTGCTAAGCTGGTTTTCATTGAAATTTTCATATGACTTTGCAATATTTCCAAGATTCCAGGTTGAGGCTTCCGTTTCCACACAGCCTTTATTTCCGCAATTGCACAAGCTTCCTTTGTAATTGATTACAGAATGTCCTCCCAATATACCGGCAGTAAAATGTTTGCCCCTCAATAATTGTCCTTCCATTATTGCGGCACTTCCAATCCCTGTTCCTAAGGTCATAAGGACAGCATTGTCATAGTTTTTTGCATTTCCGTATTTCCATTCGCCCAATAATGCAGACCGGGCATCATTTTCTATGGAAAATGGGAGGTTAAAGGTCTGAAAGCTCCATTCTTCAAGGTTAATATCCGGTGCATCCCCGAATTTTTTATCAATAGAAATGATTCTTTTCTGTACGTTGTCTACAATTCCGGGAGAAGCAATACCAAGCCCGCCAATTTCTGTAACAGAAAGATTGTTCCGGCTGAGCAGATCCCTGATGGTTTGTTCTATAAAAGGCAGCCTTTGTCTGAGACCGTTTCCGGAATCAGCATCAATAGAAACTGAAGACAGAACCGTACCGTCCTGTACAAGCCCTGTTTTGATCTTTGTTCCGCCCATATCGATGGCTATTACCGGCTTTGACATTGCTTTGATTTTAGGTATTAAATAATCTGAGTTTTAAGGTTAAAAGCTGGAAGCTGGAAGCTGGAAGAAGGAGGAAGGAAGTTACTTTAAATCATATATTTCGAAGGTTTCTGCAAAATCAAATTGCCTTGAAAATATATAAACACTTATTTTATTGATGATTTTTATAGCTTTCCTCCACCGACTCCCGGTTTCAAACCCGCTTAATTAAGGAATTACTTTAATTTCTATAACATCCATACCGGCCAGACTAAGTGATTCGTTTGAAGACAATACTTTTCCTGTTCTGGAATGAATCACTTTCGATGGCTTGAGTTTTTGCCATGAAAAAGAAGTTGTCTGCTCATTTTCATCAGGATTATAAAGCCGGATCAGGAAACTATGATCCTCCTGTGGTGTAATGCTCGTTACGACAATTTTATCATTATTCATCAGGAAAAGACTTCCTTCTGTTAGTGATTTTTCTTTCACAGGAATGGCAATAAGCGGCTGCGTAAAAGCGGCTGCATATTTTTCATTTTCTACAGGATTGAAGGCTGCATGCGGACGCAGGGCATACCGGTAGCGTACGGGGCCTTCCTGATCTGCCTTGTAATTGGTATGCCAGTAATTGTTCATCGCATAGCTAAACCAGTTGGTGGTGCCGGAAATTCCTTTGTCTTTCCATTTTTTGTGGCTGTTATCAATAACCATTCTTTCATCAATCATTTCTCCGGCTTCAATCAATGGTGTTTCCAGCATCATCCACTGCATTCCTTTCTGCCCGAAAGAAGCATCTACCCAACGGCGGCTGTACCAGTAATCCATATTGGAGCCAGGCAGCTGATCCGTAAGATATTTCATGGTTCCATAGCCTACATCTACTGTAATATTTTTAAAGTCTGTATTAAAAGGAAACCCAAAATGTACCGATTCTTTTGTGCGGACAGGCTTTTTATCTACTATATTTTCAAGCTCTATTTCATTACTGTCCGCAAATAAAGTGATAATTCTTTCCAGTTTTTTAGCTCCCGGAGCATCTGATGTTAATGATACCTTGGCGAGTGCAGGGCCCTTTTCCAATATCTTTATTTGTACAGCGGAACTTGAGACGGCCTCTTTGGGATCAGATCCAGGTACATACCAGTAACTGTTCAGGCCCTGACTGTTAAAGCTTCCGGCGTAATTAGTCGCGCTGTTATCTGTAAAATGAGTAATACTTCCTGTTTTCGGATCCCAGCTCAAAGTTACTTTTCCATTGGAGATACTGTTTCCGGTTATGGAAAAGTGTTCTGCAGCCGTGATTTTATTTTTAACAATACTGAAATTTGCTGAACCAAGAGGCGGAATGTTTTTCGCAAAGAATACCATTGTGCCGTCCTGTAATTTCTGTAATGGAATTATATTTCCTGATGCATCTTTAACGGCATTTCCCCAATCTGTTCCGGGAATACTCACTGTACCGCTCCGTGTCCAGGATGACGTATTAAATACTGTGATTGTTTTAGAACCCTGCTCTGTAATAGGGTGTAGCAGGTCTTTTTCCAACTGACTGGTAATTGAGCTGCCATCAAGGGAAAACTGTTTTTTTACCTGCCACTGGTCTTTTACAAACGGAAGATCCGGCGCCGTAATGCTATTGAAGGCTCCCCAGGTATGCTCATGGAATAAAATAACGTTCCTCCATGCTTCATAAAAGCTTTTACTGTTATATTGACGGGGATTCAGCATAGAGTAGAGGGTAGCAAGCTGCTGTAATTTTAAGCTGCTGTTTCTGTTGATCCCTTCTTCCTTCGCAGTAGACATGGCTCCGTCTTCCCAATGCGGACTGATATCTCCTTTGACTACAGGAATCTGATCCCCGTATTTTTTCTCAAATACCTCAAACATTTTTTCATTAGTGCTGAGTATTATTTTAGGGGATTCATATTTTTTATTCCACTCATCTACAAATTTTGAAATGGTTGGATCTATGGGGCCGTTATCCGCCACAATATTATATCTCCACTGCACCATATCATAAGGATAATTGGTTTTTACAAGATCTTCCAGGTATTCTGCTATCTTTTTCTGACCGTTTTCAAATACATCGCCGGGATGAACTCCATGCCAGGATGAATAGCCTCTTCCTCCTGTCCAGAATAATATCTTGTCTTTTCCGGATGGAGACTGCCACCACACCGGCTTGTCGCCCCAGTTTTTAACAAAATTTCCTACCCGGTCACCAAGATAAGGATTGCTTACGCCCAGATAATTTGGCCCGCTTGAAAAATATTTGACACCGGAGGAAGCCAGCGCCGGAACTAAAGACCAGGCAAATCCCGGTACATCAGACATCATGGCACTGTTGATCTTAAACCCGAATTCTTTTTCCAGTTTCTGTGCATATTCAGTATAATGGAACAGCTCCTCCGGCTGGCTCAGCCCGGTCAGAATATTACCGTACATCGCTGAAAGCCCGATACCGCCTTCTTTTACTGCCTTGGCAAAAGCCTTTTTATCTTCCGGTGTTGCTTTTTGCATGAAATTTTCAACATCCCAAAGAGCTTCCACATTCCATTTGAAGTGGGCTTCCTCAGGTAAGTTCCGGGTCTCTTCGATCATTTTGAGCGCATCATAGATATTCTTAGTGTGAATTTTTTCTACTTCTGCCTGTAAATGGGAATAGCCTACGTCAGTATGAGAGTGATGAATGAAATATAACGTACGTGGAACTATGGCGTCTGCGTGAATGGTTTTGCGGAGAATTTCTTTTTTTCCAGAACTCACCACCAGCTCCGTAATTCCCCCTTTTGAAGATAGGGGAACCGGAATATCAAAAGACCTGATGCCGTCCGGCATTGTAAAGGAATAGGTCTCTTTACCGTCTATTTTAGCAGTGATTTTCTGATCCGGCCCGAAATGAAGAGTGGTAAGAGTAAGAAGCCTTTTGCCGTCTTTTAAAAGAAAAGGCGTTGAATGAACATCTATTTTTTCTTGAAAAGTAAATTTATAGGTCATAAACCAATCCCTGCTGTCCTGAGCCTGCCCCACAAGCTTTAAACGGACTGGTTTTCCTGGTGTTACCTTGTTTTTAGGAATTCTGAGGTATCCGATGCCGTAGGAATCCTTTAATCCATCCATTTTAATCTGATCAAATACAAAAGCTGTACTATCTGCGGCTTTTGAAATCCAGTCCGGACGCTGATTTACCGGATAGGTGGTAAGCGTCAATGTTTTCTGATCATTGATGTACAAATCAAAATGACGGGTCCCGCCGCTGGTTCCGGATGAGTGAGAAACCAGCCAGCTGAAATAAACATAGGCTCCGCTGGTGTTTTGAGGGACAGCATCTGTTTCCCATTCTATGGTTTTGGTCCCGTCAGTAGTACGGGTAAGCAGAGCTCTGTTGGCGTAATCCGGAAATATTGAGTAATAACCAATATTCTCACCGCTTATTTCCCGTGAATATCCGTTGGCTGCCTGTATGATACCAAAATAGGGAACCTTTTTCTGTGCATGTACCAAATGTACCGTCATCAAGAAGGATATCAGTAAAATAAAATACCTGTTGTACATGGGCTTTAATTTTAAATTATATGTTAGAATGTTTGAACATATTGAATGATAAAAAAATTAATTTTCAGGAGACTTGTTAATGTCTATAGTATAGGTAAACTTATCCGAACGGTAATATCCTACATTATACTCAACAGGTTTTCCATTGATATCATACACAAATCGTTCCCGCTTCAATACAGGAAAGGAAGCTGATATTTTTAATTTCTTACCTATTACAGTACCAGCCTGGCAGGCACTTATATTTTCCCGGGAACGGTGGACTATAACTCCATGTTTTTCCTGTAGCATACTATAGAGAGGCGTGTTAAAATCATCATTTTTATCAATACCTATTCTCGGATGAAAATAACTTTCAAAGTAAACAATAGGATCACCTGAATTTTCTCCTTTTAATTTAGAAAGCTTGAATATTTTCTTATCAGGGGGGCAGTTAAAAAAATGACAGATCTCTTCGTTAGGCTGTTCGGTGCTGGTTTTCAGAGACTGGTTAATCACCTCAACTCCTTTTTCCTGCATTTCTCTTGTGAAACTGTACCAATGATCAAGTCCGGTTACAAGGCTTTTCTTTTCGGCTACCCGGGTTCCGATCCCCTTCTTACGTATGATAAGGCCTTCATGTTCGAGTTTGTTGGTTGCCTGGCGAATGGTATTTCGGGAAACACCCCATAGGTTCGCCAGATCAGTTTCTTTTG
The DNA here is from genome assembly GCF_001295265.1 of Chryseobacterium indologenes. Lineage (GTDB taxonomy): Bacteria > Bacteroidota > Bacteroidia > Flavobacteriales > Weeksellaceae > Chryseobacterium > Chryseobacterium indologenes_A. Next base: position 132,464 of record NZ_LJOD01000004.1, on the reverse strand, counting down.
GTAATAAAGCTCCTTTTTTATACTCCTCCATAACAATCAGTTTACGAAAAAGCTCCTCTACCTGTACATGAAGCGGAAGTTTGCTGTTGTGATCAATCGTAAAATCTTTAGAAGGTATGTTCATACATATAATAAAATGTAAATATAGAAATTTTTTTAATCTGAGTATTATTTTTTTATTGAAACTGAATAATTCACCCTGAAAAACAAAAAACCTTATAAGCGTTTATGCCTATAAGGTTTTATTCATTAAAAGTAGCAGACTGAGATCAGCCCGCTTTCATTATTTAAAACGTTACATCCAGTCCCACATAGAAGTTAGCTTTCATAATAGGGGCGTAAACCATCCCTCCGTCAAAATAATTTCCGAAAGGATTTCTGAAATCAACAATAGCATTCTTCTGATAATAAGAGGTTAAATTTTCTCCCCCTACATAAGCTCTGATCTTCTTATTGAAATTTCTTGAGACCTGGGCATTCAGTACGGCATAAGAATCAGAATACACCGGAAGCCGGAACGCTGAAGGATTTGCGGACGTGTCAGGAAGCCTTTGTTTTCCTACCCAGTTCAGTGTTGTATCAAAGCTCCAGAATCCGCCTTTATCATTTTTATTGGTGGCATAAGCAAGGTTAACGAAGCCTCTGTGCTTTGCCATAAAAGGAACTTCTCTTCTTCCGCCGATATAATCTGCCTGTACATCATAATATTTATAAGCAAGTCTCACATCGAAATTTCTGAAAGGAGTAAAATCCCATTGTGTCTGAAAAGAATTGGCGAAAGATTTTCCTTCCAGATTATAAAAAGTAAGCTGTTGAGGAGATCTGTCTAAATCTACAAGCACCTGATCCTGAAAATCTGTTCTGAAAAAATCAGCAATTACGGTAGATTTTCTTCCAAAAAGTTTAAATTCCTGTTGTAAGCTGGCGCCGTAATTCCAGGCAATTTCTGGTTTTAAACCATAGATATTTCCGTTGTTCGGAAGAATCTGAATACTTCTGTTTGATGCAAAATACTGCTGGCTTTCAGCAAAAACATTGGCTGTTCTGAATCCTCTTCCTGCAGAAAGCCTTAAGATCGTTTGTGGAGTAAAGTCATATTTAAAGTTGACTCTTGGGGTAAACTGAGTGCCTGCAAGATTATGAAAATCTACTCTGGAACCTGCTACTAATGTGTATTTTAGACCTGTTAACGTATATTCGGCAAAAATACCGGGAACAATTTCATTTCTTCGCAGGTCATTTGTTAAATAGATTTCTTTATAACCGTCATATAAAAAGCTTGCTCCTGCCTTATACTTATGGTTTGTATTTCCAATGATACTTTCAAAGATCAGATTGGAATAATATGTATGCTGTTGTCCATTGTAATTTCTGAGACCAAAAAAACTGTCCTGCTGATGGAATACATATTGGTTCATCCAGCCCAGGCTCTGATAAGGCTTTCCTTTGAATACGTAACCCGTTTTGTTCCATACCTGAAATCTTGAAATATCAATTCCCACACCATAAGCCGATTGCTTATCCTGTGCCAGCTTTTTATCAAACCCGGTTTGTCCGGCTGTTCTTTCATCCCGGATAAAATTAATTCCGAAATGAGAGCCGAATCCGGATTTTTCAAGATCATTATAATTAAGAAGGTAGGCTGCATTGATCTGTGTTCCTTTCGGCCTGTCCAGAAAACCATCATCATTCATATCCGTATTCCCGAAAGTTCCGTTTCCATGAAGAAGAAAAGTTTGTGACCATTTGTCGTTGATAGAAGATACGCTGGTGATATTGGCTTCTGCTCTTCCGTTGAAGTCCGAGAATAGATTCAGGGAAGTTTCCGGCTCCTTTGCATTTTTCAGAAGTTCTGTATTAATCTGTCCGGTGATGCTTTCATAGCCATTGGTTACCGTACTTCCGCCTTTTGTCAGCTGAATGCTTTCAATCCACCTTCCGGGAATGAAATTCAATCCATAAGCAGATGCAAGACCTCTGATCTCAGGGAGAAGCTCTTTCGTAAGGCTGGTATATTTTTGGTCCAGACCCAGCATTTTCAGCTGTTTGGTTCCTGTAACAGCATTACTGAAGGAAACATCTACTGTTGCATTGGTTTCAAAACTCTCAGAAAGATTACAGCAGGCTGCTTTTAAAAGTTCTTTTTTATCAATATTAAAAACCAGTCCGACTTCTTTCTTACTTAAAGCTGTTGCTGCTTTAGAACCTGTTACCACAACCCCGTCAATACTTTTTTCATGCCGGGAATGGTCTTCTTTAGATACCGTTGCCGTATGGTCTGCATGTTGGGCAGGTTCTTCTTCAAAATGTACTTTTGGATTAGCTTCTCCGAAAGTAAATTCCCTGTCATACAGGCAGCATCCGGGAAGTCCATTGTAAACGGTATCAGCTGCTTTGTATTTTTCATTATCATGTCCTGCATCAGCAATCGCTTTTAAAATTTTATCTGATGAGGTTTTTGCAGGGTCAAAATTCAGGGTGACCATCTGCTTTTCTGCACTCCATTCTGCGGTATCTGCACCGGCTCCTTTTGCCGCTTTTTCAATTCTGGCTTTACATGAACCACAGTTTCCTCTTACATAAAACTCGTTGTCCTTTTTAGTAGCAGCATGGTTACTGTGGTGATGAGTTTCTGTCGGAGAAGGCTGAAGATCTCTTTCGTAATGGCAGCATCCCGGAAGCTTTTCATAAGTTTCATTGGATGATTTGAACTTTTCGTTGTCATGGCCCGCTTCAGCTACTTTTTTGAGAATGTCATCAGCAGAAGCTTTATCCGTTTCAAGAGTTAAGGTTTGGAGATCAATAGAATAAACGGCTGTTTTTGCACCTGCTTTTTTAGCTGCTGCTTCTATTCGGGATTTGCACATCTCACAGTTTCCTTTTACCCGGAAATGTTTTTGGGGGAGGCTTTGAGCTGATATAAAGTGTGCAGACAGGATCAATAGTCCAAGTATAAACCTGGAAATATATAATTTCATTTGTTTAAAGTTTAGATTAATTAAAAAACAGTTCATTAAAAGATGTAATGAACACTTTGTAAGATTAATAATTAACCTATTTTAGGCGGTTGCCAGATTTCCTTCAAACGGTCTGATAAATAAGGGTCTGAATACTGAAACTGCGGATTTTTATTCTTTTTATAATAAGAAAGTTCAAAACGCAGATTTTTTGAAAAAGGAGTTTCTATAAAGGTATAGCATGCAACACATGAGGAGCAGCAGTCGTCATTGCAGGACGATTTTGTTTTGCTGTCATGGTTTTCTTCTGAAGAGTGATTTTTACAGCAGTCGGTCTGCTCAGACTTTGCTTTGCAGCAGGTTTCCTGCATAGATTGTGCATAGAAGCTGTCTTTGGGAACTAAAAAAATCCCCAGGCAAAAAACAACTGCAAGTATGTGAAACAGCTTCATATCTGCAAAAATACAAAATTTATGGCAAAGGATCACCAACTTTTACCGCGCAGTTATGCCATGGTTCTCCGTGAGCAGGGTTTACTTTAGGCTTTTCTCCTGTCGGCTGTGGAGCGGGTGCCGGAGCCGGTGTGTTCTGTGCTATATTTTGAACAGGTTGTGGAGCCGGAGCGGGCTTGCTGTTAAGAGGTTGTCCTACAGGGATATCACATCGGTGGCCGGGTTGCCCGTGAGGAGGATTCATGCCGGGAGCTGTTTTTACCTGCTTCCCGTTATTATCGATCATCACTTTTCCGGGTGACAAAGAGTTAGGGTCAATGTTGATGGTGTTGTTGCTGTTCACTACTGCATTATTAGCTGCCGGAGTTGGTGCAGGGCTGCTGTTGAGCGGCTGTCCTACAGGAATATCACACCGGTGTCCTGGCTGTCCGTGCGGAGGATTCATCCCCGGAGCAGCTGCGAGTGGAGCAGGATTGGTATTGGACTGGATTCCGGCCTGATCCATCAGGGAGGCTTTAGGAGAATTTACGGTCATACTTGGTGGTGGCTGTACACCAGCTTCTTCTTTCAAATAAGTGGCTTTATCATCTTTCTTACATGAAACGGCAAGTACGGAAATAGCGAAAACGCTTAAAAATATATTTTTCATATCCATCGTATGAAACAAAATTAGCAAAACATTTTCAATTGTTTTGCTAATTTTTTATTTATAATCCGTTTTTAGGCTTAATTTTTAACTAAAAGCCTAAATCCTTCTCCGTGTACGTTGATAATTTCCAATCCTTCATCATCTTTCAGTAACTTACGAAGCTTTGCAATATATACGTCCATACTTCTCGCAGTAAAGTAGTTTTCTTTCTTCCAGATCTTTCTCAGGGCAAGGTCTCTCGGCATAAAATCATTTCTGTGGATGCAGAGAAGTTTAAGGAGCTCATTCTCTTTTGGAGAAAGCTTGTATTCCTTATCTCCTACTTTAAGCTGTCTCAGCATAGAGTCGAAGAAAATATTGCTGATCTTGAACTGCTCCTGTTCTTCATTTTCCAAAGTAGAACTTCTTTGAAGGATTGCTTTGATTTTATATAAAAGAAGTTCCGTGTCGAATGGTTTGGTAATATAATCATCGGCACCCAGCTGATATCCTTTAAGAATATCCTCTCTCATATTTCTGGCCGTAAGGAAGATGATAGGGGTGTTCTTATCTATTTTTTTTACGTCTTCTGCTAATGAAAACCCGTCCTTTTTAGGCATCATCACATCAAAAATGCAGATGTCAAATTCATTCTCTGTAAATTCCTTCAGCCCCTGTTCTCCATCTGTTGCTAAGGTTACCTCAAAGTTGTTAATCGTTAGATAATCTTTCAGCACAGCCCCGAAACTCTGATCGTCTTCTACTAATAATATTCTGTTGCTCATAATTTTAATAATTAAAAATTAATAAATAAGAATGAACGTTCTCACTCTATCTTCGTATATTTTGTTATCTGGTTTTATATATATCAGCTTATTGGCAGCTTAATCACAAACGTACTTCCTTTCCCTTTGTGAGAGTCTACGATGATCTGTCCTTTATGCAGCTCTACAATTTTCTTTACATAAGAAAGTCCCAGTCCCTGACCTTTTACATTGTGAATGTTTCCGGTTTCTTCCCTGAAGAACTTTTCAAAGATTTTTGTTTTATTCTGGGTTTCCATTCCCATTCCCTTGTCGGAAATTTCTATCACATACCAATGCCCTTCATTTCTTGTTTTTACATGGATTTCCGGAGCTTCCGGAGAATATTTATTGGCATTATCCAGTAAGTTGACCAGCATATTTGAAATGTGGAATTCATCAATTTTAAAAGTAAAGTTCGTTGCATTGAATTCCTGGGTAAGCGACCCGTTTCTCTGTTCCACAATAAGGTTGAAAGATTCTGTTGTTTTTTTGATAAGCTCCCTTACATTGGTTTCTTTTAAGAACAGCTCTACTTCATTTCTCTCAAGCTTTGACATATTCAGGACATTTTCCACCTGTTTTTTCATCCTCAGGTTCTCCTGCTTAATCAGCTCCGAATAATATTTTACCTTGTCCGGGTTAGTCGCAATCTTGTCATTCGCTAAAGAATCCGTAGCGACCGAGATGGTGGCCAGCGGTGTTTTAAACTCATGCGACATATTATTGATGAAATCTGTTTTTACTTCTGCCAGCTTTTTCTGTCTCATCATATAGTTGATGGAAATAATATATATCCCCAGAATGGTCAATAATGACAGGAAGGTTCCCAAAAGCATCGGCCAGTTATTCATGGCTAAAGAGTATTCTTTTTTAGGGAAAACCAAAGCCAGGGAATATAAAGTCGTATTTTTATTATCTGTAAAAAGGGGATAGCTGTAGGTATTGTTATCCTTTTTTTCTTTAAAGGCCTTATTTACAATGCTGGTAAGTTTATTGTTCTTATCAATAACCCCATAACCAAATTTTGCCGTAATTCCTTTCATCCTTAGTTCCTTGGCAATAACAGAATCCAGAACGGTAGGGTCAACTCTTTTTGAAATCGGAAGATTGGTTCCGACTATTCTTACGAAATTTTTAATGGAATAATCACCACTTTCTATATCATTATTGATCTCGGTGGTAAGAAGTTCACGGTTGGCAGTATCTCTTTTAACCTTGTAGGCCGCCTCATCGGTATATAAGGTGGTTAAATTAACTGAATCTCCCTTTTTAGATATAGGAAGCTGTGTTTTAGAGATGATATTTTTAGAGTAGATGATCTGTCGTTGGGTTCCGGAATCCTGTACCTGTTGAATCGTTGTTAACGAAGGCTGGTCTTTACTGGCCAGAATGTCATTCCTGAAATTATTGTTGTCCTTATTTAAATATTTATCTACTTCAATCTCTTCAATAGTTTTTGAGGTATTTTCTAAAGCAGAATACACTTTATTGGAGAAATCCTGTTCCAGGGCACCATAATAACCTTTCAGCCAATAAAATTGGAGCGTAACAAAGACAATCAGTGAGATCGTCATAAACACCGAAATTATTGGGATGAACTTATTATTCATTTACAGTTTTTTATATGTTTGGAAAAAATGAATGTTAAAATTAATTATTTTAAGACTTCATAAACAAAAAACGAGCCAAAAAATTGTGTTATTTCTCTTAAAAGTGTGTTTTTTAACGTTTATTTATGAATTTTAGAATACAAATACGTTCAATAGATTAAGCGCTGCGGTAATTAATTCCCTTTCAGAAGAATGTTTAAGTAGGCATTTAAACCTTTACTGTCAGTTAGTTTATCATCGTAAGAAATATTTACAGATTTAATATCCACAGGAAAAAGAAGAGCTTTAAAAAAATCTTCAATATTCATAAAAATTAACGAAAAAAATTAAATAACCGGGTTTAAGTAAGGAGCTGTATTTACTTGCCATATGGAAAGTGTTTTCCGTCAATAAAAAAGTAACTTTATCAAAAATACTTACTTATGGAACCGAATATCATTTTCAACAAAGATTTTGACGCGAAAACGGTGTATGTAATGAAAATTTACAATGCAGACGTTTCAAAAGTGTGGGATTATTTTACACAATCCGGGCTATTGGACCAATGGTGGGGCCCGAAACCGTGGAAATGTGAAACTATAAAGCAGGATTTCAGAGAAGGGGGAGTTTGGCTTTATGCAATGGTTGGACCCAATGGAGAAAAAGCCTATTCACAGTCGAAATACGGTGAAATTATGGAGCACAGAAGTATTGACTGGACCAGTGCCTTTTGCGATGAAAACGGGAATATCAATAACGATTTTCCACAATCCAATTGGCTGATCGGATTTACAGGGGTAGAAGAAGGAACAAAAGTGACCATTAATATTCATTATCAGTCCAGGGAAGTCATGAGCAAAATGCTGGATATGGGCTTTGAAGAAGGCTTTAAAATAGGCCTTACCCAACTGGAAGAGCTTTTGGGACAGCAGAGGTAGAAATATTTAAATTTTATAGCAGATTAAAAAAAAATCAGCCTCATCAATGGGGCTGATTATTATATATGGTCAATCGGATCTTTTTATGTTTTATGACATCCGCATTTTATATCAGATTCTCTTCCTGAAAATATTGAATAATTGCCTTTTTCATAAGAAGGGTCTGTTCATTCGGTCTTAATTCCGGAAGTTCCTCCAGCTGCTCAAAATGAGGCCACCCGTCTTCATAATGAGTAAATTTATAATAACCGAAGGGTTCCAGCAGTCTGCATACCGCAATGTGTATCAGATTCACTTTATCATCTTTCGTATATTTTTGCTGACCGCTTCCCAACTCCTGAAGCCCGATCAGAAACAAAAGCGTTTCAATCGGCGGGTTTTTTTCTGTCTGGAAGTTGTCTTCAAAAAACTGTTCTATCTTTTTCCAGTATTCGGATTCATTCATACATATAATTGATTATTGATCTAGTTATTTCTTAATATTTTTCTGTACGAAGAAGTAACTTTTATGAATTATTATTTATTTTTAATAGAAACGCATATTCCAGCGCATCTTCTTTCAATGATTCAAATCTTCCGCTTGCTCCGCCATGCCCTGAGCTCATATCTGTTTTAAATAGCAAAAGATTATGGTCTGTTTTTAATTCCCTTAACTTGGCGGTCCATTTTGCCGGTTCCCAATACTGAACCTGGGAATCATGCAGGCCGGTTGTGATCAGCATATGAGGATACTCTTTAGCTTCCACATTATCATAAGGAGAATAGTCTTTCATATAATGATAATATTCCTCATCATTCGGATTTCCCCATTCATCGTATTCTCCGGTTGTTAAAGGAATAGTTTCATCAAGCATGGTGGTTACTACATCTACAAAAGGTACCTGGGCCACAACTCCGTGGAAAAGTTTCGGCTCATAATTAACAACTGCTCCTACAAGAAGCCCCCCGGCACTTCCCCCCATTGCATACAGGTGTCTGGATGATGTATAGTTTTCTTTGATCAGATGTTTCCCTGCATCAATAAAATCGAAGAACGTATTTTTCTTGAAGAGCATTTTTCCGTTTTCGTACCACTCTCTTCCCAGATATTCTCCACCGCGGATGTGGGCAATGGCGTAAATAAATCCTCTGTCCAGAATAGATAATCTTACATTGGAGAAGCTTGCATCTACAGTGTGTCCATAGCTGCCGTAGCCATATAGAAGCAATGGAGTGTCTGCTGATTTTTTAGTGTCTTTATGATAAACCAGTGAAATAGGAATCTTGGTTTCCCCGTCTCTGGAATCTGCCCATATTCTTTCCGAAATATAATTTTCAGGAAGGAATTTGCCTCCCAGCACTTCCTGCTGTTTCAGAAGTACCGTCGTTTTTTCCTTCATGTTATACTCATAGGTAGAGCTGGGCTGTGTAAGAGAGGTGTATCCGTAACGAAGTACTTCAGTGTCAAATTCCATGTTGATGCCGATGTACGCGGTATAGGTAGGATCAACAAAAGGAAGATAGTGAGATTCCTGGGTTTTTTCATCAATAATTTTGATCTGCAGAAGTCCCTGCTCTCTTTCTTCAAGAACCAGATAGTCTTTGAATATCTCAAAACCTTCCAGTAAAACTTCAGCGCGGTGAGGAATTACATCTACCCAGTTTTCCATGCCGCAGTGATCAATTTTTGTCTTTACGATTTTGAAATTGGTGGCATCATCTGCATTGGTAATGATGTAAAACTCATCTTTATAATGCTCTACAGAATATTCCAGGTCATCCATTCTGGGCTGGATAATAGTCCATTCAGCAAAGACATTGTCAGAAGGGATAAACCTGTGCTCATCGGAGATCGTGCTTGAACTTGCAATGAAAATATATTCCAGCGATTTCGTTTTGAAAACATTTACATCAAAAGTATCGTCTTCCTCATGAAAGATCAGGACATCTTCTGAAGAATCAGTGCCAAGTTTGTGCCTGTATACCTGGAATGCACGCAGGCTGTCATCTTTTCTGATGTAGAAAACATGTTTATTATCATTAGCCCATACAGCTTTGCCCGTAGTATTCAGGATCTGGTCAGAAAAAATTTCTCCTGTAACCAGATTTTTAAAATTGATGGTATAAATTCTTCGGCTTACATTGTCTGTTGAAAAAGAAGCCAGCTCATTATTCGGAGAAACGGCTACGCTTCCTACTTCAAAATAATTTTCGCCTTCTGCAAGAATATTAACATCTACTACAATTTCTTCCGGGTTGTCCAGCGTTTTGTGCCTTCTGCAGAAGATAGGATATTCTTTTCCTTCTTCATAGCGAACCATATACCAGTATTCGTTGAAGAAATAAGGAAGAGACTCATCATCTTTCTTGTAGCGGGCTTTCATTTCTTCGTAAAGCTCTTCCTGAAGGGCTTCCGTATCTTTCATGATGAATTCCTCGTAAGCGTTTTCCTCTTCCAGATACTGGATTACTTCGGGATTTTCCCTTTCGTTAAGCCAGAAGTAATTATCAATTCTTCTGTCGCCATGTATTTCAAGTATTTTTTCTATTTTTTTTGCCTGTGGAGCCTTCATCCGGATTTGTTAATTTTTTATGGTGCGGATTATCGTCTGTTGTACATTCTTTGTAAAGTACAGACGTTTTATTCAATATTAAATTTTGTTCAAATTTAATTAAAAAAAAGCCATCTTTCCTGTATGAAAAGACGGCCTTATTTATTTTCTGTATAAAAGATTACTTGTGAAGAGCCTTAATATACTTTTCCAGAGCCATAGTCATAGATGGAGTTTCCTTTGTAGGAGCCATAAGATCTACTTTTAATCCTGCTTCTTCGGCAGCTGCCAGTGTCGTGTTTCCGAAAACACCGATCTTTGTTTCTTCCTGTTTAAAGTCAGGGAAGTTCTGCTGAAGAGATTTGATTCCCTGAGGGCTGAAAAAGATCAGCATATCATAATCCTTAATGGTAATATCCGTAAGATCGCTGCATACTGTTCTGTACATGATTGCTCTTGTCCAGTCTACATTGGCAGTATCCAGTGTTTTTACAATATCGGGGCTCAGCACGTCTGAAGACGGCAGAAGGTATTTTTCAGATGGGAATTTTTTGAAAAGAGGAAGAAGGTCCGAGAAATTTTTTTCTCCGAAGCTGATCTTTCTTTTTCTGTATACAATATGTTTCTGCAGATAGTTGGCAATAGCTTCAGACTGACAGATGTATCTCATCGTATCAGGAACTGAAAAGCGAAGCTCTTCAGCAAGTCTGAAGTAGTGGTCTATCGCATTTTTACTGGTAAAAATAATACCGGTATACTGCGTCAGATCTATCTTCTGCGTTCTGAGTTCTTTGTTGTCAACTCCTTCGACGTGGATGAAAGGGCGGAAATCAATCTTTATCTTTTCCTTCTTCGCTATATCCAGATATGGAGAGGACTCACTTGGCGCTGGTTGAGAAACCAATATAGACTTTATTCTCATCATTGACTTTTATTAAAAAAATAACAACTTCCAAAGCAGCAATAAAGGTGCAATTTGGAGGGTGCAAATATACAAAAATTTATAATACCATTTTTGAGGAAGAATATTGTTTTTGTGAAACAGATAGAAGAAAACCTTGAAAATGAATACAAATGCAAAGAATGAAAAATAATATAAAAACATTTTATTTCTGTCTACAGGGAAATAATAGTGGGTTACACAAAGAATTATTAATAAAAATGACAGGATAAAATAAAATTTGGTAGAGGTGAAATAAAAAACAGACCATTTTTTACCATCACCTATACTTTGATAAAATAAAAAACCTAATGCAGATTTTGTCAGGTAAAAAATGACAACCGCCAGAAATGTATACCCGAATTTATTAAGCTGGTACCCAAACAGCTGAAGGTCGGCGATGTATTTCGGAACTATCGGAATATACTGCGAGATGAGAACAGAAAGAGTAAGCGCTGTTACGCAGGAAGTAATCATCCAGCTTGGCAGGTTATTGCTTGCATCAAAATATTTCTGCAGCAGAAAATCTTTCAGGCTGGCATCCCTTTCTATAATATTCATCATGAAGACATATAAAAATATGCATCCCAGCAGGATAAAAATTACCCAATCATTGTTCTCAGGTATTCTTACGTGGTTTATAAAATTTTGTGATAACGGCAAAGGAATATTTTTTGCAAAATTATAGATTATTTTGTATAAAATAAAAAGGTTAAATAAACTATCTTTGCAAACTGAAATGAAAAAACTAGTCATTATCCCAACCTATAACGAAAAGGAAAATATTGAAAATATTATTTCCGCGGTTTTCGCATTGGAAGATGACTTTCATATTCTGGTTGTGGATGACTCCTCTCCGGACGGAACAGCTGAAGTGGTTAAAGACCTTCAGAAAAAATTCCCTCACTATCTCCATCTCTCTGTGAGACACGTAAAAGATGGTCTGGGAAAAGCCTATATCCACGGGTTTAAATGGGCTATTGAAAACAGATACGACTACATTTTTGAAATGGATGCCGATTTTTCGCATAATCCCAATGACCTTCCTAAGCTTTTTGAAGCCTGTCTTCAGGCAGATATGGCCATCGGATCCCGCTATTCTAAAGGAGTGAATGTGGTCAACTGGCCCATGGGGAGAGTCCTTCTTTCTTATTTTGCATCCAAGTATGTACGATTTATTCTGGGACTTCCTATTCATGATACAACAGCCGGTTTTGTCTGCTTCTCCAGAAAAGTACTGGAAGAGATAGGACTTGACAATGTGAAACTAAAAGGATACGGATTCCAGATTGAAATGAAATTCAGGGCTTTCAAAAGAGGGTTCAGAATTGTGGAGGTTCCTATTATATTTACCAACAGAATTTTGGGCGAAAGTAAAATGAACGGGGGAATTATTCATGAAGCCGTTTTCGGGGTTTTAAATTTAAAATGGAAATCAATAATCAACCGGTTATGAAAAAGCTGATCTTCATTTTTGTAATGATGTGCATGTTTTCGTGCGGAGACTATATCGATAAGCCTAAAAACCTTCTCGATAAAGATGTCATGGCTGAGATTCTGGCGGATCTTGCGCTTAATGATCAGGCTATTACTATGTATCCGAACAAAAATTTAGAAGCAGGAACAAGATTTGTATTGAAAACGCATAATGTAAAATCTGAAGATTTTGTAGAAAGCTTCAAATATTATGTTGTTAAAGATCAGATGAAGGAAATTGCAGAAGAATCCCAGCTTATATTGTTAAAAAAAGATCCCAAAGCGGAAAAATATATAAAGGATAAAATGAAGAACAGGGGAGATCTGCCGGTTCTGAACAGATAATCATAATGAAGAACTGTGTTTCATCCGCAGAAACACCAGCCGTTTACAGCGGTTAAGAAAAAAAATATACAGATGAAATTTTTTAATATAGAGAAAACCTCTGAAGGAAAAGCAAGAGCAGGAGAAATTACCACAGACCACGGGAAGATACAAACTCCTATTTTCATGCCTGTGGGAACAGTTGCCAGTGTAAAGACAGTTCATCAGAGAGAATTAAAAGAAGACATTAAAGCCCAGATTATTCTGGGAAATACCTATCATTTGTATCTTCGTCCCGGAATGGAGATCATGCAGCAGGCGGGAGGACTTCATCAGTTCATGAATTGGGACCTTCCGATTCTTACTGATTCAGGAGGCTTTCAGGTGTTTTCACTTTCCAAAAGCAGAAAAATGTCTGAAGAAGGGGTGAAATTCAAATCTCATATCGACGGAAGCTATCATATGTTTACGCCAGAAAAGTCTATGGAGATCCAGAGACAGATCGGAGCTGATATTTTCATGGCTTTTGACGAGTGTACACCCTATCCGTGTGAATACAATCAGGCTAAAACATCAATGGAGCTTACCCACAGGTGGCTGAAAAGATGTATTGACTGGACAGAAGAGAATAAAGAACTGTATGGACATAAGCAGAGGCTTTTCCCTATCGTTCAGGGATCTACTTATTCGGATCTCAGAAAAATATCCGCAGAAGTGATTTCGGAAGCCGGTGCCGAAGGAAATGCCATCGGAGGACTTTCCGTAGGAGAGCCTGAAGAAGAAATGTACAGAATTACTGACGAGGTAACGGATATCCTTCCAAAAGAAAAACCAAGATATCTTATGGGAGTGGGAACTCCGTGGAATATATTGGAGTCTATCGGCTTGGGGATTGATATGATGGATTGTGTTATGCCAACAAGAAACGCAAGAAACGCAATGCTTTTTACGTGGCAGGGTGTTATGAATATGAAAAATGAAAAATGGAAAGCTGATTTCTCGCCTCTGGATGAGTTCGGAACAAGCTTCGTAGACAAAGAATACTCAAAAGCTTACCTTCGTCATCTGTTTGTATCCAAGGAATATCTGGCAAAACAGATTGCGTCCATTCACAACCTTGCATTTTATCTTGATCTGGTAAAAGTAGCCAGAGAACATATCATGGCAGGAGATTTCTATGAGTGGAAAAATTCTATAGTTCCGGTATTGAGACAAAGGCTTTAAAATAAAGAAAGGACATGATCAAAATTATAGACAGATACATCATTAAAAAATATCTTGGAACATTCAGTTTCATGCTGATCCTGCTGTCTATAGTTGTACTGGTCATTGATGTCCAGCAAAAGATTCCCAGAATAGAAAATGCAAAGGCTATCGATGCGAAGCTGGATCTGATGTACTTTCTTATTCACTTTTATCCCTTCTGGATTCTCAATCTTGTGGTAACGTTCCTGTCTATTCTGGTATTTATTTCCGTGATTTACTTCACCTCCAGAATGGCCAATAATACCGAAATTGTTGCGGTAATCAGCAGCGGTGCCAGTTTTCACAGGTTCGCAAAACCTTATTTGTACACCTCAATTCTGATCGCCGTATTATCTCTTGCGGTGAATCATCTCGTTCTTCCGTGGGCAAATATTAAGAAAAACAGATTGGAGGCCTATACCTATAATGCTGCCAATAAAGAAAAAATTCTGGGAACGGCTCCAGCATCTGCACAGCTCAGCAAAACAGAATACATATTCGTTAATTCATGGAATAAATTGGAGAAGAGAGGCTCAGGTTTCGTTTATCAGAAGTTTGATAAAAACAGAAAGCTAATGTATGAGCTGAAAGCCTCTGAAGTTTCCTGGGATAAAGATAAAAAACAGTTTGTGCTTTCAAGTTATCTTGAAAAAACCATCAACAAAGACGATACAGAAAAGCTGAATAGTGGCTTTGATGTTAGAAAAAGCTACGGACATTCTCCCGAAGAACTTTTCCCTAACGAACTTCTCGGACAGAATAAAACAACACCGGAACTCGTTAAGTTTATCGATCGTGAGAAAGAAAAAGGAAACAGCAACCTGAATTCTTACCTCAATGAGCTTCATCAAAGAACATCTATGCCGGTTTCCATTATTATCCTGACATTCCTTGCGCTTTCGCTGGCTTCCCAGAAAAAAAGAGGAGGGCTTGGGATTAATCTTGCGATAGGAATCTCTTTGGCTTTTGTTTTTGTGTTCTCTTTTGAAGCATTGAAGGTCGTTTCTGAAAACAAAAGTTTATCGCCTGCGGTAGCCATGTGGCTGCCTAATATGGTGTTTTTTCCGCTCACCATGTATTTGTACCTTAAAAGGGCTAATCAGTAAGATCAGTAAAGGAGTTTTATCTCTTTATGGTAAAACTTCTTCATGCCGTCATTTTCCAGCTCAATCCAGAGTTCACCCTTTTCGTCTGCATGGCGGATGATGCCATTTTGGCGCTTTTTTTCAATTTCAAAAACTGAAATTTCATCTTTTCGGAATAAATATTGGTTGAAAAGGTTTAAAATTTCCTCTTCAGAAGGGGGATTTTTCAGTCTTTCAACAATAAAATCATGAAGCTGTAACGTAAAGTCATCAAGGTTAAAAACTTTGCCTGTCAGCGACAGAATAGAGCCAGCATGGGATATTTCATCAAAATTTTCCTGAAGAATATTAAAGCCGGCCCCTATGATGAAATAATTTTTTTGATTAATTTTTTTCTTTTCAATCAGAATCCCTGTAATTTTTTTACTTTTAAGGATGATATCATTCGGCCATTTTATTTTTACCTCATGATCAGTCAAATTGGCAAGGAAATCCCGGATAATGATTGCGGTATAATAATTGAACAGGAAATCAGAGAGTAAAAAGTTTTGTGTCTTCACAGCCAGCGTATAAGCAAGATTCTTTCCGGCAAGTGAGGCCCATGTATTTCCGTACTGTCCGCGGCCTTTGGTTTGGTTGAAGGTGTGCAGCCCTATAAAATCTGAATTTTCATAAAGTAAAAACTTAGAAATTTCGTCATTAGTAGAAGAGCAGTCTTTTAGGTAGAATAGTTGGGTCATTTAAGAAAACTTTAAGACTTTCAGGGCCTAAAAGTAAGGCTAAAGTAAAGAAAAAACAATAAATTTGCAGATTATAGTATTTTTTTAATGAATAAAACAGCAGAAAAGCAAGAATTATTAGATAAAATCGTTGAAGCTCTTCAGGATGTAAAGGGAGAAGATATCATGATCTTCGATCTGTCCAAGATTGAAAACTCAGTAGCAGAAACGTTTGTAATATGTAGTGGAAACTCAAATACGCAGGTAGCCGCACTTGCAGGCAGCGTAGAGAAAAAAGTAAGAAACGAACTTAAAGACAGACCATGGCATGTAGAAGGTACAGAAAATGCGATGTGGGTGTTGGTTGATTACGTTACCGTAGTGGTGCATATTTTCCAGAAAGAAGTACGTGAGTATTATGATATTGAAGAACTTTGGGGAGATGCAGCCATTACAAAAATTGAAAGTAAATATTAAATTTTAAAAAGTATAAATGAACAATAAAGGATTCAACTGGTTTTTTCCAATTGTGATCATAGGTCTTTTGTTATTCTTTGGTTCCAATTTTTTAGGAGGCGAGAGTGCAAAATCTATTGATGAAGATGGTTTCTTCAGAGAGATGCAGGCGGGAAAGGTCCAGAATATTATTATATACAAGGACACAGAAAAAGCTGATGTTTTCCTTACCAAGGAAGCAAAAGCGGCAATGGTAAAAAAATCTGCCAATGAGAGTAACCCTCTTTCTGCGTTCGATATGGCTCCCAGAGCAGATTATTCTGTAAAATACGGAGATCTGCAGCTTTTCCTTCAGAAATTTGAACAGCTTAAAGCTTCTAATGCAGCCATTAAAACCACCAAAGATTACGGAGCCGGTAAAAATCCATTTATGGATATCCTGGTATCTGCATTGATATGGATTGCTATTTTAGGATTATTCTACTTCCTTCTTTTCAGAAAGATGGGTGGAGGCGGAGGTCCTGGAGGACAAATCTTCTCTATCGGAAAATCTAAGGCGAAGCTTTTTGATGAAAAAGAAAGAATCCAGGTAACATTTAAAGATGTTGCAGGTCTTGAAGGGGCTAAAGAAGAGGTACAGGAGGTTGTAGACTTCCTTAAAAACTCTGAAAAATATACCAAGCTTGGAGGTAAAATTCCTAAAGGAGTCCTTTTAGTAGGGCCTCCGGGAACCGGTAAAACCTTATTGGCAAAAGCTGTTGCTGGAGAAGCCAAAGTTCCGTTTTTCTCACTTTCAGGTTCCGATTTTGTGGAAATGTTCGTAGGAGTAGGTGCTTCCAGAGTAAGAGACCTTTTTGCTCAGGCTAAAGCAAAATCTCCGGCTATTATCTTCATCGACGAGATTGATGCTATCGGTCGTGCAAGAGGAAAAAATAATTTCTCAGGCGGAAACGATGAAAGAGAGAATACCCTGAACCAGCTTCTTACGGAAATGGACGGTTTCGGAACAGACGTGAACGTTATTGTAATGGCAGCAACCAACAGAGCTGATATCCTTGATAAAGCTTTGATGAGAGCAGGACGTTTTGACCGTTCTATCTATGTGGACCTTCCTGAACTTCACGAAAGAAGACAGATCTTTGATGTACATTTGAAGAAGATTAAGCTTGACGAGAATGTTGACAGAGATTTCTTAGCAAAACAAACTCCTGGATTCAGTGGAGCAGATATTGCCAATGTATGTAACGAAGCAGCATTAATTGCAGCAAGAAATAGCCATACTTCAGTAACAAAACAGGATTTCCTGGATGCCGTAGACAGAATCATCGGCGGTCTTGAAAAGAAAAACATGGCCATAAAGCCATCTGAGAAAAGAAGAGTAGCTTTCCACGAGGCAGGACACGCAACTGTGAGCTGGCTTGTAGAACATGCGGCACCGCTTTTAAAAGTGACTATTGTTCCAAGAGGACAGTCTCTGGGGGCTGCCTGGTATCTGCCGGAAGAAAGACAGCTGACGACTACTCAGCAAATGCTTGATGAAATGTGTGCCACACTGGGAGGAAGAGCTGCTGAACAGGTGATTTTCAATAATATCTCTACAGGAGCATTATCCGATCTTGAAAAAGTAACAAAACGTGCTCAGGCGATGGTTACCATCTACGGGTTGAGTGAAAATATCGGGAATATTTCATATTACGACAGCTCAGGCCAATCTGAATATAGTTTCGGGAAACCTTATTCTGAAGAAACTGCTACCAAAATAGATGCAGAGATCAAATCAATCATCGAAAACCAGTATGAAAGAGCAGTAAGAATTCTTACTGATAATAAAGATAAACTGGATGCTTTAGCGAATAAGCTTTTAGAAAAAGAAGTGATTTTCCGCGAAGACCTGGAAGAAATATTCGGGAAAAGAGCATGGGATCCTGAATTGACAGAGAAACCCGTAACAAATACCATTCCTGAGAAAGAAAAGGAAAAAACAGAAACTGAGGAACCTCAGATCAGAGAAAAAGAAGAAGAAAGTGAAATCCAGGCTCCTGAGAGTCCTACACAGCTTTAAAACTTCTGAAAAACAGATAAATAAAAACCTGACAGTCTTAAAATTGTCAGGTTTTTTCATATTTAAATAGACATTTTTAGAATCTATTGTAATTTATTTCTATTTTTGTATAAAGTTGACTAAAAATAGATTAAGTTGAATTTATTCAAGAGGATTGTAAGCAAACTGACCAACCAGCCTGAGGAAGAGGATCAACAGAGCCTGGAGAAGCTAGGGGATTCGCTGAAAAATGCGGATCTTGATTATAAGTTTGCGCAGTTATTTACGCATTCAGGGGGATTTTTTAATTATTGTGCGGATGAAGCGGAGGCTCTACAGACTTTAAATCAAATTATCAAGATAGAAGGTATCAGCAGTACTTTCTGCTGGGACAAAGAACTGCAGAGTTTTTTAAACGTTATAAAAACGCCATACACTTCAGAGCTGGAACATTCCAATAATGCTGCGTTCATTACCTGTGAATACCTTATTGCTTATGACGGAAGGATTATGCTTTCCCACAACAATATTCTTCACTACCATTCTTCAAGACTGCCCAATAAAATCATTATTATGGCCAATGTATCCCAGATTGTGAACAACCTGAATGATGCAATGGGAAAAATAAAAAGAAACGGTAATATTAAGAACCTGACTTCCATCAGCGGAAGCCAGTCGAAATTAGATTCTTCCAATACCAATACAAAACTTTTTTTATTGCTGCTTGAAGATTAAGCATCAACTTATAAACTCTACATTTTGGACAAAAACCTTATTCAAAGAACCCTTTCCGGACTTGTTTACGTGGCTGTGATTATCCTGTGTACCACTCCGCTGGGAGCACAGCTCATCAACAGCATTTCTCCGGGACTTATCAAACAGGAATATCTGTATCACGGATTAATTACCCTTTTGCTGGTTGTAGGTTCCTGGGAATGTATCAAAATCATGAAATTTGGAAAAGGCTATGAAAAATGGATTGTATTTCCGTTGGTCATTTTTATTTTCTATGTTTTTTCCAAAAGATATTTTCACCACGATTTCTTCTTTGATTTCAGGCTGAGCGAAATACTGGCCCTGGCTCTCATTGCAATTGCTGTGGTTACCTTATTCAAATACCCTAATGAACTGTATTACGACAGCGGAAAACTGATCTTTACCGTGATTTATGTGGCACTTCCGTTCAGCTTTGCATTAGGGCTTCCCAAATATTCCAGCTATAATGAAACTTTTTCGCTGGAAGTACTCTTTTTGTTCATTCTGATCTGGAGCAGTGATACCTTTGCTTATCTGGTAGGCAAGTTTTTCGGAAAACATAAAATGGCTCCTAAAATTTCGCCTAAAAAAACCTGGGAAGGGTATGCAGGTGGGGTAGTGCTAACATTGGTTTTATCCTACTTTATAGAACATTATCAGCCCGAACTCAGAGGGAACTGGATGATCGTAGGGTTCCTGGTCGCTGCTTTTGCCCCACTGGGGGATCTGGTGGAAAGCCAGCTGAAAAGAAATTTCGGCGTAAAAGACAGCGGAAACATCATTCCGGGACACGGAGGAGTATTAGACAGGCTGGATAGTTTTATTATCTGCGTTCCTGTCGTATATTTGTACTTTATTTTAGAAAAATTTATTTAATCTCATGAAATTACACAGAGAATCGAAAGGAACGATCACCGTAGCCACCATCGTTTTTATTATACTGGGGGCGCTGGCAATCTATTTTTTAAAGATGTGGTCGCTGCTGATCATTATGCCTCTGCTGATTATTTACAGCCTGGTGTTTTGGTTTTTCAGAGTTCCGAACCGTGATATCTTAGAACACAGGGAGAATGTAGTTGCTCCGGTAGACGGGAAAGTGGTGATGATTAAAGAAGTGGAGGAAAATGAATTCCTGAAGGGAAAAGCGATTCAGGTTTCCATTTTTATGTCTCCCCTGAATGTGCATATCTGCCGTTATCCTGTTTCAGGAAAGGTAATCTACAAAAAATATCATCCGGGAAAATATCTTGTAGCATGGCATGAGAAGTCTTCTACAGAGAATGAAAGAACAACCGTGGCAGTAGAAACACCAACGAATCATAAAGTAGTATTCAGACAGATTGCAGGATATGTGGCCAGAAGAATTGTTTTCTACTGTAATGAAGGCGATCAGGCAAAAGCCGGACATGAGTTTGGTTTCATTAAATTCGGATCAAGAATGGATGTATTCCTGCCGTTGGATACCGAGATCATCTGTAAGATCGGAGATATTACAAAAGGAGGTCTGGATGTGATCGCAAGAATGAAAGATTAAAAGCTGCAAAAAATTATAAAATCAAAAGACTGTTCGTACTGAACGGTCTTTTTTTGTTTTCTTATTTTATGTATTTCTTAACTTCTTCCGTAAGGCTTATAATGAGCTCCACGGGCAGATCTTTTTCCATATCAATAAGAAGTATTTTAAACTTTTTCCGGTCTTCCTGAAGCAGCTCAGGATGATGAAGCCGGTCTCCGTGATAAAAGCTTACATAATGTTTCTTATGCTTTTTACTGTAATAGAGATAGCACAGCATTTTCTTTTTATACTTGAAGAAGGGAAGCCCGAAGCTTAGCGTTTCGGTGATATTTTCAGGATCAGATTCAAGGATCTTTTTGCGTAAAAACAAAAGAGTACTTCTTTCAGGTTCATCGATTCTGTAGAAGTACTCTTGTATAGGGTTCATTTGAATGAAATTTAATTCAATAAACGATTAGTCAAAATTCTGAAGTTCTACCAGTTTGTGGTACATTCCTTTTTTCGCGATCAGCTCATGGTGGGTTCCCTGTTCTACAATATCCCCTTTTTCCATTACAACAATCCAGTCTGCTTTCTGAATGGTGGAAAGCCTGTGGGCAATCACCAGCGAGGTTCTGTTTTCCATCATTTTCTCAAGGGCATCCTGTACAAATCTTTCGGATTCTGTATCCAGGGCTGAAGTAGCTTCATCAAGGATCATCACAGGAGGATTTTTCAATACTGCTCTGGCAATGGAAACCCTTTGCTTCTGTCCTCCGGAAAGTTTTCCTCCATCATCCCCGATATTGGAATCATAGCCTTCAGGAAGCTGGGTAATGAATGAATCGGCATTGGCTATTTTAGCTGCTGCAATTACTTCTTCTCTTGTTGCTTCTGGTTTACCCATTAAAATGTTGTTGTAAACCGTATCATTAAATAAAACGGACTCTTGGGTAACCATTCCTAAAAGCTTACGGTATTCATTCAGCTTTAAATGTTTGATATTGGTTCCGTCAACCAGGATTTCTCCTTCACTTACGTCATAGAATCTGGCAAGAAGATTGGCGATTGTTGTCTTTCCACTTCCACTTTGTCCTACAAGGGCAATGGTTTTTCCTTTAGGGATAACAAGTGAAAAGTTTTTAAGAATCACATTATCTTTATCATAATAGAAACCAATATTTCTGAATTCGATCTGGCTGTTCAGTGTAGAGATAGACACGGGTTCTGCAATTTCTTCTACTTTCAGATCATAATCAAGAACTTCTGCCACCCTGTCTAAACTTGCCATTCCTCCCTGAATGGAAGAAATTGCGCTGGATAATTTTTTAGCAGGATCAAGGATCTGGAAAAACATCCCTATGAAAACAAGGAAAGCCTGAGGCTGCATCGTCTGCTCCTCAAGAATCTGCGTTCCGGCATACCATGTAATGATAAGAATGGTAATTGAACCTAGAAATTCGCTCATAGGAGAGGCTAATTCCCGTCTTCTGCTCATATCAATGGCAAAATTCTGCCAGTTGGTCGTTGTCTGATTAAATCTGTTCTTCAGGATTTTATCTGCATTGAAGATCTTGATTACTTTTGAAGATTTTAACGTTTCATCTACCAGTGAAAAAAGATTTCCTAATTCCGCCTGTGCCTGATAAGCCTGCTTTTTCAGGCTTTTCCCGGTCCACGAAATAAGAAGTCCCATAACAGGAAAAACAACTAAGGAGAACAGGGTAAGCTGTGGGGATAATAGAAATAAAGCGATCAGAGAAGAGATAATCATGAACGGAGCGTTGATAAGATCAACCAATACCCCCATAATTCCACCTTCCACACCTCCGATGTCATTAGAAATTCTGGACATCATATCTCCTTTTCTCTGTTCCGTAAAGAAAGAAACAGGAAGCTGCAGAAACTTATTATACATGGCACTTCTTAAATCACGGGTAATACCCACACGGTAGTTAACCAATAAGAAAGCGCCAATATATCTGAAAATATTTCTCAATAAAAATGACACTGCAGTGATGGCACAAAGAACAGCTAAAACCTGCACAGCTCCATGCTGGTCAATTTCTGTCTGTACAAAATAATAAGCCTTATTCTTTAAAAATTCAAAATAATCGCCTATTTCTCCGGACCATACAGGAGCTTTATCCTGTTTTTCAATGGTGCCAAACATCAATCCTAGAATAGGAAGCATTGTTCCTACGGATAAAATGTTGAGCAATGAGTAAAGGATATTGAAAAACATACTCCCGAAAAGGTATTTCCGGTGGGGTTTTGCGAAATGAAGTATTCTTTGTAATGGTTTCATTCAATGAAAAATTGGATAGCAAAATTACGTAAAATTAAAGGAACAGACGTTCTAAATCTTTTTTTACTTTATTTAATAGGTGTTTATAAATTTGATTTTGTTACAATTCTTATCCGAAGTCCGATATGCAGTGAATGTTATTGTCATCTCAGATTAAAGATGACTGAAAGAGCTTATAACGAATAAACCGCCATTTCGGCGGTTTTATTCTATTAAAATTTTACTTTATCATTATATTTCGGAGCAAAATTGGAAGGCTTTAATTTTTCAAGCGTTTTCCCGAAATTGTTGATGATATTCGTCAGGTTTTCAAAATCCACAACACTTACATCATCACTTTCGTTGTGGTAGTGGTGGGCTTTTGTCATATCTACCGTAGAGAATGAATGGGCAATGATTTTCTTTTTAACGAAACTTACATTGTCTGATCTGTAAAACAATTGCTGTGAAGCATAAGGATCCGGATTGATTTTCATTCCGTTGGCAGCATTTTTATTCACCAGCTCATCAAGATCAGAAAACTCGTCGCCTGTCATAAACAGTGCATTTTTACCCCATTGGGATTCCGTAGCCACCATTTCAAAATTGAAAAGAGCGGTCATATTATTGTAGATTTTATCCAGGTTGGCATCTGTAGAGATAGCTTTGGAGCCCAGCATTCCTTTTTCCTCTCCGTTAAATGCAATAAACACCATTGAGAAATCCGGTTTTTTATTTTTAAAATATTCGGCAATACCCGTTAAGGTAGTAATTCCGCTGGCATCATCATCAGCACCGTTATAAATATTATCTCCGGTTTTATCGCTGGTTCCTATGTGGTCGAAGTGCCCTGAAAATCCTAAAAATTTGTCCGTTTTTCCTTTTTTGATTCCGCATACATTATAGGCTTTCTTTCCTTTGTATTCGAATGGGATCAGGTAAGAATTGCCGGTACAGTATTCAAGATTGTTTTCTTTAAAGAGTGATGCGATGTATTCGGCCGCCTTATCATTTTCCGGGGTCCAGATCTCACGGCCTTTCATTTCGTCTGAAGCCAGTGTTGAAAGGATGGTCTGTACTCTTTCTCTGGATACTTCCTGAGCGGAGATACCTATTGAAAATACCGATAAAGCTAGAAATGCTAATTTTTTCATGTTGATTACTATTTTAGAATGATCTGTCGTATGCTTAGCGGAAATGTTGCATGAAGATATATAAAATTAATAATATAACCTCAGTTCGGGATAAGAATATAAGAATATCTGATAGATGCAGGTTTGAAGCTGGATGACGGAAGAGGGAAGTTATGAAAGTCATCAAGAGCAAATAATTGATCTGTTTTTATTTAATTTAACTTTCTGGTGACTTTCAATACCTATACCTAAAATTAACTTGCAGCTTCCTTCTCCTGTCTTCCTGCTTTTCACACCTGAGCTCACGTTAATATATATTGAGAAGAGATCAAATGGCGGCTTAATGTTTAAATTGAGGGTGTTGAAACAAAAAAACAGCTCCTTTCGGAACTGTTCTCACTCAAAAAATCGTTGTAAGGCTATCGAAGTCGGTCTACAGATTTTACGAGCCTCTCATCTCTGCGGATATAGGTGTTTGCAATAAGCAGACAGATCACCGCGATCAATGGGAAAACCGGCTCAATACCCTTCTCAGGAAACTGAATTCCTCCGGATAAGTTTAGTAACCAGTACGTCAATACACCAATCAACAAAACGTTTATAATGATGCTGATGGTATTCAGCAAAATTTGTCTTTTTCTGTTCTTAAAGCTGAAAATACTCAATGCTCCTGCCAGAACAAGCACGATGCAGCTTATATCAATCACCGGAATATTACCGAAAACAGCAACATCCTGTCCTGAAATAAAAAGAAAAACAGCAGCTAAAACTGCTAATAATGTCCATATGGTCTGTATTCTCTGTAGCATTGAATCTCAAATTCCAGGCAAAAATAATATAAATTTTGCACAATTCAAAAATAAGTGTAGATTTGCATTATACAATGTACTTGAAAACAAAAGTCACCGGACTTACTTTTCTTACTCACAATTAATTACATTTTTACATTAAATATGTTTAACATAGAAACGTTAAGGTCAAAATCCGTAACGGAACTGACTAAAATCTTAAAAGATTTGGGCGTTAAAGTTGCAAGAAACAGCAATGAAAATGATAAGATCTTTGCTATTCTTGACTTTCAGGCTTCTAATCCTAAAGTCTCAAAAGATTATTTCAACGCCACAGAAACCAGTGTGACTACTGAAGAGACACCAGCAGAGAAGCCTGCAAAAGCTCCTGCGAAAAAAGCGGCCCCCAAAAAAGCTGCGGCCAAGCCTAAAGCAGAAGCGAAAGCTCCGGCAGAAAAAGCACCCAAAGCTGAACAAAAGCAGGAAGAAATAGCTCCGGCAGTTCAGGAAGCCCAACCGGAAGAACCAAAAGCTGAAGCCCCTGCGGCTCCTGAAGAAGTACCAGCACAGACAGCAGCCAAGAAGAAAAGAAAAAGAGTTACTGCCAATACAGGCAATACAGAAACTGCCCCACAGGAAAAGACTGAAGCTCCAAAAAACACAGAACCGAAAGAATCTGCTCCGTCAGAAGAAAGGCCTAATAACCCTCAGTCTCAGGCCAGACCTCAAAGCCAAAGAGGACACAATCATCCGCAAAACAGCGGAAATCAGCATAAAAATCAAAACCAGAACCAAAATCAGAATCAGAATCAGCACAGACATGCTGAGAAGACTGAAGAGCATACCGAGCCTAAGAAAGAATTTAATTTCGATGGGATGGTAAGCATTGAAGGAGTTTTAGAAATCCTTCCTGATAATTACGGGTTCCTGCGTTCATCAGATTTCAGCTATATCTCTTCCCCTGATGATGTGTACGTTTCTACCGCACAGATCAGAAATTATGGGTTGAAAACCGGAGATACAGTTAAAGGAATTGTAAGACTTCCGAAAGAAGGTGAAAAATATTTTTCATTATTAAAACCTACAGAAGTTAACGGCCGTGATCTTGCTTTTATCAAAGACCGTGTCGCATTTGAATATTTAACCCCGCTTTTCCCTGAAGAGAAATTCAATCTTGCCGGAAACAATTCAACAATTTCCACAAGAATCGTTGACCTGTTTGCCCCAATCGGAAAGGGACAGAGAGCTATGATCGTTGCCCAGCCTAAAACGGGTAAGACCATGCTTCTTAAAGATATTGCCAATTCTATCGCTTCCAACCACCCTGAAGTATACATGATGGTTCTTCTGATTGACGAACGTCCTGAAGAAGTTACTGATATGGAAAGAAGTGTAAATGCAGAGGTGATCGCCTCTACATTTGATGAAGCAGCCGAAAAACATGTAAAAGTAGCAAACCTTGTTCTGGCAAAAGCCCAAAGAATGGTAGAATGCGGTCATGATGTAGTAATCTTACTGGATTCTATCACCAGACTGGCAAGAGCTTACAATACAGTAACACCTGCATCCGGGAAAGTTCTTTCCGGTGGTGTTGATGCGAATGCCCTTCACAAGCCAAAAAGATTTTTCGGGGCTGCCAGAAAAATTGAAGGTGGAGGTTCATTAACGATTATTGCAACGGCTCTTATTGATACCGGTTCTAAAATGGATGAAGTGATCTTCGAAGAATTTAAAGGAACAGGGAACATGGAACTTCAGTTAGACAGAAAAATTGCCAACAGAAGAATCTATCCTGCCATTGATCTTGTTTCTTCCAGTACGCGTAGAGATGATCTTCTTCTTGATGAAGTGACTTCCCAGAGAATGTGGATCCTGAGAAAGTATCTTTCTGAAATGAATCCTGTGGAAGCCATGGAATTTGTGAATAAAAACATCAAAGGAACATTGAACAACGAAGAGTTCCTGATGTCTATGAATAAATAAGTTAATTTAATTGTTGTTAAAGAAAAGCACGGAGATCTATAGACTTCCGTGCTTTTTTATTTAAAGAAGACTGATGATTCATGAAAAATGGTAAGAATAAGAACTTTAATATATCGGTGCAGATTAAAATATTTTGTATCTTTTAAAAATTTAATTCATTCTAAATCAATATATCAATGTTAAAGATTTATTAAAGTAATCCCCAGTTTTTGATTATAGCTTAAATAATGGCTAAATTTGGGTATAACATTAAAAATAAAAATTATGTCATTTGAATTACCAAAATTAGGATATGCTTATGATGCATTGGAGCCTACTATTGATGCAAAAACAATGGAGATTCACTATACAAAACATCATCAGGCATATATCGACAATTTAAATAAAGCTATTGAAGGAACTGATCTTGCAGACAAAACAATTGAAGAAATCTGCAAAACAGGAACTGATAAGCCAGCAGTAAGAAATAATGGAGGAGGGCACTTTAACCACTCTTTGTTCTGGGAAATCCTTACGCCGGGAGGAAGCAAAGAGCCTGTAGGAAACGTAAAAGCAGCTATCGAAAACTATGGAGGTTTTGATAAATTCAAAACAGACTTCTCTGATGCGGCTAAAACAAGATTTGGTTCTGGATGGGCATGGCTGGTAAAGAATGCTGACGGTTCTGTATCAGTATCTTCTACTCCAAACCAGGATAATCCACTAATGCCTGTGGCAGATGTAAAAGGAACTCCGGTTCTTGGATTGGATGTTTGGGAGCATGCTTATTACCTGAACTACCAGAACAGAAGACCTGACTATGTTTCTGCTTTCTTTGATGTAGTAAACTGGGATAAAGTAGAGGAATTATTCAACAAATAATTTTCAGCTATTATAAAAATAAAAGGTTCAGAAGCAATTCTGAACCTTTTTACGTTTGGTTATTTAAATAAATGAAATGTAGCAATATATCATCGTGTTACATCACTTCCGGAAAGACCATTCATTTTCAGCTTATACCGCCAATTGACATAAGCGAATACCTGATACAGCTTATACTCAAATTTTATCCCATATTTTTCTTTAGGATCATAATCGATTCCGGATTGTATAATATTCCTGTATTTGCCGGAATTATAGTAAGAATTCCATTCTGTGACCAGAAAGGTGTTTTTTGTTTTCAGATAAGATTCAGAATACTGGTTGATTGGTTTGGCCACTGCATTTAAAAAATAGTCAAACTGAGAATCCATTACCGTAAGTTCCCATTCACCGTCTTCATTTTTAGACGGTTTCATTTCAGATTTCTCTTCATTCTTCTTAGGGCTGTCCTGGGAAAAACAGCTTAGAGGAAGACATGAAAGCAAAAGGATGATAAGTATATTTTTCATAATCATGAATTTACATAAAAAAAGCACTCAAAAATGAGTGCCGTTTTTATTTTTTATGGTTCTTTCTGGAGGACGACAAAAGCCGGGAAGTGGTCGCTGTATCCACCGGTGAACTGGTCTCCGTTCCAGGACCTGAAAGGATAACCTTTGTAATTACCTTCTTTATTCACCAGATAGGCAGGAGCAAAAATTTCTGCCTTGTAAACAGAATATTCTTTTGTTACCTGATCAGAGATTACATTTTTAGAAACGATGATCTGGTCAAACAGGTTCGGAGCATCCTGATACGCTAAAGAAGCAATTCCTTTTTTGTATAAAGGGTACATTAAGTTAAGGTACGGTGTTGTTTCGCTTAGATCTTTAGGGCTGGCCACTGCTTTTAAGTGGTTTTTTAAACTTGCACTTACAGGATCATCATTGAAGTCACCCATTGCGAAAAGCTTGGTAGAAGGGTCTGCTGCTCTTACACTGTCCATTTGCTGCTTAAGTAAAGCGGCGGCGGCATTTCTTTTCGGAAGGGAGACTGCTTCACCTCCTCTTCTGGAAGGCCAGTGGTTCATGAAGAAAGCTACTTTTTCATTATCAAGGAATCCTGTTACTACCAGGATATCCCGGGTGTATTCTCTTTTTCCTTTTTCATCAAAGATCTTTAATTCTTTCTTTAAAGAGTTGCTTACCGTAAATCTTCTTTTCTGATAGATCAGGGCAACATCAATACCCCTGTAGTCGTAAGAATTGTAGTGAACAATTCCGTAATCATATTTTGCCAGGGCAGGCTGCTTGATAAGGTCTTCAATTACCTGTCTGTTTTCTACCTCAATAAGGCCTACCACAGCAGGCGCTGTTTTGGTGTACTGAGCACCCATTTCAGATATAACCTTAGCTTCGTTGGCAAGTTTCGCTTTATAGATTTTGGTGTTGTAGTTTTTGGCACTGCTTGGAGTGAACTCTTCTGAGCCACTTTGGTATCTTACTGCTTTTTTACCCTTTAAAGCATCATCGCTCCATGGCCCGTCGTGCTTTTCAGCTTCTAAAAACTTGATAGAATCAATTGGAATGCTTCTGTGGAAAGCAGGATTGCGGATGTCTTTAGTTCCATCAATATAATCTGCTGAACGTATAGTGTCCCAAAGGTTTTCTACATTCAAAAAGCCAACAGCAGCTACTTTCCTAAGTTTCCCCTGTTGTGCAAAAGCCATTATTGAAAAAATGACGGCCATAAAACTCATAAATCTCTTCATCCTCTAGAGTATTAAAATTAATTAAACGACAAATTTACCTTTTTTTAATTCATCCCATTTTAAATATTTGTAAATTTAAAACAGTATAAATATAATTCTTTTATATAATGATTCATAAAAGTGTGCAATGTTAAGAAAAAATAACGTTAAAAAAGTTTTAAATTCTAAATTTTGATTAAATTTGTGCCCCCAAGTTTTAAACTGTTGAAAATTAAGAAGAAAAGTATTAAAAAAAATAAATATACTCATGATTAAAAAACTATCATTAGTCTCTTTATTTACTTTACTTCCTGCTTCCTACTATTTTGCGCAGACTACTGTGTTTGCGTATCTTAAGGATGCGGAAGGAAAGCCTGTTGAAAAGGCTGAAGTAGATCTTAAAGGGAGTGAGAATGATGTAACGGCTGACAAAATTGGATATTTCCAGTTTGTAGACCTTCAGCCGGGCCATTACCAAATTGTGATTGCGAAACCGAACTTCGAAACCAAAATAATGGAGTTTGATGTAGCAGCAGATGAGAAAAGAAAGGATTTAGGGACTATTACCCTATATTCTGCTCTTACAAACGCAGATCAAGGTCTGGCTATCATTGAGGGTGACGATGACGACGACGGAGGTAGCGGACAGGCTTCTACAGTAGGTTTGCTGCAGTCTTCACAGGACATCTTCAGCAGAATTGCTGCTTTTGACCTTGGATTTTACTGGTTCCGCCCGAGAGGAATTGATGGGAGAACCGGAGAATCAATGCTGAATGGAGTTTCAATGTTGAAATCTGATAATGGAAATGTTGATTTCGGAAACTGGGGTGGTCTTAATGAAATTACAAGATATCCTGAGATCTCAGCGAATCACTCTCCGTCTGAATACGCTTTTGGTGGTAACAGCTCTGTGGTTTACAAAAACACAAAAGCTAGTGAGTATAGAAAAGGATTTCAGTTTACACAATCCTTAACCAACAGAAATTACAGAAACAGAACTTCTTTACGGTATTCTTCAGGAATGAACAAAAACGGATGGGCATTCACTGTAATGGGGGCAAGAAGATGGGCTGAAGAAGGTATCCAGGAAGGAACTTTCTATGATGCTTACGGAGCATATCTGGGAATTGAAAAGAAATTCAGTGACAGCCATACGATGACTTTCAATTTCATCGGGGCTCCTTACAGAAGATCTACAGCAAGTCCTAGTACCCAGGAAGTTTATAATTACAGAGGAGTACACTATAATTCTTATTGGGGTTATCAGGATGGAGAGCAGAGAAGTGAGAGAGTAAGAAAAGGATTCCAGCCGATCTTCCAGATCCAGGATTTCTGGAAAATTAATAAAAAATCTTCACTCTGGACTTCTGTTTCTTATCAATTTGGAAAAGATAAAGGTTCCCGTTTAGACTGGCAGAATGTACAGAATCCTTCACCTACCTACTACAGGAATTTACCAAGTTATTTCGATTCTTTGAATCCTGATGCTTCAATACCAATTCCTCAGGGTCAGGAAGGAACCACTGCACAACAGGCTTACACCGCTGCTTTGTCAGCATGGCAGTCAGGAGATCCGAGAGTTACCCAGCTGGATTGGGATAAACTTTACAGAAGAAATATGTCTCAGGCTCCGGGTACTTATTACGGTCAGACAGGTAAAAGAGCTTTATATTATTTAGTGAATGATGTAAGCGATGATAAAATCTGGAATGCAGCAACGCACTTTGTACATAACTTTACCGATACTACTAAATTCTTATTGAACGTATCCTATCAAAACTATTATTCTGAGCAATACAGAGAGGTGAATGACCTTCTGGGTGCAGATTTTGTACTGAACAGAGATCCGTTTGCAGCAACAAACCAGCCAGGAAAATCAGGTTTATTTAATGATGGTGAAGAAAATGTAACGAAGAGAGTAGGCGATAAAATGGGCTACGATTATATTTTCAGAAGACAGGAAGTAAAAGTGAACCCGGGAGTGAAATTCTCAACCGGAAAATTTGATGTATTTGTTTCTGCTATGGCAGGATATTCCACTTCCAACAGAGAAGGATTATTCAAACACTATTTATACAAAGATTCATTCGGAAAAGGAGGAGATTACAACTACTGGAACTATGGTCTTAAAGGACAGCTTATCTATAAGCTGAACGGAAGAAACTTCCTGGTTTATAACGGAGCATATTATTCTCAGGCACCTTATCTGGAAGACTTGTTTGTGAACCCAAGAGTTAACGGATCTGTTGCGCCTGGGGTGAAAAATATGGTAGTTAATGCTAATGATCTTAGTTATGTTATTGCTACACCTTTCTTAAAAATGAGATTTACAGGTTTCCTAGTGGATACTGATAACGAAACTACAGTTCAGAGATTCTTTGCAGATGGTCTGGAATTAGAGAGCGTTGACGCAGATGGTAACCAAACCAATGTTCAGAGTGCATTTGTTTCCCAGATCATGACCGATGTGAAGAAAAGAAATATGGGCTTGGAATTAGGGGTTGATGTGAAGGTGTTGCCTACGTTATCTCTACAAGGTTTAGCAAGTATTGGTCAGTATACGTATCAGAATGATCCTACCACTTACTTTGCTTCAGACGCTGTAGGTGTCTTCTCCAACGGGCTTCCTTATGCAAATATGGGAAAATCCTATATCAAGTCTTACCGTCAGGGAGGAACTCCTCAGCAGGCTTTCTCTTTAGGATTCCGCTACAACAACCCTAAATATTGGTGGGTAGGTGCCAACTGGAACTATTTTGATGAAAATTACCTGGATCCTGCAGCGTTGGTAAGAACAGAATCATTTGCTCAGAATGATCAAACATCTGGTCCATTCCAGAATTTGACAGAGTCAGAATTAAGGAGAGTTTTACAGCCGAATAAACTTCCTTCGTCTTTCTTCCTGAATGCTAATGCCGGTAAATCTTGGATGATTGGTAAGTATTATGTATTACTTTCTGCTACAGTAAATAACATCTTAGATAACAGAAAGTATATTACAGGAGGATTTGAGCAGACAAGAAATGCTAAGTATAATAATTTTGTTGAGGACCATGACAGAGAATTTCCATTGTTCGCACCAAAATACTGGTATACCCAAGGAAGATCATATTTCGTGAATTTACAGTTTAGATTTTAATCAGGCTATTCAATTACATTAATTTAAAAATTATCAAAATGAACATAAAGAAATACTTAAGTTCGGTAACAGGAATTGCAGTTGCAGCAGTGGCTATTACCTCCTGTGTACAAAAAGATGAGTGGGATACCCCTCCAATTCAGTGTGAGAATAAATTTGCAGCCCCAAACATTTCGCTTGCAGATTTTAAAGCTCAGGCACCTTCTACCGGATATAAACTAATTGAAACAGACCAGATCTTTGACGGTTATGTGATTTCTTCTGATGAAAGCGGAAACTTCTATAAAACCATCTCTTTCCAGGATAAGCCGGAAAACCCAACGGCAGGTCTTCAGATTGAAGTTGACAAATCCAGCAACTATGCTGATTTCCCAGTAGGGGCACACATCAGAATTAACGCTAAAGGCTTAAGATTAGGACTTGACAGAGGAACAGTTAAAATTGGTTCTGTAGATCCTACTTATAACATCGGAAGAGTTCCTGCTTCTTTATTAGGCAAATATGTTTCCGGAGTTTGTGGAGGTAACGGCCTTGAGGTTGTTAATATTAAACCATTGGTATTACCTGACCTTAATGCTGCCAAGAGTGAACAGTACATCAATACATTGGTTAAAGTTTCTAATGCACAGTTCTCTATTAACGATATTTATCCTATTAATAAAACATATATTGATTATGTAGGAGGTGCTGGTGTAGATACAGACCGTGGATTGGAAGATGCTGCAGGGGGCTCTGCAACGCTGAGAAACTCAGGATTCTTCTCCGAAGGAGCTAGTTTAGTTCCAACAGGTAACGGAGATATTACCTTTGTAGTTAGCCGCTATAATTCAACATGGCAGATGCTTATCAGAAATACTAAAGATGTTAACTTTAAAGGAAATAGAATTGATGCAACGCCGCCTAAAGGAGGAACTGCAATTGCTTATTCAGGATCGTTCCTTGAAGACTTTGAAAGCTACCCAACTACTCCTACCAACCTTGAGGTATATCCTAAATATGTAAATGATCCTCTGTTAGGGAACAGATACTGGCAGTTAAAAACGTTCAACAGTAACAAATATATCCAGTTAGGAGCGAATTCTGGTTCTGGAAACTATGTAACTTATTTTGCAGTACCGGTTGACTTTACAGCAGCCAGCCAATTTAAATTTGACGTTAATGTTGGATTCTGGAATGGTAATGCTTTAAAAGTATATTATACTACCAACTATACTCCGCTTGGAGATATTAGCGCTGCTACAAAAGTAGATATTACTTCTGCATTCACAATCCCGCAAACCCCTACAAGTGGTTACGGAACATTAGCACCGGCAGGTACTTATAATATTCCGGCATCATTAACAGGAAACGGATTTATCCTGTTTGAATATACCGGAAACGGAAGTGGAGTTACGACAACAATTCAGTTAGATAATATTCAGGCCCTATAATCAATAGATAAGAATATTTTATGACTAGTCCTGAAAAAGGTTGACTAGTTTAATACTTCAAATATACTTAATCAGGGTAGGAATTTTCCTATTCTGATTTTGTTTTTTTATAGGTCTTTAATTTCACATTATTTTTCATTTGTACTTGGCTTGGAATATTATAATTTAAGGAAAAAAGAGGTCTTAAATTATTATAACAGTAAATTGATTGGTCAAGCTGTCGTGAGAGGTTTTTAAAATCTTCAAAGGTATCAATCAATCCAAATTCATATTTCAGAATACCATTCACTCTTTCAGCTACCGCATTTTCATAGGGATCTGAGTTTTCTGTCATACTGATAAGAATATTGCTTTTCTTTAATATTTGTGTATATTCTTTACTGCAATACTGCAGACCGCGGTCTGAATGATGAATTAAGCAATGCCTGTATATCCGGCTATTTATGGCTTGCTTTAATGCTTTTAATGTGGAACTGGTTTGTAAATTATCACTCAATTCATATCCTACAATTTTCTTTGAATAAGCATCGGTAATCAAATGAAGATAATAATTTTTATCTTTAGTCTTCAGATAAGTAATATCTGCAACCCAGACTTTTTCTGAACATTGCAACTCTTTCTCTTTAATAATATTGGGATATTTTTTCATCCAATGTCTGGAGTTGGTTGTTTTAAAGTAACTGTGTCTTCTGGGTATTAAAAGATAATTGGCCCTTAAAATGTTAAATAGCTGATCTCTTCCTATACGAAGGTTTTGCTTTTCGAAATCATTTTTAAGTAAGAAATAAAGTTTTCGGGTTCCTATTTTAGGCATCTTTTTACGAATTGACAATACCATTGCCAATACCTCCTCCTCATTATTAGCTAAAGAGCGATGAGTGGTTCTTTTGTAATAAGCTTGTTTGTTATATCCAAACAATCGGCAGACACTTTCCAGAGACAACCTGGTACCTGACCTTATTTCCTGGATTGATTGGAACCAGACTTTTTTACAATTTCAATCTTGAGTTCACGCTCTGCTATTTCTATAAATTTCTTAAACACCTTAAGTTCTTCTTTCTTTTTAGCTAATGCTGCTTCAAGCTCCTTAATCTTTTGCTTCTGTGGATCTTTCATAGGTCTGCCTTTACTTAATTGTTTTTCATAAGTAAAGTTACCATATTTTATTAACCAACTCGAAATGCATGAATTACCCCGAATATTATACCGGGTTTGTAATTGGGATTTGGTGTATAATCCCCGTTCATATTCAGAGACAACTTGCCTTTTGAATGCCTCACTGTATTCTTGTACAGGGGCAGATGTTTTTTTTAATTTCATAAGGATGACTGGTTTTATGGTTTTTTAGTCAACCTTTTTCAGGACGAGACAGTCCCACAAAAAAACCACCGCATCAGCAGTGGTTATATTTAATTTATTCTGTTTAGAACGATACTTCATTCACTTCCTTGCCCCGCTGGAAGCTCATTACTTTCTGGCTTCCTTTGTAAGAGACGCTGACTACATTGTTCTGCTTAGGAAAAGAGCTTAAAAGAATCGTATTTTTAATCCTCAAGGTATTAATATCTGAAACACCTCCGGTTTCAAAATATACCCATACTGTTTCTCCGCTGACCTGGCTTCCTGTGAAGGTAATCGTTTTCGGAGCCCCATTAATGTACACATCAAAATTATTGTTCACATATTTTTTTACTTCTGCTTCAAATCCGGCTGTATTGGGATTGATTTTAATAGCATCAGAGATATGGTTGGTATTCATTTTTGTGGTAAACTTCAATGTTTTGCTTCCGTCGATATAATCCACTTTGGTCATTGAAGAGAAAAAGTCTACATACATAAAACTCATTAACACAAAAAATGTTAAAATTCCTGATATATATAAAAGTTTTTTCATCTTAATTAATAGATTTACAATCATACTTGCTTATTCTATAAGTCACAAATAATATGCCAATTAAAAATTAACATTCACAGAATACTTATCATAAAATGCTTTGATGTGAGCCACAGCCTCATCCGCGGTGTCTACGACCCTGTACAGGTCAAGATCGTCAGTTGCGATCATTCCTTCTTTAAGCAGGGTTGCTTTAAACCAATCCAGCAGACCGCCCCAGAATTCGCTTCCTACAAGAACAATCGGGAATTTTCCTATTTTATTGGTCTGGATAAGGGTCATTGCTTCCGTAAGCTCATCCAGGGTTCCAAAACCGCCCGGCATTACTACGAAACCTTGAGAATACTTTACAAACATTACTTTTCGTACGAAAAAGTAGTCAAAATTCATAGAGTATGATTTATTGATGTACGGATTGAAATGTTGTTCAAACGGCAGATCAATATTAAGTCCTATGGATCTTCCGTGAGCATTGGAAGCACCTTTATTTCCTGCTTCCATGATTCCCGGTCCGCCTCCGGTAATGATTCCGAAGCCCAGTTTGGTGATTTTTTCAGCAATCTCTACAGCCATTTCGTAATATTGGCTTTCAGGCTTCAATCTTGCAGAACCGAATATAGATACGCACGGGCCTATTTTAGCCAGTTTTTCATAACCATCCACAAATTCCGCCATTACTTTGAAAACCATCCAGCTGTCTTTGGTAATGGTTTCATCCCAGGTTTTCTGTCTGAAACTGTTGTGTAGTTTTGTTTCGTTAATATCAAGTTCCGGATTTACTAAACTTTCATCTCTGGTTCCATCTATTTCCATTGCAAAATTATTTAAAATGTTTTTCGGCCTCTATTACAGATTCTGGTCTTCCTACATCCACCAGGATGCTGTTATGTACAAAACCGTGGATATGTTCGGTTTGCATAAGATCAAGATACTCTTCCATAACAGAGAATTTGCCGGTTCTTTTTATTTTTTCAAAGATAACGGGATTGATACAGTGAATGCCGCTGAAGGCAAGAGGTTTAAAACCTTTGTTGAATTCTGCAAGTCTCTGCTCTCCAGTCTGTACATTCAGCCAGCCTCTCAAAACCATATCATTGTTGAAGAGAAGTTTTCTCGAGCTTTCCCGGTCTGAAACTGCTAATGTAGCAAAATCTTTTATCTTTTTGTGGTATTCTACCAGTGCATTGATGTTGATTTCCGTTAAAATATCCGCATTCATAATCAGAAAATCTTCCCCATGATCGAGGAATTTTCTGGCAAAAATCAAGCCGCCTCCGGTTTCCAGCAGCTCTTCTCGTTCATCAGAGATTTCAATGCTGCATCCGAAATTACTGTTTTTATTTAAAAATTCAATAATCTGATCCCCAAAATGATGAATATTAATTACAAAATCGGTGATTCCGAAGCTTTTCAGGTATTGGATGTTCCTTTCCAGAAGAGGTACATCATTTACTTTAGCCAAAGCTTTTGGGTGATGATCTGTAAAAGGTTTTAGTCTTGTTCCTTTTCCTGCTGCGAAAATGAGAGCCTTCATAGTATAGGTAATAAGTGATGGATAATAGGTAATGAATAATCGCAAATAAAACTACTTATTGCCTATTACTGGTTGTTAATGTTGAGGTGGTGCTGTTCGTCATGGTGAAGACTTATTTCTGTGCCTTCCGGATACTTCTCACGGATAAATTCGGCGATTTTGATTGCTGAGTACACAGATCTGTGCTGCCCTCCGGTACATCCGAAACTGATCTGAAGATTTTCAAATCCTCTTTCCAGGTAATTATCGATATTGATCGAAATGATATTTTTTACCAGTTCAAGAAATTTGGGCATTTCGGTCTGGGTTTCCAGATATTCCTGAACACCGGGATCATTTCCGGTCTGGGATTTATATTCTTCAATTCTTCCGGGATTCAGAATTCCTCTGCAGTCGAAAGTGAAGCCGCCCCCGTTTCCGGAGTCGTCTTTAGGAATTCCTCCTTTTTTGTACGAAAAACTGTGTATGTCAATGTGTAGCATTTCTTCTTTTTTTATTTGAACCATTAAGGTTGATTATGTTGTAAGGAAAGTTAAGATTTCTATTAACCAGAATTATTCAGAGTTTCTTGTAATATTTATGAATAAAGATTCTTAATGGTTTAAAATTACATTAATTTTTAATTTTGTATCCTCAGTTGTTAATTGTTTGATCACTTTTTTCAGTTCAGGATAGCCATCCATCTGCTCCCAGGATTCTGCGAAGCGGGCAATATTTCTGATACCTGTTTCCAGGCTGGCCAGAAAATGCTGTTTCCGTTGAATTAGTCCTCTAAACCCGTAAGCACCAAGTACCTGCAAAAATCTCATCATCTGCATTGGTTTTACCGAATTTTTTAGTTGAAGTTGGGTTTCTGTGTTTTCAAACAATGAAATATAAAAATCAAGCATTTTGTTTTTAAAATCTTCCGGAAAATTGGCTTTGGCCTGAAAAAGAAAAGAGATCACATCATACATCAGCGGTCCTTTCATGGCAGACTGATAATCGATGAAAGATACCTGATCATTTTCATTCACCATGATATTCCTGGCCTGAAAATCACGGATCATAATCCCTTTGGGTTCCAGGGTTTCAATAAGTGCGGCAATTTGCTTGAACTCTTTCAGTAAAGCAGACTTTTTGTATTCCAGCTCAAGCACATCTGCAACAAAGTTTTTAAAGTAGTACAGATCATGAATTACCGGAAGTTCATCATAATTTTCATATTCAAAAGTTTTAGAGAAGTCTATTTTTCCCTGGGTAAGCTTCTGAAGCTGGAAAAGTTTTTCCAGAGTTTGCTTTACCAGCCGTTGTACCCGGTCAGAAAGCCCCTCTCTGGTAATAAGCTCTGAAAACGTATTTTGCCCGAGATATTCCTGCACATACATCCTTCTGTCATCAGAAACAGCAAATATTTTAGGTGTATTAAGATTGAGTTCAGAAAAAATTTCAGAATAATAAAGAAAACTTTCATTCTCCGGAATATTATCATTGCTGGTTACAATATATTTTCGGGTTCCGGATGCTGCCAGAAAATTCATTCTCGCAGAGCCGCTTTGAGCCAGTGTAATAAACTCAGAAGAAGGTTCACCCAGATAATTTTCAAAAAATCGTTTTGCGTTTTTGGAAGTCATAATATGGAACAAATATACTAATTTACTGTGAGTAGAGAATAATTCCCGGATGAAGGGTTGTGGTTGTTGTAAGGTATAGATTATCAGGGTTGTATATATGGGTTGAGATTTTATTTGATTCAAAGGCTTCTGTATTTTTTTATCTTTCTGCTTCGATGTTTCATTACCAAAACCTTAACTTTTCCTCTTCATTTTCACCCTAATTTCTATCTTTGCAGTATGCTAAAGGATTTTAAACCTGTTTTACATATTCTGCTGAGATTCATCATCATCTATATGGTGCTGCTTTTTGCGTATCAGTTTTATCTGAACAGCGGAAAAGAGGACGGTCTTGATCTTTTTTCAAGAATGATTGCCGGGCAGGTAAGCAGCATCCAGAATGCGCTGGGGTATCCGACACGTCTTTATGACGATATCAAAAATGAACAGGTCTGGTTTTATGTAAAAAAAGACTATGCAACCAGAATGGTAGAAGGCTGTAATGCCGTTTCTGTAATGATTTTGTTTGTGGCTTTTGTATTTGCTTTTTATAAGCGGGCTAAAACGTTTGTGTTTGCTCTTGCCGGCCTCGTTTTGCTGTACGTAATGAACCTCATAAGAATTGCAGCCCTGAATATTGTAATGACTGATCATCCTGAATATGGGAAAATGTTTCATGATTTTGTTTTTCCTGCCATGATCTATGGTACGGTGGTGATCCTTTGGCTGATATGGATTAAATTTTTTGCTTTAAAACATGAAAATTCTTAACTGGCTGCTGGTAATAATGGGAATCTGCGGCCTTGCAGGTGTGAGGCTGCTTGAAGGGCAGATTTTTTATGATCCTTTTCTGGATTATTTTCATGAAGCGAATAAGAATATTGAATTTCCACAGTTTGAATGGGGAAAGCTGATCATATCACACCTTTTCAGGTTTTTACTGAATCTGCTTTTTTCCTGTCTGATCATTCAGTGTCTGTTTAAAAAACGGGACTGGACGATGCAGGGAGCTCTTCTGATCATGATGATCTTTGTTATTACATTTCCTATCTATCTTTACTGTATCTACGACCGTTTCAATATAGGGTATCTTTTTTCTTTTTATATGAGAAGGTTCGTTATTCAGCCTATGACTCTGCTGCTGATTGTTCCGGTATTTTATTACAGAAGACAGATGCTTATAGGGAAAGAAGGCTGAGAAAGGAACCTGTTGCTTATGATCATTCCACAGAATGCTTATCAACACTTGTTACATTTTCAGGCGTCCATTTCACCCTTTTTACAAAGTCTTTTTCGCGGACCGGGCAGTCTTTGATCTGGCAGACCGTGCATGAGATGGTTTTGCAATCATCCATATGAAAATTGAATTCGATATTTCTTTTGATATTTCTGGCAAGAAGAACGATCATTTTCTCCATCTCGTTATGGGCATCGCGGAGGCTGTAATACCATGGTAAAGTAATATGAGCATCAATATGAAGAGAAGCTCCGAATTGCTGGATCTTCATGTTGTGAACGTCAATCCATTCTGTTTTCCTGTTTTCTTCCAAAACCCTGATGATCTGGTTAAGAAGTTCCGGATCCTGCTCATCCATAATCCCGCTTAAGGATTTTCTCACAATTTTATAGCCTACAAAAATAATGTAAACCCCAAAGACAAGAGCTACCACTGAGTCCAGCCAATAAATTTTGGTAAAATATACAATGACTAAGCTGGCCACTACGCCAAGAGTGGTTATGGTATCAGACTGAAGATGCTTTCCGGAAGAAATAAGCACCAGTGAATTTTCTGCCTGTCCTTTCCTAATGGAAATATAGCCCAGAAGATAATTGACAACAGCTGTTGCGGTTATAATCCATATCCCCAGATCCAGCTTATCAAGAGTTTTTCCGACAATAAGACTGTGAACTCCTTCATAAATAATCATCATGCCTGCAATGGCAATGAGTGCTCCCTCTATACCGGAAGTAACAAATTCTACTTTTCCGTGGCCGTAAGGGTGGTCTTCGTCTTTGGGCTTTGCGGCAAGATAAAGAGAGTAGAGGCCCATAAATGCACTGATTACATTCACGATACTTTCCATGGCATCTGAAAATACAGCATCTGAGTTCGTGAGCTTCCATGCGATAATCTTTCCGATGAAAAGAATGACACCAAAAACAGCAATTAGTTTTTGAAAGCCTATTTTATCTTTATTGTTTTTCTTCTTGTTATCCATAGGTTTGATAAAAAAAAGAATCTCAATTTTGAGACTCTTTTTTATTTTGTTAGTTTAAACTAAGTTGTTGGCTGCTAAGTATTCTGCAATCTGTACAGCGTTCGTTGCTGCTCCTTTCCGCAGATTGTCTGCTACAATCCAGAGGTTGAGCGTCTTGGGCTGTGAAAGATCACGTCTTATCCTGCCTACGAAAACTTCGTCTTTACCTTCGGAATAGAGCGGCATTGGATATTCGTTATTTTTTACGTTATCCATAACGATTACACCCGGGGTTTCCGATAAGATTTTTCTTACTTCGTCAAGATCAAATTCATTTTCAAACTCAATATTCACACTTTCTGAGTGGCCACCCTGTACCGGAACTCTCACTGCAGTTGCCGTCAGATTGAAGGTATCATCCCCTAAAATTTTCTTAGGTTCCTTCATCAGCTTGATCTCTTCTTTGGTATAATCATCATCACTGAATACATCACAGTGAGGAAGAGCATTTTTAAAGATCTGGTAAGGGTATACTTTGGCTATGGAATCATCTCCGCTGATCTCTGAATTCAGCTGGTCTACAGCCGCTTTACCGGTTCCTGTTACCGATTGGTAAGTGGAAACGATTACTCTTTTAAGATCATATTTTTTATTCAAAGGTCCTAAAACCATCACCAGCTGAATGGTGGAACAGTTCGGATTGGCAATGATCTTGTCTTCTTTGGTCAGTACATTGGCATTGATTTCCGGAACAACCAGTTTTTTATCCGGGTCCATTCTCCAGGCTGAAGAATTGTCGATAACCGTTGTTCCTGCTTCTGCAAAAAGAGGAGCAAATTCCAGGGAAGTAGAGCCTCCGGCAGAGAAAATAGCAATATCAGGTTTGGCAGCTATAGCGTCCTTCATGCTTACAATCGTAAATTCCTTCTGTTTATACTTCACCTTCTTGCCTACAGATTTTTCGGATGCTACCGGAATTAATTCTGTTACAGGGAAGTTTCTCTCCTCCAAAACTTTAAGCATAACTTGTCCAACCATTCCTGTTGAACCTACTACAGCTACTTTCATTGATTTAATTAAAAAATTTAAAGATTAAACTATTAAAAAGTTAACTCATAAATGATAACTTATTTTTATGTTTTAAGCCCCGAAGACTCTTGTCCATGGGAATGCGAATGCAAATAGACCTGCCGCAATAAGACCCATGATCACAATTCCCAAAGAAATGGTATCATTGGATTTTACCTTTTTGTTGATAATGGTCATCAATACGGCTGCAATAAGCATTGAAAACGGATGTTCTACATATTGAAATCTTAAATCTGCATTTTTCATCACAGAGCCCATATCCATTCCTTTTGTGAAATTAATTATCAGCATGATGATTCCCAGAAGAAATTGAATGTGGAAGAAGATCATCGTAAAGAGCGTGGTCTTCTTCAAAAATTTGTTCACTTTGCCACTGAAGCCGAACATGGTTGCTAAAAGCGCAATAATAAATAATGCTACTAAAAGAAGCTCAAGATACCCGAATCCTTTGTGGGCATTAAGTAAAATTTTGTAAAAATCCATAATCAATTTTTTTGTACACAAATATAACAAAAATCCCGGCGAAAAGCCGGGATTTGATAGGTATAAAATCTATAATATTAGAATCTATATGAGATTGATGCAGACCATGTTCTTCCGAAGCCGAAATAAACAGTGTTGCTGGTATCTAAACCTTTGTAGAAGTTTAGTGGATTGTTTCTGTAAGCATCATATTGCTGTTGAGCCGTAGAAGTTACAACACCTCCGGTTTTAATATCTTTGAAATCAGCAAGATCTTTTACGTGGTTTGATGATTTACCGTCAGAGATATAAGTAGTATCAAGAAGGTTATAAACATTACCTGTCAGGATAAGCTTATGTCCGTTTTTCAGGTTGAATGCATAAGATAGACCTAGGTCAAATAAGTTATAGCTTGGGTATTTAAGAGCTCCTTTCTGAGCATTTCTTGAAATTGATCCGTCATCTGCTACAAGATAGTCAGCGTTAAAGTTCACTAAACCATAATAGTTGCTGTAATAGTTCCAGTTTGCAAATACGCTTAAATCTTTAACGGGTTTTAATGTAAATCCTAAAGAGGCAGTTGTTTGTGCTGCATCAGATGTTTTTAGTTTGTCAAAAGCCAGAACTACATCAGACTTGCCGTTAAGAAGAATTGGAGTTCCGTTTTCGTCGTATAGGTTTCCGGTAGGATTTCCTTTATAGAACCAGTCACCAAGAGATAGCATCCCGTTAATAGTAAGGTAATTAGTAAGTTTTAAGTTTCCTTCAAATTCAACACCCATGTGAATTTCATGAATTCCTGTAACGTTTGCATAAGGTCTGTTATATGAATTTCCTGGATTTGTTGCTGGCATGGAAGGATCGATTGGAATGTTTGGAAGATTGGTGAATCTCTGGTATCTGTCTTTCCAAGATGTGTAATAAAGGTTCACATTACCATTGAAAATTCCACTTCTGAATCCATAGCCTACTTCTGCGGATGCAATTTTTTCATTAGTTAGTAACGGGTTTACAAGCTGTTGGTTACCTGTTGCTCTTCCGTCTGAAAGGGGACCGTTGTAAACTGCATTATAAAGAGGTTGCTTTGAATAATAACCTACGTTAACAAAAACGTTGTGTTGGTTATCAATATTATAGTTAATACCTCCTTTTGCATTAAATCCGAACATGTATTTCATATCCGTTTTTCTGTTAACAGTCTGTCCCAGCTGTTTTGTTACACCGTCCACAATCCAGTTGTCTATTCTTCTGAATCCTTGTTCTGAAGCAGATCCCTGAATGAATGCGGAGATTTTATCATTAGAGTATTCCAATTGTCCGAAAACTCCACCCCAAAGAACTTCTCCGTTATAGTTACGATAAACAATCTGACTATCATCTTTAACCGCTTTTACAAAAGGATTGGCAGATGGAACAGGCTTTTGTACTGCAGTTACATCATATCCTCCAGGAATATTCATGTTATCTTTTTCAATGTACTTTGAATTTCCCCAAAGATCCGTAAGAACACCTGGATGATACCCATAGTAATATCTAGCATCCAATCCGACTGAGAAATTCCAGTTATCATTGATTTTATGCTGGAAATTGGTAAGGAATCCGTACCAGTCGTGTGAATTGATACTTGCTCTTCTTACAAGACCATTATTTCTGTTGGCAACGCCTGGAGTTGCATTATCAGGTCCGAAATCAGTTACTGGTTTACCTTGGTTCCAAGCTTTAATATCATCGAAACGAATTAAACCGTCTTGTGTTTTAGGTAGATTGTTGATGTTGGAATATATTTTCTGACCCTTGCTGTCATACTTTCCATTCCAGATAGCTCCAATAACACCACTTCCACCTCCTCGTCCCCAAGAAGCATAAGCTACTGATGATAATTTGGATTTTTCACTGATTTTCCAATCCCAGTTTATGGATGCAACCGGCTTACTGTAGAAGTTGATAGACTGAGACATTACCTCTCCTTCCATGTATCCCCAGTTAGAGTTGTATCTTCTGTTTGGTTCGTCTACACCATTTCCGTATTTAATAAAGTTGGCAATTGAACTCTGGAAGTTCTGCATATGCCATTGTGGAGCTCCTGTAAACGTAAACTGGAAGTCGTGTTTAGCGTTTGGCTGGTAACCTAAAGCAATATAATAGTTATAGGCTTCAAATTTACTTGCATCAATATAAGTTGAACCTGCAGTTCTGGACATCAAGAATGATGTAGACCATCC
This sequence comes from Chryseobacterium indologenes, assembly GCF_001295265.1. GTDB lineage: Bacteria > Bacteroidota > Bacteroidia > Flavobacteriales > Weeksellaceae > Chryseobacterium > Chryseobacterium indologenes_A. The sequence continues at coordinate 87,685 of NZ_LJOD01000004.1, read as the reverse complement.
GTTGGCAGATTTACCTGTGTTGTAAGAGAATAAGGTTTTCAGATATCCATCATTACCTAATCCTACTGTTACATTTCCTTCTCTTTTTTTGTCAGCAGCTCTCGTTACGATGTTTACTGTTCCCCCTACAGAAGCAATAGCAAGTTTGGATGATCCCAGACCTCTCTGAATCTGCATGGCAGAAGTAACATCAGACATTCCCAACCAGTTACTCCAATATACAGCTCCGTCTTCCATTCCGTTGATCGGAACACCGTTAACCATTACTGCAGTATTATTTGTGTCAAAACCTCTAACTTTCATCGTTCCGTCACCAAAACCACCGCCGCCTTTCACAGCGTAGATAGATGGAGTTGTTTTCAAAATCTCTGGAAATTCCTGGTTTCCTAATCTTTCAACAATCTGAGCTTCTTTGATTGTTGAAACTGCTACCGGAGTTTTTCTATCTTTAGCGATATCGGCAACACCGGTGATTACAACTTGTTCAATGTCATTGGATTTGGTTTTTACCGTATCCTGAACTTGTTGAGCATAATAGACACTGGCTGTAGAAAGTGTGATTACTGCAGACAGCATCGATTTGTTGATTAATTTCATAATCGTTAGTAATAATTAGATTTAATTTTCTGCAAAATTCGCAAAATAAAATTTAACTATTATTAACTCAATGTTAATTTTTACTAAATCTTAATAAGATTTAATTTGCTGATTTTCAATTGAATAAATAAAAATTGAATTTTTACATGAAAAAAATCATATTGTTGAATTTTTAACAAATAGGGACTCTTTTTATTAAAAATATAACGCTATTTCACGGCTTTGAGACTCAAATCGATATTCTCAGCCGAGTGAGTAAGGGCTCCGGCAGAGATAAATGTAACTCCGGTAGAGGCTATTTCTTTTAACATTTCGCGGGTAATTCCGCCGGATGCTTCAGATTCACATAATCCGTTGATCATTTCAACAGCCTGTCTCATGGTGGGAACATCCATATTGTCAAGCATGATCCTGTCAACTTTTGCGTTAATAGCTTCCTGAACTTCGTTAAGATTTCTTGTTTCTACCTCAATTTTCAGTTTTTTCTTATGGGTTTTGATGTAGTCTTTAGCCATTTTCACAGCATTGGTAATGCTTCCGTTGTAGTCGATGTGATTGTCTTTCAGCATAATCATGTCATACAATCCGTATCTGTGGTTGGTTCCTCCGCCTATGGCTACTGCCCATTTTTCACATATTCTGAAATTAGGGGTTGTTTTTCTGGTATCCAGAAGTTTGGTTTTTGTTCCTACCAGCCTTGAGTCCCACTCGTGGGTTAAAGTAGCAATTCCGCTCATTCGCTGCATACAGTTCAGGATGAGTCTTTCGGTGGAAAGGATAGACCTTGCGCTTCCGGTTACAATAAGGGCAATATCTCCTACCTTTGTGGCAGCTCCGTCTTTGATGAAGGTTTCAACTTTCAGATTTTTATCAAAAGTTTTAAAAATAATTTCTGCCAATTCTACTCCTGCCAGAATACAATCCTGTTTTACTAAAAGCTTTGCGCTTTGTTGAAGATCCTGGGGAATTGTGGAAAGAGTAGAGTGGTCGCCATCCTGAATGTCTTCTTCAAGTGCGTTTTTTATAAATGTTTTTAATGCTTTATCGGTAACGTAGCTGGGTCTTTTCATGATATTCTGTTGTTTAGGCTAGATCTTTATTGTAAAATGCTCCTTTATTTTCTTTCATTTCCATAGATTCGGTAATGATGAGGTGGGCAACGGTGGTGAGGTTTCTTAATTCTGACAGTTGAGGAGAAAGAATGGAATAACGGTAAATTTCATCCACAGCAGCAGCAATCTCCTGGTGCTTCTGGAGTGCCATATTTAAACGTCTGTTGCTTCTCACGATACCTACCAGGTCACTCATCATTTCCTGAAGCTGTTTTCTGAGATAGCTGATGATAACCATTTCATCCATAATTTTCATGCCCTCCTCATCCCATTCCGGTACCGCTTTCAGGTCATCAAAATTGAAGTTGTTTTCATTTAGCAGTTCTACTGTTTTCATAGCTGCATTGTGCCCGAAAACCAAGCCTTCAAGTAACGAATTTGAAGCAAGCCTATTGGCACCGTGAAGCCCTGAATTGGTGCATTCACCTACCGCAAAAAGGTTTCTTATGGAGGACTGCCCGTCTCTGTCTACTTCAATGCCCCCCATCAGATAATGGCAGGCAGGAACTACAGGAATCAGCTGTGTGAACGGGTCTATTCCTTCATCTTTACATTTTTTATAAATATTCGGGAAGTGTTCCAGGAATTTTTCATGATCCATTTCGCGGCAGTCCAGGCCGACATATTCGTCCCCGGAAATCTTCATTTCATTGTCAATGGCTCTTGCCACAATATCTCTGGAGGCCAGTTCTTCACGCTCATCATATTTGTGCATGAATTTTTCGCCTTTTTTTGTTCTTAATTTAGCTCCGTCTCCACGCACCGCCTCTGAAATCAGAAAAAGCATACCATCAATCTTACTGTAAAGTGCGGTTGGGTGAAACTGATAATACTGCATGTTGGAAACCTTTCCTTTGGCACGGGCAACAAAAGCAATTCCGTCACCGGTGGCAATTGTAGGATTGGTTGTGTTTTTGTAAACATGTCCGGCTCCTCCGGTAGCAACCAAAGTGATTTTTGAGGTGATTTTCTTGATTCTTTTTGATTTTTCATCAAGAATGTAAGCACCATAACAGTGGATATCACCTTCGTTCAGTTCTTTTCCCGGAACATGGTGCTGGGTGATGATGTCTATAACATAATGATGATCCAGGATTTCAATATTAGGGCTGCTGTTGGCTGTTTCCAGCAAGGCTCTTTCAATTTCAAATCCGGTGATGTCTTTGTGGTGTACAATACGGTTCTCCGTATGTCCGCCTTCTCTTCCCAGCGCGAATTTCCCGTTTTTCATGTCGAAATTGGCGCCCCATTCCACAATTTCATTGAATCTTGCAGGCGCTTCCTTTACCACCATTTCCACTACATCCCTTTTATTTTCGCCATCGCCGGCACGCATGGTATCTTCAATATGTTTGTCGAAATTATCGTTTTTGAAATCGGTGACCACGGCCAGTCCGCCCTGTGCATATTTTGTATTGCTTTCGTCCTCGTCAGATTTGGTTACGATGATGATTTTGGCATCAGGAAGCTGTTCAGAAACTTTTATGGCATAAGAAAGTCCCGAGATACCGGAACCAATTACTAATACATCCGCTTTTATCATATGCTTGCTTTAGGTACAATCGTTTAATATCAAATAAATTTAAACAATTTTTCGTTTGGTTTTCGTACTTTTTTCATGTGTTGGAAGTGATCGTCCTCGGAGCGGTACCCTAAAGCGAGGGTAACGGTTACTTTTTCAGTGGCGGGATTGATATTCAGGATTTCTTCTATCACATCCTGCCGGAAGCCTTCCATAGGGCATGAGTCAATATTCTCGATAGCGGCAGCATACATAAGATTGGCCAAAACGATATAAGACTGTTTTTCTGCCCATGTAAAAATTTCATCCTGGGTTTTCTGGCTGATATGCTGGGTAATACTTTTTTTAAAAAGATCAAGATTTTCTACAGGAGTTTCCCTTACTTCAGAAATATGGTTGAAATATCCCCGGATGTAGTTTTCTTCAATGGTTTTCTTAGAAATGATCACGATGAGATGGGAGCATGTAGAAATTTGAGAAGGATTATAGAACGCCGGGACTAATTTCTGCTTCATTTCTTCACTTTCAACAACAAAAATTTTGTAAGGCTGAAGTCCCAGTGAGCTGGCCGACAGTTTTCCTGATTCAAGAATGTTATGCAGGGTTTCCTGAGGAATAATCTCATGGTTAAATTTCTTCACAGAATATCTTCTGCTTAAAGCTTCCAAATAATTCATAGGACAAATTTAAGAATTGAATGTGAATAAATAAGCTTAAAATAAAATATCTGTTAATTAAAACAGGAAGGAATTAAAGTGTAAAAACTTTCTGATTATAAAATCTTCTTATTCTGGTTTTTCCTATTAATTAACGGAGCTAGTATCATTGAGTGTACAAAAGAGTGTAATCGAGTGTGTTTATCATATGCTCATTGTGTTTGTGTTTTTAATTTTGTGAAACTTATACTGTAGCTCCTTTATATAGTACTTTCAATATACCTTAATCCCTATATAGCTTATGTTTTTTTGCCGAGTATTTCTGAATGCTTTGGAGTCTTGGAGTTTTATACAACATAAGGAAGGTTTAAAAAACATAGATGAATACAATAAATACATACAATGAAAAAACTTTCGATTTTATTTTTCTTTCTGGCAGCTATGCTTTTAGGAACAGTTGCTGTAAAAGCGCAGGATACTGACGGAGACGGGGTTGCTAATACTGTTGATCTGGATGATGACAATGATGGTATACTTGATGCTGATGAAGGATGTGGTAATTTAGTAAATGGTGAGTTTAATGGAACTTTTGGTACAACTTCTAGTAATCGTAATTTGGCCGTTCCGCCTGGAAATGGATATACTTTTAGAACCGGACGTTTAAATTTGTCAGGAGATTATGCTGTCATTAGTAATGCTGTACCACAGCCCCATAATAATCCTGGACTTTGGAATTATAACGGCCATACTACCGGGACCAGTACAGATGCTTATTTAGCCGTTAATGGATATACTGCCCGTGCGGTGTTTTATGGACAAAATGTAAATCTTACAGCTGGAATTACCTATACGTATGCTTTTTGGCATGCGGCGGCTCTCACAACTTTCGCTAGTTCAGGATTTAATATCAGAATCAGAGTATCTTCAGTGTCCAATAATACAGTTTTGGCTACAACTACAACAGGAATGAGAGGAGGTACCAACTGGCTTCAAACTTCGCTCAGCTTTACGCCAACGACAAGCGGTGCCTATAAAATAGAACTTCTTAATGAGAGTACGAATTTATCTGAAAATGATTTTGCAATAGATGATATAACTTTTACAGCTCCTTGCGGAACCTTAGATACTGATGGTGATGGAACTCCCGATTATCTGGATACAGACAGTGATAATGATGGTTGTCCTGATGCTATAGAAGGGTCAGAAAATGTTACACTGGCTCATTTAAATTCTGAAGGCAGGATCGCAGTAAAAGCTGACGGTGTAACAACCGGAACTCAGGCACAGATTATCAGTACGCTGGCTGGGGCCAACGGTGTTCCGGAATTGGTGAATCCGAATACATCTAATTCTTCAGGTACTGCCGGAGTAGCCAATAATACGGATGGATCCTCCGATGTGGGACAAGGTATAGGTTCATCAACAGCAGCCTCTACTATTTCGGTTACAACAGCGCCGGTTAACCGGACGGTATGTGTCGGAGCGAATACATCCTTTTCTGCGACGGCAACAGTAACCGGTACACCCACAAACACAGATTATGTCTGGATGGTAAGTTCAAATTCCGGTTCTACTTTCACCAATGTATCTTCATTTACATTTCCGGCAGGGGTTACCCATTCCGGATCAAGTGGTACCGCTCTGGCAAGTGGAAGCAGTACAACACTTACTCTGAACTCTGTTACAGCTGCTATGAGCGGGTATATTTTCAAAGTAGTATTTTCCAATGCAAATAACAGCTGCGGGGCCAATGCACAGGCAACACTTACAGTTAATGCTAATAATACAGCAACATCAACGGCACCAAACCAAACAGCATGTGTAAATACTGCAATGACCAATATTACCTTTACAACTACAGGAGCAACCGGGATAGGAACAGCTACCGGTCTTCCTGCAGGTGTAACAGCAGCCTGGGCATCAAATACAATCACAATCTCAGGTACACCAACTGCTACCGGAACGTTTAATTATTCAATACCTCTTACAGGAGGGTGTGGAACTGTGAATGCAACAGGAACGATAACAGTAAACAGATGTGCAAGCTGCTATGAAAATCCCGGAACAGCTGCTATAGGCTCTAATCCGTCAAAATACGGAATAACCAGTTTAGGCAGGGCAGGGGTTGATAGAGGAAACTGGCCTATGATAAGAGAAGGTGCATTTACTGTGTTAGAAAGCAAAACAAAAGGCTTTGTCATCAACAGGATAGATAGTCCTGAAACAGCAATTTCCAATCCACAGATAGGAATGATGGTTTTCGACGGGGATGAAAATAGTGGAAAAGGATGTCTGAAAATTAATATAAACGGAACTTCCACAGGGTGGCGATGCTTTAGCACAGAAAGTTGTCCGTAGTATTTGAAATAGTTTATCAATAATTTAAAGTTATTAAAAATGAAAAATAGCATTATAATTTCTCTGCTGCTTTCCGGTTTGGTGAAATCTCAGGTTGTACTGGGGGGTGATGCGGGTACTGCGGCTGATAAAACGTCAGTACTTTTAGATTTTGCTGCCTCACAGAATAAAGGAATTGTTGTTCCGTATGTAGAAACTCTGCCAGCAGATAATTCAGCGCAGTCTAAGCCGGGTACCATTATATTTGATGTTTCCGGGAATACAGAGTATAAGGTTAAAGTGAAGAATACCAATAATACTTCACCAAGCTGGACTGATCTAAGTGGGCAATCCGGCTATAGCAGTGCTGTGGAAAATATTGTGAAGACTGCTCAGGCTTCGCTCACAGATGTTTCTTCTGCAAAAGTTATTATAGGGGCGAATGCCAGTGCTGCAGATGGAATATTAATCCTTGAATCCTCAAATAAAGCAATGGTATTGCCTATTGTGAGTGATTATACAGCGATTAAAAATCCAGCGCCGGGAATGATTGCTTTTCTGAAACCGGGTACGGACCCGTCTAGGTATCGGCTTATTATTTTTAATGGGCAGAAATGGTCTTTTTGGGCTCCTAGTTCTTAAGAAAATTAATCATATCATTGGGGAAATAAATATTCAATCCGGAGTTAAAATGCTCCGGGTTTTTACTTTATGTGCCTCAGGCCTAGGAGTCTGCAAGTTATTTTTAGTTATAGGTACTGAATGCCACTAAAATTTTAATGTCATAAAATGAATAACAATCCGTATTTATTGCATTGAAGACCTTTATAACTTTCTCTTCCGGTTTCCGGCTAAATCAGCAGCTTTTATCCCGGACTGAATTTTTTTAACCCAATAAAAAATCACCCCGTTTCCGAAGTGATTTCAAATATTAAAACTGATAATGATGAATTATTCTCTATTCTTTACCATGATCCATCCAGAGAATTTTATTGGGGTGCTGTTTTTGTTATTTTCATTCCATGTGATGGAATACCAGTAATTTCCGGTAGGAACTTTTTTGCTTCCGTTTGTTGTTCCGTCCCATCTGTATTTGTTGGTTTTGTCTGCCTGGAAGAGTTTGTATCCGTATCTGTCAAATATTCCTATTTCCAGATTGAGCTTTCCTGCCAGTGCGGAATAATCAATAGCATCATTTACTCCGTCTCCGTTTGGAGTAATCACGTTAATAAGATTGGGTACGGTAATATTAATGACAATAGGATCACAATCATAGCTGTCTTTAACATATATTTTAGTTTCTCCTCTGGCTACATTGGTGAAGATATTGGATTCCTGCCAATTTATATTGTCCATAGAATATTGATAAGGAGGAGTTCCGCCATTGGTGAAAACGGTCACGGTGCTTCCTGAAATGTCAATACTTGTGACTACCGGCTGTTCGGAAGCATAAACCTTTACGGTTTGTGTGGTGATACAACCTCCTGTGTTCAGCTTTACCCAATATGTTCCAACTCCTACGTTGCTGATAGACCTTGTGGTTGCTCCGGTGCTCCATTCATAGCTGGCGAAGCCGGGTCCTGCGTCCAGTGTTGTTTTATCTTCAATACAGATGATCTTATCTTCTAAAACATTGGATGTTACAGGAGCAATAACAGTCAGGGTAACCTTTGCAATGGAGTAGCATCCCTGTGTATTGAAAACTTTCACATAGATTACACCACTTGGTGCTGTATAGGCAAGGAAATTTAAGATTTCATTGGTTCCGTCAATAGCATCTGTCAGGGAAGGGTAGTATTTTTTAGTGGCTCCTGTTACTGTGGTTACGGTAGCATTGCTCAGATTGAATGTTCCCAGTGAAGGATTGGTCTCAAGGAAGCATGATCTTAAAGAAGCATCCGTTACGGTTACTGTTGGATGAAGGCTTAGTGTTATTTTTGATGTGCTTACGCATCCCTGAGGAGTGGTTACCTTTACAAACAGGGTTGCAGCTCCTGAAGGGTAAGCAGTCGGGTTGGTTATCTGATTGATCCCGTTATTGAGGTCATACATGGTGTTGTAAAACTCTTTGGTGCATCCGAGAATGGTGGTAACTGCTGCAGTGGTAAGATCAAATGTTGCGGTTCCCGCATTGTTATTATTACATCCGATAAGTGTAGCGTCAGATGCAGCGAATGGCGTAGGGTTCAATTGTATGACGCCATCCCCGTTGTCACACAGGGTAGAGCTTGGATCTTTGATAACCACTTTGATTGTTGTGTTTCCCGAATACTGAAAGTTGGATGGATTGGCGATAGGGGTTGAACTTCCCGATACATAATAAGTGAAAACATAATTGCCGGGGTTGTTAACAAACTGGGAATTGTAGGCAGTAAGGTCAACAAAGCCGTTTCCTGTAGCGGGATTGGTGCAGACAAAAGGTGTTACCGTATTGCTGAGGATAGGAACTTTATCTACATAAACCTTTACATTTTTAATAGAATGTCTGGCACTTGCACCTCCGGTGGCAGCTGAAAATCCAAAATATCCCTGAGACATTCCTACTGCCCCTCCGGAAGGAGCGAAGGATTGATCAACAATCTGTACGCCGTTGATTTTGATTTTAATAATCCATCTGTCGGGATTGGTAAGATCTGTTTCTCCGTTTACTTCTACATGTTTAAATTCCGGTCCTACGAATGGCTGTGTAGGATTCAGGTCCGGAGAGTGAAATGTACTTCCGGGAGTATTGTTAAATTCGATATTGTTTCCGGCAGTATCATTTGTTCCGTATAAAAGGTGTACTTTGCTCATCTGGCCTTCCGTGGTATTGTTGAAAATATCAAAACCAACCATCAGCCCTGACGCATTTCCGGGAACTCCCAAACCTCCTCCTGAAACGAATCCTGTAGGGGGATTGGCAAGATACCAGAAGGTAAAGCCGTCACCTCTTCCATATTGAGCGGTTCCATTACCATCAATTCTAAAATCAAATTCTACCTTCCATTTATCACAATAGCTTAATGTAATGGGGGTAGCTAGTTTTATAGCTCCGTAGAGGCTGGTGTTATCTGTGGTAAGTCTTACAAAATCACCACTAACGGCAGCATTCGAAACGAGATCCCAACCGGTGGTATTTACAGGATTGCCTGTAAGCTGGTAAGTCTGGGAAAACATTTGCCCAGAGAAGCCTAATAAAATGGTTAAATAATAAATGAGTAGTTTTCTTTTCATGAAGTGGATAGATTTTGGGTTGTACTTGTAAATATATTTATTTTGATCTGTGGTATGTAATGTATAATTGTCAATTACATAATAAAAATTGTCAATTTGTTAATTAATTTAAGGTATGTATAGGAAATGGATAATTTATTGCAGTTGTTTTTATAGGGTTTCAATAATTTTATTTCTGTTTATAAAAAAATCACCCCGGGAGAGGAGTGATTTTTATAGGAGATAATTATTCCTTGTTTTTTACCAATATCCAGCCGGAATATTTTGTAGCGGTATTGTTTTTATCATTTTCATTCCATGTGATGCTGTACCAGTAAGTTCCTGTAAGGATCTTCTTTCCTGATGCTGTACCGTCCCAAGTGAAATTTCTCATTTTATCGGCTTCATACAGCTTATTACCGTATCTGTCGTATACTGTAAATACTAAATTCTTTTTGTAAGACAGTGCGGAATAGTCAATCACATCGTTGATGTTATCTCCGTTAGGAGTAATGGCATTGATCAGATTTGGAACGGTGATCTGTACAGCTACAGGCTCACAGTTATAGAAATCTTTTACATGTACTTTCGCTTCTCCTCTGTGAAGCCCTGTGAAAGTATTTGAATCCTGCCAGTTGAGGCCATCCAGAGAGTATCTATAAGGAGGAGTGCCTCCTGATACGTTCACAATAACGGTTGTATTGCTGATTTCAATACTGGTAACAACAGGGTTGGCAGAAGCAATAACTTTGACGAATTGGGTGGTAATACAGGCTCCTGTTTTTAATCTTACCCAATATTGACCGACACCTACCCCCTGAATAGAAGAGGTTGTTGCTCCTGTGCTCCATTCATAGCCATCGAAGCCCGGGCCAGCATCAAGATTGGTTCTGGCATCCACACAAATGATTTTATCTTTTAAAACTGAAGATCTTACCGGTGGAAGTACAACAAGGTTGATTTTTGCGATGGCAAAACATCCATTGGTATCCGTAACTTTTACAAATACAGCAGTGCTGGCAGACATATACTGGTTAGGATTCATAATCTCATTGGTGCCAGCCAGAGCATCTGCGATACTTGTATAGTATTTTTTTGGAGGATTGGCTAATGAAGTTACATCGGCAGAAGTAAGATCAAATATCCCGTTGGTAATGTTGGTTTCTATAAAACAGGATGTCAGTGTTGCTTCTTTTACAGGGGTGTCAGGGTAGAATGCAAGAGTAATTACGGCTGTTCCTGTACATCCCTGGGGAGTTGTTACTTTTACATATACGTTTCCTGCAGGAGACAGGTAGCTTGAAGGGTTGGTAATCTCATTAATTCCTGCATTTAAGTCATTAAGGGTTCTGTAGTATTTTTTATTAACTCCGGGAACACCGGTTACGTTGGCGGAATTAAGATTGAAAGTTGCCTTACCTGACTTATTGTTATTACAGGCAGTAAGGGTTCTGTTGTCTGCCGTGAAGGGTGCAAGTACCAGTTGAATTTTTCCGTCCGGATTGTCGCATAATACTCCTGCATTGTCTTTTACAATAACAGTAACGGTTGTATTGGTGTTGAACTGGAAGTTGGTAGGATTGGTTATCGGCGTTGATCCCTGTAAATAGGTGAAGGTGTACGCAGATGGATTGTTAACAAACTGGGAATTGAAGGTTGTTAAATTTACAGATCCGTATCCGGTCGCAGGGTCCGGACAGAAAGACTGTGTGGCAGTAGGTTGCAGGATAGAAACCTTATCGGTATAGATTTTTACATTTTTAATGGAATGCCTGGATCTTGCGCCTCCTGTAGATGCTGAAAAACCAAAATACCCCGTAGTCATTGTGGCTGTAGTACCTGAAGGAGCAAAAGATTGGTTGCAGATTACATTGTTATCAATTTTTATCTGTACAATCCAGTTGGCTGGAGCTGCCGGGTCTACCTGGGCTGTTACTTCAACATGTTTGAAAGTGGTCCCCTGGAAAGGCTGGGTTGAATTCAGATCCGGTGAGTGAAAAGAGCTTCCGGGAACATTGAAAAACTCTATATTGTTCGTGTCATTGGTGTTAACAACCTGTCCGTAAGCAACATGTACTTTGCTCATTGTTGCGCCAGTCGTATTATTATAGGTGTCAAATCCTACAATAAAACCAACAGCATTTTGAGAAACGCCAATACCGGCACCTGCTACACTTGTAGCCGGAGGATTGGCTAAATACCAGAATGCAATTCCGTCTCCATTGGATGTCTGGTTAGAATCCATTCTGAAATCAAACTCCACTTTCCATTTGTCACAATATTTCAGATTGATGGGATCATTCAGCCTGATAGAACCGGACTGGTCATTGGCATCAGGAGTAAGCTGTATAAAATCAGTATTGACCTGGGCTGGTGAAACCATGGTCCATCCTGTTGTATTTACCGGGTTTCCTGCAAGTTGATAGGTCTGAGAAAATAAGTCTCCTGGTAAAAAACAAAACAGGAGAAGAATATAAGACAATAAATTTTTATTCATTGAATCAGATTTACTTTTATTAAAAGTGTAAATATATTAAATCCTGATTAATAAATATAATGTTAATTTTACTTATAATGATATAAAATACTCAAAATATACCTAAAGCTTGGATGAAATAGTGAATGATTTCAATTTAAATTTAGAATTGATAAAAATTAAATCAGAAAAGAGAGTGGTTTTCCAGATCTTCAAAATATTTGTCAACTTCCAGATCTGCAGAAGCTGCTGCAGCCACAGCAAGTTTATCGCATAATTCATTCTCGAAATGTCCGGCATGTCCTTTTATCCAATGCATTTTAGGTGTATGCATCTTATAAAGTTCTGCAAATCTTTTCCAGAGATCCGGATTTTTTACATTTTTCCAGCCCCTTTTGATCCATCCTGAAAGCCAGTTCTGATTGATAGCGTCGGCAACATATTTACTGTCTGTATAAATATGGATGTCATTTTCTGTTGATTTCAGTTTTTCCAGTGCAGTAATAACAGCAAGAAGCTCCATTCTGTTATTGGTGGTTTTTCTGAAACCTTTGGAAAAAGTTTTCTGATAATTTTTTTCAGGTACCCGCATAAGAATGCCGTATCCTCCTTTTCCGGGATTTCCGCTGCAGGCTCCGTCAGTATATATATCGATTTTCAAGGACTTACAATGCTAAAAAATTAAAAAGGGAAATCGTCATCATCATCAAAATCATTCATAGAAGATCCTGAAAGTTTTGAGCTGTCCGGAAGATCAAATGCTGCACCAGGCTGAATTGTAGTTTTTATTCTGTCAAATCCACTAGGTTCATTAGATCCGAAGTTGGAAGGATATCCTCCTGAGCCTCCGTCAAGAGCTGCTTCAATATCTCCAAATTTAGCAAAATGTTTCAGGAAGGATAATCTTACGTCTGCAGTAGCACCGTTTCTGTGTTTTGCAATGATCAGCTCCGCCTGATTTTCGGTAGAGGTTTCCTGTCCTTCTTCGTCATTATCCCACACGGCAATTTTGTAATATTCAGGTCTGAAAATGAATGATACAATGTCCGCATCCTGCTCAATAGCTCCGGATTCCCTCAGGTCGGAAAGCTGAGGTCTTTTTCCTGGGCGGGTTTCCACGCTTCGTGAAAGCTGGGAAAGCGCAATTACCGGGACATTCAGTTCTTTTGCAATAGCCTTTAATGAACGGGAGATCATAGAGATTTCCTGTTCACGGTTTCCTACTCCTTTTCCGCCACCTCCGGCCGTCATCAGCTGAAGGTAATCCACCATGATAAGCCTTACGCCATGCTGCATAACCAGTCTTCGGCATTTGGCACGGAAGTCAAATATAGAAAGGGAAGGGGTTTCGTCAATATAAAGGGGTGCATTTTCCAGTTCAGATACATTAGAGAACAGCCTTTGCCATTCTTCATCATCAAGAGTTCCTTTTCTCAGTTTTTCAGATGAGATTCTGGTTTCTGATGCGATCATTCTGGTGATAAGCTGTACAGATGCCATCTCCAGGGAGAATAGTGCCATCGGGATTTTATGTCCTACAGCAATATTTCTGGCCATGGAAAGAAGAAAGGCTGTTTTACCCATTGCCGGACGTGCGGCAATAATAATAAGGTCGGAGTTCTGCCAGCCTCCTGTTTCTTTATCTACATCCCTGAACCCGGAGGGAACTCCCGAAAGCCCCTGTTTGTCTTTCAGAGACTTGATGGTATCAATAGCCTGTTTTACCAATGAGTTGGCGGTATCAAATCCTTTTTTAATCGTTCCGTTGGTGATTTCAAAAAATGATTGTTCGGCTTTATCTAAAAGTTCAAAAACATCGGTAGATTCTTTATAGGAAGAATCAATTACGTTGGCTGAAACATTAATCAGACTTCTTAAAATATATTTTTCAAGAATAACACGTACATGATATTCAATATGGGCAGATGAACTTACTCCCATCGTAAGATCGATGATGTAATGATCACCTCCTGCCAGAATGAGTTTATCTGTTTTCTTCAGATCCTGAATAATGGTCATTAAATCTACAGGATGGTTGCCTTCGTAGAGTTTTAAAATCGAAGAGAAGATAATCTGATGTCTGGGGTCGTAAAAAACTTCCGGAGTAAGAAGGTCAATAGAGTGGTCCAGACCTTTTTTGTCAATTAAAAAAGTTCCGATCACAAGTCTTTCAAAGTCTACTGCATTTGGAGGCATTTTTCCATCCGCAATTGACAGTTCTTTTGCAAAGTTTCCGTGGGTAAGGGATGATAATGTTTCTTTCTGCGCCATAGTGCAAAGATAGTTTATTTAGAAAATAATTTAAAATGAGTATTCAACAAATTGTTCGCAATCTTCCGGAATAGGCTGTCAACAGAAGATAAGGTTTGTGGATAAAAAAATCACCCCATTGCTGAGGTGATTTTCCAGGATATTTTAAAGTTGTTTAATCTTTGTTTTTTAACAGTATCCAGCCAGAGTATTTAACTTCGGTACTGTTTTTATCATTTTCGTTCCATGATATTGTATACCAATAGGTTCCGGTTGGGATTTTTTTGCCGAATGCCATTCCGTCCCATTTGTAGCCTTTAAACTTATCTGCTTCATGCAATTTGTTTCCGTATCTGTCATAAACAATGAAGATCAGATTCTTTTTGTAAGAGAGTGCAGAGTAATCAATCTCATCATTTACTTTATCTCCGTTCGGAGTAATTGCATTAATCAGGTTAGGTACTGTAATGGTGATGTGAATCGGGTTACAGTTATATGCGTCTTTTACGTATATATCATTTTCACCTCTTGGAAGTCCTGTAAATGTGTCAGAATCCTGCCAGTTCAAGCCATCTATTGAATACTTATATGGTGCAGTTCCTCCCGTAACATTTACTTTGATGGTATTGTTGGTGATTTCTACGTTAGAGATAACAGGTTGCTGGGAAGCACGTACTGTTACCATCTGAAGAGTGAAACATTTTCCGGTTTTCAGTTTTACCCAGTGTACTCCTATTCCTACATTGCTGATAGACTGAGTTTTTTCACCGGTGCTCCATTCGTATCCGTCAAATCCAGGTCCTGCATCCAATGTTGTTTTGGCTTCAGCACAGATTATTTTATCCTTCAATACGGTGGATTTTACCGGAGGAAGTACTCTCAGAGTAATTTTAGCAATTGAATAACATTGAGTGGCATTCGTTACCCTTACATAAACAATTGTGCTTTCAGTTAAGTGATTTTCAGGGTTTTGAATAGGGTTTGTTTCTTCAACAGCATCTTCTAATGTCTTGTAATATTTTTTAACATCCGCATCAAGCGCTCCAACATCTGCAAGGGTTAGATTGAATACGGATGATGTAACATTATTCTCCAGATAACATTCTTCAATAACAGCATCTTTAAGCTTCACAACCGGATAGAATGATAATCGGATAGCAGCTATTGCTGTACATCCATGCACGGAAATTAATTTGGCATATACTATTTTTTCATTGGAAACATAGTTTGCCGGTTCGGTGATCTCATTTGTATCTGCATTCAGGTCGGCCATGGTAGGGTAATACTTCTTCGTAACCGGACCCGTGAATATATCTGCTGTAGTCAGATCGAATTCTGCTGTACCTTCTTCCATGTTATTACAGCCTAATACAGTAGCATCTCTGGCTGTAATTTTAACTTCTTTAAATTTAAAACTTCCTGTAATGAAACACTTGTTCAGTGCATTGTTAGGATCATCAGGGTCAGTATATTTTACTCTGTAGAAATAAGTGGATGTTCCATTTACGATAATAGGGTTTTCTATAGGAGCATCACCTGTAAGAGCATCGTTGTTATTACGGTGATACGTTACAGAGAAATGTTCATTACCATTAACGATATTATTGCTAAGGGTAGAGAAGTCATATAAAGACGGAAGTGAGCATATTGGCACTTCACGAGGAGATGTAGGAGTTGGTCCCGCTCCTCCCGGAGGAAGGAATGGATTAGGAGAAAGCGTAGGATGGTTGAAAGGTGACGCAAGAGTAGCTGTTCCTCCCCATGTTAAAGAGAATCCTAAAGTATTATGACTGAAATTGTCAACCAGTAATACATAAGTCTGGCCGGCTACAACATTCATTGGAGCTTCGTAGCTGCCGTTCGGTGCAGGATCTGCCAGACCTGTAGGATAAGGCCAGTCTCCTGTTCTGGGAGCATAGTTACAACGGATAGGAGCTCCTAAAGTAGCGATACTTCCGCAGACAGGGCTTGGTCCCCATACGGCCCAGTCATAATCAGCACTGTTTTCATTATTGTGTGGTCCGTCCGGATCTACGTTAGGTGTGATTTCAAATGTAAGGGTGCCGGATTGTCCTATTGTAAACGAGTACCATACGGAAAAGTGTTCGCCGTCTCTAAGACAAAGGTAATCAGGTACGGTATTATTCGGTGGTTTTGGTATGTCTACCACATTTCCCGGTCCTTTAGGATCATACGAGATATTCGAGTTCCCGCACACCGGAATTGCAGTAGCACAGTCAGACTGCGCGTAAAATACCTGCGATAGAAATAGGATAAAAAGAAGTAGTGTTTTTTTCATTTTTAAACGATTTTTTTAATGAAACAAGTTAAACAAATTATTTAATCCAGCATTTATGTTAAAAAAAACCGCCCCGTAGAGCGGTTTTTATGTTTTTATCAAAGACTTATTCTCTGTTTTTCACCATTACCCATCCTGAGAATTTAAACGAAGTATTCTTTTTGTCGTTTTCATTCCAGGTTACAGAGTACCAGTAGGTTCCGGTAGGGATTTTCACCCCTGCTACGGTTCCGTCCCATTTATATCCGTTTGTTTTGTCGGCCTGGTGGATTTTTGTTCCGTACCGGTCAAAGATACTGAATATAAGGTTCTGTTTACCAGCCATAGCAGAATAATCTATCACATCATTGATACCGTCTCCGTTTGGAGTGATTACATTCACCAGGTTAGGTACTACTACGCCTATTTCAATGGGGTCACAATTATAAGCATCTTTTACATAGATTTTGTGATCTCCTCTGGCTAAATTGGTAAATATATTGGAATCCTGCCAGTTAACATTATCTATAGAGTATTGATAGGCCGGGGTTCCTCCTATTACGTTCACTGTAATGGTATTGCTGGCGATATCAATATTGGATACTACCGGCTGTTCAGAAGCATACACTTTTACATTCTGTGTAGTGATACATCCTGCAGTATTCAGCTTCACCCAGTAAGTTCCTACTCCCACATTGCTGATAGACTGTGTAGTGGCTCCCGTGCTCCACTCATAGCTGGTGAATCCGGGCCCTGCATCCAGAGTGGTTTTATCTTCAATACAGATGATTTTGTCCTCCAGAACATTAGATTTTACCGGAGCAATAACCGTTAATGTCACTTTAGCAATTGCATAACAACCCTGATTGTTAAATACTTTTACATAGACTAGGCCACTTGGGGCTGTGTAGGTAAGAGGAGCTAAAATCTCATTAGTGCCATCTATTGCATCCGTAAGTGAAGGATAATATTTTTTAGTAGCACCGGTTACAGTGGTTACTGTTGCGTTAGTAAGATTGAATACTCCAAGAGAAGGATTGCTTTCAAGGAAACATGTTCTTAAAGAAGCATCGGTTACTGTAACAACCGGATGGAATTTAAGTGTGATCTCCGCAACATCAATACATCCAAATTGAGAAATTACTTTTACGAAAATTTTTCCTTCAGCAGAAACAAACTGGGCCAGAGAAGTACCTGTGATTTCATTCGTGCCGGCATTCAGGTCGAACATCGTAGGGTAGTACTTCTTGGTTGCAGTTGGATCTCCGAATACATTTGCTGTAGTCAGGTCATAGGTTGCAGTACCTGCATTATTGTTGTTACACTGAGTAAGGGTGGCATCTGTAGCAACAATAGTTCCGTCTTTAAATTTGAACTTACCGGTTTGCCTGCATTTATTAATTGGGTTGGCCGGATTCGTAGGATCGGTATAACTGATACTGTAATAGTAAATACTTGTTGTATTTACAGTAATAGGGGTAGTAATAGCATTATTTTCTATTAATGCATCATTCTGGCTTGTATGGTAAGTAATTCTGAAGTTCGGGTTACCATTAAGAATTCCTGTTGACAATGTTGAGAAATCGAAAACCGTAGGATTAGTACAAATAATTACTTCTCTCGGGTCAGCCGGATTTGCCGCTGGAAGTCCTGGTGGATTAAACGGATATGGCTGTACATTAGGGTCTGTGAACGGAGAAGACAGGGTGGCTGTTCCTCCCCATGAAAGCTGGAAGCCGTCAGCTGTTTCCCTGTGGTTATTGATAACGATATAATAAGTCTGTCCCGGAAGCACGTCAAGGTATTTAACCCATTTGTCTCCGCCGGCACCTTCTGTAGTATCAGTGGCTGTCATACTAAGACCGGTATTACCGCTGGTTCCTGAATATGAACAACGGATAGGTCCTCCTAAATTACCACACGGCTTATTAGGGCCATATACCCCGAAATCATAATCATCTCCCTGATTATTAGGGACAATTTCAAAGGTTAGGGTTCCGCCGGTCTCTACAGTAAAAGAATACCATACAGAAAATGTCTCATCTACAGACAGACATCCTCCCAGCTCTTCTTCGATATCTCCATGGCCGCTTGGGGTGTATGAAATATTGGAGTTTCCACAGACTGCCATTGCAGAGGTACAGTCTGACTGTGCATATAGGATATGCGAAAATATAATTAAGAAAATGAATAATGCTTTTTTCATAAAGGGGGATTTAAAAAAACAAATATTTAAAACTGTTTAATTTCGAAAGGAATGCTGCTGTGCTTGTTATTTTTAAAGAAATATTGTAGGTATATTGTATACCCTGAAATCCTCAAGGTAATGAAACCAAAAATAGCAAGAGCCCTGCTTTTTGCGTCCTTACAATCATTTTATTATTATTTTGCTTCAAATAACTGCCTGCCCCAGTTTGGACTGCCGGTAGAAGAGTTTGAAGTATTGAATTCTGCTGTTGCTTTCTGAAGTAATTTAACAGCTTCGGTTTTGTTGCCTGATCTTTCAGCCAGTTCTGCTTTTAAGAATGTGAGCCTCGGACTGTTTTTTAAAACCGTTTCTGCTTTTTTCATATATCCTGTAACAGTTTTTAGCTCCTTTTGAGGGTCTGTAGCTGTTTTTATTCTGAATTTCTGAAAATGGATGAGTCCCAAAAGAGTATTGATTTCTCCATTGTTCTTTTCAGATGCCAGAGCCTGAGCTGCAAATTTATTCGCCAGTTCGTTAGATTCACTAAGATTTTTGTCGGGAGCATTTGCCAGAAGGAAAGCAGTCTTCAGATACAGGGTTGCAGCAGCATAATAATTGGCCTGCCACTTTTCAGAAGTTTTAGCCTCTGAAAATATTTTGAAAAGAGAGTCATAGTCAGTTTCTGACTGGGCATTGTTAAGTTTCAAAGCAGACTGCTGTAAAGCCTGATCTGAAAACGTTTGGGCAGATGCCCAGGTGCCAGCCATGAAAAAGCTTAAAATTAATAAAAGTTTATTCATAAAGGGGAATTTTTTATTAAGCAAATATAGAAAATTATTAAAATTAAATTAAAGAATTTGTGATATATTTAATAAAATAAGAGTATTGAGGGTTAATATTTTAATATTGCTAACTTGGGATTGGTGTGTGGGAATTTCTGTTTTTATTATCAACACCCTTTTTTATACAGATGAAAACATTTTTTTTGATAATTTATTGTGTAATAGATAAAACGTATTGAGGCTGATCCGTTTGATGCTGAAATAGTATATTGTCAACGTGTTATGAAAATCAATTAAACGAAAAGACCGCCTCATCATTGAAGCAGTCTTTTCATTGATAAGCTCTGGTATTTAAATATTAAATTATTCTCTGTTTTTTACCATCACCCATCCTGAGAATTTAAACGAAGTATTCTTTTTGTCGTTTTCGTTCCAGGTTACGGAGTACCAGTAGGTTCCGGTAGGGACCTTTTTACCGGCTACAGTTCCGTCCCATTTGTATCCATTGTTTTTATCAGCTTGGTGGATTTTTGTTCCGTACCGGTCAAAAATACTGAATATAAGGTTCTGTTTACCAGCCATAGCAGAATAATCTATCACATCATTGATGCCGTCTCCGTTTGGAGTGATTACATTCACCAGGTTAGGTACTACTACGCCTATTTCAATGGGGTCGCAGTCATAAGCATCTTTTACGTAGATTTTGTGATCTCCTCTGGCTAAATTGGTAAATACATTGGAATCCTGCCAGTTGACGTTATCAATAGAATATTTATAAGCCGGAGTTCCTCCTATTACGTTCACTTTGATGGTATTGCTGCTGATATCAATATTGGATACTACCGGCTGTTCAGAAGCATACACTTTTACATTCTGTGTAGTGATACATCCTGCTGTATTCAGCTTTACCCAGTAAGTTCCTACTCCCACATTGCTGATAGACTGTGTAGTGGCTCCCGTGCTCCACTCATAGCTGGTGAATCCGGGTCCTGCATCCAGGGTGGTTTTATCTTCAATACAGATGATTTTGTCCTCCAGAACATTAGATTTTACCGGAGCAATAACCGTTAATGTCACTTTAGCAATTGAATAACAGCCTCGGGCGTCTGTTACCCTTACATAGATTACACCGCTTGGAGCAATGTACGTAAGAGGTGTTAAAATTTCATTGGTTGCGTTTTCTGCATCAGTTAATGATGGGAAATATCTTTTCGTTGTACCGGTTTGTGTAGTTACTGTTGCATTGGTAAGATTAAATGAAGCGGTTGCAGGATTAGATTCTATAAAACAGGATCTCAGACTTGCATCGTTTACGGCAACTACAGCATAGAGATTTAAGTTGATCTTAGCTATTGCGGAACATCCTTCCGGAGTTGTTACCAGTACATAAACAACATTTGTTGATGAAAGGTAAGCATAAGGGTTGGTGATTTCATTTGTGCCGGCATTCAGGTCTGCCATGGTCGGGTAATATTTTTTTATAGCTGTACCCGCCGGATCGTTATATACGTTGGCTGTTGTCAGGTTGAAAACCGCCGTTCCTGCCCCGTTATTATTACACATGGTTAAAGTAGCATCTGTGGCAACAATACTTCCGTTTTTAAATTTGAACTTACCGGTCTGCCGACAGGAATTTATCGGGTTATTGGGGTTGGTCGGGTCTTCATAATGAATGCTGTAATAATAAACTCCGGTAGTGTTTACTGTTTGCGGTGTCAGAATAGGATTGTTTCCGGAAAGAGCCTCGTTCTGGCTGGTGTGATAGGTGACAACGAAATTAGAGTTACCGTTTACGATTCCTGGTGTTAAAGTTGAAAAATCAAAAACGGCTGGATTTGTACAGATAATTACCTCTGGCGGGTTGGCCGGATTAACCGAAGGAACTCCCGGAGGTACAAACGGATGAGGTGTAATTGCCGGATCGTTGAAAGGTGAAGCCAGGGTTGCTGTTCCTCCCCATGTCAATGAAAATCCGTTTGTGTTGGAACTGTAATTGTTCACCAGAAGGTAATATGTTTCTCCAGGCAGCACATCCATGTATCTTACCCAGTCGCCTCCGTTTCCTGTACCAAAACCAGCAAAAGGAAAAGTAGTGGTCATATTAAGGCCTGTAGCACCAGTGGTATACAACGTGTTACATCTGATACTGTTTCCTTTGTTAGCACATGTTACATTAGGTCCCCATACATAAAAGTCATAATCCGTAGCGGTAGTTTGTAAAGGAGTGATTACGAAAGTTAATGTACCTCCTGTTGCAATGGTGAATTTATACCATACGGAATATTTTTCTTCGTAGAGACCGCAACTTCCATCCGGCAGCTCCTGAACTCCAGGCCCGCTTGGAATATAGGAAATATTGGAATTCCCACAAACGGTCATCGCGGTAATGCAGTCCTGCTGAGCGTAAAAGAGCCTGGATAAAAATAAAATTAAAAAGAATAGAGTTTTTTTCATATGTGATCATTTAAAAATGTTAATTCATATCGTTCCAATAATTGTAGGCCTGTTTTTACAGATTACATTTTCAAATAGCCTGATGAACTATTGGAAATTTCCTGAATATTAATCAGTCATTGATATTCATTGATCTGTATAATGCTGCAGCTTTGGTATTCTTCATAATACATGAATAACATTGCTGCTTTAAAAACAGGACAAATAAATACCAAAGAGAATGAGCTGTTCCGGTATGGTATTTTTATTAAAATGAATTTTTAACAATCAAATATACCTAAAAAACACTGTTTGATTATCAATTGTTTATCATTTTAATCTTTTTTTAATTATCGTTGAATTTTAGTAATATGAATGTCTCCTCCTATTGAAGTACAGGAAGATTAAATGTTCGCAGATGAATTGTATTTACGTTAAGAGGAAAATTAAAGCGATTTTCTTCTGAATTCCGTTCTGGTTTAAAAGAAGGAAATTATATTGGCTGCTGAAAAATTAATACTGCATTTTTCTCAGCTTAGGATTGGTGCTCCCTACGAGTAAAGCAATCAGAACAGTCATGCTTCCTCCAAATACAACAGACCGTACAACACCCATCAGCTTAGCCATCAGACCGCTTTCAAACTGGCCCATTTCATTGCTGGACATAATGAAAATTGAATTGACACTCAGAACCCGTCCCCGGATATGGTCAGGAGTTTTAAGCTGTACAATCGTTCCGCGGATGACAACAGAAATACCATCAAGCATTCCGCTCATCACTAAAAACATAAATGACAGCCAATAAAGTTTAGAAAGCCCGAAACCAATAATGCAAAGCCCGAATCCGGTAACCACTGCAAGAAGGATTTTTCCCTGGTTTTTACGTAAAGGAACAAGAGAAAGAAGAGTAATGATACACATAGAGCCAATATCAGAGGCCGCGTTCAGTAATCCGAAGCCTTCCGCTCCGGCATCCAGTATATCAGTGGCAAAAACAGGAATCATGGCAACGGCGCCGCCAAAAAGTACAGCAAACATATCAAGGCATAACGCGCCTAAAATTTCTTTCGTTTTGAAAATATAAGAAATTCCTTCACGCATGCTGTCAACAACATTTACCATTTCCTTTTTGTATTCTGAGTACTGTTTGTTCAGCTGCCAGAAGAAAAGCGATGCAACAAATATCAGAGAAAGGATGACTACCAATGTCCATTTTACTCCGAAATATCCAATAAGAAGCCCGCCTGCAGCATGTCCGCATACAGAAGAGATCAGAAATGTAGCCTGATTCAGTGTAACCGCATTCGGGAGATTTTCTTTTTTCACAATCTTCGGGATCATAGAAGGTACAATAGGTCCTATAAAAGCCCGCGCAATGCCCGTAAAGAAGATGACACCATAGATGAAGTAGGTAATCTGATGCCCGTTAAAATGCATCTGTACATTGAGAAAAGCTGGAATTAGCAGCAGTCCGATCAGAAAAATATAAGCATAGTTGCAGATAAGCAGTAATCTCTTTTTTTCATTCATGTCAATGACGTGGCCTGCGTATAAAGCACAGCTTACTGCAGGAATTACCTCCGATAGACCTATCAGTCCTATTGAAAACGGATCTTTAGTGAGCTGATATACCCACCACCCTAATAAAGTAGCAAGCATCCTGAAAGCTAAAACAATAAAAAATCTTCCCGTAAGAAGATTCCTGAATTCAATATTTTCTAATGTTTTTAACGGAGTAAAAGAAATCATGCACAAAAATAGCCCTAAATATTTATTTAAGGCTGTTTGTATATTTGTTTTTTAAATGATAAATCAAATAAGTTCTGAAAGATAAAATCTATTTTAGTCTGCTCTCAGAGAACTGATCACAATGGCGGCTACACCTGCAGCACCAATTACAGTGGCACCAGCTGTTACTCTGGCTTTGGATCTGTCTTTCACTGCAGCTACATTAGATTTTGGAATAATTACTTCTGTACTGTCTTTCTTGCCGGCAGTTCCGATAAGATTATCCCCGTCTACATTTCTAAAGAGCATTTTCTGTTTTGGGGAACCGTCTTTCATAGTAACGATATACATTCTTCCGGCTTCCAGATTAGAGTAGTTATTTTTTGAAATATCATCACTGTACTTTGTAGTAGCACAAGAGGAGATGACAAATAAAGAGGTTAATAAAGCTGATTTTAAAAGTACAGATGCTCTCATTATTATTTTTTAATTTTTCAAATTTATAATTTTTTTCCAATATACGTTTTTGGAATTGAAAAAATATCTTTAAAATTTATGAAGTTCTAACTGATCTGCAATTTTCCGGTCATTGGCAAGCCTCGGGATTTTATTTTGCCCGCCCAGTTTCCCCTGAGATCTGGCATATTCATGAAAGGCATTTTTCTTCAGTTTTGTGATCTGAAGTTTCTGCAGGATGTTTCCGGTAATCAGATCATCGTAATAAGTATTGCGTTTCCGGAGCTGATCATCAAGCTCGCTTCTGAAAAGATCCATATTTTCAGGCTCTTTTTCAAATTCTATCAGCCATTCATGATAAGGAAGACCTTCATCAGGATTTACCTGTGGGGCAAGATGAAATTCTGTAATTTGTGCGGAAAACCTCTCCAAAGCTGCTTTCATCGCTTCCTCTACTTCAAAAGCGATAACATGCTCTCCGAAAGCAGACGTGAAATGCTTGGTTCTGCCACTTACCAGAATTCTGTAAGGATCTTTGCTGATGAATCTTACTACATCCCCAATAGAATAGGCCCAAAGACCGGAATTGGTGGTCAGGATAAGAGCATAATCCTTATGGAGCTCAATCTCTTTTAACGTTAACCGTCGTGCACCGGGTTTTCCGTATTCTTCCAATGGAACAAATTCATAAAAAATTCCATGGTTGGTTAAAAGAAGTAAGCCTTCCTTTGTGTAATCATCCTGAAAGGCAAAAAATCCTTCAGAGGCGGGGAATGTCTGTATAGTATCTACCTTTCCGCCCAGCAGATCTTCCATTTTATCCCGGTAAGGCTCGTAATTAACTCCTCCTGTTACGATTAGCTGTAAATTAGGAAAAAGCTGTTTGATCTTTTTACCATGTTTTTCAGTCAGTTTTTCAAAGTACATCACCAGCCACGGCGGAATGCCGGAGATTAGCGTCATGTCTTCCTTCTCTGTTTCCTCAATGATTTTGTCTACCTTGGCTTCCCAGTCTTCCATGATATTGGTTTCCCAGCTGGGAAGACGGTTCTTCTGAAGATAGCCCGGAATATGGTGGGCAACAATACCGGAAAGACGACCGGTTTTTATTCCGAAAACCTCTTCCAGCTCAGGACTTCCCTGGAGGAAGATCATTTTTCCCTTAACGAAATCGGCGTTATTCTTTTGGGCAATATAATGGAAAAGAGCACTCTGGGCACCCGCAATCTGAAAAGGCATTCCTTCTTTGGAAATAGGAATGTATTTTGAACCTGAAGTTGTACCTGATGTTTTGGCAAAATACTCAGGAGTTTCAGTCCACAGGATATTGGCCTGCCCCCTTTTTACCCTTTCGATATAGGGTTTTAAATCTTCATAATCTGCAATGGGAACTCTTTTCTGGAATTCCTGCACCGAATGAATATTTTCAAAATCATGCTCCCGCCCGAAAAGCGTTTTCTGAGCCGTTTTTACAAGAGAGAGAAGCAGAGCCTCCTGGTTCTGTTCAGCATTTTTCTTGAATTCTTCAGTTTTCCGGACGTGTTTTTTTGCCCAGATCAATGCAGCATTTTTCTTGATGAAGTTTAACATGGTCCAAATTTATAAATAAGTAGAGAATCTTAAACCATTTTCTTTTATGCAGGGGTAAAAGTTTGGGGATTTTATTTGTTAATGACTGTGGTAAATCTCTCGCGGATTCAGTAGATTGAGCAGATTTTTTTGAATTCCTATGCTATAAGCCACAAAAAAACCAGTGAAAAGTTTCACCGGTTCTTCGAAATTTGATTATGAAAATAACAACTATATGTTGAGTTTATTTGTTTTCTTTGTATCTCTTATCAGGAGTGCCGTCTTTTTTTAGTTTTTTATTCTCTTTATATCTTTTGTCCGGTGTACCGTCTTTTTTCATTTTAGCTGCAGGTTTTGCTGTTTTAGCTTCAGGGGCTTTTACAGTTTTTGTAGTCTGATGAGGGGCTGTGCCGGAAGCAGGAGCAGTCTGTTGGGCAGTTGCAAGTCCTAGTCCTAGCACCAGAGACATTGCAGTTAATAATTTTTTCATAGGGTTTATTGTTTGTTTTCTTAAGTAAAGGTAAGCAAAAAACGGGCTGAAAAAACGGAGGTTTTTAACCTTAACTAAAGTTTATTACTGCTTAAAAAAAAATTAAAGCATTGATGCTGGGTATTAAAAAAGCCTGTTTAAAATGAAACAGGCTTTGATATAAATAAGAATAGTTGGGTTATCGTGTACAGTTGGCAGTCCATGTTTTGCCGTCTTTCGCATATAAGATCTTCAGCTCATTATTGTCAATTCTGATGTAAGATGTTGCGTTAGATCCTATCATAACCAGGGAGTGATCGCCTTTCTGCTCAAATTCTATTCCGTTCAGATCCGGGATACTGTTGGAAAATGCAAAATTATATTTTGTTCCGCTGGCGATCTTGGTCACAAAAACGCTTCCGTTGTCTGTATTAATGTTGGTGGATCCGTCATTATAGGAAATACTTCCTTTATAGGTTCCTGCAAAGAAGTCATTATTTACCGGATCATCGTCTCTGCTGCACGATGAAAAAGATAATGCCGTAAAAAATACCAGCATACAGATTCCAAAAATTTTAATTGCTTTTTTCATAATATTATTTCTTTAAAAGTTTGGTAAAAGGAAATTTCCAAACTTTGTGCCATGAGGTAAAAACAAGATTATTTTAACGTATAATTAAATGAATTGGTAAAAAATTAAGATTTGGGTATCTGTTTTAAGATTTTGTTAAATTTTATACATAGGCTGAATTCTTAAAACCGAGAAAAATATCCGTATCTTTGCAGTTCAGACACGGTTTCGGAGAACTTCCGAAATCGCTTTTGTCGTTTATACTACTACTATTTATGCAGCTAAAACCTATCAATGAAAAGTTTCTTCCCGATCTGCTTCAGAAAGAATTTGGTAAAGAAATCTTTGATCAGCTTGAAACCAGCCAGCACATTTCCGTGAAGGGGAGTGCCGGATCCTCGGCTTCTATTTTTACCGCTGAACTTTTTCTCACAAGAAAAAAAAATATCCTTTACCTGGTAGATGATAAGGAAGATGCCCTGTATGCGAATACTGAAATGGAAGATCTGCTGGGAAAAGAGAAGGTTTTATATTTTCCTGCAACGCATATGGAACCTTATCAGGTAGAGAAGACGCAGAATGCCAATCTCGTTTTGAGAACAGAGGTATTGAATAAAATAAATTCGGGGAAATCTCCGAAGGTGATTGTTGCCTATGCTGGTGCTTTATCGGAAAAAGTCCTTAAAAAAGAAGATTTTAAAGCCATCTCTCATCATATTAAAACAGGCGATCAGCTGGACTTTGATTTTGTGGATGAACTTCTTACACATTATCATTTTCAGCAGGCCGATTTCGTTTCCGAGCCTGGTGAGTTTTCAGTAAGAGGAGGAATTGTAGATGTGTTTTCTTATTCTCATGAAAAGCCTTACCGTATTACCTTCTTTGGGAATGAAGTGGAAAGTATTAAAACATTTGACATTGAAACACAGCTTTCAGTAGAGAAGGTAAAAGAGTTTCAGCTGGTTTCAAATATGAACTTTTCGGTTACCGGAACAAGAGTTTCATTACTGCAGCTTCTCACGGAAGGAAGCTTTATCGTTTCCCGGAATGGAGCGGCCGGAATGCAGAAAATCAGGACTTTCTATGAAAAATCTCTTGAAAAATATGAAACGCTGAGTAAAGATATTGCGCATAGAAGGCCCCAGGAACTGTTTATTTCAGATCAGGAGTTTTTATTTGATTATAAAAAATTTACAACGGTTGATTTTGCAGGGATTTCAATGGAAGGAATCAGGGATCTTACAGAGATCAGGATGGAACAGCTTCCACAGCCGTCTTTCCACAAAAATTTTGAGCTGCTTATCGAAGATCTTGAGGAAAAGCAAAATGCAGGTTTCGATACATGGATCTCATTTTCCACAGAAAAACAAAAAGAAAGACTTGAATCCATCTTTGAAGAGCTGGAACACGAACTGCCTTTTAAAAGTTTTAAATCTGAGCTGCACGAAGGCTTTATAGATAACGGACATAAATTATTGGTATATACGGATCATCAGATTTTTGACAGATACCAAAGATATAAAGCAAAAAATACGTTTGCCAAATCTGAGCAGCTTACCTTAAAAGACCTCATGTCATTGAAAATCGGGGATTATATTGCCCATATTGATCATGGCATCGGAAAATTTATGGGGCTGGTAAAAGTCAATAACGACGGAAAGATCCAGGAATGCTTCAAGCTGACCTATAAGAATGGAGACCTGCTGTATGTGAGCATCCATTCTCTGCATAAGATTTCAAAATACAACGGTCCGGAAGGAAAAGAGATTACGCTCAGCAAACTTGGTTCGCCAACCTGGAAATCTTTGAAACAGAAAACAAAGGCTAAAGTAAAACAGATCGCTTTCGATCTTATCAGGTTATATGCACAACGGAAAACGGCAAAGGGATTTGCGTATACCCCGGATTCTTATCTGCAGAATGAGCTGGAAGCAAGTTTTATTTATGAAGATACCCCTGATCAGGAAAAAGCCACTATTGATGTGAAAAGAGATATGGAATCGGATACAGTGATGGATCGTTTAGTATGCGGTGATGTAGGTTTCGGAAAAACGGAGGTTGCAATGCGTGCAGCGTTTAAAGCTGCAACCGATGGGAAGCAGGTTGCTGTGCTGGTTCCTACCACTATTCTGGCGTTCCAGCATTACAGGAGTTTTAAAGAAAGACTGAAGGATTTTCCTGTGAACGTTGCGTACGTGAACCGGTTCAGAACAGCTAAGCAGAAAGCTGAAACCCTGGAAGATCTTAAAAACGGTAAGGTAGATATCATCATCGGCACCCATCAGCTGGCAGGCAGTTCTGTGAAATTTAAGGATCTTGGACTGCTGATTATTGATGAAGAGCATAAGTTCGGTGTTTCTGTAAAGGATAAGCTGAAAACACTTAAAAGCAATGTTGATACCCTTACCCTTACGGCAACTCCAATTCCCAGAACGCTGCAGTTTTCCCTGATGGCAGCAAGAGACCTCTCTGTAATTAAAACACCACCGCCTAACAGACAGCCTGTTGATACCCACTTGATAGGCTTCAATGAAGAGACGCTCCGGGATGCTGTTTCCTATGAGCTTCAAAGAGACGGACAGGTTTATTTTATCAATAACAGGATTGAAAATCTTAAAGAAATTGCAGGGCTTATCCAGAGACTGGTTCCGGATGCCAGGGTTATTACAGGGCATGGGCAGATGGAAGGAAAACAGCTGGAAAAGAATGTTCTGGACTTTATGGACGGGAAATATGATGTTCTTGTTTCTACAACCATTGTAGAAAGTGGTGTGGATGTTCCGAACGCCAATACCATCTTTATTAATGATGCCCATCGTTTCGGAATGGCAGATCTTCATCAGATGAGGGGAAGGGTAGGAAGAAGCAACAGAAAAGCGTTCTGCTATCTGATCACACCTCCTTATGATATGATCACTTCTGATGCCCGTAAACGTCTGGAAGCAATTGAGCAGTTCTCTGATTTAGGGAGCGGATTTCAGATTGCGATGAAAGATCTTGAAATCCGGGGAGCCGGGGACCTTCTGGGTGC
The DNA here is from genome assembly GCF_001295265.1 of Chryseobacterium indologenes. Taxonomy (GTDB): domain Bacteria; phylum Bacteroidota; class Bacteroidia; order Flavobacteriales; family Weeksellaceae; genus Chryseobacterium; species Chryseobacterium indologenes_A. The sequence continues at coordinate 58,038 of NZ_LJOD01000004.1, read as the reverse complement.
AGAGCAGAGTGGTTTTATCAATGAGATGGGCTTTGAAACCTATCAGAAACTAATGCAGGAAGCGCTGGAAGAATTGAAAGATGATGCCGATTTTGAAAATTTATTTGAAAATGAGGAAGACCGCCAGAAACTCTTCAAGTCTGTAAAAGATGTGAATATTGATACTGATCTCGAATTGATGTTACCTGATTTTTATATTTCCAATACGGAAGAGAGACTACTGCTGTATCAGAAAATTGCAGAGATCAATAATGAGAAGGAACTTCATCAGTTTGAGCTTGAATTGATTGATCGTTTTGGCCCGCTTCCCAAAGAAGCTGTTAATTTGTTAAAAAGTGTTTCTCTGAAATGGCTGGCTGCAGATATCGGATTTGATAAAATCGTGATGAAGAACGGGATTTTCTTAGGATATTTTCCGGGAAATCCTCAGGATAAGTTTTACCAGACCAACCGTTTCAGGCATATCATCAATTATTTGACTCAAAATCCGGCTGAAGCACAGCTGAAAGAGAAAATAGGGAAGGAAGGTAATCAGCTGATGATGAGAAAAGAGAGGGTTAAAAATGTAGATGAAGTGAATGGACTTCTTAAGGCAATCATCGGACATGAATCAAAGCAATAGGATGATTTTATCAATAAAAGCCTGTTTTTAAGTCTCTGAAAACAAATAGTTTTTCATTAAAATGTATAAAAGATCTGAAAATTTACCTTTCAGATCTTTTTTATTGAAAAATTTTTAATGGTTATTTTAAATAAATGGCTCCTGAAAAAGTTCCTGAAAATCACAGAGTAATGAGTAAAAATAATTGTTAAAACGCTTCTGTTACAGGGCTTAACGAAGATTTTGCTGCCAAAATAAAGGGCATATTAATCACTTGTAGAAATAATTCTACTTTTTTGTACAAGTAATTCGATGCTGTAAATGCTTTATTTCTACATAGTTAGAATTAATTAGATTGTTTTTTTTGATTGATAATTTGTACCTTTGTGGCCCAATTATGAAAAAAATTATATTTAGTTGCGCTTTTGGACTTGTTTCATTGTGTGTCAGCGCTCAGGTGGGAATCGGGACCAGCTCCCCAAAATCTATTCTCGATGTAAACGGGAAAACCACCTTAAGAAAAGAACTTAGAGTAGGAGGAAGTTCAGCTCAGGCAGGAAGTGCCGGGCTCAACGGCCAGGTTTTGGTTTCACAGGGAGAAGGAAAGCCTCCTGTATGGAAATCACTGAATGTTTCCTTTATGGAAGAGGGACAGTACAAATTAATCAATTCGTATGTGTCTTCAGATCAGAACGGAATAAGTACCCTTTCCAATTTGGCTGCCGGAGATGGCGTCTACAAGAATAATGTAGGAGATGATATTACCGATACATCAAAAGGAAGATGGGTGAAAATTGAAGGTCTGAAAAATAATTTTAATATCAAAAACGGTAAAAACAGACTTACTTATCAGTTCCAGACTGGTGTAGAAATAAAAGCCCCGAATGCGCAGACTTCTCAGAACATAAGTTTTGCCTGCGGTGTTTTCAGAAACGGAAGGCTTGTTGCCGTGCGCCCGGACAGGATCGCTTCAAACAATAACAGCGAAAAAGCAGGAATACAGGAGTATATTTTTACCCTTAACTATACTGAACAGAATGTACCTATTGGTGCACAGACGCTTGAGGTAGCCTGCCGTAAGATCTCTACCTCCAATGCAGGTTCTCAATTTACTATAGGACGTAATATATCAGACACCAATACGGTTTCCAATGCATTTACTCTTGAATCTATTATGAAGATAGATGTCATTGAGTATGTTACTTATAAAAACAATTAATCAACTGATGAAAAAGATAATATTAACTCTATTTCTTGGAGCAGGATTGTTATTGTCCGGACAGGTGGGTATCAATACAGATACTCCGAAAGCCAAACTGGACGTGAACGGAGACCTGAACCTGAGAAATAAAATAGTTGTTCTGAATACAACAGACAACAGTCTTTCGCAAGGAAATAATGACCAGATACTTGTTTCTCAGGGAGAAGGTTATCCGCCTATCTGGAAATCACTGCGTATCCCGGAATATGAACCGAATAAATTTTACCTGATATTCAATAATTCCTTTTCAGACAGGACAGGGGTGAAATTTACCAATACTGAACAGTTTGGTACTGCTGCCCGAAGCACTGTTTTTGTAAAAGGAGCAGAATTTTCCAGTCTTTCAGGGTTTAAAAAAATTACCGGATTGTCTGAGAAGGTCAAAGTATACAGTACACAAAGCAAAACCTATTTTCAGTTTGAAACGGTAGTACAGGCTAACCTGCCTTCCAATAAGCCAACCGATGTTTCAATAGACTATGCGTGCGGAATTTTTGTGAATGATAAACTGGTTAATATGAGGCAGAGAAATCTGAAGGCGAGTAGTGCAGCCAGTACTTTCATTACCCATAACCAGATCGGGGTAATTGAAAATCTTCCTATAGGAGAACACAACATAAGTGTTGCCTGCTCAAGAATCGGGTCTTATGAAACAGCAAATAATGTTGTTCTGGCTATTGGAACCTATGCAGCAGATAATATCAATGATTTTATTACCCAGTCTTCTTTAAAAGTAGACGTGTATGAAATTCCTCAGTTCTTTAATCCTATTACTAATTAATCCGGTCATGAAAAAAATATTAATTATACAATCTTTACTGTTCGCTTTTTTTGCCGGGGCTCAGGTGGGAATAAATACCTCTACCCCTGTTAATGCATTAGATGTAAACGGAGACCTGAATGTAAGGGGTGAGTTGAGAACCGGAGGAACCAATCTTCTGAAAGGGTCTGCCGGATCAGAGGGAGCCATTTTTCATAATAACTCAGAAATGAATATCAATGACTGGAAGAATATCAAAATTGCTGACGGCCAGGGAAGTATGTCTGTATTTTCCCTGAATACGGTAGCAGACCAGACTGGTGTTACTTTTACAGGAAACGGGTCACCTGTTCCTTATACAGAAAATACAGACCTGAACAGTGATTGGGTAGTGCTTCAGGGTACTAATGATACATTTTCTATTACCAATAATGTAAACAAAGTGGTATTTACCTTTCAGACAACTGCTCAGAAAACTGGAAACGGAAGTTCTTCAGCCGGTTTTGCCTGTGGTGTTTTTGTAGATAATAAGCTTAGGGCAGTCCGAACTGAAGTTTTGTTGGGAGATGAAGGGGCCTATAAGATTTTTAATCTTAATGCAACACTTAGTAACCTTATGCCCAAAAATAATTACAGCGTTAAGGTAGCCTGTACAAAGAGAACCCTTAATAACGGGACCCTCGGAATAGGTACTGCTGTAAATGTTAATTTCCTTAATAATGAAATGTCCCAGTCGGTATTAACAACTTCCGTACTGCAGCCTTATTAAAATATCATTATTATACCTTATAAAAACCTAAAAGCATCATGTTTTTAGGTTTTTTTTATGAAAAGAAAAGATTTGCTTTTAATTTGTTATGAAAATGAATGATTTGGTCGAAAAAATGGATTATATTTGTGAACTCACTAAAATATTTTTTCAATGGGAAAAAACTATCTTTTAAAAATTTTTGCCGGTGTACTGCTTGGATTCATGGCCTCATGTAACAATAGTGGTTCTGATGATTTTGAACCGAGTGCCGGTAACGGCGGGAATAATGGCAATGGAACCCCTCCTCCTGCAAGGGTGCTGGAAAAGATCACTTTTGACAATACTGTTCAGGAAGAATATGTTGTCAGCTCAGGAAAACTGGTAACCGGAATGTTTAAAGACGGTAATACCGGTACTTCTTATACCGGTACGGTAAATTATACAGGAGATAAAATATCCAGAATAAAGTTTATAGGAAGCCTGGCAGGGAGCGTTTCTTATGATTTCACGATTACTGAAGACAGTAAAGGAAATATGTATAATGCCACCTGTACGGCTGTTGCTCCTACAGCGGCCAATTCTTATATCAGTGAGTATACTTTTACTTACGATACCACAGGAAAGCTTACTAAAGTCCTTGAAAAGAAAAAATACGGCGGTACATATGCCTACACCAATTTTGTACTGATTGACTTTACATATATTGGAAATAATATTTTTAAAGGAGACTGTACCAGAGGAGTAATGGACGGAGAAGGAGCTCCGGATATGGCCACTGCCAAGAAAACAATGTACAGCTTCCAGAACTATGATTCCAAGATCAGTCCGTTTTCCACACTTCCGAAAAGCTTTTTTATGGCATGGAGTTTAGTGCGTCCTGAGACTTTCTACAGAATATCTCCTAATAATCCTACTTCGGTATATGTAGCACCTCCGGCACCTGCCTTACCTACCAGTACCCCATTGGATTATATTTATGATAATCAGAACTATCCTGTATCTAACAAGGATCAGAAACTTAAATATACCTACAGAGTTTTATAATCCTTTTTTGATTATCGGATTTATCGGAATATAAATAAAAAGATAGCTTTTATACAAAAAAAAGTTATATTTGTCAAAAAATAAACAATTACCTGGAAATGAAACGACTTTTCTACTTTATTGTATTGATAGCAGGGTTTTCTTCAATATATTCCTGCAAAGATATGCTGGATGATAACGGGGATCCTTTAATAGATTTAAATAACACTAGCGGTCTGATTGGGCCAAGAGCACTGTACAGAGAAATTACAGACAAAGATACCTTGGCAGAATACCATTACAGCGGTCTTCTTTTAACCAAAGTGCTTATGGATAGTGCTTCAGTAGCAGATATTGCTTATAGCGGAGATAAAATAAGCCAGGTTACTTTTAACGGTTTTCTTGACCTTAACGCAGACGGAAAATTGGATAAGGACAGTATTTCTTATACGCAGCTATTTACTTACGGACCTAATAATAAATTAGTAACCATTTCAGAGAACAGACTGACTTTCAGAAGACCAGCTCCTGTACCTCCGGCAACGGCTCCGGGACCTCAGACGCTTCTGAACAGAACAAAGTCTCTTTATGAGTTAAAATACGATGCATCTACAGGCAAGCTGAGTACTATTTCAATGAAAAATGGTCCTGAAGCTCCAGGAGTTCCATTCACTTTTAAAGATTATTCAGAAACAGAATATACATATTTAGGGGATAATGTTGCTAAAACGGTAAGAATTTACGGAACTATGGCCGGCGGTGTACCGGGAGCGGTTACCAAAAAGTATGCTTACGAGTATTTTGCTTATGATAATGAAATAAGTCCTTTTACCCTGCTTCCTTCAGCGTATAAGATTTCAAGACTTCTTTCAACAGAGATTAATGATAGAGAAAGTCATATCCTGTCTCCGAATAACCCTAAGAGAGTATCGGTAACAGACCTTATGCCTCCGATTCCTACTTCACTAATCAGAACAACTAATTATAATTATGATCTTCAGACCTATATGACAAAAGGGTTTGGTGTTAACTATATTTATAAGCCTTTCTAGAAAATAATTTCTTAAAATATGCAGCCCGGTCTTTTGAAGATTGGGCTTTTTGTTTTTTATCCCTTAATTTTGTAAAAAATTTCTAATGAAATATTTAATAGTCGGTCTCGGAAATAAAGGAGCAGAATACGAAAATACACGTCACAATATAGGATTTAAGGTTGCTGAAAAGATTGGGGAAACCCTGGAAGCTCCTTTCAATACAACTAATTTCGGCTGGATGTCTGAGGGGAAATACAAAGGGAGAAAAGTTTTTGTGCTTAAACCTGACACTTATATGAATCTTTCCGGGAATGCCGTGAGATACTGGATGCAGAAAGAAAATATTCCCCTGGAAAATGTACTGATCATCACAGACGACCTGGCACTGCCGTTCGGTACACTGAGAATGAAGATGAAAGGTTCAGATGCAGGTCATAATGGTCTTAAAAATATCAATGAAGTACTGAATACTCAGAATTACGCAAGGCTTCGTTTCGGAATATCTGCAGATTTTTCTGAAGGCCGTCAGGTGGATTATGTTCTGGGAACCTGGAGTAGTGAAGAAGCAGAAAAGCTGCCGGAGAGGATTGAAAAATTTGCGAAAGCATGTCTTTCATTTGTTTTTGCAGGGATTAATAATACAATGTCTGCTTATAACGGTAAATAAGATTATATTACAGGTTTTACCAGTTCTTCAATACTACATCAGAATAAAGACCATCGGAATTTCCGATGGTCTTCTGTTGTACTTTTAAAAATTAATTTCCAATCAATTTATATCTAACTACTACTTGCTTTTACATGGCCCTTCTGTGCGTAATCAGGATGTGAGAATCCTCATCTCTTTCATAATCTGCATATGAAGTTTTGAAGCCTAAAAGTTCCACATCAATGTCTTCTTCTTTTGCCCGGATATTAGCGAAATCCTGAATCATTTCTAATACATCTGTGGCAATATATGAAGTTCCTCTTGCATCAATGGTCACGGCAGAATTGGGCTTGATATTTTTTAAAGTTTTTTTAATGGCAGCCTTATTTAAGAAAGATACTTCTTCCGCAAGTTTTATAGTAATTCCGTCTGCATTATTTAGTTTTTCTCTGCTTAGATAATAAGCACGTTTCATATTTCCCTGAAGGATATAGAAAACGGAGATAGCCAAACCAATACCCACACCTTTCAGAAGATCTGTAGCTACTACAGCTACTACAGTTGCAACAAAGGGGATGAACTGGAATTTTCCAAGATGCCAGAAGTGTTTGAAAGTAGCCGGTTTTGCCAGTTTGTATCCTACCAGAATAAGTACGGCAGCAAGCGTTGCAAGCGGTATCAGGTTAAGGATGAACGGAATGGTAAGTACACAAACCAATAACAGTACGCCATGAATCATGGCAGACAGTTTAGAGGTTGCTCCTGCATTAGCGTTGGCGGAACTTCTTACTACTACTGAAGTCATAGGAAGTCCTCCAATGAATGAGCTCACAAGATTTCCAATGCCCTGCGCTTTAAGCTCAAGGTTGGTGTCGGTTATTCTTCTCTGCTTATCAAGTCTGTCGGATGCCTCAATACAAAGAAGGGTTTCAATAGAGGCTACAATGGCAATAGTTGCTCCTACAATCCATACTTTAACATTAGTGAATCCGGTAAAATCGGGCATGGTTACAAGGTTCTTAAAGTCATCGAAAGACTGCGGAACCGGAAGTGAAACCAAATGCTGAGGGCTGATTGCCAAAGAACTTCCGGAAAGCTTAAATGCTTCGTTCATAAGAATTCCTGCGACTACCGCTACCAGTGCTCCCGGAAGCATTTTCATTCTTTTTAAGGCAGGAATTTTATCCCACAGAATAAGAATAGCTACCGAAACCAGGGTTACAATAATAGCTCCGGCATGAACGGCTCCGAAAAGTTCTGAGAAATAATTGAAATTAATCCCATTGTCAAAAAGAGACTGATTGCCTTCGTAATCTTTATCAAATCCCATTGCATGAGGAATCTGTTTCAAAATAATAATGATTCCGATAGCGGCAAGCATGCCTTCAATAACATTGTTCGGGAAGTAGTTGGAAATACTTCCTGCTCTGACAAATCCTAGTACCAGCTGGATTAGCCCTGCGATAATTCCGGCACATAAGAAAAGCTCAAAAGCGCCGAGATCTGTAATGGCTGTTAAAATAATGGCAGTAAGTCCGGCAGCCGGTCCGGATACTGAAATATTTGAATTGCTGATGAATCCTACAACAATACCTCCTACAATACCGGCAATAATTCCCGATAATGGCGGTGCCCCCGATGCTAAAGCGATTCCTAAACATAAAGGTAACGCTACTAAGAATACAACGAGTCCTGAAGGGAAATTCTCCTTGATTCCTCCTAATAATGATGTTTTTTTCATGATGTTTTTGAAAAATACTATAACCGATTGATCTATCCTTTGATAATCAATTATAAAAGATTGGAAATTTAATTTTAAAGCACACGGATTCAATACCAGGATCTGATATGAATACCTATTAAATAAATCTAACTATACTTAAAAATTAAGCTTCCGGAGGCGGAGAAAATATAGTGAGTAATGGCGACAGATGAAAGGAATCATCTACCAGCACAAAAGACACGCCCTGAAGATCAGGTTCGGAGAACTTCAGATAATCGAATACATCTAAAGTTTTCGGAAGGGTCTTTTCGTAAACAATAAAAGATGACGGGTGAGAGTGAGGCTCTTCTTCGTTAATTACTACATTGGTTCTTACCAGCTCCCAGCCGGCAACCGCAGCAATGCCCGGCAGCGCTGTAAAGTTAAGGAAGAACATCAAAATAATAATACTCCAGAATTTCATTTTTACCCTCTTTTTGTCAGAAAAATTATTTGATTTTTCTGCTCATTACCCAGTCAGAACTTGTAAGGTTGTAGATCTTTTGGATATCCTTTAAGGTTTTCTCAAAATCAATCTCAAGATCAATGATCTTACCTGTTCTAAGGTCAAACACCCAGCCATGTACGATAGGATACTCTTCTAAAATGTATCTTTCCTGTACGCAGGCCATTTTGATCACGTTAATACACTGCTCCTGAACATTAAGTTCCACAAGTCTGTCATAACGTTTTCCTTCGTCTTCGATAGCGTCTAATTCAGTTTGGTGCAATCTGTAAACGTCTCTGATGTTTCTCAGCCATGGATTTAATAATCCTAAGTCCTGAGGAGTCATCGCTGCTTTTACACCACCACAGTTGTAATGTCCGCATACTACAATGTGTTTTACTTTAAGATGTTCTACCGCGTATTGAATAACCGCTGTGGAACTCATGTCTAAAGTATTAACAACATTGGCAATGTTTCTGTGGACAAAAACTTCTCCCGGTTTTGCTCCCATGATTTCTTCAGCTGTTGCTCTGCTGTCTGAACATCCGATGTACAGATAATCAGGTGTCTGAGTTTTAGCCAGTTCATGAAAGAAATTCGGGTCTTCTGCAATTTTAGACTCTACCCACTTCTTGTTGTTTTCGAAAATAACTTCGTACGATTGTGACATAATTTAAATGTTTAAGGTTTATAATTATTTATTTCGTTTAAATTATTTTCAAATTCAATAGACTAAATCAATAATCATGCAAAAATATAATTTTTGCCGTAAAGGCAGATACTTTTAACAAAGTTTAATATTAAAATATGCTTAAAATCATATTTAAAAAGATCATTAATAGCCATTTTCAGAGTAATTTTTCTGAAACAGCAATAATCCAAACTCAAAAAATAATGATAAAATTACGAACTATTAATTATAAAATTGAAATTAGATATTAAAATATTTTTAATTCTGCATAAAAAAACGACCTCAGTCTGACGACTCCATTTTAATAAACAACAGTTTTATGATTGGAAACTATGAAAAAAATAAAGTTTTATATTTTATGATTGATGTAGCCCTCTGTTGCATTTTCATTAGGGTAGATTACACCTGGATTTCCCATTACAACAGAGTGGGGAGGAACATCAAAATTTACATAAGAATTCGGGGCAATCAGGACGTTGTTTCCTATTGTTATACCTCCTACAATAACAGCATTGGCACCTATCCATACTTCGTTGCCTATAATGGGAAAGCCTGCATTTTTTCCCCGGTTCTGCTGTCCGATGGTTACGCCCTGTGCAATATTACAGTTGATCCCGATCTTTGCTTTTGGATTAATCACCAGGCTTCCCCAGTGGCCGAGATAAAAGCCTTCCCCGATCTGTGTTTCAGGGTAAATCTGGAATCCGTATTTGATTTGATAGTGCCTTAAAATAAGCCTCCAGAAAATTCTTGAAACAGAATTTTTTCTGTGCTGCTGGGCTTTTCTCAGGATATAAATAAAATGAAGATTCGGGTTGATGCATTTTTTCCAGATCTGAAAACGGGACAGCCATTGTCCGCTTTCCCGGTAAAAATCTTTTTGAATAATAGAATGCTCAGCCATAGCAGTTGTTTTTATACGTTATCTATGATTTCCTGAATATGCTGTACCGATTTTTCCAGTACAAAAGGAAGTTCTGTAGTACTGATTTCTTTTTTATAATGTTCAGCAAGCTCCTTGTCCGTAAGAAATTTTTTCATTCCCTCGTAAATTCCTTCCTCAGAGTTTTGGGTAATGATCCCTAGCTTTCCGTCCTGCAGAAGATCTTTTATTCCGGAAATATCCGTTGCAGAAATAGGTTTCTTTAAGATTAGGGCTTCGGCAATAATAGTAGGGTACCCTTCATGCCTGGAAGACATTATATAAAAATCAGAATGTTCCATATAAGGGTAGGGGTTGCTTCTGTATCCCAGCATTTTGGCTGTTTTCTGTAAATTCAGTGCATTCAGCTGGGCCTGGATATTTTCAAGGTCGTAGCCGTCACCAATAATCAGGAGGTTGTGTTTCAGTCCTTCATCCAGTAATTTTTTGTGAACCTGAAGAAGCCTGTCATATCCTTTTTGCGGATATACCGTTCCTACGGAAACAAATACAGGATCACTGCTGTCTGTAAAAGGCATATCATCAACAGGCATGTGGGCTTTCTGTAAGGTATCATTTCTGTCAATGGGATTGTAAATTTTTATAATAGATTTCTTCTCCCTTTCATTCTGGGCATGTTGCAGCATTCCCTCTTCCAGTTTATTTGAAATGACAAGTATTTTATCAAACCTGAAAAACTCCCGGATCACATTAGGAGTAAATTCTTTTAAACTAAAAATATCGTTTTGAATCCAGATGATTTTTTTTGAATCTTTTAAAGGACTGGACAGTATCTCTTTATACATTCCGTGAATAGCACCAATCTCTACATCGTATTTCTTATTTTTCAGAATAAGCCTGTAGAGAAGAGCCGGAAACAACAGGAACATTTTCTGATAAAGAACGCGGAAAGCCTTCACCGGAATTTCGTGTGGTCTGTTGGTGGTAATCATTTCCCCTTTGATGAGGTAATGCAGATTGATCCATGCCGGAACATCTTTAATGTACTGTCCTGAGTATAAATTGATCAGAAGGTCAATTTCATATTTATCTGAAGGGATGTTTTTCAGAAAATTAATGAGTGCTTTTTCTGCACCGCCATGACGCAAGGAACCAATTCTAATCAATATTTTTTTCTTCAAAGCAATAAAATTATGTGTTTAAAAATCTTTTAAGTTTCAGCAATAAACGGAATTGCCTGGTCTTAAGAAGCAAAAATAAAACTTTTCGGTAATAGCCGGTGTATAAAAAATGATCTGTACCTATAGATTTCCTGATTTTATCAAGATAAAGGTCTGATTCTTCCTTTTTTAAATCTCTTCCGATAATTCCCTGATCTATAGAAGATTCAACAAAATCCCAGTCAAACTGGTAAAGATATTTTTTAGCCGCTTTATCTTTCCGTTTCTGAAATGCAATAAAATCCCTTACCGCAGTATGGAGGATGAATAATGAGGCAAAAGAATGCTTTATCCTGCTCAGGGACCCGTCAGTATATTCATAATGGTAAAGAGTTTCATCCAGAATTTTTATGAAATGAACATGTTTGATGTACTCCATAAAAAACATCAGATCTTCGCCGTAGCTGACCTCTTTGTTAAAGCTCAGGTTGTGCTTTACAATAATTTCTCTTTCAAAAAATTTAGCACATGGCCCTCCAAAATAAAGGAGATTGTTTCTGACCAACAGCTCCGTAAAGTCGGTCTGCATCTTATACGTCTTGCATAGCAGATCCCTCGGCTGCCCCCGGATAATATTCTGAATCAGAAGTACAGCGGGCGATTCATATTGTTCTACGAAAATCTGAAGATAATTGTTTTCTATCCAGTCATCAGAATCAATGAAGCAGATGTTTCTTCCTTTTGCATGGGAAATACCTGTATTTCTGGTATCGCTTACTCCGCTGTTCTTAATTTTATCAATTACTTTAACTCTTCTGTCTTTTTCAGCAAAGGAATTCATCATCTCCAGAGAATGATCGGAAGATCCGTCGTTGATTAAAAGGAGTTCAAAATTGGAGAAAGTCTGGTTGAGAACAGAGTTAACACATTTCTGAAGGGAAGCCGCTGAATTATATACAGGAATAATAACAGATATATGGATTCCGTCGTCTAAAGTATCTCTTTCCACTGCTGTATTATTTTTTCCTTTCTCCATTTTTTTGATTCTTCGAAAGAAGATTTCATAAGGTTTGTCAGGAATTCATGATCCTGAATAAGATGTCCAAGTTTTTCCGCAAACATCTTCCTGTCATGCAAAGGAATTAAAAAGCCATTTTTTTCATTGATGATATCTGCCGGTCCGAATTCGCAGTCATAAGAAATGATCGCATTGCTGCAGAACATAGCTTCCACAAGAACAAGCCCGAACGCCTCACTTAAAGACGTGAAGATAAAAATCTTTGATTTTTGAAGCAATTCAGCCACTTCTTCAGAAGATTTTCCTCCAAGAAGAAAGACCTGGTCTTCAAGCCGGTTACTTTTAATATATTGTGATATATTGTCTTTTTCCGGTCCGTTTCCGATAATTTGTAGTTTCCAGCCGGAAGGTTTCGGAGTCTCATGAAATATTTTAACTAGTTCTATGGCATTTTTAGTTTTATCCAGTCTTCCTGCAAAGCTAATGAGGTTTTCTTTTTTTTCGGGAACCGTAAATTCTAATTCTTCATAGAGTCCATCTGAAAGATTGGGAATAAAAAAAGTCTTGTTGAACTGTTGATAATATTGTACAGACGGTTTATTGATAGATACTATAGACTTTAGTTTCCTGTAATTTCTTCTTAATATTTTATCATAAATTAACCCTCCTATACGGAAAGACGAATGTTCCCATGCAATGGTCTTCCTGCTGATTTCCTTTTCAAAAGAAAGCATGGTAGCCAGCTTATACCAGCATGTTACAATGGTTTCATAACGGTGGTGGTTTTCCCTGATCCACTTTCTGAGTACCCTGTAGGAGCCCCAGTCATAGAGATAGGAGTATAAGGTGTAGATCTTGGGAAAAGAGCTGTATTTTTTATTGATATGTGTGGCAAACCTTGAATATGGGTCTGCAAAAGAATTGATATAGTGTTTTTTGATGTTGGGGTGGATTCTGTAAAAATCAGGACGGGGAGCCATAAGAAAAAGAATCTCGATATCGTAATCCTCATCTGCCAGTTCTGAAGTAAGATTAGCAAGAACTTTAGCTACTCCACCAATTTTGATATTCTGATAGTAGACAAATAGTATTTTTTTTTTCATTTGGTTTTTAATTCGTCACAGTGTGACTGTTGCAAAAGTACAAAAAAGAACTTAGCAGAGGATTGGGGGAACTGTAGTCTTTTGAGACCTGCCTCTATAGGCTATTTAATTCTTCTTGCCTTTTTAAATTTATAAGGAAGATTGGCCTTGATATATTCATCCAGCTTTTTCCTGTCTTTTTCCAATTCCCGCGGATATTCAGGGTTGTTCTTTAAAACAATATCCCCGTAATCTTCTATCGTGCAGAGAAATTGTGCCGGATTACCAATAAATACGGTATTGTCTGGCATAGATTGTGATAAAACAGAATTGGCACCCAAAATACAATTGTTTCCTATCTGTACATCCTGCATGATTACACAGTTGAGGCCAATGGTACAATTATTTCCGATTTTTATCCTCCCGAAAATTCTTGCATCTTCATAACCCGGGAGTCTTCTCAGAAGGGTTGTAGTTCCTCCATGATTTACAAATCTTACATTAGCGGCAATATTCACATGATCTCCGATTTCAATAAGATAGGGCTCGGTTCCAAAATAAATTTTGTCCGGCATATTGAAGCTTTTTCCAACCTTCATACCACGAAACTTAGCCACTTCAAGGCTGGCCTTGTTAAGAAATGCATGGTAGGCGGAATGTATTTTTAATACTATTCTGAATATGAGGATCATTATTGTAAATTTGTTTTTTACTTTTGCAAAGAAAAAGAATTTATTTAATATGATAAAAGTTTCCAAAATAGAATATTACTTGCCGGAGCTGGTTCTCACCAACGAAGATTTGGAAAAAGAGTTCCCTGAATGGAGTTCTGAAAGGATTCATGAAAAAGTAGGCATCAGGCAGCGCCACATTTCCTCGGATAATGAAACCGTTTTAGAGCTTGCCGTAAAATCTTCCGAAAAGCTTTTTGAGAGCTATGACAGAAACAAGGTAGACTTTATCCTTTTCTGTACCCAAAGTCCGGATTATTTCCTTCCCACTACAGCATGCCTTCTTCAGGACAGGCTTGGCCTCAGAAAAAATATCGGAGCGATGGATTTCAATCTCGGATGTTCCGGGTTTGTCTATGGAATGGCTTTTGCTAAAGGATTAATAGCTGCAGGAATTGCAGAGCGTATTCTATTGGTCACCGCGGAAACCTATACCAAACATATCAATCCTAAGGATAAGGCTAATCGCAGTATATTCGGAGATGCCTCAGCATCAATCATCATCGAAAAGGATGCTGGTGCCAAAGATTACAAATTCTGCCTGGGTACAGACGGAAGCGGCGCTGAAAATCTTATCGTAAAAAAAGGAGCTTTCAAAGCAGATTTTAAGCTGAATCCTGAAAATGAGTTTGATCCTGAAAATCTCTATATGAACGGCCCGGAGATCTTTAATTTTACCATTGAAAATATTCCGGGACTGGTAAAAGAAACATTGGAAACAAATGGTCTGACGATGGATGATATTGATCATTTTGTTTTTCATCAGGCCAATTCTTTTATGCTGAATTATTTAAGGAAAAAAACAAAAATACCGGCAGAAAAGTTCTATATTAACATGGAAAATACAGGGAATACAGTGTCGGCTACCATTCCGATTGCCCTGAAAGATATGATGGATAAAGGAACGCTGAAAGAAGGAGACAGAGTCCTGATAGCCGGTTTTGGAGTGGGTTATTCATGGGGAGCCACCATCATTGAAATTTAATTATAACATAAGCCATAAATAAAAAATATATGAAGACATCCGTTTTTTTAGAAAAATTACAGGAAGAATTAGAAGAAGATGAAACCCTTACGCTTGATACCAATCTGAAAGAGTTGGAAAGCTATGATTCTATCAGCCTCCTTTCTGTTATTGCATTTGTAGATGAGAATTTTAATAAAAAAATCGATACAAAGCAGTTTAAGGATATTGAAAAAGTATCTGATCTGGTTAATATCATCGGTAAAGAAAACTTTGAGGATTAATGAATCGGTTTTCATTAAAAAATAAAACAATTCTAATTACAGGGGCTTCTTCCGGAATCGGGAGAAGCTGTTCTGTAGAATGCAGCAACGCCGGGGCAGATCTTATACTTATGGCAAGAAATGAAGCAGAGCTGCAGAAAACCATATCTATGCTTTCTCCTGATACCAAGGCTGAAATTATTATTGCCGATATTGCAGAAGGTGAAAACCTGGAAGAGTTAATTGCTGAAAAAATAGCTGTTTTAGGAAAAGTTTCAGGGTTTATCCACTGTGCAGGAATAGAGAAGACACTGCCTCTTAAAAAGCATTCGCCCAAGCTTTATCATGATATTTTTGCAGTCAATGTAATCTCCGGTTTTGAGATCGCCAAAATTCTTTCCCTTAAAAAATATAAAGCCGAAACTTCAGCCTTCGTATTCATTTCTTCAGTTGCGGGAATGGTTGGAGAAATTGGAAAAGCCGCCTATTCTGCCAGCAAAGGAGCCGTGGTTTCCGGGGCCCGTTCCCTGGCAATGGAACTTTCAAGAAGCGGAATAAGAGTAAACAGCATCAGCCCTGCCATGGTAGATACTCCAATTTTGGAAAAGATGTTCGAAAATATCGGAGAAGAAGCGGCTGAGGAGATTCTGAAAAAACATCCGCTGGGAATAGGCAAACCTGAAGATGTGGCCAATGCATGCATCTTCCTGCTTTCAGACGCTGCCAAATGGATTACCGGGACTAATCTGGTAGTAGATGGCGGTTATTCGGCCCAATAATTATTTAATCACAAGATCTTCGATGATTTTTTCTACAGCATCAAAAATTTTCTGATTGTCAAACTGGCTCTCTATGGTTTCGAGGTTGGTTCTGATTCTGGTAATGAGCTCAGGGTCGGTCAGAAAAACTTTCATGGCTTCATATATTTCATTCGTATCATAGTTGATGAGGTATCCGGTTTCACGGTCTTTGATCATGACTCCCACATCTCCTGTATCGGTTGCAATAATGGGCTTCTGAAGAATTAGTGCTTCAGCGATCACCAATGGCCAGGCCTCGGATTCGGAAGGAAGAATAAAGTAATCCGCATTTTTAATGTAGGGATAGGGATTCATTCTGTTACCACTTAAAATAAAAGTATTCTGAACATTATTGGCCTGAATCTGTTCGGTAAGATTTTTCATTTCCTCA
Source organism: Chryseobacterium indologenes (assembly GCF_001295265.1). Lineage (GTDB taxonomy): Bacteria > Bacteroidota > Bacteroidia > Flavobacteriales > Weeksellaceae > Chryseobacterium > Chryseobacterium indologenes_A. The sequence continues at coordinate 41,766 of NZ_LJOD01000004.1, read as the reverse complement.
CCGTTGCCAAGGATGACAATGCTGTGGTGAAATCCTTCATCAATAAGTCTTTTATGGGCATCAATGAGCTTATGATAACCTTTTCTGCTGTGAAGACGGCCTACGGAAACAAAAACAGGGCCTTGAGGAAGGTCTTCAATTTTCTCTTCGGCCTTCTTTTTAATTTCCTCTATAGGAATAGCATTAATAACTACGCTTTCAGCCGGATACGATAGATCAGGATATGACTGATGCATAATATCTTTTATTTTCTGAGAACAGTAGATCATATGATCAAACTGCGGGAAATTTTCAAGAATACCCGGAAGCAGAGGTTTCATGCCCGGGATATTGATTTCCGAGTGAAACCATCCTATCTTTTTTGAGTCTTTATTACTGGAATTGATGACGGATGAAAAAGCAGAATAGGTAGGAGCTATTTCTACATCAAATTTTTTGTGTCCTAAAAGGCGGTCTGTTACTGTATGGTTTTTCTGAGCTTTGGCAAGCTTCAGCCTTCTGCGGATAAGCTGTAGTTTGTGAATCAGAGGGTTGGTAGAGAAGTCTTCTCTTCCGTCTGCAAGATATACTTTTCTTACATGTTGTGGAAATTCATTCCTGAGCTCGCCCTGATTAAGATTCAGACATACCGTAATGTCGAATTTTTCAGGATTGAGATTTTTGATGATGCTGAGAATTACCTTTTCCACTCCACCCATTTCCATGGAACGGTGCCTGAAAAGGACTTTTATTTTTTTATTTTCAGACATGCTAGTTTTCTTACAATTTTTGAAATGAATGTATTTTGTTTCCCGAAAATGAAGGCCGGAATGTTTTCAATATCCTCTATGTTTTTATCATAAATTTTTTGTATGTGCCTTCTTTTAAGGGTGTTATACAGTACAGTGTGCCAGTTTTTATACAGTTTTTCTTTTTTTCCTTTATCCTGGGAAACTCCCTGGGTGTGAATTCTGTAAAGGTACAGCTTTTTGGTAATGAAAAACAGATCTCCTTTTTCATAGAGTTTCAGATATAAATCCTGATCTACAGATGAGCTGATGGTTTCATCTATTTTTTCAGTGGAAAGATAGGGCTCTTTTCTGAACGTGAAAAAATGCGCAATTTCAAACTGTGTGTTCAGGAATTTTTTTTCTCCGTTCCGGATCTTTTTAGAATAGGGAAACGTTTTTGTGATTGAAAGGTTTTCATCACACATATAGAACTGAGAATAAGTGCCAATGATATTGGGAGATGTGTATGCTTTTATGCTTTCCTCCAGGGCATCGGGCGTTAATGCGTCATCAGGATCTACAAAGCCGCAGATGCTGCCCGTTGCAAGTTCTGCACATTTCTTTTTGGTATAGCCCACTCCCTTGTTTACTTCATTTTCATACAGAAAAAAGCGGGAGTCGCCGGCAATTAATGCTCTCAGGGATTCTTTTTCTGACTGTTCAGAGCAGTCATCTACAATAATGACTTCCCAGTCGGAGTAGGTTTGTTTAATGATGCTTTCAAAACAGTCTCTGAAAAAAACAGCATTATTATAGTGAGCAATTAATATCGAAAACTTCATTCTCTTGCCTTAAAAATTAATTCTTGTTCGTTTACTACGGTTGTATTTTCAGGAATATCTCTGTAGATTGTGCAACCGGCCCCAATAATACAGTTGTCACCAATTGTTACGCCTTTCAATACCGTAACATTGCTTCCGAGCCAGCAGTTTTTTCCGATGATGATGGGAGCTGTTGTAAATTCTGAGGTATGTACTTTGAAAACGGGAGACGTTTCATAAGTGTGATTATGATCGTATAGCTTTACATTTTCTCCGAATAGTGTATTTTCACCAATTGAAATACGCTCCAGACAGTTGATTGAACAGAAGTTGTTCATAAAAAAACGGTCTCCTATTTCTAAGGTGGCATCTTTCAGCACAAGCATACAGGTGTAATTTCTAAACTCTACAGACTTTCCGATGCTTACTTTTTTTAAATTCCTGTCAAGAACAAAGCGTCCGCCGGTACCTAGTTTGATATTTTCAAAAAATACGCCGGGGTGCTTTTTCAAGATAGAAAGCTGCTGTTTTCTGTATATTTTTTCGAAAAAATTGTAGAACATAGCTGAGTTTTATTTTTTTTCATTTCACTTGAGTATCACAAATATAATCGGTTTTTAGATAAATGAAAAAAAAATATTTATTTTTGCGGTATTAAAGACAACACAGTGAGCGAAATAACAAGAGTTCTCAAAACATTTATAGGGTATCTTAAAAGACCTGACCTTTATCCGGAGCTTGGCCGGAAAATCATTAAAAATACAGTAAACAGGAGCAATGCATTCAAGGGGAAGGAAAAAACCAATTCCTGGGCTGCTGAAAGGGCTGTTTCTCAAAAAGAAGCTGTTTTAAGGCTATTCGGACTTGATATTGATCCTTTCCGTACCGATTACAGAGAAGCGTTATCGGTGGCAGAACAGAAAGAGAAAGCATGTCCTGTGAAAATGGGCGGTCCCGGAGCTCTGGAACTGATCTATTATGCCTGTGAATTTACCAATGCCAAAAATGTGGTAGAAACTGGCGTAGCTTACGGATGGTCATCACTGGCTTCCCTTTTTTCGCTGGTAAAAAGAGAGGGAACCCTGTATAGTTCAGATATGCCGTATCTGGCGCAGGATGGCGACCAGTACGTAGGATATGTGGTTCCGGAACAGCTTAAAGGCCACTGGAAGCTGTTTCGTTTTGCAGACAGGGAGTCACTTCCGAAAATATTTTCTGAAAATCAGGTTTTTGATGTCCTGCATTATGATTCTGATAAAAGTTATAACGGAAGAATGTGGGCCTATGGCGAACTTTATCAGCATTTGAGAAAAGGAGGTGTTTTCATCAGCGATGATATCGGTGATAACTCTGCCTATCAGGATTTTTGTGAGAAAAATAATATAGAAACCACCGTTGTAGAATATGAAGGGAAGTATATCGGTGTTTTTATCAAATAAATTTCCGGAAGCTATTCGTTAATCTAACTAAAAAATACGAGAGGCTGTTGAACAGTTTTCGTGAATGAAGATAACTCAGATCACTTTTACCCGGTTTCTGGCAGCTATGGCGATTGTCATTTCCCATTTCAATAAAGATATGTTTCTGTATAAGATTGATTATATTTCAAACATCTTTCTGAAAGCCAATGTAGGGGTAAGCTACTTTTTTATCCTGTCCGGATTTATTATGATTATAGCTTATCATAAAAAGGAGAAGATAGAATATGTTAACTATTACAAAAACAGATTTGCCAGGATTTATCCGTTATATGTGCTTGGATTGGTGCTTTATCTGGTAACCCGGTATTCGAAATTTAATATAACTGATAGTTTTCTGTATCTTTTTGGATTACAGAGCTGGATTCCCGGTAAAGCAATGATTCTGAATTTCCCGGGATGGTCTATTTCTGTAGAGTTTTTATTTTATCTGCTCTTTCCTCTGCTGTATAACCACTTTTATTCAAAAAAGAATAAAACCATTTGGGTGGCTGCCGGAGTGATCTGGATTGTCAGTCAGGTGTTTTCTCATCTTTATGAAGCTTCCCCTTCCTATAAAGGACCCCATACCGAAAGCCATGAATTTCTGTATTATTTCCCCCTGATGCATATTAACGAATTTCTTGTAGGAAACCTTGCAGGGATTTTCTTTATCAGGAATTTTAAACAGAAAAATTATGATATTCCGGTCATTCTGATTTTTGCAGCCATACTTCTTGCGATGATCTTTGTACCGCTTTTTTATCATAACGGGTTAATGGCCCTGCTTTTCATCCCTCTTATTATTTTAATATCCGGAAACAATGGCTTTCTGACAAAGCTGTTTTCTTTAAAACCGCTGGAATATCTGGGTGAAGCAAGTTATGCCGTTTATATTACCCATATTCCGGTACTGTATATTCTGAGAGAGGTTCTGAGAACATATTATCTGGACAGCGATACTATATTCCTGATTTATATTCCCGTTCTTATCATGACCTCAATATTGTTTTATCAATTTATTGAAAAACCTTTGAGAGATTATCTGAAAAGGTTGAAAATCTGATAAAAATCTTTATTTTTGTAACAAAACAGACACAATTATGAAAATTAAAAACAATCCCAACCTATATACTTCACATATTTTCAATAAAATCCTGGTACCGGAGGGTATCTGTTTAAAGAATAAAAAAATCAATCCTGTAGAGTTGGACGAAGAAAGGTACATTAAGAATTAATATCATATAACTTATGTACAAAACATTTTCGGAACTTAAAAAAGAACTCCGCAAAGAAAGAAAAGGGCTTAAGAAGATTAAGGTGGCATTGCTGGGCGATACCGCTACTCAGTTTCTGAATATTGCTCTAAAGGGTACAGCTGTAAATGAAGGCTTTGATTTTGATATTTTCGAGGCAGATTTTGGACAGATATCCCGTCAAATTCTGGACCCGACTTCTGAATATTATGATTTTAACGCAGATTACACCATTATTTTTGAGTCTTCTCATAAATTATTAGCACAGTACTATAAATCCTATGATTCTCATTCTGTTTTTGCAGAAAGCAAAATATCTTATATTGAAGAACTTTACCGCACAATCCAAAACAGAACAAAAAGCAGGGTAATATTCTGTAATTTTCCGGTGATTGACAACCAGGTTTTTGGAAACTTTTCCAATAAAGTAGAGTCTTCCTTTGTTTTTCAGCTGAATAAGTTGAATTATCTTCTTTCGGCAGAACTGGCTGTAAAAAATGATAATTTCTTCATTGCTGATTTTCTTTCCATTCAGAATAAGTGGGGCAGAGATTTTATGTTTTCTCCCAGCATTTATGTGAATACAGAGATGGTACTTTCGCTGGATTCCCTTCCTGTTGTTGCCCATCATCTGACCGGCATTATTTCTTCTCTGGAAGGGAGATTTAAAAAATGTCTGATTCTGGATCTGGATAATACAACCTGGGGCGGAATTATTGGAGATGACGGTCTGGAGAAAATTCTGATCGGAAGTCTGGGAATTGGAAAAGCATTCACAGAATTTCAATATTGGGTAAAAGCACTTCAGAAAAGAGGTGTGATTCTGGCAGTCTGCAGTAAGAATGATGAAGACAAAGCAAAAGAACCCTTTGAAAAACATCCGGACATGGTTCTTAAATTGGATGATATCGCTGTTTTCATAGCCAACTGGGACAATAAAGCTGATAATATCAGAAAGATCCAGAGTATATTGAATATAGGATTTGATTCTATGGTATTTCTGGATGATAACCCGTTTGAACGAAATATTGTTCGTGAAAATCTTCCCGAGGTCTGTGTTCCGGAACTGCCGGAAGATCCGGCCGGATATCTGGAATACCTGTACAGCCTGAATCTTTTTGAAACAGCAAGCTTTTCTGAAAATGATGCAGAACGTACAAGGCAGTATCAGGTAGAAGCGCAAAGGACAAACGACCTGGAAAGCTTTACCAATGTAGAGGATTTCCTGAAAAGTATGGATATGATTTCTGACGTTCAGGCATTCAACAGCTTTTCAAAACCAAGGGTATCACAGCTTACCCAGCGATCCAACCAGTTCAACTTAAGAACCGTAAGGTATACAGAACAGGATGTAGAGAATATGATTAGCTCTGATAAACACTATACACTGTCCTTCACTTTAGAAGACAAATATGGAGATAACGGATTGATTTGTGTAGTTGTTCTCGAAAAGAAAACTCCCGAAACGTTGTTCATTGATACCTGGCTGATGAGCTGCCGCGTCCTGAAGAGAGGAATGGAAGATTTTACCCTGAACACCATTGTAGATATTGCGGAAAAAAACGGCTATCAATATGTGGAAGGAGAATATATCCCGACGGCTAAGAATCAAATGGTAAAAGATCATTATGAGAAACTGGGATTTGTACAACAAAACGGAAGATGGGTTCTGGATGTAAGCCGTTATCAGTCTAAAGAAGTCTATATTAACAATAAATACACACATTTATAATATTATGAACAAAGATGAAATTTTAGCTAAGCTCACAGGTATTTTCCATAGCGAACTGGATAATGACGATATTGTCCTTCATTTTGAAACAACAGCCGATGATATTGAAGAATGGGATTCCCTGTCTCATATCCAACTGATTGTAGCTGTTGAGAAAGCATTTGGAGTACGCTTTACTTCTTCAGAGATCCAAAGCTGGAATAATGTAGGAGAAATGATAGACTGTATATTGACAAAATAATGATACTGAAGGAAAATCAGACATTTCAGCATCAGTTCAAAGTGAATGAGCATGTTTACAGAGGTTTTATCTCTGTTTTTGAGGACCGGAACGCCCTGCATACCGATGAAGAATTTGCTAAAAACAAGGGGTTTCGCTCTAAAGTGATGCACGGCAATATTTTGAATGGTTTCCTGTCCTTCTTTATCGGAGAACTGCTTCCTATAGAAGATGTTATGATTCTTTCACAGACTATCAATTTTAAAAAGCCGGTCTATCTTAATGATATTTTACATTTTGAAGCGGTAGTTACTGAGCAGTCAGAGGCTGTACAGGTGAATACCTTTAAGTTTAAATTTGTGAATGATGAGCTTCAGACCGTTGCTTCAGGTAAAATCCAAATCAAAGAACTGTTGTGAAAAAAGTGGTATTAACCGGAGGTTCATCCGGAATAGGAAAAGAGATCAATACCTTTCTTCTTGAGAAAGGATATACAGTACTGTTCACATATTGCCGCTCTGAAGAGGCTGCAAAGGAGATTGAACAGACTTATACCGGGGCAAAGGCTTTTCAGATAGATTTTACTTCAAAAAGCTGCATGCATGATTTTTTTACGGCAATAGATGAATTTGATCCGGATATTCTGATTAATAATTATTACAGCGGAACTTTTATTGATACCTATTTCCATAAAACAGATGCAGAGAAAATTCTTGAAGATTTTAAAAATAATGTGGTTCCCACCCTTCAGGTTACTCAAAAATGCATCCATATTTTCAGGAAGAAAAAGGAGGGAAGAATTATTAATATTCTTTCATCATCATTGGTTTCGCCAGCTGTAGGAACTTCGGTATATAATTCCAATAAGGCTTATCTGCTGCAGATGAGTAAAAGCTGGGCTTTGGAAAATGTGAAATTCGGAATTACATGCAATTCTGTATCACCTTCTTTTATTCCTACAGATTTTCACAGGAATATGGATGAAAGAATGAAGGATATGATCCTGTCAGGTTACCCGCTGAAAGAAAAGTTGGAAGGAGGAGATGTAGCACAGGTGATTGATCTTTGTATCAACGGCGGGAAGCATTTTAACGGGAATCACCTTTTTGTAGATGCTTCTCATTTCTAATGACGGATTTTAAATAATAACAATGCAATTTACCTCTATTACCTTTTTACTTTTCTTTAGTACTGTTTTTGTGCTGTACTGGTCTGTAGGTAAAAAGAATCTCAGACTGCAGAATTGTATGTTGCTTGCGGCAAGTTATGTTTTTTACGGTTTTTGGGACTGGAGGTTTATGATTCTGTTGGCCGGAAGCTCTGCTATAGCCTATTATCTTGGTCCGAAGATTAAAGAAAGTGAAGGACGAAAAAGAAAAATATACCTGAACTTAGGGATTACTCTGGCTTTAGGAACACTTTTTTACTTTAAATATTTCGGATTTTTTATTGATTCTTTTGCAGATTTGTTTGGGATTAAAAATAAACTTACGCTGGAAATTATTCTGCCTCTGGGAATCAGTTTTTATACCTTCAGGATTATTAGCTACTTTCTGGATATTAAAAACAATAAACTGAAACCGGAAAACGATGCACTGGCATTCTTTAATTATATCGCGTTTTTTCCGAGTATGACTTCAGGCCCGATTGATAAAGGAGGTCTGTTGCTGCCACAGCTGAAAAAGGAAAGAATCTTTACCACTGAATCAGGAGCCGATGCGGCGAGACAGATTCTTTTAGGTGCTTTTAAAAAATTGGTTGTAGCCAATACAATTACACCCGTTACACAAGGGATTTTCCAGAATTATGAACATCTTTCCGGAAGTACAATAGCTTTCGGAGCCATTCTTTTCCTGTTTGAACTGTACGCAGATTTTTCCGGGTATTCTGATATGGCTATAGGATTGGCCCGGCTTCTTGGCTTTAAAATCACTAAAAACTTTGCTTTTCCACTTTTTGCCCAGAATATTGCGGAATACTGGAGGAAATGGCATATGTCGCTTACTTCATGGCTTACAGAATATGTATTTACTCCGTTGGTCATTCAGTTCAGAGATTATGGTAAAAAAGGACTGATTGCAGCTATTATTCTGAATTTTGTTCTGATAGGAGCATGGCATGGCCCAAAATTTACTTTTGTTCTGTTCGGTTTACTGCACGGACTGTATTATATTCCTCTCATTGTAAAAGATAAACTGAATAAAAAGAAAAAGTTCTCCGGATCGGTTCCTACAATAAAAGAATTTGGGAATATAGTACTCACAATGCTTTTAGTATGCTTTGCACTGGTACTTTTTGCTTCCCCCGATCTGAAAGCTGCTCTGGGGATGTATGGGAAAATATTCAGCCTCTCCCTATTCTCTGTTCCACAGTTTATAAAAATCAAAATTTTAGGGCTGATTGGAATTCTGGTGATTATCGACTGGATCAATAAAGACCAGGAGCATGGGCTTGATATTAAAAGATTTCATCCTTTAGCCAGAAGAGCGGTCTACATTTCTTTGATTTTTCTGATCATGTATTTCGGAGTATTTGGTAATGGTAATTACATCTATGAACAATTTTAATATGGGAAAATTTTTATTTAAAATATCATTCTATATCATAGGAATTACGGCTGTTCTCCTTATTCTGGGATCTTATGCAGATGGAAATACGGATGATGACTATATGCATTTCGCAGTTGAAAAACCCCACAATATTATTTTGGGAGATTCCAGAGGAGCACAGGGAATTGTTCCATCGGTTTTGAAAGAGAAGCTGGCCGTTCCTTTTGATAATTTTTCCCTTAATATTGTCTATTCGCCATACGGCCGGATTTATTTAAAAGCTTTAAAAAGGAAACTGAATCCGGAAACAAAAAACGGAATTTTTATCCTTACTGTAAATCCGTGGAATCTTTCCCTGAATCATATTGTAAAGAAAGAAGAGGATTTTCCGGAAGAAAAATCACCGCTTAAGAACATGTATTTTTATGATATGTCGCCGAATTATGAATATCTGTTGAGAAACTATACCAAAAGCTGGTTTAAGATATATACAGACCGTGAAGAGGTTGGAAGGTCCAATACCTTTCTTCATAAAGATGGGTGGATGGAAGTAAACGTGGATATGAACAAAGATTCCGTAGCGGCACGAACAGTGGTGAAAGCAAAGGAATACAGGGCTATGATGGAGAATTACAGCCTTTCGGATGAACGGTTAAAGGCTTTGAATGATATCATCCATTACCTTAAAGATAAAGGAACAGTGTATCTGGTTCGGATTCCCACTTCTAAAAATCTTACAGAGATAGAAAATGAAAAGTTTCCGGAATTTAATAGTATTATGAAAGAGGTTTCAGAGAAACACCATTTGAAATATTATAATTTTGCGGATCAGTATAGTGAGTTTCAATATACAGACGGAAATCATGTGTACAAAGAATCAAGTAAAGATCTTACTGCCCGTATTGGAGATTCTATCCGGGCAGAACGTAAAAATTAAAGCAGGTAATTCCTGAAATTAATATTATAGAGGCCGGAACGGATGCTTGGATAATCAGTAATAAGATATTTTAAAATCAGTCCCCATTTTTTAACAACAGGAGCTTCTGCAATCTGAAAACTACGGTGCATTCTTCTGATATGCAGTTTTACGTCATCAGAAATAGCATCCTCGGCTGAAGCCCAGTCATTAACTTCTTTCCATAGCAATACTTTGGTTTTGGCGGGCTTCACTGCTTTAGCTTCCACTTTTGTGATCCTGTTATCCTCATGAACTCCTCTTATTGCCACTGCCTTATCTAAAATGCCGGGATAAAGATCAAGATAAAAGGACAGGCGGAATAAAAACTCAGAATCCTGGTGAAGCCTTAAAGTAGTTTTGAATAGAGGGTTCATTTTTTTCATTAACGACTCTTTCCGGATAGTTAATGTATCAATACTGAATAAGCCAAAGCTCCCGCGCATATGAAGCTGTCCGGGGAAAACTTCTTTTGGACTGTGCTTTTTATAAACCGTTGTTAATTTATCCTTATACAGGTTGTAATACTGTTCTTTTGCTTTTTCAGAATAATACTGTACGCCAAGAGCACCATAAACCCCTTCTACTTCAGGATTTTTAAAAAGTTCTTTTTCAGCTTCAAATCGGTTGGAAAGGTAGTAATCGTCTGCATCCAGGAATGCAATAAAGTCTCCGGTGGACTTTTCTATGCCCAGATTTCTGCTGGGACCAGCGCCGTGATTGCCTTTATCAGGATGTTGGAATAGCTTTACTTTCTCATATTTCCCGGCAAGCTGTATGCATATCGGAAGCACATTGTCGGGAGATTTATCCTCAATAAGAATCACTTCATGTACTTCATCAAGCTGAAGTGCAGATTCTACGGCTTGGGTTATAAACTTTTCCGCATTATAAACAGGGATAATGACCGATATTTTCATTTTATGTGTTAGTTTTCCAACAGCAAATATAATAAAGTGGAGAAGATTATATGGATTCTTTATTCTATAATTTGCTACAGAATAGTATTGAGCCTAAGTTCGGGATAACAATTTCTGATTTCCAGGGTTTAAAGCTGGGAGGACAAGGTATGAGGTCATTTTACATCCTCCATCTCATGAAAACAGGGAATGTTTGAAATTGATGTTGTATAATCCGGATCGTATGCTCCTGAAATCGGTAAACAAATATTTTATGACCATTCCCCACTTGTGCGTTCTGGGAGCATTGGCAATTTTAAAACTCCGCTGCATCCTTTTAATGTGGAGTTTTACATGGTCAGGAATTGTGTCCTCACTTTGAGACCACCGGCGTACTTCATTCCAAAGAAGGGCTCTTGAGATAGCAGGATCTACAATGCCCGTATCAACTTTAGTAATTCTGTTATTTTCATGAACTCCTCTCATGGCAATTGCTTTATCCAGTATGCCGGGATAAAGGTTAAGATAATAGGACAGTCTGAAGAGGAATTCGGTATCTTCATGAAGCCTTAGGGAGGGTTTAAAGAGAGTATCCATTTTTTCCATTAAGGAATCCCGCCGTACGGTAAGGGTATCAATGCTGAAAAGCCCGAAACTGCCCAGCATATGGATCTGGCCCAGGAAAAGTTCATCGGGACTGTGTTTTTTGTAAACGGTAGTCAGCCTGTCTCTGAATAGCTGATAATATTGCTCTTTTGCTTTTTCTGAGTAGTAGTGTACACCAAGGGCACCGTAAACTCCTTCTACATTAGGATCTTTGAAAAGTTCTTTTTCCGCGTCAAATCTGTTGGGAAGGAAGTAATCGTCAGCGTCCAGAAAAGCAATGAAATCGCCGGTTGCTTTTGCTATTCCCAGGTTTCTGCTGGGGCCGGCACCATGATTTTTCTGATCCGGATGTTGATATAGTCTTACTTTGTCATATTTTTTTTCAAGACCGCGGCATATTTCCAGGGCATTATCCGGAGACTGGTCTTCAATCAGAATGATTTCATATACTTCCTCGAATTGCAGAGCCGATTCAACAGCTTGAGTCACAAATTTTTCTACATTATAAACGGGAACGATTACTGAGATCTTCATTTTCTGTTGTGGAGATTTGAATGATTTGCGTTTTTTCTTATAATGATTACTCGTTTGAATTCATTAAAAAACAGAACCTTTAATTTATAGAAACGGTGTTTCTTTTACCGTAACCATAATCAGTATTTTTAACAGACGGTGTTGATGGTTTTTGTTTTTTCCTTTCAAAAATAGTTAAAAATAATTTTAAAATTCTAGTTTTTGTGAAATATTATTAATGTATTTTTCATGCTGACAGTCATAGAAACTCTGGCACCTTCAGCAATAATTAAGCCGTTAATAATGCAAATATGTAAACCTGTATTTCGTTCTTAATATCCGGGGATCTTTAAGAATAGCCGTGAATAGTTTGTAAATTTTAGAAAGCCCTTTTTTTTGAGAGAGTTCAAAAGCTTTTTTCTGTAGATTAATATGCCGGGCTGCATCTGCATCCGGCTGCACTGCCTGAGACCATTGAAAGAGGGAGTTCCAGAAGAGAAACTGCTTCTCATTATATTGTGGAGAATATTTTACAATTTGGGTGATCCTGTTATCATCATGCATTCCCCTGATGGCTACGGGCTGATTTATAATTCCGGATTTCAGATGGCAATGAAAAGCCAGCCTAATAATAAAATCAGAATCCTGATGCAGGCGCAGATTCTTATTGAAATACAGATTCCTGGATTCAACGGAAGACCTTTTTACAGTAAGAGCATCCAATGTAAAAAATGAACCGAATTTTTTCGGAGTAAGCCCTAAAAGTCCCCTGAAGACTTCTTTCCCTTCTGCATGGTAATTAACCGTTAAAAGATACTGATCATTAATATTAGACAAGCATTCTTTTTTCCCTTTTTCTGTGAGATATTCTGTTCCTATGGCATTGAAAACGCCTTCAATTTCAGGATCTTTAAAAATTTCTTTTTCTGCGTCAAAACGATTGGGAAGGAAATAGTCGTCAGCATCCAGGAACGCAATAAAATCAGAAGAAGCCTTTTTCATTCCCAGATTCCTGCTGGCTCCGGCTCCATGGTTTCCTTGATCAGGATGCTGGTAAAGCTTTACTCTTTCATATTTTCCGGCAAGTTCCCGGCATACCAGCAGTGCGTTATCCGGAGACCGGTCTTCCACAAGAATAACTTCCTGTACCTCATCAAACTGCAGGGCCGATTCTACAGCCTTGGATACATATTTTTCGGCATTGTATACAGGAATGATTACTGATATGTTCATTTTATCGGCGGTAATAGGTAAAACGATATCTCGTCTTTAAGATCTCAGGGTTTTTAATGGCTTCCAGAAGTATGCAGGCATATTTACCTGCTCCATGTTTTAAAGCAAGATCAAATGATTTATAAATGAGATAAATTCTCTTTTTATACTCATTGGGTAACTTCCGGGATACAGACCAGTTATAGAGGGAAGTCCAGTATAAAAGCTGCCGTTGATTGTATTCCGGGGTATACCTGATAATTTTGGTAATCCTGTTGTTGTCATGAATGCCTCTCATAGCAATGGCCTTATCTATAATGCCTGTTTTCAGATGGCAATGATAAGCAAGCCTGATGGTGAATTCTGTATCCTGATGGAGGCGGAGAGCAGGATTAAAACGTATTCCGTGACGGTCCAGAGACTGTCTCTTTATGGTCAGTGTATTCAGAGGTATTGATGTGGCGAAAAATTTAGGGGTAAGCCTTAAAAGGCCCCGGAAAATTTCCTCTCCTTCTGCAGGATAATTCACAGTACTCAGTGAGATGTTGTTAAATTTCGACTGGAACTCCTGTTTTCCTTTTTCTGTTAAATATTCCGTGCCTATAGCACCGAAAACACCTTCAATATCAGCGTTTTTAAAAATTTCTTTTTCTGCATCAAAACGGTTGGAAAGATAGAAATCATCTGCATCCAGAAATGTAATAAATTCCTCAGATGCTTTTTCAATTCCCAGATTTCTGGTGGCAGCCGCCCCTCTGTTTTCTCCGTTAGGATGCTGAAAAAACCTGATTCTGTAGTCTTCGGCTGCCAGTTTCCGGCATACCGTGAGAGAGTCATCTGCTGATCCGTCCTCAATAAGGATAATTTCTTTTACTTCTTCCAGCTGAAGAGCAGATCCTACTGCTTTTTCTAAAAATTCAGCCGCATTATAAACGGGTATGATAACTGAAACTCTAATCATTATCTTATAGTATGGTTGCGTTATTATCTGCCCAGAGCGCCAGTTGCAGGATGTTCCAGTGCTTTTCATCCTTATTCAGGAATTGCTGTGCTGCTTTAAAATCTATATAACTGAAAACCTTATGATCCGGGTTTTTCAGCAGGTCATCAGAAAGCTGCATCAGATTGTCTTCAGCAAACCAGTTTTTTACACCCAGTCCAAAGCCTTGTTTGTGCCGTTTTCTGATAGTTTCTGTCCAATAGGAGCCCATTGCTTCACGAAGAATGATTTTGTCGTTAGTATCATCCAGTTTCAGCTGATCCGGAAGCTGTATACAGAACTCTGCAAAATCCAGATCAAGGAACGGAGTACGAACTTCCAGTGAATTGGCCATAGCCATCCGGTCTGATTTTACCAGCATATTAGACGGGACATAATTTTCAAGATCTATCCGCATAATATCATTCAGGGAGTCGGAGTCAGGCGTAAAACTATAGTTCTGTATATAATCAGAGTTGATTCCCAGCTGATAGCGCTCCTGCTTATTGAAGGCATTTCTTACGGAATTCAGATGGAAATCCATGATGGATGGATATTCTATATTTTTCCGGGTAAGGTAAGAGGTTGTTCTCAGTTTCTGATACAGTTTCAGACCAAACTGGGCAACAATATTTTTGTAGCTGAAATGATTTCTTAATTTATTTTCAACGGTATAGAAATGGTAGCCTCCAAAGAGTTCATCACCTACATCTCCGGATAATACCACAGTCAGCTTTTCCCGTGCATATTTACAGATCTCGTAGTGAGGAATGAATGAAGCATCAGCAAAAGGTTCATCAAAAAAAGGGGAGATCTTTAAAAGCGATGCGGCAAGATCTTCTTTCTTCTCATGAACTTCTATATGATTGGTATTGTATTTATCAGCAATTTCTTTTGCATATTTCAGCTCATTATCTTTATGATCATATCCGAAACTGATGGTGGTCTGTCTTGGAAGGAATTCATCAACTAAAGCAACTACAGATGAAGAATCTAATCCTCCGCTTAGAAAACTTCCTACTTCCACATCAGCAATAAGCTGCTTTTTTACTGCATTTTTCAGCAGGTAAAGAAATTCATCCTTAGCATCGGAAAGGCTGATGGTCCTGTCTTTTGCAGGAAGGCTGTAATACCGGGAGACGGTAAATTTTCCCTCTTTCCAGATCAGCTGGTGAGCCGGAGGAAGGGTAAATATATTGCTGTAAATGCTTTGATAAGTGCTTACATATCCGTATTGAAGATAGTGGGAAAGGGCATCGTTGCTTACTTTAGGCCTGATTAGCCCTGAAGCCAGAATTGCCTTGATCTCTGAGGCAAAAATAAATTCATTGTTATTTCCAATAGCATAATAAAACGGTTTTTCTCCAAAACGGTCTCTTGCACAGAAGAGCTTTTGTTTCTGGTCATCCCAGAGCGCAAAAGCAAACATACCCGGAAGATCATGAATAAGGTCTTCCTGTTTTCTCTGGTACATCGCCAGAATAACCTCTGTATCTGAACTGCCGTGATAAGGATATTCAGCATATTTTCTCTTAAGATCCTGATAGCCGTAAATTTCACCGTTAAGAACAATACATTCATTCCGGGTATTGGAGAACATGGGCTGCTTTCCATTGTCAGAAAGGTCAATAATGGAAAGCCTGCGGTGTCCCAGAGCTGCATGATCATAAAATTCAAAGTGTGAGGAATCGGGGCCGCGGTGGATCAGAGAATCGGTCATCTTTTGGATCTCTTCCTGATAATTTCTGGCATTACTGCATATAATTCCTGCTATTCCGCACATAATATTTCGTTTTTCATCATTAATTTCTCGTTTATGTCTGTGCTAATTTACGACAGATTAAGAAAAGTAGCTCCTTTTTGGATTACCTTATTTCTGAAACTGATCAATTGCTTTTCATCGGAAGAGATTTTTTTATATTTCCGGGATAAGATTTTATACTGGGCCATGTTGCCAAGGATAAAATTCTTGATCATACTCTGTCTGAGTGCTTTTTTTTCCAGACGCACCGCATCAGGAAGATTAGGGTTCATAGCATTGATCTCAATCCGGACATTTTCAAATTTTGTGTAATCTATTTTATGGAGATTCTGTATTCCGTCATGTACAGCTTTGCTGCCCGGTATTAATAATACTTTCTTCTGATGAAAATGAATACGGTTTACAAATTCATTATCTTCACCATAATGGAAAAAATAAGGATTAAAACCTCCTACTGTTTCAATAGTTTTTCTTGGAAGAAGCCAGTGGGCAGCATTCACAAACCTGATCTCATAATAGGGTTTCAGGGTCTGAAAATAAAGGTCAGAGATCATTCTTGTTTTTTCATAATTGGCGGCAATATACTGATCTAAAAAAATATCCAGGTATTTTTCTGTACCATCAATATGAACAGGGCTTAGGATACCTATGCTGTCCTGATCCGGATGGGTATTATATACTTCAGTCATTTTCTCCATGGTATCCTGATACAGCCATGCATCCTGATTCATGAGGTAGAAGAATTCTGCTCCTTCTTTGTATGCTTTTTCAATGCCTATATTATTAGCTTTCCCGAATCCAAGGTTGGTTTCTGACTGTGTAAAATCTACTTCAGGAAAATGGGTTCTGATATAATCCTGCGTACCGTCTGAAGATCCGTTGTCTATGACGAAACATTTTACGGGAACTGAAGAGTTCCGCAGGCTGGTGAAGCACCTTTCCGCCCATTTCATGGCATTGTAGGTAACAATAATTATGTGAATCTTTGGCATTTTTCAGATAGGGATTTTAGGTTCAGTCCGGTTTTGTTATACATTAAATATAAGATGCTTTTAAATATACTTCCGGGTTAAGGTTTCCAGATAATCTTCGGGACTTATTCCTGAAAAAAATGTGTTTATATTTTCATCGAAATCCACCTTGTAGAAATCTCCTTCATCAGTTTCTGAATAGTTCGCTTTCTGCCCTGCCTGTTTTTCTATAGCATGAACAATCTCCTTCAGGTTATAATAGTAAGGGAAAGCAAGATTGATGATTTCATTGTGAACATTCAGACAATGCCTACTCAGAAATCCTGAAATATCATCAATATCAAGCAGCAACCTTCTGGCCTTAAGGTGCATGGCAAACTCGCGGTGGTCAGCA
The DNA here is from genome assembly GCF_001295265.1 of Chryseobacterium indologenes. Taxonomy (GTDB): domain Bacteria; phylum Bacteroidota; class Bacteroidia; order Flavobacteriales; family Weeksellaceae; genus Chryseobacterium; species Chryseobacterium indologenes_A. The sequence continues at coordinate 24,730 of NZ_LJOD01000004.1, read as the reverse complement.
ATCTGCTTTTTCAGAAAATTAAAAAGGGTATTCGGATTGCCTCCTTTTCCTACAATGTTTCCTATTCTCAGGATCAGAAAATTACCGGAGCTTTTTATAAGGTAATCTTCAGCTGACTTTTTATGCAGAACATACGGGCTGTTCTGCTTGGACTGGTCGTGGATGCTTAATGTGGAAAAATAAATGATCTTTTTTTCTTTGTTTTCTTCGTGAACGGATTTAAGGAGAGATAGTTCTCTTTCAAATTCTGCGGCTCTGGTTTCCAGGGAATTGGAAACGCCTGATGCAAAAAAGACAATGTCTTCTTTATCATAGGGCCTTACTGCATTTGCTATGATACCATTACCAATGATCATGGGTTAAATATTTTCATTAATTGTGTTATGTGCAGGGAACAATACTTCATATCTTTTACGGCACGGATGCCAGGCAGTTTTATTTAAGGTAATCAAAGATATGAAAATAGTATTTCATTTTTATTCCGGCTATAAGGCGTTGTAAAGGGGAAAGGCTTTTCAGATAGTTTCTGTAATACTGAAAACAGTATTCTTTATATCCATTTTTTAGAGAAGGATCCAGCTGAAGGCCGGAAACAGTTTCCTTTACAAAAGTATTTCTCCGGAATACCGAAAAAAGAGCATCTCTTGTTATCTGAGGTCTTTCGGAAGGGCTGAGCCTGGAAAATGTTTTAAATCCAATGCTTTGTTTAGGATGAATCCGGTATTCTCCCAGAATAGCTGAGACTGTCTGTACCGAATTTTTATCAGCAGCCAGCAGCAGCAGTTCATAATCGTGAATAATAACAGGATTTATTTTCTTTAAAGGAAGATGTTTTTTTAGAAATGTATTCCGGATAGCCATACTCATTCCGGGGAATATATTTCCCTGAAATAAAATTCTTTTAATAAGGTCCTGAGGTCCGGTAAACTGATCCGGTCCGTTATGATCAAGATCCCAGTAGGTGATTTCTTCGATACTGCTCACCGGTTCTCCGAAGAGTTTAATATTGTGGCAGATGATATTGGTATGATGATTATTTTCAAAAATCCGGGTGATGTATTCATTTTTATGAGGATACCAGCGGTCATCCTGGTCACAGAGAAAAACAAGATCAGCTGTGCACAGGCTCATTGCTTTCTCAAAATTTCCTACATAGCCTAAGTTTTCAGGATTTTCATAAATTTTAATGAGGTGCGGATATTTTTCCGAATATTCTTTCAGGATCTTTACCGTATTGTCTGAAGATTGGTCGTCACAAACGATAATCTCAGATACCGGAAGTGTCTGGCTCAGGATGCTGTCCAGCTGTTCGGCAATATAGGTTTCACCATTATAGGTGCAAAGGGCTACGGATGAGGTCATTTGTGTGTATTAAAGATCAGTTCTTTTTTTGAAAAAGGCGGTAATAATACTTTTTTAAAGCAAGGTATCCGGATACTGCTCTTCCGCCCGTCACTTTGTTGAATTCATTTCTCTGCTGAATATACTGTTTGGAACGTACTTCTATAATGTGATACATCAGTCTGTCATGAAGATCATCCCCATACAGTTTTTTCAGAGTAGGGAATATCCTGATTCTCTGCTGGAGGATTTTATAAAGATCAGAGGACATGCTGTTGGTATTGTCTTCTTTGCGATAATGGGCCAAAGGTTCATCCACAAGAAGAGCTTCCGGATTGTCTTTGGTGATATGAATCCACATGAGCCAGTCTTCGCAGCTTGTTAATGAGGTATCAAAAAGAAATCCTTCCAGGAGCTTACGGGAAATCAGAGCACAGTGGATCGGTATGCTGAATTTTAGATCCCATCCGAATACAATGCCTTCAAATGTTAAAAATTTCTGTTCAACCCGGTTGTATCCGGAAAGGTGCATGCCGTTTTTATAGATGGTGAACTGGCTTACAATCAACGGATACTCTTTATCCGAGGAAAGGCCTTTTGAAAATTTTTCCTTATGAATTGTATCATCCGAATCCAGAAACTGAATATAATCTCCGGAAGCTTTTTCGAGCCCTGCATTTCTGGCTGAAGATAAGCCTCCGTTCTTTTTATGCACATACTGAAAACGACTGTCTTTTTCCGTCCATTTTTTGGCGACAGCTTCCGTGTGATCTGTAGAACCATCATTCACAATAATACATTCCCAGTTCTGGTGGGTCTGATCAAGAACCGACTGCAGGCACTCGTCCAGATAGACGGCCTGGTTGTAGCAGGGAACGATGACGGAGACTTTTGTATAATTCATTACAGGTGTTTATAAAATTTACAGAATCCCAGTAGATGCCCCAGTTTTATCCAGCGGGATTGTTTTAGTTCCTTTTTAAGGTTGTTATTTTGGACAGTTTCTTTATCATATTCTTTTCTGCGTACAAAATTTTCAAGAAATAGACTTTCAATGTCAATATTTCTTCTTTCTGCCATTTTTATCAATGCAAGCCAATGCCAATAATTCGCTTGGTTTTCACTTTTATTAGATATTCCACCGCCATGTATTCTGTAAAGATAAAGATCTTTGTCTATATGCTTTACCGGGGCCACTTCACATATCTTCATATACCAGTCTTTATCTTCAGCCATTTTTAGATAGGTATCAATGCCTGATGTTTTGTTGTAAACGGATTTTTTGAATGTAGCAAAGTGGGAAATTTCAGCATTAAAGTTTAGGTATTTTTCATCTAAATCATTGATTTGTGTGGCTTTATGAACCTTTATCTTATTGAGCAGATGATCACAGAAAATAAAATTGGAATATATCAGTCCTACATCAGGATTTTCCGAATGGGCTGTAAATACAATTTCCAATGCTTCTTCTACCAGTGCATCATCAGGATCCAGAAATCCGCAAATTTCAGAATTGCTTAGTTCCACAAGTCTTCTTTTTGTGTAACCCACTCCTTTATTGGTTTCATTGGTATAAATCTTAAAACGGCAATCATCCTGAATTATGTTTTTAATAAGCTCAAGAGAATTATCTTTTGATGCATCGTCCAGAATAACAGCTTCCCAGTCTGTAAATGTCTGAGCAATAAGACTGTCAAAACATTCTTTAAAAAAATGTCCGTTATTGTAATTCGCAATCAGAATACTTATTTTACTCATAGTTGCCCTTTTTTTGACAAAATCTTTTTAAGAGCATTCAAATATCCAAATCCGTTTTTACGGTCCGGCTCCAGAATATTTCCTTCTGCCCACTCATTCCATGATTTTACAACTAAAAAATTTTCAGGGTAGTGTTTATCTTTCAGGAAGTCTACAGCTTTTTCTACCTGTTTTTCAAAAAGTTCAGGACTGTTGTTTCCTAAAATAATTCCGCGGTTGCCACTTCTTGGAGTGTTATCCCAATTAGGGATAAGGCATGGGAAGGTATCCACATCAGTCTCATCAAAATGCAGATCATTCACTACATCGGGTGCATTTTGAATATCAACAGGTTTTTGAAAGCTGACCGTTTTGAATCCTAAAATTCCTTTGATTCTATTCGTGTAATATTGTTTTGCTGAAATAGAAGGTCTTTTATTCATATGGGGTCGCCATGCCCTCATAAATGCATTCGATATTTTAGCCTGATATCCCAGGTGGTGATAGCCATAGTTGTCTTCAGTTTTGTTGCTGGCAATAAGATAAAGTCCGCTGAATCCGTTTTCTTTTGCAAGAGTATTGAATTTTTCAAGGTATTCCGGGGCTTTGTCCTGTAGGTGAATAGGATCATATACCACCAAAACAGGCTTATTGTCTACTTTGATATATCTGCTGTCTTTAAAAAAGGGCAGGAGGTATTCAAAATGGGCTATAAGATCTTCATCAGAATATATTTGTTCGGCCAAAACTTTATCTTTTAAACCGTGCCATATTCCGGACCAGGTTTCATTGGCCCAGCAGAAGCAGAATGGGAAGTCCGGTTTGCCGGATTTCAGTACTTCATAGGCTATACGTTCAAGCAATTGTTTTCCGTTTCCAAACCAGTAATGATAATAAATAAAGCCATAAACTCCATAGTCACGAGCCATTTGAGCCTGCTGTTCTCTTACTTCGGGAACACGTAGGTCATAATACCCCAGGTCAGCAGGGTAAATGGGTTGTTCATGCCCTTCAAATAAAGGTTTTGCCTTACCTACGTTGGTCCACTCTGTAAATCCTTTTCCCCACCATTCATCATTTTCCGGAATGGGATGATATTGAGGGAGATAAAATGCAAGTGTTTTTATTTTTTTCATAAATTATTTTTCTAATGTTTTTATCAGTTTAGCAGGGATTCCTGCAATTACCGAATTTTTTGGAAAGCTTTTATTAACTACCGAATTAGCCCCTATGATGCAGTTTTCACCAATAGTAACTCCCGGCAATATGCAGACTCCTTCACCAATCCATACATTATCTTCAATAATAACGGGGCCTTTGGAATATAGTGGTCTTTCTCCCGGAGTTTTATCCAGGTCCTCAATACTGATATTTCCATGTGAGTGGTCGGAAATATATATTCTGCTAGCCATTAATACGTTATTGCCAATACTGATTTTATTGATGGCTCCAATATGAACATCAGAATTAAAAATGACATTATCCCCGATCATGATTTCAGGGTGAAAAGATTCTCCGTAAAAATTATCCCATGCTTCCAGTCTTAAATTGAATAATGAGCTGAAGTTATCCCCAATTGCTATATATTTAGGGTTTTTGATCCAAAAAATCTCCGGAAGACTTGACTGTTTTCCAAAGGCTTTGAAGTTGTTTTTCGCCCAGTTGTCATTCTGTTGCTGCTTATACTTTTTATAAGCGTCTGAATGCAGGATTTTGAATATGAATTTAATAATATGTTTTTTTATGAAGCCCATATTTCCTGTTGCTAATTTTCCAGTGTTGAATAATACTCAAGAATGAGACTGATGATGTTTTCCTGTTCTGTTTTTTTCAGCTCGTAATAGAATGGCAGTCTTAAAAGACAGTCTGTAAAATGATCTGAGTTGGGAATATCAATAGGGGAATTGTCTTTCAAAAAGAATTCACTTTTATTCAGGCTCAGGTAGTGAAAAACGGGATGAACATCTCTTGTTTTCAGATATTGGATCAGGTTTGATCTTTCCCCGTAGTTTCTGCAGATAATATAGAACATATGGGCATTGTTCGTCGCATAACCCGGAATTTCCGGTAGTTTTATCAGTCCTTTTTTCTGTAAATCAGATAGACTGCTGTAATAATTCTGCCAGATGCTGATTCTTTTAGCCTGTATAGTCGGAAGGTTTTCAAGCTGTGCATATAAAAATGCTGATAATATTTCTGATGGAAGAAATGATGAACCAAGATCTACCCAGCCATATTTATTTACTTCTCCTCTGAAAAAAGCACTTCTGTTTGTCCCTTTTTCCCGGATTATTTCAGCGCGTGTATTGTATTTCTGATTGTTGATGACAAGCATCCCTCCTTCTCCGCAAATGATATTTTTTGTTTCATGGAATGAAAAGGCAGAGAAATCTCCGATGGATCCCAATGCTTTTTTTGTACCGTCAGAAAATGTATAGTAACTGTCAATGGCCTGTGCTGCATCCTCTACAACAAAAAGGTTGTGCTTTTTCGCCAAATTCATGATGGCTTCCATATCACAAGCAACTCCCGCATAGTGTACGGGAACAATAACCTTTGTTTTTTCTGTAATACATTTTTCAATTTCCGCAGGGTTAATATTGGGATTATTGGCATAAGAGTCTGCAAAAACTATTTTAGCACCCCGCAATACAAAAGCATTGGCAGAGGAAACGAAGGTATAGCTGGGAACAATAACTTCATCACCTTCCTGAATATCACACAATATAGCCGCCATTTCCAAAGCATCGGTACAGGATGTGGTAAGCAGTACTTTCTGAAAGCCAAATTTTTCTTCAAAAAAAGCATGACATTTTTTTGTGAAAATTCCGTCTCCTGAAATTTTGCCGCTTTTTACCGCTTCTTCAATATATTTAAGTTCGTTTCCTACTATAAACGGCTTATTAAATGGAATCATAGTGTTTTAATTTTTTGAATCTTGAATTTACAAATTTTTAAAATTTTGATACAAAGACAAATTTACATTCTATAGTACAATCTCCGCAGGATTTTCTGGATTTAGTTTGTTGTATTAATGGCTGACAGTAATTTTTAGGAGTGTTATATCCTTAATAATTTACTTTTTCGGCATTTAAACCTGTCTTTTGTAGCAGAGAGCATCATGCTAATTCTTTTATTCGATCCCAAAATTTTTCATTAATATCCGAGACATCAAAACATAAAGAAGGAGAAAATGATACATCAGTATTATGTATTTTGATGAAAGGGAATTCCTTTTTATTGGAACCATCGAATAATAAAACGTTCAGCAGGCACAAACATGCCGAGCGGAATACAGTATCTTCCACTAAACCGGCTGTATCCCAATCTACAGGAAAGCAGCTTTGTGCCAAGATTTCACCATGATCCACAATCTCGTCTACCTTATGTACAGTGGCTCCTATGAATTTTGAGTTTGCCTTTTTTGCCGCTTCTACTGTTTTCATTCCTATAAAACCTGAAAAAGAGGGCAGAAGTGAATAATGAAGGTTGATCAACTTCGACTGAAACAAATCTACAATTTCCTTATCAATGATTTTATGAATATTGGTTATAACAATATCCGGCGAAATTTGTAGTAATATATTTTTAAGACCGGCATTATTTTGCCTGCTGTACTCTATCTGATGGGAAGGAATATTGTTTTTTTGGGCATAATCCAAAGCATTACAGCTCCTGTCGCTTATTACACCTACTATTTTGATGGGAAGCTTTAATAGGGATGCTATTTCATTGATGAATATCAGAGTTCCACCTCCTCCAGAAACAAGGAAAACAACTTTTTTCATAATAAATCTATTCTTTTATCTGCCTGATAAATGAGATAACCAGACCGGTCGTTACTGCTTTTTACATCTTTCAGTTCATCGTTTTGAATCTCTTTTTTTATAACTGAGAAATCATCATTGATCGGATCATTTTTAAAATAATTCAGAATTATTTCTGTGTTTTTTGATAAGAAATACACTCCTGAATAATGCTGTCCGGAAAATGTCATATTCTTTTCTTGATATTCATTCATCGCAATATCAATTACAGATTGTACGTAGTCAAATCCTGTTGATAATTCTACAAGATCAGAACCTATAAAATCGCCGCCCATTCTGCTGCCTATTTCAACAACATATACTTTTCCTTCTGCTGTTATTTTGAATTCTATATGAGATGCTCCGTACTCAACTTCTGTAACCTTTAAGACTTCCAGGGTGATCTTTTTTATCTGGTTTTGGATGGATTGCGGTAGGTTACTTGGCTGATGATGGGCCAGTTCTACAAAATAGGGTTCCTCGGTTATGATTTTATCTGTAATGGTAATGATGTGGTGACAGCCTTGCCAGCTGACCGTTTCCACACTAACTTCGCTGCCCTCGATAAACTCTTCAACAACGCAGGTTTTACTGAAGGAAACTTCAATTGCTTTTTCAATTGCTTCCTGACATTCGCTTTCATTAAAAACTTTCACGACGCCAAGACTACCAGAACGGTCTGAAGGCTTTACTACCAAAGGATAATTCAAATGTTGAATTGAATCTTCCATATAGGATCGTAGTGTTGTAAATCTTGGTGAAGGAATACTGTTTTCATAAAAACATTTCCGCATGGCAGATTTGTTTGTGGTTAACAGGGCGCATTCTTCGGTATTGGAAATAAGATTCAGATGAGAGGCTACATATGAAATGGTAGGAATGCAAATATCTGTTGCAATAGTAATGATACCATTGATATTAACTTTTTCACAGGTTTCAAGAATTTTTTCTTTATCTAAAACTGAAATGTCATAAAAAAAGTCGGAAACGTCTTTACAAACCGCTTTGCCATCATCCCAGGCAAAACAATGAACTTCCAATCCATTTTTTTTTGCTTTCTGAACAAGTGGCAGTTGTAAGTAGCTTGCTCCCAATATTGCAATTTTTCTCATTGTTTAAATATTTAGATGATCCGGAAGAAAACTTTGTCAAATTTCAATTTTTGAAAACCGGAATCTTTTTATAGAGTTTTCCGCTCTTATTTTATTCCAGAATTTTAGTGAAAATATTTTCAACATATCCATATGATGAAAATTCCTCTACCTGCTTTACTGCATTTTTTGAGAAAACAGAATATTGGTACGGATCAAGTTGAAATATCTTCAGTATTCCCTCTGCTAGCTTTTGGCTGTCTTTCATAGGGATTTTATATCCGTTGTAATCATCTATGACCATATTGGTTACTACTCCAGTATCAAACCCAACAACAGGGGTTCCACATGCTAGTGCTTCAGAGACCATCATGGGGCCGGAATCCTCAATAGATGAATTGATAAAAACATCTGTAGCCTGATATAGCAGTGATAATAGTCTGTAGTCTTTTATATAATCTATTTTTTGTTTCTTAAACGTAACCCTTTCAAACTCTTTGTTGATGCTATTGGAAACTACTAAAAGACAGATTTTTTGTTTTATGTCCTCAGGAAGCTGCTGATCCAGTATTTCCAAAGCCTCAATGAGATATTTAAAACCCTTTCTCGGATCGTCCATGTTCTGTGCTCCGGTAAGAATATAGAAATGATCATTGGCTAAAGAAAAAATATTTTTAGCAATATTTTTGTTCTTGTCGTTGAGAAGGGTGGTGTCTATTAGGCTGTTAACATTATATATTATCTCCTGATCTCTATATATTTTTGATTTTTTCGCCTGTTCAAGGGTTAAACCGGAACCTGCTATAATTTTGAAAAAAGCTTTCTGCGCATTTTGATATTTTCTTTCCAAATTATTCTTTGCAATCAGTTTCTGAGATTCATCCTGGATTGCAGGGCAGTGATCACAGTTGTTTGTATAGCCTTCGCATCCCCAGGAAAAATGACATCCTCCTGTAAAGTGGTTCATATCTACTGTGATATTATATATTTTTGCCCGGGTAACATTATATATATTGAGAAGATCAGTACTGTTGAGAAAATCAATGGTCATGCCTGTAAAAATGAAATCAGGAGTAAATCCAACTGATTTTAGCAGGCTGTCTACATTGATGTTTTCTGTAATTTCATCTTTGCTTAAAAAAGAATATTTACTGTCTGTGACTAATTTTTTTTTAATGGTTTTATCAGGCTCCTGCTGTGTGAATTTTTTCTTTATTTTTCGGATGATTCTTTCCAGTAAAGAAGGATTTTTAACAGAAGGTTGGTGCTGTACGTGGATATACGGCTTTATGAAATCATCGGTTTTTGTTTTATTCTTGACACAAAGTACTACTTCATGACCCATATTTTTCAAAATCTGAGCCACTTTGTACATCGCTTCATACGCACCGTTTACGTCGCCTGTTGACAAAACCAATATCTTTTTTTTCATGCTTACATCCATATTACAGGAGGATTTATTATTCCGTTATCTGTATCTCCTGTAAGAAAGTTTTCATGTCCTGTTTCAACAATATTGATTTGGATACCTCCTTTTATATAATCATAAAGTTCAACCGCCGGGGTATCTAATGCAACGGAAAGTATGTAAGTGTTGGGAATGAGCTTGTTGCCTTCAATCTGTATTGATAAGCTGTTCTCATGCAGGTTGTCAAATGTTTTCCGGGTAATGAAGATCACGTTTTCAAACTTGTCAAGAATAGCGATATTAACGCGGACTCCTTTTGTAACGCTTCGGTTGATATAATCTATTTTAACATTGATGTCATCGGTATGGCTGAATTCAGTGGTTTCAACATTTTTGTTATTGAAAATTTTGACATTATGAATCTGGGCTTTTTTACTTAAATCTTCAATGTACTGGAACTCTGAATTCGGCGAAAGTTCATTAACAATATAGTTTTCCATAACACTATTGATACTTCCCTGATCGGCAAGCTGCCCATGCTTCAAAAGGATGCCGGAGTTACACAGTTGCTTTACAGCAGCCATATTATGGCTTACAAACAGGATTGTGCGTCCTTCTCCTTTGGTTACATCTCCCATTTTTCCCAGACATTTTTTCTGAAAGTCAGCATCTCCCACAGCCAGTACTTCATCCACAATCAGGATTTCGGACTCCAGGTGCGCGGCCACTGCAAAGGCAAGACGGACATACATCCCTGAAGAATATCTTTTAACCGGCGTATCAATGTATCTTTCAACGCCTGAGAAAGCGACAATTTCATCAAATTTTCTGGTGATTTCTTTTCTGGTCATTCCCAGAATAGCACCATTGAGGTAAACATTTTCCCTTCCTGTCATTTCCGGATGAAATCCCGTTCCTACTTCCAGTAAAGAGGCTATTCTTCCGTTAGTGCGTATTTTTCCAGTAGTAGGTTTGGTTACTTTACTGAGGATTTTAAGCAGGGTAGATTTTCCAGCACCGTTTCTGCCGATGATTCCTACCGCACTTCCCTGTTCGATTTCGAAATTGATATCACGCAGTGACCACACATATTCGGAATTCCCTTTTGTGGTACGGTCATTGGCTTCTCCAATTTTCAGATAAGGATCTTCTTTTCCTCTTACTTTATGCCAAAACCGGTTCAGGTCATGAGATAAGGTACCGGTTCCCACTTGTCCCAGTCGGTATTGTTTTGATATATTTTCTGCTTTTAAAGCCAGCATATTGTATTGATTTAGAATTAATATGTCCGTTATACAGTATCCATGAAAGTTTTTTCAACTTTATTGAAGACAACAACTCCTATCATAAGAAGGATCATGATAATTACAGAGCTGATTCCCAGCATTGCAGGAGAAAAATCTCCCACACCAAGCCATGCGTATTTAAAGCATTCAAAAATTCCTGTCAGGGGATTGTAGTAAGCCAGCTTTCTGAAAATGCCCTCCAATGAAGATACAGGATAGATTACCGGTGTAGAATACATATATAAACTAACTCCAAATCCCAGTAGCATACTAAGGTCCTTATACTTTGTTGTAAGTGACGAAAAAATCATTCCTACTCCTAAGGCGAAAAAAGCCATAAGAAGTATCAGAAAAGGAGTGGCGATAATCCAGATGTTGGGTTGAACTTCCCCTTTACTGAGATAATAGGCCCAGACCACAATAAATAAAACAAATTGTACCCCAAACCGCATAAGATTGGAGATAACTATAGAAAGAGGGGTAACAAGTCTTGGAAAATATACTTTTCCAAATATTCCTGCATTTCCTACAAATGTGTAAGAAGTAGCTAAAAGTGAGGTTGAAAAATAATTCCAGAGAGTAACACCGGCAAGATAGAAGATAAGGGGAGGCGCACCATCAGTCGGTAGTTTTGCTATTCTGCCAAATACAACAAGATATACGATCGTCGTTAAGATCGGATTAATAAAAAACCAGATCGGTCCTAATATTGTTTGTTTGAAACTGGAAACAAAGTCTCTTTTTACAAACATATAGATCAGATCTTTATATTTCCAGACCTCTTTAAGCTTCAGGTCGAATAGAGAATGACTGTCCTCAATTGTATCTGTCCACTTTTGTTGTGGCTCATTCATTTGTGTAAGTTTTTGCAAATTTAATTATTTAATTTTTATCTCGTTTTCTTAATAGGTGAATATTTATTCACATAAACTGAAAACAGCAACTAATATATTAATATTCATTATTATGAGCAAAAAACTATCAGCTGTAAAGCTAATAGTTTTTATATTTCGTAATAATCCGAGTGTACTAAAACTCGTTTACTGCTTTTATGATGGCCTGGATTTCTTCCTCTTCCAGAACTGAAGAAATCGGAAGGCTTAGTACTTCTTCATGCATTTTTTCGGTAATAGGGAAGGACAGATTATTATATTCCTTATATGCTTCCTGCTTGTGGGGAGGAATAGGATAATGGATGATCGTGTGAATTCCTTTTTCCGTCAGGTGAGCCTGAAGTTCATCTCTTTTTTCCGTTCTGATCACAAAAACGTGCCATACGTGCTCTTTTTCGTCTGCGGGATTTTCAGGAAGAGTAATCTTCGGGTTGTTGATTTCGGAAATGAATCTTTTAGCTACTTCTCTTCGGGTATCGTTTTCATGGCTGATGTATTTCAGTTTTACATCCAGAACGGCAGCCTGCAATTCATCCAGCCTTGAATTCAGCCCTTTGTAAATGTTTACATATTTTTCGTTTGAACCGTAGTTGGCCAGTGCGCGGATGGCTTCGTACAGCTCCTTGTCATTGGTTGTTACAGCTCCTGCATCTCCTAAAGCTCCTAAATTTTTGCCCGGATAGAAGCTGAAACCGGAAGCATCACCCAGATTTCCCGATTTAATGCCGTTCCATTCTGCTCCAATAGCCTGTGCATTATCTTCCACGATCTTCAGGTCATATTTCTGAGCTATATTTTTAAGTTCTTCGGAGAAAACAATCCTTCCCTGAAGGTGAACGATCAGAATTGCTTTTGTTTTGGAAGTGATCTTTTCTTCGATCTTTGAAATGTCCATATTGTAAGTGTCTGCATCCGGTTCCACAAAAACAGGAACCAGCCCGTTGTCTGACAGAGCCAGTACAGAAGCTATATAGGTATTAGCCGGAACAAGAACCTCGTCACCGGGCTTCATAACGCCCATTTCAATATAACCACGGAAGATAAGACGGAGTGCGTCCAGTCCGTTGGCTACTCCCACGGCATATTTTGCCCCGATGTAAGTAGCTAAATTGGTTTCGAAGTTTTTAAGCTCACCGCCAAGCAGATACCAGCCGCTTCGGAAAACTTCCAGCAATTTGTTTTCTATTTCTTCCTGATACCGTAAATTGATCTTCTGAAGATCAAGAAATTTTACCATAGTATTATTTTTTTTAATGATAACATCCCTGAAAAGGGCGTTATGCTCATTATTTTTTTCTTAAACACACTGCTCCCCAGGAATAACCTACTCCGAAGCCTACAAGCATGATGTTTTTTAAATCTCTTGCATTCATTGAGTTTTTAAAGGCAATGGGAATTGTTGATGACACCGTATTTCCGTAATCCAGCATATCAATTACGAAATTTTCCACAGGAATGTTGATTCTTTTTCTCAGGAAGTCCAGCATGAAGGTGTTGGCCTGATGGAAGATGAAGGTATCAATATCACTTTTTTCAAAACCATTCTTTTCCAGGTTTTCTTTGACAAGGCCCGGAATGGCTTTTGAAGTGAAGTCGAAAATTTTCGGACCGTTCATATGAAGATAATTGTCTTTATCCTCTTTGTCGTCAGTCTTCTTATTTCTTACAGCCCCGTTTCTTACGATGAGGTTTTTGGCGCCTTCTCCGTCTGTCCCTACTGAGAATTTCAGAATTTCAAAATCTCCGTCTTCTGAAATCAGGGTTGCTGTAGCGGCATCACCGAAAAGACTGATGTTTCCTTTGTCATCTTCATGAATGTGCTTTGAATAGGTTTCTGCCGTTATTAAAACCACATTTTTCATCATTTTAGCATCAACAAGAGCGCTGGCCAGTGATAGGCCGTAAATGTATCCGGAACACCCCTGGTTAATGTCAATGGCTCCGCAGCCTGTACTCAGGCCGGCCTGGGACTGAACGAGACAGGCTGTGGCAGGCAGGAAGTAATCAGGGCTTTGTGTACAGACGATAAGATAATCAATTTCAGATTTATCAATGCTGTATTCTTCCACAAGCTTGTTGAGGGCTTTCACTGCAATGTCGGAAGTATATTCGTCATCACCGGTAATATTTCTGTTTCTGATTCCTATTTTTTCAAGAATCTTATCACTTTCCCAATCCGGAAATCTGGCTGAAATTTCTTCATTGGAAACAACCGTTCCGGGGATGTACGTTGAAATATGTTTGATAAAGGCCATTGTTCAGTATTTATTGTTTTTTCTCAGAAACAAACGAATACAGAGCATTTATAGTATTTAGAGCCGTGATCTGTTCAGGCTCCATATCAACACCGTATTCGTCTTCAATCATTACTTTGATGACCATTGCCGTAAGGGAATCCCAGTAGCTTTCTTTACTGTACTCTGTTTCAGGGGCTATCGTTACGTCTGTATTTTCCAGCTGAGACTGAAATTTTTCAATGAATTCGTTAATTGACATATGATTAAATTTTAAATTTTTTAAGAATATCCGGAAGTACGGAATTAAAAGTATCTCTGCTGAGCAGATAATAATTATTTTCGTCATCAGTTTTTACCAGTTCAGGTTTGAAAAGCCTGTGGTAGCTGTTGACGGAGGTATTCAGTTTTCTTACTTCAAACTGTATGGTATCAAATTTCAGTTCATTCAGGACATAGTCTTTTACAGCCATGTCTACTTTTATTGAGTTTTTGATGTTGGCATAATCAGGTTTGGAAACCCAGCTTCCTATTTCCGGCAGTCCGGATTCTATTTTATACACCCTGTATGTTGCGAAATCTTCATTGTTTTCGTCATAGGCTATAAAATAGTATTCCTTTTGTTCCTGTTCACGCACTTTATAGTTCGAGATCCATTGCTTTTGTGCTTCCACATCCGGGGAGGTTTTTGAAATAAACCTTGATTTTTTTTCATTGTTTCTGATGGAAACGATAAATTCAGCATCATCTGCATCAACAAATCTCAGTTTAATTCCTTTGTATTCAATGATCATTTTAATGAATTTTTATAGATTTTTACCGATTGTTTCTTTGAAGCTTTCATAATCTCTGAAATAATCTTCTTCGTCATAGATTTCTGAGGCAAGGCACAGCAATACCGCATTATGGGAAAACTGGATATCCCTCCATACCAGTCTTGGAATATAGAGCCCCTTGGTAGGATGGTCCAGAACAAATGTTTCTTTATTCCCGTCTTTATCCTCCGTATTAAAGGTAATAATACCGGAAACAGCAAATATAACCTGCTGGAGTTCTTTATGAGCATGTCCTCCGCGCGTTACATCATGAGGGGTGAAGTAGGTCCAGTATACACGCTGAATATCAAAAGGAATATTCTTCTGAGCCTCGGCTATGGTAATGTAGCCCAGCTGTGACGATCCTATTTTATCGAAAGTTATTATCTGTGGTTTATTGTTCTCCATTAATGTATTTAAATAGTTCTTTAAATTCCTCAAAGTTAATTATAAAATTACTATCAGAGAAAATCTGATATTTTCGGCTGTGATTAAAATCTGTATATCAGAATATAATGAGCATGTTAATATGACCCCATTAAAAAAACTATTGACCATAAGGCCAATAGTTTATAGATTTTATAAGATTATGCTTCTATTTTCTTACCAACTGCTTCAGGTATTCACCGTAACCGCTTTTACCATATTTGGCAGCAGTTTCAAGAAGTTTTTCTTCATTGATGAATTTATTTCTGAAAGCAATTTCCTCTATACATCCGATTTTAAAGCCCTGTCTTTTTTCAATAACACTGACGAATTCGGAAGCATCGTGAAGGGAGTCAAAAGTTCCGGTATCCAGCCAGGCCGTTCCCCTGTCAAGAACACCTACTTCAAGTTTTCCTTTGCTTAAGTATACATTATTAACGTCTGTGATTTCAAGTTCTCCTCTTGCAGAAGGCTGAATGTTCTTTGCGATTTCCACTACCTCATTATCATAAAAATAAAGTCCCGGAACGGCATAGTTTGATTTGGGCTTTAAAGGCTTTTCTTCAATAGAAACGGCTTTTAAATCATTGTCAAACTCTACAACCCCGTATCTTTCGGGATCAGAAACGTGATAAGCAAAAACAACTCCTCCGTCCGGATTGGTTTTATTCTTCAGAAGTGTTCCCATTTCTGAGCCGTAAAATATATTATCACCCAATACCAGTGCGGCGGGGTCATTACCAATAAACTGCTCACCTAAAATAAAGGCCTGGGCAAGTCCATCCGGGCTCGGCTGTACTACATATTCTATATTACATCCGATCTGGGATCCATCCCCTAATAGTTTAATAAAACCAGGCTGATCATGAGGGGTTGTGATGATCAGAATATCCTTGATTCCTGCCAGCAATAAGGTTGAAAGCGGGTAATAGATCATTGGTTTGTCATAAACGGGCATCAGCTGCTTACTTACGGCAATCGTAAGAGGGTAAAGTCTGGTTCCGGAACCTCCGGCTAATATTATTCCTTTCATTTGTAATTTGGAGTTCTCCTTAATCTTAAGGATTATTATTTATTAAGTTTTTTAAGTTCTCTTTTAGCATAATCATTAAGTTGACCTATAAGGCTGTCAGAGATCATAGGGACAGAGCTTACACCCCCTTCGAGACTCCGGTATAAGTTAATGATTTTATTGATGTCCTCAAGCGAAAGATGCTTAAACATGGCATAAAAAGCCTGATTATCTTTAAGAAATTCATCCGGATTAAACTGATCATATATTTTTTTTGCTTCATCATGGGAATATTGATCAGAATAAGCAGATAATGAGATGGATAAAAAAGATTTTAGCCTTGCCTGATAATGCGTTTCCTTTATAAAAGTATTAATTAATTCCAGTTTCTTTCCTTCGGGCTTCTCATCAAGTGGTCTGGGAAAACCTGCCTGTGCGGAAATGGCTGTCGGGATTATTGATAAAAGAATGATAAAAATGATTTTTTTCATTAATTAATGGTATTGATTTTCGTAATATTTTTGATAATCACCGCTGGTTACATTTTCAAGCCACTCTTTATTTTCAAGATACCAGTCGATGGTTTTGCCCAGTCCTTCTTCAAAAGTTACGGACGGTTTCCATCCAAGATCTTTGTTAAGTTTGCCTGCATCAATAGCGTAACGTTTATCGTGTCCTGGTCTGTCTTTTACAAAAGTGATCAGTTTTTCGGAATATCCTTCAGGCTTTCCTAATTTAGCATCCATCTGTTTAATCAGTTCTTTAACAAGATCAATATTCTGCCATTCATTGAAGCCTCCGATGTTATACGTTTCTCCTGTTTTAGCTTCATTGAAGATCTGGTGGATCGCTTTGGCGTGATCAATCACAAACAGCCAGTCTCTTGTATATTTTCCGTCACCGTAAATAGGTAAAGGTCTTTCATTAATGATATTGGAGATACAAAGAGGAATCAGCTTTTCAGGGAAATGATTCGGTCCGTAGTTGTTGGAGCAGTTTGAAACAATGAACGGCATTCCGTATGTGTTTCCGTAAGCTCTCACCAAATGGTCTGAAGCGGCTTTTGATGCTGAATAAGGAGATTGCGGATCATAAGAAGTCGTTTCTAAAAAGAATCCTGTTTCTCCTAAGCTTCCGTATACTTCATCGGTAGAAATGTGATAGAAAAGGTTCGTTCTTTTTTCGTCCGGAAACCTGCCGTGTGTATGATCCGGGTTCAGTGTCCAGAATTCTTTACACAAATTCAGAAGGTTAGCGGTTCCGTTTACATTGGTATTGATAAAGGCCATCGGATCTGTAATGCTTCTGTCTACATGGCTCTCTGCAGCTAAATGAACAACAGCGTCCGGATGGTATTTTTCAAATACTCTTCTTAATTCTTCCGGTTTTGTAATGTCAGCCTTTTCGAAAACATAATTAGGCTCATTTTCTATATCCTTCAGATTTTCCAGGTTTCCGGCATAGGTAAGCGCATCAAGGTTAATGATGGTAGTATCAGGGTTATTTTTTACAAACTCTCTTACGACATGTGAGCCGATAAATCCGGCACCTCCGGTAATGATTATATTTTTCATCTATTTATTTTCTATGGTCTTTCTTCCTATACTTTTATAATAAAACCCGTTTTGTTCCGGAACTTCCAGCGGGTACATATTTCTTCCGTCAAAAATAACGTTGTTTTTCATTTTTTTAGCCATGAGCTCAAAATTAGGATTTTTAAATTCCGGCCATTCGGTAGCGATGAATAAAGCATCCGCATCTTCCAGGGCATCATACATTCCTTTGGCGTATTGAATGCTGCTGCCCAGAACTTTCTGCACGTTATTTTCAGCTACAGCATCGTAGGCTACAATTTCTGCGCCTTTTTCCAGCAGAAGAGCGATGTTGTCTAAAGATGAAGCTTCTCTGATGTCGTCCGTATTGGCTTTGAAAGCTAATCCCCACATGGCAATTTTTTTACCTTTAAGATCTCCTCCGAAATATTTTTCAATTTCTGAAACCAGGATAACTTTTTGCGCAACATTAACATTTTCTGTAGCTTCCAGAATCTGGAAATTAAAATCTTCCTGCTTTCCGGATTTAATCAGTGCCTTTACATCTTTAGGAAAACAGCTTCCGCCATATCCGATTCCGGGGAATAGAAAACGGTGTCCGATTCTGTCGTCACTTCCCATTCCCAGTCTTACTTTATCAACATCCGCCCCTACTTTTTCGCAGTAATTGGCAATCTCATTCATAAACGTAATTTTTACAGCGAGGAATGAGTTGGCGGCGTATTTGGTAAGTTCCGATGATTTTTCATCCATAAAAATGATCGGGATTCCTGTATTGGTAAACGGCTGATAGATTTTAGACATGATGTCTTTTGCTCTATCAGAGCTCGCCCCTACAACAACCCTTGAGGGGTTCATAGAATCTTCTACGGCAAAACCCTCTCTTAAAAATTCAGGGTTGGACACTACATCAAAATGGATTTCTGTTTTAGAAGCGATTACTTCTCTTACCTTGTCTGCAGTTCCTACGGGAACAGTACTCTTATTAACAATTACCTTGTATTCTGTCATCAGCTCTCCAATGTTGTTCGCAACCTGAAGTACATAGGAAAGATCGGCAGAACCATCTTCTCCCGGAGGAGTTGGCAGTGCCAGGTAAACAACTTCGCTTTTGTCCAAAGCTTCTTTGAGGTTGGTGGTGAAAAACAACCTTTCAGACTGGATGTTCCTCAGGAACATTTCTTCAAGGTTCGGCTCATAGATGGGAACAATGCCGTTTTTCATGCCTTCAACTTTTTTTTCATCAATATCAACACAGTATACTGAATTGCCGAGTTCTGCCAGGGTAGTTCCTGTAACCAGCCCTACATAACCCGTTCCTACAATCGTTATATTCACAATGTCTGTTTTTTAAAATTCTAACGCAAAAGTAATAAAAATACCTTCATCGGCTTTCTTAATTTCCTGTAATAAAATTTTTGTGTTATTTGCTTGATAATAAGTTCATTTTGTATTTATAGAAAAAAATACGTATATTTGCACTGGATTTACGGAAAAAAATGGGAAGGCTTCGGAAGAAAGCCTTTTTTCGTACGGGTAAATCAAGATCAATAATATGGAGTTTAGAAACAGAATTGAAGAATTATTAAATGAATTCCTTGAAACTAGAAAAGATTTATTTCTTATTGATTTAAAGATTTCTGCAGGGGATGATATTACTGTGATTTTAGATGGAGATAACGGAGTTACGCTGCAGGACTGTCTTGATGCAAGCCGTGCCGTGGAATTCAATATGGACCGTGAAGAACATGACTTCAGTCTCCAGGTGATGTCTGCAGGATTAAGCGAGCCACTGTCTACTCCAAGACAGTTTAAGAAGAATATCGGAAGAGAAATTGAAGTGCTTTTAACAGACTCTTCCAAAACAGAGGGCGAACTTGCCAAAGTGGATGATGATAAAATCACCCTTATTTTACGCTACCGGAAGCCGAAAGATATCGGAAAAGGAAAAGTGGATGTAGAGGAGGAAAAAGAAATTCCTTACTCTGAGATAAAGAAAGCATTAGTAGTAATTAAATTTTAAAAAGAAAAAAGAATAAATGGATAATATAGCGTTGATTGAATCCTTCGGTGATTTTAAAGACGAAAAAGGGATCAGTAAGATTGATCTTATGGCAATTATTGAAGATTCACTGAAAACCCTTTTAAGAAAGAGGTTTGATTCAGATGATCACTTCGATGTAATTGTAAACCCGGATAAAGGAGATTTTCAGATATTTTTAAATAAAACTATCGTAGAAGACGAAATGTCTGAAGACGATGATCTTGAAATTGAAATCTCTGAAGCAAAGAAAATCGATCCTACTTTTGAAGTGGGGGAAGATTTTACCATGGAGATCCCTGTTGCTCAGTTAGGAAGAAGGAATATCCTTACTCTGAAGCAGATTTTAGCGACAAAACTTCAGGAGCATAACAATGCTATGCTGTATGAGCAGTTCAGAGATAAAATCGGGGAAATTGTTGTAGGAGAAATTCACCACATCCGTCACAAACATGTGATCTTATTGGATGATGAAGGGAATGAATTTATTTTGCCGAAAGAAAACCAGATCCCATCCGATTTCTTTAAAAAAGGAGAAAATATCAGAGCTATTGTAGAAACAGTAGATTTTAAAGGATCTAAGCCGCAGATCATTATTTCCAGAACCGCTCCGAAATTCCTTGAGAAATTATTAGAGCTGGAAATTCCTGAAATTCAGGACGGAACAATCATGCTTAAAAAAGTAGTGAGGATTCCTGGTGAGAAAGCGAAGATCGCAGTAGATGCTTATGACGACAGAATTGACCCTGTTGGTGCTTGTGTGGGTGTTAAAGGATCCAGAATTCATGGCGTTGTAAGAGAGTTGAGAAATGAAAACATCGATGTTATTCAATGGTCTAAAAATCCTGAAATCCTGGTAAAAAGAGCTTTAGGAAACGTTACGATCAACAAGATTGATATCAATGAGGAGCAGAATTATGCATTAGTATACACTCCGGTTGAAGAGATCTCTAAAGTGATCGGTAAGCAGGGACAGAATATCAGACTGGCTTCTTGGTTGACAGGTTATGAAATTGATGTATACAGAGAGTCCAGCGAGGATGACGACGTTGAATTGAGAGAATTTAATGACGATATCGAGCAGTGGATTTTGGATGAATTTAAGAAAGTAGGTCTTACTACTGCGAAATCAGTATTGGATAAAGATACCGAGAGTCTTTTAAATATGGTTGACCTTGAAGAAGAGACAATTGAAGAGGTAAAACGTATTCTGAGAGAAGAATTTGAAGATTAAGATTTTAAATAAATTTTAATAAACAGTAAAAAGGAAATACTTTAATTTTAAGAATTAAAAAAATACGTAAATATATAGATGCCAAAAATAAGATTAAATAAAGCGGTTAAGGAATTCAACATTTCGATGTCCAGATTAGTAGAGTTTTTACAGTCAAAGGGTTTCGAGGTTGAAAGCAATCCTAACGCTCAATTAGAAGAAGCGGCATATTCTGCATTGGAGGCTGAGTTTGCCAAAGACGGTGAACAGCGTAAAGCTTCCCATGAGGTGGTAATAACTAAAGTTCCGGAAGAAAAACTGGAAATTGAAGAAAAGAAAACCCCTGAAGTAATAAGAGCTAAAGCTAATAAACCAGAAACTAAAATTTTAGGTAAAATAGATCTTGATTCTGCAAAACCTGAAGTGGAAGAAACTCCTGAAATTCCAGCAGCAGCTCCGGCACCAGCGCCAGTTGAAGAAAAGAAAGAAGAAGTTGTAGCTGAATCCGAAGTGAAAGCAGCCCCTGAAAAACAGGAATTTAAAGTTCTGGATAAAATTGATTTGTCTCAGATAGAATCCAGGAACAGACCAGTGAAAAAAGACAAACCAAAAATGGAGGAGAAAAAAGAAGAGGAAAAACCTGCAGAACCTGTAAAGGAAACTCCTAAACAACCAGAACCTGTTGCTGAAGTAAAATCTGCTGAACCTCAAAAAACTGAGACCGAATCTCAGGAATCTCAGGAACCTCAGAAAATAGAGACTGTCTACCAAAAATTAGACGGTCCTAAAATTGTAGGTGAAAAAATTGACTTAACTCAGTTTGCGCCAAAACCAGGCTCCGGAGCCAAAAAGAAAAGAAAGAGAATTGAAAAGCCGGGCGGGCAGAATAATCAGTCGGGCCAGGGCAATAACCAAAACTCAGGAAATAACAACAACCAGGGAGGTCAGGGGAACCGTCCTCAGGGCCAGGGAGCTCAGGGTGGAAACCGCCAGGGTCAGGGTGGCCAGGGCAACCGTCCTCAAGGTCAAGGAGGCCAGGGTGGAAACCGTTTTGGAGGAAACCAGGGCAATCGTCCGGCAGGCCAGGGCGGCGGATTCAAGAAAGGAGGCCAGAATAACAGGCCTGGGCAAAGAGTAATGCCTGTAGAGCTTACTGATGAGCAGGTTAAAAATCAGATCAAGGAAACACTTGAAAAACTTACCAATAAAGGAGGTAAGTCAAAATCTGCTAAACACAGAAAAGATAAAAGAACCTTCCGTAGAGAGCAGGATGAACGTCAGCAGGAACTTGAGGCACAGGACAGAACGCTGAAGGTAACAGAATTTATTACAGTAGGAGAATTAGCGAGCTTAATGAACGTTTCTCCAACTGAAGTAATCTCTGCATGTTTTTCACTTGGGGTAATGGTTACCATGAACCAAAGACTGGAAGCTGATACCTTATTATTGGTAGCGGATGAGTTCGGTTATAAAATTGAATTCTCTGATGCTGATCTTGAAGATACAGATTCAGAAGATGAAATCGATACTGAAGATAGCTTAGTGTCAAGAGCACCGGTAGTTACCGTAATGGGACACGTTGACCATGGTAAAACTTCATTATTGGATTACATCAGAAAGACTAACGTAATTGCAGGTGAGTCCGGAGGTATTACACAGCATATCGGTGCTTATAATGTGAAGCTGGAAAACGGTCAGAGAATCACATTCTTAGATACACCAGGTCACGAAGCCTTTACAGCGATGAGAGCTAGAGGTGCGCAGATCACGGATATTGCAATTATTGTAATTGCTGCCGATGATGATGTAATGCCACAGACGAAAGAAGCTATTGCCCACGCCCAGGCGGCACAGGTGCCAATGATCATTGCAATTAACAAGGTTGATAAACCTAACGCGAATCCGGATAATATCCGTCAACAGCTTTCAGGCTTAAACCCTCCGGTTTTGGTAGAAGAATGGGGTGGAAATGTTCAGGCGCAGGAAATCTCTGCTAAGTTTGGTAATAATGTGGATGTATTATTGGAGAAAGTTTTATTACAGGCCGAAATGCTTGAACTAAAAGCCAATCCAGATCGTTCAGCAAACGGTGTTGTTATTGAAGCATCTCTGGACAAAGGTAGAGGTTATGTTGCTACCATGTTGGTGCAAACCGGAACTTTAAGAGTGGGGGACTACGTAGTGGCAGGTAAAAACCACGGTAAAGTAAAAGCTTTGCTCGATGAAAGAGGGAAAAACCTTGCGCAAGCAGGTCCTTCAATTCCAGCAACCATTTTAGGTTTGGACGGAGCGCCTACAGCCGGTGATAAATTCCGTGTTTATGCTGACGAAAGTGAAGGTAAAGCTATTGCCAATAAGAGAGAACAGCTTCAGAGAGAACTTTCGATCAGAACGAAAAAGCATACAACCCTTGAAGAATTAGGTAGACGTATTGCCTTAGGTGAATTCAAAGAATTGAATATTATCCTTAAAGGAGACGTGGATGGTTCCGTAGAAGCACTTTCTGATCAGTTGCAAAGATTATCAACTGAGGAAATCAGTGTGAAGATTCTTCACTCAGGAGTAGGGCAGATCACGGAATCTGATATCAACTTAGCGGCAGCATCAGATGCGATTATCATCGGATTCAATGTACGGGCCGGTGCGAATGCAAAAGAGCTTGCAGACCGTGAGGAAATTGAAATCAGAACCTATTCTGTAATCTATAAAGCAATTGATGAAGTAAAAGAAGCAATGGAAGGAATGCTTTCTCCTGAAATTCAGGAGCAGGTAATCGGTAATGTTGAGATCCGTGAAGTATTTAAGATTTCTAAGGTTGGAACAATTGCAGGATGTATGGTGCTTACCGGAAAAGTTACAAGACAGTCGAAAGTACGTTTGTTGAGAGACGGTATCGTTAAATTCGATGGTGAGCTTGAAAGCTTGAAACGTTTCAAAGATGATGTGAAAGAAGTAACAAAAGGTTACGAATGTGGTCTGAACCTGAAAGGGTACAATGATATTGAAACCGGAGATATTCTTGAAGTTTACGAAGAAGTAGCTGTTAAGAAGAAATTGAAGTAATATATTCTATACAGATAAAGTAAGCTGTCTCAGTTTGAGGCAGCTTTTTTTTTATCCATTTTTTAATATTTTCTGTTTTATTTAAATATAAATTTATAATTATTGTTAATTCACATTTTTATGACGTAATATTTGTTATAAAATGAATTTTATTTTGTTGCAAATATGTAATGGTTTGTATTGAAACTTTGCAACTTGCGTGAATATTCTGATACTATTAAACCTTTAACACAGGCTATATTGATTATAATATTGTGGAAGTGTTTGTAGGGGTAAACTCGTGCTCATCAAGAAATGACAGATTCCGGTATTTAAAATTAAAACGAAATTTTATTCTTATAAATACGTGAAATTCATATTTTTATAAATGTAAATTTTCATAAAGGATTATATTTTTGTAATTTATATTGATTCTAAATAATATTTTTTGAATTAGTAATAATGCGTTAAAAAAAAATGAAGACGTAAAAAATTTATATTTTATGAAATAAAAATTAAGTATTGTTGTTAAATCCTATTTGTTTAATGTAATTTTTATATTAAAATGGAAAAAAAAGTGTTGCAACTGCTTCCTAAAAACTTGCAAGTGTTAATATTTATTAACATATTTGCCCATTAAAATATATTAAAATTTGTTAATATGAATGTTAAACTACGTGTATTAAGTGCTGGAGCATTGTTCTTCATGGGACAGGCTGCTTTTGCACAGCAACAAGCAAAAAAGGATACAGCTACTAAATCAACTCAGATTGAAGAGGTGGTAATGGTTGGGTTCGGGCAGAAAAAGGCTGTAAAAGAAATTACAGGATCT
>NZ_LJOD01000039.1 GCF_001295265.1 Chryseobacterium indologenes | reverse complement strand
AGATGCCTTTTGGCAAAAAAGCTGAGAACCCTAGGAATAAAAATAATTATTTAAACTAGAAGCTTTTATGGTAAAAACTCTGCATTTAACTGGGAGTTTGATCCAACGACAAGTGTTAATGGGCTTGCATGGAATGAAAGATATCAAGATCTAATTTTATGGTTGATGATGAGGCTTCAGGATCTTTTATATCATTTTTTATGACCAATAATAGTATTTCAGGGTTTACTGTTAGAGGCTATATGGCAGGAGCTATGTTTCAATCCATCATGAGTGGGGTGTCTTCTATTGATTCTATTCTTGGAGGATTTAATTCTTTAAGGGATCAGTTGATTAATGGCGGTTTTGGGAGTAATCCTGAGAAAAAAGCAGCAGTTTATGATGATAGGATTGGTTTGCTTGAAAAAGGTTCCATCATTATCAAAATTGTTTAAAATTACTAGCCAAGGTTTATGGAAGATCCCAAATTAAAGCATCCTGCCGAAACAGTTAAAGATGTTATTTTTGTTAATATGAATAAAATTGACAATTTGTTATTTTATGCATTTACATTAGGCCATGAAATGAACCATGTGTTTGATAATAGATTTTTTAAAAATAAATTTATTGAAATCACACGCTTTGGAGGAGAAGAAACCATTCCTTTTAGAAATACTTTTGGCTTCTTTAAAGAATTTATGGGTTTTAGTTGGGAAAGAAGTATGGGAAGTAGCGTGGTAGTGGGGAAAATGATTTTAAAAGTGCTGAATTTTATTATGGACCTAATTCAGGATTTTATAGTCAAGATACAATAAATAAACTATCTCCTTTTGTAAATGAATTAGTCAGGGCTAGAATGATTGAATACAAAAAACAGTATAATTTAAAAATTAAATAAAATGAAATATATTATAACCTTCCTATTATTATCTCTAAACTTAATGTCCCAAATAAAAATAGAATGGGTTGTAGATAAGAATAAAGAAAAGGCTGATATTACGATTTTTAATGTAAGTGATGATAGCATTGTATTCCCTCTTAATAAAAAGTCTCTTCAAGCTTATTTTGTTGATAATCAATTGATAACAAGAGATAGCTGGAGTGGTCAATATCCTTTTTTTGCACCTGTACTTACTGTTTATGATAAGACCAGCCAAAGTAGAGTGTCTACAGATTCAAGTATACCTTATTCGGATCACTCTGAAAAAGAATATCGGAATACATCTTCTCAAAGAAAATATGATTCTATAATAAAGGATTGGAAAAAGTTGAATAAAATAGAGGATAGCTTTATAGCCCAGGTAAACTACTATATTATAAATCATTTAATTGTCTTGAAGCCCAAAGAAAAAATTAGATTTTCAACTGTTTTTAATCTTCGGAATATTACAAATCAGGAAAATGGTATTCATGACTCTTATCTTCTTGAGGAAGAAATAGCTTATACTGCACTTCTCACTTTAGATATTGACGAAGCTAATTATGACTATTTAACTCAGAAGCAAAAGCAAAAATACAAAAAATATAAGCTTTTTAAAGGAAGAGTGGAGAGCAATAAAATTGAAATAAAATAATAGGATTTATTTTCTATATCTTAGCTTTCCGTAATTTAGAAATTTGTAAGAGATAATAATAAATACTAAGGCCACTGTGAAATCGCAGTGGTTTTTCGATCTTTTATATCATTTTTTACGACCAATAATAGTATTTCAGGGTTTACTGTAAGAGGCTATATGGCAGGAGCTATGTTTCAATCCATCATGAGTGGGTTGTCTTCTATTGATTCTATTCTTGGAGGATTTAATTCTTTGAGGAATCAGATAATTAATGCAGGTTTAGGGAGTAATCCTGAGAAAACGCAGGCAAGTTTTAATGATTGGGAAAAATTAACGGATAAAGTTCCTGAATTAAATAAGCTCTTTTCAAAAGCTCCTTCAGTGTTTATTCCGGTAACTGGTGAAAATTATTTAGGTCAACAGGATCCATTTACTAACAGAATAAGAATTAGTACTGACAAAATAGGTAGCTTATTAGAATATGCTTACACAATAGGTCATGAAATGTTACATGTTTTTGATGATAAATATAATTATAAAAAGTATATTGATTTATTTTCTACGAATGATCGAGAATTTGAGAGAAATAGATATACAATCCCAATTTATATGCTTTTTAAAGAGTATAGAGGATATTCTTGGGAAAAATCATTAGGGAAAGATGTTGATGTTGACCGAACAATGAATGCATATAGAGTTAGATGGGCTCTTCCTCAAAAAACACTTGACTTTTTGAATAGTAAAATTAAATTTTTGTCAAACTTATTTATAAATCCATAGTAATGAGAAAACTTATTTATTTAATACTTTTTTATTCATCTTTTGCTTTTTCTCAAATTAGTTTAACTTTAAAATTTCTTGATAAAAGCTCTAAAGTTGATGAAAAACAACTTATAGAAATAATTATAAAAAACAACTCTCCTATCAATTATATATTGCCAATTGATACAACAGATTTTAAACCGTTCTATAATGGAGAATCTTGTGTTGATTTTGTTGATCAGGAAAGTTATAAGGATTTAATGTTAAAAGTAAATTTCGAAAACCAATCTGATAATGAAATATTAATGGCTATTCCTCAATTTAAATTAATGGGGAAAATTGATGAAAATGATAATCGAGTTATCATGGAATTAAAGAGAAGGGATTCTCTTAAAGATTTACAGAATAAAGAAGTAGATCACTGGAAGAGGGTTAATAGAATATTACAGAGTAACGATTGGGCTATTAAAAATAAATTTTTAGTTTCAAATTTAATTTTTTTGAAGCCAGGACAAGAGTTTGTTTATCAAAAATATTTTACTCCTAAAAAAATTAATTATAATCAAATATCTGGGACATATGATTATTATAATTTGTTACCAAATGAGAGTTATAGCTTTTCTCTGATGTATTGTATTGACGAGAGAGTTTATGGATATTTAACAGAAAAACAAAAAAGAAAATTAAAAAAATTTAAATTTTTTACTGGAAGTTTCAAAAGTAATACCTTGAAATGGAAATGATTCTCGTAGAGTAGATTTTAGTTACTTTGTATTGGTGCGTGTGCCCTGCTGCTCGAAGCCTCCTGACTCTGAGCTACTAAATAAACAACTATGCTCTATTGTAAAAGAAAGCCCGGTTTCTTATAAAAGTGTCTTTAAATTCTTATTATTTGGACATAATAAGTGCATCCCGGATCATATCAGAAAATAATAGGCTGTTTCAAAAGTGGAACAGCCTATTTTGCTGTATATGACTACATTTGTCTGCAATTTTGAAATAATAAGTATATTTACAACTATACCGATCAGTTAGGAAATGTACGGTTGAGCTATCAGAATAATGGATAAGGAGCAGCCGTTCTTGAAGAAAACAACTATTATCCATTTGGGTTAAAGCATTATGGATACAATTACACATCCGGAAATCCTTACTACCGATACTAATACAACGGTAAAGAGCTACAGGATGATACGGGAATGCTTGATTATGGCTGGAGACAGTATATGCCGGAACTGGGAAGATGGAATGGGATGGATCAGCTTTCAGAAAGTTATTCTTCATATTCACCTTATGCTTATGTAATGAATAATCCGGTGATGATGTATGACCCGGATGGA
>NZ_LJOD01000038.1 GCF_001295265.1 Chryseobacterium indologenes | reverse complement strand
ATTTTATCAACATCTCTTTTGGGGCATATTTTTTCTTCGTTCCATCCAGGTTTTTCCGGATAAAAAGAAAATTTACAGGATCCTTCATTATTAAAAATTATCAGACAATTATATTTTACTTGCTTATTCATTATACTCAAGCCTCCGAAATCACAACGAATACTTAGACTCTCCTTAGAATAATTTGGATAACTCCCTACCAAACCAAATGAAAAATAAGTATAATTAAATTCTATTTCTTTTAATCGGTGTAAAAAATAATGATATGATGCATACTTTACTTCAGAAGTAACCTTAGAAAGATACTTCATGTAGTCTAAAGCATTCGAAATGTCATTAAATGTTTTTAAAGAGTTTTTTTTATTAATAGATTTTAATTTAGTAAGAACTCCCATTTCTGCATCATCATAAAAAACTGAAATAGAATCTTCATATCCGTAAACAATAACATCATGATAGATAAATTTTATACTTTTAGAGTTTTGAACAAAATTTATATACTCAAAATCTGAAATATTGAAAATTGCATTTTTAAGCTTTTCGATCATCATCTATTTTATTTTATTCTACAGGAGAAGTTTTTTCATCTATAGTGGTAAGTAACATTCCTTGGATAAGTTTTTCAGCTTCAACTCTGCGTCCACTATTTAAAATTAAAAAAAGAGGCTGCTCGGAAAATTCAGCCTCTTATTGATTTATGCTAGGGAATCATCTTTGTAATATTTTAGTTTACCTTCCTGATCTACATGTTTCAAGAATTTATCCAAAATAGCTCCTATCATTTTAAAATTATATTTAGCTTCTTTTAATGTCATATGGTTTACTTGACTATACCTAGATTCATCCATATTTCCATCATCTTCCCAAAAGCAAATTGTACAGATTTCATAATTTCCTTTTTCTAAGATTGTTTTATAATTACAACAAGGGCATGCAAACAGCTCTTTTGGAGTACCAGTAATAATTAATGGGAATTGATATAGAGTTTTGATCTTTTCTTTAATATATGAAACTTTTAATCCAATATATTTCGCTTTTAAATACTCAAAAATCTCATCTTCTTCTATTCCTTCATATTCAGTCACTTTCTTTTTTTCTTCGATTGTCATTTTAGAATATTCATTTAGTGATAGTATATCTATAACAGTGTTTAAATCTAGATTTATCATAATTTAAGGTGTTAATGTTGCAACCAAATCAAGTGCAGCTTGAAATGGTGATATTATAGTTTGGGCGGGATCTGCTCTATAGAATGTTCTGATTTCTCTTAAATCAATTCTTCCAATAAGTACATCCTGAGTATTGTTATTAAATTTCACTAAAAACTTACCTACTACTTGTTCCTGAATATGGTTACCTGTTTCTGCTCCAAAAGATTTAGCCATCTTTAAATATTGAATTTGAGTGATTTTGCCAAACTCAGCACCATGTTTTAAAAAGTGTGGAGCTAGTTTTCCTTTTGAAAATCCTTTCCATATAATATCGCAATTATTACGCACCAAAATCCCTTTCTCAGAAACATAATAATTATGGTTGCCTTCTACTTCAAAGTTATAGACTTCATATTTTTATAAAAATTCCCTTGCTGAAATAGCAAGGGAATACTTTAATATTTATTGCTCGTTTTTAAATAAATGGTATTCTCTAAAAAATACATCTACTTCATCTTGATCTTCATAATGACTTATTTCCTTTATGATGGTTAACCAGCCAAGCTCTAATTCATATTTAAATTTTTTTCTTAACCATTCTCCAAAATTATATCGAAAATCATAGTTAGCTCTTTCTCCTAATCGTACTGCGTCATTACATAGATAGCCATCCAAGAATGCAGATATTAAAGAAAGTTTTTTTTCTCCCACATAAACTTGTGGTCTTCTTTCTATATGCAACATTAAATCTTCAAAATTCATAAAATTATATTAAAAGGGGTAATAGTTGGAGGTAATACTGGTGAACCAACTTCTAAATCCATAAGCCATTTAGAATATTCAATTCCTTGAGGATACAAATTATCATACATTGTATTTCCTACTTTAACACCAACGTGTTCTCCTGTTTCCGTAATAGTTCTATTAAATGTATTTGACCAAATATATCTTGTTTGAGACTGTAGTGTAACCATTTCTCCTTTCATTCCTTGTGCTGTCATTCTTTCCATTAAACTTGCTGCAAACTGCTTACATTGAAACATTTGTTTCAAAGAAGATGGTATTGCTTCAATAATTTTACTTACCCCACAATCATTATGCACCCAAATCCCTTTCTCAGAAACATAATAATTTATGGTTGCCTTCTACGTCAAAGTTATAGACTTTTACTTTCTCATCCAAAAACTTTACAGCTTCTACAGGAGAAGTTTTTCCGTCTAAAGTAGTTAAAAGCATTCCTTTGGTAAGATCTTTGGCTTCTACCCAGCTTCCGTTTACATAGAAAGGGTGTTCCGGGGTACAGGTAATTTCTGTACCGTTTATGGAGATTTTTACTAAGGAAGAAGAAGTGTTACGGGATAGTTCTACTACTTTTTTCAGTTCTTTTTTGCCTGTTTCTTTATTGTAGCTCTATATAAATGAGTTTCTATATTAAAAAAATGGCCAGTCAAGAGTTTCTAATTCAAATGATTCAATCTGAGGTAATACAAAATTATTCTTTTGAATATGACTATAAAAACTACTTGGAAGAATTAAATTATTAAACTCAATAAAATCACAAATGTTATCAAGCCACAACCATTTTCCATCTGTCCTAATTGAAATTTCTCCTTTTCCTAAGATCGACGTAAAGGGGTCTGGAAAAGCGGATTTACTTGTTACTGTAACGCTAAATCCATTTTTTAGATAATCCAATAATTTTTCTTTTTGATATGTTTTATTAATCTGTTCATTTAAAAAATGCTTGATTGATGGATATTTTACATATTCTTCTCCATACTCTTTCCAAAATCCAAACCATCTATATGGCCAGTTATTTAAATCTTTTTCCATTTTTTAATTAATTTATTTATTATAAACCAGGTACAAATTTTATAAAACTCCCATTATTTACAAAAGGGGTCGCACCAATTGAAAGCGAACCATCTTCCTTTTGTTCCATATTGTATGGCACCTTTAGCTGCTTTAGTTAAAATTTTACTTATTCCAGCAGCTCTCCATCCTGCTACAAGCAGTCCCTCACCTGCAAAAGAAGCGGGAAGTTCTAAGAAAAGGAAATTTTCAAAAGCAGCAACTTCCATAGAAGCTTTGGAGTTGAGGATATATGAACCCATATTACTGCTGTTCATATATATGTCGCCCTGCCAAGTGCTCCGGTAAACAGACTAGACATCAAAAAACTATTGATATCTAAATTCATTCCTTTGTTCCACGTATTGGAATTCCCTCTCGCTTGTAATTCAACAGTAGGTACATTTATATAAATTCCATTCGGATCACCTATACCAGTTGATGTTCCTCCAAAATAGAAATTAGTAGACACACCCTCATAGCTCATGCTTCCTCCCCAGTTATTAGTAAATCCCATCCCAGTATTTCTCCAGGTAGTATTATCCCATTTTGAGAATTGTTATAGAAGCTCGTTAACCAACCCTGAATCAATCTTCCATCCGGGTCATACATCATCACCGGATTATTCATTACATAAGCATAAGGTGAATATGAAGAATAACTTTCTGAAAGCTGATCCATCCCATTCCATC
>NZ_LJOD01000037.1 GCF_001295265.1 Chryseobacterium indologenes | reverse complement strand
TAGGCCTTCCCCATGCATCATATTTATAAATCATCCAGCTGAACGAAGTTCTTTGATTGGCATCCTGGGTAAGAATCAGCTTATCTGCTTTATCGTATACCATATATTCCCAGCCTTTTCCGGGAAGCTTCTTTTCTACCAGCCTGCCTTTACCATCATAACGGTATTGATAAGAGAGGTTATTCAGGGTAGTTTCATCCAAAGTGGTCCATGTCGTAATGAGTGGAGGGATAACGAAAGCCAGCTGATCATATTCATTATACACATAATAGGTATCGGCATTTTCTGAGGCATTTAAAACCTTCCTGACTAAAATAACCTGCCCTTTTCCGTTTTTAAATTCTATGGTTTTATTCCCGTCCTCATCGGTAACGGTATTTTTATACAGCTGTGAAGGACCAAAATACTGTAAAAGCTGGACAGAGGTCTGGGTCCTGCCTTCCGTCCATGTGGTGGTGGTTTCGTATTTCCTTACATAGTCTTCATGAACATTGGCATCATAATCGAATTTAACAGACTTCCCTTCCCAGGCTGTACCCACCTGCTTCTGCTCAAGAATACGGTCTAAAGGGGAGTTTTCCAATACTTTCTCCGCATAGATCTTTTCTGATCCATAAGGTGTGCTTGAAGCATTGGCCAGAGGATTGGGAACAATACCCCCGTTTAACGTTCCACTCTGCGGAACAGGAAGGTAGTCTTTTACTTGCCTGCCAAACTCATCGTAGGTGATATGGGTAACCACGTCTTTTCCCAGTGGAGAAGCTTTTACATTAACGACTTGTTTGGGTCTTCCCAGACCATCAATATAACCAGACCTGAGAGCAGCAATGTGCCTATCGGGATAATATATTTTTTCATCGTTATTAGTTTTTATAGTGGTATTGGTATTCTTTGATGATTCTGCCGTTAAGATCCTCTACTTTCTGAAGTCTGTTAGCTGTGTCATAAACATATTTCTCAAGGATTCCTGATGGTGGTGTAATGCTGGTTACTCCAATCAGCGGATCATAGCTGTAAGTAGTAATGAGTTTTCCAACCAGAGACAAATCTTTCCGAAGTCTTTGATAACCGATAAGCAGCAATGGTTCTTTAGTAGGATCCAATGCATCTGCATCAGAATCGGCTATATACGTTGAAATCATATTTTCAATCTGGCTGTACGCAATCCCTTCAATTTTAATAATAGGCAGCGTTTTGTTATAGCCCCACACCACACTTACCGGAACGCCATCTTTAGTGGTGTATTGCAGAATATTTCCTTTATCATCATAGCGGTCATATGTTACTTCTGTCTGAGCTTCTGTTGGGGTCTGCATATTATAAGACTGAAGCGACAATGGCAGCACAAGATTTCCGGCGACAGCATGCGGCAATGCCGAAGGATAAATGGTTTCTGTCTTGGACAATATTTTGGTGGTATTTCCCGTAGTCTGTGTAACCTGCGTTTCCAGGGGAATACTTACCATGTTTTTGTCAATCATCAGCTGGTTGCCTTTTTCAAGTGCATATTGATAGGATATTTCATCAACAGAAAGATCAGGATGTATGGTTTTCTTTTTATTAAGCTGTGTATGGCTGGGATTAGTATAAAAATATTCTGTTTCAGTCTTCATTTCTTTCCCATTCAGATAGTCTGTTATTTTCTGAGACTTCAGGTATTCAAAATAAGAGATATTCTTATACTGCATAATATCGAGGTTATCCAGATAATCATCAAAAGCAATCACTTCTCCAACGGCTTTTCCATAGCAGATATCTTTATACTGCTGGGTAACATTATTTGCTCCAATTGCAACACAGTTTTTGGACCATACACTAGGATATTTATGGTTGTGACTCGTACTGCAGTATGTAACATCGGTAACCCTTGTAACATCTTCTGCTTTACAGGTTTTACTTACATTCTGTGTAAGTGGATTATCATAATTTTTACGGATGCTAAAGCCATCTACCTGATATTTTCTGCTTGGGTCTTCTGTATAATTCATCTCAACCGTTCTCACCAGATTGTTGTTACCATCTAAATATTTTGTGAAAATTTCCCTGCCATTTTTCCATCCTGCATTTGTCCATTGGGAATTCCGGATATTATTTCCGTACAGTACATTTCCGAACACATCGGTATCTGTTGAATATTTATGGATGATATTGGATTTTCCTTCAACAATTTCCTGCACTGTTTTATAGAAAACATTGGGATGAGTCGCATAAAGCTGGTTAATATTTGAAGAGGTAACGGCATAATAAGGAAAGCGTTCAACACCATTAGGTACATTAACGCCGAGATTGTGATTATAAGTATAACAAATCCTTGTCTCCCTGACTATTTCTTCAAACTCAGGTGTTCTTACAATTTCAGCTTCACTTGTTTGCTCGTTCAAATCTTTATAAACAAATTTTCTTGTAGTAGCCATTCCATTTTCCGTAGTATCTACAATTCTGGCAATTCGCAGCCCACCTATCGGCACAACTTTATCACCATAAACAGCTTCTTTCTCGGTATAGGTAGCAGCTACAGTAGATCGAACACAAACAAAAAGAGTTCGTAAAGAAAGTGTTAATGGTTCATCTTTTTGTGCATAGGCATAGAAACTATCAACAAGACCAGGGAAGGTTGCAGAAACTCCTATATTACTCACAACACCTGATGGGCTTTTGCTGTACAGCTCAACCAGCTGCCCATTTGCTTTCCGCAAATTAGCAACTGCTCTATGTTTACCAGGTACGTTATCATTAGAGTCACATTGTTGACTATTGAAAGAGGCTCCACCTCCCAACCTTATTTCCTCTGATTTAATCGGAGTGAAAGTAACAGAATTTGTGACGTTTGTATTATTATCATCACTGGTAGCTTTTATTTGTACTCCTGTGAATTCTGCTTCGCTAAGGAGTGCATTTTTCTCTATCTTGGTATGGTTTTCATAAAAAAATTCTGAGGATCCTTTAGTCGGGTAAATGATTTTTTTCAGCATCCCAATCTCCGTTTTTTCCGGTATCACAGCTGTGATAGCTCCCTGATAGCTAGCCCAATTAGTCAACTTGTCTATTTTTGGAACGAGATTAGTATTGTAGGGGATTCCATTATAATATCCCCATGCGTCTTTACTGAAAGCGAGCCTGACTGGAAATTCCTGCGGATTGATATATTCAAACTGGTGAAGCGCTTTTGGAATATTATCATTTACAGAAGTCAGAAATAATCTTTTGTTTCCGGTAAAATTATAAGTAAGATCAATATTGTTGATGATAATATTACCCAATTTTTTCACCACTCTGGTTAAGCTTTTAAAATCCGTATTCTGCGAATATTGGGTGTAATCAAACAGGATTTCGCCATAAGCCGGATTGCTGCTATATATTCTTTTAATCTGTTTTCCATTTACTGTCTGATTATGGCTAATCAATTCGCTCACCTGTGGATAGCGTATAAATGGAGGGTTTCCACAACCGGAATACATTGTCCCTCCTGTTGGAGAAGTATAAGATAATGTCTGGGACTGGCTGATGGTAGTAGAATATCCACCATCTGCATTTTCAATAAATACAGTTTCTCCTGTCGCAATATCTTCAATCTTGGTGAGGTACCAGGCCGAAGCGGAAACAGACATCATAGAATGTCCATCTCCTGAAGTCCGGTTTGAGGTAGTTTCCTCATCTGTAAAATAATATTTCATACCATCATCTGTTGTAATGGTAAATGACGGACCACCAGATTTACCTTCAATAATAACATCTTTTTGTGAGTAGATTACAGGGATTCCTTTTCTATTAAAGACAAATTTGATCTGTATACCATTAAAGTTAGCCATATACAAATCCTGCTCTGTATCAACGTCTCCATAAGATGCATCCTGAAAAAACTGCATTATTGTAGGATGATTCACTCCCAAACCATCAATATTTTCAGGAACTATTGTAGCGGATTGGTTATCTTCATCCGGAAGGTCCCTTATGATTCTTGTAATCACGCCTCCTGCATTAAGTGTCCAACCTAATCCGGTAGAACCATTCATATCATCTACTTTTATTCCATTGGAAGAATAGCTGAGTGTGATTGGAAGCTTGATGTTCTTTGTTTCATAAGAGGTTAATGGAATATTTACATTCGCATTTCCTGTAAATAAACTTACCGGAATATTCCCAAATGTCCCAAGTTTATAGGATTCCGCTGAGGGAGGGATAATATTAGGAAGCGTTGACTGCCCGCTTGTTGAAGTTTGTGCAACTGCGGTACCTATGGATAAGCAGAAGAACAAACTGGTTATATTTTTTTTCATCACATTATTATTTTTTTATCAGTTTTGCATTGGCTGTTTGATTCGTATCGGTTTTAATCACTACCAGGTAAGCACCCTGAACCAGCGGCTGGGTATTAATTTTAGTGACTTTATTTTTCGTTTTTACACTCTGAAGCTGTCTTCCTCCCATATCATATACAAGGATATCGGCTTCTTTGAAATCCATGCCTATTTCTACATAGGCATAATCGGAGACTGGATTCGGGTAGATTTTGATGTCCTGTTTCTGAATCAGCTTATCGATCTGGCTGTCTCCCAGCTTCACGATCTTCCAGTTCTCTTTTCCGAGCTCTTCCGCACTGGTTCCGGCAAGAATAATGGAACCGTCTCTGTTTAACTTTATATCTGAAAGC
>NZ_LJOD01000036.1 GCF_001295265.1 Chryseobacterium indologenes | reverse complement strand
GTATTATCTTTGCCACCTATATCTGCTGTTTGAATTCCGAATTCAACATTAACCTCACCAGCTGCCATCCAATCAGCAACCTGATTAAAATATTCCATGCCTTTAGCCTCATCTCCTTTGAAATTTATATACTTATCTCCACTAGAATAATATTGGTATTCATTTTTTTTTGATGAAACCTTTTACTCCAATATCATATCCGCCGTTATTATTTTCTTTTAATTTTCTTTTTTCTCCTTCTCCTTCAAAATTTTTAGATGTGTAAATAACGTCCCTATCTGACTCCTCCCTTCTGGTTAAATATCCCTTGTCATCCATCTCATAAACATCCAAATTCATTCCATTAGGATCAATAAAACGAATTGGATTATTTCCTCCGTAATTATATGTTGACATTGGCTGGTACATTTCCGCCAGTGGATCTATCACACCCCATCTTCCAATATCAGGCATATACATCCTCGCTCCATAATCATACATTCCAGTCTCCTGCAATTCTTTCCCATTATACATGTAATTAACCTCATAAAATACGAGGTTAATTATCATCTTCCCACACGAAACGCAGTGAGGGATTTTATCCTAAACAATTCAATCATTCTAACTTTTCCATTAATTCTTGCAATAACATTCCAAACTCTATACAAACCAATTTATCCATTACTTTTATTGCTGAAATATTCTGACCTACAGTTCTCAGATACTCATTAATTTTTTCAATAATATCTATTTCAAGTTCACTAACTTCAAATTCTTCGTTTTTTTCAATAACCATATTATTTTCTGAATCAAAATAATGTTCAATACCAAAATAATTTTTATTAGCACATAAAATAGTTTTAGTATCAAATGGTATGTTTATATTGTTATTGACAAAGTTAATTATTAAGAAATCTTCCTTATTTGAAGTTTTCTCTAACATTTTTAAACTATTGCTTCTGAAGAAATTTAAATGTTCTAAACATGCAATGCAAGCCTCTTCAAAAGTTTTAATTGTTGTCTCATCAAACTTATTTTTGCGCAATTCTTCACTTTCTTTTTTACAATTTTGAATATCCTTGTCCTTCACTTTATAAAGAGAAATAATCTCAGATTCTAATTTTTGATTATCTTGCGCTTTAAAAGAATTACAAAGAAGTAAAACGATACATGTTATAAAAATTCTCATTTCTTATTTTTTAAGATTTATTATAATAATTAAATCCTCAAAAAAAGAGGCTGTTTTAGATTGCCTCTTCCATGTATATTTGCTTATTTCAACTAAGCGAAAAAAGATTATTGTACTTCCCTCCAGCCAATTTTGTAATGATTGATATCATCAATTAATTTTTTAAAAAAGGGTGTTTCATAAGTACTTTTTTTCATGCATTCAAAATCTAAGGGAAACCTTCTTTCTATAAAAGATTCTTTGATCTTTACTTTATACATTAACATAAATCCATCAACTGCTATACATTTATCTATTCCGTCATCATCTTTAGATGGGTTTTGTAACCAATTATTCATTTCCAGATTCTCCCGTTTTATCTCTTTCTTGGTTATTACTTTTCCATTGTTTAAATTATAAACACTTATTCCATTATTTGTATAACTCCACATATAAGATGATGTAAAACCTGATGAACCAATTACAAAAATATTTCCGTTGGTATTATACAACTCATTATACAGTTTTTTATTTTTAGAAATAATATCATTCGACATACGATTAGTTTGACACGAAAACAAAGGTGTAACAAGAATTAAAAAAAATACTTTTCTCATTTTGTTTCATTTATTAATTAATAAACTACTCATTATTGATCCGACAGCACTAACTGTAGCTTGGATACCTGCACTTTTCCAGTCATCATAATTTACATTAACAATCTGCCCTTCTGCATTGTAGTAGGTGACATCATTAGTACGGGGTCCAACTACGAATGCATTACCTTTAAATCCTCTTTCTTCTAAAAGCCCCTGAACGCCATAGTCGCCATCTGATGGGTTTGAATGTCCTAACTGAACAGGAGAAATATTATTTACGAGAACATCAGGATGATCATGCCAATACATTTCTAAGTTTGATGCGTCTTTAGGAATTCCTCCATGAAATATACTCATAGAGGCTTCCGTAATTATTTGATTTTTATCGTTGTAATATTGTTTAGGAGCTCCTCCTTCTTTACTTCTTGTTGGTTTATCATCACCTCTATATGTATAACCTCCATTTTCACGACCTGATTTTTTAGTATCAGCAACAGATTCTATAACACCATTTAATCGGGCCCCAGTAGGAATATTTGCAACATTTTTGCCCTCCACTAAATTTCCACTAAATTTTTGCCCATTTTTAGTTGCTGCTTCTACTTCTTTTTTTACTTTTCCTGTAACAATATAAGCTTTACCTGCATTTTTTCCATCATCGCCAATTAAGGTCAATTTATTACTCCAAAAGCCTCGGCCATAGATAGGATCGATAGCACGCCTTCCATCCGGGTCAATGAACCTAATAGGATTATCGAAAGCATAATTATAAGGTGACCATCTTCTCATTTTCTCCGCCAGCGGATCTACCACACCCCATCTTCCAATATCCGGCATATAAAATCGTGCTCCATAATCATACATTCCCGTCTCTTGAAGTTCCTTACCATTGTACTTGTACTGATAAGCATTCTGCGTAGTCACGGTATAATTATGCAGTAATCCAAATGGATAATAATTATTCACCTCCACAATTTCTCCAGGTTTCCAGCCATCAATGCACATCGGAATTTCAAATGGCGGATTAAATTCTCCACTGCATTCCTGCCAGTAGTACTGTCTGGGCTGGATGATTCCATCCTTATTAGTATCCGTATACGCCAACCTTACATTACCCAGATGATCGGTATAATTATAAACATACTGGCTGCTAAGCGCATCATAATAACCTTCTGAAGTAGGAATAATTCTAAGCTTCATCACAGCAACCGCATCAGGATCGGTAATTACGAAGCCTCCGCCTGTTCCCGTTTCCGAAGGTTTCGTACTTTTATACTGGAACCCATCCAGATAATTGGTTTCTACATCTCCAAAGAGCTTCTTTACTTTTACTCCGTCTGCCTTATAAGTATAATTAGTTACTTTCGCATTCTGGGTAATCTGTTTTGGTAAATTTAAATAATTATACTGAATTGAAGAAATCCCCTTATCCGGATGGCTGGTCATATTCCCATTACCGCTGCCATTATCGTTGTCGTATCCTATTGTTCCGGGGCTGGCAAGGTATGGATACCCTGATGAATTCTGCTGGGAATCGGTAACCTTAGTCAGCTTATTGCCTGTATAATCATACCTTAAATCATCAATCACAACAGCTGTTGTACTTCCTGTCTGGAGGGCTGCGGATCTTTTCAGCCTGGTGATGTTGCCGTTCAGGTCATATTCCGGGATTTCAAAATATTCTTTGGCTGTTTCATTACCCTGTTTCTGGTAAAATCCTGCCGAAAGACGGTTTAATCCATCATAAACATAGCCATACCGTTTTAACGGCTCGTTTTCTTCAGTTAACGTTTTCCAGGATACTTCCGCTATGTTTCCGTTGAATTTAGGCTTTACCTTTAAGCTGCTGTAATCATTGTTCGGGGTTTCCTGTCCTTCTATCTGATGGTAGTTGATCTTATAGCCAAACAGATCATTCCCTAAGTTACCGGGATCGTTGATCTGGGTCATCCAGCCCCTGATATTATACTGGTAATTAATCGTCTGTAACGGAGAAGCAGCATTGGTTCCTCCAACCTTCTTGGTTTCCAATTGGGACAGCTCATTGTAGCTGTTCTGGGCCAGAATCTCTTCTGGACCACTGTCCACCTGATGCTTATGAACGAGTAACCTGTTCTGATGGTCATACGTAAAGGTCTCTGTAATTACTCTTTCAGTATCGGTGCTTAGCCTTTTAT
>NZ_LJOD01000035.1 GCF_001295265.1 Chryseobacterium indologenes | reverse complement strand
AGATGCCTTTTGGCAAAAAAGCTGAGAACCCTAGGAATAAAAATAATTATTTAAACTAGAAGCTTTTATGGTAAAAACTCTGCATTTAACTGGGAGTTCCTGAGAAAAAAGCAGCAGTTTATGATGATAGGATTGGTTTGCTTGAAAAGGTTCCATCATTATCAGAATTGTTTAAAATTACTAGCCCAAGGTTTATGGAAGATCCCCAATTAAAGCATCCTGCCGAAACAGTTAAAGATGTTATTTTTGTTAATATGAATAAAATTGACAATTTGTTATTCTATGCATTTACATTAGGGCATGAAATGAACCATGTATTTGATAACTTATTTTTTAAAGATAAATTTAGTGATATAACAGGACTAAGAGATCAAAATAGCATTCCTTTCTTAAAAGCTTTTTATTTCTATAAAGAAGCGGTTGGTATAGATTGGGAAATACAGATGGGTAATCCTAAGTTCAAAGGCGTAAATGGACTTGGAGCGGCATCATTTTATTATGGACCTAATGGGGCAGCCAAATATGATCAAAATATTATTGATAAAGTAAGTCTTTATTTTTATCAGCTAATTAGAGAACGTAAAATAGAATATAATCGACATAAGTAATATAAATAAATGATTTACA
Source organism: Chryseobacterium indologenes (assembly GCF_001295265.1). Lineage (GTDB taxonomy): Bacteria > Bacteroidota > Bacteroidia > Flavobacteriales > Weeksellaceae > Chryseobacterium > Chryseobacterium indologenes_A. The sequence continues at coordinate 3,403 of NZ_LJOD01000035.1, read as the reverse complement.
AAATATTAAAAAGCCTTCCAATTATTTTTGCTTTGATGTTATTTAATTCTTTTAATGCTCAGGTTAAGATTAACTGGAAATTAGATTTAAGTAGAAAAAATGCTATTATTACTCTTAATAATGAAAGTAATAAAAATATTGTAATTCCAATTGATACCCTATCTTTACAACCATATTATAGTGATAATTATCATATTAGTGAGATTGATTGGATTGATCAATATCCTTTTTTTGGACTGACTATCAACATATATGATAATCCAGATAAAAAGAATATAGAAACCCAATTACATTCTCATATAGATCTATCAGAGTTTGATAACATAAAAGCAAAAAATGATTCAATCAAAAAGGAATTCAATACTAGGATAAAAAAATGGAGGATGAATAATAATGTTCAGCAAATAAACGCAAATATTAATTATTATATAATGAATAATTTATTATTTCTTAAAGCCAAAGAAAAAATTACATTTTCTGTTCCTTTAAATTTAGAAAATATTACGAACCGCGAAAACGGACCATTACAAGGATTTTATGTTTTAAATAATGAAAAGAAAAACATAGGATATTTATCTATTTATATAAATAAAAATATTTATATAAAATATTTAACAGATTCGCAAAGAGAGACATTAAGAAAATATAAATTATTTGTTGGTAAAATAGTAAGCAATAAAATTGAAATAAAGCAATAAGATTTATTTTCTATATTTTAGCTTTCCGTAATTTAGAAATTTGTAAGAGATAATAAATACTAAGGCCACTGTGAAAATGCAGTGGTTTTTCGATCTTTTTTATAACATTTCTACTACCAATAAATTTATTCTAGGGTTTGTTTAATATATGAGTGGAAAATAATAAAGAAAAAATAAAATGTACACAAAATATTTAATTGTCATTCTCACTTTTATATTTTTCCCATTATTTGGGCAAATAAAATTAGAATTTTGCTTGATAGATTCTGTTGCTCATGTAAGCATTTATAATAATTCGAAAAATAATTATGCTTTACCTATTGATCAATATCATTTCCGTCCTTATGAAAAGGATTGTGATGCTTTTTCTGACCATGAGGTTGAATTTCCAGATTTTGGGTTGATGCTTAATGCGGTTGATCCTGATGGTAAAAAAGAGGAGTATGTGATAGGTTATAATAAGACAGACGATTCTAACTCTTTAGCTAAAGAAATACAATCTAAAAGGGACAATTTAAAACAAATGGTTTTAACTTGGGGGAAGACTAATAATATTAAAGATTATAAGCTGGCATTCATGAATTATAGGCTGATGAATAATCTGATTTATCTGAAACCAGGAGAAAAAACTTCATTTAAGATAAAACTTGATTTATATAATATTACTGCCCAGGAATTAATATTTTATAATTATATTCTTGAGAAGTCAAAGAAATATAAGCTTTATTTAAGCTTGTGTAGGGTTAAAAATGTTAATCAATATTTAACTTCTGCTCAGAAGAAAAAACTAAAAGAATATAAAATCTATACAGGAAATCTTGAAAGTAATAATATAGAATTGATACAATAATTAATAATGTAAAACCTAGGCTGTTTCATGATTTGAAGCAGCCTTTATTATTACTATATAATTGATGTTGTTTTTATAATCTTAAAAATAATAAGTATATTTACAACTATACCGAATCAGTTAGGAAATGTACGGTTGAGCTATCAGAATAACGGCTCAGGAGCAGCCGTTCTTGAAGAAAACAACTATTATCCGTTTGGATTAAAGCATGAGGGATACAATTCCACATCAGGAAATCCTTACTACCGATACCAATACAATGGTAAAGAGCTACAGGATGATACGGGAATGCTTGATTATGGCTGGGGACAGTATATGCCGGAGTTGGGAATCTACTTTTTGGTATCCATAATCTTAATAATTATGAAAAAATATATAATGAAAGTTATATTAATAAAAAGATTAATATTATTTTTAATACTTTCAATAATCTTTGTAAATGGAATACCCATACTTACAGACATTTATTTGAGAACTCCTTTATATACTGGAATTACTCTCTTAGCATCCATTTTATTTTGTTTTTTTATTGGTAAAAGAATTTTACAAAAAGAGCTTGAAGTCACAATTAAGGATGATATGCTTTATATTGATAAAAAAAGTTTTAATTTGGATGAACTTAAATCTTATAAATTTGATAATACAGGATATATATATAAAGCATCATTGTACTTTGCAACAGAAAAAATAAGGTTATATGTTTTTATAAAGCAGAGCGGCCAGTATTTGGAGCTTAAAAGAGATGTAGAGAAAAGAATAAGATTTTTAAATAGAACACAGGGTAAAGAGATAACTAAAAAAGATTGGTATAAGACAAAATTTGCAAAAGTATATGGATATATTACTATTGCTATATTAGTTTTGTGGATAATTATAATGTTTATATATATTGAAAAATTTAAATTATCCAACTTAGGATTATTTTTAATGGTAGCAGGAGGCTTATCTCCTATACTATTTAAAATTTTTGGACGTAAATAGTGTTATCGGCTGGTCCTAGGATTAAACTAGAGTAAAGATTTGTAATAGACTGTTTCATCTTTGAAGCAGTCTATTTCTATTACGATTAATATCTTTAACACATTACAAAGATGGTTCACATCCTAAATTATTATACAGTAAATCTTAAGAAAAATTAATAAAAATAAAGATGAAACAAGCTATAATGGCCTTTTTGTTACTTTCAACAATTTGTGTCTATTCACAAATAAAAATGACTGTAACCCCACAGAATAATAAATGTATGCTGGATTGTAAAATGAAAATCACTTTTATTAACACGTCAAAAAACAATTACATGATTCCTTTAGATACTACAGGAATAAGAGCTTATGACGGAAATATATTCTGGTTAGACTTTAAGAATTCTAAAAAGGTTGATAAAAGCTTGTGTTTAGAGTTGTCAATTAAGAAATCTAATACAGAATTTCCTCTTGAAGCTACTACACGTAAAAAGGATATTGATATGGATTTGATTAACTTTGACAGCTTATCTATAATTGCTAAAAAAGAGAATGATGAGTATCAGGAAAAGTTAGAAAATTGGAAAGTAAAATATAAAATTAAGGACAATAAGAAGGCTGAAAAGAATATGTATTTAAACGAGAATTTATTATTTCTGGAATCTGGACAAGAGTTCTCCTATTATATAAAATTCGATACTTCTTTTGAATTAGAAAATAATTATTTCTCTCCTGAAAGCTATTATCTTATTACACCTGATACGAAATATCATGCTGTTTTAAAACTGAAAATCCCTAATAATATCCAATCTTATTTTACTACTGAACAAAAAGAAAAGTATAAGAAATATAAAATCTTTGCGGGCGATATTATTAGTAAGCCATTGTCACTT
>NZ_LJOD01000034.1 GCF_001295265.1 Chryseobacterium indologenes | reverse complement strand
ACCAGACCTGAGAGCAGCAATGTGCCTATCGGGATAATATATTTTTTCATCGTTATTAGTTTTTATAGTGGTATTGGTATTCTTTGATGATTCTGCCGCTCGCGCTGTGCTCTCTTACTTCTTTCAGCCTGTTTGCCGTGTCATACAGGTATACTTCCCGGATTCCTGACGGTGGCGTGATGCTTTTCACCCCGATTAATGGATCGTAGCTGTAAGTGGTAATCTGATAGCCGGTTAATGCGAATTGAACTCTGAAACTGTCCAATGCAGACATTAATGCTGTCTGGGTGGCTTCAGAGCCTGTCTGGGCATCAGTATTGGATGCATTTACAATACTGTCGATCAGGTTTTGGGGAATCTCTTGTAATTTCACCCCTTCTATTTTAGCAATAGGCTGAGTGCTGTTGTATCCCCAGATGATGGTGGTGGAAATGCCGTCTTTCGTGGTGTACTGTAACGGATTTCCTTTGGCATCATAAAGATCGTAGCTTGCATCTGTCGCTAAAGTATTACTTTGAATATCCAGTGACTGTACAGAGCTTGGAAATAAATGGGAAGGATCATTATACAAGGTTTGCGCCCTGGAAACGGTTTTGTTGTTTTTCTTCATTTCAGTTTCCAGAGGAGTGCTGATCTGGTTCGCTGTAATAAGGCGCTGATTTCCTTTTTCATAGGCATATTTATAGATGCTTTCCTGGATTGTACCATCTGCCATCTGCGTTTTCTGCGATATCAGATTGATCGGGCTGTTGATATCTGTATCTGAATAATTGTAATCCGTTACCGTTTCTATGGTTTTATTGTTCTGGAAGTATTCCTTTTCCCGGGTCTGCTTTAATTCAACCTTACCTCCATAAATTTTTATCGGGTTGTAATTAAACAGTTGCAGAGCCGGTACTGTAAAATTAGGAGCATGTGAATGAAACTTTACGATATCAAAATCCGCCCCAAAAGCAATCTCATCAGCAGTTTCCGGAACATATCCTGAAAGGCTGTTCTTTATATTGCTGAAGGCATAGGTACTGGATTGTTCCTTTAAAATTTCGGAGCCTTTTCTGATCACTGTTTTAATGGGAAGCCCCATTTTCCATTCATTGTAAGGGTCAGAATTCATGGCAAAGATGCTGGTTTCCCCTTCAGAAGCATTGGTAAAGAAATGGTCTACTTCTCCCAGGTCATTCTGTTCTGTTACTTTGGAATAAGTCACAATATCAGAAGAGTTATAGCTGATATACGAGTTTCCGGAGGATGAAATTCTAAAGTTTTCAACGATGACATCATTTCCTACCATATCAGGTATCGCCGGATCTGGTCTCAGGATCCTGTAAAAAGGACTGCTGAAATGGAATTTCCTGCGTAATGCCCCTGAGGAATTATATAAGAACCTTCTGGTATTGCTTACATTGGAGGCATCCACATCTTCAATCTTTTTGATTCTTAATCCTCCGACCTGTTTTTCTGTAGTGTTGGTAATCACCTTATCATACGTCATTTTAATACCTACATTACAGCTGCATTCATTAATTCTTCTCAATGTGAGCTTAATAGGCGCGAATGTCGGAATGATATCATACTGAACCCCGTTTCGGGTCATTGTCTTACCCTGTCCTGGCGCAGACCAACTGCCGGAACAGTGGCCCACCGGCCCCTCATAATCAGGATCCAGCCCGACAGGAGGAAAACCGCTTGTATCATTAATACCATTATAACATCCATTGGCAAAGCCTACTGTGATTTTAACATTCATCTTATCCTGAAAATCAGCAGGAGTGAAAGTATGGAACATCTCCTTCGTTTCGAAGTACTGATTTGCAGGGTTCTCAACATCCATATAGTGACTGTGCAGAGAGGCGACATAGCTGATCTGAGGGAATATTCCTACAGAAGTGGTCACTACAGAGTTGCTTTCGTATTCTAATTTTCTCTCTCCTCCTGTAGGATATTTTATTTTTGTCAGAACTCCCATTTGAGCGTAAAGCGAATTGGTATACCGGTCCCTTCCCGTCGGAATATTACTGATTGAATAAGCCGAAATCCCGTCTACATACCTTGGAATACTGGTATTGGAGACCATGGTAGAATTAAAATACCCCCAGTAATCATCACTATTCCCGTTTCTTGGCGGAAGGGCATAGCCGTCATTATAGGTGAATTCATAAAAGTTGTTCTCCAGGTTATTTTTTACCCTGTGCAGCTTTAAGCGGTAATCTACATGGGTTTTTACATTGCTGTCGGATTCAAAATAGCTGTATATAAAGGAGAAATCCCGGATAATCTTCCCGGCCTTATTTTTTACGATGATCCTTTTCAAGGCTACAGCCCCGGTATTGGAGTTCAGGTCTTTACGGAACTGGCTGTCATCAGTGGTCATTTCTCCCTGGTCTCCGCTGTATAGGAAATTAACTTCTCCATCCTGGAACGTAATCTTGGAAATTAGCTGTTCTGAATTATTTTCTGTACTCTGAACGCTGGGCGGATTTTCTTCCATAAACCCGTCTTCGTAGACATAATAGGGAATAACCACATGCTTCAGCAGGTTCTTCGTCTCGTATTTTGTCTTTTCAATATAGCCTTGGTTTTTATTGTACTCAAAGCTGACCGTATTGTTTTTATAGGTCTTCAGGTTATCCAGCAGATAAAGATTGCTGGAGGTTTCTGCAAAGCTTCCGATGCGACGTGACATCACCATATTTTTAGGGCTCAATGTAAAGGCATTTCCTCTGTTATCGGTAACATTGATGGAAGAGATATCTGCCGAAATTTTCAGGTCTTCATGAGGAATGGTATAGCCTTTCCCTCCATTGACAATAAAGCTGCCACCGGCTCCCGGTAAAGAATAGCTGTACAGGTCCGGCTTGGAATCTATGAGGTTATTATAAAACAGATCACTGGCTGTATCGCTCAGATCATAAGGACTGTTGGAATAATAATTATTGGCTTCTGTATAGTTTTTAAAATAAATCCCGGCTTTTTCATCATCCATTCCTTCAATAGATTTCATTACCCTGTTGGGAATGCTCAGCGACCACCCCAGGCCGACGGAACTTGCAATTTCATTTTGCTTAACTCCTCCTGTGTTGTATTTTAAGCTGATGGGGATACTCAAACCATCTATCTGGATGGTGTAGATAGGAATATCAATATTTACCTGCCCTTTGAAGTAATCCACAGGGATATTGTCTACTTTGCCAAATGAATAGGCATCGGGACTTGTCGGGAATGACAGGATATGTTTAGGCGCCGATCCTGTTGACTGGCCTATGCCTGCCTGTCCGTAGACCAGTGCCCCTAAAAAAACAGGGACCAGGCCCAAGGCTTTCATATAATTCGTTTTCTTCATAATCAGTTTTTATTTTTTTATCAGTTTTGCATTGGCTGTTTGATTCGTATCGGTTTTAATCACTACCAGGTAAGCGCCCTGAACCAGTGGCTGGGTATTAATTTTAGTGACTTTATTCTTCGTTTTTACACTCTGAAGCTGTCTTCCTCCCATATCATATACAAGGATATCGGCTTCTTTGAAATCCATACCTATTTCTACATAGGCATAATCGGAGACTGGATTCGGGTAGATTTTGATGTCCTGTTTCTGAATCAGCTTATCAATCTGGCTGTCCCCAAGCTTCACAATCTTCCAGTTCTCTTTTCCGAGCTCTTCTGCACTGGTTCCGGCAAGAATAATGGAACCGTCTCTGTTTAACTTTATATCTGAAAGCCTTTCTTCTTTCTTTCGGTTCTCTCCCGTGATGTGTTTTCTCCACTGTTCATTACCTTCCTGATCCAGGTACAGCATCCAGAACGTTTCGTCATCTTTTTCTATCCGTCCTTCTGCCTGGGTATAACCGCCGAGCAATATTCCTTTGGAAGTTTTATCATCTGCAGAATGAATCACACTCATCCCCATTAGGATATCCCGGTTTTTAAAGTTGTAGGATTTCTGCCACTGTTCTTCGCCTCTTTCGTTTAGAGCAACAAGCCATAAGTCGGTTCCTTCTTCGATGCCTACGGTTTTATTGCCTGATCTCTCGGATCTGGATTCTCCGCCAATAAGGTAACCGGTAGAGGTTAAAGCCATAGTTCTGAGATGATCATCACCTTTCCCTCCGTAGTTTTTTTCCCATTCTACTTTTCCGTTTTTATCAAGCTTGACCATCCAGTAGTCACCTTCTCCTGAGTTTTCGGTTTTCTTGGTTCCTCCAACGGAGCTTCTTGAATAGATCCCTAGTAAAGCGCCGCCATCTTTCGTAGGGATCATTTTCTCAACTTCATCTAAACCTTTTCCACCTAAAATAAGCTGCGAAAGCTCTTTACCGTTTTTGTCCAGACGGATGATCCAGGCATCTTTAGAGCCATACCCTTTGGAAGAGTTCTGAATATTACCGGCCACAAAGAATCCCAAATCGGTGGTCTGAACAAC
>NZ_LJOD01000033.1 GCF_001295265.1 Chryseobacterium indologenes | reverse complement strand
TTATCAAAACTTCTACTAATTAAGTACTTATTAAATTCTATTTTAAAATATGAATAATTCAATTGTTTACCTATACAATAGCTTTCTAAAAAAATACGATATTCTTCGACATTTCTAATTTGAAAAACTTCTGTGGGTGTTCTAACAAAGGTAGTGTCTCCAGATTATTATGTTGTTTACTCTTTTTTATTACATGAATAATCAACTAAAATTAATTTAATCTTTTTATCATCATAAATTTCAGGTAAGGGATACATCTTATTTTTATTATAATAAGAGCAAAAAGTTTCAATTGCAGGTTCGTATCTCAACTCTATAGCTTTTTTTAAATTTTCAACAGCAATCTTTCTGTCATTATTTTTTAAACAGCTCAAATCATAATCGATACAATTATCATTATGCCCCTTAGATATATAAACTATTTCAAAAGTATCATAGTAAGCTTTTTTATAATTATATTTTATTGATAATATATGTGAGTATTTTAAAAACTCTTCATAATTATTATTAAAATAAATATCCTGTAATCTCTCATACGCAATAGTATCGCCTTTCAAACTTCTATTTTTCAACTCTTCCATCTCATTTTTCTCTTGACATGAAAATGTAAATATTATAAATAAAAGTAAGACTTTACTTCTTTTTCTTAGCACATGATGTACAATTTTGGATCTGATCATTGACTGCGGGTTTTGTTTTATCATTTGATTTAATTTCTTTAGGATTATCAAACCATTTGCTTTTAAAAGTGTTGGGATCCCAAGAGCTGTCATATTCATCAATTAAAATTCCAGCTTTATAAACTCTATATTTACCATTATCCACAGGACCGGTAATCTGATCAATAAAACCATTGTCACTGTATCCGACACTTGTTGTAGAGCCTATAAATACTTCATCAGGGTTTCCAGCAGATATTGATTGTAATCTTGTTGGTTTAGAATTCCCTTCTTTGTCGACTCGATCTCGAGCTATGTTACAAGCATACATGACAACTACTAAATTACCGTTCTCCTTTCTTTTTCTCCATTTTTCACTATCAGCTTCCATGTTTTTTCTAAAGCTGACAGGTCCATCTATCAGACCTCCTTTCTTACCATTCTGATCATACAACCTTGCACCATGTGTACCTCCATGACTAGTAATTGTGAGTACATTCTTTTTATTTCTTATATCATCTGATGCATTACGTATAATTGTATCAGTTCCTTTTTTCTGCAGATATACCACATCAGTTTGCTTTCCATTAGGATCAATATACCTGATAGGACTCTGATAAGTATAGATATAAGGATTAAGGTTACCCCAAAAATTTACTCCACCATTATGTTGACCGTCTCCGTAGAACTCTCTCTCCATTACTGGATTATAAATGGCCAACGGATCCACCCCATACCAAAAACTTAATCTAGGATTATAGTACCTTGCTCCATAATAATATAAACCTGTCTCAGAATCCAGTTCCTTTGCATTGAACTTATAAGGATTTTCATAAGTTCTCGCAACTTGTTGCTCTACAAAAGTCTCCCCGAAAGGTAAATTTACGAAAAATTGGGTTGCAACAGCGTTGGCATCGGTAACAAATGCGGCTGTTCCCAAGTGATCTTCATGTAAATAAAATATAGAAAAAGCGGATTGAAATTGATCCGCTTTTTCTATATTTTTTTAGATAGTATAATAATTTTATCTTAAAAAAATTAGCAACTATTATATTTAATTAATTATAAAGACAAATTTCCTATATTCTTTTCTAAAGATTTTATTAACATACTCATATTCTTTCAAATTCATTACTAATTTCAAATTTTGATAATTATTAAATTTAATGGTCGTATTTTCTTCCACATTGTTAATTATTGTTTCTATTCTATCTTGAAATGTATATGAATCGTAGCCAATATAACCTCTTGGTCCAAATAGTGAATATCCCATTAAATTAAAAAAATCTATGTCCGATTTTACCCTTTCTAAGTTAATTTCATAAAAATAATTATTAAGCTTATTAGTCCAATTCCATAATCTGCAACAATAATTATATGCCAATTTTGCTTCATTATTTAAATTAAAAAAATCTATCTCAATATTCTTTTCCCATTCTGTAAGAATGTCTATGACATTTTGATTATAGTTATTTCCATCATAATCAATTATAGGTATTCCAGTAGCAGTAACTCTATTTTTTACTATGCTTAAATTTTCTACTCTAAATTTAAAATTATATAAAAGTTCCTCGTTCCCATTTATGTCTATTGTCTCAATTATGAAATAAACAATATCCATATAAAAATTTTCCCAATCTATATCTTTATTAATATATAAAATTTTATCTAGAATGAATTTCTTTTCAAAGCTCTTATTAAAAGACACCATCTTAATATACGCGGATTTAATAAAAAGCTGATTGTCATATTTGATTGTTACATTCATTATTTATTTTTTTCTTTAAATTTATGAATGGTTTCATAATGATCTAATGTATAACCATATGTTGTAGTACCATCATTATTGGTTTTCTTCAATATTCTTTGTTTATCTCCTGATTTCTTACTAGGTACATTATACTCAATTGATCCTGCCCACGTTCTTTCTTTTTTAGAATTCTTTCTATTTTCATACACTTGAGGGAGTCCTGTTTCTGCATCAGTTCTTACTGATCCCCTACCAGCAAGTACTTCTTTTATTTCCTGATTCATCTCTCCACTTGGAGTGTCTTCAAATTGTATTGCATTTAATATAATAATTTTTTGCTTAACCGCAGCAGGAATATCTCTAACAATTAAATTATCTTGTTCTGCAACAGGGTAGCTTTCACGTAATAAGGCTTCTTTTTCATCCTTTAAAGTTACATGCCTTTCTTGCCAAGCCCTATTAGCATTGAAATTATTTGCTAATTGTTTACTCTTATACAAAACAATTACTCCCGCAACTGGAAGAGCTGTAAACCTCCTCCCATCATACCACCTCCTAGAGTTCCTCCAGCTGTCGTTGTAGTACTAAATTCCCAAGCCAATGACCATTCAATTTGCTTTCCATTCGGATCAATATACTTAATCGGATTCTGATAAGTATAAATGTATGGATTTAAATTTCCTGAATTGTACACTCCACCATTATGCTGTCCTTCACCATAAAACTCTCTATCCATCACAGGATTCCAAATAGCTAGCGGATCTACCCCATACCAAAAACTCAATCTAGGATTATAGTACTCCATAATAATATAAACCTGTCTCAGAATCTAGCTCTTTTGCATTGAACTTGTACGGATTTTCATAAGTTCCAAAACAGGGAAGTTTACAGGAACGTTTTCCACTTAGGTTTTCTTTTATTAAATCATTTTTTAGATTTTTTATATCCTGATTATTGACACTTTAGATCCCGTAGCTCATAATAGCAATACATCAAGTAAGCATTATATTCAATATTGTAAAGCATATAGTACTCCTCATAATTTTTTCTAATTATTCCGTTTTCTTTTTCGTAAATCTCATAAGGTATATTAATACTTCTGAAATAACACGTATTCTTTCCAAATAACTTACTCTGAAGAAAGAAAAAAACAAACGGAGTATATTTTATACGATTCTTATTTAAATAATTAAAATTATACTGTTTAATTAGTTCTGATTTGTATACTTCCACTTTAATTTGAAAAATAATAATTATTCCAAATACAATTAATAAGGAAGTGATTAAAAGTCTACGAATATTTTTCATTTTTTAAATTTAATTTCTTTTTTTTCTGTAGTCCACCCATCTTTTCCTAATATATTTCTTTCAACCCATGTTTTTCCAACATTTCTTGGGCTCCAACTATAGGTTGTTTTATAATATTTACCTTTTTCTTTAGTAAAAAGGTCATATTTTACACTTCCAGTTTTCAAAACTTCATCTTTTGACAAATCTGTTGGAATAGAGTATGGAATTATTTTATCAACCGCTTTTTGAGTATCAACACCAGCTATATCTTCAAACGATTTACGAATTGCAACTTTAGCTTGCAATGTGCAATAGGCTGAATCAAAAGAATTACCTGCTGTTACTATATCATCCTCTATACCCATTGCTAGAGACTCCAGCGCCTCATCTCTCAATTTATAATGATATCGTTCCACTTTATCTCCGCTATCTAAATATGATTTTATTGTATTTGCTTCACTTACGCCACTATACCAAACTCCATCTAATCCTCTCTGTCTAGTTTGACGGTAAGAAGAATTACCTGATAAAGGAGCATATAAAACACCCGGATTCTTATCATATTTGCCATAATAACCTATAGCTGTATGCCCCACATCACCCGAAACATAATAAATGAAAGCTGTATTATAAATTCCTGGGCCAAGAGTTTGTTTTCCATTCGGATCAATATACTTCACAGGATTTTGATAAGTGTATATATAAGGATTAAGGTTACCCCAAAAATTTACACCTCCGTTATGTTGCCCATCTCCGTAGAACTCGGTTTCCATTACTGGATTGTAAATAGCTAGCGGATCTACCCCATACCAAAAACTCAACCTAGGATTATAATACCTCGCTCCGTAATAATATAAACCTGTCTCAGAATCCAGTTCCTTTGCATTGAACTTATAAGGATTTTCATAAGTTCCTGCAACCTGCTGCTCTACAAAAGT
>NZ_LJOD01000032.1:0-5000 GCF_001295265.1 Chryseobacterium indologenes | reverse complement strand
GTTAATGCCTTCGCTTACGCTAAGCACCTTCCTTAACCTTCCAGCACCGGGCAGGTGTCAGACCCTATACAGCATCTTTCGATTTAGCAGAGTCCTGTGTTTTTGATAAACAGTCGCCTGGGCCTCTTCACTGCGGCCACCATTGCTGATGGCGTCTCTTCTTCCGAAGTTACGAGACTATTTTGCCTAGTTCCTTAGCCACGACTCACTCGAGCACCTTAGGATTCTCTCCTCGACTACCTGTGTCGGTTTTGGTACGGGTTGCTTCAATTCGGCTTTTCTTGGATCGGATTACACTACAGCAGCTTCGCCCGAAGGCTAGGCCTTGACTATTCCGTCAGTCTCCAGCAGCTACATCCAACCGTCCCCTTTATTCTTGAGCAAGTATGGGAATATTAACCCATTGTCCATCCACTACCCCTTTCGGGTTCGCGTTAGGTCCCGACTAACCCTCAGCTGATTAGCATGGCTGAGGAAACCTTAGTCTTTCGGTGAGGGGGTTTCTCGCCCCCTTTATCGTTACTTATGCCTACATTTTCTTTTCTGTCCGCTCCACAATACCTCACAGTACTGCTTCGGCGCAAACAGAATGCTCTCCTACCAGATGTATACTATACAAATCCATAGCTTCGGTAATATGTTTATGCCCGATTATTATCCATGCCGGACCGCTCGACTAGTGAGCTGTTACGCACTCTTTAAATGAATGGCTGCTTCCAAGCCAACATCCTAGCTGTCAATGCAGTCCAACCGCGTTGCTTCAACTTAACATATATTTGGGGACCTTAGCTGTTGGTCTGGGTTCTTTCCCTCTCGGACATGGACCTTAGCACCCATGCCCTCACTGCCGCACAACATTTATTAGCATTCGGAGTTTGTCAGGAATTGGTAGGCGGTGAAACCCCCGCATCCAATCAGTAGCTCTACCTCTAATAAACTTTTTGCGACGCTGCACCTAAATGCATTTCGGAGAGTACGAGCTATCTCCCAGTTTGATTGGCCTTTCACCCCTACCCACAGGTCATCCGAAGACTTTTCAACGTCAACCGGTTCGGTCCTCCACTCTGTGTTACCAGAGCTTCAACCTGCCCATGGGTAGATCACAAGGTTTCGCGTCTAATCCTACTAACTATTCGCCCTATTCAGACTCGCTTTCGCTCCGGCTCCGGTACTGAATACCTTAACCTCGCTAGTAAAATTAACTCGTAGGCTCATTATGCAAAAGGCACGCCGTCACAGCATTACGCTGCTCCGACCGCTTGTAGGCGTACGGTTTCAGGTTCTATTTCACCCTTCTATTCGAAGTGCTTTTCACCTTTCCTTCACAGTACTTGTTCACTATCGGTCTTTCAGGAGTATTTAGCCTTGGAGGATGGTCCCCCCATATTCAGACAGGATTTCACGTGTCCCGCCCTACTCATTTATCATCATTATATACCTTTCGAATACCGGGCTATCACCGTCTATGGCCGTTCTTTCCAGAACGTTCTTCTAAATATATAATGACTTTTGGGCTAATCCGCTTTCGCTCGCCACTACTTACGGAATCTCTTCGATTTCTTTTCCTCCGGGTACTTAGATGTTTCAGTTCTCCGGGTTTGCTCCTCTTGCGAGGTGACATATCTTCAATATGCCGGGTTGCCCCATTCGGATATCTGCGGATCTATTCGTGTGTGCCGATCCCCGCAGCTTTTCGCAGCTTACCACGTCCTTCGTCGCCTCTGAAAGCCTAGGCATCCGCCATACGCCCTTAACGATTTCTTTCCTATTTTTGGTTACTCAAGCGCTTTTATGCGCTCGGTTTTCTCTTTGTGATGTCTTTACCGTTAATGTCAATGATCTTAAATCTATTTCTGATTTAATTCGCAAATATTGTTTTTGGCTCTATTTGCCTATTTAAAACTAAACCATCTATGATGGTGGAGAATAAGGGAGTCGAACCCTTGACCTCCTGCGTGCAAGGCAGGCGCTCTAGCCAGCTGAGCTAATTCCCCCTCTAGGTGCTTCTTGCTTTTGGCTTATTGCTTTTGGCTAAATGCCAGTAGTCGGTCGCTATTTGCAAGCCGCTTTAATTAGTAGTCTCGGGCAGGCTCGAACTGCCGACCTCTACATTATCAGTGTAGCGCTCTAACCAGCTGAGCTACGAGACTGTCTTTTAGACTTTGAGTTCCAAGATGCTAGATACAAGACTTTCTATCGTCTTGGGTCTGGGCTCTGGGCTCTTGTATCTCTTCCCTGTACTAATTTCTAGTGGGTTTGTATGTATATATAACCAACCAAACAAAAAACTAAAGCTGAACTTTAAGTAAGTTCTTGTACTTATCAGTACTAATTTTGTTTAACGTTCTTCAACGCTCTAAAATGAGATGTTCCAGCCGCACCTTCCGGTACGGCTACCTTGTTACGACTTAGCCCTAGTTACCTGTTTTACCCTAGGCAGCTCCTGTTACGGTCACCGACTTCAGGTACCCCAGACTTCCATGGCTTGACGGGCGGTGTGTACAAGGCCCGGGAACGTATTCACCGCGCCATGGCTGATGCGCGATTACTAGCGATTCCAGCTTCATAGAGTCGAGTTGCAGACTCCAATCCGAACTGAGACCGGCTTTCGAGATTTGCATCACATCGCTGTGTAGCTGCCCTCTGTACCGGCCATTGTATTACGTGTGTGGCCCAAGGCGTAAGGGCCGTGATGATTTGACGTCATCCCCACCTTCCTCTCTACTTGCGTAGGCAGTCTCACTAGAGTCCCCAACTTAATGATGGCAACTAGTGACAGGGGTTGCGCTCGTTGCAGGACTTAACCTAACACCTCACGGCACGAGCTGACGACAACCATGCAGCACCTTGAAAATTGCCCGAAGGAAGGTCTATTTCTAAACCGATCAATTCCCATTTAAGCCTTGGTAAGGTTCCTCGCGTATCATCGAATTAAACCACATAATCCACCGCTTGTGCGGGCCCCCGTCAATTCCTTTGAGTTTCATTCTTGCGAACGTACTCCCCAGGTGGCTAACTTATCACTTTCGCTTAGTCTCTGAACCCGAAAGCCCAAAAACGAGTTAGCATCGTTTACGGCGTGGACTACCAGGGTATCTAATCCTGTTCGCTCCCCACGCTTTCGTCCATCAGCGTCAGTTGTTGCTTAGTAACCTGCCTTCGCAATTGGTGTTCTAAGTAATATCTATGCATTTCACCGCTACACTACTTATTCCAGCTACTTCAACAACACTCAAGACCTGCAGTATCAATGGCAGTTTCACAGTTAAGCTGCGAGATTTCACCACTGACTTACAGATCCGCCTACGGACCCTTTAAACCCAATAAATCCGGATAACGCTTGCACCCTCCGTATTACCGCGGCTGCTGGCACGGAGTTAGCCGGTGCTTATTCGTATAGTACCTTCAGCTACTCTCACGAGAGTAGGTTTATCCCTATACAAAAGAAGTTTACAACCCATAGGGCCGTCATCCTTCACGCGGGATGGCTGGATCAGGCTTGCACCCATTGTCCAATATTCCTCACTGCTGCCTCCCGTAGGAGTCTGGTCCGTGTCTCAGTACCAGTGTGGGGGATCACCCTCTCAGGCCCCCTAAAGATCGTAGACTTGGTGAGCCGTTACCTCACCAACTATCTAATCTTGCGCGTGCCCATCTCTATCCACCGGAGTTTTCAATTTAAAATGATGCCATTCTAAATATTATGGGGTATTAATCTTCCTTTCGAAAGGCTATCCCCCAGATAAAGGCAGGTTGCACACGTGTTCCGCACCCGTACGCCGCTCTCTCATTTCCGAAGAAACAATACCGCTCGGCTTGCATGTGTTAGGCCTCCCGCTAGCGTTCATCCTGAGCCAGGATCAAACTCTCCATTGTATGTTTGTCTTGACTCACTCAAAGTTTTAACGCTTTAGTTTTTCCTTACTTGGTTGTTATATTGTATGTCAATGATCTTTATATCTTTCGCTTTTTAACGAAGCTCTATTTCTGTCAGTTTCGCTTCGTATTTGCGGTTGCAAAAGTAAAACTTTATTTTTTAATGACCAAATCTTTTGAAGAAAAATTTAAAGTTTTTTTATTAACCTTAACCCCTTCCTAAAATTCAATCCTTACTCTCGTTTTCAGTGGGGCAAAGATAGCAACTTATTAACACCAAAAACAAATTTATTTAACATAAAGTTTAAACTCCATGAACATTGTGGATAACTAGTCTCCGTAACTCTCTTATTGATTGATCTTTATGAAAATACCAGAGTTATCCACAAAAGCGGATTTATTAAAGGGAAAGATTCTGATGATGACAGTAAAGCCATCCGAAGGGATCAATAATCATGAAAACAGTGAAGAGGAAAATGGTCAGCAGATGGATAATACGTAAGAAAAATAAATGATAGGAATGGATCATCTATATTTTTTACTCTTCAGTTCGGGGTAAGAATCTATGATGGGTGTACATTTAAAGCCGGGAACTGAAAAAGAAAGAAAGAAAGGAAGGAAGGAAGGAAAATCATGAAGGATAAAGTGAAAAAGTGATATTGGACTTTGATTAACCGCAAAGGGGGAACAAAGAAAATAACAGCGTAAGTGTTTTTTAAGGATAAACAGGTAAACTCAGCAAGGGTAATACAAGGAAATGTTTTCGGGATTGGTTTACGCTGAATGTTTTTAAAATGCCTGGGGAAGTCAAAGTCAGATAAAGGACAGGATCTTTCTTCTTAATTTAATTAGGCTGAATTCCTATTGAATAAGTATTGAATAAGGAAGCTAAGTATTCTGTATGGTCTTTACAGTTTTTATAGAGAAGAGAAGAGAAGGAAAAGGACCAGGACCAGGACCAGAAAATAAAATAATATAGAAAACTAATGGCTGATTGTTATTAACCGCAAAGAAAAACAAAGAGCAGGGATAGGGAGGATCATTGGTGTATAAATCAAAAAAAAAGTCTCACACATTGCTGTATGAGACTTTCTAATAATATAAAAACTGGCGGCGGCCTACTC
>NZ_LJOD01000031.1 GCF_001295265.1 Chryseobacterium indologenes | reverse complement strand
TCCATCCGGGTCATACATCATCACCGGATTATTCATTACATAAGCATAAGGTGAATATGAAGAATAACTTTCTGAAAGCTGATCCATCCCATTCCATCGTCCCAACTCCGGCATATACTGTCTCCAGCCATAATCAAGCATTCCCGTATCATCCTGTAGCTCTTTACCGTTGTATTGGTATCGGTAGTCAGGATTTCCTGATGTGTAATTGTATCCCTCATGCTTTAATCCAAACGGATAATAGTTATTTTCTTCAAGAACTGCTGCTCCCGAACCATTATTCTGATAGCTCAACCGTACATTTCCTAACTGATCGGTATAGTTGTAAATATACTTATTATTTTTAAAATCGTAGTAGCCTTCAGAGGTAGGAACAAAATCCAGAGAGACTGCATTCAGATAATTGATGGTATACTGGAACCCATCCAGATAATCTGTTGTGGTGATACGTTCTGTGCTATTCTTTTTACTAAATACAGTGATGTGCTTCTTTCTCAGCTTGGTTCCGTCAGCACGGTAGATATATTCCGATCTTACATTTCTTGTTTCATCTTCTCCTGTTTCGTTATTCCGGATTACATAGGTGGTACTGAATTTCATTTTCCCCGGAAGGTTCAGGTAATTGTATTTGATCTCTAATATTCCTTTGTCGATGTGATCGGTCATGTTTCCGTTGTCGTCATACGAAATCGCACTGCCGGAACTATCAGGATAGCCCATATAATTTCCAGTATTGTCAACAACTGTCTGCAGCCTATTCCCTGTGTAAGTATAGATAAGGTTATCAATCTGTTGTGCTGTTCCTGCTCCCTTTGTACTTCTTTGCAAGGAGCTTATGTTTCCGTTGAGATCATAGCTCATTGCCTCGTTATAAAAATCATTTTGCGGAACAGATGAACCCGGTTCAGAATATATTCCTATCTTCAAACGATTTAGGGCATCATATTGATAATCATATCTTCTCAATACATTATCTGTGGCTGTTTTCCAGTCTATTTCTGTAATATTTCCACCATATTTTCCTGAAGTACTTGTGGTATTCTGAGGATTGAAATATTTCATCTCATACCCGAAAAGCTTCCCGTTCAGATTAGCAGGATCATTGATCTTCGTCAGCCAGCCATGAATATTATAGGTGTAATCAATGCTCTGCAAAGGAGATGAGACATTGGTTCCCCCTACTTTTTTATTGACAATCTGGGAGAGTTCATTATAAGTATTCTGCTTCAGAATCTCTTCAGGGTTACTGTCAATCTTATGCTTATGCACCAACAGTCTTCCCTGGGCATCATATTCATAGGTCTGGGTGATCAGTTTTTCAGTATCTGTGGCCAGTCTTTTATGATAGGCTTTGGTCTGTAGGGTTAATCCGGCAAAATCAAGCTTGGATTCTGTTTTGGTATAGCCTCCCAAATGATTGATGGAATGGGTTCCTATTGCTCTTCCTTTTTGATCATAATAGGTATAGGTTTTTGTCCAGCTGTTATCCTCTATATTTTTTACCAGACTCATCACCGGAAGACCTTTGGTGCTTCTTCCAGCAGCATCAGGAGTTTCAGTCAGTACCGGTTCTCCCAGAATCGTTGAAGGAAAAGGAGGATTAAAACCATACTGTTGAGGGTAAGAATCATAATACGTAACCGATAACAGGGTATTCAGCCCCCAATACATATTAGAATAATAATACGTCATATCATTGGCCGTAAGTCCTGTGGTACTCCTGCCTTCAATAACAGATAAGTCACTAACCTGGCTCTGCATACCTGATCTGGTATTATTACCCGTTAGTATTCCTGTATAAATAGGCCTTCCCCATATATCATATTTATAAATCATCCAGCTGGCCGAAGTTCTCTGATTCGCATCTTGGGTAAGAATCAGCTTATCTGCTTTATCATACACCATATATTCCCAGCCTTTACCCGGAAGTCTTTTTTCTACCAGGCGGTTCCAGCCATCATAACGATACTGGTAGCAAAGCTTTTCCAAGGTATCCTGAGATACTGATCCTGAAGCCGCAGCCAGCGGAGGAATAACATAGACCAGATGTCCAAATTCATTATAAACATAATAGGTATCTGCAGCATCTGATGTTCCTGCTCCTTTTCTTGCCATAATCAGCTGCCCCTGCTTGTTTTTATATTCTACAGAGACTTTTCCATCCTGGTCGGTCACCGTATTTTTTGTCAGGGTATTAGCCGGATAGCTTCCCGAAAGTGAGAGTACTGACTCTGTTCTCCCTTCAGTCCAGGAAGAAGAAACCATATATTTTTTAACTTCTCCGTTGATGTTGGTTTCGTAGGCAAAAGCTGCCGGATGGTTCTGCCAGTCCTCCCCCGGAGAAATCTGTTGCAAAACACGGTCTAGTGGAGAATTATCCAATACAGTATGGGAAAACGGACGGCTGTCACCATACAAACTAACCGCATTGGTTTTTACGGCTGCTGTGTCATGGACTGCCCCGCCCGATGTAGGCATGGGAACCGGAAACCAGCTGTCTACTTTTCTTCCGTAGCTGTCATACGGAATATGCTGTACCATATCCTTTCCTGAAGGACTGGATTTTATGCTGACAGCCTGAAATGGCCTGCCGAAGCTGTCAAAATACTGTACACTTTCTGAAAATTTAGTACAGTCTGCATTCAGGCATTCTTTGGTATAGGTGTAATTTTCGGTATTGGTGAGATTGTTCTGTGCAGAGAAAACTACCGCTGACAATATCCCGAAAAGGCTTAAAATTCTTTTCATCATTTTACGGTTTGTAGTTGTATTTGTATTCTTTCAGCGTTTTGTACACGGTATTTCCTGAAGCATCTTTTTCTGCTCTTTTCAGGGTTTTTAATCTTCCGGCACTGTCATATTCATACATTTCACGCCGGCCATCCGGAGATGTTGTCGTGGTAAGGCCCACCATCGGATCATAGGTATAAGTTGTAATTCTGTACGCCGTCATTGAGCTGTCCATACGGAGATTATCCAAAGCTGTAATCAACGCACTTTCTGTTCCCGGGTTGGTATTATCGCTATCTGATGCAGCAATAGCCGTGGTAATAAGTGAGCTGTTTTTAATCTCATTATATTTTGCGCCTTCTATTCTGGCAATGACCTGTGTTTTGTTATAGCCATAGATCAATGTCGCAGGAATTCCGTCTGCAGAGGTCACCTGAAGTATATTTCCTTTGTCGTCATAAGCATCCAGGGAAGCGGTCTGTTTTGTACTGCCATCGGCAATATTGGTTGCAAGGACAGAGGTTGGAAGAAGAGACGGAGATTCATAACGGGTTATCGATTTAGAGGTCATTTTCCCGTTTTTCTTTTCTTCATTTATCACGGGAATTCCTGTCATATTAGCAGTCACCAGGTGGCTGTATCCTGCCTGTCCGGAAGGATAAGTAATAAACTGTTCTGAAGTTTCCCCATCTGCCGTACTTTTGGTATAATACGGTTTCTGACTTGTGTTCATCCAGGTTTCTGAACTGGACTCCAGCATTCCGTTATTAGGGAAAAATGCTTTTGCAGTAATCATACTCTTTTTAATGTAAGCAGGTTTTGAAGTAGTCTTATTTCCGAACATCATATTAAGTTCTTCGTTAGAATAATTATCCAGTTCATAATCATAAACCTCTTCTGTCAAAAGTGTATTCTGTTCATTATAGGTTTCTTTCTTTCTCATTAACCCGCTTTTAGTCACATTGTAATAAGGCCAGAAATAAAAAGGGTCATTCTGCGGTCCTCCGTTTGGCTGCTTGGGATAATCATCTGGTGTCTTAAAGAAATAACGTGTATATCCTTTTCCATTTTCAAAAACCTTTACATTTTTGTAAAGAATAAAACCTGTACTATATTCATCATCACTATCTCTTTCATTCGCGTAACCGAAACCGCTTGCACTGTTAGGCTGCGTGAAAGATTCATATTCATAGTTCATTATTCTGTCAGCGTTGGTATCTGTTGGATTTTTGAAATACTTAATATTTTTAATCCTTTTAGTAATGGATTCTCTTCCATTTCTGAATGGACCAGGATTGAGCCTAACTTCAGATGCGCCCAGGCTACCTTTTCCGACAGCTCCATCAACTGATTCAATTTCAAGGGTATAATTACCAGGAAATTCATTTAACGTAGTTAGATAATGGTAGGTTTGGGTAATCGTTCTAGTTGGTACGACAACTACACCGTCTCTTTTCAGGGTGATCTTAAGTTTGTCTGTTCTTGGTTTTGGTGGCCTGTCAGGAAAAAATGGATCTATAGGCGGCTCAGGATATTCATATTCATCAATATGGTAACCAAATCTAAAATATTTTTTTACTGAGGTATCTCCAGGTATTGTAAAGTTATACTGTAACGTCTGGTTCGTATTGATCAGACCATTTGCTAATTGGGCCCAATATTGAATAATAGGATTAGTAATACTCGGCGCACCATCCAAACTAGCTAAGTAAGCGGGATCATTATAATTAACGTAGACTTCTCCGTTCTCAAAATTATATTCAGTAACTCCTCCGGAAGGAGTAATAAGTCTCTTAAGCCTTCCTAATCCGGAAGGTTCATTATATACAAAACTATTTTTTTCAACAGGACTGTTATTCTTATCATTTTTGAATACAGAATTCAGAATTCTTTCCTTATTCGAAATATCATTTCCTTTTGAAACCATGGTATAATTAAATACATAAGAAGACAGTTCTTCTCCAGCTGGATTTTTAAAAATAATTTTCTGAAGGCTGTAAGGATCACTGGCTGTTTTATCGCTTTCTTTTTTGCCTTCCAGCGTTTCATCATATGAATAATTAAAAACCGTCTGCCCGTTTCTGCTGGTGATGGCTTTCAGCTTATTCTGAAGGAATATAAGATAATTTGTACTATTTTCCCTATATTTTGTCTTTTCATCATAGGTAAATACGGCTACCTCAGCCCCTATCGGAGATAAAATCTTGGTCAGGTAATAAGCTGGTTTATATATCGTTGGAATAATAAGTCCAACATCGCAATTATATCTTCCGATATCCGGTTTGTCAAAAAAATATTTATATCCGTTATCTGCTGTTATCGTAAAACTATCTGCTTTGAAAGTTGATGTATTGCTGTCTCTTACATATTCTATCTTAGCTCCGTTGGGCACTAAGTTCACCAATGAAAAAGTATTCGAGGCTATGTCTCTTTTGATTCTGAACTTTCCTGAAAGTCCCGGAAGGTTATAATAGTAGATATCATCAAACTCATTTTTTTGATAATCTATAGCACCTGCATTATCATAACATTCATCCAGACCCATGACAATTTTTTTATAAACCACTCCTGCCCCGAAAAATGACCATCCACGGCCTACATCACTCGCCAGTTCTTCGGTATTATCTGTCCTTCTTGCATTATAGCTTAACCCAAGCGGCCATTTCAACCCACCTGAAGTCGGAGCATCAGAAAGGGAAATTCCTATATCCGGTAATCCAGTAGCCAGCGAAATCGGTACATCAGAATACTGCGACATGGCAGCCATTGATGGTGAGGCAATAGGGGTAGTAACAGCTTCTCCTATGCTTGCCTGTCCGTAGACCAGTGCCCCTAAAAAAACAGGGACCAGGCCCAGGGCTTTCATATAATTTGTTTTCTTCATAATCAGTTTTTATTTTTTTATCAGTTTTGCGTTGGCTGTTTGATTCGTATCGGTTTTAATCACTACCAGGTAAGCACCCTGAACCAAAGGCTGGGTATTAATTTTAGTGACTTTATTCTTCGTTTTTACACTCTGAAGCTGTCTTCCTCCCATATCATACACCACAATATCTGCTTCTTTAAAGTCAACACCTATTTCTACGTAAGCATAATCGGAGACCGGATTAGGATAAATCTTGATGTCTTGTTTCTGAATCAGCTTATCGATCTGGCTGTCCCCAAGCTTCACAATCTTCCAGTTCTCTTTTCCGAGCTCTTCCGCACTGGTTCCGGCAAGAATAATGGAACCGTCTCTGTTTAACTTTATATCAGAAAGCCTTTCTTCTTTCTTTCGGTTCTCTCCCGTGATGTGTTTTCTCCACTGTTCATTACCTTCCTGATCCAGATACAGCATCCAGAACGTTTCATCATCTTTTTCTATCCGGCCTTCTGCCTGGGTGTAACCGCCGAGCAATATTCCTTTGGAAGTTTTATCATCTGCGGAATGAATCACACTCATGCCCATCAGGATATCCCGGTTTTTAAAGTTGTAGGATTTCTGCCACTGCTCTTCGCCTCTTTCGTTTAGAGCAACAAGCCATAAGTCGGTTCCTTCTTCGATGCCTACGGTTTTATTGCCTGATCTCTCG
>NZ_LJOD01000030.1 GCF_001295265.1 Chryseobacterium indologenes | reverse complement strand
CAGATTTACAGTGAAAAGCTTTTTTTTAAAAAAAGGTCGTTCTATATTTGCTCAACAATCAATCACCAAATCACAAAATATTAACGATTAAAATTTACCAATCATGGCAGCAAATTCAAGAGGAATCTTAAAATTCAACGGAGGAGAAGGTCAGAAACTATTAAAGCTGAACTACAGCGTATCAAGATCTACAGACGTTTCAGGACGTGTAGCATCAGACCCTTCTAATGCACTTATTAAGATTACAGTAGAAGCTACTGAAAAATCAGACATCCTTGAAAGCTTATTAAACGGAAAATATAAGCCGACAACCGGAGAAATTACTTTTAACAAATCTCACGAAGAAGGAACTCTTATTACTTTGAGCTGGAATAACGGATATGTAATTCAGCATCAGGTGGAGTTTGACGCAATCGACGAAAACAGCATGCTGATCAGCTTTGTAGTAAGTGCAGAAAACATCGACTACGGAGGTTCTAAGTATGAAGGAATATGGCCGGGTGCTTAATCTTACACTATTACACATCCACATTCATAAAAAAAGACTGTCCCAAGAGAGGCGGTCTTTTTTGCCTGAAATAATCTTATTCTGTGCCGGATACAGAAGATAAACAAATCAGAAATCCTTATGAAATAAGCATACCGGATGATTTTTTTATTAACTTTAATGTGTATAACCTCAGAAAATCATTCATAGAATAAATATGATTGAGAAAAATTCAGGGAAATCTTCCAATAGGAATATGAAATAATAAGTTCAGTAAAATAATACCAAATCTAAAAACCACTAAACAATGAGTAAGGAAAGCTATATAGGTGGAGACTATATTGAAACCACAGGTGGAGATAATCGTAGTTTTGCGAAAGGAAATATCGTGAATTCTTCAGGAACACAGTTTAGACAGGAAGGAGCAGAGGGAGTGACTTACGGAACCAATAAAGACCCGGTTAGTATTACAGCCGCCGCAGTACTGGATGCTTATGTTGCCCGGCTTGAAGATAAAAGTTATACTAAAATCACTTCAGCTACGGTAGGGGATACAGTATATATAGTGGTAAAAACAGCAGGACTGGCAGGAAAAAAAATAGAAGTCAATCTCAAAGACCGTGATGGCATTTTAAGCGGAAAAGCTTATGAATTGATAGATCTGTTTCAGGACGACAAAGACGTTCAGGGAGTGCTTACCGCAACAGTGGACAAAGAAGGTCTGGCTGTTTATAAAGTAAAGCTTCAGCCCTCAGCAGAAAAAAAATATATTGAAGACTGGGGAACTAAAATAAACGGTGCCAAAGATAAAAAAGTAAATACCTGTATTATGGTGGATGCCGGTAAACACAATCCCGGAGTGGAGATTACGTATATGGGCAAAAATCCTAAGGAAAGTGAGAATGATTCCCAGACAGCTTCCCAACCCAATTACTGGCTTGATGAAAACGGAAAATGGTTTGAGATTAAATATTGCGAATGTAGCGTTTACTCTATTGATAAAGAATTACTTAACGGCCCGAATGTTGTTCATACCAAAGAAGGCAGCAAAGTAAAAGGAAATGCAGGAATCCAGAAAATTATTGCTATTGTTTTACACAGGACAATTGGCTCGTCAATTGCCGGGGCAATTGCCCATACAAAAGGAACCCATTTTTATGTAGAAGGAGCACGGGGCACAGATGGTGAAATATTCCAGCCTATTAAGCTTGATCAGTATTCCAACCATATTATGAACAAGACAGCACGTACTGCTCATATGGAAATACAGACAGAAAACTCCATTGGAATAGAGGTTATCGGAATGGCTTATTACAAAGATGGAAATGACCTGTATACCGTTTATGATACCAAAGTGAAAAATCCGGAATCCGTTAAATTAACGGCAGCCTTCAAAGGACAGCGCCAGATTAATGGAAAATGGAAAGATGCCGATATTTACTGGGATAAGCTGACTGATGCACAAATCAAATCCGTAAAGTGTATTGTAGTAGCTTTGATGAAAAAATACAATCTGAAAAAAGAAAATATCTTTACCCACGAAGAAATGCAGTCTAAAACTGCAGGTGAAGGCCAGGTTGTAAAAGATGCTATTTTTCCATTATTAAACGAATGCTTATGAGAAACCTATTATTGATCCTATTTACATCCATTCTTTTTTCGGGATGTGGTTCCTTACAGGGACAAAATAAAGATGTAGAGCAGTTTGTTAAAAAAGTGGTGGAAACCTATAACGAAAAAGATTCTGATAAATTTAACCAGTTTATTGATAAAAATACAGGACTGACCCTTATTACAACCACCGGTTCTAACAATACCTGGTTAAAGGTGCAGAAAGTTTGCCTTGATAAAAAGTGCCTTGATAACGGAACCGCAGAACCAGCGGGAATTCCGTACCAGTCATTGTTGGAAGAATACAAAACGGGAGATCTGAATCTAAATACAATTGAATTTACCGAAAAATCTTTTTTTGAATGTGAAAAAATTGAAAAACAGGGGATTTTTGTCGCTTCGGAAAATAAATTTCATGCTTTATCAGAATCCATCAACTTCTTTCTCGAAAATTCTCCCAAGATTCTCGGTGAAGAATTAGATGCAAAGAAAAAAAACGAGCTGGTAAAAGACATAGGGAAGTTCAGAAAAATAGAAGCAAAAAGCCGCAGAGTGACCGTAAACAGTAAAGACGGAACCTTTATTTTTTATATCACGAATATAAACGGGAAATGGTATCTCACTGTTATAGATTTTGCGTCTATGGATTGTAGCGTATAGATTTTAAATATCACGGATAAAATAAGGGTGATAAAAGCTTGTAAAGAAATAAAGAAAATATGAAAACCTTTTCTGCAAAATATACGCTGCTTTTAATCCTATCAATGATTTCCGGCTCTGTTTTTTCACAAAAACTAAAACAAGCCGATCATGAAAATCAAAAAAAAGATACTGTAATATTATTTAATAAAAGGATCATAATTAATACGCCTGCAATAATGGGTAATGGGCCGTTTGAAACAGAGAATATTCTTGAAATTGAAGACAGGGGTACTATGAAAATCTTGAAGTTCAGTTCACTGTCAAACGGAAATAGTTCCTGGCTTTATATTCAGAATAAAGGAAATAAAATCTACAGTACTAAAGAACTTAATTATAGCAACGGAATATATCAGAAAAGACTGAAGAAAAATGATTTTGATTATCTGCCCGCTACCCGGATCTGTACAAAAAAACGTTTAGTGATGGTTGATAAAAGTATTTCTTTAGCAGACTTTTTCAGATTCACTCCTGATGATTGTTACAAATGTCCCATTACTATCAGTGTTGATGACTGTATTAAAAATGGAAAAATTAAGTACAAATGGTAATCTGAAAAATATTAAATTTAAAAAACATAACCAGGCAAACTCGAATTTATCAATGAATAAAGTCACCAATCAGCTAAAATATCTTTCAAAATTATCAGCAACATTTCTTTTCAGTGTATTAAAGATTTACGGAATAGGAGTGCTTTCCACGGTAATCGTCATGATAGTGGGAATTTATATATTATCTGCAAGCTTTGGAAGCGGGTTAGGACACAGCGGAGCTTATTTGTTTATAGTGGCTGCCATTACAACAAAGCCGGTTTCCGCCAGCCTTTTCTTTTTGCTGATGATTGCGGCACCATTCTTTATCGGGATTTTTTCCACAAAATATGCCATGTCCAATGTCATCAGCAGACTGGTTCAAGATCATTCAGAAACCCTCTTGGTTCCGGCCATTGATAAAGTAATAGATAAATTCAGAACCGGACAGCCAGCTGTAGTCCGGAACAGTGCAGATTATGCTCTGGTTAAGATCCAATTGCTGAATGAATTCAAAAACAGTTCAGAAAATAAAATCATAAAAAAGATTCTCAGTTATGCATTAAAAAAAATGAGTTTTGATGAGCTGGATCTTAAAAGTGGAAATATCAATTTCTACGATATTATTAAAACAAAGCTGATCGAAAAGCTGCACGAGCTTGCCGAACCCTCAGCTATGATCTTTTATATCTATGTAGGCCTGCAGTGGCTAAGTCTGGCTTTACTCTATTTTCTGAATATATAGCAAAAAGACAGCCTGATATTTTTTTACAAGTATGACAGAGTAATTTGTTCACCTTAAAAAAGATGTACTTCTCTATTCAAAGAATTACCTATCTTTATCCTTGTATCAATTTACATAAAAAAGATATATTTGTAAACAAGTATCTTTTGACAGATAACACAGGCTGAGAATGATTTTGAGGCCCTGAACACCAAATAATCTGACAGAATTAAAAAAGAACACAGACATATTAATATAAGAAAAAATTATAAATGGGAGTATTAGTAACCAACGAAACAGTAAAACAGCTATTTCATATTGCTCAGTCAATAGCGAAGGAAAACTATAATGGTACCTATGGAGGTCCGCACATCCTGCAGGCTTTAATGCATAAGGATATCGGTCTTAATGAATTTCTGAAAAGCATAGAAAAAGATCCTGGTTATTTTTACGAATGGGCAGATGTCCGTATCGAAGAATATCCCAAAACCAGCCACCTCCCGGATGAGGTACGCCAGGATGAAACGGTGGATACCCTTATTGAAGAAGCAGATGATATCCGCTTAAAACTGGGACTGGATGAAATTACCCCGATCTGTATCCTTACAGCAATTGTAAAACCTCAGGTAGCGTTTTCACTTCAGCAGTTGAAATCATTACCGCTGAGAGAACATGAAATTTTCAATCTGTACAGAAAAGATACTCCTTTTACCGTAGCTGAAGACGGAGATTTTTCTTCACTTTTCTCAAACGGATCAGATTTTACAGATTCCTCCTTTCCTTCCATTAAAAACTATTGTGTAGACAGGACTGCACAAGCCAGAAAAGGAGAACTTGAAAATATTATAGGAAGAGACAAAGAACTTAGAATGCTCGTTGAGATTCTTTGCCGCAGAAGCAAGCCGAACGTGATTATCATCGGTGAGCCGGGAGTTGGAAAAACAGCTTTGGTAGAAGGCTTTGCTATTGAAATTACCAAAGGAAATGTTCCTGAAATGCTGAAAAATGCAACCCTTCTGGAGCTGGATACAGGAGCACTGTTAGCCGGAACCTCTTATAAAGGCGAAATAGAAGACCGTCTGAAAAAAGTCATCAATGAATGCAAAAAAATTGAAAAAGCAGTTCTTTTCATTGATGAGATCCACACCCTATTAGACCCGAAAGGAAGTATCGGAAATGTAGCCAATCTTCTGAAGCCGGAACTGGCAAGAGGCGAAATTACGGTAATTGGTGCCACCACTCAGGAAGAATACAGAAAGATCATTGAACCAGAACAGGCTTTTAACAGACGTTTTGAAGTGCTTACAGTGAATGAGCCGGATGAACAGACCTGCGTGAAAATGATTGATGTGCTTTTGGATGGATATAAAAAGCACCACGGTATTGAAGTGGAAAAAGCAGCCCTTCCGGAATGCGTACGTCTTGCAAAACGATATGCCAAAGGTAAAAAACTGCCGGATGCAGCTATTGACCTGCTGGACAGAACCATGGCCGCAATCAAAATGCTGGACGAACTTTCAGAAAAAGAACTGGAAAGCTGGAAAGAAAGTTATGAAGCCATTCTGAAAGAAGAATTTGCAGACAGCAAACATCAGGCAGACGAACTGATCTGGACTTACAATCTGCTGAGAGATAAAATAAGCCCTATTTTATGGGGATCTCTGAGTGAGCAGCCTGCACTGGATAACTCAATGCCTGTAGAACAGATTCATAAAATAATTGATGATACCTATGCCGAGCTTTTACAGCATGCAGCACAAAAAAGAGAAAAAGTAGGCCGTCTGGAGCTGGCAGCAGTAATGGCCGCAAAAACCAATATCCCTATCGGGAAAATCCAGGCTCAGGAAAAAGAAAAGCTCCTGAATATGGAATCTATGCTCATGAACAGAGTAGTGGGCCAGGATCATGCACTGAAAATCCTTTCAGATGCCATTGTGGAAAACCGAAGCGGATTGAACAAACCAGGACAGCCTATCGGATCATTCTTCCTTCTGGGACCTACCGGAACAGGGAAAACCGAGCTGGCTAAATCCATGGCAGAACTTCTTTTCAATGACGAAAAAGCAATGGTACGTTTTGATATGTCAGAATTTAAAGAAGAACATTCCGCAGCCCTTTTATACGGTGCGCCTCCGGGGTATGTAGGGTACGAAGAAGGGGGAATGCTTGTTAATAAAATCAGGCAGCAGCCTTATACCGTGGTTCTGTTTGATGAAATTGAAAAAGCCCACCATTCCGTTTTTGATGTATTTCTGCAGATTATGGATGAAGGAAAAGTTCATGATAAACTAGGAAAAGAAGGAGATTTCAGCAATGCGCTGATATTATTTACTTCCAATATCGGAAGTGAAGAGATCGTAAAGCAGTTTGAAGAAGGGAAAATCCCTGAATCATCTTCACTCATGCAGATCATGTCCAATTCCGGTAGATTCAGACCCGAATTCCTTGCAAGAATTACAGAGATTATTCCTTTTGCTCCTATCACAGAATCTATTGCAGAAAGAATTTTCAATATTCAGCTGAAATCGCTTCATGCTTCATTAACGAGATTGGGAATGGCTTTGAAAATCAGCGACGAAGCCGTGAAGAATCTGGCATTAGGCGGATTCAGCAGCAAATACGGAGCACGACAGATTTCCGGTGTAATCCGTGCCCAGCTGGCAAGACCTATCTCCAAAATGATCGTAAGAGAAGAAGTGAAAACCGGACAGACCATTCATGTAGACTGGAATAAAGAAGAAGAAAAAATAAGCTGGAAAGTAGACTAAAATATGAAGCGGATCTGCTTATCGGCATTTTCGCTTTTTACCCTTTTACTTTTCCGCTTTTTAGTCAATAAAAGAAAAGCACTTACAATGAAAACCGTATTCAAAAATATCTTTGCAGGACTGATGCTGGCAGGAACCTCTGTATTCGTAAATGGGCAGTTTCTTGCCGCTTCCGATACCTCGGAAAGCAGTGTGAAGAAGTATCAGAGCATCATTAACGCCAATAAAGATATTGTTAAATATATTGAATATTCACTGGCGCAAAAAGGATTGCCAAAACATTTGAGAAACCTGGCGATGATAGAATCCCATTTTAATGAGAATATTACATCAGGAGCAGGAGCAGTGGGCGTATGGCAGTTTATGACCGCACATGCCAATCAGTACGGGCTTACCGAGCAGGCACGCAGAGATGCTTATAAAAGTACAAGAACAGCTGTAATTTCTCTCACGAATCTCTATAAAAAGTACAACAACTGGGTAACGGTTGTAGCCGCCTACAACTGTGGAGAAGGTAATATTGCCAAAGCGATGCAGGCTGCAGGTTCTACACAGTATCATGAATTTTCCAGGTTCCTTCCGGCAGAAACCATCAATCATGTAAAGAAATACCTCAATGCCTGCTATGCGACAGGGGAGCTGGAGAGTGTGTTGAGCAACTATAATTCTTCGCGCATCAATAAGATCTTCTTTACGGAAGGAGGCTCACAGAAATATAACGGACCGTCTCTGGCAGAAACAGAAATCAATGCAGGCTTTAATCTGAATATTATTGCAGATGAATTAAAAGTGGAAGTAGATAAGATTCTTGCCTGGAATCCCGGAATTGAAGAAGAACTTCAGAAAACCGGTGAAAGCTCTCTTTATCTGCCAACTGACCTTATGCCCGACTTTCTTTTAAGAAAAAACAAGATTCTTTCCCGTTCTATTAAAGAAGGAAGTAAAATGCAGCAATAGCAGTAGTTTAATCAGTATAGAAAAAATATAGAAAACAGCCATAACTTTTTTAGTTGCGGCTGTTTTTTATACCCTGTATAATATAATCCAACTTTTTTATTTTAAATTCTGTCCTTTTTTCTACAATGAATAACTTGTATTGCGAAAGTTTTGTCTGTTTTGAAAAATGTAGATTATTTATCTTGTTTGTTTTTTGGAACGATTAATTTATAGTCAATCATTAATTGAAATATTCTAAAATATCTTAATATTTCTCAGGTAAGTGTGAAAAAAAGTGCTTTTTAAAACATTTTAAATGATCTTAAATGCTTTACTGTAAGGAGTTTTAACGTATTCTTAAATCAAAAGTCGTAGAATTACGACATCAAATCGTAGAATTACTACAATTTTTCAGATTTACAGTGAAAAGCTTTTTTTTAAAAAAAGGTCGTTCT
>NZ_LJOD01000003.1 GCF_001295265.1 Chryseobacterium indologenes | reverse complement strand
TAAGACTTCCTGAGCTGATGCACTCAGGACTGTGCATATCACTAATGCACTCATGTAGAGTTTTCTCATTTGGTTTTTATTTTTTTTATTACATGTTTACAAAATTAACATTTATTAGCATATATTAAGTCACCATTAAAGAGAATTATTATGAATTTTATCACTTCATGGTGTTTTTTATGCAATGATACGTATCTGTTTTGCAAATGTATTTCTATGAAACGACAGAACTTGTCGTATTTTTTTTGAGAAAATTATCTTTTAATTAATGATAAGATATAGATCAGAGAAATAAGTGAAAATTGAAAAATTTTAAATTTTACCGAAGCTTCCGTTCAAAAAAATAAACTGCTTCAGAAATGAAACAGTTTATTTTTCTTTGAAAATTTACAAAGAATAGTATTCAATATCATAAATAATTATGACAATTTAATTTACTTTCTTCCGAGTATATAAATTTGATTTTCAAGCCCATGATTATTCATTCTTATCAAGGGCACATCTAATTTCCAGTCTGGAAGATTATTAAAGAGCTGATCTTGCAATTTTTCAATTCACGGTGTATTTTCATTATTGAATTCATAGGTTTTATGATCCGTTATTATTTCAAGTCCTGTCTGTCTTATCCTATATTCTAAAGGGATGCTAAATGAATTCACTTCTATAATTTCACCCCATTTTATAAAATCTGTAACCTCGTTTTGAATAGCATAAATCCATCTTTATCATACTTAAAATTACCGTCAAAAACCTCCAATTCATTCTTTTCTTTCTCTACTGATTCATAGCTATCATCACTGGGAAAATAAATTTTTGCACCTGCAAAACAGATAGCTGCCAGGCAGGAAAAAATAATCATATATGAAATTCCTTTGTTATCAAAAACCGGATAATTGTACAAAACTAAAATTACAATTAAACAGCTTCCTATAATTATACCTTTTCATGTCCTGAATTTATTACGTTTTGTACGGTCATACTTCAACTTTACCCCTTCAGATTAGTCAGTCTTGATAAATCATCAAACTCACCGGTTACAGAATTTCCGTTTTGGGTTCCTTCTACGGAATTTTCTTTTTCGGTTACCTGATATCCTTTTAAAGCCAGATAGTTTTTAAAAGCATTCTTGTGATTCATGTCAAACTGAGAGATCAGTTGAGGAAAAGCTGTAAAAATCCGAAGATGATCCTTGCTCTGAGCTTTATCTATAATGTCACTTTTCACGGTTACCACCATGGCACCCTGCCCGTAATCTGCAATATAATAACCACTTGTATCAAACATTCCCGATGCAGTCATACCTATGAGATGCAGTTCTTCTGCTGAAAAATCAAAAGTGTCTGTGCTCAGAAGTTTAATACCGTTCTCTTCGCCATATTTTTTAAGCTGAAGGGACTGCCTGATTATATTTTCAGGAAGGTTAGATTGTGTATTGGCCCATGCCCAAAGCCACGTTTGTGATGAATGAGAAAAAGTTCCCAGTATTTCCATCGGAAAAGTGAGATTTTCACCAAAACTGATGATGCCCTGACCGATGTCTACGTTCCAGTTATTATCTCCGATTACTTCACCAAAATCCATCTGTTTATCGAAGGCTATTCCTCCGTAACGTTCAAGAAGTTCCTGCTCTGTTTTGCAGGCGGTTTGTTCTGGTTGTACTCCATGAGAGCCGTCAGAATTTTGTTGGTCCGGATCTCCGAAAATTTTGTTAAATAATCCCATATGATAGTATTTGAATTGGCTGTTTTATTTTTTCAAAAGGTTTTCAATTTTTTGAAAATTATATTGTTTTTTCAAACCTGCTGATTACTTTATATTCCCTGTTCATTATTATAATATCATAACTTCCTTTATCCAGAATTAGAAATCTGCTGTCTTTTGAATTGTTAAGTTCGAGAATATCCGCAGGAATTCCTTTTTCCTCAAATTCCCCTTTTCTGTAGGCTAAAACCAGTACCGGAAATTGTGTGATTTTAGATTTTGGAATTTTATAAAATTTGCGGTTTCCGTCCAGCATCCAGCCAGGTCTTCCTTTTATGTATTTTGTAACCGGATGAATGATTTTAATATCTGTATACAGTTCTTTATCTTCTCCGTTGTAAGGCGTCTGGTTTTCATCTTTCAGAACAACAGGATCTTTTTTATTAACGATTCTGATAAGCGGTTCATTGTATTTCGGATCGCTTTTTTCTGAAAATTGGGTTTGATCAATGGTAAAAGGATTTAAAGAGGTCAAGTCAGAAAGTCTTCCTGCCATCGTTTTTTCCCAGGCTTTATGAACTCCTTCATAAGCATGCTGATAACCGCAATAGATCAGGTATTTCCCGTCTTTATTGTTCTGCATGAAATTGTAAATATTCTCTGCTTCGCCTATCTCCCGTTCTTTGCCATTCTTTCCTGTGGTATCATAAGGAAACAGTTTAAAACCGATCTTCAGAGCCTGATAAATAAAATTTCCGAATTCCGGTTCCTGAGAATACATTCCGCTTTCCTGCGTGGCAAATTTTCCGATATGGAAAGGGCCGTCATTATTCAGAGTTTCAACACCCAAATATCGATATCCTTTATCATATAATCCCTGAAGCAGAGAGGAGACAAAAGTTCTGTGGCTCGCATTATGATGGGCTTCGTTGATGATGATTACTTTTTCATTCGCCGCCCTGTCCAGAATATAGTCTTTCGCATTTACGGGAGTCATTTTTGTGAATTTCAGGCTGTCGGTACTGCTGATTTTTTTAGGTCTTCCAAACATTTTATCCCAATTGACAAGCGCCAATTTATAATTCCCGCTTATAGAATAATAGGTAGCGCCCATCTGGCTTGTCCAGGATTTATCTTTTGTGGAATCCTTCACAATTTTTTTTTCAATATCATCCGAAAACCAGTAGAGATTCTCCTGGCCATGCACTGCAATGTTAAGCAGTAATAAAATTACCGAATAATGAATTTTCATGTCTATAGTTTTTGTAATAGCCTCTATGGCATTCTATAAAGTTTTTCAACTTTATTTTTAGGAGCATCAATATAGCATTTTTAAACGAAAAAAAGACAACAGCAGGGCTTAAGTCTCTAAAACAAATTAGTAACAAAATCCAGACACAGGTTTAGGAATATCTGAACCAGATCGTTTTTGTTCCTTTTGCCCTGGCATAATCCATAAAATTTTTAAAGTTATTTAAATCTGCGTAAAAATTATCCCCCCTGTTATTCTCCTTTTTGAAATAGGCTGAATTGTTCAGCGAATCAAACGAAGCGGGTGCCAATAAACGGTACAGGTCTTCTTTTTCTTTCAGTTTTTCTATGAGCCCGGTTATTTTTGAGGATACCTCATCCAGATTATTTTCAATTTTTCTCCTCTGAATTTCATATTCCGCTTTTTGCTCCTCATAATATTCAGGATCATACTCTAAGATCTCCTGGAATTCATCCGGATCAGGAATCTCGTCTAAATAAATTATTGATGACAGATCAATCCCTGTAATCCGGGAAATCTGATCAAGCTCCGTTTTTTCATTCTCAGAAATAACATTCTTTCTACTCATAAGATTCGCGAAAGTACGGCTCAGCTCATGATGCTTTTTCAGTTCATCGTCGGTAATATATTCAAAGGTGAAAATATCCTCGTCGTTATCTACATTATAGAAAATATCTAATCCCATATATTTATTAATTTTAATTATTTCTGTGTTAAACCCGTTTAATTAAATAATTCAGGGCTTTATTTCCGTTGTGTTTTGATGGATTTACTGTTGAGAACCAAATATACTTATTGTACCCTATCGTATCTCCCATGTTTTTCAAAATTAACTTCAAAAAATATAAAAAAACAACCCGGCTTAAAAAAGCCGGGGCGTCAAGAGATTGATTATAAATGTCTGGCATTAACTGCCGGTTAAGTGTTCTGAGGCATGAGTATTTTTAATAAAGATAAGTCCGTCAAAACATTCGTTCAGTTTTAAGGGTTCTGTAATGGTAAACTTTTCTGTTTCCGGGGTAATTGGGCCATATCCTACAAACCTTGCTTTGAAAGATTTCCCATAAAATCCTGTATTATCTTTTTGAAAATCTGCGAAATAATTTCCGGTATTTTTCTGTACCAGTTTTTCTTCCCAGCTGTTTTCCATTAATTTGGGCAGAGGATAAGAATTATATTGGTTATATTTTACAGCACGGGGGTCTGTAGTTGCGCTGTAAGTTCCGGATGCCGTAAATGTGCCCAGCGCATAATATTTTTTGCCGTATTTCTTTTGTATATATCCACCCATTCCGTCTACCAGGATCGGTTTCAATGCGATATGAGCGTTATGGGCAAAAAGGATCATTTTTTTATTATATGCAGACTGAATTTTACCGATCATATCAGCCATAATCCGGTCCCTGGAAACATCATAATTCTTTTTACCGGCTTCATAAGGAATTTCAAAGCCCAGCTGAAGATTATACAGAGCGAGCTCGGCATCCCTTCCTATTTTACCGCCATAAATACTGTCAATTTTCTTGGCCAGCATATACCCTTCTGTTCCGTTCTTAATCACCGCTTTCATATCCAGTTTGAAAGAGGGATCATTCTGTTTTTCCCACATTTCATCCTGAAATACAGCTTTCTTTTTAAGCTCCTCCGCAATTTCGGAATATTGTTTTTCTTTAACTTCAGATTTTTCGAGCATTCTGGCGCTGTTCTCCAAAGAATTGGTATCGAACCCGGAAATAATGACTTTATCTTTATGGTTTTTGTTATAAACTCTTATCCAGCCCAGTAAATTTTCGATTTCTTTGGTCTGCCAGATGGAGGTTATATAGTTTTTTAATACCTCTTTCAAATCGGTGTCTGAGTTGAGAGCATCATTCAGAAAAGCAGCATCACCATAGGCACTTTCAAAAGCAACGATTTTAAAATCATTTTTTTCAATAAGATTTTTTGAAATTTCACTTCTTATCTCATTAAACTCTTTTGTTCCGTGGGTTCCTTCTCCCAGCCCGACAATGGTATAGTCTTTAAGACTTCCACTGATATTTTTTACTGCTTTACTCAGACTTTTACTGTCTGTTAACTGAGACGGAATCTGTATTTCCGATTTTTTATCCTGTGAAAAACCTAGTGCAGAAACCAGCATCAGGTTAAGTAACAAATATTTTTTTAACATAGCAAATACATCATTTGAAAGTCTTTTTCTTTTGCATATTCTGCGAAGACCTTCTATCAGAGGTAAATTTACATAAATAATTCACAGAATCTCTTTTCTTTGGCTCCGTTAACTTATCATTAACCTAAATATAATCTGAGTTCGGATTCAATTGTTTTCAAATTTTGTTCGTAGTAAAGCTCTATCAGAACAACATACAAATCATTATAATGATCAGGTCGCTCCTACGGAGCTGCCTTAAATCATGTTTTAAATGCTATGAGCAGAGTACTCCTACGGAGCACTTAAAAATGTCTTATTATCCTCAGTTATTGGGAAAGCTGTTCAAGCCAGTTACTTTCCAGTCTTTTGATCTTTTGTGTTTCTTTATCAAATAATACCCACAGTGTATGGGAATCCACTACCAGCTGATCATTGCAGTAAAATTCAACTTTTCTGGGCTGCCGGATCCCTTCCGGATCTTTCGGATATGTTTTTACCGTAATGATATCTCCCAGATAAGCCTGCTTTTTGTATTGTATATGATGGTCAACCAGCATCCAGACATCATTCACGTACTCAGTTTTCTCTTTCAGAAGATTCCAGTGTTCCGCAGCTGCTTCTTCTACCCAATGAACATACTGCACATTGTTGACGTGATTATTCTGATCAATATGTTGCTCCGTTACCTTTATCTGCTTTTCATATACTAATTTCATTTCTAAAAAATTTACCCCAAATGTATAAAACATCCGGATAAATCCGTACCGGCAGGAAGAACAAAAAAACGGAATCAGACATTCATCCGATTCCGTTTTAACTATTTATTTTTAAAATATTATTTTTTTGCAGCCGGTTTAGCAGTCGTTGCTGAAGCTCCCAGTTTAGTTTTCACGATAGACGTGATATCTTCGCTTCCATCTGTATAAATAAGGTTGTTTGCCCCCTGTGCGGCAACATCAAATACATAACTAAGGTTTCTTTCTTTAGCCACTGCAAAGATCGCAGCCTTTACTTTTTGCTGTATCGGATTAACCAGTTCATTTTGTTTAGCAGCTATATCTTTAGCAGCCTGTGCTCTGGTTTCTTCTATCTTTTTACCTAAAGCTTCCAGTTCCGTTTGTGCAGCCATCAGCTCTTTAGTTACTGTTTCTTTATTAGCTTCGCTTAATGTTTTTTCTTTATCCTGTGCTGCTTTCAGTTTTGTCTGATACTGGCTGATTAATTTTTCAATTTCAGCCTGTTTGGTCTTAGACAGAGTTTCAATAGTGGTATTGGCTGCTTTTACATCAGCTAAACTTTCAAACACATCATTAGTGTCTACACTTCCTATTTTCTGTTGAGCATTAGCAGCATTGGCAGTCAGCATTAATCCTGCAGCAATAAAAAATCCTTTAATTAGTTTCATTTTTTTATAGTTTTTCAAAAAAATCCGTTTTTTTTCGCGTTCAAATATAATACATATTTTCAATAGTTATGATCCGGTTTCCATTCTTAATAAAAAAGATACGCAATAAAATGAATATCAATACAATAACGATACAACGTAAAGCCTTCTCAAAAAGAGAAGGCTTACATCAGAAAAATATGGAAAAATGATTAATGAAACTGTGCCGTTTCTGTAGAATCTTTCATCGCTACTGTTGCAGAAGAACCGTTGGTGACTACATTCTGAATTTCGTCAAAATACCCTGTACCTACGAATGACTGGTGTTTTACAGCTCTGAATCCTTTCTGCTGAAGGGCAAATTCCCGTTCCTGAAGCTCTGAATAACCGGCCATTCCCTTTTCTTTATAAGCTAAAGCCAGTTCAAACATAGCTGTGTTCAGGGCATGGAAGCCTGCCAGTGTGATAAACTGGAATTTGTAGCCCATTTTTGCCAGCTCTTCACGGAAATTCCCCATTTCTTCAACACTCAGTTTTGCGGCCCAGTTGAATGAAGGTGAACAATTATATGCCAGCATTTTACCCGGAAACTGTGCATGAATTCCTTCTGCAAATTTTCTGGCCTGTTCCAGATCCGGATTAGAAGTCTCCATCCAGATGAGATCTGCGTAAGGAGCATAGGAAAGGCCGCGGTCTATCCCCTGCTCTACTCCGTTTCTTACAACATAAAAACCTTCAGAGGTTCTTTCTCCTGTTACAAATTTTTTATCTCTGTCATCTATATCTGAAGTGAGAAGATCTGCTGCATCTGCGTCTGTTCTTGCCACAATTACACTTGGTACTCCTAAGACATCCGCTGCAAGACGCGCTGCGATCAGTTTATTAATGGCTTCCTGGGTAGGAACCAGAACTTTTCCGCCCAGATGCCCGCATTTTTTTGCTGAAGAAAGCTGGTCTTCAAAATGTACTCCGGCTGCTCCGGCTTCAATCATCTGCTTCATCAGTTCGAAAGCATTGAGATTTCCCCCGAATCCGGCTTCTGCATCGGCAACAATCGGAACAAGGTATTCTTTATCTCCGTTTCCGCTGACAGACTGGATCTGATCTGCTCTTAATAAGGCGTTATTGATCTTTTTCACTACAGAAGGCACTGAGTTGGCAGGGTACAATGACTGATCCGGGTACATTTCCCCGGAGAGATTGGCATCTGCCGCTACCTGCCATCCGGAAAGATATATAGCCTCAAGACCTGCATCAACTTCCTGAACAGCCTGGTTTCCTGTGAGTGCACCAAGCCCAGCCACATAATCCTGGCTGTTTAATTTATCCCAAAGCTTTACAGACATTTCTGTTGCAATGGTATAATCAATTTTATAAGAACCGCGAAGTTTAAGTACGTCCTCAGCCGTATAGGTTCTTTTTACACCCTTCCAGCGCGGATTGTTCAGCCAATCCTGCTCCAGCGCGTGGATTTGTTCTTGTTTTGTTTTCATAATATTTGGATTTTTCAGATTAGATGGTATGGGTTTAAGCAATTCTTTCAGGCTCTGTTTTTTAACTTTCAGCTGATAAACGGATATGCTTTCAGGGTCAGAAATTCTTCAAATTTTTCAGAGAAAACAAGTTCATTGAAAAGCTCTTTGGCCAGATTGAATTTTCCGGTTTTAAAGCGGTTTTCACCGACATATTTTTCGATATGGTCTATTTCTTCTGATTCCCACTGGAGAATCATTTCGCGGGTAAGTTTTCTGCCATCGCTCAGTTCGGCTTCATTTTTCAGCCATTGCCATAGCTGGGTTCTTGAAATCTCTGCAGTGGCTGCATCTTCCATCAGGTTATAAATTGCAGCAGCTCCTGTTCCCATCAGCCAGCTTTCCAGATAAAGGATTCCTATATTGATGTTTTTCCGGACTCCTTTTTCGGTAATCTCACCCCGGGGAACTTCCAGCAGATCACTTTCTTTGATATGGTATTCAAATTTCTTATCAATCTGATTGGCTTCCGGCATATATTGATCAAATACTTCCATGGCAACCTGTACTAAAGCAGGATGGGCAACCCAGGTTCCGTCATGGCCGTTTTTTACTTCACGTTCCTTGTCACCTCTCACTTTTTCAAAAGCAATTGTATTGGCTTCTTCATCATCCTTTACAGGAATTTGTGCCGCCATACCGCCTACTGCATGAACGTTCCTTTTATGGCAGATTTCAATCACTCTTTTTGAATAAGCGCTCATAAATGGCGATGTCATAGTAACCTGATCCCTGTCAGGCACCATAAATCCCGGCAGGTTTCTGAATTTTTTAATGTAGGAGAAAATATAATCCCACCGCCCACAGTTAAGCCCGGAGCTGTGATCCTTTAATTCGTACAGAATTTCATCGATCTGAAATGAAGCGGTAATGGTTTCTATTAAAACCGTTACTTTAACGGTTCCGTTGGCAATTCCTAAGTAATTCTGGGCAAAAACAAATACATCATTCCACCAGCGTGCTTCCTGATAATGTTCTAATTTCGGCAGGTAAAAGTAAGGTCCGCTTCCGTTACTCAAAAGCTGTTCTGCATTATTGAAAAAGTAAATTCCAAAATCGGTCAGTGAACCTGAAGCTTCTTCTCCATTAATTTCAATATGTTTTTCCGGAAGATGGAGCCCTCTCGGACGTACGAGAAGCACAGCTGTCTTCTCATTAAGTTTATAAGACTTTCCATTTTCAGCGGTGAA
The DNA here is from genome assembly GCF_001295265.1 of Chryseobacterium indologenes. GTDB lineage: Bacteria > Bacteroidota > Bacteroidia > Flavobacteriales > Weeksellaceae > Chryseobacterium > Chryseobacterium indologenes_A. The sequence goes on along the minus strand of NZ_LJOD01000003.1, from coordinate 322,958 downwards.
ATCAATATTCCTTCTTACCGCATCAGCAAGATTCACCTGTCCCTGGATGCAGTTTTCCCAGGTTGGCGAGCTGCTGTCTTCAAAATCAGCCATAAAGGTTCTGGCTCCTGAATTCAGTGCATTGATGATCATCTTCCGGTCCACAGGTCCTGTAATTTCTACCCTTCTGTCCAGCAGATTTTCCGGAAGCGGGGCGCAGGTCCATTTTCCGTTCCGTATGCTTTCGGTTTCAGATAAAAATTCCGGCATTTTCCCGTGATCCAACTCTGACTGTATTTTTTTTCTGTCTTCTAAAAGTTCCAGCCTTCTCTCATTAAAATTCTGATGTAAAGCAATCAGAAAATCGGTCAGATCAGGAGTAAAAACTGCTTCAAACTGCTTCTGAGCCTTTATTTTGAATTGTGTTTTAGTTTCCATACTATGCTGATTTTGTGTTTTAACCTTACAAACATAAATAAAAATTTTCACAAATAGCGAACGTTCGCTAAATATTTTAAAAATTTATTATGCGAATAACCGCAATCATTATTTATATTTGAATATGAATTCAGAAAGTGATTATATCAAAACGGTTTTCGGACTGAAGCTGAAACAGCTGAGACAAAGGAAAAACTGGTCTCTTCAGGATCTTGCTGTAAAAACAGGATTATCTAAATCTTATCTCAATGAGATTGAGAACGGAAAGAAATATCCGAAACATGACAAAATCATCCAGCTTTCCGAGGCTCTGAACTGTACTTTTGATGATCTGGTTTCTACCAAACTGGACAAAAGCCTTGCTCCTTTTAATGAAATTCTCCAGTCTGATTTTTTTAAGGAAGTTCCTTTAGAGCTTTTTGGCATCAATAAAAATAACCTCATCAGCATTATCAGTGATGCACCCAAAAAGGTAACTGCTTTTATTAATGCGCTGATTGAGATCTCACAGAATTATAATTTAGGAAAAGAGCGTTTTTATTTTGCCGTACTCCGGTCTTTCCAGGAGCTGTATGATAATTATTTTCCTGAAATTGAAGAGAAAGCAACAGAGTTTGCCCAGAAAAATGACCTGAACATCAGCAAAGATCTCTGGGATTCTGTTCTGGAGAATATTCTTACTGAAAAATTCAGATACAGCATCCGTTCTGAAGATTTTGAACAATTCGGGACACTGGGCGATCTTCGATCTCTGTTCATTCCTGAAAAAAAGCTGCTTTTGCTCAACCAGAAACTGGAAAGGGACCAAAGAACATTTATTCTGGCTAAAGAGATCGGGTTCAATGTTCTGGAATTGAAAATCCGCCCCAATACTTATTCATGGCTGGATTTTGGAAGCTTTGAGGAAATTCTCAACAATTTTTACGCCTCCTATTTTGCGGGAGCCCTGCTTATTTCCAAAAACAGGGTGACTGAAAAGATTTCCGATTTTTTTCTGCAGCACGAATGGGCATCCGGAAATTTTGAAAAGCTGATCCGGGACTTCACCGATTCTCCGGAGACTTTTTATTACCGGCTTACGAATATCCTTTCTTCCGAACTGGGAATTAAAGACCTGTTTTACCTCTGCCTGGTGAAGAAAAAAAATTCGGATAAGATCCAGATCCTGAAAGAGCTTCATCTGAATCATCAGCAGGCCCCTCATGCGAACGCAACCAATGAGCATTACTGCAGAAGATGGATCGCTGTAAAAAACCTCCATCTTTTAAAGGAAAATGAGACACTTACGGATGCCCAGATTTCCCATTACAAAGATCAGGGAGTAAGTTATCTGGTAATTTCCACTTCACAGAAAAATCCTTTTTCGGATGGCAGCAACCGAAGCTATTGTCTGGGTATTTTACTGAATTCCCAAACGATTAAAAAAATAAGTTTCATAAAGTCTCCATCATTGAAAACCATTAATGTAGGAGTTACCTGTGAATCCTGCAGCATAGCCGACTGCGAGGTAAGACAGGCTCCTCCTGTACGGCTGGAAAAAGAGCATTTTAACCGGAATATGAAGAATGCAATTGAGAGGATCAGGAAAACGGTTGAGGAATAAAACAATTAAGACTTTTAAAGGTTTTGGATTTCAGACAACAGGTTGCGGATGTTACAACTAATTGTTAACTTCCAATACCTAAAAAACACCAATGATATTAGATTTATTTTTCCCGAACCGGTGCATCAGCTGCAACCGGATTATTGCCGGAGATCTTCTGGTATGTGAACTATGTTTTGTCCAGATTCATTTTACTCACTCTGATTACTTCGGAGAAAACAGCATTAAGGAGCAATGCAGGCTTTTATTTCCCGCTGAGAATACGTATGGCCTGATGCAGTTTGAAAAAGAAGGATTAAGCCGGAAGATTATTCATGAGTTAAAATATAAAGGCAGAGAAAACGCCGGAAAGGTGATTGCTTCATGGACTTCTGAGCGTCTGGATTTTAAAGGAGAAAAGCCTGACCTGCTGGTTCCTGTTCCGCTTCACCCCAAAAAGCTCAGGGAAAGAGGTTATAACCAGCTTCATTTATACACCAGAACATTGTCAGATTTTTACAACATTCCGTGTGATCTTGGCCTGGTCAGGAGAAACCATTATTCAAAGGCTCAGGCTTTAAAGGATAAAAAACACAGGCTGGAAACTGAGACTGCTTTTTCTCTCACCAGAAAAATTACGGGAACGCATATCCTTCTGATTGATGATGTTTTCACCACAGGAAATACGGTTTCATCAATAGCCTGGGAGTTTCTGAATGCAGGAGACAATAAGGTGAGCGTTCTGGTTATGGCTGTAGATGTGTAGATCTGTGAACGGGTCAAAATGATTCTTTTTGCTCTTTTGTTCTTTCAATACTTTTTATTAATTTCGGGCAAACTCATGATCATGAAAAATCTGCTGTTACTGCATGGTGCTTTGGGACACACCGACCTTTTCAATCCTTATCTGGAGGAAATGTCAAAACACTTCACCATCCATACTTTTTTATTCTCAGGACACGGTAAAACGCAACTGCCTGAAAACGGCATCACCGTAGAAAAATATACTGAAGAACTGATCAACTATCTGGAACAGAATAATCTGGAAAATGTTGATATTTTAGGACACAGCATGGGCGGTTATGTTGCTCTTTACGGAGCATTGCAGTATCCCGGAAAAATTAATTCTGTAATGACTTTGGGTACTAAATTCAACTGGACAGAGGAACAGGCTTTACGGGAAAGTAAAATGCTTGACCCGGAAGTCATTCTTTCAAAAATCCCGAAGTATGCTGAACAATTAGAAAATCAGCATGGTACCAAATGGAAACAGCTTCTTCCTTCTATTGCCGGTATGATGATTTCTCTTGGAAAAAATCCTCCCCTGAATGAGAAGCGTCTTTCTATGACTGATATTCCGGTACAGATCATGGTGGGAGATCTGGATCAGATGGTAAGCATAGAGGAAAGTATAAATGCTTTCCGTTCTATTCCTAATGCAAAACTGGCCATACTTCCGGACACAAAGCATCCTCTGGAAAGAGTACGGCCAAATTTATTATTAGGTCTGATGAAAGATTTCTGGAACCTTTCTTAAGTTTTACCGCTGAAGTTTTTCGCCGTAGCTTAAATCGCCTGCATCTCCAAGTCCGGGAGTGATATATCCTTTGGAGGTAAGGTTTTCATCAATAGCCCCTACCCATATTTTGGCATCAGGATAAGCTTTTTCAATGGTTTCGACTCCCTGTCTGGAAGCAATTGCAGCTACAATATGCAGCTGTGTAGGCGTTCCGTTGGTCAGAAGATCTTTGATGGCTTCTATAAGAGAGGCTCCTGTAGCCAGCATGGGATCTGCAACGATGAGTGGTCTTCCTTCAATATTCGGACAGGTAAGATAATCCTGCTTAATGGAAAAATAGTCGTTGGCGTCGTGTTTTCTATAGGCAGCTACGAAGCCGCAGTCTGCTCTGTCCAGATAATTTAAAATCCCTTCAAATAAAGGTACTCCTGCTCTCAGAATAGTAGTGATTACGGGCTGAACTGCAATTTCCTGAACTTTTATGGTATCTAAGGGGGTCTGAATTTCCACTTCTTTCTGTTCAAGTTCTTTACTGATCTCGAATGCAGCTATTTCACCGATACGTTCCATATTTCTGCGGAATCTCATCCGGTCATGCTGAATATCAACGTTTCGAAGTTCATTGATCCAGGAGTTCACTAAGGAGAATTGTTTTGAAAGTTCTACTGTCATAACTTTTTAATGAAAAAATTTGAAAACGAAAAATGAGATCATGCTTCTCTGTTGAAAATCATGATCTCATTTTTAAATTAGTTTATTTTTGTCTGAAATATACTTCAATCGGAACTCCGGTAAATCCGAATTCTTTTCTCAGCTGGTTTTCAGTAAATCTCTTATAAGGCTCTTTTACATACTGCGGCAGGTTGCAGAAGAATACAAACTGAGGTGATGGTGTCGGCAGCTGTACGCAGTATTTAATTTTGATGTATTTCCCTTTGTTGGCAGGCGGCGGCGTCTGTTCAAAAATAGGAAGCATTACTTCATTCAGTTTTGAAGTTTTGATCTTTTTCTTACGATCCTCATATACTTCCATAGCCACTTCTACTGCTTTCAGAATTCTTTGTTTCGTTAAAGCTGAAACGAAAAGGATCGGAACATCATTAAACTGTCCTATTTTATCTTTGATCACTTTCTCGAAATCACGCATGGTATTGGTCTGCTTGTCTTCGATTAGGTCCCATTTATTAACAAGGATGACAATTCCTTTTCTGTTTTTCTGCGCCAGTCCGAAGATATTCATATCCTGAGATTCCCATCCCTGGGTGGCATCTACCATGATGATAACCACATCTGAATATTCAATGGATCGGATGGATCTCATTACTGAGTAAAATTCCAGATCCTCATTCACTTTGGACTTTCTTCTCATTCCGGCTGTATCCACCAGTACAAACTCATGCCCGAATTTGTTATACAGGGTCTGAATACTGTCTCTTGTAGTTCCTGCAATATCTGTTACAATATTTCTTTCAACGTCAAGAAGCGCATTCGTTAATGTAGATTTTCCAACATTAGGACGTCCTGCAATAGTGATTTTAGGCAGTCCTTCAAACGGATCTTTGTAATCTGTAGTCGGGAAATCTCTTACAATATCGTCCAGAAGGTCTCCTGTTCCGGAGCCTGTAGCCGAAGAAAGAGTATAGTATTTATCAATTCCCAGCTGATAAAATTCAGTAGCGGGAAGTTCTTCTTTTGCGGAATCCACCTTGTTGATTACAATATAGATAGGCTTGTTTGATCTTCTTAAAAGACGATAGATCTCATGATCTGTATCGGTAAGTCCTTCTTCTACGTTCATCATAAAAATGATGGAAGTAGCTTCGTCTACCGCCAGCTGTACCTGTTTACGGATCTCCTCTTCAAAAATATCATCCGTTCCTACATCGTAACCGCCGGTATCAATAACTGTAAAATCTACTCCGTTCCAATCGGATTTCCCGTAATGACGGTCTCTGGTAACCCCGGCCGTAGAATCTACGATGGCTTCCCTTCTTTCAAGTAAACGGTTAAAAAGCGTGGATTTTCCTACGTTGGGACGCCCAACGATTGCGACAATATTCGACATAAAAATGTTTAATAAATTAAATTATTAATGGGTTTCTCCAACTTTTGGAGCCCAATTTTTTTGCAAAGATAAGGTTTTATTATTTAGCAAGGGGAAAATCCTGTTTCTGTCATTATTTTTCAGCTATTTTTTCCTCAAATTTATTCAATTCATAATCATATCATTACACGGCACTCTCTTATTTTTTGTATTTGAATCTTCAAAAAAGATTTTTTTAATAAAATATTTTTTATAATTTTGCGCCACTAAAAAACAGAGACCCATGGTGTAGCGGTAACACTACTGATTTTGGTTCAGTCATCTGGGGTTCGAATCCCTGTGGGTCTACAGTTTAAGATTAAACAGCTTCCGATACCGGAAGCTGTTTTTTTATTTTAAATACCGCTATGTCTGGCTTTTCAAATAAATTATTTATCATACGCCTATTATCAACTCAAAGTCCCGAGGCTTTTCACAGCGAGGGTGAATATAAGTAGAATTTAAATAATTATTGCTTTTTAATAACTAACTTTTCTGATAAAATAATCTTTCCTTTGTGCCGGGCCTGAATGATATATACCCCATCAATCCAATGAGATATATTAATTTTTCCATCCTTGTATTGGCCTGAGAATACTCTTTTCCCGGAAACATCTGTAATGCTGATGGTTGTTTCTGAAGGAATACCGTTTATATTCACAAAATCTTTTGCAGGATTAGGGTATAAGGAGGGCTTTGAGATCGCCATAGTTTCATCAACCCCTAAAGCCGGACCTAATTTTAATTTTACCACCCAGATATCATACACCCCATTAAACGAGGTTAGATCTCCGTCGCCGGATTGAGTAACTCCTGCCATAATATATCCGTTATCTGATGTCTGCCGGATAGAATATAAGGTGTCTGTATTACTTCCCCCCAACGATTTCTGCCATTGTATATTTCCTGTTGAATCCAACTTTACAATCCAGTAATCAAACAGGCCATGATTGTTGGTAACATCTCCATTGACAGACTGGGATTGCCCACCCACAATATAACCTCCGTCAGAAGTCTGGCTAATGGAATAAGCTTCATCAACATTGGTTCCCCCCAGGGTCTTCTGCCATTGCAGGTTGCCTGACGGATCCAGCTTTACGATCCAGTAATCGCGGGATCCCTGAAAACCAGTAACATCACCGTCAGAAGAAAGAACATTTCCGGCAACAATATAGCCGCCATCCTGAGTTTGCTGAACATCATGAGCCTGATCCACCCCGCTTCCTCCAAGAGATTTTTGCCATTGCATATTTCCTGATGAATCCAGCTTTACGATCCAATAATCACGAAAACCATAGTTTATTGTGACATCACCGTTATTGGAAAGAGTGTATCCTGCTACAATATATCCGTTATCAGAGGTTTGTCTGATCGCATTGGCAAAATCAGAATTAGTTCCCCCCAGAGATTTCTGCCATTGTATATTTCCTGATGAATCCAGCTTTACGATCCAATAATCATAATTTCCATGATTTTCTGTAACATCTCCATTTACAGAACCGGAAATTCCTGCGACAACATATCCTCCATCTGAGGTTTGCTGAACATCATAAGCCTGATCCATCCCGCTTCCTCCTAAAGATTTCTGCCATTGTATATTTCCTGATGAATCCAGTTTGACAATCCAATAATCATCAGCCCCATGATTACCTGTAACATCTCCATCATTAGACCCTGAATATCCTGCAAGAATATACCCTCCGTCTGAGGTTTGCTGAATAGCGTTTGCTACTTCACTGAGATTGCCACCTAAAGATTTTTGCCACTGAATACTTCCTGATGGGCTCATCTTTACAATCCAGTAGTCAAATAAACCATGATTTCCTACAACATCTCCGTTCGTGGATTCTGATGATCCTGCAAGAATATAGCCGCCATCTAAGGTTTGACGAATAGATTTCGTATAATCTCTACCATTGCCCCCCAGAGACTTTTGCCATTGTATGATGGGTACCTGTGCCCAAATGGTAGAATAAATTAAGGATAGAATTAGTAAAAAGTAAAATTTTAATTTCATTTGCAGTTTTTAACAAATATAATGAATTACAATATAAAAAAATAATTACTAAGGTCTACCTTTCTCAAAATCATAGCCTATAAAATCATAAGCAGCCACTTTCAGATGACAGACCATTAATAAATATATTTTTGTTGGAGCAGATATTTTACTTTTTCATCAATTGTAATCTATATAAGTATCTATAATATGATTTATATTAATTTTTTGAGCTGAACAACTACAGGCAAATAGTATAATAAATAATAGTGAAAAAATTTTATTTAAAATTTGTGCTGTTGCCTCCCTTAGATCCATTATTCTCATTTATAAAAACAACTTTTCAAAAGTATGTTTAATTCTCTATTTTAACATAAATACCCCTGACCATTCGGTCAAGGGCATAGTAATAACATCATCTCCGGTAGACAGATCCTTATTTCAGATCAAATCTGTCCAGATTCATTATTTTGGTCCATGCAGCGACGAAATCTTTTACAAATTTTTCCTGAGCATCTGCACTTCCATATACTTCAGCAATAGCTCTCAGTTCAGAATTGGAACCGAAAACCAGATCTGCACGGGTAGCCGTCCATTTCTTTTCACCTGTTGAACGGTCACTTCCTTCATAGAGCTCATTATCTGCGGAAATTGATTTCCATTGTGTTCTCATATCCAAAAGATTCACAAAGAAGTCATTGGTTAGTACACCTGGTCTGCTGGTGAAAATTCCGTGTTTTGATCCGTCAAAATTGGTATCTAAAGCACGCATTCCTCCGATCAGTACGGTAAGTTCCGGAGCAGTAAGCGTCAGAAGCTGCGCTTTGTCTATTAATAAGGCTTCGGTAGATACTGAAAATTTCCTTTTCAGATAGTTACGGAAACCATCAGCGGCAGGTTCCAGGTAGCCCATAGATTCTACATCTGTCTGTTCCTGTGAAGCATCTGTTCTTCCCGGAGCAAACGGGACTTTAACATTATATCCGGCTGCTTTCGCGGCTTTTTCTACAGCTGCACTTCCTGCTAAAACAATAAGATCCGCCATGGAAATCTTTTTACCTCCGCTCTGAACTTCGTTGAATTCTTTCTGAATTTTTTCCAATCCGCTTAAAACATTCTGCAGTCGGGAAGGATTATTGGCTGCCCAATATCGTTGCGGTGCCAGTCTTATTCTTGCCCCGTTGGCTCCCCCACGTTTATCGCTTCCTCTGAAAGTAGAAGCAGACGCCCAGGCTGTGGATACCAGCTCAGAAACATTCAGTCCGGAATTTAAAATCTTTTCTTTCAATATTTCAGCATCTGATTCATTAATCAGTTCATGGTCTGCTTCTGGTAAAGGATCCTGCCAGATAAGGTCTTCAGCAGGTACATCCGGTCCCAGGTATCTTGATTTTGGTCCCATATCTCTATGGGTAAGCTTGAACCAGGCTCTTGCAAAAGCATCTGCAAAAGCATCCGGATTTTCATAAAAATGTCTTGAAATTTTTTCATAAGCAGGATCAAATCTTAATGAAAGATCCGTTGTCAGCATGGTTGGTTTATGTTTTTTAGAGGAATCGAATGCATCAGGAATGATTTCAGATCCGTTTTTGGCTACCCACTGGTGAGCTCCGGCAGGACTTTTAGTAAGTTCCCATTCATTTTCAAACAGGTTTTTAAAGAAATAATTGCTCCATTCTGTAGGAGTTTCGGTCCAGGTAACCTCTAAACCGCTGGAAATAGCATCTCTTCCGCTTCCTGATTTATAAGAACTGCTCCATCCCAATCCCTGAAGCTCAATTCCGGCAGCTTCCGGTTCTTTTCCCACATGATCCGCAGGACCTGCACCGTGTGTTTTTCCAAAGGTATGTCCTCCCGCAATGAGAGCTACGGTTTCTTCATCATTCATCGCCATACGTCCGAAAGTATCACGGATATCTTTAGCAGCGGCAATAGGATCAGGGTTACCGTCCGGGCCTTCAGGATTTACATAAATAAGGCCCATCTGCACAGCGGCCAATGGCTTCTCAAGATTACGGGAATGAATATCACCATCTGCATTGTCGTCCGTAGGGAGAACACCATGATGTTCTGCAACGCCTTCAGACCCGTGAGCATAGCGGAGATCACCTCCAAGCCATGTTTTTTCCGATCCCCAATATACATCAGCATCCGGTTCCCATACATCTTCACGCCCTCCTGCAAATCCGAATGTTTTAAAGCCCATAGATTCCAGAGCCACATTTCCGGTAAGGATCAGAAGATCTGCCCACGAAATATTTTTCCCGTATTTCTGCTTAATCGGCCATAGAAGTCTTCTGGCCTTATCCAGACTCACATTATCGGGCCAGCTGTTTAACGGAGCAAAACGCTGCTGTCCGGCACCTGCCCCGCCTCTTCCGTCTCCTACACGATATGTTCCCGCACTATGCCAGGCCATACGGATGAATAGAGGTCCGTAATGTCCAAAATCTGCCGGCCACCAATCTTGGGAATCCGTCATTAAAGCATGAAGATCTTTCTTTATGGCTTCCAGGTCCAGGTTTTTAAATGCTTCTGCATAATCAAAATCTTCTTCCATAGGGTTAGACAGAGACGAATGCTGGCGCAGAAGATCAACTCTCAACTGGTTGGGCCACCAATCTTTGTTCTGGGTTCCGCCTCCGGCTACACTCTGTTTCATGGTTCCGTTATGGAACGGGCATTTACTGATGTCATTCAAATCTTTTTCCATTGTTGTTTAAATTTTATGTTGATTAATACCGTTTAATTTTCTGTTGTAAGAACATGACAAACTTACAACGCTTATTCAATAAACACAATCTATTAATTTTAATTTAAATGATAGTTAAAAACTATAATAATTTAAGAATTACTGATTTTTCAACAGCGCTTTCTTCAAAAGACATAATCATGCAATTAAGTTAGTTAATTTTTAAAAACAACTGTATAAAAAGCAACAGTGAATTATCATATTTAGAATGATTCAAATGAATTTTTCTTATTCGGATTAAAAATACGGGCTTATTTGAGAAAAATTGATTATTTTTATGGGAAACAAGCATGAAATTGATATGAAAAAAATACTTGTTATCTTACTCGTTGCCTTTATCATGATTCAGTTTTTCCCGATTGATAAGACCAATCCGTCACCTACTCCCGGCATGGATTTTCTGAAGATCAAAAAAACACCGGAAGCCACCGCAAAAATCATCAGGACTTCCTGCTACGACTGCCATTCCAATGAAACAGAGTATCCCTGGTATTCCAGCATTTCGCCGGTCTCATGGTTGGTTAAAAATCATATTAATGAAGGGCGGAAACACCTTAATTTTTCTACCTTTGCAGTATATGAAACCAAGCAGCAGCTTCACAAGCTGGAAGAATGCATAGAAATGGTTGAGAAAAAGGAAATGCCGCTGGAATCTTATTACATTGGTCATCAGAATGCAAAATTAACGGATGAACAGCGCAAACAGCTGGTTGAATATTTCAGAAAAGCCAAAGAAGACACAGAAATTAAAGCTTCATTTTAAAATCAAGCATCATGCGGGAGAACTGGGAAGATAAATATATTGTATTTTTTGACGGAGACTGTGGTGTCTGTAACTTCTGGGTACAATGGATTCTGGAAAGAGACCGGAAAGACCTGTTTATGTTTGCTTCCCTGCAATCTGATTTCGGACAGAAATTCTTATCTGAAAGAGGATTGGAGACTAAAGTCTTCAACACTTTATACCTGTGGAAGCCCGGACAATATTATCTTATCAAATCCCGTGCAGTGCTGAAAATAGCCAATATATTGGGCGGCATTTACAAATTATCTGCAATAGGAAAGATATTGCCTTCCTTCCTGAGCGATAAAGCTTATGATCTTGTTTCCAGAAACAGAATGAAGCTCGCCAACCAGAAGTGTTTTCTTCCGGATGCGCATCAGAAGAAAAAGTTTATTGAGATATAAAAAGGGACAAAGCAAATAACCTTATCCCTTTCTGATTTTATGATGTTCAGCTGGTATTATTGATTCAGTGACCAGATTGAGTAACTGTTCGGAGGGCACTGGATTTTCACCCATTTATCCCCCTGTGTAGTCGGATACCAGCCTGAGTGGCCTGTAAAGTCTTTGATCTGCTGGCTGCTCCAGTTGGTTTCCACCCACCTTTCCTGCCAGCTGGATGATGTGTTGATGTAAACAACCAAGCCCGGATTCCCATTGTAACCGTTTCGTCTTGCAATATATTCATCGTTATCTGTATACAGGATGGATGTGGTTCCGGTTGCTTTATTATTATGGATCCAGATCAGGTTATTAAGCCTTTCTTTATTCAGCCATTCTTCGTAATCCCTGTAAAAAACAGTCGGATAACCTTCATGGGTGAGAATATAAGCATAGGCCAGCATCTTGTTATAAATAATATCTGTATCATGATTGGCAACAAAGGTTACGGCTTTGTACGGATTTCTTTTCCACATCATATCATCGTTGAGTACATTTAGGTTCCCGTTGTCAAACGCTTCATCCATTTTATAATAGGCAGCGAAATCAAATACGGAGCTGTTGGCATTATTTGCCCACCATTCTAAGGTATTAACATTGGAATCCCAAAGCTCACCAACAGAAAATCCGCCTACACTGGCATTCCAGCTATTAACGACCCAGGGTCCGAAACCTTTAACATAATCAAACCTCCAGCCGTCAAATTTCATTATATTTTTATAATATTTCCCTACAGAATCATCTCTTCCCCACAACCAGTCCTGAACATAAGGATTGGCATGGCACAGATCCGGGAATCCTCCGAAGGCTCCTTCATCATTATTTCCATATGAGTTTTTATAAAAATCGTTATAGCTTCTTTTAAATTTTCCGGAAGCAATTCCTGAAAAATCGGTCCAGGTATTGGTTCCTGTAAACGGATTGGCTTCAGACTGCCCGCCACTGTTGTGGTTAATTACGATATCTGCGTATACCTGCATATTCTCAGCATGGGCTTTTGTGATCAGTGCTTCCAACTCCGTTCTTGACCCGAAACGGGTTTCTACACTCCCATTCTGATTAAAATTTCCGAAGTCATAATAATCTGTAGGATCATATCCCATGGAATAGGCTCCGTTCTGAGCTTTGGAAGCCGGGGGAAGCCATACGGCTCCGATACCCGCAGTGGACCAGTCTGTCAGTTTACTTTTAACAGTATCCCACCACGTTCCTCCGGCGGGAACATCCCAATAAAATCCCTGCATCAGGACGCTGCCTCCCGGACCGGCAATAAACTTTCCGGCTGCGGAACTGCTTCCTGTACTGAAAGGTCTACCGTCATGATTCGTTACATTCACTGTTTTATTGTGTACTTCTGCTTTACGCAGGTCTTCACTTACAGGTTCATCAATACTCTGGCAGGAGCTGATCAGTGTCAAAGCCAGCACAGAAAGGAAGAAATGTGTTTTTTTCATACTCATATTTTATTTAGTAATCTGATAACTAAATTACAATTTTATTAAACAAAATCTATAGAATGTGAAATATTTTCAGTTTCATTAAAAAAAGAAGGTCTGCAATTTTCATTAAAAAATCATAAACTTTTCAGATTTTCAAAACAATTTTTCTTTTAATCCATATATTTGCATACTATGGAATACAATACCCAAAAAACCCAGCTTCATATGCCGGAATATGGCAGAATTATACAACAGCTGGTTGAACGCTGCAAAGAGCTCCCTACCAAAGAGGAAAGGAGCGAAATGGCAATGGCCATCATTGATTTTATGGGTCAGAGAAACCCTCAGCTCCGTGACGAAGAAAATTATAAACATAAACTTTGGGATCATCTTTTTATTTTGGCAGAATATGATCTGGATGTAGAATCGCCTTATCCGTTTCCTACCAGGGAACAGCTTGCTGAAAAACCTAAAAAGATGGAATACCCTAAACTTCAGGGAGATTTCAAATTTTATGGAAAAAGTATTCTTCAACTGATTGATAAAGCTATTGAGCTGGAAACCGGTGATGAAAAGGAAGCTCTGATTGAGGTGATTGCCAACAATATGAAGAAGTCCTACAATGTCTACAATAAGGAGCACGTAACGGACGATGTTATTTTCCGCCACCTGAAAGAGCTGTCTGAAAACCGACTGGATCTTACCGGAATAGATTCTCTTGAAAAAAGTAAGATTTATTATACCAATAATAACAGCAGGAATAACAAAAACAGCAATAGCAATAACAACAGTAATAAGAACCAGACCAATAAAAGAAGACACAACAATAATAATCATAAAAACAGAAAGTAATGAGTGGGACATTTCAGATACGAGGAGGAAAAAGACTGCAGGGAGAAATAACTCCACAAGGGGCCAAAAACGAAGCTCTACAGATTTTATGTGCAGTTCTGTTAACTGATGAAGAAGTAAGAATCAAAAATATTCCGGACATTCATGATGTTAACAGACTGATTGAAATTCTGGGAGATTTTGGAGTAAAAGTGACTAAAAATGGCCACGGTGATTATACTTTCAAAGCAGATCAGGTTAATTTTGATTATATTAAATCCAGTGAATTCAAAAAAGACGGAGCCAAATTAAGAGGATCTATCATGCTGATGGGCCCTATGCTTGCCCGCTATGGTGAGGCTTATATGCCAACGCCCGGCGGAGACAAAATCGGAAGAAGAAGACTGGACACCCATTTTCAGGGACTGGTAGAACTTGGTGCTGAATTCAATTATGATGAAGAGGAATATTTCTATTCATTAAAAGCAAAGGAATTAAGAGGAAAGTTTATCCTTCTGGAAGAAGCTTCTGTAACGGGAACCGCCAATATTGTAATGGCTGCAGCCCTTGCCAAGGGAAAAACCAGGATCTATAATGCCGCATGCGAACCTTATCTTCAGCAGTTATGCAAAATGCTGAACAGAATGGGAGCCAATATTTCAGGGATCGGATCCAATCTTCTTACGATTGAAGGAGTGGATTACCTTCGCGGAACAGAACACACGATGCTTCCGGATATGGTGGAGATCGGATCATGGATTGGCCTTGCTGCCATGACCAAATCGGAAATCACCATCAAAAATGTAAACTGGAACCAGCTTGGTGTTATTCCGAACACCTTCAGAAAATTAGGAATTCAGCTTGAACAAAGCAACGACGATATTTATATTCCGGCTCAGGAAAATTATAAAATTCAGAAGTTCATTGACGGATCTATTCTAACCATTTCGGATGCTCCATGGCCAGGGTTTACACCTGACCTGCTATCAATCATTCTTGTAGTGGCTACCCAGGCTAAAGGAAGCCTTCTGGTACATCAGAAAATGTTTGAATCGAGGTTATTCTTTGTAGATAAACTGATTGATATGGGTGCACAGATTATTTTATGTGATCCGCACAGAGCTACGGTTATCGGACTGAACCAGGAAACTCCGTTAAGAGGAACAACCATGGTTTCCCCGGATATCAGAGCAGGGAATGCCCTCCTTATTGCAGCCCTTTCAGCGGAAGGAAAGTCTATCATCCACAATATTGAACAAATCGACAGAGGTTACGAAAATATTGATGGCAGACTGAAAGCCATTGGTGCTGATATCGAAAGAATCTAATTGTCTTTAAACATAAAAAAGCGTTCAAAGTTTAATTTTGAACGCTTTTATTTTATACGAAGGCTACCAGCCACCGCCGCCACCTCCTCCGCCGCCACCGCCGGAGAATCCTCCTCCACCGGAACCGCTTCCTGAGCTGGAAGGCTGGGTAGAGGCAGATTGTATTGATTGTGTAAGGCTGGAGTTCAAAGTGCCGGCAAAAGCATAATGATTCATTGTTCCGCCATAATACCAGTTATTCTGATATTCTGTTGATGTATTTTTTAAAACCTCATCAAATTTTCTGCCCCAGATCTCATCAACGCCTAATACCATCGCGAAAGGAAGCAGCGCTTCAAACACCTGCGGGGTCATCTGAGGGGGATTATGGAATTTCAACTGTTCATTTTCGGCAGCGCCCATATACATTTTAAACCCGTCGATCAGGGATTTTTTTCTCAGTTTTTCTTCTGAAGGCTTTTTGATCAGATGCTGGTAGATCAGTAAGGCGACAAATGTAAGGATCAGGAATAGGTAGCACACATTGAAATTATTGCTTTCTACCGCATCATGCCCCTGATAGATCATGAATAAAGCCCCGAGGAATAAAATAACCGGAACCGGTATCAGAAAGATCCAGTAATAGTTTCTCGCTGCAAAAGCGGCAATGATAAATAAGACTAAAAGTACAACATAGATCACACCTCCAATCAGTAATTTTTCAATTTCAGGGTAGATCATATAGCTTAGGATTAAGCCTATACCATAGACAACAGAACTTATAATCCATGGCAGAATCAATTTTGAGGTATTATTGCCTTCATTCAAAAATCTGTCGTGCTGAAACTTAAGGGTTTCTTTGAAATTACGAACCGCTTTTTCAATTTTAGCGTTGTATTTCCCATCAAATGTTACAGAATCTTTATATTCTGAAAAAAGGCTGTTCATCAGATTGATCTCTTCTTTAGGAAGGTCTTCATCTGCCTGTTTTAATTTTTTTAAGGTAAACTTTTTCGTTTTGAATATTCCCAATATTCCGGAATCCTCACCTTCCACAATTTTAATATATCCTTTTACAGCCAGGCTGACAATGGCAGCTGTAAGGTATTTATTGCTGAAATTTTCTGATCTGATATATCCCAATGTAGCAGGGGACATATTTTCAGGAACGTTGAATTGTGGATAAACCGTAGGCTTTTCAGGATCAATGCCATATTTTTTCCATGTGGTATAATAGTAAAACATCAACCCGATGAATACTATAAATCCTCCTATCAGGATACCGTACACTTCAAGAAAAGAAGGAGGCGGAGGCGGAATCATAACTCCTTTTTTAAATCCTACCGCTACAGTAAGGCCTTCATTGGCTTTCAATCCGGAAGCACTCCATTCTATTGAATTTTCTGACAGCACTTTAGCCGTACAGTTTTGGGAAGTACTACCATAAGCTCCCGTATAACAGGAATTCTGAATAATTCCGGCACCTGCAGGAAGGGTTACTTTTGCAGAGATAGAATCTACATCAAAATCCCAGTAGGTTCCGTTCACATTCCAGTAAAGCTCGTCATAACGGTCAAAAAAACCGATCTGGTTCTTTGCCTTATATTGTATTTCATAGTCATAGGTTCCGGGATCAAGAATAACATCCTTGTTTCCTAAATAGATCTCCAGATAATCATTTGAAATTTTCTCATGATAATGTTCATCTGCTCCGTTCTTTTTAACAGAGATAATGTCATATTTTACTTTATACTTTCTGTTATTCAGATTCCGGGATAAAGGAAGGGAGCGGAATATTCCTCTTTTAATCTTATCTCCCAGGCTATACGCCTTGATATGTTCTGTAACAGTAATTCCAGAATTTTTATCTACCTCAATATCCGAATGGAATGAAACAATTTTTTCCTGTCCGGCAATGGCAATCTGGCCTTCCCTACCCTCATCCTGGGCAAAAGCGATGAA
This sequence comes from Chryseobacterium indologenes, assembly GCF_001295265.1. GTDB lineage: Bacteria > Bacteroidota > Bacteroidia > Flavobacteriales > Weeksellaceae > Chryseobacterium > Chryseobacterium indologenes_A. The sequence goes on along the minus strand of NZ_LJOD01000003.1, from coordinate 305,846 downwards.
AAAAAAGGAAATAAAAAAAAGCTGCAACAACTTTTTCATTTACTAGAATTTTACGGTTGGAACTTCTCTATCGGCAATATTCTGCAGCTCGAAGAACGGAGACTTCTCAAATTTATACATATTCGCAACCATATTACTTGGAAAAGATTCTACCAGCGTATTATTTTCACGTACCGTTCCGTTATAGTATCTTCTGGATTTTTCTATATCATTTTCAATAGAAGTGAGCTCACTCTGAAGCTGCTGGAAATTGGTATTGGCTTTCAGATCCGGATATTGTTCTGCAACAGCGAAAAGGTTCATCATGGCCTGATTCAGGTTTTTCTCAGCGGCTTCTTTTGCCTGAACAGAATCTGCTCCTACCGCCTGCGTTCTTGCTCTGGTAACACTGTCCAGTGTTTCACGTTCATGGGTGGCATATCCTTTCACAGTTTCTACCAGATTAGGAATAAGGTCGTGACGCTTTTTAAGCATCACATCAATACTGCTCCAGGCTTCCTGAACCAGGTTTCTCAGCTTCACCAGACGGTTATAAATAGAAACACCGTAAAGCAGAAACAATACGAATAATGCGGCAATAACAAAAATTGTGATCATAGATTTCATGTTTATAGAGTTTAAAAATACAGTTTTTTTCGTATCAGTAAGAAAACTTATAAACACTTCTCTACAATGATACAAAAAGCATCCGGAGGAAAACCAACGGATGCTTATGTAATTAAAACTATATGAATCTCCTAAGAATACGTTCTGCAGAGATACTCTACCGTCGTACTCAAAAGTTTATTTTTATTCAGATAAGATTCCAGCAACTGGTAATCCTCTGAATTTACATTAATATACAGCTGCACAGATCCGAAGCTATATCCGTCCACATACTCTACATTGGCAGACAAAACCCTGTGGCATATTCCGAATTGATGGTAGATGGCATTCATTAAATGTTCAAATTTCATTTTCCCATTTAATTCTATTTCCAGGATCAATTCTTTTTTAGGCAGGTTGATTTTATTCTGTAAAACCTGCAGGTTAACATTGGGTAGTCTCATCACTAAAGATTTTTGTGGATTAATATTATCAGATCATAGTGCTCTTTTGCGTTAAATCTGTGACAAAAATATAAAAAAATATTAGTCTACCAAATTAGTAGACTAATATTTTTTGAAAAAGTTTTGAAATTTATTTCGGTACTCGACAAAATCATGGTTTTTATTTATGTATTAGCGGCCAATATTAATGTTTGTCTCCCATACATTAATTTTCCTTGAATTTCATCTGCCGTATAAGTTTTGGCTAAAGCCAATGGATATTTTTATATTTTTCAGGCAGACAATTCTAGATTTTTGAAACTTATGTGAGCTCTTATACTCAAAGTATTTTAAACTTAAAAATAACTCATACGTGGTAAAAATTAAGACCTCCTGTTTTTATAGCTCCCCTATTCTCACCAGCTTTTCAGAAGCGGCCAGCCCGTTTGGATTACAGCCGGGTTCACCTTCCGGAACTTTCAGGTTTTTCTTCTGATAAAAACTTTCCCAGAATTCATTGGTTTTCCCTGTTTTTGGGTCCTTAAATGTCATAGGTTCCAGTTTAAAAATATGGTCTTGTCTAAAAGCCCGTTCAATATAATCCGAACAGTAGTAGGAATTTTCATTCAGAATATAATCGAAATTATAAGGTTTCCCCAACATGGCTTCAGCTTTTTTAAGAGCTGCGGGAATGGTCTTCTGATATTCGGGTTTCAGGCGGTAAATAATGACCTTTTGTCCGTCATCAAACTGATCTTTCAGGAAATATTTCAGTTCCTGCTTCCGGGAACCTCCTTTTGGTGTAGCATGCAGAACATACCAGTGTCCGTTTTCCTTTTCAGCGATTCCGATATGGTCAAAAGAAGCTTCTTTTTGTTTTTGGGTAACATTATTGATAGCTCCCGACAGTCCGGTGTCTTTGGCGGTGACAAAAAGCAAATCTCCGTTTTCAAGCCCTGTCCTTTTATAAGAACTACAGCTGGTAAAAAGGAAAATCAAAAGAAACAGACTTCCTGTAGTTGCAGCTATTTTATTAAAAGATAGTTTTAATTCCGCCATCAGCTTATTATTTCATTGTCAAAATTACAAAATAGAATTTATTACATCTGTCAGTAATATTGTTCTGCTTTTCACACCACCCTGAACATTCCAATAATTCTTATGACAGGCTTTCAATACTGTTTTACAGGAGTGAAACCTCCGGAAAAGAAAAAGTCCACGGAATCATGTAGCCTTGTATCGGGAACGTGGCATCAATGACTGGAAGTCTTACTGAAAATTGTTGTTCCTATACTTGCTGCTATGACACAGGCAATAGAAATCCATTGTAAAAAGGTTAAGTTTTCGCTAAGGAATATAAATCCGGACAGCGCAGCAAATGCGGGCTCTAAGCTCATCAAGATACTGAAAGTCTTTGCCTGAAGATTTTTTAATGCCATAATTTCTAAAGAAAACGGCAATGCACTTGACAGAATAGCCACTCCCAAGCCTTTCATAAAAATTGTTGGTGTAAGATTGAAAACAGCACCATCCCATAAGGTAAAAGGAATAATCAGAAGACTTGCAAATAACATCCCCGTAGTAACCGCATCTTTACCATCCATTATTTTAGCAACTTTTCCGCCCATTACAATGTAAACAGCCCAGAATATTCCTGCCAGAAAAGCCAGTCCTAGCCCTAATAAATCAATATTATTGCTCTTCCAGGGAACAATGAGTAAAATTCCGGCACAGGCCAGCAATGCCCATACCACATCCAGCAGCTTCCGGGACAGGGCAAGAGCAAGAAACAAAGGTCCGGCAAACTCTACAGTCACGGCCAATCCTAGCGGAATCCTCTGTATAGCCATATAAAAAATAAGGTTCATAGCAGCAAGACCGAATCCGTACATAGCACAATACAGCCATTTTTGCCTGTTAAACTCTGAAAATTTCGGACGGTTGATTAATGTGAGCAAAATCGCTGAAAGCACAATTCTTAAGCTAACAGTTCCAATTGCTCCTATCGCAGGAAAAAGTTGTTTTGCAATAGAGGCTCCACCCTGTACACAAATAATAGCCAAAAGAGTAGCAGATATGGCCAGGTTTGTTTTTTTCATTTGTAAAATATATACCTTGATTTCTGAAATGGTTCTCCGGATCCATAGAATATTTACCCTTAAACTCAATAGAAGTCAGGATCTCTTATATTAATTTATGGAAGTTCAAAATTATTGAAATTTTAACTGTAAAGAATATTTTCTATCTGAATTAAAAATAAAAAGCAGCCAGCAATCTGCAGTACCCTGATTAACTCTGTTTCTACAGCTGCTCCCGGAAATTTCAAAATGGTTTGATGAAAGAGTTTTTCGAATAATTTTCAGATGCCATTATAACGGTTTTCTAAAAACACAGCTCAAAAAAAAATTCTGAAGCAATATGTTTCAGAACTTTTTGTTTTATTTTTTCTTCAACCGGTCTTCATAAATACGAATCCAGTCTTCCACTGTCATTTTTTTGCTAACCTCAGCAATCAGTTCAAACGGAATATCATCCATTTTCTTAAAGCGTACACAGGATTTACCCATATCCAGCTTTCTTTTGGAATATTTAGGATATTCGGCAACAAACCAGTCCAGAAGATCAGGTTCGGCATAGATTCCCATATGATAGAAAGCAATAAAATTCTTTTGGGAGGCCAGTCCCATAAAAGGTAAAGGAGCTCCGGGCGTACAGTGGTAGCCTGCGGGATACGTTTCAAGAGGAACATCCCATCCTACCATTCCATAGCTCACACCTTCCTTGAATCCTTCCGGAAGACTGTTACTGATAGTATCGAATAATTTTTTAAAGACTTCCTGTCTTTCCTCAGGAATTTTAGAGATATAGTCTTCTACGGAGTTAGCGGGGATCTGCATATTCAGTTAGTTTTTTAGCTCCTCTAAAATAATAAAAATTATACATGCTGAACTCAAAATGACTCATAAAAAAGCAGCAGTACATCACATACCGCCGCCAGACATTATTTACATTAAAAAAACTTATTTTGTGACTGCTTTTACAGCAGATTGAATCCTGTTCCTGAATCAATGATATTAAAATATAATTCTGAATTCAAGCATCTTTATAGCTGACTATCTCTCCGCTTTTCAAAAAAAATCTCAGAATAATTTGATTTTAACATTTTATATCAGCACTGTAAATTAAGAAAAATTTTGAAACAAAACTAAAATAATTAAAATATAATTATTTATTTCATAACAAAAACTCCGTATTTTCACAAAAAAAGCACAACAAAACTTCTAATAAAGAAGGGAACAATAAAGCGATACAACAGGTCAATGTCTCTTAATTTTATTATTGGGAAATTAAATCCTATTTTTGTCATACAAATTTTTTGAACAATGCCGAATATTTCAAACAGAGCACAGCATATGCCGCCATCGCCGGTAAGAAAACTGGTTCCTTTTGCGCTAAAAGCAAAACAGAAGGGAACTAAAGTCTATCACCTTAATATCGGACAGCCTGATATTGAAACTCCGGAAACAGCTTTAAATGCTTTAAAGAATATTGATCTTAAAGTATTGGAATATGCACTTTCTGAAGGTAATATAGAATACAGAAAAGCCCTTACCGATTATTATCATACTTTAGGTTTTGAGGACCTTACTCCTGATAACTTCATTGTAACCAATGGCGGTTCAGAGGCGCTTAACTTTGCCATTTCTACTTTATGTGATGACGGTGACGAAGTGATTATCCCTGAACCTTATTATGCAAATTATAATGGTTTTACCAGCACCTTCAATGTAAATGTAGTAGCAGTTCCGTCTACTATTGATACAGGCTTTGCCCTTCCCCCGATCGAAGAATTTGAAAAAAAGATCACCGAAAGAACAAGAGCAATTGTGATCTGCAACCCGGGCAACCCTACAGGATACCTGTATACCCGTGAAGAACTTCAGAAACTGGCAGAAATTGCTTTGAAATATGATATCGTAGTCATCTCTGACGAAGTATACAGAGAATATGTTTACGACGGGAAACAGCAGGTCTCGATCCTTGATTTTCCTGAACTGAGCGAAAACTGCATCGTAATCGATTCCGAATCCAAGCGTTATTCCATGTGCGGAGTAAGAATCGGATGCATGGTTACCCGTTCTAAAAAAATTCATAATGCCGCGATGCTTTTTGCACAGGCAAGATTAAGTCCGGTGCTTCTTGGCCAGATTGCAGCAACAGCAGCCCACCAGAACGACGGTGCTTACATCCGTTCCGTAAGAGAAGAATACACCCACAGAAGAAATATCCTGGTAGACCTCCTGAACGCTATTCCCGGAGTAATCTGCCCTAAACCGAGAGGAGCTTTCTACTGTGTTGCCGAGCTTCCGGTAGACGACACTGAGAAGTTTGCGCAATGGCTTCTTGAAAAGTATACCAATAAAGGCGAAACTATTATGGTAGCTCCGGCAGGAGGATTTTACAGTGATCCTGAATTAGGTAAAAAGCAGGTAAGAATCGCTTATGTACTAAAAGAGGAAGATCTGAAGAGAAGCGCAGAAATCCTGAAAGACGCCTTAACCCAATACAGAAAGGAATTCAATCTATAAACCTATTGACAACATACAATACCGGCAATGAAAAATACGAGTCTGAACATCTTCTTCTCATGTCTTTTGTTGCCGGTATTTTTTTCCTGTGATAAGAAGATTCCTGAAAAGAAAACGGAAGCCCGCCGTTCCGACGATATTGTTTTCATCAGTGTATCCCATGTAGGCGGACATCTTGGCAACTATACCATTATAAAAGTGACCAAAGATTCTGTAAAAGCAGAAAAAGGAATGACCGCCAACCAAACCCATAAGGAATGGAGCGCACCTATCCAGGCAGATACCTGGAAAAAACTGACCGCTTCCATTCATGTGAAGGATCTGGATTACATCAAAAGCTCTCCAAGTCAGCAGTCGGTAGACGGTATTGATGAAACCTTTCAGATCCGTACCCCGAAAAAATCCCACATTTACGTTAACTCTTTTGCAGATACTGTGCATTACAGACAGTTTCAGCAGTTGAAAGAACAATTAAATACCATTCTTCCTAAAGAATACCAATAAAAAACATGCAAGAAAATTTTTCCTTAAAGCCTTATAATACCTTTGGCGTTGAAGCCAAAGCTCAATACTTTACAGAAATCAACAGTCTTGAAGAACTGAAAGAAGCAATCATCTTTTCAAAAAAACACAGTCTGAAAGTTTTATTTTTGGGAGGAGGAAGCAATATTCTGCTGACCAAAGACTTTGAAGGTCTTGCTGTAAAAATTAATTTAAAAGGAATTTCAGAAGAGGTCGTGAATGAAAACGAAGTTCTGATAACGGCCAAAGCCGGAGAAAACTGGCATGAATTTGTGATGTTCTGTCTGAAAAAAAATTACGGAGGACTGGAAAACCTTTCCCTGATCCCGGGAAATGTAGGAACTTCCCCAATGCAGAATATCGGAGCCTATGGTACGGAAATAAAAGATGTATTTGTAAGCTGTAAAGTTCTGGATCTTGACCAGCTGGACGTAAAAACTTTTGATCTTCAGGATTGCAGATTCGGATACAGGGATTCTGTCTTCAAGCAGGAAGGTAAGGGAAAGTATGTTATTCTGGAGGTTACTTTTAAGTTAACTACCCACAAACATCATCTTAAAACAGAGTATGGAGCTATCCAGTCTGAACTGGAGCGCGAAGGGATAGAAAACCCTACTATTCAGGATATATCCAGAGCTGTAATCCACATCAGACAAAGCAAGCTTCCTGATCCGAAAGAAATAGGCAATGCCGGAAGCTTCTTCAAGAATCCTACAATTCCAAGTACACAGTTTGAAGAGCTGAAGCAGAAATTCGAAAACATTCAGGGATACCCAAACGGTGATGGAGTAAAAGTGCCTGCCGGATGGCTGATTGAGCAATGCGGATGGAAAGGAAAACAGATCGGCAATGCAGCATCCCACAAGCTTCAGTCTCTGGTGATTATCAATGCTACAGGAAATGCTTCCGGAAAAGAAATTTTTGATTTTTCCGGAGAGATCATCCTTTCCGTGAAAGAAAAATTTGGTATAGAACTGGAACGTGAGGTGAATATTATATAACACTAACCGGATATTATATAAAATTTTACGGTCTGTATTTCTGATTTTTGTCAATTATTTTAATTTATTCTAAATAAAATTTTTTCACGTCGGTATATTTTATACTTTTGCGCTCTGCTTATTTAGAATAAATAAAAATGGGGAAATTTTTACCTTTTGCTTTCTTTTTCATGCTAAGCACTCCGCTTATCTACGCCCAAAGTGAAAAACAGCAACTGACCATTACCGTTTTCAATGAAAATAATAAGGAGCTCAATGGAGCCTCTGTTACAGTAGATGGGATTTCTGCCACTACAGACAAAAACGGAACGGCTTCTGTTTCGGTTTCAGGGGGTAAGCATCATATCAGGATCATTCATTCCGATTATCAGGAAAAGGAAATTAGCATTTCTGCTATCTCAGGACAGCATATCACGGTAAAGCTTTTACCAGTTAACAAACTGGAAGAAGTAGTGGTATTTTCCAAGGAAGGAAAAGGCCTCACCACAAAATCCATTATCAGCAGACAGGCAATGGAACACCTTCAGCCATCCAGTTTCAGTGACCTGATGGAGCTTCTTCCAGGAGGGCTGGCCAAAACACCTTCCCTTAATGGTAACAACAGGGCAACACTCCGCGAAAACACAGGCGGTTACTCCGGAAGCGAATATAAAACCTCATCTTTAGGTGTTCAGTTTATGATTGATGACAACATCATCAATTCCAATGCAGATATGCAGGTTTCTGTGGATACCCAGCAGTTCGGCAAAGCCGGGGAATATCGTGAAACGGCGTATTCAGGGGTAGATATGAGAACCATTTCCACCAATGACATTGAAAAAGTAGAGGTTATCCGGGGGATCCCTTCAGCATCTTACGGTGATCTCACTTCGGGACTGATCAAGATCGAGCGTAAGGTAGGACACTCTCCCCTTCAGGCCAGATTTAAAGCAGACGGATTCAGTAAACAATATTATGTAGGAAAAGGATTCAGGATCACGGATAAATGGCAATTAAGCGCCAGTGCGGATTTCCTGGATTCCAAATCTGATCCTACAGATGATTTTGAGAATTATCAGCGTATCACGGCTTCCATCCGCTCCAGGAAAACATCTACTCTTTGGGCAAGACCTCTGGAATGGAGATCCAATATTGATTTTTCCTCTAATGTTGACCATAAAAAATATGATCCTGATAACGGGTATCCTTCAACAGATAAATTTGAATCTAATAATCAGAAGATCAGTCTTACCAATAATTTCATCTATCAGCTGGATAAAAATGCTTTCTTCAATAAATTAACTCTGAACACGGCAATCCGTCAGGGATTTGAAAAGATAGAACAGAGAAAGCTGGTACAGCTTTCCGGTCCGAGATCATTCTCATTAGCCACAGAACAGGGAGAAAACGTGGGATATTTTCCTGATTTACGCTATGTAACTGAATTTTCCACAGAAGGGAAACCGTTGGACATTACAACTTTTTTTCAGGCAAACGGTACTAAGAAAACTGCGGGAATCATCCATCAGTACGAAGCCGGACTTGACTGGAGATATTCAAAAAACAACGGAAAAGGACTTGTTTATGATATGAAAACACCCCCGTCTGCCAGTTCAGGAATAGAAAGACCGAGACCTTATAATGACATTCCGGCTTCCAGCCTGCTGTCTGCTTTTGTCGGAGATCAGATGAGCTATTCCTTAGACCGCCATAAATTCACTTTATATGCGGGGTTAAGATTTTCAAAAAGTATGGGCATCGATCCTTCTTTTGCCATCAGCAAAAAAGTGCTTACAGAACCCAGACTGAATTTCCAGTACAGCCTGCCCCATCTTACCATTAACAATTATCCCCTGAAAACGGATATTACATTAGGCTACGGACAGTTCTACAAACGCCCTACCATGCTGATGCTGTACCCCAACAGAGAATACTGGGACTATACCCAGCTGAATTATTACCATAATGACTCGCAGTACCGCTACGTGAACTTCATGACGTATGTACAGTCAAGGGAGAACAAAGAACTGGAAGCGGCAAAAAGTGTAAAGAAAGAAATCAGGCTGGATCTGAGCTACAGAAATCATGACTTCTTTATGGCTTACTTTAAGGAAGATATGAATAACGGTTTCCGTAAAATGAAGCACACCGTTGTACACACTTACAAACAATATGACGCATCGCAGGTAGACCTTTCCCAATGGACCAACGGACCGGATCTTACCAGCGTACCTTATGAGCTGAAAAGCATCTTCGGGGAATATTTTGTAGATGAGAACGGAAGCCAGATTTTAAAACAGGGAATTGAGTTCGGATATACTTCACCCAGGATCAAGGCGATCAACACAAGATTCACTCTTACCGGAGCATGGTTTAAAACCCAGTACAGAAACTCAGTGCCGTTTACATTCAAACCTAATGCTTCTATCGGACTGGGACCATTCCCTTATTATGGAATTTATAAAAATGATGACGGCTATAATAACTCCAATATCAATTATAATCTTTTAATAGATACTTACCTGCCAAGCCTTGATCTGATTGTTTCAGCTTCTTTACAGGGAAATATTTACGACCACAGAAGAAATGACCGGAGAATTGCCGAGCCCATCGCATATTACGGAATGGATGGTGTAGTTCACCCTTTCACCGATGCAGACAGAACGGATATCTATAAACAATGGCTGGTAAGAAATGTCTCAGTTACCGATAATATGGACACCCTGATGACATTTACCATTACAGGAAATATAAAAGTGACCAAAAGTATTTATAAAGCTTTACGGACTTCACTATTTGTCAACAGGCTCTTCAATTACAGCTCGCCTTATGTTTTCAACAATGTAACGGTCTACAGAAAAGGAGCCAACACTCCCTATTTCGGGATGGAACTGAACTACAATTTTTAAAACAAAAAAATAATAAAATGAAAAAAAGAGTTTTACTGCTAAGTTTAGCTGCTATGATGACCGCTACATTTACGGTAACATCATGCTCCAGTGATGATTTCGGAACCACTACTACTCAGGCAGGGGTTTTAACACTGTCTTTCTCAGGTGAAAATATTTCATCCTATACTAGCTTAGATCTTGAGATCAAGGAAGTAAATACAGGTGCTGTGAGAAGGGAAACCATTAAGAATCTTAATTCTTACTCCCTGACCTTACCATACGGTTCCTATAAGATTACGGTAAACGGCGCTATTATTTCCGGTAATGAAGAAGTATCTGTGGGCGCTATGGCACAGACTGATATTGCCTTACCTGCCACCAATCTTAATATTCCTTTAATCATCAAAAAGTTTCATGAGGACTTTATCATTGAGGAGGTTTTCTTTACAGGAATTAAAACGGCTGACGGAAAAAACTATAATTCAGGACGTTATTTTAAATTAACCAATAACACCAATAGCGTATTATATGCTGACAAACTGATCCTTGGACAGTCTGAATTCCTTACCACAGAGGATAAAAACCCAACTCCATATAATGCAAACCTGTCGTTCCCTGTAAAAGCCGTGATGGTACTTCCGGGATCGGGTACTGAATATCCTGTACAACCAGGAGACTTCATCGTTATTGCTGACAATGCCATCAATCATAAGGCACAAACGAGCACCGCTTACGACCTTCACAATGCCAACTTTGAATATCCTTCCACCAATCCGGCCTTAGGACAGGTAGACAACCCCTCTGTTCCGAATGCAAAAGTGATCTATTCACAGATGAACTATAATATGTTTTTCCTGCATGACCGTGGCTTTGAAAGTTATGTTATTGCCCGCTTCCCGTTTGGAGAAACTGAGGACAGCTTCTTACAGAAAAATAAATACGATTATACTTACATCAACAGTGCCGGTGGTGTTACTTCAAAAAGTGCTTACTCTATCCCTAACTCATGGATTATTGACGGGGTAAACAACAGTGTTTCTTCAAAATTTGCGCATACTCTGACTTCTGCAAGTATCGACGGGGGATGGACTTCTGTAGGAACAATTGATAAAGACCCTACCCGTTTCGGAAAATCGGTAAGACGTAAGGTAACCGGGCAGATGTCCAACGGTAAAAACCTTTATATGGACACCAACAATTCAACGAATGATTTTGTGAAGGATTCTCAACCAAGTTTAAGAGACGGTATCGTTCATTAAGACAACATCTGATATTCAACAGCTAATTATGTTACATACCAAAACGTCTGTCTGCCTGTTGCTGGTCGGAATTTCCTTTACCATGAAGGCTCAGGACAGTCTCAGCCTTTTTAAAACCCTCAGCAATCAGTACAGTCAGGAAAGGGCTTTCAGAAATAATTATTACTATAACCCGGCATCCATGTCGGGTTACAGCTCTTCTTCATTTTCGGAATTCGGGGTGGGCTACCACGACAATAAGGAAAAAGTTTACCGGCAGCAGCTCGGAAACGGCAGCAAAGGCTTAACAGTAGAAGCCCGGTCTTTTCAAAAGCTGAAACCGAACCGCTTTGTCTGGGGAAATGCAAGTTATCAGAATTTAAAAACAGGTTCTGTGAAGTGGAACGAAACTTTGGATTACGAACGTATCGCTCCTTACATCACTGCAGATTCCGTAGGTGGAAAATTGAATCTTGAACGCTATCAGTTTGCCGGCGGGTACCTGCAGAATATGAACAGATGGACAGTAGCCGGACAGATTAGCTATTCGGCACAGATGGGTTACCGCTCAAAAGATCCGCGGATGAAAAGCACCACTTCTGACCTTCGGGTGAATGCAGGAGTCAGTTATAAAGTTTTCAGGGAATATGAAGTGGGAATTTTCGGTGAATTCAACAAATACACCCAAAACAATTCCGTTCAGTTTCAAAGTCTGCTGGGAAGACCTTATGTATACATGATGTCAGGTTTTGGCTTTTCCAATTACCTGTTTAACGGGGGAACCCGACCTGCCAATACGTATGAAGAATTTGCCTATAAAGGCGGTATTCAGATTTCTAACAAACAGGGAAAAGATTTTTATTTTCAGGCTGCAGCCGGAACCTCAAACAATATCAAAGGGGATAATGAAACCAATAGCTATTTCGACCTGTCTGAGCTGAAAAATGAAACCTTTGAACTGGAAGGGGCAAAATTCTTCAATGTTGCGGAAAAACACAGGCTGGGAATATCAGCCGGATATTCAGCTTCCCGGAAAACAGGATCTGAGTACGGCTACTCCATGAATACGGCATCATTGAGCCAGCTTTTCAAAAGAGAAGCTTACCGCAGAGAAAATTATACAGCTTCCGTAAAAGGTCTTTACCAGTACAGCCAGGATAATTTTACCATTACGGCAACTCCGTTTTTTGAATATGAAGAAATTAAGGAACGCAGGCTTTATCCGAATTCCGGACAGAAGTTTGTGTATTCTTATTTCGGATTAAATGCGGATTACCGTCAGAAGATAAGTAACAGTCAGGTTCTTACTTTCCAGCCATATTTTTATAAAAGAACAGTCAATAAGTCCATCAATGCTTTGAGTACGGCCGGAAATGCAGCTGTTGACGAATGGGTACTTCAGGATTATCTGTTCCAGGCCAGTGATATTACCACTTTCGGAACGGTGCTTAGATATGATTTTAAGTTGAAAAAACTGCCTGCCTTCTTTGTAGGCGCACAGTACCAGACACAAAAAATCCAGAAGAAAAACAACAATTTTGCAGGCGCAAGCATAGGAATAACGTTTTAACACATGAGAAAAGGAATATTCGGAGCTTTAGGTATCGTTATATTTATTTTATTAAGCTTTACCCCGAAAGTAGGTCAGGACCTGATGGAAGTTCAGGACCCGACCATTGAAGATATTGTAAAAAGCTATAAAAAAGCAATTTCAGAATGGCCGAAACCCACCATCGATTACGGGGTAAAATGGAAAGAATTTGCGCCTATTCAATTTGATTCCGCTTATTTTACAGAGCAGGATAAGCCAAATATCATTTTAGGAAAAATGCTGTTCTTTGATCCTAAACTTTCCCAATCCAACCAGATTTCATGCAGCTCCTGCCACGACCCGGAAATGGGCTGGTCAGACCGCAGACGTGTCGCTCTGGGAAATAATCATCTTCTGGGCAACAGAAATACTATGTCACTCTTTAACATTGCGGAAAGACAGTCATTTTTCTGGGACGGAAGAGCCAAAACCCTTGAAGAGCAGGCTTCAGGACCTCTTGGTGCCCATCACGAAATGGCCATGGATGTAAAAACCCTGCCTGCCAAGATCCAGACCATAAAAGGCTATACCCAGCTATTCAAAAATGCTTATGGTGATGATAAAGTAACGTATGACAGGATTGTGAAAGCCATTGCTGATTTCCAGAAAACCATCAAAAGCCAACCGAGCCGTTTCGATAGATTCCTGGAAGGCAAACATAATGCGTTAACCGATGAAGAAATCTATGGGATGCATGTTTTTCGGACTAAAGCAAGATGCATGAACTGCCACAACGGACAGTATCTTACCGACGAATCGTTCCACAATATCGGACTGACGTATTACAAAAGAAAATACGAAGATCTGGGGCTGTATAATGTGACTAAAAAACCTGAAGACATCGGTAAATTTAAAACCCCTCAGCTGAGAGACCTTCTGCTTACCCAGCCGTGGATGCACAACGGTCTGTTCGGGGATCTGGAAGGTATTGTAAACATCTATGACAGCGGAATGCATATGATGGACCCTACTCCTGAAAAGAAACAGCTGGACCCGAATTACCCTTCAGCCGATCCTTTACTGAAACCTTTAAAATTAACCCCTCAGGAAAAAAAGGCTCTCGTTGCTTTCCTTGAATCCCTTTCCGGAACAAAATTCAAAATGAGAAGACCGGAATTTCCTGTGGAATAGTTTTAAACGAATATAATTGAAGAAAGTCCGGTACAATTCCGGACTTTTTTTGTCAGAAATTGGATTGAAATATTTCAAGGGTACACAAAGAATACTTATATACTCCATAAATAAGATAAACAAAGGCATAAACTTAACAAAGTACTACATAAGGTAAAAAGAGGCACATTTTCTTATTTATCTCCGGCTTATGATGAAAAAATATTATTTTCGTTAAAAAAATAACACAGTATATGAAAATAGCAATTCTGGGCGCCGGCAATATGGGACTTTCCTTTTCAAAATCTTTTTTGAAATATGAGCTTATCAAGCCTGAAAATCTCCATCTGATTACAAGAAGCCAGTCCAAAATTCCGAAAATAGCTGAAGAATTTCCAAAATCGCAAATTTCCACCTTTGATGAAACTGAAGAGCTGGATGCCGATCTTGTTATTATTGCCGTAAAACCTCAGGATTTTCAATATACCACAGAAAATATCCGGTTTTCATTAAAAGAGAATCAAATGGTTCTTTCCATCATGGCCGGAATTACCATTGAAAAAATTCAGAATCTGCTGAACCATCGTCTGGTGGTAAGAGCTATGCCTAACTCTCCTACCCTTCTGGGAATGGGTATTACGGGATATACTGCTGCAGAAGGCATTTCTTTCAGCCAGCTGATCAGCATAGAAAGACTGCTGAACAGCACCGGAAGATCTGTTTACCTGGAAAACGAAGACCTGCTGAACGGTGTTACAGCCCTTTCCGGTAGCGGCCCTGCCTATTTTTATTACATCATCGATGCCATGATTAAAGCCGGTGTTGAAATGGGTATTGATGAAAACCTTTCCAAACTTTTTGTGAAGCAGACGATGCTTGGAGCCTACCATCTGATCAACAATTCAGAAAAAAGTCTGGAGGAACTGATCAAAGATGTTGCATCCAAAGGCGGTACCACAGAAGCTGCTCTCAGAACATTTGAGGAAAACAATTTTAAAGAGATCTTAAAAAGCGGAATTTTAAATGCTGAGAAACGGGCTAAAGAACTAAACGGCTAAACTTCCGTTCTAAGAAACGGCGGAGCAGCCATCCAAGAAAAACCCCGAATGTATTCAGCATGATATCATCTACCTCAAAGATACCCATTCTGGTAAAATACTGCATGGCTTCTACAATCACAATAGAAGAGACAAAGGTATATAACAATGGTTTCAGATTTATCAGGTTGGGAAAAATCCACCCCAGAAAGCCAAAAGGAATAAACATGATTATATTTCCTAAAACAATCATCACCGTATTGGTCCATACAATATTATCCTGAATAAACCATAATGTAGAAAAAACAGGTTCTATCCGGATCTGGTTATCCTCATACTGAAACCTGCCCATTCCCAGGAACATGAGATACAGCAGTACAAGAATGTAGGGAATGATTACAATTTTATATAATTTCTTTAACATCTGTTGCAAATTTATTCATTTCAAAAACATTAAATTTGTGTGTTAAATTAATTTAATGAAATACGTTCTACTTACGCTCATTTCAGCGATGCTCCTTTCCGTTTCGTGGCCGACTTACGGTGTTCCGTTTTTTATATTTTTTGCCCTTGTTCCTCTCCTGATGATGGAACACGGAATTTCCAAATTCTCTTCTTACAAAAGAAAAAGCTGGATGGTCTTCGGGCTTTCCTATTTATGTTTTGTGATCTGGAATGTGGTAACCACCGGCTGGCTGTACGGATCAAAGAATCCTGACGGAAGCCACTCGCTGATGGCCGTTTTATTTCCGGTTCTCGTCAATTCATTTTTATATTCACTGGTATTTCAATGCTATCACTGGTATAAAAATGCACAGGGAACCTATTGGGGATTAGGGTTTCTGATTGCTATATGGATGAGTTTTGAAAAATTCCATCTGAACTGGGAGCTTACCTGGCCATGGCTGAATTTAGGAAACGTTTTTGCCGAATACCCAAAGCTGATTCAATGGTATGATACATTGGGAGCAACAGGCGGAAGCTTCTGGATACTCCTGATCAATGTGCTGGTTTTCTATACTCTAAGAACCTGGGAAGCAGGAAGAAAGAGAAAGGATCTCATCAAAAATTCTTCCATTCTAGCGGGATTAATCATTCTTCCGATGATTATTTCCCTGATGAAATACAGAAGCTTTGATGAGAAACCATCAGGGCAGGTGAATGTTTTAATGCTGCAGCCTGACCTCGATCCTTATGCTGAAAAATATTCAAAGGACAGTATTACGATCCAGAATGACCTGCTGACCTTAGCTGAAAATAATTCGAAAGGAAAGATTGATTATTATATCGCTCCGGAAACAGCCCTTCCGGGAAGAGGATCTATCTCTGAGACGGCTTTTGAAAAGAGCCTGCTTTTAAATAATCTTAAAGGATTTTTAGCTTTACATCCAGGTGCTGTTTTTGCTACCGGGATTTCATCGCACCGCTTTTATTCTGAAAAAGAAAACATTCCGAAAGAAGCCTACCAGATCAATCAGGGCTTATGGGTGGAAAGTTACAATACAGCAGTACAACTTGCTCCACAGCAGAAAATTCAGGTCTACCATAAAGGGAAACTGGTTCCCGGAGTTGAAATCTTCCCTTATATGAGTGTTTTAAAGCCGCTTTTAGGAGATGCCATGCTTAATCTTGGCGGAACTGTTGCCTCTCTCGGTACCGATAAAGAAAGAATGGCCTTCACCAATCCTTACAATAAAGGAAGAATGGCCCCTATTATCTGCTACGAAAGCATCTATGGCGAATTTACAACTGATTATGTAAAAAAAGGAGCCAATTTCCTGGGCATCATGACCAACGACTCATGGTGGGGCGTTACTGAAGGACACAAACAGCTTCTCTCCTACGCCAGACTTAGAGCCATTGAGACAAGAAGGGAAATTGCCCGTGCTGCCAACAGTGGTATTTCTGCCCATATTGATGCGAGAGGTGAAGTGACTGCCGATACTTTTTATGGAGATCAGACCACCTTATTTGCCAAAGTCAACCTGTATGATACCATGACGTTCTATACCAGAGCCGGAGATCTGCTTTCAAGATTCTCCATCTTTGCCTTAGGTTTTTTATTATTCTATTTCCTGATTGAAAAGTTTAGAAACAGAACGAAGAAAGCTTAATTTTAAACACTTAGAATCTATACTTTAATAGCTCAGAAAAATTCTGGAAAATGCTATAGACACAAGGGTTTGAACCGTTATAATGCTTTTAAGGCATACGAAAACCAAAATTTTCAGCTGTTTATGACATCAGTAATTGGTGTATTCTGAGAGAATTTCTTAAGCCACAAAAGATTTTGACACTTTAGATATATAAATGCTTTGCGTATAAAAGTTCATATAAGAATAAAAATCTACGATTTTTATGTATTCAGCGATATAAAAATTTTATCGGAGATAAATCTTACCCCTTTTTATACAGCCTATAAAATATTCTTACAGTATTGAGCATTCAAAGAAAAATCTGCGAAATCAGTGTGATCTGTAGGAAAGCAGTTTATAAGAAAAGCCAGCTGGACGTCTGGCTTTTCTCATGATAGAATGATTTAGGTTACTTAATAATAAGTTTCTGAGTGGTTATCTCGTTTTTAATTTTCAACTGTAAAAGATAAGTACCTTTCGGAAGATGTGAAATATTAATGGTCTGGTCCTGTTCCAGAGTAATATTCAGTTTTTTTCCATCTATTGAATACATTCCAATCTCTGAAACTTTTTCTCCCCTGATGAATACCTTATCTGATGCCGGATTAGGATAAACAGAAATCTGATTTCCGGTTTTCACTTCCCGGGTCGCCAGCGTTAGTGTTCCCTGAACCGAAGGATCTGAATATGCTTTTGAAGCATCAATAGACCGTACACTCCAGTAGACATCCTGAACAGAAGGGTCAAGATCCAGAAACCAGGAAGGTGTTGTTACAGTATATTTAGCAACATCTGAGGTTCCCGGTGCAGAGCCTACTTTAATTTCATACCGCAATGCATTTACAGGAGTTTTATCATCTGTTGCTCCGTTCCATGAAAAATGAAAACGGTTGCCGTTTTTTGTAAGATTAAGGTTTGCAGGAGGTGTAGGTTTCTGGTTCACTTCCGGAGAAGTGCTTCTGAAGATTTTAGTAAGTGAAGGATAGCCCGAATCTGCCCAATCAAATCCGGCCAATAAAACATCCAGACGGTTGTCATTGTCAAAGTCAAGTAGATTAATAAAACCTGTACCTCCTAAATAGTGCAAACCTGTAGGTATATTTTCAATAAATCCCTGGTTGGAAGGATTGAATAAAAAAGTTTTAACAACAGCATTGGTATCTTCATCATTTCCTGAAATGATAAAATCATAATAACCGTCATTGTTGAGATCACCAACGCTTATGGATGCATCTGCAATTTCCGGCGTATTGATCAATTGTTCAGTAAGATATCCTGTTCCGTCATTCATCAGAACGGCAAAATAAGGAGCATCATTCTGATCAGTTCCGGAAACTATTATGTCCTGATAACCGTCTGCATTGAAATCGGCAAAATCAAGCTTCCCACTGGACAGCGCATTGAAATCCTGGGAAAGTTCCAGGATTCCGCCTTCATTTAAATAGACTTTAAATAATGGAGCACTACCCGTATTCGTTCCTAAAATGACAAGATCCAGAAGATTGTCGTTATTCAGGTCAACCATTTTAAAGCTGCCGTTTTGTGTTCCTTCCATCCAGCCTTTTGTCAGTTCAAAACCGGTTCCCGTATTCCGGTAGTAATCCAGCTCGTTGATAAATCCGGTTCCTTCCACATATTGCGTTCCGTTGATCAAATAATCCTGTTTACCGTCATGATCAAAATCAATGACTTCCATAGAACCGTAGATTTTCCCGGGAAGTACGGTTTCTTTCACCAGTCCGTTTCCTGTATTTTTAAACCGGTAATGTTTGTAGTTCACGACATCCGTATAGCTTAAGCCCGTAGAAATAATATCCAGCAGTCCGTCATTATCAAAATCAATGAATTGAATATCTCCTAAATGGTTGGCATCATTTCCAACGTTTGCGTAAGGCACCAATGATATCCCGTTATTTTTATACATTTCATTATAAGAAACATCAGCCTGCCCATCACCATCTGTATCTACAGCTCCGTTGATTACTACATCCGGCTTACCATCATTATCCATATCTGCCACATCCGCAGATCCATAATAAAAGTTCTTCATACTCGTCTGAATTTCAGCATAATTCTGAGCTACAGCCCCTACCGGAAGCATCAATAAAAGAATACAAATCCTCGTCATATTATTTTTATTTAGATTAATTAAAAACAAAGATAAAACATTTGTTTCTCCGTCCCAGAGCAGGGTTACATGAAATATATCACCCTTATTGGGCTGAATATCTCAGAATTTCGGGTATTTTAAAATTCAATATTATTAATCAGCCAGTTATTTGCAAATATTTTCCAAAAGATTTGTCTATCTAAAAAATTCTTCGTTATTTTGCACTCTCAAATATTATACAAATAAGAACATCGAGATATGTCAAGAATTTGCCAAATAACAGGAAAGCGTGCAATGGTTGGTAACAACGTTTCTCACGCTAATAACAAAACGAAGCGTCGTTTTGAAATTAACTTATTAGAGAAGAAGTTTTACCTTCCGGAGCAGGATAAGCACGTTACACTGAAAGTATCAGCTCATGGATTGAGAGTGATTAACAAGATTGGAATCGAAGAGGCTTTAGAAAGAGCTGTAAGAAACGGATTGATTAAAAAGTAATTGAATCATGGCAAAAAAAGGAAACAGAGTTCAAGTAATCCTTGAATGTACAGAGCACAAAGAAAGCGGTATGGCAGGAATGTCCAGATACATTTCTACTAAAAACAAAAAGAACACAACAGAAAGATTGGAGCTTAAAAAGTACAATCCGGTTCTTAAGAAATATACTGTTCACAAAGAAATCAAGTAATTTATAAATAATAATTTACCATGGCAAAGAAAGTAGTAGCAACCCTACAAAGTGGTCAGTCTAAGAAAATGACCAAAGTGGTGAAGATGGTTAAGTCTTCTAAGTCAGGAGCTTACGTTTTCGAAGAAAAAGTAATGAATGCAGACGAAGTGGATGGTTATTTGAAAAAATAATCCACACTTTATTTACAATATAAAAAACTACTCATATTTTGGGTAGTTTTTTTGTTATCTTTGTTCACCGGATTATTAATCAGTAAACTATGAAAAGGATTCTTGTTCTGGTGTTCACAGCGGTTTCTCTATTTTCATTCAGTAGAAAACAACGACTCAGACAAAATCTAAAAGTTCGTCAAAAGTTTTCAGCATAAAAGGAGTATCACAGGCAGTAAGCATAGACTGCTGAAATTCCAGAATGATTCTTTTATCCGGGCAGGTTCCACTGGATGCAGAAGGCAATCTGGCGGGAGACAATGTAGAAAAGCACACAGAACAGGTTTTCAAAAATACAGAGAACATTCTGAAAGAGTACGGAGGGATACGAAAAGATATTATAAAGCCGGGGATCTTCATTAAAGATATATCCAAAGCACCAGACTTCAGAAAAGTCAGAGATTGATATATCAATCCTAAGAATCCTCCGGTAATCAGCCTTGTGAAAGTAAGCCGGCTATTCAGAGATGAAATCCTGACAGAAACAGAAGTCACAGCTGTTGTTAAAAACAAATAAGAATAAACTATGAGTTGGTTTAAAAATATATTCAAGAAAGAAGAAAAAGAAACACTTGACAAAGGATTGGAAAAATCCAGCCAGGGCTTCTTTGAAAAAATGACGAAGGCCGTAGTCGGTAAAAGCAAAGTAGATGATGAAGTACTGGATGACCTGGAGGAGGTACTGATTGCATCCGATGTAGGCGCCTCCACTACCATTAAAATCATAGAACGAATTGAAGAACGTGTAGCCCGCGATAAATACGTTGGGGTAAACGAACTTGATAAGATCCTTCGTGAAGAGATCTCAGGGCTTCTTCTTGAAAACCCTCATGCCGGAACCGGAAATATAGACACCTCCAAAAAACCTTATGTCATTATGGTGGTAGGGGTAAACGGAGTAGGAAAAACAACAACCATTGGTAAACTTGCCCATCAGTTCAAATCTGAAGGCAAAAAAGTGGTTCTTGGAGCGGCAGATACCTTCAGAGCTGCTGCTGTTGACCAGCTCACAATCTGGAGCGAAAGGGTCGGAGTTCCGATTGTAAAACAGAATATGGGATCTGATCCGGCTTCTGTAGCTTTCGATACAGTACAGAGTGCTGTTGCCCAGGATGCAGATGTTGTGATTATTGATACAGCAGGAAGGCTTCATAATAAGATCAACCTTATGAATGAACTTTCCAAGATAAAAAGAGTGATGCAGAAAGTCATTCCTGATGCTCCTCATGAAATCCTGCTTGTTCTTGACGGTTCTACCGGACAGAATGCTTTTGAGCAAGCTAAACAGTTTACAGCAGCCACTGAAGTGAATGCCTTAGCCGTTACAAAATTGGATGGCACAGCAAAAGGCGGTGTTGTTATCGGAATATCAGATCAGTTCCAGATCCCTGTAAAGTATATTGGTGTAGGCGAAAAAATGCAGGACCTGCAGCTTTTCAATGGTACGGAATTTGTTGATTCATTTTTCAAGAAAAGATGATTTTTATCATGTTTTCCCTTAACTTAGCAAAACAGATCAATTAAATATTAACAATTAAAAAATTTGCAACTATGGGAATTTTAACATGGATCTTATTCGGTCTTATTGCAGGAGCAATCGCTAAAATGATTATGCCCGGAACACAGGGAGGCGGATGGCTTATCACTATTATTTTAGGAATTCTGGGAGCATTCGTTGGTGGTGCTATAGGAGTTTATGTTCTACACTGGGGAGACGTTACTTCTTTCTGGAATCCACGCAGCTGGATCCTTTCCATCGGAGGTGCTTTGATCATTCTCTGGATATACGGAATGGCCACTAAGAAAAGCTAGCTCATTCTATAAAAAATAAAATCCCGGATCTGAAATTCAGGTCCGGGATTTTTTGTACAATATAATTTAGTTAGTTGATTTTGATCTGATAAGGCATTTCCATCTTCACCTCAGACTGCAGTTTTTTATCCGTGATCTGCTGAAGAATTTCATAATTGGCTTTTCCAATCTTATTTTTAATGATTCTTGCTGAAACTTCATCTTCATTCAGATCCTTGAAGATCTGCTCAAACGGAGACATCTTTTTAGGATAGGAAGCAATGTGGTAAGACTTCAGACCTGCTTTCTGTGCTGCAAATTTTACGGCATCATTTAATGTTCCAAGATCATCCACCAGACCAATCTGCTTGGCACGGGTTCCGCTCCATACTCTTCCACCTCCCACACTGTCGATCTGCTCGAAAGTCTGCTTTCTGTTTTGAGTCACAAAGTGAACAAATCTTTTATACGTTCCTTCCACACTTCTGGTAATCAGGCTTACTCCGTATGGAGAAACTCCGTTCAATGCCGAATAATACTGTGAATTGGCATTAGTCGCGACAATATCTGAACGAATTCCGTTTTTATTGGCAATATCCTTATAATAAGGAATCACTCCGAAAACTCCAATAGACCCAGTAAGCGTGTTAGGCTCAGAATAAATCTTATCAGCAGCCATTGCAATATAATACCCCCCTGACGCAGCATAGTCGCCGAAAGAAACTACCAAAGGCTTTTTCTTTTTTAGCTGCTGAAGCTCAAACAGGATCTCATCTGAAGCATTAGCGCTTCCGCCTGGTGAATTAATTCTGAAAACAACTGCTTTCACTTTATCATCATTCTGAAGATCTTTGATATATTTAACATATTTCTCAGAGAAGATCTCGTTATATCCGTCACCATTATTGATAGATCCTGAAGCATACAGTACAGCAACTTTTTCCCCGGATTTATTTTCATCGGCATAAGAACTGATATAATTAGCTACAGAAATCTTGTTCAGCTTTTCTTTCTCTTTTAGACTCAGCTTAGTTTTAATCATTTCATCATATTCTGTTTTCTGAATCAGTTTATCAGCAAGCTTATATTTCAATCCTAATTCAGGAATCATTCCATATAAGCTGTCAACCACCATTCTGAACTGGGCGGTATCAATTTTTCTTGAAACGGCAATTTTAGCTGATGTATTCTTCCAGATATCATTCAACAATGTACTCAGCTGTTCTTTATTCTCAGGAGAAATATCATTTCTCAGGAAAGGCTCTACCGCAGATTTGAATTTACCATGACGGATCACTTCAATGCCAATCCCGTACTTTTCTGCAAAATCCTTGAAGAATGTAACCTCAGTGGCCAGACCCTTCAATTCTATCATTCCGGATGGATTAAGGTAATACTGATCAGCAACGGATCCCAGATAATAAGAAGATTGTGAAACAGCATTTCCGTAAGCATAAACAAATTTTCCGCTCTTTTTAAAATCTTCAATGGCATTCCGGATATCATCAAGCTGGGTAATTCCTGCGTTGAGATGATCTGCCTCAATACTTATACCTTTAATATTATCATCAGTTTTTGCCTTATTTATCGCTTCCAGTACATCATACAGCAGAATACTTTTGTTTTTATCACTGATATTGAATAGACTCATATCTTCCTCAGTAGGGCTATCAATAATATCGGTCTTCAGGTTAATCGTAAGTACAGAATTCTTCTTTACCACAACCGATTTTTCACTACCCATAGAGCCGAATACAAGCATCATGATGAAAAAAACGAAAAACACAGCAAATAATAGGACAATTGCCACTATATTTGCTAAGACATTTTTAAAGAAACTTCTCATAAATCAATCAATTTTCCAATATGTCGCAGCATAAGGTCATTTTGTTACTCGGGAGTAACCTTGGAGATCCAAAAAAAAATATAGAGTTTGCTCTGGAAAAAATAAGGGAGGGAGGAAACGAGATTTCACAGTTGAGCGAATTTCTGACATCCGAACCTGTAGAATTTGTCAGTTCCAATATTTTTTGTAATATTGCATCAATAATATTCACACGTCTTTCGCCTATTCAACTGCTTGATTTTGTTAAGAATATTGAAGCTGGAATGGGTAGAATTAATGATTCAAAATCATCAGGAGGCTATAGTGATAGAATTATAGATATTGACATCATTAAGTATAATGAATTGAATTTCAGATCAGAAAGATTAGAAATTCCCCATAAAAAACATCTTTTTGAAAGGGATTTTTCTAAAATATTATTGAAGGATTTTATCTAAAATAAAACATAAAACATATAGTATGAAATTAGGTTTATTATTATTGGCCACACTTCCTATCGCAGCTTTTGCTCAGGAAGGTACTACAGTAAGCTCGTCTACCGAGTATCCTAATACTTTTTCCTCAGGTTCCGCTAATGTAAAACCATTTGATAATAAGTCCAGACGTTTCAACGACTGGTCTGTTTCTGTTGGTGGAGGTGCTGCATTTATGGTTCATTCCGATCTCAGATCTTTTTACGATAAAAAGACAAACTGGGGTTATAATGCCTATGTAAGTGTGGATAAGCAAATTACCCATGTGTTTGGAGTAAGCCTTATTTACCAAAGAGGTGAAACCAAGCAGAAAGCCATGTTGGATGGTGCAGCAGGTGTTGCAGCAGGCGTAGCGACTGCAACAACAAAGTATGATCAGGTAGCCTTAATGGGAGATGTCAACTTATCCAATTTATTGAGAAGAGTAGACAATCATTCTCCTTACAGATGGGCTTTCCATGGATACGCAGGACTTGGATTCCAGGGATACAAAACATCCCTTCATGACAATGACGAGTTCAGATGGAGCAATACCCCAAAAAGATTTCCTTTATTCATTAAACAGGATTTCGACATCAACTCGCTATTCTACCAGTTCGGGTTAGGACTGAAGTATAAAGTTTCCAAGCTTATCGATATTGAAGCCAGAACCATGTACATCATCAGTGGAGATGATGAATTTGATGGCGGCGGATGGGCTGACCCGGCTAATTATGACACATCTAAACCAGGAGCGAAGTATAATATGATCAGTGATTCAAGATCAGATAATGCATGGACTGTGAATTTAGGAGTTTCTTTCAAAATCGGAAAACACACTTCTCATTTAGCATGGCATGATCCGCTTCAGGAAGCCTATTACAGAGTTAACGTTCTGGAAAATGCAACGACCGATTTTGTAGTATGCGAAAAAGGAGATGCTGATAATGATGGTGTTTGCGACGATTGGGACAGACAGCTGGATACTCCTGCAGGAGCAAGAGTAGACGGTGCCGGTGTAGCTCTCGATATGGATCTGGACGGTGTAATTGACCTTTACGACAAGTGCGTAACAGTTCCGGGACCTGTTGAAAACAATGGATGCCCAACCAATAAGTAAGCCCGCTTACTTTGTATAATGAAATCATTTAATTAACTAAATAAAAAATACACTATGAAATTAAGTTTAGCAGTTGTTGCATTAGCACTGGCAGTTCCTACCGCCAGTTATGCACAAGACTCAACAGCAGTTTCAACCGGACAGTATCCAAATACTTTTTCTTCCGGCTCTGCTAACGTTTCCCCATTTACCAATCAGTCTAAAAGATTCAATGACTGGTCTATTTCGGCTGGTGCTGGGGTGCCATTAATTCAATCAGCAGATTTAACGTCTATCAAAAACGGTAACGGTAAAAATCTTTTTGGATACTCAGCATATGTAAGTATTGACAAAGCTATTACTCATGCTTTCGGTTTAAAATTACAATATGACAGAGGAGAAACAAGACAGGGATGGTTCAACACCAAAGATGCTGCCCCGGATGCTACAGCAGTAGGAGCAAGAACTCAATATGATGCAATTTCCTTATTAGGAGATATTAACTTCTCTAATCTTTTAAGAAGAGTAGATAATCATTCTCCATTCAGATGGGCATTACACGGATATGCAGGTATCGGTACTATTGCGTACAGAGCCTATCAGAAAGATATAAAAGGACAAAGACTTGCTACAGAAGTTAAGCCTTTCAAACTGGGATCTATGTTTATGCAGGCTGGTGCCGGTTTAAAATTCAAAGTGAACAGAAGAATTGATATTGAAGGTAGACTAATGTATGTAGTAACCGGAGATGATGAATTCGATGGTGGAGGTGACAAATACAGCACCATCAATAAACGTGAGGAGCAGGTATCTGATAACTTCTTCAACGCAACTTTAGGGCTTTCATTGAAATTAGGGAAACACGAATCTCACGTAATGTGGCATGATCCGCTTCAGGAAATCTATTACAAGCTTGATGTTCTGGCTAACAAAGATCAGGATATTGAAGTATGTAAAAAAGGTGATGCTGATAACGACGGTGTTTGCGACGATTGGGACAGACAGCTTGACACTCCTGCAGGAGCAAGAGTGGACGGTGCCGGTGTAGCTCTTGATACTGATCTTGACGGTGTAATTGACCTTTACGATAAGTGTGTAACAGTTCCGGGACCTGTTGAAAACAACGGATGCCCTACAACTCCAGCTCCGACAACAGGACCTGTAGTAGAAACAGAAACTAAACTGGAAGGAATTGAATTTGATCTGAATTCTGACCGAATTCTGCCGTCAAATACTCCAATCCTGAATAATGCGGTTAACTACATCAACTCTTCAACCGGTTCTTACAATGTAGTAGGAGCTACCGATACAAGAGGTACAGATGCTTATAACCAGAAACTTTCTGAAAGAAGAGCTAACAACGTTAAGAATTATCTGATCAAAAACGGTGTTCAGTCTGGTAAGATCAACGCAGTTGGTAAAGGTGAAAAAGACCTTAAATACCCGGAATGTGAACCTGCTACGAAGTGCCCTGAATGGAAAAACAGAGCCAACAGAAGAGTTTACTTTGAAGCTAAATAATAAACTTTTAGTAAATATATCAAAGCCGTGCCATGCACGGCTTTTTTTGTTGTAATACTTTCCTTAATTTTACCCTATGATTTCTCAGCAGGATTTTCAAAAATTAAAGTATGATACCCTAAAATATTTTTGGGGTTATGACGATTTCAGAGATTCACAGGAAGACATCATCGATTCGGTCATCAGTGAGAAAGACAATCTTGTATTACTGCCTACAGGTGCCGGAAAATCACTTTGTTATCAGCTTCCCGCTTTATTAAAAGAAGGGACATGCCTGGTCATTTCACCTTTGCTTGCCCTGATGAAAGATCAGGTTCATCAGCTTAAATCCCGGGGAATTGAAGCAGAATATCTTTCTTCCGAACTTGATGAATATGATGCTGAAACAATCTATGACCGCTGTAGGGAAGGTCTTACAAAGCTTCTTTACATATCCCCTGAGAGAATTACTAACAGTCAGTTTCTTCAGAATATTGAAGATATCCAGCTTTCCTTTATTGCAGTGGATGAAGCCCACTGTATTTCAGAATGGGGGCAGGATTTCAGACCCAGCTATCAGAATATAAAAGAGTTCAGAAAAAATCATCCGGAAATTCCATGTCTGGCTTTAACGGCTACCGCTACTCCCAAAGTTCTTGAAGAGATTAAAATTAAACTTGAGCTTAGAAAACTGGCAATTTTTCAGAAAAGTTTTAAGAGAGATAATATCAGAATCCTTACAGAAGAGGTTGCCGATAAATTCCAGCGGGTATTTGATATTTTAAAATATACTCAGGATTCAGGGATTGTTTATGTAAGAACCAGAAAAGAAGCAGAACTGCTCACAGAGTTCCTGAAGAAAAATCAGCTGAAAAATGTAGATTTTTTCCATGCAGGCTTAACCACAAAAGAAAAAAACACCCGTCAGGCCACCTGGAATAAAAGCGACAACTATGTTCTGATTTCTACCAATGCTTTCGGGATGGGAATAGATAAAGACAATGTCCGCTTTGTCATTCACTACTCCCCAGCCCCTTCTCTTGAAAATTATTATCAGGAGATCGGAAGAGCAGGAAGAGATGGTAAGGAAAGCTTTGCCTTTATGCTTTGGAATCAGCAGGAACTTATGAATTTTGATGAAATTTTAAAAAATCAGATTCCTAATAAAGCCGAGTTCCTGAAAATCATCAGCTACCTCTACTCTATTTTCCAGGTTGCAGAATATGAGCTTCCGGAAAAAGTTTTCCAGCTTAATATTCAGGGAATACAAAATTTCACCCGACTTTCCAGAGCAAAGATCAGTAATGTACTCAACTTTCTGCATAATCAGGAAATCATTTATCATAACGACAATAAAAGCCTTTCTTCTCTGGAACTTCTCATCAAACCCGATGAGATTGATCAGCTGGTACAAAAAGATGCTTATTTCATTGAACTGATGCTGCGTACAATTTCAGGGATCACCACCCATAAAGTAATGTTCAGCGAACAGCAGGTAAGCAATAAAATAGGGACAGCTGTTCCGCTTATCAAGGAACGTCTGAAAGAACTTCAGCAGAAAAATTACCTGGAATATGTGGATGGAGCCCTGTCAAGCATAAAATTCCTTAAACCCCGTGATGAAAGAGCTGTAAATGGGACCTACTGGAAACTTTTTGAGCATATTCAAAAAAACAAGATCCAGAAATGGGAAGAAATGAAATTCTATATTCAAAACAGCAGCCACTGTAAAATGAAGCTTATCCTTACTTATTTTGGGGAAAAGAATACAAAAAACTGTGGCCAGTGCTCTGTTTGTGAGAAAAATAAACAGTCGATCTTCGGAAAAAATATTTCCCAGCAGATCATCAGCATTCTGGCTAAAAATCCGGCAACCATTGAAGAGCTTTCCATCCAGCTGAGCTATCACTCTAAAAATAATATTCTGGAAAACCTCATCTTTCTTCTGGATTCCGGAAAGGTAAGAATGTTGAATTTCAGGACATACGCTCTGAATCATGAGTAATGAGTAATGAATGGCAAATAACGTTGTCATTGAAGATGGATAAGCATTCTTTAAACTATCAGCGTAACCCTAAGCTTTGAACATAACAGTCTCAACCTCGAATCCTGAAATTTCATTCATCATTCCCGATCTGTGCCATACAGGACCTGTAACTTTCGCCCCAAACTCTTATCTTTGCACTATGAAATCATTGAAAGTTGTTTTTTTAGGAACTCCTGAGTTTGCTAAAGCATCGCTGGAAGCTATCCATTTATCGAATCATAAAGTGGTAGGTGTTGTAACGGTGGCAGACAAAGCAAGTGGCCGTGGACAGAAAATAAACCAGTCCCCGGTAAAAGTATATGCTGTAGAAAATAATATTCCCGTTTTCCAGCCTGAAAAGCTGAGAAATCCTGAATTTCTGGAAGAACTGAGAAAGCTGGATGCTGATGTTTTTGTAGTCGTGGCTTTCAGAATGATGCCAAAAGTTCTTTTTGAAATGCCTAAAATGGGAACATTCAATCTTCACGCTTCCCTTCTTCCTGATTACAGAGGCGCAGCACCGATTAATTATGCCGTGATTAATGGTGAAGAGAAAACCGGGGCAACCACCTTCTTCATCAATGAAAAAATAGACGAAGGAAATATCCTTCTTCAGGAGGAGCTTGAAATTCTGCCGGATGAAAATGCAGGAAGCCTCCATGATCGTTTAATGGTAATGGGTTCGGCACTTGTTGTAAAAACATTGGACGGTCTTGCTGAAAATGCGATAACAGAAAAGCCACAACCCAATACAGAACAGCCCAAAAATGCATATAAAATCTTTAAAGAAGATACCCGCATCAACTGGAATGCCCCGTCCGGAGCAGTTCATCAGTTTATTCTTGGAATGTCTCCTTATCCTGCGGCATTTACCATTTTAAAAATTGGAGAAGAAGAAAAAGGATTAAAAATATTTGCCGGAAAATTTGAAATTACAGATCACGGAAGGCCGGCAGGAACTCTTGATATTTCAAAAAATGAATTTAAAATCTACACACAGGATGGTCTTTATTTTCCACAGGAATTACAGCTTGAAGGTAAAAAGAGAATGACTGTGAAAGATTTTCTTAATGGTTTCAGAAACTTTGAAGAGATAAGTTTGTAAATAAAAAGGAAGATGGAATTAACGTTCTGTCTTATATAAAACAAGGCCGGTTCTTTTTTAAGTTCCGGCTTTTTCGATGAATAGTAGAACTCCTTATAATGGGTCTTAACCCGGATTAACTTTTTCCTTCTAAAATAACTTCCGCCTTTTTATACTACACTCTTTTCTCAGGTTTTAAACAAACTTTACGTTTTATTGACAATTTTTCTACGGATTCTGCTGATGAATTCAGGGGTTACTCCCAGATAGGCAGCAATCTGAATGTTGGTCAGACGATGAGCAATCTGAGGATAATCTCTAAGAAAATCCTGATAGCGTTCATCCGAAGGCTTGTTCAGATTATCGATAATCCGGCGCTGGAGTGCAATAATAGACATCTGAAATTTAAGCCTCATCAATCTTTCAATTTCGGGAAGTTCAAGATAAAGCCTTTCCTTGTCTTCTTTGGAAATCAGAAGAATTTCGCTGTCTTCAATCGCCTGAATATTAAGCTGTGAAGGAATCTGATTGATAAAGCTGTCCATATCCGAAAGCCACCAGTCTTCTATACCGAAGTACAGGACCTGCTCATCTGCACTTTCGTTGGTACGGAATACTTTGAAACATCCTTTCAGAACGAACCCTTCATACATGCAGACCTCCCCTTCCTTTAAAAGAAATTCCTTTTTATTGATCTTCCTCAGAATAAAAGCGCTGCAATATTTTTCCAGTTTTTCGTCTGAAATCTCTATGTATTTTCTGATATGTTCTTTTAAAGGCCCGGTCATGGTTTAAAAATAAAAAAAGGTTTAGAAAAATCCTAAACCTTTTTACAATTTATAGTCTCAATAGCTTTACAGCAGGCAGGTTCACTATTGTCCTTTCGTTTATTTATTACAGCTGAACCAGCTCAGTCACTTCTACATCATATCCTCCAACCTGAGGCTTGATATTCGGATTCTGAGTGATTACTTTGAATTTATTGATTCCCAGATTTTTCAGAATCTGTGTTCCGATTCCGTAATCTCTGTAGTTGTACGCTAAAGTAGGGTGCTGCTCCTGCCCGTCCTGATAGTTCAGGAACTGTTGAAGCTTTCTCAGCGTATTTTCAGAGTTGGAGACGTTGTTGATGAAGATAATAGCTCCTTTTCCGGCTTCATTCACCATGTTGGTCACTTTTTCCAATAAAGGTTTTTCTCCGTTATTCAGTCTGGTCAGAACGTCAAAATAAGAATCAGAAGACTGTACTCTCACCAGAACAGGCTCGTCAACCGTCCACGTTCCTTTTGTCAAAGCAAAATGAATCTGGTCGTTTGAAGTTTCCCTGAAAGCAAAGAAATCATAATCACCGTAAGCTGTTTTCACTTTTCTTTCCTCTATTCTTTCGATCAGGTTACCCTTTTTAAGCTGATAATGAATCAGGTCTTCAATGGAAACAATCTTCATATCATGTTTCTGTGCAAAAGCATAGAGATCCGGTAACCGTGACATGGTTCCGTCCTCATTCATAATTTCGCAAATCACTCCTCCTTCTTTCAGTCCGGCAAGATGGGTTAAATCAATCGCAGCTTCTGTGTGTCCTGCTCTTTTTAAAACCCCTCCTTTTCGGGCACGTAGCGGGAAGATATGCCCTGGTCTCATAAAGTCTGTAGGTTTAGACTTTTCGTCCATCAGAGCTAAAATGGTTTTGGCTCTGTCACCAGCAGAAATTCCGGTAGAAGTCCCGTTTCCAAGGAGATCAACCGATACGGTAAAAGCAGTTTCTTTAGGATCACTGCTTCTGCTTACCATTACTTCAAGGCCTAATTCATCACATCTTTTTTCAGGAAGCGGCATACAGATCAGCCCTCTTCCGTGAAATGCCATAAAATTGATAATTTCCGGCGTTGTCAGTTCCGCTGCGCAAAGAAAATCTCCTTCATTTTCTCTGTCTTCATCATCTACTACTATGATTATTTTACCATTTTTAAGGTCTTCAATAGCCTCTGGAATAGTATTTAATTTAATCTCAGACATGTTTACTTTTTATTTGTGCAAAGATACTCATAAAAATAAGCATCTGCCAATTAATATAAAGGGTTTGTTACGCTTTGGATAATGAGTTTGCCGCCTCTCTGAAAATCTCATAAGACCGCAGCCTTTTATGATGATCATAAATATGGGAATTGATGATCAGTTCATCCACATTGAATTTTTCCTGAAAATCCCTGAGTTTTTGTTCAATTTCAGATGGATCTCCGATAAAAGTATACCTCAGCTTCTGAAGCACCATTGATTTTTCCATTGGGGACCAGATCTCATCCATATCATCTACCGGCGGAGCAAAAGGTTTCCTGTCATTTCTTACAATGTTGATAAATGCCTGGAATAAGGTGGTTGATATTTTATGGGCTTCTTCGGAAGTTTCTGCAGCCACACCATTTACACATGCCATGATATAGGGCGCATCCAGTTGTTTTGAAGGCTGAAAATGTTCTCTGTAAATTTTAAATGCCATTTCCATCTGCTCCGGAGCAAAATGCCCCGCAAAGGCATAAGGCAGTCCTAATTCTGCGGCCAGCCATGCACTGTCTGTACTTGATCCAAGGATATAGAGCGGAATATCAAGCCCTTCCCCCGGAATGGCACGAACCATCGCATCTGAATTTCCTTCAGAAAAATACCGTTGTAACTCCAGGATCTGTCTTGGAAACTGTTCGTTAATGATGGCAGGATTTCTGCCTAATGCCTGAGCGGTAAGCCCGTCAGTTCCCGGGGCTCTTCCCAGTCCCAGGTCTATTCTTCCCGGAAAAAGAGATTCCAAAGTTCCGAACTGTTCGGCAATGACCAGTGAGCTGTGATTGGGAAGCATAATTCCTCCTGATCCTACTCTTATTGTTTTTGTTCCGTTGGCAATAAATCCAATCAGGACGGAAGTAGCCGAACTGGCAATACTTTCCATATTATGATGTTCTGCGAGCCAGAACCTTTTATAATGTAAACTTTCAGTATGATTGGCTAAAGACAAGCTGTCCTGAAAGGTATCATGAATGCTTTTCCCCTGCTTTACCGGTGCAAGATCCAAAACAGAAATTTCAAAATTCTTCATATTTTAAATTTTAGGTTTAAAACCAAACAAATTTAAAGCTTAAAAACTGTATTAGTTACTTTTTGTAATTAATAAAACCGATTGGTCAGTTCATGGAAAAACTATTGGAAAAGTTTTAAACATTATCTATAGTTTTTATAAATGAATTTTAATAAAAATTTAAAACAATGAAAAATATTCTAGATTACTTTTTAACACACACATTTTATACATTTTACAAAATATCAATTAACAACAAAATATAAATATAAAATATCATTATTTCATTAAAAATCAAAAATAAATATTAAATTCACACAATAATACACATTTAAATAAATTATCAAAACCATTAAAAATATTATTATGAACAAAAGCTATCAAAAGTTTTCAGCAAAAAAAACAATCTTTACAGGTTTTATGATTGCTGCAATTTTAACATCCTGCAGTGGAAACAACGAAGAACCTGTAACGGAGGTACAGACAAACACCTCTAATATTGAAAATATTAAAAAAGGAAAATTGAATGGCCAGACCATTACTTATGAAAGAAAAAACGGAATGAACTTTTTCCAGGGAGACATTGTACTATCTGACAAGCAGCTATCAGAGGGCAATTCAGAAAAAAAAGGAGGAGCCACCTTGTCAAGATGGCCGGGAGGTGTGGTTTATTATACTGTTGTCAACAATATGGGTACTATTAACGCAGATAAAATTGATATTGCAGTGAATGAATATAATAACCTAACCAATGTTCAATGGGTCCCACGTACCAATCAGCCCGATTATGTTGAATTCATCTTTGGAAGCCCTTTTGGATCGGATGGATGGGCCGCTATTGGGTATCAAGGAGGAAGACAATATATTTCACTGGATCAGCATATTTCTATAGAATCCATCATACATGAAATGGGACACGCTATAGGACTTTATCACGAACATGCCCGCCAGGACAGAGATGATCATATTACTATTCTATGGGAAAATATTAGGGAAAGTGAATACCATAATTTTGAGATTTATGATTCAGGCATAGATATAGGCCCATTCAATATTAATTCAATGATGATGTATTGGCCACATTCCTATTCAAAAAATGGGCTCCCTACTATCATAAGAGCTGACAATACTACTTTTACCTACAACAGAGTTGGTTTTACAGAGGGAGACATCCTTACGATCAATGCAATGTATCCTAATTTTTAAATCCGGACAGAGAAAATATAATTCAGGCAGGAAAAGAATTTTTATGAATTCTTTTCCTTTTTATAATTATAATGATTGATCAGAATCCTGATCTCATTGAATTCAAAATGGCTTGGCAGTGCATTTTTCCACTCGGACAGTGTTTCATGGGGATTTCTATAGAATTCTGTTTCAAAAGTTTTAATTTTATCTGAGGTAATTACCCTCGCAATATCCAGCAGGCCCTGCTCGGCAAACTTCGCCAGATGGCCCATAACGGTTTCTTTCACCAGTCCTCTTTCCAAAGCAATTTCACCGATAGTCTTTCCCTGCTCAAATAACTGGAAAGTAAGAACCTGGGAAGGAACCTTGGCAATTTTCATGCTTACCTCCTTATCATTTTTTTCATCTAAAAGTTTAGTTTCCAGCAGATAGGCTTCTTTCAGGCTATTCAGGTACTCTTCAATATCTTCCAGCCAGTTCCTGAACTCCTCATTATACTGCTTCAGTCCTTTTGCTCCTTTAATCTCGGCATAAAATTCTTTCAGCGGATTAAAGACCTTATCACGGATCTCAACGAAAAAGAAGTTAACGGCTCCTTTGGTTTTATTTTCAATCTCAGACCATTCTTCTTTCTGTTCAATAAAATTGCTGACCTTCTGGGAGATGACTCTTTCCAGCTTTTCAAAAATTTTTCCGAGATTCACAATTTCATGTTTCAACTGAACATACAGCTGATTGGTTTTAACATGATCTATATTTTTTGTGACCACAGACAGCTGGTTCCAGTCTTCCACTTCTTTCAGAAACCATAAGCAGTTTACCGTACGAAGCACTTTTCGGATGCTGTAATCATATTTTTCTTTATTCAGGATGGCTTCTACATTATCATTGGCAAGCGTATTACCCTGAAACTGAAGAATCCTGTTATCCTTAAAAATAACATCCGGAGTAATCCTGGATTTTAAAACAATGCCTTCCAGTGTACGGCATCTCGATAAAGCAACATATACCTGCCCTGCCGTAAAACTTTTTCCGGCATCAATAATCACTTTATCAAAAGTAAGTCCCTGACTTTTATGAATGGTAACCGCCCAGGCCAGCTTGATCGGGAACTGCTCAAAGCTTCCCAGTACTTCTTCCTGGATGTTTTTTTCAGTATCGAGGAAGTATTTTTTTTGTTCCCAGACTTCTCTTTTTACCGTAATTTCTCTTTCGCTGCCGTCCAGAATTACTTTAATTTCGTTTTCATCCAGTGCTGAAATTTCACCCAGTTTTCCGTTAAAATATTTTTTTTCTCCGGAAATATCATTCCTGATGAACATCACCTGAGCACCGATCTTTAATTCTAAAAACTGCTCATTCGGAAACTGGTTTTCTTTAAAATCACCAAAGAGTTTAGCTTCATAAGTGCTTGGCGTTACTTTAATTTCAGCAAGCTTTTCATGGTTAATCTCATCCGCCATTTTATTGTGAGAACACAGGTAAACGTAAGACTCGTTTCCCATTTCAAAATCGGGATCATACCTTTCATTGAGAAGATCAAAGTCTATGTTCGCAGTATCTCCGTCACGGATGGCATTCAGAATTTCAAGGAATTCCTCGTCAGATTGTCTGTACACTTTTGTTAATTCAATCGTCAGAAGAGGAATATCTTTTACTGCCAGGCTATCGAAAAAGAAAGGAGAATCATAGCACATCTTTAAAATATGCTCATCCCTTACCACTGGCGGAAGCTGGTAAAGGTCCCCGATGAACAGCATCTGAACCCCGCCAAAGCGCTGGTTATTTCTTCTTATAAACCGCAGTGAGAAATCCATCATATCCAGAACATCGGCTCTGAGCATGGAAACCTCATCAATAATAAGAACCTCAATTTCTCTTAAAAGCTTAAGCTTATCTTTTCTGTACTTGAAATGAGGCATCAGATCGGCAATATTATTCGCCAGGCTTCCGTCAATACGGTCTGTAGTGGGTAAAAAAGTTCTCAAAGGCAGCCCAAACATGGAATGAATGGTTACTCCTCCTGCATTAATAGCGGCAATTCCCGTAGGAGCCACTACGATATACTTCTTCTTCGTCCTTTTTACAAAATCATTGAGAAAGGTCGTTTTGCCGGTTCCTGCTTTCCCCGTAAGAAAAACACTTCTGTTGGTATGCTCTATTAAATCAAAAAAATGATTGTTCATCGCTTCAAAAATACGGAAAATGAATTTGATTTTCTTACCTTGGCATAAGTTTTGGAAATTCTCAGACAGAACGTATTTTTTTATGAAAAAAGTTATCAGCCATATCCCGATATTATTATTTTGTGCTACAATTACACTAGTTTCCTGTAATACATCTAAAAATGCGGGGACCGATCTTCCTAAAGATATCGCACAAAGACCTGCTGATGAAGACAGTCAGAGATATGATCAGGCCCAGCTGGATAAATTAAAAGCATCCATAGAATCTGAAGCATCCGCAAAATGCTCCAATGCCTCTGAATGGACTTTTGCCCCGATGGGAGCAAAAGCCTGCGGCGGACCAATGCTGTATATTGCCTATCCTAAAAAAACAGAGACTTCCATTCTTCCGAGAATCAATGCCTATACAGAAAAGGTAAAAGCATTTAATGAAAAATACAACATCACTTCCGATTGTATGATGGTAATGCCTCCCACTGCTGTTAAATGTTCCGGCGGAAAGGCAATTCTCGTCACCGAACAGCAATAAAAAAGAAAAAATCAAAGCAAAGGTTATATATCCCGTTGAATCATTCAACAACAAACTCGCTCAGGAGTTTATACTAAGGATTAAAACGAAAGCTCCGTCAATTGACAGAGCTTTTACTTTTTTATATAGGTGCTGTAAGGTTTATACTTCAGTACTATCCTTCCACTTCTTTTACATTCTCCTTATACCATGAAGAATATTTTACATAATTATCTGCAATCCTGTTCACTTCTCCTTCAAGCAGCTGCGCAGAGATATCTTTAATTTTTTTTGCAGGTACTCCTCCCCAGACTTCTCCGGATTTAATATGGGTTCCCTGGGTAACTACAGAACCGGCTCCTACAATAGAATTTTCTTCTACCAGACAGTCATCCATCACAATAGCTCCCATTCCAATCAGAACGTTGTCTTTTACTGTGCAGCCATGAACAATGGCATTGTGGCCAATGGAAACATTATTCCCGATATTCAATGGATGCTTCTGATAAGTACAGTGCAGCATAGCATTATCCTGTACATTCACCTTATTCCCCATTTTAATGTAGTGAACATCCCCTCTGATCACGGCATTATACCAGATACTGCAGTTTTCACCCATTGTCACATCTCCGATAATGGTTGCTGTTTCCGCCAAAAAAGTTCCCTCACCAATCTGAGGCGTTTTTCCTAAAAGTTCTTTTATGATTGCCATAATTTTAATTTGATCATTTAAATATCTATCAATTTGAAAATACAATTCTTCTGATCCCGGATTATTATTTGAAATGCGATGAATTAAAAAATGGCATCCTTTCCATTCCTGCTTCTTATTTTAAATAACTGTGATAGCAAAAATCTAAATTCAAATCTCTAAGTTCTAAATTCTAATTGCGTATTTTTGTATCTCAAATTTAACGAAAAAATGCGTACAATACTTATAGAACCAACCGAAAACCCGAAAGTGATGAAATTTGTTGCAGATTACAATCTGATTCCGGGATCTTTAGAGTTGGACAGAAGTTCAGATATCTCAGAAATTCCATTGGCACAGGAACTTTTCAATTATCCTTTTGTGGAAAGAGTTTTCATTACCGCTAATTTTGTAGCGGTAGCCAAACAGGATACTGTTGAATGGGAACATGTGGCAGAAAGTCTGAAAAATGTTATTGAGGATGAATTACTGGCCAATCCTAGAATTTATCTTCAGAAGAAAAAAGAAATGTACCAGATTTATGCTGAAATGACTCCTAATCCGAATGTGATGAAATTCGTTTCCAGCAAACTACTGATGGATGGTTTCGTAGAGGTTAAGTCCAGAGATGCAGCGGCAGATGTTCCTTTGGCTCAGGCTGTATTTAATGAGTTTAATTTTGCTAAAGAAGTTTTTATCTCCGATAATTTTGTAGCTGTAACCAGAGATAATTCTGTGGAATGGCATGAAGTGATGATGGCAGTCCGTGCTTTGATTGCTGAATATCTTCAGAACGGCGGGAAAATCTCAAATCTTGAGCCGCAGAAACATGAAAATCCTGTTGAAAAAATCATCAACAGAGACTATACTGAAGATGAGCAGAAAATTTCCGATATTTTAAATGAATATGTAGCCCCTGCTGTAGAAAACGACGGTGGAAAAATTTCACTGATGGAATATGATCAGGAAAATAAAACAGCCAAGATGCTTCTACAGGGAGCGTGCTCCGGATGTCCGAGCTCAACGGCTACTCTGAAGAACGGAATTGAAAATATTCTGAAACAGTTTGTTCCTGATCTGGTAGAAAGAGTGGAAGCCGTGAATGGATAAGCATTCTGCGCTTAAGCTAAAAAACCGTCAATTCAATATTAACTGAAATATACACCATTAAAAATAGAAGTTTTGCAGAAAGAATCCCGAAATTCAAAAAAAGGAATTTTATTGGTCAATTTAGGATCGCCAAGATCTACGGCAGTAAACGATGTAAAGGAGTATCTTGATGAATTTTTAATGGATGAAAGGGTGATTGATTACCGCTGGATTTTCCGTGCACTTCTTGTTCAGGGGATCATCCTGAAAACAAGACCTGCCAAATCTGCCGAAGCCTACAAAACCGTCTGGACGGATGAAGGCTCACCGTTGATCTTTATTACGGAAAAAATCCGGAAAAAGCTTCAAAAGCTGGTAGATGTTCCTGTGGAAATCGGTATGCGATATGCACAGCCAAGCATTGAAGCAGGAATTCAGAAGTTGGCGGATCAGGGAGTTTCTGAAATTGTTCTTTTTCCTCTGTACCCACAATATGCGATGAGTACAACGGAAACGGTTATTGAAAAAGCAGAAGAAGTACGGAAAAAGAAGTTTCCTGCCGTAAAAATCAATTATATACAGCCTTTCTATAACAGGGATATTTATATTAACTGCCTGGCAGAAAGTATTAAGGAAAAACTCCCTGAACATTTTGACGCCCTTCAGTTTTCTTATCACGGAGTTCCTGAAAGGCATATTTATAAAACAGATCCGTCAAAGACGTGTAAAATTGATGATGCCAACTGTATCAACAGCCAGGTAGATACTCATAATGCTTATTGCTACAGGCATCAGTGTTATAAAACTACTGAAGCTGTAATTGCTAAAATGGGACTTCCAAAAGAAAAAACCATCGTTTCATTTCAGTCAAGGCTTGGTAAAGACAAGTGGATTGAGCCCTATACCGATGAAACTTTAGAAACGATTCCTAAGAAAGGGATTAAGAATCTTGCGGTTGTCTGCCCGGCTTTCGTTTCAGACTGTCTGGAAACGCTGGAAGAAATCTCAGTGGAAGGAAAAGAACAGTTTCAGCATGCAGGCGGCGAAAACTTCCATTACATTCCATGTCTGAATGATGAGGACCGCTGGATAGAAGTCGTAAAAACCCTTTGTGAAGAGAAATTAAATGATTTTTATCTGGTTTAAAATACAAGGAACTGTCAAATAGTACAGTTCCTTTTTTTATTTCCAGGCTATATTTTCTGAAGTTATTGGTGAAAATATTTTTGATTATTCAGCTGTTTTCAGGACTAGTCAATCAAAGTTCTATTTAATCCCGACAGGCGTTCTGAATTCCCCGTACCCCATCAGCCCGTCATAGCTTCTTCCGAAAGGTGCATAATATAAAAATGCCTGATAGAGGTTTTCTGTCTGCCAGAAGTTTCCGTTAATCTCACCAAAATTAAGGCTTCCGTTACTTTCTTTAGTGGCCAGAATGTAATTATAGAACCCTTGTTTCAGGAATATTTTAGCCACATATTTTTTGCTGGCGGCATCGTACTGCATCTGGTTTTCTTTGGAGGGAGTGAAATTATTGAAACCACCCAAAACATAGATCTCTTTATCTACAGGATCAGAATCCAGAGAGAAATAAACCCACGAGTAATCTGCTTCCCGGTCAGCATTTCTTTCCAGTCCAAGATCATTTCGTCTGTAGTACCAGGCACCGTTTACATCCGGCTGGTACTGGTAATTAAGAGGAAAAGCCCAGACGGAATGCAGATAGGTCTGGTTGACTCCGTCTTTTAATTCCGTGGCACGAACCATGTCCGCTGCCATATTCATATTTTTATTATCGAAATAATAGAATTCATTGTTACCAGGGAAAGTAAGGCTCATCTGCTGGAAAAGCAGCTGGTTTCCTAATGTAGTACTTGGCTTCAGATTATTGACCGTTACATTCGGATTGTTATTCTGCATCACATTGAGAGACATAGAATTTACATTGGAGGAAAGATCTCCTCCTTTTGAAACAACTTTTGCTTCTACCCGCTGGTTGATATTCGGATTTTTCGCATCAGCAATTCTTGAAATATTCAGTGCTATGGTAGCCGCATCTTCCACCACATAAAATCTTCTTTTAAAAAGAGGTCTTTCAGCAGAATCTTTATAAACAATCAGCTCAAAATTTCCGGAGATTTTCGGCTGCATCTTATCATTCGGAAATGTCAACTTATAATGGGTATAAGGCTGAATGGTATTGAAGGAATACTGGAACTGATCCAGCAGCCCGTTCAGGCTTCCGGTTGCAAATTCCGTAAAGAAAAGATTATCGTCATTCCAGTTCCGGTCATAATGCTTGATGGTATACCGGTAAATTTCGCTTGCATTGGTAAGGTCGTCAAATCTGAGAACCAGCTGTTCGCCGAATTTTATAACCGGAGTTTCATCATTAGTCTGAGGGTTAAACAGCTGGATGCTCTGGATGTTCTGCCCAAAAGCCAGCCCGCTCAAAGAAAGTAAAAGTATGCGCAAAGTTTTCATTATGACGAAGATAACGAAAAATCGGGATTTTCTTAATAATATCGTACTTTTGAATAAAAAATATCCAATATGCTTCAGATTCAAGGTTTCGTATTCAATTTTGCAAGCGAAAACACTTATATCCTATACAACGAAAACAAAAATGCATGGTTAATTGATCCCGGAAATATGAGTCCACAGGAAACCCAGGCCATTGATCATTTCATCACAGAAAACGGGCTGCATATCCAGAAAATTCTTCTGACCCATGCTCATATCGACCACGTTTTGGGACTTCAGTGGGCTTTTGATAAATTTAAAGTTCCGGTTTATCTGCATCAGGAAGATCAGGAAGTACTGGATATGCTTCAGGCAAGCGGAATGAGATTCGGGATGAATATTGATCCTGTAAAAGTAGAAACCCAATATATTACTGAAGGTGAGGAACTTGATCTGGACGGAGAAAAATTTAAAATCTATCATGTTCCGGGGCATTCTCCGGGAAGTGTGGTCTATCACAACGAAAACCAGAAATTCATCATCTCCGGTGACGTCCTTTTTGAAGGCAGCATAGGAAGAACAGATCTTTATAAAGGCAATTACGAACAGCTGATTGACGGCATCAAAACAAAACTTTTCATACTGGATCCTGAAACACAGGTTTTCTCAGGCCATGGAAATCCTACGTCAATTGGTTTTGAAAAGCAGTATAATCCATTTTTTAAGTAAAAAACTGAGTCCGGGTTAAGGAATTTAGAAATAAAAAGGCTTAAGGAGCGGATCAGATTACAGAGAAATTAAAAAACTTAAGAAAACCCGCTAAGGGGAAAAGTATTTAAAGAAATGGAAAATTCAATAAAAATAGGGAGTCATTATTACGATCTGAACATCAAACATTTCTGTTTTGAACGGGAACAGTCACTCAGTTATATCAATGATCTGCCTCTTCTGAACCAGTTTCCTAATCTGACATCTGCCAGTTTTTCCTGTTCAAATCTCAATGACGAAGGGTTAGCTCATATATCCGATTGCTATAAAATTGAATATTTGGATGTACAGGACACTGAAATTACCAACGAAGGGATAAAGCATCTCAAAAACCTGAACAATTTACAATACCTCAGGTTAAAAGAAAATTCACAGCTTACCAATGACTGTATTCCGGATCTGGCAGCATTAGATTTTTTACACGACTTGCAAATTCATGAAACATCAATTAATGAAGAAGGGCTTAAAAAATTTGTTGCCCTGAAAAATTTAGAATTTTACTGCTTCCTGGAAAATATCTGCATTGACGTATGGAATAACAATTATACATTTGAAGGACTTTTAGATATATCAAAAAAAATTCCTGACTGCGCTATTTTAGCAAAGGGTAACGGAGAATTCCTTAACGGTACATTTGATGGAGAGTGGCGTCGTTAGAAGATGGAGTAAAAAGATAAAACCGTCAGCACCTGGGTGCTGACGGTTCCTGTTATAAAGAAATAGAAGTATTAAAAATCTAAAGTAATAGAAGCTCTCGCAGCAGCCCCCAGAATAGGTCTGGCCATTCTGATATTGGTTCCTGTTATGGTCTGGGATCTCGGATCTCCTTCTGTAATTCCAATGGTATTAAAGATATTGGTTCCGTCTACCGCAAAGCGTATATTTCCAAGCTGGTAAGACATTCCGGCCCCGAATTCTGTGAAAGAGGGCAGAATATTATCAGCTGTATTGCCTTCATTCTGGAAACGTTTTCCATAATAGTTCATGCTTACATAGGTCCTCCACTGCTTGGTAATATTCACCGCCGGAGAGATGTTGAAATAGAATTTAGGCATTCTTCTTACGGTGTTTCCGTCATAGTCAAATGTAGTTCCGTCTGCATTTCTTCCTGTAAAATCCTTGTATTTCGGGTTCTGAATAGTTCCGTTGAAGGTCACCTCAAGAATATTATTGAAGAGTCTTGTATATCCTTCAATCTCTACTCCAAGGTTGGTGGTATTGGCAAATTTATTTTCAGAAGTTCCGTCTGAGAATACATCGGTGAATGAAAGATCTTTAAGGGTAGAGTAGAAAGGAATAACTCCGATGTCAAAATTTCTGGAATAATATTTATATCCTATTTCAAGCTGATTGGTACGAACGGGCTTGATCTGATCCAGATTTGCCATATTGTTATAGTACGCTTCTTCATTCGGAGATCTGAAACCATGGGAGAAACGGGCATATACCGCATTTTCTCTGTTGATCTTATAATTCGCGGCCATAGTATAGGATACCTTGCTGATGTCATAATACCAGTATGTATATTTATTCCCCAGAACGGCCATATTATCATCGGCAGTTGTAGTTGCAAAGCTGTGGGTTCCGTCTGTGGTCAGGCCTGAATTATTCAGATTGGCTGTTGTGGTATTTACACCGTATCCTTTATAGAAATCACGGCTGTAACGGATTCCTCCGTTGAAGCTTAATGCGTCCGTAAAATTGTAATCCAGGTTTAAATAAAGGTCATTCAGACTTCCCTGAATCTGTGAATCCCTGATCAGGAATGACATATCTTTAACCCCGTTATAGGTTTGGGAATATCCGACATCTGAAGGATTGAGTGAAGGATTAACAAGGTTAAGCAGCTGAGGCCTGTCCGTAACCGTCGTTAAAATATTACTCCAGTTCCAGTACTGATGAGATTTCCAGTTTGATTTATAGAACCCCGCAGTCACATTACCTTTATCGAAT
This sequence comes from Chryseobacterium indologenes, assembly GCF_001295265.1. Classification (GTDB taxonomy): domain Bacteria; phylum Bacteroidota; class Bacteroidia; order Flavobacteriales; family Weeksellaceae; genus Chryseobacterium; species Chryseobacterium indologenes_A. The sequence continues at coordinate 262,004 of NZ_LJOD01000003.1, read as the reverse complement.
TTATAATTAAACTGAAGATCATTCACAAAATTATTCATCTGTTTGTCAATCGCCCAGAATCCCAGCTTCTGAATATATTCCGGATTAACGATAGCACCGGTGCTTACGAATGAATACTGATAGCTGCTCATACCCAGTCCGCCTGCATATCCGGATGCCAGCTGAGGTGCTCCTGCCGGAAACATCCCCGTATATTCCATATTGATGTTGGTGTATCTGGTTTTATTCAGAACGCTGAAATTATTTCCAAGATCATATTTAAACTCGGCTCCTACGACGTCAACTTTCGGATGGATTCCGTTTTCAAGATCTCTTTTAAAGAATCCGCCTCCCGCCTGAGGAATGCTCAGCTGACCGATTGCTCTGTAGCTGTAAGTACCGTAATTGGCATCAAATCCGGGATATTCTTTCAGTTTATCACCATCCTGGGTTAAAGGAATCGGAAGATAGAACGTATTTCTGTCATCCAGCTTTTTATAATATATTTTTGCATATCCTTTATCAAATACGTATTTCAGGTTCATTCTGATCTGTCCCCCGTTATTGGCCTTAAATCCTGTTTTCCTGATTCCGTCATCTGTTCTGTAGAAGCCTCCTACATTAAAGAACAGCTTATCCTGGATCAGGGCTCCTCCTACATTCAGGTCGGTACGCATCAGGCCATAAGTTCCTGTTTCCAGCTTAGCAGTTCCTTTAAAATTATTGGTTCCTTCTTTGGTAATAAAATTGATCAGACCACCCGGGGAGTTGTTGGCATAAATAGATCCGGAAACTCCTCTCAGTGCTTCCAGGCGGTTCACCGTATTATCTACACGGAAGAAATTATCTGCATTGGCAAACTGAAGGGCCCCATCTTCAAACACCGGAAGCCCGTCTTCCTGTACCTGAACAAATTCATAGGCTCCCGCAGAAGGAATTCCTCTTGCAAAAAGGTTGTTTCCCACTTCACCACCCGATGTTTCCACAGCAAACCCCGGAACTCTCTGCAGTAAAGCTGCGGCACTGATCGGGTTCTGCTTCTGGATCTCTTTGGCTGTAAAAGTTGAAATAGCCGTACTGGATTCTATTTTCTTTTTTGGGCCGGAGTTCCCGGTAATAACGATCTGGTCTATCGAAGAGGTTTTGATGGAATCCTGCTGGGTTTCCTGAGCATACACATTATTAAAATAAAGTGAAGCGGTGGCCACCATTAAAAATATCGATCTTTTTTTCATAGCACATGATTTTTATAGAGTTAGTTTTGTTTTAATGTAAGATAGACTCCATTGGTCCATCCGAATCCGTCCTGATTTGGGTATTCTCCTCCTCCTGCAATCGTTTCCGTGTCTAATGCATTGTATTTCTCCATCAGTTTTCCGGTGTTTTTGTAAACCCTTTCTACATTGGAACACCAATTGTGTTTAATTTTTTCTGCCAGCTCATCAAAACCATAATTTTTCATGGCTTTAAAACCAAGCCATTGATAAGGGGCCCAGGCATTGGGGAAATCCCATTGCTGACCTGAATTTTTGGTAGTTGTCACCAGACCGCCCTGGTAAAGAAATTTCTCAGCAACCGCATTGGCAACACCTTCAGCCTGTTCCTGATCTGCAATTCCTAGGAACAAAGGGTAAAGAGCAGCAATATGTTCAGACGGTGTTTTTGTGTTTTTTTTAATGTGATAATCTTTGTAAATCCTAGTGTTCTCATCCCAGAAATATTTGTTGATCATCTGTCTGCGCTTTGCTGCTCTTTCAGTAAAATAATTTTCTTTTTCTCTCATGTCCTGAAGTGCTGATGATTTTGCCAGGGTATTTTCCAAATGCCATAAAAGACAGTTCAGATCCACTTCTGCAATGTTCAGGATTTCTATGGACTGTATATGTTCTCCGTCTGCAAACCATCTGCTGGAAAAATCCCAGCCGGATTCGCAGGCGCTTCTTATATTTCTGTAAAACTCTTCATTCCCTGCACTCTCACGGTCTTCAATATCAATCAGATAACTTTCCGGACGCGGTGCGTTTTCTGCATCATAATAACGGTTCAGCAGATCTCCGTCCGTTGTTTTAGTGATTCTTTTTACACTGGAACCATGATCCAGCCATTCTTCACCATTCATCCAGAAAGCATATTCTTTTTCAAGCGTATCATGATATCTGGTATATATTGTTTCATCGCCAGCTGTGTCAAAAAGCAGTTCCAGCATCAGCGAAAAATAAGGAGGCTGTGAACGGCTCAGGAAGTGGGTACGGCTTGCATTCGGCACAAAACCTACATTCTGAATCAGATAAGAACAGTTTTCCACAATATTTTCCATCATTTCTGTTCTTCCAGAAACCTGCAACCCAAGCATAATGAAATAACTGTCCCAATAAAAAAACTCATTGAAACGGCCGCCCGGAACAATATAAGGTTTCGGGAGCTTCAGCAGGGTTCCTTTTTCTTCGTAAGCATCCCGCGTCAGTTCATCCCAGAGTTTCTCAATATGTTCCCCGATCGGGAGGCGGTCTTCTCTTTGAACAGAAACTTTCGCCCCTAAAAAATCGAAATGAGTCATCACAAAATCTCTAAGATCAAACCCTTCAGTTCCTTTTCTTTTTTCATACTCATCATTGATTTCAGCAACAGGGAATACCGGAACTGCATCAGTCATCATTTTCTGATCTTCAAAAATCCTCGATCTCTGTACATCATCAAAAAGGGCTTGAATTTCTTTTATATAAAGCTGTTTGTTCATTTTATTTCTTGGGATTTATTTTTAACTTATTCATGAAAATAGCCGAAATAATCAGCAGAGAAAGCGGGATCAGTGAAAGATAGAACGCCTGCTGCCCGCTGAATTCCTGGAAGACAAAACCGGTGATCACAGAACCGATTGTTCCCCCGACAGCCGAAAAAACAACAATCAGCCCGGACATTGCACTGTGCAGATATTTCGGAATGGATGCCAGAATAACAGAATTGATACTCGGATAGATAGGTGCCAGCAAGCCACCCATCAAAGGGAATAAATACACAACCAGCGGAGCATTCAGCCAGTTGGTTCCGGCACTAATGTGAATAGTATGAGTCAGCGGTAAAACCAGCAGAATGCTTATCCCGAAACCAATCACACAGAAAGAAACTACATAGATCCAGCTGAACTTTTTGGAAAAGAAACCTGACAGAAATCTTCCCAACGCAAATGCTCCTGCTAAGACGGCTCCTGCCTGAATACTCATAGAGGTAGGAACTTTTAAAATATCTTTATAAAAAGTGGGAGTCCAGGTCTGGAAACTTTGCTCTACCAGCACAAAAAGAAAAGCACACAACAGGAAAAAAAGGACTTTTTTATAACTGAAAAGACTCATACTGTTCTTCAGATCTCCCCACAGATCGGTTTTCTCATCTTTTGCTTCCTTTTCATCCAGCTTTGAGAAGAACAGAAATAAAAAGGATAAAGAAGAAACTGCGCCCAGCACCCAATATACATTCAGCCAGTGGGTAGATTTAGGATTATGGTCATCAATAAATAAACTGAAAAGAACATTTCCCATCAAAACACCAATCATGAAAAATCCTTCCAGATAGCCCATAAAGCTTGAATGCTCTTTATCCGTATCCGTCACAAGGCCGATTGAGGTAAACACTGAGATCTTAATCAGAGCAAAGGAAACTCCTACTACTGCAAATAGCAGTTTAAAAAACCAGAAGTCATTGGAAAACGGCATTATAAAACACATACAGCTCACCATAAAAAGGGCTGCCAGCATAGAGTTCTTAATTCCTATTTTCGGAAGAAACGATGCCAGGATAAATGAGCATATGGCAATCGGCAGGTCTTTGAAACCTTCCAGAATGCTTGCAGAAGATTTGGAAATTCCAAAGTTCTGCTGCACCTGCAAAATTACTGTTCCCACAGAATTCAGGAGAATTGCGAAAACGAAGTAATTCAGAAAAAGTACGGCTTTAATGTTGAAATTTTTCATGGAGATCATTTCTTGCCGGCTAAGATAGAAGCATTTGGGTTAACATTAATTTAACACAATAAACCACTATTTGAACTATATTAATATAATTAGTATTTTTATTGAATAATTACCATTAATCAAATGAAAGTCAGTTTTGAGAGAATCGTTCCGAATGAAAAAAGCTCTTTCCGTACGCTTCATAACAATTCCCCGATCTGCGAGTTCAAATGGGAGTATCATTATCATCCGGAAATAGAGCTTGTCTGCGTAATTTCAGGTACCGGAACCCGGCATGTAGGATATCATAAAAGCAACTATACTAACGGCGATCTGGTCCTGATTGGCTCCAATATTCCTCATTCGGGATTTGGACTGAATTCTACAGATCCGCATGAAGAGATTGTCTTACAATTCAAGGAAGAGATCCTGCAGTTCCCGCCACAGGAAGTTGATGCCGTATCGATTAAAAATCTGCTTGAACTATCCAAATATGGTATTCATTTTCATCATAAAATCAAAAAAGCAATGCTTCCGAAGCTTAAAACACTGCTGGAATCGGAAGGTTATAAGAGGTATCTGCTGCTGCTTGAAATTCTTTTTGAACTTTCAAAATGTAAAGATTACGATCTTCTGAATAAAGAGATTATGCCCTATACCATCATTTCAAAAAATAAAGCAAGGCTGGAAAACATTTTTACTTTTGTTGAAAACAATTATGATAAAGAGATAAGAATAGAAGATGCAGCCCAACTTGCCAGCCTGACGCTTCCGGCTTTCTGCAATTTCTTTAAAAAAGCAACCCAGATCACTTTTACAGAATTTGTGAACCGATATAGAATCCATAAAGCCTGCCTGCTGATGACCCAGGATATGAGTATTTCGGAATGCAGCTACAGCTGCGGTTTTAATAATGTAACCTATTTCAACCGGATGTTTAAAAAATATACTGAAAAGACACCTTCAGAATTTATAAAGAGTTATTCATCCAATAAGGTCAATGTATAGTTTTTTTTCTAATTTAAACACCATAAAAATATCAGATAAACCACATTGTTCTCATGAGAAAAATTGAAATTTTACCCCTTGACGGAATTGTTATTGAAAATATCGGAAAACTTTCACTGGGAGAATCCGGACCAGCGATTGAAAAACTGCTTGGTTCTCCATCAAAAGGGTCAGACAGCCACCGCTTATATTATGATGACTATGAATTCAGGGTTGATCTTGACAACAACGGGAATGCTGAATTCATTGAATTTATCAGCGGACCTTATCCTGAAAAAGCAGAGATTTCTGTGTATGGAATTAATCCGTTTCAAATCGGGGCCAGCCAACTTCTTGAAATTCTTTCAGAAAAAAACAATGGAAAGATTGATGACAGTGAAGCTGAATACTGCTATACTTTTTTAAATATTTCGGTGGGAGTATGGAGACAGATTACGGTACGTGATGTGGAAGAGGATATCGCCGATTTGAAAGCTAATAATGAGTATGAAGAAAACAAGGAATGGCTTGAAGAAGACCTGGAAAAAGCAAGAAATTTCTGGACTATCGGAATCGGTGTAGAAAATTATTATAAATAAAGCTTTTTAACCTAATCCATAAATTTCAGCACTGAAACTCAAAGATTTTTTAGGAAACAATCTATTGTTCTGCTTTTAAAAAAGCAAGATTTTCAGTAAACATTACTTTATTTTTTTGTCGCAGATGTACCAATCCCTTTATTTGTGTGCCCGTAGTAATTATAAAAAGCTGTCCTCAAAAAGAACAGCTTTATAGATTATTTAAGAGCAGGTTGAATAATTACATTTCCATTATTTCCATTTGATATTGCATCCCATGCTTGGTTTCTGAATTTCTTCCTGAGGCTCACCAGCCAGAAGATTTTCAAATGCAATAATCAGATCTTCTCCTGTTACATCCTTACTGTTGCCCGGTCTGGAATCATCCATCTGCCCTCTGTACACAAGATCCAGTTTCTCGTCAAAGAAATAAAAATCCGGAGTACAGGCAGCATCGTAGGCTTTAGCGATAGCCTGGCTTTCGTCATACAGATAAGGGAAATCAAATTTTCTTTCGATCTGGAATTCGATCATTTTTTCGGGAGCATCAGCCGGATATTTTTCAATATCATTAGCATTGATCGCGATGAATTCTATTCCTTTATCATTATAATCTTCATACAGTTCGTTGATTTTATCGATTACATGAAGAACAAACGGACAATGGTTGCACATAAAGATCACCAGTGTTCCTTTTTCTCCTTTCAGTTCATCCAGAGATTGAATTTCATTGGTTTTTGACGGGTTCGGAAGCTCAAAAAACGGTGCTTTTGTTCCTAGAGCCAGCATATTGGAGGGCGTATTCATATCCTTTATTTTCTTTATTCACAAAGATAAAATTTCTTTTGATACAAAGCGAATCTGCTGATTTATAAACTTTCGTTAAATGTTAAAAGTAAAATATCATTTGGAAGTTATATTCAAAAGTTTGTAGTTTTGCTAACACTGTTAGTAATAATATCATGGGATTGCATGAACGTCGTCAGCGAGAGAAAGAATCTATCCGTGCAAATATTTTGCAGGCTGCTTTCGGTTTGGCCAAAACTGAAGGCTGGGCTTCCCTTTCCATGCGGAAAATTGCAGATGCCATTGAATACAGTGCTCCGGTAGTGTATGATTATTTTGAAAATAAAGAGGCTATTCTGTATGAAATTTCCCTGAATGGTTTTCATTCTCTTCATATAGAACTCCTTAAAGCTCAGAGAAAACATGACACTCCTGAAGAACAGCTTACAGCCATTGTAGATGCGTATTGGAACTTTGCATTCAAAAACCCGGAATACTATCAGCTGATGTTTGGACTGGGAATGCAGTGCTGTGGTAAAGGACAGATGAAGGAAGAATTTTCTTCATTCCAGGATCTCATTTATGAATGTACCTATAATATCATTAAGAAGAACGGATCTAACCCTGAAAATGCATGCCATATGTCGCATGCCTTGTTTTCTGCAGTACACGGACTGATTTCTATTATGATGATGCGTAATGCTGATATCCCGTCTACCATGAATAAAACAACTCTGGACGAAACCGTTTCGGCTTTTATTAAGTCTTTATAAATTTTTTTTGAATTAAAAATTAACACCGTTAGGAAAAATAACATTCAGTAGAATCTGTAATAGCAATAAAAAAACTTACCGTTATGAAACTTTTACCCCAAATGACAGATTGGTTTTTTGTCAATACACTTAACACTGTTAGGAAAATTAACATATAATTCATATACCCTGCTTTATCTCTATCAACATTAAAAACCACTATTAATACTTATGAAAATAACTATTTGACTCCTTTATCAGAAATTCTGTTTTTTTACCTCAATATTAACACTGTTAGGTAAAATAACAGGATTTACAAAAAGAACACCATTACTTAAATCTAACACTTTATTAAAAAAATTAAACCAACAAATGAAAATACCTGGAAAAATAAGGTTCATCGTACTTATATCAAGTATTATCCTTTTACAGAACTGCACTAAAGCAGCAGAAGGTTCCAACACAGCACCACCAGCTCCGGAACTGCCGGTTTATACCGTAATCTCCTCCCCTGCGACCACCTATCAGGAATTTCCTACCGCATTGGAAGGTAAAAATAATGTAGAAATCAGATCTCAGGTAGACGGATATCTGGACAGAATTTATGTGGAGGAAGGTTCTTACGTAAGAGCCGGACAGCCACTTTTCAAAATAGACTCCAGAAGCTACGGCGAGCAGATGAATATGGCACAGGCCAACCTTCAGGCAGCGAACGCCAATATTGAAAAAGCACGAGTGGAAGTAGACAGACTTCAGCCGTTAGTAGCCGCTAAAGTTGTTTCTGATGTTCAGCTTAAAACAGCAAAAGCCAATTATGCTGCTGCCGTTGCTGCTGCTTCACAGGCCAAAGCCTCTGTAGGAAGCGCCAGAATTAATGTAGGATTCACAACTATTACCGCACCGGTAAGCGGATATATCGGAAGAATCCCTTATAAAAAAGGAAGTCTGATCTCCAGAACAGATCCTAATCCTTTGACACTGCTTTCTGACATCAGCGAAATTTATGCTTACTTCTCACTAAGTGAACTGGATTTTATCGCTTTTCAGAACAAATATCCGGGAGCATCTCTTGAAGAAAAGCTGAAAAATATGCCGATGGTTGAACTGGTCATTGCAGATAACAGCATCTACCCGGAAAAAGGAAAAATGAGCATCGTAGACGGCCAATTTGATAAAACAACCGGAGCCATCAGTGTACGCGCAGTTTTTCCTAACGCCGGAGGAACTTTAAGAACCGGAAATACAGGAAGAGTGCGCATGCCTCAGCTGATTTCCAATGCAGTGGTTATCCCTCAGGAATCTACTTTTGAAATTCAGGATAAAACGTATGTATATGTTTTAGGAAAAGATAAAAAAGTAACCAGCAAACCGGTAAAAATCTCAGGAAAAACCGAAAGCTATTATTTTATCTCTGAAGGACTTACTCCGGGAGAGAAGATTGTATACACAGGAATCGGGAATCTAAAAGACGGAGCTTCAATCCATCCGAAACCTATTTCGTCTGACAGTTTACTGAAAGCCAAACCTTTGTAATCTGCTACAGAGACTAAAAAAATAAACTTCTTATGTTAAAACAATTTATAGAAAGACCGGTCCTTTCAACGGTCATCTCCATTATACTCTTATTATTGGGGGCGCTGTCTCTCTTTAATTTACCCATTGCACTCTTCCCGGATATTGCTCCGCCGAGTGTTCAGGTAACGGCTTTTTACCCGGGAGCGAATGCTGAAGTTGTTGCCCGCTCGGTAGCAACACCTATTGAAGAAGCTGTAAACGGGGTGGAAAATATGACTTATATGACTTCCAACTCCAGTAATGACGGAACCATGACCCTGAGTGTTTTCTTCAAACAGGGCGCTGATCCAGACAATGCTGCCGTAAACGTACAGAACCGTGTATCCAAAGCGATGAGCCAGCTTCCTCAGGAAGTGGTACAGGCCGGAATCTCTACCCAAAAGGTTCAGAACAGTATGATTATGTTCATGGGACTGACCAGCGAAGATGCCAAACAGTATGATGAACTTTTCCTGCAAAATTACCTGAAGATTAATGTTATTCCTCAGATACAGCGTATTCCGGGGGTAGCACAGGCACAGGTATTCGGTACAAGAGATTATTCCATGAGAATCTGGCTGAAACCGGACAGACTGGCCGCCAACAGCCTTTCTCCACAGGAAGTTCTTGCCGCCATCAAAGATCATAACCTTGAAGCTGCTCCGGGACGTCTGGGTCAGGGAAGCAAGGAAACCTACGAGTATATCCTTAAATATAAAGGTAAACTCAATAAGAATGAAGATTACGAAAATATAGCCATCAAGGCCAATAATGACGGATCATTCTTAAGATTAAAAGATGTGGCCAGAGTAGAGTTTGGTTCCTATACTTATACCGCGACCAACAGGGTGGACGGAAAACCGGTAGCCGGTTTCGCTATCCTGCAGACTGCCGGCTCCAATGCCAACGAAATCCTGACGGAAATAGAAAAACAGGTAAAAGTAATGGAAACCACCCTTCCTAAAGGAGTGAAGCCTATCATTATGTACAATTCCAAAGACTTTCTGGATGCTTCTATTCATCAGGTGGTGGAAACTCTTGTTATTGCTTTTGTACTTGTATTTATTGTAGTATTTATCTTCCTTCAGGATTTCAGATCTACATTGATTCCGGCTATTGCAGTACCGGTTGCCATTATCGGTACCTTCTTCTTCCTGCAGCTGTTCGGATTCAGCATCAATATGCTTACCCTGTTTGCATTGGTTCTGGCCATCGGTATTGTAGTGGATGACGCCATTGTTGTAGTAGAAGCAGTACATTCTAAAATGGAACAGACAGGTATGCCTGTAGAAAATGCTACCATGAATTCCATGAGTGAAATTTCCGGAGCCATCATCTCAATTACCCTGGTTATGTGTGCCGTGTTTATTCCGGTAGGCTTTATGCAGGGCCCGGCAGGCGTTTTCTACAGACAATTCGCTTTCACTTTGGCTATTGCGATTCTGATCTCCGCAGTAAATGCATTAACATTAAGTCCGGCCTTATGTGCTATTTTCTTAAATGATCCTCAGGGAGAACATGGTGAACACGGTCATAAAAAAGGTTTTGGAGCCAGATTTTTCAACGCTTTCAATGCAAGCTTCAACAGCATGACCAAAAAGTACATTTACAGCGTTAAATTTTTAATCAAAAATAAATGGATGGCTGTTGGCGGGCTGGTTCTTATTACAGCAATAAGTGTCTTTCTGATTAAAAAAGCGCCATCCGGATTTATTCCTACAGAAGATCAGGGATTCGTTCTGTATGCAGTAAATACTCCTCCGGGAAGCTCACTGGAAAGGACCAGCAGAGCTACTGAGCAGATCGATAAGATCATTAATGGGGAAAAAGCAACCAATCACCTCTGGGTGGCAGACGGAATGAACTTCATCAGCAACGCCAACGCTTCTCCTTATTCCGCGGGCTTTATCAAGCTTAAAGATTATGACAAACGTGGTGACATGAAAGACCCTGACCAGATTGCCGCAACATTGACAGGAAAGGTAAGCCAGGTGAAAGATGCCAATGCTTTCTTCTTCAATTTCCCTACTGTACAGGGGTTTGGTAACGTATCCGGTTTTGAGTTTATGCTTCAGGATAAAACCAACGGTTCTTTTGAACAGCTGGGAACAACCACCCAGGCATTTATCGGAGAGCTGATGAAACGTCCGGAAATTGCCTTTGCCTTTACCACTTATGCAGCAGGAAATCCTCAGTATACTATTGAAGTAGATTCTGATAAGGCCAACCAGTTGGGCGTTTCTGTAACTGAACTGATGCAGACTATGCAGATTTACTACGGAAGCAGCTTTGTTTCGGACTTCAACAGATTCGGAAAATATTACAGGGTAATGGCCCAGGCGGATATTCCGTACCGAACTGATATTAATTCCCTGGAAGGAATTTATGTAAAGAATAAATCAGGAGAAATGGTTCCTGCCAAAACGCTGGTTACTTTAAAAAGATCTTTCGGGCCTGAAACGGTAACAAGAAACAATCTTTTCAACGCGGTAACCATCAACGGAACGCCTAAGCCTGGTTACAGTACCGGAGATGCCATCAAAGCTGTGGAGGAAGTAGCCCAACAGTCCCTTCCGAGAGGTTACGGATACGAATGGACAGGAATTACCCGTGAAGAGATCAAAACAGGCGGACAGACTGTATTTATTTTCCTTTTAAGTATCCTGTTTGTCTACTTCCTGCTGGCAGCACAATACGAAAGCTACATCCTGCCGTTTGCCATTATCCTTACTATTCCGACAGGGATTTTCGGGGTATTTGCCTTCACAGGACTGGCTGGTATTGATAATAATATTTATGTACAGGTAGGATTGATTATGTTGGTTGGATTACTGGCGAAAAATGCCATTCTGATCGTGGAATTTGCCGTACAGAGGAGAAAAGCAGGTAAAACCCTGATAGAATCTGCGCTTCAGGCTTCAAGATTACGTCTGAGACCTATCCTGATGACCTCTTTTGCCTTTATCGTAGGGATGCTTCCTTTAGTCTGGACCCAGGGTGCTTCTGCGAAAGGAAATCATTCCATCGGTTACAGTACTGTGGGGGGAATGCTTACCGGAGTGCTGTTCGGGATTTTCATTATTCCGGTAATGTATGTGATCTTCCAGTACCTGCATGAAAAAATGCCGAGCAGAAAGAAGAAAAGACTTCAGAAAAAGCTACAGCAGGAACAGGCTTTAACAGCTGCTCATTAAGACTATTGATAAACTTTGGGGAAATATTAAACCACAAAAGTCACAAAAGACTTTAACCATATTAAGTATTTTAAGTCGAAAGCTTTATTATAAAAAGTGCACATAAGTTTTTGAAAATCTCTGATTTTCTTTACCCACAATCATTTGTGAAATCTGTGCAGCCTATGGGAAATAACACTAAACCTCAAAGTTTGTATTCAATTAACGTTTATTAAACAACAACTATGAAACGAATAAAGAATATTTTTCTGACTTTTATATTGGCTGTGGCCTCGGTTTCGTGTGTGTCTAAGCTGGCATACGCGGAGCCGGACCTTCAGCTTCCGGAAAAATTCCAGTACACGGCTACTGCCGATACAGCCAGTATTGCCAATCTGGAATGGAAACAGTTTTTCAGTGATCCTATGCTTCAGGAACTCATTGAAAAAGGAATAAAAAATAATTATGATCTTCAGATCGCTTTAAAGCAGGTTGCCGCATCTCAGGAGAAACTGAAGCAGGCAAAGTATCTGCAGTATCCTGATGTTGGCTTCGGAGTTTCGGGACAGATATCAAAACCCTCAAAGAACAGTATGAACGGGCAGAGTCTTAATCTGTTTTTAGGACAAAGCCATGTGGAAGATTACAATGCAGCGTTCAATCTTTCCTGGGAGGCTGACATCTGGGGAAAAATCAAAAATCGGCAGGAGGTTTCAAGAATGCAGTATCTGCATACTTATGAAGGCTCAAAAGCAGTACAGACCCAGGTGGTAGCAGCTATTGCCCAGGGATATTACAATTTACTGATGCTTGACCGGCAGCTGCAGATTGCAAAATCCAATTTAGAATTAAGTACAAGCACCCTGAGTATCACTCAGAAAATGTGGGAAAGTGGTGATACGACTTCTTTAGGTGTTCAGCAGGCAACCGCCCAGAAACAGTCTACAGAGCTTCTGATCACTCAGCTGGAACAGAATATTGCCATTCAGGAAAATGCACTGAGCATTCTTGTTGGTGAGCTTCCCAACAGGATAAGCAGGACGATTGAAATGTCAGACACTTCACTTCCGCAGAATATTTCAGCCGGATTACCGGCAGCAATGGTAAGCCGCAGACCTGATGTGCGCCAGCAGGAACTGGTTTTACTGGAATCCAATGCTATCGTGGGAATTGCGCAGGCTAATATGTATCCTTCTTTAAAGATTACGGCTAACGGTGGAGTGAATTCTTTCAAGTTTGACAATTGGTTTCAGATCCCGGCTTCCTTATTCGGTTCTGTACTGGGAGGAATCACCCAGCCTATTTTCCAGAAAAGACAGCTGAAGACAGATCTGGAAGTCGCCAAAATACAAAGAGAAAAAAATGTACTGGCTTTCCGTCAGTCGGTTTTAAACGCGATGGGAGAAGTATCTGATGCACTGGTTTCCAATGAAAGTTTAAAAATTCAGGAACAAAAAGCAACAGAACAGTCCGCAACCCTGAAAGAAGGAATCAAAAGTGCCCAGATGCTATACAAAGGGGGAATGGCCAATTATCTCGAAGTGATAACAGCACAGGGAAATTCTCTTCAGGCCGAACTGAATCTGGCTTCTGTAAAAAGACAGCGTCTAAGCAGTATTGTAGACCTCTATAGAGCGTTAGGCGGCGGCTGGAAGTAGTAAATTTTAATTATATTGTTTGGAGTGCGGTCTTTAGGGGCCGCATTTTATTTATTAGTCTGCCATATCTTTAATTTTTCATAAACCTGATCACGATAGCTTAATCCAATAGGAATATTTTTTTTATTGATCAATGAAATGACATGCTGCTCCAAATAACTGATTTTATTCAGGTTGACAAAAAATGATTTGTGTACTCTACAAATATAATTCAGATATTTTAAGCTTTCTTCAGTGGAGCTCAATGTTCCGTGAATCATCACTTTATCGTTTCCGGTATACAGACAGATATAATTTCCCATACCTTCAATATAAATAAGTTCTTTAGGATCAATCTTCACCAGCCGCTTATCACTTTTCACATAAAAACAATCGTTATCTTCTTCCATTGTTGCAGGAACAAATTTTTGTCCTGCCTCCAGAATCTGAGCTGCTTTTTGTACACTTTTAGAAAAGCGATCCAAGGAAATGGGTTTTAACAAATAATCTATCGCATTCTGATCGAAAGCTTCCAGAGCATATTGATTGTACGCTGTGGTATAAATAATAGCAGGAGGATGATTAAACATGGTAACAAAATCATTCCCGTTGATCTCGGGCATTTTAATATCCAGAAAAATCAAATCGATATTTCGGTCTCTGTTTAAAAAAGCGATCAGCTCAAAAACATTATTACAAACTCCTTCCAGCTGTAACACATCAAACCTTGAAATATGATGTATTAAAACCTCCTGGGCCAGTTTTTCATCGTCTACTATTAAACATCTTATTTTATTCATTTTTATAATTTTATTTCAAGGGTAACGTTAAAAATATCTTTGTGCTTTTTTATTTCTAACCGATGATTTGCAGGGTATAATAATTCTAAACGCTTACGAATGTTTTCAATACCAATTCCTCCGATTTCTTTCTTTTGTACTTCTTTAAAACTATTCTCACAAACAAATATAAGTTTATTATGACTGCAGGTTAATGCTGCCTTGATATAAGAAGCTTCAACGGTAGAATCAATGCCGTGTTTGAAAGCATTTTCTATGAAAGGTAATAAAAGCATCGGTGCAATTTTAACGGGATCTTTTACCGAATGCCGGAAAGAAATACTTGCATTTTCCGGCATTCTTAACTTTTCTATATCCATATACATATTCAGGATATGTATTTCGTGGCTAATGGCAATTTCTTTTTCTTGTGTCTCATATAATGAATATCGTAAAATATCAGACATTTTTAAAATGACATCAGGTGTTTCTTCAGACTTTTTAAGAGATAAAGCGTACAGGCTGTTAAGTACATTAAAAAGGTAGTGAGGGCTTATCTGTGATTTTAACAAACTAAGCTCTGCTATGCTTTGCTGATTTTTTACCTGTTCTTCTTTTTTAATTTTCAATAAAAAGGTCTGTATAGAATAACCGGTCGCCATCATAAGCATCACAATAACAATTCCCGGAAAAACATCAAAATAATATTGATATTTCTCTGCTATTTCAGGAGCCGATGCGGTAGCTGCAATGGGTGTAAAATCAACAAGTCCGGAGGAATTAAAATGATCATACAGATACTTTAGATATTGTCCCAGTATAATGACGGAAACTCCAAAAAGTATAACAACAGCGGCTAAATATCTTCTTATATTTTTGTCGCGGTTCAGCTTAGGGAGAAACCAGAAATTATTGATCCATGCAGGTACAAAAAGGAGTATATTATACAGAAAAATATAGCTGAAAGGATAATTTTTATGATTATTGTTTGCCGGAATAAATACTATTAAAACAATAAATACTATGTTTAACAGCAACCTAAAAAATTGATCCCCTTTTAATATCTTCATTACGTATTTTTATAAAACCTTAAATTTAAATATTTTTAATAGCGTTCTATTTATTTTTTACACCATCGTTTATTTTTTATGGACAAACCATATTACTTTAAACATTAAAACCGTACGTCACAATTTTAGCCCCATTGGTCAAAAAACTGCTGAAATAAATAAGGAATGTTATTTTATTTGTTTCAAAATAATTAACAATGAAGAAAGTATATCTGATACTTATTTTGAATTTTTTTGGAATTCTGTCAGCACAAAACCCCGATTACAAAAAACCAATTGATAGTTTATTGAGTTACCTGCAGGAAAAAGATGCTTTTTCAGGAAGTGTTTTACTTCAAAAAAACGGAGAAACGATCTACTCCGGAAATTTCAACAAATTTCCAAACAGCTCCAATGAATACCGAATTGGTTCAGTAACTAAAATTTTCACAGCAATTATCACATTTCAATTAATAGAAGAAGGGAAGTTTTCTTTAAATTCTAAGCTGAATCAATATTTTCCTGACATTAAAAATTCGGAAAAAATTACCATCGGCAATATGCTTAACCATACAAGCGGAATTTACGATTATCTGCAGTGGGAAGATTATTACAGCAAAAAAAACAATGTTTTTTCAAAGGATGAAATACTGAAGCTTATTAATCTCGGCAAACCCGATTTCAAACCGGGAGAGGATATTTCCTACAGCAATTCCAATTATATATTGTTAGGCTATATTATCGAAAACGTAACCGGAAAATCTTTCGAAGAAAATTTAAAGCAAAGAATTATTAACCAATTAAATTTGAAAAATACCTATTATGAAACTTCCGAAAGTGAATATAGCAAAAGGAACATTTCATATCTGTACAATGGAGAAAAATGGTTGAAAGAAACCGATACCCATCCCAGCTTCACTCTTTCAGCAGGTGCGGTTGTTTCCACAGCTGAAGATATTACCAACCTAATGGATGCCCTCTTCAATGGTAAGCTGGTTTCCAAAAATTCTCTTGCCCAAATGGAGACCGTCAATACAAAAGCATTCGGCTATGGGCTACAGATTGCTCCATTCTATAAAAAAACAGGCTATGGACATACAGGCAGAATAGATGAATTTCATTCAACCGTAAGTTATTTTCCTGATGATAAACTCTCACTGGTTATTTTGTCTAATGGAAATACGGTGAAGCTCAATACAATTGCCATCGGAATACTTTCTAAATATTATGGAAAGAAATATAATTATCCGGATTTCAGATATGAAAGTAAAACGTCATTATCTACCGACAGGTTTACAGGTGTTTATCATGCAAAATTGGCCGGAATCATCACCGTTGCTAAATTTCAGATTTCAAAAGCCGGAAAAAATCATTTATTCTTAAGCATGTATAATAATGGAAAAGAAGGAGAAAAAAGATTATTAATCCCTAAAAATGAAAATACTTTTTACTCTCCTGAAAATGATGCAGAATTTGATTTTACATTTAATAAAAAAGGAAACGTAACCGGAGCTAAATTAACACAGGGCAAACAATCCATCAACTGTAAAAAAACGATATAAAATTTGAGATTTTACTATTTAGTCTGAATCCGGGGTAAAGAGTTTAAGTACAAAAGCTGGAAGAAAGAGACTGGAAATTATTTTCAAATCTTTTATGTTTTAAATAAAATTTTAAGATCATAAAAGAGTAAAAGAGATTAACACTTATTGTATTGATAATCTTCACAGCTTCCCTCTTCCAGCTCTCAGCTTCAAACCTTATCTTTAAATCAAAATAAAAACTTTTTACAGTATTCTCTTAGTAATATACTCAATTAATCCATCAAAGTCCTTCTGCGAATATCCCAATTGTAAATAATGAATATCATCTGCTTTTCTGTACCAGGTAAGCTGCCGTTTGGCATATCTCCTGCTGTTCTTTTTGATCTCTGAAACGGCAAACTCCAGATCCCATTCTCCGTTAAAATATTTGAAAAGTTCCGAATATCCTACTGTATTTAAGGCGGTTAAATTTTTAAATTTCTCCAGACTTTCCGCTTCAGCCAGTAAGCCTTTCTCCATCATAATATCTACCCTCCTGTTGATTCTGTCATAGAGTTCTTCTCTGGGAGCTTCAATACCGATTCTGATCACATTAAAATCTCTTGAATCCTGGGAAACGGCAATCTGCTCCGAATATTTTTTATCCGTCTGCCAGATCACATCAATCGCTCTTAAAAGTCTTCGGTGATTGTGAATATCAACCACGGAAAAATATTCCGGGTCCAGCTCTTTCAGAAGGTCCTGAAGTTTTTCTATCCCTTCATTTTCCAGAATTTCCTGAAGCCTTTTCTGATTGTCTTCATCAGCTTCCGGCAGATCGTTCAGCCCTTCAATGACTGCCTTTTCATACATCATACTTCCACCGACAAGGATAACAGTATCATAGGCCTCAAAAAGTTCGTTGAGTTTTTTCAGTGCATCTTCCTCATACTGCCCGATAGAATAATATTCCTGAACCGAAAGGTTACCGATAAAATGATGAGGTGCCTCCGCAAGCTCGTCCTCCGAAGGAGCAGCAGTTCCTATTTTCATTTCTTTAAAAAACTGCCGTGAATCACAGGAAACGATTTCTGTATTGAAATGTTTTGCCAGATCAATGGCCAGTCTTGTTTTGCCGATTCCGGTGGGGCCTACAACAGAAATCAAATTTTTCATCAGTTCAAGCTCATTATTTTATAGGTCAGATAGAATCTTTACAGATTTCACAGTGCTAATTTAAATGTTTATCTTTGTAGAACAATAAAAAACTATGATTTTATCAATGACCGGATTCGGCAGAGCCGAAGATGTTTTTGAAGGAAAAAAGATTACAATAGATATTAAATCACTGAACAGCAAAAGCTTTGATTTGAATATTAAAGTTCCTTTACGCTATAAAGAAAAAGAATTCGATATCAGAAAAATCCTGAATGACAGAATTATCCGCGGAAAGGTAGACTGCTACATCAATCTGGAGAATCTTGAGGAATCGAATGATGTGAAAATCAACAAGAGTTTAATTGATTCTTACATCAGTGAACTTCGTAACATCGCATCAGACGGCCCTGATTTTGAATATCTGAAAATGGCAGTAAGGCTTCCTGATGCTATTACTTCCAGACCGGACGAACTTACAGAAGGTGAATGGGAAGCCCTGGCAAAGATTGTAAATGCTGCTGTTGACCGTTTCGAAGAGTTCAGAAGAACTGAAGGTAAAATCCTTCATGAAGAGCTGGAGAGAAATGTCCAGAATATTGATAAATATCTATCGCAGGTTATTCCTTATGAAGAAGAAAGGATTGTAAGCGTGAAGGAACGTTATCAGAAAACATTAAAAGAGTTTGAAAATGTTGATGAAACACGTTTCTATCAGGAAATGGCTTACTTTACTGAAAAGCTTGATATTTCAGAAGAAAAGGTAAGACTTGCCCAGCATCTGAAATATTACAAGGAAGTCATGGATAATGAAGACTTCAACGGAAAGAAACTTGGTTTTATTTCCCAGGAGATCGGAAGAGAAATCAACACTTTAGGATCAAAAGCAAACCATGCTGAGATCCAGAAACTGGTCGTTAAAATGAAGGATGACCTGGAAAAAATCAAAGAACAGACGTTAAACGTATTATAGACAACAGGCCTTGAACATGAGATTTCACGCTCTTGTTTCTGATCTGAAAATCTTAAAAATATAAATGGATAAAGTAATCATATTTTCAGCGCCTTCGGGAAGCGGAAAAACTACACTGGTAAAACATTCCCTGGAAACTTTTCCGGAACTGGAATTTTCAATTTCATGCACTACACGGCAGCCAAGAGGCAGCGAAGTACACGCCGTGGATTATCACTTTTTAAGCCCTGATGAATTCAGACAGAAAATTTCGGAAGATGCTTTTGTAGAATATGAAGAGGTATATACTGATAAATATTACGGTACTTTAAAATCTGAAGTGGAAAAGATCTGGAATCAGGGGAAAGTAGTTATCTTTGATGTAGATGTAAAAGGAGGAATCTCCCTGAAAAAGTATTTCGGAGACAAAGCCCTGTCGATCTTCATTGAACCACCTTCCATTGAAGAATTGGAACGAAGATTGATCTCCAGAAACACTGATGATGCAGAAACCATCAGAATTCGTGTAGCCAAAGCAGAGGAAGAGATGGCTTATGCTGCAGAATTTGACAGGATCGTGATTAATACCGATCTTGATGAAGCAAAAAAAGAAATAGAAAGTTTAATAAAAAATTTTATCAGAAATTAAAAGATGAAAGCCGGAAACCGGAAGATGGAAATATCCATCAGAAAAACCGGATGTCTGATTTCTTAACCTCCGATTTCTGTAATTAACAAAATTGAGGCTGATATGAGTACCGAAACATTAGAAAAAGCCAAAGCAGCTATCCCTGTAAGGGGATATCTGGATATTAAAGATATTATGATCCCTCAGGGTGAAGAATTGGTAAAAGCCATTCTTAAACTTAAGGAAGAAAAAAATGCAGTAATCCTCGCCCATTACTACCAGCCGGGAGAAATTCAGGATATTGCTGACTTTTTGGGAGATTCTTTACAACTCGCAAGACAGGCTAAAGACACCAACGCTGATATGATTGTATTCTGCGGAGTACATTTTATGGCGGAAGCCGCTAAAATCTTAAACCCGACTAAAAAAGTAGTTCTTCCGGACACTATGGCAGGATGCTCACTGGCAGACGGATGTTCTGGTGAAGGCTTAAGAAAAATGCGCGAACAGCATCCGAATGCTTTAGTAGCCACCTATATCAACTGTAATGCGGAAACTAAAGCAGAAAGTGATATTATCGTAACCAGTTCCAATGCTGAAACCATTATCCAGGCCCTTCCGAAAGATCGCCCTATCATTTTTGCTCCGGATAAAAACCTGGGAAGATATTTATCCCAGAAAACCGGCCGTGATATGATTCTTTGGGACGGAAGCTGTATCGTTCATGAAGCATTTTCCATGGAAAGAATTGCGAAGCAGCTGGCAGACAATCCTGATGCAAAATTAATAGCACACCCGGAAAGTGAAGAAGCCGTTTTAAAGCTGGCTCACTTCATCGGTTCTACTTCCGCACTGCTGAATTATGTGGAAAAAGACGACTGCCAGAAATTCATTATTGCTACAGAAGAAGGAATCCTGCATGAAATGAGAAAGCGTGCACCTCACAAAGAACTGATTCCTGCTTTGGTTTTTGATGAAAGCTGTAACTGTTCAGAGTGTTTCTATATGAAAAGGAATACCATGGAAAAGCTATATCTGTGTATGAAATATGAGCTTCCTGAAATTCTTATTGATGAAGAATTAAGATTAAAGGCATTGAAGCCAATCGAAGCGATGCTGGATCTTTCAAAATCAATCAAATAATGAAAAAGCTGTTTTTCATTGTATGTTTATCAATAATCAATATTTCTTTCTCACAGACCTCTCAGAAAGAGACTGTTTTAAAGCAGGCTTATGAAATGAGACAAGCCCTTATGAACAAAAACTATGATGTTTTCAGCAGCTATGTTCATGAAGGAGTTATAAAAATGCTGGGTGGTAAAAAGAAGATGATTGATATTTCTGCAGCCGCAATAGATAAGATGAGCAAAGAAGGCTATCATTTTAAAAAAGTAGATTTTTCTGATGCATCAGATATTATTACTGTAAAAAATGAGCAGCAGGCGGTGGTTCATCAAAAAATACAGATGAGCACCCCTAAAGGAAATATCAATGCAGATTATTACATGATTGCTGTATCCGGCAATAATGGCAAAAATTGGAAATTTATAGATACTTCAGGAAAAGACATTCAGACGATGAGAAAATATTTTCCCAACCTGAGTTCTAAACTTAATATCCCTAAAAAGAAAATTTCAAAATAAATAAAAGCACTGCCAAAACAGTGCTTTTTCAATTCCCCTGAAAACAGTCTGCCGTAAAATAGATATTGTACAGGCAGACAAAATTATAAATCAGTATATTATCAATACTGTGTTTTTGCAATCAGACAGTCCTGGCACTGCTTCCGGTTACAGAATATATTATACCATTGGAGGATAGCAGGTTCCGCCTGGTTTTCTCCAGCATCCCCATGCACCGCCTCCGCGGAAACATACATATGCCGCACCTCCGCATGTCTCAATCTGGAACTCGGTGAAACCACCGCTGATCTTACTTTTCTCTTCTCTTGAAAGCTTTTTGAAATTTTTCATAATAATTAGGGTTGGTTTATTTTGTTATTTGTCTCACAAAAATGAACGCTCTTTTATTCAAAACAAAGCATCAATCAGCAAGTGCAACAAGTTTTTAAATAAGTGCGTCATTTTACAGGTCTTTTGTAGAAATCCGATGAAATCTGAGATAAAAAAGCACCGTCTCTTACAGCGCCCGGATTAGTTATTGAGGGAAGCAGTCGGCATGTACCAATACCCTGGACTGGCAGCAGGCGGGCAATGCCTGAAAAGCATCACAGGATCTTGGCAGCCCCGGCCCGTAAGGTCCCGGCGGGCAGTTTTCATAACATACATCACCTCCCTGAATTGACTTTAAATTTTCTCTGTTCAGTTTCTTTAAATTTTTCATATAAATCTTGTTTTAAATTTGTATCTCTAATATACCATTTAATTCTCAAAATACAGTGAATAATTACAAAACACTGACTAAAAGACAGATACAACCTTACTTACTCATATAAATACTCTATTCTTATCTTATAAATTGTCCGTAAAATTTCCGGGTATTCCATAAGTGACCGCTACACCCTACAGACCATTTCTGATCTCTTTCTACAACATAATAATACCACACATCCTCATGCTGCTGCCCATCCTGTAAAACTTCCTGATGCCAAAGAAAAAACCATACATACTGCCGTAAAGATTCCGGCATCATTAGACCGCCAGATAAAAACGGAGAAAAAAACTACAGAAATAACTCCGGATTTTGAAGAATTAAAACGATTTTTGCTGAATAAAAACAAAAGCAATGAGCAAAATATATCTTGAAGATATTAAAATATATGCCTATCACGGCGTTCTTCCCGAAGAAAACATCATCGGGACCTACTATATTTTAAATGCTGAGCTTCACACTGATTTATGGAAAGCTGCAGAAACAGATGATCTGAATGACACCATAAGCTATGCAGACATCAACGCAATTATCCACCAGGAAATGTCTGTTCAATCTAAACTATTGGAACATGTTGCAGGAAGAATCATTTTAAAAATTCATGAAAGTTTTCCACAGGTTTCCTACATTAAGTTAAAAGTAACCAAAACCTCCCCACCCATGCAGGGAGAAATGAAAGGAGCCAGCATTGAACTGGAAAGAAGTTTCAAACCTGATAATCATTAAAAAATTATTATTTTCGTTTTACAAAAACATAAAACATTGAAGTCCATCAAAATATTATTTCTTCTGAGTTTTGGCATCATTTTCGGCCAGACCAATACAACCAGCCAACCCCCTTCTTATAACTTTCCGAAGATGAAATCCAGCATTACAATGCCGGTAACAATTCCTCTTTCAGAGATAAGCAATATGATTAATGCTACTGTAAAGGACCTGGTATATCAGGATGACTCTTATACAGATAACAATAATGATCAGTTTAAGGTAAAGGTCTGGAAAACCCGCCCGATTCGTCTGGTAGGCGGCACCAGTCAGAATATACTGATCGAGGTTCCGTTAAGAATCTGGGCAGAAAAAGGCATTGGAACGCTGGGAGTCTATTCCTATCAGAATACAACCTTTGAAACGGTAATGTCTTTTAACACCACCATTACATTCAATAATAACTGGACTATATCTACAGTTACCCGTCCTAATGGATTCCGATGGGTAACCAAACCTGTACTCGACTATGGAAAAATTCAGATCCCTATTACCTCTATTGTTGAAAAAAGCCTGAAAGAGCAGCAGGAAAAATTCAGCAAAACGATTGACCTGCAGATGAATACCCAGCTGAACTTCCAACAGTATGCTGTAATGGCATGGAATGTTTTTTCCCAACCGTTTAATATTTCAGAAGAATATAATACCTGGCTGAAAGTAAGCCCTATCAGCGTTAATATTACGCCGTTAAAGTTTTATGGAAACCAGATTGATACCAATATCGGGATTGATGTGTATTCTGAAACATTTACAGGAAGTAAGCCTGCTGCTTCCCAGCCGATAAAAACCGTGAGCAATTTCACTGTTTCTTCTGCGCTGGCTGATCAGTTTTTGCTTCAGACAACGGCTAACATTCCTTTTACCGAAGCTTCGAATATTGCAAGAAATATGTTTTTAAACAAAGAATATGATGTTCGCGGGTCTAAAGTGAAAATTAAAGACATCAGAGTGTACGGCATTGATGAAAGAGTGGTTATTGAAGCAGAAACCGAAGGATATGTAAACGGACGGGCTCTGATTTCCGGTATTCCGGTGTATGATGATACAAAAAAGAAAATTGTATTATCCAATACCAAATTCAACCTCAGGACGGCCAATATCCTGCAAAAAACTGCTACCCTCCTGTTTAAGGGAAAAATCGTAAAAATGATTGAGGAAGAATACGGAATTCCAACCCAGGAACTGGAGCTGGCCTCTAAAAAAAGCATTGAGGAAGCCTTCAACAAGGAATATTATAAAGGCTTAAAAATGAATGGAAAAGTATTCAGCCTGAAGCCAGGCAAAATTCTCATGAACCCTTCAGGGATCACGGCAGTTATTGATACCAATGCTTCATTAAAATTAACGGTAAGCGGTCTGTAAACTGATAAAAACTAATATCTACTATAACTATGAAAAAACTTTTTAAAATTATTGAGGACAACAAAGCTTCACAAGGCCTGAGGCTGGCGAATTTTATTATTGACAGGATTGTAATTTACATTCTTTTTTTCCTGTACGGAACCTTTTCTGTTCTTATGTACAAAGTATTAAACATTGATTTTTTTCTGAATATTGCAGACAAATTATCTACACTGAGCAGGTTTGAGGATATTTTGATAACCACAACAGTTTATTTTTTATATCTGTTTTGTATGGAATATTTTACAAAAGGGAGAACTATTGGTAAATATATTACCGGAACAAGGGTAATGAGTACCGATGGAACTACGCCTACTCTTCAGGAATTCTTTATAAGAAATATTTCCAGATTAGTACCTTTCGATGTACTGTCTTTCCTGGGAAGCAACGGATGGCATGACAACTGGAGCGATACCAGAGTAGTGAATATAAAAAAATATACCCTTGATAAACAGAGCAAAGAGGAAATAAACAGCATGGGCACAAAAGAAATTGCTTAAAAAATTTTTGTCGAATCATATATTTTGCTATATTTGCACACCTAAAAATGGTAAAGACATGGTACTTTGGCCGAGCGGCTAGGCAGTGGTCTGCAACACCATCTACAGCGGTTCGAATCCGCTAGGTACCTCAGTAACAAACCCTAATTTGCCCATATTATGCAAGTTAGGGTTTTTTAGTACCATCAAATTCACTATTTTTCCGTTAATTAATTATTGAAACTAATCCAACAAAT
Source organism: Chryseobacterium indologenes (assembly GCF_001295265.1). GTDB lineage: Bacteria > Bacteroidota > Bacteroidia > Flavobacteriales > Weeksellaceae > Chryseobacterium > Chryseobacterium indologenes_A. The sequence goes on along the minus strand of NZ_LJOD01000003.1, from coordinate 237,232 downwards.
AAAATAACCATGTACGAATTCAGTTTATACAATATTTTAGGAAGCATAATGGCATTGATTGTAAAATATAACCTGCCGAAGAAGAATAAATGAAAGCATTAAAGACAAGATAAAAATCTGGTCATCAATCTAAATAAGAATCAGCAGAAGAGTAATAATTATGCTCCGTATAAACAGCATTGTTTAGCTTGTCAATAATAAAGAACATCCCTCAGGATTTTGATCCTGTACACTAATTCCTTGTAAGCTTTCAGTCCGGTCCGATATTTTTTTTATCCGCCTGCTGATTTTTCAAATGATACTCCTAAATTTTATAATGAAAATGCCTTCCAAAAGCGAAAGGCATTAAAAAAGTACTAGTTTTTCATAGGACTGTAATATGAACTGCCGCGAATATACAATAAATTATTCATTACATAATATGGTTACAATCATAAGAGCCTGGTGATCCCTAATAAATAATTTTTAATGTTTTAGTGTTTTACACACTTTAATCAGAAAAAAAATAATGATTTCATAAAGGTTTCCCCTTTTAAATACAAAACAAAAAATCCCCGAATTGCTTCGGGGATAAAAACTAATAACCATGAAAACTCAAATTAAACATGAGTTGCTACTTTACATTGAAAAATCGTGCCAAACATGAAAAATAACGAAAAATACTTTCGTATCTTGTCCAAAAACATTTACTCATGAAATTATTTTCGATGCTTGCGCTATTACCACTTTCAGGCGCTACATATGCGCAGATAGGTATTAATACTGATTCACCTAAAGCAACTTTAGATATCACTGCCAAAAAGAAAACATTACCCATTGAAGGGCTTATTCCTCCAAGGCTTACCCTTGAAGAACTGACGACCAAAGGAAACAATCTTTATGGTCCTGATCAGGAAGGCGCCATTATTTACATTCTTAACATAAATGGAGGGAACAGCCAGGGCCAGAGAGAAAACATCAACAGTAAAGGATTATACATATTTGATGCTGAAGCAGCCAACCATGAAGGCCGGTGGATGTGTCTCTTCTGCTATGCATAATCTTTCTCTTATATATCCAATAAAAAGCCTCCTTATTTTATAAAGGAAGCTGGAAGCAAGTATAAATATAAAGTGATGAAAATATGTAAAGTATAAGGGATTTCAATTCAAATGTAAGACAATACTCCCTATTTAATTTATGACCGCGGTCATATTACAACAGGAGTTTTTCTTAGTATATTTGGATAACATCATCCCATTTCCATCATTATTATCTTTTTTAAACTCTCTTATTCAGGAGAGTTTTTTCATTCAGGCCCATTTAACTTAATCAGCAGAATAATCCAGGTTGGCATAATTTATTCACTCACAAAAACAAACATTAATCCTTATATTATGGCACACAAAAATTTCAAAAAAGAAGACTTTGCGGAAGATCAGGATGAATATAAGCTGGAATTCAGAATTGATGAGATTGGTGAAGGTATGAATCTGATTGTTGAGAGAAAAAACAGAAAAGGCGGGTATGAAGTAATTCAGGCAGAAATTAAAAGACTGAATGATCGTATTTTCATCTGCTGGAGTGAACCGTTCGACGGAAGGGTAATCTATGATGAATAAATTATCTTGTATAAAAAGCCTCCGCTACCGGAGGCCTCAAAAACACAAATGATGAAAAAAATTTTTTATATCAGGAATAAAAATTATTTATACATTAATTCTCTATTCAAAATTAGCTGATCGCTCTGATTTATTTTATGCGCAGAATCATAATCTGAATTTTAATAACGTTAAAGTTTATCGGCTTATTTTTCCAGAATGAAAAATAGAGAACTAACCCTACACCCTGCTGTAAAATAATATTCTATTAAAGAACCATTAACCCTTTTATTTTTATAAAATTAAAAATTATTAAAAATTATTTTTCTAAAAAATATTAATACTAGTTTATATTTTTCTAAAGCACGTATATTATATTAAATCAAAACTCATTAAAACAACATTAAATTAAAACCTATTCTTTTACCATATTTTTACAAATAATTCATTACAGAAATTCAGTTTTCAAACATAATCCCTAAAAAATAATAAAAATTTACAAAATACACCATGATCCAGGTTATATTTTTCCGGTATTTTATTTCTTAGTTTTACAAAAAATATTAATTCAATATAACGTGATAAGGTTTTCTATACTTATAGCTAACTATAATAATGGGAAGTATTTTAAAGACTGCTATGCATCTCTGATCAGCCAAACTTATGGAAACTGGGAAGTTATAATTGTAGATGATGCCTCTACGGACGACTCTGTAGAAATAATTGAATCGATTATTAAAAATGATCCTCGTTTCAGAATCTATCACAATTCATCCAATCAGGGTTGCGGCTATACCAAAAGAGAATGTATGAAATATGCAACAGGGGAAGTCTGCGCCTATCTGGATCCCGATGATGCCTTATATGCAGATGCTCTAGAAAAAACTGTACAGGAATTCATCAACAACAGTGATGTTACAGCCACCTATTCCCAAATGATGCTGTGCGATGAAAACCTTACACCAGACAAGGTATATGCAGGAACCAAACAAATCTATAACAGCCGTTATTTTTTCAACTGCCCTACGCAGTTTGCTCATTTCTTTACCTTTAAGAGAGCAACCTATTTAAAAACTTCAGGAATCAATCCTGCTCTGAAAAGTGCAGTAGATCAGGATCTGTATTTAAAGATACTTGAACATGGAAATGTAAAATACATCAAAGAGCCTCTATATCTGTACAGGCTTCATTCTAACGGTATTTCTCAGCAAAGTTTCAAGCAGGGAGCCAAAGAATCTTTTGCAAAAGTCATCCATGAAACCATGAAGAGAAGAGGAATCCGCAAAATTAATAACCGGAAAGTTCCTGAGACATATACCAATCAGCAGGAGATCTATCAGCTTCTGAACTATCAGACTCAAAAGCTGCACAGGCTGATTAATAAAGTGAAAGTAACATTCAATATATAACAAAGAAGGCTTCCCAGAAATGGGGAGTTTTTTTTATTTTGTTTGATATAATTTTTGATTCATCAGTTTTTCTAATGTGCACTTCCAGAAACGGCCCCCTTTTCAGGAGGCCTAAAAACACAAATGATGAAAAAAATCTATTCAGAAAAATCCAAACAGAATTTCATAAACAATTTTTCACTTTATTTCTTTTATACTTTCTCCAATAAGGAAAGTCATTACAGCTAATAAACTGCAAGACTAAAATTCACAGCCAGAGAACACTCAAAGTTATTTAAATATTATTTACCGGCAAAGTTATTCGGACCAGGTAACCGGAATGTAAACCGTAACATACCCATCATTATCTACCTGAGCATCAGATACAGTCATGGTAACAGAACCGTAGCCGGTCCACCCTCCCTGTCCCTGCATAGCAGAGAAAATATAGTTTCCTGCCGGAACACCTTCATAATACTGAGGCAGAGCCTGAAAGCCTCCGCTGTAGTATGTATCATATACTTCACCGGTGTCGGTATTTTCAGCAAGGAAGCTGCCTACATCATGATTTCCTGAAAGGATTTTTGTTCCATCCTGGGATAAAAGCCCGAACCTTATCTTGTACGATTTTGTTTTTGAAGCTTCTTTTGTCTGTTCTGATTTCTTATTCTGAGACTGAAGCTGTACATCCGTCATATCATCATTTGATGAACATGAAACTGCAAAAGCAGAAACCCCTGCCAAAGCAAGCGTCATAAGAATTGATTTTTTCATAATAAAGTAATTTTGGTTAAAACAAAAATACATCATTCATATGAATTGAATAAAAACCATCTATGAACTAATAATTATATCCATATAAAGTACTGGGTTAAGATTAGAGAAATTAAGGTATATCCGCAAGGTTAAATAAACTAAAGCTTCCCCTGAATATAGTCTTCGAATAGAAAAATTCACACTTTTTCTATTTTTTAACATTCTTTAACTAAAATTTGGCTTCATAATTGAAAATACCAACAAAGCAGAAACCGTTTTGGTGGAAACTACTTATTAAAATTTGAATTATGAAAAAGATAGTATTAGCAGGTTTTTTATCCGTTTTTTTACTAACGGCCTGTAAGAAAGACGAAAGGACAGCAGAAAAATCTCTGGAACAGCAGAAACTTGAATTTCAGGCCAGACAGCTTGAAATAGAAAAACAGAAACTGGCGATTGAAAAAGAAAAGCTGGTATATGAAGCCCAGAAAAAGGCAGACAGCATTGCAGAAGATAAAAAATCAAAAGCTGCGGCAGCCAGTAATTCAAAACCTCAGATCATAAGAGAAACAAAAACCATATACAGAGACAGAGGCTCCAACTCTAATTCAGGAGGCGGAAGTTATGCTGACAACGGTACCAGTGCTTCACAAGGAACTACCCAACAGAAAAAAGGGATGAGTAAGGCAGCCAAAGGAACCATCATTGGTGCTGTAGGTGGAGCCGCTGCCGGAGCTATTATTGCTAAGAAAAACAGAGGTCTTGGCGCCGTAATTGGCGGTGTAGTTGGTGGTGCAACCGGATATACTATCGGTAGATCACAGGACAGAAAAGACGGAAGAGTACAGCCGCGTAATTAATATTTTTCACGATAACATGTAAAGATTGCTTATTTTTAAGCAATCTTTTTTTATGGTTCTACTTTTCTTTTCTTGCATTCTTCTTATCCCGGTTCTTGCAGGCTGGGGAAAGATAGCAGAATCTTTTTTCGGATCGTTATATGCGGGAATTTCAGCAAATGCATTATCCGGAATATTAGTATTAAGCCTTATTTGGACCATTTTAGCTTTTTTTATTCCTATTAATATATATACAGAAGTTCCCGTTGTACTGGCAGGTCTTTTCTTTTTTTTCAGGGATAAATTATACCGGCATTTTTCCCATTTTTCAAAGAAAGATATTGCTTTAACAGCAGGAATATCGCTGATCATCCTGTACTGTAGTTCTTTCTATCCTTATATACTGGATCATTTCGGGTATTATGTTCCAACAATACAATGGCTCACAGAATATGGCCTGGTAAAAGGTATTTCCAATCTGGACCTCACCCTGGGACAAATGTCGGTATGGCACATTTTCCAGGCTGGATTTTCAGGTTTCTCAGATCCGTTTTTAAGAATTAATGCCGTTCTTCTTATACTCTATATAGTATATATTTTTGAGAGAAAAAGCTGGATACAGCTATGCTTTTTACCAATACTGCTTCTTTTTTCACAGTCGCCGTCCCCTGACCTTCCTGTGATCACAATCTCCTTAATTATGCTGAATGAACTACTGACCGGTAATAAGAACCCCAATCTTCTTTTTGCTTTTTCAGTTTTTGTTTTCACGATAAAACCTACCATGATATGGCTACCGATGCTGACTTTCCTTTTTACCGTTTTTACTCTTAAAACTAAATTCAGCAGTCTGATTTTCGGGCTTTCAATACTCCTGTTGTTCTTTATTAAAAATATATGGACATTTGGCTACCCGGTTTTTCCTGTTGCTTTGGCAGATCCTGGTGCCGGATGGAAACCCAACCCTGATATTCTGAATATTTCTTCACAGTATGCCATTCAAAAAACATTTGATATGCAGTTCTCTTATGAAGAAATTCAGAAATTTACTTTTGGAGATCATGTTAAAAACTGGCTTACTTTAAAAGGGATCAAGTCAAAGATCAATCTTCTTTTTATCATAAGCCTTATTCTGTTTAGTGCTTTTGCTTTCTTTAAAAAGAAAAGGATGATAAGCTTGATCTGCATATCACTTCTGATAAAAAGCGTATTGGTTTTAATTTTTTCTGCCCAGTACCGTTTTTTCATTGATGTTTTTTTTGTGATATTTTTCGTGGTCTTTTTTGAGTATCTTAACCGGAAGAGATCAGTCTTTATTTTTACAGCCGGCAGTCTGGTTTTAATACTCATTCTTACCTTTCCTGCTTTTATCCGACAGTACATTCCGAGTTTCAGACCAGGAAGCTTTATGGCAGGATTTCAAAAAGAGCAGCTGTATAAGCCTTCCGTTTACAGGTATCAAAAATACACTACATTTAAAGCAGGAAACTTAAAGTTCAATGTCTCAAAAAATTATCCTTTTAATTTTGACACTCCTCTTCCGGCTATTTCAGAAAGTTACCTTTCAGATGACGTACATTCAGGAATTTTCCCGCAATGTATTGATGAAAAAGATATAAAAAAGGGATTCATCTGGAAAAAGCTGTCTCCGGCAGAAAAGAAGGAAGCAGAAAAGGTTATTCATACTATCAAAAACACTGATAAACAGAACTAATGCAGAAACTTTATTATCTGAAGAAAAATAGGTAATTTTGTATCATGTTCAATACATTAGGTAATCTTCTCAGTCTTACAACATTTGGAGAAAGTCACGGCGCTGCCTATGGTGGCATTATCAATAATTTTCCGGCAGGTTTAACGGTAGATCTCGATCAGGTTCAGTATGAGCTTGACCGCAGAAAACCCGGACAGTCTGCTATTGTTACCCAAAGAAAGGAAAGTGATACGGTGAAATTCCTGTCCGGTATTTTTGAAGGAAAAACAACAGGAACTCCTATCGGCTTTATCATCGAAAACGAAAATCAGAAATCAAAGGATTATGATCATATCGCCAATGCATACCGTCCAAGTCATGCAGATTTCACGTATGATCAGAAATTCGGAATAAGAGATTATCGCGGAGGAGGAAAATCTTCAGCCAGGGAAACAATCAACTGGGTAGTTGCCGGAGCACTTGCCAAACAGCTTTTATCCGGCATTGAAATCAATGCTTATGTTTCTTCGGTAGGCGATATTTTCTGCGAAAAACCATATCAGGCTTTAGATTTTTCGAAAACGGAAAGCAATGAAGTACGCTGCCCGGATTCTGAAACGGCTGAAAAAATGATCGAAAAAATCAAAGAAATAAAAAAGGAAGGCAACACCATTGGCGGGACAATTACCTGTGTGATCAAAAATGTTCCTGTAGGAATTGGCGAACCTGTATTTTCCAAACTCCAGGCAGAGCTTGCCAAAGCCATGCTTAATATCAATGCCTGCAAAGGATTTGAATATGGAAGCGGTTTCTGTGGTGCTAAAATGACCGGAAAAGAGCATAATGATGCTTTCAATACAGATTTCACCACCAAATCTAATCTTTCAGGAGGAATCCAAGGAGGAATTTCCAATGGAATGGATATTTATTTCCGTGTTGCATTCAAGCCTGTAGCTACCATCTTAAGGCCTCAGGAAAGTGTGGATAAAGACGGAAATCCAGTCATTGTAGAAGGGAAAGGCCGTCATGATCCGTGTGTTCTTCCAAGAGCAGTTCCTGTTGTGGAAAGCTTGGCAGCATTTGTGCTGGCAGATCTGTTTCTGATCAACAAAACAAGAAATATCAATCATTTTTAATATAAAATACGGAGTAATGAAAAATTACTGGGATAACGGAATCTCTTTTGAAGAATATATCCGTATCGGAAAAGAAAGGCTGGAAAATCCTGCTAACAAACAGGAAGCTGAATATAAACAATATTATGAACTGGGACTTCAGAGAATGGATAGAACTTTAAAAAAGTATGTTCCGGATGAAGATCAGCTGAAAGAGCTTGCTTCCAAAAATTTTGATGGTAAGATTCTGATTATTTCCGAAGCCTGGTGCGGTGATGCCAGTGCCACGGTTCCCGCTCTTGTTAAATTCTTTGAAGGACATAATGAAGTGAGGATTTTCTTAAGAGACAGCGATAAAAGCCTGATCAGCCAGTTTCTGACCAACGGAACCGAATCTATTCCTAAAGTGATCATTCTGGACAAAGATTTTAATGTAAAGAATTCCTGGGGACCTCGCCCAAAATACGGACATGAGCTCCTGATGAAATATAAAGCTGATCCTGAAGGCTATCCAAAGGATAATTTCTATAATGACCTGCAGCTGTATTATGCTAAGAACAGAGGTAAAGATGCCGTTCAGGAAATTTTAGAATTATTGTAATTGTATTTATTCAAAAAGATAACGGTAAAAATCAGCCTATGAAAAAGAATATTATTTACCTTATACTCATCGTCATTATTGGTGTTATTGTTTTGATACCGGGAGTAAGAAACTACCTGAAGGACCAGTTTTTCCCGGTGGCTACCATTGAAAATGCAGTGCATGTAAGTGAAGAAGATTATGATGTTGAGCTGAAAGGAATCAATGTTCCGGATACCAACCTCAAAAATTTCAGAAACAAAGCTGTCTTTCTTAACTTTTGGGGAACATGGTGCCCGCCATGCAGAAAAGAATGGCCTTCTATTCAAAAACTGTACGATTCCCGAAAAGAAAATGTAGATTTTGTGCTCATCGCAATGAATGATAAAGAGGAAGCCGTAAAAAAATTCCTCGCAGAAAACAATTACAATGTTCCTGTATATATTGCACAAAGCCCGATCTCTGAAAAGATTCTTCCCAAAGCTTTCCCTACTACGTTCCTTTTGGATAAAACAGGAAGAATCATCATTAAAGAAGATGCCTACAGAGACTGGAATACGGAAACAGTGCATCAATTCATAGATAATATCATCAAGTAATTTTTAACTAAATTTTATAATTAGTTGGTATAAAATTTGTGAAATTTACAACGTTGAAAAATTTATTTAAAACTAAACACAAAATGAAATATTCAAAATTGAATCTTGCAAAAGAAGCCATCAGCCATAAAGGTTTCGTAAAAAAAATCCCTGATATTTTCAGAATGGTAAAAATGTGGAGAAAAGGAATCTATCCCATGAAATCCCTTGATATCATCCTGCCTTTACTGGGACTTTTATATGTAATCTCCCCTATTGATCTTCTTCCAGAGTTTGCCATTCCGGTACTGGGTGTTATGGACGATATTGCCGTTTTATCGCTCACCATTCCAAAACTGATCAAAGAAGTGGATAAATTCCTGCTTTGGGAAGCAGAACAAAGACTGAAAGGTACAAAAGTTATTGATGCAGAAATTGTAAAATAATATCATTAACAAAGAAAATATGAACCATTCCTGGAAACTCAGGAATGGTTTTTTGTTGACAAATTGGTGATAAATTTTTAAGCCTTATTTCAAATCCTTAAATTTGCACTATCTAATAAAAAAGAATGGAAAGTAAAAAAGAATTCTTCCTGGAGTGCTACAAGCTGGGCATCATTAAATTCGGGAGGTTTACCCTGAAAAGCGGCATAGAAAGTCCGTTTTATGTGGATCTCAGACCTTTGGCTTCAGACCCTAAAATTTTAAAAAATCTTGCTAATTATTTATTGGAAATGCTTCCTCTGGATAATTTTGACCTGATCTGCGGAGTTCCTTATGCTGCTCTTCCAATGGCTACTGCCATGTCACTGGAAAGCTATATTCCATTAATCATTAAAAGAAAAGAAGCCAAGAGCTACGGAACTAAAAAACTGATTGAAGGAATTTACCAGAAAGGACAGAACTGCCTTTTGGTGGAAGATGTGATCACTTCCGGAAAATCACTGGTAGAAACGATTGCCGAAGTGGAACAGGAAGATCTTAAGGTAGCTGATATTGTTGTAGTTCTAGACAGAGAGCAGGGAGGAAAACAACTACTGGAAAGCAAAGGTTACAGAGTACATACGCTTTTCAACATTTCAGAAGTATGCAGTATTCTTCAGGAAAATGGTGAGCTATCTGACGAAGAAGTGGCGAGGATCCAGGATTTTCTTCAGGGAAACCACATTCAGTTTGAAGAAAAAACCAGACCTTCTTATGAACAGAAATTACAGCTGACCCAACATTCAGTTTCGAAAAAGCTATTAGAAACTGCTTTGGCTAAACAATCAAACCTGATTGCTTCTGCAGATGTCACTACCACCCGAGAGCTTTTGGAACTGGCCGAAAAAGTGGGGCCGCATATCATTGCTTTAAAAACTCATATTGATATTATTTCGGATTTTGATTACGAAAAAACCATACTTCCTCTAAAAGAGCTTGCTTCAAAACATCAGTTCCTTCTGATGGAAGACCGCAAGTTTGCTGATATTGGAAATACTCAGGAACTTCAGTTTACAAGCGGAGTTTTTAAAATTACAGACTGGGCAGATTTTGTGACCTCCCAGGTAATCGGAGGTTTTGAATCCTTAGACTGTTTCAAAAATGTAGGAGTAGTAGCCATTGTAGGCATGTCTTCCAAAGGTACCCTGACTACTGCAGCATACCGTGAAGAGGCACTTAAAGTAGCATTATCGCACCCTAATGTCATTGGCGGGGTATCACAAAACCAGATTCCGGAAGACCTTTTATTGTTCACACCAGGGGTAAATCTGGCCGATTCAGGAGACGGAAAAGGTCAGCAGTACAATACACCTGAGCATGTTTTCAAAATGCTTCACAGTGATTTTATTATTGTAGGAAGAGGTATTTATAAGTCTGATGATCCGGAAGCAGCTGCAGTTACGTATAAAAACGAAGGCTGGAATGCTTATATCAATTCTTTACAAAAAAAAGAGGTTCAGGGCTAAAATCCTATAAAATATATTCAAAATAAGTTTATATTTGGGCTTTATCAAAGGATATTGAAAAAGATCAGCATTTGCCTTATTTTGTTTTGTGGAATTGTGCAGGTTTCTGCACAGAAAGACAGTATTTATATTGAGGCCAGACTTTCTGCCGACAGAAAAACACTGGAAGTAAACCAGGAAGTTGTTTATTATAATCATTCAGGAAAAGATCTTCATACAGTAAAACTTCTGAACTGGGTTTCTGCTTATAACAAAAGAAGATCTGCATTAGTCTACAGAAAACTGGAAGACCGGAACAGTGATCTTCATTTTGCTAAAAATGAAGAATTAGGCAGATTATTAGATCTCAATATCACAACTTCGGAAAAGCAGCCGTTTTCAGTAAACACCATTTCAGATGAAAGTATTTTTCTTCCTCTGAAAGAAGCATTAAAGGCCGGCGAAAGCATTACATTCCAGCTGCATTACCGGATTCAGCTTCCGGACAAGAAATTTACGGGATACGGCACAGACGGTAAAAATACAGCATTAAAATATTTCTTTATTGTTCCGGATCATTTTGATCCGGACAATATTTCCAAAAGGGGATACAACGATATTGAGGAATCTGTAAACTTCAATACTTTCTGGACCGTCAATTTTGATCTTCCACCGAATAGTTTCGTTGAAGGAAACCTACCCCAGCCTCAAATGAATTCCTTTAAAGGTTATCTGGAATCCGATCCGGAATTTATTGTTTCAGAGAATAGCCTTCCCTCGATGAGGATTAATGTAGATGGAGCAGATACCGAGATTAAATTCGGCTATCCTTTAAAGCCTGAAGAAAAACAGAATCTTGAATTTTACCTGCCGCTTCATTTAAAATTCATTAAAGAAAAAATAGGCATCCTGCCCCAAAATCTTTTTATTTCTGAAAAATTCAGATCTAAGGAAGATTTTTTCGGAAATAATGATATCACCTTCTGGAACTTCAGGTTTCAGCTGTTTACCGATGCTGAGAAAACAGATCTTGATTATTTCGGAATCATTGCAAAAAAAATACTTGATGAGAAAATCATCACCGATAAAGAAAAAGATCACTGGTTCAAGAGTGGTTTAAAATCGTATCTTGAGATTCAGTACCTGCAGAAATTTTATCAGGATACAAAACTTCTGGGGAATCTTCCGGAGACTAAAATTTTCGGAGTTAAACCTTTAAAACTTTTTCATGCATCCAATGTGAAGCTTTTGGATCGATATGGATTAGCCTATCAATACATCATGTCCCAGAATCTGGATCAGAAGATCGACGAAAGATTCTCGTCACTGAGTAATTTCAACGATATGGCAGTCAGCAGTTTTGAAACCGGAAGTCTATTCAGCTATACGGCAGACAAAATGGGTTATGATCAGTTCAATGCCCTATTAAGGGATTATATTTCACAAAATACCGGAAATAAAGCTGTTCCTGAAAGTTTTCTGAAAAAACTTGCTGAGAAAGATCAGTCAGCGGGCTACCTTACCGGATTTTTAAAACAGAAAAACAGAGTTGACTTCCGACTTAAAAATATAAAAAAAGAAGGTGATCTTTTCAATATCAGAATTGGAAAAAATACAGATCTTCCGATTCCCGTAAAACTGGAAACCCAGACAACCGAGGGAGAAAAGCAGGCCTACTGGATTGAGACAGACGAAAACGAAAGGATCAAAAATATAACGCTTCCTGCTTCGGATGACATTCATAAAGTGACACTGAACAGCGGTTATATCTTCCCGGAATCTAAATACCGGGATAATTTCCTGTATGCAAAAGGACTGTTTTCCAATACTAAAAAAATAAAGCTTAAACTTATCAAGGATATTCCGAATCCTGAGTACAATGAAATATATGTCAGTCCGAGGGTACGGTTCAACAATACTTATGATAAGTTTCTGTTTGGGATTAACCTGAAAAACCAGTCTTTTTTTGACCAGAAATTTTTATATTCATTCACACCGATGTACAGTTCGGGTACAGGAAAGCTTACAGGTTCAGGAGCAGTCTCCTACTCTTTCCTTCCGGCTGAAAGTATTATCAGAAGCCTGACTTTCGGAGTTTCCGGAGCTTATTTCCATTATGATTACGGACTGGCCTACAGAAAAGGGTCTTTATTTTCCAGCATCAGCTTCAGGAAAGACCCGAGAAGTACAGTAAGCAGAAGCATAGGAATTTCATACAATTATTTTGAAAGAGATCTAAGTCCCAAAATGATTGCTAATCAGGATTATGGCAAATATAACCTGTGGAGTTTCGGATATGGCTACAGCGACAGCCAGATGATTCATGAGAAAAGTTTAAGTGTAAGTGCTCAGGGCATGGAGGATTTCAACAAAATAACCGCTGAAGGCTTTTACAGATGGGAATTTGCTCCGAAGCAGAAACTCAGCCTACGATTGTTTGCCGGATATTTTTTAAGAAATGATACCCGTAATAATATGTTCAATTACGGTATTTCAAGAGTTTCCAATTATTCCTTTTCCTATAATCTTTTGGGTGAAAGTGCTAACAGCGGGATCCTCTCACAGCAGTTTATCCTGGCCGACGGAGGGTTTAAATCTTTCATTCCGGGATCGGTTAACCAATGGATCACGTCTTTCAATGTAGATTCCAGTGTTTGGAAAATATTCCATGTGTATGCAGATGCAGGAATGTATAAAAACAAAAACCGTCCTACACAGTTTATCTGGGACAGTGGCATCAAAGTACGGGTGATTCCTGATTTCCTGGAGGTTTATTTCCCGATCCAGTCTTCATTGGGATTTGAGCCTTCTTTTAAAGATTACGGAAAACGGATCAGATATACGCTGGTTCTAAATCTGGGGTCAATTATTAATGCAGCAAGAAGAGGCTGGTATTAATATAGGCTTGAAGTTGGGAGATAGAAGATGGAAGCTATAGAAGTCGTATAATAAAAATCGTTTCATATTTTCAACTTACTTTCTTAAAAAAATTCTGAATTGTAAATAGCGATAAAAAAATTCCGGCCGTTTCTTCGAAACGGCCGGAACTATATGGTCAAAAAAACTATTTTAAATTAGTCTTTTAAGATTTTTTGAGATACTGGTTCGTTGTTTACAGTTCCTGTTACAATGTAGTTTCCTTTTGCTAATTCAGCAACGTTTAACACTTCATTGTTTTTAACAGAAGCAGTTTTAACTACCTGCCCGAACATGTTGTAAACTTTTACGTCTTTTACGTCAGCTCCGAAAGTGATTTCGTCACTCTTAACGAAAGTGTTTTTTACAAAGTTTCCTGCTTTTACGTTTTTAACGTCTGAAACAGCTAAAGAAGAAGTGCTATAAACTCTTGCTGATAAATTAGAAATTGAAACAGCTCCTGTACCGGAAGAAGCATTTCCTGCCTGTCTGATTGCTATTCCGGCAATTGTTGAAGGTGCAGTACCAGTTCCTGCACTACTTGTAATCAACGGTTGAGAATTAATTTGCAGAGTTGCAATATTTGTTGCCGGACTTACAGAATTGTTAATCGTATATGTTAAGGTTATATTAGCAGGCGTTCCATAAGGAATTTCAGTACCATAAGATACTGTTGGACTACCAGCTGCGTTATTTAATACTCCTAAAGTATATCCTGTAGTCGAACCTTTAGCATAAACTCTTCCATTAAAAATAGTTCCAGGATTAGCACCAGCTGTTGTAGTAAGCATTAAAAAATAGTCCCCCCCAGTACTTAGACCTGTCTGGCTAGCAACATTAATTGTAGCTGAATAATCAACTTTACTAACTCCTGTAGCACTAACATTATACACAGAAGAGAAAGCTTTATTCACATCTTCTGAATTTCCAGCCACCAAAGTTACAGAACTTCCATTTGCTGTTAATTGTCCAGCTGTTCCACTGTGAGTAATCCATCCATTTGCATTAAGTGCTCCTGTATAACCAAAGTTTTCAGTCAATACCGTTGTCTGTGCATTTATAAAACCAATAGCACTTGCTAATCCTAAAATAGTAAAGATTTTTTTCATTATATAAAGTTTTAATATTTGATGTAAAAGTACAAAAAAACCATCACTTTATAAAAATGATGGTATATATTTAACATTTAATTAAAGTTACTTTTTAATAATTTTCTCAGAAACGGCTTTACCATTAATATTTCCTGTTACTAAATAAATCCCGCTCTGTAGATTATCTACATTTAAAGATCCATTTTCAGCAACAGAGGCAGTCTTAACTAATTGACCGTTTATGTTGAAAATTTTCACCTCTGCTTTTTCTCCGAAATAAATTTCCTGATCTACTGAAGTATTCTTCACAAATCTATTATTAGCTTTCTCAGCGTCTATTGTTGCTAAAGATCCACTTGTCCCTGTTAGCTTAACATCATCTATTCTCCATTCAGTACCGTTGGTTCCTGTAAATCTGATTCTCAAATTAGATGTTGCCGGGATTGTTCCTGTAGGATTAATGTATGCCCAATTGGCTGTATTATTTCCCGTAGCTCTGGTGTAAGAAAGAAGGGTCCAGCTGCTTCCGTCTGCGCTTACTTCTATTTTCAGTTCATTGTTCGCAGCCGTAGCACCTTTTCTCTGGCCCAGATAAAGCTGAATATTCTGATAACCTGAAGTATTAATTCCTGAAATCAAAAAGGTTTCATTATTGGCATTAATCATTACATTGGCGCCTCCTGATGCCTGTGCATAAGCACTTGTAGCGGAAGGATTAGTGGATCTTACATCTCCTGTGCCTTCATAAGTTACAGGACTTCCGTTCTGAAAAGTGGTTGCTGAAATATCAGATGTACCCGTACCCGATCCCATGTTTTCAGAATAAATCGTAGTTTGAGCAAATACAGTTGCTGATAATAATCCTGTAGCAACTAACGAATAAAATTTTTTCATGATTGTAAAATTTAACATTTAATAATTTACACTGTAAAATTAGACCCATTTTTATGGATACAGCAATAATTACATTAAATTTCTGTTAATAATACTAAACTCATTCCCGTTAACATTTTTTAATTATTTTTACGAATTATTTTGAAGGATTTGCGGAATTTTTTTCTTCTATTCGTTTTGTTTTTCCTGGGCATATTTTCGGGTAATGCACAGGTATTCTCATGGAAAAATCCCAACATTCCACAGGATTCTATAAAAAAAGACAGTATTCTTGCTGCCAGGTTTGAGCAGGACATTTTTGTGAAGGATACTTTAGATTTTATAAAGACCAATAACAAAATAATTGTAGACGAAGCAGTCCTTGCTAAAAACGACAAAAAAAGATTTTTAGGAGAGCTTAATTCTAAAGGTTCTATTATCAGGGGGATCACGTTTGGTAACAACCAGGGGCAGTCTGTACAGAGCTCCATGGACCTTCAGATTTCAGGAAGACTTTCAAAGGATGTTACTATTTTAGCCAGTATTTCAGATCATAACCTTCCCATCCAGGCTGACGGGTATACCCAGACTTTGGAAGAGTTCGACAAGATCTATATGCAGCTTAATATCAAGGAAAAATCCATCATGAGAGCCGGACACTTAGATCTTGTGGAAGCCAAAAATTATTTTGCAAAATACCAGAGGCGAAGTATGGGGCTTCAATTCCAGACCGAGATGGGAAAAGAAAATAAAACGCTTGTGGATGTTTCTATGGGAGTCGCACGAAGTGAATTTCACAGAGTTCGTTTTCAGGGGGTTGAAGGAAACCAGGGCCCGTACCGTCTTACCGGAAAAAACGGGGAGCAGTTCATCACCCTTATTTCTGGCTCTGAACAGGTTTTCATTGATGGTATCCTAATGAAACGTGGTGAAAACCAGGATTACATAATTAATTACAATACGGGAGAGGTAACGTTTACCAGTTTCAGACCTATTTTCCAGCAGAACTTCATTACGATTTCCTATAATTACACCAACAGGAACTACTCCAGATATTTATTCACCGGAAAGCTTGAACACCAGAGAGAAAAATTCAAAGTAGGCCTGAACTGGTTTATGGAAAATGATAATAAAAATGCACCGCTTTCTTTAAACCTGTCTAAAGAGGATGAACAGATTCTTGCTGATGCAGGAAATGATCCTAATTTAATGTATGCCCCTTCAGGAGTAGTTACAGAATATGATGTCAACAAAATACTATACCGGTTAAATCCTGCCGGAAACTTTTACGAATTTTCAACCAATCAGAACGAAACACTTTATCAGGTTTCTTTTACTTATTTCGGAGCTAATTTAGGGGACTATAAAATTACACAAACCACCAACAACGGCCGTGTATTTGAGTATGTGGGTCCCAATATGGGGGATTATAAAGCGGTAAGAAAGCTGCCTTCTCCTCAGAAGTCCCAGGTATTTTCACTTAACTCGGAATATCTTTTAAATGAAGGAAAAATAGGGGTTGACTTTTCACTCAGCAATTATGACGTCAACTTGTTTTCCTCTAAAGATTCTGATCAGAATATTGGATATGCGTACCGCGTCTTCGGAAATAAAAGCTTTACCAAAAACGGATGGAAAGGAACTCCAAGTTTCGAGTATCAGTATATTGACAAACAGTTCCATATTTTAGATCGAATCAATGATGTGGAATTCTCAAGAGATTTTAACCTTACGCAGGAATTCAGCCAGAGAACACAGAACAGATTCATCTTCAGCTTTTTAAATAAATGGAATAATAAGTCTACTTTAAATTACCGTATCAACTATCTGGATGAACAGGATTCTTATAAAGGGATTAAAAATGACCTGGATTTCGGATGGATCAAAAATAAGTTCTTCACCAAAGGAAATTTATCTTACCTTACTACTAATGCTACCCTTCAGGATACCAAATTTATAAGAGGAGGTGTTTCAACGGAATATACGGGCAAAAAAGGAAGCTGGACTGTTGGAGGAAGCATGGAACATAATGAGAAAAAGTATAATGATACCCAACTCATGGATGTTACCAGCTTTAGCTGGAAAGAACTTTTCGTGCAAAAGAAAATTGGCGACAGTACAAGAACAAAGCTCCTTGCTAAAGTGTATATGAGAGACAACGACTCTGTACGCAACAACAGGCTGGAAAACATGAACAATATTTTGGGAATTATGGCCGAAAGCCAGGTGATCAAAACAGAAAGAACAACATTAAATGTTTTGGTTCATTACCGAAAGTTTTTCTATCAGAATGACGAGGCCGATATGACGAGAAATAATGATTTCGTGGTGGGAAATATTCTTTACAATCAGCAGCTCTTCAGAAACGGGATGCGTCTTCAGGCTTTTTATGAACTTGGAAACGGACAGGAAGCCCAAAGAGAGTTTCAGTATCTGAAAGTAACAGACGGACAGGGAGTTTATAAATGGACCGATTATAACGGAGACGGTATTCAGCAGCTGGACGAATTTGAAATTGCAGAATATTCTGATCTTGCGCAATACATCAGGGTGTATACCAATTCTGTCCGGTACATTGCTTCGAATAAAAATAAAATTCAGCTGGCATTGTTTGTCAATCCGTCCATTGTCTTCAATTCTGAAAATGCTTTTTTAAAGCGATGGAACTTCAATATTTCGTTAAACTCCCAGAATTCATTCTACAAAAAAGATAAGGTACTGGTACTTAACCCGTTTGAAAAAAACAGTGATCAGATTCTTAAAAACCAGAATATTTTGACCTCGGTTCAGTTTAATCCTACTGAAAAATCCGGGTGGAATGGTAACTATCGCTTTATTACCAACGACAATCTTATCAATGCCAACTTCAGTAACGAAGAAAGGGAACAGACTTCACATTTCCTGAATATCGGTTATTGGTTTAATAAAGAATTCAGGGTAGACTGGGAGAACTCTGTTCATGATATCAGAAATTCTTCACAGCTTTTTTCAACAAGAGATTATCGACTGAACAATTTTGAAACAAAGCCTAAGGCGACCTATAAGTTTACAGATGCCATTCAGGCAGAGCTTTCATCTGCTTTCCGCCAGAAAAAAAGAGTGGATGGTGAAGAACTCCTGAAAGCTTTCGATATTACAGGAACCATTCAATGGGAACGTAAAAAAACGTCTATCAGAGGAAATTTTTCCTTTATCAATAATAATTTCAACGGAAATAATTTCAGTATTGTCGGGAACCAGATGCTGGATGGTCTTAAACCGGGTAAAAACCAGGTATGGAGTATATTTATCCAGCAGGCAATTAATTCCTTCCTTCAGCTTAATGTAAATTACGAAGGAAGAAATTCCGGAGACCGTACCATTCACATTGGAAGTATGCAGGTGAAAGCGAGTTTCTAATTTAAATATGCATCATTAAAAAATATCCCCCTGACTCTTGTGATTCAGGGGGATTATATTAAAGTTCAAAATAATAAAATTTATCTTTTAAGAATTTTGAGGGTTTGGGATTCTTTATCTGAATTCACTTTCAGGATATACATTCCCGGAGATAATTTTCTCATATCAACGGAACCTTTTTCTGCATTTACTGCTTCATTCATTATTCTTTGTCCCGTTGCATTGTAAATTTCAATATTCCTGATTTTAGCCTCATTCGTAATTGTTAAATAATCTATAACCGGATTTGGATAATAGCTGATTTTGCTGCCTTTTGCCGTCTCCTGAGTCGCCAGAATAACTGCTGTAAATTCATATCCTCCTAAATCTGGTGTTGAAACATTTCGTGCATTTCCATCGGCATCTAAAGTTACCCCAGCTACAGGAGTTCCTTTATTATCAAGCGCTGTATTTCCGGTTGTTGATAAATGCAGATCTGTAGCCGAAACAAATACAGGCAAAACATTAATAGAATTGGTATTACTTCCAAATCCTGTCTGGATATCTGCTAAAGCAGCTCTTGCAGAGCCTATATATCCAAGATTGGCTCCCGATGAATGGTAATCATTGTAATTAATATTGGAAAATACGGTATTGGCAGCTCCTGAGTAAATGGCATATTTTTCTCCAGCCTGAGTTTGCTTGTTGATAAATAAATTATTTCTCACATCTACGGCACCTGCGGCGGTTACCCCCGCTCCAACATTAAATGCTGACGGCCTTCCTGAAACATTTTGATTGGTATCCATTACCACAGTATTGTAATAGATTTTATAGCCAGCCCCCTGATTAATGAAAATACCATTCCCATTATCATTCACGCCTCCCCCTGAAGCATAACCATAACCGGCAACATCATTGATAACATTATTATATACCAGCATATTGGCTGCCGCATTGGAAGAATTCAAATAAATACCGACTGCTCCATATCCTGTAGTATTAGGATTCTTAACATCCGATATTCTATTATTAAAAATACTCCCGTTTGTTGATGCTGCACCAATTAAAATACCCTGAGCTGGGTTGGTAGAAGTTGCCGGTAACATAACTCCTTTGATTGTATTTCCGCTTACTTCAAAGTTTTTGGCATTCTGTACGGCAATTCCTCTGTACAGCATTTTATCTGCTGCTACTGTAGAGCCAATAACATTGTTTTTAATGATAAATCCTGTATCTGTATTGGTTGCATTTCCTATGGCAAAAATAGCATTCTGAGCTCTCACAAAAGTATTATTCACCGCAGAGAAATTATTATTAGGTACTTCAGCTGCTGCTAAGGTTGTTCCGGATACAATAATTGCACCTACCGTTCCTGTTGGACTGGATCCGGCAAAATTAATATTCTTTAAAGCAACATTTTCAGCTCCGTCTGTCGCTGTACACGATACCCAAAGGACCACTGGTGTAGTACCTGTAGTAGCAACATACGTATTGCTGATCGTTAAATCTCTTGAAGCTGTACCATTATTACTTCCATCAATCGTTACGTTATCGGCACCGTTTAACTTAATAGTTGCCACAGTATCTGCACTGGTAACAGTAGCCGTAACACCTGTTCCAGGCTTAATCAAAACGGATGTATAGCTTACGGCACCTCCACTGCCATTCAGTACAGCAGTTGCTGTTTCTGTAGTATTCCCGGTGATGCTGATCGTAATAGCTCCCTGATGTGTTCCTGCATTAATAGCATCGAAAGCACCTTTTAATGTGGTATAGCTTCCTGTTGTTGTACCTGCTGTTGCGGCAACGCTTACTTGTGCGTGAAGACCCGCAACGGCAAAACTCGTCATTAAACAAAATAGAATTTTTCTCATAAGTATATTATTTTATTCACATTAAATATATGTAAATTATTTAACGAAACTCCATTTGAAATGAAAACAAACCACAAAAAAGACATCAAAAACACCAAAACACTAATAAAATAAGACTTTTTAACTAAATTGATATATTCGAATAATATCCACTTATAAACTCTATCAGGACATACAATAGAATTTTGTAAATTTGCACCATGATAAAAATTGGCAATATAGAACTGCCGGAATTTCCGCTTTTACTTGCACCGATGGAGGATGTGAGCGATCCACCGTTTAGAAGATTATGTAAAATGCATGGTGCAGATTTGATGTATTCTGAATTTATCTCTTCGGAAGGGTTAATTCGTGATGCTATCAAGAGTAGAAAAAAGCTGGATATTTTTGATTACGAAAGACCTGTAGGGATCCAGATTTTCGGGGGAGACGAAGAAGCTATGGCCATGTCTGCAAGGATTGTGGAAACGGTTAATCCGGATCTGGTAGACATCAATTTCGGATGCCCTGTAAAAAAAGTGGTTTGCAAAGGAGCAGGAGCAGGAGTTCTGAAGGATATCGACCTTATGGTACGTCTTACAAAAGCTGTGGTAAGCTCTACCCACCTTCCTGTAACCGTAAAAACCCGTTTGGGATGGGACAGCACCAGCATCAATATTGATGAAGTGGCGGAACGTCTTCAGGAAACCGGTATCAAAGCTTTAACCATACATGCCAGAACCCGTGCGCAAATGTACAAAGGAGAGGCAGATTGGGAACATATTTCCAGAATCAAACAAAATCCTAATATTGAAATCCCTATCTTCGGTAACGGTGATATTGATTCTCCTGAAAAAGCCTTGGAATATAAACAAAAATATGCCTGTGACGGAATTATGATCGGAAGGGCGGCTATTGGATATCCATGGATATTTAATGAAATCAAGCATTTCTTTAAAACGGGTGAACATCTTCCTGAACCTTCTATTTCAGACAGACTTTTAGCCGTACGCCAGCATGCGGAATGGAGTGCAGAATGGAAAGGGGAAAGACTCGGACTTGTGGAAATGAGACAACATTACAGCAATTATTTCCGTGGAATTCCTCACTTCAAAGAGTTCAGAAAGAAATTCCTTGAAGTATTTACCCTGGAAGAGATGGATGCTTTAATTAAGGAAACCCAACAGTTCTACGAAGAATATCAGCCACAGATATAAAACAATAAACCATCAGGATTTCTGATGGTTTATTGTTTTTTCTAAAAATTCTTTTAATATCCTTCTGATGAAGTTTGATTTTTAATCAGTGCCAGAGCTGAAGAGGTTCCAATTCTTTTCACACCCATGCTGATCATTTTTTCAGCATCTTCGGGAGTTCTTACCCCTCCGGCCGCTTTCACGGGAAGTTTTCCGGCATTGTCAAGCATAATTCTGATACCTTCAAATGTGGCTCCGTTAGGTTTTCCGTCCGCTGTTTCATAAAATCCCGTAGAGGATTTTACAAAGATATGTACAAGGTCATTTTCCTGGAAATTTTCTTCCGCCCAATCAGCAATATGTTTAGTGAGATCAGCGATCTGCTCATCAGTTAAAGCTGCAATTTCTATAATCCATTTTGCAATTTTATCATGAGTCAGGCAAAGCTGAGTACATCTTACAAATTCATCTTTTACGAGATCCAAATCACCTTTCAGATATGCACTGTAATTGATTACAAAATCAAGTTCATCTGCTCCGTCAGCAATAGCTTTAGAAGCTTCAGCAAGTTTTTCGTCAACAGAATATGTTCCTTCATGAAAACCAATAACAGTTCCCACCACAACATTTGCATTCCTTTCCTGAATATACTTTTTAATTTCCGCTACATAATCCGGGCGGATCATGACGGCAAAAATCCCATTATCTATCGCTACTTGCGCAAGATCTTTATTGATAAGTAATGTTTCTTCATTTGATTTACCCGAGTGGGCGGGTGTTTTCAAATAGGTTGAATCCAAATATTGTGCAATGTTCATATCGTTATACTTTCAGTTGTCTGTAAATACCTTGCTCCAAAGATATGAAAGTTTCTGTTCTTGTCACTCCTTTTAGCTTCTGAAGTTTATTAAGTATCTGCATAAGGTGGTCATTATCTTTACAAAGAACTTTTAGGAAGATGGTATAGTTCCCTGTAGTGTAGTGGGCTTCCACTACTTCATTAACATCCTGAAGAGACTTCACGACTTCTGAATAATGACTCGGCTGATCCAGAAACACTCCAATATATGAAATGACCTTGTATCCTATTTTCTTAGGATTCAGAAACGAAATCGAATTTTCGATAACACCCGCGTGTTCAAGTTTTTTGATTCTCTGGTGGACCGCTGTTGTAGAAATTCCTACATTTTTTGAGATGTGTGCTAAAGAGGTCTTAGCATTATCCATCAGCATGTAGATAATTTCTTTGTCGATAGAATCTAAATGATAACTTGTGTTGCTTGAATTTTTCATTTTCTACTTTTTTATTATTTATGTTTTTGCTTAATTTTCAAATGTGACAAAAACCGGAAAGTGATCGCTGTATCCTCCCAAATACCGGGTACCGGCATAGGTTCGGAAAGGGCGTCCTTCAAAGTATCTGGTCCGGCTGCTTATTTTTTCAGAATTGAATACCTGAGCATTCTGAAAAGTCAGAACATTATTATCAAAAAAAGATTTTGATAAAATAATCTGATCGTACAACAGGCCTGATTTATAATGAAAAGTAGAATAATTTCTTGTAGAGAACAACTCCTGAAAAGGGTTTATCAAAACCTTCTCATGCTCGTTGTCATAGAGAATTTTTACTAAATTTTCATCATCCGGGTTTTCGTTAAAATCACCGCACAACACTACATGTTCCTTTTCTTCATGTACCAGTTTCATGATCCGCTGCCGGATCTCGTTCAATATAAAAGCTCTTTTGGGTTTATTAATATCTTTTTCTCTCTTAGAGGGAAGGTGAGAGATAAAAACATTAATAAAAGTTCCTTTATACTTTACTTTTGAAAAAAGTACGTCTCTGGTTGTATCGTAATTCTGTGTGTTTTTTTTTATTATTTCGAAGAAGAAAGTAATAGTTTCTGAATCTATTATTTCTACTTTCTTTTTATCATATAACATGGCTACATCTACCTTTCTTTCATCCATGGAATTGTAATGAACGATTCCATATTCAGAATTAAAGGGTTCCATTTCTACCAGATCTTCCAGAACTTTCCTTCCGGAAACTTCAGATAATCCTATGATAAAAGGCAGAACACCATTTTTCTCCTTCATCAATTGAAAAACGTGTGAAATTTTAAAAAGTTTATTTCTGTATCTTTTCTCATCCCAATTTCTTAATCCAGATCTGGTGGGATCTAGTTTATGAACAGGGGTGGGATCGGGCAAAAATAAATTTTCGACATTATAAAAAGAAAACACCTCCATCTGCACTAATTGCTATCTTTAAAATTGCCACTCACTTTTCAGACGTAAATTTATTATTTTTTTTCAAATTCTATTAATTTATTTATAATATTTTCATATTAATATTATGCTAAAAATATCATAATTAAATTTAAAAAATCAATTAAAATATGATAAACACTTTAATTTATTAATATTTTTCAATTAACATCCAATATTCAGAGAATAAAACAAGATACACAATTCAAAATAATAAGAATAAAATAACAAGTAATAACAAACTATATTAATATTTTTCTACGATTTTCAAATTACATTAATTCTCATTCCGTTCAAGATATAACTTATTAAAAATGTGAAAAAAAAGAACCTAAATGAAGAATTTAGCGGTCATTTTTAAAGCAAATCCGGACGTTTTTCCTGAGTAATTCTTATGGCTTCCTCATGACGCCATTCTTCAATCTGTGCAAAATTTCCGCTTAAAAGAACTTTAGGAACCTCCAGCCCTTTGTAAACTTCCGGTCTTGTATAAATTGGCGGTGACAGGAGATCATCCTGAAAACTGTCGGTTAGAGCACTCTGCTCATCATTTAAAACTCCGGGAAGAAGCCTGATTACGGAGTCTGCCAGCACACAGGCAGCCAACTCTCCTCCTGTCAGCACGTAATCACCGATTGAAATTTCTTTTGTGATATGAAGATCCCGTACTCTCTGGTCAATTCCTTTATAATGACCGCAGAGAAAAATCAGGTTATTTTTTATTGAAAGGGTATTGGCTATTTTCTGGTTCAGAGTTACTCCGTCCGGTGTAAGGTAAATTACCTCATCATAGGTTCTTTGAGATTTAAGTTCGGAAATACATTTATCCAATGGCTCTACCATCATTACCATTCCGGCACCTCCACCGTAAGGCTCATCATCAATCTGCCTGTGCTTATTGATTGCCCAGTCTCTCAGGTGGTGAAAGTGTACTTCTGCCAAACCTTTATCCATTGCCCTTCTTAAAATAGAAGTCTTAAACGGACTTTCCATTAATTCAGGAAGTACGCTTATTATATCAATTCTCATTGTAATGTTCCGTTTTTCTTAGTAGGTATAATAATTAATCTTAAAGAAGAATCTTTGTTGAAATAACTCCACATCCAGTTAAAGAATATGGCCAGTTTATTTCGGACGCTCAAAATTAGCATTAAATGGAGAAACATCCAGAAATACCATGCCAGAAAACCCTGAAATTTTATAAAAGGCAGATCAACAACCGCTCTGTGTTTTCCTATGGTAGCCAGAGATCCTTTGTCATCATACTCGTACTCTTTCCATTCTCCCGGATTTTTCTTTAAAATATTTTTCCCCAGATTTCTTGCCTGATTAATTGCTACGTTAGCAACCTGCGGGTGTCCTTGTGGATATTTAGGGGTTTCCATATAGGCAATATCCCCGATAGCATAAATATTATCGTACCCTTTTATTTTATTGTGCCGGTCTACAATGTACCTGTTACGGACCAGTTTTTCTTCCGGAAAACCCGCAACAACATTTCCTGTTACTCCTGCAGCCCAGATTACATTATTAGAAGGAATGGACTTCCCGCTTTTCAAATGGACTTTATCTCCGTCATAATCCGTTACAATTTCTCCGCTCATGAAGGTTACTCCGAGATCCTTAAGATATTTTTCAGATTTATCCTGGGCTTCGCTGCTCATTACGGCAAGCGGCTTTTCTGTGGAGCTTACCAGGATAATCTTCAGCTGGTCAAAGTTCATATAAGGATAATCTCTTGGAAGGATTTCTTTTTTCATTTCGGCAAAAGCACCGGCCAGTTCCACTCCTGTGGGTCCGCTGCCAACAATCACTATATTCCAGTTTCCGTCATCACTGCGGCTTTTTTCAAGAATTAGCTTTTCAAAGGTCATCAGCACATGGTTTCTGATTCCGATAGCTTCCTGGGTATTTTTCATTCCGAAGGCTTTTCCTTCGAGTTCTTTATTTCCGAAAAAATTGGTTTTACAGCCCGTTGCAATGATCAGCTTATCATAGGTGAATTCTGCTTCATCCGTGATTACTTTGTTGTGTACAGGATCAATTTCTTTCACCTCTGTCATACGGAACTGCGTATTTCTGGACCGCTGAAAAATCTTTCTGAACGGGAAAGAAATATTGGAGGGCTCTATCCTTCCGGAAGCAACCTGATAAAAAAGCGGTTGAAACATATGATGATTCACCCTGTCCAGAACCATTACTTTTTTATTCTTGTTATTCAATGTTTTTG
Source organism: Chryseobacterium indologenes (assembly GCF_001295265.1). Classification (GTDB taxonomy): domain Bacteria; phylum Bacteroidota; class Bacteroidia; order Flavobacteriales; family Weeksellaceae; genus Chryseobacterium; species Chryseobacterium indologenes_A. Next base: position 210,962 of record NZ_LJOD01000003.1, on the reverse strand, counting down.
CAAGCTGCAGCCCCGCAAATCCTCCTCCTATAATGATGATTTTTTCGCGTGTTTCCATAATACACAAATTTACTGATTTTATTTAGCATTTAGAGGTGAAAAAAGTTAGTTTTGCAAAACTTTATGACACCGAAGAAGTATACCAAAAAAACTGCCAAAAAGGTACACGGACACAGGCGGAAGAACTATTTTTTCCGCAGAAAAGTAATTTTGGCCATCTTAATCATCGCTTTAATAGGAACAGGGTTTTATCTGAAACAATCCATCAGCTATTATTACGCTTTATACTTTAATAAATTCAGTCATAAGAAGCTTCACAACAGTGAAAGGGAAACACTAAGAATTCAGAAAATTCTGACCGCCAATCTGGATAAAACGTATGGTTTCGATATTTCCCACTACCAGAACAGAGAGGATATAAAATGGGACAGCCTGAGTATCGGGAATAAAACAATTCCGCTGGAATTTGTGGTTATGCGCGCTACTATGGGGAATCGGAATGCTGATAAACATTTTGGAGATTTTTGGGAACAGGCTAAAAAACATAATCTGATCCGGGGTGCCTATCATTTTTACAGGGCGGATGAAGATCCAATCATTCAGGCCAATAATTTTCTTGATAATGTAAAGCTGGAAAGCGGAGACCTTCCTCCTATTTTAGATATAGAGAAGATCCCCAAACGCAAGACCAATAAAAAGCTTATTGAAGATCTTAAAGTATGGTGCAGGATTATAGAAGAAACATATGGCGAAAAGCCTATTATCTACACCTATTATCATTATTATAAAGATTTTCTGAAAGGTGAATTTGATGATTATCCGCTTTGGCTTGCCAATTACAATGATGTGCCGTCTCCTACTCCTGAAGGGAACTGGGATTTCTGGCAGTTCACTGAAAACGGAATCGTTCATGGGATTAACACTAAAGTAGACCTTGATATTTATAACGGAAGTTCATGGTCTTTAAAGATGCTGACGCTGGATTAAAAGGAAGCTACAGAAGTACCTATAACCAATAAAGCCTCTTTCATCAATAGATTAAGGCTATTAATGAAAGAGACTTTCTAAAATTTACAACCCCTTAAAGGTTTGCGGTTTCTATTTTCCTGTCATCATTTACTTCTTACCGAGGAAATTCAGAATATCCGCATTCAGTTCATCCGGTCTTTCATAGGGCACCATATGGGTTGTATCCTTATAAATTTTCATTTCAGCATTCGGAATCTGCTGGCTGATAAACGCTGTATGATCTGCCTTAATCACATCTCTGTCCCCTGCAATAACAAGAACCGGACTTTTTATCCTGTTTAAATCATTTTTTCTGATGTTGGGCTCTGTAAGCATAATTTTTAAAAGCCTGCGCTCATTGAATGTTTCAGCCGGGGCCAATTGATTCAGCTGTGTCATCTGACTGGTGAACCGTTCAATAAGTTTACTTTCAACGCCTTCCGGAAAAGCATTGGCTCCGATGGTTACCAGCTTATTAAGACGATCCGGATATTTCAAGGCAAACTCCAATCCTGTGTTTCCTCCGTCACTCCAGCCAACGATATTAATTTTATCGAGTTTCAGATCATCTGCTAATGCTTTTACATCATCTGCAAACAATTTATAGGTAAAATCTTTTTTGGAAGCATCTTTGCTTTTCCCCTGCCCTCTTGTATCCACTACAATTACTTTATATTGTTTGGACAGAACCGGGATCTGCTGGTAATAATCCTTTATACTCCCGGAGTTTCCATGAAGCAATACCAAAGGTTCACCTTCGCCGTATACCTCATAATAAAGATCTGTATCCTTTAATTTCAGGTATTTTCCTGCCGATTCATTCTTCCCGTATATGGACTGATCTGCTTCCTGTATATTTTTTGAATTATCAGCAAGCCACCCTTGTTCAATACCATCATCTGTATAGCTGCCGTCATCATCTTTTGTATCTTTTCCGCTTTTATCCATTTTTACATCAATATTAATAGCCGGAGCTGCAAGCGTCATTTTTGTCCAGTCGCCATAAAACTTTCTCATAAATCCTGTTCTGAACAAAGCTGCACTTATTTTAAGGCTTCCGTTAAATTCTTTTAAAAACTGAATTCCTATAAAAAACTTTCCCTGCACCCAAATATTATGCTCATTTACATCCACAGTAAAAGTTCCGTCCTTTATCATATCCTCAGTGAGCTGAACCGTAATTTCTTCATCCAGGATATTTTTATCCGGAAAACCGTTTTTCTCACTGTAAATATTATAGCGCATTACCACCGGTTCTGTAGAAATATAACGCGCAATATTCAGGTTAATATTTTTGATCTTTGATCTTTTCTTTGCATTAAATTCCAAAGCGGTCTCTCCAAGAAAATTATCTTTATTCCCTGCCGGATTCACGAAATATAAAACGCTTTTGGTTTTGGTATTGACGCCCCAGTTTTTATCTACCAGTTTTTTAGGTTTAATAACAACGTCTTTGATGGATTTGACTTTTTCGTTCAGAAGAATTTTTTTCGGATTCTGCTTTTTAAAATCCTGTACGGTTTCTATATAAGTTTCATAACCCGGAACTTCTATCCGTATTTTGTGCAGAGGATCCATTCCTGAAAGATCAATGGAAAAGCTACCTTTATTGTCTGATATAGTCCCTATAGTTTCTTTTTCTATCCCGATCTTTACGTATGGAACCGGCTGATTTTCATTTTTAGAAATTACACTGCCGGAAATTACCTGTGCATTGAGGCCATAAGCGGTTAAAAGAAGAAATAAAGCGTTTAATTTTTTCATGTTTAAAAGTTTGGTGCAAAATTCCTTATTTCCGGGATTTGTTAATCATAATACATTATTAAATTTCTTATGAGTTTAGTTAAATTTATTGTAAAAATCCCTTATTTACGGGTACTATTCTAAAAAACAGATAAAAATAAACTGAGTTCTGGTTAAAGAACCAAAGAAAGCGGGAAGCCGGAAGAAAGAAAGCTTGAAGCTATTTCCGGTATATCTATATGAAAACCGTCATAAAATCAAATGATAAAACAAGATTAAAATACAATGGAAGAGCCAAGACAAATACCGATTCACTTTCCCTTACTTAAAAGTTTTCTAGCTACATTTTCGTATTTTTGCGGCTGAATTTAAAATCAAAACCAAACCATTACATTCCAATGAATTACGTTTCTGCAGAAAACCTGACCAAATCTTACGGCATCAAAGTTTTGTTTGAAAACATCTCTTTCCACATCAATGAAGGAGATAAAATAGCTATTGTTGCCAAAAACGGAAGCGGAAAATCTACCCTTCTTAAAATACTGATGGGTAAGGAAATTGCAGACAGCGGAACTGTAGTCATTAATAAAGATATCCAGGTTGTCCTGTTTGATCAGGAAATTGAGTACAACCCTGATCTTACCATTGAGGAATTTATGATGACTTTGGATTCTGAACCTATTCTGGCCTTAAAGAATTATCACCAATCTTTACATTCTACAGACTCTGCTTTTATTGAAAAGGCATTAGCTGATATGGAGGTTCATAAGGCCTGGGATCTGGAAAATGAAATGAAACAGATTCTTTCCCAGCTGAAGATCACAGATCTGGAAGCTAAAATGGGAACTTTATCAGGAGGGCAGATTAAACGTGTTGCCCTGGCTAAGCTTTTAACAGAAACCAGAGCTGAGCACAGACACACCCTGCTGATTATGGATGAACCTACCAACCACCTTGACGTGGAAATGGTTGAATGGCTTGAAAATTATCTCAATAAAGCAAAAATCACCTTATTGCTGGTTACTCACGACCGTTATTTCTTAGACAGCGTCTGCGATATTATCTGGGAAATGGAAGATCAGAATCTTTATCTCCACAATGGCTCTTACGCGGTATATCTGGAAAATAAAATGATCCGTGAGGAAAATCTTAATGCAACCATTGACAAGGCCAACAATCTTTACCGGAAAGAACTGGAATGGATGCGCAGGCAGCCAAAAGCCAGGACTACCAAATCAAAAAGCAGAATTGATTCTTTTTATGAAACCGAAAAAATAGCCAAGACCGATACCAGAAAACAAGGTCTTGAACTGGATTTTGAAATGAAGCGTCTGGGCCAGAAAATTCTTGAGCTTAAGCATATTGATAAAAGTTTTGGTGATAAGCTTCTGCTGAAAGACTTCAGTTACCAGTTTCAACGCGGTGAAAAAATAGGTATCATCGGAAAAAACGGTGCCGGAAAATCTACCCTTCTGAATATTATCCAGGGATATGAAAAGGCCGACAAGGGTGAAGTAGAAACGGGAGAAACAATATCTTTCGGGTATTTTTCACAAAAAGGACTTACCTATAAAGAGGATGAACGGGTTATTGATTTTATTAAAGAAATTGCAGAATTTTACCCTCTGGCCAACGGAAAAAGCCTGTCTGCCTCACAGTTTTTAAGGTTGTTCCTGTTTGATGACCAGACGCAGTACTCTCCTATTTCCAAACTCTCCGGAGGAGAAAAAAGAAGACTGCACCTGATGTATATCCTTTATCAGAATCCTAATTTCCTGATTTTTGACGAACCTACAAATGATCTTGACCTTCCAACGCTTACGGTACTGGAGAACTTCCTGCAACAATTCCAGGGGTCACTGATCATTGTATCTCACGACCGTTATTTTATGGACAGAATTGTAGATCATGTTCTGGCTTTTGAAGGGAATGGAAAAATCAGGGATTTTGTAGGTAATTTTTCAGAATACAGAGAAGCCAGAAGCCGTGAAGAAGCTTTGGAAAAAAATGCAGCATCAAAGCCTGAACCGGTTAAAGAAACAACTCCTGTTGCAGACATTTCCAATCCGAAGAAGAGAAAACTTACTTTTAAGGAACAGAGAGAACTGGAAACGATTGAAAAAGAAATGCCTGAGCTGGAAGACCAGCGCTCTAAAATCCTGGATCTGCTGAATAATGAAACAGATTATGAAAAAGTAGCGAAGCTTTCTGCTGAACTGGAAACTGTTTCTGAAAAACTTGGAGATCATGAAATGAGATGGTTGGAACTTCAGGAGTTATTATAAATTCAGAACCTGTTCAAATCCTATGTAAAACCATAGAATTAACCTCATTTTTTTATTATACACTCTTAAACGTAGGAGGATTTTATAATTATAATCCTCCTGCGTTCAGGTTTTCCAGTTTTACAGCTCAACAATTTTACCTTCCTTTGTGCTTATCAGGGCAGCATCGATAATCTTCATGTTATCTATTACTTCTTTTCCCGGAGAAGGCAATGCATATCCAAATACAATATGCTCATAGATCTGCTGATAGTAATCCATGTAATTTCCGGGCTTACTCAGGGTTAATACTCTTTCAGTTTCGTTGTTTTCATTAAAAAAATTCAGGATACCGTCCTGCTCTTTTAATGCAACAGTCCATTCTTCCCCATATACAGGAATTGCCCCGGCTGCCAGTTCATTTTCCTGATTGTCGGTTCTTTCCTGAAGGAAACTTCCTTTTTCACCATGAATGGCATAAGCGTAGTGAGCCTCTTTAGTAAAAACTGATGATTTCAGCCTTACCCGAAGTTCGTTTTTATAGAACAATATTATTTCAAAATAATCATTGGCAAACTCGGGACCTTTCATGGAAAATACATCGGCAAAAAGTTTTTCCGGATACCCGAAATACAGTACAGCCTGATCTACAAGATGGGCACCCAGATCATGCAGTGAACCGGAACCGCTCTGTTGTGGATTTTCTTTGTGTTGCTTTCCGCTTGGAGTGGTGCGGAAGCGGTCGAAACGGATTTCAGCTTCTTTAATGACACCCAGCCTTCCACTGTTCAGGATGTCTTGTACCTGAAGAAAATCACGGTCGAATCTTCTGTTCTGATAGACGCTTACAAACAGTCCTTTTTCATCTGCCAGTTTCACCAGCTCTTCTGCTTCTGCAACGTTTACTGTAAATGGCTTTTCAACGATGATATTTTTTCCGGCCTCCAGCGCTTTTTTTGCATATTCATAATGGGTCTGAACAGGTGTATTGATAATGACCATTTCTATCTCGGCATTTTGAAGCATTTCTTCCACGGAACGATAGATCGTTGCCTGTGGATATTTTTCTCTAGAATCTTCTTTACTTCGTTCAACAATACCGGAAATAAAAAATCCGGGATGCTCTTTTAAAAAAGGGGCATGAAATACTTTACCGCTCATTCCGAAAGCACAGAGACCTGCTTTTACCAGTTGCATATTTATAATTTTCAGCAAAGATATTCAATATCCTTCAAATTACCAGTCTATCAAAGCAATAGGGTATTTCTCACATTCCCAATAGATGATAAAAATCATGAAATTATTTTTAACTATTCTAAACAAATACTTACATTTGCGCCTTATTTAAATCTGTTCTACATAAAAATAAAATGAAAAGACAACTACTTTCCTTAGGTCTGCTATTTACCGCCGTTTCATTGGGTGCACAGCTAAAAAATGCTGAAGCAGATACCATCAGAACACAGACTATTGAAGACATTAACCTTCATAAAACCGGGAATCCGAACCAGGCAAGGGCTTTATCTACAAAATCCAACCTGACGGTAATGGAGAATCCGCAGCCGATTGCTATTGTAACGCATGAAATTATTGAACAGCAGCAGGCCAAACAGTTAAGTGATGTTCTTCAGAATGTAAACGGAATGTATGTTACTTCTTCAAGAGGAAACTCTCAGGACAGTTTTGGAGGGAGAGGCTATATTCTGGGGAATGATAACATGTTTAAAAACGGTACAAGAATTAACAGTGGGGTCTTCCCTGAGGTAAGCGGTCTGGAAAGAGTGGAAGTTCTGAAGGGAGCAAATGCTATGCTTTACGGAAATACGGCAGCCGGAGGAATAATCAACATGATTACCAAGAAGCCTAAATTTAATTTCGGGGGAAATATTGGGATGAATGCAGGAAGCTGGAATTCTTATAAGCCAACTGTGGATATTTATGGCCCGTTGTCTAAAAATATTGCCTTCAGGATTAATGGTGCTTATGAACATGCTGAAAGCTTCAGAGATGTGGTAGAATCTGAAAAATACTATTTCAACCCATCTTTCTTATTTAACATCAGTCCCAAGTCACAATTAATTGTAGAGGCAGATTATTTAAAAAATAATTTCACTCCGGATTTTGGTCTGGGAACAATTACTAACAGAGACAAAAGCTATTCATTGATTACTCAGCTGCCAAGAAATGCATTCTTAGGAGCAGACTGGCAATATCAGAATGTAGAGCAGGTTTCTACCAATGTTACTTTTAATCATCAGTTCAATGAAAAATGGTCATTAAGCACGGTAGCTTCTTATCAGAATTATACCAAAGACTATTTCTCTACAGAAAGGGTACAGTGGGAGTATGCTTCTGGCAACAGACTGGCTTGGAAAAGACCTCTTAACAGAACTTATAACGAACAGAACTATACTTCATTACAGGCTAATATTAATGGTGAGTTCAACACCGGAAAGATCAGTCACAAGATTCTGATGGGAGCGGATGCCGACTATGGTACAGCAGATGCCTATACATATTATAACCCTTCCAACGGACTTACCTATGGTTCAAATTATATTTACGGGACTAACGGAAACAGTGGAGACCTTCTTTATCTGGACAATCCGGCTACGTGGGCAAGCGGAAGTATTCCGGCAGCTGAAAAATCGGATAAAACCCGTATCAATACAAGAAGGATCGGAGTTTATGTTCAGGATTTCATCAGCCTTACCAAACAATTTAAAGTGATTGCAGGTTTACGCTGGTCTTATATTGAGAATATGCCAACCCTCAATACCAAGTTCAGAACCAGTGTAAAAACTGAAACTCCTAATTCAGCGACTTCAGATCAGGCCATATCTCCAAAAATCGGCTTGGTGTATATGCCGGACGACAATTTATCTGTGTTTGCAACCTATACCAATTCATTTGCTGCCAATGCAGGATATATGTCCAATGAAATTGACAATCTTAATACTAGCGGAACCGCGAATGATGTAGCTAACAGAGTAAGGCTTCTTTCTAAACAAGCCATAAGACCTACTACTATTGATCAATATGAAATCGGAGCTAAGAAAAATTTCTGGAATAATGCCCTTGCTGTTAATTTAACGTTATATCAGATCAACAACAATAACACCTATCAAAACTATTTTTATCTTGATGCTGCCGGAAGCCCGCAGACACCGGACAACAATCTAAAAGAGTTCGCCGGAAAAACCAGAAGCCGCGGGGTTGAACTGGATATTACCGGAAATCCAAATGAGAACCTTTCCATCATCGGAGGTTTCTCATACAACAATACAGTTTATACCAGCACTCCGGAAAAAGGATATGTTGAAAACCAGAGACTCGTAAGAACTCCGGCTACAACAGCCAATGCATCTGTTTTCTATAAATTTACCAATTATGTGAAAGGGTTGAAAATAGGTGCCGGAATTTATTATATCGGAGACAGAATTGCAGGATGGAATGATTCAAAATCAACGAATATAAGCCGGAATAATGTTAGCAGAATGTTTGAACTGAAAGATTATATGACAGTAACTCTATCTGCAGGCTATGAATGGAAAAAATTCTCTATCCAGGGGAAAGTGGGTAACTTATTTGATGTGGTGAACTACAATGTTCATGAAAATTATTCTGTAAACCCCATCGCACCGAGAAACTTCTATTTCACATTGACTTACAAGCTATAGAAATTAAATAATTATAATAATTACCCCATCAAAGTGGAAATTGCATTTTTGCAGTTTCCGCTTTTTGAATTTAAAAACAAATAAGACGATATGGACAAGATCAAAGACACGAGAAGTTTCATGAGAATTACCCACCGGTATCTGGGATATTTCCTTGCCGGAATTATGGCAGTTTATGCGGTGAGTGGTGTACTGCTCGTTTACAGGGATACTGATTTTCTGAAAAAGGAGAAAAAGTATGATAAGACCGTGGCGGTTAACCTTTCAGAAAAGGAGTTGGGAAAAGAATTAAAGATTAAAGGACTGGAAGTGGAAAAAACGGAAGGTACTATCCTTCATTTCAAACAGGGAACGTATGACTCTGCTACCGGAAAGGCAAAATATGCTAAAAAAGAGCTTCCTTTTGTACTTGATAAAATGGTAAAACTTCATAAATCACAGTCTAAGGAACCTTTATCCCCATTGAATACCTTCTTCGGCATCTCTTTATTTTTCTTCGTTATTTCCAGCTTCTGGATGTTTAATCCTAAAACCAAAGCCTTCAAAAGAGGAATTAAATTTACTATTGCAGGACTGGTTATTTCGATTATTCTGCTGTACATATAAATTATAAAATCTTCAAAAATTTAACTAAATAATTCCTATTTTCATTCTCCAAAAATTAACACTTATTCTGACTTTTTATCTAAAATTAAGAATCTTGGCACATTTATTGTTTTTTCTTCAATCTACAAATGATAACATTTAATTATTAAAATAATAAATTATGAAAAAACTAATTTTTGCAGGGATATTAGCAGCAGGGTTAGCCACAACTGCTAACGCTCAGATTCAAAAAGGTAACTGGCTGGTAGGAAGCAGCCTTTTAACAAGTAATTTCGGATTAAATACCGGTGGTGGCTACAGCATCGCTCTTCAGCCAAAAGGTGCTTATTTTATAGAAGATAATGTTGCAGTTGGAGGATATGTTAATTTAGGAATAAGTAAAGTTACCAACGGTAGCCCAACAAGATTTGATTATGCAGTAGGAGGATTAGGACGTTATTATCTGTCTCCGGGTGAAAAAGGAGTAGACAATTTATTGAATCATGGACGTTGGTTCTTTGAAGGAAACGTAGGTATCGGAGGGTCATCTGTTGAAAACGGTAATTCCACAACAGGGCTTGATTTCGGTGTAGGTCCTGGCTATTCATACTTTATCACTCCGAATATCGGATTAGAAGGTCTTGTTAAATATCAGGGACAAACCGGATTTGGCAGCGAAGGTTTAAATTCAAATATTACTTTCAACGTAGGATTCAGTATTTATATCCCTACTTCAAAAGCTAAAGATATCGCAAGAGATGTAAAATAATCATTTTACATTACCGAATAAAAAATTGAAAGCGCCCCGGAAATATTCCCGGGGCGCTTTCGTACAAATTAAAACTAAACTATAAAAAATCAAATAAATCATGTATTCGGCTGGGGTGTATATCTCAGATACGGCTTGATTTCTGTCACACCTTTCGGAAATATTTTTCGAGCATCCTCTGTAGAAATTGCAGGTGGTACAATTACATCATCTCCATTTTTCCAGTTGACTGGAGTTGCTATTTTATGGGAATCAACCAGCTGCAGGGAGTCCAGCACTCTGATGATTTCGTTAAAGTTTCTGCCTGTAGAAGCAGGATAGGTAATAATCAGCCTTACTTTTTTATCCGGATCAATAATGAGCAGGGAGCGCACCGTAGCCGTAGCTGAAGCATTGGGATGAATAAAATCATAGAGTTCAGAAATCTTTCGGTCTTTATCAGCTATAATAGGAAACTGTACTTCCGTATTCTGCGTTTCATTAATGTCTTTGATCCAGTTCTGATGATCTTCTACCCCATCTACACTTAAGGCAATTACTTTTGTTCCTCTTTTCTCAAATTCAGATTGCAGTTTTGAAGTATACCCCAGTTCAGTAGTGCATACCGGCGTATAATCGGCTGGATGGGAAAATAGAATTCCCCAGGAATTTCCTAAGAATTCATGAAAATTAATATCTCCTGATGAGGTCTCTGCCTGAAAGTCCGGTGCTGTATCTCCTAGTTTAATTGACATAATATTCCGTTTTATTAGTCTACAAATTTAGTAGACTTTTAGAAACTGGCAAAATTTTTGTTGAAAATTTATCTATATTTATTAAAAAAAATTCATTCATGGAGAAAACAGGGCTCAGTTATGTAGAGATGGTTTACAAGGTATTGGAAAACTGGTATATAACATTCGCCGAACTTACCCCGAAACTGATTGTCGGAATTCTGGTATTTACTTTTTTTCTTATTACCAGTAAATATTTAAGCCAGATTGCCGTAAAATTATTTCATAAATTTTTTCCTAAAAGCCAAAAGGAAAGTTCCCTGGTAACACTTATCAGTGTATTCAGGTTTCTGATTATGCTGATGGGAACCTTTATTTCCCTTGAAATTATGGGCTTCAGCGGCTTCCTTTGGAAATTTATCGGAAGTTTAGGGGTAGCAGGGGTAATTGCAGGGGTAGCGTTGAAAGATCTTGTATCAAGTATCTTTTCAGGTGCGCTTATCGGTATTGACAAAGCTTTTAAAGTTGGAGATTATATTACTATCGGGGCTCATTCGGGAACGGTTCAGGAGATTGGCTTTTTAACAACAAAAATTCTTACGGATGATGGAAAGAAAGCTTATATTCCCAATCAGGTTGTATTTAATGCCCCATTCTATAATATTACCGCCTCGCCACAGCGCAGAATTATTTTAAATTTTGAGATTCCGGCTGATGAAGATATCAGCAAAGCCCAGAAGGGCCTTCTTGATGTGGTAAAAAATCTGGATAATGTTGATAAGCTGGATACCGCAGAAGTGATTTTTACAGATCTTAAGCAGGGCTCATTCAATCTTCAGGTTAAATTCTGGATAAAAGTAGGAGCCAATCTGGCACAGGTAAGAAGCAAAGCTTATCTGAATATCAAAGAACGTTTTGATGCGGATAAAATTCAGCTGGTAACACCTACAAGCATCAGCATTACCTCCGGAGAAAATAGTCTGCCGGAAAGTCAGGATAAATAATTTTTACTTCCTGAATGTCACACAGATGTTTTAGAACAAAAAAACCGTTCCACAAGTAAGTGAAACGGTTTTCTTATTTATTTAAAAATTTTAGATTATGCTAAAACTTCTTTTACTTTGTTTGCAGCTTCTTCTAAAGTAATTGCAGAGTGAACCGGAAGACCAGACTCATCAATTAGTTTTTTAGCTTCTACAGCATTAGTTCCCTGTAGTCTTACGATTAATGGAACCGGAAGGCTACCCATAGCTTTGTAAGCATCTACAACCCCCTGAGCTACTCTGTCACATCTTACAATACCTCCGAAGATGTTGATCAGAATTGCTTTTACGTTCGGATCTCTTAAGATGATTCCGAAAGCAGTCTGTACTCTCTGAGCATCAGCAGTACCACCTACGTCAAGGAAGTTAGCAGGATTACCTCCTGATAATTTGATGATATCCATGGTAGCCATTGCAAGACCGGCACCGTTTACCATACAGGCAACGTTACCATCCAGTTTTACGAAGTTAAGACCAGCTTCACCAGCTTCAACATCCATTGGATCTTCTTCTCTTGTATCTCTTAATTCAGCTAAATCTTTGTGACGGAATAATGAGTTGTCATCTAAAGTTACTTTAGCGTCTACAGCGATAATCTTGTTATCAGAAGTTTTTAATACAGGGTTGATCTCAAAAAGAGAAGCATCAATTCCGGTATAAGCATTGTAAAGAGAACCGATGAATTTTACAAATTCTTTGAAAGCATTTCCTTCAAGCCCAAGGTTGAAAGCAATTTTTCTAGCCTGGAATCCCTGAAGACCTAAAGCAGGATCAATGATTTCTTTGTGGATTAAGTGAGGCGTTACTTCAGCAACATGCTCAATATCCATTCCTCCTTCTGTAGAATATACGATTGTATTTTTTCCTTCAGCTCTGTCTAAAAGAATAGAAACATAAAATTCTTTAGTTTCTGTCTCACCTGGATAATATACATCCTCTGCAATCAAAACAGAATTTACTTTTTTACCTTCAGCAGAAGTCTGAGGAGTAATAAGCTGCATTCCGATGATGTTCTGAGCGTTTTCTTTCAACTTGTCCATGTTTGGAGAGAACTTTACACCACCACCTTTACCACGACCACCTGCGTGAATCTGTGCTTTTACAACCCAGCCCTGAGCTCCGGTTTCAGCAGTTAGTTTTTCTGCAGCAGCTACAGCTTCATCTACATTGTTTGCAACGAAACCACGTTGGATAGCTACTCCGTACTTTGATAAAATCTCTTTTGATTGATACTCGTGAAGATTCATATTATTTTTATTATTTTATTTTAAAATTTAAAGGTTGACAAATTTACTAAAAAGAGACGGAAGTTCAAGATTCTTCATTCAAAAATTAAAGTACATCCGACTTGATTTTTAACATATCCTCTAAAAAACATTATTCTTCCGATAGTTTTTCTGATTGTGATCCGATAAACGGAATTTTCGGAGCCAGGAAATATCCCGTAAGGCTTGCGAAAAGTATGGGTACAAAATAGGTAAATCCGGTCAGGGTTCCCAAAATAATGGTTGTACTCATGGGCGTTCTGGTTACGCATGCGTTAATCGCAGCCATACAGCTTACTATGGCTAAAGTGGTATCTACATTCGGAAACAGGTGGTGAATAATTAATCCTAATGTTGTTCCTACAAAGAACAGCGGAATAATAAAACCGCCTCTCCATCCTGATGTTACAGTAATGGCAATGGCAAGTATTTTAAAAACCAGAATAATGATCAGAAAATTCAGGGCAAAATTTCCGTTGATTAGCTGATTAATCTCATTATGTCCGAAATATCTTGTAAGAGGAAAACAGTAAGCAATAATTCCTAAAATGATTCCTCCTGCCAGGGTCTTAACATATATCGGAAATTTTCTGTATTCGAAAACCTTCTTGAAAAACTTAACCACGAAAATAAAGATCCATCCAAAGGCTGTGGCCACTATTCCAAATAAGGAAGCATACAGAAAATCATATACTCCGGTATAATGGTAAGCCTTCAGATTCCACGCTGCCCCGATTCCCAGATGAATGATGAGAGCAAACATCAGGTAGCTGAAACAGCTGGCTACCAATGCAGGAATAATGGCTTTGTAATATTCTACAGCGTGTTTATGGTGCAAAATTTCAAGGGAAAAAAGACTTCCGCCAAGCGGAGCACCAAACAGGGCTGTAAATCCTGAAGCCATCCCGGCAATACTCAATGAGCGCAGCTCCTCTCCTTTTAATCTGAAAATTTTCCCCAGCCACGTTCCCGTAGAACCGGTAACCTGTACCAAAGGGGCTTCCGGTCCGAGGCTTCCTCCTGATGCAACACAAAAGAGTGAGGAAAGGATCATGGATGGATTATTCTTTGGGTCTAATTTCCCTTTATTGAACCTTATGTTATTAACAATCAGGTGAATTTCTCCGGGATCTCCGATAAAATGAATGACCAGCCCGGCCAGAAGACCGCAGAGCGCCATTGTGGGAATAACAAGCCAGCCCTGGAACCCAGCTAAAAACTCGGTAAAGTGTTCTAAAACAATCCAGTAAAGTCCGGCAATAATACCACCTACCAACCCCGTAAAAGCCCACATAAAGAAAGTACGGCTGAATACAAAAGGATTAAATCTTATAGGCTGATCCAGAAGATTGAATGTTCGTATTAAACGTCTTCTTCTATTGATCTTCATTTTTAGATTTTATTTTTGGCGAAATAAAGAATCAGCATTCCCCAGCTTAAGATCATCAGCAGCCCTCCAAGTGGTGTAATGGGACCTAAAAACTTCAGATTTGCTCCTAAATAATCCTGTAAACTCAGGAAATAGATGCTTACTGAAAATAAAAATGTTCCGGCAATCATCAGAATGGAGGTCCATTTTTCGGAAGAAGTTTCAAATTTCAGGATATATCCGATAATCAGCAGAAAGAACGCGGCATACATCTGGTATCTTACTCCTGTTTCAAAACTTTCCAGTCTTTCCACAGATAATATTTTCTTTAAGGCGTGTGCTCCGAATGCTCCAAGGATCACTGAAAGCATTCCATAGACTGCTCCAAAAACTAAGGTAACTGTTTTCATTTTATAATTCTTCTAATTCTAGGGTTAAATATTTTTTTGTTTTATAATCCTGCCAGGTTCCTGAGATCTCATTTCCTTTTATGTCTGCTTCCACAAAACCTTTCAGCATCCATTGTCTTGTTTCCTCACTATAATAATCATTTTCAGTAAGTGAGATATGGTTGTCTTTCAGCTTTCCGTGCCATTCGATCAGTTTTTTATTTTTATCATACCAATATACTGCTGCAACGGAACTTTCGTTTTTATTACCATAAACCTCTTTAATCAAAACGGTTATTGGGTATTTCCCATCAATTTTTCCTTTATACAGCTTATTTTGCAGACTTGTTTTTTCCACAACGTCGGATCCGTTCAGTAAACTTTTAGCATAAGGGCTCAGATATTTATCCAGATCTTTGTAAGAAAATTCAATAACATGTTCAGCAAGCTCATCCAGTGCCCTCATCGCATGATTGGAGCATCTTTCTGTAATAAATTTTATCTTGTCTGTTTTGAAATAATACCCGATACCAGCCAATGTATAATCTGTATAACATCCTTCATACAGGCCTATCTGACTCAGAATTTCATCGGTCTGCTCAGGCTCGGCTTTTAAGCGGATAATAAAATCATTAATCTCTTTCCTTACTCTTTTCTGAATTAAGCTTTCTATTGTTTTAACAGCATCCGGTCTGAACAGGTCCCGGGCATTAATCAGATTCCCTGTTCGCAGATCAAAATTTTTCCAGAGATAAAAACTTTCCGGGTAGGCCCCTGAAGTCTCTCCTTCCATTGCGATACTCAGAATATTTTTCGGGGTATCCATTTTCTCCCAGTTGTAAAAAAGAACATAGTTCGCATTTTCCCCTCCAGAAACCAGAGCAAAAGGATTTCCTCCCACCCCGGGCACATATTCCAGCTGGTCAACCTGCAAAAGTGTATTGATCTTTTGGGCTACTGCCGGTTTATCCGTATAGGAAACCAAAGGGAAATATCGGTTTTCGGAAGCGGGCTGCAGATTGGATATTTTCACATTCTTCTGTTGTGAAAAACTTAAAACTGAGATCAGTACACATAACAATAAGGTTGCTTTCATTATTCTGCTTTTACGTAGTATAAAAAAATTCCTTTTACCAGGCTGGAAATTCCCAATATGATTAATACATTGGAAACCTTTTTGGGTTCAATCAGGCTTTCCCACGACATTTTTCTCAGAAAAGCTCCGAGTACAATCAACAATATGGGAATAATGAGCTGCCCCATTACTGTGCTCTCATCCGGTTAAACTCATTGATCACTTCGTGGTGGCTTACTGTTTTATCTTTAAAATATGTTACAAAATGTTGTTTTTCTTCTTCAGTAGCTCCCAACTGATTCAATATATTCAGAAGATGCATTTTCATATGTCCTTTCTGAATTCCGGTGGTTACTAATGAGCGAAGCGCTCCGAAATTCTGTGCCAGTCCGGAAACAGCCAGAATGCTCATTAATTCCTGAGCAGAAGGTTTTCCCAGAAGTGCTAAAGAGAATTTTACCAACGGGTGAAGGTTGGTCAATCCGCCCACAACGCCTACAGAAATCGGAAGATCAATCCAGAATCTGAAAATCCCGTTATCAGTTGTACAATGGGTGAGCGATCTGTACTGCCCGTCTCTTGCGGCATAAGCATGAGCACAGGCTTCCGTGGCCCTGAAGTCATTTCCTGTGGCAATCACTACCGCATCCACTCCGTTCATAACCCCTTTGTTATGGGTTGTTGCACGGAAGGGTTCTATTTCTGCAATGGTAACAGCCTGCTTGAATTTTGAAGCAAACTCTTCCGGTGAGATTCCACTGTCATCTTTTAAATCTTCAATTTTGCAGGAGACCTCAGCCCTTACCAGACAGTCCGGGGTGAAATTGGAAAGAATATTCATCACGATCTGAAGAGAGTCCTTTTCTTCTTTGGTGAAGTCTTCGCTTACTGCGACTTCCTGTCTCAGCGTTTTTCCAAATTGCTCCAGACAGGAGTTGATAAAGTTCGCTCCCATGGAATCTACCGTATCAAAACTTGCCTTAAGCTGATAATAATTAGGCATTTCTGCTGTTTTATCCACCAGTTTAATATCTAAAATACCGCCGCCACGTTTTCTCATGTTTGCCGTAATATCTTCCGTAGCTTCAAATAATTTTTTCTTTAAGCTGAAATTAAAAAAATGAAGCAGCTTATGAGGCTCTACATTGAATACAAAATGAGTGTGTCCTAATTTTTCGTTGTTGATAATGGTTGTTTTAAAACCGCCTTTATCAATCCAGAATTTTGCGGCTTTAGAAGCAGCAGCCACCACTGAACTTTCTTCCACAGCCATGGGCAGGGCAAGTAATTTACCATCGATCAAAAAGTTCGGAGCAATTCCATAAGGCATATAAAAATTGGAGATCGTATTTTCAGAAAACTCCTCGTGAAGTTTCTGAAGATCTGCATTATCGTTCCAGTATTGTTTCAGTATAGTTTGATATTCCTCGTTTCCTTCAAGATATTCATTAACGAGCCAGTCGATCTTCCCCTGCTTGCTCAGCTTGGAAAAACCTTCAATTGGTTGATGATTCATAATCTAATTTTAATGAAGCGTAAATATAGTGATTTTGAGACAGTGTTCTGTGGATAACTTCTATGAAAAAAGATTGACAATTATCAATTTTGGAACTAATTTTGAACAAAATTAAGATACAAATTGTAACAACTCTTCAAAATATGAACTTTGAACGCCTGAAAGAAAAACTTGAGATCCTCGCTGATGCAGCAAAATATGATGTTTCCTGCTCATCCAGCGGAGGAACAAGAAAAAATAAAAAGGGTGCTTTAGGCGATAGTTCCGCAAGCGGGATCTGTCATACCTATACCGAAGACGGACGATGTGTATCCCTGCTCAAAATTCTGCTGACAAATCATTGTATCTACGATTGTGCCTACTGTGTCTCCCGGAGTTCCAATGATATTAAAAGAGCTGCTTTCACTGTTGAAGAAGTAGTTGACCTTACGATCAACTTTTATCGCAGAAATTATATTGAAGGGCTGTTCCTGAGCTCCGGAATTTTCAAAAACGCAGATACTACTATGGAACGGCTGGTAAGAGTAGCCAAAAAACTGCGTCTGGAGGAAAACTTTAACGGATATATTCATCTGAAATCCATTCCGGGAGCAAGTGATGAGCTGATGGAGGAAGCCGCCCTGTATGCAGACCGCCTTTCCGTTAATCTTGAAATCCCCACAGAAAGCGGATTAAAATTGCTGGCTCCTGAAAAAAAACGCCAGGATATGATCAGTCCGATGCGTTATATTCAGAAAGGCATTGATCAGTACAAAGACGAAAGGAAAATTTTCAGAAAGGTTCCCAAGTTTGCTCCGGCCGGACAGTCTACCCAGATGATCGTAGGGGCCACCAACGAAAATGACCTGCAAATTATAAAAGTAGCGGACCATTTTTACAGGAACTTTAACCTGAAAAGAGTTTATTATTCCGGTTACGTTCCTGTTCTGGAAGATAAAAGATTACCGTCATTAACGACAGAAGTTCCCATGCTTCGTGAAAACAGATTATACCAGTCGGACTGGCTGATGAGATTCTATGGCTTCAAGGCAGAAGAAATTTTAGATCCCGGGATTCCTTTTCTGGATCTGGAAATAGATCCTAAATTAAGCTGGGCACTCCGGCATCTGGACCAGTTCCCGGTAAATCTTCAAACGGCCGATTATCAGATGATTTTAAGGATTCCGGGAATTGGGGTAAAAACTGCTCAGAAAATTGTAGGGGCAAGACGTTTTCAGGTTTTAACAATGGAACACCTGAAGAAGCTGGGAGCTGCCGTCAACCGGGCTAAATATTTCATTGATTTTAATTCCGGAAATGCTTATCTGAAATATCTTACAGATAAAAATTTCAGAAAGCTGCTTACAGGAGGAAGTTCTTCTAAATTCCACAATCAGTTTTCACAACAGCTGAGTTTGTTTTAAACCGATTATAAACCGGGATAAAAGATATTTTCCTCACAGCTGTTTCATTCCAACTTATATATTATCGTACTATGACTACCCTTCTCTACGACGGAAGTTTCGACGGACTTTTCACTGCTGTATTTGAAGTTTTTGAATACCGTTACAAGGATGCTGAAATCATCAGCAGGGAAAATTTCTGCAAGGAAAATATGTTTGCTGATATTCACGAAGTGATCACGCAAAATGAGAAAGCAGAACGAGTACTGAACAAACTGGAAAAACAAATCGGAAAGCAGGGCATCCGGGAACTGCTGAAAGTGTATCTTTCTGAAGATCCTGAACTGGAAAACCTTATCCTATCAGCTGTCAGGCAATCGGTGCAGCATCCGGAAGAAAATATTCTTCAGAATTATGCGGATCAGGATATGCTGAAAATCTCAAAAATCAGCAGATCTGTAGGAAGGGAAAGCCACAGAATGACTGCATTTGTCCGGTTTGAAAAAATGCAGGATGGTATTTTCTTTGCTAAGATAGATCCTGATTTTAATGTACTTCCACTGATCAGGAAGCATTTCACAGACCGTTATCAGGATCAGAAATGGATGATCTTCGATCTGCGGAGAAACTATGGTATTCTTTACAATCTTGAGGTTTCGGAGTTCTTTTACCCTGAGGGACAATTAAATTTAAATCAGTACCAGCAGCATTTCCATGATGATGAAAAAAATTATCAGGTTCTCTGGCAGCGGTATTTTACCAAAACCAACATTACAGAAAGGAAAAATTTAAAACTTCATATTCAGCATGTGCCGAAAAGGTATTGGAAATATCTGACGGAGAAGTGGTAATTTGAAGGCTTGAAAATGGAATAATTTGAAAATGAGAATCTACACTCAGAGCCCGTTCAAATTAAAAAATTTAGTTTGGGCTAATCCTGTATTTTATCCTGAATTATTTTAAACCATTAAGAAACGTAAGATTTTTATGCTAAAGCTGTTTAAACTTCTTTATTAAACCACAAAAGTGTTACTTTAAATACTTTTGTGATTTTTAAAGGCTCTTATGTGAACTTCTATATCTAAATATCTGTGCAAATAGCTTTTGTTCCTTTTGTGGTTAAGCTTAAAATACGTTTACCAGACTCATGGTTTAAACAAGTTTGCTTATAAAAAATCTTTGCTTTTTTCCTTAGTTCAACTTAAAACTTAATTTGATCTTAATGGTTCAAATAAAATTATCACAGGCTATGAGATATTTTTCATCTGAATCTTTAAATTTTCTTTTTCCCAATCGTCCTCAATGCTTTTTTCACAATATATGCTGTTTCTTTGGAAGGGCTTTCTCTTAGCCATTCATCACAGATTTCCACCACAAATTCCGGCTGGGACTTGCTGGCATCATTCAGCCAGTTTCCTACGCTGTCCTGTACATACCGGGAAGGATCTGCCTTCAGCGGTTCTAAAATCTGAAGCCCCGGAGTTGGGCTCTGTTTCAATGCTTCAATATGAGCACACCATACTCCGCGAGGCCTTGTGGATTCACTGGCAAAACGTCTGATATTCGGATCTTCATGGGTAGTCCAGCCTGCAAGTATAGATAAGCTTTCATCAAGCCCGGCAGCAATGGAAGGTCTTACAGCCATCCAGCAAATTTCCCGGACGCCGAAATGTCTGTCTGCCGCAAACTGCTGTATCCTGTCCAGCTTTTCTTTTAATGGTAAAGCTTCGTTCCTTCCTATCGTGTAGGTTGCCCAGCATCTTACGAGATCAGAGGTATGACCGGAAATAACAGCCAGAAATTCTTTATCATTATTTTTCAGGGTTTCAGTAAAAATCCCTGTTCCTATTGCTTCATTAATGGTATTCACCGTTTGCTTTTTCAAATTATCAATACCTTTCAGAATAGGGTTCAGGTACTCTGTACGCTGATTTTGCATCAATATATTTTTCAGCAATACTTTCTGATTTACCGCCAGCCATTCCGTAAGATTTACCGTTTCGATCTCTCCGCGGTTCAGCTGTTCCAGAATAACAGACGGAATATCTTTTATGGAACGGGCTCCTTTTCTTTTTTCAGTCATAATAGTTTGATAAGCTCTTCAATATTGATTCTGTTCATGTAATTTACATCTAAAAACCGAAAGATGACATATCCGTTTTCATCAATAACAAAAACCGCAGGAACCGGCAGGGTGTTGCTCTTATTTTTATTATAATGTTCCAGTTCAATTCCCAAAGCTTTATAATATGGCAGTACAAACTCCTGCAATTGAAAGGTTATTCCCAGTTTTTCAGCCAATGTATTATGGGTATCGGTAAGAAGTTCAAATTCCAGATCATTTTTTTCAATCATAGTCAGAGAGTGATCAGGGCTTTGGGGAGATATAGCCACCAGAGCTGCATTTTTATTTTTTATCTCTGAAAGATGATCCTGCAGCCCCTTCAGCTCCAGATTACAGTAAGGGCACCAGCTTCCTCTGTAAAAAGCCAGTATCATTTTTCCTTTTGTAAGAATTTCTCTGGAAGAAACCCATTTTCCATGAGCATTGGGAAGTATAAATTCAGGCATTTTATCTCCTGTCTTAAGACTTCTTTCTTCTATTTTTTCTGTTTTTAATTCTTCAATAGATTTTCCGAATGCTTTAAATATTTCTTCAGGAAGCTGAGAGGATAAGGTATGGTTTAATTCTTCAATTTGTTCTGCAAGATTATCCATCGTTTTAAATTTATTATTTTTACAAAGTTCCAAAAGCGGAATGATATCGGCAATACCGCACATTTTCCGCCCATAGGGATAAAAAAGTCAATATTATGAAAACAGAGGAGAGAACGGAGGAAAATAAAATCTGTCCATTGGAAGTTGCTGTCAATACAATCAGTGGGAAATGGAAAATTCCCATTGTCTGGCAGATTAATGAAGGAAAAAAACGGCCAAGTGAATTTCTGCGCGGCATTGCCAAAGTGGATCGGAGGGTTCTGAATCAACAGCTTAATGAAATGATTACTGACGGCATTTTAATAAAAGAATCCTTTAATGAACTTCCTCCCAGAGTGGAATATTCTCTTACAGAGCTGGGCAAAAGACTGGTTGAAATCCTCTGGCAGCTGAATGACTGGGGAAAACTGCTGATCCAGGAGGAAGAAATCGTTCCCCGCAGATCTCCCGGATAACACAGATCTTTACGGATTAGTAGTTACAATGCTGCCAACAATTTAAATCATATCTATTCTATTTTATCCGTGCACTATTGGCTGTATTAAAAACTGTTTTTTAACAAATGATAAAAAAAGGCTGTTCTATAAGACTTTCTTAAGGTGCTTAAGGCCCATTCCATTTTTAAGTTTTATCTTTGCAAAAAATTAAAAAATGAGCAAACCGATAACTGAATTCATAGAAAAGTATTACCTGCACTTCAATGCTGCAGCTTTGGTAGATGCTTCTAAAGGATATGTTGCCCATCTTAAGGATGGCGGAAAAATGATGATTACTTTGGCAGGAGCAATGTCTACTGCTGAATTAGGAAAAATTCTTGCTGAAATGATCCGTCAGGGTAAAGTAGATTTTATTTCTTGTACAGGGGCAAACCTTGAAGAAGATCTAATGAATCTTGTGGCTCACACTCACTACGAAAGAGTTCCTCATTACAGAGATCTGACTGCTCAGGATGAGTGGGATCTTTTGGAAAGAGGCCTGAACAGAGTTACAGATACCTGCATCCCTGAAGAAGAGGCTTTCAGAAGATTACAAAAGCATATCGTTGAAATCTGGAAGGATGCAGAAGCTAAAGGAGAAAGATACTTCCCGCACGAATTTATGTATAAAATGATCCTTTCCGGGGTATTGGAGCAGTACTATGAAATTCCAAGAGAAAATTCATGGATGATTGCAGCTGCAGAAGCAAACCTGCCTATCGTAGTACCAGGATGGGAAGATTCAACAATGGGTAACATCTTCGCTTCTTACTGCATCAAAGGAGAGCTTAAAGCAACTACCATGAAATCAGGGATAGAATACATGACGTATCTTGCAGACTGGTATACTAAAAACTCAGGGGGAAAAGGAGTTGGATTCTTCCAGATTGGCGGAGGTATCGCAGGAGATTTCCCTATCTGTGTAGTGCCTATGCTGTATCAGGATATGGAGATGCATGATATTCCTTTCTGGTCTTATTTCTGCCAGATTTCTGATTCTACAACATCTTACGGTTCTTATTCAGGGGCGGTTCCTAATGAGAAAATCACTTGGGGTAAACTTGATATCACGACACCAAAATTCATCGTTGAAAGTGATGCAACCATCTGTGCACCATTGATGTTCTCTTACATTCTTGAAAATTCTTAAGAAATAGGTTCTTAACGAAATCTACATAATAGCGCTTCAGTTTTGGAGCGCTTTTTTAATGTTTTTAGGTAGAAGCATCGCAGACTTTCAAGGATTAATAATAAATCTTGTGTTATTGTGCTTTTTCCAACAAATCAGCCGAATCTGCCAGCCAATATTTCAATACCGTGCGGCTCTAATCTGTAAAAAAATAAGATCAATCCAGAGAATTCACCAGCACAAAATAACGGTATGCCAGAATTCCTTTTTCTATTTTGGTCAGTTTTTCAGGATCCTTCTTACTCAGCTTCGGAAGAACCTTTTTATTGAAGGCATTCAACAGCCTGAAAAATGATTTTTTCATATCTTTATCTTTGTAATGATACATCATTGGATACAGAAGAGTTCAAAAATGATGCAAAAGCCGTGCAAGCCACAGAGATAATAGATTTCTAAACAGATAAGAACAATATGGACGAAATTTTTAAACAGCAGGTATATGAGGTTTCAAGACTTATTCCTAAAGGAAGAGTTTCCACCTATGGAGCCATCGCAAAAGCGGTAGGTTATCCTAATCATTCGCGCCATGTAGGAAAAGCAATGGGAGGTTGTCCGGAAGATGTGCCTGCCCACCGTGTTATTTCAAGCTCAGGCGTATTATCTGTTCCGGAATTTCAGCCCAAATTGGAAGCAGAAGGAATTACTGTAGAAAACCTTAGGATAAAAAATTTCAAAAAGCTTTTCTGGAATCCGATGGATGAATTATAATCTCATTGTAATTAAGAAGTCCACTAAGTTTTTAGATGAAATTCACGGAATATCAGACCTATAAAAATACCACCCTATACAATGGATAGAGTGGCACAAATATTTTCACAGTCAGCGACCGTATTATTTTTTAAGTCTTGAAGAACTTTGAGAACCCCTCAATTCCTCTTTGAGCCTTTCATTTTCTTCCTTCAGTAACGTGATATAACTTTGCAGGTTTTCAATAATAGCTCCCGGAATGTTATCATAATTATTCTGATTAGTAATTACCCCTGAGGATCTGTCATTAAATACCGGATGATCGTTATTAACAACTATTTTTGCATCTTCTTCTTCATAAATATCCTCTATGGGAACCTCTAAAAAACGGGCAATTTTATCCCATTCGTCAGGAACAATCCTTACATCACCACTTTCTTTCCTGCTGTAGTTGGATACATCCGTTGCAATAAAGTCGGCTACCTGCTGTTGCGTGTAACCTTTCTGCTTTCTGATGAGACGTAATTTTTCTTTTTGCATATCCGACATTTTATACAAAAATGGCAAAAAAGCATAATGTATACAATAGAAAGCGGAAAAAAATTGCTGATCAAAATTTATTATTAAGACAAGGTAAAATCACAAAAGTTAGAGAAGCTTCATCATTAAACGCTTTAGTTCACTTAAGTACATTCACATGGATATTGCATAAAAGCTTGCATCGGAAGAAAATCTTTACTTTTCCAGTTCCCATTCCCGTAATAAAAAAGACTGTCTCAAACGAAACAGTCTTTTGTGTATTATTTTTCAAGCTGCTTATAGCTTCTCTGTATAAAATCTGTCAGGTCTTTTCCTTTCAGTAGGTTTTGTGATAGTTTGGCAAGATCCAGAGCATACTTAATCAGGTTTTCCTTTTCTTCAGCATTTTCCGTCTTTAAGATCTGGCCGGAAAGTTCACTGTTGGAATTCACCACCAGATTGTACATTTCCGGGAATCCTCCCATTCCGAACATACCGCCTCCCCCGGTTGCCTGCATGTCTTTCATTCTTCTCATGAATTCCGGCTGGGTAATGGTAAACGGAGCATCAGTGCTGTCAAGGTCTTCTAGCTGAACCGTGAATTTGGCATCTTTTACAGCTTCTTCAATACTGGTTTTTAAAGTTTCCTTTTCAGTTTCGTTTAATTTTGAAATAACAGGCTCGTCTTTTTTGATCAGGTTATTGATGTGGTCTGCATCCACTCTGGCAAAAGAAATTTTCTCTTTTGAGGTTTCCAGTTTCTGAATCACGTGAGGAACAATTGGAGAATCCAGAAGAAGAACTTCATAGCCTTTATCTTTGGCAGACTGGATGTAGCTGTGCTGCTCGTCTGCATTGGTTGCATAAAGGATAACCAGCTTGTCATCTTTGTCAGTCTGTGAAGGTCTGATCTTTTCAACCAGCTCGTCCCACAGGAAGTATTTTCCGTCTGTAGTAGGGTATAATGTAAATTTATCTGCTTTTTCGGAGAATTTTTCCTCTGTAATGATACCGTACTCTATAACGATTTTGATGTCATTCCATTTTTTCTCATAATCTTCACGGTTTTCATTAATCAGAGAAGACATTTTATCCGCCACCTTTTTGGTGATGTAAGAAGAAATTTTCTTTACGGCACCGTCTGCCTGAAGGTAAGAACGGGAAACGTTCAGCGGAATATCCGGAGAATCAATTACTCCTCTCAGAAGCATTAAGAAATCCGGAACGATACCTTTCACCTCATCTGTTACAAATACCTGGTTCTGGTAAAGCTGAATTTTATCTTTTTCAATATTTAAATTGTTGCTGAGCTTCGGAAAAAACAGAACCCCAGTAAGGTTGAACGGATAGTCTACATTCAGGTGAATATGGAACAAAGGTTCTTCAAACTGCATTGGATACAGCTCATGGTAGAACTTCATATAATCCTCATTAGTTAACTCACTTGGAGCAATGGTCCATGCCGGGGTAGGATTGTTGATGATATTGTCTACTTCTTCTGTTTCTGCCACCGCATCTTCGGGAGCGTCCTCCGGTAATGGCAATGTATGTGTTTTTGTTCCGAATTTAATAGGAACAGGCATGAATTTATTATACTTTAATAACAGTTCACGAATTTTTCCTTCTTCCAGAAACTCTACAGAATCTTCTGCAATATGAAGAATGATCTCCGTTCCTCTGTCTGCCTTATCAGCCGTTTCTTCAAGAGTGAATTCAGGGCTTCCATCGCAAATCCATCTTACAGCAGGCTCATCTTTGTAAGATTTAGTGAGAATTTCCACTTTTTCAGCCACCATAAATGCAGAGTAGAAGCCTAGTCCGAAATGTCCAATGATACCTGAATCTTTCGCAGTATCTTTATATTTTTCCAAAAACTCTTCTGCTCCGGAAAAGGCTACCTGATTGATATATTTTTCAACCTCTTCGCCGGTCATTCCGATTCCCTGATCAATGATTCGTAATGTTTTCTGGTCTTTATCAATCTTTACTTCAATTTTCGGATTTCCGTATTCCACTTTGGCTTCGCCAATACCTGTCAGGTGCTTTAATTTCAGTGTGGCATCCGTTGCATTAGAGATCAGTTCTCTTAAGAATATTTCGTGGTCACTGTAAAGAAATTTTTTGATAAGCGGGAAAATATTTTCCACAGATACATTAATATTTCCTTTAGTCATCATATTTTTTGATTTTTATTTTCTACATCTTTCTCAAAAAAAATACCATGAAGAAGAATGTGACAGAATGACATTCCCGACTTATGCAGCCCCAGTAATGCCTGTAGATTTGTCAAAGAAATAACTTACTTTTACTTCTTAAATTTTTAAAAAAATGAAGTTGAAATGTACAGTTTTTATTCTGTTCATGATGACCTGCTGGGTATATGGACAGA
Source organism: Chryseobacterium indologenes (assembly GCF_001295265.1). GTDB lineage: Bacteria > Bacteroidota > Bacteroidia > Flavobacteriales > Weeksellaceae > Chryseobacterium > Chryseobacterium indologenes_A. The sequence goes on along the minus strand of NZ_LJOD01000003.1, from coordinate 184,183 downwards.
AAAGACCTTTAGACCATTCTGTTTATGACAGCTGGCAGAATATAGGTGCAAGAAAAATCTCAAATGACGGAAAATGGATCGCCTATTCTGTGGATGTTCAGGAAGGAAATTCCAATCTTTTTTTATATTCGGTTAAAAATAAATCTTCAAAGCAGTTTGCAAGGGCATCCAAAGTAGATTTTACCAATGATTCCAGATTTGCTGTTTTTCAGATCCGTCCGTTATATAAAGACATAAAAGCAGTAAAAGATAAAAAGCTTAAAAAAAATAAATTAACAAAAGACAGCCTTGCAATAGTTGATCTTTTAAGTGCTAAAACAGAAAAAATCCCTAATGTAAAAACATTTAAAACTCCTGAAAAAGCAGGTTCTTATGTTGCATATCTTCTGGAAGATATAAATGATAAATCTAATGACGCTTCCGATAAAGAAGAGGAGGACGACAATAAAGAGGAGGATAAAAATGTAAAACCACTGCAACTGGTCGTACGAAATCTTTTGGACGGGAAAAGTACAACCTATGATAACGTCATCCGCTATGAATTCAGTAAAAATGGTAAGCAGCTCGTTTTTGTGACTAAAAAACCGGAAGAGAAAACCAGCACGGATAAAAAAGAGAAAAAGGATTCAGCAGATGAAAAATCCGATGATAAGAAAGATAATGATAAATCAAAGCCAAAAAAATATGAATTTCAAACCGTACAGGTAGTTGATCTTCAAAAAGGAACTGTAACTACAGTTTCAGAGATGGAGGGCGATTTTTCTCAATTGTCTTTTGATGAAGAAGGAAATCAGATGGCGTTTGTAGGAACATCTTCTGCACAGAATGATTTAGTAAAACTCTATCAGCTGTATTACTTCAATTTTAAAGGAAATAAAAAGGAAATGGTAACGAATGACAATGTACATATGAAAAAGAACTGGGTCATTTCTGAAAATCGCCTGCCTGTATTCAGTAAAAACGGGAAACAGCTGTATTTTGGTGTTGCTCCCAAACCTATTGCAAAAGATACTGCCATGATTGCGGACGACCATGCTGTTGTAGATATCTGGAATTACAGAGATGATTATCTGCAAACAGTACAGTTAAAGAAACTGAAAGACGACTTGAAAAAATCTTATGCCGCAGTAATGCAGACAGACAAACCGGCTTTCTTTAGAAATATCGATGGTGTGGACCTGGACACTTTACAATTGGTAAACGAAGGAAATGCCGAATTTACATTGGGAGTTACCAGCCTGAATAACCGTATTGCCTCACAGTGGGAAGGTTCAACAAGGAAGACCTATTTCGTGATCGATAATAAAACAGGAAAAAGAACGGAAATTGTCCGGAATCTGGATGGGGCAGTTGCTGTATCTCCACTTGGAAAGTTTATTGTGATTTTTGACAGTGAAAAAGGGAGCTGGTCCAGTTATAATGTGAAAACCAAACAAACCCTGCCACTCACCACCCAATTGCCGGTTTCTTTCGTGGATGAGGAGTTTGACATGCCGGATTTCCCCACTCCTTACGGAATAGCCTCCTGGATGGATAATGACGAATCTGTGATTATCAGAGACCGTTATGATCTTTGGGAGTTTTTCTTAAATGGTTCAAAAAAGCCAAGAAATATCACCAACGGGTTTGGACGGAAAAATAAAATAACTTTTGATACTTACTCTTTAGATAAAGATATTAAAAGTATAAACCGGAAATCTTCTGTTTATTTATCAGCATTTGATAATACCTCTAAAGCGAACGGGATTTTTAAAACATCTGTCGGGTCAAATGCTGATCCTGTAAAGATTCAAATGGAAGATGTATGGGGATATCGAAGTGTTCAAAAAGCGAAGAATGCAGAAGAATATATAGTAACCAAAGAATCATATACCCATTCTCCGGATATTTTCGCCACCTCGGATTTCTTAAAACAACAAAAACTGAGTACTACCAATCCGCAGCAAAGTCTCTATAATTGGGGAACGGACGAATTGGTACGCTGGACAACCCCAAAAGGAAATACATCCACAGGAATTTTATATAAACCTGAAGATTTCAATCCGGATAAAAAATATCCTATGATTGTCTATTTCTATGAAAAACTTTCGGATAACCTGAACCGCTATGTAGCGCCGGCACCAACACCTTCCCGATTAAATATCTCTTATTTCGTAAGCAACGGATACCTGGTTTTTACCCCTGATATTTCGTACACAAAAGGTTTTCCCGGAGAATCTGCGATGGAATACATTAATTCCGGAGTTGAAATGCTGAAGCAGAATTCGTGGGTGGATAGTACCAAAATCGGAATTCAGGGACAAAGCTGGGGTGGTTATCAGGTAGCCTATCTTATTGCCCATACGAATATGTATGCCGCTGCCTGGAGTGGAGCTCCTGTTGTAAACATGACTTCTGCATATGGAGGAATCCGGTGGACTTCAGGAATGAACAGACAATTTCAGTATGAAAAATCGCAAAGCAGACTAGGGAAAAGCCTATGGGAAGCCCCGGAACTTTATATTAAAAATTCACCGCTTTTTGCCATTGATAAGGTAAAAACTCCGGTAGTTATTATGAGTAACGATAAAGATGGGGCCGTTCCATGGTATCAGGGAATTGAAATGTTTACCGCATTACGCCGCCTCGGAAAACCAGTCTGGCTTCTGAATTATAACGGTGATGATCACAATCTGATGAAACGCCAGAACAGAAAAGATATCCAGATCCGCGAACAGCAGTTTTTTGATTATTATCTTAAAGGCACTAAAGCACCGGTGTGGATGACAAAAGGTATTCCGGCTACCCAGAAAGGAAAAGACTGGGGATTTGAATTAACGGATGATAAGCCTTAATACAAAAGAATCGGCGGAGCCCCAGGGGCTCCGCCGATTCTTTTGTAGTTTATAAAACAACTACTTTTTAGCAGTAATTTCTTCTTTAACTTTATTTTCCAGTTCTTCAGCAAGTTCAGGATTATCTCTTAAAACATCCTTCACCGCATCACGTCCCTGTCCTAATTTAGTTTCTTCATAGCTGAACCATGAACCGCTTTTCTTCACAATTCCCAAATCTACTGCAGTATCAAGAATTTCTCCTGCTTTGGAAACTCCTTCTCCGTACATGATATCAAATTCTGCCTGTTTGAAAGGAGGGGCAACTTTATTTTTTACAATCTTCACTTTCACACGGCTTCCGATAGCTTCATCTCCCTGTTTGATAGGTGCGCTTGCTTTTCTGATATCAATTCTTACAGAAGCATAGAATTTAAGGGCATTACCTCCGGTTGTTGTTTCAGGATTCCCGAACATAACACCGATTTTTTCTCTCAGCTGGTTGATGAAGATCACCGTACATTTTGTTCTTGAAATGGTAGCCGTTAGTTTTCTCAATGCCTGAGACATTAATCTTGCATGAAGACCCATTTTGGAATCTCCCATTTCGCCTTCAATTTCCGCTTTTGGAGTAAGGGCTGCTACAGAGTCAATTACAACGATGTCAATTGCTCCTGAACGGATCAGGTTATCTGCAATTTCTAAAGCCTGTTCTCCGTTGTCCGGCTGGGAAATGATCAGGTTTTCAAGATCAATACCCAGTTTAGCAGCGTATGTTCTGTCAAAGGCGTGCTCAGCATCAATGAATGCGGCAATACCTCCGGCTTTCTGAGCTTCAGCAATAGCGTGAAGGGTTAAAGTGGTTTTACCTGAAGATTCGGGACCGTAAATTTCAATAATTCTTCCTCTCGGATAACCGCCAACACCTAGAGCGATGTCCAGTCCTAAAGATCCCGAAGGAATTACTTCTATGGTGTTGTCTACGGAATCATCTCCAAGAGTCATTACTGTTCCTTTTCCGTATGTTTTATCTAGCTTGTCAAGCACTAACGCAAGTGCTTTTTTCTTATCATCAATGTTACTCATCGTCTTTAAAATAATTTCTCAAAAATACATAATTTAAATATCAAATGCTAATATTATTTAGGTTGAAAAATGGTTTTTAGAGTTAAAAAATAATAAAATTTATAGGTGAACATCATATACTACTAAACGACCGGAGAATATCTTACCGAAATTCAAAAACAAAAATATCCATCTGATTTACAACAGGTTTCAATGAAAATTCGAGTTCTTTGTAATGGCCAGATAATCTTCCAGAACTTTCATCTGGTCTTTATTTCCTTTCTTTATCCGGGTTTCCCGGCTTACTAACCTGTCATATATTTTATTGACTAATATCTTGGACCAGGGAAATAATTTCTTTCCCCAGACTTTGGGGATTTCCAGTCTTTTACAGACTTCATCATCCAGCAGGAACCATGTACAGCAGATATGGAGATATCTCAGATTTTTTCGCTCAAATTTATATTTTAATATAGGGTTTTCCAGCGATTCATTTAATAAAGAATGAGCCAAAAGAACAGAATCTTTATCTGAAGGAGGCTGTACAGAAGTCCAGAGGTAAAAATATTCCGTTGCCTGTTTTTTATCATCCGGGAGAAGGTGTTCCGGAATCCCCAGAAGGTATCCTGTATATTTCCAGAGGTGAAAAATGCCCTTCTCTTCCTGTGCGGAAAATGTATTTCCCAGTTTTTGAAGGCTGTGTAAAAAAACAAGACTGAAACCAATATAAGTTGCCATCATATCCCATGAATTAATAGGTTCACCCCAGTTTTCCGTATCCCAATCTTTATAATGCTTTTTTATGGAAAGCCTGGCATACGAATGAATGAGACGGGTTTTTATAGCAAACTCATAGCCTTTTGCATGAATTTCCAGAGCATTATAGCGTGTAACATTAACCCAAAAGTCCAGTGTTTCGGAGAGACGCTTTATGGCTCCCTTTTTCAGGGCCTCTGTAACGATCAGCGGTTTATTAAGGTATGCATAATCATACCCTCCGATGAGACAGTAATCTCTTAGAGAAATCAGGGAATCCAGGTTGCTTCTCATGCAAAGTTCTGCACCGGCTTTCAAAAGATCATAATCCAGCCATTCAGGAATATGTTGTGTCTGGGTGAACAGTTTTTTTACGCTTTCGGGAATATTGTCTGTTTCAGAAATCCCTTTCCGGATGTACTGTTCAATCTCCCTGGAAGCTTCATGGAATTTTTTGGTGAAATAGATCTCTTTTACGACATTATCCCCCACTTCATCAATATGATAAAAGCTGGGTGAGAATGCATCAAAATCTTTAAAGCTTACTTCAGCTCCGGAGAATTCAACAAGCTGTTTTCCGTTACCGCTTTCCCAGAAATGCTTGAAATGAGGAGCATCTTTAAAACGGGGTTGTATGATCATTTGTTCCATTACCGATTAAAAATACAAGTTTTACACCGAAATTTCCTGGTGAGATTTATCAGCCTAGAATCCTGAATTTCTGAAAAAATCAGATAAGCCCTCTTTCAAAAGCTTTTTTCACCAACTCCTTACAGTTTCTGGAGTCTGTTTTTCTTAAAATATTTTTACGGTGTGTACGTACCGTATGCTCAGACAGCACAAGCATTTTGGCAATCTCCGGTCCGGAGTAGCCTTTTGCAATCAGTGAAAGCACTTCAGTCTCTCTCCGGGTAAGATGTTCTTCAGAAGCAGAGGGCGAAGAATAATCCAGTTTGATCTGATGGAAATCAGTTCTTGCCCCTATACCGGAAATGAGAACAGTATAGGGGTTTTCTTTGGTAATGTGATGGATATTGGTATGAATATTTATAGATTGTACCGGTTGTCCGGATTCATCTTCCATTGTAATAACAGCCTGATGATGGAACAGTTCATAATTTCCTTCTGCTGTTTTCATGCGGAAGCAGTAGCTTGATTTCAGATAAAGCTGATGTTCAAAACCAATTTCTATTATTTTTTCAATAACGGTTTGTTCTGCTTTTAAAACAAAGCCAATATCATCAGGATGGGTAAGGTCAATAACTTCTTTTAAATTTTCCGGAAAAGAGCACAGTCCATGAAGTTTCAGAATATTTTTATGATGATGAGAAAGAGTACTGTTGGTTAAATTAAGAACATAGTAATAAAATTCACCAATGGCAAACATTTCACCTATAATTCGTTCAATTGGCGGTATATTCAGGATCTTTCGATTCCTCCTGACACCCGGATAGGTATTCCAGACCTCAACCAGAGGGTGATTTTTCTCTGAATTTTCCATGAAGCATTTGTTTTTAAGCTAATGTAACTAAAATATGAACAAAATACCACAAAAGGGGGATTTTTTTGTGCTGATAAAATTCCAAACTTTGTATCAGCTAATAATCAGGAAAACTCAAATTTACTCAGTTCGGTTTTTCACGGTTTTTCTTTTATTAGCCTTATCAATTCCATCATCGGATGAAACGCGAATGGCCTACGCCAATCTGCTATTCTTATGTAAGCTATTAATGAATATAAAAACAGTTTACTCTTTTCTTTTTTAGTTGTTTGAAAATGATAAACTAATGGCCTCTCGTTGCTGGGGAGGCCTGTTTTAATTCGTTATACATCAGAAATTTATCTGTATTCCCGATACATTTCATAAACCATGACAGCTCATGTTATTTAAAGATATCCCCATTCAAAGGATTTTTTAATAAGTTCTGAACTGTTTTTACAATCAGCTTTTTTTAAAATATTTTTACGGTGTGTACGTACAGTTTCTTCGGAAATGCACAGGATACCGGACGTTTTTGCTGCAGAGTATCCTTTTGCAATACAGGTAATGACTTCAAGCTCTCTTTTGGTAAATATGACAGAAGGTTCGGATATTTTATTATTTACCCATTGCATCTGATGAAAATCTTTCCGTCCGTTAATCCCTGAAAGTAATACTGTATAGGAATTCTGATGAGTAATATGCTCAATGTTGGTGTGGATATTAACCGTCTGCAGAAGCTTGCCGTTTTCATCTTTATAAGTGTGCAGCGCCTGATGATGGAACAATTCGTAATTGCCATTTGCCGTTCTCATCCGGAAACAGTAACTGGACTTTAATTCCTGCTGGTAATCAAATCCATTAATTTCCATCATTTTTTCTATGCACATTCTTTCCGCTTCCATTACAAACTCAAGATCATCGGGGTGGATAAGGTCTATGACTTCTTTAAGATGTACAGGGTATTTTTTGAGACCATGCATGTTCAGGATATTTTCATGATGGCTGCACAAAGTGCTGTCTGCAAAGTTGATCACGTAATAATAAAACTGGCCCGGAGCAAATACTTCTCCGATAATACGTTCAATAGAAGGAGCCGGCAATATGTTTACGTCACTGTTTTGAAAAAAATCAGGATAACTGTTCCAGACCTGTGCGAGGGGATGCTGCTTTTTGGGATGAGCCAGATGCTTTTTATCCATAGTTAATGTTTTCATAAAAATATAAAAAAAACGAGGTTAAAAAATCACCTTTTTGCGGTATTGTAAAAGAGGGGTCATTTGGGGAATTTTGTAGAAAAATTAAGCTGAAAAATGAAGGCTAAAGCTAAAACGAGAGTTGATATACTGTCTCGTGATAATGTTCAGGAAAATGGTTATTGAAACAGCCATAAAATAAACATTATTGAAGGAAGAAAAGATACATTCCTCCCCTTACTAAGCAAAACAATAAAACTAAGATTATGAAAAAATCACTCATCCTTTTCGCTATATTTCTGGGATTGGGAATTGCGGATGCACAGGCCAAAAAAGCAAAAGATCCGGATGCAGGGTTCGGTAAATGGCTTTTTGTAAAAAGTGACAAACCGGTACAGGTGCGCTATAAACAGATGAAAGTAGAGAATAATACTGGCTACTTTCAATTGCAGTTTCGTATCAATTTTGAAGACGAAGTACATTGTAATAAACCTCAGTGTTTGGGATACTTAATGAATTTCAGCTACCCGCAGGGAGACCTCAGTAAGCAAACTCATAAAAACTATAAACTGATGAACAGCTTTAAAGGAATTTATACCTTACCGGATCTGGTAAGCTTTCCCATGAGTTTTTCAGACGGATCGAAATTCATCTTTCAGGATGGCCAGCTGTTTGCGGTCAACAGCCCCGGAGGATCACCGCAACAGGCTTACGTGACAACAGCCTGCGTAGATAATATTTTATCTAATTATTCACACCATAATTGCCGTGATTTTGATGCAGCATCAGCCATTGAATTAAAATAAGGATCTCGAAATCTCAGATTCATTGTATGTTCTTTAATGAAATCTAAGTTATTTTATTCTGACGGCTGTTTTATACCATTAATTTAAAAGATCACTTTATGAAAACCCTGTTTTCAATTCTCACAATATTTTTCGGATTGGAAATCGTTCATGCACAATCCAATGCAAAAATCTTAAATGAGCCTGTCAATGTTCTTACAAAACCTGGTGGCTGGTATAATATTCATTTTCCAACACCCATTCATTTTGAAGAGCATAATCAGTTTAAGGAAGGAATGAAGATGCTGGGATTTGATAAAAATCTGTGTTATGCCTACAAGGCAATGACTGATAATCATGATGATGACGATGATACGACAAATTATGAATATGAAGCCATAATTTTTAAAGCGGCAGGTATTGTCAATGGAGATCCGGAAAAGGTAATAGGTGAAAAACTTCGCAGCTTTTGGGAAAAGAATGGGGATAAAATTGGCTGCCATGATGGTGTACATACAGTTTCTTTTTATAAATCAGGTTTGCGGAACTTCCGAAATCACTTCTTAGGAGAGGCATTGTATTTTAAACTTCCCCGGTTTAATGATGTCGGTTTTGAAGATGGAGGCCGTACATTACTAGATGCTGTAGCAGATGAATATCAGAAATATGATTATGATAAAGTCAATTTTTATCGAAAGGATTTAGCCTCTCTATATGACCGGTTACGGGCCCAGGGAGCAAAACATAGGTTCGAACTGGAAAAAGAAAAAATCATTCCTACTGATAAAGAATTATATAAACAATTTATTCCGGCATATTATGAAGCCGCTGAAAAAGGAGACGCCTGGGCAATGTTTTATATAGCCCATACTTATATCGTAGGAATGTATGTTCCAAAGGATTTGACTAAAGCAAGAAAATGGTTAGATAAAGCCACTAAAGAAGCTTTAGATAAAAAGGATTATTGGGCATTAGGCTTTTTTGGCGTAACCTATGACGAAAAATTAAATGACCCGAAAACAACTTTTTCTATCTATAAAAAAATGGCTGATGGGGGAGATAATAGCGGAAGAGTCCGGACAGCCAATTTCCTGTTTTCAGGTTATGGTACCGAACGAAATGTAGATGAAGCTTTTAAATATTATATGCTCGCCAAAAATGAATCAACTGCACAGGCCATGATAGGCAGAATATTGGTAGAAAGAGGACAGAAGGAAGAAGGAGCAAAATGGCTAAGATGGACTTCTCAAACAGGAGGTATGCAAATGCCCATTGGTGACGGATATACGGTGACCGAGTTTTGCAAAAAACATAATATCAAAGAAAGTGAACCTCGGATAGAGCCCAAAGATCTGGGATTGTAATTATTTTCATTCCGCTAATATTACAGTATTCAGAAGAGCATTACTTGAAACAGCTGCGAAATAAAATACCTAAGGAAAAAAATAGACAGACCTTATTAAGCAAACAACAGCTAAGATTATGAAAAAATTACTTATCCTTTTCGTTGTATTCCTGGGACTAGGAATTGCGAACGCACAAAATAAAGAATACAAAGAATATTACGATAACGGAAAGCTCAAAAAGGAAGGCTATAAAAATGCAGATGGCGGGAGAGAAGGAGAAAATAAAGAATATTATGATACCGGAGAACTAAAATATCTCATGAGTTATAAAAACGGCCAGCTTGACGGTGAATCCAAAATGTATTATAAATCCGGGAAGCTGATGGGAGTTGAAAATTATAAAAATGGTAAGCCGGCAGATGGTGGAATGAAAAAATATTATGAAAACGGGCAGCTGGCATCTTTTATTAACGTCGTGGATGGAAAACCAAAAGGAGAATATGCTCAGTATTTCGATAACGGACAGGTCGCTGTTAAGGGAAATTTCGTTAACGGGCAGGTTGAAAATGAAGTTAAATATTATTACGAAAGCGGTAAACCCAAAAAGACTGAAAACTATAAAAGCGGAAAACTAAACGGTTTATCAAAAGAGTTCTATGAAAATGGGAATACAGAATCCGAATTTAATTACATCAATGGAGAGAAAGACGGTGAAGGTAAATGGAATTATGAGTCAGGAAAGCCTCGCAAAATTATAAATTATAAGAATAAAGAGCTCAACGGAGAATATAAAGAATATCATGAGAACGGGCAATTAGCTGTAATTAAAAATTTGGTGAATGAAAAAGAGGAAGGTATGGTTAAAGAATATCATTCTAATGGAAAACCTAAAAGAACCTGCAATTATACAGGTGGAAATAGGGATGGTGAGTGTAAAGAATATTATGAAGACGGGCAGCTGAAAATGAAGGCAACTTATAAAAAAGGAAAACTTGAAGATGGATCAGAATACTTTAAGAAAGACGGCTCACCAGATCCGGAATTAAAAAGGCTTGGTGATTTTCTTGATCACAAAACGTATGAAGATAACAAAGCTTCTGAGCAAAGCAGACAAGCGGAAAAGAAATAATACAGTCTGGTAATATCAAATAATTAATACTTAATCTGACAGTGATTACCCAAGTAAATAACATTAAAAACAGACTTCCTTTTGAGCTGCCTGAAAACAATAATTCAATAGCCTCCTCTTACCGGGAGGCTTTTTTCTTTCTTTTATCTCCCATCTAAAATCACCCGAACGGGTACTTTACTCATATTCATGGAATGACAAACTTTGTGTAACACAAAAACCAATAACCATGAAAACTCATTTATTACTATTGTTTCTGCTTTTGATGGGAACAAGAGTATACGGACAGGAAGATATTAAAACCGGGGGTAACTATTATTTTAACTATCCCGTAGCAGAGGGCTTATTGGATTTTAAAAATGAAACAGTTATCAAAGAAGGAAGTTCTTTAGAATCTGTGAGAAATGAAATCGAGGGCTCTGTATTCAACATTCATGTTCAGAATATTAAAAAAGACCGGGTGTATTTCATTTTCGGAAATTTTTTGGGTAATGTATCAGGATTAGAAACGAAAATTAATAGAAACAACGCTGCTTCAGTACCTGATACAAAATCAGATTATAAAACAGTCTATTCTTTACCATTGGCCGATTTTAAGGATAATACCAGACCTTTATACAATATAGTAGACTGGCGGGTCGGAGTTTTTACAGTTCCCTTCAAACTGAGGCTCAGTGAATTTTCATTTGATGCAAACGTAAACCTGGGTGCTAATCTGGGTGCTAAATTCAGAATGAACAGGAAAATAAAAAATGGATTCAGCCTGGAGCCTATTGTCGGGTTCGGCTTAGCAAGTATTAAGCTTGATGAATCCAATAGCAAGGCTTCTGAAAGTACAAATACAAGTGCATTTACAATTAATACAGGCTTATTGATTCACGTTAATAATTCTATAAATGTAGGTTTTACCTATGGCTTTGATCATATCGGGAAAAATGATCAGAATAATTACGACTGGAAATACAACGGAAAAGGTTGGCTTGGCCTGGGTATTAACGTCGCATTTAGCAGTCAGAATGACAATACCGGAAGCTCTGTAAGCAATTCGGGGAAATGATATGCTCTTCGGAAATATTAAATTAAACAAAAAAACCTTCCTGATGGAAGGTTTTATTATATTCATTGCTTATCATCGATTACAAAGAAGCAGCGTGTACAAGCATATCCACTAACTTGTTAGAATACCCCATTTCGTTGTCATACCAGGAAACAAGTTTTACGAAGTTCGGAGAAAGCATGATACCGGCATCTTTATCGAAGATAGAAGTTCTCTTATCTCCTACGAAGTCCTGAGATACTACAGCATCTTCAGTGTATCCTAAGATACCTTTTAACTCACCTTCAGAAGCTTCTTTGATAGCTGCACAGATCTCATCGTAAGAAGTAGCTTTTTCTAGCCTTACGGTAAGGTCAACTACAGAAACGTCTACTGTTGGTACTCTGAAAGACATTCCTGTTAATTTCCCGTTAAGAGAAGGAATTACTTTTCCTACCGCTTTAGCAGCACCTGTAGAAGAAGGAATAATGTTGTTTAGAGCCGCTCTACCCCCTCTCCAGTCTTTCATTGAAGGACCGTCAACAGTTTTCTGAGTAGCTGTTGTAGCGTGTACCGTCGTCATTAAACCTTCAACAATTCCGAATTTATCGTGAATTACTTTAGCTAAAGGAGCTAAACAGTTGGTAGTACAAGAAGCGTTTGATAAGATTTTAATATCATCAGTCAGTTCTTTGTGGTTTACCCCCATTACAAACATTGGCGTATCATCTTTAGAAGGAGCAGAAAGGATTACTTTTTTTGCACCTGCATTGATGTGAGCCTGAGCTGAATCTTTAGATAAGAAAAGACCTGTAGACTCTACGATATAATCAGCACCGATTTCATTCCACTTCAGGTTGTTAGGATCTTTTTCTGCAGTTACTCTGATTTTCTTTCCGTTTACCACAAGATCATTTCCTTCTACAGAAACTTCTCCTGGGAAAATCCCGTGTACAGAGTCATATTTTAACATGTAAGCCATGTATTCTGCATTGATAAGGTCATTGATTCCTACCACTTCAATATTGTCTCTTTCAGTCATTGCTCTGAAAACAAGACGTCCAATTCTACCAAAACCGTTGATACCTACTTTAATTGTTGACATAATAGTTTGTTTTTATTAGATTATAAAAAATAATTAGATTGCTAAAATTTCTGAGATCAACATCAGATCTTTGTTGATTTCGTTATGTTTTTTAATGGCTTCTTCGATAGGAGTATACACCAGATCGTTGGAACGCATTCCGGCCATTACATTTGTTTTTCCGTCCATTAATCCAACTACAGCCCCGTATCCTAGCCTGCTGGCTAAAACTCGGTCTGCACAGCTTGGTGATCCCCCTCTCTGGATGTGTCCTAAAATGGTGACACGAATATCATAATCAGGAAACACCTCCTTGGTCTGGTTGGCAAGATCGTAAATGCTTCCCAGCTTTTCGCCTTCCGCTACCACAACAATACTCGATGCCTTTCCGGTTTTCTCTGCTTTTCTGAAATTGGCAAAAAGATCATCCATGCTGTCTTTTTTCTCAGGAATAAGAATATCCAGAGCCCCTGTCGCCAGCCCGCTGTTCAGTGCAATAAAACCTGCATCACGGCCCATTACCTCAACAAAGAAAACCCGGTTGTGAGAAGTTGCCGTATCACGGATTTTATCGATAGCTTCCATGGCTGTATTCAGAGCAGTATCATATCCGATGGTATTATCTGTTCCGAAAATATCATTGTCTATGGTTCCCGGTACCCCAATTACCCTTACGCCAAATTCTTCACTGAAGATCTTTGCTCCGGTAAAAGTTCCGTCTCCTCCAATGCATACCAGTCCGTCTATTCCAAGCTTTACACAATTGTCATAGGCTTTCTGACGGCCTTCTTTTGTTCTGAACTCTGCAGATCGGGCAGATTTCAGAATCGTTCCGCCCTGGTTGATGATATTTTTTACGGAACGGGGACCCATTTTCAGGAAATCATCATTGATGAGCCCGTTGTATCCCTCTCTTACTCCGTAGCATTCGATATTATAATAATTGGCGGTTCTTACTACCGCTCTTAATGCCGCATTCATACCCGGAGAGTCGCCTCCTGAAGTAAGAACTGCAATTTTTTTTACAGCACTCTCTTTCATCTAGTAAAAAATTTCGAACACAAATTTACAAAAACAAGTTCAGATAATGGCAGTAACTTCATAAGAGTTTTGAATATAAATAATTAAAAGCTCCTGAAATTTGTCGGTTTGAAAAAATACCTCGCTGTTCTCGTTTCCGGTGCATTGATGTTAAGCTCATACCACGGGGTTATATAGGGATTAAAAGGGTTGGAAAGAACATGAACTGATTGTGCCGGAGTAAACCCTTCACTTAGCAGAAATAATCTTTTTCCATCTTTATTTTCACAAACACCGGAAATAAAAACAATATGCCCCGGGCTGCCTGGGGTAATCAGAATATCCCCGGTCTTCAGATCAGAATTTTTCATGACCGGTCTCGTTTCTCTGTTTAATGAGATGGTTCCCGCGTAATTAAATATCAGATCCAGATAATTCCTGAAACTTTGGTAAGAATCATCAACAGCTGCCGTTTTCCGGAAACTGACTGAATTACCATTAACAAAAGCCCTGATGCCATTTTTATAATCATTCCAGGAAAGCAGATCTCCGCTTGTAAAATGAAACTGAATCTCATCAAATCTTTTTGCTTTATAAAGATACTCCGCTCTCATCCGGATAGCAGCATCAGCACACTGCTGAAGATCTTTATTTCCGGTATCCATGTCAAAAACAGCTTCATGAAGATGCTGGGTGGAAATCGGAACCCCGTCATAGCGTAAAATCTCAGTACCGTAAGGTTTCAGCCTGAAATGCTCAATGAAATATCCAAATGAGCCGGCTTTTTCTTCAATCCACTCGTACCCTTCGGGAGGAGAAAACCTTTCCCTGACTGTATTTTTATCTTTATCGATTTTTAAAGCATTTTTTGCAGCCAGCTGCTCATTCTTATCAGGTTCTTCCAGCAGACGGTCTGACAGCTTTTCTTTTGTACAGCCTGTGAGAAGTACAAAGACAATGATTCCTATATTAATTTTTTTCATGCGTTTTTCATTGAACACAAAGATCATTTTTTTTCACCTATCTACCAATAAAGGATCTGAAAATCTGCTCAATCTGCAAAATCAGCGGGAAATGAAAAGTACAGCTCAAAATGAGCTGCACTTTTATTATTGTTCCACTTAAAAAATTATCCGTTCCACGGTTCCACTTTAAGGATTTCTATTTTTCGTTCACCTTCTCTGAAAGGCCAGCTGATACAATCTCCTACTCTATATCCCACTACTGCAAGCGCAATATCCGAAAGTATGGAATGCTTGTTTTTCGCAGGCTTTGCCTTAGCTGAGGAAACAAAAATATATTCATGTTCAAAATCCAGGGTATGGTCTTTTAGAGTTACTTTTCTTTCTACGGTTACAATATCTTCCGGCAAATCTCTTCTGAGGACCTGCTTCGCTTTCCTGAGCTCTTCGGTCAGCCTCTTTTCTTCTTCCTTACTTACTTTTTTTCTTCTCAGGGTATCTTTGATAGCATCGTATATTCCGGTGGTGACTGTAATATGATCAGACATTTTTATTTTTTTAAAATTAAATGATGCGGCTATTCTTTATGATCCAATGCAGGAACACAGATCAAAAGATCTTTCCCGTAGAAAACCGCAAAAAACAATGAGTAATTAAAATGAATTCTGAACTATTTCCCTGTCCTGGATCCTGACAGGGCTTAATTGATAAAGTCCTTGGAACTTTTCAGAAAAGAATCTGTATGTAAATATAATAATGACAGCAGCAATCCTGATTGCCGGCGTATCGCAGATAAAAAGACCGTTGCTGTCATGATATAAGTTATTCTGATTTCTTACAAATATAAGATTTAAAAACGGAATGCCGCCACTGCACTTAAAGAAACTCTTGCCAGTCCTTCTTTCTGATCATTCCCGAAATTAACAGTCTGCCTGTTATAGCTCATTTTACCCAATGTCCCCGCTGTAGCACCAAACTTGGGGCCTATCATCAGGTTTTTGGTAACCGCATACTGATAGCCTGCTCCTACTTCTATTCCAAACGTAGAACCGGTACCTTTTACAGATCCTGTTTTTGTAGTGTAACTGATTACGCCCATTGAAACATCCGCTGCAAACTTGTGCTTTGTAGGCTTAATATGATTGGAAAACATAACAGAAGGACCAAAGAAAGTGATATTATCTTTTGTATTGACTGATACATAAACAGTCTGCCCGTTCATATTATTTCCGCGTAGCAAACCACTGCTTGAAGCGCTGTAATTGGAAAACTTAGCCCCAATCCCAATATGTTTTACATTATAATAAGCCGCCATTTCAAAATTAACGCCGCTTTTCAGACCTTTTATGTAATCCTTCTCTTCTCTTGAAAGCCCGGAAGCAGTTTCAGCAACTCTCCATCCGAATCCCACGGCAGGCATGATGGTTATTTTTTCCTGGGCAAATGAAATTAGAGAGCCTGAAACAGCCCCTAATAGAATGAGTTTTTTGATCATAATTAAAAGTTTTCAACAAAAATAATACTTTCCGGCAAAGAGATCACTACAATTTAAACCTCCTGTTCTCTTTTTTATCGGAAAGCTTTTTCTTATTATCCAGTCTTTTCTGCTTCTGGGCTTTGGAAGGCTTCGTTGCCGTTCTTTTCTTTGGAACAATAAGAGCTTTGTTAACAAGATTGGTTATTTTTTCAATGGCCTTATTTTTATTCATCAGCTGGGTTCTGCTTTCAGAAACCGTCAGAAATAAAAATCCGTCCGCGTTGATCCTGTTTTTCAGTTTTTGCTGAATCAGCTCTTTCTGATCATCATTAAAAAATTCTGTCTCTGCCACTTTCCACAAAACGGTGACAGCTGTCTCCACTTTGTTGACATTCTGGCCTCCTGCACCACTGCTACGGGAGGTTTTGAAACTGAGTTCTTTGGAAAAATCTTTCATTTTTTTGAGATGATGAATTGAAGAGTAAAGATAAAGACTATTGCCGGATCTCCACTATTTTTTGCAGTTCAATCCTGTTAACTTTACCATTCGGCGTCCTTGGAATCTCCGGAATAAAAATAACCTCCTTAGGCTTATGAAAGCTTTTCTCAAATGGCAGTTCTGAAATTTTTAAAACCAGATTTTCTGATTCTTCACCTTCTACAACCAATATCAGTTTCTGGCCGAGACTTTCGTCTCTCACTCCTAAAAAAACAGCTTCATTCGGAATTTCTTTTTTCACTAAGCCTTCCAATGTTTCCGGAAATATTTTTGCTCCCCCTGAATTGATGACATTATCAATCCTTCCTAAAAATTTAAATTGCTTTTTATTTTTAATGTCTACCAGATCATTCGTCTGCAGAACTTCAGAATTCAGCGCCGGAGCGGAAATCTTCAGACAGCCTCTTTCATCTTTTGAAACCGACACGTTTTCAAAGGCTGTAAAATACTCTTCAGAAACGGGAAAAATTGGTTTCAGAGCAATATGGGAAAGGGTTTCAGACATTCCATAGGTTTCAAATATTCTTCCTCCACGGGTATTTTCGCTGATTTTTTTCTTCAAAGATTCTGAAACTGCGGCACCTCCTATAATCAGGTTGTTAACCAGATGGAGTTTATCCAGAGAATTTTCCACCTGGAGCGGCGTCATGGCACAGAAATCTATTTCTTCCTCCAGATCCCTGACCGGGTGTAAGGATGGATCTGCTGTCAATAGTTTCAATTGTCTTTCCACAGAACGGACCAGCATCATTTTTCCTGAAATGTATTCTACAGGAAGGCAGAGCAATGCTGTATCTCCCTTTTTTAATCCCAGAAAATCACATGTCATCCTGGCAGAGCTCAGCATTCTCTTTTTCTCTATTCCGAAAATTTTGGGCTGTCCTGTAGAGCCGGAAGTCTGTACCTTTACGGTTGCTCCTTCCGAAAACCATTCTTCTAAAAATTTTTTAGTTTTTTGCTCAAATTCTGTTTCCGGAGATAAATTATTAATATTGAGATTATTGAAGTCTATCAGCATATTTTCCTTGAATAAATAGAACAGTAAATTTAAAAAAAAGTTTAAAAAGTTCTTGTATCTAAAGAAAAAAGCTGTAAATTTGCACCACTGAAATAAACAAAGACCCATGGTGTAGCGGTAACACTACTGATTTTGGTTCAGTCATCTGGGGTTCGAATCCCTGTGGGTCTACAAACCATCCTTTTTGAGGATGGTTTTTGTTTTTATTCTTTTACCATTGCAATTAATTAAAAATTCTTTCCATTTCAGTGTTTCAGAAGGTTAATTCCGCAGCAAAGCATTCAATCCATATTTATCAAACAGAATTCTTCCTATTTCAATTTTAGACCAGCCTTCTTTTAACCGATAAGTGAACAGCAATTGCTCATCTTTCACAAAAGATTCTAAATTCAATACCAGAATATTTTCATTTTCTGCCAGGTCTTTCTCAATAAGATTCAGATGAGTAGACAGGATAAACATTGAGTTTTTGTATCTGGACAATCCCTCAACAGTTCTTATCGTAATCTGTGCCGCATCATTAATATTGGTTCCTTTAAATATTTCATCAAATACCGCAAAACAGTTCTTTGATTTAAGTTCCAGAAGAACCTCTTTCAGGTTGATGATTTCCCGGGCAAAATAGCTGTAGCCTTTTTCAAGATCATCATTCACGGAGAAAAATAAAAATATACTGTCATAAAACGGAATATTGCAATACGTTGCAGGCACGGCCAGCCCCAGGTGAGCCAATAAAACAACAATGCTGATGGATTTCATCGCTGTAGACTTCCCGGACATATTAGCCCCTGTAAAAATAACGGTATTATTTCCGGTAATGTTCACCGAATTCTTCACGGAATCTGCAAGGTTCAGATGATAAAATCCGTTAATGGTAAAGGTATTTTCAGAATTGAAATGAGGAAATACCAAATCAAATTTCCTGATTCCTTTTGCTATAGCAGAATACATATCAAACCTGTAAAAGAAATCCCAGAAAGAAGTGAAATTTCCACTTTCCTTTTCAGATTCAATCTTTATTAAAATGGACTTTCTCTGTTTAAAATTTAATTCTTTACCATAATGTTCATTTACAGATAATGAATTAATGAACTGAATCGTTTTCCCAATCTCCCCGGCATATTCTGCATTGAAATTCTTAAGGTTTAAATTTCTAAGTAAAAGCCCAAGCCGGTAGAAGAACTCTATAAACAAAGAGATATTAAAATTAATTTCTTTGTAAAACTCACGGTAAGTAAGGCTTGTTAAATGGGTATAATGCCGGCTCTCGGTTTCATCCAGAAATTTATGAACAGAAGAAACCGTCTGATCATTAATTTTATAGTTCTGTATTATTGAAATATTTTCTAAAAACAGTTTTAATGTATCCTGAACTTCAAGTGCCTGTTCTAAACTATGGTTTTTCCGATTAAAAAAAGAGGTCAGATATTGTTTGGACCTTCTGGTCTGGGTATAATCAAAGTGAATTAATACTTCTGAAATATTTTTCATAGTTTATCTCTTCCAAAATCTATTGATTCTTATAATGAAACGGAAGTTTCACAAGGTCAATTACTTTTTCTCCTCGGTTATTTTTACCCGCCGTCCATACCACTTTATCAGTTGCTTTGGCGGCAGCGGCCTTTACTTCATTATTAAAAGTCTCGTTTTTCCCATAGGTAGATACATTCAATACTTTGCCATCATCATTCACCTTTATAATGATCTCTGTATTCAGGCTCTTTCCTAAAGGCTTTACCGCATCCTTATTCAGGAGCTGTTCTACTTTTTTTACAAAAGCTTTGTTGCCTCCGGGAAACTGGGCAGGAAAATTATTCACAGGCGGAGGTGGTACAGAAGGGTCCTGCGGCTGCCTTGATTCATACCGGGCAGCAATTTTAGTATCCCCTTTTGTTTTCTGTGCAAAAGCAACCGTAGATAAGCTCATCAGACCGGCAAGTATAATTTTTTTCATGGGTATTGTATTGAGGTTATATGTTTTATTTAACAGGATTGAAAAGTAAGCATAATTTACATGGATGCACAGAATAATTTGAAATTTAACAAATCATTGGCCATTCCAATACTAGAATAAAGCAATAAAAAAGACTTCCGGAGAAGCCTTTTCATATGGGTTGATAGAATTCTGATCTATTTTCGTTTTTTCAGTTCATCAATTTCTTCCTGAACAGATTTCATCTTATTTCTTAGCTCCTCACTTATCTTTTCAGGGAATTTTTTCAGCTTTCTAAGGTCTAAAGCTAGCATAATAGATGCAATTCCGATAAAAATAAAGGAAACCGCCGTAAGGGTAACCAAAGACATTCCTGTAAATACAGGATTGAATATCAGCAGTAAAGAAAAAATAATTCCTCCGGCACTTGCCAAGGCTACATTTCCCCAGCTCAGTATTTTCTGGCTTTTCAGATCAAAAGCAAATCCCAAAAGCTGAAATGAACGGAATAGCAGGGTAAATCCTACCACAAACGGAAGAACCGACATGGAAATCTGCGGATTAGCCACAAGGTATAAACCTATAGCCGTAGTAAGCAGTCCACTTACCAGAAACCATCCCCATCCCTGCAGGGATTTATTGTTCTGTATGGAAAAAAAGATTTCTGTAATTCCCGAAACCAGGAAAGATACACTGAAAATAACAGAAAGCGTTACATACGTTGCCAACGGCACACTGAAAACATAGAAACCACAGATAAGGAAAATAATTCCGAAGATCAACGGAATATACCAGTGTTTCACTGAATTGGTAAGGGTCTGAAAGAAGTTTGACATAAGCTGTATTTTAGGCTGCCTACTTTGTACCACGGTGTTCGGCTTGTCCGCAGGAATTTCAAACGGATTATATTTTCACATCCGTTTGAAATATAACCTATACTAATTTACGGAAAATCTTTCATTAACACCCGCTCACCTCTTTGCTTGTCGGATTGACTAAGACATTTCCAATAAAAAGTATTGCAGTTTACTGAAGCCAGCTGGTGCCCGATCTGCTATACTATTCTGAAGAAGTTTTTTATTTATATTTGATTTTGTGATTCAGCTCTAAAGGGTTATTTTCCTCAAGAATAGATTTTTGTGCTTCCCTGATCATTTCATTTATGTCTTTTTCATTTCCCTGAGGATCTGTAAATGTAACTTTTTTGGCAGTTTTGGAGTTCCAGGGGTCATTATAATAAGATTTCCCCAGAAGATCATATTTTGCCCAATCAATTGTAATGGTTTTTGTTCTTGCATCAAACCAATGGCTTCCATTTTTTATTTGTATCAGGTTGAAGGAATAATCACGTTCTGTATCTTCAATAGAAATGATTAAACCTGGCAGTCCATAGAAAATATAAGGTCCATCATTAAAAGGTAATTCTGTTGTAAACCACGCAATCCAATTTCTGCCGCCATAGCTAACTTCCGCTTTTTGTGATTTATATTTTCCGATTATTTTTTGTTCCGGTAAGATTTTCCAGTTTAACTGTTCATCAATAGGAAGAAGGTAATTGGTACGTAAATAAGTAATAATTTTCTCAACTTTATGATGAGTAATATCTTTTTTAACGTAAAATTGATTTTCAACTCCCATTCTATACCCTCCATTTTTATTAATGAATGTTAAGGAATCTGCCTTTTTAGCGGATGACTCCCGGAAAATAGAAATGTTATTCTCAAAATCCAAAACCATATTATCCGTAAAAATATCTTCAGGTTTTTCTTTAATAGATTTACATCTGGTTTCATAGATAAAACTAAACTTCTGTGAAAAACAATATGTTGACAGCAATGAAAAAAATAAAATACATTTCAACAGGTGTGTTATTCTCATAAATTCTATATTAATTTGGGGATTGGCGGTCCGGATGTGAAACTTTAGTTTAGAAATCAAATTAAGTAAAAAAAATTAAGTAATTATA
Source organism: Chryseobacterium indologenes (assembly GCF_001295265.1). Lineage (GTDB taxonomy): Bacteria > Bacteroidota > Bacteroidia > Flavobacteriales > Weeksellaceae > Chryseobacterium > Chryseobacterium indologenes_A. The sequence goes on along the minus strand of NZ_LJOD01000003.1, from coordinate 162,618 downwards.
CATTTTATTGAGAAATACAAATGTCAGCCATACTTTTATTATGGTTAAATTAAGCAAAAAAGGACAGACAAAGTCCATCCTTTATTTAATGATATTATTTTCTTTGAAAATTTCTACCCGGCGGGTTTATAGATTTTATACATCACAAATAAAAATGCAATCCATATCGGAATCAGGATTACCTGAATTTCCATTCCTGTGAAGCACATCAGCGCCAAAATCAACAACAGGAATAAGATGCAGATATAATTAGACACCGGATAGAAGATCGACGGGAATTTCGACGGACTTCCTGAGCTGATAATACTCTTTTTGAATTTCAGATGAGTGTAACAGATCATCAGCCAGTTGATAATCAATGTGGAAACCACCAATGCCATTAAATACTGAAAGGCTTTTTCAGGAACCAGCTTATTAATAATGATACAGATTCCGGCAAAACAAGATGAAACAAGGATAGCGTTCACCGGAACTGAGTTTTTATTCAGTTTTTGAAGGAATTTCGGGGCATTTCCCTGTTGGGCCAGCCCGAAAAGCATACGGCTGTTACTGTACACACTGCTGTTGTACACCGATAAAGCGGCTGTAAGAACAATCAGGTTAAGAACATTAGCAATCAGTGAATTGAACTGTATTACTTTCCCAAACATACTGAATTCAAGACCGTTAAGATTCTGGAAAACCATCACAAAAGGACTCGTCCCTTCTGTAATTTCCCTCCATGGGCTTAATGAGAATAAAATAACCAGCGCTCCCACATAGAAGATCAAAATTCTGTAGATCACCTGATTGGTTGCCTGGGGAATTGTTTTTTCAGGATTTTTCGCTTCAGCAGCCGTAATTCCAATCAGCTCCAGTCCTCCGAAAGAGAACATGATCATGGCCATAGCTGCAAACAATCCGGAAAACCCGTCTGCTGTTTTATTAAACAGTCCTTTCGGGAAAAACCCGCCATCATTCCACAAGTTCTGGATACTGGCTTTATCTCCACCGGTACCGCTTACCAACAGGTAGATTCCGAAAATGATCATCGCCACAATAGCCACAACTTTTATAATGGAAAACCAGAACTCTGTTTCACCATATACTTTCACCGAGGCCAGATTGAGGGCATTAATAACAATAAAAAAGAATAAGCTGGAAACCCAGAGCGGTATTTCCGGCCACCAGAAATGAACATAATGGCCAATAGCCGTAAGTTCCGCCATACTTACAAGGATATAGAGAATCCAGTAATTCCATCCTGAAGCAAATCCGGGAAAGTTCCCCCAATATTTATAGGCAAAATAACTGAAACTACCTGAAACCGGCTCATGAACCACCATTTCGCCCAGCTGGCGCATGATAAAGAAGGCGATGATTCCTGCCAAGGCATACCCAAGAATAACGGAAGGACCGGCCAGTACAGCCGCAGGACCTATCCCGAGAAACAATCCGGTACCAATGGCACCTCCGAGGGCAATTAATTGAATGTGTCTGTTCGTTAAACCTCTTACCAGAGTACTGTCATTGGATCCGGTTTTATTTTCGCTGCTCATAGAATGAATTATGCCTTAAATATATAAAACTTTACAGAAATTCACGTTCCATGACGCTTACCGAACACACAAAACATTCAGTATTAAATAATTAAAAAGAAAAAAGAGCAGAAATTCTTTATAAAAACTCCTTCGGAACTGCGATATTATTCTTTTTCATATACTCCAAAAGCCCCTGATAGCGTTCTTCATACCCATCCGTTCCGCATTTATGCGAAATACTGCAGATATCAGAAGGCTTAATTTCTAAAATATCGGAGATCTTGGTAAGAATTTCCAGATTGATTTTCACTTTGGAATTCTCAATATCGGAATAAGCTTTCTGGGAAATTCCCATTTCAAAAGCCATATATTCCTGCGTAAAATCTTTACTCCGCCTTATTTTCCTGATGTTTTGCCCACATACTTTCATCCTTTTTGTTTTTAGTAGTTTTTGGTATAGTTTAGAAGATTATCTACTAGCCTCTAACAAAGTTAATAAATACCTTTGGCAAAACATTATACACGTTACATGATATTTATTTTTTCACATAAATTCATGCTGCTCAAGCCGGATTTCGGAGAATAAATATCACTTCAGTACAACACACTTGGAATTATGGAGACGCAAAAATTTAATTATGACAATAATATTGTCAGAGCATTCCTCTATGCTACAATCGTATTCGGGCTGGTAGGCTTCCTGCTGGGACTTACGGCCGCACTGATGCTTTTTTATCCTGAACTTCCTGAATTTTTATTCGGAACAGATGACACCACCATCCAGAGTTTGAGAAGCGGTAATATCCAGGGGCTGATTAATACACAAGGTGCCATGGGCTTCGGAAGAATCAGAATGCTTCATACGAGTGCCGTTATTTTTGCTTTCGTGTGTAACTCGTTTTTCTGCGGTGCTTATTACAGTATGCAGCGGCTTTTGAAAACAAGAATGTACAGTGATATATTATCATGGATTCACTTCTGGTCATGGCAGTTTATGATTGTTACCGTAGTGATTACTTTCTTAATGGGAATCAATACTTCCAAGGAATATGCCGAGCATGAATGGCCTATTGATATTCTGATTACTTTCTCATGGGTAATCTTCGGGATCAATATGTTCGGAACCATTGCCAAAAGAAGGGTAAGACACCTTTATGTAGCCATATGGTTTTATCTGGCCACCTGGCTTGCTGTGGCAATGCTTCATATCTTTAACAACCTTGAAGTGCCTTTATCTTTCACAAGCTGGAAATCCTATTCTGTATATGCGGGAGTAAAAGATGCCCTTGTGCAGTGGTGGTACGGCCACAATGCGGTAGCATTCGTATTGACCACTCCCGTACTAGGCCTGATGTATTATTTCATGCCGAAAGCGGCTCAGCGGCCGGTCTTTTCATACAAATTATCTATTATTCACTTCTGGTCGCTGATTTTTGTATACTTATGGGCAGGCCCTCACCACCTTCAGTATACAGCGCTTCCGGCATGGGCCCAGGCCGTGGGTACAGGATTCTCAATCATGCTTATCGCTCCGTCATGGGGTGGAATGCTGAACGGTCTTCTTACCTTAAGAGGAGCCTGGGATAAAGTGAGAGAAAATCCGATCCTTAAATTCTTCGTCGTAGCGGTTACCTGTTATGGAATGGCCACTTTTGAAGGACCTCTTTTAGCTACAAAATCTTTAAATAAAATCGGGCATTATACCGACTGGGTAATTGGCCACGTACACTTAGGAGCGCTTGGATGGAATGGTTTCATGGCATTCGGAGTAGTTTATTACCTGGTACCCATCATGTGGAGAACCCCGCTTTGGTCTAAAAAATTAGCCAACTGGCACTTCTGGCTGGGAACATTGGGAATTATATTCTATGCGGTTCCGATGTATATCTCAGGATTCACACAGGGATTAATGTGGAAACAGTTCAATCCGGACGGAACCTTATTATGGAAAAACTGGCTGGATACAGTAACAGCAATCATTCCTTACTTCAAAATGAGATTCTTAGGAGGTATTCTTTATCTTACCGGAGCGATCCTGATGGTGGTGAATGTAGTGAAAACTGTAAGAAAAGGATCATTCCAGAAAGAAGTTCCTGCAGAAGCTCCTGCACTGGCAGACATCGGCAGTGCAAGAAAACAGGGCGAGGGCATACACCTCTGGCTGGAAAGAACTCCTGCTCTGCTTTCTATCCTGGCTTTTATCACCGTAGCTATCGGAGGACTGGTGGAAATTGTTCCTACCTTGTCCCTTAAGCAAAGCGTTCCCACCATTACTGCGGTAAAACCTTATACTCCGCTGGAGCTGGAAGGAAGAGATCTTTATATCCGTGAAGGCTGTAACTCGTGCCACTCCCAGATGATCAGACCATTCCGTGACGAGGTGGTAAGGTTTGAAGGTAAAAACGGACAATATTCCAAAGCAGGAGAATTTGTGTACGACAGACCATTCTTATGGGGATCTAAGAGAACCGGGCCGGATCTTCACAGAGAAGGTGGCAGAAATCCGGATTCATGGCACTTCAAACACATGTATAATCCGAGAATTACCTCTGCAGGTTCCATTATGCCACGTTTCCCATGGCTGATCACCAACAAACTGGACCGTACGCAGATGGTGGATAAATTAAAACTGATGAAAAACTCTTTCGATGTACCGTATACCAAAGCAGAAATAGATTCTGCAGGAAAATGGGCAGATAACCAGTCTAAAGCAATCGTTAAAAGAATTTATGCAGAAGCAACAGACGTGAAAGACCAGATGGAAAAAGAAAGAGCAGCTAAAGGAGCGGGGTTTGTACCGCTTGAGCAGAGAGAGATTATTGCAATGATCGCCTACCTTCAGAGACTGGGTACCGATATTAAAACAACGCAGATCCAGACGGCTAGCGCTGAGTAATTATTAAAATGTAAAGCAATGAAAACGAGAACCCCTATTTCAGTATATATCGCGGCAACGATAGGCTTAACGATCATGGCATTTGAAATGTTCGCCGGAGATTCAGGTTACTTATCTTCTCCTTTTTTCTGGGCGCTGCTGCTAATTGCCGTTATCCTTCTGATGATCATGAACTCTATTGGAGATCTGGTTGAAAATGAAACCTTCAACAGGTTATCTGAGGAAGAGAAAAAGCAATATCTGGCAGAAAAAAATATTCCGTATTACCAGAAGCTATGGAACTCAGCCTTTAAGAAACAGTCCGCTACAGAAGAAAAAGATATTCTGATTGACCATGGTTTTGACGGGATTACAGAGCTCGATAACTCACTTCCGAAATGGTGGATAGGACTTTTCTGGTTCGGATGTATCTTCTGTGTGGTGTATATGACGGCTTTTGCTTTCACAGATTATGCCCACCCGGAAGCTGAATATGATAAAGAAGCGAAAACCATGCTGGCTTCCATTCAGGAGTATGAGAAAACCGCACCTCAAATCAATCTGGAAACCGCGAAATACAGTGCAGATAACATTGCAGAAGGCCAGGAACTGTTTAAAACCAACTGTGTAACCTGCCATGGAGATGGAGGAAAAGGCGGTATCGGTCCAAACCTTACCGACACTCACTGGATCAACATCAAAGAGAAAAGCTTATTTAAAAACGTCTTCTGGATGCTTGAAAACGGTTCTCCGAATAACCCTACCATGAGACCTTTCATCAAAGACGGAACCATTACCGGAAGAGATGCTGAAAAGATCGCCGCCTATGTTTACCATATCAATCAGGAAACGGCACCCATCACAGAAGGTCAGGGAGGAGCTGCTCCTCAGGGTGAAGAAGTGAAGTGGGAGAACGGAAACGAATAGAAAATTTATTACCTCAAATATATTAAACCATGCCAGCCCCCTTTGAAACTACACTAACATTTGAATTTCATTTTTGCTAACCTTTTCAACATTAAAAAATGATCAAAAGGGGGCTTTTAAAGAATAAAAATCCACGTCTTGGCTCGTTCTTATCAACTAATTCACTTGACGACTACTAAACTAAATTCCATAACAGGACAGCCAAGGCAGGATTTTTGTATATGCAAAAGGGTACCACAACAAAGAACGAATTAATTAGTATTACTATCTTTGTTACAAACCTCATCGCATTTGAAACTGAAAATCAACACAAGAAAAATCTTAAGGCGTATTGTAATAACCTTTATTTCAATATTGGTTTTACTTACCCTGCTGATACTCAGCCTCAGACTCCCTGCCGTTCAGAATTTCATTAAAGACAAACTGATTGTATATCTTGAAAAAAAGATCAAAACCAAAGTAAGCCTTGAAAAGGTATACATAGGGTTTCCCAACAGCCTTGTCATGCAGAACCTTTATCTGAAAGGTCAGGAAGTAGACACCCTTCTTGCTGTCAGGAAACTGGATGTAGGTTTAAACATGCTGAAGCTGATCAATTCCACAGCAGATATTACCTCTGTAGACCTGGAAGGAGCCCGTGCCAATGTAGTACGAAAACCGGACGGAAGCTTCAATTTTGATTATATCATCAATGCCTTTGCAACCAGCGACAAAGAGGAAAGCCCTTCCAAACCTTTTATTATTTCCCTGGATAAAATCAATTTAAAAGATATTGGCGTTACTTTCAACGACCAGCAGTCGAGAAATGACATCAAGCTTTACTTCAGATCTTTTGATACAAGGGTTAAGACTTTCGATCTCAATAAAAACACCTACGCTGTCAACGACATCAATCTTGACGGCCTGAAATTAAAATTAAAACAGGATCTTCTAGAGGAAGTTTCTAAAAAAGTAGAGAAAAAAGTAGATTCCCTGAACGATAAAAAACCAATGAGCATTGGTTTAAGAGGAATTAAACTTACCAATTTCGATATTGATTACGGCGATGACAATACCAAAACTTTTGCTAAAGTCTTATTCAAGGAACTAAGCACCAAAGTTAACAAGCTGGATCTGGAAAACAATGCCTACAATATTTCCAACGTCGTGCTTTCAGGTGCAGATATCAATGCGAACCTTTATCTTCCGGCACAGAATGCCAATCCGAAAAATACAAAGGAATCTGAAGTTTCAAAAGTTTCCGATAAGGATAAAGCCTTGAAACTCATTCTTGGAAAACTTGTTCTTAATGATGTAAAAGCTGTTTACAACAATACAGCCATCGCTCCAACCAGGTCCGGTATGGATTTCAACCACCTGAATTTTTCAAAAATGAATGTGGAGGTAAGAAGCTTCAAAATGGAGAACAATACTTTTGCAGGAACGGTTAATTCAGCGGAAATTCAGGAGTCTCGTGGACTGAACATTCAAAAGTTCAATACAGATTTTGTGTATGCTGAAAAAGAAGCATATCTGAAAGATCTTTACCTGCAGACTCCAAAGACGATTATCCGGGATGAAGTGGTTTTAAATTATGATTCTGTTGATCAGCTTACTTCCAATCCGGGCGCCGTAAAAATTGCAGCCAACATCAAAGACTCAAAAATAGGGTTCTCTGATATTCTGAATATTGTTCCTGCTTTACGAAGTACCGTTCCGTTCAATAAATATCCTAACGCGGTGCTGAATGTCAATGCCAATGTAAAAGGAAGCATAAATGACCTTCTGATCCAGAATTTAAAAGTTTCAGGACTGGATCAGCTAAGAGTAGCCGCATCCGGAAGAATCAGAAATGCAATGAATCCAGATCATCTTTATTACGATCTGAGAATCGGGGAATTTTCCGCAGAAGCTAAAACCGTGTTCAATCTGGTTCCGAAAAATACAATTCCGCCCACCATTTCCCTTCCGTCTCATTTCAGCATCAAAGGAAATGCAAAAGGAACCACCAAGGTAATCAAAACAGATCTTAACCTCTACTCTACCCTCGGCAATGCCGCAGTGGCTGCAGATGTTGATATGAGCAGAAAAAACCATGAGAGATATAATGTAAAAGCCAATCTTCAGGCTGTTCAGATCGGAAAAATCATTCAGAATAAAGATATAGGATCTGTTACGGCACAAATCTCAGCCAAAGGCGAAAGTTTTGATTTCAAAAATGCCAATGCTGATCTTAAAGGTCACGTCGTTTCGGCAGTGTACAAAGGTTATCGTTACCAGAATATGGATGTTACAGGTACCATAAAAAGAGGAGCGTACCATATTGTTCTTAACTCAAAAGACCCTAATGCTAATCTGGATTTAACAGCTTCGGGAATTTATGATGATAAAAACCCTACGGTAAAAGTCAATGGTGAGGTTATCAAACTGGATGTGAATAAGCTTGGCTTCTATGAAAAACCGATGATCATTGCAGGAAAGATTGATGGAGATTTCACCAATCTGGACCCCGACAACCTGAATGGCTCCCTTAATCTTAAAGATTTTGCCTTTTCAGACACCAAAGAAGTATATCCGGTGCAGGAAGTGAATGTAAAAGCTTCTTCCACACAGGATTCAACACAGATTATTTTCAATTCCCAGATCGCGGATGTTTCTTTAAAAGGAAAATATAGGCTTACCCAGATCTTCGGATCTTTAACCCAGACCATCAATCAGTATTACCAGTTTCAGAAGCCTGGAAAAACAGAGAAAGTAGATCCTGGACAGTTTTTCACCTTCAGCGCCAAAATCAAAAATGATGACCTGATCCGCAAGTTTGTACCGGAACTGAAAAGTTTTGAGACAATTAACCTGGTCGGAAACTATGATGCAGATTCTCAGAAAATAGAAATTGACGGAGCAATTCCACAGCTGCTGTATGGTGAAAATACGATTGAGAATGCTACCCTGAAAGTTACCAATGAAAATCAGGCTCTTCAATACGGCCTTAATGTAGCTGCTTTAAAAAGTTCAAGCTTTACCCTGAATAAAGTCAGTGTAAACGGTGATGTGGCAGACAATATTATCAACTATAATATTACAACCAAAGACGCCAAAGATGCCACACAGTTCCTTATTGCCGGAAATGCAAAATCACTGAATGACATTACTGAGATTTCGCTGAAACCGGACGGGTTAAAATTAAATTACGCAGACTGGAATGTGGCGGAAAACAATAAGATCCAGATCAGCAGCAAAGGAATTTTAGCAGACCATTTCATTCTTTCCAATGGCGGCAGTGAGATTGCACTTCAGTCGGAAAGTGAAAATCCTGCAAGCCCATTGAATGTTGCCCTGAAAGATTTTAAAATTGAAACAATAACAGAGCTGATCAAAAAAGATACGGTTCTGGCCCGTGGAACAATCAACGGAACAGCCCAGCTTCGTGATCTTACCAAAAATATGACCTTTACTTCGGATCTTAACGTATCTGATCTGATTGTTTACGGAAGTCCGGTAGGAAATCTCGCGGTAAAAGTAAACAATACTTCACCGAATATTTTAAATGCCGATATAGCCCTTTCCGGAAATAATAATGATGTAAAAATCCTGGGAGACTATAATACTTCTGCCAGTACATTTGATCTGAATATGGCAATCAACCAGATTCAGATGAAGAGCATCCAAGGATTCTCCATGAATGCAATCACGAATACAGAAGGATATCTTTCCGGGAATTTAAAGATCACCGGAACAGCCGATAAACCGAATATTTTAGGTAAGGTAAAATTCAATGATGCAGGTCTGGAAATTGCCAAAACGGGAAGTGATTTCAGAAAACTGAATGATGAAATTGACTTTACCAGCCGCGGTATTGAGTTCAACCGATTTAAAATTAATGATAAAGACGGCAATTCTCTGGTCGTTAACGGGCAGGTTCTCACGCAGACTTACAGGGATTTTGCCTTTAATCTTAATGTGAATGCCAAAGACTTTAAAGTGGTAAACTCTGAAAAATCCAATGATGCAATGATGTACGGTGTTCTAGCTATTGATGCAGGGCTTCGCATCCGCGGAAACCTTGATCTTCCGAAAGTGGACGGAAGGCTGAGCGTGGCAGACAATACAGATTTTACTTTTGTTCTTCCGCAATCCAGCCCTTCACTACAGGAAAGAGATGGAATCGTAGAGTTCATTGACCAGGATCAGGTTGTTCTCAATAAAACCATTAAAGCCGATTCTCTTAATGCACAGAGCCGCATCAAAGGAATGGACGTAAGCGTCAATATTGAGGTGAGCAAAGAGGCCAAGCTTTCACTGATCATCGATAAGGCAAACGGTGACTTTGTACAGCTCCAGGGTGAAGCAGAATTAACCGGAGGAATTGACCCTTCCGGAAAGACGACCCTCGTTGGGGTGTATGAAGTAGAAAAAGGAAGTTATGATCTTTCCGTAAGTTTCCTTAAACGTAAGTTTGATATCCAGAAAGGAAGCACAATTACCTGGACCGGAGAGCCTACAATGGCCCAGATGGACATCACTGCCGTGTATAAAACAGAGGCTCCTCCGATTGACCTTGTGGAACAGCAGATCAGTGGTGAAGCTGCCTCTACAATGAACCAGTATAAGCAGAGAATTCCGTTCAATACTTTATTAAAGATGAAAGGAGAACTTCTGAAACCACAGCTGAGTTTTGATATTACCACAGACGAGAAAAACAATGCCATTTCATCTAACGTAAAGGATGTTATCGATCAGAAGCTCATCCAGCTCAGAACCCAGGAATCCGAGTTGAATAAACAGGTTTTCGCGTTGCTTATTATGAACCGTTTTATCGGTGAAAATCCATTTGAAAGCGGTGCCGGAATGTCAGCCGAAACAATGGCCCGACAGAGTGTGAGCAAGATTCTGTCCCAACAGCTGAATAATTTTGCAGCCAGCCTGATCAAAGGAGTGGATCTTAATTTTAATCTGGATTCTTCGGAAGATTATTCTACCGGACAAAAGAATACGAGAACCGACCTGAATGTGGATATCAGTAAAAAGCTGTTGAATGACAGGCTGAAAGTAACGGTAGGAAGTAATTTCGGACTGGAAGGCCAGGCCCGTCAGAATGAAAACATGACGAATATTGCCGGAAATGTGTCTGTAGATTACAGCCTTTCCAAAGACGGCAGATATATGCTGCGTGCTTACCGTAAGGATGAATATCAGGTGGCTCTTCAGGGGCAGATCATAGAAACCGGAGTTGGATTTATCATTACCCTGGACTATGACAAATTCCGGGAGATTTTCCAGAAAACCAGAGAGAAGAAACCGAAGAAGAATCAGAATAATCAAGTTGTAGAATTTAAGTAATGAATCATACATTCCATACCTATTGTAAATACCTGTTGATTTCCGGATTGGCAGTAACTGCCATTTCCTGCAGCAATACCAGATTTCTGAAGGAAGGCCAGATGCTTTACACAGGCGCTGAGGTAAAGATTGAAAATGACACGATTTCGAAGAAAGAAAAGAAGGATCTTCAGACCGCTCTGGAAGCCAATCTTACCCCAAAACCCAATTCTACATTTTTGGGAATGCGCCCGAAGCTGTATTTTTATAATATCGCCAAAGAGCCTAAAAAGGATAAGGGCTTTAATTACTGGCTTAAATATAAAGTGGGTGAAAAGCCGGTATTATTAGGTGATGTAGACCGTGAATTCAATAAAGATATTATTGTTAATTATTCTGAAAACAAAGGATATTTCAATGCAAAAGCTACTTATGACACCGTTTCAAAAAATAAAAAAGCCCAGGTAATCTATAAGGTGAGGCCGGGTGCAAGATACATGGTAGAGGGAGTAAAGTTCCAGAAAGACTCTACTTTGGTTAATCAGGAAATTCAAAATATAGCTGATAAAACATTTCTTAAAAACGGAAAGCCTTTTGATCTGGACGTCATCAAAGCTGAACGTGAAAGAATTGACAATGGCTTAAAGGAAAGAGGCTTTTACTATTTCCATCCCGACAACATCATTGTACAGGCAGACAGTACTGTAAGCAAAAACCATAAGGTTGAACTTAATGTAAAACTTAAAGATAATACTCCGGATCTGGCCAGGCAGCAATTCAGCATTGATAAGGTGGTGGTATTTCCCAATTATAACATTCAGGACGTAAAAGACGGAAAATATTCTATCCCCATGGATAAAGACTCTCTTTCTAAATATGCTTTTGATGACATCTACGTCATTGATCCGCAGCATAAATTCAAACCGAAGATTTTCGACAGGGCTTTATACTTTAAAAAGGGAGATCTTTACAATCGTTCTAATCATAATCTTACTTTAAACAGGTTAATCAGTCTCGGTGTTTTCAAGTTTGTAAAGAATGAATTTATTGTTTCGGATTCTCTGAATCATAAATTTGATGCTTATTATTTGCTGACACCAAGACAGATTCAGTCACTTCGTCTTGAAGCACTCGGAAGAACCAATTCCGCCAACTATGCCGGTAGTGAGCTTAACCTGAACTGGACCCACCGAAATTTCTTCCGTGGTGCTGAACAGTTTAAGGCATCTATTTACGGAGCTTTTGACTTCCAGATGGGCGGTCCTGAAAATGCCAATAACATTTTCCGTGGAGGAACGAATGTACAGCTTTCTATTCCGAGAATTGTAGCGCCATTCCGTTTTCATTCTTCCAGCGAATTTGTGCCAAGAACGAATATTTCTTTGGGGTATGAATTCCAGAACAGGACAAAATATTATACGCTTAATAATTTTACCGGCTCATTCGGATATGTTTGGAAAGAAAATGCAAGAAAAGAACATGAGCTGAAAGTGATTGATATTACTTTGGTATCTCCGGCCAAAGTTACCGCTGAATATGATTTGATCTCGGAAAACAACCCTGCCATGCAGCGTATTGTACAAAAGCAGCTGATTTTTGGACCTACTTATTCCTATACCTATACGAATACGATGTATCCTAAAAAGAATACCGTTTATTATAAAGGAACCCTTGATCTTGCAGGAAACATCACGGGACTGGTAACGGGAGCTGATGTAAAAAAGGATAAGGAAAAAAAGATTTTTGGAATTCCTTTCAGTCAGTATGTAAAAATGGAAAACGACTTCAGGTTTTATCATAAATTCACTGAAAAATCATCTCTTGCAACCCGTTTCATCGGAGGAATTGCCTATCCGTATGGAAATTCAGAATTCATTCCATTCTCCAAACAGTTTTTCTCAGGAGGAAGCAACAGCATAAGGGCTTTCCGTGCCAGAACGCTGGGACCGGGAAGTTTTGATCCGAGAACGATAAAGGAAGGAGCTTATTTTGATCAGTCCGGAGATATTAAGCTGGAATTAAATGCCGAATACCGTGCGAATCTTTATAAATTTTTAAATGCAGCCGTATTTGTAGATGCCGGAAATATCTGGCTGATCAATAATGATGACAAAAGACCGGGAGCTAAATTTTCAAAAGAATTTCTGAGTGAAATTGCCGTGGGTGCCGGAGTGGGTCTGAGACTTGATTTTTCCATATTAATTTTAAGACTGGATCTGGCCATGCCTTTACGTGTTCCTTATTATGAAAAGGGAAACCGCTGGGCATTTGACAAAATCAACTTCGGAGATCCGGGCTGGAGAAAAGATAATCTTATTTTAAATATAGCCATCGGATATCCTTTTTAATATGATCAATACTATAAAATTTTTCTGGGAAGTCCTTAAGGAAACCTTTGCTGAATGGAACAGCTCTTCCGCATCAAAAGATTCGGCAAGTCTGGCTTATTATGCAATCTTTTCTATCCCGGGATTATTGATCATTATTATCTGGATTGCCGGAAATTTCTTTGGTGAAGAAGCCATCCGCGGAGAGATCAGCCATCAGATCAGCGGCATTATGGGAACAGATGTTGCCAAAAGCATTGAAAACATGATCGCCGGTGCACTGATCGATAAAGAGAATATTGTTATGAAAACGGTAGGTGTGGGATCACTTGTTTATGGTTCCACTACTCTGTTTTTCCAGCTTCAGCATTCCCTGAATAGCTTGTGGGATATACAATCCGCTCCTAAAAAAGCACTTATAAAATTCCTCCTGGACAGGGTCAATTCTTTAGGCATGATCCTTATATTAGGTTTTTTATTAATGATCACGATGATTCTTTCTTCTTTAATCAGTATTTTTAATAAATTAATTACCCAGTATTTCGGTTTTGAAACGTATATGCTTGTAGAAACTGTTAATTTTATCGTAGGGTTCGGATTTGTAATGCTCCTTTTTGCGCTGATGTTTAAGGTTCTTCCGGATGTAAAAGTAAGCTGGAAGCCTGTATGGAAAGGAGCTTTTCTTACCGCCATTCTGTTTACTTTAGGTAAATTCCTGCTAAGCCTTTACTTCGGAACCGCCAAACCTACTTCTGCTTTTGGAACGGCAGGAACCGTAATCTTAATTATGATGTGGATCAATTATTCCTGTATGCTGGTTTTCTTTGGAGCAGAGTTTACTAAAGTCTACGCTTATAAAAAGGGGTATACGATTGTTCCGTCAAAACACGCAAAATGGAGCGATGCGAAATTGTATGAGGATAGGATGAAAAAAGAAAATACGGAGAGTCTGGATTGATTGGGAATATTTAAATTTAGATGGGCTGAAGCCATTTTGATACCGTTTAATCAATAAAAAAACCTCCCGAAAATCTCAGGAGGTTTAACTATTTACATTCTGTTTACAGTTCCGATTCCGAGGAGAGCCAGCGATTTTTTGATTGTTTTCGCGGTAAGGTCTGATAAATTCAGACGGAATTTTTTCACCTCTTCGTCTTCAAGCTTCAGAATAATATTGCTTTGATAGAACGAGTTATAAGATTTAACCAGATCATAAACATAGTTAGCTACTAATGCAGGGCTTAAAGCCTCTGCTGCTTTTTCCACTACTGTTTTATAATTGGCAAGAAGCATGATCAGCTCTTTTTCATATTCATTTAAAGCTACTTCTGAAATTTCCGTGTAATCTCCTTCTGCTTTTGACAACAGGGATTGAATACGGGCGTAGGTATAAAGAATAAATGGTCCGGTATTTCCTGAAAACTCAACGCTTTCGTCAGGGTTAAACAGCATTTTCTTCTTTGGATCTACTTTCAGCATAAAATATTTAAGGGCTGCCAATCCAATGATCTCATAGGAAGCTTCTTTTTCTTCATCAGAAAGGCCTTCCAGTTTTCCTAATTCTATGGTAATTGACTTTGCGGTCTCATACATTTCCTGCATCAGGTCATCAGCATCTACTACGGTACCTTCACGGGACTTCATTTTTCCTTCAGGAAGTTCTACCATTCCGTAAGAAAGGTGATATAAATGATCTGCCCATTCATATCCTAATTTTTTCAGGATTTTAAATAAAACCTGGAAATGGTAATCCTGTTCGTTTCCTACGGTATAGATCAGCTTCTGAATATCATTATCTTTAAAACGTTCCACAGCTGTTCCCAAGTCCTGCGTCATGTACACTGAAGTACCATCGGAACGTAATAACAGTTTCTGATCAAGACCTTCATCGGTAAGATCGCACCATACCGAGCCGTCTTCTTTTTTGTAAAGAACTCCTTTGTCAAGCCCTTCCTGGATAAGATCTTTTCCAAGCAGATAAGTATTGCTCTCATACTGAACCTGGTCAAAGTCAACGCCTAATCTTTTATAGGTTTCATTGAATCCTTTGTATACCCAGGAATTCATTTCTTTCCAGAGATTTCTTACCGTCTGATCCCCATCTTCCCAATCTACAAGCATTTTTTGAGCTTCTTTCATGACCTCGGAAACAGGTTTGCAAATCTCTTTAAGGTTAGACTTTTCAGCTTCAAGTTTAGCCTCAGCTTCTAAAACATCTTTAAAAATAGCAAGGAAGGTATTCGTCTGTTTTTTAATTAATTTAATTTCTTCTTCATCTGCTGTTTTTCCTTCACCCTCTTTTTTACTTACTGCTTTTAATACTGAGTTAGGTATTTTGGATAGAAGCAGATCATTTTCCAAAGCGTCCTTTAAATGGATTTCAAACTGAGGATGCAGATTGGAAACTTCGCTATAATCCAGATTGTCCAGCAATTCTTTTTTCTTGGCCTCAAGAATATCTATTTTACCATTTAAATTGGCAACTTCTGCTTTCTTGTTGGTATCAAAAGTGTCAAAATTGTTTTTTCTGAAGTCTTTGTAAATAATATTAACCTGTCTTTTCAGTTCTTTATCAAACTCCACATAATAATTCCCGACAAATTTATCTCCTTTGGTATGGGTTGTTTCCGGGGTATCTCCATTTCCGAATTTTTCCCATGCCAGCATAGATTTACATATATGAATTCCTCTGTCGTTAATAATCTGGGTTTTGATCACATCATATCCGGCTTCTCTTAAAATCTGCGCCACAGAAAATCCTAACAGGTTGTTTCTGATGTGTCCCAGGTGAAGTGGTTTATTGGTATTCGGTGAAGAATATTCCACCATTACGGTAGAATTTTTCTTTTCTATGGTATCAATATCTCTGTTTACAGATCTGAAGTTATCCACAAATAACTGGTTATTCACTTTAACGTTAAGGAAACCTTTTACCACATTGAAACTTTCAAAAAGGTCGGTTTGCTCCGTTAAAGCCTCACCTAATTCTACCCCGATGCTTTCAGGGTTTTTCTTCAGCTGCTTTACCAACGGAAATGTTACAATGGTAAAATCACCTTCAAATTCTGTTTTATTTTCCTGAACTTCCAGATTGATGCCTTTTAACTGGTATACATTTAAAATGACTTCCGAAAGTTTTTCTTCTATATTATTTTTAATATTCATGTCTGTATTGATTTTTCCAAAGGCTTATATGGAATCACCTTATCTGATCTCAAAATTTCGAAATACAAATTTAGTGAAATAAAAAAGACTTCATTGACGAAGTCTTTAAATTTTTGAAAGGGTTAAGGTATCTTTCAAACTATCCGGAATTTCCAGGAACAGGATCAAAGATAGGCGGGCTCTTAAAAAATGAAAAAATTGATTTCATAAAAAAACCACCCGAAGGTGGTTCTATCTAATCTATTAAGGTTCTCTTTTAAAAACTAAGACAGCCTCATCATTACCAGGAACATTATCCAGATTTTTAGAACTATCAGTAATTCTGAGTTCAATATCGGAAAGCCCTTCTATATCTTTTTTTAAAGTTTTAGTTGCTCCTGCTTCTGTATACGATAATGTTAAACTATTGTAAAGTTTATCATAATTCCATTTACCGGAAAAAGAATCCGGATTTATACAATTACCGGAAACCTCATCTTTAGTATATCTTTCATAAACACCTGAAAAATCCGTGTTAATAAGTATCTGACCTTTCTTTTCGCAATCATCTACTGGGTAGTTCTTACCTTTATATTCATATTTTACAGGTTTCCAAACTCCATTAATGCTTGAAGTACTTTCTGTTGTATTGTTATCCCTTTCGTCATCGTTACATGAAGCTAAACACAATACAGCAATAAGGCTGATAAAAAATCTCATAATTAAATTTTTACTGATTTGAACAAAATATTCCTGTACTAAAATAACAGGAATATTTTATTCTATAAAATTTGTTAATTGATATCCCAGAATATTTTAGTTGTCACCTCGTCTCCTCCAATTTTCGCAGCAGCTTTAGTCACATTACTATTATTAAGTAAATACTCCTGATCTGAATAAGGCATCCTTACAGGAACATCTGCTACATCAGAGTTTGCTGGATTTTGGAAGACAGGATAATCTAATCTTCTTGTAAAGTTCCATGCCTGGAATCCTTTATTAAACATAGCAACCCAAGCCTGCTCTCCGATAGATTTTTTCCAATTGGCCGCATTATATGGATTTGCAGCAATAAAAGCACTTACAGCTGGGCCACTTACCCCATATTCTGTCATTGAGGCAGTAATCGCTTCACCATACAAAGTGGAAGCTGCTCCTCCAACACTGTAACCTCTAGCTGCTGCTTCTGTTCTTAAGAACATAATCTCTGTATAATCCAGTAAGAAACCTTGTGCATTTTCTCCTGAAATAGAACTTTTAAAATGTGAGTAATCATTAAAAACGTTCTGATCCCCATAAACTCCTCCAACATATGCACCACCAACAGTAGTGAACCATGCATCTCTTCTTGGGTCTGCTGTAGTATTCATAAAATCTACCAATACATCAGAAGGAACAAAATCATTTCTTCCCGATTGAATTACATCCTGATAAACAGGATTAGATAATAATCCGGAAGGGAACGTCTGTAATCCAAAGTTATCACTTTTATCTGCAAATAAACCTGCATTATAAGCTGCCTCAGCATAATTTTTAGCTAATGTAGGCTCTACATCTGCAAGGGTTACAGCCAATCTGAATTTTAAAGAATTCCCCATTTTCTTCCATTTAGTCATGTCCCCTTTATAGATAAGGTCTTTATCATAACCTGTTTCGGAAGTATTAATTAATGCAAGCGCTGCATCAATCCTCTTAATCAGATCTAAGTAGATTACTTTCGCATCATCATATGGAATTTCTGCATTTCCTGGATTTTCAGCTGTTGCTTTTAGAGCTCCAAAATAAGGGATATCCCCATAAGTATCTACTAAACCAGCCCATGCATATGCATTTACCAGTTCTATCATGGCAATCCTGTTATTCTTTTGTACAGCACTTCCTTCTTCTGCTTCAAGGAATTTTCTAGCATCTCTTAATGCCGAAAGTACTCCCGGAGAATTTATTGTGGCCGAGGAGGACGCCATTATACGATTATAATGGTTTCTTGGAATAGGCCTTGTTGACATATCATAGTTACTTTCGTCAACATAAGTTGTCTGTGACCATTGCTGAGTAAAAAATCTGCTTATATTTCGGTTGACATTCGGAGTAAGTGTCTGATCGAGCAATGCATGTTCCGCACTGGCAAAAAGTACTCCCGAAGGAACTACTGTAGGGTGTTTCGGATCTTCATTAAGAGAAGTAATATCTCTTTCACACGAAGTAAAAGTCAGTGCCAATGAAGCGAAACCTATGATTAAAAATATTTTTTTCATTTTTTAGAATTTTAAAGTTATATCTATCCCAATATCACGAGTAGTAGGTAAAACTCCGATGGAATTACCTCTGGCAGCTAAGCCGTTCCCGGTACCTGCTTCTGGATCTGCATAAGGTAAATTCTTATGAATAATCCAAAGGTTTCTTCCCACGATTGAAATTTTGGCATCGCGAATTGAAGTATTAGCTAAAATTGATTTTGGAAGGCTATAGCCAATACTGGCTTCTCTCAGTTTCACATAAGATGCATCATAAACAAATCTTTTATTCGGCATTCTTCTATATCCATCAACATTTCCAAAAGAGCCTGGATTAATTGTTGGGGTAGTATTTACATTACCATTCGGATTAACTCCTGGGTGTACTAAACCGGTTTCTCTATAATCTCCAGTTTCCGCGTATAATCCGGTAGCAAGACCATATCCCATATCTGTAGAATATACATCTCCACCATGCTTCACATCAATAAGGAAGCTAAATGAAAAGTCTTTATAACGGAAACTATTTCTTACTCCTCCAATCCAGTCCGGTGTAATATTTCCTATAACCTGATTATCTTTTCTCAGATACCTTCCTGTAGCCGGATCAATTACTTTATCTCCATTAGCATTGTATACATAATCTGATCCTACTAAAGCTCCGAAAGCCTCACCAACACGTGCATTCAATGAAACTCCACCCTGATAACTTGCAATTAAATAGTTTTTAGAATCACCATTTAACTCAACTACTTTACTTTCATTCTTTGACCAGTTAATATTTACATCCCAAGTAAAATTATTGGTTTTAAACGGAGTTCCGTTCAATTGTACTTCTATCCCTTTATTATCGATCTGTCCAGCATTTACAAGGAAAGTTCTATATCCTGTGGCAGAAGAAACAGGTAAATTAATGATTTGATCAAGAGTCCTTGTTTTGTACACAGCCACATCAAACCCTAATCTGTTTCTGAAGAATTGAGCCTCCATACCAAATTCTGTTTCCTTAGATCTCTGAGGTTTTAAATTTGGATTAGCCAGGAAAAATGGCTGATCAAATAAACCTTCGCCTCTTGCTTTAAAGGTATTTACCAATCTATAGTTATTTGTAGAAGAACCTACTTCAGCATAGTTTCCTCTTATCTTCCAGAAACTCAACCATGGTTGCTTTACAAATTCAGACAATATAACGGCTCCGGTTACAGAATAATAATCATAGCTGTTATTCTTTTTTGGTAAGTTAGAAGACTGGTCCATACGATAGGTACCATCTACGAACAAGAAATTTTTATAATTGAAAGATGCTGTAGCATAAATACTTGAAGTAAGCCATTTTGCATAGTTCTCATCAGGAGGCAGTATTGTTCTTACAGAATTGGAAATTGCAAATAAGCCAGGTTTTGACAACCCTCCTTCTGTACTCATAAATACGTTATCAGTCAAATTTCTTCTGACATTTCCTCCCACAATACCACTAATATTCAAATCAGGAGTTATATCAAACTTATAATTGGCAAATAAATCAAAGTTCATCTCGGTATTCTTCACATTATTTCTTGAATATCCGGAAGTTACATTTAAACCAGAAGCTCCAAATGCTTGTGGAAGTGAGCCATTCATCAACCTTTCTTCTATCACCATTTGTAAATCATCATAGGATAATTTACCTGTAATTCCAAAGTTTTTAGAAATATCATATTTTAACTGGGCATAACTAAAAATTCTGGTTCTGTCATCTGACTGGTAATTCTGATATCTCTGGAAATATGGATTGTTCCAATACTGAGGTGTTCCATCATTGGAAGCTGTACGGTTCCATGAGAAGTTTCCATTGTTTTCATAGGCACTTCTCAGTGCTAAAACATCAACATTGGTTTGCCACCATTGTCTGAAACCTGAAACAATATTATCTGAATATCCGGTTTCATTTCGCCCTTTGGTATCCTGAAGTGTCAGAGTTGTAAAAACCGATGCATGCAATTTATCTGTAAAATCATGATTAAATCTTGCAGATATTGTATTTTTCTTCAGATCGGAATTAGGCATCAGACCATTGGAAAGCATATTGGAATAGGATAGGGAAAGATTAGATGTCTTATTTCCTTTCTCTATGGTAATGGAATTAATATATGTGACTGGTGTTTCAAAAAATTTGATCGGTCCGTTTTTAGCCGCGACCCAAGGTGTTGCTTTTCCATAATTGGGTGAAGATGGATCATAGGAATCCCATTGATAAACCAAAAGATTAGGATTGAAAGCAGGTCCATAAGATGCGTCATCTACGAAGTTCGCATAATTATAGCCTCCAGGTCCTGGATCTTCATTCCAAGAATTTCCTCCATAACCTGCTCCGTATTTAGTCTGGTATTTTGGAAAAGTAGATTTATCAATAAAACCAGCTGTAATCCCGGAGTTTAAAGTTACTCCCCAGCTTCCGTCATCACTTCCTCTGCCGCTTTTTGTAACAATAAGAATAACCCCGTCACTTCCTCTTTCTCCATACAGAGCAGATGCGGCAGCTCCTTTCAGTACGTTGATGGATTCAATGTCTTCCTGGTTGATATCTGACAGGAAGTTACCATAGTCAAATATGGAACCTGTTACGGTGCTGTTATTTACCGGAGATCCGTCAATAACAATAAGTGGAGATCCTCCGGATAATGATTTGTACCCTCTGATAAGTAGATTGGCAGATCCGCCAAAGTTGTTGTTGGTATTTACCTGAAGCCCGGCTACCTTACCTGAAAGAAGGGATGCTACGTTCCCGGTATTCGTTGTCCCGCCGGTTAGTTCCGCCGCTTTTACTTCTTCTGAAGCATATCCTAAAGATTTCTTCTCTCTTTTAATCCCGAGTGCGGTTACTACCACACCCTCGATCTCCTTTGCTTTTATGGTATCCTTCTCCTGAGCGTGAACTACAGCTATTGAAGAGGATACTACCAAAGCAAGAAGGCTTGTTGTTAGTTTCTTCATATCAAATTTATTTGTGACTGTACAAATTTGTAAAACTTTATTAAAATCACAAAGTAAAATATGAAAAAAATATCAATTATTCAAAATTTATTATTTTTTACAACTTATAAATTATTAAATTAAGTTAAAATCAAAATATTTAACAAACACGAAACATTTTACCCGTACTTTTTTTCACAATACCACAATATGTTTTTTATTGATATTATCTATACCCGATATTCATCAATTAACTTAATAACCCATTGAAATTCATTACATTAATACATAAAAATAAATCAAACTCCCATTGATGTGAAAAATAAACAATGTTATGCATATTATTTTTCTCTAAAGAAAAACGACGGAAATCAGCCTTAACAGCACAAAAAAACCGCCCGAAGGCGGCAAAAAAATATGTAAAATTTGTTTAAAAATTAGTTCTTATTCCAAAACGGAGTAAACTGGTTTTTAACGAAAACATCAGCCCCCGACATAGCAGGAACATTGGCAGCATTAGCAGCATATTCCGAGAATGGATAAATCAGTCGATACGGCTTATTCGGCTGTTGGGCTGTAACAGCCATTGGCGTCCATGGATACCCTGTTCTGTTATACTCAATAAACATTTCAGTAGGATTAATATTGGTTAATGCAATCCATTTCTGCGTCATGATCGCCTCAATTTTCTGTTGGGTAGAACCTGTCCAGCCAAGTCCAGGTCTTGTGTTAGCAGTTGTTATATACGTATTCATATTAGTTGCATTGGCACCCAGCCAGGCAGCATGGGATCTAATAGCTGTTTCAAACTTACCCTGTGCACCAAAAGTAAAAATAGCAGGCCATCTCAATGCTGCTTCAGCTTGAAGAAAATCACTTTCCGCCTGAGACATCAAGACACCTCCTCTTGCGTTATTTTCGTTAATAATGCTACTCCAGGCTGTTAATGGCTTCTCTGTGAAATTCCCTACTCCCATTTTTGAAGTATTAACATTGCTGATAGGGGCTCCTGGCTGTCCGGGAACAGCTCCCTGCCTAACACCTTTTAATCCGACAAAGGTGTTTCCATTAGCGTCTATAGAGTTAACAGCTGTAAAAAGCCTTCCTCTTCTTGGGTCTTTAAGCCCGGTAAATTTTGAGTAGTTCGAATCATTCAAAATCACATTTCCTTCTAAAGCATTAGCTATATGCTCAGAAGCTACCACTAGCGAATAATTCTGAACAGATGTATTGGCAGAAGTTCTTGCCCAGGTCACAATATAAGGGTTCATCTGGTCATCATTAGCAGCAGTATACCCAGGGTTTACCTTAACTTCTTCCTCTATAAAGTTTACACCGGCCAGAGTTTGTAATTTTGCATCTCTGTATGCGGCAAGATCACCAGTAACTTTAGACATCCTAACCAACATTCTCAGCTTAATTGTATTTGAGAAAGCTTTCCATTTATCCATATCACCGTGGAAAACGATATCTATAGATTCCGGATCTTCTGCATTAGGATTCGCTGCAGCAATAATAGCGTTTGCTTCTTCCAGACTGGTAATCAATTTTTTATAAATATCCGAATCCAGATCATATTTAGGTGTCATATTATCCCTTCCTTTAAAAGCTTCTGAATAAGGAGCATTACCATAAAGGTCAACAATATACTGCATATAAAATGCTTTCATAATCTTTGCAATCGCAATATAATTATCCTGTTTATGATCGGCATTAGGATAGATTTCAATCTGCGCAAAGTTAGCTAACCTTGGATACAGTCCCCAGATTCCTGTATAAAACGTATTATCTACAGATCCTAAATTAAATTCTCTGGAAAATGGTCCTCCAAAGCTATAGGTATTACCGGCCCAGCTGTTCATCATCAGGTTACCAAACTGAACCATTGTTCCAGCCTGTGTTCTGTAAGCCGTACTGATGGCCCCGGGAAGCATAAGGTCAGGCGTAATCTGCTCTGCCTGCATTGCATTCGGGTTATCATTAATATCCAGATAGTCATTGGAACATGAAGGTATCGCTATACTTAATGCAGCAATTGACAGAACTGTTATAAATTTATTCTTTTTCATTTTATTCAATAATTAGAAAGTTACGTTTAAGTTGAAACCAAAGTTTCTGATCGTAGGATATTGCCCTGTAGAAGCTATACCAGCACCATTTCCATTGGTTGTGGCCGTCTCCGGATCTGCATAATTCCTGTTGCTTTTTGCATAAATCGCGAAAGGATTTCTGGCATAAACACCTACAGTTATCGTATTAACAAATGTGCTTTTTAACAATGATTTCGGAATATCATAGCTGAGCGCAATTTCCCTTACTTTAAATGCAGTACCATCAATTACATGCTCTTCACCCACTCTTCGGAAATTTCCTTCGGTGAAATATGAATTGGTTCCAAAATAAGACGGATCATTTCCTACAGGAGTTATATTAGGTACATACTGTCCGTTAACTAACTGAACGGAATTAGGAACAACATATCCCTGATTTCTATCAAATGTTGCAGTCTGCTCAAGATGTCCGGCATAAGCCAATATCTCCTTAGAAAGCGGAACAAAGCTGTTTCCTGTTCTGTAATCAGCAACGGCACTTAACGTGATTCCTTTAAATTTGAATGAAGTACTGAAACCTAAAATATAGTCAGGGTTCACTTTTCCTAATACTTCTAAAGTTGAAGTTGCGAGAGGATTCCCGTTTCGGTCAACAATAATATTTCCGTTTGGATCTCTTTGGTATTTGGTTCCTTTGATCATAGGGAAATCTTCTCCTACAATGGCATAAATTCCAACGGTAGGTCTTGAAAGAACACTCAATGGTGTTTCATCAGAGCCGTCTGCCAGAGAGAGAATTTTTGTTCTGTATGTTGAATATGATCCTCTTACTTTCCACTCAAAATCTTTTGTTTTAATAGGAGTAAACCCCAGATCCAATTCAAATCCCTGATTACGGCTATCCCCAATATTATTCAGAATACTGGTAATTCCTGAAGCAGAAGATGTTGTTACTGAAGTGATCAGATTATTGGTATCATTTCTGAATACCGACCCTTCAAAAGTAATCCGGTCGTTAAAGAAACCTAGCTGTAATCCTGCTTCCTTAGAATTATAAAACTCCGGCTTTACGTCTGGTGCATAAAAACTGGTGGTTGGCAGTGACGATGATAAGTTACCAAAAGGATATCCGGTTGGAAAAGCTCCAACCCGGTCTAAACCATAGACAGGAATGGTCTGTACATTCCCAACTCTACTGAAAGACAAGGTTACTTTAGCATAGTTCAGTACTTGGCCTCTTAAATTCTCAAATGCCTTTGTAGGAATGAAAGCTCCCCCTACAGAATAGTAAGCATATGCTTTATTACTGAAAGGTAAAGCATTCCCGTTAACATCTACCTGATTAACACTGGTAAGGGAACTTTTCTCGTATCTGAATGTAGAGTTTAAAAATAAATAATCTCTATATGCCAAATCTAAATTAGCAAACCAAGCATAAGACCTTGTGCGTGTTTTGGTATTATCAAGGCTATAAAAAGGATCAGGATTTAAAACATTGTTGATATGATACCATCCCGGAATCTTAAGATTAGTACCTCCTACCTGCGCAGTAGATCCGCCTGAATCCTGAATATTATGTCCGACATTAAGCTTCATGTTGATGTTATCCGTAAGCTCATAATCCAGGTTAGCCATTAAGTCTCCATAATATCTGAAGGAAGAGTTAACTGATTTATAATAGTTGGATACAATGGGCTCTCTTCCGAATACATTATCTCCAGGAGAATGCCCATCCAGATAGGTTCCTGTTCCTCCATACACTCTGTCATAGGCAAATGCATTCTGATGTCTTTCTGAAATAGCAGAACCGGAAGCAAAGGTACCTGCATAAGTGAATGATATGTTCTTATTTAAATTATATTCTAAATTAATCAACCCCGTAAACATCCGGCTTTTATTATTATACCTTTCATTATCAATAGTCCAGTAAGGGTTGGTAATATAAATGGAGTGTCCTGCATCTGGAAGAGAATGCCTGAACTGCCTGATATCTACATTGGTAGGGGTTTGCAGCAATTCACCATATAAGCCGGAAGAAGTTTCAGATGTACTTAAGTCCAGATAGTTAATGTTACCATCAATTCTGAAATTTCCGAGTCTTTTTCCTGCTT
Source organism: Chryseobacterium indologenes (assembly GCF_001295265.1). GTDB lineage: Bacteria > Bacteroidota > Bacteroidia > Flavobacteriales > Weeksellaceae > Chryseobacterium > Chryseobacterium indologenes_A. Next base: position 137,179 of record NZ_LJOD01000003.1, on the reverse strand, counting down.
TAAAGATAATGTTATTCTTTTTTAAATTATCCCCTTCCACAACGAAATCATTCTGAGTTCTGTTGGCAGAAAAGAACGCATAAGAATCCGCTCCGCCTGCAGAAACAGAAACTCCGTTCTGGAAAAGAATGCCTGTTTTAAAGAAATTCCCAACATGATTTTTCTTCGGCGAAAATGTTGTCCTAAGAAACTGATTATCCGCCTGAGGAAGTCCAACAAACAAATCCTGGCCTCCCAGTTCAGAGTTATAAGCAGGGCCCCAGGCGGAATTCTCGTAAGGCGTCCATGTTGTTCCTCCATATTCTGTAGTATTAAACGCATCTCCCGGCCATCCTTGTCCGTAGAGTTTCTGGAAAATAGGCAGTTTATATACTGAGGAAAAATCTACAGAGTTGTTCAATGAAATCTGCAATTTTTCAGCTCTTGATCCTTTTTTAGTTGTTATAACCAAAACCCCGTTACTTCCTTTTTCGCCATACAGAGCAGCTCCCTGCATCCCTTTGATGACATTGATATTCTCAATAATTTCAGGAGGAAGATTCTGGAAAATTCCCATAGTGGAAATTACGCCGTCAATTACAACCAATGCCTGGTTATTCCCGGAAATAGATCTTGGACCTCTTAAAACAACTCTTGTTGTAGAATTAACAGAGTTATTGGTTGTGTTAATCTGCAAGCCCGAAACTTTTCCTGTAAGAGCCTGAACCGCATTTGGGTTATTCGCCTGAGTAATTTCAGCAGCATTTACTACCTGATTGGAAGATGTAACGGCATCCTGTCTTTTCTTGATACCCAATGCTCCTGTTACAACTACTTCCCGGATCTCGGTAGTTCTCAATGTATCACCTTGTTCAGTATTCTGCGCATTGGCCACTGCAAAAGATGAGGTCAGAACTATAACTAAAACACTTGTAGTTAATTTCTTCATAGTTAATTAATTATTTTTTATGATTCACAAACACAAAAAGTCTATTAAAAGGAAATTATTTCAGTTAAAAAATATTAATTTGACAAAAAAATGACACAAAACATTAAATCACACTCAAAAACAAACAGTAAAAACAAAATATTTATTAAAAAAAATAAAAACCAAAACTTTATCAATATTATAATTAATCCCTCCAAAATGAAGCATTATATCTATAAAACACCAATAAGAAAATATCAACCGCATTTTTTACAGAATTTATAATTTCATTACTTTTACATGTATTTTATAAATACTATTCATGGAATTATTACAAAAATGGACAGACCTCTATATCGAAGCAGGATGCGATGAAGTAGGAAGAGGATGCTTAAGCGGGCCTGTTGTTGCTGCTGCCGTTATTTTAGATGACAGCTTTAAGCAGGACCTCGTTAATGATTCGAAAAAGCTTACGTTTAAAACAAGAATGGATCTGGACAGCTATATTAAAGATAATGTGAAAAGCTATGCTATCGCTGAGCTTCCTCCTTCATTCATTGACGAACATAATATCCTTAACGCAAGCATCCATGCTATGCACCGTGCCTTAGATCAATTAACCATAATTCCTGAACTGATCCTTGTAGACGGAAATAAATTTCATCCGTACAACTACATCCCCCACCAGTGCATCATCAAAGGAGATTCAAAAGTATTATCTATTGCTGCTGCTTCTATTTTGGCAAAGAATTACAGGGATAATCTGATGATAGAACTTCATGAAGAATATCCTGAATACGGCTGGAATACCAATTTCGGTTATGCAACCAAAACTCATCAGCAGGCACTTATCAAGCACGGGCCCACAAAATACCACCGACAGTCTTTCAGGTTGAAATACGATTAAAACAAAACAACCTTCCGGTTAAACCGGAAGGTTGTTTATAAATAAAAAAGAGAAGCAGAATTTGCTTCTCTTTTTAGTATAATTTATTTCTTTTTATTTCTTTGATTTTCCTGCATTCTCTGCTGCTCCTGGGCTTTCTCCATCATCTCACGCATTCTCTTCTGGAATTTCCCTTCAGCTTTAGGCTTTTCTTTATTAGCCTGAATCTGAGCATGAATTTTCTTTTCATCAAGAATCCAGTATTTAATTACCAGAATGATCAGGATGTTAATGGCATTCGATACAAAGTAATACCAGGAAAGACCGGATGCTGAAGTATTTAAGAAGAACAGGAATGTAATCGGGAAGATATACATCAGTACTTTCATATTCGGCATTCCTTCCTGCTGAGGCTGCTGCATATTTCCGGAAGTCATTACAGTATAGATAAGGATTACAACGGTACACGCCAGCGCGAAAATACTTAAGTGATCACCAAGGAATGGAATTTTAAACGGAAGCCTTATCAGATCATCATAAGCAGTAAGGTCTTTCGCAAACCAGAACCCCTGCCCCCTCAGATCGATAAAGTTAGGGAAGAAACGGAACAGAGCATAGAAAATAGGAATCTGCACTAATGCCGGAAGACACCCCGCCATCTGATTAACGCCTGCTTTTCTGTAGATTTCCATCGTAGCCTGCTGCTTTTTCATTGGATCTGCGTCTTTCAGCTTTGCATTTACCTCATCAATTTCAGGACGGATCACTTTCATCATCGCACTCAGCTTATGCTGCTTATACATAATTGGAGAAAGGATTAATTTAACTAAGATTGTCAATAAGAAAATTGCCCAGCCTGCAGTTAATCCCCAAGATGCAATGAAATTATAAATAGGAATAAAGAATCCTCTGTTCATCCATCCGATGAAAGACCATCCTAATGGAAGAATCTCGTCGAAGTTTTTATCGTAAGATTTCAACAGCGGTAAATCCAATGGCATGAAGTACCAGGTAAAATCCTGATTCAGTTCGCTGCCTGTCATCTGAACAAATCCTTCAAAATTAAGTTTCTTCAGGTATTCCCCTTCTTCGATATTTTCCTGATTTCCTTTACTTTGTGTAAAACCATTTTTAGCTTCAATTACGGAAGAGAAGAACTGCTGCTTTACCCCAATCCAGTTAAGGGTTTCCTTTTCCTCTTCCATTGTTGTTCTTCCGTCATAATCATAATCTTTATAATTATTGAAAGCATAGGAGAATTCTGAGTGAGACTGCTCCTGAGCTCTACCCTTTTCTAAATTTCTCACATTGTAATCCCAGATAAAATCTGCTTTATTGTCTGCGGTAACATTAGCAAGACCTTGCGTTCTTACTTTAAAATCCAGGGTATATTTTGGAAGCAATGTATAGATGAACTGAATAACAGCACCGTTATAGTTAGCCGTCATTGTTACTGCATTACCATTTACCGCAGGCGAGAAAACTAAATCTTTAGTATTGATAATCTTTCCTGTTTTATCTTTAAACTGGAAACCGTAGTTGGAACTATTTTTATTGATCAGGTAAAGCGGAAGGTCTGCTTTATCCGTTTTATGATCATATGCTTTATATTCTGAAAGCTGTACTTTGGAAACCTGCCCTCCCAGACCTGAGAATTCAACATTCAATTCCTTATTAGACAGAGCAGCCGTCTGAATTGCATTGGGAGTGACATTTGGATTGATATTGCTGGCCTGAGTCTGTTTTACGGCATTTTTAACCTGTTCAGTTTTCTGCTGCTGGGCTTTCAACTGCTCTTCTTTAGACTGTTTGTTCTGGAAATAGAACATTGCACCGAAGAGAATCAGGCATAAAACCGCGAAACTAATCATTTGACTTTTATCGATTCCGTTGTTTTGTTGCATTTTATTTTTATTAAAAATTTTAAACTTTAATAAGCAATAGGAGTATTACTTTTTTGAGCTGACAAAAATACTGTTTTTTTATCAAAACTCTATGCTTTACTGCGTTACTATATAATAAACTCAAGCTGAGAATAATCAGCCTGAGTTTATATTAAGACGTTTATGATAAAAAATTACCTTATTTCTTTATTTTTTTTCACAAGCTTTAATGAAAGCTCTGAATAAAGGATGCGGTGTGGCTACCGTACTTTTATATTCCGGATGATACTGCACTCCCACATAGAACGGGTGATCAGGCAGCTCAAGTGCTTCTACCAATCCTGTTTCAGGATTAGTACCCGTTGCCAGGAAACCGTTCTTTTCAAATTCCTGAAGATAGTCACTGTTGAACTCATAACGGTGACGGTGTCTTTCGGAAATATTTTTGCTGCCATAAATTTCAGATAACTTGGAACCGTTTTTCAAAGCGCATTTCCAAGCTCCCAGACGCATTGTTCCTCCTTTATCAATTACATTCTTCTGCTCTTCCATTAATGAAATTACCGGATCAGGAGTTGAAGTATCAAATTCCACGGAATTGGCTTTGGTATGTCCAAGAACATTTCTGGCAAATTCAACGGTCATGATCTGCATTCCCAAACAGATTCCAAGCATCGGAATTTTATTTTCTCTGGCATATTTTGCAGTAAGTACCTTTCCTTCAATACCTCTGTCCCCGAATCCTGGAGCTACAAGGATTCCGTTTACACCTTTCAGCGTTTCTTTAATATTATCTTCTGTAATATCACCACTGTATACCCATCTTACTTTTACCTCGGTTTCAAGGTCTGCACCGGCATGTTTAAATGCTTCAGCAATAGAAATATAGGAATCCTGTAAGGAAACATATTTTCCTACCAGCGCAATTTCCACTGTTTTCTTAGGATTCTGGAATTTTTTAAGGAAATTTTTCCAGTCTTTAAGATCGGCGTCTTTATCGCTTTTCAGATCCAGCTCTTTCAGAACTACATCATCAAAATTCTGCTTCTGAAGATACATTGGCACCTCGTAGATGGTTTCCATATCCTTACATTCAATTACATTCTCCAACGGAACATTACAGAACTGCGCCAGTTTTGATCTCTGATCTTTTGGTATTTTATGTTCTGTTCTGCAAACCAGGACATCTGCCATAATTCCGCTTTCCATCAGTTGACGAACAGAATGCTGTGAAGGTTTTGTTTTCAGTTCACCGCTTGATGCCAGGTAAGGAAGCAGGGTAAGGTGGATCACCATAGAATTATTCTCTCCCAGTTCCCACTTCAGCTGACGAACTGTTTCAATATAAGGAAGCGATTCAATATCCCCTACAGTTCCTCCGATCTCTGTAATAATAATATCGTAGTTCTGTTTTGAAAGGATTTTGATTCTGCGCTTGATCTCGTTGGTGATATGAGGAATTACCTGAACTGTTTTTCCAAGAAAATCTCCTTTTCTTTCTTTTTCAATTACAGTCTGGTAAATTTTTCCTGTGGTAACGTTGTTGTTTTGGGAAGTAGGAGCATCAAGGTAACGCTCGTAGTGACCTAAATCCAGATCCGTCTCCGCACCATCTTCGGTTACATAGCATTCTCCGTGTTCATAAGGATTCAGTGTTCCTGGGTCGATATTGATATAAGGATCAAGTTTTTGGATCGTTACATTAAAACCGCGTGATTTTAGCAGAAGTCCCAGAGAAGCAGACACGATTCCTTTTCCCAAAGATGAAGTTACACCTCCTGTCACAAAGATGTATTTTGTATTCTTTTTACTCATTAGATTAGGTTTGTGCAAAGTTAGGGGAAAAAGAAATACAAAGCAATTTTTTAAATTTTGAAAATTGAAAATCCCCTTTCAATCATTATCAATACTCATTAAAAAATTTATCTATATTTGATCTCAGCAAATGACAAAAAGCCATAACAACCATGATTTCGGTATATAAACTCAAACCCAGATTTCAGCAGCTGCTCACGCCGGTTCTCTTATTTTTACATAAAAACAAAATTACAGCCAATCAGATTACCATCAGCTCCATCCTGTTATCTGTAATGATCGGAATTTTGTTTTGGAATGCTGATATTTCAAAATGGCTTTTCCTGAGCCTTCCTGTAGGACTTTTAATAAGGATGGCTCTGAATGCATTAGACGGAATGATGGCCCGGAAATTTAACCAGACCAGCAAATTGGGTGAAGTTCTGAATGAAGTGGGAGACATTATTTCCGATGTTATCATATTTTTACCACTGATTAAATTTCAGCCGGAAAGTTTATACCTGGCCGTTATTTTTATTGTTTTAAGTGTTATCAATGAATTTGCAGGGCTGATGGGAAAAGTAGTCGGGAAAGAACGCCGGTATGACGGGCCGATGGGAAAAAGCGACAGAGCCCTTATTTTAGGACTGTATGGACTTCTGATTTTCTTTGGCGCAGATATTTCAGGAGTATCTGTTTATATTTTCGGAATCATTATTCTTCTGCTGCTCATCAGTACTTATACCCGTTTAAAGAAATCACTGCATGAAGCCTGAAGAAAATAAATTCGCAGATGTTCCCCTGAGGGTAAAAACATGGATCTACATCATCTTTGTTTTTGCAATCGCCATATCACATCCCTTCGCTACCAATGTTTTCGTTTCATGGATTGGCTTTCAGTGCTTCTTTGAATTTCTGAGACTTTTTAAAATTGAATCACAGCGTTTGCCAACAGCAGTATTTCTGGGTATTTCTCAATTTATCCTGCTTTACTTTTTTAACATCAGCGATTATCTTTTGTACAGCTCCGCTTTGGCTTTTATTATTTTACTCTATTTTATTTTGCTAAAAAAGTCTGCTTTACAAATCTCAGGAGTATTTATAGCTCTTTTAATATGTCTTTTTGTTTTCCCGCATTTATTATTCATTAGAAAAATGAGTTCAGGTTTTAATTCTATTATTTTCTTAGTTGTTGTTACAGAATTGAATGATGTCTTTCAGTACCTGATGGGAAAATTCTTCGGAAAACATAAAATAACCCCTAAAATCAGTCCCAATAAAACACTGGAAGGATTTATCGGAGGGGTATTTCTTACGATTACATTAAGCAATATTCTCGGATTCTTTCTTCTGAAAACAGATTTTTTCATCAATACAATGTTAGGCCTGGTTCTTGGAATTTCCGGGTTCTTTGGTGATGTGCTGATGTCTTATCTGAAAAGAAAAGCAGCAGTAAAAGATACCGGGACGCTTCTTCCCGGACACGGCGGCCTTTTAGACAGGGTGGACAGCCTGATTTTCAATGCTCCTCTTTTCTTCTGGAGCCTTCTCATTCTTATAAAAAATTAAGCCATGGATAAAAAATTTGAAAGCGCTTTACTTTTCTCAGGAGGCGGAACAAGAATGATGATCTACCTCGGAATGTACGCAGCGCTGGAGGAGCTGGACATGAAGCCTGATGTTCTGATCGCTTCATGTGGCGGAGCTTTTGCAGCGGCAGTTATTAATGCTTTTCCCGATCATCTTTCCCGAAAGAACTACCTGAAATCAGAAGAATATTTCCGGTTTGTAACCAATATCGTTTTAACAAAGCATAAAAAACTTTCAAAAATCGGACTTTTCACCCTGAAAAAGATGCTTAACAAAAGAAATGCTCCTTATATTGAAGATGTTTTCAGGCAATTTCTGGTTGAAATGCCTCAGGATCTGTCCACAACTTTCCCCGATTTAAAAAATGTTCCATTTTCAAAAGAAATCCCGACCTTAATTATTGGTTCGGAAATGCTTTTCGCCCCCGAGGAAACCGGGCAGCTCCGGAATAACAGAAAGCTGTACCGGAAAATAATTTTCTCCGATCCGGCAACTGCCGATAAAATTATTCCTGAACAGATGATGATCAGTTCGCCTAACTTAAAAAACAGTGCAGTTACAGAGCTTCCTTCCGTAAAAACAGATGTTACTCTTCTTGAAAGTGTGAGAATTTCTGTCTCCGATATGTTTTATGTAGCCCCGGTTTTTCTTCACGGAAAATATTTTGCAGGAGGAGCTGTGGATCTGATTCCCATTGAACTGGCCAGACATCTCGCAAACGTGGTCATCACAGAAAAAAAACAGCCTTACACCCTGGCAGAAGAAGCATTAGTACGTTCCGTTCTTGGCTTTAGCGGGAATGAACGTCTCTCAGAAATCCAAAGTATGCATCCCGATTTTCAGATTGACACCCTTACCATCAAAGAAGACCTGAAAGGGCACTACCTGAAAAAAAACATTAATTGGAATAAATTTGAAATCGGATTTTCTTTCCCCCCAACATATCAACGGTTTAAGGAAGACATGGAAAAACAATGGCAGTATGGTTTTGATCAGGCGATGAAAAGCATGAGAAGGTAAATTGTATGGTATCATATTTTTTATCGCATGCAGATTGCATGGATTTCTTTGATAAAAACTGGCTTTTTTTCTCATTGAAAGTATAAAACAGACGAAAAATTTGAATCATGATACTTTCCAACATAGATTTAAATTCTTTGATTTGGCAGATACAATTTATTTTTACGTAATATTGAACATCACAAAGCTTATGAATATTTTTATTGCAGGCGGAACTTCCGGTATAGGTTATGCGCTGGCCAGCCACTATCTTTCAAAAGGCCACTATGTAGGGGTTTGCGGGAGAAATCTGTCTAAAATTCCTGAAAATAATGATAAAAACTTAAGATCATTTCAGGCTGATGTTTGTAATCTGAATTCAATCTTATCCACATTGGAGCTCTTTCTTGTGGATAATCGTGATCTTGATATTTTCATCAACTGCGCGGGAAGCTATGCTGAAGATGTTGCCGGAAAGATTTCCTATGAAGAAGCGGAAGAAATGCTGCAAACCAATATTCTGGGGACAGTCAATAGCTTTGAAGCAGCAAGAAAAACGATGAAAGGACAGAGTAAAGGAAGCATTGTGGTTATTGCCTCTGTTTCCGGAATACTAGACTATGAAAACTCAAGCCTTTATACCAAAACAAAACGCTCAGTGATTCAGATTGCTGATGCTTACCGAAGAGCCTTGAAACCTTTTGGAATTTCTGTAACAACTATTGCGCCCGGCTATGTAGATACTGAAAAATTAAGGCAGCTCAATCATCAGGATTTAAGCAAAAAACCTTTTCTTACAGATGTTGACACTGCCGTTTCCGAAATTACCAAAGCGATAGAGAAAAAAGAAAATTTCATTATTTTCCCTTCCAAAATGAAGTGGATGATGAAGTCTTTAGCTGTTCTCCCCTCTTCATTCCTTAATTTAATTATGTTCAGGAAAGCCCAATGGATGAAAAACGATTGAAAATACAGCAAAAATTTTCTGCTTTTATTCTTTGTGCTATTGTTTTCACAGTCGTGTACAATTATACAGCCTGGCTTATTTCAAGACAGAAAACTGTTCCTTCATTTGTTTTTGATTTTGAAAAATATATTCCGTTTCTACCCTGGACAATTATTCCTTATATGACCAGCGGGTTATTTTTCGTTCTGGTGTTTTTCCTCTGTAAAAACAGGGAACAACTTAAAGTTCTGACCAGCCGAGTGCTTTTTGTAACCATTACGGCAGGAATTTGTTTCCTGTTGTTTCCATTGAAATTTTCTTTGGTAAAACCTGAAACAGATCATTTTTTATTGGGTTACTCTTTCCGGTTTTTAGAAACCTTTGATTCTCCTTTTAACCAGGCACCGTCACTGCATATTGCCTATGCATTTATTTTCTGGCCTGTTCTCAGAAGTTTAAAAAGACTGCGGATTTTTTGTATGCTGTGGCTCATTCTGCTGGGACTTTCTACACTGACCACCTATCAGCATCATTGTATTGACATTCTATCAGGAGCTGTTCTTGCCCACCTCAGTTTTGTTCTGTTTCCTTATCGTAAAAATGATTTCAGGTACCGGAATTTTCAGGTGGCCAACTTTTATTTTCTATTCGGATGGATCACAGCCTCGGCAGCACTGCTACTCTACAAAAACTTTGGTTCCACTGGATTGTTGGTACTTTGGCCGTCTCTTATGTCAATCATAATCGGCTATCATTATCAAAAGAGTGCGGCTAATTTTTTAAAAGATAAAAATGGAAGTATTCCTTTCCTGAGAAAAGTCTTTTATGCCCCATATCTTCTGGTATATTGGATATTATGGAGATTTTTCCGAAAAAATAAAAGGCCTTTACTGATTGTTCCCGGTATTTATATTTCTTCAAGACCGGGTCATAACAATCTTCCCTGTTTTACAATCAGCAATCATACCATAATCTACGACCTGGCGGCAGAAATGGAAGAAATTTCCGAATGGAAAAAGCTACCGGATTATCATTCTGTTCCGTTTCTGGATATCGGAACTCCAGATATGAAACGGATCAGAACATTAGTTACTGAGATCACAGAACATTATACAAAGCTTCCTGAAGGCGGACAAATCATCATCCATTGTACGATGGGCTTTACCAGAAGTTCAATAGTAGGAATTCTGGTAATGAAAAATATTTTATCTTTACCTTTAGAGGAAGCAATAACCACCATGAAAACCCTGAATAAGAATGCAGTAATTCATTCTTATCTTCAGGAATTTATGAAAAAATTAAATTATGAACAGCGGACATTTTAAGAGTTTTGACAATAATCCTATTTTCTACCGTGAATGGAATTATCAGCCCGGCCAGAAAAGTATTATTATGATTCACCGGGGGCATGAGCATTCAGAAAGGCTGAATGATATTGCGCAGGCTCCACAATTTTCAAAATACAACATTTTCGCCTTCGATCTCCGCGGGCATGGCCATACGGAAACCAAAACCTCATCTGTTTTTATGGATTATGTGAGGGATCTGGATTCATTTTCCAGATTTATCATGTCAGAATACAGTGTTAACATCTCTGATATATTCGTTGCTGCCAACAGTATCGGAGGGGTAGTTGCTTCAGCCTGGGCCCATGACTTCGCTCCGGCTATTGCTGGAATGGCCCTTCTGGCACCTGCTTTCAGAATCAATCTTATTGTTCCTCTGGCGAATGAAATGATCACACTGGGAACTAAACTAAAAAAAGGGCTGATCATCAAAAGCTATGTAAAGTCTACAATGCTAACCCACGATCCCGTTCAGCAAAATGCCTACGATACAGATCCGCTGATCTCAAGATCTATAGATGCTGAACTTCTTATTGACCTTGCCAAAGCAGGAAAACGTTTGGTAGAAGATGCTGAAGCCATAGATACTCCGACCCTGATTTTAGCTGCAGGAAAAGACCATGTCGTTTTTAATAAAGATCAAAAAATCTTCCTTGACCGGCTGGATACGGACCTGAAACACTATGAAGTCCTGCCCGGATTTTTCCACGGTATTTTATTTGACACCGGAAAAGAAAAAGTCTATGATAAGATTGCTGATTTTGCGGAAAAGTGTTTCAGTAAAGCTCAGAAGCCCGCCTCCCTTTCTCCTGATCCGTTTTCATTAAAAGAATATAACGATCTTAAAAATAATGTAGGCAATACTCTGAACTTTAAGCTCCAGAAAATATCTCTTGGAAAAATCGGAAAAATAAGTAATGGCATGGCCATCGGTCTTACTTATGGGTTCGACTCAGGAGCCTCTCTGGATTACGTTTACCAGAATGAACCCAAGGGAAAGTTCGGTTTTGGCAAAATGATGGATAAAAATTATCTTAATGCCATTGGCTGGAGAGGAATCCGTATCAGGAAACAGCACCTGATCCAGCTTTTGGAAAAAAATATAAAGACCTTACAACAGGAAGGCAGAAAGATTAAAATTCTTGATATTGCCGGCGGAACCGGAAATTATTTATTCGATATCAAAGAAAAATATCCCGATGCTGAAATCGTGATCAATGAATTTGTAAAAAGCAATATTGAGATTGGTGAAAAGAAGATTCGTGAAAAAAACTATCAGAATATCCGTTTTACCAATTTTGACTGCTTTGATCCCGAAACGTATCATAAATTAGAGTTCGAACCGAATATCACTATTATTTCGGGAATACTGGAGCTTTTCGGGGACAATGAAGCGGCTTCCAGGGCAATCCGCGGAGCTGTTTCCATTTCTGAAAAGAATTCTTTCGTTGTTTACACGGGACAGCCATGGCATCCGCAGCTGAAAATGATCGCTTACGTTCTGAACAATCATCAGAATAAAGACTGGATCATGAGAAGACGCTCCCAGAAAGAACTTGACAGGGTTATGGTTTACAACGGGGTACGGAAAGAAAATATGCTGATTGATGATTTCGGAATCTTTACGGTTTCCTCTGGCACAGTTAATTTCTGAATCTTTGCTGAACACTTACAACTAAAAAAATTTAATTTTTGATATCCGTGGAATTCCATAATTCTGCCTGAATACCGTTACATCTGAATAAATTCCAAATAAAAAAAGGTTTTCCAGTAATCTGAAAAACCTTTTTCGTTGTAAGTTGTATGAATTACTGTTTTACCAGCTCAAAATATACGTTTACGTCTACATCTTTGGCAACACCCGCTCCCGTAGGATCATATTTAATGTCATAGTCAAGGCGGTTGATGGTAAATTTAGACTGGATTCCCATGACCTCCTTTCCTTTCTGGTTTTTGGTTATCCCTCCGAATGTTACCGGAACGCTGATATCTTTCACCACTTCTTTAATTTTCAGTTTTCCTTTTAAAATATACCCGTTCTTATCCTTGGTGACGGAAGAACTGAAGAATGTCATTTCCGGATACATTTCACCATCGAAAAAATCCTTGCTTTTAAGATGTTTATCTCTCATTTCCACACCGGTATTAATGGAATTCACCTCAACCGTAAAATTAAAAGAGGCATTATCCAGATTGGCTCCCTCAGTGGATATTTTTCCGCTAAATTTATCAAAACGCCCCTGCACAAAACTGATTCCCATATGTTTGATATTGAAATTAACAGAAGAGTGCATTGGATCCACCACCCATCCGGTCTGGGCAAAACCTACAATGCTTAACAACGTAAATACGAAGGATAAAAATACTTTTTTCATTGTAATTATAATTTTACATTAATATTATTGAGTAAAGATAAGATATAAAAGAAATTTACAGCTTGATCTATGTTAGTTTTTATTTTTTGCAGAAGTTATTTTAGAAAAAACAAAATCAAAAAGAAAGATGATAAGAAACACAACGATTGAATTTACATACAGCAACAGATCAATAAGACTGTCATCAGTACGTTGGGTAAAATAAACCAATGGATTTACCCGGGACCACAAAAGCATCACCAGATAAAGAATTTCAAACAGAACGGCCACTTTCCAGACTGCACCATAACTTCTTTTAAAAATCAGGATGGTTGCAAAGCTTATTCCACTGATGATAAGACCTCCTACAAATACGGCAAAACCGTGTAACGTATGGCTTGAAGGCGGCATTCCTATCAGCTTCACCGACTCACCAACGAGCCCTGCATTCAGAAAGGTCATGATTCCTAAAATAAGAATGCTTTTCAGTAAGACATTTTTCATTCCTGAAAATTAGTTAAAAATTCAAAATCAAAATTCATTTTCTTTACCTTCGCAGTATGGCAAAACTAAAAACAGCATATTTCTGTCAAAACTGCGGAACCCAATATTCCCAATGGATGGGGCAGTGTAAAAACTGCGGGCAGTGGAATACCCTGGTGGAAGAAGTCGTTGAAAAAACGTCGCCTAAAACTCCGCCTTTCTCAAAATCAAAGCAGCACGTCATCAACATTATTGAAGTTGAAACCAGTGAAGAACCCAGAATAAAAACACCTTCCGAAGAACTGAACCGTGTTTTGGGCGGCGGAATTGTTTTAGGTTCTGTGACCCTGATCGGCGGTGAGCCGGGAATCGGGAAATCTACGCTTCTTCTGCAGCTTGCTTTGAAAATGAAGAAGAAAATCTTCTATGTTTCCGGAGAGGAAAGTGCTTCCCAGATTAAAATGAGGGCAGACAGGCTAACAGATCTTCAGAACCCAAACTGCTTTCTTTTTACAGAAACATCCCTGGAAAAAATTCTCCATGAAGCCAAAAAGCTCGAACCGGATTTTATGATTATTGACTCTATACAAACTCTTCAGTCCCAGCTCATTGAAAGCTCCCCGGGTACTGTTTCCCAAATCCGGGAATGTTCCAATGAGATCATTAAGTTTGCCAAAGAAAACAATACTCCGGTTTTCCTGGTAGGTCATATCACGAAAGACGGCCAGATTGCCGGGCCAAAGGTACTGGAACACATGGTAGATGTTGTTCTGAATTTTGATGGTGACAGAAATCATCTCTTCCGACTGCTGAGGGCCAATAAAAACCGTTTTGGATCTACCGCTGAGATCGGAATCTATGAAATGATTTCACAGGGATTGAAGGAAATCAAAAATCCTTCGGAGATTCTTATTACCAAAAAATTTGAAGAGCTTTCCGGGAATTCCGTTGCGGTAACCCTGGAAGGAAACCGGCCGATGCTGCTGGAAATACAGGCTCTGGTAAGTACGGCTGTATATGGCACTCCACAAAGAAGTTCCACCGGATTTGATGCCAAAAGGCTGAATATGCTTCTAGCAGTCCTCGAAAAGCGTGCAGGATTTCAGTTGGGTGCAAAAGATGTATTTTTAAATATAACAGGAGGAATCAAGACAGATGATCCTGCATTAGATCTTGCTGTGGTGGCTTCTATACTTTCGTCCAATGAAGATATTGCCATTTCTGAACACTATTGTTTTGCAGGAGAGATCGGGCTGAGCGGAGAAATCCGTCCTATTGCTCAGGCTGAGCAAAGAATCTCGGAAGCTGAAAAGCTGGGCTATGAAAAAATTTTTGTATCCAACCTCAACAAAATCCCGAAAAGAAAATTCGGAATCAAAATAGAGGAAGTAAGTAAAATTGAAGATTTCCACGAAAGGCTTTTTTAATGTCTGATAAGTATGCTTTCCGAAAACATAGGAAATAAGGTTGATAAAATGCTCCGGATTAGTTATTTTCACAAAAGAAATTAGAATTATGAAAACCAATATCCGGGAATATTATAATAACCTTGCAGATACCTATGACGAAAACCGTTTCGGAAATTCTTACGGGAAGTATATCGACCAGCAGGAAAAGGTATTTTTAAGTTCGTTTTTCCGTCGTACAAAATATTCTAAAATATTGGATCTGGGATGCGGAACAGGCAGACTTCTCGGTTGGGCAACCCACGGCACTGATTTCAGTGAACAGATGCTCCAGATCGCCCGCGAAAAGCATCCCGATAAAATAATTTCTGCAGGAGAAATTTCAAAAATCCCGTTTGACACTTTATTTGATTGTATATTCTGCTTTCATGTGATTATGCACCAGACGAAAGATGAAACCCGGAAATTCCTTGATGAATGCAGCAGAAAGTTAAACAGCGGCGGGATTCTGATTTTTGATTATCCTACCAAAGCCAGAAGAAAAACAGTTTCACCTCAGGAAGACTGGCATGCGGGTAACAGCTTTACACCTTCGGAAATCTCACAGCTGTCAAAAGACGGATGGAGGGTCAAAAGCACTACGGGTATTTTACTTTTCCCTGTGCACAGGATTCCCGGGAGCATCAGAAAGTTTTTCCTTCCTGTTGATATTCTGCTCTGCCGGACTTTTCTGAAACGTTGGGCCTCCTATCATATTGCAGTACTTGAAAAAATATGAAACGGCTGCTAAAGAATATAATCCCTGATCCATGGAAGCTGCGGTTAAAATTATTGCAGCGTTATCTTCATGAAGAGAGGTCCGGACATCGGTATGGGAAAGAATACCGGCAGGAAGATATCGGACCGTACAGCAGGAATTTCCGCCAGAGCATTAAGAAAGGTGAATTCATTGAAAATAAAATTCACAATTTAAAAGTGGTCAGCGGAAAAATTAATAATCTTGTGATTAAACCCAATGAAGTATTGTCTTTCTGGAAACTGATTGGAAAGCCTACTCCGGAAAATAATTTCAAAGAAGGACGGAATCTTATCCGAAACCATATTTCGAGCGGAACGGGCGGCGGAATCTGCCAGTTTTCCTCTATTCTTTATTATGCAGCCCTTCAGTCGGGGTTAAAAATCGTGGAACGATATCCACATTCTATTGACATCTATAAGGAACATGAACGTTTTACACCGCTGGGGTCTGACTGTACTGTGGTTTACGGCTATAAAGACCTGCAGGTACAGAACATTTTTCCGTTTCCTGTTCAGTTTCGGAGCTTTGTTGATAATCAGGAGCTTCATCTTGTTTTAATCTCGCCGGAAAACATTCCTTTGAGCGAAATACAGTTTCAATATACTGAAACAGAAAAAGGTGTATGGGTAGAGACTTTTGCAGACAGTAGACTATTGTTTAAAAATTTTTATATTCGGTTATGAATTATTTAGCGCATTCTTTTCTCACCTTTTCAAACGGCCAGATTGTAGGACAGTTTCTGGAAGATTTCATCCGTAACAGGGATAGATTTTCTTTTCCGAAAGAAATTCAGGACGGCATTACCCTTCACCGGGCCATTGACACTTTCACAGATTCCCACCCTGCTATTCATGAGGCAAAGAAAGCATTTTCCCCTTTGGTAAGGCTTTATGCCGGAGCTTTTGTAGATGTTGCCATGGATTATTTTGTTGCCAATGATCTTACATTACATTCCCTGGAAGGCTGGAAAATGCATTCTCTGAACGTGTACAGAGTTCTCCATGAGCATGAGCAGTGGCTCCCTGAAAATTTCAAAAAAATGCTGGAAAAGATGGAAAAAGATGACTGGCTTTATAATTATCGCGAAGACTGGGGCATTCAGTTCAGCATCCGGAATGTTCTGAACAAAGCCCGATATCTGGAAAAGGATATTCCTGTTTTTGACGCTTTCCTTAAAAACAAATCTTTTCTTCAGCAATGTTATAATGATTTTTTTCCTGATCTGTTCACGCATATCAGGGAAATCAATGCACAACTTCAAATGAACCATGAATAAAAAAACACTTACCTCAAAGCAAGTGTTTTTAGATGATTGTGTTTATTAGAATCTTCGACCTTAAATTCAGTAAAACGGGAACTTTTTTACCTTATTTAAACCTACGAACTAATTTTTTCTTAATCTGTGGTTTTATTTTGTGTCTGATGTTTTTATTTTTATTTGGCCTGTATAAGGCTAAGTTTTACTCATAAGTTCTTATCCCTACTTAATCCAAACGGTATTTATTGTTCAGAATATCGCAGTAAAGAATTTCTTTTTTTACCAGAATTTCTCTGTCTTATTTATTCCGTTCAGGGCCATTTTTTTCTTTTTTCAGATTTTTATGAACTCTTGAAACAAGATTCAGAAATCATCAAATAGGCACAAACAAATATAGCTTTTTTTAAACAAAAAACAAATATTATATAAATTAATAAATTAAAAACAATTTATAACATATAATTAATCAACAAAACAGATTAAAAAATGAAAATAATTCAATAATTTATTTTTGAAAATACAATCCCTTTAAAATTATTAATCAATATTTAGTGATTTAATATTTCAGTAAGAGATTAAAAAGAAGCAGAAAATACCCAAACAGGAGAGTTGCAGATTTAAAAATTAACATCTGATTAAAACTGGCGGTAGAGATAACGGTTAGGATAGGTCAGTTTTTCACTCTCTCTCTTCCCTTGTATAATGATGTGTACAATATTAATCTGATCATCAAATAAATTATACAGGAAACTGACAGCAGCTTCTACTTTTTTAGGAACAGGAACGGTTTCTGATTCTAGGTAAACATTTACGGATTCACTGTCTTCTTCATAGCCCACATAATTGATCTTCAGGAATTTACCATCTCCTTTCAATTTGAAATATTCTGTACAGTATTTCCGGAGAGCATCATTGAGCTTTGTTTTATATTTTTCATCATTAAAATGGAAAGCACCTCCATATTTTTTGCTGAGCCCGTTTTCCAGATCATCAAGAAAGAATCGTCCGGTAATCTCAAAGGTTCTTGATTTTGTGTTGTAATTAATTTCAACTGAACCCACATGATAAGGATGTTTTCCTTTTGCAAAAGAAAACAGGAACACTACAGGGAGCAGGAACAGCCATAAAATCTTCATAAATCCGGACATTTAAAATTTGTTCCGAAATTAATCATTATTTTCGTACGCATTATATTTTTACGTTATGATGCAGGATTTTCTATTTTATTTAAACCTTGGATGGGAACATATTATTTCATTGGATGCTCTGGATCACCAGTTATTTGTTCTGGCTCTGATTGCAGTATATTCCTACAGTGACTGGAAAAAAATTCTGATCCTTGTGACTGCCTTCACAATCGGGCATTCCATAACCCTGGCATTAAGCATTCTGGATATCTTCAGATTTCCATCTGCGTGGGTAGAATTTCTGATCCCACTCACCATTGTCCTGACCTCGCTGGATAACATCATCATGAAAAATAAGAAACAGACCCTGATGCGGGCTAATTATTATCTGGCTCTGATCTTCGGTCTTGTTCACGGGATGGGATTTGCCAACACAGCAAGGGTAATGATTGCCAAAAGCCAGAGCATAGCGGTACCTTTATTAGGATTTAATATTGGTCTGGAACTGGGACAGATTGTTATTGTGGCTGTAATTCTGGTTGTTCTTTTTATTCTTCTTCATATTTTTAAGGTCAACAAAAAAGACTGGATCCTTTTTGTATCCTCCGGAGTATTTGCCCTTTCATTGAAGATGACTTTAGAAAGAATTCCTTTTTAAGCTTTCAATTTCTCATGTAAATATTATTATCTTTGATCATCCTTAAATCAATTCGGTTATGAAGCTAAAAGCAGCCGCCCTTTCATTTGCTGTATTCACATATACAGGTGTCACCGCACAGAATATCCAGAATAATCCGGGGAGCAACCATGGAAATAAATTTGAGCAGCTGGGAACAATTCTTCCTACGCCCAATATTTACAGAACCGCATCAGGAGCGCCAGGCCATGGATACTGGCAGAACAGGGCAGATTATAATATCACGGCTTATCTTGATGAGGATAAGAGAAACCTGAAAGGATCTGAAACCGTTACTTATTATAACAATTCACCGGACGATCTGGATTACCTCTGGCTTCAGCTTGATGAAAATGAGCAGTCTACGGTAAAAAATGCAGGTTACCAGACCTCGTCTACCCTTCCTTCATCTATTAATGATGACCAGCTTAAAGTAACCGAGCTTCCGGAAAAAGACAACGGCTATGGTGTTAATCTTGAAAAGGTAACAGATGCTTCCGGAAATCCGCTGAAGTTTACAGTCAACAAAACCATGATGCGGATTGATCTTCCGAAAGTTCTAAAGAAAGGCGAAAAAATCGTATTTAAGATAGACTGGAATTATAATATCCCGAACCGTATTCAGATGGGAGGCCGTGGAGGCTATGAAAATTTTAAGGAAGACGGTAACGATCTTTATACAATGACCCAGTGGTACCCAAGAATGTGTGTTTACAGTGATTTCCAGGGCTGGCAGAACCATCAGTTCACCGGAAGAGGCGAATTTGCTTTGGTATTCGGAAATTTTAAAGTTTCAATGAATGTTCCTGCTGATCATATTGTTGGCGGAACAGGGGAATGTAAAAATTATGAGCAGGTGCTGACTTCAGACCAGATGTCCAGATACCGTAAAGCTGAAAATGCGGCGGAACCGATTGAAATTGTAACGCTGGACGAAGCTAAAAAAGCAGAGAAAAATCATTCGAAACAGAGAAAAACCTGGGTATTTGAAGCCAATGACGTAAGAGATTTCGCATGGACTTCTTCAAGAAAATTTGTCTGGGACGGAATGAGAGTCACCATTCCTGAAAACAACAATAAAGTAATGGCCATGAGCTTTTACCCGAAAGAAGCTTATGGGCTGTACCGGAAATTCTCCACCAAAGCGGTAGCACACACTATTAAAACCTATTCAGAATTCACCATTCCTTACCCCTACCCTGTTGCCCAGTCTGTGGAAGCGGCCAACGGGATGGAGTATCCAATGATCTGCTTCAATTTCGGAAGAACGGAAAAAGACGGAACGTATTCTGAGGGAACTAAAAATGGGATGATTGGGGTAATTATCCACGAAGTCGGCCATAACTTTTTCCCGATGATCATCAATTCAGACGAAAGACAATGGAGCTGGATGGATGAAGGTCTGAATACTTTTACCGAGTATCTTACAGAGGAAAAATGGGACAATAAATTCCCGTCAAAAAGAGGACCGGCCTGGACAATTGTGGATTATATGAAGCTTCCGAAGAATCAGCTGGAGCCTATCATGAGTAATTCTGAAAACATTATTCAGTTTGGGCCGAATGCCTATTCAAAACCTGCTACCGGACTGAATATTCTCCGTGAAACAATCATGGGAAGAGAATTATTTGACAAAGCCTTTAAAACCTACGCCAAAAGATGGGCCTTCAAGCATCCTGAACCAGCGGATTTCTTCCGTACGATGGAAGATGCCAGCGGGGAAGACCTTGACTGGTTCTGGAGAGGATGGTTCTACGGAACAGATCCTGTGGATATTGCCATTGATAAGGTAACGATGGCCACTCCTGACCTGAACACTCCTCCAAAAGAAGCTAAAGAAACAAAATACAAGGTAGATAAGCCTCTGCAGAATGAGTTTGAAGATATTTCAAAGATCAGAAACAGGGAAGATAAAAATATTTCGTTCTACGTAGATAAAGATAAGGAAACACAGGACTTCTATTACCGATATGACAGAGGCCAGGAAAAAGTAAATCAGGATAAGGAATATACGGCCAAAACAGAAGCAACCCAGGCTCTGGATGTCAAGGATAAAGAGAAATTTAAAAATATGACCGGCTACCAGGTTGATTTCGTTAATAAAGGCGGACTGGTAATGCCAATCATCCTTGAATTTACGTTTGAAGATGGTTCTAAAGCCTATGACAAATCATCTGCCCAGATCTGGAGACATAATGAACAGAAGGTTTCAAAGACCTATTACTTTGACAAAAAAGTAAAGTCGATTCAGCTGGATCCTATGAGAGAAACCGCTGATATTGATACGTCCAATAATTTCTGGAGCAGCAACGGTACAGACAGCCAGGTTTCAAAATTCCAGTTATTCAAACAGAAGCAGGATGGCCCTGTAAGAGGCGGATCAAACGGCAAAACCAATCCTATGCAGGCCGCCGGAAAAAGCTAAAACAATCATTAACAATAAGCATGAAAAAATTTATTACCCTGTTTCTGTCTCTGATGACAGTATCTGTTCTATATGCCCAATCTTTACAGTTTTATACAGGCAAAAGAGACTTCCTCCCAATTGAAATCCTGATGGAAGACGGAAGTACAAAAAAAGGATTTGCCCAGGATTTTAGCCTTCCAGACGTAGCGACATTCCAGTTTATGGGTACAAAAGGTAAAAATGCCCATCTGGACAGAAAAGAAGTTAAATTCAAATCATCACAAGCTGATAATGAGATACAGCTTATTCCTGTTTCGGATATTAAAAGCCTGATTTATACCAACGAAGATACCCAGGAAACATTTCAAATGGACAAACGTATTGTAAAAGATATAAATAATGATCTGGAAATGGAATCGGAGGGAAAGGTACTGATGCTTCCTCTAATGGAAAAAGGTCCTATTAACCTTTACGGCTATCGAAGTATGACGTGCAAAGCCAATCATGGGAATAGCTTTTCAACGTCATTTGACGGAAATGAAGACAACTGCGAATTAATGTATGTTATGATTTATCTGAGCAAACCCGATGAAAATATTGCAGTAGCTCCGGTAGATTACAGTTCTCTAAGTCCTTTGGCGATATTCAATATGAAAACCCTTTATAAAAAATTTTATAAGGCTTACGAAATTGTAGGAGCCGACTGCCCTGAATTTCTAAAAAAAGTAGATGAAGCAAGGCAGAATGAATATTTTTCCAACAAAACATTTAAGGAAAGCAGAAAGAAGTATAATGCAGAAGCAAAAGCATTAATAAAAGGAAAAAAAGGAGCAGAAGCAGCAAGAATCAATATGCATTACAAAACGGAGATGTTTACCCAGATGTACAGAAAACTGATTGATGATTATAAACAAGCCTGTAAATAAATTCAACTTTAAAGTTCACCGTATTGGTGAACTTTTCTTTTTCATAAAAATATTTTAGAGCTGCTTAAATTTTATTTGAACCATTAAGAGCAAATTAAGTTTTAAGTTGAGTTAAGAAAAAAAGCCAGTCCAACTCAGACTACCGGAAAAAAGCTAACAGCCAGCACTTTGTAACTTTTACAATATACGGCACTACTTATTATTAAAAAACTATGAAAAATTTTCTTTTCCTTTTAATAATAAGCAGTGCCAATTTATTTTCTCAAAGTCTGCTCACCCCTAAACAAAACAAAATTGATCCTAAACTGATCAAAGATGAAACCTCAGAATTTTCATGGTATGCTGAAAATGCCGGAAACAAAATGGAGATCGGAAGTATCATTAATGAGTTAAAAAAAATAAACAAAACAGATCTTCTCATTAAAACGACTGTTAAAATGAAACAGATGGAAGGAAGCTGGGTAGATTCCACCATCGTAAAAACAACGGATTTTCAACCGGTTTATCATTCCTCTTATAATCCGATGAGGGATATGGTGCTCAAATCCGGGAAAAACAAAATCACCGGATATTACCTCGACAAAAAAACACAACAGAAAGAAACTATAGATCTTCCGGGAGAAAATTATTTCGACAGCAGCAGTTATCCTGCTCTTCTCCGGTACCTGCCGCTTAAAGAAAACTACACCGCAGAACTTTCTGTTTTTGATTATAACCCAAGAGCTAAAAAAGGAATTATAAAAGCCTATATCCTGGACACACAAAAAGCTGATCTCAACGGCAAGAAAGTATGGGCCGTAAAAACAACGGATGACATTAGTGATAAGACATCAACCACTACTTATTACATCGATCCTGAAACGAGAAAAGTTCTGAAGCAGGAAATAAATATGGGTGGAAGAAACATGATCATGGAACCTGTTCAGCAATAATGATTTCCAGAAATTAACCAGCTACCAATCACCGGAACGGGTCTACATATTGTACATGATACAAGGAGCAAAAAGCTATACCTTTGGGATACTTCATAACACCAAATATCAAAGCTCCTGATTGACTTTAAATGTTCAGGAATGCAGAATAATAAAATATATGGTATGAAAAATCTGAAATCATTAAGTAAAGAAGCTCAAAAAGCTATTCTTGGCGGCGGAAGAATCGTCTGCTGCGAGTACAACAACCAGGGAAAATGTATCTTATGGATCGGACCGGGACAGTACTGTCCTTAATCTAGCCATTCATTCAATGTAAAACATCAGCCGGGAATTTTCCGGCTTTTTTATTTTTCTGCCAAATTTTCACACTGAAGAATAAAATTCTGCCATTTCATCCACCCCCTGTCTGTGGCATACATTTAGAGAATTACTAGACAGAAATAATTAAAAAATATAACATATTATGTCAGTAAACTTTAAACCATTAGCAGACAGAGTTCTTATCGAGTCGATTGCGGCAGAAACTAAAACAGCTTCAGGTATTATTATTCCGGACACTGCGAAAGAAAAACCGCAGGAAGGTACTGTAGTGGCAGTAGGTCCAGGTAAAAAAGATGAGCCTACAACTGTTCAGGTAGGTGACAAAGTTCTTTATGGAAAATATTCAGGTTCTGAATTAAAGTTAGACGGGAAAGATTATTTAATCGTAAGAGAGGCTGACTTATTGGGAATCATCGGATAAGCTTCTGGCAATTGGCTTCTGGCTAATAGCTTTTTCTACATAGAAAATAATTCATGAGAGATTTAAAAAAAATTGAAGTTTGGCAATTAAGTCACCAATTGACTTTAAAGATTTATACTTCAACCAAAAGCTTTCCGAAAGAAGAAATTTTTGGACTTACCTCTCAAATCAGAAGATCATTTGCATCCATAGGATATAATATTTCAGAAGGAAGTGGCAGAAATTCGGATAAAGAATTTGCCAATTTCATCAATATTGCCCTAGGATCGTCCAATGAAGCCGAAAACCAATTAATTCTTGCGAAAGATTTGGGATACATTCATGAAATTGATTATCAATATCTTTTGGAAGAATTAACCATACTAAAAAAGAAGCTTGTAACTCTGTGGAGCAGGCTCAACGGAAATTAAAAAAATAACATTAAACAGCGAATTGCTAAAGCCAAAAGCCGAAAGCAAGTCGCCAAAAGCTAAACAACATGGCAAAAGAAATAAAATTCGATATTGAATCAAGAGACGCTTTAAAAAGAGGTGTAGATGCATTGGCTAATGCAGTAAAAGTAACTTTAGGTCCTAAGGGAAGAAACGTAGTGATTGAAAAATCTTTCGGTGCTCCGCACGTAACGAAGGATGGTGTTTCTGTAGCAAAAGAAATCGAACTTGAAGATAAAGTAGAAAACATGGGAGCTCAGATGGTAAAAGAAGTAGCTTCCAAAACCAATGATATTGCGGGTGACGGTACTACTACTGCTACAGTTCTTGCTCAGGCTATCGTAAGAGAAGGTCTTAAGAACGTAGCTGCAGGAGCTAACCCAATGGATCTTAAAAGAGGTATTGACAAAGCGGTAACAGCTGTTGTTGAAAACCTTAAATCCCAGTCTCAGGCTGTGGGGGATTCTACAGATAAAATCAAGCAGGTTGCTTCTGTTTCTGCTAACAATGATGAAACCATCGGTTCTCTAATCGCTGAAGCTTTCGGAAAAGTAGGTAAAGAAGGAGTAATCACTGTAGAAGAAGCTAAAGGTATCGATACAACGGTAGATGTTGTAGAAGGTATGCAGTTTGACAGAGGGTACCAGTCTCCATACTTCGTGACTAACCCTGAGAAAATGTTAGCTGAGCTTGAAAACCCATATATCCTTTTGGTTGAGAAGAAAATCTCTTCTATGAAGGAATTGCTTCCTGTTCTTGAGCCCATCGCACAAGGCGGTAAGTCTTTATTAATCATTTCTGAAGAAGTTGAAGGGGAAGCTTTAGCTACATTGGTAGTAAACAAATTAAGAGGATCTCTTAAAATTGCTGCCGTAAAAGCTCCGGGATTCGGAGACAGAAGAAAAGCAATGCTTGAAGATATCGCAATCCTTACAGGTGGGCAGGTAATCTCTGAAGAGCAAGGGTTCACTATGGAGAACATTACTCTGGATATGCTGGGTACTGCTGAGAAAGTAACGATTGACAAAGACAACACAACGGTTGTAAACGGTGGTGGTGACGAAGCTAAAATCAAAGGAAGAGTAGCTCAGATCAAAGCTCAGATGGAAACTACAACTTCTGACTACGACAGAGAGAAACTTCAGGAAAGATTAGCGAAGTTAGCTGGTGGTGTTGCCGTACTTTACGTAGGTGCTGCTTCTGAAGTAGAAATGAAAGAGAAAAAAGACAGAGTAGATGATGCCCTTCACGCTACAAGAGCAGCAGTTGAAGAAGGTATTGTTGCCGGAGGTGGTGTTGCTTTGGTAAGAGCGATCCAGTCTCTGGAAAACCTTTCAGGTACTAATGCAGACGAAACAACAGGGATCAAAATCGTTAAGAGAGCGATCGAGGAGCCATTAAGACAAATCGTTGCTAACGCTGGTGGTGAAGGTTCCGTAATTGTTGCTAAAGTAGCTGAAGGAAACGGAGACTTCGGATACAACGCAAAAACTGACGAATACGTTAACATGCTTGAAGCAGGTATCATTGACCCTACCAAAGTAACAAGAGTTGCCCTTGAAAACGCAGCTTCTGTATCTGGTATGCTTCTTACCACTGAATGTGTAATCACTGAAGTGAAAAAAGACGAGCCAGCTATGCCAATGGGTGGTGGAATGCCGGGAATGATGTAACAAGGTCTCGCTGAGACAATTTAATATACTAACCGTTCTACTTTGTAGGGCGGTTTTTTTATTAGAAAAAGTATATGATTCTTTTTATATTTAAATATTATTATGAAATAAAAAGTCCGATATTTTTGTTTCCATTTCTTTATACTAATAAAATGAGAAAGATTATAGCCATTGCAATTGATAAATATGAGGATAAAACAATAACTAATTTAGCCAATTGCGTAAAAGACACAAATAAACTTATTGATGTACTCTTTAGAAGGTATCAATTTAACTTTTATGATCTATATGCCCAAAAAGAACAAACTACATTATCATTTCTATATAATCAACTATATTCTGAATTAATTAACTCATTAGAAAAAGATGAAATCTTAATTATTTTCGCTGGTCATGGTGAATATATCCCAGCTTTAGAATCAAATTACTGGTTATGTTCTGATTCTAAAAAAAATGACATTACTACTTGGTTTAATATTGGAGACTTAATAAAATTTTTCAGAGCTTCACCTGCCAGAAATATTGCTTTGATTTCTGACAGCTGTTTTTCTGGGGCAATTTTCCAACTTACTCGTGGAGGAGGTTTAAAAGCCTTACAAAATAAATATTCTCGACAAGCAATTACTTCTGGTGGTATAGAAACTGTAAGTGATGGAAAAGTAGGAGAAAATAGCCCTTTTTGTAATGCTGTTTTTTCTGTTTTAGAATCTAATGAACAAAAGCATTTATCATTTAATCACTTTTCAGAACAAGTCATATTGCAATTTAGTGAGGATAGAATACAAACGCCATCGTATGGTTCGCTACTTGATTCAGGAGATAAAGGAGGTACATTTTTTTTCGAGTTAAAAAATCAAAATGAAACATCTATAGTAAAAACTATACAATTACCATTGGAAATCAATACAGATATTAAGATAGAGAATACCTTCGAAATCCCTTTCTTTATTGAAAACAAAAAGTTCAACAATGATTTTGTTAATGCCTTTGTGCAACAACTTGGATATTCAATAATAAATAATATTAGAGTTTTTGTAAATGAAAACGAAAAGTATTCGATTTCGAGCAGTAATGAAAATGAATTTTATTTAGATGTCAATTACACTATTGAAACATTAAATGATGACTTCCTAAGCATTGTAATCACCGAAAGTGATTATTTTGGCTCTGCACATCCAAATTATTACATCTACAGTATCAACTTTGCATTTCAACCAGAAAGAAAAATCTCACTATTTGAAATTATCGACCATAGTGACTATGAAAATATTGAATTCTTTATTATTGATATGATAAATCAATATTCTGATACAGAATGTACTTCAATACTGTTAGAATATTGTAAATACAAATATTTATATGATCTTGGTTTTTCTTTTAATTCTGAAATATTTACTATTTATTTTATAAACTTACTTCCTCATGTCGCAAAAGGTTGTGGAATTTTAAATATTCCAATAGATAAAATAAAATTGAAAGTTTAAACCACCTATGCCAATGGGTAATGGAATGCTAGGAATGATATAATATCCCATTACTAAAATAACTTAATCTAAAATTTACTATCCTGTTTTTTGTGAGTGCTTTTTTCTTTTATGGTTTCCCATAATGGAATTATATCCTTATAATTTAACTTAGCAACAAAATATACTTATAGAAGTATATATAATTGTTATTGAAGTAAAAAAGGTATAAATCTTTACTTAAAATATTATAAAAATAAGTCTCAATTTTATTTATTTTTGCTTTGGTCACATTCTATTTTTAATTGTATATTGGACTACATCAAAAATTAAATAATCAATGAAAGTATTTTTATCACATAGTTCAAAACAAAAAAACTTTGTTGAAATAATAGCAAATAAATTAGGTAAAAATAAAATTATATATGACAAGTATTCATTTGAAGCTGGCTCTATAACATTAGATGAAATATATAAAGGAATTGAATTATCTGGCATATTTGTTTTTTTTATATCAAAAGAATCTTTAAATAGTGAATGGGTACAAAAAGAAATTTTACGTGCAGAAGAATATATAAAAAATGGAAAATTAAAAAAGTTTTTGCCCATTATTATTGACTCAGAAATTACACATGATAACCAACAAATTCCAGATTGGATTAAAGATAGTTATAATTTAAAGTATTTTTCAAAACCAACAAAGGTTTATGACTTAATCAGACAAACTTTAGTTTTAGTTAATTGGGAATTATATCCAAATAAAAAAGAATTAAATCAATTGTTTATAGGTCGTACTCTACAAATTAAAGATTTTGAACAGAGAATATATGATTTTAATTTAGCTTCACCATCAACAATTATTATAAGTGGGTTACATAATATAGGAAGAAGAAAATTTCTAAAACACGCACTAACAAATTCAAATAATATTGTCCAAAACTATGAAGCCCCTAATATTTTCTTAGACAACAGAAATTCAATTGAAGATTTTATAATAAAGCTTTTTGGACTAGGCTATTCCGAATTACCCATTGAAGAAATCACTAATTTATCTATAAAAGATATTGATACAAAAGTTAATATAGCTTTTCAACTATTATTAGAATTAGAAAAAAATAATGATATTTTATTAATTATTGATAACTTTAGTATAATTTCATCAAATGGCCAAATTGTAGATTGGTACTTAGATTTACTTGAAAAACTTAAAGCTATAGATAAAATTTTAGTTTGTATCATCAGTAATTCAAAACTAAGAGCTTTAAAATATACAAGTTATTCAAATTTATTTTCAATTAATATACCAGAATTAGAGCCGTATGAAAGAGCAAGTCTGTTTCAAGCTCTTTTGAAATTAGATAATGTAACCATTAATAAAGATAGTTTTACTAAAATTTCAAATCTGTTTAGCGGATATCCAGAACAAATAACATTCACAACAGAATTATTGAAACAAGAAGGTCAGCACTATTTATTAGAACATTTAAATGAGATTATTGATTATAATTCTGAAAAAGTTAGTAGAGTTTTAAGAAACTTTTCAGATAATAAATTAGCCATACAAATCTTAAAAATTCTTTCAGATTCCGAATGTATTAGTATCTTATTTTTACAAGAAATACTAGGCAGTGATTTTTCAGAGGCAGAAAAAATATTATCTGATTTTAGCAATTCCTTTATAATTGAATTTCTTGGATCAAGTAAAGAATTCATTCGCCTTAATGATTCTATTAAAGATTATGTTCAAAGGATTAACTATACATTAGATTCTAAATACAACCAAAATATCACAAACCATATAAAAAACAATTTTCAGCAGTATGAAGAAGCTCTTGAAAGTGATACCTCCGCATATATATTAACATTAAAAGAATCTTTAAAACGAAACTTAAGTATTCCAAAGGAATTATTAATCCCATCCCATTATTTGAACGCAATGCGTGAATTATATAATAATGAAAGAAGACATAATGACGTAATAATTTTAGCTGATAGAATTTTATTAAATGAAAGCTATTTAGATAAAAAAATTGTAAAAGAAATTAGATATTGGCTTTGTTTAGCGTTGAGTAGAAAGCGAGATGAAAGATTATTGAAAGAAGTTCAATTTATAGATGGTGCCGATCATAACTTTTTGCTGGGATTTTATTATAGAATGAAAAATAGAAATGATGATGCTATTGAAAGATTCAATGAAGTTTTAAAAGTAAATCCTAAATTTTATCGAGCGAAAAGAGAACTCGTACAAGTATATATCAATGTAGAGAGATATAGTGATGCTCTATACCTAGCTAAGGATAGTTATTTAGTAGATAAAAATAATCCGTTTAATCTTCAAAGTTATTTTAGATGTTTAATAAAAACTGATGGTTATACAAATAAACATGAGTTAAAACAATTACTTATTGAATTAGAGAAGAATCCACACGAGAAGGCACGAGAAATGTTTTTGACATGCCGAGCACAATATGAGTGTTTTATTGAAGGTAATCACTTTAGCTCCCTTAATTATGTTAATGATGCAATAGCAATATTCACAAATAATATTTATCCATATCTTACAAAACTAGATATTTTAAAAAAATTTGAATTGTATGAAGATTTGGAAACTTTTGTTAAACAAATAAATGATAAATTTGATACTGACACTGATATTTTCAGTAAACTAATGTATATCAAAGCTTTAATTTATATACAGCTTTATAAAGGTGATAAAGAAGCTGCGATGAAAATTTATTATGATAAAATTTCAGGTAGATATAATCAATCAGTTTATGATGCAATATTATTTGAAATAAATAAAATTTAAAAAAGCTATAATTTTTAAACCTTTGCTAAACAAAGTTTCCTGATTTTGAGCAAATAAAATAAATCTATTTAAAAAGAAACTCAGAAGTATAAAGACTTCTGAGTTTCTTTTATTTATCTAATTCAGAATAGTATTCTTCAAAATCAAAAACAATATCAAATAATTCCTTTGGGTGTATTCTTAATCCAGTTGCAATTTCAATGAAAGTACTGAGTTGACAATCAATCTTGTTATTAGCAACATCACTAATTCTAGCAGCCGTAACATTACATCTTTCAGAAATCTTAGAATAAGGAGTTTCACCTTTTATTTCCTTTATTTTTTCTGAGACCATTCTTTTGATTTCATCAGTCTTAAACTCGTTCATAATCGCACTGTTTAGTGCAAATTGTAATTATTAGCATAAATTATCATTACCGAATTCGGTAATGTAAAGATATTTTTATTATATTTGGAAAAGATTACTCATTAGAGTAATTTTGCGATACTTCAAAGAAATATAGAAGCTATTGTTTAGAATCTCGCCATTGGAAACTGGTAATTTTTAGGAACGAGACGATAAGCTAGAAGCTCACGACTTAGGCGTGGGCTCTCTTATCTGTTCCCAGGTATACCAGTACCTCAATGGCAGATATTGTAGAGTCTCATGCCGTTTTTATTTTCATGCTGTTCTGCTTTTCTACAATCATTTTTTCTAAGCCTGCTTTACAACATCAAGTATCATGATACGGTACAATGGAGTGTACAATCCATTGCGGCTTTAGGGCTTTTAGAAAAACACAAATTCTATCCTATTCATTAGGCTTGTATGGGCAGGAAGTTCAGGTAGACTTTCTCCTTTACGGCCGGTAAAATCGTACACTAAAAAATACAGACTCATGAAAAAAAACAGAACAGACTTACCATCCCTGCTTGGGAAAGGCCGGAAGAAGCATTCCGGCTTACAGCAAATGGAGACGTTTTTTCAGCTCAATGACCTTACAGCATCCAAAGAGTTGCTAAACAACATTATGAGTTATGCTGTTAAAAGAAACAGCTGGATAAAAGAAGATCCGTCCGTCATCTTTCATTTTCACCAGGCGATGCGGTCATTCATCCGTGCAGGCTACTTCATCATGCTGAAGGAAAAGAAATGGGTTCTCAATACACAGTTGGAAGAAGTCTCTCCGTTGGTTCTGGGTTTGCTTTCTGAGAAAGAATACCAAAATCCTCTGTTGGTCTTTAAAAAAGCTTTCAAAGAATACAGCATCAAGGAATTTGATTATTTTATTTCCGGAATGGTCTATTTCTCACTGGGCATCTATGACCATCTTCCGGAAAGGAATATGATAAGCCCTTACATTCATCTGACCAAAATGCTGGATGCAGCATATCTTCTTCTGGAAAGGAGAGAATTCAAAAGTTTGATCTAAAAAAGATAGCATTTGACACTCTTCATAAATTCTTCAGAAGATTGCGAAAACTTAATGCTATTTTTAAATATTTTCAGAACATTAGAGAATGATTTATCTTTGACTGCTTATTCATAAAACTTTAAACTAATAATCACGTCCTGAAAACTAAAATGGAAGAGATCTTTAAAAGCTACGAAAAAGAAATATCCAAAAAACACAGCTTTGGTTTTACCCCTGCCTATAAAGAAGAATTCAGAACACCAGTCAGCGAAACTCTTTTTATTGCCATCGCAGAAAAAACATTTGAAAGACTGGGTTGGGATCTTGTATATAAAGATGATTACAATATAGAAGCAAAATATAAATGTACAGGTTGGATGAATGAGCGTTGGACTGAAATTATTACCGCTACTTATAAGAACGGTGCAGTTTCAGTAAAAAGCGAATCTTTAGGAAGCGAAATCTGGGATAACGGAAAAAATTCTAAAAGAGTTAAGCTGTTTATTTATGCTTATCAGGAAACTTTAAAAACGTTCAACCTGCAAGCCCTTAAGGATCTTGAAAAGGAAATAGAAAGGAAAAACAATTGGGATGATTATATAATTCCTGAAACTTTACCACAACCTACACCAACAAAAACACCCAATATAACATTACCCATTATGGGTGGAATATTCATTTCGTTACTAACCAGTTTTCTGGTAGCATTGCTTTCGGTAAAAGGACTTTACTTCATTGGATTATTTGAATTCCTTGTGGCAACAGCCCTTGTCTTTGCAATGAAGTATGTCATTAGATTTTCAAACTATACTGATGTAAATAAGTTGCAATACCTTTTTGGTGCGATGATCCTTTTAACCTATATCTCAAACGAATATTTTCAATATGAAATAATTCTGAATGCAAATAATCTTGAGAGAATTGGATTTTTAAATTTTTTACAAATAAGATTCTCACATGGCTTTATAGTAAACAAAATAAATACTGGATGGATTGGCTGGATCGTTATTTGGGTGATACAACTTGGGTTAACTGGTCTTTTTGTTTACCTTAAATTAGTTAGGGTACTTACAAAATATGTTATTGAAAGAGTTCCGCCGGAAGTTGTTGATTTTACATTTTATCATCTGCTAAAAGATAAGTCAGAGGAAGAAGTAAGAGCAGAACTTGCTAAAAAAGGATGGTCAGACATACAACATCAGAATGAAGCTTTTGAAGCAATTGGAGGTTTTCAAAGTGTAATAACATTGAATAGACTTAAATAATGTTCAATCCTTTATTCTCCTCCCTCACGCAAAGCATAAATTTTTAAGTTTTAATATACCCACTACCGCAGCGGAGGCTTTAAGCCAATAAAATAAAACCAATCTCCCAAATCTGAAGACTTCGGAGAAAAATTAATACCTGTATTCAAGTGATTAAAATTGAACTACATACTCTTTCAGGGCAACTTGATATTGAAATCACAAGAAGCGGAAGCTGTTATTTTCTTTTAGTTATTTTATCTGCCTCCCAGTATTTTAAAGAAAACGGCAAAGTCTGGAACGGCAAAATAATGAGAACAGAAAAGCTTTTCGAAATAATAAGCCTTATAAAAGAATGTTACAGAAAGCCATCTGTACCTGAAAAAACAACTATTCTTGATGGAACATTAAGAAAAATTAATTTAAATGATGAGGGATCACAAATTGCATTGCACCTGGTAGATATTGATGAAAATACAAACGAATCTGAACTGCTGCAAAGCATTAAAGAGCTCGTAAACGAAGTAACAGACAATGATACTACTCTACAATATTATTTAGATGATTTTATGGCCTAATCTTCCGGGTGCTGCCTTTTAAAATAATTACATTACCTAATACCCAAATATGACATACAACAAATTTTATTATAGTATTAATCTTAGGCACCTTCCGGAAAACAGGGATCTGGAAACCTATCTCTCAGCTTTATTAAAACTGGTGGAACAGGAAAGAAAGCAAACCTTAACTTCTGATCTATTATTAAAACTCTTACATGACGCATGTAATTCTGAACCCAAAAAATTTGATCATGAATGGCTTAAAATTGTAGAAGCACCTGATGAGGAAGCTGTATATAAAAAAATTAACAATAAGACCAATAATTCCTTAGAAGATATTGGAGTTTATTATACGATTGCCGTTCTACAATTTCAAATCGCCGAATTACATAAAATGAAAGGGAAACAACTAAATGATGAAGGCCGGTCTTTTGGAATTGATTCTGAAACAGGAAACAGATGGTATAATTTCGATCCCTACTCTATTTTAGAGGCTGGCATGCGATGTTATTTAGACTATTGTAAAGATGATGAACAGGAGTTTGAGGTAAGCTGGCAAACTTTGGGTGATTTACTGGAAATGGGCAGAATATATGAGTAAAATTAAAAAGTAGCTTTACAAAAATTATATATATCGGTTGGTCATAATGCATTAATTTGAAAAAAGAAGATATGGGAAAGCAAAAGAGTTTCCCACCGCTGCATCCTGAAATTTTGTAACTCCTAACTCCGTCAGTGCTCCATTTATAAAATTTCCATTTCGTCCAACTCTAAAACGACTGCCCTGCCTATATAAAATATAATCTGCCTGCTCTTTCATTTTTTATCCCTCCAACTTTCTCCTATATTTGTCACTATAATGATGGAATCAACGTTGATGACATAAACCAAACAAAAAATATGACAACAAAAGAAGAATTCTGGGACAGGAAAAAGAAATTAAATGATGATTTTTTCGTAATGGGCTCAGTGGCCAATCCTGCCACCGAAGAACAGATTACAAAGTATGAAGAAAATACAGGTTTTACATTCAGTGAAGATGTTAAGGATTTTTTGACAACATTTGGCTCCCTGATTTTTGAAGTTAAAGAAGAAATATGGAAACGGCCCGAAGAATTTGATGTTCTGCCAAGCTGGAAATTCGGATACGGATTTTTTGTGTACGGCCTTTCTCAGGATAAAGAAATGCCTTCATGGATGGGCTTTGAAGAAAAACATGCCGAAGCTCTTGAATATAAAGAAAAGCCACATGGACAATTATTTTTCAAACGCAGCGGCAACCTCTACCGCGCCTATACCAACAATGGAGTAATCAAAATTGAATATGACAAATATGACGAGGAAGATTACGAAATTTTTGAAGGAAATATTTATGATTTTTTAATCCAAGAAATTGATAAATTAGAAGAAGATTACAAAGAATATATCAGCGAAGGAAAAACAAATCCTAAATCTTAAACCCTTGAAAACAAAATTATTATTCCTTTCATTTTTGGGTTCATTATTTACCCATGCACAAACGCTTCAATTTAAAAATCTTGCCAGTATGTCTGCAGGCAGAGGCGGCACAACCAGTGTGATTGTGAATGACAATATATACGTGAGCAATGGGTATCAGGAAAACAGCGGTAATGCCAATTATATTGAAAAATATAATATTACTGATAATAAATGGAGTGTTCTCCATTCTACTCTGCTTACCAAAAAATTTGCTAATTCGGAGACTTACGATAATAAAATTTATATTTTTAACGGGTGGGGAAACAGCCATCTTGAAATTGTAGACCTGGTAACCAATACAATAACGAAGGGTGCTACCAATCGCTCCTATACAGGAAATGCTGGTTCTGCAATCTATAATGGCAAAATATATGTGTTTGGCGGCAGCGGATTAAACGGAGCTGCCACCACTGTATTTTCTAATAAATTCCAGTATTATGACATTGCTTCCAATACATGGAATCCCTTACCCAATATGCCCACAGCCCGAGAAACAAGGGGCAAAATCGTAAATGATAAACTTTATGTAATTGGTGGTTTTAATGGTACCCCATCCCGCCTGATCAATGTTTACGATCTCAAAACTAATCTTTGGGTTAATCAATATACCATGCCTGTCGGGATAGCCGGACACTCATTAGCGGTATCCGGTAATAAAATTTTTATTGTAGGGGGTTTTAATAATCAAAGTTTTCTCGCGTATTTTGACACTACAACTAATAAACTACATCAGCTAACCTCCAATATGATTCCCAGAAGATACCCTACCGCAGAAGTATACAACAATAAATTATACATCATCGGTGGAAGTACAACGTCTCTGCTCAAATCATCAATAAAAAGTACCCAGGTAGCTGATATTAATGAAAGTGTGCTTTCTTCGGCTGTAAACAGGTAAGACTACTATAATCAAACGAAGAGATTCGTTCGGCAGCAATGGAAGTATACAGAACGAGTTGAACATATAACATTTCCCAGCATTCTATTTAACATAGGGAAAACTTGTGTATATTTGAGGGTATAACAATACAAAAACCAATGACCATTAAAGAAGCTATAATAAAAGTACTTGAAGATAATATCGGTGCATTTACATATATTGAAGTCCATGATTTAATTAACGCTAAAAATTATGTTGATTGGTCAAATGCAAAAACACCAACCGATACAATTGGAGCACAATTAGGACATTTTATTAGAAAAAATGATACTCGTGTAAAAAGATTTAAGTCTAAAAATGGTTTTCTGTATTATTCTTCAAAAAACGAAAATCAAATTAATTTAGACCTTCCAATTGAAAAAATTAAAGAATCTATTGTTAGAAAAGATAAAAAATCATTTCACGAAAGACACCTTCATAAATTATTAGTAAGTTACTTAAAAAGCAGAGGTATTTATGCTAAAACAATTTTTCATGAAAAGTCATTGAACACAAAAGATGACCATCAAAAATGGGTTCATCCTGATATGGTTGCGATTGACTTTGTTAATCTGAAAAATAAAAATTCAAATGCTTTAATGAAACTGGTAAATAAAGCTGATGCTTTTAATATTACCTCGTATGAAATCAAAAAAGAAATAAACACAGATTATGAATTAAAAAAATATTTCTTTCAAGCGGTTTCAAATTCAAGCTGGGCAAATTATGGATATCTGGTTGCTTTTGAAATTAGTAAAAATTTGCTGGGAGAAATGGAAAGATTATCTCAATCTTTCGGAATCGGAATTATTGAGTTGAAATCTAATCCCTATGAGAGTGAAATTCATTTTGTATCAAAATATCGTGATCTAGAATACAAGACAATTGACAAACTTTGTGAATTGAATCCTGATTTTGAAAAATTTATTTCGCAAACAGAAGCATTATTAAGTGCTTCAGATAAGTTTTTAGGAGGCACATTAGAAATTTTCAATAAATATTGCGATGAATATTTTAAAACCGACTCAGAAATAGAAGAATATTGTAAAACAAACGGAATACCTTACGAAGATTAACCTACAACGTGAAAATTTCGTGCATTCACACGCACAAAGTATCAAAAAGTTTTGCGCACATAAATAAAACAATATAATCATCACAAAACAACAATACAAATGGGATATTGGCGCACACTGCACTTGTTTGATGACAGAAAATTTTATAAAGAAGTTGTTCCGGCATTAAAAGGAGAGACAGGCGACTTAACTGCCGATTGCCAGGAATTCTTAAAGTCTCATGTTATCGGAAGCACTTTACATCTGTCTAAACAGGAACTCGAAAAGCTTGTCAATCAAACTATTGAAAATATTGTTTCAATATCAAATTCATTAGATGAAACATTCAAAATAAACAGCGAATATCAGAAAGCAGAAGACACGAACACTGAGATAGCATTTTTTAATAATTTAGAAGGATATTATGAGTTTTCTAAGTTTTTTGAATATCATACCTTTAAAACCTGCGCTGATTTTTTTCCTCATCTAGGCCTTGGAAAAAGCGGAGTGTCCCGTAATTTTGAACTATCTGAAAAAACACTTTCCTATTCAATCATTGAAGACCTTGATGATTGGAATAATTTTTTGTGTTTCGACAGAATGGGAATTACCAACTGGATGTCTCATGAAGATGTCCAATACCTTTATCTTAACAAAGAGAATCTGAAACATGACGAGAATGAACCAGCAAAAGCCTTTCTTACCCTTCTTGAAATAGCACACGCTAACCAACTTGGATTTATTATGGGGGTTGATATGAGAGAAGAGATATTACAATCGCTGCCCGGCAATAAGACCGTAAAACCTGAAACCTGGACATTGCAGAATTTATCCGGGCTGATATGGGGAATATAAACGATATACCTATCACCATGAAATACATAAAAAACAGAATCAACGTCATTTTAACTTTACAGATTTCTGAGCCGGATTTAAACACTTCTGAATTCGCAGGTTTTAAAATTGTAAATTGTTATGAACTGCTTGAAAAGTATAATTATTGTTCGTCACAAGATTCTCACCTCAAAAAACTTGAATACATTTCTGAAGAGATCATTAATTCAGAAGATCCTATTTTAATTTGTAATACCGGATTAAGTACTATGGACTTTGATATCATCTCCGGGATTTTGAGGCCCCACCAATTAATCATCAACAAAATCTTAATTCCCACCCTATCCAAAAGAAACAGGAAACTTGCTGAAGGACAGGAAGCGTATAGAAATCATAGCCGCTGGCTTCATTTTTATCCCGGAGAAATTGAAGATATCTATAACAATTTTGAAGAGGAAATTAAAGACTTAAAAACAAGATATGAAAATACCGGAACTGAAATACAGGAAATATAAACCCCAACTTGCAGAATATTGGTGTAAAACGTAGATTTGAGAGTTCACAACATGTAATAAAAACTAATAACTAATGGCAAACAGATCTTATCTATACAGCGCAGATAAAGAATTAAAGAAGCTGCGTGATGTATCGGAATGGAACTATGAAATTCCTTTATTCCATAAAATAGTTTTGGGTTCTGAAACCCAGATGTCTAATTCTAAAATATGGAACTTTGAACATCCCATCGCCATAAAAGGTGATTTTAAAAACGGCTTAAAAAAATTTTATGATCTTTTAGATTACCTCGAGACACAGGCAGATATCGACACACAGGTAATAACCGGAATCAGGCAGGACACGAAAGATTTCTTCGAAAAATATCCTGAAAGAGCGCTGGATCTGTTTTTTCTGGAAGCAGGAGAAGTTTTTGACATGACAGGAGATATTACTCCCATTGAGCAGCAGAACGAATTGTTTTACCATGAAATTATCTCAATATCCAAAGACATTGACGATATTTTAGAGAAAAAACCGGATAATGTATTTGATTTTAAAGACTCTCTGTGGTTGCAGGAATTGAAAAAAGATATCAATGCCTTATCTGTCTACTGGACTTATGTAACCTATTTTTCATTCAACAAATCGTAAAATTCTTCCGATTTTGAACCAGTAAATAATCATCCGAAGTCAGAATATTCTCCGGATAGCGAGTAGTTTTAACGGCTCCATATCAATCAAAACCGTTCTATTCTATAGAGCGGTTTTTTTTGATAAATACCACAAAAAGGTGATTGACAGGCCTAGTCTGCTTACGTAACTTTAATAGACAGACCATGAATAACTGTAATAACCAAACATGAAATCACCATGAAAATAATTTTCACTTCCTGTACCCGATATGAAGCTTTTAAAAAACAACCTGAATGGAAACTCATTTCCGATCAGGATCCAGACTATCTGTTTCTCTTAGGAGATAATATTTATATGGATTACGGATGGCCCTTTTTCAGCCATGAGCCCAATGGTAGTCCTAAAGATTATCCGACAGAAAAATTTAAAAGGATTATGAAAAATAAGTACGAGAACCAGTTTACATTAGTTCCTGAATTTAAAGATCTGGTAGAAAAAATGAGACGTAAGAATGGTTTTTTTGCGATTTGGGATGATCACGATTTTGCCTGGAACAATGCTAAAGGAATCTCTGTTCCACAGGAAAAGAAAGACATATCCCGGGAACTTTTTCATCAATATTTAAATTGCTCTACCAACCTCCCTCATACTTATTATCATGTAGATACCCCGCTTGCAAGGGTAATATTTATTGACAACAGAACAGACTGTGAAAAAGAAGGTCCTACAAATAAATTATTAAGTAACGAACAATTTGAGTTTATTGAAGACAAATTGCAGCATCCTCTTAAATACACCATTTTATGTGGCGGATTAACATTAACCGAAGGAAGTGAAAATTGGTATAAATATCCCAGCCAATTAAAAAGGCTTTGTGAAATGGTTTCAAAAACTGAGAATGTTATTTTCCTGTGCGGAGATGTTCATAAAAATAAATTCTTAATGCCTAAAAGAATTAATGAGTTGAATATTGTCACCCCTATTCAAATTATTTCATCCGGTATGCAGGTTAATTATGCCGGCTTCAGAATTCCCTTTGATGATCTGCATAATTGGTGTATGCTGGAGTTTGAAGAAACCAATGTTAAATTGAGTTTTTATAACAAATTCGGGCGTCAAAAAAACAGGTCTGAAACAGCTACCAGGTTTTTAAATTCTTATTTTAAATAGGTAGAGTCTTCTAACTTTACCCTCATAAAAGCACTCCTTTAAAACATACGCCTTCACATTTCCATTTTTTTCTTAGTTTAGTTCTGAAAAAACAGGTTATATTTTATTTAATCAAAGCTAAAATTTCAGTTCAGTTTAACCTGCGCTTTGTCAATTTTTCCATTATGCAATATTTTATCTATACCTCATGAAAAAGATTCTAACATTATTTTTCTTCATTTTTTCCGTGTCAGTTTTTAGCCAGGAATACCTGAATAAAACTGAGGAATTCGATTTGAAATTGTTTAAATACTTAGACAGCTTAACTGTAGAAAATAAAATTTCAGTCGATGATTATTTAAAATTTTCAAAACCATTTTCAAAGTGGGATATGAGACCGATTAAATATGAAAAAATCTGGACTTTAGATTCCATCAGAACTTCTAGTGAAATTCCCAATTTCTTTTGGGGTGGCTTTTCTCAACGATATAAATTTACCGAAAAAGAAACAAGCGAGAAACCCAATCAATTTTTAAAACAGGGACAGATTGATGAAAATCCCAATGTATTTTTTTTGAACCAGAATATCAATCAGTTCAAAACCTTAGCTTCTTTAGTTAGCAATAGTAAAAATCTTATATTTCTAAACCAAATTTCACTGCAACGGGTTGATAATATTTTCAAGGAAAATAATATATATTGGTCATATTTAATACCAGCAAAATCACCTTTTCCGATTTCAACTCAGATTAAAATTGAAAAAAGTTATAAATTCAATCCCCTCCAAAAACAAATTTTGGAAAAAATGAAAGAAATAAATATTTATTCAATTATAAAAACTGAAAAAGGAATTTTCTTTTTATTAGATGGGTTTACAGACAATTCCTATGGTTATTATTTTTCTTCCACAAAAACTATGGAAAATGATAATCATCTTTTTGAAATAATGATTTCTAAAAATATTAATAACGATTTTTTCTATTATATTGCAAATTAAGGTGTCCACTCAAAGCCTCCCGACTTTATACCCCTGCACATAAGAAAAAAGAGGATCACCAAATTTCTCATCTGCCTAATCCATTCAACATTTTAAACTTAGATAACCCAACCATGATTGACACACAAATAGTACAGGAAATTATTGAAAGAGAAATAAACTCTGATTTCGAAATGTCAAATTATTATGATACCGATAAGTACATCATTATTTTCTGGAAGCATAAAAATTATTACGCAGACGACGAACGAGGTCAAATTGTTGGCCCCGGTCCTATAATTTTTGATAAACAAACTAAAGAATACAGATTATTGGGCTCTGCTGAATGGTTTTATGGAGATTATGCCGACGCCCTCCCACAGACTGAGGAAAATGAACAATATCGAAAAGATTATAATTACATCATGGGCCTTCTGGATAGTGAGGAAAACGATATTGCATATACAGAATTATTAATTGAAAATATAAAAGAAAAAATTGTAATGCGGGAATTCGCTAACTACGAAGACATTGATTTTCTATCTATTTTAACCGGAGCAAGGAGGTATGTAACTCCATTTGATCCACAAAGTTATGGTGAAAATTATCATGATGCTGTCATTCTGACTTTCGACAATACGGAAGCTCAGAAAAAAC
This sequence comes from Chryseobacterium indologenes, assembly GCF_001295265.1. GTDB lineage: Bacteria > Bacteroidota > Bacteroidia > Flavobacteriales > Weeksellaceae > Chryseobacterium > Chryseobacterium indologenes_A. The sequence continues at coordinate 95,920 of NZ_LJOD01000003.1, read as the reverse complement.
TGGCTGAAATATGGGAAAGCATTAATTTTAAGCATGAAATCATTTCCAGCACAGAATTATTGTTATGGAAAATAAAAAAATGATCCTGATAGGCTTCCCTGCTGTGCAAAGTCTCCCGAATTTGCACTTATTAAAATAAAAACATCCTCCTCAGCTTTCACATTTTTTTCTTAGTTTAGTCTGGAAAAAAATATAACAATGACTGGTCGAAAACTGAAATAAGATTTAACTTTAGTCCATATTTTCGTCAAGGCCTTTTCCCTCGTATGATAATGTATAAAAAACTAAATCCATGAAACAAGTAGTATTGATTATATTAGTTCTGTCAGGGCTAATCAATATTCACGCCCAGCAAAATCAGACCGATTATTTCCTGGGAAACAGAACCTATTGTAAAAAACCGGATAACGAAAGAGTAAATAAAATATATCCTCTCGGCATAAAATCTGTTCAGCAAAACTTATATCTTGGCGCCGCTTTCAAAATCTTTTCAGAAGTCATAGAAACGGATAACTCTTTTTGTGATGCCTATTTCTGGGCCGGATATACTTTAAGGTTAAGCAACCTTGAACAGGAAGCTGTAATTTTCTATCACGCAGCAGACAGCCTTGCCCAAAACAAATCCATAGAATTTAAGCAGAATCTAGCCACTCTGGCTATGAAGGTTGGAAGGATGAGTTTTTCAAGAAAAAAATTCCAGGAAATGACAGAATATTTTCCCGAAAGTCCCGAAGGATATTATGGAATTGCACTAACCTCACTATTTATAGAAGATCACAAAAACGGACTTGAAAATATAGATATTGCTGAAAAAAAATACAACTCCCCTAACAAAGACTGTCAATCCTTAAAAGCCATATTATTAACATTTAACGAAAAATATGAAGAAGCCATTCCGTATTTTGAAAAGGTGGAATCAAATTTTAAAAAGGAAGATACTTTTAATGGATGTTATGCATTATGCCTGAAGCAGATCGGAATAAAAACTTCTGACGAGAAGCTGATGAAAAAGTCTAAAAAATATTATGAAAAGGTGAAAGATAAGGCCGGGTTGCCTGAAGTCATAAAAAATGCGTTCAAAGAAGCTTAATAAACAAGGTATTGATAACATGCTGAAAACAACCCACGAGCTACTTGAATATTTAAAACTTCCCTCTTCTGAAAGAGAATCCGCTATTATATGTTCATTGGTGAATTCTATTGTAAAATGTGGTGACAAAAGTGATGCTGATGAAATTTTAAATCACTATGTAACCCATCCTTTTGATTTTGATTACACTTATTTACTGCCGGTTTTTAAAGCATTGGGAGATCATTCTGCTGCGGAACAGATTTTCAATATATCTCTCCACCAAAATAAACTGGTTGAAAATACAGACCCGGAAATTTTAGAAGTTTTAGCCCACTTAAAATATGAAACCGGTAAAACCCATCTTAGCTGACTATCTTTTTGGAAACAGAGAAGAAACCGATTATTATATTTCAAGATCCGCAGCTCTGGGACTATTAAATTTTGACTGTACTGAATATCAAAAAGAAATTGAAGCAGAAATTGAAAAATGTTACGGGAAAAATGTATTCCCTGAATTTGTTCCGGCATTGGTGGGCAAACTGGAAGCCCCTCATGCAATTCTTGATAAACTCTTTGAGTTAGGAAATCAATTCGCATCCACAGATTGTAATGCTGGAATCGTACTTGGTTTTTCGCTTTGCGGAGAACAGGGAAGAACATATTTCAGGAAAATTCTTTTTGACAGAAACTGGGAAGTTGATTCTACTGCAACAGGAACCATTCATTTCGCTTATCAGGGATTGAAAAATTTAGGAATCACCTTTAAAGACCTTTACCTTGAAATAAAAATGATTTCCGGTGAAGAAAATCCTGAATATGCTTTAGATGTTTTTTTCGCCTTACTTGAAAGGAAATTTGATGATGTTGCCCCTGCCCCGGAAGAATCATTTGCAGACATTTACACCACCCTATTCTCATGGAAAAATGAAAATGAAGGCAGCAATATTATTGATCTGGCTGGATCTGTCAGCAAGACGGAAAAAGTATATGAAATAAAAAAACTCACCGAAATGAAAATGAATGAGGAAGTCATCCTCAGAAACTACAGTGAATCATAGTTCTAGTATAGAAAAAGTCCCTGATCTTAGAGCACAACAAAAGAAACAAATGATTTTTCATATACCGCAAGAGGAATATATGACCAAGATTATTCTGAAGACGGAATTCCCTGGAACAGATATATTGAATGGTCTAAACCTGACTTCGACAACGCTGATGACTGGATTATATCCACGTAGTTGAACCCTATCAAACCGGCTTTTCACTACCCTTGATTTTGTATGAAACGCATAAATAAAAAATAAAAATAACCCTTGAAATCAGGAGACTTCAGAAAGCTTAGTCTTTTTTAGCTTGCAAGGTTCTCTATCTGAAAAATGAGCCTCTTTTTTATCTTCTGAAATAATATTCAACGGTAAGCAGCACTTTTAAGAATATCAAGCTTTTTTCATTTTTTCTTTGATTGTTTTCTGTATATTTGTCTTCCGGCTTATCAATTACACAAAGAGATAAAACCCGGAACCTGGGAACTGATACAGTAAAACTAATAACACGAAAATTGTAAATCATGAGCAACAACTAATTTCAGCTGCACAAAGTCTCCCGGCTTTAATCTTATACAATAAAAGTAAATCCGTTAAAATTCATTCTGAAGTCTTAGATTTCTGAAACCGGGATTTATAAATTCTCAATATTTAAAACAGTAAAAATGTCTCATTTATGTGAAGTCATCATTATTGCTGTCCCTCCTTCAGACATGAAAGATGTATTTGACAGTATGCACAATAGTTTTACAAAGAATCATTTTGAATTTGAAGAAGGAGATTTTGATGTAATTTATCTTTGTGATATTGATACTGATGATGGTGAAGATTATATATTTGAGTCTGAAAGAATCATCCCTCAGTCAAAGGAAGAAAAAGACAATGCTATTGAAAGGCTTAGAAATCACCGGACCGGAGGATTGCTTAATTACAGAGGAATTGAAGGGAAATTTGAAGGGTTGCCCCCTTATGATATTGGCGTTGAGTTTCGGTCATTAGATAATATGACCATTGAATATATTGCCATCACGATAAGAGATTATATATTCGACCCTCATGAAACTGCTTTTGAAAATCTGATCACAACCGTTTTAAATACAATGAATGTGATTGGTATTGCTAAAGGTTTAGACTACCCGTACGAATGGGATGAAGAAGAAATTACTGAGCTAATCAAGGAAGGAAAACTTGAAACCGTCCACCCCCGGCTAGTCTATAAGAAAAAGTATTAAAAAAATGAAGAAACCTGATAAAATCATTAATTTAAATTTCAACAATACAGAATACAACGTTGAAGTGATCGTAAATCTTGACAAAATAGAAGGGTTTATATATTACACGTTTAAATTTGACGAAGATCATTCTGTTACCATTTCACAATTTGATGGCGAAAAATGGGAAATAGCCAGTATGACAAAGAGTAATATCGCGGATAAATTAGGAAAGATCATTGAAGCAATATATTAAAACGATCCTGAAAACAAGATCATCTGAACACATTAGATAAAAGAAATGGAAAGAATTTCAAACAGTATGGAAGCCCTTATGAATGCGGCAGAAACTGAAATAGAAAGCTTCGATTTAAAGCCCGGAGAAAAAATAATTGCTTATTTTTCTCGAATCCCATCACTTGCTGGATTTCCCTATAAAATAATTTTAACTGAAAATTCAGAGGGAACAATCCGTTCGGCATTCAGGCAGTGGGATACAGCGTACAACTTAACCCAATGGAATCTTGGAATTTACAACCTGGACAGACTGAGGATCATCACGGATGAAAAAAGGCTTCCTGATACAGATGCCGCAATACTGAAAGAGGAACTGTTAAGGTTAGAGCAAATAAGTCTCCCTGAAAGCATCCGGAATGAAAAAGCCATCGTTCTGGATGGTTCTGAATGGAAATTCGGGGTCAGTCTCGCCAGTAAAAAGGTTGATTACACCTGGAGAGCCTCAACACAAGATATCGATCTCTTTGTTCCCATCATTGAACTGATGAGAAAACAGTATTCGGATCAACTTTAGCAAAAATTACAGATAACCAAGTATAAAAACATGAATAACAACGACTTATTAAGCCAGATAGAATACCTAAAAAACTGTAAAGGACTACCAGGCAGCAGATTGGAAAATTTAGGACAGCGTATTTACGACAAAATAAAAAGCATCATCCAGAACCCTAATCTATTCATCACACATTTATATATTCCTCAGGGATCGGCAGAAAATGCTCAAATGTTAGAAAGTCAATTCAAACATTTGTTTAATAAAGAAATTGATGCCGAATTAATATCATTCTATCACTGCTTTGACGGGTTTGAATTTCGGTATATCAATCCGGCGGAGGTTTGGGATGAATTTGATAAATACGAAATCACCGACTGGGACGAATTGGATATAGATCCGGATACTTTGAGTTATGCCGATATGATCAAAAATGAAGCCTATGAAGAAGAGGTAAAAGATGAATTTCATTCTTTAATTGGGTTGTACTTTGATGAACCAGCTTTCAATAACCGGCTGTCAGATCCGGATAAATTGAAAGATTTTTTATTCTATAATGAATCTATCGAGCTGAACGATTTAGGAATGAAGACCCTTATTCCGCCGGCTCTGCATTTATTTTCAGAAGGGAACAAGGTTCCACATCATCCTGATCACACCCATGTTTTTTACTTTGATTATTTTGAGTTCTGGAATCAGACTGTCTTTGGTAAAAAAGATCATAATATTGCTATGTATGCAGGAACAGATTATTCTGCTTCAATAGAAAACTGGGAATTTAAAGAAGTTTTCCCGTTCATGCAGAAAAGATTAATCAAATAAAAGAATTTGGAATGGATTCACACAATTTTACCCGCGCAGAAAAACTTTTTGTAAGGACTGAGCTTTATAACTGGGACAACGGAAATGAACGGCTATATCAGACCCTGAACAGCGAACATTGCGACAAAGCAACTGCATTGATGATTTACTGGAGGGCTGATCCTGCATTTTATTACAGCAGATATAATTCTGAAACTGATGTTCCTGAAGGATGGCAGCTTGACGGCTACAGGCTGATGAAAGAAGCAGAAAAACTGCTGCTTGAAAATAATTACCCCGAAACGATTGGCTATACGCCGGACGAAGACCGTATTCCAAAAGATGATTCTGTTTTAAAAAAAATTCCGACAGAATTATTACAGCCTACCAAAGGAGTAGAAAGCAATCTGATTGTGAAAAATTATATAGAAGCAGAATATCTCATCAATGCCTGTGGTCCCAAAGGAAGTTTAGAAGAAGTGAAAGAAAGACTGGAAAGAAAACCCGATCTTCTGAACCTGTGCATCGGTGATCAAAATCCGCTGATTAAAGCAGTGAGTCATTGGAACAACAAAAACATTATTCCTCTTGTTACTTTTTTATTAGAAAAAGGAGCCGATATCAACGTACAGCCTCAGAGATCTCCTTCCGTACCTATTCTTTTCAAATGCGCGCTCTGTAAAAATGCAGAATTAATTAAATTGTTGGTACAATACGGTGCAGACATCAATGCCGTAAACTATGAAGGAGATACTATACTTCATAAACAGTTCAGAATTAGCCCTGAATTTTGGAAGAAATATTCTGGTCCAAAATATACAAAAGCATTACTGGTGATGGGAGCCGACCCCAACAAAAAAAATGCAGACGGAAAAACCCCGGTAGATTTAGCAAAAGAAAGTAACAACGAAGCAGCTTTGAAAGTAATAGAACAATTCCTTAAATAAACATGGGATTGGTCAGACCTAATTAATTTTAAAAATAAAATATGTCAGCACTTTGGAATGTCCAGTTATTATCATTGGAAGATAAAAAAAGTACTTTAAAAATCAAAAATGTGCATAGTAATGACGGGAACATACTGAAGATTTTGCCCGCTGGAAATATAATTTTGAAGAATATATACTGGACAGTTATGCATCTTCCCCAAAGCTCATAGCTGATTTTTATATTGAAGAAACCCATGACATGGTAGCACGGCATAATGAAATGATTGAAAACGGAGATGATCCCAAAGAATTGTATTACGAGATAGAAGATTATGAAGATTTACTCAGTAAAATTTCTAATTATAAAAGCCACATTTCAACGGAGGAATTTAAAAAACTTGAAAGCTGGCTGAAAGCCCAGATTAATGAATAATATTAAATAAAACAAAAATGAACGATACTTTTACGATAGATGATGTACAGGATATATGGCAGAAAGTAAGCATTCTCCATAGCGGACAAACCTATGGAGGGCAGCATAAAAACGAAAAAATTGAATACATCAACCATATCGGCAGCGTTGTATTTGAAATTATGAACGCTTCCAGAAACACCCCTGATTTTAACACAGAACTTGCTATAAAATGTGCATTTCTACACGATACCATAGAAGATACAAACTTTAGCACAGAAGATCTGGAAAAGGAATATGGCACACAGGTGAAAGAAGGGGTTCTTGCTTTAACGAAAAACACGCAGCTTGAAAAGGAGCATCAGATGGCAGACAGCTTAAACCGGATCAAAGCACAGCCAAAAGAAGTTTGGGCGGTGAAAATGGCCGACAGGATCTGTAATCTATATGCCCCACCCTACTTCTGGAAACAGGCGAAGAAAGAAAAATATCTGGAAGAAGCCAAAGTGATCTATGAGCATTTAAAAGAAGGCAATGACTATCTGGCCCAAAGATTATCAGAAAAAATAGAAGCATATAAAGATAAATAAACTAAATATGAGTGAATTTTCAGGGTATGAAAAAATGCCCAACAGTTTAAAAAAATTAGGCCTTAACGAGAATGATTTTTCCCAGATGGAAAAATTAAAATGGGTGGTGACCGAAAAAGTTCATGGGGCCAACTTCAGCTTCATCTATGAAAACGGTCATTTAAAATTCGCCAAAAGAAAAGAATACCTTAACTGGACAGACGACTTTTTCGGTTTCCAGCTGGTTGTCAATAAACTGGAAGATAACATCCTACGTCTTTTTGAACATATAAGCAGCAAAATAACCGCAGAGAAATATATTGTTTATGGTGAACTGTTTGGCGGGAAATATCTCCATCCGGAAGTCAGCCCTGTAAAAGATGTGCATGCCATCCAGACTGGTGTATATTATACTCCTTCCATTGAGTTCTGTGCCTTCGATATTGCCGTTGAAACCGATGGTTCAGCCTCCAAATATTATCTGGATTATGAAACCTCTGTAGCTTATTTTAAGCAGTTCGGGATATTTCACGCGCAGCCGCTATTCATTGGAAAATTCAATGAGGCCATGAATTTCAACATCAGAATGAACTCAACCGTTCCTAAAGAATTTAATCTTCCTGAACTGCAGGACAATTTAATTGAAGGGGTTGTGATCAAACCTTTTAATCAAACCGATAACAGCCTTTTTTCAAGGCCTGTCGTTAAATTAAAAAATCCGGAATTTGACGAAGAGGATAAATTTCATGAAGCAGAAAAATGGTCATTCATTCCCGATGTTTCCTCTAAAGCAGAAGAATTATCTTTTATCATAGAGGAACTGAGAAACTACGTCACTCACAACAGATTAAAAAGTGCTGTTTCCAAAATAGGTGAGCTGGATTTGAGCAATCAACTCCGGGTTTCTGAAATTAAAACAGAATTTCTGGAAGATGTAATCACAGACTTTAATGAAAACAACGCGAACCTTTTAAATGATTTATCTCCCGATGACAAAGAATGGATTATCACAAGAGTAAACTCTGAGATTAATAAAATAATCACTACACATTCTTAAGAATTTTAATTTATAACAGGTACAATCGGGCTTCAGGCTGACATTCATAAAATATAAGCCGCACTTGCTGCCCAAAGTCAGTAAACTTTGCGCAATAGAAATACCATGCCCCTCCATCAGGCAGTCTCGGAAAACACAGCATTCTCCATTAGACTGCGGCTTTATTCAAAAGCTAAACAGCATTACATTTCAAATATTTGCACAACACAAGCTTTACACGTAGATTTGGGGCACCGGAAAATAAAAAACTAAAACTATGGGACTATTTGATTTTTTCAAAAGTAAGAAACAGGGAATTGAAAACACGAAATTCAATTCTGTGCAATTTCAGAATGAAGTATGTGCACTGGCATTATGGAAATTGAAAGACCATAATCTACAACCGGACGTTGCCATCTCCGAATTGAAAAAAGTAGGCTTAAATGATGAACAGGTAAATTTTATTCTTGAAAAAGTAAAAAAAATTATACCTCATGAGGTAAATGCAGACCATCCCCACTCCACCAATCCGGGGATAGATGATATTAAGTTCAGGAGTGCTGAGTACCAGAACGAAATAATCGCCTATGCCCAAAATGTATACTTTCAAAACCATCACCGGTACGAAATGGTAAAAGACATTCTTCTGAAAGATGGCCTGAATACCAGCCAGGCAGATGAAATCGTTAATAAACTTCAGGAAAGGAATGCACAGATGGTGAATGAATTTCAGGATAAGCTTGATTCCGGGGAAATTACTGAGATCAAAATTACGCCTAACCCTGATCACACCAAAGAAAATACAGGTCAGGACCAGGTAGACAGATATATTGCCTATGGGGCCTATCAGATGGACCGTGGAGATCTGGACAATGCTTTGGAACTTTTCGAAAAAGCCATTGAGTTAGATGAAAATGCAACCTTAGCCTATGCCAATCTGGGGAAATTATATTCCTTAAAAAATAATAACTTAAAAGCTTTGGAATTCGTTAATAAAGCCCTGGATATTGAACCTCATCATCCGCAGATACTGGACAATAAAGTTGATACAGTGTATGAATTGCTGGTGGAACATCAGATCAATGAATCTGAATTCATAGCAAATATTAAAGACGTTTTACAGAAAGACCCGGAAAATCCCAATGCTTTAATTTATATCATCCAGTTCTATTTAAAGAATAATCAGACAGATCATGCCGTGGAATCTGTAGAAAAATTATTTTCAAAGTATTATTCTGAAGATATTACCATTCAGCTAATGATTGACACATTCAACAGATTACCCATTGAACAGGCCTTAAAACAATTTGATATCCTTGAAAATAAAGTAAGTGATGAAGCGAAATATCAGTTACATTACAACAAAGGCTTATACCTTAAAGGAGTCGGGAGATATGATGATGCGATCAAGGTTTATGACAATTTAAATAAAATCCAGGAATTTTCATGGAACTTTTACCAGATGGGAATCATGAAAAACCTTCAGGGAAAAACGGATGAATCTTTGGAACTGCTGAAAAAAACCTTCCATCTGGAGCCCGGACTTAAAGATGATGCTAAAAATTTCCCTCAGCTGCAAAACCTTTGGAATCATCCTGAGTTTATTGAAATAGCAAAGTAAGGCCTCATGATTTCGGAAAGTATAGATTTCTGGCCTCTTTCTATTTCTGAATAAAAAAACAGATACCATGATAAAAAGAAAAACAATAGGGCTGGTAACCTTCCTCCTATTTTTAGGGCTGATAGTCTACTATTTTTATCCTGAAAATAAACTTCCGCCCAACATACAAATTGATAAACTTGTGGTTTACAAAGCTAAAAGAAAGCTATTGGCTTACTCTAACGGCCAGCTTGTAAAAACTTATACAATTTCATTGGGAGGGCAGCCTGCAGGCCATAAAGAATTCGAAGGAGATAAAAAAACACCTGAAGGACAATACTTCATCAATGCGAAAAATGCCAATAGCGGATATCACAAAAACCTGGGGATTTCTTATCCTAATAAAGATGATATTCAAAAGGCAAAACAGCTGGGTAAGCCGGCAGGCGGTGATGTTAAAATACATGCACTGAAGAACGGAAGAGGTTTTATAGGGAAATTTCACCGCTGGTCCGACTGGACATTAGGCTGCATTGCAGTAACAAACAATGAAATAGACGAATTGTACCGGGCCGTAAAAATAGGAACCCCCATTGAGATTAAGCCCTAGCAGGCATTGCTTTCTTTACCCTTGTTTTCCTATTTTTACCATCACAAAAAAGTAATCAAGTATGACCATAGAAGCCAAAATTGATGAAGCCTTCAGAAATACATTCCTTCTGCCAAGAGAAAAGGCCGTCACGGATTTTTTTACAGATGTTTTGCATTCAAAATATAAATTCAGGGAAGATGACACAAAAATTGAAGTGGTAGGCTTATATTACTATGCTGCAAGTCCGTTAAGCTTTTTATTTGCCATGCCTCACTATGAATATTATTCCCAGGATAAAACAATTCATATTGCAGAACTTCATCTGGGAGAGCATTCATTTGAAGATTATACGTATACTGATGTTGAGGAATTAGGCCGAAAAATACTGGATGAAAACAGAATCAATTATTCAGCCTATCTTGATGAAGATGATAAACTGGAACTCGCCAACTACTGGGAAAATCAAACCGATCTTGAAAAAAACTTCATAATGCACTGCTGGAAAAGCGCAAAGGAAAAAACAGGAGCTAAAACTTTAGGATTCCTGGAATCTTCAGACGGCTCCGGTGGAACTTACGATGCAGACAACCACTATGAACTTCCTTTTGAAATTGGCATTGACGAATACCTACAGTCCCATGGTTTTCATTTAAAAAAAGAAATTTAAAAACCCCAATAAATACTGCCAGACATAATGACCGTCCAGGAACATATCAAAGAATATATTGCCAGCCAGCCTGAGCCCAAACGTGCCGATATGCAGGAGCTGCACCGTACTATTATGGAACTCATGCCGGAATGTAGAATATGGTTTCTGGATGGCAAAAACAGTGAAAATAAAACGGTAGCTAATCCCAATATCGGATATGGACTTTACACCATACACTATGCCGATGGAAAAAGCAGAGACTTCTACCAGATTGGCATGAGTGCTAACAAAACAGGAATCTCTGTCTATATTTTAGGCATCAGCAGCAAAACGTATCTGGCTGAAATGTATGGAGAAAAAATAGGTAAAGCAAATATAACAGGATACTGTATTAAGTTTAAAACCCTGAAAGATATCAACCTTGAAATACTTAAAGCCGCAATTCTGGACAGAACAGGACAAAACACATAACCCGCATTAGTAAAAGTACTGTTGATCATAAACCGGATAAAGCTTCAGAACCTACATACACTATCATTCGCACTACACAAAACAGTTTTAATTTCACGCTAACATTATAATATGATGTAAATTAGAAAATTATAATGTAATTTAGAAAAATTGAATTTTCAAAAGAATCCCTATGAGAATCAATAGTAAAAATATCGGCTTCCTGTTACTTTTTTTTATCATTCTAAGCTGTAGCCCTAAAAAGGCTGATTATTTTAAAGCGAAAGAAGTGTATAATTCTTCTGAACTGATCATCACTCAGATTTCTGAAAATGCATTTGTTCATACCTCTTTTAAACAGACTAATGATTTTGGCAATGTTCCCTGTAACGGATTGGTGGTAAAAAGCAATAACGAAGCGCTTGTTTTTGATACGCCTGTCAATGACAAAACTTCAGAAGAACTTATTAAATGGATCAACGGGACACTTCATTCTAAAATTAATGCCGTTGTCCCCACTCATTTTCATGATGACAGTATGGGCGGATTACAGGCTTTTCATAACCATCATATTCCCTCTTATGCTTATTCCAAAACCATTGAACTGGCTAAAGAAAACAACTTTACAGTTCCCGAAAACAATTTTAAGGATTCGGTCGTTTTAAAAGCAGGTCATAAAAAAGCTATTGCAAAATTTTTCGGGGAAGGCCATACAAAAGATAATGTAGTCGGTTATTTATCGGAAGAACATATCCTTTTCGGAGGCTGCCTGCTCAAAGAACTTGAAGCCGGTAAAGGATATCTTGGAGATGCCAACGTTTCCGCCTGGTCCAATACCGTTGAAAAAGTAAAAAAAGAATATCCCGATGTAAAGATTGTCATTCCGGGACATGGAGAATATGGAGATCAAAAACTATTGGATTATACGATTAATCTGTTCAAAACCCAATAAAAAAAGAAAGATATTGTATAACCCGTTGTTTCAAATGAGTAAATGGGAACCCGGAAACTCATATCATCGAAAAACACAAATCTATTTAAACAATGAGCATAGGCTGTCATACGGCTCCGGCCAATAAAAAAGAATACATAACCGATATTGGAAAAATTCTTGTTCACGAATATGGTAAAAAAAAGTATTACCCACCGGAACAGATAAAAACAGCCCATAAAAAAAGCAAATGGTATGAAGGTTTTGATTTTTCCTGCTGGGCTATGAGTGTATATTCTTCCCACTCCGATTTCACACGCTACCATCAACAAATAGGGGAAACCTGTGACTATACTGACATGAAAACAGAAATGCTTCAGGGATTATCAGTACATGGCGAATCTGAAATTCCGGATCTTCCCGATGCTGATATTGATTCCTCATGGCTGGATTTTGGAGAAGTATTCGGAAATATATTTGAAGGAATCGGAGATTTTATAGGCGGAATTTTTGACGGACTTTAAGAACCTGTTCAAATTTTTAAAACATTAAGATCCTTTTAAGTATTAAGATTAATTAAGGAAAAAATCAAAGATTTTTTCATAAGTATTCCATCTTAAAACGAAGCCTGAATCACAATGAAACAACTCATCAATTTTATCCTGATCATCCTTATTTCCACTCTATCCGCAGGAGTTTACGGAATACTGCATGATCAGATCACCTACACCATTTCACCCGAATATTATACGCTTCTTAAATTCCAACAATTCGGATTTGAAGACCTCAATCTGAAGGTAAGGATAAAAGTAGGGATCATCGGGTTTCTGGCAGCCTGGTGGGTAGGATTATTTTTAGGAATAGCTTATGCTTTCATCTCGTTATTTCTTGATCCGGAAAAAGTTTTGAAAGTAACCGTAACATCAATCCTGATCAATATCTGCATCACTCTTATTTCAGGGATTTTGGGCTATGGGTTTGCCGTTTTATTTTTATCACAGGAAAATATTAACTGGTATATTCCAGCCGGAACTAGGGACATCCGGAGTTTTATCAATGTAGGTTCCGTCCATAATTTCGGATATATAGGAGGTGTTACCGGACTGGCTGCAGGATTATTGTATCAGATAAAAAAGGCTAAGAATTCATAAATAGAATGCTTTCATGGAACGTCACCATAGAAAATTTAACGAAATTAAAGAGCTCCTTCAACAGCAATTGGGGGATAAAATTACAGTTTCTGAAGAACACGGAAATGAAACTCTGGAATTAACAGGTTCATCATTTTGGCTGATGGCAGATCATTCCGAACTGACAGTTGGTTACGGGCTTAACCATACGCATTTCAGTGACCAATACAACAATCTGGAAGACGGAATAGCTCAGGTCTTCGATCTATTGACCCATCCCATCAGAACCACCGAATATATAAAAGGAAATACCGTTTTTAAAACAACTGTTGAAATAGTATTTCCAAATTCACAAGGTGTGAATATCGGCACAACTTCCCTTTTGTTTTACCCGTTCTGGAAAAAAACGAAAATTCAAATTTCTATCTCGGAAAAAGTAATGGAAAAGAAGGAAATTGAAGAAGAAGTCAACCGCATTTTAAATAAAAAATAGTAAAAACAAAGGATAATATTCAAAAAATCTGCTCAAAATCAATAATTTAATTCTATTCCGCAACACATCAATTGATTTTTGAATTCATTTTTTACTTAACTTAGTTTTCTAATAACCAGGTCTCAATATCATGAAAATAGTAAATCTTCTGTTCATTCTTGTTTTTTCTGTTTGTTTCTCACAGGAAAACAACATCTTTGAAAGACTGAGTGCCTTAAAAAACAACGGAAAAATATGGTACAATATTGACGGATACAGTGTAACCAGCGAAGCCTTTTCTAACACATTTGATGAAAAAGGCCTAAAAAAAGTATTCCGGAAACATCAGATCTCGGATTCTGATGCAAAAGTGAAAGACAGCAACATTAGCTTCAACAACTTTTTGGTAACAAAACAACAAAAGATTTCCGCAGATTTTTCCCAGACCAACCATTATTATTTTGTAGAAAATCCGGACAAAACGATCACTGTGGTCTGGTTTATCAAAATCGGAACAACAGATAAAGAAACGGAAGAAAAACTTGTGAATGCTATTATGAAAAAGAAAATTCCTGAAGACAATTTTTCTCCCATGAGCATCAGTTCCATCAATTTCGCCGGAAGAAAAATTGAATTGGGAGGCGGATGTTACTGGACTTCCATCAATATCGTTCAATGTCCGTATGCAGGGGAAATGAACTGGAGCGTTCACAGAACCCTGGATGATGCAAAAGAAGCTGTGGAGAATCAGTTCAACATCACCAAATCGAAAAAAATAGGTAAAGTAACATCTGAAGAAATGGTGGATATTGAATTTGAAGGGGTTCCTGTAAAAGCTAAAAAAATACTTTATGATTTTACCGGAGTTACCGGAGCCTTAGCAGGAATGTCAGGCGGAAAAAATCTGACGGTTTATTATGTAGCGGCAACCGTAAGAGATAAAAATGTAAGCTGCGTAATGAGCTACTGGAACAATGATGAGATTAATCCCGAAACCAGGCTTCCTGCACTGTTGGGGAAATTAATGACTGTGAAATGAAAAACACCTTAAAAATATTTTTAATCCTTATTATTGCCCTGGCTTTTATCTTTACTGCATTTTTCTTTCTAAAATTTAATAAAGTTGAATACCGGAGCTCCATAGCCAATACCCCTGAAATAAAAAAACTCAATAAAAAAGTATTTGACCCTGGACTTTTAAATACCGGTTCTTCAGCAATAAGTACCGATTTCAGTTTTAACCATAAAGTAAAAAACGACACTGTAGGCTTTAATTTTCATCCTTCAATACATGAAAACGGACTTACCTTACATTTCAACAGCGGTGACGGATATTCCGGGTTAAATATAGAGATCCTGAAAATAGGCAGCTGGTTTTCTTCCTCCACTGAAACCTACACAGACAACGTGAAACCTTTTGATTTTCTGGACCGGGACAGATATTCTGTCAAAAAGCAAAAACTCATCCTGAATTACACCGGAATATAAAAAAGGAGACAGTATCTTTGGAAAAATAGAGCTTGAGATACACTCCCATATTCAGGACTCCATCTATCAGGCTGACGGATATTTCAGAGGAAAAATTGAATAATACACAGCTTAAACGACACCCTTATGGAACAAACCATCGTAGAACTCATTCCTGTTATTGAAATCTCAATATCCAATGAGGAAACAGTAAACAGAGAAAATAATCCGGAATTAAAAACATTGCATACATACGGGCTTATGGAGAAGCTCAGGATTAATATTTCATGGAAAGCACCTTTCTTTATAGTGATATTGTTTTCCCTGTTTCTAAGGGCGCAAAATAATCAGCAGATCAAAACAGACAGCATCTACCCAAAAGAAAACATCGTGGTGTCTTTAACCGCTGCAAAAAGCTTTGATGATAAAACACCGTACTACAGCCTAACCGTATATAAAAACAAAAAAACAATCTTAAAAGACCAGGTTTACAGCAAAGTGGGCGAAATCCAATTTGAAGATTTCAACGGTGACGGAATAAAAGACCTTCTTGTTCAGAATATTTCTGACGTAAGGAGCAACTGGACCTATTATCTTTATCTATTCGACCATAAAAACAAAACGTTTAAGAAAGTCATGAATTTTGAATCCGTTAAAAATCCTGTTTACAATCCGAAATACAAATGGGTTGAAAGCTATGTAGTGTCAGGGACAAATTATCTGAACTTATATAAAATTACCGGTGACAAGGTCAAAGATTTAAAGTACACCATTGAGGATCGTGAATCGGTGAATTTTGAACAGGAATATAAAAAGGCTGTTAAAAAACTGATAAGATAAAAGAAGGTATATCTTTTTCTGTAATTTTCTACACCGAAAAGCACGATCATCATGCTCGAAAACAAAAATCATGACAAACTTTTTCAGAGAACCGGCAGAACCTTTTACCTTTTTCAGCTATTCTGATTTTCTGCTTCTTATTTCATTCAATTTAATTCTATATGTCCTGCACAGGAAAAAAGGTTTCAAATTGAATAAAGTAATTACCGGAATCCTGCTGTTCATCATTATTCCTTTGATTTCCTGCAAAATTGAACTGGCTAATGTACATAACAAGTTTGAAATAGTTGACGGATTTAATGTTCTCTATGTCTTCCTTAAATTTCCTGTCTGGTGGCTCATCGGAATTTTAAATTTATATTTGATTAACGCTTATCAAAGAAGAAAAATATAAAAAGACAATGATAATCATCTTAGTAGCTTTAGCTCTCATTATAATAACAGGATTAGTAATACTTAAATTATACATTCAAAAAATGATAATAGACATACCAATCATTCAAGTAATGCTTGTTCCTAAAAAAATTTAAGTATAAAAATTGTGGCTTATCTTTATAGCAGAAAAGCTTTAATTAAAAACAATCACCAATGACCGAAGAACAAAAAATTAAAACGAGAGAACGCAACAACCAGCTGATCGAAAGCAGGCAATACCGATTCAATTCCTGGCTGCCTATTCTGGAAGATCCCAATACCAGAACCATAGAAGAGATAAAAGGTAGAATGGGCGTAATGAATGCTCTCATTAATATTTCATTTGAAGCGCCTGTCACCATCATCAGAAAATGGATCGATCAGAACGGTCTGACTCAACATCTTTCCAACTGGGAACATGAAATCCTTCTGAAAGACAATGACGAATTAACAGAGTATGAGATCAATTCCCTGAGATGGTATCTTGAAGGCCTTTGGGCTTTAATGTGGGCAACCGGCCTGATATCCCATCTTGATGAAACCCAATGGTGCAGTGATGAAATGGCCTCTATGCTTCCTAACCTCGAAAAAAACGATGATAATGAAAAAATAACCCAATTATCAACCTTAAAAACCGATGATGAAATGTACGAAATGCTGGATTTATATTACCGATTGCACTGGTACTGTGTAGATGAAAGAATTAAAGGACAGCAGGCAAAGATCAATGAAGGTCTGGTATACGAAAGGAGAAAAGCTCTGGAATGGCTTATTAATAAAAACTCCGATTGGGATAATATTGAAATGAGCACCTGAAATATCTCCTTCTATTATTCAATTTGAACGTAAAAAATAACCTATGAAAAACTTATTATTCTTTTTCTTCATGATTTCACTCTCCTGCTTTTCCCAGAAAAAGAAAGATACCCTTTCCTATTATAACAGCTACGTACCCACAAAAGCTGAGCTGAGAAAATGTGAGAAAATACAGAAAAAAAATAAAGCACTATTCCATCAGCTATCTGAAGAAGCAAAAAATATGGACTTCACAAAGTTAACGCCTGTCATTATTAATGATTTAAAAAATTCTGATTTCAAAGGAGAAGTTATATTATTTTACGTTACCTACAGCAACACAGTATGTGGTAATATGGATGAAGACAAATTCATCTGTAAAAAAGAATACAATACAATCAACCCGTTTTACAGTGGCCGGAACTGGACATATGATGATCTTATTTCCCTGTCGAAAGTTCTCAACGAAAAAATTATTGTTCCCGGTAAAAAAAAATTTCGGATTCAGTATTTCCAACAGATTATTCGGAGCGGACTGGGAAAAAGAGTTCAGTTCATATAAAGAATTCAAAACCGGCCTGGTGAAGGATCTGGAAGTAAATAAAGGAAATGAAAAATTCTTTTATCTCGCTGAAAAAAAACAGGATAAAGACCTGGTATTACAAACTAATTTTATCTACAATAAGGTATTAAATTATTCCTACGATACGCTTTATTTCAAATTTAGAAACCTGCCCGGCTATAAAGTACAGGTAACAATAATGATCAATTCGAGTTCTATTTCAAAAACCTATGAATATGATAACGGAGAATGGATTTTAACTGACACGGAATAAATCAGTAATTTTTATTAATCCTCCGATATTTCTATGAAACTCAATACCATTTTTTATGTATCAATCCTGTTCTTCTTGCTGTTTTCCTGTAAAGAAAAGATCCGGAATGAAGAAAATTTTGTGATCTATCAGGTAGATCCTCAAAAACAAAATACCCGGTTATATTGGAAGAATCATAAAAATGAAATCATCAGAAGCCTCGGTAATCTGAAACATTACACTGTCTCACAGAATGAAAAGCTAATATTCGCCATGAACGGAGGTATGTTTGAGCCTGATAATTCTCCTAAAGGCCTTTATATTGAGAATTTTAAAACCCTCCACCCTATAGACACCTCAACAGGAAACGGAAATTTTTATCTTCCGCCCAACGGGATCTTTTACATTACCCAAAACAATAAGCCGGAAATTACCGAAACTAAAAAATTCATTCCATCACCGGACGTGAAATATGCAACCCAATCCGGACCGATGCTTCTTATCAAAGGAAAAATTAATCCGGCTTTTCAGCAGCATTCTGAAAATCTGAACATCAGGAACGGTGTAGGAATTCTGGAAAACGGGGAAATCATTTTTGCAATGTCTAAAAAAGAAATCAATTTTTACAACTTTGCCTCACTTTTTAAAGACATGGGCTGCCACTCTGCCTTATATCTTGACGGATTTGTTTCAAGAACCTTTCTTCCTGAAAAGAATTGGGTCCAGAAAGACGGAGATTTCGGAATTATGATTGGAGTAACAGAACCTATGCATTAAAAATATTTTTCTGACATTATATTTTTCATACCATCTTTTTTACTAATTTCGACAAAGCTTATTAACCATAATGCTGCGACATCCAACCCGTTAACCTCATCACCATGCCTCACTTTGTTATAGACTGCTCACAGGATATTATCCGGCTGAAAACGCCTGATGAAATTATGGATGTCGTATACAAAACTGCTGAATCCACCGGATTATTTGCCGTGAATGACATCAAAGTACGCCTGTGCCCCTATCAGTATTACCGGCTCGGAGAAGATAAAAAGAATTTCATCCATATTTTCGGATACATCATGGAAGGGCGGAATACGGAACAGAAAGCAGTCCTTTCCAGAAAGATCATCACCGGCCTCACAGAATTATTTCCGGACATCTCATTTTTATCCATCAGCATTAACGATTTTGAAACAGCAACCTATTGCAATAAATCACTGGTAAATCCGGAAAATCACGATCAAAACCGGCATTTTGAGCTGTAAATAATGAACAAAACCAACCACAAAATACAATACTTATGAACCTTAAAACATTAATCACCCACACCGTTCAGTACAACAATTGGGTAGTTGGGAAATACATCGACTGGCTGGCCACAAAATCTGATGAACAGCTCAATCAGGAAACTCCTTCAAGCTTCCCGACCATCTTAAAAACCCTGCATCATATCTGGCAGACCCAGGAGTACTGGTGGAGTCACATCTCCGAAGGCAATGATTTTGATTTTGAAGCCACCGCAGCAGCAGTGACAAAAGATGAAATTTTCAACGGCATCAAAGACAATTCCCGGAAATTAATGGAATATGTTGAAGGGCTTTCCGAAGAAGATCTTGCTCAAAATGTAAAGATAGAATCCCAATGGTTCCAGTGCGATTTTTCCAAATATGAATACATTCAGCATGCCATCATCCATGGAACCTATCACAGAGGACAGATTGTAACCATGGGAAGAAACATTGGTATAACAGATGCTCCTATGACAGATTATAACTTCTGGAATATTTATAAAGATCAGAAATAAAAACAGTAAAGCAATGAATTCAGATACCATCCAGGATCCGGTGATCTATTATCACGGAACCAAGGCAGATCTGAAAACCGGTGATCTTATTGAACCCGGTTTCAGCTCCAACTACGGAAGCAACAGAAAAGCAAAATATATTTATCTTACTGCCACGCTGGAAGCCGCAACATGGGGCGCAGAACTCGCTCAGGGAGAAGGAAAGGAAAGAATTTACATTGTTGAACCTACGGGGCCCATTGAGGATGACCCTAACCTTACCGATAAAAAATTTCCGGGCAACCCTACCAGATCTTACCGTTCACTGCATCCGTTCAGAGTAATGGGAGAAGTTATGGAATGGCAGGGGCATTCCGCAGAACAGCTTAAAACTATGAAAGATCACCTTGAAGAACTGAAAAAACAGGGTATTGAAGCCATTGAAGATTGATATTCCCGATAACTAACCAACAAAATGGGGCAGCTTTTTGAACTCATATCGAACCAGGCCGTTAAAAATCTTGATGATGGCTACACAGAATGTCACGTCTGTCAAAAAACAGGAGTTGATCTGTACCCATACCAGGGAAAGGTTACCCTGGAGGACGGAACAGTGGATGATGGTATTTATGCAGTGTGCTATGAATGTCTGAAAACTAAGCCTTTAGTTCACACATGCGATTTTCTTTATATGGAAACCATTGAAAAACATCTTGATTCACAATCTCTGACTAAAGTACAAAAAGCTGAACACAAAGAAATATTAGCAAAAAAATACAACCAGTCTCCTGATATTCCCCTATTTTTGCAACGTCCGGACCAGCCCCTGTGCTGTAAAGATATTACCGAATTCACAGGCTACCCTGGGAATGATGAAGAATTATATAAGATCAGTGAGAACAATATCTATTGGGAAGAAGGAATCAAAGAGAAAAGTAAATATTATGACTTCAGAAAATACGGAAGTCCTGAAAGCTTACATGAAATTGCTTCTTTTGAATGCAGACACTGCGGCAAAAAATATTTTACATTTCAGTTTACCTGAGCAATAAAACATGAATATAATTAACAATTAAAACCGATTATCCCAACAAAAAAACTAAAAAGCTAACCATAAAAACTCAATGAAAAACATTATTCCGGTCCTATCCCTGTTGGCCATTTTTTCCTGCGCAACCCGCACTCATGACCATAATTTCAATTATAATAAGCTTGAGGAGGTAGAAGACAGTGTAAAAGTGGGAAATATTGTCATCCTTAATTCATTTAAGCACCAGATGCTTGCCCATAAAAACGGTCAGTACGATTCGGCAAGAATCATCAACAATGTTTATAAACCTCATCAGAAACTTTGGGACAGCTGTTATGCCGTAATATTCGGGGATGAAAATGCCCATCAATTCAATACGGCCAGGGGTATGGCTGAATGGAATAACAGCCTCTATCAGAAAAACAGACAGATATTTGAAGAGAAGGCCGGCATTCTTTTAAATATTAATCTGAAAAAAACATTTAAGAAAACTCTTGTCAGGTTCAGCAAGCTGGTTCCTTATCAGCCTAAAGCCAGAATAAGCTTAATTTTCACCCCCATTACGGGAATCGCTTTCGGGGGATGCTCCAACGACCAGTTTGCTTTGGAACTCAATAATAAAGGAATAGAAATTCCTGCCGTTTTAAAAAAAGATCTTCCGCATGAATTAAACCATATGGTTTATGAAAAATTCAGAAACGCTGATCCGGATCATGTCTCTGCCCTGAACCAAACCATTGATGAAGGATTTGCCTGCTATTTTACCTATGCATTCTTTGAGGGAAAACTTCAAAAACATGAAACCGTACACCTTTCTAAAAAAGAATGGGATTGGTTCATACAGCATGAAAAAGGACTTTTCAACCAATTAAAAAAATATTTCGCTGACACTTCAGGAAAAAATCCACTGCTGCAGAATGATAAGATTAAGCTCTTTCCGGACGCGCCGAAAAATATCAATTACTGGATGGGATTCAGAATTATCGAAAAATATGTGGAAAAGAACGGCCAGAACTCCTGGAAAGACGTTTACCATTTAACAGCCAGAGACCTGCTGCAAAAAAGCGGCTATGAAAAATATATAGAAAGCTTATAAATTTCACAAAAAATAAATTCAGGACTGAAAGAATGATCCCACAAAATATTATAAAAGCTGTTCCTGACCCTAACTTACGTTATCAAAGCGGAACTGATGATTGAGAATCAGTCAGAAAAATTCCTTTTGAGCTGAAAATATTCCGGTTAATTCAAAATAACCTATTATGAAGCATTTAAATCTTTTGAGTATGTTGATGACTCTCTTCATCTCCTGCTCCGGGCCTGTTCCTGCATCAAAAATCACGGATATTTCTGATATAAAAGCAGAAATTGATATCTACCAGAGCTTAACAGACCAGGCAGACAATATAATATCAGTAGCTTTATATGATAAAAAAGATAAAAAAATCGGTAGTGATTCAATTACCGTATCAGTAAATCAGAAAAAAGCAGAATATAAAATCATAGAACAGCTCTACTATACCAAAAGCTATCAATACAGGCTTGAAAATATTCCTCCTGAAAATGGGCTGTACCAGGTTGAAATCCAGCTGGCCAACGGTAAAAAATTCGTTTTGGGAAGTATTAATGCCCTGAAAATAAGCGATCCTTCCCATATCACTACCTCTGAAAGTACAACCAGCCAGAATTTCTCAATACGCTGGTCTGGTCTTTATGATGTAAATAAACTCTATATCTCAAAAACTTTTGATAAAAAAGACAAAGAAAATCCTAATATAACCATTGCCACTCCGGGAAAAACCGACACTTTGAATATCGGAAAAGACGGAAGCTATTCAATTCCCAAAGAAAAGCTTTTTAAACCGGATGAAAAGCTGAGTATCATAAGCCTTGAGTTCACCGCCCGGAAAACCGGAACCATCAACCCGCTTCTGCTGATTGGAAGTTATATAAAGATCAACGGCAGCCACGATAACCCGGTATATTTCAAATAAAATAATTATCTTACCATAATCCCTGAACAGGATAAAAAATAAGAATTCATGCAAAACACTACAATCCAAAAAGAATGGTTCTCAGAAGGAGAACACTATGCAACAGCAATCAATGAAATGGTTGAATTCGGTGAAAAGAACGGTTGGGAAAACTGGAAAGGTGAAGAACCACAGGATAAAAGAGACCATTTGGGAACCGAAGTTTTCGAACTGCTGAAAACAGCCAATCTGAATGATGACACAGAACGTTTCAGAGAACAGTTTCCTCCCGCCCATGCTCCCATGATTCCGTTAATGAAAGAGAAATCCCAGAGTATCGAGCAGATGCATTATATTGAAGATGAAAAAATAGTTTTCGTAACCGGAGCTCATTACGAAAAGAGACAGGCCTACCTTCTTGATCATGACCAGATCATCCCGCTCGATGAAAACATCCATGCCATAGGAAAGTCTAAACAGGGAAATATCTTCGCCATAGCCCGTGAAGAGACTATTTCACTATATAAAAACTGGAACGGCGAACTGATTCAGGAATTCTCATTTGACAAAACAATAGATTCGGGCATTACAGAAATGATCCCGTTCAATGACGGAAGCAAGGTTCTGATCGTTTCTTCAAACGGTATTTATCTCGCTTCAAAAGACAGTGAGAAACTAATTCATCCCATCAATGAAGACAATGAAGAAGACTGGTCTCCGGATATCGATATGGAAAATGCCACCCTTTCCCATGATAATACCTATATTGTTGTGGGAGACCAGAACTATGATCACAGGATACTGGATTCAGAAGGCAATAACATAGGATCTGTAGGCCCCCAGTCCTCCTATCCCCATTTCTGCCTATTTTCTAAAGACGACAGCCAGCTGATTACCAATTCCTGCCATTTCTACAACGGAATCACGATTGCCATTAATTCAGATCAGTATGAAGGTGCAGCTATTGAAGCCTATACACACAGCGACGACTTTATCTACATAAATGAGGAAATGAGAGTATATACCGGAGTTTCCACAAAAGATTTTTATATTCTTGGGGACGCGTACGGCTATATCAAAGCTTTTGATAAAAAAGGAAACCAGCTCTGGAGACATTTTTTAGGTTCAACCATCAGCGGAATGACACTTTCAGAAGATGAAAAAACCCTTTGGGTAGGTTCCTGTTCAGGAATGCTGCACAAACTGAAATTAGGAAAAGGGCACCGGGATACCCACACTATCGGCAACGGGAATCATTATGAAGATTTCAGGTTATTGATCTGGAATAATGAACCGCAAATCTGGAAATGGTAATTCCCTGAAATACACCAGGCATAATGCTGATCTATGGTAAAATTTCATGATCGCAGGCCGGCAGATAACGCAGATTATTTTAATTACGGTATATTAAACATTTCAAAAACGTTATAGGTTTCAGAAACCTATAACGTTTACCTATAGCGACATTCATTTCAACCTTCCGCGCATCCTCTCCACTGATCTCACAAACTTCTGCAGCCATTTTATATTTTTATATTCCAGATGGCTATACAGGCTGATTTTTTGTAATTTAGTTTTTTAAAGAAATACAGCAACCCCGGACAAAATAATTTCCATGGAAAAATATGCAGTATCCTCAGACGGACAGAAAATTTATTATCACGAATCAGGAAGCGGAAATCCTTCCATCATCTTTATTCACGGATGGTTAGGCAACAGTGAATGGTGGAAAGACCAACTGGACTATTTTAAAGATCAGTATCACATGGTAATCATGGATCTTGCCGGACATGGAAAATCAGATACTTCGAGACAGGACTGGACCAGCACCCGCTATGCTGATGATATCAAAGCTGTGGCTGACAGCATCAGTTCCTCCGAAATCATACTTGTCGGGCATTCTATGTCCGGAGCATATGTTCTTGAAGCAGCTTTAAAAATACCAAAAGTAAAATCCCTGATTCTGGTAGATACCCTAAAAGACCTGGACGAATATTTTTCAGAAGAACAGGCAGAACAGTTTTTATTTACCCACTACAGGAGCGATTTTAAAAATGCGGTAGAAAATATTCTTCCTCAATACCTGTTTGCGGAAAAAACACCTGTGGCAGTAAAAGAAAGACTCCAAAGCGAATTTTTACAGAACGAACCGGAAACGGCAATCAGCCTTCTTTTACCTTTGTACAAAACGGATTTCAGAGACATTGCGAAGCAGGTTAAGATTCCGGTAAGAGCCATCAATTCTGATAACTCCCCTACCCACCTTGAAAATAACCGGAAGTATTTAAAAAATTATGATTGTATAGACATTACTGGAACCGGTCATTATCTGATGCTGGAGAAACCGGAAGAATTCAACCGTATACTGGACAAAGTCATTAAAGAATTACAATAAACCATAGAAAACATGCAGAATACAAAAGTTTTTGCGATGGCTTTTTCCGGTGTATATCCACACTATATTCAAAAAGCAGAGAAAAAAGGCCGTACAAAAGATGAAGTTCATGAAATCATATTCTGGCTGACCGGATATGATGAAAAGAGCCTGCAGGAAATTTTAGATAACAAAACCGATTTTAAAACATTTTTTGAACAGGCACCTCAAATCAATCCAAATGCTTCCCTCATCAAAGGTGTTATCTGCGGATACCGTGTAGAAGATATTGAAGATGAATTGATGAGAAATATCCGGTACCTGGATAAACTTATTGACGAGCTGGCCAAAGGAAAGAAGATGGAAAAAATATTAAGAACACCCTGATACGGTATTAAAAAACAATGATAGAAAAAGCTTATATCCATGAATACGGCAATAAAAAACTGGAACCTGAACATCAGGACGTGATTGATGTATTGGAAAAAAGAAATATCGGATACGAACTTTTCACGGATAAAAAGATTTTCAGAAATCAATTGAATATCGACCATACCACGTTTGTTGCCGGAAATCATTTTGTTTTTTCCTCAATTTTCAAAAAATATAAAATTAATCCTCCATCTGACTGCTACCCTAAATGCCTTCATCCATATCTGCAGCGAAATATCTGGACAACCACCATACGTGATTTTTTGAAAAATATGGACGGAGACCTGCAGCCTGTTTTTGTCAAACCAAAATCTGACACAAAGCTTTTCACCGGATTCAGAATAGAATCAGTTTCTGATTTTTATCTTTTATCCGAATTCTCAAAAAACACGGAACTTTACTGTTCAGAATCAGTAGACTGGAAAGCAGAATACAGGATTTTTGTCAATAACTCAAAGATTGTCGGAATGCGTTTATATGATGGTGATGAGCAATACCAGCCCAATATGGAAGTCATCCGGAATGCTGTAAATGATCTTGAAAATTCGGAGGAAAAAACCAAAGGATACGGCATTGACTTTGGCGTTTTATCCAACGGCAATACGGCTTTGGTAGAATGGAACGATGGCTATGCCCTGGGATCTTACGGTCTTGATAAAGAAATATACACTGATTTACTGCTTGAAAGATGGTATGAAATTGCACACGCAATATTTCAAAAACAACGATAAAAAGTCATTATGAGTATAAATCAACATTATAATCGGCAGGGATACGTTTACTTAAAGCAGTTTTTCTCTGAAGAAGAGTTGCAGCCTCTGGAAAAGATTCTTCATACCTTTCATCAGACATGGCTGAAATATAATGACTCAGATTATAAAGCCGGAGCTATTAACAGCCACAGCATTACCTCAGCTCAACAGATTACCAGGCAGGAAAGGCTGGATCTCCTCAGGTTTATTTCTCAGGAAAAAATTTCACAACTTGTTCACACTCTTTTCCCTGGAAAAGCCGTTTTCCTCAATACCCAACTATTTTTTGATCCATTGAACAACAGCCAGACTAATTACTGGCACCGTGACATACAGTATACCGGAATGACCATTGAAGAACAGAAGAAAAATATTATAACTCAAAATGTTCTTCATTTCAGAATTCCCTTAAAAGCAGAATCCGGCATTGAATTGATTCCCGGAACTCACAGAGAATGGGATCTGGAAGAAGAACAGGAAACCAGGCTTTCAATGAATGGCAGAAAGCCGGGGGATGATCTGGAAAGAGGAAAGAAAATACCGTTAAACAGAGGTGACCTGCTTATCTTCTCAGCCAACATGATCCACAGAGGGCTTTATGGAAATAACCGTTTTACTTTCGATATTATTTTCTGTGATGACCTCCCTGAATTCAGGGATTTTATTGATTTTAAGAACCATCCTGCAAAAGAAGAATTACCTTTGTTAGATACAGATTTATTTTAGCCTTCATTTCTCTATTCAGAAATTTAATATTTAGATTTGAATTGTTCAATGATAGAAGTTCATTCAAATCCTAAAAAACAGATTATCCACTCAAGTTCATATAAAAAACACACAGAGAGAAGACATTCAATATCCCGTTGAGCAGATTAACCGTTAAAATACTTCTCCATTTCAAAAAACTTCCCGAAATTAGCGGTCTGTACGTTAAATAGAAAATAGTGAAACAAAAAAATTAAAGTAAACATACAGCAAAACTTAGAATAAGTTTTCTTCGGGGCAGGGTGAAATTCCCTACCGGCGGTTACAGTCCGCGACTCCTTTCTTTTGAAGGGACTGATCTGGTGAAATTCCGGAACCGACAGTTAAAGTCTGGATGGGAGAAGAAAATGAAACGGTCAGTAAGATTCCTTACGGGCTTATTGTGCCGTATTTCATTTCCATGTACCGAAGACTGTTTTACCTTCTAAAAGTAAAATAACATGGAAAAATTATTAGAAAAATTTGGAGCAACCTCCACAGAACGTGTAGAAAACGCACTTCTTAAACTACAACAGGGAAAAGGAATTCTTTTAGTAGATGATGAAAACCGTGAAAACGAAGGTGATATCATCTTTCCCGCATCCACCATTACAGAACAGGACATGGCACTGCTGATCCGCGAATGCAGCGGTATTGTCTGCCTATGCATTTCTGAAGAAAAAAGCAGGCACCTGAACCTCCGTCCGATGGTGGAAAATAACAACTCTAAAAATCAGACCGCTTTTACCATATCTATTGAAGCCAGAGAAGGTGTAGAATCCGGAGTTTCGGCTAAAGACCGCGTAACAACCATCAGAACCGCAATCGCAGCAGATGCGCAGGCTGACCATATCGCAAGCCCGGGACACGTTTTTCCTTTAATTGCTAAAAAAGACGGTGTTTTCGAAAGACGCGGACATACTGAAGGCAGTGTTGATCTTGTAAAGCTTGCCCATCTGGGTGATGATGCCGTACTCTGCGAACTGACCAATGAAGACGGCTCAATGGCCAGGCTTCCGGAAATCGTTGATTTTGCCATCCAAAGAGAAATGAGCGTTGTAACCATTGAGGATATCCACGCTTACCGTACAATGATCAGTAACTAGTATAGATTAACAAAACCCTATATTTAACGTACAGAATAGCCATCCGGTAAAACGAATGGCTATTTTTATTGAAAATTTCTAATTAAAAATAGATTATGTTAAAATCAAATCTTGTTTTTGTTTAACTTTAGCAAAAAATATGGCCATGAAAAAAACTCTACTTTTGGCACTCACTGCTTTCGGGCTTTGTTCTGCACAAACTACGATTACCAAAGCATTTAACGACCCTATTGTTGGCGAAACGGTAAATAATATAATCATTAACGGAACAGTAGATAATTCTGCAACCGGCAACAATGTGGTATTCAACAATGCTTCTTTAACACAAGGCGCTGCATCTCCAACGGTATACTCGTCTCCTGATGCAACAGAAACCACAACCTATCCCGGTTCTACTATTAAAATGACAGGTGGAGGTAACACTATCCTATTTAAACAAACCGCTTCAAAGCTGGAAATTACCGGACTTATTACTCCTGATGCCACTTTAAATTTTGCGGCAAACAACGGAACTTATATATCGTATCCCGCTGCCTTTGGCTATACGGAGACTGATACAGCACAGGGAACCTTCACTTCAACAGCGGCTTCCGGAAATTTCAGCGGCAATATTAATATCTCTGCGGATGCTGCCGGAACTCTGATTATCGGACCTAATACCTACACCAATGTTTTAAGGATCAAATCAGTTCAGACTTTTAATCTGACGGTAGGCCCTTTCCCGGCCGGAACCATTACCAATACCTCTTACCTGTATTACAGCAGTACCTACAAAGCACCTTTACTGTCTTATACCAGCGCCAACATCAATGTTCCTGCTCTTAACATGAACCAGACAACCACTGCGGCACAGGCATTGAACGTTACCTTCCTTGGCACCGGAGAAGCTGTAAAAAAACAAAGCTTCAGGGCGTATCCGAATCCTGCACAGGATTTTATCGGGTTTACAGGGGAAAACGCAAATTATTCTACTGCTAAGATCTACAGCTTAGACGGAAAACTCATCAAAACATCGGATATTCAATCCGGAAAAGTACAGGTTTCTGAGCTTCCGGCAGCTTCTTATTTCATAGAAGTTTCAGGAAAAGATTCTAAGAAGGAAACGACGAAATTCATTAAAAAATAAAACTTTTTTTCAACAAACTTTTTTACACTTAACCACAAAAGTCACAAAAGCTATTTTAAAGATGTTATGATATCATAAAAGCTCTCAAAAAATAAAAGATTTTTAAAGGCTTACGTGTTCTCTCTTTCCATAGTAATGATCAACTTTAAATAAAGTATCTCAATCTTTTGTGGCTTTTGTGGTTTAATAAAAAAGGGTAAACCGCTTTAAATAAAAAATCCGTTCAGAACATTTCTAAACGGATTTTTTATGAATCAGTTTCTGACAGACATCAGAATGTAGCAGCAGGAGCCGTATCATTATTCAGCTTTCTCTGGATTTCAGTTTTCTTTCCTTTGGAGAAATCGAAGCTTACCCCTAAAACAAACATGGATTTGTTATTCATAATCTTCGTATCACTATTGTAGCTCACTAAACTTTGCGGAAGGCTTTTCGTTTTGTACTCTGAAGGCATTCCTATCCAGTACATTCCTGCGGTAAATGTCCAGCTTTTCAGTTTATAGTTGGCAAAAACGTGATTTTTGTTCTCATTGGTATTAAGGAAAGCCCCGTTTAAAGTATACACCGGAATATTGAACATATATTGCAGAGTGAAAGATTTATATTCTGAAGACGCTACTACATAATTGGAGAAATAATTATTTCTGATCAGCTCTCCGGATGCTGTCCTGATCATTTCTGATACCGGAGATATCATCGCTTTCACTACCAGCAGGCTATTTCCGAAAGGCTTATAGGATCCGGTAAGCTGCAGTCCGTATTTTTGCCCGTTCTTAGCATTTTCATAAGTCAGTGCATAGCCTCCGAAAGTATCATCCTGAACATAATACTGATTGATGACTCTATCTGTATACACGTAAAACAGGGAAGCATTGAAATCAAAGTACTGATTGTTCAGGGAATAAATTAAATTATTGGAAAGTACCTGCTGCGACTTTAAAAAAGGATTACCCCGTCTTACAATATTAGGTGCCTGTTGTACAACATTGCTGCTGAGTGCATTACTTCCGGGGCTTACCGGAGTATAACTTCCCGTAAATCTAAAGCTCTGATTATTTTTCAGCTGGTATCCTAAAATAAGTCTTGGAGTAAAAGACCATTCGTTAAAAACATTTTCAGCACTTTTATTATGAATATTAGTAAGTCCTGCACCAAGCCTGTAACTGAATTTATCTTTTTTTCCTGAAAACTCGGTATAAAAATACTGTTCCCTATAATTAACTTTATACTGTGAATATCCTGCAAGGTTATTCAGATCATTAGAAATGGAAGAACTCGAAATACGGTAGCCAGATGATAACTTTCCTGCTTTAAAGTCATGATTATGGGCTAATTCAACCACAAAATTAGTCTGTTCTGTTTTCAGGATCATATCATTGTCATACACAGAACTTCCTGATGAGACTACCCATTCCTTAGCAAATTCTGTGATATCCGTATTGTAATGAGAACCTACCGCATTAATGCTTAGTTCATCTTTACTGCCTATCTTTTTTGAATAATACAGATCCAGCTTAGGGTTGATATAATCTGATCCGTAATTTTTAAACACCCCGTGCATTTCCTTCACATTGTCCTTTGTAAATAAGCTCTCCCCTTCTGTTTTTGAAAAACGGCTTACCAGATCCATGTTCAGTTTAGCCTGAAAAGTATATTTATCAGGAACCATACGGGTGTAACGCAATGCAATATTCTGTGTGGTATATCCGAAATGATCTGTTCTTTTTTCTTCCGAACGGTAATGCTGCCCGTTCAGATAATAATCATAAATACTCTCCACCTTCCTGTTGTCATAATCTCTCAGATTAAGTGAGTATTCAAGTCCGAAATCATTTTTCCCTTTTGTGTAGTTAGCATATGCTGAAGCATCTACAAATCCGGTATTCAGTGCAGAAGTAAAATCGGCTCCCAAAAGATAGCCTGTTTCCGTAGATTTCGTCAGAATATTTACTACAATATCAGCTCTTGTTGCCCAGCGTGAAGGCGGAATGTCATAATATTCCACTTTCACCACTTCACCAGGAGCCACACTGCGGATCTGAAGGTCTGTAGCTTCAACTCCGTTAATAAGAAACAGCGTCGTTCCTCCCTTTGTACTCGTGATGGAGTTAGAAACAGGATCCAGCTGCAGTTCCGGAAGGGTTCGGAGAAGATCTTTCGCATACCGCGCCTTTTCCAGCGCTTCCTTATCAAAAGTATAGACCGCTTTATCTGCAAACTGCTTTTTCCGCTGGGATTTCAGAATGACTTCCTGGATCTCTTTTGTTTCTGAAGTATCTGCCGAATCATTTTTTATTTCCTGCGAAAACATAAGAATACTGCTGAGAAAACAAAGAATATATATCGTTTTTTTCATATCA
This sequence comes from Chryseobacterium indologenes, assembly GCF_001295265.1. Classification (GTDB taxonomy): domain Bacteria; phylum Bacteroidota; class Bacteroidia; order Flavobacteriales; family Weeksellaceae; genus Chryseobacterium; species Chryseobacterium indologenes_A. The sequence continues at coordinate 64,222 of NZ_LJOD01000003.1, read as the reverse complement.
GAATTAGTTTTATACTTGTAGAACAACTGACCTCCGGTATTTGCTACATCAGATTTTGTTTAGGTGAATAAATGGAGGAAAGATTTAAACGACAGGAACTTAACAGCATCGTTTTAAGTTCCTTATTTCATCTCATATCCGATACGACAACATCATTTTCAGTATCCATAACATCATTTCAAAGTTAAAAATGAAGTCATAGTAAAATATATTTAGTCTTCTGCCCGTTTTTTGCTGGTATTTTTTCACACCACAAAATATATTGTTATGAAAAAGCTTCTTATTCTGATCCCGTGCCTTATATTCCTGAAAACCAGCGCACAGGAATCCGAAACCATTCAGGCAGACAAGATGAATATCATCAAGACCAACATCACTGCTTATGTATTCAGAAATATTAACCTTTCCTATGAAAGGGCTATCAATCAATGGTTTTCTCTCAATATAGGGTTCGGAACCATGCCGGAGGGAAAAGTTCCTTTTATTAATGTATTTTTAAAGGATGAAGATGAAAAGCGATTTCAGAATTTAAGGGCAAAAGCTGTTAATTTCACCATAGAACCCAGATTTTATATAGGAAAAGGTTATGGCAGGGGTTTTTATTTCGCACCTTATTACCGTTTCTCTGATGTTTCTTCCAATACTTTTGATTTTTATTATGATTATAATGCTCCGGGCGGCATCAGCTATCAAATCCCGATCAAAGGTAAAGGAAGCACCAGTGGAAACAGTGGCGGACTAATGGTTGGTGTACAGTTTTTCCTCACCAAAAGCCAGAATCTGGTGCTGGATTTCTGGATTGCAGGAGCTCATTACGGTAGCGGAACGGGTGATTTCACGATGACGTCAGATTATGTTCTTACTCCCGATATGCAGGCACAGCTTAAAAAAGAAATCGAAAATCTGGATCTCCCATTTGTAGATTATATCGTAGAAACGAATCAAAATGGAGCAAAAATAAAAGTAGACGGACCATGGGCAGGTTTCAGAAGCGGCCTTTCTCTGGGGTATAGGTTTTAAAATAACGGGTCAGAATGTGATTAGAGCTGTTCTTTTTCAATACTGCTCTGCTATGGTGAAATTTGTATATTGGCGCTCAATATACCAGGAAAATGATAAAATTAATACAGCAGAATAAACTTGAAGAATTTAAATTAAGCTCCGGCATAATACCTGAAGCAAGCATGTGGATGATCGTCCTGAGGCAGAGATTGAAATTTTCAACAAGGCTAAAATTAATTTTGAAAGGCTGACCGGACAAAAAGTACAGGAACCTAACAGAGTTCATATTACAGAAAAAAATAACTTTACTTCAGTTAAAATAAATCTGTACTATCTGCAATATCTTCAAGCGTAAAAAATGGATCTCACGACAGACAGATCTCCTGTAATAAAAAACTGATCGCCACAGAAAATCTGAGGCGATCGGTATATTTTTTAATGGTAGGCTTGTTTAAATTTTTCAATCATACTATCCAGAGTATGTCGCTGGACATATACGCTCTTTACCTCTTCATACCTCGGCGATTTGTAGAAAACTTCATGGAAATCCATACTTCCGTTTCCTACTTTTACTACTTTTTGTACTTCGATATTCAATTTTCTCAATTCATCTTTAAAGACTTTAAATTCGTCTTGGATACTGGTGCTCATTTATATTGTTGGATTTAAGTTAAAAAAAATACTATTTATGCTTGTACCCCTTTCCAAGCCAGGGGGCTCTTTCTTAAATTTTAAATAAAGTTAATAAATTTATCGATACAACGCAGTACTTTCGCAAAATTTTATTGCTTTTTTTGCTAACAGATGGTATTTTTATTCTATCTGATGCAGATTTCGTATTTTCAAGTCTGTTAAGCATACCGGCAAAATCAGCAGAAACCATGATTATCAAAGCTTTTTCTTTCTGTTTTCAATTTTCGTTCTGCCAATATGGTACGACAGCTCCATATGAAATATCTATTCATAAAAGCCTGTTACAGGGTTCTATGATGGGAATTTAAAGGTGGAAAAAATATTTTTTCAAAAAATTAAAAAAAGCTTCACTGGCTATACTTTATATAAGACCTCAAACCGTAAAAGACAACAGGAAAAACTGAACGGGCTGATCAATAGGTTTGAGGAGATCAACAATCAGTTTAAAGAATTATAAATCAGATATTCTCATTATATGGTATTTTTTATTTATTTTTAAAATTGAAAAACTTAAATAAAAGAATACTATGAAAAAACTATTATTTCTTATTATTTCCGGGGGTTTGTGCACGAATTTTTATTCACAGAAGTTAGAATTTCAGGAATGCGGAACCGAGGAGCTGATGAAAAAACACTATGAAAGATTCCCTGAAGACAAGGCCCGTGATGACGCTTTCAACCTGGAACTCTCCCGATTGATTAAAAGTGGGAAAATGGCTTCTAAATTCAATAAAAATCAGGTTTATGAAATTCCGGTTGTGGTACATGTCGTTGGAGACGGCAGTGCCATAGGAACTCCTAATAATAAATCTGATGCAGATATTATAGCATGGATTAATTATACCAACGGTGTTTTTGCCGGAAGCTCGTCCAGCGGAATGGCAGGAAACAGTGCTGTACTTCCCGTAAAGTTTGTATTTGCCCAAATCGATCCAAGCTGTAATGCAACTAACGGAATCAACAGAATTAATGCTTCCCATCTTCCGAAATACGTAAGCGGGGGTGTTAATAATGATAATACGACCAATGCCGTAACCGCTTCTGACATTACAGCACTCGGCATGTGGGATACCAGCAAATACTATAATATATATGTTGTAAAAAGACTGGCCTCTAACTCCGGATTACTGAATGGCTTTGCATATTACCCGGGAGGAACCAACGATTATTCTTTCATGTCTACCAGTGCTTCAGCGGTAAACGCCCAGACTTTGGCCCATGAATTCGGGCATGCTCTGGGGCTGCGCCACACCCATGAAGGATACAATGCCTCTACCGGAGACTGCCCTACGAATACCGACTGTACTCTTCAGGGAGATCTCGTATGTGATACTGAACCTATGAAAAGTCTTTATCACTCTTCAGTTCCCAACACATGCCAGACCGGGCAGATCAATCCATGTACCAACCAGACCTATGCCGGTGGTGAAAAAAATGTTATGGCTTACACGTTCTGTTTCCGGAACCTGTTTACACCGGGACAGGCAGACCGCGCTACAGCGCAGCTTCTGCAATACAGACAATCGCTGATCAATTCTCCGGTTGCCTCATCAACAATTCCTGCTAACAGCTCTTCCTTAACAACGGCTTGTGTTCCTACTTCCATTACCACGCCGGGAAACTTCAATATTGGAATAATTGGTGTAAAATTCGGGAGCATTGATAATTACTCTTCTAACTATAAGCAGGCTGCCAATAATTTTTATGAAAACTTTACCGGAACGTATTGTTTAGGAACATCTAAAACCATTATTCCGTCAGAAACTCCTACGACACTTACTGTGTTGCCGGGCTTAAGTAATCCGCATATTATTAAAGCTTATATTGACTATAATAATGACGGACAATTTAATGAAACAACTGAACTGGTTCTTAACCAAAGCAATATCAGCAACGGCTCTTCGGCTACAGCTTCTGTAACCCCTCCTGCCACAGCAGTACTTAACACTCCCCTGAGAATGAGAGTAATCGGCGATTTCAACGGTACGGCAGTTACCGCCTGCTATACTCCAAGATACGGACAGGTAGAGGATTATTCTGTGATTATCAGCCAGAACAACTCATTAGCTGTACGGGATACAGCCAGAAAAAATACAGCTGATATTTTTAAAGACGAAGATTTTGTATATGTAAGAAGTGATATAAAAATAAATTCTCTGCACATTTATGATGCTTCAGGAAGACTTCTTTCGAATCAAAATGATGTTAAAGCAACAGAATACAGATTCCCGGTCAGCCAAAAGAATACTATTGTGATTGTGAAAGCCGTTCTGGAAGGCGGAAAAGTAATCACCAGAAAATTACAATTCTAAACATCTTTGATATAAAAAATGAGTTCTGTAGTGCACAGAACTCATTTTTTTATACTTAAACTTTAATATTAAACTTCTTTTTTCTCTCCTTCCATTTCTACCTCGTGTCTAAGCTGTGCTTTATACAATGTGGCATAATACCCGTTCTTATCCAGAAGTTCAAGGTGCTTTCCTTCTTCAACAATTTTCCCATGCTCCATAACGATGATCTTGTCTGCTTTTTCAATGGTTGAAAGCCTGTGTGCAATGATAATGGAAGTTCTGTTTTTTGTAATTTTTTCGGTAGCCCGCTGGATCAGTTTCTCGCTTTCATGATCAATAGATGATGTGGCTTCATCCAGAATTAAAATTTTCGGATCAGACAGATAGGCTCTAAGGAAAGACAAAAGCTGTCTCTGCCCTAAAGAAATGGAAGATCCTCTTTCACTCACTACATATTCATATCCGCCCGGAAGCTGTTCAATAAACTGATCCACTTCAATTTCTTTTGCCCCTGCCTTCATTTTATCCAGCGTAATACTATCATCTCCAAAGGCAAGGTTTTCAAAAATACTTCCGTGGAACAGGAAAACATCCTGAAGTACAACCCCGATATGGCTTCTCAGATTATACAGTTCATAATCTTTCAGGTCTACATTATCAATCAGGATCTTTCCGGAATTGATATCATAAAGCCTTGTAATCAGGCTGATAATGGTAGATTTACCTGCTCCTGTAGCTCCTACAATCGCAACTGTTTCCCCCGGATTTACTTTAAAGTCAATTCCTTTAAGAACTTCCTGTTTTTCATCATAAGAAAAATGTACATTCCGGAATTCTATTTTTCCGTCAAAATGGTCTTTTTTCACGGTTCCTGTGTTCGGCATTGAATTTTCTTCATCCATAAGCCCCAGCACTCTTTCCGCACCTACAATACCTCGCTGGATATTGTTAAAACGGTCTGCAATCTGCCTTAAAGGACGGATCAGCATAGAAATATACTGGATAAAAGCAATTACCACCCCGGCACTGATTGTAATATATCCTCCATAAAACAGAATAAACCCGATGAAAAGGGAGGAAATAAGCTCTACTACCGGAAAGAATAACGAGAAAATAAAAACAGTTCTTAAAAGAGCTCCTTTCAGGGTAATATTGATATTATCAAACTTTTTAAATTCTGAATCCTGTCTGTTGAAAACCTGAATAATAGACATTCCTGCAAGCCTTTCCTGAACAAAAGAGTTCTGATTCGCGGTCCAGTTCCTCTCATCACCGAAAGCCTTTTTAAGCTTTTTCTGGAAAAATCGGGTAATCACTACCATTAAAGGGAGAATTCCCAGCGTGATATAGCTCAGGTGTACATTGGTACTGAACATCATGACCAATACAAAAATAATTCTCAGGATATCTCCAAAAACCATCAGGAATCCGTCTGTATATACTGTAGCAATAGTTTCCACATCTCCTACAGCACGTGTTACCAGCTGTCCAATCGGGGTTTTATCAAAAAATGAAGTCTTGAAATAGATCAGCTTGGCATATAATCTCTGTCGTATATCACGGATGACATTCTGGGAAATATAGTTGGAAAAATAGACCAGGAAAAAGTTCAGAACAGTTTCTGCAAATACCAGCCCTACCAATATATAGATATGCTTCATCATCAAAGCCTTATCCTTAAGTTTTGTGATGTCATTATCCACCACTTCCATGGTAAGATAAGGTCTGTAGGTAGAAACGACGGATAGTATAACGGAAATTATTAATGTAAGGATGAACCAGGAACGGAATTTCATTCCGATAAAGAACAGCCTCCTTATAATCCCCCAGGTATCTTGTTTTTTCATTGTTCGAATTGAAGAAAAGAATTAAAAATTCTATGCAAAAATAAGACTTTATAATTTGTCCGCCTTTACAACTTCATCAAATCCTCATAGAAAATTTCAGATACTTATTATTTACAGTATGAATAGTTTGGGCTTTTTGTATTCTGCCTCTCAGATTGATCCACGTCTCAAAATCTGTTCTATCAGTCTACAATATCCTTAACGGATCAACGGTTCTTTTTCCAGTTCCTGTTAAGATACCAACCGCCCAGTAGAGCTACAATAACAGAAAAAATCCAGCTCAGGATATTCACCAGAGTGAATGAATGGAAATCAATATCCTGCGAATAGTGATTAGGATCCAGTATGATACCTGCCATTCCGTACATAAGGCCAAATATGAACTGTAACCCGAAACACAGGACAACTCCAGCAAAACCATAGAGCCATTTTTTCTTCCCGAAACGGGCTGCCAGCTTTTCATAATAAAAAAATATGGCTACAGCAATCAGTACAGAAATCATAAATATTCAGTTTAAAATTCATATCCTACATCCACAAGATAGAGACCGTGTCCCGGAGCAGAGGTTCCTGCAGCATTACGATTTTTGTCTTCAATAACTTTACGCAAATCTTCCGGCTTTATTTTCCCGGTACCGATTTCTACCATGGTTCCCACGATAGCACGGACCATATTTCTGAGGAAACGATTCGCGGAAACCGTAAATTTCAGTTCTGTTCCGTTCTGCTCCCATTCTGCCTTGTAAATCTTGCAGATATTGGTTTTATTATCGGTTTTCAGCTTGGCAAAACTTGTAAAGTCCTCGTATTCAAAAAGGATTTTACAGGCTTCATTCATTTTATCAATATCAAGGGACCTCTTCCAGTGCTGCCATGCGGATTCCTGGGTAAAAGGATTTTTAGCAAGGGAAATATAATACTCGTAGGTTCTGTAAGTGGCATCAAAACGGGCATGAAAATCATCCTTTACGGGAAAAATTCTTTTCACCGCAATATCCGGAGGCAGGAAGCTGTTCAGCCTGCGGCAAAGGTTTTCATCCAGAGTTTTTTCCGTATCAAAATGGGCAAATATTTTTTTAGCATGAACTCCGGTATCTGTTCTTCCGGCTCCTGTGGTTCTAATTTCTTCCCTCAAAATAGTGGAAAGTGCTTTTTCCAGCTCTTCCTGTACAGAAACAGCGTCCGGCTGTATCTGGTAGCCGAAATAATTTTTTCCGTTGTAAGAAAATTCTATAAAGTATCTCAATGTATTACAATAACTCCACAAAAATACTTTAATTTAACGAAATAATTGTTGAAAAGTCTTTGAGAATCTTGCATCAAATCCCTGTGAAAATTCCTATTTTTGCAATCGTATGAAAAGATGGTACCTTTATCCTTTTTCCCTTGGTTATCATTTGGTAACGGGTATCCGAAACACAATGTATGATCTGGGAATTTTTAAGTCAACAAAATTCAAAACGCCGATAATTAATGTCGGGAACCTTTCTGTAGGTGGAAGCGGAAAATCGCCTATGGTGATGTATCTTGCCCAATATCTTTCCAAACATTACAGAACCGGTGTTCTTTCGCGCGGTTATGGAAGGTTAACCAAAGGCTATGAAGTAACGAATTACGACAGTAATTATAAAATGGTGGGCGATGAAGCCATGCAGCTTTTTGAGCGTTTTAAAAACCGTTTTGTAATCGCTGTTTCAGAAAAAAGAGTTCCGGGAGCCAAAAAAGTAATTGAAGATATGGATCTGGACGTTCTGGTTCTGGATGATGCTTTCCAGCACAGAGCCATTAAAGCCGGCTTCAATATCCTGATGACAGATTTTAACGATCCGTTTTTTAAAGACCATCTTCTTCCTGCCGGAGATCTGAGAGAATCCCGGGCAGGCTCCAAAAGAGCTGACATCATTATGGTCAGTAAATGTCCTGATGAACTCACTGAGGAAACAAAAAGGTATTATATTTCCAGGATCAGGCCTTCTCATAATCAAAAAGTATTTTTTTCATCCATTGGTTATGACGAAAATGTATACGGAAAAGATAAAATGCTTCCGGACAATAACCTGAATTATTATGATATCCTGCTCATTACAGGAATTGCCAATCCAAAGCCTCTTCTTGAACATCTGGCAAAATTCTCGCAAAGAGTTAAACACCTGAAGTTCAGGGATCACCATAATTTTACAGATGATGATATTAAAAAGATCAACGCTGAATACAAAAAACTGGGAGAATATAAACTGATCCTGACAACGGAGAAAGATTATGTACGTTTGAAAACTTTTGACTATCTTAGAGAAATTGTTTACTACTGGCCTATCAATGTCATTATTGATAAAAAGGAAGAATTCAATCAAATCATCTTAGATTATGTTAGAAAAAATTAAGCAGACCTCAGATTTCATTAAAAGTATTATTAAGGAAACCCCTGATTTTGCAATTGTATTAGGTTCAGGGCTTGGAAAATTACAGGATGAAGTACAAGCCATTCATACGCTGGAATATCCTGAAATCCCCAATTTTCCGCAGACAACAGTTGCCGGACATGGAGGAAAATTAATCTACGGAATCTTAGAAGGGAAAAAAGTTCTGATGATGAGCGGCCGTTTTCATTACTATGAAGGCCATTCTATGGAAACCGTAACTTTCCCGATTCGTGTTTTTCACCTGCTGGGTATTAAAAACCTTATCCTTTCCAATGCTTCGGGCGGAGTAAATCCTAACTACAGCGTTGCCGATATTGTGATTTTGAAAGATCACATCAATATGATGCCTGAACACCCGCTCCGTGGCAAAAATATTGATTCATTCGGGCCACGTTTTGTGGATATGAGTGAGCCTTATAACAAAAAAATGATTGAAACTGCTGAAAAAGCTGCCGAAGAAAATAATATTAAAATTCATCAGGGGGTATATGTAGGCCTGCAGGGTCCTACCTTTGAAACTCCGGCAGAATATGGCATGATTAAAGCCATTGGCGGAGATATGGTAGGAATGAGCACCGTTCCCGAAGTAATCATTGCCAGACATATGAGCATGGACGTTTTCTGTATTTCTATCATTACTGATCTTGGCGGCCCGGATATTGCCTATTCTGTTTCCCACGAAGAAGTCCTGAATGCAGCCAATAAAGCAATGCCGAATGTGATTACTGTTGTGAAAGGTCTGATCAGAAATTATCCGTAACTTAAATTCTCTATAAAGGCTTACCTGGAGTTTTTTACTCTCACTGATGTTGCAGAAGATGCAGATTTTTTATTGATAAACATCGTAGATTTTAAAAACTTAAGTGCACTAAACTTTTGTGGTTTAAAATTATTCGCCACAGATTCCGAATAAAACCATTAGAGTATTCGTGGCTTAAAAAGCAATTTACAGCTTTACGTCTTCAACAAAAATTTAAAAAAAATAAATATTTTTTACAGTTACTCAATATCCATAGAAAATTTCAATCTCATAAATTTTTCTTAATTCCTCAAAAATCAATTTCCGGTTGCCATTCATTGTTTAGATTTGTATCGTGAAATTGTAAGAGATGAGAAAGTTGTTATTAATTTTTATGATTAGTGTTTTTGGAATAGGCTATTCCCAGAAAATTCCTACAGTTCTTAAGAAAGGTTTTTCTAAAGAGGCTTTACAGCAAAAACTGGAAAATGAAGAAGGGAAAATCATAACCATTCAACAGATTCTGAATGAGCATAAAGGAAAAGTACTGGTTATTGATTTCTGGGCCGGATGGTGCAGAGACTGTTTACAGGCGCTGCCAAAAGCTGAAGAACTGGAAAAAAACAACCCCAATGTAGATTTTGTATTCCTTTCTCTGGAAAGAACAAAAGAAAGCTTTGATAAGAGCCTTGTAAGATTTAATATGAAAGATAAAGATAATTACTGGTTTGCTTCCGGATGGAAAAATAATTTCAATAATTATATTGATCTTAACTGGATTCCCAGATACATGATCATCGACCAAAAGTCTGGTATTGCCAAATATTACGCTATTTCTCCGGAAGATCCTGAGATTCAGCAGACCATTGATAATCTTTTAAAATAATCCGACATTATAAAGTTATGATCATCAGAGAAGCGACAGAACAGGATTTAGAAATACTTTTAACATTTGAGCAGGGTATTGTTTCTGCAGAAAGGCCTTTCAACAGTACACTTATTGATGGAGAAATTCATTACTATGATCTGAGTCATTTTATCAGATCTCCTGATGCTGTTTTAATTGTAGCTGAAGAAAATAATGAAATTGTTGCCTCGGGATATGGTCTTATTAAAAATACAGATAAGGATTATTATGATTTTAAAACGTATGCCTATCTGGGTTTCATGTATGTAAAACCGGAATACAGGGGTAAAGGGATCAACAAACAGATTACCGATGCACTGATCAGCTGGTCGAAATCAAGGAATATTTCAGAGATCAGGCTGGATGTATATGCTCAGAATGAACCTGCTGTAAAAGCATATGAAAAGGCAGGCTTTGAACCGCTTCTTCTTACGATGAGACTTAAAAGCTAAAAAGCCGTAAAATGGGCTTTATGGTCTTCCATCATCTCCTTCTCTCTAAAATCCTATCTTTGTAATATGGACCTGCCGCTTCGTAAGATTATTCATGTAGATATGGATGCATTTTATGCTTCTGTAGAACAGCATGACAATCCGGAGCTTAAAGGCAAGCCCATTGCTGTAGGCGGCCAGCACCGCGGAGTAGTTGCAGCTGCAAGTTATGAAGCCAGAAAATACGGGGTTCGTTCTGCAATGCCCAGTAAAACTGCCAGGGAAAGATGCCCGCATCTTATTTTTGTTCCGCCTCGTTTTGCCCGGTATAAAGAAATTTCAAGAAAGATCAGAGACATTTTTTATGAATATACAGATTTAGTGGAACCGTTATCTTTGGATGAAGCCTATCTGGATGTTACTGAAAATAAAAAAGGCATGGAATCTGCCAACCTGATTGCCCGTGAAATCCGCCAGAAAATATTTGACCAGACCGGATTAACAGCTTCTGCAGGGATTTCTGTCAATAAATTTTTAGCAAAAGTAGCTTCCGACATCAATAAGCCCAACGGCCAGAAAACAATTCATCCGGATAAAGTGGAAAGTTTTCTGGAAGAACTTCCTGTTGAAAAATTTTATGGTGTAGGAAAGGTTACGGCTAACAAAATGTTTAGTTTAGGAATCTATAAAGGAAAAGATTTGAAGAAAAGATCGTTGGAAGAGCTGGACCGTCTTTTCGGAAAATCCGGCAGGCATTATTACAATGTGGTTCGCGGTATTCATACTTCGGAAGTAAAACCTCATCGGATCCAGAAAAGTGTTGCTGTTGAAAGGACTTTTTTCGAGGATCTTTTTGATGAACAGCAAATTGATGAAAAGCTTGAAAACTTAGGGCAGGAACTTCATCAGCGGCTACAGAAAAATAATATTCTGGGAAGAACCCTCACTTTAAAAATAAAATACAAAGATTTCTCTATGTTCACCAGAAGTATTACTCAGGAAGACTACTTTTCTTCCCCGGCACAGTATTTCAATACCGGAAAAAAACTCTGGGAACTGCGTCCTTATAATAAGCCTGTACGATTATTGGGATTATCTCTTTCTCATCTTAATACGGAAGAAAAAAAGCAGATTTCCATTCAACTAAAAATCCCGTTTGAAGAATTTGAAAACCAGTAGGTGAAAAATTTTCACTACCTTGTATTGGCCAAATTCACCATTTATGAACCCAACAATGATTCAATTTTTCCACTGGTATTCCGAAGGAGAAAGTAAATTATGGAAAGAAGCTGAAAAACAAGCTGCACATCTCTCCAGACTGGGAATTACTTCCGTATGGTTTCCTCCCGCTTACAAAGGAGCAAACGGTGGCTATTCTACCGGATATGACGCTTATGATCTTTACGATCTCGGGGAATTCGACCAGAAAGGAACTCTTCCTACCAAATACGGTACAAAAAAAGATTATATTAAAGCCATTAAAGCCTTAAAGAAGCACCATATAGAAATTATTGTAGATATTGTACTGGGACATAAAGCAGGAGGTGATTCACTGGAAAAGTTCAAAGCGGTGAAGGTAGATGAAAACAACAGGGAAAAGGTTATTTCCGATGTGATTGAGATTGAATCCTATACTCATTTTACTTTTCCCGGCCGGAACAGAAAATATTCTGATTTTGAGTGGAATTTCACCTGTTTCAGTGGTGTAGATTATGCTGAAGGCATGGAATCCCATATTTTCAAAATACAGTCTGAATATGGAGACGACTGGGAAGAAATGATTGATGATGAAAAAGGGAATTACGATTACCTGATGTATAATGACATTGAGCACCGCAATCCTTTTGTACGTGAAGAACTGAATAAATGGGCCCAGTGGTATTTTGACCAAACTGATTTCGACGGGGTGAGGCTGGATGCTTTAAAACATATTTCTTTTGATTTCTATAAAGAGTGGCTGACTATGCTCCGCTCCAATTCCGGGAAGAATATTTTTGCGGTGGGTGAATACTGGGCTCCCGGCCGCCTTCATCTCCTTCAGAAATACATTGAAGTAACGGAAGGCTGCATGAGCCTCTTTGACAGCTCGCTTCAAAACAATTTTCATAATGCCTCAAAAGAAGGAGCCTCTTATGATCTCCGGAGAATTTTTGAAGGATCTCTCACTGAAGCTGACCCAATGCACTCGGTAAGCCTTGTTGATAATCATGACACACAACCTTTACAGGATCTTGAAGCTCCTGTTGAATCCTGGTTTAAACCTATTGCCTATGCTCTGATTCTGTTACGGAAAGACGGTTACCCCTGTATTTTTTATCCAGACCTGTATGGCGCTCATTATATTGATAAAGACAAAGCGGGAAATGATCAGGAAATATTTTTGCCTAAAGTAGACGGAATTGAAGAGCTTCTGCTAGCCAGAAAGAATCATGCTTACGGAGAGCAGCGGGATTACTTTGAAGATGCCAATTGTCTTGGATGGATACGTGAAGGAGATGATGAACATACAGGATGTGCTGTGGTGCTGAGCAACAAAGATGCTTATAATAAGCCTATGGAAATGGGAAAATCCTATGCCGGAAAAAAGTGTAAGGATCTGTTGAAGAGATTCAAAGATAAGGTTATTATTGATGAAAACGGGTGGGGAAATTTCCCGGTTCCCGCAGGAAATGTAAGTGTCTGGATTCCTGAATAAAAGCCAAAATAACAAAAATAGAGGCATACATGAAAACTACGTATGCCTCAGCTGATTCTTTAAACACTATATTTTTACTGATTCTAGCACTGAATTCCGCGGCAGTTCATAAAATCACTGGCCCATTCACAACAAAAGTTATCCTCGTTATAGGTACAGCATACCCGGTTACCCCATCGGTCTCCTGCTTTCAGGCTTTTAAGCTTTTCTCTTTCAATTTTTCGTACATGTAAAAGATTTTTTGTTTTCATAATGATTTATTTTATGGTTTGATTAATTAAATATACATAAAATATCACTAATTAATGAATAAAATTCAACCAACTACACTCCTTCATCTATATGTTTCACAAAAGCCCAATTCAGTATATAGCAGATTTTTTTATTCAACCTTCCTGAGGCTAAGTATTTCAGGCTTTTCTGATGCATCGGATATATGTCCGGTTCTTGCAAATTCTGCCCAGAGTGCACGGATTTTTTTCCCGTTTTCATGGATATATTCCCAGGAAACATCTTTCAATAATTCTGCTGGTTTCCAGGCTGATGCATTTCCGAAAATAAGAGGAAGATCAATACAGTGCGCAGCTCCTATCTGGTTATCCCGTAATCCTGAATGAATTCTGAAGAGATATACATTTCCGCCTGCCCGGGCAAAATCTTCTGCGAATTGTCCGGCTGGCTTTCCGTAAATAAATTCTGTAGTTTTCTGAACCGTTTTATCCATAATTTTCAGACCAAAACCTTTTCCGAAATATTTGTTTAAAGCTTCGGACGTTTTAAGGTAAAATGCTGTTTCATCATTATTCAGACCAATCAGAACATCATATTTTCCGGCAACCGATTTCCATTTTTCCACGGCTTCATTTTCATTGCATAAAGGGGGGAAGCCGTATTGTGTTCCGAAAGGCATTGCTGCTTTCAGGCCGTATTTTATCACAGACGGTACATATTTTCCATATTCGTCCATCATTTTATAGATATCGGGGTCATTTTTCAGGCTTTCTGTTTTTCTCAGAAATTCGGCAGACATTTTCTGTCGTTTGTGACGCAATCCTAAGGGAGCACTTTGAATAATAACTCTTTGAAAAAGGTTTTCCACTCCATCAGAAATCATCAGATGTGCTATGGCATCGCCTCCTGAAGACTGTCCAAGGAGTGTAATATTTTCAGCATCACCTCCAAAGTCAGAAATGTAATTTCTGATCCATTTCAGTGCTTCTATGATATCAAAAAGTCCCAGATTGGGAGGTCTTGTTTCATCACCTCCTAAAAAGCCGAACAGTCCGAGCCTGTAAGATACATTGACAACTATGATGTTCTGTTCCTTCACCCACTCTCCTGCATCAGCGGTGGGAAGGTCTCCGCAGCCGATTTCATGAGAGCCGCCATGAATCCAAACCACAACCGGAAGTTTCTCATTTTCTCTGAAATTTTCAGGGCGGATCACCGAAAGGTATTGTGTTGATTCATCCGGGTTAAAGTCCTCAATCTGTGTAGGACCTATCATCTTTTCCACAAGCGGGCTGATCTTCTGAGGACATACCGGAGTTTTATCAGGAAACACAATATCCAGCCCCAAAGGTTCTACAGGGACCGGTTTCTGAAATCTTTCGGAATAAGCATACCGGATGCTTTTAGTCTTAATAATACCATTCTCTTTTAAAGCGGTAATTCTTGCAAAACGGGTTTCAAAAACATGGGTGCCTTTCTCTTGCGATTTCATGATAAAACTGAAAAATTTTCTTATTTTAAAGGTAATAAATAAAAAAATTACAGAATATTAGTATCCGCAAAAATCATATACGGAATAGAGACTTGCCTTTAATTAAGGCTTTTGTACTCACTTGGAGAAATTCCCACTTTGGTTTTGAACAGTCTTGTAAAGTGCTGCGGATATTTAAAGCCGAGATCATAGGAAATTTCACTGATGGATTTGGCTGGATTCATGATGAGCTGTTTAGCCATTTCTATGAGCTTATTATGAATAAACTCCTGTGCGGAAATTCCCAATTCTTTTTTAATCAGGTCTCCGAAATAATTAGCAGAAAGGTTAAGCTGTTCTGCAAAATAATGAACCATCGGAAAGCCTATCGTTTTAGGATTATCCGATGTAAAGTAATCATCCACCAGCTTTTCAAATTTTCCGATCACTCCCTGATTGATATGGTCTCTGGTAATAAACTGCCGGTCATAAAAACGCATACAGTAGTTCAGAAATAATTCTATATTATTTACAATCAGTGATTTGCTATATTTATCAATGGATTGTTCTAATTCGAGCCTAATATTCTTAAAACATTCCAGAACGATTTCTCTTTCTTTTTCAGAGAGATGGAGTGCTTCATGTACATCATAGGAAAAAAAGGTATATTCATTAATGTTTTTACCAAGGTTGGTTCCTTTGATCAGATCCGGGTGAAAAAGCAGCGCATATCCTCCGGGCTGAACAGACCTGCCGTCATTGGTGACACCACTTATCTGCCCCGGAGCAATGAAAACCAATGTCCCCTCCTGATAGTCATAACTGTGTTTCCCGTAATGCATATCCCCGCAGATAACATCTTTCAGAAAAACGGTATAAAAGGAATAGGTTCTCCTGTACTGACATATCGGATCCGATTTTGAAAAATCGACTACACTTACCAACGGATGAAGTGTTTCATGATTCGTCATTTTATTGTACTCCGAAATACTGCTGATCTTTTCAACGGCCTGATTTTCCATAAAATATGCTTTAAATCGTATTCAAAATTACTACTTTCCTCTGTAGCATGGAATAAGGACTGTAAAATTGGTAAGTATTCCGGTAATCTGTATAAGCTCTGTTTTTCTAAAAGTTTCGACTTTTGCATTGTTATGGAACTATTGAATCATTATTTTTCCTGAAGAAAAAACAGATTTTAATTGTAACTTCAGGAAACGGTTTTTACCAGCAAAAAGATAAGCGCGTACAGGCTCTTTGTCCAGGAGATACGGTGAATATTCTCCGGGGGATCATTCACTATCATGGTGCAGATCCGACAGGTGGATTTACACACATTGCCATTAATACGAATATCCCAAACAGCGTTATCAAATGGCTGGAGCCCTTAAGCAATGATGAGTATAATCATTTATAAATCATAATCTATTAACTTAAATACAACTATAATGAGCACAATTACAGTAAAAGCCTACGGAGCAGAATCCAGGACAGCTGACCTGAAAGAAATGAATATTGAAAGAAGAACGGTAACTTCCAAGGATGTAGAAATTGAAATTCTATATTGCGGGGTATGTCATTCTGACCTTCATACAGCCAGAAATGACTGGGGCGGATCTTTGTATCCTGTGGTTCCCGGACATGAAATTGTAGGAAGAATTACGAATGTGGGAAGCGAAGTATCTAAATTTAAAGTTGGAGACCTTGCCGCTGTGGGCTGCATGGTAGATTCCTGCGGACACTGCGACAGCTGTCAGCATGATCTTGAACAGTACTGTTTAAACGGATTTACAGGAACTTATAATGGTAAGGACCAACACCTGGGAGGCCATACTTTTGGAGGATATTCCCAAAAAGTAGTGGTTGACGAACATTTTGTTTTAAGTGTTCCTGAAAATTTAGATCCGGCTGCCGTTGCTCCTCTCCTGTGTGCAGGAATTACAACCTGGTCGCCTTTGAGACACTGGAATGCCGGCCCTGGCTCTAAAGTAGCTGTTGTGGGACTTGGAGGATTAGGACATATGGCTATCAAACTAGCCAAAGGGTTAGGTGCAGAAGTCACATTATTCACCAGAACAGCGGAGAAAACCGAAGACGCCAGACAGCTTGGAGCTGATCACGTTGTTATTTCTACTTATGGTTCTCAAATGGATGCTGTAAAAGGAAAATTTGACCTGATTATTGATACTGTTCCTTATGAACATGATATCACCCCTTATATGCAAACCCTCAGACTGAATGGGACGATTGTACTTGTAGGTTTTGTGGGGGAATTCGAAAATGATACTGTCAGCACAAGGCCAATGATCTTTCAGCGTCGTTCTGTTGCGGGATCACTTATTGGAGGGATTGCCGAAACACAGGAATTGCTGGATTTCTGCGGGAAAAATAATATTGTTTCTGAAATTGAACTGATCAAAATACAGGATATTAATCATGCCTATGAAAGAATGCTTAAGAGCGATGTAAAATACCGTTTTGTGATTGATATGAAGTCTTTATAGTTCTTCATCATTGTATAAAAAAGACTCTTTCTGCCGGAAGGGTCTTTTATATTTTTCAGGTCTGGCTAAAGCTGCAGGAATGGTTTTATTTTATGTCCTGTAAGAGTTTCGGCGCACCTTTGGTGCGCCGAAACTGTCTTATATTCTACTTTTTTTCTTTTAATATTTTCCTCAGAACTTTCAGTTTTCCGTCGACCGGCTGATCCGTTTTTAATCCCAAAACCTCGGCAACCAAGGGGTAAACATTTACATTTTCAAACTCATTAATTACCTGATTGTTTTTAAATTCCGGACCCCAGGCATAGAATGTTGCTTTCATTTCCGGAACTATTCCAGGATTATAACCATGTTTTCCAACTGAAGTTTTTTTGCCTTTTTCCAGAAATATTTTCGGGGCCTTCGGAATGAGAAGAATTTGCCCAATTCTGCCGTAGACGTCATCTTTTGTCGCAAAATGAAGGTATTTAGGAAGTTTTCTATCCAGATACACCTCATAGTCATTTGTCTGATGAGCTTTTAATTCTTTATATGCTGCTTTTATTTCAGCAGGATTCTTTACATATACTCTCAGCAGGGTCTGGGAGTTATAGAAATCAAATCTGTTTTTATCAAAAAGCATAGCCGGAATTTCTAACGGTGCGCCCCCATCTACTTTAATCATTCCATGATCTGAAACAAAAATAAAGTTGACATTCTTTAGGCCTAAATCATTTACTTTCTGAACCAGGTCACCTACAGCCTGATCAATTAACTGAACCGCATTTTCAGTTTCCCGTGTATCCGGGCCGTAGTGGTGGCCGCTTCCGTCAACTTCCGGAAAGTATAATGAGATGAAATGAGGTCTTTTATCTTCAGGCAGCTTCAGCCAGTTCAATACTTTATGTACTTTTTCAGAGGGAGTAAACTTTTCATGATAGGGATAGTAATAAGAAGGCCTCATTCCTCCGGCATCACTTGCAGAGCCTACCCACATTAAAGATGCGGATACCATTCCCTGTTTTTCAGCCAGCGCCCAAAGCGGAGTTCCGCCGTACCAGCTTCCGTCTTCAGCATTCTTTTTATTACTCATTGCATAAGCTTCCTGCCTTTTATAATCGTAGAAGAAGTTGTCAATCAGGCCATGATGAGAAGGATACAGCCCTGTGATCAGACTCCAATGGTTAGGAAAAGTAATACTCGGGTAGCTTGGAATCATTGCCTTGGCCTGTACTCCATTTTTGGAGAGCTGTAAAAGGTTTTCAGCCTTATATTTTTGGGCGTAATCATAACGAAATCCATCTGTTGAAATCAGGATCACATAAGGTTTTGTCTGGGTTTCTATGCTATTGGTACGACCGGGGATGATAATCTGTGCAGTATCTGTAATGGCTTGCCTGGCGAAAACGGTCAAAGAAAAAAACAGCAGTAAAATTTGTATTCCTCGCTTCATTGTTAAAATTTTGACAAAGTTACGTCCTGTACATCTTTCGGAAAAACGAATGAGGTTAAAAGTATATTAAAACTGAACTTCTAGAGATTTTTTTTCATCTCCAGCTGCGTTATCCAGTTTTTCATACCCACAGTATTGTCCAGAAATGAAAGAGCTTCTTTTGACACATGATCTACATTATTTACTGATACAGCTGAACCTTCGGCCATGTGCGCTATTGCTTTAAAAAGCATTGATGCAACTCCTTGTTTCCTGTAATTTTTATCGACTGCCAGCTGATATATCTTTTTTGCCAAAGGATGATATACAATATATCCTACAAGCTTAGTATTCTTATAGGCTCCAAGAACCATACATTCACCGGGGATATCATTAAGAACGAAAACAGAAGCCTGCCATGAAGGCTCAACATCCCAAAAAGACCGAAAAGCCTCCCATTCAAAGCCTCCCATTTCTCTTATGGTAATATCAGGATTTTCTTTTGACATCATAATATTTCCTCTGAAGCAAAGCAATTTCCGTACTACTTTGAAACCTAAATTTTCATAAGCCCGGATGGCGGCCTCATTTCCTTCAATAACTTCAAGCAGTAATTTATCTGCTTTTTTTTCCTTTAATATGGGAAGAATAAAATCATACATTTTTCTTACCAGCCCCTTTCCTCTGGCTTCCGGAATTACTCCGGTTCCTGCATTATAGATTATTCTTCCGCCTTCGCCTTCCTTTTCTGCCTGCAGAATAAAACCTTTTAGCTGCCCGGATTCAAATGCCCCTACTGAGATATTTAAATTTATTTTTTCCGTATTTATTTTTGAAATAAGCTGTTCTTCTGACAGATGAAAAGGAACGATATAATCTGAAAAAGAGAGATTAAATACACCTAAAAGTTCTTTAATATCAGTTCCTGCCAAGTTTTTAAATTCCATTGTTTTCTTATCATTATTTTTCTACGAAGAATGATAATTCTCATATCATACAGATAGGTACAAAGGTATTAAACAATAGCCAAATCTTTGATATTTACATAAAAAAAATCCCTCTACAGCAAGCTATAGAGGGACTTCCATCTTTACATTTTACTTACTCTTTGATAAGCTTTTCATAAGATTTACTTCCATCTTTTGAAATAATTTCAAAATAATAAATTCCGGATTTTAAATCAGAAATATTAATATTTTCTCCATCTAGATTTGCTGTTTTTACCTTCCTTCCTGTTGATTCGTAGATATCAACAGATTTTATTCTGTCTGCATTTTTAAGACTTACAGTTTCCTTAGCCGGGTTCGGATAAAGATTAACTGTTTTGCTGTCGGCAGCAACTTCACTGGTTCCTAATGTAGCAGCGGTCATTGTTAACGTTGCAAAATCCCGCTCAACATTTCCATGATACCCTATAGCCTGGTTACCCAATCTGCGTGCATAAAAAATATTGATTGTTCCTGCGGCATTGGGAATTGCAAAATCCCCTGCTCCACCGGAAAGAGATCTTGTAGCCACTATGGTTCTTGTACTTCCTGATACAGTATTGGATGTTTGTGTCCAATCCTGAGAAGCATCTGCCGAAGGGGCATTAGGAATTCCACTGAAAGAATAGTCTCTGTTTGCAGACGAATTATAAATGAAACCATCTGCACCGGAACCCATCCCTGAAGTACCAAAACCTATAGCCAACATGGAGTTACTGTCTCCTGTTAGGGTAATAGTTACTCCTGTAGGAGTAGTTGCTAATTTCACCGTCATGGATGCTGTTGGTAAATTTACCGTTCCTGACGAAAACTGAGCCCAGGCTAAACTTGTAAAGGCTAAACTAAGTGTTAGTAAAATTTTTTTCATATCAATTTTTTAAAAGTTTAATAATTTCGTTGTTATTGGTTTGTAAGGCATATTCAAATGGGGTCATTCCCATTAAATCTTTTTTTGTTTTATCTGCTTTATATTTCAGCAGTAGCTCTACCAGTTCTTTGTTCCCTGATTTTACGGCCCAGAACAAAGGGGTATATCCTGTAGCATCGGCAATATTCGGATCTGCATTTTTCTTTAGCAGCCGCTCTACCAGGTCTCTGTTGTATTTTATGGCAAGACCTGCCAATGCTGTTCCTTCACCGCTTTTATAATTAACATCTTTTACATGGTCTATCAGAAACTGAGCAACCTCAATATTCCCTCTGTAACAAGCCAAAATGAGTGGTGAAAAACCACTTTCACTGATCTGGTTAATGATATCCGGATTCTTTTTCATCAGGTCCTTTACTTCGGTAAGCGTTCCGCTTCTGGCAACATCAAATATTGACTTTGCCTTATCCTGAGCAGATAACAGTGAACTCAGAACTATTCCTAACATCAAGATCAGATTTCTCATTGTTTCATCATTACGTAGTTATATTCAATATTTACATTCTCTGCTACTTTTTTGGTAACCATCTTCGGAATTGTTACTTTATAGTCTGCCGGCTTTGCTACAAAACCACCCTGCATATAAATTTTCCCATCTTTTGCGTAGATTGTTGCTGTGGAAGAAACGGCCTTGTCTACTCCGTGAAAATTCAAAGTTCCCTGAACCGTATACTTTTGCGGACTGGCAGTCAGCTTTGTTTTATCAAAATTGACAATTTTTCCTTTGAAAGTGGTTTTCGGATATTTTGCAGTTTCAGCATAGCTTTCATTGAAATGTTCTTCCATTAACTTTGTTTTAAAATGAAAGTTCTTCACAGATGAAACTGATGCCATATCTCCGGTATCTGCATTTAAAACAACAACATTATTGTCATCCTTTGCATAAATATCTTCAAATAAAGGCACGGATGCCTCAAAACTTACTTTTCCTGTTTTAGAGCTGTATTTCTGTGCTGAAGCATAACCAGCCGAAAGTAGTAATACACTCAATAATGCTAATTTTTTCATTGTTGATTTTTTTAATTTTCCATAAGCCCGTCGGCCTTCCATTTGATAAAAACATTGATCTGTGCCTGAGATAAAGATCCTCCCTGAGGCATTTTTCCGGGATCACCGTTGGGTCTCTGAATTCTGTTGAGAATACCTTCTATATTATTTTTCACATCATTATAGGATGCCAGAGGTTTAAAGCTTCCCGCCGAATGGCAGCCTATGCAGCTATTATCCATAATTGGCTTTATATCCTTATTATATCTTACCAGCTCAACAATTGGCGTATTCTCAGATACTTCTTCGTAGGTTCTGCTGTCACAGGCAATTAATAAAACTGCTGAAAACATGATGTATATACTCTTTTTCATTTTAAAATACTCTGTAAAGGTTAAACCCAAAGAAAATCTGTCCTTTTCCCCATTTTCCCACTGCATTGGTGAGGTAGCCTATATCTGAATTGATCTGGGAATTGGTGAATAGCAGCTGAAAAACATGTCCCCCGGTTTCTATATCTACTCCTAAGGAAAGGGAGTTTTTATAGAAACTGTGATTATCAAAATTCACAAAATATTCTGCGTTTACAGAAACTCTTTTTGAGATTTTATAGCGTCCTCCCACCCCGGCCAAAAACTGATTCTTGTCTTCTATTGCTGGCTCATAAAGGTTTTTATGAACATAGGAAGGAGTTAACTGTAATGATAGCTTATCATTAAATCGTCTTGAGATCAGAGCCTGGGTAAGGTAAGAAAGTCTGTCGCTGAATTTGAGGTGGGGATAGGTATCTGTACTAAGATCTGTATTTACCGCCATTACATTATAACCAACAATATCCACCGGAAAGCTTTCACTTTGTTTTGTCAGCTTGTATTTAACTGCGCCTTCAAAGGTTTTCATATTGGTTTCTCTTGAAAGACTAACAGAAACAGCATCGGAAACACCATAGATAACACCTAATTTAGTGGATGCATTATCCAGCCCAAAAAAATCTTTAAATCCTGTGCTTATGTCACCAAATCTATGGGCAACAATGATATACCATTCTTTTTTGGCTGCAAGTTTTGTAGACTGTCCCGTAACAATCTGAAGGGCTTTAAAAGCGGGCTGTGAAGTTTCTGTATCGGTTTTAATAGTGTCAATATCTTTCAGCAGGTCTTCCTGCCCAAAGGCAAAGACTGATGAAAGTACTGACAAAAGTAAAAGGGTCTTTGTCATATACTACAATTTGAATTAAATAATGATATGACAAACTTATAGAGTTATCGATTTAAAAATATGTGATAAAAGTCACCATATAAATAGTTTTTATCAATGATTAGACTAAAACATTTAAAACAACATAAATTAGACTATTCTAACATTTTCATTTACAGCTACTTTTATTCCGTCCTTGGTTTGAATAATTTCTCCATCACTTTCAATTTTTTTTAAAACCCTGCTTACAACTTCCCGGGAAGTTCCCAGGCTGCTGGCTATTTCACGATGGGTAATCTTAATAGGATTGTTTCCGGTTAAGGCTATCTGTTGTTTAACATAGTTCAGGACTCGTCTGTCAAGTCTGTGGAAAACAGCTTCATTTACCATACTCATAACTTCTGAGAAGCGCCTGTCATATTCCCGGTAAAATAATTTATTGATTTCCGGAAACTGAATCAGCCAGTCATGCATCACTGAAACAGGAATCAGCAAAGCTTCAGAATCTTCTTCTGCTATTGCATATACTCTGCTCACATAGTCTGTAAAAATAGAGGAAAAGGTCATAAGGCAGCTGTCGTTGGGCCTGATGTAATAATAAATAAGTTCACGGCCGTCATTAAGGCTAAAAACTTTAATGGAACCCTTTATCAGAAAAGGGACGTATTTATTTTTTTGTCCTTCTCTTATAATTTCCGTCTTCGATTTTATGCTGGTCATCACTGCATGCTTTTCAAGTTCAGCGAGAAAATCATTGCCTAAAAACCCAAATTTCTGGAGAATAAACTGGTTGCTTATCATATCTTTTTTTGTGAAATATTTTTAAGCAAATATATAAAATCAGGAACTAATATATGATATTACTAAAATTCTTTCACTATAACAGAAAAAATATTAACATTTAATTCAATTTAATACATATTTTAAATCATAAATTAAAATAAAATGAATTTTACAAGCAAAAATCAAAGAACGTATTGAAAATTTATTTGTACCCAATAAAAATACCCCGGAAAAACCGGGGCATTTTATTGTATTGTAAGAAAAATCTTAAGCTTGTACGTTGTTTCCTCCTAATACGAAAGGCTCAACTTCTTTGATTTCTCCGAACTGCTGCTCATAATTAGCGATGTTCTGTTGAAGAGCATTTAAAACTCTTTTAGCGTGAAGTGGAGCAAGAATAACTCTTGATCTTACTTTAGCTTGCTGTACCCCCGGCATTAATTGGATGAAATCTACTACGAACTCAGATGGAGAGTGGTTTACCAATGCTAAGTTAGCATAGATACCAGCAGCTACCATTTCGTTTAATTCGATGTTGATGTTTCCGTCTTGTGGATTTTGATTGTTGTCCATTGTTATAAATTATGTTTTTAAAATTCGAAATTTGAGATTGTGAAAATATAAAAATAATTCCAAACCCCAAATTTCAAATCATTTAATTTTAATTAAGGTCTTCGAATTCCTTCTTAGAACCTACGATCACATTCTGGTATTCTTTAAGACCTGTACCTGCAGGAATTCTGTGTCCTACAATTACATTTTCTTTAAGACCACCCAGAGAGTCTACTTTACCGGCAACTGCTGCCTCGTTAAGAACTTTAGTGGTTTCCTGGAACGATGCTGCAGACATGAATGACTTAGTCTGAAGTGCTGCTCTGGTAATTCCCTGAAGTACAGGTGTTGCTGTAGCAGGAAGAGCTTCTCTTACTTCTACTAAAGCCTGATCTTCACGTCTCAGTTTAGAGTTTTCATCTCTTAATTCTCTTGCAGTAATCATCTGACCTGGTCTGAATTCTTTAGAATCACCGGCATCAACTACTACTTTAAGACCGAATACTCTGTTGTTTTCTTCCAGGAAGTCATATTTGTGTTCAAGAGCTCCTTCAAGGAATTGAGTATCACCTCCATCCACAATAGATACTTTAGTCATCATCTGTCTTACGATGATTTCGAAGTGTTTATCATCAATTTTTACCCCCTGAAGACGGTAAACTTCCTGAATCTCATTTACTAAGTATTCCTGAACCGCTGTTGGGCCTTTAATTCTTAGGATGTCGTCCGGAGTGATAGAACCGTCAGAAAGTGGTGAACCAGCTCTTACGAAGTCATTCTCCTGTACTAAGATCTGGTTGGATAATTTAACTAAATAAATTTTTCTTTCTCCAGTTTTAGCCTCAACGATCAATTCACGGTTACCTCTCTTAATTTTTCCGTAAGAAACTACCCCGTCGATTTCAGTAACCACCGCCGGGTTTGAAGGGTTTCTTGCTTCAAATAGTTCGGTAACTCTCGGAAGACCTCCGGTGATATCCCCTGCTTTTGCAGATTTTCTCGGGATTTTGATAAGGACTTTACCAGCCTTAATTTTCTCACCATCGTTTACCATTAAGTGGGCTCCTACCGGTAAGTTGTAAGCTTTCTGCTCAACTCCTTTAGAGTCTACCACTTTCAGGGTAGGTACGGCTTTCTTATTTCTGGATTCAGAGATTACTTTCTCTTCAAATCCTGTCTGTTCGTCAATTTCAAGCTGGAATGAAATACCCTGGATGATATCCTCGTATTCTACTTTACCTGAAGTTTCAGCAATAATTACCGCGTTATACGGATCCCATCTACAGATAGTATCTCCTTTCTTCACTTTATCACCCGGTTTCACAGATAATATAGATCCGTAAGGTACGTTAGCTACCATTAATGGAGTTCTGGACTCATTATCAGCAACTAATCTGAATTCTGTTGAACGGGAAACGACAACCTCAGCTGTATTACCGTTTTCATCTTCTGAAGTAATGGTTCTTACTTCATCCATTTCAACGATACCGTCTCTTCTTGCAACGATAGATGGGTTTTCTGATACGTTTCCTGCAGTACCCCCCTGGTGGAAGGTTCTCAACGTAAGCTGAGTACCCGGTTCCCCAATTGACTGTGCTGCAATAACACCTACCGCTTCACCCATGTGAATCATTTTACCTGTTGCTAAGTTTCTACCATAACATTTCGCACAGATACCTTTCTTAGCTTCACAAGTTAATGGAGAACGTACTTCAACTGCTTCTAATCCGGCTTCTTCAATTCTCTTAGCTAGTGGTTCAGTGATTACCTGATCTGCTTCAGCAATTAATTCATCTGTTTCAGGATCATAGATGTTATGAAGAGATACTCTACCCAGGATTCTTTCAGAGATTTTTTCAACGATCTCGTCATTTTTCTTAAGGGCAGTAACTTCTGTACCTCTTAGTGTTCCACAATCGTCTTCTGTAACGATAACGTCCTGTGCAACGTCTACCAATCTTCTCGTTAAGTAACCGGCATCGGCTGTCTTAAGAGCGGTATCCGCAAGACCTTTACGGGCACCGTGGGTAGAGATAAAGTACTCCAGAATCGAAAGACCTTCCTTAAAGTTTGCAAGAATCGGGTTTTCGATGATCTCCGCTCCGGTAGAACCGGCTTTTTGCGGTTTTGCCATCAAACCTCTCATCCCTGATAACTGACGGATCTGTTCTTTAGAACCCCTCGCTCCAGAGTCAAGCATCATATATACAGAGTTGAAACCACCTTGGTCAGTTTTCATTCTGCTCATGATCATTTCAGTTAATCCGGCGTTGGTGTTTGTCCAAACGTCAATTACCTGATTATAACGTTCTGTATCGGTAATCAGACCCATGTTATAGTTAGCTCTGATTTCGTCTACAGTTTCAATTGATTGTGCAATCATCTGCTTTTTCTCAACAGGAACAACGATATCTCCCAGTGAGAATGACAGACCTCCTTTGAATGCGTTTGAATACCCCAGGTCTTTCATTGCATCCAGGAACTTCACAGTTGTAGGGAAATCTGTATCAGCAAGGATCTTACCGATAACGTTTCTCAATGATTTCTTAGTAAGAAGTTCATTGATATATCCTACCTGCTTAGGTACAATCTGGTTGAATAAGATTCTACCTACAGAAGTTTCGATCAATCTTGTTACGATTTGTCCGTCTTCTTTAATTGGCAGTCTACATCTTACTTTAGCATTTAATGAAACTCTACCTTCTGCATAAGCGATTTCCGCTTCTTCAGGAGAATAGAATGCAAGACCTTCTCCTTTTACCTTCATGGTCTCAGTAGAGCTTAATTCTTTAGTCATGAAATAAAGCCCAAGAACCATGTCCTGAGATGGTACTGTAATTGGAGAACCGTTTGCAGGGTTCAAAATGTTTTGAGAACCTAACATCAGTAGCTGAGCTTCAAGGATTGCCTCTGGTCCTAACGGTAAGTGTACCGCCATCTGGTCACCATCGAAATCGGCGTTGAATGCTGTTGTTACTAACGGGTGCAGCTGGATAGCCTTACCTTCGATCATCTTAGGCTGGAAAGCCTGAATACCGAGTCTGTGAAGCGTAGGTGCTCTGTTCAATAGAACAGGATGACCTTTCATCACGTTTTCAAGGATATCATAAACTACCGGTTCTTTTCTGTCGATAATTCTCTTCGCAGACTTTACTGTTTTTACAATACCTCTCTCGATTAGTTTTCTGATGATGAACGGTTTGTAAAGTTCAGCAGCCATATCTTTAGGAATACCACACTCGTGAAGCTGTAAGTTCGGACCTACAACAATTACCGAACGTGCTGAGTAGTCAACCCTTTTCCCAAGTAGGTTCTGACGGAAACGCCCCTGCTTACCTTTCAATGAATCTGAAAGTGATTTCAATGGTCTGTTTGATTCAGATTTTACTGCAGAAGATTTTCTTGTGTTATCGAATAATGAATCTACTGATTCCTGAAGCATACGCTTCTCGTTTCTAAGGATTACTTCAGGAGCTTTGATTTCCAATAATCTCTTCAAACGGTTATTTCTGATGATTACTCTTCTGTAAAGGTCATTCAAGTCAGAAGTAGCAAAACGTCCTCCATCCAATGGAACCAATGGTCTTAGTTCCGGCGGGATAACAGGAAGTACACGCATAATCATCCACTCCGGTTTGTTGATCATTCTTGTATTAGCACCTCTCAATGCTTCTACAACGTTCAATCTTTTAAGAGCTTCAGTTCTTCTCTGCTTAGATCCTTCGTTGTGAGCTTTATGTCTCAAATCGAAAGACAATGCATCAAGATCGATTCTTTTTAACAGATCTTCCACTGCTTCAGCACCCATTCTGGCGATGAATTTGTTTGGATCGGAATCATCAAGATACTGGTTTTCCACAGGAAGAGTTTCCATGATATCAAGGTACTCTTCTTCTGTAAGGAATTCCATATTTTCAAAATCAGAACCGTCTAATTTCTTAGCAATACCCTGCTGAATCACTACATATCTTTCGTAGTAGATGATCATATCTAATTTCTTAGAAGGGATTCCTAAAAGGTAACCGATTTTGTTTGGTAAGGAACGGAAATACCAGATGTGAGCAATTGGAACAACAAGGTTGATGTGCCCGATTCTCTCTCTTCTTACTTTTTTCTCAGTAACTTCTACCCCACAACGGTCACAAACGATTCCTTTATAACGGATTCTTTTGTATTTACCACAAGCACATTCGTAATCCTTTACAGGACCGAAGATCTTTTCACAGAATAACCCGTCTCTTTCAGGTTTGTGCGTTCTGTAGTTAATAGTTTCCGGTTTCAGAACTTCTCCTCTGGATTCCTGAAGAATGGATTCCGGTGAAGCTAAACCGATGGTTATTTTATTAAATCTACTTGATTTATTTTTATTTGACATAATTTTTTTTAGATTTTAGATTTCAGATTTCAGATTTCAGACGAAATCATCATTCCAAATTCAAGGATTATAAAATTCTTAGAGTGCCATAGTCTGACATCTTGTGTCTGACATCTGATATCTTACTCCTCCAATCTTACGTCTAATCCAAGACCTTGTAACTCGTGAAGCAATACGTTGAATGATTCCGGAATACCTGGTTCAGGCATAGATTCACCTTTTGCAATTGCTTCGTAAGTTTTCGCTCTACCAATCACGTCATCCGATTTCACGGTAAGGATTTCTCTAAGGATGTTGGATGCTCCGAATGCTTCAAGAGCCCAAACCTCCATCTCTCCGAATCTCTGCCCTCCGAACTGAGCTTTACCTCCTAACGGCTGCTGCGTGATTAATGAGTAAGGTCCAATAGAACGTGCGTGCATCTTATCGTCAACCATGTGCCCCAGTTTCAGCATGTAGATAATACCTACTGTAGCTGCCTGAGTAAATCTTTCTCCGGTACCCCCATCATAAAGGTGAGTGTGACCGAATTTAGGAAGACCTGCTTTATCTGTATACTCTGTAATCTGCTCAAGACTTGCTCCGTCAAAGATTGGGGTAGCAAACTTCAATCCTAATTTCTGACCAGCCCATCCAAGAACTGTCTCATAAATCTGACCAATGTTCATACGTGAAGGTACCCCTAGCGGGTTCAATACGATATCTACCGGTGTTCCATCTTCAAGGAACGGCATATCTTCTTCACGAACGATTCTTGAAACGATACCTTTGTTACCGTGACGTCCCGCCATTTTATCTCCTACATTCAGTTTACGTTTCTTAGCAATGTAAACTTTAGCCAGCTTCATGATACCTGCAGGAAGTTCATCACCGATTGAAATAGCAAATTTCTCACGGTTTTTAACTCCTTGAATATCGTTGTATTTGATTTTGTAGTTGTGAATCAATTGCTTGATCAATTCATTCTTATCAGCATCAACTGTCCAGTCTGAACCGCTAACGTTTACATAATCTTCAACTGAAGTTAAGAGTTTGTGAGTAAACTTCACTCCTTTACCGATAATTTCCTCATCAAGGTCGTTTTTCACTCCCTGAGAAGTTTTACCGCTTACCAGCGTGTTTAGTTTTTCAATTAAAGTGTTTCTCAGCTCGTCAAACTTAGCCTTGTAAGTGTTTTCAATTTCTTCAAGTTTAAGTTTTTCTTCGGTTCTTTTCTTTTTGTCTTTAATGTTTCTTGAGAACAGTTTCTTATTGATCACCACACCTCTTAATGAAGAGTCAGCTTTCAATGAAGCATCTTTCACATCTCCAGCTTTATCACCGAAGATTGCTCTAAGAAGTTTTTCTTCAGGTGTTGGGTCAGATTCACCTTTTGGAGTGATTTTACCAATCATGATATCTCCAGGCTTCACTTCTGCACCGATTCTGATCATACCGTTCTCGTCAAGATCTTTGGTAGCTTCTTCAGATACGTTTGGAATATCTGCTGTAAGCTCTTCCATACCTAATTTGGTATCACGAACTTCAAGAGAGTATTCGTCTACGTGGATTGAAGTAAACCAGTCTTCACGTACAACTTTTTCGTTGATTACGATTGCATCCTCAAAGTTGTATCCTTTCCAAGGCATGAACGCAACTACCAGGTTTCTACCAAGAGCCAATTCTCCGTTTTCAGTAGCGTAACCGTCGCAAAGAACCTGTCCTTTTTCCACTACATCACCTACTCTTACGTTTGGTCTTAGCGTAATAGTTGTACTCTGGTTGGTTTTTCTGAACTTGGTAAGGTTATATGTTTTAGTAGCAGACTCGAATTGTACTAAATCTTCGTCCTCGCTTCTTTCATATTTAATAGTGATCTTATCAGCATCTACATATTCTACAGTACCTGTACCCTCAGCATTGATCAGAATTCTTGAATCTTTGGCAACCTGTTGTTCCAGACCTGTACCTACGATTGGAGCCTGTGGCTTCAACAAAGGAACGGCCTGACGCATCATGTTGGATCCCATCAATGCACGGTTCGCATCATCATGCTCCAGGAATGGAATTAATGAAGCGGAAATACCGGAGATCTGGTTTGGTGCAACATCGATAAGGTTAACCTGAGAAGGCTCCACTACAGGGTAATCACCATCCAGTCTTGCAATAATTCTGTCTGTTAAGAAGTCTCCGTTATCACTCAATTCAACGTTTGCCTGAGCAATTACTTTATCTTCTTCGTCTTCTGCATTAAGATAAATAGGGTCTGCATTAAGATCAATCTTGCTGTCTTCTACTTTTCTGTATGGAGTTTCAATGAAACCAAGTCTGTTGATTTTTGCATAGATTCCTAAAGAGGAAATCAAACCGATGTTTGGTCCTTCCGGAGTTTCAATCGGACAGATTCTTCCGTAGTGGGTATGGTGAACGTCACGAACCTCGAAACCTGCTCTTTCTCTTGATAAACCACCAGGCCCTAGGGCAGACAATCTTCTCTTGTGAGTGATCTCTGACAGCGGGTTGGTCTGGTCCATGAACTGAGACAGCTGGTTGGTACCGAAGAACGAGTTGATTACGGATGTTAATGTCTTCGCATTTACAAGATCAAGCGGAGTAAAGATTTCGTTATCTCTAACGTTCATTCTTTCCTTGATTGTTCTTGCAATTCTTGAAAGACCTACTCCGAACTGCCCTGCCAGCTGCTCTCCAACAGTTTTGATTCTTCTGTTAGAAAGGTGGTCAATATCATCAACCTCTGCTTTAGAGTTAACAAGTTCGATTAAGTGTCTTACGATTGCAATGATATCTTCTTTGGTAAGAACTTCAGTTGTAGTAGGGATGTTAAGCCCAAGCTTTTTGTTCAGTCTGTAACGTCCTACTTCACCTAAAGAGTATCTCTGCTCGGAGAAGAATAATTTTTCAATGATTCCTCTTGCCGTTTCCTCATCTGGCGGATCTGCATTTCTTAACTGACGATAGATGTACTCTACCGCTTCTTTTTCAGAGTTGGTAGGGTCTTTTTGTAATGTATTCTGGATGATGGAGAATTCATTGCTGTTTTCTTTGTGAATCAGGATTGATTTCACGCCAGCATCAAGAATAAGATCTAAATGTTCTTTTTCAAGAATTGTTTCTCTATCCAGGATGATTTCGTTTCTTTCGATAGAAACTACCTCACCTGTATCTTCGTCTACGAAGTCCTCAAACCATGTGTTCAGTACTCTCGCAGCCAATGTTCTTCCTTCTACTTTTTTAAGTGCTGCTTTAGAAACTTTCACTTCTTCAGCAAGGTCGAAAATCTGAAGGATATCCTTATCAGACTCATAACCGATAGCTCTTAATAAAGTTGTTAATGGTAACTTTTTCTTACGATCGATATACGCATACATTACGCTGTTGATATCGGTTGTAAATTCCATCCAAGATCCTTTGAAAGGGATAATTCTTGAATAGTAAAGCTTGGTTCCGTTAGCGTGGTAAGTCTGTCCGAAGAATACACCAGGTGAACGGTGTAACTGCGTAACGATAACTCTCTCTGCACCGTTGATGATGAAAGATCCGCTAGGCGTCATGTAAGGAACCGGGCCTAGGTACACATCCTGAACCACAGTCTGGAAATCCTCGTGTTCAGGGTCTGTACAATACAATTTAAGTCTTGCTTTAAGAGGCACTGAATACGTTAATCCTCTTTCCACACACTCATCAATTGAATAACGTGGAGAATCTACCAGATAATCCAAAAATTCCAATACGAACTGGTTTCTGGAATCAGTAATCGGGAAATTTTCCTGGAAAGTCTTGTACAAACCTTCGTCTGTTCTGTCTTCCGGAAGAGTATCAAGCTGGAAAAATTCTCTAAAAGACTCGATCTGGATATCCAGGAAGTCAGGAGTGATAATTTTTCCTTTCGCTGAAGAGAAGTTAATTCTCTGATTCCCCCTAGTTGTTGCTGTTGTTTTACTCATAAAACTTTTAAGAAAGGGTTAAAAAATATTTTGATTAATTACAAAAATATCAGAAGAAAGTAAAGAAAAAGAGGCTGGAGAAAAGAAAAAGCAAGAAAATTTTGGCGCAATTATCAGGTCTTTATTCTTTATTCTCAATTCTTTAAGTCTTTATCCGACTTCTAACTGCAACGCTGGTATATCTTTTCACAGCGTAATGCAAAATATTTTTATTACTTTTGAGGCAGAGATCGCCGCAATATCTATATACACAAAAGCCCTTTCATTTTCATGAAAGAGGTGATATTCAATATTTTATAGATATACAAACAATTATTCGCGCCAAAAGAGGGACAAAGGTACAAAATATTTTCCACATGAACAAATAAAACCACTTCAAAATGAAGCGGTTAATATTTTAAAGCTTTGACTTTATGACTTCCGAAAAACCTGGACTTCTCCATTGAAAAATACCTTAATTTTATAGTAGAGATATCAGCCTTGAAGGAGGACACACAACCAAAGAAACCACCCAAAAGAGTGGTTTCTTTTATATACAGATTATTATATTTTTTGTTATTTTACAATTACCTTATAAGATTTTACAGTCGACTTAGCCTCTATCTTAATGATATAAACCCCTGCAGGTAATGAAGAAGTACTGATTTCTGTATTTCCGCTAAACTGACCGGTCTTAATCAACTGGCCCTGGCCGGAGAACATGGTATATACTCCTCCTTCTTCTGATCTCAGATTAAGATTTTCACCAGATTTTACCGGGTTAGGGTAAATTTTAGTATCTGCAGCAGCTTCTGTAATTTCAGTACCTATTGCTTTAGCTGTTTTCATCTGTGCATTTTTCAGCAGTGTTGCATAGGGGGAAAGCGGGGAATCCGGAGCTCCTCTTTTTACAAGATCTGTATCTACCACAGCCTGAATGCCATCTTTGTCCATATCGTTGATTCTGGAAATAAATCCACCACCAAGATCATCCAGATTATCTTTACCGATTGCATACAGGTCAAATTCTGAACCATTGGAAGTAAGATCAAGAAAATCCGGTTTATCATCACCATCCGTATTTTTAATCTGATATTTCATCACTCCGGAATCCGGATAAGTTTCCAGAATATCGGCAATACCATTTTGCCCTACCGCTACATTACTATCAATAATACCGTTATGATCAGCATCAATCTGGTTAATCACTGAAACAGGAATACCCGATTCAAACAGATCCAGTATACCGTCATTATCCGAATCCAGATCACGGTAGTTAGGAACTGAATCGCCAAGAACCGGAATAACCAGTAGATTTCCTTCGGCATCATCATTTTCAAATTTCCCGTCATTATCAGCATCTTCTATTTCATCCGGAATACCGTCATTATCAGCATCAAGATCACACGCATCTACGATTCCGTCACCATCTGTATCTATTGCAGGCGATTTATCGTTAACAACCGTACAGCCTTCCGCACAATCCGGAATACCGTTACCATTATTATCAATACTGTCATTGCCGTTCGGACATTGATCAAAGCAGTTAGGAACTCCATCATTATCATCATCTCTGCTGGCAAAAGCATTATAGATATTATAGCTTTGAGGAAGACGTACGGCTGTACCGCTATAAAAAGTTACTTTAATCCTGTTAAAAGGTTTGGTCGCTTTTCCTCCAACATAAAACTTATTGGAATTTGTGGTAAAAAAGTTTCCGCTGATCAGGCTTCCCGTACTTGTAAATGTGTCTGTAAGGGTATTCCCGTTATACAATGTCACGGTAATATTCTCCAGGATACTTACTCCGATCAGATTGGCCGCTTTTTCCAGAGTAAATCCGGCATAGGTATTAGCTGGCATCATAGTGTTGGTACCAACTGTTGCATATGCTGAGAAAATACTGAAAACAGAAGCTGCCGGAATAGTGGCTGTTGCATAATTAGATGGATTGTTGTCTACAATAGCTTCGGGATTTGTCATTTTTGCAAGGATAAGCCCTAAGAATCCCGGCCCGGACGTCCAGCTTGTTCCTGTTACCAGATTTCCCGGGATTGCGGAACCGTTTGTCTGGATTTTATCATCACAGTCACAGGCAACAGGTTCTTCGAACGCATAATATACTTTTAAAGAACCCAAATTCACTCCTACAGTCTGCGTTATTTTCAGGCGCACTTCATTAAATGGCTTGGTAGTGGTAACGGTTACTTTCTGTTTTCCTGATCCAAATCCAAGAACTTTAATATTGATAAGACCTCCGCCATCAGATAATGTTCTTGAATCCTGAAGCTGACCGTATAAATAGGTTTCAACGGTAATATTTTTCAGAAATTCCGCACTTAAAAGTTTTCCTTCATCATCAGGAGAAATCACAAATCCGGTTCTGTTTCCGGCAGGATATACCTGGTTTTTATCCAGTACTCCTACAGAATAAGATCCCAAAAGCCCGGCAGGAAGTACAATTGAACCATATGAGTTTTTATCTCCGTCCCCGATTCTTTCTCTGTTCTGAACAAAAGAAAGCGGGGCAATGAAGCTGCTGCTTCCGGAAACATTCCCGTCTACACCGCTTCCGGCAATGATATCATCACAAATTCCATTGGTATCAACAGGTACTTTAGCCGGATCAAATGCAAACGCATAATACACATTCATTGCACTGAATACCGAAAGTACATTGGTCTGATACAATCTTACTTCATTAAATTCTTTTGTTGTCTTAAAATGCAGGAAGATTCTGTTTTTATTTCCTCCGAATGCCGGAACTGAAAGAAGTGTACTGCTGGTAGTACTCTCCTGAAGCACTCCATTTTTATAAGTACTGATCCTTAATGAACTTAAAAGGTCTACGGTAATAAAGCTGGTTCCCAGATCCACATTAAAACCTGTAATATATCCGGCAGGATACGTCGTATTTGTATTTTTTACAGATATTCCGTTCCCGCTCACCAGAGAGGCAAAGTTGCCCATGCTTACCTTGTTGTTCAGATCCGCATCTACCACAGGATTCATGCTCCCGTTATAACATGCAAGGCAAATTCCTGAATTATTAACAGGTTTTGCTTCTACTCCCATCCCACGGATAGGCTCATACCCCTGCTGTGCAAAAATCATTGCTGACATTATCAATGTCATCAACACCGCAGCAAGTTTTCCAAATAATTTTCTTGTCATTTTGTTTGTTTTTATTTAAAGTTGTGTGTTTTTTAATTAAAGGTTCTGCCACGCATAAGTGGAAGCTCCGGTTTGCCTGCATCCCACGAAATTTCCAACTGATGATGACACTTCATAAATAATGGTTCCGGCATTGGAAGCATCGCATACAGGCCTAGTATTTGCCTTAATCAGGATTGCCTTGCTTATTTCAAGGTCTGCAAAATTATTCCCATTGGGAGCCATATTAATTCCTACATCCGTAGCAGCAGTACCTACCGCACCCTGCCCGGAAAAAACATGCATTATATTGCCATACACCGACTGGTTTGAGGTTGCCTGTGCAGAAAATCCTACAGCTAAAGCATAACCGCTTCCTGAAGCTGTAGAATTGGCTCCGAAAGCCATATTACTTATACTGGCTGTATTTCCGGTACCTATAACAAGCCCACCGTCATTTCTATTGTTGTTTCCAATGGTAATGCCTGATGCATTGATAAGGTCATTTCCATTTCCAAACACCAAAGTAGTGGCACCGGTCCCGGTATTATTGCTTCCAATAATTTTAGCACCACTGGCAGCTGTATTTTTCATTCCTATAGCGATTCCCGGAAAGTTTGCGCCCTGTGCTGAGACGGTGTTATCTCTTCCTAAAGCAACATTGGACGAACTTGTATTTCCCAGAGAATTATTGGACCCCCATGTAAAAGAAGCGTATGGTCCTGAGGCGTTCATATTTCCTCCCTGTAAGGTTCCATTGGTATCCAGGATTCCTTTAACATTCTTACCGGTAGCCAGTACGAGATTCTGTCCATCTGCTGTTCCCAGATAATTGCCTGTAGTGATATTTGTACCAAGAGTTGCTGCGGCGGCAACTGTTCCTATATTTCCGGCTGTATGCCAGTCTGCTCCGAACTGCTCCCATTTTGTCCCATCGAAATAATAATATCCGGGTGATAATACTGCTACGGTCTGCCCACCAGGATTAGTATCTGCTGCTGTTACATAAACCATTGCTCCTGTCTGGGCACTGGTATATGTTTTCAGTCTCAGCTGATCCCCGGTGAGTCTTGGGGCAATAACTCCATCCAGTTTAGCGGCTATGGCTGGAAAGCCTGTGACGTCAAGGCTCGCTTTCGGATCATTTGTATTGATTCCTACTTGTGCGCATGCCCAAAAACTTAAAGACAATGCTGCGATCGTAAATAATTTGTTTTTCATTTTTCTAGTGATATTTGTTGTTTTTTATGTGTGTTTTTTTAATTAATGTGGCATAGAAAACCTTTCCCTACTTGGGAATTCAGTAAAGTAAAGAGGAATGTATAAAGAGCAGTAAAAACTGCTTTAGCAGATTAAGTAAAAGGTTTATCCGGAATTTTAACGATAGATGCAAAGCCTTTTGACCTCCTGAAGTCTTCTGCAGATAACAATGCATCTGTATTTAAATGCTGTACAGTTTCAATTATGCTTAATTCTGTACCATATAACGGAATGCCGGAAAAAAAATCTTTTGAACATTCAGTAATACGGTGATAAATAAGTTTTGAAAAAATATTTTTACTTAAGGAAAATATAAAATTATAGGTATAAGCTAAAAAAGACGATTGTTTAGGACTCTGGAGAGAAACCAGTCTGTTATTATTTTGATCCTCATTTTCCAACTGATCAGATTCATAAGACAAACTATTGTTTATACCATCTCCATGACTATCCCCAGCTGGAATAGTATAAGATACGCCGGAATAAGAGAATAATGATGCGGACCATTCTGAATATGGCTGACACTCTTTATTTTGGCTTCCTATAATCAACGTTGCCAATATTCCTATTGAGCAAAATGCAATATGATTACAGAAAAGAAGATAATTTCTTTTCAAATGTGCATGTGTTTTTTTTCACTACAAATATAGTAAATTTTTAATAAAAACAATATTTTAATAATATTTTATAATTCAAAAGCTAATTTTTGAATAAAATAATTAATTAATTATGTTAAATATTGAAAATTAAATAAAAATAATCAAATACGACTTATTATTTTCCATAGATATTTAAATACAATTGCCTATAAACTACTAAAACCAATATAAAGAGCACAAAAAAAGCCTGAGTAAGTACTCAGGCTTGTTATTTTATAGTAAAATGAATTATTTCAATTCTACTTCAGCACCAGCTTCTTCAAGTTGCTTCTTAAGAGCTTCTGCTTCGTCTTTAGAGATACCAGTTTTGATTGGAGCAGGAGCACCATCTACGATATCTTTAGCTTCTTTAAGACCAGCACCAGTTAAATCTTTTACTAATTTAACGATAGCTAATTTAGAAGCACCTGCAGACTTAAGAATTACATCGAATTCAGTCTTTTCTTCAGCAGCATCACCTGCACCACCTGCAGCAACTACTACAGCAGCAGCAGCTGGCTCAATTCCGTACTCATCCTTAAGGATAGCAGCTAATTCATTTACGTCTTTTACTGTTAGGTTTACTAGCGTTTCAGCTAAATTTTTTAAATCTGACATTGTTGTAATGTTTTTGTTGATTATTTATTTAATTTTTTGAGTGTAATTATTCAGCAGCTGGCGTTTCGTCAGTGCTTTCTGCAGCAGGAGCTTCCGGAGCTTCAGCAGCAGGAGTTTCTTCTACTGCAGGAGCTGCTTCTTCAGCTTTAGCTTCTACAGTTTCAGGTTTGTTTTGAAGAGCAGAAACAACTCTCTGGATTGGAGACTGAAGTAATCCGATGATTTCACCGATCATTTCTTCTCTAGACTTGATGTTAGCCAACATGTCCAGGTTGTTGTCACCAACATAGAAAGTTTCCTGAACAAAAGCAGACTTAAGCGCCGGCTTCTCTTCTTTCTTTCTGAATCCCTGAATTAATTTTGCAGGAGCGTTTGCCGTCTCAGAAATCATCAATGCTGAGTTTCCTTTGAAAGACTGGAACATTTCAGAGTAATCTACTCCTTCAATTTGCTCCATTGCTTTTTGTAAAAGTGTATTTTTAACTACTTTTACTTTGATATTCTGCTTGAAAGCCTGTCTTCTGAAGTCAGAAGATTTAGCAGCGTTCAAACCTTCTAAATCTGCTACGTATACTACTTTTGCATCCTGAAGCAAATCTTTGATCTCTTGTATTGCTACAACTTTTTGGTCTTTTGTCATTGTCTTAGGATAAATATTAGTTAACAGATTTAGTATCGATTGCAATACCCGGGCTCATTGTAGAAGACAGGTAGATGCTCTTTACATAAGTTCCTTTAGCAGCAGTTGGCTTCATTTTGATCAATGTCTGGATAAGTTCCTGAGCATTTTCTTTGATCTTAGCAGCATCGAAAGATACTTTTCCGATACCTGCATGGATGATACCATACTTATCTACTTTGAAATCGATTTTACCAGCTTTTACTTCAGTTACCGCTTTACCGATTTCCATCGTAACAGTTCCTGATTTAGGGTTTGGCATTAAACCTCTTGGTCCTAATACTCTACCTAATGGTCCTAATTTACCCATAACAGCAGGCATAGTAACGATAACGTCAACATCTGTCCAACCGTCTTTGATTTTCTGAAGGTATTCATCAAGACCAACATAGTCAGCACCAGCTTCTTTAGCTTCTGCTTCTTTATCTGGAGTTACTAAAGCTAATACTTTAACATCTTTACCAGTTCCGTGAGGAAGAGATACTACACCTCTTACCATTTGGTTTGCTTTTCTTGGATCTACTCCTAATCTTACAGCGATATCTACAGAAGCATCAAACTTTGCAGTGTTCACTTCTTTTACAAGAGCTGAACCTTCTTCAAGGTTATAGATTCTTCCTTTTTCTACTTTGCTTAAAGCTTCCTTTTGCTTTTTAGTTAATTTTGCCATTTCTTTAAGTTTTAAGCGTTAGTTGGTTTAGTTCCTGTTACTCTCAATCCCATAGATCTAGCAGTACCTGCAACCATAGAAAGAGCTGAATCCAATGTAAAGCAGTTAAGGTCTGCCATTTTATCTTCAGCGATTTTCTTAACCTGATCCCAAGATACAGAACCTACTTTGTTTCTGTTTGGTTCACCGGAACCTCCTTTGATCTTAGCCGCATCCATTAACTGGATTGCTGCAGGTGGAGTTTTGATAACGAATTCAAAAGATTTGTCTTCGTATACTGTAATTACTACAGGTAAAACTTGCCCTGGCTTGTCTTGGGTTCTTCCGTTAAATTGCTTACAAAACTCCATGATGTTCACACCTGCAGAACCCAAAGCCGGACCTACTGGTGGAGAAGGGTTAGCTGCGCCACCTTTCACCTGAAGCTTTACCATTTTAAAGACTTTCTTAGCCATTTTAATTTTTTTTAGTTTGAATAATTAATGAGTTTGGAAGCATTTATTATTCAGCAGGTTAATGCACTCACATAACAATAAACCTACTTTTCGGACTGCAAAAGTATAAAATATTTTTGAAATAGCAAACAATAATTATCTAATTACATGAATAAAAGTTAAATATGCAGTCAAAAAAAATACTGCTCATTGCTGAACAGTAATTAGTTTATTGTTAATAATTAATTTTGCTTGCTTATTTTTTAATGAATTTTTCGGTGATGGTTTTATTTTTCGTTTTAATTTCCAACAGATACATTCCGGACGGAACAGACTGTACATCTATTCTATTAGTCTGTCCTGCATGATTTATGATTCTTTTTCCGGAAGCATTGTAGATGGCAACGGATACAATTTCATCATCCGTCCGGATATTAATAAAATCGCCTGTAGGGTTTGGATAAATTTTAAATGAATCGGATGAATCGGATGCATCCGGCCTTCCTTCCGCTTTCACTCTTGCCTCTGGTCTGATGACCTGAGTATCGACCGCATTTTTAGTGACCGGCAGAGGTGTATTATCTGCATACACATAGAAATATCCGTTATCTATTTTTGTATCCGGTAAAATTAAGCAGTAGCCGGTTCCTTCTACTTTTATTCCATTCCAGGAAGAATCGTTGGCTGATCTCACATCAGCACCTTCTATAATGAAATTACTGCCGCTTTTAACGACCACTCTGCTTTGGGGAGCCATAATCAGTTTACAGGTTACTTTTAAGCTTGAATTATTATCAATTTTCACATTTGAATAATTCCTGAAATTGATATCCCACAGCTCATCAGAGTTTACGTTTAAATAGGTATTTTTAAATGAATTTTCTGTAAAATACTGCCTTACACTGGTTACTGAAGCTGTCTGAAACATCATCGAAACATCCTCAATACTCAGATAATTATGATTTCCCGCCGAATAACTCATCAGGTTTGCACCGCAGTCGTGATGGTATAATCCCAGATTATGTCCTAATTCATGCACCATTGCTCTTGCTCCCATATCAGAATAATACCACTGCTTTACAGTTTCCCAGGTAGGACTTCCAAAAACAGGGTTTCCTACAGCAAACTGCTTCCTGTGAAGAAAACCGTTATAAATATCCGGCCACAGCTGTCTGGATTTAGCATCAAACTGGTTGGTAAACGGGAACTCAGAGGCCGCCCAGCCCAGAGGTGTCTGGCTGAAGTTCCCATTCTGATATTCAGTATAGATCTGCCCGTTATTGGGAAATGTAATATTAATTCCAGGAGGAATACTGGGATCAGTATCGTAGTAAGAATAGTAATATGTATTTCCCGGCATTAAAACATTATTGTTATCATAAGGATTATTATTGGCGGGGTTAAAACCTGTTACGAGAAAATCCCATGCCGGATCTACTTTCCAGATTTTATTAACGATTACTCTTATCTTCGTATCAGAGATCTGCTGGGAAGTATTTTCACATCCGCTATCCGGGCTTCCGAGATTAGCAAGCCGATAATTGATCATATCTACAAAACTGTTAAGAAATGCAGTGTGTTCAGGATTATTCTGTTCAAAATTACCTGTTCCGTCCGGCTTGGTAGGGAAAATAAAGTTCAGCTTCACATAGATAACATCATCGGTTACCTGGGGAATATACCTGGGATTATCATGATAATGATAGGCATATAATGAAGTATTACCACAATTTGTGCTGTTTTTCTGTAATTCTGCGGTAAGGTTTTTACCGCTTACATCTATCACACAAGCTCTTGACTGTGCATTGGTCTGCTGGGACCTGAAGGTAATAAATACATTACATACAATTAGGAAAAAGATAATTTTTTTCATAATTTATTTTTTTCTAATTGCTGTATTTTCTGGTCCTGCTTTTCAAGCTTTTCATTCAGATCAATCAGGTGCAGTGTAAGCTCCTCTACTTTTTTCAATAAAAGGACATTCATTTCTTTTAGCTCAACACCGTTTTTTACCACTTCATCTGCTGAAGGAACTTCAGGCAGGTGTTTGTTTAATGTGATAAATTTCTTCACTTCATGTAAAGGCAGCAGTTTATAGCTGTCACTGAATACATAATCTGCCCAGCCATTAGCATTGGCAATTTCAACTTTCACTTTTTCAGTTTTGATACCATCTTTTACAAACAGTCTGTAATTATTACAGTCTGTGCATGAAGACAGGCCAGCATTGTACGCATTCACTCCCATCAGGATTTTCCCGTTTTCTCTTGCAGAAAATATAGGATACTGCCAGTTGGCGGTAGATATGGTTAACAATCCGATATCATTAGGCTGGCTGTAGGTGCTTTTAATCCACACCACATCTGTTCCGCTGTTTTTATTTTGGGTATTATCAATGATATCAATACCATCTCCGTCAATTGTATTGATATTGAAAAACATCCTGCCATCAGCAATTCTGAACCGTTCAGCATTATTGGTCTTAAAGACGATGTCTTTATTATCTGTTGTACCGATAAAGTTAGTTGCGGGATCCGTTCCGGAATTCCCCGTTAATGACCAACTTTGAGCTTTGTTAAAAGCCATACACGACAAGAACGTCAAAAGAAAAATTTTCTTCATGTTATTAATTTTTAATTTTAGGTTTAGTTTTTATGTTATAAATTTAAATAATATTTCCCGAACCTAAGATATAATTTAAGAAAATTTAATCTGTTTTGATCATACAAAAAAAGAGCACTTTCAGTACTCTTTCTCTCATTTTTATTTTGCTTCTGCATTCATTCTCTCATTTTATTTTTTGATGAATTTCAAACCTTCTTTCTTTTCTTTAATTTTAAGAATATAATTTCCTTTTAAAAGATTTTTTACTTCTATTTTTCCCTGATTTATCATTCCGGATTTTACCAGTTGACCAGCAGTGTTATAGATTGTAAATTCTTGATCTTTCAGACCTTCTATATGAATTACATCTACCGTCGGATTAGGATATATTCTTAGAGAGGAAGCTTTACCGGAAGTTTCATTAACCGCCAAATTTAAGCCTGGAAGCTTAAGATTCTGTGCATAGATCGCAGCTGTATTGTCTGTAGTCTTTTTTTCCTGAAATACAATAACCGCCTGATCGTTTATAGGCTTTAATATACTGGCATAAGCTTTAGAGGCTGGAAAAGTGGCAAAAGGGAGATACTGTTCAGGCCAGGCAAAATTACCGCTACCATCCAACTGCACAGCATTCAGTGAAAAACCAAGAGGTGAGGAATCCGCTTTTTTTCGTACGACAAAATAAGGCTTGTCATTTATCAGAAACAAATCACCATAATGATACATCGAAAGATCGTCAATGGCAAATACCTGCTTGCCATGATCCGTAAAAAGTCTTACTCCCGTATTTTTATCAAATTTTTGTACAAATTCTCCGTTCTGTGCCTGTGAAGAAGTGCTGTAATTTGCAATTGCCCAGATATAAGGAGATCCAGGCGTGAAGGCCATTTTCATATCTTTTTCAAAATAAGTCTGATTGGTATCAAAATCCACCCCTGCTGTTCCCCATGGAAGGCTTCCGTCTGTATTGATCTTCTGTAAATATCCATCAAATCTTGAAGATTCACCGGTGCTGTATCCATAATACACAACGCCCCCATCAGCTGCTCCGCTGTATTTTGCATTATAAGCCACAGATTTGGTAGAGATTTGTTTTGGAGTATTCCAGATTACGGCTCCATCCTGGCTTAGCTTTTGTGCAAACAGGTAACTTGTTGTTCCAAAAGACATCTGCTTGTGGAAAATAATTTCAAACTGATTGTCTGAGAGCTCAAAAAGATCAGCAGGAATGGTATTTTTAGCAGCATCATCAGAAATAATCTGAACCGGATTTTCCCATACCGGCTGGCCGGAAGTATTAAACCTCTGAACTTTTGTATATTTTTGACTTGGCGGAAAATACCCAACAATTATATCTCCGTTAGACAGCGGCAGAATGGTGGGAAGATAGGCTTCTCCCAAATTAATTCCGTTAGGCCATACTGATGTGCCATCAGGTGTAATTTTAAAAACATATCCTTTGGTTCCTGTACCTGTTCCTGTAACACCGATATAAAAATTATCAGAAGCATCTACTGCTGTTCTTTCGAAAATAGTATAGGTACTCATCGGGATCTGATTACTAAGCATAACGCCACCATCGGGAAGTATTTTATTTCCGTTCACATCCAGGATCTGCAGCCATAGTTCATAATTTACAGGAGCAGGAACACTTTTCCAATATCCGATATAAGTCTTCCCGTCACTTGTTGTTGCAGCAAAAGAAGATCCGGATCCGGGATTGGTTACCAAAAGGTTTTGATCCAATATGGAATTCCATTGTGCTTTTCCCAAAAAGCCAATTGATGTAATCATCAAAAGAATAAGTAGTTTTTTCATTGCGGTATTATTTTAAGTATGAAACAAAGGAAGACAATCTTCCTAAAAATCATTTAAAATCACCCCCATACTTACCACTTCACGTCCTAAAACTACCACCCATTTTCCACACACACTAAAACACAATACTGATAAACAAGCACTTACATTTCATTTAAATATTGAGCAAGGTCTTCTTTAGTATTGGTAAGATTTAATTTTTTACGCAGCCTGGTCCGGGAATTTTC
This sequence comes from Chryseobacterium indologenes, assembly GCF_001295265.1. GTDB lineage: Bacteria > Bacteroidota > Bacteroidia > Flavobacteriales > Weeksellaceae > Chryseobacterium > Chryseobacterium indologenes_A. The sequence continues at coordinate 19,748 of NZ_LJOD01000003.1, read as the reverse complement.
AATTGTTTTTGGAGTAACATTCAGAAGACTTGATATTTCTTTGGTTGATAATTTAAGTTTCAGCATTGCTGCCAGTCTTTTGTCATAGTTGGTGAGGCCAGGATGTCTTTTATCCAGATTTTTGTAGAATGATTCATGAACATTTAAAAAATGATATTCAAAATCTCCCCATGAATCCTGTTTGGTGCTTAATTTAATTTCATTAATAATTCCTGAAATCTCATTGATCTCCTGATCTCCGAATTTTGATTTAAGCACATTGATCTGTTCCAGAATAGATTTGAAGATGCCTTCAATCTTAGACTGTTCCATAGATTTATACACCAACATTTTTTCTTTCATCTGATTGTCTATCTCCAATTCACGCTCTCTGTTTTCAATCAGTTTCTTTTCTAAGCTGAGTTTTTCCGTCTTGTTTCTGTAATTAATAAGCAGTAATATACAGATCACCAATATCAGCAAAAGAATAATCCCTGTTACCATATACAGGATATTCTTTTTGTCCTGTTCTATTGTATCCAGTCTTTTCTGCATTTCATAATCATGCTTAACTTTCAGTCTTTCTACATTTACTGCTTTCTCTTCTACATTCAATAGCTCTCTGATGGAATCATATCTTTTAAATGTTTCTGCCGCCGATTTATAATCTTTATTCAGCAGGTAAGCTTTGTAAAGTGTTCTCAGATAGTTTGTCTGGTCAAAACTTACTGTATTGGAAGCAATATCTTTTTCGATTTGTTTTGCATACGATAAAGCATTTTCAGGATTTTGTGTCTGAATATAGAAATTGGCCAGATTATAATGTACCTGATAATTTGATTTGCTATCTTTAATATGATCTTCTGCTAAAATATGATCTGCTTCCAACAGGTAATTTTCAGCTTTGTTAATATTTCCTTCTAAAAAATTAAGCTTTCCAAAGTTTGAAAACACAAAAGCTTTTAAAACCGGATCATTATGTACTTCGAAAGCCATTAGCGCCTGTTCAAAATAATATCTTGACGAATCCAGCTTGGATAATACCAAATAGGCATTCCCTAAATTATTGAGTGATTTTATGGTTTCGGTCTCTTTTTTTTGTTTTCTGTAAAAATTCAGCAGTTTTTTATAATACGTAACTGCACGTCTGGTATCGTTAAGCTGGGAATAGATGTAAGCAAAAACGCCATCTACTTTCGCTGTTTTTTCTCCGTCTTTATCCAGAAAGATATGATAGGCCTTTGCAGCATAATCCAGTGCCATATCAAAATAGTTCACGTCACTGTAAATCTTAGCCGTTTCCAGATAAAAATCTCCTAAATCATTCTCCGAAACTATTTTCCGGGCACTTTGTATATTGAGTTCAGCTTTTGGCCAGTCTTTAAATTTCAATTCATTGGCAGTCTTCATATACTGCTCATAGCTTTTCCTGTTCTGTCCGGAACAAAAGGCGGCTGAAAATAACAACAGTATTAAAAGCAATGTTTTTTTCATAGATGTATAATTCCGTATAAAATTATAAAATCATTTAAAAAAATGACATTCATTACGAATTAGTTTAGCAGATTATTAAACCAATTCAAAATATAATAGAAAAACGATTAAATAAAAAAGACCATTTTCAGCAAAATGATCTTTTTAATTCATACAGGTACATTCCTTAACTTAAATTTCCTGTTCTTTATCAGAAGTTCTTTTTATATTCAGATATTTAAAAAATATAAACAGGGAAATCACTGATGTCTCTATCCATTCAAAATCTAATTTAAAACGGATATTCGCAGCATGCCCTATCAGATAAGGAAATGTAAATCCTGCAAAGATTATCCCTAAAAGCAGGAATAGAGTTTTGCTTCTTCTGAAGAAATAGACAAGACTTACTACAAACAGCAAATTGATCCCTATTACATACAATTTTCTTCCAATAAGAACAGACCAGCCATTGTTATCAAAATACCTTTTGGGAACAAACCATAAACTTATGAAATTATTAAATCCTTTTTTCAGAGGAGCCATTTTATCTGCTTCAACAATTTTTGATACGGCCTCTTCAAAAATATATTCATCCTCAAATTCATTATGAACTGCAATTTTTTCAGCGACAGCTTTTTCCTCTTCGTCCGTCATAAATTTATTACCCGGCAAAATCTGATATTCCGATTCATATCCCAGATATACATTCTGCCACACCGGAGATTTACTCACAATAAGTTTATCAAAAGTAAGATAGTTCCTGATTACCCAGGGAGAATAAAGAAGTACGGCTATACAACTAACCGTTACGATCTGTTTTATTGATAATTTTTTGTAAAAAAGCATTACCAGAATCAGCACCGCCATTATCGGAACTGCTACAACCTGTGTAAGCGCTACAAGAGCCGTCATTACTGAGAAGGCAATCAATTTTTTATAAGTAACCAATTGACTCCATATTATGGAATAGGAATAGATCCAACCTGCAAAAATTAATATAAACAGATTGGTTGCTTCAAGGACATTAGAATAGTAAAAGTAAGCAGGAGAGAAAATAAAGAAATAAGCCGCCAGAAATCCAGCTGTTTTAAGTTTAAAATTTCCGAATATTTTGACCAGTATTACCGGAATCATAAAATAAAATACATGCTGAATAACCACAATGCATTTCACCGCATTTACGGTACCGAACATTTTTATAAAAAAGCTTAAAAATAATGGGTAAGCAGGAAGCTTATAAGCAGAGCTTCCAAACCTAGATTGCATAGAATATACACCGTCACGGGCCAAATTTTCAGCAATGGACCAGTCTTCAAAAAACTCAGCATTAAATTTTGTATATACTGAGAAGAGAATTTTAACCGTAAGAATGAAAAGATTAAGAATAAGGAACGTTTTCCAGTTCAGGAAAAAATCCATCAATCGTATTTTTGAACTGCTTGGCATATATAGATTTCTAAAAAGCAAAAGTAAAGAAAGATGAAAGAAAAACAGAAGATTTCACGGCCATTTTTACGGTTGATGCATTTAGCCAATAAAAAAAGTCATAACATAATGTATGACTTTTTAATGCAACCCGAAATTTATATTTAAACTAAAATCCTGAAGGTTTATCAATTGTTTGAGCAGAACCATCTGTCCCTCCCAGGTCTGCATTTATGTTGCTTATATTTTGTTTTGTGATTAATCTCTTATACGCCATTAAATAAAGGTCTACTGTAAAATTATTATAGGTTCTGGATGGAGGATTGCTGTTGGTGGCAATAATCCTGCTGTCTGTAAATTTTGCTTTGATATGCCATGTTCCATTGCTTTTGAAAGCGGTTACATCCGGAGATCCCTGTCTGTTATCATTAATTCCGTTATCCCCGTAATCCAGCATTACATTGGTAGAATTATCATTCAGTTTAAATGAGTAATTGTGCAGGACGACTAAGAAATTATTGGCGTCTATCTTAGTGTCATAATCTGTGATTCCATTTCCGGAAACTCCTGTAAGGGTAAGTTTGATATAATTAAACAGCCCGCTGCTTTCCAGGGTTGGGTCATACAATTGAAGACCGTTTTCAGAAGTTGCTAAAAAGCTTCCTCCTGTCATGGTAGGCTCTCCCGGATTTCTCAGATACAAAGCATCTGTATAACTTTTTCCGTTCACATCCAGGGTCTCTGTAGGTTTATCTGTTTTGATTCCTACTTTACCTGTCTGGGCATTCAGAAATAAACCCAGAGTCATTATTATTGTGATATAAATTTTTTTTCTCATATTTTTTTATTGAAGCCCCAGAGGGGTATTAGCAGAAACTCCTGAATAGATTGGTGAAGCGGAAGCAGAAACAGAACCGTTGAATGTTCCCCAGTCCTTAACTAATGATTTCTCAAAAACATTAAGAGTGAATGTCCATGTTCCGTTTTGTGAAGAAACAGTACCTGCTCCTTTAAAACTTAAATTAACAGCATGGTAGTTTACTCCACCTTTTGAAATTTTGGTTACTTCTGTAGAATAAGCCCCGTATGATTTAGGGTTGGTACTTGTATTGGCAGCTGATACCGCATCGGTAAAAACGGCTCCTGTAATGGCAAGAACATATTTATCTGCATCCAATCCTGTATTCAGGCTAACCACTTCATCCTGCTTTACATTTTTCAAAATAACGGTATACATATTCACCGGTGCTACATTACGAAGCGAAATATCAAGCATCTTTACTTTTCCAACAGGAGAACTGTCTTTGGAGCGGGTAAGAAGCAGATAATTTCCTCTTGCCGGAGCATTTTCCGTATCTATTAAATATGATTCTACCAAAGTTTCTCCTTCTACATCAAGCGTTCCTTTTGGGTTGGCTGTATTGATTCCGATCTGGGCCTTTACTCCAAATGAAGCGAAAGCCATACATAATAATAAACTAATTTTTTTCATAAATGTGTTTTATTGAATTAAAGGAGCTGCCGCAGCTCCCGTAGAAGAGGCCTTAAGATCTTGTGTAGAACTTACATCCTTTGCATAGGATCTGTCAAAAACTAATAAATTAAGCGTCCATTCACCGGTAGGTAATGATGAGGCCGGAGAGAAGCCCTGATAATCTGCTTTCAGCTTCCATGTTCCCCCTAAGGGATAAGCATAGATCTGAGGAACAGGGGTTACCCAATCTGTAGAAGATCTCACAGGCTGAGTAAAACCAAAAGAAGAGATCACTACAAAAAACTTCTGAGCATTAATTTTAGTATCAAACTGGTTTACCCAATCTTTATCTGAAGGATCACAGGTTATTTTAAACTGAATAAGATTAATGGGTGCAGGTGAATTAGGTACAAAGGAATCATTGTAAGCTGTAATTTTATTTTCCGGTGCGGGAGATTTAATAATAAAAGTATAATTTTCATTGGCACCAAGCTTTTCCATGGGCTTCTTGAAAACCATTCCTGAGGTTTTCATTGTCCCGTTTACGGTTAACTCTTTTTCGGGTGTGGCAGTGTTTATACCAACCTGAGCGTTCATAAGCACAGCACCTGCTACAAGCGCCATCGAAATAATTTTCGTCATTGAAATGTGTGTTTATTGATTACTTAACTTTAGCTTTATATGCGGAACTCCGGATTAACTAACAGACACGGCAAAGCCTTTACTTTCTGCCAGGCATAGTATTAATGGAAAGCATATAAAATTTATGGATTTAGTCAGACAGTAACTTACAAGAAGCATGCCATATGAATAATAATCAAAAAATAATTATTTATTGTAAATAAAATAAGCAGTTTAATACAAAAATATTAAATACAAACCTAAAAACAACACAATAAATTAAAATATTAACAATAACAAAAAGAATATTTTTGCAGATTGATAAAGAATCAGTCGTAATATTGGAAAGCACTTAATTAAATAATGCGGAAACTGAGATTAAATGTATTAAATAGAAAAACTGGTGTTTTCTGTTAATCATAAAGACAGAAATGAATAATATGAGATCAGCTCAGAACCTGCCTGGAATAGAATATAGTTAATAAAAATTACATGCAAACTCCGAGTATGCTTTTTAATGAAATAAAAAAGACTGCTTATTCAGCAGTCTTTCTATTTTATAGTAAGTTGTATTATACTTTTTCAACTTGCATATAGCTAAGTTCCATTGGGGTTTTTCTACCGAAGATTAATACAGAAACTTCAATTTTCTTTTTATCTTCAAGAATTTTTTCAACTGTACCGTTGAATCCGTTGAAAGGTCCGTCAATCACTTTAACGTTCTCTCCTACTACATATGGAATTTCAACATCGCTTGCGAATTCTGAAAGTTCATCCATTCTTCCAAGCATTCTGTTCACTTCAGATTTTCTCATCGGAACAGGATCACCTCCTTTTGTTAAACTTAGGAAAGAAATTACACCAGGAATATTTTTAATAACGTGAGGAATTTCTCCCATCAGATCAGCCTCGATCATCAGGTACCCAGGATAGTAAGGTCTTTCTTTAGGAACTTTTTTACCGTTTCTGATTTGAATTACCTTTTCCATAGGAATAACCACTTGAGTAACGTACTGCTCAAACCCTAAACGTTTGATTTCTGTCTCAATATAGTTTTTCACTTTATTTTCCTGTCCGCTGATTGCTTTCAGCACATACCATTTCAATTCGCTCATTATGGGAAAATACTTTTGTTTTAGTTGAACACGTTAATTAGCATTCCAATTATGTTGCTGATTGCTTTAGAAAACAATTCATCAACTCCAAAGGTAAATAATGCCAAGATTACTGTTGCTATAGTCACTACAATTGTAGAAGACTGAAGATCAGCCCACTTTGGCCATTCAACTTTATGTCTGAATTCGTTATAAGAACCTTTTAAAAAATCGACAAATGAACTCATACGATATTTATATTTGCACGGGCACAAGGATTCGAACCCTGATCAACGGTTTTGGAGACCGGTATCCTACCATTGGACGATGCCCGTAGTTTAAAAAAGCTTCCGTAAAGAAATCCCTTACGGAAGCCTTTTATATTTTTAAGATAATTACTCGATGATTTCAGTAACCTGACCTGCACCAACTGTTCTACCTCCTTCTCTGATCGCGAATCTAAGACCCTCGTTAAGAGCGATTGGCTGAAGCAATTCTACAGTGATTGTTAAGTTATCACCAGGCATTACCATTTCTACACCTTCTGGTAAGAAGATCTCACCTGTAACGTCAGTAGTTCTTACGTAGAACTGAGGACGGTATTTGTTGTGGAATGGAGTGTGACGTCCACCTTCTTCTTTAGAAAGGATATAAACCTCAGCTTTGAATTTTTTGTGTGGCTTAACAGAATCTTTCTTAGCGATAACCATACCTCTCTTGATGTCAGTTTTTTCAATACCTCTCAACAATAGACCTACGTTATCACCAGCTTCACCTCTGTCTAGGATTTTTCTGAACATCTCAACCCCTGTAATTGTAGAAGTTAATTTTTCATCACCCATACCAACGATATCAACTGGATCACCAGTGTTGATAACACCAGCCTCGATTCTACCAGTTGCTACAGTACCTCTACCTGTAATAGAGAATACGTCTTCAATTGGCATCAAGAATGGCTTATCCTGATCTCTTACAGGCTGCTCAATCCAAGTATCAACTGCATCCATTAATTCTTCAACAGTCTTAACCCACTTCTCATCTCCGTTAAGAGCACCAAGAGCAGATCCCTGGATTACTGGAGAGTTATCTCCGTCATATTCGTAAGTAGATAATAAATCTCTAAGTTCAAGTTCAACAAGCTCTAAAAGCTCAGCATCATCCACCATATCCACTTTGTTCATGAAAACAACGATTCTTGGTACGTTTACCTGACGGCAAAGAAGGATGTGCTCTCTAGTTTGAGGCATTGGTCCATCAGTTGCAGCACATACTAAGATAGCTCCATCCATCTGAGCAGCACCAGTTACCATGTTCTTTACATAGTCGGCGTGACCTGGACAGTCAACGTGCGCATAGTGTCTGTTTTCAGTTTCGTACTCGATGTGAGCTGTATTAATAGTGATACCTCTTTCTTTTTCTTCTGGAGCAGAGTCAATAGAAGAGAAATCTTTTTTCTCAGCAAGACCCTTGTTAGCTAATACACTACTGATAGCTGCAGTAAGTGTAGTTTTACCATGGTCAACGTGACCAATAGTACCAATGTTCAAGTGTGGTTTGTTACGATTAAACGTTTCCTTTGCCATGATTTAAAATTATTTATTTATTGTTTTTCAAATTTTCGGTGTGCAAATATAATGAATTTTTAAATACCAAAACCTTTTTAATGAAAAAAAGTTTCAATATTCAAATCCAATGAAGTACAAACCTTATATTTCAATGTATTGAGACTGCAAATTTACATAATTTTCCGGATTGAAAAAAACTTTGTGAAAGCTTTTATGAAAAAGCCTGAAATACAGAATATTCCAGGCCCAGTTAATATAATATAAATGAAAGAAAACTAAATCTGCCGGGACTTTTTGGTCCTGTTAAAGATCCAGAAAATAATCGGGAAAATAAGCAGGGTAAGAACAGTGGCTGTAATCAGCCCTCCAATGATTACAATAGCCAGAGGTTTCTGCGATTCAGACCCGATACCGGTAGACAAAGCTGCCGGCATTAGTCCGATGGACGCCATAAGAGCCGTCATGATCACGGGTCTTGTTCTGGATTTAACACCGCTTAAGATAGCATCATCTATAGTAAGCCCGTTTTTCACATTCTGATGGAATTCCGTAATCAGGATCACCCCGTTCTGTATACAGATTCCTAAAAGAGCAATCATTCCTACTCCAGCAGAAATTCCAAAATTAATTCCTGTAATATGGAGCGCAATGATTCCTCCAATCAGTGCAAAAGGCACATTAGCCAGTACCAGAAGTGAATCTTTCATATTCCCGAACAGGATAAATAATAAAAAGAAGATCATCAGAATGCTCACCGGTACCACCTGAGCAAGCCTGTGAGAAGCCCTCTGCTGGTTTTCAAACTGTCCGGTCCACCCGATAGAATAGCCCTCCGGAAGTTCAATATTCGCTACTTTTTTCTGGGCATCCGCAATGGTACTTCCCAAGTCACGGTCACGGATAGAGAATTTCACGCCGATATATCTTTTAATATCATCTCTGTAGATAAATGCGGCGCCGTTATCTTTTACGATGCGGCTGATTTCCTTTAAAGGAATTTTGGCTCCGTCCTGTGTAGGCACCATTAATGAGGCAATATCATTTTCATCTTTCCTGTATTCCTGAGAATAACGGAGACGGATGGGAAATTTCCGCTCACCGTCAAACATTTCCGAAGCGGTTTTTCCTCCGAAAGCCATTTCCAGAACAGCCTGTGCATCTGCAGGCATCACTCCGTAAGCCGCCATTTTATCCCTGTCCAGAACCACACTTACTTCCGGCTGCCCTATATTTTTAATAATTCCCGGATCTTTTACCCCGTCTACATTTTTAATCTGCGCCAGCACTTCTTCTGCCAGCTTATCCAGAGTTTCCAGATTATCGCCATAAATCTTGATTCCGTTTTCTGCTTTAAATCCGGCTACTGCTTCAGCCACATTATCAGAGATCGGCTGTGAATAGTTAAATGTAATTCCCTGGTAACTTCTGAGTTTTTTATCAATCTCGTCAATCAGTTCTTCATAGCTGATTTTACGTTTCCATTCATCTTTAGGCTTAAGGTTTACGGCAAACTGTACAAACCCGAATCCGTTAGGGTCTGTCCCGTCGTTGCTTCGGCCTGTCTGTGCCAGAACATCTGTCACTTCCGGTACACTCATGATGTCTTTCTTAAGAAGATCGGCTGTTTTCAGTGATTCTTTTAATGATGAACTCATCGGCATTTCGGCGGTAATCCATAAGGACCCTTCGTTAAGCTGAGGCAGGAATTCGGTTCCCAGAAACTTTCCGGAAAATAATGTTACTCCTAAAAATACAATGGCCACAATAAGGCTCATTTTTTTATGTTTAAAAGTATAGTTGAAGCCTTTTAAAACAATTCTGTCCCAAAAATTAACAAACGGATTGTTCTTTTCTTTTACATTCTTATTTAATAAAATATGGGAAAGAACCGGAACCAGCGTTAGCGTGAATATCAGCGCACCCATCAGGGCAAAGCCCAGGGTAAAGGCAAGAGGCGAGAACATCTTTCCTTCTACTTTCTGAAATGAGAAAATAGGAATCAGGGAGGTAATAATGATCAGTTTAGAGAAGAAAATTGCTTTTCCCAGGCCGGTTCCTGTCTGCTTGATCCATCCTCCTTTTGACAACTTGTTGAATTTTTCCGAGCCATATTTATGAGCTTTATGATCAAGCATTACGAAGAGACCTTCCACCATGACGACGGCTCCGTCTATAATGATCCCGAAGTCCACAGCTCCCAGGGAAAGAAGGTTCGCACTCATTCCCGCCAGCTTTAAACACAGGAATGCAAAAAGCAGGGATAAAGGAATGATGATGGAAACAATGAGTGTTGTTCTCCAGTCTGCCATAAAGATCAGAACGATTACAGTTACCAGCACAATCCCTTCAATCAGGTTATGCATTACGGTATGTGTGGTAAAATCCATCAGGTTATCCCTGTCGTAGAAGGTAACCATCTTTACATCTTTCGGAAGGATTTTATCGTTGAGCTCTTTAATTTTTGCTTTTACTCCTACCAGAACCTCTCTTGGGTTTTCTCCTTTTCTCATCACCACAATTCCTTCTACGGTATCGCCATGATTATTCAGGGCTGCCTGTCCTACTCTCGGCATAGAGCTTTCATGAACATCTGCAACATTTTTTACCAGCACCGGGTTTCCGCTGTCGTTCTGTATGGTGATATTTCCGATATCGGATATGGATTTCACAAGTCCTATACCTCTTACCACGTAAGCCTGGCCGTTCTTTTCAATAACATCCCCTCCTACATTCAGGTTGCTTTTGGTAACTGCATCGTATACCTGAAGCGGGGTCAGGTTATATTTATCCAACGCTCTCGGATCTATGCTTAATTCAAAAACTTTGTCCTGCCCTCCGAAAACATTGATATCTGCTACTCCGGGAACACCTCTTAAAGCACGGTCGATAACCCAGTTCTGAAGGGTCAGCAGTTCTCTGGAGTCTTTGGTTTTACTTTCCAGTGTATATCTGAAAATCTCACCGGTTGGCCCGTAGGGTGGCTGAACTTCGGGATCTACCTCATCAGGAAGGCTAATGGTTCTTAACTGGTTATTGACCTGATTCCTGGCAAAAGTATCATCCACCCCGTCATCAAACAGAATTTTAACGATGGAAAGTCCAAACATGGTGGTACTTCTTACGCTTGTTTTCTTTTGAACCGGGCTCATAGCCAATTCGATGGGGGTAGTAACAAAACGTTCTACTTCTTCAGCGCTACGCCCATTCCATTGAGTAATGATGACAATCTGGGTATTGGTAACGTCAGGAAAAGCTTCAATAGGCATATTTTTGAAACTGATGAAACCTGATATTGCTAAAATGGCTACCCAGATAAAAGTAAAAGCTTTATTTTTTAAGGAAAAAGCAATTATATTTTTAATAAATTTATTCATGATTGATTACATTGATGACCTAAAAAAGCCGTTGAAAGAATTTTAAAGCGGTGTTTAAAAAATTAGCTGTTCAGGGAACAGTAAATCAGCAGCTGGTTGTTGGTGATTACTTCTTCTCCTTCAGACAGGCCTCCTCCCACATAGGTAACTTCTCCTACCTGCTTCAGTACTTTTATTTCTTTCACTTTAATATCGGTTCTGGATTTAAAAACCACAACAAAGCTTCTGTTATCATCAAAAATCACGGCTTTTGAAGGGACGGTAAGTGCTGTATTGCTTTCAGAGCTTGAAACCTTTATGGTTGCTTTACTTTCCGGAATGAGAAGCCCGTTTGTATTATCCAGAACAACTCTTGCCTGCATGGCATTGGTTTCGGGATCAATGATCTTAAATATTTTATCAATTTTTCCGTCAAAAATTTTATCCGGGTAAGACAGAGTTGAAACCTGAGCTTTCATTCCAAGGCTGATTTTGTCTATATCGGATTCATTCACATTCATGATAGCCCATACATTGGTGGTATTGGCTACATCAAATATATTTTCACTCCGGTCACTTCTCAGCTGCATATCTTTATTGATATTTTTCTGGACAATGTATCCGCTGATGGGGGCTACAACATTGTAAATATTTCCTTTTCTCACATTGTATACCGTACTTACCGCAGTAGCTCTCTGCAGTTGGTCCTGCGCTTTCTGTAAAACACTTTTAGCTTCCAGAACCTCTCTTTCTGTGGTTAGTTTCCCTTCAAACATTTCTTTAGCCACCCGAAGGTTATTCTGGGCAACCACCAGGTCAGTTTTGGCGTCACTTACATCTTTCTGCACTTCTGCGAGCTCTGTGCTTCTGATTGTAGCCAGAACCTGACCTTTTTTCACATAATCTCCCAACTCTGCATTCACACTTAAAACATTTCCTCCAACTAAAGGGTAAACATCAATATAACTGTTTTTATCCGCAGAAATTTTTCCATAGAAATTATATTCATCTTCTATATATTTTTTTTCAACTTTTGCGAGGGAAATGGAGCTCAACATGGTATTGCTCAGCTCAAAGCCTTTTTTAGCCTGTGGTTTCACCTCTTCTTTTTTCCCGCAGGATAGTAAAGTAAGGGCAATCAGTACAGGGGTAATATATTTTTTCATGATTAATAGAAGATTTTCGTTTGTATTAATTGATTAAGTTGTTCTGCCGACTGGATGATTTCATTTTTCATGTCATAAATCTGAAGAGCAGTCTCTCTGTAGCTGTCCATGAAATCTGTAAATTCAATAAGGTTTACATTGCCTTTTCTGAAGTTTTTCATCATCCCGTCATACACTAAATCCATATTATTAAGGTCAGTTGTTTTAATTTCTGCCAGCTGATCGTATTGGGTTTTCCATGTTTTATAGGCCGCCTGTACTTTTGTTTCGAGGTTTAATTTCTGATAGTCTGCATTTTTCTGATTCTGCTGAATAGCATAATTTGCTTTTTCAACATTTCCCTGATTGGCTCTCCATAAAGGTAATGGAATGGCTACCATAAGATTCACCTCATTTTTAAACGTTCCTCCGTTCTGGTCCCATCCGGCTCCTACATTCAGGTCCGGAACATTCATAGATTTCTGCCACTGAGCGTATAATCTGCTGTTATCGATTAATTTTAAATAATACTGATAGTCTGCATTGTTTTCCAGGGCTTTCTTTTTAAGCTCTTCATCGTCACCGAAAGGTTGTGCTGCCAGAATATCTTTTGCTTCTGCGTCGGAAAGCCGGGGTTCAATATCTTCGGTAATGCCTGTCAGCAGTTTCAGATTCTGTTCAAATTCAAGAATATTTTTATTAATACCAAGCTTATCATTGTTCAGCTGGATCACAAGGCTCTGTAATCTTACTTCGTCTTTAAGGGAAACGTTTCCTTTTGCCGACTGTACGCGGTAGGCACTCAAAAGATCATTCATATACCCTAATTGCTTATTGGTATTGTCAAGTTTAAGCTTTTCGTAATAGAGATTGAAATAAGCAGTACGTAACTGGGTCCTTAGATCTACGAGCAGTTGAGAAAACTGAAGCTGTGCCAGTTCTTTATTTGATTTTGCAAAAGCAATTTCATTTTTCTTTTTTCCGCCCATATAAATCAATTGGGTAACCTGGGCCCCTTTTGCCTGGCCTGCATCAAATATTTTTTTCCCTTCAGGGTTGTATGCGTTAATCTGGCCGCTGAGCTGAGGGAGTTCCCAGATTTTTGCCTGCAGAATATCTGCATCAGCCATATTGATGTTGTATTGTTCTGCGAGAAGCTGAAGGTTGTTCTTCTGAAATGCTTCTTCACATTCCCAAAGAGACAGCTCCCGTTGCTGCCCCGCCATGAATGAGGAAATGGCAATGAGCAGTCCGGCAATCTTGTTCATTCTTTTTCTTTTTAGAGTACAAAATTGCTTTGATGCGATTAAAACGAACTTAAAGAAGCCTTAAAAAAAAATTAAATTTCCTTTGGATATTACTGTTGCAGAGAACTCCTTTTTATCCCTGCACGTTGAATTTATATGAAATTAATTCATGGTTTAACAAAGGTATTCATCAATATGATGATTAAAGTAGGTATTGAAACCTCAAAAAATCAGATACGCTGAAATTTGTTTAGCTGCTTATTTGTTAAAAATGACACTGAATTTATTAAGCCTTTCAGCGGGGGAAGAATATATAATTTGTGCACCGTGATATTCAAGAATTCTCTTAACAATGCGAAGGCCCAGACCTGAGCCTGAAATATTCTGAGAATTGTTTCCTCTCATAAAGGCTTCAAAAAGCCTGGACTGCTCCTCCTCCGGAATGGTATTACCATGAGAAATAACATCTACCCTAAGCTCTTCATGGGTTTCCGTAATGAGAACATCCATTTCAGCATCATCAGAATATACTGCAGCATTCTTAAACAGGTTGATAAATACAATAACCAGCAACGACTGGATTCCATTGATGATAAGAAGACCGTTCTCAGACGTATCTTCGGAGATCAGAAAATCCATTTTAAGCGTAGGATAACTTTTTTCTACTGCTTCAAAAGCTTCAAAGATTACTTCATCAATTCTTACTTCTTCATAAATACTCTGAATATTTTCTTTATCAAATTTTGTGAGCAACAGCAAAGAATTCGTGAGATCTGACAGCTGATAAATGTCGCGTTGAATTTGCTTTAAGGAAGATAAGGTTTTGGGGGAATGTTCTTCAAACTTAATTAGATTCTCCAGCTGAAAGGCCATTCTTGTAATGGGCGTTCTGATCTCATGCGATGCACTGGCTGTAAAGTCTTTCTGCGACTGAAAGACATCATCCAGCCTGCCAATCATGGTATTGAATGATTTTGCCAGCACATTAATCTCATCATCCGACTGCCGAACGGGGATCTTTGTAGTGAGCTTATGGGCCGTAACTTCTGAGATCTCCTGATTAAGATCTTCCAGAGGGCGTAAAAATTTCCCCATGAAATAATAGCTCAGAAAGCCGATAAAAAGTGTACTCATTACATAAGCCGCAATCAAAAGGTATTTCAGGAACGCCAGCTTCGATTTACCGTTGGTATCAAAGGCACTGGTGAGAATATAATAGTTTTCACCGTTGATATTCCGTAATGCTGCATAAATCTCGGGAACTGTTTTTTCTGTGTAAATGATTTTCTTTTCATCCAGCTCTTTCAGCAGCGCGTTATCCCAGGTAACATTCCGGTCTTTAATGGTGCTGTAGATCAGTTCTTTTTCGCTGTTAAAAATTAAAATTGTTTCATTCAGGAGAATATTATCCGAGTTTTCATTAAAAAAAACAGGGGCTTCTTCCTCAAAATCCTTGGATTTTGAAATGAAATGACTGGTAAATTCCAGACGCTGCCTGAATCTTTCTTTAAATTCGTCTCTCCGGAAATCATTAAAGGACAGGTAAATTACCGCCATCACCATTGCAAAAAGCAGGGAAAAGGCGATGCTGAGTGTTAATGCTATCCTTCTTTTTAATGACATTGATTACAACGGGCTTAAATAATATCCAAATCCTGAACGGGTATGAATGAGTTTAATTTTAAAATCTTTATCAATCTTTTTCCGTAAAAAGTTAATGTAAACCTCTACGGTGTTGGTATTCGTATTAAAGTTATGTTCCCATACATGTTCAGTGATCTGCTGTTTGGAAACGGTTCTTCCCTGTGCCTCGGCAAGATAAACCAGCAGCTGAAATTCTTTCAGGGTAAGGGCAATTTCATTTCCTGCACGGTAAACCTTCTGTTCAGTTTTATTAATGATCAGATCATCTACCCTGATAATATCCTGATCTGTAGCATCTGATGGTGCTTTTCTCCTCAATAGTGAATTCATTCTCAACAAAAGCTCTTCAAACTGGAAAGGTTTTACGAGATAATCATCTGCGAGACGGGTAAAGGCATCTTTTTTATCAGAGATATCGCCATAGGCCGAAATAATAATGATCGGGGTATTCTTATCAAAGGAACGGATCGTCTGGCAGACATCAAGTCCGTTTATTTTAGGGACATTAATATCGAGCAGATACAGATCATAGGTATTATTTTTAATCTGGCGGAGAAAAGTTTCTCCGTCATAGATTTTATCACACGTAAAATGATTAGATTCTAAAAATCTGCAAAGCTCTGCGGAAAGAATAAGATCGTCTTCCAGTAAAAGAATATTCATCAAAATTTATTTTACACGAATTTAACTATTTTTTTTATGACGTACAGCAAACCATTACAATCAGCCTACTATTATTGTTCCTTTATGATTATTATATGGAGAGATATTAATTTTTTTGACAGAAGTACAGCAAACGCTTCCGTCGAATCTTTCAAGCAAGAACTTCAGAAGGCAGCACACAGGAGTGAAAGGCAGAGCTTTTCTCTATTCAGATTAGCTCAAATTTTTGCATAGTCCCTAACTTTTGAACCTGATCCAATACTTAGCCATATTTATTCCTGGCTTCGGGGCAAAAAAAATCCCGGAAAATCCGGGATAATATTGAGCCAACTACGGGACTTGAACCCGTGACCTCTTCCTTACCAAGGAAGCACTCTACCGCTGAGCTAAGTCGGCACTGAACTAAAAAAATCACACTAATGAGCGTGATTTTCTTTGAGCGGAAGACGGGGGTCGAACCCGCGACATTCAGCTTGGAAGGCTGACGCTCTACCAACTGAGCTACTTCCGCAATTTTGTTTCCAAAACTATTGGTAAACGCTGTGCAAAACTAAGAAAACTTATTTAATTCTGCAAGTTTTTTTTCAATATAAAATGTGGGGAGAGCAGGATTCGAACCTACGAAGCCGAAGCAACTGAGTTACAGTCAGTCCCATTTAGCCACTCTGGAATCTCCCCAGATATTTTATATTAATGAGCCTCCAGAGGGATTCGAACCCACGACCCCGAGATTACAAATCACGTGCTCTGGCCAACTGAGCTATGGAGGCAAATAAAAAAGAATTCAAAAGATCGCTGTTCCCTTTTTGCGAGTGCAAATATAGAACGGATTTTTTGAATTCTCAAATTTTTCTATAACTTTTTTTAAACTTTTTTACTACGCCATTTCTTTTTTCTTGATTAGTAGCTTTTTAGCAGTATCAACACAAAGGTCTAGACTTTCTTCAAAACTGGCAGATGTCTTTTTTACTACAATATCGTCTCCCGGAACCGCTAAAATAATCTCAGCTGTTTTATTAGCTTTATCGGAGTTATTTTCAACTTTCAAAAAAACCTTACACTCATGAATTTTATCATAGAAGGTATCTAATTTGCTTACTTTTTTGTCAATGTGTGATTCTAGTGGTTCGTGTGGAGTTAAACCAATTGATTGTACTGTGATCTTCATAATTCTTCTTTTTTAGACGCTCGAGGATGAGCCTGATTAAACACTTTTTTCAATTGTTCAATATTAGCATTCGTATAGACTTGAGTACTGGCAAGACTGGAATGCCCTAATATTTTCTTTACTTTGGAGATCTCCGCCCCATTATCCAGAACATGTGTAGCAAAGCTATGCCGCAGGATATGAGGACTTCTTTTTTCTTTTGTTGTTACAAGACTAAGGTACTTATTAACTACCACATAAACAAATTTTTCATTGAGTTTTTTACCCTTTTTATTGACAAAAAAATATGATTGATGTCCGTCCGTAGGTTTCCTTATTTCCAGATAACTTTTAAGCAGCTCCGAAAGACCTCCGGAAATAGGAATAAATCTTTCCTTATTCCCTTTTCCAATTATTTTCAGTTCGTTTCCGCTTATATTAACATACTCAAACATCAGGCCACAAAGCTCAGCTTTCCGGATTCCGGTCTGATATAACACTTCCATAATACATCTTTCGAGAATATCATGTACTTCCGTAAATACTTTATCATTGAGCTCCTGCATTTCCTGCTGCGACATAGGAATCTGTTTTTCAGCATAAAACTTCAGAGAAGACAGGCCTTCTGCCGGAGAAACTTTAATTTCACCTATTTTTAAAAGGAAAAGATAAAAACTTCGAAGTGATGATAATTTTCTGTTGATGCTTCTTTTTGAAATGCCATTTTCGCTTAGCTCAATGATAAAATTACGGATGACTTTTTTATCTGCCCCGGAAAGATCATCTGAAGATTCTGTTCTGAGGAAGAAATAAGAAAAGTCTTCAAGGTCTTTTTTATAGCTTGTAATAGTATGAGGAGAGTACCTCTTTTCGAACTGTAAATATTCTAAAAATTTATGTAACATTTACCGGTATATAAAAACAAAAATTCACTTCTCAAATATACGTATTTAAGAAGTGAACTAATGTATGTGGGTTAAGAAAATTCTTAAGCCTGCTCTTCTTTGCTAAGATTTCTCTGCTTGTGAGCAGCTTTAAGTCTAGCTTGTCTTAAAGTTACAGAAGGCTTAATAAACTGTTGTCTAGCTCTTAATTGACGAACTGTACCTGTTTTATCAAATTTTCTTTTATATTTTTTTAAAGCTCTGTCGATGGATTCACCATCTTTTACTGGAATTATTAACATATTTTACATCTCATTTTGGATTGCAAAAGTAATACATTTTCACTAAATAACAAAATTATATTCATTAAAAAGAAACAATCAATTTTAATTTCAAGAAAACACATTATAAAAACAACAAATCAAAACCAAAACAAGTGAAACACATTTAATATTTTAAGCTAAATAATGAATTTAAATAACCTAAAATAATAAAATATTAATATAATCATATTTTTATTAAATTTGGATTTTTAAAATAATAAACCGGATGCCATGAAAAACAATTATCCTTTGTTGATGACCCTCTCCATTTTCAATTCAGCTTTTTTACTTACCTAAGTAACAGAAAACCATATCCATAAAAAGTCATTTAAACAAAAACATTTTCCAGATATGCTAAAAAAAATACTTTTTACTTTATTAGCACTCTTCTATCTATCTCTTTCCGCACAGGAAGACTGTATTTCAGCGATTACGGTATGTGGAAACTCCAATATCAACTACACCCCTTCAGGAATAGGAAATAATAATGAAAATTTAGGAGGATGTCTTTCATATGAAAATCATTCAGTCTGGTATAAATTTACTATTGCAACCAGTGGCACTCTTACCTTTGACATCGCCCCAACGGGACCTGTCGATTACGACTGGGCAGTTTATGGCCCGAATGTAACCTGCTCCAACAGAGGAACCCCTATCCGCTGTAATGCCTCCGGGGAAAACGGAGCCACAGGACTGAATATGAGCAGCACACAGACTTCCGTACCCGGAGGATTCGGCCAGCCAAGGTATTGCAAATATATGGATGTACTCGCCGGGCAGACCTATTATTTATATATAGATAATTGGTCGACCACTGTCTATACATTTAATTTAACATGGGGAGGCACAGCTACTTTTGTTTCACCTTTCAATAATTCTTCCTCAGCACCCAATCCGTTTATACCACCGGGAGCTCCGGGTCCGAATGCCAATTCACCACGGGAAATCCCAATCTGCGGCACTACAGCTCTATTCGATTTCAGCAGCTTATCTGCAGGAATATTAAACGGAAATCCCAATTTCACCGTTACTTATTTCAATAATGCCAATAATGCTGCCACCGGAACGAATCCTATTACAGCTCCAACTACCGTAAATACAACCAATACTTATTATTATAGTATTAATTACCATGATCCGAATAGCCCTACAAGCACGATCAATGCATGCAGACAAACCAATGCTATTGTCTTCAGAAACAAAAGTATTACTGCTGCAATAACACCTTCGGCTACTGTTTTATGCCCGGGAGGAAGCATTACCTTAACGTCAAACAATCCTACAGGAAATACATGGTCTACAGGAGCCACTACCCCTTCTATTACAGTAACTGTTCCGGGAACTTATACTTTAACAACCACGAACGGAACCTGTACAAGCGCTCCCGTTTCTACGACTATTAACCAAGATACAGATCCTAATGTAACGGTTACAGGAAACTTAACCCTCTGCGAATCCAGCAGCACACAACTTACCGCTTCGTCTACCGGGACGGGAAATACCTACACCTGGTCTACAGGAGCCACAACACCGGCGATTACCGTATCAGCACCGGGAACTTATACTGTTACCGTGAAGACACCCGCCAACTGCCAGTACACGAAATCTGTCACAGTAACACAAGGCATTGTTCCTGCTGTTCAGAATTCAAGTTTGAGCCAATGCTCCAATACAGCAACAGCCATTTTTGACCTTACTTCAGCACAACCTA
>NZ_LJOD01000029.1 GCF_001295265.1 Chryseobacterium indologenes | reverse complement strand
ATGGCAGCTGGTGAGGTTAATGTTGAATTCGGAATTCAAACAGCAGATATAGGTGGCAAAGATAATACTGTAGTTTATACATCTCACAATGAAACTTCGGCAAATAGTGTTTATAGTGGAGATAATGTTAAATTAAGTGGGCATCTTCATCCGGGATTATTAGACTTTAGTGAAGGGGCGCCTGTTTCAGGAGCATTAAACCCTAGTGGTTTTAGAATGTCAAAATTTCCAACAAAAGAGAATGGCTACACATTTCATGCATATCAGAAAAGAAATGAAAATGATGTATTATCTGCAGGATTAATGCCTAAAGCAACACATTTTATTTATGCGCCTAAATATAATACAACCATCATATACAACAGTTCTCAAATAATTAAAGCTTATGAAGGAAAATTTAAAAAAAATTAAAGATTTATTTTTAATCTTAATTATTTTATTACTAAATAATAATTGTACATCCAAACTTACTGCTCAAAATATAGATAATAAAGATTTATATGACTATTTTGATAAATGGACTAGCAGTAAAGACAAATTTAAATATTTAGAGATAGATTTGGATATAGATTGTAATAATAAGTTGCTGTTTGCTGTGAGTAAAAAAGATTATATATTCAATTATAATGTACAATATAGGGCTTATATGTATAATGATGTTTTAGTAATATATATATACGATGATAATATTGTTAATGAAAATAATAAACTTTTTTTTGATCGATATTTAAAAAAGATAAATTTTGACATTAAAACATTAGAGCAAGGAAATCAAAGTTTGATAAATAGTTATTCTTTATATTTTGAAAATAATAGATTAATTAACGATTCGGATAAAATTAATACTTTCATTATGAATAATTGCAAAAAATAATCATTTGTCCACACTGCGCAAAGTCTCCTGACTTTGCGCCAGTAAAAAACAACCGGGCTTTCTTGCAAAAGAAAACCCGGTTTCTTATAAAAGTGTCTTTCCTGCTAAATGCAAAAAAAATAATTTTTACATTTACGCTACAGATCATTCGGGAAATGTGAGACTAGTTATATGGATGCAAACAAAACAGGATTATTCAACCAAGGCCATATCGTTGGCAGCAATGCAGTGGAGAATTTAATCCGCCATTTGAAATTCCGATGTGCATTGATGGCTGGAAACCTGGAGAAATTGTAGAGGTGAATAATTATTATCCATTTGGATTACTGCATAATTATACCGTGACTACGCAGAATGCTTATCAGTATAAGTACAATGGCAAAGAGTTGCAAGAGACAGGAATGTATGATTATGGAGCTCGCTTTCTTATGCCTGACATAGGTCGTTGGATATCGCCAGATCCTTTGAGTGAAGAATATAGAAGATGGTCGCCATACAATTATGCAGTAAATAATCCTGTTAGATTTACTGATCCGGATGGAATGAGTGTATATGACATTATTGGAGTTACTAAACAAGATGCCCAAAAATTTAAAGCAGATGTTCATAAAGTTTTATCAGATAGTAAGTTTGCAGGAATTATAGCATTAATAGATGTAAAAGGAAAATCATTTAACAAAGTAGATGCAGCTGCATTATCTACTGCTTTAAGTGGAGTTAATGTTTCAAAAGATGAACAGACATACATTGATACAGTTGTAGGGGCAATTAATGATTCCAAAGTTCATACAGTTGAATATTTATCATTGGGAGACACTGTATCTTCTGCTGGAGGAACAGCTCTTAAAGATCACATGAATAAAGCACAAGCTGGAGTTGGAGATAAATTGGTTCCAGATGTAAGTAATGTTAAAGCAGACCTTATAAATGGTATAGCTGGGGCAGGATTTAATGTTCCTACTGCAAAAGGTTCACATTCAATTATTGTGGAAACTGCATCTACTACTTCAGAATCAAGGGCTGAAACATCAAGCCATGAAGTTTTAGGGCATGGTATACCATCAGCAAAAGGGTTATCTCATACTGTAAATAATACAAATGCAATTAGAATGTCTAATTTAGTGCGAAGGATTACAGGAAGTACTGAACCACCAAGAGATGGAACTAACCCACCTCATGCAGGAGGAAAAGTAACTAATGAAAATGATTTACCAATAAGTCGATAAATTAATTATTATGAATAAAATATTTTTTTACTCTCTTCTATTTCTATTTACTAATTGTGCTTCACAAACACAATCATTAAAAAATACAAGTAGAGAATATCTTCAAAAAATAATAGATAAGGAGTTTTCTAATGAAGGCAATAATAAGATTTTAGTATATGCTGTTGATGATAAGTGGTATTTGATTATTAATGATAAAGATTCTTATTATGAAGAATTTTATATAAAATCTGATGGGAATAAAATTATCAAAGAAAAATTAGACAAAATCAATAAGCCTAATTCAATGTTAGATAATGCTTTTGATTTATCTAATTATAAATATGATTATATAGATTTTTCTTCAGAGGGGTATAAAGATTATAAATTAGCACAAGGCAATAAAACATATTTTTGTGTTATTGATAAAGAAAAATATTATGGAGAATTTAATCTGTCTGTAATTGTAGACCCTATACCCATAGATAAAAATTTGAATAAATATCTTATGACTAAATTATTAAAAGAAATATCTGACTAGTCCTGAAAAAGGTTGACTAGTTTAATAACTCAAATATACTTAAATCAGAGTAGGAATTTTCCCCCAGCTGGCGCAAGCATCACGCTTGTGCCATGATGGCAATAATAAAGCCCCGCTGCGCAAAGTCTCCCGACTTTGAGCTGGCTAAATAAAAATAAACCCCACCGCAATGCGGTGGGGTTCATTTTATAAAGTAGTAATTTCTACGAATATGCTTGCTTGGCTTTAAAATCTCTTATTAAAGCATCAATAACCAAATAGATTTGTTCTTTAGCAGACTTTGGTAAATTACCAATCTCCTCAATACGTTTTAAAGTATTGTGATCTACTTCCAAAGAAGTTTTTCCTACGAGATAATCCAAAGAAACCTGCAAAGCATCTGCAATTTTAATATTAATACGGGACAACTAAATAAAGTGGAAGACAATAATGATATTGATATTGTTTATGTCGTAAATAATGATGGACAAAGACAAAAAGATAAGAGTGGGGAGATAAGCTTTACAATGGAAAGAAATAATCAAATAGATGAAGCGTACAATACAACTGTTCCTGTTGAATATAATCCTAAACCAGGGGAAAAAGCAATGAAAGATGTCCCATATAAAGTAATTAATTTTGAAAATCAATCTTCTGGAAAAGATTTTTATGATTTTTTAGATAGATATTCTACTGCTAAAAATGAATTTGATTTATTCCGCTATAATCAGAATGGACAAGGAAAAGCAGCTGTTGGTATAAATGGACAAAATGGGTATCTTGCAAGATATACTAAAGTTGAAGGAAAGGATGGAGAATATGATTTTGGTGCTTTTATTCCATCAGTATCATTAATGTCAGGATATTATCATAGCCTTTCCAATTTGCCGGGTGTAGATACTAGTAAAAATATTTTTAGTCATTCACATCCGGGTGATAATGGTAACCCAGAAGCTTCTGCACCCGATATAAATACAGCAAGAAAAAGTTTATTACCTGGTGTTTTTCAAGTGTCAAGTAAAGGAATTTATAAAGTAATACCAAGAGAATGAAAATAATATTTATCATACTATTTCTATTTAGCAATTTATTTTATTGTCAAAATTATACTCCAGATTTTGATATATCTAAATTTATTCAGTCAGGAGGTATTTCAAAAGAAATCTACCATAAAAAAAATGGAAAATTGGAATTAAGTGATCAGTTTTATTATAATAAAGATTCAGCATTAATAAATAGGATTACTAATCAAACATTACCTGATGGAGGTCTTCTTAAAAAAATTAAATATTTTTTAGATTCTCAAAATAGAGTTATAAAGGAAGAAATTCAAACAGTTAATGCTGATAGTAATCCAGGTACTTATTCAACGCAAATTGTGACATATAGTTATTTTAATTCTCATCAGATAATCTCATTCCATGATAAAAAGAATAAAGTATATCTTAAAAAGTATTATTTTTATAATGACAAAAGAGAATTAATAGAAAGTTTTACTATTTCCAATGATGATCTCACTTTACATGAAAGAAATATATACTACAAAAAAGATGGATATCAAATAAATGAAAAAGAAACTTATACAGGACTTAAATATAAAACTATTGTAAAAACAAAGTTTGACAAAAATAGATTTCCTATTTATATAGAATCTAAAGGAAGATTAATACAAGATAATGAGGAAATACCTAAACAAATTGCTTATTATGAAAATGAAATAGATGGAAAAGGAAATTTATCTAAAGTATTTATTATAGAGGGGAAAAAGAAAATATTGATTAAAGAAGTAATCAATAGGTATAAATAGGGCATATATTTATTTGCAAAATCTCCTAGCTTTGAGCTAATAAAAATAAAAAACCACTGCATCTGTAGTGGTTTTTAAATACAGATTTAAGAAAACCACTATATTTACCAGTACAGAGACCACCTCGGCAATGCAAGGGTAAGCTATGCCAAAAGCAGCGCAGGCTTTCCTGAAATAACCGATGTGAACAACTACTATCCTTTTGGTCTGAACCATATTGACGGACAGATCTCCAAAGGGAAATTAGGAAGTTATCTTAGTTATAAGTACAATGGTAAAGAGCTTCAGGAGACTGGAATGTATGATTATGGAGCACGGTTCTATATGCCAGATATTGGTAGATGGGGTGTGGTGGATCCGCTGGCGGAAAAGATGACAAGACACAGTCCTTATAATTATGCGTTTAATAATCCTATTAGGTTTATTGACCCGGATGGAAGAGAATCCAAAGATATATATGAGCTAAATAAGAATGGTAGCTTAATACGGAAGGGCGAATCAGCTAGAGATGTTATTTATGCTTCAAAAAATTTTGATAGCAATGGAAAACTTAAGGCGAAAAATGATGGTGGTGTAGATGTTGGGGAACAAGGTTATATTACTGGGCATACAACAACAGGAAATGTAGAATATTCTAATGGTAGTAATCAAACATACAGCTTAATTGATTTTGATAACGAGGACAAGGCATTAGGAGTACATGAGTATATTTCTAATAATGTAGATGCAGAGTTTATAGTAGCAACAGGCTCAAAAGATGGCAGTCAAAAATCAATAGTAGGAAAAGACGGAACATTGGATAAACCAGCTACTTCTGGGGCAGCATCAATATATCCTTTTATAAATTATTTTGATAACAATTCAATTACTTTGTTTGGACATCCTGATAATGTATATGAAGTTGGACCTAGTGGATATCAAATTAGAATGTTAAAGAATAACTCAAATGAGTTCATGAATATTAGTGTAGGAAAAGAATTGATTAATGGAGATTATATTTCCAGTAAATCTTTCCCGGAAACGGCTACATTATTTATGTATAATCCTAATTATACTTCTGGTTCTAAAACATCAATATATGATAAAAAAGGAATTAAATCTATTAAAAATGGCTATTATAAAAAATAAATAAAATGAAAAATTATCTATATACATTTATATTTTTCATGTTGGCGAACATTATGATTTATGCTCAGCAATCTGAAAAAACAACAAATATTGCAGAAAAATTAATTAAAATGTACATTGACAATTATGTAAATTATAATGAAACTGTTGGTGTCCATATATATAATGATTCAACAAATTTAACAACTTCAGCAACTTGGTTAGCAATAGAAGTTTTACCTAAGGACTATAATTTTTTTAAAAAAACATCACAATATAGTTGGTTTAAATATAAAAAAGCTGATATTATAATTTTTTGTGGTTTTTCTGAAAATAGAGAATGTAATGATTTTTTTAATAGAATTAATTTATGCAAATTTAATTCATCCATAAAATTATTAGACGAAGAGGTTAGCTCTTACATTTTGGATTATAAAGGAAAGGCATGGCTGATAGGAATCAATAGTAATGGTATAATTGATAGTGTTAACGGAGAATTTATTGAATTGGAAGTAGCTAAACCGCAAAAATTTAAGAAGTTTTTAAGAAAGTTTTCTTCATTAAAACTTTATCAGTTTTATGAAGGAGGAGAAATAATAAAAATTAAAAAACGAAGATAATAGAATATATATAACTGGTAATCAAATAATTAAAAGCAATCTAAAAAAAACATGGAAATTAAATTCAATGACTAACAAATGGACGTTGGTGTAATTTTTTAATATTACCAGTAAATATGATTTTTGGTATAGGTTTTTATATTTTAATATTTATACAAGTGATACAAAGATTTAGCTTAGAAGGATATTTATATGACTTATTATAATTAATACTTGATCCTCTACTCCTCGCTCCAGCAAGATTTATCCGTGTGGTAGATAATAAAAACACCGTTTTGCGGTGGGTTTCATGGTCAAATTAAAGCATTAGAAAGCGTTTTTTTAAGTTTAAGATTATAGAGAGCCATATAATGTACCCACGCTGCGCAAAGTCAGGAGACTTTACGCCAGTAAAAAACAAACGGGCGCACTTGTAAAAGAGAGCCCGGTTTCTTATAAAAGTGTCTTTCCTTCTAAATGCAAAAAGAATAATTTTTACATTTACGCTACAGATCATTCGGGAAATGTGAGACTAGTTATATGGATGCAAACAAAACAGGATTATTCAACCAAGGCCATATCGCTGGCAGAAATGCAGTGGAGAATTTAATCCGCCATTTGAAATTCCGATGTGTATTAATGGCTAGAAACCTGGAGAAATTATGGAGGAAATAACCCAATCCGTTTTATTGATCCTAACGGAATGAATCTAGATACTTGGGAATTAAATGAAAGTACCGGGGCTCTTAATAAAGTTGAAGATAATGATCGGCCTGATGAACTTTACATTGTTGATAAAAACAGAAACCGAAAAACAGATGATAATGGAGGGCAGATAAAGTTTACAATGGAAAGAGACGGTCAGATTCAGGATCGGGTACAATCATTTGAAAAAGTGGAGTATGATGTACTAGTAAGAGGAAAACCTGAACAAAGAACAAAAGATATTCCTTTTGAAATATATAAGTTTGAAAATCAACAAAATGCTGTTTCTTTTTTTGAGTTTTTAGAAAAAAATGCAAAAACTGGAAATGAATATGATATGCTACAGTATACTGAAAGAAATAAAGATAAAGGAATGATAGGTAGAACATTGCAGTTCTCTTACTTATCAAGGACTGGAGAAAATGGACAGGTAGGAGGCTTTATTCCTTCCGTACAGTTAAACTATTATTCAAACTTTATTAAAACAACAAAGGATATTCAAATGATGAGGAGCATTTATACCCATTCACATCCAGGAGACGGTAATAATCCAAGAGCATCTGATCCAGATATACATACTTCTAAAAATAATACAATCCCAATACCAACATTTAGAGTTTATAGCGGAGGTGTATACAAGACATTTAAACCCGAAGAATAATAAATCTTTATGAAAAATATATTTTTCCTGATCCTTCTAGGTCCATTCTTATTTTCTCAAAATTTTCAGACTAAGGACTCCCTTAAATCCCTTGCGATGAGTAATTTCAAAACAATGGAAGTATTTGTCAATAAAAATGGTAAATTAAATTCTGTAAGACGTTATAGTTATGATCAGAATAAAAATGAGATTACTATACAGAATGTCTCTGATAAAAACAAAGGATGGATAAAAACCATTATAAGATTTGATAGTGATTATAAAATTAAAGAGGAAGAAAGGGTAACAGAAGGCGTTGTAATTTCTGAAAAAGAAAATATACTCGTAAACAAACAAATCTCAATGATTAAAAAATATAATTATACTGGTACTACAATTCAAATAAACAGTTTTGATAGTAAAAATAAATTATATAAAACAATATTCCAACTCTTTGATAATAAAAATCGTCTCATGGAAAGCCTAAACCTATTAATAGCATCTAATGATATTACTGTTGATGGAATCGAACGATACAATTGGATTGATGATAAAAGTTACAATTATGAAAAACTGACTTTTACTTTTCCAAGAACTCATATAATAGGAGTATATAATTTAAACTCATATAATGAAATACTCTCATTTAAAGGAAGTATGACTGCAAATGATAAGACGGAATTGTTTGATTATTATATCGAAAAAAAATTAAAACAGTTTGACTATAAAGGCAACTTAATAAAAGTTTATACTTTGGATAATGGTAAAGAGAATATTTTAGAAGAAAGGAAAATTGTTTATTGACAAATATAATAAAGCCACTGCAAAAAACAGTGGCTTTTCTTTGACTTCCTCACCGCTACAACACAGAATGCTTATCAGTACAAGTACAATGGTAAAGAGCTTCAGGAGACCGGGATGTATGACTACGGAGCAAGATTCTACATGCCGGATATTGGACGTTGGGGTGTCGTGTACGCTAGCGGAAAAGATGACAAGACACAGTCCTTATAATTATGCGTTTAATAATCCGATTAGATTTACTGATCCAGATGGGAGAGCTCCTTTCGGTGATTTCTTTAATAGTTCCGGAAAATATTTAGGAAGCGATGGAATAAATGATAGAAAAGTATATTTAAGCAAAGGTAATAAAAATAATTATTTAACAGCTGATAAACAAGAAATTGCAGGAGGGGTGTCTTCTTTAGGGGCTATTTCAATGGCTTTAAAGATGACAAATTCTCCATCTAGGCATCCATTAGGTATGGATACTAAAGGTGGGCTTCATGAGGTAAGAGCAGATATTGATTTAGCAGGTGGCAGAACTACCTTTACTGAGGGAACAATGGTTTCTATTAGCGGCGGTTTTGCAGGTGGAGAAGTTAATGGTTTTGATATGATGACTCAGCATGGTATTAATAATAATATAAAATCTGATATTGTAGTGCATAGTCACCCTACTGAAATAATTGTTGAAAATGTAGGTATTGAAGGGCGTTTTAATATATATACTATCACAGCCACAGAACCATCTGGCGCTGATTTAATAGATTTTACCAATAGAGATACAAATATTATTGCAGGTAATTTGGAAAGAAATATGGTAAAGATAAATTCTGATGGAACCTTTGTAAATCCAAATAATAAACAATGGGCTGTTTTTTATGACAGAAATGCAAAAAAAACAATGACAATAGACCTATCAACAGTTAATAAAATATTATCTAATTATGAAAATGGACAGATTAAACCTTAAACTCTTAGTATTTACTTTTTTAATTAGTATATCTTTTTGTGTATATGGTCAAAGTAATATAAATTTAATTATACTTATAAATGATGAAATAGTTACAAACTCCTTAGAATTAAGATTTAATAGTATGTCTCATGGAGAATATACAGTGAATTACTATCCGGGAAAAGAAATTACTGTTTCAACTAACGATATTTTTAAAAAAGAAGATGTTATTTTGAAATTTGAACACCAAGGATTTGATGGAGCAAAAAAAATTAAAACATATAATTATAATATTCCTATTAGTAGAGGGTTGTTTTATGATACAGATTATTTAATTGTCAAGATTTATAACTTGGATATAAAGCGATTTAGAAGTAGGTATTGCAAATATAAAGATGACTACGTCGTTGAATTTAAAAATCGAAGATATTATATGGATGTTATTCGGTGTAAATGAATCTCTACTGTACTTTGAATTGATAGCAATAAAAACCACTGCATCCGTAGTGGTTTTTATATACAGGTTTAGGAAAAACCGATATATTTACCAGTACAGAGACCACTTGAAAATGCCAGAGTGAGCTATGCCAAAAGCAGCGCAGGCTTTCCTGAAATAACCGATGTGAACAACTATTATCCTTTTGGTCTGAACCATATTGACGGACAGATCTCCAAAGGGAAATTAGGAGGTTATCTTAGTTACAAATACAATGGTAAAGAGCTTCAGGAGACTGTAATGTATGACTATGGCGCGAGATTCTATATGCCGGATTTGGGAAGATGGGGAGTTGTAGATCAACTGGCGGAAACATCCCGAAGATGGTCTACTTATAATTATGCCTACAATAATCCAATACTGTTTACTGATCCAGATGGAATGTCTCCTGTAAAAATTGATCTTACTTCAGTTTTTGAAAATGACAAAAAATTACAAAATAGAATTCAAGATTTTTCTGGAGATAATCAAATTCGAACTACTTTTGTAAATGAAAGAAATGGAAAAAGCGTAATTGTTAATGATGGATTAGACGATATAATTTTTGTAGGAGAAAAAGATTTTGCTTTTGCGACATTTTTTTCTAAAAATATACCAGATTTTAGTTTTGATGATAAAATTGCTAGTAAATACAAAGATTTTTATTTTAGAACTAAATACGGAACATATGCGGCTCAAAATTGGAAATATTGGCTTGATTCTGGCCCAGATTGGGGGAAAATATCTGCTCAGGTAATTCTTTCTGTAGATATAATGCCAATTTCACCTGCCGGAGATGGGCAAGGATTAATTAAGCTCACTAGAGGAGGATTAAAAGCAATAGGAAATCTGACTCATCTTAAAGATGCAACTGTTGCAGAGGCTGTAATATCAAGAGGAGGAAAGCTAGGAAATTTAAGTGTTATTGATGATTTATATAAAACAATGAAAGTCGGGGATATAGCAAATAAGGCTGCTCAAGGAGATGAAAAAGCGATGACCGCTTTGAAAATAATCAAGCAAGCATCATCTAAGGCTCAAAAATACTAATTATGAAAGATTTACAATGGATTGTTGGAAAGACAATTGATGCCTTTTACTTAAAAAGAGACGAACACTATAATAATAATATAGTTTCAATTTATTTATTAATAAATAATAAGAGTCTTGTTCTAGAGATTAACCAAGAGACTGATGAAATTCAGCTAACTAATTTCATTCATATGGATGAAAATTATAAACAAGAATTAGAATTTAATAATTTATTTGTAAATAAAAAAATTATTTCATTTTGGTTTCCCGTTAATAATCTGGGATATAGTGATACATTTATATTAGGACTGGATAAATTTATTCCTACTCATCTTTTCGTTAGTACTACTTCCCACCTTAACATATGTTTAGCTAAAATAATACAATGACTTATGTTCCAAAATTATTAGATCTTTGTAGATAATAGTGTTATTTCTCATATTTAATGAAAAACAATAGACTGTTTCAAAAGTGAAGCAGTCTATTCTAATCATATTATACAGTGCTTATATCTTTATTTACAAAAACCGCTATATTTACCAGTACAGAGACCACTTGAAAATGCCAGAGTGAGCTATGCCAAAAGCAGCGCAAACGTTCCTGAAATAACCGATGTGAACAACTATTATCCTTTTGGCCTGAACCATATTGACGGACAGATCTCCAAAGGGAAATTAGGAAGTTATCTTAGTT
>NZ_LJOD01000028.1 GCF_001295265.1 Chryseobacterium indologenes | reverse complement strand
GTTCTCACAAAAATCATTAGACACCGAGTTGCTCTTGAAATGGAGCAAATTACTAGAATATGATTTTTTCAGAATATATAGCCAACATCTTATTCTTTATTCTCCACCAAGTAAAAGAACCAATGCTGAAAGTTTGAAATCAAAAAAACTTCCGGAATTTAGAAAAAATATTTATACACAAGAGATCATTGAATTTATATTAGAGCAAATAAACTCTGATGAAATGAGTAAAAATGAAGTAATAGAAAAATATAAAATTCCAAAGACTACATTACATAAATGGATTAGTAAATATTCAAAATGAGACCAGATTATAAACGCATCTATCTTGATATTCTTCAAAAAAAATATCCAGAAAAACTTGATGAATGCAAGCCAATTCTTTTGAATGATAATCTTTCATCAATAGATATAAATAAACTTAATGAAATTATTTTTGGAAAAAAAACAGAGAATCAAAAATTTAAATCTTATAAAAGATCAGATATATTAAAAATTTTAGATTATCAGAAAAAGCATAAATTAAATAACATTCAATTGGCGAAACATTTTAAGATGAGTAGAAATACAATAACAAAATATAAAAAAATATACAAATAATTTTTTAAAAATTATTTGTAGATTAGTATGAGCTAACAATTTTAATCTTTTTTTTAATAAAAACCTAACCACACTATATAGTTAGATTTTATTTTGAATTTATATATAATATTTACTTATCTTTTAAAGATTGGGACAAATTAATCTTCTCTTTCTCTATAAATTCTTCAGATTTACCGTTATTGTCTACTACTACATTAAAATTGTCTTTTTCTGCATCAAATAAAATAGTAGTGTGAAATAAAGGGCACTCGTGTTGTTTACATCCAGTTACTTTATAAATTGTATTTTCAGAAACTATTGGTGTTTCTGTATTAAAGTTTTCTATAATCTCTTTATACTTACTCCCTACAATTTTTTTTAATCTTTTTGATACTTCAACATTATCAAATAAATTAATTTCATGAGGGTATTTTCCTACATTTTTTGTTATAGCATTTTCATATAGTAATTTAGAACTAATAGAATCATTCACTTTTTTAATCGTGTTGGAGCCAATATCTTTACTTTTTTTATCGTTGCAAGATAAAATAATCAAAAAAGACATTAAAGAAACAGTTAAAATTTTATTTTTCATTGTATTAAATTATTAGTTCTATCATTATCGAAAATCATTCAAAAAAAATATATAGACTTTTCAAATTTTTCATTCATCCAAAAATAATTTTCAAATGGAAAAATTTACTGTTAAAAAACATTAAATTTGCAAAAAAAACATTATGAAAAATAAATTTACTCTACAAAAAAAACTTGCTAGACCTCTTAACACGATTATATTTTTATATTTCTTAATTTTTAGTAATCATCTATTTGCTGATGGATCAAAAGATCTTTATCCTAATGGTGTAACAGGTTTACGTGCATATCTCCGTTCTAGCACACAGGCAACGGAAAATTGGCCATTCCCGAATGAAGGAATTCATTATGTTTATGCCAAAGAAGGAGAGAGAATTACTTTGGCTTCTAGTTCTCAAATTAATGGTGGTAATTCTAAAATTCGCTTATATGCTCCCAATGGATCAATTGTAGTTAACAATAATACTATTGCTGGACAAATCCCCAACAGATCATCAGAAATAGCTGGTCCTCAGTTATTTGGTCAAACAGGTGGAAATAGATATACTCCAATATATTATCAAGTTCCTGCAAATGGTGCAGGTATTTATAGAATTGAATTTGTTTCAAGAGGTACTGCAGACCCTCAAGCTACATTTAATGCTAATGACAACTGGGTACAAGATGATAAATCAGGTATTATGGCATGGGACATTTCTGTGATTAACCCTAACAATACTGCTTTTATTTCTGGACGGGTTTATACCAATGTACTAAACCTTAGTCTTGGTTTTACCAATGTTAATAGTAATGGATTTTATGGTATTGTATATCCGCTTACTAAGGATGGGTATACATATCAGGTTAAAAATAATGGACAAAATGGAATTCATTTTACTTTTTTTACAAATAATAATGGATTTTTAAATCAGAATAACCAACTGCCAGTCTACAAAAGTTTAAATGGTTCAACTCCTTCTTTTTTAAATGGGAAAGTACATAATCCTAATGATGCAGATACTCAAAAGAATATTACTCATAAAATTTTCTATACAAAACCTGCCACAGATTTGCCTTCTTCATCTGTAGGAGCAGTTCCTAATGGAAATACTTGGCTAAAAAACCCAGTGACAACACCCAATGTTAGTAATGTATCTGTAGTCGGAGTAGAAGGTACTAATGGACAAATAAGCAATAAAGGAGGTTATATAAAATTTAATGCAGATGTACAAGGTAATTATAATATTACTATAGAAAGTACACCTACAAACCCTAACTTTGTAACAAGAGTTCTCACAGGAGCTTCTTCTGCTGGAGCAAACCAAATTTACTGGGATGGTAAAGATGGAAACGGAAATGCTTCGCCTGTAGGTACGTTCCCTGTAAAAATTACAATCCGATTGCAAGGTGCTGAAGTTCATTTCCCCTATATAGATGTGGAATATAATAGATTAGGAATTATTATAGAACTGTTAAACTATGCTAATCTAAATCAGGTAGTTTCAGATATTGTTTACTGGAATGATGTTGACATTCCTAACGCAAATTCTGGAAATTCTTCTTCTCCTAAGAACAATAGCCACCTTCCACCAGCTAATAGTATAGGTATTAGCAGTAACGCTAATGGACATAAATGGGGGCTCAATGGAAATGGATATACTAATACTTTTGGTAATGAAAAATCAATCGACACCTGGACTTTTATTAAAGCTCAAGAACAAACAACAAACTCCCAAGTGGTTGTTAAAATCGCTGATTTAATGATTAATTCAGTTACCCCAAATAACATTATTGCCTATGATGGAGATCAAATTACCTATACTATAAAAGTAAAAAATGGCGGACCAAGTAATGCATTAGGAGCTCCTTTTACATTTAAAATTCCTAATGGATTAATGCCACAAACCATTACATTTTCTTCAAACAGTTGTGGAAACGAAAGTGTTCCTTTGAATTATAATCCTGCAACAAATTCATATTCTTCAAAGCTCAATCTTCCTAGTAATTGTGAAATTACCTATACTATTACTTTAGTAGTTAGTAATTCTGCTATTGCAGGAACCCAAATAGTAGTAGCTTCTATTTTACGTCCTAATGATATAACAGATCCAGATGCAACAAATCCTGATATTATGATCCCTCCTACAGATGCTCAATATGAATGTTCCAATAATGGTTTAGGAGGATCTTGTAATAATATCAAAACAAATAATACAGTAATGGTATCTCTTGTATGTTACAATCCTATAATCAATAATAATATTGGAATCCCTGCTAATTTTGGAGTAACATTATTGAAAAGAGCCGGAGCAAACAATGGAGGTTGGCCAATGAACAGAAATTCTGCATATATGGTTTTGGAATCTAATACTAAAGGATTTGTGATTACAAGAATGACTTCAGATCCTACACAGACTTTCGCTGCAAATCATATTAGTAAAATTACTAATCCAATAGAAGGAATGATGGTTTATGATATTTTCGGTAAATGTTTGAAAATTTATGCTGACGGGGATTGGAAGTGTTTCTCTAAACCTGCTTGTCCATAATAAATATATTGTTAATTTCTAATATGTTTTAAATTAAAAATTTATATAATGAAAAATTTATTTATCATAACCGCATGGATATTATCTGGGACTGTTTATTCTCAAATAATCGTTGGAGATGCAATAGGAACTGCTCCTATCAATAACAAATCATCAGTACTGTTAGAATTCGCAAATACAAACAATAAAGGAATTTTATTACCCTACGTTAGGCAAAAAACAAGTATCCCTACTGAAGGATCAATAATTTTAGATGTTACTGATCCTACTAATGCAAGAATAAAATTTTTTAATAATACCCCTTCTACTACAGATCATTGGACTGATCTTAGTGGCCAAGGTGCAGATGTCAGTTTCTATTTAAATAGTCAACCTACAATGTCGCAAATAACGGAAGACAGTAATGCTAGATCCATTATAGGAGCAAATTTTACAACAGTAAATGATGGTGTTCTAGTATTAGAATCCTCTACTAAAGCATTAGTGTTACCTGTAGTTTCCGATGTTAACAATATTCCAAGTCCCTCACCAGGAATGATGGTTTTTGTAAACAAAACAGGTACAAAACGATTAGCTGTTTTTAATGGTAGTAAATGGAGCTTTTGGAAACCATAAATATTGACTGTTATAATTTATTATCCTATTTCTACCATACCAAACTTGGAAATATGAAAAAGCCCGGTCAAAAAGCTTAAAAAACTAATAATAAAAATAGACAGTCTTTAGAACTGTATAAAAACACAAATTTCTCCCGAATGTATGTTGAGAGAATTTATAATTCTCCTCAACATACATGAGTAGGCGAAGCCGATTTATGCGCAATCTATTAAATCCAAATACCTTAACAGCTTCTCCCTGTTCTCTGCCGGAGATTGACCCGGATATTTTTTTATTCGATTCTCACAGCATTAGAAAAGCTCTTTATACTTACCGTATTGTTCAATTCCCATTTTTTCTATAATAAAATCTTCCATGTGAATATCTCTTTTTTCTCTCACGTAACGGGTAAAGGATAAAATGCTTTTACAGGTTTCAAATCCTTTGGACTGCATATCTTTTCTAATATTTTCTTGCAATCCCTCTAACCACTCCGTATAATCCTCAAAACTTGGTTCTATGGGTAAATTATGATATAGATAACTGGCGTTACCATAAGAAAATAATAAGGAATGATATTCTTTGTCTTTATCAGCAAGATTATTAATAAAATTTTCCTGTGCTGTATTGTATTGTTCTAAGGGATGTTTAGCGCTTATTATTTTATAAAGATAAATTTTCAGGTCTGTTTATAGTCGGAAAAAACATCACTTTTTTTGTTTTGCTTTATATCCGTTGCCGTAATCTATAAGGGATTTACTGTCTTCAGGATTAGTTTTCTTCCATTCTTTTAACACTTCATTCTGAAACTGGTAATTTTCCCATTGCTCCTTTAATACGATAACATTTCCGTCCTTGCCGATTTCCTGAAGGACTTCGCTCCTGATCTCCTGTTTTGTCCTTACGCTCTCTTTATACCATTTGATTCCGGAATATGCCCCGAAAATACCCAATCCCCAACCTGAGAGCATGACAAATAAAGAAGTATATAATACCGGCTTGTAATGCTTAAAATAATCTTTGTAAGATTCGAGCTTCTTCAGATCTTCCGGAGATATACCTACCTCAATACCGGAAACATTTTTTTTAAGCTCCTGTACTTTCCGATCAAAGATGTCGGAGACCTCCATACTAAGCTCCTGCATGGATGCAGATTCGGAATTGAGTTGTGAGATTTGCTTTTCAAGTGCGCTTGTCGTTATTTTTAACTGTTCCAGTAGTTCCACAGGGTTAAGCCGCGGAGAACTGGCATTTTGATTGTTGTTCTGTTCTTCCATAATTTTTATATTTTGTTTACTACTTTATAATGACATTCCTCTGTCTTTGGTAATATTCCTGGTTACACTTTTTGTTACTTCCAATGCTATGTTTTTAGGAGTAAGTTTTGTAAGTTCCAGGGCGATTTCCTTAATCTTTAATTTCGGGTCGATATCGCTTAATTTAAAACCCTGTTTGGTTACTTTTTCCAAAACTGAAGGATTCATGTTGATATCAGCTTTCGGGATGATCCTTGCACCGTTTAAGCCTTTGGAGTTCTCGCTGATCTGCATAACGTAACCCCTTTTATCCATTCTCAATACAAGATCGCCTAAACTTCTGCTTTGCCCTTTTTCCTCAAGAAGTACATTTTTTATTTCTGCTTTCTTCTCTCCAGTGATCTCTTGTGCCGTCTTCCAGTTCCGCTCTTTGGATAATACTTCAGCGTGTCCGGATGCTCTTTCTCCTATATTATGGCTCGTTACCTGATTTTTACCGTGATAATCTATCCTGTTCGCTATAATATGCAGGTGCTTATCGTCCGTAGATTGGTGTAGATGCACTAAATATTGATTGTTCTTACCGATTCCCTCCTTTTTTAAATAGTCCTCTGCCAGTTTCCCCCATTCCTCCAGAGTTAAATCTCGGCTGTATTCTTTTGGGGGCGATATCACAGCAGTAACGTATTTATTCTCCGTTCTTGTATTCAGATCGGCAACCTGTTTAAATTCTTCAAACAGTTCTTTCGGCTTCTCTCCGGATAGACCGTTCCGGCACACTTCCACGCTCTGCTCCTTGTCGCTCTGTTGGTACTGGATAGATTTGGAGCTTACATTTCTCGTTGATGCAGAGATTACCATTTGATTTGTGTTTTAATTCCTTTGATGGCTTCCTCGATCTCCCTGAGCAGTCCGGCTCTTTCTTCAGGAGTGAAAATTTCCTTTTTCATGTAATTCCCAATTCTCCGGAAATTCGTTGCATATTCCGTCAGCATGATGTTTTTTTCATACTCCGGAAGTTCCCTATCAAGCAGAATAATTCTGCTGTAATCCGTGAGCTTCAGCTTTTTTTTATCCGCTCTTTCTTTTAGCTTTTTCATTTCCACAGGAGTAAATCGAAGTGCTAAACGCTCCGATTTTGGGGCATTGAGTTTCGGGCGACCTCCGAGCTTTCCTCGTTCTCGATATTGGTTTTGTCTATCAATCTGCTCAAATTCTTCTCTAAATTGCGCTTCCCAATCTTCTGTGTTTTGATCTTCCATAATTGGACGGTTTTTTTTATTTTTACTACTCTAAATTTTTCTTCTGATTTAGAAAATTTATAATCAACTTTGGCTCTCCATTTCGGAGAGCTTTTATTTTTTCTCCTTTGTTTTTTCCGACTATATAAAATCTAACTATGTAGGTATATCCGTTAAAAGTGTACTCTAATCATTAGCGGTATGTTTGTCCGTTTATGACGATAGGAATGAACCAAGTTGTCCTTTTGTGGCGAAAATCGAAGCGATAGCGTAGGTTTTTGACGTCAAAAGGTACTACTTGCCCTTACTATATACATAATTTTTACCACTAATTTACACATTTCTGCATTACCACGCAACACAAGCGCATTTTTTATCAGAGTACAGCTCACCAGTTCCGGAAGATCGCCCAGCTCTACCCACTCAGAAAATGACTTAAAAAAAGTAATACTTCAGATCAGCTCACCCCTCAGAACCGAAATAAAAACATTCCAAACATTCTGCAAAAAAATAAAGGGGAAAAATAGAAAAGCTGAAGGAAAAAATCAGCACCATTCCGGAAACGGTATCGCTCCGATCACAGCACCGGACAGCTCATCATTTCAGTACTCAAATAATAGAATTTATCTATCACAATTATTATGCAAAGCATAGCAATCGCCCGCCCAAGCCAACTTGTAAAAGTTTGTTTTTCGTTTTTTTGTTTTCCTTTCACTCCGCATGACAGAATGACAGGAAAAATTTTCGTTCCAATAGATCAGATAAAATTCCTTTTGAGCAAACGTATTTTTAAAATATTTATTATTTTATCTATTTTGTTATTTTAAGACCTTATAACTATCTATTACACAAATGATTACATAGTTAAAAACCAGTTTTTATAAGTTAAAAACCAGTTTTTATAAGTTAAAAACCAGTTTTTATAAGTTAAAAACCAGTTTTTATAAGTTAAAAACCAGTTTTTATAAGTGTTAAAACAGATATTATAAAACAGTATTGTTTTTATTACTGGTTTTTATATATTTGTATAACAATCTTGATATTATGGAATTAATGGACGTCAGCAAAAACGATAAACTAATTTATCAACACAATGTTATTACTTCAGGTCGCTATGACTACTCTGCCTGTATGCTTGATATTCTTTTTATGGTGCTTTCCTGCCTTAAAAAAGATAAATTGGAATACACTATCCATGTTCATGATATCGAAGCGATAACAGGCCGTAAATGGAATTTAAAGCAATTAAGGGAAGCGACTGAAAGTATAGGCTCTCGGATGTTTGAAATTGAAACTCCGAAAAAGATTTCTCAATTATGGTTATTCTCAAAAGTTGATTATTTAATTGGGACTGGTTCTTTTTCAGTAAAACTAAATGATGAAGCTCTGCCCTATTTTTTTGAACTGAAAAACAATTTTACTGCTTTACAGTTAAAATCCGTTTTAAATTGTTCCTCAAAATATGCAAAACGCTTATATGGTATTGCTTGTCAATGGCGAAGTATAGGAAGTAAGCGTTTCGAAATTGAAGAACTTAAAAAAATGCTCGGACTGATCGACAAAAAAGGGAATGAGCAGTTTGAAAGAATAAGCCAGTTCAAAGAATATGTTTTAGATATTGCTAAAAAACAAATTAATGAAAATTCAGATATTGAGATTGATTTTGAACTTAAAAAGAAAGGTAGATCTTTTGAATGGGTAACTATACATATAAATTCTCAAAAGTTTAAACAGTTAGAAATTGATTTTGAAAAACCTTTAAATGTTCAAAAATTCATATCAAAACTTGTTACTTATGGCTTAAATCAGGAACAGGCAGAGTTGATTGCCGGAAAAGAAAAAGAAAAGGATTTTGACATCTTAATTACAGAACTGAACGAAAAGATCAGACAGAGAAAACTGAAAATTGATAATTCTGTGGGTTACTTGATTGGTGTATATCAGAAAAAAGGAATATTACCCGTAAAAAATTAAAGCATGAAAAATTATACAACTAAAGAGGTTGCAGCACTTTTCGGCGTCAGCGAACGGACAATTCAGCGACACATAGCGACACTCATAGAAACTTTAAAAACACCCAATAATAAAGGATTTACAATCCCAGAAGATACTGTAAACCTGCTATTGTCGCGACACTACAACGACAAAACAACGACAGACAGCGACACAGAAAATTCAGAGTTTCCACACGTTGAATATTTTACTGAAGAAGAATATGAGGAATTTAAAAAACGTATAACAGAATACCCATTTTTAAAAGAACAAATTTCCATTTCAAAAGAATATT
This sequence comes from Chryseobacterium indologenes, assembly GCF_001295265.1. Taxonomy (GTDB): domain Bacteria; phylum Bacteroidota; class Bacteroidia; order Flavobacteriales; family Weeksellaceae; genus Chryseobacterium; species Chryseobacterium indologenes_A. Next base: position 2,412 of record NZ_LJOD01000028.1, on the reverse strand, counting down.
TAGAAAGTCTAAAATCACAAATAGAGTATTTCCGGATGTCTTACCATAGGCAGTTAGACATCCACGAAAAACTCATTGAAAGTGTAAAAGAACGCAACTTTATTGAAGCGAAGGAAAAAGGATTAGATCACTAATCCTTATCCTTTTTCTTCTTTTTCAGATTAGTAATTTCCTTAACTACTTTAATAGTGATAAATATCACTCCCAATAACTGATTAATCAGTTCTAAATCAAAATTATTCATTGTATAAAATTTTTAAAATTCATTGCTCAGGGTTTTAATCCCTGAAAACGGCTGACTTCAAATATAACCTCACATTAAAGCCTTTGCCGGTTTGCTTAATTTCTTCTGGAACAAATAGAAAAAATCTTCAGTTCTCCCGAAAGGACACGTTTTTGTATTTCTCTACAAATACCATGAATAAAGACTTTGCAAGTATATTGCATGGTTTCTAATAAAGTTGTGACGCATTCGGAGCATGGTTGTGAGATAAAGATAAATTTTGCTGATATCGTCTGTTCCGTAAGGTATCACCACCTTTCAAAAAGTTCTGTTACATTAAAATAGTCACCATTTTTTTGACCCAATTTTGCGCAATTCTTTTGCCTGATAAATTTTGAACTAAGGAGCAACGAATGACAAGCGTTTTGAAAAAACGAGCAGTCTGAGGAAGTGACGGCTGAAAAATTTCACTGGATGGATATTTAATTTTTCTTTCTTAAATTCGCACCAATAACATTTACGGTAAAAAATTAAAGCATTTGCTTTCTTGTCTTAGAAAACTGGCATTTTCAAAGAACACAAGAATATGCAATGCTCACGCTCCGGCATGGGTTTCTATGTTTATTTGTGTTCGGGTATGCCAGTACCTCTAAGGCAGTAGACATAGTTCCACGCTTTTTTTGTGCCTAAAAATCAAGTATGAAATGAATCAGTTTAAAATACGACACATTTTGTCGCTGTTCTGATATAGTTTTACCGTAAAATACTCGAAAAAATATGGGGTTTTTTACCTATTTCGGAAATGAATATTTTTATTTATAATTGTCGCCAAAATCACAATTCACACAATGAGAAATTTTTATTTTAAATACTTTTTCCTCTGTTTAGGCCCTTTGGGATTCGCCCAGATTCCTAAGTTCCCGACTATGGAAAATCCCAATCCCTCCACTTTTCAGAATTATTCTGATCAGAAATTTACCAATCTGAAAATAATACTGTTCCCTCAGTTCTCCAGAACTACAACAGTACTCCTCAATCATACCAACAGGATGTAAAAGATATCAGGCGGTTTGAACAGGAACAGACAGAAGCCGAAAGAGCTGTACGTTTTTCAATAAGTTTGTGTATTCAAAACGTAATGCGTAACTTTACAGCATACAATTTTTTTCACAAATAGCAAAAAGTAATGATATATTCCATAACGCATAAAGGATTAAAAAAATACTGGACGAAAGATGATGTTAGTAAATTACCTTCAGAAATGGTTGATAGAATACGTGAAATTTTAGATATTATTGATAATGTTGAAGAAATACCACAAGATTTTGACCCTTTTAAGGGGCTTAGATTGCATCCATTAAAGGGGAAATTAAAAGGTTTTTGGTCTGTGGATGTGACAGGTAATTATCGCATTATTTTTAGATTTGAAAATAAAAATGCTTATGATTTAGATTTATTAGATACTCATTAAGAATTGTAGAAACTGTAAAATAAAATTTTAATTATATGAAACCTTTAATCCGTGCTATTAAGCACAATACGCATCCTGGTGAAATTATTTCGAGCCAGATTATTAAACCCAATAAATTAACTGTTGAAAGAACTGCTAAACTCTTAGGTATTACACGACCCACTTTATCCAATATTGTTAATGGTAAAAGTGTAATTACTCCCATTATGGCAATAAGAATTTCCAAAGTTTTTGGTGGTAATGCAGAGTTTTGGATTCGCTTACAAACCTCTTATGATTTAAGAGAAGCTGAAAAAGAGTTTAAAGAGAAGCATATTGAATTAGATAAATTCGAATTTGCTTAGATATTAATAATAAATTTGTTATATTATAAATAAACAAAAAAGACAGAATTCTAAAAAACTGTCTTTAATTAAGATAACAATATAATTCTCTCTCATCAGAAATGATAATCTAAAGATAAAAAAATAATTGTAAATTCAGTTACTTAAAAAGTAATATTGTATGTACAAAGATATACATATAGGCCATTTAATCTTAGTAAAATGGAAAGAATTAGATTTCTCTATTGAAAGGGCTTGCAATTTTTTTAAAATAAGTAAAACAGATGTTGAAAATATGTTCTCACAAAAATCATTAGACACCGAGTTGCTCTTGAAATGGAGCAAATTACTAGAATATGATTTTTTCAGAATATATAGCCAACATCTTATTCTTT
>NZ_LJOD01000027.1 GCF_001295265.1 Chryseobacterium indologenes | reverse complement strand
TCCAGACGGATGATCCAGGCATCTTTAGAGCCATACCCTTTGGAAGAGTTCTGAATATTACCGGCCACAAAGAATCCCAAATCGGTGGTCTGAACAACTGCTCTGGCTTCTTCATCGGAAGCCGTTCCTAATGTTTTCTGCCATAATTCATCCCCGAATTCATTCAATCTTACCAGCCAGATATCTGATCCGCCTTTGGATTCGTCTTTTTTATCCAGCCCTTTTCCGGAATAGGAGGTTCCTGCAATTAAAAATCCACCTTCCTGGGTAGAAACAGAAGCGGAAAGGTAGTCGTGGTTCTGTCCTGAAAGGTATTTTTCCCAGACCTGTTCTCCCTGCTGGTTGAGTTTAACCAGATGGAAATCGTAGCCGTTGTTCTGCTTTTGGCTGTCAGCTGCTGACTGTTGGCTTTTTGATTGGATGGAGCTTCCGGTAATCAGGTACTGCTGATCAATAGTAGTGGTAATCTGACTCAGAAAATCCTGAGTGGAGGATTTGATGTCTTTCTGCCATAAGACTTCCTGCGCAGAAAGAGATAAACCAGTGCATAGAAAAAAAGCACTGAGATAAAATTGTTTCATTCTGTGTTATTTGAGTTGTTGGTTTATTATTTTTAAGCGGTGCAAAATTACACTTTTTTACTTCACATCAAGTAGATTTAATCCTTTTTTTGTCATGAAAGCCAAATGATTATAGTTAATATTATTCTACAAAGAAAAGACTGAACAACGACAAAACGTGTCGTATTTTATTTTATATGAAATAATTTATATAATTACTTTTATTATACAGAATATTTTAAAGATGTTTTATTCAAAAAAGCATTCCAGTATTTGATGAGTGTAATAATATTTAATATAAATCACAAATCATTGATTAAAAGTTAAAAATGACTTCATCTATCAGTCATATCCGTGTAACTAATCACCTGTTATTCCTACTAATCAGACATTAACAAACGGCTATTTCTATAGAAAAAAGTTTTACTACTTTAAAATAAACTAATGCAAACATCCTTTTTAAAAATTACCGCTGCTACGGCTGCGCTCTGTTTCAGTGCCTTAGCAATGGCACAGCAGACCTATTCTGTAAGCGGAACCGTAAAAGATCAAAAGAACGGCGAACTCCTGATCGGAGTAAATGTAAAAGTAAGTGAAAACCCATCCATTCATGTAACCGCCAATGAATATGGCTTCTATTCCCTATCATTACCGGAAGGCAGCTATACCCTGATTATTTCTTATCCGGGGTACAAAGATTTTGAACAGCAGGTAAAGGTTGATCAGAACATCAAGCTGGACCTTCCCCTTAGTCAGGAAGAAGAAAAAACCAAGAGCATTGACGAAGTGGTGGTTTCAGGAGTAAAAAAGGATAAAAATCTTTCTACGGCCCAAATGGGTACAGAAACGTTAAGCATTAAAAATATAGAAAAGCTTCCGGTTCTGTTCGGAGAAAAGGATGTCATGAAAACTATCCAGCTCCTGCCCGGTATTAAAAGTAACGGGGAAGGCAGCAGCGGTTTCAGCGTAAGAGGGGGTGCTGCGGATCAAAACCTGATCCTTCTGGATGAAGCTCCTGTTTATAACGCATCACACCTGCTTGGTTTTTTCAGTACATTCAACAGCGATGCCCTGAAAGATGCTAGCATTATCAAAGGAAACAGCCCTGCTCAGTATGGAGGCCGCCTTTCTTCTGTGATGGATGTAAAAATGAAAGACGGAAACAACAAAAATTACAATATCAACGGAGGAATCGGCCTCATTAGCAGCCGTTTGAGCGTAGAAGGTCCTATTCAGAAAGAAAAATCATCATTTATTGTCTCAGGAAGAAGAACGTATGCCGATCTGTTCCTGAAAACAACCGATGATTTTAAAGACAATAAATTATACTTTTATGATCTCAATCTGAAGGCGAATTATCAGGTTAATGAAAACAACCGTCTCTATCTTTCCGGATATTTCGGAAGGGATGTCCTGGGAATTGGCAATACTTTTTCTTCAGATTGGGGAAATACAACCGCAACTCTGAGATGGAACAGCATTATCAACAGTAAATTGTTCTCTAATACATCTTTTATCTACAGTAATTATGATTATAAGATAAGTCTGGAAAGCAATGACAATAAGTTTGGGCTGAATTCAAAGATACAGGACTGGAATCTTAAGCAGGATTTCACCTGGTTTGCAGGAAATAAGCATTCTGTACGCTTTGGACTACAGTCTATTTACCACACCCTTACTCCAAGCAGTGCTTCCGGTACAAGTGTGAGCAGCTTTCCGAGAAATAAAAGATATTCATGGGAAAACGCCTTTTACATTAATGATGATTTTAAAGTGAATGATAAGCTGACTGTTAATTACGGAGTAAGGCTGGCCCTATTCAGCGTGTTGGGTGGTGATACTTTCAACACTTATGAAAATGGGGTTCTTACGGATAGCCGGTTTTTGGAAAAGGGAAAATTCGGAAAAACATATATTAATCCGGAACCTCGTATTACAGCCAATTACCGAATTAATGAGGTCAGCAGTGTGAAAGGAGGCTATTCCCGCAATACCCAGAACCTGCACCTTTTAAGCAACAGCAGCAGCGGAAATCCTACAGACCAGTGGATAGGAAGCAGCTATACAGTAAAGCCAGAGATTGCAGATCAGGTCAGCCTGGGATACAGCAGAAATTTCAACAATAATAATTATGAGCTGAATGCAGAGATCTATTATAAATCTATGCAGAACCAGATCGACTATAAAAACGGAGCCCAGATCACATTTGATACTGCCGCGGATATAGAAAGTGAACTTCTTTTCGGAAAAGGAAGAGCCTACGGACTGGAATTAATTGCTAAGAAAAAAAGCGGAAAGCTAACCGGATGGATCTCCTATACCCTATCTAAAACGGAAAGAAAGATCAACGGCATCAATGACAATGAATGGTACAATGCCAGAATGGATAAAACCCACGATCTTTCTGTAGTGGCAACCTATCAGCTGAACGAAAAATGGTCTTTCTCCGGGCTATTCCTTTACAGCACAGGAAATGCTGTTACCTTCCCTACCGGAAAGTATGAGCTGAACGGCCAGACGGTATTCCAGTACAGCAGCAGAAATGCAGACAGGATGCCGGCTTATCACAGAATGGACCTGAGCGCCACCTACGAACCTGTTTCCACAAAACGTTTCCGAGGTTCATGGTCTTTCGGAATTTATAACCTGTATGGCCGTGAAAATGCTTACACCATTACTTTTGAAGATAATCCGAATAATCCCGGAACAACCCGTGCTATGCAGACCTCTTTATTCCGATGGGTTCCTAACATCACATATAATTTCAAATTTTAAATCATGAAAAATACCTTTTTAATTATATTCTCTTTGTTTTTATTTACCGCCTGCCAGAAAGAAATTGATCTTGATCTGGAAGACCAGAGCGGAAATATTGTTATTGAAGGAAACATTACCAACCAGCCAGGACCTTATTTTGTGAAAATAACCAGGTCTGTGGCTTTTACACAAAATAACCAGTATCCTGCCGTAACCGGAGCCACTGTAATCCTGAGCGATAATACCGGGCAGACAGAGACCCTGCAATACATCGGTAACGGAAAATACCAGACTTCATCCGCTTTTGTAGGAGCATCAGGAAGAACCTACACCTTAAAAGTTGAAGCAGACGGAAAGTTGTACACCGCTCAGAGCACTATGCCGGAAGCTGTTGCTTTTGAAGGCCTGGAACAGGATTCTTTTACGTTCGGAGGAAAAACCAGCTATACACTTTTACCCATTTTTACAGATCCCGAAGCATTGGGAAACCGTTACCTTTTCAGCTTTACCATTAATAATTTATCTAAAAAGACACTGAATGTTTTTTCGGACAACATCAACAACGGTCTTCCGAACCAAAGGCCTTTAATGCTTCCTAATGATGACAACGATGGTGCTGATCATGAAGTTGTTGTAGGAGATACCATCCATGTTGAAATGCAGTGCATTGACACCAATGTTTTTACCTTCTATAGTGCTCTTCTTGATATTGCAGACGGTGGAAGCGGCGTAACTCCCGCCAACCCTCCAAGTAACATCAGTAATGGTGCTCTGGGATATTTTTCGGCACATACCCTAAGCAAGCAGAGCTTTGTAATTCAGCCATAAAAATATAAACTCATAATAAAATCCTGGTTTTACCGGGATTTTTTTTCAATCTGCAGACAAAAAAACACCCATATCATCAATCCTTCTTCTCCGTTGCGAGCGAATAGTACTGTGAACAGTCTTTAATTCTATGTATAAATTTGAACCATTCCACCCAAAACAATCAGTATATTTGTAGTAATACTCTTTCTTTTTTAAAATGCTGACAGATCAATTCGGAAGACATATCAACTATTTAAGGCTGGCTGTTGTAGACCGCTGTAATCTCCGCTGTACATATTGTATGCCGGAAAGCGGACTTACATGGATCAAACAAAAAGACCTGATGACAGACGAAGAGATGCTGAGGATCTGCTCTGTTTTTACGGAACTGGGAGTTGATAAGATCCGAATAACCGGAGGGGAACCTTTTGTAAGGAAGAATTGTATTAATCTTATTGAAAAAATCTCCTGCCTGAAAGGTCTCAGCAACCTCAGCCTGACCACTAACGGTCTCCTGACAGAACAATACATTCCACAGCTTAAAGCATCCGGAATACAATCGGTTAACCTCAGCCTTGACACTCTGGATAAAGAGCGTTTCTTCAAAATAACCCGCCGGAACAGCTTTGACAAAGTCATGAAAACACTGGAATCCTTATTGAAACACCAGATTAAAGTAAAAATCAACACAGTGGTGATGGAAGGTCAGAATATTGAAGATCTTATTCCTCTGGTGTCCCTAACCCAAAACCTGCCTGTTGATGTCCGCTTTATAGAAGAAATGCCATTTAACGGAAGTTCCGCAGAAGTATCTCTGAAGTGGGATCATGCGCATATTTATGAACATATTAAAAGTAAGTTTCCTCAGATAGAAAAAATTGAAGACCCTAAAAGTTCAACATCCTACAGCTATAAAATCCCGGGTTTTATGGGAAATGTAGGAATCATTGCTGCATATACCCGCTCTTTTTGCGGAGACTGCAACAGAATCCGCATCACTCCTACCGGTGTATTAAGAAACTGCCTGTATGAAGGCGGCGGCATTAATCTGAAAGAGGAAATACGTTCAGGAAAAACTGATGATGAGCTGAAAATCAGAATCATCAATACCATTAATAACAAACCCAAAGACGGATGGGAAGCCGAAAAGCTTAGTCTGACACCCTCACAGATCCATCAGTCTATGGCTACAATCGGAGGATAACTATGGCAATGATTACCGTACAGCAGGCAGAAGATATTATACTTTCCCAGACCCGGGATTTTGGCAGGGAATTCATTCCTTATGATCTGGCATTGGGAAAAGTACTAGCCGAGGCAGTCACTGCCGACCGGGACCTTCCTCCTTTTGACCGGCCTACCGTTGATGGTATTGCAATAGCCTACAGCTCTTATGAAAAAGGAATCCGTTCGTTTGTCATCAAAGCACTACAGCCTGCCGGACAACCATCTGTTTCCCTCATTGCCGAAAATGAATGTATTGAAATTATGACAGGGGCTTCACTGGACAAATCAGTAGATACCGTCATCCGGTATGAAGACCTTTCAATTGATAATGGATTTGCTACAATTCTCATCGATATTAAAAAAGGCCAGAACATCCATCGTAAAGGGAAAGATAAAAAAGCAGGAGAAATCCTGGTTAAAGCCGATCAGGTGATTACTCCGGCTATCATAGGTATTGCCGCATCCGTAGGAAAAACCATGCTATGTGTAAAAAAACTTCCCAAAACCCTGATTATTTCCACAGGGGACGAAATGATAAGCCCGGAATCTGTTCCTTCCCCATTCCAGTTAAGGCGCTCAAACGGAATCACTATTAAATCTGTCCTTGAAAGATATACTGTTCAGGCAGATATGCTTCATCTTAATGATGATTACAGGGAAATTAAGAAAGAACTTTTACGCTGTATTGAGGAATATGATATACTTTTGATGAGCGGCGGTGTTTCTATGGGAAAATTTGATTATTTACCTCAGGTATGTGAAGAACTGGGAATTGAGAAACTCTTCCATAAAATAAAACAAAGACCGGGAAAGCCGTTTTGGTTTGGAAAAAGCAGGAATCAAACGCTTGTTTTTGCATTTCCGGGGAATCCTGTTTCTGTTTTCATGTGTCTGCACCGTTATTTTATTCCGTGGCTTCAGAAATCACTGGAAATACAAGGTCCTGCATTTCAGTATGCTGTTTTACAAAACGACATTGATTTTCTTCCCTCACTTCAGTATTTTGCACAGGTAAAACTTCATGTGAATTCAGAAGGACTGTTAACCGCCGAAGCCGTAGACACCAATGGCTCAGGTGATTTTTCCCACCTCACGGATACAGAAGCCTTTATAGAGCTGCCTCTGGAGCAGGATTCTTTCAGAAAGGGAGAAGTTTATAAAATATGGAAATATAATTTTTAAAAAAGTATGACAGATTTTTCACATCTTAATAAAAAGCTGCAGCCCAAAATCGTGAATGTAAGCGCAAAGCAGGTCACCCACAGGAAAGCGGTAGCCAAAGCAACGGTTGAAGTTCCTGCAGACATCCTCCAAAAGCTGAAAGAAGGTGACTTTAAAACTCCGAAAGGATCTGTTTTTCAGACTGCCATCATCGCAGGAATAATGGCCGCAAAAAAAACAGGCGAGCTCATTCCGCTCTGTCATCCGATTGGACTTGAGAACTGTGAAGTAGACATTGAAGTAAATGATAAAAACGAGATTGAAATTTACTGTACCACAGAAGTTGAAGCCAAAACAGGAATAGAAATGGAAGCGCTTACAGGCGCCTCTGTAGCCGCACTAACGCTCTATGATATGTGTAAAGCCCTGAGCCATCATATTATTATTAAAGAAATTAAATTAATAGAAAAATCCGGTGGAAAAAATGATTTCAGAAGAGAATAATACCATTCCTTCCATCAATGGCCTTGTTCTGGCCGGGGGGAAAAGCAGAAGAATGGGTACTCCAAAAGATCTGCTGAACTGGCATGGAAAGGAACAGCGTTATTTTGCAGCTGACCTTCTGGCTCCCTTTTGTGAAGAAGTTTTCATTTCCTGCAGACAGGATCAGCTGAAAGATTTTGATCCGGATTATCATGCCCTTACAGATACTTTTCTGAATATGGGGCCATTTGGAGGAATTCTTTCTGCACTCCGTTCCCAAAGGGATAAAGCCTGGCTTGTTGTAGCCTGTGACCTGCCCTTACTGGATAAAAAATCACTGGAGTTTCTGATCAGTTCACGGGATGATAAAAAAGCCGCAACCACTTATGAAAGTCCTTTTGACGGACTTCCGGAACCTTTGATTACCATCTGGGAACCTAAAAGCTACCCCCTTCTGCTGAATTTTTTAGGAACTGGAAATACGTGTCCGAGAAAAGTACTGATCAACAGTGACACTCTTATTCTTAAACCTCGGAATCCGGATGCTTTGATGAATGTGAACACGCCTGAAGATGCTGAAAAGGCTCAGAATATTCTGAAAAAATAGACATTAAGCTGCGATTCATAAAAATCGTGAATTGTGGGCAGGCTAAATGCAACCTTTAAACTGAACATTTATAACTGCCCCTAATACACGGATAAAATATTTACGTATTAGCAAAAAAGCAAATCATTATGAGTGGAGATCCATTTGAACGTTATCAGTGCCAGATCGTTTTACCCGGATTTGGTCTTTCTTCCCAGGAACTTCTTAAAAATGCCAAGGTTCTGATCGTGGGTATGGGGGGTCTTGGCTGTCCGTCTTCACAATATCTGGTATCGTCCGGTATAGGAACTATCGGTATTGTGGACGATGATATTGTTTCCCTGAGTAACCTTCACCGGCAGATTTTATACACCCCTGATGATATAGGATCATTTAAGGTAGAAGCCGCAGCCAAAAGACTGCAGCAGCAAAATCCCTCTGTATCGGTAATCCCTTATTGTCAGCGGGTTACTTCCGATAATGTAATGGATTTGATTTCAAATTTTGATCTGATTATTGAGGGGACGGATAATTTTGAAACCAAATATCTGCTGAATGACGCCTGTGTACTGTCTGGAAAACCGCTGGTATATGGTGCCATTTATCAGCACGAAGGCCAGGTAAGCATATGGAATGCTATGCTGAAAGACGGCAGTTTCTCTCCCAATTACCGGGATGTCTTTCCTCATGTAGATGAATCACAGGTACCTAACTGCAGAGAAGGCGGTGTTATTCCCACTCTGGCAGGAATAGTCGGCTGCATGCAGGCTAACGAAGCTATAAAATACTTAACCCGTTCTGAAGATATTTTAGCCGGGAAATTATGGATGATCAATGTGATGAGTGGTAAGACGCAAACCATTAAGCTGCGGAAAACATCAACCCCGATTACGGCTCTTTCTCCAACCATCGCTTCCATTACCTTTGAAGAGCTGGAGAATAGCAGATATGAGCTGATAGACGTCCGGACAGAACAGGAACATCAGAACTTCCATATCGGCGGAAAGAATATTCCGCTGGATGATCTGGGCAATAAGCTGGGTCTAATCAACTCTTCCATTCCCATTGTCTGCTATTGTGCAACCGGGAAACGTAGTGTTTCTGCGGCGGGAGTTATTAAAAAGGCTTTTCCCGGGACAAAGGTATTTTCTTTGAAAGATGGAATCAACAAGCTACAGAATTAAATCATATTATTAATAAACAAAGAGCATTTTCCCCAATGCTCTTTGCTGTATATTGAATTCATTTATCCGGTTTAAGGCTTTTGAACAGCTCCTTTATAAAGCATTTCATCCACCTTTTTATAAACTTCAGGATCGTGCTTCTTAATTTTAATTTTCACATATTTGGATGCCGGCATATTACTCTCCTTCACCACGTTATTTACGGATACCAGCACATTGGTTTCCGGGAAATAGGTTACTGTATTTTTTTCGGGGATCTGGTAGGAAACAATAATGAATAACGGAGCAACTCTTTCTATACCGTCATCATAATTATAGAGGTCTACTTTATCCCCTGCCTTAAATCCGGCTTTATCTATATCATTCTGATTCATAAAGACTACCCGGCGTTCATTTTTAATTCCGCGATACCTGTCATCCAGTCCATAAATGGTTGTATTGAACTGATCGTGGGTACGGGTGGTAGCCATCATATATTCATCCGGAGCAAGGTTATTATCCGGAATTTCAGTTAAGGTGAACGGAGCACGTCCTCCAAGTTCTTTAGAAAAATACTGCTTGTCGCGGGCCGCATTGGGAAGGTAAAATCCTCCTTTCTGGCGGACGCGGACATTATAATCCTCAAATCCGGGAATACATTGTTCAATATCATCCCGCACCGCATCATAGCTATCATGATAGCGCTGCCAGTTGACTACAGACCTTTCTCCCAGCGTAGCCATGGCCATACGGCAGACGATCTGGGTCTCATTTACCAGATTATCGGAAACCGGATCCAGCATTCCCTTTGAGTCCTGAACAACTCCCATTGAATTTTCTGTGGAGACAATCTGTATTTCTCCATTCACAATATCTTTATCACTTCGTCCGTAAGTTGGCAGAATAAGAGCTTCTTTCCCGTGCACCAGATGCCCCCGGTTCAGCTTGGTGGATACTGATACGAGTAAATTAAGCTTCCGCAGCGCATTGGCTGTGAAGGTGGTATCGGGCGTTGCGGATATAAAGTTCCCTCCCATACAGAACATGACTTTTACTTTCTCCTCGTGAATGGCTTTTATGGCACGTACGACATCATAGCCGTGTTTACGGGGCACTTTAAAGCCATAAAAGTTTTCAAGCCTGTCCAGCTGTTCATCGGTAGGTTTTTCATCAATCATCATGGTTCTGTTTCCCTGTACATTGCTGTGACCACGGACAGGGCATACTCCTGCTCCCGGTTTTCCTATGCTGCCTTTAAGCAGAAGGATATTAAGGATCTCACGAATCATATCTACACCGTTAGGCTGCTGAGTTAATCCCATTCCCCAACTGAAAATAATTCTTTTTTTGGTGGCGATCGCTTCTGCTGCTTGATACAATCCCTCTTTGGAAACTCCTGAAAGAACAGCCAGTTCATCCAGATTATAATGGTCAAACTGTTTTATAAAATCGTCGTATCCTACTGTTTTCTCATTAATAAAGTCTTTATCAAATACCATTCCCGGGTTTTTCTTTTCAAATTCAATCAGTAAAAGTTCAAGAGCTTTTAATAAAGCCATATCCCCATTGATTTTTACAGGAAGGTAAAGATCAGCAAGCTGAACACCTCCTTTCAGGATATCCTTCACACTCTGTGGATTGATAAAGCCCATCAGACCTGCTTCAGGAAGAGGGTTAACGGCAATGATCTTAGCTCCGTTCTTTTTTCCTTTGGCCAGTGCGCTCATCATTCTCGGGGCATTGGTTCCCGGATTTTGACCAATGATTACAATGACTTCTGCTTCATAAAAATCCTCCAGCGTTACAGTTCCTTTGCCAATGCCGATAGTGGGGCGTAATGCTGATCCGGAAGTCTCATGGCACATATTGGAACAGTCCGGCATATTGTTGGTACCGAATTCTTTGGCAAACAGCTGGTAAACAAAGGACGCTTCATTACTTGTTCTTCCGGAAGTATAAAAAGCTGCTTCATCGGGAGACTCCAGCGCATTGAGATGTTCCGCTATTTTTTTAAAGGCATTCTCCCAAGTTATAGGCTGGTAATGGATAGCTCCCTGCGGCAGGTACATGGGATCGGTAAGTCTTCCCATTTTTCCGATCTGATAATCATCTAATTTGGCAAGGTCATATACTGAATTCTGCTTAAAAAACTCGGGGGTGACTTTTTTGGTGGTTGCTTCTTCAGCGAGTGCTTTTGCTCCGTTTTCACAATATTCTCCCAAAACAGAACGCTCATCATCAGGGTCCGGCCACGCACAGCTGGGACAGTCAAAACCACCCATTTGGTTCATTTTAAATAAGGCTCTCATTCCGCGAACGGGAGCTTTTTCTTCAAATAAATCACTAAAAGCAGCCATTACCGCGGGTATTCCTGCTGCGGCTTTTTCAACGTGAGTAAGCTTAAGATCAAGTAAGGTATAGGGGTTCTCCGCATCAGGTTCTTTTCGGATACTTTCTTCTATTTCTTTCTTTTTGTTATGGTCCTCCATAGCTTTTTATTTTTAATGAGATCAACATGTAAGATTGGGATTCGGATAATTATCACTCTGGTCTTCCAGGGTATTATCGATACAGACAAAGTCTTTTTCTACCAGCAGTTTCACCAGGCCTGTCTGCCCGTCAAAACCTACTCTGTCTGTGGAAACAAGCTCTTGAATCATTGTTCCGGGTATTTTCATGACTATCCTGTTCTCTATGAAAACTGCGGAAAGTTCTTCATCATCCGTTTTTTTAATTTCATAAATAAATGGTCTGTCGACGAATTGAGTTACACTGGAAACAATTCCATTTTTTCCTAATTCTGCGACTTCAGACTGGGTGAGCCTTAAACGGATTGAGTTATCTTTTATTCTTATTTTCATTAATATATTCTTTTAAATAGCTGCTGATGTACAGCTTCCTTTTATATAATTCTTTTATTTTTTGCCACAGATGCCTTTAGATTTGCAAAAGGATTGGGTAATCAATCAGATAATAATTTCAAGAAAACGGCTTTGGTTATATATATTGAACCGGTTTTCCCGAAGAAATCCCAATAAAGTTATATCAAATTCCTTAGCCAGATCTACAGCCAGACTGGATGGCGCACCTATGGCAGCTACTACAGATATGCCTGCCATTGCTGCTTTCTGAATCAGTTCAAAACTGGCTCTTCCGCTCAAAACCAGAATTTTATCTTTAAGGGGAAGCTGTTCTGTAAACAAGGCATGTCCAATAAGCTTATCCAGGGCATTATGCCTTCCCACATCTTCTCTTAAGGCAAGTAAATTTCCTTTTAAATCGAAAATCCCGGAAGCATGAATTCCTCCGGTAGCGCTGAAATTATTCTGAAAAGACTGCAGGCTTTCCGATAGCTGGTATAATGTTTCAAGTGATATAGCCCTGTTGTGTTTTTCCTGATGCTGAAACTGACTTACAGTTCTGATAGATTCTATAGAACTTTTCCCGCATACACCACAACTGGAGGTGGTATAAAAATTTCTGTCTGACTTCATCAGCCGGGGAAGAAAATCATCTGTCAGTTCCGCAACGATAATATTTTCAAGGTTTCCGGAACATTCTTTTGGGGAATGCGCGACCTTTTTAACCTGCTGATGAGCTGAAATAATTCCTTCTGTAAAAAGAAAGCCGGCTGCCAGTTCTTCATCGTTGCCCGGGGTGCGCATCGTTACCGATATATTTTTAGTTTCCCGCTGTTCTTCCCTTCCAAAAGACACCCGGATTTCCAAAGGTTCTTCTACAGCAATATCATCAGTATAGGGAAAACTGCTGTTATCCTTAACCTTAAGAATTTCTAGCCGTACTACAGATTTATTTTCTAATATATTGGTTTTCATAACTTCAGGAACTGGTATAGTAAATATACGAAATTTCGTTCTTCTAATCACGGATGGGCGGAAACCCATTCTTCACCATCTTCAAACACTTCTTTTTTCCATATGGGAACTGTTTGTTTTATGGTGTCGATGATAAAGCGGCAGGCATCAAAAACAGCATCCCTGTGCCCATCGTTAACCACAATGATGACAGCGGCATCCCCGGGAAACAGAATTCCGGTACGATGATGAATAACGATATTCTGTACAGAAAATAATGAAACCGCATTTTGTGCAATTTTCCGCATCTCTTTTATGGCCATGGGTTGATAGCACTCGTATTCCAGACGGATAACAGGCTTATTTTTTGTGATGTTCCTGACGGTTCCTATAAATGTAGCAGTGCCTCCGCTTGTAAGGTCCTGTGCAACAGCAAGGCATTCAGTGATGTCCAGCTGGTTTTCTGTTATTTTTATATCAATCATTGCAGTCCTGATTTGTGTCCCGTGTGTATAAATTTTATGTTTTTGCCTTATCTGAAAGGTTCTTCATTGAATTAACCGCCGCTTACCGGAGGAATAACTGCTATTACGTTAACGCTGCTTAATACCTGATGGTCTTCTGCATACTCTTCATCTACTGCGATAAAGTAAGATTTCAGCTTTTTCAGTTCCGGGAAATCCTCTTCCAGAAAGTTTTTCAGCTGCTTTACTGTTAAATCATCATTTACCTCCACTGTTTTTTCTGAAGTTCCGAAAATATCTTTCGTTATACCAAATGCCAATATTTTAAGTTTCATTTTACCAATACTTTATTAAAATGTTTACGCCTGCCACTAAAACAAGTACCGCTGTCATTCTCTTGATGACCAGTGCATTCCATTTCAGTGACATTCTTGCCCCTATCTGCCCGCCGATGAAAACAGCCAGACACAAACCAAGGACTCTGAAAAAATCTATATTTACCGATACTTTTGATGCCTGTCCGAAAATTCCGGATATGGAATTGACTAAGATAAAAACGCTGGATGTTGCTGCAATCCTTCGCGGAGTGTCCCATTTCATCAGATTCAGCAGCGGTGAAAGAAAAATTCCGCCCCCAATTCCTACCAATCCTGATAAAAAGCCGATACCTCCTCCTAAAAAACTGTTCCTTACAACTGATGTTTTAGAATTTTCTATTATGCTCTCTTCGTTTTTAGTTTCTGTTTTTACCCATAACAATATGGCAGCCACCATCAATGTAGCACCTAAAATTAAAAAGAAGGTTTCCTTGCTTATTTTTAATACAGCACCCAGATAAGCCATGGGAACACTCACCAGGGTTAGGGGAATCACTTTTTTCCAATTAACCTGTTTATTCTTCAAATAGATATAAACACCTCCAATAACTACAATCACATTGCAGATAAGCGCTGTTAACCGTATTTCCTCATATGGCAGATTATATATCGCTAAAACCGCCAGATAGCTGGAACCACCGCCAAATCCTATTGATGAATACACGAAAGCGATGATTAAAAAGAAAAAAAAGATTTCCCAGTGCTCCATGCTCTTGTATTGGGGGATTAATTTTATTACAATAATAATCAATTTAAAGATTCCCCTATATATTGTATGATAAAATTCTCTAATTCCAGGAGTAACCGTTTAAAAATGACTTTGTACAGGATCCTCATATTTCTCCATCAGCCAGTCCAGATATGCATTAACCCTCCGCTGTCTCTGTTGAGATTCTTCATCATTCAGATACAGAAAAGACCTTACTGAGGTCAACAGCAGATGGTCGTTATTTAAAAAGCAGATAAACAACTCTTCCGGGACTTTTGATGGTCTGGATTTCACCTTAAAAAAACGTTTAGCCTCCACTTTCTGCCTAAAATTTCTGATTCCCGGTATCTCTACAATATATACCGCAGACATAACAGAATCTATTGCAATACCATCCTGAACTATACTGACATCAACCCAATATTGTTTTACTTTGAAAGATTTTGATTTCCTGTATTGACTTCCTGTAAAAAAATCATCCAGTGTAAACAGCAGATCTGCCGTACTTCTTTGCGCAGAAGCTATTTTCTCTGATGCAGGAGGATGAACATCCGAAGCTTTA
The DNA here is from genome assembly GCF_001295265.1 of Chryseobacterium indologenes. Taxonomy (GTDB): domain Bacteria; phylum Bacteroidota; class Bacteroidia; order Flavobacteriales; family Weeksellaceae; genus Chryseobacterium; species Chryseobacterium indologenes_A. The sequence goes on along the minus strand of NZ_LJOD01000027.1, from coordinate 1,686 downwards.
CCATTACGAACTGTAAATGCTACGGCAAGGCTATCCAGAGTGGAAACAATCTTCTGCGCACGGACTGATGAAAACCATGCCATGAAGAAACAGAATAAGAAAAGTATCGTTCGCTTTTTCACCACTTAATCATTACAGTTTATTACGGGTATTCTTAAAACGTTAAACCTTAAGTTCATGTTTCATGATACTTCTAAGATACTCTATTTTATTCAAAAAAAGATAAACCTGTCCACAAACTATCAAAACGGTATTCACCGAATCAAGTCTGGTTCTGTTACAACCTTAAAAGAAATTCTTGTTTTATTATTCTAAAAGTTGTATCATAGTATAAGATTATATAAAGGAATTGATGTATTAATTACAATTCCTGAAAAAACATAAATACTAAAAAATGATTGTCAGAAAAACGATTGGACTGAAAGGTATTGTGCGTTTTGCAGGCCATCATATCTGGTGGCTGACCTCTTATATGATTCTGGTATCCCTACTCTATAAAGTAGCAGGCTGGCATTGGATTTCCATTCCCTGGCTGCCGGTTTCACTGGTCGGTACAGCTTTGGCTTTTTATATCGGTTTTAAAAATAACCAGTCTTATGACCGGGTATGGGAAGCCCGGAAGATATGGGGTGCCATTGTGAACAGCAGCCGAAGCTGGGGAGCAATGGTTAATTCTTTTGTAAAAAACAGTCCTGATACGCAATATACTGCACAGGAACTTGAACAAATTAAAGAACGTCTGATTTACCGGCATATCGCCTGGCTTTATATTTTCAGGGACCAGCTTCTGCTTCCTACGCAATGGGAGCATGTGAGCCTACGATGGCATTTTGGAAAAATAGCCCAGAAACGGCAGGAATCTGAAGGTGTAGGGCTGTTTAAAGATTTTTTAAATGAACAACAAAAAATCAATTATTTTTTTGAAGAGCCTAAGTTAGCCGGTGCGGCCAATAAAGCAACCCAGCTCATCAACCTGCAGTCTCTGGACCTTGCAGAGCTTGAAGAAAAACAAATCCTGCATATGAGAAGGCAGCTGGATATGCAGAAAGTGCTTTCTGATCTTTATGATCACCAGGGAAGAGCAGAGCGCATTAAAAAGTTCCCTATTCCCCGCCAATATGCCAATTTAAGCTTTATATTCAATTGTATTTTTATTTTCCTGTTGCCTTTAGGCATTGTCGCGGAATTTGCAAAACTGGGCGAAGCAGGAGTATGGCTGATGATCCCGTTTGGGGCTATAGTGGGATGGATCTACGTTCTGATGGAACTGATAGGAGATTATTCCGAAAATCCTTTTGAAGGGTTAGGTACTGATATCCCTATGCTGTCCATCTGCCGGACGATAGAAATTGATTTGCTGCAAATGCTAGGTAAAACAGATGTACCTCAGCCTATTCTGCCGGTCAATGATATTCTAATGTAGGATATTCTGTGGAAACGATTCCTTCCGGATTCAGATTTTCTGTTGGAATTTACAGCCCCGAACCCTTCTGTTTTTTGATTATTTTTTAACTTTTTTTGTAAGGCATAAAAAAAATTTGGCCATTAAGAAAAATCTTTCTATATTTGCACCACTAAAAACAACGGCATAGCCGAAGTTCAGGGAGAGTTGGCAGAGTGGTCGATTGCGGCAGTCTTGAAAACTGTTGACTGTAACAGGTCCGGGGGTTCGAATCCCTCACTCTC
>NZ_LJOD01000026.1 GCF_001295265.1 Chryseobacterium indologenes | reverse complement strand
CAATTAAAAACAAACATTATGAGCAACAAATTTGACAACCAATCTTTAACAGAAGCTTTAAAAACTGTAAAACTAGAAGAAAGACAAGAAATGATTAATCCGGCTGCTTCAGAAGCTGCAGATGCAATCAGCGTATCTTTCGATTCTTAAGAAGAAACTTAGAATATTCTACCTATTATATAGAGGAGGATGAAATAGTTTCTCCTCTATATACTAAAAATAAATTAGCGTTTTTGTGAATACCGGAATAGAAGTACAAGACAAAAACTAATTTATAAAACCATGAAAATTCAAGCTAGAACATAGCCTAATGAATGCTTACTAATAGCTTTCATTGATAGAATGCAGGTTGATCTCTAAAAAACACCTGCCCGTCAGAACCATATCAACACCCTCTTAAAAAACAACTAACCAATAATTTCTTTTTTTAAAAAAGGAGCTGCTCAACCAGTACCCTTAAATAAAGAAGAGGGATATATAAAAATCATAAAATACCCTTCACCGAGTATGAAAAAAATATGGAAAAAAACAATGAAAATTTTAGGAATTCTGATACTTATACTTGTTATGTTTTCAATTTCAGTAGGAATTTTCAACAGGAATTTTATAAAATCAAAAAAAGAGTACACAGATTATCTTAAAAAGAATAAAACAGATATCTCCTCTTTACAAAAAATAGGAAACATCGATTTAAATATAGAGAAAGCGGATTTCTACCTGCTGGGAGAGAACCATGGGGTAAAAGACGTCCAGGAGTTAGATGAACAGTTCCTTTTCTATTTAAACAAAAAATACGGGGTAACATATTATGTTGCAGAAATGAGCGAAAAATTAGCCGCTCAGCTGAACAAGTACCTTTCAAACGAAAAAGAAGACCCTTCATTATTGAAAAAGACAGTCAGTGAGCTGGCTGAATATATACCACAGCAGTCAAGTATTGAATACTATGAAAAGTGGAGAAACATCAGAAATTATAACCTGTCCCAAAATGAAGGCGCTAAAATAAAAGTAATAGGCGTAGACGTTCCTAATCCTGAAATAACCAACGGAAGAGACTCAATACTGTATCATAATTTCACTAAGGTATATGATACGATAAAAAACAAAGAGAACGCCAGGTTTTACGGTTTATTCGGGCACGCTCATATTTTACAGGACAGGCTGTCCGGAGATACCCGGCCATTCGCCTACAGGCTGAAGGATAAAAAGCTTAAAGTAATCAGCATAGCAACATATGCCATAGATAGTTATACTTACCTGCCAGATGGTGAAGATTATCCCAAAGTGCCAAACGAAAAAAGCAATTGGTTCAATCTGAACGGGCCTTTGTTCTATCTCTACGGAGTCAATGATTTAATACAATCATCAGAGTCGGAAAGAGTAGCCCTGTTCAAGCTGGATAATGCAAACAGTCCCTATGCTTCAGATACCAAGCTGATTAACATCAGAAATTTATTAGGAAAAAATATAAAGCCATATAGTACCGATGAAAATACTTTGAACTTCATTCAGTACGCTGTTTTAATTAAAAAATCGGAATCATTAACCCCATTAAAAAGATTACCATGAAAAATAGAGCATTACTCATCATATCATTATTTCTGAGTGCAACAATGTACTCGCAAAAAGAAGAGAAGTTCTTAAATGTAGATTATAAAGTTCAGTTGGATGTAAATCCGGAAGATCTGCTGAAAACCGTTCCTGCCAATGTAAGATCTCAGGTAGAGCCAAGCCTTCGGGAAGAGTTATCAAAAGGCGTTTTTGCAGATTATACTCTGAAAGCCAATAACAGCGCATCTGTTTTTGAATATAAAGGCAAAATTGATAATTCCCAGTCTATGACATCATTTATCCTGAAGGAATTAGAGAGAAGAGATAAATATCCTTATGTGAAAGATTTTTCTAAAAACACCTATACAAAAGGGTACGATCTGGCCAATAAAATATTCTATGTGAAAGAAAACCTTCCTAAAATAAACTGGGTTATCGCTAAAGAAGAATCCGCCCCTATACTGGGATTAAAAACAATTGAAGCAAAAGGAAAACTAGACTCTATAGACCTTCATGTGTGGTATGCTCCGGATATTCAATATAAAGACGGGCCTTTTCAGCAAGGCGGATTACCAGGGCTTATTGTAAAATCAGAGTTTTATGTGGGAGACATTAAAATGATTGTGGCGGCAACCCATATCGAGGTCATCAATAAACCCCTGGAAATTACAGAGCCAAAAGCCAAGAAATACTATTCTAAAGTAGAATTCGAGGAACAGAAGAAGAAATTCGAAGCCAGACAGAGAGAATATGCGTCTTCGGGTGTAGATAAAGATTAACGATGGAATTCAACATTACAAAAATAAGTTCTGTAGCGCACCTGCCCCACTTTATAAGGGAAGAAGACAGAAGAAATTTATGTACTGTAAGAAACATATACGGAAAAGAGATAGATCCTGATAATCAGTTTTTTATATCTTCTTCAGACAGTTCCACACTGAAGGTTTCCGTAATGAGCAAAAAGCCTATAGGAATAGATATAGAGACGGAGAGAATCATTAATCCTAAAAGCTATGATTTTTTTCTCAATCAGAAAGAGAAAGATATGCTGAAAGCTTCTGAACATGAAAATATTCCGCTGCTGCTGTGGATGATCAAAGAAAGTTTTTTGAAGCTGCTGGGAACAGGTTTACACATCCATCCCAAAAAAATAACAATTAGTCAAAAGAGAATATTTATCAATGACCTATCCATCAGATGTAAAATACAAATTTTCAAATACCAGCAATTTTACATCACGATTTTAGAAGCATAACATTGATAATCATTGTATAACAGTTTTTATAAGAAATAAAATGGTTTTAGAACAAAAAGACATCAGACAGATACTGTCTCACAGATATAGCTTTATACTGGTTGACAGAGTTAAATATATGGACGAGGATAGAATAGTGGCTGTAAAGAATATCACTTCTTCAGATATCAATTTATGGGGGCACTTTGAAGATGACCCGATATATCCCGGAGTTCTGCTGATAGAGTCTTGTTCCCAGGCAGGAGGAATTCTATTAAGCAATCAGAAATCGAGCAGAGGCTATATCGCTCAGATCAATGAATTCAAATTCCTCTCTTTCGTAAGACCGGGAGACAGTGTTCACATTGAAGCCACCATAAACAAAGTAGTAGGCCAGTACGCAAAAGTATCAGTTGCTGCGCTTGTTGAAGATAAAACAATTGCCAAAGGAGAAGTAATGTATTTTTTTGATAAATAAGCTATGAATAATATAACCGTAACCCACGTAGGAATATCTCACTATTTTGGAAACTCTCCTGCAGAGTTTGAAAAAAATATATTGGATAACCTGGAAGTAAAAAGAAAAGGTGTCTTAACTACCACAATAGAAGAACCTAGATTAGAAAGCTTTTACGAAGAAAATGAAATCAGAAGAATAGACTCATTTTCAAAGTATCTGTTCAACGCGAATATTGATATTGATAATTGTGATCATATCCCTGCTAAAAATAAGGGAATTATTATCAATACCATTTATAACTCATACACCACAACCATTGATTTTGTCACAAAAGCTATGGAAAAGGGAGAAGATAAAGCGAGTCCTCTATTATTCCCTTATACCGTTCCGAATGCGGCTACAGGTCTTTTAACAATGAATAAGCAGTTCAAAGGCTATAACAATACAATAGGCGGATACAGCCCTGTTTTATTAGCTATGGATAAGCTTAAAGAAGGAAACGAAGAGTTCATCGTATGTGGAGGAGTGGATGAAATTAATGACTACATCAAGAGCTATGTAACTCAGAAAAACAGATTAATTTCTGACGGGGCGTGCCTTCTGGGAATGGCTTTAGACGAAAAGAATAACCAGAATAAGCTCTTTAATATCTCCTATGGAAAAACTCATTTTTTCAATAAAATATCTTCAAAAGAGATCAGAAAGTTTTATAAAAACATCCTGAAAGATATTGAGTTAGAGAATATTGATCTGGTGGTTTCTTTCTGCCAGGACAACAAATCCAAGCAAATCGAGCGTGAGCTGATTAAAGGCAATAAAGAGATTATCTACTATAAGGAAATCATAGGAAGTGCTTTGGGAGCAGAAGACAGCATCTGTTTATTCCTGGGATCTATCCTTCTGAAAAACAGAGAAGCCAAAAGAGCACTCGTGAATGTAGAATCTTTCGGAGGAAATATCAACACGTATATAATTGAGCTATGATGAATGAATACTGCCTGGTATTGGGTGCCAACGGAGGAATCGGCCTGGAAATATCCAAATACCTTATCGATAAAGGATACCACCTGATTTTGCATTACAACAGGAGTTCCGACAATATAGATGAACTGATCAAAGACCAGGAACATCACATCAAAATTAAGTTTGATATCACCGATTCAAACTCTATTAAAAATGCACTTAAAGAACTTGGCGCCGGAAAAGAGATACAGATCACAAAATGCATCAATTGTGTGGGAATCCATTACAGATCATTTATTCCTCTGATGCCGGATAATAAATTCAAAGAAGTGATAGATACCAACCTTACGGGGGCTTTCTCTATCATCAAACATATCTCTACAGATATGATTAAAAATAAAAAAGGAACCATTGTGAATATCAGTTCCGTAGCAGGAATCAATGGTTTGATAGGTCAGGCTTGCTATAGTTCTTCCAAAGCAGGACTGGATGCAATTACAAAAATTGCTTCAAAAGAGCTGGCCAAATATAACATCAGGGTAAACAGTATTGCACCGGGTTTCATAGAAGCCGGAATCATTGAAAATCCTACTGCCAACGATCTGGAATATCTTGAAAGGATTCCTATGCGCAGATTCGGAAGAGCAAGAGAGGTCGCAAAACTAGCCTATTTCTTATTGGAAGACAAAGAATCTTCCTACATCACAGGACAAAACATCGTCATTGACGGAGGATTAAGTATAAATATTTAACAACAAATAAAAAATAAAAACAATGGAAACAAGACAGCAAATTAAAGAAATTATCATTGAAAAATTAAACTTAAGAATTGATATCGAGGATTTTAAAGACAATACCCCTCTGTTCTTAAGCAAAAAAGACGGCGGATTAGGATTAGATTCTATCGATACCCTGGAAATCGCTGTAGGAATTACAGATGAGTTTAATGTTGAATTCTCGGATAGTGAGAATATGACTGAACTTTTCACTTCTGTAGAATCTTTATCGAACTACATCAATAATAAGCTATGTCTGGAGTTGCAATAACAGGAATAGGATGTTATAGCTCTATTGGAAAGAATATTGAAGAGTTTGAGCAGAATCTTTTCTACAAAGACTCAGAAACGTTCTATCCTATTGATGAAATAGACTGTAGTAAATTAAGAAACAACAGATCTTCCTACATCAAAGATTTAGAGAATAACAAGACTAAAACAGGAAGCAGAGCAGCAATCTCTTTGCTGAAAAGTGTAGACGAGGCTATTAAGAACTCGAGAGCTAAAGAGCTTATTAAAAACAACAGAAAAGTTGGTATTTCCCTGAGTAATTCTATTGGAGGAATCAGCGACCTGGTAAGTGATATCACGCAGAGTGAAAACTTCATTGTGAAAAAATCACTGAACAGATTTTCTAAAAATAACAAGAAAGAAAAGGTTTTAAATATCCCTAACATTCTATTGCTTCAGGATGTACTGAACAAGTACAAAACCAAAGGACCGGTATGTTCTTCCCTTACAGCGTGCAGCGCAGGAGGAAATGCCATAGAAGTTGGATTTAAAATGATAAAAGACGGAATCTGCGATATGGTCATCGTATGCGGAGTTGATCCTTTATCAGAAATAAGTTTGTTCGGATTTAATGCCTTAAAAGCCTTATCTAAAGATACCCTGAGATCATTGGACGCAGAAAGAGACGGAATGCTTCTGGGAGAAAGTGCAGGATGCATTATCCTGGAAAGAGAAGAGGCAGCCGTAAAAAGAGGAGCACACATATACGGAAAGGTATTGGGCTCAGGAATCTCTAATGATGCATTTCACATTACACAACCGGATCCGGAAGGAAACGGAGCTGTTTTCGCAATGAATAAAGCATTAAAAGAATCCTCTCTTTCCTTTAAAGAAATAAACTATGTAAACATCCACGGAACCGGTACAAAGTACAACGACCTTATGGAGCTGAATGCATTGGAAAATGTATTTGGGGAAGAATTACCCAATACCCCTATCAATTCATCCAAAACCAAAATCGGGCACACATTGGGAACCGCAGGAGTTATAGAAGCCATCATATGCATGCTGACTTTAAAGAACCAGGCTATTCATCCGCATTCGAACTTTTCCAACAGAATAGATCGGGAAATAAATTATAACGTGAATACAGAACTAAAGCCAATGCCGGAGCTCAGGTACATTATGAGTAATTCGTTTGGATTCGGAGGAAATTGTGCTTCTGTAATATTTGGGTCATACGATGGTGGATATAGTAGAAGAGCTGCAGTATAATCAGGATGTAAATTACTCTGATGTAGACAGCATGGGCGTGGTTCATCACTCCAGATACATGGTGTATTTTGAAAATGCAAGGTTTCGTCTGGTAAAGGATTTACTGCATATCAGCAAAGAAGAGTTCTTAGAGATGAAGATTGATTTTCCTGTCATCAGCTTAGAATGCGATTATCTAAAGAGCATCAGATTCCAGGAAGAAATCAGAATCAGAATAAAACTTTCATTTGCACCAAAGATTCCCAGGCTGAAATTCGAATACCAGATTGTCAATGCACAGGATGAAGTATTATCAAAAGCGAAGACAGTTCACCTATTAACCAGAGCGGGAACACCTTTAATCGGGTATCCGGAAAGACTAAAACATAAATTATACGAATGCCTATGAAAAATGACAACCTATTAAACGTCAGTCAATATACATTTTTAAAAGAAATAGAATTATACAGCGTAGACGATGAACTGAATGTTCTTTTGTATAAAAATACGAGTTTTGAAGTATCCGGAGTCCTGTATTCAATTATTAAGCATTTGAAAGAAGGGATGTCTATTAAAAATATATACGATAGGCTTGATTTCAAAGATATCAATTTTGAAAACTTCAAAACACTGATCGTTAATAAAATAGATGAGCTTCTGCAGGAGGTTTCAGGAACGGTGGATAAAGTTCAGGTAGACAGCATACACAAACTGTTTGATCTTTTAAACGCCGGAACTACAGAAATTTTGTCAGGAAAATTATCATTCCTGTTTAAAAGAGGAGTATTAATCCCGTTATGCGTTCTTTTTTTTTCATCCTTAGTATTGGTCTTCTCAGGAAGTTTACACGTACATAAAGCAAACATCAGCTTAAACCATGTGTGGATAATGTATCTGTGCTTTTTTGTAATAGGCGTATTTCATGAACTGGGGCACTCATCTGCAAGTAAATACTACGGAGCAAAGCCTTCATCCATATCTATGGGGATATTCCTGATATTTCCTGTCTTTTATACCGATGTTACCAAAACATGGGGACTGGACAGAAATAAAAGAATAACCACCAGCTTAGGCGGAATATATTTCCAGATGATCATTCATCTGATGCTCCTGGGATCTTTATTCCTGAATATAGAAAAGCCCATTAAAGAATACATCTACTATATCCTTTTACAAAATATAGGACTGATGATATTCAATATAAACCCTTTCTTTAAAACAGACGGATATTGGGTAGTATCAGACCTGTTTGGAATTCGGAATCTGAATACCAAATCAAAAGAGATCATCAAGTATCTCCTGAAAGGGCAGCATCATCCGGATTACCTGTTTAAAGACAATGTCGCACTGTATGTGTACACCTATGCCTATTCAGTTATCGGGACAGCCTTATTAATCTTTATTGCTTACAAGGTTGTTGATACCCTCGGGATGTACTACAATATCGTAGTGAAAGGAGAAAGAATGGAATTTCTGATTGTTATTAAAAGAAGCTTAATCCTCATTTTCTTATTGGTATTTCATCTGATACCAATGGTGAAAAAGAAATTAAAAAAATACGCAAAATGATTTTAGTTCTTTGTTCATCCAATTACGATGCGAGTATAAATTATGTGCTGGACTGGCTTATTTTTTATAAGCACGAATTTATAAAAATAACTCCCGATGATATTTTTACTGAGAAAAGTAAAGATTTCAAAATAGAAAATGACACCATTTTTTTTAAAGGGATTAATCTGAATGAAACAGTAAAGTCTGTATGGTACAGGAAGTTTCCGTACAAGCCTAATTTCATAGAAGTAAAAGGCGAAGAAAGCGTGAAAATCAGAGAAGAAATAGAATCAGAATCTGAAGTTATCGTCAACTACATCCTTCATCTTCTTAAAGAAAAAAACTGCATAGGGTTATTTAACAGTAAAGCTTTAAACAAACCCCTGCTTTCAAAATTGGCTAACGGATACAATGTAAAAACACCCAGACAGGCCTTTATAAGTACAAAAGAAGATCTTGAATTATTTCTGGAAAAAAGTAATAACAAGATTATAACGAAAAAATCGAGCGATAAAGTCAGGTATTTCTATGATAAAAATGACAAAACCCTTTTATCATTAACGACGCTGATTACAAAGCCTACATTAAAGGATATTCCTGATCATTTTTTTACCTCTTATTTTCAGGAGTGTATCGATGCAGAATATGAAGTTAGAACGATTTTTTTAGACGGTCTTTTTTACTCCTCGGTTTTGATTAATACCAAAGACGAGTATATAGACAAAAAGAATATCATTAGTTCATCTAACTCCAGCGTGGTTCCATATCAGCTTAGCAAAGAAGTTGAAAATAATCTCAGAAGATTATTAGAAGAACTGGAACTCAAGTTCTGTACCGTAGAACTTATAAAAAATAAGGTAGATAAAGAATACTATCTAGTGGATCTAAATCCTTCAGGTCAATTTGTTTTCGAGTCCGAGAAATGCAGCTATAGCGTTGATAAATTATTGGCAGAAAAACTAATTAATTATGATAAATGATTACACAAAAGTTCCATTATTTTTCTCGTTCCTGGCGGAAATAGAAAAAGATTATGTCCCTCAGTATTTTGGGAAAAGTTTGATCCATCAATCAGATCAGTATGCTCTAAGAGAGAACATTTACCCGCTCTCCAAAGAAGAAGTATACAGCCTGCATCTGAAGAGTAAAGTTATCACTGAAGAAATAGAAGATATTTATGAATTTTTTGAAGGAAAATAAGAATAAGCATTTTTTATTGTACAGTCACAATTTTATTATAAAAGGCGAAGATTTCGATCTTATTTTTGATAACAACAGAGACCTGGTATTCCAGATACCCAAAGGAATACATAAAATAATCAGTCTCATGAGAGTTAACACAATCGCCGAAATATATACTAAATGCAAAGGAGAATTTGAGCAGATCGTACTTTTTATAGAAAGACTGCAGGAACTGAATTTAGGATTTATAACAGACGCTGTTACCCATTTTCCTAAACTGAAACTCAGAAAAGACGCACCGTACAGAGAATACTCTAAACTGATCACCATTTCTCCTGACCATGCGGACTTTTATAATTCTATACAGGCTGTTAATGCCAATAACACAAAATATATAGAATTAAGAATAGAAAAGTATTTTGATGATGAAATCCTGGGCGCAAGAACCATCCGGGAACTCAACAGATCTTCATTATACGGAGTGAATATTGTTCTGGATTTTGAACGGCTGAAAGCCAACAGGAAAACCTTTATGACGTTCTCTGAAAGAATAGAAAAAAGATGCAGCTTCTTTATAGAACATGAAGGAAAAGAAGGAATTAAGAAATACAAAAACGTTCACTTCTACTTCATGAACAAAAAGGATACGGATGCAGATGTTCTGATCACCAATAAGAAATTCTTTGAAAAAAGAATCTTTGAGATCAAAAACAGAAAGAAAGGATCACCGTACATTTTCTTTAAACCAGAATTTGCCGAACCATGAGTATCCTGACTGTACTGAATAAGCGGATGACCTTTCACCAGGCCATCAACAGGGAGAAGGTTAATAAAACCAGACTTCTGAAAACCATACACTATAGTAAATATATAAATCCGGCACTATCTCACGAAGTCATTGCCAATAAATATATTAATCATTTTAAGCTTGTAGAATATTTCTACAAAAATTCAAATGAAGAGATCTATGAGTATTTGAATGACTCCAGCATAGAAGGAGATTCTGATCAGGCTAAGATTTATATATCATTTCACTATGGACTGTATAGACTGATACCGTACTTACTTGATAAAGCAGGCAAAAAATGCATTATCGTAAGAGAAGACCATGGAACTGGAGAGTTGAACAATGAATTCTACAGACATTCATTTATCGATTGCAGGGACCCGGGATGCTATCTGAAAATCCTGAACAACCTGAAAAAAAACATTAATGTTTTATTATTCATCGATATCAACAATATAGGCAGTGACATTACTAAATCTCAGGAAATCGTATTCCTTGAAAAAAATGTAAACATACTGGACAGCATCTTTAAGTTTTCATACAAATACAACTACAAGATTGCCCCCCTTATGATACATTACAATGATGAAGGAAAGATCAAAACGAATGTATTCCGGGATTTAGAAAGGAATGGAGAAGAAGAGTTTGACAGCTACTCAAAAAGATGCTGCCAGCTGATCTATAAAATATTAGAGCAGTCCGTTTGCGAAGATCCGGTTCAATGGGAACAGATCTATCAGCTGGACACCTATTTTTCTATCCAGAACAAAAACAAAATAAACTTTTTACAAAGAAAATTCAAACTGAACGTAGACTATTGCACCGTATACAGAGAAGGAGAGACTTATACGATCTACAATAGTTTAAATAACCAACAATATGCTATAGATAAGCATCTGTACATATTATTAATGATTCTGAAGACGACAAAGCTGAGCAAGCAGACCATTGTAAGAATTCTTAATAATAAAGACAGCTTTGCTTTTCTAAAAAAAGAGAGAATAATATGCTAAAAAAAACAATAGTAATACTTTTAATTTTTTTCTGTCACTTAGTGAGTGCACAAGAGTGCATATTGAAGGGGCAGGTTCTTGAGGAAGCATCAGGCCTTCCCCTTTCAGACGCTTCTGTATCTGTTTTTAATAACGGAAAAGCAGAAGGTTCTGTATCTACCAATACTGAAGGAAAGTTTGAAATAAAACTGAACTGCGAAAAGAAATACACCATAGAGATCGGCCATAACGGGTACGGAAACCATACCGCAAGCCTGGATCCAAACCATAAAAACCTTTACCAGGTGAAGCTGAAAAAAGGCCAGCATGTAGCTTCCATAGAAGAAGTGCTGGTGAAGGCAGCAAAAGCCGTTAAGGTAAAAGGAGACACCCTGGAATTCAACGCCAACTCATTCAAAACAGGAAATGAAGTGGTTTTGGAAGACCTCTTAAAAAAGCTTCCGGGAGTAGAAGTACAGAACGGAAAGCTTTTATACAAAGGAAAAGAAATGACACAGGTTACGGTGGGAGGACGAGAAGTAATGGGAGGAAACCAGAAATTACTGAACAAAAACCTGCCTTCAGATGCCGTTTCTAAAATCCAGCTGAATACAAAATTCAAAGCCAACCCATTTGCCTCTTCATTGCAGGAAGATGAACAGTTCTCCCTGAATATCGAGCTGAAAGAAAATATGAAAAGTCTTGCTTTCGGAAACGTAACACTAGGTGGAGATGCCAACAAGCATACAGACGCACAAGCCAAAGTATTTTACTTTTCTGAAAAAATAGACGCGACATTAATCAATGATTTTAATACGTACGGAAAGCAGGTTTTTGACAGGGATGATTATTTCAATTTCTTCGGCGGAATCTCTGAATTCAATTCAGAAGGCAGCATCTACTCACTACGTGGAGGAAACAACACCCTGAATTTTGAACCAAGCATCAATGCGTTTAAAGTAGAAACCTACAACGGTGCTGCCCATTTCGGATATGAACCGAATAAGAAAATGAAAATTTCAGGATTCGGGTTGGTGAATACCAATAACATCCGCTACAAATCAAAAGTTGAAAGAATCTTCAACGACAGCTACAAAGAAGAAGATGACCAGGAGAATAAAAACAATCTTTTATCCATGATGGCCCGCTTACGGGTTGATTATTCCCCAAGCGACAGAGGACAGGTAAAATACCGTTTGAACCTGAACTATGTAGACAACAAGGAAGAACAGGGCGTGAACAGATTCAGAAATAATGAATTTACAGGATTCAGCCAGAACCAGACAAAACGTGAAAATTATAATCTATCCCAAACCATCTCGTACATTCAGAAAGTAGGGAGAGATAACAACATAGGATTTTATCTTCGTCATCAATACCAGAAAGAAACACCGGATTTATTGATGAATGCCGAAGAGCAGATGTTTAACGCCTGGGGAAATTTAACCCCGACCAACGGACGTTATATCTTAAGACAGGACCAGGAGTATACCACGAATACCCTTCAGTTATATTCTGTTTATAACCATTTGATTAACAATACAACCAACCTGAAATTTAAGATCGGAACCAACTTCTCTTTTCAGGGCTTCAAAAATGAAATTTACGATCAGGACAATCTGATTACCCAGAATAACGCGGTTTCTGATACTGATTTTAATTATAATGAAACATTTGCTGATGCTACCTTCACCAAAAAATTAGGCAATTTCCAGGCAGATCTGGGAGCCGGAGTATCGCTCTTTAATGAGACCGCAAAATTCAGAACCGGAACAAAAACAAGTTTTAATGAAGCTAAAGTGCTGCCCCATGTTGTTTTGAATTATAAATTCAGCAACGCTACCCAGATCACTTTAAACTATAATCAGGCGTATAGCTTCCCTAATGCTAAAGATCTGACAGAATCATATGTCATTCAAAACTACCGTTCTATTTTCAGCGGAAACCAGAACCTGAGACAGGCACTAACGCATACTTCCTCTTTAAATTTCAACCACTTTGACTCATTTACATTTTTCAACGTGTTTGCCAATCTGAGTTATGTACACCGTGAAAGAAGTATTCAGAACAACTCCAGATTTGAGAAAGTAGTAACAGACCCGTCAAATCCGGATGCATATACCGTATCACAGATTAACAGCCTTTTCAATTCCGATTATGAGGAGAAATCATACTCAGGAATGTTCAGAATAGGAAAAAAGTTCACCAAATGGATGAATACCCGTCTATCGGGAACCCTATCTTATTCAGATTATTATACGTTCACCAATACATTAAACAGCCAGGATGTTCAGGTGGTTAACAGCAATAGCTTTACCCAGAACTATACCTTGAACAACCAGTTTACCCTTAAAAAAAGCCTGGAGCTGAACATAGGATTAAATGCAACATTCAGCAAGTTTAAATCTTTGACAGAACAAAATTTTGATGGATGGAGACCGTTTGCGGATGTATCATGGTCTATCAATAGCAAATTATTGCTTCAGACCGATTTCTCTTACCGTATTCAGAATCGTGACGGGCAGAGAATAAATGAAGCTAAAGAGCTGAATGCCTCTTTACGATACAACATTGCCAAGAAAGTATATGTTACCCTGATTGGAGGAAACTTACTGGGAAATGGAGCTTTAGTAAGCAATGCATTTAATGACATTTACGTGGAAACAATAACCAAAAATGTATTAGGAAGATATTTCATGGTGAATGTCCGATATAAATTTTAATCAGAGTATCGGTTCTGCACTCTCTCCGCAGCCCAAAGACCGGTACACCAACAATAAAGCATATTCTCTCTAGCGTAAGGGGAAAGAATCACTGATCAGATTCTTTTCCCTGCGCTTTTTTGTTGGAATTCATATGAGATTTCCGGTTAGTTTTTTACCGGCAGAATTCCTTTTTTCTGATAAACTCCGATCAGGTAGCCGGCAGAATTCTCTATCTTCAATTTTCTTTGTCTTATCTTTTCGTTCAGGTCTGTGATTAGGATATCAAAATCTTTTTCTTTCTCTTTCTCAGAAATCAGTTCAGCCTGTTCCTGGCTGAAACCATACATTACCAATTTGGAGATGAATTTCTGAGTCTTGAGGGGTTTTTCAAAATCAATCTCCAGCTGTTTAAACTTTTGGGAATTGATATGCAGGATAATCCAGTAGAATTCCCGGCCTCTTTTTTTAAGCTCATAATCAATTTCAATATCCGTATTCTCTGAAATCTGCTTACGGGCGATATCAAGAACTTTAATTTTGAAATCACTGATTCTCTCAAACTGCTCATTTCCCTTTTTATCAATCAATCCCAGCATTTGTTTTAATTCCTGAATTTCAAAGCGCTTGGTTCCAACGCTTCTCCACTGGCGGGCAATGGCATACAGTCTTTTGGCATATTTGGAGGAACAGTTTAAAACAGATTTAAGCTGCAATGCCGTGAAATTATTTTTAAGATCAAAAAAATAAGGTTTGGCGCTTTCATTAATTTTAATCTTAAAAGAGCCTGTCCCCTTCATGTAGTCTACATACTCAAATAGCCAGAGCTGGCGGTACACTTCAGGAGTTTCTATCTCAAACAGCCTGCTGCCTATTTCTGCCGTTGCATCTCTCAGCTGTTTATAATTCCATTTGCGTCCGGTTATTTCTTCTATATCGTGAGTATGAATTGTGTATTCCAGCTTTTCTTTTTCCAGGCAGGAAAGAACCATAAAGAGAATATCAAGCATGCAGGCAGAGTAATCATATCTTCCGGATGTGATTACATTATGTTGATAAACCAGTCTTTCATCAGTGCCTGTATCAAGTAGTTCCATAAATGTCATTTTAGAGTGACAAATATAAACAAAAACGACATATAAAAACATCTGTCATATATAAACGTCGAATTCTGCTTATAAAAAGTCGTTTTTAGCTTATAAAAAGTCGTTTTAAACTTATAAAAAGTCGTTTTAAACTTATAAAAAGTCGTTTTAAACTTATAAAAAGTCGTTTTTAAGTTTGTAATTTATTGGTTAATAGATAGTTACAAGACCTTAAAATAATAAAGTAATAAAGTATTAAAATATTTAAAAATAACGTTTGTTAAAAAAGAGATTTATTTAATCAGGGTTTGCGCGGATTTTTATCGGTCATTTTGTCATTTGCAGGGTGAAAGAAAACAAAAAAAAGAAAAACAAAAAAACTCAAGAGTTCTGGGGGGCGGCGAGATGTTATGCATAGCATAGTATATTGATAGATAAATTCTATCTTTTCTGGAAATGAAGCCGTCTATCAATCTTCTTTTTGATCAGTGTTTTTAAAGTATTTTTCATCAATGGCATTATTGATCATTTTTTTCAGGCTTATATTTTGCTCCGCAGAGAGTATTCTCAGTGTTTTTAATTTTTCTGCAGGAATATGGAGCGAAAAAAGAATTTCGTCCTGTTTTTCTTTCACCGGAACCACTTTTTGTACCGGAGTTTTAATTTGTGATTGCTTTGCTTTGCCTATCAGAGCGGTAAAATCTTGCTTTGCCATGTTTTTATATAATTATATAATTATATAAATATATAAATATATATTTATTTGATTGCAATGGTTAAAACTTCTTTTGTTAAAGCATCAATCTGTTTTTGTGCTTTATTATTGTTATCCACTCCATTAATTAAAACAGACCGGGAAAACGCAACCAGGTCGGAGATCATATTTTTGGAAACCCGTACATTATATTCGTTTAACTGATCTTTTATTTCATCCGTAAGTGTGGTATTGGGTTTCACCATGTTGAAAACAACAACCGCTTTATCTTCGTTCCCGGATTGCTCAATAATATCAATTGTACTTTTAATGGCTAAGAGATCCAGAACCCCGGCTTTGGTTGGAATAATAATAACATCCGCAAGATTACAAAGCTCCGGCAGTTTGTTAGACAAATAAGGGGGAGTATCTATAAAAATAAAATCAAAATCTGAATTCTGAATTTCTTTCAACTGATCTCCAAGAAAAATAGGAACATCGGACAAATCCCGGACCTGATATAAGGAGCCCTGGGCATCAAAATCAATAATACAGACTTTTGCACTCTCCTTAAGATTAGCTGCAAGATTGAACGATAGTGTTGATTTTCCTACACCTCCTTTCTGATGAGTCGTTAATATAATTTTAGCCATATATAATTATATAAGTACACAAATATATAAATATATAATTATATAAATATATATTTATATAAAATTGATTTAAATATTGATTATCAGTTAGTTATTTTTACATGTAAACTAAGGTAAAACTATTTTTGAAAAATTCAGACTGAATATTTGAAATAAACAGCTTCTGAAATATTGACAAAATACGTTATTAATAACTGACCTAACTACCATTTTATTCCAAAATATTGACCGGCTGATTTTATAATCATCATTCTCACGAACCGATTATATTATAAGGATAAAGACAAATATCCGGATCTGTTCAAAGGTACATTCCATGGGATTCTGGGCAGATAATCAGCAAAAGCAAAAAAAGCATATCGAAAGGAATAAATATCTTATCGACGGATTTGCCGGTTTCATCGAATTGTTTTGTTTTCGGACCCTGTATAAATGACCTTTGGAATAGAAATTAAAAAACACCAGAACACCATGAATCCAAAGACACAGAATCCAAAATTAGTAATCAAGAAAAGAGTTATCAAAAATTATCAATTCCCTACAGGGGATGACTTTGATACTCATCAGACTTCTATTTCTATCAGTTCATCTTTTTAAATAAAAAAATAATGTGGATCAATTGTAAAATAATATCAGAGAATGATATTCTCCTCTATAAACTGAAAGAGTTTATCAGTAAAACTCCCTTTTTCCTGGTTCCGGAGGAAAATAAGAATAATACCGACGATTATGAACAGATTATATTCTGGGATATCGACTCTGTTAATATTGATGTTCTTTATCTGAAAAACTACATCAATAAAGGAGGCGTGGTCATTATAATGACCTCCGTTTTATCGAAAAATATTATCTCTGAATTTTTCACTAAAGATCAAATGCTGAATATTGGTATTTTAAATAAAAACATTCAGCATAACCAGTTTATAGAGGAAATAGAAAGAGTAATAGAATTAAGCCAGGCTAGATTCCCAGCAAACTAAACAGCTCGTCTTTTTTAGTTACTGCTATACTGATGGCTTTTCCATTATTAAGCTCTATAACATTCCCCGAAACAGATTTTATGACGGTCAGTTTCACAATAAAGGATCTCTGCACTCTGAAAAAAGTAGGAGGAACCAATATATCTTCCATAGATTTTAAAGTAGCCAGGGTGGTAAAAGACTCAGAATCTGTCACAATCTTTAAATAGTCTCCCAGCGCTTCAACATACAGGATATCATCCAGGATAACTTTAACCAGCTTTCCGTTCACTTTAATAAAGATACGATCAACAACAGGATTTTTATCTTTAGGAGCAGGAGCTGGTTCCGCTTTTGGGGCTGCCTGTATTCTTTCTTTCGCTCTGTTGACCGCTTTCAGAAAACGGCTGTACGCCACAGGTTTAACAAGATAATCTACCACTCCGTTTTCAAATCCTTCTAAAGCAAAATCCCTGTGGGCCGTTATGAAAATAACGGAAGGCCGGTTGGTAAGAGAGGTTATTAAATCAATTCCATTAATTTTAGGCATCTGAATATCACTAAAAATAATGTCTACTTCATTGGATTGAAGGTAGGCTAAAGCATCCATAGGATCATCATAAGAAGCCTGAAGGTCCAGAAAAGGGACCGTTTTTACAAAATCTACGATTAATTCTTTCCCAATTGGTTCGTCATCTATAACGATACACCGTAATTTATCATCCATCTATGTCAAGTTTATAGACAAGGAAACAAAGAAGCTTGTTTCTCTGTCGTCGATTATCAGTTTATGATTGTTGGGATATATGAGGTTTAATCTTTTTTCAACATTCTTTACGCCAATTCCGCCCAAAACCGTGTTTTTTATAAAATTTTTCTCCTTATCATTTTCAATGGAAAAATAAAAAATATTATTCACAATATGGATATTTATTTCTAAAAAATTATCACTGGCTGTCTGTAATCCATATTTAAATGCATTTTCTATGAACGTGAAGCAGAGTAATGGAGCAATTAATACATTCTGAATAGAATCTTCAACCGTAATATTTAAATTAATTTTCTTATCAGAAGAATAGCGCATTCTTTCCAGTGAAAAATAATTCTGGATAAAATCCAATTCTTTTTGAAGGGAAACCTTCTCAGTATTAGATTCATATAAAGTATAGGCCATTAAATCTGAAATATTAATGATAACTTCCGGGGCATTAGGATCCTTTTTTACAACCAATCCATATAAATTATTGAGGGTATTAAAAAGAAAATGAGGATTGAGCTGGGCTTTGAGAAAATCTTTTTCAATATTAAGATTCTGAAGCTCCAATTCGGAAGTCTGTTTCTGCAAATAGATGGTTCGGTTAAAGAGTCTGGCAATATCAAACAGTATTTTCACAAAGAATGGCGGTGAAAAGGAATAAATAACCAGGATGGCACTTCCGAAAACATTCTTGAAAGATAGCGCCTGTTTAAAAGGCATGGCTGCATTTTTACTGATAACATTTTTAAGCGGCCCATCCAGGATATCAATATTCATATAATTTAAAAACCTGAACTGCAGATGATTGATGGTAAGCCAGGTATAAATAGAAAAAGGAAGACTGATGATAACCAGAAGGATTCCCCAGGTTCTGCTTTTAAATATCTGCGGAACAATGATATAAAAAAAGATATAAAAGACAACCATATTATTAATGGTTCCCCGCCCGGTTAGCAGGAGACTGGATTTAAAAGAAATTTTGAGCTCCAGCCAATAGTTCAGGAAAAGGAATGAAGAAAAGAATACCCACATAAAAGCATGGCATAAAATTCTGTTGACAGGGGTATAAAGTTTCTCAAAATTGAACTGAGCAATTTTTTCCAGAAACGGAGTCATGCTTTTAGAGGATGTCTGCATATCATTATCTTGTTTGGCTTAAAATTCTACTATAATACCTGGATGCAAATGAATAAGTCATCAGTTCCAATGCTCGCTGTTCCGAAGAAAACCATCGGTTAACACTCATATGAATATAACTGGATAGATTTTCTCTGCAGAGCTTTAAGTTCCTTAAATTCTTATTTCGGATCGTAAATTCTTCTTCAAAATGAGAACTTGTAAAGAACGAGTGCAGATCTTCCTTTAAAATCCTATATTTTAAATTGATATGAGATTTTAATTCTGCAGAAAATTCCTGCAAAAATACACTTTCCATAGACTTACAGAAATCTAATTTTTCCTGTAACGAAAAATTAAATAAAGAAAGCCAGTGATCTACATTTTTTACAGAGGCAAACAGGCGGATATCTTCAAAGTGAGTAAAATGATCATGAGATAATAAACTTAAAACCAACAGGCTGTCGTAATAGAATGCGGTTTCGGTAGCCTCCATATATTCCGGAAAATACCGTTCAATTTCCCTGTGATAAGAGTCGATTTGCAGATTCCATATTGTTTCCTGCTGAAGGTACGGATTTAATGCTGTGTAAACTCTTTGAAGAACATCTGAATATGAGCTGGTATTGATTAAATTGACTCTAAACCTGATATGATAATGAGGATCTGTATATAAGATATAGAATGCAGACTTAATAATATTATCTTTTATAAGGCTGTCCAGGATAGGTTTCAGAACTTCAGACAAAATATGATCTGAAAGCGCAGAGCTGCAGTATATTTTTAAATACAGCCACTCGCTGCCGGGCGCAAAACTTCTTTGCAGAGCAGCTGATTCCCGACGAAATGAAGAAACAGGTTTTTTAAAATTCTTATTTTCCAGTGGCAGAATAATCTGCTGGTTATAATTGTTTTCACCCCCAACAGGCAGCAGCCATTCCGCCAGCTGCAGCATTTTATTATTTTTTAATTCGTCAATAAGTAAAGATAAGTAAGTGTCATTGGAAGTATCTAAGAAGAGTTCATTATCTCCCTGAACCAATACAACATATTGGGAGACATTCCATGTTTTGAAGAATTTTTTTAGCTCAGATAAAGGATCAGAAGCGTTTTTAATGAGAGTAATATCATTTTCATGCAGCAGCCAGCTGGCGCGGTGCAGAATAATATTTTTATAGGCTATACGCGGAACAAACCTTTTTTTTGTTTTCGAATAGTTAATGTCCAGATGAATATTATCCTGTCCCTGAGATTGTAAGGCACACAGGAATTTGTAATAAATATTTTCACTTTTATGAAAATTATGAGCATTGGAGAGGCGGGGAATGACTCTTTTATTGAGTCTTCTGGATCTTAAAATAATTTCTTCTTTTTCTATTGAGATCAAAAGATCACTTAACAGAATCTGATGGGTATCTTCACTGCTGCTGCCAGCAAAAATAGGAATTTCATATTCTGAAAATCTGGGCCTTCTGGCAATATTGGCAATCCTCTTTTCGGGTATATAAATAACTTCAGCGAGTATGATATCAGGATTTTTCTCCTGTTCATTGTGGTGTATGTCTCTGCACAGCGCTTCGATTTCCGGATTGAATAAAGAAAGTCTTCCCAGAATAGAATTAGCTCCGGAGTTTCCCACACTTTGTAAGAAGAAATTTCCCGGCACAGGAGTTCCTATAATGCTGAAATTTTGATGGCTGACCGGATTTTCCTCTACTATTCCTAAATCGTAATGTTCTAAATGAATGGCCTGGTTCTCTCCTTTCTCAATGATATCTAAAATAAAATCGGTACTGGAGCTCCGGGCTGTTTTTTTATCGTCTTTATTTTTAGCTGCAAGCCCTTCTATGAGGGGATTTACATGAAGGCTTCCTATTTTGGAAGCCGCCGGAAATCCTATTCCGAATTCGGAGTCTAAGACTTCCATAAGGGGAACCTCCCGCGACTCGTATCGGGTAGTAAAAATGGTCCTGAAGGTTTTCAGATCTTTATGCAGAGGGTTGGCAGATCCGAATTTGTGGAGTATGGCCACTGAAGTACAGATGTTTCGGCGGGTTTTTTCATCCAGTTCAATTTTACCTTCAGGGGAGTGATTGAGATCGACATGAAAAAAGTGGGTTTTATCAATTCCCAGTTCTTTAACGGCATATTTCAGTTCATTTATTTCAGAAACAGGCAGGATATTCAGTGCAGAATGATCTAGTAAGGCTATACAGTGTTCTATTTTGTTAAGGATAGATAAATAAATTCCTGCTTCGGAAATATTATTTTTAAGTAATCTCTGGAGAACATTTTTAATATTCTGAAGACTATCTTCTGTGAGAGTCAGCTGAATTTCACTTACCAAAAACTTAATATCAATCAGCTCTTCCAGAAAATCTGATATTTCATCATGGCTGAAGTCCGGAAGCAGCAGTTTTTTTATGTCGTCGTAGCCGGTATATTGGGATAATCCGGAAATACGTTCAAGATATTCATTGAAATCCAATGATATCATCTGGCATTTTTCTTCCCCGTTATTGTCTGTAAATTCCTGGTACCTGTATTGCCCATAGGCTTTAAAAAGGGTATTGTTGACTTTATATTTCAGGTTTTTCCGGATCTTTTCATTGTTCTCAATGTGAGATTTAAATTCTCTTAAAAAATCCATATCAATCCTGGTTTTTCTGGAAGGAGCTTCCATTTCTTCCTGATCATCCTGCCCCATATGTTTCAGGGCAATACCGGCCATTGTTCCGTAAGGTGTACATCTGGTGCTGGATCGGATGGCATATTTTTTTAGGGTATGGATAAGTTTAGGGATTTTGTCTTGCTTAAGGATATTTTCCCGATACTGGATAATGGTGTGATATAGATCCGGAGAACTCCAATAGATGGATGTAATGAATGTATCATCTTGTATCAGGCTGTCTACCACATCTTCTATATTCTTTGTTTCCCTGTTATTAAATAGTATATCATAAGGATATAAAGGCTTTCTCAATATATACCTATTGTATGTCTCATATTTCATAATTCCCGGCTTCTTAAGGGTGTTTTGATTATCAGTACCCTAAACTTTGATCTTTTATAATAATGATTATCCTATAAAAATAGGTTTTTATCCCATAAAAAGCATGTTTGATCGAAAACAATTTCATTCTGTATAAAAGTGACATACTTTTGAAACATAAAATTAAAGCACACGTGTAAAAAGCCAGTTTTATTAACCAACAACAAACAAATAAATTAATAATTAAAAACAAACATTATGAACAACAAATTTGACAAGAAGTCTTTGACTGAAGCTTTAAAGACTGTAAGATTAGAAGAAAGACAAGAAATGATTAACCCGGCTGCTTCAGAGGCTGCAGATGCAATCAGCGTATCTTTCGATTCTTAATCCACCCAATCAACAAAACAACAATTTAACAACAATTAAAAACAAACATTATGAGCAACAAATTTGACAACCAATCTTTAACAGAAGCTTTAAAAACTGTAAAACTAGAAGAAAGACA
>NZ_LJOD01000025.1 GCF_001295265.1 Chryseobacterium indologenes | reverse complement strand
AGAGTTGGCAGAGTGGTCGATTGCGGCAGTCTTGAAAACTGTTGACTGTAACAGGTCCGGGGGTTCGAATCCCTCACTCTCCGCAAGATGCGAAAACATAAGTTTTCAAAAGGCATCAAAAAATATTTAAATCCTGCAAAATCAACGATTTGCAGGATTTTTTTGTTTATGGCAACTGTCATAATTTTCAAAAAAACTCATAAAGTTTGTGGCAGATTCGTGGCAATATTCAAAAATCCAAAAAATTGCCACAGAATAACATGTAACTATTTGAAAGCAAACGCGTAGCAAACCCAAACATCTTGATTCAAAGCACTTTTAGTTTGACATTTATAACCCTTAAAATGTTGAATTATGTTAGAACAAAGTTATGGGCTCACCTTCCTCCTAAAGAGCTCAAATGTAAAGGACAAGTCGATCCGCCATGTTTATCTGCGGATTACAGTAGATGGCATTCCCAAAGAAACTTCCACAAAGAGAAAATGGGAGGTAAACAGATGGGACCAGAAGGAAGGTAAAGCGACAGGAACAAAAGAAGACACCAAGGCCCTGAATTTTTTTCTGGAATCACTGACCACCAAGATCAATAACCACAAGACAGAATTATTAAATAATGGCATCCCTATTTCTGCTGTGGATCTAATCAATTTTGTAAACGGAAAATACAGACACCGCAATAAGGTACTTGAAGAGTTTCAGGAGCATAACGATGAAATAGAGGCACTGATCCCTACAAAGGAATACTCCAAAGGTACCCATGATCGCTATGTTACCGCTCGTTCGCATGTACAGGAGTTTATCCAATATAAATATGGCAAGGATGATCTTGAATTCAGTGCCCTGAACTATGAGTTCGTAAAGGATTATGATATGTATCTTAAAACCGTTCGAAAATGCTCCAATAATACTTCTCTGAAGTATATCAGCAATTTCAAAAAAATTGTTTTGAGAGCAGTTGCCAAGGAGGTTATTCCCAAAAATCCTTTCAAGCTTTTTGTCAGCAAGAAAACCGAGATAAAAAAGAAACCCCTGACAAAATCCGAACTTAAAAGAATTGAAGGTTTTTAGTTCCGAACGCCTTAGTGTGATCCGTGACGTTTTCGTCTTTCAGTGCTACATCGGGCTCTCTTATATTGATGCTTACCAACTGAAATGGAGTAACATCAAAGAAGCTGATGATGGTAGTCTATGGATCATGTCAAACAGACAGAAGTCAAAATCGGACACAGATATTTCCCTATTGCCCAAAGCACTCGAAATTATGGATAAATATAAACATCATCCTTTGTGCTTAAAGAGAGGAACGGTTCTTCCCGTACGCTCAAATCAGAAAATGAATGAGTATCTGAAAGAAACTGCAGATCTCTGCGAAGTACGTACAAAACTTAATACCCATAAGGCAAGAAGAACTTTCGCCAGTACTATCCACTGACAAGCCTTATGGGACATTCTATGGCTGACATAGAGTATCACTTTGGTACTTATCGCCTTACTGGAGATGTCGCAGGAGGATTTGACACCTATGCTGCATTAGGAGGGATAGCGCTTTCTGGACAACAGGCTTACGATGCTTTGCAGGAAATAATGAATCCGACTTATGATTTTTCTCAGTTTAATTTTTCAGATATTAAAATAGCTATTGGACCGGGAGATGGTACTTTAAATAGCGTTTTAGCTAGATCTGCTACTAAAGGTGGAGCTGCAGTTTCCAGAGGTGGGGCAATTGGAATTGCATGGTATGTTGTGAATGAATTATTTGTTTCAGCACATGTACCTGACCATTCAAATTGGTCATGCGATATACAGCCTTAAAGCCATTAATCCTCGAAGATGTAAAAGTAGAATATAAAGTTCGAGAAAAAAACACAAAAGATGGCTCCTATACTATTATATTTGGTAATGATCATAAATATCATGGTAAGGGTTCATTGGAAAGAATGTTCACATCAGCAATATTAAAAATGACACAATATAGTACTACAATAAAATCATTTGATTGGTCACCCTCGTCATCTTCTAGGGAAGCTTTTAAAGCAGAATATAGAAGAATGCAGACCGACAGAGTGCTCCTGATTATCCTCAAGGTTACGCCAATCCGATTAACTTTAACATAATACAATCACCAGGATATAAATATATATTACAAGATGGATACTAACATTTATTTCATGCCTGAAAATAAAGGTATATTAATTACAAGCAATTTCTCTGAGATTCAAAAATGGATGGATTTAGGAATAAATCCTAAGGTTGAATATATTCCAGTAACTATTTCAAGTTTTAGAAATTACGAAGTAAAAAGCTTAGGTTTTGATAAGGTGGAGAATGAATATTTTCAATCTATAAAAGATCTTTTTCCAGGTCTCAAATTTGAAACTGTTTCATTTCATGAGTCTAGTATAGATTTATCCAATGTACTGATAGATGTTAAGCATCTTCTTATAGGGGAAAAATCTAAGTTTAATATATCCAAAAATAATTTCAAAGGACTTGAAGAAATAACTTTTTTATCAATTAAAAGTTTTAAAGGAAAAGTCATCACCCAACTTGATACTGTTCAGAAAGCGGTTTTATGGGATAGTACTAAAACATCATCGTTACCTGAGATGTTTCCAAACCTTATAGAGTTAGTAATCAATAAAGGTGCTTTAACAGAGGTTGATCTTAGGAATAATAAACATCTTGAGAAATTAGAGGTTCATTATTGTACTAAACTAGAAAGGATTTTATTACCAGATAAACATAAGCTTAATGAGGTATTTATAGATAACTGTAAAAATTTAGATGTTAATAATTTGCCATCAGCTGTAACGAGAGTTTGGCCCCCAAGAAAAGAAACGATAAAAAAGAAGCATTCTGACATAAACTTAAAATCAACGGAAAATCAACATATTGACAGTTTGATTAGTAATCTTAAAAAGAATATGGAAGATTACATGCATGAAAATGATCCAGCTTATGCACAAAATGATATTGATGAATGCATTTTAATAATATCTGATTATTTAGATGGCATATTTGATACAACATCTAGAGAGAATGCTATGGAAATTGTTAAAAAGACCGTATTGAAGTTAAACGTTTTAAATCAAAAATGTCATTATTCCTTGATTGAAACAAACGAGAGGGAACAAATAGCGGAAATAATAATTCTAGCTGGAAATGAAATGGGATATAATGCGATTGATGAAGACATTACAGAAGAATGGAGAGAATGGTGATTTTAACATTCAATCTTGATTTCTGATCTGAAAAATAAAGAAGGCAGTCCATTTTGGACTGTCTTCTCTGTTTCCGGTCAACAAATTTCATAACCACCTTATCATAGATTCTATATTAAGAAAGGCACTGTTATTTAACGATCAAGTGTCAATGCAGGAAGTGTCAAAATATATTGCATTTCATGTAAAAAAGTAACTGGAGAATTTCGGATCCAGACAGTATGATAAAACAGATTCTGGTACGGATGACTGTATTAAAAACGGAATTTACAATGCTTTGTTCACCCTGGCAAATTCGACTGTTGATACCGAATGTTTTAAGATATATCAGAAAAAGTTGGCAGAAATTCCGGAGAACTGGGGTAATCCGAGGTTTGACAAATATTTAAGGGAGCATTATATGGATATGTGTTCCGGTCAGGTAAAGTTATTTTTCAACAACAAAGAGACCGGTAGGTGTATAATGGGCGTCAGGTGATGTACCGAAATATTCGGGACTGTTCCACAAAGCGTGTAAATAAAAAATACGGAGTTCAGTTATGTTACTTATAACTGGACTCTTTTTTCAAATAAAGTTAAGAACTGATTTAGGATAATGCCCCAATTCTGGATAGGCATCGTCCACTTTTTAGAGATTTCTCTCAAAGCCCAGTACGGGATCATCGCTGGGAAATGACAGTTTATTCTTTGTGTATTTACGGATCTTCCCATTCATATTTTCGATGATACTAGTCGTATAGGTAATTCGTAGGATCTCAAGTGGAAAGTCGTAAAAGACGGTCAGTTCGTCCCAGTTCGCCCGCCATGATCTTATGGCGTAGGGATATTTGGATTCCCATCTATCGACAAAACCTACCAGTGCGGCCTGTGCTGTTTATTGGGAGTATCATAGATAGGCTTCATATCCGCTTTAAACGCCTTTTTATCCTTCCATACAACATATCTGCAGGCATTTCGGATCTGATGGACAACATTAGGTACTGCATTCAGGGAATACACTCCGTGTGGTAGCGGAGAAACCGTTGAGATTATCGGTCGCTGTAATCAGCATATCCTCTACGCCCCGGGACTTCAGGTCTGTCAGGATTCCCATCCAAAATGCAAAGTCCTTTTAAACTACTCATTTTTATAACTTACACACTTTATGTGACGGTGTCTTTTTAAATTTGGAATTAGTGCCGAATTGGGCTTTTTTTGATCTGAAACAGAATTTCATCAGCAATTACTTTACCTGCTTTTGGGGTCCAGTGGCTGTCGTCATAATAGTAAATATCCTTTACACCATTGCTTATTTGCTCTGTTAACTTTGTTTTACTCTCTATGAATATATAATTTTTCTGCTGCTTCTGCATAAGAGAAAAAAAGACAGGCTTGGTCAAATCATTTTTATCCTTGATATAGTTGTAATACATTCCGTATTTATCAGGAGCAACCAAAACAATAAGTTTGATATTTTTTTTGCTCAATTTGTCATTGAGTAAATTTAGAGCATGGTTGAGATACTGTATATTCCCTTCATTATTATTTGCTGTTAAAGTAATATAATCGTCATCATAAAATAAAAGATGATCACTTCCATTCGAAAATAATCCATCACTTATCATAGGGAAACAATATACGTTTTTGATATGTTTTTTCCCGAGTAAAAAAGTTGTTGCATTGAATAAAAATGAGAGAGACTGATTTGAAAAGAAAGTATGGGTAGGAGCATTGTGTTCTCCTGTTGCTTTTTTATTAGTGCTTTCAGGATCAGCTTTTACATTCAATTCTTTCTTTATTTCTTTGAAAGTTGTTTTTTCCACAAGAGCATCGGGAGAAACCCTGTCTACAATTTCTCTTTCTACACTTTGCAGAACTACATATTCCACTTTATATTCATCAAAAAAACCATCATCAACAAGTTCTGACAATGTTTGAAATGGATTTTTTGAAATATGTCTGTCAATATGTAAAGTTGGAAGCTGTTGAGCAATATAATTGTTATAGCCTAGAGGTCCAAATTCCGAAAATGAATCACCAATAGTCAACACTTTATATGATTTATTGCTTGGATTCTCAGAGAGCATTACATATTTTTTGGGTGGCTCAGGTATCTCTGCCCTTAAATTCTCTTTATAGTTAGGATATAGATCTGGAATATAGGCCATTCTTAATAGATCCCCTTTATGTAGAGGATAAAATATGACTGAAATAAAAAATATTATGAAATACGGGAGTACAAACTTTGTGGTACTATAAATCAGTTTTTTCATATTTTAAAATTCAAAGTAAATAAACTGCTGCTCTTTTCCAGCAAAACAAAAAATGGAGATGGCAATAATGTGATAGAAAATATACCGGTAACCTGGTTTCCAGTTACGCCCCAATCCCTTAATGGCAAAATTTTCTTCACGCCCAATCCATTCTATCCACATAAAAAATAGTATGAGTAGAATAATCTTACCTGCAGAAATGGTAGGTACTTTAAAAAGAGTGACTGAAAACATCTGTTGTAAATACGAAAATGCAGCTGATACACTTTCAGCTCTAAAGAATATCCATGCAAGAACTGATAAGGCAAATGTGGCAGACATCTGAATAAATTCTTTTAAGCTGGGTAATTTTTTACCTTTAGCGACTATATCCAGATTCTTCCGGTTGGAATTTGTTAACAGAAGAGGAAGGAAATAAATGGCATTTAGACCACCCCAAACAATAAAAGTCCAGTTTGCACCATGCCAAAAGCCGCTTAAAAGAAATATGATGAAGGTATTACGTATTTTCATACCAATTCCTTGTTTACTTCCACCTAAAGGAATATATACATAATCCTTAAACCAAGAAGACAATGAAATGTGCCATCTTCTCCAGAACTCAGCAATATCCCTTGAAAAATATGGGTATGAGAAATTTTTCAGGAGTTCAATGCCAAATAATCTTGCTGTCCCTAAGGCAATATCCGAATATCCTGAAAAATCGCAATAGATCTGCAGCGCAAATAGTACCGCTGCCACAGCCAGATCACTTCCGGTATGTGCCTGTGGCGCATTAAATACTTCATTCACTAGTAGGGCGCAGTTATCTGCAATGACGATTTTTTAAAAAGACCCCATAGTATCTGTTTTAAACCGTCAACACTTTGTTCATAATTGAAAGCCCGTGCTTTTTTTAATTGTGGGAGAAGATGTGTAGCCCTTTCAATGGGGCCGGCAACTAATAATGGGAAAAAGCTTACAAAAAGAGCATAATTAGCAAAGTTTCTTTCGGGAGCTATTCTTCCTTTATACACATCGATAACATAGGATACTCCGTGAAATGTATAAAATGATATTCCGACGGGTAAGATCACATTTATTGTCAAAGGATGTACTTTAAACCCGAAGCCTGCCAGCATCTGAACAAAACTTTCGGTAAAAAAGTTATAATATTTAAAAACTCCCAAAAGTCCTACGTTGATAATGATACTTATCCAGAGCCATAATTTTTTACGGTTTGTTTGATGAATCTTGATTCCAGAAAGGAAATCCAATAATGTCGAGAATAAGAGCAGGAATAAAAAACGCCAGTCCCAGCAAGAATAAAAAAAATAACTTGAGACTAACAACAGGCTGTTTTGCGCAGAAAGTTTTTTAGGGGACAAATACCAATACAGGAGATATACAATGGGTAAAAATATTGCAAAGGCAAACGAGTTAAATAGCATTCTTTAATAATATGTAGATTACTTAAAATAAAAATTAATTGTTCTGTATTTTTTAAAGTAATTAAAGTTCAAATTTATAATAAAATTTTCCAAAAGCAAAGCATGATATTTTTTATAAATTAATTAAGTGCTTTTAAGAAGCATGGAACATTTAGTGGAAATAGAATATAGTAAGTAGTTATTTTTCAATAATTGGACAGAACCACTAATTACGATAGCTTTATTTTTATTGTAGAAATATTACAGTTCAGTTTTTACTCCAAGTTAAGCATATCCTTTTACAATAATTAGAAATGTAAATGATGTTTGTGTTATTTTACGGATTATTAAATAATACGACAAATTTTGCTGTTAATGGCATATAACTTTTCTTGAGAATCAATCTTAATAATATAAAATAATAATTGAGGTGGATATAGGGAAATCGATGTATATAAAATATAGTAAAAACCCCTATGTTTTTATATATTCAAAGTATTATATACTTTGATAGTTTCGGCCGACCTTTCCAGACCGTCAGCATAAAATCTAGTCCTACAGGTAAAGATATGGTACAGCATATTCCGTATAACACTAATGGGAAAAATACAGATAATTGGCTTCCTGTACCGATGACTACTTCTAATGGAGCAGTACATGATATTGAGACTGTAAAAAATAATGCGATTACGGTTTATGGAGACAGTCGTCCGTTTTCTCAGATTGTCCTGGATAACTCCCCTTTGGACCGGGTCCTCAAACAGATCTCTCCGGGGCAGGATAGGCAAACACACCCTTCTAATTAATATCAATGGAGAGGTGAAAAAATATACAGTGGTTTCTACTTGGGTCGAAGGAAGGACAGAGTCTGCTTTGTCGCTTTCAGGGACTTATTCTGCAAGTACATTGTCAAAGAGCTTGGTAACCGATGAAGATGGAAAAGTATCGGCAGAATACAAAAATAAGCAAGGACAGCTTATCATGGCCAGAAAAGGAGAAGGAACGGTAGATGCAGTGGATACATATTACGTTTATAATGAATATGGCCATTTGGTTTACGTAATACCCCCTCTAGCTTCAGTATCAGGGTCGGTGTCGCCAGATACCTTGGAAAAACTTTGTTATCAGTATCGATATGATGGCCTAAACAGAATGGTTGAGAAGAAGCTGCCGGGAAAAGGATGGGAATATACTGTTTTTGATAACAAAAATAGACCCATTCTTTATCAGGATGAAGTGCTTGGGACCACGAACAATAACTTCGAAACAAAAGGTTGGATATTTACTAAATATGATGTTCACGGAAGAATTGTGTATAAAGGTTTTTTTGCGAATGGTGAAACACGAAATGCTATACAGACAACTCTAGACAACATGGCTGCTAACGCGGATATTAACGAAATGAGAAGTACCATACCTTTGACCTTGAATGGAATGGATATTTATTATACTAAGAATATCTATCCTACTTCTGGTCTCACAATTCTTACTGTTAATTATTATGACACTTATCCTCCGCTACCTTCAGAAGTAAGTATTCCCAATTATATTATTTCACAGGATCAGCGAGTTCTTAAAGACACACAAGGGATAGCTTTGAACACAAAAGGTCTGGCCACAGCTACATATCTAAAAAATATTGAAGATAATGGATGGACAAGGAATTATCTCTTCTACGATAGTAAAGGTAGACCTGTCGGAACCCATTCTATTAACCATTTGGGAGGTTATACGAAAAATGAATCACTTCTAGATTTTGCAGGAATAGTAAAACAAACAATTACAAGGCATAAAAGATTAAATAGTGATACAGAAAGAGTAACCAATCAAACTTTTATCCATGATAGCCAAAATAGACTTTTGGTTAAAAAGCATCAGGTTGGTAGTAATCCAGAAGAAATTCTTGTTCGGAACGAGTATAATGATCTTGCGCAATTAACGAAAAGGAATGTGGGTGGTACAGATATAAATCAGCCCCTTCAAACGATTGATTATACGTACAATGTACGCGGAGCATTAGTTAAGGTTAATGACCCCTCAAATCTTGGAAGTGATTTATTTGGTTATGAGCTGAAATACAGTAATCCTGCTAATTTGGCTGGAAAATACAATGGAAATATCACTGAAATCGACTGGAAGTCTTCTGTAGATGGTGTTTTAAGAAGATATACCTATCAGTATGATAATTTGGGAAGATTATCGGCTGGTCTTTATTCAGAACCAGCTTCCTCCATTCCTCAAAATAATTTTTATAGCGAATATATGAGCTATGATGCTAATGGAAATATTAAAACTTTGCAGAGAAATTCTAAAAATTTTGCAGGATTAGCGGAGCGTGTAGATAACCTGTCTTATGATTATTTAGGAAACAGACTTGTATGGGTAATCGGTCAGGAGAAGAATTATAGTGGCTATCCAGGAGGAATTGGAAATACAATAACATATGATTTGAATGGTAATATGAAAGATCAGCTGGACAAAGGAATCTTAGACATTGATTACAACTTCATGAATCTTCCCTCTTATATCGAATTCGACCAGACCTACATACCACGGGTTCCCAATGCTAACAATAATGTTAATACACGATATGTTTATCGATCAGATGGCACGAAAGTTAAAAAAACTTATACATATGGTTATGGGAAAAATCCGGTAGAAACACAAAAGATTACAGAATATTTTGACGGTTTTCAATATGAGGTTACTTCTTCTGACGATAGACCACAACAAATCTTGAAAATTTGTTCCAACTTCTGAAGGTTATTATAATTTTGAAAATAATAAGTATATTTACAATTACTCGGACCAACAGGGAAACATACGCTTAAGTTATTTCCATAACGGAAGCAGCATAGAAGCTCTTGAAGAAAATAATTATTATCCTTTCGGACTAAAGCATGAAGGCTACGGTCTTCAAAACTGGGAACCTCCTTATAAATATCAATTTAACGGCAAAGAATTTCAGGAAGAAACAGGATGAAGTGATTTTGGTGCTAGATTATATATGCCAGAATTAGGCAGATGGGGTGTAGCAGATCCTCTGGCCGAGCAGATGAGACGACATAGCTTATATAATTATGCTTTTAATAACCCTATTAATTTTACGGATCCAGATGGAAGAGTACCAGCTTATTTAGCAGATTTCTACGGAAGAAATTCAGCGTTTAACTGGGAATTTGACCCCATTGACAAGTCTTATGGGGCATTCTATGTCCGAACTAGAGTACCATTTTGGGACCTATCATCTTACAGGCGATGTTGCTGGTGGGTTTGATACCTATGCTGCATTAGGGGGGATAGCGCTTTCAGGACAACAAGCATACGATGTCTTGCAAGGAATTATAAATCCTGAATATGATTTTTCACAATTTGATTTCGCTTCACTAAGTGGAGGATCTGGTCCAAAACATCCATTTACTACGAATGAAATAAACTTCTTGCTTACGGCAGGATTATTTACTGCGGTTACCGCTAAGGTGCTAGCTGGGAGTTTAGCAGTTGGAACATCGGCTGGAACAATTTCTACTGCTGCGGCAGGAAGTGCTGGATTTTCATGGTCCACAGTTTTATCCAGAACTTTTTCTTTAGGATTGTTATTATCTTTAAAGGGAGACACAGCACCAAGCAGAAAATCTTTTGTTTATGCTATTATGGGAGCGGACGATATTGCAAAGTTCAGAGTTACAAGAGCAAAAGACCCTAATGGCAGGCCTAAATAGAACATATGCGGAACGTGGACCTCATAGCTGGATGTATTTACATGAAGGCGTAACAGAACAAGAAGCATTTTTATATGAAAAGTATTATGTTTGGCAGTATGTGGAAAATAAAGGTTTTATGCCGTATGCACAATCATATCCGCATGCGGATGCATTGACAAGATTTTTATAAGAACTTAAAATGAAAAATATCTGGTTCACTATCTATGTAGCATCAAAAGATGTAGAAAAATTTAATGGCCTAGCAAATTACAGAACATTATTAGAATTTTTGTTGATATCTGCTGTTCAGGACAAATTGGACAGGACTAAAAAAGTAAATAAGATCATGTTTTGCTTAATTCCTGATTTAGAGGAAGACTCAATAGATAATTTTATTAAAAACTATTTTAATGGAAGGAAACCCGCACTTGGTATTATTAACCTCGAAGCTTCTACAAAGGGAATTGATTGGAACGATCTTTCGGACAAGAAAAAGAAAGCATTATTGATTGACAAATGGAAAGTGCTTTTTAGTAATCTATCCGATGATTATTTTTTAATCGATAAATCTGAAGTACTACAATCACTTGAAGCGCTTAAAACAATAGAATGGACATTATCAAGTTCTATTTTTAAGAAAAAGCTGAGATATAAAAAAGAAATTTATGAAATAATTATGAATTTATCAGTGGAGAAAGCAACATTGACAATGGTGAGGCTATCTGATCAAAAATCCTTCAAGCTAAAAGAATATGATACTTGGAAGATTATGACAGAAGCTAACTTTAAAAATTTCAATATTTTAGAGGGCGACATTTTGAGATTAGAAAATAGTAGCATTTTTGGATCACCACAATTCTTTGATCTAAAGGATTTAGTACAATAACAAAGTAAATGAATTAAATTATGAGAAAAATCCTTTTTACATTTATTGTATTAAGTATACTACAATCTTGCAATAGAAAGGAAAAGCCATTGAAATACGTTGAAATAAAAAAAGAATATGGGGCTAATAAAGCACAACAAATAATGGCCGAAAAGTTTTATTATAGTGTAATTGATGAATTTGCTCCATTTGGCAATGATATGGGTAACGATACGTTTTACCTATATAGTGATTGGATACAGGAAAACAGCGATAAGAATGCACTTCTTTTTTTGCAAGAAAATTTAAAAGATTTGGGTAATGCATATGCTTCTTTTGATTTGAGAACTGACGCAAAGAATAGAAATTATCTTATTCAAGAGGTTAGCAGATTGCCGGATCAATACGTAGCTTTAAATAGAATAGATAGTATTATAATCGCGTTAGCTTTTACTCAACTTTTTTTAGAAGGAAAGATTGATAAAGGTATTAACATCCTTGCACAGATTGCAATTGACAGGGAGCTTGCTTTCGTAGAGTTTTGGAAAGAAGATGGAAAGGAAAGGTCGGATAAATTGAATATTATGCTTTCTGATCTGAAAAAAACAGAGGGAACAAGTAGCAGGGATAATAATTCTAGCACGAAATGAAATATTAAACGATTGATGAAAACATCACAGAAGAAGGGAGATAAAAGTATTTTTAAAATCAAATTTTCAAGTTTTATGCTTTCTCAAAAATCTTATTAAAGTCGTCCATGAATAAATTGTCACACATAAAATTGGACGAAAAAAAACTTGTTGAAAAAACAATAGAATATATTCTTAGTATACAGAATACGTATTTAGAATGTATTTTGTTTCATAGAATCCTTGATCCCCGTATAAAATACGGGGATCTAAATATGCATATCGATTTTTTAATGGAAAGACTTTCTCATGGAAATTTTTTTGTGAATTATGGTGAAATAGAATTTAGAAATGGAGCCAGTAGATATACTCATTTTAAATTTGAAGCTGGCGGAAGTAAAGTAGATGATTCCGGACTATTGATAAATTTAAAAATGAAGAGTGAAGAGTTTTCGAAGGAAATATTCTGGGCTAACGATAAAGTAGAAATAGAGTACCAACAATTAAATGATTTTAACTGCTTCATAGAACTAATTGTTCCAGAAAAAGAGAGATCACGAAAAATGCTAGTTGCCCCTTTCTTTAATAGTGAACACTGGATTGAATATTATAATAAGCTTTTGGATCTAAATTTCCCTAGCTTTATTGAAAAAGTGAATTTTGGTAAAACGGTTATAAAATATAGACCATTAAAAGATGATTTCTATATTGGAATAGAGACAGACTATCAGTCAAGCAGAAAAGCTTTTAAGAATGGATTTTGGCAGACACCTGAGTATAAACTTGTTATTTTTAAAAAGATAACCTCTAAAAAAATCGAACGGATTCTGCAATTTGAAAAATTTGTTCATCCATATTTTGATCCTCCATCTTTTGATTTTAGCGTTTTTTTTGCTGTTAAGACCACAAAGCAGATTGGTGAAAATGAATTTCTTCTTGATGATGGGACTAAGACGGAATTTTTAGATGACGGACTAGTAAGATTTTATAACTCAAATGAATTAGAGGATCAGCTAAAACGTCATGCTTTTTTCTATTATAATATCTTATCTCATACTACATTGGAGTTTATAAGATTTGTAGAAGAAATCGTTCGAACCTGATCTCTGAATTAAATTAAATATTTAAAGTAACTACTCATGAAATGAAGAGCATTGAAAAATTTCAATGCTCTATTTTTAGTATGGAATATTTGAAAGCCGCTTCCTTATCGAGTTTAACCCATACGTATTTGTCCTTTGAAAGATTTTCGGCTTGCAGACCTTTAAATATGGAAGTATCTTTAGCCAAAGAGTTTAATACCTGAATCTGCTGCTCAGGCTCCTTTTCCTCTTTAAAGGTAATAAGCAAAAGATCAGGATCAACGTCCACATAAACCTTTTTCCCATTGTAATAATAGTATCTGCGCATCTCGTTTAAAAGATCTGATAAATTTCTCATAATATTTGATTTATTTGGTGAAAAAATTACTTCTTAAACTGAACCCTCCCTTTGTCATAGTTTAATTTTGCATCGTTAAGGAAGACTTCACCTATAATCGGATTTGAATATGGACCCTCGGAGTTTTTCATTTTGACAACCAGCTTATCCGCGGGATTCTCACCAATATGCATTATAAGTGTATCTGCCAAAAGTTTATTATCGGGAGAGATCTTAAACGATCTTTCGTTGCCTGCTCCTTCTATGGAAGGACGTATAGTATCTTTTTTCGCTGTGTCTTTTACCTTAAAGAAATAAATATCCTTTATCTGGTAAGCGGGAGTGTTAGAGAAAAATAGATCACTACCAGATTCAGCACCTAAAACATTAAAATTTAGGAAGACAGGCTTAATTTCAAAGGTACAGCCTATTTTTTCTTCATTACTTTTTGAGCATCCAAGAAAAAGAGATGACCAATATGGATTAACAGCAATGAGACAGCGGGTCACGTACGGAGGTAATTTCAACAGTGACAGTGATGGAAAATACATTAAGATATACAGTGAAGAAGGATCATTTGAAGTGGTGAAAAATGCTGACGGAAAAGAGAAACATATTATCTACATCGGAGATTCACCATATGAAGCGGATGTTGTATATTTGAAAGACTTTTCAGAAACAAGTGGATCTTACCGTTTTGTCCACAAGGATTATCTTGGAAGTATTTTGGCCATCAGTTCTTCAAGTGGGAAAGTACTTGAGCGCAGACATTATGACGCATGGGGTAATTTCACCCACTTACAGAAAGGTTATGGCGCGATTATTACTGATAAAGTTGTAATTGACAGAAGCCTTTTATTATTAAGCCGTGGATATACGGGGCATGAGTATTTTCCTGAAGTAGGAATCATCCATATGAATGGTAGGCTCTATGATCCTCTGCTCAGGAGGTTTTTGAGTGCTGATGAAAATATCCAAGATCCGTTCAATACCCAGAATTATAACAGATATGGGTATGTATTGAATAATCCACTGATGTATACCGATCCTAGCGGAGAGATTGTCTGGATGATTGCCATAGGAGCTGTAGCTGGAGCTTATTTTACAGGAGTAAAAGCCAATGGTTCATATAATCCTTTAAAGTGGAACTGGGGAGCAACCTGGGGAAAAATTGTGATGGGTGGTGCGATCGGCGCATTTACTGGAGGCGTTGCTACAGTTATTGGTGCTTCTGCCTTAGCCTATGCCACCACCTCATGGGGAATACAGGGCGGTATTCTTGGAGGAGCTATAGCAGGGGCATCAGGAGGGGCTGTTGCAGGTGCTATTAGTGGGTTTGCTTCTTCAGTCATGTTTGGAGAGAACATCCTTAAAGGAACCTTCATGGGAGGTTTGTCGGGAGGTGTTGCCGGTGGTGTATTGGGAGGTGTTGCTGGAGGAATCCAGCGAGTTGTAGCCAATATTAAAGCTGCTAAAATTGGTGCCCCTCAAGGGACAATCCTTAAAGGCGCACCCATCGCTAAGGGAAGATCTCAATGGACCCTTAATAATACCCCAAAAACAACTGCATTAGGTAAAACTCCATCAAAAACTGGAATATTAATAATTGACGATATTGAATTTTCGGTTGATGAGATTGTTGGTTTTAATTTTGTGGATGAGCAGCCAATACCAATATTGAAAGAAGGCGCTCCAACCACCTACAAAGGTGAATGGATGAAATCTGGGCTCAAATTTGGTAAAGATATACATAGAGGCTACAAAGCTGAAGAGGTTGCTCAAGGATTGGGTTATAAAGAGTACAGATTGCCAAGTGGCAAGAGAATCGATTACCTTGATATTGAAAATGGAAAAATTCATGAGTTAAAGCCGCTTAATCAAACGCAGCTTAACAATGGCGCAAAGCAATTACAAATGTATTTAGAGGAATTACAGTCTCCGGCTGCAATTGAAGCAAATCCAAGACTTAAGGATGTCGATTGGAAGAAAGTTTTAGAAGTATATTATAAAAAATAATTTATGGATAGTAAAGAATTTAAAATAGTATTTGGAGAAATTGCCAAAGAGAATAATTACTTGAAGGCATTTGGTGGTTGGTATTTGGAAAGCTCTGAATGCCTTGCGGTTCTGGAATTACAGAAATCAACCTATGGAGACTATTATATGCTTAATATAAAGGTGTTTATACAAGGATCTTTCGATAGAGAGTACCATCCTACTAAGCAGTTAATAAAAAGTCCTATAGGAGATGTAACCAAGCAAGTAATAGACGATATTTTAGCCTTGGATAGACCCATGAGTGATGATCTAAGGATAGAAAAATTAAAGGAACTTTTTAAGGATACGATTACGCCATTTGTTAGTAAGCTTATGACAAAGAGAAGCATTATTGAAGCAGAAAGTAAGGGAGAAATTAAGCTACTATCTTCGGTTAAAAAAGAACTGGAAAAATTGTTAGTTTAATTTTTAGATGTCCTTTATTTTATAATGGAGCCACCTTATTTTTTGGTGGCTCCTTTAAAAATGAAAATACTATGAAGGAAATACACGAATTCAGAATTTTTAAAGACAATTATCACCTTTTGCCGGTAAATGATGCCAAATTCAATGGTGCAGCGTATATTTTAAAGTTATCACCCAATGATCCTTTATTTCATAATGTTGGTGAATTGTATAATAGGTTAAAAAAGGAAAATAGAGCATTTTTCAGTTTTTGGAGTATTAAACGCCAATATACTAAAGGAGAATTGAACGATGCCATACTTTTTAATTTCAAAATAAAAACAGGTTTTGAGCCGACGGGAGAAGAATGCGGAACCATTTATGATGAGGCCATTGCCTGCGAAATATGTGGTGCAAACAGAAAACAGGTAGGCCCATTGCGGTTGAAAAAAGGTTCGATACCTAAGAAGGACATTGCACGGACAATAGCTGGAGAAGTAATAGTCTCAGATAAATTTGCTAGACTTGTTAAATCAAGAGACTTGAAAGGGATAATGTTAGAACCTGTGGTTTTTAAAAGTGGAATATCAAACCACTATCAATTAATTGCATCTTCTGAGTTAGAATTGACAAACAATACTACAGTAGGTTTAAACATGTTTGATTTTGCAGAAGAGGGTGAAGCTATGGAATTTGACATACCTGGTGGCTACACTATAAAATTCGAAAAAGAAATTTATAAATGTCCAAACGGGGATACTATAGGATTAAATCTTCTATCCGAAGTTTATGTTTTCAATAGCAAATCAATTGGACACTATGATTTTTTTGCCAGCAGGCAAAAGATTGGTGTTAAAAGAGGTTTATTGCGACCAGAACCATTATATTTCTGTTCTCAAAATTTCAGAAAAATGGTAGAGGAAGAAAATCTGACTGGTTTTGAGTTTGAAATAGCTAATATTGAAACTGATAATTTGAAATGAGAAATAACGTAGTCTCATAAGATCAATTTCTAAAATTTCTGAGGAACTGCCCGAAACTTCGGGCGGTTCATTAAAATAAAAAAGTCATTCAAAAAACGCCCATCGTTAATTGAAAAAGTTATTCTGGACTTTAAATAATATTTCTAAAGTAACTCCTTAACTAGAACAACTCGTCCAATTCCAATTAAATTGAACTAAGTGAAAGAAATAATTGAATTTAGAATTTTCAAAGAACATTATGATCTCTTGCCAAAGCCCAATAATGCTGTCTATAATGGAGCGATCTATATACTGCACATTACAAGGGATGATGATCTTTATAATAAAATTTGTCAAATTGATAAGATGTTTAGAGAAAATTATGGAAACCCTTTTTTCCTATATACTTATACTAAACGTACTTATACAAAAAAAGAGCTAGATAATGCAAAACTTTTTCATTTAAAAATAAAGCCGGTTTTTGAACCAACAGGTGAGGAATGTGGTACATTATACGATGAAACAGTAGCATGTGAAATATGTGGCACAGGTGGGAAGCAAATAGGTCCGCTGCTTCTTAAGAAAGGTACAATACCAAAAAAAGATATAGCCAGAACAATCGGAGGAGAAGTAGTCGTCTCTGAAAAATTTGTAAATGCTATCAATCTAAGTAATATGAAAGGTTTACAAATAACCCCTACAAATGTTGAAAAATATTATCAACTTACAGCGAATGAAGAACTTTATTTATCAAAGAATACCATTGCTGGGGATGATCCATTTACAGCTTCAGTAAGTAGTAATGGAGGAACTTTTAATGTTTCGGGGCATCAGGTTAACTTTGAGAAAGAGGTTTATATTTGTCCTAAAGGTGATTTACTTGGATTAAGACTTTTATCAGAACCTTATGTACTAAATAACCAAGTCATTTCTCAATGTGATTTTCTTACTAGTAAACAAAAATTTGGAGTTAAAAGGGGTTTATTGAGACCTGAGCCTATTTACTTTTGTTCACAAAAATTTAGAAAAATGGTAGAAGAAGAGAAATTAACTGGTTTTGAGTTTGAAATAGCTAATATTGAAACTGAATAGTGATATCACGGATTGTTATTGGCATAATTTCCAAAATTTATTAAGGAACTGCCCGAAAACTTCGGGCGATTCCTTCTAATAAGAAGTTTAGATTCTAAGACTTAATTAAAATCGGAAAAAATGGATATTTTTAAAGAAATTATACAAAAAATAACTCCATCTTTAAAGGATTTGGGATTTAGTAAAAAAGGAAATAATTTTTACTTAAAGTCAGATAACAATTTTGGAATTATAAATTTCCAAAAAAGCCAAGATGGTAATATGGATGAAGTGAAATTCACTTTAAATTTTGGTGTATATTCAGATCTTTTGGGAAAAGTTGTTGATTATGATTATGATAATTCGAAGCTACCAGATGTATGGGCATGCCAATGGCAAGCTAGAATTGGACATTTTATGCCTGATCGCCAAGATTTTTGGTGGAAGTTTCAAGTAGGTGATGATGTATATAAAATCAGTTCAAGTGTAATAGATAATATCCAAAATATTATTGTACCTGAGATTGATAAGCGTATAACAGATGAAGGTCTTATGAATAGTTTAGTAAAAGGAGATTTTATTAGATCAACTGCTGTCGAAACGTTTAAATATTTGACCATATTTCTGAAAGCTAAAGGAGATATTGAAGCTTTGAATGAAGTTGTTGAAACATTTTTACAACAACCAGATGGTAAGAAATTTTACGATATAGTAAAAGAACATTTGGAGGAAATAGAATATAGTAAATAATTATGATAATAGAGCATTGAAATTTTTCAATGCTCTGTTTTTTGTATAAATTTCACTATTGGAAAGAGTTTGTTGTAGAATCCTGCAAAATTGACCACCTTAATCCTGCTAAAGTGACCAGTTGATTCCAGCCCAAATTGACCATGGTAATCCTGATCAAATTGACCACCTGAAAAAGTCAAAAAACGTGTCTTGAATAACTTAGCCAAAAAATACCAATGGCTAACAAAAAAATAGACATGTTGAACATTAAACAATTACTACGATTATACACCAGGGAGTAAGTAAATTGCAGATAAGCAAACAACTGGGTATATCCCGCAATACGGCAAAAAAGTACATCAGCCTGTTCCATGAGCATCAGCTTACTTATGAAGAACTTATAGAGCTGAGTGATGAAGATT
Source organism: Chryseobacterium indologenes (assembly GCF_001295265.1). Taxonomy (GTDB): domain Bacteria; phylum Bacteroidota; class Bacteroidia; order Flavobacteriales; family Weeksellaceae; genus Chryseobacterium; species Chryseobacterium indologenes_A. Next base: position 11,416 of record NZ_LJOD01000025.1, on the reverse strand, counting down.
TAGATGATTTATTCGATACCCCAGCTATTGACATAAGAGATAACGACAACGTTAAAAAGCAGTTAGAATCGTTATTTCCTTACTTTTCCAAAGAGCTTAAACGTGTTGGGGTTACCCGTTATCTGCTATGGGAAGAATATATAGAGAAGTATCCTTCGGGTTATCGATATTCCCGTTTCTGCCATCATTACAGAGAATGGTGAAAAAAGGTAAATCCTTCCATGCATATTGAACATAAGGCAGGGGATAAACTTTTTGTGGATTATACAGGAGAGAAGCTTCACATTGTCAGTAAAGAAACAGGTGAACAACAGGAAGTCGAAGTCTTCGTGGCCATACTTGGAGCAAGCGGAATGACCTTTGTAGAAGCTACACGAACCCAGGGAAAAGAAGATTTTCTGGGAAGCCTTACCAAAGCCCTGCATTATTACGAAGGAGTTCCCGCTGCCATTGTTACCGATAACCTCTGTACTGCCGTAAAAAAGAGTCATAAGTATGAACCCGTTATCACAGATTCCCTTCTGACTTTGCTTCCCATTACAGCACAACAATACTTCCTACACGCACCTATCATCCAAAAGACAAAGCTTTGGTAGAGAATGCGGTGCATATTGTTTACACCCGCATTTTTGCTCCTCTGCGCAAAGAACACTTTTTCAGTCTGGAGGCGTTAAACAAGGCAATAGAAAACCTTTTAGAACCTCATAATGAAGCTCCCATGAAAAGAAAAAAGTATTCCAGAGCAGATGTGTTCCGTGAGGTTGAAAAGCCCGCTTTATCTCCACTGCCTGCCATGATGTATCAGCTAAAATACACTGTTCGTGCCACAGTACATAAAACCAATCATGTGTATTTAAGCAGAGATAAGCACTATTACAGTGTCCCGTTCAGCTATATTGGGAAAAAGGTAAATATTATTTACAGTAAAAATACCGTTGGGATTTACTATGATCAACGTAGAATATCATTCCATGACAGGATACTGGCTAAATACCAATACACTACTGTAAAGGAGCATATGCCTTCTTCTTACCAATTTATGACGGAATGAAACCCCTCAAGGTTTATCTCATGGGGAGCATCCATCGGGGAATATTGTGAACAGTATATTACTAAAATACTGGAGAAAAAGTAGCATCCTGAACAGTCCTATAAAACCTGTTTGGGGATACTTTCATTATCAAAAAAGATTGGCAACGTAAGGCTTGACAATGCCTGTAAAAGGGCATTGGGATATGAAAAATACAGTCTTGCCATGATTAAAAGCATTTTGGAAAGAGGACTGGATAATCTCACCGATGATGATGCCTTCTTTGAAGAAAAGAAACTCCCTAAACATAAAAACATACGGGGAGGAAAATACTATCAGTAACATCTACAATCATTAACAATTAAAATCATTAATACAAAAATCTATGAATCAGGCAACATTAGAAAAAATGAAACACTTAAAGCTCCACGGGATGCACAGAGCTTTTTCCACAACAATGGAAACAGGAAGCATCTCTTATACCAACGATGAACTTATAGCATATTTGATTGAATCCGAGTATGACGACAGGGAAAGCAGAAAAGTTGAGCGGTTAATCACTTCTGCGAGATTCAGGTACAGGGCATTCCTAGAAGAGATTACTGCATCTTATTCCAGGAACATTGATAAGAATACGATCGGAAGGTTGTCCTAATATGACTTTATCTCTCAGAAACAGAATATTCTTGTTACGGGATCAACAGGGGTGGGCAAAAGCTTTATTGCTACTGCCATAGGCTACAAAGCCTGTACAATGGGATATAAAATGATGTACTTCAGCATCAATAAACTCTTCTCAAAGCTTAAAATGGCTAAGGCAGACGGATCTTACCTCAAAGAGATTGACCGTATAGAAAAACAAGACCTTATTATCCTGGATGATTTTGGATTGCAGTCGCTGGATAACCTCAAAAGACAAGATTTTATGGAGATTATTGAAGACAGGCACGGAAAACGCCACTATTATTGCTTCGCAACTTCCTGTAAGTGCATGGCACGAAGTCATTGCTGAGCAGACTATTGCTCATGCAATCCTTGACAGAATGGTACATAACTCCCTGAGAATAGACCTTAAAGGGGAATCGATGAGAAGAAAAAAAAGCTGACCATAAAATCAGCATTGAGTAAAGAATTATTTTATATTTTTAAACCATCTTTTAGACACCGTTTTTGACTTCATTCTAAGTGGTCATTTTAATCAGGAATAAGGTGGTCATTTTAACTGGAATATACACCCGGTCAGAAGAAAAATAAAAAAAACCGCACCTGCCATCACACAAATAACAATAGCTGCCAAATACCAGGGCAAAGAATCCTTTACTGATTCCAACAGTGTAAAGGACATCTGTTTCTCAATATTTTCCTTGAAATAGATTGTGTTGTCAGCCAAAATTGGTACAGACTTTCTCAATATTATCAGGATTTCCCGGTTAGAAAGCAGCAGTAATTCGGCTGCAATATCCCCATGCTGAAGAAACCTGAATTCTGTGTCAGGATATTGCCTCTGTAGAGCGTCACGTGTATCACATTCTTTAGGTCCAATTTTTTGATTAGTTACAAAAGTGAAGATCAGGACCTCAAGATTCTTCTCCATACAATTCTTAAAATCTCGTCTGACCTTATCTGACAGGTTTTTTACCTGTGACGACATTGCGAAAAATTCCCTGGTTTTAAAAATATATCCATCCTTCCCCCTGTCACCAAGTCTACCTTTGGAGTCTACAGCCTGAAAGTCGTAACCATGTTTATTTCTCAGGTATCTTACGCTGTAGCGTTGAAATTCAAATCCTTCTTTTGCTTTTAGCACTGTTTCTATGTACTCTAAATCTAACATAATCTTATATTTTTAGTACATCCAATTTAAAAATAATCAATGCGCAAAACATACTACCGATCCATTCCATAAAAATCAAAACCGTCAAAAATTAATTTTTATACGTCAAGTTCTGTCGTTACTCGCTTATATATTTGTTTCAGTAAGTAATCAGATACATCCCGGGCAATTTGATCTTACTGTTAACCAAATTATTAATATTTAAAATTTTTATTATGAGCAATTTCATTGAACTTAACGAGAACAAAGTATATCCAAAAGGGAATGCAAAGATTTTTCAAAATGATTCTGGAAGTATCGCAGTTTCAGAATTAAATGAAACAACAGACGGTGTTATAATCAACACCAACGGAAAAAGTCGATTCGAACTTACCTTTGAGCCTGAACAACTTGATCAGCAGTCATTCGGTGCTACAATGAATATATTGGATAAATATAATCGTGTAAAAACAGTGGCGCAATGGGCTCACCGTCCGCGTATCGATAATGTTCCTGCCTGCTTAGTAGCCAACAGTCTTCTTGAAGGAAAAGAAATTATTGTACAATTTTATAAAGACGGGCAGGAAGTACACCGTTATTCTGTGGAAAACCCTTGTGATTCTCAGGATACCAATTGGATACAGCTGGCAATTTATGTCTTAGTTAGCGTTGGTGCTGCTGTCGCATCAGCTGTTGATTATAAGAAAACCACCACGACGACAACTGGTCCTGACGGAAAGACAACCACAACAGTAACCACAACCAAATCATTTGGCAACGCAGGGTCGGCCCAGAAATCTATGGCAAACAGCAATGCTGGTTATGTAGATTTTGATCATATCTATATTACCTCCAGTAAAAGTTTTGATTCCACAGTATATGATGAACTGGACGGACCAATCAGTGAAGTAATCCTGAATGGTAATTTCGGAAACATGGAATTGAAATCAATTTCAAACGAATTCTAAACAGCTTTTAACGCATCTCATTTAATTGAGATATAATAAGAGGTTGACTCCTGGTCAACCTCTTTATTTTTTTATAATGTAAAGCATCAATTGTTCCGCTACAAAAATGACTTAAATTTATGGTATAAAGTTTAAAACCTTTATCCATGGATAAACAGCAACAGCAAGTCAAGGCTCGCAAATATTAGCTTAAACTCTATTTAGAATCGGGGTCTGTAACGAAAACGGCTTTACACTGTAGAATTGCAAGATCAACACTTCACCGTGAATCTTCGTTCAAGCAATATATCCGAAGTTATTATTTAGATATTCATTTGGTGAAAAATATAGATAATATTGAAACTACCTATCTATCAACATATCAAATTATGCCAATTTTACATTAACTGCATTTAGCCCTTTATCGCTTTTTTGTACATCAAAAACGACTTTATCGTTTTCACAAATTGAACTTACGCTCAACCCTGAAGAATGTACAAATATGTCCTTACTCCCATCTGAAGGTGTAATAAATCCGAAGCCTTTCGCTTCATTAAAAAATTTTACTGTGCCTTGTTGCATTGTAATTATTATTAAAAATTATATATTATTAATCTGTATGTTTTCACAGATTTTACGAATCATTTTTTTGAGTCTTTGCCATTATTATGTTCTTAATTGTCAGAGTGGAAATAAGCTATTTTCACTTTGTATCATATCTCCATATCCTTTATGATTTTTTTTCTACGAAAAAGACAGTTTTTAAGGTATTTTCATTTAGTGCCTGTAATTCATTAACAATCAGATCAACGGGTTTATTAAGGAAGGTTTCTGAAAATCTGCGGATACTTCCGGACATAGTACTAGAAAATAATAATGTCTGTTTGTGCTGTGATAAGAGCATTATAATCTTTTTCAGTTCACTTATTCCTGCTTTATCAAGTATTTTGTCAGTCTCATCTAAAACCAGCATTTCAATTTTAGACAGGTCAATATTTCTCTGGCTTGTCAGATTCAGTAATCTCTCAGGAGTTGCGACCAGAACATCTACTCTATTTCTTAAAGCTGCAAGTTGTCCGCCAACAGGAACACCGTCAAAAATAGATTGTATCGACAAGGGCATGTATTTACTGTAAACTGTAAAGTTTTCTTCTATTTGAATTACTACTTCTGATGTAGGAGCCAGTATTAAAATCCTTATATCTTTATGATCAGGCGTAACTCTCTTTAACAATTGTAAAATTGACATTACGAAAGTACCTGTTTTGCCTGTACCTTTTTTTGCACATGCAATAATATCTTTACCGGCAAGAATATGCGGGATAGCTAAACTCTGTATATCAGTAGGTTTAGAATATCCATTTTCTGTCGCAGCACGAATAATTGGATTAATCAATTTTAAATTTCTGAAACTCATCATAAGGCTTATCCCACTCAAGGTTTTAGTAAACAAATCCATTTTGGCAGGATTCAGTTTGAGATACTATATGTTGTAAAACATACTTTTTCTTTTGCGACTTTATTTACTTAAACAATTAAGATCTGCGCAATAACATTTCATTGTTATTATAAATTTGAGTTTATTAGCATTCCGATCTATACAGTGTCAAGAAAGCTAAAAACATGGTAGCTGAAAAGCAAAAACTGAAAGAAAAAAAGTGATTTTAAATTATTACAGAGTAGCAAAGGCAGAAACCCATTTTTATAAGTACTTTGCAAATGTACACTAAAATAAATGAACAACACCCCAATTTAACAAATTGATTATCAAAAATATATTCGTAACTTTCGCACATAAAACAAATTGTTTGCATATTGTGGATGATTTCTAATTTCATCATCATGCCAACTTTACCCACAACACTTTCTCAACTACAGCCTCTAGCTTCACACGCCGGACCACAAGTACGGATTGCTTACTTCATTATGATTCATCATAAACCTGAGGTATTTAAAAATATGTTCCAGAAAATCTATACAAGAGATCAATTTTATCTTATTCATATCGATCGAAAAGCCAATGCAGATATAACAGAGGAAATACTCATATTTTTAGTTCAGTTTCCAAATGTGTATATCCTTGAAAGCATGAATATTGTTTCGGGTGGATTTAGTATGATTCAGGCTGAGCTTAATGCTATGGAATATTTACTTAACGTAAGCCAGGAGTGGGATTATTTTATTAATCTGAGCGGCGAAGACTACCCCTTAAAATCACAAAACATTATCCGTCAGTTCCTTACTGGTAACTTTGGGAGAAACTACCTCTTTTATTATGACCAGAAATATTACAGGCCAGACACATTGAAAAGAATACAAAATCATTTTACGGAATTAACCCATAAAATATCGTCTCTTATTTACAAAAGAGAATTTATGAAGGGAGTTATTCCTTATATAGGCGGAAAATGGATTATACTGACAAGGGAAACCTGTGTGTTCATGACCAATAATAAGAGGGTCATGGATTTTGAAGATTATTACCTTCATACGCTTTTACCGGCGGAGTCCTTTTTTCAGACTGTACTGATGAATACATCATTTAATGATATTATTGTTAATGATGATAAAAGAGCAGTCATTGAAAAAACTGTATTTGGCAAAAAACAGTATGTTACTGATTTAATTACATCTTTACAATCCAGTAATCAGCTTTTCATAAGGAAAGTTAATGGTAAAACTGATAAAGATATTTTACAGTATATCGCAGACAGCTACCATATTCCACTACCGGAAGTTGATGAAATTGAAAGAGAACTTAAAAGGGATAATCCACAGAATAATTAATCCAGGAGTAAAATTTAGACACAAAAGTTCTGCAATACTCACCAAAAAAAATATGGAGACTTAGTTCTCCATATTTTTTAGTATCATTCTATAAGTTCAGACTATTTGGTATTGAGATATTTTACTGCTTCTATCATTACCCTGTCTACAAAAGTAGCCGGAGAATTCTGCATTGCAGCAACTTCTGCGTCGGTAGGAGGTGTTACATAAATATCAGGTTTTACTCCTACCCCTTCAATAACTTCACCGTTTAGGTCTTTTGTTGCCATTGTCGGCATATAGAATTCCATAACACCGGCTATACTGCCTAAGCTCCCTCCATTGAATGCATCTGAATCCGGGTTTAAGCCGGCAGTAGCTCCTAAACTATAATCACCTACTGAGATCACATGGTTACCCTGGCTTTTTAGCATCATTGTTGACATTTCAGACATACTGGCACTTCCTTTGTCCGTTAGTATTACAATTGGAATATTGGAAGGCATGCCATATTTATGTGGTTTCGCATGCATTGGAACCCATGGAGTATAACTAAACTGTCCATCGCCTTCTTTGGTTCTCTGATAAGCCCAAACAGTATTCTTTGTGACAAAACGATCTATAAATACACGGGAATCAATAACGGCACCACCACCATTACCTCTAAGATCTATAATCAGCTTTTTGATCTCTCCACGATGTAAAGGGTTTAAAAACTTCTGATAAAACGGAGCTCTTTGGATCAAACTGTTGGCATCGGTTTGAAACAGCAATAAACCATATTGTTTTTCTACATGCTCTGTCATACGGGCTATGAACCATTTAACGTATAACTTGTTTTCATTGGTTTGATTAGGTACATACATATACAATGGTTGGGTTTGAGCATTGGCAATTATTTTTTTTGCCAACGCAATTAAATCATCAGAAACAACTTCTGTATTATGAAATGCAGTAACCTGATCATTAAAAGATTTTATATCAGGAGAGCTGAAAAAAGTATTCCACTGATTCAGGAGAGCTACCGTCTTATCTCTTATTTCTTTTCTTTTAACTACATCTGCAATGGCATTCAGCTCAGGATTGCTATCAATTTCACCAACGGTCAGAGTATAGTTATCCACAGGACTGGAAACAAGATATTCATTTCGCAATCCAAGATAGGTAGTATATAGAGCAAACATATTATAGGTCATATAGTGGATCTCCGGATTGGTTTTCAGGGTACCTACATAATAATTGAATATTCCTCCATTTGTAAAGTAAAATTTTGTATCCAATATGTTCAATCTACTTTGCATATAGCCCATTTTTAAACCAAAGTTATATATATTGGGGCCTTTAGTTTTCATCCCTCCCCGGAAAACTACCGAAGTATTGTTTGCATTTTTTGCCACCGGCAGCAGTACGGCAAACTGAAAGTGCCTGTCAATAATAGGATCAATAATATCTGTAAAATATTCAATGGCCTTATTTCTGTCTTCCAGAATCTGCTTATCACTGAATTCATCATCTTTATTATATGTTTTCAATGCTGAGAATTTTGGATAATACTCCTGATAAATGGCGTTCCAGTCCATACCATCTTTTCTCTTCTGCTCGTAAAAATAATTATAGCGCTGATCCATAGTAGACCAGAATACTTTAAAAAGATCCCCATAGGATTTTACATCCTCTCTTGTATATCTTGTAGGCTCTTTAACGGACAATTCATCATCCTTTATACAGGAAGTAAATGCTCCTCCTGCCATAAGCAACCCCAGAGCTAAAATTAAATATGTTTTAAAATTTCTTTTCATATATGAATAATTAAAATGGATTAAACTGTATTAAAATTTATACGAAGCTCCCAAAGAGATCATATAAGAACGGATTGTTGCTTTCCGGTTCTCATCTTCGTTGGTTTTATTGATATCTGATAAACCATACTGGTAATTATATGCAGCATGAACATCGAATTTACTGAAAGAATAACCTAACTGGGCCTGCCCTTGTAATCCATAACCAAAGCGGTTAAGCTGATTTTCATTCTTTTTAAAATCGTAAGTATCGTTGACCTGAGCATAATTGAAGGTTCCGTCTAACTGCAGCTCACTAAAAACAGGATACTGCCCTTCCCTTTTCATTTTAAGCCAATATTCCGTATACATCCCGGCTGCCAGCCTTATCCATACTCCTTTACTTTCGTGCGGATTGTTCAAAACATATCCTCCGATCAAAACAGGAAGCCCCAGAAAGTTATTAGTATATTTGGTATACCAGCCATAACGGCTGTCTGTTCTTTCATAGTCATAATTTTTCTGCAGAAGAGAAATACCGGTAGAGACAAAAAGCGATTTCCAGATCATATATTCTCCGGAGAGATTTATTCCGAATCCATAATTCGGGCTATATCTGGCGTCTACCATATTCGAAAGATTGCCATTCAGTATACTGTATGTATATCCTACATCCAGCCCTGCTTTAAACTTATTCTGCGCCAGCAAGCCTGTACTTACCGAAAATAGGCCAAGACATAAAGCTTTGCATAATTTTTTTTTCATAAACTTTAATGATAATTATTTTATTGACAATATACAAAGCAAGCTATATAAATTAATTTAACATAAATAAACAGTTATTTTTACATAAAAAATATGTTAAATACATATAAAACTTTAAATAATACAATTTTTAAAGTTTTATTTTTTCAAAAATCAATATTTAACAGAAAATTATTTTTGAAGATATTAGGTGATAAAGTTATTTTTACCGTTTCAAATCGTATCCTGCTCGCTTTTATTACAGGATTTTAAAGTTTTTTAGGATTATCTTAGTTCGTTTTTTTAGGATAAAAACCGTCCTTTTTTATATATTATAAAGCCGGTTTTCAGGCTTAAAACCCCGGTGTAAACTTTAATCTCGTCTGAAATTTTGGTAGATAAATCCCATTATACTTATATTTGAAGAATAAAATTAAAGTAGAAGAGCGTTAATCTGTTAATATTTTACAGTTTAACTTATAGGAAAATAAGAATTGTAGAAAATCCAGCATTTTGCCATTTAGTATTCTTAAAATAGTTGAATATCAGTATTTTAAAATAATAAATCCAGATATCTCACTCTTCGTAAAAGGGTATAAATCAATTGATTTGTACCTTTTTCAATATAAAATTGAATCAACAATATTCGGCTATATAACAGACCTGATACAGAACTAAATAACCCATGAAACGTATATTACCGGCATTTGCCTTTTTAACATTTTTCAATTACTCAAACGCCCAGAAAATTTTTAATACCGACATCAATAATTTTTGGATTGCTTATGACAGTATTCAAAAAAATAAAAAAGATAAAAATGAAATTATTGAAAATCTTTTCCTGAATAAGAAAACGGATGGACTGAATGTTTTTATGGAAATTAAAAAATTCGGAAAAGATGATTATTTAAATGTCATTGAAAAATATCCTAAATTCTGGAATTCCATCAGGCCTAACACATTCATTGGCTCTAAAAAAATAAAAACAATTGAAAAAGCCTTCAGAAAGCTGGGAAAAATCTATCCCAATAATTCCAAAGGAAATATTTACTTTACCATCGGAGCCCTAAAATCGGGAGGTACCACCCATAATGAAGATTTACTTTTAGGGGTTGAAAGAATAGTAGGTGACAGAAATACTGTTGTTTCAGAATTTGAAAATGAAAGTCATCAGAAAATGTTCTTATTTACAAATCCGTCACAATTAGAACAGGTAACTGTACACGAATTTATTCATACTTTTCAAAAAGAGGGTGAAATAAATGTTTTGTCAAAGGCAATTAAAGAAGGCTCCTGTGATTTTATTGCAGAATTAGCTTTAAATAAAAAATTCACAGCACAATATCTTGATTACGGGTTTAAAAATTATGAAAAAGTAAAATCAGATTTTAAAAGTGAGATGTTTAGTCAAAAGCTTGAAAACTGGTTTTACAATAGCCACGCTAAAAATCCTGATCTGGGATATTTTGTGGGATATGTTATTTCCAAAAAATATTATGAAAATTCGGCGGATAAAAAAGCTTCAATTAAAAACATTATTGAATTGGATTTCAATAATGAAGCTGAAGTCCTTCAGTTTTTAGCAAAATCAAACTATTTTGAAGATAAAAAAAGTGCTGAACAAATAATATCTGAATACAATGGCAATAAACCCAAAATGGTTAAGATCATTGAGTTCGAAAATGGTAGTCAGAATGTAAATAAAGACACAAAAAAAATTCAAATTATCTTCTCAAAACCAATGAATGAAAAGATTTCCATCAACTTCTCCAAAAATGGCAAAGAGCATTTTCCGTTAAAAAACATTGTAGGTTTAGACGAATCAAAAACGGTTCTGATTCTGGAAACAACCAACTTACAATCTGATACAGAATACGACTTTTACATAACAGACAGGACAACAAAATCTGAAGACGGCTATCCTTTTGAGAAAGAAGAATATAAAGTATCATTTAAAACTAAAAAAGAATAATTTTTCATTAATATATGCTGCTGTTCTGAAACAGATAAAATCAGCAGGCAATACCAATATACGTGAAAGAAAATGATCAGGTAATCTTCGGGTCTTCGTGCAGAATAAACCTGCAAAAATAATCAAAAATGAGAGCAAGCGCATTAACAAGGAACAATACCCTCTGATAACCTGACACATAGATCCTGAAATGTTTTTATTTGTGAAATTAATATAAATTTTTCTATATTTGCACGACTGAAAACAACGGTATAGCCGGAGTTCAGGGAGAGTTGGCAGAGTGGTCGATTGCGGCAGTCTTGAAAACTGTTGACTGTAACAGGTCCGGGGGTTCGAATCCCTCACTCTCCGCAAGATGCGAAAACA
>NZ_LJOD01000024.1 GCF_001295265.1 Chryseobacterium indologenes | reverse complement strand
TAAGTTCCTGCAACCTGCTGCTCTACAAAAGTCTCTCCGAAAGGTAAATTTACAAAAAATTGGGTTGCAACAGCATTGGCATCGGTAACAAATGTCGCGGTTCCCAGGTGGTCCCCATGGAGATAATATAATCCTGCCTGAGCCGAACTTCTGGCGAATTCCGTTTCTATGGTTTCCGCTTCAACTCCGGTTTTATCCAGATAGGATTTAAAGTCACTTTCTACATCAGGCATTTCCTCACTCTGCTCGGTTGTCCCTGTGGCGGATCTTCCAAATAAACCTGTATTTTCTGCTAAACGGCTTGCAATTCTCTGGCTGCCCGCATAATAATGCTTGGTATAGGTATCATCCGAACTTACTACCACATAAGGATTTGGATAAACCTTATAATTATTGAGTACCATTGCTCCCTGATCGATTAATGCACCATTCTGGTATAATTTAGCCCCCTCTTTCAGATTATATTTGATAGTTCTTTCTCCTGCATGATCATAGGCGTAATATTGGAAAACTCCCTGGTCTTTGTTATAGTAAGCTTTCATATTATCCTCTTCATCCCAGGCCATTGTTGAGATTCCGTCCGGATTATTATACCTGGTCGGGTTTCCATTTTTATCATAAGTAAAGCTTTCAATAGAACCTGTACCCAAATTGGTTACAGATTCTACTTTATGGGTATCTCTAATGTATTTATAAGTGTTTTCATAGGTATTCAAAGAATTGACAACCCCGCTTATTTCATGGTTCTGCTTCTTTTTACTGATACCGCTTGAAGGCGTATAAGTTAAGGATGTTTCATAGCTGGCATTCATATTTCCGGGGTCAACCGGATCGTCTTTAATATCCTTTAGCATGGCTCCCACAGAATGGGTAAGACGGTTCAGGCTGTCATATCCGTAAAGCATCTGGTAACCTCCTCCCAACTGGTTAGGGGTAGCTTCTGTAATGTTTTTATTGGAGATGATATTATTAACAAAATCGTATTCGTAGTTATTATTTAAATAGGTTGCATAATTATCCTTTTTCAAAGCATGTGAAGAAAGCAGTCTCTTCGTTGGAAGATAGGTAAACTCGGAATAGGTCTCATTTTCATTGAAAACAAGGGTACGCTGCTCATATTCATCATACTGGATATCTTTAATATAATCACCGTACGCTGTACTTTTTACCTTTATTAAATTCCCTCCCAAATCATAGTCATACACCACATTTTCACCATCCGGATAGAAGATTTTTTGAATTCGGTTCCAACTGTCGTACTCATAGCCGGTAGTAAAGTTCATCACCGGAATATTCACACCGATTATTTTTCTTCGCTCCGCAACCACTTCGCCCATATTACCATAAACATAGGTTACCTCACCAGTGCCATCTGTTTTCTTGGTTAGCCTTCCCGTTGCATTGCCGGATGTACCATACGTATATTTGACGTTGCTCGGATTAGGAGCTCCATTCTGGAGTTTCGGATAAACAATCTGTATCAACCTGTTTTGGGTATATTGATAAATGATAGGTGCGCTGACACCTTCAAGGTTAGCCGTTGATCTGGTCAGCATCTGTCCTGCCAGGTTATACGTAAATTTCGTAGCTCCATGATCTGGGTGTTCTTCTACAGTGCGGCGCCCACCCAGATCATATCTGTACCTTGTTTCAATATTTTCAGGGTCTTTAACCGTTAATAACTGTCCTGCGGCATCATAGGTAAACTGGGTTGACAATGGCTGTCCGCTTAAATAATTTTTAGAAGCCACAGTTCTTCCCTCTGCATTACTGAATGCCTCTGACTTAATCTGCGTACTTGCATTCTGCATCTGGGAAACCGTCTTTTTATAAGCAGTGCCTTCAATACTATAGCTTATATCGGTAAGGTTTCCATCCTCATCAGCTTCGGCAATAATCCGATCCATCGGGTCATACTGTGTTATGGTGTAATAAGGAGAAAGGCTCAGTTTCAGTTTTTTGTTTAAAACAGCATCTTTGCCCTCAAAAGTTGGATGATATTGTTTTATGGGCCTGTCAAAAAGATCAGTTAATGCCATCCCGGATACAGACATTTTTTCCGTGCCTCCAACAAAAATATCCTTTTTAACCTGAACTGTTTTCCCGGTAAAATCAGCCAGTGTAATCGTCTCAATAGGATTGGAAGGATGTTCAGGGTCAAAATTCTGTGTTGTTGCCCCATAAAGTTTAATCTGGTCACTTCCTGATGAATAAGGGGTCATAAAATACTCGTATTTTATGGTATATGGCGAAATCCCCACTTCTTTTGGCCCGAGAATATTGGTTATCCTTCCTAAATTATCATAGCTGTACTGCATCTTGTTTCCTGAGGCATCGGTGGATTCCAGAACAGTATCCCATTTCGGATCATATGTGGAAGAGGAAAATACACCAAAACTGTCTGTTACTTTGATCATGTATTTCCCGGAAGGATCATAATCATAGGTAAGTTTGTAAGATACAGGATCAGTAACCGTCTTAACATTTCCAAAAGAATCATAGGTTAATGTGGTAGATGCTGTCTGGCTGTCATTCAGCTTTGCCATAACTTTAACCAGGTCACCTGTGTTCGGATCAAGCTCGGAATTCCGTTGCCTTACCAGCTGGTTGGAATCGTTGAATACCTTAATTTCCGAAGGAATATTCAGGATATTTTTGGCGAATAAGGACGGCACATCATGGTAAAGGATGGTAGAATAATAACTTCCTGATGCCACGTTGCTGTTATATTTAAAGCTGGTAAGCTGAGCCTTGCTGTTATAGGTCATTACAGAGCCGGTCGTTATGGAACCATTGCTCTCATATGCTGTATTAGAAGACCCCGACGGCAGGATAACAGCAATCTTGTTTCCCTTGGTTCCTCCTGTATCATAGCTGTCAAACTCGGCTTCAGGTATTTCTTCAAGCTGCGTATAATTATTGATGTATTTGTATAATTTATAGGTATTCAGTGAGCTGGATTTCAATATATTTGTTCCGCTGTAAACCTCATTTTTCTTCAGCAATCCATTGTTATAATAGTTGGTATTGTAGAAGGTCTGAACGGAAGTCCTGTATACATCATTCACATTCATTTCCTCTGCGGTCACTTTTTCAAAACCATAATAAGTACGTTCTCTACGGTCATATCTTGAATTCTCGTAGCTGAAGCGGGTTACGCTGTTTTTATCCGGTGTAGAGGTCGTATATCCTTCAGAATCAACATGGGGATTGAGAATTTTCACCTCTTTCATTACCAGTCTCGCATGAGGATCATTGTAAGAAGGAGACGTAAATTCATAATCGATAGTAAACGTACCATTGGTATTTTTCTCTGTAACTTTAGATAGTTTGTTGGTTCTTCCGATCCTTGAGTAGTTAATTTTCAGTCCGCTTCCGTCATTGGTTACAAGATCCGGGAAACCATCACCATTCACATCACGAAGTCCCTTGTTAATTTCAGACATAGACACCCCGATACTGGCACTCAAATCTGCTCCGGCCCTGAAATAAAGGATCGTAACCCCGAACAGCCACAGGATAGGAACATTGAGATAAAATCCTCCATTCAGTGTTAATGCCCCGTTATAGGTCTTGGTATCGTTTCCGAAGTTGACAATTGCACCCTGCTTTGACAATCCTTCCGCAGGAGCGAATTTATTTCCCATATTATATCTTACCGAGGTATTTCCTTCATTATCGAGCAGTAAAATATCCACCATCCCGTCACCATTCACATCCTGGAAATTCACTTTTGAGCTTCCTGTAGAAGATGAGCCGGTAAGGCTGCCGGAAACTCCCCATCCGGAACTGAAGGTATCTGTCGCAGAAATCATCCCCGATAATCCTCCTCCGATGCTGATTGAAGTAGATCCCACCGGTTTGGATTCATGGGTCTGTAAATTGGCAAATGATTCAAAAGGATTATTGATAAGACCTGTTCCATAATTGAGCTTATACCTTACTGCGCCATCAATGGTTTCCACACGGTCAACAAGGCCGTCTCCATTGATGTCGATCCAATACTTAAGACCTTTGTCATAGGAGTCAGGGTATGTTGAAGAACTTGTTCCGCCTGACCATGATACCGAAGTATCCGCTTTTGAATCGGAATCGTTATTGCTTGTGTTTCGCCCCACTGTTTTTGTTGCTGAAGGAGAAAATGCTATTGTATTTGTTTTCTGGAAACTTTCGCTCTGAGAGATCACTGAATCCGGATTACCTTCCAGGTTTCTTCCCTGCGAAGCCTTAAGCCCACCCAAAGAGTTGGTAAGCTGGGATTCCGTTCGGTACAGCATATCGGGATAGCCATCGCCGTTCACATCAAAAAAGTCCTGGGTATTGATATTTCCATAGCCCCGCAGCTCCGAAACAGACCGGGAAATCACAGGAATCCCAATGCCCCAATTGGTAGTTTTTGCCTTGCTTTTCTGTTTTTTCTCGATGGCATACATCGCCGTACTGATATTCCCCTGTACCTCAATATCTTCTTCATCCGGATCATCATCGGTAAAGAAAGGGGTCATTGTTTCTTCATCCCTGAAAGAGGAAGCCATGGAGAACTGCTCAAGAAAACTATTATTGACCCATTTTTTCACTGCACCATCAGGACCTTTGGAAAAATGGGTGTTCATCGGTACAATCGGGTTAAAGCCGGCAAGGATATTGGTGGAAGCCATATTCTGAAAATCAGCCTGCAACATATCCCCGACACATTCCCCATACTCATCCTGATTTGTTAATCCCGAACAGCCGGAGAAATCATAGTCAAACTGCCCGAAAGGAGAATCCAGGAAGTCGTTATTGATCAGAGCTCCATAAGAATCTCTTGGCGTATCCGGATTAATGGTATAATCAGGCGTAGTAACTCCGGAAGGCGCTGTTGGCTGATCCCTTGGACCGGGAGGGCTTAATGAATTGTGTGTTCTCCGGATGTCTTTGCTCTCATTATAAATAAACTGCCCCCAGTTATGATAAACCGCACTGATGCTGTTAAATTCAGCTGTATTTAAAGCCGTCTCCACTGTTGATGCCAGCAGATTGGTATTGGTTCCTACAAAAATGTTGAAAATATTATTCTGAAGCTGTGATTTTAACGCCTCATAGGCTGCCCTGTCCTTCTGGGTATTACAATACACCACAATATTGATTTTATCTTCCAAAAGGACTGAATGATAAGGATCTCCGGTATAAAATAAGATCGGATCCGTAATCCCGTTCAGGGAAGTTTCTGTAATCCCCGTATTTTCTATTTTTACCCATCTTTTTCCTAAAACCAGACCATTTTTTTTGATCACATACATGAAATTTCCTGGCAGTGACGGTGAAAACGAAAAATTTTTATTAATGGAAATATAATAATGGGTGGCCCCTTGTGGAGCATTTCCCAGATCAGCAACATGGAATTTCTTTTTGAAATCGCGGACATAATAGGAAGGATAGCTTGCAACATCCATTGAATTTCCCCATGCACTTGAAACCTTGATATTCTTCCATTCAATTTCTTTGTTCATATAAGAATCAGATTCTACAATAAACTTCATATAAAGACCGTTCGGGGTTATTGGTGCATAAAAATCCATATCAACAGGATCAATATTTACCGTACCCAACGATTGCGAATATGTTTTGCTGTAGAGTACGGTAACATCCCATGGATTTACCACCTCAGCCTTTGATAGGGTGATTTTAAAAGTAACATCATCATGAAGTTCTGGGACTGAAAAGCCGGGAATATCGATATGCCCTGTAGTCGTATAGTCAAACTTAAGCGTCTTGGTCAGGTTATTCAGAAGAAAACTTTCTTCGTATTTCAGGTTGTTAGGGCTGAATCCGTCAAGTTCCTCCTGATCGGTATCCGGAATTTCAGTTCCGTTCGCAGTTACATACTGAACGGATGGGGTTGTATTCACCTCATAATTAATCCCCGTTTTTTTATGCAGCCTGAAATAAATCCTATCTCCGGATTCAACCTGTATTCTTGAAGCGCTGCCGATCCCCATCGGAGTGCCTGCATAATCGTTATATTTTTCTATTTTCAGATCTATATTAGGGCTTCCACCAACTAAGGTGGTCAGATACAGTCTTCCGTTTTTTGACGGGTTGTCAGGGTTTTTAGCCTCAATCGAATAAACGGCTCTTGCAGCAGTTTCCTGCATATTGGTAATGGAGATATGATCCTGGATTTTGATATATCCTGCTTTCGGGGCGATCCATACTTTTACCACATCATTTTTTGCCCGTACCGGTTCTTCTCCTTCATCGTCATCCAGATCCTCCGGTTCTTCATAAGGAACCGGAATATTTCCTTTCATCACCATATTTTCTGTCATATCACTGGTGGTAACCATTTCCGGCTGTCCATCAGGATTGATTTTGTTGAACCACACCTTATCATCCTTCACTACATCCGGCAATCCGTCAGAATTGGCATCAATGATATATACAGGAGTTTTGGACTCACTTTCCGACCAGCTTTTGGTGAAATCAAACCCCATCTTCCACCAGTTGAACAGAATCGATGCCCCCGTATTGAAGGTACTGCCTTTGGTTTTCGTGAAATTACTTTTTAAGTTCAGGACATCAACTTCATAGCCATTAAATTCAAGGTTCCCGTTTCCATCCAGTGATCCCGGAATCAGTTTAATCCCGTTATCACCATTTCTTTTACGATATAGAATATCCATAACCCCATCTCCGTTGAAGTCGAGCAATTCCTGACCTCTTTTGATATCCGGATACGATCCCCCCACAAAGCCAGAGACCATAAAGTTTTTGTCTCCCGAAGTATGCGGTGTAAATAATCCCAGTCCTAAACCTGTTCTTAAAGTCCAGCCCCACTCAAAATTATTGTCGGCACTTATTCTTGAGGGGGTTAAAGCTGAATTTACAGGACCTGAAAAGGCATCAGGTGCAGGCGCCGTAGTAAGTTTATCTGGTCCGAATACGGCATTTCCTACGTCATTATAATAATCCAGCTCATACTTTACACCCGGCCCTGATATTGTTTTTAAGATACTTTTGTAAAATTTCCCTGTTGCATAGGTAAATCCATACTCTCTTATATCCAGCTGGTTATGACTTACCAGAATATTATCCAATCTTTCTATTTCAACCCTTTTGATACCCTCTTTAGTGTCAATTACATAATCAGGTCGTTCAGGAATTTTGTATATAAAATTTACTTTATAGGGACCATCTGTATCATTTACTCCTGAGTAATATATTTGATTAATGTGAAACTGTATTCCTTTTTCCAGATTGATATTATCCCCGGAAACAGGGGGTATTCCCTGAGTAAACTGTTGGTTAAAATAATAATATTTAATGTTATTATTATGCACATCCAACTCTTTAACGATTCCCCACTGCACAATAGCTCCATCACCTTTCTGCACGACAGCATTACCGTTTACAGTTGTTTCGGATCCGCCATAAAACCTCTTTGTTCCGTCAGTAGTGGTCACTACCCAGGTATAGGATGATGGTGAAGAACCATACCTTTCAATCTTTGTAAAATTGTTGTTTTTCCGAAGATAAAAATTCTTTTTCCCGGACGAGTTTCTGGGCTGTCGGGCCACATCCATTAAGCCAGCTTTGTCAATATGCCTGTGGGGAAGGTAATCTCCTTCATACATCAGCATTTCACCATCCAAAAGGTAAATTTCAGATTCATAGGAAGGGTCGAAAGCCGGAGTTCCCCATCGTGTATCCAATGTGATTCCGGAAATTCCTGCAATATCCCAGCCTTCTCCCATCCATCCGTTGCCTTTGCTGCTATTGTAGGTAACGGAAAGATGGGGCTGCATCCCATTGACCCCTGCAGGAAGATGAATAGGATACGACATTGCTGCATCCCCTTTCTGATTGGGCGTTGGCGGAGAAAACAGCTGAATTCCCAAAACAGGATTGCCTGCTTTTAAGCCACTAATACTTGTCGGTGTGAAAGAATTAATACCCGGTGATTCCGGTACCGAAATGATACCATTGATATAGTCATTATCCTGATCACTTTCAATAATGACCATTTTAGATTTTTCATCAACAACCGCAGAGGTTTCTATTTTCCACTGTTTGTTTTTATAATCGAAATAAAAAGCTTTAATCTCTTTTGCAGGAGCCTGTCCTAAACGTTTTTCATCATATGGCAGAGAAATCCGCAGTTTTTTATTCAGTTTTCCTTTAACAACTGAAAGCCTGTAGGCGGAATTATTAAGCGTAACATTTTTCAGCCCTTGTGAAGTAGTCGGAAAATCTTTTTCACGCAGCTTCAGAAATTCAACAGAAGCGGATTCTGAGGATTCTTTTTCAACTTTAATTTTAATATCTTCATAGTCTGTATCATATTCCTTTTCTTTGGAAATCTCCAGCAGTTTCGGTGAAAAATAGCTGCTGTTAATCATTTTAAATGAATTGACAGGCTTCGGAATCTTATAGGTATTTTTTACTCCTCCTATAGCTACTGAAAAACTGCCGGCTTTCCTGTCATCATCTGAAAGGTTTACAACCTTCTCAAATTCACCCCCATGAACAGGTACAACCTCGTTATTGACTGTCAGTGAACCGGAATATTCTGTATTTCCTTTGATGTAAAGTTTATTTTCTGATAGAAGAGAATTAACAATCAGATCTTCCTTTGGATGATTTTTATTTTCAAAAACAACTTTTACGTTTTTTACTTTATATTTTACACCAGATATTGGTGCTGTAAATAAGATAAGATTGTTCCCGTCTTTTAACAGGTTCTGGCTGATTTCCTCACGCTGATGGCTCCAGTCTGCTTTGGGAACAATAATTTCACCACCAACAGCGACATTATTATTGATAGATCTGGGAACAGACTGATAAGAAGCCAGTCCGTACAGGTCATATTCCAGATAAGCTGCCTGATCTGTGATAGAATTTTTGGGTATATCAATGGTAAAGAAGTTGTCCGATATTTTATCTTCTTCTTTATCAGAAAAAATCCCGATGGTTCCAGCTTTTTCTTTCGCATCAAAAACATGGGTTATAGTAGAATGAGAGTAATTACTTACGTTCTTCCCAACGATTTTTTCCTCTGAACTGGTGTTTAATCCAGCCTTTTTCTCGCCTTTATCATTGGAAGACGAATTACTTTCACGATTATTACTGCTATTTTCCGGTGGATCTTTTACATCTGATATTTCAGATTCTTTGTCAACATGTAACCGCAGCATTAAATCTTGCTTAAAACGACGGACTTTCTGCCGATCTTCTTTGGTGAAGCTTGCAAAAACAAACATACAGGAAAAGAACAGAACAATAAGAACTGAATTCTTACTGATTGGGAGTTTCTTTAAATTAATTTTCATGGTGTTTTTATTCTACAATAAGTTTGAATGTTTTTATCGTTTTCCCATTTTGGGTCAGATTGATGATGTAAGAACTTTGAATAGGAAGCTGATTAAAGTAATGATTGGAATTTCGGTCAACTTTATCCAGAGCAATCAATCTTCCGGCACCATCATAAATTGAAACGGATAAATTTTCCATTGGTGGAAAACGAAGGGTAAAATTCTGTCCTTTTTTAACAGGATTAGGGTAAAGTATGATGTTTTCGAGATTAATGGAGAATTCATCACCATTTTTCGAGTTACCAGTATGAACATCAGAAGAAGTAGTTCCTGTTTCTTTGGCAGGACTTACAGCAAAAGTAAACCGGGTACTAACTGCCTGTTCTTTTTCCGGAATAAAATCAACTTTGTTAAACAAAATATAGTTTTCATCAGCAATACCCTGAATTTTTCTGATTTCTCCAAGTGAACTCTTAATAAACAGCCAATAGACAGCAGGTAAAGCTTTGGTATTTAATAGTGATTTGGGTATCCTGATATAATAATCACGCTTAGCAGTTTCATCCCCGATAAAGTTGATCTCCCAATTTCGTTTCAAAACGCTGAAATTGCCATCTTTCTCCAGTTCCAGCCCCTTATTGTCATCAGACCAGATCACATACTCCAAATTGTTAAAAACAGCGGTGTTCTCTGCATTGGTTCTTTTGATTTCATTTTTACCAATGGTTAAAATCTGATCCGCAGTGTTTGTAGACTGCTTTTGATAGAGCTCATTACCGTTATCCCTACCTAATCCTGTAGGTCTAAATCTAAAGTCTTTATGCTGGTCAGGATTCCATATTACTTTTTTCTCACTATTGTAATAGTTACTTTTTTCAAGAGAAATCCCGTATTTTATAGAAAGGTAAGAATGGATATTATTAAGATCATCCTTCTCTAACCGTTTAGGAATAAAGATCATTTCGTAAAGATTCTGATCTTCAAAATTAATATTCAAGCTATCTGTTTTCCCTTTTCGGGGATCAGAACTGCTCATAAAGGTAAAAATACTTGGCTGCCTCTGCAATTTAAAATTTTTGGAACTTCCGTTTTGGTAGTTATCATTTGACAACGAAACATCTTTCTCAGAATTTTGCCATATAGCCTCCACGTCTTTGGCAGTATGTACCAAACTGAGCGTATGGGCTTTTTTCTTGCTGTACTTAATGTATTTCTTTAAGAGCTTATCCTTAATTCCACAATGAAAATTCAACAGATTTTCATCTTTACATTTTGCCGCATCACGGACGGATGGAGTTGTTTTTTCCCAAAGCTGCGCTCCAGATGTCGTCAGTTGGGAAAACACAAAATGGGAACTAAAAAGCAGTACGGGAAGCACCACTTTTTGAAATTTTGGTCTGGCCATAGTAACTTATTTTTTTTTATCATTAATGTCCCTGGATCATTAAAACCTTTGTCAATGCGCAATCGGGGAGTTTACATTAACAATGCTTATTATCAGAAAGATAAACAGATCTATCAGTTGCATTTTCCGCCAATATAATATAATTTTAATATATCAAACAATGGAGAAATCAATATTTTATATATCTTTATTTTTACGCAAAAAAATAATCTATTGCGATTATTCGCTGGGCCAGTTGATACTAAAATGTCCAATTAAAGTTATCAAGCCTTCATTATAAAGCAAAAAACCGCGGCCTTCGGCCGCGGTTTCCATATCTTAAATTTAGTCAATTAGAATTTCAGATCTCCATTCACTTCTCTCACTGCATTGGCCGCTTCAGCGAACTTCAATTGCTCTTCAGCAGTAAGTGTTACGTTAACGATCTTCTCTATTCCGTTAGCTCCGATGATGGCAGGAACACCTAAACAGATATCGTTTTGTCCGTATTCACCTTCAAGCATCAAAGAACAAGGGATCATTTTCTTCTGATCGCAAGCGATAGCCTGAACCATTACAGAAACAGCTGCACCCGGTGCATACCAAGCTGAAGTTCCCAGTAATTTAGTAAGAGTAGCCCCTCCTACTTTAGTTTCTTCAATTACATATTTTTGTTGTGCATCATCCAGGAACTCCGTTACAGGAACTCCGTTTCTTGTTGCTTTGCTTAATAATGGAAGCATTCCCGTATCACTGTGTGCTGCGATTACCATACCGTCAACATCAGAAATCGGAGCTTCTAAAGCCTCTGCCAATCTGTACTTGAATCTTGCAGAGTCTAATGCACCACCCATTCCGATGATTTTGTGCTTAGGAAGGCCTGACGTTTTGTGTACCAGATAAGCCATAGTATCCATTGGGTTAGAAACCACAATAATAATCACTTCTGGAGAATGTTTTACTAAGTTTTCAGTAACCTCTTTCACGATACCTGCATTGATACCGATAAGCTCTTCTCTGGTCATTCCCGGTTTTCTTGGAATACCTGAAGTAATTACGGCTACATGCGAACCTGCAGTTTTGCTGTAATCTCCTGTTGTTCCGGTAATTTTTGTATCGAACCCGTTAAGTGATGCCGTCTGCATCAAATCCATTGCCTTACCCTCAGCAAATCCTTCTTTAATGTCTACCAAAACTACTTCTGAACAGAAGTTTTTCATTGCGATGTATTCTGCACAGCTTGCTCCTACAGCGCCTGCACCTACTACAGTTACTTTCATATTGTATACTTTTTTTAAATTATTTTATAGTTAAGTTTAAAAATTGAAACTCCCAAATTTAACAATTCCTGAAAAAATGGGCAATTTTTCAGGAATTTAATTAGAGTTCAATATCATTAATTCACGTTCAGTAAAAACGTGTAGAGTTTTTTAGCTCCGGAAAGCACTTCATTATAATTTTCTTCATCAACTTCCGTATCAAGAACCTCTATGAAATTTTTCCACATCGGACCTGTATTATCCTGATAGCATCCGAAGAAATTGAAAGTTACCTCATCAAAACCTTCCGTTTTGGAAAGCTGTTTCGCAATAACGTTTCCTCCCAGTGTAGAACCTTCAATAACATACATCGCTCCCAGTGCTTCGTGTTCATTATCAAACTGCAGCTTGTGGGTAATCGTTTTATTTTCAAGAGAAAGGCTTTCAAGATCCTTTTCAATAAGTGGAAGTTTCTTTCTGTTGCTTAACTGAAGCTTATCGGCATACTTATCAGAAAGGCTCCTGAATATTTGATCTTCACTGTGAAGAAGCATCAGATAATTGAAACTGATGATCTTTTTGTAATCTTCCAGGGTAAAGGTTTTATTAAAAATTTTTTCAGAATTGAAAAGTTTCTCCGCAGCATCGTGGTATTCCGCTGTATTTTGTTTAAGATATTCTGATACCATCCATAAAGTTTTTAGGGTTTCTCAAATTTAAGGTTTTTTAAACGTTAAAATGAAAGAAGTGCCCTCTTTATTGCTTTTATAATCTACAGATCCCCCGATGCGGTTCATGATCCGGTGTACAATAGAAAGTCCTACCCCGTTTCCTTTAAATTTTTTGGCATTGTCCATTCTGTTGAAAATCTTGAACATTTTATGCTTCTCCTCTTCAGGAATTCCGATGCCGTTATCAGAAATCAGGTATACCACAGTTTCTCTTTCCTCCGTTCCTTCAATCTCTACTTTAGGATGATCTTTATGGGATGAATATTTTACAGCATTATTAATGATATTGAGGAATACCTGATGAAGCATGGTTTTATCCGCAAGCACATCAGGACATTCTCCGATAATGATCTCGCTGTTCGGGCTGTCAAAAGTTATTTTTGCATTTTCGGAGATCTTTTCTATCGTACGGGCAGGCTGAAGATTTTCCAGCTGGATTTCACTGTGCTTGGCACGGCTCAGCTGCAGGACGTCGTGCATCATTTCCGCCATATTGTCGATCTCTTCGATAATGGAGTTCAGTTTATTTTTATTCTTTTCTGTTTTCTCAAAATTGGCAAGCAGCATCTGGGCGTTTAGTTTCATCACCGTGAGAGGGGTTCCCAGGTCATGAGAAATGGTATAAGAAAAGCTGTCCAGCTCTTCATTCACTTTTCTTAACTGGTTATTTAGCTCTTTAATAGCATTGTATTGCTTATGGGAGGTTTCAAGGATCACATCACGTACCGCCTTTACAGCGATGATATCTCTGGAATTCCATCTTTTAGAATTTCCTTTAATATTTTCCGTAAAAATATGGAAAGAGGTTCTTGGAGAAACCATTTGCCGCTCCTCTCCGTTTTGTATAAACACACCGACATTTTTTTCAGGATTTCCTGCCCAGTTGATGTGTTCATCAAATTCTTTCCGGAACCACATCAGCATCTCTCTTTTGCTTCTTTCAATAAAATAAATAATAATTCCGGCGGCGTTTCCGTCCAGTTTCAGATGATTGCCGTGGTCTTTCAGAAAACTCCTGTTAACATACATGCTTCCTTCTGTATTCTCCAGTGCCCAGTCAGCGATATTTTCAATCGTGCTCCGGTCAGGAACCATTCCGGAAGTCACGGTTTCACCTTCCGAAGTAATAGCAAGTCCGTCTGCCTCAGGCAGATTTCTGATCTCCGTTTTATTATCAATCAGAGAATCAAATAAGTGATTATGTTTTAAAAACTCCGCTTTCAGCTGTGCTGATTTTTCATTCAGCTCCAGGCGGTAGTTCAGTTCATTTTTAGATTTAAAGGATGAATAGGCATTAGAGGCCAGTGCCGTGAAAATTCCGGCCTGTACACGGTCTTCAAGATCGATATGCTTCGGTTCTGAATTCTGGCAGGTTACCAGTCCCCAAAGATGATCATCAATAATAATCGAAACACTGAAGCTTGAAGAGGCTCCGGAGTTTTTAATATATTGTCCGTGGATGGGTGACATCCCTCTTGAAGCAGCATAGGTCAGATCAATATGTTCCTGTGTTTTGCTCATCAAAGGGACATTTTCTGCATAAACATTGCTGAAAATTCTTTTCCGCTTCTTCAAATAGAGTTCTCGCGCCTGTTTCGGAATATCAGATTCCGGGTAATGAAGCCCAAGGTAGCTATCCATATTGCCTGTTTTCCTCTCTGCAATAACCTTTCCGGAACCATCCATCATGAATTTGTATACCATTATCCGGTCATAGTTCACAATTTTAGAAAGAGTGCTCAGCAGCTGATCCCAGAGTTCCTGCTCATTATCAATCACGTAGAAATTATCATACTTGTTTGAAATGCGTTTATTCGGATTTTCCAGTACTGCTTCAAATTCAAAAAAAATGTTTT
This sequence comes from Chryseobacterium indologenes, assembly GCF_001295265.1. Classification (GTDB taxonomy): domain Bacteria; phylum Bacteroidota; class Bacteroidia; order Flavobacteriales; family Weeksellaceae; genus Chryseobacterium; species Chryseobacterium indologenes_A. The sequence continues at coordinate 24,073 of NZ_LJOD01000024.1, read as the reverse complement.
TTCCGTTTCTGAAAACAGAACAATGATATTCTTTTCCGCTGATGAATACTTTATCAAAATGAGTTTCATTCTCTCTTCTTGTAAAGTCCTGCAACAAAACATATATATCCGATTCTATAACAGATCCGAATATTTCCGGTAAGTCAACAAGTTTCCTGTCAAAAAGCTCTTCTGTATTTTTGACTCTGAATATATCCGCAATATTGCTACTGAAAAAAGTGATGGAATGAGATTCTGCGTCAATGCCAATCAGATATCCAAAACTTTGTATATACCCAGGGATATGTATGGGCTCTTCATGACATTCTACAAAATTCATATATATTTTTGATCTATCAAATATAACGTTTTTTTTAAAGACATATTATTTTGTGGTATCAAATCTCAACATGAGCAATAACACAGTGATTCCTATAAATTTAACCATTCAACCTACTGAACTTTCGTTCAGAACCTTTCCTTTTATATTACCAGCAATTAGGATTTATTTATAAAATACGAAAAATTTCGTGGAATTCCAAGGACTATGATTCATCACATGAATTTTACATTAACAAGTGAAATAATTGCGTTAATTAAACAAAATTTATTAAATTTATACAACCAAATAACCATTACAATTAAAAATAATTGAATTTTTTATCATATCCTCAATAAAAACTTCATTTAACTTCAAATAATATTACTATGAAAAAGTTCCCTTTCATTATCTTCACCCTGATTCTTTTATCAGGAGCCTGGAGCGGATACGAAGCCTGCACCAGAGTTGTTTACAAAGGTCCTGACAACACCGTGATTACAGCCCGTTCCATGGACTGGCGCGATGAAATCCCCGGTAATCTGTGGGTATTCCCGAAAGGAATGCAACGCAGCGGTGAAGTAGGCCCCCTGTCTTTACAATGGACTTCAAAGTACGGCAGTATTATAAGTTCTTCCTGGGATATCACCTCATCAGACGGCATGAACGAAAAGGGCCTCGTGGCTAATCTGCTCTGGCTTGGAGAATCCCAATATCCTAAATTTGATCCCAAAGGAAAACAGAAGGGGCTGGCAATTTCCCTCTGGGCACAATACTTCCTTGATCATTTTGCAACCGTAAAAGAAGCGGTAACGCATATGAATACCAATCCTTTCATCATTGTAAGCGATTATATCCCGGGAACCGAAAGATTTGCCACTGTACACCTTTCCCTCTCTGATGCCTCCGGAGACAATGCTGTTTTTGAATACATCAAAGGTAAACTGGTTATTCATCACGATCCGAAATATACCGTAATGACCAACTCCCCCGTTTTTGAAGAGCAGCTGGCTTTAAACAATTACTGGCAGGGAATTCCGGGAACGGTTATGCTTCCGGGAACTAACCGGGCCGCAGACCGTTTTGTAAGAGCTTCTTATTACATCAACGCGATTCCAAAAACAAGCGATCCACGGACAGCCGTAGCCAGTGTCTTCAGTGTGATCAGAAACTGTTCTGTTCCGTATGGCATCACTTCAGAAACCGAGCCTAACATTTCATCCACGAGATGGCGTTCTGTTTCCGATCAGAAAAATCTGGTCTATTATTTCGAAACAGTGTTTACCCCTAATACTTTCTGGGTAAACCTCAAAGATTTTGACCTCAGCCCGAAAGGAAAGGTCATGAAACTTGATCTGAGCAATTTCCAGACGTACAATGGTAAAGCAAATAAAGATTTTAAAGAATCCAAGCCCTTCAAATTCTTAGGACTTCAATAATATATTCATTAAACACAAATACTATGACCTTTTTTTCATCCAAAAAAAGAAGCCTGGTGCTTTGTGCTCTATTAGCAGGTTTATCAGCCAGCGCACAAATTCCGGATTCTCTGCATACTGCCCCGCAGGAAGATAATGTAAAATATCCGCAGCTGCAGATCAAAGGACTTTTCCAGGCCCGCTATCTGGTAGGAATGGCCAAAGATGTTGATGTAAACGGGATGCACCATGCTGACGGATCAGGAACCAGCAACAATTTTATGCTGAAATATATGAGGGTTCAGGTACGTGCCCAGATCAGTAAACGGACAGAAGTGGTAGCACTTGCCAATCTTGCGGATTTTAAAAACGATCCTAAAAGCAGGGTGCTTGAAAACGCCTATCTGAAATATACTTTCAGTCCCAAACTGGCATTCACCGTAGGACAGTTCAGGCCATGGTTCGGTATTGAAGAAACCTATCCTATTGATATCATCAAATCTTTAGACTGGTCCAATCAATACAGCGAATTCGGAAAACTGGGCTGGACGAGTTTCCAGATCGGGCTTTCTGCAACAGGACAGCTGAAACTGGGAGAAATTCCTTTTCAATATGCTGTATCTGTTGTGAATGGAAACGGGAAAAATCAGATCAATGATAATGATAACGGAAAACAGTATTCTACAAGGCTGGTTTTCGGACTTTCAAAAAAATATAACTTTAATGTCGGATTAAACGGTGGTATCGGAGAGGTTTTCAGCCAGAAAGTATATGCTTTAGGTGTTGATCTAAGCTCTATGATACAGTTTGATCCAAGATGGAGTCTTGATATGCAGCTCGAAGCCAAACAAGCCACCAATCATGTTCTGTATAATACCCTGGACCCTGAAACCAGACCATCCAATCCGGACCAATACCTCATCCGCGGAGCTTATTTCCTTCCCAATCTGAGGTATGAGATCAATCATAAAAACCTCAGTGCCTTTGAGCTTTCCTGCCGGTATGAATATCTTGACACCAATTTCAGGATGAATTCAAACCCCAGACAAACCATTACCCCGATGGCCGGATTGGAATTCCTGAAGAACTACGGGGCAAGAATCCAGCTGGGAGTACAATTTGACCGTTATAAACATCAGGTTGACAACACTTCGCAATACAACAACAATCTATTCATTGTTCAGGTACAGAGTAGATTTTAACCACTAAAATATTCAGCATCATGAAAGAAATTAATATCAGAAATGTAGCAATAACGTTTGCCGTTGCTCTGGTTATATGGTTTATTCCTGTACCGGAAGGCGTTACCCAGGATGCATGGCACCTTTTTGCCATTTTTGCTGCAACCATTTTAGGAATTATCCTTAAAGCAGCCCCAATGGGAACCATGTGTATGATGGCTATAGCTTTTACAGCTCTTACCCAGGTGGTAGCTCCCGGAGACGCAGGAAAATCAATTACCAAAGCGCTTTCCGGGTTCGGTGATAAAGTGATCTGGCTGATCGGGATCTCATTCTTTATTGCCAGAGGATTTATTAAGACCGGACTGGGTAACAGAATCGCCTTCCTTTTCATCCGGATTTTCGGGAAAAGCTCATTGGGACTGGCCTACGGGCTGGGACTTGCAGATGTATGCCTTGCCCCTGCCATTCCGAGTAACACGGCAAGAGGCGGTGGAATCATCTACCCGATTATGAAATCTATGGCCATCAGCTTTGATTCTGTTCCGGAAAAACCGGAAACTCACAGAAAACTGGGATCTTTTTTAACTCTGAACAGCTATTATATGAACCTCATCGCTTCTTCCATGTTCCTGACGGGAACTGCAAGTAACCCGATGTGTCAGAAGTTTGCAGCGAATCTTGGCATTAATATTACCTGGATGTCATGGGCCGCAGCAGGATTCCTTCCCGGTTTGGTCGCCTTTTTTGTTGTTCCGTTGGTTCTGTATAAATTATACCCGCCAGAACTTAAAAAAACAGGGGATGCTCCCAAAATGGCAGCTCAGAAATTAAAAGAAATGGGACCTATATCCAGAAACGAATGGCTGATGCTTCTTGCTTTTTTCATTCTTCTTGTCCTCTGGATATTTGGTGCTTCCCTTTCTATTGATGCCACCACAACGGCATTTATCGGGCTTACTTTGCTGCTGCTCACTTCCGTACTGACCTGGGAAGATGTAAAAGGCGAAAAAGGTGCATGGGATACTATCGTTTGGTTCGCCGTTCTGGTTATGATGGCAAGCTCTTTGAATGAGCTGGGCTTCATCGGCTGGTTCAGTGACCTGATCAAGGTTAAAATCGGTGGATTAAGCTGGCAGGTTGCCTTTCCGGTGATCATCGTGGTGTATTTTTTCAGCCACTATATTTTTGCCAGTGCTACAGCCCACGTGGCGGCGATGTATGCGGCTTTATTAGGAGTAGGTGTTTCTCTGGGAATTCCTCCAATGCTTTTAGCTATGATGCTTGGTTTTATGGGATCTGTGTATGGGGTTCTTACCCATTACGGCCATGGTCCGGCCCCGGTATTCTTCGGAAGCGGATATGTAGATCTTAAAGCATGGTGGCTGAGAGGTCTTGAAATAGGAATTGTCCTGCTTATCATTTACATGGCTGTTGGTGGTCTGTGGATGAAAGTATTAGGATATTATTAATCATTAAATAAAAAATATGCTGTCAACATTGTTAAGAAAAATGCTGATGTGTCTTACAGGGCTTTTCCTGAGTTTTTTCCTGCTGATTCATTTCCTTGGAAATCTTCAGCTTTTTCTACCTGCTGAACAGGCACATCTGCAATTCAATGCCTATTCACATTTTTTGTCTGGAAATATCCTGATTAAAATCGTTTCCTATGTTTTGTATGCAAGCATCATTCTGCATGCTGTGGACGGGCTGATCATTACTTTAAAAAATAATAAATCCGGTGGAAATTACCATTCTGAGAACCGGGGAAGAGCCAGCAGGTGGTACTCCCGCAATATGGGAATTTTAGGAACCCTTGTTCTGATCTTCCTGGTGATTCATTTCCAGAATTTCTGGTATGTGTACAAATTCGGAAATACCCCGCTGGATGTTAACGGAAATAAAGATCTCTACATACTGGTGGTTACCGTTTTCAAAGAATGGTGGTATGTTGTCATTTACGTTCTGTCTATGATTGCCCTCTGCTACCATCTTATCCACGGAATTTACAGTGCAACAAGAACGCTTGGACTGTATCACCCTAAGTTTGTCAGATGGCTTCATACGGCAGGAACGGTTTATTCAGTAATCATCTGCGTGGGATTTGCGCTGATGCCGGTGTATGTATTCTTTACTGCTCATTAAAAACAGACCCATTATGATTTTAAATTCAAAGATACCAGAAGGCCCGTTGGAACAGAAATGGGCTTATTATAAAAAGAAAGCAAAGCTTGTAAATCCCGCCAACCGCAAGAAACTGGATGTTATTGTAGTGGGAACCGGTCTTGCCGGAAGTTCCGTAGCGGCTTCTCTCGGTGAAATGGGATATAATGTGAAAGCATTCTGTTTTCAGGACAGTCCAAGAAGAGCCCATTCCGTAGCGGCACAGGGAGGTGTAAACGCAGCTAAAAACTATAAAAATGATGGTGACAGTGTTTACAGAATGTTTGTTGATACTTTAAAAGGCGGTGACTTCAGAGCGCGAGAAGCCAATGTTTACCGCATGGCAGAATGTTCTTTGAACCTCATTGACCAGGCGGTTGCGCAAGGTGTTCCTTTTGGCAGGGAATACGGTGGTTATCTTAACAACCGTTCCTTCGGAGGTGTGCAGGTCAGCAGGACATTCTATGCCAGAGGACAAACGGGACAGCAATTACTGCTGGGAGCTTACCAGGCATTGATGAGACAGGTCGGAAAAGGAACCGTACAGCTATACTCCAGGCATGAAATGCTTGACCTGGTCGTTATTGACGGAAAAGCAAGAGGAATTATTGTACGGAATTTAGATACCGGGGAAATTGAGAGACACGCTGCCCATGCTGTTATATTGGCAACAGGTGGTTACGGAAAAATTTATTATCTGTCTACTTTAGCCATGGGATGCAACGGCTCGGCTATCTGGAGGGCACACAAAAAAGGAGCTTTAATGGCTTCCCCAAGCTGGATTCAGGTTCACCCTACTTCCCTGCCGCAATCCGGGGACTATCAGTCTAAATTAACGCTGATGTCAGAATCCCTTCGTAACGATGGAAGAATCTGGGTTCCTTTGAAAAAAGAAGATAACAGACCGCCAAATGATATTCCTGAAGAAGAAAGAGATTATTATCTGGAACGCAGATATCCTGCTTTTGGAAATTTAGCCCCGAGGGACATTTCATCGCGCGCTGCTAAAGAGAGGATTGATGCCGGCTTCGGAATAGGACCTCTGAAAAATGCCGTTTATCTCGATTTTTCAAAAGCAATAAGGGAACAGGGAAAAGATAAGATCATGGAGAAGTATGGAAATTTATTCGATATGTACCTTAAAATCACCGGATATGATGCGTATAAGGAACCGATGATGATCTCTCCTTCTGCCCACTTCTCTATGGGTGGCCTCTGGGTAGATTATGAGCTGATGACGACTATTCCGGGACTTTTTGCACTGGGAGAAGCCAATTTTGCAGACCACGGAGCGAACAGGCTGGGCGCTAATTCTCTCCTTCAGGCTTCTGTAGATGGCTATTTTATTGCTCCTTATACGATTGCCAACTATCTGGCTGATGAAATTCACACCGGAAAAATTTCTCCTGACGCACCTGAATTTGAAGCAGCAGAACAGGCTGTTAAAAACCAAATCCGGAATCTTATGAATATCAACGGAACCAAAACGGTTGATTTTTTTCATAAAACCTTAGGAAAGCTTCTGTACGACTACTGTGGACTTGCCCGAAATGAAGAAGGCCTTAAATACGCTATTGAAGAGATCAGAAAGCTGAAACAGGAATTTTACCGTGAAGTAAAGGTTTCCGGACAGGATGACAGCATGAACAGCGAGCTGGAAAAAGCCGGCCGCGTTGCCGATTATTTTGAAATCGGGGAACTGATGTGCTATGATGCCTTAACCCGTAATGAATCCTGCGGTGCCCATTTCCGGGAAGAATTCCAGACTCCTGATGGAGAAGCGCTCCGGAACGATGCTGAATATCAGTTTATTTCTGCTTGGGCCTGGACAGGTGAAGACCGTGAACCTGAACTGATCAAAGAACCGCTGGTTTTTGAAGAGATCCAGCCAACGGTAAGAAGCTATAAATAAAAAAACAAAAAATTATGGATTTACACCTTAAGATATGGAGACAGAAAGACAGACAAAGTGAGGGAAAACTGGTCAGCTACGACCTGAAAGGATTGAATCCCCACATGTCTTTTCTGGAAATGCTGGATACTTTAAATGAAAAGCTGATCACAGAGGGCGGCGAACCTGTAGAATTTGATCACGACTGCCGGGAAGGGATCTGCGGACAGTGTGGTATGATGATCAACGGAATTGCCCACGGTCCATTAAAAAACACTACCACCTGCCAGCTTCACCTACGCTCTTTCAAAGATGGGGAAACTATTCTCATTGAACCCTTCCGGGCTGAAGCTTTTCCTGTAAAAAAAGACCTGAAGGTAGACCGCTCTGCTTTTGACCGGATTATATCTTCAGGCGGATTTGTATCGGTAAATACCGGACAGGCTCCGGATGCCACTGCTATTCCGGTTACGCACCAGACTGCTGAAGAAGCTTTTGATTCCGCAGCGTGTATCGGATGCGGCGCCTGTGTAGCAACCTGTAAAAACGGAAGTGCTGCTCTTTTTACCTCAGCCAAGATCACACATATGGTTCTGCTTCCCCAGGGTAAAGAGGAACGAAGCAACCGCGTGATGAATATGGTAGCACAGATGGATAACGAACTTTTCGGGCACTGCTCTAATACGGAAGCCTGTGAAGTGGAATGCCCTCAGGGAATTTCAGTCCTGAATATTGCCAGAATGAATTATGAATACAGCAGGGCTCTGTTTTTTAGGAAAAAATAAGTCTGGAACAGTGATAAGTATTTATTTGAACCATTAAAGCTCTGTTAAGGGGTAAGGTTAATTAAGAAAAAAATCTTTTTATAAGCAACAACTTATACCCTCTTAGCTTAAGATTATTAAAAACTTACATAGCATCCTGCTTAACAATAAAACAAGTTCTGAAAAGGGTAAAAATGCGGATTACAAATCTGTAGTTTTACCCTTTTTATTTTTTTTGCTCTACGGATTGATCATCGCTACTACCCTGGCCGAAGCCGCAGAACCGCCTACAATTTTTAACGGAAATACACAGACTTTGAATCCGGAAGGAGGTAATGCGCTAAGGTTGGTAAGCTGCTCCATATGAAGGTATTCTTTTTTGATGCCTACACGATGGGCTTCCCAGAAAAATTCGGGATCGTTCATTTCTTTTGCTTTTTGGGCCATGTATTTTAGAGGGAGATCCCATCCCCACTGATCAATTCCCATCACCTTAACTCCCTAGTCAATCAGCCATTCTGTAGCTTCACGGCTCATTCCGGTTCCTTTTTCTGCAAACGCCGGGGTTCCCATCATCTTATCACGATCGGTTCTGATCAGGACAATATTGCCCTGCTTAATGGTAATTCCGTTTTTATCGAGATCTTTTTTAAGATCATCCACGGTAATGGCAACGAAATCTTCTTTGTGGCTGCAATCGATGACAATTCCGTCACCGTAGCACCAGTCCAGCGGTATCTGATCAATAGTTCTGGCAGGCTTTCCTTCTACTTCAGGCCCGTAATGCCACGGTGCATCAATATGCGTTGTTGAATGAAGTCCCATATTTTTGATGGTATCATCTGCCCATCCTATCCAGTTTTTAGGAAAAAGCCTGAACGGAAGATTCAGAGCCAGACGGATCAGCCAATGGGATTTTTTGTGGGATTTATGCCTGATCTTCACTCTCATGAACCAGGGGTCTCCGGCATTGTACTGAATGGGTTTTGAAAGGTCTATTATGGTTGTTTTCATAAGATGATATTATTGCGAAATTACAAAAAAGACAGGCTTGTAAATTTAGATCCAATGAGAAAACCGGCGTTTTTTATAATTAACTGTAAAGATTTCTGTCAACCTGAATTGAAAATCCTTGGCTGCTTATAGCTCCGGGATCATTATTTTCTTAGGATCATTTTCATCGTACATAATTCCAATCTTTCCTTGTTTAGGTATTGAAGAAAGATCCAGCAGGTTTACAATCTTTTTATAGACCGCGATATGATCATTTCCCCTGAAATCTTTAAAGCTGACCTGAAACATGATCTGTGGCTGGTCATTTACGGTAAGCCCGGTCTGGCTTACACTGATGATCTGTGCTTCTGCACTTCTTCCTGCAAAGAGGATTTTTTCGTTTTTATTTCTGAGAAGCTTTCCGAAAATCAGCTGATAAACCAGAACAAACAGTATGAACATAATACCGCTGAAAATTATCGGGTGCATAAATGTAAGAAACCTCCACCCGAAATCAATTGATTCTCTAAGGTAAAAATATCCGTAAAGTCCGATAACATATAGGATCAACAGGACTATAAATACGATTCTCAAAGCCATCCCGGAATTATTAAACCGGGTTTTCTGGCCTTCAAGAATAAAATAAGGTGCGGATGAAAGATCTTTATTAAGGAGTACTTTAACCTTACTTCCCGAAGCAAATCTTTTTTCCTCCGGCTTTGTATCATAAAACATCATTTGGTGCCTGATCGGAGCATCACCCAGATTCCTGAAAGAAAGGACGATCTGTATCAGATTGGTGTTGGATTTCGCATTATATTTCAGAAGTTTATAATCCACAATTTCAGCCTCTCGTGGAATACCGTTCTGCAGGATACGGGTAATGGTATTTTTCTCTTTAAAGGTTTTCACCAAAAGATTATTGATGAAGAAAATAATAACGTAAAGCCATATCATTAGAGAAAAACCGAGGTATACGTAGCTCACAATTTCCGTATTTCTGGGTTCTACAGAGTGTTCTGATGTGACCGTATAGATGAATATCGGAAAGGGTATACAGAAAAAAAGGATATAGACTGCCCAGAAAATGATCATGAATTTCATAACTGTTATTTTGTGATGTGTGATAAAGTTATGATATTTTTTAATTCTTATTTATAACAGTTTTTACAGATTGGTTGTATAGGTTTTGGCTAAAGCCAATGGATGGTTTTTATTATTTAGGCGGACTAAAAGTCCGCCTATATTGAATAAGTTCTATGCATCAGAAGATGATTACCTGTATTTTATCACACAGATTGAGCAGAGTCCCCCTGTTTTTATACTTCTTTATCGAAATAAAGCCTGTAGTATTTACCTTTATCGTCTTCTCCGGTTTCAATCTTCTGACGGTCCCCGTGAATATAGATATGGAAATTTTTATCCAGTTTGATAATACTTTTGAAATGACGTTGTGTTTTCTTTACGGCAGCTTCGCTGATCGGGAATTCTTCTGCAATGTTAATCTGCATATCCTGTTCGTAATCTGTTTTGAAGTTAACAAAGCTTTCAATCACATGCTCATCACCCAATACTTCATTAGCGAAATCATCTAGTTTGAATTCCTCTTTTTCTTTAAAAAAGTTGATGGATTTGTTCAGGAAATCTGCCTGGTCTGCTTTAGAAACTTCAAATTCCTGTGGAAGCTGCTTCGTGATATAGTCTTTGTAGACCATCAGGGCTTCCTGGGTGTGGAAATATTCGTCGTCACGCTGCTTTACTTTCAGAAAGTCTTCAAACCAGTAATACATATCCCCATTTTTGTTGTTGTCTACCACAGAAAGTACATATCCGGTATCTTTATGGTTATTGTAGATCAGGGCTGCTTTATCAATTTTAGACAGACCGATTCCCTGGTCTTTTTCAATCTCGAAAGTTTCTTCCAAAGGATTAATTTTCAGGAAAGATTCTCTTTTTTCTGTTTTAAAGATTCCAATCTTGTCCACTTTATCCGGACGGTCGCTTTCCTCTTCAAAGTAAACAATGAACAGCTCTCCGCTCTGTACTCTTGGATTTTCTGCCGCCTCGAAAAGGTGTTTGGCAATATTTTCTGATTCCCAAAGGAATTTGGCTTTATCTTCAAAGATTTCGGATACCGCACTGTAAACCGGGTTATTTACTAAATAGGTATCGCTGTAAAAGTGAAATGTTTCTTCTGATTTAAAAGACCCTAAAAAGTAATTTTCCAGCAGTTCTGCCATTCCTTCGTCCAGCTGCAGCTCTTCCTGGGAAAGCGTTAACGAATCTCCGTTGATTTTATTTCCTACTCTGTGTACTATTATTTTTGAAAACATGTCCTGAATATTTTGGACTGCAAAGATAGACGGTTTGAAGCGAAATGCAAAAGACTAATGAACGGACAGGAAAATTTACGGTGTAATACTTTCATTCGTTTTCATTTCGATAAAAGCCTTATCATTTTGATAGTATCCGTCTGGTAAAACACCTCATCAAAAATATCGTATTATTCTAATTATCAAAAATTTGTACAATACTCGTTCTAAGGGTACAGCATTGGTATCATGGTTTTTAAAGCATAAACCTATGGATTTAAAGACTTTAAACCGAATCGACAGACTCCGAAGATTAAAAAGCAGAGGTCCCAGAACTCCGGGATGGCTGAAACCTTATCATCTCCTTTTCCTGGCTTTCTTTGCCGTTTTTATTCTGGGTGCTGTCCTTAAATTAATAGAACAAAATCATTAGTAGTATGAACTATTCAGATGCCGCTCAGGAGATCACAGAGATTCTTCCTGATTTTGAAAATAAAATTGCAGGTTTTATGCCTCAGAATTCCCACAGTGTGATCCGCACTTTTACGGAATGCATCAAAACCATGATCAGACAGGATGACAGAAATCTTCTTCCGGAATGCCTCCGGAGGATGAGCAGAATTTATACGGACGGGGATTCTTCTTTAAAAAGTGCTGTGGAAAATATTTTCATCTATTCTCTGGACAATTTTACAGCCTTATGTACAGGAGAATACAGAAAAGTGATCTTTAGTCACATTTCACCAGACCTGCAGAAGTGCTATATCAGACAAATTTACAGTCACGGAGTTTAGCGTTTCATTACAGTTTTTATCCGTTTCATTACAAAGTGTTTAAATTAAACAAAAATTAAAATAACTCACAATCAATAGATTATGAAAAACAAAATCAGAAAAATTTCAGATTGGAAAACCTGGAAAACCACGACTAACAGGCACAATTCCGAGATATTACTCACTCACATCGCTGTGATTGTCGGGGTCTTTATTTTTGCAGCCTGCCTGTAAATTTTGGTATACATTTCGCTGCAATAAAAAGTGTTTGAAAAATCTTAATTATGATGAAAGTACCAATGCAAACTATTAATCAAAAAATAGCTGTTGAATACTTAAAATTTTTCTATCCTCCACTCCGAAACGAGATCACGCAGTTATCTGTTCAGGACAATTTTGCAGGAGTGATTCAGGCAACAATCAACTACCTGAAAAACCTGCTTCAGGAATCGAAAATCAATATTATCGCCCATCACATCAAACTGATGGACTGGATCTACAGGAATGGTAATTCCTATGTAAGAACCGTGATTGAAAACCTATTTGTAAGATCATTTGAAAGCTTTAAGAAGCATGCTAAAATAGCCCACTGGAAACTCCTTTACCAGTATATGCCGGTAAGCTTTCAGATTATTTACAATGAACAGCAGAAGCAGGATAAACTTTTCTTCAAGAAATAATTTAATTTGTCAATAGACTCCTCTGGTATTTTTTGCCGGGGGAGTTTTTTTTTAGAGGCTCCAGAGTACGTTTTAAATACATTCCCTCTTCTTTAAAAACAATCCAGGCAGAAGCTCCTTTTTTAGCCCCCGGAAGCATTATCAGCACAAATAAATTCAAAAAAAATAAAATATTCATTCCATAATGCACAATCATTAAATACTTTAAGTGATTTTAATCAAATTTGACCATTTTTGTTATATTTGAAAACGTTACCTGTTAAATAAGTACCGTTTTTTAACTTGGATTCTTTATTTGAAAAATTATATACCGGCTATAAGCATCAGGTCTTTTTTTTCGTGAAAAAATATGTTCACGGACAGGATGACATTGAGGATATTGTACAGGATATTTTTGTTCATTTATGGAAACACAGGGATTCTTTAGCCCAAAACACAGACGCCATCGTTTACAAAACCGCCAAGCAGGAAATTGCCAATTTTTACAGAAAGAATAAACTCTCTTTTACAGACCTCAACGAAAACACTGTTCCCGACACCGAAAAAGAAGAATATGACGAGGAAGAATCCGGAAAACACCTGCAGCAGATTGAAAGTTTACTGGATCAGGTCCCTGATAAAAGCAAAGCTTTCTTCCTGAAACACAAAATTGAAGGACAAAGCTATTCCCAGATTGCCGAAGAGCACAGCATTTCTAAAAACGCGGTTGCCAAGCACGTAAATAAAGTTCTGAACCTGATCAAAACCCAACTTCATTTCTTCTTCTCTTTATTAATTTTCGTCAAAAAATTCTTTTAGGGTTGACGATTTTAGTTTTCTGCGTAATAGTATACAGCAGCTAATTTTTTTTTGCCGCTTGAAGAATCCGAAAAATAATTGTCATGAGAAAAACGTTATCATTTCTTTTTTTACTTTCCGCTACTGTTTTTTATAACGCACAGACGACCAAGGAAGAGATCACTTCCGATCTGAGAAACACAGGCGGCGTATATCTTGCTTATCCAGCTCCTATCCAAAAACTCACCCCTGTTCCTTCCGGATACCAGCCGTTTTACATCAGTCATTACGGCAGACATGGTTCCCGCTGGCTCATCAACGAAAAAGATTTTTCCGGGGTAATGGGTATCCTGAAAAAAGCAGCGACCAATAATGCATTAACGGAAACTGGAAAATCAGCTCTTCAAAGGCTTGAAAAGATCTGGATACAGGCTGAAGGACACAACGGAGATCTTACCGAGCTCGGCGCATTACAACATAAGCAGATTTCACAGAGAATGATCAGAAATAATCCTCAGGCTTTCGAAGGGAATGCCATAGTGACTGCCAAATCCACAGTAGTACCAAGATGTATCCTCAGCATGGCTTATTTTTCCAACGAAATTACTGCCTACAATCCAAAAATTAATCTTACCATGGAATCTTCGGATAAGTATATGAAATATCTTAACCATCATACGAAAGAATCTATTGATTTCCGTGCGGGAGATAATTTCTGGCAGGAGGAAAAAAGAAAATTCAGACAGGATAATTTCCAGACCGGAAGATTCATCAAAAACCTTTTCAATAATGATGACTATATCTATAAGAATATAAACCCGGAAAAGGTAATGGAAGCGTTTTACTGGATTGCCAGCGATATGCAGAACCTGGAAACTGATATTTCGTTCTATGACCTGTTTACTAAAGACGAAATTTTCAATATTTACCAAAGTGTTAATTACCAGACCTATGTGAATGACGGCCCTTCTCCTCTGAGTAAAGGCCTGGTAAAGAACAATGCTGCTCCTCTGGTTAAAAATATCCTGGCTGAAGCTGATGATTATATTAAAAATAACAAAAGGGGAGCTTCTTTACGGTTTGGCCACGATGGAAACATCATCCCGCTGCTCGCTTTTCTGAATATTGAGGGAATGAACAAAGAAGAGGCAGATCCTAAAAATGTATATAAAGTCTGGAATACTTTCCAGGCAGCCCCGATGGCAGCGAATTTACAAATGATATTTTACAGAAATAAAAAGAATGATATCCTGGTTAAGTTCCTGCATAATGAAAAAGAAGTTCATATTCCGGTTCAGACTGACCAATACCCATATTACCAGTGGCAGGATGTGAGAACCTATCTGGAAACGCTAACCCGGTCTCTATAAAATTTCACAACACTGATATCAATATTTAAAAAAATAGTATTGTAAAAATTGATTTTACAGGTTGACGATTTAAGATTTACGCGTAATACTAAATAAGACTATTATGGAAGACCAGAATTTCAGAAATAACTGGGAAGAAACCTACAGGGAAAACCAGAAGATCGACGACCTTACGGATGTCCGTATCAGGGCAGGTATTGAACGTAAATTAAAATCCCGTAAAAATAATTACAGGAAACTGTACTGGACTGCCGGCACTGCCGCAGCTGTACTCATCGGAATTTTCATGCTGTGGTATACTCCCTCTCCCGTACCTAAGGAGCCGGCTAAAGCACAGTATTATTTCAGCTCTGATTATACCAGGGCAATTCATCTGCCGGACGGAAGCCATATTGTGCTGGAACCTCACAGTACTCTTATTCTTTCCAATGATTTTGGCAAAGAGGACAGAAAAATCACCTTTACCGGTAAGGCTACTTTTGATATTGCCAAGGATAAAGCCAGACCCTTCCGGATTAATGCAAAAGACTTTGAAGTTCAGGTTTTAGGAACGAAATTTTTCCTGGATCAGACAACCGGCAGCCAGAAAGTGGAATTGTTTGAAGGAAAGGTAATGATCAGCCATCATGGAAAAACCACTTATTTACTTCCCAATGAAAGCTGGAATCAGAAAACCGAAAATACAAAACAAACCTATTATGCCGCCAATTCTAAACGGGATTTTTCTTTTGAAGATGATAACTTCGGAACAATTATCTCGGAACTGGAACAGGTATATCATATAAAAATCCGTTATCCGAAAGAATATGAAACGAAAAAGATCAGAGGATCTTTCTCCGGAAATCTGGATGAAGTTTTATCTGCCATATGTTATCCTTTCAGCCTGAAAACGGTAAAAATATCAGACAAAGAAATAGAATTACAATAAAAAAGCACCGATAATTGGCGTTATCGATGCCGGATTAACTCTTACAACTCGCGAAAGTTTAATAAAGTTTAACTCCCAAATTTATGAAAAAAACAATAATATCCATTGTTTTACTGGTTTCAATCGGGACACCTGCTCTTCATTACGGGCAAAACAGGACCTCTCCGGCTGCTCAGCAAAAAGTAAACCGGGTACCCATTTCCAAAGTTCTTGACAAACTCAGCAAAACGTCAAAAGTTCAGTTCCTGTATTCCAGTTCAGATTTTAGGGATGTTCTTATTGATGAAAGCAACATCAATTACTCATCTCTGGAGCAGTCTCTTACTTACCTTAAGAAACATTATCCGCTGGAATATGAAATAAAGAACAATACGGTTATCCTCCGTAAAACAGCAGCCAGAAAAGCAATTGTACAAAATTCAGATAACTTTTCTGCATCAGATACTTTGGCTATAAAGGAGAAAAAAATTGATGAAGTAGTCATCATCGGATACGGAAAGGTAAAGAAATCGGATGCCACAGGTTCACTGGCTACAGTAAAAATTGACAGCGAAAACAACGGAAGTCCGGTTTCCGCGCAGGATGCACTGACAGGAAAAGCTGCCGGAGTAAATATTATTTCTCCCGGAGGAGCACCCGGTGCCGGCTCTACCATCAGAATCAGAGGAGGTTCTTCGCTTTCAGCCAGTAATGATCCGCTGATTGTTATTGATGGAATTGCGATAGATAATTCTGCTACTTCTGGTTCCAGCAATATCCTGGGAATGATCAATCCGAATGATATAGAAAGCTATACTGTTCTTAAAGATGCTTCTTCCACTGCCATCTACGGTTCCCGTGCTTCCAACGGAGTGATTATTATTACCACCAAAAAAGGAAGCAAAAAGACCAGATACCAGTATTCATCCAACACCAAGGTGAGCTACAATCCCCAAATGCTGGATGTCCTGAGTGCCGATGAATACAGAAGTTTCATGAAAAATCAATATGCAGGTAACAGTACGATTATTAATAGCCTTGGAACCTCCAATACCAACTGGCAGGATGAGATCTACCGTACTGCGGTGAGCAATGATCAGAATTTCAGTATGACGGGTGCCGTTAAGGAAATTCCTTACCGTTTATCTTTAGGCTACACCAATCAGGAAGGGATTATCCGTAAAAATGCCTACGAAAGAATGAATATGAGCCTTGCCCTGAATCCGTCTTTCTTCAATAAACACCTGAATGTTAACCTGAATTATAAGCCAAGTATTGAGAATAATGATTTTATTTCCAATCCTGCAAGCGGTGCGGCATCTTTTGATCCTACCCGCCCGGTGTACAGCAATTCTTCTCCATATGGCTTAGGTTATTTTATCTGGACAGATGCTTCAGGAAAACCGATCACACAGGCAGGAGCCAACCCTGTTTCTGTTCTTGATCTGCGAAAAGACGAATCTAAAGTAGTTCGCCATATCGGTAATATCCAGATGGATTATAAAGTTCACGGATTTGAGGATTTGAAATTAAACGTCAACGCAGGTTTTGACATGCTGAAAAGTGACGGTGACGTATTCGTTCCGGACAACTCCCCTCTTTCATGGACTTCTATCGGAAGTGATGGACAGGGACTTGTAGAAGCGTATACACAGAAAAAGAAAAACCTTCAGCTGGATCTTTATGCTGATTACAACAAAAGTATCGGAAGCCATAAGATTAATGTGATGGGAGGTTATTCCTGGCAGAAATTCTGGAAAAGCTATGACGACAGCCAGACCAATCTTACAGGATCTAAAATATACAGGGATATCGTTACCCAATCTGAATATTACCTGGTCTCTTTTTACGGACGTTTGAACTACAGCTTCAAAGACCGATATCTTTTCACAGCGACATTAAGAAATGACGGTTCTTCCCGTTTTTCCAAAGCCAATCACTGGGGCCTCTTCCCTTCTGCCGCTTTTGCCTGGAAAATCAATGAAGAAAGTTTCCTGAAAGACAAAAATATTTTCTCCGATTTAAAACTGAGATTAAGCTATGGAAAGACCGGCCAGCAGGATATAGGCGGAGATTATGAATGGATGCAGACCTACACTTTCAGCCAGTCCAATGCCATGTACCAGTTCGGGAACCAGTTTTACCAGACGATCCGACCTAATGGCTACGATCCTAATCTGAAGTGGGAAACAACCTCTACCTACAATATCGGCTTAGATTTCGGAATCCTGAAAAACAGAGTATCCGGAACGGTAGAAGTATATAAAAGGACAACGGATGACCTTCTGAACAAGATTTCCGTAGCCGCCGGTTCCAATCTTACCAATATGATTTACACCAACATCGGATCTATGGAGAACAAAGGGGTTGAACTTACTTTAAACACCATTCCTGTAAAAACTGATAACTGGCAGTGGAACCTGGACATGAATCTTTCTTTCAATAAATCAGAAATCACTAAACTTACCCTTGTAGACAGCCCTGATTATGGGGTAAATATCGGAAACGTTTCCGGGGCTACCGCGGGAACCATCCAGATTCATTCGATTGGGTATTCTCCTTATACATTTTATCTTTATCAGCAGGAATATGATTCCAACGGAAAACCCATTGAGGGTAAATATAAAGGCGGCCTTGTAAAAGATAAGAGCCCGATGCCGAAGTCTTATCTCGGGATTTCCTCAAAAGTAAGTTATAAGAACTGGTATCTTGGATTCAATGGTCATGCCAATTTTGGGAATTATGTTTATAACAATGTGAAATCCAAAGATTATAAATCGAAAACCAATCCAACAAACGGAACATACAGCAATATTTTGACTTATACCGCAGAACAAGGATTCAACAATCTTCAGCTGTATTCAGATTTCTTTCTTGAGAAAGCATCGTTCTTCAGAATGGATAACATCACTTTGGGACACAATTTTAAAAACATCAGTGATAAGTTTGATCTGGGTGTAAATTTCTCTATACAGAACGTATTTGTCATTACCAAATACAGCGGACTGGATCCTGAAGTCTATCTGGGAATTGACAATAATATCTATTCAAGGCCGCGCTCTTTCCTTTTCGGGCTCAATGTTAACTTTAAATAATATCATGATGAAACGTTTATATATACTACCGTTTATACTACTTCTTTTTACAGCGGGATCATGTGTTAATGACCTGGATACCGCTCCTATTGACCCTAATATGGTGACGGGAGAACAGATTTATTCCAACCCGGCAAACTACAAAGGGGTTCTTGCCAAATGTTATGCCGCATTATGCCTGAGCGGGCAGGAAGGGCCTACCGGTGATCCGGATATGGGTAATTTTGATGAAGGTTACAGCTCATTCATTCGTCTTGCCTTTTATATCCAGATCCTTACAACCGATGAAGCGATTATGGGTTCACAAACCAATGGACTAAGACAGCTTGCCACCAATACCTGGGACCCCAATACGGCCATTCTGAACGGATATTACGCAAGATTGTACCAGATCATCGGATATACCAATGAATTTTTAAGACAGACTACCGACAGCAAACTTGCGGAAAGAGGCCACAATGATCCTGATTTTAAGCAGCAGGTAAACTATTTCCGTGCTGAAGCCCGCTTCCTGAGAGCTTATTCTTACTGGGTTCTTCTGGATACATACGGAAATGTACCTTTTGTAACTGATGCTGATAAGCTGGACCCACAATTTCTGCCTAAGCAGATTTCAAGAACGGAGCTTTATGCTTATGTGGAAAATGAGCTTAAAGAAATTGAAACCGCCCTTCCCACAGCCAATGAATATGGAAGAGTGGACAAAACTGCTGCCGATTTCCTTTTATCAAGACTTTACCTGAATGCCCAGGTCTATACGGGTTCCCCGCAATGGACAAAAGCCGCAGAATATTCGGAAAAAGTAATCAGCAGCCACTACAGCCTTTCGCCGAAATATCTTTACAACTTCCTGGCAGATAATAATACGTCTCCTGAGATCATCTGGTCTCTGAATATGGATGGTATTCACTCTAAAACATATGGAGGAACTACATTCTTTGTATTGGCACAAACCGGAGGAACCATGCTTACTTATCTGAATATGGGTATTGCCGGAGGATGGGGAAATATCCGCCTGCGTCCTGAATTCGTCAATAAATTCCAGCCTGTGGATCAGAATTTCAATACTTCGGATCCTAATGCTTTTACCAAAAATGACAGCAGAGCGTTGTTTTTCAACATCGGGCACAAAAAAGATATTGCAGCCCTTCCGGGAACCTTCCAGGACGGATATGCTTTTACCAAATGGAGAAACGTTTCCAAAACCGGAACTGCCGGTTCAGATGCCGCCTATGTAGACACCGATTTCCCGATGTTCCGCCTTTCTGAGGCTTACCTGACAGCCGCAGAAGCCTATTTAAGAACAGGAAACATTTCTACTGCCCTTAATTATGTGAACATAGTAAGAAACAGAGCCTACAACAACGGAAACGGAGCTATTAATTCTTCTGACCTGAACCTGAATTTTATTCTGGATGAAAGATCAAGAGAGCTTTCCTGGGAGCTTGTGAGAAGAACAGACCTGATCCGTTTCAATAAATTTACCGGAGCTGATTATACCTGGAGCTGGAAAGGAAATACCCAGGCAGGCAAAGGAATCGCCGAAAAGTATAATATATTCCCTCTTCCGTCCGCCGATATTACCGCCAACCCTAATCTGAAGCAGAATGACGGCTATTAATACCCATTAACATTCATACAAAAGACACCTGGTTATCCGGGTGTCTTTTTTGTAGAAATTCTGTAATGGGGCTAAATATTATTTTATTGAGCTTCATCCCTGTTCATTATTTTCACCTGTCACAATTGGCGGTAAATACAGGATTGGGTAATTTTTTTACTGATGTCTGAGGCTGTGAGGTTCCTGTGATTCTGTCAAATTTCATCAAAACATCATCATAATGGTAATCTTTACTGTTATAATCCAGTTGTCTTGCCGGTACTGCCGGATTTACATATACATTCTTTACTTTATCGTATTTATAGTTTTCCGGATTAATTTCCCGGTCCATATCATCGTGGGTATTATAGGCATTGTTAACTAATTTATAATCCGCAGCAAAAGCCCGGTTAAAAGCACCCTCTATAAATTTCAGTCCCTCTTCGTTAGGAAATGCTTCTTTCACTGTAGATTTTTTAAGAATCTTTCCTGAGTCATCCTCAGGATCGGATAACCCATTTTTGGCTATTTTAAAAACAAAATCATTATGGTACAGGCTGTCCTGCATATGCTGAACAATAAAATCATTGTAATCACCGGTTGGAAAATTGTACATCAGTTTGGGGATATCCGCTCCCCTTTCATTTTCATCATTCTGTTCTTCCAGCAGAGCAAGGGTTGCCGGTTTTTCTTTAAACAGATGAACATTGGGATAATCAAAGCAATTGGCATTCTCATTAAAAAGCGGCTGCATTTTATTGGGAAATTCCCCCACTACAATTCCATTTCCGATACCATCTCCCATGAAGCTGATGTGCATTCCGGCTTTAATGGAAGGGTTTTTCCGTGCATAGACATAGAATTTGGCGTCCGGATTTTGGGGCTTTAAATAAAGAAGGTCTTTTTCTATATTCCAGGTTCCTTTTATCAGTGTTCCGTAAGCCATGATCAGAAAAGTTTTGTTTTTGTTGATGACAAAAGCGGCACCTTTGGCTTTGTAAACTCCATCTATATTTTCCGTTTTTTCCTGAGTGTAGATCAAAGTACAGCAAAATATCATCAAACCGGCAAGCATTCTGCTAAAATTCATTTTCATCATATCCATATTTTGATAAAGATCGGAAAAAAGCTGAAAGCAGCAGGTAACCCCAGATAAAGATTGCCTCCTCCTATCAGAAAAAGGCTTTATAAAAAATAAAAACCGTTGTAAACAATGTCTACAACGGTTTTATGATGATCTGTAAATAATTTACAGTATGTCTATTATTTCACTTCTTCGAAGTCAGCATCCTGTACATCCTCACCTCCTGCATTGTTACCTCCAGGGTTTTGAGCTCCTGCACCTGCATCAGCACCTGGCTGTTGACCAGCTGCATATAATTCTTCAGAAGCTGCCATCCATGCTGCATCTAACGCTTCAGTTTTAGCTTTTACGTCATCAGCATTTTTAGCTTCAAAAGCGGTCTTCAATTCTGCGTGAGCTGCTTCAATAGCTGCTTTTTTGTCTGCAGAAAGTTTCTCACCGAATTCTTTCAATTGCTTTTCAGTCTGGAAGATCAATCCGTCCGCTTTGTTGAAGATTTCAACTTCTTCTTTCTTCTTGGCATCAGCTGCAGAATTTTCCTGAGCTTCTTTCTTCATTCTTTCGATTTCCTCATCAGAAAGACCTGAAGAAGCCTGAATCTTAATTGTCTGCTCTTTACCTGTTCCTTTATCTTTAGCTGATACGCTTAGGATACCGTTAGCATCAATATCAAAAGTTACTTCAATCTGAGGAACTCCTCTTGGTGCTGGTGGGATATCTGTAAGATCGAATCTACCGATTTCTTTATTGTCGTTGAACATTGGTCTTTCTCCCTGTCCTACTCTGATGCTTACAGCAGGCTGGTTGTCAGAAGCTGTAGAGAATACTTCAGATTTTTTGGTTGGGATGGTAGTGTTCGCTTCAATTAATTTAGTGAATACAGATCCCATTGTCTCGATACCTAAAGAAAGCGGGGTAACATCAAGAAGCAATACGTCTTTTACATCTCCTGTTAATACCCCTCCCTGAATAGCTGCACCAATAGCTACAACCTCATCCGGGTTAACTCCTTTAGAAGGTTTTTTACCGAAGAACTTTTCAACTTCTTCCTGGATAATCGGGATTCTTGTAGAACCACCTACCAGGATTACTTCGTCGATATCTGAAGTGGATAATCCGGCATCTTTTAATGCTTTAGCAACCGGCTCCATAGATCTTCTTACCAGATCTGCGGATAATTGCTCAAATTTAGCTTTCGTTAAAGTCTTCACTAAGTGTTTAGGACCTGTAGCTGTAGCCGTGATGTATGGAAGGTTAATTTCAGTCTGAGGAGAAGAAGATAACTCGATTTTTGCTTTTTCAGCAGCTTCTTTTAATCTTTGAAGAGCGATAGCATCAGCTTTTAAGTCTACTCCTTCTTCAGCTTTGAATTCATCAGCCATCCAGTTGATGATCACATCATCGAAGTCATCACCTCCAAGGTGGGTATCACCATTGGTAGACAATACTTCGAATACACCGTCTCCTAAATCAAGGATAGAGATATCGAAAGTACCACCACCAAGGTCATATACTGCGATTTTCTGATCTTTATGGTTTTTATCAAGGCCATAAGCTAACGCTGCAGCGGTAGGTTCGTTGATGATTCTTTCTACTTTAAGACCGGCAATTTCACCAGCTTCTTTAGTAGCCTGTCTCTGGGCATCGTTGAAGTATGCAGGAACAGTAATTACTGCTCTTGTTACTTCCTGTCCAAGATAATCTTCAGCTGTTTTCTTCATTTTCTGAAGAATCATCGCAGAAATTTCCTGTGGAGTATATTCTCTGTCGTCAATTTTTACTTTTACGGTATCATTCGGTCCTGCTACCACTTCGTAAGGTACTCTTGAGATTTCCTTAGCATCTTCTTTAAAATGAGTTCCGATAAATCTTTTGATAGAGTATACAGTTTTCTTTGGATTCGTTACAGCCTGTCTTTTGGCAGGATCTCCCACTTTTCTTTCTCCGTCTTCTGTAAATGCTACGATAGAAGGTGTTGTTCTTTTACCTTCAGCGTTAGGAATAACAACAGGGTCTTTCCCTTCCATTACAGCAACACAAGAGTTGGTTGTTCCTAAGTCAATTCCAATTATTTTACTCATAATATTTTTAATTTTTCTAATTTTTATATTTTAATTTACACTCTCAATTTCTCAATATCCATACCATTTAAAAAAATATGACAAAATGACACAATAAAAATAAAACCCCGATACAATCGAGGTTTATTTGAATAAATATTGGAAATATTTTCATTTTATTTTTTACAACATCTGTCTTTCCAACCCTATTTAATAAGGAAACACATCCGTTTGGTAGGTTTTACAGATGGATTCCGGAACTGTCTTTTGTATTATTTACATGTCCGAAACATCTTTAATTGAATATCATTTTTTCTTTACGATAAACAATTGTAAGTATGAAGAAAAATGCAATGAAAAGAAAATGATTCCTCTTTAATAAATACATTTATACAGATCCAGTCAATTTCAATAAAATTTCCTGATCTATATTCTATTATTAATTAAAAGATAATTTTCTCGAAAAAATACGACAAGTTCTGTCGTTTCATAGAAATACATTTGCAAAACAGATACTTATCATTGTATAAAAAACACCATGAAGTGATAAAATTCATAATAATTCTCTTCAATGGTGACTTAATACATGCTAATAAATGTTAATTTTGCAAACATGTAATAAAAAAAATAAAAACCAAATGAGAAAACTCTACATGAGTGCATTAGTGATATGCACAGTCCTGAGTGCATCAGCTCAGGAAGTCTTA
>NZ_LJOD01000023.1 GCF_001295265.1 Chryseobacterium indologenes | reverse complement strand
CCGAACATCGTCATGATAACCGGGAAGATAATTTTGAAAACAATAATCAGAATTCCTAAAGTAATCAGGTTCGCCCAGATGAAATTTTTCCAGGTAAATGTATAGTTTCTGGCGTAATACACCAGGCAAACAGCAGGAATTGCCAGCATACACATCATATGAACCCCTACAGAAAGACCAATGATAAAGAAAATAAGGATGATCCACCGCTCATTGTCGGATGCCTGGTATTCGTTTTCCCATTTCGTGATCAGCCAGACCAGCAAAGCAATGAACATAGAGGCCATAGCGTATACTTCTCCTTCTACTGCTGAAAACCAGAATGTATCCGAAAACGTAAAACACAAAGCTCCTACAGCCCCGGCAAAAAGAATAGAGATTTCCTGATGTTTTGTTATTTCATCAAAATCTTTGTTCAGAAGTCTTCTTACAAAATGGGTAATGGTCCAGAACAGAAAAAGAATGGTAAATGCACTGAATACTGCGGACATGGTGTTGATGACCACAGCATAATTCTCTACGTTCCCCATCGCGAAAATGCTGGCCACAGCCCCTACAATCTGGAATAATGCCGCTCCGGGAGCGTGCGTTACTTCAAGCTTTACAGCAGAAGAAATATATTCCCCACAGTCCCAGAAACTGAGTGAATGCTCAATGGTAGAGGTATATGTAATTAATGCAATGATAAAGACCACCCATCCTAAAATAGTGTTCCATTTTTTAAAAGACCAGTTTTTCATATAAATATTTAATTCCAATACTTATTAAGACAACCGGACGCAACGGATCATTACATAGTTTTTTATTAAAAATGTAAATTTATTTTTTCAGACAGATTTTTAACAGAATTCCGAATTCATGATTATCATGTTATCCCGAAAGCAAATTTCTGTTTTCTTATTTTAAAGACATCCGGAAGCTGCAGAATATTACATGGGGGTTGTTGAAGTGCAGAGTTAAATTAACCATTAGAAAAAGAGAGAGGCTTGTACATTCCTTAAAATAGATAATGAAGCTACAAAAAATTATTTTTCAGTTTAATATCAAGCTCATTTTTTTGATTCAGGCTGGTACCGTTTTTGAATATGATCCATAATTTAAGCCCAATAAAACTAATTAGAATGGGAAGAAAAAGAGGGAATTTCATCATCAGCTCTTTCTGAACAAACGGACTTAAGATCATTAATACAGACAAAACAGCGGACAGAATAATCTGAACTCCTGCAATCTCTTTTCCCAGTTTTTTATTTTCCTGATCCTTCGTTCTGTAGGTTAAAATCAAAGGGAGAATAACTCCTCCAAATGGTATAATCAACCCGGATAAAGCAGATAAATTAATCATTTTTGCCCGGTCTGTCACCATTGCTTTCGTTTCATTATCCGGATTTGGGATAAGGTCTTCAGGCTTCACTTCCAAAGATTGCGCAATGGCTTTAAGGGTAAAACCTTTGGGTGTATTTCCGGCTTCAATTCTCTGAACAGTCCTTAAAGAGAGTCCAGATTTTTCGGCAAGTTCAGTTTGGGTAAGGTTTTGCAGTTCTCTCAGAATTTTAACCCTGTTATTCATTTTCATCCGGTTATGAGTTTAGTTCATGTCATTTGCGAAAGTACAGCTTTTTTAATAGGTATTGTTCAGTCCTCCGTCTAAGGGAATGCTGGCTCCGGTAAGATAAGAAGCAAATTCTGATGCAAGAAAGGCTGTCAGATGTCCGTATTCTTCCGGCTGCCCTAATCTTTTCATCGGGATTTTACTTTCCCTGTTTTTTAGAATTTCTTCAACAGGAAGTCCTGTCTGCTGAGCTTCGTGGTGAATCAGGCTTTGGATTCTTTCCGTATCGAAATAGCCGGTGAGAATAGTGTTGATGGTAATATTGTGCTGTGCCACTTCATTGGATAAGGTTTTTGCCCAGGCGATCACTGCTGAACGGACTGTGTTTGAAAGCGCCAGGTTTCCAATAGGAGCTTTCACGGAAAGTGAAGACACATTGATGATCCGACCGTTTTTCTGCCTGATCATGTGAGGTAAAGCCAATAATGTTGTTTCGCATACCGTTTTAAAAAGCAGGTCAAATGCTTTCTGGTAATCATCAGTTTCTTTTTCCAAAGCAAAACCCGGCTCCGGACCATTGGTATTGTTCACAAGAATATCTACAGCATGATTCTGAAAATATCCGGCAATGATCTCTCTGTATTTTTCAAAATCAGAAAAATCAGCAACGAGATACTGATGCTTCTGATCGGGGCTGACAACAGGAAGAGAGGCCACCATATTCTTTAGTTTGGTTTCATTCCGTGCCATGATGGTAACATTGGCTCCGCATCTGGCCAGTTCAAGGGCAATTCCGGCGCCAATTCCCTGGGTGGCAGCTCCTACTAAAGCATTTTTTGATGAAAGACTGATATTCATAGTGAAATGATTGTATATGGATAAAGTTACGAAAAGTTTTCGGGGAAGGGAGCTGGAAGATGAAGAGCGGAAATTATTTCAATCGCTGATTTCAATTCTGAATATATCAACTTCAGTTGTTTTTTAAACCATTAAGGGTATTTAGCTTTTAAGATTGATTAAGAGAAAAAATCTTTGATTTTTTTATAAGTATAATGCCTTACCTTAAGGTGAAGCTTGACCTAATATTCTAATATCATATAAGGTCTTACATCTCTTAATAATTTAAAATTAAATACGAATAAAATTCGTTAAATAAAATAATTCAATTAAATATTTTATGTATTTTTATAAAAAACATTTAAAATAAACACCAACCTAATACAACAAAAGCAAAAAATCATACAAGACTAGTCAGAAAATCCGGCTGACTTGAATGTCCGGACCAATCCATATCCAAAAAAATATTTTATTATGTTAAAATTACAAAGAATTGTTGCCTTAACCAGAGAACAGCAAAAGAGCATTAATGGGGGAATTATTGATAATGGTCTTTGTCATGCCAGACAATGGCGGCAAACCAGTGATGGAAAATATATCTCTGTTGTTATGACTGATTTAACCCCTAGTAAAGCCGTAGAATTCGCCAATGGAGGAGCAGGCGGAGGACACGTCTGCTGCACTTCTGCAGGTTGTGCAAATTCGCCTTGGGCGACAGGATTAGGAAAATAGAGTTTATTTTAAAATAACTAATTAAACCTATCAGGTTATTTAAATCAATCCACAACTAAAAGTCTCCATTACAATGAATGGAGATTTTTGTTAATATGAAGCTGTCTCCTATTTCCTGATTGGCTTAAAAATCTTTTTATTTTGGTAAAGCAGGCGGTACTACTCTTTCTGTTTTTGTGGTCAGTGTGCGTAAAAATGCTTCCAATTGTGAGATTTCTTGATCAGTGAGATCCAGTAATCTTACAAAAGTTGATTTTTCAGAATTCAGCGTAATTCCTTCATGAACAGTTGATCGTTTTTGTGCATATTCAGGGTTTCCTTTGCTGTAGAACTGTATGACTTCCGTAAGGCTTGTCATGGAACCGTTATGCATCCAGGGGCCTGTTCTTGCAGCCTCACGAAGCCCCGGTACACGGAACTTCCCGGCATCTTCCGGCTTTTTGGTCACCAGATAACGTCCCAAATCTTCTCCTGTTTCTCCCAGCAGAGCGGTTCCTACATTTTCAAACCTGTTATTGGAGAAATATCCTGAATTGTGGCAGTTCATACACTGCGCTTTGGTACGGAAAAGGTGCAGCCCCATAAGCTCATCATCAGAATAGGCATCGGCTTTTCCGCTGATAAAAAGGTCAAATTTTGCAGTTCCGCTTTTAATGGTTCTTTCGAAAGTGGCTATCGCCTTGGCTATACGGTCTTTGGTTACTGTCTTATCCCCGAAAGCTTTTTCAAACAGGATTCCGTAGCCATTGATTTTTGCAATTTTCCCTGTGGCAATATCAATATGCTCACCCATTTCGCGTTCATCCTGAATCGGCATATGGGACTGTTCTTCCAATGATGACGCTCTTCCATCCCAGAATAAAGGTTTGGCATAAGCGGAGTTCATAATCGTCATTGCATTGCGGATGCCCAGCTGCCGGTCATGTCCGAAAGAAAAAGTTCTGTTATCTCCCCAACCCAATTCCGGATCATGGCATGAGGCACAGGCAATCTGGTTGGACCGGGAAAGCCGTGGATCAAAAAAAAGGGTCTTACCCAGTAATGCTTTATCTGCAGAGTATGGATTGTCTTCCGGAAAGCTCACTTCCGGGAGATGCCCTATTTCGGAAAAATAAGGAACAGCGTCAGGATCGAGAATTGGTTTGGGCCATTTTGAAGGGTCTCCTGAAGAATATAATGCCCTTAATTCTGCGAGAAATGAAGACTTCTGCCGGAATTCTTTCTGAACACGGGTATTTAAACAGTTCTGCAAAAGAGAAACTGTGAGAAATACAATCAATACCCAGCTTATGGCATTCTTCATTAGGAAACAGGATTTTGGCAAAAATAACTATTATCCATCAATACTTTTCATCATTACCTAATGATATTCATTCTTTTATTCTTTAAAATGGCTATTCTGAACCGTTTTGGGCATAATATAATTTTCATTCGATAAATGGATAACGTTCTCCCAATCCTGCACTGATGCTGTTTAATGCTTTATAAAAGCCATGCTGTACGGGTTCCGGAATAATCTCATATTCATCGTAATAATTGTCCAGCAGCCGGATTATATAAGCCATCTGAAGCCACTGGCCAAAGCTGATTTTCATAGGTTGTAAATCATCAGGAGCATCATGATCATAGAATAAAACGGAGTTTTCTTTGTTCAAAAACCAGCGGTCTCCCTGTCCGTTTCCGGCAAAACACCAATAATCTTTCCATTTAGACTCTTTGTTTTCGGAAACAGCTTCCACAGTATTATACAGGATAGTTTCTGAAGATATTTCAATGGTTCTGATGGGCATTACCAGGTTTTTATACTGCTCAGGAAAAGGAAATGCTATGTTCTTCGGAAAGTTCTGCGGATTTCTCTTTTCTTTCAGGATATCTGCTTCTGCTTCAGAAGTTTCCGGTACTATAAACATTGTCATTCAGGTGATTTTTTAATGCTGAAAACTAAACTACAAAAAAAATGGGAAATACACTTTCCCCATTTTTTATCTTTCTCAGGCTTCTGTGTTATACAGAAAGATTTTTTTCCATTTAGCTACGGTATTTCTGCTTAGCTTAAAGTGAATGGCCAGCTGGGTATTATTCAGCTTGTTTTTTCTCTGGTACTCAAGCATGCAGACGATATCAGATTCTTTATAGGAACGGTATCTCTGGCTGTTCTTTTCAGATATTCCGAAAATAAGGGTGTTTATTTTCATGACATCTAAGGCCAGAAGTTCTTTTTTCAGTAATAATCCTTCACATGCATTATATTTATCCGGGTATTTATTGACGAGAATATCAGTATAAATCTGTTTAAAGTTGGGCTGTCTGTATTTTTTCATAATTTTTATCTGTTATATTTTTCAATCCATTTGAAAAGTGTTGTTTTGGGAATGGCATAACGTTCTATTACTTCTTTTCTGGTCATATTCTGAGAATGTATCTGTTCCAGGATAAAATCTATGACTTCCTGCGTATAAATCGTCTTCCTGAACTGCGGCAGACCTGTCACTTCTTTTGTTTTTCCTTTTTTCATTTTCCGGGAAGGAGGTGAATACAGAATAAGATGCTGGGAATAGGTTCTGAAGAAGTCATATTCCAGAAATTTACTCCATTTCAGCAACAGATGGGTATCTATACTTTCCGAACCATACATTGCTTCTATTTCCTGCTCTGTGCACTGAAAGAAATTACAGATTCTGGAAAGCTCCAGATCACTTTCCTTAACTGCATTCTGAATAATGTTTCCTATATGGATGTCTTTGAAGTTCATTTCCATTTCTATTTTAAAAGCCCCGCCGGAAAACTGATTCCGGCAGGACGGAATGATATATATAATTGTGTTTTAATTGATTAATGGAAACTTTCCGGTTAAGAATTACTTCCAATAATTCCAGTTAGAGCCATCGAACACCGCCAATGATTTACTTACCGTGTCATAGCACATCATTCCCGGGTAAGGACTTTTTACAGAAGTATGAGGGGTATTAACCTGAGGAAGAAGCATTGCTTTATTTTGCGATTCTAACACCAAAATTCCTTTGGCATTGCTGGATGACGCTCCAATAATCACACCCTGACTTTTTCCAGACTCAGCGCTTGTGTTCGTTATGATCTGCGAGCTGTTTCCTGGATTGCTTAATTCAATCCAGGTTCCGTTCTCATACATTTTTACTTTCTTATCGCTTTTATCAAACAGAAAAGTTCCGTTGTTATCTGTAGATGTTGGAGATAATGCTCCGGAGATATCATTTACGGCAGAAAGTATAATTCCATTAGTATTTCCGGCTGTATTATTAAAATCTAAAATGGTGGATGCACCGTTCACACTTTCTTTTCCTATGGCAACCTGGCCGCAGACCTGTGAGGAAATGGCCAGAATCATGATTAAAACTATTTTTTTCATTGTTGCTAATTTTGTGGTTGGAAGCCCAGCTGTCCTAAAGCATAAGCTATGATATTATGTATAAATTTCTCCTGAGGAGTATTAATGGCTGTTCCGGCTACAGAAGCTGTTGCCCTGAAAAGTCCTTCATCCCAAATAAAGATGGCACGTCCTCCATATTCACCGCCTAACGTCCAGACTGCTGCACCGCCTCCTGAAGCTGTTTCTGAAGCGTATATTATATTTCCTGCCGGCAATTGGCTAACCGCTACACGACCTTGGGTAGCTGCCCCGGACAAAGCTATATTTCTGGTGTCACCAAAAACATCACTTAGCTGCTGAACTGAAGAACTTTGTGCATTTATTGCCCCTGTACCATTACTTCCTGTTATGCCAAACGCATTAAGTATTACATTAAAATTGAAAGCACTTTGGGTATCCAGATTAATAATAGCCACCCCGCCTTCTTTTACAAAATCTGATATGTTTTTAGCCTGTACGGCAGACATGGTATTGTATCCGGTATTGATGATATCAAAATTACTTCTTAGCTGCACTCCTGTACTTGTGGCAAGTATACCGGCAATATCAGAGAAGTCAAACCCCGTTACTCCTTTGAATGTTCCTGTCGGCCCGTAATTGGCAGTATTGGTCAGCTGGCTGTTGAAGGCTGCAAAGTTGGTATCTCCTATGGTATAGCCGGCATAACGCCCAATTTTAATTCTTCTTGGAGCAGGTGTGCTGCATGTATTCTTAATGCAGTTCCATGTGGTTCCGTTATAGAGTTTGACGCATGCTGCTTCTATATCATACATCAGCATTCCTTCTTTCGGATCTGTAATACTGTTCTGATTCTGAACTCTTGTAATCACCAGACCTTTTGTTTTAGATTCTAATGCCATAAAACCATTCGGAATGTTTTCCGGCCATGCATTCTGTTTCTGCTGAATGGTAATTCCCATTTTAGTAGGTTGTCCGCCGATGCTAAAATCTCCGGGTCTGGCACATACTCCCCGATAGGTATCTGTATCCGTTGCCGTATTATTCCCGGTGTCGGAATCGGTACTATTGGCCGGAGAGGTTATGGAAACTGTATTATTCAGGTTTCCGGTAAGTGATGAAGGGATACTCACCGTTACGGTATAGGTTACCTTCCCTCCTGCCGGAAGATTCACGATATCATTTATTGCTCCGGTCATGGTTCCTGAAACTGCAGTTACAGCCCCTCCTGAAACCACAGCAGTATAGCTTACGTTAGCAGCTGGTATTCCTGCAGGAACAGCATCTGCGACAACTGCTCCCTGTACTCCGAACGGGCCATTATTTCCGGCAACAATGGTGTAGGTATTGACTGAACCGGCCGTATAGCTTGTCTTCCCGTCAGTTTTTGTCACGTATAAATCTGCTGCAAAAACAAATGGAGAGTTTACACAATGTGCTCCGTCACTGGCGCCATTGGAAAGTGAAGGTGAGCTTGAAATAAGTGTTCTTTCTCCTGTAGAAATATTAAATTTATAGAATCCACCGCCATTCAGAACTCCGTAAATATCACCGGCAGCTCCAAGCATTGATCCAAACAGATCGATAAACGCACCCGTTCCGTTCCCATCTCCTATATCAGAACCTACTGTACCGATAGGAATTACGTTTCCGTTGGCAGGATTAATTGAAAATAGCTGCCCGCCTGCAATACCAAGACCAAAACTGTAAGCATTCACTCCATACAGCAGTCCATTATTGATATTATAGGCAAAATCTGATGTAGAAAAAGAACTGTTTAAAGTAATTGTAGTTGCTGTAAGGGTGGCCAGATTAATCTTATAGAGTTTATTATCAGCAGCAGCGGCCTTTACATAATAGTTGCCGTTCTGATCTATTTCTCCTGAGGAATAAGCTATAGATGGCAATCCTGAGATATTCCCGATATTGGTAATTTCTCCTGTTGATGGATTTATTTTCAGTACAGCGTTTGAATTATCCAGCATCGCATAAAGGTATCCGTCTTTAGGATGAGCTCCCAAAGCATTATAAGTAACTCCTGAAGAGCTTCCTACGGCAGGATACGTAAAAGGATTGGTTGTAGTATTGACTTTATAAAGCCTTACACCGTTATTAGGCCCCTGTGAAAGATAAGTATCCGTAGTACAGGGAGTACATACCGCCAGCTTTATATAATATCTATAATCTCCTTGTGAAAGGGCATTGGGAGTTCCTGTAAGATAGGGATAATAATTCCTGATCTCAATACTTCCTGAGGTTATATTAAGCGCTGAAGGAAAAGTTAAAACAATATGATTTTTTACCCAGCCTGTAGATGCTGCCGGAGCATCCCTTTTAGATTCCTGTATCTGTACTGAAGGCTGACCGTTTATCATTGCTCCGTTGAAAGCAGTTGCAGGGGCATATACTGTTCTGTCATTATAATCAGCGATATAATAAGGAGTAGGATCATTATCCCTGGGAATAACCATGTTCATATATTTAACTCCATTTACCCACAGTTCGGTTGTTAAACCATCATTATAATCATCAAATGCAATGTCAAATTCCAGTTTATTGGTCGTTATACTCACTCCGGTATACGGAGCTGCAAAATTTCCTTTAGCAATGGTAGTTCCTCCCGCATCGTCATCAGATACAACATAGGGATCGCTTCCGTAATTAAATCCAAACCCTCCACGGTTAGGATCATCTTTCCGGGTTTGTACCCAGTTCAGAATATTGTCACTGCACTGGCTGTATGCTATACTGGCAAGCAGTAATGAAAAGAGAAATAAAATTTTTTTATTCATCATCTTTTATAGTTTAAATAAATTGATTGTTGATGTTCAGAACATCGGTCTATTTCTAAAGAATATGTGTTTTTGGAGAAACAAACCGGTTCATATCGTTATGGGCTTACCTATGTGATAAAGGTGGGGGTCTTGTATGCTCTTTTACGTAAAGGGCATGTTGATCTTTTAAGCTCCACAGGATAGAAAACTATTTTTTGCCACCTGAAGAAAGAAAAACAGGAGACCTTATAAGAAGCATCATAATTCCGGTTCCGAGTTTCGAAACTGAAATAACAAGTAATAAAATGATTAGTGCTATATCGTATTTTTCTGATGTCATCAATGTGTTGTAAAATCAACTGCAAATGAATAAAACTCACCAGAAAAACAAAAAAAAACAGGCCCTCATCAGGCCCTCTAATTCATTAAAATTACTAATTATCAATTATTTACAAGAATTAAATTCACTAATGATTTCAACAGGAAAAATTAGAATTATATACCTTTCCCTACTGAAGCGATGTATGATTTTTCAATTCCCGAAAAAAGCAGGCATAAAAAAAGAACCTTTTACAGGTTCCCTTTATAAAAATACAGCACTATTTAAGCTCCGTCTATGTATTTTCTGATCCAGACCATTAAGTCTTCTTCCGGACTGAGGCATAGCCGTTTTCTCAGATTATACCTGTTATTTTCTATGGTTTTAGAAGCCTTAAAAGTATACTCTGCAATTTCTTTGGTAGAAAAACCCATATAGATATAAGCACAGAAAGTAAGTTCAGAGGCTTTTAACATTGGGTTTATTTCCAGCATTTTTGTGCAGAAATCAGGGTAGACTTCCTGGAATCTTCCCCAAAACTGAGAAGAGTTGCTTTTTACCAGATCACTGAGCTCAGAAAATGACTCAGAGACTTTCTGCTGCAGCTTTTCAATTTTCTCTTCCTTTTCTTTTATTTCTGATTCTTTTTCAGAGAGCCTGATATTCTGCTCTCCGATAATTTCTTTTTTTTTCTTCCGTATCTTCTGATAACGTATTATAATTACTGCCAGCAATACAATAAAAACAGCTGTTACCAACAGAATAATCAGTATATTTCTTTTCATTAAATCTGATTTTTCATTCTGTTTCTTTAGCAGAATTCTATCGACTTCTTTTTGAACAATCCTTTTGTCATCTTCCAAGTCCAGTTTATGCTGGGCTTCTGCTTTTTTCAGGTAATCAATTTCTTTTTCATGATTACCCAGCATTTTATAGGATTCCGCTATTTTAGAATCTACATAGGCAGAATTTTGCATGAATTTCTCTTTATTTTCTACCGTCTTTACATAAAAATCAATAGCACGTTTATAATCATAGGTCTGAAAATAGTAATCTCCATAGATTTCATAAAAGGGAGCCAGATAGTGATATTTTTCAAGAGCTGCCTGATCATAAGCCTTCTGAACAAAAGGATAGGCTAAAGCAGGCTTTTTTTCCTGCAGATAAATCCAGCTTTTATAAAAATAAATAAAAGCCCTGCCTCTGTAAATCCGTTTGGCAGAAAGATAATTATTCATGGTAATTTTTTCAGAAGCAGCAATAGCTTTATTGGCATACAGATGTGCGGCTTTATAATTTTTCAATTCTGTATAATAGTCTGCAATGCCGATATACATATTTGAAATAATCAGTTCGGACACCAGATCTGTTCTTCCTTTCAATAAATCCAGCACTTCCAGATTATTCTGATAGGCCAGTTCAAATAGAGACATTCTGCTGTAATAAGCAGCTTGCAGGCTCAAAAAAGAAGCCTTTAGTATATTATTTTGCTGAACCGCCCTTTCCTCCATCCCTTTTTCAAGATAGGGAGCACATTCCTCAAACCTCCTGAAAAAAATCAACGATCTTACAATATAATAGTAAGCCCACGCTCTTCTTTCTGAATCTCCAGCTTTCTCCGATTTAGCCAAAGCCTCTTTTGAATACTTCAAGGCATTACCAAAATCTACCTGCGCACAACTATCCGACAATAAAAGCAGCTTATCAATTTTCATCAGCTCATTCCGGTTTTGGGAAGAATACCATTGGGGATGAAAAATAATAAGGAGCAGAAAAATGATTTTCTTATGGCCAGGCATAGTAATGCTAAGAAAAAAATTAAATGTAAAAATATTTATCATGGAAATATTTAATAACAGTATACTTAATAAGAGAACAGCAAAAAGGCAAAAATACCATATAAAAATCAGTATTTACAACCTTAATGGAGATAATATCTTCTTAAATTTATAGATTTATTTCTATGCAAATATCACGAGTCATTAGGTAAAAATTTAATATAATTTTAAAATTTAATAAATATTTTACATAAAAAAATAATTTATTAAAGGATCCATCACCCCCAAATTAGAAATTGTACATCTCCGCAAAAAAGGAACACCTGCTTCGTGAAGGGCAGATTTCATGATGTAAGCCTTTGTTTTCAAAATGTATATTATGAATACCGGAATTCTGCCCTGTTCAGATCTTTTTACCGTTTTCTGACAAAACGATTCTGAACAACAGAATTTAAGAAGATTTTTGTATCTGTACATTCAAATTTCATTATTTCAGGAAGATCTCCAAATAAAGGAATACCTCCACCCAGCAGATAAGGAATGAGGGTAATGATCATTTCATCAATCAGATCTTCTTTCAAAAAACTCTGGATGGTTTTTCCTCCGTCAATATATAAATTATGAAAACCTTTTCCATGAATTTCTTTCAGAACATCTTTCAGACTTCCTTTTACCAGTGAAGCTTTATCTGTGAATTTCTCAGGAATTTCTGTCATGCTGCTGCTCAGTACGAAAACATGTTTCTGATAATACCATTCGTCAAATCCGCACACAACTTCAAAGGTATTCCGGCCCATGACAAGAGCATCAACAGATGAGATAAATTCTTTATATCCCATATCATCATTATCGGGATTCGGTAATGAAAGCAGCCAGTCTATTTCTCCGTTTCTGTCAGCAATATATCCGTCCAGGCTTGTGGCAATAAACACCTTATTTTTCTGGTTCATCAAATTCAAATTTAAAATTACAGTACAAAATTACTTCCTGTACCTGATTCAGAATTGTACAGAATTTACCTCATCCGTGATTTTAAAAATTCTTTTGGAGTCTGACCGCTCAACTTTTTAAATACCCTGATGAAATGAGACTGGTCGTAAAATCCTGAATCCAGCCCTATGTCAGTTAATCTGTCCGATTTATTATTCTGAAGGAGCGTAACCGCTCTGTTCATTTTATAAAGATTAAGATACTCACCGGGAGTTATACAATAATATTTCCGGAATTTCTGAATGAAACTTTTCTGGGAAATCGGAAGCAGACCGCTAAAGTCTTTAAGCATTCCTTTTCCTGCCATCCCGAAAGCCAGATATTTTTCAAATTTCGTAAGGTAAGGATCTGCCTGCATAGTGCCGAATATTTTCAGCAAGCATTTTTCTGCTTCTTCAAAATCGGGGTTTTCAGTATCAAACAGGCATTTATATAAGATTTCGGAAATGTTTTCCATGGTACAGGTTCCAAATTCACGGATCAGCATGCCATAGCAGAAGGGCTTTAACAGTAAGCCTATGCATCCGTAAACACCTGCTGTCTCAGTCACGAAAGGTTGCATTTTTAATCCGGATATAATCTGAAGTCCTGCACCACCGGTAATTGTTTCTGTATTCGTTCCTCCCACTGTATAATGGTCTCCATAGCTGAATATAAGTTCGGTAAATAAGGCAGCATGATGCACAAACCTCATCCTGAGATCAGGGGATTTCCCTATCCAGATATAATCCACAAAGCTGTTTAGTGGATATTGGGGACGATATGAGATTTCTGTAAGCATATTGACCCGGGAACTTCTTTTAAGGCTTAAAATTAATAATTGTAAAGCCTAATTTCTGAAGATAATCCTGAGCATGATAAGTTGTAAAGTTTTTTGGATCAGGATTCAACTCCACATCATTAATGAAAATATTTGCCCAGGAAATGATAAGTTTACATGGGTATTCTTTTCCTGCATAAACCAAATTATAATAATGAGCTTTTCTTTTGGGAGGAATTCCTTCTCTGTCGATTTTAATAATCGCCTGGAACACATGTTCCCTTTTTATATTACCGGGTATTGGCATATCAATCTATTTAGATTCTCAATGATTTTAATTCCTGAACTCAAATATAGCTAAAACATCATAACTGATTTATGCAAATCCATAATGTTATTTCTAACTCTGCATGACAGCTACAGCAAAGTAAATTGACATTTACAGCAAAACACTGCATGAAATTCCGGAATACCTTTGTCATGTAACATTTAAATAACAAAACAATGGAAACCAAAAATTATCAGGGAGCGCTACAAAAGCCTCTTAACTCAGGATTTAATGCAAAATCAACAACAGAAGAAGTTATTAAAGGAATTGATCTTTCAGGCAAAACCGCCGTTGTAACCGGAGGAAATACAGGAATAGGCCTGGAAACCGTGAAAACCCTGGCTGCTGCCGGAGCAACCGTTATCGTTCCGGCCAGAAATGTAGAAAAAGCAAGAGAAAATCTTCATGGAATTGATAATGTAGAAATTGAAGCTATGGACCTTATGGATCCGTCATCCATAGATCATTTTGCGGAAAAGTTTCTGGCTTCGGGAAGGCCGTTGCATCTGCTGATCAATAATGCAGGGATTATGTGGGTTCCTTTCCGTAAAGATATACGGGGTATTGAATCTCAGCTGGCAACCAATTATCTGGCTCAGTTTCAGCTAACAGCAAGGCTGTGGCCAGCTCTCAAAAGCGCAGACGGAGCAAGAGTTGTGAATGTATCATCACAGGGACACCAGTTCGCTCCTTTCAACTTTGAAGATCCTAATTTCCTTACCCGTGAATATGAAACGCTTCTGGGCTACGGACAGTCGAAAACGGCCGTTAATCTTTTTTCTCTTGAACTGGATGCCCGGGGCCAATCGAGTAAAGTAAGGGCCTACTCTTTACACCCCGGATCAATCGCAGGAACTGAACTTGGCAGAGAAGCTCCTTTGGAACTGTTCCAAAAAATGGGGTTTACTGATGATGAGGGAAATATGCTTCCGGAAGTACTGGCTTCCTTAAAAACAATCCCCCAAGGGGCCGCCACTACGGTATGGTGTGCTACCAGCCCTTCACTGAATGACATTGGCGGTGTGTACTGCGAAGATGTGGAGGTTGCACCGCTATCCTTTGAAGATACGGTTACCCAAGGTGTAAAACCCTATTCTCTGCATGAAAACAGTGCAAAACGCCTCTGGGACTGGAGTGAAGAAGTTACGGGAATCACCTTCAATGTGGATTAATCAATGAACTCATAAAAAATAAAGAAATGAATCAATTACAAAATAAAATTGCCGTTGTAACGGGAGGTAACAGCGGTATCGGATATGCCTCAGCGGAGGAGTTCATCCGTGAGGGAGCTTCTGTGATGATAACCGGAAGAAGAAAAGATGCCCTGGATGCTGCCTGCACAAAGCTTGGTACAGAAGGCATCATGGCCGATCAATCAAATATAACAGATATCAAAGCTCTGGCTTCTGAAATTGCCCGGCGCTATGGTAAAATAGACATCCTGTTGATTAATGCAGGCATTACCAGGACTGCTTCTATAGAAACGACTTCTGAAGAACTCTTTGATGAAGTGATGAATGTGAATTTCAAAGGGGCTTTTTTTACTTTGAGTACTTTCATTCCTTTGCTGAATGATAATGCCTCTGTTATTCTCCTGTCTTCCAGCTCCGCGCATATCTCTCCGCGTATGGCCTCTGTATATGCTTCCAGTAAATCGGCAGTAAATACTCTGATGAAAATAGCAGCCCTGGAATTGGCAGACCGGGGCATCCGGGTGAATGCTGTAAGCCCGGGGCCGGTAGCAACGGAGATCATGCAGAAGATAGGTCTTAATGACAGCCTGGAAAATGCTATGCTGGAATCTATACCTCTGAAAAGGTTCGGAAAGCCTTCTGAAGTGGCCCAATTGATCACCTATCTTGCGGGTGATAACGCTTCATTTATTACCGGATCGGAGTTTCTGATTGATGGAGGTCAGAGTGCATAACCGTATTTCCGGACAGATAAAATTCCTTATATTTAATTCTTTAAAAGCGGCTCTATATCATGGAACATATCTCAAAATACCTGACTAAAGAGATTAAATTATCCTGCTATGAGGATAAGCTGTTCAAATCGGATCTCATGTTTGAAGACCATATGCTGGTATGGTTCATTTCCGGCGAAACCAGGATTATTCAGGCTGATCAGACCTATAATTTCTGTGCAGGTGATACCTTCCTGATTCCCAGAAACCAGTTAGCTACTATTGTCAACTACCCTAAAGGAGGACTTCCCCACAAAACAGTTGTACTCCATCTGTCTGTGGAACGATTGAAACATTTCTACGAAAAGGTTGATCTTCCGGAGACCATCATTCCGGAGCAGCGTATCTACAGCTTTAACAATCATCCTCTGCTGGACAGTTTTCTGAATTCACTGGTTCCTTATTTTGATATGAACGGAACGTTTCCTGAAGATATAGCTACGATTAAAATCACAGAAGCCATTACGATCCTCAGAACAATTAATCCCGATGTAGACCGGGTTCTTGCTAATTTTGACAATCCGGGAAAAGTTGATCTGGTGAATTTCATGGAACG
This sequence comes from Chryseobacterium indologenes, assembly GCF_001295265.1. Taxonomy (GTDB): domain Bacteria; phylum Bacteroidota; class Bacteroidia; order Flavobacteriales; family Weeksellaceae; genus Chryseobacterium; species Chryseobacterium indologenes_A. The sequence goes on along the minus strand of NZ_LJOD01000023.1, from coordinate 23,501 downwards.
GAATTTCATGTTCAATATGCCATTGGAGAAACTGGGATATTTAACGGGGCGAAGCCTGTCTACCTTCAACCGTGATTTTAAAAAACATTTTAATATCAGTCCACAGAAATGGCTGATCAGTAAAAGACTTGAACTGGCTTATTACCACATCACAGAGAATCATAAAAAGCCTAAGAATGTTTATCTTGAAGTAGGTTTTGAAGACCTGTCACACTTTTCCTTTGCTTTTAAAAAGAAATATGGAACAGCGCCCACAATGCTCAGAGTTAATTCATAAGCAATTTGTTTAAAATTAAGCATGAAATTACCTGAGATATCGGGATCCAAAAAGGACACGTTTTTTTCTTGTCGTGTTCATAAAGCATTTTTCAGGATAACAGAAATTTTTATTTACTCAACAATTTTTGTCCTTAATTCCAAATTGATTTCTTTTTGGTAAGCCAGAAAATCATTAAAATAAAAAAGGGAGCAGCAGCTCCCTTTTTAACTGTAGTATTAACCTAAAAGACCAATTAAACTTCTTTATATTAATTTGTGTTTTTTTAATAATAAGCTTTCAAGAAGCGGACTCTAAGGTCAAGCATACACATCTATTCATCTCATCACTTGCGTTTCCATCATTTGTGTTTTTATATAATTTTATATAATTTGTGTTTATTATTCTATAAGGCAAGTGATCATTTACTACTTCACATTCATCTTTCACTGACTTATGTTTTTATTAGTAAACTTTCCTGATACAAAGTAACAACATTGCGGAACAGGATGCACCATAATTTACATCGATACCCATCGATAAGGGCATAGATATTTATCGATAAATGACTTGGATGAGTAGAAGCTGAAAGCGGAAAAATTATATTTTATGATGGGTTTTGATGAGGTCGATCAGCTCAACCAGGTTTTCTATTTTTAATTTATCAAATATATTTTTTTTAATAGTGCTCACTGTGTTCTGTTTGATGTCCAGATGATTGGATATTTCAAGGTTTCCATATCCGTCTGCATACATTTCGGCAATCTGCAGCTCTCTTTTGGTGAGGCTGCTCAACGGATTGATGAGGTTTGGGTTGTAGACGAATTGGACCAGCAGGTTGCGTGAAGTCTCTGAAAAGTACTCCCCGGTCTGTATAAATTTTGTAACGGCATCTCTTACTTCCTCTTCTTCACTCAGCTTACTCAGATAGCCATTGGCACCTGCTTTTATGAATTTAAGCGCATACAGGTCTTCTTCAAGTCCTGTAAAGATTAAAATTTTAATATCAGGATTCGCACTTTTCATCTGCGATATGATATGAAGGCTGTTTCCTTCCGGAAAATGAGCATCAATAATAGCCATTTCTATCTCTTTGCTTTTTACCAGCTCCACAATCTGCTGTAAGGATGAGGTGTGATAAATTCTGGCATTAGGAGCAATATCATTGACAACGATTTCCATTCCCTGTCTTACAATGCTGTGATCATCCGCTAAAAGGAAATTAATTTCCCTGTTTTCAATTGGCATTTCCATTATTATTGATATTTAAATTCATTCTGAATGTTATTGTTGTTCCTTTATACAGCTTGCTTGATACGGATATTTCACCATTAAAAAGCTCTACAATTTCCTTACATAAACTTAATCCTAGCCCGGCCCCAAGATTATCAATCTCATCAGACACAATTCCCTGATAATAGGGTTCAAAAATTTTCTTAACGTCCGCTTCTGATATTCCTACTCCCGTATCACTTACTGTAGTGATCAGGGAAATCTTGTTTTCACCTGCCGGTTCTGTAATCAGGGTAAGATCAATTTGTCCGTTTTCTGTAAACTTATTGGCATTTCCAAGGATATTCATGAACACCTGATTGATCTTTATACTGTCTGAATACACGGTCAGGTTTTCAGGAATCCTGTCTGTTACCACAAATTTATTATTCCGGGTTTCTATATAAGGCGTAATAACCTTTACAATAGAATTGATTTCATTTTTAAGATCAAAGACTGTGTTGATCAGCTTTTTATCTGCATCCTGATTTTTAGTATATTCCAGGATCTGGTTAGACTGCAGCAACAGGGTGCTGTTGGTAAATTTTATCGACTGGAGATAATCTTTAATCGTATCATCTTTCGTTGTCCTGTGAATTTTGTCAATAAAAATATTAATAATCTTCAACGGAGATCTCAAGTCGTGGCTCAGCATTCCCAGAATGCGGTTTTTGAAATTAAGGTTTCTTTTAATTTCATCATTTGCCGCATTAAGCTTTCTTTCATAGATAAATGCTACTCTTGTAAAGTACATGATAAGGATAGATACAATGAACATCAGCACCATTAATCCCAATACAAGATATCTTCTGATCTTATTATTGGCTGAACTTTGCTCATTGTATTCTTTTTCCAGCTCGGATTTAAAATCTTTAATGGCATTATCATATACATCAATCAGACCGTTACTATATATCAGCAGCTTTCCGAAATTACTGTAAAAATGCATATTATCCTTCTGGCTTTTCACAGCATAGAGTTTAATCTTTTTCACTTCACCTGCATAATGCCTGTCCATTGACCTCATTGTACTATCCATTTCCGATTTCAGTCCGGGAAGATCAACGGTTTTATTATTGGTCAGCGTAATCACCGTACTCTCTTTTTTCACCTCAACTTTCCCCGTTATTGCATCTTTCAGCCTTCCCATAAAGCCTTTCTTTTTAACGGTATCAGAATATGTTTTGGTTTCTATGCTCAGGTTCTCGAAGTTATTTTTGTATTTCTTCGGTTCATATTGCTTATCTTCAATTTTAGCCGGCGGATTCTGAGAAGACTGGTACACGGAATCTATTAGCGTTTTAAGCTTTATCACTTCCATTGTATCTTTTTTCTGCCGGGCAAGACTGGTTTTCAGCCTTGGATTAATATTTTCGTATTGATTGATTTTATCAAAATTATTCCTAAGCCTTTTCAGCGCTTCAAAATAGAGTTTCAGATCTTTATCATCCTGGGTAGCCATATATTTCTGAAAATACTTCTGTGCATCCATGAAATCTTTTCTTGAATTATCAGTTAATCCACCCAATGCCCTGCTGTCCTCCAGCTGGTCTTTAATAAACTTGAGTTTTTTACCATTGACAGATTCAGTGTAGAAAAATACCGCAATAATAACCTGTATCAATAAAATACACAGGATTAATGAATAATGAACAATTTTCCTCAATTTAAAATTTAAGAACTTATATTTCATAATTGTTTATCCGCTAAATTTTAAGTTACTCAGTATGAGCTTTTAAATGATGCTGCCATTGATACTTTATTTAATATCCTGCATACCACATTCAATTGGCAAAGTTAAAGTAATTTTTGTCTTGTTATAACAGTAAATATCCGATAAAACCATGAAAAAAGCTTTCCAATCTCAATAAAATCATCAATAAACCCATAAAGTTTCAGGGAGATTGACTATTTTTACCCTGTAAAAGTAAAATAACCTGTTTTGAGAAACACTCTTAAACTTATTATTACAGCTTAGTATCAGCTTCATTTACTGCAGCTGACCATTCTTTTGTCCGGGTAATTCTGTCCGGGCTCTATTTCATTTCACCTTATTATTCACTGTACTGCCTGTAAGGGTGGCCAGCGTCTGCTGCTCATGCTTTTAGCTTTGGTCCTGCAAAAAAGGATCCTTTGAATAATAGGTCAAAATTATTCAGAAATACTAAGCAAGACCATTATAATGAGTACAGAACATATATGGGAGATCAAAGCAAGGAACACTCCCCTTCTCAAAAAAAGATGCAGCCATTGTGACAGCACAAAATTTTACTGCAGTGAAAAATTCAGACTGAACGCCCAGAAAAAAAATATTGATATCTGGCTTATCTACAGATGCACAAAATGCAGCAACACCTATAATATGACTATCTTTTCCCGTGTACGAACAGAATCAATCGACACTGAGCTCTATAAAAAGTTTATGGAAAATGACCCGGAAACAGCCTGGGAATACGCTTTTTCCCAGGAGATAAGACGGAAAAACAATGCTGAAGCCGACCTGGAAAGTGTAGAATATGATATACTGCATGATACTACCACTTTAGAAGATCTCATCAAGGGAAACTGTGAAACGGCAGTCTTTACCATCCGGTATCCTTTTGAGTTTAACCTCAGGTTTTCCTCTGTTATCCGAATCGGGCTGGCTCTTTCTTCCTCCCGGTTAAACAGGCTTATTGAAACTGAAACAATTTCTGTTAACGGAAAGTCTCTTCTGAAGAAACATAAAACTAAAAACGGAGACATTATCCGGATAAACCTGGAAAAGCTGAAAAGTATTTATCGCAGCACAACCCCATTATAACAACGGATATGAGCATATTCCGCCATTTATAGGCCATTTTTAAAACCTTCAGATTTTTGGTCTGAAGGTTTGGCTTTTATTAGGGTCATTTAAAATTAAAAAATGTAACGTTCACTTTAAGTTATATTTAAAATATTCACAACACTATTAAACATATCATACATTATTAAATCAAAAAACTTTATTTTGTTATTTTTTTATTAACAAAATGACAAAATACAATTATACATTTATAATCAAACAATCTATATTTGAAAAAGATTCATGTTAATTTTTTGATAAAAAACGCCAACATGAAAATGAACAACCTAATGAAAATCTTTTAAAACGTTAAAATATGAGAAGAAAACTACTCACTGCCTTATCCGTAGGGGTCATGGCTTTTTCGTGCACAGCACTTTCTGCACAGGACTATCAAACGTTGCAGATTCAATCAGGATTTACTGCTGACGTTATTGCCAATGGCATCGGAGCGGCTAATACCACTACTACTTCAGATGTGGATGGTGTAAACTATGCTTTTGTAGCCAGAAACTTTCAGCTTAATTCCTCAAGTACATCTATAAATTTTGGAATTCCGGTAAATGGGGTGATCAATTCCGTTGTAGCTGCCACTCCGGGATTATCCTATCAGCTGGCTTCTCTGGATGCAAACAATTCACTGCGTCTTGCAACAATCAATGACCCGGGAACACTTACCCTGGCAATCCCTTCTACAGCATTAAAGCTCTACCTTCTTGCAACAAGCGGAAGCGGAACATCTACGATATCGGCCACGGTTAATTTCTCAGACGGCTCTAACCAGGTCTTTACCGGAATTGATTTACCGGACTGGTATAACGGAGCAGGTTATGCCATTCAGGGAATAGGAAGGATAAGTCTTACAGATAATGCCACAGATTCCGGAGGCGGGAGCAACCCAAGACTGTATCAGAAAGAGCTGGTACTGGATGCGGCTAATCAGAGTAAAAGCATTCAAAGCATTACAATTGCTAAAACCGGGGGAACCGGAATAGCCAATGTATTTGCGGTATCTTCTAATTTTATTCCGGCATGTCAGTCACCAACCAATATTACAGCGTTACCTACTTCACAAAGCGTCCAGATCAGCTGGAGTGCTCCGGCTTCGGCACCATCGGACGGCTATGACTACTATTATTCCACCAGCTCTACACCTCCAACAGAAACCACCTCTCCTATAGGTTCTGTAGGCGCCGGGGTAACAACGGCAAATATTCCGGGGCTAAGTGCTTCTACAACGTATTATTTATGGCTGAGATCCAACTGTGGCGGAATTAAAGGAATATGGAAACCGTTAACTTTTGCCACCCCTTGCGCTTCCTTTAATCTTCCATGGACTGAGAATTTCGACAGTATGACAAGCCTCGGAAGCGGAATTGTACCGGGATGCTGGCAGACTGTAACAGGAACCAAAGCTTGGACGTCCACCAGCTCCACCAGCTATAATACTCCGAAATCAGCACCTAATTATATGAGAATAGCCTATGGTAATACCAATGCAAGTCAACTGTGGACTCCAGGCTTCAATATGACAGCCGGTACGGTTTATACATTTGCTTTCAACTATAATACCGGAGGTACAGGAACCTCTTATATCGGGTATACAGGAAATGTAAGGGTAAATACCCAACAGACGATGACCGGTGCGAGTGACCTTGGCACTTTCATCACTCCTGACATAGGAACTACCACCTATGTTCCGTATTCTGTAACCTTTACCCCTCCTACTACAGGTGTTTATTATTTTGCGATTGATGTTTCCTCTAACGGTAGTCCATGGTATCTCGGAATAGATGACCTGAAGGTGGTGGCAGGAAATCTGGCAACCAGCGAAGTAAAGGCAAAACAGAATACAGTACAGATCTCTCCTAATCCGTTCACTGATACCGTTATGATTTCTCAGATAGAAAAAGTAAAGAGTGTATCCGTTTCCGATGCTTCAGGAAGAGTACTTAAAACAATAGAAAAACCTGCTGAAAAGCTAAGTCTTTCAGATCTTAGTGCCGGAGTTTATTTCCTGACAGTAGAAATGACGGACGGAACCAAACAAACAATAAAGGGAATTAAAAAGTAAAATAAAAACAGTGAATTTACAAATGGCCGGAGCTTTTCCGGCCATTTTTTATTTGCTGAAATTATTCATATCCAGGTGCCGGCAGATCAAAGTAATTTCCCTGTGTTTTGCTAAGAGCATCGGAAAGCATTTGGAAAGTTTCAGCTGTTGGCTTCAGATCAATATATTTATCAACAATGCTACGGTGCCTGTAGATAACAAAAGTGTTTTTAACCTCCGGGTTTATTTTGTTCAGATGAGCTTCCGTTGTTTTATCTGTAAATGACGGGACAAAAGTTAAAGCCACATTTCTAATGTGCAACTCCATCCCCAACCTTTCTAATTCTGTCTGCCTGGTCTGTTTATGGTAGTTTTTTTCATTTCCATATACAAAATAAACCTTCAGATATTTTTCCCGTTTTTTACTTTCCTGTTCCAAAAACTGAAGCCAGTTTTTTATTTCTTTCCAGTCCGGATGATTTCCTACAAAATATAAAATACCGTGATAGCGCCCGTACTTACATACAGGACAGGTTTGTGTTCCTTTATCTAAACCATAAGCATGAAAAGGAATAAATGAAGGCTGATCTTCCCCGATATTAAGGCCTGATATTTTTGATGTCTTTAATTTTTTGGGATAGTCTGGAATATTCAATCCAAGGATGATGTCATGTTCAGCGATCTGCACACCGTCTTTTAAAAGAACCCTTACAATACCGCTTCCACCCCGGTTTTCAAGAGGGTGCTTCTTTTTGTAGGGAATAAGCAGCATGTCATCATCAAAGTTAATTTCATCAGTATAATATTCGTTTTCCACATCCGGTTCTTTAATGGATAAATGAATATGGGCCGGCAGGACATCATCAGGATAAGGAGCAGGACGAATTGTCTTAATGGTGTATTTCCCTTCTGCATCGGTCTTTACCCAACCCCGGATATGGCCATGTCGCTTTGTTCTTTCATCCATATCATCTCTGGGCGTGTAATGGCCTGTATGATCTGTCTGCCAGTAATATATAATGACACCAGATGCCGGTGTTTTCCCGTCCAGCTGAAAAACAGTTCCGGTAACGATCAGTTTTTGCCCGGTTTTATTCCATCCGGGACTGGTTTCTATGGAAGGGATTTTCTCAGGAATGCCGATATACATCAGTTCACAGCCATCACAGCCCCCTCCCACCGGCTTATTATTTTTCTTTTGGGTACTATTGATTTGTCCGTCACAGGCCATAAACAGTAACAGGAGAAAAATTGTTTTAAAGATCATCAGATTTTTCATAGTACAGAATTTTCAGCAAAGAAATTCCGTAATTCATTCTTTCACAAATAGAATATGGTAAGGTGAGGTAATTTTACCGTAACCTGATGAGTTTTTATGTTCCTGTTTTTTGTTAAGTTTATAATGAATGAGACTCCTTTATTCTACTCCGTGAATAGCCTGAAACTTTACTTTAAAATCTGATGCGTAGTTACGGCTGATGCGTAAAACCGTACCATCTGAAAGGGTAACATCATAATCTCCATTGAGGCGGGATTTGTACGAAACAGCTTTTTGAATGTTGATAAGAGTTGATTTATGAATTCGTACAAATTGTGCAGGATCTAATTGTATTTCCAGTGATTTTAAGGTGCTTGTCAACAGGTATTTTTTTAAAAGATGATGGACGTTAATATAGGGTGAGTTGGCTGAAAAATACAAAATATCACTGGCTGCCAATGCCAGTTTCTGCTGATTGTGGTCTGTAACAATTACTGAACGGATAAAACTCTGCTTAGAGGGTTCTTCATCAGACCGGATAACAGCCTGAGGCTGGTTTATTTTTTTATTCAACAGCATGAATGCCACCAGCGAGAAGCCGTAAATAAGCACTGTTTTTATGAAATAAGCTGATAGGGCAAAATTAAAAGTCTGTTGATAAGGAAATGTATGATCATAAAATATTTCAGACAATAGCCAGACTAAAGCAGGATAAATAAAAATGTGAAATGCAGTGGCTGTAAGTGTTAAGGTCAGCTTCAATATGGTTCTGTTCATTTTTTTCACCCCGGCTGAAAGCAAGCTCCATAAAGGAAAAAACAAAATCCAGTAAGAAGCACTAAATAGAAAAGATTCTGAAATATAAAATGTGCTGTTTTGAAAAAGAGTATATAAATAATCCAGCAGCACGTTAGCCATAATGAATAGAGCGATACATACGGCAAAAACAGGTCTCCACTTCTTATTGCCCTGAAATACTTCATAAACAGACGGGACTGTGACGATATTTTTACTCATACTAATTTTGAATAAATGAAACGGCTCAAAGCTTAAAAAAGCATTTTTTCTTTCAATAAAAGTACAAAAAAGAAAGTAATCTGCTTTACTGTGTCCTACTCAAAAAACAGCTTAGAATCTGCTTAGGAAATCATTTAAACCTTCCTGTCGCTCTAATTTCATTTTTGATTTGATTTTCGTTTTATATACTCTCACACTTCCGGAAGTAATCCCTTCAAGTAAAGAAATTTCTTTTGATGAAAGATTAAGCTTGAAGTAAACACATAATTTAAGCTCCTGCTCTGTAAGACAGGGAAATTGTTGAGACAGTTTATCCATAAAAAGCTTGTTTTCCATTGAGCTTTCATTAATGAAATCGTAATTTTTCTTATCAATCTGGATCAGGTTATTGATTTTAAACTGTAATTCTTTCAAATTCTTTTCTACATCTGTATGTTTTGTTTTTCTTATCTTTTTCAGATTCTCAAGAAGAGCTTTTTCGGTTTCTAATTTCAGATTAAGATTTAAGTTGAGTTTCTTATTTTTTTCTTTATGAAGCTGTACATCATTTTCCAATAATCTTTTATTCTCTTCCAGTATGTACTTTTGCTGTTCCAGAAGTTCTTTTTCTACTTTATTTTTCTTTCTGATATATGTGATTAACCAGACCAGAAACAAAACAATAAATAATGCAAGAGCCAGAAGAGCCCAGTTTCTCTTTTTATTGTCGGCAATTTTATGATTATATTCCTCGTGTATTTTTTGTAATACATATTTATATAAAGTATCAGATACCTTTTGTAATTTTTCTTCTGAAATGATATCATGCTGCCGCTCCAGGGCCAAGAGATTCCCGGATACCAGTTTTAAGTGTTGAAGATCATTTATATCCGAGTAATAATTCCGGAGAATTTCATTAACACTGATCTTGGAAGGAATAGATTTTATCCTGGGTTCTATGCTGGTCAGAAAATGAATAACTGATATATGCTTTTCTTTTTCTCCGGTAATGCTGTATATATCAATCAGACGTTTTGCAGCAACAATGGCATCATCATAATACGCTTCGTTTTTTTTGAAGTATTCCAGTGCTGTTGTCAGGAGCTTTTCTGCGTACAGAAATTCTTTTTTTTCTATATAGTAAGTGGCGAGAAGGCTGCTGAAAATCTGTATATGTTTTTTTTCGTCCTGAGTGAGATTTTTCTTTTCTTTCAGAATGTTGACTCCTTTTTGTGCTTTTTCAATGGCCGTGTCTATATTTTTTGTTTTTTTATATACAATGCCCATGTTATTGTACATTGAAGCAATATACAGCACATCATCTTTTCTGCCTCTTTTGATATAGCTTTCCAGAGCCTTATTGTAGTAGGCCAGGGCTTTACTATTGTCTTCTTTGTTGTAATATAAATTCCCTTTAAGGTGGTACATGTGGGGTAATATATACATTTTACCTGTTTTCTCATCCATTTCTATAGCTTTATTCAGAAACTGCATGGATTGATCAGGAGAAATATTTACAAACTGATAAGCCAGATTAAAGTTAGAGGTAATCGTTATATAATTGTATTGGTTATTATTCAGGTTCAGAAGCTCATAGTCCAGGGTAATTTCATCAATATTCGGAAATTCGCCATGACGGATAAAAAGCCCGCAATATTTACTGCTTATCAGATAAAGACGGTCACCAGTCTTTTTGTACTTTTCCAGTTCTCTTTTTCCTAATGCTTTTATTTTTTCGGGCTGATTTGTAATAGCTGAAACCTCATCATTAAATTTATAGAGATAATCATCCCCCTTTTCTACTGAAGTAGTACAGGAAGATAACAGGAAAAGCAATAAGACCGATAATGCAATTAATTTAACTGCCAATACATAAATTTTGTACATATAGGGTTTTATACAATTAAAAATAAAAGATACTTTATTATTTCTTATGTTGTCAATCCTTAATAGCATAATTATTTTAACCAATTGACAATCAATACCAGAAAATGAATAATTAACGTTTTTTATGTATATTTATTATCAGTTAACCATTATTAATTTAGGAAATATTTACTTATTTTATTGCGGAATATTCGCCGGGATATAACTACATCCCGACATGCCGATGGTGTTAAATCTAATTGACATTGCACCCGGAGAGATTTTAGGGCTCCCATAAAATCCTTAGTAAATTCGATAATAGATTTTGTCAATTCCTCTCTTTTGCTAACCAAAGCTCTCTGTTTTATCGTAATATTCGCTAGTTTGCCCCAAAACCATTTTATGTAAATCGGGAGGTCCCTAAAAAGGTCAACTTTAGTTGGATGCGCTTCTTTTATTTTAAGAAATTTTACTTTAGAATTAGTAAGTGATGAGATTTAAACTTGTTAAAAAAAGAAAATAATTCCCTATTTTTAATAAATATTTAGGAGTAAAAACATGAAAACTGATAAAAAACAATGGATAATAGAAAATGGAATGTTGTAAGAACTGTGCAGAAAAAGATATCTGAAAATCTTAGTGCTATAGGAATTGACCATTATTTGCTTTATAAATGACGGCAATCAACACAACCATTTACCTGACAATTATCTGAACCCAGAGGAAATAAGACATCCTTTTCCTGCGAAAAAATTTAATAATGAACTCTACGATACAATTACTGAAAGAAAAGCAATCTCAACTGATAGAACAGCTGCGGAATGAAAATGCAGGTATACCCGAAACATTACAACAAAAGAAAGACCTTGACAAAGCCATTGCCTGGCTGGAAAATATTGAAAAACTTAATCTGGAACATCCTACACGCTACGAATGGGTAGAACTTCCGTGGATGAAAACCGGCTGCTTTACCGATTATCGCATTATGAATGATTGTGAGACCGACGACCGCCAATATTGGATAGAGTTTAAACCTCCATTTCCCCTTACACCCTCTGATTTTTTGCTTATCAAAAAACCAAAATAAAAAAATCTGGAATCGGAGAAATTATGCAGGATGTCTGAAAGAAACAGCCCCACGTTATCATCTTCGATTTTCTGAGTTCGGAAATGAAAGAATTGTACGAAGGCAAATCGTCATTAAAAGAATTATTAAAACAGAAAAATTCAACGCTTGCTGATGAACAGCTGATTTTTGCTCATGAAGATTTAGCCATTTGATTTTTTATACTGGCGCTAAAACAAAAAAACACTGTAAACGTCTATGTTTACAATGTTTTAGCTTATTTTGGTTTCTAACCCGACGGAAAGTGAGGGTCTCGAATTTAAATCCTGCAATCAGCACCTATCTACTATTTTAATATTTGTAAATAACTATTGCCATGATTCCGCCACAATTTTAACTATTATTAAATCTTAATATAAAACTTAACTTATTAGTAACTTAATTTTATCAAAGGTAAAACATTTTACAACACTAGAAAATGCTTTTGCGGACGCAGAGACACAGTTTTCGAACTCTTTTATATAAGATTTAGCAGAACTTGCCAAACTTGATTTTGCATAACCATATTTTTTCACATCCATAAACATCATTTTTTTAAACTTTTCTTTAGCAAATATCGGAAAGCAATAGTAAAAACAAACTTGTTTAAATACCCCAAAACTTAATTGTGAATCTTTTTAATTTTAATTAGTCCAAAAATAATATATCCCGTAAGAGCTATAATAAAATACCCTTCTGAAACTTCTATTTGACAGGTAGGATTGATAACCGCAGCTATGAAATAACTCAATAAAGCCGTTATTATAAATGCAGTGCCTCCTGTTATACCCCCAGCTATCCCTGCAGATTCAGGAAATCTTCCTAAACAATATGTCACATAGTTATTATACATAAACCCTGCTGTAAGATGAATAGCAAATGCAAAAAAAACTAATGTGAAAAGATTTTCAATATAAAATGAGCAAACAAACATAGACATTATTAAAAGAATCTGTAAAAGATTTGCATACTGTATTTTAAGTAGAAGAGATTTTCCGATCATGGCTTTCCCAACAAACCCTCCCATCATCCAAGCAACACCCATAAGGAGCGACATATAACCAGTTATAACAGATGAATACCCGAGCTGATGTTCAATAATAAACGGAACGCTTAAATTGTATAGCATAACTAAGGCATAACTGACTCCACAAATAAGTATCCCGAAAAGAAAGTCTAATGTTTTTAACATTCTCCTAAATTCATACCATAAAAATTCAAAATGAAATGGATTAATATTATTAATAGTTTCTCCTGAAAATAAAAGTTCAAGAAAAAGAATAATGAGAGAAAAAAAAGCTAATACCGTAAAATTTGATTCCCATCCAAAATTCTTCTGTAAATAGCCTCCTAGGAATGGGGCTATAATGGGACCTAATGACCATACTATAGTGAGGATACTTAGATAATGTTTTCTTTTTTCTCCCATGTAGACATCTACCAAGAAAGCCCTCTTCGAAACAACAACAAAACCTGAAAGTACTCCCTGAATAATACGCATAAAGTAAATTAAATAAATGTTATTGGTATGCCCTGTTATCCAGAATGATAATCCGAAAAGAGTTAATGAGCAAATACTAACTTTGTATCTGCCAAAAGCGTCAACAATAGCACCACAAAAAAATTGTGATATACCATAACTAATAAGATACAATGTTATGGTAAATTGTATTTTTGTTTGTGATACATTCAATTCTTCAGCCATATTAGGCATTGAAGGTAGATAAATATCTGTCGCTAGACCAGAAATTGGGATAATTATAAACGCAAGAATAGTGGCAATGAACTTATTTTTCATTGCTAATTTTTTATTAAGCATATTTTAAGAATTTATGAGTGAGATAACGTTGAAGACAATTTTGCCTCCAAAAAAGATATTTCTTACATCAGATGTATTTAATTTTTAAAAGAATTTCGAAACTCCAACGGAGAAAGGCTTGTTTTTGCTTTAAAGAGGCGGCTGAAGGATTGTGGATGTTCAAATCCCAATTCATAAGCAATTTCACTTACAGACAGATCTGTGGTTGATAATTTTTCTTTAGATTTTTCAATCAGCATCTGATGTATATATTGTTGTGCACTATGTCCTGTTAAAATTTTTACGACACTGGTTAAGTAACTTGGAGATATCCCCAAATGCTCGGAAATACTCTGAACACTAGGCAGTCCCTTGCATGAAACGTCATTATCACACAAATAATCATCCAGAAGTATGTCAAACTGATCCAAGATCTTATGATTTGTAATTTTTCTCGTAATAAACTGACGCTGATAAAAGCGTTCTGAGTAGTTAAGTAAAGTCTCGATCTGAGAAATAATAATATCCTGGCTGAATTTATCAATATTTGACTCACATTCTTGGCTGATATTATTAACTATTGTATTGATTATCATTTCTTCCCTTTCTGAAACAAATAAAGCTTCATTTATCGAGTACCTAAAAAAGTCATAACGCTTTATTTTTTTTGCTAGAGAACTATTCCATAAAAAATCAGGATGGAACAGCAACATCCAACCGGAACGTTTTTGCAATTCATCCGAGTTAGCCTGCATCTTTAGAACCTGATTGGGAGCTATGAAAGACATTGCACCTCCATCAAAATCATATTCTTGTTGTCCGTAATAAAGTTTACCATTAAGCCCTTTTTTAATTGCAATATTATAAAAGCCATTTACAAAACTCTCAGAAGAAAACTTAACTTTAGAGAAGTCAACTACACTTATCAGCGGATGCTGGGGCTGTGGTAACCCACGTAATTTATGATACTCAGCGATTGTATCAATTCTTATCGGAGGATTATTCATTTTCATGTTCAATAAAAAAAACGGTTTAAAGTATAAAAATTAAAAAGACTTAAAAATTTAATTAGAAATTATTCTTTAATACTCAGGAGAAATATTACTTCTGCAAATGTCTTAATAAAATGAAAGACCTGAATAACCAAATCTACTTTTCTTGTAACCAGAATATATTTAATGGCTGATATTGAAAAAAAACTCTGCCTGACGTATTGGCTAGTCATTAAACTTACTAAGTAAATCAAGCTCTCTGAAGAAAAAAGCGCCTGGCTCTTTCTTTAAGAGAATAAAAATTAATAAAAATTGACTTATAATTTATGTATTTTTGTAAGTTAATTGAATAGAAAAAATCTTATTTACATCAGTATTTTACATATTATAATCTAAGGAGTTAAAATATTCACAATAATTTGTAACAGTGCAACTTAGTAGTGTTTTACAATTTAAATATCTATGAGCAAGAAATTTATATATATTTTTTTTATTTATTTTATCTTCTTCAGAGTTATCTCCGGTCAGGAGGCTTTGTTTACAAAGCTAGCCCCTGTTCTAAACAAAGAAAGAGCTTTAGGTCCTGAAAAAGCATTTAAATTAGCAAATAAAATAGAGGACACAACCCGTTCTTCATATATAAAAGCCTATATATATGATTACAAAGGCAATATTTATACTGATATAGATGACCTGAAAAACAGTATTATATATAAGAAAAAAGCTCAGGAGCTTTATGAGAAAAATAATGATTTCTTTAGAATGGCCCGATGTCAGGGAGCCATTGGGGAAAGGTACAGTATACAGGGACTATATGAGAAAGCAACAGAACAATATAATCTCACCTTTGAGTCTGCAAAGAAGGTTCAGGATAAATCTAAAAGAAATCTATTGCTGACCACAATAATTACTGCTATTGCCGATATAAAATATGAACAGAAGGATTTTAAGGAATCATTATTAGCTTATAAAAAAGCAATGAATATGGCTTTACAGCTTAAGCCAGATAGTGTGCAACAATTTCCTATCATGATTATCAATATGGGAATGGCTAATAACTACAAAGATTTATCACAATTTGAACTATCAGAAAGGTATTACAATAAAATGATTGATCTGGCAAAAAAACTAAAATCTGATGTTAATATTATTGAAGGTCTAGGCCAGAAAGCGATTCTATATAATAAAATGGGAAGATATACTGAGGCGATACATCTTTGCGACTCTATATTTCAAATTCCATTTACGAAGAGCTCAGTAGAAGTAAAAAAGAACGTATACGAAGTTTTATCCAATGCATATCTTGGTCTAAA
This sequence comes from Chryseobacterium indologenes, assembly GCF_001295265.1. Classification (GTDB taxonomy): domain Bacteria; phylum Bacteroidota; class Bacteroidia; order Flavobacteriales; family Weeksellaceae; genus Chryseobacterium; species Chryseobacterium indologenes_A. The sequence continues at coordinate 7,768 of NZ_LJOD01000023.1, read as the reverse complement.
TAATGCTGTAAAAGCAAAAAAATATAAAGACCTCTATGAGAAGGAAAAAACAGAAACAGAAAAGCTCAAAAAAAACGCAATTAATGAGTCTGTAAATCAAATAGCTAATGCAAGATCTACAAAAGTAAAAGAAAATGAAAGAAAAAATTCTACAATAATTATAATGATTATTGTCCTAGCCTGTATTATCATTTCTTCCTTAATTTACCTGTTACAGCGTAAGAAACGGATCAGAGAAAAGAAAGCTTTTGATCAGTTTGTATTAATGTATAAAGAAAGAGAAAAAACTAATGAAAACTCGTTTGTCAAAGAAGTAACTATTAGAGAACAAAATTCAATTACAAAACAAAAATATGAAGGTGGTATTACTGAAAGTAAAGAAAATGAAATATTAAAAGCCTTGCAACTGTTCGAAAAAGCAAAAGGCTATCTTGATCCAAATCTGTCTTTATCTGTTCTGTCAGCAAAACTTGGTACCAACAATTCTTATTTATCAGAGGTTATCAACAAACACTTCGGTAAGAATTTCAATACCTATATCAATGAATTAAGAATATTTTACATCATAGATAAATTAAACAACAATTCTAAGTACAGGAATTATAAAATAAGTACATTAGCAGAAGAAAGCGGATTTATCTCCCATTCTGCATTTACAATAGTCTTTAAAAAGGTTACCGGTACTTCTCCATCATTTTATATTAAAAACATACAATAATCCAGTAACCTGATTTACACAATTTTAAAATTATAATATTTTTTAATTCATCAATTTCAAAAGCCTATTTTTTTTACAAGTTTTAAAGACCTTTAAATTTGCAAAGTCCTTTCCTTATTGTTTCCGGGCCTATCCCTTTTTCCCTCTAAAATTATTAGCAATAACAATAAGAGCTAAAATATTAAGGTCAAAACATGAAAAAAAAGCAATACTACAAAAGTTAAAAGAGTTTGAAAAAGAAGAACGTTATCTGGATAAAAACATTTCATTATCTGCATTATCATCTTCACTCAACACTAATAATACTTATCTTTCGGAATTGATAAACAGAGATCTTAATAAGAACTTTAGCGCTTACATTAATGAGTTAAGAGTTTTTTATATTATAAAAAAGCTGGAACAAAATCCTAAATACAGAAATTATAAAATAAGTACTTTAGCTGATGAATCCGGCTTTATTTCACACTCAGCTTTTAGCATTATTTTTAAAAAAATAATTGGCATGCCACCATCGGCTTATATAAAAAAACTCAATAATAAAGTTTTACAAAAAACTGATTAACAATATTTTATACTCTGCATTTTTTTTGAATTATTCAAATTCAAAAGCCTATTTTAAAATTGAATTAGTAGGCCTTCTAAATTTGCAAAACCAATTTATTTAAACGGATCTACGTTTTACACTCCGCTTAAAAATAACTTTTAAAACTATAAGCAAATGAAGAAAATACTAATTTTCATTCTATTTTGTATACTGCCCTCCTGTATCTTTGGTCAGTTTACAGCAAATTCTCCTTCAGTTACCCCTGAATACTGTAATGGTGACGGAAAAGTAAGTATTGGGATTACCAATGCTACCATAGGCTCTACTTTTGATTATTTACTGCAGAGACTTTCAGGTTCCGGAACATTTAATGATCGGAATGGATCTTTAGGTGTTACAAATCAGACAGCGTTTACCCTTACACAAAATAACCTTCCTGCAGGGAGCTATACAATCAGGATCAGGGAAAATATAAACGGAAACCTTACCACTAAAAATGTTTCATTTACCATAGCCAATAACTATACTCCTTTACAATTCAACAATATTGTTTCATATACTTGTTCTGGAAATATCACCGTGAATGTAACCCAAGGACAACCTTCCACTTACGAATTAAGAAATCCTGCAAATGGAACTGTAATTGTACCTGCTCAAAGTTCGAATTCTTTTACAGGTTTGGCTGTAGGCAATTATAATGTGGCAGTAACAGATCAATGTGGCAACATCAAAGTAATCGGAGCTACAATAACTGATACAAATACGGATCTATACTTTTATTTCAGCTCCCAAGATCTGACCGGCTTTAATTATCTTTATGACTGCAGCCATATTCTTCATAAAATTGATATAAGGAGGCTGGGTTCTACAATAAATGTTCCCAATTATAAATATCCAATAAATATTACTTATGAAATCAATATTCAGGACGGTTCTCCTACAGGAATTACTTATGTCAGAAATTATATACTAAACAGTTCTGCTGACAACGGTAAGATAGTACAAGATATTCCTTATGTCTATGGTAAGTCGTTTATCGTAAAAAAGACATTAACAGATGCCTGCGGAATTACAAAAAACTACCAATCGACCTATAATAGCCCAGTGATTTCAATGGATGTAAAGAAGTCAGCTGCATCTTGCGGAAATGGATTTATCACTATCAACAACATTATGTATGCTGCTCCTAATTACAGTCTGGAATTTATTTCCTATCCCGCAGGATTCCAGCCATGGAATTACAATACCAACTTTAGCAATGGCTCATATATAGCATCTATTTCAGGAACATCACCAATAACAATCAACATAGGTAGCAATACCAATCCGGTGCCTTCCGGAAATTATACAATAAGGCTTAAAGATTCTTGCGGAAATGCAGTTGAAAAAACAGTAAATATTGTAACAGGTCTTGTTATGAACAGGTATTATGCGCCAGGTTGCGGAAGTACTACAGGATCTGTCACTTTATTTCCTGTAGATGCTGCAAATTCAACAAGTAATACTCCAAGTGCAACGCCAACAGGAATAAAAATTATCAGTGGGCCTGCTGGTTTTTCTTCAACATATCCGAAATCTTTTGGTTCTGAAGTTGTTGCCCCAAACAATCAAATTTATCTGGGAAACTTACCCCCAGGAACCTATAATGTTGAAATCCCTACAACTTGCGGGTTAACCGTAACAGGTAGTTTTGTAATTTCAGGGGCTGTATACAGCTTTAACCACATTACTCAGAACAGCTGCTCTTCTTTCAATTATAATGTTTCGTTGAGTGGTAATAATACTAATAGTGCTTCCATTACATTACAAAAACTAAATAACACTAATAATACATGGCAAACTGTTCAGACAGCTACAGCTAATATATCTGGAAATATTTCAACAACATTTTCCAATATTCAATCTGGAGGCGACTTCAGAACCCTAATGCAATATTATACTTATGAAACAGGTACAGTCACATTTAAACAATGTACAGAAGTACTGGATACCTTCACAGCTATTCCTGGTGGATTAACCTTAAGTGATTATTATGTATTCAGTTGCCCAGACGGCAGTTATAATCTTGTACTATATGCGCAGGGAATCACACCGCTAAAGTATAAGCTTGTAGAAAAAGATGGTATTCCTATTAATATTGATAACAACACAAATCCTGTTTTTACTAGTTTAAGTGCAGGGAAATATAGAGCTCAGGTGATCGACAACTGTGGTAACATAATTAATGTTAATGTTCTGGTATCAGAAAATAAACTTCCTAAGATTAAGCCTAGTAAATTATGTCAAGGACAGTCAGGCAACCTGGTTTTAGAGGGAATGTCCTTCGCTACAATAAAATGGTATAAAAATGGAGTTGATACAGGAATTACTGGCGTTCAGTATTCTTTTAATCCTTTTAATTCGGCAACAGATACTGCATTGTATGAAGCCAGAATTACCTATCCTGGTTCCTGTATCAATACTTCAGTATTTTTAGATCTTAATTCAATGAGTATCAATTCTCCAAATGCTGGAACAGGTCAAACCATAACTCTTAGTATCAATAATCTTTCAGGACCAATTGATCTTTTCTCTTATCTCAATGCTCCATACAATTCAAATGGTATCTGGACTGACAATAATAATACCGGTTATCTTATTGAAAACAAATGGTATGCTCAATATGCTACAGAAGGAACTTATACATTTGATTACACAGTAAACGGATTATGTAACAATACAGCAAAAACTACAGTAAAAATTATTCTTAATTCTGCTTGTTACAAACCAGCTGTAATCAATGGAACATCCATTCCTACGAATTTTGGTATAACTTCTCTTGGAAGAGCAGGAACAAATCAGGATAACTGGCCAATGATAAGGCAAAGCGGTTTCATCGTATTGGAATCTAAAACAAAGGGATTTGTTGTCAACAGGCTCAACACATTGCAGATTAATGCAATTACAGCTGCCGGCAATGTTGTAGATGGAATGATGATATATGATACAGATCAAAACTGTCTTAAAATTTACGTAGAAGATCCCAATAATGCAGCCAATAGTAAATGGAAATGCTTTAATAAGCCAGGCTGCCCTGACTAACACATTAAATAAAAATACAATGAAAAATATAATTCTGACGGCAGTCCTATGTTTTCCTTCTATTATCCATTCACAAGTTATTATAGGAAAAGGAAAATCAGCCGTAACAAACCCATCAGTTTCTTTAGAGTTTGGAGATGTTCTCTCATCAGGTTCAGGCAATATAAACAGAGGTATTGTATTACCTTATGTAACCAGCACCAATGTTGATTCAAATTCTGTTAACGGAACATTGATTTTTGATCCTATTGAAAAAAAAGTAAAAATAAAACAGGCGAACTCATGGTTTGATTTATCATATGGTGCAAGTACTGCAAACAGTATAGATACAAGTATTCAAACCAACAAAACTGAAAACACAAATGCCAAAGTTTCTATTGGAACTCCATCTTCCACTCCGGGTATCTTGGTTTTAGAAGATGTTAATAAGGCAATGATATTGCCACGTATTACAGACCCTCATATAAACATTGTTAATCCTGCACCGGGAATGATTGTTTATGATAAAATCAGAAAGCTATTACTGGTTTTTAATGGTACTGAGTGGAGTTTTTGGAAATCCTAATCAGAAACTTAAAAAGGAAAGCTGGCTAAGTTTACTTATTCAGCCTTCCTTTTAACAATTTAAGTATTTATACATGTCAAACCTCACCTTTAAAAAAATTCATATAGGTTCTTTAATTAAACAAAGGGTTATGGATCAAGGAATAGATATATCCCGTATCTGTAATTTCTTAAACTGTAAAGAGTCCGATGTATTGGATATGTACGAGTCTGAAAGTTTAGATTCAAAAATATTATTACGATGGTGTAAATTGTTAGAGTATGATTTTTTCAGGATATATTCACAACACCTTATTTTATATTCCCCAAAGTCATCTAACAATATTAATTATCACCAAAAAAAAATAAGCTTACCTGTTTTTCGCAAAAATATTTATACACGGGAAATTATTGACTTTATTATTGAACTAATCCAATCAGGTAAAAAAGACCGAAAACAAATCATTGAAGAGTATAGAATTCCTAAGACAACCCTGTACAAATGGCTCGATAAATATAAACACAATGACACCTAATTACAAACAAATATATATAGACTTTCTAGATAATAAAAAACCTGAAAAAAAACCTTACTGTATGAATATTTTAAGTAAGGCGGAAATTTCAGCTCTTGACATCATTGATCTGAACAAGATTATCTTTGGAAACAACAGAAGTGATAATATCGACAGACAAAGCCATAATGCTTACGATAAAAAAACAATATTTAAAATTCTGGATTATCAAAAGAAACAACATCTCAATAATAAGCAACTGGCAGACCACTTTAAACTAAGTAGAAATACTGTGGCTAAATGGAAGAAAATATTTTTGGTTAAATAAAAAGAGAGAAAATTTTCTCTCTTTTTATTTAACCAATTGGCTACCTAATCGCTATTATTCAAGCTTAAAATAGATTTTATGTAAAAACCTCTACTTTTAAAAGTAAGAAGATAATAAATGTAAAGTATCAATAGATTTGCTACAAAATGACTTAATTTATGGTGTAAAGTTTAAAACCTTTATCCACGAATAAACAGCAATAGCAAGTCAAGGCCCGCAAAAAATTGACTTAAAATCTATTTAGAATCAGGGTCTGTAACAAAAACGACCTTACGCTGTGGAATTACAAGATCAACACTTCAACGATGGATAAAAGATATAAAAAAGAAAGAGAATAAGGACTGCCAGATAATTCAAGACATCCTAAAACCCTTACCAATACTAAGGTTACAAAAGAAACTGAATCTATTATCCTTGATTTAAGAGAAAAAAAAGATGGGAAGCTGCAAGAACCTCAATTCATCTGCTTCGAAAAGGAATCATACTTTCTGTAATGACTGTTTGGCGGGTAGTTTCTAAACAGAAAATTTATCCTGTAGTAAAAAGGTGTAAAAAATCTGATTTCAAAAGATATAGCAAAGAAATTCCAGGGAATAGAGTTCAACTGTATATCAATAAAATTTGCTATAAACAAAAACTACAAGAGATTGATTTTTAAAATTTTAAATATTTTTTTGATGCATTTGAAACTTTCGCTTTCGCAGGTTGCGGAGAGTGAAGAATTCGAACTACACTTCTTATATTGCTGAATGTCAAAAAATATGAACATTCCCACGAATTTGCCAAAACTCCAAAATATTTTAATCTTATTAACAATCAATGAACTTTTAGTATTGATATAAAAATATACGAAAATTGTAAGAATTTATCAATATTAATATAATAACGAACTAGCGCCCCATGGTTCTAAACCCGAACTATTTATTAAATGATTTACGAAGGTTAAGATCTGTTTTGCAAGTCTAACAGTAAAAAGAGGCTGTCTCGCTTTTGAGACAGCCTCTAATCATTATTTTTTGACTGCAAATTTAGCAACTACAGTTTTACCTTTTTGAAGCTGTAGCATATCTCCTTCAATTGTATAACTATCTGTACTTTTTAAAGCTGCAATAAATTCATTTTCCATTTTAGTTTTGTCGCAAGCCACTTCTGTGCTATTAACGTTGGCGAACAATAATTTCCCCGCTTCAACAATTTGATAATCTCCTTCTACAGTATTACAACCTGTAAATCCAGAAAATCTTGCTAATCCAGAATCTAAAGAAATGAAATAATCTTTATCTGTATTGTTCGTTACAGCAGCTCCATTCAATTCTGATAAAACCCATTTGTTTTCAGATATTGACAATTTTCCGTTTGCTGGATCGGTTGTACCTGCAGGTTTTTCTGCTGATGCAGTGTTAGCACTATCAACCGTAGCTTCTTTTTTAATTGCTGTAGAATCTTTTGTTGTGTTGGCATCAACATTTGTAGTTTGATCTTTTTTGCAACTTGTCATCATCACTAATGCAAGAGATGAAATAAGATAGATTCTTTTCATAGTAAATTAGTTTTTATTAAAATGTGTCGCAAATATAGTTATTTTATCTTTTGAAAATATTTTATTTTTCTAATAAAAATATATCAAATGAATATCCAAATTCTGATTTAATTTCTACAGAGAGATATTAAACTTCTTTGATAAAAGAAGTACGAATGCTTCTGCAGAATCTTTAATCCGAAGATCAAAAACTTTAGATTGCACTCAGAGGAGTAAAAGAGAAAACTTTCTTCCTATTCAGATTAACCAAAACCCAGGTTTTGAACCTGATTTCACAAACTTTTGGATTGTTTTTGAAGATTATAGCGACCGCCATAAACAAAAAACCTGCAAATCGTTGATTTTGCAGGTTTTAAATATTTTTTGATGCCTTTTGAAAACTTATGTTTTCATAGGTTGCGGAGAGTGAGGGATTCGAACCCCCGGACCTGTTACAGTCAACAGTTTTCAAGACTGCCGCAATCGACCACTCTGCCAACTCTCCCTGAACTTCGGCTAT
>NZ_LJOD01000022.1 GCF_001295265.1 Chryseobacterium indologenes | reverse complement strand
GTTGGTAGAGCAATGGATTGAAAATCCATGTGTCCCTGGTTCGATTCCTGGAGAAACCACTTGAAAACCTCTGATTAGTCAGAGGTTTTTTTGTTTTTCAGTGATAAGGACTGAATATACTAAAATTCATTAAAACATTAATAATCAAATCTAAAATTCATTACTAACAATCCAACAAAACAAACAAAAAAGTTAAATTTTGTTAAATATTATGAAAGTAAAATTTATATTACTAGTTTTAATCCGTCAATAGTGACATAAATCAAAAACTTTTAACACATGAAAAATTTAGAAAAACTGGAAAGTTTCCAGTTAGAGAATGAGAAATTGCTTAATGTTTTCGGAGGTGAGGGAGGACCTGCAAAACCTTCTTTTGACCTTGGTGTTACTTCTACAGGAGGAGGAGAAACTTCAGAACAGAACTGGCCAAGCCCGGGCTATTGTACTACAATCAGATATACATCCGATACAATGGTTGCCAATGGACAATATATTTATCACAATCAAACGATAGTATACCAGGGACCCAACTAAAATAAAAAAAATTCAGGAGAAGTATCAGAGATACTTCTCTTGTTTTAATGACCTTCCCATGAAATTACTCTTCACTTTTCTCTTTTTGTGTATAGGCTCCTTCACCTACTCCCAATCACAGGAACTTACCAATAAAAAACTGATTCTCTATTACGATATTATTAATAAGGCTGAAAATAAAATTGTCAGCAATAATTTAGACAGTGCTCTTATTTTATACAAAAAAGCGTTCAAAACCTTTGACCATCCTCATGCAAAGGATCTTTATAACAGTATGCAAGCCGCATTAAAGATAAAAGACACTGATTATGCTTTAAGACAATACCGTTATTTAAAGTGCCTTGATTATCCATTTGAAGAGCAGTTTTTAATTCAAAATTTTCCTGACCACAAAAAATCTGATGACGTACGCTGTACAACAACACTAAACTCATCCTACAAAAAAACGATTGATTCTTTATTTACAATGGATCAGTATTACCGGAAACTTTCAGGAGGAAACTACGCCAAATATCAGAAAGAAATTACAAAAAATGACAGTATTGTATCTGTAAGACTTTTAAAGCTTATTCAGCAAAAAGGATTTCCAAATGAATATGACTTAGGTTTACAATCTGCGGGTAAGGATTTTTCCCATCAGTTTTATCTTATTATCTGGCACCAGTCTTCTAATGACAAAATAAAACCTCAGCAGGTTAATTTTTCCAATGAACTTATAAAAGCTTTAAACCAAGGTAAAATTACTCCTGACAACACTGCTTTTTTACTTGATCTGAGCAACAGTACCAACAATTATTCTTCCCGGCATTTCGACATTATTGAGTTTATTAAAAATGAAGGAGATCCGGACAGGCCTCATGATAAAGTGACAGAAAACCTAAAGAAAGCTGATTGTTGCTATGTTCATCAGTGGTTCTATCCGAAAAACAGAGGTGAACAGGGAAATATTTTAGTTAATCCCATTAATGAAAACAGAAAAAAACTGGGTATGAGCAGTCTTGATGATAACCTTAAAAAGAAGGTTTTTACACTACGTCACAAAGATTTTATTCTTCCCCAGGCTCAAATTGTAGGGATGAATTTCCAAACTGAAGAAGATGCCAATAAAATAAAAAAATTCTTATTAAAGTTAAATGATTCTCATCATTAGTGCAGATAACGACACCATGACAGATGCGGTCTGCGTATGGCTCTCCCGTTTAGAAAAACAATTTGTCCGTCTTAACGAAAACCAGATCATTGAAGCTGTTTCTTTTGATTTCAGGAATTCTCTTTTTACAGTAACAATTGACGGATTGGAATACGACCTGAAAAATTTCCAGTCGGTTTTTTACAGAAACGGATCATTGGTGTATGGCGGATTTACCGGGGAAATAGATGAACAGCTTCTCACCTTTTTTAATTCCGAGCTTCATGCAGTGACGCAATTCATCTATTATGTTCTGAATATATCGGGTGCAAGAATATATGGAAACCTCACAACAAAAGAAGTGAATAAGCTGGAAGTTCTTCATATCGCCCAGGCTTTGAATTTTAAAATCCCGGAGACTTATATCTATTCCCGGCTTCAAAATATTCTTAACCTTGATCCTTCGGCAAAGTATATTACAAAATCGGTAGCGGAAATGGCTCATATCTTCCATGAAGGTGAGCTTTATATGAATTATACAAAAGAAATTGACCTTAGTGAAATACATTCCAGACAGGATAATATTATCCCTACCCTGATTCAGGAAAAAATAGAAAAGGATTATGAAATCAGAGCGTTTTTTTTCGGAAAGAAGGTATGGGCTATTGCAACATTTGAATTTTCGGAGGAAATTGATATCAGAAACACCTCTAACAGTGATAAAAAATATCTTCCGATCAATCTTCCTTCATATCTGGAGAGAAAGATCAACCAGCTTGCCCAAAAATTAAGGATCAATTGCGGAACGATTGATTTATTAAAATCAGAAGACGACTATTACTTTTTAGAGGTTAATCCTGTCGGACAATTTCATACAGTCAGTCTTTACGGCAATTATCAGATAGAAAAATATATTGCAGATTTACTATGAAAAAATTACAGATAAAAGGCACTGAATTTACTTTGCAGGAATGGAAAAAGTGCGGTGATGTAAAAAAAGTTACCTATTCCTCCAATAAGGATATTAAAAGCAGCAATACTAAGATTTTCCGTTCTGTAAAGCATTATTCATTATTACACTGATCTATGTTTTTAAAATTATATCATTCGGTAAAAATTACTGCCGGAGCTAAGCGGGCAATTATATACGATACAGCTTCAGGCTTTTTAAGAATAATCCCCAAAGGGTTTTTTAATCTGATCGCCAATGAGCATACCAATTATACATCATTGCAGAAAAAAATGGACCCGGAAGATCTTCCGATTCTTAATGATTATCTGAACTTTATTACCACTCATAAGCTGGGATTCACGGTAAAAGACAAAAAAGAACTGGGAAATTTTCCAAATGATTCTTCTTTTAAGGAAAATCCAACCCTCATTGAGTATATTATTATTGATATTTCCGACCCTGCTCTGATGGATAAGCAGCTGGCTGAGCAGATCAGTGATTTGCAAATCAGATTTTTGGAAATAAGAATAGTAAAAGAAATCAGTACAGCCAATATTAAACGGATTATTTCAAAGCTTGCGTTGTTTGATACCTCTTCTTTGCATGAAATTTCAATTGTTGCAAAATATAGCTCTGAATTAGTTGACAGTATAAAGAAAGGAAATATTCATACGAATAAGCTTATCAGGTTTACATTATATTCTTCTGATCTGGAAAGGGAGGAAACTTTTGGTCCGGTTATTTTAAGCCTGATCAAAAAAGACATAGCCATTCCCACCAGCTGCGGATGTATTAATGCTAAAAATTTTAATTTAAATTATCATTTTAACTTAGAATCCAAGGTTCATAACTCTTGTCTGTACAAAAAAATTTCAATTGATAAAAATGGATATATCCGGAACTGCCCTTCCATGCCTGAAAGTTTTGGAAACATCAGCAATACCCTGCTAAAGGAAGCTGCCAGTACTCCCGGTTTAAAAAAATACTGGAATCTTACAAAGGATAAGATTGAAATATGTAAGGACTGCGAGTTCAGGGATATCTGCACAGACTGCAGAGCATATACAGAACGAACTCATACAGATCCCGACGGACTTGATGTTTCAAAACCTTTAAAATGCGGTTATAATCCTTATACCGGCGAATGGGAAGAATGGAGTACCAACCCTTTAAAACAAAATGCCATACAGTATTATGACATGCAGGAATTCATTACGGATATATCCTGACGGTAATTTTTCCATTCCATTCCGGTACGTTGATTTCTCTTATTAAAGCGATTTCATTGCTGCTTTTCCGGGTTTTTGCCCATAAGACATTCATATTAACAACAAGCAGTAAAAGCAACACTGAAGATCTCCATAGGATTTATATCCGGTATTTTTATGTAACGCCATTCTTCTGTTCTCTGCTGATTATGCTTCTTTGGAAAAACGTATTGCTCTTTCCAGTACCTCATCTTTCTTTTCCAGAATCCCCCGGATCGTAGGCTTTACTTCTATATCGGGTACAATTCCTATTCTCTGGGTTTCCGTTCCGTCCAGGTTATACATTCCTATTCCGGTAAAGATTGTCCTGATATTCCCCGGCAGTGAGATAGGGGCTGTTACATTGCCGTCTGCCCCCGCTGTCTGACTTCCAATAATCGTTGTATCAGGTCCTGCACGAAATGCCATAAGGCACATTTCTGCAAAACTCTGGGTAGTTTCATTACACAGAATAATCAGCTTTCCTTTGTAATAATCAGGGGTATCTTTTCCTATTTTTACATTACTCATGTATTCTTTACTTAAATAGCTGAACTGCCCAGGCGTTACGGTACTTCCTTTGGTCATTCTGCAGAAATCTTTCGGCTTTTCAAAAAGATAGTCTCCGATTTTCATGAGAAACATAGTTTCCTTCGGATAGGTTCTCATATCGATGATAATAGCCTTGGTTTTTAAAGCTTTCTGCATGATCCCGTCAAGGTCTTTTACGTCCAGCCTTCCGGGATGGATATAAGCGATATCGTTCTCCATCATTTTGAAGGCGGGCTCTCCCGGATTTTCTTCAATAAGAGATTTTTCCAGAGGAAGTGTTGTTACTTTAACCATCTTTAAAGTACCTCCTCTTTTTACTTCAACTTCAATCTGGGGCTCATTGGTTCTTAAAAGACTTACGCCTACTTTTGATAACCTGACAGGATTATTAGATCCTGAGGCATAGGCAAGCTGTTCTTTAATCAGGGTTTCAACAGGTTTCCGGTTTACCGATACAATTTCATCGCCCTGAAGAAGTTCATTTTTATTTCCGTTCTTTTCTTCAAGACTCTCAAAAACCACGGGTTTGTTATCCACAAATACCAGATTCACGGCTGGTCTCATTTTACCGTATTGTTCGTATAACGGAGGTGTTGTCCATATGGATAATACGGCATGTGAGTCCTGTATTTCGGCAACCATAGATGCTACGGCAAGCTTGTAGCTCATTTCGTTTTCGGCTTCTGCAAATTTTGGAATCAGCTCTGTCAATGTTTTATCCCAGCTTTTTTCAAGGGTGTTTTTATAAGGGTAAAAATATTCTATCATATTCCAGTATCTGTACAGGCTCAGCAGTCTGAAACCTGCATCAGGATATTTGAACTGAGCATATGCTGCTTCGTTCTGAAAATAAGGAATAGGCATATCCTCTGAATATATTTTAACGTAATGATTTTCTGCCTTTCTCTCCGCCCGGGAAATATTCATCAGAGATTCACTGAGATCTTTCCCTAATGATTTGCTGATCCATTGTAAATCCGGTTTGTATCTTACTTCTGAATCTTCCTTCACTTCCGTTCTTTTGGAGAAATCTCCAAGAGATTTTGTCCAGGTAAGAAGAATTTTATTTCTTTCTGATTCATTTTTAGCTGAAAGAATAGCGGGCATTACCTTAAAGAGTTCGTAGTCCCAATTGACGGTTCCTGAACTGGCTTTCGGATGGTAATATTTCAGAAAACCCCAAACTTTTCCGAGCACGGCAAGATCCCTGATCTGAGCTTCAGACAGCTTCTGTACGGACACAGATGAACCTTTATCAAAGGTATGATCTGTAGAAATATCTGTTCCCTTAGCGGTCTGGGCAAAGCTAAAAACACTGAACAGAAACAATAAGAGGGTAAGAAAAAAATTTATCATAGTGCAATAATTTTAAAAGGACCGGAATTAACCGGTGTTCTTCAAAATTATTCTGTAATCTGTTCTGAAAATTGTAAAAATGTAAACTAATCCGGGAAAACCAGTTGCCCCTTCATTCAGTGATTTATTTCTACAAATTAATTTGTAAATTGCCCTGGGTTAATTAACCACTTAAAAACTAATCACTTTAACATCATGAAAAAATCAAACCTGTTTTTCACTTTATTTTTACTGGCATTTCCTCTATTGATTTTCTCCCAGGCGAAGGATAATCCTGAGCTTCAGAAAATGGCAGACGATGACCAGAATGCAAGAAAGGTCGCCAATATTGACTGGTCTGTCCTGAATAAGGAAGACAGCGACCGAAGAGCCAGAATTCTTGTTCTGATGAAGGAAGGCAAAGTGCTGACCGCCAAAGATCATTTCAACGCCGGAATTGTTTTTCAACACGGAAACGACAGTATTTCTTCAGGAATGGCTGTTAAAAGTTTCGGACAGGCCCTGAAAATGGACCCTACCCTGAACCGGTGGTGGTATGCCGCTGCCGTAGACAGAGACCTGATGCGCAGAAATCAGCCACAGATCTATGGAACCCAGTTCTATAAAGATCATACAACCAATGGAAAATGGGCACGATATAAGATCGATCCTTCTCAGGTGACCGATGAACAGAGAAAATATTACAGCGTTGAAACCCTGAAAGAACAGGAAGAAAAGGAGAGAAAAATGAATCTCATCTCCCTGAATGAAGCCTATAACAAAGAAAAATCCATTGACAAACTGATTCCGTTTATAAAGTCAGAATATAAGAAAGGACTTGCATCAAAATATAATATGGGTGAGGGAGAAATCAACAGTTTTGGCTATCAGCTGGCCAGAGAAAATAAAATGGATGATGCCCTGAAAATATTCAGGCTGAATATTGAGCTTTATCCCAATGCTTGGAATACCTATGACAGTTATGGAGAAAACCTTTTGATAGTTGGCAAAAAGAAGGAAGCCCTGGAAAATTATAAAAAATCCCTGGAGCTGAATCCTGATAATGAGAATGCAAAAAAAGTGCTGGGAAAATAGAGTTTTGAAAGGAAGCCGGAGTTCTTTGGTCTATCGCAGCCTCCAATAAACCGTTCTCATCATACAGGCAACGAACAGCCTTGTATTTTTTACCATTTTTCATCTGTATCGTACCAATATTTTAACGTCCTAGCCTGTATAGGAAGTCTACTCTGTTTATATCACCGGAAACTCCGGTAATATCGGATACAATGAATGATAATAAGGATGCGCATTCCAGAAATCCCCGCCAAAGAGTTCTATAAAGTCTTCAACATTCATGGTATGGATTTCTCCGGTAGTTTCATTGATATCTTTGATGTAAGTAACGAACCGGCTGATGCGCTCATCAAACTCATAGGTAAACTTGAGTTCCAGATCCGGCAATCCGTTTTCAGTATCTATATCGGTTCCATAATAGTATTTTGAAGAACAGTACGCCGAATGCCGCATTACCTCATCCGTCTGTACATCGAAATTTACCTTTGAAACCATTCTTCCCCGGCTGTCATAAACAATCCTGCTTCTGAATCTTAAAATCCCTTCTTTGTTATAATCTCTGGCATCCCACATTTCAAATTCGTGTGCTGTCTGTTGATTTAAATAGACGGTCAGGGAATGATTTTCAGTTTCACCCGTATACTGCCGGATAATGTCCGTTTCACTTTCTGAAGGATCCAGATAATATTCGTACCAGGTACGTGTTGTTCCCGGCTTTGACATAAAAATGATATTTTCAGCCTTTTTCAGCCTCCCGGTAATGTCATCATAGGTGTGAATGGTTCCTCCTTTCGTTCTGTCGAATTCCTGTTCCGTCACTACCTGTCCTTCTGAATTTTTATATTCGGTCATATCACATCAATATCATTTTTTTCAAAATAGTCTGTCCATGCGATTAAGATCTGCTTTAAATCTTCAGTAGGAATCTTCACAGGAGCCTTTTCTCTTATACTTTTTATCACACAGGTTTCTTTTCCAACCCTCACACTGACAAATTCCGGGCCTCCATCATCTGTTGGATCAAAATCAACATTATGAAGGGCACGTTCTATATTTTTCAGGATCCTTTTGATAAATCCATCCGGATATCCACGCACAAAAAGGTCTTCCAGGCTTCCGCTTAACATATTTTCCGGAGCAGTTGTTCTCACAATTCCCATTCTTCTTCCATCCAGAATTTCCACTGAAAACTTTAAAGAATACCGGTTTAAAACTTCGTGATTCATTGACATTGTTAATTTTTTTTATGGTCGGGATACCATTTCTGGTAATACCGGATTCTGCTGATGACATAAGATTGCAGTGTTCCTCCTACTCTTTCATAATATTTTTCCTTAGTAGGATTATTTACCATCTGGTTGACAGGCGGATCATCTCCTTCATCCAGAAATACAAATACAGGAAGACCGTAAGAAACCAAATCGATAAAAAAGAACGGTCTTTCTATGGTGAGATCATACAAATCTTTCAGCTCTTCCCTTTCTTCTGTCTGCAGCTCTTCCTGGCTGTCATAAATGTTATAATCCAATGCATGACAGAAATTTCCCGCCAGTGATAAAAGCTCCTTTAAAGCAACAGGAAATGAACGGCTGTTATTATATAGCTCTTCCAGATGCCTGATTTCTGCATCGCTTATTCCTTTATTGGTAAAGGAATCTGCTGTGGGGTGATCTTTTAAAAACTGTAAATATTTCATTTTTTCTGCTGTTTGTCAATTACACTATTGAAATTCAACTTAATCAAAATATTTCCAGTTCAGATCCATTTCATAATCTTTGTAGGGCCAGGTTCTTTCCAGCATTTGGATAAGAGCATCCATCACGCGGATTAATTCCGCGGTTGGAAAGGGTTTCTTGTCAAGAATATATTTCAGGGTAAAATCATCCGTAGGAATGCTCATTAATTCTTCTACGGAAATAAGACTTCCTTTATTTTGCAGTGTTGTCTTCACATTATTCAGGATCTGTATCATGATCTGTTCGTCTGCCGGTGAACTGATTTCATCAAACAGACTGAAATACATATGACCTCCACTATATCCATTGATATGAAATTTTGTATCCTCCAGCAGATCAGATTTATTCGGAATGAGATGTTCCGGTTTTTCCATTTCCTGAAGAATATAATGCAGTACCAGCTGCATCATCGTTTCCGCGATCCGGAATCCTTTATCTTTTTCGTATTCTACAAGTGTTTGTCCCATGATATTTAGTGAGGAAAAGTATGTTATTTTTTACATTTACCATATTCTGAAATAATGTGAAGCAGATTTTCTTCATTTTTAAGATCCAGACTTTCTGTTTTCAGCTGATCTGAAAGGCTTTTACAGTCTTTCAGATAATCGGCCAGCTTTTCAGAAAGTTGGTCGTTGGATCTGTTATCGAGCATCTGCCCTTTAGGCTGAAGGTCTGTTTTGATAACATATTTGTGAAGCTCAACAGGATCCTGAAGCAGCATAATTCTGTTTTCTCTGGCCACAAGTCTGTAGAAATAAGCATTATTTCCGTGCATACTTCCGTAATTCTGAAGCTTTTTCATGAACTCTCCTTTTACATCCAATCCGTAATAACATTCTTCATTTCCGTTCAATGAAACACAGAAGTGTACGCCTGAATCTGCATCATAGACTTTGGTAGCCATGCTTCTCATTCCCGGCAGCTGTTTTTTCAGGGTTACCCTTTGTCCGAACAGATCGGCACCACCTTCGGGAAGTTTCTGCCCTGTTCTTTCCGTATCCAGCATTTCAAACCAGATGGTGATCATTCCTTCTGTTTTTTTACCGGATTTCTCGACTAAATATCCGGGCACATCATATAAATTGATGCTCCTGTTAATGGCATCCTCCACTTTAGCCTGCTGAAGCTCCTGGTTTTTATAATAAGCCTGATGTTCCAGTGTATAGCCTTCCATGAAAAGATTCGCTATAAACTCACCTACAAAAGCATAATCTGAAGCTGCATAAGATCTGGTGGCTGTAAACGTAAACTCATTGTTGTCAAAAGTTCTTACCGCATAGGTTTTCATGCCCTGGGTCTGATACATCGTGGCTACTTTAACACCATCAAGATCACTTACCTCCAGACAAGGTCCTGTATTGTTGAAGCCAACGCAGTTATAAGCTCTGGAATACCCAATAATTTTAGCCGGATAAGACCCGTTGTTGATCAGGATCTCTCCTTTTGATCCCAGCCTCGGATTGTAAAGACTTCTTATATTATCCAGTCTGCTTTTTCTTTCATTATCTTCTGCAATGCTGCTGGTTTTTGCTTTCAGGTATTTGTCACCCAGATTTTCCCTTGGGGTTGTAAAGAAGGTTTCCAGTTCAGCCTTATCAAAACCATTTTCATTGAAAAGTTTGTATTTTACAGCCAGCTGATGGGCAACAATACGATCCGGCTTAAAAGAGGTAATGAGCACTTCATAAGGAATCTGCGTGGTTTTGCCGTCCGCCGATTTCATATCCAGATAGTAGAGAATTTCTTCTTTGGCCAGAGAAACCCCTTTCAGATCGGCATCAAAAATCTTTTCATTGGATAAGGTATAAAATTCAAAATGATCGCGGTACGGTGATTTCAGAATGCCTATTTCTTTTTCATTGAACAGGATTTTATCTTTCTTCAGCTGGATTTTCTGTGAAAACACCAGGGAAGAAAACAGCAGAACTGCCAGCAGGTACATTCTCATAATTTCATGTTAGTTTTAGAAAGGGAAAAATACGAAAAATATTGGGATGAGGATGGAAGATGGATGCAGGAAGATGGAAGTAATGAAAGTCCGGAAAACAGATATCTGTTTTTAATTTTAAGATCGTATCAATTCCTTTCAGAAGGCAAGAAAGAGTATTCCGCAGAACAGTAACTTCCAGCTTCCCTCTTCCAGCTTCCTCTCTAAGAATTAAGCCAGTTCAGGCATTCTGCAATCTGCGGTTTGCTGATAAATATTTCCGTATTGACTTCCGGTTCCGGGGAAAGCTTCAGCTCTACTTTCTGGCTTGAGTGTTTGATGATTTCCGTAACGGCTTTTTTATTGATGATGAATTTACGGTTCACTTTAAAGAAAACCTGTGGGTTCAGTTTCCGGATGATGTCCTTAATGGTATCATCAAAAATATAGGTCTGATGATCTGCCGTGGTGAGAAAAAGATATTTTCCCGAAGCAAAAAAGTAAGCCGTATCATGCTCGTCTATGGATTTAAGCTTGTTTCCTTCTCTTACCATAAAACGTTTCATGGTTCCGGAAGCGCTATCATGCTGTAATGCTGAAACAGATTTCAGGAGAGGTTCAGGATCAAAATTATTCCTGATAGAAATGAATTTCTGTAAAGCTTTATGTAAATCTTCCTCTTCAAAAGGTTTCAGAAGGTAGTCTATGGTGAAATGCCTGAAAACCCTCATCGCATATTCATCAAAAGCTGTTATGAAAATGATGGGGGTAAAAAGTTCCACATACTCGAAAATTTCAAGGCTCATACCATCTCCCAAATGAATATCCATAAAAATAAGATCCGCCGAATCTTTGCTGAAAAAATCTATTGCCTGTTTTTTTGAGCGAAGAATAACGGTCTCAGTGACAGGGATAATGCTCTGTTTATCCAATAAGTTTTTCAGATAATTAACAGCCAGCAGTTCATCTTCTATAATGGCAATTTTCATAACATTAGCAAAAATACAAAAAAACCGCTAAAACAATTAAGTTCAAGCGGTTTCAGGGGATATTAATATGAAATGTTATAAGTTGGGATTATTCTTCTTTGCACTCATAGGATATTCTATGGTATATCTCGGGTCATTCTGCTGAAGAATATATTCTTTACCGTTCACGATATGCTTTATTTCTTTCTGATTGGCTCTTCTTAAATCAAACCAGCGGTGTCCTTCTGCGGTAAATTCCCTGAATCTTTCATCCAGGATGAAGTTCATCAATTCTGCTACATTCATTAAAGCCACAGTATTCTGAACGGATGTATAACCGTCCGGAGTATATCTGTTTTTAGCCACTTTAAGCAGTGTTTGCTTAGCTTCATCAAGTCTGTTAAGCTTTAATAATGCCTCGGATTTAATAAAATACAATTCAGACGTTCTGAAAGACACTTTAAAATCTGCCGTTCCTTTTTTGATGATCTTGTATTTATTATTTTTCTTTTCAAAATACATTCCGAATCTTTTGTCCGCAGCTGTATTAAATTTTGAAATCAATTCCGGGGAGGCATATGATAAATTTCTGGCAGCATCATCAAACACGGCATCCAAAGCCATAATTGCTTCTGCTGAAGCATAATGGTTGGGTAAGGTATTGGTTGTATTCAGATCTGTAAGGCTTCCTTTCATTGCCAGAGCCTGATCTGAATATTGTAACGCCTTATTCCAGTCACCCTGATAAAGGGCGATTCTTGCCTGAAGAGCATTCAATGATATTTTTGAAAATCTATAACTGATGTCCAAAGGCTGCTTCTCTGCCACCATTAAATCCTCCGCTTTTTTTATGTCTGCATGCACCTGATTGTAAACCTCCTGAACGGTAGAAGGCTTCAGGACTGCTTCCAGATCAATTTCCAGACTTAACGGAACTCCTTTGTCTGTAGATGCAGTCGCGCTGTTGTATGGTTTTCCGTATAAATTCACCATATCGAAGTAGGTGTAAGCACGCAGTGCATACGCTTCTGCCAGAATCTGCTGTTTTTCGGGAGAATCCATCATAGTCTTGCTCCCTTCATTGATGATCTGGTTCAGATAGAATACCACAGAATAAAATTTCACCCAGGGAAACTCCATCGTTGCCGCATCATTGTTGGTGTCTTTCCACATGGCAATTTCACGGTACACATTAAATTCATTCAGGGTTTCATCCAGATAGGTTTCATCTGTACGAAGGGCTGTCAGGGATTTATGGGTCGGGTATTTGGCATAGGCTGAGGTAAGTACTTTCCTGTAATCTTCAACTGTCACCGGAATAACCTTTCCTTCAGGCTGAATATCTAAAAAACGATCGCATCCGATGCTGGTAAAGCTGATCAGTGCCAATGCGATACATGCTGTTATTTTTTTCATTTTTTTCAAGTTTTAAAAAGAAACATTAAATCCTACGGTAACTGATTTGGGAATAGGCTGTGCATAAATATTACCATAGGTTTCCGGATCAAAATATCCTTTATATCCATTACTGAATACGAACAGGTTGCGACCTTCAACGCTCAGTCTCAGGCTGCTGATCCCCATAGGAGCGGTAAATTCTTTAGGAAGCGTATATCCCAGACGGATACTGCTTATTCTCACATAGCTGATCTCTTTAGCCCAGATATCAAGCAGGCCGTAGGCATTAGACGGGTTGTTCGTCAGCCATTTATTTCCCATCCAGCCGGGATTATTTTCCATTTCAGAGCCTGTAATCCCCGGAAGTGAATTTCCTGCTTCGTAAACATCTCTTGTATAGTTTCTTCCTCTGTCCAGCTCCATTCCTCTGTAAGAAGGCGATCTCATCACCGTCTGCTTGAAGTTGAAAGCTGCGGAAACTGTAAAGTCAAAATTGTGGATTTTAAAGGTGTTGATAATCCCTCCCGTAAACTTGGGATCTCTATCCCCGATATAGGTGAAAAGACTTCTCATCTCTGCCTGTGAAAGCTTAGAGTCGACAAGCTGCCCCGGAAGAAATTCTTCATATACATCATAAAGCTTGAAGAAATCTGCAATTTTTACTCTTTCATTTCCTTTCCAGAACATCGGGTTTCCGTATTCATCCATTCCTGCTGTTTTCAATGCAAAAACCGCATTTACAGGAAGACCTTCTCTGGATGGAAGAAAAGCATTGTCACGAGGCTGCTCGCTGAGAACTTCACTCTTGTTATGGGCGAAATTAATCGTAGTTGACCATTTGAAGTTATCTTTATTGATGTTTCTTGTGGACAAAGCTAATTCAAAGCCTTTGTTGGTAAGACTTCCCCAGTTCATCATTGTATAATTGAATCCGGTTTCAAGCGGCGTTTCTTTCATACTGATCATATCTGTCCCTTTTCTGCTGTAAACATCTAAGGTAAGGTTGATGCGGTTCTGGAATACACCCAGGTCAAGCCCAAGATTTACGTTGGTTGTTTTTTCCCAGCGAAGTTTATCATTCGGAGGGCTGATCACGTTGATCACATCTTCTTTTCCGCCCGGCAGAATGGTAGCATTATTGTATTCACCAATAAAGAAAGGTGACGTGTTTCGGTCAATATTTCCCTGCAAACCGTAGGATGCTCTCAATCTAAGATTAGAAATGGCATTCAGATTCTTCATAAAATCCTCTTTCGATACCAGCCATGATCCTGAAACTGCCCAAATCGGCAGATATTTATACTTTTTATTCACCCCGAATAAATTGGTCCCGTCATATCTCACACTTCCGAAGAAGGTATATTTCTGGTCATAAGTATAGGATGCAGTCGCAAACATGGAAGCATAGGCATTTTCTGCGACAGGCATTTCACGGTATGTTTCATATTTTTTATCTGCTGCAAAGTTAGAATTCGGGAAAATAATCGGAACTCCGGTTTTGGTAAGACTGTCAAACCCGAAAGCTCTGGTAACCGTAGTATTGTCTTTCGTTTTTCGGATTTCTGTTCCGGCCATCACATCAATTTCATGTACCGAATTAATCTTTGTGCTGTAAGTTCCCTGAAGTTTCCAGTTGTACTGGAAGAACTCATTATCCCAGTTTTGCTTTACTCCACCCTTAGGCAGGAAATATTGGAACGCCCCGTCTTTATAATAACGGGTTCCTTCTCTCATCTTTCTGGTATAATAGGTATTTTCAGCAGCAAATTTCTCCGTTTTGTTGGTATCATACTGAAGGCCTAGCTGTGATGTAAATCTCAGGTTTTTTGAAACTTTATATTCAAGATCCAATATCCCTTTTAGGGAATGATTTTTAAGGGTATAGTTTGTATTTTCCCTTTCCTCAAGGAAGTTAAAAGGAACATACTGATCTGCATAACCATCTATATCACGATCATATCTGTAGCTACCATCCGGATTATAAGGGGTGAGATAAGGATTGGCATTTCTTGAATAGTTGATAGGGCTGGCCGCCGCATCAGCATCCGTCATGAATGATGAGCGCTCACTTTGAGTACCGAAAATAGAGATTCCTGCATTTAACTTATCACTTAATTTATAATTGTTCTTTAAGGTAAGGTTATACCGTTTAAAACCTGTACCGATAGTTGTTCCTTCTTCATCAAAATACCCTAGTGAGAAATAGTAATCAGAACGGTCACTCCCTCCGGAAAGACTCAGTCCGTACTGTTTGTTGATTGCATTTCTGTATAGCAGTTTGCCCCAGTCTGTATTGCTGTTTCTCAGACCATCAAGCTGCTGGCGTGTCATTGAATTCAGTGCATCCAAACCACCGCTTCTGAATGCATCAAGCTGGTTGTTCTGGGTTAAAATTCTCATGACTTCCCCTTTGTCAGCACGATAGGTAAGGTCAGTACGTTTGGCAAGCATTAATTCAAAATCCACTTTTTCAGAAGCGTTCAGAAGATTCAGCTTGTCAAAATCGGGGCGGGATGTGATAAAGGTATCTGCTGAAAAATTCACTTTCATGCCGCCTTTTTTCCCTTTTTTCGTTGTAATGGAAATCACCCCGTTGGCAGCTCTTGCTCCATAGATGGCAGTGGCGGCCGCATCTTTCAGAATAGTGATATCCTCAATGTCATTAGGATTCAGGCCTGCAATAGAAAAGTTCTGAAGCTGGTCAATATTATCTTTATCGCTGAAGTTGGGAACATCATTTCCCTCCAGCGGAAGACCGTCAATTACCCATAACGGATCCTGTGGACCGGACAGGGAAGCCGTTCCACGAATTCTTATTTTTGCAGGACCTCCCGGAGATCCTGTTTCAGGGGTCACCACTACCCCGGCTATCTGTCCGGCCAGCATCTGGTCTACACTGGCAACACCGGATTGGTTAATCGCATCCATCTTCACTGTAGAAACCGCCGAAGTCTGCTTACGTTTTTCAATTTTCTGGTATCCTGTAATGATTACTTCCTGAATTTTATTTTTTTCAGAAACTTCACCTGCCGGCGCTAATGAAATATTATAGCTGGTCTGATCTTCATCAATCTGAATCAACCTTGATTCATAGCCGAGATAGCTTACCAATACCGACTTGGTATCGGCAGGAATTTCTAAAGTAAATTGTCCGTTTTTATCTGTAACGGTACCCATGGAAACACTTTCAATGATC
Organism: Chryseobacterium indologenes; assembly: GCF_001295265.1. Lineage (GTDB taxonomy): Bacteria > Bacteroidota > Bacteroidia > Flavobacteriales > Weeksellaceae > Chryseobacterium > Chryseobacterium indologenes_A. The sequence goes on along the minus strand of NZ_LJOD01000022.1, from coordinate 28,620 downwards.
CCATCCTGGTTGGTTTTGGAAGAAACAGATTGTGTTTCTATTTTGATGGATGCTCCTGCAATGATTTGTGAGGTACTGCCATCCTGAACTTTACCTGTAATTGTTTTCTTTTGCTGGGCCAGCGCCATATTAGCGGCCAAAAGAGGTAAAAGTATTAGAGTTTTTTTCATTTCCGATTATTTATTTAAAGCCTCTTCAATACGAATAATTAAGTCTGTGTAATGAGCTCTTGAAGCATCATCTCCTTTATATCTGGTTCTGTTTAGCAGATCCAGCACTTTCTGCAGTTCCGCTCTCTTGTAAGTGGTTACTTCAGATACTCTTTTCATGGATGAATAATTAATATTCCTAAGATTTCGATCTTCACCATGGAAATTACAGATGAGCGGCATATTCAGGGTCTGATCTGTCTTCAATGCCTTTACTGCTGTTTTTTCAAATAATTTATTGACAGAAACAATCAGTGCATCTACATAGTTTTTCTGCGTCATCTTTTCAAGAATGGTCAGCGTTCCTTTTTTCCTGAAAATGGCAGCTCTCACCTGGTCAAACAGATTTTCAACGGTATAGATTTCTTCTTTTGAACCTGAAACCTCGTGTTTCAGTTCATTTTCAAGCATTCTGAGCAGCCTGTCATCCATGAACAGGGCATAAATATTGGCATACTGCATTCCTCTTGCTAACGTATAAGGAGTCTGCTCGAATGGTCCCATCGGAGAATTCTTCACAGGATATGTTTTTTCAGAAATAGGATTAAAGAACAGCCATTCCGGAAGGTTGATGGCATTTTTCACAAGATAATCCACTGCTCTCTTCTGAGTTTCAGCCGGTACCGCTTCGTATGCTTTTTTCTTATTCCCGAAAACCGTATTGTTCAGGTAAATTCCTCCTACATTCGCCATTACGTGGCCTGTATACAAATCCCACTGTCCTATTACTCCCAGATATAGCTTACCGGCATCTGTATACTTTTTACCGTCTTCATAAGTCCATTGTAAAAGGTTATTGATAACGATTTTCAGGTTTTTCAATCCATATTCACTGGCTTTCATCGCATCATCACCAAGGTCTTCAGACTGCGAACGCGGATCGATTGTCTCCAGATAACTCTGCTGCTCGCCATAGAAATACAATGGATCATCCTGATGCTTTTCGATTAAATTCCTAATGGCTTTTTTCTCCGAAAACTCATCCGGGTACCAACGGTAACCCCATTCTATAGCATATTTATCATAAATTCCGATTTTTGGAGTGATCGCGGTAACGCCGTCTTCCGGCTGTGCTACGTAATTGTAACGGGCATAGTCCATGATAGACGGGGCTGTTCCTCCCATTTTATCAGTAAATTCTTTTGAACGGAGTGATTCTACAGGAAACGCAAATGAAGATCCCATATTATGCTTTAATCCGAACGTATGTCCCACTTCATGAGACGATACAAAACGGATTGCTTCCCCCATATATTCGTCACTGAATTTATTTCCTCTGGCTTTAGGATCAATAGGTCCTATCTGAATTCGCATCCATTCCTGAAGAGAAGTCATCACATTATGCCACCAGATGATATCTGCCTCAATAATCTCTCCACTTCTAGGATCAACTACTGAAGGCCCCATTGCATTTGACTTAGGAGAAGCTGCATAGGTGATCACTGAATATCTCACATCATCAATATCAAAATCTTCATCTTTTTCATCCGGCATTTTGGCGATAACCGCGTTTTTAAAACCCGCCTGTTCAAAGGCTGCCTGCCAGTCATGCACCCCTGCTATGATTTTTTCACGCCATTGTTTTGGAGTTGCAGGATCAATATAATAGACGATTTGTTTTTTCGGCTCTACCAGTTCCCCTCTCAGGTATTTTTCTTTGTCTTCGTCTTTCGGCTCTAAATTCCATCTGGTAATGAAGAATTTCTCATCCATTTTTTGCTGACGGTCATTGAATGCCCAGTGCTTTTCGCTGAAGAAGCCAACTCTGGGATCAGAGATTCTTGGTTTCATAGGAGTTTTAGAAAGCAATACAAGATTGGTGGTCACGCCCAGTGTCACAGGAAGGTCTACTCCTCCTTCATTCACAGAAGTAGTCAGCTGGGATTTCACCACAAGATTCCGAGGAAATGTCTTTACTCCTTCAATGTAAGAAAGGTTTGACTTTACGGATCCACCTAAGCCTACATTAGCCAGCACATCATTAAAGCTTTTCTGATTTCCATCAAAAACCTTATTGACTTTAATGGCTACCGAAGTAGAATCATTGTTTTGAGCTTCAATATCAAAGACCTCAATCACGGATTCTGAAAAGTTATCCTTTACAGATTTTGTGATAGCGTCATTTTTAGGAGAGGATACTTTTACGTCTGAAGTTTTCACCCAAACTTTTTTGGCCACATTATCACGATGGAAAGAGATGATCTTGTTTTCATAGTTCATTCCTTTGTTCAATCCGGCTTCATTTACCTGCATCGGTACCTGGGACAGCTTATTCACCACCAGGAACTGACGTCCCATGAGGCTGTCCGGAATTTCAAAATAAACATCTGTTTTTACCTGAATGGTATTAAAAAGTCCTTTTTTGAAGGTTCCTTTTTTAATCAGATCTTCAATTTTTTTAGTTTTCTTTGAAGAAACATCGGTTTTCTCCGTTTTTTCTTTATCTGTTTTTACAGAATCTTTTTTCTGTGCCAAGATTGCCGGCGATGCCATAGCAAGTCCCAGATACAGGGCCAGTCTGTAATTCTTCATTAAAATAGTCCGATTCATTCCAAATAGTAGATTTAGCCGGCAAAGCTATAAGGTAAAGCAATTATATATATAGTGTTAGGGAGTGAAAGGTAGTTTTTCGGGAGTGAATGGATTTTTATTTTCACTTCATTAAAGGCAAAAAACATACGAAATATTCACCATCAACTGAAATATTAAGAGAATTAATCCTAAAATAATCATAAATTTGATTCAAATAGTCAATTCCAAACTTCTCTCCTTCTACAGGCTCTGTTTTTGGCTGCCGGGTATTCTTAACAATAACTGCCTCTTCTTCAACTATAATCATGATTTCCAGAGGATGATCTATGGTGGCTATATTATGTTTTATAGCATTTTCTGTTACGATCTGAAGAGATAAATAAGGAATCTTTTTTTCCAGACTTTCAGGAGCATTAATCTTCAGTTCAAAAGTCAGCTCTTCTTCAAATCTGCTTTTCAAAAGTTCCATATACTGTCGGATAAAATTAATTTCCTGCTCAAGAGGAACTCTGTTTTCTTTTGGAGGTACTATAAGATATCGGTAAATCCGGGAGAGGTTCATTGTAAACTTCTGTGCGTTATCCTTATTAATCCCGATCAGCATATAAAGGGAATTCAGTGAATTGAAAAGGAAATGCGGATTGATATTATTCTTCAGCTGCCGCAGCTGATTCAGTACTTCTGCTTTATGCATCCTCTCATTTTCAATCAACAGGAGATTTTTTTCAGACTGTATTTTTTCTTTTTCTTTATAGGCCATCCCAACAGACCTCTGGAACAGAATAAACACAGTGACAATCAGAAATAATGCCGCCAGGAAAATATAGCTGGTGTAAGCTTTTACTTTATAAATATTTTCATCAATAATAAAGTTGACATGATTTACAACCGTATACCCTTCAAAATTATCGGTTTTCAATGGTTTGATAAAACGGGTAACTTCAACTCCAAGATATTCTGAAGTGGCCGTTCCCTGGGTATATCCTGATTTAACCCTACTGCATAAAGTATCTTTGGCTTTGATATCTGTAAATTCAAAGATATTTTTCCCAAGATATTTCTTCTCAGGATGGGTAATACAAATTCCTTCTTTTGTAAAAACGTAGGCATATGTATTAGAATTTTTATCTACGTTGATGAAATACTGATGTAGATCATCCAGACTCACGGCAGAACCATAATACAGTCTGTTTTTATCTTTCAGTACCAGAGAATCATAACTAATCCAGTACATGCTGTCTTTACGGGTGATCAGAAGGTCTTTAAAATGCCCGGGCCTGTTGTTTTTTAGGATCATGGACCGGTCTGCACTGCCTGTTTTTCTGAAAACATCAGTTAAGAGGCTGTTGGTCTCCGGCTTTCCTGTGCTGTTGTTATCATAATAATACCAACTGTACGCCAGAAGGTTTCGTTTTTTGTTCAGATCATTTAAAACGGAAGAGTAATCTTTATAGTTTTTCAGCCCGTCTTTCCGGATCAGCGCACGAAGCAGATATTGATAATCTTCGATGTTTCTGAATTCATTTTCTACAGATTCGTATTTTCGTACAAAGGTTTTTCTGGCAAAATCTTCTGTATTTTTCCGGCTGTCGCGGGTGATCAGAAAACTGAGAACAGCAAATGCTGTCACTGCAATAAGACAGGCTGACAATACCGCGATGTAAACTGATTTTTGTGGGAGTGCTTGTTTAAAATTACTATTCAAAATCTTCTGCATTGTTATTTTCTGTAAAAAGCAGGTAGAGCTTCTTCCCTTGTCGGGATTTATTTTACAGATAATTAATTCGTTTGCAAAAATATAACAAAGATCTGAGGACCATAAAGTGAATTAAAAGTATCATTGATTTTTTATAGAGAACATCAAAAAACCGCCCTGATCAAGACGGTTCTTTAAAATATTTTTAGGTGAAGATGATAAAAAAGTTCATCATTAGTACTCTCATTTCAAAAAAAATCTGCTCAATCTGTTGAATCTGCGAGAAAAAAATTCCAGTATCAATATTTTATTGATTTTAAACAGACTTTTATAATTTAAAATTATAACCTATCTGCACAAAAAAAGGAAGCTGAGGTTTTGTTTTAAAATCCTGAGAAACAATACTCCCTCCCCGTAAATAAATATCCTGATTTCTGAAAGAATACCCACTCTGAATCCCATAATAAAAATTTCCTCCCGTAGATGGTTCATACCAACCGTTTTTCACCTCAGGATATATTTCCTTATACTGTTCCGTGTGTTTGAAGTGGGTAACGATCGCTTTATCAAAACCTACCTCCCCCGCAGCGAACCATTTAGGTCTGTAATAACCGATTACTCCTGCCATATCGAGTCCAAAATTGGCAATGGCTGCATTATCATTTTCAAACCTCCGGAAGACTCCCTGTACTTTTGTGGACAGCTGAAAGTCTTTTATTTTCAGCCAGCGAACATTGGCACCTGCTTTGGTTTTAAAGTCATCCAAAAGCTGATCCCCGGACGGGACGGAAAATTCAGCTCCAATCATCACCGGAAACAAATTAGTATTGAACTTATAGTGATAACCTAATCCGAAAATCACTCCATATTCGGCTCCGATATTGGCATTCAGGATATGTTTTTCTTTAGTTTTAAGGGCAGACCAGTTGAGTGTCTGTGATTTCACGGAAAGAGCAGCCAGCATTATCAATAAAGCTGATATATTGTATTTCTTCATGGTGTTTATTTAAAGTCCTCCGATAAGGGTTAAGATCTCTGGTTTTGTCCGGTTATTCCACGCGTTGGAATTGGTAATAATTCCATCATGTCCCACACCGGATATTTTTACACGGGTTACATGATTGTAGCTTGTTGTAATTTTCTGTGCCCATGAATCCGGATAAGCTTTGTTTCTATCGCTGTAGAAAAACAAGACCGGACCGTTATAATTCTGAAGGCCTTTTGAGAAATCAAGTTTGTATTGGTCTCCACTGTCAAAAAGAGCATCCATAATCACCGCTCCGCTTCTCCAGCTTATCCCCGGATCAAAATCGCCTTCGCCGGTAATGTTGTTTTTTGAGGAAAGCATGGACATTTTGTAATCCAGAATTTCATGTTGGTCTTCTTTCCCGGAAATAAACTGATCCAGATAGGCAGCATCGTTAAGAATTTCACTCCAAAGTTTAAATGACCTGGATTTTTTCACATACTCCTCCACGTCATCCCATCTCAGTCCTCCCGGTTCACAAAGAACCAATGCCTGAATATTCTGAGGATATTTTCCAGCATACCCGGACGCCAGCATCGCTCCCCACGAATGTCCCAGCAATACGACTTTCTGGTTTGGACTTTTGCGGTAATGGGCGATTACGGCATGCAGTTCATCATACATCAGATCTGCAGCTCCGGCTCCTAAAGAGGTATAGGACTTTTTCGGAAAACGCTGTGAAAGCCCTGAGCCACGCTGATCATAAAATACCACCCGATATCCTTTTTCAACAAGATCTTTACAATTGAGAATATAACGGTAATCACCTCCCGGACCTCCGTGAAGTGCAACGATCATGGTTCCGTTCTCCGGGCCGAAAGCTTCAGCGTGAAGCATGGCTCCGTTTACTGTTATGGAAGGAAGAGAAGCGTCCTGATCCACTGTTTTCGGAACCAGATTGCCGGGTTCGTCAATGGTTCTCCCGTCTGTACAGGAAAATAATAAGATAAGAATGGTAAAAGTTCCTGTGAGAATCTTTCTTTTTCTAAAAGCTGTCATACTTTTTGGGGTTAAAAATTATGATGCAAAGATTCATCATTCCCCCAAACGATTCGCCCCATCAGGAAAGTTGGAACATCAAAATACAAAAATATAACCAATTGATTACATGAAAGATATGAAACATGAAACCTATTCCCTGAAAGATGAAACCTCTGGGATTAGCTTTTCTGGTACTCACTTGGCGTAACGCCTGTGTATTTTTTGAAATTACGGTTGAAAGATGTTTTGGAATTGAAACCGCATTCAAATGCAATGGAAAGTAAGGTATATTGCCTGCTTTCAGGCTGGGAGATCCTGTTCAGGAACTCTTCAATTCTTTTTTCGTTGATCAGTTCGTAAAAGTTTTTATTTTCTTTGGAATTGATCACCTGGGAAAGGCTGTTCGGATGTACATTCAGCATTCCTGCCAGCTCATTAAGGGTAAGATTCGGATTGATGAACGGTTTTTCTTCATCCAGCAGATTCATCAGCCTTGTATGTATCGCTTCAGTATTTTCATCCGTAAGCCCTGATTTCTGGTATTTCTTTTCAGGAGATGCAGTTTCTGTTTCTTCTGTAACAGGAAATTCTAACGTGGTACTTCCCGTAAAAGCCAATACAGGCTGGTTGAAGACCTGAACCTGCTTTATTCCAAAATATCCCAGCCATACAATAAATACAGCAATCGCCCCGTAGATAATATCTGTATTAACGAAAAGAACAAGTCCCCAGATAAGGGCAATCCATATGATAAGATAGAGCAGCCAGTTGAAATTGATCTTTTCCGTATTAGAAAACTGCTGAACCATATTTTTTCTGAACCGGTACAGCCTCCAGAAGGACAGAACCACATATACAATCCCGGAAATATAGATGGAATAAACCCGGAGAAGCATTTCAGTTTCAAACCCTCTTCCCTGGTGTTGAAAGATGTCTACCTTTTCGCTGAAAGAAGATATATAAAAGGGTAAAAATAAAAAATTGCATACCAGAAAAGGAACAAAATGAAGCATATACTTCCACGAAAACTGTTGAGCTGAGGTCTGCTTTTGAATATAAAGATATAAGAAAGGGCCATATACCAAAGGTAATGTGAAACCCAGGAAAACAAGAGTAGGATATTGGGTGTACTGCTCCATAAGCAGAAGATAATGCCCTGTAAGATTAAGGCCAATCGCAAAAAGCCATGCCGAAAGAATAAAATCTGCGATGCTCTTCTCTCTTTTGGTGACCAAAAGAAAGGTTAAGAAAAAAGCTAAAAAAACTCCGGACAGGTAAAGCATATCAGGCTTTTAAAATTTTCATTCAGTAAAATAATACCGTAAAAATAAATATAATTTCAAAACAAATTTTCATTCGAATTCAATTTCCTACCATCAGCACCCAATATCAGACAACAGAATCTTTTTTGAGCCATATCTGTGGTCTACCTATTATTTTTACTTCTTTTTTTATCAATTTTTAATAATTTAGTATTATATATACAGTGAAATAATCTCTATAATGAAAAGAGAACAGAAATATATATTCACTTCTACCCGGCTTGGTTTTAGAAATTGGGAAGAAAAAGATGTAGAAGAATTATATAAAATAAATTCAGATTCGAGAGTGATGGAATTTTTTCCTGCTCTTTTAACTAAAGATCAAACAATTGAATTTATCGAAAAAATGAAAATTCAATTCAAAAAAAATGGATTTTGTTATTTTGCTGTTGAAAAAATTAGAAATCGTATTCTCCCATTCTTATAGTCTGCCTAGTTATTTTTGACTTTCACTTCTTTTTTTTCGTCAGTTTTTAATAATTTAGTATTATAGATATGGCGAAATAATCCTTACAATGAAAAATATTCTCAACGAATACGCTACATATGGTCCTCTGTTTTTGGTTGACGAAGCCCATTATGAAGAATTCTGCGGTTATCTGCAGGAAGCGGTTTATAAAAAATCTGATTTTTTCCTGCAGGAGGGTGAAGAATGTCAATATTTAGGTTTTCTGAAAACTGGATTTATGAGAACCTTTTACCTCAATGAAAATGGGGAGGACGTTAATTTCACGTTTCATTTTGACAATTATTTCTTTACGGATTATGAAAGTATTCTCTGCAGCACCCGTTCTAAAATGAATATCAAAGCGGTAAAAGATTCAGAGGTTCTGCTGCTTCATAAAGATGATCTTCAGAAACTGTATCAAAAGGATGCCTACTGGCAGGAATTTGGAAGAAAAATGACAGAAGTTATTTATCTGAACGCCAAGAAAAGAATTGAAGAGCTTCTCTATTATTCACCCGAAAAAAGATACCACAGACTTCTCACCGAAAACCCAAAAATTTTTCAGCTGGTTGCCCAGAAACATATTGCCAGTTATCTGGGAATAAAACCTCAGTCTTTAAGCCGAATCCGGAACCGGACCTTAAAACGTTAACTAAAGTGAACATTTTTCCACCATCAGCATCCTAAATTTGTAGTACAAAATCTAAAGTATATGGAAAATAAAAATGTTACGATCGTTTTAGTTCACGGAGCATGGGGGGATGGCTCTCACTGGAGACATGTTATTGAAAACCTTCATCATGAAGGCTATACCGTAAGAAGCGTGCAGAATCCTTTAACATCTTTGGAAGATGATATTCAGAAAACAAAGGATCTGATTGACCTGCAGGAAGGCAAAGTTATTTTGGTAGGACATTCTTATGGGGGAGCTGTAATTTCCGGTGCCGGTCATCATGATAAAGTAGCAGGACTTGTTTATATTGCGGCTTTTGCACCTGATAAAGGTGAAAGTCTGGGAGGAATTTTCGGGCGCAGGGATCAACCTTCAGGGGCAGCCAATATTGTGCCGGATGCTAAAGGATTTTTATGGATAAAATATGACAAATTCCATGAAAGTTTTGCCCAGGACTTAAATCCTGAAGATTCTGTTGTGATGTCTTTATCCCAAAAACCTATCCATGGAAGTATTTTTGCTGCAGAGGCCGGAGAACCTGCCTGGAAAACTAAACCTAGCTGGTATCAGGTATCAGATAACGACCGTATGATTCCTCCTGAAACAGAAAAGGAAATGGCGGAAAGAATGAATCCAAAAAAAATCATTCATCTGGATGCCAGCCATGCTTCATTGGCGACTCATCCCAGAGAAATTACTGAACTGATCAAAGAAGCAGTTAATGCAGTTTCCTGAAACCTGCTTTAAACTTACTATAATCAACAGGCTTTATGCCTGTTTTTTTATTACAAAACAGAAACAATAGTCTTAAAAATAGTTAATATAGAGTTCTGCCGGCCCAATTTCACTGCCTATATTTTGGAAATTACCTATCTTCGCCTGTAAATTTTATTTGAAAATGAAGAAACTGATCTCCGGGATATTTGTTTTTTGTTCTGTTATTATACTGGCTCAGGAAGCCATCCAGTTTCAGGAATTACCGTTTAAAGATATCATAGCCAAGGCCAAAAAAGAGAAAAAACTGGTCTTTATAGATGCTTATGCGGCCTGGTGTGGCCCGTGTAAGATGATGGAGAAAAATGTTTTTACTCAAAAATCCGTAGGAGATTATTATAACGCCAATTTTATCAATGCCAGATTCGATATGGAAAAGGGAGAAGGCAGGGAAATTGCGGCTAAATTCGGAGTACGTTCCTATCCTACTTACCTTTTTTTGAATGGAGAAGGTGAACTGGTTTCCCAGAATTCCGGCTATATGGAAGAAGGTCTTTTCCTGACTATGGCTCAGGATATCAATTCCCCTTCCAATAAAAAAGGTTCTTTAAAAGAACGTTTTGCCAAAGGTGAAAAAGATCCTTCGTTTCTGATCAACATTATGAAATTGAATTCCAGCTCTGATTATAATTTTGCTAAACAGGCATCTGAAAGGTATTTCGAAAACAAAAAGGCCACAGAAGAAATTACCAAAGAAGAAATAGGCTTTCTTCTGTTTTTTCTGAAGTCTACTGAAGACAGCAATTATAAAACATTTTCATCAAGAAAAGCCGATATTGTAAAATTTCTTCCGGAAGATACCTACAAAGAATTTGACAGCCAGCTGAAACTCTCTAAAATCTTAGCACAATCCATCGATGATAAAAACAAAAAGATCAACGAGGAGTTTTTTATGAAATCAGCTGAACCGCTTGTAGGAAAAGAGCTTGCACTGTCTAAGCTTAATCAGACCAAGTTAAGCTATTATGAGCAGCACGCCAATTATCCCGAGTTTGAAAAAGCGGCTCTGGATTATTATAAAAACGCTGATGCCTACGATCCCAATGAGCTTTTAAGAGCTGCATGGGTATTCAGCGATCATATAAAAACGCCGTCATCATTAAAGAAAGCCACAGAATGGGCTGAAAAATCTGTAATGCGGGGCGAAACCTCTGAAAACACCTATATTCTTGCAAAACTATACTTTCTGACCGGAAATAAACAACTGGCCAAGACTTATGCAACCATGTCAAAGAATATAGCCACTCAGACCCAAAAAGACTCTAACCTTGCAGATGAATTACTAAATCAACTAAAATAAGATTAATGATGAAACAAAAATTTTTCGCCGGACTTTTTTCAATCCTGTCTGTAGGAGCATTATCTGCCCAGGAGCAGGAGCCTGAACAGGAAAAGAAATTATACCTGAAAGGAAATGCCCTGCTTATCCCCATTGGTGTTATCAATATTGCGGCAGAGAAACAGCTGAGTGAAAAATATACACTTCAGGGAGATATTCTTGTTTCTCCATGGAAATCATTTGCAGGACATGAGTTTCAGTATTATTCTGTTTCGATAGAAGGCAGGTATTATTTTAACAAAGCTTTCAACCATTGGTATGTAGGTGCCAATCTTGCTGCATCAGCATTTAATTTACAGAAATGGAATTATTGGAAAGAAGCTCCGTACGTTAATGACAGAGGTGAAATTTATAACAAGGCCAATCTGTATCAAAAAGGATATTCGCTTATAATTGGAGTTACAGGAGGGTATCAGTTTCAATTATCCGACCGCTGGAACATGGATATCTATGCCGGTATAGGTACATCCCAGGATTTCTACAAAGGATACGACCGTGAAAGCGGCAAACGCTATGATATGGCTCAAAAATATAATAAAAGTGGTGAGATCCTCCCATACAGAGGAGGTATCATGATTTCTTACCAGATAAAATAATCTTCATGAAACTGTTCGGAAAAAATCATATAATCATTTCAGTGATCACTTTTGTGATCCTTTTTTTAATGAATTATCTCGGGAATAATCAGCCTGACAAGCTGGAAAGAGGTCTGATGACCGCCTTTGCCGGAGTGATCGGGCTATCTGTAGGGCTTTTCATTCTGAATAAGGGGAAGAATGATAATAAACCTCCGCAAAATTTTGATTAACAAATACCTATTCGGAGTAAAAATTCCTGATTTAGGTTAGTTTGAAGCTGGGAAGATGTAGGAAGAATCGCTGTGTATTTAAGAGGATTCAATTGTATAGCGACTATCAGAAATGATAAATGAAATACCTTTCATCATCCCTCTTCCAGCTTCCGGCTTTTGTTAATTAATCCTGGTACACCACATATTTAATACGGATTTTTTCAAACTTCTCCAGATCATTTTTCCAGGAAGCTTTGATTTCCTGAACTGATTTTCCGGCAATAATCTGTTTTCTGAACTCATCTGTTCCGGCCAGCTTATCAAAAAACAGGTTTTCAAGAAAGAAATTCTGCTGTGGATTTTTATAGTTTTTATAAGCCTTGATAAGCCAGTCCAGATTCAGTTCTCTAAGGTCTTTCGGATATTCTGAAAGGTTTTCCCCATAGCAAAGTTTACCATTAAGGAAGGGATCCTTCGCACCGAAGTTTGGCTTGGGAGTAAACTGATAAGGCAGTCCCGGTGTCCATGGAGATCCATATACCTGAAACGGCAGATCTGTTCCTCTTCCGGCAGAAACCTGAGTTCCTTCAAAAAAACATAAGCTTGGATACAGATTGATTGATTTATCGTTCGGAAGGTTGGGAGAAGGCTTATCTGAAATAGGATAGCGCTGTTTTTTATGGTAGCTTTTCATTGGAATCAGGGTGTATTTTGCCTGAACCCCGTTTTTCAGCCAGCTTTCACCATTCACCATTTTTCCGTACTCTCCTATCGTCAGCCCATACACTACAGGAACTTCGTGCATTCCTACAAAACTTGACCATTTTTTTCTTAAAACAGGTCCGTCTGTATATCCGTCATGAGGATTGGGGCGGTCCAGTACCATTACCTCAACATTATTTTCCGCTCCGGCTTCCATAAGGTAGGTTAACGTGGAAATATATGTATAAAACCTTACACCAACATCCTGTATATCAAATACAACCACATCAATTCCTTTCAACTGTTCAGGTTTGGGCTTCTTGTTGTTTCCATATAAAGAAATAATTGGAATTCCGGTTTTTACATCTACTCCGTTTTTCACTTTTTCTCCGGCATCAGCGTCTCCCCTGAAACCATGTTCCGGAGCAAAGATCGTTTTGATTTTCACATTATTTTTCACCAGAAAATCTACGACATGGGTTCTGTCGCTCATCAGTCCGGTCTGATTAGTCACCACACCAACTGTTTTATTTTTCAGTAACGGCAGATAAACTTCCGGCTGGTCTGCCCCTGTTTTAAAACCTGTTTGATCTTGGGTCTGAGAATAATATTGGTTGAATACTCCTAAAAAAATTAGGCAAATCAGAAGTAAATTTTTAATTTTGAAATCTAAATTCATAAGCTTGAAATTTCCTTTATATTTCTCTAGAAAAATAGCGTTTTCCAAAGATAACAAAAATAACCTATCGAGGGTTATTATCTTCATCGGCAGACTTTCTGTGGCTTTGGGAATCATTGTTTCCTTAATTACCGTATCTACGGGTTTCGGTTCAAAGAAAGCCATTAAAGAGAGACTGGCAGATTTCAGCGGCCATATTACTTTACGGTCTACAAGGTCCAATTCATCTTATAATACATCTATTTTAGATAATCAGGGGCTTAATATTCAAAAAATCAAAGAGCTTCCTGATGTAGAAAGCGTACAGAAATATGCCACGGTTACCGGGATTATGCGGAATGAGCATAGTTTTGCAGGAATCATTTTTAAAGGAGTCGGTAAAGATTTTGACAGCCTTAGATTTAAAAAATTCCTTGTAGCCGGAACAACCCCGACAGTAACAGAGAAAGGCTTCAACAATGATGTTACCATATCGCAAAAAGTTGCGAATGACCTCCATCTTAAAGTCAATGACAGTATTGTAACTGTATTTTCAAAAGCTGATCAGAAACCAATTTATCGTAAATTCAGGATTATCGGAATTTACAAAACAGATATTAAGATGATTGACGACCAGTTCGTTATCGGTGGTATTAACCATGTCCGAAGAATCCAGGATATGAAACCTGATGAAGTGGGAGGAATTGATATTTTCCTGAAAAATGTCAATGATATTGATAAAGATTTTCCTGAGATTGAAAAGCTTATCGGCTATAAAAATTATGCTGAAAAAGCAACTGAGAAATACCCTCAGATCAACGACTGGATCAGTATATTTGATACTAATATTGCTCTTATCATTATCATTATGCTTGTGGTAGTGGTGATCAACATCATCATGGTTCTTTTAATTCTTATCATTGAAAGGACCAATTCCATCGGACTTCTTAAAACACTCGGAGCAAGCAATGCCCAGATCAGAGCAACCTTCATCAATTATACCCTGATTATTATGATTCCGGGGCTTCTCTATGGAAATGCCATTGGTCTTGGACTTATTCTGATTCAGAAATTTTTTGGGGTAATTAAGCTTAATCCTCAGAATTATTATGTGAGTACGGTACCGGTAGATCTTAATCCTATCGCCATTATCTCCATTTCATTAGGAATTCTTCTTATTTCCGGACTGGCTCTGATTATTCCGAGCTATCTGATCAGTAAGATTTCACCTGTAAAAGTGATTAAGTATAATTAATAAAAAGAAAAGAGCGAATTGTTCATTTTGAATGGATTTACAGTAAAAAATTCACCGTTAGCAATTCTTCGTTCACTTTTTATAAATCATTTCTCACAAATTACGTGGCTAATTTTTAAAGCCTTATCTTTGCAACCGCTTATAAACCATTTATGAAATACGCAAAAAATATCCTTGAAACTATCGGAAATACTCCTCTCGTAAAGCTTAACAAAGTTTTAGGTGAAGATTTTCCGGCTTTAGTTCTGGCAAAAGTTGAAACATTCAATCCTGGAAATTCCGTGAAGGACAGAATGGCGCTTAAAATGATTGAAGATGCCGAAAAAGACGGCAGGTTAAAACCGGGAGGAACCATTATTGAAGGTACTTCCGGAAATACGGGAATGGGATTGGCCCTTGCCGCTATTATCAAAGGCTACAAATGTATTTTTGTAACGAATTCCAAGCAGTCAAAAGAAAAATGTGATATCCTACGTGCCGTAGGAGCAGAAGTCATTGTTTGCCCTACCGATGTAAAACCTACGGATCCCCGTTCTTATTATTCAGTTTCCAAAAGACTGGCTAAAGAAACGGAAAACGGATGGTACGTCAACCAATATGATAATTTATCCAACAGAGCGGCTCACTATGAATCTACAGCTCCTGAAATCTGGGAACAGACAGAAGGAAAGCTGACTCACTTTGTAGTTGGAGCAGGAACAGGAGGTACCATTACAGGATGCGGAACTTTCTTCAAGGAAAAAAATCCGGACATAAAAGTAATTGGAGTGGATACGTACGGTTCTATCCTGAAAGAATTCCATGAGACAGGAGAACTTCACTATGATCATGCCTATACCTATATCACAGAAGGAATCGGGGAAGATATTATTCCTGAGAACTATGATATGTCTGTTATTGACCATTTTGAAAAGGTAACGGATAAAGATGGTGCCATCTATGCAAGAAAACTGGCTAAAGAAGAAGGAATTTTCTGCGGATATTCTGCAGGAAGTGCTATTGCATCTCTTATACAAATGAAGGATCAGTTCACCAAAGATGATGTTATTGTTGTGCTTCTTCATGACCACGGTTCAAGATATGTAGGAAAAATCTACAATGATGAGTGGATGAAAGAGATGGGATGGCTTGAATAATAGAAAAGACAAAAACCGGGAAAAGCAGATTGCTGATTTCCTAAGTCACCTATAAAATAAAAATCAGAGCAGGTCTGCTCTGATTTTTTATGCTTTAATATTTTCTTTAAGTGCTTTTTTAAGAAGATTGTATTCTTTTTCGCTCATTGATTTCCTGGGAAACATATAGCTGTATTTTCCTTCAAGGGAAATAAACTGTTCGTTATTTTCAAAATAATCAAAATCTTTCCATTCGCTGGATTCCTTCTCATCATCAATGGCTACCACAAAGAAATTCTGATCAAACCTGATTTCATATACTTTACAGTTTTCAAGCCCATTTAAATACTGTTTCACCTGTTTTCTCCATCTTGAAACTTTGTTGATGCTTACTGAAAGAAATACAGCACAAAGCAGGAATATAAAACTCAGAAAATATAAAATTCCCTGATTTTCTTTGCTGAACTGGTCTTTCAAAAGAAAAGCGGCTCCTACAATCAACGCTGAAGCTATGGTAAAAATGGTTTTACTCTTTGTAGTGGGCGAAAACAGTAAACTTCCCTGGTTTCCACTGAAATATATTTCTTCAAAATCCTGTCTTTTAGGCTTTAGAATAATCACTTTTTCTTCATTCATAGCAATTCAATTGGTCTAGGCTGCAAAGCTAAACGAAATAGTCTGAATGTGGAAATTATTTTAAGCTAAGGCCAGGATTTGTAAATCATTCAAAAGATATCTTTAGCTTCTACTCTTCTTCATACTTATCGCTGATTGCGGCAAGCTTATTCATCAGCTCCCGGTTTCTGCGTTTCAGAGCATCCAGTTTTTTCAGCATATGATGAATAACTTCCATCCCCGGAAGGTTAATTTCAAGGTCATAGTGCCAATTGACAAATTTTTCGAGATCCGGAAGGTCTTCGTACATCAGATAGCTGATATCATCTTCGATGTGTATACTTAGTAATCCATAATCTACAAGTTCATCAAAAAAAGTGATCTCTATATTGTATATTTTCACGATTTCTTCGCGCGATATTCTTTCACTCATGGCTTAGGAATTTTTAAGTTGTTCAAAAAGTTCTTTCTGCTTTTCTGTAAGATTTACCGGCAGCTTTACTTCGTACGTCACAAACAGATCTCCATACTGGCCTTCTTTTTTGTATACAGGAAATCCTTTTCCTTTCAGCCTTACGGTCATCCCGTTCTGGGTTTCCGGTTTTACTTTAAGATTGACACTTCCATCCAGGGTATTTACTTTCACATCACCTCCTAAAACAGCGGTATACAGATCAATGGTTACTTTGGTTTTCAGATCATCTCCTGTTCTTTCAAAATCCGGATCTATAGGGATATTGAATGTTATGTACAGGTCTCCGTTCGGCCCGCCGTTAAATCCTGGATTTCCGTGACCTTTTAACTTGATCTGCTGTCCGTCATATACTCCTGCGGGAATGGTAATTCTTACTTTTTTACCATTAATTTCAAAAGTTTGGGGATGGGTTTGAGCGGCATCCCGCAGATTTAGGTTCAGTTCAGCGTGAATATCCTGTCCTTTGAATTTTCCAGAAGCACTTCCGCGTGAGCTTCTTCCGAAACCTCCCCCTCCATTGCTGCCACCGAACATATTCTGAAAAAAATCGGAAAAATCTTCTCCATCACCAAAATCGGCACCGGAAAATCCACCGCCACCGTAATTCTGCTGTTGGTACTGCCTTTGCTGTTGCTGCTGAGCTTTTTCATATTCTTCACCATGCTTCCAGTGTTCCCCGTATTTGTCATATTTGGCACGATTCTCGGGGTTGCTGAGCACTTCATTAGCCTCATTCAGTTCCTTGAATTTTCTTTCGGCCTCCTTATCATCGGGATTAAGGTCAGGATGCAGCTTTCTCGCCTGCTTGCGGTAAGCTTTTTTGATGTCATCCTGTGTTGCGTTTTTATCTACGCCCAGAATTTTATAGTAATCTATATAAGCCATAGAAACGATATTTACTCAAAAATATGAAATTTACCTCTGAAAATTGTATAACAGAATGTTAAAAATAAGCCTATCTTTGATAAAAAAGTACTGCATGAAAGAGGTTTTGAAAAACTACTCAGGAATTATACTTTTACTCTTAGGAATTACTGTGGGCAGCGTTATAGGCATTACCGCTCCCGGTTTTGTAGAATATATTAAACCGCTGGGAGATATTTTCCTCAACCTTCTTTTTGTGAGCGTAGTTCCGCTGGTATTTTTTGCCGTTTCCAATTCTATTGCTTCTCTGGAACAGCAGTCTAAGTTTGGAAAGATTATCCTTACCATGTCTTTAACATTTCTGTTCTTCATTCTTACAGCAGCTGTTTTTACCATTTGTGCTGTGTATGTGTTTCCTGTTTCCGGCGTTTCGGGAAGCAGTGAAATCATTACAGAAACAGCGAATAACGATACATGGGGTGACCGGATTGTGGGCTTTTTCACCGTTGGGGAATTCACAGCACTTTTTTCAAGGCAGAATATGCTGGCACTTCTTATCTTCGCTTTCCTTACAGGGTTTTCGGCGCGGAAGGCAGGTGAAAAGGGGGAGCCTTTCAGAGTTTTTATTGCCTCGGGATATGAAGTAATGAAGGAACTGCTTTTACTGATTATGAAACTGGCTCCAATTGGTTTAGGAGCCTATTTCGCTTACCAGGTTGCTACATTGGGACCTCAGCTTTTTGGATTTTATGCGAAACCTCTCGGATTGTATTATATTGCCGGGATCATTTATTTTTTTGTATTTTTTACACTGTACGCATTTATGGCAGATGGACAAAGAGGAATCAAAGGATTCTGGAGCAATGCAGCTTACCCTACTCTTACTGCCTTAAGTACATGCAGCAGCTTTGCCACCATGCCTGCTAATCTTCAGGCTGCTTCTAAAATCGGCATACCAAATTCTATTGCCAATCTGGTGATTCCTATTGGAACGACACTTCATAAGAACGGCTCTTCAATGTCTTCCATCATCAAGATCTATGTTGCCTTTCTGATTATCGGGAAAGATTTTTTTGATCCGGCCAATCTTTTGCTGGCTTTGGGTATAACCGTATTTGTAAGTATTGTAGCGGGAGGTATTCCGAATGGCGGATATATCGGGGAAATGCTGATGATTTCAGTGTATAAACTGCCTCAGGAAGCGATTCCTGCCGTAATGATTATCGGAACACTGGTAGATCCGCTGGCTACGGTTCTTAATGCAGTGGGTGATGTGGTTGCGGCCATGTTTGTAAACCGGTTTGTGAAAACCTGATTTCCTTAAACACTAAGCCTTTTTTATTCACTTCGTTTTACCGGTTCAAGGCTTTTATATTCTTCCGGAGTAAAGAGCCGGTAGTGGACTTTAAAAGTTTTACCTAAAGGGGTTTCCAGTGAAAATCCTCCCGGACCAAACCCGTCAATCACATCAAGGGTAAAGTGAGAGTATTGCCAGTATTCGAACAGATCGTGATCTATCCAGAATTCATGCCCGTTTACAGTTCCTATCATAGCATCATTCATTCTGGGGAAAAATCCTCCTTTCTCAAAACATTGCGGTTGGGTTCCTTCACAACATCCTCCTGCCTGATAAAACATTAGGGCTCCATATTTTGTTTCCAGATCGCGGATAACCTCAAGGGCTTTTTCAGTGGCGGATAATCTGGTTATTTTTGTTTCCATAGCTGTTTTTTTGATGATGCAGATTGAACACATTTTTTTGATCTATGATCAGTTTATCTTCTAATCAACTTTTTAACAGAAAAGCCCGGCTAGTGTAATGCCGGGCCCATTAACTCATCTTTAATTTGAGCCGGCAATATCCAGTACGATTCGACCGTCTATCTGTCCTTTTTTCATTTTATCAAATACTTCATTGATATCCTCCAGCTTTGCCGAGGTTACAGTAGCTTTTACCAGTCCTTCATTGGCAAAATCCAATGCTTCCTGAAGGTCTTTCCTTGTTCCTACGATAGAACCTCTTACCGTGATTCTTTTTAGAACAGTTTCAAAGATCGGAAGTTCGAAAGACCCCGGAGGCAGACCGTTTAGGGCAATGGTTCCTTTTCTTCGCAAAACGTCTATTCCCTGTTTAAAAGCAATGGGAGAAACTGCCGTAATTAATGCACCATGCATTCCTCCGACTTCTTTGTGAAGGTACTCTCCGGGATCTGTGTTTTTTGCATTGACCACCAGGTCTGCGCCTAATTTTTTAGCCAGCTCAAGCTTATCATCTGCTACATCAATTGCTGCTACGTGCATTCCCATCGCTTTGGCGTACTGAACAGCAACATGTCCTAATCCTCCGATTCCTGAGATGGCAACCCATTCTCCCGGTTTTGTTTCGGTTTCTTTCAACCCTTTGTAAACAGTTACTCCTGCACACAAAATCGGAGCAATTTCTAAGAAGTTGACATCGGATTTTAAATGTCCTACATATCTGGAATCTGCAATGACGTATTCTGCAAAACCTCCATCCACGCTATATCCACCGTTTTTCTGAGCTTCACAGAGGGTTTCCCAGCCTGTAATACAGTAATCACAGCATCCGCAGGCACTGTACAGCCATGGAACTCCCACTGCATCTCCTTCTTTCACCTGTGCTTCGGGTCCGCAGGCTACTACGATACCTACTCCTTCATGTCCGGGAATCAGGGGCATTTTGGGTTTTGCCGGCCAGTCTCCGTCCACAGCGTGCAGGTCGGTATGGCAGACTCCACAGGCTATTACTTTCACGAGCACTTCATATCTTCCGGGCTCTCTTACCGGAACTTCTTCTATTTTCAGGGGTTGTCCGTAGCCTTGAACTACAGCAGCTTTCATTGTTTTTGGAATCATATGGATTAAAGTTTTTTTATTAATTATGAATGGTCAATTAGTGGTGAGCTTTCCTGCTGATCATTCCTTTCAATTCACAGATTATGAACAGGCTCAAGAATTGGAAAGATTTTCACCCTCGCTGACTTCAGGTTATTCAAATGTTTTTTTATTCAAACAGGTACTCACGATCTTCTCACCCGGGAATTTCCGGATAAGGAGAACTTTTTCCTGCGTGAGGGATGGGAAGGGCGGCGAGGAACGAGCCGGTGCGGAATGCAATGGAGCACCGAAACGAACTGAAGCCCTGAAACAGCCCGACCGTTTTGCCCCGGCTTCGCCGGGGCAAACGGGCACGCCCTACTATTAAAATTAAAAGAAACCTAATTTGTTTTTGTTGTAGGAAATCAGCATATTTTTAGTCTGACGGTAGTGATCCAACATCATTTTGTGGTTTTCACGTCCGATACCGGACTGCTTATATCCTCCGAAAGGTGCTCCTGCCGGGTATGAATGGTACTGGTTTACCCAAACTCTCCCTGCCTGAATCTGGCGCGGAATATTATACAGTTGATGGGCATCTCTTGTCCATACTCCGGCACCTAACCCGTAAATGGTATCGTTGGCAATTCTTACGGCTTCTTCTTCATCTTTAAAGGTTGTAAAAGCCAGCACCGGGCCAAAGATCTCCTCCTGGAAAATTCTCATCCTGTTATTGCCTTTGAAAATGGTTGGCTGAATATAAAATCCATCTTCCAGGCCTTCTCCTACATTATTGACATCTCCTCCTACAAGAACCTCCGCTCCTTCTTCTTTTCCCAGCTGAATGTAGGAAAGAATCTTGTCTTTCTGAATCTTGGAAGCCTGTGCCCCCATCATTACTGTTTTATCCAGCGGATTTCCGATCTTGATGGCTTTCACCCTTTCAATCACCCGGGCGATGAAAGCATCTGCAATATCTTCCTGAACCAGCAATCTTGACGGACATGTACAGATTTCTCCCTGATTAAGAGCAAAGAGAACAGCTCCTTCAATGGCTTTGTCCAGGAATTCATCATCCGCATCCATTACCGAATTGAAGAAAACATTGGGAGATTTACCACCAAGCTCCAGGGTTACAGGAATGATATTTTCTGTAGCATACTGCATTACAAGACGCCCTGTAGCTGTAGATCCGGTGAATGCCGCTTTTGACACTTTAGGATTGGTTACCAGCGCTCTTCCTAGCTCCGCTCCGAAACCGTTAACAATATTAACAACTCCTGCCGGAAGAAGGTCTCCGATGATTTCCATCAGGATCAAAATTGAAACCGGAGTACTTTCAGCAGGTTTCAATACCACGCAGTTTCCTGCAGCCAGTGCCGGTGCCAGCTTCCATACCGCCATCAGAATAGGAAAATTCCATGGGATAATTTGTGCAATTACTCCCAGCGGTTCGTGAACGATTAGGGAGACGGTATCTTTATCCAGTTCGTTATGAGAGCCCTCTTCTGCACGGATTACGGAAGCGAAGTATCTGAAATGGTCGATTGCCAAGGGTAAATCTGCGGCCAGTGTTTCTCTTACTGCCTTCCCGTTGTCAATGGTTTCCACGACGGCAAGATACTGAAGGTTTTGCTCAATTCTGTCTGCAATTTTATTCAGGATGATGCTTCTTTCTGTAGATGATGTATTTTTCCAGGTCTGGAATGCTTTGCCAGCAGCATTTACAGCCAGTTCAAGATCTTCTTTTGAGGAATGAGCCACCTGGGTAAAGTTTTTTCCGTCTACCGGGGAAACCACATCAAAATACTGCCCGTTTACCGGAGGTGTAAATTTTCCGTCAATATAATTATCATATCTGTTTTTGAATTCAGGCCACTGTAAAGCAGTCTCTGATCTCGGTTCTGTCATAGTGCTCATATTAGTATTGTTTTAATTTTTCGTAATGCCAAATTACATTTACAGTAGAAAAAGATATAGCACAATCGTGTAAAAACACTTCAAAATAGTGCAACGCTTCAATTTTATAATTTTGTTAACAACAACCCAAAGCTAAATTTTCTATATTTGAGTTATCAGGTCCTTTAAAATGTTTAGAAATGAACAGTAATAATAAATTTTTATTAAATACTCCTGAATTAAAGAAGGAAAAGCAGCTACAGAGCCTCGTAGAGCACCAGACCAAATTCAGCCTTAACAATTGTGAGTTCAGTATATATGAAACCCACAAAACTGCTTTTGGAGTTAAGCTTCATTTTGAAAACATAGCTTTCACAGCAATGCTGAGAGGAAAAAAACATATGAAACTGGACCATAAAACCAATTACTTCGACTATTTTCCCGGTGAAAGCATTCTGGTAGCTCCGGGTGAAACTATGGTGATTGATTTTCCCGATGCAGATGAATCTCCCACCCAGTGTATTTCTCTTAGCCTCAATCCGGATTTTATAGAGGATTCTCTTAATTATTTTAATTACAGCCTTCCCAAAACCGATGAAGCTTCCCAATGGAATATCCAGCTGGATGAATATTTTCTTTTTAACAATCAGTCTCTGGCTTCTGCTACCAATAACATTATGAGAATTGCAATGGATGATAACTCCCAAAAGGATATCATGGCAGATCTTGCTTTGAAAGAGCTTTTGATCAGGCTTATGCAGACCCAGGCCCGAAGCATGGTAGAAAAAAATGTAGCTAAAAACAAATCCAGAATCGGTTTTGCCGTAGATTATATCCGGAAAAATCTTCATCAGAAACTTTCGATTGAAAGTATCGCTAAACTGGCTTATGTAAGCAAATCGAATTTTTTCAGGATGTTTAAGGATGAGCTGGGGACTTCTCCCAATGATTTTATTTTGCAGGAAAGGATCAATAAAGCCAAAGAATTACTTTCAAATCAGAATAGTATTAAAGAAACGGCTTACCAAACCGGATTTTCGGATGCGAATTATTTTACAAGGGTTTTTAAGCAGCTTGTAGGAATTACTCCTAAAAGTTTCCAGGACAGAACGTTGTACAGGGATTAGTATTTACAGGATTGATGATCAACAAAAAAGCCATCTCAAGGTTGAGACAGCTTTTAAAATTAAAATAACCAGACTTGTTCAGCTTTTCATTTCCTTACCAAGGAAAATCAGTTTACTACTTATATCCGTCATTCTGTTCTACATTAGGGTTTGCTGAAACTTCTTTGATAGGAATAGGTAAAGTATATCTATAATCACCATTGGGAAGATTCTTAACCGGAATAATATCATCTGTAGGGTTTCTATCCATGCTTACATTCGCTAATACAGCAAGTCTTTTCAGGTCAAGATAACGGTGACCTTCAAGTGCCAGTTCTATTCTGCGCTCTTTCAAAATATCTGCATAGGCGAATTGTGCATTTGAGTAGTTAGGGGTTACGGCTGTACCCAGATAATTTCTTGCCACTCTCACTTTCTGGATAAGATCATGGGCTGCTGAGAGATTTCCGCCTGCCACTTCAGCTTCAGCTAAAATGAAATACATTTCGGATAATCTGAAAACTTTAATATCGTTTCTGGTAGGAGTACTTCTTTTCCCCGGATATTTATCAATCACCAATGCATCGTTTCTGGTAGCTCCGGCTGTTGCAGAAGCATAATTGGCCTCTGGTTTTGAAGTAGGGTCTGAATAGGCATATTTTCTGATATCCCCCGGAGTTTCCTGTAACAGATTGTATAGGTTTCTTCCCCAGAACCACATTGGCGTACCATTAATGTTGGACTGGTTGGTGTTCCATCTTGAACCGATAGTTCCTCCGGCTCCTAATGGCAGCCTGTTTAAAGAGAAGATAATCTCACCTCTTTCAGAATCGTTCCAAAGATTTCTGTATGGATTGAAAGAAGATATGGTCGCATAAAATGCATCTTTCCATTCAGGAGTATTTATTTCAGGAGAATTTGCTCCGGCAGGTTTTGATGGATTGGCTACAGTAAGGGTTAAAGCTGAGTTTAAAATGACTTCATTAGCATACTGTTTTGCTAAAGCTGTGTTCCCCCTATACAAATTAAAACGGGCTGTCACAGCATTTACAAATCCTTTATCGGCTGCATATCTTGTACCGCCTGCAACTGTAGCAGAATATTTCAATATGCCTCTTGCATAATCTAAATCAGCATTGATAAAATCATATACTTCCTGGTTTTTAGACCTTGGCAGCTGAGCTTCATTGGAAGGAACATCTTTCAGAAGAATTACGCCTAAAGCATTCGGATCTTTCATATCTCTGGAGAAATAGGCTTCTAGCTGCACGTAACAGTATGCCCTGATGGCTCTTGCCTGTGCAAGGATTGACTCATATGTTTCTTTTTCCTTATCACTGGCAGGGGTAATTTTCTTTGCTCCTTCAAGTAATCTGTTAACTCTGTTGATCACTTTATAATTATTTAACCAGATACCATCGCTTGAGACAGTACTTACTGTTCCTCCTCCTGTTACAATAGTGCTGGCAGGATCAAGAAAGTGTCTGTGCAGGGTGTATTCCTGTCCTCCACTTCCGGAACCGGGTTTTACTTCATCTGTAAATACTGCTGTAAAATAAATTTCTTCAATGGGGTCCAGCTGAGCATATACAGCTCCGTTTAAGACTTCATTCAGGTTAGAAACACTTGTATATAGTTCAAAATCCTGTAACTCTCCTGGCTGTCTGATATCAAGTGCATCCTGACACCCCACCACCGTCAATGCTGCAGATGATAAAGTAACTACAGCTAATATTGTATTGATAATTCTTTTCATAATTTTCCTATATTAAAAATCAACATTTAAACCTACCGATACTGTTTTAGGGTTAGGATAAACATTTAATGAATATGAAGTAATAGGCTCCGGATCAAAACCTTTCCAATCCGTCCAGGTATAAAGGTTCTCTGCCTGAACAAATATCTTAATTCCTCTTACCGGCAGCTTTCCTAGCTGGCTTTTTGCAAAACTATATCCTACAGAAACGTTCTTCAGTCTTATAAAGTCTGATCTGTGTAAAAATCTATCTGAAGAACCTAAGCTTAAGTTGGTTGCTTTTAATGCAGGCACATCGGTATCTCTATTTTGAGGCGTCCATGCATTCAGCAAATCAGCGGAAAGGTTTCGGTTAGCGGCAGCGTTGGGGTCAAATACCCAGGATTGTAAATTATCATAGATCCATCCTCCCTGCTGGAAAGAGAATAGGGTATCCAGGAACCATCCTTTATGGCTGAAATTAAATCCAAAACCTCCTGTAAATTTAGCATATCTGGATTTTCCGGTAAGCCTTCTGTCAGCAGATGTTGGCGCCTCGGTAATGTTTCCGTTCCTATCCAGGAACTGCAGGTTTCCGTTTTCACGGTTTACTCCTACATATGGATATAGCTGATACTGTCCTGCAGGTCCGCCTATGGCATTCACCACATCTCCTGCAAGGTTTTCACTATCCATAGAAACAATTTTATTTGAATTATATGCTGCATTCGCGAAAACAGATAATCTTGTATTCTCCGTTCTGATGGCGTTATATCTGATTAATGCTTCAATACCTTTGTTATCAAGAACCCCGTCATTTCCTCTAATGGCATATGTACCGGTAACTGATGATTTCTGAAGGTCATTAAACATTCTGGATGTCCTTTTCTGATAGTAATCAATGCTACCTTCAATAAGACCTTTAAAGTTATAATCCAGTCCGATATTACTCTGTTTTACCTGCTCCCATCTTAGGTAAGGATTGGAAAGATTAACAAAATTATATCCTAATATATTCTGATACCCTGAAAAACCATTATACAATTCAAGGAAATTATTTGGAAGTAAAACCAATGGGTTAGAATTATCGCTTGCAATTCCTAAGTTCTGGTTCCCTGTAGTACCGATTGAAGCCCTTAACTTTAACAACCTGAATCCGGAATTGGCCATGAAATCCTCTTTATCAATATTCCATCTTGCTGCTACAGACCAGAAAGTCTCCCATCTGTTGGTAGGCAGAAAACGGTAAGACCCATCTCTTCTTACTACTCCGCTCACCCCATATTTATCTTTGTAATCATAATCTACTGTTCCAAAATATGCTAATGTACCTGCAGTCACTTTTGAAGCAGTTGCAGAAGGTCTGTAAAAGTCAGGAGTATCAGGATTAAAAGGAATATAACCTGTTCCTGCTCCAAATTCCCATTGCAATGGATTCAGGCCATTTTGCCTTTGGAAAGTTGTACTAACATGAGCTTTAACATAATCCATATATGCTGCTGCATTGATGGTGTGATCTTCAAATGATTTGTTGAATGTAATATTGGTTATACTATTGAATGTTAAATCCCGTGTTGTGGTAAAATCTTCGTTACCTCCATATTGGGATGTATCACCATTGGCAACACTAATGGAAAGATATCCCAGAGGCGCTCTTGCAAAAATTCTTTCGTATTGTTTATATTCAATTCCTGTTCTGTTCCCAATGCTTAGATAATCTGTAATCTTATAATTTGCATTAACATTCGCAGAGATGCTGATTTCCGTAAACCGGTTTCTGATTCCTCCGTTAATATTGTCCTGAAGAACCCATTGTCTGTTATTGGTTGCATCTGATTTAATGGCATTAAACAGCTCCTGACCATTTGCATATGGAGAAGGTCCTATATACGGCCGGGAAAGAATACCTCCAAATAAGGGATTCTGAAGTGTATTATTCGCAATTCCAACGTTGGTTTCATCATCCAGCTGATTTCTTTTGGAATACCCTAATCCAATAATAGAACCGAAAGTTAACCTGCCATCTTTAGATTTGCCATTGAGATTGTTTCTCATTGTAAATCTTTTAAAATCAGTTGGCTTCACTGTTCCTTCACTATCCAGATATCCCAAAGAGAGAAAGTTATTGATGTTTTCTCCACCTCCTGTAATTGATAAATTGTGTTGTTGAGATATACCGGTACGGGTAAACTGCTTGTTCCAGTCAGTATCAATTCCCCAGGTATCAATATCGGCTTGTGACAGGGTATTTCCTTTGCCTGTTGATAGGGTTTTCTGAATTTGAAGCAGCTGCTTAGCATTGGATATATTGTAATGAGCCTCCGGTAGTTTGCTGAATGAAGTTAAAGCATCATAAGATACCTTTAATCCGGAGTTAAACTTCCCTCCTTTTGTTGTTATTACAACTACTCCATTTGCAGCTCTGTTACCATAGATGGCAGTTGCCTGGGCATCTTTCAAAATACTGAACGTTTCAATATCATAAGAATTCAGGTTTCTGAACTGAGAACCAGAAGTAATTACCCCATCTATAACATACAAAGGATCTGTAGAACCATTAAGGGAGCTGGCTCCTCTGATGAGAATATTGAATTTTCCAGAACCCGGGGATCCAGAAGCGGAGTTAACAACAATCCCGGGAGCAGTTCCCTGAATTGAGTTCAATACCGAAATATTAGGTCTGTTTTCTAAAGTTTCAGCACCAACTGTTACCGAAGATGTTGTTGTTTTAGCCTTTGTAGCAGTTTTGCTATATCCCAAAACAACTACTTCCTCAATTTTAGTTTCCTTGTCCTTGTTGTCCTTAGATTCTTTTTGCTGAGCAAATACAGCCTGTCCTGTAAAAAATAGAACACCTGCTGTCAAAACGCGTAGTTTCACATTCATATTAACAAATTTTAATATATTGAAGTGACAAATATGTTAATAAAAATCAGGAACATCAATTGGTTAAACGGCCAAAACCCGCATGAACAAAGGAAATATTCATAACAATTTTTCAGAAATAATAAAAATTACGTTTTGTTCCATTTAAAAAATTAACAAAAAGTAAAAGAAACGGAATTTTAGAGGAATTTTAGAAAAAAGAAAAAAGAAAATTAAATTCAATCGATTTAATTAAAATTATAAAAAATATTAATTAAAAATATTATTATTAACGAAAAATATAAAAGTTAAAATTTCTCATTTTTAAAGAAACTGAATAAACCCAGTCTCATTTTTTGTTGAAAAACATTAAGTTTAAGTAACTTTTATCTTATGGTAATGCTGTTTTATTCTCATTCCCGAATAAAATATTTTATATTTTTCGTTTACTGATACAGGAAATTCCTCAAAACTCTTTATGCAATGTATTCCGCTATCTATTGTTTTTATAATACTGTGATTTTGAAAAATCCAACTATAAAACAAGCCGATTTATCTTTCCCCTTATGTTACTCTTTTTTCTATACACGTTAATTTTTACAACAAAAAAAAGCAGCAACATGTGACCATGTTACTGCTTTTAAAAATTTATATAAGTGTTCTTCTGTGAAGAAGCTTTTACTTATTAAAGTGAGTTGTCAT
>NZ_LJOD01000021.1 GCF_001295265.1 Chryseobacterium indologenes | reverse complement strand
AGAGTTGGCAGAGTGGTCGATTGCGGCAGTCTTGAAAACTGTTGACTGTAACAGGTCCGGGGGTTCGAATCCCTCACTCTCCGCAAGATGCGAAAACAAAAGTTTTCAAAAAAAATGGTTAAATCCTGCAAAATCAATGAATTGCAGGATTTTTTTTTGTTTACGGCAACTGTTATATTTTTTTAAAAGACTTATAAAGTTTGTGGCACCTTAAAAATTTTAGAAAAAGTGCCACAAAAAAACTAACACACTAATTATCAACCTGTATAATTACACTCAAAATCTTATGGGCTGAATTTCTTTCCTGTCCTTCATCATTATGGGGCGTATAGAAAAGTCAACCACAGAGATTCTGACCTGTGTGATACATCAAATCCGTATTAGCCAGAAATATATTACGTAAAGGCTAAAAAGGTATTTATCGGTGATTTAAAATCCGTTTATAAAGCCAATACACTGGAACTGACTGAGCTTAAACCTGATGAGCTGGAAGATGTAAATATTAGCTATACTGACATTTAAGTCAAAGCACTATGCTGAATTTCGTTAGCCCACTTTCAGTATTTAGTGAAAATTCAAATCCATGATTCAATAAGATCTCTCTCACCAAGGTTAGTCCAATACCTTGTCCATCTTTTTTAGTGCTAAAAAACGGGCTGAACAATTGCTCTGCATGACCTTTTGCTATTCCTCCCCCATTGTCGGTAATTATCAGCTGATGCTCAATTGGATTTAGAGTTATGGTAATCAATCCCTGAAGTTCGATAGCTTCCATGGCATTTTTCACAATGTTGATTAGCGCTTGTTCCAATAGTTGTGCATCGGCTTGAATGTAATAGGGTTCATCTGGCAAAACCAATTCAATCTTAACTTGCTTTTCTTTGGCAGAAAAAAGCATGAGTTCATACAAGGATTTTACAAGACTTATCAAATCAACTTGTTTTTTATTAGCTTCCGGAAGCTTTACCAAATCCGCGAAATTGCGCATAAAAATATTTAGGTTTTGATTTCTGTCGATCGCTACCTGCAAAGCATTATTCAACAATTGATCACTTTTTACGGGATTGTTTTGCTGATGTGCCAATACTGAATTCATGATAGAATTTACGGGGCCTACTGTATTGTTTACCTCGTGGGCCATCATCCGGATTACTTTGCTATAGACATTCTTCTCAGCTTCAAAAATTTCAGCAGTTACTTCCGCTATCATCATGAAAACCCGTTCAAAGCCACGGTCAATAAACTTGGATTTCTGCACCTTATAAGAACGCAGTCCACCTATCCTAATAATCTTTGCAGCTCCTATCTGCAACGATTTTAACTGCTCTAAAAGGTCTGAGGAAACACTGATAATCTCTTCTGCTTTCGGATTAATTTGTTTCACTTCACCATCATAGTCCAAAATAACAATCCCTGTTGGTGAAGTTTGTATCAGCTTCTCGAGGAAAAAATGCTGTTCCTGTTGTTTCGTACGCTCAGTCCTTAGCTCATCTATCATCCGGTTATACACATCTACCAGCTCATCAATTTCTTTTTGCCCCGTTGCCAAAAACTTAACGTTAAAGTCTTGATCCTTTATGGCATTAACTCCCTGTTTTAAATAAATGAGAGGGTTGATAAGCTGTTTATACAAGTTCAAAGAAATAACGATAGAAACAAGGATAACAGCTTCAGCTAAAATGAACAGCAGTTTATGAGATTCAAAAATAAAATAGCTCATCACCAGGCAAACCAAGTGAAGCGCTACCATAAAGATGATATATTTAGTCCTCAGTTTCATTGAAAGGAATTTGATACTTTTCGAGCCTACGGTATAGTGCATTTCTTGTAATGCCTAATGACGCCGCAGCTTTGGTAATCCTGTTCTTATGAAAATTCATTGCTTGTTTTACCATTTCAGCTTCCATCTGGTCGAGTGTAATAGTGCCAACTCCAGGTAATTTAATATTATTGTTTTTTAAAGGCGAAAGATGTATTTGTCCTTGAAAATCGTCAACACTCAGCTTATCTTTGTTGCTTATAAGTACAGTGCGTTCTACTAAATTTTTAAGTTGCCTGATATTACCAGGTAACGGCAATTGTTGCAACCAACGCATTGCTGAAGGTTCTACAGTTAATTTTGGCCTGTTATAAATTTCTTTAAGATTGTTTATGAAGAAATTCACAAGCAACGGAATATCGTTCTTCCTTTCATTTAAGGCTGGCAGGTGAACAGTAACAAGATTTATTCTATACAATAGATCTTCTCTGAAAGTACCCATTTGAACCATCTCATTTAAGTTTTTATTGGTAGCACATACCACTCTTGCATCAACCATCTTTGTTCTGCTGCTTCCTAGCACCTCATAAGTTCTATCTTGCAAAACTCTAAGTAATTTAACCTGGCTACTGGCTTCAAGGTCTCCAATTTCGTCTAAAAATATAGTTCCTTTATGTGCCATCTCAAAACGCCCTACCCTATCGAAACGTGCATCTGTAAAAGCACCACGAACATGCCCAAACATCTCGCTTTCAAATAAGGAGGTAGAAATACCGCCTAAGTTTACTTTCACAAACGGCTTTCCGCTTCTGGTACTGTTTTCATGAATTGCCTCCGCAATTAACTCCTTTCCGGTACCACTTTCGCCAGTAATAAGTACAGACGCATTCGTAGTCGCCACTCTTCCAATAACTTCTAAGATGTTTAATAAGCTTGTATCTTCCCCAATAATTTGTTGAAATTTATATTTTTTATCAAGCTCTTTTCTGGTTTTTGTAGTGTTTTTTTTACTGCCGTTTAGTTGTAGCAAAGTGGAGATAGATTGCAGCACATAGTCATTATTCCAAGGTTTGTGTATAAAATCGTTCGCCCCTAACTTCATACCTTTTACTGCTAAATCTATGCTGGCCCAACCCGTAATTAAAATAATCGGTAAAATACTATCATACCCCCTAAGCTGTTTGAGCAGGCTCATGCCTTCCTCTCCGGAAGTTTGTATAGAAAAATTCAAGTCCAGAATAACAAGCTCAGGCTTTTGATTTTGAACTTGCTCAAAAGCCTGAATAGCAGTACTCGCTGTAGTCACATCATACCCGGCCCCTTTTAACAAAAGCGTTAGTGAGGTTCTTACGGCGATATCGTCATCAACAATTAGAATCATATACAAAGTTAAGATAAAATATTATTCTTCGTGCAATACAATAGCGGGCTGAATCGCCGCTGCCTGTTTACCCGGGTATAATGCGCAAGCAAAAACCAGCAGGTAAATGAAGACCACGGCCAGCAGTATGGCAATGAGGTAAACACTTGAAGGCACATTGAAGACGTTGAGCAGTGGAAACTGAACGGCAAAGAAACAGCCTACTGCCAGCGATAAAGTTGCCAAAATTAAAGCCTCCTGTACCAATTGATAGGAAACACTATTCCCACTTGCGCCAATGGCACGCCGCAACCCAATTTCTCCCTTCCTTTTGTTAATGTTGTACCACAACACACCAAATAGGCCCAAAGCCACATTAATGATTAAAAAGGCAGCTATGATGATAAAAATAATCATCGGGATAACCGTTATTTCATTTTTTGCATCACGCATTTCGGTAAGGTGCTCAATTCCAATGGTAGAGTTCTTAAAAGTACCTGTCATAAACTTGTATAACTCGCTCTCGAAAGCAGCATTTGCATCTTCTCTTACTTTGATCAGAATATTGTTAGTATTTTGTAAATCTGAAGTATCTGATCTTATGAACATTGCATTGCCCGCCGGCCAATAGTCGCCACTGGCTTTAATATCTTGTACTACACCAATTACTTTCATTCTGTTCTTATCTTCAAAATCGCCAAGTAACTGACCAACGGCGCTCCCCTTACCAAATATGGCTGTCTGTAAAGTTTCATTGATGATGATACTTTTATTTTTTGTCACTTTATCATCTTCGTTAAACCATCTTCCTGCAATGAGTTGTATATTCCAAACTTTCATATAGTCTTCGGCATCGGTATACAAATTAACCCAGTCAAATCTCTTTCCGTCTTTACGTAGAGTGGTACTGATATTGCTGTTTGAATAGGGAAAGTTAGCACTGGAAAAAGTCACCTCTTCAATTTGCGGCATAGCTTTAAGTGAATTTTTCAAATTGTGATAAAATATTTGCAGCGAGTCGGTATTCTTGGTTACCCCTCCATTATCATAGTTAACAACCCAAACACGCTCATACTCAAAACCTAAAGGTTTCGTGTAATTCTGATAGTAAAAGGTGAGGAAAGAAAATAAGGCAAAGATGACTAAAAATGAAACAAGGATCTCGGACAAAACCAGGAAGTTTTGCTTTCGTTTATTCCATATTAATTTAAATAAATGTTTTAACATGATCATTTCTTTTTAGGTTATTGTGCTTTTAAAGCTTTAACTACATTTAATCTAGACATGCGCCAGGCCGGATATACACCGGACAGCAATCCGAAAAACAAACAAGCGATGAAGCTATACAACAGCACAGAAATATTTATTTTCAAATAGACATTTTCGATCAGCTGTAAATCATTGATAAAATAAATGACAAATACCGAAAGAAATAGTCCAATTAGCCCTCCCAAAAAGGTTAATATCATATTTTCTACAATGAACTGATACACCAGTGTTTTAGAAGAAGCACCGAAAGCCTTTCGAACTCCGATTTCGGAGGAACGTTCTAAAATACGAGTAATATTGATATTGACTAAATTGATGGTTGGCAACAATAAAAACAGGAGTACAAAAAGGCTAACGATCCCGATTACAGCCGAAGTTCCTGTGTCTTTTCCGTCACCTGCGATCCTTCTGGTGATACTCGTGAAATACGGATCAGCGTGGCTATATACTGCGTCAAACTCTTTTGTAGAGATTGGAATTTTTTTCATCATCTGATCAAATTCTTTTTTTAGTTTAGAAACATCTGCTTTAGTTTTCGCCAGCAGTACGGCATTAAAGCTACCCATTAATTCAGGTTTGTTGTAATTGTCTTTTGCCACGGTATAGGGCAGGTACATATCACCGGCAAGTCCGTGAAGTGTTTTTGAAACATTATCAACCACACCTATTACACGGTAGTTTATATTATCAGCAGAAATGTATTTACCAACAACTTTTGGCTCATCCCCGAAATATGCTTGTTTTGTTTTAACAGATATTACTGCAACATACTCTGCATTGTCAATTTGACTTTGTGTGTAAGGTTTTCCTTCTAAGAAATGGTATTCCAATACCCTCCAATAATCAGCATTGGTGTGCTTATAGTCTATCACAATTTTCTTGTTATTTACATAAGCATTGGATGATCGGGCATTAGAGGAAATGGCCATCATTTCTATATTTTTAAGTCGGGACACATAGTGATCTAAAAAATAAAAAGAAACATCAGACCTATTTAACCACCCTTCTTTGGAGTTCGACGTTTCCATAGTGGTCACATACAATGACCGCTCTCTTTTATAGTCTGGATAATCCGGGCTAATCACTTTATCAAGAAAGGCAACACCTACCATTAGTATCGTCAATGTAAAACTGATTCCGAATAAACTGATAAACGTGAAGAACTTTCTTCGTTTCAATACCGCAATAGCGATTTTAAAATAGTTTTTTAACATAAGATGCTTATTGAACTTGTGAACCATCAAATAGGCGAACCAACCGATGTGTTTTATTCGCCATGTTTTCGTCGTGAGTTACCATTACAATGGTGGTCCCTTCATTTTTATTTAAATTGATCAGGATTTCCA
This sequence comes from Chryseobacterium indologenes, assembly GCF_001295265.1. Lineage (GTDB taxonomy): Bacteria > Bacteroidota > Bacteroidia > Flavobacteriales > Weeksellaceae > Chryseobacterium > Chryseobacterium indologenes_A. The sequence goes on along the minus strand of NZ_LJOD01000021.1, from coordinate 44,054 downwards.
TAATTTCATTACCCATGGCACTGTCCAAATTACCAGTAGGCTCATCGGCCAATATAATTTGTGGGTTCCCTACAATAGCTCTTGCGATGGCAACACGTTGTCGTTGTCCACCGGACAACTGGCTTGGAAAGTGTTTTAAACGGTTGCTTAATCCAACTTTTTCCAAAGCCGCCACAGCTAATTGCTTCCGTTCTTTGGCAGTCGAATTGCGGTATAACAGTGGTAACTCTACATTATCCAACACCCGCAAATCGTTTATAAGATGGTAACTCTGAAAAATGAAGCCTAGTTTTTCATTTCTAAACTTCGCTAATTGTTGATCTGAAAATTGGCTAACATCCTGATTGTTGATTCTAATACTGCCTTTAGAAGGCTCGTCTAATAAACCCATTATATTAAGTAAGGTACTCTTTCCACAGCCTGAAGGCCCCATAATGGAAAGGAATTCACCTTTCGCAATATTCAGGTTAATACTATTTATTGCGAGGGTTTCAACGGTGTCCGTGCGGTACACTTTTTCAATGTTTTGTAAACGTATCATATTGGTATATTTTAAAATAAGAGTTTATTAATAGGTTATTTTTTTGTTTTCTTCAAAATCATATAAAGATAAGTAGCGCAATTGATAATAAGCTGCCCAAAAATCTCTAAGCGATGAGACATAATCCCGTTTTGCCCGGTCATTTTCCTGAAAGGCGATGCTTAAATCAGTGATACTTAGGTTACCTAGCACATAACGCTCACTGGCAATTTTATACTTTTCGGCAGCAATTTTTTCTGCGGCATCGGTAAGCAAAATCTGCTCATTCATCATATTAAACAAGGTTACCTGTGTTACGATTTGTTGCTTAAATGTTTGTTTATCCTGTTCAACGGTATACATTGTAAACTGTTCGTTTGCCAATGCTGTTTTTGTTCTCGATTTAGACCTTCCCCAATCCATTATGGGAATTGATAATTGCAGTTCTATCGCCTGTTGGTTTTTTGGAGAACGATAAACATCAAAAATTCTGGTGCCCGCATTTGAATATCCTAAATTGGCTCTCAAAGTGGCAGTAAAGCCATTTTCTCCTTTGGCTTTAGCGACATCTCTTCGTGCTTCTGCCAATCGGCGCACAAATGCTATGGCATCAGATCTATTTTCAAATGCTTCTGCTAATACCTTGTCGGCAGTAACTGTCATTTGCTGAACTACATCAGGCATATTGAGCATAATTTTATCATCTCCACCAATTCCAACATAGCTCCGAAGATTTAAAGTCGCAATTTCTACATCCCGATTTGCTGTACCTACTGCTTTTTTTGCATTTAACACTTCTAACTGTAGTTGAAGAATTTCGTTTTTTGAAATTTTACCTAACTCAAATTTTGTATCCGCAATGGTTAATATACGCTGGGTATTACCAAAATTTGTTTCGGCAATGGACAAATTTACCTGAGCCAGTAAAAGGTCAAAAAAATACTCAGTAACTGTAATGGCAATTTTTTCCTGTGTTTCTATATAGGCCTGCTTACTCTCATTAAATTTTAATGGCTCTATTTTCTTGTCCCATTTTAAACTATTAAACTGTAATAAAGGCTGCGTATAGCCAATTCCAAAAGGTATTCCGTTGTATAGCACATTATTTCGATCAAAATCATCAAACCTCTGCAATTGCGTGGTACCATAAATGGTGCCTCCGGTTGCCGCTATACTTTGGCTAAAATTAAGGACAAGCGAGGAATTATTATTGTGAACCGGCTGAAATATAATCGATCCATTAGGTTGCTGTACTTGTGTATACGTTTTAGTGTAACCTGGCAAAATTCCCTGCAATGACAATTGTGGCTGATAATTAGCTCTGAAAGTTCTCCATTCCCAATATTTAGTTTCTTTAACAGTAATTGCTTGTTTTGCGGCTATGGAGTTCGATTTTGCCATTGCAACAACCTCACTTAATGACAATGTTAAGGTGTCTGCCAAAGCTGCACGAGTGTTGATGCCTGTTATCATCACTACAACAAAAAATAAAATTCTCTTCATCATATCCTTAATTTCCAATGGTGATCGTTTTAACATTTTTATAGGAGGTCATATCAGAAGTAATTACTTCATCACCTTCTTTTAACCCACTTACTATTTCTATATAATCAAAATTACTCAGACCTGTTTTCACAGTTCTACGCTCGGCAATTCCATTTTTTATAACAAATACCTCCTGTAAGTTTGACCCATTGAATGCAGCCCCATTCGCAATGCGTAAAACGCCGTTTCGAGTGTCAGTAATTAAAAACACATCTACCTTTTGATTCGGCCTTAAAGCAGCATTGCTTTTATCATTCAATTGGATATCAAAAGAAATAATGCCATTCTTTACTGCTGGCGAAATGTTAACAATCGTTCCTCTAAGCAACTTATCACCAACCCGAATAATAGCAGCCATGTGGTTGTTAACTTTTTCCAGCATATTCTCAGACATACTCCCTGCAACCTTAAAGCCGCTTAAATCTGCAATTCGGACTATTGCTTCGCCCTCGTTGATGCTTGCGCCAATATTTTTGTTTACCCAGGTAATTACACCTTGCCGGGTGGCTACCACTTCGGCTAAATCTAGTTTCCGTTTTAATGCATCTAAATCACTTTTTTGTATGGCCAGAGAAATTTCCGCTTCTCTAATTTCGATTTTCATCGTTTGTTGCTTGCTTTTGATTTCATTCTCCAATTGCAATTTCTCAAGCTCTGCAACTTTTAAATCGAGCTGGGCACGTTCTACATCTTCTTTAGTGCCACCTCCTGCATTAAGCAATCTCTTTGCAGAAGAAACGGCATCTTTTAAATTGCTAATGCGCAACTGTTTGATGGAATTGTTGGATTTAATATCAAAAAAACTTTTCTCAAGGTCAAGTTTTAACTTACGGATCTCATTTTCCTTAGATTCCATTTGAAAACGAAGTTTCTCATAGGCTGTTTGTGTGATTGATTTATCCAAAGTAAGGATCGATTGGCCTTCGTTTACTTTGCTGCCCGCATCCATTAATACGTCCTTAATAGATGCATTAATCGGGCTGGCAATAATTTCTTCAAACTCAGGCAATACTTCGCCTGTAGCATTAATCGTATTTTCAATGATGCCTGTTGATACCTTTGCGGTGGTAAAATCGGCTCTCGTTACCGACGGTTTAAAATAATAACGAATTAACCACGCAGTCGCAATGACCAGTGCAATCACTACGCAGCTAATTAGTATCAGTTTCTTCTTTTTCCGGTTAATAACCTTTTCTTCAATCAGTGTATCCATATGGCAATTTTATTAATCTTGTAAGTTTCCTATGTGTTTTACAAGGCCAATGCCATATTTAAAATATTGATTTACAATAAATTACAAAATACAACAATATAAAAAATGCCCGATATCGAACATTTTGTTTCATATCGGGCATTTGAAGAAACTTTTGAGACACACCAGAAGATTCGGAAATTGATACAGAACATTTAAACCAGAATATTGGCCTATAAAAAAGTACTCTAATACCTGGAAAACAGGCAAATGGTGGTTTTAAAGATTTACCGGATATATTGACAACCGTGTAAGGAAAGTTCCTCTATAATTTGAATAATATGTAATTGAACGACTTTCAGAAAAAGACGTTAACCTTATCTTAAAACCAAAACAACAGATATTTAAACACGATACCTAAGCAAAGCCTCCATTTTGTAGGCCTTATTTATTCTTCTAATATTATTTTAGTTCATCAACATAAAAACACTTATACCCTGAACTTTTCATATCATCATTTTCATGCAGGTTTTTCACTGTTTCACTCGCTAAAGATTGCATTATGAAATTTAGCAAAGCTACCATCCTCACATCGTTCATCTTTCATAATGAAGATTGTGAAGAGAAACTAGACAAAATTAAAACAGCGATCAGCAGTAAAATCAAAGAATTCCGAATGTATAAACGTATTGTGATTATCTATAGAAATGGGATTTTGATTTTAAGCCAGCATATCCTTACGATTTTATTATAGGATTAAATCTTGATTACTTTATCAAATATTTCCCTGAGTGCCTCCTCCATCACTAAAGCAGTATCATTACCACTTTGATTTGTGATAATGAAAACGCCTAGCTGATGTTGAGGAATGATATAGATATAACATTGTGACCGTGGTACACCGCCATGATGAAAATAATATGTTCCCAGTTTTTTGTCATCTGTAATAATATTCCACAAATACCCGATACTGAATCCAGGACTGAATTTTACCAGCGTGCGATGGGATTCAGCGACAACTTTATCATTTTTAAGCTGAAATCTCATATACTCCAGCATATCAGGTACTGTAGACTTTACATTACCGGATGCACCCCAGGGTAGCAAGGGCATAGGTGATGTAGGCAGTGGATTATCACTGTGATAGCCCAAAGCAAGTCTTTTCAGTTCTTGTCCCTTCAGATTGATTTTTGTATTTTTCATCTCTGTATTCTCATCCAGGTAATCTGTCAGGAGCATTTCAAAATCCCTGCTATAAACTTTCTCCACAACAGAAGCCAAAAGCTGGGTTCCCGCACTGGAATATGCATACTTATGACCTGACAGTGTATCTATTTTCACCTGATGCAGGTCGTTCAGAAAATCTTTTTTTCCGTAATTAAGATATAATGTATTGATCTTTTCGGGTGTATCGTGCGCTGCGAAATTCTGCAGGATAGTATTCGCTTCAAGAGGAAGCATGTTAGGGATTCCGCTTGTGTGCGAAAGAAGATCTTTGATTCTGATAGGCTGTCCTTTAAAGTGTAAATTGGGATAATTATCTATTAAATAGTTCTGTACGTCATCATCAAGATCCACCTTTTTTTCGCATACTGCTTTTGCAACCAGCATTCCGGTAAGAGTTTTACTGAGAGAGCCGATTTCATAAATCGTCTCATTATCCGGGGTATTGTTCTTTCCCTTTTCCAGTTCTCCATAATGTGCGGTCATTTCACGTCCTTTATAGACGAGCCCTATCGAAGCAGAATGGATAAGTGGTTTTTTGATCATTTTATTCATTGTACTATCAACCACCTCTTTTATTCTAGAGGAAATCGTTATTTTAGATCCACTTGCTTTGCGCTGTATTAATTTCTGGGAAAAGCTAAAGTGTGAAACTAACAGGAGAATAAAAAGGATATTGGCTTTCATAGTTTTTAGATCGGATAAGATTACAAATATAAATCATTCTTCTATTAAAAATCCGAAACTATTTTGTTGATAAATAAGTTGCGAACTCAGCAGTTTACTTATAATATGTGGTACTTTTGATTTTTATCAAAGTGCACCAAGAAATAGAACATAATCAATATAAATAGTTACAGCATAAAAAACGAGGCTGCCTCACTATTGAGACAGCCTCGTTTTATTACATCTGTTTATGATATTTCAATCATTCTTGGTGGTTTCTGCTTTGCATCTTCTTTCTTCGGAATGGTGAGCATAAGCAGTCCGTTCTCATATTTTGCATTGATATTATCCTGGTCAACAACATCTTTTGGAAGTTCAAAACTTCTCTGGAATGACTGGTAACTAAACTCTCTTCGGGTGAAATTGTCATCTTTCGTTTCATTACTTTCCTGCTTCATGGATGAAATAGTAAGAAGGTTACCATCCAGTTTGATTTCAAAATCATTCTTGTTCATTCCGGGTGCAGCAACCTGCACTTCGTATGCATCGCCGTTTTCTTTTATATTTACCGAAGGTACGGTTGTACTGGTGGATGAGTAATTGTTATTACCCCAGTTAAAAAGTTCACGACTAAAAAAATCATCAAAGATGTTTGAAAAGCCTAAGTTGCTGTTTCCGTTTCTTCTCATTAGATTATTCATAGCAATCTCCTTTTAAATAAGTTTAACAATTATTTTATAACACTTCAGCTGGCCAGCTGTATCTGAAAGACTGCAAAAAAAATACCAGTTGGCAAATGGTGCTATTTTTTCACGATTTCTGTCAAAATTTCAGGATTAATGCTTACAATGTCTGATATAACACTCAGTGATAAAATTCCCTGTAACCAACAGAAATAACCATTCTTTAGAAAGCCAAATTCCTCTCCCTTTTTTCATAAAAATGCCTTAGCATCATCATCAGAAAAGCTAGTAATCCAAATATGAAACAAATCCATATATTGTATTCAATTCCTTTGTTTACAATCATCCAGCCCCCTAAGGTTGTTCCTAATGTTACTCCCAGGTTTCCGAAAGAGGTTGCCAGGCTGTTTGCAAACTCTAAAGAATCCGGAACTGATGAGATCATATAAGTAGATGCATTCAGAAAACCCGGCGAATACATAAAGCCCCAAATTCCGATCACAATTATATTGAGTAATAAATTATCATCAGAAAAATATAACAAGACGGGAATTACTAAAGTTCCGGAAAGGAAAAAAGCCATTGTTCCGGCCACATTCCGTTTGAGCATTTTTCCTGCAATCCAGGTTGATAAAACACCAATAATTCCGAAAACAAACAACATATAGCCTATCATGGTTTCGTTCATTTCTTTTGCCTTATTCAAATACTCTGCAAAATAACTATAGGTAGAAAACCATGCCGTAACCATGAAAAAATTGGCTGCAGTACTTAAAATAAATGAGGGTAGAGTTAGGATTTTAAGCTGTGATCCGTAGGACTTTTTCTCTTTTACGGGCATAGAAGGAAGCATTAAATAAATCACAACCAAGGCAATGAAGCTTACAGCGGTCTGAATCATGAATGAATATTCCCATGACCAAAGCCCGGCTATCCAGGTTGCAAAAGGAACCGTAGTCACCATTGCAAGAGCCACCCCGCTGAATACAATACTCATTAATTCATTTTTATTATCATCAGCATCAGAAACTGCAACAGACAACGCTGTAGCAATATAAACTGGCTGTAAAAATGCGGGAAGAATCCGTACGAGCATCAAAATCCAGAATGGCGGTGAAAACGAAGAGACGAAACCTGTAATAAGGAATATGGCAACAGAGGTAAGCATGATTTTTTTACGGTCAAAGCCTGATGCCAGTAATGTCATGAATGGTCCGGTAAGGGCAATGACCAAGGCAAAGGCACCTAATAAGTAACCTGCCTTATCAATGCTGATTTTATAATGTTCAGCAATTTGCGGTAAAATCCCAATAACCCCGAATTCGGTAGTAATAACGGCAATAAGTCCTAAACAGCCGATATATGCATATTTCTTCATATAAAAACTCTCTGGATGTTATTTTGAATTTTCTTTTGTAAATGCTGCAATTTCCTGAACAGCCTCACCGGTTTCTTTTAATACACCTCCCATATGCATAAAACCATGAACCATTTCTTTATAAATCACAATTTTAACATGAACTCCGGATGCTTTCATATTTTCTGCCAGCTGTTGCCCTTCATCCCGCAAAGGATCGTGTTCAGATAATAAAACGAATGTTGAAGGCGTATTTTTAAAATCTTTTATCAGTAAAGGAACTGCCAATGGGTTTTGTGAGTCCTCAGGCCTGGTCAGGTACCAGCTCCAGGCTCTGACTCCTTCTTCTTTATTAATAACAGGCCCCTTTTCATAGTCTTTCCACGATTTTGTATTTAATGTATTATCTGCCGCAGGATAAATCAGGACCTGAAACTTCAGTAGGTGGCCAAGCTGTGTTGAAACACTTACGGCTAAAGCACCTCCGGCACTGTCGCCTATAATTCCGATCTTATTTTTATCTAAATGCAGATGATCCGCATTATTTATAATCCATTCAGTGGCCGATTGGGCATCCTTTAAGCCTGCAGGAAAAGGATATTCGGGCGCCAAACGATAATCAACAAAGATAATGGCAGCCCCTGTAGCATTGGCTAATTGACGAACGACCGCATCGTGGGTTTCAAAACTTCCCGAAACAAACCAACCGCCATGAAGATAAATGATGGCTGACGATTTTTCACTTTCAATTCCGTTAGGTCTGTAAATTCTCACAGGAATTTCATGGTTATGGTGAGGAATGTTAAACTCTTCAATCATTTTAACTGCTTCTTTTTTGCCACCCAGCTGTAGTGACATAGTCTCATATCCTTTCCGGCTCATATCCAAAATATCTTTGCTGTCAAAAACATGAATCTTTTGAAGGCTTTCTGTTATTCTGCTTATTTCCGGATTTAATTGAACTGTATTCATTTTAGTATTGTTATTAATTGTTTTACAGGAAACCAGCCCTGATATTATAAGTATTCCGATGAGTTTTTTCATATTCTTTCCAAATTTTCAGACAAAATTAAATAGAAGTGATACATTTGCACGGTACACAGCTAATTGTATGGTACGAACAAATTTGTAAGTAATGGGAAAAAGAAAAGAGAATTCAACGAATAGCATCAATGAACAGTATATTACAGAGTGTGATCTTAGTTATGCCATCTGTAAGATCGGAGGAAGATGGAAATTGCTGATCCTGTGTAAGCTTGAGCACGGAAAGCTGCGGTTTAGTGAGATCAGAAACAGCATTAAAGGAATTACAGAAAGAATGCTGACACTTCAGCTTCGCGAACTGGAAAAAGCTGGTTTGGTGAAAAGAACCGTACATGCAGAAGTGCCTCCGAGGGTAGATTATGAACTGACAGAGATTGCAGGTGAACTGATCCCTATCTGGAAACAGTTAAGTGATTGGGGGAAAAAACATAAAAATTTAATTCAGGAAGACCTTCTCTCTGATCATTAATACAATATACCAGAGTGTACCAGCGTTTTTAGTCTACTCTGACTATTGGGTACACTCTGGTATATTTATTACATCTCTTTTAATTTTTATCCTTAATTTTTTGGATCTGCTTATCTCCCCATTCCTTTAAATGGGCAATAAATGGAATTAATTCCCGGCCTATCTCCGTCAGCCTGTACTCCACTTTTGGCGGAACTTCATGATAAACTTTTCGACCTATTAACTCATCTGTTTCTAATTCCCGCAGAGTTTGGGTTAGCATTTTAGGAGTAATATCTGTTAATGTTTTCCTCAATTCCCCATACCGCATCACATTCTTCGCATGAAGATACCACAATATTCGTCCTTTATACTTACCTCCGATTCTTCTGAAAGCATAATCTACAGAGCAGGCAGGTTCATTTGTATATTTTTTCATTTTTTACAATTTTATTTTACTGATAATCAACATTAGTATATTTTTAGTATGTAGATTACCAAAAAGTACATACTTGCTACAAATATACTGATGTTACTACTTTTGCTGCAACAAAATAAAACAATGAAAGCATTTATTCTAAACCAATCAGGCAGTGTTGATAATCTGAAAATACAGGAAACACTTCCACCTGTCATAAAACCCAATGAGGTACTTGTAAAAGTAAAAGCAATCAGTATTAATCCGGTAGATGTGAAAGCAAGAGCATATGAAGGAGTACTGGAATGGATCTATAAAAAAGAAAAGAATATTATTCTGGGCTGGGATATTTCCGGTGAGGTTGCCGGCACAGGCAGTGAAGCAGATTCATTTAAAAGTGGTGATGCGGTCTTTGGGATGGTTAATTTTTTTGGCAGCGGAAAAGCATATGCCGAATATGTTGCAGTACCGCAAAATCATCTTGCCCTGAAGCCGGAAGGAATTACTCATCAGGAAGCAGCAGGAATTTCAATGGCAGGCTCTACCGCTTATCAGGCACTGGTGGAAATTGCTAAAATAAAAAAAGGTGACAGAGTATTAATCCATGCGGCATCCGGAGGGGTTGGGCATATTGCTGTTCAGCTTGCAAAATATTTCGGGGCCTATGTTATTGGTACTTCATCTTTAAAAAACAAGGAATTTGTGATGTCATTAGGAGCTGATGAGCACATCGATTATGTCCATGAGGACCTTGTATCAAAAGTAAAAGATATCGATATTGTTATTGACACTATTCAGGGGCAAACATTACTGAATTCTGTGGATATCATGTGCCCGGGCGGCATTATTGTAACACTGCCTGCTCCGGAAATTCCCGAAGAAATAAAATCTAAAGCCGCAGAGAGGCTTGTTAACATTGAATTTATGATGGTGGAATCTAAAAAAGAAACCATACATGCCCTCGCAGACCTTCTTTCTGCCGGCGCAGTTAAAACCCGTATTCATAAACAATTCGCTTTTGAAGATATGCATGAAGCCCATCTTGAAGTTGAAACAGGAAGGGTAACCGGAAAAGTAGTTGTCCTATTATAAAATCATGAACAATAAATCCTGCCGTAGCCGAAGAATTCCTTCTCATTGAGGAAAAGGTCACTGACTGGAATTTCTTACGCAGCATTGAACCTTAAAACCTCTTCAAAATCCTTTGCAAACTAGCTTAATGACTTATTTATAGAATGTTCCGCATCATTATACTGATGAAAAAGAGTCCTGATTAATAAACAAAGGTGACTTTAGGACATATAAAAGCCTTAGAATTCTGTCTCTAAGGCTTTTTTATAATTAAATTGATACTTTTTCTTAGCTTAATATATCACACGGTGCATAACAAAGCACCCATGGACATTTTTTTATTCCCGGTGGCGGGCAGCATGCTTCGGAGCACCCCGCGGCTCCACCATTGATATTCTTCAACTGGTCTCTTGAAATTTTCTTGCAATTTTTCATAATAAAGTAAGTATGGGTTAAACGTATATGTTATGGCTGATTTCCGCCACCACATCCATCGTAAGGCATACATTGCCATTTTCCGCCGATCAGGCATATCTGTCCGCCAGGGCAGTTAATACCTCCTTTAATTGATTTCATTTCCTGTCTCTGGATTTTTTTTAGATTTTTCATAATAATAGGTTTGGTTTGCATTCGAAATTAATCATTTTTTTCTAATCAAAGTAAATTATTGTAGAAATATTTATCCTAAATGAATTTATTTCCTTTAAAATCTGTAAAATAAAACAAGTTACAATATGAATCCGGAAACGGCTATTTAAAAGAATTTATGAAGAAATTACTATTATCAGCATAAAATCTTGTCCTTTGGCAATTTCATTTTCATAGTGAATTGATAATTTTAACCAAAAGTATTTAAGCCTCCTGAATAATTACTGTACAAAAATCATAAAAACCCACACTATGAATCCAAAATTTGAAGCCGGAATTAATATTGCTATAAAAATTCCCAAAAATAAATACGAAAAAACAGTTGCTTTTTATAAGAATATTCTGAAGCTGGATGTAGAGGAAAAACCGATTGATAATCCTACTGTTTCAAGAACGCACCGGGTGAAGTTCGGAAACAATATAATATGGCTGGATTGTGTAGACAACTATACTCATTCTGAAACCTGGTTACAGCTTACTGTTCCCAACGTAGAAGAAGCCACCCGGTATCTGCAATCAAATGGGGTAGAAACCTGTGATGAAATTGAAGAGCTTCCTGAAAACATGCACTGGATTACAGATCCTTCCGGCACAGTATTCAACCTGCAACAAATGTAATACTGTGTTTAGTATACAAACAGTTTCCCGCCTTTTTACAGTATCGGGAATATTAAAAGCAGATAAACATTACACCGTATCTGTTTTTTATGTAGTATTGCAAAAGTTTACGGTCCCTGGATAGCCCATCTATGCAGGGATACTGTATGTATAAGTTATCTACCAACCTACCTGAGCAGTAATGATTATCATTGAAAGAAACGAAAAAAATTTTAAACGTTACGGATCAACAATAGATGAGGGTGATCTCATTTACCTTTTGAGTAAGCATGTTGAACCTATTTCCAGCATCATTTATGGTACAGAATATTGTGCTTCTGTTTTATTGAATGACGGAACATATCTTCCCTGTGTTGTATTCAGACATACGGGAAAAGCAGTTGAGCTTACCTATAATGCATTCCATAAAAAACGGTATGGTATTATAGATAAAAGACCTTATGACACAGAATTTGTCCAGAAAGGAATTATTGAGCATACTCTTACTTCTGAAAATACGGTAAAGTTTGACTCTGATGTTATAAAAGTTGAAAAATGTAAGTATGCCATGTCTGAACGGATTCTTCAGAGTATGAGCAATACCCCCACCCATTTTTTTCTGGCCCGGTATAAAGACGGAAGCTATGAGAATTTCCGGAGGGGCGAAGGACCGTTTTATGAAATGCCCCCAGAACAAAAGCCGGAAGATATTGTGGAAATATTCAATTCAAAATTAATCCTTCAGGATGGTGATATTATTGAATTAAAAAATTTAATGGATTGGAAAAACAATGAAGCAGGCCTGAAAAAGATATACAGCTCTAAACCTTATTTTGCCTGTTATATCGGGCATTCCGATTATAAGGACTTTGCTGAAAATATAGACTCTGTAAAAAAAGGCAGGCAATAAGTGACCGGAAATTCCCTATCAAACCTACATCTGCTAACTCAGGTTAACAATTACTAAAAACCATTGAAAAACAAAAAAATGAATATGTCCTGTTACCAACAGTTCTTCTCTATTCTCGCTACTCTTTTTCTTTTCACGCATAATGCTGTTGCACAGACAAAAAAAGTCAGCCAGATTGACTCTCTGATGAAGCGGTCCAATAAAATGGGTATGTTTAACGGAAATGTATTGGTTTCAAAAAATAATAAAATAATTTATAATACATCTTTTGGCTTTACGAATGCTGCCAAAACGGAAAAACTAACGACTGATCACAGATTTAATATCGGCTCAATCACCAAAGAATTTAGTGCGGTTGCTTTGCTGCAATTACAGGAACAGGGAAAACTGAAATTAACGGATGTGGTTTCCCAATACATTCCGGAGCTGCCAAAATGGGCACATGATGTCAAAATAAAAGACTTACTGCAGTATACAAGCGGTATTCCCAATGTACAATAGAAAAAAATTAAAAATGACCAAGATCTTTTTGATGGTCTGAAACATATTGATACACTCGATTTCAAGCCTGGCACCCACTACGATTACAACAATAATAATCTGTTTCTGCGCCAGTTTATTGTTGAGCGACTTACCGGAATGTCTTTTAAAATGTATGTGGAAAAGTTTATTTTCAAACCCTGCAAAATGAACTCTTCTGTGATGACTCTTTTTGAAAATGAAAAAAATATTGCCCGGGGATTTAATAATAATTCAGTGGCAGACAAACCAGATTTGCCCATAACAGGCGGAACTTACTTAACTACTCAGGATTTGCTGAAATGGACAGATTGTCTTCACTCCCATAAAATAATTAATTCAGATTCATTGTTTGAACTTGGGCAACAGTTTGATTTACCGGAAACCCAATCATCTTTAGGGCAAGCAAAATTTGAAAACAGAAAATTAACTGAACATTTACATGACGGAAGATCCGGAAGTTATGAAGCAATTTTAGTGTCTGACCTGAATGAAAAGCTGACTATTATTTTGCTAGGAAACAATTATAACGGAAAATTATTCGAAATTTCGGCTGCTATTACCTCCATCCTGAAAAACGGAAAATACAATCTTCCGGAAAATAAATAAAATCTAAGGCTCTGTTTTTAAGCTTAAACAGAGCCTGTGAAATTTTGACGGCAGTTATCTGTTCTGGCCTATATCCAGCCTGTCAAACTTTCCTTCCTCATTTTTATGAAATTTGAAGTATACAGGAAATGTCCCCCACTGCCCTGCCTGGAAATCCCCGTAAATATCCTTCCCGCCGTTCTCTACTTTATCTATGGTAAGAAATTTTTCTTTTCCAAGGGCATTGGAGAAGAACGACCTGAAGTTAACAGTATTTCCGTCATCGGTCATTACCGGGTTTTCTGTGAAAAAGCTGTACCAGCTTTTATCACCTGACTGTAATGCTTCCACGGCCATCTTTACCTCTGTGTCTGTAATTTTTAAAAGATCCATACTTTGTTGTTTTTTTATAGTTGATACTGAAAGATCCTGTTCTTTCTTTCCGGGTGTTTTTTGTCCGCATGCTGTACATATTCCGCAGATCACGGCAATAATGAACATGATATACTTTTCATAAGCTATTAATTTTTGATAGGATGCTGCAGATAAATAATCAGCAGATTGAGCAGAAGAAACGGGATCTCAATCATCACCCCTTTAAAATCTTTGTCTGCCACATGGAAACAGATGATCAGCAGAATTCCGGCAGCCATCAGAAAGTTGCCCCAGATAAAAGTTTTAGGGAATAAAATCAGCACAGCGGCCAGAATGGTAACGGCTCCGTTCATCATCAGTCCCGTTTTATCAAAACCCCATTTCCCGAACATTGCTGTCATTTCTGGTTTCCCCATAACCATCGCCGTTCCCTGCTTTATTCCCATAAAAACAGCGACCAGAATGAGGATACCATTGATAATTTTTAAGATCATTGCTTTTTTTATACAAATATGCATTAAATGTACGACCGGCGAATGGTGAATTTTTCGGAAAATTGCAGCCGCTCTTATTGGTAAGTTTTACATTCCATAACAAATTGGAACACGAAACCCTTCAGGTGATTTACCGGAAGTCCCTATTATTTTAATCCGAAAAGAAAGTGAAAGCAACAGGATTGCTTTATTGATCTTTATGAAAATTTATTTTTTCCAGGACAAACAGGCCTCTGTTTTTCACCGTATCTTTTGGAACCTCAACAACGTGGTAGCCATATTTCATATAGGTTGCTTTCATTTTTCCGAAGGTTGACAGGGCTTCTTCCCATGTCTGCTTTCTTTCCGAATCATTTTCATAGATTTCTTTCCAGGGCGGAAGAATAAAAACAGTATGATTATATGTGGTTTCCCGGATGATGGCCCGGGCTTTATCAGATAATGGGATGTTCTCCATTTCCATATAACAGGCCGTATCAAGAATACCACGGTCAAAGAAAACGGGCTCCGCCGGATGTGTATTCTTAATTTTCCGATAGGTTTCTGCAGAAGCGTTCAGCATTAATTCAGCATATTTTATCTTATTCCTCCACGGTAATGCGTCCCCTCCTGAATTCATCTGTTCTTTAATAATCCTTCTTGCCTCTTCCGCAACTGTTCTGAAACCGTCCTTATCAAGGGCCTCAAGCAGTGAGGTTTTCCCTACACCGGGTCCTCCGGTAATCACATACAGATATTGGTTTGAATTTTTCATTTTCGGATAATTTTAAAACTTCAGGGTGCTCAGTTCATTGAAATCTTTCTTTTCATATATTCTATGAATGCTTCCACTTTCCAGAACGGCTATTTTATCACACGTATGAAAAAGCGTTTCAATGATATGGGAACTTATAATGACTATTTTATTTTCTGATTTCAGATGCCGGATCACATCATATAAAATATGTACCCCTTCAAAATCAACCCCGTTGAAAGGTTCATCCAGAATATTAATCGGTTTATCCAGCATCAGCATTCCAATCAGAGCCAGCTTCTTTTTCATTCCGCTGGAATAATACTGGACATATTTTTTCAGAGGGAGATTGAATTTTTCCGTGATTTCTGAAATGTCAGCCTCTTTTTCAGAAATAAAATAAGCCAGGTATTCTTCCCCTGTCATGTAAGGATAAAAATAATTTTCTGTTTCCAGATAAGAAATTACTTCGCGTTTCAGACGCTTATCTTTCCAATTGATATTTCCTGAGAATTTTACACTTTGGTACAGGGACTCGAATAAGGTGGTCTTCCCTGCTCCATTTTTCCCGAGCAGTCCCAGTATACACCCTTCTTCTATAGATAAACTCAGATCGTTTAATACTTTCTGGTTTTTAAATTCAACATTTACATTTTTAATCTCCAACATAGGTTCTGATATTTTGAGTGGCAACTTTTAAATGGTTATTTAGGATAAATAAGGCAGGAATTACTGTTAAACTGCATATAGAGTACTCAATAAAAACGGCCATGTTATAATAACTGCTTTTTTCTTTATGGGTATACTGTCTGTACTTTCTTGTGATAATCAGCAGAAAATACAGGTTCATGAAAACAAAATAATAGATAAGATATATGCTTTCAAACGGATTTAAAATGAGATATGTGCAGTAAACAGGAAGAAGCAGAAAATTAAAAAACAGTGAATTTCTTCTGAGTTTTTGTTTTAAACTGTATTTTTTAAAGTACATTTCGAGCATTTCCTTACTTTCATGAGGTTCATAAATATGGGAAATCAGATCCAACACAAATGTTCCTGCTAAGATAAGCAATAAAGGTTGATAAGAAGATAACACAACTGCAATATATCCTATTAAAAACATCCAGGTATTCTTTCTGAGAAAGCTCCTCCATTCAAATAAATCATTGGGAATAAAGTCCCATTTCAGGGAAAGCCAGGGTTTCGTTTTCGGTGGGACTGCTGCCAGTAAAACAATCATAAGATACCCGGTGACTCCTGCTTCTTCAATTGTATAATTAATATTTCCCGACAGAAGAACACTGTAGATACATACTGCTTCTAAGGTAATCACCCACTGCCAGCTTTTCACAAAAACTTTCTTCAGAAACGGAATATCTTTTCTTTCAAGATGAAAGAGCAGCAGGAACAAAAAGAACAGAACAGGATAATAATAGTCCTTAGGAAGCTTTACCACAATCAAAAGTCCGAAAATAAGCAAAGCGGGAAGGCTGGCTCTGGGATTTAAATTCAGTAATCTAAAACTCTGATTGAATCTGAATTTAAAATGGTTAAATAGTTTTTTCAAGGGTTTCTAAAATTCTCTTTTATGAATGAATTGGTTTATTGGATGGGTTTGATAATGTATAGTTTCCGGTCACTGGTGGTAAACAGCTTAAAATTAAATCTTTTATCTGCAAAATAGAAATATGGTGAGTATTGTTTTTCCAGTTCAGCTTTATATTTTCTTATTTTTTCTCCGGGGCTTTCGTAAAACTTCTGAGTGGTAAAGCCTTTCTCAAAATACATCGGTATTTTGAATTTCAGGGTATCCTTATCAACAGGAAGCCGGCAGTACAATTCTCCTTTCCAGTTCTTTGCGGTAGATGAAGCAGAACCTCCTCCTACACTATGGGTAAGCTCCACCAGTTCTGTTCTCTGAAAATAAACCGGTGATATTTCCGGGACGCTGTTGGGTACCATAGCCATATCCCTGGAAGAATAGTGCCTGAAAAGATCATTCCCTCCGTTGGGTCTTCCGTGATTATAAATCTTTTCAGTAAGCCTGGTATTGGTTCTTACCTGATACCATTTTCCATCCATGTAATAGGTCGTTTCCTGCTCAGGATAACTTTTACTGACATTATAAAAATAGTCTGCTTCTTCAAAAATCTTATGATATATGCTCACCTGCTGTTCCTCATCCCATTTCAGGTCTTCATTCTGAAGGATGAACGGTTTGGCCAGTGTATCTCCGTCTGTAACCCATGTCCGGTAATATTTTTTATGCTTATTGACTATAAAGTCTCCAAACAGCTCTTCTTCCCTGTTCTTATTGGTTCGCTTATAGAGATAATGATCCTTAATATTCCCATCTTTGTCAAGCTTATAAAAATGAAAATCCTGATGGAAACGGATTCCTCCGCCTCCGGCTTCATCTTCTACCTCATCTTTATTTCTGTCCTTAGGTATCTCACTCGTTATAATGATCATATCTCCTTCTGAACTTATAAAATGCCGGATCGGCTCAAAACTATCATCCCACATCAGTTTCAATTCATGTTTTCCGAAAACAACAGGCTTTTTCGTATCAATATTCTGATAGCTCTTATATTCATCAGGTAATTGGGACCTGTTCATTTTATTGATCAGATACAGGTCTAATCCCCAAAAATTATAAAGAAAAATGAAAACCAGCAGGATAATAATCCCTGTAATAATCATGAATTTTTTCATCTGAATTTTTATGGCTGCTTAAAGATATATAATTTTTCCCGATGAATTACGTAAATCCGGAGTGAAGTATCTATTCTCGGCTTTATTCAGATATCATGGGTATTTTTTTAACCACAAAGAACCGAAAGATTTTTTAACACTTCAACGGGTAATTAAAAAATACAAAGTTCCGGCATCATTTGTCCGGAACTGTATCCTGATAACTCATATACCCTGCTTTATTTTATCAGGGTCTGAGCTCTTTTCAGATTATCGGTTGCCTGTAAAATCTTATTCTTCAGGATTGCATTATAATCCGGATGCTGTAAGAGAAACTGATTGACAATTTCAAATGCTTTGGGGTCCTGATAATTGCTGAATGTTGAACGAAGCCAGTTATCCGGGAAAAAAATATCCCCTGTTTTTTGTATTTCCTGCAATACCTCCAAAGATTTAAGAAGATAATGCACAGAGGTTTTCTGTCTTAGCGGATGATGTAAATATCCCAGGGCTGCACCAACAGCTGACTCATTCATTCTGTTCTGCTTTTCCATAAGACTGCTGAAGAAATCATCACGAACCTTTTGATCTGAGGATGCAGCCTTCATAATAATCTCAAAACGCTTTACCCGGTCTTTGTTGGTAATCCTTTTCAGCTGTTCCTGAAGCAGTTCACTATTATTACTGTTCCTCAGGGATAATGAAAGGGCAAGATTTGTAAAATCATCTTCATTAAGGAATACGTCTTCTGGCGGGGACTTTCTATCCCAGACAGTGTACAGATTATCATAAGCCTGCTGAGACCGGAAAATATTCCGGTAAGCATCAAATAAAATTTTCCTGTTATTTTTTGCAGTCTGCGCCTGTAATGCCTTCCATAGGATATTTTCTAAATCTACAGATTCTTTTAACTGTATATTTTCAGGTAAAAATCCCCAATAAATAGTAGAAATATAGCCGGTTATCAGCCGGATGTTCAGCTCTGTGGTTTCCTGCTGTAGCTGTCCGGCATAGAAATGCAGCAAATCCAGCGGGGTCGCTCCAGAACCGGCCAGCATATTTTCATATAAAGAAATATAAGCACTGGCACGGCTGACCGGATCCTTCACCAAAGAAAAGTTAGTCATTACAGCCTTATCTGTTTTGAATACACCATATCCTATTCCCGATGAGTTTTGCAGGATAAAAAGAGGCTTTTCTTTCCCTCTTAATTCCGCAATTTCCTGCTGTCTTCCGGATAACTTTACATTAACTTTGTCCACCTTATCCGCATAAAACAGACTTATCTCAAATTCCTGCGGCCAGGATTTTGGTTCCTTTCCATATTCCGGATGCTGGGAAATGGTAAAACGTTGAATTTTATGGTCCTTATCTTTCAGATCGTAATCAATTACGGGTCTTCCCGGATCATTTACCCATACTTTATTCCAGCTTTGCAGGTCTTCCGGGGTATGCTTATCTAAAATAGCAATAAGATCTGGCCATGTAGCATTGCTGTATTCATATTTTTTAAGGTATTCACTTACTCCTTTTTTAAAACGGTCTTCTCCTGTCAGAAGTTCCAGCTGGCGCATCATGATGGGTGCTTTATTGTAAATGACAGGTCCGTACATCATCCCTGCATTCTGCAGATTATCCAGAACCTGCCGGATGGGATTGGCTCCTAAAGTACGGTCTACAGAATAGGCTGCCGGAAAGTGTGTGGTTAAAAATTTCAGATCATAAATCTGTTTGTCCGAAGAGGCTCCGGTACTTTTATCTGCCATAAAGTTGGCAAAAACCTCCTTCGTCCATACATCATTAAACCAATCCATGGTAACCAGGTCCCCGAACCAGAGATGGGCAACTTCATGAGCCATGAGATTCGAGCGGTTATTTAATTCATTCTGTGTAGCGTTCTGATCTAAAAACAGAGTTGAATTCTGAAATAAAATAACGCCCGGATGCTCCATTCCCCCAAACTGGAAATCAGGAATGGCAGCCATTCCATGCTTTTGGAAGGGATGTTTAATACCGGTCCATTTTTCATAATAAGCCAGAGAGTTTCGGTATAGGGTGAAAACAGAATCCATGCTGCTCTTAATTTTCACAGAGTCCGTTTCACGATATAGAAGATGGGAATCCTGCTCTCTTATCTGCTGCACAGCTGTTTTAAAGTCTCCGGCAGCAAAAGAAAACAGGTACGTAGGAAGCAGGTCAGACTGATTAAACTGCAAAGTCTTCTGCCCCTGGTGTATGGTTTCTTTTTTCAGCTTTCCATTCGCAAGTGCGTTCCATTTTTCAGGAATGGTAAGGGTTAAAGAATAATTAGCTTTAAGATTGGGCTGATCAAAACACGGAAACATTGTTCGTGCCCGATCTGGTACAAATAAAGCATAAAGGTAGTCATCACGCCTGTTCAGAGCCCCATTTCCGGCAAGAAAAGTAAAATCAATACGATTAGGGCCCGATTTCAGATATTTTGCATCAATAATGATATGTTCATTTTTCAGAACAGGTTTAGCAGTCTGTCCGTTTACAGATACCGCAAGTAATGAAGAAGCCTCTTCTTTAAAATCAATCTGAAGCGGAGTGTCATTCTGTTTCTTATAGTTAAAATGAAGAGTTTCTTCCCCGGAAATCCTTTCTGCTTTATTTTCCGGAATCTTCAGAGTAAGCTCATATTTAATCTCACTGATTGTACTTTTCCTTAACCGGGCCAATTCATATGAAACACCCGATTCAATTTTGGACAAAGATTGTACCTGTGCATGGCAGCCACTGTTAAAAATGACAAAAAATATTGCCAGGAGACCTGTTTTTTTCATACATCAAATATAAGGATTGGAATGATGGCATTAATAGCTGATTAATTAATTTATCAATTACTAATTTGAATATTTTATGATTGAAATCCAAAACTACAAGAAGGGAATTTTTATCTGCTGCCGTCTCTTAATCTAAAAATCATTATGCCTTTTCCTGACACTACCATTTTTAGAAACCTTTAAACAATTTACAGAAAATACGACTTCCCTTTTAACCGATCAAAAAAACTGTTAATCAGCTTTGAGCTTTCCGCAGGAGTTCTTAAAGGAACAAATCCTCCGTTTTCATCGGTTGTAAAATGTCCTTTAAATTCATCAGGCATTCTTCCGTACTGTACATTTACCTGTGTTAAAAGCTCCTGAAAACAAGTATAACCATATTTATCCACAAGATAAGGCAATGCGTTCTTCCCTCTCAACAATTCGTATTCCTGATAGTTATAAGGTGTTGTTTCTTCCCGTTTTGTAAGAGAAACTTTCAGCTTAGTGACCAGCTTTTCAATGTCTTTTTCTGCTGAAAACTGCACCAGACCTCTCAGAGCATATATTTTCATATCCAGATACCGTTCTTTCTTATAGGCTGTTTCAAAAAAAGATCTGAGTTCGGGAGTACTGAAATCATAAAGCAGCCTCAGAATTTTGTTGCGGTAATCAATCTGTTTGGTGGTCATATAAATTCCGGTAAGAATATCTGTATGTTCCGGGCTTATGTTTTCCGGATTAAGATCAAATAATGCCTTTCTGAAATCAATATGCCTTTCATGGACTGTTTTATCAGATAAAATTTTCGGAAATTCACTCATTTCATACTTCAGTTTTGGGTTGATTGTCTATGAATATGCAAAATGGCAAAAATATTTGAGACATGGTAATTATTTTAAGTTTCCCCATCAAATAAGCCTTTAAAGAAGTATATGGGATACTTTCCTATAAAAATATTAAATTATTTTTAAGATTTTTTCAAACAAACAGACCAGTCAGTCCATCTTTTATTTATATTTGTGGAAATAATTCACAAATGTATCGACCTCGCGAAAGAATTTTAAACACCGCTTCTGTTTTATTTCATCAACAAGGATATAACAATACAGGGATCAATCAGATCATTGAGGATTCAGGTGTTTCAAAGGCAAGCTTCTATCAGCATTTCAAATCAAAAGATGACCTGTGCATTGAATTCCTGAAAAGGAGATATGATTACTGGGTATCTGAGCTGGTCAGTTTTACCTCTGGAGCAGTTGACCTTAAAGACAGGCTGATGATGTCATTCGATTTTCTCATGTACATGAATAAAAAGGAAAATTTCAGAGGCTGCAGCTTCCTGAATCTGTTATCTGAAGTTTCAGCTGAGAAAACCGCGATCCATGATGTAATCCGGGATCATAAAAACAGATTGAGAATTTCTTTCAGCAGCGAGATTAAGGATGAGCTTCTGGCAGCTCATATTTACCTTCTGTTTGAAAGTTGTATTCTCACCAGCCAGCTTTACAGGTCAAATGAACTCATTGAAAAATCAAAAATAATACTGCGGGATCTTCTAAAAAAACTACACTAAGGAATTCTGAATATACTACTACAATAAAAAGCATTTAAAAAACTATGAAAAACTCTACTGTTATGCAGGCTCACAGCACTGCAGTGTCTAAGCTTTGCCTTATCGGAAGTATTATTTCCGGCTCATTTCTATTTTCCCAAGTCGGGATTAATACCCCCGATCCTAAATCAACCCTTGATATCCGGGCTAAAACCAACGGATCTTCTCAAACAGAAGGTTTACTGATTCCCCGCCTCACAGGTGACCAGATTCAGACGATGTCCAATAATATACAACCCGGAACGGAATCCCTGATGATCTATGCTACCTCTGCTCCGGCCTCTCCTACTGCAAAGGTGTCAAAAATCACCCAGTCCGGCTATTATTACTGGAGCGGAAGCTCCTGGGAAAGTATAAGCTCAAATATATACACTGCGGACGGCAGCATTACAACACCTTTAGCAGCCAGAAATGTAGATCTTAACGGTAAAAACCTTGTATTTTCAGGCACCGGAAGTGTGGGAATAGGTACTGCTCCTTCTGCATCTGCTAAACTTGACGTAGCCGGAACCATTAAAGCCAGCGCAATAGATTATAATTCCGATGAGCGCCTGAAGCAGAATATTACTCCTATACAGTCTTCTGCTGAAATACTCTCAAAGCTGAGACCTGTTTCTTATTTCTGGAATGAAAAAGGAAAAAAGAAAGGCGGAAATGCCCAGCTTCAATATGGATTAGTAGCTCAGGAAGTAGAAACAGTCCTTCCTAATATTGTGAATACCGATAATGACGGGTATAAATCTGTCAACTATAATGAACTTATCCCTCTTCTGCTGGAAACAGTTCAGGAACAGGGTAAAAAAATCAATGAATTACAGAGAGAGATTCAGATCCTGAAAAAGGCAAAATAATACTGAATCACGAATTTATATCTACCTGAAGTCCTATAGGTTTCAGGGCATTATTAATCTGTAATTCCAAAACAATGAAAATTAAACTATATTTCGTGCTGCTTCTGCTGATAAGCGGCAGTATTTTCGCGCAGAACAATTATTACTGGGTAGGAGGTGCCGGCAACTGGAGCGATCTGAACCACTGGCGCATTGGTTCCTCAACAGGACAGCAGGCTACCATCATTCCATCCCGTTATGATAATGTGTACTTTACTTCCGGAAGCGGATTTACAGCTTCAGGAGGAAGCATAAGCGCTACTCCTTCCGTCATTGCAAAAGACTTCATTATAGATGATTCTTTTACAGGGAAGCTCAACTTCAGCCAGGGAACAATATTCAATATTTACGGAAATCTGAAATGGAAAGGAAATGTGGGCAGTTATTATAATATGATTATGAATCTTTATTCTGACAGTGCCAATCCTTCTCCCAATACCATTGACATTCCCGGAAACCTCATAGATCCTGGTTATCTCTCATTAAGTTATCAGTCGTCCATTAACTTTTTGGGTACAGGAAGTTTTAAACTTATCAGTGATTTTTATACCACCGGTTATTTCTCTTTTACTATAGGAGGAAGCAGCGTCTTTGACCCCAATAATAAAAACATCAGAGTAACCGGAGATATTAATTATAATTCTACCGCAGTTTCAGATTTCGGAACAACACAGCTTACATCCATAAACGGAACCGCAACTTATACGCCTGCTGCCAATCTTACACAGGCAACTGTTTCAGGGCAATTATCTATTCCTTCCACTCAGGATATTAAAAAGATTATTATGCGTAGCCAGATTTCTGTGGGCACTTATTTGAAGGCTGATAATATTACCGGAGCATCTGGAGGCCAGCTTAATACCACTACCGGAACCGGCCAGTATGAGATTAACACGCTGAGCTTATCAGGAAGTGGCAATTACAATATCGGAACATCCAATGTCTCCTATAATATTGCTAAAATTAAAATCAATACCCTGACCACAGACAGCGGAACCACCAATTTTTATGCGGCAGAAAATGAAATCAATACCTGTTCTCTGGGAAATGGAGTCAGCAGATTTTATTTTGGCAATATGGCCAGGTATACTATCAATAATCTGATCCTGAATGGTGGTGACTGTCTGTTTAACTCTACAGCCAATTCTGGTTTTTTTAATGTTACTCAGACCCTGACCGCCAATCTGTCCTGTAAAAACCCGGCCCTGCCAGTTTTCGGGGGAATGAACAGCTCCTATTTTGCAAACCTTATCATCCCAGCCGGGATTAACAGTGGCAGCGGGGCTAACTTCTTAGGCTATACCTTCTCCAATACCCTATTATCCGGCGGCGCAGCAGCAACAGCAGCCATAGATGGCGGTGGAAATACTGGAAATATCACCTATACCGGACTGACGGGAAAAACGTATTACAGGATAGGTGCCGGAGCATGGGACGATCCCTCCAAATGGTCTTTTTCATCCGGTGGAGCCTCTGCCAACTGTGTTCCTACCATGTATGATGATGTTGTATTTGATATTAATTCAGGTTTTACAGCTGGAAATAATGTCATTACCAATCCTGTAGGAAATGTAGCCTACTTCCGTAATATGACCTGGAACAATGCTCCCGGAAATCCTGTTTATGGTGTAACCAATAACTATATTTACGGAAATATCTATCTTCAGAAAGATATGACGACATCCTCCGGCCTGTTCAGTTTCCAGAAATATAAAACTACCGATCCCCCGGTTGTGCGTTATATGAATTTTGAAGGGCAAACGGTCAACAGGATTCTTATCTTCAATATCAATGATGAATTCCGTTTACTTCCGGCAAGCTGGGGCGCACCTTATGATGTGAGTGTTACTTCAGAATTTAATTTTAATGAATCAAATATGGTTTCTGCTCTGGTAAGCAGCTTGTCTGCTGACGGCAGAAAAATATCAGTTGGTGGTTCTTTCAGGCTTGGCGGAAAAAATGTTTCCATAGATAACGCACTTATCAGGACTTCTGCACTCTATGTTTCTACTGCTCAGCAGATTAATGCACCAAATACCGCTGTGTACATCAGCAATACCTATAACGGCCGGTATTATTCAGCCAATCCCAACCATTTTTTTGGAAGCATTTATCAGGAAGGAAACAGTACTGTAACTTTTTCTGATATGAAGGCCAACCTGTTTCAGATCAATTCAGGAAGCTACACTACGCTGGTAAATACCAATACGGTAAAGAGCGTAAATATTAATGCACCTTCAAATATTACTTTCAACACATATGCTAACCTCAGAGCTACCGATACTTTTGTGTACAACCGTGCAGATTGTGACCTTCATGCCAGTCTTACTGGAAACGGAGGCAGTAATCTTATTCTGGGAAACAGCATCAACGGAACCGGTTTTGTAGAGCTGAACAGAATGATGATATCCGGAATTAATGCCGTCTATGTGAATCCTGTTGCAGGTGCCAAGCCAGTTAATGCCAATAATTCCATTGACAATGGCAGCAACAGCGGAATTAATTTTACACTTCCTACAGCAAAAAACTTTTACTGGAAAGGAGGAAACGGAAACTGGAATGATCTCAGCCATTGGTCTATGGACCCGTCTTCAGCAAGGGTAACGGCCAACTGCGGGCTTCCCACCATTTATGACAATGTATTTTTTGATCAGTACTCCGGCTTTTCAACCACCAACATTACAGGCATCAACCTGGAAAACAATGTACAGGTAAATAATCTTACATTCAGCGGGCTTCCGGCTTCAGCCCGGTCTTATTTCGCAGGAAGCAATAATAATTATTCAATGGGGATCAACGGAGATCTAACGCTGCATCCCGGTTATTACGATGCCGGATATTTCAGTGGATTTATTTTTATAAACTCGGCAGGAAAAGCCGCAGGAATCAATAAAGCGGTTTATCCCAACGGAGGTAGTGCCTACTTCACTTTTTCCGGTAATGCCAACTGGAAAGTCTACCGTGGAACGGGGCCTTACGATATAAACGGCGGTAATATCAATCAAAACAATACAGCAGGAACTCTTGATCTTACAGGAACCATCCTTAATCTTAACAACGCGTCTTTCAACGGAAAGGAAGTCTTGCTGAGCAATTCTGATATTAGTCTAAGAGCTTTTGTGGTAAACACACAGCTGCCGGTTATCTCCAATAACAGTATTCTGAAAATTAATTCAGTATTGGGAGGACAAAGTAATTTTTCAGCCAATAATCTGGCCCATTATTTTGAACGGATTGATTATAAGAGTACTAACCTTAATACCACTGCTTATTTTTCGATGCAGGGAGGACTTGTTAATCATTTCAATATGCTGCAGGGAACTTTTTATACCCAGCCTTACGCTCTTCAGATCACAGGACTGAATGTGAATCACCTCAACATCCAGAAAACCAACTCTGTTATTTTAGCAAGCAATATTACAGTGAATAATTCCATGCTTTTGCAGGGAGGATGCCTGGAGGATGAGCGGGTGATCTTCTCGGGTGACAACTCGGTAAGGCAGATCATTATTTCCAGTTACAATCCTACGGATTTTGTGATAGACCGGGTGCAGCTGAGAAATGTTTCGTCTTCCGGAGGGCAAACGTATATTACCTCAAGCAGTAAGAACCTGGGAGGTGTGGCTGGTTTCAGCTTTTCTGATACACTTACATCAGCTCCGAGAGATCTCTACTGGATTGGCGGGCAGGGCGAGTGGAATGATCCCCTTCACTGGTCGCTGACCTCGGGTGGTGTACCGGTTACAGGCTGTAATCCTCCGAGAGCTAATGACAATGTATTTTTTGATCAGAATTCAGGTTTCACAGCATCCCAGAAATCCATTACCATTACAGGAACCAATGCATTTGCCAATAATGTAACCTTTAATAATGCTCCTAATTCTCCTAATCTGGGCGTATACAGCAGTAATTCTTCCTATTATCTGAATGTTTACGGAAACCTTACGCTTCAACCTGTTATGACTACTCTTTCTAGTAATTCTTTCATCAATATGGTTCAGGACCCTGCATTGGTAAAAGCCAGATATATTGATACTAAAGGAGTGAATGTAAATATCGCAATAAATGCGGATAAAGATTCTTTTGAGCTGCTGAGTCCATACCTCGGAAATATAACAGGAACGAATGTGAAAGGCTTTAAAACGAATAATTTCCCGATAACGGGCGGCGTAAATTTTAATTATAATCAAAATGTCAGCCCCGTACTGGATTTAGGTCAGTCTGTTATCAGTACAGGATCTTATAGCTTCACGGTAAACGGAGGAGGTATTCCCGTTACCATTAATGCGGAAGGGAGTAAAATTACCACCCAGAATTTTGCAGTTACCATTCCTAATATTTCAGATTTTAATGAAGTTATTATTACCGGATACGGAACGCTGAACGGAGGTTCTACGGTTCATAATTTCAATAAAGTAACTTTCCTTGGGGGAACAGGAACCAGTACTCTTACCTCGGCAGGCCGATACAAAACCCTGTATTTTAATCCCGGGAATTATACTATTGCAGGCGGGCAGGTCATTACCGAAAACCTGTTTATGACCGGTACTCCATGTAACAGGATCAATATCAGCAGAACAGCTGCTTCCGGGCAAAGCTTAATTACGCTGGATCCGGCAGCTTCCTACACCATGTTCTATGCCTCAGTCCGGGATATGAATTTCTCCCGTATGGTTAGTGCTTACGGAAACAGTCAGGATCTGGGAAATACCAATAACCTTACGATTGTACCTACCAATGTTCAGGCTGCAGGTTTTGGAGGAAATAAGACGCTTTGTGCTTCAGAGTTTCCTAAAACCTACGATGCAGCTACCCTGTTCGGAACGGATGCCAACGCTTCTTACACATGGACGAAAGTGAATCAACCGGGTGGCGGAGTAATCAGCACCAGCCCTTTGGTTACATTCACTCAGCCCGGAAACTACAGTGTTAAAGTAGTATATGCGCAGGACGGATGTAATATTACCGAAAATTTTACGATCAGTTCTGTTACCATGCCGGTTGATAATACTGTAGTTACTCCTGTAAGCGCTGTACAACAGACAACGGGCGATGTGCAGGTAAAATTCAAGGGATCTCTGGCACAGACATATATTTTCACATATTCTGTGAACAATGGCCAGGATCAGGATATTACTTCGGCGGCTAATGGTGAAGCACTGATTCTTCATCCGAAAAGCCAGGCAGGAACATTTGTTTACCGTCTGAAAAGTATCCGTTTTGCAAGCGGGGAAGCCTGCCCTCTTGCCTTGAATAACAAAAATATTGTAGTCAACATTAATCCGGAATGTACTGTTCCTGGAGTTACCATGCTGATAAATGGCATTCTGAGAGGATGTACCGCCAGCATGGGAGCCAGACGTTTATCTGAGGTTAATCCTGTAACAGTAGTTAATCCTCCTATTGATGCCGGGGCAACAAAGCTCATCCCGGGAGCCGGAATTACGGTGAAAGAAGGAAGTGATGTATTGATGATCCGAAACATTGATGCTCTTCCGGAAACACTTACTCTTCCTGCTCAAAAACCTCACGTTCAGGGAGCGGTTATCTATCATAATGACCATTTTTACGAAGGTATAGAAAACGGAAAATGGATCAGGGTTGATAATGATTAAACAGAGATATTTTTTATCATAAAAGGCTGTCTTCGGACAGCCTTTTCCGTTGAGTTTCACCGGACCTGAATTTCTTCTAAAGTTCCCTAAAGCGTTTTAAATACTAAGATTTATTCGTATTTTCGGGAGCCTAAAAAACGTCATTATCTTATTTCTATGAATGAACTTGTGAAAATCTTTCCGGACTATGAAGATGTATTTCATGATGATATAGAAAATCATAAAAAGTACTTTCTGCCTATCTGCTCTTTTAATCTTAAACTGATTGATGCTTCTCAGAATGAATGGCTCCATGTGGTTTCTGTGAAAGAAATCTATGACGGTTGTGTTGGAGAAGACAGTACTGCATTCTATACTCCGTTTACTCAGGCTGATATGCTTGGTTTTGATGTTATTGAGGGAAAATACAGATTTGATGCGGACTGGAACTATTTCAAAGTGTCCACAGAAATTGCTCCGGACCAGTATCACGAGGAGTTTTCTGATGTTGAAATTGAATACAATATGAATGATGCGATGTATCAGCTGAAAAAAGCTTATTTCAATAAACACCGCCAACTCTATGATAAATATGCTTACAGATCAGGGCTTACTGTAAACGATATCAGAAGGCTTGAGAGACTTCGCCTGCTTACACCGGAAGACCTTGAAAAGGATGAAAATTCTGAGTATATGGAAGAACGGAATGCTGCTAAAATACATGGCATTTTTGATGAACTGAATTCTGAGAAAAAGATTCTTGAAGACTGTAATTTTGATGGCTGTAACCTGATAAGCAAACCGGCTCACAACGGAAAGCCATTAGACTATATCGGCTGCATTGAAGGGTATGATTTCCAGCAGAGCTCGGCAGATCATATCTATCTTTTCTATGACCGCGATCTCCGGAAAGCTGTAATCTGTTTTGAATATACCTAAATGATTATACACGAATAACAATACTTCAATTTTCAATTAAGAAAGATGGAACAAAAATATGTAGAATGCTCAACGCATGGAAAACAGGAAATGGGTTTGCTATGCACTCACCTGGCACAAAGCCTGTTCAATAATAAACCGTCCGGGTTTCATGAGCATGATGAAGGAGATATGGGACGTCCTGATGCATGGTGCAATCAGTGTGAAGATGCCTGGGATCTTACTGAAACGGAAGAAGACCGCGAAAACTGGTTCACCGGATGCGATTTTAAAATTGTCTGTGTTTCCTGTTGGGATGAAGCAAAAGAATTCAATACAGAAGCGGAATTGTAAACCTTCAATTAATCAGGGCTTATAGGTTCCGAATATCCTGTCCCAGACAGAGGTATAAAACCCGAAGTTTTTACTTTCGTCTGTGTGATGCTGATGGTGAAACCGGGTTGTTCCTATAAAAAAATGGTCCATTTTTGGCGGAAAAAACTCCCGGTTCAGGTGTCCGATCGTTCCCCAAACGAGGTTAATCATCAGATAAACTGCGACTGCCACAGCCGAAAAATTGTACATCATCAGTAGAATTAACATCATTACTCCAAATCCAATAGTCTCTAAAGGATGCAATACAAAGAGACTAAGAAAATTGATGCTTGTATGCTCATGATGTTTTCTGTGTAAAATCCTGTATACAAAAGGGATATGGGCTGCATAGTGAAAGACATACATCAGAAGATCCATCAGAAGCAGTAAGGCAATAACTTCTGCAATGACAGCAATCACGGATTGATCCAGGCTTAGAATAACCCATCCGTTCTTCCATAAAAAAACGCCCAATATCATCACAAAGCTGTTACAGCCTATTGTAAGAAAGCTGAGATAAACATCTGACCTGCTCACGGGATGATCCTGCGGCTGTAATTTCCCTTTACGGCAGGTTTTATCAATAAACCAATACAATCCTATAGAAAACAAATACAGAAAAATATTGACTGTTAAACTAAACAGAATCCATTGCATCCATGAAAACTGCCAGAATATTTTTAACGTCTCAGAAAGTTCAAATCCGCTCATCTCCATACGATATCATCTGTCAACTTTAGGTAAATGTATGAATTTTCATCATAAACCAAAATACAACTCCATGGCTATGATTGAATAAAAGTCGGGATTATTTCAACAAGCCCGCATTCAATCAAGAGATCTTATATACACACCGCTGTCCGCCTGAAAGGATATGACCCACTCTTTCCATCTGGTAATCTTCACCGATCAGATTTCGGAAATTAGACAATTCAGCACGGCAGAACCCCTGGCATTCAGTGGCAGCGGCACAAATCGGACAATGATTTTCAATCAGAAAATATTCTCCGTCCTTTTTTTTCCATTCTGCCATATATCCTTCTTCACTACGGATTTTAACAAGGATATCCAGACGCTGCTCCAATGATCCTGCATCTGCTAATGATTTTTCGTACCGCTGATAGGTGTTTTTTTCTCTGTCGTTAATCAATAGTTCCAATGCATTTTCGCCCAGGAGATTTTTAACCGACCGAAGAATCTGTACAGTAACATCGGCATGGGCATCCGGAAACCGGGAAAACCCTTTTTCCGTCAGCCGATAATAAGTAGACGGGCGCCCTACTCCTTCACTTTTTACAAAAGGTATAATAAAACCTTCCTGAGCCAGGTTCAGCAAATGCTTCCTTGCCCCTTCTTTGGTGATGGACAGCTCTTCCGAGATCAGCAGTGCGGTAGCTTCACCTCTCATTTTTAAAAACATCAGAATGCGATCGGCAGCCGGCTTCTTCATTTGACAATATTTTAGTTGTTTTATTTTTCAACAACAAATATAGGTATTTTCTATAACCTTTAACTTTACATGACAAATATTTAATTATCAGCATATTATTTAGTTAACATACAGGTTTAATAAAACAACAAAATAGTTGTTTTATTAAAATATAGTATTACCTTTGAGCTGTATTAATCAAAAACGATACTATTATGAACTCATTTACACTACCGCAACTGACTTACTCCTATGATGCCCTGGAACCTTTTATAGATAAAGAAACGATGACCATTCATCACCAGCGCCATCACCAGGCTTATATAGATAATCTGAATGCGGCTCTGGAAAAAGCAGAGGAAACCTCCACAGACCTTGATTCTATTTTACAAAGGGTAAGTGAATATGGTCCGGCTGTAAGAAATAACGGCGGCGGGCACTATAACCACTCGTTATTCTGGGAAATTCTGTCTCCTAATCCTCAATTGAGGCCAGAAGGGAAACTTGCTGAAGCTATTGATTCAACTTTTGGAAGTCTTGAAGATTTAAAAGCAGAAATGAAAAAAGCAGGACTTGGACAGTTCGGTTCGGGATGGGTATGGCTGTTTGTAAAGTTCAACGGTTCGCTGGCTGTAGCCTCCACTCCTAACCAGGATAATCCGATGATGGATGTGCAATTGGTTAACAGGGGCTTTCCAATTGTAGGAATTGATGTCTGGGAACACGCTTATTATCTGGCTTATCAGAATAAAAGAGCCGATTATCTTGACTCTTTCTGGTCTGTACTGGATTGGGCTGCTGTTGAAAAAAAGTACAACGAAGTACTCAACAAAATCAGATAATTTGTTTCAGGTTAAAAAGAGAGTCATGAATCAGAAAAATTTCATTAATAAAGCAGAAGCTTCGGGCATTATCGCTCTTGATCTTTTGGATTATAAACCTTCCATAGAAATTGTAGAACTGGATATTAAAGATCATCTTTTTATGGGAATGATTGTGAAGGAGAAAGAGTTTAAGGAATCTATTGCTGCCGTGGATTTTTCTGTATACAACGAAAAAGCCGTGGGAATTGTCTGTTCTACGGATGCCATCATTCCACCCTGGGTTTATATGCTGATCATGGAAAAGTTATCTCCTTATGCTATTTATGCAGACCTGAATAATGCTGAAACGGTTTTACTGGATCTCTGGAAACGCCGTCTCTTGTATGCAGATCTGAAGCATTATAAAGATCAGAAAGTTGTTGTAAGGGCTCGTGCAGATCATGATCCGGCCCTTTATTTACTGGCAGCCGGGCTTCTGAAGCCCATAGTTAAAAGTCTTATGTATGGAGAAATAGGCATGCCTAAAGTCATTTTTAAAAATTAAATCAGAATGAAAGCTATTATATTCAACGGATCCCTGGAAAGAAGAACGGAATCTGCTTCAGGCCGGATTTCACAGTTTTTCAAAGAAAGGCTGGACAAATCAGGAATAGAGACCGAAATTTTCACCCTGGCAGAATCCGGTATTCCTCTGTTTGATGTTACGCTTGGTAAAACCCCTTTAGCTGTAGAACGGATGACACAGTTATTCCTGGAGGCTGATATTCATTTCTGGCTGGCTCCTCTGTATCACGGAAGCATTCCGGGAGTGATGAAGAACTGCCTGGACTGGCTGGAAGTTACTTCCGGGCATTATCAGCCCTACCTTACCGATAAAACAGTCGGATTGGTGTGCTGGGCAGACGGACTGCAGGCGATGCAGGGCATTAATACCATGGATGTGATCGCCAAATCGCTCCGTGCATGGCCGTTACCGTTCAGTGTTCCTGTTATCCGTGCGGGTTTATATGATCCGGAAGATCCGGCAAAGATCTCATCTTTATATTCGGATAAATTTGAGAAGCTCATCAGCATTGCCACCACAAAAAGGATAGAAAAAATACCTCAGGTTTATCAATAATTATTCTGAAGAATGGATGAAATTACAATTACGGTAAAGGATCAGGAAGGAAATATCCACCAGCTGGTCTGTCCTCTGGAAATGGGACTTAGTCTTAAAGATCTGTGCAAAGCTTATGAATTGCCCATGGAAGCTATGTGCGGAGGAATGGCCATGTGTGCTACGTGTCACTGCTATATTCTCAGCGAAACATCTGTACTTCCGGAAAAAAGCGATATGGAAGAGGCTCTTTTGTCTGAGCTGTTTACAACAAATTCTTCCAGCAGATTAGCCTGCCAGATCCTGCTTACCGCGGCAATGGACGGGCTTTCCATAGAAATTGCAGAATAAAAAAGAACAACTGCCGTTGCAGCTTATTTTTTCAACGTTTCCGGTTGATGCCGGAGTTTATTTACTTAAGTTTAGACTGGGATTTCTTACGGTGTATGCTGTTTGGGAAATCCCTTTTTAAAAATTATTAAAACCAACTAAAAACATGGCTATTATTATAACCGACGACTGCATTAACTGCGGTGCCTGTGAGCCGGAATGTCCCAATTCAGCTATTTATGAAGGGGCTATTGACTGGCGCTGGCAGGATAAAACCAAGCTTTCGGGAAAGATTGTTTTTCCGGACGGAACGGAAGCTGATGCAGGGGCGTACCAGCAAGCCTATTCTGATGAGGTCTATTATATTGTTCCCGGAAAATGTACGGAATGTAAAGGTTTTCATGAGGAGCCTCAATGTAAAACGGTGTGTCCGGTAGACTGCTGTATTGATGATCCGGACCATCGTGAAACCGATGAAGTATTATTAGACCGGCAGAAATTCATGCATGGAGCTTAATTTTTATTAACCCGGAGAATATACAAAAGTCAAAATAAAACCTATATTTAAATTTCTATTGCATTAATAAAGGCGACTCAAAATCGCCTTTATTGATATAATTATTTTCCTTTTAACTCATTGTAGACCTTTTCGGTGAAAGGCGTTTCCATATCCAATTCCTTACCGTATTTTAAAATAGCTCCGGCAAATAATTCCAGTTCGTTATCTTTCTTTCCGGAATGAATATCCAGCTGCAGGGATGTGGGTGTTTCAAAAGGAAACGCAGAAGCTTTTTCAAAGGTTTTCTCTATAATATCTCCGGAAAGGCGGATTTGTTTTTCACCGGCTATCTGCTTAATTTCTTTCATTATTTCCGTTGCTTCATGCTTCTGCTGGGCATCTGTACATACAGTTCCGATAGATGAATTGTATTTTGCGGTTACCGGTCCGAAGCTTGCAATGAAGATAAACTTGGTCCAGATATCGGTTAATGAATCATCTTTGAAATCGATATCAATTTTACTTTCTTTCATCAGCTCAGTGATCCAGTCTATATCTGCTGAAAAATGCTGCGGGTCTCTGCCCATGATTATTTTTCCGGCTTTCCCTTTATGTTCTACGATTCCTTTTTGCTTAATATGGGAAGCTACGTAGAGACAGGTGGGAAGAATAACATTATCCGGAATAATTGTTCTGATTCTATCATAAATATCGGCTCCATTCATCATGGGAAGCAGTACTGTATTTTTATGGATGATCTGCTTCAGCTGTGTGCAGACATTTTCCAGGTCGTATTCTTTGACGCAAATCAGAATAAGATCCGGATCTTTAATGCTGCTGATCTGCTGTTCAACGGCATCAGGAAAAGTATGATCTACCGAATGTTCCGGAGACAGCAGAACAAGACCGTCCTTTTTTACTTTTTCATAGGTTTCGCCTCTGGCTGTAAAGGTTATTTTATACAGCTTTGAAGCCTCATTAAACTGATTAATTTTAAATCCGAAATATCCGCCTACACCACCGAGGCCAATTATAACGATATGCTTTTTATTCATAGTTTTATTTTCAACAAAATAGTTAAAATTCTTCCCAGCCTTCCTGCTGCGGATCGTATTTTGCAAATTCTCCGGTATCGGTAAATTCTGAAGCTGTCATTCCGACTTCAAAAATAGAACTTTCGCTGAGCCCGGCCCTGAAATACAGTCCTCTTCCTGAAAGCAATACATTTCCAAAATCCTCATCAGGATGGCTGAAGTGAAGTCCCGAATCATCTTCTCTGACCAGCTCATACCTGTAACTCAAAAGGCGTTCTTTTAAATCAGAAATCTGCTGTTTTTCAAATGGTATAAGGTTGTCTTCACGGTCAAAAAAACTCTCGTCATTAGCGGTCTGTTCTTTTTCTTTTGTTTCTGATCTGAAAAGCTGGATATTATAACTCATAGGAAGAGAATCTGGTTTATTGTTTTTATTCCGCCAATATAATACTTTTAATGGCTGTGTAGCGCAAAAACCTTTGAATATCGGAATTTTATGAATACTCTAAAGAATTCCGCTTCGTTTTCTGTTCTCATAATCCTTTTTCCATCTGTTCTGAGGAAAAGAGCGCTCCAGTAGCCTCAAATACCTGCCTGCAAAATGACAGCACTCAAAAAACAAAATATTTTAAAGAATTAAAAAATAAGATCCTGTATTTCCGGAAGGATAAACTTGGAAAAGCTGCTGTCAGTAAGACCAGACTAATAAACAATTCCCTACGGTACGGCCAAACTGATGATGAAAAATTTTATAACACGCTTTTTCATGTATTTAAAATCAAGTTGAATATGCAGTTTCAATAACTTTTAATCCTTTATCAACAATAAAATAACGATGAATACGGAAATTACCACAAGAGAAACCAGGGTCCATTGTATCCAGTATTTTTTTGCATCAAACTCAAAGGTAACAGGATTTATATGGTAATGTCTGTATACTTCAGGATTTATTCTTATTTCTTTACAGTCTGCTATATTCTGAAAAAAGGCGGCTCTCAGTTCCATGGAATTAGCAGGATAGAAAGCATGCCAGATATTCATCATAAATTCGGCTTCTACAGGCTTCACAACGCCTGTTTCGTCTCTGTACTTAACCATCAGCGCGGTTCTGGAATATTTTCCGGTCCCGACCTGTTGAGTATAAACATCATATCTGCCTTCTTTCGGAACAGAACGCAGCCGGCTGTATAAAATGGAAAGGATATGGCCATCTTTTTGCTGACGGTACAGTCCTTTCTCATCTATCCACATTTTTACAATTGCTTTATTCTGGTCCCGTTTCCAGCATTTTACCAACCATCGGCAAAGAAAGAAGAAGCACAGTTCATAGAGTGTAATAAATATCACTGCATTCACCGGACTCCTGCTGTATGAGACCCTATACCCATCATCAACAGCAAAAGCTACCGGTAATAAGAGAACTAATAAAAATAAAACGGCAAGCCCAATCAATGACAATATGCGCGTCATCCATGTAACTGTTTTGTCGGCAGCGGCATAGACCGGGAAAGAACGGGTATTTTTATTCATTCTTCTTTTAGTGTCTGTGTTTGACAGGTTTTTTATTTTAATATTCCATTTTTCCTGGATTGTGACCACATTACAGATAAAACATCAGGGTTTTGTGTTATTATCTGCCACATTAAAAGGTTAGTGCGGTAGCATGGGGTGAAAATCTGCATAAGTATTAAAACAGGAAATTGTTATTTTGAGGTAGTAAGCACAGCAATTCTCGCTTTTGCATAGCCAATCTGATCTTTTTCTTTCTCCGGATCCGGTTTGCTTTTAAGGTATAGATTATAATAAGATAAAGCATTTTTAGTCTGCTTCATACTCAGATCATAAAGCAGTCCCAAGCGGTAATTAATCGTATTGCTGCTATCAAAAGTAAGTCCTCTTTTATAGGCGGTCACTGCATCAGGAAACTGGTTTTTTGCTTCATAAATACCTCCAAGCACCGTATAATAAAGGGCTGTATGTTTTGATATTCCTTCTTCAATGGTTTTCTTAGCATAAGTTGCTGCAAGATCATAATTTTTCAGTTCCCGGTAGCTTAAAGCCATAAAATACAGGGTACCCTCATTCTGAATCCCCATATCTTCCAGGGTTTTAAAAAGAGAGGCACAGGTCTGGTAGTCTTTTAAATAAAAATAAGCCTGCCCCATTTCATTAATCACATTGGCGTCCGTATTATTTTTCATCAGCTTTTTTCCCGTATCAATTACTTCCTGATATTTTCCAAGAAGGTTAGCTACCGGAAGCTGTGCCTGCTGCAGGGTAAAATTCTCTGTATCTGCTGCAATAGCTATTTTCAGAACATCGTAAGCAGGCTGATATTGTTTCAGTTCTTTATAGGCCATGGAGAGATCATAAGCAACATCCGGATCAGTAGTGTTCAGACGGTTTGCTTTCTTAAGGTAGCTGAGCCTGGCTTCAGCCGTTTCCGCATAAACGGCCAGCTGTTTACAGGCACTGAAATTAAGGCTGTCCAGCTGCATGATCTGCGTGAGATAGGCTTTAGCTTTCCCTGCATTTCCCCGGCGCGAGTTGATATTCGCCAGGCTGAATAAAACAGAAAGGTTATTGGGTTCTGCCGTATTGGCTTTCATATAATTTTTTTCTGCTTCCGGAAGTTTTCCTGCCATCATATTGCAATAGGCTATCTGAGTAAGTGCTTTTACATCTTTAGTGTCCTGCGGATAAATGCTTTCCAGATATCGTGCGGCATCAGCATAACGTTGGTTCTCATAATATTCAAGCAGTTTTTCTTTATCTACATTTACAGCCTGAGCACTTATTGTATTGAACCCTAATACAATAATAAACATCGAAATCCATTTCTTCATGGTTAGTCATTTTTGACTAAAATATCAGTTATTTACGGATTTTCCAAATTTTAAGCCGTATAATTCACCACATGGATATTTTTCATCATTTGAAATAAAAAATAGCAATTATATAGTGTTTCAGGTTTTAATTAAGCATTTTTTGTAAATTCACCATCATATATTCCGGCTAATATGAACCCTGAGTTTTATTGCAGATTTCTCTCTCCTGACCCTTCCCTTGATATTTTTGTTGAAAGCATAGGAATGTTTCATAATCCATCGGATAAGCCTAAAGAAGTGGTGGTTATTCCGGATGGAAGGGTTGATCTGTTTTTTTTACAATCCGGGCCGGAATCCTTTCATATTCTGCTGATAGGGCTGGAAACTGCTCCTGAACAAAGGGTCATTCCTCCTCATACCCTGGCATTTGTAGTCAGCTTCCGGCCGTTGGGAGCCGAATATATTCTGCGGACTTCCATTGCGGATATTTTAAATACGGCAAAAGAGCTTCCTATTGATTTCTGGAACTTCACAAAAGATCTCATGAATGATTTTGAAACATTTTACCACTATATTTCCCACACTATAAAAGAATTGATTCCTGAAAAAACAGATTCAAGAAAACGTCTTCTGTTTGAATTCATTTATGCTTCAAAAGGTGAGATCAACGTCATGGAACTTTCTGAAAAAGTTTCGTGGAGCAGCCGTCAGATCAACCGTTATTTCAATAAGCAGTTCGGGCTTTCATTAAAATCATATTCTACGATTCTACGTTTCCGGGCTTCTCTGGAACATATTGCGGAAGGAAAGCTTTTCCCGGAGCTTAATTTTACGGATCAGACCCATTTCATTAAGGAAATCAAAAAATTTTCCGGGGTGATTCCCAAAGAACTGGCAAAAAATAAAGACGACCGATTTATACTATTATCTGTTTTAAAACAAAAATAACTTTGCATCTGTAAATTCAATCAAGATGCTTATAAAAAATAAATCAATAGCTATCATTGGCGGGGGACCCGGCGGTCTTACGCTGGCCAGACTATTACAGCTTAAAAATGCAGATGTAAAAGTATACGAAAGAGATTTTAACAGCAAGGCCCGTGTACAGGGATCACCTCTGGATATGCATGAAGAATCCGGAATGGCGGCCTTGCGCGGGGCAGGACTTCTGGAAGAGTTCAAAGAAAATTTCCGTCCCGGAGCAGACAAAACCCTGATTGTCAACAACCAAGCTGAAATATTCTACAGCGACCATGAGAGCAAACCGGATGAGGATTTCGGGAATGCCCATTTCAGACCGGAGATTGACCGTGGCCCGTTAAGAAATATGCTGCTTAAATCTCTTCATCCGGAAACCGTAGTCTGGGACAGCCATTTTATTTCTATGGAGAGACACGGTGAGGGCTGGATGCTGTATTTTAAAAACGGTTCATCAGCTTATGCAGATCTCGTTGTTGCCGCAGACGGTGCCAACTCTAAGGTCCGCCCCTATCTCACTGATATTGAGCCTGCCTATTCAGGAATTACCATGCTTGAAGGAAATATTCTTCAGGCCGAAAAAACAGCTCCTGCCATTACAGCTTTTCTTAAAGGCGGAAAAATTATGGCCTTCGGAAATAATCGGAATTTACTGCTTGGACAGAAAGGAAACGGTAACCTTGGGTTTTATGCAAGCTTCAGAGCGGATGAAAACTGGGCTTCAGCCAGCGGCCTTGATTTTTCTGATCAGCCACAGATCCTGAATTGGTATAAAAAAGAATATTCTGAATGGAATAACATCTGGGATGAACTTTTTGAGAATGCTGAATCTCCTTTTATTCCCCGCCCAATCTATTACATGCCTTTAGCACAAGGCTGGAAAACCCGTTCTAATTTAACGTTAATTGGTGATGCCGCCCATGTGATGCCTCCATTTGCAGGAGAAGGTGCCAATATGGCAATGCTTGACGCCCTGGAACTCAGTAAATACCTTACCAACGACAACTGCCACTCAATGGAAGAAGCCATTGCCCTGTATGAAAGCCAAATGCGGAAACGCGCCACCAAAGCCATACAGGAATCTC
The DNA here is from genome assembly GCF_001295265.1 of Chryseobacterium indologenes. Taxonomy (GTDB): domain Bacteria; phylum Bacteroidota; class Bacteroidia; order Flavobacteriales; family Weeksellaceae; genus Chryseobacterium; species Chryseobacterium indologenes_A. The sequence continues at coordinate 4,044 of NZ_LJOD01000021.1, read as the reverse complement.
TTGAAAATGGTGAACGAATGCATGCAGAAAAAGCTCTGGAAACAATGCTTGCATTTTTTAACGGACATCAGGGTAATGAAAACGATTAATATTCCTTTGTATATTTTTTATTTTTCCATACTTTAACCCTACAAAAAACTGATCATGGAAATAAGATCTGCAGCAGCATTTATTGATTATTATGAGAAAATAAGAGCCCGGACGATAAGGCTTATTGAAGTGATTCCTCCCGAGCATATTGATTTTTCCTATAAACCCGGAAAGTTTACCATTGGAGACCAGATCAGGCATATTGCCGCTATTGAACGGAATATGTACGGAGAAACTATTTCCGGAAGAAAAAGCGCTTATCAGGGGTGTGGTAAAGAACTTGCTGACGGCTATGATGATACGGTAAAATATTTTAATGAAATGCACCGGCAGATGATGGGAATTCTTAATGGACTTTCTGACGAAGATCTTAACCGGCGCTGTCTCACCCCCGCAGGCAGTGAAATATCAATATGGAAATGGCTTCGGGCTATGACTGAACATGAAATCCATCACAGGGGTGAATTATATATTTACCTTAATTTACTGGATGTAAAAACACCTCAGATTTATGGTTTTTCGGCAGAGGAAGTTCAGGAAATGAGTGTAAAGCCTACTCCTTCAAACGGATAAGAGCTCTGGAACATATAAATGTCTGTGAAAAAATTCTTTGAAATCAAAATGCAATACAGCGTTTCCTGTTTTTACTTATATTTGAAGCCTGTCTCAGCTTCTGCCGAACACCCCTAACGATAAAAAAATAATACATGAAAAAAGTAACCGGAATTGGAGGGATCCTCTTCAAATCTAAAGATCCAAATGCCATGAACGAATGGTATAAAACCCACCTCGGACTTGAAACCAGTCCTTACGGAACCAGCTTTGAATGGCTTCAGACTGATGGCAAAAAAGGACTTACCCAATGGGCCCCTTTTGCTGAGAATACAAAGTATTTTGAACCCTCTGAAAAAGACTTTATGATTAATTACAGGGTAGAAAATCTTGAAACCCTGGTAGAAGATCTGAAAAAAGAAAATGTGACGATCCTGGATGAAATTGCCACTTATGATTATGGAAAATTCATTCATATTTTAGATCTTGAGGGCAACAAAATTCAGCTGTGGGAACCGATTGATTAATATTGTATGCAGATAATATAATTTTCGGCGGGCCTTCGGCCCGCCGAAAATTTACATAAAGAGTTTCAGCATTTTATAACTCAGATCATTGATCCTGTACTATTTTATTTCTCAATAATCCTGATTTTATAATATCGTTTTTTAATGCCATTTTCTCTATAATCGCTCCCTTCTGTAAGATAAAGTGTTGCTTCGTCTGCCCAGAAAGATTTTCCCATCATGCATAGCCAGGTTTGGGTCTGTTTCTCGAACTCTTCATCCAGCTGTATAATCTTTACATATTCATTGTTGATTTTACGCTGGATAAAATAGAAACTGCATTCCTGCCCTCCGAAATGACCATTCAGTCTGAATGTCTTCCCGGGTGAAGTTACGATCATATCAGGGTTTCCGGTATCTTCCGTTTTCTGGCCGTTTTTCAGATTAAAGCTTATGTCGGTTGTATGGCCGCCTTCGCACAGCAGTATATCTTCTTCAGGAAAGTAGGCAATAAAAAATTCACCGTCAAAATCACTTTCGTTCTGAAATACTTTTCCGTTTCTGAAGCGGATCTTTTTTACAGCCTGATTTTCGCCGTATTCATTTTTTTCAGAAAACTCCACAACGCCTTTCAACAATTTCCGGGCTTCATCAAAATTCTCGATTTTCGTTATTTTCTCCTGCCGGCTTCCTGCTTTTCTTTCTGCGGTGTAAAACTGTATTGAATCTATTTTTTCAACTTCAACACCGTATTGAATATCTTTTACTGAAGGTTCTTTTTTTTGAATAATATCGGAGCCTTTGGTTTCAGAAGCTGTCTTGGTAACTGTTTGCTCTTCCTTTTTGTTGAAACAGGACTGCAAAAAAACAGCAAAAAGGATGAATGTAAGTACTCTTTTTTTCATTATCTAATATTGTGTATTTCACGTTTAATTTTCTGTTTTCATTAGCGGTGTTTTATGGTTTAGCTGAATAAATTTTCATCCGAATAACAGACCTGCCCGTCCACAATACGGGCTGCCGAAGTATAAGGATGTTCTTCTGCTTTTCCTTGATTCATTATGTGAAGAACTTTCCATCCTGCGGCTTTCAGATAATCAGAAACCATAGACCGGTGGCAGCTCCACCATACGGCTTCCGAGCACATATACGCCGTAGTTTTTTCTGATGCTGTTTCTTCTAATTTCTTCACTGCGTTCTTAAATTCACCGGTTTCCATATAGTCTGCATAACCTCTGAAAGAGTCGTTCTTCCATCGGTCATTCTGTGAATCCGCCTGTACTTTCCGCCTCCCGCCAAGACTTTCCATATGAATATAAATGATATTATTTTCCCGAAGATCTTTTTCCAGATTTTCTTTATTAAACCAGGGATATTTCCGTGAGCCGGGAAATCTTCTTATATCTGCCAGCACTTCAATTCCGAACTCTTTCAGCAGGCCAAGAAAATCGTCCATACTCCGGGTAGAATGGCCTATAGTGTATATGATTTGAGGTTTTTGCGACTGCATCCCGAATACACGACAACAGCGTCGTCATTTAGTTGATAATATTATTTACAGGTCTGGAGACTGCTTCAAGATGTTTTCCGGCGAGTTCATGCATGGTACTTTCGATCATCTCACACATACTGTTTAGTGCCAGATCGTTGTCTTCGGTTCCGAAAGGTTCTTCAATCTCATCCGCAATGGCTTCAAAAGCAACAAAAGTATACGCTATAAATACAACGATAAGCGGTGTAAACCACCCTAAGCTGTCTACCAGGCCAAAAGGCAAAAGAAAACAGTAAATATAGACGGTACGGTGAAGCAGTACGCGATAACTGTATGGAATAGGTGTAGACAAAATCCTTTCACATCCGCCCACAACATCTGCTAACCGGTCAAAATTTTCATCAAACCGCCCCTGCTGAATAGAGTCTATTCTCCCTTCCGCTCTGGCTTTTTCCACCCATTCTGCCAGTAACCTCAGCAGAATAGCCGGTTTATACTTTGCATTTTCAACAATCTTCAGCTGTTGAGGATGAAGTCTTTTTTGCAGGTCTTCATGTGGATCAGTGCCTCTCAGCTGATGTTTCAGTGCATATAAAAAGGAGCTGAGTATATTCAGAAAGTCATCAACAGCAGCCGGTTCTGCCTTTTTTCCTAATGTGAGTGCCTGGCGTGTCAGTGCTCTTGCAATATTAAGTAAAGCTCCCCAAAGCTTCCTTCCCTCCCAGAATCTTTCATAGCTTGCATTATTCCGGAATCCCAGGAAAAGAGCCAGCACAAAACCAAACAGGGTAAGCGGAGCCGGATTAAGCGGTACTTTGAAATTCAAAATAGTCCCATGAAAATACACCACTATCAACGATAAAATGAAAAGAAGCCCCAACCGGGGCAGTAATCCCGGAAGTACCGAACCATGCCATACAAAAAGCATTCTGAACCAATGTTCTTTTTTTCTTATAATCATAATTCCCGTGGTATACCTTAAACATTACAATAATACGGATTTCCGGCGGTTTACTCAATACCGCAGCTGTAAAAGGTAAACATGCAAGCCCATAAGACAATTCTTTCCGTTATTTAAGCCGGAAATCCTACAAAAATACAAAGCCCCCGGCCATGGACCGGAGGGCTCTGCTTCTCCTGCTAAAACAGGATCTTTTTATTGAAAAAATTACTGAGTTGCTTTGATGAGCGCTTTGGTGATCTGCTCTTCTTTTTCTTTAGAATAAGTAGAATCAAAAGGCTCCATCACATCAAATAAATACTGGTAGAAAGGGGTTATTTTCTGTACGTTTTCAGATTCTTTCACCGCCTTTTCTTTACCCATCTGCTGAAGCTCTTTGATGAAAACATTGAATTTTTTATCAATAGGCTCTATGGATTTCACCAGATAAGCATATGCTTTTT
>NZ_LJOD01000020.1 GCF_001295265.1 Chryseobacterium indologenes | reverse complement strand
ATCCGGTAGTTCAGCTGGTTAGAATGCCGCCCTGTCACGGCGGAGGTCGCGGGTTCGAGTCCCGTCCGGATCGCAGAAGTTTTCTCAATTTCTTTTAAAAAAATTGATCCGGTAGTTCAGCTGGTTAGAATGCCGCCCTGTCACGGCGGAGGTCGCGGGTTCGAGTCCCGTCCGGATCGCAGCTAATTTTAAAAACCCCTTCAGATTTCTGGAGGGGTTTTTTGTTGTGTTTTTTTCAATGGAATCAGAGGTTATTCAGGATCGTTCTTTCCGGTTTTGTGGAGCAGAAGGGAATAGAAGAAGTAAAAGAGTAGGGTTGTCTTCTTCCAGTTTCCTGATCCGGTTTCAACTAAAATGCCTTTCCCGAATTCGGGGAAAATTAATAACCGGGATTTTGTATTAAATTACGATTGGCGATAAGATCGTTTATAGGAATTGGGTATAAATTTCTGAAGTCTTCCAAACCTTTTCCATCCTTCACACCCCTTTCCAGGGCCATAAATAAGATAAAGATATAAATCTGCCATATCTGATCAGATCCGTTCCATGCATCATTAACTCCAAAATCTTTGGGATTCATCATACCTCCTATCGGGGCATGTACTAAGAAAGTAGTTCTGCCCCAGGTTTTAGAATGTATGCCATCAAAATTAATGGAAAGAATAACTTCAGGGTTGTTCAGGTTGTTATCTGCCAAAAACAGATCTTCATATTTGGTTTTCAGACTATAGCCCGATGAGATGACTTTATTGCAATAGGTAACAGCATCATTGTTCCTTTCTGTTCCGTCATATACCCTAGCGTTTAAGTATAATCTTGATAGTAATACAAGTTTTGAGCTTTATCTAATGCATTTTTATTTTATACTAAGCATCATAAACTTGTTAAATTAATACAGAATCTCAGGTTATAGTAAACATTACACGAACGGGTAATTGACAGGTCCGTATTTGTTATTTTATCTTTGGATTGAATCTATAATACTTCTTGTTGTATGTTTTATTGAGCTGATAGGCTTTGTTTTTCCAATTTTTTCAGCATCAGTACTAATATCCACGAATATTTAAAAATAATAAATATGGCATCATTATTAACACCCGTTCTCAGCTTCTCAAATGATATTGGCGGCTTACTTGGTAATAACGACGATAATTTCGGAGCAATTGGCAATCTGTTGAATATTCAGATGGATATGCTTGAAAATATGTCTTCGAAATTAGATAAGATTAAAGAGTCTTTAGACCTGATTATTGAGAGTCAGGAAGCAATAGAAAAAAAACTTGATGCGACACCCTCACAAACAGTTTTAGAACTTTATCAAAGAGATATTGAAGGACTTTTTATTATTCTCAAAGAAAAAGTGACCGCATATATTGTGGAAAATGAAAGCGGAAAGATTACCGCGGAAAGAATCAGTTTGATTTTTGATGAAATCTTACGGGAATTACAGCTTGCCAGAGCGAAGGTGATGGGGAGTGGGTATATTAACATTCCATTGGTGGCAACCTGCCTGCATTTTGAGGTTTTACTTATGGTATTTGCTAATCAGCCTAAATCTTATATAAAAGTTGTACTAAATTCTTACAAAAACTGGTTTGAGAAAGTATCGAATAAAGAGGGAGAGCTCTACGTTTCATATGACCAGGCAAAAGGCAATGCTGTATTAATTAAGAACGTAATCTATAATCTGTATACCTACAATAAAACTAAATTTTCAGAATCAAGAAAGCATACGATTTTCGTTTATGGAAATCAGTTAGGAAAGAAAGGTCCGGAAGCAGGTGAATTATTTGAGATAGAAGTTACTTCTGTTTTTTATGACATTTATTTTAAGAAGTTTAAATACAAAATAGGAAATAAATGGACTGATGATGAAATGAAAATGACAACCGGATTGATTGATCGTCAATTGATTGAAAGAGATGAGGTTTACCCTGAACTAGAAGTAGATTATTCCAGCATTACAGAAATACCCGTTTATACATTTAATAAAGAGGTGACTAAAAATGGAACGGTTGCACCCACACAAATAAGTTTAGATTTCTTCATTAATGAAACTTGGGAAGAATTAATGAATACGCCTGATAAAGATAAGATTACAGATGCAGAAAATAAACCCAGATTATTTGTAAACGCCAAGACAGAAATAGACAAGCTGAATTCAAATGGTGAACTCCTGATCATGTATGCTGCTTTTGTGAAATCAGCAGATGATTCCTTAAATGCCATTGAAAAAATTTCCAAAAACCTTGACACCTTTGATGAAACGAAAGCGATTTCATTTTTTACGGAATATGATACGATACAGGAATTAAATAACAAGAGAGTAGAGATCTGGCAGACATTCATCAATGAAAAAATTGAAAAAATTGCCGACGAAGAAAAAAAGAAAAAACTTTTGGAAATAAATACCCGTATGCAGCAGCTTAAAAATTCGGAACTTGATATTATTGCTGCGTACGATAAAGCTCAGAAAGAATTTGAAGATAATCTCTCAAAAGATCTTTGGGATGAAATAGCAAACGTTCTTGAACCTATTGGCAAAGAGATAGAAAAAGGGATTCAGAATGTAGGTAAGGAAGCTGAAGTTTTTGGACAAAACCTGGGAAAGAATCTTGAAAAAGGAATTCAGGATATTGGAAAACAATTAGAAAGGGACGCACAAAACCTTGGCGAAGGGATTAGTGCCTCGGTAACTTTTATTGAAGATCAGGCTAAAGCCTACGGAAAAATGCTTTCTAATGCAGGAAGGAGATTATTAGAAGGTAAAATCGTTGATGCTGTTTGGCATTCTTACACAGATATGCTCCAATATTCAGATGAAAACTTTGCAAAAGCTGTTCAGGATTCTTCACTTCTCAATTCAATTGCGTCCTCTGTTTGTTCAATATATGGAGGCCCGGCAGGTGCAGCGGCTTATGCTGCCTGGTATACTTATAAGGTTACCAGGGATTTATCATTGGCGTTGAAAACGGGTCTTATTACGGGATTAACTTCCTATTACACAAAAGAAATAAATGGTACAGAAGGATTAGCCGTACCCAAAGATGAGGTATTAAAAAAAGCTTTAGCAACGTCTGCTATTGGAGCTATTGCTATTGGAGCCAGCGGCGGTGACGAAAAGGCTATTTTGGAAGGCTTTTTAAAAGGAGCGGCACTTTCAATTGCGAGTAACAAATACAAAGAGCTGACCTTGGAGGAAATTGAAGGGAGAGCTCCTGCTGAAGGTCCTGTTTTGAAATTGGGCCGTATTGATGATAAGTATTTGATTATAAGGGATAATGAAGGGGATAGCCTGTTTACAACGGTTTTCGATGAGAATTCCGGCGAATATTTAGTAGTTCCGAATGCTAAATTAGAATTGTTAACCTTAAAGGAATTGGGAAGAAACGTTGCAATTGTTGGTGTTGGTTCAGTATCAGATGCCGGTTTACAGTTTTTTTCAAAATATGAAACCGGAATATTAATGCAGGGACTGGCTAAATTGCCTTATATAAATGACATGGCATTGTTTCATGACCAATGGTGCGATACTCTTGGAAATCTAAACGATTTTGAAACCATGATTACTATTTTGCCCGCAACTATTTTAACTGTTGGTGGCAGTCCGGCCCCTCTTCTGACACAAATTCAGGAACTGGCTGTTCAGAATAAGGAAAAAATAGAAAACCCTTAAAAAATGGATGCAGAAATCTTAACTATTATCGAAGAATTTTTGTATGATGAAAATGATGATTTTAAAAGAGAATTTGTATTTCCCATGTACAGAAAGAAAAATCAGGAGGTATGATCACAGAAAGAAAATTTATTCCCGGAGCAGAATGGCTGTACCTGAAAATCTATACTGGTGTAAAGACAGCAGAGAATTTTTAGACGAGAGAAACGCCATTCTTTCCAATATTGAAGCAAGTGAAACAGATGTACAGAATATAAGCTTCCATCATGAAAAACAATCATTAGGTATGTTATTGCAAAGTTTTTTTCAAAGCCTGTTCCATATGAATATCAACAGGCTTTTTATTTCTGATCAGAGAATATTTGAAATGATGATTTATGATTATCTGCTGAAGTATTATAAATCAACAGTATTCTATAATACTGAGAATATTTTGTGATGCGTATTTAATATCATACAATCTTAAAATCAACGGGCTGTATTCATTTTGCATATCCCATACTTTATTAGTATTTTAGTGATAACCATATAAAAACTCAATGCCGGAAAGAAGGTTTATTTTGCTGTCAATCCTGAAGACATGGCTTTTGGCTACAGTCATTTCAGAAATTTTATTGGTGATTTTTATGGATGCCACAAAACGTCCTGAAGATTACCGGAGAATGTGTGATATGAGCGGTTTAGGATATGCTCTCCTTATCTTCTGGATATTGGTTTTGAGTATTTTTTCCTTCAGTAGTCTTTTATCGCTTTTAAAACCGTTTCAGGGAAATATTAGAACAGCGCTGTGCTGGTTTCTGCTTCCCTCCATACCATTGATATTTTCTTTGTTTTTAACGATAAACGAGGGTTTTGACCTGGAAGGGGTATTCCTGTTACTGATTTTTAATCTTCCCTGGCTGATCCTGTGGATATTTTTCTATGTCAGGTTCAATACATTATTCAGATAATATTTTATTGGGGGTATATAACGGCATCTTATGAAAAAGCTTTTACTTTTATACAGTATCTTATTTTTTGCGGCACTTCAGGCGCAGCCTTTCACTTTTAAATCTGTTGGAGAAGCTAAAGAGTTTAGAGTAACATTTTACTATGGAACCTCTGGTAAAGGAGCTTTTGTGCAGTATTCCGGACAGAAAGGCAGGATTCCCTTACACATTAAAAAACACACCTTGGATACGAGCGGAAGGGATGATGGGCAGCCGGATACAGACCATTATGTATGGGATGAAATAATTGACGGGAAAGTAAGCGGAACCTATAGACTTTCCCTTATGAAGCATACTTTTTTTGATGTAAGCTACACCCGGAAAAAAGATAACAGAAATTTTAAGCTGGAACCTGTAGATGAGAAAACAGAAAAATATGACGGTAGCAACCAATATCTCATGCACGGAGTATTGATTTCTTTCAATCATTTTTACAACAATCGCCTTACTTTTGATTATGGCAACGGTAAAAAAGAAAATATAGAACTTTCATCTATAGAAAATCCGGATACTGCAAGGCAGAGCATCATAGAAGACTATAATTTTGATGGTTATGATGATGTTGCATTTTCTGTACCGGACGGCGGAATGGGCGTTTACAGAATGTTTACCATCTATCTGTATCAACCCGGGATAAAACGTTTTGTCAAGCTTAAAGAACCCGACTATTCACGGTCACGATGTTCCTGTTTATGCGATGTAAAGATAAATAAGGCAAATAAATTGCTGGAAACCGGATGCAGGGGAGGAGCTTCATGGCATAAAGATACCTATAGATTTGATAAAAATGGAATTCTGAAATGGAACTCTTCCAAAGAGGATAATGAATAAAAACAGATGAAGGAAAAATAACAACAGTATGTTTTTAAGATAAGCAAGGCCGCCGCTTTGCTTATTTTTTTGAAATATAGGAGATTACTTAATGTATGTCTTTGAAAATGTGATGGAAGAAAATAATTGGATAATATCTAAAAAACGTATTTTTATTGAGTATAACCTATCACCATTCAATATTAATGTTCAGAAAAATATTTGTAATTCTCTTATGTTGTATTTTTTCTATTCATATCTCCCAGATACCCGGATTGCGGAACTATAATGAAAATGACGGATTGAATAGTTCATACACCTATCGTTTAAAACAGGATAACAATGGTTTTATATGGATAGGCAGTGATAATGGACTCTTTAGATTTGATGGGAAGGAGTTTAAGCAATATGGAAAAGAAGAAGGACTGATGAATATAGAAGTAATAGACTGTGAGCCTTTACCTAACGGGGAAGTTTTTTTGATTCCATATCTGAATGATTTTGCTTATTTAAAGAATGGAAAAATTATTAATTTAAGTTTTAGCAGACTTCTCAAAAACCAGCTTGCCAATTCTTTAGCTAAGACTGATAGAAATGGGAATACATTGTATTTATATAGTACAAATAATCCTAAAAGTATCCTTACGTATGAAAATGGTACTGTTAAAACCCAAACCGTTCGCTTCAATTATGATAAAAAAGATGTAGATGCCTTTAAATATGATTTTCGCAGGAATATTTTATATATGAGGAATTATAAAGAAGATCGCGTCTTAGCCTATACTATGAATGATAATAAAATAAAAATTATTCAGGCTGAAGGAGATTTTGTCTGTGAAAAAGATAATCTTTTTGTGTTCAATCATAAAGGAACAATTAATGTATACAAAAAGCAGGGACTTTTTAAATTTCTGAAAATAAATTCTTACCGATTAAAACAAAATATTATATATGGTTCTATAGATAAGAACAATAAGTTATGGCTGAATTTAGAAGCAGGTGGAGCCTTATATTTTAACCAGTCATTACTGGATGAAAAAAAACCATTAGATATGCCTGTAAAATTTTTACAGAATTATACTATTCATAATGTTCTCGTAGATAAAGATGATAATGTCTGGTTTAATTCAAAAAACAATGGTATTTTTTTTATTACTAAGGTTTTCTTTGATCATTATATTAATCTCTCATTAAAAAATAATTCAGGATATATAAAAGCTATTGCCACTGATGGAAAGAGTATTTTTTTAGGTTATAATAATTCATCCGTTGCCATTTACAGCAATAATAATTTAAAGAATATAGTATTTGATGAGTATTATAAACATGATAGTAAGGCTATATATTGTCAAGGAAGTATACGGGTTTTCGCGTTCACTAACAAGATTGTTGTTTATAATACCGAACAAAGTAAAAAGAGCATATTGTATTATAATGCAAAGAATATAATTCCCTACAGCAAAGATTCCATATTATTTTGTACATCACAAGGCCTATTGATGTATCATTTACAAAATGGGAAAATTGAAATTTTATCTGATGAAAGAACTTACACAGCACTGCCTTTAACTGAAGACAGTATATTGATGGGGAATTTCAATGATCTGTATAAACTGAATATAAAAACAAAAAAGAGAGAATTATTTTTGGAGGGCTGCTACCTTAATGATGTTAAAAAACTCAAAGAAAATTTATATATAGGTGCCAGTAATACCAACGGAATTATTCTTTTCAATAACAAACAAATAGTCAGGAAAATTACAAAAAAAGAAGGCTTAATAAGTAATCAGGTTAAAAAAAATAATATTGAAACGCCTGATGTTTTCTGGGCAAGCACCAATTCCGGAATATCGAGAATTGAAATGAAAGAAAATAATATAAGAATTAATAATTTCACTCAGCTGGATGGGCTGCCTTCTAATTTAACAGCAGGCTGTATTGTAAGAAATGATTCTGTTTTTATCGCTACTTCCGGCGGGCTGGCGATTTTTCCGATCAGGAAATTACTTGCACAGGAGAAATCCATTAATAAAAAAGTAATTATCAATTCCGTAAAAATAGGAAGTAAAGAATATTCCAATATCAGCCAAAAGCTGGAAGGAATTACTCCTGATGATGTCATCTTTGATCTTAGCTTTCCAGACTATACTTCACAAGGAAAGATTGCATTTAAATATAAAGTGGAAGGCCTTAATAATATCTGGCAGACAACCAATTCCTCTAAAATTATTCTTAACTCTATCCCCCCGGGAAAATATTTATTAAAGGTCATTGGTTTAGGTTATAACGGAAAGCAATCATATGCTTCTACAGATATGGCATTTGAAATTAAGCCCCGATTCTGGCAGACATGGTGGTTTACTTCAGCCATGACTTTTATTCTTTTAACGGTCATATATGTGCTGATTAATTCGTATTTTCAAAAGCGGCGTAAGAAAAAGCTGGAAGCACTGTATTTTGAGAAAAAAATCGCAGAGTTAGAATTGCAGGCGATTAAAGCACAAATTAATCCTCACTTTATTTATAATTGTCTTAATTCTATCCAGTATCTGCTTTTCAAAGGTGATTATTCAAAAACTGAAAACTATTTAAATATATTTTCCAAAATGATCAGAAAGACACTTCATTATTCGGAAAAAACCTTTATTACGATCAATGAAGAAGCTGATTATCTCTTTTTATATCTTAATATGGAAAAGCTTCGTCAGGATGATCTTTTCGACTATAGTATAGATATTTCTGAAGACGTCAATAAAAACTGGGCGATTCCCTCATTATTAATACAGCCTTTTGTAGAGAATGCAATCAAGCACGGAGTTTCCGATCTTGAAAATCAGAAAGGTCTTATCAGCATATCATTTGATTATAAAAATGAATCTCTTTGTATAACCATTGAAGACAATGGTACAGGAATCAGCAATATAAAAGAATCTGCACTTAATAATTCTTTCGGACTGAAATTATCTCAAAAAAGAATTGAGACTTTTAAGCACCTTTTTGAAACGAATATTACTTTAAAAATCGTTAATCTTTCCGATGAATCTGAGAAACAGGGCACACAAGTTAAACTTTACATAACACCAAATGAAAACCAAAACACAAATTTGCATCATTGATGATGAGAAACATGGAAGAGATTATATAACACTCTTGCTAAAAGAAGAATTTCCCGAAATTGAGATTGTTTTTCAGGCTTCAAATATTGAAGACTCATATAAAAATCTTGTAAAAAAAGTCCCTGATATCTTGTTTCTTGATATCCAGCTGCGTGACGGAACCATTTTCGATCTGCTGTCAAAATTTAAAGAAATCCCATCACAGATTATATTTATTACTGCTTTTGAAAATTTTGCTATTCAGGCTATAAAAAACGGAGCAACCGATTATCTTTTAAAACCCGTTCAAAAGTTTGATTTCATTATTGCCGTCAATAAAGCTCTGGAAAATATTAAAAAAAATAAACCTGCTCATCATGCTATTTATGAGAATAAAATTAGCCTGCCGTCACTGCAGGGATTCAAAATGGTTAATGTCGCAGACATTATCCGTTGTGAAGCAGATTCATGCTATACTACGTTTTATATGATTAATAATGCTAAAATAGTGGTGTCCAGAACTCTTTATGAGTTTGAAGAAATACTTGAAGGATACAATTTTTTCAGGATACATCACAAACACCTGATCAACCTTTCCCATCTTCAAGAATATATTAAAGGAAAAGGCGGGCAGGTCATTATGAGCGATAACTCAATACTCAATGTTTCACAACGGAAGAAAAATGATTTCATACAGAAAATAGATGATATTGATATAGATTAATACTACGTTTATTTTCATCCGGGGAAGCAATACTTATACTTTTATCAATATTGATATTTTTCATATAATCAACCATTCAGGAATCTTAATTATCTGAATAAAATTGGCATTTACTTAGCTAACAGTTGCAGTTGCTGATTATGATTCGCTGTTTAATCTGGCTCTTTTTATCTTCGAATTGTTAATCAAAACTTTTTATTATGAAAAATACCATTGAAAAAGAACTTATTAAAGTTCAGCAGAACTCTGTTTTCAGAGTGGTGAAAAGAAAATTACTATTGGCAGCTGTTGGTGTATTTGCTTCTTATTCTGTATTTGCGACACAGCCAAAAGAACAGAAATTAAGTGAAAGTAAATTATTTGCTATACAGCCTGCAGGACAGGGACTGAATGAATGTGGATTGCATGCATCTGTACGCATGCATAGAATTATTAACGGAATCGTTCGCTACGATACTTATTATTACTATTTTAATTCTGTGGCAGATGCAGAACAGTATATTGCAGAAAATACCACTAGTATGAGAGGTGGGGTACTTGCTTGCTATGCAACAGGTCCAACACGCTGATTATAACTTTTTTGTAAACGGGAAATTAAGCATTTGATCGGAAGAGGCCTCTCCCTGCTTATTTTTAGTCTTACAAGGTGTTTCCATCTACCAGTGGTATCTGTTGTACAGTCTTTACAGTTTAAAGGCACGGAACAATTTATATCAGGAAAAATTTCTATTATTCTTAAAATTTTTGTGAGCTCACATTTTACAGATGTAAAACCTTAAGTAGAATACTAATCCTTAAAGTTTTTTATTGGTTTTTGATGTATAAAATCAATTTGTATTATGATAAGATTATATTTTTTAACAATATATTTGTTTTTAGGATGTCTTGGGCTTAAAGCACAGGCTCCCTGTTCCGACTTCAACTCTTCTTCTAATCCCGCGGGTAACTGGGTTCCTGAGGCTTTTCCTAATGGAAATGTAGCCGTAACCTTTGGGTCTCCTAACATTTTGGACGGATCTCAATATCTTATACTGAGAGATCAGGCAGGAGGCTCCTTTTATAAAAACTCCGTGGATTTTAAAGATCTTGGGAAAAGATTCCTTGGACAATGTCTGTTTTTTGATGTTTATCTTAAAAATGATGGAGAATCCGGACAGCCGTATCATCCAAATATCACCATTGGCGACGGTGTTCACAATGCTACCTTTAAAGCCTATATAACAATTACTCCGGGAAGTGGATGGGTCCGTATTAAAGCTCCTATTCAACTATCAAGCGGTGGTGTGCTTCCGAGCAATTCGGATGGGGAATGGATATTAAACAGCTCCTCCAATCCTTCAGACTTTGATAATATGATGCTTAACTCTACTACTTTGGCAATCACACCGGATATTACCGGGTTCCAAAGTGAAATAATATATTTTGACAACTTCTGTATAAAATCATGTGATAACTGTAGTGCGGATTTTACCCTGGATACCAGCTTCAATACATTAGACAATACCGCAATAGCTAATTTAAGCTTAATTAATCCAATTCTTTCTTCTACACCAGGCAACCCCGGACCAACTTATTTTATAGATTGGGGAGATGGCACTTCATCTACTTTTATTTATCCGTCAATAGCCCATAACTATTCGGCTGCCGGCACCTATACAGTGTGTGTTGTTGAGAAACAAGATAGATTATCTAAATGTAAGAGGTGTTTTACTTTCTGCTATAGTTCACCTGTTGTTATTCCAACCAAAAACGCTACAGTTACCAATATAAAATCCCCTCTCTCCGAATATCAGTCGATTGTAAAAGCTGAACTTGAGTCTGGCGGAAAGAAAGATTTTTTAATGGTTCCTAATCCTGCAAAGAACTATTTGGAAATACAAACCAATCTTTCCAGGAAAGAAACAATTTCTGTAAGAATTATTGACTCTTCCGGAAAAATTGTACTTGAAAAATTTGCAACTCTTGATAGCGGGCATCAAAACATACAGCTGAATGTTGAAAAAATTATTCAGGGTACTTATATTGTTGAAATAAAGTCAAACGATAAAATCAATTCGCAGAAATTAATCATTTCAAGATAACCTGTATGAAAATAACTTATTGATTCCTATAATAATTGAAGATCGTAACGATTGAAATTTTATTCCCTATAAAAAGGAGGATCAATACCAATGTAGGTTGTCTAGAAGACCAATAATAATCCCCGAATACTAAAATTTCGGGGATTTTTTGATAGTTTAAAAGGGTATTTTTAAGGCGTGTCAAACTATCAGTGATATAAAAGTACAATAACACGGGAAGTGACAAAAAAATTACTGCCATAAGACAGTAATAGTAGAGATTATCAGATCGATAATTTTGACCAGTTTAGTATTCTATTTCTTTGACTGATCCTGGATGACTGCTTTAATTCGGCCGCTGTTATTTAAAATTTTCAGTCTGAATTGACTCTCATGGATTGAGTTATTTACGATAAAAACTTCATGGGCGAAATTCACTTTAACGGTGACCGAATCGTTGATAGGCAGTTCCTTTATTTCATGGTTATTGATGGCATAGTGGAGCGGAGCAGTACTGGAAGAATTGTATAAAACTGTTTCCAGGCTTTCCTTTTTTGAATTTTTTATTTTTAAATCTTTGTGAGCGGGTATTATCCAGTGATTACGGTAGATATGCCTTCCTCTGGATATCTGAAATGAAGAGAACAGCATTACAAGTACAGCTGTACATAAAATAAATTGTGAATAGGAATAAATATTCTTCATTTTTTCTTAAGATATACAGTACTGGTAAATATTTTTCGCAAATGTATATCACGCCATTTTGATAACAGCTACACTTTTGTGTAGATTTGCTGTATAGAAATAAATACTACCTTTTTGGGTAGTTGTTGTAAGCACGTAAGGATATATGGAAGAAATAAACCAATTTTTTAACGAAAAAAATGAGGTAAGTAAAGATGCTGAAATTGATTTTTCTCAGTCCGGAGATTATCTGGAAGCTGTAAAGGCTTTTGCCAGACTTACCTACCAAAGCTTATACGTAATCAACTATCAGACTAAATCTTTCGAATATGTTTCCGATAATCCTTTATTTCTATGCGGAAAATCTTCCGAGGAAGTGAAAGAGCTTGGATATGCCTTTTATTTTCAGCATGTAAGACCGAAAGATGTGGAACTTTTAATAAAAATTAATAAAGCAGGATTTGAATTTTACGATACAATCCCGGTGTCTGAAAGAAAAAAATACAGCATATCTTATGATTTTCATCTGATGAATGGCAAAAAAAATGAAATCCTTGTTAATCATAAGCTTACCCCTATGTTTCTTGCAGAAAACGGGCAGGTATGGAAAGCCCTATGCTTCGTTTCTCTTTCTAACAGTACCGAAGCAGGTAATATTGTCCTGAGTAAAGAAGGATCAGATGAAATATGGAAGTACGATCCGGAGGCCGATCAATGGAATAAAGAAGAGAAAATAAAACTTTCAGAAAGAGAACATGAGATTCTGCGCCTGTATACCAGCGGGATGACCATCAATGAAATAGCCGGGAGATTATTTATTACGGCAGATACCGTAAAATTCCACCGGAAGAAACTTTTTGAAAAGATAGGAGTAAATAATATTGCTGAAGCATTTGCCTATGCAAAAACAAATAAACTGCTGTAGCGCATTAAGTTCAGATACCGTTTTTTTACGGTATTTTCCGAAATGTCTTTTAGGATTCAATTTTAGGTCTGATATTTGCACTGGGTAGCCAAACTAAGTGACCTATTTTATTTATGAAAAACATATCTGTGAAAAAATCATTCTTATATGCCTGTTTTTGTGCTGCATTGATGGTTTCATGTAAAAAAGAAATTGAAAAGATCAGCGATACTCTTAAAGATACCGTTTCTTCATCCGAAAATCCTGTTGCAGAAAAAGATTCAGTCAAGAAGGATTCAGTGGCAAAAAAAGAATCGATGCCGCCAGCGATGCAGGAAAATGGTTTTTATAATGCACTGGTACTTCCGAAAGATAAAAAATTACGGGATTCTGTATATGCCGAATTCAGCAAAAAATACAACGAGCGTGAGCGTTACGCTATTCTTGCCCTGAACAGGCTTGATTCTAAAAATAAATGGAATGCAGATACCTTAGTGGTTCCTGCTAAAATAGATACCACCTTGATGGCCTATTCGCCGTTTCCTATGCAGCTGGATGTATTGAGCGGCGTGAAAAAATTTGTTATCTTTTCATATCCTATTCAGGCTTATGGAGTATATTCTAACGGAAGCCTTGTGAAATGGGGCCCGACAAGCATGGGGAAAAAGTCTGCGCAGACTACCAGAGGTCTTACTTTTGCCAACTGGAAAAAGAAACTCTCCATCTCAACAGTCAGCAGCGAATGGAAACTTCCTTATAACTTTAATATTCATAACATAGGTGGCATCGGATGGCATCAGTACGATCTGCCGGGATATCCAGCGTCACACTCTTGTTTACGCCTCTTAATGAAAGATGCACAATGGCTGTATTCTTATGCAGATACCTGGATTCTTAACCCGGGAGGAGCAACTACAAAAGCAAAAGGAACGCCGGTAATGGTCTTCGGAGATTATAAATGGGGCGGAAGAAAACCATGGAGAAAGCTTCTGGAAGATCCCAATGCCAATAATATTTCAGTAGAAGAAATGAACAGGCTTTTAGAACCGAATGTTGAAAAAATGATCAAAGAGCAGGATAACAGAGACAGAGTAGCAGATTCCGTCAAAACAGCGAAAGCAATGGCGGTACCTGCTGAAAAACAGGAAGAGCTTCCTGCTAACTGATTTTTTTCTCAAATTGTAAAGTAGATTCTTCAGCAAATCTTCTCAGCTTCAGCATTTCATCTTTGCCTTTATGCTGCCCGAACCTTGCAGCAATATAAGTAAGAAGTATACAGAACAGCATAACAAAAGAAGCGCTCAGGGCCCAGGGGTACTCAGCGCTTTTTATTTGTTTTTCCACATAATACATGGTGAAGAACGTCATCCAGAGAATGGAAAAAGAAAAATAAAGGAACATAAAAAAGGTCCATACCGCTGAGCTGGGACCAAAAACGCCACGTATGGCAGTATGCTCCTCTTCCATCTCTATCCTTAAAGAAAGTCTTGGTTTCCAGTAATTATCATAGGCTGTTTCTACATAGATTGTAGCTACTTCTTTATTAACATTGCCCGAAAACTCGCCTTTATGCTCGGTAAGGTATTTTTTCAGATTATCTGCATATTCTTCCTTTGTAAGATGCGTATACATCTTGAATCGAGGGCGTGTTCTTATTTTATCTAATGTGGTTTCTTCTGTTTTCATATATTATTCTTGATAGGGGATGGGATCTTCCAATACAAAGCTGAAGGTCATCTGCTGGGTATTTCTCTGGATCACCATCGTAATATTCTTTCCTTCCTCAGACTTCATCATATCCATGATCTTTTCCATGGTCATATCAGCAGTTCTGCTTCCATTGATGGTAATAATCTGGTCATCTTTTTTTAAGCCCGCTTTGTAAGCTGGGGAATCTTTTCTTACGCCGGCAATCGAAAATAAGGGTTTTAAAGTAAATTTATACTGAAATGTATTCCCTACAGAAATTTCGTTACCGGATTCTGCCTTTCTCTGAGGTTCTATCTTTACACGGTCCTGCTGCCATTCCAGGCCATCCTGCCTAAAATCCAGTCCGCTCATATTAAAATGGAAAGGATCATTGAAGTTTTTATTCCTTTTCAGGTACAATTTACCACCGGTATAATCAAAAACAACGGTAAAGCGCCGCATAATCTCTCCGCCTACAGAACCTTTTCTGTTTTCTACTATTTTTACATGCTGGATAGAATACTCATCCGGCATGGCCGTAAGAGGCTTCTCAAACTGAAATTTTCCAAGATAAAGGTTATGAATCCGGCTTCTTTTACCATAAATATCTCCGTTGAATCCACGGCCGAGAAAATCATCAATATTAGGTCTGTTGTATACAAAATCTTTAATAAGGGCCGGAAAAAGCCATATGGCGTCGCTATTTCCCAGATCAATCAGCAATTTTGAATCTTTCTTTTCAGTGGTCATCTCTACACCTGCCGTTAAATAAGGTTTGTCCTGTTCCACCGTAATCGGGATTTCCTCATACTTTCTTACTTTTTTCTGTAGGGCTTCAGAATCCTGATACACCGTTATTTTTTTTGTCACATAATCTATTGAAACAGGGTGGTTCTTGAAAAAATGATAGCCAATAACTCCATTTACCGGAATTCCGATATGGGAAGAAATATTAAACTCTTCATCCATAATAAGATACAGCATCATGGACGTATTAACGAGCTGATCCCCGATTTTCGCATGATTACGGTCAGACTTAAAACCATCAATACTCAGGTTCTCTCCAAGACCCGAAAATTTCATCTTTTCTACATTAGAAAGCTTAATTTCTTTATTGTCTAAACTAAAAAGCAACGTTTCAGCAACCCCGGTATCCAGCAGAAAGGTCAACTCTGCACCGTTAATATTTACTGGAATAAAGATCAGATTGTTGATCAGTTTAAAAGGAATAACCGCTTTTTTTGTATTAATCAGTTCAAAAGAATTTTTCTGGGCACCCATAAAAATGCTGAAGAAAAATACCAGTAAAAAAAGCGTTGATTTCATTTACTGAATTTAGTGAAATTATCCCGATTGTCAATAAAAAAACATTCCAAAAGCAGGAATGTTTGTATAAACGGTAACTAATTCAGTCTTATTGATTAAAAGTCTTTAATGGTGTTTAGGCTTATTTGGAAAAGAAATCCATCAGGTCCATATAGTTTTTCTGATTCACACCATGTCCGCTCATGTATTCTCTGAAGGTAAAATAGCAGCTCAGGTCATAAAGAAGATCAGCCGCTTTCCTTCCCCAGTCAAGAGGAATAACAGCATCATCTGTGCCATGTGATACAAAAAAACGAAGCCTTTCCAGCTTTTTCTTATCTTTCACAATACCATCCAGGATTTTTTCCTCAGGATAGCTGCTCAGACACGCAACATAATTGAAAAGTTCCGGATGTTTCAGTGCCAGAGCATAACATAGGATACCGCCCTGACTGAATCCGCATAAATGAACTTTACTGTCCGCAAGACCATAATGGTTAATAATTTTCAGAATATTTTCTAAAACGCTGTTCAGGGATTCTTTAGCCTGTACAACATCTATAAAATTTTCCGGATCATTGAAGTTAATATCATACCAGGAATATCCTTCAAACTGGGTATCTCTTGGTGCTCTGAAGCTTACAATAAGCCAGTCGGAGGGAAGCGTTTCCCTGAAACTGAAAAGGTCCTGCTCATTACTGCCATAACCATGAAGCATAAAAAGCACAGGAGTCGTAGAGGTGATATTTTCCGGTTCTCTTACAAGGTAATCTAAATTCATACAGCAAATATAATTAATAAATCATATTGGCTGATTTCAAATACTGCGGTTTTATTACGTAAGCTGAATAGCATATAATTTTTGTATTTTTTGTACTGTTCAAACGTTATACAGCTGTTAAATTCCAGTTTTGCTGATTTGATATTATTTGCAAATCTTTATTGGAAATTTTTCATAAAAGTTATTTTTATATTAATAAAAAACTTATATTTGAAACATTAAAAAATCTATTTGGAGAAATGAAGCAATTTTACAAATCAAAAAGTTTACTTAGACTTTCTTTTTTATTCGTCTTATTATTTTCTGTAATTACCGTTTTAAACTCATGTAAAAAAGATGATGACGATGAATTTCAGGACCATGTTGTTCAGTTTGAAGTAAAAACAACTTCAGGCGGAGTGATTAAAGCTATCGTAACGCAGGTAGGAACTGTAAAAACTGATATATTTGATCCGGTAGGAACCACATGGGTCAGTGGTGAGTTTTTTGTAAATTCAAGCCAGGCACAGCTTAACCTTGATGCTAAAGCAGACCTTCCGCAACCAGATTCAGAGTTGGTAATCAATCTTTGGATAGATGGAGAAATCGTAAGAACTGATAAGAAAAAAGGAGCAGGTCCTATGGTAGCTTCTATTGATTATAGCTTCTTGGAATTGTAATTTTACATTCTTAATATAAATGAAACCGCTTCTTAAAAGCGGTTTTTTTATGTTTTATTCTTCCATCAGATGCATCTGTACAGCAAGGTTGATCAGTTCTGTTGAGTTTTTAGCCTGAAATTTCTGCAGCAGATTTTTTCGGTGCGTATCTACGGTAAGAGGACTTAAAAAAAGCTCTTCTGCAATAATAGCACTTGTTTTTCCCCGGGCAACCATCTGCAGGATCTGTTTCTCCCTTTTGGTAAGCCTCGGAATCGGAAGGTCGTTTGAAGAAGGCCTGCTGATGATCTGTTTCGTCTCATGGCAGAAAACAATATTTCCGGAAAGGGCTCCTTTAATACATACAACCAATTCATCAATAGACGTATTTTTCAACAGATAACCGCTGGCCCCGTTTTGTACAGACTGCATGATGATACTTCGTTCCGATCTGTTACTGAACATGATGACAGAGGTTTCCGGAGATATTTTCTTAATCTCCCGGCAAAGTTCCGTTCCGTTGGCATCAGGTAATGCAATATCCAGAAGTATAATATCCACTTCATTGGAACGGATAAAGCTGACAATTTCCGAACCGGAAGTAAAACTTTCGGAGATGTGAAAAAAAGGCTGACTGTTCAGCATCATTTTCAATCCTTCAATCACAATCGGATGATCGTCTACAATAACAATATTTATTTTTTTATTCTCCATTGATCGTAAGTTCTATATTAATCGTTGTGCCCTGACTGTCGGAGCTTACTTCCATTTTTCCTTTCAGGTAATTCACACGGTTTCTGAGATTTCTGAATCCCATGCTTTTGATATTGTTTTTATTGTTTTTTTCAAATCCTTTCCCATTATCTTCAACCGTGATCATAAAACTGTTACCGGCCTGCGAACACTGAAGAAGAATACTGCTGGCCTGCGCATGCTTTACAGCATTAGCCAGCAGCTCCTGAACAATTCTGTAAATATTGAGCTGGATGGTAAGAGGAATATCTTTTTCAATATTAATAGACTGAAAACATATATCCAGATCATTGCGGGTATAGAATTCACACAGATCATTCAGGGCCGTTTCCAATCCGAAATTAAATAAAGACTCAGGCATCAGGTTTCGGGCTACATGTCTGAGCTCCGTTACAGAGTGGTCAAGCTGGTGCAGAATCTTATAAAAATCCTGATGCTGTTCCGGGTCAAGATGTGCCGATGACCAGGTAGAAAGATTGATTTTAACTCCCGCCAGCATTCCGCCAAGACCATCGTGAAGATCCTTAGCGACACGCTCTCTTTCCCTTTCTTCTCCTTCAAGAATGGCTTTGGTAAGAGCCAGTTCTTCTTTCTGTTTAATATCCTCTATTTTCTGCTGAAGATTAATCTCTTTCTGTTCAGAAAGCTTTTTATTGTTGGTGTAAATAACAAATAAAAAGGTAAGCAGACTTATAAGAAATAATATAGCTAGGCTGAGTACCCATAAATAGTAATTCTTTTTATTAACCTCCAGCTGCTTCTGGTTTTTCTCGGCATTGAGAAGTGCTATTTTTTTCTCTTTTTCAGAGGCATTAAACCGAGCTTCCAGTTTATTGATTTCAAGCTTTACATTTTCCGTATGCAAACTGTCGCTCAGTTTTGAATATTTCTTTTCCCAGACCAGGGCCTGAACCGGATTTCCCATGAATTCGTTGAGACTGGATAAATGGCTGTAGATGGTCTTTCTGTTGTTAAGGTCCATACCCAGAGTTTTCTCAGCGAGGACATTTTCCAGTAGATCCTTGGCCTCATTATATTTTTTTAGCTTTTTATAGACATCATACTTTTGGAAATAAAACATCTGCGTCAGAAGCTTCATATTGAACTTTTTAGTATAGAAAAGACCCTTTTCTATAGCTTCCAGTGCCTTTTCATTTTCCTGCTGGGTGATAAAATATAAAGCTTTATTATAATAATAAGCAGCGTTGGCCGAAGATTCAGGATAGGGGAGAATCATTCTTTCCGCCTGATCCAGAAATTTTTTTCCAAGACTGCCTTTAGCCTGGTAGCTGTAATTTCCTGATTTGCTGAGGTAAGCATAAAATAGCTCAGTAGATCGGGGAGCTTTCTCTTTAAGAATATGAATGGCTTTGGTATTATAATTTTCTGCTTTTCCGAATTCGGCGTTATAAGTCAGCATAAGAGACAGCTGGGTATATAAAAATCCAAGCATTTTAGTATTTCCATAGGCTTCAGCGGTCGGGAGGCTTTTTTCAAGCATTATTTTAATACAATAAGGATAGCCCTCTTTATTTTTTCTGGTAATTCCGTAGCTGTACCAGGATAAAGCTTTATAGAAATCAGATTTTTTTCCTTTGAATTTTGAGAGAATCTGTATTGCTTTTTGGTACGAGGCCGCTGCTTTCTCTTTATCCTGATCAAAATAATACTGTCCTTCATAATAAGAATATTCAGCAGCAGTAAAAGGATCTTTTTCTCCGGATTTTCTGCCGTTTTCCAGATATTTCTTACTTAATGAACTGTCTGAATTTCTGTAATAATCGGATAAAATAAAATAAGCATCCCTTTTGGAAAGGCTGTTTGTGCTTCCGTTGATTACCTGTTGAAGACTATCTGTATATTTTTTTTCATTAAGAGGAAACAGCTCCTGTGAATACAACGGGAAACAGCTTAAAAAACATAAGAAATGCAGTATTCTCTTCATTATGAGTTTAATTCGAAATTCAAAGGCTGAATATAATCAAAAATCCAGCTGTAAAAAATACCTAGAAAAAGGTAGAAAAAATTACATTTTTTTGAGGATTGTATCGTGCTCTTTCCTCCGATAGTTTTGCAGAAGCCTTCAAAGGCAGGTTAAATAACATACAAAATTTTTATATCAATGAAAAACAAAATTTATTTGCTGGGGTTTATTTCCATGTTTGGGATAATGAATGCACAAAGAGTGCAGAAAGGCGAAGCACAGGTGAACGTAGGCCTTGGTGTTGCAAACGGATGGGGAATACCTGTGTATGCAGGATTAGATTATGGTATACATAACGACATTACGGTGGGTGCAGAGTTTAGCCTGGCCTCTGAGAAATATTCAGGAGACATCAAAGGAAGATGGATAGGAGCGGGCATTAACGGCAACTACCATTTCAATACGCTTCTTAAAATTCCCGGTAAATGGGATGTATATGCAGGAGTTACGCTGGCTTACAACTCATTTTCTTACCGTTATAATGGATCAGATTATGATTATTCCGGCGGTGAAGCTTCAGGAGTAGGATTTGCAGGACAGGCAGGTGCCAGATATTATTTCACAGATCATTTCGCAGTGAATGTGGAAGTGGGGGGAGGAACGGTTGCTTCAGGTGGAAAAGCCGGACTTTCTTACAAATTTTAGCAGGCTGGTTCTGAAAAAATATAACATACATCATACACAATATACATAACAAACTTTTCATTTTTTACCTATAAAGCCGTGACGATTACAAAGCTTTAAAAGTGATACTTTCTCATGAATGCCACGGATAATTCCGTGGTTTTTTTATGGCTAAACAAAAAAAAGACTGTTCACAACAGTCTTTTTTAATTGTATTTTGTATAGATTCTTACTGAACTTTTACAATAAAATAGCTTTTCTTACCTTTTTGTAACAGCAGGAATTTACCGTCGATAAGATCTGTTTCATTAGCTGTGTAAGTGTCGTTTACTTTCTGCTTGTTTACAGAAATGGCATTTCCTTTAATTTCTCTCTGGGCCTCACTCTTAGACTTAAGGAATCCAGATTTTTCAGAAAGAAGATCAATAATGCTCACACCCAGCACCTCTGCTTTTGCAATTTCCTTTTGTGGAACGCCATCAAAAACTTCAAGGAAAGTTTCCTCATCAAGGCTTACAAGATCTTCAGCGGTTGAGCGTCCGAAAAGAATTTCAGAAGCTTTAAGCGCTTTTTCATATTCCTCTCTTCCATGTACCCAAACCGTAACTTCTTCAGCAAGCTTTTTCTGAAGTTTTCTTTCGTGAGGAGCTGTCTTATGCTCTTCAATTAAA
The DNA here is from genome assembly GCF_001295265.1 of Chryseobacterium indologenes. Classification (GTDB taxonomy): domain Bacteria; phylum Bacteroidota; class Bacteroidia; order Flavobacteriales; family Weeksellaceae; genus Chryseobacterium; species Chryseobacterium indologenes_A. The sequence goes on along the minus strand of NZ_LJOD01000020.1, from coordinate 59,451 downwards.
GCTTCAATCTCTTCTTTGCTTAGGAAAGTATAGAATTTAATGAATCTTTCAGCATCTTCATCGGTAGCATTCAGCCAGAACTGGTAGAATTTATAAGGTGAAGTTTTCTTTTTGTCCAGCCAGTAATTTTCTCCGCTCTCAGACTTTCCGAATTTAGAGCCGTCAGCTTTGGTAATCAACGGAACTGTGAGTGCAAAGGCTTCTCCCTGGGCTTTTCTGCGGATAAGCTCGGTACCGGTGGTAATATTTCCCCACTGGTCAGAACCTCCCATCTGAAGCTTCACATTGTTGTTCTGGTACAGGTGAAGGAAATCATATCCCTGGATCAGCTGGTAGGTAAACTCTGTAAAACTCATTCCTTCAGCACCGCTTTCTCCGGAAAATCTTTTCTTTACAGAATCTTTTGCCATCATATAGTTTACCGTGATGTTCTTTCCTACGTTTTTGGCAAAATCAAGGAAGGAAATATTCTTCATCCAGTCGTAATTGTTTACCAATTCTGCTTTGTTAGGGCCGCTTCCTTCAAAATCTAAAAATCTTGAAAGCTGATTTTTCAGACAGTCTACATAATGAAGAAGGGTTTCTTCATCCAGAAGATTTCTCTCTGCAGACTTTCCGGACGGATCTCCGATCATTCCTGTAGCACCCCCAACTAATGCAACAGGCTTATGCCCGTGCTGCTGAAAATGTGCCAGTATTTTTATCTGGATAAGGCTTCCGATATGCAAAGAATCTGCAGTCGGGTCAAAACCAATATATGCAGTAGTTACCTCTTTATTCAGCTGTTCATCGGTTCCCGGCATCATATCGGCAAAAAGACCTCGCCATTTTAGTTCTTCTATAAAGGAATTCATCTCTATTTTTTTGTTTAAAATTTTACGGTGCAAAGATAATAAATTCAGAAGTATGATCATGAAAGGCAAAAAAGGGAATTTCAAATGGAATATACTCTTTGCAAATTCAGCCTAAAAAGCTATATTTGTTAGTGATGAACGACGAACAGTTATTCCTGCTTATTCAGAAAGCAAAAGAAAAAGACCAGAAAGCCCAGACCAAACTCATTAATATCTTTTGGGTGGATGTTTTTTCTTTTGTGATGAAAAAAGTAAAAGATGAAAATGATGCCGATGAGATTACAGTCAATGTTTTTTCAAAAGTGCTGTCGAAACTGGATATGTACGATCCCCATTTTCAGTTCAAAACCTGGATTCTCACCATTGCCCAGAACACCGTTATTGATTTCTGGCGGAAAAAAAAACGCGAAAATCAGGATGCTACCGAAAATCTTGATGAAGTAAAAAATCAATACGCAAAATCTCCGGAAGAGCTGATGATCTCCGATGAAGAGCAGAAAAAAATCATTAAAACCATTGAGTCTCTGGATGCCAATTACCAGGATATTATCAAGCTGAGGTTTTTTGAAGAAAAAAGCATCAAAGAAATTGCCGAAGAGCTGGGAATTTCTGTTGCCAATACTAAGGTAAGGGTAATGCGGGCTAAAAAAGTCCTTGCTGAACTGCTGAAAAATAACGAATTTGAAGACAGCTAGGCACAATTCTTTTAATGTCACACAGAAAAAAAAGTAATAAAACGTTATCAATTTTCAAAATCCGTAACATTTTAAAGGGTAGCTTTGCAGTTACTGACCTGAAATAAGTTTTTTTAACCTTCAGGACAGGTCAGATAAAACAAATCTTTTTAAATTTCATCTGTGATAAGTTTACTGTCACAGATTTCCTGAAAATTACTGAATTTTCTGCGCTTAAAAACAGTATAATAATTAAAAAAAAACTTGTGTCTTTTAGCGTTTATCCAACAATTTTCAAGAGTTGCATCTCAGAAATACATGCTGATCTCTCCAATTATCATTTCCATCAATTTCTCCGGTAGATGGTTTCCATTAAAAATTACGTAACTTTGAACATCAATTTTAGAAATGGAAAATTTAGTTCAAGATACTACCGTTCAGAAACCAAAGTGGATCCGCGTAAAACTTCCTACCGGAAAGAACTACAGAGAACTTAGAACTTTGGTAGACAAATATAAATTAAATACCATATGCCAGAGCGGAAGCTGTCCGAATATGGGAGAATGCTGGGGTGAAGGTACTGCTACTTTCATGATTCTGGGGAACATCTGTACCCGAAGCTGTGGATTCTGTGGCGTAAAAACAGGAAAACCGCTGGATGTAAACTGGGATGAGCCTGAAAAAGTAGCCCGCTCAATCAAATTAATGAAGATCAAACACGCTGTTCTTACATCAGTAGACCGTGATGACCTGAAAGATATGGGGTCCATTCTTTGGGCGGAAACCGTAAACGCTGTAAGAAGAATCTCTCCGGGAACTACTATGGAAACACTTATTCCTGATTTCCAGGGAATCACCAAACATATTGACCGCTTGGTAGAAGTAGCTCCGGAAGTGATTTCTCACAATATGGAAACGGTAAAACGTTTAACAAGAGAGGTGAGAATCCAGGCAAAATATGAAAGAAGTCTTGAAGTACTGAGATATTTGAAAGAAGCCGGACAGCGAAGAACCAAAACAGGTGTAATGCTTGGATTAGGAGAAACAAAAGATGAGGTTTTCCAGACCATTGAAGATATCAGAAATGCCAATGTAGACGTTATTACGCTGGGACAGTATCTTCAGCCTACCAAAAAGCATCTTCCTGTAAAGAAATTCATTACACCGGAAGAATTTGATGAGCTTGGGGATTTTGCGAGAAGCCTTGGTTTCAGACATGTGGAAAGCTCACCGTTGGTAAGAAGTTCCTATCACGCAGAAAAACATGTTCACTAAAAATAAAAGCCGTTCAGTAATGAGCGGTTTCTTTTTATATTGTGGTGAGCAGAGATATAATAAGACGGATAGATGGGAGATATGGGAATTTTGCTGTGCAGAGAATCGTGAATCCTGATAAATCAAAAATAGGTTTTGCCTGAAGTGGGGGGTAAAACTGCAACCTAAGATAAAGGGTATTCATTATTTATTACAAGCTGAATCTCTGTCTATCTCTGCAATCCGCCCGTTAATTTCAATTGCTCTAAAATGTTTTTTCCTGAATTCTGACGGAGTATCTCCTGTATGCTGCTTGAACAGTTTATTAAAATACGACAGACTTTCAAAGCCAACCTGGAAGCAGACTTCTGTTACGGAATAATCTTTCAGCAGAAAAATTTTAGCCTGATTGATCCTGTAGTTATTGACAAAATCTGTAAACGTCATGTTCGTCTGCTTTTTAAAATAACGGCAGAAAGCCGGAGTACTCAGGCTGACGATGGCTGCAATCTCATTGACATTGGGCTTCTTGTCGTAATTTTCATGAATATAATCGTAAATAGTACCCATTCTGATCTTGTCGTTCAGAAACCACCTGATTCTGGTGTCTTCATTATTGAGTTCCCTTACTTCTGTGGAGTCTGCAAGGATCTGGAGAATTTCAATCAGGCCTATTAAGGATTCAAATGAGTTTTTCCCTTTGATGATTTTAAGTTTTTCAACTACAAGGTCTTTAGTCTTTCCGGAAAACGAAAGCCCGAGATAGGACTTATCTAAAAGTGTCCTGATGTTTTCAAATTCCGGAACAGGGAGAATGATATCCTGCAGAAAATTTTCCCGCATCTGTAATACCAGCTGTTTACATTCAGTCTGGATACCATAATCAAAATTCAGATGGGGAACATTGGCCCCAATCAGCAAAAGATCACTGTCTGTAAAACCTGAAATATCCTTTCCTACGTGACGGATGCCATTGAGGGCTTCTACATACACCAGTTCTATTTCAGGATGATAATGCCAGAAAAAACAGTTTTTAAGCGAAGGGGAAAACAGCTTGAAAGACTTTCCCTTTTCAAACTCTATAATTTCTTTCTGAATTTTCATTGTGTTCTCATTTGATTATTTATAGATTTAAAATTAAATAAAAAGGTTAATATGGAGCAAATTTTTATCATTTTAGGAGAGGTGAAAGTCAATCTTTCTTTCGATTTTTGCACTGTCAAAATAAAGATGAAAAGTATTCTTTATGGTGACAGGTTAATTTAAAAGAATATACAATGAAGATTGATAAAAGGATTATTCCGCTGGCCATCGGCGGTTTGGGAATAGGAACAACGGAATTTACCGTCATGGGGCTGCTGCCGGATATTGCTAAAACATTACAGATCACCATTCCGCAGGCGGGCCACATGATTTCTGCCTACGCAATGGGGGTGGTAATCGGAGCACCAATTCTGATCGGTTATTCTGTGAAATTTCCTCCGAAAAAAGTACTGATGGTGTTAATGGTTCTTTTCACTTTATTTAACGGATTATCGGCGGTAGCACCGGACTATACTACCATGCTGATCATCAGATTTATGTCCGGACTTCCTCATGGTGCATTTTTCGGAGTGGGAACTGTTGTAGCATCAAGAATGGCAGGAAAAGGGAAGGAGGCATTCTATATATCCCTGATGTTTACGGGGCTCACGGTGGCCAACCTGATTATGGTTCCTTTGGTTACATACATAGGCCATGTGTATCACTGGAGGTTGTATTTTGCTATTGTGGCTCTGATTGGTGTTTTTGCCTTACTGTTCCTGAAGTTATGGCTTCCGGCTATAGAGGCTAATCAGGATACACATTTCCTTGAAGAGCTGAAATTCCTGAAAAAGAAACAGGCCTGGCTGGTGCTGGCTATTACTGCGATAGGATTTGGAGGGCTTTTCACGTGGTTCAGTTATATTACTCCTCTGATGACCGTTGTGGCAGGAATTAAAAGCAGCCAGATGGCGTATGTCATGATCCTTGCAGGCGGAGGAATGGTAGTAGGAAATCTGGCAGGAGGTTTTGTGTCTGACCGGTTAGGTCCGGAAAAAACATGTGTCCTTCTGATCTTTCTGATGATGTTTTCCCTGGCCGGCGTATTTTTCCTTTCACAGCATCAGCATATTGCACTTGTCCTGACATTTGTGTGCGGAGCACTGTCTATGTCGGTGGCGGCACCTATCAATATCATGATGATGAAGGCCGCTCCGAAAAGTGAAATGATGGCAGCCGCATTTATGCAGGCAGCTTTCAATATAGCCAATGCGATGGGAGCATTTTTAGGAGGAATTCCTCTGGAATATAAACTGCCTTACAATTATCCTTCGCTGGTAGGGGTGGGTATGACTTTCATCGGACTTGCTGTCAGTGTACGATATATGTATCTTTACGGCTCAGAAACTCCGGCAGAAGAGACTCCTGCTGAATGTGTATCCTGTGATAAATAATCAGAAAAAGAATTGACTGTAAAAGAATAAAAGGAAAACGGGTTGTATTCTCTATGGATACAACCCGTTTCTTATGGGTATGAAATAGTTTATACCTCTACTTCGTTACCGTTTTTGCACCAATAAAGGGCATTATATAAATTTTCTTTTGGGAAAGATTTAAATTCTCCCGGCATCAGAACGCTGAAAATATCTGTAAAGTTCTGCACCCCTTCTTTATCTGTAACAATAGCGGTACGGTTCCATTTAGCAAGATTTTTCAATCCCAAAAGCACATCCTCAAACCATGCTCCCATGGTAAACTTATTCAAATCGGTATCCAGATAAAATAAGTAATTCAACTCCCCAAACTGATCTACTTTCTCTTTTACATGTGGAAATACCAGATTTTCAAAATCCTCTTTCGTTACTTCTCCCGTTGCGTTGAATGCTGCAACATTTTCCGGAGCTTCTGGAATAATCGTTATCATAATAATATTTTAATGTGGTTTGATTTTAGTCAGACAACAATAATTACACCATAAATCAATAATAAATAGTTAAAATATTTATAAATATTGCTATTTTTATTGTAAAATGTTAATATGGATCTTAAATCAAATGAACCGTTCTGGCTTATAAAAAATGGATTAATTGCTTCATACCCTTCCCTGAAATCAGACGAAAAATGTGATGTTTTGGTAATAGGCGGGGGAATTACCGGAAGTCTTATTGCCCACCAGATGATACAAGACGGTTATAATACCATCCTTATTGATAAACGGGAGGCCTGCAACGGGAGCACTTCGGCCACTACTTCCATGCTGCAGTACGAAATAGATGTTCCGCTTTTTGAATTATCAGAAAAAATAGGAGAGAAAGCAGCCGTCAGAAGCTATAAAGCCTGTTCGGATGCAATAGATACCCTTGAAAAGCTCTCCGGGCTCATCAAATCAGATGCGGGGTTTAAACGTAAAAAATCACTTTACTTTGCTTCAAAGAAAAAAGATGCCGCCTGGCTCAAAAAGGAGTATGAAGCAAGAAAGGAGGCGGGATTTGAAGTGAAATGGCTGAATGAAGCCCAGATTTTAAAGCAGTTCGGGTTTGAAAATACCTATGGCGGGATCCTGTCGAAACAGGGAGCCAGTATTGATGCTTTTCGGCTGGCTCATGAGCTGTTCATGCATAATGTGAAAAAAGGCCTGAGGATATTCGACAAAACGGAAATGACCCATGTGGAATATCATAAAGGTTTTAATATGATAACCACGCGAAACGGCCATCAGATCAAAGCAAAAAAAGTAATCTACTGCATCGGATATGAAAGCAAAAGCCTGCTGAAGGAAAATTTTGTTAATTTAAAAAGTACCTATGCTGTTGTCTCAGAGATTGATCAGGATAAGTTTAAAAATATCAGCAATACCTTAGTCTGGAATACCGATGATCCTTACCTCTACATGCGGACAACAGATGACGGGCGGGTTCTTATCGGCGGAGGAGATGAAGATTTTTACGATGCTGAAAAAAGAGATGCTCTTTTGGGAAAAAAAGAAAAAGAAATTCTGAGAAACCTTAAAAAGATAAAACCTGATTACCATTTCTATACAGATTTTGTTTGGGCAGGAACATTCGGGGAAACCAAGGATGGTCTTCCTTATATCGGAGAACATAAGAAATTCAGAAATTCTTATTTTGTTTTAGGCTTTGGCGGGAACGGGATCACATTCTCGGTAGCAGGTATGGAAATGGCTTCCTTGTTTATGAAAAATAAAAAGCATCCGCTTTCACAATACTTCAGATTCGGAAGATGAAAATATTATCCCTTACTCATAACTAATCCTGTTAATCAGAAATGCTGCCCACACTCGCGGGCAGCATTTTAAAATAACAATTACAAACTATATCCGTTCTTTTTTGCCTGTTCCAGGATAGATTTTTCTATTGCTTTTCCCAGATCGTCAGAGTCATTGTTTCCCCGTTTTTTCATTTCGGCATCAATATACTCCTGACGTTTTCTGGACAGTTCTTCTATTTCCTTCTGAATTTTTCCGCGTTCGGCAGATTTAACGGCAACGGCTTTTTTAATTTCCTCTTTGCTTTTACCTTTCAGCTCAGCCGGAAGCTCTTCTTCTTTAACGGATGAAATAAAACCTGCGTCCTTTTCGGCTTTATCTACCAGATCCCAGTGATCATTTTTATAGGCGTTCCTTTTGGATTTGGCAACCGTTCTTTCTACAAAGTTGGCTGCAGACTGCACTTCTGCATTCCTATCCTGCATAACCTGCTTGTTTTTATATTCCGAACCGTGGCTTCCGTAATAGATATAGGTGCTGTTAAGTCTTGAATTACATTCCGAAATCCTTACATCATACGGTGTTTCAATATAAATTACCTTCCTGTTACTGTCGATATTGAAATATTTTCCACCGCCAAGAGAAGCTCCGTTCTGCCAGAAAGTCTGGATACCTTCCTCTTTGCTTCCACAAAAAATGGTGCTGGTGTAAATATTTTTGTTCTTAGCCTTTGAGATCACCTCTTTGTAATCCACTCTTCCCTGATTAAATCCTTCATTGCCGGCAATGTAAATCAGTTTCATGCTTTTTTCGTTAGTGTCCCAATTCAGGTTGGCAGAGGCATCCCGGATTACGGCTCCGCAATATTCACTTCCCCCGTTGGTTCTTAAGGCAAACAGCTTTTCAGAAACCAGATCCAGGTCCTGGGTAAGCGGAGTGACCTGCCGGATGTAATTGTCGTCCCGGATTCCGTCATTTCCGTATTCATACAAAGCGATTTCAATCTGTGGGGCCTGACCGTTATACTTCAGGGTAGTGAGAGTATTTACAATATTCCAGAGCCTTGATTTGGCCTGATCAATGAGCCCGTCCATACTGTTGGAAGTGTCCAGTAATAAAGCCACCTGGATTTTATTGTCTTTTGTGGCTGTATTTACCGGAGGTAATGAGGCATTCTGTACAATGGAATCTCTGCCGGATGTATAGTCTTTTGAACATTGGATTCCTGAAATGCTGCCGGAGCTTAAAAAAGCTGCACCTGCTGCCAGTGTTAAAATTTTAAAAGAAGTCATCATAATATTTTTTTTAGGTTATCTGCTGTAGTACTGAATCTGCATGTCTTTCGGATATTTCACTTCATAAGAGAAATTAATCTTGTCTGAACCTCCGCTGCTGATGTTTCTGGTCCACAGGATGCTTCCTGTTTTTTCATCATAGCTTCCGCCTCCGGTTTCTAAAGCTTTTACCAGAATTTTGGAATTCTCACTGATCGGAAGCTGGTCAAGCACTTCCAGTTCAATATTCTCTTTTGTATTGTTTCTGATGCTGATCTGGTAGGATTCTGTGTTCCATTTATTGGAATTCATGGTCTTTTGAGACGTTTTATCTTCCAGTTTTATTCTTTTTACGGTAATTCTCTCATCGATACCCAGTGAGATCGGGAATTCATCTTTCACATAGTTGCTGGTTATGTTGGTTTTTCCGATATAATTGTCTTCAAAATAAATATTAGCATCTCCCGAAATAAGGTTGAGGTTCTGCCAGTTTTTCACAAAAGCCATCAGGAATACCTGGTTGTTAAGCTTCGGAACTGTATGGTATTTGTAGGTGGCATCAATCTGTTTTTTATCGAGGATTACATAATGCTCTTTCTCCTGGCTCAGGATGGTTTGATTGTAGTTGAGTTCATATATCACGTTCATCTGGCCGTCAGAAACGGAAGCAACAGGTATTTGGCTTGGTTCTACCACTTTATCAGCTCTCATCTGATAAGAATTGGCTACCGAAGTTTCCTTTGTCTTCTTATAATCGGCAACCTCCATCATAGGATTGTGTGCCGTGTATTCTGCTACATATAATGGAGAAAGGATAGGGCGGTCCTGATGGTAGGAGGGACGGTAGGTAGAAACAAAAAGCTTGATATTTTTCCAGTCCTGTCCTGTCCTTTGATAGATCTTTCCTTTATAAACCATTTCAAGAGGCTTCTTTACCGATTCAGCACGTAAATCATAAGAAGGAATCCACCCTGCATCTGAAACGATATAGCTTACTCCCAGATTCAGGCTGGTTTCGTGATCTGCAAGGATTTCCAGAAGAAGTTCTTTTCTGTTGGTATTTTTATGGGTTTGTTCTTCCGCAGACTGGTTGTTGATTTTGGCTATGTTTTCATCCAAAGCAGATTTCTGTTCGTTCAGAAGAAAGACCTGATTATCAATTTCAAGCATTCTTTTACGGTAAAAATCGGTAAGCTTAATCAGCTGTTCCTGCGGAGTTGATTTGTCATTCACAGAAACTTTAAGGTTATCATTGATGATGTTTTGCTCGCCGGTCAGGTTCTTGATCTGGATATTTAGGAGGTTTACCTGTCTCTGAAGTTTTTTTCTTTCATCCTCAAGCTTCTTTTCTCCTTCAGACAGCTGGCCGCTATCCAGAAAATTGTTTTGCGGGGTAATGGACAGGAGAGTAGTATTCTTTTCAAGATTGATTTTATAGGTGTTCTCATCCAGATTATTAGGAAGGTTGATAATTCTTACCCTATTTCTTCCTTTCTGCAGAGTTACGCTGGTATTGCCGAAGACCTTGGCTCCCTGAAGGAATACCGTAGCCTGTTTTACTTCAATTTCTTTTTTTATTTCCTGAGCGCTGATGAAAGCTGCCGAAAATGTCATAAGTATCAAAAAATAACGTTTCATAGTTTATTGCTTTAAATTCCTGAAGTAAAATTATCGGTATTTCAGACCGGAAATTGGCAGACTTGGTGAAAGGGGACTTTGGCTTGGTGAAGGGTAAGTATCTATTTTAATTTTCTCGCGGATAGGACAGATTATACAGATTTTTTTTGATTTGTGTTATCCGAGAAATCTGTTGGAAATTATATAGGTACAAAAGAATTCAACTCTTTAATCATGTTTAAGTTTAAAAACTTAACGCAGAGAAGTTTACGCCAGTTCTTTAAAAATCTGCTGAATCCGCAGAATCTGCGCGAGAAAAAATCCGGATAAACATCTTCTGATGGGTGAAATTTATTCAATAGAGGTGGACTTTAGTCCGCCTAAATAATAGAATTAGCCTAAATCTACCTTTCAGAAGCTATATCTGGAAACAAAAAAACAGCCCTTTCGGACTGTTTCCTTAAATCTGTTATTGTATATTTTAAAGGATTTCGTATCGTGTTTTGATACTGTATTTCAGCTTGATGTTTTCTATGTTCTCAAAAGAGTTTCCTGCTGTTGCATCTGCCATTTCCAGTATGCTGTTCATTTTACCTCTGTAAGCTGCCGGAAGAACCGTATCGCTGGTATAATCTTCTATTTCTACAATTTCAAGAGGATTTCCTGCTTTTTTACCCATACTTTCCAACAGGTAATCTGCTTTCTCCTTAGCGGCTTTCAGAGCATTGATCTTAACTGTTTTTCTAAAATCTGCAATTTTGGTATTTTTTACTTCCGCAATGTTCAGACTGCTTACCCATTTCTGATTCAGGTCTTCAAATATTTTACCAAGATCTGCTTTGGCATTGGCCTTAAACTGATAATTCCTGGTGAATTTTCCGGTTTTGGCATAGGTATTCTGATACATGGATTTGAATTTGATATCTTCGTTCTTGACGCCGGCATTTTTTAATGTTTCAAACATTTTTTTCTCCGTGTCTGCCAGTTCATTTTTGTTGTCTGCCTTTATACCAATGCTGAAGATGATTTCATCCGGCTCTATTTCCATTTCAGCAACTCCTGTTACCTCAATTGCATTTTTCTTTACTTCCTGTGCATTCATAAAACTTCCCAGTGTAAAGATTCCGATCAATAAAAAATGTCTTAATTTCATAATTTCCTGTTTTTTAAATTCTGAGGTAAAATTACGGCGGTTCTGAAAGGAAATTCCGGAGACTTGGTGAAATGAGGTTTTCACTTGGTGAACTGTTGAATGCCCTTTATCATAGGTAATGGGGGAAGTTGGAACAAAAAGATCAAAGGTTTATTTTAATCTAAGGAGTTTAAATGTAAAAGGATGGAAGCTGGAAGAAGGAGGTTGGAAGTTAATTTTAGTTTTACGTATTGAAAGCCACCTGAAAATCAAATTAAATAAACAGATCAATATTTGCTGTTAATGACTTTCATAACTTCCCTCTTCCCTCATCCAGCTTCAAACCTGCATCTATCAGATATTCTTATCCCGAACTGAAGTTATTTTAACAGCATCAGAGTTGTGACTTGGTGAAATAAGGTTTTGACTTGGTAAAGAATGAAGGAGCATAAATAAAGTTTTAGTTACTTTGCATTAAAGATCTGAAATCCGTGAAATTAGTTTTTAAAATACTGTTTATCTTTAGTCTTGCCGCAGGTAATATCTGCTTGGCACAGGATTCTACACGGGTTAATAAAGCATCCAAATCTGTCTCCAGGCTGAAGAAAGCAGTTGATAATAATGATAATAAGGGCGTTGCCGACAGTTATGTAGGTATTGCCAATGATTATTATAATCAGGGAAATTATGCCAGGAGTGAAGAATTCCTGATCAAGGCGAGAAATCTCTATAAAGATCTTAACGATAAAAAGAATCTCGAAATTGTAACCCGGAAAATTGCCCAGTCACAGGAAAAGCAGAAAAAAATAGCACCTGCCATCAGCAATTACAGCATGGCCGCTGAAATGAGCTTTGATGAGAAAAGCAGGACTGTTAATTCAAATGATGCGGCAAGGCTTTCTGCCCCTTCAGCAGAAAGAAAGGCAGATGCAATCCAGAGCAACATCAATATCAGTCTGAAAGAAAAAGATAAAAGTGCTGCCGCAGAAGGATACAGCCAGATGGCCGAAGTTAATATCCAGCAGAATAATATTCCCAAAGCAGAAGAAAACCTGAATAATGCCTATGTTTTTTCAAAAAAAGAAGCACCGCAGCAGGCTCTGGAAATCAACCGGAAGCTGACTGATTTTTATGTTGAAAACCGGAAATTTGATAAAGCCATCGAAGCGAAAAAAGAGGTTTTAAAAGAGGATTTTGTAAAAGAAAATTCGCAGGAAAAAGTGAATCAGATTCAGGAGCTGGCCGATATTTATATCAAAAAAAACGACCCTGAAGAAGCCATCACTCTCTTGAAAAATGCCTACGGGATTGCTTTGGATAAAGGACACACTCTGGAAGCCCAGAAAAGTGTGAAAAAGCTGGACAGCCTCTATAATATATCAGGAAGTACTGATGCTTCAGTAACGCTGTACCGCGATTTCCTTGGGAAACTTCCGGACCTTGTTTCCAAAGACAGGAGCCTGGTTGATAATAAGATTCTGGAAGATACAGAACAGAGAATATCCCAGCTGGAAAAAGAAAAACAGCTTAAAGATGAGCTGATCCGTAAGAAAAATGTGTTTAACTACAGTCTGATTGGAGCTTTGATCCTGCTTACAGGTCTGGTGTTTTTAATTTTCAGAACTCTGAAGAAAGTTCAGATCAAAAATAAAAAAATTGCCCTGCAGTCGCTGAGACGTGAAATGAATCCCCATTTTATTTTCAACAGCTTAAACAGTGTTAATCATTTTATTGCAACCAATAACGAGCTGGAAGCCAATCAGTATCTTACCAGATTTTCAAAGCTGATGCGGGGTGTAATGGAAAATTCTGCCGAAGATTTTATTCCTTTTCAGCAGGAGCTCGACTTGCTTCAGAATTATCTGGCCCTGGAAAAGACCCGCTTTGCAGATAAATTTGATTACGAAATCAATACAGACGATAACCTGAATGCACACAGCCTTAAGGTTCCGGGAATGCTGGTTCAGCCGTTCCTTGAAAATGCAGTATGGCATGGCCTCCGCTACAGAACGGAAAAAGGATTTTTAAAATTAAGCTTTGAAAAAGAAAATGCTCAATTAAAAATCACTATTGAAGATAACGGAATCGGTATTGAAGAAAGTAAAAAGCAGAAGACGCAGCACCAGAAAACCAGGGAAGGCCGCGGAATGAAAAATACACTCGAAAGAATAAAGCTTCTGAATGATCTGTATAAAAAAGATATTACCTGTTCCATCAAGGACAAAGAACACGGCAGCGGAGTAGTGGTGACTATTACAATCAACCTTACTTAACTTAAAACATAAGTCTGATGAAAAAAAGTATAGTATTAATATTGACTACTCTATTCACAGGGATTTTATACGGACAGCAAATTGATGATGCCCGGTATGAAAATATAGTGAAAAGCCTGAAGCTGGATAAAAACAAAATTAAAGAAGAGTTTTGTACAGAGAAGAAAATGCCCAATACCGGAAACTCTTACATCATAATCATTCCGGTTTTGATAGAACAGGATGAAGAAGATTATGTTTTTACGGTACAGAACTATATTTTAATTACCGATGAAAAAGGAATGATAAAAAATAAATATTTAGATCCCGAGGAAATTTCTTCTGATGCTGTATACTTAAGAAGCTTTGCAATAGATACGGGATTGTATAATCTCAATACCCATGTCCGTGCATTTGGAGTGATAGCCGATTTTGCAGGCAGTAGCAGGGCCAATCCGTATGCTTCAGGTAGAATGTCAATGTATTATCCCGAAGGAAAAACGCTTAAAAAAGTTCTCAGTCAGTTTGAAATGTATTCTACCCGCGGGGAATGGGATACCCGTTGCAATGGTGAATTTAAAGATGATCATTCGGTTATTGTTCTGGATAAAACAAAAACCAATAATTTCACGGATCTGAAAATAAAAACTATTTCGGTGAAGACCATAGATACCGAAGTAAACGGAGAATGTAATGAAAAGGAGACTTCCAAAACAACCTATAAAATTTTAAAGTTCAGAGGCGGGAAATATCAATAGAAAACTTTATTTCAGAGCTGTTTTTTTTATAATCAGATTTTTTCTGTAACCAAATGAAAACAGAAACTGTCTATATATAAAAAACCTGATCCCAATGAACGCTTCCAACAAAACAGCCCGGCTGGCAGGATTTATTTATCTTATAGTGATTGCAGCCGGTTTTTTCAGCTTAATGTATGTTCCGTCTCAGCTTATAAACTGGGAAGATTCCCGGATTACCTTTCAGAATATTTCTTCCTCTCCGCAACTATTCAGATTAGGAATTGCAGGAAGTATCATCTGCTATATTGCATTTATGCTCTTGCCTCTGGTTTTATACAGATTACTGAACAACGTCAATAAAGCTCATGCTCGGCTGATGGTTATTTTTGCATTGATGAGTATTCCCATATCATTCCTTAATCTTCAAAGCCGGTTTTCTGTACTTACTATTATTGAAGGCGCTGATTATCTGAAAGGCTTTAATGCAGAACAGCTGCAATCCCAGGTAATGCTCCTTCTTAACAGCTATAACAAAGGGATTTTAATTGTCCAGATCTTTTGGGGGCTTTGGCTTTTACCATTTGGCTATCTGGTTTACAAATCTGGTTTTCTTCCGAAATTTTTGGGCGTTTTCTTAATACTGGGATGTGTGGGATATGTTGCCAATGTTTTTGCCAGGACTTTAATTCCGGATTTTTCTGCTTATCCTATATCCAATTATATCACACTTCCTGCGTCCATAGGGGAAATAGGAACCGGATTATGGCTGCTGATCTTAGGCGTAAGAAATAAAAATTAACCCACTGATAAAACGATCAATCATGAATAACTCCGTACATTTTGAAGAAACCCCTGTCAATATAAAAATCATTCTTGCCGGGCTATGGACTTCAGTCACCCTGTGTTATCTCTATGGAGACTATTTTGAACTCTATGTTCCCGGGAAGGCAAAAGGTCTGGTTGAAGGAACCAATTTACTGGATACCCCTGTAAAGCTGTTTATGGCTGCTGTTGTACTGGCACTTCCTGCGGTAATGGTTTTTCTCTCACTGATGCTGAAAGCAAAAATCAACAGGATACTTAACATTATTCTGGGAATATTTTTTACAGGCATAATGTTGCTTATTGCTGCCACCTCATTAACAGCCTGGAGGGTATTCTATGTTTTTCTGGCGTTACTGGAAAGCTTCATCACCATTCTGATTGTTTGGAAGGCCTTGAAATGGAAGAAAATATAGGTTCCCAAGTGATTTTCATGAACAGATTGTGTGACTGGCCAAATATTCCTAATTTTACTTTAAACAAATCTTTTAGGCCTGTTTAAATGAAAATAAAAGCTGTTATTGTAGACGATGAGATCATTGCAAGAGAAGTTCTGAGAAACTATCTCACCAAATACTGTCCGCAGGTGGAAGTTCTCGGGGAAGCTGAAAACATAAAAGAAGCTGTTCCGCTGATTACAGAAACACAGCCACAACTTGTTTTCCTTGATGTTGAAATGCCCTTCGGAAACGCTTTTGATGTGCTGGAAGCCACTAAAGAATTTTCTTATGAAACCATCTTTATTACCGCATTTTCACAATATTCGCTGCAGGCCCTTAATAAATCGGCAAGCTATTATATTTTAAAGCCTATTGACATTCAGGAGCTTATTCTGGCTGTAAACAAAGTTGCAGAAAGCCTTGAAAAGAAAGAAGAGCTCAACCGGAATAAAATTCTCCTCGAAAATCTAAAATTAAAACCGGAAAAACAGCAGCTTATTCTGCCGACCCTTCAGGGATTTGATGTGGTAAAAACAGAAGATATTGTAAGATTACAGGCGGATGGAAATTTTACCCAGGTTTATCTTACCGACGGTTCAAAGAAAATGGTCTGCAGATTCCTGAAACATTTTGATGACCTGCTGGAAAACCCGTTTGTAAGAGTTCACCGTTCTCATATTATCAACACCGGCTTTGTAAAATCTTACCATAAAAGCGGAACAGTAACACTTGCTGATCATACCGAAATTGAGGTTTCCGGAAGCTTTAAAGATAATTTCCTGAAAGTGTTCTCCTAGAATTTATCGTTCCTTAACAGCCTGAAGGCATTATTTTTGACGCTTTTTCCGTAACCATACAAAATTCTGATTATGAAAACGCTTCACAAAATTGCGATTCCCGTTTCGCTGGGAGTTTTAGGACTGATTATTTTAAATTCCTGTTCTGTAGGAATTCCGAAAGGAGCAGCAGCTGTTAAAAATTTTGATGCAGGAAAATATCTTGGGAGATGGTATGAAATAGCCCGTTTCGATTACAGATTTGAAAAAAATATGGATAATGTTACCGCTGAATATTCAGAAAATCCCAATGGCAGCATCCGTGTAAGCAATAAAGGCTATAATTATCTTAAAAAAGAATGGAAGCAATCTATAGGAGAAGCCCGTTTTGTGAAAGATAAAACCGAAGCCCGGCTGAAAGTTTCATTCTTTAAACCAATCTGGGCCGGTTATAATGTTATTGATATTGATGAAGACTATCAATACGCATTGGTAGCAGGAAGCAGCCTCAAATACCTGTGGATTCTGTCCCGTACCACCACTATCCCGGAAAGCATCAGACAGCGTTTTATAGAAAAAGCAAAAAGAATAGGATATAATACAGACGAACTCATCTGGGTAAAGCATAACCAGTAAATAAAGCTGAAAGGTCTCAGCTTTATTTATTCTCCATATATTCTTTCCATTCTTCAAAACGGTGGTTAATAACCTGCTTCATCAGGTCATAATTTTCGTAGGTATCTTCAATGTGATAAAACGTTTCATATTCGTAAGCATTTTCCTCTGCCTTGGCATCAAAAAGATTCACATAATCATCGGCAAATGAACTGTATTGGTTTCCGAAATCCGTTTCATCTGCATAATAATCTTCTGCAAAAAGATTTCCTGTATCATTCAGATCGTATTCAGAAAATTTCCCATCGCAGAAATCCATGATAAACTCTGCACCGGTGATTTCTCTGCGTTTTAATTTTTCAATTTCTTCTTTGTTGTCTTCTCTCAGTTCATCAGAAATTAAATCATTATTGATGCACCAGTTCAGGAACATTCCCGTATGTGTTGCTCCGTTTTTATGAGGAAGGCCTTCCGGAAAATCGCCGCCGTAATGCCATGAAGCATCATCGTATTTTGACATAGTCTTTAATTATAGTTATAACCAATTTCTGTCAAAAATAGAAAAAATCAATTTATATTGCTGCAGCCACAGATTTTTCCGTCATTTGCAGAACAATTTTCTCAAGAATATACGATATGCAAAAAGCTGTTCTGATTACCATCGGCGATGAGATCCTTTCCGGAAACACGGTAGATACCAATTCTAATTTTATTGCCGCAGAACTCAAAAATATAGGAATTCAGGTTTCACAGATTTTTACAATTTCAGATGAAATAGATACCATTAAAAATACATTAAGTGCTGCTTTTGAATTGGGTGAACTCATCATTACAACAGGAGGTTTAGGCCCTACAAGAGACGATAAAACCAAAAAAGCACTGGCAGAATTTTTCAATGATGAAATTGTACTGGATGAGGTAACATTTAACCATCTTAAAGCCTATATGGAAAGACGGGGCCGCATTGATATTCTTGAAAGAAATAAAGAACAGGCTTTCGTTCCTGCAAAATCTATTGTTTTTCAAAATCATTACGGAACGGCTCCATGTATGATGATGGAACAGGACGGGAAGCTGTGTTTTAGCCTTCCCGGAGTTCCTTATGAAGTAAAGCCGCTGATCAAAGACCAGATTATGCCTTATCTGCAGGAGAAATTCAACCTTGACTATATTCATACAAGAATCGTTTCTGTGGTAGGGATTCCCGAGAGTATCCTCGCAGATATGATTGAAGAATGGGAGCTGGCCCTCCCGGAAAATCTGTCTTTATCTTATTTACCTGTAGGAACCCGTGTAAAGTTGAGGCTGACGGCTTCAGGAAGTAATGAAGAAATCCTAAAACAGCAGACAGAAAATGAAATTCAGAAGCTTTTACCTCTGGTGGGAAACCATGTAATTGCCGTTTCAGAAGATAAGATCGAAAAAATCCTGGCAGAGATCCTTACCGAAAGAAAACTGACCATATCCACAGCGGAAAGCTGTACCGGAGGAGAACTGGCAAAGATGATAACATCCAATCCGGGAAGCTCAAACTATTTTCCGGGAGGAATTGTTACTTATGCTACGGAAAAGAAGATTGAAATTTTAAAAGTTTCAAAGGAAACCGTGGATGAGTTTACCGTGGTAAGTGAACAGGTAGCACAGGAAATGGCTGAAGGATGCCGGAAGTTATTCAATACAGATATTGCCTTATCTACAACAGGAGTGGCAGGACCCGGAAAAGGAGAGGACGGCAAAGAGATAGGAACAGTTTATTATACCATTCAGTTTCATGATCAGCAGGTAACTTCCAGATTGTATATGCCACATCTGGAAAGACTTGATTTTATGAATTTCGTTTCCCAGAAGATTCTCCAGGATCTGGTAGGACTTTTAATCGGCCACTAAAAGCCTGAATTTCTAAATTTGATTTTTTGTGTACCCTTTAAATTTTTACCTACATCACATTCTTTGAGTTGGACGCAAAGGTTTTCATTTTTGAAACTGAGGCAGCCGCTTCATAAGATTTGTTTAAATTTGTTTTACCTTAAAGTAACAAACTTTAAAAAAAATATACTTATAGCATAAATTGTTATCATAATGAAAAAATTAACGCTTTCTTTGTTTTTACTGGCTGGCGTGTGTTCACAGACTACACTGAATGCACAGGCAAAAGCCGTTAAAACAGCAGCAACCAGTACTGATAAAGGCTTAGATATCAGCCTTATGGATACTTCAGTTCGTCCTCAAGATGATTTTTATAACTATGTGAGCGGAACCTGGATGAAAACCGCGAAAATTCCTTCTGATAAACCAACGTGGGGAAGTTTCAACAAATTGGGGGAAGATACGGATAACAATTCCATGACCATCCTGAACTCTCTTCTGAAAGATAAATTTGCAGAGGGAAGTGAAGGGAAGAAAATCCAGGATCTGTATGCAAGTTACATGAACATGCAGAAGAGAAATGCAGACGGAATCAAACCTATTCAGGAATATCTGAATAAAATTGATGCTATCAAGAATATGTCAGATCTTCAGAATTACCTGGCATCTGCTACCAAAGAAGGTGAAAATCTTTTCTACGGATGGGGAGTGTATGCAGATCTAAAAGATTCTAATATGAACGCTGTTTACTTAGGTGAAGCTTCTCTTGGCTTAGGAAGAGATTATTATCAGAAAGTAAACGAGAAAAATACAGAAGCTATTGCTGAATACCAGAAATATGTAGCTTCCATGCTGAAAGAACTAGGTTATAAAAATGCTGATGCAGCTGCAAAAGGAATCGTTGATTACGAAAAAAGCATTGCAAAAACTTACTTAACGAACGAGCAGAGCCGTGATAATACGCTTCAGTACAACCCTCAGACTATGGCTGAGCTTTCAACGCTGGTAAAGGGAGTAGACCTTCCTTCTTATCTTAAAAAAGTAGGGGTAAATACAGACAGAGTAATCATCGGGGAATTAGGATATTATAAAAACTTTGATAAACTGGTAAACGCACAGAACCTTCCGGTTATTAAAGATTACCTTAAGTTCCACATGATTAGCGGAAGTGCTTCTTATCTGAGTGAGAAACTTGGCGATATGAAATTTGCCTTCTACGGTAAATACCTAAGAGGTCAGCAGGAGCAGAGAGCATTGAATAAAAGAGGTTTTGAGCTGATTAATGGTAATCTGGGAGAAGCATTCGGTAAATTGTATGTGGAGAAATATTTCCCGGCAGAAGCCAAAGCTCAGATGGTGGAACTGATTGATTACTTAAAGAAAAGTTTTGTGGTTCACATCAACAACCTAACCTGGATGTCATCAACAACCAAGGAAAAAGCACTTCAGAAACTGAACAAATTTACTGTGAAAGTTGCTTATCCTGATAAATGGAAAGATTATTCAAAATTAGAGATCATTCCAGAATCAAAAGGAGGTACCCTATACAAAAACCTGCAGAGCATCAGTGAATGGCAGTATAACCGAGAGCTGGCTAAAGTAGGAAAACCGGTTGATAAAACAGAATGGGGAATGACTCCACAAACGGTAAATGCTTATTACAACCCGGTATATAATGAGATCGTATTCCCTGCAGCTATCCTTCAGCCGCCATTCTTCAACCCTAAAGCTGATGCAGCTGTGAATTTTGGTGGAATTGGTGCAGTAATCGGACACGAAATGAGCCATGGATTTGATGATTCAGGAGCCCAGTTTGATGCAGACGGAAACCTTGTTGACTGGTGGACTCCGGAAGATAAAGCTAATTTCGAAAAAGCAACAAAAGCGCTTGCTGCACAATATGACAAATATGAGCCTGTGAAAGGAACTTTCGTAAACGGTACCTTTACCAACGGTGAAAATATCGCAGACTTAGGTGGGGTAAACATTGCTTACGATGCCCTTCAGATGTACCTGAAAGATAAAGGAAACCCTGGAAAAATCAGCGGATTCACTCAGGATCAGAGATTCTTCCTGAGCTGGGCTACTGTATGGAGAACATTATCCAGCGAGAAATACCTGATCAACCAGGTGAAAACTGATCCGCACTCTCCGGGATATTTCAGAAGTTTCGGTCCGTTGATTAACGTAGATGCTTTCTACAAAGCATTCGATGTGAAAAAAGGAGACAAATTATACAAAGCTCCGGAAGACAGAATCAAAATCTGGTAAACATACTCAACCGCTCAGCAATGGGCGGTTTTTGTTTTTTTTAGGTATTAGGCAGGTTGAGGTATTAGAGAAAGCGAATTGGTAATCTTTCATTAGCTAAACGCTAAAATATGAGCTGTAAATTATGGAATTATGACAGAATGCTGTAACGAATTATAAATCAGAAGATACCTATTGGTAAATGGTACCAATGAAAAAGCTGATATTTTCTTTATCTCTGATAGCAGGGATTTCCGCGCAGAATATAATGCATGCACAAACTAAAACGTTCAAAACAGTATTTAACGATACAGATAAAGGTTTGGATCTCGCAGCAATAGATCCCACCGTCCGCCCGCAGGATGACTTCTATAATTATGTAAATGGAACATGGATGAAAAAGGCGAAAGTTCCTGCTGATAAACCGGCTTGGGGAAGTTTTGATAAACTAGCGGAGGATACGGATAATAATTCCATGATAATTCTGAACTCTCTTCTGACCGATAAGTTTGCAGAGGGTAGTGAAGGTAAAAAAATCCAGGACCTGTATGCAAGTTATATGAATAGGCAGAAGAGGAATGCAGACGGGATCAAACCCATTCAGGAAAAGCTTAATAAAATTGATGCAATCAAAAATCTTACTGATCTTCAGAGCTACCTGGCTTCTGTTACAAAAGATGGAGAGAATAGTTTCTATGGATGGTCTGTAAGTGCAGATCGTAAAAATTCTAAAATGAATGCTGTTTATCTGGGCGTTCCGTCTTTAGGGCTTTTAGGAAGGGATTACTATCAGAAGGTTAATGAAAAAAATACAGAAGCTCTTGCTGAATATCAGAAGTATGTTGCATTGATGTTAAAAGAATTGGGATATACCAATCCCGATGCAGCGGCTAAAGGTATTGTTGATTACGAAAAAAGCCTGGCAAAAACCTATTTGACAAATGAGCAGAGCCGTGATAATACGCTTCAGTACAACCCTCAGACCATGGCTGAGCTTTCAACGCTGGTAAAGGGAATAGACCTTCCTTCTTATCTTAAAAAAGTAGGCGTAAATACAGATAAAGTCATTATTGGAGAACTGAATTACTATAAAAACCTTGATCAATTAATAAATGTCCACAACTTACAGGTAATTAAAGATTACATGAAGTTTCATCTGATTAATGGGAATGCAGCCTATTTAAGTGAAAAGCTGGATGCTATTAATTTTAATTTCTATGGAAAATATTTATTTGGCCAGCAGGAGCAGAGAGCATTGGACAAGAGAGGGCTTGAGCTGATTAACAGGAATATAGGAGAAGCTTTTGGTAAATTGTACGTTGAAAAATATTTTCCGGCGGAATCTAAAGCTCAGATGGTTGAACTGATTGATTATTTAAAGAGGAGTTTTGCGGTTCACATCAAAAACCTGACATGGATGTCTGATGCTACCAAAGTGAGAGCCATGGATAAGCTCAATAAGTTTAGTGTAAAAGTGGGATATCCGGATCAATGGAAAGATTATTCAGCATTAGAAATTATTCCGGGAAGCACCTTATATAAGAACCTTCAGAATATTTCTGAATGGAATTATAATAAAAAACTGGAAAAAATAGGAAAACCCGTTGACAAATCTGAGTGGGGAATGACACCACAAACAGTAAATGCCTATTACAGGGCTGTAAATAATGAAATTGTTTTTCCGGCAGCTATTCTTCAGCCTCCATTCTTTAATCCTAAAGCTGATGCGGCAGTAAACTTTGGAGGAATAGGTGCCGTGATCGGGCACGAAATAAGCCATGGATTTGATGACTCAGGGGCCCAGTTTGATGGAGATGGAAATTTGGTAGACTGGTGGATGCCTGAAGATAAAGCTAATTTTGAGAAAGCTACCAAGGCCCTCGCTGCCCAGTATGACAAGTATGAACCAGTGAAAGGATCTTTCATCAACGGGACTCATACTAACGGAGAAAATATTGCGGACCTGGGAGGGGTAAATATTGCTTACGATGCCCTTCAGATGTATCTGAAAGATAAAGGGAGCCCTGGAAAAATCAGTGGATTTACTCCAGAACAAAGGTTTTTTATGAGCTGGGCTACAGTCTGGAAAACTAAAGCTCCCGAAAAATATCTGCTTCTTCAGATAAAAATTGATAAACATTCTCCGGGATATCTGAGAAGTTTTGCTCCTTTAATTAATATTGATGCATTCTACAAAGCATTCGATGTGAAAAAAGGAGACAAATTATACAAAGCTCCGGAAGACAGAATCAAAATCTGGTAAACTACTCATCCGCTCAGCAATGGGCGGGTTTTGTTTTTTAGGTATTAGTTGAGCACTAATTGGCAATCAAACGTTTTCTGTTTCAATTAACCAGTGCATTTAGAAGCAGCCAAATATTAATAACAACGGGATTCAACCCTCTTTTCAATTACGCATCCTATTCCATCAGCTTTACCGAAATCAATACTCACTTCAATTTTTCATAGTATCCTTTATGGTCATACACATCAATCTTCGAACTCAAAATGCAGATTTACTATCATTTATCAATTATCACTCATCCCATATTATTAAAGTTCGTATATTTGATTAATTTGTGTACAATCAAAAATTATCTTTAATGAAAAAGCTAAATATTGGAATACTGGCCCTTTCAGGGATTGTATTTTTAAATTCGTGCGGTACGGCTAAAACGGCTGGAACAGAAACCAAAACAGAAACTACAGCTGCTGTTGCAGAGCCGGTAAAAGGAACAATGAAAGAAGAAGGGATTAATTTATCTTATATGGATAAAAGTGTCCGTCCGCAGGATGATTTTTTTAGCTATGTGAACGGAAATTGGGTGAAGACTACCCAGATTCCTTCAGACAAAGCAAGCTGGGGTTCTTTCAATGCATTGAGAGAAAATGTAGATGATGCTTCCCTGGATATTCTGAACAAAATTTTATCCGAAACCTATTCTGAAGGATCAGAAGGACAGAAAATCCAGAACCTGTACGCATCTTTCATGGATGTCAATAAAAGAAATGCAGAAGGGCTGGCTCCGATTAAATCAGACCTGGCAAAAATTGATGCCATTAAAAATCTTAATGACCTGCAAAAATACCTTCTGGAAGCTACAAAACTGGGGGATAATTCTTTCTATGGATGGAGAGTAGGAGCAGATATGAAGAATTCTAACATGAATGCAGTATATCTGGGTGGTCCTGATTTAGGATTAGGAAGAGACTATTACCAAAAAGTAAATGAGGCCAATACAAAGACCTTAGCAGAATATCAGACTTATGTAGGAAAGCTGTTTGATGTATTGGGGAATAAAAATTCAGGACAATTGGCGCAGAATGTGGTTGCTTTTGAAAAGCAGCTGGCTAATTACCTGCTGACTCTCGAGCAGAACAGAGATGCTAACCTTAGATACAACCCTAAAAATGTATCTGAATTATCAGGTATTGTTAAAAATATCAATCTTGCGAAATATCTTAAAGATGCCGGAGTGAATACAGACCGGGTGATCATTGGTGAGCTGAAGTATTATCAGAATATGGATCAGTTTCTGACTGAAAAAAATCTTCCGCTTTTAAAAGACTACCTGAAATACCACCTGATTAACGGGAATGCCAGTAACCTTGATGATAAGCTTGAGCAGATCAGATTTGATTTCTATTCAAAATACCTGCAAGGGCAAAAAGAACAGCGCCCGATGAACAAAAGAGGGCTTGCTCTTGTGAATAGTGTGCTGGGAGAAGCATTCGGGAAATTATATGTTGAAAAATACTTTACTCCTGAAGCAAAAGCTCAGATGGAAACCTATATTGATTACCTTTTAAAATCATTCAGGCAGCATATTAATGATATAGACTGGATGTCTCCGGCTACCAAAGTAAAGGCCCAGGAAAAACTTTCTAAATTTACGGTTAAGATTGCCTATCCTGATAAATGGAGGGATTACACAAAGCTAAAGGTAGAGTCTCCAAAACAGGGAGCCACATTATATTCAAACCTTCAGAATGTTTCTGCTTGGCAGTATCAGAGAAGTCTGGACAAAGTAGGAAAACCTGTTGATAAAACAGAATGGGGAATGTCTCCGCAGACTGTGAATGCATATTACAGCGGATCAAATAACGAAATTGTATTCCCTGCAGCCATTCTTCAGCCTCCTTTCTATAATCCTAAGGCAGATGCTGCAGTTAATTTCGGAGGAATCGGAGCGGTCATAGGGCACGAAATTTCCCACGGATTTGATGACAGCGGTTCCCGGTTTGATGGTGACGGAAACCTGAATAACTGGTGGACAGACCAGGACCGTAAAAACTTTGATGCAAAAGTAGGTCAGCTGGCAGCCCAATACAGCGCTTATGAACCCGTGAAAGGAAGTTTTGTAAACGGTAAATTTACAAGCGGCGAAAATATTGGAGATTTAGGGGGAGTAGCAGTTGCCTATGACGCTCTTCAGATGTACCTTAAGGATAAAGGAAATCCGGGCAAGATCAGTGGATTTACTCAGGACCAGAGATTCTTCATGAGCTGGGCAACCGTATGGAGAACAAAAGCTACAGATCAGTATATGATCAATCAGGTGAAGACAGACCCACACTCTCCTGGAGTCTTCAGAGCATTTGGACCATTGGTTAATCAGGATGCATTTATCAAAGCATTTGATATTAAACCTGGAGACAAAATGTACAAAGCTCCACAGGACAGAATAAAAATTTGGTAAGACCTGCCAAAAATTGTTAGAAAATAAAAACGCATCAGAAAATGATGCGTTTTTATTTTATTTTTCATAGTTTAGTGACAACATAATACAGTGATATTTCACTATAATATAATGGATTAAATTAAATATTTCAAGAAAAATCTTGACAAAATTTTGTATGTTATAGTTTTTTTTTAAATTTAAACTTTGGATTAGTAATTTATTGGATATATCACTAAATTACTCTTAGACAGGTCCTAATCAAAATCAGAAATCTCAAAATAATAATAATATGGCAATGTTTAATTATGGTGTTGGCGGAAACGAGGTAAAAGTAGACGCTAATGAAGCTATCCAGGAAATACAGGAAAACAAGTCACTGATAGTAAGCCAGCTTACAACAGAAGAATCGTATACCCCTGAAATTGTAACAGGATTAAAAACTGTGGAAGATGTCTTCAGACATTTTCAGCCTTCTGTAGCGGTACAGCATGAAACAGAAGACGGAGGCGTAGTGGAAGAGGAATTCCGTTTTCAGAATCTTGGGGATTTCACACCCAAAAGTCTTACGCAAAAATCAGATTATTTACAGCAGCTCAGCATGGAGCAGGAGCAGTACAATAAAATCGTACGTCAGCTGAAAACCAATAAGATCCTGCGTAATATGCTGGAAAACGATCAGACAAGAGCTGCGTTTATTGAAGTATTGAAAGAAGTGGCACAAGAACTTGAAAAATAATTACATTAAATCAAATCATGGATAGCAAATTACAGGCACAAGAAAGCCAGCAGCAGGGACAACAGCAGCAGCACTCCGGGCAGCCGAAGGGCAACCCGCTTGCAGAGCTTAATAAAATGGGAGGTTTTGGCTTTGTTGAATCCGTTGTAGACGGTATCGCCAATATGAACCCAACAAGAAAGGCAAGAAAAGAAATCTTCCTGAATGACTCCAATAAAGCAGATGAAAGAAAAGAACTTCTTCAGAAAATTAACCTGTGGGTTAGTCTGTTGGAAGGAAACGAATCTGCAGATAAAATGGCCGATACATGTAAAACAAAAGCACAGGCCGCAGATCAGAATTTAAAAACCAATCTGAAAAATACACTGGATGCAGTTCGTATGCTGGAAACCAACTACAGAACAGTAGCTCAGTTCTATAAAAATACAGAACTGGATAAAGTAGACAATGTAAGCATCGTAAATGCAAGCCTTGAGCAGGTGTCAGATCTGGATAATCCTTTATTCATCGATGCTATTGCTGAAGAATTCAAAAATTACTATGACCGTTTAGACCTTAGAGATAACTATTCACTTCTTGCGATTCCGGGATATCTGGGATCTAACAAAGTCGTTGAGAAATGGGCTAAGATCTGTAACGAGAACAAAGTAATGATGGTTACCGATTTCGCGAACCTTGATAAGCCGGACGATGTGGTAGACTTATTCCACTCTGCCAACCTTACGGGCGGTGAACTTCACAGAAGTAACGTGATCATGACCTGTAACTGGTTAGTGGGAAGAGGAAAAGCTGAAGAAGTAGGAGAAGAAGAAAACGTAGAACTTCCGCCTTCCACTTCATTGGCCGGAAAAATCCACAAAACACTGATGTCCCAGGTAGCAGCCGGTAAAAAGCATGGTAACATCAACGAGGTGGATGCCGTAAAATTCGAATTGAAGAAAAGTGAGATTTCCCAGTTGGAAAAAATGGGTCTTGTACCAATGGTTAATGAATATGGAAAGATCATGGCTTTCTCTGCGAAAACATTATTCACAGGAGACAATATCGGTCTTCAGACCTATTCCGTAGTTCGTGTATTCGACTATGTAACCAAAGTGTTGCTTGACTTCCTGAACAGAAGAGCTTTTGAAAACTGGAATGCCAAGAATGAGGATGATCTGAGAAGACAGATTGTAACATTCCTGGATAACATCAAAGGCCCGGATAAACTGATTGAGAAATTTAAGATCGTTCGTTTTGAACAGGACAGAGTAAACAAAGACAGAGTATGGCTTGACATCCGTATGACCCCTTATTTCCCTACAAAAAGCTTCGTTATTAAATTAGACGGACACAAAGGAGATGATGGTAACGAATGGGATGCACAGTATACTCAGGAATAATTATAACTCAACTTTTAATAATAAAAACCGATGCATTTTTTACATCGGTTTTTTACTGCCAAATCACATGAAAATTAATATAACCCTTAAAATATCTGCACTTCCGGTAGCTGTAATGCTTGTGCTGACAGGCTGTGAAAAGAAATACCAAAGTCCTGATCATTATAAAATAGACTATTTTAAAAACGAACGCCAGGAAGGGAAGGCCTACATTATGAATGAAGACGAATGTTTTGATGCCAGCGAGCTGGTTATCGGAAGTTCCTCCGTAAAACTCGTAGACAGCTCATCAGGAAGAGGAAAGCCGTTTTTCCTTTATCAGGTAAGATCCGGAAAGATCCTGAAAACAGTAAGAGACTCTGTTATGAACTATCCTTTCATGTTTTTATCCCACCAGAGGCTTAAACTTAAAAATGATTCCATGTACCTCTATCTGAAGAGGCTCGAAGGGTACAATCTTATCAGGGAAGACCGAAATCTTAATTATCAGTGGCTGAAGGCGGCTCCGGTATATTCCATTAAAAAAGATGAATAATCAATAGCTGAAGATGGAAGAAGGAGGCTGGAAGCTGGAAGCTATAGGTATTAAAAGCCATTGTAAAATCAAAATACCATAAAAAAGATAAAAACAGATCGACACTTATTATATTGATGATGTTTATGACCTCCGTCTTCCGGTTCCATCCTCAGGCTTTTATAAATTAAAATAAGTTTATCTTTGCAGAATGGGAATGTATCAAAGCTGTCATCAGGGTAAGCATTCCTTCAATTATTTAAACAGACTGAGGTTTTTGGAAAAAGATCATACAAATTCAGGCTTTCTCCATATTGGAAACAAGCTTTTAAACTGGTACAGGAAGAATGCAAGAGACCTGCCGTTCAGGCAGACGAAAGACCCTTACAAAATCTGGATCTGCGAAATTGTTTTTCAGCAGACGAGGATCAGTCAGGGGTTGGGCCATTATAATAATTTTATTAAAAGATTTCCGGATGTAAAAACTTTGGCAGAAGCTGAAGAAGATGAGGTTCTGTTATACTGGAAAGGCCTGGGGTATTATTCCAGGGCAATTAATATTCATAAGGCAGCTCAGCAGATTATGAATGATTATCAGGGGACTTTTCCCGAACAGTATGAAGAAATTTTAAAACTGAAGGGAGTCGGGAAATATACGGCTGCAGCTATTTCAAGCATTTGTTTTGGAGGAAGAATGCCCGCTGTTGACGGCAACTTTTACAGAGTGTTGAGCCGTATCTTTGCAGATGATTTTGATATTTCCAATTCAAAAGCTTTCAGTTACTTTTCTGAACTGGCTTTTCTTGTGATGCCTGAAAGTGCCGGTGACTTTAATCAGGCCATGATGGATATCGGTTCAGAAGTCTGTAAACCCAAAAAACCTCTTTGCGGAGAATGTCCTGTTCATGAAGACTGCCTCGCATTTTCCTTACAGAAAGTTTCTGATTTTCCGGTGAAGACCAAAAAAGTAAAAGCAGAAGACTTTGCTTTACAATATTATTTTGTACACAGAAACGGGCGGTTTTTAATTCAGCAGAGAAAAGACGATTTTATCTGGAAGAAATTATTTGAGTTTTTACCAGAGCTCCCTGCAGAACTGGAACCTTTCATCAGAAATACAAAAACAGTTTTCCACAAGCTGTCTCACAAGAACCTGACAATTGAAATTACCGATGTGGAAGTAACTTCTGAAGCTGTCTGGAACAGCTTTACAGAGCAGAACCAGTATATTGTTACAGACTTTGAGGCCTTTCATGAAAGGTCTTTTCCGAAGCCCTTGGAAAGCTACATCCAAAACTCACTGAAAGACTGAAATTTGTCTTCTCAAATCTGAAATCTAATTTGTACTTTTGCAAAATGATTAAAAACGTCATTTTTATTTTCATGACACTGCTTGTCGTTTCATGTGGGAAAGATTCGGTTCCGAAACCTTACGGAGAACTTCGTCTGGAATACCCTGCACCGAAATATCAGAAATTTGAAAGCAGCTGCGCGTATACTTTTGAGTATTCAGACTTCGCATCAATGGCGCCCGCCAAAAAACCATGCTGGTATTATCTGAATTATCCGCAAATGCAGGCTAAGGTATTCGTAACCTATTACCCGATACAAAATGATTTTGCAGATCATATAAAAGAAGCAGAAAAAATGGTGTACGAACATACCGTGAAAGCCAGTTCCATAGAAACCAAATCTTTTGAATACCCGGAAAAAAAGGTATATGGAAACTTCTATGAACTGAAAGGGCAGAGTGCTTCCAATCTTCAGTTTTACATTACAGACAGCACAAAACACTTTGTGACTGCTTATCTATACTTTAATACAAGACCAAAGCCGGATTCTCTGGCTCCGGCAGTGAACTATATCAAAAATGATATGAAGCACCTGCTGGATACTTTTGAATGGAAAAAATAAATTACTTTTAAAATACATTGAAAAATATATGAAACTTTTAGTTGTAGGAAGTGTTGCATTTGATGCAATCGAAACGCCATTTGGTAAAACAGATAAAATTTTAGGAGGTGCTGCCACATACATTAGCATTACTTCATCTATTTTAGGCGTTAAATCTGGTATTGTTTCTGTAGTAGGAGGAGATTTTCCACAGGAGCATCTTGATATGTTCTCCGGAAGAGATGTAAACATCGAAGGAATTGAGATCGTAAAAGAAGGGAAAACTTTCTTCTGGGCCGGAAAATACCACAATGATCTGAATACAAGAGATACCTTAGCTACAGAAGTGAATGTTTTGGAAAACTTTGATCCGAAAATTCCAGATTCGATGCAGGATGCAGAGATCTTGCTGCTTGGAAACCTGCACCCCGGCGTTCAGCTTTCCGTATTGGAAAAAATGAACGAACGTCCTAAACTTGTCATCCTGGATACTATGAATTTCTGGATGGATACAGCATGGGATGTTCTTATGGATATGATTGCTAAAACAGACGTAATCACCATCAATGATGAAGAAGCAAGACAGCTTTCAGGAGAATATTCCTTAGTAAAAGCAGCCAAAAAGATTCATGAAATGGGACCTCAGTATGTCATTATCAAAAAAGGAGAACACGGAGCACTTCTTTTCCACGACAACAAAGTATTTGCTATTCCTGCACTTCCGCTGGAAGAGGTTTTCGATCCAACCGGAGCCGGAGATACTTTCGCAGGAGGGTTTGCCGCTTATCTTGCTAAAAAAGGAAAATTTGATTTTGATACCATGAAATCTGCATTAATCGTAGGTTCTGCCATGGCTTCTTTCACTGTTGAAAAATTCGGAACAGAAAGAATTCAGGAAGTAAAAGAATCTGATATGTTCAGCAGATTGAGACAATTCAAAGAATTAACGACATTTGATGTTGAACTGCAATAAATAAGTCTTTTTAAGAAATATTTATAATAAAAAATTTAGTGTAATTCATTAAGAATTCTAAATTTGCAACTTGTTTAAAATAGTAAAATGACAAATAAACTAAAAATCACTTTTCTCCTTGGGATTTTCATGATGATATTCTCTTCAAACATGATGAATGCCCAGCTAAAACCAGGAGAATTAGTGGATGGTATTGCAGCTGTAATCGGGGATGAAATTGTTTTGGAATCTGATGTAAACGAGCAGATGCACTACGCAAAACAGCAGGGAGCTTCCAATACAGATAAATGTGAGTTCCTGGAAAATCTCATCAGCAATAAGCTTTTGGTATACGAAGCAAAAAAAGATACACTAATTGAAAACCGGTCTGCTGCTATTAAAGAGCAGGCAAATGCAAAATACCGTCAGCTTCTTTCCCAGTTTCCGGATGAAAAAACAATGCTGGCTGCCTATAAGTTCAGAAACGCATATGAAATGAAAAATGCGATCGAGAAGATTGATACAGACCAGTATTACGGGCAGGCAAAATACCAGCGTGTTACAGAAAAGGCAGACGTTACTCCTAATGAAGTAACAGATTTCTACAATCTGTATAAAATGCAGCTTCCTGAAGTAAAAGATGAAATTTCTCTGGCTCAGATTGTAATGTATCCTAAGCTGACTGAAGCACATAAAGATGATCTTATCAAACGGCTTAAGAAAATCAAACAGGATATCCTGGGAGGTGAAACTTTTGAAAGTCAGGCTAGAATTTATTCCGAAGATGAAGGATCTGCTGCCAACGGAGGTCTGTATAAAAACATCTACAAAGGACAGATGGTAAAACCATTTGAAGCTGCCGCACTGAATCTTCAGGAAAATGAAATTTCAGAACCTATTGAATCTGAATTCGGATATCATATTATTCAGCTACTGAAAAAATCAGGTAAGGTATATGATGCACGTCACATTCTTTTAAAAGCGACTCCTACTGATGACGAGATCAAGACTGCCAAAGCTAAGCTTGACAGTATCAGAGGCCTGATTCAGGATGGGAAAATGACCTTTAAGGATGCCGCATTTAAATTTTCAGATGACAAAAGAACCAAATTCAATGCAGGGGTTATTCCAGGAGCGGATGGTTCCGATAAAATTGAAAGAGAAAGTATTCCCGGAACAATCAGCTATGAATTGGCAGGGTTAAATAAAGGAGATATTACTCCCGCTTTTGAAGAAGAGGAAAACAGAAGAAAACTGGTGAAAATCATCAAAATTGAAGATGTAATTCCTGCCCACCAGATAACGCTGGAAACAGATTACAACAGAATCAAGCAGATGGCGCTCAACAAGAAAAAGAATGAGATGGTTGAGAAGTTCGTTAATTCTAAGCTTCCTACAATCTTTATGTCGATAGACGGCCGCTATGATAACTGTAATTTCAAAGCCAACTGGAAGAAAGAATCAATCAAAAAATAAAACATAAACCTTCAGAACTTTCTGGAGGTTTTTTTATGCTCGAAAATTATATACTTATTTCCCGGAAACACTTTGTTTTTAGTATTTTTACGCATGAGCAATTTTATAGACTTTAATTCAGCAAAAAAAATTCATCAGATGCAAACAGAGCAAAATAGAATTACACAGCTTTTTAATATACAATATCCAGTCATTCAGGCCGGAATGATCTGGCACTCCGGATGGAGGCTGGCTTCGGCAGTTTCCAACTGCGGAGGGCTTGGATTAATTGGAGCGGGAAGCATGTATCCCGATATCCTGAGAGAAAACATTCAAAAATGTAAAATGGCTACAGACAAGCCGTTCGGAGTGAATGTTCCCATGTTGTATCCTAATCTGGAAGAGATTATTCAGATTATTCTGGAAGAAGACGTAAAAATAGTTTTTACTTCTGCCGGAAATCCTAAAACATATACAGAAACCCTTCAGAAAGAAGGTCTTACTGTTGCCCATGTGGTATCCTCAACCAAATTTGCTGTAAAATGCGAAGAAGCAGGCGTAGATGCCGTTGTTGCAGAAGGTTTTGAAGCCGGTGGACATAACGGAAGAGATGAGACCACCACTTTCTGCCTGATCCCCAATGTAAAGCAGCATATCTCAAAACCATTGATTGCGGCCGGAGGAATAGCCTTAGGCTCACAGATGAAAGCAGCTATGATTTTAGGTGCAGATGGTGTTCAGATCGGTTCCCGTTTCGCTGCAACCGTAGAAGCAAGTGCCCATGAAAACTGGAAAAAGAAAATTACAGAGCTGAACGAAGGAGATACCCATCTTACTTTAAAAGAACTGGCTCCCGTAAGAATGGTGAAAAATAAATTCTTCAACGAATTGGAAGAGATTTACCAATCCGGAAGAAATAAAGAAGCCTTAACAGCATCTTTGGGAAGAGCCAGGGCAAAGCGCGGAATGTTTGAAGGAGATATGGAGGACGGAGAACTGGAAATCGGGCAGGTTTCAGCATTAATTCATGATATTCTCCCGGTAGACAAAGTCTTCAGTAATCTGCTGAAAGAATTTGAAGAGGCAAAAACACCATCCTTGTAAATAAGATTGAGGCTGCTAAAACATACTGCCCCTGAGCATGATTCTCGGGGGTATTAAACTTCTTTTAAGGGCTTTTACTTGTTTTGATAGGGAGATTAGTTTCATTAATTAATACATTTGCCCGGACGTTTTACAAAAGTGATAAACGGAGTTAAACAAACTGCAGTAAAAATCATGACCCATAGCAAGCTGATAGACATTAACGGAACTGAAATTTATATAGAATACAATCATCGTTTTGAAGACAGGCCTTTTATTGTTTTTCTCCATGATTCTTTAGGTTGTGTACAGCTTTGGAGAGATCTTCCTGCTCAGCTGTCACAAGCCGCTGAATGTAATTTTATGGTGTATGACAGATCTGGCTATGGAAAATCAGGCCCGATGCTTACCCATGAAAGAGCTGTTAATTATATGGAGCTGGAAGCTGATGTTCTGAATGAATTACTGACAAAGCTTAACATTAGTAATGCCATTTTATTCGGACACAGCGATGGAGGAACAATTGCTCTGATTGCCGCAGCAAAATATCCTGAAAAAACAAAGGCTGTAGTCTGTGAGGCAGGTCATATTTTTGTAGAAAAAATTACCTTAAATGGTGTCTATGATGCCTGGGAGGCTTATAAAACAACCAACCTTCCGGAGCGCCTCAAAAAATACCACGGTGATAAAGTAGAAATGCTTTTCAGAGCATGGACCGAAACATGGACGAGAGAAGACTACAGAAACTGGAATATCGAATATCTTCTAAAAAGCATCCAATGCCCGTTACTATTCATACAGGGCGAAGCTGATGAATACGGAACTCTGGACCAGGTTGAAAAAACAGTAGCCCAGGTGAGCGGACCGGCAGAAAAATATATCATTCCCGGAATAGGACACACCCCGCACAAAGAAACCCCGGAATTGGTTTTGAAAAAGACCGTGGAGTTTATTAAAGAATTATAGGCACCGATATTCAGCCACAAATCCCTAATCTATTATTCATGCCAATAGATTCCCCAATCCCTACATTTCATAAATCTTTTATTAATTTTGTATAAATCTTAAAAGTCGAGAAAAAAGATGCGGTTAACAGTCCCGTCAGAACCCGTTCCTATTCAGGAAATATCTGTTGATAACAATATAAAGCTCTTCATTAAAAGGGAAGATCTAATTCATCCCTATATTTCGGGGAACAAATACTGGAAACTGTTCTATAATATCAACAGGTATCTCGATAAAAATCCTGAAAAGCCATACATCATTACTTTTGGCGGTGCATTTTCCAATCATATCGCTGCGGTGGCTGCAACCGGCAATGCTGCTGGTATTCCAACATTAGGAGTGATAAGAGGCGAGGAGCTCAGGGATAAATGGAGAGATAATCCCACACTGCTTTTTGCCAGAAGAAACGGAATGAATTTGAAATTTGTAACCCGCGAAGAATACAGGCATAAAGAAAAATTAACCGAATTTCTTCAGCTTGAATTTCCGGAAGCGCTTGTGGTACCGGAAGGAGGAACGAATGAAGAAGCAGTGGAAGGCGTAAAAATGATGCTGAACAACCAAACAAAAGATTTTGATTATCTTTGCACCGCGGTAGGAACCGGAGGAACCATTGCAGGAATCTCGAAATTTTGTGAAGAAAATCAGAAAGTTACAGGATTTAAGGTAGTTGATGATGATTCATTGGAAAATAAAATAGTTGAATTAACTTCAAGAAAGAATTATGATCTAATAGATTCATGCTTTGGAGGTTATGGTAAAATAAAAGACGAGAATATCCGTTTTATCAATGACTTCAAAGAAAAATATGGAATTCCGTTGGAACCGGTTTACACAGGAAAGATGATGCAGAAAGTTTTCGAACTTATTGATGAAGGATATTTTCCTGAACACAGCAGAATTTTGTGCTTTCACACAGGCGGGCTGCAGGGAATTGAAGGGGCTAATCTGCTTTTAGAAAAACAGAACAGAAATTTAATTATATAAGTAAATTGAAAAACATGAAAAGACTTCTCTTGCTAATAAGCCTTTTAGTTTTATCAAAATTCTCGGCTCAGGGCTGGGCCACCGAAGATCAGTATATCCAGAGATTTGCCAAATACGCGGTAGAGGAAATGGAAAAATATAAAATTCCGGCTTCTATTACCCTGGCTCAGGGGCTTTTAGAGACCGGGGGCGGACAGAGCAGACTAGCTCAGGAAGGCAAAAATCACTTCGGAATAAAATGTAAGGAAGATTGGACGGGTAAAACCATGAAGCATACAGATGATGCTCCTAACGAATGTTTCCGCGTGTATGACGATCCGAGACAATCTTATGAAGACCATTCCATATTCTTATCAACAAGAAAATACTATGCGAATCTTTTCAAACTGGATATGAAAGATTACAGAGCATGGGCACACGGTCTTAAAAAAGCAGGATATGCCACCAATCCACGCTATGCTTCCATCCTTATCGGCAAAATTGAAAAATATAAGCTTTACGAATACGACAATACCACTACAAGTGAAGTATTGTATGCGGTTCTTAAAATGTATCCGGATCTGAAGGACGACAGAACTTTCATGGCGCAGCTGGAACCGTCAAAAGCAGTAAAGAAAGTTAAAGATCCTGTTACAGTAGAAGTTCCTTATAAACAGACCTCATATGCCCAGCAGCAGAAAAGAGTGGAAAGGATTAAAACAAAAGCAGAAATCCTGAACTCTATCATTATTAAAAGCCACCCGAATGAAGGTCTTAAATACATCGTTATTCCTGAAGATACCAATGTGAAATTCATTGCCAATAAATTTAAAGTAAGCGAAAGCAGACTGATGAAATGGAATGATCTGGACAGTGATGTCTTAAAGAAAAATGACATTATCTTCCTTGAATCCAAAAATTCTGCAGGAAACACAGCAACCTATAAAGCCGAATCCGGCGAAGATATGCATGATATCGCCCAGAAATTCGGAATCAAGCTGAATAAGCTCTATGCTAAAAACCGTATGGATGAAGGACAGCAGCCTTCTGCGGGACAGCTGATCTACTTAATAGACAAAAAACCAAGAAATTAATCTTTGTTGGTAGTTTTCGGGATCAACAGACGACTGCCAACCAGCAACCAATATATGAAATACCAAAGAAGTTCAGCTTTATTTGATGAAGCTTATCAATACATTCCGGGTGGAGTAAACTCTCCGGTACGTGCATTCAAATCAGTAGGGGGAGTTCCTGTTTTTATGAAGTCTGCGAAAGGGGCTTACCTGACAGATGCAGATGATAATACTTATATCGATTACATCAATTCATGGGGACCCGCTATTTTAGGGCACACGCATCCTGAGGTACTGGAAGAGCTGAAGCTGCAGGCCGAAAAAGGATTTTCTTTTGGAGCTCCTACAGAACTTGAAACCGAAATTGCAAAATTTATTGTAGAAAACGTTCCGAATATCGATCAGATCAGAATGGTTTCGTCCGGTACTGAAGCCTGTATGAGTGCAGTGAGGCTGGCAAGAGGCTTTACCAAAAGAGATAAGATTATTAAATTTGAAGGCTGCTATCACGGACACTCAGATTCATTCCTGATTAAAGCGGGAAGCGGTGCGGCTACTTTCGGGAACCCAAATTCGCCGGGAGTAACAGAAGGTACGGCAAAGGATACCCTTTTAGCCCGTTATAACGACATAGAGCAGGTTCAGGATCTGTTCCGCCATAATCCGGGAGAAATTGCTGCCATCATTATTGAGCCGGTAGCCGGAAATATGGGATGTGTACTGCCTGAAAATAATTTTCTGCAAAACCTGAGAAAAATCTGCGATGAAAACGGAGCTTTACTGATCTTTGACGAAGTAATGACCGGTTTCAGGCTAGCTTTCGGAGGAGCTCAGGAACTGTTTAATGTAAAAGCAGATCTTGTAACCTACGGAAAAGTGATTGGTGGAGGACTTCCGGTTGGAGCTTTCGCCGGAAGAAATGAAATTATGGATCACCTTGCTCCAAAAGGAGGAGTATATCAGGCCGGAACGCTAAGTGGAAATCCTTTGGCGATGAGAGCAGGATTGAAAACACTTCAGCTGATTAAAAACGATCCGGAATTCTTCAACAGGCTGGATAAAACAACAGAAACATTAAGCATTGAGATCGGTAAAATTCTGAATGAAAAAGGAATTGCTCATAAAATCAACAGAAAAGGATCTATGATGTCTGTATTCTTCCATACCAACAGGGTTTCTAATTTTGATGAAGCTCAGGAAGCCAACCATTCATTGTTTAATAATTTCTTCCATCAGATGCTGCAAAACGGAATTTACCTTCCGCCAAGCGGTTATGAAACCTATTTCATTAGTGACGCTATCAAAGAAAAAGAAATTGATAGGACACTGGAAGCAGTACGAAAGTTTGAATATTCTAATCAATAAAAATAAGACCGGATTAAACCCGGTCTTATTTTTTGCCGCCAATTCTGAATGAAAGCAGTTGTGTATTCATGGCAGATGAAAATTTTTAATTACAAAATGCTTTATAAGTATACATCAGTTACTTATCACTGAAAAAAGATCTGTACCACAGAAACCTTATTTTTATCTAAAGCATAAATCATACAGATTTTGTAATAAACCATACACTCCGTTCATGCCGGTTCTTTTTAATTTTGTCAGAAAGAGATTGGAAATGATGACCTCAGACCATACAATATCCCGCAAAGATTTTATCAGGAACTCAGCACTGGCAATGGCCGGATTAACTTTAATACCCAACATCATGACTGCATCACCGTTTTCTGATGAGAAAAATATTTCGGCAAAAGGAAAATTAAACCTTAAAAATGTCCGTCTGGAAACAGGATTTATCTATGAAGAAGGAGAAGTAACTGCCACAAAGACCAATCTGTTTTGTATAGAGATTGAGAACGGAAAAATTACAAAAATTACTCCCAATCAGCCCAATGCTGAAGCTGTAGATGCAAAAGGCCTTCTGATGCTTCCTGCATTTAAAGATATGCATATTCATCTTGACAAAACCTTCTACGGAGATAAATGGCAGGCGGTAAGAAAAAGAACAGGCGGAGTTAAAGGAATGATTGAACTAGAACAGAAGATACTTCCTGAAATGCTTAAAAACTCAACATTTAAGGCGGAAAAGATGATTGAACTGTTACAGTCAAAAGGAACATCTTTCGCGAGAAGTCATGTGAATATTGAACCTACGTCAAAACTACAGTCGTTAAAAAACTTACAGAAAGCCCTGGATAATAAAAAGAAAGGCTTTGGAGCAGAGCTGGTAGCTTTCCCCCAACATGGAGTGTTTTATACAGATTCAGTACCTTATCTGAAGGAAGCCGCCAAGATGGATATTGATTTTATCGGAGGAGTAGACCCTTTTAATGTTGACGGAAATATTGAAAAGGTAATTGATTTTACAGTTCAGCTGGCCTTAGATCATAAAAAAGGAATTGATATTCACCTGCACGAAACCACAGATTCCGGATTGAAAACCGTGGAATACCTGATTAATAAAGTTAATGAAAATCCTTCATTAAAAGGGAAAACGTATTTGAGCCACTGTTTTATATTAGGCAGACTGGAGGCTGCAAAACAAGAAGAAATAGCTGAAAAACTGGGCGCTGCACAGATCGGAATTGTTTCTACCATCCCTTTCGGAAGACTGGTTATGCCGATTCCAGCTTTATATAAGCATAATGTAACCGTATTAACAGGAAATGACAGTATTGTAGATCACTGGAATACTTTCGGGACGGGAAGTGTTCTTCAGAAAGCCAACCTTATGGCACAGCTGTACGGCTATTCTACAGAGCTGGCATTATCCAGAAGCTTAAAGCTGGCAACAGGAAATGTACTTCCACTGGATAATAAAGGAGTTCAGCAATGGCCTAAAACAGGAGATCAGGCAGACTTTGTACTGATGAACGCAAGTTGTTCAGCCGAAGCAGTATCGAGAATTTCAAACGTAGAATCTCTGGTTCATCAGGGGAATGTTGTCTTTTAAATCGTTAACCCTAAAATGAGGCGCAATGAAAGCTTTAATATTTCTACTGGCATTCGGCAGCATGACTGCATGTGAGGTAAAACCCGATGGCTCTCCAAAAGAAAACAGGATGGAACAGAAAGATATCATAGGTCTGGTAAAGAAAAATGATCTGGCAGCAGTAAAATCTGCGTTGGATAAAGGGGCAGATGTCAATACCAAAGATAGGATAGGGCGTTCGCTACTGCTCATCGCT
Organism: Chryseobacterium indologenes; assembly: GCF_001295265.1. GTDB lineage: Bacteria > Bacteroidota > Bacteroidia > Flavobacteriales > Weeksellaceae > Chryseobacterium > Chryseobacterium indologenes_A. Next base: position 19,707 of record NZ_LJOD01000020.1, on the reverse strand, counting down.
ACGAGAGAAAAACAGGTTGAAATGGCAAAGCTATTGGTTTCTTATAAAGCAGATGTTAACCTTCAGGATGACCAGCTGGACAGTCCGTTTCTATATGCCGGAGCAAGCGGTCAGACAGAACTGGTGAAATTGTTTCTGGAAAACGGAGCCCGTTTTGATGTGTTCAACCGGTATAATGGTACTGCATTGATTCCTGCCTGCGAGAGAGGTCATGTGGAAACCGTAAAAATTTTGGTAAAGACAAAAGGATTCCCTGTTAATCATGTGAACCGTTTAGGATGGACCGCTCTGATGGAGGCCGTAATCCTTGGAAACGGAACCCAAAAGTATCAGGAAATTGTACAGGTTTTAAAAGATAACGGAGCAGATCTCAGCATTCCGGATCACTCCGGGAAAACTCCGCTTCAGCATGCTGAATCTATGGGGTTTGGAGAAATTGCCCGGATATTGAAATCCTAAAATAAAATTTGGATATATATAGTTTAGTGTTGACCACAGAAACTGCAAGCATTTGATCATACAGACGTAAAACTGTGACGGATGATTTGTCTTTTTTGTGGTTTTTTATTGTGTTTATGGCGTAGCCGTTACGGATATACTGATAAAAATTTGTGCGTCTGTGGCGGAAAACACAGGAAGAATATTTCATTTACTCAGGTTTTATGCGTAATCTGCTATATAAAAGTTTTTAAAGAAGAAATATTTTTTATACCACTCGTTAATGTTTTGAAATAAATTGAAAGGACTCTTATAATTTTTATTAATTTTAGGAGAAAATCACACCGCGTGGCCCATCATCATACAGATCATTTTCCGGTTTTAGGAATTCAGGAGTTCAGTGAAAACCAGCTGCAGGGCTGTAATCTGCTGTTTAATGAGCTTTATGGGGCGCGTTCTATTGATGATCCCCACAAACATGATTTTTTTATCATTAATCTTTTTGAGCACGGTGTAGGTTCCCATACTATTGATTTTACGGAATATCAGGTGAAAAACCGCCAGATCCACCTTGTTTTCCCCGGCCAGGTTCATCAGTGGGTCATTGAAAAAGAGACAATAGGCTATCAGCTGATGATCAGCAGGGATTGGTTTGAAAGTTTTCTGCCGTCCTTAAGATTTTCTGCATCCTATTACCAGAATCATCCGGTAATCAATCTTTCTGAAGATATTTTTGAAACCTTCAGGTATGAATTTCAGGCTATCCGGAACGAGCTGGAAAAGGAAACTGTTTTTTGGGAAGTAATCCAGAAACGCAGCGAACTTATCGGCCTGCTGGTAAGCAAATCTGTGGAAGGAGTTTTTAAAGATTTTGAAGTGTATCATTCAAATCCAATTATTTCCAGATTTTTACACCTGATTGATCAGCATTTTAAAACCGAGAGATCCGTTTCATTCTATGCCGATAAGCTGAATATTTCTGCCAATTATCTGAATATTGTCTGTAAGAAAAACCTCAATGCATCGGCTTCATCCCTTATTCAGGACCGTATTCTGCTGGAAGCTAAACGCCTGTTGAAAGTTTCCGAAATGTCTGTAAAAGACATTGTTTATGACCTCGGATTTTACGATCATGCCAGCTTTTCCAAATTCTTTAAGGCACAGACCGGAATGACCCCTTCCCACTTCAAGGAATAATCTGTACAACACAAGACATAATTAATACACCGGTTTTGAGAAGGAACAGGCGTAATTTTGTATGGTTAAATTTTAAATCATGCAATTTCCCTATCAATTAACTGCAAAAGGAAAATACTCCCTGAAAAATGTCCGCCTGGAAACAGGTTTTGAATATGATAATGAAGAAGTAGTTGGAACAAAAACAGACCTTTTCAGCATTGATATTGAGGACGGAAAAATTAAAGCGGTAAAAGCCAATGATCCTGCTTCCAAAGCGGTAGATGCAAAAGGATACCTGATGCTTCCTGCATTCAGAGACATGCACGTTCATCTGGACAAAACCCTGTACGGGCTTCCCTGGCAGGCATTGTCTCCGAAAAGAAGGTCTGTGAAAGATATGATTGCCTATGAACAGGAAATTATCCCGGAATTGCTGAAAACTTCTGTGGAACGGGCAGAACAGCTGATCAGTCTTTTACAGCATTACGGAACCCATTTTGCGAGAACTCATTTTAATGTGGATCCCACTTCCGGGTTAAAATCTCTGGAACATTTGGAAATGGCCCTCGAAAATAAAAAGGACTCTTTTGGTGCTGAACTGGTTGCTTTTCCGCAACACGGACTGTATTATACAGATTCCGCTTCCCTGATGAAAGAGGCTGCACAACTGAAAAGTGTAGGCTTCATCGGAGGCCTCGATCCCTTAAGCATTGACGGAAGTATTGAAAAAGTACTCGATTTTACTGTACAGCTGGCTCTGGATCATAAAAAGGGAATTGATATTCACCTTCATGAAACCGGAGAATCAGGAATGAAAACGATCAATTATCTGATTGATAAAGCTATTGAAAATCCGCAGCTTCAGGGGAAAACATTCATAAGTCATGCTTTTGCTCTGGCCCATCTTTCAGCAAAAGAAGCAGAGCAGATTGCGGAAAGGCTGGCAGCAGGAAAAGTGGGAATTGCTTCATCGGTTCCTTTCGGAAAAATAATCATGCCTATCGCATTATTAAAGAAATATGGGGTAAATGTACTGATAGGAAATGATAATGTTCAGGATTACTGGAGTACATTCGGTTCCGGGAATATGCTGCAAAAAGCCAATCTTATTGCCGAATTGTACGGTTATGCCACAGAGTTGGCTCTTTCAAGAGCGCTGCAGTTTGCTACTCAAAGTATCCTGCCACTGGATGAAAAAGGAAAGCAGCAATGGCCTAAAGCAGAAGATGAAGCGGCAGTTGTATTCATTGACGCCTCATGCTCAGCAGAAGCCGTTTCCAGAATATCGCCAACAGAAGCCCTGATGAATAACGGGAATCTGTTCTGGAGAAGCTAATCGTTAAATTATATATTTTTTATATACTTGTTTTTTGTGAATCCGAAGCCATCAGTTTTCTGGTGGCTTTTTTGTGCAGATAGATTTGCTTATATTTAAAAACGCTTAAAGATATTAAGTAAATGCCCCAATACATTGATTCATATTATTTGACAGAGCACAGAAATTCTGATCTTGTCTACCAATTTCTTAATGATTTCTTACCCCGGCACAGAGAAATATCAGAAGATTATCCTGTACCACAGTTTGGAAAGGATAAACATAGGAAAACCTTTTATGATGTTAAGGATTTACTGGCCTACCTGGATCAAAACCCGGATGTTGATTATATAATCTATTGGGAAAATCTTATAGAGAGTGCCGAGATTAAACAGGTTACCATACAGTATACGGATGATGGTAAATTGGTTTTTGGGATTTCCATTGTGGGAAAAGAAGTAGATTCTGAAGAAAGCATTTCTATGTTCAGAAAAATAAAGAAATATTTAAATTCAAGTATTAGCTGTATTACAGGTGAAGAACCACCGCCGTCAAATTCTATTGAATTTATTGAGTTTTGTAATAACAGGTTTATCCCATAATACTATTCACCATTTTTTTGATGATTCTAATTAATAGTTGAATCTGGAATAATCAAAATCCATCAGAAAAACATTTCTGATGGATTTTTGAATTTGATATGAAGAAACTAGTTACTTATTGTAATCCGGCTAAAAGGTTTACTCCGTCTACAGTAGCCCATGCTCCTGAAGTTAGAGATACTTTTGTAACGGTTGTAGCATTAGTGAAGGTTTTTCCTCCGTTTGGTGTGAACGCGTACCCCCAAACTCCTGCATTATCAGAGTTTAAATACGTCATAGGTGCAACAGATACCTTGTTGGTGATTACCTGGCTTGTTTCTGTAGGTGCATCCTGAATCAGAACTGAGTAGGCCTTTTGAGTACCGATGTTTTTATATCCGCTGATGTAAACATTTGAGAAAATACCGGTTCCCTGCTTTTTAAACTGAATCGCTGAAATTTCAGGTGAGTTGGCAACTTCAGGATTTGTGTTAGCATCTCTGATTAAGGTAATATTTGAAATTTTCGGAGCAACATTATCAACATTGCTGGACGCTTCAATTTCCATTCCGAAATTTCCTACACCTGTCTGGAAAGCATACCAGTTTGTATTATTCTGTCCACTCCATGCATCCTGCCAGTCGAAAGAATCGTCATAATTTCCATAAGAAATAATGTTTTTAGCACTTACAGTACCTCCGAAAAACTCATAACCATCATCAGTTCCTTTGTAAGTAACAAGGTTTTCTAGTGTAGTTCCTGCTCCTACTGCATAGAATGTCATAGAGTTGGTTTCAGAAGTACCGTCACCAATTTTTTTACCAGCATATTCTACTCTTACAAACTTCATCGTTCCTGAGTTTGAATTAGCATCGTTCCCTCCGTAGTAAACATTGTTTCCATCCTCAGACAAAGCTTGGGTATTTCCGTTGATAGCTTTGATAGGAGCATTTCCATATAAGGTAATACCACCCCAGTCACCAGGAGTTTTAGTGGCAGTTGTAAACACGATAGGTTCAGAAGCTGTTCCAACAGCATTGATTTTACCATCCTGAAGAACTACAAGACTGCTTGTTTTAGTTGTAGAAACGGTAAAAGTAGCACCTGCTTCAATAGTAACTGTTGCATTATTGGTTACTTTTACGATTCCGTCTAATGTATAATTCCCTTTTTTAATTAATATATCCTTAGTAATAGTCCCGGATAAAGTTCCGCTTCCACTTAATACACTTTCAGTAGTTCCAGGAGTAACCGGAGTACCATCTCCTAAGCCGTCATTTACATCAATTGTACATGAATTTAAGGCCAATGTTAACACAGCAGTTAACGATAGTAATGATAAAACTCTTCTTTTCATTTTTATACTTTATTTATTTTTTATTTTTATGAATTGTTTAGAACGTATACCCTACAGTCAGGTTAAAGTTTATTCCTCTGAAATAATCTGTATAGGTATTGTTTCCGTTGGTTTCTACATTATAGTAGCTTTTATCCCCTAAAAGAATTCTGTATCTGTTATTCAGAATATTTCGGATTCCGGCTTTTACGTTCCAGTTTTTTGTAAGCTGTTCCTGATATACGAAATCCAGCTGGTGGAAGGGTTTTTCGTAGAAATTATCTGAACCGGAAGTTCCCACAGCGTAGATCTTAGATCCTGAAACGTTGTATACCAGGGATAATGTTCTGCTTAAATTATTTTTGGTTTTGGTTTCGTATTTTAAATCGGCGTTGATGGTGTAAGGAGAGGCTCCCTGAAGTCCTCTTTTACGAAGTTTTCCTGTATAAAAGTTAGGATTAGGCTGTTCAAGCTTTAACTGGTCTTCGCTTCTTTCAACATCGGTATACATAAAAGTGGCATTAGCCCCTAATGTGAACTTGTCCAAAGATTCAGAAATTCTTCCCAGGCTCATGATTCCTTCTAATTCGATACCAGCCAGATCAGCTTTTTTAGCGTTGTAGAAAGTAACTGTTACCCCATTGGCATCTCCGGAAGAAACAAAAGATCTTTCGATGGCGTTGTTAATTCTTTTTGCAAATAAGTTCACAGCGAACATTTCTTTATTGGTAGGGAAATATTCCCATTTCAAATCGAAGTTATAGTTATCACTTAACTTAATGTCCGGATTACCTTTGATGGTCTCGTTATCCGGGTTAATGTATGAAATTTCCATTGTTTCGATCAGTACGGGACGGGTAACCGTTTTACTGAATGAAAATCTTAGGTTATTCTTATTGTTAAGCGCTTTTTTAACAGCAAGGGAGGGAAGGAATAGATTTCTTTCTTTGTCCAGATTTGTTTTTTTCTCAGCTCCCTGCTCAGAAAAACGGATTAAGGTCATATCATTTTCGTATCTTCCGCCAATAAGAATATCCCATGTTTCAGAAGGTTTGTAATTGAAGTTAATATAACCTGCATTAACAAACTGATACATGCTGGTAAAGAAGTTGGATGCATCCGTTTCTTCCTGGAAGAAGAATCTGTTATTGGCAAGATCCTGGTCAAATTTAGCCTGCGGAGAGTTTTTATCGATGATAAAACTTTGCCCTGCCGTGCCATTAGGTTTTCCGAAAATGAACCGGTATGATGTTTTTCTGAGATCTGCAAATCCATTATATCCAATGGATAGCTGCATCGGGAAATCTTTTTTATCTCCTTTTTCCCCTAAAAACACAGAGTATTCTCCATAAGCAGAACCATAAAATCTTGAATTTACATCAAGGTACTGACGGATAATATTATTTCCTCCATATGCCAAAAGCAATTGGTTATCAGAAAGCATATTTCCGTTTGAATCCAGGCGGCTTCCTTCCAGAATCTTCCTGTCAGGCTGCTGATAGTTATTGATTACATAACTTCCTCCTGCTTTTACCTGATGTCTTTCTCCTATTTTTTGTGAACCTGTCAGCTGAATGTTAAGGAATCTTGATAAATCCTGTTGGTTGGTACGGAAGAATCCAATATCTTTATTTTGAACCTGATTATTTTTATATCCGTAATAATCTTCAATAATATTGTTAACATTCTGAAGGTACATTGCATTTAAATTAATAGCTGTACCCTTATTTTTATATCCTAATCCTAATAAAGCGGATGATTCTATCTGATAATTATACTGCTTTCTTTGTAGTTCGTTATTTAGATTGATGACCCCTCCAAAATCTTTAAACTGGTTTTTTGCCCCTTCTTTATATGAATATTCCGAACTTTGATTTAATGAAAACAAGAAACCAAGGCTTCCGTTCTCTCCGGCCTTCATTTTCTGAACAGTGGTGAATCCGATATTAGTATTAGGCATGGATTTTACATTATCTACATTCCAGTTGTCTTTAAACTGGGATAATGATTCATTTCCTGAAAATCTGTAATTACTTGGTCTTGAATCTCTTATCGCTAATGGTAACTTTTTATCCCTTGAATTCAGTCCAAGATAACCTGTAAATCCGTCTGCACCTTCCGAAACTTTAAATCCATCTTTGAAAGTACTTACGGTATTCACTCCAATCCCGAATTCAATTTTTGAAAAAGGCTTATCAATCGTCAGAGTTTCAATATCAAAAGTAGCTCCTGCGAAATCTCCGTAAAGGTTAGAGTTGAAGGTTTTGTAGATATTTAATTTACCTACTACATCCGTTGGGAACTGCTTTAAAGCAATAATCTTCTGGAAAGGGTTGTTGGAAGGAGATCCCAGACCGTTGATCAACAGGTAATTGTAACGTTCCTCAAGACCTCTTACGAAAAGTCCTCTTCCTTCTACCGTAGTGATTCCCGTTACTTTGGTAAGTCCCTGCTCTACGTTGGAGATTCCTTTTCTGGAAATCTCTTCAGCACTTACAGCCTGCTTTTGAATAATCGCTTTTTTCTGTTCTCCTAATACCGCAGTTTCAGTTTTCTTGTTACTGCTTCCTTGGATTACTACGCCTTCAATTTTTTTCTCCTTGCTGATGGTATCCTGCTTCGTTTCCTGTGCATAAAATACAGATCCGGATAAAAATAAGACTGCAATGCTAAGTTTATTAATTTTCATTATTTACTTACTTTATTTACTAGATTCTTTCGGTGCAAAGGAATAAAAGTTTGATGGCGTAAGTGGTTTAGTAAAATTTAATTTTTTCTTAACTAAACATTAAGAAACAGGCAGTAGTGTTAACTTTGTGTGAACGATAAAGGATTCGTTCATCTGTGCTTTAAAATTTATTAACTTTGAATCAGCAAAAATTTAAAATGAACCAAAAGAAAATCCTTTTAATAGACGACGAACTGGATATTTTAGAGATTCTGTCTTACAACCTGGAAAAAGAAGGCTATGATATCTACACAGCCACCAACGGAAATGAAGGAATAGAAAAAGCCAAAGAAATTATTCCTGATCTTATCTTATTAGATGTAATGATGCCGGAGAAAGATGGCATTGAGACCTGTCAGGAACTTCGTAAAGTGAAAGAACTTCAAAAAACACTGATCGTTTTTCTTTCCGCAAGAAGTGAAGAATTTTCTCAGTTAGCCGGATTTCAGGCAGGAGCTAATGATTACGTTGTAAAACTGATCAAACCAAAAATCCTTATTTCAAAAGTTAATGCACTACTGCAGTTGACTTCCCAGGTTTCAGACAACGCTAAACTTATTGAAATTGGTGACCTTGTGATTGATAAAGACAACTTCAGGGTTTCCAAAAGCGGCCAGCAGTTTCTTCTTCCTAAAAAAGAATTTGATCTGCTTTATCTGCTAGCTTCAAACACAGAAAAAGTCTTTAAAAGAGAAGAAATCCTTGAAAAAGTCTGGGGAAATGATGTAATTGTAGGAGAAAGAACCATAGATGTCCACATCAGAAGACTGAGAGAAAAACTGGGAATTAATACCATTCAGACCCTGAAAGGAATTGGCTATAAACTTATCGTTTAACAGCTTAAAATTCCTAAATTTATACCAACCTAAAAACTTTGTAAAATTGAAATTTTACAGACTTACACTCGTCGCCTCGTGTCTTCTGACGCTGGTGATGTTTCTTTTAGTGATCATCTTTGATTCGCTGAAGGATCTTTATTACCAAACCCCGTTTTTTAAAATCGGACTTTTTATCTGTGTGGTCCTCATTTTTATGATCAATTATGTAGTACTGGAGCTCCTGTTCAATTACTACGGTAAAAAACAGGTCCGTGGTTTGTCTGAACTCCTTCCGCAGGAAATTGTTCATGATAATGATGAGAATATTACCATTAAAGAGCTTGGAGAACGATTTTCGGACCTCAACCAGCAGCAGGTAACAGAAATTGATATGATGAAGGAAATGGAAAGTTACCGTAAAGAATACATCGGCAACGTTTCCCATGAGCTTAAAACCCCGTTATTTTCCATTCAGGGATATGTGGAAACCCTGAGAGACGGCGGTGTGGATAATCTTACCATCCGTGATAAATATCTGGAAAGAATTGATAAATCCGTAGAAAGGCTTATTGCTATCGTTACAGATCTTGATATGATCAACAGGCTTGAAGCGGGAGAGATTAACCTTACGGTTTCTACATTTGACGTAAACCTCCTGATCAAAGAAATTTTTGAGCTTCTTGAATTTGAAGCAGAAAAGCACACCACCACATTACAGATTCAGACCCTGCATCCGCAGATCTTTGTAGATGCCGATAAACAGAAGATATCTCAGGTTTTCATCAATTTAATTTCAAATGCCATTCATTATGCCAACAGGCAGGAGGCAAGAGTCGTTGTGAAAACAAGCGTCCTGAAAAATAAAGTTCTCATTGAAGTTATTGATAACGGAATGGGAATAAAATCAGAGATTCTTCCCCGGATTTTTGAAAGATTCTACAGGGTAGAAACCAGCAGAAGCAGAAGGGAAGGCGGTTCCGGCCTGGGATTGGCCATTGTGAAGCATATTCTTGAGGCTCATAGTGAAAATATTACCGTAGAAAGTGTCTATCTTGAAGGCACTAAGTTCAGTTTTATGCTCGAGAAAAGTAAATAATCCGGTCAAAATGTAAGAAAAAAAAATATTTTAAAAAATCCTGAAATATTTTTTTGTCACATGTCATTTATTATATATTTGCAACAGAGATTTATCATAATAATTAAGGCAAAAAAAGTAATTTAAGAAACTGATATGGTTTACAAGATCCGCGTAATATTAGATGCGAAAGAAGATGTTTTCCGAGATATTGAAGTTAGAGGAAAACAATCACTATGGAACTTACATTTAGGAATTAAAAGTGCGTTCAGTCTGCAGGGAGACGAGCTTTCTACTTTTAATCTTCTGGAAGATGACGGAACAATCGTAAAAAGTGTACCGCTGGAAGATATGAGTGACGATGGTGATGGCGAAATTATGTCAGATATATACATCGATGAGGCTTTTCAGAATGCGGGGGACAAAGCACAGTTCCAGTACGGACTTCTTGATCTCTGGGAGTTCTTCTGCGAATTAATTGAAATTATTGATGAGAAAAAAGGAGTTACTTATCCTATCACAGTTTACAGATTCGGGAATGTTCCTTTAAAGGCTCCTAGTAAAAGCGGAAATGGAGGAAGCTCTAAAAAGAAATCAGCAATGCCTTTATTGGATGATGACTTTGGCTTTGAAGACGATTTCGGAGGAACCGGAAACTTTGAAGATGAAGATGACAGCTTCGATGATGAAGAAGAAGAGGACTACAACGATGATGTTTTCGATGATGAAGACGATAATGATGATGAAAGATAACATCTGAATACAATATAAGACCCCGGATTGCTGATCCGGGGTTTTTTGTTGCCCAAAAATTATCCATCCTGTTTTTAACTTTTCTATTTGCATTTTTATCAGTCGCTCAAAAAAACATTCCTTATTTTTGCTAAAATTAGATTAATGAAAAAATTAATTTTATTCGCAATCATTGGTCTGGGAATTGTTTCCTGTACCACTCAAAATACAAAAAATACTATGGATCTGCCCAAAGAATGGAAGCATACAACTAATATCTACGAAGTAAACATAAGACAATATACCCAAGAAGGAACTTTCAGAGCATTTGAAAAAGAAATGCCCCGCCTGAAAAATATGGGGGTGAAAACACTTTGGTTTATGCCCATAACACCTATTGCCCGGCAGAATAAAAAAGGAAGCATGGGAAGCCCTTATGCTGCATCAGATTATACTTCCATTAACCCGGAATTCGGAACTCTGGACGATTTTAAACACATGGTAAATGAAGCCCACAGATTAGGATTTAAAGTCATCATCGACTGGGTTGCCAACCATACGGGATGGGATCATGTCTGGACCAAAACACATCCTGAATTTTATCTGAAAGATCCTGATGGTAAATTTCATATTGCTTCAGGAATGGATGATATTATTGAACTGGATTACAAAAACCAGGAAATGCGCCTGGCTATGATTGATGCCATGAAATTCTGGGTAAGAGAAACCAATATTGATGGCTTCAGATGTGACCTTGCTTCATGGGTGGAAGTAGACTTCTGGGAGCAGGCCCGCCCTGAAGTAGAAAAAGTAAAGCCCCTTTTCTGGCTGGGAGAATTTGATGAGCTGGAAAGTCCCGAGTACGGAAAAGTATTCGATGCCAGCTACTCCTGGAAATGGATGCATAAATCGGCAGATTATTATAAAAAGAACGAACCGCTTCAGGAACTTAAAGATTTGTTGGTTCAGTATTCCAATATTGGAGATAGCTCAATGAGGGCATGGTTTACCACCAATCATGACGAAAACTCCTGGAACGGGACAGAGTATGAAAAATATGGAGCGATTACCAAACCGATGGCCGTTTTTTCCGCTACGTGGAATGGAGTTCCTTTACTGTATTCCGGGCAGGAGCTTCCCAATATGAAGAGGCTGGAGTTTTTTGAAAAAGATGTGATTAAATGGACCAATACCTATCAGGCAGCCGGTTTTTATAAAACATTGCTTGAGCTGAAAGCTTCCAATCCGGCTTTAAGAGGAGGGGATGCTCAGGTAACGACCTACCTTCTGAACACTACAGCTAACGATAAGATTCTCGCCTACGTAAGAAAGAATGGTAAAGATGAGGTTCTTGTTGTTCTGAATATGTCCAAAGAACCCGTAGATTTCACCATTGAAGACCCTAATCTTTCAGGAACTTTCAGAAATGTTTTTGACAGAACCAAAAGAGATTTTGATAGCGGAAAATCTTTCACATTCAAAGTTTCAGATTATGCAGTCTTTGAAAAGTAAGTATTTTATTTGAAATATTATATTCAATAGAGCGGGTTTTAGCCCGCTTGTTTTATGCATATTTGCAATAGACTTCAGTTTAAATTCTCTAAGAAATTTCATCATATGAATAAACAGGAACTATTAAACATCATAAAAATAAAGATTACAGATAAAATCCGGTCTTTTGAAAACCTCATTGCTGAAACCCGCGCCTCCAATAACGACACCAAAAGCTCTATGGGGGATAAATATGAAACCGGACGTGAAATGCTTCAGCAGGAGATCAATAATCTTCAGCGGCAGCTCAATGAATCTTTAAGTCAGCTTTCAGTTATTCAGAAAATATCAGCTGTTCCTTCTGATAAGGTGCAGCCGGGAGCTTTAGTGAAAACAAATACAGGCTTATTTTATATTACGGTATCTGCGGGTGAAATTATTTCAGACCATCAAAAAATTATGACTGTTTCTGCAGAATCTCCTCTTGTAAAAGCAATGTACGGCAAGAAGAAAAGAGAGATTTTTACGGTGAATAATATCAATCAGACTATTGAAGAGATCTGGTAATCTTGAGAAAAAGAACCTGATATTTCAATCTGCTGATTCTTTTCAGCCTGGCTGAACAACAGTAATTTAATAGAAAAATGATATCATTCCTATACAGGGCATTCATGAAAGTGAACACTTTTTTAATAGTTTTTTAGGGAAGTTTTTTCTAAATTTGGACCATAAAAATCGCTTTTCAAATGCAAAATTACCTAGACCTTTTACAACATATTTTAGACAACGGAACAGACAAAACAGACAGAACCGGAACCGGAACCAGAAGTGTTTTCGGATATCAGCTGAGATATGATCTGTCAAAAGGTTTTCCTTTGGTAACCACTAAAAAGGTGCATCTGAAATCAATTATTTATGAATTGCTGTGGTTTTTGAAAGGAGATACCAACATCAAATACCTTAATGATCACGGGGTTTCTATCTGGGATGAATGGGCAGACGAAAACGGTAATTTAGGGCCTGTTTACGGAGCACAATGGAGAAGCTGGCAGGGAGCTGACGGGAAAATTGTAGACCAGATTACAGAAGTGATCAGTCAGATCAAAAAAAATCCGGATTCCAGAAGACTGATTGTTTCAGCCTGGAATACCGCTGAAATCCCGAATATGGCCTTGGCACCCTGTCACGCATTATTCCAGTTCTATGTAGCAGACGGAAAATTATCGCTGCAGCTATACCAGAGAAGTGCTGATGTTTTTCTGGGGGTACCGTTCAATATTGCAAGCTATGCCCTGCTTCTGATGATGGTGGCACAGGTATGTGACCTGGAAGTAGGCGACTATGTTCACAGCTTCGGTGACGTGCACATTTACAACAATCACTTTGAACAGGTGAACAGACAGCTTTCAAGAGAACCGAGACCGCTTCCCGTAATGAAGCTGAATCCTGACATCAAAGATATTTTTGATTTTGACTTTAACGATTTTACATTGGAAAATTATGATCCGCATCCGGGCATTAAAGCTCCGGTAGCCATATAATAATCTGTTCCGGAATTTCCGGAACTTTTTTTTTGCCGTCATCTTTAACTAAGAAAATACAAAAATTCACTTCACGGATGAAGTCTGCTAAAAACGTCAGCTTTATCGGATCAGCGAAGCTTATTCTGTACTTTGTAACCTAAAATCAAAAGAGCTAAGGAATAATTCCTTATTCTATAATACAGTATAGGATGAAGACTACTTATTTCTTATTTTTATTATCACCAAATGTGCATTCCAGAGGCTTAAACTGTAACAATAGCCTTATATTAACTACTGATTGATAAAAATTAATAGTATGATGCTGAAAAAACTTTTCGTCGTTGCAGCAGCAGGACTTTCCTGCATGGCCTATTCTCAGAATACTGGCAGACAGCAACTGATGGATTACCTTGATTCCTTATCCGTTCACCATAAAGTAATGGGAAGTTTTGCCTTTGCAGACAATGATAAGCCTACCTTTTTAAAAGTAACAGGATTTTCTGATGTTGCTAAAAAACAGAAGGCTAATATGAATACGCAGTATCGTATCGGTTCCATATCCAAAACGTTTACCGCCGTATTAGTGATGAAAGCTGTGGAGGAGAAAAAACTTTCTCTGGATACTAAACTTTCCGGGTTTTACCATGAAGTGGAAAATGCTGATAAAATTACCATTAAAGACCTTTTACAGCACAGAAGCGGGATTCACAACCTCACCAATGAAGAAGAATACTGGACATACAATACTAAACCTCAGACAGAAACATCGCTGGTATCAATCATTAAAAAATATAAAAGTGATTTTGAACCCGGGACAAAATATGAATACAGTAATTCAGGGTATATCCTGTTAAGCCTCATTTTGGAAAAAGTATACAAAAAGAGCTACGCACAACTTATTCAGGATAAAATTACAGGACCATTAAAATTAACACTTACAGAAGTAGGCGGGAAAATAGACCCTTCTAAAAATCAGGCCCTTTCTTATCAGTATGCTGATGGAAGTTACCAGCTATGGCAGGAAACTGATATGAGTGTTCCGGCTGGTGCTGGAAATCTTATTTCTACTCCTACAGAACTTCTGAAGTTTATTATCGCTTTAGAGAACGGGAAATTAGTCAATAAAAACAGCCTTAAGCAGATGAAAGAATTTGCTGACGGATATGGTTATGGTATTGCCAGAGTTCCTTTTGATAAATATTGGGGATATGGGCATAACGGGGGAATAGATCAGTTCCGCTCCGTATTGTATTACTTCCCTGAGTTGAAAACAGCAGTTAGCTTCATCACCAATCAGGCAGATTATAATAACAATGAAATTTCAATAAAAATGTTGGAAGTTGCCACAGGAAAAGACTTTAAAATGCCCAGCTTTAAAGAAGTGAAAGTAGCAGGAGACCTTTTGAAAAAATACGAAGGACTTTACAAGGCTGAAGGCTTTCCTCTGGACATCAGAATATTCTCAGAAGGCGGTAAACTAAAAGGCCAGGCCACAGGACAGGGAGCATTTCCACTGAATGCTGTTTCTGAAAGTGAATTCAAATTTGAAACAGCAGGTATCAAAATGAAATTCAATGCTGAAAAAGGAACAATGGATTTTTCGCAGGCAGGAAATAATTTCACTTTTAAAAAACAGTAGAATGAAATATTTAAAAATAAATACCGAAGAAAATGCAGATATGGAAGCGCTTAAAAATGCAGTGCTTCAGTTGAAAGGAGTAGGGTCGGTTGAAATTATCGATGATGAAAATCCGGAAAGTGAGCTGAAAAAAGCTTTTATCAAAACCAAAGAACAATTAAAAACAGGTGATTATGAGACTTTGGTGAATGATATTTTTGACATATTAACGAAAAATAATTCTAAAAAATAATAAAGGTAGACCAGAATGAAAAAGGTGATTTTATCGATTGCTGTATTGGGAATCGTATTTTCTGCAAATGTATCGGCACAGACTGAAACCTCAGGAAGAGAAAAAATATACAGGGCCACGCATACCAAAGTAACAGAGCTTAAGCACACGAAACTTAAAGTCAGCTTCGATTATCAGAAAGAGCAGATGAATGGAGAAGAATGGCTGACAGCGTCCCCTTACTTTTACCCGTCTAATGAACTGGTTCTGGATGCAAAAGGAATGTTGATTCATGAAGTTGCACTGGATAACGATGGAAAAAAATCACCCTTGAAATACGATTATAAAAATGATGTTTTAAAGATTAACCTTGATAAAATTTATCAGAAAAATCAGAATTATACCGTGTATATCAGATACACTTCCCGTCCGAATGAGGTAAAGCAGGCAGGAAGTATGGCAATTAATGATGCAAAAGGTCTTTATTTCATTAATGCACAGGGGAAAGATCCTGATATGCCTACACAAATCTGGACGCAGGGTGAAACAGAATCCTCTTCTGCCTGGTTCCCAACTATCGATAAACCGAACCAGAAAACAACTCAGGAAATTTACATGACTGTTCCTGATAAGTACGTCACACTTTCCAACGGAGTTTTAAAAGAATCTAAAAAAGAAACGGATGGCCTTAGAACAGACCATTGGGTAATGGATAAGAGACATTCTCCCTATCTTTTTTTCATGGGGGTAGGAGAATACGCAATTGTTAAGGATAAATGGAAAAATATTCCTGTAGATTATTACATTGAAAAAGAATATGAACCCTATGCCAGGCAGATTTACGGAAATACACCGGAAATGATCGAATTCTTTTCTAAGAAAATGAACTACGATTACCCTTGGGCAAAATATGCACAGATTTCGGGAAGAGAATACGTAAGCGGTGCCATGGAAAATACAACCGCCACCCTTCACGGAAGTGATATTCTTCAGAAACCCGGTCAGCTGATTGATGAAAACAAATGGGAAGATACCATCGCCCACGAACTGTTTCATCACTGGTTTGGAGACCTTGTAACAACAGAGAGCTGGAGCAACCTTACAGTGAACGAATCCTTTGCCAACTATTCTGAATACCTGTGGAATGAATATAAATATGGAAAAGACCAGGCAGATTATCACCTGATGTCTGATGTAAATATGTATATCCATAACCCCTCAGATTTCAGAAAAAATCTTGTGAGGTTCAATTATGATTCCCGTGAGGATGTTTTTGACCTTGTCACCTACCAGAAAGGAGGCGGAATCCTTCATATGCTGAGAAATTATCTGGGGGATGAGGCTTTCTTTGCCGGAATGAATGATTATCTTAAAACCAATGAATACCAGAATGCAGAAGCGCATCAGCTGCGATTGTCTTTTGAGAAAGTAAGCGGAAAAGATCTTAACTGGTTCTTCAATCAATGGTATTTTGGAAGCGGAAATCCAAAAATAAACTACTCATCCACTTTTGAACCGGTGAAAAAGCAGGTTACAGTGATAATTAATCAAACGCAGGAACAACCTTTCGAGTTTCCATTGGCTATTGATGTATATGATGCAGGAAAGCCCAAAAGGTATAATGTATGGGTAAATGCAGAAGCTAAAAATACATTCAGTTTTGATGTTTCTAAAAATCCTGATCTTGTTAATATTAATGCAGATGGTATTTTACTGGCAGATATTACCGATGTAAAAACCCCTGAACAGAACCTGATGCAGTTTATTAACTCTAAAGAATTCAAGAGCAGATACCAGGCTCTTACAGGGATAAAAGATCAGGCCGGAAAAAATACTTCCGTAGTAAAATTATTAGGCTCAGCGCTGAAAGATCCTTTCTTCAGAATCAGAATAAAGGCATTGGAACTCATGGATCTCACCAATCCTGATCAGATGAAAGCCTTAGGTGCTGAAGTTGAAAAACTGGCTTCAAATGATCCTAAAACCTTAGTTCAGGCTGCTGCAGTAGCTGCTTTGGCTAAAACCAAAGATAAAAAATACCTTCCTCTTTTTGAAAAAGGAGTAAATGCCGTTTCTAATGCAGTAAAAGGAAATTCTTTAAGTGCTGTTCTCGCTATTGATCCTTTAAAAGCAGATGCTTTAGCGGATAAGATTGATCTGGAAGGCGCTTCTGATGATTTGTTAGAGCAGCTGCTTCCCATTGTTGTAAAAAATAAAGTGATTTCCCAGATGCCTCATATCACTCCGCTTGCCGCATTTTATCCATTTGTTAAATTCAAAGATCCTGAACTGGGAAAAGCCGCAGAAGATGGTTTCAACTGGATCATGAGCTCAGATAATCTGAAGGCAACAGAAAATATTGCAAAGATCATCACAAATGCAAAAGATCAGATGGGGGAGAACCCGCAGGCCAAAATGATGGTTATCCAGATGCTGAAAGATGGAGTAAGCAAAAAGATGGAATTTTTAAGACAGAATCCTCAGAAGGCAACCAGTATCAATAAGCAGATTGATACATTGAATAAAGCGATTGAAAGCTTCAGATAAGCTGTTTTCAACTGCAAAATACTACAAGCCACTGTTTCCGGTGGCTTTTTTAATGAATAATCATCCCGATTAGAAACTACAATATGAGATTTGACAATAATGCTGAAAAAGTAAATAATATTGAAGGAATATTCAGACTGCATTTTTTAAATTCGTATAAAAATTTAGAGAATATGACTTTTGGAATTGAAGCAGCGGGCTGGTATGTGCCGTCTTTGTATTTGGAAATCAGGGACCTGGCCGGGAAAAGAGGAATTGAAGCAGCAAAACTTGAAAAAGGACTTGGATTGTATAAAATGGGATTTCCGGATGTTCATGAAGATACAGCCACTTTTGCTGCCGAAGCCCTGTTAAAGCTGATAAGGGATTATAAACTTAACCCAAAAGAAATAGCCAGAATCTATCTGGGAACGGAAAGTGCCCTGGATGCCGCAAAACCAACAGCTTCATATGCGGTTCAGATGGTAGAAAAAGTATTAGAGAAAGAATTTGGAGAAAGATGTTTCAGGAACTGCGATGTGGCAGATATGACTTTTGCCTGTATAGGAGCTGTAGATGTACTGCATAATTCTTTAGATTTTGTGAGAGCTAATCCGGATAAAAAAGCCGTAGTTATTGCGAGTGATTATGCTAAATATGAACTCGCTTCTTCAGGAGAATATACCCAGGGCGGGGGAGCTGTTGCCTTACTGATTTCTTCCCGGCCGGACCTTCTGGAAATTGAAAATAACTGGGGAGTGGCAACGGAAAGTGTTTTCGATTTTTTCAAACCGAGAAGGCAGTATCATAAAGCAGATCTGAGTAATGCTCCGGAAAATTTTCCGGATAAAATTGAAATTTTTACAGATGAGCCTGTTTTTGACGGTC
Source organism: Chryseobacterium indologenes (assembly GCF_001295265.1). Lineage (GTDB taxonomy): Bacteria > Bacteroidota > Bacteroidia > Flavobacteriales > Weeksellaceae > Chryseobacterium > Chryseobacterium indologenes_A. The sequence continues at coordinate 1,227 of NZ_LJOD01000020.1, read as the reverse complement.
AGTATTCCAATCAGTGTTATCAGAACAGAATCAGAGAAGCTTATCAGCATTATAAAGAAATTACAGGGAAAAACAAACCTTATGAATCCTGGAAATATCTGATCTTCCATCTTCCGTATGCTTTTCACGGGAAAAGAGTGTTTACAGAGATTTACAGTCTTGAAAACGGCCTTCCTTATCATACTCAGGACGAACAGAAAGCTGCCGCGAAATCAGGTGGTTATCTGCAGCTGGTTAGTGATAAAATAGAATTTACACAAAGAGCATCTTCAGAAATAGGAAATATGTACACAGCTTCTATTTTTATGGCCATGCTTTCTGCACTGGAGACTTCTTTTAACGAAAATGAAGAACTGGCCGGGGCTGAAATAGGATTTTTCGGATATGGGAGCGGTTCAAAATCAAAAGTATTTGCCGGAAAGGTATCCGAAAACTGGAGGATGGTAGTTTCTAAATGGCAGCTTTTTAAAAACCTGAAGAACAGAACTGCCATTGACTTTGAAACATATGAGAAGCTCCACAGAAAACAGCTTAAAAACTCTGTCAATGAAAAGTATAAAGGATTTGGATTAAAAGCTGTAGAAACTGAAGATCCTGTACTGAAAGGAGCAAGATATTATGATTATAATTATTAAATCGATCTTTATAAAATGAATAAAAAACACTCTATTTTGAGTGTTTTGTTTTTTTTAAGAGTGATATTATGTTATTTTGTAAATATTTCATGTTAATTTTTGAAAATTTCTGATGAAAAATTAATAGTGAAATATTTATTTTTTTTATTGTAAAAGTGTTTTTTAACGAATTTTATTTGTTATTTATTTTGATTTAGTTTATTCGGATATTTTTTTTTACACTTTATAAATTTCTACCAATAATTTTAAATTAAGAATATTTATATATAAATGTAGGTGTTTGATTAGTTTTAGTATGTATTATATTTTGTTTTTACGAAAATATTAAACTTTAACGTTTTGATTTTCAGATTTTTAATTGTTTTTACTGTTAATAATTATTAACATATTTGTCCATTAAAATATATTAAAATTTGTTAATATGAATGTTAAACTACGTGTATTAAGTGCTGGAGCATTGTTCTTCATAGGACAGGCTGCTTTTGCACAGCAAAAAGCAAAAAAGGATACAGCTACTAAATCAACTCAGATTGAAGAGGTGGTAATGGTTGGGTTCGGGCAGAAAAAGGCTGTAAAAGAAATTACAGGATCT
>NZ_LJOD01000002.1 GCF_001295265.1 Chryseobacterium indologenes | reverse complement strand
GAGAGTGAGGGATTCGAACCCCCGGACCTGTTACAGTCAACAGTTTTCAAGACTGCCGCAATCGACCACTCTGCCAACTCTCCCTGAACTTCGGCTATACCGTTGTTTTCAGTGGTGCAAATATAGAACGATTTCACTTTCCTGCAAAACTTTTGTGTGAGAAATTTCAACAAAACTTAATAATAGACTTAAAATCAGGGAAGTTATTTTTTCAGAGCACCCATTATTCCCTGTCTACTATTGAAATAAAACTGTTCTTTAGAAGATCAGACGGATATACAAACTGATCTCCATCCTCCCCTTTCACAACAATAGCTCCCTGCTCATCGTTCAGGCACTTGTCCAGTTGTGTTTTCATTTCATTCAGTGCTCCATTGGGCACCTCGATAATATAAGTTCCTGTAACGTGCTTAATTTTAATAACCTTTCTTTCCATGTTTTATTTTTGATTGGAAGGTAAATTTAGGTATTTTGTTTGAAGTATGAAGTACTTTATGGGAGGTAAAAAAACAATTCCAAAAATGGTTATTTGCAGCCTTTATGCCTTTATGAAAAGGTAATAACTAAGATCAAATCACAATATAATCCTCATGATCATCCGATTCATAATGCTTTATCGCTGCTTTTGAAAAGCTATTCATCGTGTAATAATTAAAACCACCGCCAACAGCTGCTCCTACGCCAAATGGGATGAGCTTACCCAATGCAATGCCTCCTCTTTTTGTACCCCATTTGGTAAATATTGTGATACTCACCCTATTATTAATCTTTTGCAGTACCTTACCGGATACATTTTTATTAAACTGGGCAATAGCCACCTTAGTTCCGATTTTCTCAGCCGCTATTTTAGCAGAAACAATAACTCCGCACCAGACTCCCAGAACATGAATAAAATCCCGGTTAAACCCCTGCTCCATATCTTTGCTGTTAATTACGCCTATTCCATAGCAGATCTTGGCCATGAGCCTCATCATTAAGGTGAGATCAGCGGTAACGGTTGTGCCTTCAATGACAACCTGTCCCAATGTTCCTACTCCCGGGATAACGCTGGGTAAAGCAGAGGCAACCCCAAAGCTTGTATAGTTTTTTATTATTTTCTGAGAATATTTCTTCGACAGCTCATTGTTGTTCAGTTTAGGATGACTTTTTCTGAGCTCGTCTATTTCCGTATTGATGTCTTCAAGCGAGGGAGCCACCAGGTTAACAATTGTCAGTAAATCAAATTTTGAAGGAATTAAATTTTCATCCATTCGGTTATTTTTAAAATTGCCGTTCAAAAGTAGCCGGAAAAACAGAATAAATATTATGGTTAACCGTAAAAGCCTGAGTTTAATTACATTTTATAAAATTAACATTCAGAATAGTTTCAATACGAAACTAAAAAGACCGCCTTTTTCAAGACGGTCTTCCTTTATTTTAATAAGCTGAACTCTAATGCAGTTCTGCTAAATATTTCTCTGCATCCATGGCAGCCATACAACCGCTTCCTGCCGCTGTAATGGCCTGTCTGTAGATATGGTCCTGAACATCTCCTGCAGCAAATACGCCCGGAAGGTTAGTCCTGGAAGAACCTTTTTCTGTAACGATATATCCGTTTTCATCAAGATCAACCTGACCTGCGAAAATATCTGTATTCGGCTTGTGGCCTATAGCGATGAAGATTCCTTCAACATCAACCGTAGAAGTTTCCTGAGTTTGGTTGTTAATGATTACGGCTCTTTCTACCAGGCTGTTTTCACCTTCTATCCCGATTAATTCATGGTGGAATTTCACTTCAATATTCGGAGTGTTTTCTACCCTGTGAACCATTGCCTTTGAGGCTCTGAAAACATCTTTTCTCACCAATAACGTTACTTTTCTGCATAGTTTTGCAAGATAAGTAGCTTCTTCGGCTGCTGTATCTCCTGCTCCTACTACCACAACATCTTTCCCTCTGTAGAAAAATCCGTCACATGTAGCACACGCAGAAACACCTCCTCCCGCATATTTTTTCTCATCTTCAAGACCTAAATACTTGGCTGTAGCTCCCGTAGAAATAATCACCGTCTTGGCAAAGATCTCTTTGTTTCCTGCATATAGTTTATGAACACCGCCTACTTCTTTGGAGAATTCAGCTTTGGTAATCATTTCATAATGAACTTTGGTATCAAATCTTTCTGCCTGCTTCTGAAGGTCCATCATCATTTCAGGCCCTGTAATCCCCGCCGGATACCCTGGAAAGTTATCCACTTCCGTAGTTGTTGTTAATTGTCCGCCCGGTTCCAAACCTGTATACAGTTCAGGTTTCAGATCTGCTCTTGCGGCATAGATAGCCGCTGTAAAACCAGAAGGTCCGGATCCAACGATCACACAATCTAAAATATTTTGTTCCATAAATTTACTTGTTCAAAAGATTTAATTTTAAAGTCTGCTAATTTCGTAATTTTTAATGTTTTTTTAAAGTTATTTTAATGATACTTGTCAATAACAGATATGCCGATTGTCAATAAATGCTTTATCTGTCCTATTCCCAGCTGTTTGTTACTGACCGGAAAGTTCATAGTCCGGAAACTGAATTGTATATTGAGTGCTCAAACAGCAATTCTGCCTGTTTCCAAACTCTATTTTGCCAGCATCCACTTCACCAGTTCTTCACGCTCCACAATATTCCATGAATGGGGATGCCTTTTTCCGTTGGCCCGTATTCCCCGGTTCCGGGTTTCTATATATTCTGAGGTACGGCTTCCAAGATGGGTAAGTGACTGATGCATTTTCTTCAGCATAAAAGCATTAAGACCTTCAAAAGTCCGGCCTCTGTTTTGCTGCTGCCATTCCAGATCAGGTTCACAATAAAAGCGTGTTTTGATTCCTTTTAAATACTGAATATTTTCCGTTGAATTTACAGAAATCAGATAAGGAGAAACGTCTTTATATCTTTCCGGATTCTCATCCGGCTTACCCAATTCCTTTTCAAACAGCTCCAGAAGAAATTTTCCCTCTCCCGCAGCATCCGGATCCACATTGGCAGCAACATCCTTTTCTGCATTATGGTACAGCTTTTCAAGATCAACCGGAGAATCTACCACCAGAAGCCCTTTAGGCTGTACTGAACTTTTATTCTTAATGAGATAGTCTGAAAGCAGAAGCGCGACATTTCCGCCACTGGAAAAACCACCGATAAATATATTCTTCTTCTCAATTTTATTCTTATCGAATATAGCATCTAAAGCCGAGGCATATTCTTTCTTTTCAGCTTCAGTTAAAAATAGTTTCCTATTGTAATTCAGAAGTAAAACGCTGATTCCTTTTTTTTCAATATCCTTCAGAAATCCCGCTTCAGCTTTTGTATGCTCACTATCACATGGAAAGCAAGGAAATAAAACAAGAACCGCTTTCTGCTTCTGTGCCCTGTGCAGTTCATACTGTTCTTCTTTTACCACTTTATCCGCCGTATTCTTTACAGCACATCCGGACAGAACTACCGATAAAACAATCAGAAAAATATTTTTAATCATAAAACCAGCTTATCTTTTTAGATATGAAACTTCTGCTTTTATTCTGATGCTGAAGATCAGACCTTCATTTTAATCTTATCTACATTAATAATTTTGTACACCAGCTCTTTAATCAGTTCTGCTTCTCCCATATTCACTGCTCCAAGCCCCTTCCCTTTCATATCAAATTCTCTCAGGATAGAAATGACTCTTGTAGCATGCTTCAAAGGATAAAGACGTGCACTTTCTGCATAGTCCTTAACAAAATAAGGATTCACTCCCATCTGTGAAGCGATTACCTGAGGCGGCTGCCCGGCCATAGTCTGATAAATGATCACGTTGGAAAAATAACTGTAAAGACTTGCCAGCATCATGACAAAAGGATTGTTCTTAGGGTTTTTGCCCATGAAATGTGCAATTTTAAAGGCTGCATCTGCATTCTTGGTTCCCAAAGCTTTCTGAAGCTCAAAAACATTGTATTCTTTACTGATCCCGATATGGTTTTCCACGATTGTCCCGTCCAGGACTTCTCCTTCTTTAAGGATCATTTTCAGCTTATTCAGCTCATTCGCTATTCTTGAAAGATCGTTGCCCAGATATTCTGCAAGGAGGTGAGAGATATTCGGAGCTGTTTTAATCTTTAGGCTGGCACATTCGTCGGCAATCCATTTTGCAAGGCCGCTGTCTTTCACAGATTCGCTTAAGAAAAGGACTTTTGCCCTGTCCAGTGCCTTTGCTGCTTTCTTCCTGCTGTCCAGCTTCTTATGCTTATGCGCAAAAACCAATACTGTAGAAGGTACAGGATTTTCTACATAAGTTTCCAGAATCCGGTTTTCCTCTTCATTAAATTTCAGGTCCTGTGCTTCTTTCACAATAATCACCTGCTTATCTCCCATCATCGGAAACTGTCTTGCCAGTGAAAGAACTTCCTGGTAAGAGGTATCTTTTCCGTACACCACTGTCTGGTTGAAAGCTTTTTCATCTTCCTCCAGAAAGTTGTGCTCAAGGGCTTTTACAGCAACATCAATAAAGTAAGGTTCTTCTCCGTGGAAAAAATAAATAGGTAAAACTTCTTTATTTTTAATATTTTTGAGGATTAAATCTAATTCTTTCATCGTATTAATGGAACTTCCAAAACTGAATTTTCAGGAAACTTTTGATTTTAAATTCAAGAAAGACAAAGATAAGTTTTTTATTTATGATCTGGTCCGCAAAACTTATCTTTTACTTACCCCTGAAGAATGGGTAAGGCAGCATTGGGTCCATTATTATCTTACGGTAAAAGCTTACTCTGCCTCTGCGCTTATCACAGAAAAAAAGATTGTTCTGAACGGGCTTACCAAAAGAATTGACCTTTTAATCACAGAGAAAACAGAACCTGTAATCCTGATTGAATGTAAGGCTCCGCAAATTAAATTAACGGAAAAAACTTTTGAGCAGACCGCAAGATATAATTCAGTTATCGGAGCGAAGGAAATTATTCTCACCAATGGCCTCCAGCATATCAACGCGTATTATGAAAACGGACAGTATCTGTTTTATAAGCCGGAATAATTAGCCTTTCACAGATCATACAGGCTTCTCAGGTTTTTTAGATTCAGAATATCATGTTGAAACACAATAAGACCACAACAATTATTCTATAAGGCTTATCATACAAACACTTGATCAACCACAATTTTTTCCAGCATATTATTTTTTTTTTTAAACTCATCCTTCCTAAATGGAGTTAAATAAAAAACTTTCCTGATTTTTGCAGGGTAAATTCTAATTTTTTGAGACATTGAACAACTCAGTATTACAAAAGTATGATCTGATCATGCAAAAAACATCAGAAAAATTCAATGGAATAGTTTCCGGAAGTCCGATCGCTAATTATATCTTCAGCTTCAGGCATCCCGATGATATTGATGATTTCGTAGCTGATCTGGATTTGGCCCTATCCGGCAATTTTTCCGGCATTGATGATCCTGATTATGGAGACGGACTGGCAAAAAGTTATTGGTTTGCGCATATCACGCCCGATCATTTTGAATTATGGCAGGAAGGTTATCCCAAAACAATCATTCCATTAGAAGACTGGAAAGAAATACTATTGTCCTGGAAAGAATGTCTGGAAGTATAAATAACAAACTTGCTTAATTTTTTATTCCTCAAATGACATCTTCCGAAATTCAAGAAATAAAGCATAGTTGTCCTCCATAAAACATCATTTTTATTTTCTATATCTTTACAGCCAAAACTAATACATTAAACAAAAATTATTTCATGTCCCCTAAATTACCTTTCCATTTCGATATGGAAACTGCCGATCCTGATGACTCTATGACCCTGGCTATTTTGGCAACCCATCCACTGGTTCACCTGGTGAGTGTTTCTGTACATCCGGGCGGAACAGACCAGATTGGTGTTGTACGTCATATTTTACGAATTCTTGACAGAGAAGATGTCCGCATTGGAGCCGGCACTCCTAAATCTGCTGCCAGTCGTGTTTCCGATTTTCACCGGGACTGGGTGGGAAATTTCAAACATTCAGAAGCAGATGATACTGCGGCTAACATCATGGCAGAAACACTTCGTCAGTTTCCCGATTGCACCTTATTAACCGGGGCAGCCCTTACAAATCCATATGCTTTATTTGAAACCGGAGTTTTCTTCAATCGTTGGTTTTGTCAGGGAGGCTTTGCAGGAGACAATATCGTTCCTAAAGAATACCGTCTGGAGAAATTCGATGGGAAACGCACTTGTGCAACCTTTAACCTGAACGGTAATCCTCTTGCTGCTGAAGCGCTGTTTTCGACCCCGATGAGCGAAAGACGTATGATCAGTAAAAATGTATGTCATGGTGCTATATTTACAAAAGCGGATGCTGAACTGCTTATTCCATTTCGAAGTCACAACAAAGGTCTCAGCTTGTTTCTGGATGCCGTAGAACTCAAAGAAAAAGCGCTCCACGACACTGTAGCTGCTTTACTGGCCATTGATCCTTCTAAAGCACTTTGGGCAGAGGTGATTCCGTATAGAACAAAGGGTGAATGGGGTTGCCTGGAAGCAAAAGATTACCCGGAACAAAATGCATCATTAATCACCACTTATATTCCTGACTTAAAAGACCTTTGGATGGTACTTAAGCCTTAAACGAATTGTGAATTTATGAAGTTGAAAAATTCTTCTTAAATCCCTTTTTGCCAATCCATTTTTCCAGTTATCTTTGTTGATGAGTTTCAGAATTGCAGTTCTTTTCTGCACTCTAAACTGCTTACTTTTTTAAGCACTTTTTAGCTCAAAAATTTAAGCAGGTTCAACATTTGATTTACTATGAAAATTAAAAATATTATATTCGATTTTGGCGGTGTTCTGATGGATTGGAACCCTAGGTATTTCTTCAAAACCTACTTTAATGATGATGAAAAAATGGAATATTTCCTTGAAAACATTGCACAGGATGAATGGAATATTGAACAGGACAGAGGAAGAACTTTAGCGGAGGGCACAGAAATCCAGGTAAAAAAATTCCCGGAATGGGAAAAGGAAATCAGAGCCTATTATGATAACTGGACCGTAATGCTGAAAAGTGATATTCCCGAAAACGTAGAAATCCTGAGAGCGCTGGCTGATACGGATTATCATCTTTTCGGATTGACGAACTGGTCTGAAGAAACATTTCCTTATGCACTGGAAAACTATGATTTCTTCCAGCTGTTTGATGGGAAAATTGTGGTTTCAGGAACAGAGAAACTGATTAAACCCGATCCGAAAATCTGGTATGTTTTATTGGAAAGATATAATATTCACGCACAAGAATCCGTTTTCATCGATGATAATCCAAAAAATATTGAAACGGCCCGGTCATTGGGCTTTCATACCATCAAAATCAATCCGGATACGGATCTCAAACAGGAACTGGTTGGTTTGGGTATACTATTCTGATCGTATTTCATTCCTAAACAATACATTAATCCTCAATCTAAGTTATTTTTATTACTTTAGTTGAGGATTTTTTATAACCATGAAGAAAATTTTATTTTTACTGATACTCTCAGGTACTTCTTACCATGCCCAAAATACAGAAGGCAAAGAGAATTTAAAAAAATGCCGTAAAGAATTCAGTAAGAAAATATGTCTTTCGGATGAAGATCAGGACCATATTTTGTTTTATCTGGACAAATGCCCTGATGAAAAGGGTCCTGCAGAGAATTACGGATGTCCGTGGCCAGATGCGGATCAGGATGGTATACCAGATAAGGATGACGGGTATCCTGCTGTACCCGGACCTTCTGAAAATAACGGATGCCCGTGGACGGATATAGATGGTGACGGAATCCTGGATAAGGATGATGCCTGCCCTACTATTCCGGGAGTTCCTGAACGAAACGGATGTTCCCAGCAGCTTTGCGAATTGGGCAAAGTATACCCTCCTGAAAAGATGGAGAACTTTGATGTGGCCTTAAACGGGAATATTGAACAGATTTACAATACTATCAACAGAAAGATTGTGGATGATATCATGAAAAAAAGGTCCAAAAAAGAACTGATGGATAGAAATACTTTTCTTGCTATATACTATGCACAAAATATTCCTGAAGGTATGAAAGTTGATTTTTTTGACCGTTATAAAGAATATAACTTTCTTGTGGGTAAATTCTGGAATAAAAGTTTCATTCAATATCTTTTAAAAAAGTATAATAAAACTCTTTATTTTTCAACTGAAATACCCCGTGAAGATTTTGATATATACCGCGAAGTTATCGGTGATCCTACCTTTAGTTATATGATTAAATACTATGACCAGCAATCAAAAAGAATCATAATACCCGCGGCAGGAAAAGGAAATTTATATATCCCCATACGTATACATATATTTTTCAAAAATCCTTATAAAATTGAAGTTACAGATTATATAAATGGCATAAATAACACGATAACTTATGAGTATAAAAACAATACATGGGAATCTTACCAAAACTAGATTTCCTCTACGTTCGGCCTTAGCTGCTACAATGATAGTGGCTTCAGGAGCCCTTTTCGGGCAAAGCCTTAAACCTTTATCTTATCAGGACGGCAGCCAAAAGCTTAATGGAATGATCACTTCCAATGCCGGAAAAAAACTGCCCGGCGTATTGATTCTTCCTGCCTGGAAAGGTATTGATCAGGAAGCAAAAACGGCTGCTACTGAACTTGAAAAGCAAGGTTACATCGCTTTTATTGCCGATATTTACGGAGAAGGAAATATTCCTGCTGATAACGAAAGTGCTTCTAAGACCTCTGGATATTACAAGAAAAATTACGATGCTTATCAGAAAAGGATTTCACTGGCATTGGAGCAGCTTAAGAAAAACGGAGCTATTCCTGCCAAAATCGCTGTAATCGGATATTGTTTCGGAGGAACGGGAGCACTGGAATCTGCGAGGGGAAATCTTCCTGTAGCAGGTGCAGTCTCTATCCATGGAAGTCTTGGTAAGGATCAGACAAGAAAAAATAACCCCATCAGTGCTAAAATCCTTATTGAAAACCCGGCTGATGATAAAAGTGTAACTCCTGAAGATTACAATAACCTTATTAAGGAGATGAATGAGGGGAATGCCGACTGGCAGATCATCACATATGCCCACTCAAAGCACACTTTCACAGATCCGAAATCACCGGATTATAATGAAGTTATGGCCAAAAGAGCCTGGAACCATACGCTGATGTTCCTGAAAGAAATTTTAAAATAACCTGACTTCGGGTTAGAGAGCTTAAGTACAGCAAGTCCGGCAGGTCTTTTTAGCTATAGGTTCGGATATTCTTATTCTGAAATGAAGTTAAAATAAGAATTAATAAAAAGGCAGTTTCGCAGTCAGCAAACCTGCCTTTTTTATTCTGTACAGGAATCGGTATTGTTCAGCTTTTGGCTTAACAATGTACTGGTGACTCCTGCAAATACGTATTGTTATATTAATCTACTCCTTCCACTTCCCTGTTTACCAGCTCCATAGAAAATGCGGGAAGACAGATTGCAAGGTATTCGCAGGCTTCAGAAAACGGATTGCTGTAACGCACTCTGGCTCCTTTTTCCACTAAAATACTTTCTCCTTTTTCCAGCACGACAATTTCACCGTCTATTTCAAACTGTTTTTTCCCGGAAATAATGTATGTGAATTCATCAAACTCAGGGGTCTGGTGAGGTTCACTCCAATCCGGAGGGGCTATCATATGAGCAATGGAAATTCCGCTGTTACCGGTTGAATTTCCCCAGTGCTCTTCAATAAGTTTTCCGTCTGTGGTAGGAACTACGAACGGAGATTTTTGGATTTTATATTTTTTCATATCCAGTCTTCTTTTTTTATTTCATATACAAAATTGGTTCTGGTGGGTTCTGCAAAGTAAGCTACTTCCTCTTCGGCAATCTTCTTTCCACCAAGTCTTTCTAAAGCCGTTTGTGAACGGAAATTTTCTTTCCCGATATGAAAATGTACTTTATTTACAAACCGGAAGATGTAATCCAGCATCAGCTTTTTTATCTGAGGATTGATTCCTTTTCCCCATGATTTTGTTCCATAGAAGGTATAACCGATGAAAATATGGCCGTCATTTTCATCAAAATCATAGTAACGGGTACTTCCCAATATATTTCCGGTAGCTTTTTCAACAATTTTAAAAGCGCCTTTACTTTCTATTGCTCCTTTGAAAAAATTTTCAAAGACTTCCCTTTTGTAACGGTCTTTATTGGGATGCTGTTCCCATACTTCCGGATCGGAGGCCACTTCGTATAAAGACTCAAAATCCCCTTGCTGTAAGGGGATTAACTGGTATTCCTGATTTTCCAATACAGGCTGTACAGAAAAATTCATTGCTTAGCTTTTTGTTTTTGCAGCATCAGACTCAATTTTCTTGATTTCTTTCAGCTTATCTGAAATTTTGATCACGGCATCCGGTTTTGCCGGTTTTAAAGCAACTTCTGCCTGAGCCATATCCCATTTGATTACTAAGTTTCCAGAGTTTTCATCGGTAGGATTAAGAGTAATTTCAAACCATTCCTGCTTGTCTGCCAATTTGTTTACCGGTACGGTAACGTCTACTACATCCTGTTTAGGATCATAAGTATAAGCTCCCCACTGCTGGAAATCTTTATTTAAGATAACTTTCCATTCTTTTTCAGTAGGTACGATGAAAAGACCATAAGTTCCTGCCTGAACTATTTTCCCTCCAAAATTAACGGATTGTCCGAATGTAATTTTTGTTGAGGAGTTGGCTCCGGCTCTCCAAACCTGCCCGTAAGGAACAAGTTCCCCGAATATTTTACGTCCTTTTACTCCCGGTCTTCCGTAATCAATTGTGATTTTGGACATTGAAAACTGTTGCTCAACCTTCTGGCGTGGGCTTGCTGCCGGCACAGAATAATCCTGTGCAAAGCTGAATGCTGAAACTGATATGCAAAGTGCTGCTAATATTTTTTTCACGTGTAAAATTTTGTATAAAATTACAAAAATCAAAATAAAATAGCCTTTTCCAACTCCAATAATTTTTGTTTTCTCCAGATTCCTCCGGCATAGCCCACCAGCTCACCATTTGAGCCAATAACCCGGTGACAGGGGATCAGAATAGCTATTTTATTAATTCCGTTGGCGGTTCCAACGGCCCGGATTGCTTTAGGGTTTCCTAAAAATTCAGACTGTTGTTTATAGGTTCTGATTTCTCCCATCGGAATCTCGCGGAGCAGCTGCCATACTTTTTCCTGAAATGCTGTCCCGGTTGTATAAAGAGGTACTTCAAAGGAGCTTCTCTTTCCTTCAAAGTATTCTTTCAGTTCCTGTTCCAGCTGTTGGAAAAGGGAATGATCTCCTTCTTTAATTTCCGCTTTTAAAACCTTTGATAAAGAGGTAAACTGTTTCTCAATATTCTTCCGGTCGGTGAATTCAAGCAGGCAGATTCCCTGATCTACGGCACAGGCTGCCATTTCGCCCAATGGGGTCTGTATGATTTTTCGGTAGATGATTTCCATTGAATTAAAGGTAATCAATTTCCGGAATTTCCCCGCGGATTTGTCAGATATTCTTCAGAACTCTTTCTGCCTGTACAAGGTGCCTTATATTGTGGTTGATTACAAACCTGAATGTATCGCCTAATTTCAGCTTAATAAATTTTGAAATACTTATGCTTGTCTTGGTTCTGCTCAGGTCAATATTTTTTGCTTTTTCCAGAAGATCCCACATCTGATGCTGCTGTCTGATGAATTCATCCACAGTGCTTTTATCCAGACGGCTGTACAGAGGATTCATACTTTTAAACGTTTTCATGGGGTTTAGCTTTTCTTTCGGAAGCATGCTACCGGCAAAATAGTTTCCTAAAATTCCGGAAATAAATACCGGCCGGGCAGAGGTTTCTGAAGCTGAAATCCTATGGGTGATCTCAGGAATATAAAAATGACCGTAACGGTTGAGATGTTCCAGGCACTCCAGAGCACTCCAGCTGTTTTCAGAAGTTCTGAAATTCAGCTCATTTTCCGGCTTATTTTTCAGGTTTTCTGCAGTCTGAATGGTATTTTGGACGGTATTCTGAAGATCAAGTATCAGTTGGGCTGAAGAAATTTTCATCTTATTTTTTCAGCAAATTTCCCACTTTATCTTTTCCTGAATCTTGATTGAACTCAAGATTTTTTAAGCCTTGACAAAGTTTCCGGAGACATCCTGAGATAGTTGGCAATATATTTACCGGGAATTTCCTGAAACAGCTTCGGGCTTCTGTTCAAAACTCTTGCATACCGTTCTCCCGGTGAATGAATCAGAAGATCTTTTTCACGTTCTATCTGCTGAATCACAAGATCTTCCAGGACGGAAATCCAAAACTTAAGGTGCTCTTCATCGGCATAAATAAATTCATAAAAATCTTTTTTTGAAGCAATTCTTACTGTTGTTTTTTTGATTGCCTGGATATAAAATTCTGATGGTTTTCCGGATAAAAAGGAATCTAATGAAACAATAATATTTCCGGTATATCCGAAACGGATGATGCGCTCTTCATTTTCATCCGTCATGAAAATCCGGATACTTCCTTTCTCAACAAAATAGATCTGAGTATCTGTACTTCCTGAGATTTTCAGAAACTCATTCCTCCTGAATTCTTTCTTTTCCCAACGGAGCCCGCTGTGAAGCAGCTTTTCAACCATATCATTTTATTATTTGCTGTTCCAAAGATAATCGGTAATTTTAAATTTTTAAATAACTAATTCCCTGATCATGCTCAAAAAAACAAGTCTTTTGTTACTTCTCACTGCCGGATTTTTTAATCCGAAAGCCCAGCAGGTTATCCCGTTCCGGATTACCAAACACCATACTATTATTGTCAAAGCACTGGTTAATAAGAAGGATTCTCTGGACCTGATGTTCCAGATCGCTATGAAAGATGCTTCTGTCTCGCCACAAAGACAACGTAAAGCGGATCATATTATCTTTAAAGATGAAATCAGTGATAATAATACGGTGGATATCGGGAAGATAAGCCTGGATAAAGTACGTTTTTTCGACAATGAGCTTACGGGCCATGAAGCGGACGGCAAGATAGGAACCGGGCTGTTTCAGGGAAAAGCATTTAAAATTGACTACGACAGCAATACGTTTGTTGTTTATGATAAAAAACCTGATGTGAAAGGATATCTGCCCATTCCGGTATTTTATAATAATGATCAGTTCTTCATTAATGCGGACAATGTTATTGACGGTAAAAAACAGCAGAAAGCTTTATTCTTACTGCAATCGGGATATTCCGGGGCATTGCTCTACAGTAATGATTTTGCGGAGGAAAAAGAACTTGACAAAACCCTGAAAATAGCCGGAGAAAAACAACTGAAAACCTCCAACGGAACGGTTGTTACGACCAAACAGGGTGTCCTTCCCTTTTTTAAGCTTGGAGATTTCGTCCTGAAGGATGTTGCAGCAGGCTTTTTTACAGGGGAAATGAAAATGCAGACCAGAAATTATCTGGGTGCGGATATGTTAAGAAGATTCAACTGGATCTTTGATGCTGACAGAAAAACAGCTTACATTAAACCAAGCCACTATTACTCAGAACCTTATTATAAACTTTATTAATATATGTTTTACCTAAACAACAACGGAAATTTCCCTTTGAAAAAGTTAATAAAAATCAATACTGCCGCTGCCTTACTTTCCTGCCAGGTGGTTATATCCGGGTGTAAAAAAGAGGAGAAAAAGTCCATTCCTGATGTGGTAGCGGCCAACAGCTCTATAAAAACAACACAGGCAGAAGACCCAATAGATTATAAAAATTTTAATCTGTTTGATATCTACTCCATCGATAATAACAGCTTTACGGATTCTTTTATTTCGGTTTCGGATATTTATGATGATCCTCATCCTGTCCCGGAAGATCTGATTAAAAAACAGAAACAGATTCCTTTTGAAAAACTGAAATATCTTGAACTGGATACCCAGCACAGAAAAAAAATGCTGGATGCCATTCATCTCACAGAAAATGATTTCCTGTTCATTTATCATTACGAAACCAATCAACTGGAAAAACTTCCTATCAATACGCTCAAAGCTGTTGCCTATCTCAGTCCGTATGTTTCAGAAGGTGATGAGATTGAAGGCTATTCTTATATGCTTGGATTCAAGGTACATTCTCAAAAAAGTTCTGATGAGTCTTACGGCCTTTACAATAATACGGTTGCTGCTTTTGGAAATAAAAACCCGTTTGCAGAAAACAAAATGAAGCCTATTAAATGGAAAAAGGCCGATCCGGAGGTTTCTAAAAAATATTTTCAGGGAGGAAAGCCGGAATATGGAAAAACCTATCAGGCACAATATGATGACCTGACCTATTATCTTCAGGATTTCCTTGAAAACGGACAAATTTCTGAACGGAAGCTGGTTGTTCTTAATGCTAAAAAAGAACAGGTATTTGAAAAATCCTTTGTGAAGGAGGGTGAAGGAGAAGAATTTTACCCGCTCAACGGTGTTGAAATGGATGTGGCAGATTATAACTCCCAATGGACAGGTTATCTTCTGAAAGGTAAGCCTATAGTAATATTCGGGTTTCTTTCTCAATCTTTTGGATGCACGGTTATTACATTCCTTGATAAAAAAGAACCGGCCATGGAGATCAAATGTGATAACAGACATTAAAATAATGCCACAGATGTACTAATTACTACATTTCACAGATTTTAAAAGTAACGTTGAAGAAAATCAAAGACTTTATCAAAATGGTTATAGGGTTCTGAGTGCCCTCCTTCTAATTTAAGATGCTCATAATGATAACGGAATTTCTTTTGCTTAAGTCTTTGAATCATGGCGTCGGACATTTCGGATGAAGGACATATTTCATCTTTCGTTCCGGAGATCAGGAGGATAGAGCCTTTGATGTTTTCAACATTTATAAGGGCTTTTTGTTCTGCATCACGGTCCTGAAGCATGGCTTCGAATGCTTTTCTGATACTTCCCTGCATCATAAAGGGTACAGCAGCTTCGTTTACAGGAATAAAAGGCAGCTCTTTACGGTTAAAGGTCCAGGTAGATGTAGAAAAATGATCGGTATTGCCAGGAAAAACAGCATGGCTTGAAGAAAGTCCTATAACACAGGAAATATCCGGAAAATGGCTTCCCAGCAATAATGCCAGGTCTGCTCCTCTGGAACCGCCCATCACGGCTATTTTGTCTGTATGAATTTTACTTTTTGCAATCCGGATAATTTTGTGGACATCCTCTATTTCGATTTTCTCAAGCAGGCGGGGTGAATTTTTAGACCCGAAATAAGCCACCGCCAGAAATGCATACCCTTTATCCAGTAACTGATCCCTCACGGCTTTCCATCGATTGGAAGTCCAGGCATTTCCACCTTCTGAACCGCCCAATCCCACGATCAGGCCACGGATCTTTTTTGGGGGAGTATATAAAACGGCATCTGTATTTTTTGATACAAGCGTGTCCTGTGCTTTTAATATGCTGCATGCAAAAAACAGGATCAGAAATGTTTTGAATAGTAGTTTCATCGCTTTTTTTTGACAAAACTATACTAACGGTTTCAATTTGTTTTTGTCCCAGATCAAAAAAGCTATTTTTCTGCTCTGAGCCGGCTGAGTGTAGACTGGGTAATTCCCAGATAGGAGGCTATCATTCCCAGAGGGATACGGTGATAAATTCCTTTGTAAATCCTGAGAAAATGTTCATATTTTTCTTTGGCAGTCGTAAATCTCTGTGAGGTAATACGTTCCATCAAATGACCGAATACATTTCCCATAGAAAGCCTTGCGTACCGCTCCATTTCCGGAAAATGATCAAATAAATATACAAGATCCTGCACATTCAGGCAGAAGGTCTCTGTTTTTTCAAGGCAGTCGATGTAATAAATATCTTTTGTTCTTTCTATGAAGCTTTTCGGCGAGTTAATCCATTCATTCTCACAGGAAAAGTATTCGCTGATCTCTGCACCATCTTTCAGATAATAGGTTCTTGCGAGTCCGTTAACAATAAAATAGCTTTTGGTACAGATCTTATCTGCATCCTGCAGGAGTTCTCCTTTTTCAAAAACCTGAAAAGACAGTCTGCCAAGCAGTTCTTTTTTGAACGGTTCTCTTACAGGAATATACTGGCTGAAATGTTCCAGGATAGGAGTAAAGTCTGAGGACATTGGATTTTCTTATTTATATCATTGCAGACGTTATCATCGCCATATAATAGTTGGCACAGTGTAAAGAGTTGAGCAATAGAATATCTTTATAGGAAGAAGCTTCAAATGCGTCCGAGGTTGTGATATGGTATTCGTAATTCATGGAAGTCCATTTCAGGTGCGGCTTCATGACCATAAGCTCTGTTCCTTCCTGGTCGGTAAGGACAAACATTTCTTTAAAGACTCCTCTGTATTTAAAAACATAGCTTTCTTTTATTCCGTTAAAATAGGTCTGAACAACAATTTCTCCGTTCCAGTTCAATCTGAATTTCAATAATATCTTTTCATCATCCTTCAATTCTATGGTGGTCCCCCAAAAACCTTTCGGTTCTATCTGATAAGAATGAACGGATGTCTGTAATTCAGCATTAAACCTGAACCAGCTTTTGTAAATAAGTTTTCCTACTGCACGTCCTTCGGTAGTGACTTCAAAAGTGAGAGAATTAATGGATTTTGCCTGATATTCTGCCATGGTAAGTTTTTAGTTTGATAAAATTTCCTGCTTTTCCGGATAGCCTGCCTCTTTTATTTATAACGCTCTAATTTATAAATAATTCCGTGAAAATCTAAATTGTTTTTTAAATCAAATCTATAGAAAATCTGAAGGATCATGAGGTTGTTTATTTCTATTCATATTTATTATTGATTACATTAAAAGACTTTGCAGTCTATTCATTCTGTTAAAATATGTAACCAACATAGACTAAACCTATTATTTTATCCTTTTCCAGTCTCTGTCATACAACTTTTTGAGTGTATTTTTAATATCCTGCTGAAAGACTTCTTTAGGCATTTCGGATTGGTCTAATACAATTTCGAAAGCCATGACCTCATCTTTATCATCAAATAGCTTATTATTATTGCTGTCTTTTGTTACAGTCATGATTACTTTATTGGAAGACTGAATATATTTCCAGCTGTTCACATTATAATTCGCCGGTGAAATGGGTCTGAAATTTTTCCCGAACCGATCTGAAACAAATAAATAAGCGGGGTCTTTTTCATTTAACAATTTGTCCTTATTAAAATCAAGGTTTCTTATGACATAAAAAATATGATTGGTCTTTTTGGCAATGTTAATTCCTTCTTCCGTACCATATTTGTAGTCATAATCCAGGATCAAAGTTTTCTTTTCTGTAAGCAGATGATATTCATTTGTGTTTGAATTAAGAAAGATGATGTTCCAATATCCATTATCCGGCATTTCCTTATAAGAGTACTTTTGGTTTTCTCTAGGGTTTTCCCCCATCTGTAATGGAAACATTAAAATACCTGTACTGTCAATTTCAATAAAAGAATTGGTCTGGATATTCAGATTTTCTATAGAAGAAGAGGTTTCTGCTTCTTCGCTCATACTTTGAGAAATTTCCTGATCTTTCCTGCAGGAAAATAAGCACATGAGGATAATCAAGCATAACACATTTTTTTTCATGGAATATTTTATTAATTTTTAATTAGTTTTAATCAGGGTAAGCGTTCTTTATATTTTGTAACCTTCATATTTCCAAGCCGTTTATCGTTTGTACCGGACAGCATTGAGATTGGTTCTTATTTACTTTTGGAAAGTAAAGTTTTCTGTTTTAAAGAAATCTACTGAAAGTCTTTTATTGAATTTTGTAAATATAATCGTCTTTAATCTCTTCCGACTTCTCCTGTAAATCTTGAATAGTGATTTTCCGGCCGTCTATTTCGATACTTCTGATGTCTCTTGTCCAGGAATAATTATGTGCTTTTTCAATCCTTACCGTTGAATGCGGAGGAATTTCAATGGTAATCAAAGAGTCATTGACACTTATTTTTTTCAGGGACCGCAGATCCTTATTCTTTTTAAAAGCTTTGGGCTTTACAATGTCTTCCTGATAATTGAAGCTGAAATTTCCATAGCCATCATTATTCAAGGCATTGGTGATCTTCCTTCCATAATTGATTTTTACAACTTTGCTGGTCTGTGTCAGATTCTGAATGTAAAAATCTGTTGGTATTGAGCATCCCAACAGAATAACGATAAAAATAACTCCATAAAGGATTTTAAATTTCTTTAGAATATTCATTGATTCAATTTTAAAGTTATATAAAATTACCTGAAACTCTTTTATTCATAATATCTGCAACCGAATTTAATAAAAAAACCTCACAGAATTTCAAGATCTGTGAGGTTTAACTTAATATTTTTTTTAATCAGATTACATGGTTTCCATTTTGAAACTCATGCTTTCGATTACTTTTAAGATGGCTTCTACCGTATCCATTGAGGTAAGACAAGGTACTCCGTTTTCCACACTCATTCTTCTGATCTGGAATCCGTCTCTTTCGGCCTGCTTTCCTTTGGTAGTTGTGTTCACTACATACTGAACTTTTCCTTTCTGGATCAGATCGATCAGATTTACATCTTCCTCTCCTATTTTGTATCCTATTTTACACGGAATTCCTTTTTCTTCAAAGAATTTTGCAGTTCCTTCGGTAGCCCAGATCCTGAAGCCTACCTCATGGAATCTTGCTGCCAGATCAGCTGCTTCCTGCTTATGCTTGTCTGCTACTGTGAAAAGGATTGAACCGTGCATCGGAACTTTTCTTCCTGCTGCGATAAGTCCTTTATACAGGGCTTTTTCAAGTGTTGTATCTTTCCCCATAACTTCTCCTGTAGACTTCATTTCAGGGCCTAGGGAGATGTCAACTTTTGTCAGTTTTGAGAACGAAAATACCGGAACTTTTACAAATACGCCTTCTTTATTCGGAACGAGACCGTCTTTGTAGCCCAGATCTGTTAATTTCTGTCCAAGAATTGCTTTTGTTGCCAGATTAGCCATTGGAACGTCTGTAATTTTAGAAAGGAAAGGAACGGTTCTTGATGATCTCGGGTTTACTTCGATCACATATACGTTTCCTTCGAAAAGCACGTACTGGATATTCATCAATCCGATTACATTCAATCCTTTTGCCAGTCTCTTTGTATAATCTACGAGTGTTTCAACTTCGCTTTGTGAAATATTCTGCGGCGGGTATACGGCAATAGAGTCTCCGGAGTGAACTCCCGCTCTTTCGATGTGCTCCATAATTCCCGGAATAACTACAGTTTCCCCGTCACAGATTGCATCTACTTCAATCTCTTTACCTACCATGTATTTATCTACAAGTACAGGGTGTTCAGGGCTTGCATCTACTGCATGCTCCATATAGTGTGTCAGCTCTGCTTCTGCATATACGATTTCCATTGCTCTACCTCCAAGAACGTAACTTGGGCGCACTAGTACCGGATAACCAATTTCATTAGCAATTTTAATGGCTTCTTCTTTTGAAGTTGAAGTTCTTCCTTTTGGCTGAGGAATTCCAAGCTCCTGAAGTGCTTTTTCAAATTTATCTCTGTTTTCGGCTCTGTCAAGGTCTTCCAGAGAAGTTCCCAGGATCTGTACTCCGTGAGCTGCCAGCTTATCGGCAAGGTTAATTGCTGTCTGTCCTCCGAACTGCACTACAACACCTTTAGGTTTTTCAAGATCGATGATATTCATTACATCTTCTTCTGTAAGCGGCTCGAAATATAGTTTATCTGAGATTGAGAAGTCTGTGGAAACTGTTTCAGGGTTGTTATTAATGATGATTGCTTCGTAGCCCATTTCTTTAATGGCCCAAACTGAGTGAACAGTTGCGTAGTCGAATTCAACTCCCTGCCCGATTCTGATTGGTCCAGATCCCAGAACAACGATCTTTTCTTTATCTGAAACCACACTTTCGTTTTCTTCTTCGTAAGTTCCGTAGAAGTATGGTGTTTCACTTTCAAATTCGGCAGCGCAGGTGTCTACCATTTTGTAAACCGGCATTACTCCGTTTTCTTTTCTGAAGTTGAAGACCTCACGCTCTTTTACGTCCCAAAGAACGGCAATATTAATATCAGCAAATCCTAATTTTTTAGCCTGAATTAAAGTTTCCTTATCAAACTTATTGGCTGCGATCACTTTTTCGAAATCAACCAGTTTTTTCATCTTCCAGATGAAGAATTTGTCAATTTTACTCCATTCTACAATCTGTTCCCAGTCATATCCTCTTCTTAAAGCATCTCCGATGATGAATAGTCTTTCATCGTCACATACTTTGATTCTTCGTTCGATTTCTTCAGCGGTAAGCGCCTGTGCCTGTTTTGTCTTTAATCCTAAGTGTCTGATTCCGGTTTCAAGGGAACGGATGGCTTTCTGTAAAGATTCTTCGAAGTTTCTACCGATGGCCATTACTTCACCGGTTGCTTTCATTTGTGTTGAAAGCCTTCTGTCCGCTGTTTCGAATTTATCAAACGGGAATCTTGGGAATTTCGTTACCACATAGTCAAGGGCAGGTTCAAAACAAGCATATGTTTTTCCTGTTACCGGGTTCATGATCTCATCCAGCGTTAATCCTACGGCAATTTTCGCAGCAATCTTTGCAATCGGATATCCTGTTGCCTTACTTGCCAAGGCTGATGAACGGGAAACTCTAGGGTTAACCTCAATGATATAATAATCGAATGAATGTGGATCTAAGGCCAGCTGTACGTTACATCCTCCTTCAATTCCCAATGCCCTGATGATTTTTAAAGAGGCATTTCTCAGCAGCTGATACTCTCTGTCTGAAAGCGTCTGAGAAGGTGCTACTACGATTGAGTCTCCTGTGTGAACTCCCACCGGGTCAATATTTTCCATGTTACAAACCACAATCGCATTGTCGTTGGCATCACGCATTACTTCGTACTCTATTTCTTTGAAGCCGGCAATTGATTTTTCAATAAGACACTGGGTAACAGGGCTGTGCTTCAGTCCTAATTCAGCAATTTCTTTAAGTTCGGCTTCGTTGGAAGCAATTCCTCCTCCGGTTCCTCCCATTGTGAAGGCCGGACGAACGATTACAGGGTAACCGATCTCGTCAGCAAACCCTAAAGCTCCTTCTACCGTGTTCACGATGTCCGATTCCGGAACAGGTTCATTCAGCTCCCTCATCAGCTCTCGGAAAAGATCCCTGTCCTCCGCTCTGTTAATTGCTGAAAGCTTTGTTCCCAATACTTCAACTTTACACTCTTCAAGGATTCCGGATTTCTCCAGCTCTACCGCCATATTCAGACCTGTCTGTCCTCCAAGTGTCGGTAAAAGTGCATCGGGACGTTCTTTTCTGATGATGTGACTTACAAACTGTAATGAAATCGGCTCGATATATACTTTATCCGCGATTTCAACATCCGTCATGATGGTTGCAGGGTTTGAATTGATCAGGATTACTTTATATCCTTCTTCTTTCAAAGACAAACAAGCCTGCGTTCCTGCGTAATCAAATTCCGCCGCCTGACCAATGATGATAGGTCCTGAACCAATTACTAAAATTGTTTTTATATCGTTTCTTTTCATAAGTTTAAAATGTAACAATTTATCAATTTAACAGTGTAACAATTTTTACGAACCGTTTTCCTTTGATAAAGTTGTGCTTAAAATTTTATAAATAATTTTTCCAATTTCTATAATCTGTGTTTCTAAACCTTCATTAAATGGGTAGCTTTTAGAGTATTTACACAGATATAACCAATATTTTGTTTCCTCAAGTTCTTTCGCTGCAATCTTTATTTTATTTACAAAATCTTTTTTACTGTAAGGATTTTGTGCTTCAAAAGAATTGGCCCCAATACTTGTTCCTGAGCGTAATAACTGTTTAGCAATAACAAATTTCTTCTGACTTTCCAGTAATTCGCAAAATTCAATAATATCTAGAGAGAATTTTACAGTTTTTTCAATTAAAGGATTGTTTTCGAAATTGATCATTTTGAGTATTGTTAAACTGGTACATTTTTAAATTGGTACATTAAATCAATGAACTCATCAAACAGGTAATTTGCGTCTTCCGGACCCGGGCTTGCTTCAGGGTGATACTGAACTGAGAAACATGGGTGGATTTTGTGTTTTAACCCTTCGTTGGTTCTGTCGTTCAATGCGATGTGCGTTTCGATAAGATCTGTTCCTTTTAAGCTTTCCTGATCTACAGCATATCCATGGTTCTGGGAAGTAATTGCGACTTTGTTTTTCTCTAAATCCAGTACCGGATGGTTTCCTCCTCTGTGTCCGAATTTCAGTTTGAATGTTTTTGCTCCGCAGGCCAGTCCAATCAACTGGTGTCCTAAACAGATTCCGAAGATTGGAACTTTCCCTAACAAACCTCTGATCATATCCAAAGCATGCGGTACATCTTCCGGGTCACCAGGACCGTTTGAAAGCATAATTCCGTCAGGATTCATCAACAGGATCTCTTCAGCAGTGGTATCCTGGGAAACTACGATAATGTCACAGTTTCTCTGAGAAAGTTCTCTGATAATTCCCAATTTTGCCCCGAAGTCTACCAAAACCACCTTGAAACCTCTGTTTGGATTAGCATAAGGTGTTTTTGTAGAAACCTCTTCCACCTGATTAATCGGGAAGGTAGTTGACTTCAATTCTGAAGCAACTGCATTTTCATCGGCATCAGCATTGACAATTTTACCTTTCACTACTCCATGGTTCCGAAGAATTCTCGTCAGTTTCCGGGTATCAATTCCTGAAATTCCTGAAAGCTTTTTCTTCTTAAATAATTCATCTAAAGTAATTTGAGTTCTAAAATTAGAAGGAAGATCGCAAAGCTCTTTTACGATAAGTCCTTTAATGGCAGGCTCAATACTCTCATAATCATCACGGTTAATACCATAATTCCCGATAAGCGGATAGGTCATACAAACAATCTGACCGCAATAAGACGGATCAGAGATCAGTTCCTGATAGCCTGTCATTCCGGTATTGAAAACTACTTCTCCGGCAGTTTCCAAATCTGCTCCGAAACCTTCTCCATGAAACACTTCACCGGACTCCAGTATTAATTTTTTCTTCATTTTTTTTATTTAGATTTTCTTTTTTTATTAACAGGCCGCCCCTACGGGGCTCTTTCTTTTTATTTAAAGGTGTATCCTTTTTGTTCAAGTGCTTCTTTTAGGATTGCCATTCTTGCAAAAACTCCGTTCTGCATTTGTCTGAAGATTCTTGAACGTTTGCATTCCACAAGGTCTGTATCTATTTCAACGCCTCTGTTGATAGGTGCCGGATGCATGATAATTGCTCCATCTTTCATTAATCTTTCTCTTTCTTTGGTCAGCCCATATCTTTTGTGATATTCAGAAGCGGAGAAACTCATTTTCGCGTCATGTCTTTCATGCTGTATTCTTAAAAGCATGACAACATCCACTTCGGCGATCAGCTCATCTACTGCCAAATAGGTTCCGTTGATTAAAGCTCCTTCATCAAACCATTGTTCTGGTCCTGAGAAATATACTTTTGCGCCTAATCTTCTTAAGGCTTCTGCATTGGAGTTGGCCACACGGCTATGTTTTACATCTCCTACAATTCCAACCTTCAGGCCCTCAAACTTTCCGAATTCCTGATAGATGGTCATCAGATCCAGCATACACTGTGAAGGGTGATTTCCTGTTCCGTCTCCTCCATTGATTACAGGAATGCTGATATTTTTCAGCTCTTCAAAATAACGGTCTTTTTTGTCTCTGATCACCACCAGATTTACACCAATACTTTCGATTGTTTTTACCGTATCATAAAGGCTTTCTCCTTTATTTACAGAACTGTTGGAAGCATCAAAGGGAACTACCTGCAGTCCCAGTTTTCTTTCTGCCATATCAAAGCTTGTCTTTGTTCTTGTACTGTCTTCAAAGAAAAGATTTGAGCAAAAAACTTCTCCTTCAATTTTAGCAGTTTTTCCGTTGGCAAAAGCCATTGCTTCGGCCAGTATACTGTTGATTCTCTCGGTGCTAAGTTCTGTAATCGTAAACATATTTCTTAATTTTTGAGCATAAAAAAAGCGAAGACAAATCTTCGCTTAATAACAATAAATATCGTAAAGGGCGCTCTCGCCCGGTAATTCTAATGATATAAATGCTTTTTTATTCATTAGGTGCAAAGATATAAAAATTTCACGAATCTACAAAACCATTTTTTCAAATAAATTAAAACGGTGGTTCTTTCCTTATTTTCATTTATAAATACTATTTTTGTTTCAACTCAAATTTATTTTATGGATTTAAAAGACAAAATGATTCTCAGCATTATCCAGGAAGACTCTACTTTATCTGTTAAGGAAATATCAGAAAAGATTGGTCTTACCTTCACTCCTACGTATGAACGGATCAAACAGCTGGAGAAGCAGGGCATCATTGAGAAATATGTAGGTCTTTTAAACCGTGAAAAGCTGGGTCTGAATATCGTGGTTTACTGCAATGTCCGTTTAAAGGAGCAATCTCAGAAAGTTCTGGAAACTTTTGAGAAAAATATTGGTAAACATGATGAAGTACAGGAGATCATCAGTCTTTCCGGCGAATATGATTATATGCTTAAAATTATCGCTAAGGATATTAATTCCTATAATGACTTCGCGGTTAATGTTATTTCAAATATTCCTAATATCGGACAGTACCACAGTTCTATTGTGCTTCACGAGGTGAAGAAGTCTACCAAGTTTAAAATTGATCTGGAATAATTTTTAATCATTTAATCATTCTTTCAATTCATCACAAGGCTGGACAAATCCATCCTTTTCATTTAAAAATGCTTCGACTCCGCTCAGCATGACAGCATTGTAAAATGATGGCTGTTATCTGAGCTGCCAGCTGAACGAAATCGAAACTTTAACAGATCTTCAATACATCATATATTGTAAGATCAACCCAATAATTTATTTTTCAGTTTATTGAACTGGTATTCTATTTTATCCAGACAGAGATTTCCGATGCTTCCCTGGTGGGTATGATTCAGCTCTCTTATTTCAAAATCAAATTCATTGTTTTCAATTTCCTGCCCTACTTTGATATATGCATCCCGGAATGAGCTTCCGTTTTTCACTTCTTCATTGATTTTTTCTACACTAAACAGGTATTTATATTTTTCATCTTCAAGAATTCCTTCTTTCACCTGAATATTCGGGAGGGTATAATTTAATATTTCCAGGCATTCTTTTAATGAGTCAATAGCAGGAAAAAGAATCTCTTTGGTAAGCTGTACATCTCTGTGATAGCCTGACGGAAGATTGTTGATAAGCAAAATCAATTCATTCGGAAGCGACTGAATTCTGTTACACCGGGCACGAACCAGCTCAAAAATATCCGGATTCTTTTTATGGGGCATAATGCTGCTTCCTGTGGTAAATTCTTTTGGAAAACTGATGAAATCAAAGTTCTGACTGAGATAGAGACATACATCATAAGCAAATTTCGAAAGTGTCCCGGCCAAAGCAGCCATAGACATGGCCAAAAGTTTTTCCGACTTTCCTCTGGTCATTTGAGCGTATACCGAATTATAATTCAATGACTGAAATCCCAGGTTATAAGTGGTGCTTTCACGGTCGATCGGAAATGAAGAGCCATACCCGGCGGCTGAACCTAAGGGGTTTTTATTAATGATGTTTTTCACTGAAAAAAGCAGCTCAACATCATCCAGCAGGGCTTCAGCGTAAGCTCCGAACCACAATCCGAAGGAAGACGGCATTGCGATCTGCAAATGGGTATACCCAGGAAGCAGTACGTTTTTATGCTGGTCAGCAAGTCCGGTAAGAATCTGAAAAAACTCATCGGTAAGGGTTGTGATCTCACGGATCTCATCTAAAAGATAGAGTTTAATGTCTGTCAAAACCTGATCATTACGGGATCTTGCGGTATGGATCTTCTTTCCGGTATCGCCTAATTTTTCAATGAGTATCGCTTCAATCTGGGAATGAATATCCTCAGCATCTTTATCGATCTCAAAGTAACCGTTCTCAATATCGTTCAGAATGGTTTCCAAAACGGAAAGCATCTGTTTTGACTCTTCCCCGGAGATAATTCCGGTTTCTGCCAGCATTTTACAGTGAGCCATTGAGCCTTTAACATCATATTTTGCCAGACGTTCATCGAAGTCAAGGTCTTTTCCGACCGTAAAGTTATTGACTAATATATTGGTAGCAAGATTATCCTTTTGCCATATTTTTTTCATAAATAATTATTTAATATTGTTTCAGCGGCCCGACAGGGATCCTTAACTATACTGTTACCAGTAAAAAAACTATTAAAAAACATCTCCACATTTAAAAGCTTTTGTCTTTAATTTTTCTTTTTGCATAAATCCTTATTAAAAACTCCACTTTAATTTCCTGCCGAGCACAGCTAAAACATGTATTGTTGATGAGAAGAGGTAATTTCAGTCTCTTCTTTTTTATAAAACCTGTTCCAGAATCCGGATATAGATTTCAATTCCTTCTTCTATTTCCTTTATATAGATGTATTCATCTGCTGTATGGGAGCGCCTGCTGTCGCCGGGGCCTATTTTTACGGAGGTACACGGAATGATCGCCTGATCTGAGGAGGTAGGTGAACCGTAAGTGGTCCTTCCTATTCCCAATCCGGCCTGCACAAACGGATGATCCATTTCGATCTTTGAGGAATTGAGCCGGAAAGACCTCGCCCTGAGTTCTGATTTCATCTGTGACTGAATGATTTCAAACGCTTCTTTATTGGAATATTCATCGGTAACTCTTACATCCAGCGTGAAAGAACATGATTCCGGGACAACGTTATGCTGCACGCCGGCATGAATTCCTGATAAGGTAATTTTTACCTCACCCAGATATTCTGAGATCTTAGGAAACCTGAAGTTTAAGATCTGCTGAAGATCTTCCATACATTTTATAATGGCGTTGTCATTGTTTGGATGAGCAGCGTGAGAAGGAGTTCCTTTCATTTCGCCATCAATAACCAGAAGTCCTTTTTCCGCGATCGCCAGATTCATCTGCGTGGGTTCTCCTACAATAGCAAGCTCCACATTGGGTAGCTGCGGAAACAGGGCTTCAATCCCATCAAATCCTGAAATCTCCTCCTCTGCTGTCAAAGCAATAACTAAATTATATTTTAAATCTTCTTTTTCATAAAAATGTAAAAAAACCTGAGCCATAGAAACTAAAGAAGCTCCTGCATCATTACTCCCCAATCCGTACAATTTTCCATCTTTTTCTATCGGCAGAAACGGGTCCAGTGTATATGCTTTGTTGGGTTTTACCGTGTCATGATGGGTATTCAGCAGAACTGACGGTTTAAATACATCAAAGTTTTTATTCACCGCCCAGATATTGTTTTTGAAACGTTTTGTAGGGATCTGGTGTTTTCTGAAGAAGCTTTCAATTTCCATTGAGGTATTAAACTCATCTTTGCTGAATGAAGGAATTTCAATCAGTTTTTTAAGCAATTCTACTGCGTTGCTCAATAATTCTTCTTTATTATAAACAGATTTCAGTTCCTGCATGATGATCTTCTATATGGTTTTTGAGTTCGGTTTCTTTAATCAGAAACACTTTATTTACATTATTTTTTATAGCTCCAAGAGCGTTCTCCAGCTTAGGAAGAATTCCTTTGTGAAGCTTTCCCTGTTCTTTCAATGCCAGAAATTTTTCTTCAGAAACATTTCTGATTACGGATTCCGGATTATTAATATCTTCTAAAACTCCCTCTTTATCAAAACAGTATAATAATTCCACCTGATATTTTTCCGAAAGAGCCTGTGCCATCACAGAAGCAATAGTATCTGCATTGGTATTGAAAAGATTTCCTTTTTTATCATGGGTAATCGCAGAAAATACAGGAATAAGATCAAGCTTAATTAATTTTGAAATCAGCTTTTTATTCACACTTTTCTTATTAATATCCCCTACATATCCGAAGTCAATTTCAGGATGCTCTCTTTTTTTTTGCTTTAATTAAATTTCCGTCTGCTCCTGAAAATCCTATGGCGTTGCATTTTTTCTGCTGCAATTTTTCAACAATCTTCTTATTGATTCCGCCTGCATATACCATCGTTACAATATCCAGCGTCTCTTTATCCGTAATTCTTCTTCCATTAATCATTTTTTGTTCTACACCAAGCTTATCGGCCAGAGTTGTAGCCAGCTTACCCCCTCCATGAACAAGAATTTTTTTTTCCTTGATTCCGGAAAACTGCTCCAGAAACTGGTTTAACAATTCTTCATCGTCAATCAGAGCGCCTCCTATTTTTATGATGTACAGCTTGTTCATTACTGATTATGGTTGTTTTTTGATATTATATGGGCAAAGTTTGGCAGGATTTAATCCCGCCCTTTGCTCAATTATTCCTTTGGAACGCTTTTGTTTTTGTTATTATATGTTGTCCAGAATTTCACTGAAGACAGCCTGGGCAGAGAATATCCGGTTTTTTGCCTGCTGATAGATAATGGAATTTTCACCATCCATAACCTCATCGCTCAGCTCTACATTTCTGCGGACAGGAAGACAGTGCATTACTTTTACATTATTGGTATTTTTGAGTTTTCCAGTTGTCAGCATCCAATTTTCATTTACTTCGGGCATAGCAGCGTAGTCCTCAAAAGAGGACCAGTTTTTAACATAAATAAAGTCTGCATCTTTCAATGCTTCATCCTGATCATGAATAATTTTAACCTCTTTTGTGAAATTCTTATCCAAATCATAGCCTTCCGGATTGGTGATCACAAAATCTACATTCATTTCCTGCATCCATTCTGCAAAAGAGTTTCCTACTGCCTGTGCAATCGGCTTGATATGAGGGGCCCAGGTGAGAACAACTTTTGGTCTGCGTTCTTCTTTCCAGTTTTCGGTAATCGTAATACAGTCTGCCAGGCTTTGCAAAGGATGGCGGGTTGCTGATTCCAGAGAAATCACAGGAACTTTTGCGTGTTTTTCAAACTGACTCAAAATGCTTTCGTTAACATCATCTTGTTTATTTTTCATTCCTGCAAAGCATCGCACTGCAATGATATCGCAATATTGATTTAGTACTTCAATAGCATCTTTGATGTGTTCTACGGTATCCCCGTTCATTACAGCACCATCGGCAAATTCGAGGTTCCAGGCTTCCTGCGCAGCGTTTAAGGTCAATACATTCAATCCTAAATTCTGGGCGGCGATCTGGCTGCTTAAACGGGTTCTCAGACTTGAGTTCAAGAATACCAGACCTATTGTTTTACCTTTTCCTTTCTCTGTTTCTGAAAGAGGATTTTCTTTAATTTTTAATGCTTTCTTTATAATGTCCTGTAAGTTTTCCACATCACTTACAGAGGTGAACTTTTTCATTTGGTAATTTCTGTTTTTAATGGATAAATGGTATACCCATTTCATTTTAAATTGATTTTAGATTTTCTCCAATACTGTCTTTAAAGCATTGATGAAAAGATCTGTTTCCTCTTTTTTGATATTCAGGGCTGGAAGAATCCTCAACACATTTTTATCATTGGAGTTCCCTGTGAAAATACGATGGTTATAGAGCAGATTTTTCCTCACCTCCGAACAGTCTCTATCCAGCTCTATTCCTATCATCAAACCTTTCCTTCGAACAGATCTGATATGTGGCAGATCTTTAATTTCATCTTCAATATACTTACCCCTGTGCTGAGCATTCTCAATAAGGTTTTCATTTTTCATTACATCCAGAACAGCGATTGCTGCTGCACAGGCCAGATGATTTCCGCCAAATGTTGTTCCCAACAGGCCGTTACTTGCTTCAAATTTCGGATGAATCAGCACTCCTCCAATCGGGAAGCCGTTCCCCATTCCTTTCGCTGTTGTAATCATATCCGGTTCAATCCCAAATTCCTGATGTGCAAAGAAATATCCGCTTCTTCCATATCCTGACTGCACTTCATCAAGAATAAGAGCGGCATTGTATTTCTCACACAATTCTTTAATTCTGGAAAGAAATCCTGCCGTAGGAATCATAATTCCTCCTACCCCCTGAATACCTTCAATAATCACGGAAGAAATTTCATTTCCGTGGATTTCAAATACTTCTTCAAGCTGCTCTATATTATTCCAGCCGGATTTGATAAATCGTTCTGAAAAGTTGACCGGAGCTACAATTTTCGGATTATCTGTTACTGAAACCGCAGCAGAAGTTCTTCCATGAAATGACCCTGAAAAATAAAGCACTTTACTTTTCCCATTATGGAAAGAGGCCAGTTTTAAGGCATTTTCATTAGCTTCAGCACCTGAATTACACAGGAATAAATTATAATTTTCATATCCGGAAATACCTCCCAGCTTTTCAGCCAGTTCACTTTGCAGATTATTCTGTACAGAGTTGGAATAAAATGAAATTTTTTCCAGCTGATCTTTAAGTTTATTTTGATAATACGGATGGTTATGGCCAATTGAAATTACGGCATGCCCACCATAAAAGTCAAGATATTTTTCTCCTTTATCATCCCAGAGAAAAGACCCCTGAGCCTTAACCGGATTTATATTAAATAACGGATATACGTTGAATAAATTCATTTTGTTTTTTTAATTAATTTTTTTTCCCTGAAACAAAAATTCAAGACCGGAAACCTCCGCTTTAAAATGCAATTGGCTTCAAATTCAGCCCCAGGTTTTCTTCCCAACCCATCGCAATATTCATATTCTGAACTGCCTGTCCGGAAGCTCCCTTTAACAAATTGTCAATCGCCGTGTGAATAACTGCTACATTTCCACTTTTCTCAATATGAATCACACAGCGATTGGTATTGACAACCTGTTTTAAGTCAATTGCTTTTTCACTTACCTTTACAAAAGGTTCATCTGCATAAAAATCCCTATACAACTGACTGATATCTGAAAGTACTAAATCTGTCTTCACCATGGAGCTTGTAAAAATCCCTCTCGCAAAATCCCCTCTCCACGGAACAAAATTCAGGCTGACATCTTTATGGTTAAACGAAACCAGCTGTTTTAAAACCTCATCCACATGCTGATGCGTGAGTGTTTTATATGCTGAAATATTATCATTCCTCCATGTAAAATGGGTTGTCGCCTGTAAAGACTGTCCTGCACCTGTAGATCCCGTAATTCCTGTGGTAAAAACTTCGTCCAGCAATCCTTTTTCAGCCAAAGGCAGCAATGCCAACTGAATAGCTGTAGCAAAACATCCCGGATTCGCAATACTTTTGGCTCCCTCCAGATTTTTTTTGTTAAATTCAGGAAGTCCGTAGATAAAACTTCTGTTTCCACATTCTCCGTTCAAACGAAAATCGTTTCCCAGGTCAATAACCAAAGTTTCGTCCTTAACGGGATTCTGCTCCAGCCAATTCTGACTTTCCTTGTGAGGAAGACACAGAAAAAGAATGTCTGTTTCTTCCGGCTGATCCGTCAGAACATCCTCACAAACCGCCGTTAAATCCGGGTACAAATCTGAAATTTTTATTCCCGGATTGGAACGGCTATATAAAAAACTCAATGACACATGAGGATGAAAAGCCAGCAGGCGTACCAATTCGCTTCCTGTGTAGCCGTTAGCGCCTACAATTCCTACTGTTTTTTTCATTTTCCGAATGATATTCCTGTGTTAATAATGGTTGATGATTGATAGTTCATGGGTGATGGGACCAGGTCCTGTCTTCTGTTAAGTCGTTCCATCGGAGCTCCTTTTTATGATAATGTTGAATTCACCTGGTGGTATATATTCAGGGAATTGCTTACAATTTTTGTATATCCTTTTACATCTTCCCCGCTCCAGGCCCTGTTGGCTTCTCCATAACTTCCGAATTTATCGGACATCAGGTCATGGCTGGATTCAATTCCATTTAAAATAAACCTATAAGGATGAAGAGTTACAAATACTTTTCCACTTACCATTTTTTGGGAATCCGTTAAAAAGGTTTCGATATTTCTCATTACGGGATCTAAGAAAAGGGCCTCATGAAGCCAGTTTCCATACCAATCGGAAAGCTGGGATTTCATCATCTGCTGATATTTTGAAAGGGTATGTTTTTCCAGTAAATGATGAGCTTTAATAATTACGGCGGCTGCCGCTGCTTCAAAACCAACTCTTCCTTTGATTCCTACAATGGTATCTCCTACGTGAATATCCCTGCCAATCCCATACACAGAAGCCAGTTCTTCTATTTTCTGAATAGCATAAACAGGATGTTCAAAATACTCTCCATTCACAGCAGCCACTTCTCCGTTTTTAAATTCAATTTCCAGATCTGAAGGCTTGGTTTCTTTGATCTGTGAAGGAAAGGCCTCCTCCGGAAGATAATTTCTGGAAGTCAGCGTTTCTTTTCCTCCTACAGAAGTACCCCAAAGTCCTTTATTTACAGAATACTGTGCTTTATGGAACTCCATTTCATAGCCGTGTTTTTTTAAAAATTCAATTTCCTCTTCACGGGACAAAGCCATATCCCGGATTGGTGTAATGATTTCTACCGCCGGACACATCACCTGAAAAATCAGGTCAAAGCGAACCTGGTCATTGCCGGCACCAGTACTTCCATGGGCAATCGCATCTGCTTGTATTTCTGTTGCATATTTTGCAATCTCCTGTGCCTGAATGGTACGTTCAGCGCTCACAGACAAAGGGTACGTATTGTTTTTCAGCACATTTCCAAAGATCAGATATTTTACACAAGAATTATAATAATCTTCCTGAGCGTTTACACACCTGTATTCTTTCACCCCAAGGTTTAAAGCTTTCTTCTCCAGTTCTTTTTCTTCTTCTTTCGAAAAACCTCCGGTATTTACAGTAACCGCATACACATCATACCCAAGTGTTTCACTCAGATATTTTGCACAGTAAGAGGTATCTAAACCTCCGCTAAACGCTAAGATGACTTTCTTTTTCATCTGGATTCTTTTTATTATTTTTAATCGTCAGGTGGAACTCATCAAGAGAATCTTCAACACCTGCCTGGTGAATTTCATGATGATATTTATTTTCAGGCTGATCATCGGCAGCCCTGTTTGTTTTATTATTTTCAGGAACAAAAAGCATTGCTGTACAAAGACAGTTTTTACGTTCCTTCATCATTAATATTTCATAGTTCACACAGCTTTTGCATCCGTTCCAGAATTCCTCGTCCTGAGTAAGCTCTGAATAAATCACCGGTTTATAACCGAGATCACTGTTGATTTTCATCACCGCAAGTCCTGTTGTCAGCCCGAATACTTTTGCATCGGGATATTTATCCCTAGATAGCTGGAAAACTTTTTGTTTGATCTGAGTGGCCACCCCTCCGTTCCTGAATTTTGGTGAAACAATAAGCCCTGAATTGGCTACAAATTTCCCGTGCGACCAGGTTTCTATATAGCAGAAGCCTACCCACTCACCATTTTCAGTAGCTATAACAGCATTGCCTTCTGAAATTTTCTTACTCAAATATTCAAGGGAACGTTTGGCGATCCCTGTTCCTCTACGCTGTGCAGAATCGTACATTTCCTGCTGTATTTCACTCACATACATTAGATGTGCGCATGAGGAAATTTCTATTTCCATTTATTTATCTAAATTTTTTGGCAAATTTAAAATATAATTTCTTTTAAATCCAAATTAAAAAGATATTTTTTTTTGTTTTAAGAGAATAAACAGGTAAATTTATCTTTATTGAAAATTATATATTTGCTAAATTATTATATATTTGCTAAAAAGGTATAGTTATGGAAAATAAATGTCCCAAATGCAGTGGTTCTAAAATCGTAAAAAGCGGTATTATTAAAGAGAAGCAACGTTTTCACTGCAAAGACTGCGGGTATTACTTTACCGTTAAAAAACTCGGGAAACAAATTGATGATTACTATGTTACAAAGGCACTACAGCTCTATCTTGAAGGCCTAAGCTACCGTGAAATAGAAAGGATTATCGGTGTTTCTCATGTAACAATAAGTTCCTGGATTAAAAAATACAATATCACAAGGCCACCCCACTCAGAATTCCACCCGGTTTACAAAATATTGAAACAAAATGAGCTGATAGAATATATATCTCAAGAGGAAAACATAAGGAATTCAGGGATTATCATTACTCAGTTTGCGGACAAATACATGCTGATTAAATGGGAAAGGTTCAAGAAGTAGATGACAGATGACAGACGAATAAACAATAGAATTCAGGCCTAATTTTTACAGATTACACCTTAACAACTATACTATTAACACAAATATATATTAAATTTTCGTAAACAAATTATTAATTACAATTTGGCATCAATAAAAAACAACGCCAAAAATTGATAATTTATGAAGAAAATTCTTACATTCATAGGATTAGCCGTAATGAGCAGTTCTTTATACTCACAAGGCTCCCCGGATTATGGCAGCGGATTAAAATTAAACCTTAACCAGGACGGGGATAAATACATCCGGTTTATTTTATGGGACCAGTTCTGGCTCAGGAATACTCAGATGAATCCCGGAAGCATGGTAGCCGGCGAACCTTCAGACAACTCATGGAGCCTGGGAAACAGAAGATTACGGGCTTTAGCTTATGCCCAGATCTCTAAAAGATACATGATCCTTGCTCATTTCGGGATCAACAACCAAACCTTTATCAATGGAGGAGCATCAGGAACTTCCGGAACAGGCGGTTATGGAAATGGTAAAAAACCGCAGCTGTTTTTTCATGATGCCTGGAATGAATATGCAGTTATTTTACCCGGAGAAGCCGGAAAATTCAGTTTATCTTTAGGGGCAGGGCTTCATTACTACATGGGACTTTCCCGTATGACCATGGCTTCAACACTTAACTTCCTAACGGTAGACTCCCCTATTTTTTCCTGGCCCCTGATTGATAATTCAGACCAGTTCGCGAGACAGCTGGGAATGTTTGCCAAAGGAAAGTACGGAAAGCTGGAATACCGTTTCAGCTTAAATAAACCGTTTGCTACCGATCTTGTTCCGGTAAATGTAACAGATCCATCGAAAGCTGCGGCTGTAGATAATAATGGAAATCCAAGTTTTTCAAAGGCCGGATATGTAGAATACCAGTTTCTTGATGAAGAATCCAACACCCTTCCGTTTAAAGTAGGATCATACCTGGGAACAAAGAAAGTTTTCAATGTAGGCGCTGGTTTTTACCATCAGGCGGACGGTACAAGAACTTCCGTAAACTCAACTATCGAGAAGCATGACATCACCCTTTTTGCTGTAGATGCATTTGCTGATATTCCGCTGGGTGAAGCCAAGCACAAAATGGCCGTTTCTGCGTATGCCGGATATTACAATTATAATTTCGGTCCGAATTACATCAGGAACCTCGGAATCATGAATATCGCCGCAACAGACCCTAATTTTGTCGGGAATAAAGCTATTGCAGGCCCTGGAAATCTACAGCCAACCATCGGGACAGGTAATATTATCTACGCACAGGCCGGCTTACTCCTGCCTAATCAGGCAGAAAAGCCAAAAGTCAGAATTCAGCCTTTTGCAGCCTATACCCATAAAAACTTTGAAGCTTTCGACAAATCATCATCACAGTTTGACATAGGAGCTAACTGGTTTATCGATGGTCATCATGCGAAAATCACCACGCAATATTCAACAAGGCCGGTATATACAAACCCAACGGAAACCCCTTCTTCTAAAGGCGAATTCATTGTTCAGTTCCAAATTTACCTGTAACCCCATATTCATTTAAATTAACATCAAAAAATCAAGCAATATGAGCGAAAACCATCACGAAAACTACGAGAACATGACCGACAGGCAGAAAAACCGCACCATCTGGAGCGTTATTACAGCCTCTTCTCTCGGTACTTTGATAGAATGGTATGACTTCTATATTTTCGGAAGCTTAGCCATTGTTCTGGCAACGAAATTTTTCCCCGCAGACAATCCAACTGCAGCCTTTTTGTCTACACTGGCCACTTTTGCCGCAGGATTTGTGGTAAGACCTTTCGGTGCTCTGTTCTTCGGAAGATTAGGAGATATTATCGGAAGAAAATACACTTTTCTTGTAACGTTACTGATCATGGGATTCTCAACATTCCTGATCGGATGTATTCCCAGTTATGAAACGATAGGATTTTTAGCCCCCGTTCTGGTTCTTATTTTAAGACTTCTTCAGGGACTTGCCCTTGGCGGTGAATACGGCGGTGCAGCGACTTATGTTGCGGAATATGCACAACCCCACAGAAGAGGCTACTGGACTTCCTGGATACAGACTACTGCAACGGCAGGACTTTTCATTTCCCTGATCGTGATTCTGGTTACCAAAACATCTCTTTCCGCAGAAGAATTTGACCACTGGGGATGGAGGGTTCCTTTCTGGATCTCGATTCTTATGGTGGGAGTTTCTTATATTATCAGAAAAAACATGAAGGAGTCTCCGCTTTTTGCTAAAGCCAAAAGTGAAGGAAAGACCTCAAAAAACCCTTTAAAAGAGAGCTTTGGCAACAAATATAATTTCAAATTCGTTCTTCTCGCTCTTTTCGGAGCAGCTATGGGACAAGGGGTAATCTGGTATACCGGACAGTTTTACGCTATGAGTTTCCTGCAGAAAGTAATGAATGTTGAATCTGCACAGGTAGACTCCCTGATGGCAACAGCCTTATTTTTAGGAACTCCTTTCTTTGTCTTTTTCGGATGGCTTTCGGATAAAATAGGAAGAAAAGCAGTGATGATGACCGGAATGCTGGTGGCTATCTTAGCCTACCGACCGATATATGACAGTATGTTCAACAGCGTAAAGCTTGAGAACAAAACGGTTGCAGCCAATGGCATTACAGAAAAAAGGACCGCTAAAATTCATGATAAAATTGCTTCAGACAGTCTGATTACCTTCCACAAGGAAACACTTTATACGGATGGCACCTTAATTAAAAAAGACAGCGTTACCCATTGGTCGCCCGCAGGTCCTGTAATGAAAGACGGAAAAGCGGAAGAACCTAAAGTAACACAATCAGTCACACTGGCCGACAACACGAAATGGTACCTGATCTTCCTTGTATTTATCCAGGTAATATTTGTAACCATGGTTTATGGCCCAATCGCTGCTTTCCTTGTAGAAATGTTCCCGGTAAGAATACGTTACACTTCTATGTCACTGCCTTACCACATTGGAAACGGAGTATTCGGAGGGCTTCTCCCGGCTGTTGCCACATACCTTGTGACTGTAGGTAAAGATGCAGGCCATCCGACATGGTATCTTGAAGGATTATGGTATCCGATAGGAGTTGCTGCCGTGTGTTTAATCATCGGATTATTTTATCTTAAAAACAAGAACAATAATATTCACGATTAGGCATTGAATCACTCAAATTTTTATTAATTTTAAAACTACTAAAATGAACGGACTAAAAAAAATATTAGGCATACTCTGGATCGCTATTGCGCTGGTGGTGGGATATTTCGGAACCACGGTTTTAGGAATTCCCAAGATCACTTCGGGCAAACAGGAAGATCTGGTATTCGGTATCATCATTTTATTCGTCCTGATGCCGATTATTTCCGGAGGACTGGCGGTTTTCGGCTATTATGCCCTTACCGGAGAATATTCTGACGAGAAACTTTAAATATAAAAATAAATGATAATTGATGAATACTCAATGATTCATCAATTATCTTTATTCATGAACATAATGAAAAAAAGACACGAACAAA
Organism: Chryseobacterium indologenes; assembly: GCF_001295265.1. Classification (GTDB taxonomy): domain Bacteria; phylum Bacteroidota; class Bacteroidia; order Flavobacteriales; family Weeksellaceae; genus Chryseobacterium; species Chryseobacterium indologenes_A. Next base: position 404,712 of record NZ_LJOD01000002.1, on the reverse strand, counting down.
AACTGATTATCCTGAGTATAGGGCTGATGATTGCTTTCAGCATTCCTGTTTCTATGCTTTTTAACAGTGAGAGGGAGGTTTTCGGGTATCCGATGATCCTTGTTTACCTGTTCGCAGTCTGGATGATTTCCATCATTGTTTCTTTTGTAATCGTAAAAAGGTATGATGAGTAGCTTTGCATTATTTTTTGTAGTATTGTTTTACCTGGCCCTTTTGTTCTTAGTTGCCCACTTAGCAGAGAAGAAGAAGAGCAAGCTGTGGATTAACAACCCTTACATTTATGCCCTGTCTCTTGCAGTGTACTGCACGGCATGGACTTACTACGGAAGTATCGGCGTTGCAGCGACAAGCGGACTTAATTACCTCCCGATTTACATCGGCCCTATTATGATCATTCCGGCATGGATTTACATCAATACCCGGATCGTACGCATTGCAAGAATTAACAAAATAAGCAGCCTTGCGGATTTTATTTCTTTGAGATATGGAAACAGCAGAAGTTTCAGTGCCATTATTACGGTAGTCTGCCTGCTGGCTATTGTTCCTTACATCGGACTTCAGATCAAAGCCATTTCAGAAACCTTTCATCTCGTTACCGAAACGTCAATGTCTAATAATATCCTTACAGACAACGCAACATTTGTAGTGGTTCTGATTGCTTTATTTTCTTCTTATTACGGAACAAAATATGTGGATGCCTCAGAAAAGCGGCTGGGAATTATTTCAGCCATTGCCCTGGAAAGCTTTTTAAAGCTTTTTTTCATTATTATTTTAGGCGTTTTTGTCATTTATTTTGTATTCGACGGCTTTTCAGACATTTACCAGAAGGCAAGCCAATTTGAAGATTTCAAAGAAAAAAATACCTTCAATGGTATTGAAGATGCTATGAACTGGATGGTACTGTGCATGATTTCCGCAACAGCCATCTGTATTCTTCCAAGACAGTTTCACACTGCCATTGTAGAAAACAGACAGGAAAAACACATTAAAACCGCTATCTGGTTTTTTCCTCTGTACCTTTTAATCTTCACCATATTTATATTCCCGATTGCCTGGGGTGGAAGACTTATTTTTGACGGCCAGAAAGTAAATCCGGAGTTCTACTCTATCCTGATTCCCCAACATTTCGGCAATACCCTGATCACCGTTTTTGTATTCCTGGGAGGGCTGAGCTCATGCATCTCCATGATCATCATTTCTGCCATCACTCTTTCGATCATGCTTTCCAATAACCTCATCATTCCTTACGGACTGCTTGGAAAATTTAAATCTGAAAATGAGGTGCAGAATACAAGAAACATTACCAACATCAGGAAGTTCAGCATTTTCGCACTGATCATTATGGCTTTTGTCTTCTATAAATATTTTATCCTGAGAACTTCACTGGATTCTGTAGGCCTGATCTCTTTTGTGGTGATCGCACAGCTTGCTCCTGCATTTTTCGGAGCTATTTTCTGGAGACGGGGAAGCTATAAAGGCGCTATAGCCGGATTACTCGCAGGCCTTGCCATATGTTATTTCGGATTGATTATTCCTCAATATTATTTTTCTTATAATCAGGAGTTAAAAGGTGTTTTGAGAGATATGTATGATGCCTTCGGATTTTTCAGTATTCCTTATCTGAGCAGAATCTCACAGATCTTTTTCTGGTCTTTACTAATAAATACTGCTTTGTTTGCCATTATTTCCGTAAGCATTAAAGGAAATTACCGTGAGAGAAATTTTGCAGAGCTGTATGTAGATATCGACAAATATATTCAAAACCATGAAAATGCTTTCATATGGCGTGGAACCGCTTATGTTTCAGATATTAAAAATATTCTTGAAAGGTTTTTAGGCAAAAATAAAACAGAACAGGCGTTAAGGATCTTTAATTTAAAATACAACATTGATTCTCAAGCCGAAACCGCAGATTCAAGGTTTATCAAATTTTCAGAAAACCTTTTAGCCGGACGAATTGGAACCGCCTCTGCCAAAATCCTGATTGAAGGCGTAACGAAAGAAGACAAAATATCTTTAAAAGAGGTTTTAAATATTTTAGAAGAATCCAAAGAAAATATCACCCTTAACAAAAAACTCACGGAACAGTCTGAAGAACTGCAAAAATTATCCGATGACCTCAGAAATGCCAACGAAAGCCTGATCATCAAAGACCGTCAGAAAGACGATTTCCTTGACTCCGTAGCCCATGAATTGAGAACCCCAATCACCGCTATTCGTTCTGCGGGAGAAATTTTAGCCGATGATGACGATATTCCGATGGAGATTAAAAAAGAGTTTTTAAACAATATCATTACAGAATCCGACAGATTGAGCGAAATCATTAACGACATTCTTTATCTGGACAAACTTGAACATGGCGAAATTGCTTTAAATATTAAGGAAAACAACATTCTTGAAACCTATAAAAAAGCGGCCAGTCCCCTGCTCCATTTGATTCAGCAGAAAAACATTCATTTAAGCGAGGTGAATCTTCTTAATCAGTATATATTTGAATACGATGAAGCCAGAATGATCCAGCTCTTCCAGAATATTTTAGGAAACGCCCTGAAATTTACGGATGACCAGGGAACAATACAGACCAAATTATCACAAAAAGAAAACGAACTGATCATTAAAATCTTCAATACCGGAAGGCATATTCCTGAAGAAGACCTTGAAATGATCTTTGACAAGTTTTATCAATCTAAAAATCAAAACATTATCAAACCCACGGGAAGCGGTCTGGGACTGGCTATTTCCAGAAAAATCGTACAGGCCCATAAAGGAACCATAAAAGCTGAAAACAGCGGACTGGGCGTTACTTTTACCATCAATATGCCCGAAAAAATACTATTTGACAGTAGAAATGAAGTTGAACCCCTATAAAAATCTCTTATGAAAAAGATAATCATTGCAGATGATGAGCACAAAATATTAATGTCGCTGGAATACAGTTTTAAAAAGAACGGTTACGACGTCTATATTGCCAGAGACGGAACTGAAGTTCTGGATTTTTTAAAGACGATGACCCCGGATGTTATTCTTCTGGATATCATGATGCCAAACCTGGATGGATACAGCACCCTGGAAATCATTAAACAGGATGAAAGACTGAAAGACACCAAAGTCCTTTTCCTAAGCGCCAAAAATAACCCAAAAGATATTGAGAAAGGCCTTGAAATGGGGGCCGATGCTTATGTTACCAAACCCTATTCTATCAAGAAACTCATACAGCAGATTGAGGAAATGTTTGAATAAAAAAAAACAGGATTCAGAACAAAAACACAGCTCAGGATAATCCAAAAAAACGAAACACAGAATTGCCATGAATGCAGATCATTTATTTAAACAAAGCATAGAAAATAAAGAGAACTTCTGGGAAGAACAGGCCCGGGAGATTCAATGGACTGAATTCCCATCACAAATTCTCTCACACGATAAAAACAATTACCCTCAATGGTTTGCAGACGGAAAGCTCAATATGTGCCATCTCTGTATTGACCGGCATATTGAAGACGGCTTCGGAGAACAAACCGCCATTGTGTATGACTCTCCGGTAACCGGCCAGAAGAAAACCTACACATTCAATCAGGCAAAAGAGGAAATTTCTAAATTCGCCGGAGGACTGGCTTCTTTAGGCTTACAGAAAGGAGATACCGCTGTGATCTATATGCCGATGATTCCGCAGACGCTTTTTGCCATGCTGGCTTGTGCAAGAATCGGTGTGATTCACAATGTGGTTTTCGGAGGATTTGCCCCGCATGAACTTGTAGTAAGAATAGACGACTGCAAGCCCAAAGCTTTAATTACTGCTACCGCCGGAGTAGAAATTGCCAAAAGAATTCCTTACCTGCCTTTAGTAGAAAAAGCAATTGAACTGGCGCAGGATAAGGTGGATCACATTATTGTCTACAACAGAAAATTAGTGGATAACCAGCATGAAATGTTTGAAGGATTGATCGATTATGAGGAACTCGTTCAGCAATCTGCTCCGGCAGACTGCGAACCGGTAGAATCCACTCACCCTTTATACCTTCTGTATACTTCAGGAACTACGGGAAAACCTAAAGGAATTGTCCGCGATACCGGAGGATACGCCACTGCCCTGAAATTTTCCATGAAATATATCTACGGTATTGAGCCCGGAGAAACCTACTGGGCAGCTTCCGATTTTGGCTGGGCGGTTGGACACAGCTACAGCGTTTACGGACCACTGATCAACAGAAACACGACGATTATTTTTGAAGGAAAACCGATCATGACCCCTGATGCCGGAACTTTCTGGAGAATTATCTCTGAATATAAGGTATCAGCTATGTTTACAGCTCCTACCGCTATAAGAGCCATAAAAAAAGAAGATCCGGAAGGCGAACTAGTTAAAAAATACGATCTATCGTGCTTAAAAAAACAGTTTTTAGCCGGAGAAAGGTGTGATGTTGCCACTTTAGACTGGTTTGCCCAACATATCGGAGTTCCCGCCATAGATCACTGGTGGCAGACCGAATCCGGCTGGCCGATGCTGGGTTTAATCACGTTTGATGACCAATACAAAATTAAAAGAGCATCAGCCGGAAAGCCGATTCCCGGATATGATATTAAAATATTTGACGAAAACGGACTTGAACTCGATCCTCACCACGAAGGTTATCTCGTCATTAAACTTCCGCTTCCTCCCGGTGCTATGCTGGGAATATGGAATGATTATGAACGTTTCCAGAACAGCTACCTGTCACAATACAATGGCTATTACTTCTCGGGTGACGGAGCTATTCAGGATGAAGACGGCTATATTTTCATTACAGGAAGAGTGGATGATGTGATTAATGTAGCCGGACACCGCCTTTCAACTTCAGAAATGGAAGAAATTGTTTCATCCCATCCCGAAGTCGCAGAATGCGCGGTAGTGGGAATAGATGATGATCTTAAAGGCCAGGTCCCTTTTGCCGCAGTGGTTTTGAAAAACGGCTCAGCAGTTACGGAAGAACAGGTAGAAAAAGACATCATTCAGATGGTACGTGAAAAGATTGGAGCCGTAGCTTTTTTAAAGAATGCAATGGTTGTTAAACGATTACCTAAAACCCGTTCCGGAAAAATTCTGAGAAAACTGATCAGAACCCTTCTGGACGGAAAAGAATTCCAGATTCCCTCAACCATTGACGACGAGAAAATTATTGAGGAAATTCAGGAAAAAATCAGGGAATATAGGGCTTAAACGAAAAATTAAACATACATTTAATAGTAATAAAATTCAAATTTCAAAAAAACGAAAGGATATGAGAAATTACTTAATAGAAGATCTGCCTCACTATTTTGAAGAGTACAAAAAGTCTATCAAAAATCCTAAAAAATTCTGGGATAAAGTTGCAGACCAGAATTTCGTGTGGTACCAGAGATGGAGCAAGGTCGTTAAGTACGATATGAACGAAGCCAAAATCACGTGGTTTAAAAATGCCAAACTAAATATTACCAAAAATTGTCTGGACAGGCATCTTTCCGTAAGAGGCGACAAAACTGCCATTATCTGGGAACCTAATGATCCGAAAGAGGAGGCACAACATATTTCTTATAATGAGCTATATACCCGTGTGAACAAAACGGCAAATGTTTTACGCGAAATGGGAATTGAAAAAGGAGACAGGGTATGCATTTACCTTCCCATGATCCCGGAATTGGCGATCACCATGCTTGCCTGTGCTAAACTGGGAGCTGTACATTCAGTAATTTTTGCCGGATTTTCAGCCTCTGCCGTATCTTCCAGAGTGAATGACTGTGGTGCCAAAATGGTGATTACATCAGACGGAAGCTACAGAGGAAATAAAGTACTGGACCTGAAAAGCATTGTAGATGAAGCTCTGGAAAAAACACCAAGCGTAGAATCTGTTCTTGTGGTAAAAAGAACCCACAACGAAATAAAAATGAAAGAAGGCCGTGATTACTGGTTTTCTGACCTGTATGAAAAGGCCTCTGCTGATTTTGTAACCGTAATTATGGATGCTGAAGATCCGCTTTTCATCCTTTATACTTCAGGTTCTACCGGAAAACCGAAAGGAATGCTTCATACCTGTGCCGGTTATATGGTGTACACCGCTTACACCTTCAAAAATGTATTCAATTATAAAGAAAATGACATCTATTGGTGTACGGCAGACATCGGATGGATCACGGGACACTCTTACATTCTTTACGGGCCGCTTCTTAATGGCGCCACTACTGTAATTTTTGAAGGTGTACCTACTTATCCGCAACCGGACCGCTTCTGGGAAGTGATTGAAAAACATAAAGTCACCCAGTTTTACACTGCTCCTACCGCCATCCGTTCTTTAGCCAAAGAAAGCACAGAGTGGGTAGATAAGCATGACCTGAGCACCCTGAAGGTGATTGGTTCAGTTGGAGAGCCTATTAACGAAGAGGCATGGCACTGGTTCAACGATCATGTCGGGAAGAAGAAATGCCCTGTAGTAGATACCTGGTGGCAGACAGAAACCGGAGGAATCATGATCTCCCCCCTCCCGTTTGTTACACCTACAAAACCAACCTACGCTACTCTTCCGCTGCCGGGAATCCAGCCGGTACTGATGGACGACAAACGCAATGAAATTACAGGCAATCAGGTAACCGGAAATTTATGCATCCGTTTTCCATGGCCGGGAATCGCCAGAACCATATGGGGTGACCACCAAAGGTATAAGGAAACCTATTTTACCGCATTTCCGGGAAAATATTTCACAGGTGACGGTGCCCTGAGAGATGAAGTCGGATATTACAGAATTACCGGGCGGGTAGATGACGTGATCATTGTTTCCGGACATAACCTCGGAACTGCACCTATTGAGGACAGCATTAACGAACATCCGGCTGTTGCAGAATCTGCTATTGTAGGATATCCTCACGATATTAAAGGGAATGCCCTGTATGGCTTTGTAATCTTAAAAGAAAGCGGGGAAAGCCGTGATAAGGAAAATCTTAAAAAGGAAATTAATCAGCTAATCTCTGATCAGATCGGACCTATTGCCAAGCTGGATAAGATTCAGTTTGTTTCCGGACTGCCAAAAACGCGCTCAGGGAAGATTATGCGTAGAATCCTTAGGAAAATTGCGGAAGGCGACTTCAGCAACTTCGGGGATATTACAACTTTACTGAACCCTGAAATTGTGGATGAGATTAAAAACGAAAGAATTTAATTTTTAAAATGACAGGGAAAAGAAAACGGGCTTCGGTCCGTTTTTTTGTTCTATAATCTCCCGCAGACTTCATTTATTTATAAATCACCCTCAGATTTTGCGGATCGGGGCAGATTTTATACTGAAAATATGCAAATAAACTCCCAACACTTCGTCAAAAGTATTATTTTTGAAGACCATGAAATATATCCTGATTACCGCTGTTCTTGCATTATTATTTTGCTGCAGTAAAGAGAAACAGACTGAGAAGAAAATTGTAAAAATTTTCGAAGCTGACCATTGTTATGAGCAGATGATGATCAATGACAGCCTGCCACCCCAAATATCTTATCTGAACACAACCGCCTTCAGAGAAAAAATAAAAAAAGAGAATCTGAAGCCATTCTACACTGCAGACCTTAACCATGACGGTATAGATGATTATGTGGTTAATATTAAACAGAAAAAAGAATATATGGGCAAGGAAATAGCAATTAACGTTTTTCCACTTAACATTTGTGACGGTATGGGAAATATTGCTATTGCTTTGAGCCAAAAATCCGGAAAGTACAGGATATTCAATCCTTATAAGGATATGAATGAAGAACCCATCGCTGTAAAAATTTCCCCGGACGGAAAGTTCATTCACGTTTTAAGGGTAAAATACACCCCTTCAAGAAATGTAGATTATAAAGATTTTTACGAGACCGATGTTTTAACAATTAAAAACAATGTTACCACGGAATACATCAAAACCATTCAAAAGCATACGATTAATGAAGTGAAAATAGAACTTGACGGAAAATTCTTTATGACACTGGATTTTAAGGAGAAAAAAATGTATCTGGATAATACCCGGCTTAATCAGATGGATACGGAAAAAACCTACTTCAAAAAAATCTCAGAAGAAGATGAAAAAAAGCTTCTGACGCTTCTTAATGATATGGATTTCACCAATATTGATAATTCAGAAAACACTCCGATTAAAAATTTTGGAAATTATTTTCTCGATATCAACTATGACCAGGACCAAAATAAAGAGATCTGGAATTATGGTAAAAACGGAGGACTGAGAACCATGAACTTTTATGACCAGATCATCCTGTATATTTACCAGTTTGGCTGGACGGAATACGAGTACATGAACGATTAATCAATTAAAGCCTCCGCAAAATTAAACACCTGTTCAATAGACATCATCAAACATATTAACAATATATTATAGATAAAATAGCAAATAATCAATTTTACTGAAATTTAATCAATGTTATTGAAAAATATTTATTACCTTTAAGTATAAATTTAAAACTATTGCTTATGTCAAATATATTAGCTGGGGTATTTGCACATCACAGCGATTACAAAAAGCTTGAAGCCGATCTGGAAAATTCAGGATTTGGAGATTCAGATTACATCATATACTTAAACAGTGGTTCTGAACATGCTCAATATCTCGCGAGTGTTGCGGTAAAAGATAATAACCAAACTGATAATGCCCGAAATGTTTTCAGCGAAAATTCAGTAATGAAAACTTATTTGCTCGAGAATATGAGTATTGAGCAGGCGAATTATGATCATATTAAAAGATTTATTGACGCCAGGAACAGAGCAGAAATCCATAACAGCCCTGATGTGAAGATAAAGGCATCAAGCAGCGGCATGGACTCAGAAGTGAAATTCTGACACAAACATAAAACCTAATAACCGTAATCCGCAGAGCGTTCTGCGGATTTTTTATGTTTGAAAAGTTTAAAAAATTTCGTATTTTCGTTTAAATATAGGCATTAGCACAAATGAGTTACGATTTAGAACAGGAAAACAAAGAGATCCTTGCCCGTTATAAGGATCTGATTTCTAATACATACAGAACACTGGATGAGGAAAATAACAAACTCATCCGCAAGGCATTCGATATTGCGCTGGATGCCCATAAGGATCAAAGGAGAAAATCCGGAGAGCCTTACATCTATCACCCTATTGCAGTTGCTAAAATTGTAGCGACTGAAATTGGCCTTGGAGCAACTTCCATTGCCTGTGCCCTTTTGCATGATGTAATAGAAGATTCAGACTATACCTATGAAGACCTGAAAAAGATTTTCGGAGAAAAAATCGCCAACATTGTAAACGGGCTCACGAAGATCTCCATCATGAATCACCAGAACATATCTGTACAGTCTGAAAATTACAGGAAACTGCTTCTGACCTTATCCGAGGATTTCAGAGTTATCCTGATTAAAATTGCAGACCGTCTTCACAATATGCGAACCCTGGAAAGCATGGCTCCGGACAAGCAGAAAAAAATTGCTTCCGAAACCGTTTATATTTACGCTCCCATGGCACACCGCCTTGGACTGTACAACATAAAATCTGAGCTGGAAGACCTTTCTTTAAAGTATAATAATCCTGAGGTTTACAATGAGATCACTGAAAAACTGGAACTTGCCAAAGAAAGTCGTGAGCGTTATATTGAAGAGTTCAAAACGGAAGTTTCAGAAAGGTTAAAGGAAGAAGGATTAAACTTTACGATCAAAGGCCGGGCAAAAGCCATTTCTTCCATTTACAGGAAAATGCTGAAACAAGGGGTTTCTTTTGAGGAAGTCTTTGATAATTATGCCATCAGGATTATTTACAAATCCGATGCAAAAAATGAAAAATTCCTGGCCTGGAAGATCTACTCTATTGTAACAGATGTTTACCACAGTAATCCATCGAGGATGAGAGACTGGATCACACAGCCGCGTTCTACGGGGTATGAAAGTCTCCATTTAACAGTGCTCGGGCCGGATAAAAAATGGATTGAGGTTCAGATCCGTTCAGAAAGAATGGACGAGATCGCTGAAAAAGGAGTTGCAGCCCATTATAAATACAAGGAAGGCTATAAACAAAGCACCGACGACCGGAATTTTGAAAAATGGGTTACTGAGATCCGTGAAGTTCTTGAACAACAGCAGAACCTTTCTACATCAGAGCTTTTAGATAATATTAAGCTTAATTTATATGCAAAAGAAGTATTTGTCTTTACCCCTAAAGGTGAGATCAAAATTCTTCCTACCAATGCAACAGCACTGGATTTTGCGTTTGCAGTCCACTCTGACCTTGGAATGAAATGTCTGGGAGCTAAGATCAACGGAAAGCTGGTTCCTATTTCGTACACCCTTCAAAACGGGGATCAGGTAGATATCCTGTCTTCCCAGAACCAGAAACCTAAATCTGACTGGCTGGAATTTGTGGTCACTTCAAAGGCCAAATCAAAGATCAAAAGCTACCTGAATTCCCAGAAAAACCAATTGGTAGAGGACGGGAAAGAAATCCTTCAGCGAAAGCTGCGTCATGCTAAAATCAATTTCAACGATGATGAGATCAACAAGCTTCAGAAGTTTTTCAATTTAAAATCATCTCAGGAACTGTTCCTTAAATTCCAGAGCAATGAGCTGGATGCAAGCAGTTTAAGAAAATATATTGAGAGTAAGAACGTATTCAATAATTTACTTTCAAGATTCAGAAAATCCCCTTCCAAAAATCAGCACTTCGAGGAGCCGAAAGAGCAGAATCTTGACATGATTGTTTTCGGTAAAGACGAAGAAAAACTTAACTACAGCTACGCTAAATGCTGTACCGTAATTCCCGGAGACAAGATCTTCGGATTTATTACAATCTCTGACGGTATTAAGGTTCACAGTGATAACTGCCCGAATGCCATCAATCTGAGAGCCCAGTACGACTACCGCGTGATTCCTGCCAAATGGGTGAATGCGGAAAGCTTTAAAAACAGGGTGAAAATTGAAATTGAAGGCCTTGACAGAATGGGTATGATTAATGATATTACTGCCGTAATCAGCGGAAGTATGGGAATGGACATGAAGAGTATGTCTATAGAATCCAACAACGGTGTTTTCACCGGAAACATTAACCTTGAGGTAAAGAACAAAGGACAGCTTGAGGAAACATTTAAAAAACTTAAAGATATCAATGGTGTTTCAAGAGTGAGACGATTACAATCTTAGACATGAATTTAACGCTCTATTTTAAAAAATTTTTCAGCAGCAACCAGTCATCAGGTATTATCCTTATTTTCTGTGTGCTTATTTCATTACTTATTGCCAATTCATCTGCAGGAGAAGCGTTTCAGCATTTCCTGGATAAAGAAGTAGGCACTCATCTTTTCCATCTTACCTACCCTGTCAGCATCTGGATCAATGACGGGCTTATGGCTGTCTTTTTTCTTCTGGTAGGCCTTGAAATAAAAAGAGAGCTGGTGGAAGGTGAACTTTCTTCCTTTAAAAATGCATCACTCCCTATTTTTGCTGCGGTGGGCGGAATGTTGGTTCCCGCTGTGATCTACAGTTTTTTCAACAGTGGAACAGAGTACAGCAGCGGCTGGGGAATCCCGATGGCAACAGATATTGCTTTTTCTCTGGCTATTATTTCTATGCTTGGTAAAAAGATTCCCAACTCTATTAAGATATTTCTGGCTGCATTAGCCATTGTAGATGATTTAGGAGCTATTCTGGTAATTGCTATATTTTATACGGAGCAGATTCACTGGACGTATCTACTATTATCCTTCGGAACGGCAGCACTTCTGTTTGTCCTTAATTTTCTGAAAGTTACCCGTATTATTTTTTATATCATTCCGGGACTTTTCCTGTGGTACTTCCTTCATCATTCAGGAATTCATGCAACAATAGCAGGTGTTCTGCTGGCCTTTTCAATTCCAACAAATGCTTCCAATGTAGAAATATCACCACTGGAAAAACTTGAGCATAAACTTCATTTTCCGGTTAGCTTCCTGATCATGCCTATTTTTGCTTTAACCAATACCAATATTACCTTTTCAAAAGAAATGATGGAAGGGGTAACCAGTACACTTGGGCTGGGAATTATCTGCGGGCTGGTGCTGGGAAAATTACTTGGGATTAACCTGTTTTCATTGATTGCTGTCAAATTAAAGCTAAGTTCACTCCCTCAAAACAGTAACTGGATGCAGATGATTGGAGTAGGATTATTAGCCGGGATAGGATTCACCATGTCGATTTTCATTGCGCTTCTTTCTTTTAAAGACGATATTGCCATTCAGGATGAAGCCAAATTTGCCATTTTAATCGCTTCTTTCCTGGCAGCAGTGTCCGGCTTTCTGATTCTGAGCATGAGCTCTAAAAAAGACCCTGAAGCTATAGAGGATTAGTATTTTTTCTTTTCTTCCAGCTTTCTGCGGTGCTCCTCATCACTTTCCAGATTGGGTTCTGTAACTGCTGCATGATAATGAGCGGTTTCTTTCTGGATTTCATCGGAGAGCAGTTTTTCTATTCTCAGTTTCCTTAGGGCCATATTCAGCTCACTCCCGAACAGAAGCAGATAGACATTAACGTTTACCCAGACCATCAGCAGGATCATACTTCCGATGGATCCATACAGCACATTATACCGGGCTATGTCTTTTACATAGATAGCAAAGATATATGTGGTCAGGACAAACAGGACTGTGGTTAAAACAGCTCCGGGAACAGCCTGCCTGAATCTTGTAATTTTAACGGTTCCCAACCAGTAAAATAAAGTCAGCAGAATAAAATAAAACAGAGGGAAGGAAACAAATCCTATAATTTTGGTAAGGTTATTCACCAGCCACGAAATGTCATAAGCCGGAGTGAAAGGTTTTATGACAACTTCCGCATAATACACCCCGAAAAGCGCAAGAAATACAATAACAATAAAGCCTATTGTGATAAAAAATGAAAGGATAAATTCTTTTACATCACTGAGCTTTTCTTCTGTGTTTTCATTGAACCCGTTGATGAGAGAAAAAGTTCCGTTGGTTGCAAAAATAAGAGCCAGCACAATGGTCAGATTGCTGATTCCCTTCATATTCGGGATAATATTTTTTTCAATATATCCGCGGATGTCCCCTTCCATATTGGATGGAAACACGTTATGCATCAGTACTTCAAAAATATAAAACTGCAGCTTGTCATAATGCGGCATATAGGGCAATACAGACAGCAGGAAGAGAATGAACGGAAATAAACTGATGGTAAAACTCCAGGAAATTGCAGCCGCTTTTCTGCCGATTTTTCCTTTGAAAATCCCCGAAATATAGATCTGGAACATCTGCCACAACGATATTCCCAGAACAGGAATATGTATATTGTCAAAAAATTCCTGAATCTTCAGGATAAATCTTGGAACTTTTATACTCATCTATTTGTTTTAAGGTTCGCTTTACAGTCAATAAAAATCCGGTTTCCACAGAATAAGCGGATATTATTTTAAAGATTTTCAATAAGTCTTCCTACAAATATAAACATTTTCTCCGTCCTTCATTCCCGACCGAGATTAACCAATCTGTATTTATTTTCAGGAATAGATGCACTCCAGCTATTCTAAAGGACAATATATTGCATGAATACTATTTAAAGGTTCAGAAAAATAAAAGATTCCTGCACTCAAAAAGAGTTTCCCGGTTACATGAAGTAGTTTTTTCAGTTTCAAAAAATGGTATCTTTGCATTCTGAAACTTTTTATATGCGAATCGGCCTACTCTGTATCGGAAAAACTGATGATAAGGAAATCACTTCCCTCATCAGCTATTACCTGACCCGTCTTCCCAAACACTGGAATTTCGAAATTACCGAGATCCCGGATGTGAAGAATGCCAAAAACCTGTCTCCAGACCTTCTGAAAAAAGAAGAAGCCAAACTCTTTCTCAATCATATTGACAAGAACGATCTGGTTATTATGCTTGATGAAAAAGGAAAACAGTTTACAAGCCGTGAATTCGCCCAGAAAATTGATACCTGGATGAACTCTTCCGTTAAAAAAGTACATATTCTTATCGGAGGCGCCTATGGCTTTTCAGAAGAAATGTACAGCAGAGCCAACGAAAAGATGTCTCTGTCTAAAATGACCTTTACCCATCAGATGATCCGGCTTTTTATTGTAGAGCAAATCTACCGTGCGGATCAGATTCTACAGGGGAAACCGTACCATAATGATTAAAACCTTCCGTTTCAATTAAACTAAAGTTCCACGCCACATTTCAGACTAACCTGTCTTTTTGCCTCACCCACCACAAAAGCAACAGAATTGGCAATATTAAAACTCCTGATCAGCTTTGACATCGGGATCGTTAAGTGATTTTCAAAACGATCCAAGATTTCTTTGCTTAATCCTACGCTCTCTTTTCCGAAAACCAGCCAGTCACCATCCCGGAAGTCATTTTCAAGATATGATTTATCAGCATGTGAGCTCATAAGGAAAACCCTCGAAAGATCCGGAACATTTTTTACCCACTCTTCAAAGGTAGGATATTCAGTTACATCAAGATGAACCCAGTAATCTAAACCGGAACGCTTCAGGTTTTTATCATTAATCACAAATCCAAAAGGATGAATTAAATGTAATCTGCTTTCAGTACCTACACATAATCTTCCGATATTCCCTGTATTATTGGGAATTTCCGGTTCTACAAGAACAATATTTAGCATTTAATTGTATTGACTTCTTATTGGGCCTTAACGGCTAAAGGTCTTTTCTGTTTAAGGGTTATTAATAATAGTATTGAAATGACTATTTATTTCTTTGCACACTTAGCATAATACTCTGTCAGAACAGCTTTTTCATATCCTAAACTAACTGCTTTATCCAGATTCTCACAGGCTTCTTTAGGTTTTGAAGTGTCAAATAAAACAAGCGCTTTGCTTACATAGGACTGCGCAAATTTCGGATCTATGGAGATGGCTTTATTAGCATCTGCCAGGCTTTCCTTATACTTTTTCATCCTGAAATAAGTATCTGCCCTGCCATTGTACAAAAGAGACTCCGGCTTTTCTGAAATCAGCTGATTGTAGTCTTTTAAAGCACCTTCAAGATCGCCATTGTTTTTTTTAAGATTAGCCAGACCTGTTTTTGCAAAAATATTATCCGGAGCAAAGGTCAGAATCTGTTTAAGATCATTAAGGGCAAGATCTTTTTTACCCTGACCATCGTAGATTTTAGAACGGGTGAGATAAAATTCAGGATTCTCAGGCTCTATTTTAAGTCCTGTAGCGATATATTCCAGAGCTTTGGTCTTACTTCCTTTCTGGCTATGCAGCGAAGCGAGGTTGGCATATACAGAACCGGACATCGGATTAGCTTTTAAAGCAGATTCATAAGACCTGAAAGCGGCCGTTATTTTTCCCAGTCTTCTCTGTGCCGTTCCCAGATTATTGTAGTACTCGGACTGGAACTTCTGGATCTGTTCTTTTTCTGCAAGCTTGGAATACTGTTCTTCAGCACACTTATAGTCTGCTTTTTTTAAACATTCTTCAGCTGTTTTTTTATCCTGTCCGTAAAGGTAGAATGAAGTGCACATCAGTGCGGCAAGTAATAAAGTTTTTTTCATGCGGATATCGTTTGTTTGTTGATTACTTTTTTGGCGAGTGCACCAAATATCACCCCCAATAAAGATCCAACAAACGCCCCCACCAAAATATCTATCGGGAAATGCACTCCTAAATAAATCCGGCTGTAGGAAACCACTATAGCCCATACAAATATAGCATATGGAAACCAATTGAGCTTCTTTTTTAATAAAATACTTAAATAAGCTGCCAAAAAGAAGGTATTGGAAGCATGGGCTGAGTAGAACCCGTACTGCCCTCCGCATTTCACAATCCTCATATAATGCTCCAGAGAAGGATCATGACATGGCCTAAGCCTTGCCACACCGTACTTGAAAACACTGGCAAGCTGATCAGAGACCGTAGCACCAAGTGCAATAAAGATCAGAATAAAAACTAAAGATTTTAGCTTGTAATTTTTATATAAAAAGTAAAGAAATATAATATAAAGCGGAACCCAGATCCAGGTACTTGAAATCAGCATCCAAAGCTGGTCAAAAGAAGGATCGCCCAAATTATTAAGGTATAGGAATACCTTTTTATCTTCCTGAATAATCTCCTCCATACATTATCTGCTTACTGGTCCTTCGTAGGTTTCATCATCGGCAGGCTTTGGTTTAGGAGGTTCATTATTGGGTGTAGAAGAAGGCTCTGTAAGGATATCCTTTTCAATATCCTTCATAGGATTGAAATCTTTGGCTGCATCTTTTACCTTCTCAATTTCACGCTTGATCTCAGAAACCGGGTTATCTGTTTCTTTCATGATCTCGGTTTTGATATCTTCCACTGCACCACGCATTTTTCTTACACCTGCTCCTAAATCACGTGCTATCTGAGGAAGTTTATCCGGGCCGAATAATACAACAATCGCTACCGCGATCAATGCCATTTCTCCAATGCTTAATTCCATGCTGTAAAATTACGAAAGTTTATACACTTATTTACGGTAAACCATAATTTTAAAAAAATTTTAAGATTTGAAAGATAGGAAGATCGAAAACGGAAGGCTGGAATTTACTTTTAGTTAATAAGCACAGATCATCACTTTAAAATTTCAATGTCCAAAAAAAGAGTAAAAACAGATTAATACTTATACTTCCATAGTAAGTATTAAAAAACTATACAAGCTCCGTCTTCTGCAGCAGCTAAACCTGAGACTTTTATATGAACCGGGCTTTATATTAAGAAAATTTAATTCAAATCATAGAGAATTAATTATATTTTTCATTATCTTTATTATTCACAAAATCAAATATATAATTTATGAAAAAGCTATTTACCCCCTTCAGGGTCTTTGCCATAGTGTTGGTAATGACCTTTACAGGCTGTCAGAATGAAAACATTGAAACAGCACAGGAAAATCCGACTGTAAAAGTAACAGCCTCTGATTTGAAAAAAGAAATGAGCCCGGGAGCTCAGGTTATTCCTGAACATGTACAGGTACAATTGAATGATTCAAAGAAAAACCTTGAAAAATATCTGGGTAATGATCTTCAGATCACCGGAACAACTGTTTTAGGTAAACTTTCAACACAGAAAGGCATCGAAATTTCGCAGGAATTAATTTCTGATAAAACCCAGTTTACTGCCGAAGGAAATATTCTTTATCCGGAAACTTTAAAAGTAGGAAAAATCGGAGATTTATATTCCGGAGACCATCTGGCTGAAGCTCAAAAGGGATTAAAAGACGCAGCAGGAGAACAGATTAAAACCGGAACAGAGGTTATTGAAATTTCATGGAACTATAAAGGTGAGGCATTCAATACCCTATGCTTTTATAATGAATCCGGTATCATCTGGGACAACGTATTTGCCGGCCTTATCATTCTGGACAAAAGAGGAACCACGGAGGTTTCACCGTCAGAAAATCAGGCAAAGGTAGCTTCTAAATGGTATAAAGAATGGTGGACTGCAAGCTGGCTCTGGGGATCTAAAAGAGGAGAAACAGGATACAAGATCACCATCTACTATTCCGGCTCTACAGTTTCCAATGTAGATGTGACGGACTGGGGCTATATCAGCTTAGGAAAAGCAAAAAGCGAAAGTAAGGTAACAAAAAGAACAGGTGCTTACGGACAATGCAGATATGCGCTTGGATTGTGTACTCCTACAGGTTCTTTGAGCTTTAATGCCAGTAATTTTTCGGTATCATTCTCAGGATTGGGAAGCAACCTGGTTCATAACGGAACAAAATCACTTTATCCATAGTCATCAGTTCATTATTATATTTTCATTAAAGACGGGGAAGTTCAGTTGAACTTCCCCGTTTTTATATCAAGGCCTCATAAGGCCGCTATGTCTTTAATCAGCTTGATCTTACAGCTTGATCTTTGGCTTCTTTTTAAAAGCATAATACGTGATAACCACACTAATTGCCATTAAAATAAAAGCAAGCAGGAACGGTGCTCCGGCAAATTTAACCTGCGCATCATCTCTTGTAAAATAGTGGAACAGGCTTGTCATTAAGAGTGGTCCTACAATAGACGTTGCGCTCATCAGGCTTGTTAAAGCTCCCTGAAGCTCCCCTTGCTCCTGGGAAGAAACACTTTTGGAAATCATCGACTGGAGTGCCGGTCCGCAGATTCCTCCCAGACAATAAGGAACAAGAATCACAAACATCATCCAGCCCTGGGTGGCAAATGCAAATAAAAACATTCCTATAGCATACAGTATCAATCCGTAATAGATGCTTTTCTGCTCCCCTAACCTTGGTGTAGTCCAGCGTATAAGAAGCCCCTGAACCAAACCTACCAGAAGACCAACTACTCCCAGCGAGATTCCTACCATTCTCGTATCCCATTTAAACTGGAACATGGTAAAGAAATTCCAGTTGCTCTGTACAGCATGCCCGGCAATATAGATTAAAATAAGCGCTACAGTCAAACCTGAAAGTTCAGGATGTTTTCTTAAAAATTTAAAAGAACCAATAGGATTTGCCCGCTTCCAGTCAAACTCTCTTCTCTTATCTTTGTCCAGACTTTCAGGAAGGATAAAGTATCCGTACAGGAAGTTCAGAAGGCAGAGAACTGCTGCGGCATAAAAAGGAACCCTTGCACCGTAATGACCTAAAAAGCCTCCCAATACAGGCCCTATAATAAATCCTAATCCAAAGGCAGCTCCAATCAGGCCGAAATTTTTGGCTCTGTCTTCATCGGTAGAAACATCTGCAATATAAGCACTGGCGGTAGTAATGCTGGCTCCTGTAATTCCTGCGATAATACGTCCCACGAACAACCACCAGATGGTTGGGGCAAGCGCCAGGAAAATATAATCTACAGCAAACCCGAAAAGCGAGATCAGAATAACGGGCCTTCTCCCGTATTTATCACTCAGGTTACCTACTATCGGGGAAAACACAAACTGGGTAAAGGCGTAGGCAAAACCAAGCCAGCCGCTGTATTTAGCTGCTTCACTGATATTGGCATGAATAAGTTCTTCAATCAATTTGGGGACCACAGGAATAATAATTCCCCATCCTGTAATATCAATCAACAATGTTATAAAAATAAAGCCTATAGCTGCTTTTTTCTTAGATTTCTCCATAATCTGCAAAATTAGTCAAATCCTAAAAATAATTGTTCTAAATTATGGATAGTTAATGTTGACAATTAAAGGACGGGAGAATCAAAAGAAGACTCAAGGTGATCAATAAGAAATTGAAGATCTGCAATCATAAACTTAAACGGGTCCATTTGTTTTTTTCCTTCTGCTCAGCTTACCGATAAGCCAATAAACGAATGCAATAAAAAGTATAACAAGAACGGCCAAAATCACATATCCCAGTGTTCCCAGGCTCCACCCAAATGCAAAAAGCACCCCATCTATTTGCCATAGAGGATTAAAAGCTTCAGTATAATCAGGGAACTTATTCAGGATATAAGCTGCGATGGCCAAATAAAGGATAATGGTACTGATTACAATACTCAAAATTAATCTTTTCCAATTCATAAGAGGTATTTATTAAATCCAATTAAAAGTAATCAAAAAGACAACCAAATTTATTCATTCTTCAAATTAAACACACCCCATCAATCATTTTATTGAAAATAAATTAAAAAAAAACATCAAATACAAATAAATTAATTATTAAAATCAATAAAATATATTAAAATTCAAAAATCACACCTCTAAAAGCTGTGTATAGTCTGTCTGGATTGCTTTAAAACAAAAAAGCCCTTCTTTCGAAAGGCTTTTATTAACTTATTGTAGTCTATATTATTTTGAAGCAAGTACTTCTTTATTGGATGTTGTCTTTCCGTGTACCTCCTCTTCTTTTCCTGTTTTAAGGAAGTCGTAAGCAATTGCAGAGGCAATGAAGATAGATGAATACGTACCAAATCCGATACCGATAAGCATTGCAAACATAAATCCTCTTAAGTTATCGCCACCGAAGATGAAGATCGCCAGGATCACAAGGATGGTTGTAAATGAAGTGTTAAATGTTCTACCTAACGTACTGGAGATAGAGTCATCAAATAATCCTGCCAATGTTAACGATTTCTTCTCTCTTAAATATTCCCTGATTCTGTCAAAGATAATCACGGTATCGTTAATTGAGTATCCTAATACCGTAAGGATCGCTGCAATGAAATCCTGGTTGATTTCCATATTGAACGGCATATATTTGTGAAGAAGCGAGTATGCTCCCAGAATAATTACCGCATCGTGGAACAACGCTGCCACTGCACCAAGAGAGAACTGCCATTTTCTGAATCGTACAAGAATGTAGATAAAGATTCCGGCTAAAGCAGCTACTACCGCAAGAATACCGTGCGTTTTGATATCGTCTGCCACTGTAGGACCTACTTTTTCAGAGGAAATAATTCCGGCATGATCTTTATCCGCAGATTTGAAATCTGTCAGGCTGATTCCGGCAGGAAGGTTAGATTTCAGTCCTTCATATAATTTCTGTTCAACAATCTGGTCAGCTTTTAAAGATTCATCTTCAATAAGGTAATCTGTAGAGATCTTCAATTGTCTGTCATTTCCGAAAGTTTTAGCTTCCACAGAAGAATTTTTCCCGTCTTTAGTTTGGAAGATCTTAGTCAGGTTTTCTTCAATATCGTTAGCGTTAACTGTTTTATCAAATCTCACTACATAGTTTCTACCACCAGTGAAATCGATACCGAATTTAAATCCGTGTGTTACGATTGAAACTATACAAACTACCGTTAAAACAGCAGAAATAATGTATGCATATTTTCTCTTTCCGATAAAGTCAATCCAGGTGTTTCTGAACAGGTTCTTGGTAGGAGCAGTCCATACAGAAAGACCTTTTCCTTTATCCAGTCTGCTGAAGATCATTACTCTTGAAAGAAGTACTGAAGTGAACAATGTCATAACAATACCAATCATCAGCGTTAAGGCAAACCCTTTAATAGGTCCTGTTCCGAAGAAGAATAGCACAACAGCAGTCAGTAACGTAGTTGTGTGACCATCAATAATTGCATTTAAAGCGTGTTTGAAACCATCTTTATAAGCTTCTAAGATGCTCTTTCCTGCAAATAATTCCTCTTTGGTTCTTTCATAGATGATTACGTTGGTATCTACCGCCATGGCCATTGTAAGAACAATACCTGCAATACCAGGCAGCGTAAGCGTAAAGTCACCGGAATCCATAATTCCGAAGATGTAGAATAAGTTGATGATCATTGCAATCACCGCATATACTCCGGCACCACCGTAATAGAAAATGATATAAACGATAATGATAAGGAATGCAATAGCAAATGAAATCATCCCCGCATTAATAGATTCCTGTCCTAAAGACGGACCTACCTGCGTAGCCTGAACCACTTTTGCACCTGCCGGTAATTTACCTGCTCCCAAAACGTCTACCAGTTCTTTAGCTTCTTCCTGAGAGAAGTTACCAGAGATCTGAGTTCTTCCGTCTGGAATAGCGCTAACAACATTCGGAGCTGTGTATACTCTGTTGTCAAGAGTTACCGCTACAGGCTTCCCTACGTTTTTCTCTGTTAAAATTTTCCATTCTTTAGCTCCTTTGGAATCCATCTGCATGTCTACCACTACTCTTCCAAGTTCATCGTAACTGATGTTCGCAGTTTCTACCGCACCATCTACCGGAGCTTTCTGATTGATGTTACTTCTGATTGCATACAATACCAAATCATCAGGGCTTGTAGCTTCAGGTTTGTAACCCCAAATAAACTGTGTATATTTAATATTAGCCGGACGTAAAGACTGCGCTACTTTGCTGTTTAAGATCTTGTTTACAACAGCTGTGTCAGATAATTTTACATTGGCTACCCCATTGCTTCTTAATTTGTCAAGCTGCAGAAGGTTCATGAAGTTAATGTTTTTCTTAACTCCCATAGAATCTCCTTTTGCGCTCACCATAGCTGTTAAATTCTGGAAATAAGGAGCGATTTCAGGAACCTGTTGTACTTCCCAGAACTGAAGTTTTGCTGAAGTCTGAAGCATCTTTTTCACTTTATCGATGTCCTTCATCCCTGGCATTTCAACTGAGATTCTGGCTGTACCAGGCACTCTCTGAACGTTAGGCTGGATAGCCCCCAGCTTATCAATCCTTGTTCTGATTACCTCAAAAGCAGTACCTACAGAAAGATCAATTCTTCTTTTAACAATGCTCTTTACCTGATCATCAGAAGTATTGTATTTGATCTCAGACAGATTGGTATTTCCAAAAAGTTCAGGATCAGCAAGTTTAAGGTTGGTTCCTTTTGCTTTGTTAATCACATCAAACTGTTCGAAGAAATTGTCGATGTAAGGTTTTGTAGAATTTTTCTGAACCTCATCAGTTTTGTTCAAAGCTTCAATAAGAACAGGATTGGTAGAATAATTGGTAAGATCATTCACCAGGTCTCTCTGGTTGATCTCCAACAGCACGTTGATCCCCCCTTTCAGGTCAAGACCAAGTTTCATTTCCTTGTCCTTTGCTTTTGAATAGTAAAGCTTTGTATAAACGAGATTAAGAGTATCCTCTTTGATCCTTTTGATCTCTTTCTCGTTCCCATTCGCAGCTTCAATCTGCGATTCAATTTTGCTGGCGTACCAGGTTGGCAACAGCTCGTTTAAGCATATCAGCCCTAGCACAATAGCAACAATTGTAATAAGTCCTTTTCCTTGCATTTTGTTATAACTACGTTAAATTAAGTCGGCAAATATAATGATTTTCTTGATATTTTATGAATTTTTTAACAACAGAAATGGTTTATTTTCAGATATATCGGTGTTTTAATTTCTATTTAAGATTTAACAATCTTTTCAAAGTATTGTCACAATGTCTTAAAAATTTAACACCACAAAACGTCATCAACATAATAATAATCAATATATTATAAAAAGCTTATTTATATTTTTTATTCTTAGGCTTAAATCCTGAAAATCCTAACTAAAGAAAAGTTGGTTTTGATGGCTTCATAAAGATATAGTGAATACAATCTGTCATTTAAGCAGGTTTCCTCTTAAGCAAAATAAAGCGGTATGTCTGTTTTTAAAATTTAGAATAAAAATACAATCATTCTGTTTCCTTTTAAGATTTAAAATAAAACTTAGAGTAAAAGCGCATCCATTTTTACAAAAAAACAAGTAATAGAATTATAAAATTTAGAGATTAATAAAAAATAACAAAACAAAAAAAGTAAAAATCTATTAATCAATATTTTACAATCAACAAAATAACACTTTTAGTACCATAATTACAATTATAATAACAATTATTAACAAAAAAAATAGAGCTATAAAAAGATTATCTGCCTAATATTATCCAATAAATTGGTAAACACCAGAACTGTTCTCATAAAACCACATAAAAACATAAATTTTAAAAAAAATACATGAAAAAACAATTAATTTATTTAGTTGCATTTTTACCCATGATCGGTATGAAAGCGCAGGTAGGAGTAAATACTAATACCCCAAAAGCCACACTGGATGTTACAGCAAAAGCAGACAACACCTTACCTGAAGGGATGCTCGCTCCCAGGCTTACCAGAGCACAGCTAACCGCTAAAGGAGAATCTATGTATACTGCTGATCAAAATGGTACAATA
Source organism: Chryseobacterium indologenes (assembly GCF_001295265.1). Classification (GTDB taxonomy): domain Bacteria; phylum Bacteroidota; class Bacteroidia; order Flavobacteriales; family Weeksellaceae; genus Chryseobacterium; species Chryseobacterium indologenes_A. The sequence goes on along the minus strand of NZ_LJOD01000002.1, from coordinate 381,159 downwards.
GTCTATATTACAGATATAAGTGGAGGAAATACAACCGGCCAGCGGGTAAGGGTGACTCATCCCGGATATTATTACTTTGACAGCGGGGAAAATATCTGGAAAACTTTTTTACCACCCATAACGCAGGGAATAAAAACCCAGCTTGTCAATGACGGAACTCAGCTTCCTTCCAGAAACACAATTGGCAGCACTCCTGTACAAGTGGCGAACGGAACTTTTACTTCACAGCAGGGAGGCTTGCTACTTTTTGTCGGTAACGGGGCAATGTCTGTAACCATGGGTAGTGTAACTGTCGGATACGAACTCTGGATTGATAATGTATTCGCTGATAAATCCTATACTTATTATGACAATGCCGGTAAACTTTATCTGGCTTTAAACTTCCCTATAGTAGGAATAAGCAAAGGCAGCCATACCTGGTCACTCAGAATAAACGGAAATACTTCAAACAATAATAATTCTTTTGTAGACTCTAATCATAGGCTTAGTTTTAAAGTAACTGAAGTTTTTTAAAATTTTATTACCCATTTCCTCATTCAATATGATGTATAGATAAGTAGTAAAGTCAAATTGCTGAGATTTTCTAAATTGTCGAAAGAATTGCATCTCTAAAGCCAGCCTTTAACAGGTTGGCTTTATTTATATTCCAAACAAACTCTTTTACAGCACGACGCACTAATAATAAAAAATTATTAAAATTCCCACATTTATTCCAGACTATTCAGAATAGTTAACGGAGATATTTCAAGACTTTACATTTTTGTGATATTCTGATAAAATTTTCAAAATTTGATTGGTATAAAATTTTCATTCTAATTTCAACACACTAATCATCAATATATTATGAAAAAACTACTTTTTACCATCAGTATTTTTTCTTCTTTAATGGTTAATTCTCAAAGCATTAATCTGGAAGAATTTGCATCCGGTCTTACCAGTCCCGTGGAAATTACCAACGCCGGAGACAGCCGTCTTTTCGTTGTACAACAGAACGGAATCATTAAGATCCTTCAGCCGAACGGCAGTGCCAACGGAGCAGATTTTCTGAACATCAGTACGAAGGTCAGCTTCAATGGGGAAAGAGGTCTGCTGGGGCTTGCCTTTCACCCTCAGTATTCCTCAAACGGATATTTCTTTGTGTATTATAATAATACTGCAGGAAATATTATTGTAGCGCGGTATACCGTAAGCTCTACTAATCCCGATGTGGCTGATCCAGCTTCTGAAAAAATCCTGCTGAATATTCCCAAACCTTTCGACAATCATAATGGTGGAAGCATCCATTTTACTCCTGACGGAAACCTATGGATCGTTACCGGAGACGGTGGAAGTGGCGGAGATCCTAATAATAATGCTCAAAACAAGAATTCTCTTTTAGGAAAAATGCTGAGAATAGATGTAAATTCTTCAGGACCCTATAATATCCCTGCGGGAAATCCGTTCGCAGGAGCAGGTGTTGACGGAGCGGACGAAATCTGGGCATATGGCCTCAGAAACGCCTGGAAATGGTCTTTTGACCTTACTTCCGGAAATGTGATGATTGCTGATGTAGGCCAGGGAGCTATAGAAGAAATCAACAGGGTTCCGATCACACAGGCCGGAGTTAATTATGGCTGGCGCTGCTATGAAGGTAACAATGCCTATAATACAAACGGATGTCCGGGAATGGCAACAATGACTTTTCCGGTTGCGGTATATAATCATTCCGGAGGAAGATGTTCTATTACCGGAGGCTATGTTTACAGAGGAAACCAGTATCCTTCACTTCAGGGGAAATATTTTTTTGCCGACTACTGCTCTACCCAGATCGGAATCATGAATCCTGATAATTCCATTGTGTGGACAGCCGCAAGTTCAGGGAATAATTTTTCCACTTTCGGACAGGATTTCCAAAAGGAGCTTTATGTAGCAGCTGTTACCAGCGGAAAAATCTTTAAAATTACAACAGGAACTTTAGCCGTAGGAGAAACCGATTATGAAAGCCCAGTAAGAATCCATCCTAACCCTGCTTCTGAAAAAGTTTTTATTGAAGGATTCAATGAAAAAAGACGCTCAGCAGATCTCATCAGCACCGAAGGGAAAATAGTTCTGGAGAATGCTAAAATTGAAAACGACAACAGTATTAATATTACAGGGATTCCCACCGGAACATATTACCTGATCTTAAAATCCGGAGATATCAAATCTTACAGTCAGAAACTTATTGTGGAATGATTGATCACGTAGGAAGAGGGAGACCGGGGATGGAAGTTCCAGAAAGCCTGAAATATAAAACTCTGCTTTATTATTCAGGAAATTCACAATCAACAGATAAAAATCTACTACCCGGCTATCTTTTAAAACTACAGAAATTTCAGTCCCGGTTACCTTTTTCCGGGGCTTTTTTATACAGATACCATAAGATTGAAAATATAGGAATCAGCAAAATCACTCTCACTGGGGTTGAAAATCTTTCCGTTTCATGTTCAAAAAGAAAATTAGGGACCAGGGATACCAAAGCTATTGAAATTAAGAAAAAGGAAATTTCAAATAAAGACAGCCTGTTATCATGCTGATGGTTCGCGGTGCATTTACCACATAAAATCCAGAACCCTGTAAAAAGAATAACAAACGGAAAACTCCATATTCTGAATATGTCCCAGGCAATTGAGTGTAGAAGTAATGGCGATGCTGATACTGCGGCAAGCCATAAAAGAACATATATATTTATTTTGCTGAACAGCTTATACACCATATACGCCATAAAAAGTAAAGGAATTCCATATTTGACGGTTGCTATGGAAAGAAAAACCCTCTTCAGGAAATAAGGGACTTCACTTTTCAGGTAACTGCCAAACCCCTCGGTATAAGCAGCAGCCACTGAATTGGCGACTCCTTTCCTGATCAACCCGGTATCCTGAAGATACTGATAGATAAATTCTCGATTGTTTTGTCCGTACAATTCCTGATAAAAAGATACCGAAACCGTTGCAACAATAGGCAACAATAAATAAGCTCCAGCTTTTTTCAACAGATGAGAACTAAAGGTGAATTTATTATCCCTGACCTCATTCACCAGCAATGCAAAAAAACTGATCGGAATCATCAGAACAAAGGAAACCTCATGGGCAATAATACAGAATACCGTAATCAATGAAGCCAGCAGAATTTTTTTATGCAGGATCAGGTAAACAGACAATAAGGTCATCAAGAAGATCAGGTGATCAAAATAGCCTATAAGGTGAGCAGAAAGTATGGTATACTGTGATAAAAAGAATATCACATAGAACAGAACTTTCTCAATACTGTAATTTTCCCAGGTATTTTTAACCGCAATAATCAGTAACACAGCATAAAGTAAAATGAGTATTACGGATGATACAATCAGGATATTGAATTCATTTTTTTCGAAAAAGAACCCAAAAATTTCTCCTATCAGCCCCCTTTTAATGAATCCGAAACGGTAATCCATCAGCCAGTGGGCCACTGCCCATTTATTGGGAGTCCTTATTGTCTTAAAAACACTGAAAGACAACGCAAACAGATACAGGAAAGCAATGAGAAACTTATGATTTCTGCCCATCAGTTACTAAATGGTCATAGAGAAAATTCTTGTCTCCGGTTTATTTCTCATCATTCTAAGGTCGAAAACCATTGCTACATTTCTTGTAAAAGCTCTTCCCTTTTCTGTAATTTTTATCTGGTTATTACTGATCTCCACCAGTTCATCAGTTTCCATTTCCTTCAGCATTTCCAGGGCATTATCCAGTTCCGGGAAAGAATTTCCGGCATCAAAAGACGTTTCAAGCTGGCACATCAGGTTCAGAATATGTCTTCTTACGGTAAGGTCTTCTTCGTTAAGGATATGGCCTTTTACCACAGGAATCTGCCCTTCTTCCACGGCTTTCTGATATTCTTCCACCGTTTTTACATTCTGGGCAAATGCGTACCATGAATCGGAGATTGCAGACATTCCCAATCCAACCATCAGCTGGGTATTGCTTGATGTGTAGCCCATAAAATTCCTGTGCAGTTTTTTGTGGATCAGAGACTGATACAGATCATCATGTTCGAGGGAAAAATGGTCCATTCCCACTTCAATATACCCCAGATCCTGAAGAAGTTTTTTACCGTCTTCGTACAGGCGGCGCTTTTCTTCTCCGCTTGGAAGGTCATTTTCATCAAAACCCCTTTGTCCTACTCCTTTAACCCACGGAACGTGGGCATAGGAATAAAAAGCTAAACGATCAGGTTTCAGTTCCATAGTCTTGCGGATTGTATGCTCCATAGCCTCCCAGGTTTGATGCGGAAGCCCGAAAACAAGATCATGACTGATCCCTCTGTAACCGATCTCTTTAGCCCATTCCGTAACATTTTTCACGTTTTCAAAGGGCTGGATTCTGTTAATTGCTTTCTGTACCTTAGGATCATAATCCTGTACGCCGAAGCTTACCCTTCTGAATCCAAGATCATATAACGTCTGCAAATGCTCTCTGGTAGTATTATTCGGGTGTCCTTCAAAAGAAAACTCCGGATACTCTGCAATATCCACGGTTTCAAAAATTCCCTCAAGCAATATTTTCAGATTGGCAGGAGAAAAAAATGTAGGAGTTCCTCCTCCCAGGTGTAATTCTTTCAGCTTTGGTCTTTCATTAAAAAGATCAAGATACAGCTTCCATTCTTTTAACACACTTTCCAGATAAGGCGTTTCAACGCTGTGCTGTTTGGTGATACGCTTGTGGCAGGCACAGAATGTACACAATGCCTCACAGAAAGGCAAATGGATATAAATAGAAATTCCCTCCTCTGCATTGCTCTCATGAAAAGACCTGATCACACTTTCCTTCCATTTCTCCGGTGAAAACGTGGTTTCATCCCAATACGGAACAGTAGGATAAGAAGTGTAACGCGGTCCGGGAATATTGTATTTATCTATTAAAGAGTTCATCTTGAAAATTAAAATTTTATTGGAAGATGAAATTCAGCTTCATCAGATTCCATCCTGCAAAATTAACCATTACTGATGAATTTTAACCTATGAATTATATTAGGTTCTATTTTATAATGAATCTAAATACTTTTATCAACTCCTTCTGACTGGCTTGTTTTAAGCATTCTTCCACACGGGTTAACCATTCTGGAAAAAGGAAGTTATTTTCTATACTTACTATTTATAATTTCTTTAGAAAGAATCATGGTGAATTCTGGTTAACTCCCTGCTTAAAATTTCAGCTTCATCAGCGTAATCCTGCCATTTCCGGCCAATACGATGGAATGATCGTCTACCCAATCGCATACAAACAATCCTTTTTCATCGGAAATCTTCTTCCATGTTTTCCCGAAATCTGATGAATAACTGATATGCTGATCTCCGACAGAGATAATCTCTTTTCCTTTTGATCCGGGTTTAATTTTCACACAGGTTGTATACCCTGCGTTTTTTCCTGACGCCTGGATCTGCCAGGTTTTCCCGGCATCATAGCTCGTTGCTATATTATTAATATTTTCAGTCTGCTTTGTATAATCTCCCCCTACGGCAATTCCGAACTGATCTCCGAAAAAGTCTATTGAATACATTCCCTGTGCCCCATCTCCCTGTACAAAAGGGGTTTCAAAAACTTCTGTATTTTCATTTTTCAGGTTGAGCCTTAAAATTCTTGAAGCCTTGCCTCCTGTTGCAATCCACAGGTAATTTTTAGATGAAGCGATATTGGTGTTACTGGCAGCAAAGGCGGCCTCTCCACTATGTAATTTGACATTATTTTTGAACATACTCCACTTTCCGTTTTTCAATACAGCGAGTTTCAGCATATTATCCGGATCTGAATCACTGAATGTAAAGGCCAGCTTATCATTCACAAAGTGTAGGGCATCATAGAAAGCCGTTTTTGTGGTATCAGTGAAAACTATCTGAGATTTCAGATCTTTTTTATCTATTTTAAAGAAATAAGCAGGACTTATAATATTTATTGCATAAAAAGAGTTCCTGTCCTGAGCCAGCGTCCTGAATTCAAGCTTCTTATCGGAAAGTTTAATCTGCTTCTGATTTTTATGATCCTTTAGATCTACATACCCGAATTTTGAATCTGTACCGCTGTACCAGACTTTATGATCATGCAATTCAATAGCTCTTATACTGATTTTGTCTTCAAAAATTGTTTTAAAACTTTCAATCTGCTGGGAAAATGAACATATTCCCCAACATGATAATACAACGGAAAAAATCTTTTTCATAAGCATAAATAAAAAAACCGCCGAAGCGGTTTATATGAATAATTAATCGATGTTTTTATACTTTTCAGGATTGTTAAGTTTACTGTTTGATTTTCCATAAAGGAAATAAATCAACCCTCCTAATAACAGCCATGCGGCGGAAAGTTCCAATGCATGAGCACTTAGACGTGAAATCAGAAATAAATTAATAACCACCCCTAAAATGACTACAATTTGATAAGCCGGTACTTTGAAAGGTCTGATTAAATTAGGTTCTTTCTTTCTCATTACCCAAACAGCGATACACACTAAAGTAAATGCAAACAGGGTTCCAAAACTTGTCATATCAGCCAATGTGGAAATTGGTGTAAATGCAGCAATAAATGCCACAATAGTTCCTAATAGAATGATTCCTTTGTAAGGCGTTTTTGTTTTTGGGTGAAGTTCACCAAAGAATCTAGGAATCAATCCGTCTTTTGCCATTCCGATAAAGATTCTGGACTGTCCCATCATCATTACCATTACTACAGAGATCAGTCCTACGGTAGCTGCAATGGTTACGATATTGCTGGCCCAGTGTTTTCCTGCAATTTCAAAGGCATAGGCAACAGGCGCTTTAATTGCATCCGGGAACTTCCCTTCAGGATTAAAGTCTGTATAATGCATCATTCCTGTCAACACAAGAGATACACAGATATATAAGACTGTACAGATTAATAATGAAGTGATAATGGCAAAAGGAACATCTTTTTTAGGGTTGATTGCTTCCCCTGCCTGTGTAGAAACAGCATCAAAACCGATATACGCAAAGAAGATGGCTGCAGCACCGGAAATAATCCCCTGAATACCATAGGCCGAGACCATGTCTCCTTCAGAATTCTTGATCTTTATCTGATCAGGAATAAAAGGTTTCCAGTTTTTAACTCCATCAGCAGCATTATAAAGATCTGTATTTGAAAAGATGATGTAAACCCCTGCAATGATTACGAAAATAACCGCTGAAGTTTTTAATAATACAATCAGGTTATTGGCTCCTGCTGCTTCCTTTGTTCCTTTTACCAACAATGCGGTAATCAGCAAAACAAGGATAAATGCAGGAAGATTCATTGAAAACCCTTCTCCGGTATAACTTGCAGGATCGGAAGTAAGATAGGCGGGTAAATGAACGCCGAAAATTTTCAAAAATTTGGTGAAATATCCGGACCAGCTCACGGAAACGGCCATACTTGCCATGGCATATTCCAGAATGAGACACCACCCCATAGCCCAGGCAAAAATTTCGCCTACCGTTCCATATGCATACGCATAAGCAGAACCTTCAACAGGAATAATAGAGGCAAATTCTGCATAACATAATGCTGCAAAAACACAGGCTATACCTGCTATAATAAACGAAATGGCCAATGCCGGCCCTGCGTGGTAATAAGCTCCGGTTCCGGTAAGAACAAAAATTCCACCACCAATGATGGCACCTACTCCAATTGCTGTTAAACTCCATTTTCCAAGGACTTTCTTCAGCTCACTTTTCTGCATATCTGCCTCATAGGCACTTAGCGGCTTCTTAACCCAAATTTTAGACATGTTTTTTATTTATTAAGGATTTACGAAAATATAAAAATTTTACAAACCTTAACGTTTATTGATAAACTTTAATGATTTATTTTATATAAAACAGCCTAAAAAACTGATTAACACTTTATTTAAATTATTTCCGGAAGTGTTAATTTTTTGTTTATTTTTGACCGCATGAATTTATATGATCTCTTTGTAAAGCCCTATGAAAATTATGATACTTTGCAAATCATGCTGGAGGCTTCGGGAGCTTTTTTCGGTATTCTGAGTGTCTATTTCTCCATCAGAAAAAACATCTGGGTATACCCCACCGGTATTATTTCCACACTGATCTACGTATATATTCTTTATAACTTCGGATTACTGGGAGACTGCATGATCAATGTATATTATACTGCCATGAGTATTTACGGCTGGATTTTATGGTCTAAAAATTCCGAAGATCATATTCATGTGGAAGTTTCCTGGGCCAGCCAGAAGGAAAAGATGTTTGCAGGCCTCCTTTTTTTGATCAGCCTGGCATTGGTAACACTTGTGTATTATTACAAGCCTTATATTGACAATCATTTTTCCATGGAAGGAACCAACCTGGGACTGTACCATCTTGACTGGGCCAACTGGCTGGATGTACTTACCACTTCTATATTTTTAGTAGGAATGTGGTTTATGGCCAAACAGCGCATTGAGAACTGGTTTTTCTGGATCATCGGAGATTTTATTTGTATTCCTATGATGATTTTTAAAGAGCTTGGCATCACTTCGGTTCAATATTTGGTATTTACAATAATGGCTATCTTAGGATACCTTAACTGGAAAAAAAATTTAAAAGAAAAAAGTACAATAAAGTCATGAAAAATTTATTTAGAATAGCGCTTAGTCTTACTGTCATTGTTGGTTTATCATCATGTCTTGCCTATACTGACGGATATGCCAATAACGGATATGGAGATCCTTATTATAACAACGGATACTATTATGCTCCATCCGGATATTACGGCAGCGGTGGTTATTATGGTAATGACGGCTATTATTACAGAAACGATATTAATTATTACTATGATAACGGAGCTCCTTATTATTACTATAATTACAACAACAGCAGAAGAAAAGTATATGTGGAAAGAAGGAATAACGGAGCAGTAACTTCGCAAAGACCGAATAACGGATTCAGAGGCGAACCTACCGGAAGCGGTAATAACAACGGCATCAGAAGCAATAATAGCGGAGGGTTCAGAAATTCTTCAGGGAATCAGAATAACAACAATTACCCGAATAATCAGGGAACCAGGAATACCGGAGGATTCAGAAACTCTTCAGGTACGCAGAACAGCAACAATTCCCAGAATAACCAAGGAACCAGAAATACCGGAGGGTTCAGAAATACACAACAGTATAATCAGAACCAAAATCAGAACCAGAGTGGAGGGTTCAGAAATGAATCCGGCGGCGGTTTCAGAAACAGTTCCGGCTCTCAGAATACCACTCCGCCAAGTACAGGTACTACAAGACAGTCGGGCGGATTTAGATAAAACGATTATAAATAACATAACGGGCAGTTTTCACTGTCCGTTTTTCGTTTAAAATATAGTAATTTTGCTGGTTAAATTTAGATTAAAAGGATATGGAATTTTATAAATACCAGGGAACCGGAAATGATTTTGTGATGATAGACAACCGCGATCTGCAGTTCCCTAAAAACAAAGATATCATTGAAAAGTTATGCGACAGACGTTTCGGGATTGGTGCAGACGGACTTATTCTTCTTGAAAATGATGATCATTATGATTTCAAAATGGTTTATTATAATTCGGACGGCGGTGAAAGCACCATGTGTGGAAACGGCGGTAGATGCCTGGTTGCTTTTGCTTTTTTCCTTGACATCTTTGAAGATAAATGCAAATTCATTGCAATAGACGGTGAACACGAAGCCGAAATCCACAACGGCATCATTAAATTAAAGATGATTGATGTTAATACGGTTTCTAATGATGGTGAAGACACCGTAATGAACACAGGATCCCCTCACTATGTAAAATATGTAGAGGATTTGGTCAATTACAATGTTTTTGCGGAAGGAAACGGCATCCGGAATTCAGAAAATTACAGGGAAAAAGGCATCAATGTGAATTTTGTGGAAAAAATTACGGATGATGAAATTTTCGTAAGAACCTATGAACGAGGCGTTGAGGACGAAACATACAGCTGCGGAACAGGAGTTACGGCTTCGGCTTTAACTTTTCTGCAGAAAAACAATCTAATCTCTGTAAAAGTTAAAACTTTGGGGGGAAATCTTAAGGTATATGCAGAGAAAAATGGAAACTCTTTCCGGAATATCTGGCTGGAAGGTCCCGCAAAGCAGGTTTTTAGAGGTAAAATAGATCTTATTTAAAAACAGAAACTTTTAATCAACATTTTTTAATAATGAAAAAAACGGTTCTCATTATCGTTCTGCTTGTACTGGCAGCGGCAGGATTTTTTGGTTTGAGATTTTATAATACCTATTATGGAAACAACGTTGTGAAGGACGGTTATGTGCTGATTCCTCATAAAGCAAGTTTTAAGCAGGTGCTTGATTCTGTTGCTCCATATGTAAAAAATAAAGAAGCTTTTGAAACGGTAGCCAAAGATAAAGGGCTTGATAAATATTTTAAACCCGGACGCTATCATTTTCAGGAAGGAGCAGGAAACACAGGTCTTGTGAATATGATCAAAGCAGGAAATCAGACGGCCAACAGCTTCAGAATCGGAGATTTCGGGGATATGTATCAGATGATCGGAAAGGTAACCAAAAAAACAGAACTGGATTCTTTACATTTTGTAAACGACCTGAATGAAATTGCCGTTGAAAAAGGTTATAAAAATGCGGAAGATCTGAAGAAATATTTTTTCATTGATACGTATAATTTTTTCTGGACAGTAAGCCCGAGAGAATTCTTCAAAAAGTTTGATGAGCAGTATCAGAATTTCTGGACCCGTGAAAGACAAAATAAAGAGCAGCAGTCCGGGTTAACAAGAGACCAGATTTATGCGCTGGCATCCATTGTTTATAAAGAATCCGGAGGCAAAAAAGATGAAATGAGAACAATTGCCGGACTTTATCTGAACCGTTACAGAAAAGGCATGAAACTTCAGTCTGATCCAACCGTAATTTATGCGATCAACAAGCAGACAAACTTCAAGGAACCTATTAAAAGAGTTCTGTATAAGCATTTGTCTACTCCGTCACCCTATAATACCTATGCCAATGCAGGAATTCCTCCGGGGCCAATTTGTGTAGTGGATAAAAACTCTGTAGATGCTGTTTTAGAAGCAGAAAGCAATAACTATATTTTTATGTGTGCTGATCCTGCAAGATTCGGGTATCACAAATTTACAGCAAGCGCCGAAGAGCATGCAGTTAATGCAAAAGCTTATCAGGACTGGCTGAATTCAAAAAATATCAAATAGAAAATAATTTTAACTTTATTTTAACAACTCAACAACTAACTTTTATCATTTAAATAATACTTATATACTATAAATAATAAACAAATCGTAATATTCTGAAACCAACCCAATTTAACGATTTCATAATATTAAGAAGTATACTTTCGCGATTTTACACAAAAACTAACTTATGAATCAGACGGAAATTGTCAGTATTTTCACCAAAAAAACTTTAGCGCTTACTTTTGTGCTTTCGGCCGCAGCTATGGCCTTTGCACAGGAAAAAGCAGGAGTTTCGGGAACAGTTGTCAACAAAAACAACCAGCCTGTTCCTTATGCTTCTGTAACATTCAGCAATAAAGCCAACAAAACATTAAGTGATGCCGTGCTGACCGATGAAAAAGGACAGTACAAACTGGAGCTTGTCCCTGGAAATTATGACATTACAGTAGAGGCTATTGACTACAAAAAGAGCACAGTCAATAAAAGCATTACAGGCCCGGGGAATATCGGAGCTTTATCTATACAACCGGAAGCCACAACTACACTGGACGGAAAAACACAGGAAATCCAGGGAGTTGTTATCACCGCGGCCGCTACAAAAGCTTATAAAGTGGAGCTGGACAAGAAAACCTACGATCCGTCTCAGGATATTGTAAGTAAGGGAGGAAATCTTCAGGACGTCCTTTCCAATGTTCCTTCTGTTTCTGTAGATACGGATGGTACGGTTTCTATGAGAGGCAGTACCAATGTAAAATTCCTGATCAACGGCAAACCTTCTGCCCTTTTAGGAATTGATGACGGTGCTAATGCTCTTCAAAGTATTCCTGCCGACCAGATTGAAAGAATTGAAGTAATCACCAACCCTTCTTCTAAATTTGAAGCAAGTGGAACTTCGGGTATTTTGAATATCATTCTTAAAAAGAATAAAAAAATAGGTTTCAACGGAAGTGTGATCGGAACTTTAGGCTATCTTCCGAGAACTGCGCTTAATACTAATTTAAGCTGGAGAAAAAATAACTGGACGTGGTTCCTGAACGGTGGCGGCGGTTATTCCGAAAACAAGAGTAAAAACGATACAGAAACGACCTACCACAGTCTTGTCTTTCCTGATGTAGACCCTAGTGCCAATCCGTTTGTACAGCCCAATGATATTCCTACCTATCAGCTTCAAAACTCCAGAAACAAAAGTTATAACAAAAATTATAACGCCAGTGCCGGTTTTGTGTATGATATTTCAGATAAAACCTCCCTTAATTTCTCAGGAGTTGTAAGAACATTTGAAAGTGATAACAGTGAACTTCTGAACACGTATAACAGCTTTTACAGATATAACAAAAGCCAGGCAGCATGGAGCCTGCTTACCCCTTTCGGACAAAGAGGTTCTGAAGGAAGAAGTACCAACCTCGCTTTTCAAGGAGATTTAGGATTGGATCATAAATTTGACGATAAAGGACAGAATTTATCCGTCTCATTAAGTGTACAGCGAAACAGAAGCGTTAACAATTCCAACATTCTGGAAACTGAAGATGCAGCTTTCGTTCAGCAGGATATTACCCGCAGATATTCTGTGAGTAAAACCATTATCGGAAAGGCAGATTATGAACTTCCGATTGGTGAACAGTCTAAGCTTGAAGCCGGATACAGAATAGATGTCAACAACAATGATTATGACAATACGGTAAACAGTACTTCCAATAATCCGTTTATTCTTGATTACAACAATAACACGAATTATCGTGAAATGTTCAATGCCTTCTACTTACAGTTTAAAAGTAAAGTCGGAGAAAAGTTTGCCTATCAGTTAGGATTAAGAGATGAACTTTCAAATGTTAAGATCGATTATATAAACCAGAATCCAAATAAGGATCCTTTTAATAAAACTAAAAATTATAACAACCTGTTCCCGAGTTTATTTTTAAGTTATGACATTTCAAAGAACAACCAGATTTTAGTCAACTATTCACGTAGAATTGACAGACCTAGATCTTTCTTTATGGTTCCTTTCCCAAACTACAGCAACAGCCAGAATGTTTTTGAAGGAAACATTGATCTGAATCCATCGTATGTAGATTCATATGAAGTAGGATATAACATTACAAGAAAGAAATTCACCGTTAATCCTACCCTTTACTACAGACATGCAACGGATGATACCAAAATGCTTGTTTACAGACCGGATGAAAGTCAGAGCGTTTTCTATACCAAGCCGATTAACCTTGGAAATGATGACCGTTATGGTTTGGACCTGAATTTCACTTACGATCCTTTCTCATGGTTAAAGATTATGGGTAGTTTAGACATGTTCGGATATAAAACAACCGGTATTGCCTATTATGACACCAAAGATTCAGAAGGGAATGTGAAAACAGGATCGATGAATTTCACTGGTGATGGTTTTTCTACCAGAGCCCGTCTTAATACCACGTTCAAGATTGATAAAACATTAAGTGTACAGCTTCAAGGGTTTTACAGAGGAGCTCAAAAAACAGCCAACCAGAATACAGAAGATATGTATGCGCTGAATCTTGGTGCTTCCAAAACGATCTGGAAAGGTGACGGAACCATCTCTTTCAATATTCAGGATATTTTCAACACCAGAAACAGAGAGGTATTAAGTTTTAACAGCGACTATTCCCGCCGAAACTATATGCAGTGGCAGCCAAGACAGTTCTCTATTGCTTTAACTTACCGTTTCAAACAAGGTGAAAAAATAGAACAGCCTAAAAAGAAAAAAGACATCAACGCCAATGAATCCGGCGACGACCAGCAAGGTCCGATGTAATCACAAAAAATCCCGAAAATTAAATTTTCGGGATTTTTTTATTTTACCGTTTCAGTCTGTTCAAACTTTTCTTTTTCTGCCTCATAAATCCTTCTTCTCAGGTCGCTCGTGGAAAATCTGTGATCCCTTTTGTTATAAAAGATTTCTATTCCTTTTTCCTCACAATACTGTTTACCTGTGAAATCTCTGTTCATATAATCATCACCAATGATTCTTACATCAATTACAAAAGATTTCAGGATGTCCAGCAGGTCTTCTTCGGTATAATAAGGAATAATTTCGTCAACGGCATTTACTGCTTTTAACTGAATATATCTTTCTACAATTGTCTGGCTTGGCCTGTTTTTATTGGGTCTGTCGTGGGACGGATCAATCTGCAGGCCCACAATTAAATAATCACATACTGTTTTGGCTTCTTCAAGCATTTTAATATGCCCTGCGTGCAATAAGTCAAATGAGGAAAAGGTAATACCTATTTTTTGTGTCTTCATATTGTTTTAAATTAAAATTGCGCTGAAATAAACGTTCTTTTAAAAGGATAAAAGACCGGTGATTCAGGGAAAATATGTTGTAATTCGTTTTTATATTCTTTTTTAAATTCTTCTTTCAGTTCATCAGGAAGCTTTTCTATATATGGAATCATCGCTGTTCCTGAAGCCCAGGTAAATACCGCATCTGCATTTTCAAGAACATGGGGAAATACTTTTTCAAAAACAGTGATCTCTTTGCCTTTATTTTCAAATAAAATATTAGCATAATCTTCAATCTTTAAAACTGTATATTCTCTCTGCCAGGAGTTGTAGGCTGTTTTATAAGGTGCTTTCTCAGCCACCTTTCTCAACAGCTGATGAACAATATATTCATGATTGGAAGGAATCTGTATGGCAAGCTGCCCTCCTTCTTTTACTTTACTGATAATTCTTGGGAAAAGCTCTTTATGATTACTGCACCATTGGATAGCAGCATTGGAAATAACTAGATCAAAAGTATCAGGCAGATTCAACTGGTCTTCAATTGATCTCTGTTCAAAATGAAGCCGGCTTGTTTGGTAATGAGCTGCTTTTTCAAGCATTTCAGCGGAAGAATCTATTCCTACAACTTTAGAATCCTCCAGATAATCCAAAAGTTTAGAGGTGAGTTCTCCTGTACCGCATCCAAGATCTATAACAGAAAGGTCTGTTTTTGATTTCACGAGCTTCAGCAGGTCAAAAAATGGGGCGGAACGCTCTTCTTTGAACTGATCGTATACTTCGGGATTCCAAGCCATGATATAGGTGTTTTTTAGTTATTTCTGGACTGAAGATATTTCTGCCACTCCCAGGTTGTTCTTAAAGATTCTTCCAGTGAAGTTTCAGACTTCCAGTGCAGCTCTTTTTCAGCTTTGTCTGCATTGGCATAAGCCACTGTAATATCGCCTTCTCTTCTCGGACAGATCTGGTAAGGAACCTGTACGTTATTCGCTCTTTCAAAAGCTTTTACAACTTCCAGTACGGAGGAACCTTTTCCTGTTCCCAGATTATAAATATCAACTACTGCTTCATCAGAATCACTCTGCATCAGCTTTTTTAGTGCACTTACATGAGCTTTTGCCACATCAACGATGTAAATATAATCACGTACTGCTGTTCCGTCTTCTGTATCATAATCATCTCCCCAGATGCTCAGCTTTTCACGGATTCCGGCAGCAGTCTGAGTTACATAAGGAACCAGATTATTCGGAACTCCAATCGGCAGCTCGCCCAATAAACCTGAAGGGTGAGCCCCAATCGGGTTGAAATATCTTAGCAGTGAGATTTTCCGGTTATATGCTTTTGCAAAATCAATCAGGATTTCCTCTCCCATCTGCTTGGTTTTCCCATAAACACTTTCAGGAAGCTTCAGGGGAGTATTTTCATCGATCGGCATTTTTTCAGCCTGTCCGTATACCGTACATGAAGAACTGAAAATGAAGTTTGAAATTTCTCTCTCTTTAAATTCCTGAAGAATATTGATCAGGGAGAATAAATTATTTTCGTAATAATCTACAGGTTTTTGCTGACTCTCTCCTACTGCTTTTGAAGCTGCAAAATTGATACAACCATCAATTTGATGAGCATCAAAAACCTGGGTAAGAAGCTCTCTGCGTCTTAAATCAAACGGATAGAAAATCGGTTTCTTCCCTGTAATTTCTTCAATATTATTTAAAATAAACCTTTCCGAATTGGAAAGATCGTCTACAATAACAACCTCAAAGCCGCTATTGATCAGTTCCACTACGGTGTGGGAACCAATGTATCCAAGTCCACCTGTAACAAGTATTGCCATTTTATTTTTAATCTTTGTGTTTTCCTATACTTTCTATTTGTAGATCTACTTTACTTCCTTTACATCTATATTTTCTAACAATGATAAACCATAATCCAAAAGTAGAAAATAGTATTGATTGCGTTAAAGCCTCAAGCCGATTCTTTTTATTAAAAAAAACAGTGCGATAGGAGAAAATCCTCCTATCAGTACAATCAACGCTAACGGAAGAATATCTTTAGAGTTAATATGAGAACTTATCAATATGGAATAACAATAGTTAAGATAAAAGAATGTTATGATTGCATTAATCAGTATTACTGACCAATAGACTACACCATATTGAAAAATCTTTCTTTTCATTATTTCATAAACTCAAGCACCGCATCCGTGATATACTTCAGCTGCTCTTCATCTAATTCAGTATGCATCGGTAAAGAGATTACCTGATCCAGAAGCTTGTCCGTATTTACAAAATCTGCGTCATTGCTTTCCTGATAATACGCCTTCTGATTTCTTAATGCTACCGGATAGTAGATCATTGCAGGGATTTCCTTTTCTGTCAGAAACTTCTGAAGCTCGTTACGTTTTCCGTTCAGAATTCTCAGCGTATACTGGTGGAATACGTGGGTGGAACTTTCTGATCTTCGCGGGGTAAGAATATGTTCATGCCCTGCAAACGCTTCATCGTAATAATCTGCTGCTTTTCTCCTCGCTTCGTTGTAAGAATCCAGGTGGGGAAGTTTTTTTCTTAAAACGGCTGCCTGAATGCTGTCTAATCTTGAATTCACCCCAACCTCATCATGGTAATATCTTTCGTACATTCCATGGTTTACAATTCCTCTTAAACGGTGCGCCAGTTCATCATTATTGGTAAAGATGGCGCCTCCGTCTCCATAGCACCCTAGGTTTTTGGACGGGAAAAATGAGGTAGTTCCTACAGTAGCCATGGTTCCAGCATACTTTTCAGTACCATCTGAAAAAGTATATTGCGCTCCGATTGCCTGTGCATTGTCTTCAATTACATAAAGGTTATGTTCTTCAGCAATCTTTAAAATTTCCTCCATATTGGCGCACTGTCCAAAAATATGAACAGGGATAATCGCTTTTGTTCTTGGCGTGATTGCCTTTCTGATCTTCTCTGTTGAGATTGTGAATGTATCGTAATCTACATCTACCAGAACTGATTTCAATTTCAGCAAATGAATAACTTCTACTGTAGCGGCAAAAGTAAAATCAGCAGTGATCACTTCATCCCCTTCTTTCAGGTCTAAAGCCATCAATGCGATCTGTAAAGCATCTGTTCCGTTTGCACAGGGAATCACATGTTTTACATCTAAATAAGATTCCAATTCATTCTGGAAAGACTTTACTTCCGGGCCGTTGATAAAAGCCGCTGAATCCATTACATTTAAAACCGCATTATCTACATCATTCTTTATTTTGTAATACTGACTTTGTAAGTCAACCATCTGAATTTTTTTCATAAACAAATATTTCTGTAAAAATAAGGAATTTAATATCCTATCAAAAATTTTATTGATTTTGTTTTATCTTTATAGAAAATAACTGTATGAAAAAACTTTTACTCTTTTGTCTTTTAACAGGTTATTCTTCATTAATGGCACAAACAGAACTTGTTTTTGTACATTTTACAGATAAGCCCAACAAAGCAGCCTTTTATGCCAATCCGCTTTCGGAGTTGAGTCAAAAATCCCTCAACAGGCGTACAGCACTGGGCATTCCGCTTAATGACCAGGATGCTCCTATTGAAACCTCTTATCTGCAGAATCTTCAGAACCTGGGATTTACGGTTACAGATTATTCCAAATGGCTGAACGGTGTGGCGGTGAATGCTACCTCAGCACAGATAGCCCTTCTCCAGGCACAGCCGTATGTATCTTCGGTAGAACGTTTTGCCAGAAACAGTCCGGCCATTCCTAAAACGGCATCAGCCAGTAAGTGGAATGATATTTCCGGAGCACAGAAGGAACTTACCGTTTTTGATTATGGCTCCGGCTCAGACCAGATTGACCAGGTGAATATACGCCCTCTCCATCTTGCAGGATATACAGGAACAGGAATTTCCATTGCTGTCATTGATACAGGCTTCCCCTATGTGAACACGGGATCGGCTTTTGAACGTCTCCGGACCAACAATCAGATTAAAGAAGGTTATGACTTTGTAACCAAAACTGCTGATATTTATAATACTTCCCTCCATAATCACGGTTCTGTTGTTCTGGGAGCTATTGGAGGCTATATTCAGAATACTTTTGTAGGGTCTGCTCCTGATGCAGATTTTTACCTTTACCGAAGTGAAAATGCAGTAGGTGAAGTTCCGCTGGAGGAAATATACTGGATTGAAGCTGCTGAACAGGCAGACCGGAAAGGTGTAGATATTATCACAGCCTCTCTTGGGTATAATGTTTTTGATGATCCACGCTACAACTATGTATATGCAGATATGAACGGGAGCACTTCTTTCATTGCAAGAGCTGCCGGAATAGCCGCTGATAAAGGAATTTTTGTTCTTGTAGCCGCAGGAAATGCAGGACAGCAGACCTGGCATTATCTCACCACTCCTTCTGACAACGCCAAAGTATTCAGCATCGGAGCGGTAGACGGAGCCGGAGCTTCTTCAGGATTTTCTTCTTACGGACCTAATTCTCTGGGAGTAGTAAAACCGGACGGAAGCGCAAGAGGAACTGCAACCACTACGGTTAACAATAACTCAACAGCAGTTGTTAACGGAACTTCTATCGCCACTCCTATTGCAGCCGGAGGAGCGGCGTGTGTTATACAGGCTTTCCCCTCTATGAACAGGGAACAGATCAGGATAAAACTAAGGCAGACTGCGTCACTCTATCCAGCGCATACCGATCAGATGGGTTATGGAATCCTCAATTTCGGAGGACTGTACAATAATGTTCTGAATACTTCTGAAATTGTTAAAAAAGAAAAATTTGCCATTTTCCCTAATCCGGTTAAAAACATTTTAAACGTTGCTACAGATCATGAAGTGCAATCCTTAGAAGTCTATGACAATCTGGGAAGACTGATCAGAAAAAACACCGGAATAAAATCTGTAAAAGTTGAAGATTTTGCCAAAGGAACTTATTATCTGAAAATTCAGACTAAGGATAAAGTTTATTACGAGAAGTTTTTAAAGGAATAACACAAGACCTAAAAAAATAGATAAAAAAGACGCCTCTCAAAAATGAGAGGCGTTTTGTATATATTACGCCGAATTCCGGCTTGCATTAATGTTCCCGAATAAGGATCTGGTAACCAGTTTTTCATAAGCTTCCTTATTACCTTCCCCTTTCTGGATCTTCATCAGCGCATATTGCTGAATGCTGAGCAGCGGGAGTACAATCTTTTCACGGATCTTCACCGATTTTCTGGACAGCGGATCTTCTTCCTGTAACATTTTGAACCCCGTAAGCTCCAGCATAATATCTCTGGAAAGTCTATATTCATCAAACAAAACATTCCAGAATGCACCGAATTTCGGATTATTTTTGATGTAATACGTCAGTGGGAAATAGGATTTATTCATACTCATCATCGAATTCAGAACTAAAGTTTTAAAGAAATCTGAGCCTTTATACAGCTCTCTTACTTCCTCAAACCTTCCCTGCTCTTTCATTTGCTGCATAGCAAAGCCAAATCCGAAAAATCCGGGCACATTCTGTTTCAGCTGTGACCATGAGCCAACAAAAGGAATGGCTCTCAGATCTTCAAATTTCAGCTCGCTGCCGGATCCTCTTTTAGAGGGGCGACTTCCGATATTCGTTTTTCCGTAATATTCCAGAGTACTCATTTCCTGAAGATATGGTACAAACATAGGATGCGCTTTCAGATCGGAGTATTTTTTATAGCTGATTTCAGCCAGCTCAATGATGAGCTCTCTTTCTTTTTCAGTAAGGTCTTTTTTGGAGTTTTTAAAGACATCATTTTCTACTCCGGCGGTCAGAAGCTGTTCAAAATTGTATTTTGCCTGCTCTTTGTTTCCGAAAATACTGGTGATGGTCTGTCCCTGAATGGTAAGCTCTATTTTATTATTAGCAATGGTGTTTCCCTGTGAAGCATAGAAATCGTGGGTTTTCCCTCCTCCTCTTGCAGGCGGACCACCTCTGCCGTCAAAGAATACTACTTTAATTCCATTCTGAACGGAAAGTTTCGTTAAAACTTCTTTGGCTTTGTAAATTTCCCAGTTGGCCTTCAGATACCCTCCATCTTTGGTTCCGTCTGAAAAGCCGAGCATAATGGTCTGCTGGTTGCCTCTTCTTTCAAGATGCTTTTTATAAACAGGATGCTGATACAGCTCGTTCATTACATGTTCCGCATTGGCAAGCCCCTCCATCGTTTCAAAAAGCGGAACGATATCCATATGAATTTCCTCTTCTTTATATCCGCAGATTTTGAAAAATGCATACACATTCATCACATCTTTTACCGCATCGGAATTGGAAATAATATAGCGGTTCATTCCTCTGTGACCGTTCAGTTTCTGAATTTCGCCTACCTGTGAAACCGTCAGCAGGGTGTCTTTCACAATATCTTCAAAGTCATCAGGATTTACCGGCTCCGAAATCTCAATAAGTTTACTGAACTTCTCTGTCTCATCAGCCTGAATATCCTTGTTCATTTTTGCAAAAACCTCATCAATCACTTTCTGATGAATCCTGCTGTCCTGGCGGATATCCAAAGTAGCAAAGTGGGTTCCGAAAATCATCACGCGGTCCTTAAAATTAACCAGCAGATCCAGAAACAGGGAATTGTGTTCATTCACCAGTATTTTCTCTGCTTCATCGGCTCTTTTAAGGATATTTTCCGAAGTAATATCTTTTCCGTTAAAAATGGCATCATATAATTCATCATTCAGCTGCGACAGAACTTCTGAAACTCCTCTGAAGCTTAATCTTCTTCTGATAAATTTAAGATGACTGTAATACGATTTCAGAATCGCGGAACGGAGTTCTCCGGCTACTCTTCTGGTAACATCAGCCGTTACAAAAGGGTTTCCGTCTCTGTCTCCGCCCGGCCAGAAACCAAGCTGTATAATATCTTCATGAAGATGGAAATGTCCGTTTCCAAAGGTCTTTTTAATCTTGGTAAAAAGTTCCCCGATGGTATCGTAATACACATACCTCAGATAAGAGATAATGCTCAAAGCTTCATCAATAGGAGTAGGCTTTTCTTTATTAACGAAAGGAGTTTTCCCCAACTGCTGCAACAGCATATCAATCTGGGTAACGGAATCATTGGTAATAGCCCCTCTCAGATCCTGAATAATCCGCTGTACGGAACTCGGATAAAACTGAGTAGGGTGCGCTGTAAAAACTACTTTCACGGTGAAATCTTTAAGTTTTTCACGTACTTTTTCCAACTTATGATCCTGATAGGAGCGTTCAAACATATTGGTTACCGTTCCGTTATCACTTTCGGAGTGAAGATTGGGAAATGCCGCATCTTCAATACTGTCAAAAAGAACGACCTGCCTTTCGATGTACTGGATAATCTTGAAAAGCAGTTCCAGTTTCTGTTCTTCAGACTGGAGATCCGTATGGTTTTTAAAAAATTCTTCAACGATTTCCTCGGGGGTCTTTCCGGCTTCATAGCCATTCCGGCTTTCCTCATAAAGGAACGGAAGGAGCATCCCGATATTCGTCATTTTATCATAGGGCAGGCTCATAAATAATGAATTGTAGATCTGGAATTTATTCTCCACGATCTGCCTGAATTTTTCTGCGCGTTGGTCGTGTATCATATGAACAAATGTAGTGGATTTGCTTTTAATTTACATGAGTTTTTCTTTAAAAATAATTAATACGGATGAAATAACAAGCGGGCTTCCTTATATCATTAATCCTATGTATTATCCGGATCTTTATACAGTTATGAATGGGGACATCAGTCCCGGTTATGCAATGAAATTTTTGTAAACAACCTGTATTTCAATTTCAGTAAGCATTTTGTAAATTTGCAGGAAACCATTTTTATGAAAATCATCACTACTGTTTTCCTGACCATATCCAATCTGTTCATCGCACAGGTTACGGTTCCTGATGATTTTAAAAAGATCCCGGATATCATGGATAATGCTGATCTCCTCTATCCTTTCATTATTCCGGACAAAAGCTATGAATACTGGCGGGTTCTCCGAAATGATCCCGATCCGGATAAAGCAATCATTTACGACAGTCAGATGCCTGAATCAATGACCATCAATGATCCTGCTCCTGAAAAAGGCTTTTTCCAGCAGTGTGTGGGAAATGCCTGTTTTTCTTACATCCTTGCCTGTAAAAACAGCCGTACGGTCTACTTTTCTACCGAACAGCAGCTAAGAGATTTCATCGGAACTGTAGACAATCTTCCGGAAGCTCTTTTATTGGCTAAAACTTATGGCTTTTCGGTGGATTTCAGCAATAAACCGGGCAGTTCTTATAAAATAGACGACCGCCATATTTATCTTTATGTTTCCAAGCCAAAGAATTGCCCGGAGGTGAAAGAATCTTTCTCGGTTAAAATCAATAGAAAAACGGGAAAAACAGAGATCAAAAACAACGGAATTTATGGAACTGCTAAAGACTGTATTTCTACTAAAAGCTAATGTTTCAAACCTTTGAAAACTAAGTTTGAGGCTTCCCTTAAAAGTTCTGATAATAATTTGTAACTTGGCAGCACATCTTAATTCCAACCTCTGAATATGAAACAATTACTCCTTTTATTTTCAGTTATTTTATTTTTCAGCTCCTGCGAAAAAGACTGTTACAATCCTCCGCAGCCTATAGTTTTCGAATTCGTTAACAAAGCCGGGGAAAATCTTATAGAAAACGGAGAACTGATCACGATGACGGTTCAGGAAGATGCCGGAAATGGCAGCTATATCGGGATAGAACTTACCAAAACCAGTGATCATAAGGTTATCTTAGAAAAGGTAGGTGCTTTTGATGGAGAAAAAAATTATAAATTCTCATCCAACGTCAATGTGTTTGATTTTTCCATCAAATCATCAAAATTTGACGCAGGATGTGAAGGTTACCAGATCAAAAGTCTGGTCTTTAAGAATGTTATTAATGCAACTGATGAAAAGGGCTATTATAAAATTGTGCTGAAAAATTAATTCCTCTGTTTCACCAAAAAGAAAGCCTTCCATAGTTTTTATGAAAGGTCATGATAAGAATTTTAAAATTTCATTAACGCAGTTTTCAGTAGTCTTTCCGTAAATTTGGGTACAATAAATTTAGAACAATGCTTAATTTCGAGTTTAAAAATCCAACTAAAATACTTTTCGGGAAAGGGGAAATCGCTAAAATCTCCAAAGAAGTTCCTCAGGATGCCAGAATATTAATGATTTATGGAGGCGGAAGCATCAAAAACAACGGAGTGTATGATCAGGTAAAGGAGGCTTTGAAAGATCATGAGCTGTATGAATTCGGCGGTGTTCCTGCCAATCCTGAATATGAGGTTCTGATGGATGCCTTACGGTTTATCAAAGAAAAAAACATCAACTTTTTACTCGCTGTGGGAGGCGGATCTGTCATTGACGGAACTAAGTTTCTTTCAGCTGCTGCCAACTATGACGGAGAGCCTTGGGATATTCTTAGAAAATCTGTGAGAACTTTTGAAGGTGAGGGAATGCCTTTCGGAAGTATTCTTACCCTTCCTGCCACAGGTTCTGAAATGAACTCAGGTTATGTTATCTCAAGGAGAGAGACCAATGAAAAATTATCATCCGGAGGCCCCGGACTCTTCCCGCTGTTTTCTGTTTTGGATCCTGAAGTGGTCAGAACCATTCCCAAAAACCAAATTGTAAATGGTATTACAGATGCTTATACTCACGTTCTTGAACAGTATATGACAGCTCCTTCTTCTGCAGACCTTCAGGAAAGAATTGCAGAAAGTATCCTGATCAGCCTTCAGGAAACGGCTCCTAAAGTACTGGCAGATGAGTTCAACTATGATGCAGCAGGAAATTTCATGTGGTGCTGTACAATGGCTTTAAACGGGCTTATTCAGAAGGGGGTAATCACAGACTGGGCCGTACATGCAATGGGGCACGAACTTACCGCATACTTTGGAATTGACCATGCAAGAACCTTAGCCATTATCGCTCCGTCACATTACCGCTATAATTTTGAAGCGAAAAAAGGTAAATTAGCCCAGTATGCTGAAAGGGTTTGGGGAATTAAAGACGGAACCCTAGAAGAAAAAGCTGAACAGGGAATTAAAAAACTGGAAGAGTTCTTCCACAGCCTTCACATTAAAACCAGACTTTCCGAATATACTGAGAATTATAACGGAACCGCCGAAAGAGTGGAAAAAGCCTTTACAGAAAGGAACTGGGCAGGATTAGGTGAATATAAAAAGCTGACGCCTCAAGATGCCTATAAGATTGTAGAAATGAGCTATTAAGTTTTCAGATCTTATGTTGGGCCAAAGCCAGGATATACTCTATATAATATACTTTGAGGCTGTTCAAAAAGGTCAGCCTCATTTCTATTACCAGCCATTGAAATTACCTTAAAAAATCATCATATGGCTAATTTATCCATCAAATCTTAACCATGATTCATATGTTAAGAAAACAAACCGGGAATAGGGGCCTTTTTTTTGAAATTGGTCTTGAATGTTCTTATTCAGATCAGATAAGGGAACTATCCATTGTTTATAATGCAGACTTGAAATGGAAACAGGTTTGTGAGCTGGGAGTTCACATATTTCATGATTATTATAAAAGAAAATTTAATAGCCGTCATTTAGAAGTGGGGATAAATACTGTCAGATGGCTGGCTGTTGATACCAATCATTTAATTGCTGTATATGCTACTGTTTCAGCGCTGGCCGAAGAACTGGATTATCCGATCCCGAATTTAAATTTTGAGGATGATTCTTTTAACTTTCCTGAGGTGAGATCAATAAATATCTAGAACAGATACGTGTAGATGAAAATTTATATTAACCTCAGTCCGGAACAAGAATAACGATGGAAAATAGCATAGACAAAATAGACAGCTTAACTGTTCATATAAAAATGTCTTTATGGATAGATTATATAAACAAAGCATCTTCTGCATTATTAACTTTGTGAACTGAAAAAAACTGACAAACCTTTGGAAAAACCAATAAACCCAATCATTACCAATAGATTACTTCTTATTCCGTATACCATAAAAATCTGTAATAATATACTGAATAACGATTTTGAAGACTTATATGAAGCCGGACTGAAGAAAGGAATAGGATGGCCTGATCATGACGTACTGGAAACACTGCCCAAAATAATCAATAATCTGTCCTCTGTAGAAAATCCCACCGGATTTGAATCCTGGATGATCATTAAAAACGATACTAAAGAGATTATCGGGGACGCCGGATTTAAGGGCTTTAACTTTACTGACAGCAGTGTAGACATCGGTTACGGCATCATTGAAGGGGAACGGAAAAAAGGCTACGCGGAAGAAGCTTCAAAAGCCTTGATAGAATGGGCTTTTTCAACGGGAATGGTCAAAGAAATAACCGCCAGATGTGCAACAGATAATCTGGGATCAATTCATCTTTTAAAGAAACTGGGTTTTTCACAAGTTAATAAAGATGATGAAATGATATATTGGTCGAGTGCTTATTCCCAATAAGGAATTATAGACTTTTTCATCTTCAATTAATCTTTTCTATGTATTTTTTGTCTTAAAAACCCGTACATTTCCTCCAGAATCGTTTTATTTATAAACATTCGTTTAAAAAAGCTTTATTTCATTATAAATATTTCAAATTTATTTATATT
The DNA here is from genome assembly GCF_001295265.1 of Chryseobacterium indologenes. Classification (GTDB taxonomy): domain Bacteria; phylum Bacteroidota; class Bacteroidia; order Flavobacteriales; family Weeksellaceae; genus Chryseobacterium; species Chryseobacterium indologenes_A. The sequence goes on along the minus strand of NZ_LJOD01000002.1, from coordinate 355,108 downwards.
TTAGCATATTCTTAAATTTGTGAAAATGAAAAAACGACTACTTTTATTTGCCTTTTCAGCGCTGGCACTTACTTCCTGTGACGATGACGATATGGAAGCCTATGAACTGGAGATGATGAGCGGGGATTGGAAAGTCAGCAAAATAGAGATTATTTCTGGAAAGGATAATAAAACTGTTATTAAAACTGAAGTTCCTACAGGTTGTATGGCCAAAAATACACTTTATTTCAGAAGTGATCACTACATCAGCTATACTGCTTATTCAGGAACGGGACTTGAGTGTACGCCCACTGCAAAAAATGAAGGAGAATTTACTTACAACCAGGAATCCAAGCTCCTGAGTACCAAATTTAAAAATGACGATGAAAAATGGTACAGAGTAGAAGTACTGACCAGCCAGGACCTGAAAGTTGCTCAACTTTTTGGCGCCTACGATCAAAATGATGATGATGTAGACGATATAACCTACATTACCTATAAAAGATAAATATTCTAAGCTCCCGGTTTTATCGGGAGTTTTTTATTATTTTTAACCTGTATTTTAAAAACTGATTATAATGAAGAAGATTCTTTCAGCATTTCTGCTGCTGTATTTCACCCTTTTCTTTTCACAGGAAAAAAAGCCGATGTTCTGGCAGGACATTCAGAATTTCAAAAAAACCGATCAGGAAAACCCGCCTCCCAAAGATGCCATTCTTTTTATAGGAAGCTCATCCTTCACCAAATGGACTGATGTTGCCGATTATTTTCCAGGCAAAACAATTATAAACCGAGGATTCGGTGGTTCACGCCTGACCGATCTTAATGATTTTGCTGATGATCTTTTAGCCCCTTATCAGCCAAAGCAGATCATCATTTATTGTGGTGAGAATGATTTTGCTGATAATCATAAACTGAAACCTCAAAAAGTAGTCAACCGATATAAAGCTTTTTACAAAAAAATACGTGAGAGGTTTCCCAATATTGAGGTGGATTATATTTCCATCAAGTATTCTCCAAGCAGAGAAAAGCTGTGGCCTCAGATGAAAGCAGCCAATAAAAAGATCGCCGCTTTTATGAAGAAAGAGGCCAATGCTGAGTTTATTGATGTTACCAAGGCCATGGAAGACTCTAATGGAAAGGTTAGAAAAGATATTTTCGTGGAAGACATGCTCCACTTTAAACCGGAAGGATATCAGATCTGGGCTAAGGAGATGAAACCTTATATGAAATAATAAAACCTTTCGGAAATTCGCCTATTGAGGCTATAATGTGCCTGATTTTCCGGAGAAAAATGATAATAAAGAAAAACGGATTCCAGATCTGGAATCGTTTTTCTTTATTTCTTTCGTTTAGATTTTGAAATTGCTTTCTGCTGAGCCCTGTTGGCTCCGAACTTTTTAGGGGCCTTTCTTTTGGATGGTCCACCCCAGTTTTCTTTTGTGTTTTTGGCTTTCTTTTCATGAAATGCTCCGCCTCCTTCGTTCAGCTTTACAGGAGCTGGATTTTTCATCGCAACATGTTCTTCTTCGGAAGCTATTTTCTTAGGATTGATCTTTACATCTTCAGGGAAATCATTAAACAGAAGATCCTTATCCATTAAAAGCTCTATATCAAGGATTAAAGGTTCTTCTTTTTTGGTCACAAAAGTAACGGCTTTACCGTCTTTATCAGCTCTACCCGTTCTACCGATCCTGTGAATATACTGTTCGGGAATATCCGGTGTTTCAAAGTTGATAACATGGGTAATATCTGAAATATCAAGACCTCTTGCCATAACATCGGTAGTAATTAGTCCTCTGATCTCTTCATTTTCAAACCTTTTCATAGCTTTAAGCCTGTAATTCTGAGATTTGTTGGAGTGAATCACATCAAACTGTCCCGGGAAGAGTTCATCAATTTTAGTAAACAGCAGGTCAGCATGTTTTTTGTTATTATTGAAGATCAGCACCTTAGACATTTCATCATTATTTTTCAGCAAATGTTCAAGAAGGTTGATCTTGGTATTGAAATTTTCAACTTTATAAGCAGACTGTTCAATTTTTTCAAGAGGTGTACCGGACTTCGCCAATGAAATTTCCACCGGACTGGCAAAGTATTCATCCAGCATCTCATCCACGGCTTCTGTCATGGTGGCGGAAAAAAGAATATTCTGTCTCTTCTCTTTCATCATTTCAAAAATGTGGGTAAGCTGTGGTCTGAAACCTAAATTAAGCATTTCATCAAATTCATCAATAATCAGCTTCTGCACTTCTTTCAGGGAAATGGCATTGTCTATGGCAAGATCCATTACCCTTCCCGGTGTTCCCACTAAAATATCACAGCCGTCATTGAACAGTAATTTCTGAGTGTTGATATTTTTCCCTCCATATATCCCGATCACTCTTGCTGTAATATTTTCTGTCAGCTTCTCAAGAATTTCAGTTACCTGAACCACCAATTCTCTTGTAGGAACAAGCACTAAAACAGTTGGGTTCCCTGTTTTACTGTATTTCCATGTTTTAAGAACGGGCAGAAGATAAGCTAATGTTTTTCCGGTTCCGGTTTGTGCAATTCCCATTACATCTCTTCCGGAAAGTATAGGCTTTAAGCTCTTCTCCTGAATAGGGGTAGGTTCAAATAATTCCAGATCCGCTAAAACATCAAGAATTTTAACCGGCAGGTCAAAATCTGCAAAAGTGAGTTTTTCCATGGTGCAAAGATAGGCATTTAATTAGAAGTCAGAAACCGGAGACCGGAAGTTAGCTGCAAAGCTATGAGCTACGCGTTAAACACCAGGCTATCCTTCTACAGCTTAACGCTTTTGCTGCTTATCTTAATATCATCATCTTCAAATTTGCTTGAGGTGATGATGACATATCCTTTCTTTTTCGGATCTTTTTTAATCGGGAATTTATCTTCTTCCCACTGAGAACAGTGAGTGGAAATAGAAGGGACCAAAGGTTTCCAGCCTGCTTTATTTAAGGTATATACATAAAACGCATGCCAGCAGCTGGTACACCAGTTAGGATAAAATCCCAGGTCATCTTTACCGTCGTTGTTGAGATCTCCCAAATTGAACAAAGTACCACTGTTAGCCATTGCAATAACAAATGATTTCATGTTTTTATCACTGAAATAAACAGTAGTTTCACACTTTCCTTCACATTCTTCTCCACAATCGCTTACTTTTACATAAGCATATTCTTTTGTTCCGTTTCCGTCAAAGTCACCCTGAAGTTTTTCTCCGACTTCCTGAGCCGTGAATAATGAACTGCAAAACGTTAGGGCGGTTAAAATAAATGTTTTCATATTTTTTATAAGTGATGGTTATTTCCTGGCCACTCTAAGCAGCAATATAATAATTAATAATACTGAAAAAATAAAGCCCAATACTGCTACCAAGGATAACTCTCCTATTCTTGGTCCTGTTTCCGAAACAAAAACAATGGCTGTAGCAATAATGTTAGCGCCCAAAATCATGGCTAAAATCAGGTTAACCACACTTGATTTGATCAGCTGGTTGACTTTTTCAATATTTTTGATCTCGCTGGAAACGGTAAATTTATTTTCATCCAGTTTCTGTAAAACAGACCGGAGCTCTTTCGGGATTTCGTCTACATTGTCTGTGAAATTCATCATCCTGTCCATCCCGGTTTTTAAAAGATTTTTGGGACTGATCTTTTTGGTAAATATTTTCCGGCTGTACGGGTGAAGGCTTTTCACAATATCCAGATCAGGATTGATGTTTCTTCCCACTCCTTCTATCAGGCTGATGCCTTTAAACAGCAGATAAAAATAATCCGGCATATAGAGCCTGTTGTGTGTCAGGATATCTTTCATTTTATTAATGATTACCTGTACATCAATATTCTGAAGCGAGGAACTGTGTACGAAATTGAGAATATCTTCCACATCATTTTCAAATCTTCTTTCGTCGGGAATTTCATAACTGACTGCCATTTTTTTGAGGTAGCGTACTATTTTATGTGGATTTTTAGCCACAAAACTCACAATTAGGTTCTCAAGAATCTCCTTATCGTTAGGCTGAATTTTTCCTACAGCACCAAAATCGATGAAGACAATTTTCCCGTTCTTTTTCACCAGGATATTTCCGGCATGGGGATCGGCATGGAAAAAGCCATAATCCAGAATCTGGGATACAAAAAGCCTCAAACCGGTTTCCGAAACTTTTACCGGATCAATATCATTAGCTAAAAGCACAGATTTATCGGTTACTTTAATCCCGTCGATGAATTCCATACAAAGAATATTGTTATTGGAAAATTCTTCATAAACTTTCGGGACATAGGTTTCTTTATTGTTTTTAAAATTCAGACGGAACTGCAGGATATTGTTCTTCTCATTAATCAGGGAAACTTCTTCCAGCAGCGATCTTTCAAAGGTTGAAATGGCCTGTTTCAGATTAAGCTTCTCTCCTATTTCAGAATAAGCAGATACGAGTTTTTCCATATCCTTGATCAACAACAGATCATCTTCAATCACAGATTGTACATCCGGCTTTCTGAGCTTTAAAATAACCGGGCTGCCATCAAGCAGAACCGCTTTATACACCTGTGCTATGGAAGCGGTGGCTAAAGGCTCTTTTGTGATTTCCAGGAAATAGTCTTTCACGGAAATATTGAATTCATTTTCCAGTGCCTCTTCCACATTCATATCCACGGTTTCCACTTTATCCTGAAGTTTCTGCAATTCCTGAATGAGTTCCGGAGGCAGCAGATCTTCCCGGTTACTGAATGCCTGACCAAGTTTTACAAACGTGGGCCCCAGCTCTTCCAGTACAAGCCTGATTCTTTCGTAGACCGTTCCTTTTGAGACCACCTCATCAATATCCGAAGGGATCTGTTCCTGTTTATTTCCTGTATTCATTCTTGCCAGCATATCTTTAAATCCATATTTGCTCAATACGGAAATAAGTCTGGCTGATCTTTTCAGTTTTCTTTGCTGCTTGTCAAACATATCTTTTAAATAGTGAGTGCAAATTACTCCAAAAATTATTCCTATCAGAGACTTCAAATGATTATCCCAAAAATTTTACAGCAAATTCCGTTATTTATTAAAAATTTATATCTTTATATCTACAGATTCAAACAACTAACCTATAAAAATATTAGAAATGAAAAATTTACGTAACAGCAAGCTATCAAGAGAACAATTGAAAACCATTTCAGGAAGCGGAATTATTATTGGTAACTGCTCCAACAAGTGCTGTCCTGATGACGGAAGACCAAGATGTCCGGGAATGATCTGTCCGGCTGTGGTATGCCCTAAATATGTGTAAAATCTGAGAACACTTTAAATACAGAGCAGGCTTTGATCTGCTCTTTTTTTGGAACAGATCAAATTACAAGTATAAAAAGGAATTATCATTCATCTTTGCTTACAAAAAGATTCATATTATAACAAAAACCACCTCAACAGCAGAAGGTGGTTTTTAAATGACATTTATTGTTACTATACTATTTCAGATAGGTATCGTAAAGGTCTTTCCTCCGGTCTTTCATTACCTGAACGGAACCGTTGTGATGAAGGTCTTTCAGCAGATTAAGGTCTACATCCACAATCAGGGTCATTTCCGTATTGGGCGTTGCTTCGCCTTTTACAGCATTGGACGGGAACGCAAAATCTGAAGGGGTAAATACAGCTGCCTGCCCGAACTGAATATCCATATTATTCACCTTGGGAAGGTTTCCTACGCATCCTGCAATGGCAACATAACATTCATTTTCTATAGCTCTTGCCGCAGCGCAGTGACGAACTCTCATATAGGCATTTTGGGTATCCGTAAGGTAAGGAACAAAAAGGATTTTCATTCCCTGATCTGCCAAAATTCTTGGTAATTCCGGGAACTCTACGTCATAGCAGATCACAAGACCTATTTTTCCACAGTCGGTATCAAATACTTTGATCTCGCTGCCGCCTTTCATTCCGTAATATCTCTTTTCATTCGGGGTGATGTGAATTTTTCTGTACTCGTCCATACGCCCGTCACGATGCAGAAGATAGCTTACATTATACAGTTCATTATTTTCAAAAACAGGCATGCTTCCTGAAATGATGTTCACATTATAACTGATCGCCAGATCTGAAATTTTTCCTTTGATCTGATCTGTAAGCTTGGCCAATTCTATCATACTGTCTCTTTCTGAAAGGTTGTTGAAAGGAGCCAGTAAGGGGGTATTGAATAATTCCGGGAAAAGAACAAAATCAGACTTGTAATCTCCCATTACATTCACGAAAAATTCCACCTGTTCATAAAACGCATCAATATCCTTGAAGTGCCTCATCTGCCATTGTACCAATCCCAGACGGATAATGCTGTCCTGCATGGTATTCGGGCGTTTGCTGTAATAAATATTATTCCACTGAAGAAGAACAGCGTTTTCCCTGGAAGCCTCATCTTCAGGAAGGTATTTTCTCAGAACCCTGATCGGCAGGAAATTATTGGAAAGCTGAAAAGACAATACGGGATCATAAATCTCTTTATCTCTTACTTTACGTATATATTCTCTTGGAGAAAACTCATGGCTGTATTTGTGGTAATTCGGGATCCTGCCACCGAGAACGATAGATTTCAGGTTCAAAAGTTCGCAAAGTTCTTTCCGGGCATCATACAGTCTTCGTCCGAGACGCAGCTCGCGGAATTCAGGATCTACAAACACCTCAATTCCGTACAGAACATTTCCGGTGTCTGAATGGGTGTTGAACGTATAATTTCCCGTAATATCGCTGTAGGTATGGTCGTCCCCGAATTCTTCGTAGTTAACAATGATTGAAAGTGCTACGGCCGCCAGCTTTCCGTCTACAGTAATACAGATCTGTCCTTTCGGGAATATCCGGGTAAGCTTTTCAATGCTTTTTTTAGACCATATGGACTCGGACATCTGCGGGTAAGCCCTTTTCATCGTTTCTGCCAGTTCTTCATAATCCTGAACACTCAGGGGCCTTGTTTCTATTTGCATCTGATGTAATTTTACTTAAATTTAGGGAAAATATTTTACTTAAATCTTTATATAAAGGTACTTCTTCCGTCATTTCTATAAATTTAACTGCCATATTGCCCATTTTATGATTCAGGCTCAAAAGCTGCGACCAACAAACGCCCAAGGTGAGCATAAGCTTAGGATTATTTTCTTATTATTATACTTTTTCTTGAAAAAAGTATACAAAATTCAAGACCGGAATCATCCGCTAAAAATTGATATTGACTCCTAAAATTTTCAAACTCGCATGGATCAAACGGTTCTTCTTCGGCTCTAAATCCAAGCCATGCTCATACTGTGGAGATTTTGTAACTGATTCTATTTTATTTCAATAATATCAATAAAAAATCCCACCCAAACGGGCAGGATTCATATTCTCAGTTCAAGTTCAAATTATTCCCACTCAATGGTTGCAGGCGGTTTGCTTGAAATATCGTAGGCTACTCTGTTGATTCCTCTTACTTCATTGATGATTCTGCTGGAAACAGTATCCAGGAACTCATAAGGAAGTCTGCTCCACGTTGCGGTCATAAAATCGATGGTATTGGCTGAACGAACTACTGCTGTATATTCATAAGTTCTTTCGTCTCCCATTACTCCTACTGATTTTACGGGAAGAAGAACTACGAAAGCCTGGGATACTTTTTCGTAAAGATCATTTTTGTACAGCTCTTCAATGAAAATATCATCTGCTTCCTGAAGGATTCTTACTTTTTCAGCATCTACTGCTCCCAATACTCTGATTCCTAATCCGGGACCAGGGAAAGGGTGTCTGTATACCAGGTGATGAGGGATACCTAATTCTTCTCCTACTCTCCTTACTTCATCCTTGAAAAGCTCTCTTAGCGGCTCTAACAGCTCGAATTCCATATCTTCAGGAAGTCCTCCAACGTTGTGGTGAGACTTGATTACGGCAGATGGTCCGTTTACCGACTGGCTTTCGATTACGTCCGGATAAATGGTTCCCTGAGCTAAGAATTTAGCGCCTTCAATTTTATGGGATTCTTCGTCGAATACGTGGATAAATTCGTTTCCGATGATTTTCCTTTTTGCTTCAGGATCGTCTACTCCAGCCAATTTGGAAAGGAATCTTTCTTTGGCATCTACCATTTTGATGTTCATATGGAAATGCTCTCCATACTGATCCATTACTTTTTTGCCTTCGTCCTTTCTCAATAATCCTGTATCTACAAAGATACAAGTCAATTGATCACCGATTGCTTTATGGATCAAAACAGCTGCTACAGAAGAATCTACTCCTCCTGAAAGTCCAAGGATAACTTTGTTGCTTCCTACTTTTTCACGGATTTCTTCAACTGTTTTTTCAATATAGTTAGTCAGTTTCCAGTTTTTCTCTGCATTACAGATTCCGAAAACGAAATTTTCAAGCATTTTTCCGCCTTCTTCGGTATGAGAAACCTCCGGGTGAAACTGAACACAGTAGATTTTATTTTCTTCATTAGAGATAGAAGCAATTACGCCTGATTTGGCATTCAGCTCAAAGCCTGCCGGCAATTCTCCTACTTCGTCAAAGTGACTCATCCACACCACGGAATTCTGAGCAACTCCTTTTAACAGAGAACTCTCTTTAACGATTTCTAAGTGAGCCTTACCATATTCTCCTTTTTCGCCTTTGTTTACTTTTCCTCCTAAAAGGTGAGCTGTCATCTGCATTCCGTAGCAGATTCCAAGAACGGGAACTCCCTGTTCGTATAATTCTTTTTCTACCAGGTGGGCATTTTCTGCATTCACGGAACTTGGTCCTCCGGAAAGGATGATTCCTTTAGGCTGTTTTGCTAAGATATCTTGTAAAGGTGTATTGTAAGGTAAGATTTCAGAGTATACGCCCATTTCACGGATTCTTCTTCCGATAAGCTGGTTGTACTGGGATCCGAAATCTAAGATAATAATACCGTTGTTCATTTTTGATAATTGATAAATGATGATTAATTTAAAAGCTTTAAGCAACAGGCTTCAGGCTATAAGCTTTCCATACCGCAATAAGCATACTGCCTGTAGCCTAAAGCTTATTGCTTATTTAACTGTTTTACAAAAAAAGACTTGGAGGTGATCCAAATCTTTTTTCGTGATTTTTATTAAAACTTTCCGATGTCTTCTCTGAAGAAACCATAGTCGAAGTGTACATGAGCTGCGTCTTCGTACACTTTTTTGCGGGCTTCATCGTAAGTAGCTCCTGTAGCTACAATATTCAGTACTCTTCCTCCGTTTGAAACTACTTTGTCTCCTTTTCTGATGGCTCCTGCATATAAAAGTTTGCTGTGCTTCACTTTATCTTCACCGGAGATTTCAAAACCGGTTTCAATGTTTCTTGGATATCCTCCTGAACACATTACCAGACATACTGCTTTTTCGTCTTTGAATTTAAGTTCAATGTCTTTTCCTTCCATACAATCCTGGATTACATCTAAAAGATTGTTTTCCATAAGAGCCATCAGCACCTGAGTTTCAGGATCTCCGAATCTCATGTTATATTCAAGAAGGTAAGTTCCGTTTTTGGTAACCATTAATCCGAAGAAAATGATTCCTTTGAAGCTGAATCCTTCTCCTTTAAGACCTTTAATGGTAGGTTCTAAAATATTTTTTTCGAAATCAGCATAATGTTCCTGTGTAAATTCCGGGCTTGGCGCTACTGATCCCATACCTCCTGTATTTGGGCCTGTATCTCCGTTTCCGGCTTTTTTATAATCTTTTGCCGCGATACAAGGGAAAAGCTTTTCACCGTTTGAGAATGCAATGATGGAAGCTTCAAAACCCTGCAGATATTCTTCAATAACCAAACGGATTCCTGCATCACCATAGATTCTTCTGATCATGAAATCGTGGATCGTTGCTTCTGCTTCTTCCAGCGTATCACAGATCACTACTCCTTTTCCTCCTGCAAGACCGCTGGCCTTGATTACTAAAGGAAACTGCTGTTTCTGAACGTATTCTTTAGCATCGTTGTATGAATCAAATACGACAGCTTTGGCTGTTTTGATATCATAGGTCTGCATAAATTTCTTAGAGAAAGCTTTACTACCTTCCAGACTCGCCACTTTTTGCGTCGGGCCGAAAACTTTCAGATCGTGCTTTTTAAATTCGTCCTTCAAACCGGCTACAAGAGGGGCTTCCGGACCTACAATCGTAAGATCTACCTTTTCTTTGATCGCGAAATCTCTAAGTTCTTTGATTTCTGATAAATGAACATTTTTCCCTATTACATCGGTAGTAGCATTCCCGTTGGCAAAAAACATTTTAGAAATTCTCGGGTCATTCTGAAGCTTTGCTGCTAGAGCAGATTCTCTACCGCCTTCACCTATGATTAATATTCTCATACTTTATTTATTATCTAGTCTTATTGTACAAATATATAATTTTGAATGCTATAAATACAATCCCTGATTGTATTTTAATTCTATTTTAATTAGTGGAAAAAGTGTCTGACTCCGGTAAACATCATTGGAATACCGTGCTCATTTGCAGCTTCTACACTATCCTGATCTTTTACACTTCCACCCGGCTGAATGATTGCTTTGATACCCTCCTGAGCGCAGAAATCTACCACGTCACGGAAAGGGAAAAACGCATCAGAAGCCAGAACAAGATCTCCGGAGAATTTCTCTTTTGCCCTTTCAATGGCCTGCTGTGTAGCCCAGATTCTGTTTACCTGTCCGCCTCCGATTCCGAAAGCCTGAATTCCGTTGGAAACCACAATCGCATTTGACTTTACATATTTTACTACTCTCTGGGAGAAAAGTAACGCTTTTTTCTGTTCTTCTGTTGGTTGTACCTCCGTAACAACTTTGATATCGTCAGAGAAATGAGTGTCGTTATCCTGAACCAGAATTCCTCCATCCACTTTTACCCAGGTCTGCTTGTCGGAAACAGGGTTTACGATCTTGATGATTCTAAGGTTTTTCTTTTTTCTTAAAATTTCAAGTGCTTCTTCATTAAAATCAGGAGCCATTACAATCTCAAGGAAGGTTTTGTTTAATTCTTCAGCTGTAGCAGCATCAATGGTATAGTTCATGGCAACAATTCCGCCAAAGATGGAAACCGGATCACATTCGAAAGTTTTCTGATAAGTTTCCAGTGCTGAAGTTCCAATCGCTACTCCGCAAGGGGTTGAGTGTTTTACAGCACAACATGCCATTTCTTCTTTGAATTCATTCACTACTTTCCAGCAAAGATCCATGTCCCGAAGGTTGTTGAAGGAAAGCTCTTTTCCGCCCAGCTGCTCGAAATCCTTCATAGCACCGTTCTCGAAAGTAGAAACGTAGTAAGCTGCTGTCTGATGAGGGTTTTCACCGTATCTAAGGTCTGCCACTTTTTTGTAGGAAGCATTCAGGTAAGCCGGATAGTCTTCTTCTAAAAGCATTCTTGAAATAGCGGCATCATAAGCAGAGGTAAGGTTGAATACTTTTCCTGCCAGCTTTTTACGGGTTTCAATGTAGGTGTCTCCGTTCTGTTCCATTTCCAGTTTAACTGCAGCATAATCTTCTACGTCTGTAATTACGGTAACAGAATCAAAATTCTTAGCAGCAGAACGAAGCATTGACGGGCCGCCGATGTCGATAAACTCTACTTTCTCGTGTAAAGAAATGTCTTTGTTCACGTTTTCGAAGAAGGGGTAAAGGTTTACGATCACCATGTCAATCAGGCCAATTCCGTGTTCCTGAACTGTTTTCATGTGCTCTTCGTTGGCGCGGACTGCTAAAAGCCCTCCGTGAACTTTCGGGTGAAGTGTTTTCACTCTTCCGTCCAGCATTTCAGGGAAATTGGTTACCTCATCAATCTGAATGGGATTTAAACCAGCGTCTTTCAAATGCTTGAATGTTCCTCCTGTGGAGATCAATTCATAATTTTGGTTTTCCAAAAACTGTGCAAATTCAATTAATCCGCTTTTGTCTGAGACACTGATTAAAACTCTCTTTTTACTCATTTTACTTTCGATTTTTTCATAGGATTCTGCCCTATGTCTGTTTTAAACCGCCCTTCCGGGACTTTCAATTTTTACTTTTTACAGCTATTTCAAACTGTAGCCGGTTCTTTCACCTCCGGACTTATTTTTATTTTACTTAGATTTTTGCTAATGTAGCAGTGTATCAGTTTAACAATGTAACAATAAATGATTGGTACATTATCAGATTGTTACATTATTTGTTTCCCAGTACCTTATTGATGGCTAAAGGAAATATTTCATATTCTATCTGGTGAACTTTCTCTGCTAATGTTTCAGGAGTATCCTCTGCTGTTATTTCAAATGATTTCTGAAGAATAGCTTCTCCTTCATCAATTCCTGAGGTAACAAAATGAACGGTAGCCCCGCTTTCCTTTTCTCCTGCTTCAATAACGGCATTATGAACATTCATTCCCCACATGCCCTTTCCTCCGAATTTCGGAAGCAATGCCGGATGGATATTGATAATTTTTCCCTTCCAGTTTTCACAGAATTCAGATTTCAGAATGGATAAAAATCCTGCTAAAACAATCAGGTCTGTATCTGCCGGGATCACTTTGGCCAGTTCACTGCTGAAGTTCTTTCCTCTTGGAATCAATAGAGTTTCTATTGTATGGTTCTTTGCTCTTTCCAGTCCGTAACATTCTCTGTCTGCAACAACCAAAGATACTTTTGCATTTTCAATTTCCCCTGCTTCAATGGTATCAATGATTCTCTGAAGATTGGTTCCTGAGCCGGAAACAAGTACAACGATGTTTTTCATTATTCAGATGTTAGATGTCAGATTGAAGATTACAGACGTAGAGTCTGATGTCCAAGATCTGAAATCTGATGTCATTTAAAATTTCAAATCAATTTTCTCTGCACCTTCTGTGATCTCTCCGATTTCGTAGGCATCATCTAAAAGGTGTAATACTTTTTCAGCATGTTCAGCATCTACTACGATGACCATTCCTACTCCCATATTGAAAGTGCCGAACATTTCTTCACGGGCTACTCCGCCTCTTTTTTCCAGTTCAAGCATTACACCTGGAACTTTGATTTTTGAAGCATCAATGGAAGCACATAATCCTTCAGGAATAATTCTCGGAACGTTTTCGTAAAGTCCGCCTCCTGTAATGTGAGCAATTCCGCTTACTTTTACTTCTTCAATTACTTTGTGGATGTCTTTAAAGTAAAGTCTTGTAGGGACTAAAAGGGTTTCATATAACGGTTTCCCTTCAAATTCTTCTTCAAAATCCGGGAATACTTTTCTTACCAGTGAGAATCCGTTGGAGTGGAATCCTGAGCTTGGAAGGGCAATGATTTTATTTCCTGCTTTGATTTTGGAGCCGTCAATAATCTCATCTTTTTCTACAATTCCAACACAAAATCCGGCAACATCGTAATCTCCGGGCTGGTACATTCCTGGCATTTCAGCAGTTTCCCCACCAATTAATGCACAGTTGTTATCTTTACATGCGTTTACCATTCCAAGAACGATCTCTGCTGCGATTTCGGAATCCAGTTTACCGCAGGCCAGATAATCTAAGAAGAACAATGGTTTTGCACCGTGGCACAGAATATCATTGGCACACATGGCAAAACAGTCAACTCCGATAGAGTCATACTTTTTGGTATCCAAAGCTACTTTAAGTTTTGTTCCTACACCGTCTGTTCCTGAAACCAGTACCGGGTTTTTGTATCCTCCTATCTCATAGAAAGCTCCAAAGCTTCCCAGATGGTTCAGTACATTGGAATTGTGGGTCTCTCCTACTGCTTTTTTGATCTTATCAACTGTTTTGTACCCTTCTTCTTTGTCTACTCCTGCTGATTTGTAAGTGTTGCTCATGTCTGCTTAGATTTTTAGATATCGGATTCCAGATTTTCAGATGGTTAATTGCCTTTCATCTGATGTCCTGAATGTTCTTATCTTTTAATATTTCAATTACTTTTTAATTCAGATTCAGAAAATAAAAAAGCCGACAATCTTGGTAGATTATCGGCCGTTATTTTATCTCAGAATTTCAGAGCCCACAGTTTTTCCTTTCTTTGAAAAACATTCTTTAAAAGTGGTCTGAATTTTCATCTCTTTTCTTTTTGCAAAAATAGTAATTTTAAATGAATTTTCAAATTCTATTTTTCAAGGATGGTTTCAATGGCTGCCATCTTTCTGATTTTCTCCTTTAATTCGGTGTTTTTCTCTTCGTTAGAAATTTTCTGTTCTGTCTTATCGAAATTATCATTGAAGAAAGGAAGTGAAAAAGTTTCTACAATATTTCCTCCGTGGAAAGGGAAACGCTTCGTTGCTGCTTCTAAAACTCCGGCTCCGCCTCTTCCGCCCGGGGAAGTTGACATTAATAACATAGGTACTTCATTCCATACGGTTCTGTCTTTGATTCTCGATACCCAGTCGAATACGTTTTTGAATGCTGTAGAGTATGTTCCGTTGTGCTCCGGTAATGCAACCAAAAGCAGATTAGCACCGTCAATTTTTGATGCAAAATCGTGAGCTTCCTGAGGTACACCACCTGCCAATTCTCTTTCGTGCTTATAAATCGGCATTTCAAAAAGATTAAGGTCTATTACTTCTACTTCTGCATTTTCAAACATGGATGCTGCATAAGCCACCAGCTGTCTGTTCATGGAAACTTCTGAATTGCTTCCTGCTATTGCTAAAACTTTCATTATTGTCTATATTTTTAAGGTATGTATTATTTTGTATCGCAAATATCGCGAAGTTTTTTATCCGTAACGATCTTTTTCCTGAACAGATTTTGCTCAGGAAAAGATCAGTAATTATTGAATTACTTTAAATAAGCCGGCAGCTCCATCGGTACTTCCATCAATAAGATCTCGGTATCTTCCTTTGCTTCAATATTGAAACTCTGGGTGTCCCAGATTCCAAGTCCGTCTCTTTCATTCAGAATTCGGTCTCCAACTTTGGCACTTCCCTTCAAAACAAAAGCATATACTCCGTTTCCTTTTTTGTGCAGCATATAGTTTTTGCCGTTCCCTTTTTTAAAGTTGGCGATATTGAACCATGCATCCTGATGAATCCATACTCCGTCATCATTTTTATTGGGTGATAAGATCTGCTGGAATCCGTTGATCTTTTCTCCTTCTTTGATGCTTTTCTGGTCGTATCTCGGCTCTACGTTCAGCTCTTTCGGGAAAACCCAGATCTGTAAGAATTTTACCGGAACATCTTTATTTTTATTGTATTCGCTGTGCATTACTCCGGTTCCGGCGCTCATCACCTGAATTTCTCCTTTTCTGATCACCGCTGTGGTTCCCATTGAATCTTTATGCTCAAGATCTCCCTCCAGAGGAATTGAAATAATTTCCATATCCCTGTGCGGGTGTGTCCCGAATCCCATTCCCTGTGTAACGGTATCGTCATTCAATACTCTCAATACTCCAAAATTCATTCTGTCTCTATTCTGATAGTTGGCAAAACTGAATGTGTGGTAACTGTTCAGCCATCCATGATCGGCATGGCCTCTTGAATCTGCTTTATGATATACTGTTTTCATTCTGTGATTATTTATGGTACAAATGTACGTGATATGGGTATTGAAATGTGTTGATGTAGGTTAAGAAAGGTGATTAAGGGGATGAGATAAAATTGAAAGCGGGCTGAAGCCCGCTTTTATTGAATAAAGTCTGTATTCTTTTAAATGATAGACGGTTTTTGTAATCCTGCTTTTCAGTTTTATTATTTATTGTAAGCTATGCTTTTTAAAAATGTACCTGTTGGATTTCTTCCTGTATTTCTTTTGGGGTTTCGTCTTCTGATTTAACGAAGATCATGGTTACCAGAGCACCGATAAGCATACAGATACCTCCCACAACAACATAATCCATTGCCTGTTTTCCAAAGATACTGCTTACAATAGGACCTCCCAGTAATCCGTTGATGATCTGCGGAATCACAATAAAGAAATTGAATATTCCCATGTAAACGCCCATTTTCTTTTGCGGAATTACTTCAATCAGCATTGCATAGGGCATCGCCAGGATACTTGCCCAGGCAAATCCTAATCCGATCATGGAGATCCACAGGTGATCGACGTTTTTAATGAAATACATCGAGATCAGTCCCAATCCTCCGCATAATAAGGCTAAAGCGTGGGTTTGTTTTTTCCCGATCCATTTTGCAATAGGTGTCAATAGAAATGCAAACGGAATCGCCCAGAGATTGTACATTCCGAACAGTTTCCCGGTAAGGTCTCCGGCATCGTTGAATGCTTTGGAATGGGTATCTTCAGGAGAAAGTCCCAAATGATGGGTAGCCAGGGCACTCGTAGTAAATACCCACATGGTAAACAGGGCAAACCATGAGAAAAACTGAACAATCCCCAGCTTTTTCATCTGTGCAGGGATCGCTGCAAAATCTTTGAATATATCGGAGAACTTAGAATGTGTTTTCTCTGTTTTTGCACCTTCTTCTTCAAATTCTGCGAATTCCTGCGGGGAATATTCTCTGGTGGTAACAATGGTATATAAGATGGAGATAAGAAGCAATACAGCCCCTACATAAAAGGAATAAATTACATTATCTGCCACAAAGCCTTTCGGAGCAACATTGGAAATTCCAAGTTTAGTCAGCCAGTCCGGAAGATAGGAACCGAGAACAGCACCAAATCCGATCAGGATGGTCTGCACAGAAAATCCTACTGTCCCCTGATGTTTTGGCAGCATATCTCCTACCAACGCCCGGAATGGTTCCATTGCAATATTAACGGAAGCATCCATCATCGCAAGAAATATAACCGCCAGTAACAGTGCACTGGCTGCAAACATACTGGTGACAGAAGCAGCATTGGGCAGCAGCACCAATCCTATGGCGCAAAGAACAGCACCGATTAAGAAGTAAGGTTTTCTTCTTCCTAACGGGCTCCAGGTATTATCTCCCATGTGCCCGATAATCGGCTGGACAATCAATCCTGTAATAGGAGCTACCAGCCAAAACCATGATAATTCATGAACATCTGCTCCCAGGTTAGCCAGAATACGGCTTGCATTACCATTCTGCAGTCCGAAAGCCATCTGAATTCCCAGAAACCCCATACTCATATTGATGATCTGAGGCAGGGAAAGGTTGGGCTTGATTTTTTTTGAAACCGTTTTATGAGAGTCCTTCATCTTTATTTCTTTAATTCTTGAATCAACACGTCTTCTATAGCCGTTTTTTCAGCCACTACTTTGTCTACTACATCGTTAGGAACTGTCATGGAAAGTACATATTGCTTTACTTTCCAGCTGCCATTGATTTTTTCTACCACACCTGAGCCTCTGCAGATTTTCATTTGAGTATTCAATAGTTCATCAAACCATGCCAGTTTCCCGTCTTTGCTGAAATGGATATTTCTTTTCAGGGCGGTAAAGTTCCAGGTCTTCTTTTTGTCGAAATAAGGTTTTGCCCAGACCATGAATGCTTTTTTATCCCAAATTTCTGTGGCATCGGTTCCTATAAAGGTGGATTCATCGGCAAAATAATTGAAATAGGCATTAAAATCGGCTTTGGCAGCAGCCGTATTAAAGCCGTCAAGCATGATGCTGATCTCTGATTTTTCCTTCTCAAATGTTTTGACAGACTGGGCCGAAAGTATCGAAAATCCCGATAAAAACAGGATTAATGTATAGACAGCTAGTATTTTTTTCATAGGTATTATTTATTTTTCAAGTTCAATAATAAACGACGTTTTTGCTGGAATTGTTATACTATGTGTTAAGTTCAGGTCTATTCCGGAAATGATTTCTTTCCCTTTAGAAACTCCCCTGAGGGATTCTTCAAAATAATTCAGATCTATGGTCTGGTCTTTTTTATTGTTATTGATTATAACCATTACACTTTCTTTATCATTGTATCTGAAATAGGTAAAAACGCCATCTTTAGGGACATAATTCTTGGTTTTACCGGTGTGGATAACTTCTTTTCCTTTTCTCCAGTTTAATAATTTCTGTGTAAACTGATAAAATTCTTTTTGCTCAGAGGTTTGCTCTGATGGATTGAACGCATTCTGCCTGTCGGATTTCCAGCCTCCCGGGAAGTCTCTTCGGATATCGGCATCACCGCCTTTTTTCTTATTCCCGCGCATTCCGATTTCTGAACCGTAATAGATCTGCGGAATTCCACGAACAGTAGCAATGAGCGCCAGTGCCATTTTGTAGGTTTTCGGATCTCCTTTGAAAATTTCATTCCAACGTTCGGTGTCATGGTTTTCGAAAAACACGAGGATATTGTTGATATCAGGATATAAAAAATCGCTGGTAAATGAATTGTAGAGTTTTATCATTCCACTGTCCCAGCTTTCTTTTTCCTTAAAAGCTTTCGGCATATCACCAAAGAGCATGAAATCCATTACGGAAGGCAGATTGGAGTTGTAGCCGGCTGCTTCTCCTGTTTTAGAATTTTTCTGCCATGCTGAGATCTGGCCTGCAGTATAAAGCCATGATTCTCCTACGATGTTAAATTTAGGATATTCATCGGTAATGGCTTTTGCCCAGGCAGCCATTGCTTCTTTATCATTGTAGGGATAGGTATCTACCCGGAAGCCTCCTAATTCAGCATATTCAATCCACCAGATGGCATTCTGGGTAAGGTATTTCAATACCAGAGGGTTTTTCTGGTTAATATCGGGCATTGTTGTATCAAACCAGCCGTCCAGGGCGTATTTTTTATCAATTTCAGATGCGTTGGTATCAAATTGAGTGGTTGTTTTATAGTTGGACCGTCTGAACCCTTTTTCTCCATCATTAAACCAATGGATCCAGTCTTTGGAAGGCAGATCTTTGATCATCCAGTGGGAAACGCCCCAGTGATTGGTAACGTAATCCATGATCAGCATCATTTTTCTTTTGTTCAGCTCACGGGAAAGCTCCCTGTACTCTTCGTTAGTGCCGTATCTTCCATCTATTTTATAGAGATCAGTCTGTGCATATCCGTGATAGGAATACACCTTTTCATTGTCTTCATTTACAGGTGTCAGCCATACCGCTGTAGCCCCCAGGTTTTGAATATAATCAATATTTTTGATGATCCCTTTTAAGTCGCCGCCGTGTCTTCCGTTGGGAAGCCTGCGGTCTGCTTTTTCTGTCAGATCCGGCCGGGAGTCGTTGCTTTCGTCACCATTGGCAAAGCGGTCCGGCATAATGAGATACATCACATCTTTTGAGGAGAAGGATTCGCGGTCCGCTGATCCGGGATTTCTCTGCTTCAGTTCATAAGAGTATGATCCCAGATTCTGCTGACCGTTTTTAATGTTGATGGTAAATTTCTGAATATTGATTTCATTGGTATTAACGGTAACAAAAGCATAATTGGGATTGTCAGTTTTCTGAATATCTTTTATTTTCACACCTTCTGACAGCTCAATCTGATGGTTAGCAACGTCTTTTCCATACACCATAATCTGGAGTTCAGGATTTTTCATTCCTTTCCACCAGAAAGCAGGCTCTACTTTTTCGAGCGGTTTTTGTGAGAATGCTGTGACAGCTATCGTGAGTGCGGAAACAATGTATATTTTTTTCATAAGAGTATTCAATTTAGGATTATTTTTTTTAAAACAACAAGCCATTAGGCTGTTATATCATTTATACGGCCACGAATGCACAAAGCTTCTGAATGTCCAGCCAACTCAAATGCAGCGATATTTTTTCTTTCCTGACCAAAAATGGAACAATAGCTGAGCAAAAGGATCAGCAAAAGGCTTTTTTCATTTGGTTATCAGTTATTCCAATTAAATACCCCGGCCCATTTCCCAATGTATAATGAGCCGGGGTATAACAAACATATGAATTTTAAATTTAATTTACAGGCTTAATAGAAATTGCGAAACCGCCACTTCTTGCCATTTTGAAATTAATTTTTGATTTGCTTGTGATCTGTTTTTTGTAGATGTTATAGCTTTGAGGGTTGTCTATGTAATCTGCATCTTTTCCGTCTTCATAAATTACAGCCTCATATTTTTTACCTTTATCAAGGAAAGAGAAATCTACCGTATAGTCACGTTTGTTCTCATCGGTAATTCCTCCTACAAACCAATTTTCTGTTCCTTTAGCTTTTCTGGCGGTAATTACGTAATCTCCAGGCTCTGCAGATAAGATTTTGGTATCATCCCAATCTGCTGCCACGTCTTTGATGAACTGGAATGCATCCATGTGCTTTTTATAGTTCTCAGGAAGGTCGGCGGCCATCTGAAGAGGCATATACATCGTTACGTAAAGAGCAAGCTGTTTTACCAGTGTAGTTTTTACGAAACGTTTATCTCCAGGGAAATAGTAATCCAGTTTGGTCTGGAAAATTCCCGGAGTATAATCCATAGATCCTCCCATCCATCTTGTAAACGGAAGAACGGTCTGGTGATCCGGTTTGTTCCCTCCGAATGCTTCATATTCCGTTCCTCTGGCTGCTTCTGCAGAAATATAGTTCGGATAGGTACGGCTTTCTCCTGTTGGACGTACGGATTCGTGGGAGTTCACCATGATCTTATATTCGTTGGCTTTTTCGGCAATTCTGTAGTAATGGTTGATCGTCCATTGTGAATAATGGTGTTCTCCTCTTGGAATAATATCTCCTACATATCCGGTTTTCACGGCATCATATCCGTATTTGTTCATTAACTGGAATGCTTTGTCAGACCATCTTTCGTAGTTTGTTGCGGAACCTGACGTTTCGTGATGCATAATGAGCTTAATTCCTTTGGAATGAGCATAATCATTCAGCATTTTGATATCGAAATCCGGGTAAGGAGTAATGAAATCAAAAACGAATTCTTTTGAATGTCCGAACCAGTCTTCCCATCCGATATTCCAGCCTTCAATCAACAACCCCTGGAATCCGTTTTCTGCTGCAAAGTCAATATATTCCTTTACTTTGGCATTGTTGGCTGCGTGTTTTCCGTTCGGGGTAAGCTTGGTAAAATCTGTTTTATCGAGATGAACGTTTTCCGCTGTAGAATATGCCCACTGGGATTTACCGATGATCATTTCCCACCATACTCCCATGTATTTTGTAGGATGAATGTAGGAGGTATCGGTATATTTTGTAGGTTCATTTAGGTTAAAGATCATTTTAGAATCCATTACCTCTTCTGCTTTAGGGGAAACGATAATCGTTCTCCAAGGGGTTACGGAAGGGGTCTGAATATATCCTTTTGCCCCCTGTCTGTCGGCAGTAAGATGGGTTTTGAATTTAAAATTCTGTGCATCTACTTCAAGGTGGGAAGCAGGATAATCGAGTACAGCTGCTTCGGCAACGTTCAGATAAAGAGGATCTTTTCCTTCTTTTTTAAGCATTAGCGGAGACTGAACTGCATTTTTGATCAACTTCTGGGAGGCATTGGCATCCGCAGCCTGAGCCCATTTTGACGGGATTTCAGATACTTTTGTTTCCTGGTACTGGTATTCCTGAGAATCATAGTCAGCTACCATCCACCAGGCTTTCATGTCTGTAGGGAAATCGATCTCGGAATCTTCTTCTCTGATTACGAAATAGTTCAGGTTTTTCTGCTGCGGGAATTCATATCTGAATCCAAGCCCATCATTGAACAGTCTGAACTTCACTACAATGCTTCTGTCTGTAGAAGCCTGATTCAGCGTTACCGCCAGTTCATTGTAATGATTGATATAATTTTTCTTTTCTCCTAAAACGGGCTGCCAGGTTTCATTTTTGGAGTCTCTTTTTTCATCTACCTTCGCAAAACCGTTGTTCAGGTCGAACTTTGCATCTTCTGGTTTGGCAATTTCAGAAGCAAATTTTATGGCTGTGTCTTTAAATAATCGTAATCCTAATTTAGAATCTTCTACTACTACGGCCCCGTTGTATTTCAGGTTATAGTAAGGCACTCCTTGTTTCAGCTGGAAATTCATTTCAAATTTTCCGTCCGGAGATTTTAAAGATTGTGCTTTCACACCTACAAACATCATGGAGAGCAAAAGAGCTCCAACAGTAATTTTCTTCATAATGACTATTTATAAACTTAAAAATAAAAAAGACTGCTGCTCAGGCAGCAGTCTCTGAGTATATGTATGAAATTATTTCTTAATGAACAGGTATCTTCCGTCAAGGTCATTAAAGAAAACATCATAGTTTCCAGATTCATTTACAGGAATATTTCCTCCTCCTGCTGATGCTATACCTGAGAAAGGTGTGCTTCCTCCCCAGTTTACATCCCAACTATTATTGGCTCTGAATTTTGCCTCCCCTGCCGTTAATGGAATGTTTGTCACTTTCCAGATATGAGGATTTAAAGCTGAAGCGGTCATGTCCTGATCAGCATCCCATCCGCCTGATGTTGATGATCCGATAATTCCGATCGTTGGATAAGGAGCTGATGAAACGGTATAAGGAGTAAGAGAATATGTTTTGGCATTAATATCAATGGTAAATGTATAATATCCTGCTGAAGGAGCGGTAAATGCGCCCGGTTCATTGGAGCCGTCAAGATTACTCACCATAACATTTCCTGCCGTAAGCCCCCACTGTGGATGCCACGCTCCCAATTGTTCAAGAAGCTTAAAGCCATCTGCTTTAAAATAGCCTGTATAATAAAACTTGTTTACATTGGCAGGATCTCTGAATACAGGCAGATTATTAGCATTATTTTCCCATCCTGACTCTGTAGCACCTCCCACAAGATAAAGATTTTTCATACTTACAAATGGGGTTATTGTAAGGTTCAGAACATTGGAATAATAATTGGTTTGTTCACTGAAAGCAGTCTTGAATCTTGCTTCTACGCTTGTTGCCTCACCTGGTTTAGCTCCCAGACTAAGCAACAGGTCGTTCAATGCTTTGTGTGTTATAGAGACACTGGCAGCATCACTTGGTGCTACCAACACTTCTGTCTTGGCAAAATTATTTCCTTTTATACCCAACTCAACAAAATACGATGGCACCACCGCAGGATTATATGAAGGAAAAGTATAGGTAAATTTCAAAGCTTCTGCAAGAGGTGTTGTATTATCCAGAACGACAGTATTTTTATCTACAGCTAATGTTGCTGCAGAGGTCTCGTTTAAGGTAATTTTATCATCATCTTCACAGGAAACAACAATTGCCAGCAATAATGATGAAAATATAATTTTAAAGATATTCTTCATTTCTTTTAATTTTAAATTAATAGCCAGGATTTTGAGTCAAATTCGTATTTGCCTGAAGAGCTGATGCCGGAATTGGAAAAACTTTATAGTTATCAGAAATAGAAGTTCCGTTTACCATACCTCCCTTCCACGGCCATAAGTAAGTCCCGCCTGTAAATTTTCCAAATCTGATCAGATCCTGTCTTCTTACTCCTTCTAAGCCTAATTCACGTCCACGCTCATCTAAAATTGTCTGCAGTGAAATGTTTGTCAATACATCAGCATGAGCTCTTGAACGGATTAAATTAACATAAGTAAGGGCCTGAGGTACCGTTGCTGATGACGCTCCTCTAAGAGCACATTCTGCATAGATAAGATAGGTATCGGCCAGTCTGAACAACGGAAAATCTGTAGACGAAAAAGAAGTCACATTACCTGTTCCATCAGAGTTTTTGTTAGTAAATTTAATTGAAGGGTAACCATCTGTCCACTCTTTATAATCATTCATTTCATAATTGTGGCCTGTCATCCAGAATTGTTGAGCTCTTATATCAGTACTTGCAGCAAGTCCGGCAGCATTAGGAGCAAAAAGGCCATACCAGGCTTTTGTAGCTCTGTGCCCACCCCATCCTTCTGTTGCTCCATAAGTGGCAAGATTCATTGTTGTGGAATTGAGGTTACCATTTACGATATAAGTGGTATTTCCATAACTCTGTGAAGTGATTGCATCTGCGATAAGCGGAAAAATAATTTCTTTGGAGGTATTATTATCTGCTCTGAAATTTTTAGCAAAATTAGTTTCAAGCTGATAATTTCCATTTGCAATCACTTTAGAAGCATATGTAGCAGCATCTGTGTATCTTGCCGTTCCTGTGTAGACTTCGGCGTTCAGATAAAGTTTGGCTAAAAGCATCTGTACAACCGCCTGATTAGCTCTTCCGTATGTATTGGACGGAGCAATTTTTCCTTCAATCTCTTTCAGTTCCGTTTCAACAAAATTAAAAAGTTCTGTTCTGGAAGATTCTGGAAGCGGAGCTGTTGTTTCGAATGTTGTATCGTTTACCAATGCTCCTTTCCCAAAAAAGTCAATAAGATAATAATAAGAAAGAGCTCGTAAAAAACGTAGTTCACTGATATACTGATCTTCATTAGCAACATCTACTTTATTTTTCAGGATCAATATCAAGTTGGTAGTTTGAGGAATGGTATAATAAATTCTGTCATAAACATATTTGAAAAATTTATTATTTGAATTCCAGCCTGTAGTTGTTGTTAATTGATCAAGACCATTATCTCCCCATCTGTTTTTCATTCCGTCAGCTGTAAAATCATTAAGATTTACTAAACCCCGAATAAATGGAGATTCTCCTGCATTGGCTCCTGCGATATCAGAATCGCCAGGGCCACTTACACTTGACAAAGCGAATGTAGAATACATTCTGGACAAAAGTCCTTCTACTGCATTGGGATCTCTTATCAAAAGTTCTTCCAATGTGAGTTCATATTTTGGTTCTGTTTCCAGATCGCTAGTACAGGCACTAAAAAACAAACCTGCCATTATTACTAAACTATATATTTTTATCTTTTTCATTGTTATGCCAGATTAAAAATTAAAATTGAAACCTAATGTATAAATTCTCGGTCTTGGATAGAAGTTGTTATCAACCCCTCCGAAGTTTTCAGGATCCTGTCCCTTATATTTTGTAATAATGAAAGCATTGTTTACAGAGCCATAGACTCTCAGGTCAAGCTTATTTCCGAAAATCTTTTCAATATTATATCCTAAGGTAACATTATCTAATCTCAGGAAAGAAGCATCATGTAAAAAATAATCTGAGAAATACATATTATCTGTAGGCTGCACCAGATTAGATGAATACCTTCCATTATTGAAATCAAGCAGGTTGCTCAGGTGTTCTGAGTTAGAACTTCTGGCCTGATTAACAAATCCCTGAGCAACATGCCTTCCATCATACACTTTTCCTCCGATCTGACCTCTGAAATTCGCTGTAAAATCCCATTTTTTATAATTGAGTGAAGTACCGAATCCAAAAGTAAAATTAGGGACAAGCTGGGCGTTATAACGATCTCCATCGGTAATTTTTCCATCTCCGTTTCTGTCTACAAAAGTATCTGCAATTGGATTTCCGTTGGAATCATATACCTGTTCAAACATCCACGCAGAATTAGGCTGAAGCCCTACAACATGATAGGCTATTTTCACCCCTGTTCCTACAGGCAGGTCTCCACCTGCTGCAATTCTGTCGTAATATCCAAGCTCAAGTATCTCCCCTTTATTATAGGACATGTTTCCAAAGATATTCCAGTTTACCGTTTCATTTTTGATTGGATTAACATTCAGGTTCAATTCAACTCCTCTGTTCCTTAATGATCCTACATTGGCTGCAAACTCATTCGTAAGTCCCTGCCCTGGAGGGAGTGGAGACATCAATAACAGGTCCGTAGATTTTCTGTCATAAAAATCCAAACTTCCTGAAAGAAGATTTCCTCTGAATAAACTGAAATCAATTCCAATATTCCAGCTGGTTGTTGTTTCCCATTTCAAATCCTTATTAAACCCTAAAGCGGAATAAATATTATATCCAGGCAGGTATTGAGAAGTCTCTCCCCCTAAGGCAAACAAAGGTCGTGAAGGATAAAAGCTCTTCGCAATCTGTGTAATATCCTGCTGTCCGGTCTGTCCCCAGCCAATTCTTAATTTCAACTCTTTTACCGCTTCTACGTCTTTTAGGAATGATTCTTCCTGCATTTTCCATGCAAATGCTGCCGATGGGAAATATCCCCATTGATTGCTAAAGCCGTTGAAAAGAGAAGAAGCATCTGCTCTGAATGAAGCTGTGAATAAGTATTTATTTAAAATATCAACATTCGTTCTTGCAAAAAACGACTGTAGATTCAAATGATTGAAATATCCATAAGTAGGATTAGCCCTGTTAGGCTGCGGTATACGGACTCCACTTCCAGATGGGTCTGCGTAAAACTGCTCCTTATTACCGTCATATCTGAAATCCTGATAAGTATATCCCCCTTGGATCAAAAAGTTGGTAAAGAAATCATTGATTTTTTTATTGTATACCAAATAAGCATCAAAGTTTCTGTTATTTGTGTATTGATTTTCTGCGTAAGCTAAACCTGGGTTATACAGTATATCATCAGGAGAGTTATAAACTAAATTAATGACTGAATTTCTTGCGTTCGGATCATAAGTTTCTTTAATCTTAGTTCTTGATGACTCAATTCCAAGGTTAACAACCGCTCTTAAATCTGGTAAAAAATGAAACTTATAATCAAGCTCAATATTTCCTAAAAAACGGTAGGTATTCTCCGGGCGGTGTCTTTGCTCCAACATTCCAAGTGGATTAGAATCATATGTCATATTATATTTCCCGTTAGCCATATAATTATTCTGATAATATCCTCCGAAATAATTAGGTCCTCCTTGTCCCCATACATCTCTACTGTAAACGGGTAATGTAGGATTTCTGGATAAAGCCGCTCCAATTACAGCATCAGCATCTATTGTTTTTTTGTCTATTCTGTACCCTTTAGCATTGATATCAACTTTTAAATGTTTGTCAAAAAAAGTTGGGGTTAAACGTAGAGTCGCTGAATATCTTTCAAGATCGTCATTTTTCACAACCCCTTCTGTTCTGTTATATCCCAAAGAAACTCTTATCGGTAATACTTTGAACAGGTTTCCTGATGCACTGAAATTATTATCCGTAGATACAGAATTTCTGTAGATTACATCCTGCCAGTTGGTGTCATATACCTTTCCCATTGTTGTAGGGTTTAAAGGATTTCCCCCTACACCCAGCTTCCATACATCATTTGGAAAATAGGTTTTGATAAAATTAACATACTGCCCGGAATCCATTACATCAATGTATCTTGTGACCTGCCCTACGGAAACATTGGTATTAAAATTCATCTTCAACTTCCCTCCTCCGGATTTAGTCTTGATCAGGATAACACCGTTTGAGGCTCTTGCTCCGTAGATCGCTGTTGCAGAAGCATCTTTTAATATTGAGAACGACTCAATATCATTCGGGTTTACAAGTGCAAGTGGATTCTTAATTCCCGCAGGATTTGTTCCGTCTAAGGGTATTCCGTCAATAACAATTAATGGATTATTTGAAGCACTTAAAGAAGACCCACCACGGATTCTGATATTGGGCGCAGAATCCGGGGAACCGCCAGCACTGGTAATTCGGACTCCCGGAGCTTTACCCTGAATCAGCTGATCAGCTGAAACTATGGCTCCTTTATTAAAATCCTTTTCCGTAACAGCAGTAACAGAACCTGTTAAATCTGTTTTCTTTTTAGCACCAAACCCCACCAGAACAATCTCTTCAATTTTTTTCTCCTTAGGCAGAGAGTCTTGTGCCTGCGCATGCATTATTGTACTGGCCAATAAAAAAGCGGGCGCTATTTTTAATACCGTTGTAAAATTTCTCACAATATCGTTTTTTTTAGTTTCGTTTTTCTAACAAGCCTGGCAAACCAGTCTTGCAATTTATAAAAAAAAAAGAATTACCATAATTTTATTAAAATTTTAGATAATTTTATGTAAATTACCCGTTGATTTCAAATTAAAAATCTGGGTTTCATTTAATTACATTGACCTATGCATCACATAGCATATATAATGAGTTAACAAAAAGTTAAACATTTGTTTAACTAAATGTAATATTCCTCACCTTTAAAACTTCAAAAAAAGGATTATTACGGAAGCTTCAGCAGAATTCATGAGATAATCCTTATCTTTGCAGTTAAAATTTTACTATAAATGTCAAACAGGAAGATGATTACGGCAGCGTTGCCTTATGCAAACGGACCGGTTCATATAGGACATTTGGCAGGTGTATATATTCCTGCGGATGTCTACGCAAGATTTCAGAGAAGATCAGGAAAAGAGGTAGCATTCATCTGCGGATCGGATGAGCACGGTATTCCTATTACCATCCGGGCTAAAAAAGAAGGAGTAACACCTCAGGATATTGTAGACAAATACCATGAGATCATTAAAAAATCGTTTTCAGATCTCGGGATTTCCTTTGATGAATATTCCAGAACTACTTCTAAAAAGCATTATGAAACCAGTCAGGATTTCTTCAAGGTGCTTTATGAAAAAGGCAAATTCACGGAAGAAATTTCTGAACAGTATTTTGATGAGCAGGCAGGAGAATTCCTTGCAGACCGTTATATTGTAGGAACATGTCCGAACTGCGGGAATGAAAATGCTTATGGAGATCAGTGTGAAAAATGCGGATCTACCCTTTCACCATCAGAACTTATCAATCCGAAATCGATGTTAAGCGGAAATATTCCGGTTCTTAAAGAAACCAAGAACTGGTACCTTCCTTTAAATGAATATGAAGATTTCCTGAATGAATGGATTATTGAAGGTCACAAAGATGACTGGAAGCCTAATGTTTACGGACAGGTAAAATCATGGTTAAATGATGGTTTAAAGCCTCGTGCGATGACCAGAGACCTTAACTGGGGAGTTCCGGTACCGCTTCCGAATGCTGAAGGAAAAGTTCTTTATGTATGGTTTGACGCTCCTATCGGATACATTTCATTCACTCAGGAATGGGCGGAAAAGAACGGAAAAGACTGGAAAGATTACTGGCAGAGTGAAGAAAGTGACCTGGTTCACTTCATCGGAAAAGACAATATTGTTTTCCACTGCATCATTTTCCCATCCATGATGAAAGCCCACGGAGACTATATCATGCCGAAAAACGTACCGGCTTTTGAATTCTTAAATCTTGAGAATGATAAGATCTCCACATCAAGAAACTGGGCAGTATGGGCTCATGAATATGTAGAAGATTTCCCCGGACAGCAGGATGTGCTAAGGTATGCCCTTCTTTCATCAGCTCCTGAAACTAAGGATAATAACTTCACATGGAAAGATTTCCAGACGAAGAATAATTCTGAACTGGTAGGAATTTTCGGAAACTTTATTAACAGAGTTGCTGTTCTTATTCATAAATATTATGATGGAGTTGTTCCACAAGGTGATATCAATAGTCCTGAGTTACAGGAGATCAATAAAGCGGCCAGAGAAATTTCAGGATTCCTTGAAAATTATGAGTTCAGAAATGCTTTATCAGCTTTAATGAACCTTGCCCGTTTCGGAAACCAGTACCTTCAGACTGAAGAACCTTGGAAAACAATTAAGGATACCCCTGAAAAGGCTGCACAATCTTTATTTGTCGGAGCACAGATTGCTGTTGCTTTAGCACAGTTATGTGAGCCGTTCATGCCTTTCAGTTCTGAAAAGCTATTAAACATGTTCAATGTTGAACAGGTGAACTGGAGCGATGTTGAAAACAAATCTGTTTTAATAGAAACAGGCCACAAAATCAATGAAGCCTCTCTTCTTTTCTCAAAAATTGAGGACAATGTTATTGAAGCCCAGATCCAAAAACTGGAACAAACGAAACAAAATAATAAAAAGACCAACCCTAACGCAAATCCTATGAAAGAAGAAATCACTTTTGATGATTTTACGAAAATTGACCTGAGAACCGCCACCATCCTTGAAGCTGAAAAAGTAGAAAAAGCAGATAAGCTTTTAAAACTGACAGTAGATACAGGTGTAGATGTAAGAACAGTAGTTTCCGGGATTGCAGAAAGCTTTACTCCTGAAGAAGTAATCGGAAAACAGGTGATGATCTTACTGAACCTTGCTCCGAGAAAAATCAGAGGAATTGAATCTCAGGGAATGTTGTTATTGACTACAAAACCTGACGGGAAGTTATCTTTCGTAACACCGGACGACAGCAATGTAGAGAACGGTATTGAAATAGGATAATCAATACTTCATATAAAAATAAAGACACATGAGAATTAAATCCCATGTGTCTTTTTTATGTATGCCTGCTGTAAGCCGTATTTTAATTTTTAGTCAGCTTTGCCAGATAAGAATCTTCATCCTGTATGATTTTTTCAATTTTAAAACCATTATGTTCTGCTGCATTTTTCAGGGTATTAAAATCAAGATACAGCCAGGTAATCGGTTCCTCGGATTCTCCTTTGTAATGGACCGTATACCCTAATTCACCATAATAACCTTCCGCGGGAATATAAACTCCGCCATCTTCATCACGGTCAAACATATAGAGAATATCGGTACTGTCAATAAGAATCTGGCCGTTATCGCTCAGTAGAGTATACAGTTTCTGAAGATACGTATCAATTTTTGCAAGACTTTCAAAAATTCCGGTTCCGTTCATCAGCATCAGTATTGTATCAAATGTTTCTCCGGAAAGCTCCAGCATATTTGCACAAACGGCTTTTTTTATTCCTCTCAGTTTACAGACCTCAATAGATTTTGGTGAAATATCCAGTGCCTGCACATCCAGATTTCTTTCATTCTGTAGATAAAGAGTGTGTGATCCGGCTCCTGCCCCAATATCCAGAACTTTTCCTTCTGCCAGCTGCAGTGCTTTCTGTTCAATATTATTCATCACCTCAAAATCCCTGAAAAGATAAGCCACAGGAAGCTCATCCAGTTCTGAAATTGATGTTTCTGTCTGCAGGTCCTTAGGATCTTTGTTATGAAAATAATCCCAGACTGCTCTACCCATTAAATCTTTCATAGTCGTTTCAAAGTGGCAAAGATACGGGTTTATTCGATGAATTTAAATCAAGGCTAACAAGCTTAATTTAAAGTTCTAAAAAGCAAAGGTATAAGAAAGGTTAAACGTTCTTCCTCTTCCTTTATAACTGAACAGCTCCGGAAGCCCATACGTAGAGTACAATACTTGGGAACGTTTGCTCCATATCGTCTGGTAATCTGTATTGAATACATTCTGGATTCCCAGATTGAATTTTCCCCATGGGAAGCGGTAACCTACCATCAGGTCAGAAGTATTGTAGCCGTCTATTTCATTTTTAAGATCATCCGTCAGCTTAAAATTTTGCAGCGACTGGAATCTGAATGACCAGTTTTTAACATTATAACCGATATAGGTAACCAGCTTTGAAGGAGAAGCATTATAGATTTCCTGTTTCTGCCATTCACCCTGATTGTCTACTTCCGACTTAATTAAAAGTCCGCTGGCTCCGAAATACACTCCATTGTTCATAGAATAGGAAACTTCTGCTTCTATTCCCATATTTCTTAGCTTAAGGTCATTAACAAGGATCTGGAATGTCTTTCTGTCTACTGTTACGGTCTTATCCGAATTACTCAGGAATCCAGCTATCTGTCCTCTGAATCCGCCTTTGTTCATACGATACCCTACTTCAAACTGGTTGGTTTTAATCGCCTGAAGAGGCTGCTGCTTTACATTGATGCTGGAAACTACATCCCAGTTATTGTTCACCAGCTTATAAGTTCCGATTCCATAATACTTGGAAGGATCTGCAAGGCTTACTCCCTGCGAAAATGTTCCCCAGGCCTGGTGCTGTTCATTGAATTTATACAAAAGACCTGCATTCGCCAGGGTTACATTGTAGGAACTTTCTCCACCAGGAATGGCAGATGCTGAATTTCCATAGCCCATTGCCACTTGTGTCTGCTGTACGGAGCCTACAAAATCATCTACTTTTACCTTGATATTCTGGTAACGGATTCCGGCATTGATCTGAAGTTTAGGAAGGATATCATATTTTGCCTGGACATATCCCGCATAACTCTGTGAGTGGTTGGTAGGATATCTTCCCAGGCTGTATTTTGTTTCGTTAACCAGGCCGCCGCTTGACATGGTCTTTGCCAGATCATAAACAGACTGTGTCCCTTCAAATTTTTCAAGATCTACATCTACTCCGTACGTTACGTTCAAGGTTCTCCAGGATTTTGATAATAATGCCTTGATTCCTGAATAATACGTATCCTGCTGTGAAGAAGACATATAGGCCATCGGTCCGCTCTGAAGTGTTACCGTTCCGGGGAAAGGATAGAACCCAAGCTTCTCCGCTCTTGCCGCCAGCTGTACATAAAGATCCTGTCCGCCTAAAATACCGTTGGCATTATAAGCTAAGGTTCCCATAAAACGTTCTGTTCCTACATTTTTATCTGATGAAAAGCCATCGCGCATTTCAAGTAAGGACGCATTTTTTGTGGTAAACGCACTTAAATTTTGTCCTAAATAAAGACTTCTGTCGCCATTAAATTTAGAATTATAATACTGAAGTGACGCTGTAATTTTATGCTTGTTGTTAAATTTATAACCTCCCGTTGCAAGAATATCAATGGACTGGTTATACTGAAGGTCGGTTTGTGTAATATCGGTAATCACCTGATTCTGATCTGCTCCGTATACCCCGCCGTTCTGCTGGTAAGCTACGCCCAGTCTTCCGAAGAGCTTCTCTCCTTTTCCTGCAATAGATTGGGCTGCACGGAAATCATGATCATCTTTCCCCATAAATCCGGTTCTTACGCCTACTTCTGTTTCTCCGCTGATTCCGTTTTTGGAAGGAGTTTTAGTAATGATATTGATAATTCCTCCTGTTGCATTTCCTCCATAAATAGAGCTTGCTCCGGAAAGAACTTCAATTCTTTCAATATTAAACGGGTCAATAGCGTCCAGCTGTCTGCTGATGGCACGGATACTGTTCAGGGAGACCCCGTCTATCATTACCAGTGCAGAACGTCCTCTCATATTCTGTCCGTAGTTGGTTCTTCCCTGTGGTCCGATATCCATACTCGGAATCAGGATAGAAAGCATTTCTTTGATAGGAACTCCGCTCTTAGCCTGCTCCTGAATTTTTTCTTTCTGTACCACCCAGACGGTTCCCGGAATATCAGATATTTTTGTCGGTTTTCGGGATGCTACAATTACCACATCATCAATACCCTTAGAGGTTATAGAGTCATTAGCGGTCTGGGAAAACATTACTCCTGAAGCTAATAATCCTATTAACGCATATTGCTTTTTCATTCTTTTATTTCAAGTTTTATAATGCGTCAAATTTAATTTTTATTCTTTCTAAATAAAAACAATTAAGTATGAAATTTTTCATATTTTCCGGAGATTATTTCTCAATCTGAAAACCGCCTGTATTTATAGGGAACATTAAAACCAAATTAAAAGAGTGCTTTAAAAGCAAACATCCAATTGTTTTATTTTTCCCACTAATCTTGCAGATTATGAGAATATTAAAAAATACTCGGTTTATAAAAAACGTAAGATCCCGACTTTTTTGTAAAGTCCGGGATCTCACTGTGAAAAACAAGGTATCTTTAAACTGCAGGCCCTGCTGCGTCTTTTATTTCTTCTAATAATTTTTTTCTTTCTTTCAGCCTTCTTCTGGCAATTACGGATTTACCTCCGATTACTCTTACAAATCTCAGATACTGAAAACGTTTTGCCCCAAAATGATGCGTAATCACATAGAACAGCACTCCAAAACCTGTCAGAATAATATATCCGAAGATCTTTTTAGTAGCAGCAATAATCGCATTCAGCTGAATAGCCTTCATATTGGCTGCAACATTCTGAGGAGTCACCGTCATCCCGTCCATATATACAGCAAGATCTCCTACTGCAACTACCTGAAACCTGTACTGAAACCATGAATATAAGGTTGAAAAAATACCTACCGCAAGGAAAGTTCTCCAAACCAATACTAAACCGATAGCCGCCAGCATTTCATCCATTTCAAGTTTGTCCAGCGTATAGAACCAGACAGAAATAAATAGTGAGCACATTCCATAACCTTTTAAGAACATCGGAAGATACCAGCCGTCATAACTGAATTCCAATACCATAGAAAAGTACATAATGATAGCATATCCCATCATCGCAGCGAATCCTGAAAAGATGTACATTTTTAACGGCTTTTCTTTTTTGAACCAGAATATGGCAATAGCCCCGGCCAAAATAATTCCCGGAATCATCAGCACGCTTAGTCTGGCATTGGTTAACTGGTCATACCCCAAAACTCCTACTGCAAATGTATTCTGAATAGAGGCTGTCCCTAAAAACATTCCGAGCCAGAACAGCATAAAAAGACCATGCAGTACATTATTCTTAGTAAATATCTTGAATGAAAGATAAGGCCGCTTTAACGTTGACTGCCGTATCGTGAGCAATGCAAAACTTACAAAAGCAGCAATGCTCGCATTAATGATGTTCTTTGAGTTCAGCCAATCCTGCTGCCTTCCGAAAGAATATACATAAGCAGAGAACATGAAAGTGGATATGAACAGTAAAATACTCAGCCAGTCGATATAGTGCAGAGGAACTTTCAGTGCGAAATACTTATCATGCATAAAAATCCAGTGAATAAGTGCCAGTATAAAACATAAAACCGATGTCAGCAAATAAAACTGCTGCCAGTTATACAGAAGTGAGAATTCTGCTGCGTAATAAACCGCCACCTGGTTCATCACCAGAACAAATGTGTAGAATACGCCGTAGAACATTCCACGATTTCCAATCATCATCATCAGCGGCAGGAAAAGCTCTATAGTGACCATCATCTTCAAAAATCCAATCATCAGAGAGGTAAAAACGAAGATCATGGGCTGTAAAGTGGTTGCATTGATATAGCCCAACAGTCCCAGAAGCACCAGAAGAAGCACCATTTTATCTCTCACCTTGAATCTCATCTTCATTCTGAGAACAATAGGCATACAGGCTCCCATCCCGATTGTGGTTGCATAGTTGGCCCACATAAAATATTCTGTAAGAGCTCCGGTACCGCTCACCAGATAACTGATGTTCCCTGTGTACACACCGCCAAGAGGCATCACCACTGCCAGAAGCAGTACGATCAGCAGCAGCTGTACGGGTTTCGGTACCCAGTCGTTATATAGTCCTTTGTTGTACATACTTTTTAGATAATAGATTTCAGATATCAGATGGCAGACTCTCAACATTCAACCGTAGCTTTCCATACCGCAAAATGTCCGGAATCTGATATCTTACCTCTTCTAGTCCTTATTAATATTCACATTCATATTCATTCCTGCGCTCAGCTTATCCAGATCTTCTTTTTTATTGGAAGAAGTAAATTCTATTCTTACAGGAATTCTCTGCTGTACCTTGATAAAATTCCCCGTAGAGTTATCGGTAGGAACGCTGGAATATCTGGATCCGGTAGCCGCAGAAACGGCAGTCACTACCCCTTCAAATTTTTTCCCGCCTAAAGCATCAGCTGTCATCATCATCTTCTCCCCGATCTTAATATTTGGCATCTGTCTTTCCAGGAAATTGGCGGTTACCCACTTTTGTCCGTTCAATACAATGGTGGCTACTTGCTGCCCCGGTTGAATCAGCTGTCCTTCTGCAATTGTTCTTCTTCCCATTACCCCGTCATAAGGAGCTGTGATTACCGTATAGGAAAGGTTGATCTTCGCCATATCCAAAGCTGATTTTGTTCTTTTAATCTCCGCATCATTGATACCCAGGCGGCTTTTCACCTCCGTTGTGGAAAGATTAGCGGACTGCTTCTGATTAACCAGTGTTTCGTAAGCTGCTTTCTGGGCATCATACTCCGTTTTCACCTGGTCGTACTGCTGTCTTGTCACTGCTTCAGCAGCGAGGAGATTTTTATATCGGTTCAGGTTCTGTTCAGCATTCCATAATCTTGCTTTTGCTCCGGCAATATTAGATTCCATTACGTTAACATTGTTGGAAACCGTATTGACAGATGAACTGGTTGCCGATCTCTGCGCCAGTGCATTCTGATAAGCAGCTTCTGCCTGTCCAAGCTGGGTAAGGATCTCATTTTTGTCAAGAACAACCAGCGTATCTCCTTTTTTAACTTTCTGATGTTCGATGAATTTTATTTCTTTGATATAGGCAGACACCCTTGTATTGACCGGATTTATAAATTCTTCTACCTGAGCTGCCTCTGTATAGGTTTTATCTCCGATGTGGAAATATTCACGTACCAGCCAGTATAATCCGAATCCTATTACCAGAAATACGACGATATTTGAAATAATAGCCCGGACCTTATTGGTTTTGTTCTTTTTCTTTTTATTGGATGCAACCGATTGCCCCGGATTTGTCTGTGTATTTTGAGTAGTTTGTCCCTTGTTTTCCATTGTTTGTTTTTCAGTTTAAAAGATTAAAGTGTTCCCGAAGCTTTGATAAGATTATAATACTGGTACAGTACATTGATCTCTCCATTCGCATAATCCAGCTCGGATTGAAGCTTCTGGTTCTGGGCATCGATCATTTCGGCCTGTACCGCAAGCTGGTTCAGATATTTTGCTTCCGTGATCTTATAGTTTTCCTCTGCAAGCCTTTTTGAATCATTAAGAATTTCTGCCTGCTGAATAGATTCCTGATATTTTACATAGGCTGCATTTACAGCCATATCCACATTCTGTTGTACCAGTGTCATGGCATCTCCGGCCTGGGTTTTCTGTAATTCTCCAAGTTTTACTTTTTCTTTCGTTCTGTAAAGATTATCAATATTATAACTTAAAGAAACTCCGGCCTGCCATCCTCCGGAATACATATCCAGAACGGGATTTCTTGTTGTGATCGGACGTTGCAGCGTGTAACCTCCAAATCCGGCAAGAGTCGGCATCTGATCTGTTTTAATGATCTCAATATTTTTACTGGCCAGATCAATATTCTTTTGGGCCGATCTCAGTTGGGGATTGCTTTCATGGGCGAGGTTCAGATAATAATCCATTCCGATTCCTGATTCTTTATCTGTTAAGCTTTCCACAGGGATGATCTCTGTATCAGACGGAAGTCCTAAGGCAATATTTAAATTATAATTCAGAATTTTCCTGTTGTTGGCCAGTGTAAGAATTCCCTGATCAAGGTTTTTGATGGCCAGCTCGCCACGGATTACCTCGTTTCGGGTTACCATTCCCTGCTGATAAAATTTCCGGATATTTTTAAGACGTTCCTGAGCCAGTTTTTTGTTATTCTGAAATACGGACTCCTGATTCATTATCTTGTACACATCCAGATAGCTGGAGATGACAAGAAACTTCACATCCTGTCTGTTTTTTTCAAGATCCAGCTCAGAAAGCTGTTCACGAAGGCCCGCTGCTTCAATAGACTTGGTTACCAATCCTCCTTTAAAGATCAGTTGGGTAGCCTGTACGGCATATGAACTCCCGTAATGAGGCATGGGAACTTTGGTGGAATTTGAAAAGTCTTTATCAATTGCCACTGCATTTCCTAAATAGAACTGGCTTGTGGATGCAGTAACTGTGGGAAGTTTCTGAAGCTTTGCCACATTGGTGCTTTGTCTGGCAATATCTATATTCTGAGCAGAAACTTTTAACTGCTGGTGGTTCTGTACTGCCATTTCGGCGACTTCACCTGCCGTCATTTCCCGCGACTGCTGTGAAAAAAACAGCGCAGGAAGCAATGCTATCACAAGTGATAGTGCTGTTTTTACATTCTTTGTCATTGTACCTTGTTTTACAGGAACAAAGTTACGGCAGCATACAATTCAAACAAATGTTTGATTTTTGGAAAAAGATGTTCAAATGTAAGATTCTAATTTTCGAACTGATGCCTGTACTGGCTTGGACTCACTTCCATATGCTTTTTAAAAAAGTGTGAAAATGAGTACTGATCGCTGAAACCAAGAATAGATGACACCTCCGAAACCGGTTTTTTAGAAGAGTTTAAAAGTACTTTAGCCTCATTCATTACAATCAGGGCAATGATCTGGCTTGCTGATTTTCCGGTAATAGACTTTACAACCGATGAAAGATGTCTGGTTGTAATCGACTGGCGCTCGGCATAGAATTCTACAGTTCGTTCGGTAAGATGATGCTGTGCAAGATCAGTAAGAAATACAAAAACAATTTCCTCCTGTCTGGACATCTGACTCATCGAATAGCTGTCTTCTTTAGAGATAATCCCGGCCATCTGATAACAGAAAACAGAGAACAGGTGCTCTACCATCTCTTTTTTATACAACATTTCTGTTTCGGAATCTAAAATATACTTCAGGAAATTGACACTTTTCCAGACAACTTCCATTTCATCCTCCGGGAAAGGCACTCCTTTATTCATCTGCTGTCTGAAATAACGGTAAGTGATCAGCCTGTTGAACTTCAGTGATAATGCTGAAATAAATTCTCTTTTGTAGGAAACCATTCTGGACTGGAAATCATCACTCACGGAAACCATTTCATAGATAGTCTGCGGGTCAGTTACCATAAACATATTAGCGGAAAGTTCCAGATCACTGAAATGCTGACGAAGTTTTATAGACCCCGACTTGATAAAGATAAAGGCTGGATTCTCCGGACGGAAAGGTTTATCCGCAGAAATTCTCTCGAAAATATTGTGCTGGGTAAAAATTTCAACCCCGAATTTTTCTAGTGCAGACATGAAACAAATGTAAGCAATCTTATCAGTGATTGCAAAACTTTATCATTGTAACCATAGTCCTGGCTGATAATTTCAGATTCTGGCCGGCTTGAGACGGAAGTTATGAAATTCATTCACAAGAAACATTGATTTGCTTTTATATTATAGATAAAAAAATAATAAAACACGAATTTAATTTACAAAATAATCAACAATAATAAAAATTATTGAATATAAATAAAATATAACCCAACAAAAACAATAATTATTTAAAAAAAAAGTATTTTTGCAACAAATAACGCAATAATGAATATTAACAATTTTTTACTCACTACTTCTGGTTTTCTTATGGGCTTTATATTGAGCACCGCTGTAATCTTAACGATTTCTTATTTAACCGGATTTTTATCAGTAACAGCTTAAAATTATGAACAGATTTTTAAAAAAAGGCCTTATTTGGGGCTTAATTTTCGGAAGTATAACTGCATTTTCTTTTTTAGCCTATGTATATTATGTATCAAAGAAAAGCATTGAACAGTATAATAAAGTAAGCAGCAGCAAAAATTTTAAAAACTTAAATATTAATCTGGAAACACTTGACGGAAAACCTTTTGACATTACTCAATTTTCTGACAAAAAAATCCTGGTTAATTTCTGGGCAACGTGGTGTGCTCCCTGCAGAAAAGAAATGCC
The DNA here is from genome assembly GCF_001295265.1 of Chryseobacterium indologenes. Classification (GTDB taxonomy): domain Bacteria; phylum Bacteroidota; class Bacteroidia; order Flavobacteriales; family Weeksellaceae; genus Chryseobacterium; species Chryseobacterium indologenes_A. The sequence goes on along the minus strand of NZ_LJOD01000002.1, from coordinate 316,142 downwards.
TCTTTTACAAAGCACCTATAATCAGATAAAAAATGAATATGTATTTATTATGATATCTGATGAAAAGCCTGAAGTTATAAAAGCATTTAAAGAAAAGGAAGGCTATGATTTTGTTTTTGTAAGAAGCAGAGAGAGCTTAAAATCAAAAGTCGGAGTATTCCCAACTACCTTTATTTTAGATAAGTTGCAAAATATAAAATATACAAGAGCCGGGGCTTTCGATGATATGAGCGAAAGTGACCTTAAAGCCTTATTATTGAAATAAAGCTCTTTTACTATTTCTAAAATGAAGTTTCTGGTCTTTTTTTCAGGCTGTCTGCCTGAAAAAAAGACCAGAAATCAAAAAGGATTAATCAGTGAAATATTACCAGAAACAAAATATCACTTATTCATACTTCTTATCTGTTCGCTGATTTTTATCCAGTTGATGCTGTCAGATAAATGCAGTTCCCTGTCAAACTGCTTTTTCCAGTCTTTACCCAGTTTTTTCTCGAGGCTTTTGAAATAAGTTTCATTAGTCTGGTCAGCTTCATTCTGAATTTTCCGGATACTGTCGGTTATTTCACATCCGGTTTCTATCCGTTCGTAGCAAAGATTCCATTTTTTCACCAGGCTGTCAATAGCATCGTAGGCACCTACCGGAGGAAGCTCTCCTGCTCTGATGTCTTTCCAGCAGAGAGTCTCTGCTTTCTTTACATCATCAGACCTTACTGACTTTGTCTTTTTTGCGGCATCCGGGCTGCAGGAAATCATGAAAAGCAGAATGGCTGTCAGCATCATTGCAATAGTACATTTTTTCATAGCAGGGATCGTTGTGTATTTTTATTGAATAAATTCCAGTATGCGTTTTCTTGAGATCACCTGGTTTCCTGCATAAAAATCTTCATCACCCATACGGGCCAATGAAGCTGTAGACTGTACGGAAAGCCAGGAAACAAAAAGATCCCTGTTTTCAAATACTCTCGGGGCATCAAAATCGCAATCATAGATTTCTCCGTAAAAAAACCTTTGATTTCCATCTGCCTTCATACCCATTCCGCAGTAATCACGATGGCAGTAGCCTAAAATATGACCGTTCAGCAGCTGGTCTGCAACGCGATTAGCAATGGCCAGTCCAAACGGAACGGTATCTTCTGAGTTTTGTCTGTTATCCATATTGTATTAAATGATTTGAGCTTTAATAATTATATCTAAGATAACTAAGTTTTTCAGATCAGAATAGTAAAAATCAAATATTTCCACTTTATTTGCAATTGGTATATCAGAATATGCTTCAGATAAAACACTCATCTTTTATATTTTATTCAGCATACATAAGCCATTTGTATTATTTTCCAAGCACAAATACAGCAGGAACTTTATGCAGTTCGGGCTTAGCTTTTTTCCAGTCAGTTATTGTTTTTGTCTGAATAAACTCATGTTCCGGGTCGTTGATATTGGCGGCAATACAGAGTTTGGTATTAGGTGAAAGGAATTTCGTAAGATCCTCAAAAAGCTGATTATTACGGTATGGGGTTTCCATAAAGATCTGTGAATACCCTGTTTTCTGAACCAGGCTTTCAAGATGCAGGATCTGTTTTTTCTTTTCACCCTTATCAATCGGCAGATACCCATGAAAAGTAAATTCCTGCCCGTTGAATCCACTTGAAATCAAAGCAAGAATAATTGAAGAAGGTCCGGAAACAGGAAGTACTCTGATATTTTTCTGATGGCACCATTTTACGATCAGATTACCCGGATCTGCGATGCAGGGCAAGCCTGCTTCGGAAAGTAATCCAAAATCCTGCCCTTTCAGCATCAGGTTCTGTGCTTCTTTAATATCGGCATTTTCAGTGTATTTATCCAGTAAAAACAGCTTCAGATCTGATTGTTTCTTTTCCGGAGCAAAAAATTTAACGACTTTTCTCGCTGTCTTTTCGTTTTCCACAAAGAAATAATCCGTTTGCATGATGTAATCCTTTATCACAGGTGAAAAATGAGTGATAGAAGTATTTTCCGAAAGGTAGGCTGGGAGTAAAAAAAGCATTTTATTATTTATAATTCGTTTTTTGAGTGAAGGATAATAAAATGTAAGCTTAATATAAGCAATACATCGGCGTATCCTGTTATTTAATGATTTGTCTTAGAATAGCATCACATCCTTTATCCAAAAGCCGGAAAACGTTTTCAAAATCCTCCATTCCGCCCCAGTAAGGATCCGGAACCTCTGCATTTTTATGATCTCCTGAGGCTTCCAGAAACAGAAAAACTTTTTGGCGCTGCTCTTCATTCCGTGCCTTTGAAATTACATCTTCATATACATCAATATCCATACAGTAGATTTTATCAAAGGTTTCAAAATCTCTTTTAGTGATGGGCCTGGATTTCTGCCCGGAAATATCAATTCCATGACTGGCTGCGGTTTTTACGGCTCTCTTATCCGGATGTTCTCCTTCATGAAGCGATATGGTTCCTGCGGAATCTACATTAAAACCATCTCCAAGCTTTTCTTTCATAATTCCTTCCGCTAAAGGGCTCCGACAGATGTTCCCCAGACAGACCATCAAAATATTCATATATTCTTTATTTTAAAAATGAAAAAATTTTAGTTTTTGGTTTAAACAAAGCTAAATAAAAAATGAAGAATAAAACTATTCTCCATTTTTTATTATTTTAATTTCAGTTATTTTTTACTGCTTGATTCTTTCTGTAAGATCCTTCACGTATTTCTTAACTTCTTTATCTATTTTTGATACGTCTTTGATGGTATCGCATGCATACATTACCGTGGAGTGGTCTTTTCCTCCCATTTCTTCCCCGATCTTCGTGAAAGTAGAGTTGGTAAATTCTTTTGAGAAATACATTGCCAGCTGTCTCGGCAAAGCAATTTCTCTTTTTCTGGTTTTAGAGAGAAGCTGCTCTTTTTTGATTCCGAAATAATCACATACCACTTCCTGAATATAAGGAATGTTGATGACTTTTTTCTGATTAGCTGCAATCCTGTTGATTGTTTCTTTCAGCAATTCAAGACTAAGGTCTCTCTTGTACACTGTAGAATAAGCGATTACGGAATTAATTACCCCGATCAGCTCTCGTACATTTGTTTTTGCTTCAGCGGCAAGGAAATCAAGCATGTCTCCGGGAAGAACGATTCCGTCTCTGCTTAGCTTATCTTCAATAATCTGTCTTCTTGTAGATAAATCAGGAGATTTGATTTCTGCAGAAAGTCCCCATTTGAAACGGGAAACAATTCGGTCTTGAATATCCATAATATCAGCCGGGGCCTTATCAGAAGTAAGGATAATCTGTTTTCCGTTCTGGTGAAGGTGGTCAAATATATGGAAGAAACTATCCTGTGTTGCAGATTTACCGGATAGGAACTGAATATCATCGATGATCAGGACATCTACCATCTGATAGAAGTTGGCAAACTCAGTTTGTTTGTGTGCTTTGGCAGCAGAGATAAACTGCTGGATGAATTTTTCAGAAGACAGATAAAGAACTACCTTATCCGGAAACTGATTTTTCACCTCAAGTCCTACGGCCTGTCCTAAGTGGGTTTTCCCTACTCCATACCCTCCATAAAGAAACAGCGGATTGAAAGCGGTTGCTCCCGGTCTTTTAGCAATAGATCTTGCTACCGTAGCAGCAAATTTATTGCTTTCTCCTTCTACATAACTATCAAAAGAATAATCCGGCTTCAGGTTGGAATCTATATTTACTTTTCTTATACCGGGAACTACAAAAGGGTTCACGATATTTGCGGAAAATCCCTGGGGCATTGTTTCCTGGGTTTTAGGAGTAGGAACGCTTTGTCCCTTGATGTTCATGGTAACAGGTTTTTCCTGACCTTTCGGTCTGTTTTCCATTACTGAATACCATAATTTCACTCCTTTTCCAATATTTTTCTTCAGGGCAGCAGAAAGCAGGGACAGGTAATTGTCCTCAATGTATTCCTTGTAAAAATCACTCGGTACGATCAGCGTAAGGTTATTTGCTACCAATGAAATTGGCTGCACCTTATCAAATAGCATATCGAAAGATTTTTCAAGTTTTTTGAGATCAGAATTATCTTCAGCAGCGTTTAAATTATCCCGCATAAACTGAAGGCATTTCTGCCATATCATCATTAAATTTTCATCCATTATTCTGCCCCGATTAATTCTTTAGTTAGTACTGTTTTTAGAAGGAAGACAAAGGTCCAATTTTTTCTTTTTAAAAAAAAATATTGCGGGTATTGATTATTTAAAAATATATTTGTATGTATAATTTATTACTAAAAATGATACACACAACACACTCAATACGAGTACGTTACGGAGAAACAGATCCTATGAAATATGTCTACTACGGCAACTATGCCCAGTACTTTGAAATTGGAAGAGTAGAACTCTTCAGAAGCATAGGAATGTCATACGATGAAATTGAAAACCAAGGAATTTGGCTTCCTGTTTCGGAGTACAAAATTAAGTATTTGAGACCAGCTTTGTATGATCAAAAATTAGAAATTCACACCTACATAAAAAAAATTCCGGGAGTAAGGATTGAGTTTGAATATGAAATTTATAATGAAGAGATGATAAAAATCACAGAAGCATCCACTACTCTTTTTTTCCTGGATGCAAAAACGAATAAAATCATCAGGTGTCCGGATGCTTTGATGAAATTAATTGAAGCTAATTGGAAATAGTTTTCAGACCAACTGAACTTTTAAATTCTTTTCTGAAATTAATTTGCACCTTTGCACTTATTTTTTTTAATTACACCTTATATATAATATATGAAGATTGCATTTTTGGGCCCTCATGCCAGTTTTACACAGCTTGCAGCCACACAACTTTTCCCGGACGAGGAATTACTTCCGCAGGCCAATATTCTAGACTGCTTCAGAGCCGTAGACCAGGGGGAAGTTTCAAAAGCGGTTGTACCATTGGAAAACTCTATTGAAGGAACAGTTTCCATGACACTGGATTATTTATATAAAACCCCATCCATTAAAATAGAAGCAGAAGCGGTGATGCCTATTGCGCATCATCTGATGATTCATCCAGAGAACAATATAGAGGATGTAGAAAAAATCCATTCTCACCCACAGGCCCTGGCCCAGAGTTTTCATTTTCTGGATACTCATTATAAGGATATTGCAAAGCAGGACTTCTCTTCTACTGCTGCAGCAGCAAAATATGTTTCAGAAAATAAAGACCTGAAGATTGCTGCAGTGGCCAATCAGTTTGCTGCTAATTTATATGGCCTGAAAATCGTTAACAGAAATATTCAGGATTTCGAGCAGAATCATACACGGTTTATTGTGATCTCCAAACAGGATACCAGCTATCAAAATGACAAGCTCCAGATTCTGGGAGAGAAATCCGGTATGCTGATTAACCTGCCTGAAGATCATCCGGGAGGACTTCACCAGGTTCTTTCTGTTTTCGCCTGGCGAAAAATGAACCTCAGCAAGATTGAATCCCGAACGTTAAAAACAGGACTCGGTAATTACTTCTTCTTTATTAATGTGGAAGGCCGATGGAACAATATTCTGCATGAGAATGTTCTTCTTGAACTTCAATCTATCAGCGCTGAAGTTGATTTCCTCGGAAGCTATAAAGAATACCTTTTGGAAAGTTAAAATAAACCTCTATTATTACCCTATCAACACTGCCTTTGGCGGTGTTTTTTTTTGGCATTTGACATAATTCAGGCTCCTTAAACGTCATTTTGGGGAAATTATTGCACAAATTCCACCCCTTTATCTATCTATAAAACAAGCCGATCCCTTCTATTTTCCTATTTTTTTATCACAAAACAATGAAATTACTCCACTTTCAATTATTCCAGTTATCACGAACTAACCTCTGATTTTCCTTTAGATACAGCATTTTTAATTAAAAAATAAAAGTCAATAACATTTTTATGTAAAAAAATTTAATAACATATAAACATATGTTTAAGAAATTAATAGTATATTTAGCATACCGTTAAACATATCACAAAACATATTCTATTTTTTACTGTATGTAAAAATGAAAACTAATTAAAAAAATTTGCTCATGAAAACTAAAATTTACAGCTTAGCTTTAGCGTTAACTGCTATCAGCGCATTTTCCCAAGTTGGGATAAATACAGCTACCCCATCTGCCACACTGGACGTTAACGGAACTGTAAAAGTGAGAGATATTCCGGCATCTCCTACTTTACCCGGCTACGACATTCTTGCTCTTAATCAGGGAAGTGCCCAGGTTTCCAAAGTTGACCCACAAGTACTTTTTAACTCTATCTCCAACCCTACTGTATTTGCAGCAAAGAAAACCAGCGGATTCAGTCTTCTGAGTTTGCAGATTTTCCCTACGGATTTCAAAGTAATCAACTTCGTAGCAGCAGAAAGAAATATCGGATCCGGAGCTCTATTCTCTGATACAGATTACTCTTATGTCATTCCTTCAACAGGGGTTTACCAGGTGGGATTTTCTTTTCGCTACGGTGCCGGTTTACAGGCTGAACTCCTTGGTACCACAGGGCCGGGAATCGGGATCCTGAGAACCAGAAACAATGTTGCCACTCTTATAGACAACCGGACATTCAACGGTCTAACCATTCCTCTGGTACTCAGTCTGACTATTTCAGAAGCTGACGTATCGTCTCTTTACAGTTTCCAGGCTAATGACAGAGTCTCTTTTGGGATTACAGGATCTGGTTTCGTTAATGCCAATGTATTGGGAACAAGTGTCGGCAGCTTTTATATTTATAAAGTATCAAATTAATCAACATATAATTTAATTACTCAACACGATTAATCCATCACACCTACTGTGATGGATTAATTTTTGGTATCAGAATGATAAGCATTACCTTTATATCTGATAAAAACGAAACGATGGGTGAAACAGTTCTCCTCACTATAATCATTATCGCCGGCATTTATATTTTCACCAGCCTGAATTCCAGAATTAAAAAGCTGGAAAATGAAGTCCGTGAACTGAGCGCCAGACTTGGTAAAACATCTCAGCCAGACGTTGATATCCGGAAACAGGATATCATTATCGAAACTCCTAAGGCCGCTGAACACGAAATTCTAACAGCTCCGGAATCACAAGAAATTAACACAGAAACATTCCCTTCCCTTCCGAAAAAAGACTGGACTGTTCCCGTTTTTGATTTTTTAAAGCAAAATCTTCTGACCATTCTGGGAATTTTCACTCTGGTTCTGGGTATTGGTTATTTTGTTAAATACGCTATAGATAAAAACTGGATTGGAGAAACCGCAAGAACCCTTATCGGATTGGGAGCAGGAGCAGGAATAATGCTTACCGGTCACTTGCTCAGAAAAAACTATGCAGTTTTTGCTTCAATCATTACAGGCGGAGGAATTGCTGTTTTGTATTTTACTACAACAATTGCGTTCAGGGAATACCATCTCGTTCCCCCAAACACGGCATTTTTAATTACCTCACTGATTACCCTTCTGTCTATTCTGCTTTCTTACCGCTATAACAGCGAAATATTAATTATCTTTTCAATAATCGGCGGTTTTTCTGCGCCTTTAATGATCAGTACAGGCCAGAGCAATTACCCTTTCCTATTTACATACCTTAGCCTTTTGAATGCAGGAATGCTTGCAGTGGTTTTTCTTAAGCACTGGAAAAGTGTAGGATGGACTGCTTATATTTTCACCAGCCTCTATCTTTTCTACTGGACTGCTGATCATCCTGAAATTTTGAATATCCTGTTTTACATGATCAGCTATATTATCTTTTATATTTTTGCCCTTCAGGAATATCTTAAGAAAAATACGCTGGCGGTATCCGGAATACTGATGCTTGTTTTAATTAATTTTTCCAGTCTTACCGGCCTCATCTATATTTTTAATGAGCTGCACTATGAACCTGCTATTATTTTCCCTGTTATTTTTGCCGTTTTAAACAGTATTTTGCTTCTCAGGGAATATGGAAAGAGAAGCTTTGGTACTGCTTACTCTGTCTTTGCAGGCATTACGATCAGTCTCATTACTCTGGCAGTCGCTATTCAGTTTAAAGCTCATCTTATTACCAGTGTCTGGGCCATAGAAGCCACTTTACTGCTTTTCATCTGGAAAAAAACAGGCCACCGGATTTTTAAAACCTGCTTTTATATTCTGTTTCCATTAGTGATCACCGCGCAGGTCATCACCTGGTCAGCCTATTTCAACAACAAAGCCATGAACATTGTTTTCAATCCGGTATTCCTCACAAGCCTTGTTACCACTGCTTCAACCATCATCAATCTGTTTCTGCTTAAAAACATCAGCCATGACAACAGGCAACCCAGAAGCTTTTTCGAAAATATTTTTGTACTGACAAGTTATGGTATTATCTATATTACGCTTCTTCTGGAAATCACTTATCATATGTCCGGCAGGCCATGGTCCGCCATTACCAGCACCGGACTTCTATACAGCATTTATTATATTTTTGCATTACTGTTATTCAGAAAAAAACTGGACATTGACCAAAATATTCAGACGGGACTTATTTATCTGTTTCTTTTTTTACTGAGTGTTCATGCCTCTTTCTCTGTATCGGCAGTGGTAACCGCAGTCCTGCTAAAGAAACTTGCTTACGGGTTTTATATGATTCATTTCCTGCATTGGATTCCTTTCATCTATATCTACCGAAATGCCGCGCCCGAAACAGGTTTTTATAAAACCAAACTATCTTACTGGCTTATTTCAACAGCTTTAGTTATCGCCGTAAGCTGCGGAATCTATCACACCTATATTTTGGGAACGGTGCGGGATATTTCTTTTTTATATACAGCAAAAGAACATTTCAGCATGCTTTACCTTCCGATTATCTGGACCATTCTTGCCTGTGTCTTCATTTATACCGGACTGAAAAGAAACAGCTCTGAGTACAGCAAAATCGGTTTTACTCTCATTGGGATAATGATCTTAAAGCTTTACGGTCATGATGTCTGGGAAATGGACAATGTATCGAGAATCGTCGCTTTTATCATTTTGGGAGTTCTCCTGCTTCTGGGGTCATTTACTTTCCAACGTCTGAAAAAAATCATTAAAAACATGGTTGATAAAAAAGATGATGACGCTAAAGAATAAAGAAAGTCCGGGATTAATGGTTAAATATTTTTTCAACTTTTTGAATTTCAATTTCAATTCCTTAAATATATAGTTTCAGATTTTAAAATCAGCCTTCCTGTCATTATAGGTTATCCTTCCCCGACAGCACTGACATTATGATTTTATTTTTAAAAGAGTAAATAGGTACTGAATTCAAGGTGTTTATCAATATCTACCAGCTCAAATATATTGAACCGTTGCTTCGGCGGGCAAAAACATTTATTCGTAAGTAATTATTGAAATATCATAAAAATATATCAATAATTTATAAAAAATAGTTATATTTATCCGTTTTTAACAGTTATCCATTCTGATTATGAAAAAATTTCTTTATTCTTTTTTATTGTTGTCTTCTGCAACTTTATTTGCCCAGAACAGTTCTTCAGTAAAGTTCGCTGTTGCCAACGGCGTTATCGGAACCGTAAAGATGTTTAATACAAGAAAAGAGGTGGTACAAAGCACTGCAAGTTATAAAAATGCAGCCAGCCTTCCTCAAAACCTGAAAAAATACAGTTTTATTGCCCAGAACGGCCTTGCTGAAGTTAAGTTTAAAAAAGGATATGAAGGTCTGGACAGGGTAACATTATCCCAGATGAACAGACAGTATAACCTTGCACCGGAAACTCCGGTTTTCATTGAAGGAACAGAGTTTCCTGATACCAGCATCGAAGTATATGCCGATATTGTTCAGGGTCAGTTTGAAGTTAAAGATTACAACGGAAAAAAAACACTGTTCATCACCAATAAATAAAATTTCTTTTCATACACAAAAAAGAAGGATACCTGCCGGCATCCTTCTTTTTTTTAGTATTTATGAGACCATTTTTTCTTTAATTCTTCGTAGATCTTTTTCTCAGTAGCATTATTTCCGGGTTCATAAAATTTACTGTTTTTAATTTCTTCCGGAAGAAATTCCTGCTCTACAAAATTACCTTCGTACGAATGGGCATACTTGTATTCTTTGCCATAATCCAGATCCTTCATCAGTTGGGTTGGTGCATTTCGTAAATGTAATGGTACCGGCAGGTTTCCTGTTTGCTTTACAAGTGCCAGTGCATCATTAATAGCCATATAAGTAGAGTTACTCTTTGGAGAAACTGCCAGATAAACCGCTGTTTCGCTTAATATAATTCTTGCTTCCGGATTTCCGATCACATTCACCGCCTGAAAACAGTTATTGGCAATGACCAGTGCGTTGGGATTAGCCAGGCCTATATCTTCTGCTGCAAGAATCAGCATCCGCCTTGCAATGAATTTGATATCCTCACCGCCTGCAATCATTCTGGCCAGCCAATACACAGCTCCGTTCGGATCTCCCCCACGCATTGATTTGATAAAAGCAGAAATAATATCGTAATGCTGTTCACCGTTTTTGTCATACAAAGCCATTGTTTCCTGAAGTACTTCAAGAACATCCGTATTAATAATTTCAGTGGTTTTCGAATTTTTATATTGGTTCAGAACCAGCTCTACAGAATTGATCAGTTTTCTGGCATCTCCCCCTGAATACTGAATGAAGGCTTCTTTTTCAAGAATTTTAAAGTCTGTTCCTTCATCTTTGTTATATCTTTCGGACGCGATATCAATAAGTTCTTCAAGCTTTTCATAGCTGAGCGCTTTCAGAATATACACCTGGCTTCTGGAAAGCAGGGCGGAAACCACTTCAAAACTTGGGTTTTCTGTTGTTGCCCCAATTAAAACAATCCATCCTTTTTCAACGGCATGCAATAATGAATCCTGCTGCGATTTATTGAAACGGTGAATTTCATCTATAAACAGGATCGGGGATTTTCCTGAGAACAGATTTTGTTTTTTGGCATCCTCAATTACATCCCGCACATCTTTCACTCCGGATGATACTGCCGAAAGCTTATAAAACTTTCTCCCCGACTTTTCAGAAATAATTTCTGCCAGCGTTGTTTTTCCTGTTCCCGGCGGCCCCCAAAGGATCAGTGAGTTCAAGGTATTATTTTCGATCATTTTTCTGATCGTGCCTTTTTCACCGGTAAGATGTTCCTGTCCTAAAACTTCATCCAATGTCTTAGGTCTTAATTTTTCGGCTAATGGTATATTCTGGCTCAAGATAATTTTATTTTTTTTGAATAAAGGGTCCTTCTCAGGATCTCCGAAACTTCTAACAAAATTAAACTAATTTTCATTTTTTTAGCCTATTTTTGCATTGTTTTGAAACTTACATTCAATAAAATCATTACTTTTCCTTTGGTAATTCTGATAAAATTTTACCAATGGTTCATCTCGCCATTACTTCCCAAAAACTGCCGTTACGAGCCTACCTGTTCTCATTATATGGTGAAAGCACTTCAGGTACATGGTATTTTCAAAGGATTCTGGCTGGGAGCGAAAAGAATTTCAAGATGTCATCCCTGGGGAGGTAGCGGCTATGATCCGGTTCCACCTAAAAAATAAGATCAATAATCAACTATTAAATCAATAGAAATGAGTACTCCTTTTTTCAGAATTTACCTCTTCATTTTTGCCTTCTTTACGCAGATTGCCTTTGCACAGGAATATGCCGGAGGCCTGTCTGACGGAACGTTAAAAGTAAATGAAAACAGCATTCCGGTAAAGATTTTTTCAACAACAGAAAACGGTGATCTTAGTTCTTTTCCGGAAAAGCCAACCGATAAAAATGTTTTGGTTATTCTGAATGAGTCTAATTTTGAACCGGCATATCTCAATTACAGCATTCTGACTCTGGCCAAATACAAAAGTGCCCATTATCAGTTTTTTGATAAAAATTTCAAACTGATTGAAGGTCAGGTTACCCAGGACAATATCAAACACTTCAAATATGCTGTAAAATCGGCAAAGCCCATTACAGAATCAGATCATGTATCTCTGGAAACGTCCTTCAAAATCTGGGATCCTTCAAAAGGGATTCAGGTGGGATCATTTACCCTGCATTTTTATAGCCTGATGTTTGTTTTTGCATTTGGTTTCGGCTATATCCTGATGTCCAGAATCTTTAAAATTGATAACATCAACCAAAAATATCTGGAGCCTCTTTTTACCTGGACGCTGATCGGGACCATTCTCGGAGCAAGGCTTGGCCATGTTATTTTCTACCAGCCGGAACTGTTCAAGGAAGATTTCTGGAGTGTGTTCTTACCAATAAGCACTAAAAACGGAATTAAATTTACAGGATTTTCGGGATTAGCCAGCCACGGAGCAACCATCGCATTGATTTTCACTACCTTATATTACTCATTCAGAATTATCAGAAAAAATCCGTTCTGGGTATATGACAGGCTGGGAATTGTTATTGCTTTAGGCGGAGCATTTGTAAGGATGGGAAATTTCTTCAATTCTGAAATTATAGGAAAACCTGTGAGCCCCGATTCTCCGTTTGCTATTCTTTTTCCACAGCAGAGTAGCGAATATGGAGTAACGGTTCCGCGTTATCCGAGCCAGCTTTTTGAAGCATTCGGGTATGTATGTCTGTTCATTTTATTATGGATATTATACAGAAAAACCAATAAAAAATACCAGCAGGGATGGTTATTCGGACTGTTTTTCATCATTCTTTGGGCAGTAAGATTCTTTGTAGAATTTCTGAAAGAGCCGCAAGGTGATGAATTTATACAGTTCGGGGGACTTAATACGGGACAGATACTTTCCATTCCATTTATGATTGCAGGGGTAATTATCATGATTGTTTCCAAAAAATTTAAAATCACTCCGGCAGAGAACGAGAAACCGGAATAATCTGAGGATAAAAGGTTAGAAGGAAACGGGAAGCTATTTTTAGTTATATGTATTGGCAGCCAGCGTACAATATCATTAAAAGAGTAAACAGCTACCTTCCCACTCAATAAATATAAAAGACCAGTTTGCAGATACAGACCGGTCTTTTTATTTACTCTTGTTTCTGTGTTTTCTAAAGCTTCATCTTCTTCCTGTTCAGCTTACCGAAAACGCTCCCCAATTCATTAATAACATCTGTTGGAAGCATTGATTCTTTCGCATATTTTTCCGCAGCCAGGTCAGCTGCTTTTCCGTGAAGCCACACTCCCAGCAGACATGCTTCTTCTGTTGAATACCCCTGAGCAAGCAGTGAAGCCAGAATTCCCGTAAGAATATCTCCGCTTCCTCCTTTGGCAAGTCCGGCATTTCCTGTGATATTATAAAACACTCTTCCTTCAGGAGTAACCACCTGGGTGTGATGGTCCTTTAAGATAATGTAAATATTAAGTTCACCTGCTTTTTTACGGGCCTGCTCCAAACGTTCAAAAGAGTTTGCTGTACTTCCGAACAGCCTTTCAAATTCTTTAGGATGTGGAGTAATAATAGATTTTTCAGGAATATATTTGAGACTTTCCTGGTTTTCTGAGAGCATATTTAATGCATCAGCATCTAAAACCACAGGGCTGCTGTACTGTTTTAAGAAGTCTAAAAGAGCTTTCCTGGTTTTCTCATGGGTTCCCAGCCCCGGTCCTATACCGTAAACGCTGTTTTCTTCATTTCCGATATTCTCAATATATTCAGTTCCTCCTTTTATAAACATGGCTTCAGGGCAGGCTGTCTGTAAAATTATGTATCCGCAATCCGGGGCCAGCGTAAAGGTAAGTCCGGCACCTGTTTTCAACGCCGCTCTGGTAGATAATACTGCTGCGCCTATTTTACCATAACTTCCGCCAACGATGGTCACTTTTCCATAAGTTCCTTTATGGGAGAATTCTTCTCTGGGTTTAAAAATCCGGGAGATTACATGCTGATCTGTAACATAGTCTTCAGAATTTTCCTGTTCCCGGAATTCGGGACTCAGTCCGATATCCAGGACTATTACTTTCCCTGTATATTTTCCTGTTTCCGGATGTAAAAAGCTCTTTTTCCAGCACTGGAAGCTTAGGGTGTAATCGGCTTTAAAAACAACCGTATCTTCTGTAAAAACACTATCTGCAGATAAACCAGAAGGAATATCCACGGAAATTTTCACCCCTTTCTTTTCATTAATTTCCGAAACCAGCTTTTTATAGATTCCATCCAGAGGTCTGGATAATCCTGTTCCGAAAAGGGCATCAATAATCACAGTTTCATCATCAAAGGAATATTCTTCCATTCCGCTGAGTTCCCGGACTGAAATGCCTGAGAAATCTTTCAGTCTTTGCAGGTTTACGGAAGCATCTTCGGAAAACTCTGCTTTAATGTCCGGCACAAATACTTCTACATCAAATCCTTTGGTATACAGAATGCGGGCTGCTGCAAAACCGTCGCCGCCGTTGTTTCCAGGGCCGCAAAAGAGAGCCAATCTGGTATAATTTTTACAATTCTCCGAGATCCATCCGGCCAGCGCCAAAGCCGCTCTTTCCATTAGTTTGAGAGAAGTAATTGATTCACGGGAAACAGTAAGCTGATCCCATTGACGAATTTGTTCTGCTGTAAAAATTTTCATACGATAAGTTTGAGGCAAATTACAAAAGATTTTTCATTACCACCGATTTAAGAAATAACATAAACAACTTTTAATCATAAAAAAGATTATTTAAATTAAATCCAGGCTTATATAAAAAATACAAATAAAATCAATAATAAATTTCCGCATATCAACGATAAAAAAACGACAAAAAGTGGTGTTTTTTACATTTTTTAATTATATTTTTGTGTGGATACTAATTAAAAAAATATAAATTATGGGATTTGTTAAAGAATTTAGAGAGTTCGCTTTTAAGGGCAATGTACTTGACCTGGCAGTCGGTGTAATCATCGGAGGTGCGTTCGGAAAAATTGTTTCATCTTTAGTAGAGGATGTTATTACACCTTTGTTACTGAATCCGGCTTTGAAAGCTGCAGGCGCAGAAAACATTTCAAAACTTTCATGGAATGGGGTTACCTATGGTAATTTTCTTTCTGCTGTGATTAGTTTCCTGTGTATCGCAATGGTTCTTTTCTGGATCATAAAAGGGGCTAACAAAATCATTAAAAAAGAAGAGGCTGCTCCTGCCGGGCCTACTGAAGACCAAAAACTATTGATGGAAATCAGAGATCTCCTGAAACAAAAATAATGTATAAAAAGAAAGGCACTTCAAATTGAAGTGCCTTTTCTTATTTTATGCATGTACAGCGTTTAGTGAATCTGCAAAATACTTGAAATCTGTTCTGCCAGCGAAAGTCCTATCCTGTCCTGCGCTTCCAGTGTTGATGCTCCTGTATGCGGTGTCAGGGATATTTTTGCATGGTTCAGAATTTTTTTGGAAGGTACCGGTTCGTTAATGAAAACATCCAGTCCTGCAAATTTTACTTTACCGGAATCTAATGCTTCAATTAAAGCAGCTTCATCAATTACGCCTCCTCTTGAGCAGTTAACTACTGCAACTCCGTCTTTCATACTTTCAAATTCATTTTTACCAATCATATATCCTTCTTTCTGAGCAGGCACATGTAGCGTAATGAAATCTGAGTGTTTTAAAACATCCTGAAGCGGTTCTGTTTCTATATCTACATTAATGAATTGATTGTTATAGAATTTTACTTTGATGCTGGCTTTTCCTACGTTATTATCTGCGGCAATCACTCTCATGCCCAATCCTAATGCAATTCTGGCAACTTCCTGTCCGATTCTTCCCATCCCGATGATCCCGATGGTTTTTCCTCTCAATTCAATGCCTGCTGCATATGCTTTTTTAAGAGCGGCAAATTCTGTATCTCCCACCTGGGGCATTTTCCGGTTTGAATCCTGAAGAAACCTTGCTCCTGAAAATAGGTGCGCAAACACAAGCTCTGCCACTGATTCTGAAGAAGCTGAAGGAGTATTGATTACGTGAATTCCTTTTTCCCTGGCATAATCCACATCAATATTATCCATTCCTACTCCTCCGCGTCCAATAATCCCAAGCGAGGGGCAGTTATCAATAATATCTTTTCTAACCTGAGTAGCACTCCTCACCAACAGGGTACGGATTTTATGCTCATTAATATAATCCACTAAAAACTCCTGAGGGACTTTTGCTGTAATCACTTCAAACCCTTTTTCAGTAAGTGCGTCAATTCCGGATTGATCGAGACCGTCGTTTGCTAAAACTTTCATAAATACAATATATATATTAAAAACTGAAAGATTTAAAAATTAAAGAATTTTCGGTGCTTTACACTTCTTCTTATAATCTTTAAATCTTCGCATTATCGTTGATTAATCTTTGAAAACTTCTATAGTAACCTGCTTTTCTACAAGGTCTGTAAACTTGCCTTTGTATCTTGTAGCTCTTACCAGATGGTTGTCTATCCAGTGATAGTTTCCTCCTCTTGGTTTTCCGCAGAGTACGCTGTGGTATTTGAAACCGTGCTTATCCAGCCAGTCTATGGTAATCTGTTTCAGATTTTCTGTTCTTGATGTGAAGAAACAGATCTGGTGTCCTTCATCATACCATTTGTTGATTGTTTCGAGTGCATCCGGGTAAGGTTCACAGGTAACCATTCTTTCCGGCTCTTCGTTGGGAACATCATCTGTAATGGTTCCGTCGATATCAATTAAGTAATTTTTTATCCCGTCCTTCAGAATCGGACTCACGTGCTCTATGTATTCTAATTCCATCATTACCAATTAAGATGTAAAGTTAAGGTTTTTAAAACTAACATAAGCATTAAATTGAGTTTATGTTAAAATTTTACTACAAAAATCAATATTCAGCGAATAATATAAATAATTTATTCATCAATACGCTATTTCTTATTAAAATTTTTCTTAATTATTATTCATTATGCTATTGGATTTATTTTATCCGGATGAGTTTATATTATAAATATTACTATTTTTATGAGGATTTCAAGGGACTTCCTCTTCCGGTTTCCGGCTTCAAAATATGATGTTTCACCAAAAATTTCCAAAATACATTTATTAGGCTTACATTTGTAGAAATGGAAGAATTTGTAGTTTTAGTAAATCCTTATGATGAAGTTCTGGGTCTTATGGAAAAGCAGCAGGCTCATATTAACGGGCTTCTGCACCGTGCATTTTCTGTATTTCTTTTTAACAGCAAAGGGGAAATGCTCCTTCAGAAAAGGGCTTCGGGGAAATACCATTCTCCTAACCAATGGACCAACGCGGTATGCTCTCATCCCAGAAAAGACGAAACTTATCTGGAAGGGGCTCAACGCAGGTTAAAAGAAGAGCTTGGAATTGAAACAGAACTTTCTGAAAAGTTTAGCTTCATTTACAAAGCTGATGTGGGCGGTGGACTTTGGGAACATGAACTGGACTACGTATTTACCGGAAATTACGAATCTGAATTCAATTTAAATAAAGAGGAAGTGGAAGAAGTAAGGTTTATTTCTATGGAAGAACTTGATCGAGAAATAGCCGATACTCCTGAACATTTTACAGAATGGTTCAAAATCATTCTTGAAGAATATAAACACCATTTTTAAATGATGAAAAAAGCACTTTTAGCATTCACATTTTTATCAGGCAGCCTGTTGTTTGCCCAAAAAACAAAAGTGTATGACAGCCCCAATTATTCCATTAATGTTCCTGATGGCTGGAAATCTACCAACGACAGCGATATTATCAATATTTTTCCCACAAGTGAGATTGGAGCTGTAACTATTTCGGAATACCACGATCTTGAAATTCCCAAAGCCGAAATGAAAAAGTTTATACTGGCTTTATACAAATCCAACGAAGAGGAAAATAAAATCAAAGAAAATAAAGGCAAAAAAGGATATACAGAATATTTCTATGAGTATTTTGACGAAAAGGAAAAACTGTTCTGGATTACCCGGGCTTTTCAGAAAGACAAAAACCTTTATCTGGTTTCCATCAACTGCGGACAGAAATTCTGGAACGGAAATTATATGAGCCTTTTTAATGAAACTTTTAACAGCTTTAAAATAAAGAAATAAGAATTAAATATGAAGAAAACAGCTTTATACGATAAACACGCTTCTTTGGGCGCTAAGATCGTACCTTTTGCAGGTTTTGAAATGCCTGTACAATATTCAGGAGTAACGGAAGAACACTTTGCGGTAAGAGAAAAAGCAGGATTGTTTGATGTTTCACACATGGGACAGTTTTTCATTGAAGGACCAGGTTCTAAAGAACTTTTACAATTGGTTACAACCAATAATGTAGACGCTCTGGAAAACGGAAAAGCACAATACTCATGTCTTCCGAATGAAAACGGAGGAATTGTGGACGACCTTATCGTTTATAAAATGGAGGACAACAAATATTTTGTTGTGGTGAACGCTTCCAATATTGATAAAGACTGGAATCATATTTCAAAATATAATACTTTCGGGGCTAAAATGACCAATGCATCGGATGATATGTCATTATTGGCTGTACAGGGACCTAAAGCGACTGAAATCCTTCAGAAACTTACAGAAACCAATCTTTCAGAGATTCCTTATTATCATTTTACTGTAGGAAGTGTTGCGGGAGTAAATAATGTAATTATTTCCAATACAGGATACACAGGAAGCGGAGGTTTTGAAATCTACTTCAACAATGAAGATGCCGTAAAACTTTGGGACGAGATCATCAAAGCCGGAGAACTGGAAGGAATTATCCCTTGCGGACTGGCTGCCAGAGATACTTTAAGACTTGAAAAAGGATTCTGTCTTTACGGAAATGATATTGATGACACCACTTCTCCTATTGAAGCTGGTTTAGGCTGGATTACGAAATTTGATAAGGATTTTGTGTCTAAAGAAGTTTTCGCCAGACAGAAAGAGGAAGGGGTAAACAGAAAATTAGTAGGTTTTGAGCTTCAGGATAAAGGAGTTCCAAGACATGACTATCCGGTGGTAGATGCTGAAGGAAACGTGATTGGAAAAGTAACTTCCGGCACACAGTCTCCAATGAAAAAAATCGGATTAGGTCTTGCTTATGTAGATAAGCCTCACTTTAAACTGGGCTCTGAAATTTTCATCCAGGTAAGAAACAAGAACATTCCTGCAAAAGTGGTAAAAGCTCCTTTTGTATAATTGTTCTGACATGATATTGAATAAGAGGCTGTCTTTGGGATAGCCTCTTTTCTTTTAGATTTTCTTTTATAAGTAACGCTGGGAGTTAAGAGTAAAAATCAAATTCATTGCCACCACAAACATTAGTAAAATCCGAAAGATCTGTGAGAAATTAGTTTAAATTCACATAGGCTTCTAAATTCTCTGATTTTTTATTGATCACAAATAAAAAAGAGACTGTAAAATTTACAATCTCTGTATTTTCATTACCTGCAGTAGCAACATAATGACCTGTCCGGGGTACACACATCCCCTCTTCCGGGATGACCTGAAACTACCCCTCCTGCTTCACCACAAAGCGTATAGCAGTTCACTACAATTACTTTTCCGCCACCGTTAATTTCTTTTAAATCCGGCCTGCTCAGTTTTTTTACTTTTAAAACGTTTGTATTCATACTATTATTTTTGGTATTTTAAATATATGAATAAAACTTTAAAACACTGATTAATAAAACCTGTATATGTTAAAAGGAACTATTCTTCAACTCCGAAGAATACCCTTAATGCTTCAACGTTTTTCTTATCGTTTCCAACAAAAATTTCATCATCTGTAAGGAAAACCGGACGTTTCAAAAAGGTATAATGATCCAGAAGCAATTCTTTAAAGTCTTTTTCACCCAACGATTTTACATCAAGTCCTCTTGCTTTAATCTGGGTAGACTTTTTACTGAATAATGCTTCATATGATTTTGTCTTTTTATGCATTTCCGCAAGCTCCTCTTTGGTTACCGGCTCTTTTTTGATTTCACGGAGTTCCCAGTCTGCAAGATCGAACTGTGCTAAAATCTTTCTGCAGGTATCGCATGTATTAAGATAAAATACTTTCTTCATTGTTTTTTTAATCTATTATTCGTTAAATTTTAGTCTTCATCTGAAGTTTCGCTGTTCAAAAGTAGGATTTAATCTAAGATTCTGAAAATTATTAAATAACTTTATTCAAATTTTATAAAGATGGATAATAAGCCTATTACTTTTCAGTTTATTTCGGAGCCTTCAGATGTTAATTATGGTGGAAATGTACATGGTGGAAGTGTCATGAAGTGGATTGACCAGGCAGGTTATGCATGTGCTACAACATGGAGTGGAAATTATTCTGTAACGGTTTATGTAGGCGGAATCCGTTTTTACGAGCCCATCAAAATTGGTGAAGTCGTGAAAGTAGATGCGCAGGTGATTTATACAGGATCATCAAGCATGCATATTGCGATCAATGTTTTTTCAAGGAATCTTAAACAGCCTACTTTTGATAAGAAAACGCACTGTATCATTGTTTTTGTAGCTGTAGATGAAAATGGTAAAAAGCTTCCGGTTCCTAAATGGATTCCTGAAACGGAGGAAGAAAAGCAGCAGGAACAGTATGCGAAGCGTCTTATGGAGCTGAGAACACAGATAGAAGACGAAATGAAGCCATTTTTATAAAATAAAACATGAGGCTGAAGACCAGATAAGCAAACTGTTTAATAATATTCAATATTCTCATAATTTATGAAAACTATTTCTACGATCACTGCTTTACTGCTCATAACTCTGATTCAGGCCCAGACCCATCGGTTTATTTATCAGCTGCAGTATAAGATGGACTCTACGGACAATCATCATGAAAAGCAGAATATGATTCTGGATATTACTCCAAAAGAAGTCAAGTTCTATGGACAGGATCTTGCGATTACGGATTCTGTAAATAAAAAGTTCGGGATGAATTCTAGTTATACAGACATGTCTGGCCAGGTCGTGAAAAGAAAGATCAATTCTTCTGATCATGAAAACTACATCAATATTAAACAAGGGTATTATTCTTTTAAAACGACTGACAAAATAACCTGGATTATTTCTGACGATACTAAAAAAGTTGACAACTATACTTTACAAAAAGCCGCCACAAAATTCGGAGGCAGGAGCTGGACTGCATGGTTCTGTAAAGATATTCCTTTCAATGAAGGTCCTTTTAAATTCAGGGGACTGCCGGGGCTGATCTTTGAATTGTCGGATGATAAGAATAACTTTATCTATACCCTTACTAAAAGCCAAAAACTCATGGAGGTTTATTCCACCCAGAATTTTGTGGAATCCAGCTTCGGGAATAAAGCGGTTCCTATCAATGAAAAGCAGAAATATAAACTGATTATGGAATTTTACAATGATCCCTTTGCTTTTGAGCGAAATAATTTCAGTAAAACCAACACCGGTCTGAAAATCAATATCAATGGAAAAGAAATCCGTACGGTTGACGAACTGAACACCCAGACGAAAAGCATGCAGGAGGTTATCAGAAAATATAACAATCCTATTGAAATAGATAAAGTGGTACACTATCCTGTATACTGAGTAAAAGCATCATCAGTTCCTCTAATTCTTAACCAATTTTTGTTTTTAGTATAACATAAAATATACCACACCTTTGGGCTAAATCTTATTGAATTCGGTTTATTTTTTTATTCAACACGCTGCCCTCCTTATTGATATATCCAATTTGAAGTTTAACGGCAAGATCTTTTATCTTTTATCTTTTATCTTTTATCTTTTATCTTTTATCTTTTATCTTATAATCTGAATTCCTATATTTGCAATATCAAAAAAGGAAATGGTGCTCTTCCTTACCCAACCGCTTTACAAAAGCTGATGACGCCTGATTAAGAGGTTATTAACCAATAACTAATCAGGATAAGTATGTCAAAAAAACAACGAACATTTACCAGGAAAACAATATTTCATCTGCAATTTTTCTTTAGAAAATATCCCGCACTGCCTTATATTGTAAAATGGCTGTGCATCAGTATGATTCTGGGAGCTCTTGTGGGAACAGCATCTGCAGGGTTTCTTCAGTCTTTGGAATGGGCCACTAATTTCAGGGAAAGTCATCTTTGGCTGATTGCGCTGCTTCCTGTTGCAGGTTTTTTAATTGGGCTTTTATATTATTACTTCGGAAAAGATGTTGATGCGGGAAATAATTTGCTGATCGACAATATTCATGATCCGAAGGAAATTATTCCGTTCAGGATGGCTCCTTTTGTTTATCTGGGAACTATTGCCACTCATTTTTTCGGAGGGTCAGCAGGCCGTGAGGGAACAGCCCTTCAGATGGCCGGAGCTATAGCCGGCCAGCTCAGTAAGCCATTCAAACTGGATAAAAGTGAACGAAGAATTCTGCTTATTGCCGCAATTGCTGCCGGTTTCGGATCTGTTTTCGGAACTCCACTGGCCGGAGCAGTATTCGGGCTTGAAGTTTTCCTGATCGGAAAAATACGTTACAATGCCATTTTTCCGGCCTTTGCTTCTGCTATTCTTGCTGACTGGTCTACCAATCTCTGGAATGTAAAACATACCCATTACCATATCAGCCTTATTCCTAAACTTGAGTTAATGCCTGTTCTATACAGTATTCTGGCTGGTATTGCTTTTGGAATCTGCGCCGCTGCTTTCAGCAGGATGATCCATTGGGTTGGTTCGGTTTTTAAGTCAAAGATTCAATACCCTCCGTTTCGCCCTGTAATTGGCGGTATTATCATCGCTTTGGCTGTATTCGCTATGGGAACTACCCGATACATTGGTCTTGGAGTGCCCGTTATTGTGGAATCTTTTGAAAAACAGCTTCCCCTTTATGATTTTGCCTTAAAAATGATATTAACCATCATCACCTTATCCGCAGGATTCAAAGGCGGCGAGGTAACACCTCTCTTTTTTATCGGAGCCAGCTTAGGAAGTGCTTTATCTCTTTTCATCCCTCTGCCGTTTGGCCTGCTGGCAGGAATGGGTTTTGTGGCCGTTTTCGCCGGAGCTACCAATACGCCACTAGCCTGTATTCTGATGGGAATAGAGCTTTTCGGAGCTGAATGCGGAGTTTATATTGCTATTGCCTGTGTAGTTTCTTACCTACTTTCCGGCCACAACAGTATTTATACGAAACAGAAAATCGGAGAAGCTAAAAACAGAAGATATGCTTCCCGGGAGGCTAAATCTGTTTCGGAGTTTTTGTAAAAGGGTAGAAATGCCAGTGATGAATTATTTGGAGTCTTAAAATTCATTGCATAGCCAATTCATTATTGACCATTCATTCTTCTATTCCCCGAAAATCCTTAAGTTTGCCCGATAAATCTACAGAATGTTTGATTACAGATTAAAAGTTTTCCATACAACAGCTTCCAGACTAAGCTTTACTAAAGCTTCAGAAGAACTTCATATTTCCCAGCCGGCCGTAACCAAACATATAAAAGAAATTGAAAATCAGTTCGGAATAAAGCTGTTTGACAGAAAAGGAACCTCCATCCAGCTTACACAGGGTGGAAAAATCTTATATGAATATGCCGAAAAGATCCGGAATATCTACCGCGACCTGGAATTTGAAATCAGCCAGATCAATGAGCAGCACAAAGGAAAGCTGATTATCGGAGCCAGCACTACTGTTGCCCAGTACATACTGCCTGAAATTCTTGCCAAGTTCAACAGTTATTACAGGGATATCAGGATTGAGCTGATCGCTCATAATACTGAAACTATTTCTGATCTTTTAAAGGAGGGCAAAATAGATCTCGGCATTATTGAAGGAGAATCCCAATCTTCTTTTTTTGAGTATCAGCCGTTTAAGGCCGACGAAATTGTTCTGGCTACAAAATATGATCATCCTTCAGCCCATAAAACAATAAGCCTGAAAGACCTTTACAGCCTGGATCTTATTTTCCGGGAACAGGGCTCGGGAACGCAGGAGTTTATTCAAAACCGATTAAAGGAAAAAGGTATTCCTATTGAAGAACTCCATACGGTTATTCAGCTGGGAAGCAGTGAGAGCATCAAAAACTACCTTCTTCATTCAGACTGTATGGCATTTTTATCTATCAGCACCATCATCAATGAACTGAAAAACAATACGCTTACAATAATTGACATTAAAAACTTCAGCATCGAAAGAAATTTCCATTTTATTCTTCCAAAGGGAGAGCAATCAGAATTAATTAAATTATTTTTGAGATTTACAGGTTTATTATAAAATACACCGTATTATTTCCTTCTGTCTTTCAGCAATAACATTTTCATCTTTTATTATAACAAAAAGTTATCCTATATAACAAAATACAATTTATTTTATTATAATTAATTACAGAATTTTGGGGTCTGATTTCAAAACTTATACATGAAAGATTTCATCCCAAACAATACATTACGCAAAACAGTTTTCATTGTTCTTGCTGTTTTATGCCTCACCCCATGGATTTCTTCACCAATTGCCCTGACAGCAGGGTTCGTTGTAGCTGTTCTCATTGGCAATCCGTTTGAAAAACATCTCCATCAGTATATTCACTTACTGCTACAGGTCTCCATTGTCGGCCTTGGCTTTGGGCTCAGACTGGATGAAGCTTTACAGGCCGGAAAATCCGGTTTCCTGCTAACTGTAATGAGCATTATTACCGTTATGGTTCTTGGGTATGTTCTGGGAAGGGTATTTAAACTGGAGAAAAAGCTTTCCTACCTTATTTCTGCAGGAACAGCAATCTGCGGAGGAAGCGCCATTGCTGCTGTCTCTCCTATCATTAAGCCGGATACCAAAGAAATATCGCTGGGACTTGCTATTGTTTTTACTTTAAATTCTGTCGCTTTGTTTATTTATCCCGCTATCGGACATCTGCTTCATCTTTCTCAGGAACAGTTTGGGCTATGGTGCGCAATAGGGATTCATGATACCAGCTCTGTAGTAGGTGCTGCCGGAAAATACGGATATGAAGCCTTAAAAACGGCTACAACAGTAAAACTAGCCCGTGCACTATGGATTATTCCGGTTTCTGCAATCACCATGCTTATTTTCAAAAATAAAAAATCCGGAGTTAAAGTCCCATGGTTTATCGGATGGTTTATCCTTGCTATTCTTCTGAATACTTATTTACCTGTCTTCGGCCACATCAGCAGCACTGTAACTTCACTGGCCAGATCCGGACTGAACCTGACGTTATTTTTTATAGGTTCTACTCTTTCTGTACAGGTTTTAAAAACGATTGGAATGAAACCATTGGCTATGGCTGTTATCCTGTGGATCGTGATCAGTGTGGGAAGCTTGCTTTATATTATGTATTAAGCTTTACTATTTTTATTGAAATTGTACAACAAAAACCTTTAATTCAGATAAATGACCGGATTTAATACCGGGGTTTTCCCAAGTGCAAAGGCTCATTTATAGACATTGCTTATTTTTGAGGGCAAAGTGTAGACTCAATTCCGTGAAGCAGGCATATTACTGTAAACATCATTAACGTCACAATCGTAGTCCTTTTTCTCTCAGAATCCAGGTGATCTGTTTTTATTGATTTAATGAAAACAGATCCGGCACAGCTCAATTGAGCTTTCCTGATACCCATAAAGCACAAAAACCTTCCGGAAATCCGAAAGGCTTTTGCATATTAAATGTGGAAATGTTTATTTCTATACTGAAATAACTCTTACATTGCTGCCTCGCCACAGTTATATCCCTGTGTACAGGCGATATACTGCACGCAGTACCATGGTCCTGTTACAGAACCTGAGCAGCTGCATCCGCAAAGGGATAAATCAGGATTTCCGCTTATTCCTCCTGCAATGTTTTTAAGATCTGCTTTTGTTAGCTTTTTAGCATTTTTCATAATGGTTGTGATTTGAGATTTAATAATATAGTTTAGTTACTTCCCAAAGTTAAACAAATATTAATTATTCGCAACATAATTTATTATAAAATTTAATAAAAGCTTGATTTCATTAGTTTTATTGGCGCAATTAAGAAATTCAGATCCGGCATATTTATTAAACAATTTTATTATCTCATGATTTCAACAGCGTATTATAATGGCGCAATAATAAGGGAAAGTAATTTTTTAATCCCTTCCTTAAAAGTATTTTCTATCCTTTTTAAATTAAACCGGGGATAAAGAATATCCGGCTGACAAAGGTTGAAGAGGGAAGTTAAGAAGACCTTAAGAAAAGATGTTGATCTGCTTCTACTCTTCTTTTTTATACTTTTGTAAAAAAAGACCGATAGCTTTAAAAGCAAAGCCTTCCAATTTCTTGAAAGGCTTGATAATTAAATATTTTATATCAACAGGTTATTACCTGCAGACACCTTTTATACTTTATACAGTAAGTTGGTCCTGTTACTGCTCCTGTACAGCTGCAGCCACATTTTGAAAGATCGGGAGTAGTCGCTCCGCCAACTCCTCCTGTAATGTTTTTAAGATCTGTTTTTGTTAATTTTTTAGCATTTTTCATAATGATTGTGATTTAGTTTGAAAATTTATAAAATAATTTAGTCTATTATCAAAGTTAAACATTATTAATTACATAGAGCACTATTTAATATAAATCTCAATAGTACATTAATTTCAATCTTAATATGATAGTTTAACCAAGAAACCGTTGATCATCAAAAAAGCCTTCCGGTTATCCCGAAAGGCCATTTGTTAAAATTTGAAATACTTATTCTATCTGAATAGCTTTCAATCGCTAAATGATAATCTCATTAAAAACTTAGTGAACAATCCACATAGTCAGCGCAATAAGCAGGACCTCCTACGATACCTCCACAAATGCAATAGCACTTAGATAAATCCGGAGTTCCGTTTCCGCCTTTAATGTTTTTCAAATCTGCTGTTTTTAGTTTCTTAGCATTTTTCATAATAATTTTGTTTTAAGATTAAACGTTTGTTTTTTATTACATTTCAAAACTAAACAATTATAAAACTAAAACAATAAAATTCGCATTGATTTAACCAATAACACGTATTAATAATAATAATTTGTTTAAAATATTACATAAATTATAAAAAATTAAAATATATTTTGAAAATATAACTTTTAAACAAAAAAAATTATTCTATAAATTCAAGATTCTTGTTATGAGTCTCAGAAATTGTCAATGAAGAGTAAAAAGCAAGTCCAAAAACAACAACTCCTACTATAGCAGCACTTATTACTACCGTAAAATGATTCTTTAAAAAATCAAAAGCCAGAATCATTACCGGCACCAGCCCCCTTACCATATTAGGAACTGTAGTTGTTGCTGTATTCCTGATATTGGTTCCGAACTGCTCTGCTGCCAAAGTAACAAACATCGCCCAATATCCGGTTCCCAATCCCAGCCAAACGCAGAAAAAATAATATTTGGTTTCTGTATCTGTATTTCCAAACAGCATGATTCCTACTCCGCCCAATGTAAAAAGCAGCATATAAAATATGGCCATTTTTCGGGATTTCAGGGCATGAGAAATAAAACCACTCAGCAGATCACCCACAGAAATTCCTATATAAGCCCACATAATGGCTTTCCCGGGACTGATATCCTTTATTCCAAACTCAGGGGCAAACTGGTTGGCTAAAACAGCCAGGATACCGATACAGTACCAGGTAGGCAGCCCTACCGCTATGCATTTCAGATATCTGATGAGACGGTCTTTATGGGTAAAGAAGGAGAGAAAATTTCCTTTCGGGACATTTTTATGTTCAATATTCTTATAAATGCCTGATTCTGAAACGCTGATTCTTAACAACAGCAGCAAGATGCCCATAATACCGCCTATGATATAGGAAATATTCCATCCTCCGGCCAGTTCTACCGTTAATTGAGCCACGACCGCCCCCATCAGACCAAATCCCGCCACTACTGAAGTACCTATTGCCCTGAGATTCTTCGGCAGGCTTTCAGAAACAAGGGTAATGCCTGCTCCCAGCTCTCCGGCCAGTCCGATGCCTGCAATAAATCTTAAAGCAGCATATTGATACACTAAATGCTCTTTAGGAAAATACGGCAGAAATCCGCAGGCTATATTCGCCAGAGAATAGACTAATATAGATCCGAAAAGCACGGAAAGCCTACCTTTCTTATCTCCAAAAATCCCCCAGAAAACGCCGCCGATAAGAAGCCCTACCATCTGGCAGTTCAGGATAAAGGTTCCGTCAGTGTCCGGGTTAAGCCCTAATGCTTTTAAGCTGGGAATCCTCACAATTCCGAATAACAGCAGGTCATAAATATCTACAAAGTATCCCAAAGCGGAAATAATAACGGGAATAGAAAAAATGTACTTCAATTTTGAAGACAAAGACAGTTCTTGCATTTTTAAGTTTTGATAAAAATAAAAAACCTTCCAATTTCTTGAAAGGTTTTTATAAAATATCTTGATCTGTTATTATCTTGCAATATTCACAGCTCTTGTCTCTCTGATTACCGTTACTTTCACCTGTCCCGGATAAGTAAGCTCGTTCTGGATCTTTTCTGAGATGTCGTAAGACAGCTGGGAAGCTACTTCATCGTTCACTTTTCCGCTTTCTACCATTACTCTCAGTTCTCTACCAGCCTGAATTGCGTAGGCGCTGGATACACCATCGAAGCTTAGTGCTGCAGATTCAAGATCTTTTAATCTCTGAATGTATGATTCCAACACCTGTCTTCTTGCTCCCGGTCTTGCCCCTGAAATTGCATCGGCTACCTGAATGATCGGAGATAAAAGAGATTTCATTTCAATTTCATCGTGGTGGGCTCCAATGGCATTAACTACTTCAGGATTTTCACCGTACTTCTCCGCCCACTGCATTCCTAATAAAGCATGTGGTAATTCAGATTCCTGCTCAGGAACTTTACCAATATCATGCAACAGACCTGCCCTCTTGGCCAGTTTTACGTTTAATCCCAGTTCAGCAGCCATTGTT
The DNA here is from genome assembly GCF_001295265.1 of Chryseobacterium indologenes. Classification (GTDB taxonomy): domain Bacteria; phylum Bacteroidota; class Bacteroidia; order Flavobacteriales; family Weeksellaceae; genus Chryseobacterium; species Chryseobacterium indologenes_A. The sequence goes on along the minus strand of NZ_LJOD01000002.1, from coordinate 287,416 downwards.
GCAGCAATATTCGCTACTTCTCTGGAGTGCTGAAGTAAGTTTTGTCCGTAAGAAGAACGGTATTTCATTCTCCCTACAATTTTAATCAGCTCAGGGTGTAATCCATGAATTCCCAGATCAATAATGGTTCTTTTTCCTACTTCAATGATCTCTTCTTCAATTTGTTTTCTTGTTTTTTCCACCACTTCTTCAATTCTTGCCGGGTGGATTCTTCCATCGGTTACGAGCCTGTGAAGGGATAATCTTGCAATTTCTCTTCTTACCGGATCGAAGCATGAAAGAAGGATCGCTTCAGGGGTATCATCAACGATAATTTCTACACCTGTTACTGCCTCTAAAGCACGGATATTTCTACCTTCTCTACCGATAATTCTACCTTTTACCTCATCTGATTCAATGTTGAAAACAGATACTGAATTTTCGATAGCCTGCTCGGTTCCGATTCTCTGGATCGTCTGAATTACAATTTTTCTGGCTTCGTTCTTCGCGTTCATCTGAGCTTCCTCCATGATTCCCTGAACGTGTGCCTGAGCTCTTGTTTTAGCTTCTGCTTTCATGGTCTCTACCAATTCTGCTTTAGCTTCTTCTGCGGTGTAATTGGAAATTTTTTCAAGGATTTCCACTTTTTTAGCGGTTGCCGTATCCAGTTCCTGCTGCTTTCTTTCTAAGATTTCATTTTTCTTGGCGTAATCTGCAATCTGCTTGTCAAGGTCTTTTTCAAGCTTTCCGATCTTGCTTAGTTCGTCATTCAGCTTGTGCTCTTTGTCTTTAGTCCTTTTTTCTACTTCCTGCATTTTCTTTTCGCGGGACTGGATGTCTGCATCATGCTGTGATTTCAGTTCCAAAAATTTTTCTTTGGCCTGAAGGTTCTTTTCTTTCTTTATGGATTCAGCTTGAACGGTTGCTTTTTCTATAAGGTTTTCGGCATTTTTCTTTGCATCATCTATAATAAATTTTGCCTTAGTGTTTAGTGAGCTTCTGGAGAAAAACATCCCTAGTACCGCCCCGATAACTAAGCAAATAACGCCGGCTATAATGGCTGCTGTCATAATATATATTGAGTTTTAATTGTCTTCATATCTAAATAAAAAAGCCTACAATAATCCAGAGATTGAGAGTAAACTCCTAATCAACACGATTTGAACTGATTTCTGCTGTCTGTAATCCGGACGAACCGGCACGCCATTCAGCGGACATTTGTTCGGTAATTGTTTAGCGTTGAGTTTACCTTTAATGTGTTAGAATTATTGTAGGCAGTTTTTTTCAGGAAAAAAAATCTATTTCCCGATTTCATCCAGCGATTGATTAATCTTTTTTAATCTCTCATTGGTAGAATTTATATTTTTTTCGTAGTTAAGAGAAACTACTTCGGCATTGGTTCCCAGTTTAAGGGCACACATGGCCAGAGCATCCTGTTTATCTCTTACATCGAAGTTCTGTTCAAAATCTTTAATCATATTTTCAATCTGCTTCCCTACTTTACGCAAAGTTTCTTCCTCTGCGGCCGGTACGTTCAGCGGATACACTCTTCCTGCAATGTTTACGGTTATTCTTCTTACCTCCATTATAATCCACTGTTTTGAAGCTGTGCAATACAGAAATCAATTTCCTTCACCAGCCTGTTAATATGATTTTTCATCAGTCTGTTATGTTCCGGATTTCCTGATATTGCTGAATAAAGTTTTATATTTTTTTGTTCTTCTGCTAATACCTGATTTTTCCTCCTCTCTTCGTCGTATCTCTTTTTCAGTTCTTCATGCTCAGTATTTAATTCTGATAATTTTTCAGCAAGATTCTTATAATTCTTTTGTAAATTCAAAATCTTTTTCTCTAATTCTGAAAAATTGTTTTCTAAATCTTGAAGCATTTCAGGTTTTGTATATTCTAACTAATAGCAAAAATAACAAAATATTAACAGTAACAAAAATAAATGTCCCTATATTTTGATCTGTTCACAAAAAAGGAGATGCAGAAGCATCTCCCTGTGTATTTTTTATAAAATATTTTTTATTCAAATTTCAATACGAACATTACCGCTCTTGTCTGAAGGGTAGACATTGCAGTGGCCCAGTATGGAGGTGTATTGGCATTATCAGCCACTTTCTCGTTATTCATAAAGAATGTTCCTCTTACTGCCGGCGTCAGCTTAAATTTATTGAAATAAAACTGAATTCCCATTTCAGCAGACCATGCAAAGTTATGCGTTGTTGATCTGAATACCTGCTGCATATTATCATCTTCTGAAGAAGCATTAGACTGAAGGTTTACGATGTAATTAACCCCTGCAGCAATATAAGGTCTAGAATTATACCATCTCTGACCATGAAGTTCCAATAGTACAGGAACGTCTACCAAAGTAGATTTGATCTCTCTTGTTTTGTCTTTATCCGTTAAAGGAAAAGGCATAAACGCAGGGTTCGTTAATGTTCCGGCTGCATACTGGTCATTAGACTGCGTTTCAAAGATCAACTGCCTCTGAGCAAATTGTAAGCCTGGTTCTAATCTTAAATCCAGATAATCGTTCAGTCTCCATTTGGCGATAAGACCCGCTCCGAAACTGTAACTTTCTTTAGATTTAACAAGATTCTGATTCCCATTCATACCATATCTTGGGTGAAGAACGATACGGTAGTCCAGTCTGTTGCCATTCAAGTAAAAACCCCAGCTGAATTTCTGTTCGTCAAAGTCTTCCAACTTATCCATTCTGTTTCGGGTTCTGAATTGTGCATCTGCAAAAACAGCGATATTTACTGAGGCTAAAACCAGTGCTCTTAATAAAAATTTATTCATAGGTTACTTTGTTGCTTTATAAATTGTGGCTATACCTAAACTTAGTTTTTTATATTCTACTTTCTTAAATCCTGTATCTAAAAGAATTTGTTTCATCTTTTCCCCGAAAGGAAAAGCATTTACAGAATCCGGAAGGTACGTGTATGCCCTATTATCTTTGGAAACCAGTCTGCCGATGGCAGGTAATATATTTTTGAAATAAAACATATAAAATGGTCCTAAGAACCCCTCAACCTTTGAAAACTCCAGTATATAAACACTCTTGTTATCTTTAACTACTCTTCTTAATTCTGCCAAACCTTTGGTAAGGTTTTCAAAATTCCTCACTCCAAATGCAACGGAAACAGCATCAAATCTATTGTCCTCGAAAGGTAAGTTTTCTGCATCTCCTTTTTGCATGGAAATTTTGCCGTCTAATTTAAGTTTTTTTATTTTAATAACGCCAACATTTAGCATTTGTTGTGATAAATCTAAACCAATTACTTTTGCACCGGTTCCTTTTTCGATGGTGATCGCGAGATCTCCCGTTCCTGTAGCCACATCCAGCACTTCCTGCGGACTGTCATTTTTCATCATTTTCACCAATGTATTTCTCCACAAAACATCAATTTTCATAGATAAAACATGATTCAGAAGGTCATACTTCGGTGCAATATTGTCGAACATATCCTCTACCTGGCTCTTCTTTGTAGCCTCGGAATTATAGGGAGTAACTTTGGTAATATCTTTTGTCAAAACTTAAAACTTGTAATATTCTTTATAATAATTAAGGTAATCCTGCTTTCTGAAGATTTTTGATCTGGATTCCACTTTCTGGATATTTTTAATCAGTTTGTCATAATCTTCATCTACATTGTAATAAAAATCATCCGTAAACAGCTTATTAAAGTGCTTAGCGCCTCCGAAATACTCTTTACCGTCAATAGTTGTCTTCCCCAGCTGCATAAGTAGTGAATCTTTTTTAAGATTGTATCCGTAATACTGATCATTGATGTAATAATCCTGATGTGCAATATTCAGAAGACCGCGAATTTTATTCACTTCAAATGCTGAATCGTAAAGCATTTTCTTATTCTGGTCAAAAACTTTAATAGAGTTTTTTCCTTTATTCAGATCAACATGCACAGACTGTCCTGCAGAAATAATACCTTCGGAACCATTATTGATTTTAAAATAATACGTATTGGGGGTAGGATTATCTACGACATAATAATTCTTCTTGGCTAAAAAAAGGAAGTAGATCCCAAAGGCAACGATAAACGCCACAGCTGCAATAAGTAAGCCTTTTAAGGACGGATTGTTTTTCATAGATTGTAAAGTACAATTTTTGCAAATTTAATAATATTTTTAATTCTCCGTTATTAATATTAATTATTAACTTTGCATCTTTAAAAAAATCATATAAACGAATGCCGAATACGATCATTATTGGTTCCGGATCCTATATTCCTAACAGAGTTATTGGTAGAGACTATTTCATGGATTCTGAGTTCTATACGGAAGACGGGGTGAAGATTGAAAAACCTGCGGAAGAAACTATTGCCAAGTTTGTAGAAATCACAGAAATAGAAAACAGAAGATTTATTGAGGACGATCTTTCCAACTCACAAATCGGTTATGAAGCTGCTAAACTCGCTATTCAAGACGCAAAAATAGATGGCGAGGAACTGGATTATATTATTTACGCAAGCAACTTTGGAGAAGTAACACAAAACGGATATGCTGATTTTATGCCGACAATGGCAGCAAGAGTGAAGAATAAATTAGGCATCACAAACAGAAAATGCGTTACCTATGATATGCTTTTCGGTTGTCCGGGATGGGTAGAAGCGATGATTTTGGCCGACAACTTAATTAAAGCTAAAACAGCGAAGACAATTCTTGTTGTAGGAGGTGAAACGTTAAGCAGGGTAACTGACCCGCACGACAGAAACCGAATGATCTTCGCAGATGGCGCCGGTGCTGTAGTCGTAAAAGCTACTGATGACGAAAATGTAGGAATCATTGCCCATAATACGATCTGTGACAACGGTATTGAACTGAACTATCTGGCCAACGGCCCTTCTATCAATAAAGATTCTGATCAGAACCGCATTTTCGTAAGAATGCAGGGAAGAAAAATCTATGAATACGCTCTTAAAAACGTTCCTGTAGCCATCAAGGAAACCATTGATGAAGCCGGGCTTTCTATTGAAGACATCGATAAAATCCTGATCCACCAGGCCAACGCCAAAATGGATTATGCCATGATTGAAAGACTTCACAAGCTTTACGACATAAAAGATTACGACCACTCAATCTCCCCTATGACGATCCAGGACCTTGGAAATACGTCTGTAGCAACAATTCCTACCATGTATGATTTAATAATTAAAGGAAAAATGGAGGGTCAATCGTTTAAAGATAATGGTAACATTGTGATGACTTCGGTAGGTGCCGGAATGAACATCAATGCTATCGTTTACAGATTTCCTTAAATAATTTTAATTAAAAATATAAAAGCACAAAAGGAAGTCTTCTTTTGTGCTTTTTTTAGATCTGATCATGAAGAACTTTTTAATCATTGCCGGTATCTTCTTTATTTTGGAGGTTTATATTTACCAGGCAATAAGAACTTTAAGCGATAATTTTTGGGTACGAATCGGATATTGGGTGGTATCTTTAGCTGTTTACGGCTTTTTCGCCTATGAAATCTCCCATTTCCAAAAGGCAGACAGAACTTCCCTGAGGGCCCAGATCGCTATTTCCCTATTCCTGATCTTTATCCTTCCGAAAATTTTCATCGTCCTGTTTTTGCTGATTGATGACATTTTCAGAACGGGAAGCTATTTAGTAGGCTTAACACAGCCGAAAGAAAACTTTTTCCCGGAAAGAAGAAAGTTTCTGAGCCTGGTTGGACTGGGGCTTGGCGGGGTACTTTCCACTCTTTTCATTGATGGAATTACTTTCGGAAAATACAGGCATAAAGTAAGAAAGATCAAAGTAAAAATCCCGGGTCTGGGTAAAAATTTTAAAGGATACAAAATTATTCAGATCTCGGACGTCCACAGCGGAAGCTTTCCAGATCCCGGCAAACTTCAGCATGCGGTTGACCTGATCAATGAGCAGAAACCTGATCTTGTTCTTTTTACCGGGGATATGGTAAACAATGTCGCAGATGAGTTTAAACCTTTCATCCCTTTGTTTTCAAAAATAAAAGCTAAAGACGGCAAGCTGGCTGTACTTGGAAATCATGACTACGGGGATTATGTGACATGGACTTCCATGGATGCCAAAAAGAAAAACCTTGATACCCTTATCGATTATGAAAGACAGGCAGGATTTGATATGCTGAGAAATGAGAACAGAATTATCGAAAGAAACGGCGAAAAACTATACATCCTCGGGGTCGAAAACTGGGGATTGAAACCTTTTCCTCAATTCGGAAAAATTGATGATGCTTTAAAAGGGATTCCGGAATCTGCTCCTAAAATCCTGATGAGCCATGACCCTACCCATTTTGATTACGTTGTAAAAAAACACCCCGGAAACATTTATTTAACGCTGTCAGGACACACTCACGGGATGCAGTTCGGCCTTGATCTTAAAAATGTAAAATGGTCTCCGGTACAGTACCGTTATCCAAAATGGGCCGATTTATATGAAAGTGAAGGAAAAATGCTTTACGTGAACAGAGGATTCGGAGTGCTTGGTTATCCGGGAAGAGTGGGTGTACTGCCGGAAATTACGCTTTTTGAATTGAGCTAACAAAACCAATATAAAAAATGCCAAACTCAATTATAGTTCTCCTGATCTTTAAAAGCCAATATCAATCAAAAGTCAATATACGATAAACAAAATTCTTTCAGATACTTTATATTTTTAATTTTTTACATCAAAATACAATCAATAACAAACACCCGCGTAAAACATTATTTCCCTTAAGCTTACAGCAAAAAAAACAGTATAATAATTCATTATATTTGTGAAAAACACATTTATTATGAAGATTACTTTCTTTTTCATTTTTTTGTTTAAGTTCGTCTTATTATTCTCTCAAACCACTTTTTCTGGTAAAAAATTAGACCGGAAACTGCTTGAACTGTTAAATGAAAGTCATGTTCCTGGCTTTTCTATTGCTATTGTAAAGGATAACAAATTAATTTATTGCAAAGGCTTCGGATACAGCAATATAGAAAAACGGCAAAAAACAGACGAAAATACATTATTCGCTATAGGTTCTACGTCAAAAGCATTTACCACTGCCTTACTGGGCATTATGGAATCTGAACGTAAACTAAGCTTTGATGATAACCCACGTAAATATTTGCCTCAACTGGAGTTTTACAATAATACACTTAATACAGAACTCACTATAAAAGATTTAATATGCCATCGTTCAGGATTACCAAGGCATGATATGTCATGGTATCTTTTTCCAACCGAAAACAAAGACACTCTGCTTTCAAGGATAAGGTATCAGGAACCTTTCAGGCCTATTCGTACCCAATGGCATTATAACAATTTTGGTTATCTGATTCAAGGAATGATTGCTGAAAAAATTACAGGAAAATCCTGGGAAGATAATATCCGTGAACATTTCTTTATTCCACTTGAAATGAAACGTTCCAGTGTAAGCATTGAAGAGATGAAACAAGCAAAAAATATTGCTACTGGCTACGAATGGCAAAACATGGAAACTACAAGAGCTATGGAATACTACAATATTGCCTCCATGAGCCCCGCAGGAAGTATCAACAGCAGCTCTGCCGAAATGAGCAGATGGCTTGAAATATGGCTGAATAAAGGAAGATATAAGGAAAAATCCATACTTCCTGAAAGTTATGTAAAAAAAGCAGTCAATCCACTCTTTTCACTGGAAGACGGAATCCGTGACCTTCAATTTCCGGATCAGCATCTAAACAGCTATGGATACGCATGGCGTATATCTTCATATAAAGGACATTACCGCCTGGAACATGGTGGAAATATTGATGGTTTTTCTGCCAATGTCTGTCTTTTTCCATCAGACAATCTCGGAATTGTCGTATTATGCAACCAAAATTCATCCATGTTTCCAGCTTTAGCCCGTAATATAGCTTCTGATATGATACTTCACAGTAAGCCTACTAACTGGATAGCGTATTTAAAAGAAAAACTGAAGAGCGCAAAAGATCAGCTTGCCATTAATAGAAAGCGGCAGGAAAACAACACCATAAAGAATACAAAGCCTTCACACCTACTTCAGGCATTCACAGGACACTATAAGCATTCCGGATACGGAACCTTTCATATCACGGCTAAAAATGATTCTCTTTTTGTTCAGACCCTGAATAAACAATTCTACCTATCACACAGGCATTACGATACATTTACACCCATGATTGTAAAAAACGGCACTGTGGAAAATAACTCAGATATTGGATTCAACTTTAATTTTCAAACAGATGAATCAGGAAATATCAGTTCTCTAACTGCCCAAATGGAGCCCATGCTTCCCCCTATTCAATTCATAAGAATATACGCTGCAAAAGAAAAAAATAGTTCTAAATAAAGCCGTCAATCTATGAGGACACAATTCAAAAAATGGATATTACTGATTCTGATACCTTTAATTCTTTCCTGTAGCAGCTCCGAACACAAGCAGATCTATGATATTGTAATTCAAAATGCCCGCATCATCGATCCGGAGACCGAAACTGACAGTATACTTCAGGTCGGAATTATTGATGATAAAATTGCTGCCGTAACCGGTCAACCCATTAAAGGAAAAGTAATGATCAACGGGAAAGGCAAAGTACTTGCTCCCGGTTTTATAGACCTTCATGCCCATGGACAAACCAATATAGAAAATGCTTATCAGGCTTTTGACGGCGTAACTACAGCATTAGAACTGGAAATAGGTATTGATACCCTTAGCAGCTGGTTTAAGTTTCGTAAGGATAAAGCACTGCTCAACTATGGAGCATCTGCCTGTCAAATAGCCTACAGAAACAAAATCATTAGACAAAATCAAAAAGCACTTCCTTCCGTTTATGATGAAATAACTGACAGCATTTCCCAGCAACCACTACCGGAAAAAGATTTTGCAGCTCTTGAAAAACAGATCAGAAAAGCCATAAATGAAGGAGCTATCGGAATTGGTATTCCGGTTGGATACTTACCTGCGGCATCCGTAGAGGAAATCACTGCTGTATATACCATGGCCGGTAAATGGAATGTACCTGTATTCACCCATGTCCGTGAAGGAGGAGCCATAGCATTCCAACAGGCTATTGCCGATGCAATACTGAACCGAACACAACTACATATTTGCCATATTAACAGTATGGCCCGTAAAGACATCCTCCCCTGTCTTGATATGATCCGTAAATCTCAGACGAGAGGCTTTCCCATCACTACAGAACTATACCCGTATACAGCAGGCAATACAGAAATAGGTTCTTCCATATTTAATGAAGGATGGCAGGAGCGTTTGGGATGTTCATATCATGACCTGCAATGGGTAGAAACCGGTGAAAGACTTACCCCTGAAACATTTGAAAAATACCGTAAGAAAAATGGCCAGGTAATCATCCACATGCTCAAGGAAGACTGGATCAGAACAGCTATTTCATCTCCTTTTACAATGATTGCCAGTGACGGCGGGAATTACTCTACCAAAGGCCATCCCCGAGCATCCGGAACTTTCTGTAAAATATTACGTAAATATGTCCGTGAAGAACGTCTGATTAGTTTACCTGAAGCTATAAAAAAAATGACCCTAATGCCGGCAAAAGTACTGGAAAAGGTAGTACCAGAAATGAAACTGAGAGGAAGAGTACAAAAAGGATGCTTTGCGGATCTTATACTATTTGATCCCCATAAGGTAAAAGATAATGCAACTTATGAAAACGGATTTTCCAATTCTTCAGGAATGGACTATGTATGGGTAAACGGAAAAACCCTCATTTCAAAAGGAAAAATTCTTAAAAATATATTTCCGGGAAGACCCATCAAAGGAAGTAAAATAAATACAAGATGAGACAGATTACAGTTGCTGGTTGTGGCATTATCGGCCTTACAAGTGCAGTTGCCCTACAGGAAAAAGGATGGAAAGTCCGGCTGATAGCAAAAGAACGATTTGACAATACGGTATCACATAAAGTAGGTGCAATATGGTTCCCCTTTGCTATACAACCCGTAGAAAAATCAACAAGATGGAGCATTAAGACCTATCACAAGTATACAAAGGAACAATTCCCGGGCAATGGCGTTTCATTTATTCCTTTTACCATCGTTTATGATACGACCAGTGATATTTCATGGGCACAAAGATTACCAGCGGGAACTATAAGGCCTGCAGAAAATAAAGAATTACCCTCCGGAGCAGAAACCGCCTATGTTGCCATCGTACCCCTTGCTGAACCGCCATTATATCTACCGCACCTTTTTCAACGTTTCATAAGTAATGGAGGGTCTTTTGAAAAAATTGAAATTAAAACCTTAAAACAGCTCAGTGAACTAGACAATCTTGTTATCAACTGTACAGGATTAGGCGCAAAGTTTATCTGTATGGATGAAGAACTTATTCCAATGCGCGGACAAATACTTAGAACAGAAGTGCTTGATGTACAATCATGTGTAAAATCTATCCGGGATGGAGCTCTGAGCTATATTATCAGGAGAAACAACGACTGTATTATCGGAGGCACTGATTATCTTAATGACTGGAATATGAACGCAAGCCAGAACGATACAGATCTGATTATATCCCGTTTTATCTCTGCCGGGCTTTTCCCAAAACCTCCTGTAATTTTTGAAGAAGTGGTTGGATTACGTCCCAAACGTAGTGAGGTACGCTTTACATTTGATGATCAGTATCCAAATATTTTTCATAACTATGGACATGGTGGTTCAGGGTTCACCGTAGCTTGGGGCTGTGCATTGGAATTAGCCGAAATAATCTCCGGCTCCTGCTGAGCAATTTTTATTACTGAGTGTATTTATTAAAAAATATAATCTTTCATCCGGGAAGTAGCCAGCTCCTTCTCGTTAATCCAGGTAAGAAGGGCATCTAATTTGTCCTCCATTTTTTTGCCCGAAAACAGCTTCCGGTAAAAAGGGATATCAAACGGATATTTATTGAAATCGGTGAATTGCCAGGAGTTAAGGTAAATGAGAACAAAATCGTCATTCTTCAGGGTTTCAAATACCATGTTCTGATAATACTTCATCGGCAGGATCTGAAACACAAAATCATTATATGGCAGCTGGCTGTAGGGAGAGATACTTTCCGGAACCATACTCAGTCCGTCCTCTTCGGTAATTTCAGTATCCCTTTTCAGTCTTTTGAACGGAAAAAGAATATCAGCATTATCAATATTTGAAACGTAATTAAATTCTAATAACTTCAGATTCTCCTGAAGCTCTTTATGATCTTTCTGCCGGATTCCCCGGATCTGTTTTTCCAGAAGTTCCTGAAGATTTTTTTTAGCGTCCTCAATTTCCTTAAGACTGGAGCTCTTGTTATAAAAAGCAATTTCATGCCCTTGGGATGAAATTGCTTTAATTAAATTTTTAAGTTTTTCTGCGATGGAAATCTCCACAAAAAAACTTGCTTTTACGTCATGAATATCTAAAATTCTTAACAATGCTTTGGTATTGTCTTCTGTGATTTTTAATCTTTCTTCATCAGAAATCTGAGCCTCTTTTTTGGCTTCGGCTTCAATATTCAGGATGTTAAAAGTCAACAATATCATATCAATTAAATTTTAGATAAATTTTATAAATAATTAAAAATCAGATGTTAAATAAATTTTCAATTAAACTTTAACTTTAAGTAATTAATTCTTAGCTAATTTTACTTTAAGATTTTTAATCATATCTTTTGTCATCTCAGAAATTCCGAAATCGTAGGTCAGTCCCCAATCTTTTTTAGCCACAGAATCGTCGATGGAAGCCGGCCAGGAATCTGCAATTGCCTGTCTGAAATCCGGGTTGTAATCAATTGTAAAATCCGGGATTTCTTTCTGGATTTCTTCTGCCAGTTCTTTTGGAGTAAATGACATTCCTCCCAGATTGTATGAAGAACGGACTGTTAAACTTTCTTTCGGAGCTTCCATTAATTTCAGGGTTGCATTGATGGCATCATCCATATACAGCATCGGCATTCCTGTATTCTCGGAAATGAAGCTTGTATACTTTCCGTCTTCTATTGCTTTGTAAAAAATCTCTACAGCATAATCCGTTGTTCCTCCCCCTGCAGGAGTTTTCCATGAAATCAGTCCAGGATATCTGATGCTTCTTACATCTACTCCATGCTTATCGAAATAGTATTCGCACCACTTCTCTCCAGCCATTTTAGAAATTCCGTACACTGTAGTTGGATTCAGAACGACATCCTGCCCTACATCATGTTTTGGAATTCCTTTTCCAAATACGGCGATGGAACTTGGCCAGAAGATCTTTTTAATCAGTCCTTCTTTCGCCATTTCGCAAAAATGAAGAAGAGGTTCCAGATTCAGTTTCCAGGCAAAAATAGGCTGCTTTTCTGAAGTTCCGGACAAAAGTGACGCCAGGTGATACACTGTTGTGATATCATAATCCTGAATTACCTGTCTTACCAATTGTGTATTGGTAACATCCATTCTTTCATAATGTCCGGCAGAGGTAATTCCCTCTTGCCATCTGTCCAGTCCTGAAGCAACCACATTGTCTGCTCCGTGAATTTCAACAAGTCTGTTGGTAAGTTCGGTGCCTATTTGTCCCAAGGCTCCCGTGATCAGTATTCTTTCCGTATAGGATTCCATTTTTCAGATTTTTTTAGAATTGTACAAAAGTAAAAAAATCATGCTTATCATAATAAAAAAGGTGTTCTAAAAACACTTTCTATAAGAGCGATTGAAAAAAAGCATTACAACCATTCAGATTTCCGGGAAGTTAACCATAATAAGGTTTTAATAAAAAATAATCACCATTATCCGGAGACAGATTTCTTTTATATTATCCATTCTGTTAAGCCGGAATATTCCATCAGTTTAGCATGCAGCTGTTTACAGAAAAAAAATATCTACTTTTGTTGTTATAAAGAAAATCCTATGAAGAAGTTTTTTATTGCTGCGGTATTGCTGGCCGGTCAATTTTACCGGGCCCAATTTACTGACATCAGCATTGTAAAAGAGGTAAAAGTGAAGAATAAAGGTGTAGTGGTATCTGCGCATCCATTGGCCAGCGAAGCAGGCGCTAAAGTTCTTAAAATGGGAGGAAACGCCTATGATGCTGTTGTAGCTACGCAATATGCACTGGCTGTTGTATATCCTCAGGCCGGAAATATCGGTGGAGGCGGATTTTTAGTCGGAGTGAAGAACAATGGAGAAAAATTTACTCTGGACTATAGGGAAACTGCTCCCAAAAAGGCTTCGAGAGATATGTATATTGATAAGAAGGGAAAAGCAGACACTGATCTTTCCCAAAACGGGAGACTGGCAGTAGGTGTTCCGGGGAGTGTTGCTGGTTTTTTCGCGACTTTAAAACACTGCAAACTTCCGATGGAAAAAATCATCCAGCCAGCCATTGATCTGGCAGAGCAGGGATTTGCCATCACGGAGCAGGAAGCTGATATGCTTAATAACAACAGAGAATATTTCAAGAAACATAATACATCTTCCATCGTTTTTGTAAAAGACACCCCTTGGAAAGCAGGCGATCTTCTGATTCAGAAAGAACTTGCTGAAACCCTGAAACTAATCCAGAAACAGGGAGCTAAAGGTTTCTATGAAGGAAAAACCGCTGAACTTCTTGTTGCTGAAATGAAAAGAGGCAACGGAATTATTACACTGGATGATCTTAAAAACTATAAGGTTGCTGAAAGAAAAGCCTTAGAATTTGATTATAAAGGTAACAATGTGGTTTCCATGCCTCTGCCTTCAAGCGGCGGTGTCCTTCTCGCCCAGATGCTCAGAATGGCCAGTTTTGAGAACCTTGAAAAATACCAGCAAAACTCCACAAAAGCTGTTCAGATTATGACGGAAGCAGAAAGAAGAGCTTTTGCAGACCGCGCAGAATATATGGGCGATCCTGATTTCATTCAGGATAAGACCGCTTACCTGATTTCTGATGACTATTTAAAAAGCCGATGGAAAAACTTCAGTTTCAGTAAAGCAACTCCGAGTTCTGAAGTCGGGAAAATCATTCCTCAACCGAAAGAGTCCACCCAGACCACACATATTTCCGTTCTGGATAAAGACGGAAATGCAGCTTCTGTAACCACAACGCTTAACGGCTATTACGGAAGCAAAGTCGTAGTTTCGGGAGCGGGATTTTTCTTAAATAATGAAATGGATGATTTCTCCATCAAACCCGGCGTACCCAATATGTTCGGAGCGGTAGGCGGAGAAGCCAATTCTATACAACCCAATAAAAGGATGCTTTCTTCCATGACTCCTACCATTCTTCTGAAAAACGGAAAACCATATATGGTAGTAGGAACTCCGGGAGGAACAACAATTCCTACCTCTGTTTACCAATCAATCGTCAATGTAGTGGATTTTAAACTGAATGCCAATATTTCGGTTAATGCTCCTAAATTTCACCATCAATGGCTTCCGGAAACGATAAAAGTCGAAAATAATTTCCCGGAAAGTACAATTGCCGAGCTGAAAAGTAAGAATTATGTGATTGAAAAGGTAAAGCAGATCGGAAAAACAGAAATGATTGTTCTTGATGACAACGGAACTATTCATGCTGTGGCAGACGGCCGCGGAGATGATTCTGTTGCGGTTGAATAACAGTATCTGATATAATTTTATAAAAATGTCCCGGATTATAATCCCTGGGACATTTTTCATTATATTTTTCCTGAAAAAACATTTGCTCTTAGTTAGTGGGAATGCACTATCATCCGTTTAAAGCTAAAAACATGCATATCAAAAAATGAGCGGAAACCCTCTCTTTAATCTTACTCTGAATCCATTAAAGGCATAAAATCTTTCTGGTTAACCATTATTATTGATCCGGTCAGGATGTACAATTATTACTGATTTTTGTCATGTTTTAAGATTAAAATTCTTAATTTTCGCTCTTTGAAAACAAACCAATCTTTGAAAGCGAAAAAATTCCATCAGCAGCTTTACTTCCAGGTGATTATGGCGATTGCCGCAGGTATTCTTTTGGGAAATTTTTATCCTGAACTGGGTGAAAAAATGAAACCTCTGGGTGACGGATTCATTAAACTCGTTAAAATGATTATCGCACCGGTGATCTTTATTACTCTCACCCTGGGAATTGCCCATATGACCGACCTTAAAAAAGTAGGAAGAATCGCCGTAAAAGCCATGATCTATTTTTTTACGTTTTCTACTTTAGCCCTGATCATCGGATTGATTGTAGGAAACCTTCTTCAGCCGGGGCATGGATTAAATATTGATCCCTCAACTCTTTCAGGAGATGTTTCCCAATATCAGCAGAAAGCTCACGAATCTACGCTTACAGGATTCATTATGAATATTATTCCTGAAACACTTTTCAGTCCGCTGGTAGGTGAAAATATTCTTCAGGTACTTTTGGTAGCTATCTTAATGGGGGTAGCACTTGTTTTAACGAAGGAAAAAAGCCAGAAAGTGACAAATTTTCTTCAGGATCTATCAACACCTGTTTTTAAGATCGTTCACATGCTGATGAAGCTTGCGCCTATCGGGGCGTTTGGAGCCATGGCATTTACGATCGGGAAATACGGCCTTCATTCTGTTCTGAACCTTATATTTCTGGTGGCCACATTTTATATTACATCTTTCCTGTTTGTTGTTTTGGTATTAGGAGCCGTGGCCTGGTACAATGGATTTAATATTTTTAAACTGATGTTTTATCTGAAAGAAGAACTTCTTCTTGTTTTAGGAACCAGCTCATCTGAATCTGCTCTTCCCGGCATTATGGAAAAGCTTGAAAAGGCAGGCTGCTCCAGAGCGATTGTAGGGTTGGTAGTTCCCACCGGTTATTCTTTTAACCTGGATGGCACTAATATTTATATGACGCTTGCTTCTTTATTCATTGCACAGGCCCTTAATATTGATCTTTCGATTGAAAAACAGCTGATGCTGCTTCTGGTAGCCATGTTGAGCTCGAAAGGAGCAGCCGGCGTTACGGGAGCCGGATTTGTTACTTTGGCAGCTACCCTTGCTGTTGTGCCGGAAATCCCGATTGCCGGAATGACCCTGATTCTGGGAATTGATAAGTTTATGAGTGAGTGCAGAGCCCTGACCAATGTCATCGGAAATTCTGTAGCAACAGTGGTTGTTGCCAATTGGGAAAAACAGCTGGATAAAAAACAGCTGCAATATTGTCTGGACTATCCGGCTGAAATTGAGAAAAAACTGGAAGTCTAAACGATGGGCAATGGAAGACAGAAGCTTTTAAAAGAAAGTTAAACCAGAATATTCAGACTGGCTGGCAGCACTTTTACATGAACCGGAGATTTTATTTTATTGAATTCCCCGTCAAGATGCCAGTTTTTGGTATTGACCTTAAATGATATTTCAGAAACGGGAAGATAGGTTACATATTCATCATCTTTCAGCCGCTTGGTAAACATTCTGAAGGCGAAAAGAGCAGAATAGGTAAGCGGAAATTTTTTCACCAAAACCATATCAACAAGGCCATCGCTTTTGCTTGCATTCGGGGCAATATAGGCATTGTTTCCGAACTGGCGGGTATTGGCAATATTCAGCATCAGGTATTTCCCGTTGTATTTTTCATATTCTTCATCAAAAAACTTAACCTTGATTGGTTTATAGTTAAAGAAGGTCTTAAGTGAGACTTTAATGTAATTTTTAAATCCGCGGCTTGTTTTCTCAAATTCCTTGACCACTTTACCATCGAAACCTGTTCCTGAGACATTAATGGAAAGCCTGTCATTGACCATAAAGGTATCAATCTTCCTGGATTTTCCGGCTTTGATTTTTTCTAAAAGTTCATCCAGATTTTTATTGAAACGGGTTTCATTGGAAAAGCCATTTCCTGATCCGGCCGGAAATATGGCCAGAATCTTCTCTGTACTGATCAGATTTTTAGCAACGGTAGAAATGGTTCCGTCCCCTCCGATCGCTACAAATATATCCACCTCATCAAAATGGGTTCTGATGAAATCATCTGTCCCCGGAATAGATTCAGAGACATAATACAAGGGATTATCGACCTTTTTTTTAAGCTCATTCAGAAACGGCTGGTAATTTTTTTTAGCCGAAAAGGGATTGATGATAAACGCTGCTTTTTCCATTACCGCAAAAATAGAAAATGCTTCCTGATCGGGAAGCATTTTATTTATTTTATTTTCATTCTTTCTTTGAATTCAGAATTCAGGGTACCTTTTAAATCTTCCCAGGAAACAGGAATAATGATATCCCCAGCGGCAAAAGCAGCAATTTCATAAGGGCTGTAATGGAAATACAGATTTTTCTGATCAAAATAGAAGTTTTCTGTTACGGGAATAACTTCCACCAATAGCATATCAGAGTTTTTAATTTCTCTTTTTTCGTCTATAGACCCGTTGGGAATTTTATTGACATTCTTCATCAGAATAGCTTCCAGTTTGGCTTTAGGCATAGAAGTAATTTCTTTAAGCTCCAGCCTTTTGTTCTTTTTAAGATCAAAAACTCTTTCTGAAAATCCGTAATTATCATGTGCTCCTCCTGTATATGAGCTTTGGGCATAATTAATATGCATATAGTCATTGATGTTCGAAACTAAACTCATCCGGAATTCTGAATACCAGTTTTGGGCGTAGGAAAGATCCGAAAGTACATCTTTACTTTCTTTTTTTACAGAGGTAAAATAATTATCCTTTTCATTGATCAGATAGTTTTCCAACCCTTGTTTCGAGAAGTCTCTGATTCGTTTATATCCCCAATAAATACTATCTAACAGTGTTTTATCCTTCAGTTCCGGAAAAACAAGGAACTCGGAAGAGAACGCTACTGATAGTGAATCGCTGATCTTTACGGAATCAGATACATTCACTGAATCTATTTTTAGGCTTACAGATTTCAGGTTTTCTGTTTTATCTGCCGGAATTCCTCCTTTTTCTTCTTTTTTACACGCAGAAAAAGCCAGCAAAGACGAAAGAGCCAGAACAGCAATACTGTTTTTCATAATTTCAATTTTCCGATAGGAATGCAAAAACCATTCAAAAAGATGAATGGTTTAAAAAAAATCTTTATTTTTTATATCAGATCTGAATATTAAGACTTTTTAATCAGACTGATCACCTGGTTTTCACTTTTTGAAGCGGTGTTCCAGATTTGTTTAAAAGCAGGATAATATTCTTTCGGATAATCCGGGCTTGCAATCTTAATAACCGAGGTAACCTCCAGCTTGTTTCCTTTCAAATCGGCAGTATAGCTGTATTCTATTTCTTTATCGTCTGTAACAATCTTTTTGCTCTTAGGCATTTCTTCAATGGTATATCCTTCCGGAATTTCCAAGGTAATTTTTTTTACTTTAGCAAAGGCAGATATTAGATCGATAGGATATTTTCTGGCTTCTGTCTGATCAAATTCATTGGAAGTTTTTCCCAGGAAAAGCATAGGATTAATGATCATCTTTTTTCCTATTTTGTCTATCAGGTTTTCAGAAGTGAATTTCATTGTACTTTCAAATTCTCCTTTATCCAGAACTTTACAATTGATATCCGTAAAATCTATTGAAAAGTTTTCTTTGTATTGCTTTTTATATTTTTCGGCATTTTCATCATAGCTTTCCTTGGCAAACATTCCAAAAGTTCCGGTATCTTTATCAGCATAAGTTCCGGAAATACTGCCATCGTCATTAATTTTGGCGTTGGCGATCAGATAATTGAAGCTCGCTGTAGCATTTGACATCTGCATCTGTCGTGCTTTATCTTTTGCCATCAGAATTCCATATTCGTTCCAGTCTCTGGGTGGAAGATTGTTCATTGAAGACTGCTTTGAGGTAGCGTCATACAGGTTATAACCTTCTTTGTTGCCCACGGCAGCCAGCACAAAGTTGGTACTCATAAGACTTGGAGATGCCAGGTTAATCAGCCCGTTGTCCACAGTAGAAATAAGAAGCGGATCTGCTTTAAGCCCTGCTTCTCTAAGCATCATAACAAGAAACAGGTTGATTTCGGCAGCATTTCCTGTTTTGGTTTCTATTAATTTTTTCAAACCATCTTCTGTATAAATTCCTCTGTCGTTATTCCAGGTAAAGGTATTTTTTACATAATCGAAAATGGCGTTTGCTTTTTCCTCATCTGTTTTTAGTCCGGCAATATGAGCAGGCATATTTTCTTTTGCCAATCTCGTCTTTTTTAATTCTCCACCAAAATCATCGTCACTATAGAGCTTTTCTTTGATTTCTTCCCAGGATGAAGAGTACAATTTCAACTGTCCGATATGGGTAGAATGAAGCTCTGCACTTATTTTAGTACGGTAATTCCTGTCATTCTTTACAAACTTCTCCGTTTTAAACCCTTTTAAGTTTTCAAAACCTAATCTGTAAGTCTTATAATCCATGCCATTCATCAGCTTATCTTCAACCATCCTGTATTTTGGCATTAAAGATCCTGTATAGTTCACATTATAAGAAATATTAACCGGGCTGTCCAATACATATTCTGTATATAGTGAAGGGGTATCACTTTCTATCAGGGCTTGCGGAATTGAATACAGGAACGGTGATAAAACCTCATATTGATATTCTATTACGGAACCATTCTTTACATTAGGAAATGCAAATTTTGTGATGGTGGTATATTTACTCTCTTTACTTTTGTACTTTGAGCTTTTATCTACTTTGGTAGAAACGGCATTGCCATTTTCAAGGTTATAGGTAAAGGCTTTTATTTTATTCAGGGTTTCTCTGGCAGTAGAGTTTTGATACAGTGGAATTTCAAGGTTAAGCCAGTCTTCTGCTTTATCTTTATCATAGATTTTTACTCTGCAGACCACATTTTTGTGGAATTCTCCCTTCACTCCGTCAATATAATAATGAACTGATCTGTATAAGATTTCAGCCGGAGCATTTTCATCCAAGGCAGATTTTGTTTTACTCAGATCTTCATTGTTGAATTTAGGAGTATCCAGGAACTCGTGTTTCTGACCGCTGACTAATGCCAGACTGCAATAGCAGAAGGCCAATAATAAGACTTTCTTCATTGTATGTTTTATATTTTTGTTACTAAGATTTTTGAATTGTCACCATTGACGATTTTTTTTCTAAAGCTCATATATTCATTATATTTTTCTTTCGGGAATATGCCTTTATTCATTTTAATAAGTCTGGTGACTTTTACTTCGCCATCACTTTTGGCAATATTTAATTTATAGCTTCCAAATTCAGAATTAATCTGTACATTATCCGGAATCTCATCTACTTTATAATTTTTTGGAATCGCAAAGCTTATTTCATATTCGTCTTCATAGGACTGCCCTACTTCAAACGGAAGCTCTCTTTTTTCATCGGCTTTGTAATTGTAATTGGAAAAAATAGGTACCGCTCTGAAAATTAAGCTGCTTCCCACATTTTTAGAATAATTTCCGGCTTTAAAATCTATATCAAGCTTTATCGATGCATTATCTTTATCGTTAACAAAATTCTTCACTTCAACTTTTTCAAAATTCAAAACATCAAATCTGTTTTTCACAGTTTCTGTTTTTTCCTTTGGAGACCGGTAGGCATAGGCCAGGTTAAAGTCATACTGACTTCCGGTATAAGTGAACTGAGCCTCACCATTAATACTGTTATCATCGTTAATACTGATTCTTATCTTCTGTTTTTCAGCGTTCTGCTCAGCTGTATAGGAAGGGGTATTGATGAGCTCTATTCCTTTTTTTGTTACAGCAAGAACATTTCTGTCTGTTGTATTATAACTTAAATGATTGAAAGCAATCTGCTGGGACGTATTTTCAAGCCAGATATTTCCTTTTTCAGTGGGAACCATAAGGATAGCATGATTTCCTGCCATTGTAGGAAAATCAGGATCAAAGGAGACCTGTGAAGAGCTGGAGTTGATCACACAGTAATTGGAAGGAATTCCTGCTTCATTCAGTAAGGTTTTCATATAATTGGTAAGGCCTTTACAGTCTCCATAGCCTTTCTTCTGCACCTCATCAGGAAGCATGGGAAGCCATCCGCCAATCCCAAGTCCTACAAATATATAGCGGGTTTTCGACTGCATATGCTGGAAAAGCTTCTTCACTTTTTCCTCTGTGGAACCTGTCAGCTTCAGGGCTTCAACCTCAGCTTTGATTGCAGGAGTAGCTATAGAAACCGGCTCAACAAGATTATTATAATACCAGGTTCCGAAATCTGTCCAGTTATTTAAAGTTCCCTGTTTTCCCTCTAAATTAAATTTAGAAAGCGCAAAACTTACTTTTGGTAAAATTTTTACAGGCTGAGGCAGCATCAGCACATTATCGATAGCCGGAACATTTTTATAGGAGTAAATCTTTTCGCCTCCAAGATCATTAAATGAAACGGATGTATAGTCATATTTTGACGGATATGTTTTGGTTCTCAGCTCAATACCTGATTTATTGATGATTTTAAACTGGCTTTCTTCCAAAGAGGTATTGGTTGAAGAAAATGGTACAAAATCAGGAATAAAAGCAGTATTCTCTAATTCGGTCTTATAGGAAAAATCAATAGTATAAGGATATTGAGCAGGGGTATATGACAATACTAAAACTCTGCTGTCTGAATAAAACACTCCCTGTCCGTTATTCGCAAAGTCTCCGAAATCAGATTTTGAAAAGCTTTTTATTTTCTTTCCGCTCTCATCATACACGGTAACTTTTACTTCGGAAATATTATCGCCTTTTTTATAAGGAATATATACAGCAGCTTTGGAATCTCCTTCTTTATTCAGAACGGTTGTTACGGTATTACTTGTATACTGTATTTCATCAATTTTATTAATCTGAATAGTTGTGAAATCTTTCCTGATGACAACATCAGCGTTTTTCTTTAAATTTTCGGGGATTGCAGAAACGGGATAGGTCTGGGCAAAATATATTGAGGCTGTGGAGAATGCCCCTAAGATTAAAAATTTCATCATAGTTATTAAAATTGCGCAAAAATAGTAAAATCTTAATAACTGTTAAATTTTTTATTTTAATCTAAATGATATTTATAAAAAAAGGCTTCATTGCTGAAGCCTTTTTAATTTATATTTTTAACAATTACGCATCAATCTTAGCATATTTTGCATTTTTCTCAATAAACTCTCTTCTTGGTGGAACTTCATCCCCCATCAGCATAGAGAAGATACTGTCTGCTTCTACTGCATTATCAATGGTTACCTGCTTTAAAATTCTATGCTCAGGATTCAGCGTTGTTTCCCAAAGCTGTTCCGGGTTCATTTCTCCAAGACCTTTATAACGCTGTACTTCTACTCCTTTTCCATCCGGAGACATTTCCAGAGTAAATTCCTCACGCTCTTTTTCGTTATAAGCATATACTTTCTTATTTCCTTTCTTCAATAGATATAGAGGCGGCTGGGCAATGTAAATATATCCATTTTCAATAAGCTCTTTCATATATCTGAAGAAGAATGTAAGAATCAGGGTAGAAATGTGAGATCCATCAATATCAGCATCGGTCATGATGACAATTTTGTGGTATCTCAATTTAGTCATATTCAACGCTTTGCTGTCTTCTTCTGTTCCTACAGAAACTCCAAGCGCAGTATAAATATTTTTGATTTCTTCGTTATCATATACTTTATGAAGCATAGATTTTTCCACATTCAGGATCTTACCTCTTAAAGGCAGGATTGCCTGAAAATGTCTGTCTCTTCCCTGTTTTGCGGTTCCACCTGCGGAATCTCCCTCTACCAGGAATAATTCAGATTCAGCCGGATCTTTGGAAGAACAGTCAGAAAGCTTTCCAGGAAGCCCTGAACCTCCCATCGGGGATTTTCTCTGAACCATTTCACGGGCCTTTTTCGCAGCCTGTCTTGCTTTTGCTGCCAAAACCACTTTCTGTACAATTTGTTTTGCTTCATTAGGGTTTTCTTCAAGAAAGTTGGTTAACATTTCTCCAACAATCTTATCTACGGCACCTGAAACTTCAGAGTTTCCAAGCTTAGTTTTAGTCTGTCCTTCAAACTGAGGCTCCATTACTTTTACAGAAACTACTGCTGTTAAACCTTCACGGAAGTCATCTCCGGTAATGTCTACTTTTTCTTTCTGCGGAATTCCCAGATCATCAGCATATTTTTTAAGGGTTCTCGTTAAAGCACGTCTGAAACCTGCCAGGTGGGTTCCCCCTTCATGAGTATTGATGTTGTTCACATAAGAATGCAGGTTCTCATTGAAAGAGGTATTGTAACGCATCGCTACTTCCACCGGAATATCATCTCTTTCGCCTTCCATGAAGATAACATTCTCCATGATTGATTCTCTGTTTCCATCGATATAGGCAACAAACTCTTTTAAACCGCCTTCAGAATGAAAAACCTCTGATCGGAAAGAACCGTCTTCCAATTTTTCTCTTTCATCCGTAAGAGTAATGGTGATTCCTTTGTTAAGGTAGGAAAGTTCTCTTAAACGGCTGGCTAAAGTATCATAGTTATAAACCAGTTCTGTGAAAATCGTATCATCAGGCTGGAAAAACTGCTTTGTTCCTCTTCTGTCACTGTGCCCTATTTCTTCAACCTCGGTTTGTGCTTTTCCTTTGGAATATACCTGCTGATATACATTTCCGTCTCTGTAAACGGTAGTGATCATTTCGTTGGAAAGTGCATTCACACACGATACCCCTACTCCGTGAAGACCTCCCGAAACCTTGTAGGAATCTTTATCAAACTTTCCTCCGGCTCCGATTTTGGTCATTACAACTTCAAGAGCTGATTTTTGTTCTTTTTCGTGGAAATCAACAGGAATACCTCTACCGTTATCGCTTACTTCAATTCCGTTTCTTTCTTTAATTGCAACAAAGATCGTATCACAGTATCCTGCCAACGCTTCGTCAATAGAGTTATCTACTACTTCATAAACCAAATGATGGAGACCTCTTGTCCCTACATCACCAATGTACATTGAAGGACGCATACGAACGTGTTCCATTCCTTCCAATGCCTGAATACTACTAGCTGTATATTGTTTCTGACTCATATTAAATTATTAAATCCTGCCAAATGCAAAGACCTACAAATATCGTGATTTTTTTCGAGGTATGAAAGTTAAAAAGTGTCAAAAAAGTATTGTTATCAGCATAAAGAAAGCAGACCCGGGCCTGCTTGTGTTTTTAGAGTAATTCACAAAATTCATTACCATTTAAGAATCAATTTTTTATTGCCTGCCCCGAAATAATTTTACTGGATTCCGTTATGAATTTAATTATATAAGCCCTATGTATTCCGTTGAATAGTATCAGATGCAGATGAAGGCATAAGACTGATGCCGGAATGAGTTTTTTCTCCCATGATTATCTGTGTGTTTTTTATTTTGGCAAAAAAATTATATTCTCAAAAAATACCAAAGTTAAAATTGATTTCTAAAATTCCTGCTGTTGTAAATCATATTCATCATCAATAATTTATCCGTAAATTTATTTACTCAAAAGTTGATAGTATGGATGATTTTATTGCTGCCCGAGCGCAGATGGCCATTTCGCTGGGCTTTCATATCATTTTCGCCTGTGTGGGAATGGTCATGCCTTTTCTGATGGCTTTCGCCCACTGGAAATACCTTAAGACGAATAATGAAGTATATAAAGGACTCACCAAAGCATGGAGTAAAGGCGTTGCTATCCTGTTTGCAACGGGGGCCGTGTCCGGGACAATGCTTTCTTTTGAGCTTGGGCTTCTCTGGCCCGGATTTATGAAACATGCCGGACCTATATTCGGAATGCCTTTTTCTTTAGAGGGAACAGCATTTTTTATTGAAGCTATTGCAATAGGATTCTTTTTATACGGTTGGGAGAAATTCAACAAATGGTTCCACTGGTTCTGCGGATTTCTGGTAGGGTTAAGCGGCTTAGCCTCCGGAATTCTGGTTGTTGCCGCCAATGCTTGGATGAATTCTCCTTCCGGATTCGATTATATCAACGGACAGTATCTGAATATTGATCCAATCAAAGCCATGTTTAATGATGCGTGGTTTCCACAGGCACTTCATATGACCGTTGCTGCATTTTGTGCTACAGGATTTGCAGTAGCCGGGGTACATGCTTTTCTGATTATGAAGAAGAAAAATGTGGAATTTCATACCAAAGCATTCAGAATTGCTGCCGGTTTTGCATTAATAGGAGCATTCGGTGCCCCTTTAAGCGGTGATATTGCTGCCAAATCTGTTGCTGAAAGACAGCCTATTAAGCTTGCTGCCATGGAAGCTCATTTTGAGACTGAAAAAGGAGCCGCTTTTGTTATTGGAGGGATTCCTGATGAAGAAAAAGGTGAAATAAAATATGCCATAAAGATCCCTAAGGTTTTGAGCTTTCTGGTAAGCAATGACTTTAATTCTGAAGTTAAGGGCCTGAATGATTTCCCAAGAGATGAGTGGCCTCCGATTGCTGTTACACATTATGCTTTTCAGATTATGATCTTCTTCGGAGTAGTTATGATATGTATTGGAGCTGTTTATCTGTATGCTCATTTTTTCAGGAAAGAATGGCTCACCAAAAACTGGCTTTTAAAAACATTTCTGATTGCTACCCCTTTCGGATATATTGCTCTGGAAGCCGGATGGACGGTTACAGAAGTAGGACGCCAGCCATGGATTATTTACGGAGTGATGAGAACCATAGATGCGGTAACCCCAATGCCGGGAATACAGTATTCCTTTTATTTCTTTACCGCTATTTTTGTTTCCTTATCCCTGATTATTATTTTCCTGCTCAGAAGGCAAATTCAGATGGTACCGAAGCTTTACGATCCTACCGATCCTCAGTTTAACAATAAAAGCAAAAAATCATGATCTACATTGTTATAGGCTTTCTCTGGCTCTCTATCTGTCTTTATATTATTTTAGGCGGAGCTGATTTCGGGGCAGGAATTGTAGAGCTTTTCACCCATAAAAAGGCACGTCATAAAACGGAAGAGATCATGTATGAATCCATTGCTCCGGTATGGGAAGCCAATCATATGTGGCTGATCATCGCAATTGTGATTCTTTTTGTAGGCTTTCCGGAAATTTATACCACAATGTCTACTTATCTTCATATTCCTTTGGTATTGATGCTTTTAGGAATCATTGCAAGAGGAACAGCTTTTACATTCAGACATTATGATGCCGTGAAAGACAACTGGCAGATTTTATATACCCAGATCTTTTATTATGCCAGTCTTCTGACCCCGTTTTTTCTGGGGCTGATTGCTGCAGCTACGGTGTCTCATTCTATAAACCCTGATACCGTTGGTTTTCTGGATCTGTATATTTTCAGCTGGCTGAACTGGTTCGGGGTTTCTGTGGGATTATTTACCGTAGCTCTCTGTGCTTACCTGGCTTCCATTTTTTCATTAAGGGAAACCCGGGATAAAGCAGATCTGCTCCTGATGATCAGGAAATCCAAACAGACCATGATCTTTGTAGTGATCACCGGAATACTGGTATTTTTAACCGCCTATCTTTCAGACATTCCTCTTTTGATGTGGGTATTTTCAAAGCCTTTGGGAATTATGGCAATTGCTTTTGCTACTATTGCCTTATTGCTTATTCTTCGGGCTATGAACAGACAAAAACTACTTCCGGTACGCGCTCTTGCGGGCTTCCAGATGGTAATGATCCTTGTTGCTGCTACCTATCAGCATAATCCGGATATCATTTTATTAGGAAACGGGCAGCACCTTTCATTACTTGCGCATACAGCTCCTCCGAAAACCATCGCAGCTTTAGGATGGGCTCTGATGCTGGGCTCTCTGTTCATTCTCCCGTTTCTGTTTTACCTGATGGCATCATTCAGCAAACAGAGAAAATAACGAATGATTCAGTATAAAGACAAAGCAGACCTTATTGACACCATAAGAAAGAATTATCTGCTTTATGATCAGGAATTCAATGATATTAAGGAAGGGGAAAAAGATCTTCTGAAACCGGGAGCTGATAAAACGCCTGCTCAAAATATTTCCTACCAGCTGGGCTGGACCAGCCTTCTTTTACAATGGGAATCTGATGAGAAGAGAGGTATTGATGTAAAAACTCCCACACCGGAATACAAATGGAATAATTTAAAAGGGTTATATGAATCTTTTTATGAAGAATACAGTTCTTACAGCCTGCAGCAGCAAAGAGAATTGCTGAGAAAACAGGTAGATGAAATTGTCCAATGGATAGAAAATCTTGATGATGAGGCCTTATTTCTTCCGGAGCAGAGAAAATGGGCAACCACTCCTGCAAAATGGCCGGTTTGGAAATGGATTCATATTAATACGGTGGCCCCGTTTAAGAATTTCAGGGCACAACTTCGGAAATGGAAAAAAGAAAGTCAATGAATTCAGAGGAGTATAATTTAAAAGATTTTGAGTTGATCAGCGTTGAGTTTTATCTATACAGTTTAAAAAAAAAATGATCCAATCTTGCTTTTAAGTAACCTGCGGAAGTAATAGTTTATGGACTGTATGGATCAGGCTTAATCATGATGAAGTAAAGCTTTATGAACATGAGGGCTGTTCAGGTTTAGAAAAAACAGCAAAATTATTTTCCTCGTTATTGTTATAATGCAGAATATCAGAAGCGATATACCAATGTTACTTTATAAAAAAAGACTGCTTAAATTGTGAGGCAGTCTTTTTTTATCTTATTAGATTTTAAACCAGTTTCATCAAAAGATTTTCATCAATCTTTTCTACTTTCACCAGGTTATTTTTGGTTAAAGTCTTGGAAGCTTTATCCCATTTTTTTCCTGATAACTGGCTTCTGTCTTTTACTTCAGCTAAAGCCATTGGTTCTATCTGTGAATTCAGGATCTCAAGGATTACTTTTTCGTCCTCTCCCAATTCAATCTGAGGAACTGTTTTTTCAGGTCTCATCTGAGGGAAGAATAATACTTCCTGGATGGATGCATTATTGGTAAGGAACATGATTAATCTGTCCATACCGATTCCTAAACCTGAAGTTGGCGGCATACCGTATTCAAGAGCTCTTAAGAAATCCTGATCAATGAACATTGCCTCATCATCTCCTCTTTCTGATAAAGCCATCTGTGCCTCAAAACGCTCTCTCTGATCAATTGGATCATTAAGCTCTGAATAGGCATTGGCAATTTCTTTACCACATACCATCAATTCAAAACGCTCTGTTAAGCCTTCTTTGCTTCTGTGCTTTTTAGTCAGTGGGGACATTTCAATAGGATAATCTGTAATGAAAGTCGGCTGAATGAAGTTTCCTTCACATTTTTCACCGAAGATCTCATCAATTAATTTTCCTTTACCCATTGTTTCGTTCACTTCAATACCGATTGACTTGGCGAAATCATATAATTCCTTCTCCGTTTTTCCTGTAATATCAAAACCTGTGAATTTCAGGATGGCTTCTGTCATGGAGACTCTTGGGTAAGGTGCTTTGAAATCCACCTCATGCTCTCCAAAGGTAGCTTTTGTAGTTCCATTCACCTGAATTGCGCAGAATTCCAGTAATTTCTCAGTGAAATCCATCATCCAGTTGTAGTCCTTATAGGCTACATAGATTTCCATTGCCGTAAATTCCGGGTTGTGGGTTCTGTCCATTCCTTCGTTTCTGAAGTTTTTCGAGAACTCATAAACCCCGTCAAATCCACCAACAATCAGTCTTTTCAGATATAATTCGTTAGCAATTCTTAAATATAATGGGATGTCTAAAGCATTGTGATGCGTGATAAACGGCTTTGCAGCTGCTCCTCCCGGAATAGACTGTAAAATAGGCGTTTCAACCTCAAAATATCCGGCATCGTTGAAGAACGTCCTCATGGCATTGAACAGTTTTGTTCTTTTTACGAAGATTTCTTTCACCTGCGGATTTACCGTTAAATCTACATAACGCTGTCTGTATCTCAGTTCAGGATCTGTAAATCCGTCATGTACGACTCCGTTTTCATCTGTTTTAGCCTGTGGAAGCGGACGTAAAGCCTTCGTAAGCAATGTAAAATTCTTTACCAAAACTGTCTTTTCCCCCACCTGCGTAGTAAACAAGGTACCTTCAATACCAATAATATCACCGATATCTAAAAGGTGCTTGTACACTTCATTGTATAATTCCTTATCGTCTCCCGGACAGATTTCGTCCCTGTTGAAATAAACCTGGATTTTCCCTTTAGAATCCTGCAATTCTGCAAAAGAAGCCTTCCCCTGAATTCTGCGGGACATTAATCTACCAGCGATCTTCACCTGTTTATTTTCAGAAAAATCCTGTTTTATAGATTCTGTAGTATCTGTAATGGTATACTCATCCGCAGGGAACGCATTAATCCCCATTTCAGTAAGCTTGTTCAGCTTTTCTCTCCTAATGATTTCTTGTTCTGATAATTGCATTTCTTATTTTTCTAAAAGCGTACAAATTTAGGGATTTTTGAGTTGACCGTCAATGTCTTTTATCAGAAATTTATTAAATGGCAGTTGGTAAGGGAGTTTCTGCTGGAAAGAAGGACAGAAGTAAGGAAAAGAGAAAAGATAATAGACGAAGAGATGAGAGGCCTATGAAAATGTGAATGGACAATTGTTAATTTGCTTCGCAGTGAATTTTCACAAGTTACCACAATTCACTATTGACTTGCAAAGCAAAATTGACTATTGGCTTTTAAAGCCGGATCTGTCCATCTCCGGTACAAACGTCCAGGCCAAAATTCTGCTGACCTTCTGCCCCTGGGCCATATCAATGATTTTAAAATCCACGGCTTTTATTTTTTTGATGAGTGCTGTTAATTTATGAAGGTTGTCACCTTTTGAAACCAGGCATGTAAACCATAAAACCTGCGAAGAGTAAGAAGAACTCTCCTCAATCATCTTTGAGATAAAAGCCAGTTCGCCTCCTTCACACCATAATTCAGATTGCTGTCCTCCAAAATTAAGCAGCGGCTTTCGGGACTTTGACTGTCCCAGGCCTTTTCTTTTTCTGAAACTTCCTTTTAATGCAGATTCTTCTGAATCATGAAAAGGAGGATTACACATAGAAAACATGAATTGCTCACCAGGGTCTATAATATTTTTGAATATATGATTGGAATCCGGCTGCTGCTTTACATGAATAAAAGATGATAAATCAGGATTCTGATTCAAAATAAGCTGTGCATTTCCCAATGAATCCTTATTAATATCCGTTCCGGTCATTGTCCATCCGTAAGACCTGTTAGCGAGCAAAGGATAGATAAGATTAGCTCCCGTTCCGATATCCAATCCTTTTACCGAAGTTCCTGTCGGAATTTCCGGATGCTGATCTGCCAGCAAATCGGCAAGATAATGGATGTAATCTGCCCGTCCGGGAATAGGAGGACATAAGTTGATCTCCGGAATATCCCAGTCTTTGATACTATAAAAATGGAGCAGTAACGCTTTGTTCAGTAATTTTACGGCTTTAGGAATGCTGAAATTGATGGTTACCGTCTGGTGGGCATTCACAAAAACATAATGTTTCAGTTCTGGCACACAAGAAATAAGCTGCTCAAAATCATAGGGATCCCGATGCAGATTTCTTGTGTGCAGACTGGATTTTTCAGCAGCCATATTTTATTTTTTCTGGCTTAAAATATAGGCTACCATTTTTTTGGCATCTTCTTTCGAAACCTGTGGATGGGCAGCCATCGGAACGCCTCCCCAAACTCCGCTTCCGCCTTCTATAATCTTAGAAGCCAGCAGTTCAATATCTTTATCAGAATACTTTTCTGCAATTTCCTTATAAGAAGGTCCTATCATTCTTTCATTAACGGCATGGCACCCTGAACAGTCTAATGTTCCGATAATCTGCTCACCGGAAAGATCAGATTTTGCCGGTTCTGAAGCCGTACTGGTCTCAGAAGGCAGACTTTCTGCCACCGTATTTTCTTTTTTAGAACAGGAAAGGATCAGCAATCCCATAGCTCCTGCCAAAAGTAATTTTTTCATTATTTTTTTGCTGTAGAATCTGTTTTAGCAGCTTCAGGAGCAGCAGTTGCAGGAGCAGCAGCTGGTGTTGCAGCAGGTTTAGCTGTAGAATCTGCAGCTACAGTTGGAGCGTCCGGTTCCGGCAGCATCGTGTTGCTGTCCTGTAATGAATGATCAGGTTTTTTAGAGCAGCTTACAGCCAATAAACCTCCGATGAATGCGATTGCTAATACTTTTTTCATTATTTTTTCTATAAAATTTAGACAAAAATATAAAAAATAAGTGTTTCAGATCATGACATCTGTCCACATTCATGATATTTGTACAGAATTTAACGACTTTATAGCAGCAATTCTCACAGATAATTTTAAATTTAAACTATGATTTTTATTTCTAAAATACTGTTTTTCACCAGCCATCATGGTTTTTATACTGTGATTGTCCTTCTGCTGTTCTTCGGACTGCTTTCATTTCTGACAAAAAAAGCATGGCTTCTCATTCCGATTCTTCCTTTAGCTATTCTGAACGGTTTTGCCGGACAGTATCTGAACGCCTGGTTTTTAAACCAATACGGAACAGAGAGTATTGCTGTTATTACTTCAGATGTTGAAACCAACTCTACCTTAAATGACATGTACATCCATGATTACGAAGCTATTGTAAAAAAACAGGATGGAAAATATATTGCTACATTCTTTTCCACTACAACAGCCTCTATTTACCCTATTGAAAATGCAATCAGAATTCCGGAGACTGAAAAGCCATTCCCCGTAAAATATATTCCGGGGTATGAAAAAAATATTGTGATCCTTTACTATCAGTCAGAAGAGGGAAAAAAGATGCTCAGATATGAAAAGCTCGGTCCGGTAAATTCCGCAAGAATCAAATATGAAGCAGACAGGACCAATCAGGAATTTATCCGGGAATATTCCGATGCCTTGGAAGCATATCTGCAGTTATACGAAGAACCTGAATACAGGAATAAACTCGAGGAATTAAAAAGAGAATCAGACAGCTCCAGATAGCAGTTTAGTTGGAAAGGGCCATAAAACAGATCTTAATTTATAAACTGTGCAAATTATCATTTGAACTGCATCTGCATTTTATATAATTTAAACTATTATCCATTGAAAACAGACTTTATAGAAAAAAAAACAAATGTGAGAATGATCTGGATTTGTTTCATTTCATGTTTCATCTTCTTTTTCATTGCCGTTAAGGCTTCCATGAAACAACGGGTAACCTTTGATAATAGTACTGAAATAAAAGGAGTTTTAAAGGAGAATATTAAAATTAAAAAGGGAAAAAGAGGTAGCGAAACGCTAATCATCAGCTTAAAAGAATATCCGGAAATAAAGTTTGTGATAGGCAGTATTGTAATAGATCAAACCTATACTCATGAATTGATGTCTGAAAACAAACAGGATGATACCCTTAGCTTCTCGATTGAAAGTACAGAATTCAGAAGTAAAATTTTAAGATCGGAGAAAATCCCGTTTCCTGAAAACTATTTACGTAACAACACCATAAGTATTGTTGAAATTCATAAAAATAATCTTCAGTACTTAACGATGGACGATTACAATAAAGCACACCAGAAAAACACATATTTATTAATTGCTTTTTTTGGATTCATGGGAATTCTTATGCTGTTTGTAGGAGCGAAAGGGGTACGATATTACCGGGCAAACTACCGGTAAAGTGTATTAAAGTTCTTTTATTTTCATTTTTTTTATTTCTGTATCAAAAAAAATTTCTACATTTGTCCCATGTTAAATATCAACAACAATATGTGGTGGTGGCTTTCAAACTCTTCGTCGGGTCTGGAAGTATTGTCCTGTTGTTAATTTTACAATAGAAATAAGCAAAAACAATATATAGGCTTTGACGGATTCCGTTGAAGCCTTTTTTTATGATTCAATCTCAGTAAACCAACAAAAAAAACAGCAGATGTCTATTCAAAAAATTAAAATAAAAACCGTTTCAAAGAAAACATTGGGTGATCTTCATACCCCGATGAATATTTATCTTCAGATCCGGGACCGCTTCCGTGATACCATCCTCCTGGAAAGCTCGGACTCAAAAAACATTGATAATAATTTCTCTTTTATTGCCGTTAATGCCATTGCAGGAATAGAAGTTAAAAACCTCAGCGAATTTGAAGTGAAACTTCCCGGTTCCGATCCCGTAAAACAGTTTATCGGGGAACGGAATATTACAGAAATATTTGATGAATTCCGTACTGTTTTCGAAAGCGAATCCTCTGCAGATCCGGTTGAACAGACCGCTCAAAGTCTTTTCGGATATACCAGTTTTGAGGCTGTACAATTTTTTGAGAACATCAGCCTGAAGCCACAAAGCCCGGAAGTAGAAATTCCTATCCTCCGCTACAGGTTATATCAATACGTTATCGCCATCAACCATTACAATGATGAAATGCATATCATTGAAAACCAGATCAGCGGTATAAAATCTGAAGTTTATCTGCTGGAAAACCTTATTAAAAATCAGAATACCCCCGTCTACCCTTTTGAAAAAACCGGTGATGAAATATCTAATCTAACCGATGAAGAATATATAGAACTGGTAAAAACTGCCCAGAAACACTGTATGAGAGGTGATGTCTTTCAACTGGTTTTAAGCAGAAGGTTTGAACAGAAGTTTAAAGGAGATGAATTCAACGTCTACCGTGCTTTAAGAAATATCAATCCCTCACCCTATCTTTTCTTTTTTGATTACGGAAATTACAAATTATTCGGATCCAGCCCGGAAAGCCAGCTGATCATTAAAAACGGGAAGGCCGTAATACATCCTATTGCAGGAACTTTTAAAAGAACGGGAGATTTTGAGACTGATCTTCAATCCATTGAAGCACTAAAAAATGATCCCAAAGAAAATGCAGAGCACACCATGCTGGTAGACCTTGCCAGAAATGACCTCGGTAAACTGGGTAAAAATGTAACGGTTACCAAACTTAAGGAAATCCAGCTATTCTCCCATGTCATTCATATGGTAAGTGAAGTTACAGCTGATATTCAGGAAAACATCAATCCTCTGGAAATGGTATCAGCTACCTTTCCGCAGGGAACTTTAAGCGGTGCTCCCAAACATAAAGCTCTTCAGCTTATTAATCAGTATGAAAAAGATTCCCGCGGCTATTACGGAGGCTGTATTGGGATGATCGGCCTCAACGGAAGCTGCAATCAGGCCATTATGATCCGTACTTTTTTAAGCAAAAACAATACCCTGTATTATCAGGCCGGAGCAGGGCTTGTAGCCAGATCTGTACCTGAAAATGAGCTGCAGGAGGTTAATAATAAATTAAACGCACTCAAAAAAGCAGTGGATAAAGCCGGTAAATTAATGGTGAATTAAAAAAACTTATTCATCTTCCAACAATTAAAAATAGAACAATGAACAATACCACCCATTCTCAATCCCCCGCTAAAGTTCTCGTTTTTGATAATTACGACAGCTTTACCTATAACCTTGTCCAGATCATTGAACGAATTCTGAACCAAAAAGTAGATGTGGTAAGAAATGATGAAATTACTTTAGAGGAAATCGGAAAATATGACAAAATCATTCTTTCTCCCGGACCCGGAATTCCTGAAGAAGCAGGAATTTTACTTGACCTTATCAGAGAATATGCACCCAGCAAAAGTATTCTGGGAGTATGTCTCGGACAGCAGGCTATTGCTGAAGCTTTTGGAGGAAGCCTGATTAATCTTTCTGAAATCTTTCACGGGGTTGCAACCTCTGCGGAACTGGTAAAAGAAGATACCAGGCTTTTCAGAAACCTTTCCAGCGGGCTGGAAGTAGGGAGATACCACAGCTGGGCTGTCAACCCTGAAGGTTTTCCTGAAGAACTGGAAATTACTGCTGTAGATAAAGACGGGATGATTATGGCTCTTCAGCATAAAACCTATGATGTACACGGGGTTCAGTTTCACCCTGAAAGTATCTTAACCCCTGACGGGGAAGTTATTATCCGGAATTTCTTAAATCATTAAAGAATGCCAAACTCTTCTTCAACCACCATAAAAACTCCACAAATGAAAGAAATTCTTCAATACCTGTTCAACCATCATACTTTATCTAAATCTGAAGCAAAAGCTACGATGATTGAGATTGCACAAAATAAATTCAATTCTGCGGAAGTTACTGCGTTTATCAGTGTATTTCTGATGCGTAATATTACCCTTAATGAATTGAAAGGATTCAGGGAAGCCCTTTTGCAGATGGCTGTTCCGGTAAATCTTTACACCCATGATACACTGGATATTGTAGGAACCGGAGGTGATGGAAAAAACACAATCAACATATCAACCCTGGCAGGCTTTGTGGTTGCCGGAGCAGGACAAAAAGTAGCCAAACACGGGAACTACGGAGCATCTGCTACTACAGGATCATCCAATGTCATGGAAGAATTGGGATACCAGTTTAAAAACAATTCCGACCAGCTGAATGAGGATCTGGAAAAAGCGAATATATGTTTTCTTCATGCTCCGTATTTTCATCCTGCCCTGCAATCTGTGGGGGCTTTGAGAAAAGCCTTGGGACTGAGGACTTTCTTCAATCTCCTCGGCCCTTTAGTAAACCCTGCCAAACCTCAGTATTCAGTGATCGGGGTTTATAACCTGGAAATTGCAAGAATTTACCAGTATCTTCTTCAGAAAGAGAATCAGGAATTTATTCTCCTTCACGGACTGGATGGCTATGATGAAATAAGCCTTACCCAGGACAGTAAGATTATCACCCAAAATACTGAAGAAATATATTCTGCGGAGGATCTCGGGTTTCATCCTGTTACCCCGGAAAGTATACAGGGAGGTGAAAGCCCAAAAGAATCGGCCCGTATTTTCAGAAATATTCTGGAGGGAAAAGGAACAGAATCCCAGAATTCGGTAGTGCTTGCCAATGCAGCCACTGCCCTTTATCACACCCGTAAATTCGGAACGTATGAGGACAGCCTGCAGCTCGCCCGGGAAAGCCTGCACAACGGAAAAGCACTGAGAAGCCTGGAATTACTGATCAACGGTTGATCGTATAAACTAAAATGAACTTAATGACCTTTTGTAATGCATAAACAAATGACGATCCTGGATA
Source organism: Chryseobacterium indologenes (assembly GCF_001295265.1). Classification (GTDB taxonomy): domain Bacteria; phylum Bacteroidota; class Bacteroidia; order Flavobacteriales; family Weeksellaceae; genus Chryseobacterium; species Chryseobacterium indologenes_A. Next base: position 251,556 of record NZ_LJOD01000002.1, on the reverse strand, counting down.
CAATTATTGCGAGAAAAAAAGAAGAAGTTGCCATTTCAAAAGCAGAAATTTCAACAGACCAACTGAAAGACTCAGCGTTTTTCGGAAGAAAAAGCCTGTCCCTGAAAGAATCTATACAAAGTAAAAGCGGAATTATTGCTGAATTTAAAAGAAAATCACCCTCCAAAGGAATTATTAATGACCTGGTTTTGCCATCGGAAGTAGCAGCAGCCTATCAAAATTTCGGAGCTTCCGGAATTTCAATTCTTACTGACAGAGATTTTTTCGGAGGAAGCTTTGATGACATTCTGAAAGTCAGGTCACAGACTCATATTCCAATCCTCAGAAAAGATTTTATGATTGATGAATACCAGTTTTATGAGGCAAAAAATATTGGTGCTGATGCCGTTTTACTAATTGCCGCATGCCTTTCACCACAGCAGGTTCAGGAATTCACAGAGCTTGCCCACCAGCTTGATCTGGAAGTATTACTGGAAATCCATACAGAAGAGGAGCTTGGACACTTCAATACGGATATCGACCTGGTTGGTATCAATAACAGAAATTTAAAAGATTTTAAAATTGACCTTCAGCATTCCGTCCGGTTAAAAGACCAGCTTCCTAAGGATACATTATCTGTTGCGGAAAGCGGAATTTACCGTATTGAGGATTTTCATTACTTAAAAAATAAAGGGTTTGATGGTTTTCTGATGGGAGAATATTTTATGAAAAGTTCAAATCCGATGAAAGCATTTGAAGAGTTCAGTGTTGAAATTTATAAATAATTATGAGTTTGCCATCTATTCCCCTTAACCAGTCTCTTAAACTGAAAGTCTGCGGTTTAACACAATATGATCAGATCAAAGAGCTTATTTCGATGAAAGCAGATTTTCTGGGTTTTATTTTTTATGAAAAGTCACCGAGATATGCTTTGAATCATTTGAATCCGGAAGATATTTTCAGCCTCAGCCATCCAGGAAAAACAGGTGTTTTTGTCAATGAAGAAACGGATAAAATTGCAGACATTGCAGAAAAAGCAGGTCTTAGTATGATCCAGCTTCACGGAGATGAAAACGAAAATTTTGTAAGCCAGCTGAAAAAAAAATTACCACCTGAAACTAAAATTATAAAAGTGATAAGAGTAGGTGAAAATAATCACGAAACCAGAGACAGGATTCAGAGAGTATTGAACTCTCAACGCTCAGTTATCAGTTATATACTCTTTGATACAGACAGCAGCGCTTTTGGAGGAACGGGAAAACAGTTTGACTGGACTCTATTAAATGAATTGGAAATTCCCCTTCCCTATTTTCTGAGCGGCGGTATTTCCGAAAACAATATTAACGATATCCGTCATTTGCAGCAAAGGCCCTTCGCAGTAGATATCAATTCTAAATTTGAAACAGCACCAGGGATTAAAGACCTTGATAAAATAAAAACAATATTCCCAAATAGTCCCGAAGGGACGGCTTAACAAAGAATCGTTACAATCCGGTTAAAATAATAAAAACACAAAATGTCCCAATCATTAGTAAAAAATTATGTCCATATTATTTTCAGTACAAAATACCGGGAAAATTTCATTGATGAAGTGATAGAAAAAGAATTGTTTTCCTACATTGCTGTATTTAAAAACAACAAATAAATGATGAATATCCATCAGTTAAAAAAGACATTTTATAAAACCCTGTTTCCGCCAAATTTCGGGAATGAAAAAATACAGGCCCTGTATAATTTTGTTTCCCGGAATGACAGGGATGTGGAATACTGGACTACAGACGGACCGCTTCTTGAATTTATCAACATCATCAAAAGTTTTGATGAAAGTGATATTCAATACTTTTTCGAAAGAATCGGCTTGTGGAACAGCTACTATCTGGTGATTATTTCAGACAAATTTTTAAACAGTCATGTTAAGGCCAGTGTTAAATACGATCTCGGAAAAATTTATGCTAAAGTTTTTCTGCTTTATGAGGATTCCGATCCGTATTTTTTAATTGATAACCTTGAAATTGCGGTTACGATGTATGAATCTGAAATAGATATGGCGACATGGATTGATCTGGCGAACAAAATTGAAATGCTTTATCATAAAAAACTGATCCCTGCACAGCAATATCAGTATAATCAGGATTTTATAAATAAATTTATCCATGAATTACTTGATCAAAAAAACGGATGAACTAAGCCTCCCGGAAATTGAATATATCCTGAAGCTCTGGGATATTCCTGAATGGATGACCATGAATCCTTCAGATTTCAGGTTTTCTTTTAAGGATTCGGAATTTCATTTCCTGACGGATCATCATGAAAAAATATTGGCTTTGAGCAGGCTCAATTTTGATTTCACCCTTGAAATCTACGGAAAACAGTATGCTTTTGCAGAAATTACAGGATTGGTTTCTGCACAGAAAAAAAAAGGATATGGTTCTCTTCTGGTAAAATTCTTACAAGAAAACACACAGCAGAGAAACCTGGAAGCCATAGGATTCTGTCTAAAAAAATTACGCCCTTTTTATCGTCAATGCAGGATTGAGATTTTAGAAAATAAAGCCAAAAACATTATGGAAAACAACGGAACAGAATGGACCGCTTCTGAAGACGATGACATCCTGATTTTTCATCTGTCCGGTAAAAGGAAAGAGCTGCTGAAATCCCTCAGCCCAGAAAACAATGCTTATTTTAATTAATAAAGAATAAAAAGAAATGAATTATAGAAACCCCGATGAACACGGATATTATGGAGAATTTGGAGGCGCTTTTATCCCCGAAATGCTTTACCCGAATGTAAAAGAACTTCAGGAAAACTATCTTGAAATCATAGAATCTGAAGAATTTCAGAAAGAATATCAGGATCTGCTTAAAAATTATGTAGGCCGCGCTACTCCGCTCTATTTTTCTAAGAACTTAAGTGAAAAATACAATACCCGGATTTATCTTAAAAGAGAGGATCTTAATCACACCGGAGCCCATAAGATCAATAACGCTTTAGGACAGGTATTGCTGGCAAAACGTTTAGGAAAAACCAGAATTATAGCCGAAACGGGAGCCGGACAGCATGGGGTGGCTACCGCTACGGCCTGCGCTCTTCTTGGAATGAAGTGCATTGTTTATATGGGCGAAATTGATATTCAGAGGCAGGCTCCCAATGTGGCACGGATGAAAATGCTCGGGGCCGAAGTTGTAGCGGCCACCTCCGGTTCCAAAACACTGAAAGATGCCGTAAACGAAGCTTTAAGAGACTGGATAAACAACCCTGTTACCACTCATTATGTGATTGGAAGTGTAGTGGGCCCTCACCCTTTTCCTGATCTGGTAGCCAGATTTCAGAGCATCATTTCAAAAGAGATCAAGGAACAGCTTCTCGAGCAGGAAGGAAGAGAGAACCCCGATTACGTTATTGCCTGTGTAGGCGGAGGAAGCAATGCGGCCGGAACCTTCTATCATTTTGTGGAAGAAAAGGATGTAAAAATTATAGCCGCAGAAGCAGGAGGATATGGTATTGATTCCGGAAAGTCTGCCGCAACTACTTTTCTGGGAACTTCAGGAGTTCTTCACGGAAGCAAGAGTCTTGTGATGCAGACGGAAGACGGGCAGGTTACAGAGCCCCACTCGATTTCCGCAGGACTTGATTATCCGGGAATTGGCCCTTTTCATGCCCATCTCTTTAAAGAAAAAAGAGCCGAATTTTTCAGCATTAACGATGATGAAGCCCTAAAGGCCGCTTTTGAGCTTACAAGACTGGAAGGAATTATCCCCGCACTCGAAAGCGCCCATGCTCTGGCAGTTTTAGATCAGAAGAAATTTAACGAAAGTCATATCGTCGTTATCTGCCTGAGCGGACGCGGCGATAAAGACATGGAAACCTATCTGAAACATCTGGGTAATAATGAATAAAAATACTTATTGGTAGCTATTCAGGAAGCTTTAGGATCTTTATTTATCTTTTTAAAAATATGAAAAAACTAAACATATACTTTACAGCAGGAATTCCACAACTGGAAGATACTGCAGACATTATACAACTGATTCAGAATTCCGGAGCGGATATGATTGAAATCGGAATGCCTTATTCTGATCCGGTAGCAGACGGACCCGTCATCCAGAAGGCACATGAGCTGGCTTTACAAAACGGAATGACCATTGAAAAGCTTTTCTCACAATTAAAAACAATTAAAGCGAAGATTACAGTTCCGGTAATTCTGATGGGATACATCAACCCGGTTTTAAGTTTCGGGTTTGAAAAATTCTGTCATGAATGCTCAGAAAGCGGGGTTTCAGGATTGATCATTCCTGATCTTCCTCCTATTGAATTTGAAAAAAATTATCAGCAGATTTTAAAAAAATACCATCTCAACTTTACCTTTCTGGTAACACCGGAAACTTCTGACGAGAGAATTCTGTATCTGGATTCTTTAAGTTCAGGATTCCTGTATGCAGTAAGCTCCTCTTCTACAACAGGGAATGACAACGCTGTCCTGAAGAACGAAAACTATCTGGCAAAATTAGCCTCCCTGCCGATAAAAAATCCGGTAATGATTGGTTTTGGAATCAAATCGAAGGAAGATTTTGAAAATGTAACGGAAAAAGCAGACGGTGGTATCATCGGAACAGCATTTGTGAACATCCTGCTGCAGAATAAAGACTGGAAGAATGCTGCCATAGATTTTATCCATGCTGTAAAAGGGTAAAATTCACTAAATTTGTAGGGTTAGAAAAATGGTATGAAATCAAGGTTCCATCCATTAAAATAAAACAGACATCAGTATATGAATACAAATCAGAATAAAGCAGTCGCATTTGAGGATCTGGGAATCAAAGAATATCAGCCCGCCTGGGATTATCAGGAAAGTCTGATGAAAAATATCATCGATACCAAGATTAAAAACCGTGATCTTCCTGCAGAGCAGCATATTACTACGCCTAACCACCTTCTTTTTGTGGAACATCCTCACGTTTACACACTGGGAAAAAGCGGACATGAAGAAAATATGCTTGCCGGGATTGATAAGCTGAAAGAGATTGAAGCAACTTTTGTGAAGACCAACCGCGGTGGCGACATTACCTATCACGGCTACGGGCAGATTGTAGGTTATCCCGTTCTGGATCTTGAAAATTTCTTTACGGATATTCATCTGTACATGAGAAATCTGGAAGAGGTGATCATCAGAACCATTGATGAATATGGGCTTAAAGGAGAACGCTCCCAGGGAGAGACAGGAGTATGGCTGGATGTTGGTAAACCTTATGCCAGAAAAATCTGCGCCATGGGTGTAAAAGCTTCCCGATGGGTTACCCTTCATGGTTTTGCCCTGAATGTAAACACAGATATGCGCTATTTTGAATATATTATTCCATGCGGTATCAAAGATAAACAGGTAACTTCTTTAAAAAGAGAGCTTGAAAGAGACCTGACCCCGGAGGAAATGGAAGATGTAAAAGCAAAAATCAGAAAGCATTTTGCAGATGTTTTCCAGGCAGAACTGCTTTACAAATAGCTCAGAAATCAATAAAACTTACATTATATAATCAAAGACCAGCGGTATTACAGCTGGTCTTTTTTCAGCCTTAAAAATTCATAAGAACCCTTTATTTCATTGGTTTTCAAATCATCCATTTCTTATTCAAAGCAATTTTTTTTTGATTTTTAGTTCAAAATAATTGGTTCATATTTTATTTTTATTTACATTTAATATCACAATTAGGTGAACTAATTTATCTTTACAATAAAACTAAAAACTACACCAACTTAATATATTTTAAACCACAAAATCATGAGAATTATGAAAAACCTTATCCTATCCATGATGGCATTTCTAAGTGTTCTGTCACTTAATGCCTGTGCAGATTCCAATGCGAATCAGGATTTAACTGCTAAAGAAAGCAGTATTGCTTTAAAAGACTTTGGAAAAACCATTCCGGTGGGAATAGAAGAGGAAAACGGAGCCCTTAAAGTTTCATTCATTGTTACCGCACAGTTCTATACCATTCAGCCAACCAAAGAAAATGAAAGCTATGTTGAAATGCTCCGGCAGGCCGTGAAAAACGAAACTCCGGTTCATGTTTTTCTTAAGCCCAATACCACTGAAATTGCCAAAGTTGAAAAAGCAACCGAGGAAGACCTTCGTTACTTCAAATCTGTCCTGTCAAAAGAAGTAAAGGAGGAGACTAATAAACTAACCAGTGTTCTGCCTAATGTTGCGACTTTAAACAGCATGTTCACCCTGATTAAAAATCAGGCCTGCGGAACCTCAACAGCTTCTTCACCATGTATTACTTTCAGATACCCGGTTGACGGATGCTATGCCAGAGCGCACAAAATGAGACAGATCCTCATCAACAACGGATACGATGCTGAAAAGCAGTTTGTATATGGTAACCTAAAAGCTTCCACTGGTACCTGCTGTGTATCATGGAGCTATCACGTTGCCCTTCTGGTGAGCTATAAAAATGCTTCCGGTGTTACAGAGAAAAGAATCTTTGACCCTTCCCTTTTCCCAAGCGGACCGGTTACAGACGCTGTATGGAGAGCTGCATGTGCCAATTCCAGCTGTGGATCTGTATCGGTAAGCTCATATGCCAATACAGCAGGAAATGTCTACTACAGAAGCCCTGCCGGTGCTCTGATGTATGATAACAGCTACATCAATACCAATTGCGTACTGACCACCTTCAGCTCTTTATCCGGATGTTCTCCTTCCCCGGCTCCTTATGTGGGACACTGTGGGTTTTAACTAAATCTCAGCAGTTCCTGTATCTGTTTTATTAATAAATTGCAGGAACTGTTATTTAATACATTATTTTATGAAAGCCTGGACTTATCTATTCTTATTATTCGTTATGATTACCTCCTGCTCCGGAAATTCAAGCCCAAAAAACCTGACATGGTATAACAATTCAACCATTACCCATATTACAGAAGACCCGGACAATCCGGAAAACTTCATGCGTGTATCTATAGGAATAAGCCAGCAGGTATTTTATGTATCCCGAAAGAAAGATGATGGTCTCATCCTGGATAAAGCAACTCAAAGCTATAAAAGAGGAAAAGCTTTTGATATAGGTATTGAAAATAACACCAACATCATTAAAGAAATGAAAGAAGTGAAAAAGGAGAAATAAGCCTTCCGACTTTTCTATACATTTTTGATTAAAAGATTGATTTCAAAAAACAGTCTGCATTCTTCTCAGCAGACTGTTCTTAAGGATCCCGTCCAGTTCTCGACGGGGTCCTTTTCTGTTAACGGATGACAGAAATTCCCGCATCTACCTTGATTTCTGCACCATGAATATACGAAGCATCATCCGAAGCCAGAAACAGTACTGTACCGGCAATCTCCGCAGGCTCTCCCTGCCTTTTGAAAGGGATTGTAGGAATAATATCGATAACCGCCTGATCAATCTGCTCTTCTGTAAGGCCTGTATTATTAAAAATATTGGTTTTAATATGTCCGGGACTGATCCCGTTTACCCGTATTCCTCTTTCCGTTAACTCTACCGCAAAGGTTTTAATAAAAGACTGTACTGCCGATTTCGCTGCTGAATACACCGAAAAATTCGGCATAGCCATTTCAGTCGCTATAGAAGTATTGAAAATCACCGAACTTCCTTTTTTCATCATCGGCAGGATCTGCTGAACGGTAAAAAATGATCCTTTCACCAGCATATTGAAAAGTTCATCAAACTGTTCCATCCCTACATTCTCAATTGGAGCAAACCTTCCATACCCTGCATTGGCAAAAAGCACATCAATGCTTTCGGTATATCTTAACACTTCATTACGCAGGTTCATCAGGTCTGTGAGGCTCCCTGCATCGGAAACAATTCCAAAAGCTTTTTCTCCCAATTTTTCTGAAGCTTTGCGGACAGTCTCCTCACTTCTGCCTGTAATAACCGCTCTTCCTCCCTCACGGATAAACTGTTCTGCTGTGGCTAATCCCATTCCGTTGGTGCCGCCTGTAATTAAAATGGTTTTGTTTTTAAATCGTTGCATTTGTTTTTATTTAAAATTCTCCTGCAAAGATTAAAATACAATCCATTCAGAAAAATCCGATTCTTGCGGAAAAAATCATTGGACGCTGAGAATAAATTATGCAAAGCACAATTAAATTTCTCATAATTAAATTGCACACAATTTAATTGTTTGTATATTTGCATAGTTATTTTAACATCCGGTTCATGAAACTGGAAATTACAACCCAGGTAGTTTAATTAAAAAAATAAGAAAAATGTCATTAATAGAAGATTTACAATGGAGACATGCAGTAAAAGCATATGATTCAAGCAAAAAAGTATCTGAAGAAGATCTGAACAAAATTTTAGAAGCTGCGAGATTAGCCCCTACTTCATCAGGATTACAGCCTTTCCGCATTATTGTTGTAGAAAATCAGGAATTAAAAAATAAAATGATGGCCGGCGCTCTGAATCCTGAGGTAATGAGAGATTCCTCACATGTTCTCGTATTTGCGGCATGGGACAGCTATTCCAATGAAAAAATAGATAAGGTATATGATTATCATACTGATGTAAGAGAACTTCCCAGAGGACGTTTCGGATCTTATACTGATAAAATTAAGGAAATGTACAATGCACAGAGCTCTGAAGAACATTTTGCCCACACTGCCCGTCAAACGTATATCGCATTGGGAATGGCTCTAGCACAGGCAGCCGAGTTAAAAATTGACAGTACTCCCGCAGAAGGGTTCAGCAGCCAGATAGTAGATGAAATTCTTGGATTAAAAGAATTGGGACTTAGAAGTGTAAGCCTTTTATACCTTGGATACAGGGATGAAGCAAATGACTGGCTGTCTTCTATGAAAAAAGTAAGAATTCCTATGGAGGAATTTATCATCAAAAAGTAATATCTTCATCATTTCTTTCATATTCAACCTTATGGACAATTCAAACCCTCCAAAATTAGAAAACCAGATCTGCTTTCCTCTATATGTTATTGCCAAAGAGATCACAGGTCTTTACCGCCCATTTCTGGATGAGCTTGACATTACGTATCCTCAATATCTTGTATTGATGGTACTATGGGAAAATGACGGAGTTACGGTAAGCCATATCGGTGAAAAAGTTTTCCTGGACAGCGGAACCTTAACTCCCCTTCTGAAAAGACTGGAAAGCAAAGGAATTATTAACAGAAAACGAAAAAAAGAAGATGAAAGAGTAGTTGAAGTATTTTTAACGGAATCAGGGAAACAGCTTCAAAAAAAGGCCTGTGAAATTCCCGGAAAAATCCGGAATAAGATTGATGCAGACCCCGAAGATCTTATTCATCTTAAGGAAACCATCCAAAAAATATTAAACAAAATAGAAAAATAAATGAAAACGTTATATACAACAAAAGTAACAGCTCAGGGCGGAAGAAACGGCCATGTAAAAAGTGAAAACGGTGTTCTGGATCTTGACGTAAGAATGCCTAAAGCTTTAGGTGGAAGCAATGATGATTTTGCCAATCCTGAAATGCTTTTTGCGGCGGGATATTCAGCATGTTTTGACAGTGCCCTTAACCGCGTGATCAGCCTTTCTAAAATAAAGACCGGTGAAACAACCGTAGCGGCAAAGGTAAGCATTGGACAGCTTGAAAACAGAGGGTTTGGTCTGGCAGCAGAACTGGATGTGAATATCCCCGGAGTTTCCTTAGAGGAAGCGCAGGCACTGATGGAGAAAGCTCACGAGATCTGCCCGTACTCCAATGCAACAAGAAATAATATGGAAGTGAAACTTTCGGTAACCAATAACTAATTATTTTCTACATAATAAAAAGACATCTTATCAAAAATAAGATGTCTTTTTTGTACCTAAACCATATAAACACGATAAACAGAAGCTAATTCCAGGAATACAATCTGCCAGATCCGCGAGAGATTAAAAGCAAAAAAATTCGTATTAAAATTTTATGAATTTATTGTTCCCGCTCTCCTATCTTCTCATCAGATCACTCTTCTGATAGGCATCCACTTTTTTGTAAGCATCGTTCTTTTCCCGTTCTTTTTTATCAGAAATCAGGATACCGAAAAGGTGATCAATTTCATGCTGGAAAATCACAGCAGTGAAACCTTCCACAATCTCTGAATATCTCTGTCCTTTTAAATCAACATATTCTAACTGGATCACTTTGCTCCTGTAAAACTGATCTCTGAAATCAGGAATGGAAAGATCACCTTCAGGACCCAGATTCTGTATATCTGATTTCCAGACAATAACAGGGTTGATAAAATATTCCAGGGGCTCTCCCTGCTTATCAAAACGTTGTACCCAGATCACTTTTCTGTTGATTCCTACCTGCGGAGCCGCAATTCCCACTCCACCGTTCGTAGAAAGAAGCGACTCTTTCATTCTTTTGACTAAAACGGCAGTATGAGGATCTGTAGCATCAATTTCTGAAGAAAAAGCCAGTAATATTTTATGCTGATGATCGTCTGTGGCCTGGTAAATCGGAAGTGCAGTGCTGCCGTCTCCCTGATTGATGATGGAAAGTTCAGCCGGTGTCAACTTCTGAGCATTGACTAAACCAATACATAAGATAAGCAGAAAGGATATTTTTTTCATTGTTATTGAAATGTAGTGCAAAGATAAAGATTGTTGCAGATTAACCTGATTCAGGGATAAGAAATTAGGTATAAAAAGGCTGAAAGATGCTTTTGTAATAGATACTGAAATCCACTCTAAGATCAGATGCTCTTAAAAAGATGAACTTTTATCCCGGATTAAGAATTAAATTAAATGAACAGTAATCTGTCCGAAAAACATGAACTATTCTGATGAAGCAGAATGAATCACATCAATACAGAAAAATCTGCAGGAAACAAAAAAACAGGCCAAAACCTGTTTTAAATAGTATCTATTTTATTATGAATATGATTAAAAGGTTTTCGTCATATCTGAAGGAATAATCAGATTAAAATCTGTCGGGATATAATCTTTTGAAGGGACTTTCAGATCCGGATCTTCGGATTCAAAAACAGAGATGACTGCCATTTTGAGGTTGGGATTCTTCTGCTTAATATACCAGTAAATTCCGCCGTATTCTTTGCTGTGATAGTTTCCGTTATAATGGATAAACGTTTTCCCGGCCTGCAGGTTTTCCAGGATAGATTCTGCCATGGTAGCATCTTTTACCGCCTGGGCAGAAATAAAGTTCATGACTTTTGTTCCTTCCGCATGCTCACCCATCATAGTTTTCATTTCAGGGTAACCGGGTGTATCCAGGGTAACTTTTACCGGAAGCCGGACAATGTACGCTTTTTCCTGCTCACTTAATTTATTTAAAGATTCTATACCTTCTTTAGCCGTTTGGGAAGCATATCTTCTGGGGATATTCGTTGCAATAAAACTTAGTTTTTTTTGTTTTGCAAAATCAACCAAAGGCTTATAATCTGTGGCGTAATTGTTCCATAAACGAGCTGAATCTTTAAGAGTTTTAGCATCAAATTTCCCGTTGAGATAGTTATTCAGCTGGTTTTGGTTGTCTCTTTCAAACATTTCGGCCCCAAGAATGATCTGACCCTTTTTCTTTTCGGATAAAGCTTCCGTAATTTTCAGCTGAAGCCAGTGGTTGATAGAATTATTATGATTTTCACCAAAGAAAACCACATCATATTCCGCCAGTTCTTTGACAAGCTTTTCGGTCTTTACTTCTTTTCCTTTTTTATCATAAAACTGATAGGCTTTAAAATTCTGCGCTTTTAATGAACAGAATCCTGCCACCAGTACGGCTATGAAAATATTCTTCATTTCCTGTTATTTAATTTAATCACAAATTACATTTTTTTGAACGAACAGCCAATCAGGATTGGGCATCAACTTCAGAAAAATTAGATTTACAAATCGCAAGTAAGACAAGGATAAATAATAATTGAGCAGTATTTAAGGTTTTGTCTAATTTTCCCATCATTGAATCTGATTTCAAATCTGCTAAAAAAAGCCGCTTTGAATAAAAAAACAAAACGGCTCATTCAAAATTATCTAATTATTATTTTTCTAATTCTGCTACAAGGTCTTTCCACTCCTGCAATTCAGGGATACCCGGTTTTCTTTTCCCGAAGAACTGAACGATGAAATCACCTTCTTTATTGAATACTTCGATGGCAGTTACTTCTCCGTCTTCTGTAGGTTTCTTAACGATCCATGCTTCTGCGATTTTTGTTACATCCATATGAAGATTGAAATCAGGATCCATTACATTGAACCACTGCTGATGCCAAAGGGTTTTCTTTACATTTCCGGTGTGAATCTGGATAATTCCCCTGTTTCCTACAAACACCATGATTGGAATATTCTTTTCGGAAGCATCTTCCAGTACATTCACCACTTTAGCATTATCTATTTTTTTAGCAAATCCTTCCGGAGCCAGTCTTAAAGCCTGGGTTCTGCTTACTCCGTATTTTCTGGTCATCATGAAGAAATCATGGGTGTCTTTTAATTCTGTCCAGGCTTTTCTGAATCCTTCCGCATCAATCTCAGAATCTGGCTTTTCTGCTGCCTTTGGAGCGACAGCTTCAACAATTAAGGCTTCATTCTGATCTTCAGCTTTATATTTCTCAGCAATGGCATCGAAGGCGGCTTCATTGCTGTCTTTTGTCAGGTAGATTTTATGCAGGGCAAGACCGTCTTTCCCGAAGAACTGAAGGCTTTTTTTATCTCCTTCCACTACAGCAAAAGCAAATTTCCAGTGGTTAAGGAAAATTCTCAGGTCAATATCTTCGCCTACAAAAAGCTGGGCATGAGGGCTGCTGAAATCTCCGTTCAGATAGGTTCCTTTTCTTTCGTGCACACACTCATCATTGCGGGTAAGAGCCATTACTTTTCCAAGCTGCTCTGCTTCAGTAAGGATATTCTGAAATTCGGGCTTCAGAACAGTTACTCCTTCTCCTATGCCTGTCGCTAGTAATTCAGCCTCACTTACTTCCAGCTGTGCTGCTGCATTTCTTATTCTGATGTGTGGATTTTCTGCTTTCAGAGCTTCCCATTTTTCCTTTAAATCATTAACTAATGTGCTCATTACTTTATTTTTTTATGGTTAAAACTGTATAAATTCTTGTTATGGTTTCTTTTCCTGTTTTGCTTTTTATTTCTTCCTGTTTTTCGGTGATCTTCATTCTTTTGAAATGGCTTTTGGAAACCAGCTTTTCCATTTCAGTATTGCTGTACAGAGTAAAATCAAATTCCGTGAATGGAAGTTTTTCCATGAAATCCCTCTGTCCGAAGGTAATAACCACCGTTCCGCCTTTCTTCAGAACTCTGTAGATTTCATTTAAAAACTCCAGGGGGTTTTCCCAGAAATAAACGGTATTGACGGTGAATATTTTATCGAAGGTTTTATCTTCAAAGGGAAGTATTTTTCCTTCGTACCATACAAAATCTGCTTTTCCTTCAAATTCCCTATTCAGTTTTTTTGCTTCCTGATGCATGGTTTCGGAAATATCTATTCCTGTATACTTAAGGTTTCGGGCTCTGCTGAAAATATGTTTAACATGTCCTGCATTGCCGTGCCCTATTTCCAGAATATGCTCATCATCTTCTATTAAAAGTCTAGTAATGCTTTCCAACGTCATGCTGATGTTAGTTTCATTCATCATCTCACCGATCTCTATTCCTTTTGCTCCCTGAGGATTGGCAAGATTCTGTGCGAGGATCTTTAAATCGTCTTTTTCCATGGTTATCCAAAAATGATCATAGGGTTATTGGTAATAGGATGTCCACAGATGGTACACGGGAAATTATAGGCATGGCTGATATTTTCAGCGGTAAAAACTTCCTGTGGTGTTCCATAGGCGGAAACCCTTCCGGACTTCATTAATAAAATTTTATCAGCAAACTGTGCTGCCAGATTCAGGTCATGCAGTACAACAATGGCACTGTTAGCCTTTTGGGTAAATTTTTTAATAATCTCCAGCGCTTTATACTGATGTTTTATATCTAAATTATTCAACGGCTCATCCAGAAAAACCAGTTTATGGGCAATATCATTCTGCAGCTGGGCCATTACTCTTGAAAGGTGTACTCTTTGCTTTTCTCCTCCCGATAAGGTATTGTATTCCCTACCTTTCAGATGGAGAATATCGGTTTCATTCATCATGCCTTCTGCAGCTTCTGCGTCTTCCTTTCCCGGCTGGGCATCAAAATACGGGTATCTTCCCATCATCACTACGTCTTTTACTTCTAAAGGAATATCATTACTATTGTGCTGGGAAAATTTAGCCTTATGTTTTGAAAGTTCTTTTACGTTCCATTCACTGATTGCTTTGTCTTTAAAAAGTACGCCCTGCTTGCTCTTCACTTCATTAGACAGAACACTCAACAGACTTGATTTTCCGGCGCCGTTCGGGCCTACAATGGCAAGAAATTCTCCGTATTCCAAAGAAACATCCACGCCATCCAGAATATGAAATTCTTTATGTTTATAACTGATCTGATGTGCCTTGATCATTACAGTGATTTTTTGAATTTAACTAAAATAGCGATGAAAATAGGTCCTCCCATAAGCGCTGTTAAAATCCCGATCGGCAGTTCCGATGGCTCTACGATGCTTCTGCTGAATGTATCTGCCGTAAGAAGCAGTATGCTTCCGCATAAAGCTGACAAAGGCAGAATAAATGTATAATCGGATTTAAACAAAAGCCTTAAAATATAAGGGACAATAAGCCCTACAAAGCCTATTGTTCCTGAAAATGCCACACAGGTTCCCACCATAAGGGCCACCGTGATAATAATCTGCTTTTTCAGTCTTTCTACATTAATTCCCAGGTGTTGGGCATCTTTTTCTCCCAGCATCATCGCGTTGAGTGCTTTTCCTTTAGGAAGCAGAATAATATAGGAAATGATCAGAACTATGGCTAAAATACTATTCTTCGTCCATGTTGCTGCCGCAAGACTCCCCAGATTCCAGAATGTCAGATCCCGGAGCTGTTCGTCTTTTGAGATATAGATGAGGAAACCTGTAATTGAAAATCCGATGGCTGTAATGGCTACACCGGTAAGGAGCATCATCACTACATTGGTTTTCCCTCCGCTTGTTGAAATTTTGTACACCAGCATCATTGATAAAAAAGATCCTATAAATGCGGAAATTCCTACCAGTGAAAATTGTACGGCTTCAGGAAGATACTGTTTGAAATGTCCTCCTAAAACAATGGCAATTGCCGCCAGCAGCGTTGCTCCCGATGTAAGTCCTATTAAATCTCCCGTTGCCAGAGGATTTTTGAAAAGCCCCTGAAGGCTTGTTCCGGATACCGCCAGCATGCTTCCTATTAAAATGGCCATGATAATCCTGGCTGCTCTCACATCCCAGATCACATATTTGTCGCTTAAAGATAGTCCCGGTTCTCCTTTTATATACTGCCACAGAACTTTGAAGGGTGAGTTTCCGCCAAAGTCATACACCCCTGTATTAAGCGCCAGTACTGCTATAATAACAAGCAGTACTGTGCTTATAGTCAGATAAAAGTATAGTTTACTTTGTGTTTTCAATTAAAAGTTTGTTTAATCCAACAGCTGCTTCTCCTAATCTTGGTCCGAAACCGGAAACCAGTCCTCCATCCATTGCGATGATCTTCTTATTTTTTCCTGCATTGGTCTGGGAAACTCCCGGCATCTTAAGTGCTCCTTCATTTCCGCCTGCTCCCTGAAGTCCTGTTGAGAAGAAGAATAGTACATCAGGATTTGCTTTTACCACAGCTTCCGGTGTTAAAGGTTTGAAATCTTCAAAATCATTAACTGCATTTTCCCCGCCTGCAAGGCTGATCAATGAAGCCATTGGTGTATTTTTACCGGCTACCATCAGCATATTTCCTCTGGCATAGATGAATAGCACTTTAGGTTTTTTCGCGATTGGCTGTACCTGCTTCAGATCGGCATCAATCTTATCGTTCAATTTCTGGTAATCTGTGTTTCCTACTGCTTTGGCTACTTCTGCAATAAGCTTTTTGGTTCCGTCAACCGTATATTCCTGTTTAAAAACCTCAGTTCTGATGCCCGAAGAGTTGATTTTCCCCAACAATTCAGGGTTGATATCTTTATCTGAAGCTAAGATCAGTGTAGGATTTACGGCCATAATCGGTTCAATGGTCATTGATCTTACATGGCCCAGATCTTTAGCCGTAGCCTTTAAGGTTTCAGGATAAGTACTGGTAACATCTGTTCCCACAATTTCTTTTTCGTGCCCCAATGCACTTACGATTTCGGTGATTCCACCATTCAGGGTAACAATTTTATTATTGCTTTTCGGAGCTTCGGCAGAGGCTTCTGTTGTACTTTCTGTTTTGGCGCCTTCTTCTTTTTTGCAGGAATAAACTGCCATTAAGATAGAAGCTGCAAGAATGAATTTTTTCATGATATACTATTATTTGATATTATAAAGGTTTGTATTCGAACTGAGGAAAACCGCGTTCTCCTGCTACTCCGGTATTATCAGTTTCACTTTTTGTAAATCTTGTGAATTTCAGTTTAAAATAATACCCTTCTGCATCTTTAATAACATAGAACCGGTCTCCATATACTTCAAGTCCGTTGGCTCCGACCGGATTTCTCCAGTTTCCTCCAATAACACGATGGTCGTTGTAAACAAACTTGGACTGAACCACATCTGCCCGTTTGAAATTATTATAGGCATCAATTCCGGAACCTGAAGTAACAATTACTTCATAGGCTCCTACCCCGCCAAGATTATTATTATTTACAAAATCTGCATAGGTATAGCTTCCTGCTCCTTCAATAGTATTGGTAAATACCGTAAAGCACAGGTCCCATTTATTTTTTTCAGGCTGAATAAATACCTGTTTTTTATTTTTCAGGCTTACAAAACTGTAATTGTAGGCAGCATTCTTATCAATGGTTACTTCGTAGTAATTATTGCCGTCAAGATCAGCAGATTTTACTTTGTAGCCCTCTCCCGATCTTACAATCTGAATTTTTTTCCAGCCTCTGCCTGCTCCGCCTGTTGCTGTTGAGCCCACTGCTACTGAACCGGTATAAATTTCTTTACCCATATTCACCAGGTAGATACCGTTTTCAGAATCATTAGCTTTAATCTCTTCAATAGCAGTATATCCGGAAGGAAAATTCCCGTGGACATCATCTATATATATTTCATTCGCCGGATTAAAATTGCCAACCTGAACCTGGTTTTTCAAAGCTGTTACACCGGCATCCGTCACCTGATCCAAAGAAGTAACATTAGGAATTTTAGCTGCTGCCATCATGATGGAAGAATTTAATACGACTTTAAAATCGCTGCCGGAATAGAATGCCAGATCCCAGTCTGTTCTTCGGCTAAGGGTTTGTACGGGTCCTTTAGTCTGAGGATCAATTTCACTCAGGTCAATCCACACCTGATTAGGCTGTGTTGCCCCTCCTACAGAAGGATTTCCTATTGCTCCCTGAACCGGTGCTACAGCTACAGGATCTTCATTATCATTAAGGCACGACTGAAAAACGAATGAAGTTCCCAATAAAAGACAAAATATTATTTTTTTCATTTTAACTCTCATTAAAAATTATAATTTAAACGGGCAAAATAACTTCTGCCATAGAATAGGTTCTGGTTACTGGATCCGGCATTGTGACCGTCACCGGAAATGGTGGTATTCCTTATAGAAGAAACATCGAAAATATTTTTGATTCCTAAAGCTAATTCCAGATGATTGTTAAAGAATGGCTGGGAAACGGTAAAATTCATCATATTGAAATCACCGATCTCTCCTAAAACATATTCTCCCGGATCCAATGGGTCTTTTGAATTGGCTTTATGGGTATATTGTCTGCTTACCCCGGAGTATTTATAATAAAGGGCAAACAAAGTCCCGGTTTCTGGCAGTTTATAATTGACTGCTGCATTAGCCTCAAGATAGAAGTTGAAATCATTGGGGGATTTAATTTTTCCGGTGTTCATTACCTGGGAAATTCCCATTACAGAGATCCCGGCGTTCAGGCTTAAATTGTCTTTTCTCACATTGATGCTTTCCCCAAACAGTAAAGACTTATAATTATCTACATTCAGGTAGGTATACTTCAGAGGGCTGTTGCTGATGATCACACTTTCAATTCTGTCATTCACATCCAGATACATTCCGGAAGTGCTCAGATTGAAAATCCAGTTGCCTGAGCTTTTGATATTGTAGTCCCAGAACAGTCCGATAGAATATCCGGTTTCCGGTTTTAGGTTCTGATTTCCCCTGATATCATGATTGTTATCCACCATATAGGTATACAGTTCATCATAGGTCGGGAATCTGTTGGCAGAACCAAAAATGCCGCGGATATCTGATTTTTCGGAGAAGCTGTATTTAGCCGTTAATGAATAATTGAACTGAGGATCAAACCGGTCGCTCAATGCCAGTCTTGCTCCCGGACGCAGGGAAAAATCATTGGTTACCTTCCATTCTGCCGATAAGAAGTTGGCGTAATTGAAAATAGTTCTGTTGATATCTTCATTTCCTGTCATTCCGAAACTTCCTGTTGTACTGCTTGCAAAACCTTTTGTTCTGTCGAGCTCATATCCTAACTGGAAATTAATTTTGTCGTTATCCAGGAAGTTACTGAACATACCTCTTGAATATAAAACTTCTGATTTGTAATAGGTTTTTTTATCGTCTCTTGATCTTTCAGCCCTGTTGGGTACATCAGATTTGTAATCCTGGAATTTCCTTTCCTGGCTTTGATATGAAAAATCCCCGGTATAATTTATTCTTCCAAGTTGGGTCTGAATATTAAACTGATGAATCCATCTTTTGGTAAAGTAATCTTTATCATTAGCCACATACGTTCTGTTTCCTTCTCCCAGTATGTCTACATTGACAAGAGGGTTATAGAAATTCACTGTTTCCGTAAGGAAATTGACTTTGTAGAATAAAGAGGTATTATTTTTTGTATACCGGATTGCCGCATTGGTGATCAGCTGGTCTTTCGGCTGCCATTCATAACCTCTGAGTGCATTATCAGGGTCAAAGAATTTGTATCCCTGCAATTTCCCTTTATATCCCTGAAAATCATTATGATTAATATCTGCTGTAACAGACCAGTTTTCAGATAATTTATATCCTATATTCAAAGACTGAACATGGCGTCCGTTTCCTTTTTTAAACCAGTCATAATCCTTTCCTACTGTTTCCTCCTGCAATGAAGCCAGGATATTCAGCTTTTTAGAATAATTTTTCCTGGTAATGATATTAATAACTCCTGCTACGGCATTATTCCCGTATTCTACTCCCATTGATCCTTTTACAATCTCAATTCGTTCAATATTGTTGACATTAAGCTTGGTAAGGTCAACCAGGTTTCCCATTCCTTGATCACTTACAACAGGAATATTGTCAATCAGAATTTTAGTGTACTCTCCGCTTAACCCCATTATATTAGCCTGAGAATTGCCACTGCTTCTATCCGGCTGTATTAAAATGTTAAGATTCTGATTAAGAACTTCTGCTACATTGGTAACAGCCATATTTTTAATCTGCTCTGCATTAATAACCTCTACTTTATAAATGGATTTATTGATAGACTGCTGTGTGTATTGCCCGGTAACAACAATTTCTTCTATTCTTTTCTGATTAAGAGAATCTTTTTCCTGTGCATTCACCCATAGAACGGCAGATAATGACAGTATGGAAAGTACCTTCTTCTTCATAGACACAAAAAATTTTCGACAAATATAATGCTTTATTTAGAACAGTTAAAAATAAAATATTATTTTTGTGGAATAATTCTAAATAAAAATAACGTTATGAAACTAAAATTACTTTTAGGAACATTACTATTAACAGCTTTTACAGCCAATGCACAGGTAGCTGCACTTAATGAGAACTTTAATAATTTCACTTTGGGTAATACGACCTTTCCGCAAGGTGGATGGTCTGCTGTACTGGCTCCCATTACCGGCTCTTTTCCCCCGGTATCTCCAAGAATGATTGTTGCCGCTCCTGAAAATGATAATACCCAAAGATTTGTACAGTCTTATGCAGGTAATAACGGCTCTGCTCCCTCTTATCTGATTTCTCCTCAGATTGAAGCTCCCACAGGTAATAAAACATTAACGTTTACCACTACTCTGGTTTCTCCGTCACCAGGCCCCGGAACCATCCAGATCGGAGTAACAACAAGCCCTACTGATATGACTACATTTGTGCCTGTTGGAAATATTATCAATGTAACAACAATTGGCGTTACCCAGAATATCAGTGTACATATTCCTGCGTCTTCAGGTTCTTATATTGCTTTCAAGTTTACACCTTCCGCAACTCACGTAGCAATACAGGTTGATGATGTTGTGTATACTACTTCCGGTAGTTTAGCCGTTAATGATGTGAATAAAGTAAAGGAAAACTTCAGATTTGCAGTGAATCATGAGAACACTGCTCTGGAATTTATTACGAAAAATGCCCCTAAAAATATCCGGATTTACTCTGCTTCAGGACAAAAAGCTGCTGAAGGAAAACTGGAAGGGCAAAAATTTAATATCAGTGAACTTCAGACAGGAGTATACTATATGCTGATAGAAACTTCTGAAGGCTCAGTAATCCAATCAAAATTTATTAAGAAATAAGGCTTATCAGGTAATGATACAGCCGGTTGACCTCTTGGTCAACCGGCTTTTTCTTTATTAACAGGCATTCTGTGCACATCCATAAGTTAAAACACGATAAAAATCATGTTTTTATTTAGACTGATTAAAAATAATTAATATACTTTTGTTGAATCATTCTAAATAATAAAACAAAAAGTCAGCATTATGAAAACACAATTACTTTTGGCTTCATTATTAACTCTGGGCATCCAGCAGACTGTTTTATCCCAGACCGACGCCAACGGATACACCACTGTGAATATGACGATGGGACCTCAATATCAAAACAGGGTATTTTTCGACCTGGCCGCTAATACTACGGTTACACAGACTGCCAATACCTGGGACATTGCTTTTTACAGAGCTTCCAATACCAATTTCGGAACCAGGATTAATGATACTCATGATATCAAAGTGTATCAGGCTTCTGATGATCCTGCAGCATGGAACAGTATCACAAGCAACAGTATAACTTCTTATGGCGCTCCTCTTTTTAATCTTGACAATACCACTTCCATACAGGCAGGTGCTTTTGAACAGGGCTCAGCTGCTTACGGCTGGGGAGAATACAATCCCGGTAACCATCATATTGAGGGTAAAGTGATCTTCATCCTTAAATATCCCTCAGGAGCTACTATAAAGTTTATGATTGAAGATTATTACGGCGGCTACACCTTTAAATATGCAAAATGGAATACAGCAACATCTTCATGGGATGCTACGCAGACCAAAACAATAGCCAATGGTTCGGATGATGCCTATTTCAATTATTTCTCCTTCGATACCGGTGAAAAAGTAACCGGTCTTGAACCGCCAAAAGCTAACTGGGATATGATGTTCACAAGATTTTATACGGATTATCCTTATACAGATCCTGATACAGGCCAGCAGCTTACCATGAAATACAGAATGTCAGGAGTTCTTCAAAATCCGGCAATCAGTGTGGCAAAAGTGCAGCCGGAAACCCAGGAAACAACTGCAACAACCATTCCGGCATCTACTGCATTTTCAAAAAACATCAGTACCATCGGATATTCATGGAAACCTACAATGGGGGCTCCATTCTCCAATGTGGTGTATTATGTGAAAAAAGGTTCTGATTATTACAGAATGTACTTTACATCCAATGGAGGTACCCAGACCGGAAATATGTATTTCAAGTACAAAAAAATAACAGCCAGCTTAGGAATTACTGAGGTAAGTAAAAAAGCTTCTTTCGGGATTTACCCCAATCCTACAGTTGCTGATAAAAAAGTAACCGTTCTTTTTGATGTAAAGGAAAGAGCAGATAACAAGGGCAATGTGGAGGTTTATGATCTTACCGGTAAAAAGGTTTACTCTGCAGAGCTTACTAACCAAACAGGCTTTTACAAACAGGATCTGAATTTATCCCATCTTAGTTCCGGAAATTATATAGTAAAGATTACATATGGAGGCAAAACGGAAACCCAAAAGCTTATTGTGAAATAAACTCAATTAATACTTTCTATTTTTTCTAATCAAAAGGCGGCTTCAAACTCTGAAAACCGCCTTTTATTTTTTTGAATTAAAAGATGAAAATTAATAAATCTTAAAACCTTTATACACTTCCACCGAACTTTCCATAATCTTTGAAGCCTCTTTACGGAAGTCCAGAAGATGATCCTGCCCGTTGTGCCTGTTATGGTGGTCAACACTTTCCCAAAGTTCAATCAGAAAAAAAGTTCCTTTGTTGTCTTTGTCTTCAACAAGGTCATACTGAAGACAGCCTTCTTCTTTTCTTGTTTCCTTCACCAGATTCTGAAACAGCTCTACAGCCTCCATCAGATAATTTTCGTTGAACTTAAAAAGCGCTACGATATGTAAATTCATATTCTATTGTTTTGTGGTGTAAAAGTAAAATATTTTCAAAACCGAAAACTATTTTAAGGGCTTTTATTTTTCTCAAAAGAATATTTATTTCAACTGAATACTGATTTATAAATCGTTATACAGCTCATTACGATGACCAGCATCCCGATAACAAGAAACATTTTCTTCACAGGAAGCTTTGCGGTAAGCATTGCTGAAAAGGGAGCAGTAAGAATTCCTCCAATCAGAAGCCCTAAAATAATGTTCCAGTGCTGGATTCCCAGGGTAAAGAAAAAGGTAACGGCTGCCGTGATGGTAAGAATAAATTTGGCTACTGTGGAGCTACCGACTGCAAATCTGGGGGTAAATGCATTTTTGATCAGTGTTCCGGTCACCAGAGGTCCCCAGCCTCCGCCTGCAAAGGAATCTATAAAGCCTCCGATCACACCCAGCCGGGTAAGGTTAGTCTTTTTCTTCATCGCTTTATCCTGCTTTTTCTTAAAAGCGTTCAAAAGAATCCGAATTCCCAGATATAGGGTGTAAAAAGCAATAATCGTTTTGGTGATCCTGGCATAATACTCTCCGAGATAAGTAAGACAAACTGCTCCGATCACAGCTCCGATCACAGCAGGAACCGCCAGCTTTTTCACCAGACTTTTGCTTACATTTTTCAGTTTGATATGGCTCAAACTTCCCGCAGCTGTTGTAAAACTTTCCGCAGAATGGATACTTGCACTTACAATATGCGGCGGAATATTCAGGAATAAAAGTGTTGTGGTGCAGATTACTCCATAGCCCATCCCCATAGATCCGGCTACTATTTCAGCCAGAACCCCAACCAGAAGCATCCAGTAAAAAATATAGTTATCTTTCGCCAAAACAGCCTGAAGTTCATCCAGGTACCCCATCCCATACAGCGATGAAACTATACTACCTATTATTACTGCTGCAATAAAAAAAACATTCAGCCTTATCCGGATTTTATTGGTAATAATCATAATAATGGGGTTTCTGTTTCATGGGTGTCTGCATCATTTTCTATATTCTTATGATCATCCAAACCATAAAAGGCAAGCAATAAGGTGCTTTTCAGGATATCTTTACCTACTTTTGAAATCATAATCCGATTATTTGAAGTGATGCAAATATCAGATAAAAATATTACTCTACAAAAAAAGTAGACTAATTATTCAAAAAAAAGGACCGGGTCAGTCGACCAGATCCATTAAAGTTTTTCTTTCAAGGATATTCAGCGATGCGTCGCGGACTTCTATCAGCACATCATGCAGTCCGCAGTGATCTTCGTTGCAGTCTTCACATTTTTCATAGAAATTCAGACTTACACAGGGCAGCATGGCAATAGGTCCGTTTACCAGGCGAATAATCCTGGCAAGTTTAACATTTTCAGGATTTTCTTTTAAAAAGTAACCGCCTCCTTTTCCTTTTTTACTGTCAAGGATGTCTGCTTTTTTTAATTCCAGCAAAATGTTTTCTAAGAACTTTAACGGGATTTTTTTATGTTCGGCAATTTCGGAAATAAGAACCGGGCCGTCATTCCTTTTTTCTACCAGGTACGACAGCGCTTTAAAGGCATATTGAGATTTTTTTGAAAGCATTACAGCAAAAATAAGAAAATTGTTTGAAATCTGTAAAAAGATACGAAAAAGTGAAAATGAAGAAGGTTTTTGAAGATGGTAGAACTGAAAGAAAAAATGCTCCATGACATCGTAGGCAGTAGGCAGTAGGCAGTAGGCAAATTTATTCACTTCTTCTTTCCTGTTTGCCTTTTCCCTATTAAATTCTTAAGTTTGTCCTTATGTTCAGTAAGCAGGAAGCACAGCAGTTAAAAAAGGAGTTTTGGACGGCTTTTGGAAAATCTTTTCCGAGAAAGTGGATCTTATATGATACAAAGATCAAGGATATGTCATTCAAATTTTATGCAGATAACAAAAAAGCAGAGGTTTCTCTGGACATAGAGATGAGGGATGAAATCTACCAGAATGCCTATTATGAAAAGATCTGGTCCCTGGAAGATATTCTGAAAGATTTCATAGGAGATTTTCAGAAAGAAGAACATTTTATGCTCGACAACGGAAAAACTATCAGTAAAATCTGGACTGAAAAACACGGTGTTTCTATTTTTAATAAAAATTCATGGCAGGAAATATTTGAATTTTTTGTTGAAAAAATGGATGGATTTGAAAGGTTTTATTATGAATACGAGGACTTTATCAAAGACGTATAACAGAACTTCACAGCCACCACCCAACACCATTTTTACAAACATATACGAATAGCCGCACCTATCTGTATCACAAAATCTATTATTCCATTATAAAAAAATCACAAATTTAGCCCTTTAATTCTCTGATTTTAAATATATTTGAGTCTTCAAAAAACTAACTATGATAACTAAATGCAAAACTCTTTTTCACCCCGGAATCCTGCCCATATCATGAAAAAAGCAAATACCGCCGGGCAATAATTCTTCTTAAAATTTATATTGTAAAACACTACCCTTCTGTAAAAGGAATATATCTGATATCTTTTATATAACCTGCAAACTTTGTGCTGAAAGATACAATTATTGATGTAGTTCAATATTTAATTAGTCAACACCTCCTTATCTTTATAAGCTGTGACTGTTTAACTTATGAAAGAAAATTCTATCTAAAGAAAGAAGGCGGAAAAATAATAAAACCGGAAAGACAAGCAGAGATCTGATTTGCCTCTGTTTCCAGAATAAACACACTATTGATAATATAACTTACACAATTAATCCATGAAAAAAGTATACAAAAATATTTTTGGTGAGATCATTTCAAAGGCTGAAGCCGAAAAACTGGACGACTACCATCTGTATTATTATGAGAAAGGTTCCGAAAGGGTAAAAGAAATTGAATTTCTTACCGAAGACGAGATATACAACATCAGCTACTTCATGAACGATACGGAAGATGAGGAACTGGTATTCAAATATCTGAAAGAGAAGTCTGAACTTTTTGATATTGAAAAAAGAGAATCTGCAGGGGATTTTGTTATTGCAACCAATAAAGTATATTCATTATCCTCAGATGAAAACCCCTTAATCTCTAAAACAATCTTTTACCATGACGATCCTGAAAATTTCATCTGTTCTCAGATTATTGATAACAATACTCTGAAGCCTATCATGGAAAAAACAACGAAATGCTGGTATACAACCGACAAAAGCGGAGAGAAATATGCAGCCATAGAATTCAGCTATCAGGAGGACGGAAAGCTGGAGCTTGCCATAGATAAGACCCCCGATCCTGAAAATGAACTGAATTGGGGACATTATGATTACAATACCTTCAAAGAACTTCAAAGCCGGTTTTCAACAGATATAAGTTATTATAAAACAGCTGTGCTTCTTCCTAAAAACGCAGATCAGGAGCAACTGAAAATAACGTCTTATTAAAGAGCCATCTTTAAATATCGTTTTGTATTTTTAAGGAATTATAAAACCGTTTTTTTATTTCCTGAAAATGGAGATCTATGAACGGACTACTATCATGAATCCAATAATCACTATGGAAGAAAACTCATTTATCTTTACCGATAGCAGCGATCCAAAAATGATTGAAGCCTATCAAAAAGCCCGGCAAACCTTTAAATATTTCTGGCGTGAGCAGTCCTGGGAATACCGGAGAATTATCCCCGGTCTGAATCTTTCCTGCGTAAAAGCTCCTTTCAGTGAAAAAAATCCTGAAACCGGAGAAACGGTTGTAGAGCATATGTGGATCAATGATATTGACTTTGACGGGGATACGGTGAGTGGATATCTGATCAATAATCCCAATAATCTCGCCAATATCCAGGCAGGAGACCACTTTTCAATTCCTCTGAATGAAATCAGTGACTGGCTGTTTGCAATTACCCCAGCTGAAAAAAAACCGAAAGGGCTGTCAAAGCTGTTTTCATCTTCTTCTCCTTTACTTCCTAAAACTTACGGAGGGTTTACCATTCACAAAATGCGTTCTGACATGTCTGAAGCGGAAAGAAAAGAACATGATGATGCCTGGCAGTTGGATTTCGGGGATTTCAATGATATTGAGGTAGTGCATAATGAAAAAGAAAAACCGGAAAACCTGATTGAACATCCGATGAGTAAAAATATGAAAGAGAAATTCATGCAGTTTATTCAGGAATATCCTGATGAACTGACCCAAATGGATGATAACGGACTGAACCTTCTCCACCGGGAAACTATCGCAGGAAACCTTGTTTCCGTGCAAGGTGCCCTTGAAGCGGGAGCTGATAAAAATATAAAATCAAAAAACGGAAAAACGGCACTTGATTATGCCCGGCAGCTTCAATGGGAACATATAATTCAGGTTTTGGAAGATTAAATGAGAGAAGCACATGCTTCTCTTTTTTCATTGACATAAATGGTCAGTTCTTTGGAAAGATAAAGAAAGTGATGCCCTGAATAAAGCTGTTTTTTATCTGGCTTGCGATGCGATGAGATAACAGAAAAAATAATTCGAAACAAAAAAGGAGAAACTCAATCTCAGTTTCTCCTTTTTATATTTTCTATCCGAATTTTCTCTTCCTCATCCAGAAGAATAATCCTCCCAGAAGGCCTATCACCGCCAGCGGAAGCAGTAAATTCAGCCACTGCCAGTTTGTTTTTTCTTCGGTGATCCTGTTTCTGTCCAGCAATCTTTCTTCAATATTTCTGTTTCTCAGCTCCATCAGGTTACTGTCATCCAGAAGGTAATCCAGCGCATTTCTCAGAAACTGCTCGTTTCCGAACTCCTGGTTGGTCAGAAGATCAACGCCCAGAGGAAGCGGTTCTCCTTTAAGGACTTTATTTCTTCCCACATCACCATCAGCAATCACGATCATTTTATTTTCAGGGCTCTGGTTTTTAAAGCCCGGGTAAGATTTTCTTTCAATTCTTGAAGCATAAGCAGATTCAAACTTTCCTTCCAGTGCCACGGCGAAGATCTTTGGTGTGCTTGGCTTTTCCATCTGCCCAAGACTGTCTACGCTGGCAATCTCTTTAAGATCTACATAATTCGGAACCTGCTTCAGAAGGGTTCTTTCGCTGGATTCAAAAAGAACTTTTGTTTTGATATTTTTTCTTCCCAATGTATCAATAGAAGTCGGGAATTCAAATTTCACCGGATTGATATTTTTAGTCACCGGATTATCGTTCTCAGCAATTCCCAGAGGGAAATACGGCCATGGAAGGCTTGTATACTGCGGGTTCCCTCCTACTTCGCCGGTCACTAACCTCAACAGGGCAAATTTTTTCACATCTTTTACCAGTGCCGGATTGATTCTCAGTCCATAGTTGAAGAAAAAATCTGTCATATTGATGTCAACCGGGAAAGGCATTACTTTTTTAGATCTTGTAAGGGTATCCATCTCTGCATTCACAGCATCAATCATCCACAAAGTCTTTCCGCCATTCATGATATACTGGTCAAGAATTACTTTTTCATTATCCGTAAATGCTTTTCTTGGCTTTGCAATGACCAGTGCACTCATCTGTTTCAGCAATGGAACATCAGCCTGCGTAAGTTCAGTCTGGTTTTTTGGGATAACAGGACCTGCATCGTAATTTTCCAGTGCCAGCTGCATAAAGCCGTGAAATTCTTCAGGACTTAGCTCATCATGATTAACCAAAACTCCAACTTTTTTTCTTTTATCGGCTGCAATGTTTTTGATGTTAGAAATCAAGCTGTATTCCAGTCCTTCAATAGACCTTGTAAGCTGCTCATTAGCATCTATTCCGGCCTGCTGTACGACCAAAGGGATAGAAACTCCTCTCTTGTCATATTTGATTACCGCATATGGAAAAAGGGTAATCTGTGAGATTTTCCCGTCTTTCACATCAGGAAGTACAGAAGGCTGCATTCCCATTGCCATCAGGGTATCCTGTGACATTTTGGTTTTAATAGGATCAATAAATTTAAAATCGATCTTCGGATTGATCTTTCTGAACTCTTCCAGCATGAAACGGGTTTCACTTTGGAGCTGCTTGAAGCTTGCCGGAAAGTCTCCTTCAAGATAAACATCAACCGTTATAGGCTTTTTAACCGACTCCAGCACTTTTATAGTGTTATCTGAAAGCGTATATCTTTTTTCTTTGGTAAGATCCAGCCTGATGCCTGAATAAGCCAGCAGAATAACCAAAGGTACAATAGCAAACAGGAAAATTCCCAGTGGAGATTTAGCGTGTATCTTCTTCATAATTCTACTTCTTTTTATTGATAAAATGATTAGACAATACTAAAGCTGCGCCGATTATCAGAATGAAATAAGCCACATCTTTAAGATCGATAAGTCCTCTGGTAAATCCTAAGAAATGCTGATAGAAGCCCAGGTTCTGAAGAATAAAATCCGCTCCTCCCAAAAGCTTATAACTCGCCAGCTGCTCTATTCCGAAATACATGATGAAGCACATGAAAACACCCAGCAGATAGGCCATGATCTGGTTCTGTGATAATGAAGAGGCTAAAATTCCCACTCCTGAGAAAGCTGCTATTAAAATAATCAGTCCGATATAGCTCCCGAAGGTCATTCCCAGATCAATATTTCCGGCAGGAACACCCAAAACGTAAACCGTATAAAGATAGATTAATGATGGAATAAGGCATAAGATACCTACAATCCATACGGAAAGAAACTTTCCTGTTACCAGTTCCGAAACTTTCAGCGGCTGGGAAAAAAGCCAGTTCAGGGTTCCCGTCTGCTGCTCTTCGGCAAAGGTTTTCATGGAAAGGGCTGGAATAATAAACATCAACAGCCACGGAACGAGTACAAAATAGCTTTGAAGGGAGGCCATTCCAATTTCAAAAATATTAGAATCATTCTCGAAAAAAAACAGAAAAAGAGTTGTTATCAGACTGAAGGCTGCAATGATTACCCACGCGCTCCAGTTTCCGAAATAACTCCAAAGTTCTTTCTTTAAAATTGCAAACATGTTTTATAGTTAAGAGTTATGAAATATCAGTTAAGACTGGTTGCCGCGGACTGAACCGGTTTAACCTGCTTCTTACCCTAATACATCTTTAAGGTTTTCTTTTATTTTTATTAACGAGTTTAACGGTCATCATGATCAGAAATACAAGAACGAAAAATCCTGCGATTAATTGCCACCAGTATTCAATTACTGAAGATTTCAGGATCACGGTAAACACCACAAGAAAGAGAATGAAGGTTGCAATCTCATTGGCCTGTCTCAGTTTGATATTGGCTGTTTCCATGGTATTTCCGTTCAGTTCTTTAAGTTTCAGCACTTTTTTCCAGCACCAGTAATGATAAATGGCAAGCCCGATAAGGAAGGTAAGCTTTAAATGAAACCACGGCATTTTCATCAACCCGGTATTTAAAAAGATCATGACCAATCCGCATACCGCCATGATTACCCCGGCAGGAACTGTGATAATATTCCACAGCCTTCTGGCCATAAAAGTGTACTGCTCTCTCAGAATTTTCTTTTTTTCTTCCGGAAATTCATCGGTATCTTTATAGTAAACGAAAATCCTCACGAGATAAAAAATTCCCGCAAAGTAGCTTACCATGAAGATAATATGTAAAGCTTTGATGACAGTATACAGCATCCTAAAAATTTGTTTGCAAAGATAGTTTATTTCGGAAAAAAAGAGAATTTAATCTAAAATCTTTAGCTTAAAATAATAAAGATTAAATATTTTTTAGAATTTGAAAATGAATTTCATATCAACATTAAAATTGAAACCCAAATTGGAACCTTGCCGATTTGAATGATAATCAAAAGGAAGGCCATCTATAGGAGCATCTTCTTCTTCCTTTCCTGTCATATTAGTATAAGAAATATTTTTTTGTCTGATACCAAAGCCAATTTTAGGCATAAAACCAAACCATGAAGACTTTTTATGAAGCAAAATGCTATAGTTAATATTTAATCCATATTTGGTTCTTTTATAATCTGCTGAACTAAAAGAATAATAAACATCATTTTCGTCGTAATATTTTCCTGAAATATTTTTTCCTGTTTGATTTAAATAGAAAGCTTCTGCTGATACAAAATGTTTTAATCTTGATTGGGGCGCCAAACTGTAAAAAACTTCCGGTTTTATCTCAAAAACCTTGTTTTTCCCTTCAAAATTGCCAATATTTACAGGAGTTATTTTATCGGTTCCATATGCCACTTCGCTTCCAACCCACCATCTTTCATTTATTTTCCGCATATAACCTATATTATAGCGTTGGTCACGAAAAGGAGCAAAAGCACTTACAGTAAGTATTGATTTGTAATCATCAGATTGAGCATAAATTGTTTTGAAAAAGCCAAAAAAAACAAAAAGAAGTAAATATTTTTTCACAAAATGGTTATTATAGTTAGTGTTCCAAATATATTACATTATCATCTATTCAGCAATAACATTTTTTTAACTACAATTATTTAATTAACGTGAGTTCGGGTTAAGGAGTTTAAATCTAAAAGGCAGGAAAATGGAAGAAGGAGGCTGGAAGTTAATTTTAGTTATAGGTATTGAAAGCCTCCGGAAAATTAAATACAATAAAAATAGATCAATATTTGTTGTTAATGACTTTCATAACTTCCCTCTTCCATCATCCAGCTTCAAACCGGCATATATCAGATATTCTTATCCAGAACTGAGGTTAATTACTAAAAGAAATAGCATCAATTATTGTAAAAGTGATATATTTCAATTTTTCTTTATTGTTAATATGTCCAATCCCCTGGATAAAAAAACAGGATTTCTCTAAATATAAGAAATCCTGTTTTTATTCTACAAATGTAGATTTTTTTATCTTAAGAAATCACCCCTAATTCTTTTCCAACTTTTTCAAAAGCAGCAATGGCTTTGTCAAGATGTTCTTTGGTGTGCGCAGCAGAAAGCTGTACTCTGATTCTTGCTTTTCCTTTCGGTACTACAGGGTAGAAGAATCCAATCACGTAAATTCCTTCATCCATCAATTTCTCAGCCATTTTCTGGGAAAGCGGAGCGTCATAAAGCATGACAGGAACAATAGCTGCATCACCATCAGGAATATCAAATCCTTTCGCTTTCATCTGGGTTCTGAAATATTCTGCATTTTCCATTACCTTATCACGAAGTGACGTATCATCAGAGATCATATCCAGAACTTTCAAAGCTGCTCCTACGATACCAGGCGCCAGTGAATTGGAGAATAAATAGGGTCTTGAACGCTGTCTCAGCATATCAATAATTTCTTTTTTACCGGAAGTAAATCCGCCCAAAGCGCCGCCAAGGGCTTTTCCCAGGGTAGAAGTGATAATGTCTACTCTTCCCATTACTTCATTGGCTTCGTGGGTTCCACGGCCTGTTTTTCCGATAAAACCGGTTGCGTGGGAATCATCCACCATCACCAAAGCATCATATTTATCTGCTAAATCACAAACTCCTTTTAGATCTGCAACAATTCCGTCCATAGAGAAAACCCCGTCGGTAACAATAATTTTGAAACGGTGATTTTTTTCAGAAGCAGCGATTAACTGTGCTTCCAGATCTTCCATATTGTTGTTTTTGTAACGGTATCTTGCTGCTTTACAAAGACGTACCCCATCAATAATAGACGCATGGTTAAGCTCATCTGAAATAATTGCATCTTCTTCAGTAAATAAAGGTTCAAAGACTCCGCCATTAGCATCAAAAGCCGCTGCATAAAGGATGGTATCTTCAAGACCTAAGAAATCTGCAATTTTTTTCTCCAATTGCTTGTGAATATCCTGTGTTCCGCAGATAAAACGTACGGATGACATTCCGTATCCATGAGATTCTATCATATCCTGCGAAGCTTTCATTACCTCCGGATTGTTGGATAATCCCAGATAATTATTAGCACAGAAGTTCAAAAGCTTTTTCCCGTTGGCTTCAATTTCAGCGCTTTGTTGAGACGTAATGATTCTTTCTCTTTTATAAAGGCCGTCATTTTCAATGTTTTGAAGTTCGTTCTGTAAATGTTGAAGATATTTTTCAGAGATCATTTTTAGTATATTTTTTAGATGTGCTAATTTAATAAAAAAAGCCGTTTCAATCTTACGAAACGGCTGTGTTATTTACGATCCTTAAAATCAGATTATTTAATAACCGGAATTACAGTATGTGCCAGCATCTGCTGTACATTTTCCGTGGTTTTCTTATCTAACTTTTTATAATCTTTCCAGTTGGTTACGATTTTTACTTCTCCCTGGTTATTCACTACAATAAATTTGGAGAAATCAGGAATCATTTCAAACTGTGGTGGTGTCATCTGTTCTGCAAAAGTCCTGTTGCGTTTTTTAACCCCTCCAGGAAATACTTTATTTTTCAGCACCAGTATTTTGGCGTCTGCGGACATGTTCTTCACAATATTTACGGCTCTGCTTATTCTTTTATCATCTTCCCCTTCTACCAGAACAACATACACATTGGTATTATAATCTTTTTCAAGCTGAAGAGCATCCGGAAGGTGCTCTATACAAGGCGCGCACCAACTGGCCAGCGTATAAAACACAGTATTGGGTTTTTCTGAATTTTTAGCGATACACAGAATATCATTTTTATCAACGGCGGTCGCTTCTATGAATTCAGACTTTTTCAGGCTGCAGTTCTCCTGCTGGGCAAACAGAAGCGCACTTCCGAATAAACAAAACAGTAATAAAGTCCTCATAATTTCAAGTTTTAGTTAAAAGTTTTAATTAACAAAAATAATGAAATCGCAATATCGTTGTATTTTAAATACCTGTTTTAAAATATTTTTAACGTTTTATGAATTTAATATGCTGTTCTTTCACCGTAAAAATATAAGATCCCGGAACCAGATCTGATATACCGATCGCCTGTCCCGGCTGATAGATACTTTTTCTTACCAGTCTTCCGTCTGCTGTATGGACAGAATATTCCGTTGCTCTGTCAACTCCTTTTAAATACATTTCGTTTTTAGCCGGATTTGGGTACAGGGCAAAACTTTCTTTTTCCACAGAAGACACACTCAGCGTATTATCCTGGATCACCGTTGAGTTTCTTTCAAGAATCTGGTATTCATAATTAAACTGAACACTCGCCACAGGGAAAGCAACCGTTTCTACAAAATACTGGTTATTTGCCGTATTATTCAAGGTAAAATAGGCAGTCTGTCCGGCTGTTCCAGTTACTTTTACAGGCAAAGGCATTTCAAAAAAGCTAACCGTTGGTGAACTTTGTGTCTGGGAAACTTTAAACCTGATCTGGTTTCCGGTCTGTTTCCATCGGGTAGTATAAATAGGATATCCTTCACCATACAGCCAGTCATTGAAAAATTCTGTAAAATCTTTTCCGGTGGACTGCAATAATGAAGCTTTAAAATCTGAGGTTGTTGCATAGCCATACGCTAAATTCGGTCTTGAAAGGTAATCTTTCATGGCCTGATAGAAAGCGGCATCTCCCAGAATCCACTTGATCATTCTTACAATATATCCTCCTTTGGAATAAGACAACCTGCTGTCAAAAATTCTGTTTACGTTTGATAATCCCGTATCAGGAACATAGGTACTTCCGCCGGTACCCCCGGTAATATAAGTTTTCTGTCCCTGCAGGTAATTCAAAAATTCGCTATTAGTCATCAGGAGCTTTTCATACGCCAGATGTTCGCCAAAAGTAGCAAAACCTTCATTCAGCCAAATGTCATTCCAGGTCCCGCAGGTAATTTTGTCACCGAACCACTGGTGGGCAAGTTCGTGGGCAATAAGATCTTTGCTCCAGGCTCCCATAGACGACATCGTCTGATGTTCCATTCCTCCGCCCCAGGTAAACTGCATATGACCGTATTTTTCGTTACGGAAAGGATAAGGTCCGAAATAAGTTTCAAAAGTATCCATCATCTGCTTGGTCCATTCTATATTGGCCATGCTTGTTGTATTTCCATTGGTAGAAGGATACACATAATTAACGAACGGAAACGGCGGATTGCCAATCGTACTGTTTATTTTAACAAAATTGGTAACTGAAAGCGCAATCAGATAAGCAGCTGTGGGATACATGGTTCTCCAGAATGTCAGCTTCTGTCCGCCTGCAACTGAGGTTTCAGACATTAACTTTCCGTTGGCAGCTACATTATATTGTGATGGGGTTGTAATTTTAAAATCAAACCGGTCGATCTTATCGTTAAGACTTTGTTTTGTTGGAAACCAGTCTTGTGCCCCGTAAGGCTGGCTTAATGTGGAAAGAACAGGAGTTCCGCCCTGCGTATTATTAAAGAAAATATCCGTTGCCGTAGGAGATCCGGAATAGTGAATCGTAAGTGAATCCAGTGTATTGGCCGGAACAGAAGCCGGAAAGTCTATCTTTATTTCTTTGGTAACCAGCTGCTGAAAAGGAATATTGACTCCGTGATATTTCACCTGGGAAACCGGCAGCACATTCGTAAAATCGAAATAAATGCTGCTCATATTCTGATTGGGCTTAAAATGTGAGGTCACCGAACCTGAAATAGCAGACGATCCCGGAGTGAGGGTAAGATCCATTCTCTGGTATTGCAGATCATAATTTAAAGTATTCGGGTTGATGTTACCGGCAGCCATTTTGTTGGCATAAGACTGCATTTCCTTTGCCGTCAGCCCCTTCCTTTCTATATTTTCCTTACGATCCTGACTGTAAAACGGTTGTGACAGCAATGCACATGCAACAAAAAAATAAAATGTTTTCATATTCAGAAATTAATTCTGAACACAAAATAAACACTTTTTAGCCTAAAAATAAAAGATATTTCTAATAAGATGATTTTTTTCTTGAAAAATCGTTAAAATAAATATCCTTTGAGATGTTTAATGTTTTAGAAATTTTATATTTTTTTCCTGTATTGTGAAAATATAGGTTCCAGGCACCAGATCTGAAATGGATACCGCTTTTTCCGGCTGGTAAGTTCCTTTTTTTACAAGCCTTCCGCCCGCAGAATGAATAGAAAACTCTGTAGTTCTGTCTATTCCTTTAATATAAAACTCATTTTTGGAGGGATTCGGATAGAGGGCAAAATTTTCCTTTTCCACAGAAGATATGCTCAGTGTATTATCCAGGACCACTGTGGAGTTTTTTTCCAGAATCTGGTATTCATAATTGAACTGAATATTCGCTACAGGAAAAGATACCGTTTCTACAAACCCCTGATTATTAAAGGTATTGTTTAAGGTAAAATAAGCAATTTCACCGCCTGTTCCTGTAACTTTTACAGGTAAAGGCATTTCAAAAAAGCTTACTGTTGGAGAACTTTGGGTCTGGGAAACTTTAAACAGGAGCTGATTCCCGGTCTGCCTCCATTTTGTTGTATAGGAAGGATAGCCTTCTCCATAAAGCCAGTCGTTAAAAAACTCTGTAAAATCTTTTCCGGTGGACTGAAGCAGTGAAGCTTTAAAGTCTGAAGTTCTCACATAATTATAAGCAAGAGCCGGTCTTGCATGATATTCTCTGATGGCCTGGTAAAAAGCTGTATCTCCTAATATCCATTTGATCATTCTTAAAATATAAGCACCTTTGATATAGGATAATCTGCTATCGAAAACCCTTCCTACACTCGGCAGGCCGGCATCCGGCACATATACGCTTCCATCAGGAGAAGCAGTGATGATATTGATCTGGCTTATCAGATAATTCATAAATTCAGCTTGGGTCATGATGAGTTTTTCATTGGATACGTGTGTTCCGAATGTGGCAAATCCTTCATTCAGCCAGATGTCATTCCAGGCTCCACAGGTAACTTTGTCACCAAACCATTGGTGAGCGAGCTCATGAGCAATAAGATGTTTGGTCCAGCCTCCCATGGAGGTCATGGTCTGATGCTCCATTCCGCCACCGTACTTAAATTCCATGTGTCCGTATTTCTCTTCCCGGAAAGGATAAGGTCCGAAATAAGTTTCAAAGGTATTCATGATCTGTTTCGTCCACTCTATATTTTCCATGCTTGTGGTATTGGCGCTGGTAGACGGATATACATAATTCACAAACGGAAAAGGCGGATTTCCTATGGTATCATTCAGCTTGACAAAGTTGGTAATGGATAATGCGATCAGGTAAGCTACCGTTGGATATATGGTTCTCCAGAAAGTCAGCTTCTGTCCTCCGGGAAGGGAGGTTTCAGACATGAGTTTTCCATTGGCGGCGACACTGTATTGTGCAGGTGTTGTAATTTTAAAATCAAACCGGTCAATTTTATCGTTAAGGCTTTGTTTTGTCGGAAACCAATCCTGAGCACCATAAGGTTCATTCAATGTTGAAAGAACCGGTATATTGCTTTGCAGGCCAACTGAAAAAGCATTATATTCTGTAGATGGCGGTCCCGAATAATGAATCGTAAGTGAATCCAGTGTACTGGCAGGCACGGAAGCCGGAAGATCTATTTTTATTTCTTTGGTAGGAAGCTGCTGAAAAGGAATACTGACACCGTGATACTGTACCTGGGAAACCGTCAGAACATTCGTCAGATCAAAATAAATACTGCTGATGGGCTGATTAGGCTTAAAATGTGAGGTAACGGATCCTGTAATCATGTGTTCCTCAGGATTTAAAGATACATCCAGCCTCTGGTACTGGAGATCATAATTCAGGGTATTGGGATTGACGTTGAATGAGGTCATTTTCTTAGCAAAAGCATTCATTTCCTTTGTAATCAGTCCTTTCATTTCAATGTTAGCGTCCTGCTGCTGGCTATAAAACAGAGAAGAAACCAGTATGCCTATGATTAAAAGATAAAATTTTCTCATACTCAGATCATTAGATTTAATCAAAGATAAAAAAAAACCTTCTAATCATTGATTAAAAGGCTTTTATATTATTGAATAAATATTTTTTTCTAAAGATCCAGAGCAGGCTCAAGAATTTTTTCCATTCTCTTCTTTACCATATCTACCGATCCTGAATAGTTGTTCACCATTAAAGAGAAAACCAGCGTTTTTCCTGAATTGGTTTTCAGATACCCTGCTAAGGTTTTCACTTTATTCAAAGTACCTGTCTTGGCAAAAACCTGTCCGTTTCCTGTTCCCAGAAACATTCTTTTCAGAGTTCCGGACTGTCCGCCTACCGGCAGTGAGCTCAGATATGTTTTATAGTATTTTTCATCCATTAAAGAAGACAGAAACTTCACCTGAGAGATAGGAGTTACATTATTGCTTCTTGAAAGTCCGCTTCCGTCCATATAAGTCAGGCCAAGCATATCAAAATCTGATTCTTTCAGATGGTTGGTCACTACCATTCTTCCTGATTCGGAGGTCTGGTCACCCATTTTCTGGAAGCCTACAGTTTTCAATAAGGCTTCTGCAAGGGAATTGTCACTGTGCTGGTTGGTGTAATAAATAATATCGGCCAGTGTCGGGGATTTATAAGCTGCTACCAGTTTTCTGCTTTCAGGAGCTGCATCTGTCATTTTAGGAGTTACCTTTCCTGTAACCGGAATTCCACCTTTGATCATGGTTGTTCTGAAGGTATTGGCCAGATAAGCCGGGGCATCAGGCAATTTGGTGGTTAAAGTTCCGTCTCCGTCGTATTTTTCGGCATATACCATCTGATGGGCATATGGAGAAACATAGAAAAACTTTTTCTCTGAGGAGAAACCTGCTTTTTTCACGATCAGCTTTTCGTTGGCTGGATTAATTTCCCGCGTAGTTCCTACAGGCAGATAGTAATTATTGTTTTCAAGCCATACAACATTTTCCGGAAGCTTTGTAATATTGCCTTTGAAAAGCGCTGTCTGAATGATAATATCACCATTTACCTTTCTGATTCCTTCGCGTGAAAGTCCGCCCATGAAGTCTGAAACAATGTCTCTGTACGACCAGGCTCCTGCTTTATT
The DNA here is from genome assembly GCF_001295265.1 of Chryseobacterium indologenes. Lineage (GTDB taxonomy): Bacteria > Bacteroidota > Bacteroidia > Flavobacteriales > Weeksellaceae > Chryseobacterium > Chryseobacterium indologenes_A. The sequence continues at coordinate 213,377 of NZ_LJOD01000002.1, read as the reverse complement.
GGTTCCCAGAGAAGGATCGCCGCTGCCTACAACATACAGGTTTCCGTTTAGTGTTCCGTTTTCATCAATCGTTCCTGAATATTCCAGCTGGGTCATCCACCGGTAATTTTCACCCAGTAGACTCATGGCTGTTTCTGTAGTCAGAAGTTTAGTTGTAGAGGCCGGAACTAAAGGAGAGTTTTCATTGTACGAAGAGATTACTTTCTTCGTTTTAGGATCATACACTACGAATCCCCAGTTTGCATTTTTAAGCACAGGATCCGCCATCATTGTGTTTACATTAATATCTACGAGTTCTTTGGCCGACAAAACCGCTTTCTCAGCCACCGATGTGATGGGAGAAGGCAGATTCAAACTATTTTTCTGATTATCGTAAGCCTGTGAGTAAAGAACAGTAGAAACGGTAGATTGAGCAAGGAAAAACCCAGAAGCCAATACCGCTGCACCTGAAATATATTTTCTGAAATTTACCATCTATCTTTTTTTGTTCTATGGTTTGACACCATAAAAAATGAAAGGTTAAATCATTTAATAGGGGAGCCAAACATTTAATCAACGATCAAAAGTAGAAATTATTGTCAGATAACAGACCACTTACCCGTTATAAAAGAGTGTAAATTTTGTTAAAAATTGTTAAAAATCAACAAAAACGCCTTTTTTAATGCTTTGATAAGCAGTGATTTCATCAAATTCTTTCAAACTTAATAAAACCAAAGCTTTAAACTTCTCATAGTTCTTTCCGCGTGGAAGTTTAAGCATAATCTGGAACTGGTATAGATTATTCAGCTTACCGATCTGGGCTTTTTCGGGTCCCAGCACACAGTCTCCGGGAAGATATTTTCTCAGAACTGAACCCAGAAATAATGAAGCACGGTTGGCTTTATCTTCTCTTCTGTGCTTCAGCTCAATCATAATCAGTTTTGTGAACGGAGGATAGTGAAACTTCTGACGCTCGGTAAGGATGTATTTGTAGATCTTCGCAGGATTGTTCATTTTAATAAGCTGGAAGACCGAATGCTCCGGATTATAGGTCTGAATTAAGATTTTCCCTTTTCCGGAAACCCTTCCGGCTCTTCCGGAAACCTGTGTAATGAGCTGATAGGCTCTTTCTTCTGCTCTGAAATCCTGAACATACAATAATGAATCGGCCTTTGGAATGGCTACCAGCTCAATATGATCGAAATCAAGTCCTTTGGAAATCATCTGGGTTCCAACCACGATATCCGTTTCTCTTTCTTCTATTTTCTCATAAAGCTTTTCGTAGGCGAATTTCTTACGCATAGAATCCACATCCATTCGATCCACTTCATTGTCAGGGAACAGCCTGGAGACTTCTTCATGAATCTGCTCCACTCCTACTCCTCTTTCGTTAAGGTTTTCGGAATAGCATTTCGGGCAGGTTCTGGGCTTTGAGGCTTTCTGACCGCAATAATGGCATTTCATTTCGTTAGCAGCCTTATGATACGTCATTACCACATCACAGTTTGAGCAGTAATTCACATAGCCGCAGGTCTCGCATTCCACTACATTAGCATAGCCGCGGCGGTTATGGAGTATAATGATCTGATTTTTTTCAGCCAGTGTTTTTTTTATCTCATCAATGAGATGTAAAGAGAAGTTTCCGGAGACCTTTTTGGATTCCTGGGCTTCTTTAAAATTGATCAGTTCATATTCCGGCAGGTTTACATTTCCGAATCTTTCATTCAGAAAAATATATTTCATTTTCTCTTTTCTGGCGGCATAATAACTTTCTACAGATGGTGTTGCAGATCCCAGAATAACTCCGGCTCCATAGAAATTCCCTAAAACAAGGGCAGCATCTTTTGCATTGAAATACGGGGATACTTCCCTAGGCCGGTAAGCAGAATCATGCTCTTCATCTACGATAATCAATCCCAGGTTCTGAAAAGGCAGAAACAGGGCATTCCTTGTTGCAATAAGAATTTTTATATCATTCTGCCTTACTCTGCGCCATACTTCCACCCGTTCAAAATCCGTCAGTTTCTGGTGGTAGAATCCGAGCAGTCTTCCATACTTTTTTTCAAGCCTTTGAGTAATTTGCTTGGTGAGAGAAATTTCAGGAAGCAGAAAAAGTACATTTTTACCTTCGCTGATGCATTCTTCAATTTTCTCAAGATAAATATGGGTTTTTCCGGAAGATGTTACGCCGTGAAGCAAGACATTGCGGCCTTCCTCAAACGCTTCATCAATTTCGGATTTAGCGATTTTCTGCTGTTCGGAAAGTTCTTCAATCTCTTCTATTTCTCCTTCATAACTTTCAATCCTGTCTTTCTGCATATAATATTCTTCAACAAGACCTTTATCTGCAAGGGGTTTAAAATGGGAGCTTCCGAAATAGCCATCCTCAAAAAGTTCTGCTTTTTTAATGGGATTTTCAGGATGCTCTGTCTGTTTTTCAAGAATGGCAAGGAAAAGCTCTTTCTGTCTGGAAGCTCTGTTAAGCTTTATCAGAATATCCGTCAGGTTCTGGTTCTTTAAAACCTCATCATTTATTTTAACATAAGCGACCTCCCTGGCTTTATATTTTTCCGCGACCTTTTCATCAATCTCAATATACTGAAGATCAATCAGGGAATTGATTGTTTTAATGATCTCTTTTTTAGGAATAAAAGCTTCAATATCGGTAAGATTGATCAGCTGGCGAACTTCCAGAGCCTGGATAAGATACATTTCATTAACGTCCAGATTTTCAAAATCAACTGTTACATTGGGCTTTAATTTTAAGTATGTCTCACTTTCCAGCTTAAGGGAGGAAGGGAATGCAAACCTGTAGATTTCTCCTAATCCGCACAGATAATATTCGGAGAGCCAATCCCAGAAACGGATTTGTTCTTCAGGTAAAATAGGGTTTTCGTCAAGGATGCTGATGACTTCTTTAGCGACAAAGCTTTCCGGTGCGTTGTTATGAAGTTCAAAAACAATTCCCGTATAGATTTTTTTTCCTCCGAATGGGACGAGAACACGCATTCCGGCCTGAATATTCAACATCAGTTCTTCAGGAACTTTATAGGTAAAAGATCCTTTCAAATTAAGCGGTAAAACAATCTGGGCGTACTGCAAGGGAAAATTTTAAAGTGTAAAATTAGATTTTTCTTCAGAGAACTGCAATTTTTATTGGAATTGAATCTTTATGTTTAGAAAAAGAATTCCAACGCAAAATTCAAATAAAAATCCTTTTGTAATTATAAAAAACCCTTTGCTTTTCAGAAAAGCAGTTCTGTAATCTGGTACCAGAAAGCAGAAGTGATAAAGCCTACAATAATGCTGACTCCAATAATAAGATTGGTGAGTTTTGTATTGAGCCTGAACTGTTCTGCAATGATACTGGAGGTAACCAGAGTTGGCATGGCAGCTTCAAATATGGTAATTTTGGCAACATCTCCTTTTATTCCTAAAAGTAAAGCCATTCCCAAAACAAGAGCCGGGGCCAGAATCAATTTATAAAGCATGGATGCGGACATTTGCGGAATTAGCTTTTTCCAGCCGTTGAATTTCAGCTGTAATCCTACTGAGAATAAAGCCAAAGGGCTTACTGTGGCCGCCAGTTTATCAAAGAAAGGCTCTGCAAAAGTAAAATCAATGAACTGTGAAAGCACCAAAGCAGAGATACAGCCTATGAGCGGTGGGAATGTAATCAGCCTTTTCAGGATAAATATGGCGCTTACTTTCCCGGATCTGCTTCCGCCTTTTACTGCCGCAATAATTCCTAGTGTTGAAAGGGCAAAAAACATCGTCTGATCACAGATAATGGCAATACTCAGAAGACTTTCTCCATAAAAAGCACTGATTAACGGAAATCCGATGAAAGAGGTATTGCTGTAACCGCTTGCCAGTTCAAGGGTACTTCTGGATCGCCTTGAATAACCTCTGCTTTTGCTGTAAAACATCATAAAAAAGAAACAGAACACAGAGATCAGAAAAGTGGCTGCAATAGGAAACAGCATTTCTGTAGTCCATTTTACTTTCGGAAGATATTTGAAAGAAACTGCCGGCAGGGCAAGATAAAGAATCCAGGTATTAATGCCTTTATGGGCATCCGGGTGGATAGATTTTGTTGCTTTGAATATCATTCCTGCTATAATGCACACTGCAATCAGAACAAAATTTACCATAACGTTAAAGAAATATTCTGCAAAGTTACGGCTGATTTTTCAGTTGGAGGAGTAATATTTATATTTTTTCGGGTATGGTTACGATTCAGATAAGGAAACTGTTGTTTGGGTTAAATGATTTACCCCTTAAATTTTATTATCTCAATGCATCCCAAAGACTCATTACTTCAACTTTATCCAATGGCTTTGAAAGTAATATCTTTTTTGAGGTATTGGGCAGCAGATCGAAGAAATTATCACTGAAATGTGTATCTCCCATCAGGTAAATATCTTTGGCAAGGACATTTGTAGACAGTTCAATTTCCGTTGGAGAAATCTGTTTAACCTGAAGATTAGGTTTTGTAAGTTTCATTTCGTTGGGTTTGGAAAAGAAATGAATATTCTGCGCAATTATTTTTCCATTCCCGTCTTTTAATATCAATTGTAAAAAGGTTTTGTTTTTATCAGCCACAGGAATCAGAGTCTCAATTTCAACCGGATCTAATTTAAGGACGCTTTCCAATACTTTCCCGTCCGGAACAGAGCTGATATCCGATAGAATTTTTCCTTCAAAATTTAGAGCCCTAATTTCAATACTAACATCATCAAATTTATCTAATCCATCATTAACTGCGTAAAAATTTAAAATCCCGTTTTTTTCTTCTGTTAAAATTGCCTGCTGCTCAAAGCTTCGTTTCATCTGGTAATGAAGGGCTTTCCAGTTTCCGAGATAATCTATGGAAGACCATGAAACTACGGGCCAGCAATCATTCAGCTGCCAGTATAAAGTTCCCATATTATAAGGTTTTGCCCTGCGGTAGGCTTCAACGGCAATCTTCATTCCCCTGGCCTGTAACAGCTGGGAAATATAATTGTATTTTATAAAGTCTTCCGAAATTTTGTAATCCCGATTCATATACCCGTTGATGATTTCCCATCCTCTGGAATGTTTTTCATGAGCTTTAACGACAGGATTCTGCAGCTTCAGCTCAGGGGTTCCGGAGAACATAAACTTTACTGCTTCTAAAGACGGCATACCCTGAAACCCATATTCGGACATGAAACGCCCCACTTTATCATTATAAATTTCAAAAGGCTGCTCACCCCACCATACGCCCCAATAATGGGAGTCTCCTTCGGTAAGGCTTTCTTTGTGTCCCCAACCTATAGACGGGGAGCTCGGCCAGTAAATATTTTTATCGGGGGTTAGGCTTTCTTTCAGGGTATTGGGAATTGTTTCATGGAAAAGCTTTCTGTAGTCTTTCCATACCTGCAGTGAGTCATTCTTTGAATATTTAAACTGCTTCTGATACCCCCAGTTGACAATAGCTTCATCAATTTCATTATTACCACACCATAAAGCTATTGACGGATAGTTCTGCAGTCTGAGGACCTGATCTTTTACTTCTTCTTTTACATTGTTCAGGAAATGATCATCAGCAGGATAAAAACTCCCTGCAAACATAAAGTCCTGCCAGATCAGAATCCCGTTTTCGTCGCAGGCTTTATAAAATTCATCATCTTCATACACTCCGCCGCCCCAGATGCGGATCATATTCATATTAGCTTCCCTGGTATCTTTAATGAGTTGCCGGTATTTTTCTCTGGTCATTCTGGGTGAGAAGCTGTCCCCCGGAATCCAGTTGGTTCCTTTTGCATATAAAGGTTTTCCATTCACTTTAAAATAGAATGATTTTCCTTTTTCATCTTTTTCCTGAACCAATTCTACTGTCCTGAGACCATATCTTACCTCACTGTCTTTTATTACCCATCCTCCTTTATATTTATACAGGGTAATTTTTGTTGTTATTAAATTGGGATTTCCCCATCCGTTTGGCTGCCATAATTTTGGATTTTTAATAGTATAAGGAACGGCAATGGTATTCAGCCCTTTTTTAAGGATAAAACGGTATGTTCCTCTATTAATATTAAACCCGACATAATACTCTCCTTCTTCTTCGGCAAAAATTTCCATATTAAAAGAAATTTTAGCCAGTGAATTGGTTACGGTATGCTGCTGAACCTGAATATTATTTACTTTGGCACGGTTCCAGAATTCCAGTTTCACATCTTTCCAGATTCCTGCGGTTACCAGTCTCGGCCCCCAGTCCCAGCCAAATTGATATTGCGCTTTCCTCACAAAACTTCTTGGAGATTCAGGCATGGTGAACGGAACTTTTTCAGCCAGCTTTTTCCCTTCCTTAACGGCTGATTTAAATTTAACTTTCAGCTCATTTTCACCTTCTTTTAAAAACTCTTTCACCGGGATTTCCCACTTTCTGAACATATTATCTGTTTTGGCCAGCAGCTTTCCGTTCAGAAAAATTTCTGAAAACGTATCAAGCCCGCTGAATACAAGATCTATATGCTGATTTCCTAATTCTTTCGGGGAAATAGTAAATCGGGTCTGGTATTCCCAGTCTTCATTTTCTATCCACTGTACTTTTTTTTCATTTTCATCTTTGAAGGGATCGGGAATGATGTTATGATCCATCAAATCCAGATGAACAGTTCCCGGAACTTTTGCTGTCAGCCATTCCTTTTCTTTTATATTTTTAAACTGCCATTTTTCAGGAGACAGGTTACGTTCTGAAAACTGCGCCGAAACAATGTTCTGAATGAAGAGAAAAATAAAAAGAAAAAAAGTAGTTTTATTCATCGGTAAGTTTGTTTACGATTCTGTGGATTCCGTATTTGATCAGTTCAGTGTTAAAATTAATAAGAAGTCCAAGCTTTATACTGGATAGCTTCAGATAGGTCAGTATCTGTGCATGAGAAATTGAATTCAGTTCCTGTACAGATTTCAAAAAGTATTTTAATTTTTTGTTTTTCTGAAACGCAAAATTTCCATCTTTTTACTCTATTCTGGTTTATAGCTATTTATTTTTCAATGCAATAACTTCATCAGGATTGGCAATAGAACCTCCATCTGTAATAGCTGAGGAATGGAAATAACCGGCTTTTGTAAAAGCTCTGATTTCTTCAATATTAGTGGAACGCAAACCTCCACCAACAAGAATTTCTATTCTTCCAGCGGAAAGTTCAACCAGCTTTTTCAGGTTATTCATTCCTTCTGAAACATTAGGTTTCTGTCCTGAAGTCAGAATAGTTTTAAAACCGCAACTTATCACTTTTTCCAGGGACTCCTCCAGATCTTTTGCTCTGTCAAAGGCACGGTGAAAAGTACAGGGAAGGGGTTGTGCCAGTTCAACCAATGCTGTATTCTGCTCTACATTCACTTCTTCATGTTCATCCAGAATTCCGAATACAAAGCCGTCTACATTTAAAGATTTCAGCTGTAACAGATCTTTTTTCATCTGATTGAATTCTGCTTCGGAGTAGGTAAAATCACCTCCTCTCGGGCGGATCATCACAAAAACCGGAATATCAATCTTTGTTCTGAGCTCTTTTGTTATTTCAAAATCCGGAGTGGTTCCGCCTTCACTTAATCCATCACACAATTCTATCCTGTCTGCTCCGTTTTCAAAAGCAATGATTGCGGATTCGGGATTAAAACATGCTATTTCTATTTTTGACATTTCTATTTTTTGATTTAATTTGAGTGGTCTTCAAGAACGTCTGCAATCAGGAATTTACCCTCTTCTTTTACAACCTTGATCTGGCTGGGATATTTCGCTTTAAAACCATCGTCGGATAAAGTAACCCTGAACAGATATGAATTTTTTGAAGAGGATTCTAATTCACAGTCTGAAACCTCAACATGGATCCAGTCCTGTGCAGAAATAAGAAATCCTGAGCCAACTCCTGCCTTTTCTGTATTAAACTTACTTTTCCATTTATCCTGAAATTCCTTTTCTGTAAGGCTTCCATCAACATCCATATCTACATTCATAGCATCGGTTTTATAGTCATAATACTCCTGAGTTGTTATTTTCTGCATCGCCTTATCCATACTGCCCAGATCGGTTTTAAAATAGGCTTCAATATTTTCTTTCAGCCACTTTTGTGCTGCCTGAGATTCATCTTTGCCATTTTCTGATGCTGTATTTTCTTTTATCTCAACTTTTTGTGGTTCAGCCTTCGTAACAGGTTCTTTCTTCTCTTTTTTACAGGCTATTATTAAAAATAAAGAGGCGATAATTGTTCTTTTCATTGTTCTTGATCATTATTTTTTAGCGGACTAAAGCCCGTTTGTAATTGAATATACTATTACAGATACTGGTTTCGTTGATTTTAAAAAGATTAATTTAATTATTAGATTATTTCAAGGCAAATTCCGGTTTTTCAAGGCGGTTTCCTTTCTGATCATAAACGGCAAAGTTAAATCCGTCCTGAATGCAGTAAGAACCATATTCTCCTTTTTTATTTAACGCGATAAAGCCTACCTGAATATCTTTCAGGTTCTTATTTCTTCTCTGATTGATCTTTACAATTCTTTCCACTGCTTCTTTACAGGCCTGCTGAGGACTTCTGCCCTGTCTCATCAGTTCTACCACCAGATGGGTTCCCACCGTTCTGATGACTTCTTCTCCGTGACCTGTAGCTGTAGCTGCTCCTACTTCATTATCTACAAACAGTCCTGCACCTATAATTGGTGAATCTCCTACTCTTCCGTGCATTTTGAAGGCCATTCCGCTGGTGGTGCATGCTCCGGAAAGGTTTCCCTGTGCATCCAGGGCGATCATCCCTATGGTATCGTGATTTTCAATATTGGCCACGGGCTTATACTGGCTTGTTTTCAGCCATTCCTTCCATTCTTTTTCTGAATCCGGAGTGAGGAGATTCTCTTTTTTAAAACCTTGTGAAAGAGCAAACTGCAGAGCTCCGTCTCCTACCAGCATAACGTGTGGAGTTTTTTCCATTACAGCCCTGGCAACAGAGATCGGATTTTTGATGTGCTCTAGCGCAGCCACTGAACCTATATTATAGTTTTCATCCATAATACAGGCATCCAGCGTTACTCTTCCATCCCTGTCCGGGCGCCCTCCATAACCGACACTCCTTTCTTTGGGGTCTAACTCTACAAGGCGAACTCCTTTTTCAACCGCATCCAGGGCTTTTCCTCCTTTTCCGAGTATGGTCCAGGCTTCTTCATTAGCCTTCAATCCGAAATTCCAGGTAGACAGAACGATAGGTTTCCCGGTCACATTAGAGGTATTATGTGTTTCTTTAGCCATCAGATCAAGAGGGTTTATCGTTAGTGCTAAAGAAGCAGCGGCGGCTTTTTTAATGAAGTTTCGTCTGGTATGCATAGTTTAGATTATTTGGACTACAAATTAATGATTTTCCGGCGGTGGGAAAAGAAAAAAAGACTGCGGATTTTTTCCACAGTCCTTCTTTATTAAAAATCAGATTATTAATGAGGCAGTTTATCTCTGAAATATCCATAAACCCATGTTCCTGCAATCGCACTCAATAATGTAATGCTTACAGCCAGTGCTCCTGTTCCGATCTGGGCAAAAAGAGGTCCGGGGCAAGCGCCTGTAACAGCCCATCCAAAGCCGAAAATAAGTCCGCCGTAGATCTGCCCTTTACTGAACTTTTTGGATGCTATTGTAATGGGTTCACCATAGATAGTTTTAATTTTAAACTTTTTGATCAGCCACACGGAAATCATTCCCACTAAAACAGCACTGCCGATAATTCCATACATATGAAATGACTGCAGACGGAACATTTCCTGTATCCTGAACCAGCTGACCACTTCTGCTTTTACGAAGATGATCCCGAATATAATTCCGGCAGCAAGGTATTTAAGGTTATGATACCATTGGTGTTCAAGGTTGGTCTCATTGGTGCAAATGGCATCCTGATGACGAATATCCTGTTCTTTTTCTTTTATCATGAGTACTATCTTTTTAAATTATAATGAAAGAATAACCGGTAAAATCAGATTGGCCATGATAAAACCACCTATCATAAAGCATATTGTAGCCACCAATGACGGCCACTGCAGGTTTGAAAGCCCCATAATCGCATGACCACTGGTGCATCCTCCTGCATATCTTGTTCCGAAACCCACCAGAAATCCGCCAATAACCATCATGATGAATCCTCTAAAGGTAAAAAGGCTTTCAAAATTCATCAGCTGAACGGGAACGAGATTGGTGTAATCTGTAATTCCATAGCCTGCCAGCTCTGCTTTCAGTTCCGGATTTACGATAATTTCTCCGGGATTGAGCAAAAATTGAGAAGCGATAACCCCTCCGAAGAAAATCCCGAGCACAAAAAACAGATTCCAGACTTCTTTTTTCCAGTCGTACTTAAAGAAGTTGATTCCGGCAGGAACGCAGGCGGCACAGATGTGCCTCAGTGATGAGCTGATCCCGAAAGATTTATTTCCGAGAATAAGAAGAGCGGGAACGGTAAGCCCAATTAAAGGACCGGCTATATACCAGGGCCAAGGTTCTTTTATAATTTCTAACATAGGTATTTTATTTTTACTCTTATTGGTTTAAAATTTTAGACTGGCATACGAAATTACTTTTCGGAATACCGGTTTCAGCAATGGCACTGAAACCTCCTTCAATATCGGTAAAATTCCTGTATCCTCTTGCCTGAAGAATTCCGGCTGCGATCATACTTCTGTATCCTCCTGCACAATGCAGATAGAAATGCTCGTCGGGATCTATTTCACCAATCCATTCATTGATATATGCTAAAGGCCTGCTGTATGCTCCTTCAATATGTTCTGCATTATATTCGCTTTCTTTTCTTACGTCGATAATTTTACTGTTTTTTCCTTTTATTTCCTTCTCGAACTGTTCTGCTGTAATACGGTTTACAGAATCTGTTTCTTTTCCACTGTTTTTCCAGGCGTTAAAACTTCCTTTCAGAAAACCCAGGACATTGTCAAAACCTACACGGCTGAGCCTGGTTACCGCTTCTTCTTCGCTTCCTTCATCTGCAATCAGCAGAATCGGCTGGTTTACCTCTGCAATAAGAGCTCCTGCCCAGGGTGCAAAATCACCATCAAGGCCTATATTCACAGATTGCGGGATAAAACCTTCAGCAAACTTTCTGTTGTTTCTTACATCAAGAATTAAAGCACCGGACACTTCTGCTATTTCTTCAAACTGTTGTGGCGACAGGGCATGCAGGCTTTTTGACAATACTTCATCGAAGCTGTTGTATCCTTTTTTATTCATCGCTACATTCATCCCGAAATAAGCTGGTGGTGGCAGTAGCCCGTCAAGAACCTCCCTGATGAATGATTCTTTATCAGGCTGATTCAAAGCATAATTGGTTTTTTTCTGGTTCTCCAGGGTATCTGCCGTTTCTTTCTGCATATTTTTACCGCATGCAGAACCTGCACCGTGTGCCGGATATACCATAATATCTCCGTTTAAAGGAAGAATCTTCTGATATAAGCTGTCATACAGCAGTCCTGCCAGTTCTTCCCGGGTCATATCCGCAGCTTTCTGGGCCAGATCCGGACGCCCTACATCTCCCAAAAATAAGGTATCACCACTGAATAATGCTTTTTCCTTTCCTTCTTCATCAATCAGCAGATAGGAAGAACTTTCCAGAGTATGTCCCGGAGTGTGTAATACTTTTATCCTGATTTTACCGATTTCAAATATCTGACCGTCTTCAGCAATTACTGCCTCAAATTCAGGTTCTGCAGAAGGGCCATAGATGATAGGGGCTCCGGTATTTCTGCTCAAATCTATATGTCCGCTTACAAAATCTGCATGGAAATGGGTTTCGAAAATATATTTCAGTTTTACTCCATCTTTTTCCAGTTTTTCAAGATAGGGTTTTGTTTCACGTAACGGATCAATAATAGCCGCTTCTCCTTCTGATACAATATAATAGGCTCCCTGTGCAAGACATCCTGTATAAATCTGTTCTATTTTCATATTTCTTTGTTTTTTAATCATTCAAATTTCCGGATTTCCGGTTTCCTGTACAGCTACTTTTGTTACATAAGAAATTTAAAAGAATAGTTCTTTAAAAATAATGTACACTCCCATCACCATAATAAACCATCCGAATGCAGGTTTCAGCTTCTTACCATCGATTTTCCCAGACAGATAAGAACCAATGATGATCCCAATAACAGCAATCCCCGTAACAGCAATTAAAAATTCCCAGTCGATTACAGTATGATTGACCGATGATGAAAATCCAATTAATGAATTCAGGGAAATGATGACCAGAGAGGTTCCTACTGCTGTTTTCATAGGCATTTTTAAAAGCCCCACCAAAGCAGGAATAATCATAAAGCCACCTCCGGCTCCTACCAGACCTGTCAAAATTCCCACAAGAGAACCTTCTCCCGCCGCCAGAAAACTACTTTCTTTTCTGACTGTCTTATTTTCATCTTTATTTTTTCTGATCATTTTATAAGAGGCAACAATCATCAGAATGGCAAAAATGAGCAACAGGAAAATATCTCTTGTTAATGTTAGTCCTCTTATGTTAAATAACTCCGCAGGAATTAAAGGAACAATATAATGCCGTGTGAGAAAAATGGAAATAATAGAAGGAATACCGAATATCAGGGCCGTTTTAAGGTCAACCAATCCTTTTTTAAAGTAATTTAAAGATCCTGCCGCACTGCTGATCCCAACGATAAAAAGTGAATATTCCGTTGCCAGTAAAGCATCAAGTCCAAAAAGATACACCAGAACCGGAACGGTGAGAATACTCCCTCCTCCACCTATTAACCCCAGAGAAATCCCTATTAAAACTGCCGATGTATAGCCTATAATTTCCATTTCATACAATAATTACACAGCAAAAATGGAATTATTCCGGCAGGGATACAGCTACTTTTGTTACATAAGATGATTTAATTAAAGACAAAAACTTTTAACATTTAATATAATTATGAATAAAAGCGCACATGAATTTTAGAGATCGGCTATTTCTATTTGCCACTGAATAAGAAACCTGCACAAACTGTAAAACCGGCAAGACAATAAAATTCATCTCAACAAAAGTTTTCCATAAATAAAATGTCTGATTTCCCGCAGATCATCGATTGCCACAGATATTGGCAGAGAAAGTCTTATCGATTTTATGGCTGGAGAATAATCTTATTTCTGCCAAGCTTTACCCGGCCGGCCTCTTCCAGCTGTTTAAGGAGTCTTGAAACTACTACCCTGGCAGTTCCCAGTTCATTGGCAAGCTGTTCATGGGTTGTGGTAATGGTTTGGGACTGGGTAAGTTCTGCTTTTTTATTCAGCAGATCGAGCAGTCTTTCGTCTACTTTTTTAAATGCGATGGCATTGATAATATCCAGAAGTTCTTCAAAACGTTTATGATAAAGCCGGAAAATATAATCCAGCCATTCCGGATGTTCTTTGATGAATAAGGAAACTTTGTCTACCGGCAGGAAAAGAATTTCGGAATCTTCTTCCACTTCTGCTTTTACAACACTTTTTTCATTATGCATTCCGCCCAGAAAAGACATGATACAGCTTTCTCCGGATTTGATATAATACAGCAGGATCTCCCGTCCGTCCTCTTCTGTTCTGATTACTTTCATCATCCCTTTCATCACAATCGGAATGGAACGGATAGAAGCATTTTCATCCAAAATAATGTCTCCTTCATGATAGTTTTTAGTAATGCCATACTGGTAGAGCTTTTCTACCAATTCCGGGGAGGAAGAAAATTCGGAAGAAAGTATAGTATCCTGCATCGTATAATAATTTTAGCTCTAATTTACGCCAATTTCGTCAACAAACAGCCAGGCTTTTGAATCGGCACCCGGGTTTCCGGCCGGAATAATTCCCGCGTTTTCTATTTTAACTTTGATATATCTTGCATTCTGGCTGCTTACACCCAGTTTGATTTTTCCTTTGGCTTTCTGAATTTCTTCTTTACTGATCTCTTTAATCATTTTGAAATTCCGGTTATCATCGGAAACGAAGATCTGTGCGGAATTCGCCAGATGAATCCAGCTGCCCTTATTTTCCAGAGTGTTGAAATAAACTTCGGAAAAGTTGGTTTTCTGTCCGAAATCGATTACTGCAGTAACGTCTTTTCCCTGAAACCCAAGCCATGTTTTGCCGAGCTGTCTGGTATTACCGATAATTCCATCCACTAAAGTAAAGGCGCCTCCAAAAGAATAATTTTCGCTTGGCTGCTGTTCAAGGGTAATCTTTTTTCCTGTTGTTTTTGAAATGGTAAACTGTTGGGAAGAAACTGCACTTTTCAGCTGGCCATCCTCAAAATAGGCAGATTTAATGGTTAAAGAGCCTGGAATTGGAACAGGCCCCTGATACTTTTTAGAATTTATCGACGGATCTGTTCCGTCTAAGGTATAACGGATCCCGTCTGAGTTTTGTGAAGTTGACAGTTCATAAGTAATACCATTATTGGAAGGAATTACTTTTCCTGAAAGGTTGTAGATGCTTCTGGCATAATTCACTTTCATTTTATCCAGAACTTTAAACTGATCAATCACTCGGTTTTCAAATTCTTTATAGTTTTTCGGGTCCGATGTTCCCCAACCCACTTCAGAAAGTGCCATCAGTCTTGGGAAAATCATATACTGCACCTGTCTGAAATCGGTAATATATTCAGTCCACAGATTGGCCTGTACTCCCATGATGTATCTGGCCTGCTCTACATTCAGCTCAGAAGGAATAGGATTGTAGGAATAGATCTTGTCCAGCGGGGTAAATCCTCCGAAAGCATTGGGTTCTGATTGTGGATCGCCCTGGTAATGATCAAAATAGCAATAAGCTCCCGGAGTCATTACGGCAAAATGTCCTGATTTTGCGGCTTCAATTCCTCCGTTTACGCCTGTCCAGCTCATTACGGCAGCATTTGGAGCCAGACCACCCTCTAAAATTTCATCCCAGCCGATAATTTTACGGCCTTTGCTGTTTACAAATTTTTCAATTCGGTGAATGAAATAGCTCTGCAGGCCATGTTCATCCTTTAAATTATTTTTCTTAATCAGTTCCTGGCAGTGAGCACATTCTTTCCATCTTGTTTTCGGGCACTCATCTCCTCCAATATGAATGTATTGGGACGGAAAAAGCTTCATTACTTCGTCCAGAACATTTTCAAGGAACGTGAATGTTTCATCTTTGGGGCAGAAAACATCATCAAAAACGCCCCATTTCGTAGCGGGTTCAAAAGGACCTTTGGTACACGCCAATTCAGGATACGCAGTCAGTGCGGCAAGAGCGTGTCCCGGCATTTCAATTTCCGGAACTACGGTGATATGTCTCTGCTGCGCATATTTCACAATGTCTTTAATCTGCTCCTGAGTATAAAAAAACGGTCCGTATGGTTTTCCGTCAAATGTATTGTCTACATAAGCCCCGATCATGGATTCCTTACGTTTTGAACCTAATTGGGTAAGTTTCGGATATTTTTTAATCTCAATTCTCCAGCCCTGATCATCCGTTAAATGCCAGTGAAAAGTATTCAGCTTGTACATCGCCAGATAATCAATGTATTGTTTTACCTCATCTACCGTGAAAAAATGACGGCAGACATCCAGATGCATTCCTCTCCAGGCGAACTTTGGCTGATCTTCAATTTTTAAAACAGGAATTCTCCTGTCAGTCTGGTGATCTTCAAATAGCTGAATCAAAGTCTGAAGGGCCAGGAAATACCCTTGTTTGGTGTAAGACTTTACGTGAATCTGTTTTGGAGAAATTTCTATAGAGTAATATTCTTTTTTCTTTTCGGCATCCGTTGCAGAAACCGGAGGAATGATGGAATTCGCCAGATGCGTTCCATCACCCTTTTGAGCGTATTGAAACTTCACCAGAGAACCCAAACGTTTTTTGAAATATTCCGTTTCTTCTTTGGGCAAGTCACCGCTTAATAATAAAGTCTCAGGAATAACAAATTCTCCTTTTAAAACTTCAATTTTCTGGGGATAAGGGATCAGGTTCAATTTATTTTGAGCTAAAATTACATTTGAAAGTACTACAAAAAATAATAAAAGATTTCGTACCATTTGGATGTGGATAAGGTTTTCGCTAAGATAATTATTTTCCCAATCTTCAGCGTCATTTAACTTATCAAAAAATAAAACATCTAAATTTGCAAAAAAAATACAATGAGAAAAAGCATTTTGTTGGCAGCCGGTTTATTATTCTCTATTTCTGCACAGGCACAACTTTTCGATATTATTAAATCTACAGTAAAAGATAAAACAGGTGTGGATCTTGACAATCCGTCGAAAACAAAAAATTCCACAACGACCACTCCGGCAGGTACTGCTACTTCCACCAAAAGTTCATCTGTAAATCTGGGAAATCTTACTTCTGCACAGATTTCATCAGGATTAAAAGAAGCTTTAAGCATGGGAGTTACTGACGGAGTAAAGAAGCTGGCTCTTACTGACGGTTTTTTAAAGAATGAAGCAGTAAAGATTTTAATGCCTGAGAAATTAAGAAAAATTGACACTACTTTACGTTCTATAGGAATGGGAAGTCTGGCTGATGAAGGCGTAAAACTGTTAAACAGAGCCGCTGAAGATGCTGTAACGGAAGCTGCTCCAATTTTCACCAAAGCAATCACTTCCATGACGATTACTGACGCAAAAAATATTTTGTTAGGCAGTGATAACGCAGCGACTAATTATCTTCAGAGTAAAACCCAAAGCCAGCTGTTCACAACTTTTCAGCCTAAAGTAAAAGCATCCCTCGGAAAAGTAGGCGCTGATACGGTATGGAAAAACCTGATCTCCAAGTATAATACATTTACAGGGCAGTCGGTAACGACTGATCTTAATGAGTATGTGACTACAGAAACTATTAATGGGGTTTTCAAAATGGTAGCTGATAAAGAAAGTGGTATCAGAAATACGCCGGCGATGAGAACAACCAGTATTTTGCAGAAAGTTTTCGGAGCACAGGATCAGAAATAGAAAATAAATACAGATCAAAAAAACTTGTCGATGGACAAGTTTTTTTATTCAATTCATTAAGATCAGTTTAATGGCTAAATTTCCCGGAATTTAGATCTTTATGGTTATTTTTTGCGAATCCCTTTATCCATTAAAACTGCTGAACCAGATTTGTTGCTTTTTACTTGTAAATACAAAAAAACAGCAGGGAAAAACCTTGCTGCTTTATATTGATATTAAATTATTGACCGTTTCTCAGAAGTTTTAAAACTGCATTTCAGGAATTTCACCTTCAATAATCAGATCTGCTTCTGTGGAATTGATGATATGTTCTACCGAAACTCCCGGTGCTCTTTCTACCAGTTTGAAACCTGCAGGGGTAACATCCAGAACCGCCAGTTCAGTCACTACTCTTTTCACACAGTTCACCCCGGTAAGCGGAAGCGTACATTTTTTAAGGATTTTGCTTTCTCCTGCTTTGTTCACATGCATCATGGCTACGATGATATTTTCAGCGGAAGCTACCAGATCCATGGCACCTCCCATTCCTTTCACCATTTTTCCAGGGATTTTCCAGTTGGCAATATCCCCGTTTTCTGAAACTTCCATCGCCCCAAGAATGGTTAGATCCACCTTCTGGCCTCTGATCATTCCGAAACTGAATGCAGAATCGAAGAATGAACCTCCAGGCAGAATGGTGATGGTTTGTTTTCCTGCATTAATGATATCAGCATCCTCTTCACCTTCAAAAGGGAAAGGTCCCATCCCGAGAACCCCGTTTTCACTCTGGAATTCTACGGAAATACCTTCCGGAACATAGTTGGCAACCAAAGTAGGGATTCCGATTCCCAGGTTTACATAATAGCGATCTTTCAGTTCTTTTGAAATTCTTTTGGCAATTTGTTCTTTTGTAAGCATAATAAAAACTTAGACTGCAATTTAATTATTTTCGGCTGAATACAAAAGGGCTTTCTTGCGCTTAAAAATTAACACTGTTAGTAAAAATAATATCTTTAATTTTGTACCTTTATTTAATCGAATGAAAATACTTTTAAGATACCTTAAACCTTACCGGTGGCTGATTATTATTTCTTTGCTGCTGGCAACCATTAATCAGGTTTTTTCTTTATTTGCTCCGGCCATTACAGGGAATATTCTGGACAGGCTGGTAACACATCCCAATTTCTTTGATAAAGAAAGGCTATTACCGCGAAACCTGAACGAATATTTATACGGAACAAGCGTTTATCACGGGGCTTTTTATTTTTTAGGATTGCTTATCGGAACTGCTATGGTAAGCAGAATTGCCAAAGCTTTCCAGGATTATGTGGTAAGTGTGATTACCCAGAAGTTTGGAGCTAAAATTTTCACAGACGGTTTAAAACATTCCATGGCACTGCCGTATCAGGAATTTGAGGACCAGAGAAGTGGGGAAACGCTGTCTATTTTAACGAAAGTACGGGAGGATTCTGTAAAATTCATCAGTAATTTTATTAATATTTTTTTCGGAATTTTAGTGAGTATTATTTTCGTTTCGGTGTATGCAATCCGTCTGCACTGGTCTATTATGCCGGTATACATCTGCGGAATTTTCCTGATTGCCTTTATCACCAATTTATTAAGTAAAAGAATCAAGATCATTCAGAAGAATATTGTTTCAGAAACAACTGCGCTGGCCGGAAGTACTACAGAAAGTCTGAGAAACATAGAAATTGTAAAAAGCTTAGGACTCACCAGCCAGGAAGTTATCCGTTTGAATAATAATACGTATAAGATTCTTGGGCTTGAGCTGAGAAAAGTGAAAAGCATCCGTTCTTTAAGCTTTATTCAGGGAACGATGGTTAATTTCCTTCAGCAGATGATCACCCTGACTTTGCTGTTGTTAATCTTTAAAAATATTGTAACTCCAGGGCAGTACCTGTCACTGATGTTCTATGGTTTTTTCATTTTCGGGCCGATGCAGGAAATCGGGAATATTATTATTTCTTACCGTGAAGCGGAAGCCTCTCTTCAGAATTTCGACCGTTTAATGAAAAAAGAGGCAGAAGAAAAGCCGCTTCAGCCAAAATCAATCGGAGCTATTGAGGAACTTGAATTCAGACATGTTTCCTTTAAGCATCAGTCTGCCCAGTATAAAGCTTTAAATAACATCTCTTTTGATGTTAAAAATGGGGAGACCATTGCTTTTGTTGGGCCCAGCGGTTCAGGAAAAAGTACTTTGGTAAAATTACTGGTTGGACTTTACAGGCCTCAGGAGGGAAATATCTTTTATAATTCAATTAACGGAAAGGAATTTGATTTTGACGAACTCAGAAACCAGATTGGGTTTGTCACCCAGGATACCCAGCTTTTTGCGGGAACCATTAAGGAAAACCTTCTTTTCGTTAATCCAAAAGCTACAGAAACGGAGCTGGCCGCTGCTCTGGAGAAATCAAGCTGTACTGCTTTATTGGAAAGAGCAGAAAAAGGTATTGAAACGGTTATTGGTGAAGGCGGACTGAAGCTTAGCGGCGGAGAAAAACAGAGAATTGCCATTGCAAGGGCCCTTTTAAGGAAACCTCATCTGCTTATTTTTGATGAAGCCACATCAGCCCTGGACAGTATTACGGAGGAAGAGATCACCTCTACCATCAAAAACATATCAAAAGAAAGGGAGCAGATTACGGTTCTTATTGCCCATCGCTTAAGTACGATTATGCATGCAGACAAGATTTATGTACTTGAACGCGGCCAGGTGGTGGAAACAGGATCCCACGATAATTTAATTGCCGAAAAAGGATTGTATTACGCTATGTGGCGACAGCAGATCGGGGAACGGAAAATGATTGCCCCACAGGCATAAATAAAGCGCTGAATTAATGTTCAGCGCTTTATTTTTTATAAAAATTATGATCAGAAACTATTCTTTGCTTCTCACCGTTCTCTGTTCAATTCTTTTTTCAAATTTTTCACCCTGAAAGATTCTCTGGATCATGATTCCCGGAATATGCACTTCGTTCGGATCTAATTCTCCCGGTGCTACCAGCTCCTCTACTTCGGCAATGGTAATTTTCCCTGCTCCGGCCATTGGATGGTTGAAGTTTCTGGCTGAACCTTTGAAGATAAGGTTTCCGGCATAATCTCCTTTCCATGCTTTTACGATAGAAAAGTCTGCTTTATAGGCATGTTCAAGGATATGAGGTTTCCCGTTGAATTCTTTCACCTCTTTTCCTGCGGCTACTTCTGTTCCATAGCCTGCTGGGGTATAAAAAGCCGGAATTCCTGCCTGTGCCGCTCTGCATTTTTCTGCTAAAGTTCCCTGTGGAGTAAGTTCTACTTCCAGTTCTCCTGAAAGCATCTGTCTTTCAAATTCTGCATTTTCGCCTACATAAGAAGAGATCATTTTTTTGATCTGTCTTTTATGAAGCAGCAGCCCTAATCCGAAATCATCTACTCCGGCATTATTCGAAATACAGGTAAGATCTTTTACATCACTTTCTACCAAAGCATTAATGGAGTTTTCAGGGATACCGCAAAGGCCAAATCCGCCCAGCATCAGGGTCATTCCATCTTTAATTCCTTCGATGGCCTCTTTCGCATTTTGTACTCTTTTATCTATCATGAAATATTAGATTTTCTGTTGGCTAAATTTAATAAAATTTTCCCGTATATCTGATGAGCGGTATTGTCGGTTTTTTTCCATTTTTTCACAAGAACCATTTATTAAATATTTAAAACAATAATATTCAATACGTTAAGTAACATAAATGAACAAATCTGTACGTTTTATATCTATTTATCATTAAATTGATTTATATTTGACGCTTCAAATCCTGAAATCCTGTTTATATTGCAGATTCCGGGTAGTATTTAACTCAACACAACTTCTATGTAAAAAAGGGTATTCTGTAACAGTTAGCAGCTGTTTTCATCTTATATTTTCAGCGGTGCTTCTGCACTGTTCAGAATTCAGCCTTACACCCCTCAAAATCATTTAAATTTTAATAAAAACATGAAAAAATTATTGACCTCGGCGCTGTTTGTATTTGTACTCGGCTTTAATGTATACGCCCAGGAAAAAACGTATTTTGATGAAAACTGGGAACAGACTACCCAGGAAAATATGGAGTTTTACCGTGAAACCCAGCCCAAAGGCAAATTCACTTTAATCAAAGATTTTTATAAAGACGGAAAGCTTCAGATGGAAGGTCTGGCTTCGGATACCACTCCAGGCAGTGAGGTTTTTGAAGGTAAGGTAACCTGGTATACTCCGGAAGGCAAGATTGCAAGTATGGGTACATTCTCCGGCGGAAAACAGGTAGGGCCTGCCCAGACGTTTGATGAAAAAGGAAGGCCTACTGAAGACCTTGTTTATAAAGCTGACGGAACTTTTAAAGGAAAGATTTACAGTTACAAGGATCCGGAAAACTTTTCCTACTACAACAGCATTACGGTATACGAAAGTGCAGAGAACTTTAAAACGATTGTGTATGATGAAGATATTAAAGGAATCCGTTATGAAGTAACTACTGACAGCAGCGGAAAATATGAAACCAAATATTACGGTGAAAAAGGAAAACACATCGGAACCAGCAATGCAGGAAGCTCTGAAGATAATATCATGGTAGAATACTATTATGATCCGATGAGGGTTTCCAAGATTGAAAAATATAAAAGCGACGGTACGGTAAAAGAAGGAGTCATTTATTCAAAAAGCGGAAAAATCCTTCAGGAGGAAAAGAAAAACAAAAAAGACGGCTATAAGACAACGTATGATGAAACCGGCAGGAAAATAGGAAATCTTGTGTATCAGTACAGTAAAGATTCTGATACCTATACTGCCTGGGAAGGTGAAGATTACCAGTTCAATTATGATCTTTCCCACATTTCCGTGATTGATGTTTATAAAAACGGTTCTGTAGTTCTTAACAAGAATTTTGATGATAACGGGAAGCTGTCTTCTGAAAAGATTTCTGCTGATGACTCCGTTCAGGAAATTAAATATTACTATCCGGATGGAAGATTAAAAGGCAGTGTGACCTATAAGGATGAAATGCCTTATAACGGAACTGTATATGAAGATTATAGCGAACATCACTATAAAGATGGGGTTGTTACATTGTCCAGGTCATTCAAAGAAGATGAAAGATTAAAATCCGAGAAAAAGCTTAATACCAGGCAGACAGGATATGATTCTACCGTATATGATGAAAAAGGAGCTGTTATATATATGTATACCCAGCCTTTGGAAGAAACAGACGGCTTTACAGGCCAGATTGTACAGTATGTAAAAGGCAAGCCAGGCAATAAGGCAACCGTAAAAGACGGGGTTCTGCAAAGCGGAAAGATAAAATACAGAACAGAATCGGGCATGAAGGAACTGGAACGCAGCGGAAAATGGATTTTACTGAAAATTTACAATGCAGACGGAAAGCTGATCCAGGATACCAAAGTACTGGCAGGCGCTGAAGATCAGGAGGCATACGGTGCTCCTCAGACCAATCTCAATGAGGATGATCTTCTGAATGAATTCTGAACCTATTTTTGAATTACATTTGTAATTATTCAGATAAATTTTGAAAAAAGCGGCCGTCTGTGGAGACGGCCGCTTTACTTTTATGAAAAAGTACCTGAATTTACTGTACAATAAGCTTTAAAGTAAATAATTTCCGGGTATGAACTTTTACAAAATATACGCCTTTCGGAAGGTTTTCGTTCACCAGAGAGAAACGCTGATTGTTGATATTTTTCGATTCATACAACAGTTCTCCTGAAGCAGATACCAGCTCAATTTTCTCAATAGGATAATCACTTTTGATGAAGGTAGGCTCTCCCGGTCTGGTTGGATTCGGGTATAGAACAACATTTTTTTCTGTGGCTTTGGCTTCTTCTATTCCCAGTGTTGGTGACGTTACCTGAAACTGCACCCTGTTGGAAACTTCAGTATAGGAATCATTGGTAAACATTACCATATAATAATTTCCCGGAGTGGCCGGAACCGCTGTTCCCTGGATTGATTTTGTTCCCTGGGTAATTCCGTCAAAATAGGTATAGGAAACAAAATTATCATCCGGGGTCTGGATATTCTGCGGATAGATTCCCAGCCAGTCTTTGATGATTCCCGGAGAATCCGTCCATGAAGCGGTAATATTTTCCCCTAATGTATAAACCGGCTTATTAATCCATAATTCTGTAACGATATCCCCTACTTTAAAGAACACTTTATCACCAATTCCGGTATATCCGTCTTCAAGCAGATACTGGGCGTAGTAATATCCTTTAGGAAGGCCTGTAAAATTAAGGGTTCCTGAAGGTGCCGTTACATAACTCCATTTGATGGAAGTATTGGTTCCCGGGGTCTGTCCCATTTTGTAGATTCCGATCCAGTCTTTTACCAGGTTCGGGCCGTTGCTGAAATTGATGGTTACCGTTCCTCCTACAGGATAAGTATCAGCCGTTGCCTGAAGCTGTACTTTCGGGCCTACATAAAAGCTCTTTCTCGGTGTGATCTCTGTGTATCCGTTATTGGCAAAGAAGCCTGCGAAATACTGTCCTTTATTAGGAAGACCACTGCTAAACAGGGCTGTTCCTGCTGTCTGACCATTGGTATACACATATCCCTGGGAAGTAGTTGATGAAGGGGTTTGTCCTTTTTTATAGATCCCCACCCAATCCTGCTGGTTTCCGGGTCCTCCGGTATACGTTCCTGTGATTGGTTCATTTGGTGTATATTCTGTTTTGTCTAAAGTAAAAGTGGGGTTAGATACCACGCTTCCTGTGATCTCAAACTGTTTTACATCGCTCCAGTCGCTCCATTCCAGGTTTCTGTCCCTGTAACGTACCTTTACATAATAGGTTCCGTTGGAGATGGAATTGGCAGGAAGAGTCACTTTGGTAATATCTACTCCGGCATTTAAATTTTTTGTTTTATCCGGGGTTCCGTTTCCGTCTTTTCCGAACCAGTTTTCATAATCACGGTAGACTTCTTTTTCAATCACCGAAAAATCCGGTGCTTTACTGATCAAAAACTGGGTGGTGTTCAGCTGTTCTCCATTGGTTGATGAAAAAGGGCTCCCGTCCAGAGTCAAAGGTAAAGTGACAGGTCCTGAAAAAATATTGGCTACTGACGGTTTTGAAGGCTGCGGCTGGTTTTTATACCGGTGGAAAGTATCAACCAGCTCATTGTATTTTCTGTTATAAACTCCCCCGATTGAGTAGCATTCCACATCTACTTTTCCGGTGGGAATATCTACCTCTACGATCTGGTATGTCCAGTCTGTTAACGTTTTCTGAACATCATCGAAGTCCTGTTCGTTGGACATTCCCCAATACTGGTCCCATGCGGTTCCTCCGGAAATAATCTGGTAGTTCGGGGTATTCTTCAGCTGTCCTCTGTGGTATAAATGATGGTGCGCTCCCACATGCATCAGGTATTTTCCTGAAGTTGCCAGTAAGGGAACGGCGTTATTCCTTACCCAGGTTGAAATATCCCCTATATACTGTTCAGCCTGATAAGGTCTGTGGCTCAAAGAGATAATCCAGTCTACGGTAGGATCATTATTAGCTTCATTCAGGATCTGTGAAAGCCAGGTCTGCTGTGCAGTTCCGGTGTGCTCAGAGCTTAAACTTACAAACAGAACGTTTCCGGCCTGCTGAGCATAATAATTTTCGTTTCCGGAAGAAATATTCCTGTATTTGATTTCATCAATATAAAAATGAGCATAATAAGAATTCATTCCAAGAGTTCCGTAGGTTTCATGGTTTCCTACGGTTGTCTGAATAGGAAGATAAGGTGATAATTGGGTATTCTTTTTAAAGTGTACATTCTCATAATGATCCAGTGTTCCCACATCTACCTGGTCTCCTACCATGAACGTAAGCGCTATATTATCGGAAGGGTCTGCATCGGTTCCGAATTTTTCTTTCAGCTTTTTGAATGCATTCAAAGTAAGACTGTCATATCTTGGCTCTGCCTTGATCTGGTTATCTCCCATAATCAGAAAACGAATTTTTCCGTTAGCTGTTACAGGCTGTCCCGGAAGCGGAAGTGTCCTGAAATTATACACCGCCGATTCACTGGTTCCCGTCTTTATCTTATAATAATATTTGGTATTAGGCTGAAGGCCGGCAAGCTTAGCAGTATGATAATAATAGTTGTTATTATAGCCTGTATCTGAAAAAATGTTGGTTGTTCCTGTTACGGTAACATTCAGTGTGGTGGGAGAAGTTCCGTAAATGACTGTGGTTTCGTTATTGGAAGCTGTTTTCCAGTTCACGATCATTGAATTCGGCGTCGGATTCTGGAGGTATGGAAATAATGCCTGCCCGAATGCCATCTGGACGGCGAAACAAAAAAAGAAGAAATAGTGTTTCATAGTTGGTATGTTATAAAAAATGGTATAAAGTTTCAATTTGTAAATCAACAGATTATAAAAAAGTCCTGCGTCCTTTTTATTTTCGGGCAAAAGTAGAATTCGTATATAAACTCAGTCTGATGGGAATTTAAAAGAAGTGTTAAGTTTTAGCCTTCATCAGGATAAAAAAATTATAGTTTTTAGCATACAATTTATTTGGTACATTCAAAAACTATTTTGTACATTTGCAACCTGTTATTTAACCTCTGACGAAAAACGTGTAAGTTGCTTAGCATTAACATTTTATTTTATTAATAATGGATTTATTAAAGTACGTACAAGACCAGTACATTACTAAAAAAGATTTCCCTGAATTCAAAGCAGGAGACACAATTACTGTGTATTACGAAATTAAAGAAGGACAAAAAACAAGAACTCAGTTCTTCAAAGGTACCGTTATCCAATTAAGAGGTACTGGTGCTACAAAAACATTTACCATCAGAAAAATGAGTGGTGATGTAGGGGTAGAAAGAGTATTCCCAATCAACATGCCTGCGCTTCAAAAAATTGAAGTTGACAGAAGAGGTAAAGTTAGAAGATCTAGAATTTACTACTTCAGAGATCTTAGAGGTAAGAAAGCAAGAATCAAAGACGCTGCTTACAAGAAGAAATAATTCAGACAACAATACATATAAGAGAAGCTGTTTACTTTGTGAACAGCTTCTTTTTTTGTCTTTCAATCGATAAAGAATACTATTTATTACACGGAGATGCTGTGGATCACTGCAAGAAATTATTCTTTATAAGGGTTTCCTTTTCCGGTTTCCAGGAATACTTTCAGACTGTTGGTGAACTGCAACCAGCCACCGGAACATATTTCATAACATTCAACTGCCGGGTGGAGCCCCACGTGGGTAACCGTTACTAAAACCCTATTTCCATCCTGCTCTGTTTCCCAGATGATGGTTGTTCCTATCCACTCAGTCTGATTCTTTAACTCAGGAAGGACAATCCGTGAATCTTCAACATACCAGATCACTTTTGAATTGGGAAGCAGTTCTTTCACCCGCATTGTTTTGTGAATATTCTCCCCGAATCTTATCGTGAATACATCACCGGCCTGTTCGGACGAGCCACTAAACATTTCCGTCCACCAGAGAGGAATTGTACGTGTAAGAGCATCATATACTTTATCTGCTGTTGCTTTTACTTCAAATGTATGAGTATAATTATCCATTCATTCTATTTTTAGGGTACATAAATTTATTTCGTTAACCGATACAATTTTATGTAAAATACTTCTTAACCAACTTTGCATAAGACAAGAAATACGCTCCAATATAGGGTTCATTTTTTCATCAGGTACTGCAGCGGTGTAGATCCTGTATGCTGCCTGAAGAATTCAATGAATGCACTGTCTGATGAAAACTCAAGGATATGAGACACCTCTCCTATTGAATGATCTTCTACCAGAAGCTCTATCGACCTCTGCAAGCGCCATTGTTGTCTCCATTCCTGATAAGATAATCCTGTTTCTTTTTTGAAGATCCTGCTGATTGTTTTTTCTACTGCTCTCACTTCTTCTGCCAGCTTTTTTAACATAGGCGGGGCAGAAGTTCTTTGTGTCCACTCTTCCATTGTTTTTTTAAAGCGTCTGTCAGCTGGCATTCTGAGTTCAAGCTTTTCTTCTTGAGCTGTTTTTAATTCGTTCCAGAATACTTTCATAATATTTTCCTGCTGCTGGTTCAATGCAGACCACTTCCAGAAACAGATCCTTTCAATAATTTCTTTTAGCAGAGGATTTACCTGCAATACTTTAAGATCTGATCTCATATATTTTCTGGTATACTCTTCATCAAAATAAACAGACCTGTAAGCTACAACATTCCTGAAATTAACCCTATGAACTTCCTTTGAGGGAATCCAGAGCATTCTGAAAGGTGGCAGAACCAGCTGCTTCTCAGAGGTTGTAACCGTCATACATCCTGAAGGAGCATATAAGAGCTGGGCTTTGGTCCGGTGAAAATGGAAGCCGGAGTCATGCATCACCATATCAGATGCTATCCCTATCACTTTTTCACCAATACTTTCGGGATCAAATTCTTCATTCTGTCGGAGTACAGCCATGTCTTATTTTTGATGTTTTTTGTATTTATATCATTATAAATATACATTCAATTTTTAGAAACTTTGCAGAAAAAAAATGAAAAAGTGCAATCCGCTGTGGCTGCTTACCCTTTTGGTGATGCTTCCGCAGTTTGTAGAAACAATTTACAGTCCTGTACTACCAATGATACAGGAACATTTTTCCATTCGGGAGGAATCTGCTGCGTTAACGATAAGCCTGTACTTTATATCTTTTGCATTAGGAGTGGCCTTTTGGGGAATCCAGAGTGACCGTCTCGGACGGAAGAAAGCTCTTGAATACGGACTGATCATTTATGGTGCCGGAGCACTGACTGCTCTGCTGGCATCTGATTTCACTGTTCTGCTTGCTGCCAGAATTGTTTCTGCTTTTGGAATTTCTGTAGGCTCTATTATTGCCCAGACTATTTTAAGGGATTTGTATGATAAAAACAACATCAGTAAAGTATTTTCCTGGATTGGAATCGGCTTATCGGTAAGCCCTGTGATCGGAATGATCTCCGGCTCCGTTCTTGCTACATTTTCAGGGCATCAGGGAGTATTTATTGTATTGACCTTACTGGCCTTTCTTTTCTGGTTTCTTTCAAAAAACAGGATCTCAGAAACCCTTCAGGTAAAAAAACAAATCAATACAGCAACATTAATCCACTTACTGAAACGTATGCTCGGCGATCCTGAAATACTGAGAAGCTGTCTGCTGATTATGAGCTTTAATGTTCTCTTGTTTTCCTATTATTCATTGGCTCCTTTTATTTTCAAAGAGAACAATTTGAGCACTTATGATTTCGGGTACAGCAGTTTTATTTTAGCAATAGGAACTTTTATCGGTGCCCAGCTTAACAGGTATTTCTTATTGAGAAATATACCTTCTGAAATAATGGTAAAAACAGGGGTATGGATCTCAGCTACCGCTTCTTTTTTTGTCTGGATCCTGATCCCGGGAATATTTTTTCTGATTCCTTTCTGCTTTATTGTAATGGCGTTCAGTATAGCCATTCCTAATATTCTGAGTACCGCCCTGATCAGGTATAAAGATGAAGCCGGAAGTGCAGGAGCATTGCTGGGGCTAATCTATTATATCCTTATCGGATCCGGGCTGATAGTGATCGGCTTCATTCAAAATCTGGGGGTTTCATGTATTCTTTTTTCCGGAATCGGGCTGGTATCGCTTTATGTATTCCGTGGAAAAAATAAGCTCTGGACTAAAGAAAAATAAAGGTTTCACAAGGATAGCACCCTAAAATAACTTTGGATAAAAACAGGAGTCAACAAAAGGATATTCTGAATTAAAAAAAGATTTGGGCTGAAAATACTGGAACTATCAAAGTGGTACTTCTTTTTTTCAGCCTCATTTCCTCAGCCCGTTATTTTCGTGGGATTCAGAATTATTTTATAAAATCATATAATGCATTGAAAAATTTAGGATATACTTCAATATGAGGAAGATGACCTACATTTTCAAGTTCTACTAATTCTGAACCGGCAATTTCACGTTGTGTTTTTTTACCAAGTTCCTGATATTGTCCCATTTTAGGCTGAAGTTCTTTTGGAGCCCTGTCTTTACCTATTGCTGTTCTGTCTCTTGTTCCTATAATGAGAAGTGTAGGAGTTTTAAGGTTCTTAAATTCATAACAAACAGGCTGGTTATAGATCATATCGGTAGTAATAGCGGCATTCCAGGCAACTTTCGGATAGTCCTTATGCAGTGTCCATCCGGCAATCAGGTCAAGCCATGGCTGGTATTCATCTTTCCATTTGTTGTCGTAATAGAATCTCAGCTGGTAATCTTTATAGGTCTCTGCCGTATTCTTTAATTCTGACCGGAAAGCCTGGTCAATGGTCTGGTAAGAGGCAAATGTTTTATAGTCTTCAAGCCCGATGGGGTTTTCCAGAATGAGTTTCTGAACTCTTTCCGGGTAAAGCAAAGTAAATCTTGCAGCTACCATTCCTCCCATAGAATGTCCCAAAACAATTGTTTTTTCAATCTTCAGCTGATCCAGAACTGCTTTTGTATTGTCTGCAAGCTGTGAAAAAGAAAACTGATAATTCTGAGGTTTTGAGGACTTTCCAAATCCAATCTGATCGGGAATAATCACTCTGAATCCTTTATCTGAAAGATCTTTAGCTGTTCTCTCCCAATACGCCCCGTTAAAATTCTTTCCATGAAGAAGCATTATGGTTTTTCCGTTCGGATCTTGAGGCTGTACATCCATATACGCCATTTTCAGGTCGTTGTTCTGGGATTTCAGATCGAGATAATGAACTTCATAAGGATATTGATAATCAGACAATACAGCATCTAATGGTTTTACCTGAGAGAATATAAGCGTTGGTACCACTGACAGCATTATTACCGTAACTGCATTCCTAAAATTTTTCATGAAACTTATTTTAGAGATAAAATTAAAAAAACCGCTCCAAAGGAACGGTGTAATACTTATATTTTTAATTTAATTATTATTTTTTAAGATAATTCCACGGCTTTGTATTCTTCTTTTGAAGGAAGATTCATCAGCACAATAGCAAAAAGGATCAATGTAATCCCTATCCATTGTACGAATATCACTTTTTCATCAAGCAATACGAAGGCCATCGTTACAGAAACCGGAAGTTCCAGGGATGAAACAATACTTCCCAATCCAAGTCCGGCATTCGGAAACCCTACGTTGAACAGGATTGGTGGAATAATGGTTCCGAAGAGTGCCAGCACAAAGCCATACGTCCAGAATATTGAATAATTGAAAGAGTGAATATGCTCTGTATTTTCTGTAAAGTTCAGGTAAAATGACTTCAGACCGTCTGAATACATCGGTCCGATCTGTGCAAAAAACAAAAAGCCAAATACCACTACTGCCCCTCCGCAAAGCATGATGATACTTTTCCTGAACACAGGAAGATGAGTTGCCAGTGTATTGGAGGTAAACATGGTCAGCGTATAGGAAGCTGCCGCCATCAGCCCCCAGAATATTCCGTGCCAGTCAAGTTCAATATTCATATTCATCAGGTTAGTTGCCAGAATGGTTCCTGCCAGTACAATAATTACTGAAACTACTTTTCTTGCATTCGGCAATTTTTTGGAGATAAAACTTTCCACCACCACACTGAACCACACAGACTGCATTAATAATACAATAGCAATGGAAACATCTATGTACTGAACTGCGATATAATAAAACAGGCTGGTACAACCCAAAGAGGTTCCTGCCAGCATAAGCATTCTGACTTCTTTGCCACTTGGAGACGAAAGCTTCTGCTTAGATGTGATTGTCTGGATAAAATTCAGGACTAAAAGCCCGATTAATCCTAATAAAAATTGGGATGTGGTAACTTCGGAAGTGGTAAAACCATCCTTATAAGCCATCTTTACAAATGTAGCCAACATACCGTATATACTAGCTCCGATCCCTACAAATAAAACTCCTTTCAGTATATTTTTCTTCTTCATAATTTTTTTAAAACAGCCTGCAAATTTACAATATAATAATTAAAATACCCGGCTATGTCATCATGATAGATAAATAAAATCGCCACAGATAGTCTCTGCGGCGATTTTTTATATTGTTAAGGTTTGCTTATTTCTTTACGATCACCTTAGAGGATGATTCAAAACCAAGGCCTTTTACTTTTACCATATACGTTCCGTTAATCATTTTATTAGTGGAAACGGCTTTTCTGGCATCCGGAGAAACTTTATCTTCTGAAGAAATTAATTTTCCAGACATATCGTAAATTTCAATACTTACTTTTCCAAGCATATCATCAGGGAAATTGATGTAAAATTCATCTTTAGCCGGGTTAGGATAGACAGAAATTTTATTTTTAGCTGCTTTCACTTCTTCGGTAGAAAGGGCGGAGCATCCTGCAGGAAGATCAAAACTTTCCACCTGATCGTTGATATCCGTTTTAGATCCTGCTGAAGCACTGAAACCAAGGCCTCTATTAGCAAAAACTCTCCAGATCATACATTTATCCAGTCCGCCTGTTGTTGCTAAATCCGCATTCAGAATAGCATTTCTCCCGTCAATAAAAGTAGGATTACATCCCTGAAGCTTAAGGGCATCGGTTATTAACTGTAATACTTTGGTGCTCCCGTTTGGTGTATTGGAAGTTACATCTGAAGAATATCCGTATTTTTCAACATATTTCCAGTGAAGATCCCATAACATGGTTGCCCACACAAAACCAATTGAGTGCACATCAGGTACTATGGCAGAACCATTATTATACTCCAGTCCGTTGGTATCTCCATACGTGGCGCTATTTATAGCAAAATTTGGTGTATATTTTAAAGGCCTGATCCCATCTCCGGTAGTTGGCTGCCCAATAGGATAAGTTCCCATTCCTCTTGCTACAGAGGCATTATCTCCCGGTTTGTTAGTCAGCATCAATGCAAAGAAATCGGACCATCCTTCTCCCATCTGTTCTTTATCATCTCCTGAATTCAGGCAGTTATACCCGGTTCCTGTAAGTCTGTTGGAAATCCCGTGACCATATTCATGAATAACAATGCCATTATCAAAGCTTCCGTCATATTTTGTATCGGCTCTTACGGTAATATTTACAGGGATATTAGCTGCTAATTTTGCTTTAATATATTCTCCTTCGGCATTGGTAATCAATATAGAAGGGATAGTCACCGTATTATCTGTTCCTCCCATATTTCCTAATGTAGAACCATTTGCAGCATTATTATAAAAAACGGCTCCTATTGCTCCTGCATTCTGGGCATTTTTTGCTTTCGCAGGAAAGCTGCAGGTTCCTCCCCTCTCAATTAAGGCAATTTTTCCTGTCATTTCACCGGCTGGCAGAGCAGCACAGCCATCAATAACACTGGCCAGTTTAACTTCTCCGGCTATTCCTACATCATTTACACGGGCGCCAAATTGTGCGGTTCCTGCATTTACGTTACGGGAAACAGCATCAGGAGGAGAGCTGTAGAACAGCTTACGGTTTGATACCAGCCACAGGTACATCTGCATAACAGGATTATAATTGTCGGGATATGAGGCAAAATTAGCATTATTGAAACCGCCTCCATCCTGGGACTGTGCAAAAACCTCATCATCATCCAGACCTCCATTTCCAAAGTTATTGCTCTGGAAATTTCTTGCAGATTCTGTAAATCCGAATTTATAGAAAATATCATGCACCATATTGCTTATATAGAATAAGTTGGTTGTGGCTGCAGATAAATTGGTATATGTTAATGCATTAGGATTGTACGGAAAATCAAAAGTTCTGGAAGCGCCTCCATCCGGAGAAACTCCGAATGTACTTTCTCTGCCGTCTTTATCATCATAGGCATACACGTTATTTCCTCTTGTAGTGGTGTAATGTGTAGTACCGTTGGAGTGCCATCCTTCCGGTGAAGAAGCAAGAATCCATGGATTGCTTACCAATGCTCTTGAACCAAAGGTTGGTGCTTCTACCGGTAAAGGGAAGATATTGTATGTGGCATTATCGGGAGCCAGCGTAACAAAGTTAGTACGTTCAATATGATAAGTTCCTTCATACTGAGGTATTGCCGCAGGAATATGTTCATCATGAGCATAAGCCCCTTCATTGAAATTACATGAGAGCGTAAGATTGGTTTTATTTAAAATTTTGCCGTCATGTGCATCTACCAGAATGTTCCAGTGATTGGGTGTACCCGGCTCATTCAACAGATACTCATAAGCCAGTTTCAGTTCCTGGTTATTATTGGCTGTGTAAACCAAACGCTGCTTGGCTGCTGTTATTTTCCCTGGTCCTTTTTCAAAGAAAGCCATGATCTGAAGACCGGAAATTTCTTCATTTCCCAGATCTTCTGCAATTTTCTTCAGGGCCTCTTGTTTTGTAAGCTCTGCATTGACTGAAGCAGATATTTTATAATCTTTGATAAAGTTATCAGTATAATAAATAATTTTCTGGTCTCTTACCAATGCTGTTCCTGCAGTTCCATATACCGGAAGGCCGTTGTAGATCTGCTTAAATTTGATAACATCCCCGTTCATTGACTTTGAAGGGTCTATATTATCAATAATAAAATTGGTAAGGTCTGATTTTTTATATTCCCTGATTGTATTTTGAGAAATATAATCTTTAATTAAATTATTATTATCCTGCGAAAATAAAGTTAAAGGAAATGCTGTGAATACGGCAAATAAGATTGGTAGAGTTATTTTTTTCATTTTTACTAATAAAGTGGCAAATTTACAAATAATCTACAATCAATATTTGCTTCCATGAAATATTTCAACAAAATATATCTTATTTAACAAAATAAAAACAACAATTAGATTTTTATTGATATGCTAATTCATTTCTATGAGGCTATTTATAAAAAAAGCTGCCTTTTTCAGGCAGCTCTGTTATTCATATTAACTGATTACTTCTTTATGATTTTCTCTGAATAGGTTTCATTTTTCTCTGTCGTCATATTCACAATATAAACGCCTTCTTTTCGTGAACTCAGATCTACATTTATTTCCTTTTCATCGCGTAATATCTTATTGTAAACTGTATTTCCGTTCAGATCTCTGATCTCCAGCTTTCCTGACACGGCTTCTTTCAGGATCACTTTAAACAATCCAGTGGTAGGATTTGGAGTAAGCCTGAACATTTTTTCCTCTGTTAACAGTTTTGCCGATTTTAATACCGGGCATTCCATGTTAATGTCATAATCAAAATACGGATAATTATTCCAGGCATATGCTAATTCAGTCTGACCGTTATAAGAATATTCCATTGTTAATCTGAGCTTCTGCAGCCCTGTTGCCCCACCACTTACAGCAGCATTAAAGTCTGAAGTTTGCAGATTATAGGCAAAAAAGTTACCAGGCCCAAAGGATGGGTTAAACGAAACAGGAAAAACAGTTCCCGTCTGCAAGCCTATCAATTCCAGTTTAAGACTCAACAAGGTAGACCCGGCAGGAAGGTGATGATATCCACCAACAGTTGCCGCATTTCCTATACATTCTCCCGGCTCGTATCTGAAATCTACTGTTCCCATACCATTTGTGTCACATATATACTGTGCCAGGTCTCTCCAATATTCCATTTCACCAGAAAAAATTGCAAACCCATTAGGTCTGTTAAAATATAATCTTGGAGTTGAGTTAATATTAGGATCTCCCTGAACAGGCTCTACTGCTCCGGAATATGGTCCTGCACCATGTGAGGCAATAGCTGCTGCAGACCTCATTGCTGACATGATTGTATTGCTATGGATCATTGTAAATCTGGCTCCTCTGTTATATTTGAACTTCAGCTCATTCAAAAAGGCAGCGGTAGTTCCATAAGCAGGACTGCTTGAATTCACAAGATAAGATCCTGTAAGAGCACTTCCCAGATTTCTCATTGCATCCGTGAATACAACCACTCTAAGATCCTGTACCTGGCCTAAGGTTGTCTGAGGGCTTATAATATCAGCATTTGGATTTCCATCCAGCGCATCACCAACCATTCCTAAGGACTCGTTAAAAAGATCTCCAAAATCCAGACGTCTGTCAAAGTTCTGGGCGACAAACTGGTTGCTGGTAAAGTCGGACTCGATATAAATCATGGGCTTATAGATCCCACTGGTATCACCATACTTCCCTGTTCCATACTGTACAACAGCTACCCTGTTCCTGTTGTTACAGGCCAGAAGCTCTTCCATCAGCTTAATGGCGCCCCGCTTCATGTTAACATATTCGGCAGCGGTAATGGAACTTCCGTTATCCAGCATGAAAATATAATCAAGTCCCTGTGCTTTAAAGCCACTCCATGACGTCATGAATGCCATGAAGAAAAATAAAAATGTTTTTTTCATAGTTAAAAGTTTGTTTTAGCGGGATAAAAATAACATAATTTCCTCAACTAGTGAAATATTTTAACATAATTGCTAAAAATTTTAAAAATTCATATCCAGAATACGCAAAGTTTAACTTATGCCAACAATCC
Organism: Chryseobacterium indologenes; assembly: GCF_001295265.1. Lineage (GTDB taxonomy): Bacteria > Bacteroidota > Bacteroidia > Flavobacteriales > Weeksellaceae > Chryseobacterium > Chryseobacterium indologenes_A. The sequence continues at coordinate 178,074 of NZ_LJOD01000002.1, read as the reverse complement.
TTCTTCATTCATTATCACACATGATAAGTAACAGGAATATCTGTTATGTAAAAATGAAGAATCTGGAAATTAGAATGACGAAGCCCCAAACCATTATACTTATGATAGCCCCGATAATAACGGTTACCCCGCAACCAGAACGGAATAGTAAAGGGCCTCGGTTTGGGAGAGCCATGGCGTGAGGAGTATGAGTGGATAGCGGGAAAAAGCTCCAGAAAAATAAAACAAAAAAGCCACTCAAAATGAGTGGCTTACTATTTATAATGGTTCAAAGATTATTTACCTTCTTCCATTTTTCTTTTCAACTCTGCCAATGCATCGATGTCTCCAAGAGTAGATCTTTCTTCGTTGTTTGAAGAAGAAGATACGTTTCTGGAAGAAGCTTCTTTAACGTTTTTCTTTTCTTCGTCTCTGAAGATTCCTGTGTGAGAAACTACAACTCTCTTGAATTCTTTGTTGAATTCAATTACTTTGAAATCAGCTTCTTCACCTTTTTTGATTTTAGATCCATCTTCTTTCTCTAATAATCTTGAAGGGCAGAATGCTTCAACCTCAGCATCTTCGAATTGTACAGAAGCTCCTTTATCGTGAACTTCTACCGCTTTACCAGCGTGGATAGTTCCTTCAGCATATTTAGTTTCGAATTTATCCCATGGGTTTTCAGTTAATTGCTTGTGACCTAGAGATAATCTTCTAGCCTGAATATCTAATTCAAGAACTACAACATCTAATTTATCACCTACTGCACAGAACTCAGATGGGTGCTTGATTTTCTTAGTCCAAGAAAGATCAGAGATGTAGATTAGACCGTCGATACCTTCTTCTAACTCTACGAATACACCAAAGTTAGTGAAGTTTCTTACAGTTCCTACATGCTGAGATCCTACCGGATACTTAGCTTCGATATTCTCCCATGGATCTTTAGATAACTGCTTGATACCAAGAGAAATTTTTCTTTCTTCTCTGTCTAAAGTTAATACTTCAGCTTCAACTTCATCCCCTACTTTTACGAAATCTCCGGCAGATCTTAAGTGAGTAGACCAAGACATTTCAGAAACGTGGATTAATCCTTCAACACCAGGAGCGATTTCTACGAATGCACCATAGTCAGCAAGAACTACTACTTTTCCTTTTACTTTGTCACCTACTTTAAGGTCAGCAGAAAGAGCATCCCAAGGATGAGCTTCTAATTGCTTCATACCTAACTGGATTCTTGTTTTCTCATCATCGAAATCAAGGATAACCACTTTTACAGTCTGTCCGTCCTCAAGGATTTCAGATGGGTGGTTCACTCTAGACCAAGAAAGGTCTGTAATGTGGATTAATCCATCAACACCTCCTAAGTCAATGAATACACCGTAAGAAGTGATGTTCTTAACTGTACCTTCAAGAACCTGACCTTTTTCAAGCTGAGCGATGATTTCTTTTTTCTGACCTTCGATATCTGCTTCGATCAATGCTTTGTGAGAAACTACTACGTTTTTGAACTCAGGGTTGATTTTCACAACTTTGAACTCCATAGTTTTTCCTACGAACTGATCGTAATCTTTAATTGGCTTAACGTCAATTTGAGAACCAGGTAAGAATGCTTCGATTCCGTGAACGTCAACGATCATACCCCCTTTAGTTCTGGACTTAACAAAACCGTTAACGATTTCTCCAGTTTCGTGAAGTTCGTTTACTTTATCCCAAGCTTTAAGTGTTCTTGCTTTTCTGTGAGATAACTGTAATTGTCCGGTTTTGTCTTCTCTCTTGTCAACCATTACTTCAACCTCGTCACCTACTTTAAGGCCTTGGTTGTAACGGAATTCGTTTAGAGAGATAACACCTTCTGATTTGAAGTTGATGTCTACGATAGCTTCTTTGTCAGTTAATCTTACAACTTTACCAACTAAAACGTCATTATCGTCCAGGTTGTTTAAAGATCCGTTGTAAATTTCTTCTAAATCGCTTTTTTCTTTTCTCGCATCTGCATCAAGACCTGATTCGAAAGAATCCCAATCAAATTGTTCCGGTGCTACGTTTTGGTTTAATAAAACCTCTGCTGAATTTGTCTCTTTTGACATTTTCTAATAAAATTTGTATTCCTTCTTTTTTAATGGTTTGAATAAATGCGGATTAAAAAATACGGAAGTAATTAATTATAAGTAATTTACTCTTCAAACCTTTTCGCCACAAAAGTGGGTGCAAAGATATGAAATTTATTTGAGATAAACAATATTTCAATCTTTACCTTTCCGGCCTCTAAATAACTGACTATCAATCTTAATTAAAGAAAATCAATTGTGAATTCTGCTGCACAGGTGAATTCTTATTATTAAAAGTCAAAAGATCCACACGCAAGATGCCCTGGCTTTTCACAAAATCCACGGTTTCTCTGCAACATGCCTTCTGCAATCTTTCGCATAATTCACTACCTTTGCACCATGGAACTACAATCGATCTACCAAAAGCTGCAGATTCAGGATATGAATCAGATGCAGAAATCTACTTACAAGGCATCTGAAAACAATACGGATATTGTTCTGCTTTCCCCTACCGGTTCGGGAAAAACCCTTGCTTTTTTATTTCCGGTTCTTCGGAATCTGAAAAAGAAATCTCAGGGTGTACAGGCATTAATATTGGTTCCTGCCAGAGAACTGGCCCTTCAGATTGAACAGGTTTTTAAAGCTATGGGAACAGATTTTAAAGTTTCTGTCTGCTATGGCGGGCATGATAAAAAAATTGAGGTCAACAATTTAATTGAAGCTCCTGCTGTTTTAATCGGAACTCCGGGACGAGTTGCCTACCATATAAGAAATAATAATTTTGATCCGAAAACCATTCAGACGCTAGTTCTTGATGAGTTTGACAAAGCTCTGGAACTGGGATTCCATGATGATATGGAGTTTATTATCAGTTCTTTAAAAGGGGTTTCTCAAAGAATTCTGACTTCCGCAACTGTAATGGATCAGATTCCTGCATTCACAGGTTTAAAAAATGAAAAAGTAATCAGCTTCCTTAAAGAAAATGAAGTAAAACCGGATATCCAACTGAGAAAAGTAATGACCATTTCTGAAGAAAAGCTGGACACTCTTTTTAATCTGATTTGTAAAATAGGAAATAAAAGAACCCTTATTTTCTGCAATCACCGCGATGCTGTAGACCGTATTTCAGAGCTTCTTCACCAGATGGGAATCGACAGGGAAACCTTCCATGGCGGAATGGAGCAGGATGAAAGAGAGCGTGCCTTACTGAAATTCAGAAATGATTCGGCAAGAATTCTTATTACAACCGATCTGGCAGCCCGCGGGCTTGATATTCCGGAAGTGGAATCCATCGTTCATTATCAGCTGCCTCCGAAGGAAGACGCTTTTATTCACCGCAACGGACGTACTGCAAGAATGAACGCCAAAGGCTTTGTTTACCTGATCATGACGGAAGAGGAAAATTTCCCGTTCATTAAAAACGATACTCCCGAAGAAAGTGTTGCCGGATTTGATAAAGTTCCCCAGAAGACTCCTTTCCAGACAATTTATATCAGCGCAGGAAAAAAGGATAAAGTAAATAAGGTGGATATTGTAGGGTATTTGCTTAAAAAGGGAGAGTTACAAAAAGAAGATGTTGGCATTATTGAAGTAAAAGATACGACATCCTATGCTGCGGTTTCCAGAAACAAAGTAAATGCTGTTTTAAGAAAGCTTCAGAATGAAAAACTGAAAGGGAAAAAAGTAAAAATGGAGGTGGCATATTAAGTGATTTACTAAAAAGAATAAAGAGCTAAATTGACGAAGAGTTCAAAAAGCTTTCGGGGTTAAAACGGATACACGAATTTTGTTAATGACCGGATGGGTTGAGATTGAAATCCTAAACGGATTTAAAAAGTTATTTTATTCCCTTTACTTTTGTGGGTAAAATGTACACCGATTTTGATGCTGTGATGAATAAAACGTCATTATTTTCTCCTCCAAAAGTTACATTGGAAGTCCATTTTTCAGGAATCGGGATGTGATAGATCTTTTTTCCGCTGCGGTTAAAGACATGTACTCCATCACCTGTCAGGTAAAGATTTCCGTGTTTATCCAGGGTCATGCCATCGGAACCCATTTCACAGAACAGCTTTCTTTCGGATAATTTACCTTCACCAAGGATATCATATTCATAGGTTTTCCCCGCATCAATATCTGAAATATACAGCTTTTTGATGGTTTCACTGCCGACAATTCCATTGGGTTGGGTGAAGGTTTCCAATTTATTGATTTTCCCATTTTTATTCCTGTAATAAAGGCTTTTATGTGATAGTTCCTGTTTGAAATCTGTCCAGTAATCTCTTTCATACAGGGGGTCTGTAAAATACATTCCTCCAAAAGCATCATTCCAGATGTCGTTGGGGCCATTCAGGCGTTTTCCTTCAAAACCTTTAAACAGGATTTCTACTTTTTTATCTTTTGAAATTTTCCAGATCTCACCCTTCTCATCGGAACAGGTAATCAGAAAATCATCTTTATCAAAATGGGTTCCGTTGGCCCTTCCTGTTTTATCGAGAAATAAGGTCACCTGATTGGTTCTCCAGTCCCACAGATAAATTTTATCATTAGGCTGGTCTGTGAAGTAAATATTTCCTTCTTTATCTGCCGAAGGACCTTCCGTAAAACTGAACTGGTCTGAAATTTTTTCAGGCTGTACCCCATCATAAAACATATTTCTATTATTTACAGATTGACAGTTTACCAATGCGAAAACCAAACCAATCAGGCCTATTCTGCAGATATTTTTCATACTTCATTTTTAAAGGTGCAATTTACGATATCAGGAACAGTTTCCCAACCTATTTTCTCATTTTGATTAATTCTGCATCGGAAATAAAAATGTCTTAATTGTCCTATTCCGGAAGTAGATAATATTAGTACTCGAAAGGTTTAATTCTGACCTTTGCACAGGCAGGAGCTCAACGAAATTTCCCTTTATAAAAACGGACTGAAAACAAATTGATCCGGCCTTAAATATTCCCTTACTACTTTTTTAATTTAACAAGGTAAAGCAATGAGTGCAGAATCAGGCAACAGCAAATTCACCGAAACAGAAAATGAAGAATTCAGAAATTCGGTGGGAACCATGGATGAAACCGGGAAAAGAAAATGGGTATTCCCACGAAAACCTAAAGGAAAGTATACCAATTACAGGAATTACACCAGCTATGTGCTGCTGGCTCTGTTCTTCGGCATTCCTTTTCTAAAAATAAACGGTAATCCTTTTTTGCTGATTAATGTGATTGACAGAAGGTTTTTCATATTAGGACAGCCTTTTTACCTGCAGGATTTCTTTATCCTTGCACTGGGAGCCGTAACCTCTGTCATCTTTGTGATGCTGTTTACCGTAGTTTTCGGACGAATATTCTGTGGCTGGCTCTGTCCGCAAACCCTTTTCATGGAAATGGTTTTCCGTAAAATTGAATACTGGATAGAAGGCGACCGGAATAAGCAGATGAAACTGGACCGACAGGAATGGAATGCTGAAAAGGTCAGAAAGAGAGCCACAAAATGGGGTGTATTTCTTTTGATTTCATTAATCATATCAACTTTCATGTTCATGTATATTGTAGGATATGAACAGGTTTTCCAGATTATGCGTGAAGGACCTTCTGAACATCCATTAAAGTTCATCACGATGATCTTTTTTACACTGACTTTCTATTTTGTTTTTGCATGGCTCCGGGAACAGGTATGTACGCTGGTTTGTCCGTACGGAAGACTCCAGGGAGTTCTGATTGATAAACAGACCATCAATGTGTATTATGATTTCAGAAGAGGAGAAGGCCGTTCAAAATGGAGAAATAATGAAGACCGGAAAGCAGCCGGAAAGGGAGACTGTATCGATTGCCACCAGTGTGTAGTGGTATGTCCTACGGGTATTGATATCAGAAACGGACAACAGCTGGAATGTGTGAACTGTACAGCCTGTATTGATGCCTGTGATGAGGTCATGGAAAAAGTAGGGCTTCCTAAGGGACTGATCCGCTATGCCACAGAATCTGAGATTGAGAACCGTGAGAAATTCAGGTTTACATCAAGAATGAAAGCTACTACAGTAATTCTTGCCCTTCTTATTGGATTCCTCGGATTTTTAATGTACGACCGTGGTTCTATGGAAGCCAAATTCATTAAACCTGCAGGTTCTACTTTCTTTGTTAAAAACGGTAAGATCACGAATACGTTTATTTATACTCTTTTAAACAAATCCAATGAGAAAAAAATACTCTACATCAGAGTTATCAGTCCTTCCAATGCGGAGATTACCTATTTCGGGTCTGAAAAAATTATTCTCAAAGGCGATGAAATTTTAAAAGGTAACATTAATATTTCCTTTCCTGAAGAGGATATTAAGCTTTCTAAACAGAATATGGTTATCGGAGTTTTTGATGAAAAGGGAACGCTGGTAGATTCGTTTGATACGACTTTTGAGGGCCCATTTAAGCTGGTATTGTAAGCAAAAATTAAATCCGGAATATGAACAGAAATCCCGGAAACAACCTTAAACTTTGACTTTAAAACCATTAAGCCTTATATTTCCTCATAAACTGAGTAGGGGTCATTCCGGAGCTTTTCCGGAAGACTCTTACAAAGTATGAATATTCTTCGTATCCTAACCTGAAAGCAATTTCTACAAGACTTTCATCCAGATACATCAGCATTCTTTTGGCTTCCAGTACTACTCTTCCGGTAATTACTTCTGTTGCTGTTTTCTGAACCGTTGTCTGCGCCACTCTGTTTAAATGCTTTGGAGATATTCCCAACAGGGATGCATAATAAGTAATGGATTTCTGATGGGTAAAATGCTCTTCTACAAGATCCTCAAAATCCTGATAATGTTTAAAATAGGACAGTCCTGCCGAAGAAGAAAGGGTATCAAGGTCCTTTGAAAAAAGTCTGGCTGCATTGATAAAGATCCGTGACATCAGCGAAAGAATACTACCTTCTTTCATAAGAAGCTTTCCATGATGTTCGTTTTCCAGCTCCTGAAACAAAAGAATTTTTTTTTCAAGTTCCTCACGGCCCAGTTGAAGCTTTCTTGGAAAGGATACAGAACCGAAGAATGGAAAGTTCCTAAGCTTCTGGTTCACATAATGCATTTCATAAAACTCCTGTGAGCTAAAAAAAATGTACCCGTCAATATCATCTGAAAGTTCCCAGCTGTGGATCTGTCCGGGAGACAAAAAGAAAAGACTTCCTGCTGAAACCTCATATTTATGAAAATCGATTTCATGAACACCAGTTCCCTGTGTAAAAAGAACAGCTGCATAAAAATCATGCCTGTGAGGTTTTTCAATATGGCGATGTCCCAGAACGAGATGATCTTTCAGCGTATTGAAATAAAAATCAGAAGAATTTCTACCGGATTGGAAAAGGTTAATATGAAGAACAGAAATAGAATTCATTACAGGATAATCGGCGATGCTGTTTTATGATATAAAAATACTATAAACAAAGTCAAAACACAAGCTTTCACCGAAAAGAACCGGTAATACCTCTACCCAACTTCATAGGAACAACAGATTAACCACGGTATCTGGGGTCAAACCTGTATCAATCAGAAACTCCTGTCCCCAACTGGGATTTATTAATAAAACCTGATTAAATCCACTCTGAGAATATATTTAGGGAGATTTGACCTCAGATATTTGCATCTGATTTTGAAAAATTTTTATCTTTGGGCTTTAGGATTCATCACATGAAAATAAATCTACCTGATAAGCTGTATTATTCCATTGGAGAAGTGGCCAAAGCATTTGACGTAAACACTTCATTAATACGTTATTGGGAGCAGGAATTCCCTATTATTAAGCCTAAAAAAAATAAAAAAGGAAACCGTTATTTCACACCGGAAGACATCAAAAATCTTCAGATGATCTATCACCTGGTAAAAGAAAAAGGATATACTCTGGATGGCGCAAGGATTGCTTTAACGACCAACAGCAAAATATCTGAAACTGTTACTTTAATTGACCGTCTTGAATTTGTAAAGGCTGAACTCATTAAACTGAAGGAGTCTTTAGCTGATAATCCGGAGTAAAATCCCGTTTTTTCATATTTCTGACACTCTTCGTCCCTTACCCGTGTAAATAATTCAGTAGATTGATATTAAACCATTCAATAATATCCTTATATTCTGATTTATAATTTCAAGCAGCTATATTGTATCTGTAGTATAAAAACACTCATTTTATAATTACCCATTGCCTCAGCTTATTTTTATTAATAAGTTTAGACTATGATGAGAAAAAGTTATTACCGAAAGCTGGCATTCATGGGAATGCTGCTGATTGTCCTTATGGTCTTCCAGCACTATATCAACAGAGAAAAAACAAATTTCCCAAAGATCAGGTTTATCTCCGAAGCTTCAGTTTCCGCCGGCCTTTCTGATTTTGATCCCAATTCTTTAGATGAAAAACAATGGCAGAAGCTGGGTTTTTCAGAGAAACAGGCAGCTACGATTCTTCGTTATAAAAAGATGATTGGCGGATTTACCTCTAAGGACCAGTTCAAAAAATGTTATGCCGTTTCTCCGGAAAAATTCGCAGCATTAGAACCTTATCTTCTACTTTCGGATAACAATCATGATAAAGATTTCAGAAAACAGGAAATCAGCATTTCCAAAACATTCAACCCGGACCACTTTTCTGCCGGAAACTGGCAACAGATAGGCTTCAGTGAGAGACAGGCGCAGGCAATTATAAAATATAAAAATTATCTGGGGGGAAGCTTTATCAGTAAGGAAAAATTCAAAGAATGCTTTATTATTTCTGATGAGGTGTATGGTAAGCTTGAACCGTATCTGATGCTTCCCGCAAAAGCTCCGGATCATTTCAAAAATTCAGAAAGAAGTGATGCTGTACAAATCCGATACCGTATGTTTGACCCTAATACTTTAAACCAGGACGGATGGAAAGCGCTTGGATTTTCTGAAAAACAGGCTGCTACAATCGTTAATTATCGTGACCGGAATCTTAATGGGAATTTCAGAAATCTTGAGAATATTCAAAAGTGTTTTGTTATTTCCCCTGAAAAGTTCCAGGAACTGAAGCCTTACATCCAACTGAGTTCTGTACCCGTGAAACAACAAGAAAAAACCGATTTCTCAAAAACTGATCTGAATATTATAAATTTTAAACAGCTCATCGAGTTCGGGCTGGATGAAAAAAGCGCAGGATACATCATCGGCTTCCGCAAGAAACTGGGAGGCTTTATGACTAAAGAGCAAATCCTTGAAACCTATAATATTGACAAAGAAAAGGTTCAGAAACTGATTTCCATATGCCCTCTGAATTCTTCAGATGTTCCCCAGTATACTTTAACTAATGCTCCTGAAGAATGGCTGAAAAACCATCCCTATTTTAAGTATTCTGCAGACAAAATTATATTTTACCGCATCAGCAATACGGATGACAAAAAAATATGGAAATTACTGAAGCTGAAACCGGAATATGAAGCGAGGATGAGGTTGTATATTAAGTAAGTCGGAATAAATATAAAATGAAAATTCTTAATCCACTGTCTTACTGGAATCTTCAAGCAGCAGATTAAGCGTTGAAAGCTCCTGATCTGTTAAATCTCTCCATTTTCCAACCGGCAGATCCAGCTTGATATTCATGATGCGGATACGTTTCAGTTTTTTCACGTCATAGCCGAGGTATTCGCACATTCTGCGAATCTGTCTGTTCAGTCCCTGGGTAAGAATGATACGGAAGTTCATATCGTCAATCTTTTCTACTTCACATTTTCTGGTAACGGTATCCAGAATAGGAACCCCATTTCTCATTTTTTCCAGAAACTTCGGAGTGATAGGCTTATCTACACGGACAAGATATTCTTTTTCGTGGTTATTCCTTGCCCTGAGGATTTTGTTGACGATATCACCGTCACTGGTCAGCAGGATCAGGCCTTCACTGGGCTTATCCAGCCTTCCGATCGGGAAGATTCTCTTCGGATGGCTGATGTAATCTACGATATTATTTTTTTCACGCTTTGTATCTGTGGTGCAGACGATTCCTACCGGCTTGTTGAATGCAATATACACAGGCTTATCCTGAGGTTCACGAATTGGCTTTCCATCTACTTCTACAAGGTCTTCATCAGAAACTTTGGTTCCCAGTTCCGGAACCTTCCCGTTAATGGTTATTCTCCCTTCTTCCAAAAGCTTATCTGCCGCTCTTCTTGAACAGTACCCTACTTCTGACAGATATTTATTGATGCGTGTTTTTTCCATTAATCTTCCCCGTAACCGGTATAATTTTTATTGCTGAAAATGGTGATTCCATAACTTAATCCAATGAAAAAAGCATTAGAATCTCCTTTTATTTTTTGTCCTTCCAATATAATTCCGCCTTCCTGGCTTAGCCTTTTAGAATAAGAAACCATCATTCCCAGCCTTACTCCCCAAAGCTCAGAATTAGAAACCGCTGAATGATTGATCTGTTTACCATAATTCAGATCAATATAAAAAGGGCGGTCTCCCGGTGTAAATATGATCTTAGGCTGAATCATCCAGTACACCAAATGATTATTATCCTCTACAAAATTATATCTCAGGCCGGTTCCGACTGCAAAGTTAGGAAGAAAATTATAACCGCCTATTGCCGTAATTCCATAAGTGATTTTACCTAAATGCCTGTTCTGAATATATTGGGAATTATTAACTTCCCGCTCTTTATATCCCGCATTATACCCTATATTCAGTGCCGGATTGAAATAAAAGTCCATTTTGGATTTCCCGGTTTCCGTATCCTGTGAAAAAAACAAGGCGGAAGAAAGCATTAATCCCAACAGAAATAAATTTCTCATCTTATATTTTCAAATCTGAATTCGTTATCCAAATAATCTGAAGTAGCATTTTCAACGGTATACTCTCCTATTTTTGTTCGTCTGAGCTGGGTAAGATAAGCTCCAACACCAAGCTCCTGCCCTATATCATGTGCCAGGCTCCGGATATAAGTTCCCTTAGAGCAACCTACCATAAAGCTCACCAGCGGAAGTTCAACCTTAATATCTTTAATATAAAATATGGTGGTCTTTCTGGACTTCATTTCCACCTCTTCACCTGCTCTTGCAAGATTGTAAGCTCTCTCACCATCTATTTTTATTGCTGAATATACAGGGGGCTTCTGCTCTATTTCCCCAACAAACTTATCAAGGGCCTCACGGATCATTTCCTCTGAAATATGTGAAATATCCTGATGAAGAATTTCAGGTTTTTCCGTGTCATATGATTCCGTCTGTACACCTACTTTAATCTCTGTCCAGTATTCTTTGGGAGCATCCTGTATTTCGGGGATTTTCTTGGTGAATTTTCCGCAGCATACAATAAGCAGGCCCGTAGCTCTGGGATCAAGAGTTCCGGCATGTCCTATTTTAAATTTTTTAGGAAGACCAAATTCTCTTTTGAGTTTATATTTCATTTTATTGACAGCCTGGAAAGAAGTCCAGTCCAGAGGCTTATCCAATAAAAATATATATCCTGATTGCAGTTCTTCAGCTGTCATTATTCTAAAATTTCTGTAATATTTACTAAACCCGGCTGCTGGCTTGTTTTCTGCCGGCAGTCTGCGGAAGTACCCATATTGATAAAGCATTTGATATCCCCCCTCATATAATAGATAGCTTTAAAAGGATAAACGGAATTATTGGGTGCAATATTGATGGTATAATTTACAGGCAGAGTAAATTTATAGCTTTTATTATTGATGGCATTAATCGCCTGATGATAGCATTTCCCTTCCTTATAATAATTGATAAAGGCTTTACTTTCGAGCTTTTCATCCGGAACCAGTTCTTTACAAATCAGAAGCTCTTTAACCTGACTTTTCTCTTTCAATTCAACAAAAAAATCCAGTCTTTCATTGGTATTGTTCTTCACGAATAAGGTATGTGCCGGCGAACAGGAAATTACACAACCGGATACTGCCAGTATTTTTAAGATATTCCCTTTCATTTATTTAAAGAAATAGAAATAGATCAACAAGGCAATTCCAACAAAGATACGATACCAGCCCCAAGGCTTAAAACCATATTTATTAAGAACACCTATGAATGCTTTGATAGCGATAAGGGCTACAATAAATGCTACAATATTTCCTACAATAAAAATCATGATGTGATCCTGAGAAGCCATGATCATTTCATATCCTTTTTGTGGATTTGCCGTTTCTTTACCCCATGTTTTAAGGAAAACAGAATATACTGTTACGGCAAGCATGGTAGGAACAGCAAGGAAAAATGAAAATTCTGCTGCCGCCTTTCTTGTAAGCCCCTGTGTCATTCCTCCAATGATGGAAGCTGCGCTACGGCTTGTACCCGGCATCATGGCCAGACACTGCCAGACCCCGATGGTAATTGCTTTTCTTACTGTAATCCCTTTTTCATCATCAATTTTCGGATTTTTAAACCATTGATCAGCAAATAAGAGAACAACACCTCCCAGTACCAATACGGAAGAAATGGCAATCTGATTTCCAAGAACCGCTTCTATTTTATCATCAAACAGATATCCTAAAACCAATGCAGGAACCACTGCAAAACCAAGTTTGAAATAAAACTGGATGTTATTCAGGTCAAAGAATTTTTTCCAATAAGCCACTACCACAGATAAAATAGCACCAAACTGAATAGACACCTGAAACATTTTCAGAAATTCATCATCCGGTAATCCAAGGAGGTTAGCCGTGAAACCCATGTGTGCTGTAGACGAAATCGGAAGGTACTCTGTAAGCCCTTCAATAATAGCAATAATAATTGCTTTAATTAAATCCATATGTGTTGTGTCTGTAAAAAAAATTAAAAGATTAAGAGATTTTGAGACTCACAGCCAATGCATGAATCTCTTAATTTCTTAATCTCCTAATAAAGATTTTATCAATTACTTTCTCTTCAAAATTGCATAAACTTCTATTGCAAAACCAATTACGACAAATAACGGTGCAATTCTGATTCTGCGGATAGAGAAAATGCCGTCGTTCCATGAATTAGGATCGAATTTGCCATCTACTGTGTTGGCATCCGGGCCCATCATCAGAAGGAATCCTACAACGATAAATGCAAGCCCTATCAGCATCCATTTGAAGTTCTGCTGTCCAAAATAAAAAGTATTTTCCTGTGGAACTTCGGTTTCCTTGCCAAACGCTGAAGCGGAAAATTTATTTGTTTTTTTGCTCATGTTAAGAATAATATAAATCGTCAACATTGGATCTTAAGAATCTCCATGTTGCAATGATTGTACTTAATACACTGATGAAAATACCCACTCCAAATACCAGTACTACCAGCCATACATACTGATTGGTATCCTGTACGAAAGGTGTTTTTATTGTGGTTGTAAAATAATACCAAAGTCCGAATAATGCCAGTAATCCGAGTATAGCCCCTAATACTCCAAGAATAAGTGCTTCTTTGATGAAAGGAATAAGAATAAATCTACGCTTCGCTCCTACCAGCTGCATGGTTTTAATAATAAACCTTTTTGAAAATACTTTTAGCCTGATTGAGTTATTAATCAATACAATGGCCAGAATCAGGAATAAAATACAGAACGCCAGGATCCACTTAAGAATCTGATTCAGCTTATCATAAATTTTCTGAGAATCGGAATCATTTTTCACATCTACAATTCCCGGCACCGATTTAATTTCTGTAAGCACTTTTCCGATTTTAGCCGAATCTGTATATTCCGGTTTTAAAGTAATTTCTACAGACGCAGGAAAAATATCATCTTCAAAAAGAGCCTCACTGTTTACCCCTAAGCTTTTCTTAGCTTCCGCAGAAGCCATTTTTTTGGAAATATAGGTCGTACGCTTCACCGATTCCAGCTTCTGGATCTGCTGAACAGCATCACTTTCCTGTTTTAAAATTTTAGCTGAATCTTTTACATCATAGTTTTCATCAAAATATGCGTTTACAACAAGTTGTTCTTTAAGATAGTCTGAATACTTTTGTGCATTGATCAGAATAAGTCCCATCAAACCCAGCAAAAATAACACCAGGGCAATACTTATCACTACTGTAATATTGCTGGACCGAAGCCTTTTCTTATTAAACTCTTCTACAGATTTAGCCATTAATATTAAAATTTTTGGCTAAAATAGAAAAAAACTTCCGAAATTTGGGACGAAATAAAGAAAATCATTGTTAATAAAATCATAAAAAACTTTGAGTGTAAAAGCAAAAAAACATCTGGGACAGCACTTTCTGACAGATGAAAATATCGCAAGAAAGATTGTGGAAGGTCTTAGTTTTGAGAACTATAATAAGGTGATGGAAGTTGGCCCCGGAATGGGTGTCCTTACCAAATACCTTCTCGAAAAGGATCAGAACGTCTATCTCGCAGAAATTGATACCGAATCTATAGAGTATCTTAAAAACAATTATCCGAAAATCACAGAGAATACATTTGTGGGCGATTTCCTGAAGCAGGATTTTCAATTTGTGAATGGTGAGCAGATTGCTATTATCGGTAATTTCCCCTATAATATTTCTTCTCAGATATTATTCCAGATTATAGATCATTATGAGCTGATCCCGGAAATGGTAGGAATGTTTCAAAAGGAAGTTGCAGAAAGAACAGCAGCGGTTCCCAGAACCAAGGACTATGGAATTCTTTCCGTTCTGATACAGGCTTATTATGATGTCTCCTATCTTTTTACAGTACATGAAAACGTTTTTAATCCGCCTCCGAAAGTTAAATCAGGAGTAATCAGACTGACAAGAAACCCAAAAGAAGGTCTGGCCGGGAATGAGGTTCTCTTTAAAAAAATTGTAAAAGCCGGATTTAATCAAAGGAGAAAGAAGCTTTCAAATTCTCTGAAGGTTCTGGAAATTCCTGAAGCTTTAAAAACCCATGAGTTTTTAGACAAAAGAGCAGAGGAACTGAGTGTCCTTGATTTTATAAGCTTTGCCAATCTCTGGAAAGAAAACAGATAAACAAAAAGCCTTTCAGATTAATCTGAAAGGCTTTTTTTATGATAGATTATTCTATATTATTCTCTATTCTTCAGCATGATCCATCCGGACCAGTTCATCTGAACTTTAGACTTAGGATATTCAAAGTTGAATTTATACCAGTACGTCGCAGTCGGAAGTCTCTTACCTCCTACCGTTCCGTTCCACACAGGCATCTCCTTGGAGAAACGGAACATTTCTACACCGTATCTGTCGAAAATTGATCCTGTAAAGTTCTTGAAGTCACCCAGAGATTTCAGATCAAGCACATCATTGATTCCGTCATCATTAGGTGTGATGATATTGTTAATCTGAAGGGTAAAGAATTCAAATGTACCTACACAATGCGTCCCCACTCTTCTTACCATAATCGTATAATTGGTATTATCCAGCAGGTTGGTGAATACATTGGAATCCTGCCATGAAATTCCGTTATCAATAGAATATTCCAGACTGCTTGTCGTATTATTCATCATAGGATTTTCAGCAATAACAGTCAGGGTTTTCTTAGCACTTTCATAATTGGCAGCAGTTACAAAAGGAACAGCAGCTCCTCCTACTTTAGCAGTAAAGATTTTTTTACAGAATCCGTTATCTACCTCTACTGTATAAACTCCCCAGTCGCTGGCAAGGATCGTCTGGGTAGTAGCTCCGGTATTCCATAGGTATTTATAGTTCGGGCCGGCACCTGCATCCAGTATAACACGGTCGCCCAGACACATTTCCACATCTTTGAGAGGGGAAGTAAGTTCCGGTGTAACTTCTACTGTAATGGTAGCCGGATTTAATGAACGGCAGCCTTTAGGTCCAAGAGCATATACCGTGAATGTAGTGGTCTGGTAAAGCGTAGCAGTCTGTGTATTCCCTGTTCCTAAGAAATTGGTCCATTGATAAGACGCACCTCCTTCTGCGGTAAGGGTTACTGTTTCTCCCGGGCATATTTTAATCCTTGAGGATTTTACTCCTGCTACAGGTGTTGTTTCTTTCGCCAGCTTCAGCTCTATCATTTTGCTGCAGAAACCGCCATTTGACACTACCGTGTATAGGATCTGCCCATCCGTACCATTATAGTTCAGTACATTCTGGATATAGTTTTCATTCCTGGCAATGGCATCAGCCTGATTTTCGTAAAACCTGAATACCGCTCCCGGAGTAGGACTTATCGAAGACATGGCATTGGTTAAATCGAAAGTGGTTATATCGGGTGTAGCACAAAGAAGCAGTGTAGCATCCTGTGCCAGAGGTGTAGTTCCTCCGTGAATTTCTATAGTAGCCTTCCCAGGGCAAGGGTTACCGGGTACACTTACTTCAATGGTATAAGTTCCGGGCTGTGTTGCCGTAATGGTATTTGAAGTAGCTCCGGGAACCGGATTTCCATTATGATACCATTGGTATAAAAGGTTAGGATCACTTACAGAAGCAGTAATCACCTGTGGTACATTATCACAGACGTTAATATCTGAAGGAAGTGTTGCTCCACTTGGATCTAAAAGTTCTACTCCGATATTGAAGGATCCGCCTTCCAGAAATACAGCAGAGTCATAAACGTGATCGGGACTAGAATATGGAGTATAATCTGCAATAACCATTTTAAAATGATATTCCTGACCAGGAATTACAGTTGCAGTAGCGGTAAGGGGAACAGTTCTACCGTTAAAGTTAGTTTCAATATTAGTGGTATTGTAACCGGCAAAATATTGTTCGTTAACAGCTGGACAGCCTCCAAACCCCGATATTGCAGGACGTATATTGGTAACACTCACAGGACCGGCCCCTGCCGGAAGTATAGCCATATTCTGGTATGGTCCCCCAGATGTAGGTCTCAATAATATGGCAAAAGCATCCGAATAATCACATGGAAAGGTGCTGTAATACTCTTCAGAAGCAAGGAGATAATTAAATTTAATCTGGGAAGTCGTAGGTACGAAATCAAATTCAAGAAGAACCGCATCAGCAAGTGTTCCTGTAGATCCGATAGCCTGAGCAAGATCAGAATCCGTTCCTCCGCCGTTATTGGCATTAAGCCCATCTACAAAACTATTCCCGGCTTCTCTCGCATATCCTGTAGAAAGTACAATACCATCTTTAAAGGGGAAATTTGTAGTTCCTTTATGGAAGTATCCCCAGGATCTGTTATTATTCGTAACAGCATGATTAGGGGTTATTTTAACATTATTTACAGTTGGAGTCACACAGGTATTGGTTCCGGAAGAGATCAGAACATCTTTTACCAATTGTGTGATGGAATAATTACTTTCAGCGTAGCCAGCTGCATTCACATCAATAAAATTCCCTGCTCTCCGGGATTGTTCAGTTGACTGAATCTTTCCAGGCTTGCGGGGCTGTGGAGTTTGTGAAAATAAAAAAGCCGGGACGACTAAAAGGAATAAATAAAAAACAGATAGAATTCTTCTCATAATACTTTTGTTTCAACAAATTTAATTTTTTTTTAAACATGTCATACACATATTTAACTTTTTTACACGAAAATTACAAAATAACAAAGTGAAAATATTTAATAATAAATTCCCATGCCCCTTTACAAATCATCATTAAATAGAAGAAAATGTTGATTTTTTCATGGAATACAAATTCAGAAAATCGAAAACAATGTTTTCACCTGATTGTGAGACAGTATTTTAGATCTTACCAATCGTGTTTAAGAATTTATATTTCATCTATTTGTTAAAAAGAGATTTTTCCTGTATTATTTTTCAAATTACAGCAATACATGATATCCGGTAAAAACACAAAAATCTTTCATTTCTGAAAGATTTTTTGCGAATAATTTATATTTAATTAATTTCTGTTTTTCAATAATATCCAACCTGAGCGTTGCTCCAGTTTCTTACTTGCAGGATGTTCCCATTGGAGTTTATACCAATACGTTCCCGTAGGAAGATTAATTCCCTTCAGGGAGCCTCTCCATATTGCATCTCCTTTTTTCGCCTTGAACACTTCTGCTCCATATCTGTCAAAAATTGAAGCTGCAAAATTATTATACCCGCTAACTCCTGTAAAATCTATTGTATCATTAATACCATCCATGTTCGGGGTAATGGCATTATTGATAACAAATGTAAAGAATTCCAGGGTAGAACCACATTTTGCTCCTTTTACCCTTACCATCAGGCGGTAATTGGTATTATCCAGAATATTGGTAAATACATTGGATCCATGCCAGGTGATTCCTCCGTCTATAGAATATTCCAAAGCACCGCCTGTTGGGTTGCTTGAAATAAGGGTAAGAACATGATTTTCATACAACACGTTGGTAAACTGCGGAAGATCCGGATTCAATAATTGGGCAGAGAATGTTTTAGAGCATACCCCGTTACTAATGGTAACACTGTATGTACCCGGAACATTGGTAGATATGGTTTGGGTAGTAGCTCCTGTACTCCACAGATATGTATAGCTTGGTCCGGCTCCGGCATCTAATGTTCCGGTATCTCCAGCACAGACTGAAACATCTGCCAATGTAGAGACAATGGCCGGCACCACCTCAATCTTCACTGTAGCAGGTTGTGTTGAACGACATCCGTTTCCTCCTAATGCATAAACAGAATACGTTGTTGTAACGGCAGGTGTAACAATCTGAGTATTTCCATTACCAGGAAGCCCGTCCCATTCATAGGTAAAGCCTCCCGTAGCAGTAAGCGTCACAGATTCACCGGCACATATTTTTGATTTGGAAGCTGCAATACCTGCAATAGGAGGTCCTACTACAACCGTTACTGTTGCAGGGGTAGCAGAAATACACCCGTTAGCCCCCACAGCATGTACGGTATATACAGTGGTCATGGTAGGAGAAACTACCTGGGTACTTCCATTTCCGGTAAGCCCGTTCCCCCAGTTATACGTTACCCCGCCGGAAGCAGTGAGCGTTACAGATTCACCTAAACATATTCTTGGTTGTGATGACACCAATGCAGCTGTCGGGCGGGTTGTATCTTGTGTTACGGTTACATTGGCTGTATAGGTACAGCTTAGATTCCCCGGCTGAGATACATTGGTTACTGTAAGTGTATAGGTACCTCCTGTACTTACCACCGGTGTAAGCGTATTGGCTCCGGATACAATAGTTCCTCCTCCCGCTGCTGTCCAGGCAATAGTTGAACCTGCCGGAACTACTGAACCACCTGCATTTAAAGTAACCTGAGGGGTCGTACAGGTAACAGTCTGAGGGGCTTCAATAGTAAGCGTTGTTTCAGCAGTTCTTAGTAATTGCAGGGAAACTACATAATGACATCCTCCATTTTTTACAAGGACATATATCGTCTGATTACCCGGAGGTGCATAGATGGTAGGATTCGGGATGGTATTATTATTTTCAGCAAGCGCATCAGCCTGAAGCACGTAGTAGGTAAAAGTAACTCCTGCAACCGTGGTGATCTGACTCTGTGCTGTTGTAAGATCATAAGTAAGTCCCGGTGCATAACATTTATGCAGCACGGCATTCTGTACAGTTATCGGATTTGAAACTTCAATTGTAATTGTCGCCGGATTCTGGGATACACATCCGTTTGCGCCTACCGCAGCAACGGTATAGGTAGTCGTTGTTGCAGGGGTTACGGTCTGTGTATTTCCTGTTCCCGGAAGGCCGGTCCAGTTATAGGTAACTCCGCCGGAAGCCGTTAAAATGACAGACTCTCCGTTGCAGATCTGTATTTTACTTGCTGTAAGACCTGTAACGGGAGGGGCACTATCCCCTGTTACGGTTACATTAGTAACTGCCGTACAGGTTATATTTCCAGGCTGGTAAGTGTTTGAAATTGTTAGCGTATAGGTTCCCGGTGCATTAATTACGGGAGTTAGTGTATTACCTCCTGAAACAATATTACCTCCTGTTGTAGTCCAGCTGAATGTAGATCCGGCAGGATAAACAGAAGCAGAAGCGTTCAAGGTAATCTGTGAGTTCGTACAGGTCAATACTGCCGGAGGAGCGGCCGAAGCTGTCATCTGTGGAGCTTTTACCAGTTGTAACTCTGCTACTTTGGAGCAGAAACCATTCATTACCCGGACATATACGGTTTGCCCTCCCGGACTGGAATAAGTAGCCGGGCTTGGAATTGTGCTGGCATTTCCTGCAATAGCATCAGCCTGATTCAGATAATAAGAAAAGGTTGCACCCGGGGTTGTACTGATAGAAGGCTGTGCTGAAGGCAGATTAAACACTACATTTCCCGGTCCGTAGCAAACAGTCAGTGTAGCATTCTGTACTGTAGGAGAAGTCCCTCCTACAACGGTTATCGTTGCAGTTCCCGGACATGTATTCCCCTGAACATATACTTTTACACTATATACTCCCGGTTGTGTAGCAGTATAGCTGGGATTGGTTGCTCCTGGAATAGGATCGCTGCCCAGATACCACTGATAGGTTACATTAGGCGCCTGTACAGAAGCTGTAAAAGTCTGAGGTGCATTATCACACATATTAACCGAGGCAGGAAGCTGAACTCCTGCGGGATCTAAAATGCTCACCCCGATATCAAATGATCCCGCTTCAAGAAAAACAGCAGAATCATATTTATAATCAGCATAATCAGCCAGAACCATTTTGAAATGATAGGTTTGGCCAGGTACTACAGTAGCTACAGCCGTTAAAGGAACAGTACGTCCATTAAAATTAGTTTCAATCTGAGGAGTATTCAATCCTCCGAAATAAGCTTCATTTTTAGGACCGCATCCAGGAGGAATTGTGATAGTAGGGTGAATATTGGTAACACTCACCGGGCCAGCATTATTAGGAAGGACAGCTAGATTGGTATAGGTAGGATCCCCTGCCTTTTTCAGTAATAAAGCAAAACCATCGGTGATTTGGCATGGAAAACTTTGCTGATATTCGGCAGATGCAAATAAATATCTAAATTTTATCTGTGTGGATGTCGGTACAAAATCGAATTCTATATAGGTAGCGTCTCTCAGGGAACTGTTAGAAACATTCAAAGCTGCAGCAAGATCAGTATCACCCATAGTAGAAAGCTCATCCTCTAAGGGAGTCTGAAAGCTGTTACCTGCTTTTGCAGCATATCCTGTTGAAAGAATTATTCCATTTGCAAACGGAAAATTAGTTGTTGCCTTATTAAAATATCCCCAGCTGCGGTTAGCATTGGTTGCAGATAAATTAGGAGATACACTTACATTACTTATATTAGAAGTAGAGCAGCCTCCATCAGACACTAACACATCTTTTATTAGCTGTGTAATACCGTAGCTGGATTCAGGATAATTGGGCGTGTTTACATCAATAAAAGCCCCTGCCTTCATGGACGCTGAAGAGGGCCGGTTAGCAATACCCACCCCTTTTCTGGTCTGCGAAAAGACAAAGCTTCCTATTAATGCAAAAAATAATGCAAAAAATAAATTTCTGCTTCTCCTATTTAACATTTTATATTATTTTAAACAAAAATACTATTTTTTTTAATTTAAACTTCATCAAATACAACTTACATTATCATTAATACAACTTTACTTATTTTACAATAAAAACTTCCTTTATTGTAAAATCCATAAAAAAAGCTGGCCAATATGCCAGCTTTTGTCTATTTAAAAACAAGTTATTATTCGATATTCTTAAGCAGAATCCAGCCTGTTTTCACGGTCAGCTGTTTGCTTGCAGGATCCTCAAAGGTAACCTGATACCAGTAAGAGGCGGTAGGAAGTCGTTTTCCCTGGAAATACCCATCCCAGTATGTACGTACTTTTTCTGCTCTAAACACTTCTCTTCCGTAGCGGTCAAAAACAAATCCTTTGAAGTCTTTATAATCACTTACTCCGCTGAAGTCTATGATATCATTCACTTTATCCCCGTTAGGTGTGATTACATTTTTCATAACGAACGTAAAGTATTCTAAATATCCTTCACAGCTTGTATTCTTCACTTTAACACGGATGGTAATCACTTTGTTTTTAGGAACGTTAGTAAAGACATTAGAAGACTGCCATGTAAAGCCATTATCCACTGAATACTCTAATGTTCCGTTACTTGGATTGCTCGCTGTAAGAACCATTGTTCCGCTGTCGTTATAATCTACTTTGATAATCTGCGGTACCACTGCACGAATTACCTGGGCTTTAAATTCTTTGGAGCATACACCATTGCTGATCTTTACCGTATATTCTCCGGGAGTTCCTACAGTAATTGCCCGTGTGGTTTCTCCTGTATTCCACTCATAGGTATATCCCGGCCCGGCCCCTGCATCAAGAAGGATCATATCGCCTACGCAGATATGGCCGCCTTTTAGCGTGGAAACAATAGCCGGAACTACTTCAATGGTTATTCTGGCAGGCTGCAATGATTTACAACCCTGAGCTCCGATTGCATATACTGTATAGGTAGTGGTTTGTGTTGGGCTTACTGTTCGTACACCTACTTTTGAAGAGGTATCATCCCATTGGTATGTCACTCCTCCGGAAGCTGTAAGAACTAAAGTTTCCCCGGCACATATTTTTAATCTTGGGGCATCAAGCTGTACGACCGGCGTTTCTTCCCGTCTTAAAGTAAGGGTAGTCGTTTTACTGCAGAATCCTCCATTTTTCACTACCACATAGATTACCTGATTATCGGTTCCGTTATAGTTTGTAAGATTGGTAATAAAATTGTTATTCTGAGCTGCGGCATCTGTCTGGCTGGCATAAAAACGGAATGTAGCTCCGGCTGTAGTGCTGATCAGCGGTTTGGCATCTTCCAGATTAAAAGTACTCGCAGCAGGAGTAGCACAAAGTTTCATGGTAGCGCTCTGTACCAGAGGAGAAGTTCCGCCAACAATGGTAATGGTTGCTTTCTGGCATTCTGTAGTCCCTACATAGGTTCTGACTTCATAAATTCCAGGCGAAGTTGCTACATAGGTAGGATTGGTTGCGTAAGGAATAAAGTCTCCGTTCTTATACCATCTATAAGTTGTCCCCGGAGCAGCAACTACCTGTGCTTTTAGGATCTGTGGAGTGTTATCACACATGTTAATTGTTTCTCCAAGCGGATTTCCGTTTCCGTCAACAATGGTCATTCCGATATCAAAAGAGCCTCCCTGGATAAATACGGCTGAATCATATCTCTGATCTGATGCATCTGCCAGAACCAGTTTAAAATGGTACGTTTGCCCCGGAATAACCGTAGCAGTTGCTTTAAGAGGAATGGTTCTTCCTATAAAGTTTGTTTCTATTGAGGGGTTATTCAATCCTGCGAAATATTCTTCATTCTTTGTTTCATTATCACAACCTACTCCCTGTGGAACAATATTAGTAACGCTTACAGGTCCTGCTCCATTGGGAAGAACTGCAAGATTGGTATATGTGGGATCCCCTGCTTTTTTTAGAAGAAGAGCAAAACTGTCTGCAAAATTCCCGCAGGGATATCCGCTGGTATATTCTTCAGAAGCAAACAAATAATTAAATTTCACCTGAGTACTGTTGGGCACGAAATCAAATTCCACAGCAACCACATCTTTGAGGTCATCCGGAGGGTCAACGGCTGCCACAAGGTCCGGATCGTTCAGTCCTCCTCCTTCAACTACATCAGACAGCACATCAGATTCCGGTCCGTTTCCTGCTTTTCTTGCTTTTCCTGATACAAGAACAAGACCGTCCGTAAAAGGAAAATTGGTTGTTCCTTTGTGAAAATACCCCCATGCTCTGTCTGCATCTGAGGGCAGCTGATTGGGAGATACTGTTACATTGGTTACATTGGGAACAGCACATAAAGACCCTCCTGCAATCAGGACTTTCTTTACAAGATCATCTATTGTATAGCCTGAAGGAGTGTAAGTAGGTACATTTACATCTATAAAGGCTCCCGCTTTCTTACTTTCTGTCGTAAGATTCTTTTTTAAAGGATTTTTACGTAAATTTTGTCCGAAAGCACCGGCAGATATGAATAGCAATGCTGAAAATAAAAAGTATTTTTTTAATCTATAGCCTAACATTTTATTCTTGTTTGTTCAAATTTAGTAAAATATTTCAACTACATCACATTTAAGTGTATTTTGATTATTTTTTTAACAACTTACCATATAATATTCTATATCACTAAATATTCCACAAATTTAGTAGGGATTGTTTTTTAAAAATTAAAAAGAACAAAAAAAGACCCTTTTACAGGCCTTTCTTATAAATTACGGTATTACCAAGGTCTTCAATCTTTTTTCAATTGTTCAATTTCATTCTGAAGCTGGGCAATAATATCCTTCAATGCTTTAATCTCATTTTTATTTGAACTCACATTGCTTTTAAGCATTACATTTTTAGCTCTTTCATTGTGGTCTTCATCTTCTTCATCTTCATTGATTTCCTCAATATCTTCCTGAATATCTTCAATATCTTCGTTAATTTCCTCAATGTCTTCGCTGATTTCTTCGATATCTTCACTGATTTCTTCAATATCCTCCTGGATATCCTCAATATCTTCCTGAATATCTTCAATTTTCTCATGGCTTTTATTCACAGACATCTGAATGAAAATAGCCAGATAAATTGCCTCTAAAGAAACTACCGTTGTAAGAATCAGCAGCATTTTATCAAATTCAACCAGATGAAGCAGAGGAAGAAGGAAAGAGATTATAAAAAATAAGGTATGGACAATCAGCGAGGGAATAGAACCAATCCACCACGTAATTCCGTTTGCAATTCTTTCTAAAACTTCTGTTTTTTCGCTGTATTTCTTCATCCTTTTTCGTTTATAATAGTTCTTTGGTTACTCCCAGCCCAAATAAAGCAAAATCATATTTGGCAGGATCATTTTCGTCAAATTTTCTGACAGCAACATCCAGTTCTGCCACTGTTTTCCAGTCATTTTGTGTCCTCTGGATTAACTCCAGTTTTCTCGAAATATTTCCGG
Organism: Chryseobacterium indologenes; assembly: GCF_001295265.1. Lineage (GTDB taxonomy): Bacteria > Bacteroidota > Bacteroidia > Flavobacteriales > Weeksellaceae > Chryseobacterium > Chryseobacterium indologenes_A. The sequence goes on along the minus strand of NZ_LJOD01000002.1, from coordinate 153,276 downwards.
TATGGACATCCAAAGGAATAGACAGATATTTCTGATCAATATTTTTCCATATTCCAAAATCTACGCCATGTTTATCTTTTCTCACCATCCACCTCAGAAACATAATGATTCTTTTAGCGGAAGAGTTTTTATAGGGGGAACTGATATGCTTGTGGCTTCTGTGCTTTTCTGTTTCAAGGAATCCATTTCTGAATCTTTCAATGGCATGCAGAAAGCTGGTTTCCTGATCTTTCAGCATAAACAGATTTTCCAGACTTTCATTTTCTTTATAAATTTTGCGGAACTGCCTGATGAAATAAGCAAAGTCTTCACCATTAAATGTTCTGTGAATACTTTTATTCTGAAAACTTTCCAGATCTTTATCCGTGTGGCTGATGACGAAATCATATGGAGAATTTCCCATGATTTCAAGCATTTTCTCTGCCGATTTAATGATTGATTTGCGGTTTCCCCAGGAGATGGTTGCAGCCAGAAATCCTGCAATTTCCACATCCTGCTTTAAAGAAAAGCGGTGCGGGATCTGTATCGGGTCATTTTCTATAAAATCGGGGGTGTTATAGCGGTCGGCCTTTTCGTCTAAAAAACTTTTTAATTCTTCAAAATTCAGCATACTGATCTTAAATTTTTACACTTTCCAGTGCTTTCGGAAGATAAGAATTCGGAAAAACAGCTCTGGCCTCATCGGTAAACACCGTCAGATCAGCATATCTGTTGGAAAAATGCCCCAAAATTAACTTTCCTACCTGTGCTTTCTGAGCAATCATTGCGGCCTCCAACGCTGTGGAATGACCTGTATAGTCTGCCATTTCTTTCAGGTCATGAAGAAAAGTAGACTCATGGTAAAGAACGGTTACATTTTTAATGATGGAGATCACGCTTTCCAGATAGCGCGTATCACTGCAGAATGCATAAGAAACCGGAGGAGCAGGATCTACAGTAAGCACTTCGTTTTTAAGAACATATCCATCGCTAAGCACGAAATCTTTTCCTGCTTTGAGGTTATGGTAATCACAGGTTTCTATTTCACTGTATTTGGCGATCTCTTTCATATTGAGGTGCCTTTCTTTCGGTTTTTCCCTGAAAAGATATCCGTTACAATAGATTCTGTGGTCTAAAGGAATTGTATATACTTCTACCCTGTTGTCCTCATAAATTTTTTCTGAATAATCTTTATCCAGTTCATGATATACGACTTCAAAACCACGATGGGTTTCTGTAATCTGGAAAATAGTTTCAAGCATCTTCCTGATTCCTTTCGGACCATAAACATGAAGGGGATTTTCCCGCCCGAGCAAACGAAAAGAGGCAATAAGCCCGGGTAATCCAAAACAATGATCACCGTGAAGATGGGAAATAAAAATATGGTTGATCTTTGAAAACCTTGCTTTGGCTTTTCTCAGCTGTACCTGTGTTCCTTCTCCGCAATCGATCAGGAAATGTCTTTCTTCTATTTCCAGCAGCTGGGCCGTGGGCGAAGAATTAATGGTAGGAATTGCCGAATTAAAGCCTAGTATCGTTAAATAAGTACTCAAATCAATAGTTTATTATAAACAAATGTACGACAAGAAAACCGAAAAATAATTCTTTGTGGAGATACTTCTGTATTTTTATGTCTTCCGGTTCAATAAAAAAGGAATTCCCAACCAGCGGAAGGGAATTGCATATTATAGCCTGATATTAATCTTTTACTTTCAGAAAATCCAGAAACAGATCCAGGGCCTGTTTACGGTGGCTTATTTTGTTCTTATCTTCAGGATTCATTTCTGCAAAGGTTCTGTTGTACCCTTCAGGAACGAAGATGGGATCATAACCGAACCCTTTGTGCCCTTTATTTTCTGTTAGCAGGTTTCCATGGACTCTTCCTTCAAAATATTTAGCTCCATTTTCGTCATAATAGCAGAGAACAGTAATAAAATAAGCTTTTCTGTTTTCCGTTCCTTCCATTTCATTTAAAACCTTTTGTATGTTTTTCGCAAAATCATGATCTCCTGCGTAACGGGCTGAAAAAATTCCGGGTCTGCCATCCAATGCTTCAACAGCAAGCCCGCTGTCATCTCCCAGGCTTGGAATCCCTGTTTTTTCAAAACAATATTTTGCTTTGATCAGAGCATTGGCATGAAACGAGTCTCCATCTTCTATAATTTCTTCATGAATAGCATAATCCGTAAGGCTTTTTACAGTGAAATCATTACCCAGGATCTGCTGGATCTCTTCCTTCTTATGCTCGTTGTGTGTAGCTACCAATAATTCCATATCTATATTCATTTTTACTTAATTTTCTTTATCCTGATTCTCTCTGCTTATTAAATTTCAGCGTAATGCACTTTATATTTTTTTGTAAAAAGGTAGTAAAACAGTGAAAACAAAACTGTTCCTACCATAAGTATTACCCATTCCGGAGTTTTAAATGCATCAGCAAAGCTTTCGCTTTTAGTATAGGTTATCAGCAGTGCCGAGCACAGGTTATTAAAAGCATGCAGCAGCATAGGAAGCAGCAATGATTTTGTCTTATAATATACCAACCCCAAAACACATCCCAGCAGTACCGCCCCTACAAACTGCCACGGATTTCCATGAACCAGCCCAAAAATCACTGATGCATAAAAAATAGCTCTTTTAGGGTTTACTCCTTTGTTCATCAATCCTTTCTGGATAATCCCCCTGAAGATAATTTCTTCAAAAATGGGAGCCATGATTACTGTCATAATGATCATCATGACAGGCTCGAAAGTCAGCTGATTCATCAATTGAGAGAAAAATTCATAATATTTCCCCCAAAACGGACCTGTTATAGGAATAAGCGAAGTGGTAAATTCTGCAATGAACATCATTCCGAGCATCATAGGAAAGATGAGAACGTAAGTATAGAAATTGGTGGTGGAAAAATTAAAATTAAGCTTCTTTCCTGTGGAAGGTCTTACAATAAAGAAATCAAAGAAAGCAATTGCTGTCAGAAAACCTACTGCATTAGTTACCATAAGATACCATTCTTTAAGCTCCAGGTTTTCTTTGAAAGTGATTTTCCAAAATAGATTAAAAAAAGAAACTGACATTGTTCCTATAAATAATCCTGCCAGTAAAACAAGACCTCCGATCCATGTGAAAGTATACTTCGGATATCGGCTATTTTCCATTATGTTTCTGTAAAAAATTTAATAAAAACAAAGATAATTTTTTTGACACCCTTAAGCAACTAAAAAAGGAAATACTTATTTTCGCTTTTTCATGTTAAGCATAGTGAAAAATGAACCATAAAGAGCTTTTCCCAACTGTTGAATCCAGAATTGATGTATTAACAACATGGGTCATCAGCGGTCTGTTGTATGGGCTTCTGCTATTCTGTTTTATTATTTTCGGTGCGCTTCCTGTTTACGGAATTTATAAAAGAGGATGGGAAAATACAACTACTCCGGTAATCATCTGTTTTATGGTTCTATGTCTGATCTGGATACCTTCCGTCTGGTTTTACGGTATCAAAAGAAAACGAATGGCTCATAAAATCGTGATTAATAACAGCGGAATCTTCTATTACAATGCTCATCAGCAAGTAGTTTCAGAAATATTATACAGCCAGCTTTCTTCTTCCGGCCGGGATTATGACATCACCACCATCAGCACTTCCAAAGGTTTAAGATTCCTTCTTGAAATCTCTGTACAGGATGAAAAAGAAGGTCATATGACAAAACGGATTGAAATGAGCTTACCTGTACGTGTTATACATAATCGTTATCATTTGTATGCCCATTTTCTGAAAGGAATATCAATGTTCCGGCCCGATCTGAAGATTGATCCGAAGGTGTTCCGGGATTATTCAATTGATAAGGAAACCTGGCAGGTCACTGATAAAAGTTCCACTCTGTTTTTGCTTCTGATTTTTTTAGCTGTATTTTTAACTGCCGGATTATTAATCTGGCTTGTGATGGTATTCACTTAACAGGATTAGTTATGCAGGAAAAATTTGTCGCTCTGGAATCGGAAATCAGCTGGCCGCTTACTTACTTCGGAATAATCCTCGTCTGGACAGGAATTATTGCTACAGCTGTGGTGATATTCTTTCTTTTTTATGAAATCCGGGACTATGGATGGGCAGATTACCTGTATTATAAGCCAGATCAGTTTTTTATTCTTCTTATTGCAGGAATTATTCTCATTTTGCTCTCTTTTTTTCTGATTTTGTATATGATCAAAGGAAGGAAAAAGGATTACCGAAGAGTGGTTGCAGATGAAAAAGGAATGAGCATGTATGACGCTGAAAATAAACTCATTTCCTCATTCCTGTATGCTGACCTGTGTCCATCCAACGATAAGTATTTTTCTGATGTAAGCAGCAGAACCGGTTATCAGCCTTATTTCACACATTCACTCCTTGTTTTTAAGCATGATAAATCCGGAAAGACAGTAATAAGCCCGATCAGTTTCAATCATAATTACTATAGTTTTAAGAATAAGTATGAGCTTTACCGGCATTTTCTGACGGGCATACAGATTTTCCGGCCTGATCTTACAATAAGCGGCAGGACTTTAGAAGAATACCGCCTTACTCCGGAATCTCCTCCCGATCCGAAATTTGGAAAATTTGAATGGGCAATAGCTATGATGGCTTTTGTTATTGCTATAGGTTTAATCTATGTATTTTACTTATTTATAGGATTATTTTCAAAATAGAAGTTCTTCAGATTTGAAAACCTCGTAAAAAATCACGATTTTTGCAACTTCAAAATACGATATGTCAGACTTAATCAAAGAAATACAAAAAAGAAAAACCTTCGGGATTATCTCCCACCCGGATGCCGGAAAAACAACTCTTACTGAAAAGCTTCTTCTTTTCGGGGGTGCAATTCAGGAAGCGGGTGCGGTAAAATCCAATAAAATAAAAAAAGGAGCGACCTCCGACTTTATGGAAATTGAAAGACAGAGAGGGATCTCAGTAGCAACTTCCGTATTGGCCTTTGAATATAAAGACCACAAGATCAATATTCTGGATACTCCCGGTCACAAAGATTTTGCTGAAGACACTTACAGAACCTTAACTGCTGTAGATTCTGTAATTGTTGTTATTGACGTTGCCAAAGGGGTTGAGGAACAGACTGAAAAGCTGGTTCAGGTATGCAGAATGAGGAACATTCCGATGCTGGTTTTCATCAACAAGCTTGACCGTGAAGGTAAAGATGCTTTTGACCTTCTGGATGAGGTAGAACAGAAACTGGGATTAAGCGTTGTTCCACTTTCTCTTCCGATTGGTATGGGAAGCGACTTCCAGGGAATTTATAATATCTGGGAAAACAATATTCAGCTGTTTCTGGAAGAAAAGAAGCAGAAAGTTGGTGAAACGATAAAGTTTGATGACATTAATGATCCATCTATTGATGAGGTGATTGGAGAAAAAGCCGCTCAAACGTTAAGAGATGAGCTGGAGCTGGTACAATCCGTATATCCGGAATTCAGCCGTGAAGATTATATGAAAGGAGATCTTCAGCCTGTTTTCTTTGGTTCCGCTTTGAATAATTTCGGGGTACGCGAGCTTCTGGATGCCTTTATTGAAATTGCCCCGATGCCGCAGCCTAAGGAAAGTGACACCCGTCTTGTAAAGCCTGAAGAAAGTACTTTTACCGGATTTGTCTTCAAGATTCATGCGAATATGGACCCGAAACACAGAGACAGACTTGCCTTCGTGAAAATTGTTTCCGGAACATTCAAAAGAAATGAAAATTATTTATTGGTAAGAGAGGGTAAAAAAATGAAATTCTCATCTCCAAACGCATTCTTTGCCGATAAAAAAGAAGTGGTAGATGAAAGCTTCCCGGGTGATATTGTAGGTCTTCATGATACAGGAAGTTTCAGAATCGGAGATACTTTAACCGGTGGTGAAAAATTAAGCTTTAAAGGAGTGCCCAGCTTCTCTCCTGAGCATTTCCGCTATATCAATAATAACGATCCGCTGAAAGCCAAACAGCTTGCCAAAGGGATTGATCAGCTAATGGATGAAGGGGTAGCCCAGCTATTTACCCTTGAAATGAACGGAAGAAAAATCATCGGAACGGTAGGAGCCCTTCAGTATGAAGTAATTCAGTACCGTCTGGAGCACGAATACGGAGCTAAATGTACTTATGAACCGCTTTCAATGCACAAGGCATGCTGGGTAGAAGCGGACGAAAAATCTGAAGAGTTTAAAGAATTCGCAAGACTAAAACAAAGATTCCTTGCAAGAGATAAGTATAACCAATTGGTATTCCTTGCAGACTCTTCATTCACGATTCATATGACCCAGGAAAAATTCCCGAATGTGAAGCTGCATTTCATCAGTGAATTCCAGAACAGCTAAGTAAACTTTAAAAAGCTGAAACATAGTAATCCGCAGAAATTTTCTGCGGATTTTTTTGTTAGCAAACACAAAAACACAGCATACTATTTAAAAAACTTTGCATTGTGTGTTTTCTTCGATACAGAAGTATTTTTTGGGCTTTTTTTCCGCTGATCTTGCAGATTCCGCAGATTTTTATACCATGGTAAATAGAATACTTTCCTGCGGATTATACAGGTTTTTACATCCGCAAATCCGGCAGATTGAGCAGATCTTTCACTGGAACATGATGCATTTTCAGTATTTTCCAGCCTGATGGTTTTGTAAATCTTTTGTAAAACAAATACAAACCACTGAAAATCTGAATATTAAAATTTTACCATTATAATACATTCTATTTACAAATGCGGCAAAAGATCCCGTCTTAATTTTACTTCATCAAAAAATAATATTATGAAAAAGTTCATATTACTAGCCGCTATATCCCTGACATTTATTACCTGTAAAAAAGGAGAAACAACTCAGGCCCAGATAGAAAATGCTGTTCATTCGGCAGACAGTACCGCTTCAGCAATAACAGAAACGGCTAACTCTATCAGCAGTGAAGCCGGGAAAATTATGGATTCCGCTAATGTAAGAATAAAAGATTTCGACAATACGAAGGAAGATATTCAACAGAAAATAGAAAGCACAGCAAAAGCGGTAGATTCTTTATCAGATAAGATCGCCTCTGTAAAGCTGACCTCTAAAACTGAGAAAAAAGATTCAACGGAAAAGAAGCCTGAGAAGGTTGTCGTGAATGTTCCTGCTCCGAAGGTAATCAAAGAAACCAAAATTGTTTATAAGGACAAACCTAACAATGACAGCTATGAACATACGGTAAAAAACAAACTGGTAAAATCCGGAGAGTTGTCTATAGCAGCGGATAATACTGAAACGATAAAAGATGTTATTAAAGAAGAAACGGTAAAAAATAACGGATTTGTAAAAAGTGAAGCGCTCTCTTATGTTGCTACCGAATACTCAGACAGACCATCTTCTGATGAAGCCAACGAGAAATCCTATTATATGGAAATCAAAGTGCCTATCCGGAATTTTGACAGCTTAATGGATGATTTAAGCAGTGTAGGAACGGTTGAAAGCAAAAACATCCAGACTACCGGAGACCATTACGCAGATAATACAATCTGTACTATTGCGGTAACTCTTACTGATAAAGCTTATGGAGAAGAGGCTGAAACTTTCGGCGGAAAATCAATGGCTGCTATTTCTTCAGGCTGGAATGTGATCACTTCTATCTTTCTTTTCCTTCTTCCGTTGTGGCCGCTGTTCCTTATTGCCGGTATAGGTTATTACTTTTATAAAAAGAGAAATAAAAATATTCCTGATAACAATTCACACTAGATTTTTCTGATCCGTCTCCTGAGGCGGATTTTTTATGGTTTTTTGGCCGTAAGTTTCCGATGTATCAGGGTTACTGTGTTTTTTAATTTTATTTTAATAAAAATCAGTTATCTGTACTGTTTGTTCTTTCTATATTTAACTGTTCATAAAATTTTGCCGGAGGTAAGCCATGCTGTTTTATGACAGGTTTTGAATATAGGGGTTAACCTGTTCTCATAATCAGGATTAACTATACATATATTATAAAAAGTGGTTTGTAATGCAAAGGCTCCCTTTCAGGAGCCTTTCATTATTTCATATTCACTACTTTGTCTACAATATACTTTGTATTTCCTCTCCACGGAAGTGTTCCGTTGTATTCCTTATAATGAAGATCAAAGGTTTTACCGCTGTTGGTTTCCAATTGCTTAAAAATCTCAGGATCTTCTACGGAAAATTCAAATTCGTAGCTTGTTACCGTACCGGTCTTTCCTCTTCCGAATCCTTCCTGAATCAGCTTTCCCTCATAGGTTTTGAAAACATAGCCTTTTTTTATTGCGTAATTCAGATATCCGGATTTTACTCCTTCCCCGAAAACGAAGAAAAATTTATACCATACAAATACGCCTACAAGCAGCAGGACAACTCCGAGGGTGATCCACAAAGATTTTTTCATAAGCAGTGTGTTGATGTTATTTTTTATTTTGCGATGCTTCTGGAAATCACAATTTTCTGGATCTCGGAAGTACCTTCGTAGATCTGCGTGATCTTCGCATCTCTCATCAGTCTTTCTACGTGATATTCTTTTACATATCCGTAGCCGCCATGGATCTGTACTGCTTCAATGGTAGTATCCATAGCCACCTGGGAAGCATATAGTTTTGCCATAGCCCCGCTTTCAGAGATGTCTTTTCCTGCATCTTTCTCACAAGCTGCCTTGAAACATAACATTCTTGCTGCTGTAATCTGGGTAGCCATATCGGCTAGCTTGAAAGCAATGGCCTGGTGATTGATGATTTCCGTTTTGAAAGCTTTTCTTGTTTTTGCATATTTTAAAGCCAGCTCATAAGCACCTGACGCAATTCCTAAAGCCTGGGAAGCAATACCAATTCTTCCTCCGTTCAGGACAGCCATTGCAAAGTTGAACCCGAATCCGTCTTCACCGATTCTGTTTTCTTTCGGAACTTTTACGTTGTTGAAGATCAGAGAGTGTGTATCACTTCCTCTGATTCCCAGTTTATCTTCTTTTGGTCCGATTTCAAAACCTTCCCATCCTCTTTCTACGATGAAAGCATTGATTCCTTTATGTTTTTTCTCAGGATCTGTCTGTGCAATAACGATATAGTAAGAAGCAGTTCCACCATTCGTAATCCAGTTTTTAATCCCGTTTAAAAGATAGTAATCTCCTTTATCTTCAGCAGTTGTTTTCTGAGAAGTAGCATCAGAACCGGCTTCAGGCTCAGATAACGCGAAAGCACCAATCACCTGTCCGCTTGCAAGAGGTGTAAGGTATTTTACTTTCTGCTCTTCAGAGGCAAATTTTTCAAGACCTGCACAAACCAATGAGTTATTTACAGACATTACCACCGCTGCAGAAGCATCAACCTTTGCGATCTCCTCCATTGCAAGAACGTAAGAAACGCTGTCCATACCTGCACCACCGTATTTAGGATCTACCATCATTCCCAAAAGTCCCATTTCACCCATTTTCTTCACCTGTTCTGCAGGGAATTTCTGGTCACGGTCTCTTTCAATAACTCCAGGTAATAGTTCATTTTGTGCAAAATCTCTTGCAGCCTGCTGAATCATCAGCTGTTCTTCGGATAAATTAAAGTCCATAAAAAATAATAATTAGATAGCCGTAAATTTACACTTTTTGGCGAAATCTGAAAATAGAATCGGTAATTAGAAATCGGTAAAGAAGGTGAGGCCGTGTTTTTAATATTTCCGGGATCCTGCAGAAGCTTTAAGGATTTATATGTTATGGCAGGCATTCAATTAATTTTCAATTAGTCATTTCTGCTATCTGCAATTAAAAAAAATGCTTATATTTAGATTTCTTTAAATATTACTTAAAAAATCATGACGATCAAGAGATTATTCGACATACCACATTACGCTTTAGAAAATTTTCCTAAAACGGATATGTTTGTGACCAAATATCAGGGGGAATGGAAAAAAACTTCCACGCAGGAATTTATCAATGAAGGAAATAAAATATCCAGAGGGCTTCTGAAGCTGGGAATAAAACCTGGTGACAAAATTGCGCTGATCACCACAAACTCCCGTACGGAATGGGCTATTATGGATTTTGGATTATCCCAGATCGGGGTAGTTTCCGTACCTGTTTACCCGAGTATTTCTCCGGAAGATTACGAATTCATCTTTAATAATGCTGAAATACAGTACTGTTTCGTATCGGATAAAGAGCTTCTTAACAAGGTCATGAAGGTAAAGCATAATATTCCTACCCTACAGGGGATCTTCACTTTCGATACGGTAAGCGGAGCAGCCAACTGGAGAGAAATTCTGGATCTTGGTGAAGACGATTCAACACAGATTGAGGTGGAGGATCTTTCCAATGCGATTAACGCTGAGGACCTTGCGACTATTATTTATACTTCCGGAACTACGGGAAGACCGAAAGGAGTAATGCTTACCCACCATAATATTGTTTCCAATGTTTTAGGTTCAGTTCCGAGAATTCCAAAGAAAAAAAGTTTAGACTATAAAGATACCAAAGTTTTAAGCTTCCTTCCTATCTGTCATATTTTTGAACGAATGCTTTTCTACCTTTTCCAATACAACGGTTTCTCTGTATATTTTGCAGAAAGTATTGATAAGATGGGTGAAAATGTGAAAGAAGTAAAGCCTCACTATATGAGTGTGGTGCCAAGACTTGTAGAAAAAGTCTATGATAAAATTTATAATACAGGCTCTTCAGCAGGAGGTCTGAAATCGAAAATATTCTTCTGGGCCCTGAATCTTATCAGTAAGAAAAAAGAAGTTTCAAAACCTTCCGGGTTGCAGCAGATCATTGCCGACAAACTGGTATTTTCCAAATGGAGAGAAGGTTTGGGGGGTGAGATTATTACTTTGGTTTCAGGTTCTGCGGCTTTATCTACACGTTTAAATCTTATGTTTCAGAATGCAGGGATTCCGATTCTGGAAGGTTATGGTTTAACGGAAACGTCTCCCGTAATCTCTGTGAACAGTGTGAATAAAATGAAAATCGGAACGGTAGGACCTCCACTGGATAATTTACAGGTAAAGATCCAGGAAGATGGTGAAATTACGGTAAAAGGCCCTTCTGTCTTCAAAGGATATTTCAAAAATGAAGAGATGACCAAAGAAGCTTTTACGGATGACGGATTCTTTAAAACCGGAGATATAGGCCACATCGACAGCGAAGGTTTCCTTCAAATCACAGACCGTAAAAAAGAGATGTTTAAAACATCCGGAGGAAAGTATATTGCTCCGCAAACCATTGAAAATTTAGCCAAAGCTTCAAAATTCATAGAACAGATCATGGTGGTTGGTGACGGTGAGAAAATGCCGTGTGCACTGGTACAGCCGGATTTCGAGTTTGCTAAGAACTGGGCGATGAGAAATAATTTAAATATCGGCTCTACTCCGGCAGAAATTGCAAAAAGTCCTGAACTGAAAGCAAGAATTGAAAAGGAAATAGACGGTATCAACGAACATCTTGGAAACTGGGAAAAGATTAAGAAAATTGAGCTCACTCCTGAAGTCTGGGGTATTGACGGCGGCCTTCTTACTCCTACCCTGAAGCTGAAAAGAAAGGCCATTAAAGAAAAATTTATTGATCTCTACAATAAAATGTATGAGCATCATGAATAATATCTGAAGAAAGTGAGACTACTATTCAATACAATATCAATACGTCAATCCATATTCATTGGATTGACATTTTTTATGTTCTCCTGCCAAAAAACAGCTGAAATCAGACAGAAGATTTAATGACCCTGGACGGTAAAAAAATAAACTTTAATGTAGATTATGATGAGATTATGTACTGGGTAAATTCGTATGAGCAATATTCAGAGCCTTTCCTGTTTTTAAGAAAAAAAGATAAGCTGGCCATTGTGAAAGAAGGAAAAGTTATTTCTGCTATGTTCCTAAAAATGATTAATCTCTACAGATTTATATAACGAAAAAAGCCATTTCATTTTCTCTGAAATGGCTTTTGTTCATTTTATCCTTCTGATAAACCATACATTCAACAAAAAACTGCTCCATTTCTGAAGCAGTTCTGTTATTTTAAAAACCAGTAATTAGAATTTAATTACAGATTTCATTTTTTCGTTTTCTTCCATTACCAGCTCATCGTCAACAAGGATTTTTCCTGAGTGCTCATCGATAATGATTTTCTTTCTCTGGGCAATCTCCATTTGCTTTTGAGGCGGAATGGTGAAGAATGAACCTTTAGGAGCTCCTCTTTCTAATCCTACTACTGCAAGACCGTTGATAGAGTTGGTTCTGATTCTGTTGTAAGAAGCTAATAATCTTTCGTCAATTTTACCGGCAAATTCTTTAGACTGCTCAATCAGATATTCTTCTTCTTTCTGAGTCTCAGAGATCAGACCGTCTAATTCTTCTTTTTTAAATTTCAGGTGATTCTTAAGATCATCAATCTTTGCGTTCAGTTCATTTAAAGTTTCGTTTTTATGAGCGATTTTAGCTCCGAATTCTTTAATTCTTTTTTCAGCAAGCTGAATTTCCAGATCCTGGAATTCAATTTCTTTTCCTAATGCTTCAAACTCTTTATTGTTTCTTACATTATCCTGCTGAGATTTGTATTTTTCAATTAAAGTTTTTGCATGGTTAATTACTTCATGCTTTGTCTTGATCTGGTCTTCCTGATCTTTAATGTCTGCATGAAATTTTTCAGCTCTTTTTTCAAGTCCTTCAATCTCAATTTCAAGATCTTCAACTTCAATTGGCAATTCTCCTCTGGTATTTCGGATTTCATCCAATCTTGAATCAATGATCTGTAAATCGTATAAAGCTCTTAATTTTTCTTCAACTGAAATATCGTTGGTTTTTGCCATATTTAAATGAAATAATTTACTGGGTTTGTTTTTTCAATAGATTTTGAAATTGCAAATGTACTAAATTTTTGTGACAAAATTTCAAATAATTGTTGGGTAACCAATTGTTCTGATTCATAATGGCCTATATCGCAGATCAGCATTTTAGATTCGGCCAGGAAAAAATCGTGATACTTAATATCTCCGGTAAGGTAAGCATCACATTTTTTAGACAGAGCAGTTCTTATTCCGCCTGCCCCGGAGCCTCCCAGAACCCCTACTCTTTTGATTTTTTTGTCATTGAATGCGGAATGCCTGATCATTTCAAGGCCAAATTTTTCTTTTACCAGTTTTAAGAAATCTTTTTCTTCCATAGGTTCATCCAGCTCTCCGTACATTCCCAGTCCGGCATGATGATTTTTGTTATCCAGACTGTAGATCTGGTGAGCTACTTCTTCATAAGGATGTGCCTGTTTCATGGCAGCCACGACCTGTCCCTGTTTGTATCCTTCAAAAATAACCGAGATCATATTTTCATCAGCGTTTTCACGGATATTCTGCTGCCCGGAAAAAGGATTGGAACCCTCTACCGGCCTGAATGTTCCGTTTCCGTTCACCGTAAAGCTGCACTCATCATAAAACCCTATACTTCCGGCTCCAGCTGCAAACATCGCTTCTTTTACTTTTTCGGAAAACTCTGAAGGCACAAAAACCGTCAGCTGCTTCAGATTATTTTCTTTAGGCTGAAGGATTTTCATATTCTTTAACCCCAGGTGGCTGCATATGCCGTGGTTAACTCCGAAGAAATCATTATCAAATGCTGTATGTACCGCATAAATGGCAATTTTATTCTCAATCGCTTTTAAAACTGCTCTTTCTACATAGTTTTTCCCGGTCAGAGATTTTAATCCGGAAAAGATGATGGGATGAAAGCAGACAATCAGATTACAGTTTTTCTGAATTGCTTCTTCCACCACGTTTTCCAGCGCATCGTGACATACCAGAATTCCGGAAACATCCCGGTCCGGAACACCACACAGTAAACCTACGTTATCAAAATCTTCCGCCTGCCTGATACTGATTTCCTCCTCAATTTTTGAAATTACCGTTTTTAGCTTCATTCTATAAATTTTCAGTTTCAGCGAAGATATTGATTTTTAGAAAAAACCGGAAACTATTTCTGATACAATAAAAAACCGGCTGTTAAAAGCCGGCTGAGTTTAAACTAAAACCAATCCATCATTTGTCTAATCTTTAAATAAGGATACCCTCGTGAAGGAATCTATAATGGCAGTACATGTTAAATCTGCTTCAAGAAAAAGCTGATATCCTCTGCCCGGATCAAGACTGGCAGCGTCTGCAATCGTATAAAAGTAGAATGTAAGAATATTTCCGGATGACGATCCGTTGGGAACAAGCTGGATGGAGTTGATTTCAAACCCTGAATCCGGATTTTTAAAAGTAGCTTTTACAGACCCTGAAGAATTAGCTCCTGATATCACGTTCACAATAAGTCTCCAGACGTGAACCTGGCCATAAATTTCATTTTCTCTCCATTTACCCGAATTATAAATATTGGCCGTATTTCCGGGGAAAGGAACTGTTGTTTCCGGCCAGCTCGTTGTAGGGCTTGCAGCGAATACCAAGGGAGTGGTGTATATTACCTGCTGTCTTAGTCCATAGCCGCTGCCGGATCCGCTCAGATTGAGGGAAGGTTTTACATCTGCGTTTCCAGAATTTATTTTAACGACACCGTCGTTACCAGCCTGAGATGATGTGGGAACAAAAAGCTGCCTCCAGAGAAGGCCATCCCAGTACTGGAAATTATTTGATGTTGTATTAAAAATAAGTGTGCCTGCGATTAGATTAGGGTTCGGCATTCCGGCCGGAGGTACGGTAGCCGTAGTGTTATCAGCCAGGTTTGTATCTCTTTCTGTATCAGTAAGACGCGGAATAAGAAGACCCTTCTGATTGGAGACGATATCCAGTACAGCAGCTCCGTTTGGAGAGCTTGTATTAATCCCAACTTGTGTGTACAAAATCCCGTACATAAAAATTGAGATCCACGAAGTTAAAATTTTTCTCATAATGTTCGTTTTTGTAGAATAAAATTACATATTGAGGTTTAATTTATGTTAAAAATTTAATTTTTATTTTCTATTTTATATTCGTATATTACATAATACAAGTCACTGAAAACCATTACATTAATATACAATAATTCACTTTTTGATGATGGAAAATATTTTAACATTTGGATATATATAGGAACAATCCTATCTTTACCCTGCCTATGAGGGAAATTATTAACTTTACCGTGAAATACTGATTTTGAAATGGAAAGAGAACATAACCTTGTTCCTGAAGATAAACTCTGGAAAAGATTCCTTTACCGTATAATTTATCGCTCCGATACAAAGCTCGGAAAGCTGTTTGACATTATTCTTTTATCATTAATTCTTGTAAGTACTGCCATCATCATGATGGAAAGCGTACCTAAACTTGACAAAAGATTTCACTACACCTTCCTGATCCTGGAGTGGATTATTTCCCTGTTTTTTTCCGCAGAATACCTGATGCGTATTGCCGTAGTAAAAAATAAAAAACATTATATCTTCAGCTTTTTCGGGATTATTGATTTTCTTTCGCTCGTTCCTTTTTATCTGAGCCTTTTTTTCCCGGTCACAAAATATTTCCTGATCTTCAGAATGCTCAGAATGCTCAGAATCTTCAGGATTTTCAACCTTCTGGATTTTATGAATGACGGTTACCTCATTGTAAGGGCGCTGAAAAACAGTTCCAGAAAGATCTATATTTTTCTTTTGTTCCTGATTATTTTTTCAGTCATTGTAGGCTCTATGATGTTTATGGTGGAAGGAGGCAGACCCGGGTTTGAAACCATCCCCCAATCCATTTACTGGGCAGTGGTTACGGTAACAACCGTTGGATATGGAGACGTATCTCCTATCACTCCTTTGGGGAAGTTTTTTGCGGTCATCCTGATGCTTGCCGGTTACTCCATCATTGCAGTTCCCACCGGAATTGTAACTGCCGAAATGCGGAATAAAAGACAGAATCTTGAAAAGGTCTGTGACCGTTGCGGTAATGAGGATATTGATGATGATGCCCGATATTGTAAGCAGTGTGGCAAGAAATTAGCTTAATGTAAGATAAATAACCTGAATCGGGTTAAGAAGTTTAAGTATAAAGGCCGGAAGACTGAAGAAGGAGACTCCCATATTATTGATCTTCAGAACCTCTCTCTTCCAGCTCACAACTTCAAACCTTCTTCAATCAGATCTTCTGAAACCCAAACTCAGGCTAAATTTAATTTTATTAACCCAA
The DNA here is from genome assembly GCF_001295265.1 of Chryseobacterium indologenes. Lineage (GTDB taxonomy): Bacteria > Bacteroidota > Bacteroidia > Flavobacteriales > Weeksellaceae > Chryseobacterium > Chryseobacterium indologenes_A. The sequence continues at coordinate 137,196 of NZ_LJOD01000002.1, read as the reverse complement.
TATCACAATATCATGGAACCGAAAAAGAAAAACAAACCGAACAGTCTGGTCATTATTCTATTTGCCCTGATTGTGTTAATGATTATCATCTATTTTATACTGGTCACTTTTTTCCCTACCGTTTTTGACCTTATGAATACGGGGGATATACAGCCGGTACCGGATAAATAACAAGTGATAAGCAATAAAAAAAGACGGCTGGCGCCGTCTTTTTTTATGTTACAATAAGATTATTTTTATTTTTTGATTGCTTTGATGGTTTGTTTAGATCCGTCTTTCATCTGCAACGTAACCAAATAAAGCCCTTGTTTCAAGTCTGCTAAATGAAGAGCAGAAGAAGGATTTTCAATTGTTTTCACCAGCCTTCCCGCAACATCTGAAATTGAAATTGATTTCACATTTGAAACTTCTGAAATATTCAATACATCTGTAAACGGATTCGGATAAACTTTAATGGTATTTCTGTTATTAGAAACTTCAGAAGTGCCTAGCTGTAAAGAAGCATCGTAAGCAGAAATCTGGAACGGACCGTCGCTTCCTCCACCGGAGTAAGAATATCTCCATAAACTTACATATAATATTGCACCCGGAGTCTGACCTGTTAAAGAAATTTTAGAGAAGGTTCCGTTTCCTCCGTCATCATCACATGCTACAGAGTTTCCACCTGTGCAGTCTGTAAATACAGACATTACCGTATCTGTTAATGAAGTTCCTGTAACCGTATCTGTTTCTATGGTGATATTACCTGAAGCAGGAACTGTAACAGTATACCAAACGTTACCGGCAACGTTCGTAGGAGTTGAAAGACAACTCGCTCCTAATGTTGAAGTATTTGTAGATCCTACTGTAGTTCCGGTTACTGCATTTTGTGCAAAGTTTCCTCCTGCAACCAAAGCAATAGCATTAGAACACTCATCATTAGCAGGAGGTAACGCAAGAGTAGTAAATGTTGTCTGTGCCCAGATACTGTTAGCGGCCGTACAATTAGATCTTACCCAGGCATAATAAGTAGTCTGGGGAGCAAGCGGTCCAAGATCAGCAGTTGTAGCATTGGTAGTTGTACCAGATGCAGGCGCTACATTGGTCGTTGTAAATGCATATTCGTATCCGTTAGGAGCCGTAACAGGAGCACTCCATGTAATAGTTGCTCCTGAAGTTGTAATATTAGAAGCTGTTAAAGCAAAAGGTTCAGAACAAGCCGGTGCTAAATCAATACTGATGTTATCTACATACAATCTGTTCATATCTGCATCAGAATATGCATTAAATCCAAAGTAGTATACCCCTGAAGCCGGAGGAATGAAGTCAATCATTTCAGCAACTGCTGTAGTACCATTAGTAATACTTGGATAATCAGCTAAAACAGTTGTCATTGATGCGCTGGCAGCAGCAGTACCGTATGCAACTTTCATTTTTTCAGGATAAGTTGTTCCGCTGGCATTTCCGTAGATATATTTTATTCTATATGAAGTACCTGCAGTAAGATTGATTCCTCGTGTAAAGAACCAGGCATTAGCCGCATTAGTGCTATTATAAATATAGTTCAACACTTTTGTATTGAAGCTTCCGCTACTAGGTGAATAAGTCTGCCAGTTATTACCTGTTCCGGCATTTTCAGTTGCAGTACAAGCCGGTAAAGCAGGGGGTGTTACACTTTCAAAATCCTGAATATAAGGAACATTGGTTGCATCACACACTGTTGAAAAGCTTCTTACTGTACAGGATGCTGAAGTACTTGTGGCACTTACGGCATTTACAGTATAATAATAAGTAGTAGCCATATTTAATGGCGTAGAGAACGTATAAGTGGTAACGTTTCCTAAATCCTGGTTATTGATTACATCGGTTCCGCCTGAAGTAGTTCCTACTGTTAATTTATAAGTGGTAGCACCCGTTACAGCATCCCATGTAATTGTAGGAGTTGTAGACAATCCGGTTACTCCTGACGCTGGCGCAGTTACTGTAGGACAAGAGATGGTACGTGTAGTGAAAGATCTTTCTGCACAGCCTGTTGAAGATACTCCGCCATTATAAGAACTTACTTTATAATAATATTGTTTTTCATAATCTAAAGCTGTAGTAATAGCATATGTTGTAACATTTCCTACATCTTGATTATTCAAAATATCGGTTCCGCCAGGGGTAGTTCCCATAGATATTCTGTATCCTGTGGCATTGTTTACTGCCGCCCAAGTAATTGAAGGTGTTAAAGAAACTCCGGTAGCAGCTGCGGCCGGTGAAGAAACAACAGGACAAGCAGGAATGGCACTAGGGTTTATTCCTAATAATGTAACAACCGATTTATTGGCACTACGTGATCCGTTAGGGAGTGTTCCGGCCGGATCAGGGTTGTTATTATCATTTCTGTATAACAGGGTGTTGTTTGAAGAAGCCGTATACATGTACATTGCTTCAGCGTCATTGTTGGAATCATATCCGGCTTTATTTTCCTCAGCGGCAATAACAAGATTATCTGTGTTGTTATAAGCAAAAGGAGTTGTAAAGGTTACTTCAATCACCCCGGCATTGTTAGTCACAGTTCCTTCAAAAACTTTTGTCAGATTCACCAGTGGGATCCAATCTGAAGTAGAGGAAAAAGCAGTTTTATTAGTATGACCCAAGTATACGATCCAAGAGTCTGAGCTTGCAATTGAAGCATTAGCTGATAAATAAAACTTAAGCCCGGTAATGTTCCCAGCTGCATCTGCATTGATTTCCGACTTAGGAAAAATTTGCTGTACATAGGAATACCCATAATAGGTACTTACAGGAACAGCCGTTCCCGTAGATGTCCCACTACCCAGATTAATCTGGGCACTCATGATCATGCTTAGTATTAAAAAACATGAAAATAAAAGTTTTTTCATAAATAGTGCATTTTAGTTGTTAAGTCGCTAAATTAATAATAAATAAGTATAATCAATGTATTAAATTCAAAAAATAACCAAAATAAATACATATTTAATATTTCACATATTTAGGAAAAAGCATTATTTCCCTGCGTTTTGATATTCTGTACTACAGAAAAAGCCGATGGACACAAAGCAAATAACAACAACAATGAGATAAAAAAACAGCAGCCTTTTGAGCTGCTGTGTCATATTTAAGATTAAAATATTATTTTCTGATCACTTTCACGGTCTGTCTTGATCCGTCTTTCATATTTAAAGTCACCATATAGATACCTTGTTTAAGATCCCCCAAATGAAGTATAGAGGAAGGCGTATTCATATTTTTAACCTGTCTTCCGGATACATCAGAAATAGTAATGGATTTTACTTTTGAAATATCTGTAATATTCAATATATCTGTAAAAGGATTAGGATATACCTTAACAACGTCTTTTGCTTTGGTGGTTTCTGCGGTACCAAGAGCTCCTTTATTGATATTGATGGTAAACGGCGATTCTGCACCATTTGCACTACTGCTGTAATGCCCGACGTTTACATAATAAACAGTTCCGGCAACAGTAGCTACGGAAACGTTTTCGGTACCACCAGAACCTGCATTATCTATTGAGTCCTCACAGTTAAGATTATCACAGCTTCCACTGTAAACCCCTACTTCCGGATCAAAAGAGCTTCCCGCAGGCATTGACACTGAAATATTATAAGTATCTCCGTCTCCTGTAAAGGTAAACCATGTACCATCATTCATTCCACCAGTACAAACTTCAATAAATCCATCATTATTTGTTGCTCCGATTGCATCAGCCTGTGTATAGCTGTAAGGGAATGTTGTTGCTGCCAGCGCACCTGAACATGCATCGTTGACAGGAGGAGGAGGTAAGGTTCCTACGCAGATATTAAAGCTCTGAGCCCTGCCGGCCCCCCCATAACTGTATACTCTGATGTAGTAAGTATCTCCAGGCGTAAGGCCAGTAACCAGTGCAGTATCAGGATCTGAACATAATACATTCGACATATTACCGCACGCACCGCTTAAAACCTGGAAATAAGTATCTGTAGAATCGGAGCTTCCCATAGAAACGATATTGCTAAGCGTAATCATATGAGAAGAAGTTGTAGCAGTAAATTGATACCATACATCATCATCCGGATTTCCATAGCAGGTACCTGTAGCTACTCCTGAATCTGTAGCGCCAAACGTATATCCAGCTACAGGGTTACTGCATTGAACATTAGGACTTACAGCAAGTACTACAGCATTTGTACATTCATCATTAGCAGGTACGGGCGGCCCACTTTTAAAAGTAATTTCTGAACAGCCTGTCGAATCTCCTCCGGTTCCTACAGCAACCACCCTAAGATAATAATTCGTATTGGCAGCCAGAGGTGTGGAAGGAGTAAAACTTGTTGTTGCTACTGATTGCTGATTGACAACATCTGTTCCGCCTGGTGTAGTTCCTATGGATACCTTATAGCTTTGGGCACCCGCCAACGCGTTCCAGGTAATATTAGGAGATAACGGGACAAACTGTGCATTATTGGCCGGGTAAGACACCGTAGGACATATCGGAACAGCACTAGGAGTAAGCCCCAGAATGGTAATAACAGATCTATTTTCACTTAATGATCCATCTACAGGGTTAGCGGTATCAAAAGGATCATCATCATTTCTGTAATAAAGAGAAGAACCCGCTGCTGAAAGACTATACACATAAAATGCCTCACTATAATCATTGGAATCATATCCCGATGAATTTTCCTGACCCACCACTACCAGATTCTGGGTATTATTGTAGGGAAAGGGAGTTGTAAAAATAATCTCCACTACCCCATTATTTTGGGTAATTGTTCCTGTATACACCTGTGTAAGATCGGTCGCCGGAATCCAGTCAGTATCAGAGGTAAAGTTTGTTTTTGAAGTATGTCCCAGATAGATTGTCCAATCGGAGGAATTGCTAAGATCCGCATTAGGACTCAGGTAAAATTTAAGCCCGGTGATATTACCTGCTGCATTGGCATTAATTTCCTGTTTAGTGAAGATCTGCTGGACATAAGAATATCCGTAATAAGTACTTATAGGAGCAACGCCTACTTCTGTACTTCCTGTGCCCAGATCAATCTGGGCATTCATAATCATGCTTAGCATTAACAAACATGAAAATAAAAGTTTTCTCATAAATAGTATATTTCAGTGTTTAAGTAGCTAAATTAACAATAAATAATCACAATAGATTGATTAATCCTAATAAATAGCCAAAATAAATAAATTTTCAATATTTCACATATTAAAGAAAAAACATTATTTCCCTTTGCATTGATATTTTATATCACAGGAAAAGCCTATGGCCACGCAGTCACACAACAACGATGAGATATATAAAAAACTACCAGTCTATCAGACAGAGATCAGATAAAAAAACAGCAGCCTTTTGAGCTGCTGTGTAATATTTAAGATTAAAATATTATTTTCTGATCACTTTCACGGTCTGTCTTGATCCGTCTTTCATATTTAAAGTCACTATATACATACCTTGCTTAAGATCTCCCAAATGAAGTACAGAGGAAGGCGTATTCATATTTTTCACCTGTCTTCCGGATACATCAGAAATAGTAATGGATTTTACTTTTGAAATATCTGCAATATTCAATATATCTGTAAACGGATTAGGATATACCTTAACAACGTCTTTTGCTTTAGAAACTTCCGAAGTTCCAAGAGATCCGTTTTTGATTGAAATGGTAAATGCTCCCTCCATATTATCCGTATAAGCACTGTAATCACCCACATTCACATAATAAACAGTTCCGGCGGTAGTAGGAACAGAAATTGATTCCGCACCTCCTGACAATCCGTTATCCGCCGTTCCCTCACATGTTAAGTTGCCGCAGCTTCCACTGTATACTCCAATTTTAGGGTCAAAAGAACTTCCAGCAGGCATAGTAACTGAAATATCAAAAGTATTTCCATTCCCGGTGAATGTAAACCAGGTTCCGTCATTCATTCCATTATCCGTACAGGTTTCAATGAATCCATCGTTATTGGTAGCACCTGCTGCATCAGCCTGCGTATAGCTGTACGGGAATACCGTTGCAGACAAAGCTCCGGAACAGGCATCATTAGCTGGTGCAGGAGGTAATGTACCTACACATAAATCAAAGGTAACAGCTCCATCATAGCTCGTGAACACTCTTATATAATAGGTCTCACCAGGCGTCAGTCCGGAAAGAAGCTTATAGTCATCATAATCAGAGCATACCACATTGGTAAGACTACCACATGAACCGCTGAAAACCTCAAAGAGAGCTCCCCCAAATCCGGAAACAGCATTAACATTACTTAGCGAAACAATATGGGAAGCACCTACTGCTGTAAACTTATACCAGACATCGTCATCCGGTTCTCCATCACAAGGAGCAACCCCTGAATCTGTAGCCTCAGCTGTATGTCCTGAAATTTTACTGCTGCAGCTCATATCCGGATTTACGGTTAATGTTATAGCTCCTGAACAGTCATCATTGGCAGGCGGAGCACCAGGAAGAGTCCCTACACAGATATCAAAAGTATTGAATCCGTCACCATCACTGAATACTCTTATATAGTAAGTTTCTCCGGGAGTGAGCCCGGTAAGGATGTGAGAGCTTTCATAATCTGAACATCCGATACTGGTCAAGGTCCCGCAGGAACCGCTAAATGTTTCAAAAACAGGATAATCATATCCATAAATAGAATCCACATTGCTTAAAGAGATAACATGAGAAGCTTCTACTGCGGTAAACTTATACCAGACATCGTCATCTGATTCACCATCACACGGATCAATACCAGAATCTGTACCACCTATTGTAGTTCCGGATGTTTTATTACCACAAAACAGGTCTGCATTCACTGTTAAGGTTACTGCCCCTGAACATTCATCATTGGCTACAGGTGGCGGCAGTGTCCCTACACAAATATTAAAACTCTGGGCCCTTCCTGTTCCATAATAGCTATAAACACGAATGTAATAAGTTTCTCCCGGTGTAAGCTCTCTGACAATATTTTCCTCCGGATCAGAGCATTTAATGCTCGTAAAATTACCACAGGTTCCGCTGAATACCTGAAAATACATATCAGTAGAACTGTTACTTCCTACGGAAACAATATTTTTAAGAGAAATTATATGAATTGAAGAGGTTGCTGTAAATTTGTACCAGACATCATCATCTGCAGTTCCATAGCAAGGGTCCGGATCTAATCCTGAATCTGTAGCCTCAAGTGTTGTTCCTGCAACAGAAACACCGCAGTTCAGATCTGAATTCACGGTAAGCTGCACTGCATTATCACAATCATCATTAGCCGGAGGGTTCCATGCTCTATTCCGGCCGTTATATTCTTTCTTATCAGCAACAGAACTTCCTGTCTCTACCCGTGCATTCATGGTTATACTTAGCAAAAGCATACTCCATAGTAAAATTTTTTTCATGGTTTATTAAGTTTATTTATTCTGTTAAATTAATAATATTTTTGAATATATAACAAAAAAAATAGCAGCTTATTAGGCTGCTATTCATTAAAAATTGACTAATGCTAAATAATTTATTTTTTAATTGTTTTTATTGTTTGTACTGATCCGTCCTTCATTTTTAAAGAAATCAGATACATTCCCTGCTTCAAATCTGCAAGCTGAAGAGCTGAAGAAGGATTGTCAATAGTCTTCACTACTCTTCCTGAAATATCAATAACAGAAACTGATTTTACATTCTTCACATCTGAGATATTCACAACATCAGAGAATGGGTTTGGATACATTTTAATTTTATCATCTTTCTTATTCACATCGGAAGTTGCCATTGTAGAGCATTCCTGTGTTACAGAAATCGTGTATTTACCAAACTGGGTTGCAGAATATCCTGACAACAGAACATAATAAGTAGTTCCTGCTGTAGCCGTAAATGTATAGGTTGGAGAATTGTAAATATTAGAACCTGTACACCCGCTATCTGCGCTTCCTACACACGTAAAATTACCACAGCTTCCTGAATACACTCTTAAATAAGCATCAAACTCAGCACCACATGCACTTATGGTGACAGATCCGGCCGACTGTGCGGTTACTGTATACCAAACTCCCTTGTAGCTTGCAGTAGAACCAGAGCTTCCACAGGTTACAGATGGTAATGTTTCATCAGCTGCAAGTGCATTATTTCCTTCTACAGTTCCTCCGCAAGGGATTGCTATAGCTGTATCACACGTATCATTAGCTACTGCTGACGGAGACGTAATGCAGATCTGGAAATTAGAGGTTATTCCCGATGATGCTGAAGTAGAATATACTCTTACGTAATAAACACTTCCAACCGTTAAGTTCTGAAGCAATACATTTGAATTTCCGTATTCCCCGCTGGAACAAGAAACAGCTACCAGGCTGCCGCAAGCCCCTGAATAAACCTGTGTTGCCGTAGCATTATCCGAATAATTAACATTTACCATGTGTGTTGCAGCTGTTGCTGTAAAAGAATACCAAACATCATCATTAATTCCTGATGCAGAACAGCCAGGAGTTGTTCCCGTGCTCTGGCTGGCACTCATTGTTGTTCCCGCTACCGGGCCTGAACACATTCCTGAGTTACTTGGAACCAGTGAAACAGCATTTGCACATTCATCATTCGCAGGAGGAGGAGGCAAGGTCCCTACACAGATATCAAAAGTATTGGCATATATTGTAGAAGTCGTATTAGCATTACTGTTATATACTCTTACATAATAAACAGCTCCGGGAGTAAGTCCAGTTACTGCAGTATAGTTTGTATTTGAAGAAATACAGGTTTTGTTGACAAGGCTTCCACAATCCCCTGAAAATACCTGGGCATACAGACTTGTGGAAGTACTGGTTCCCGTAGCAGCCACATTCTTCAGCCAGATGGTATGGGTAGTAGCAACAGCAGTAAACGAATACCAAACATCATCATCAGGATTTCCCGAACAAGAACCAACCGGCACTGATGAATTGGTTGCAGATAATGTTGTTCCTGAAGTTACAACACCACAGTTCATATCAGGGTTTACCGTTAATGAGATGGCATTAGCACACTCATCATTCGCGGGAGGAGGAGGAAGCGTTCCTACACAAATATCAAAACTTGCAGCGTATTGCCCACCTGAATCATAAGTAAATACTTTAATATAATAAGTTTGTCCCGGAGTAAGCCCTGAAACAAGATTTACATCAGCATCACTACATTTAACACTTGTAAAAGCACCACATGTTCCGCTTAACACCTGGAAATACATATCCGTAGTGGTTGATGTACCTGTAGAAACAACATTGGAAAGTTTAACAACATGTGTTGCTGATGTAGCCACAAAACTATACCATACATCATCATCTGCAGTAACTCCGCTACATGTTCCTGAAGAAGTACTCTGTGTTGCCCCAAGTGTATTTCCTGTCCCTTTTACAGCACAGTTTAAATCGGAATTTACGGTTAAAGCAACAGCATTGGCACAATCATCATTAGCCGGAGGTGGAAATTTGGTTGTAAATTTCCTGTTTGTACACGATGCTGAGCTGCTGTTAGTGCCCTGATAAGAATTTACCGTATAATAATAAGTAGTATTGTAGTTTAAAGTTGAAGGGATAGTATAGGTTAAAACATTTCCTAAATCAACATTATTAGCAATATCGGTACCTCCAGCTGTGGATCCCACAGAAATTCTGTATCCTGTTGCTCCTGAAACAGCACTCCAGCTGATAGCCGGTGTAGTGCTTACATTCAATGCATCACTTGAAGGAGAAGATACTGAAGGACAGGCTATATTTAGTGTAGTGAAACTGCTTGGGTTACATCCTGTTGCTTCGCCTATAGCATTCACAGGTACTACCGTTGCATAATAAGTTGTATTATACAGTAAACCTGCAGAGGCCGGCACCGCATAGGAAGTAACGTTACCTACGTCTGTTCCGTTTATTATATCCGTACCACCAGGAGTAGTTCCCAAGTTCAATTTATAACTGGTAACACCACCTCCAACAGCATTCCATGTAATGGTTGGGGTTCTTGAAATACCAGTAGCTCCGTTCACCGGTGCTACTACTCTTGTACACTGGGGAGGAGTTGTAATAGCATTGGTTGTTAATGTAATATCATCAATAGCAGCAGGTGGCTGGGTTCCGCTACCGGAGTCATTTCTCCACATAAAGATCAACCGCATCGTGGAATTCGCCGTAGCATTTCCGGCTTGTGAAGCAGAAATGGGAATCAACTGATTCGTCCAGGCATCCCCTTTTAGATTAATTGTCCAGTTATTGGGATAAGTTGTTGTACTTGGTACTGCTGTAGTTACTGGTGTAAATGAGGTAGGTACCAGATATACTCTTAAGTAATCATAACGGGTTGAAGATCCTTCCCCCTGTACAAGTAATTTAAAGGACAGATTAATATCCGTTTCTCCTGCCGGAAAGGTCACGTCCTGATAAAAAAATGTTGTTGATGTACTTGTCGTAGTATATGCGTGAGCATATGGAGCTGACGTACTGTTTGATATGTAGGCTGAATTAGCTCCGGAAAAACCGGCGGTAGCTCCTGTATCAAATTGCCACTTATTAGTCTGGGATCCGTTAACTACGGTCCAGCTTGCAGCACCCGATTCAAAGCCGCCGTTATTCACGGTGGGCGAGATCAGCACCGTCTGTGCAGATGCTCCAATTCCGAGAAACATCAGGCACGAGAGTAAAAGTTTTTTCATACTTCGTAAAATAAAAATTAGGGAGGTAAAAGTAAGTAAATATTTAATCAAATATCAAAATATATCTTAAAATATTAAATCAAAACATTTAAAATCGACTATAATTTTATTAAAAATTAAACATTTATTTAATTTTAACCAATATTTCACAATATAGAGGATAAGTTTAAGTTTCTGATTTTAAACGCATTAAAACACAGCTCATTAAAACTCAAACAGGAATGAAAACTTCACTTAACATAATATAATTCCTGATAAATTTTATAGACTATTCACTTTAAGGAGCAGATAAAATGAAAAAAAGCAGCAAAAAGCCGCTTTATATATACCACATATTTCATGCAGGTTAGTTCAGATAAAACTCATATTTATTCAGAAGCTGAATTTCTTTAATCAGATCTCCGTTCAAATCTACGGAATGTTTCATAGACTGCACTTCCAGATGAGAATCATCTTCTATGTTTTTAATAAAGAATTTCAGTTTCTGATTTCCTTTATTTCTGTCAAGAACTGTTCTGAAGAAATCGAGATCTTCCGGTCTCACATCCATTACATCCATTACCAAAGAAATACTTTTAGCAAATCTTTCAAATGCTTCCTGTAATTCAATCACATCATTTACATTCACAAAAACCCGTCCGTCTTTTACCTGGGCAAATTTTATTTTAAAAATAACAAATCTCTGAACTTCCAGCTTTTCCTTCAGACGCATATAATCCCTATCCCCCAGCCTGAAAGAGTAAGATCCTGAGTAATCCTCCAAAGTTACAAAAGCTACCTTCTCTCCACTTCGGAACCCATCCTGAACCCTGTATTCCGTAATAAGTCCGGCCACGGTATATTCTTTTCCTCCGCCTCCATTTTCTCTTTCTTTCTGAATTGTTTTCCAATCTTTCTTTTTCTCTTCAAAAAGTTCTTCCTGCTTATTGGAGAATGCCTGCTCCTTATAAGCATCTACCTCATCCAGATTGAGAAACAGAAAATTCCCTTTGGGCTCTGCTTTTTTAACAACTTCTTCTACAATCTCCTCTTCTCCTATGGACATTTCATCCGATACAATCTCAGTAAGGTCAGCAGAATCATCCTGTACATCTGTCTCCAGAACCGGCACCTCTTCTGTACCTGCTTTTTCTTCTTCTTTTTCCAGTACTGCCTTTTTGGAAAGCTGCCCCTGCATAAACTGGAACTGATATTTAAACTCATCCAGCGGATGCGCAGAAAGATAGAATCCTATAATTTCTTTTTCCTTATTCAGCTTATGCATATTAGGCCATTCCGGACAAGGAGCCAGTTTTGGTTGCTCAATCTGTACTTCTTCTGCAAAATCGGCAAACAGGGAATTTTCCATTTCATGTTTGCTTTCCTGAAAGCTCTGACCGTACCTTATTAATCTTTCGAGATTGGTTTTTCCGGCCATATCAATATCAAAATACTGGCCTCTGTGAAACGTATCCAATTCATCAAATGCACCTGCAAGCACCAAACTTTCCGCCACTCTTTTATTCATTTGGGACGGCAATATTCTTTCAAAGAAATCGTAAATATTTTTAAATCTTCCATTCTCTCTTTCGCGTGTAATAGCCTCACTAGGCCCTTCCCCTATTCCTTTAATTGCACCGAGACCGAAACGGATCTGCCCTTTTTCGTTTACGGAAAATTTATATTGCGATTCATTTACATCCGGTCCCAAAACATCAACCCCCATACTTTTACAATCTTCCATGAACATGGTGATCGAATCTGTATTGTTAATGTTATTACTCATTACACTTGCCATATATTCCGCAGGATAGTTGGCTTTTAAGTAAGCCGTCTGATAAGCGATGAAGGCATAACATGTTGAGTGGGATTTATTGAAGGCATATTCCGCGAAAGCTTTCCAGTCATTCCAGATTTTCTCTAATCTTTCTTCATTCAGGTTATTTTTCCTTCCTCCTTCAATAAATTTAGGATACATTTTATTCAGAACGTCGATCTGTTTTTTACCCATCGCTTTTCTCAGCGTATCTGCTTCACCTTTTGTAAAGTTGGCCAGCTTTTGGGACAATAGCATTACCTGCTCCTGATAAACGGTAATTCCGTAGGTTTCTTTTAAATATTCTTCTGTTTCAGGAAGGTCATAGACAATTTCTTCAATTCCGTGCTTTCTGTTAATAAAGTTCGGGATATACTTAATAGGTCCCGGACGATACAATGCGTTCATGGCAATGAGATCGGCAAAAACTGTAGGCTTCAGCTCTCTCATGTACTTTTGCATTCCGGGACTTTCATATTGGAAAATCCCAACTGTTCTTCCTTCTTTAAATAACTGATATGTTTTTGCATCATCCAGCGGAATAAGATCCGGATCAATATCCACTCCATACCTGGCTTTAACCAGCTTTAAAGCGTCTTTGATAATGGTAAGTGTCCTAAGCCCCAGGAAGTCCATTTTCAATAGTCCTGCGCTTTCGGCTACTGAGTTATCAAACTGTGAAACCAGAATATCAGCGTCTTTTGCTGCAATGGTCACAGGCACCAGATTGCTTACGTCTTCAGGAGTGATAATTACTCCGCAGGCATGAATACCGGTATTTCTGATACACCCTTCCATTTTTTTCGCACTCGCGAGAACATCGTGACGCGGATCTCCGGGACTATCAAGAACAAATCTCATTTCATCCACAAGCATTTGCTCTTCCGGCTTCAGCTTATCATATTTTGCCAGAGCCTTGGCAATATTCATCCCCGGTGTAGACGGGATGAGTTTCGCAATATTATTGGTATCAGGAATAGGAACATCAAGAACCCTTCCGGCATCTTTAATCGCAGATTTACCTCCCAAAACAGAGTAGGTAATAATCTGTGCCACCTGGCTCTGTCCGTATTTATCAATTACCCATTTGATAACCCTGTCTCTTCCTTCATCATCAAAGTCAATATCAATATCCGGCATTGAGACCCTTTCCGGATTCAGGAATCTCTCAAAAAGGAGATCGTATTTGATGGGGTCAACATTGGTAATTCCAATACAGTATGCTACTGCAGAGCCTGCTGCAGATCCCCTTCCTGGACCAACCCATACTCCCATTTTACGGGCCTCGTTACAGAAATCCTGTACAATAAGGAAATATCCGGGATATCCAGTATTAGCAATTACTTCAAGTTCAAAATCAAGACGTTCTTTAATTTCATCTGAAATTTCACTCATCAGTCCTGAATCAACATATCTTCTTTTTGCCCCCTCATAGGTAAGATGGGTAAGATAAGCCATTTCACCGCGCTTTCCACCGTCTATCTCATCTTCTGCATGAATAAATTCCTCAGGAATATCAAACTTCGGCAGGAGAACATCTCTTTTTAAAGTATAGGGCTTAAATTTAGCTGTAAATTCTTCATAGGCTTCAAAAGCATCCGGATAAGCAAGAAAAGCTTCTTTTATTTCGTCTGCATTTTTAATATAATACTCTCCGGTTGCCAGCCCTCTTCTCTTTCCAAATCCTTTTCCTACAGGGGTTGACAATTTTTCACCGTCTTTAATACAGCTTACAATATCCTGAATATTAGAATCGTCTTTATTGGTATAATACGTTTCATTCTGGGCCAAGATCTTAACATTGTATTTATCTGCAAAATACAGCAAGACCTCGTTCAGGTGCTCTTCCTCCGGCAGTTTATGGTTCTGGATCTGAACATAAAAATCATCTTCAAAGGTATCTTTCCACCATTTGAAAAGCTCTTCCCCTTTCTGTTCACCGGTATTCAGAATAGCATCCGGAATATCTCCGTGAATTCCCGACGTTAAAGCAATAACACCTTCTTTGTACTGGGCGATCAGCTCACGGCTTACCCTCGGGACACCGAAATAGAATCCTTTTAAGAATCCTATACTTGAAAGTTTTGCTAAGTTTTTATACCCGTTAAAATCTTTTGCCAGGAGAACAACCTGTGTTCTTCTGTCCGGATCATCTTTGGTAAATTGTTTCTGTTCATAACGGTCTGAAATGTAAAACTCACAGCCGACAACAGGAATAAGGTGCTCAGACACAGGTTCAGGTTCATTAAATTCTGTCCCGCTTTCTTCTGCTTCCTGTTTTTTTGCTAAAAATTCTTTATGTTTTTTTGCACGGTCTCCATTGAATCCTTCTACGGCAGACACAAATTTAAAAGCACCCATCATATTTCCCAGGTCCACCATTCCGACTGCCGGAAAATTATCATCTGAAGCTCTTTTAATTAAGTCATTGATGCTTGATGTAGCAGATAATGTTGAAAAGACACTATGATTATCAAAGTTAAAATACTGCCCAAGATCAATCTCATCAATACTTCCAAAGTCCTGCTGTTTTTTCTTATTATTAAAATCAGCGACCTGCCTTCTGATAACAATACTGAAAGGCTTGATGGGATCGGGATAAAGCGTTTTGAAATACGCCAGCTGATCTTCAGAAACTTTTAATACTTCTGAAGGAATTACACCAATTCTCATCATTTCAAAAAACACCTGTGCGGTAGCATTTACGTCAGCTGCAGCATTATGTGCTTCATCAAATTTATGCCCGTATAATTTTTCATAAAGCTCTTCAAGTTTCGGAGGCTTAAATCTTCCTCCTCTTCCACCGCCTAGCTGGCAGAAATCCGTTCCCAGGATCATTGTATCTGCTTTTGGCTTTTCCTGGAGATTATCTTTTATATTTTTTCTGTAAAACTCAGCTCCTACAATATTGTAATCAAACTCTACATTATGTCCGGACACAACTCTAACCTTTTCAAGTACTCTGGAAAATTCTTCCAGGATTTCCTGAAGATCACGACCTTCTTCATTGGCTATTTTAGTTGTAATCCCGTGAATTCTGGCTGCGTTGAAGGGAATATCATATCCTTCCGGTTTTATAATATAGTCCTGGTTTTCAATAAGATTTCCGTCATCATCATGCACCTGCCATGCAATCTGAACCATTCTCGGCCAGTTTTCTGAATCGGAAAGCGGAGCATTGAAATTCTTAGGTAAACCGGTTGTTTCTGTGTCAAAAATTAAATACATGTAATTTTCTAACTTTTTTAAAAAAGAGAATGTAAAGTTACTTCATTTTTTTTACAAAATTTACCCTTGAAATATAAAAGACACGTATATTTTTTTTGTTAAAAAAGCCAATATAAACAAAAACAACAAATTACATTAAAAACAATCTAAAAACAACTTAAAATATAATAAATAAACAATAAATATAAATTATCTTTAATAAAAATTGCTAAAAATTAATAATTTAACAAAATAAACCTTGTGTGATATTTAACTTTTTATAGATTTGTCCTGCAACTAAAAAATATCAACATGAAAAAACATTTATTTCTAGCAAGCACCCTGATTGCTTTTTTAGCAGGTGCGCAAAAAAATGACGCATTAATGCGTGATTTCGAAAATCAGAACAAAAAAAAACAAAGAAAAATTTGAGGCCTATATTGCAAAAAACTATGAGGCCAAAAGAGATGCTAAAACACAGCAGGAAATTGAAGATAAAAGAAGCCATCTTGCAGGATTTCTTGGCGAAACACCACTTTTCTACGAACTTCATGATATAGACCAGATCAAAAACTCAAATTCTGATTTTCTTCAAAATGGAACAATTGCAGGACTAAACGGATCTTTCAATGGTGAGAATATTAAGGTTACAATATTTGACGGCGGAAGAGTATATGCAGCACACAATGTATTCAACAATGCAACCGGCCGTATTACCAACAAAGAAGCCAGCACAATGAACTACAGTGCTCATTCCACAGCTGTTTCCAGTTTCATTGGAGGAAAGCCTTTTACCTCTTCAGGAAAGAATATCCAGGGAATTGCTAAAAATTCAACCATAGACTCCTATTCATTCCTCAACTCTAAATTACCTGGAAACACAACCGAAAGCAATGTATTCCAGAAAATACTGACAGCAGCTCCTAAAATTTCCAATCATTCCTACGGCCAGATTACAGGATGGAGCTCTGCCATTAGACCAGGCTCTTCCACATGGGTAGGCGAGTATTCAAACGGAACAGGCTATGATCTCAACGGAACCTATTATACAAATGATAAAAACTATGATAAAATAGTCTACTCTAATCCTTCTTTTATTATTGTAAAATCTGCAGGAAATTCTTACGGTGAAGGCTCATCCTTTAGCAGCTACCATACTACTAACGGAACCAACTTTACTCAGTTCGGCTTTTTTGATGCAAAGCCTCCTAAAAACTGTAATAACGGCTATGACTGTATTCCTTACGGATCCTTGGCAAAAAATATTATCACAGTAGGAGCATCAGACATCATCACATCCAATGGAGGAAGATATTCTAATGCAGCCAGTGTAGTTCATTCTTCTTACAGCAGCGCAGGTCCAAGAGATGACGGAGGAATTAAACCGGACATTACTACTGTTGGAACTAACGTAGGGCACGCTTCTACTGCTGAAAATACAACAGGAAGCACAGCTTACGGAACCGGAAGCGGTACTTCTTATTCAGGACCTATTGTAACAGGAATTATCGGACTTTGGACACAAATAAATAAACAGTTATTTAATGGTGATGAATTTAATGCAGCTTCTGCAAAAGTACTTACCATTCATTCTGCATCTGAGGCCGGAACCATAGGTCCGGATCCACATCATGGATGGGGCTTCATTAATGCTAAAAAAGGAGCTGAACTACTGGTTGGAAAATCTAACGGTACAGTAATATTTACCGATGAAACACTAAACAGCGGTGTAACTAATACAAAATCAGTGACCGCATCCGGCAGTGAGCCCCTTAAAGTTACGATATCCTGGATTGATCCGGCTTACAACCATCCTGATTATCAAACATTTGCCGAAGCAAGCAATGTAAGAACATCCACACTGGTTAATGATTTGGATTTAAGAATCATTGACACTACAAACAATACGATTTATTATCCATGGAAGCTAAATGTAAACAGTCCTATGACCGCTGCAACTAAAGCTGATAATAAAGTTGACAACGTAGAGCAGGTAGTTATTGATGCACCAACAGCAGGAAGATCTTATAGAATAGAAATTACCAATAAAGGAAATCTGGTTAATGATTCCGGCGCTAATGCTCCTCAGAATTATTCTATTATGGTAACGGGCCACACCAGCCAGCAGGCAGTAGCTTCCAGATCAGTTACAAATGAAAAGGCGATCAACAGCAATATCAGTATTGTTCCTACTCTAACAAAAAGTACTGTAAACATATTGAACGCTCCGGAGAAATCAACATTTAACCTATACGATCTGTCAGGAAAAAAACTACATAGCGGAAAAATCAACCGTGAAACAGAATCTATAGACCTTTCATCTTATCCTAACGGCATCTATATTATAGAAATCAATACAGGAAAAGAAACTTTCTCCAAGAGAGTGATTAAAGAATAACAAATCAACATTTTTCACTATCAAACCGTTTCAGCAATTTGCAGAAACGGTTTTTTTACTATTTATAAATCCAACAAAGAATATAATGCAAAATACAGTACTATAACATGATTCAGGCTGCACAGCATTTTAAGTAAAATATAAATACAAAAATTTTAACAAATACACATAAAACAATTCAAAACTACCATTAAACAATAATTAAATAATAAAATATTAGAATTATTTACACGAAAAACCTAATTTATAAATATTTAACACTATATTTAACCCGTTATAATTTTTAATATTTTATCAGTTATCATGAAGAAACATTTACTTTTGGCCAGCACTTTGGCTTTTGCTTTAATAAGTGCGCAAAACAATGAAGGATTAAAAAGAGAGTTTGAGAAATTAAACAGAGAAAACAACGCAAAGTTCGATTCTTATGTAATCAAAACATTTGGAAAAGAGAGAAACGCAGAAACACAGAAGAGGATAGATGAGATGAGAGAAAATCTGGCCGGATTTTCAGGAGATGTCCCTAACTTCTATGAGACCGATGACCAAAACCAGATCTTCAATAACAATGTTGATGCTTTGACAACTGCCGGAGGAGTAAATGGATTAACAGCAGCTTTTAACGGAGAAGGAATCAAGTATACCATTTTTGACGGTGGAAGAATTTACGCTCCCCATACCGCATTTGATAATGCTCCCAACAGGATAATCAATATGGAATCTGATACCAATAGTTACAGCAGCCACGCTACTGGTGTAGCCAGCATCATAGGAAGCAAATCGGTTCCTCTTAACCAGAGAGATGAGAATAACAATATTATAGCAACAGGAAATACAAAAGGGATTGCCCTGAACTCCACGATGGAATCCTACAGATTTTCCAATACAGTACTCCCCGGAGGGACAGCAGCCAGTACTGTATTTGATAAAATTTTAATTGCACAGCCAAAAATCTCTAACCATTCTTATGGAGTAAATCCAGGTTGGACTTATAATACCACCGCTTCGGGCTATCCCTATACCGGATGGTATTGGAACGGAAATTATATCTCCGGCAATAACTATAACCTAATGGGAACCTACTATCAAAATGATCAGGCTTATGATGCCATTGTGTACAACAACCCGGCCTATACTATCGTAAAATCTGCCGGAAACTATTTTGGATACGGCCCGGGTTACTCAAATTCCACAACAAACAGCTATTATAATACAGGTAGTGGCTTTGCTGCCTACCCTGCCGGAGCTGCACCTGAAGCCAATTGCGCTCAGGGTTTTGATTGTGTAGGCTATGGGTCATTAGCTAAAAATATTATTGTTGTGGGAGCTACAGACATCATTACATCGAATAATTATCGCTACAACTCCCCAACTGATGTGGTAAGATCTGATTACAGTAATGCCGGACCTAGAGACGATGGTGGGATTAAACCAGATATTGCCGCTCCGGGAACTGGTATCTGGATGGCTTCTACTGCAGAAAACACCACAGGAAGTGTTACCTGGCAGGTTAACAGCGGTACCTCTATGGCTGCTCCTCAGGTAGCTGGAATCATCGGCCTTTGGATGCAGATCCACAAATCACTTTTCAACAATGCAGAACTGAACGCTGCGGCATCTAAAACACTCATGGTACATTCAGCTGCTGAAGCCGGAAACGTTGGTCCTGATCCTTGGTATGGCTGGGGATATATTGATGCAAAGAAAGGAGCTGAACTATTGGTAGGAAAATCCAATAATTCCGTTATCTTCAATAATGAAACGCTAACCAGTGGTGTTGCTAATCAAAAAACAGTTACCGCTTTAGGAAACCAACCTTTAAAAGTAACCATTTCCTGGATAGATCCTGAATATAAAGTAACCTCAAACCTATGGTCAAACCTATATAACAACAGAGTTTCCAGACTAGTTAATGACCTGGATTTAAGAATTATAGACACCACCAACAATACCGTTTACCAGCCTTGGAAACTTGATGCCACCAGCCCAATGACACCTGCCACAAAAGGCGATAATACAGTGGATAATGTTGAACAGGTTGTTATTGATAATCCGGTAGCAGGAAGAACCTACAGAATTGAGATAACCAACAAAGGAACATTAGTCAACAATGCTGCAACCCCAGTATTAACAGCGCAGAACTATTCAATTGTCGTTACCGGCCAGACGCAGTCTAATCTGGGAACCAGTGAAACCAACGCTTTAAACGGGCTGGCTGTAGCACCAAGCATTACAAAAGATATTGTAAACATTTTAAAGGCGCCTAAAAAATCAGCCTTCACCATTTATGATCTTTCCGGAAAAAAATTACAAAACGGAATCATTAACAGTGAAAGAGAAACGATAGACCTATCTTCTTATGCTAAGGGAATTTACATTATTGAAATAAAAACCAATAAAGAGGTTATTTCTAAAAAAGTAATTAAAGAATAATCATTAATTATAATATTATCTCAAAAAGGGATATTAACAAAATGTTAGTATCCCTTTTTTTTGCGCTTCATTTTCGCGAATATCGGGTAGAAAAAACAGTCCAAACGATGGTATTTCAGCCATTTTCCACAAAATTTTAAACATGAAAAAATATCACATATATAAAAATTTAAACATAAAATAAAAAATAAATTTACAAATTAAACAAAATATCAAATTATTCACACAGAATAAAGCAACACAATGTATAATTTATATATTTAAAAAAATAAAATACATTTTTTTTAACTTATAAACTTTATGAAGAAGATCTTTATTTCGCTCAGTACATTAACTGCTTTTTTTTCATTCGCCCAAAACAATGATGCCCTGAACAGAGAGTTTGAAAAACAAAAACTGGAAAACAATGAAAAATATGACGCCTACATCTCAAAACGTTATGGATCTAACAAATCTCCTGAGATTATAAAAAAAATTGAGGAGCAGAGAAGTAGGCTCGCCGGGTTTACTCCGGACGGCAAACCCTACTTTTTACAGAATCAGGACATTGATCAGATTAAAAATTCTAATTCCGACTTCCTTCAAAATGGAACCGTAAATGGCCTGACAGGATCATTTAACGGTGAAAATATCAAATTTACTGTTTTTGATGGTGGCAGAACATTTGGAGATCATATATTCTTTAATAATCTTCCCAATAGGATTACCAACAAAGAAGCCAGTACGATGAACTACAGTGCCCATTCTACTTCTGTTGCCGGATTTATCGGAGCAAAAGCTTATACACAGACAGTAACCTTTGATGATGGAAGCACAAAAACAGTTGACTTTCAAGGCATTGCTAAAAATTCAACAATGGATTCCTATACTTTTAATTCCAGCATACTGCCAGGAAATACATCTTCAAGTAATGTATTTCAAAAAATAATAGTTGCACAGCCTAAAATTTCCAATCATTCTTACGGTATAAACGTGGGATGGGACCAGGCAGAGGTAAATGGTACCGATGCATGGGTTTGGAACGGGATATTTACCCCCCCAGGTACATCTTATGATATACAAGGAACTTATCTTCAAAATGATCTAAGTTATGACCGGATTGTATATAATAATCCTTCATATATCATCGTTAAATCTGCGGGCAACTCTTTTGGATTAGGTCCTACCTATCCCGGAACAGCTGCATACCCTAGATATTACGAAAATAATAATGGTACCCTGGTACAGTTCGCTGCATCAGATACTCTTCCTGCTTCCAATTGCGCACAGGGTTTTGACTGTATTGGTACCGGATCATTAGCTAAAAACATTATCGTAGTAGGTGCTACAGATATTATCACAACTAACGGAGGAAGATATACAACAGCAAATGATGTCATACACTCAAATTACAGTAGTGCAGGCCCAAGAGATGATGGGGGCATTAAACCGGATATTACAGCTGTCGGAACAGATGTTGCCAGTGCAACAACAAATGAAAACACTACTGGAAGCCAAAGTTTTACTATAGGCAGCGGTACATCATATTCCGCGCCGGTTGTAACCGGGATTATCGGCCTTTGGACTCAGATTCACAAACAATTATTCAATAGTGAATTCAATGCCGCTGCTGCAAAAACATTAACAATTCACTCAGCGACTGAAGCTGGAAATATCGGACCGGACCCGCATTTCGGATGGGGATTCATCGATGCAAAAAAAGGAGCCGAACTTTTAGTAGGAAAATCTAACAACTCTGTTATTTTTAATAACGAAACATTAAACAACGGAGCCAACAACAAAAAAACAATTGTTGCTTCCGGAAATAACACTCCAATCAAAGTAACCATTTCCTGGCTTGATCCTGAATACACGCAAATGCCAACGACTTATGACGAAGCTTATAACAACAGGACATCAAAACTTGTCAATGATCTGGATCTAAGAATCATTGACACACAAACCAATACAGTATATTTCCCCTGGAAACTGAATGCCAACACCCCTATGTCTCCTGCAACCAAAGCTGATAATACCGTTGACAATGTAGAGCAGGTAGTTATCGAAAACCCGGTAGCAGGAAGAAGCTACAGAATTGAAGTTACCAATAAAGGAACCTTAAAAAATAATACCGGTGGAAATGCACCCCAGAATTACTCAATACTTGTGACGGGCTATACATCCGTTCTGGGAACCCAGGAGACAGACAGCTTTAAAGGACTGGCTGTAGCACCAAGCATCACCAAGGATATTACCCACATACTGCACGCTCCTAAAAAGGCCACATTCACAGTTTATGATCTTTCCGGTAAAAAATTACAAAACGGTGTCATCAACAATGAAAAAGAGGCTGTCAATTTATCTTCTTACAGCAAAGGAATTTACATTATTGAAATAAAAACAGACAAAGATATCATTTCTAAAAAAGTGATCAGGGAATAAACACCTGATCCAGGGATTTTTTACAAAATACTAACACTTGTTAGTATTTTGTTTTTTTATGTATATTTGCTATCTATGGAAAATACACTTCACGAAAAGGTTTCTCAGGATATCCTGCTAAAAGCATATAATCATATGATGCTGGCTAAAGCAATGGCAGACATCTATGAAGAAAACAGAAATATATGTAAATATGTTCATAGTACTTCAAGAGGTCACGAAGCGATTCAGCTGGCTACCGCATACCAACTAAAAAAAGAGGACTGGGTTTCGCCTTACTACAGAGACGAAAGTATTCTTTTAGGAATTGGTTTTGAGCCTTATCAATTGATGCTTCAGTTACTGGCTAAAGCAGAAGACCCATTTTCCGGAGGAAGATCGTATTATTCCCACCCTTCAAGCAGGGATGAGGACAAACCTAAGATCATTCATCAGAGTTCAGCCACAGGGATGCAGACAATTCCTACCACTGGTGTTGCCCAGGGGATAAAATACATCCAGGAATTCAATTTGCAGAATTTCGAAAACAACCCGGTTGTCGTATGCAGTCTTGGCGACAACTCAGTAACGGAGGGCGAAGTGAGTGAAGCTTTACAATTTGCCGCTCTGCACCAACTTCCGATTATATTCCTTGTACAGGATAATGAATGGGGTATTTCCGTCACCAAAGAAGAAGCCAGAACCTGTGACGCCTATGATTTTGTGGCAGGATTTACCGGCCTCAGCAGAATGCGTGTAGACGGAACAGACTTTGTGGAAAGTTTTGAAGCAATGAAAAAGGCGGTTGATTTTGTAAGAAACGAAAGGAAACCTTTAGTGGTTTGTGCAAAAACCGTACTTATCGGCCATCATACTTCAGGAGTAAGAAGAGAATTCTACAGAGATGAGGAAGATTTAACTAAACATAGAGCAAAAGATCCGGGAGAAATTCTGAGAAAGCATTTACTGGAATCAGGAACAGATGAAGATCTTTTAAAGCAGATCACCAAAAAAGCACGTCTTGAAGCTGAAGAAGCTTTCGAAAAAGCAAAAAACGCTGAAGATCCAAAGCCTGAAACGGTTATGCAGCACGTTTTCGCCCCTACTCCCATTACCGAAGAAACAGGTACCCGTGAACCCGCAGACGGTGAAAAAATCGTTATGGTAGACGCTGCTATCCATGCCATTCAGGAACTGATGTGGAAACATCCGGAAGCATTGCTATATGGACAGGATGTAGGAGAAAGAATTGGAGGAGTTTTCCGTGAAACAGTTACTTTAGGGAAAAAATTCGGAAATAAAAGGGTATTCAACACCGCTATTCAGGAAGCTTATATAATAGGATCTACCACAGGAATGAGCGCTGTAGGCCTAAAACCGATTGTTGAAGTTCAGTTTGCAGACTATATTTATCCGGGAATCAACCAGCTGATCACAGAGATTTCAAAATCAAGCTACCTGAGTGGCGGAAAATATCCGGTGAGCAACATCATTCGTGTACCCATTGGTGCTTATGGCGGAGGCGGGCCTTACCACAGCGGAAGTGTAGAAAGTATCCTGGCCAACATAAAAGGAATCAAAATTGCTTATCCTAGTAATGCAGCAGACTTTAAAGGTCTTCTAAAAGCTGCTTATTATGATCCGAACCCGGTGGTTATGCTGGAACATAAAGGCCTTTACTGGAGCAAAGTTCCGGGAACTGAAGATGCTAAAACCATTGAACCTGCTGAAGACTACATTTTACCTTTCGGAAAAGGAAAAGTAATTATTGAAGCAGATCAGAACGAAACCGAAAAAGGAAGAACACTACTCGTTGTAACTTACGGAATGGGCGTTTACTGGGCTAAAGAAGCCGCTAAAAATTTTAACGGACGAGTTGAGGTAATAGACCTGAGAACTTTAATTCCTTTGGATGAAGAACTTGTATTTGAAAGAGTAAAAGCACACGGAAAATGCATCGTTCTTACCGAAGAACAGCTTAACAATTCATTTGCTGAAGCTTTTGCCCACCGTATCTCGAAAAACTGCTTCAAATATCTGGATGCTCCGGTAGAAACCATGGGATCGCTGGATGTACCTGCGGTTCCAATCAATCTGGTTCTGGAAAAAGAAATGCTTCCGAATGCTGAAAAACTCAGCAAAAAAATCGAAGAAATGCTTAATTATTAAATATTTGAAACCTCTGAAAAATCAGAGGTTTTTTTTATTAATTTTAATAAACAGAAGGGTGCCTCGTTTTTGGTATCCATTTTGTTTATATGCACATCAAATTTTCAGAAGCATTATGATCACAACGAAATATGTCAATTACAGGCAGGTTCTCAATTTATCCGGCGCTCATCTGATCCTGATCAGCATATGGTGTACCCTGATCGCTGTTCTTTTTTATTTTTTCAATTGGCAATGGATGATTATACCCTGGGTTCCGGTAGCCCTGATTGGTACGGCTGAGGCCTTTTTAGTAGGTTTTAAAAACAATCAGGCCTACGACAGGCTTTGGGAAGCCAGAAAGATTTGGGGCGGTATTGTGAATTCCAGCCGGTCTTTTGCTTCTATGGTCTATGCTTTCAATACTCAAAATGAAGAAATAGGATCCTTTGATCTGGAAGATCGGAAAAGAAGAATCGTTTACCGTCATATTGCATGGCTGTATACTTTTCGTGAGCAGCTTCTGATTCCTACTGAATGGGAACATATCAGCTCGGAAAATAAATTCGGAAATATCAACCTGAGAAGAAACAGACTGATTAAAGCAGGATTTCCCGATTACGGAAGAGCCCCTATTTTCCTTCATAAATACCTTTCAGAAGAAGAATATGAACTTAAAGATAACTATAAAAACTTTGCCACTTATCTGAACTCTCAGCAGGCAAAAGACATCAATGAGTTAAAAAACATGAACGCCATTACGGAATTCAACCAGATGCAGCTGCAAACCTGCCTAAATGAATTCTATGCTTTCCAGGGCCAGGCTGAAAGAATCAAAAAATTCCCTTCACCCAGACAGTTCGCCAGCACCGCATTTGTCTTTAATATTCTTTTTATTATGCTGCTCCCTCTGGGATTGGTTAATGAGTTTGCCAAGCTGGGAGACTTCGGAATATGGGCGTCTATTCCTTTCTGTATCATCATCGGATGGATTTATATCATTATGGAACTGGTGGGAGATTATTCGGAGAACCCTTTCGCCGGGTTGATGTTTGATGTTCCAATGCTTTCGATATGCAGAACCATTGAAATTGATCTTCTTCAGATGGGCGGAGAAACTGATCTTCCCGAGCCTATTGCATCAAAACACGGAGTTTTAATTTAACCGGATTAAAGTTCAATAGCCGTTGTATTTTTCACCTCAGAGATCATAAATGAGCTGTGGGTGCTTGCAATATGCTGTAATGCCGTCAATTTGGTCAGCATAAAATTTCTGTAGTCCTGCATATCTCTCACCCCTATTTTGAGGATGTAATCATAATCCCCGCTTACATGGAAACATTCTGTAACTTCATTAAGATTCATAATTTCCTTTTCAAACTGCATTACAAATTCCTTTTTGTGCTGCGTTAGTTTTATATGACACAGGACAATGAAATCCCGGTTTACTTTATTGCGGTCAAGGAGAGCTACATATTTTGAAATCACGCCCAGATTTTCCAGTTTTCTTACCCGTTCATATACAGCAGTAACAGAGAGACCAAGCTTGTAAGACAGCTCTTTGGTTGTTTGCTTACAGTCTTCCTGCAGTAACAGGAGCAGTTTTTTATCTGTTTCATCAAAATTCATAGATGTTTTTTTGGAAAAAGTTTAACATTTTCAAAGATAACAAACATATTTTCTAATCAAAACGCAAATAATAGATTTATATTCTACAAATTTAAATTTATATTGTAATAATTCTGAAAACAAAGCATATTTAGACCATCAATAAAACCTAAAGCTTATGGAAAATTTCAATGCGGCCAATGAGATCCAGGATCTTCAGTATTTTGGTGAATTCGGGGGAGTAAATCCGTCAATTTCAGACAGCTCTACCTATACTTTTCTTTCTGCAAAAACCATGTTTGATACTTTTGAAGGGAATGCGGAAGGATGTTATTTATATTCAAGACATTCATCTCCGATGAACCTTTATCTTGCCCAGGCACTGGCTAAAATGGAAAACACCGAAGCAGCCAATGTTACCGCATCCGGAATGGGAGCAATTACTTCTGTTTTGATGCAAATCTGTAAAAGTGGTGATCATATTATTTCCAGCAGAACTATTTATGGAGGAACTTATGCTTTTTTAAAGAATTTCCTGCCTCCTTTCAATATTGAAACCACTTTCGTAGACATCAGCAATTTTGAGTCTATCGAAAACTCCATAAAGCCAAATACTAAAATTATCTATTGTGAAAGCGTAAGCAATCCGCTTCTGGAGGTTGCAGACCTGAGAAAACTCTCTGAAATCTGTAAAAAACACGGTTTACAGCTGATTGTGGACAATACCTTCTCTCCTCTTTCCGTTTCACCTAAATTACTGGGTGCGGATATTGTGATTCACAGCCTTACTAAATTCATCAACGGAAGCAGCGATACTGTTGGCGGTGTATACTGCGGTACTCAGGAATTCATCAATGATACTAAGAATGTAAATAACGGAGCCTGTATGCTTCTTGGCCCTACGATGGACAGTTTCCGTTCTGCCAGTATCCTGAAGAACCTGAGAACACTCCACATCAGAATGAAACAGCACAGCCACAATGCCATGTACCTTGCTGAAAGATTTGAAAAAGACGGATTAAAGGTATCTTACCCGGGACTGGCCTCTCATAAGGATCATGAATTAATGAAAAGCATGATGCATGAAGATTACGGATTCGGCGGACTGCTGACATTAGATGCGGGAACAACCGACAAAGCCAACGAGCTCATGGAAATGATGCAGCAGGAAAATCTAGGATACCTGGCTGTGAGCTTAGGGTTCTACAAAACATTGTTCTCGTGTTCCGGAAGTTCTACTTCATCAGAAATTCCTGAGGAAGAACGTGAGGCTATGGGAATATCAGATGGCCTGATCAGATTCTCGATCGGTCTGGATCAGGATATAGAGAGAACTTATCAAAAAATGCGGGAATGCATGCTGAAAACAGGTGTTCTCAACCATGAAACCATATTCATATCTTAATTTATTGTTACAAAGGCTGTCGGGATTTCCGGCAGCTTTTATTTTCTATGGAAATGTTTAGGGAAAGCGTCTTCAGGCTTCATTCTGAAAATATTCAGCAGTACCCAGGATTTTAAAAAGCCATACCCGTAAGAAAACATCTGAATATAGGTAGAAATTACCGCCATGCCGGCAATGCTTATGTTTCGGGTAACAATCAGTGCGTGAAAAAGTACCATAAAAGTATACAGTCCGTAAAACGCAAGAACGATTCCCCTTCTCATAAAAATATACTCCAGAAAGCCTAAAATATACCCTAAAAGAAACAGGGTAGGAAAAGCGAAGGATATTTTCACGTAATTCGGATGTCTTTGATTAAGGATGGGTCTTGCACAGCCAAACTGGTAGACCTGCTTGGAAAATTTCCCGAAATCAACCCTGCGTTTATGATAAACAGCTATATCATCAAAAAAAGCGGTTGTGAAACCGTTTTCCCAAAGGGTCATTGATAAATCCGGATCCTCACCTATTCTCATTTCAGAAAAACCACCTACTTTTTCAAAAACAGATTTCTTCACCCCCATGTTAAAGCTTCTTGGCTGGAATTTGGAAACAGATTTTTTGCTCCCTCTTATTCCCCCGGTTGTAAATACAGATGTCATGGAATAAGAAATAGCTTTCTGCATCAGATTAAAACCTTTATGAGCCTTATCAGCTCCCCCGAATGCATCGCACGGAATGGTTTCAATGTCTTTTTTGATATTCTCAATGTAATCTTTCTCTACAATCACATCACTGTCTACAAAAAGCAGCCAGTCATTCTGTGCCCTCTTTGCTCCGTAATTTCTGGTAAGGCCAGGTCCTGAATTGTCTTTACGAAAGTATTTAATATCCAGCATCTCCTCAAAATTATGTATTGTAGGCTTAAGATCAACAAAGGATCCGTCATCTACAATAATAACTTCAAACTCTTTATCCGTCTGATGAGACAGAGAATTCAACAGCTCGAAAAGTTCATCTTTCCGGTTGAAAATAGCAACGACAATGGAAATAGTAGGCTTCAAATTAAAAATTTTTCAAAATTACTTATTCATAAAAGAATCCGCAAACACTTTGCCCTAGATTATCCAAGATTTTTTTAATCATTACAAAAAATATCTTTAAACAATTAACTCAAAATATAATTCATACA
The DNA here is from genome assembly GCF_001295265.1 of Chryseobacterium indologenes. Classification (GTDB taxonomy): domain Bacteria; phylum Bacteroidota; class Bacteroidia; order Flavobacteriales; family Weeksellaceae; genus Chryseobacterium; species Chryseobacterium indologenes_A. Next base: position 107,996 of record NZ_LJOD01000002.1, on the reverse strand, counting down.
TTATGGATTAATTATTGCTGGAAATCCGCGAATAATCCTTAATTTTAAATATTCTCAATCAAAAGTACAATCTATGAAAACAAATTTAATACCTATCGTATTGGCTTTCAGCATTTTCTCATACGCGCAAGTGGGAATAGGAACAAATAATCCCAGCGGAACATTTCATGTGGACGGGAACAAGGACAATGCAGCATCTCCTACCCCGGCCCAGACAGCCAACGATTTCATTGTTACCTCATCAGGATCCGCAGCCTTGGGAACAATAACACCGGATGCTTCGGCTAAATTTCAGGTTGATGCTACCAATAAAGGAATGCTGATTCCACGTGTCAGCTTATCAACTCCTACAGACGGCGTAACCATTCCTTCACCAGCCAAAGGCCTTATTGTTTACAATACCAATGTTACAGTAAATATGGAAGAAGGTTTTTATACCAATTACGGAACTCCTGCAGCTCCGCAATGGATCACCTATCAGCAGCGTGATAAAACAGCCTGGAGGCTTGATAACGTATTTGACATCACGGCAGCCGCCCCTGTTGACCAGGCCGTTACAGCAGGAACTACCATAAATAACCTCAATTTAGGATTAAATATTACCATCACTGTTCCTGCATTTACCCAGGCTAAGCTGGTTACTACTTATAGTGTCCCTATAGGTACTACTACCCTATCAACTAACTTCGGGGGATATTTTGGAATAAGATTTTTGAAAAACGGAGCTGAACTTCCGGCGGGATCAAGAAAATATACGGTTCCTGCCATTTCAACGGGAGTAGCATCAAGAATGGCCTCAGTAAATGCTACGGTAGGTGATACTGTTGTTAATAATACAGCTACTCCAATTAATGTAGTTTATGCCTTAAATGGCTATGTAGAACCTACTGCAGATACTTCAACCATCAGATTTAACATGTGGGCTACTTCGGATCCGAATTTTAACTGGGGAAGAGGATATATGTCTGTTCAGATGTTTACCAAAACAACTCTATAGAAATAATACCGGACTGAAAACCGGCTTTTACAATACTTAAGCTCCTTTTTCAGGGAGCTTTTTTATTGAAACAAACAGACCGGATTTAAAGTAAATACACAGTACCAGTGAAATAAAAACAAGATCACCGAACCACTGAAAAGAAGCAGCCTGAACAGACTTTTAAAATAATAAAGCCCTGCAATAGATAAAATAAAAAACAGGATGCCAGAAACCGCAATCCCCATCAGTTAAGCAACAGGGTCTGGCTGTAGTTTTCCGGCGGGAACGGATCTTTAAAAACAAAAAACAGCAATACAGAAGCTGCAACTACAAAAGCAACACTGGCTTTTTCCGTAAGATATTTTACTTTTCTATTCTTATTAGGTTGGTCATCTCATCATAATGATAATCGGATGATGATGATGTTTTTCCCAGTGAAATAAGATTCGATATAAAGTCTATAACGTTCAAAAAATTCAGGGCCATTGTGTATTTGAATTTAGACAAAAATAAAAATTCTTGTCATAAAGCAATAAAAAAACCTTCCGGAATGGAAGGTTGATCTGTTATTTAGGATTTTCAATTTTATGAATTTTTTTTGTTCCCTCATACATTTCGTACTGCAGGAATCGTGTTTCCAGCTTTCCGTTGAAAAGCTTAATCTTTCTGGATGGACGAAGCCCGATCTTTTTCACCGCTTCAAGATCGGAAGAGATCAGCCATGCCAATGTGTTTGGATAATGGGTTTTGAAAGTATCTCCTATTTTCTTGTAAAAATCGTCATCATTGATAGAAATTCTTTCATCATAAGGAGGATTAAATACCATCAGTAATGGGAAAAGTTCTTTTTTGGAATCAAAGAAGTTCTGTTTTCTTACTTCAATCACATCTTCCATTTCTGCTGCTTCAATATTCATTCTTGCAGCATTCAGCATACGGGCATCAATATCATATCCCACAATTTTTCCGGTAAATTCTTTCACCCTGTTGATACGGAATTCTTTGATTTTGGCAAACAATTCAGCATCATAATTTTTCCAGTTCTGGAAAGCAAATCTTTTTCTGAAAGTCTGTGCAGGAAGATCCATCGCAATCATTGCCGCTTCAATCAAAAGTGTTCCAGATCCGCACATAGGATCAAGGAAATTTCCTTTTCCGTCCCAGCCTGCCAATTGAAGCATCCCGCTGGCAAGAACCTCATTAATAGGAGCCTCACCCTGTTCTCTTCTATATCCTCTTTTAAATAAAGCGTCTCCGGACGAATCTAAAGAAATCGTAACCAGCTCACGATCAATATGCAGGTGAAATTTAATATCCGGCGATCTTGTTTCTACATTAGGCCGCCTCCTGAACTTATCCTGAAAATAGTCTACTATGGCATCTTTCATTTTAAGGGTCACAAACTGTGAATGCTTAAAAGTTTCCGAATTCACCGTAGCATCAATGGCAAAAGACTGGTCTACATCCATGAATTCTTCCCAGGACACTTTGAAGAGCCTGTCATAAAACTGATGCTGGTTAAATGCTTTAAATTCATGAATCGGGATCAAGATTTTCAAAGCTGTTCTCGCTGAATAATTTACTTTATAAAGGAAGCCAAGATCGCCCTCACAATTAACCGCTCTGTTTTTAACTTCTACCTTTCTCCCGCCTAACTTTTTGACTTCTTCTGCTAAAATCTGCTCCAGTCCGAAGAATGTTTTTATCTGAATCTGTAGATTTTCTGTATCCATAATTAAGGTGCTAAAAGATTTAATGATTTAAAAATTAAAAGATTAGCTATCAGAATTTAAAATTCCATTGAGCCTGTCAATCTTTCAAAGTGCAAATACTTTGCTTTTAACAGCGCAAATTTAGTTATTTTTGTATTATGGAATGGTTTGAATCTTGGTTTGATACCCCTTATTATCATCTTCTCTATAACAACAGAGACTACACGGAAGCAGAAAACTTTATTACAGCATTAACGAAAGACCTTCAGCTCCCGCCTGCGTCCAAAGTCATTGATCTGGCCTGCGGAAAAGGAAGACATTCTGTTTTTCTGAATAAACTGGGCTATGATGTACTGGGGCTTGACCTTTCCAGACAGAGTATAGAATTTGATAAACAATTTGAAAACCAGACGCTTATTTTCGATGTACATGATATGCGAAATCCAATTGATGCTGATCCTATGGATGCGGTTTTCAATTTATTTACCAGTTTCGGATATTTTGACAATGAGAATGATGATAAAAAAGTCTTCCAGTCTGTATATAATGCCCTGAAACCCGGAGGATACTTTGTTCTGGACTATCTGAATGAAGAATATGTAAGAAAAACATTAATCCCTGAAGCTTCCGTAAAACGCGGTGATGTTGAATTTAAAATTCTTAAAAAGATCGAAGGCAGGCACGTTATCAAGGACATTCGTTTTGAGGCAGACGGAAAACCTTTTCATTTCTTTGAAAAAGTAAAACTTCACTCATTGGAAGAAATCCATTCTTACGCAGCTGATTGTAGTTTTGAAAGAACAAAAGTCTGGGGAGATTATCAGTTAAATGAATTCTCTAAAGACATTTCACCAAGATGCATTAATTTATTTAAGAAAAAATAATGATTACGGTACTTTTACTGATCCTAAGTGTGATTGCAGGAGTATTTCTCGGAAAACACTTCGGGAAAAAAGAAAAACTGGCCAAAAATCTGCTGATTCTGAGTGCCGGATTCCTGATTACGATCTGCCTGAATGAAGTGTTTCCACAGGTTTACACTTCCGAAGCAGGCAGCAATCTTGGAATATTTGTGATTGCGGGAGTTCTTCTGCAAATGATCCTTGAGGCGTTAACAAAAGGCTTTGAGCATGGTCATTTTCATCATCATAATGAGCACAATATCCTTCCGGCTGCTTTAATGATAGGGTTATTTGTTCACGCCTTTATTGAGGGAATTCCTTTAGCCAATGAAGAGCACATGCTGTCACCTTATCTTCTGGGAATTGTATTTCACAATCTTCCTATTTCATTCATTCTAGGGGCTTTTTTATTCAACAGAAAAAATGAATCCAAAGGATCATCCTACCCCTCACTTCTGATTGTTGCTTTATTTGCCCTAGCTTCTCCAATGGGAATGCTTCTGGGAAATTACTTCAATCCGGATCTTCAGCCTTATTTTCTGGCCATCGTAGGCGGAATTTTTCTTCACATCTCATCTGTTATCATTTTTGAAAGTAACAAAAACCACAATATTGACTGGATTAAGATTGGACTGGTAATCGTAGGCGTTTCTCTGGCTCTGGTTATGCATCTTTTTCACAGTCATCCTCATACAGGACATCATCATTAACAGGAGTTAGATTTGACGCCGGGAGATGATAAAAAGACTATGAAAGCCATCTATCATGAGCAGTACCATTCTATTTTATCTTTTTTAAGGAAATCTGACTTTACCTTTAATACCTATAAGTAAAAGTAACTTCCAACCCTCATCTTAACAGATATTTTCAGCAAAAAAGCTCCGGACAATGCCCGGAGCCTCAATTTAATCACTCATTACACAATCTGGAATTAGAATTTCCAGCCGAATGTAACAAAGAAGTTATTTCTGTTATTTTTCACATCAGTCACTACAAAATGATCTGATCCTAAGATTCTATTACTAGAATAATAGGCTGTATCTGTAGCAGGATCTCCCGTTTCAATACCTCTTAAGTAAGGATTGCTATAGCTGGAAGTAACATACTGATAAGATGCATCAATATAGAATGACTTGAAATCATATCCCAGTCCGAAAGAAGCCAGGTTTCTGTCATTCAGCATCATATTGCTGTAAGATCTGTCTGCAACAGAAGCATCAGGGTTCAGCTGGCTTACCGTTAAAGCATCAAAAGGATTAGAGGTGTATGAATATCCGCCTCTTAATCTGAATTGCTTGATTCTGTATTCTGCACCGATTCTTACTTCTGAAATATTCTTATAGTTATCTTTAAAGAAACTGTTCAGATCGCTTTCTGTTCCGGAATATACTTTATACTTAGGTCTTGTAACGCCTAAGGTATAGTCTACATTCAATGAAAAGTTTTTGCTTGCTACAAACGCTGCACTTACAGTGGCTTTAAGCGGTGTAGTCAGTTTTTGGTTCTCTCCGCCGATACCATCTCCTCTCTGCGGATCATTATAGAAATTATATTCCCTGTCTATAGACCAGAAAGTAGGTGTTTCAAGAGAAGCTCCCACTCTGAAATTAGGGCTTAATTTTCCGATAACCCCTAACGAAGCAGAGAAACCGGTTGATCTTTCAGAAAAAGGAGTATTCTGTCTGTCAAAAAACTCAACAGATCCGTTATCAACCATCTGAAAAGCGGCTGTATCATACTGATCAATGGATGCTCCGAAGAAATTTAAGCCGGCACCTATATATACACTGTGGTTATAGTTGGCCCCAACCCCGAAACTTGTTTTGGAAAGATTTCCGTATCTGTTATATGCATGGCCTGCCAATGATGCACTTTTACCGTCATTGAAATCTGTGATCAGGTTATTGCTTCCCGAAGATTCTATATAATTATCTAATGACTGATTGGAATAATTAACTCCGATATTGATAAACTTCCATGCTGTTTCAGTCATAAGCGGGAAAGTAATCACTCCTCCTATATTTCCAACATCAGTATTTGTTTTGTTATAGTTTACTGTAGAACCGTTCCAGGTACTTTTATTTCTGTTCCCTGCAATAGATAAAGTTCCGGAAACTTCACTTGAAATAGCAACCCCTAAACCCGCTGGATTGGTAAGCAGGGAATTGGCATCTCCCCCCAAAGCTCCGTTAGCTCCTGCCATTGCATTGAATTTTGCAGAACCCGTCATAGAAGAACCGGAATAAACCTCCACAGTATTCCTCAATACAGAAACATCCTGAGCCTGTGCAAAAAATGCTGCAGCAATGCCCGTTAATACTAAAGATTTTTTTAACATTATTTTTTTAATAGTTATTTAGTTTATAATTATCTGCCGCCGCTTCTGAAACCGCCGCCTCCGCCGCCTCTGAAGCCACCGCCTCCGCCAGAAGAACCGCCTCTGAAACCACCTGAGCTGCTGTTATTGAAACCTCCGTTTGATCTGAATCCACTGTCATTTCTGAATCCGCCATTGTCTCTCTGCGGAGTATAGTTAGGTCTTGGCTGAGAATTTGAATTACGGAATCCACCAGACTGGTTTCTGAATCCTCCATTCGTGTTTCCTTGTCTGAAACCGCCGTCTGAATTCCCTTGTCTGAACCCTCCATTTGTATTTGAGTTACGGAAACCGCTGTTTGAGCTGTTGCTGTTTCTGAAACCATTGTTTGAGCTTCTTACGGCATCGCCATTATTTCTGAAGCCGCCTCTGTAAGTATTGGTATTATATACTGCATTGGTTAGACCAGGATTACTGAATCCTCCTCCGCTGCTTCTTCTGTAGACAGGTCTGTTATAATATCCATGACCCCAGTAGCCTCCGCCCCAGCCCCAGTAAGGGTAACCGTAGCCTCCTCCCCAGAACGGATCATAATATCCTCCCCAGTAAGGAGAGTATCCATATCCCCAATACGGGCTTCCCCATCCGATAGAGCCTCCCCAGCCCCAGCCGAATGATCCGCCCCAGCCCCAGGATAATCCCATACCCCAGCCCCAGCCGCGGTTCCAGCCCCAATATGGGTTATAGCCGCCATACCATCCCCAAGGATATCCCCACCCCCAGGAATTATCATAATAGTTGGTCTGTGAGCCTGCAAAACTACCCCAGTCTGAATCTGTTGCATTCATGTTAAGGTTAACATCACTCCAGGAATTATATCTGTTATCACGCTCCCTTGCATTAGCCTCTGCATTCTGAATCACATTGGATTCCTGATAATAATCGTAATTTTCACCTACACGGTTTCCGCCATCATTGATAATAACTCCTTCAGGCAGAGTATCTTTATTCGGGTCATAGTACACCCCGTCTGTCTCTGTGTATCCGCCCATCTGAGCGCCACAAGACACAAGCAGCAATCCGCCCGATATGGCTAAAATCCCTTTGGACTTTAACAAACCAAGCAAATTTTTATGTATATTTTTTTTCATGATAACGTATAAATTTTTAATTTAAATTATATTTGCAATCTGTACCAAAAATGTACCAAAACACTGGTAAAAAAATCTATCAAAAATAGATTTTTATTTTTAGATTACAATAATGTACAAAAGTTAAAAAAATTAAAAAAAATAATGGCAAAATTAACCTCAAGAAGCGAAGATTACAGCAAATGGTATAATGAGCTGGTTGTAAAAGCTGACCTAGCTGAAAACTCTGGAGTGCGGGGATGCATGGTGATCAAACCATACGGCTATGCAATCTGGGAAAAAATGCGTGATGAAATGGATAAGAAATTCAAAGAGACAGGTCACGTAAATGCTTATTTCCCGCTTTTTGTGCCCAAAAGCTTATTTGAGGCTGAGGAGAAAAATGCAGAAGGTTTTGCTAAAGAATGTGCGGTTGTTACCCATTACAGACTAAAGACTGACCCTGACAACCCTTCTAAACTCATCGTAGATCCGGATGCCAAACTGGAAGAAGAGCTTATCGTTCGTCCTACTTCTGAAGCAATTATCTGGAATACCTATAAAAACTGGATCCAGTCTTACAGAGACCTTCCGATCCTCATCAACCAATGGGCCAATGTTGTACGTTGGGAAATGAGAACCCGTTTGTTCTTAAGAACCGCTGAATTCCTGTGGCAGGAAGGCCACACAGCCCACGCTACCAGAGAAGAAGCAGTGGAAGAAGCAGAAAAAATGAATAAGGTATATGCTGATTTTGCAGAAAACTTTATGGCCATTCCGGTAATCCAGGGATTGAAAACACCTTCTGAAAGATTCGCAGGTGCTGATGAAACCTACTGTATCGAAGCTTTAATGCAGGACGGAAAAGCTCTTCAGGCCGGAACCTCTCACTTCCTGGGACAAAATTTCGCAAAAGCTTTTGATGTGAAGTTTACCAATAAAGAAGGGAAAATTGAACACGCTTGGGCTACTTCATGGGGTACATCCACCCGTCTTATGGGAGCTTTGATCATGACCCACTCTGACGATTTCGGTTTGGTGCTTCCTCCTACCCTTGCGCCAATCCAAGTGGTAATTGTTCCTATCTTTAAAGGAGACGAGCAGCTTGCACAGATCAGTGAAGTGGCATTAGATATCCAGGCTAAACTAAAAGCAAAAGGAATTTCTGTAAAATTCGATAATGATACACAGAACAAACCAGGCTGGAAATTTGCAGAATATGAACTGAAAGGTGTTCCGGTAAGAATAGCAATGGGGCCAAGAGACCTGGAAAACAAATCTGTTGAAATTGCAAGAAGAGACAATCTTACTAAAGAGGTACGTTCGATTGAAGGACTGGACAGCTACATTGAAGAATTATTGCAGACCATCCAGAAAGATATTTTCGAAAAAGCATTCAACTTCAGAAAAGATAACATTACCAAAGTGGATAGTTACGAAGAATTCAAAACTGTTCTTGAAGAAAAAGGAGGTTTCATCTATGCACACTGGGACGGAACCGCAGAAGAGGAAGAACAGATCAAGGATGAAACGAAAGCTACCATCAGATGTATTCCTTTAGATGATGATATTGAAGAAGGAATTTCCATGATTTCAGGAAAACCTTCTAAAAGACGTGTATTATTCGCAAAAGCTTACTAGTAATTTTATCAATTTATGAAAATTTCGACGAAATTTAAATAAATATTCAAAAAAAGTGACATTTGGACAGATTTTTGTTTAAATTTATGGAACATTAATCTCAAAATAATTTATTATGTCTTTAAATGTCATTGATTTAATTAAAGGACAGCTAGGTCCCGCTTTGGTTTCACAAGCAGCTTCTCAGTTTGGAGAAAGTGAATCCGGTATTTCAAAAGCAATTGGAGGTTTACTGCCTGCTGTGGTAGGAGGATTAGCCAACAACGCAGACAACCCGGGAGTTTTAGATGCAATAACCGGGGCTTCGTCAAGCGGAATTTTAGGGAATTTATTAGGAGGGGCTTCTAATAATCCTATGATATCAAACCTTCTGACTTCCATTTTTGGAGATAAGGTGGGCGGAATTGTGAACGCTATTGCCTCTTTCGCAGGAATCAGCAATAACTCGTCCAGTTCACTGCTGAATCTGGTAACAGGAGCTACGATAGGCTCTATCGGCAAATATGCAGCCGATAATAATCTGGGCAAGTCCGGAATTTCAAGCCTACTGAATGACCAGAAAGGAATTGTTTCATCATTACTGCCTGCAGGACTTTCTCTGGCCTCACTGAATATTGGTGACTGGGCCAAAGGATATAAGTTTGACAATGACAATGATGCAATAAGAACAGCAGCTACTGAAGAGCCTAAAATAGAGGTAACAAGAAGTACTACACCTACAGGAACAAATCCTGACAGAAATAACAACAACGAAGGCGGAGGTTCAATCTGGAAATGGTTGCTTCCGCTTTTACTGTTAATTGCTGCCGGCTATTTCCTATGGAAGCAATGCGAGAAAAAACAAACTACAACTACAACAACAACCTCAGATTCTACAGGATCTTCTGTGGATTCATCAGCTGCGGTTACTCCTCCGGACACTTCGGCCTCTGCAACAGCAGCTCCGGCAGCCACTAAGACCGATGAAAATATCGATCTTAACGGGGTTATGCTGAAAGGATACAAAGGAGGAATGGAAGATCAGATGATTGCTTTCCTAAAATCAGGAGGGTATAAAAATGCAGCTGATGACGCTGCCCTAAAAGATAAATGGTATAATTTCGACCATGTGAATTTCAAAATGGGAAGCTCTACTGAACTGGAAGCGGGTTCTCAGGGACAGCTTGATAATTTAGTAGCCATTTTAAAAGCCTTCCCTGAAGCTAAAATCAAAATCGGAGGCTATACTGATAAAACAGGAAATGAAGCGTCCAATCTGAAATTATCTAAGGAAAGAGCTGAATTCATCAAAGCTGCTATGACAAAAGCAGGCGTAGGAGCTCAGGTACTGGAAGCTGCCGGCTACGGAAGTAAATTTGCTACAGTAGATGCTAAAGCTTCTGATGCAGAAAGAGCTGCAGACAGAAAAATGGCTGTAAGATTCGCTAAATAATTCTTTTTAGAATCAATAAAAATAGAATCCCGGAAGATAATTTTTCCGGGATTTTTCTTTGACTTATTTTTGTATTTATATTTATTTAATTAAATTTGTTAGTCATTTCTAACATTTATGAATTTCAATATAAAAAACGCCTGGCGAAAAGATAAAACCACCCACTCACTTCCTGAGGTCTATTCTTCAATCAAAGTTCCTAAAAAAGCAACTTTCTGGAGGAAATATCTTGCTTTTGCTGGGCCGGGACTCATGGTTGCCGTAGGATATATGGATCCGGGAAACTGGGCAACAGATATTGCAGGAGGGGCTCAATTCGGATATACTCTGCTCTCGGTTATCCTTATTTCCAATATTTTTGCCATGGTTCTTCAGCATCTTTCCGTAAAATTGGGAGTTGTAGCAGAAAGAGACCTTGCACAGGCCTGCCGGGATCACTTCAGCCCTACTACTAATTTTATTTTATGGATATTCTGTGAAATTGCCATTGCCGCATGTGATCTCGCAGAAGTTATAGGTTCCGCCATCGCACTAAACCTTTTATTTCATATTCCTCTGACCTGGGGGATCGTAATCACCACAATTGATGTACTCTTTATCCTGTTGCTCCAGGCCAAAGGCTTCCGGTGGATTGAAAGTATTGTAGGAGGGCTTATTTTTATCATCCTCTCCTGTTTTGTCTATGAGATTGTGATTTCAAAACCAGCATTCAATGAAATCCTTGGCGGACTGGTTCCTCAGAAAGAGATTATCCAGAATCCGGCTATGCTGTATATTGCCATTGGTATTCTGGGAGCTACTGTAATGCCTCATAACCTGTATCTGCACAGCAGCATTGTACAGACCAGAGATTATGCCCGGGACAGGGAAGGAAAAAAAGAAGCCATTAAATTTGCCACGTTAGACAGCACCGTTTCACTGATGCTGGCATTCTTCATCAATGCAGCGATTCTTATCCTCGCCGCAGCAACATTTCATACCACTGGAAATGAGCATGTAGCAGATATTCACGACGCTTATAAAATGCTCACTCCAATTCTAGGAGCTTCAATGGCAAGTATTGCTTTCGCCATTGCCCTTCTGGCCTCAGGGCAGAATTCTACCCTTACCGGAACCCTTGCCGGACAGATCGTCATGGAAGGTTTTTTAAATATCCGATTAAAACCATGGCTGAGACGGTTAATCACAAGACTGATTGCAGTTATTCCGGCTCTGATTGTTGCTATTATCTATGGCGAGCAGGGAACCACAGATTTATTGGTATTAAGCCAGGTTATCTTATCCATGCAGCTGAGTTTTGCAGTGGTTCCTCTGGTTATGTTCACCAGTGACAAAGCCAAAATGGGAGAATTTGTCAACAAGCCTTTCCTTAAGGTCTGTGTATGGGTCATTTCCTTAATCATTATAATTCTGAATCTATATTTACTATATCAGACGTTTGCGGGAAAATAAGATTAATAATGAGCAATGCACAATAATTGACTATTTCTATTCACCATTTGCATCTTCTTCTTTTTTCTGCCTTAATGTCCTGATTTTTCCATTTGGCAGAATCTTTGTCAAATCATTGTGTAAATAAATATTGAATTATGGAAAATCAGGATATTAACGAAGAAAGCATCAATAATCAGGAAGAGAACAATATTCAGAACGAGACAGCATCTGAAGACAATGTGACAGTATCACCTTCTGCAGAGGAACTTTTGGCAGAAGAAAAAGACCGTTACATCAGATTGTATGCCGAGTTCGAAAACTATAAAAAAAGAACGGCTAAAGAGAAGATGGAATTCTTCCAGTATGCCAACCAGGACATGATGGTTTCTATGCTGGGGGTTTTAGATGACTTCGAAAGAGCACTGAAAGAAATCGCGAAGAACGGAAATCCGGCTGATCTTCAGGGTGTGGAACTTATCTATCAGAAATTTAAGAATAAGCTGAGCGAAAAAGGCTTAAAAACAATGGAAGTAAAAGCAGGAGACAGCTTTAACGTAGATTTTCATGAGGCAATCACTCAGATTCCAGCCCCATCTGAAGACCTGAAAGGCAAAATCGTAGATGTTATTGAAACCGGATACACACTGAACGATAAAGTGATCCGTTTCGCAAAAGTAGTAACAGGAAACTAATATTAAATAATGATAAATGATGAGAGATAATTGATTGGCAAACGCTTTAAGCACTATGCAATAGACATCAATTATCATTTATCAGCAATCAGTTATAAGCATTATGTCAAAGAGAGATTATTACGAGGTTCTGGAGATCAGTAAATCTGCTTCAGGCGACGAAATAAAGAAAGCCTATAGAAAAATGGCCATCAAATATCACCCTGACAAAAACCCGGGTGATAAAGAGGCTGAAGAAAAATTTAAAGAAGCTGCAGAAGCTTACGAAATCCTGAGCGATGATCAGAAGCGTGCCCGATATGACCAGTTTGGCCATGCCGGAGTGGGCGGCAACGGTGGTTTCGGAGGTGGAGGCTTCGGAGGTGGTATGAATATGGAAGACATTTTCAGCCAGTTCGGAGATATTTTCGGTGGTGGCTTTGGAGGTTTCGGAGGTGGCGGAGGTGGCCGTCAGCAGGCAAGAGGTTCCAATTTAAGAATCAGAATTAAGCTGAGCCTTGAAGAGATGGTGAACGGTACCCAGAAAACCATTAAAGTAAAAAAAATGAAGATGGCGGAAGGGGCTACTTCCAAAACCTGTCCTACCTGTAACGGATCCGGTGTTCAGCTTAAAGTAATGAATACCATGTTCGGGCAAATGCAGACCCAGACTACCTGCGGAACCTGTCAGGGAATCGGTAAAGTAGCTGATAAAATTCCGGCAGGAGCCAATGCTCAGGGACTGATCAAAGATGAGGAGGAAGTAACCATCAATATTCCTGCGGGAGCAAGAGACGGAATCCAGCTTAATGTAAGAGGAAAAGGAAATGATGCCCCTTTCGGAGGAATTCCGGGAGATTTATTGGTAATTATTGAAGAGGAAGTTGATAAAACCATCAAAAGAGAAGGCGACAATCTTCACCAGGAATTATACATTTCATTTGCTGAAGCAGCACTGGGAACGAAAAAAGAGGTTCCTACCGTAGGCGGAAAAGTGAAGATTACGGTTGACCCGGGAACGCAGTCCGGAAAAATTCTGAGACTTGCAGGAAAAGGACTTCCAAGCATTGACAGCTATGGAAAAGGTGATATGTTCATCCACATCAATGTATGGACCCCGCAAAAGCTTAATAAAGAACAAAAAGATTTCTTTGAAAAGCAGATGAACAGCGGAGAAATGGTTGCAGAACCATCCGGAAAGGAAAAAACTTTCTTTGACAAAGTGAAAGATTTATTCAATTAATATACAGAAGGATTCTTACGGGAATCCTTTTTTGTTTGTAGTTAAAAGATAAACAAAAACTCAGAGAGCAAAATAAAGCAGAAACAAAAATATATTCTGCCCAATAAAATCATCATAAAGCATACAACAAAAAGCTCAGCAGTGGATTACTGCTGAGCTTTTTTCAATTATAGTTAATCAATTATTTCTTTATAGCCAGGGAATACATCATTTTCCCGACTGTGAAAACAGCTACGGCAGCCAATCCACCTACAATTCCGAAAGTAAACTCTTTCAGGATGGAAGGCCAAGTGGGAAGCAGTTCATGAAGATAATGAATGTTATGGGCGAAAATTCCGCCTGAGACCAGGATAAGGGCGATAGTTCCCACTACCCCTAATATTTTAATGATCACAGGAAGTGCTTTTACCAATAAATGTCCCAGTTTGGAAACAACTCCTTTATCATTGCTCTTTTTAATTAATTTAAACCCTGCATCATCCATTCTTACAATAAGGGCAACAATTCCATATACACCGACAGTGGCAATAAATGAAACGAACGTTACTGTAATAATCTGGGTAATAAGCGGATGATTTTCCTGAATAACAGTCCCCAAAGCTATAATTACAATTTCAATAGAAAGAATAAAATCTGTTCTTATGGCTGAGTTTATTTTTGATTTTTCAGAAACTTCAGAGTTCTCATCTTCTTTACTTTCTTCAACCACTTCATGTCCTTTTTTGGAACGGTGAAATAAAAATTCGATGATCTTTTCCACTCCTTCAAAGGCCAGATATAATCCTCCCAGGATAAGAATAATTTCAATAGCCGGTTTATAGAGCCAGTTGAGTAAAAAAGCTATAGGAAGAATAATCAGTTTATTAATGAATGAACCTTTTGTAATCGCCCACAATACCGGAAGTTCGCGGGAGGAAAGGAAACCGGTTGCCTTTTCTGCATTTACAGCAAGGTCATCCCCTAAAATTCCTGCTGTTTTCTGTGTCGCCAGTTTACTGGTAACCGCCACATCATCCATCAATGCTGCAATATCATCTAAAATTGCAAAAAAGCCTGACGCCATATTTTAATCTTTTTTTAATATTTGTTAAGTTGAGCAAAAATAATTATTTAATTCTATTTTCAAACGGTTTACAAAACATTAATTTTTATGAAGTCCTATCAACTCTTTTTTGATGACGATATGAAGTGATATTTGTATATTCGTGATACACCGAAAAATATAAACCCCAAACAAAATATGAGATCTTTATTTTTCTTTTTTTTGATTTTTTTATGTAGTTTATTTATATCATTGAAAAACTTCTATAGTAAAATCAGGCTTCTCCTATTGGGTATTGTTCCATTGCTATTTTCTGCCCAGAAATCACGAGATTATCTTCAATGCGATTTAAAATCTCTTAAAACAGTTTGTATAGAAAGCGGAAAACCTGTTATTTCTGAGATTAGCAGCGAAGAAGGGACTAAAATTTACGGACGGCTTAAAGACCTGAAAAAGGAATTATCCGAAATAGCTTTTGAAAAATATAAAGGCAAAATTCGTTTCAGCTGTAACGAAAAAATACAATATGACAGTATCAACAGGATGCATTACGCCCAAAAATCCGGAGATGACAGGAGATTTTATTTTATGTATTCTGGCCAGAATAATCCTGTAATCAGATATAAAGGAACTGAAGATCTGAAAAAAATCAAAGATATTGATCTCAGCTCTCCACAGAAATATCTTCAGCTTTACAGCAGAGAAAACGAAAACAACCCGGATTATGAAGTCTTCTACTACTTCTACAATCAACAATATCAGTTAGAATATAGTTTTCATCAGCATGGTAATGAGTTCAGCGAATATACATACGTCTACCAGGATTCACTGTACGGCCCGGAGCTTATTGAAGTGTATAAGAACGGAATCCTTTCTGAAGAATATTCCTATTCTAAAAATGAAGATACATCCGAAAAAACAATTACAGAATATCCTGTAGATGAGGTTTACCATTTGGATAAAAAGAACAGGCGCTTCTTAAAAAAATCTGCCTATATTCCGGTTTCCGCCCCATGCAACTGCCGCGAAGGCTATATAACCAAAATAATCTACTGGGATGAGGACCGATGCAATAATAAAATCATCCTTGAATAGACCTTTCTCCCGCTTCTATTTCCTGTTTATTTTGTATTTTTAATCTATGAAAAAGCTCATTCTGAGATACCATTTTTTCGCAGTTGGCTGCATCAGTTTCCTGCTTCAGTCATGTAATACCAAATTCAGGGTTTGGGTGGGACCCGGCGGCCAGCAGAAGATCTATAATTTAAAATATGGTGAGCATAAAAGACAAAAGATGGATGTTTTTCTTCCTTTGGATTATCCTGAAAACAGTCCGGTAGTGCTTATTGTACATGGTGGTGCATGGACCCTCGGAAAAAAAGAGCACATGATCCAGGTCCAGAAAATGCTTTTTAAAAACCAGATTCCGAGCATCAATATGAATTACAGGCTGGTCTCCAAAAGGAAAAAAATTACATATAAGCAACAGCTGGAAGATATTGGGCTTGCTATTGAAAAGTTTAATTCCCTTTCGGAAAAGGCAGAGCTGGAGCCTGATAACTACATATTGCTGGGAGAAAGTGCAGGAGGACATCTTGCCCTTCTTTACGGCTATAAACATCCGGATCAGGTCAAAAAGATTATTTCCCTGAGCGGGCCGACTGATTTTTACAGCCCCGAATATCTGAATTCATTTTACTCCAAATACACCTCTCCCACTTTCCAGAAAGTAGTGGGAACGAAGTTTGACCGGAAAAACATATCTGAAGCCTTTAAAGAAGCCAGCCCTATCGCCAATATTACGAGTGTCCCTACTCTTCTTTTCCAAGGAAATAATGACTTTCTGGTCAACCAGCATCAGGCAATTGCCATGGATTCTGTACTTACCCGGGAGAATATTCCGCATAAGCTGGTCTTTATGAAAAAAACCGGACATGTTCCAAGGCTTTTCAGCAAAAGAAAAAGAGACAGCATTATTTATCCGAATATTCTGGAATGGATAAAAAAATAACCCGCTAAAAAAGCAGGTTATGGATTATAATATTGTTGAATTCTTATTCAAAATCTTTATTTTCATATTTAGAGAAATCCTCTTTTTTTCCGAAAGCAAATTTAATGATGACCGGAAGTGTTGTTACAAGTACGATAACTATAATAATGTATTCCAGTTTTTCCTTTAAATTGATACCAAACTGTTCCATGAACAATTTATCAAGGTAATGCCCTGCAAAAATCAGAATGAATGACCATAGCACCCCTCCGATAATATTATCTCTAAGGAATTCTTTCTTATCCATCTTTACAATTCCGGCAACAATAGGAGTAAATGTTCTTACTACCGGTAGAAATCTGGCCATAATAATCGCCAGTGCACCATGCTTTTCAAAGAAGTCATGCGCCTGGTAAAGGTATTTTTTCTTAAACAGCATTGAATCTGGTCTCTTATAAAGAGCAGGACCTGTTTTTCTTCCGAAATAATATCCCACTTCATTTCCTATCACAGCTGCAATGGCAACCCCGGTAGCCAGAAGTGTGGTATCTAAAAAATCGCTCCCTGTAGAGCCAAAAGTCTCTTTGATGATTTCAACGGCATAAATCCCTGAAACGAAAAGTAGTGAGTCTCCCGGGAGGAAAAATCCTACAAAAAGTCCGGTCTCGGCAAAAACAATGAATAAAATAAGCCAGAACCCACCCATTTTGATATAAAATTCGGGGTTCAGTAAATCTTTCCAGCTATTGAAATCTTCCATAAATAACGATTAGCAACAAAAATAAGCGTAAAAAGTCTGAAACAAAAATTAATTATAAGATTTTAACTAAAATACAGACATGATATTTTACAAGTCAGGATCATCATCAGAAACTGCGGTACCATCGGCCATCAGGAAGGCTTTCAGGAATGGGGTGAGATTTCCGTTCATTACAGAATCCACATCCGAGGTTTCGTGGCCTGAGCGTACATCTTTTACCAGTTTATACGGATGCATTACATAGTTTCTGATCTGGCTTCCCCACTCGATCTTCATTTTATTGGCTTCAATCTCGTTTCTGGCTTTCATACGTTCTTCCAGTTCCATTTCATAAAGTCTTGAACGAAGGAGCTGCATTGCTTTTTCCTTGTTCTGAAGCTGTGAGCGGGATTCTGAGTTTTCAATAATAATTCCGGTGGGTGCGTGGCGGAGACGTACAGCGGTTTCTACCTTGTTTACGTTCTGACCTCCTGCTCCGGATGACCTCATTGTTTCAAATGAAATATCCGCAGGGTTAATATTGATCTCGATAGTATCATCTACTAAAGGATAAACATACACGGACACGAAGCTCGTATGACGTTTTGCATTACTGTCAAAAGGTGAAATTCTTACCAGCCTGTGTACCCCGTTCTCTCCTTTCAGGTATCCGAAAGCGTATTCCCCGTCTATTTCCAGCGTAACAGTTTTTACTCCGGCTACATCGCCTTCCTGAAAATTGAGTTCGCGAATCTTATATCCCTGTTTTTCTGCCCACATGGTGTACATTCTCATCAGCATGGAAGCCCAGTCACAGCTTTCCGTACCTCCGGCTCCTGCTGTGATCTGAAGCACTGCTGAAAGTTCGTCCCCTTCATTGGAAAGCATATTTTTGAATTCCAGGTCCTCAATCTTTTCTACCAGCTGAGGAAAAGTTTCGTCTAACTCTTTTTCAGAATCAGGATCTTCTTTTGCAAATTCCATAAGAACCTGCAAATCTTCAAACTGGGTTCTGATCTCTTCATAATCTTCTACCCATCTTTTTTTGGAACGGAGCTGTTTCAGAAAAGCTTCGGCTTCTTTCGGATTGTCCCAAAATTCCGGAGCAGCTGTTTTCTCATCGTCATTGGCAATTTCTATCTTCTTTTTTTCAATCTGAAGATATTTATGTAAGTCTTCTATTCTCGACTGAACTTCTTTTATCTGGTCGTTGTTGATCACGAATTTTTAATTTTATACAAAAATACGGAATTCTTTTGTCAGTTGAGGATTCAGAATTCAAGGTTTCCTGTTTAAAGTTCAGGGTTTACAGTTTAAGGTTCCAAGCCGTCAACAGAACAGAAAGATTTATTAAAATTTCCATTTCTTTTTTTAATGTATATTTATCCTAACAAATATAAATCAGTCTTAAAAGCTGGGGAAAATACCTTTTATTAATCAGAATGAATAATAGCGAACATTTTTAAGATAAACAAGGGCGCTTCAATATTTTTGAAATACAAGGTTTTAGCAGATGATTCCAGGTTTGGATTTTGTATGTTTTGGGTTCGTTCCTGGTTTTGCATCTGATTCCGAAATACTATCTGAATGAATAAAAACTACATCAATATTTTAATTAATGAGCACCGGGCGAATTCCTTGCAACTGAAAAAGCTGATCATATCAATGAATATAAGTCCCGGAATGGATAAAGCCTTCTGTGCTTATCTTGCAGAAAAGGTTCTTCAGCAATTGGAAAAAGGAGCAGATTCACAAAAAATACAGGGTATAATAGAAAGCGAACTGTGTGTGGGTTATGGTCTTTACAGATATGAATTCAATTCAGAAAAAATAACTGATGATATTATGGATTGGTGGGAAGATTTGTGACGTTAAATCATTTCAGCTATGTCCTCCCCTATTTTTGGAGCTAGGGCCACTCCCATTCCGGAGAGCCTTACTCCGCAGAACTGTCTTTCTGAAAGCTGCTTTACAACCGGACTTTTTTCTGATCCCATCGCCATAATTCCTGACCAGCGGAGCGCAATTTTAAAGTCCTGTTCCGGTAAAATGACTTCTCTCATAAAGTTTTCCAGATGATTCTGTAAAAATTCTGTGGTTTGAAAGGCTGTTGTTTCTTCTGTTTTGAGGTCCTGATTTCTGCCACCTCCCAACAGCACTCTGTTTCCCAGATTTCTGAAATAATAAAAACCTTCATCGTAATGGAATGTTCCTTTTAATTTTAAATCTTCAATGGGTTCCGTCAGGATAATCTGCCCTCGGGCGGGAATGATCTCTTCATTTTTCAGAAATTCTGAGCTGAAAGCGTTGGTACAGTAAACCAGCTGATCGGCTTCCACAAAAAGTGCTTCTGAAATCCAGACCTCTACAGCGTCCGTTTTTTCGTTCACATTTTTTACTTCTGTTCCGAATAAAAATTCAATTTTCAGATCCCGGCATTTTTCCTGAAGTTTTTGCAGGAGCTTTCCCGAATGCAGACTGCCTTCACAAGTATTTTCAATTAAGAATTCAGATTTACCCAATCCGAACTGCTTTATTTTTTCCGGATTCAAACTATATGTTTTTTCGAGCCCGGTTATGGATTTCAGCTTTTCATTGACCAGATCCAACTGCTGCAGAGGTTCACTATGATTTAAAATTTCGTAACCTCCGTCCAGCTCAAAATCAATTTCGCTGTTTTTAAAATAATTCTGAATTTTCCGAAGTCCTTCAAACCTCATCCTCACCAGATCTAACGTTTTCTCCCAGCCCATTTTCTGTGAATCGGCAATAACTTCTGTTAAGCTGCCAAAACATGCAAAACCGGCATTTCTTGTTGAAGCTCCCAGCGGAACAGCACTTCGCTCTATAACCAGAACTGATTTTTCAGGATATTTTTCTTTCACTGCCAAAGCCGTCCACAATCCTGAAAACCCGGATCCTATAATGATAATATTTCTTCTTCTGTAGAAGGTTTCGAGCTCCCAGACGCTGTTGTTCATGAGTAACTAATAGATAATGAAGATTAATAGTTGTTATTTAAATATGCCTTTTGCAGGCTTATTATCCCTGTGCATCATCTTCTCCCCCGTTATGATGAAATCCGATGGCTCTTCTCGGTTCTTCTACTACCTGATAGGTTTCGAGCTCTTTTTTCAAAGCCTGTATTCTGTAGCGGAATTCATCGAAATTATTAATCATCACATCAGCAAGGAATCGAGCAATCTGTTCCAGGTATTCTTCGGTCAGTTTTCCGGCAGCATCTCTCAAGGCTGCATTCAGAAGGTTCTGATCAATCTTAAGATTTTCGTTCCGGGTTCTCTGGTAAAGATTTTTAATTCTCTTTTTCAGGCTTTGGGTAAAGTCGATCAGCATGGTATTGCTGAATACTTTCATTTTTGAAGAAATATCGTGCCAGAACGGAACTTTATCGGCTTTATTCTTTTTTAGAATCTTAAACAGCAGAGAATCTGCTTCCAGATCTTTTGTCATCGCATACAGGATAATTTCTGAACGTTCGGAGGCATTGGGCGGAAAAACGGGGATCATCACATCAAATCTTCCCGGCGCTAAGATTTCTTCATCAATCTCTGCAATGGAATTGGCAGATCCAACCATGAGCAGTTCTTCTTTTTCAAATTTTCCGATGTAATGAAGGATGAGTTCCTGGGTTTCCAGATTACAGGAAGCAATGTCTGTTTCTGCCTTTCGCTGCATCATAATTTCATCGAAATCATCAAGGAAAAGCAACACCTTATCTTCTTTCATCATCGTGAGCAGGAAATCATTGAAATTGGTTTTATTTCCGTCTATGAATGAAGTTCCCAGATAATGTTTTTTGACTTCCTTGAAATGATATCCGATAATTTCGGCAATCTTGGTTGCCCAGAATATTTTACCGCTACCCGGAGGACCGTACAAAACGATTCCGGCTGGTTTATTGATTCCCCAGTCTTTGATCTGCTGTGGATTAAGAAACGGCTCCAACACCGAAGAGATATAAAAGAAAAGATCTCTGTAACCGATAAAATCCCTGTGTCTCAGGCTGGTTTTATGCCCGAAATAATCGTATACAAACTGATAATTTCCTCCTAATTTATTATCAATGCCATAACTGGAGATGGAAGAACGGAAGAAACCATTGTCAAAAATATTGGGATTGGTCTCTTTAATGGCTTTCTCAATATCTTCTTTCGGCTGATTGATGACTTCTGCGATCTGCTCAACGGTTTTATTTTTATCCAGATCCTTCTCATAAAGTCTTAAAAATTTTACATTTTCACGTGCAAATTTTTCAAAATCTTCTTTTACTTCAAAGTTGGTGCTGATACAAACCCCTAATTCAAGGTCGAAATCCTGAATAAACTGTATGATGGCTTCCGCTGATACATTCAGCTCTCTGGCAAGTTCAATTAACTTCATAATTCCCGATTAATTCTATCAAATTTAGCATTTTAATCTTAAAAATCTATTGAAAAATTTGCTAAATTTTGCTAGATATTGAATGCTGAAAATGAGTATACCATTACTTTTGTGCTGTATTTTTTTGTTTTTCTGAAAGTTTTTTCTGCATATCATTAATAGCATCTTCAATTACTTTCGGCTGATCCTGATTGATGTAATGCCCGCTCCCTGAAGCTAAGATCTGTTTACTGTCTGATGATAGCTTTAAAAGATCTTTCTGCATTTTATCCCATGCAATCAGCATTTCGTTCTTCAATTTTTCATCTTTAATAAAGCTGTCATACCTTGTTTTATCTGCTGCCGTGATTACATAGAGAGGAACAGAGCCAAAAGTATTGATCCCTGAAGCATTCTTCTTGATAGCTTTCATCTGTTCCTGCTCTTCCAGCACACCATAGGCACTTTTATAAAGCAGTGCAGGCATAAGAGAGTTCTGATGTTGATACTCTGTTTTATTGGGAAACATATTTTTAAACATAAGCCTTGCCGCTCCAAAAGTATTCGCAAATTTCAAAAATCCGGCAGGTAATCCCTGATTCACCATAGCGTAAAGTTCAGATGACAAAAACTTTTCGTCTTCAGGATACTGACTGTCTACCAGAATCACTCCGGCCACATCCTGCGGATATTTTGCAACAAAGAAACGGGAAAGCATTCCGCCAAAGGAATGTCCTACAAGGATATAAGGTTTAGGAATGTTTGCTTTTTCCAGTAAAGTATGAAGTTCTTCAGCAATTTTCTCTCCTGTTTTCGGGTTTGTTCCTCTTTCACTCCATAAAATACCGGAGCGGTCATAGGAAAATGTTGTATATGTTTCAGGAAGCTGCTGCTGGATATGATACCATTGCAGATGTCCCGCAGGATCAAAAGCGGTTTCAAAAATAACAGAAGGCCCGCCTGTTCCCTTTTTAAAATAGTGCATTTTATGATTTTCCACATTTGCCAGCTGGCCGTCAGGTTTTATTTTTTCAGCGTTTGAACGGGAAATTTTTTCAAAAATAAATCCTGCAATCAATAAAAGAATGATGAGAATAAGCAGACCCATTCCAAGTCTTTTCAACCATTTGAGAATTTTCATAAGTTATATTTTTAATATTTTGTAATTATTATTTTCTGAATAGGTATTATTTTCACAAAAAAAGTTACATCTGTAAAATAATGATAGTCTGATATTTATTATTAGAGCTTAATAAAAAAGTTCAGCGATATAAATTAACAGAAAAATAATTCAGGTTATGTAACAATCTGTAAATTTATGAGACCTACTACTATGTAAAACAAATATCATGGAAAAAGTTTTGTCGGTAAAGAATTTAACTAAGAAATTCAAACGAACTGTCGTAAACAACATCTCTTTTGATGTGGAAAGAGGAAATGTTTACGGACTATTGGGACCTAACGGAAGCGGTAAATCTACCACCTTCGGAATGCTCCTGTCTACCATTAATCCTACCAGCGGTGACTGGTACTGGTTCGGACAGAAAGGAACCCAACCAGACACCTTAAAAAAAATCGGTGCCATTATTGAGCAGCCTAATTTCTATCCTTACCTGAATGCGGAAACCAATCTTAAGATTGTGGCTGAGATTAAGGGAACACCTCATACAAGAATTGATGAAGTGCTGAAAACCGTAGGCCTTCTGGAAAGAAAAAAAGATGCTTTCAGAACCTATTCACTGGGAATGAAACAACGTCTTTCCATTGCTTCTGCCATGCTGAACAATCCGGAAGTTCTGATCCTGGATGAGCCCACCAATGGTCTTGATCCGGAAGGAATTATCCAGATCAGGGAAATCATCAGCACTATTGCGAAACAGGGCATCACTATTATTATTGCCAGCCATCTTCTGGATGAAATTGAAAAGATCTGCAGTCATGTGATTGTATTAAAGGAAGGAAATTCAATTTATTGCGGAAGAGTGGATGAAATGACCGCCAACAATGGTTATTTTGAATTAAAAGCAGATAACAACACCCAGCTGCTAAGCGCTCTGGAAGAGCTCCAGTGGTTTACCTCGGTAAAAACAGAAGGCGAGATCATTAAAGCCCAGATCCGTGAAGATGCCTCTATTTCAGCCTCTGCTCTGAACCAGAAACTGATGGAAAAAGGAATTTTCCTTTCCCATTTAACCAAGAAAAAACTGTCTCTTGAATCTCAATTCCTTGAACTTGTAAAAAACACCAATAACCATGCTTAGATTATTAAAAATTGAATATTATAAAAATCTGAACTACAGACCGTTCAAGATTTTCACAGCATTATATTTCGCTATTCTCACGGTTATGCTCTTCATCGGACTTGTTGATCTGAATGTTTTCGGAGCTACTATTAACCTGAAAGAACAGGGTATTTATAATTTCCCGGAAATATGGAATTTTACCACCTGGATTGTAGCTCTATTGAAGATTTTCCTTGGGCTGATCATTGTATTTTCCATTTCACAGGAGTTTACCAACCGGATGTTTAAGCAGAACACCATTGATGGGCTTAGCAGAAAGGAATTTATTGGTTCGAAACTGCTGACCATTACTATTTTCACAGCCATTTCTACACTGCTGATATTCGTTATAACCTTATTTCTGGGGTATCAGTATTCTAATACAACAGAATCGGCTAAGGTTTTCGAGGAGATATTCTTTATTGGAAATTATTTTGTAAAGCTGTTTACTTTCTTCTGTTTCCTGATGTTTCTTTCGGTATTGCTGCGAAAGTCAATGTTTGTTTTTCTTGGCTTTTTTGTCTATTGGATCGCTGAAGGAATTCTGACAGTCATTGAAACCTTCCAGAAAGTAAGGGGGCTTCAGGAACCGGAAAGACTGAAAGTGATGAAAGATGACTTTTTCATTACGCATCTTCTGCCGCTGGAAAGCATGTCCAGTCTTATTCCCAATCCGATGGTACGTCTGAAAACCGCTAAAATGATGGGGATACAGTATGAATTTACGTATCCGGTTGAAAGTCTTATTGCCTGCATCGTATGGTCCGGTATCTTTATTTTCGGGTCTTACTGGATTCTGAGAAAAAGAGACTGGTAAATTTTCAGAAATATAAAACAAAAAAGTGGTCCGCCGGATCACTTTTTTGTTTTGGCTTAATCTTTAGAACTCATTTAAACTTTTTTGCATGACAGGAAAGCATAAAAGCTTTTAGGCACTCTAAAGTATTTTTAAGTGAACTTTATATACTGTGATTTTAAACCTTATTAAGTAGACCAAAGTATTTTTTATAAGCCATAAAATAACAGTCTCAATGTGTGCAGCTGTTAATTTTTTTATTATTTTTATCAAAAATGACAGGAATGAGAAAAATATATTATTTCCTAGGGCTGATCAGTGCTGTCTTAGTCCCGGTGCTGTTCTGGTATTACATTTCTCCGCATATTGACAGGACCGTCTACAGTGTGATTGATATCGGACTGCCTTCAAGACATGCTTCTGCCGATCCTTATGACCAATCATCTTTTGAACCTTTAAGAAACCGGGATTATCAACAGATGGCCGTCGATCCCCATGAAGCCGGAAAAAAATCTGAATTCCGTGTTTCACAACTAAAAAAACTCCAGGCAGATAATAAAAAGAACTCGGGGATCGAATTTGTTCTTTCAGACCAGAATACTTATGGAGATTTTGTTTCTGTTCTTAATGATCTGCATAAAGCAAAAGTGGACATGTATGCAGTAGATGCCGGAAAAACAGGTCATATTTTTGCCCTGCATGAGTATATTTCTCCTGTAACAAGCAAGGAAAAAGAAGATTTTTTTCTTTGTGGCCCCCTCTCTACGCTTGAATATATTCCTCAGAAAAATATATGGAACTATATTAATGATTTCACGTCTCCCCAACAATATAATCTATTTACCGAAAATCTGGTAAAGCTTCCTCAGAAAGGTCTTCTTTTTATGTTTGGGTTTCTGATACTGCTGCATTTTTCTATGCTGAGCATCAGGGAACGGCTTCAGATACGATATTAAAAAAGTCTGTAAAATTTTCCTGAACATTTTATTTACATTTGTTTTCCTTACAAATATCTACAAAGACCATGAACAGAATTGACAGGCTTATCTCTGTACTGACTACCCTTCAGTCTAAAAAGTTTGTGACTGCGGATTATATCGCTGATAAATATGAGATCAGCGTGAGAACGGTATACAGGGATATTAAAGCACTTGGAGAAATCGGGGTTCCCATTGATTACGAACCCCTGAAAGGCTACACAGTTCTGCAGGGATTTTTTCTTCCGCCCGTTCTGCTGACCAGTGATGAAGCCAATGCCCTGATCATGATCGCCAAGCTGTCGGAACGCTATACGGACAAAACCATTCATAACCATGTCTCCAATGCTATTGATAAGATAAAATCGGTACTACAGCAGAGGGAAAAAGAAAAAGCGGATCTTCTCCAGGAAAAGATAGGAATCTATGTTTCTCCGGAAACAGACCACAGCCGGGACCATCTCACCATTATTCAGAATGCTATTATTGATAAACAAATCCTGAAAATAAGTTACGTTAACAATCAGAATGAAGCCAGTGAAAGAGAAATAGAACCAATTGGCATGAGCTTTTACACCAATCAATGGCATCTTATCGGCTGGTGTTGGGCCCGTAGGGGATATCGGGATTTTAAAGTACTTCAGATCCGGGATCTGAAAAATACAGGTCAGCCATTCAGAAAGGAAGCTCATTTTACCCTTCAGGAGTATATTAATTCTTTGACTTAATTTTTTTTAAACAGACTGACATAGGGTTGTCATTCTCCCCTTTTACCTTTGCCGGAAAATACGAGAAAACATGGATCAAACCTACAAAAACTGTCAGAGCTGCGGAATGCCTCTGAAAAAATCGCCTAACGGAGGAGGAACAAATACAGATGGAAGCATCAGCAAAATGTACTGTGGATACTGCTATGAAAACGGACAGTTTAAACAACCCGATATTACCGCTCAGGAAATGCAGCATTTTGTAAAGCTTAAAATGAAGGAAATGGGATTCCCTGGATTTCTGGCCGGCTTATTTTCAAAAGGAATTCCTAATTTAGAACGTTGGAAAAAACAAAACTGAAAATACAATGACAATCGAAGAACTTTTTAAAGACAAGACTGTAAAAGCTAAAGAAAAAACAGATATCATCAGTAAATGGATTCTTGATGGATCACTGCCTACCGATGAACTGATCGCCTTTGCCGAAAAAGCTAAAGATCCGGTAAAAGGCACCTGCGTTGAAGCTCTTGAATATGCCACCAAACAGAATCCCGGCATTGCAGATGAAACAATCCTGACATTTGTAACTGCTACCCTTCCTGAAAAAGCACCCCGGATAAAATGGGAAAGTGCCAAAGTAATCGGAAATATTGCCCATCTGTTTCCTGACCAACTGGAAAACCCCATCAGCGGGCTGCTTGCCAATACCGATCATGAAGGAACCGTGGTACGGTGGAGCGCTGCCTTTGCTCTGGGAGAAATTCTGAAACTGAAGACTAAATATAATACAGATCTTCTTCCTGCCCTCGAGAGTATTTCTGAGAAGGAAGAAAAGAACAGTATTAAAAAGATTTATCTGGATGCTATTAAAAAAACCAAAAAATAAAACAGCAATATCTACTGATGCATGAAAGACGTTGTATGCCCGTAAATTGTGTAGATAACAGATTCCCTGGTAAGTTTGAAAGAATACAGCCCACTCTAAACGTTATAGGTTTTGAAAACCTATAACGTTTAGATAATATAATACAGGCCTGCTGATTGATATTTTTTCCTCCCACAAAAATATGCGCCGTTATTTTCCTGCCATATTATTCAGTATATTATTACAAAACAATCTCCTTGTCTATTCCCACTTCTTCCAGAAAGACCCCATCGTGCGAAATCACAATAAGGGTTCCACGGTAATTTTTAACAGATCCTGTCAGAATTTCAATGTTCTGCAGATCCAGATTATTGGTTGGTTCGTCCAGAATGATCACATCAGGAGTTGTGTTGCTGACTGAAAGCCCACAAAGGAGCAGCCTCAGCCGTTCCCCTCCGCTTAATGCACCGCATTTCTTATTCCAGGTTTCTTTTCCGAACAGGAACCTTGACAGCATGGTTTTCACTTCTGATTCCGGAAGAGCGGCATCATTAAACTGCAGGACAAATTCTTCAACAGAAATATCTCTGTTGATCATTGAATATTCCTGATCAATATAAAGAGCCGTAAAATCTGACCTTGTTATTTTTCCTGTTGCAGGCTTCAGACTTCCCATCAGGAGCTTTATTAAAGTTGTTTTTCCTGACCCGTTTGAGCCTTTCACTGAAATCCGGTCGCCACTGAGGATTTCAAGATTAAGGTTCTGTTTCCATAAATTTTCAGAAGTATACTGATAATTTACCTCTTCCGCTGTGATCAGCGTTTTACCGGAATGCAGGTTGGAATCATTGAAAATAACTTTCATCTGGTCAGAATTTTTCACAGAAGAACGGAGGTTTCTGAGATCTCCGGAAATACCGCTGATCTTTTCGGCATGAATGCTTTTCAGCTTAGAGGAATTTTTTTCAGCATTATTCCGCAGGGTATTCATCATAATCCTGGCAACTCCCGATTTTTCCTGCTTCTGTTTTCCTCTGGCGTCCAGCTTTTGTTTACGCTCCAGGGTTTCGCGTTCTTTTTCTTTTGCTTTTTTCAGGGCCCGTTCTTTTGCGTGTATATCATTCCTGAGAGCTTCCTGCTCAACAGCTTTCTGTTCTGCATAGAAATCATAATTACCACCATAGGTATCAATTCCCTGGCTGCTGAGTTCAAATATAGTATCGACAAGATTAAGCAAAGCACGGTCATGACTTACCATCACAACGGCAGCTTCTGTATTCTCAATAAGGTCATACAGAAGTTTTCTGCCTTCAAGGTCCAGATGGTTGGTAGGCTCATCCATCAGAATAATCTCAGGCTCGCAGATCTGTATTCCAGCCAGAAAAACTTTTGTTTTCTCGCCTCCGCTCAGGTTTTCAAGCTTCTGGTTCAGTTCCAGATCTTCAAGGCCCCAGAAGTGCAAAGCATTCCGGCTGCGTTCTTCAATGTCCCAGTCATCATTTAAGGTTTCAAAATATTTTTCGTCCACTTCGCCTTCTGTAATTTTCTGAAGAGCTTCCAGTTTTTTGTCAATTTTCAGACATTCTGCTATAGTCCGGTCATTAAAATTCCCGAACATCTGTGGAACATAGTACAGATCACCTTTAATGGTCACACTGCCCTCCAATGGCTGAATTTTTCCTGCTATAATTTTAAGCAGGGTTGATTTTCCCATACCGTTACTTCCTGTCAATGCCGATTTGGTATGAGGCTGTATATTTAAATTAATATGATTAAAAAGAAGATTCCCTCCCGGGAACCCGTAGGATATGTGTTGAAGCAAAATCATAATTTCTTTCTTGTTAGAATGATTGAAAATAAGCAGCTGGTCTGCTGCCGTTCATAAATGTCTGAAAGAAATTGAATTCTACATGTCCGTATTGTGGGTTTTGAGAGTACAAATATACACAAATCATTTAATATCAACTATTTTTCATCCCGATACTGCATTTTCTCCGGATCAAACTCATTCAGAAACAGCTTTATGAAAATGGAAGCGGTATAGATTTCTGCATTCTGCCAAAAATCCGTAACTTTGCCACCTACTAAATTTTTTTATGGAAAGCATTAAAGTTCACGACAAAACTTTCGTTCCTTATCTGAAGGACGCCGAAATTCAGGAAATTGTAAAAGAAACAGCTTTAAAGATTTACGAAGACTACAAGGATGAGGTTCCTGTTTTCATCGGTGTTTTGAATGGGGTTATCATGTTCTTCTCAGACCTTTTAAAATATTATCCGGGCGAATGCGAAATTGCTTTCATCCAAATGAGTTCTTATGTGGGAACAGAATCTACGGGAATCGTTTACCAGAAAATGGAACTTACCAAAGACGTAAAGGACCGTCATATTATTCTTGTAGAAGACATTGTAGATACCGGAAATACTGTGGAAAGTCTTTTCAAATATTTCAAAGAAACACAACGTCCTAAATCTGTGAAGCTGGCTTCTTTTTTATTAAAGCCTGAAGTATACAAGAAAGATTTCAAGCTGGACTATATCGGAAAAGAGATTCCTAATAAATTTGTTCTGGGATACGGACTTGATTATGATGAACTGGGAAGAAACCTTTCTAATCTGTATCAGCTGGAAGAGGGACAGATCAACCATTAATCACTGCTATTAGCTATCGGCTATTAGCCTTTAGCTTTAAAATTTAATCGAAATAAAAGTAAAATATTAACTAAAAAAGCTAAAGGCCAAAAAGTATACAACTAAGGCCAAAAGCACATCAAAATTATGATAAACATAGTTCTGTTCGGCCCTCCAGGAAGTGGAAAAGGAACACAAGCCCAAAATCTGATCGAAAAATTCAATTTAAAACAGATTTCAACCGGCGACCTTTTCAGGTATAACATGAAAAATGATACTGAACTTGGGAAACTGGCAAAGTCTTACATTGATAAGGGAGAATTGGTTCCGGATCAGGTGACAACAGATATGCTGGTTGACGAGATCAGAAAGCCGACTGATACCAACGGGTTTATTTTTGACGGTTATCCGAGGACTACTGCACAGACAGAAGCTCTGGAAAGAATTGTTAAAGAAGAACTCAATGATAAGATCGATATCTGTCTTTCATTGGTAGTAGAAGATAAGATCCTGGTAGAAAGAATCCTGAAAAGAGGAGAAACCAGCAAAAGATCTGATGACAGCAACATAGAGATCATTGAAAACAGAATTAAAGAATATTATGCTAAAACAGCAGAAGTAGCCGAACTGTACAAGCAGCAGGGAAAATATGTTGAAGTAAACGGTGTAGGAGAAATTGATGAGATTTCCCAGAAGCTTTTCGCTGAAGTAGAAAAAATAAAATAGTTAAAAGTTATGAGTAATGAGTTTAAGTTTTTACAATTCATAGCTCATAATTCATAACTCATAACTCCTAATTATAAGAAATGTCAAATTTTGTAGATTACGTAAAGATCCATTGTAAAAGTGGACACGGGGGCGCGGGTTCTGCCCATCTCCGCCGTGAAAAATATATTCCTAAAGGAGGTCCTGATGGTGGTGACGGTGGCCGTGGAGGACACATCATCATGAGAGGAAATGCCAATGAATGGACTCTTCTTCCTCTTCGTTATACCCGTCACGTGAAAGCAGAACGTGGTGAGAACGGAGGGAAAAGCCAGCTTACAGGAGCAGACGGAGATGATATTTATATTGATGTTCCTATTGGTACAATTGCCAAAAATGAAGACGGAGAAATCATTGGTGAGATTCTGGAAGATAAGCAGGAAATCATTCTGATGCGTGGTGGAAAAGGAGGTTTAGGAAATGAACATTTTAAGTCTTCTACCAATCAGACACCAAGATATGCGCAACCCGGACTTCCGGGAGAAGAAGGCTATATTGTCTTTGAACTTAAAATTCTTGCTGACGTGGGTCTTGTAGGATTCCCCAATGCTGGAAAATCTACACTTTTAGCTTCAGTTTCCGCTGCAAAACCTAAGATTGCCAATTATGCATTCACCACACTGACACCCAATCTGGGGATCGTAGATTACAGAAATTATAAGTCATTCGTAATGGCTGATATTCCCGGGATCATTGAAGGCGCTGCAGAAGGAAAAGGACTGGGACACCGGTTCTTAAGACATATTGAAAGAAATTCTATCCTGTTATTTTTAATTCCTGCCGACTCTGAGGATCACTTCCAGGAGTTTAAGATTCTGGAGAATGAGCTGAAGGAATATAATCCTGAACTTCTGGATAAGGATTTTATTGTTTCGGTTTCAAAATCTGATCTTCTTGATGAGGAACTGAAAAAAGAAATTTCTGCAGAATTCCCTGAAAACAGACAGCCGCTATTTTTCTCAGGCGTTACAGGTGAAGGCCTTACAGAACTGAAGGATGCCATCTGGAAAAAACTGCACGGATAGAATATTTAAGGTAAAAGTCTTTGGCTTTGGCTTCTGCTGAAGCACGAAATAACAACCCCGGAAAAAATTCCGGGGTTATTTTTGTTTTTTATATGAATGACAAATGGTCGTTTTTGGAACAGTTATTGAGTGAATTTTCAAAAATAAAGCAATGAGATATATACTGGCGTTATGTGCATTCGTATTCCTGTTTTCATGCAGTACTCCAAAAAACAGCACTCAGTATTCTAAAATTGAATACGAAGCAACTCCATGTTTTGGATTCTGTCCTGTTTTTAAAATCACTGTTAATCCGGACAGAACAGCAATTTTTGAAGCAGAGCATTTTAATTTCAGCAATAAACCTTCGAAGAATGAATTCTCAAAGCCCCGTGAAGGAACTTTTAAGGGAACCATCAGGCAAGAAGATTACAGTAAATTAATTGCCCTGCTGAATGATCTGAATGTAAAAAATTTAAACGACAAATATGGGGAAAGAAATATTACGGACCTTCCAACCTCTTATTTAAGGGTTAATTTTACAGATGGTAGCTCAAAAAATATAGAGGATTATGGAAAACGCGGCAGTGAAAAACTTTCGGAAGTTTACCGTTTTTTTGAGGACCTGAGAAAGAATCAGCAATGGACTAAGATTCGGTAGTTCCTCTAAAAGTAGTAATTTGTAATCCTATATAAAAGGCTGCCCGGAATGGACAGCCTTTTTCATTGGAACACTTCAGGTATCATTTTTAATAAACTGTTTGGAAACGGTACCTTTTCCAGCTGCAAATCTAATCATTTATGAAACTGAAGAATTTAACCTGAAAATCATAGACATGAAATTAGTTCTGTACAACAACACAAACCATCCCATGATCCCAGAAATTCAGACCATTCCTTAAAGTTCCGTCAGTATTATATACGACATTAACAGGAAATCCGGTATTATCTGTAATTCTCACTGAACCTTTATATTCATTACTTTTAACTTGCATCACTGTTTTATAGGAAAGCACTACCCCACTAGGAAAGGTAGCTGTTAATATATTCCCACTGCTATTAAGCGGATAAAAATTAAATGTAACCGGTGTATTTGTCATATGCAACACCTCTAATTGAACCTTTACTAATCTTGTGGGTGAAAAATACTCAAGTTTATCACGTTCTTGTTCATCATTATTTATTTTAACAGTTAGAAAACCCTCCTCAATAAACTTTTCATAAATATAAGTATTACCACTTTTACTAAGATTCCATCCCTGATCTGCGTATCTATTAATCAGCTCTTCGGATTTTGATGATATACCCGGATGATTCTTATGAATTAAATTCAAATCATCACTATTTATTCCAGACACTTCATCTATGAGTAATGAAAGTTCCTTTTCTGTATAATTCTCTTTTGAAGAATTTAATAATTCTTTTTTCAGGCTGTTCAGTTTTCTTTCTGTTAATTCTACATATTGTTTAGGAACGTTCTTTCGGATAGCATCCTCATCCAAACTATTCAGTTTCGATATAACAACATTTTTAGAAAATAGCTGAGTATTTTCAGTTTTGTCAGGAAGTTTGTTCAATTCATCCTCT
Source organism: Chryseobacterium indologenes (assembly GCF_001295265.1). Classification (GTDB taxonomy): domain Bacteria; phylum Bacteroidota; class Bacteroidia; order Flavobacteriales; family Weeksellaceae; genus Chryseobacterium; species Chryseobacterium indologenes_A. The sequence goes on along the minus strand of NZ_LJOD01000002.1, from coordinate 74,770 downwards.
CTTGAACAAGAATTCAATGTCAGTGCAAGTGCTAATAAAAAACACGTTTTTAATAGGTTTTTTCTCATTTTGTAAATTTTAGGATTTAGTGATAATTTATTAAAGCATTCCATGTACATTTTTTAGCGGAATGACTTCTCCTAAATTATAATAAAAATATTATGCTATGAATAATATATACAATAATGAATGCATTACTTCAAATGATATAAAAAAATCAATTAATCAATATAAAGAGCTGAATATTAAAGTACATTAACATCTTATTGAAGGATTAAATTCGCTGATGAAAATCCCCAAAAAGAGGAATATTATAAATTATAGACGCTAAAATCTCTGGGAAGCTTACTTTTTTAGGAGCTGAATATAAAATCAATGAACAGTTTTTGTAGAGCCCGCTAGCATTTTGATTTTATTAAAATTAATAAGAACAAATCGGTTCCTGCCAAAATAGGCTTTTTACAGGCCGGTGTTGAATACCTATTTAAATAGCCCATACTTAAATATAAATGGCTGCCCTGAAATGGACAGCCATTTTTAAGTTATATACCTTCGTATTACTTTTTAATAAACTGTTTGGAAACGGTATTTTTTTCAGTTGTAATTCTAATAAGATATGAACCTGCAGGAAGTTCCTTTACGTTAACCTTATCGTTATTTACTGAGACATTAATCCTTTTCCCGGACCTATCATAAACCTCAACTTCATTAATTTTAGCCTGGGTTTTAATATGTAAAATATCGGATGCAGGGTTAGGGTAAATATTAATGGAAGTATCTTTCACTTCTGTTCCTGTTTTTGAAGCATCTTTTTTCCTTAAATCAAGGAACATGCTTTTCTTTTCAGATTTATTTTTCTTTTCTGCCGCTCCACACGGAGTTTCACAACCTTCAATCATTCCCAGGTAACGAGATCCTGCCTGAATATCAACACCGGGAAGAAGTGTTATACTATTCCCTGCTTTCATCGTGATATTCTTTCCGGCATCAATGCTATAATTATCTTTTGCCGTAATGGTATTGGATACCTGATAGGTGTAGCTCATATTCTGCTCGGGACTCAGCAGAGTTTTATCCGGAATACAAGTTCCTCCATAACTCCTCGCCAATGAGGGAACAAGCTGTGGAAATGACCTTCCGACGCCGGGATGCAGATAGATATTGTACAGATCCAGTGTTGCACCCCCATACACATCCGGATTAAGTATTTTGGATGCCGAATAGTTGTACCCGTACTGAATGTAGATATCTCCGTATTTATTCCTCTGCATTCCCTCTACAGACGTGCTAGGAATGGAAGTATTATTGATAGGATATACACTGCTGTATACAATATTGCTATTGGTAGAAGCCGCCAGATTGATGGCATAAAGTGCCCCTACACCAGGTTCGTAGCCAGCCATATATAAAATAGATGAGGTACTGTTGAACTCTGTTAAAAAGGGATTTAAGCTGGCTATTACAAGTTCATAATCACTGGTGATCTTTCCTGTACTGTCATCGAAGGAATACACCCTGCTTTCATTATAAGAATTGTTACCTACGGATGTAAAGCTCAGATAATTTGAAAACTCACTGCAGCTTAATCTGGGCGATGCTTTAAGGTAGGAATAATGGCTGAAGAAAGACGGGTTAACATTTCCGATATTCAGATTGCTTATTACCGGAGTGTTATTAACTAGCCCCGTACTGTCCAGAAGGTAGCTGTACAAAGTTCTGTCCTCTGTAAACAACACCCAGAATGCAGTTCCGTTGGCATGAGGAACAATAGTTGCCGCTTTAGAGGAGGTAAACTCACTCGGACCGTTCAGAATCGGGACTGTTTTAAAATTAGGCAAAACACTTCCCAAAGGCAAACCATTCTGCCCCAGGCTTCCCTGGGAAATATCTACTACAGAATAACGTATTACCTTTCCGACTCCTGAAACCGGTATCCCGCTTGAAAAAATATAATACAGATTAGGATTAGAAGGATGTTTCGCAATACAGATCTGCCATGAAGAGTATTGATTCAGGTTGTCTCCATTATCCATCACCTGATGCTCACGGTTCCATACGCTCTCACCATCCGTATAAAATAACAGCTTTCCACTGCTGTCACTTACAGATGCCGTGGCTGCCCCGGCTACAAACATCTGGCTGTCATGAAGGGCTACAGGAGTACTTCCTGAAAAATTAATTCCTGCATACCCTCCGAAATACCAGTTATCATTTTCCCCTTGTGAAAAAAGCATCAGGGGAATGGCCATTAATAATGTTATATAAATTTTCTTCATAGTATTCAATTTATACAGCCTTATTTAATTTTCTTTTCCAGGGCCTGAATACGCTTTTCCTGCTCCAGAGTATAAAGGGTAAGCTCTTCTACTTTTTTCAGTAAAAGAATATTCATTTCTTTCAGTTCTATTCCATTCTTAATAGCTTCTTCAGTAGTAGGAACTTCCGGAAGGTGCCCGTTTGTGGCGATAAAATGATCCAGCTCTTTCAGTGGCATCAGTTTATAGTCTTTGGCGAAAACATAATCTGCCCAGCCGTTATTGGCTGAAATATCTACTTTTATTTTTTCAGTTCTTATCCCGTCTTTTACAAAAAGCTTATATTTTGCCCCGTCTGCTGAAACACCGTCTGCCGGTAATTGAGTACTAAACTGCCCAATACCGATCGTTCCGTTATTTCCAACAATCCAGTTTCCGATATTTAATTCGTTTTCAGGAGAAGTTGCATTGTAGGTCTTAATAAAATTTCCTATAATAATATTATTGCTTCCTGAAGTAATCAATCCTGCATTAGCATGGCCTATATTAATGTTATTAGATCCTTTTGCGAGACTTCTGAAAGATTCTCCCCCAATGATTGTATTATAATTTCCATTGTTGATATACCTTAATGCGCTTGTTCCTATAGCTACATTGAACTCTCCTGTAAGCCCTCCTGATCCCATTGAACTTGTTCCGATTCCTACGTTTCCAACTCCAGTTTTAAAATGCTCCAATGCATTCATTCCTACGGCTGTATTCATTGAAGCGGATGCTGTGTTTCTCATACTGTTTTGTCCTACAGCCACATTATCGTCCCCGTTTGTAATAAGAGACAAAGTATTGTTTCCTAAAGCCGTATTACCGTTTCCGTTTGTATTCTGGGTAAGTGATCCCATACCGAAAGCGGTGTTATAAAACCCTGTAGGATTATCTACTCCTCCTCCGAAAAATAAGTTCTTATCCCAAACCTGCCCGGGTGATGTTACATTGAAAAAGATAAATCTGCCGTTAGGTGTAATCTTCATTTTTTCCGTATTATTTGTCTTAAATATTACAGATTTGTTGTCCGTTGTTCCGATAAAATCAGTTCCGGGAGCAGTTCCTGTATTTCCAGACAGATTCCAGGATTGAGCAGAGGCTTGTATACCTGCAACAGCTGCAAGTAGGATGATTGTTTTTTTCATGGTTATTTTTGTATTAAAAATTTTCTCAAAAATAATCTTTTTACACGATAACATTTTACTTAATTCCCATTAATAGTTATAATTTTACTATCCATCAATGCTTTTTATTCATTTTTATAAAAAACAAACACTTTTAAAGCATACCTCATTTTCATTACTATGCTCCTGTAACATCTCTGACAACAAGATCAGATTCTTAATTTTTTTTAGACTACCTTTGCAGGATATAATTCTTTCAGGCTGAAGGAATTTTTATTTAAATTTTAAAATAATTCATTTGAATTTTACAGACCTTAATTTAATAGAACCTATTGCGAAAGCAATTCAGGAACAGGGATATACCAATCCTACTCCCATTCAGGAAAAATCTATTCCTGAAATTTTGAAAGGCAGAGACTTTTTAGGATGTGCCCAGACAGGAACCGGAAAAACGGCTGCTTTTGCCATTCCTATTCTACAGAATTTATCCAGAAGCAAAGTTTCAACCCACCATATAAAAGCCCTGATTTTAACGCCTACAAGAGAATTGGCGATACAGATCGAAGAAAATATCCAAGCTTACGGGAAATATCTTTCTTTGAAGGAACTGGTTATTTTCGGAGGGGTAAAACAGGGAAATCAGGAAGCAGCTCTGAAAAAAGGAGTTGATATTCTGGTGGCTACACCGGGAAGGCTTCTTGACTTTATCGCTCAGGGAATTATCAGCTTAAAAAATCTTGAGATTTTTGTTTTAGACGAAGCGGACAGAATGCTGGATATGGGTTTTGTACATGATGTAAAAAGAGTGATTAAACTTCTTCCACAGAAAAGACAGACTTTATTTTTCTCTGCAACAATGCCATCTGAAATACAAAAGCTGGCAGATTCTATTCTGAACAACCCGGTAAAAGTGGAAGTAACTCCGGTGTCTTCTACAGCGGAAACCATTAAACAGTCTGTTTATTTTGTAGAAAAAGAAAATAAACTGAATCTTCTTACCCACATTTTAAAGAATGATATTTCAGATTCTGTATTGGTTTTTTCAAGAACGAAGCATGGAGCGGACAAAATTGCAAGAAAGCTACAGAAAGACAAGATCTCGGCAGAAGCCATTCACGGAAACAAATCCCAAAATGCAAGACAAAATGCATTAACCAATTTTAAATCCGGAAAAACAAGGGTTCTGGTAGCGACAGACATCGCAGCAAGAGGTATTGACATTGACGAATTAAAGTTCGTGATCAACTTTGAACTTTCCGATGTTTCTGAAACCTATGTACACAGGATCGGAAGAACCGGAAGAGCCGGTGCTGAAGGAACCTCTATTTCTTTTGTAGATGGTCTTGATCTGCTTAATCTGAGAAATACTGAAAAACTGATTGGTAAGAAAATTCCGATTGTGAAAGACCATCCGTTCCATACAGATGATCTTGTGGTTCAAAAGAGAGACTCCAATAATAAACCTGTTCCGGCAGGTGCTGAAAAAGCACCCAACCAGAGATCAGGAAGACCACAGGCCTCTAATAAAAACAAAAAGAAGCCTGCTTCGGGAAATACCCCTCCTATTGGTTTTAAAAAGCCTAAGAATAAAAATTTTACAAGAAAGAAATAATCAGGGGCCGGAAATATGAGGATGACAACCGGTGTTGATATGCAATTTTAAACTTCAGGCTTTTCCGGAATTCATTTCAATCAAAAAAATCTTCTCAGGATATGAGAAGATTTTTTTATACGGATTGATTTATTGTATTACTGAAAGATTTTTAATGCATTTTCTGTCGTTATCCTGTCTATTTCTGAAAAGTCAACACTATAGATATCTACCAGCTTACCTGCTACGAGATCCAGGTAAGCGCTCTCATTTCTCTTTCCTCTGTGCGGAACCGGGGCCAGGTAAGGAGAATCTGTTTCCAGAACAATTTTTTCCAAAGGAATTTCATTTAAAAACTGATCAATTTTTCCGTTTTTGAAGGTCACTACTCCACCAATTCCCAGTATAAAGTTGAGGTCAACAGCGTGTTTTGCCTGCTCCAGATTTCCTGAAAAACAGTGAAAAATTCCACGAAGTTTCGGGTGTTTTTTTCTCTCCAGCACCTCAAATGTTTCTTCAAAGCTTTCTCTGGTATGAATAACGATCGGAAGATCCATTTCTATAGCCCAGTCAATCTGCTGTTCAAAGGCTTTTACCTGAATATCCAGTGTTGTTTTGTCCCAGTAGAGATCAATCCCGATTTCTCCGATCGCCGGAAAATGTCTTTGATCCAGATAATTTTTAACTGTTTCAAGCTCTTTTTCCCAGGATTCGGGTTTCACATAACATGGATGAAGCCCCATCATAGAAATAACCTGTTCCGGATATTCTGCTTCCAGCTGCAGCATTTTTTCATGGGATTCAGAATCAATGGCAGGAAGATAGAATTTTGTAATTCCTTTATCCAAAGCTCTCTGAATGGCTTCCTTTCTGTCTTCATCAAACTCTTCTGCGTATAAATGGGTATGGGTATCAATCATTGTTTTAAAATTTCAACAGATCTTTATAAGGATTTTCCAAACCCAGCAGCATTCCGAATGCGGGCTCAGTTTTAATTCCCTGTTTTTTAAGTTCTACTATTTTTTGTTTAAATTCTTCTCCTTTATCTCTCAATATCCTGTATTCAGCCATCATGTGACGATACGCATTCTGTGCCAGAGATGGCTTATTCTGTCCGAAAATTTCTATAGGAAATTCCTCCAGCATAAAGTTCAGAACAATACTTTTTTCTCCGTTAACCCGGAAACTTTCAACCTTCACTTCAGCATCTGTGGGAATTATCCGGCTGAACATGATATCATCCAGAAAATCTTCTTCAAACCGGAGATCAACCTCACAGATAATATCAAGATCACTGGTTTCAATATCAATCCCGATCGGAATGGTTCCTGCCAGTACCGGGGAATACGGTTTCAGCTTAGGAAAAACCTGATATTTTGTGAGAACTTCATAGGCTCTCTGCTGTCTTTCATTACCATCCTTCAGATACTCAATACTGGTAAAATCAATCATCTTATTACTTTTTCAGTTATGAAAATCCAAACTACTGCTACTTTAAAGGACTAAAATATATTATGCTTAACTTTATTTCTCTGGTTATTAATTCTCTGGTCCAGTTTCTCTCTGAATTCAATAAACTTCGGATCTTTTGCATCATTGGTTCTATGTTCCAAAGCCTTCATGATCTTAAAATTTTCTTTGATAAAATCTTTAGTTTCATCGGAAAAATAAGAATCTCCAAACTTTTCAAAAATATAGCTAACCGCCTGAGAACTCGGGTGGATCATATCTTCCTTATAAAAACGGTAATCCCGGAGATCATCCATTAAAATTTCATACACCGGCAGATAATGGCAGTCTTCAAACATGGAGATAGATTCGTGTATTGCCGTAATAAGCTTCGATTTGCTCAGTTGGTTTTCAACCATACCATCTTTGGTATGTCTCACCGGCGAAACACTGAACAGAATCTGTACTCCTTCTTTACAAATATCTTTAAGATCTAAAATTGTATTGTAAATGGCATGCGTAAGTTCCTGATGGGAAAGCAGCCTTTTTTCGAAGAATTTCTGCGGAATCTTATGACAGTTGGCCACTAACTGCTTCTTAGGGATAAATTCATAAATAAATGAAGTTCCGTACGTCACAATGATCCAGTCTGCCTCCTGAAGAAACGCATTTCCGGTCTCAATAGCACTGTTGATTTTTTCCAATGTCTGATGAATATACCGGGTATCAAAGCTGGTATGATGATCCAGCGAAATGTACTCTTCATTATAGGTAATCAGATCGTCTTCCTCATAAAATGCAGATTCATGAAGCACCCGCACCTCCTTGTAGATGGAAAAGGGATTAAAAATTGTTCCGAAAGGATTATTAAGGGTCTGAAGCTGCCCCTGCTGCAATAATTCCGACATTTCTGAGGCAAAGCATGACCCGATTGAAAATATCTTATCTTCAATTCCAATCTTCTTTTCTGATCCGGGGATGTTGACTTCCGTTCTGAATTTCATTGTAAAAATTTCAGGTCGCATGTTATAGCCTTCAGGTAACCTCTGCTACCTGTAAACAGTCATCTGCTCCTTATTTAGCTTTCTCTTCTTAAAAGGTAATTGGCCAGTTCTATGAATGGTTTCTTCTTTTCTTCAGGAATATTGATCTTCTCTAAATAGCTCTGACCGATTTCATTGTGTTTTTCAATCAGACGAAGGGCTTTTTCATCTACTTTAGTTCTTCTGAAGATCTTTTCAACTCCGTATACCTTGTCTATGTTTTCGGTTTTTTTACCGTACCAGTAATCCAGCTCTTTTCTTTCTTCATCTGTGGCATGTTCCCTTGCCAGAAGATAGAGAACGGTTTTCTTGTTTTCGTAAATATCTCCTGCATGTTTCTTACCAAACTGTGCCTGGTCACCAAATACATCAAGATAATCATCCATAATCTGGAAAGCGATACCGATATGTTTTCCGAAATTGAAAATCGCTTTGGCGTCTTTAAAATTAGCTCTTGCAATCAGTGCTCCGATTTCGAAAGAAGAGGCACTTAAAACCCCCGTTTTATAGGTAATCATTCTGATATAGTCATCAAACGTTACATTTTCCTGAGTTTCAAAATTAATATCATACTGCTGTCCTTCACATAACAACAGTCCGGTATGGGTAAAAATCCTGATACAGGCTTTGAAAATTTCAGGTTCCAGATCTTCAAAGAATTTGTAAGCTTTAAGCATCAGCCCGTCTCCGGAAAGAATTCCTACATTAATTCCGTGTAAGGTGTGAATAGTAGGTTTGTTTCTTCTTAAAGGTGCCTCATCCATAATATCGTCATGAATCAGGGTGAAGTTATGGAAAAATTCTATAGCCAGTGCCGGTTTTACAGCCTGCTTGAGATCCCCACCGAATAAGTCGCAGGCCATCAGAACCATAATAGGACGAAGACGCTTTCCGCCGTGGGAAATGATGTAATTCATAGGATCATATAATTCCGCAGGCTTGTCTTTGAAGGTATACTTGTTGATGGCATCAGCAACGATCTGCTGGTATCTGTCTAAAAATTCCATAAAATCTTATAATTTGAACAAAAATACGATTTTTCGGGGCTTTATAAAACAAAAAACTTTGCCCGGAAGGACAAAGTTTTATATGAATATTTATTTTCTGTCTTAAGAGAAGAATGTTACCAGAAGATAAGTCACTCCTGCAACAATTGCAGAGATTGGGATGGTCAGTACCCACGCCCAAAGAAGGCTTACGGTAATTCCCCACCTTACGGCAGAAACCCTTTTCGTTAATCCTACCCCGATGATGGAACCTGTAATTGTGTGTGTTGTAGATACAGGTATACCGAAGTGGTCTGTAATGAATAAGGTGATTGCTCCTGCAGTTTCAGCACTTACCCCTTCCAGTGAAGTTACTTTGGTAATTTTGGTTCCCATTGTTTTGATGATTTTCCATCCTCCGCTCATGGTACCTAAACCAATCGCAAGGAATGAAACCAAAGGAACCCAAAGATAATGTTCTGCAAAATAATCGAAACGTCCGGCAGATGGTATATTAAGATATACCGGATCATGAAGCATTTCAACATGGTAGAAGATTAGCGCTGCCCCGATGATCCCCATTACTTTCTGGGCGTCGTTCAGACCGTGTCCTAAACTGAACAATGCTGAAGAAGCCAGCTGTAGTCTTTTGAAAGACTGGTCTGCCTTGTGCGGGTTTGATCTTTTATAAAGGTGAACAATAATTAGTGTAATAATGATGGAGATAATCATCCCTATCACCGGCGCCATGAAAATGAACAGGAAGATAGGAATTACCTTATCAAATTTCACCACACTCTGATGGGTTACCTGGCTGAAAGCTTCTTTTATGGTTCCCCATAATCCAAGGTCCGGCTGTGCTGCAGCAACATCGTGATAATCCATCATGAAGGCATGCATCAGAGCTGCTCCCAGAAATCCACCGATCAGGGTATGTGACGATGAAGAAGGGATTCCAAACCACCAGGTTAGAAGGTTCCATGCAATAGCTGCTACGAGGCCTGAAAAGATCACTTCAAGGTTAATAAAATTTTCGTTGACGGTTTTGGCAATTGTATTACCAATTTTAAATTCTCCAATGATATAAGCAGCGATAAAAAAGGCTGCAAAGTTCCAGAGCGCCGCCCAAAGTACCGCCTGGAATGGAGTTAAAACTTTTGTAGAAACTATAGTTGCAATTGAGTTGGCTGCATCGTGAAAACCGTTGATGTAGTCAAAGATAAGCGCCAGAGCAATAATAACTATAAGTAAAATAGGAAATTCCATTTCTGTCAGTTATATTGTTTTTAGGCGTATTTAATCATGATGTTCTCAATGGTGTTGGCAACATCCTCCGCTTTGTCAGTTACTACCTCAAGATAATTAAGTACAGATGAAACTTTGATAATATTGATCGCATCGTTGGTTTCGAACAGTTCCACCATGGAGTTGGAAAGAAGGTCGTCTGCGATGTTTTCGATAGAGTTTACTTTGATACAAGCTTCTTTTACCTGTTCCATATTTTTGAAGCCTTTAAGGTTCTTCATCGCATTCTGGATTTCAAGACATGCTTTGTGAATCAGCAGTGAGAAATCAGAATATGCCTTCATCTCAGGTGATTTGTATAAGAAAATGTATTTAGTGGAAGCGTAGATATAATCGGCAATATCATCAAGACCGGTAGCCAGAGTATGGATATCTTCACGATCAAAAGGTGTAATGAAGTTTTTTCCTAGTTCAACGAAGATCTCGTGGGTAAGTTCATCATTTTTGTGTTCATAGTCGCTCATCTTTTTCAGCATTGTATCATCATTAAGATCGAAATCTTTGATACCGTTGTTAAAGTCTTCAGACATTGCAACTAGGTTTTCAGTTACTTTTTCAAAAAGTACAAAGAAAATTTTATCTTTTGGTTGAAAAGCGTGGAAAATATTACCAATTCCCATTTTTAAGTATTTATAATTCGTGTGCAAATTTCTTAAAAAAGGATTGTACCTGAAACAATATAACATTAAGTTTTGTTAACATTAGGTTAACATCTGATTATCAAATAAAAAAACCGGCTGCAAGGCCGGTTTTGTATAGTTTTGAAATGCTTTAGTTAGCTACTTCAGCTCTCATTTCTTTTCCTTTAAATTTCATTGAAGGAATATTGCTGATCACATTGTCTTTGAATGATTTTTCAACTTCAAAGAAGGAGAATTTCTCCAGGATTTCAATATCGCCGATTTCTGCTCTTTTTTTGCTTTTTCCGGCTGTAGCTTTATTGATGATATCCAATACATCAAGCTTTTTCAAATGATCTTTTTTTCCTAAGTTGAAGAAGAACCTTACCATGTTTTCATCCTTTCTTCTAGGTTTTCCGCCACGGTCTCTGTCGCGTCCTCTGTCACGGTCACGATCTCTTCCTCTGTCCCTGTCGCGTCCCCTGTCTCTTCTTGAGTAATCGTCATCTCTGCTGCTCAGTTTCTGCTCAACAAGATCATGTTTATCTTTGTAATAAAGAGCAAGGTCTTTCAGCTGGAACTGTAATAATTTATGAACCAGTTCCTCTTTAGTAAATGCGCTTAGGTCCGGAATTAAGCTGTCGTCAAATTCAAAAATATCTTCTTCATGTTCTGTAAATAGCTTTTCAAAGACACCTCCTACCTGAGCTTTAACGATATCATCACCGGTTGGTATTGTTTTCTCCGTGATTTCAATTTTCGTTGCAGACTTGATCTGCTTCAGCTTTCTGCTTTCTTCAGGCTTGATTAACGCCATAGAAACTCCATCTTTCCCGGCTCTACCGGTTCTTCCGCTTCTGTGAACGAATACTTCCGGATCATCTGGTAAAGAATAATGGATAACGTGCGTTAAAGAGTTTACATCAAGTCCTCTTGCTGCTACATCAGTCGCTACAAGAATATCGATATTTTTCAGCCTGAATTTTTTCATTACCGTATCTCTCTGGGCCTGGGAAAGGTCTCCGTGAAGTGCATCCGCTGCATATCCATTCTGCATTAGGAAATCGGCAACTTCCTGAGTCTCCATTCTTGTTCTGCAGAAAATAATAGAATACTGGTTAGGGTTGGCATCAATTAATCTCTTAAGCGCTTCTTTTTTCTGACGGTATCCTACTACATAGTACTCATGCTTGATGTTCTTTTTAACTTCGTTAATAGAACCTACAGAAATACGGTGCGGATTGGTAAGATAATTTTTAGAAATTCTCTCCACTTCTTTATTCATCGTTGCCGAGAATAAGAAGGTCTGCTTGGTTTCCGGTGTTTCACTTAAAATTGTTTCCAGCTCGTCTTTGAAACCCATCGACAGCATTTCATCAGCTTCATCTAAAACCAGCCAATGAATCGCAGAAAAATCAAGTGCTTTTCGGTTGATAAGGTCGATTACTCTTCCGGGAGTACCTACAATAATCTGCGGTTTCTCCTTTAAAGAACGAATCTGATCCATAATACTGCTTCCACCGTAAACCGCTGTGGTTTTGATGTCTCTCATGTACTTGGAGTAATTTTTTATGTCTTTAGAAATCTGAAGACATAATTCCCGTGTCGGACAAAGCACCAATAATTGGATTTTGCGACTCGTATCGTCAATCATATCCAAAATCGGAAGCGAAAACGCTGCTGTTTTGCCTGTCCCTGTCTGCGCAAGTGCGATCAAATCGCGAATATCTGAAAGAATAAAAGGGATAGTCTGTTTTTGGATTTCTGTCGGGCTCTCATAGCCCAGTTCGCCAATTGCCTTAAGAATATCAGGACTTAAATTGGTCTCCGTAAATAAATTCATTAAATATTTTAAAATTTTTGCAAAGATACAATAAATATTTGATTTGTTTTTGAATAAAGTTTTAAATATGTAAACTTAAATTCAGAATCTTTTAATATATTTTTAATTTTTAAAAAATTAAATCCAAAAAAAGACGTCTTTAATTAAAAACATATCAAACATTATTTTTTTTTATTAAATTGGATTAATTTTTTCTCTATTATTTATGAATTTTCAAAAATAAGAGCATGAAATACGAATCTTTCTTTTCAATTTTCCAGCTTTTCCGAATACACAGGCCAAAGATATCTGCGGTCTGCTTCTGATAATTTATATTATTTCCGGGCATTAAAAGCCCAAACCTGCCCTTGTCAAAGCATTGAAATATGAATACTTTTATGTAAATTTGAATAAAGCAACACTAAAACTAAATCCAAAATATGTCAGCCAGCATTTCTCCCAAAACATTTGATTTTTTAAAGAAATTAACAAAAAATAACAACCGCGAATGGTTTAATGAAAACAAAAACCTCTACACCGATTCGCACGGAAATGTTGTTGATTTTCTTGATGAACTGATCAAAGAAATGTCCGGTTTTGACGAAGATCTTGGTAAAATTGATGCCAAAAAATCGTTATTCCGTATTTACAGAGATACCCGGTTTTCTAAAGATAAATCGCCTTATAAAACCAATTTCGGGGCTTCATTAGGAATGGGAAAAGGAAGCCAGAAAGGAGGATATTACCTTCACCTTGAACCGGGAAAATCATTTTTGGCAGGAGGTATTTATATGCCGGAATCATCTGTTCTTAAAGAGGTACGGAAGGAAATTTCTCTATATGGCGAGGATTTTCTGAAGATTATTAATAATAAAGAGTTCAAAAAATATTTCCCTGAGCTGGATCAGGATGATCAACTGAAAAAGGTTCCTCAGGGCTTTGAAAAGGAAGATCCTATGGCAGAATACTTAAAGCTTAAAAATTTCATTGTTGTGTATTCTCTGAAGGATGAAGATGTTTTAAATACAAATGCGGTAAAAAACCTGGCCAGAATATTTAAGGTAATGAAGCCTTTTAATGATTTCCTGAATGCCCCTTTTTTATAAGGGGTCCGGCTAAAACAGCTTGAAAAATGCCAAGGCGCAGGGGCTTTGGCCCGTTATACTCTTTTAAGGGTCTAGAAAACCAAAGATGTCCAGCAATCAAAAAACATGTTTTAAATACATTTATTCAAAAAAATCAGCAGAAAAGTAGCTTTCTGCTGATTCTGATTATTGGGTGTATGATTCTTCCTTTAAAATTTCATGATGTCCTTCACTACTCCATTCTTCTGGGTATGCTGTAACAGTTCTTCTTCTATAAATATTTTGATTTTTTCTTCTGAACCGTCATTCGGGAATAACAAATGTACATTGGCTCCGGCATCCAGTGTAAAGAACAAAGATAATCCCGTTTCTCTCCTGAAATCCCAGATCTTATTGATCACCTCAAGCGTACCTGTTTTCATAAGGATAAAGGCAGGATCACTCATCATCATCATAGCATGTAATGTAAGGGCTTCATGTTCTACCAGCCTGATAAACTGCTCCATATCTCCGTTTTTCAGGATTTCCTTCATGGGAACGAAGTTTTCTCTGGCTTCCTGAAATCTTCTTTCAGCATAAGGATTGGTTTTCATCAGCCCATGCCCAACAGTTGAAGAAACACTCTTCTGTCCTTCATGAATCAGCAGAACCCAGTCGTTGAAATTTTTAAATATATCATGAATGTCACTGTCCGGATATTGCACGGCAAACAAGTCCGAACTTCCTTTTACCTCATCGGAAGTTCCCCATACAACAAGTCCGTTATATAAGCTCCGACAGGCACTTCCACTTCCCAAACGGGCAAGAAAGGAAGCTTTTCTTAAAGATTCTTCTTCAGAAACTGCTTCGGAAAACGTCTCATCCAGCTTCATAAGGCATTTTGCAATCGCTCCAAATCCTGAAGCAGAGCTGGCAATTCCTGAGCTGTGCGGGAATGTATTTTCTGTCCTGATGATGTATTTCCCTTTCAGAATCCAGGGAAGATACGATTCAATATTTCTGAAATATTTTTCTATTTTTTCTGCAAATTTCACTTCCTCATTTCCTGCCAGGAAAGTCTGTACAGAGAAAGACTCGTCTGCCTGAAACTCCATCGAAGTATTGGTTTTGCAATGGTTCAGTGTATAGCTTATACTTGGATTGGCAGGGATCTGATCCTTGTATTTTCCCCAGTATTTGATAAGCGCAATATTGGAAGGGCAGCTCTCTGAAACGGTTTGTGTATGTACGGTAAAATCCTGTTTTCCCAGAAATTCTTGTGTTGTCATAAATCTGATTTGAATGATAAAACATTATTCTCTTAAAAAGCTTTTTAAACACTTAAGCTATAATTTTTTTTGCCCTTGCATCCGCTCTTTAGGATTCCCGATGTTTTATTTTAATACATTTTTTCTATAATATCTGCGTATTTTTTCAGTACTACATTTCTTTTAACTTTCAGCGTTGGAGTAATTTCTCCGGTGTTGATGTCAAATTCTGCCGGCATTAAAGTGAATTTTTTCACCTTTTCAAAATCCGCCAGATGACTTTGCAGTTCTTTAAGCTTTTCTTTATAAAAGCTGATTACTTTATCGTTGCTCACTGCCTGCTCCCAGCCGCTGAACGGAATATTATTTTTCTTGATATAATCCTGAAGGAATTCAAAGTTCGGAACAATCAGGGCTGAAACAAACTGTCTTCCTTCTGCAACCAGCATGATCTGCTGGATAAAATTATTGTTGGTCAGGAGGTTTTCAATCTGCTGCGGAGCAATGTATTTACCGTTTGATGTTTTCATCAGGTCTTTAATCCTGTCTGTAATGATCAGGTTTCCTTTCTCATCAAATTTTCCGGCATCTCCGGTTTTAAACCATCCATCCTCTGTAAATACTTTCTGTGTTTCTTCCGGCTTATTGTAATAGCCTTTCATGATTCCGTTTCCTTTTGCCTGGATTTCATCACTTTCCCCGATACGGATTTCCACTCCGGGAAGCGGCTTCCCGCTGGTGGCGTGTTCAAAATGAGTTAAAGGGAAAAGTGTAAGGGTTGCCGTGGTTTCGGTCAGTCCGTATCCTACTGTCACGTGAATGCCTACAGATTCAAAGAATTTTGTGACTTCCGGAGAAAGAGAAGCCCCTCCGCATGGCAGGAACCAAAGTCTCCCTCCCATTCTTTCTTTTATTTTACTGAAAACTAAAGCATCTGCAACTGCTTCTTTCAGTTTTAATCCGAAAGGAACCGATTTTTCATTTCTTCTCAGTTCGGCAGTCTGCCATCCTGTTTTCAGGGCCCAGTTAAAAATTTTCTTTTTTATTGAAGAACCTTCCTCTGCCTTTTCCAGCACTCCTGCATATACTTTCTGGAAGAACCTCGGTACTGCACACATCATCGTTGGTTTTACTTCTTCCAAAGCTTTTGCTATATTCTTTGGATCTTCAAGAAAATATACTCTTGCTCCTCCATAAAGACACAACAGGCTCCAGCTTCTCTCGAAAACGTGGCTCAGAGGAAGAAATGCCAGTGACAATTCTTCTTCAAAATTTTTAAATTTAAAAAATTCAAAATGGGAATCAAAGGCTTTGATAAAGTTTCCGTGAGTTAGCATAACGCCTTTCGGAGTTCCGGTAGTCCCCGAAGTATAAATCAAAGTAGCGGTATCTTCATATTCTTTCTTACAGATTTCCAGTTTAGGAGATGTTTTAGCAATGAAATCCTCCAGATAAAAACTGTTGAATTCTTTCTTGATCCAGACTGCTTTTTTGGATACAACAATGGTTTCAAGGCTGTTATCTTCTTTCTGAAGCAGTTCCAGACATGCATCGTACTGTGCCTGATTTCCAGTGAGAACAGCCTTAGCTCCGGAATCATTAATGATATATTCTGCCTGTTCAGCGTTATTGGTGGAATAAACAGGAACAGTAACTGCTCCAATTGCCATGGAAGCCAGATCAAAGATCATCCATTCAGAAGAATTATCTGAATAAATCGCCACTTTATCATTCTCCTGAATTCCTGCATTTTTCAGTGCATTGGCTGTTTTAAAAACAATTTCACCGAATTTTTTCCAGCTCAGCTCTTTCCAGGTTTCTTTCTTTTTAAAGCCGATTGCTGATTTTACAGGATGTTTTTCTACATTTTTAAGGATAATTGCCTCTGCAAGATTCATTGAGTCAGCTTTTTGTCGTTAATATAATTTTTAAGATGGAAATCAATGCTTTCTTCTACAGAAATAAACTGATAATCCAGCCTTTCTTTAATTTTTTGATTGGAAATGGTGTTGAGTGATGAGATCGATTCTATGTTTGATTTCGTAATCATTCTCAGTTTGGGAACCAGCCATCCGAAGAGAATATTGGCAGCCCTTCCCAGGTTAAGCTGAGATCTGGTAAGAATTCTGGCTTCTTTAAGGCCAAGCTTCGATCTGATCTGCTTTCCGAGGTCCGCATATCTTCTATTGTCAGAAATAAGGATAAAGCGCTCTCCAAAAACATTTTTATCCATCAGTTCTATAGAAATTTTAGCAGCATCTCTTACGTCTACATAGCTGGTACCGCCGGAAAATGTAAAACTGTTTTTTTCAAAAGTCGGAAAAATATCACCGCTGCTCTGTCCCCAGTTGCCGCTTCCGATGATCATTCCGGGGTTTACAATTACTGTGTTAAGGCCTTCTGCAGATGCTCTCCACACTTCCATTTCAGCAAGATGCTTGGAAATTCCATAGGCAGAATGTTCTTCTTTGGGATTGAAATCTGAACTTTCATCCAGCTCTCCTTTTTCATTGAATGTATCTAAAACAGCAATTGTACTTACATGAAGGAACTTTTTAACCTCTGAACCTTCACACGCATATAAGAGATTTTCTGTACCTTTTACATTGGTATGGTACATTTCTTTATCGTCTTTCGGATCAAATCCTACTTTTGCGGCACAATGATAGACCTCATTTACCCCTTTCAACGCATCCTGCAGGGAGCTCTGATCATCAAAATCTACATCCACCCACTCAATCTTATTGAAAAAGCCATCAGGATCTTCCGTATAAAAACTGTAAGAATGCCTTACATCGTTTAAATTGCTGCCCGGTCTTTTGGAAGCCCGTACTTTTCTGCCTCTTTTAAGAAGCTCCAAAACGATTACCCTTCCCAGGATTCCGGTTGCACCCGTTACAAAAACCATTAATTATTCTACTTGATTGCTGACTAAAATATGACAATATTTTCTATTCAGCAATTCTCCATTATACCATGAAAAACTGCTTCTGCAAATTTGCGATTTTTAAAGCAGAATTCTGCTTAATTTATAAAATATTTGGGATCCTGAACGGAAAAGCTTTTCACTTAAAAACGTTATAGGCTTTGGAAACCTATAACGTTTAGTAAATATTAAATATAAAGCAGCCTCTGCTGATTGAGATTTTTTTGCTCACAGATCGGGCGGATCACGCAGACCTCTTCGAATTATATCTTAAAAATCCTGACGACATCACTTCCTGACAAAAACTCTGCTTTTGTTATGCCAGGACCATATTATTTCTTCTAGGCGCTTTATCACAAAGCACATCGGCAATACTTTTTGAGATAAGATGCCCGTCCGTGAGGTTATCCAGCCAGAAAAACTCACCGGCAGCATTAATTTCGATAAAGTAATATTCATCTTCCGGAGAAACAATAATATCAATAGCGCCGTAATCAACATTATAAACATCCAGAAGCTCCAGAATTTTCTGTTCTATATCTGCAGGAAGTTCTGTTCTTTCCCATTTTTTGATGAGATTCACTCCGTCTTTTCGCCAGTCTATTTTAGCTTCTTCAGACTGCTGGGAATCAATTTCAAAAGTATATACATCGCGGCCTACAACGGTTACCCTAAGCTCTTTTTTCTTTTCAATTTTCTTCTGGAACTGCATCGGGCAGTAAAGAAGAGAATCCAGTTCTTCAAGTTTATCTTCACTTACGACATTGGTAAATACCACACATTCTACTCCATCTTCATAAATGGCAAATCCTGTCTGCATTTTAGCAACTACATTCTGGTGTTTCAGAATGAATTTTCTGGCTTCTTCAGGGTTATTGGTGATGCATGATTCAGGAATTTTAAGTCCTATCTTATCAGCAATTTTAAGCTGTTCCTCTTTACTGTCCAGCCTTCGGTACACACTTGGTTTTCCAAGAGAATAAGCATCTATAGATTCCAAGAATCCGAAAAGTGTGTTACGGATCTCTCCCATCGCTGCTCCAAAAAATTTAGGATCCATTTCTTCTCTAAGGCCATGGCCCATATTGTATGCTCTTCTGTACCAGACGGCGGCAATATCATCCAGCCGGTGTTTAGCATGCGGTGTTTCAAGAATACTTACCCACTTACCATCCTGAAAAGAAGTGGTGAGTTTGTTTTGAAGCGGATAAAGGTCAACATCGAAACGGATGACCTCACAACCGTTCTTTTCTACGTATTCTGTTACTTTTTCAATGGAGAAATTATCTGCGGTATGGGTAATGATTAAAATTTTATTCATGGGTATGGATTCTTTTTATAAGGTTGTCGGCAATTCTTTCTGCTATGGGAAAGTTCAGCTCTTTCTGCAGCATTCCCCATTCTCCCTGCGGATTTACTTCGAGAAAATAATATTCCCCGTCTTTTCCTCTGATCATATCGATTGCACCGATATAAAGCCCCATTTCTTCCATCATGGAAGTTAATCCTGCTTTGATGTGCACCGGCAATTCATAAGCTGACCAGAACTGGCCTTCATGTGCAATTCTCCAGTCAGCATGCTCGCTGTTATTGATCTTTCCGGTAAAAAACTCACCGGCGATATATACGATGCGAAGTTCATATTCTTTGTCGATATAAGGCTGAAAAATCATGGGACAATAGGCAATATCTGAGATATGATCAAGCGTTGTCCCGTCAATGATCATTGTTGAAATCAGGCTCTCTCCACTCATGGATTTTGTGGTCAGACTATGGAGTTTGGCTACAGCTTTTCCTTCACAGTATGCATTAAAAAAAAAGAGTATCTTCTCTTCATCATTGGAAAAAATAGTTTTTGGAATAGTTAAACCATTTTTATCTGCAAGTTTCAGCTGGAGCATTTTGTTTCCATCTATTTTTCTTTCATTTTCGTAAGGATTGATCCATGGTACATCTTCAAGAACAGTGATAAGGTTGTAACGGATATTTTCATATCCTTTAAGGAATATTTTCTCATAATCTTTATCCAGTTCTTCAGGAGCTTTTATCCCCCAGGCTTTTCTATGCCATACTGCTTTTATCTCAGCGGAATGAATGGTATTTCCATTTTCATCAGTCAGCTCAAATGAATCTTCGCTTACATTTATTTTCTGAAGATGGTTCATCCTGTCTGAATTCAGCCTGAAATAGGGAATATTCCTGGAAGCAAGATATTCAAAAAAGATATCAATATTATAAAAATCCTGTGAATGGGTGATGCAGAGAATCATGTGCCGGTTTTATTAAAAAAGGAAACTTAGTGGTAAGTTTCCTTTGATATGATTGTATTAACGTTGTTATTTCATTATTAAAGCGGAAGCGTAGGCACGTCATCATCTCCGTCGGAAGGATATTTCAGCGTGTGGGCCATGTCGTCTTTCGGAGAGGTGGCTGTATCTACTGACGGTTTTGTTATTACATCTTTTTCAGGGATGGTAATAATTTCTGTTCCGCCTCCTTTTACAGTTTCAGGGTCTCTAATCTGCTTTTCCAGAAAGGATGCAAAAAACGGCTTCTTTTTTGAATTTTTGTTTTTCATAATAATTGAATTTGGGGGTTAAAAGTTTCCGGCTTCATCACTGTCGGATGGATACTTCTTGGTCTCGATATAGTCCTGTCTCGGGGTTGTCATATTATCAAGAACGGGTGATGTACTTCCGTCTGTAGCAGGGTGAGTGATCACATCGGTATCAGGAGTTGTTCCTCCTCCCTGTACTTTTTCCGGATCATGAATCTGCTTTTCTAAAAATGAAGCAAAAAACGGTTTCTTAGAGTTGTTCTTTTTCATAGTATTTTAGTTTGGTTAGTAATAAAGATCTCTGTTTTTGTGGTTACAGGTAATCCAGTTCTCCGGCTTCATCACTGTCAGAAGGATGTTTCATGGTAACAACGTTGTCCTTAACGGGAAGAGTTACAGTGTCAAAGTTAACTGATGTAATCTGATCTTGTGCCGGTAAGGTTACAATATCCATTGAAGGATCAGTAATACCACCTCCCTGAATTTTTTCAGGATCCTGAATTTGTTTCTCTAAAAACGAAGCAAAGAACGGTTTTTTTGAGTTTTTCTTTTCCATAAGTTAATATTTTTAGTTTTTCTCTAAAACTAAAGTACAAAAATTTCATTACCTGGGGAAATATTATCTTATTTTAAGAAAATTTTAACTAAAATCTAAGAAACAGAGAATCAATTCAATCCAAACCTAAAAACCGCTTAACAACTACGGCGAAATCAACAGGATTTTCTGCCTGTACCCAATGTCCCGCATTTTTCACCGTGACCAGTTGAGCTTTTGGAAACTGCTGTTTAATGCCATACTCATCCTGTGGCAGGATATAATTTGATTTTTCCCCTGCAATAAATAAGGTATCTCCTTCAAATACGCCAAATTTTACAGCATTCGAAACAAATTCGTTATATTTTTCAGAAAGTGTTTTAAGATTGAATCTCCAGTTCAGCTGTTTGTTGTCATCCCAGTACAGGTTTTTTGCAAGGAACTGAATGGTTGATTTCTCAGGAATATACCGGGCAAGAATGGCTTCCACATCGCTTCTTGACCCAACGGTATTAAAATCTACGGTTTCAAGAGCTTTAATAATTCCCTGATGGTGCGGAGGATATGCTTTCGGTGAAATATCAACCACAATCAGCTTTTCTACTCTTTCCGGATATTTTATGGCAAACTGCATTACTGCTTTCCCTCCTAATGAATGCCCTAAAACGTTGGCTTTCTGAATTCCGTAGTGATCCATATATCGGGCAATGTCATCCGCAAGGTCGTCATGGGACATCTGGTCTGAGTGAAAGCTTCTCCCGTGGTTTCTGAGATCAATCAGGTGTAACGGAAGATATTCTCCCAGATCTTTCCCGAAGCTCCCCCAGTTATCAAGCATTCCAAACAACCCGTGGAACACGAGAAGGGGGGGTGCTGTTAAATTTTCACCGAATATTTTTGAGTTTAAGATTTCCATTTTTTAGGAATTAAAATTTTAAAAATTAATAATCAGAAAGTAAACCAATCATACGAAAAAGAGCTTACTAAGTATCTGTTCAGATTGTTTTGAAAAAATTCAGAAAGGAAAAGGCCAGATATTCATCCTGCCTTATTTGTCTTTACCATTTGGCCAGTCTCTTCAGATAAGCCTGAACTGTATTTTCAAGTCCCATATACAAAGCTTCCGAAATGAGTGCGTGGCCAATTGACACTTCAAGCAGATTGGGAACATTGTCTGCAAAATATTTTAAATTCTCAAGACTAAGATCATGCCCGGCATTGATTCCTAATCCGTGATCTGCTGCTACAACAGCCGTATCATAATAGGGCTTTACGGCCTTTTCTTTATTGGAAAGGTAATTTTTAGCATACGCTTCCGTATACAGCTCAATTCTGTCCGCCCCAGTTTTTGCAGCGTATTCTACCAATTCCGGCATTGGATCAAGGAAAATGGAAGTACGGATCCCTGCATTTTTAAATTCTGCAATGATGTCTGTCAGAAAATCCAGATGTTTTTTCGTGTCCCAGCCCGCATTTGAAGTGATGGCATCGTCAGCATCAGGAACCAATGTTACCTGCTCAGGCTTTACATCAAGCACCATATCAATAAAATGACGGTGCGGGTTTCCTTCAATATTGAACTCTGTGGTTACCAAAGGCTTCAGATCGTAGACATCTTTTCTGGTTATATGCCTTTCATCAGGTCTTGGATGGATGGTAATTCCCTGTCCTCCGAATTCCTGGATTTTCACCGCTGCTTCTGTTACACTTGGCGTATCGCCTCCTCTGGCATTTCTTAATGTTGCGATTTTATTGATGTTTACGCTTAGTTTTGTCATATCTTTTTTAGAAGTTGGAGATTAGATTCAGATCCAGACAATTCTGAATTCTGTATTTTACTCTCTTATATTATTATCTGTTTCAGAAGTTAATCCTGTGTTTTACACTTTTACGCTCACCTGCATGACCTGCAGATCAAATTCTTTTGAGGCCACCAGCAGATGATCGAAAATATCAGCCTGGATCTGCTCAAAATGTTCCCATTTGGAATCATTGGCAAAACAATATACCTCCAGAGGCAGGCCTTGCGGTGTAATATCTAGCTGACGGACCATTTTGGCCCCGTTTTTATCAATATCAGGATCGTTCTCAATATATTTCTGGGCATAATATCTGAAAACCCCGATATTGGTAAGCTGTCTGCCATTGATTGTTTTATCATTATGCCTCAGGCTTTCTTTTTCTTTTTTAATTTCCTGGGTTTTCTCTTCAATATAATCCGAAATCAGGTTAATCTCTTTCAAACGTTCAATATCTTCTTCTGTTAAAAATTTAAAAGAATTGATATTAAAGTAAATCGATTTCTTGATTCTCCTGGTATTGGATTCAGACATGATCTGCAGATTTTTGATCTCTGTGGTCAGAAGGTCGTAGGTTGGTATCGTGGAAACGGTCTTATCAAAATTGGTGATCTTTGTAGTCAGAAGGCTTATTTCTGTAATATTTCCTTCGATGTTGTATTTCGGAATGCTTACCCAGTCTCCTACTTTCAGATTTTTAGACGTTGCTACATGTATCCCGGTTACAAACCCCAGGATAGTATCTCTGAAAACCAATACCAGTACGGCGGTAATAGCCCCCAGACTTCCTACAATAGTGGTCCCTTTAATCCCGAAAATTACACAGATCCCGACTACGGAAAAAACAAAAATTCCTAAAATTTTTACGGTCTCCGAAATGGCATTCAGCGCCATGATTTTATAGAAATCCTGCTTGATGGTGAAGTAATTCCTGAAACCGGTAAGTGACCGGTAAAGCATTCCCGCCAGAATAAGCACCAGGCCTAAATTGACAGACCTGTTGATAAACGTTGTCGTCTTAGGCAGAGCGGTAGCCGGAAATATGGAAGGATGTATAGCCCCCACAACAAGAAGAGCAGCAAAATGAGCAACAGAGTTTGTGATCTTCGACTGATAAATGGAACGTATTACCGGATATTTATCATCATTCCGGAAAAATCTGAAAATAAAGTTGATGATGAATTTAAAAATGAAATCCACCACCAGAAAGACAGCACAAAGCAATGCCAGTTTCACAATAATATGAACCACCCAATCCAGACCGGCAGGGGTTACCTGACTGATATAGATGTAAAGCTGGTCACTGATTTCCTGCAAAAAATTTTTGGTATCCTGAATTTCGTCTTTCATTACAGCAAATTTATAAAATTAAGAAGGATGATGTTACAATTCACAATCAATTTTCATCCCAAATTCTTAAAATCCTTCTGTAAATCTTCTTTTTTCCTATCTTGCGTTTATAATTTTAAAGAATGGATACGACCCTGATTAATATTCTATGCCTTATTTTACTGGTTTTGGGCATACTTGGAACTTTTCTTCCGATCCTTCCCGGACTTCTGCTCAGTATTTGCGGACTTCTGATTTATAAATTCGGAACAGATTCTGATCTTCCCATGATTTATGTATGGGCTTTCGGAATTCTTACAGCTGCTTCTGCGGTTCTGAGTTACGTAATTCCGGCCAGGACCAACAGAAAATACGGAGGAACACGCTGGGGAAGCATAGGTTCTGTTGTAGGAACAATTGTCGGGTTATTTATTCCTATTCCTTTAGGCTTCCTGATCGGAATGTTTGCAGGGGTCTTTATAGGGGAGCTGCTGCATGACAGTAAGGATATGAAAAAGGCTTTACAGTCAACCAAAGGAGCTTTTGTAGGTTTTATTTACGGAACCGGTTTTAGTTTTGTAGTAGGTGTGGCAATGTTTTTGGTAGTAGTATTAGATATGCTCGATATTATTTAAAATTAAAAGACAGATTATGTTCCATAAAGCCCTCATATTAACCCTGGGAATGCTTGCCTTAGCCGGATGCAATGCCCAAAAGAATGATAGAACGCCTTCCAAAACTACAGCAACAGCCATGACTGATCCTTCCGGCTCTCAGCCTAAAAACCAGAAAGGAATTGTTTACCTGAATGAAGGAGAAAATAAATTTCTGGACGAGTACCAGATGAATGTTACTTTTAAAGGAATTTCCGAGGACAGCCGCTGTCCTGAGGGCGTAAACTGTATCTGGGCCGGAGCTGCCGTAGCGCAGGTAGAAGCCATGCTGACCACTTCCCGGCCTATGGTCCTGAATCTTGCCACTTTAAATCATCCGGGTAAAAATTACCATCAGTCTGAAGACTTTAACGGATATGTTATTACACTGGAAGAAGTAACCCCTTATCCTAAATCCCAGGAAGGAGCCAGAGCCCTTTCCGGAAAATACAGGATCGGGATCAGCATTAAAAAAGCAGATGAAACTTCAGTGCCTACCAGGAAATAGGTTTCTTACCTTTTGACACAAGATATTCATTGATCTTTGAAAAAGGTTTGCTTCCGAAAAATCCTCTGTGAACAGAAAACGGTGACGGGTGCGCCGATTTTAGGATAAAATGTTTAGCCGGATCAATGAGTTCGGCTTTTTTCTGGGCAAAAGCTCCCCAAAGTACAAAAACCACGTTCTCTTTTTTATCTGAAATCTCTTTGATCACAAAATCGGTGAACTTTTCCCATCCCAGATCTTTATGAGAGTTCGGAGTATGGGCCCGAACTGTTAAGGTAGCATTCAGAAGAAGAACTCCCTGTTTTCCCCAGTCGTCCAGCTCTTTGGATGTTCTCACCACTCCAAGGTCATCCTTTAATTCGATAAAAATATTTTTAAGGGAAGGGGGTGCAGCCACCTGCTCGGAAACGGAGAAGCACAGCCCATTTGCCTGATAGTCATTATGATAAGGATCCTGTCCGATAATCACAACTTCAACATCATCAAAAGGTGTGATTTCCAGTGCTCTGAAGATCTGATCTTTCGGTGGGAATACCTTTGTCGCAGCATACTCCTTCTTTACTTTCTCCCAAAGGGTTTTAAAATATTCTGTATTTTTTATCGGGGCTAAAACTTCTGTCCAGGTCATATGAGGAAATTTGTGAATTTGAAAATGGGCTAATTTGAAAATTGATGGGTGGTTATCAATTTTAACTTCGGTTTATTATTTATTACAATAATCGTATATTTTATCTTTGGCTAAAACAATATGATTGATCATTCCTTTACCATAGTCGAAATATACCTGTCTTTTTGCGACAATGCTTGCTCCGCCTAAGTTTTCATTAACCATCTGAGCAGGAACAGATGAACTATTATCAAGAATTATCAGCGTCATGCTTCCGCCATCGGTAAGCTCAGTCTGATCATATTTATCATGCATCTCCGGATTATATTTTTCATCACAGCTGATTTCGCCAATATTACGGTTAACAATCTGGCTGTGCGGCTTGAAAGCTGCAGCATTTACAGGAAGATCACAGACAATCATATGTTTATCTTTGTTGTAAGTTCCTTTTTCCACTCCGAAATATTCATCCATATCTTCATCTTTTACATCCAGGTAAATTTTGAAAACTGCCTGATTGCTCATGATGTTATTTTTATTATACCACATAAAAACCTGCAGAATAATAAAGAAAATGACTGCTAAAATGGCAATAACGGTTAAAAACTTTTTCATGGTTTGTATGATAAAAGTTCAAATATAAATTAAAAAACAGGCAATATCAAATTTTCCGATAAATCATAGAATGCTTGGAGCATTTAATTTTTCAGACTAAAAACAAGGTTATGAGGAAATCCTTCATCTGTTCTGCCTTCCATTAAAGTAAAACCATGTTTTACAAGAAGGCCTTTTGAGTTTTCATTATGCTTATTGGTCATTGCCAGAATTTCCTGAAAATGCAGTTCACTAAAAGCGGCTTTCAAAACGGCTTTCAAAGCTTCTGACATGATTCCCTGCCTGTGATAATCGGGTAATAATTCGTAACCGACTTCAGCAACGGTTCTGTCTTCAGAAAAGTTCCAGAGACATATTGTTCCTATAAGATTCGGTTGATCTTTTAAAGAAATTCCCCAATAAGCCGTCTGATTGTTCTGAGTTCTTTCTTTAACCGTTAAAATAAACTGCAGGGCATCATAATTATTTTTCGGAGAATTTCTCTGAACAAACTGATTCGTGATTTCGTTGCTTCGAATTTTCAGAATATCGTCAACATGGCTTTCGTTGATCTCCTTTAAATGTAATCTTTCAGTTTCCAGTTTCATTTTTCAAAAATAATAAATCCTGATCATGACAAACATTTTCAAATCATCAAATCTGCTCATTCTCAAATTATCCGTAAATTTGCAGTGTGTATATAGACAAAGAAGATTTAAACGAATTAGAGTTTCCGCAATTGCTCGCGGAAATTTCTCCATTTGCGTATTCTCCTAAAACGAGAGAAAAAATTCTTCAACTTCGTCCGATGGAAATTGACGAGGCGGAACTTTCACTGAAAAAAACGTCGGAATATCTTTCGAGTTTTGAAAGTTCAAATGCAATTCCGTTCGATGAATATGAAGATATTGAAAATGAGCTCAAGCTCATGCTGATCGAGAATTACCGTCTGGAAAACAGTGCTTTCATCAAAATAAAAGCCATCACGGAACAGATCGGGAAACTACAGAAGTTTTTCCCTACCATGCCTGAAACCTTCCCTACTTTAATGGAAGAAGTTTCTGTCCTGGAGTTCAGAAAAGAAATCATTGATAAGGTAGATAAGGTCTTTAACCGTTTTGGGGAAGTTAAAAGTGAGGCCTCTCCTATTTTAAAGGAACTGAGAGCGGAGATCCAGCATGCCAAAAAAGCGATTCAGGAAAATTTTAATCGTGCGCTGTTCAATTACGGGCAGAGTGAGTTTCTGGATGACATCCGCGAAAGTATTATTGAAGACCAAAGGGTACTGGCAGTAAAATCAGGATTCAAGAAAAGAGTTCCGGGAAGGGTTCTCGGTATTTCAAAAACAGGTTCCATTACGTATATCCAGCCTGACAGTGTGGTAAAACATTATTTCAAGCTGCGTGAAAACGAAGAGGAAGAGAAAAAGGAAATTGATAAAATCCTTAGAAAGCTTACTGCAGAACTGGCAGAATTCCAGCCACAACTCTGGAGATATCAGGTGTATATTTTTGATCTTGACCTTACAAGAGCGAAGGCCAAGTTTGGAGAGCTGGTAAACGGAATTCTTCCGAAAATCAACCGCCATAAAACATTAAGGCTGAAAGATGCTTATCATCCTTTATTATGGCTGAGAAATAAGCAGGAAAACAAGACCATTCATCCTCAAACCCTTTCCCTTACGGAACATAACAGGATTATTTGTATTTCAGGACCGAATGCAGGAGGTAAATCCATCACCCTTAAAACGGTAGGACTGCTTCAGCTGATGATCCAGAGTGGCATTTTGGTTCCGGTACATCCGAGATCGGAAATGTTTTTCTTTGATAAGATCATGACGGATATTGGGGATAATCAATCCATTGAAAACCATTTATCTACTTATTCTTCAAGACTGAAGAAGATGTCCGGAATCATCCGTGAGGCGGATGCAGGAACCCTGCTGCTTATTGATGAATTCGGAACCGGTTCTGATCCTGAGCTGGGTGGTGCGCTGGCTGAAAGCTTCATGGAGTATTTCTATGATAAGAAGAGTTTCGCTATTATTACCACACACTATACGAATATCAAGCTGGTGATTGAACAGCTTCCGAATGCCCAGAATGCAGCCATGCTCTTCAATGAGGAAACACTGGAACCTATGTATAAGCTGGAAGTGGGACAGGCAGGAAGCTCCTTTACTTTTGAGGTAGCGGAGAAAAACAGAATTCCAAGGTTTATCATTCATGCTGCCAAGAAAAAAGTAGAACATGATATCGTTAACCTTGATAAAACTATTGTAAAGCTACAACAGGAAAAGTTTGAGGTTGAAAAACTGAAGTCTGACCTTGCTGAAAGAAAAGAATCTGTTGAAGATAAACGAGACAACCTTCAGAAGCTGAACGAACAGCTTCAGCAGAAATTGTTCAGCTTCCAGAAACTGTACGAAGAGGAACACCGCAAGCTTCAGTTCGGAAATAAGATTGAAACTTTTATCGACAGCTATACGAAAGGAAAATCCAGGAAAGATGTGGTGAAAGATTTCGTTAAATTGCTGGAACAGGAGAAATTCAGAAAACTGGGAGCCGACAAGGACGAATCCAAGCGTTTACAGGTTGTGAAGAGGAAGATTACGCAGCAGCTTAAAAAGGAAGAGGTTATCGAAAAGATTGCAGAAACCAATGAAAAGCTGGAAGAAAAACGTAAAAGCGACCGTGCGGTTTGGATGAAGGTAGGGCAGCGTGTACGGATTACCGGAAGTACCAGTGTGGGAACTATTGAAAAAATTTCCAGAAATAAAGTAATCGTGAACTATGGAACGTTTAAAACCACGATTGATGCGGAGGAATTAGAACGGATTTAATATTGTTATGATATTATAAGCATAAAAAACAGCACTGAAAATCAGTGCTGTTTTATTTTTTAACCATTAAGCTCTAAGGTGAATTAAGGAAAAATCAAAGATTTTTACATTTTTCAAGATAACAGATATATTTAATGCTGTCTGCTGATATTTTTTATCCGTATTTTTGAACAATGGGTAAAAATATCAGAGTTCTCCGGATCTTTTATCAGAAACTCCTTATTCCGGCAGTGCTATTTTCTCTGCTTGTTTGTTTTTTAAGTGGATCTAACATAAAAAATTTCGGACTGGGCTTTTCCCTGATCCTCCCTCTACTCCATTTTTTCATTTATGATATAAGGCTTAAAGGTGAATATTTCTTTTATGCCAACTTTGGATTTTCAAGACGGGTTCTCTGGATCCTTACCTTGTCGCTAAGTTTAATGATAAAACTCCTCTCCGGTATATGAAAAAGCTTCATGCAGACAGTATTACAAAATCTTTTGGTACCACGAAAATCCTTCAGGATGTTTTTATAAGCTGTGAAACCGGAAAAATCTCAGGGATTCTGGGCCCTTCAGGCGGCGGAAAATCTACCCTGCTTCAGATCATCTTCGGAACGGTAAAAGGAGATACCCAGTTTATCAGATATGATGACATTGTTCTTAAAAGCCTTTCTGACCGGAAAAACAGGATTGTCTATTTACCTCAGCGCACGTCTTTCCTTCCTAAAAATATTAAAATCAGAAATTTAATTCCCCTGTTCTGTAATAGAGAAAACACGGAAAAACTTAATCAGCTAGATCTGATGAAACCATTTTTAGAGGAAACC
This sequence comes from Chryseobacterium indologenes, assembly GCF_001295265.1. Classification (GTDB taxonomy): domain Bacteria; phylum Bacteroidota; class Bacteroidia; order Flavobacteriales; family Weeksellaceae; genus Chryseobacterium; species Chryseobacterium indologenes_A. Next base: position 45,040 of record NZ_LJOD01000002.1, on the reverse strand, counting down.
ACCAGGCATCTGTCCGGAGGAGAAAAAAGAATCGTAGAAACCCTTATTATCCTTTACTCCGATGCGGATTTTATTCTGCTGGATGAGCCGTTCAGCGGGATTTCCCCTAAACTCTGTGATGAAATGGAAAGAATTATCAAAGGGCAGTCTCCCCATAAAGGCATTATTATTTCGGATCATAATTATGAGTCTGTCTTCCGGATGGCAGATGATGTTTACCTTCTTTCGCAGACTTATTTAAGAAAGATTAAAGATTTTGAGGAACTGAGACGATTTAATTATCTTCCGAAAAGTTTTTAATTTATATATTTGAGGGTCAAAAAAATTTATCATGATTTCCGTAAACAAAGCATTGTATCTGTCCGCTTTCAGTATTTTCTCTTTATTAGCATCCGTTAAAGGACAGAGTAAAGTTCCCTTCGGTGTTGTAAAAGCTGAGGACGGTTATGCCAATGTACGTGTACACAAGGAGGATTACAGAAAAATTGTTGATAAGATCCGTATGCGTAAAGGTGATGTTTTTGTTTATGTAAAGCCTGCACCGGGAGAAACGGAATGGATCTGGATTAAATATCCTGAAAAGCAAGAAGATGATAAGCCTTTTGTAAGATATGAAACGCTTGACAAAGAAGGCATGGTAAACAAAGGACGTATTTCTTTCGTAGACCAGCTTCCCGCATTTACCCCTTCCAAATCTAAAAACGGAAAATCCTTAATTTTCACAGATAACAGTAATCCAAAGATTCCCACCTCCCAAAGAACTAAGGTGGTTATTGATGTATATCCGTCCAACGCCAGCTACCGTAAACAGGAAAAAGATGCTGACGGAAAAATTCTTACAATTGACAAGGTAAAACCATGGGGCATCAAAGGGGAGCTTCCTGAGGGTTTAATGGAAATCAAATCAATCAGGGTGCAGCAGCCCGGGAGGGGTTCTGTTTTTGTTCGTGAAGCTATTAAAAATATGTTCCAGCCAACCATGGATTTCAATAATATCGGGGTAACTTCCCTGGATAACGACCACATCTATCTTTATATGATCAACGGATCCGGTGAAAACAGATATACTACCCTCTGGACGATCAAGGAAGGAAGGGTAATGAGCCAGATCATTTATAATAATCCGGAATAATTGCTATTTTTTTCTGCATTATCCTTATTTTTGCCCCTGAAAAAGTTTTGTACTTATTCATCACAGGAACTGGTTCTGCTTAACGCAGATTAAAAGGGAACCGTGTGGAAATCACGGACTGTCGCGCAACTGTAAGTAACTGAAGTCTTTATCAAAGAATCCACTGTGCAGGGTACGGGAAGGAGATAATAGATGTTACAAGTCAGGAGACCTGCCATTTCTTTAAACAAAAAACTTTCGCGATTTGAAGTTTATTGATCCGATGAATTATTTCAGGAATTCCTATGGTTCCTGTTATTGTTCTGTTGTTTTAATTTATTCATCTCGCTTTAATTAATAATGAAATATGACAACAGAAGAAAGAATTGAAGCGTCCGAAACCAGGATTTTTAAAGCGGTTTTCCCCAATACTACGAATCATTATGACACTCTTTTCGGAGGTACAGCCATGCAGCTGATGGATGAAGTAGCTTTTATTACTGCAACCCGCTTTGCCCGTAAAAGGGTGGTAACGGTAAGCAGCGATAAAATTGATTTCAAAAAACCGATTCCTGCGGGTACCATTGTTGAATTGATCGGAAAAGTTTCCTACGTGGGAAAGACCAGCATGAAGGTAAATGTGGAAATTTACACAGAACAGATGTATTCTTATGAAAGGGAAAGAGCTATTGTAGGTGATTTCACTTTTGTAGCCATCGATGAATTCAAAAAGCCTATCCGTATTATGTAGAATACTATTTTTCATCCTTAATCTACTTTCGGGGGATTCAGATATAAAAGTTAACGGATGAAAAATATTGGAAAGTTTCGGGCGGCCTGCGGCCGCCCGAAACTTTGTCTTAAAACAACATCCCTGGAATAACTGCGATTATTTTTTGATTATTTTTTTAGTGGTGGTTAATCCGTCTTTAAAATTGATTCTCAGAAAATAGATTCCGGCAGACAGGTTGCTCACGTCTATTTTATTATCTGTTAATCCTGAACTGCCCATTTTTCTTCCGTTTGCATCTGATATCTCCACAGAATTTACCGGGCGTTTGCTTGTGACTGTAATAAAATCAGAAGCCGGATTGGGAGAAACTTCTGCATCACCAACTGTTTTTACTTCTGCTAGCCCAAGATTCTGACCGATGAGTGTAAGAATAGGTTTGTATTTTTTAGACTGTACCTGGGAGGAAAGGGTAGAAGATGGCCCGGTATAGTTTGTCGGAGGATTGGCTGGGTCCGGATTGGTAGTATCATTCCTGTTGATAAGGGTCATGTCCTCTGTATAATCGGCAGTCTGATAGAAAGGATAGCTGGACCCGTCATTTCCCGGGCGGTTTTCATCTACCGTAATCACAAGATTGTCAGTACCATTATAGGAGAATGGAGTATCTAAAACCAACGTAATTTCATTTCCGTTAATGGAAACGTTGCCGCTTGTAAGCGATTTTTGCTGCTGTACTACAGGAATCCATCCTGCTCCGGTGGTACTTATTGTATTCTGGAATCCATTTAAAGAAGTATGGCCGATCCACACATCTATTTCTCCTGTATTAGTTAATGCAGAAGGAGCAGTTTTTGTATAGAACTTTAACTGCTGAATCGTCATCGGACCTCCGATTTCACTGGCCAGATAAAGCTGTTGTGATAAGGTGTACGCGTAATATATTGATATAGGGGACGACAGGCCTACATTGGTATCTACTCTTGTTCCAGAACCGATTGTTACCTGCGAATAAGAAAGGCTTGCCGCAAACAAACCAATAAATAGTAATTTTTTCTTCATAACAAATTGTTTTATAAATATTTTACTTAAATATACGAATATTAAGCACATACATAAACAAAAAGTCTAATAATTCACTAATCAGTAATAGAAAAATCAATTTTACCAATAAAAAAAACACTGCCCAATTTCTGAGCAGTGTTTTTATTTATAAAATATGCGGTTATTTTAAAACCTTTTCGGTTTCAAGGCTCTTGCTTAGCAGAAACTCAAAAGCCTCTCCCATTTCATCTGAGGCTCTGGTAATAGCTGTTTCCAGCATATTTCTGATCTGTCTTTCTGTGACTCCTGCCTCTGTCCAGCTTTTCCCTGAGGTATGGGAATTTAAAATAAAGGGCATAATCCGATCTATGGAACAGGCAAATATGGCATCCGGTGTTTTCTCTTCTTCAAATTCAAGCCACAGATTAAAAAAATCCGTACGCAGTGGCTCATCCAGAATACCAAATATCTTCTGTGCAGAAATTTTTTCTCTTTCAAATTTCCCTATCATGGCCTGTTCATCAAAAAGGAAGGTGTCTCCCGCTTCAATCTCCACCAGATCATGAATGGAAAGCATTCTGATAACCCTCAGCAGGTCTATATCTGCACGGTTTTTTGCATAAGGGTACAGAATCTGGGCAAGAATAATGATCTGCCATGAATGTTCGGCTGTATTTTCCCTTCTGGAATCGTCTGCGTTATAATTTCTTCTCTGTACATTTTTCAGGGCATCTACTGCCAGGATAAAATCTATCTCCTTCTGTATTTTCATCTTACTTTATAATTATCATTTTATTCGGTAGTTTTTTTCACTACCCATTTATTATTCACTTTCTTTTTTATGGTCGTCTTCACAATTTCATGAGTGTGATTCTCAATCTTTTCATATACCAATACGATTCCTTTTCCTGGAACAACTTCGTATTCATAGGTATAATAAACAGGTCCGGATTTGGCAAAGGTTGTCAGTCTTTTGCTCTTTTCATCCACCCCAAACATTCCTTGATATCCGCTTGCCAGTTCTGTGAGTTCTTTGCTGGGCACAAATTGCATTTTAGTGGAGTTAAAAACATAAACATCATAGGAGGGGCTTCCGTAATTTCCACCGTTGCCGTTTCTCACTGCTATATCTTCTGTTCCGTCAAAATTGAAATCACCAAAATATAAAGGTTCATCGCGTAGCATCTCATGAGTAATTGTCATGATACCTTTGGAAGGTTTGAAATTCTGCTTAAAATAAAATATTAGGTCCGGCGACAGAAATGTCTGCTTTTTAATTCCGTTTTTATCAAATAAGACCACAGACCCTTTTCCCCTGCAGCCATCATCCACACATTCTTCTGCCATAATTTCAGCATTGTACTTTTGGGAGCCATCCTTTATTTCAAAGTGATGCTGCCCGAAACATAATGGTCCCAGCAGCATGAAAGAAAATAGTAAACGATAAATGAAAGAAATATCTGTCATCTGGATAAGGAACATTTGAATTAAAAAAAACCTGTACAAAAATACAAATACTTGCCTGATTTAACATTTTTTCAGGCCTATTTTAACCTAATTCATTTTTATTGAAAATTTTAATTAAAATTTATTAATCTGATTATCAATACATTAAATTATTTATTTGAAAAATTTCACTACTTTGTATTGCATAATACCATTTTAATTACATATCTTTGTAATGTAAAATCAGAATAAACTCATCTAGCTAGGTTTTTATTCTGGAACTATAACTAATTAACAAAACTTATTAAAGATGAATACCGAAAATACCAAAGCGCAGATGCGAAAAGGAATTCTGGAATTCTGTATTTTAAGTCTCATCAATCACCGCGAAATGTATGTTTCTGATCTTATTGATGAGCTAAAAAAAGGAAAACTGGATGTAGTGGAAGGAACCCTCTACCCTCTCCTTACAAGACTTAAAAATGGTGAGTTCTTATCCTACAGATGGGAAGAATCTACGGGAGGGCCGCCGAGAAAATATTATCAGATCACCGAAAAAGGAAAGCTTTTCCTGGATGAACTTCAGAATACATGGAATGAGTTGACCGCTTCAGTAAACCATATCACTCAAAAAAATTAAAAAACAAAGCTATGAACAAGACACTCTCAATAGGACTCGCAGGTTTTTCTTTTACCATAGAAGAACACGCATATATAAAGCTCAGCGATTACCTGAATGCACTGAGAAGCTCCCTGGATGCTTCAGAAGCGGATGAGGTAATGCATGACATAGAAATCAGAATGGTAGAAATCTTCAGAGATTCTCTTGGAAAACGTGAAGTGATTAACGATACCGACGTAGAAAAGGTAATTGCACAGATCGGAAGCCCTGAAAAGATTGAAGAACAGGAAGAAGCTTACTATTCTGAAAAAAATACCAGAAAAAGCTACAACTCAGGGACTGAATATACCGATAAAAAGCAGTTATTCCGTGATCCTGAACGACAAAAGATTGCCGGAGTTTGTGCAGGTCTTGCCCACTATGTAGGAATGGATATTACCGCAATGAGAGCTATCTGGCTGGGAATTTTCGTACTGGGGATCTTCACTGCCGCTATCTCTTCTTCTCTGATCGGACTTCTTTATGTAATTCTTTGGATTGTACTTCCAAAAGCTGAAACAGCAGCAGATTTCCTGAAAATGAAGGGAAAGCCTATGAACTTCGACAATCTTAAGAATGAGTCTAATAAATTGGTTCAGTTTGCCAATGAATCTACTCAGAGGGTCGGAGAAATGTACAATGAAACCAAACCTTACATCAACAATGCCGGGAGCGGAATCTGGAATGTACTGAAGTATTTTATAGGAGGAATCTTCGTTCTGCTGGCAGTAAGCAGCATTATTGGAATTTTCGTGGTGTTCGGGCTTTTCGGAACGGGTGCAGATTTCCCCGGAGCCAATAAGATGGAGTTTTATATGGGTGAAAACGGACTTGATAAAATACTGGTTGCCATTATGGTATTAGGAAGTTTAATCCCGGCTATCATCTTCAGCTTATTAAGCATCAAAATATTTTCTCCAAAAACAAAACTGAGAAATATAGGATGGGTATTAGGAGGTATATTCCTTTTACTTCTGGGACTGGGATCTTATTTCGGAGTAAGCATGGCTAAGAAAAACCTGATCTATAAAGGAAGCAAGGAAGACACTGAAAATATTGCCATCAATACAACATCAGATACTTTATATGTAGATGTGAAGCAGGTGAACATCCCTCAAAGCTTTAAGGCTTATGATGATGAAATTTATTCTGACAAGAGAACGGTATATGAAGAAGACTATATCTATGTAGAAGTAACGAGAAAACCGGATATCAAAACACCATACCTGATCATCAAAAAAGAAGGAAGCGGCTATAACGTTCCGGTTCAGGTGACGGTACCTGTAGAAGTAGTGGATAACAAAATAATCCTTCCAAACTATATTAAATATCCTTACGAGCACAGATTCAGAAATTACAGAGTAAATTATGAGCTGGTAATTCCTCAGAATGCAGTGGTGATTCCGGTGAAAAATGACAGAATTGATTTCGACGGAGATCTGAACGGAGACGGCATCAATGATGACGATCAGGACAAAGATGAGCACGGAAAAATCAGAATCGAAAAGAATAAGATCTCTGTAAACGGCTCTACGATTGAATACAACTCTGATGATAAGGACAGCGTTATCATTAACGGAAAAAAAGTTCCAAGCTCTCAGGCTGACCAGGTAATTGATTCTATGAAGTCCAGCATCAAAAAAATGAATAAGGACGTAGACATCAAGATCAAAGACGGAAAAAATGAAATCTCCATACAAACTAAATAATTAACTTCAGAGAGTGCAGAAGGTGTGAAGGAAAAGCAACCGTTTGAAATTCACACTCTTCTTCTCTCAGAAAGAGAAAAAAACATAAATATTTAGTTCGCTATGTTAAAAAAAAGTTATAACTTCGTGTAGTTAAAATAATTAACCAAATCAATTTAAAAAATTACCCTGACCATGGTACAAGTAGCACTAGAAATTGTAATAAAAATCGTAGATTTCATCAGCGGTTTGTTTTAAGAGCGATAATATTTCAATATATTTGTAAAGTATAACCACTTTGGTTATACTTTTTTGTTTTTAATCCAACGATTTATGAAAAAACTGATAGGTAAATTAATGCTTAAGATCCTGGGCTGGAAAGTTGTCCTTCAGGGCGATGTCAACAGTCTGAACAGATGTATCCTGGTAGTGGCTCCCCATACCCACAATATGGAATATCTATTAGGAAATCTTGCCTATTGGTCTTTGGAAAAACCCATAAAAATCATCATCAAAGATGCTCACACCAAAGCCTGGTATGGAAGTGTTGTAAAAGGATTAGGCGGAATCGGGATTGACAGAAGCCAGAAAAACGATCTGGTTAACTTCGTTGCTAAACAGTTTGAAAAAGAAGACTTCAGTCTTGTAATTACTCCTGAAGGTACCCGAAGCTGGGTTCCGAAATGGAGAAAAGGGTTTTATCATATGGCACTCGCTGCCAAAGTTCCTATTGTTCTGGCTGCAGGTGATTTTAAGAGGAAAATCATTTACCTGGGGTATACCATTCCTTATGAGAGAATTGCAACGGCGCCTTTTGCAGATATTATGAAGGAAATTCAGGAATATTATATTAAAAATGATATTGTTCCTAAAATTCCGGCCAACTGGAACCCTGATATCATGGGAAGCGGACAGGATGAAGCTAAAAGTTAGAAATTAACAAATCAGCAAGTACTTATTGACATGTATACTAAAGATAAAACGAAAGAAGAGATATTAGCATTTCTAAACAGCTGGGGCGGAGAGGTGACTCTTGCCAAAAATCTGGAAATAAAATTTATTGATATTGATCTGGACAACGAAACCCTTACCGCTACAATGCCTGTTCAGCCAAAAGTTCATCAGCCATTCGGTATTTTACACGGTGGTGCCAGCTGCGTACTGGCAGAAACCATGGGATCAAGCCTGTCTAATCTTTTTATTGACGGGGAAAAATATTACGGTGTAGGTACCAATATCAATTCTAACCATTTAAGAAGTAAAAAAGACGGAATAGTAACAGCTGTGGCAAGATTTATCCGAAAAGGAAAAACCATGCATGTATCGGAAATTGAGATCCGCGATGAAAAAGGAGCACTCATTAATCATACAACCATGACCAACAATATTATCCACAGATAAGTTTGTATTCATATAAAAATAAAAGACTCAAAATATTGGGTCTTTTTTTATTTTCTTCAGTTTGGGAGGATTTCTCCGGGTACAGGTCTGCAATACCGGATTATGAAAAAATTTCTTATATTTTGGGAGTATCATGAATATAAGATGAAGAATATTTCGTTAAAAAAGACTTCGTTTAATTTTGAGATTTTTAAGAGTAATAATACCTTTGCTGAAAGGAAAATCAACCTGGGAATTTCCTATTCTGTTTCCGGGTGGTGATTTCTAAAAACTTTCTAAAGCTCATGATTTATTTCAAATTTCCTTTCGACGAAAAGTTATATTCAACCAACCCTCAGCAAGACACAGAATCCGTAAGTTTTTATTCTTTCGACAGGCTGAGACAGATTGATTTCAAAGGAAATATTACGGAAGCTTCAGACCAGTTTTCACAAGCCGTAATAACCAGTGATGGTCTGTTAAAAGATGAAAGTCATTTTCGTGCCGAAACCGAAGATGAATATCTGGAGACTTTGCAAAATGTCATTGAGGTTATTAAAGAAGAGCAGCTTCCCAAACTGGTTTATTCAAGAAGGAAAATCTTCAGGGATTTTAGCAGAATTGATCTTAAAAAGAGCTTTAATAGCTTATGTACTTCCTACCCGAATGCATTCCGGTACATTTTTAATGACGGACAAAATGCGTGGATGGGCGCCTTCTCTGAAGTGCTTGGAAAATTTAATAAAACAACCTGTGAATTTGAGACCATGAGCCTTGCCGGAACGCTTCCTGTCTCTGAAGAATGGTCAGAAAAAGAAATCGAAGAGCAGAAACCGGTCACCTCATATATCAGAAATGTTCTTGAGAACTACTCTGAAAATATTCAAATCTCAGATACCTATGATCATATTTCGGGGAATATCAAGCATCTCCGTACAGATTTTAAGGCCTTAATAAAACCGGATGAACTTGATCTTATCATTACAGAGCTTCACCCTACCCCTGCGGTCTGTGGGATTCCAAAAGAAGTATGCAAAAGAAACATTCAGAAGTTTGAAAAATTTCCGCGTGAACTGTATGCCGGATTTATAAGGATTGAAACGGAAGAAAGTATTATGTACTTCGTGAATCTACGATGTGCAAGGCTTTATCAGGATTCTGTACACGTATTCGTAGGTGGTGGAATTACCGCGCAAAGCAACCCGCAAAAAGAATGGAAAGAAACAGAGCTGAAATCTGAAGCTATTCTGAAAAACCTGGTAACTATTTAACCTGAGTCCGGATTAAGGAATTTAAGTATACAAGGCGGGAACTTCTTTTAGTTATAAGTATTGAAAACCCTTGTGAAATTAAATTAGCATAAAAAGATAAAAACAAATCAACACTTATTTTTAATGTCCTTTATAACTTTCCTTTTCCCAGCTTCAGACCCATCTAAATCAGATCTTTCCTTCCCGAACTGAGGTTACTTAGGGGCCTGTAAAATTGTTTTCAAATTCTGTCCGTGTTAAAGCTCTATCAGAATACCATATGAATCAATATAATTATCAGGTCGCTCCTACGGAGCTTCCCTCAGATCATCTATTAATTCTATGATACACCTAAGGAGCGCTTAAAAGCCTCAAATAATATCATATTTTTCACAAAAATTTTTGAAATCAAGGTCTTTATCTAAACTTATTTCTTTGAAAAAAATGCTTCTGTTCATCTTCTGATCCACAAAAAAGCCTCTCCCATAAGGAAGAGGCTGTATATCAGATATAGATCTTGATTATTTTTTCACTCCGATTCTGCTCCAGGTATCCAACACAAAAAGCAGAATAAGACCAATTACCGCCGCCGCTATTGAAAATACAAATTTCAGGTTATCTTCAGATAAAATGTCTGTCTGCCAGTCGATAGCATAAACATTGATGCCAATGAAAACGATAAATATTACTAAAAATACTTTATAAAACTTCTGCATGATTCTTAAAAATTAATATAATTCTGCACCAATTGGGCAAAGTTTGCGGTAAATAATTTTATTGAAATAGCCAAAAGGATAATTCCGAAAACTTTCTGAAGAATAGACAGTGTTGCCTCTCCCATTTTGTTCTCCAGCCACTTCGCTGATTTCAGCACCAAATATACGAAAATTGTGTTGAGAATGATACCAAAAATAATATTAATATCATGAAATTCAGCTCTAAGAGATAAGGTTGTCGTTAGTGTTCCTGCTCCCGCTACCAATGGAAATGCAATAGGAACGATGGAAGCAGCCTTGGCTTCTGTAGTTTTATTGATTTCAATTCCCAGAATCATTTCCAGTGCAATGATAAAAATCACAAAAGCACCAGCTATGGCAAACGAGTTTACATCTACCCCGATAAGTTTAAGGATCTTATTTCCAACAAACAGAAAAACGATCATAATTGCTCCGGCTGTAATAGATGCCTTTCCGGCCTCAATCTGGCCGAACTTCTGCTGAAGGCTTACTACAATAGGAACAGAGCCGATAATATCAATTACGGCAAAAAGAACCATAAAGCAGGTAACGATCTCTTTAAAAGAAAAATCATTAAATAATTCCATCTCTTTGTAATTAAAAATTTCGCAAAAATATGAAAAAAAATTGATTATTTGCTAATCTTAGAATACAAATTAACAACTGCTTTTAAAAGATCCTCTATTCCTTCTGAAGATTTCAATGGGGAATACTTCTCCATCTCAATTCTCTGCATCAGATTTCTGTATTCTTCTGCAACAGAGGAACCTTTCTCGTTCTCTAAAAATGCTCTGAAATCTCCGGAATCAGCCTGTGAATACTGATTTCTAACTTCAATATCCATTTCCTCAAGAGTATCAAAGAATTTTGAATATTCTCCGTTATCTTTAAGGTTTTCAAGGTAGCTGAAATAATCATTGATGTCTGTTTTCAGCATTTCTTTAATCTCTTTTTCTGTTTCTGCCACAGAACCAAGAGGTTTTGAAGATGTTGTTTCTCTAACTAAGGCCCGTTTTTTTTGCCAAGTTTTAAACAACAGGTAAACAATAAATAATCCTACAAGAATCGCAATATTAGTTAAAAGAATATTCCAATGAAACTTATGCTTTTCTTTAACTTTAAGAGTGGTAGTCTTTAAAACAGGGGTATTTACTGTTTCCAGGAGATTATTGGTATATTCATTTACTTTTTCAACAGTAGTACGGGATTCCAATATCTGCTCATGGGAAAAAGCATTAAGTGCAAGGGATTTTTGTCCCATTTCGATATATTCACGGCTCTCAGGATCAAAGAATGCAAACTGTTCTGTTTTCACAGAAATTGCTCCCGGCTTTTTAGGAATTACTACATAGTTTGCCAGAATCTCACCCTTCATTCCTGTAGTACCAGGGACAACTTTAGAGGTAATTTTGGGGGTAAAGAATTCATAATCCGGAGAGGTCATAATTTTAGGCAGATCCATATCCGGAAGATTTCCTTCGCCGGAAACCTTCACTACAACGTGTACAGGTTTATCCACCTCAATTTTATCTTTCGAAGTATTGTAAACACTTACGTTAAAATTTCCTACCGCATTTTTAAAACCTTCAGGTGATCCCTCAGGAAGTTTCTTTACATTAAGTTTTACTTTATTGGAAACAATTTTGTTCTTTTTTGCATAGGAATTCACTGAAGCTGACACTGATGGAACTTCCACATAACCGGCCTCATTGGGGAATATCATAAATACAGCCAGAACTTGTGAAGCCATATTTCCGTAGCCGGACGGATCAATTTCCGATTTTCCAAAGCTTACAGGATGTACATTGATATTATCCTGTTGTGGAAGACGAATGTTTTTCACCTTCCTTAAGTTATCCATATTCCTGGAATACACCCTCAAAACAGCCACGGTAGGCTGATCCTGGTAGACCTCACGGTCTTCGATCTCCATATTCAGATAAACATCACCGGATGTATTGGCAGCCAGAGATCTTTTATCAACAACATCTCTGATATTGATGTCAAACGGTTCCGTTTTATAGATTTTGTTATTAAGTGTAACCAATACAGATCCAATCTTGATCTTGCCTTTTTTCTTCGGTTCAAGGGCAATTCTGGATATTTTCTGGGTAATAACGGTATTGGTAGCCGGATCCACCAGGGTATTGGTTACCGATCCGCTTCCGATCATTGTAAATTTTGAAAGGTCAGGAAGCTGAAAACGGGTCTGATGGTCAATGTCACTTCCATTGATCTCAAGAATAATGGTAAGATTTACAATATCTTTTCCTCCGTACTCACTTTTATCTGTTTCCATAGACAGGTTTACCTGTCCGTAAGAAATTACGGAAACGAGGATGAATAATATGTAGATCAGTCTATGCTGCATCACCAGTCTTTCTCATTGCTCTGAGGCATGGAATAAGAATCTTTATTTAATATTCTGCGGGCGGTTTCTTTTTCTTTTTCGTTTACTTTATCCAATATGGCATTTTCCAGATCTTTTGGTATTTTGCCTTCTTCATTAGGTTTTTGTTTAGGGGTATCTCCCTGATCACTTTTTCCTTCATTTTGCTGTCCGCTTCCCTGATCCTGCTTCAGATCTTTCTGGTCTCCCTTCTGATCATTATTTTTATCAGGTTCGTTGCCTCCGCCTTTTCCTGAATTATTTTTCTTATTTTTCTCCTGCTGCTGTTTTTCTTTCTCTTTCAGCTTGGCAATTTCATAATTTTTTCTTGTTGCTTCATTATAAGGATCCTGCTTCAGAGACTGCTTATAATAATCTGCTGCTTTTTCCGGCTGGTTCATCTGCATATAAGTATTTCCCAGATTATGAAGGGCAGCGGCTGCATCAGGAAGGGTCTGTGAAAGTTTACTGGCTTTTTCAAACTCTTCTTTGGCCTCTTCATACTTTTTACTCTTATACAATGCGTTTCCTAAATTGTAATGGGCTGTAAAATCTTTTTCATTTGACTTTACCGCTTCCATGTATCTGGAAGATGCTCCATCATAATCTTTACCATCAAATTTCCGGTTTCCTTCATATACTAAAGTCCTGTATTTTTCCTGCCCGGACAGAACGCCTGGGAACATGAAAGCAATAATTAACGATAAAAATAAGATTTTAGTATTCATCATCTGCAAAATTATTTGTTTATATGTTAATAAACAGGTCTATATTTGTTAAAATTGGGTTAAAGTGCTTATTTAAAATCCTGATAAACAAGCCGGAGAAATCTATACATTCAGATCCTTTTTCGGATTCAATATATAAATTAAAAAGAAAAAGAAAATAGATACGGCAAGAAAATATTGATAATAATGAACAGCATTCTGGGACTGAACCAGGGTTTCTGAAAATGAAGTTTTTTTGCTTAATGCATCAACAATCCTTTCCGGTGCTTCGTTCACATTATTCCCGTCAATATACTCTCCTCCTGTAGATCCGGCCATTTTTTTAAGGGCTTCAGTCTGCCTTTTGGAAATCACTGTTGCACCATCCATATCTGTTTTGTAGCCCATAAGCTGCCCATACACATATTCAGGAACCGGAGCACCTTCATCTGTACCTATTCCTACAGAGGTTATGCTGATTCCTTCTTTATTGGCCAGCCTGATGGCTGCATTATCATTTCCTTCATTATCTTCCCCGTCACTCAGCAGAACGACTTTTCTTGATCCTTTGCTTACATTTACAAACTTTTCTGCGGCAGCCTTCATTCCTTTCAGAAAATCAGTTCCCTGGATTTTCATCGAATTGGTTTCTACGGCAGTGATATAAGTTTCTACAGAACCATAATCTGTTGTCAGCGGCATAATAGAGACGGCTTCTCCTGCAAAGATCACGATCCCTATTCTATCCGTCTTCATTTTTTTCATGGTACTGATCATCAGATTTTTGGCTTCATCCAGACGGCTTGGATCAATATCTTCTGCATTCATAGAGTTGGAAACATCCAGCATAAAGATAACATTATTAAGCTTCTGATTGGATTTTACTTCTTCCGATCCCTTCAGCAGATCAATAATCGAGAATATCAGAAAAAGGGTTCCCAACAGATATAATGCCGGGAAATACTTTGTAAAAACCGATTTTTTCTCAAATAAACTGTCATGAAACTTAGTGTCTGCAAAAACCTCTTTTCTTTTATTTTTCCATTTCAGAAAACGGATCAGAAAGGAAGCTAACAGTGGCAGCAGCAACAGCAGTAATAAATACCAGTAATTTCCTAAAGACCAACTCATCAGCTTAAAAATTTATATATAACCCATCTCAACAGCGCATCAAAAAACAGCATACCCAACGCTATCCAAAGGAAAATTTTGAAATACTCATCATAATTGTAAAGTTTGGAGACCTTGATATCAGATTTTTCCAATTGATTGATCTCATCGTATATTTCTTCCAGACTACTGTTTGAAGTAGCCCTGAAATATTTTCCTCCGGTAGTTTGCGCTACTTCACGCAAAGTATTTTCGTCAATCGTTACTTCTGTTTCAGTAAAGATCAGATCTCCAAAAATATCCTGAGAAGTCGGCATCAGTGCATATCCGTTTGTTCCGATCCCGATGGCATATACTTTAATATGATTATTCCTGGCAAGTTCGGCAGCTACCTGTGGAGGAATTGCATTCTGAATATTGCTTACCCCGTCTGTCATCAGAATCACGATCTTGCTTTTTGCTTTGCTTTTAGTAAGGTGACTTACTGCCACTGAAAGGCCTTCTCCAATAGCGGTTCCCGGTTCAAGACCGGTAGAATTAAGATTTTTTATCTCATCAATAACTACCTGATGATCTGAAGTTACCGGTACTTTAGTAAATGCTTCTGCGGCATAAGCTACCACCCCGATCCTGTCATTAGGACGTTTTTTAACAAACTTAACGGCAATATCTTTCAATGCTGTTATACGGTCCGGATTAAGATCTTTGGCCAGCATGCTCAGGGAAACATCTATAGACAGCATAATATCCACCCCTTTGGTATCATCACGATCCTGGGAAACCGTAAAAGTCCTGGGTCTTGCCATTGCAATGATCAGCGCGGTAAGAATAATGTACTTTGACAGTTTAAGAAGAAAAAGTATCCCATGAATTCCTCCGCTGCCTTCCATATTCCGGACGGTAGGAACCCTTATTCCCTTTTTTTTCTGTGTCTTTGCATCTTTAATCAAAAGAGGAATGAACAACAGAAAAAGCAGCAGAAACCACGGACTGTAAAATTCAAAATTAAACATCCTTTCTCAAGTTTTCAAATTCCAGATCTTTTGAAGATCTTTTCACAAAGTCACTGATATCGCGGAAATCTTTTTCCATCGTTGCCTGATCCGGAAAGGTCTTGGCAAATTTCACAAGATCTCCTCTTAAAAATACCTCCTCCACTATTTTTTCATTTTCCTGAGAAATGGTGTTGTTCTTTTTCATCACATGAATAAGATCATCTGTAAGAAGAACTTCCGCCGGCAGGTGATACTGTCTGGTAATAAACGTTCTGGATATTTCTATTAATTCCACATAGAATGAACGGAAATTTCCATCTTCAATATATCTTTTCTTCTTTAAAGAATCCAGTTCTTTCAAAGTCTGATTGGTCGCTACAACAGGAGAGCTTTTAGCTTTTCTTCCCCATCTGAGAATCATGATAACAGCAATAATCAGTGCAATAACCGCTAAAGCTGCCAGAATATAAAACTTGTAAAGTTCCCAGTAATCTTTGGGATCAAGCTTTACTTCTTTGTTTTTCATGATATCATTAATCTGATCTGCTTTCTGCGCCGTATTGATCACATCAATCTCATAAGGAATGGTTTTTAAAATTTTACCGTTCACATTGAACTCCAGCTCGGGAATTTTAAATTTTCCTTCTTCATAAACTGAAAACTCTATCCTTCTTTCATAGGAATTCTGATTCTGTCCGATACTGTCTTTTATTTCTTCAAAATGGAAAGGAAGAAGTTCATTTTTAGCTGCCGAGCTCACCTGTTCTCCGTTCAGATTATCAATTTTAATAACAAAGCGGTTTATTTCGCCCAAAGCGATGGTCTCCTTTTCCAGATTAGACGAAAGTATCTGTGAAAAAACGGTTCCACAGATCAAAAGGGATAATATAAATAATATTTTTTTCAATTCTGTATAAATAATAATTCCGGCCGGAGCCTTATTTTATATTCTTTTAAAAAGATAAGATCTTTTTTGATATTGCTATTTTTTCTGAAAATAATTATACAATAGTTTAGAATAGTCCGATCCTGTATTGATGTTCATGAAACTTGCCGAACTGTTCGCAAAATCCTCTTCCAGCGCTTTAATTTTCTGTTTCTGGGCTTCAGCAAAGGTATATCTCCATCTTGCGCTGGAAGTATTCGCCCAGACCTTATTTCCGGTTTCAGCATCATACAAAAGTGCATATCCAATATCCGGAATTTCATTGTCTTTTTCATCGTAAATCCTCATTCCCAGCATCTGGTGTTTTTTGGAAGCCACTCTCAGCATTTTGGAATCGTATTCATCTTCAAAATCAGATAAAAGGAAAACCAGAGATTTTCTCTTGAAGATTCCCATCATATATTCCAGGGCTTTATCAATTCTTGACACTGCCGGTACATAATCAGCGGTCAGAATTGTACTGATAATGGAAAGGATATGTTTTCTTCCTTTCTGCGGAGGAATTACTTTATATACTTTGTCCGCAAATAAGATCAGTCCTACTTTATCATTATTTCCGGCAGCAGAAAAGCCGAGACTTGCGGCAATTTCTGCCACGTACTCTCTTTTTAGCTGAACTTTGGTTCCGTAATCCATTGAAGCAGAAATATCCACCAGAATCATCATGGTGAGCTCTCTTTCTTCTTCCATCACTTTAACAAACGGTTCACGGAAGCGTGCGGTCTTATTCCAGTCGATTCTCCGGATCTCATCCCCAAACTGATACGGACGCACCTCTGAAAAAGTCATTCCCTGACCTTTAAAAGCGCTGTGATACTGCCCCATAAGTGAAGCCTCCGTCTTTTTTCTGGTACGGATTTCAATCTGCTTTACTTTTTTTACAATATCTTTTATTTCCATATTTATTCAATGGTGCGTTGTAAATTCTACTTTCAAATGCCTCTCCTAACTTTTAAATTCAATTGACACATTCAGCCACTCATCGTCAAATTTCGGACTGTATTTTTTATAAAAACTGATGGCCGGTTCATTCCAGTTCAGTACCTGAAAAACCATTCCGCTGTACGGGCCGGATTTTCCATGCTCCAATGTTGCATCAAATAGCATTTTTCCGATCTGTTTTCCTCTCATTCTTTCAGTCACTACAAGATCTTCAAGATACAGTCTCCTGCCCTTCCACGTGGAAAAACGATCATAATAGAGGGAAATCCCTACTATTTCACCTGCTGTCTCTGCTACGAAAGCTCCCCAGACAGGAGTTTCTCCGAAACCATCATTCATGAATTCCTCCAGGGTCAAAGTAACTTCATGAAGTGCTTTTTCATATTCTGCAAGTTCCCGGATGAGTTCCAGCATCGGGGCACAATCTTCCTTAACGGCTTTTCTAATAATAACCTCACTCATCAGGGTGCCTGAATTTTTGACAATATTCTGGTAATAATCTCTTCAGATGTAATTTCTTCTGCTTCTGCCTCGAAAGTAAGACCTATTCTGTGTCTCAGTACATCCTGCGCAAGCGCTTTGACATCTTCAGGGATTACGAAGGCTCTTCCTTTCAGGAATGCATAGGTTCTGGATGCGATAGCCAGGTTGATTGATGCTCTTGGTGAAGCTCCGAAACCGATATAGTTCTTAAGTTCTGAAAGCCCGTATTTTTCCGGATAACGTGTTGCAAACACCATATCCAGAATGTATTTTTCGATCTTTTCATCCAGATAGATCTGATTGATCAGTTCTTTCGCATCAATAATATCCTGTAGGGAAATGACGGCTTTTACCACTGGCTGATGTGAGGTAGAAACCATTCTCATAACAGTTCTTTCATGTTCAAAATCAGGATAATCTATCTTACATTTCAGCATGAAACGGTCACTCTGCGCTTCCGGCAGCAGATAGGTTCCTTCCTGATCGATAGGGTTTTGTGTTGCCAGTACTAAAAACGGCTTAGGCAGCTTCATGGTTTCATCACCAATGGTCACCTGCTTTTCCTGCATCACTTCCAACAGTGCCGACTGTACTTTTGCCGGAGCACGGTTGATCTCGTCCGCCAAGACAAAATTGGCAAAAACAGGACCTTTTTTTATGGAAAAATCATTGTCTTTGATATTATAGATCATAGTTCCCACTACATCTGCAGGCAGAAGATCCGGAGTAAACTGTATCCTTGAAAACTCACCATGAACAGCTTCAGCCAGGGTTTTAATTGCTAAGGTTTTTGCCAGCCCCGGCACCCCTTCCAAAAGAACATGCCCGTTCCCAAGAAGTCCTACCAGAAGGCGGTCTATCATATATTCCTGTCCAATGATAACTTTATTGATTTCCTGTCTCAGAAGAGAAAATAAGTAATTTTTTTCCTTTACTTTTTCCGTCAGCTGGCGGATGTCTTCAGCTTGATATGTGTCTGACATAGCTTGATTTAAAATAATTGGTAAATTTCTGATAAATACTTGCAGTAATCAACACAATCAATGCCATTTTTGAGTTAAAGTTTGTTAAATATTCCGGAAACCCCGACAGAGTATCCTCTATCAGACCCTATGAGTTTGCAGACAAAAATTTATCGGACAGCAAAGTCAATTTTCTATACAAAATATATCACCATAGCAGACAAATCATATACAAAATAGCCAGCTCAAAAAAGCCGGCTATTTATAATCAGGAATAAAAATTCAGATTCAGGCAGCGTAATCTGCTAAGATCAATCCTTCTCTTTATACTTTTGTAATTGTTATTGTAAATACATCCTCTGGTACATCTACTGTCTCTTCATAAGATCCTATATTGATATAGTAGTCCACTCCCGCTGTTGAGGTAAATGTAGCTCCTTCTGAACCACCGGCCCCACCACTATCAACGACCCCTAAACAGGTCAGATTACTACAGCTTCCTCTATAGAAACCCATCTGTGGGTCAAAAGTACTGCCTGAAGGCATTGTAATTCTAACGGTGTACTTAGATCCGTCTCCTACCAATTTAAACCACACCCCGTCATTCATTGCGTCAGAGCATATTTGCACAAACCCTCCATTATTGGTAGCAGACACTGCATCAGCCTGTGTGTAGGTATAAGGAAAAGCAGATGGCACCAATGCCCCTGAACAGGCATCATTTACCGGTGGCGGCGGAATTTTAAATACAATATCTGAACAGCCGGTAGATTCAGCACCTGCTGAAACAGAGGTAACTCTCAAATAATAATCAACATTCTGCTGTAATGCAACAGATGGAGTAAAGTTCGTAGCCGTTACCACCTGTTGATTAATAACATTGGTACCTCCGGGAGTTGTTCCTAAAGAAACTTTATAAGAATCTGCTCCTGCAACAGCCATCCATTTGAAATTGGGAGACATGGGAACGGATTGAGAATTATTTACCGGGAACGTAATATAAGGACATGGCGGAGTGGTTTTCGGAGTAAGCCCGGCAATAGTAACTGCCGATTTGTACTCAGCTGTTATACCCCCGGGCGGAGAAGCAGGATCCACAACCATCTGGTCACCTTTATAATAAAGGCTGGAAGACGGAAGATAGGAATACACACGGAAAACTTCATCAAAATTATTGATATCAATATTCGGAGAATTCTCTTTTGCGGCAATGACTAAATTATCGGTATTATTATAAGGAAAAGGTGTTGTAAAAGTAATATCAACTTTTCCGTTATTATTGGTTACCGTTCCTGTAAACACCTGGGTAAGCTGTGAGGCCGGAATCCAATCTGTTCCTGAAGCAAAAGTCGTTTTTGAGGTATGTCCAAGATAAACAGTCCAGCTGGAAGACTCAGTGATAATTGCCGAAGGATCCAGATAAAAGGACAGACCCGTAATGTTTCCTGCAGCATTGGCATTGAGCTCCTGTTTAAGATAAATCTGCTGAACATAAGAATAGGAGAAAAAACTGCTTATCGGTGCTGTGCCGACACTTGTACTTCCAATATTCAGATTGATTTGGGCTTTCAGTATTGAAACGATCAGAAGCAACGACAAAAGTAAAATTCTTTTCATAATTAATTAAATTAACACAGATTCGATGCTAATTTAATAATAAAAAATCAATTTATACAGATAAATATAATCATTATCGCATTTAGATTAACAATTTAAACAAACAACCTACTCAATGTTGATTAAATTAACTATTTTTAATTTTTACAATAAAAAAAATCACCAATACCTATGAATTTTTTACACATTTCACAAACAAATAGTTTTAATTTTAAAAAATAAACAACAAAAATAAACATCTAAACACATATTTTAATATATTTGTATCAAATACCAACGATATGTACAAAAAGCTATTTTTTTTAAGCGTTTTTTTTACGGGTCTTTTCCAATCACAAACAACAATGACCAATTTAATTTCTCAGGCTGTTTACTATGACGGTTATGCCCCCTTGGTATCCCAACCTGTTCCGCCGGGGCTGATCAGACTGTCGAATGCCAGATATGCAAGGAAGCTTACCGATGCGGAACTCAACTCTTTTAAAGCAAAAATTGCCATGAGAGTAACTATTGGAGCCCTGTGTGATAATTACGACCGTCTCGGAGCTGTATTCCTGGCAATGGTTCCTAAAAACCAATCCACTTACACCGTAGATGACACCAACGTAAAGAGAATTGAAGTAGGCAGATATATCACTCCGTTTATGAACAAAAACCGTTCTCCTCTGGAAGTCCCTTACACCTATGACTTAAGCAATATGTACAGTATATTCCATGATACGGCTTTACGCAGCAATTATGATCTGTATATGGAGCTGGATGTTTTCGGTGTTCCTTATGCTGCACAGAATGAAGTTGCAGGATGCACCGGCAGAAATGATGTATTTACAGGAACGCTGACTTTTTTCTCAACAGATGCCGGAGCAACGGCTACAGACTTCAATACGGTTACTCCTCTACTTACCTATAACAGATTAAATAACTATAACGCCACTGATGTTGCCGGTGAAACGGTGAGGATTGTTAATTTCAATCTGCCAGATGCTGTCACCAATGCCCGCTTCTTTGTAATATCTACACCCCATGGAGCTAACAGCGGCGGTGAAGAATACGTGAGAAGACAAAACTACACTTACATGGATGACGTACAAATGCTGACCTATACTCCGGGAGGGATTTCCTGTGAACCGTTCAGGGTATACAACACACAGGGTAACGGAATCTATGGAGCATCACCAAAATCCTTTGCAGAATGGACTTCATGGAACAACTGGTGT
Organism: Chryseobacterium indologenes; assembly: GCF_001295265.1. GTDB lineage: Bacteria > Bacteroidota > Bacteroidia > Flavobacteriales > Weeksellaceae > Chryseobacterium > Chryseobacterium indologenes_A. The sequence goes on along the minus strand of NZ_LJOD01000002.1, from coordinate 23,625 downwards.
CCCGGAAACTCTGTTCCTATCAGAGGATTCAGCATGCCAACCATAGCCGCAGGAAACCACACGTTAAAACACACCATACCCACAGCAGTGTTTAACCAGCAGCAGGGAGACGTATACCTATCCGTTTACATGCAGGGGAAAAGCAATGCCTCTCTGGGGGTAAAAGATGTAAAAACGGTGGACGTAAGTATATATCCTAATCCTACAGCTGATTTCGTTAATATAAAATCAAAAACTGATGTAGCTTCAATAAGCCTTTTCGGGATAGATGGAAGAAAGCTATCTGAAGTTTATGGAAAAAATACGATTGATCTCTCCCCATATACTGCAGGTGTTTATTTTCTGAATATTGTTCTTAAAGACGGAATAACTTTCAAGCACAAAATCATTAAAAAATAGGAGAATTACAGTGCTGTAATCCAACTGGTCAGATTCCGGTAAAAATTATAAACCATCTGAATTTAAAATAAAACTCCCTTCGAATACCTTTCGTGGGAGTTTTTTTTGATTAACAAAAATACAATCTCTTTTAAAGTTATACATTCCGAAAACGGACAGCAATTAACATATTTTTTCAGGATTTAAGAAGTTTTAATTTAATCATTGCCTCAAAAAATTGTCATTTCCAGTTTATTAAACTATTTTTGGAGATTAAAATTTTTTGCAAAATGAATTATCATTTTCAAGCCCACAGACAAGTAAGAAAGAACCTTTTGGAGATCCTTCAGAACACGTCTCATGATGACCTTCTGCTGATTCCTGACGGTTTCAACAATAATATATACTGGAATATTGCCCATACGGTTGCCACCCAGCAGCTACTGCATTATTACCTGAGCGGAAATCCCTTCAGAATAGATAAATACTGGATTGAAACCTATAAAAAAGGGACCCTTCCTAACTTAAATGTTCAGAAGTCAGAAGTAGAAGATCTTGAATTCCTGCTTACAGAAACATCAAAAATTCTGATGAAAGATTATGACAGTGACTTCTTTTCAGATTATACTCCATATACGACAAGCTTCGGGATGGATCTGAAAAGCATTCAGGATGCAATTATCTTCAACAATATGCATGAATGCCTTCATTACGGGTACGTAATGTCGCAGAAAAGAGCTATTTTGGGAGAGAAAGGAAGATAATTTGGTTTAACGTTTTAGGTTTAAAGTTCAGGGGTTTTGACAGAAATTTTATTTCAGAAGAAAAACCGGGAACATTAACTGAGCGAACAGAAACACTAAGCAAAAAAACCAGCTCATTTATTAAATATTTAAAAACAACAGATTTAAAAGGAATAAAGTATAAGCCCTAAAGTTCAAAATGCTGAACTTTAAATTTTGAACTTCATACCTTAAACATAGAAACTTTAAACAACTCAATGAAAGACGATTTTATTTTCGGGCTGCGTCCCGTGATTGAAGCAATTGAAGCGGGAAAAACGATTGACAAGATCTTTGTGCAGAATGCACTTCAGGGTCCTATTTATGCTGAGCTGAAAGCCATTTTAGCCAAAAATAAAATCCGTCCCAATTATGTTCCGGTTGAAAAGCTGAACCGTTTTACCAGAAAAAATCATCAGGGTATAGTGGCCTTTATTTCAGATGTTCCTTTTCATAAGATAGAGGATGTTGTTCCACAATTATTTGAAGAGGGGAAAACTCCTTTTTTACTGATTCTGGACAGGCTTACTGATGTAAGAAACTTTGGAGCCATCTGCAGAACAGCAGAATGTGTAGGTGTAGATGCTGTGATTATTCCTGAAAAAGGAGCCGCTCCAATCAACTCAGACGCCATTAAAACTTCGGCAGGAGCCCTTTACAATATCAAGATCTGCAAGGAAGCCAATCTTGCCCATGCGGTAGATTTTCTTCAGCAGAGCGGAATTTCAGTATTTGCGGCAACAGAGAAGGCTCAGAAGCTTATCTATGATGTAAACTTTACCGAACCTTGTGCTTTGGTTATGGGAAATGAGGAAACCGGAATTTCCAAAGAAGTCCTGCATCATTCGGACGAAAAAATAAAACTTCCTATTGAAGGGAAAACGCAGTCTCTGAATGTTTCTGTTGCCTGCGGAGCTATCTTATATGAAGCCGTAAGACAGAAAATGACAACGGTACAGATTTAGCATATTCCTTCCGCGGAAAAATAAAAGTAGTAGTAAAATTTAAAAAAATTCAAATGAAAAACGTAGCAGCGCTAGCATTAATATCATCAATAGCTCTTGTTTCCTGTAAAAAAGAAACAGCAACCATTACTAAAGTGGATCCTAAAACCGGAAAAACAGTTACTATAGAAGTTCCGGCTGATTCCGTAGCAAAAGTAGCAGAAAACCCGGCAATCAAAGATTCGGCAGGAGTTTTCACACAGACATTCAAACTGGAAAAAGGAAAAACATATCCTCTTACTACCTACCAGAGAGATGTAAAAACAATGACAGATCCTCAGGGAAAATCAATCACAGCAACCAGTGAATCTACCGATGAAATGAACTTCACCGTAAATGATGTGAAAGGAAATGTATACGACATGACCCTTAACCTGGTTTCTAAAAGAAGCTCACAAACTGCTCAGGGGAAAACCATTGTAGTAGATACCAAGCTTCCGATTCCTAAAGAGGATGATCTTAAAATGATCTGGAATATCAACAAAGCCCTTACCGGAAACAAGCTGAACATGAAGATGGATGATAAAGGGAATGTACTTTCCATCACAGGTTTTGATGCTGTTTATAAGAAGGTATCTGATGCGGCAGGAACACTTCTTAAAGATGCTAACCAGAAAGCAAGTGTTGTAGCAAGTCTTAAAGAAACATTTAATGAAAAAGTACTGAAAGACCAGTTTACAAAAAACCTGACCATTATTCCTAAAAAAGGAGCCAAGATCGGAGGAAAATGGACCACTTCTGAAAATGCAGATGCAAACGGGAGCATTAAAGTGACTTCAAATTACGTTCTGAAAAGTGTAGGAAACGGCACGGCTGAGATTTCAGTTACCGGAGGAATTCCTAAGAAAACAGAAAAGAAAACACAGGGACCAATTACTCACAGTCTGAGCAGCGAACTTGCCCAGAACGGAACAATTAAGTTTGACCAAAGTACAGGATGGATTACCAATCAGAATATCACGGTAAAGACTACACAGGTTGAAACCATTTCAGACGGTAAGCAGTCACAATCCATGACCAGCGTTTCCAATTCATCTGTAATGGTAAATCCGTCTTCCAAATAAATTAAAATAACTGAAGTAAATATGTTTGAGGGGTTGAAAGCCTGCCAATCCGGACGTACTGTTCTATTATGAACAGGTATTTTCATCAACAGCTTTGAGCCTTAAATGTAAAACCTTAAATAACATTTATTATGAAGTACATTCTTGAGTTAGTACTTATTGCGATTATTCTTTTCTTTGTCTGGAATATCCTGAAAAGGATTTTCTTTAAAACCTTTTACAGTTACAGGTTCAATAACAACGAAAATAATAACAGACAGCAGGACATCAGCAACTCAAATAAGAATATTAAGCAGAACCTCAATTGGGATGCAGAAACAGTGGACTATGAAGAGGTAAAAGAAAACAATGACAAAAGGTAAAAATTCCAAGAAATAAAAGATAATAACCAGCATGGCTAAAAATAAAAACTTAATTTATATTGCAATTTCATTAGTTGTATTTATAGTTTTAGCATTTTTATACTCCACTCCTGTTTTTTCAGGGAAACAGCTTTTCCAGCATGATATTGTGCAGTACAGAGGAGGAGCAAAAGAACTTCTGGACTACAGAGCTGATACCGGAAAAGAAACCTACTGGAGTGACTCCATGTTTGGCGGGATGCCTACCTATCAGATGGGAAGCCAGTTCAAAGGTGACATCATCAAACAGATCGACAGGTATCTGAACTTTATGCCGAGACCGGTCAATTACCTGTTTCTGCTTTTCGCAGGCTTCTTCTTTCTGGGAATGGTGGCAGTCAGAAACTGGAAGTATGCGCTTCTCGGAGCCACCTTCTTTGGACTTTCCACCTATTTTTATATTATTATAGCCGCCGGACATAACGGTAAAGTGAATACTATTGAGTATTTCGCACCGCTTCTGGCCGGTATTTTACTGGTTTATATCAGGAAACAGTATATCTGGGGATTCATTGCCACTACCCTGTTTATGGGGCTTCAGATTGCAGCAAACCACCCTCAGATGACCTACTATCTGTTCCTTGCCTTAGGATTTTTATTCCTTTCCGAACTGATAAGGGTAGTCCAGAAGAAAACTCAGATGAAGCATTTCCTTATTTCATCCGGGATTATTGCCGCATCATGTATCATTGGTGTCGGAATGAACTCGCAAAGAATCATGGCCAATTCTGAATATATCAAAGAAACGGTTCGTGGAAAACAAATCCTGACCAATGACAGCCACACTTCAGGAAAATCAGGAATGGATAAAACCAGTATTCTGATGTGGAGTTACGGGAAACTGGAAACCCTGAATCTATTCATCCCAAGACTAATGGGAGGCGGAAGTCAGGAACCTGAAGGAAAAGAAATCATGAACAGGGTTCAGGAGCTTATTCAGGAAAATGTGGGTTCTCAGGCTGAAATGGACAGAATTTCCAAAGGATTCAACGGAGTAACCTACTGGGGAGACCAGCCGGGAACTTCCGGGCCTGCTTATCAGGGCGCGGTGGTATGCTTCCTTGCTCTTTTAGGGTTTTTCTTTGCATGGAAAAAATACAGATACTGGATTCTGGGAGCTTCTGTACTTACCGTTTTACTGGCCTGGGGAAGCAACTTTATGCCTTTATCTGATTTCTTTATAGATCACGTTCCTTTTTACAGCAAATTCAGAGCACCGTCTTCTATATTGGTAGTTGTGGAATTGTTATTCCCTCTGATTGCCATTATCGGATTGTACAGATTCTTTACCGATGAAAAATTAACGGAAGAATATAAAAAGAAGATCCTTCTTTACGTAAGCGGCGGAACATTAGGTCTTCTTCTTATCCTTTTAATCTTCGGAAAATCACTACTAGGATTCACTACGGAGAGTGAAAGAACCTATTTTCCTCCTTTCCTGCTGGATTATCTTTCCGGAGAAAGGTATAAACTGTTCAGAGCAGATACCTTAAAAGCACTGATGTATGTTGGAATTACAGCAGCAGTCCTTTTTATGGCTATGAAGCAGAAGCTTAACCAGAATATTGCACTGGTTATTATCGGAGTGGTAAGTTTATTTGATCTGTGGACGGTAAACAAACGTTACCTGAATGATGAAAACTATGTAGACAAAGTTTTTGCTGAAAACCCGTTCCAGACAGAAAGTTCAGATCTGCTGGCTGAAAAAGTACAGCAAAATCCGAACTTAGGATCAATTCTGAGCAGCGTAAATGTTAACAAAACCCTTGAAACTATTGCTGAAAAAGATAAAACGCATTACAGAATTTTCAATAATATTTTAGGAACATTCAGTGAAACCAACACCTCTTACTTCAAGTCTTCTATTGGCGGGTATCATGCCGTAAAGCTGAGAAGATATGATGATGTGATCAATGAATACTTCCAGGTGATGGATTCAGTAAAGGTTCCGAATATCCTGAATCTTCTTAATGCCAAATACTGGGTAGTAGGCGGACCTGAAGAACCTCAGGCAATGCCAAATGCCAAAGCCAACGGAAATGCATGGTTTGTAAGCGATCTGAAGTTTGTGAATACTCCGGATGAAGAGATCAAATCTATCGGGATTATCGACAGTAAAAAAACAGCGGTTATTGCTTCATCCGATAAAGATTATTTCAAAGGAAAACAGGTTCAGGCAGATTCTACTGCGTTTATCAGCCTTACAAAATACCAGCCGAATGAACTGGAATTTAAAGCTGAATCAAAAACACCACAGCTGGCAGTTTTCTCCGAAATTTATTATCCTCATGGCTGGAAAGTTTTTGTGGATGAAAAAGAAGTTCCTTATATCAAAGCTGATTATCTTCTGCGTGCAGTACACGTTCCTGCAGGAAAACACCAGATCAGAATGATTTTTGAGCCTGAAGTGATTGAAAAAGGAAAATGGCTTTCACTACTGTGCTTTGGATTGTTTATCGCACTGAGCGCGTTAGGAATTTTCTGGATGAATAAAAAGAAAAAACAGGAAGGACCGGCTGTAAAAACAGCTTAAGCCTCAACATTTAAGTTTATTGTTCAAAATGGAACAAAAGAAAATACTGATTATCACCTATTACTGGCCTCCTGCGGGAGGTCCTGGTGTTCAGAGATGGCTGAAGTTTGCCAAATATCTGCCGGATTTCGGCTGGAATCCTGTGATTTATACTCCGGAAAACCCAAGCTATCCATTGATTGATGAAAGTCTGCTGAAAGATGTTCCTCAAAACATTGAGATGGTAAAAACCAAAATATGGGAACCTTATCAATGGGCTGAAAAGCTGAACAAAAGCAACAAAAAATTTAAGGCAGGGCAATTTGATGTCGGTAAAAACCAAAGCTGGAAATCCAGGTTTTCCATCTGGGTGAGGGGAAATTTTTTCATTCCTGATGCAAGAGTATTCTGGGTAAAGCCTTCCATTAAATTTCTGGAGCAGTATTTAAAAGAAAATAAGATAGAAGTTGTGGTTACTTCGGGACCACCTCATTCAATGCACCTGATTGGTTTAGGACTGAAAAAGAAGCTTCCGGATATCAGATGGATTGCTGATTTTCGTGATCCCTGGACAGAAATTTCATATTATAAACATCTGAAGCTTACCAAAAGCTCAGACAGAAAGCACAGGCTGCTTGAAAGTGCTGTTTTTAAAGCTGCAGACATTACCCTTGCAACCAGTTATACAGATGCTGAAAACTTTCGGAAAGCAGGCGCTAACTCTGTATGTATAACCAATGGATTTGATGAAGCAGACGCACAAAAAACTGACAGAACCCGCAGTGAAAAATTCACCTTAAGCTATATTGGTGTTTTAGAACAGTTGCGTAACCCTGAAAATCTGTGGACAGCACTGGCTGAATTGGTTAAAGAAAATCCGGAATTTGCACAGAATTTCACCCTGAAATTTGCAGGTAGAGTGGATGATAAAACCCTACAGACCCTCGAGGCCGGTATACTAGGAAACCACATCTTAAACCTTGGTTATCTGCCTCACCATAAAGCCGTTGAAGAAATGCAAACCTCTTCATTGCTGCTGATTACCAATTTCCCGAACGAATCTTCAAAAGGAATTATTCCGGGAAAAATATTTGAATACCTGACAACCGGAAAACAAATCATTTCTTTCGGTCCGGAGGGCGCAGATGTTTCCAGAATCCTGAATGAGACCAATGCAGGAAAGCATTTCAGCTATCATGATTCTGAAACCGTTAAAAGCTTTATCCTTGAAAAATTTGAGCTATGGAAACAGGGAAATATTTCAGATAATATCCGGAATATTGAACAGTTTTCCAGAAGAAACCTTACCGGAAAACTGGCTGAAATACTATAGGCAACAATTTAGTTATGCATTGAAAGCCTCTGTAAAAAGGTTAACCCAAAGTTTATGAATAATTCCGCTTTATTTTAAGCGGCTTCGTCACTGATGAAGCTTTATGCTTATACATACGCTTCAACGAATCAGTCTTTGGCTCTATCCTTTGCTCTCTTAAAACAGTAATTTCCAAAATAAAAAGCTTTGCTTCAGAAAACCCGTCATGAACTTCCACAGAAAAATTTTGCATTCTATTACTTAAATCGTCCACTGGTCATTAACAACCGCTACCAGATAATATTTACCCTGAAACTCTTCCCATACCAGACGGATCGTTTTCCAGTCCATTTCTCCATTTTTTTCAGTTCCTTTGATGTAATTTTCGGTAAAGTCGTGACCGGTATAGATTTCTTTTAAATTATTCAATGAATTTCCCCCAACCTGAAACTGGTTTTCAGAATATTGAGAAGCTGTATAATCTTTAGAGAATACCCATTTAGAAAGATAATCATTAATGGTTGCTTTATATGGATCTCCGGAACCGTCCATGGTTCCCCAGGTAAACAGGGTTTTTGTAGGCTGAAATTTCTCAAAATCAGCTTTGGAAAACTGTTTATCTTCTTTAGGTTCTACCAGTGCATACATTGAAAAACGAATTCCTTTTTCCGGATGAATATAGGAGGCAAACGCTTTGTAGTCTTTCTTTTTTAAAGCCTGCAGTACCTCGTCATTGACTTTTTTTAAAGCCGTTGTATCTGTTTTATGTTTTACCACCTCTTTATTTTTTTCCTGTGCCACAGCCATAGTATCGATAATATTCGGAACAGGTTTCTCAGGATTCTTCTTACAGGCAGTAGCCATACTGATAACTAGTATTGCAATAATCAGTTTCTTCATAAGATATTGATTTTAATAAAAGAAAGCACCAAAACCAGTGCCAGAATAAATACCACATCACCCTAATATAAACCTTATATCTATGATCTATACTTCTATTAAATATTTATCTCTCTCTGTTCTCCTTATCCACATTTACATTAAACCCGTACCTTTGTTCTATGGAAATTCTAGATATTCTTATTATAGGAGGCGGGCCTATCGGGCTGAACTGTGCCCTTGAAGCACAAAAAAACAATCTTAATTATCTGGTGATAGAAAAAGGCACCATTGTCAACTCTCTCTATCACTATCCTTTATATATGCGTTTTTTTTCAACGGCAGAAAAGCTGGAAATTGACGGAACTCCTTTCATTTCAACAGCTCCGAAACCAGGCAGGCAGGATGCGCTGGAATACTATCAGGGAATTGCCAGACAAAGAATGATTAACATCCGCCTTTATGAAAAGGTACTGAAAGTTTCTAAAACTGATGGCTTATTTGAGGTAGTGACGTCAAAGACTTCCTACCGGGCAAAAAATGTAGTTATTGCTACAGGATTTTATGATATTCCGAATCTTATGAATGTTCCCGGGGAAGATCTTTCTAAGGTGAAGCATTATTATACAGAGCCTTATCCTTACGCCCGGCAGAAAGTTGTCGTTGTAGGATCCAGCAATTCTGCTGTGGATGCTGCTTTGGAAACATACCGCAAAGGAGCTGATGTTACCATGATTATCCGTCATTCTGAAATTTCCGGTAGTGTAAAATATTGGGTAAAACCTGACATTGAAAACCGTATTGCCGAAGGAAGTATTAAAGCCTTTTTTAATTCGGAAATTGTGGAGATTACTGAAAATACAGTTATTTTTAAAGATCAAAAGGCACAGGTTAACGAGATTGAAAATGATTTCGTATTGGCTATGACCGGCTATCTCCCGGATTTTGATTTTCTGCGAAACTCAGGAATCGAATTACAGGGTGATTGTCTTAATCCGCTCTATAATCCTGAAACAATGGAAACCAATATCAAAAATCTTTACCTTGCCGGAGTAGTCTGTGGTGGTAAAGACACCCACCTCTGGTTTATAGAGAACTCAAGAATTCATGCGGAAATGATTGTGAAAAATATAATTGATAACGGATAAACCTTTTCTAAGCAAATCAGAAGTTCCGGAATTCAGCAGTTAAGGAAATTTAATTCTTAAGCATTATACCGGAGTGGGGAGCATTTTTTATTAACCACAAAAGGGACAAAAAGAATAATAATGGCGGCCGTTTTTAAAATAAACAAGGCCTCTTCGTCTATTTAAAATATAAAGACTTTATCTGGATTGCAATTTTTAGAACAGGAGTATAAGAAAAACAATAAATCTCAGGTTTCCCTCCTGATACTTTAAGCTCTCTAGTCTGCAAATTCCCTTCTTCTCTTCTCTTTCAGCATCCATGGAACAATAAAATAAAATGCAATGGCAATACCTGCCGCAAGAACTCCGGTTCCTATCCAAAGCACCGTGAATCCTAATTTATCGGCAATCAGGGTTCCTATATAAGGAGTAAATATAAAGGCTAAGGAGAATGATATTCCGTTTAATCCCATATAGGCGCCTTTATTATTTTCTCCTGAGCGCATGGCGGTTATCGTTGACATAAAAGGAAGCGTCCAGATTTCACCAATACACAGAAGCGTCATAGAAACCACCAATGTGATCATAGTATAATCAAAAGCCAGCATTGCATATGAAATTCCGCACAGAAGAGTCCCGATTAGCATGGTAAAAGCAAGACTGAAATATTTTTCTGCGATCTGTACAAATCCCATTTCCAGTAAAACGATCAGGATGCCGCTGTACCCGAGAATATACCCGATATTCTGCTGACTAAGATGAGCCGTATCTTTATAGAATATTGTTAGCGTACTGAACAGCTGGAAGAAACATATGGAAAAAAGCATACAGAAAAAACAGTAAACCAGGAATTTACTGTCCCGGTATGGCGAGTTTTCTTTTTTAACGGCGACAGATTCTTTTACTTTTTTAATTTCTCTTACAGTCTGCTTATTTCGTTTTTTGAAAAACGTAATATACAACAACCCTGCGAGCAAAGCCGCCAGCGCATTGCTGAAGAACAGAAACTCATAGGAAATGGCAGATAAGATTCCGCCTAAAGCAGGTCCTATGGAAAACCCGAGATTCACAGCCATTCTGTTCAGTGAAAATGCTCTGGTTATATTTTCGGGTCTGGCATACTTTGTTATAGCCACCGAGTTGGCAGGACGGAACATTTCACTCACGATGCTCTGAGCCAGTATGATTGCTGCAAGTCCTACTTCTGTCTTAAAAAGCGGAATCAGACAGAATAAAGGAACACTGAGCAACAAACTGAGACTCTGTACTCTGTATTCTCCTACTTTATCTGTAATCATGCCCCCCAGCCAGGAACCCAAAACAGATCCTATTCCGAAAAAACTCAGAACAATTCCGGAATTTTCAATGCTGAAATTCAGATGGGCCGTCATATAGACACCTAAAAAAGGAAGAACCATAGAACCCGCACGGTTAATAAGCATAACCAGTGCCAGCATCCAGCTCTCTTCCGAAAGCCCTTTGAAAGAACTTGTATATAAACTTATTAATTTCATGACAGGGTGCGTGGAAAATTTGAAAAAGCAAAATTAACCAAATTAGCGCAAAACCACGGCTTAAAGGAACTTTTTTTATACATGAAAAATATTAAAATATACTATTACGATTTGGAAAACATGTGTATTCTCAACAAAATCAACTGAAATAAACTTATAATTTTCGTAAATTGCAGTAATAATGAGGTTCTATCTCAAGTGTTATAGAAATTATTCAAATGTAACAGAATCATCCCACCAATGATCACCTACGAAAATTTACATGATACCCTGTTGTTTTACCATATAGACTGCCGTGAATCTTACTATATTTCATCAGGCAATCCTATTTCCGATTTCCCTGAAACACCATTCCGTATAGATTATTATGCCTTATGTATCTGTACTGAAGGGCATGTAAAGGTTGAAATTGACAGCCAGAAACATCATGTAACTGCTAACAGCTTTATGGTTGCCGCTCCTTCTACTATTGTGAAGTTTGTGAAAACCAGCCCTGATTTCAAAATGAAGCTATTGTTCTTTGACAAAAATTTTCTGATCAAAAATATATCCAATCCTTTCATCATTGAGAAAATGAACCTTTTCCCGGAAGGTTCGTACAGCCTGGTAAAAACAACAGAGAAAAATTCCCAGCAGATCCGGAGCCTTCTGGATTACCTGAAAAAGAAATCCAGAAGACAGGGAAAGTTTACAGAGGAAATTGTTCGTACCGTTATTTTTAACCTGCTGTTGGAAACAGCTGAAATTATGGAAAAAGAGCATAATAATATGGCTAAAAAAGAAGAAGGGAAGAAAGATATTTACCTTAGGTTCAGTAAACTGATCAGAGAAAATGTAAGACAGCAGAGAAGTGTACAATTTTATGCTGATCTGTTATTTGTTTCTCCGAAATACCTCATCGAAATCATAAAAAAAGCCAGCGGAAAAACGCCGCATGAGGTTATTGACGAAGCCCTGCTGAAAGAAGCGTATGCTATGCTTGGTGATCCGGCCATCACTATTTCTGAAATCGCTTTTCAACTCCAGTTTAATTCCACCTCAGCTTTTGGCCGTTTTTTCAAGAAACAGACTTCAGCTTCTCCTTCTGAATACCGGAACAGGGAGAATCTTCAGTCTTAAAGAATTTGGGGACAATAAATCTGACATTAGGGATATACCCTGCTTTATGAATAGAGGTACCTTTATACTGTTCATTAAAAACAATATAAAATGAGTACGATTAATTCAAAATTCGACAAAGTTTTAAATGCTTCTGAGCAATTTGGAAAAGTAAATCACGAACCGGATTCAAGCCGTGAGGTTCAGATCAATACGCCTGAGAAAACCATGCCTTTTTCAGATCAGATCGGAAACTACCAGCGTAATAAAGGAATTCCTTTACAATCTTATGAAAACAGCAAAATTTATATTGTAGGAAGCGGAATTGCGGGAATGTCGGCTGCTTATTATTTCATTCGTGACGGCCATGTACCCGGAAAGAATATTATTTTTCTTGACCAGCTTGATGTAGAAGGCGGTTCACTGGACGGAGCCGGGAATGCAAAAGACGGCTACATCATCCGCGGAGGAAGAGAAATGGACATGACCTACGAAAATTTATGGGATATGTTTCAGGATATTCCCGCTCTGGAACTTCCGGCTCCATACAGCGTATTAGATGAATACCGCCTGATCAACGATAATGATCCGAACTATTCCAAAGCCAGACTGATTCATAATCAGGGACAAATTAAGGACTTTAGTAAATTCGGACTTGAAAAAAAAGATCAGCTGGCTATCGTTAAGCTTCTGCTTAAGAAAAAAGAAGAGCTTGATGATCTTACCATCGAAGATTATTTTGCGGAATCCTTCCTTAACAGTAATTTCTGGTTCTTTTGGCGCTCTATGTTCGCTTTTGAAAACTGGCACAGCTTACTGGAACTGAAGTTATATATGCACAGGTTTCTACACGCTATTGACGGGATGAAAGACTTCTCATGCCTTGTATTCCCCAAATACAATCAATATGACACCTACGTCACTCCGCTGAAAAACTTCCTGATTGAAAAAGGGGTACAGATTCAGTTTAACACACTGGTAAAAGATTTAGACATCCATATTAATACGGAAGGAAAAACCGTAGAAGGCATCATTACGGAACAGGATGGAAAAGAGGTGAAAATTCCCATCGGGAAAGAAGATTATGTTATTGTAACGACAGGATCGATGACGGAAAGCACTTTCTACGGCGATAACAATACTGCTCCGGAAATTACCATCGACAACACCAGTACCGGGCAAAGCGCAGGATGGAAGTTATGGAAAAACCTGGCTGCCAAATCAGAAGTCTTCGGAAAACCGGAAAAGTTCTGCAGCCATATTGAAAAATCTGCCTGGGAATCCGCTACCCTGACCTGCCGTCCTTCAGCTTTTACTGAAAAACTAAAGGAATTATGTGTGAATGATCCTTATTCCGGAAAAACAGCTACAGGAGGTATTATCACCATTACAGATTCAAACTGGGTGATGAGTTTTACCTGCAACAGACAGCCTCACTTCCCTACACAGCCTGATGATATCCTGGTCGTATGGGTTTATGCCCTTCTGATGGATAAACAGGGAAATTATGTTAAAAAAACAATGCCACAGTGTACAGGAAATGAGATCCTCGCAGAATTATGCTATCATCTTGGCATGACAGATCAATTGGATAATGTGATTGACAATACTATTGTACGTACTTCTTTCATGCCGTATATTACCTCTATGTTCATGCCGAGAGCCCAGGGAGACCGTCCGAGAGTGGTGCCTGAAGGCTGTACCAATTTAGGCCTTGTAGGACAGTTTGTAGAAACCAACAATGATGTGGTGTTTACTATGGAAAGCTCTGTAAGAACAGCGAGAATAGCCGTATACAGTCTTCTGAACCTTAACAAACAGGTTCCTGATATTAATCCCCTTCAGTACGACATCCGTCATTTACTGAAAGCCACCCAGGCCCTGAATGATTATAAACCGTTCTTAGGAGAAGGTATTTTAAGAAAAATACTGAAAGGAACTTATTTTGAGCATATCCTGGTTAACCGCCCTGAAGAAAAAGAAGAACATGAATCTTTCTTTATGGAACAGGTAGGTAAATTCCAGGAGTGGATCAAAGGGATAAAAGGCTGAAAGGAGAAAGACGGAAGTTACTTTTAGTGATAGATATTGATTATCACTAGAAAATTTTAATGTCATAAAATAATAAAACGGTGTAATGCTTATTATTGATGGCTCTCATCACTTCCCTCTTACGGCTTCAAACCTTCATCATCAAAAAAGCAGGACCTGTAACAGATCCTGCTTTTTCTATTATTTTCGTTAAAATTATTCTGGTTTGTAAGAATCCTTCAACGTTACTGTACGGTTGAATACCATCTTATCCTCCGTAGAATCCTGATCTTTGGTAAAGTACCCGATTCTCTGGAACTGAAGCGGCTCTCCTACAGCCACATCTTTTAATCCCGGTTCTGCAAACCCCTGAACTGTAATTACAGATTCAGGATTGATGAAGTTTAAGAAATCTACATCTTTCTCAGCATCCGGCTGCTCAACAGTGAACAGTTGATTGTAAATTCTTACGTCTACAGGAAGCGCATGTTTTGCAGATACCCAGTGCAGTGTACCTTTTACTTTTCTTAAGCTTTCTTCGGTTCCGCTTCCGGATTTACTCTTCTCATCATAAGTTGCATAGATTGTTGTGATCTCACCATTCTCATCTTTTTCTACTCTTTCAGCCTTAATGATATAAGCTGATTTAAGGCGTACTTCCCCACCTAATTTCAGCCTGAAGAATTTATTGTTGGCTTCTTCCTTAAAGTCTTCTCTTTCAATATAAAGTTCTCTTGAAAACGGAATTTCTCTTGTTCCTGCCCCCTCCTGCTCCGGATTGTTTTCAGTTTCAAGCCATTCTTCCTTGCCTTCGGGATAGTTTTCAATCACCAGTTTTACCGGATCTACAACTGCCATCACACGCTTGGCCACTTTATTAAGGTCTTCACGTACGCAGAAGTCAAGAAGCTGAATTTCAATCAGGTTTTCTCTTTTGGCAACGCCTACTTTTTCAATAAAGTTTCTGATGGAAGCGGGTGTAAATCCTTTTCTTCTCATCCCTGAAATGGTAGGCATTCTCGGGTCATCCCATCCGGTTACTGCTCCTTCAGCAACCAGCCTTTGCAGCTTTCTTTTGGAGGTGATCATATAAGAAACGTTCATTCTGGCAAACTCTCTCTGCTTCGGTGCTACTTTAGATTCGTCATACACCTGATCCAGATACCAGTTATAAAGCGGTCTGTGATTTTCAAACTCCAATGAACACAGAGAGTGAGAAACCTGCTCCAGATAATCAGATTCACCATGAGCCCAGTCATACATGGGATAAATTTTCCATGTTGTACCGGTTCTGTGGTGAGGTCTCTTAAGAATTCTGTACATTACAGGGTCACGCATATTCATATTCGGAGAAACCATATCAATTTTTGCACGAAGAGACATGGTTCCTTCTTCAAATTCACCGTTCTTCATTCTCTCAAACAGGTCAAGAGATTCCTCTACCGGACGGTTTCTGTATGGTGATTCCACTCCCGGTTCTGTAGGATTCTTTCTCTGTTCTGTGATCACTTCAGATGGCTGCTCATCTACATAAGCCTTTCCGTCTCTGATCATTTGTACAGCCCATTCGTAAAGCTGCTGGAAGTAGTCGGATGCATACAGCTCTTTATCCCATTTAAAACCCAGCCATTCAACATCTTTTTTGATAGAATCTACGAATTCCTGTTCTTCTTTTTCAGGGTTCGTATCGTCGAAACGAAGGTTTACGGGAGCATTGTATTTTTCGCCCAGACCAAAGTTGATGCAGATGGCTTTCGTGTGCCCTACATGCAGGTATCCGTTGGGTTCAGGGGGAAAACGGAAACGGATCTGATCTCTTTTCAGACCGTTTGCCAGATCATCTTCAATAATTTGCTCAATAAAATTGAGTGATTTTTTTTCTTCTTCCATTAAAATTAGCTTTTACTTTTATGTAAAAAAGGTTTACAAAGTTACGGAAAATTTAGGTTTTTTGGAAATGATAATTTTAACACCCAATTGATGTTAATTCAGTATTTTTCATTAATTTAGATGGAGACTAAAACCGTTTATAAATTTTCTGACCATGGCTGTTTATATATTAAGCAATCGGAAGATTATCCGTCATAAAGGAGAAAGAGTAGATTCTTTTTCTAATGATGAATATTCCATCCCAAATTTCAGAATCGCAAAATGTGATTTTGAAGGTTATAAAGAGCCTGCCGCTTCCGCAAAAAAGAAAAAAGATTATACCAACCGGAATATCCTGAACTACCGGTTATTTTCAGAACCGGAGAAACAGGGATATCAGGAAGTTCTTGATGTTCTCTTACATGAAAGAGGCATAAAAAAGTCTTCACTTACCGCAAATAATCTGGGCGGAACCCAAAGAATGTTCTATGAATTGTATAAAAACATGTCTTCCACTAAAGACAGGAGCGACGTTCTGATATTCATCCATGGCTACGCTTATGATTTTGATGATGAACTAAAAGCCATTCTTGATCTTAAAAAACTGTTTATTGATAATCCGAAATCTCCTGTTGAACATATTCTGTTCGTGAGCTGGCCGGCTTCCAGCAGTATTATTCCGCTTACGTATTTTGATGACAAGGCTGCGAGTATTAATTCCGGAACTTCACTGATGAGGCTGTTTTATTTTTACACTCAGTTTTTAAAGGATATTTTTTCTAACCGGGATCTTGTTCCGTGCAGCCAGAGAATCCATCTGATGACCCATTCTATGGGGAACAGGGTTCTGCAAAGCATGCTGTACAGTCTTAAAAAAGAAAATATCCTCCGGGTTATTGATCAGGTTTTACTGCTGAATGCAGATGTTTCTTATAAAGTTTTTGAAGATTCCGAGGATTCTTTCAATAAACTGCCGCTGCTCGCTAACCGGATTTCTATTTACCTGAACAGGCAGGATGTTATTCTGGGCATATCACAGTTTACCAAAAACATCCTTACCCCGAGGCTGGGAAAAAACGGGCCGAGTGATATCGAGAAATTCAAAGATATTGTTTCTGTCATTGACTGCACTTTTGTTAAGGATGATCTGCAGAGCAGTTTAAAATTTGATATAGGAAACCATTGGGGCTACCTCTCCAGTTCACAGGTTCAGAACGATATTTTTCAGAATTTATATGGTATAGACCGCAACCTTATCAGTGACCGTATAAAAAATAACGAAAACATTTTCACAATTATTTCTTAACGATTAATTAAAAAAAGACCATGAAATGAATCATATGTTAAATTTTTAAACCGCTAAGTGATTGGCATAGAGATTGTAAATTTTCATTAGACAGAGAAATACAAATTGTATCATCATGAAAAGAATTAAAACCCAGTTTTCTTATTTATTGAGATATATTAAGAAAGCAATTTTCGTAAAAGATGTAATTTAACTGAAGTATTAATCAATAAAACAAAGATTATCCGACCCTAAAACTACTTTACCTTTTTAAATACCAGATCCAATTTTAAATTCCTGCAGAATAATTGTAGGATTGATCTGTGTATTGGGTATTTCAGAGCTTTATCCCGCTATCCACTTCTACTCTTAGCTCCCTGATCATTGCCCTCTCCTGTTGCGGGTAACCGTTGCTGTCAGCCCATGAAACCTAACAAACTGTAGGATGATGTGTTTTTAAGATAAACAAAGCCGCTTTGCTTATTTTTAAACACAAAGATTATTTTGAGTGACTTAAGTAAATTAAATCTCAATTATGTGAAAAATATTTTCGATATTTACTTTACAATCATTTAAAATATTCATTATGAAAAATCTAAAAAAACTCAACAGAAGAGAATTAAGGACCATCAAAGGGGGAATTATTCCTATTGGATGCAACAGATGGGACGGAAAAAACAGATGTTGCAGAGAATGGTCTCCTGATTACTGTAACAATCCTACCTGTCCGGATGCACCTCCTCCATTTTGTTAATGTTCACCGTTATATTTTGAACCACAGCAACTCATTTCTGAGATCTAAACTGGACTCAAAATTATTGACAAACAAAGATCCAGTGCCTAAACCTTGAGGCATTGGACTTTTTTTAGTGAATGTATATTGGGCAATGGCATTTAAACCGATATTACTTTCCAAAGCAGAAGTAATCCACCATCCGATGTTCATGCTCCCGGCAAGGGAAATCCATTCATCAGATCCTGAAAAGCCGCCAGCCAATGCTGGTTTCAGAATGATATACTGTGGTTTTATAGTCTCCAGCAATTTCCTTTTTTCTTCAGGATCAATAATCCCGATGAGTTCTTCATCCAGGGCAATCGGAGTTGGAGTAACAGCACATAATGAAGCCATTTCTTCCCAGTTTCCGGCTTTAACGGGTTGTTCTATGGAATGAATACCCAGGTCAGCCAACTGCTGTAAAACAGTTATTGCTTCTTCTTTACTGAATCCACCGTTCGCATCCACCCGAAGTTCAAGCTGATCCGCAGAAAATTTTTCCCTGAGCTGTTTCAGAATCTGGTACTCTGATGGCCAGTCAACCCCTATTTTTAACTTGATACAGTGGAATCCTTTATCCAGCTTATCCTGAATCTGCTCTTCCATATAGCCGATATCCCCCATCCAGATCAGTCCATTAATGGTAATAGCAGATTTTCCTTCAGTAAATTCGCTTGGAAAATAAAGATGATCTCCATGCTTCAGATTCAGGACAGCCTGTTCGTATCCGAACCATATGGAAGGAAACTCTGCCAATTCTTCCTGTAAATAGTGTTTATCCTGTTGGATATTTTCGCAGAGCCACTGTAGTTTTTCTTCGTAATCAGGTCTGTCATCAAAGCTAAGTCCTCTGAAAATGGCACATTCTCCTGTTCCTTTTTTTCCCTCTTCTTCAATCTCGAGAATAAAAGTCTCTTTTTCATGCAAAACGCCGCGGGATGTTCCTCCCGGGCGTTTAAACTGCAGCATATATCTGAAATAAGATGCTTTCATTATTTTACACTATCAATCCGCATAAATTCTTCTGCCTTTTCCACCATTTCAATACTTCCGCAGAAAAAAGGAATTCTCTGGTGAAGTTCGGTAGGCTCAATTTCCAGAATTCTTCTGAACCCGTCTGTAGCTTTTCCACCGGCCTGCTCTGCAAGGAATGCCATTGGGTTGCATTCATAGAGAAGTCTTAGTTTTCCGTTGGGAGCCTGGGAATATGAAGGGTAAATATAGATTCCTCCTTTCAGCATATTTCTATGGAAATCTGCAACCAGGGAACCAATATATCTTGATGTATACGGACGGTCTCCTTCTTCCATCTGGCAGTATTTAAGATAGTTTTTTACCCCCTGAGGAAATTTTATATAATTTCCTTCGTTAATGGAATAGATTTTTCCTTTGGTAGGAAACTTAAGGTTTGGATGAGACAGGTAATAGGTTCCTAAGGAAGGATCCAGAGTAAATCCGTTCACTCCGTTTCCTGTGGTATAAACAATCATCGTTGAGGAACCGTAGATCACATATCCTGCCGCGATCTGATTCACGCCTTTCTGCAGAAAATCTTCAATCTGAACAGGGGTTCCCGGTTCAGTCACTCTTCTGTAAATGGAAAAAATAGTTCCAACGGATACATTCACATCAATATTAGAAGATCCGTCAAGAGGGTCAATAAGTACCACATATTTGCTTAAGTGGCCGTTCTCACCACACTGAATATCAATAAAATCATCATTTTCCTCAGAGGCAATACCACACACCACCTCTCTCTGAGACAAAGCCGTGATAAAAATGTCATTGGCAATCACATCCAGTTTCTGCTGTTCTTCTCCCTGGATATTCTGGTTGCCGGCAGCACCTGTAATATCAACAATTCCGGCTTTATTTACTTCCCTGTTTACTATTTTAGAGGCCAATCTTATTGCACTCAGAAGACGGGAAAATTCACCGGTAGAATACTGGAAATCATCCTGTTTGTCTATAATAAATTCTCCTAACGTCTGTAATGATTGATCTGACATATTTTACTTTTTATGTTTTCCCCAAATTTCGTAAAATTTATCATAGTAGGAAAGCTTTTCCAACAAAAGACCTTACCTGCTGTTTTTCAAACAAATACACTACTGAAAAGCCGGCATGATTAAAATTCCGGGATCATCACTGCTCCCTGATCAATGACAATATATCAATGAAATTCTGATAATCTTCATCAAGTCTCAATTTTAATAAAATCTTAATTCCTCCACCCTCTCCGCCTATTTCATATCTCGTTGTAAATGTATAATTTTGACGTCCGTAAAAAACTCATGTAATTTTTAATCTAACAATTTTATTTTTAACAAATTAATGAAAATTTTTAAGTTTGGTGGAGCATCAGTAAAAGATGCCGAGAGTGTGAAAAATGTGTCTATGGTTTTACAAAGCCAGGGATTTGCCAAATGTCTGCTGGTAATTTCAGCGATGGGCAAAACGACCAATGAATTGGAAAAAGTTGTAGAACTTTATTTCAAGAAAGATAACTATCAAACTGAAATTGAAAAGATAAAACGAAAACACATTGAGATTGCGGAAGGTTTGTTTCCTGAAAACCATGCGGTTTTTGCTGAGATTAACCTGTTTTTTGATGATATAGATTCATTTTTAAGAAGAAATAAATCTCCTAATTACAATTTCGTTTATGACCAGGTGGTAAGCTGCGGGGAAATGATCTCTACAAAAATTGTAAGTGAATACCTGAACGAAATCCAGTTTACCAACCAGTGGCTGGATGCCAGAGATTATATCAAAACTGATAATTCGTACAGAGAAGGGATTGTAGACTGGACAAGAACAGAAGAGTTCATTTCAACCTTAAACCCTGAGATCTGCTATGTAACACAGGGGTTCATTGGTTCTGATGAAAATAATTTCACGGTAACTTTAGGTAGAGAGGGTTCTGATTATTCTGCTGCCATCTTTGCGTATTGCCTGAACGCTGAAGCAATGACGATCTGGAAAGATGTTCCGGGAGTAATGACCGGAGATCCGAGAAAGTTCAGTGATGTCACGCTGCTTTCCAACATTTCTTATGAAGAAGCTATTGAAATGGCTTATTACGGAGCAAGTGTCATTCACCCGAAAACACTGCAGCCTCTTCAGCAGAAAAATATCCCTTTTTACGTAAAATCTTTTGTGGATCCTACCAAAGCAGGTACAAAAGTGGGGGCATCAGACCAAAATCAGCAGGAAGAGTCCTATATTCTGAAAGAAAATCAGGTTCTTCTAAAAATATCCACAAGAGACTTCTCTTTTATTGCGGAGGACCATATGAGTTTAATTTTCAGCTATCTGTCCAAATACAAGATCAAAGTATCTCTGATGCAGAATTCTGCCATTTCACTGGCATTATGTCTGGAAGATAAATTCGGACAAATTGATGAATTAAACGAAGAACTTCAAAAAATATTTAAAACCGAAGCAGTTAAAAATGTATCTTTATTTACCGTAAGAAATGCAAAGAAGGATCACATTGATAAATTTTACCAGGAAAAAACCGTATTATTGGAGCAAATCTCTAAAAATACGCTTCAAATGGTAACACAATAATTTTAATTGCGACTAAACACATATGAGTTTAATTTCGAAAGACGATCTTATCAAAGCTTCCGGCTTAAGTAAAATCGGGTTCCTCAAGAATCCGGTAGCATCTGCTGTGATGAGCGTTGCTAAAATAAATGCAGTAAACAGACTATACGATAAACTAAAAGACAAGGAAGGCAAAGATTTTTTCGACTCATTTGTGAGAGAGCGGAATTTAAGCTACGTGGCTTTTGAGGAAGACCTCGCAAAAATTCCGAAGACGGGACCGTTTATTCTGGTTTCAAATCATCCGCTGGGTGCTATTGACGGAATTTTAATGTGCAAGATCCTTTCAGAGGTGCGTCCGGATTTTAAGGTGATGGGAAATTTCCTGTTGGAAAAGATCAGACCTATGGAGCCGTATGTAATTGCTGTAAATCCTTTCGAAAACAGAAAAGAAGCATACAACAGCTCTTCCGGGATGCGTGAAACACTCAAGCATCTGCAAAACGGAGGCTGTGTAGGAATTTTTCCCGCAGGAGAAGTTTCTAATAAGAATAATCCTTACGGAGAAATTTTAGATAAAGACTGGGAAAAAACGGCACTTAAGCTGATCAGAATGGCTAAAGTGCCGGTGGTTCCTATGTATTTCCATGCTAAGAACAGCCGCATGTTTTATCAGGTTGCCAAACTTCATCCTAATTTGCAAACGCTGATGCTGCCTGCTGAAATGATGAATGACAGGGAGAAACCCATCAGAATCAGAATAGGCCGTCCTATTACGGTAAAGGCGATGGATGAAATGGAAACCATTGAGGAATTGGGAGAGTTCTTAAAGCGTAAGGTGTATATGATGAAGTCTTATTATGAAAAGAGGAAATCATTGGCCCAAAGCATCAATCTTCAGAACTTATCTGTGAAATTCCCCCTTTTGAAGGAAGAAAATATTGTTCAGAATATTATTGACGAAACCCCGAAAGAGGATATTCTTAAAGATATCAGCAAACTGAAAGGTACGGACAAAATGCTTTTCAGCAACGGAAATTATGAGATCTACTTTACGACCTACGAGGAAATCCCTTCTGTAATGAGAGAAATCGGGCGTCAGAGAGAACTTACTTTCCGTGCAGTAGGTGAAGGCAGTAACCTGCCATTTGATCTTGATGAGTATGACAAGCATTATCATCACCTTTTCCTTTGGGACAGCGGTGAGGAAAAACTTGCCGGAGCTTACAGAATGGCTTTGGGAAGGGAGGTAATGAAAAAATATGGTATCAAAGGTTTCTATACCAGTTCACTGTTTGAGTTTGAGCAGGACATCCACCCTTTCTTTAAGAAGGTGATTGAAATGGGACGGGCTTACATCTGCCAGGAATATCAGCAGAAACCACTTCCACTCTTCCTTTTATGGAGAGGAATTGTTCATGTATGTCTGAGAAATTCTGATCATAAGTTTTTAATGGGCGGTGTAAGTATTTCCAATAAATTCTCAGAATTTTCAAAATCCCTGATGATTGAGTTTATGCGTTCCAATTATTTTGATTCCGCAGTAGCTCAATACATCACTCCGAGAAATGAATATAAAGTAAAGCTTCGGGACAGGGATAAGAACCTCTTCTTTGAGGAAATGGAATCTGATCTTAACAAGCTGGATAAAATCATTGATGACCTGGAACCGGAGCTGAGACTTCCTGTTCTGATTAAAAAATACATTAAACAGAATGCAAAAGTCATTGCTTTCAACGTTGATCCGAACTTCAATGATGCTATTGACGGATTGATGTATATCAGGATCAGTGATCTTCCGGAAAGCACCATTAAACCGGTACTGGAAGAGATGAGCGACCAGATCAGAAAGGAGCAGGAAAATAATTCATCTGAAAATCAGTAGGTTTTTAGGTTTATTCAAAAAAAGTACGATCAATACTTGCTTTGTATGGTAAAACTTCCTACTTTTGCATCACTTTAAAACAACGAAGTAAGTCAAACAACAATATAATGGTTTCTTAGCTCAGTTGGTAGAGCAATGGATTGAAAATCCATGTGTC
>NZ_LJOD01000019.1 GCF_001295265.1 Chryseobacterium indologenes | reverse complement strand
GTTTTAAACAATTATACTTACATCTTAATTACTATGAAAAAATATTTTCTAATGGCGGCTTTTGCCACTTTAACGCTGATCTCCTGTAACAATGAAAATAATGCTGTAGATACCATGGAGAGCATGAAAACTCCGCAGATGGAAAACTTCGACAAAGCTTTTAAAAGTCTGGGTGATCCACAAAACAGACCTACGGAAGAGGAAAAAAAAAGAAACACTTCTGAGCTGAGTGACAGAAGAAAAGCGCTTCTGGTACCCGCTTCCAAAGAACTGATCCTTTCCACTGGCGTAACTGAGGCCGAACTGATGAGAAAAACAGGCGGTGATATGAGCCAGATCATTGTCTGGGCCACCCAGATCTATATGAAGAAAAGCGACGAAATCCGTAAGAACATTAAATCTGAAAAGTAATATCTGCTTATAACACATCAGCTAAACATTAACTCTAAAATCCATTAAATACTATGAAAAAATTAACCATTATACTCAGCATAGCAGCAGGTATATCTGCTTCAGCACAATCAACTCCTTTACAGGTAAATAATTATAATCCTGATTATATTGCAGTGGGCAGACTGATGACCAAAAGTGCAACTCCCTACAGCCCTTATATGTATGCAATCGGCACCTACCCTTCTACCAATTATACCATCCCTATTAATGGTTACAGCTACTACGAACATTTTGATACTACCGGAACAGCTAACATCCCGATCCTCTATTGGAATTATGGCGATCCTTTAAACCCGGCCAATTCAAACACTTACCCTTACAATCACCCTCTTATTACTGCTGTAAACTCTATTGATGAATGGGAAGGTTATGCTTTCAGTCTCAGGGATAGCAACGGGCAATCTGTAGATTCTTTTGAGGTGGGTGATCCTGTACTTTCTGCAGGCTTTTTGCAGCCCAACCAGAGCGGGGTTAACACACCATCTTTTGCGGAATGGTTTACTATAAGCTCCGGTGCAGGTAATATTACCTATCTTCAGATTTATTAACCGGGACTATACATTCAAGGGTATGAAGAAAATTCCGGCATTATCAGGCTGTTGCAAATTGTATTCACAATAGATCTTAAATTCATTTTTCTGGCTGCCATAAGATGCAGACCAGCTTACATAAGGCCGGAATCAGTTCCGGTCTTTTTTTAAAGCTGACAATCTGAAAAGGAAGGTATTTAGGAATTGTTCCAGGAAAAATACGAGAAAATCTGTAAGCCGGATTCTGTACTTCCGAAGAAGTGCCTGTTATTTATCTGCGTTTTACATTGCTGCAAAACTTGAGCTGATTACCCCTCGGCTTTCAGGACGAGCCGCCCCTATTTTCATTGCTGAAAAGAACCGATATACTTATCATTGCACCACAAAGAGTTTACCTGGTTTCACTACAGCCGAACTGTACCTGCTTTCTGTTGCACTTGTCCTACCCTCACGGGTGACGGATGTTATCCGCTTTGCTGCTCTACGGTGTCCGGACTTTCCTACCTCCCGTAAAACGGGAAATCAACAAGCCGATTTTCTCGCGGAGGCAAAGATACGGGATAATTTGAAAAATGCAGCTATGTGTTCATTCGAAAATTAAATTAAAAACATAGAAAATGCCTCTTCCGTTTCAATGCATTGATTTAAGCAGCCAGCCAGATGTAATCAAATTTTCAAATAAACTCATTTTCAAATTAATAATTTACCGCATTATTATTATCTTCGTGCCATTATAAATTTATGAGTTCGAGAGAAAAAGAATTTGCGCAGCTTATTAAGGATAATCAGGGACTGATTATTAAGGTTTCGCGTTTGTATACCAATTCTCTCGAAGATGAAGAAGATCTTTTTCAGGAAATTGTTCTCCAGCTTTGGAGAAGTTATGATTCCTTTAAAGGAAATTCTAAAATCTCTACATGGATGTACCGTGTAGCCCTTAATACAGCCATTACCCTTTTCCGGAAAAAAAGCAAAAGTCTCCCTACCAATGAACTGGACATCAACCATAAGGATTTTGTGGAAGATGACGATGAAAAACAGCAGCAGATCTCGCTCCTGTACACCGTGATTAAGACGTTACCGAATGTAGAAAGAGCAATTGTAATGATGTATCTTGACGACCTGCCCTATAAGGATATTGCAGAAAACCTCGGGATCACCGAGGTCAATGCCCGTGTGAAAATGAACAGATTAAAGAAAACCCTTAAAGAACAGATGGAAAAATATGCCTGATTTTGATTTAGACAGCTTTAAGAAAACATGGCAGGAGCAGCCTGTTCAGCCAAAATACAACAGTGATGAGATTCTTCAGATGCTGAACAGAAAATCACGTAATTATGTGAAATATATTTTCTGGATCAGTGTTGTTGAACTTTTATTCTTTTCTGTACTTGGATTATTTTATTTTTTCCAGGGCGATGAATCTGACAGCTTCCGTAAAATTCTCGAAAAACTGGGAGCACAGGAATCCCCTGAGCTGGAAAACAATTTCGATCTTGCGTATTTAGCTATTAAGGTCATCAGCCTTCTGATCACCGCTTATTTTGTCCTGAAATTCTACCAGAATTACCGCAAAATAAAAATTGAAGAAAACCTTAAAGGATTGATTATCAGAATTATTAAGTTTAAAAAGACCGTAAATGCTTTTATCCTGATCAGTATTGCTATTCTTGTGGCTTTCACTCTGGTTTTCACCGCGTTTCTCTTCTATATTCTGAATTCCCAGAATATACAGCCTTCCAATTCCAACCTTACCATCGTTATTGTAGGAACTATTGTAAGTACGGTTTTGTGTGTTCTGCTGATCTGGCTTTATTACAGGCTTGTTTATGGGATTATCATCCGGAAACTCGACAAGAATTTAAAACAGCTTAAAGACATAGATTCTCAGGAAAATTAACCGGTACAGGCTTATAATTCAGGATTTATTCATTAATTTTATTCTGCCAAATCTTGAATTATGTCATTATCTTATGTTTATGGGACTTCCGGAACTCCGTTATTGGGACAGACTATCGGGGGAAATCTTAAAAACACCGTTGAAAAATATCCGCTTCAGGAAGCCTTGGTCTGTGTTCATCAGGGATACAGAGCAACCTATCAGGAATTTTATAACCAGACCACTGCCGTTGCAAAAGCACTGATCTTTCTGGGAGCAAAAGCCGGAGACAGGATTGGTATATGGTCTTCCAACCGCTATGAATGGGTTCTTCTACAATATGCCACTGCCCGCATCGGAACCATTCTGGTGAATATTAATCCGGCATACAGAACACATGAACTAACCTACGTAATTAACCAGTCTGAAATACGTTTTATCTTTTCTTCATTAAGCTTTAAAACCAGCAATTATAAAGAAATGGTAGAATATGCCAAAGAAGTGTGCCCTTCTCTGGAACACGAAATATTTTTCGATGATAACTGGGATGATTTTCTGAATAACGGGCAGGATATTTCAGACGATACCCTTCACAGCTTTGAAGAGCATGTACAGTTTGATGATCCGGTCAATATCCAGTATACTTCCGGAACTACAGGTTTTCCGAAAGGAGTAACACTTTCGCACCATAATATCCTGAATAATGGCTATTTTATCGGCATCCGTCTGAAATATTCATCAAAAGACCGGGTCTGTATTCCTGTTCCGTTTTATCACTGCTTCGGAATGGTAATCGGTAATATCTGCTGTACTGCCCATGGTGCCTGTATGGTTATTCCCAATGACAGCTTTGATCCTGAGCTTACTTTAAAAACAGTTTCCGATGAAAAATGCACCTCTTTATATGGTGTTCCTACCATGTTTATTGCAGAACTTGCTGTAAAAGACTTTGCCACCTATGATTTTTCAAGCCTGAGAACGGGAGTTATGGCAGGTTCAGTGTGTCCTCCGGAGATCATGAAAAAGGTAGAAAGCCTGATGAACATCAAAGAAATGAGCATCTGTTACGGAATGACAGAAACCTCACCCGTTTCTACACAGACCCTGATCGGTACTCCTTTAGAAAAGCAGGTAAGCACCGTAGGAACTGTTCAGGATCATCTTGAAATAAAAATCATTGATGAAAATGGAAAAATCCTGAACCGGGGCGAACATGGTGAACTCTGTACCAGAGGCTATTCTGTTATGCTGAAATACTGGAATGATCCGGAAAATACCAGAAAAGTTCTGGATGATGCCCGATGGATGCATACCGGAGATATGGCTGTAATGGATAATGACGGCTACATCACCATTTCCGGAAGAATCAAAGACCTGATTATCCGCGGCGGTGAAAATATTTCTCCTAAAGAAATTGAAGACTTTTTATATACCTATCCCAATATCCTCGATGTGCAGATTATTGGAGTACCCAGTGAAAAATTCGGAGAAGAGGTTATGGCGTGGATCAAAGTCCGGAAAGGTTTTGAGGTGACCGAATCCGAGCTCCTGGAATACTGTAAAGGGAGAATCGCCCATTATAAAGTTCCTAAATACTGGAAGTTTGTGGATGAGTTCCCTATGACCATCTCAGGGAAAATACGAAAGGTTGAGATGCGGGAGATTTCGGTGAAAGAACTGGGTCTGGATGGCTTAAAACGTTCATAAAACCTTATAATCTTCTATAATGCTGAAATCTACATAGGTTTTGGCTAAAGCTTATGGATTATTTTCTATTATTCAGGCGGACTAAAGTCCGCCGCTATTGAATAAATCCTGCAGATTATATAGTACTGCTGACCCGGCAGATTGTTCAGATTTTTTTATTCAATGATAAACAAATATGAAAACCGAAGTTCAACTGCCGAAAATCGCCGATTATTCCGGAGCGCTTAGCAACTAAAAAGCCATTGCGGCATTGTGCTTACAAAATATCTTATCAACTTAGAAATCGGGATCAAAAAATAAAGGCTGTCTTCTGAGGACAGCCTTGTATATTTTAGAGTTCTTTTCTTAATCTCGCTACCGGAATATTGAGTTGTTCACGGTATTTGGCGATGGTTCTTCGGGCAATGTTGTATCCCTGTTCTTTAAGAATCACTACCAGCGCATCATCTGTAAGCGGTTTTCTCTTATTCTCTTTATCAATAACCTCCTGAAGGTGGGTTTTAATTTCTTTGGTAGAAACTTCTTCACCGTCATCATTAGTAAGACTGTCTGAGAAAAGGTCTTTCAGATAAACAATTCCGTTCGGTGTATCGGCATATTTGCTTTTCACCACTCTTGAAATGGTAGAAATATCGAATCCTGTAATGTCTGCAACGTCTTTCAGAATCATTGGTTTAAGAGATTTCTCATCTCCGGTAATAAAATAATCCTTCTGGAACTTTACAATAGCTGTAATGGTCTGAAGCAGGGTATTCTGGCGCTGATTAATTGCATCAATATACCATTTGGCTGCATCCAGTTTTTGTTTGATGAACAGTGCAGCCTGCTTATGTTCGGAAGAGTTTTTATCGTGTGAATAAGTTGTCAGAATATCTTTGTATTCTTCAGAAACCCTTAAAGTAGGTGCATTTTTGCTGTTGAGCATAGGAATTACCTGTCCGTCTTTCACCTGAATTACAAAATCCGGAATAATTTCCTGATTGATTGTAATGGTCTGGGTGTCAAAGTTTCCTCCTACTTTCGGAGATAATTTGGATATTTCTTCCAGGGCATCTTTAAGATCTTCTTCTTCAATATCATATTTCTGGATGATCTTATTGTAATGCTTGTTGGTAAGAGCATCAAACTGATGTCTCAGAATATTGGCAGCCAGTGAAACAGCCTTATCGGAGCTTACTTTCTTTTCAATCTGAAGCAGAAGGCACTCCTGAAGTCCGCGTGCCCCTACGCCCGGCGGATCCAGTTTCTGAACATAGTTTTCCAGAATATCATCTACTTTTTCTTTGGTGGTATAGATTCCCTGTGAAAATGCAAGATCATCAACAATAGATTTTATTTCTCTTCTAAGGTAACCATCCGTATCAAGGTTTCCGATGATATATTCTGCAATTTTCAGGTCTTCTTCACTGATGTTAATCAGATGAATCTGCTCCATCAGATAGTCATAGAGCGATTGTCCTTCTGTCAGAAGGCTTTCGTTATCAAATTCCTCATCATCCGGAGAATAGTTGCTGGATGCTGTTTTATAGCTGGGTTCGTCGTCGTATAGATACTCGTTAACATCAAAATCTGTTTCAATGCTTTCCGTACCTTCATCCTGATAGGCGTCTTCCAGAGAAGAGTAATCATCTTCTTTAGAATCTTCTTTTACAATTTCCAAAGCAGGATTCTCCTCAAGCTCTCTTTCCAGCTCCTCTTCAAATTCCAGGGTATGCAGCTGTATAAGCTTCATCAGCTGTATCTGCTGAGGCGCAAGCTTCTGTCCTAATTTGAGTTGTAAGTGTTGTTTAAGCATATTAGTATTTGTGTTTTAACATAACATATTCCACGAATTTAATAAATTTATTTGATAAAAAACACCCTTAGCATGATTTTTGCTGTATACTTTTCTACATAATAAACTATAAAAAAATAAAAAAGCCTTAATTTTTACGTTAAGGCTTTTTTTATTGTTCTAGAATTCAGCATTCTTCGGTGTTCTTGGGAAAGGAATTACGTCTCTGATATTCGTCATTCCTGTTACGAAAAGAATAAGTCTTTCCAGCCCCAGACCGAAACCTGCATGCGGTACAGAACCGAATTTACGGGTATCAAGATACCACCAAAGCTCATGCTCATCTACATGCATATCTGCCATTTTCTGTTTTAATACATCTAATCTGGCCTCTCTTTCGGAACCTCCGATGATTTCTCCGATTCCCGGGAAAAGAACGTCCATTGCCGCAACGGTCTTGTTGTCATCGTTCAGTTTCATATAGAATGCCTTGATCTCCTTAGGATAGTCAAATAATACTACCGGACACTCAAAGTGTTTTTCTACAAGGTATCTTTCGTGCTCAGACTGAAGATCTGTTCCCCATTTTTCAACAGGATACACAAATTTTCCTTTTTTATTTTCTTTGGAGTTCAAAAGGATCTCAATAGCTTCTGTATAGCTTACACGCTTGAAACGCTTGGCAATTACATTCTGAAGTTTTTCTATCAGTCCTTCTTTTGCTCTTTCTTTCTCCGGTTTTGATTTCTGTTCTTCTTCAAAACGCTTATCCAGGAATTCAAGATCGTCTTTACAGTTATCAAGAACATACTGGATCACATATTTCAGGAAGTCTTCTGCCAGATCAATGTTGTCTTCAAGGTTGTTGAAAGCTACCTCCGGTTCAATCATCCAGAACTCGGCAAGGTGTCTCGTGGTGTTTGAGTTTTCTGCACGGAATGTAGGTCCGAATGTGTAGATTCTTCCTAATCCCATCGCTGCAGTTTCTCCTTCAAGCTGACCGGAAACCGTTAGGTTAGTTTTTTTACCGAAGAAATCCTGAGAGAAATCAATTTCACCCTCTTCCGTTCTCGGCATGTTGTTAAGATCAAAGTTGGTTACCCCGAACATTTCCCCTGCTCCTTCAGCATCTGCTCCTGTAATAACCGGAGTGTTGATATAGAAGAACTGGTTCTTGTTAAAGAATGAATGGATGGCAAAACTTACCGCGTGACGGATTCTGAAAACAGCCCCGAATACATTGGTTCTGAACCTTAAATGCGCCTGCTCACGAAGCTTTTCCAGACTGTGCTTTTTAGGCTGAAGAATGGTACTCTGCAATTCTTCTGTAAAGTTATCTCCTAAAATAATGATCTTTTTAGCGATAATCTCCACCGTTTGCCCTGCTCCCTGACTTTCCACCACTTCTCCTACAACTTTAAGGGATGAAGCCGTGCTGATCTTTTTGATAAGCTCTTCGTCAAAATTTTCAAAATCAACAACAATCTGCAAATTATTAATCGTAGAACCATCATTTAGTGCAATAAAGCGGTTAGAACGGAATGCTCTTACCCATCCGTAAACTGTAATGTCATGATGTAATACTTTCTTGTAATCCTGTAGGATTTCTTTAATCGTTTGCTTTTTCATTGGTTGATGATAAATTTTTGTATAAAAATTAATGACTGCAAAGTTACAAAAA
Source organism: Chryseobacterium indologenes (assembly GCF_001295265.1). GTDB lineage: Bacteria > Bacteroidota > Bacteroidia > Flavobacteriales > Weeksellaceae > Chryseobacterium > Chryseobacterium indologenes_A. The sequence goes on along the minus strand of NZ_LJOD01000019.1, from coordinate 85,443 downwards.
AACAGCGCAACTTAATGATTGCGCTGTCTTTAAAAAATCATTTAAGAAGCATTTAAACTTTCAGTTCAGAAAAATCACTTTTTAATCTGTTAGTTTTTCTTGATTTTCGGATTTAATTTCACTTTAATACCGCACTGAACTGTTATAAAACCCTCATTAACCTGAAGCCACATCACATCACTTTAAATAAATCTGTCTGAGTTTTCATGGAATAGTTTTTAATAAATGGTTATTAGTTTTTAAAATTCAGATTAATGTTTAAACCGTCATCCAAATCATTTTTACATTTCATTTCCACATTTAAAATGCATCTATGGATTGAAGGTTTGGTTTTTATTTAAGCTCCTTAAATGATTACTGCTTGCATATCAATCTTTAAACAATTATGTCATTACATTATTTCAGATTCTGTTTTCTATCTTCAAAATAAAATATTGTGTCTTTACCTGAAACAAAGATGCAGTAAAGCAGGTTGATTATGCAAGCAGATAGTTTATAGATTCATAAATTTATAGGGATAAAATCATGAATTTATAAACAATAAAACACTGATAATAAATAAATTAAATTTAAACTGAATTGATATTCTCAATTTCTTTCAGGTAAATGGAAAGCGGAGTTCCGGTTCGTTTTTTAAAGGCTAAAGTAAAGGCCTGCTCATTATTGTATCCTAATTCTTCGGCAATAAAAGGGATTTTATAAGACCTGAATTTTTTATCATTCGCCAATCTGTTAATCGCATAGTCAATACGAAGATCATTAAGATACGTGGCAAAATTCTTCCCTTTATAGGTATTGATGATTTCTGATAAATATCTTGAATTGGTCTTTACTTTTTTGGCAAGACTTCCCAGAGTAATTCCTTTATTCAGAAACTGTTCTTTATCCTCGAAAATCTCAAGTTCTTTTAATACAGCCTGGGCAATATCCTCAGAAACGGTTCTGGCGGTTTTATGATCTTCAGCTTCTCTATTCTGTTCTGAAAAATCCTCTGATATCATTTCAGTTTTCGGTTCCCAGCTTCTCTTATTTTGATGAACAGACTGGATCAGATCCTGTGCAATTTTCCTGTATTTCTTTCCCGTTTTTTTATATCTGAAATAAAAATTCATAAATAATAAATGGGAGATTACCAAAAGACTGAGCACAATATAAAAAAGGTTCTTTCTGTTTTTTAAATCATTAACTGCTGCCTCTTCTTCCTGCCGTAGTTCAGGGACATCATATTTTCCGGGAAGCTCACGGTAAATATCCCTGAACTGAGCATCCAGCACACGGTCAATTTCCAGAAAACGGTCTACATAATACCATTGTTTTTCCCTGTTTCCATTTTCTTTATAAAAACCGATAAGATATATATACGCTTCTTTGAGTTCAGGATAAATATAATCCGTCTTAAGAACCAGTGAATCTATTCTGGCAAAACATTCTACGGCTTTCTCTTTTTCTTTAAGTCCGGCATAGGATTTCCCTAAATTTAAAAGGGTATAATTTTCATTCCTGCTAGTACCATTTCCCGGAATAAAGAAAAACTTTCGGCATTGTAAGAGATTGTCTGCAGCAGGCCCGTATTTTTTTAGCTGTAAATGGTAAAAGCCCAATAGGCTCAGATACTGATGGTAGCTATATTCATTTTTGTTTTTCCGGGAAGTCTGCAGGCCATGCTGTATCAAAGTATAAGCTGAATCCATTTTATGCGTCTCTATATAAGCATTCGCAAGACCGAGTTTGAGAAAGTTCTGCTCGGATTCATTCATATAATCTGTTTCATATAAATAATGACTGAAAGTTCTGGCTGTTTCGGCATATTTTCCCGTATAATGATTCAACGTGGCAATACCTATATGTGCCAGGGCAGCCTGTCTTTTATCCCCTTTTTCTTTGGCAGAGCTCAGAGTCTGAATATAATTATTCAGGGCAGCCTGAGGAGTACTGTTAAAGAATTTTTCTTCCAGCTGCTGATCAGTATATTGCTTTCCCGTGATACTTTTTTCAGCCGTATTTATCTGCGCATTGACGATGATGTTACCTGCAATTAATAACAGTATCCAATATTTTACTTTCATTACTCCTTCAAGGTATCTTACAAAAATATTATTTTATTCAGCAGATTCACGATATCTTTTGGTTTTTCCTTTACTGAATGAGGGTTTATAAGAAAATTAATTCTCCGTCAAGTTACAAAAAACAGCGTAAAAAAACGATTACGCTGTTTCATTCATCAATTATTTAAAAGAAAACTATCCGAACAGGAATCAGTTAAAAAAGATGGTTTTCTTTCTCTGTTTTCCGTTACGGATTCTCCATGCATGGTAAGAACTCGACACGTCATACTGCCATTTCGGGAGCAGTAAAACAATCAGGATCACATCCACATGAGAGATAAAGCCTAATCCAACTGTAAGATAAAATGCCCAGCCGGTCTGTTGGAATCCTATTAAATACGTAAAAGCAATCAGCAGGCTCAGGCCCCACATTTTTGATAAGAATGCGTGTGTACAGGTTTCTTTCCCGAATTTCCAGATGCTGACAATGTAACAAAGAGCTTCCATCACAAAGATCAGAAGAATTCCCAGCCATTCGTTTTTAATGAGCCCGGGGTTCAGGAAATAGGCTGCAAACCCCAGTGAAAGCCAGAAAATCAGATCGGTCTGGCTGTCCATTCTCCGTAATTTTTCGGAAGAAACACCTGCTTTCCGAGCTATAATTCCATCGAAAATGTCTGTGAACAATCCTGTATACATCAGGATTAAGATAATAAACCGGGCTTCCCCACCGGCAGAATAAGCTAAGAAAAGAATAACCGGGGCAAGAAGGAACCTGATGGCAATTAAAATATAAGGTATTGTTTTCATGGCTTTAAAAATTAATGATGGGTAAACTTCTTTTTCCGTTTTTATTCCAGACTCCCAGCTGAAGCCCTTTCATTTTTTTGGAAATATTAACCAGCCCGATCTGTACTCCTTTCATTTCTTCTGCCTTGTTATATATTCCTGCCTGGAACCCTTTAAAGATTTCAGCGTTATTTACCGGAGCAATGGTTAATCCTTTAAAATCTTTTTCATAATTATAAAATCCGGACAGCATCATACCGTTTCCTTTATCAATGTAAGTGCCCAGTCCTGTTATAATAATTCCGTTCATCGTGTTTCCATAATTATAAACAGAAACCGAAACACCATTGTGGTTCACTATACTTCCGTATCCTCCTCCGGAAAGCGTAAGCCCGTTGACAATCAGTTCAGGCCGTTCTTTCCTGTTTTTTGCGGGATCGTAAAACATCCATACAACAGGCCCGAGAGGAACCGGTTCGAGATTGATCCCGTTAATTTTTCTTGTACTGTTTTTATCCAGGGCACCTCCTAAGCCTAAAGCAATACCGTTTACTTTATCGATTTTATTTAATGGAGTTAATGCAGCAAAGCTTGTTCTTTCTCTGCTCAAACTGTCTTGAGCCGAAGCCAGACCGTTCAGGAAAAGAGCTGTTATTAAAAGTATTGTTTTCATATTCTTTTTTTGATTTTTATTTTTGTTGTCATGATGATCCGGTTTAAAAAACAATATTGAATCCAAAGGAATACCTGAAGCCTTTGACCGGAAAATGTCTGTAAGTATTGTACTCGAAATTATAGCCCACTTCTCCGGTAAAGAAATGGCAGAATGTTATCCCGAATTTGGGTGATGCAGCATAAGGTGAAACTCCCGCTCCCGCGTACAAGCTGGTAATAAGATCTTCATCGCCAAAGGCTTTTATTTTCCGGAAATAATCAAATTCGGGTATAATCAAAAGCTTTCTTTCATCCCACCAGTTGAAATGCCCTCTCAGGCTATAGTAGTTTCTGGCATCTTCAGAAGGCAGTTTCGTTCCTACTGATAAGAAGGTCTTGTCTCCTAATGACGTTCCTTCAATTCTTGTGCAGAGTATTACCCCTACGATTTTCCAGTTCTTATCATTTCCCAGCTGAGCCTTACCCATGCTGGAAAAAAATAAAAATACTCCTAAGATGATATTTTTCATCGCTGATTGTTTAAAATGATGTTTCAAAATTATCTGTGAAAAACACGAATCCGAATGCGAAAAAAAATTAAAATAAATACCTACATTTGTGAAAATCACAAAAAACATGCACCAGGAACTTTTACTCAGGGAAATACGCAGAAAGATTGGCGACAAATCGTTGAATGACGAAATCGCCAATATCCTTAATATAAGTTATGATGCCGCTCACAGAAGAACCTCATTAAAAGCAAAATTCAGTTTTGAAGAGGCCTTGGAACTGGCGAAATATTATCAGATTTCCCTGGATCAGTTTATGACCTCTGATCATCAGATCCTGGTACAAAAAACATCAGCAGTAACTGAAACGGAAGATTTACAGTCTTTTTTCCAGAATAATCTCAGCGTTTTTGAGGATTTACCGCTTTCAGACGGGATTACGATTTACTATTCAGCGAAGGATATTCCCTTTTTTTATACCCTTTCCGATACCCTGCTTTCCAAGTTCAAAATATATGTCTGGATGAATCTGCTGAATGCCAAACAGGTTTTTGTTCCTTTTTTACAGTTTTCCCCGCCTTATTTTGAAGCAGATACACAGGAACTAAGAAAAAAATATGAAGCACAGAATGTTGTGGAATTATGGAATGATATGACCGCTTCCAGTATTTTACAGCAGATTGCTTTTTATTCCGATACCGGACTACTGCAAAAAAAAGAAGCCGGTATTATTTTGGAGGAACTGAAGGAACTTATAGCATACATTGAACAGAAAACGGAAAACAACCCCAAATTTCACTTGTATGAAAATGAGCTGATGCACCTTTCCAACGACATATTTTTTCATCATCCGCAACAGTCCCTTTTTGCCATTCCGACCAATATGTTTGGATATATTCTGATTAAGGATGCCAAAACCTGTAATGAAACCCTGAATTATTTTGAACATCAGATTAAAAATTCAAAATCCCTGAACACCTCCGGAAACCGTGACAGGAAGATATTTTTCAACAGAATATACGAACAGATCATCCGTCTTCAGAATAAGCTGGACGCATAAAACTCTATATTTAATTAAAAACAATCTATGAAAACCCGGATTATCCTCTTATTTTCACTGCTGGTACTTCAGTCCTGTTATTCTCCGAAAACCGATATTGAGAAAGATCAATACCCTGAAATTCCGGAATTTCCAAAATTTTCAGATCCTGCCGTTTATGCGGAAAAGGTAATGGAGCTTCCCCTTTCCCAAAGCAGCAATTGTTTTTATCAGCAAAAGGATGATTATTTTTTCATCTACAATTATCCGGGCCCGGAACGTTCTGCTGATATGCTCTGCCGGATTTTCATCATCAAAAACGGCAAGCCTGTTATTTCCGAAAGCTGGAAAGATATTCCAAAGACCAATAACTTTGCGTTTGTCGGGGATCATGCGGACCTGTATGTGAATAACAGGAGATATCTGGCCCCTGATTATACCCGGAAAGAAATTTTCCCCATTTATGATCTCAATGATGTGCAAAGTAAATATGAACATCTTTTTCATGCTGGAGAACATGAAAAAGATTCTGTTCTATTCCGGAAAATAGCCATGGAGCAGAAGCAGCTTCAGAACAATATTCTAAGCAGAATCAAAGAAATCCGCTATATAGACGATGAAGCAAACTCCGGAATTATGAATTACCCATCCGCTTTCGCGTCCTATCTCTGTAATCCTGATTCTAAGGCTCCTTTCTACATTATGCCTGACTTTCTGGAAGAACCGAAGGATGCATTTGAAACAAGAAATGCCAGCTACAGGGACTCCCTTTACGGAAAATTACGGCCAAAAATGACCCTTGTTTCTAAGGAAAACAAATTTACCCGCAAGATCAGCACATCCTTTGCAGATTCTACATTTTTTAAGGAAAAAGGAAGGATTGTTACCGGAAATGCCTGGTTCAGCCGTGGTAATCATTATGTAGCCAGCTTTGGTTATTCTCCGGTGTATATGTATTACTACGATCTTAAAATCAGAAACAAAACGATCTCTACAAAAGAAGATCATACCAAAATGATGATCACCTCCATTGCAAAGACAGCTTCAGGGAAATATTTTTTAGTGAATAATCTGAAAGCAGGAAAGTTTCAGGTCTATTTTCTGAGAAATTAAATTATTCGTCCTTTTTGGAAGGAACTAAAAAGACATCGATAAGTCCTTCAGGAAGTTCGGTTTTAATATACTTTTCTTCTCTGTTGACTTCCATAATCCAGTCTTTGATAATAGGAATCACCACCTCTTTTCCGTCTAAATTGGTGATGAAGTAGTTCTGTGCGGTCTGATCATTAACAGATCTTATCACTCCGCAGTTATTATTATCCTGATCCAGTATATCGAAACCAATGATTTCGTGGTAGTAGAATTGTTTTCCGGAAAGTTTTGGCAGTGTAGCAAGCGGCAGGTAAACGTTTTTACCCAATACCTGGTCTACAATAGCTTCTGTGGAATTTTTAAGAAGAAGGTTCAGAGCATCATTTTTGCTCCAGGATGATTTTTCAATAAAAAAAGGAACCAATAATCCGTTGATTTCAACGAACATTGATTCCAATTTATTGTAAAGTTCAGGCTGATCGGTATCCAGTTTAAGGATAACGTTGCCCGCAAGTCCGTGTCTGCGTGTGATCTTACCTAATAAATAGCAGTCTTCTTTACGCATACAGCGGTTGTTTTTTAAGCTTCAGTGTTTTCTTCAGTTTCAGCAGCAGGAGCTTCTCCTTCTGCAGCTTCAGCAACTTCTTCAGCAGGTGCATTAGCAGCTTCTTCAGCAGCCTTAGCATCAGCTTCAGCCTGTGCAGCAGCAGCAATTCTAGCTTCGTTTACTTTAGCTTCAGCTTCTAAAGCAGCTTTCTTAGCATCAGCTTTAGCAGTAGCCAAACCTTCTACTTTACCTTGTACTTTTGATTCTTTAGCTTCTAACCAAGCGTTGAATCTCTTTTCAGCTTCAGCTTCATCAAAAGCACCTTTAGCTACACCACCTTGTAAGTGTTTTTTGTAAAGGGCACCTTTGTAAGAAAGGATTGCTCTTGCAGTATCAGTTGGCTGAGCACCGTTGTTTAACCACTTTACAGCAGCATCAACGTTCAAATCGATAGTTGCAGGGTTAGTAATTGGGTTGTAAGTTCCTAGTTTTTCGATGAATCTACCATCTCTTCTAGCTCTAGAATCTGCAACCACGATGTGGAAGAAAGGTTTACCTTTTTTACCGTGTCTTTGTAATCTGATTTTTACTGACATAATGTTGTGAATTTTACGGGAACTCGTCCCAGTTAAATATTTAAGAGTGCAAAGATAAATAAATTTTCCGATGTAACAAGATAAAACATTAAATTGTTATAGTATTAAACGGTCAGACAGTTTGTTGATGGAAAATTTCTGTGATTTCCGGAGTTAACTCTATTATTACTTTTCTTTTTCATGTTTCCGTTTCCAAGACATTTTAAATATTTTATCAAAAACTTACGTTTAATGAAAAACTTACTCCTCCTTCTTGTAGTCATGTTTGGCCTTAAAAATCTGCACAGCCAATCCAGAGAAGAAAAAATTGACAAGCTTATCAGCTCTTATTACCATCTCAACCGTTTTAACGGAAGTGTTCTTGTGGCAGAAAAAGGGAAAATATTTTTTGAGAAAAGCTATGGCATTAAGAATTTCCAGACCAGAGAGAAAAACACCAATCAGAGTATTTACCGGATCTACTCTACTACAAAATCATTTACTGCAACCGTTGTTTTATTATTGGAAAAACAGGGAAAATTGTCATTACAGGATAAACTATCCAAATATTTTCCCAAATTTCCAAAAGGAGACAGTATTACCATTGAACAATTACTGACCCATACCTCCGGTATTCAGAACAATGTCAATCCTGCAGAGACCAAGGATGAAGAAACCTTCCTGAACTTTATTTCAGTCCAGCCTTTGGGTTTTTCACCAGGCAGCAAATGGAGTTACAGCAACTCCAATTATTATTTATTAGGCTATATTATCAACAAAACGGCAGGAATGTCTTATCAGCAGGCTGTACAAAAATATATTCTCGATCCTTTAGGCATGACCAGTACAGGTTTTGGATTTAAAGATTTAAAAGATAAAAACAAAGCAACAGGCTATGATTTTTTATCAAAAAACAATTCCAGAGAAGGGGTAAACTATGATTATAACCATCCTCACGCTGCTGGTGCCATGTACTCTACGGTAGAGGATCTTTATAAATATGAAGAAGGACTTAAGAATTTTAAAATACTGGATAAGGAAACTTTAGAAAAAGCACAGTCCCGTTTCCATAATTATGACTATGGATATGGCTGGACCGTTGAATCCATACAAGGGAAAACCGTGATCGGACATGGAGGTGCAGGTCCGGGTTTCCTCTCCTTCTTTTCCAGAATTCCCCAGGATGACATTACGGTCATTGTATTAAGTAACACTTTCGATGGCGGTGTACCGGAAGTATATAAAGGAATCATCTCTTTACTGTACAATCACCCTTATCATCTTCCTAAAAATGTAAAAATCAGTCCTGAACAGCAAAACCGGATAAAGGGATTATACCAGTCAGCAGACAGAAATCTCTATATTTCTGCAAAAGACGAATCAATAAGCTATTTTGACTCTAAAGACAGCTCCGGAGACACCTTCTTTGCGGAAAACGAAAAAAAGTTTTACGTTATCAATTATGAAAATGATAAAATTTATTTTGAATTTGAAGCTGGCAAAAATGGAGAAATCAACTCCTTAAAAATAACAAAAAATGGAAAACTGATCAGGGAAGCAAAAAAAATAAGCAGTTCTTTTCTCTGGGGAGCAGTAGGAGATTCCACCCCGAACGGTTGGAACGGACCGGATGTACAATTAACCCCCAATTCCAGAAATAAAAATATTCTGGAAGCCAGAAATGTCGCGTTAAAGCCAGGTAATCTAAAATTCCGGGGCAATAATGAGTGGGCAATGGAACTGGGCATCAATGAAGCCAGCCATCTCGTAAAATATGGGAATAATATAAAAATAACAGAACCGGGAACCTATGATATCATTCTGGATATGACCAATGAAATTAACCCTGCTTATCATGTAATTAAAAAGCAGTGATTACAGGATTAATTTCATTGGTATATAATTCATTTAATTAAGTTTTCCCATATAGAAAAGCCCCAGGCATTTCTGGTTTTCCTCAATAGTCAGGGACTCCTTCAGATAGTCGACAATTTTGGGCGAACTCCAGTAGCATCCTATTTCATTGGCTGTACAGGTAAGATACATATTTTGTACAGCCATAGAGGTAGCAGCAATTTCTTCCCATTCAGGAACCATTCCGCTGAAATTAACAACAATGGATATTACCGCATCTGCTTTATTGATTTTAAATCCTATATCGTTGTATTTTTTCTCCAGAAAAAGCTGCTCCGGCTGAGTTGCTTTATAGATCGCCTGCATTTCTGATGCCAGCTTTAACTTTTCTTCACCCCTGAAAACTTTGAACCTCCACGGTTTTGTCCGTTTATGATTGGGAGCAAATGTTGCCGAATTGAGAATTTCATCAATCAGTTCCTGAGAAATTTCTGCATCAGTATAATCTTTCGGGAATATGCTTTTTCTCTGCTCTATGATCTCTTTTAAAGTTTCTGCTTTATTCATAGCTACAAATTTACAACATGAAAGCAAAAGCTCCTCATTTATTTACACCTGTTTTTTCAAAAGAAGATCCGGATTTTTGTATGCTTTATATCCGGTTATAACAAAAGTACCCGCCATAAGAACCCCTAATGCTGCAGAAATCCACTTTATATAGATATTTTCTCCCACAGGCCCAAGCAGGTAAAGAATTACAAAACTGAAAACATAAATCATTCCCGCAATTATCCAGCTTCTGTCCGGATCCGGAAAAGCTTTCACGGAAGATGGCTGATTGTAACTGAATAAAGGCATCAGTTTATGTTTATCCCATACAATAAGTACCAGTACGGCAACCATCATCAGGGAGGTAATCATCCAGGTTCCTGTAAAAGAAAGGCTTATTGTAATGATCCATATATTGCTCAGAATCGCCAGAAACATGAGGGCACCGGGCATAGCGAAACGTTGGGTCATCAGTAGGATTCCTGCCGCCACCTGGGCAAGTCCTAAAAAATTCCAATAGAAACCCGACTGATATAATGCTTCGAAAAAATACCCGATGGGATCATCTGTAGAAATCTGTGTAAATCTCTCCCCCATCAGTTTTACCATCCCTGAAGGAAGAAAGGCAAATCCTACGAGATATCTTAAATGTATAATGATCCACTGGTTAAATCGGTTAGTTCTGAGTGTTTCAAATTTCATAGCTTTAGTATTTTGCAATGCAAGGTACTAAAATTTTTCACAACTGCAAATTTATTCCTATATCTATCTTTGAAAGAAAGGTTTTTAAAAATAGTGTCTTTGGTAACTGCGTCTTAAAGCACTTCAATAATCTCCTGATGGATATTATTCAGGGTAAATGCATCGCCGGATTTCATTCCCATCATTTTCCGGGCCATGGGGCTTTCGGGAGAAATAGCATAAAAGCGGTCGCCTTCAAAAAAGAACTCTCCCAAAGAAACTGAAATATAGAAACGGGCTTTATTGGTAATTACAAGAGAGCCAAGCTGAACCCTTTGCGTAGCATTGTTCAGTACTTTGGCCATATTTCTTTTCAGATCATTCAAAGCTCCAAGCTGGCGCTGCATCTGATAGATTTCCTCCTGCATCTCTTCCCGGATGCTGTCATATTTGGGTGTTTTTTTGATATCGCGACTTGCTTCCAGCGTAAACTCGATGAAGTTTTTAAGTTTTTCTATTTTCTCTGCAATGGCAGTCTTAACATAATTTCGGATATCACTTTTTTCAAATACAGTCTTCTCCATACATCTAATCTTTACATAAAGGTATATTTTTTTCCTGAAAGAATTAAGCCATTCTGATCTGGAAGACCTATTATTTTAGTTAAATTCAATTATTTATGTGCGGAAATGACAATTCTGCTATATTATTCACCAATGTTATAAATTACTGCCAAGAACATGAAGATCAATTTAGCAGTACCCGCTTTTATTTTCATGGTGTCATTAACATCCTGTATTTCTGATGAAGAATCTCTCAGACAGGTAAATTCAGGGTTTAAGGGTGAATATGCGGGAACTTTCAGCGGAGATGAAAACGGCAGGATTTATTTTACCGTAGCAAAGAAGGAACCATAGATGGTAAGCTGGAGTTTTCTCCCGGTAATGCGACAGAAATAACAGGCGGCTATGTGAATTCTGATGGTAAATTTGACATGAATACCAAAAATAATTTCCAGATTACCGGATATCTTAAGCAGACCGGTACTAAAGGGATCTGGAAAAGGAATGCATTATCAGGAACGTTTAATTGTGATAAAAAAAGAGACTATAAAAGTCTCTTTTTCTATTATTGAATTATTGTTCAGATAGCTTCTTCAGATCGCCAAGCCCTTTGTCAAACATTTTTTTCATATTCATATCCATCATTGGCTTCATGATCTTCATTACCGGATTCAGCTCGTTGTCTATCATCCAGGTTACTTTGGTTGCGCTTCCTTCAGGCGTTAAAATAAAAGTTCCTTTAGCATTCCCGTTAAATGGCTTGATAAAATGAAGTTTTGTTACCAGTTTTTGATTGGGCACTGTTTCAATAACAGCCTGCTCACCTTCACTTTTTTTTCCTGACCAATGATAAGAATCTCCTATTTTATCACCTTCACCGGAATAAGTGATTTTAATATCTTTAACTTTTTTAGAAAAAGGATCCCAGGTATTATAAGCTTTCAGCGAGCCTACATGCTGCCACACTTTTTCTACCGGAGCGTTAATGGTTACCGATTTTTCAAAATGATAATCCTTGCTGAATGTCAGTATTGCAATGATACCATACACGACAAGCAGCAGAATGATTGTGCCAAGAATTTTTAAGATTGTTTTCATAGTTTACATATTTTAAGTTTATTTTTAGTTGAAATGGTAAATCCTGTCAACAAAATTAGTCATTATGTTTTCTCTGCAGCTTTTCATATGACAAGATTATTAAAGTTAAAGCATTTTTGTCATATCCTGATACCCGGGCATTATTTTTGTCCGTTTCAGCTGTGATTCCCGGATGAATCATTATTTTTACTTTAAATAATTGAAAAATGAATATTTTAACAGAAACTTTTAACACGCCATACCACGCAGCCCCTTTTAATGAAATTAAAAATGAAGATTATCTTCCGGCTTTCAAGGAACTGATCAAACGATCTGAGCAGGAAATTGATGCTATTGTAAATAACCCGGAAGCCCCGACTTTTGAAAATGTTATTGAAGCACTCGCCTATTCCGGTGAACAGCTTGATGTGGTTTCCAATATATTTTTTAATTTAAATTCTGCTGAAACCAGTGATGAAATCCAGCAGATTGCCCAGGAAGTATCTCCTATCCTTACAGAATATTCTTCCAAAATCTCCCAGAATGAAGCCCTTTTCAACAAGATTAAAAAAGTTTATGATGAAAAGGAGAAATACCAGCTTAACGGTGAGCAGGAAATGCTTTTAAATGAAACCTACAAAGGATTTGTAAGAAGTGGTGCCCTGTTGAATGAGGAAGACAAAGAAAAATTAAAGAAGATCAGCATGGATCTTTCTTTAAAGTCTCTTCAGTTCGGACAAAACGTACTGGCTTCCACGAATGCTTATTTTAAACATATTACAGATAAAAAAGAACTGGCGGGAATTCCGGAAGCAATTATTGAACAGTATGCTGAGGAAGCCAGAGAAAGAAACCTCGAAGGCTGGGTCGTTACTTTACAGTATCCGAGCTACATCCCGTTTATGACCTATGCCGAAAACCGTGACCTGAGAAAGGAACTGGCGCTGGCCAACGGGAAAAAATCTTTCAATGATGATGAGTTCGACAACCAGAATCTGATTAAAGAACTCCTTAGTTTAAAGCAGCAGAAGGCTGAACTTTTAGGGTATAAAAACTATGCAGATTTTGTCCTTGAAGAAAGAATGGCTAAATCTCCGGTTAAGGTTTTTGATTTTCTAAATGAACTTTTAACCAAAGCAAAGCCTTATGCTGACCAGGAAATCGGAGAATTAAAATCTCTGGCAAAAGCTGACGGAATTGAAGAAATGCAAAATTATGATCATACTTTCTATGCGGAGAAGCTCCGTAAAGCCAAATTTGATCTGGATGATGAAGAACTGAAGCCTTATTTTCCGCTGAATCAGGTACAGGATGCCGTATTCGGGCTGGCAGGAAAACTTTTCGGGCTGACTTTTGAAGAAAGAAATGATATTCCGAAATACCATGAGGATGTAAAAGTTTATGAAGTGAAAGAAGTTCAGGCCGGCAGCCAGAACCCGGAAACCCGATACAAAGGTCTTCTTTACGTAGATTATTTCCCGAGAAAAGGTAAAAGAGCCGGTGCATGGATGACCAGCTATAAAAACCAGTATAAGCAAAACGGTGAAAATTCCCGTCCGCATATTTCCATTGTATGTAATTTCAGCAAGCCTACCAAAGAGACGCCTAGCTTACTGACCTTCCAGGAAGTAACAACATTATTCCATGAATTCGGGCATGCTCTTCACGGTATGATGGCTGATACCCAATACCCAAATCTTTCCGGAACTTCCGTAAAATGGGATTTTGTAGAACTGCCTTCCCAGTTTCTGGAGAACTTCTGCTATGAACCTGAATTCTTAAAAACATTCGCCAGACATTATCAGACAGGTGAAGTACTTCCCGACGAAAAAATTGAAAAGATTGAATTGTCTAAAAATTTCATGGAAGGTTATCAGACTCTAAGACAAATCGGTTTCGGACTGCTGGATATGAGCTACCATACAAAAGTGAAAGAACTGGAAAATGAAAGTGTAAAAGAGTTTGAAGATAGATACACAAAACCTACCACATTATATCCTATTAATCCGGAAACAGCGATGAGCCCAAGCTTCTCACATATTTTCCAGGGAGGATATTCTGCAGGGTATTATTCTTATAAATGGGCTGAAGTACTGGATGCCGATGCTTTCCAGTATTTCAAGGAAACCGGAATTTTCAATCCTGAGACCGCAGCAAAATATAAAATCCTGCTTTCTTCCGGAGGAACAAAAGATCCGATGGAGCTGTATAAGGATTTCAGAGGAAGTGAGCCTAAGGTGGAAAGTTTACTGAAAAGAGCATTTGGATAAAAACAGCACCATTATGAAACAGGAACTCAATACCCTGGGAGAAGTTTTTATACAGTCTTTAAAAATGACTCTTGACAAAACAACCCCCGAAAGCATTGATGAAATTTTAAACAGCAGAGACCAGCCCGAATTCTCTTCATTATGGATGAAGGCTTATCAGGCCGTAGAGGAAATGGAAATGGAGGAAGCTTTAAGGGATCAGGTTGACGAAATCCGAAAGGAGATCTTTTTATTCACTTTCAGAACAGCCAATTCATCTGATCTGCCGGCTTATATTTCTGAGGATTTTGAACTGATTGCTTCATATTACATTTATAAAATTGAAAATCCTTGGGTAAACCATCTGTTTTTCACATATCTCAATCATCAGATTCCCCATGGAGAACTGATGAAAACGGATAAGACCCTGAAAGAGCTGGTAATGTCGGTATAAGACTAAGAACACTCCTTATTAGTGGAGTACGCTCTTATCCAAAGAAAAATAACAGGCTGTTTCATTTTGAAGCAGCCTGCTTTATTACAGCCAGTACCTTAAAAATAACACCCGGCTTCAAAAAAAGAGAACCTGAAATGGTTCTCTTCTGTTAAACTATTGATGTTTAATTATTTTCGCAAATAAATATTTCCATATTTGGACTCAAAATAGTACTGTGGTCCTATTCCAGGAGTTGCGGTAACCAATTGCTGAAAATCACCAGATTCTTTTCCTGTGAATGAGGTATTCAGATTGGAATAAATTTGTCCGTAATAAGTTTCCGCAGAAATTTTCCCGGTATTTTTCTCCGAAACCGAGGCATCAATTCCACCGTATATTGCATTAACAGCAATCTCTGCTTCAAAGTTTTTCATCTCTACAATTCCATAGGTGGATTCTATCCGGGTCTTTAATGACTTCGGAACTTTAATTTCCAGGTCAATGTTAATATCCGCCCCATCAGATATTGTGTTGAATTTCATTTTATTGACTTCACAATACTGTTGATATTCTTCCATGGTTTTAAAAGTGAATTTTTCATTTCCCTTACGAGCTGTAATCCGGCGTGGAAGGTTTTCAATTTCGGGAATTTTTCCTTCAATTATCAAAGAATTAGCATCTTTTGTCTCTTTGATTTGAAAGGCATTGTTATTTTCATTTGTATTAATATTCACTGTTCCTAAAATTTCAACTTCATTTTTATCCCAGGTACTGATTCGAATCAGTTGAGGATAATCAAATTTCAGGAATATTCCCTGACTATTCTTTACAGGAAAGCTTTTATTAATCGATGTTTGTGCTGCAGCGAAACTGAAAACGAGACTGACTGCAAAGGTGATTAATGTTCTCATTTCGTTCTTAAATAAATTTTACTGTATTCAGAACGTACATCAATATGAATACCTCCGCCATTTACTTTTCCATTAAGTTCATCGCCATGGATCGCTAAGTCATCTTTTTTTTCAACAGCTATTTTGAATTCCGGAGAGATATACATTTCACCATATGAAGTTGAAACTTTCAGATTGGCTTTTATAGATTTAGGAAGGCTTACATCGGTATGTCCATACACCGAAATAATGGATAAAGGACCTTTTACATTCTGGCTGAAAGCGGCTTCTACATTTCCATAAATTGATTTTACAGTGGCCGGGCCTGTAATGTTTTCCAGTTTCACATTATTGTAGGTAGCTGCAATTTCAATTTCATTCTGCATATTTTTAAATACAACTTTTCCGCCATATTGAGACTGGTGTCTGAAGGAAACAATCACATTCTCCGGAACTAATATTTTTACCTTAGGCTGAGAAAGCTTTTTCATTGGATTAACTTCCAGGATACCATCTTTTTCACTGACATTAATTCCAAGTCCGGTATTATCTATAATTCCTAAAGCATTGATGGCCTGAAGCCCTTCTGCACGTTTGTCTTCCGCAGAAGCATTCCCTTCCAGAGAAAAAATAATTTCATTTCCTTTATAACCTTCAACCGTAACAGTTCCGAGATTAAGCTGTAATTTCCCTTTATTTTTACTGACTTTATATGTTTTGGAATTCTCTGTTGCTGTATTGGATTTATCCGGGTTTTCCTGTGCCTGAAAAGAGCATACAGCCAATGAAAATAGGATTAAAAATATCTTTTTCATGATGTTTAATTTGTTAATAATTTTAGTGAGTTTATATAAAAGCTTTTAATATTGCATTAAAACAGCATAGGCTTCATCTTTTACATAAGCTGCTGTTTCCGGGTCCTGAGCAAGCACCCTAAGTTTTTCATTAACCTCGCTGTTGAGTTCCGTTATTTTTTGGCTGGCAAACATCATAATGAGTTCTTTCTGCACCATGGGATCGTCCTGTTGAATGAAAACCTGCTGAATTTTTTCCGCGATGGCCGGATTTTCATTTTGTTCAGCTAAAGTTTCAACTGCTGCCAGTCTTACATTGGTATTTTCATCTGAGACAGCTTTTTCATAAAGGAGATGAATGAGCCTTTCATCGAAAGCTGAGATATTTTTGGCCAATGCAATTCCCTGAAGTCTGGAGCTCGCTGACTCTTGATTATTCATCAGCTCAATCACCATTGCTCTTTCTACATCCAACTTATTTCCGACATAATTCTGCTGTTCAGGATTGCTAATTTCAACTATTTTCCCTGAACCTACTGAACCTGTACCGTCCAATTTTCCATCGGTGTTGTTCTGTTCAGCGGTTATTGTTCCGTATGTTTCCTCTCTGTTCTCCGGGATCTGAATTACCACCGGGTTTTCCTCTACAGTTTTTGCTTTTTTCTTAGTAACTATAATAGGATTTTTAATTTCCTTTTCCTTCAGAAAAAGAAAGCCTCCTATACTGAAAATGACTGTTACAGAAGCTGCAATTGTCCATGTTTTCAAAGAAAATAATGGATGATTTTTTCCCGCAGACGGAACCGGCTCATTCAGTCTGGACATGATTTTATCAAACGTTTCTTCCGGAATTTCGAGGGTATCAAATTCTTCACGGCGGTCTTGTATATATTGTTTAAGCGGATCGTTCATTGTGTTTTTTTTGAGTTAGTTTTTCAAAGATTTTCTTTTTCGCCCGATGGTAATGGCTTCGAACGGTACTGGCCGGAATTCCTAAAACGGTTCCTATTTCCTCCTGCGGCATTTCTTCAAATAGAAAAAGATTGACAATTGTTCTTACCTGTACCGGAAGTTCTGCAACAGCATTCTGAAGTTCTTCAATCTGAAATTCCCATTTCCGTTTTTCCTCCAGATCATCTTCGTGGTGATCCGGCAATTGATCTTCTTCAATTTCTGAAAAGTAGTTTTTCTTTTTACGTAAAAACGATAAGGAATGATTAATAGCAATTTGTTTGGTCCATCCTCCAAAACTATCAGCATTTTTTAATGTTGCAATTTCAGAAAAAGCCTTTACAAAAACCTCCTGAAGAATATCTTCAGCTTCCTGCCTGTCATTCACCAGACGGAAAATAGAGTTGAAAGCAGTTTTAGCATGGCGGTGATAGAGCAGAGAATACCCCGAATTGTTACCGGAACGGCAAAGTTCCAACAATTCTCTATCACTTATATTTTCGGTTACTGTTTTCAATAGCTGTTTTTATTCTCGATCGTTTCCTGTAGAAGAGACGCATCTATGAAGCAAATGTTGCATCTTTCCTAATATTTTTTTATTTCTTACCTGCAGGTTATGAAAAAAATCAAAAATATTAAAAAAGGAAATTAATTTAGCTCCTGAAACATTTACTCACAAATCTTGAGTTCAACAGGATTTTTAAAAACAGCGATCTTCTCTTTTTCAGCTTTGTTGTAGGCATCTTTAGCTTCTTTACTGTCTACATTTTTACCCTTGTACACATAGCTGAATGTTGCATTGGGCGAATTGAGATTGGCAAAAACCATGGAGGGATCTTTCTGATATTGGGTCCAAAAGGTTTCCCATTGTCTGGGAGTGAAATTTACTTTGGAAGTGTAAGCATTCCGGCCTTCAATATTTGTTTTTTCCCTGGTAAGCCCTTTAATTTCAAAAATAAAATTCTCTTCCGAATCTGAAATTTTCAGAATAAGACCGGGTAAATCGAAAAACTTGTAGGGTCCGTCATTGATAGGCACTTCATTGGTAAACCATGCAATCCATTTTCTTCCGCCAAAATGGGTTTCGGCTTTCTGGACGTTGTAGTTAAAAAAAGTGCTTTTTTCAGAAAGGATTTTCCAGACCGGTTTGCATGTATAAGTTGTAAAATATACTTTATCAAAGAAGTTTTCTTCGGAAGTGGTGGTTTGAGATTTTAAATCTTTGGAAATTAATGTCTGTAGTTTCCATGTTTCTTTTGGACTGGGAAAACCTACTGCCCCCTGCTGAACAAGTCTGGTTTTTAAAGTATCATATTTATATTTTGCAAGGGATTCAAAATAGGAAATCTCATCATTTTTCAGCAGAACGGTCAGTTCAGAGTTATAGTTTTTACTTTCTTTTTCTGTTTTCCATTTGAAATCGTATATAATTTTATAATATTGTGAAGATACAGATATGCTGTACAACATAATGAATACCAGTGCAGTTTTGAATTTCATAGTTCTCATTTTTTAAGTTTTTTAAAGTTTTCAAACTATTATAATGACGCATGTCCTGTTGAAATGTTGCATTTATTTGAAAATTTCCTGAATTTAAAATTCTGAAGCTGCTTTCCGAGCCTATTATATTTTAACTTCTTTTATCAATTCAATACTTTTCAAATAAAAACCTGCCCTATTTTTAAAAATATAACTAACTTTCGTATTCATAATATTAAAATCAGAAACCATGTTATTAGCGATTCTCCTTCCCTTTCTTTCTTTTATGGTTCGTGGAAAAATTATTACGGGAATTGTCTGCCTGATCCTCCAGATTACATTGATAGGCTGGCTTCCTGCTGCGATCTGGGCTGTTTTGTCTTTAAATAATGCAAGAGCGGACCAGCGAAATGAAAGGTTAATCCGTGCCATGCGCGAAAATCAGAAGTAAATTATTAGCTTTATAATAAATTATACAGATCCTTTAATTTTTTAAAGGATTTTTTGTATACAAAAAGACTTATAAAAGAAAGTAATAAAGACTATTTTATTGATTTTTTTCGTTTTTTAATGAAACAAACAACTTATCTGATATGAAAGAAAATAAGTACGACGAACCTTCCTTTTTTGAACAGTATGAAAAAATGCTCCGCTCACAGCTCGGGCTGCAAGGAGCCGGCGAATGGCATGCCTTGAAAAATATGTTACCGGATTTTAAAGGTAAAAATGTTCTTGATCTTGGCTGCGGATTCGGATGGCACTGCCGTTATGCTGCTGAAAATGATGCGAAATCTGTTATCGGGATTGATCTTTCGGAAAAAATGCTTGCCAGAGCTAAAGAGATCAACAGCCTTGAAGGTATCCGGTATGAAAGAAAAGCGCTGGAAGACCTGGATTATCCTTCAGAAAAATTTGATATTATTCTGAGTTCATTAACCCTGCATTATGCAGAATCGCTGGACACCATCATTCAGAATGTTTACCGGTGGCTGACCGCAGGAGGACATTTTATATTCTCGGTGGAACACCCTGTCTTTACCGCAGAAGGCGGCCAGGATTGGACTTATGACAAAGATGGTGAAAAAGTAAGCTGGCCCGTTGACCGCTATTTCATGGAAGGAAAAAGAAACACAACCTTCCTCGGTGAAAGTGTCATCAAATACCACAGAACTTTAACCTCATACCTGAATACATTATTGAAATATGGTTTCAGAATCAAAGAGATCACAGAACCTGAACCCAGCCCTGAAATGCTGAAGGAAATCCCGGAAATGAAAGATGAGCTCCGCCGCCCGATGATGCTTCTTATCTCTGCAGAAAAATAATGTCCCTGAAACTTAAATACCGTAATCATTATGAAAATAAGAATCAGCATCATTTGGAGCAGCAACCTGAAAAATCATTAAAAACAAGGTCTCTTATTTCAAAAAATTTGGAGGATCATTTCTTTAATAATATCTTTATCAGACAGCTTTTCTCAGAAATTGCTGAAAGAAACTAAATACCATACAAAACCAATGTTCAGAAAACAAGACATTAAAATTACATTTTCGTTTTTCATTATTCTATTATTCTCACTACAAGCCAATGCTCAGGAAAAAAGCCCGCTGCTTACCGGTAAAGTCAATATTTCCATAAAAGAAGGGACTTTCGACTGTGATCTTACTTTAAGTGATATTCCCCGCATCGAAGATTATGTCATCCGCCTCAATTCCGGGATGAATATCTTACACTTTAAAAGTAAAAAGCCCAATGATTTTGTACTTGCCTATGAAAAAAGTACCACTGACAGCACTTCAACAGGTGAATCCCTGGCCTACTATTTTCCGAAAAACAAAAAAGAAAAGTTCCTGCCCCAATCTGTACAATTGAAGTATACAGGTAAGTTTCCCATTGCCAAAGACACTATTGAAAATTATACCAAAGATGACTGGAGAGGAAATATTGCGTTCAACTATAACTCTCTGAGAGCTGAGGGAAGTCAGGGAGCCTGGTATCCCATACTATTTGATATGGCTAAAGACAAAAAATACGAAGAAGTACGATATGATATAGAATTTACCTGCAACGACTGCTCTACGCTGTATGTCAACGGAAATCCCCCTGTAAAGGCAAAAAATTACCGCTTCCAAAGTGATGTTCCTTATGAGCTGGCGGTCTTCCTTGGAAATTACGATTACTCCAATATCTCCAATACGTATATCCTGAATCCTCAGCTTACCCGGGAGCAGATTAAACAGTTCAGTGAAATGATCAATACCTATAAAAATTATTATGCTGAAAAGCTGGAAACTCCTTTCGGCGGACCGGTAACTTTTGTGGAAACTACCCCAACTTCCCTGAAAAATGGATGGCTGTTTGTATCTTATCCCACAATCATGAACATCGGCTGGGGAGAGAATGGGCTTAAGAGCCTTTTTAATCCTAAAACCCAGAACTGGTTCAAGCCATTTATTGCCCATGAGCTGGCACATTATTATTTCGGAACCTACAAGCAGTTCAACTCTGAGCTTGGCGGGATTATCTCGGAAGGATTTTCAGAATTCCTTTCTTTAAAAGTAACCAAAGATATTCTGGGTAAAGAGGTGTATGATAAAAAAATAAAGGATAAACTTAAAAATATTAAGGATTTTACTCCAATGCCTTTAAGCGCCATCAAAACAAAACCATCTGATGATGACTATATTGATTATGCCTACGAATCTACTCCTATCCTTCTGGCAGCTATAGAAAAAGAAATCGGTGAAAAACAAATGTGGAAATGGATGGATACTCTTCTTAAAACCCCCACCGTTTTCACCAACTATGCATTCCTGGTATCTACATTAAAAGCTTCACTTAAAGACGATAAAAAATTTGAATCCGTCAAAACGCGCTATTTTGAAGACAAAAAGCATATTGAGCATGCCATGCAGACTTTGGAAAAGCAATAAGCAAGATGACAGCAGAAAACCCTGCTGTCATTTTTTATTGATCCTGAATATATAAATCAGTAATGTCTCTATTCCAACTGTAAATCTATTCAAAATTATCCTTCAGATAGTGAGTATCTACAATTTTACTTTCTATAGCATATACAACTAGGCCTGCCGTATTTTTTGCCCCGGTTTTCAGGAGAAGGTTGTTGCGGTGCCCTTCCACAGTTCTGGAACTTAAGAATAATTTATCTGCAATTTCCGAAGTGCTATACTGTCGGCAGATGAGCTCCAGCACCTCTTTTTCTCTTTTTGAGATATGATCTGCATCAAAAATACTGGATACTTTTTTTCTGGACTCACTCATATTCTGATGCAGTGCTTCCATGACTTCATCATTATAGTAAAACCCTTTTTCATGTACTTCCCTAACCGCTTTAATCAATTCTGCCGGGCTGGAGTTTTTTTTAAGAAAGGAACAGGCTCCTGACTGGATCATATTGATGATAAAAGGTTTGGTATTGTAGCTGGTTAATGCAATTATTTTTACCTGAGGATATTTCGTATGGATTTGTTTAGTAGCTTCCACTCCGTTTATTTCCGGCATATTAAGATCCATCAGAATCACATGCGGCAGCTCTTCAAGGGCAGCAAGAGCATCAAGAACTTCTTTGCCATTGCTGAAATCTCCGGACAGGGTCATCTCTTTTTCCCTTTGTATCAAAAATGAGATTCCCTGCCGGAACAGTGCTTCGTCATCCACAATGATCACCCGGATTAAGTTTTCTTTCATCGTATTCTGATTATCAATTAAAATGTAAATTCTACTGTAGTTCCCTTGTCTTTTTTACTTTCTATTTTTAGGGTACCGTTGATAAGCTCTATTCTGCTTCTTATGTTTCTCAGTCCCAGGCCGCCTTTTACGGCATCGTCCGGGTCAAAACCTTTACCGTCATCTTCGTATGTACAAACGTTTTTCCCTTCTCTGCCTTCAAATATGATCCGGATATGGGTACTTTCGCCATGCCTGAGGGAATTATTGGTAAGTTCCTGGATTATTCTAAAGATATGTAAATTTTTCTCACTTTCAGTCCTGGCAAAATATAAATTGCTGGTATAAGAAACCTGCACTGTTTTTGAAAGATTAATTTCTGAGCAGAGGGCATCTATGGCAGCATGCAGCCCGAATTTTTCCAGTATGGGAGGAAGCAGGTCATGTGAAATCTGCCGGGCGCTTTCTGCTGTGGTATTAATCAGGTTTATTATTTTATCCTTAAGCTCGTTAAATTCCTCTTTTGTCAGATATTCGCAATCCAGCAGATGAACATTCAGAGAGACCACACTTAATTTTGAGCTGATATCATCATGCAGGTCCTGAGCTATTCTCAGCCTTTCTTTTTCCTGTGAACTGATCATGGCATGGGTAAGATCTTTCTCATACCGGATTTCCATTTCTTTTTTCTGAAGAAGATTTTTGGTGATCTTTTTATTGGAGAAATAGTAGAAAATAATCAGCGCAACAGCCAGTAAGGTGAATGCCAGAAAAGTGTAGACTATCGTAGAAATAATGGTATTGTCATTCATGGTATAAAATCATCAAAATAATTACACTCTTTTCCTGTGGAAAGAAAAATATTCAATAAGAATAAAAATCTGATACACAATAAACATCACAGCATTGATTACCCAGATCTCTTTATGAACATTTCTATCCATAACCACGTACAGGTTTCCTGACAAAAACAATACTGTACTGCTGATCAGATACATAAGAAGCCCCAAAACCATATAATTGTATTTTTTTTCGGCATCCAGTATATTATATAAATGAAACAATCCCAGAATAATAATGGCGTAAGAGGTAACAAAAATTTCAAACAGATTGAATATATAATATTTTTCAGGATCTGCAATGTATTGTAAAATCAGGGCGGCTGGAATGATGAGTAAAAAAAACTGTGCTGTTTTCTTCTGATACCGCTCCGTCAGGATCTCACGAAAGAACAGCCCCAGCAGAAGGAATTGCCCTATCAGATAATAATGGGAGAAAAACAGGTTATTGATTTTCTGATAGCTCAGTATGTAAAATACAGCTTCACATATTGATATCCAGATTAAATAGCCCATAAAAAATCTATAGGCCTTCCCGGAACCGGAAAAGCCTATGGTATATACGGTCAGGTTAATCAGCAGAATACCTTTTCCAATTAGCGATGGTATTTCAATCCATTGATACAATGATCTTCTATTTTAAATTGTTTCTTCCCACCATTTATTAGCAGAACACGCGGAAGGACAAGGAGTTGTCATATCATAAATATACCACCTGCGATCGGGATCTACCATATCATTCCCATCCGGATCAACGCCTACCATTAAAAATTTATATTCCCCTTCATCGTTAATGGCATTATATCCCCGAAACCGTTCGGTTCCGTTTTCAATCTTAAATATTTCATACACATCAATGGATGGGAGAAGGTGGCAGATAATCTGGGTGCCTTTAATTTTTTCCTGAATCTGCCAGTTGTGTATCCATTTTCTGGCGTCTTCTAATGGTACATGCAATACGGGTGTTTTCATCGTTTTCATAGTTTAGATTTCTTTAAAGTTACACAATTCGTTCAGAATATGGAATATGAACCTCAGCATTTTATAAAAAATAAAGATCTGAGGCATAGCTCAATACTTATAAAAGTCTGCTGTTGTCAATCATTTTATAACTCCATTCTGTCTCTGTTTTCAAAAGTAGAATAATCCCGGAATTGAAAACCACGTATTTCTACCTGTTTTTCAATTCAGCCTGTAATACGCTGTTTTTGCCTTTTATTTCCCTGTTACTTTGGGGTACTAAGAATAACATATCCATTTTAAAAATCTGTATCATGAAAAAAATTATCTTTTTTGCCATTCTTCTTTTCTTAAGCAGTATTGCAGACCTCAGTGCACAGACAAGCACAATGACTTTTGAGAATTCAACTAATGGCAGCACAAGCTTCACCAATAACGGTTATATGTTTGCTATTGTTTCACAAGCAGGTACTTTTAGAATTCAGGCCAATTATCCAGGCACAGGATGGAACGGAACTGCGAATGATAATATTTATATTGATAATACAGGAACCACCAATATCAGCTCTCCATCCTTCAGTGTTAAAAGCAGTTCCGGATTCACCGTATCAAAATTCTGGGTATTCTTAAGCAATACCCAGCTCAATCAGTCTAATTCATCAGGAACATTAATCATTACAGGAAAACTGGGAGGTATCACTAAATTCACCACCACCAAAACATCAGGATTCAATACCACCTTCAACGCAACAACAGGAACGACAGGCATCTACAATGGCTTTACCCTGATTGATCTTGCCACCCTGAATAACCAGAACAACAGCAACACTCCTATTGACGAGCTCCAGCTGCAATCCACAGGAAGCTATTTTTACATGTGCCTGGACGCCTTTACCTGGACAAAAACAGCCACACTGGGAACCGCTGAAAATACCATTAAAGACAAAACAGCAATATACCCTAATCCTACCTCAGGAGTTTTCCACCTGAATGTGGAAAAAAACAATAAAGTTTCTATTTATGACCAATCCGGAAAGCTGGTGAAATCCACAGAAGCGGTAAAAGGCGATAATGAAGTAGACATTACCGCACTTCCTGACGGAGCTTATCTTATCACCACAGATTCCGGAAACTATAAAATCATCAAAAAATAATATCAAAAAAGTATGATGGAGACCAGAAACCATCTATCAAACGGGGCAGATTCCGAAAAGCCATAGGAGTAGGGAAACTAATCAATAATAAAAATGAAAACATTTTCACAAAACTGGATGAGCTATCTTCCCAATCATCTGAAAATTAATAACCTTACGATTCCAGGAACTCATGACAGCGGCACTTATCCGGCCTGGGATTCAAGCTACCTTACGAAATGCCAGTCCCTGAACATCTCTGAACAGTTAAATGCAGGTATACGATTTCTGGACATCCGTTTAAAACGCGGAACCCGGGCAGACAAGGATCATGTGCTCTGGGTATATCATGGAATTGCGGATATGGATATCAGCTTCAGCGGAACCATTATGAATGAATGCCATCAATTTCTTTCTGAAAACCCGGAAGAAACCATCCTGATGAGCATCAAAAATGAAAGTGACCCTGACAGCAGTAAAGATAAAAACAAATTCTATGATGACCTGACCGGATCTGTGAATATCGGACATTTCCCAGGACTTTTCTACACCGAAAACCGAATACCTGCATTGAGTGAAGTAAGGGGAAAAATAGTACTCCTCCGCCGGTTTGGACTGGGAGACCGGGCTGATATAGGCATTGACCTTTATGACCAATGGCCGCATGACAGCACTAAAGAATTCAGCAATCACGGCATCGGCTTGTATGTACAGGACAGGTATGATGACTGGAAAGATGATATAGAAGATAAATTCATAAAAGCTGTAAAACCTGTTCTGGAAAAAGCTTCCTCATCACTTCCGGACAGCCTTTTCCTTAATTTTACCAGTGGAACCAGTGGTAATATATTTTATGAAGGTCCAAGAGGCATTGCAGAAATTGTCAACCGTCTTTTTTTTAATTACCTGTATAACAAACCTGCATCCCGGTATGGGATTATCCCAATGGATTTCCCGGAAATTCCGCAGGATAAAGCCCTGATCAACCGTCTTTTCTCCTGCAACCCTTTTTCTTTCGGTTCTGAAACAATGCAACCCGGACAGGTATATGAAATCCGTACAAGACTGGATCTTAACAAATGTATGGATGTCAATCAAAACAGCCAGCAAG
Organism: Chryseobacterium indologenes; assembly: GCF_001295265.1. Classification (GTDB taxonomy): domain Bacteria; phylum Bacteroidota; class Bacteroidia; order Flavobacteriales; family Weeksellaceae; genus Chryseobacterium; species Chryseobacterium indologenes_A. Next base: position 58,940 of record NZ_LJOD01000019.1, on the reverse strand, counting down.
ACGGCACCCCGATTATTGTCCATACCGCAAACGGCCAGCCCAATCAAAGATGGAAACTGGAAGCTGCAGGAGACGGTTATTTCTACCTGCATGCCCAGAATACGCCTGATTCGGTTCTGGATGTAAACGGTTTAGGGAAAGCCAACGGAACAGATGTTATTCTTCAGAAAAAAAATGGCGGAGATAATCAGAAATGGAAAATTAACCGCCTTGAAAACGGATACTTCACCTTAACTCCAAAACATATTTCCACCATGTCCCTTGATTTATTTGGTGCTGCAACAGAAAACGGATCACGTATTAAAATTTTTCAGGCTTCAACCAGTGACTGGGCAGAACAATGGGCATTTATCCCGGTAAGATGAATCCAAACCATAAAAAAAAATTACGATTGAAACATTCCGATTTCTGAAACATTTTATCTTATTTAATTTTAAGACCATAAAAAATAGACAAATCGGATTTTGTCTATTTTTTATTTCTTAGTTTCTGTATATTTATTCACAGTAAAAACATTAGCTAATGGATCATCTCCATGGAAAAGTAAAATCGGTGAAAGAATATGTATTGGATGCTATTCGTGAAGAAACCCTATATTCTCAGGAAGGACAGATTTCAGAAAAGAAATTATACAGGAATGGTATCTTGGCAAGTATCGAAAAAAGATACGAAAAAGAAGGGATGGAAGTCAGAGAACTTCACCATCTGGGAAAAAATATGCCTGATACGATTGTTTATCATTTTACGGATGCATCAGGAAACCTCAACAAAAAAGAGACTTATGATCTGAATGGGAATTTTCTGGAAAAAAAAGAGATTGGGAGTACCTTTGTCACGCATAATTCTACAGGAAAATTAATCTCCTTCATCAAAGACGGGATCGTTCTTTTTACCAAACAGTTCAATGCACAGAATCAGCCGCTGGAAGAAATATCATTTACCGATTCCGGGGATAGATGGGCTGTTGTCACCTATTCTTACCATGGAAATTCTATTACAAAAAAAACATTTGATGCCGAAAAAAGGCTGGTGAAGCTAAAATATCTCGTTTTAGACGACAAGAACAGGATCCTACAGAATTTTGCTTTTTCCAGATATGATATTGATGTTTATGACCGGTATGAATTGTACAGTAAAGAAATCATTTCCAGGATTACAACGAAAGATTTTAAAAATATAGTCCCGGACAGCCTCCCGGAACAGGCTTTTTTTCCGTTAAAAGAAAACAGTTTGTATGCAGATGAGATTAAAAACCTTCTTGGAGAATTCAGATATGACATGAATGGAGCACTTCTTTCCGGTTATCCATCCATCCATTTTTTCAATGAGCTTGTAACATTTGCTTATGACGAATCTGACCGGGAAATTTTCTCTGCCAGATTTGCTTTCTGTCCGGATTTTAATAAAACGGAAATCACTCAGCTGGAATTTTCAGAAAATAAATACGATGACCGCGGACTTTTAACGGCCCACACTAATACTGTTACAGAAAATAATCATGATTTCGGTGGCAGCTATACGTACACTTATGAATTTGATGGTGAAAATAGGGTTATCAAAAAAATCAAAACGGGCAGCAGCTCCAGCATTACTACTGTTTCTTATGAAAACGGAAAAAGAACAGAAGTGGAAGAAACTGAAGACCATAGGAAGTTCACCCATATTTTTGACACGCATAATAATTTAATCTACTACGAGGATGCTTCAGAGAAAGAAAACGGGAAATGGTCACAGTCTTATGAAATCACTTATTATGAATAAAAATCTTTTACATTTTGTATTTCTCCTGCTCTTATTAAGCGCCTGCACCCCAAAAGAAAACCCTATGAATACCTCTAATCCTGTTGTCTACTTTGAAATTCCGGTTACTGATCTGCAACGCGCGGAACAGTTTTACAAGGCTGTTTTCGGATTCAGTTTTGAAAAAGAAGTGATCGATAATTATGAAATGGCGTTGTTCCCTTTTGAGGAAAAGAACAGCGGCATTACCGGAGCCCTGGCCAAAGGAGATGTTTACAAGCCCAGCAAAGAAGGGGTTATTATTTATTTCAAAACAGATAACATTGATCAGGCTTTGGATAAAGCTGTTCAGAATGGCGGAAAAATTCTCTACCCGAAAAAAACAGATGATAAGAATGGTTTTGCCATAGCTGAATTTGAAGATTCGGAAGGAAACAGAATTGCCCTCCATGAAACCCTAAAAAAATAAGGAATGTAAAGACAGCTGACACGATATTTACACTTATCATAGAACAAATTAATTATAATTGTCAGATTGTGAAAAAAAAATCTTTACCTTAGTTCACGGAAAAGGGCTTAGCTCCTTAAGAAACCAAGCTATGCATAACATATGGCAGATGAACTTTATTTCATAAAAACCAATCCTACTATTGCCAAAATTAATTTGTTCAATAAGATCAGCCGTGAGGAAGAACAGATGATGAAATTCCTTCCGGATGATGCCCGGGTAAGTCTTGAAATTATTAAGAAAAAAGTAAAGGATTCTGTAGAACATCTTACCAAGGATGAACTTTCCATTATTTTTGCATGGTTCAACAGCCTTTGTCCTTCCGACACTGAAGAAGCCAAAACACAGCTTTTCATCAACGGCATTGATCTCTTTTATGAAATCTCCCATAAAAACCAGGTGAAAAGCTTTCAGCAGCTTCTTGCCGACTACGAAAATTATTCCCAACAAAATCTGGAATTCATCATGGATTCCCAAAATTTCAACCAGTTTCTGATCTATGGAATGTTCATCACAGATATAGCCTCAGAAGAAAAAGGCAGTGTGAATATGGTCTCTCATTATTTGAAGACTGACCATCCTGTACTCTACTCCTTTGCAGAAGACCAGTTCAGAAATGGGACGGGAATAGAAAATCATTCTGAATTACAGCGGTATTTCGGAGATCTTTATGATCTTACCCGGTTTTACAAAGGTTCTATCATCAAACTTGATCAGTAAATACTTCCCCGCCCGTAATGTAATATATAGAGTTTATTTAATAGTAAGCCTTGCTCATGCTGTATCTTTTTTTCCAATTGGTCTTATTTTCAAAAAATAATACAATATTCCTCCTGTCAGATAGGCAAGGACATCCAGCAGATCTCCTGTAAATCTTTCTGAAACAAGCGGACATAAAGCCTCAAACAACAGTGACAGATACAGAACAGAGGTCATAATAAAATTCAGATCCGGTTTCCAGGAATACCCCATTCCTTTATTCATCAGGTATTCTATGAGATAAGCATACATCGGAACCGTAATAAAATCTGTGAAATAATTACTGATCACAGGAATGAAAATCCCCTCGTGCCTTAAAAAAATCACCAGAAACCACCCTGTAAGCCCTGATAAAAACCAATATGAAACTCTATCTTTCATCCCTCACATATGAAGAACTGCCATAATAAATCCAATGATTACCTGCAGAATTTTAACCAGAGTTTCCTGTGTATCCTTTCCTTTTTTTGCATCATTACTTCCTGAAGTTTCATAGTTGAACATTTTTTTTCCTTCCATACTGATCTGATTTTTACCAGGCAAATATACCAAAATTAGAACAATTGTTCTAATTTTGGTATATAATTTAAACACTCTTATATTTGGATTATGAAAACGAAGGACAAAATACTACAGAAAGCGCTGCAGCTTTTCAATGAAAAAGGTTATAACAACATCACTACCAGGCACATTGCAGCTAATCTGAATATCAGTCCGGGAAATTTACATTATCATTTCAAACACTCTGAAGACATTATTAAAATTCTTTTCTCTGATCTTATCTTAAAAATGGACGAAGTGCTGAACACTATGAAGAAGGAAGAAAACAGAACGCTGGAAGACCTTTATCAGTTCACACGATCCACCTACGAAATATTTTATTCCTTCCGGTTTATTTTCATGAATTTTGTTGATATTTTGCATGAGATCCCGGAGATGGAATCGCAGTATGAATCAATCAATATCAGCAGAAAAGAAGAATTTCAGATTATTTTTAAAGGGCTGCAGGAAAGCGGGGTCTTCAGAAAAAATATTCCGGATTTTATCCTTCACAGCCTCACCACACAAATCTTTATTATTGCAGACAACTGGATTACCCATAACAGTCTTGCCTTTAAATTTGATAAGGAAAAAGCCATACAACATTATGTAATGATCCAGATGAATCTTTTTTATCCTTTGCTTAATGAAGAACAGCAGAAACTCTACGAAAAGAAATATATCCGATGATGAATCCGCCACCCATCAGAATAAGAAGAGGAAACAGCAGGGATCTGACAGAAATGAAGCTGCTTTTCGCCGATACCATCACACACATCTGTAAAAAAGATTATGATGATGCACAAATAGAAGCCTGGAGACAGGGATCTGAGAATGAAATGCGGTGGCAGAAGATCATAGAAACACAATATGTACTGATTGCCGAATCTCATGAGAAAATCATAGGTTTTATCAGCCTTGACCAGGGAAATTATATTGATCTTTTGTTTGTGCATAAGGAGCATCAGCACCAGGGAATAGCTCTGCAGCTCTATAAGCTGATTGAACAGGAAGCTATGAAGCAGAAGCAGTCCCTCCTGACAGCAGATGTGAGCAAAACTGCCCGCTCTTTCTTTGAAAAAATGGGTTTCCGTATTCTCCGCGAACAGTCTATTCCATTAAGGGGAACGGAACTCACCAATTATAAAATGGAGAAAAATCTATTTTAAGAATCCATTATGAAAGCATTTTACCATGAACAGAGGATCACAGTGCCTGAAGAGTTTGCAGGAGTATTTTCACATTTCTATTTTGCAGAAAACAGGTCTCCGGACTTTCCGGTTACCAAAATCCTTCTCCCCACCTATCAAACTATTTTATTGTTCTGTTTTGGAAAAAGTGCATCCATGCAGATTCCGGAGGGTGATCTAATAACGGTAGACCAATGTATTATTTTCGGACCGGTAAGACAGTCTTTTGAATATACACTTTCACCCGGAACATCTATTCTGACAGCCAATTTCAGAGACGATGCATTTTTTAGGTTCTTTGGAAAAATTATTATAGAAAAGAACAGGACAATACATCCTGATGATCTGCTGGAAGAAAACTGCTTTACAGATCTATGGCATATTATTTCAGAAATTCAGTCTCCTGAAGAGCAGGTACACTATATTTTAGAGTTTTGCAAGCCTTATCTTCCAGAACAGGATGCCACCGGATTTCTTTTAAGCAGTTTTGAAAATAATGCCTTAAATCCCATCAAGACTGTAGCCACGCAAACCGGTCAGACAGAAAGGAATATCCAGCGCAGACAAAAAGAGCAGTTTGGCTATTCCCAAAAAGAAATTTCAAGATATAACCGTTTCTTAAAAGCAATTACTTTCATTGAAGACTGCATAAAAAATCAGCAGCAGCCGGAATGGTTCAGTATTATTGATCAATGTGGCTATTATGATCAAAGCCAGCTTATTCATGATTTCAGACATTATCTTAATCTGTCTCCTTCCCAATATCTCAAATTCCAGCAGAACATCTGCAATCCCAGGTCAGAATAGCATTTCGTTTTCTTACAATTTTTAAGTGTTCAGCTGTTCTACATTTGTTTCATTCATTTAAAAACTGAAACAATGAGACATTTAATTATTTATGCCCACCCTAATGAGCAAAGCTTAAACAGCCATCTTTTAAGAACAGTGACCGAAAGCCTGGAATTACAAAATCATGAGATCAGGGTCAGAGATCTTTATCACATTGGATTTGATCCTGTTCTTTCTATAGCAGATATGCAGGGACAGCGTGCCGGAACGGTTTCGGAAGATGTACAGAAAGAACAGGAACATATTTCGTGGGCAGAACAGATCACGTTTATTTATCCTATCTGGTGGACAGGCTTACCCGCCATTATGAAAGGATATATAGACAGAGTCTTCAGCTATGGTTTTGCATACCGGTATGACTCAGGAGTACAGAAAGGCCTTTTAAAAGGGAAAAAAGCCATTGTAATCAATACCCACGGAAAATCAAATGAAGAGTATGAACGTATGGGAATGGACAAAGCTCTTTCACTGACTTCCGACAGCGGCATTTTTATGTATTCCGGCTTAGAGGTTATCCGTCATTTTTTCTTTGACAAGGCAGACCGGGTTTCCCCCGATGATCTTGAGGTCTGGAAAGAACAGATTCTTAATACTTATCTCCACCTCCCGCAGGAAATAACAGAATGACAGGACTTTTATTCTGAAATAATTCACTCTTACGAATTTCTCCCGTTTGAAAATGAAGAATTTATGGCATGGTATTGGCTTAAGGAATGACAAGTAAAATTGTTTTGAACCATTATTTTAAACCATTAGGATTGGTAAAATGATTAAAATTTTTAAGTTTTTTTGCTAAAATCTTACCTTACTTGTTTCATACAAGGCATCTTAATGGTTTAAATATTGGAATAACAGAAAAAATGTTATCTTTACAATACAGATGAAACACCTGAACAGCATATTGCGCCTTCCTTTCTTCAGTGAGTATTACTCCCCGACCAGCCGTTCGGGAAAACTTTCTATATCTGTGATACTATAAAAATATTCTAACCCATCATATAGAGCCCGGACATTGTTGTCCGGGCTTTTTCATTTTAAAATTAATACAACATGATCAGTACATTACAAGAAAATGCAGCCATCATCCTCCCTGAAAACGGACTGGAGCAGAAACTCCGACAGGCGGAGGCAGAAAACAGGAAATTAATCATCAAGCTGGGCTTTGATCCTACAGCTCCTGATCTTCATTTGGGACATGCCGTAGTTCTAAAAAAACTTAAACAATTTCAGGAGCTGGGACATCAGATTATCATTGTAGTAGGCAGTTTTACGGCAAGAATCGGAGATCCAACAGGAAAGAACAAGGCAAGAAAGCCACTGACTGCTGAAGAGGTAAATCATAACGCACAGACCTACATCAGCCAGCTTTCAAAGATCCTTGATCCGGATAAAACCCGAGTTGTTTTTAACTCTGACTGGCTGGATGCCCTCAGTTTTTCGGAGGTCATTCAGCTGATGTCAAAAGTGACTATAGCCCAGCTGATGCACAGAAACGATTTCAATAAGAGATTCACAGAAAACACGCCAATCGCCATGCATGAACTGGTGTATCCTATTCTTCAGGGATTTGATTCGGTGAAGATTGAATGTGACATTGAAATGGGCGGTACAGATCAGCTCTTCAACTGTACAATGGGAAGACAGCTTCAGGAAGTTCATGATCTGCCGGCACAGATTGTTATGTGTATGCCACTGCTGAAAGGCCTTGACGGAAAGGAAAAAATGAGTAAATCTCTTAACAATATTATAGGACTGACGGATGAACCTAATGAAATGTTTGGGAAAACCATGTCGATCCCGGATAGTCTTATTGATGAATTCATTGATCTTACCACCGATTTTTCTCTTGAAGAAAAGAACCATTTAAAACAAAAAATAGAAAACGGTGAAAATCCGATGAAAATTAAAAAACTGATTGCTAAAAACATTATTACCCAATATCATGATGAGGCTTCAGCAGATTATGCAGAACAGTTTTTTAAAAGCCAGTTTCAGAATAAAAATTTTGAAGAGAAAGTCTATGAGAAGGTTTTAATAGAATCTTTAGAACATCAGCATACAGTTTCTTTAGTTGAACTTTGCCATCATTTAAAAAATGACCTCAGCAAATCTGCTGTACGAAGGCTGATTCTGAATGGAGGAGTCCAGATTAATGATATCAAAATAACAGATCCCGAACAGCAAATTGAACTGAAAAAAGAAATGAAGATGAAGATCGGGAGAAGAAGTTTTTTTGAACTGGCATAAACTTTCCAACTGCAGGAATAATTTCAATATATTCGCTGGATCAAAGAAAAAACAATGACCACGAAAGAAATTTTCCTGCTCGTTCAGGAAGAACTTTACGCACAGAACGTTGATACGGAAATCAAAGAAGATGAAATCGTATGGACAGACCATTACGGAGCTGAAAATTCGGTATCGGCATGGCAGACCGCTGTCAGTGATAACGGATGGGCAGCCTGGTGGATCCTTAACGATGTTGGTAATGATATGGTAAAAATATGGCTCTGCAAAGATACTGTTATTACCTGGCATCCTCCGCTTAATACGATAGGTCATCCCGCATTCGGCGTACGGTTACAATTTTTTGAAAATTTCCTTATTGTTCGTTACCACGACAAACATAGAGAGAGGTTTTTTATTTTCAATATTCATACTTTAAATAAAACAGAAATATTCTTTATGCCCTCAAAATTTAAATCTTATGGCAATGAACTCATTGTAGGAAAAAACTTCAACAATCAGCTGCTAAAGATTACTACATACCCGGACCGTATGGAAAAGGAAGAAGTTGATGAGGAATATATGAAGATAAGAAATATTAAATTCGATTAGGTTATGAGCTATTTTATGGTGGATATAGAGTCAGACGGCCCTATTCCGGGAGATTTTTCAATGGTGTGCTTCGGAGCTGTGCTGGTTGATGAAAAACTGGACCGGACATTTTATGGAAAATTGAAACCCATATCGGATCAATTCAATCCTGATGCGCTGGCGGTTTCCGGCTTCAGCAGAGAGGAAACGATGAATTTTGATGATCCGGAACGCGTAATGCTGGCTTTTGAGGAATGGATTAAAGAAAATTCTAAGGGAAGACCTATTTTTATCAGTGATAATAATGGTTTCGACTGGATGTTTATCTGCTGGTATTTTCATCATTTTATCGGAAGAAATCCTTTTGGCTACTCTTCCCGAAGACTTTCTGATCTGTATTGCGGACTGGAAAAAGATACGTTTGCCCAATGGAAACACCTCCGTAAGACGGAACATACCCATAATCCCGTAGATGATGCGAGAGGAAATGCTGAGGTTCTGCTTTATATGAAAGAAGAAATGGGACTGAAAATAGTTCTGAAATAACTTAATCTATCGGATCATGGGAAGAAATACGGCCATTTATATGTTTGATAAAGAGAAAGCACCAACTCTTTATGAGCACCTTGTGCATTCCGGAAATTTCAAAGAATATATTAAAAAAGTGAAATTGGTTTTGATGAAATAAATTTTGACAATTTGTTAGAAACCGTCAGAAATGATATCAATAGAATCTCTGCTAAAGAGCTCTCTGCAATTATTTCATTTTTAAATGAAGATTACACCCATTACTTTCAGGTTGATCAAATGACAGACGAAGATATCGGTCTTACTGTTGATTCAAAAGATTTTATGAGGTTCAATGATTATATGATTCTTCTGACCAAAAAAATTCTGGACAGCAGGCTGGATGGTTCTGAATATACTTTTACTGAACCTGAAGAAAAAACAGGCCTTGAAATTAAGGATAATCCGGTTAATAGACCTATCTTAGAAGAAGCGGAAAATGAATTCGAATATCTGAAAAAGATGTTCAACAAAGATAATATCACCACACAAACGGTTTGCAGGGCTTATGATTTTTTCCTCTCTTCTGTAGCCATGAAATCTAAAATTAACGCTGATAAAAATACAGGAATCGTTATTTTAGACTCCTGTTAATGGTATTTAATGAAAAATAAAACAATGGATCTTAACCTGCATTATGAAAAAGCCAATGAAACTGATATTGATTTCCTTCTCAGCCTGAGAATGAAAACCATGAATCCTCACTACGAAAAATCCAGTTTACCTACTGATCGTGAAGCTACTTTACAAAGGGTTCTTTACCAGTTTGATAAGGCGCATATTATTTTCTTAAATCATCATCCCATCGGATTATTAAAAATTAACCGGACAGAAGAGAAAACAGAAGTTCTCCAGCTTCAGATTGATCCTGAGCTGCAGGGCCGGGGACTGGGCAGAAAAATATTGAGAGATATTCTTGATGAAGCCTCAGAAACAGGGAAAAAAGTTTCTCTGAGCGTATTGAAAACCAATAAAGCACAAAACTTATATTCTGCTTTAGGGTTTAAAATTGTTGGTGAAGATGAGCATTCTTATTTCATGGAATTTTCAGGTGATAAAAAATTATAAAGTCTGGATTACAATCTATGATTTCTATATGATCACAGAAAAAATCTGCTCAATCGCCTGATCTTCGGGACCATAAATAAACTTTCTGTATCATTAATGGCTTCAGCCAAACGTTTATTGATTCGCCAGCGTTACATAAATCAGCCTGCCTCCTTCTTCAGCAGATAAAAGGATCTTTTTTCCGTCAGTTAGCTCTGTCATTGAGCCCGGCGGAATCTCTTTCTGCTCTGTAACATCTTTCATAGACGTTAAGCTTTGATTAACCAATACCCATTTCCCCTGATGAAACGTAAAATATCCCACAGGCATTTTATCCTGCTTGGTGAGATTTTCATTCCGGATCACTTTTCGGGAAACGTGCCATTTGAAAAGATACTGGTTATTATACACCATCAACCTGTGGTTTTCGGGTTTCCAGACCTCATCATCAAATTTAAAATACAGATCCAGCACAGGAAGTGTTCCCTGATGTGGCGTACCACAGAAAGGACATTTAGGATTGCTGGTATTGTCAAAAACATACCATTTTTCTGTGCAGGATGCGTTAGAGCAGGGTTGGATAAGATCTACCGTTTTCAGTAAAGCGGTTTCCCATTCATTAGCCAGGGGACGTCTTATCGGATCATGGAGGCCATCAACAAAAGCTTTTTTGAACAGCTCGGAAAGGTAAGGTCCGGTAATCGTATACGGAACCTTTTGAGGATCTCCCCAGAAAGTCTCCCACTTCTTCAGATGATCAGGCTTCACATGGTTCACGGAATCATCAGGATGTTCCACAAATGTTGCTTTCTCTCCCATAGAAAGTATTTCATCCTTTTCAGAGTCCAGATCCCATATTTTTCCTCCTCTCAGAGGATGCCTTCTCAGCAGATACATGTAAATGAGTGCTGCAAGGGCATGAAGATCAGTTTTCTGGTTGGGCAGGTGTCTCCCGGGATCCTGAATATTCAGATGTTTGGTCTTCAGCACTTCAGGCGCAATAAAATCTGCCGTTCCGATCACTTCGGGTGGGAATAATTTCGGCACCACCAATCCGTCTATATCAATAATACAGGCTGATTTCGTTACCGGGTCCACCAGAATATTATTGTAAGAAAGATCTGAATGGGCCAGCCCCATCTGGTGAAGCTTTTTTACTCCCCTGCTGATATTGATGGCAATCTGGAAATAGCTCAGCCAGTCACCAAGTTCCGACTGGTCAAGTCTTAACGGGTACTGCTGGTTTCTGAACATCGGGGAAGTAAACCATTTTCCCACTTTGTCTTCACCCTGGATATTATCTGAACCGATATACCCTTTAGCAAAGAAGAATTTATGGTGATATACGGGAACAACAATTCCCGTAAGTTTTCCTTTTTCCACAATATCATACGGCCACCTGAATATTTCGTTCAGAAAGTATTCTGATGAGGTTCCGCTTTGTATGTTTGCCAGATAAGTAGATACGATCCGCATGATACGTTCTTTCTGCCCGGCATCCACAGGATTTCTGTAAAAAGCTACGACATAATCTCTTTCGGGAGAAAAATAAACATCTTTAACTCCTCCGCGAATGGGATTTTCATCTATATATTCATATGATTTGGCTGGGTCTAAAATAGAAACAACCTTAACAGTCTTTTTCATGTTTTAATAGATTATGGCCAGGGTTCTGTCATCGTGATTTCCTCTGCTCCAGAAATCTGCCCATTGCAGAAGCTGGCGGTCAATATCTGTATCGTTAATAAAATCAACCTTTATACGGTCATTATTATTTCCGTTGAGGTCATTAAAAAAAGTTGTCCAGCTTTCCGGATCTTCGAGCTTGTTTTCTGTAATGAATTTGGGATCATAAATCCCGTCCGTCATCAATACCAGATAGGAAAAGTCATTAACGCAGGTCATTCCGAAACGGGAAATCATCTGGTCATTAAAAATTTCATTCATGGTAATAAAACGGGTTCCCCCGCTGAATTCTCCTACATCCATCCGGTTTAACAGCTTTACTTCAGAAAAATCGGGGCTGATGAGGTTAATAGGGCAGTCTCCTACTCCAAAGCTCAGAAAAACATATCCGAATTCAAACTTCTTAGCGAGTGTAAAAATAAGGGTGGCATGAAAATCTTTGATAGAAAGGGAATGTTCCGATGCTTTTTTATCTAAAACTTTGTATACATGTCTTACACTTTCAGATAAAATTCCGGTAATATTCTTTTCTGCTTCTGAATGTACTCCTGATGCAGCATTATAAATGACTTTAACATTCTTCTCCAGTTCCTGCAATATGAATGGTGAATCAAAGAATTCATTGGCTGAATATACAGCGAGCCTTGAGCCTTCTCTTGCCATTTCCGCAGAACCTGCCCCATCAGATACGGAAATAATATTCCATCCTTCGGGAAGTTGATTTACGGCAAAATCATCCTCCCTGAATTTTCCTTCATGGGCATGTGAACGGCCCCTTTTGGATGCAGCTACTATTTTTTTATCCAGAAAAGTTCCTTTCCATGAGACTTCATCAGGTTTATAGAAAGCAGCACTGGTATCACCGGGAATATTTTTCCATAGATCTTTAGGATCGGCATTCACATAAAGCTGGACTCTTTTAAGGTCTGAATTATTTTCATCCCGGATATGGTAAAATTCAATATCCAGATCATAGACATTACCTCCTGTGGAAATCCCGGATATCACGTTCTCTTCAAATTTCAGTCCGGTTTCCTCAATATTTCTGATGGTTTTAATCTTAATATTGGGAAAATCTTCCAGCTCAAAACTGAATTCATAAAACTTTCTTGAAGTTGCATTTTTCAGGACCAGATAAGCTTCTCTGAATTCCTCTTTTTCTTTAAGGATCAAAGTTTTTTCCCTGGCATTCTCGCCTCCGGAAGAGTTCGGATCATCCTGCTGCTCTTTCCCTCTGTTATTAAAAAAGATACTTCCCATAGTACGTCTGCTGTTATCCCAGCGTTCTGTTAATATCATAACCTCCGCTGGAGAATCCGTAATAATCGGATGTTCCGCACCACGGGCACTTGTTGTAACCTTCTCCTTTCAGGCAGTGAATTCCGCCGCAGGAACAGGTAGCCAGCGCAATAGGATTGGCACAGTGAGGGCAGGACGTTCCGCCCTGTAGCTCTTCAATAGAGATTTTGAGGTTATTTCTCTGGGATGAAGAAAGTCTCATATACGCTTTTTCATCAATTTTATAGGCCCCGTCCAGCTTATAATACCTTGTAGACATTCCCATAATTCCTGAATCCGTAAAGGCTTTCTTAAACTTCATAAGGTAAAGTTTTTCGGTTTCTGAGCATTTACCATTCAGAACCACAAAATTGTTATCCGGAAATCTTTGTTCCATTTCAGGGTCTACTTTTTCCAGGATAATGGAGTCGATCTTTGACAGATTGATCCCTTCTTTATTGGCTTCGGTAACACTCTGGCTGGTTGTTTTAATGGAATCTGTCACCCATTTGAAAAACTCTTTGTAGGAATTTTCATCGGAATTATTAAAAAGCAGTACATTTTCGGCCAAAGAGCCCAGAAGCTTATAATTGGTATTTTCTCCGATGGATACGGCAATGGTATTGGCTTTTCCGTTGTATTTGGTATTCCATCTTTCAATTGCTTTGGTAGCATCATCTGTAGGAACTCCATCTGTAAACAGAAAAACAATAGGTTTCCAGTCGCCTTTTCTCTCGTAGGTTGTTTTTACAATATCCCGGTCTATGCAATCCATTACTTTAATCAACCCCTGGGATAATGATGTTCCGCTTCCAATCGGAATTTTGGGAGGATAAAAGCTGATGATATCCTGAAGCGGAGTAATAACTTCGGCTTCTCCTGCAAAACCGATCACAGAAATATAAACCGTTTCCAGTGAATACGGGTCTTTTTTTAATTCTCTGATGATGTTGGCAATACCTTCCTGTACCTGTTCGATAGGCTCTCCTACCATAGATTCGGAAATATCAACCAAAAAATAAATCGGTAGTCTTCTCATGATTATAGTGTAAAGACGGTAGTTAAATAATAATATTAAGTTCTGAAGGTGGCGGCGGAAGCGTGACATTTTCTCCCGTATTCTGAGAATGCCCTCCCTGTGTAATGGAAGAACTTACCCATCTGAAGAAGGAAGAAAGCGTTATCGCATCTGTTGTATCCAGTTTTACCACATGATCAGTCAGTTCCTTCAGAAATTGTTCATCGGCTTTAGGCCCTGCTGCACAGCCTACAATTGCACCAAATTCAAGACCTCTGATCACAGGGATCATCTGTCTGTATTTCTGAATATCAGAAGGCTTTCCGTCTGTAAATATAAAAAGTAGCGGCTGCCAGTCTCCTTTTTCGTCTCCTGATCCTTTCACCAGATCCTTTTTAACGAGTTCCGCAACCATTTCCAATGCAGCTCCTGTGTGGGTAGGTCCACTGTCCGGGCAGGTGATTTCCATTGGATAAAAGCTCGCAAGATCAATCAGGGGAATGATATTCTTCACCTCCCTGTCGAAGGTAATCACACTAAGATGAAGGCTGTCCATAGCCTGAGGATCTGCTCTGAGCATGCTGATAAGCCCGTTAAATCCGTTATTAAGTGCCTGGATAGGTTCCCCGTTCATAGAACCTGAAGTATCCAGTAAAAAGTATGCTAATAATCTTCTGGTCATTGTAAGGCAAGTATTAATTCTGAAGCCGGCAGGAAATATTGTACTATTCTCTGCCGGCTTTTAAGTTATATAGAAGGTTAATTTAGTTGCTGTAGGCGTACTGCTTCAGAATTTCTATAAAATTATCTGTAGGATGCGGCTCTCCTAAAGCACGGAATTTCCAGTCACCATTATGACGGTAAGCTTCTGCAAAGACCATGGCACACATTCCGTTCATACTTGAATCTCCGGAAAGGCTGTATTTGGTAATTTCTTTTCCTTTGGCATCTACCGCTCTGATGAAAGCATTTTCCACCATTCCGAAATGTTGATTATTCTGTTTCCCCTGGTAAATAGTTACCAGAAACAGGATTTTTTGGTAACTCTCATCCAGCTGGTCCAGCTTCACAATGATCTGTTCATCATCCCCGTCTCCGGCTCCGGTTCGGTTGTCTCCGGTAAGCCATACGTTTCCGCTTGGATGCTGCATAGAATTAAAGAAAACAACGTCTCCCTGATAAAGGGCGATCTGTCTTCCATCCTGTGTCTGAACTGTTTTCCCAAGATTGGCTACTTTTCCGTTTCCGTCTAAAAGAAATGCAATCGCATCAAGATCGTATTCTGGTTCTTTGCTGAAAAGTTTTCCAAAGAAGCCTCCACCCTGTTTTCTCACGTCCCATCCTAAACCGATTGTTACTTTTGATAGGTCATACACACTTTCTCCGCGGTCATTTTTTCGTAGATCAATGGTCTGACCTTTCTGTAAATTAATTGCCATAGCTATAGTTTTATATAATGATTTTATTATTTAATGATTTGTCCGTTATAATATTTCTCAAGGAAGAATCCAAGGTCTGCCCTGTATCCGATTCCTGAAGCTTCAAATTTCCAGCTTCCGTTTCTTTTGTACAGTCTTCCGAATTCTACTCCTGTTTCTATAGAAAAGTCTTCATCCAGTTCATATTTTGCGATTTCCTGATTTGAATGATTGTCTACCACCCTGATATAAGAGTTTCTCACCTGTCCGAAGTTCTGTTTTCTTCTTTCAAAATCTTCAATGGTTACCACAAAAAGAATTTCTTCAACCCGCGGATCTACTTTTTCCAGGTCTACAATGATCGCTTCATCATCGTCTCCATCACTGTTTTTACCATTGGGATCATCTCCGGTGTGTGTTAATGCACCATCAGGAGACTGCAGGTTATTATAAAAAACGAAACATTCCTCACTTACTAGTTTTCTGTTGGAATCAATCATAATAGCAGAAGCATCCAGATCAAAGTCGAATCCTGTTCCGTCATTCGGGTCCCATCCCAGTCCTATCGTCATTTTTGTCAGTCCGATTTCGATCTTCTGTCCTTTCTGTAAATTAATTGCCATAATGTTTTAGATTATTAATTATTTTTTTGATTAAGATAGATTTGATTTGTGAATTGACCAAATTTATACATAAAAAAATAAATGTCACAGTATAAACCAGATAAACTTTCACTTTATGGAGTATAAAAGCATAAAAAAGTCCGGTTTCTTAACCGGACGTATTATTAAAATATAACAGTAACCTCAGTTCTGGATAAGAATATCCGATAGATGCAGGTTTGAAACTGGATGATGGAAGAGGGAAGTATCACTAAAATTAACTTCCAGCCTCCTTCTTCCATCTTCCCGCCTTTTACATTTAAAATCCTTAACCCGAACTCACGTTAATAGTAATATTACTCTTTAAATTCTTTATCGGAAACGGCATTATTTCTTGCCCTTGCCAGCATGGGAATAGATATTAGCCCCATTACCAGCATAATTGTAATCTGAAGCGGAAGTGAAATAAATGAATAGGTAAGTCCCATTTCGCCGCCGAGATCTGCATTTTTCCCTACTGAAATAAACAGAGCCATAAATCCGTACTTCATCGCCAGATTAAAAGCTCCGATCCCACCGCTCGCAGGGATGATCATCCCCAGGGTTCCTACTACAATAATAAAAAACCCGTCAGCAATCGTAAAATCTGAGGTTTCCGGAAGGGCAAAACATACCAGATAAGCTGCAAAATAATAGGAAATCCAGATTCCTAAAGTATAAAGAATGAATTTTCCTTTCTGTTTTAATTTAAAAATAGTAGCCAATCCCTGAAAAATACCGTCGATAAAATTCACAATTTTTCCTAAAAATGGTATTCCGGTCAGCTTCTTTTTAAATACAAAAAACAGAACTGTTCCCGCGGCCAGTATTATAAGGACAAGTAAAATCCTGTTGGGGTTAATATTGATTCCTGAATTCTTATAAAAAGACAGAATAGCATCATATTTAAACAGCAATGTTAATCCCAGAAACCCTAGCATACACGCAAGGTCTACCACTCTTTCCAGAATAATTGTCCCAAAAGATTTATCTACCGGAACTTTTTCCACCCCATATAAGGCAGTAGCCCTCGCAAGCTCCCCGCTTCTTGGAATGGTAAGATTCATCAGATATCCGAATGATATTGACCAAAGGGAATTGGAATTGGAGATCCGGTGTCCCATAGGCTCCAGCATCAGATTCCACCGGACTGCCCTGAACCAGTAGGCCAGGATTCCGAAAACGGAAGCAAAGAGTACCCAAAGATAATTGGCTTTTGCCAGCGATTTCTGAATCACTTTAAAATCAAGGCCTTTTAAAGCAAGCCATAAAAAAAAGCCTGCAAAAGCAAGCGATATTACTATTGTTAGTATTGATTTTAAAGGACTTTTTGATTTTTTCTCCATGGATTACGTCAACAGATTTGTTTTTTCATCCGGGAAAACGATCTTCGGCTGGAAGGTTTTTGCTTCTTCAGGAGACATCTGGGCATAGGCAATGATGATGATGATATCATCTTTCTGTACTTTTCTGGCTGCAGGACCGTTCAGACATACCTCACCTGATTTTCTTTTTCCTTTGATCACATATGTATCAAAACGTTCTCCGTTATTTACGTTGACTATATAGACCCTTTCTCCCACTACCAGGCCGGCAGCATCAATAAGATCTTCATCAATCGTTATACTTCCAATATAATTAAGGTCTGAGGCAGTAACCCTCACCCTATGGATCTTAGACTTGAAAACTTCTATTAACATACTGCAAATTTATTAATAAAAATTCATAAATCAGGCTTTTATAATCATTTTAAAAGTCCCACAAACACAGGGGTTTAATTTTAAATTATACAAGCTTTTTGAATATTGCTTATTAAATTATCAAACATATCATAAAAAAAATTAATAGTCTTCATGCAATTTAGGATTTAATAAATACACGAAGTAATATTAATTTTTTGCTAAAGTCAATGCACATAAGCATTTGGCATGATTTTAGTGACCCGTAACGTAGATTTTTCGTAAAAAATCAAATTATCATATTTTGACTATTTTTACCGAAAAGTAAAAAAATTATATAAGTTTTAATAAAAAAATTGCACAAATAGAAAATAGTATTATATTTGCTATAATTACGAACTAACTTTAATATTAAAAATTATGAACAAGTCTGAATTAATCGACGCAATCGCAAAAGATGCAGGAATCACTAAAGTTGCAGCTAAAGCTGCTTTAGAATCTTTTATTTCTAACGTAACGACTACTTTAAAGAAAAAAGACGGAAAAGTATCTTTAGTAGGATTCGGAACTTTCTCAGTAGCTGAGAGAGCAGCTAGACAAGGTATCAACCCTGCAACTAAGAAACCAATCAAAATTGCGGCTAAAAAAGTTGCTAAATTCAAAGCTGGAGCTGATTTATCTAATGCAGTTTCTGGTGCTAAGAAAAAATAATCATTCAGATTACAAAATGCAAAGACCGCTTCAAGAAGCGGTCTTTTTTATGGGAATAAAAAAGTTTAAACAGGGTTATGAATGCTTTTTATGCTTTTGTCCGGCTTAAATTTATGCGTTTTAATATTTATTTACGGGTTTATCTACGGGGCTAACCTGGAAATTTTCCAGTCCAGGTCTTCCAGCTGATAAATAATCCGGTCATGAAGGCGGTTAGGTCTTCCCTGCCAGAATTCAATTTCATAAGGTTTTGCAAGGTATCCGCCCCAATTTTCAGGTCTTGGAACTTCGCTGTTCTCATATTCTTTTTCCAGCTCTTTTAATTTTTCTTCAAGAAATTCACGGTTCGGAATTACCTGGCTCTGTGGTGAAACAGCTGCTCCAAGCTGGCTTCCTTTGGGCCTTGAATGGAAATATCCGTCACTGAGGTTTTCTGCTACTTTTTCAAGATCAGCTTTGATGATGATCTGTCTTTCAAGATTCGGCCAGAAAAAATGCAGGCAAGCCTTATGATTCTTCTCTATGGCTTTTCCCTTTCTGCTGCTGTAATTGGTATAAAAAATAAACCCTTCATGGGTATATGCTTTAAGAAGCACCATTCTGGTTCTCGGGCACCCGTCTTCTTCTATGGTAGAAACGGCCATAGCATTGGCTTCAGAGATTGCAGGGCTTTCATTAGCCTCTAAAAACCAGTCTCTGAACTGCTCAATAGGATTTTGTTTTATCTCACTTTCAATAAGTTGGGATTTCTCATACACTTTTCTTTTATTGTGCAGGTTTTCCATAAATATTTTTTATTAAATTTGAGTATGAATTACTCATACAAAGGTAAAATATTAATCTCCACTCCTGACATTTCCGGCGATATTTTTTCCAGATCGGTGGTTCTGATCATTGAGCATAACGAAAGTGGTGCATTTGGTTTGATATTGAATAAAAAAAACAGCCAGATGAGTAATAAGTTCAATAATTTCTTTGATTTCAAAATAGAGGTATACGACGGTGGGCCTGTAGAAAATGACAAGGTATTTTTTATTGTAAAAGGCAAAAAGGTAACGGAACTTTATTCTGAAATCACGAATGACTTTTATTTAACGGAAGACATTGAAAATATCATCAGCGCTGTCCTTAACAAAGAACTGAGCATTGATGATGTAAAGATTTTCTCAGGTTATTCCGGATGGGCTGCAGAACAGCTGGATAAGGAGGTTCAGAGAAAGATGTGGACTGTTGTGGATGTGTATAATCTTGACTACACATTACCCAATGACCAGACTTTATGGAAGTCTATTATGCAGAATCTGGGGGGTGAATATCTTCTTTGGGCCAATTCTCCCGAAGATATATCCCTTAACTAGCTGTATTTCTATCTGATACCCCTTAAAAACATTAACAAATTTTAAGATTACATTAACCAATTTTAAAGAAAGAATTTCCGTTATTTGAAAAAACAAAAATCACTGAAAATGAAAGGAATTAAACTACTTACTTTATCAGCATTTTCTGCGGCATTTTTATCTTTTACTCCTGTTAATAAAAAAGTTATTGTTGTTGACGCCGGACATGGCGGAAATGATAACGGGGTTGTTTACGGAAACATTGCAGAGAAAGATATTACCATGAATATCGCGAAAGAAATCAAAAAGTTTAATGACGGTCAGAATGAGTATGAGGTAATTCTTACCCGGGATTCTGACACCTATCCTTCTCTTTCTGACAGGACAGCAATGATCAATAAGCTTAATCCTGAAATTGTGATTTCCCTGCATGTTAACAGCAGTCCTCAAAAGGAATCTTCTGATCAGGGGACCGAAGTTTTTGTTCAGAATACTGAGAATTCAAAACAGCTGGCAAAAAAAATATCCAAAAAATTTGACGTTCGTAAAGTTGAAGAGCGTAATCTTCACATTTTAAGGGAAACAAAAGCTCCTGCGGTTTTAGTAGAGCTTGGGTTTATCAATAATACCAAAGACCGAGCGTATATCACCAGCGAAAAAGGGCAAAAAGAAATCGCTCAGAAATTCACTGAAATTATCAGAGAATATTAAATAAAAATACAATTTCTGATTTATTCAGAATAAAACCCGGTAAAGGACTGTGGAACTTTGTTGTTTACCGGGTTTGTCAATTTTTTAAAAACTTTTTTTCCAGCTTTCCACCATTTCAAGGAAACGACTGTTTTCAAAGGTTTTATTTCTTATTTTACCTACAGAAAATATACCTTTTTCATCAGAGATCATTAAAATCTCTTCTGCTTTCTGGGATTCAAATGCAATAATTTCATGTTCCTGAATATCTGCCAGATTATTTTTGTGCAGGAATGTTACAAAGTTTTCCATAAAAGGAGAAATGTAGGCGCCTTCGGTCTGCTTCGGTACTTTAATTACATTTCCCTCCAGAAACAGGAGGTTTCCTGATGTGGTACGGGCAATCCTTTTATTTGGATTAAGCAGGATAACATCATCAAGATCATTTTCCTGAGCATAAATTCCACCGTAGATATTTTCAGGGCAGTGTACCCGGATATTACTTAACAGATTGTTGTTGACATTGATCTCTTTAATAAGATCCAGCTCCAGAAGCCTTTGCTGAACAGAAAGCACGTCTGCAACTTCTGTTACTTCATAAAAATAAGAAACGGAAGATTTTGCCAGGGTTATTTCATCATTATTTCTGAATACCTGAAGATTAATAATCCCGTTCTGAATTCCTTTCCCTTCTATAACATCTTTGTGAAAAAGAGTCTGAAAAAACTCCAGAGTATAGGTCAGGGGAATATTCATTCTCATTTTTCTCATGGAAGCCATCAGGAAAAAATAGCATTCTTCATCCATGATAAGTTCTCTGTTTCTTACAAAGAAAGAAACCTTCACTGCGTCTCCCATCAGAAACGCTCTGTTCTTTACATTTAATTCGTCTGATGTAAAATATTGATTTTCCAATTTTCGATGTGATTTATTTATAAAAAAATAATGAACGATAAATCGTTCATCAGTTTTACCATTTTACCAGTGTACAGATTAGGCTGCTCCCAGTTTTATTCTAAGGTTTTCTATCAGATTTTCCCAATACATTGCATTTTCTTCTTCATCTCCTTCTTCACAGAAATCGGTGATATTTAAAGCAAGATCTTCTGTAATATCATCTATAACGATGGTCATTTCGAAAAAGTTCTTGGTTCCTTCATCTTCTTCCCATCTGAAACGGACGAAACCTTCAGGCTTATATCTGATCAAAGTAGCCTTTTCGGCAGGCCCTCCGCCCCAGCTAAAAAAGAAATCATCACCTTTCTCAGTTACCTCATCCGCAAACCATTCAGACAATCCCTCTGCAGTTGCCAGATATTCATATAAAATCTCTGATAAACAATGCATTGGAAATTCGTAATGGACTTTATGTTTCGCCATATAATCTTTGTTTTTATCGTCCCGCAATATATAAATTAATTTTTTTATTACACAAAAAAGCCATTACTTTTTTACATAATCTGCATGATATTTATCAGAGATCAGAAATCTGTATCAGACTTCATTTTAAGGGATAAAAACTAGGATGCTAAGCATAAAAAATCTCTCCGGACTGAAGAGATTTTTTTATCTAATTTTCATTTAAAACATCCAGAATAATCTGACAGCCCTGTCTGATTTCATCCATCGAAATAGTAAGCGGCGGAGAAATTCTCAGGTATTCATTCCTGTATAGCTGCCAGAAGACAATAAGTCCTTTTTCCATACATTTTTTTGCCGTTTCCAGCGTATATTCCGGGCTTCCCAGATTAACAGCCAGCATCAGCCCTTTTCCGTTGATATTTTTAATTTTCGGATGCACCAGAAGCTCCCGGAAGAGTTTTTCTTTTTCAGCAGTTTCTTCCATCAGGCCACTTTCCAGCACTTCTTTTAAGGTAGCATGGCTTGCTGCTGCAATCAGAGGGTTTCCTCCAAAAGTGGTAATATGTCCTAACTTCGGCGAGTGTGAAAGGGTTTCCATAATTTTTTTAGAACTCATAAAGGCCCCTACAGGCACTCCTCCCCCCATTCCTTTTCCCATTACGAGAATATCAGGAACGATTCCAAAATGCTCAAAGGAAAAAAGTTTTCCGGTTCTTCCGAAACCTGGCTGAATTTCATCTAAAATAAGGAGGGCTCCTACTTCTTCACATCTTTTTTTCAGCTTGATGAGATAATCATCTGCCGGTACCAGAAATCCCGCTGCTCCCTGTATGGTTTCCATAATTACGCAGGCTGTTTTTTCCGTGATCTTATCAAAATCATTTTCATTATTGAATTCAATAAAGCTGATCATTGGTAATAAAGGACGGAATTCTCTTTTATGGTATTCATTTCCTGATACGCTTAATGCACCGTGAGTATTTCCATGATAGGAATTTTTAAAAGAAACAATTTCTTCTCTTCCTGTATATCTTTTTGCCAGTTTAAGACTACCGTCTATAGCTTCTGCTCCACTGTTTACCAGATAAGTAATTTCTAAAGGGTCCGGTGTGGCTTCTGCAAGCAGCCGGCAAAGCTCAACCGGTTTTTCCTGAGCATATTCCCCATATACCATCACATGAAGATATTTATCTGCCTGTTCTTTGATTGCATTTACCACTTTGGGGTGTGAGTGTCCCAGTGTATTGGCTGAAACTCCTGCTACAAAGTCAAGGTATTTCTTTCCGTCTGTTCCGTAGATGTAACTTCCATCTGCTTTTTCAACTTCAAAACCTGCTGCAAATTGAGTGGTTTGTGCCTGATATGTAAAAAAATCCTTTTGCATTTCCATTGTCTCGAAAAATTTCAGCAAAGCTATAAAACATTCATTAGATGCTCAAATTAATGGTGTAAAAAGATAGCTTCTGATGTTTTCTTTTTGAGCATTATTTTTATATGCCTGCTGATAGAATGTAGATTTTCAAATCTGAGATATATTACTAACGTGTCAGATCTTTTGTGACTGTTGTGGCCGCACATTTCCCACAGAATTAGGCATAAAAAAGACCAGTCATGCTGGTCTTTTAATTATTTTCTGGTTCTTTTCGGCTTTTTGGCTTCTTCTTTGGCCCTTTCTTTTTCCATGGCTTCCTGAGCCTGGTTATAAAGATCGTTTTCTGCCGTATATTTTATTTCCTCATAATTCGGAGAATCTACAAGGATATCCTGCCATTTCCTTATCCGGTCTTTGGTATTCCAATTGAAATCCGGGAATTTTCTTTTTTCAGGTTCTATCATACTCATCGGATAAGTGTCTGCATTGGCTCCGATGCTGCATGAAATAATCTGCAGTCCTGTTTCTTCAAATAAAGCTCCGATAATTCCGCAGGTTGAAAGGGTAATTCCGATTCTCCGTGGCTTCTGGGTTTCAGGATCAACATCATCTGCATACGCGATAGCCTGGGCATTTCCAACTACACGAGCCTCTTTGATATTGTTATGCTCATAGTAAACGGTCATAAATTTCCCTTTTACCTGGTTGAATTCATCTTTCAGCGTCAGGGAATCGACTTTGCTGATGGCAAAAGCATTTCCGATTACTTTAAGCGAGTCTAGATCTTCTGTTTTTGTATTGAAATAGGCTTCAATCTTATCACCTGTTACCTGCTTCTCTCCGCTCCACAGAATAGGTTTGGTGTACATATGCAGGACTCCATCAGTCTCATTGAAGGCAAGAGAATCAGCTCTGCCCTGTGCATTGGACTTGTATATTCTTCCTTTTCTGTAAGCTCTTAAGAAACTCTTTTTCACTTTTATGTCTGCAGAATCAGGTTTTTGATAAGAGATAATCTTTTCAGCCGCAAAGTAGATGGAATCTTTTTCCATTACTTTTACAGCATAAGGACTTTTGGTCATCATGGCAGAATCTTTCTTTTCGAAAACTTCTCCGTAGCCGCCTTTAAGATATCTTTTTTCTTTAGGATCGTCTAAAGTTACATTCCCTGTTGCTTTTCCGAAGCCAGTGATCTGATTGTAATACATATCATCCCCGGTAAGGATTTTGTCATTATAAAAGATTCTGGAATTTTTGTTGAGGAAAGCTTCCTTGGTTTCCATTTTATAAGTTCCTCTTTCGGTATAAATCCTGTTTTTAGGATTGGCACGGTTGGTAATGGTAGTCGGGCCGAAGAATTCTGCAATTTTTGTATTCTGGTTCTGCTTGATATTTGCTCCTTCTATTACATATTGCGGAGTATCTATTTTTACGTTTCCGGTAAGATCAACCAATTTGGTATTAAGAAAATAGGTTGCTGATTTGGTATAGGTTACGTTCTGTCCGTCGGAAATAGTTCCTCCGGTATTGAAGTAAGCCTGATTGGAGATTCTGTCGTAATAGAGAATTTCGGTTTTTATGGTTTGTTTCGGGTCGGTAAGAACAACGTTTTTCCTTGCCACACCTTTCTGGGTGTTTCCGTCATATTCCATTTCTCCTGCGGTGATCACAGATCCGTCGGTATTCTGGAGTTTGGTATTTCCGATGGCTTTTACAAAGTTTTCTTTCTCGTAAATGATCAGCTCATCTGCTGTAAGAATAGATCCCTGGTGCTCAATCTGTACATTGCCTACGAAATACTGGTTTCCGTCATATTTTTCAGGACTTTTTTTGATTTCATCTGCATTAATGATCTTTATTTTGTCTTCAGGTTTTTGTGGCTGCTGACGTGATGCCCCTGCAGCAGGCTGAAGATACGGATCTCTCTTCACAGGTTTTGTATCCTGTGCGGAAGCAAGCGCAGAAATAAAAATGAACAGGAAAAGTAATATTCTCATTGATTAATCATTCTTAGTGCCATAGAAGTACAGCGAATGCGAATCAATTTTTACGCCAAATGCATCTTCAATTGCTTCTTTTATTCCCTGAATTCTCGGGTCACAGAATTCTATAATTTCTTCAATTTCTTTATCAGAGTCTTTTTTGTAGATCACCAGGTGGTCATGCTGCTTGTCAAAATAAGACTTTTCATAAGATGAAGAAGTCAGTGTCTTTTCTCCGAACTGATGCTTACGAATCAATCCTGCATCAAGGAAAATCTCAATAGTGTTGTAAATGGTTGCTTTGGAGACATGATATTTTTTCTGCATCATCAGAAGATACAGATCATCAACATTGAAGTGATGATCCATATTATAAATTTCCTCTAATATCGTATATCGTTCAGGTGTGTTTCTAAACCCTTTTTCTAATAAGTAGTTTCTTAAAACATCCTTGATCAAAGCAATATTTTTTTCTTTTTGTACTGTATCCATCAAAAAAATTATCTACAAATTTATTGATTTTTATTTAAATAAACAGTATGGTTTGATACGCCGGGATTAAGAGTTATGACGGAAGAATCCTGATTGTTCTATTTTATTGTCGTAAACCGTCAGTTCCGTAATGGGTGCAGATTCTACTTCAACGTTGTGAGAAGACACTCCCCATGCTTTAAAGTCGTCACTTCCGATGTA
Source organism: Chryseobacterium indologenes (assembly GCF_001295265.1). Classification (GTDB taxonomy): domain Bacteria; phylum Bacteroidota; class Bacteroidia; order Flavobacteriales; family Weeksellaceae; genus Chryseobacterium; species Chryseobacterium indologenes_A. Next base: position 33,056 of record NZ_LJOD01000019.1, on the reverse strand, counting down.
TTTCACGAAGTTGTAAATATTGAGGGTAATTTTCTGTTTAACCGTTAAAAGTATATCGTTGATATATGTATTATCTATAATAACATATTTAAGATCCGGCGGAATATTGTGAGCTCTTAATGACGGGTGGCTGCTTCTTGAAGGAATGGTTCCGTCTGCCATAAGGTCTTTAAGAACCATGTTAAAGTAATCATTGATTCTTCGGTCCACTTTAAATCCTAAAAGGAAATTCACTTTATACACTGTTCCCGGAAGAATTTCATCTACCGTATATTTGAAGGTATATGGATCTTCCTGGTTGACAATACTTAGGATAAAGTAATGATCGGCTCTTTTAGGCTGTTTTTTGATGATGGAATAGATAATTTTTGACTCTACTTCATCATTTCTTTTGGCTCTGCTCAGGTAAGCCAGGTTGGTAGCATATTTCGGGATGGATTCATCCAGCTTCATGTCTTTCAGAATAGATACATATTTATCAATTTTCACGTACTGAATGAAATTGGCTTTGATCAGTCGGCCATTGTACCATGCATACATACAGACTGCAATAAATCCTCCTAATACCATAGTCAGCCATCCTCCGTCTACAAATTTAATCACGTTAGCATAGAAGAACCCTGATTCAAGGAACAGGTATACCAAACCAAAACCTAAGATAAAAATTTTGTTCACTCTGGTACGGCTTAGCCAGAACAGGAGCAGGATAGTGGTCATCAGCATGGTAATGGTAATTGTCAGCCCATATGCCGCTTCCATACGTTCTGATTTCTGGAAGAAGATCACAACGACAAAACAGAAAGCCATCAGCCCCCAGTTGATTCTGGGAATATACATCTGTCCTTTAATTCCTGAAGGATATTCAATATGCTGGTTAGGCCAGAAAGAAATAGACATTGCTTCTGAGAACATGGTAAATGAACCTGTGATTACAGCCTGACTGGCAATAATTGCAGCTGCTGTTGCTAATATAACACTTGGAAGAACCGCCCATTCAGGCATGATTCCGAAGAAAGGATTAACTCCGTTGTGTACCTGATGGTAATTATCCAAAAGCCATGAACCTTGTCCTAGATAGTTGAGAATAAGCATTATTTTAACAAAAATCCAGCTTATCCTGATATTTTTTGCCCCACAGTGTCCTAAATCTGAGTATAATGCTTCTGCTCCGGTTGTACAAAGGAAAACGGCTCCCATGATCACAATTGCACTTGAGGAATGGGTGATCAGATTATAGGCATACATTGGATTGAAAGCTCTCAGAATTTCGATATGATCGAAGATATGAAGTGATCCGGAAACTCCCAAAACCAGGAACCACGTCACCATGATCGGCCCAAAAAATTTACCAATAGAAGCAGTCCCAAACTGCTGTACAACAAAGATCACAAACAGGATTATCAGGGTAATAAGCACTACCGGAGTTTCCGGGTTGTATATTTTAAGACCTTCAATGGCCGACATTACGGTAAGAGACGGCGTAATAACGCTATCTGCAACCAATGTGGACGCTCCAATAATAGCGACGACATAGAGCCATTTTTTCTTCAGTTTTTTGACTAATGAGTACAGGGCAAGAATCCCCCCTTCTCCTTTGTTATCTGCCCTTAAGGCAATGATTACATATTTCAGGGTCGTCTGCAAAGTAAGGGTCCAGATAATACAGGACAATGCTCCTTCAATATACTCATCGAACGGCATAGCGGCCCCGTCTTTTCTTGCATTAACGATCGCCTTCATTACGTAAAGCGGCGAGGTACCAATATCCCCGAAAACAATCCCTAAAGATACTATAACACCTACAAATGAGAGTTTCTTAAGGTCAAAGTGATGACCGCCCTCTGTAACTTCTGCCATATCAGCCAATTTTAATTTTTAAAAGCGCAAATTTATACTAATTTTATGACGCCAAGAATTTTTCTTCATGAATATAATAAATGAAAAAACTTCCTTTCGGAAGTTTTTCTCTATTATCTTTATTTTACGTACATCGCTTTTTTGATTTCCTCTTTTACTTTTTCAAGTTTAGGGAACCATTCTGCAAACAGTGCTGCGGAATATGGTGCCGGAGCATCAGGAGTAGTAATTCTTTTCACAGGAGCATCTAGGTAATCAAATGCTTTCTGCTGTACCATATAAGTAATTTCAGAAGATACTGAACCGAAAGGCCATGCTTCTTCCAGAATTACAAGCCTGTTTGTTTTTTTAACTGATGTCAGGATAGTATCGAAATCAAGCGGACGAACTGTTCTAAGATCGATAACTTCCACAGAGATCCCTTCTTTGGCCATATCTTCAGCAGCCTGAATGGCAAGTTTCATGATTTTTCCGAAAGAAACCAAAGTAACATCTGTACCTTCTCTCTTGATATCTGCTTTACCTATCGGCAGGTAGTATTCTTCTTCAGGGATTTCCATTTTATCACCGTACATCTGCTCAGATTCCATGAAAATCACAGGGTCGTTATCCTGAATTGCTGTTTTCAATAACCCTTTTGCATCATAAGGATTGGAAGGTACTACTACTTTCAGTCCCGGGCAGTTGGCATACCAGCTTTCGAATGCCTGTGAGTGGGTTGCTCCAAGCTGTCCTGCAGAAGCAGTTGGGCCACGGAAAACGATAGGGCAGTTCCACTGTCCGCCACTCATCTGGCGGATTTTTGCCGCGTTGTTGATAATCTGATCAATTCCTACCAAAGAGAAATTGAATGTCATAAATTCTACGATTGGCCTGTTACCGTTCATTGCAGCTCCTACAGAAATCCCTGCAAAACCAAGCTCGGCAATAGGGGTATCAATTACTCTTTTAGGACCAAATTCATCCAGCATTCCTTTTGAAGCCTTGTATGCACCATTGTATTCTGCAACTTCCTCTCCCATCAGGTAGATAGATTCGTCTTTACGCATTTCCTCGCTCATTGCCTGTGCAATTACCTCACGAAAAGTATATTCTGCCATATTTTCTTGAAAAATTTAGACTACAAAAATAGTGTTTTTTTATTATACACATAACAAAAAAGCATCTCATTGAATGAGATGCTTTAATATGCATTGTATTTAACGTAAGTTGAAGACAAGACATCCCTGTTTTCATTAATGCCGAAAGGCATGAGGCCGGAAAAGTGAAATTACCAAATGGTGAGAGAGTAGAAATAGCTTGAAAAATAACATGCTTATAAATAAAAACGGCATTTCAGTGCTGAAATGCCGTTTAAAATTCTATTTAAACTTAATTTAGTTTGCTTTATCCCATGTCTGCGTTCTTCCGAATACTGACATTCCCAGATATCCTCTTACGTTGAGCTTATCACCCTTTTTGGTAATGGTGCATTTGTATGTTTTTCCTGTTTTAGGATCGGTAATTGTACCTCCTGTAAATTCATCACCGTCCTTTTTAAGACCTCTGATGATTTCAAGCCCTACAATGGGCTTACCTTTTCTGTCATCTTTACATGCGGTACAGTTAGGATCTGCAGGTTTTATAAGCAGCTGAGAAACTTTTCCGTAATATTTTCCGTCTGATTTTTTAAAGATTTCAACAATAGATTTTGCCTGTTTGGTTTCATCATCTATCGTCTTCCATTTACCTTCTATCTGCGCAAAGGACATTACGCTGAATAATGAAAGAACGAATGTTGCTAATAATTTTTTCATATTTCTATAGTTTTAATTCTGATATATTGGCTTTATTGCCTATCTACTGATAAAAATATAAATTAATTTCCAACCTGCAAAAAATTTTATTATACGGAGCATATTAAGGCAGAACGAAATATCAAAGGATTCATCTGCCCGTTTTGTTAACCGGTGCTCTCCTTCACTTCTTTTTTGTTTAATTCAGTTTTCGGTTGATTACCCTGTCCATATAATCCTGATACCAGGCCATTGCAGTCTTTTTTCCGGTTTCTATTTCCGGGCTGTTTATTTTCCCCATCAGATTTTTCTCAAAACCAAGATCTGCTTTATCATATACTCCTATGATTTCTTTTCCATTGAAACGGTACATATAGTTTCCAATGATGAACTGTTCTGTACTTCCGTCCGAATTTACAATGAGTGACGGATATTTTTTATCACTTACAAGGCTTCTCCCCCAGCTTCTGATGCGTTTGTTGTACCCGATAAGATCTGCCAGCGTAGGATAAATATCAATTTGCTGCGCTATTTCCGGGCTCACTCCTTTAAGGTTATACTCCGGATTAGGAGAATAGAAAATCAACGGTACAGCAAAACGGTTCATTGCTTTTTCATATTCACCATAAGCAATCTGATTGGTATGGTCTCCTGTGAAAACAAAAATGGTATTATGGAACCACGGCTGCTTTTTGGCGGTTTCAAAATATTTTTTGATGGCGTAGTCTGTATACTGTATCGGTTCATGCATTTCTATGGTTCCTTTTTTGAATTTCCCCTGATATTTTTCAGGGATTTTGAAAGGATGATGTGATGAAGCTGTGAATACTGTACTCATGAAAGGCTGTTTTTTCCCGACATTTTTAGCAAAATACTGAAGGAACGGTTCATCCCAGATTGCCCACATTCCGTCAAAATCTTGATCATGATTAAATTCATTCTTTCCGAAATAATGCTTAAATCCTAAAATATTTCCAAATCCAAGGAATCCCATAGACCCGTTTGGTGCTCCGTGATAGAACGAGGTATCATATCCAAGGTCGTTACATACTGAAACAACAGACTGAATTTTCTGATTGGAATACGGTGAACTGGTAAAAGCATCCGTAAGACTCGGGATTCCGGCCAGCACACTGCTCATCCCATGAATAGACTGTCTTCCATTGGCGAACGTGTTGGGAAAAATAAGGCTCTGCCCGGCCAGACTGTCAATAAAAGGGGTATAAGAAACATAGCCTTTTATATTTTTATCTTTATTGAAAGCTCCTGAATATTCCCTTCCAAAAGATTCCACAATAAAAATAACAATATTGGGGCGGTTTTTTACTTCTCTGCTATATTCTTTATAAGGCAGAACATGGTCATCAATATATTTTTGATCTACAAAATGAACTTCTTTAAAATTATTGGTTCCCAAGGTTCTGAAAAATGAGAAAGTACTGTTCAGAACAATATTCCCCTGCAGCGGATTGATGACAAACCGGTTTGCATCTACCAGGTTAATAGGTCTTGTGCTGTGCCTGAAGTCTCCCCGGATTCCGCCTACAACCAGGACAGCTGTCCCGCAGAGAACAAGGACAGACCAGATAAAGTATGGAATAAGCTTTAAAGGCCTGTATTCTGTAACTTTCACCTTTTTATAAAGGAACACCCAAAGCGTCATCAGTACAATAAACCATATCAGAACAAACGGATGCTGCCAGATAGAAACCATAAAAACCTTAAATATATTAGATTCGTGCTGGGCAACATTCAGTGCTGTGGAAGTTAATCTTGCCTGTGAAAACCTGTAATAAACAAAATCGCCGAAATTCATGGCATAGGCAATTCCGTTGGTGATAAAGTACAGCCAGAATAAAACAGCCTGATATCCTTTCTTTGTATTAATCACTACCGGAATAAGGCTCAGCAGAATGAACAATGCATTAACATATAAAATCGCCGTTGTATCAAAGGCGGTTCCATGAAAGGCCAGGTTAAAATAATCTGAAACGGAATCCACTTTTATGAGCTCCTTATTGAAATACCAAAACAACAGCCTTGCAATCTGATAAAAAACATATGCCAGAAAAATCCGGTACAAAAGGACCAGAATTTCCTGTTTTCTCAATTCTTTAAAAAATTTCATGCGGCAAATTTACATCAAAATCATATGAATGTATTTTTTCCTGTATAATATTTCAGGATAAAATTTGGAAAAACTGTATTTTTGCGGATATGAATTTCATAAAAAATAATCTTGCCAACTTACTGACGCTCGCTAATCTGCTGGCAGGCTGTATAGGAGCAATACATCTTATCCTGGGTGATTACCAGACTACCGCCATCTGCCTGATCCTGTCTTCTGTCTTTGATTTTTTTGATGGATTTGTCGCCAGAGCTGTAAAATCTAATTCTAACCTGGGGCTTCAGCTGGACTCTCTTGCTGATATGGTCAGTTTTGGGCTGATTCCGGGACTTACCATGTTTAAAGCGCTGGAGCCTTTCGGAAATGAGCTTCTGGGAATGCACTTTCCTTTTGAAATTAAATACATCGGACTTCTTGTTACTGTTTTTTCATGCCTCAGACTGGCTATTTTCAATCTGGATGAAGAGCAGCGTTATTATTTTAAAGGTCTCAACACTCCTACCAATACTGTTTTATTATTTGGATTATACTATGCTTTCAGGGAAACAGGAAATTTCCGCTTCCTGTTTGAGAACGAATTATTTCTGATAGCGCTTACTGTAATTACTTCATGGCTTTTAATCAGTCCTATAAAAATGATGGCGATGAAGTTTAAGTCCAAGGCTTTAAAAGATAATTATCCAAAGGTAATATTACTGGCGGGCGGTATTGCTATTCTGGCTTTTTTCCAGATTGTAGGAATCCCGATGCTTGTGATCTATTATATATTGGTATCACTCATTTTTCAGGGACAGTTAAAATAAACACATTTTCAAATTATTGATCAACATGAACTTAAAACTCCATAAACCTCTTTGTATTTTTGATCTTGAAACCACAGGAACCAATATCGGAAAAGACAGAATTGTAGAAATCTGTATACTAAAAGTAAATCCTGATGCATCCAGAGAAAGCAAAACCTGGCGCGTAAATCCCGAGATGCCTATTCCAAAAGAATCCAGCGAGATCCATGGGATTTATGATGAAGATGTAAAAGATGCTCCTACTTTCAGAGAAATTGCTCCCAAAATTATGGAAATGCTTGCAGGAACTGATCTAGGAGGTTTTAATTCCAACCGTTTCGATGTTCCTCTTTTAGCCGAAGAACTTTTAAGAGTGGGTATTGATTTTGATTTAAGTAAATTCAGACTGGTAGATGCCCAGACCATTTTCCACAAAAAAGAACCGAGAAATTTAAGTGCTGCTTATCAGTTTTACTGTGGTAAGACATTGGAAAATGCACACTCTGCAGAGGCTGATGTGATGGCTACTTTTGAAGTGCTGGATGCACAGGTTGGAAAATATGATGATATTCCGAATGAGATTGCTCCTTTAAGTGAATTTACATTTCATAATAAGAATGCAGATCTGGCGGGCTTCATCGGATATAATGAAAAGATGGTGGAAGTTTTCAACTTCGGGAAATATAAAGGGCAGGGTGTGAAGGCTGTTTTCCAGAAAGATCTTGGATATTTCGGGTGGCTTCAGAATGCAGATTTTCCTTTGTACACCAAGAAAGTATTTACAAAAATTCAATTGGCTGGTAAATTTTAAAAAATGTCAGAACTTGTCCGCTTTAAATTCTATGAAACTGCCCTGGAGGCTAACAGGGACAAACAGATTCTTGCGGAAAGCGGTATAAACAGCTTTATTGCCAACGAACAGCTTATTCAGTCAGACTGGCTGCTGTCCCAGGCTGTAGGCGGTATCCAGCTCCAGGTATTTGAAGAAGATCTGGAAAAAGCAAAAAAACTCCTGCAGGAGTATAAAGACAATGAAGGGTTTTCTCTGGAAGCAGAACATACCATTGAAAACCCTGAGTTTGGTTTCGTATGCCCTAAATGCGGTTCTAATCATATTTACAGGGATGACAGGGCTACCAGTTTCTTTGGGATATCAATACTGAAAAGCCAGAATTTTGTATGTTATCACTGTGGTAACGAGTTTATACACTGATAAAAACAAAAAATTTCCGTACCTCACGGGATAATCATTAAAATAAAAAAATTATGAAAATTATCTGTATAGGAAGAAATTACAGCGAACATGCGAAGGAACTGGGAAATGAAATTCCTGAAAAACCGGTTATTTTCATGAAACCTGACACAGCTGTGCTAAAAGGAAATGATTTCTATATTCCTGAATTTTCAGAAGATATCCATTATGAACTGGAAGTGGTTCTGAAAGTTTCAAAAGGAGGAAAATACATCCAGAAAGAATCTGCTCACAAACATTATGAAGAGATCAGCCTTGGAATAGATTTTACAGCAAGAGATCTTCAGAGTGAACTCAAATCCAAAGGACTTCCGTGGGAACTGGCCAAAGGTTTTGACGGATCTGCTGTGGTAGGAAGTTTCTTTAAAAAAGAAAACTTTGACCTTAAGAACCTTGAATTTTCCTTATTACAGAATAAAAATAAAGTTCAGGACGGTAATACTAAAGATATGATGTTCAGCTTTGATGATATCATAGCGTTCGTTTCCCAGTATTTTACCTTAAGAGTGGGAGATCTTATCTTTACAGGAACTCCGAAAGGGGTTGGGCAAGTTCATGAAAATGATATTCTGGAAGCATACCTGAAAGATGATAAAATTCTTGATATTCGAATATTATAAGTTATTTAACATAAATTCCGGCAATTTTTCCCTATCTTTAGGTAACAAAATTAAAGGTCATGATAAATATTGTATTACCCGTAGATTTTGGGGATAAAACAGAACAGCTTGTAGAGGGTGCCGTAAAATTTGCAAAACAGCTGAACGGCAGAATTTTCCTTATCCATGTAGCACCTTCTGATATTGGTTTTGCCATTGGAGATATGGGCTATCAGTATTTTCCTGAAGTAGAACAAAACGAGATCAGAGAAGAACTGGTACAGCTTAATAAAATAGAACAGCGTATTCTTGCCCATGATATAGACTGCGAACACCTTTTGAAGCAGGGACTTGCTAAAGAAACAATCCTTGAATATGCCAAAGCAAAAAATGCAGATTATATCGTAATGGGATCACACGGAAGAAGCGGAATCTACGATGTATTTGTAGGAAGCCTCACCAAAGGGCTTACTAAAGACTCCCCTGTTCCTGTGCTGGTACTTCCAATCCATGACTAGTGAATATGAATCAATTTTTAATCGTTAATAAAAAAACCGATCGGAAAATAATATTCCAATCGGTTTTTTACTATATAACCAATTAATTAACCTTCTTTTTTATAGATTTTCGGATCGTAGTAAGGATGCTTACCTTCCGTTGGAGAATAGTAGTCTTTATCTTTATCGCCACCTAGTTTTGCAACCAGAACATAGCACCAATACGTGAACAATACACAGCAAACGATAAATAAAATCCAGTTCAGAACATTTCCAAATGTATCATAAAAACCGAAAGACCATTTGAAAACTTTACTTAAGAATAACCAGAAAGACGTCATTATTTTCCTTTTTTAAATTAACTTTGTACAAATTTATAAAAAATGTTTAAATTACTTTCAAAAGAAAGCAATATTTTTTCAATTCCTGTTTACATTGGTTGCCTTCTTTTAGTAGTATTAATATTTAACATACTGAATTTCAATACCTATGAAGCTATTGTTGCCGGAATTACTTTTCTGGGAATTGCTTTAGGATATTTTTGTTTTCACAGTATTGCTCTGAATTATCAGACCCACCTGCCGTTATTTTTATATACATTTTTTATTTTCGGACTGTATCCCGGAAATCTGGATATCGGTATTGCGGTTTCACTGCTTACCAACTCATTTCTCCTCCTCCTTCTTACCAGTACCGATGAAGACATCAGGAAGAAGTCTTATGTTCTGGTAGGATCTATTGTGGCTTTGAATTTTATTTTCCTGCCCACTACCTGGCCCATGGCTGTTTTTGTGATTATTCACGTGATTGCCACTTCCCAGAGAATTGCCCTGAATCTTTTCAGATTTCTTCTTGGAATTATTCTGATTGCATTCAGTTACTTTTCCATCATGTTCTTCTTCCAATTCACTTCATGGAACATCGATTATTTCCCGTTTGGAAAAATGAAACCCATGACGGATTACACCAAGCTGGCACCGCTTCTTCCGGTTGCCCTGATGCTTATATATGCCGTATATGACCATTTTACCAACTATAACAAAAAGAGCCCGATTAGCCGCTACAAATATACTTTCTTGCTGGTTTTTTCCGTGGCCCAGCTGATCACTATTATTCTGTATATGAATAAAAGCTATGAATATCTTCTGCTGCTGGCCTTTCCGTCCAGTATTATCCTGAGCAGAATGATGAGATTTTTACCTAAGTACTGGATGCAGGAAGTGTGTCTGTGGCTGATTATGATCAGCCTCATTACATTCAAAGCAGGTACATATTTTGATTTATTTTAAAGATTATGATTCAGATAGACGATAAATTGATTTCCGAGGATATTTTTTCCGAAGAATTTGTTTGCAACCTTACAAAATGTAAAGGTGCATGCTGTGTAGAAGGAGATGTAGGTGCTCCGCTGGACAAAGATGAACTTGAGATTTTAGACAGCATCTTTGATAAAATCAAACCCTATCTTACCCAGGAAGGCATTAAAGCCCTTGAAGAGCAGGGTACGTGGACTACCGACCCTATGGACGGAATGTATGTTACCCCAATGGTAGAAGACCGCGAATGTGCTTATGTAACTTTTGATGAAAAAGGGATCACAAAATGCGGAATTGAAAAAGCGTATGAAGACGGAGCTGTAGACTGGCAAAAGCCTATCTCATGCCATCTCTACCCCATCCGTATTACAGAATATTCCACATTCACGGCCCTTAACTACCACGAATGGAATGTATGCAGTGATGCCTGCACGCTTGGGAAAGAGCTTCAGGTACCTGTTTATAAATTTCTGAAAACTCCGCTAACCAGAAAATACGGTGAAGCATTTTACGAGGTTTTAAGTGAAGCAGCCGATGAATGGAAAAAAGAATATGGCTCATAAAATAAAAAACCGCAGACTAATCTGCGGTTTTTTTATGGCTGTAAAAGAGGTTAGTTGGCTGCACCTGCTTTTTTAGGTTCTTCTTTTTTGGCACTTTCCCATCCGTCTTCCGGCATTAGTGTTGCTGTAATTCTTCCTTTGGAAAGATATTTTTTAGCCACATCCTGAAGGTCTTTTACGGTAAGGGCTTTTACTTTGTCCTGATAGTTCAGGATATCGTATTTGTCACTTCCGTCTAATTGATTTTTAGACAAAGCACTCATCCAGTACATATTATCTTTAAGATCAGTCTTGTTATCGTTGTACTCTCCTTCTTTGTATTTGTCAAGGTCTTTCTGCTCAGGACCTTTGTCAATCAGCTTCTGAAGTTCTGCGATAGCACTTTTCGTTAATTTGTCAGCATTTTCAGGTCCGCAAGGGAAACTGATACTGAAGTTGTATGTGCTGTATGGAATTTTGTTCATTCCACCTCTGGCTCCGCCACCATAGATACCGCTTTCATCTTCTCTAAGCTTCTCGATTACTTTGATAGTTGCCACTTCTCCAAGAGCAGATAATGCCAGCGCTTCTTTTTCATTGTAAGGAGCTTCTCCGCTGTAAGAGATCGTTACCATACTTTTAGGATCTTTTCCTTTTTTGTATACTTTGGTAAAATCTCCGGTCATCTGTCTGTAACCTGTATCTTTAAATGAAGTTGTTTTTCCTGTAGACGGAAGGCTTGCAATATACTGCAGTACTTCATTTTTGAATTTAGCTTCGTCAATATTTCCTACGAAATAGAACTGGAAGTTACCGGCATTGGCAAATTTCTCTTTGTAGATATCGTATGCTTTTTTATAGTCTGTATTCGCCCATTCTTTTTCCATTGGAACCACTCCGATAAATCTAGGATTTTTCTGGTTCATGAATTTAGCATGCTCGCTTGAGAAATAGAACTGAGGATTCGACAGAAGGTTATTCAGCATCGCTGCCTGCTTTTCCTTATATGCATTGAATGCTGCCGGATTGAAATTCAAATCTGTGAAATAAGCATAGATAAGCTCCATTGCTGTCCCCAGATCCTTTTGCGAAGATCTTCCTGAAATTCCTTCAAAAAGTGGGGTGATCATTGGGTTTACGCTAACCTGTTTTCCGGCAAGATAATTGGTAAGATCTGCTTTGGAAAGTCCGCCCACGCCTGCTTCTGATAAAGCAGAGAAAGCAAATTGAGTTTTATTGAAATCTGCATCTGGGATTAAAGAGCTTCCTCCCAGACTTCTTGCTGAGAATACAATTTCGTCATCTTTGAAATCTGTTTTCTTGAAAGTGACTTTTGCGCCGTTGCTCAATGTCCAGGTTGTTGTTCCCAGTTTTGCATCCGTTTCCGTTTTTGCAATTTTTCCTTCAGATTTGAAAGGTTTTACCAGATTCTTGATGGTTGCTTTCTCTTCATAAGGCTTAAGATCTGCCATTTTCACCGCTTCAAAGGTATTCAGTACCATTGCTTCGGTAGGCATTGTTACATTATCTTTTTTAGGACCTGTCATTATGATTACTCTGCTGTCATCCTTTACCATCTTCTTGATTACATCATTGGTCTGCGCCAAAGTAACCGAAGGAAGAAAGGACTTGGTATCTTCATATTCCCAGGCAATTCCTGGCATAGGTTCCTGCTCCAGGAAGTTTCTTACATATTCATCAACCAGCATATCACTTTCGGTTTTGTCACGGTTGTTGTAAGATCTTTCAAGGTTGGATAAAATCTGGGCTTTTGCACGGTCAAGTTCAGTTTGTGTAAATCCGAATCTTTTTGCTCTTTCCACTTCTTCCAGTAAAACCTTAAGAGCGCTAAGCTGGTTTCCTTCTTTCACCATAGCAAATCCCTGAAAGGCTTCTTTACTTCTTGCATAAGTACCTCCATGATATACAGAACCGAATGTGAAAGGCGGATTGTTTGAGTTGATAAGCTCTCTTAATCTGTTGTTCAGCATTGTTGTAGAAAGATTTTCTATAATGCTCTGGTTGTACTGCTGGATTGTTACATCCGGCTTATAGGCTTCAGCATCTTTCATGATAAACTGAACCATAGAGCTGGTTGCATCAGGATCTGTTTCAATTGCTACCAGTGTTTCTTTGTGGTTAGGAAGATCAAATACCTTTCTTTCTCTTGGCTTGGAAGGATTTTTATATTTTCCGAAATTATCTTTTATTTTTTTCTCTACTTCATCCACGTTGATATCCCCCACCACTACAAGAGCCATAAGATCCGGTCTGTACCAGTCCTGGTGGAATTTTCTGATGACATCCGGTTTAAAATTCTCCAGTACTTCTTTTTTACCGATTGGCAGTCGGTCTGCATATTGGGATTTATATAAAAGCTTAGGAAGATATTTGTCTGACATTCTTTTATCCGCACCCAGACCTAATCTCAATTCTTCTAAAACAACTCCTCTTTCCTTATTGATCTGCGCATCAGAAAGGGTTGCATTGAAGGCCCAGTCTTCCATTACTTTCAGGCCCGCATCAAGATTTCCCGGTTTATCTAAAGGAACAGGAAGCATATATACGGTTTCATCAAAACTGGTATATGCATTAAGGTGCTGCCCAAACTTCACTCCAATGGACTGTAAGAAGTCAACTAATTTATTATCCGGAAAATTTTTGGTTCCGTTGAAGTTCATGTGCTCCATAAAGTGGGCCAGACCTCTCTGGTTTTCATCTTCAAGAATAGATCCGGCATTGATGGCCAGACGGAAATCTACTTTCTTTTCAGGTAATGTGTTTTTTTTGATGTAGTACTTCATTCCGTTGGAAAGTGTACCGATTCTCACAGAAGGATCCACAGGGATATTCTGTCCGAAAACATTTGAGGACATCAGAAAGACCACCGCAAATGACGATAAAATTCTTTTCATGTTTATTGATTTTATTTTTGCCAAAAGTATCAATTATTCACAACCTGAAGAAGTGTTAAAAACCTGATTATAGTTAAATTTGAGTTAAAATTAAAAATCCAGCAAAAAAGCCGGGAAAATACCCGGCTTTGCATTAAAAAAAATCAATTTTTATTTGAATTCGCTATCATTGATTACCGGATTAAGAGTAATCTTGGTAGTTTTAATCGTTGCTTTCTGTCCGTTTCCTTCGAATTCCACTTCTGAAGGAAACTTTAATCCATCAACAGTCATATAATTTTTAACGGTCATGCCCCCTTGCTCAGATCCTACTTTATATAAGAGTCCTGTAGCAATGTCAAAGTAAGATTTACCTTTATCGGAAGCCAGCACATTATAGTCTTTACCATCTAATTTTTCTACTGAAGCTGACTTAAAATCTGCATCTTCAAAAGCCAGCGCTTCAACCGGAGTTCCTTTTTTCAAAGCAGGAATCTGATCTGCCGGAAGATCTACTTTCTTTCCCATCTGATCTACATATCCTTTTTCTCCATCGAAAACCTGAGTTACCGACTGCCCCATTACAGATTGTGAGGATTTGAATTTATTTCCTGATTTCTGGGTAGTCATTGCAATTTCCATCCCTTGGGTATTCATCGTATTTTCAATGATGATAGATTTTACAGCCTCTAATTTATTTTTTCCGCCCAGTGCGGTAAAATATTTATCCAAAACATCTTTAGGTGTTAATTGTGATTTGGCAACTTCCGTCTTTGCAGGAGCTGCACTTTTCTTTTGAGCCGCTGCCGGAACCGAAAAAAGTACGGCACAGAAAAACGGAATGATGATCTTTTTCATAATAATGATAATAAGTTTAAGGTGTAAATATATGAATATTGAAGAAAATAAAATCAACAAAAAAATGGTCAGGATAAGCTGAATATTAGCGGACTCTTCAGCAATGGGAGATGGAAGCGGTAGAATAAGGAATTATGAGGTAAGCAAATTTCTATAAATAAAGGAATTTGATTAACTAACTTTAACAGATCTGATCTGTTTAAACAAAAAACCGCCACTTATGGCGGTTTTGAAATATTTATATCAAGAAATATTATTTCTTAAGTTCTTCTAAAAACTCATCGTGAGAGATTACAGTTTCTTTTTTACCTGCTTTCTCAAGGATAACGTCTTTTAATTTAGCCATAGCTACTTCAGAAGAAATTTGTCTTACCTGTTCCTGGTCTTTCAACATTTCAACAGCATATTTCTGGATTTCCTCATCTCCTAGGTGGTGAATTCCGTAAATTGCCAATTGATTTCTTACCAACTGCTCAGCCTGAGCCAATACATCAGCATAATCCAGCTGAATTTCGTTGTCCGTCATTAATTTACCTTCAATAATCTGATATCTTAGCTGGTTTTTCTCTGCTTCAAGAATTGCTTTTGCCTGCTCTTCAGACTGGATGTTCTGGTTAGAGAACTGTAACCATTTTACAAGGAAAGTTTCAGGAAGTTTCACTTCTTCTTTCTCTGTAACCTGCTCCAATACTTTATTCACAAAGTGAACGTCTGCATTCTGCTGGAAATACTCATCCAATTCAGATTTTACTTTTTCTTTAAGCTCTTCTTCAGACTTGATGTTTCCTTCTCCGTATACCTTATCGAAAAGATCCTGGTTAAGTTCAGCAAGGTTTAATGAATAGAAATCTTTTACAGTTACTTCTACTTCAGCGTGGTGTAAATGTTCTACTTCTTCTTTGCTGAATCCTAATTCTTTAGCTAATTCTTCGTCTCCTGCAAGAGTTTCTTTTGTTACTTTTACAGATCCGTCCATTTTAAGACCTTTTACCAATTTGAAAGCTTCTTTGTTTTCAGCTGTAATGGTAACGTTCTTTGGATGGTGGTGGTGCTCTCCTTCTGCATCTTCTTCTACAACCTGAGAAACTTCTAAAGCAATATAAGAATCTTTAGTGATCTTATCCTGAGGAACCTGCTCTGCAAAACGTCTCTGCATGTTCTCGATGCTCTTGTTGATCTCTTTTTCAGAAGCCTCAACTTTGTAGTGAGGAGCTTCGTATGACGCTAAATCTATAGTGAATTCAGGCTCATATCCAACTTCAAAAGCAACTTCCAATTGATCAGCATTGTAATCGAATTCGTTTACTGGCTGAGGAACAGGCTGTCCAACTAGTCTTAATTTGTTTTCGTTAACGTAGTTGTTAAGAGCGTCAGAAACCTGTTTGTTGATTTCTTCAAATGCAATACCTGCTTCATATTGTTTTCTAACCATACTTAAAGGCACTTTCCCTTTTCTGAAACCAGGAACTTGCGCATTTTTAGCATAATTAATCAATTGCTTTTCTACTCTTTCTTTGTAGTCAGATTTTTCCAATGTTACGGTAAGTAAAGCACTTACGTCATCATGGTTTTGTGCGGTAACCTTCATTATTGATTAAAATTTTAGGTTGCAAAAATATGAAATTTTTATGAAAATAACTCATTAATAATAAATTCTTAACGGTCAAATATTTATAAATAAAAAACCGCTGAAAAATTCAGCGGCTGGTTACTTTAATATTAAGGTTTTTATGGGTGGATATCAATTAAGGCATCCACATCACTTTCTCCTCCTACCACACTACCAAGCTGGTTATTGGATGAAGGTGAATTTTCATTTACCGAAGTTGGTGCGTGGATAAGTTTGATATTCGCTTTTCCGTTTGTTGTTGTGCTTACCACAGTCCATTCTGTTTTAAGGCCCAGTCTTTTTCCATCTGTTCTTACGACATCATCTGCAGCTCTTTTCACATTAACATCGGCTCCTGCGAAATTGAAAATGATAAAATGTTCATCTTTTTCTTCCATGATCTCGTCGTTGGCGCTGTGATAATGATTATCATGCATTACCTGAAAATCAAGCTCTACCGTATATACATCACCGGCATGCGCATGGATATGGGCATCTGCCACTCCTCCGATATAATTGATCGTCTGAATATCAGTGGCATCGTTTTTATTCGTCAGTTTCACCACCAGCTTTTCGATTTCCTCATGTTCGTGGATATCTTCCGGAATGCTGTCGTTATCATCATTTCTACATGAGAATAAAAGAACTGCAGCGAAAAGTATAAGTGTTATATTGAATATTTTTTTCATTTTGATTTAAATTTTAAGTATTAATAATAAATTAGAAATTGTATTTCAGAGTAACCACGAAGTTTCTTCCCGGTTCATACATTACTAATCTTAACCTGTTAAGATATTCTTTGTAAAGTGTATTCGTAATGTTATTTATTCTGAAATTCAGGTTAAAGTTTTTGAAAATATCTGCTCCTACAGAGGCATTGAATGCCACATATCCAGGAGGAGGAGTGCTCATATCGATGGTTTTCGTTACCAGCGCTCCATCTTCTATAAAGGTGATATCGGGATTTCTTACCGGAAAACGTTTCTGGTGTGAAACAATATCATTTTCTAAAGTGATATAAAAGTTAGATGGTTTGTTAAGCTTCAGCTCAACACTGTTCCGAAGTTTAGTCGGCATCATCAGAATAAGGGGCTCATCATTGGTCAGATCATCACCTCTCAATGTACTGAATGCGGATCTGAAGTTCAGGTTATCAAGAATCCGAAGCTCTGCTTCTGCATCCAATCCGTACATTCTGGCTTTAATCTGCTGATATGTCCAGATCGGGAAAACTCCTCTGTTGGTTGACTGTATCCCCGTTGGAACCTGATTGATAAAGCTGTCAGAATACATAAAGTAAGGACTTGCTTCAATGTGCAGGCCTTTCAACACATCAAGCTGGGCTGCCAAAGAAAGATTCACGTTATACGCTGTTTCTTTTTTGATGGCCAGGTCTCCTTTTTCCATCACGGCTGCGGAATGGTGAAGTCCGTCTGCAAATAATTCTGCGGGATTTGGAGTTCTTTCTGCTCTGGATGCGTTCAGTTTCACTTCAAAATTATGAACCGGGGTATAATTCAGTCCGATATTGGCTGAAAGATTATGATAATCCAGAATCGGGCGGGTCAGAATTCTGCTGTCATTTTTCTGGACAAAAAACTGTGGAAAAAGGTTTGCATATTTACTTTCCCATTCGGAAGCATCATAATATTTATAGGCATCGTATCTGCTGAAATCATACCGTACAGCAGCTTCTGCATTCAGTTTACCATTAAATCTGTATTTAAATACAGAAAATGCGCCCGCATCATAGCGGTAATAATCAGGGATCAGACGTCTGGCTTTGGTAGCCGGATTTGGATAATTATCCTGATATCCCGCTGAGATTCCGCTTTCCAGGCTCCAGGCTGAGCGTTCAAGAAGATGTGTTAAGCTTGCTGTATGGGTAATCAATCTTAAATCCATGGAAGGAACAGCATTCAGCTCTCCCCTTCTGATGTCAAACTCCTTACGTCTGTTCAGCTGAAAACTATACTGGAAAGTCAGTTTTCCAAAATCTGCAAACCGTTTGTAGGCCATCACTTTTCCGATATGATGCTCAACTTCCTGTTTCGGGCTGTTGATATCATAGCTGAAGCCGTCATAAAAATAGGCCTGCCCAAGGTTTACGGCATTATAATAATCTATCGGTCCTCCAAGGTGGGCACCTTTGTAAATCCCGAATTCCTGGTTGATTCCGCTATAGGCTACTTCAAATCCCTGCATAAAACTCTGTTTCCCGAAAGAAAAATTAAAAGAATTAATTTCCAGTCCGGTATTTTGCAGTGTGTGATGGGGAATGTACTGGTCTCCCAGCTTCTTATAGCTTCCTCCGGTTTTTACAAACCAGTCATTTTTCCAGGATTTCAAAGCATTTGCAGACAGTTCACCACCTCTTCCGTTAGATATTCCCGACAGTTTTATATTTCCCATCAGGGTATCTTTTTTAGGCAGCGGTGCCGGTTCAAGAATGATGGTTCCCCCGATTCCTTCGCTTCCGTATTTTAATGCCGACGCTCCTTTGACCACATCGATGTGTTCAAAATCATTAACGTCTACATTGGGAGCATGCTCTACTCCCCATTCCTGTTCTGCCATCTTCACCCCGCCGTTCAAAATAGAAATACGGCTTCCGTAAAGCCCTCGAATAACAGGTTTTGAAATATTATTCCCTGTTTTCAATGCTGTAACTCCGGATAGTCTTGAAAGTAAATTCCCCAGATTTTCCGTTGAATTTCTTTCGATTTCAGTTTTATCCAGCGTTTTCATAATCACGGAGGCCTTCTTTTTATGGCTTCCGTGCAGGGTAATGGTTTCGATATCACCGGAGTGATGTTCCAGTGTAATCGTGAGGCTAAGATCCTGGTCAACTCCTATATTTTCAGTATAATCATTGCAATCAGGATGTTTAGCAATGAGTGTATATTTTCCCGCAGGAATCTTATGAAGAATAAACTTACCTTTCTGGTCTGTTTTTGTTGTGAATTCTCCGATTTTCACCACGGCATTTTCCAGCATGGTCTTATCATGAAAATCCTGAACAGTTCCTTCAATGGTGTACGTTTTTTGAGCACTTGTAAGCGCCAGTCCGCAAAAGACCAGCAGCAGGCTATATATCAATTTCATTGTCAATAGATAGATTGCGTACCTTTTTGAGATACATTTTTCGTAAAAATTAATGGATGGGCTTAGTTTGAATGATGTTCAGTGTAAATAATGTACCATTTATTGATGACGAAAGCAGGCTGTACGTTAAAAGCTGCTGTTATTATTTTAAGCCGGCACAGTACTGATTGTTTTTATCAGCAACATCAGGCTCTAAACGTCAAACATTGGACATTAAATCTAAAACACTATATTTTAAACCCAGAAGAATCTATGAATTATGAAATTGCGGGCGGACCCCGAAGCTGAAATGTGAATTTAGTCTGAGACCATATTCTTTCCTGAACAGCAATAATGAGTTCTACTTCCTGCGTATAACGTTCAAAAGTAAAATCGTATTCTTCAGGAACTAAGGTATGTCCTGTTGCCAGGAAATGACAGGCAAGACAGTCCCCAGCTTTTTCTTTTCCGGAAGACTTTGCCATGGTGTTTTCTGTTTTTTTAAGACTGAAGCTTTTAAAATAGTCTACAGAATCATGATGGTGAAAGCTTTGGGAAAACAGCGCAACGAAGTATATCCCAAACAAAAGCTTGGCGATAAAACTCTTCAGATTTCTGCTTTCCTTAAAAACCATTTGTCAAAATTATAAAAATAATTTAATTTTTGAATTAAACTTATATTAAAAATAGGTTTAGTACTCTTTTCAATAAGTAGAGAATCAGTATTTTTTGTTACAGCAGAACAGGATTAAAATAATCAATTCAGGTTAATACACTGATGGAAAAGCCTTTGAAAAAGTGAGGATTTTATTTTATCGCAATGATAAACAAGGAATAAGATAAACAAGGGTGTAAGCCTGGCAAAAGTCATACAAGGTTCTGCAAACTATTATCCGTAGGCACCCTTTATTTATTTTATTTTGGAATCATTTCCCGGCTCTTCCTCATTACAAAATTAATCCAGCTGAGAACCTAAATATTCCCATTCCTGTAATGCAAGTTCAAGTTCTTCCTTAATTTTATTATATTTTTCCAAAGTTTCATCTGAAGGATTTTCCTGGGCAAATGAAGCCTCCATTTTTTCTATTTCGGTTTCAAGCTCTGAAATTTTTTCCTCTACCTTTTTCAGTTTATTCTGAATATTTTTTTGCTCTTTGCTGATGATAACAGATGACTGGCTGTTTGAAGCAGCAGGTTTTACTTCTTCTTTTTTAGGTTCCGGCTTTACCTCTTCATTGTGGAGCTTCGCCCTTTCGGCAGAAATCTCTCTGAGGGTTTCTTTTTGTCTGTATTCAAGATATTCTCCTACACTTCCCAGGAATTCTTTCATTCTTCCGTCACGGAACTCGTAGATCTTGTCACAAAGCCCATCCAGGAATTCCCTGTCGTGAGAAATTACGATTAATGTTCCCTGAAAATTCTGCAAAGCCAGTTTGATAATCTCCTTAGACTGGATATCCAGGTGATTGGTAGGCTCATCCATAATCAGCGTATTGAAGGGACGGAGCAATAGTTTACAAAGGGCCAGACGGTTTCTTTCTCCTCCGGAAAGCACTTTGGTTTTCTTGGTTACTGCTTCTCCCTGGAAAAGGAAAGATCCTAAAAGATCTCTTACTCTGGGTCTTGTTTCTTCCGTTGCTGCATCTTCGGCTTCTTCTAACACTGTTTTATTGGGAGTAAGCACTTCTTCCTGATTTTGGGCAAAATATCCAATGTTTACGTTGTGTCCTAAATTCCAGGTTCCTGTGTAATCTTTGATATCTCCGGCAAGAATTTTGGCTAATGTTGTTTTTCCTTGTCCGTTTTGTCCTAAAAGAGCAATTCTGTCTCCTCTCTGAACAATAAAATCTACATCATCAAAAATCTGCTTGTCTCCGTAAGCTTTTCCTAAATGCTCAGCCTCGAAAATAACTTTTCCGGGTACTATAGACTGTACGAAGCGGATATTGAATTTGGAAACATCTTCATTATCAACTTCAATACGCTCAATTTTATCCAGCTTTTTAATAAGGGACTGGGCAAAAGAGGCTTTGGTAGCACTGGCCCGGAACTTATTGATATTATCTTCCATCTGCTTGATTTCCGCGTCCTGATTTTTTTTAGCCTGAATCAGTTTTTCACGGCGTTCTTCACGCATCACAAGATATTTGGAATAATTGGCTTTATAATCGTCAACTTTTTTGTTATTGATATCAAATGTTCTGTTGCACACCGAAGTCATAAACTGTTTGTCGTGGCTTACCAGAACAATGGCTCCCGGATAGTCTTTCAGGAAGCTTTCCAGCCAGATGATGGATTCCATATCGAGGTGGTTGGTAGGCTCATCGAGAAGCATGATGTCATTCTTTTGAAGCAGCAGCTTGGCCAGTTCGATTCTCATTCTCCAGCCTCCGGAAAATTCATCAGTAATTTTATGGAAGTCATCTGCTTTAAAACCTAAACCAAACAATATTTTCTCCATATCACCTTCAAGATTATAGGCATCATGGTTCATCAAAAGATCGTTCAGTTCGGTCATCTTATTGATAAGGTCTGTATAGGCATCACTTTCGTAATCGGTTCTTACAGCCATCTGATGGTTAACTTCTTCAAGTTCCTGTTTCCATGCATTAATTTGCTCAAAAGCCTGCATTGTTTCATTCCATACCGTTCTTCCTTTTACGAAATCAAGATCCTGTTTCAGGAAGCCAATGGTAATATTTCCTTCCGGAACAACATTTCCTTCGTAGAAATTAATTTCTCCTGACAGCATTTTCAACAGAGTGGATTTCCCTGCTCCGTTTTTTCCTACCAAGCCCACTTTATCATCTTTTTTGATGGTAAAATTTACATTTTGAAACAGATAATTTCCCGAATGATGTAATCCTAAACCTTGAACCGAAAGCATTTCTTTAATTAATAATTAGTAATGAATAATGAATTTTCGGGTGCAAAAGTACGGAAAAAGAAATGAATAGGCCAGAAATAAAAAGCGGGGGAAGATGGAGGCTAAATTCTGCCTTAAGCTTGGGTTATTTTATGAAACGGCTATTATCTTTTATACAAGTTGTTTTGGCTTTTCGGATCTTAGAGGCTGTCACCTTCCTACCTCCGGCTTTCTTCTTTCATTTTGTTCCTTCTCATCTCAATGGTACGACTCCAGATATCGTTGTTCGGGACATTGGTTCCGTAGAGAAAATCAGGGATAAAGCTGTCTTCGGGAAGGTGAAGCTCCATGATCACTTTGGTATGGTTTTCATGATCCAGGGAGCTGCTGCTCGGTACGTTGAGCCCATTATTAATTAGCTCCGCACTAATATCTCTTGTGGATCTTTTTAATACTTCATCACTGTACAGCCCGAAGTTGGCAGAAATATGGGTATACTTTGCAAAGCGGCTATAATCATATACCGGCTGGGAATCCGGCTGCATATTTTTAACATAGTCTGTAACATGAGCATAGAAGTCTGCAAGAAACGGATGTTTTTCTGCATCTATTTCAAAATCATCTTCTTTAAAATCTGAACTGAAGATCTGTAATGCCACCCTGTTGGTTTCTTCCAGCATCAGCCTTCCATATACTTTTGACAGATCCTGATACACTTTGTCTCTGGAAACATAAGCCTGGGCAAGCATCACTCCTTTTTCAATCTGAAATTCTGAAAGCAGCGAATCCCATATTTTATTTCCTGCCGCGTCTGTCTTTGCATTTCTTATATCTGATACATAATCCTGCAGATCCTGGACATTGAGAAAATCCGTAGATATATAAACAGACTGAGGCCCTTCCAGATAGCCTCCTCCTACATCTGCATGGGCTCCGGGAACAAAGATTTCTTTCCATACAGCATCCCAGGTTTCTGTTTTTGTATCCCTCATATTTCCGGAAGTTTCAAAAAAGCCGGTTAGCGGAAAAAAATATCTGCATTCATTCACGGCACAGAGGTGAAGAGCATTTTCTGTTTCCTGTGGCAGATTGGTCATGTATGTATTGAAAGGTTTGGATTCTACGGTATCAAAAACACCCAGAAATTTTATTTTAACAGATGCCGAAGGGTACTGCAGCAGAATCTGATTGCTGAAATGTCTTGCCAGCATACTTCCCCTGCTGAACCCATAGATATAAAAATGGTATATTCTGTTGGTATTATTAATCGTATGCGCTACAAAATCATAGGCCTTCTGAAGTTTATCATCCGAAGAATATCCTTTCTCTCCCGGAGGATTGCTACAGGTAGCCATTGCGAAATTACGATCTTCTCCTCCGTTTAATGTACCAATTCCTTCAACATATAATTTGTGGTTTCCATTGAATAAATTAAACAGTTTATAAATATTGGTAGCTGCTGCCTGATAGCTTTCATTATTCTTTGCAGGCATATTCGCTGAGGTGGCATTAATTCCGTTGTTTCCCGTTCCGTCAAAAAAAATTCCGACTGATACTATTCCATCGTTTTTCATCTTTGTGTTTCTGTGTTGTAATTGACTATTCCCGGTACATCTTGATGAACTACAAGCACTTAGTACCGGCACTAAACTTCTTTTTTCAAATTAACGAAAGACAAAACAGATGTGCAAGCGTGAAATCACCAGATAAAAAAAATCCGTATTTCTACGGAATCATATTTTTTCGAGGGTATAAATATTATTAACGATGGCATAGATCACAATACCTACTGTATTTTTGGCTCCTATCTTTTCAAGGATCCTCTGCCTGTGGCTTTCTACTGTTCTTGGACTGATGAACAGCTTTTCTCCAATTTCATTGTTGGTATATTCCTGGCAGATCAGCTTTACCACATCTTTTTCTCTTTCGGAAAGTTCATCTTCCATTTCAAAAAGGGATTTTTTCTTTGTAGAGCTGTTCATATAGGTAAACAGCATCTGATGGTCTTCAGCAGTAAAGAATACGCCGTTTTTATGAACCATCGTGATGGCATCAATAAATGTTTTCCTGTCTGAATTTTTGGGAAGAAATGCAGAAACGCCCAGTTTAACCATATATCCGAGAATAGATGTTTTATAGTGGGAAGAAAGGATAATGATCTTCAGCTCGGGGTATTTTTCTTTTAAAATTTCCACCAGCTCAAAGCCGTTCATGGGCTGCATCTGTACATCTACAAGGGCAATATCCGGAAAATTTTCGTTAGAAAGTTCTTCCAGTTTTTCAATAAAATCCGGTCCGTTACCGGAAGTCAGCGATACGGAGATATTTTTTTCATTTGACAACAGCATTTTTACTCCTTCCAGGATCAGCTGTTCATCATCAATCAGCACTATTTTGATTTGCGGGTTCATGGTTTGTTGGAATTATAATAATTAAACGGCTTCCCTTTTTCAGGGTACTTTTCCACTTATGGACGGCATTCATTGATTTTACCCGGGATTCTATATTTTTGATTCCCATGCCTTTTTTCACCTGATCATATTCAAATCCCTGTCCGTTATCTGATATTACCACAGCCATATACAAAGGATAATCTTTGATATAGATCCAGAGGTCTGTTGCCCGGGAATGCTTGATTACATTGGTTGTAAATTCCTGAATAATCCTGTACAGCTGCACTTCTGTAAAAATATCTTTTTTTCTGTAACCCGGCATTACCTGCAAAGAAATATTGATTTTATGAGACAGGTTGGCGATCAGCTCTTCTACATACAAAACCAACCCTACCGATTCAAGATTTACAGGATATAATGAATGTGAAATGCTTCTTGCCGCGTCAATCAGTGATGACATCTGGCTGTAAATATTCTTTTTAATTACCTCATCGCCTTTGGTATCGAGATTATTGAGCCATAACGATAAAATATTAAGTCTGTTCCCAATATCATCATGAATCATCACGGCTATTCTTTTTCTTTCTTCTTCCTGAACTTTAATATTTTCTAGCACCAGGCTTTTCTGGTGAAGAACTTCGGCTTCATGCTGGGCATTTTTTTCTTTAATAATCCGGTTGATGAATGAACGGTAAGCCAGGAGTATAAAGGATACTATAACTGTTATGGTAACAATTATAAGAACCAAAAGACTGATATTTAAAGTTACTTCTTTAATTTGATAAAGGTGTATATAAATGAACAATATAAGATACTCAGCAAAATATTATTAATGCTCAGCATAAAATAAAAATCATCATCAGAAAGATTGGCAAGCTGATGCTGGATAATAAAGAAAAATACTGAAACGGAATAATAGAAGAAAATACTGGCATCTACCAAAAGAAATCTATTCTTTGCAGAAGCTCCGTTAATTTCCCGGAGGAGTGTGAAGCCCGAAAGACAGACAATGATGATATTGGATACTACTTTTGCAATATCGCTGTTGCCGGGATAGTTGAAAGCGTATTTTGCGGTCATAAGACCAACAGCCAGCACTCCTGCCAGCCCGACAAAATATTTTGATGCATCCAGCTTTCTGATGAACAGGGTGCTGAGCAGAAAAAATTCTCCGGCAATATAAAACGGATAGATAAATGAAGTATCATTCAGCTTAAAAACATAAGGCAGGATCAGGTTGAGGAGTTCAATAAAAAAAAGAAAAGCAATACAATAAAAATACTGCTTTTCTTTAGGATTGAGTATACGGTATCTGGCTGCTCCCAAAATGATTACACAAAGGAGCAGTCCGTAATTCAGAAATAAAATTGCCTTAAAAAATTCTGTCATTCCTTTTCGTCCGGATATTTAGGATCTTAATTAGGGAATCCAGGAATACGGCATACCGGCGGACATGGTTTTGCCCAGTCATAGGTATTGGAAATAACGGATGTACTTCCTCCATTCTGCAACAGCTCATGGAAAGAAATAAAGATCAGGGTGACCAGCATTCTCTGGTAAATATCATTGTAACGAAGTCCGAATGAGCATACGATTCTGGTTACTTCAGGGATCGGATGGCAAAGGTCTTCCATAGGAACATAGAATCTTCTGAAGATTCTTGAACCTCCGAATTCTGAACATTCATGATGAAACCATTCCATTCCTTCTTCTCTCCAGCGTTCAATAGCTTCTACTGCTTTATCCTGCTCGAAAACAGGAGCCTCTGATACCGGAAAATACATATCTGCATTGCTGCCTATTTTCTGAAGGTCGTTAGAAAGCACTGCATTTTTTACGATTTTGAATTCTTTAGTTTCCTGAAGGACAAGATCATATTTCTGAGGTTCAAGAGTAGTGTACTGATACTCTGTGACACTACTATTCAGCTCTCCTTTTTCAGTTAATGGAACAAAAATCAGGACAAGACTTCCTTCAACTACTCCAACTTCTGCGCAAACGTATTCGTAGGAATTGTAGTCTTTGATCTTATCAATCTGATCTTTAGATAGTTTAAAAGTGTAGTTTGTGTGGATCCACTCAGTAATTGAGTGATAATCAGAAACCCCGTTACCCCATTGGGCGACTGCCAGGGTATATTGTTCTCTGTTCATAGATGTGGCTTGTTTAGTTTGTATAAAAATATACAAACTAAATGTGCTGTGCAAATAATCACCGAAATTTGAATTTTAATTAATGCGGGGTAAGATTGGTAGCCATCAGCTTACCATAAAACGATAAAATAGTTGTTCCGTCTGGATTTCATAGCTTCGCTGTTCCAGATTTCAACCCATCTTATTACGTAATTAATAATTCCTCACAGTAACATGATAGCAGCTCTGCTGTTTTTCCTTGATATAGTAAATTCTGCCAGCGTCTGCATAGTATTTCAGGACTTTCTCCAGAGCGAGTTCCATTTTAGGATTATATTTGAGTACGTTATTGAAACGTATATAGGAAATATCGAAAGAGTTTCCGTAATTGTGAGAACTGATCCCTAGAGAGGCATTGGAGTTCACTCTTCTCAATCGGCACTGGTCTTCAAGGGTTCTTGTCATTGATGAAACCGTAAAGGTATGGCCTTTTGTCTCTTTACTGAATCTTGATGCAATTTTCTCCAATGTTGTTTTGGCTTTGGATACCATAAAAGCCCTGCTGTAATCCAGTCTCTGAACGCGATATCCTTTTCCTGTTTTTTTTATGGCGTGAAATTTACCGCTGCTGACATATTTCTGTACTGTTTTAGAATCTTTAAGCAGCTTAACCCCAAAACTCTTTGAGGCATCCAGATGGGGTTTATAAAGGGGGGTAGGCTCTACCTTTAAAACCTGTGACAAATCATAACAGGGAAGATTTTTTTTAGTTCCCTGTGAATAATAAAGACTGTATAGGAAAGGCACGAAAACCACACAAAAAAACTTTCTCATTAACCATGCTTTAAAATTACTAACGAAAGATAAACATTTATGTTGTATCAATCAAACCGGAGCATTATGCTCTTTCAACAAAATCCTTAACAAACATTAAACCAAATTAGTAAATCATCAATTTTTTCGTTCTCCAACATTTGAAATATTTTTAAGATTTATCTTTTTATTTTGAGATTTAAATTCTACATTTGAGATACATTTAAAAATAAACAACATGATAAAAAAACTTTTTGCTGAATTTTTCGGCACGTTTTGGCTTGTTTTCGGAGGCTGCGGGAGCGCAGTTTTTGCAGCCGGAGTTCCCGATATCGGAATTGGTCTTTTAGGCGTTGCTTTGGCTTTTGGTCTTACGGTGCTTACGATGGCTTATGCTGTGGGACATATCTCCGGAGGTCATTTTAATCCGGCGGTTACTTTCGGGCTTATGGCTGGAGGCAGATTCCCGGCCAAAGACCTTATCCCGTACATTGTTGCCCAGTGTCTCGGAGCACTTGTTGCAGCAGGATGTCTGTATGTTATCCTTAATGGTGCCGGAGCCGTAGATTTTTCCAAGCCCGGGGCATTTGCCACCAATTTCTATGGTGAGGCAGTGTATAATGACAAGGCATTCAGCATGGGTGCAGCATTTCTTGCAGAATTCTTACTGACTGCATTTTTTCTTATTGTTATTATGGGAGCAACGGATAAATGGGCAAACGGAAAGTTTGCAGGTATTGCCATCGGTCTGGCTTTAACATTGATTCACTTAATTTCAATTCCTATCACCAATACTTCGGTAAACCCTGCGAGATCTCTTTCACAGGCTGTTTTTGCGGGAGGGCTTGCAATGTCCCAGCTTTGGCTGTTCTGGGCAGCTCCGATTTTAGGAGGGATTGTAGGAGGACTGATTTACAAGTTCCTGCTTCAGAGAGACTCGTCAGAAGCAGCGGCTTAATTGTATTTAACATTCAATTATCATATGTAACAAATCCTGTCAGATGACAGGATTTGTTATTTTTTCTTCTTTATATCAAAAGGATTTTTAAAAATCAGCTCTTCGTGCTTCCCTTTGATCTCCATTTTCCGATGCAGGAGATTCAATGCCATTTTACGGATAAAAAGATCTTTATCGTTCAGCTTCCAGTAAGAATCTTCGTGTACATTCCTGGGGTTACGTATCAGGTAGAATTCTGTTTCCCAAGTGTCTTCGTTATGATAAAATTCAATGATACCGCAATGCTCAGGAACGTCTTTATGCTCAATCATTCCCATCGGAAGCAGAAAGCTGAAGGCGTTACAGACATAATCGCCGCAGGAAACCTTATCATGCTTCAGAAATTTTTCCCCGGTATCTTTGTTAAGATATGACTTTTTAAAATCATTTTTAAAGTCACTCCTGGATAGCTTGATCTCAATTTCATGACTGAACCCTTCTGCATCAATAATAAGTATATCGGCTTCCCAGTCGGCCTGGAAATGATTCGTCAGCACAATTTCTTTCTCAAAATCACAATGAGAATGGATGTAGGCATGAACAAGTTCGTCTATTTTGATCATTGTATGAAAAGGATATTATCTGTGCTATGTAAAAGTATCGGGTAATTTTCAACTTAATCTATCATCTGCTAACTTACCAACAGGCTGCAGCCCCGGATGTCGGAATGGTCTATTCTTCCAAGCACCTGAAACTGATCTCCGTTTATTTTCCCCAAATCCTGTGTAGCAATAAAAGAGCAGGAATGGATATTGGCAAGATCTATGATATTGACGGCTCCGGTTCTCCCTTCTTTTTCATAGGCAAAAGGATCTTCTGCATTTCTGATCATCACTCTCATCCATTTCGGGCACGTATATTCATTTTTTCCAAGGGAATAAGCCTGGGAAAGCAGTTCTGTCATTGAATATTCGGAGTAGATTTTTTCGGTTTTGAATCCGTTTTGTAAAATAACCAGAAGCTCGTCTTTGGTCATTTCTTCTTTTCTGCCTTTCATTCCGCCCGTTTCAATCACGGTCAGATTGAGAGATGGGGAAACTGAGAGGTTAAGGGATTTCAATGTATCCAAAAAATCCAGCAGGGCAAAGGAAACTCCAAACAGAATGACTTTCTTATCCTTCAGAGTGCCCAGCAGATCAAAAAGCTCGGTATGATTGTAAAGGAAATATCCGTTTTCTGGTTTTCCTGATTTTTTCATCAGATAATCAACCATATAAATGAGGGAAGAGTTCTGTTTTTCCAGGTAACTTGGAAGAAGTCCCAGGAAAATAAAGTCTTCCGGTTTCCCGATAAACTGCTCAAAACTTTTATAAATGCTATCTTCATATTTTCGAGGATCTGCAATATGATGTTTTGAAAGGTTCATCTGTGTGGTTCCTGAGCTTTGAAAAAAAAGATCAGCGTCTGCATTTTTATCCAGAATCTGATGATTTTTAAACATTTCTATGGGCAGAAACGGAATTTTCTCCAGGGTGCTGATCTGTTCAACATCTGTCTTCAGAAAGTCTACAAACTTCCTGTATATTTCAACATTTTCATACTGATACCGAAAAGTTTTCAATGCTGCGTCCAGGAAATCCTGTTCTGTCTGAATGTTGAATATATTTTCCAATTCTAATAAAACTATTTTAAACTCCCCATTTTACACTTAATATTTTACAGGGGAAAGATATTTTTTAATTTTTTTCCAGAAGATCTACACTTTGGTAGACTTCTTGCAATTACCTATCCGGAATATGGATTAAAAACAAGAGTGGGCTTTGGTCCATTCGGAAATTACCTCTTTCAGGGGTAATTTTTTTTTGTTCCGTCTTTATAGGTTTTCAATTCAAAATCTTTCTCAAAAACTCCGTAGGTGTAGTACGAAATCCAGTCACCAAGGTTGATATATTCTGCCTTTCCGTTTAGGTTGAGAACCATCGGAAGGTGACGGTGACCGTAAATAAAGTAATCTATTTTCTGGGTTTTCAGTTTCTCTTTTGAATAGATGATCAGGAATTCTTTATCTTCCCCCAGAAACGCTTTGTCTTCTTCTCCGGAAATCATTTTATTTTTCTGTGAAAGGTACAATGCTACTTTCATGGCAATATCGGGATGAAGCCATTTGAAGAACCACTGGGCTACAGGATTGGTAAACAGCTTTTTCATTCTTTTATACCCTTTATCGCCAGGTCCTAATCCGTCGCCATGAGCCAGCAGAAACTGTTTTCCGCCCATTTCAAAATACTGCTTCTGATAGAATACGGTACAGCCGATTTCTTCTTCAAGATAATCTTTCATCCAAAGATCGTGGTTTCCTACAAAGAAATAGATGTGAATTCCTCTGTCTTTCAATTCTGCTATTTTACCCAGAACGCGCACATACCCTTTGGGGATTACATGCTTCCATTCATGCCAGAAATCGAAAAGGTCACCCATTAAAAACAGGACCTGTGCATCTTCCTTGATTTCATCCATCCAGCGTATGAATTTCTCTTCACGCACCTTGCTTTCCTTAGGTGTAGGTGCTCCGAAATGCTGATCTGAAGCAAAATATACCTTTTTTCCCGGCTCGAGATTAATGATCGTTTTTAACACCGTTTTGAGTTTTTATCTGTCAGATTACTTATTATCTTCTGCGAACCATTCTCCGTAAGAGTTCTCGGTTTCATGAAGTTTAAGATAGGCCAGAGAAACCTCAGCCGGAAGTTTTGATTTTATTTTTGCAGCAATGGCATACAACATATTTTCGCAGGTAGGCTGGAAACTGCAGTAGATCACTTTATGACCTTTCTGTTCCAGATCTTCGCCCAGCTCTTTATGCGGAGACAGGGCATTAACCAAAACGGCATGATCCCACACATCTACAATTTCAGATTTTACGATACTTTTGATATCCCCAAAATCTACCACCATCCCGTTCTTAGGATTTTCCAAGTCATTAATGGGCCTCCCTTTCACTGTTACAAACAGCTTATAGGAATGTCCGTGCATATTTTTACATTTCCCGTCATAGTTGTACAGCACATGAGCGGTTTCGAATGTAAAAATTTTCGTAATACGTATCATAATAAGTCTTTCAATTTTAATTTACTGATTTTCATATTTCTTAACTGCAAAAAAAATACAGCAGAACGGAATATTGTTCACGAAATAAAAACCTGTAAAATGAATTTACAAATTTAAGACAAAAAGAGGAACAAATAAAATGCCTGAAAGATTGGGGAATTTATTGTTTTGCATTTAGAGAACAGAACGCTTTTAAGTGAGTATGGAAAAATACTTATGTGCAGTTGTGATAACCAATCCAGCATATAAAATCTTGCACCTTTAAGCTTTGCCATTGTACTTATATTGATACGCATTCTGTGTTGTTGCTGTATAATTATGCAGTAATCCAAAAGGATAATAACTATTTACTTCTACAATCTCACCTGGCCTCCACTCCTGCGTAATCAAATTCCCTGCAGGAGAAAAATGAATAACTGTTGTCTGATACATTCTC
The DNA here is from genome assembly GCF_001295265.1 of Chryseobacterium indologenes. Classification (GTDB taxonomy): domain Bacteria; phylum Bacteroidota; class Bacteroidia; order Flavobacteriales; family Weeksellaceae; genus Chryseobacterium; species Chryseobacterium indologenes_A. The sequence goes on along the minus strand of NZ_LJOD01000019.1, from coordinate 1,178 downwards.
GGCTGAATCGTTCCGTTCTTCTTGGTATCCGTATAGCTTAATCTTACATTTCCTAAATGATTGGTATAATTATAAATATACTGACCATTAAGTGCATCATAATAACCTTCTGAAGTGGGAATAATCTAATCCATAGCCACTTCATTGGGATCAGGGTCTGTTCCAAGCCTAGTATCTTAGGAACACACCCCTAAGATTTGTTGTTATAATGAAACTCATTCAGAGGTTTTGTAAATAAAGACATAAAAAACACTATAATCATAATGGTTTTTATTTTGTTAGCTTAACTTTGAGAAATTTTGCAACAGCAAGAACATTAATTACAATTATTTTCCATGAAAGTCTTTATTTCTTTATCATCATTAATAAATTTATTGTTTTCAAAATAAAGAGCAGTTGCATTAACCAGAGACTGATTTCCTTTTGGTAAAATAGAAATATCATATGTAATCTCTTTAAAATAAGAATTAAAAAAATCAATGACTTTCAAATCTTTTTCAGACTCATCTATATCATAAACTATTAATACATTTTTATACATATATAGTTTATGCCTTTTAGGAATATTATCATTGTAATTCATTTCTGCCAAAGAAAACAAAAACTTATTATCATTACATTTTTTTAGAAAATTGATTTCAAAAAAAACAAATCTTCCAGAATTAATCCTATTATCTAAATAATTATTAAAAGCCTTTTCTACCCTTTGAGCTGAACAACTTACACCACTGTTTAGTAAAGTCATTAAAAATATTACTATCTTAATCTTTCTTAAATTTCCCTTCATAAGCTTTAATTATTGTAGAACTATTATATATTACTGTTGTATTATAATTTGGAGAATAAATAAAATGTATAGCCTTAGACATTTTCTCTGCAGATGCTCTATCCCCTTTAATTGCACTTTTTATTATAGAGAAAGTATAGCCATTTTCTTTTGTCGGGAATTTGGACATCATAAAGCCACTTGGGTTTAAAGGACCTGAAAAATCAATTCCGCCTCCATTTTGAGATAACATAAATCCCGGATGAAGATGCCCACTTAATTTAACATTATCACCACTATAAACACTATTGGCTGAAGTTTCATTGTGAGATGTATAAACTACAGTATTATCTTTGCCACCTATATCTGCTGTTTGAATTCCGAATTCAACATTAACCTCACCAGCTGCCAT
>NZ_LJOD01000018.1 GCF_001295265.1 Chryseobacterium indologenes | reverse complement strand
TTTTAAAATTAGCTGCGATCCGGACGGGACTCGAACCCGCGACCTCCGCCGTGACAGGGCGGCATTCTAACCAGCTGAACTACCGGATCATTTTCTGTTGTGATAAAGAACGTTGTTTCTTTTTTGTGATTGCAAAATTACACCTTTTTTCATTACCTGCAAATTATTTTGAAAAAAAAAGCCTTCCAAAAACGGAAGGCATTCATTATCAAACTTATTTTTTTTATAAGTGTGCGCTTAATTTTTCAGCGATCACCTCTTTTGGAGCCACACCAACTAATTTATCAACCACTTCACCATTCTTAAAAATAAGAACTGTAGGGATATTTCTGATACCATACTGCATAGAAATTTCCTGGTTGTTGTCTACATCCACTTTTCCAACTACTGCTTTTCCTTCAAAATCTGATGCTACTTCTTCGATGATTGGTCCTAACGTTCTGCATGGTCCGCACCATACCGCCCAAAAGTCTACCAATACCGGCTTATCTGATTTTAAAACCGTTTCCTGAAATGAGCTGTCCGTAATTTCTAAAGCCATTTTTGTTTCTTGTATTTAAATTAATATTATTTTCTGTTCTAAATCCTTAATTGGATATCCAAAATTACACTTTTTGAGCAATAAGACTATCTATGCTCAACATTTGTTTTTTCTATAGTGTAGTCTTTTGAAATTTCTTTTAACGCCTCAACAAGCGCATCAATTTCTTCTTTGGTTGTCATATGACTGAAAGAGATCCTAAGCGGCGTGCAGTGGTCCATTTCATCCTCAGAAAGCACCATCATCATCACCATGGAAGGTTTGGATGCTCCGGAAGAACAGGCACTGCCCTGGGAAACTGCAATTCCTTTCATATCAAGCTGAAGGCCAATCAGGGGGTTTTTATAAGGTAATAACGCGCTTAAAACCGTATAAAGGCTGTTTTCCTTCTCAGCACTTCTTCCGTTGAATTTAATCCCCGGAATAGCGGCAGAAAGGCTTTCTTTCGCATAATCCTTGATTTCCTGCATATGAGCGGTGTATTCCTCCATATGGTTAAGAGAAAGCTCCAGCGCTTTTCCAAGCCCTACGATACCGCATACATTCTCAGTTCCGGCTCTTAAGCTTCTTTCCTGAGGTCCTCCGGTAATGATTCCTTTTAACCCGGATGACTTTCTGATAAAGGCAAAACCAACTCCTTTCGGGCCATGGAATTTATGGGCACTGCATGAAGCGAAATCCACCATGACATCGGAAAAATCAAGATTCATATGAGCCATAGTCTGAACCGTATCTGAATGGAATAACGCATTATTCTCTTTACACAGCTGTGCAATCTTTTTAATATCAGCAATATTTCCGATCTCATTATTGGCATGCATTAAACTTACCAGTGTTTTTTTATCGGATGCTTTTAGCAACTCTTCTAATTTATTAAGATCAATATCTCCCTTTTCATTAGGACGGATATAGTTTACCTCTACTCCTTTTCTGCTCTTCATATCCAGAATACTCTCTGAAACACATTTATGCTCCAATGGAGAACTGATGATTCTCTGCACTCCAAGATGTTCCACACTTGATTTGATAATCATGTTGTTAGATTCTGTTCCGCAAGAGGTAAATATGATCTCTGCAGGGGTTACATGAAGATAGTCTGCCACCTGTCTTCTCACGTTTTCAATCAGAATTTTGGCTTCCTGTCCGAAACTGTGAGTAGAAGAAGGGTTTCCGAAATTTATTTTCATGGTACCCACCATTGCATCGATTACTTCTTCTGAAAGAGGAGTCGTAGCAGCATTATCCAGATATATTTTATTCATTTTTATTTTGAGTATTTTAATTCTACGGAAGTAAACTGATAGTCTGAAGGTACAGCAAAGATAAACCACGGATTGGAAAGCACCTGAATTTCCATTCCTCCGGTCTCCTGATAAGGAACCTCAACATACAGAATGTTGTCTTTTACAGAAACACTTTTAATTGCTGTTACCGTACGATTTCCTGATCTGAAACTCCCCAGATTGTACAGGATCACTTTCTTATTTTTCGGAAATGCAGGATAGTTCGCAGACGGCTCTTTCCCTGATTCTACAACAACAAGGCCAGAATTTCCCTTGATGGCTTTCTGGTATTCCTGTTCGTTTTTAATCACCGAAAATCCCGGCCGGTCTGCACCACCCTGAGATTCGGAAACAAGCAATTCTCCGCTTTTCTGCATATCTGAAGATTTTTGAAATGATGTTCCTGCACAGCTCATCAGGATTGCGGTACATACAACAAGCAGTCTTTTCATTTTTACATTTTTACCCTTCAAAATTAATGAAAAAATTGGTAATGACCTTCATTTGCCCATTTTAGCATCTGGCGGTCTCCGGAAGTATCTCCGAAAGCGATTATTTTATCGTATTTAGAATCGTTTATTTCAGCTTTTATCCTCACCAGCTTTTCATTTCCGTTGCAGTTTTTGCCAATGAAATTTCCTGTAAAAACCCCATTTTTAAACTCTGCACGCGTAGAAACGAGCTGCATTTTAAGTTCTTCGGCAAAAGGCTTTACCCAGATGTCCAGCGAAGCGGTTACCAATAAACTCTGTGTATTATTTCTATCGATATTTTTAATAAAGTCAAGAGCATTTTCCCTTACAATTTTAGGATAATGCTGTTCAAAGAACTGCTTAGACTTCATTTCGATTTTTTCTTTGGTCTGACCTTTAAGAATGGAACCAATAAAGCTTTTCTTTACTTTTTCAGTTTCTGCCAGCTTCAGTTTCAGCAGAATAAAAAGCGGGACATGTCTTAAAAACTGTATGCGGAATTTGGTAGAATCATAGAATTTAAGATACATAAACATAGTATCTTTATACGTAAGGGTTCCGTCAAAATCAAAACAATACAATTTTCTCATGTCGCTAAAGCTTTAATTTTTTGAATATAAATTCAGGAATATTCCTGATAATCATCATAATAATACTCCAAACCGGCAAAACATAGGCTACATTTTTCTGTTTTTTAAAGGCTTTATAAATGCATGCAGCAGCCTGTTTGGGGGTTGCAGTAAGTTTAGGGTTCAGTGGCAGCCCTTCTGTCATTTTGGTCGCCATAAACCCGGGTTTTATGGTCAGAACATGTACTTTTTTATCAAACAGATAGTTTCTAAGCCCGCTTAAATAAGCTGTAAAAGCAGCCTTTGCACTTCCGTAGATAAAGTTACTCTGTCTACCGCGGTCTCCGGCTACGGATGAAAGCCCAATAATGGTTCCGGATCTCCTGCTCTCAAACTTATGGGCAAAATAGTTCATCACCGGAACCAGCCTTGCATAATTAATATCAATAATGCGTTCCGTATTTCTGTTATCATAAAGACCTTCCTCTGTTCCTTCTCCCAAATATCCTACGGCACAAAATAATACATTTGAATTGATATAATCAAATTTATTGTAATCGATTTCTTTCATCAGGTCAAGTTCCACAACTTCAGACTGCTGAAGAAATTTCACATCGATATGTCTTGCAAATCTCTCCGTAGTTTCTCTGCTTGAAGTGAAAAGATAGATCTTTTCAAATTTTTCTCCTTCCTGGAGGGCCTTTTCAACAAACGCCTGTGCTACTTCAGACGTACTTCCCAGAACTATCATTTATGAATTATTGTTTATGATTCTTTTGTGCTGTAAAGACACAAATTTAGGATTTTGAATATTTTTAAGGTAATTTGTCAATGACGAACGGCTCATGCTGTCTTTGGTCAGATAAATTCTTCCTCCAAACTCCTGAACAATGTCATCCAGCTTTTCTACCAGTTTTTTCAGTTTTGAATTCACCTTAAAGTCAAGAGCCAGCGTATAGCCTTCAAAAGGAAACGAGTTATAAGCCTCCGGATTATTCTTTCCGAACAGCTTTAAAACAGCCAGAAAAGAACCGTTTCCGCTTGCGGCTATCGTTTCAAGAATCTTCTTCATCCCTTCTTTACCGGCTTCTTTCGGAATGACCATCTGATACTGGATAAAGCCGGATTTTCCATAGATTTTGTTCCAGTCATTAATGGCATCCAACGGATAGAAGAACGTTTCGTAATCGATAAAGTTTTTAACTTCTTTCTTCGTCTGTTTTTTATAATACAAAAGATTAAAGATCTTCACGGTAAGAGCATTCAGAACAAATCCGGGGAAATAGAACGGAACGGTAGGCTGCAGCTTTGCTTTCAGTCTTAACGGTTTTTTTGCCAGATTTTGAGGAAGTTCGTGCTGAAAGGCATGCTCTCCTCTCATCAGAATACTTCTGCCTAAGTTTTTCCCTTTCTGCAGACAGTCTATCCAGGCTACTGTATACGTCCAGTTTTCGCTTTCCTCAAAAAGCCTGAAGATCTCATCCAGATTCTCTGCTTTAATACTTTCCTGGCGTATATAAGCTGATTCTATATTTTTAAGTTTGAATTTTGCAGTAAGAATAATCCCGGTAAGGCCCATTCCTCCGATTGTAGCCCAGAATTTATCCGGGTTTTCCTCTCTGGAGCAGGTAATGATCTCTCCGTTTTCCGTCATCAGTTTAAATTCAATAACATATTCAGAGAAACATCCTTCTGCATGATGGTTCTTGCCATGAACATCGGAAGCAATTGCTCCGCCCACAGATACAAACTTCGTTCCCGGGGTTACATATAAAAAATAGCCCTGTGGAACAGCGATCTCAAGTACATCCGAAAGCAGTACACCGGATTCACATTCTATAATCCCATTAAGGCGGTCAAAACTAATAAATTTATTGAGCTTTTTGGTTGAAAATATATTTTCCCCCAATGAAGCATCTCCGTAGCATCTTCCGTTTCCTCTTGCAATCACTTCATTATGTCCCAATACAAAATCTTTGATTTTCCGGAAGCTGTCTTCAGATCTCATTTCCTTTTCTACCACCGGGAAATTGCCCCAGTTTGTAACTTTCTGTGTGAAATTCGGCTTCATTTTTTAAAGTAGATTTGAATTAGAAATGCGGCTACCCAAAGCACTAAAGTAATTTGTATATAGCGGTCCCGGTAAACAATTTTTGTAGGAGACTCTGTTCTGTTATATACCAAAGTCTGCTGCAGATACCTCAGGAAAGCAAAAACAACAAATATTACAGTATAGAAAACCCTTTGATGAAACCTCCCCTGGACTTCAGGTGACAATGTAAACATCAGATAGCATACAATAGCCAGCGTTACAGAAATGGAAAGTGCAATATCAGCAAACTGTACATTATATCCATCCAGAGCCCGTCTTGTTTTTCCTGAAACCTGGGCATTAATGAGCTCTCCCCTCCTTTTTCCGATCGCCAGAACCAATGCCAGTACAAAAGTCAGCAGAGTAGCCCACTTCGAGATATTAATTTCTGTAATATAACCGCCTGCTAATACCCTGAATACAAAGCCCAGAGCAATAATAAAAATATCTATGATCGGAACATGCTTCAGCCTGAAGGTATAAGCCAGATTCATCACAAAATAACATGCAATAATAGCACTGAATTTCCATAAGGGTTCATGAAAGTAAAGCTGGGCCACAACGACCAGAACAATATCGATGATAATAAGTGCCGCGAGAATTCCCAGCGCTTTTGACTTTGAAATGATACCGCTTGCAAGGGGTCTCCTCCTTTTTTCCGGATGTTTACGATCTGCTTCAATGTCATTATAATCGTTCAGAATATACACTACACTCGCTGCGAACGAAAAAATGATGAACGCAAAAATACTTTTGCTTAGCAGATCTATATTGGTAATGTTTCCTGAAAAGAACAGAGGGACAAAAACAAACAGGTTTTTCACCCATTGCTCCACTCGGAGCAGCTTAAGGTATTTCTTCATTTATGCTATTTCAGATACAAAAATAATAAATTCAAAATTCATAGCATAAAAATACAAAAAAAACCGCCGAAGCGGTTTCTTACGAAAATATTTATATATTAAATTAATTATTGCCCTTGTTTGGCATCATTAATCATTTTTTCGTTAGCAGTGATAGCAAACTCCACTCTTCTGTTTTTAGCTCTTCCTTCATCTGTATCATTGCTTGCCACCGGCATTGCCTCTCCTTCTCCTTTAGTAAACATTCTGCTTGATGCAATTCCTTTTCCTGATAAATAAGCTTTTACAGCATCTGCTCTTCTCTGAGAAAGGGCTAAGTTGTAAGAATCAGATCCTTTGCTGTCTGTGTGCCCGTAGATATTGATGTTGGTATCCGGGTTATCAGCAAGAACTTTTGCTAATTTATCAAGGTTTCCCTGAGCAACAGAAGTAAGGTTTGAAGAATCAAAAGCGAAGTTCACGATGCTTTCATTCATCGTTACTTTAATACCATCTCCTACTCTTTCTACTTCAGCTCCCGGTAAAGTTTCCTTGATATCTTTAGCCTGCTTATCCATTTTATTACCGATTACGTTACCTGCAACGCCACCGATAATACCTCCTAATACTGCTCCTAAAGCACCATTTTTACCTTTTCCTACGTTATTTCCAAGGATACCCCCGATTACAGCCCCAGATGCAGCTCCTACGGCAGTACCTCTTTGCTGATGGTTAGAATTCTGAACTGCTTCACAACTTGTTAATAACAAAGCTGATGATAAGAAAAGTGCTCCTATATATGTTTTAGTAAATTTCATTTTTTTGATCTTTTATGTTTATAAATTATTTCATTCCTGTTCTCTGGAAGTTGTAGACAACTTTTACGGTATTTCCGTCAAAAGGAACATCCTGTACTAGAGAGAACTGATCTGCAGCCTGATTTGTGATGGTTAAAGAATATCCTGCAGTATTTTGCTTAGCTTTTGTTCCTGCAGCGATTTTTTTAAACATGAAAGTATCACCGTTTTTAACTTCAAATTTGATAGGTTGTGTCACTGCCGGGCATGCACCTCCTCCGTTTAAAGTATAAGCACCGCTGTAATTATTCGGGATCAGTCTCCAATGACTGCCTACAAAACACTGAGCATCCGCTCCTTCGTCAAAAGGCTTGATTTTGTATCCCTTTTCATAATCAACGCTTACAATCTGCCAGTCACCTTTCAACTTAAGGTATTCAGATCTTTGGTTTTGTGATGTTTCTGCTTTTTTCACTGAGGAACAAGACACTGCAAAAAGTGATGTTCCCAACATCCCTGCAAGTAGTAACTTTTTCATTTTGTTGTTTATTATTTTGTTAGTATAAAGTTACAAAAAACCGTGCCAAAATTGAAAAATAAAAATAAAAAAGTCCGAAAATTCCGGACTTTTTACGTTTTAACCTTATATACAGGCAGATATACTATTTTTTAACACCCTTTTTTACGGATTTCGCAGGCTTGCTGCCGGTTAATTTTTTTCCGTTGTAGAAGTTGGTATATGCATATTCTGCAGCTTTCTTTACATCAATTACGCCACCAGCCTGCGAATAGTCAGAAAACTGCCCTGCACTGTGGTTGCTGCTTTTCACCAATGACTCTATAATCTGGTAAGGTTTAAGATCGGGCATGTAAGCCAATAATACCGCTGCTGCCCCTGCTGCTACCGGGGATGCCATAGAAGTTCCCTGAAGGTATTTGTATTCATTCTTAGGAACTGTAGAATATATTTCTTCCCCCGGAGCAAAGACATTTACCATTTTCTTATTGTAATTGGAGAAGCTTGCTCTTAAAGCATCATTTTTATTAGTGCTTGCTCCTACTACCATTACATTGTTAACAAATGGTTTTTCATCTGTTACATTTTTAAAGTTGGTAGGGTATGCCAGATGTTCAGCAACATCTTCGTTTTCATTTCCAGCTGCCTTTACTAAAAGAACTCCTTTATCTTCAGCATATTTGAAAGCATCCCAGACTACATTTTTCCCTGGAGAAACAGGCTTTCCGAAGCTCATGTTCAGAATTTTAGCTCCGTTATCCACCGCATATCGTATTGCATTGGCAACATCTTTATCTCTTTCATCACCGTTTGGAACGGTTCTTACTGTCATGATTTTTGCTACTTTTGAAGCTATTCCGTACTGAATTACCTTACCCTGCGGAAGTCCTGCGATAATTCCCGCCACGTGTGTTCCGTGTTCTGCATCCGGTCCTTCATAGTGATTATTTCCGTAGCTTTTCTCGGAGTAATCATCATAATTATCTCCTACAATCTCTTTTCTGGGATCATAGCTTAAGTCGTATTGCTGGGCTTTTGGAGTATATTCATCTAGTGCTTCTTTCATCTGCTCTTTCATCAGCTTTTCAAATTCTGCTGAAGATTTCCCGTTGAAATCAGGACTTTGAGAAACCTGACCTAAAACCTGAAGCGCAATAGCATCTTTCTGGTCTGCCGGCTTAATAGCACTGATCGTTGCAGGCGTTACAGATTTACCCCCTAATAATCTTACCATATTAGGAATAAGATCATTGATCATGGTATACGTCTGGAAGTTTTGTCTGGCCTCAATGCTGTTTTTATTGAAAAGCTCTTTAGATTTCATATACAGTGCAAACTCTTCCGGCATTTTCGCCTGATTGGCTTTATTTTTAGAGGAATCGTTGCCTTCAAAAACAGGCTTATATTTAGCAACTACTCTTGTTACCTCCATATTGTCAATACCGATGTCTGCGTTTTTTCCACCGATGAAATTCCATCCGTGAACATCATCGATATAACCGTTTCCGTCATCATCTTTTCCGTTTCCGGGAACTTCATTGGGGTTTGTCCAGATATTTTTAACCAATCCCGGGTGGTCTACCTGAACTCCGCTGTCCAGAACTCCTACAACAACCGTTTTAGGCTTCAGCCCTTTCGATTCTAAATATTTGTATGCATTTTCAGTATTTACCCCGTATACTTTTGAAGAAGAAAAATCTTTATGATACCAGGTCATCAGATCTTTATCTTCATTGGGATCGATGTTTGCCGCTTTGGCTTCCTGTGCATAAGAATAACTGAATCCTGTTAAAAAAACAGCCGCTAATAATACCTTTTTCATATGTTGATATTTATTTTATTGAGGTCACAGGCAGTCGCTTTCTCTCTTACGACAACCCGCGAATTATTTGATATTTTTAATATACATTAATGATTCCGGGCCTTTGTTGCAGATAAGGTCCAGAACCGAAAGATCTTCTAAAAATCCGTATTTTTCGGAAAAAGTCTGATAATATTCTTCCATTCCGAATTCTGAAGGATGTTTTGCAGAGAATCTGTCTCTGAAATTCATCTCTTCCGGATTTTTGATATATTCTTTATTCAAAGAGTGTGCCTTTTCTGTTTTCAGTATCTGTTGGATGACTTCCAGGCCTTTAAGGTTAAAGTCAAAAAGAAATTTTTCTTTCATATCAAAGATCTTTCTGAATTTATCTTCATAATATTCGAAGTAAGGAGAACTCTGATAAGCTGTTTTAATAGATTTCCAATGAAGGTTTCTCCAGTCTTCCCTATAAGAGATCTCCATATCTTTAAATGCTCTGTTCCCGTTGTGGTTGATTGGGATAATGAGTGAAAGTTTTCCATTAGCCCCGTAGATATTGGCTCTGTTTCTATAGGTCTGCTTAGGAAAGTTTTCAAACTGTTCAAATATAATTTCGTTTTCAGGGTTTAAAAACACTGAGAACCATGAGATCGGAGGCATATAAAATACCGGGAGTAATACATTCGTCATATTCATAATGCAAAAATGAAGTATTTTTTCAAATACTTCATTCTATTTTGGGTTTAATTTAATTATAATTCGTCTTCTGTTTTTTTCTTTTTGAACAGCTTTACAAAATACTCCCATCCGAAGAATAAGATCAGGATCATGGCTGCAATCCACCAATACGAAGTTTTGTTGGCTTCTCCGGTGTTGGTTGCTTTAAACATTCTTTCCCAACGGATCTTAAACGGAGCCTGATAAGAAGAACTACCGTCTTTGAAAACTCCCTGAAGACTCATCCATGTAAACATTGGTTTTCCTACGATATTTTCTTCCGGAACGAAACCAAAGAATCTTGCATCCAATGAAGCATCTCTGTTATCCCCTACCATCATATAATAATCCTGTTTGATGGTATAGCTGGCTTCCGGCTTTCCGTTGATCAGAATCTGATCCCCATTTACAGATACGCTGTTATGTTCATATTCAGAAATGATCCATCGGTACATTGGAAGGGTTTCTTTGTTGATGGTTACCACATCACCTTTTTTAGGAATTCTCACCGGACCATACCAGTCCTGATTCCAAGGTTTATTGACAGGGAAGATAGACTGGGTAGTATCTATTTTTGTTCTTGCTTCATTTTTGTAGGCAATGGATGCTTCTCCTTTTGGCATTACATTCTCCTTCATATCAATCACCTGCGGAAGTTCTTTAATCTCTTTGGCAATTTTATCTGTCAGTCCCTGGAAACCATATACAAACCCAGTTTGTGTCTGCTGCTCCTGTACGGGAAGAAAACCGTAGGTATTATACAATGCAGGAATATCAAGCTGGCTTCCTGTAGTTACCAGGTAACCGTGCTGTACTTCCTGATCTCCAAGAACAGTTTCCGGCTTTCCATTGACAAAAAGTCTTCCGGCTCTCATTTCGAAGGTATCTCCTGCTGTAGCCACACATCTTTTAACGTAAGGATCTTTTCTGTCGATGGCTGTATGTACAGAATCCTGCGGGTAGTTAAATACTACCACATCATTTTTCTGAGGTTTGCTGAACTGTAAAATTCTGGTATAAGGAAGCTTTACGGCATCTACATAAGATTTTGGATCATCTTTCGGGTTATTTGGCTGCCCTGTATCCATAATGGTTCCCTGAAGGAAAGGAATAGCAACTGGACGCATCGGCATTCTGTATCCATAGCTCCATTTGTTGACGAACAGGAAGTCTCCTACTAAAAGGGTTCTTTCCATGGATCCGGTAGGAATCCCGAATGGCTGTGTTACGAAAACATGGATAATGGTTGCGAAAACTACGGCAAAGGTAACAGACCCAAGGAATGTATCTTTCTTTTTCCCTTCTTCTTCTTCTGAAGAAAAGTTAGGAACTCTTGAGGATACATTTGTTACAAATAAGTCAAAAATCTGCGCAGTTACATTCAGTATTTTCTCATGTTTTTCTTTACGGTTCTTCTGCTCTTCTGTCAAATATAGTTCATCTTCTATTTCAGTATCCTTAGAGTAATTTACTATTGCCATATACACAAAAGGAAGAAGGACAGTAAGAAGTTTATTCTGAATAAGATTTTTTCCAAATTTATCCATTAAATATAAATGGAATACTGTCATCATAATAGGACCTACAATTGGCAAGTATGATAAAACTACCCACCATTTTGGATGATCCGTTTCCTTTAGAATAACTAAATAGTTACAGAAAGGTATAAAAGCTAATAAAGGACTATACCCCATTTTTTTGAACAGCTTCCAGGTGGAAATCCCCATTAATACGGATAAAATGAGAACATATACTGTATAAGTCAGAAAATAATTCATAATTTTTTTGTGCCTATTCTGATAATATATAATTAATGATGAATAATAAATGATAACAGCTGTTGTGCTATTGACAATTCATTATTCATCATTTCTGTTATTGGTCTGCAATTTAAAGAATTTGTTACAAATTAAAGCCCCAAAACGTCTTTCATGGCAAAGTTTCCTTTCTTGTCTTTGATCCATTCTGCGGCAACTACAGCTCCCAATGCAAAGCCATTCCTGTTGAAAGCCGTATGTTTTATTTCAATTTCGTCTACTTCACTTCTGTAAAACACACTGTGAGTACCGGGAACTTCGTCTTCACGAACGGCAAAAATTCCCAATTCTTTGCCTTGGGTTTCTTCAAGTTTCCAAGCATCAAATTTCGGATTATTCCGGATAATTCCTTCAGCAATAGAGATTGCAGTTCCGCTTGGTGCATCTTTTTTATGAATGTGATGGATTTCTTCCAGCTGGCAGGAATACTCATCCACGTTTTTCATCAGATCAGCCAATTTTTCGTTCAGGGCAAAAAATAAATTTACTCCTAAACTAAAGTTGGATCCGTATAAGAATGCCGTATCGTTGTCTACTGCTAACTTTTCAATTTCGGCTTTTTTCTCAAGCCACCCTGTTGTTCCGCAGATAACCGGAATTTTATTTTCAAGGCAGGCTTTGATGTTATCGTATGCTGCTTCCGGCAGTGAAAATTCAATAACCACATCAGGATTATTCAGATTTTCAGTGGTTGGAGTTTCTTTCAGACGGGCTACTACTTCATGACCTCTTTTCTGAGCGATCTCATCAATAATTTTACCCATTTTACCGTATCCAACTAATGCTATTCTCATATGAAATTCTTTATTTGTAAGCCTTCCGAAACTTTTCAGTCTGAACAGGCTTTATTAAAATCTGGTTGTTAAAATCTGTAACTTAAAGTCAATCCTGTTTTAGGAGGTGAGAACCCATACTGATCCTGAATCACTGTAGGATTGAACGTAAGATCCGGATCATGACGGCTTTCGTAAAGGTGTGCATCTACTACGGCATCCATGATATTCAGAATATAGATCAGGCCGGTAATGGCTATGGCATAATCCCTCTGTCTTTTGGATCTGTCCTGAGCATTCGCCAGTGCTCTTTTATCCAATCCGGGATTGCTGTCTACGAATTCGTTTGGCGTTCCGTTAAGTTTTGCAATATAGTATTCTCTGTATTTTTTATACTGATTATCATTCCATATGGCAATTCCTACTCCGGCTCCTACCGCTCCCCAAACAACAGGAATTTTCCAATATTTCTTATTGTAATACTGCCCTAATCCCGGGAGCACAGCGGAGTAAAGTCCTGCTCTTGTCGGATTAAGTTTTATTGTTTTTTTGGTTGGGCCATTCGCCTGTTCCAGATCTGCTATTATTTTAGCTTCGGTTTTTGACGGCTTAACAGGTTTCACCGATATGATACTGTCTTTCGGGCGTTCCTGCATCCGGACCGTATCTATGGGAGCTACCTGTGCATAGGCCAGTGCTGTGATGCACAGAAAAAATGTGAAAAATATTTTCTTCATTATCTAATATGGGATAAAATATATTCCAGTTCTTCTTCGTTTTTGAAGTCCAGGACAATTTTACCTTTTTTACCGTTTCCTGTGGTTTTGATCTCCACTTTTACATCTAAAATATCAGCGATGGTTTTCTGAGCTTTTTTATAGTTATTGGAAAGCTCGGCACTTGCCTTTTTCGCTGCGGGTGATTTAGGGTTTTTCAGTGCCGTTGCAGCCTGTTCAGCCTGACGGACATTCAGTTTTTCCTTAATGATCAGATCAAATAAGACCTGCTGATGTTCTTCGCTTTCAAGACTGATGATTGCCCGTCCGTGTCCGGCAGAAATCTCACCGCTTCTGATGGCGTTCTGAATATCGGGATTCAGTCTCAGAAGCCTGATAGAATTGGTAATGGTACTTCTGTCTTTCCCTACTCTCTGGCTCAGGTTTTCCTGGGTAAGTCCTATCTCGTCCAAAAGCCTCTGATAAGTCAAAGCAATTTCAATAGCATCAAGATCTTCTCTCTGGATATTCTCCACAAGGGCCATTTCCAGAAGTTCCTGATCGTTTACCAGACGGATATAAGCAGGAATTGTGGGAAGCCCGGCAATTTTACTGGCGCGGTAACGTCTTTCCCCGGATATAATCTCGAATTTCTCGCCGTCTTTTCTTAAGGTAACCGGTTGAATTACGCCTAAGTTTTTAATGGACTGGGCAAGTTCGTTTAATGCTTTTTCGTCAAAATAAGTTCTCGGCTGGGTCGGATTCGGGTAGATATCTTCAAGGGCTACTTCTACAATATTCCCTACAAACTTATCTGCACCTTCATCGGTCGCAGAGTTGATCGTTGCTTTGGATTCGGCACTTAAAATAGCGCCCAAACCGCGTCCCATAGCTCTTTTTTTGTCCTTCATAGATATTCTTGATAAATGATGATTGATAAGTGGCAGTTAAATCCACCTGATGTTCATTTATTGATTAATTTAATTTTTTACTAAATTTTCGTTCTTCAGCAATACTTCTTCAGCAAGCTGAATATATTGTACTGCTCCTTTGCTTTCAGCATCATAGTTCAGGATACTTTCTCCGAAACTTGGAGCCTCGCTCAATCTCACGTTTCTGCTGATAATGGTTTCAAATACCATTTCCGGGAAGTGGGCATTTACTTCTTCCACTACCTGATTGGACAATCTTAAACGACTGTCATACATGGTTAAAAGAAGTCCTTCGATACCAAGGTCTTTATTGTGAATTTTCTGTACATTTTTAACGGTATTCAACAATTTCCCCAATCCTTCCAATGCAAAATATTCGCACTGGATCGGTATGATTACGGAATCTGCAGCGGTAAGCGCATTAACCGTAATAAGTCCTAAGCTTGGAGCACAATCGATGATAATATAATCGTAATCAGCTTTTACTTCTGCCAACGCTTTTTTCAGCATGTACTCACGGTCTTCCTTGTCAACCAGTTCAATTTCAGCTGCTACCAGGTCAATGTGAGACGGGATGATATCCAGATTCGGGGTTGCTGTTCTTTTGATGCATGATCTTGTATCTGCACTGTGTTCTAACAAGTTGTATGTAGAATACTGAACATCCTCCACACCAAGGCCTGAGGTTGCATTGGCCTGCGGATCTGCATCAATGATTAAGATTTTTTTTTCCAATACCCCTAATGCTGCGGCTAAATTTACAGCTGTTGTTGTTTTTCCAACTCCTCCTTTTTGATTAGCGATACCTATGATTTTTGCCATTATTCGAACTTTAGGTTTCAAAAATACACTTTTTTCTTTGCTCCCGATAAACGGTGAAATTTAAAATTGAGTTAAAATATTGTTAATAAGCAATTTAGCAATAAAAAAAATTATCCACAAAAAAAATTCTTTGTGGATAACTTTTTAATATCTGTTTATTCTGTCCTTTTACTCAAATTTCATTGAGATCGGGAACTTGAAATAACTTCTTACGGCCTCACCGTTTTTATTCAATCCGGGATTCCATTTTCCTTTGATACTTTTTATCGTTCTCAAAGCTTCTCTGTTGAAATCTGCATCTCCTCCTTCTGCTTTAATTCCGGAGATTGTTCCATTGGTCTCTACTACAAAGGTAACAACAGTTCTCATGGTCTCCCCGCTTCCATCAAATGAAGATCCATCAAAATTGCTGGTTACTTTATTTCTGAAAGCGTTAATCCCACCTTCAAATGTTGCTTCGGAGGCTAGCTCAGGACCTGTAACAATACGATTATCCGGACCTTTCGGAGCTGGCGGCCCTTGCGGAACATAAGGTAAAACGGGTCCTTTTCCTGTTCCTTCAAGGTTAATTGGCTCTGCTCCTCTTTTAATAGGTTCTGCTGTAAAGTCGTTTTTAAAACCTGCTACCGCATCATCCGGAATAGGTTCTTTTTTACTGGTATCATCCGGGGCTGTTGATGAAGGTTCAGGAACTGTACTGTCAAACTGTTTCACTCTTGCAGGAGGTGGTGTTACTGTTGGAGGCAATACCTGTGCAGGTGGCGTTGCAGGATCATCCGGGATAACAGGATCTACCAATGTAATCTCTACTCCATCCGGTCCTTTTGACGGTGCATCTGATTTAAATGCTGAAATGGCAAAAGGGGTTATTGAAACTGCGGCCAGTAAGCTTACTCCGATAAAAAGGGCTTTGGTTAATATTCTGTCTGATTCATTTCTTAAAACGTAGGCTCCGTATTCTTTGTTACGGTGCTCAAACAGGACTTCGTTAAAACGAAATTCCTGATTTTGATGTATATGTTTCATCACTATTAAATATTTAAACTGTTAGTACAATCAATTAATTGATTTATTAAATCTGTTAGCCTTATCGATAAGCAATGAGTTAATATCAAAACATTTGCCAAAATATTATCAAAACACCATAATTTTAAAAAATATTATGATAAAGGTTAAAGTTTAACATTTCAAATAAAATTAGCCGGATGGAAGCTGGAATAATAGAAAGAATGTTTATCGGGGACCTGAGACGGAATTATATTGTATTTTCAGATTTACATGACTAAAATATTTTTTTTAGCGGACAGGTTATCATAAAAGTCCAATCTTTTAAAATTCAATTTTTTATAAAAAGTAATTTTCAATTTATAAATTGATAATCAATTCGTTATATTTGTTATTTTTTAACATTAGTTTAACATTTTTGCTTATCTTTGCTTTTCGTCAAACAATTAAGGATGTCTTTATACCAGAGAATTGCAGAAAAACTACAATATATAAGCCCGGATTTTTATAAGAAAAGATATTTTAAGACCTTAAACAATCTTACTAAAGATAATTTTTCGGAGCGGAATGTAGAACCGGAATTGGTATGGATTAAAGAATACCTTTCCAAAAATGCCGTAATACTGGACATTGGTGCCAATGTCGGAACTTTTCTTTATCAGTTGGAGGATAAGCTGAATTCTGAAAACATTTATGCTTTTGAGCCGAACAGAAAGCTCTGGCGCCGTTTAAAAAGATTGTTTCCGACCATGCGGGTACTACCCCTGGCTCTTTCTGATGAAAATACTACCGCAGAATTTAAGGTTCCGGTCATCAATGGCAAAATGATTGCTTCCCGCGGAACATTAAATACATCTTATAAAGAAAAAGGCGAAGAGAAAAGCTACACTGAGAAAGTAAAGGTTCTGAAGCTGGACGACTGGGCTGCGATAGAACACTTCAACAGGCTGGATTTCATTAAAATAGATGTAGAAGGAAATGAAATGAGAACTCTTTCCGGAGCGAAGGAAATCATCCGGCAGTTTTACCCTACCCTGATGGTAGAAATGGAACAGAGACATCACGAAACTCCAATCTGGAATGATATTTCTGAAGTAAAAAGCTGGGGCTATGAAGCCCGGTACCTTAACAGGGATACCTTTCAGCTGGAAATTCTTACGGAAGAGATTCTGCTGCAAAATACCCATGATGAAAAAAACAAAACGAGCTATATCAACAATATTATTTTCATCCCTAAAAATCATTAATAAGACATTATGAGTGTAGTAGCGAGACAAGGCTTCAAATATTCCATCATAGGTTATATTGGTTTTTTACTGGGTACGGTATCTGCCATTTTCATTTTTCCGAGCGATTTTGAATTTTACGGAAAGCTACGCTACAGCATGCAGACTGCGGAGATGCTTGTTCCGTTTGTCGTTTTTGGAATTTCCTATGCGAATGTAAAGTACTTTAATTCTTTACAAAAAGACGGCAAAAACCAAAATATGCTGTCTTTATCCCTCGTTACAATATTGATTAATTTCCTTATTTTTTCTGTTGTATTTTTTGTCATCCCTTATTTTTATCCAAAATTTCTTCATTCGGAAGCCTGGAAAATCAAAGAAATTATCCTGCCTTTAATTCTGGTTTTATCCCTCTGTGCTATTTTCAATAAATATGTATCCAACTATAAGAGAATTGTAGTTTCCAATATTTTTGATAATCTTTTCCCGAAAATAGCGAATCTGGGAGCATTCCTTCTGTTTTCTTATTTTACCTATTTACAATACGGACAGGTTCTTTCGCAGCGGATTGCCTTTATATTCTTTTTCGGAATGTTTGCCTTAATGCTTCTAGGATACGTTTATTACACCAATAAGCTTGACAAGATACATTTTGATCTTGACACGAGCTATTTTAAGAAAGACAATTTCTGGAAAGAATTTCTCAATTATTGTTTTTTTGGCTTTTTAGGAACTTTTGGAAATTATCTGGCCATCAACAGCTTTATGATCGGAGAGTTTATGGGAATGGAGGAAAACGGAATTTATTCTGTTTTATATGCTTTAATTTCACTGATTTCTATTCCACAGCTGGGACTGTTTAACATTTCTGCCCCTATCATCAGTAAAAACCTTGCTGACGGTGATATGGAAGCTCTTGACAAATTCCATAAAAAAACGTCGCTTACATTGTATTTTCTTGGCGCTGTATTATTCTCCTGTATCATGGTAGGTTTTCCTTATCTGACACAATTTATGCCGAAAAACGGGACGATGCTGAGGGAATACGAACCGGTAGTATGGATCTGGGGATCTGCTGTTTTACTGGACCTCGCCACCGGCTTCAACGGGAACATTATTTCTCTTTCAAAGTATTACAGATTCAATATCCTGGTTATGCTTTTACTGGCCGGATTAACGATTGGACTGAATTATTATTTCATCAAATATACAGAGCTGAAACTTATCGGAATCGCCCTGTCTACAGCCATTTCCCTTACAACTTACAATGTTGTTAAAATCATTTTCAACTATATTGTATTCAAGGTTTCGCCGCTTAGCATTGAAATGATTTTTGTTTCTATTATTTGCACACTGGCTATTACAGTCGCTATTGTTCTTCCGAATTTCAGCAGTAATTTCATCAATCTGATTTATAAGCCTGCTGTTGTCCTGATTCTGATCTATATCGGAAATTATTTCACCAAAATTTTCCCGATCGAAGATTATCTGAATATGAAGTTCATTAAAAGTATTTTCAAGTTTAAATAAGGCTTTTCAGGACACTTTCTAATCTTTTAAGAACGGAATTTTTATTGTAGGTTTTCTGAAAGTCGAACTGAATATTTTTTATTTCTGTGAACCGGCTGATTATATCCTGCTTTTCCGGGATGATAAATTCAAGCCCTGAAGCGTAATTTTCCGGGAAAACAGCCATTTTCCCGTAGGTTATAGCGTCTCCCAGGTTTCCGGTCATTTTTGTTATTCCATAGATTTCTTCAATGCTGAAAAATTCTGTTTTCTGCTGAATCGGACACCATAAAACATCTGCTTTCTGCATCCATTTTTCAAAATCCTCATTGGAAACCCTGTCCGGAAAATACTGAACAGTAATATTTTCAGGAAGATTTCCAGATAATTTTTCAAGTTGTTTCAGTTCGTTATCCTGAGCTTTCCCAAGGAAAACAAATTCATATTTCTCCTGAACTTTCAGGTTCTGAATAACACTAAAAATATGGTTGTAATCTCTTCTTTTTTGAGAAACTCCTCCCGGAATTACGATGACTGCATGACTGTTATCTGTTTTTTCAGAAACTTCAGCATAAAAAAGAGGCAGGAACAGACGACAATCCGAGGACAGCTCTTCATCCAGAACCAACAGCTTTTTTGCTTTCTGATATACTTTTGAAGAGTTCAACAGTCCTTCCTTCCACCAAAGCTTTATCCTGTAAATAATATCTGCTTTGAAAATACTTTTCAACAAAGACCATTTTGAAGATTGTGAAAAGTTAATATTATGAACAATGGCCACAGCATTATATTTCTGAACTACCGCCTGAAAAGTATTAAAATACCGGTGAACCGTTCCGATCATAATGAGATCATATTTTTCTGAACCCAGCTGGTCCAGAATCATAGAGCTGTCTGACAAAAACACATTTTCACCATTCTCTTCAACCCTATTCCTGATTCTTTCTGAAAAATAATAATCTACTGCAAAATCTGATGAATCTCTCATGATGTTCATGAAAGCCTGCGCAATTTCCGCGTGGGTATCTATTTCAATGTAGGCTATTTTTTTCACTGGTATACAGAGGGGAGTTTTTGGCTAAAGCTGTTGGGTTTTTATTTTTGTTTTGAACGGATTAAAGTCCATTTCTACCGGATATATTAGGTATTAATTTCAAATTTTGGTTTCTACATTTTAAGCCATTTTTTCTTCAGCATTTTCCAACGCTGATTGTTGACTGCTTTTTTCTCTTCATTGGAAAGCTTGAGTTCAAGCTTCTGGGACCTGCAACTTTCATAGGCTCCGGTAATTTTGAAGAAAAAAGGAATGGATCGGCTTTTTACGGCTTCTTTAGAGGCAGCAATATAGGCAAGAAATCTGTTTAGTCCTAAAAAATAAAAATACCGGCCGTAATACTCTGCGGGCCTGATGGTGTAATCTGCTCCTTTTACTTTAATCAGTTTTACATGAAGCCCGGGCAGTACTACTTCTTTCCAGCCCAGGTTTTCCAGCAGGATAGAATCGATATTATCCCAGCCTAAAGTTTCTCTTAAGCCTCCCATCTGAAGAAAGCATTCTCTTCGATAGGCTTTCATTGGGCCTCTTACATGATGCTTATTGGAGTTTCCTTCATACACCCAGGTTCCTTCTTTTTCTATGTATAACAAACCTCCTACAAGCCCATATTCAGGATTTTCTCTGAAGGATTTTTCTACGGTTTCCAGATACTTTTCAGGAAGAATAATATCCGCATCAAATTTGCAGATGATCTCAAATTCTTCTGTATTCTGGGTCTGCAATCCGTTTTTAAAGGCATTAACAACTTTAGATCCGGGCTGATGGGCTGATTTCTGAAGGTTGATTGTCTGAAAGCGCGAATCGTTATCTGTATATTTTCTGATGATTTCCGGAGTACGGTCTACCGAACCGTCATTAACGATCACAACTTTAAAATCTTTAAAACTTTGCTGCTGTAAAGAATCCAGTGTAAAGGGAAGATTTTCTTCCTCGTTATGGGCAGGAATTATAATTAAAAACCTCAAGATGATATGATAAGTACTAAAAATAAGTGATAAATGATATAACCGGTGGCCATCATTTATCACTTATGGATTGTTTTTTATTTGTTATGCGGTTTCAGCATATTTTTAGGATCCAGGATTTCATCCAGTTTTTCCTGGGAAAGAATTCCTTTCTCTAAAACAAGGTTGTACACGCTTTTCCCTGTTTCCAGAGCTTCTTTAGCAATAGCTGTAGACTGTTTGTATCCGATGTATGGGTTAAGTGCAGTTACAATACCGATGCTGTGTTTTACCATATTGAGGCAGACTTCTTTATTGGCGGTAATTCCTACTACGCATTTTTCACGCAAGGTATCCAGTGCGTTACAAAGGAAGTGAATGTTTTCCATAATGGCGTGGGAAAGTACCGGCTCCATTACGTTAAGCTGCAATTGTCCGGCTTCTGCTGCAAAGGTTACTGTGAGGTCATTTCCTATTACTTTAAAGCATACCTGGTTTACGACTTCCGGAATAACAGGATTTACTTTACCCGGCATGATTGAAGATCCCGGCTGCATTGGAGGAAGATTAATCTCAAATAATCCGGCTCTCGGGCCTGAGGAAAGCAATCTCAAATCGTTACATATTTTGGACAGCTTTACTGCCAGACGCTTCATTGCAGAGGAATAAATTACATAGGAACCTGTATCAGGTGTTGCCTCAACAAGATCCGGTGCGGAAACAACAGGGAAACCTGTAATTCTGGCCAGATTTTTTGCACAAAGCGTAGCATAACCTACCGGAGCATTAAGTCCTGTTCCGATGGCAGTTGCCCCCATATTCACCTCTACGAAAAGTTCTGCATTGTTATTCAGCTTGGAAATATCTTCTTCCAAAGTTGCGGCAAAAGCCTCGAATTCCTGCCCTAAAGTCATAGGAACAGCATCCTGAAGCTGGGTACGGCCCATTTTGATAACATCCTGGAATTCTTTTCCTTTGGCGCGGAAAGCTTCCACGATCTTTTCAAGCCTGTTAACCAGACCTGCATTCATCTGAAGCAGTCCCATTTTAATTGCTGTAGGATAAGCATCATTGGTAGACTGAGAAAGGTTGATATGATCATTAGGAGAACAGAATTCGTATTCCCCTTTATTTCTACCCAGCTTTTCCAGCACAATATTCGCAATTACCTCATTGGCATTCATATTTACTGAAGTACCTGCACCTCCCTGGATCATATCTACAGGAAACTGTTCGTGGTATTTTCCTGCTATAATTTCATCACAGGCTTCTGCTATTCTGAAATACAGGTTTTCATCCAGCAGACCCAACTCGTAATTGGTTTTGGCTGCTGCTTTTTTCACGAAAGCCAATCCTTTGATAAAATCCGGATATGAAGACAGAAGTTGTCCTGAGATTTTGAAATTGTCAATTGCTCTTTGGGTCTGAACTCCATAATAAGCGTCTGCCGGCACGTTCAGTTCTCCCAGCAGGTCACTCTCTTTTCTGAAATTTTCCATTACAGATGTTTTAACTTTTTTAATTTTTAAATATAACAAAAACGCATCTAACCGATGCGCTTTATATACATTATTTTGTTGGATATTTTTGAATTAAAGCCTGAAGTATTGCCCATGTTTCGGCATCCATGATCCCGTCATAATTCTGCGGACGGAAATGGTACTGGAAGGCTTCTATTGTTTTTTTGGTAGCATCATCCCACTTTCCGCTGAATTCCAGTCCATACCCGAACTTCTGTAGGGCTGTCTGAATTCCAAAGATAAATGAAGCATCGTTATATTTAGCCGCCAGATCTGCCTGTGCCTGGGTAAGGAAATTCTGTTTTGCAGCTTCATCATACCACATTCCTATCTGATATTCATCATATAGTTTCTTCCATGGGAACATAGGCCCCGGATCCTGTTTTCTTGTAGGAGCAATATCTGCGTGTGCCAAAACATTTGTTGCCGGGATCTGATATCTCGTAACAATATCTTTAGCCAAAGCGGCTACTTTTTTTACCTGTTCATCACTGAAAGGAACAAATACTCTTTTACCTGTTGCGTCTGTAGTAAAGCCTGTATTAACAATTTCAATACCGATTGAAGTATCATTCAGATTCTTATCATTTCTCCATGCACTTACTCCGGCATGATAGGAACGTTTGTTTTCATCTACCAGCTGATAAATTTCATTATCCCCGGTATTGTTCACCAGATAATGGGAGCTTACTGCCTGTTGGGTAAGCACGGAAATAGACTTATCATCCGGAAGGGCTGTATAATGCAGAATAAGGTAACGTTGTCTGAAGTTTTGTGCAATAGCGGGAAAATATGTTTTTACAACTTTATATCCTGCAGGTTTTGCGGAAACAATGGAACCATAGCTGGCCGTATTATCATTTTTTGCCGGATCTGCTAAATTGGTTGTAAAAAACTCTACTCCGTGTTCGTTTGTAATTTTAGGTTTCGGAGGTTCTGGAGCCGGAGTTTTAACGGGCGGTTTTGCCTGTACTACGGGGGTTTTCGGCTGGTAAGAACTTTTTTTCACATTTTGCTGAGAAGTACATGAAAAAACAAAAGTGCTTAATCCGATGATATATAATGTTTTACGCATCAGTTTAGTTTTTTAATGATTTATTACCTCAAAAATACGTAAATTTTTCTTGAAAATTATTTGGTAAATAAAGAAATCTGTTCTATATTTGCACTCGCAATAACGGAACAGCGGTCATTAAAAAACAAACAAAAAGGAGGGTTGCCGGAGTGGTTAACGGAGCAGTTTGCTAAACTGTCGACGCGAAAGTGTCGCAAGGGTTCGAATCCCTTACCCTCCGCTCTTCTATATATTCGGGGCGTAGCGTAGTCCGGTCATCGCGCCTGGTTTGGGACCAGGAGGTCGCAGGTTCGAATCCTGCCGCCCCGACATTTAAAGCTTATTTTATTAGGCAGAAGGAATTTATTTAGGGTGCGTAGCTCAGCTGGATAGAGCATCTGCCTTCTAAGCAGACGGTCAAAGGTTCGAATCCTTTCGCGCTCACAAGAGACAACTATTTGATAGTTGTCTCTTTTTTTATGCCCAATATCTGGACAAAACTTTTACAATTGGGATATTCAGAGTTCTATTTTTGAAGCCAAAATTCTTCTATTATTTGTTTAAAATTATCTAGAAGAGCCTCAATATATCTCCTAGAGTCTTTTCGGAAATTCGAAATCTCCTTAGGGTTATAGTGTCTTTTTTCTGTTTTTTAATTTTTTTGATATGAGATACAGCAAGTCCAATGTAGCTGCTATTTCTTCATCATCAACTTTAATAGTATTGCCAGATAATAGTATATCATTTTTTTTCAATTTTGGAAATCTATTCATCTTCTCATTCCCATTCATCAGCGCAGTCTTCATCTTCATAAGAAGTATAAGACCAGTCAACATCAATACTATTTAAAATTGTATCAAAACGTTCCTGAGAACCTGTTCCAATAAATATAGCAGAGCAATTACCCTCATCGTCTAATGAAAGGCTTACGACGTCACAATATTCCCGTGTATACACTTTCTGCTTTTCGTAAGAAATCTCCTTTACTAAAGTCCAGTTTTCATTGATCAGTCGTATAATTTCCGGCTCAACTTCACCAAAATAGTTGGCATTATATTTTAAGCCGCCAAATGTTCCATTATAGACAGCCATAAGTAAAAAGAAATTTGTAGTAGTAGTTGCTTCTAAATACCAGTCAGGGTTTTCTTCCGTTCCCGAATTTCCCCAAACCGGGGGATTGTCTAATTTTAAATCATCCTCTTTTATTCCCCAGGAAACCACTGCCTGATTTTCTTCAAAAATCATTAAATACCTATCTTCTGAAAAACCGACTTCATTTGCAGGTTTTAAAAGCCTGTTATAGGAATAGTTGATGTTTTCATTTTCTCCTAAAGTCAGATAATAATTTTTGAGCTCTCCGGGCAATGCAGTGTGTAATTTTTCCTCAAGTATTGACACTTCTTTTTCAGAGAAACCAAAATATTCTTCTTCAGGTAAGCTGTATAATATTTTTATTTTCTGTAAATTATCCATAATGGGTTATGTTTTAAAGTTTCAATAGCTTCTTTGCCATTTCGGATAGGGATACCTCATGTCATTCTTTTAATAATTTGTGTTCTATCGTTTTTAGAATCAATTCATCGTCATCAGTGATCAGAATCAACATAGTTTTTGTTTTTTTTATTTTATTAAACCTTTTATTAAGTTTAATCCAATTGATATATCATCTGTTATTTCATATTGTAAGGGTGAGAAATCCGTAGTTTCGTCTACTTTATTTTCCCAATATAAAGCAGTTTCTGCGAGTTTTATCAGTCCGGATGTTCCGGCAGTCCCTTTCAGCTTGTGGAGAATTTTTTTCAAATCGGCTGCATTTTCTTCAGCGGCTGCCTTTTTTATATTGTTTTCGGCCTCGGAAAGCTGCTGCACAACCAGATTGAGAAACATGCTCCTAAAATCTTCATCATCATCCCCTATTTGATCATTAAGAAGTTTCAGATCAAGATGTTTTTCCGTTTTTACACTGTTTCTGCTTTCTACATTGCTGCCGGAGATATATTTCTTAAGCATTTCCAGAAGATCTAACTGTCTTAAGGGCTTCGGAAGAAAATCATTCATTCCGGACATGATGCATTTTTCCTTTTCACCAATTATATTTCCTGCTGTGACTCCAATAATCGGAATATCTCCATATCCAGGAAGCTGACGGATCTGCTTTGTGGCTTCTATACCGTCCATTACAGGCATTTGAACATCCATCAATACCATTGAAAAACGTTTATTTTCACATTGTTTCAAAGCTTCCAGTCCATTTACCGCCTCCGTAAGCTGTACATCAGGGATCAGGGATCTTATCATTTTATTGTTAAGAACCATATTCACAGGGTTATCATCAACAAGTAAAACATGAAGATCCGGCGGAAATACATAAGTTTCCCTTTCCTGCCCTGCAGCTGCAGCTACGGGAATTTCTTTTATATTATGCTGTACCGCACGTTTCAAAGTCTGATAAAGCTCTTTTGATTTTATCGGCTTTAAAAGAAAATATGAGTTTTCGTCCTGACAAAAAGAATTGATCACATCATGTTCTTCCGAAGAAGTATGAAGAATTACCAGCGGTGAAGTTTCATTTTTCTGATTGAACAGCTCCTTAATTTTTTCGATCGTTTCCAACCCGGAAATAACCGGCATATGATAGTCCATTAGAATAACATCAAAATGTTCTCCTGCCAATAAAATCTGTAGGGCTTCCATTCCGTTGGCGGCCAGTTTTGATTCAATGTTTTTATAAGCCAGCATGTGCTGAAGAATCACTCTGTTTGCCTCGTTATCATCAACAATAAGAACTTTCTCTATTGTCAGTTCTTCATCTTCACTAACCTGGGATATTTCATAAGGGACATCAATATCAAAGAAAAATACAGATCCTTCTCCGGGTGAGCTATTCAGCGAAAGATGGCTTCCCATATACCCTAAAATATTGTTCGATATCGTAAGCCCGAGGCCGGTTCCGCCATAGCGTTTGCTGATAGAGCTGTTTTCCTGTGTAAAAGCATCAAAAATATGCTGCTGCTTTTCAAACGGAATGCCAATTCCCGTATCTCTTACAGAAAATCGTAATGATATATTTTTATCGGTGATATTCCGTTTTTCTACCTTAAGCTCAATTTCACCCTGTTGCGTGAATTTCACGGCATTTCCCAAAAGATTGATAAGAATCTGCTTCAGCCTTGTCTCATCAAGCCAAAGTGTTTTCGGCAGGCCCTGTTCGATATTGAGCAGCAGTTCAACATTTTTTTTCTGTGACTGGTAAAGAATCACATTGATTACCTGGCTTACCACATCGTATACACTGGATCTTTCAATGAGAAGCTCCATTTTACCAGATTCTATTTTAGAAAAATCAAGAATATCATTAATAATCATAAGGAGGTTTTCTCCGGATTCATTGATATAATTAAGATATTGGGTCTGTATTTCATTAAGTGGGGTTTTTAGAAGAAGATCTGAAAATCCGATAACTCCATTCAGAGGTGTGCGGATTTCATGGCTCATGTTAGCAAGAAATTCTGACTTTGCTTTGCTTGCAATATCTGCCATTTTCTTTGCTTTTTTAAGCTCTTCATTAGTCTTTATAGAGTTGGTAATATTCTGTACGGAGACTATTATACCACCTATCACTCCATCAGAAAGATACCACGGTCCTACTTCCAGGTTGTAATGCTGGATACCTTCTTTATGTAAAACTTCAATGGCAAAGTCTTCATTTTTATAGATCTTACCCTGTAACGCGTTTTTGTAAATAGTTTTTCTTTCTTGAGGAACATTGGGAGAAACAGTAAAGATATTCTCTCCCAGCAACTTCATATTATTCATATTGAACTCTTCTTTCCAACTAGAACTTACTGAAAGATAGTTAAGATCCTTATCAAACATTGCCACAGCAACGGGAACATATGTTGCAAAAGACTGCATCATTGCTTCTTTCTTCGCAAGTTCCAGATAAATATTTTTGAAAGCATCTATATCCTGGATGATCCCAAAAACCCTTTTACAGGAACCGTTTTCAAACTCGGGAATACCTTTTACCCTTACCCAGATAGTGACCCCGTCATTGCGGACAAGCTGAAGCTCTTCATCGTAAGGGATACCTTCTGAAACGGCTCTGTTGAATAAAAATTCAACTTTTTGCCTGTCCTTCTCTTTGTAAAAGCCAAGCGCATTTTCAAAATCCGGCTGGAATTCCTGATCTATTTTATGAATTTCTTTTGTTGTTTTCGACCAGAATACAGAATTATTTTTAAGATTAATTTCCCAACCTCCTACTTGGGCAACTGAACTCGTCTGCTCAAGCATTTTCTTGGCATACAGAAGATCTCTTTCCAAAGTTATTCGTTCGGTAACGTTCAGAGCTGTACTAATTATATAAGGTTTTCCGTCCTTATTAATTTCCACAAGATTATGGTACATCCAGACCAGCTCTTCGCCTTCTTTTGATTTGAGGATCATTGTTCCGAAATCTTCCTTATTCCGGCTGATGCGCTGCAGATATTGCTCCAGCAAAGGCCAGTTTTGCTCAGGCACGAGATCTTTCAGATTCAGTCTGTTTACTTCTTCCGCAGAATAATGCAGAATTTCTCTTCCTTTTTCATTCACTTCAAGAATATTCCCTTCCATATCATGCATGCTCATCAAGCCGATAGCATTTTCAAAGAAGCTCCTGAAACGCCGCTCAGAGCTTTCCAGATGAAGTTTTTCTTCAATATGCTGGGTAATATTGATGCCAAAACAAAAAATTTCAGCATGATTCTGATTTTTTTTCAGGTACCATTCTACAATGACAGGAGCAGCATTTTCAATCTTTGTTGATGTCGTAAATGCCAATTCTTCATCAGTCTGCACAAAGTTTTTTAATTTGAGCTGCAATTCGGCATTCTGTTCTCCCAGAATCGTTAAAAAATTCTGACGAATCCCCTGTTTTTTAGGCACTCCAAAAATTCTTTCAAAGGCAGGATTCATTTCTTTAATGATAAATTCGCTATCGAGAACACAGATCAGATTATTGGAAATATCAAAGGTTTGCCGGAAGTATTCGGCCTGGATATTTTTCCTTTTGTTCATGAAAAATTTTGTAACAGCCTCTCCTATTTTTTTAAGAGTTACAATCTGGTTTTCTGAAATACTCTTGGGCTTATAATCAATAACACAAAGGGTTCCCAGTGTAAAACCCTCATCATCTGTCAGCGGTATACCGGCATAAAAACGGATTCCACTTTCGAGAATGATTGAATTGGAAGAAGATCTGCCATCCTTCAAAGTATCATTAATAACCACAACATCACCACTCGCAATGGAATACTGACAAAGCGTATTTTTCCGCTCTACGGTATCCAGAGATATTCCGATACAGCTCTGTACGGTCTGAACCTGGCTTTCCATTATAGCAACAAGCGAACTGGGACAATCTGCAACCAGGCAAGCAGTTTCTGCAAAAATATCCAATTGAGGATCCTTCGGCAGATTCAGAAGATCAAATTGTTCCAGTTTTTTAACTCTATCCTTTTCATTACCAGGAACTGGATAATTCCACATAGTATTTACCTATTATTTTGTTTTATGTTAAATATAGATAAAATTTTATTATAAAAAAATTATTCCGAATAACATCCCCAATAAATCCAATTAATAAACTCAATAATACGTTTATGATTAAAAAATATCAAATAATTACTAAATCAGCATAAATATTTCACATTACTAATTGCAACCGCAGTTCTCATCATTAAGAATAACAATAAGTTAGACGGATGCCGGAAACAATTGATCAAAAATATTCAATATTACGATTATGAAACCTCTCTGGAACCAAACTACCTTCAATAAAATTATATAATTGATAATCAAAAAACACCTTTAAAAACCCGATTAAAATCTGCATACAGAGCGTTCAATGAAAGTCCTTCAAAGTTCACAAAAAAACTCACAATTTTTACTTGTGAGGTCTTTTATTTATATTGGCTTAATGCGCTTCTGCTATATTCTTTATTCTGAATCATCAGATAAAATACCATTTGATTTTACTTTTAAATTTATTTTGAGGACGATAATGGTACATTCCTATATTGATGCCTGATCTATTCATATTTCACATAGACAGATTTCTAGTTTAGATACTGTAAAATATTTTTCTTTTCTAAAGTGAATTTTTTACGGGCTTCATTTTCTATTTTAATGGTTGGGCTGCTATCAAGGATTGTTTTTATTTTGCAGAAGTCTTCTTCATTTATTTTTGAAACATCAATATCATTCACTTTAACAATTTTTGTTGTTAAGTCTATATCATTCAGCTCGGGAATTTTTAATTTGTTAACCACAATAATTTCGTTATTTATTGGTGCAAAGGCAACCCCGAACGACGGATACTCAAGATTTCTGCCATTGGAATTAAGTATAATGTTATTATTGATAAAATCAATATCAACTAAATAGTTTTCAAGAAATCTAACGCCTATTAAATTAAGAATATCCGTGCTGCTGTCTACAATCTGATTTCCTAAATTGGCGGCACCGAATTCAACCTCCATCAGATCTACCTGTCTTTCGCCTTTGTTTATACTGTTTAAACCTTGTGAAAGCAACCCCTCGAATGTCAGAAATTTACTGTCCTTTATTGAATTATATAGATTATGGCTAAGGGTAATACCCATTCCTGAACCAGTATCAAATATAAATTCAATATTCTGATTTCTTATTTTACCTTTTACTCTAGGAACGTTGGTAAAATTCTCTTCAGAAAAAGGAATGACAACCGAACTGGCTGAATTGGCCATCGGTTGATCAAATACACTGATTGTTTTTGTTTTGAAATCAATGCGCCATATTTTACCTTTCATCATATTGGCCCCCAATATTCCACTGATCTTTTTACAAGCTCTGCCAGTCATCCAGCTTACGTCTGTAAATGAAAAATTTACATTTTTAAATTTCAAACCAGATACTTCCAGATCATTCGTAGAGAAAACATCCATTTTTGATTTTACACTATGTGCATCACTGGCCTCGAAAATGATATTACTTTTTTTTTCGCCTATTTTTCCTTTTAATTCTGAAGAAATAATAGTAAACGCACCTGTATCAAACAAAAAATAGTGTTTATTATTTTTGATATTTACAGTTACGAATATTTTTCCGTCAATTAATTCAAAAGGGATTGTTGCAGCGTTAAAGAAAAAAGGACATAACAGTAATAAAAGTATAAAAAATGGCTTTTTCATTTTATTTTATTTAAGGCGTAGACAAATATAGGATATAAAATTAAATGGCTGCCGGTGAGGCAGCCATTTTGATAACTATTACCAGGTCCATTTAACGATAATAGAACCGCCTAAGGTAGTTGCTCCCGTCTGAGGATTGGTTGAAGTATTGATGCTGGCTGAAACTTCCTTCTTCTTTTTCCCCCTGGCTGCAAACGCGGAAGGAGGGGTTGTATCCTGCATTTCAATAGGAATCTGCCCCAGCAGACCCGCTGCAATACTGAAACCCGTTACTCTTAAATCAACAAGCTCCAGTGACCTCAGGTATTCCTGCTGCTCTTCACTTAATTCAAAGTTTTCTGAAATAAAATCAATCGGATTATTAGCCGCATATAATGAAATTTCAAGTCTTTCATCAACTGATAAATTGCTGATTTCGTTTTGTCTCGCTTGTACCCCTTCCGGAGTGAATGGCATTCTTTCCATAATAAATAATAGTGTTAAGGTGAATTGATTGGTTAAAAAATGAATAACAGAGAGCGCTCTATCCTGTTGATTTCTAAAACAAAGATATCGCCCGGAAGCGACAGAACTCGTCGTGTTAAAAATATTTTTTTAAAGAATTTACCGAAAAATGATAGTATCATACCAGGTTGACAAAAGCCTCACAATTCTTAACTGTGAGGCTTCTTGTTTATATTATTTTCAGATTTTTCCGTTATATCCTTTATTCTGAATCATCGTATAAATCCTATATCAGATAAAAATATTGCATTTTCTCATATGAAGTAATTGGTTGTAGTAGAATAGCTCTGTATTTCTACAAAATAAAAGACTGCCTTAGCCAGGCAGTCTTTTTATTTTTAATTAAGGGTGTTCGTTTCTGGCTCTTTTGACAAGATCTACCAGATCTGAGCCTCCACTTGCAAAGTTATCACTTGGATTATGGGCACTTTGTGTGGCAACAGCATAAGGGGCTCCATCCCAGTATCCCCAGAACGGTCCGCCGCTTTGTCCAGGCCATATATCTGCCTTGTGGCTCATACTTTCATTGTCGTCAGCACTCCAGAAATCACCATCCAGGGCAATTCCGGTCTGATAAGTTGGTCTTTGGCTTCCCGTCAGGTCACCGGGATACCCTGCATGTGTCCAGTAAGCTCCTCCATCCCAAGAATCAGTATAGGACTTTGAGCCCATCCACCCTGTGCTGTTTCCAATCGGACGGTCTAATACGATAACAACGTAGTCATACTGAATTTCGGTGGAATCAACACTTGGTCCGGCTACTTTATATTTATAATAAGTGAGTACGCCCCATGCGCTTCCATAAGGAGCACTTCCGTTGTAGTACATCGGGGTAAATTTCAGCCATCCTGTATTGTTATTAGGCTGCCAGTCTACGATGTGCGAGCAGGTAAGCAGGTGTCTCGGTCCTATCATCACTCCGCTTCCTGTACCTAAAGGACTTTCTACTCTTCCTACACAACGCCACGGATAGGCTGTAGAATTGTATATTTTTCTCTGATCAGCACCAAATATTGTTCTGGCTCCTTCAACAGCCTCGAAAGTTTCTCTTTCAATAAATTTGGGTTTACGATTTTTTTTAGGTTCCAGCTTCGGTTGGTATTCCAAATCTGCATGAACCGGATAAAAATGATCGGTTTCAAGCTGCTTCTCACCAGACTTTTTCTCATCCATTGCCATTCCGACTGTTTTCATTCCTTTCGGATATGTACGGCCGTCAATTGTTTCCATTTCCGGTTTCTGATTTAAAAATTTCTCCGTGTCGGCTGATTTTTCAGCTGATTTTGCTTTTACAGATTTAAGTCTTGAAACTTCCTCTGCAGTCATTGGTTTTTTGTTTTCTGAATTAGACATGATTATTGGTTTTTAATCAGTTTATCCTTACTCTATTGATGGCTTTTCAGGTTACGCCTATGGTTGTTTATGAAAATATTTTTTGAGAAAATTCGGTAGAAATGCTCTCCGTCTGATTAATCTGGGCTGCCCCCATAGCTGCTAAAGCTACAGCAACCTGCCTGTCAAGTGTTCTTCTGATGACATTTCCATTGGTTGCTCTGAGTACTTTACAGAAATGATAGGTAAAATATCCTCTGATCTGCCCGCTGATGTTTCCTTCCATAGAAACCTGATTATCTTTACAGGCCGCCCATAAGGTATGATTCAGTCCGGTAACAGGCACCAAGGCTTTTGTGGTTATATCCGCTTTTTTAGAATTTCCTGATGCCTTTATTTCACTGGCATATGTCATGTAAAATTCATCTTCCAGCATTGGCGGAATGTAACGTGCCGTTTCAAAAGCAAGCTCCGATTCAATTCCCAGATCCATTTTTCGTGTTCCGGTTCCTGAGTAGCAGCAGTCAAAAATTACTTCCATATTTACTCCTGCCTTCAGCTTTTCGAGCACTGCTTTAAAATCATCATCACGGATAACTCCGGCAGTGGCATAATCATGCGGACAGATGGCTTCATCCAGACCGTCTATTTCCAGATCTGCTCCAATATTAGCCACCCTTGTTCCATGCCCTGAATAATAGAAAACCAGAGAGTCTCCTTTTGAGCTACTGCTGATCATTGCTTTTAGGTAATTTAAGATATTCGCCCTTGTAGCATTCTGATTGGTCAGAATTTTAATCTTTGAAGGATTAAAACCACAGATTACCAGTGTATTGGCCATATCTCTTGCATCATTAATACAGCCATTCAGGTCAGGACCTCCTGATCCTATAGGCGCATAATCATTGATTCCCACAATTAATGCTTTTTTCATTGTTTTAGTTTTTAAAATAGTCCCTACTCTGTTCAGGCTTTTCAGGTTCCGCCGCCAATTGTAATTTGACAGGTCAAAATTCCGTTATTTCTGACATCGGGAACAGAGGAAAAAGCACCATCTTACAGCAGGAAAAACACTTAATCTCGAGGCCGGACAAGGGTCAATAATCACCAAGACCTTTAGGATAAAGGCTCTTCACTTATCCTCTGAGTACAAAGGTTTTGCTAAGTTTACACACTCTGGTTTATCCTATATATTCATACAACAAAATCCGGCACAATCAATGATAATGCCGGACAAGAAGAGTATCCTGTCTAAAAAAACAGAATTGAAATAATGGTGAAT
Organism: Chryseobacterium indologenes; assembly: GCF_001295265.1. Classification (GTDB taxonomy): domain Bacteria; phylum Bacteroidota; class Bacteroidia; order Flavobacteriales; family Weeksellaceae; genus Chryseobacterium; species Chryseobacterium indologenes_A. The sequence goes on along the minus strand of NZ_LJOD01000018.1, from coordinate 71,398 downwards.
AATAGATTACAGGATGATCAGGATGGTCACTCCAGCCCGTGTTTCAGGGCAAAAAGTACAAGGCCTACCCTGCTTTTTATTTCCAGTTTCAGAAAAACGGAATCTCTGTAGCCGTCAATGGTTTTGGGACTGAGAAACATTTTGTCTGCAATTTCTTTATAGGTTAGCTCACTGCATGCCCATTTTATAAATTCTCTTTCTCTGTCTTTAAGCTCTGAAAGAAGTGAAGCCGTTTTAGAATCTTCCGCTTTTACTTTCAGCAGCTTCTGGGCTACAAAATCTGTATAAAAGCAGCCTTTGTCAAATACCGTATCAATGGCCTGGAAAAGTATGGAAGGCTGCATATCTTTCAGCAGATACCCTTTTGCTCCTGCTTTCAGCATTTTAATGAGGACTTTTTCATCATCTTCCATGGTAAGGGCAATTACCTTAATATCAGGCTGATGTTCACTAAGCCACTCTGTTGTTTCAATTCCGTTTTTATAGGGCATATTAATATCCATCAGTACAACGGCAGGTAATTCGGAAGCCTGCTCCAGCGCAGCAATGAAATCTTCTCCGTTAGGGTGGTTCATAATTACGCTGTACTGCGGATTTTCCACGATCATATTCTCTAATGCTTTAGACATTAAAGTATGGTCATCAACAATTGCTATCGGAATGGTATTCATGGTATAGATTTGTAATAAGTTATTGAGGTTTGTGTTCCTTTATCCAGTTCTGAGCATATAGAAAACTCTGCATGAATAAGCTTTGCTCTAAGCTCCATATTTTTCAGTCCGGAGCCATCCTGCATATTCCGGGTATTAAATCCTTTCCCGTTGTCTGAAATATTAATGCGCAGTACTTCATCATTATCGTCCAGCTCTATTTTCAGATTTTTGGCCCGTGAATGTTTAAGAATATTGTTGATACTCTCCTGAATAATCCGGAAAAGAATCAGGGCATGTTTAGGAGAAATATCAATATCCTGTTTTTGAGTAATGAACTCAATTTTCAGTAATTTCAGTTTTCTTATCCGCTCCACTTCTCTTTCTATGGATTCGGTCAGTCCAAAATGAATAATCTGTTCCGTAATGAGGGTCTTGGATAGATTTCTTATATCCTGAATACATTCTCCCAGCAGCTCACTCAGCTCGTTTAATTCTTCTTTTTCTCCGTTTTTCAACTTGGCAATCAACTGGTTCTGCCGGAGCCTGACTACGGAAAGTTTCTGCCCCACATCGTCATGCAGCTCCTGACCGATATAATTCAGTATCTGTTCCTTTATTTCTACCTGCGATGTGGCCAGCTCTTTTTCAAACCGCATATCTTTTTCTTTCTGCTTTATCAGAAGGGTTGTTTTCTTTTTGATAAAAACCACATAAATGAATATCATCATTAATACAACAATGAGAAGGGTAATGGTAAAGGAAATCACTAAATTATTCTCTTCCATATTTCAAATTCAGGTTGATCTGGATTTGTCCTGTTGATGCCAGAGCAGCCCCAGTATAAATATTCCGTTACTGATCATATTCAGCATAAATAGTATAAAAAAGTAAATATTCTCTGAAACTGTAGTTCTGAAAAAGGAAATCGGAATACATCCAATAAAAAAGATCAGCAGAGCTACCGAGATCCAGAAAGGCAGATAGTTTTTAATCTCCAGTATTTTATCAGAATTAAAGGTTTGGTACAGAAATAAAATAATGGAAAACATCAGCAAAAGAATATTGATATAGAACATATTAAAAGAAAAATGTCCCAGCAGATTATCTTCTGTAAAAAACATGATCAGAATGTTCAGTACAAAAAGAACCAAAAGGCTTTTCTGTATCTTTTTAAGCAAAGGCAGATAAAGCAGCTGGTAATAATAGCAGAGGTACAGAAAAAAAACAATGATTAAAAATCCGACAGTATAAAATATATCCGTGGGGTTTTCTGTTACCCTGAAATAAAAATAGCAGAATATATCAATACAGGAAGACAGTACATATGCTGCCGCGAAAAATAAATTCACTTTTTCTATTTTACGGTATTTTACTGCCATCAGCATCATTACTGCTACTGAAACAGTCATGGTTATCTGTTTTCCTATTTCTATATTCCAGCTCATGGTTTTTCCGTTATTGCATTCCTGCTGAATATGCTTTAGGAGGAGGAGCCAGATTGGTCATATTCATGGCTTCTATATCCGGTATGTCTGCATTTTCATCCGATGTGGTTCTTGACATTACTTTCCTGCTATCATTTTCTGGCATTCTGGAAGTAGGAACCAGAAATATAGTCTGATAGCCTGCATATTCAGGTTTAGCCATTTTACTTTTAGGATGGTTTACCGGGTATTTACCCATATAAATCCTGATTCCTACATTTTCCTTATTCTGTTTTTTCGCTTCTTCCTTTACGTATTGAATGTAACCTTCCATTTCTTCCAGAGAAAACCAGTACCATCGTGAATCCGGTTCTCCGTTTCTGTATTTGGTAAGCACCATGTGATTGGTTTTGGTATACTCATCAAACAGCACCTGTCTTTCGTCGTAACTGATGAGCTTATTTTTATAGCTGTCATCTACTGGCGGTGTGCAGTTTATCATACAAAAACCTAATATAAGCAGCATGAAAAGCATGCTTAAATTTTTAGATAAAGAAGTAGTTTTCATTTCCTGTGGTTTATAATTTATCTAACAAAATTACTCATCTTCTGATCCAAAAAAAAGGGGAAAAACACTATTTATTTAAATATAAATTAAAAAAAACAGATAATATATTAATGAAAACTGAAATTTTACCGGCCTGCACTCTGTTTTTCATTATTTCGCCTGCACATGACAATTCGTCTTTATTTTACCAAATGGCATTATTTTCGACCGAGAGCCTCATAATTCCTCATTGAAAAACGTAATTTATTATAAATAAGTAACTAAGAGATCAAAACCTATACATATACAGCAACTATAGCAACCTGTAATTTTTAATTAATGAAGAAAATACTATATACTTTTATCATTCTTACAGCATCTGTGTTAATCCTGAACACATTAGTCTATAAAAAGCTCCCTGAAAAAGAAAAAGCAGAGCTTCTATCCGAAGTTAAACGCTATCAGCTTCCCATCAAAAGTATTTCTATCGAGAACAGCGATGATAGCGATCTGAAAATATTTGACACGATCCTTAAAGATAACAAAATCGTTCTGCTTGGTGAAAATACCCATTACGACGGTGCTACATTCGAGGCAAAAAGCCGGATGATCAAATATCTCCATAAGAATTTAGGGTATAATGTAGTTTTATATGAAGCCGGGCAGTATGATACGTGGCTCATGAATGAGGAAATGAAGAATCACCAGCTGAAAGTTCCTTCCGATTCTATCGGTGGTCTTGGTCTCTTTGGATTCTGGTGGATGAATAAGGAAAGCCAGCCTCTTATACAGTATTATCAGAAAACGAAAGCTTCTGCCTCTCCTATTGAAGTGGGAGGATTTGACATCCAGCTTTCGGGAGATGCTTTAATGAGCAGACGTGTAAAGCTGATCAATAACTTCCTGAGCAGAAATAATATTGATATCAAAAAATTTCCTCTCTTCAGTAAACATGCCGGTGAAATGAATTACTTTATCTATGAAGGGTATACGAATAAGGTTCTGAAAGGCAACGATAAAAGCAGACTCATCAGTGAAGTCGGAAAGCTTGAAGAGGCTGTTCTGAAACTGGACAAAACCTCAGAAAATACGATATATGCCCGGTATTTCAATGATATGAAGAATAATTTAACTAAAATCTGGAAATACAAATCCGGATCTATGTCAAGTATGAATTTCAGGGACTCTCTGATGGCCAAAAACCTCATCTATCAAATCGATTCGGTGTATAAAGATCAGAAAATCATTGTATGGTGTGCCAACATCCACACTTTTGCATCACGGTACACGAAAGATTATCTTCCTTTGGGAGCCCATATCAAAAATAAATATGGAAAAGCATCCTATATGATTGATTTTTCATCATATGGCAAACCAAACAAAGCGGGAAATATTATCAACAAACCCGGAAAATTTGCGATTGAAAATACATTTCATGAAACAAAAACTCCTTATTTCTTTATCAATCTGAGAAATATCCCCGGCAACTCATTCTTAAAACAGGAATTTGTGTCTACCATTAATCAGGGAATGGACGAAAAAAGGGTATGGAGCCGTTTTTGCGACGGAATTTTTTATATTGATATTAACAAAGCTGTAACCCCACTCAAAAAATAATGGAAAGCATTACAACTAAAGGCTTAAACTATACATTAGGCGGCAAAACTATTTTAAACAATATCAGCCTTAGCGTCCCGGAAGGCAGCATTTATGGATATCTGGGGAGAAACGGGGCAGGAAAATCCACCACAATAAAGTTGCTTTTGGGGCTTCTGGAAGAAACGGAAGATAAGATCTTCATACAAAACAAAAGCCTCAGACACCATCGTACCGAAATCCTGTCCAAAACCGGCAACCTCATTGAATCCCCTTGCTTTTATACAAAACTTAGTGTTTTTGAAAATCTGAAGTATCTTGATATTATTTATGGTAAAGGAACAAAAAGGATTGATGAGGTGCTGGAGCTGGTGGATCTTCACCGTGAAAAAAAGAAGAAAGCCAGTGCCCTTTCTATGGGAATGAAACAACGCCTCGGAATTGCTATGGCTATATTTCACGATCCTAAGCTGCTGATCCTGGATGAACCTCTTAACGGGCTTGATCCACAGGGTATTTTTGAGATGAGAAAGCTTTTTCAGTTTCTGAATGACCAGGGAAAAACGATTTTCCTTTCCAGCCACATTCTTAGTGAGCTGGAAAAGACAGCCACTCATATCGGTATTATTGAAGGCGGACAGATGATTTTTCAGGGAACAAAAGATGAATTGCTGAGCCAGGTTGAAAGAGAGATCCTCTTAAAAATAAATAACCCTGAAAATGCACTCTCTGTCCTTCAGGGAACAGCTTTTTCTGCCTCTCTGAATAGCCCGGATAAAATTTCAGTTAAAATCAACGATGACAAAGCGTTTCATACTCTTTTAAAAACTTTGATTGAAAACGGGATTGAGATTTATGAAATCGATTCTCAAAGTGCTAATCTTGAACAGATCTTCATTAACCTAATCTCTAAAAACCATGACTAATACATTCTATAAGGCTTTCTCCTCTGAACAGTATAAACTATCTAAAAACAGAGAGATATTCGGGGTTCTTTTAGTTCCGGCACTCATCATTTTCGCTATTGATCTTTACATAGCTTATGATGTCATCAGCTCCGGAATCGGAACGGGAGGCGGCACGGAAAATCCGTGGAAAATGTCACTGGGAAGAATGGTATTCATGTTTTTCTACATGCTGTATCCTATTCTGGTCTCTCTTTTTGTGCATGCCTGCTGTGATGTGGAATATAAGAACAATAATTATAAGATTCTTTTCACCATCCCTGTCTCAAAATCAAAGATTTTCATTTCAAAAGCATTATTTATCCTGATTACAATCCTGTTATCTGTTCTGCTCTCTTACTTTACACTTCTGCTGAGCGGTTATCTTTTCAGCATCGTTTTCCCGGAGTTGGGTTTCCAGAACTATGATTTCAGGGAAGTTATCTTTTATACTTTTTTAAAATTTACGATTACTCTCTCCGCCATAGCCATGATTCAGCTGGCTCTCAGCCTTGTTTTCAAAAATTTCATCTATCCTATCGGGATCAGTATGTTTATGCTGATTTTCTCCGGATTAGTTAATGAAAAAAAGTTTTCCGATTTTCTGGTTTACACCGGAGGATATAAATCTTATGGGAATTTTATGTCTGAAAATATTTCCTTTGAAAGACTGGATTACAGCAATATTGCCGCAATTTTCGTTTTTGCTGTCATAAGTTTTTATTTATTCGTAAGAAAAAAAGGCGGATAAAAATAAAAATTCCCCGAAATATTCAATTTCGGGGAATTTTTATTTTCTGATTTTCTGTATTCTGAATATACTCAACAAGATCAGCGAACGTCTCGTTTAGGAAGTTTAGATTTTGGTGAATTCCTGTCAACAAGAAGCTTGTATAAGCCTTCCAGTTCTTTTGGCGGTATTCCTGCATCGAAGCTTGACGATGTAAACGTTTCTTTGCTTGTTGTAATTATTATGGCGGAAGCAAGTGCCCTGTCTGTTGCCCTTCCTTCAGTGGGTGATTCTAATGTTGAAATCTTAGGCAGATCAATCATTTCGGCCTGCTTTACTATATTGCCCCAATCTGCTGCAGATAATACAGTAACTGATTCCGAACCATTCACAGATGTTATTTTAGACCCCGGGATAAACGTAATAATCCTGTTGGTTCCTCTTGTCTGTTCTGTAACTTCTATTTTTTTAACCTCAAATCTTTGCTGTGCTCTATTCAATTGTACCTCAGAGTTTTTCTGTTGAGAATTACAACCTATATTAAACAGTAAAAGTGGAGTTAATATGATGAGCAGCTGAATTTTCATTTTAATTATTTATCAATTAATAATAAAAAAAAATATATAAAAAACATATATTTGTAAAATTAATTAAAAATAACCAAATGAAAGGTAAAACTACTTTTAAATTACCATTTTTACTACTCTTAATCCTTACCTGCTGGGTTTTTGGTCAAAAAAAGAATACCAATACTCAGGATAAAATCGTTTTTGGACGAACTTATACTTTGGAGGAATTAAGAAAGACAGATGGGTTTGTAAGATGTGCTTCTTCAGAATATGAAGCGATGCTGCAGAAGCAGAATCCAAGCAGAATGACAGAAAAAGAATTTGAAGACTGGATTGGTCCTTTAATTGCCAATGCACAGTTCAACAAATCTCAAAACGGAGGGATTATTACCATTCCGGTTGTAGTACACGTTATTCACAGTGGAGAAACATTAGGTACTGCTCCCAATATTACTGATGCTCAGGTTCAGTCCCAGATTACCGTAATGAACAATGATTACCGAAAGCTGAGCGGAACTCCGGGATTCAATACGAATCCTGCAGGTGCAGATACAATGATACAATTTGCCCTGGCAAAAGTTGACCCGAACGGAAATCCTACCAACGGAATAGATCGTATCAATCTCTGTCAGGCATCATGGTCTACAGCTGCTATTGACAGTTATGTAAAGCCTACAACAATATGGGATCCTACAAAATATATGAACATGTGGAGTGTAAATTTCTCCGATTCTGACCTTCTTGGTTATGCACAATTCCCATCTGCCTCTACCCTTCCTGGCCTGGCATCTGATGGTGGCTATGCAGATACTGACGGGGTTGTAGCCAATTATTCAACTTTCGGAAGCATTGCCTATAACGATGGTACATTCATGCTTAATGCTCCTTACAACAGGGGAAGAACGATGACCCACGAGGTAGGACATTTCTTAGGATTAAGACATATCTGGGGAGACTCCAACTGTGGAAACGACTACTGTGCTGATACACCTATCCATAAAACATCCAACGGAGGATGCCCATCACACCCAAGATCAAATACCTGTGGTACTGCAGATGAAATGTTTGAGAACTATATGGACTATACCAATGATTCATGTATGAACATTTTCACGATCAACCAGAAGGACAGGATGACAACCGTGATGAACAATTCTCCAAGAAGAATGGAATTAAAAACATCAACAGCTGATCTTCCTATTCCGTTATTCGCCAACGATGCTGAATTAAAAGGTGAGAGAAACTGCGATCAGACGGCCTGTGGAGATTCTCCTGCTCCTGTTATTGCTAAATTCTCATTATATAACAGAGGAACAAGCCCGCTTACTTCTGCAGTAATTACTTATTCCGTAAATGGAGGTGCCCAGCAGACCACCAACTGGACCGGAAATCTTGCCCAGGATAAATATGCCATCATTAATATTCCTACCGGAGCAGGGTTTGGTATTGTTTCCGCCAAGATATCTTCTGTAAACGGAACTACTGATCAAAGAAGCACTAATAACTCAGCTTCCGTTGCTTTAGCTAATTCTGCACCGGTATCCAATACAAATTTCACTTTAGAATTACAATTAGATTATTTTGGATCAGAAACAACCTGGACTTTACAAAACAGTACAGGGACTACGTTATATCAGGGTGGACCTTACACTGATGTTGTTAATCCGACGGTCAATCCAATTCCAGACCTTTATACTGAAAACTGGGTACTTCCTCTAAATGAATGCTATACCTTCACCATTAATGACAGTGAAGCAGATGGTATCTATGAGTATGGAGGTTTTTACAGAATTAAAAATTCAGCGGGGAATATTGTTGCTGCTGGTGATGATCTGTTTGCAGATACTCAAAGCAGACAATTTAAAGTAGTAGGAAATTTCCTGGCAACTAATGAAGTGACAAAAGCCAAAAATACAGTGGGTATCTATCCGAACCCTGTAGGTGATGTTCTGAATGTAACCAATATTTCAGATAAAACGAAATATGAAATTCATAACGCAGTAGGTCAGATCATCAAAACCGGAGTTATTGAAGATCAGAAAATTCATGTATCTGAGCTGACAAAAGGAGTTTACTTCATCAGCTTCAAAAATGAAAAACAACAGGAAAATATAAAATTCATCAAAAAATAAATTATTTTCCCCTATTATAATCAAAGCCCTTAGATTTTGTCTAGGGGCTTTTTTAACAGCAATTTCAGCTGTATTTTTCGCTTAAAATAAAAAAAATAACGAATTAAGCTTTATTCAACTGTAAGTCAGTGAAATAAATTTCAAAAGTGAAAAATATTTATTTTTTGGTAATTTTCAACGTACAGAAAAACAATGAAATAGTATTTCCGGCTTTTAACGCCTAAAAATCTTTTTTCACAAATTGTTTTTATTATTCAAAAAAAGTTTCTATCTTTGCACTCGCAAAAACGAAGTAAAATTTGTTTAAGATGACTACCAATCGGGGCGTAGCGTAGTCCGGTCATCGCGCCTGGTTTGGGACCAGGAGGTCGCAGGTTCGAATCCTGCCGCCCCGACTTATTTTCAAAAACAAGGGTGCGTAGCTCAGCTGGATAGAGCATCTGCCTTCTAAGCAGACGGTCAAAGGTTCGAATCCTTTCGCGCTCACAAAAGCCTTACAATTATTATTGTGAGGTTTTTTGTTGATATTAGTCTTTATTCTGAATTGTTTCCCTTTTTTTATTAAATACAGAAAAGTTCTGTTCTTTTCCCAAATCCTGATTTCTTTTTTTTATAAAATCTGTAGGACGTATCCCATTGATTTCCTGAAAAAGATTAGAAAAATTGGTCCTGGAGGCTATTCCGCATTTTTCTGCTAAGGTTTCTATTTTATAATTAAGATATTTTTTATCATTATACAGCTTATTTGTAATATAATTAATACGCAATTCACTTAAATATCTGTTGAAATTTGTCCCTTTGCATTCATTAACAACCTGAGAGAGGTAATTGGAGTTTGTATTAAACTTAGCTGCCAGTTTATTAAGGGTTAATCCATTTTCTGTAAACTTGTTTTTTTCTTCAAAATCTTTAAGTTTAGCCAGCAGGTCATCAATTATTCTGGAATCAAGTTCGAGCTTATTATCATTCTTTGGCTTCACAGGAATTTCCTGGTAATCATCGTTATTTTTGTTCAGGATCTTTTTTTCCAATAGCCTGTAATTCACTCTTATTTCTTTTTCTTTTTTATATCGTATAATGAGTATTATTATTAAAATAACGACAATAAAAACCAGACCGGCAATGACACGGGTATTCCATGAGGCTTCTTTTTCCAACCTGGCTTTCTCCCCTTCCAGCGTTTTTGTATCATATTCTTTGTGGATTCTGGAAGCGAGATAAGTAAAATCTTTTGAAATAACACTATCCACTTTTAGCAGCTGGTTGGTATAGTATAATTCCTGTTCGGTATTTTTTTCTTCTTTATTGTATTTAACCAGCAGTTCATAATTTTCCCTTAATTCAGGAAGAATAAAACTATGCTTTTGAAATACTGAATCTACCTTCTGAAAATAAGAAATACCATTCTTTGAATCACCAATTCCCAGATAGGATTTTCCAATATAAAAATAATCAACTGTAGCCCAGGCAAAATCATTAATATTAAGAAGAGGTTTCAGCGATTGATCCAGCGTATGGATTGCTTTCTGATATTCTTTTCTGCGGTATTCCCCAATACCGCGTTCTTTGAGAAAATACCCGTTTTCCTGTCTAAAATCTTTAGTGTTTAATGTTTTGGATAATCCAATACTGATCAGTGAGTCTGCGGCCTTATAATGATGTGTATTTCTATAACATATAATCATCTGATGCAGACTGTTAAAATAGCCCTTTCTGTTATTGAAAATAATATTAGGATGATTCTTTTCTTTGGATTTTTTTTCAAAAAAGGCCACAGTTTCTTTAAAATGAACTGCAGCCTCATCATAATATCCCAGATAACTTTTTACAACTCCAAGATGGTAGAGTATCTTATATCTCAGATAATCATTTTTTGTATTTAATGAATATTCATATGCTTTTAAATACTCATCTAATGCCGGTTTGTATTTTTTATAATTGAAATAGTATATAATACCTTTTCCAAGATAGGCATCACTAATGGCATCTTTATCCTCCAGTAACTTTGCAGCTATGATGGTACTGTCCGCATATTTTAATTTATTTTCCTCTGAATATGAATAAAATACGGCATCCTTATATCCCTGAACCAGCTGCGCATATTTTTTTTCCCTTTTAGCTTTATTGATATAAGAATTTATATAGGGAAAAGCCCTTTTATCATTTTCCGGGTAGTTTTCATATTCTCTTTTAAGCTTATAATAATCACTATAGACTTCCTGTGAAAGTAAAATCGCAGAGAGTAAATGAAATACTATGAAGCAACTTTTTTTGATCAGCATTTGTATTGTGGTTAAAGTTTTTCTAAAATAATTAAAATATATCAATAATGTATGAAAAAAACAAATGTTATCCCTTCGATAAAACGAAATTCAAACAACAATATAAAACAATGAAAATCAATATGTTAAATACGTGCCAATTCATCAATTAGCACGTACTTATTTTGAAATAGATACATCAATTGGTTTCTAAGCTGATTTTAGACTGATAAATTCGGTAAAAATAATTCGATAAACTTTAAATATTCACCAGACCATGAAAAAGATTATCTCAGTATTTCTAGTAATAGTATCAGTTTCTTCCTGTGTGCCTCAGAATCAGGATGATGATCTGGAAGTAAAGCCCTCAACCTACAATGGTGATGAACTTAAGCTAAATAACCAAAAAGACTCATCAGATAATTTTAAGATGGGAAATGATACCATAAAAAATGAAACCTCTAAAGATGATCCGCCTCCAAAAGATGGACATCAATGGAAAAATCAACCTTAATCAGTAAGGCAGAAATCTACATTCAGAGGATCATATGTTAAAAATTACAGTAATAAAGGACAATTCAATTAAAAGAATAGGAAGCAATACGGACGCTATAGGAAAAAACATTCTATCAACGGTATTGCTGCTATTATCCGGTCTTTTATTCTCACAACAATTCCAGATAACAGGAAAAATTATTAATGAGAAAAATGATCCTGTTGAATTTACTGAAGTAATTCTTTTAACCCAGGACTCTGTTGCCATTACAAGTGAGCTTTCAGATGCTCAGGGATTCTTTACGATAAAGAGAGCTCATGGAAAATACATTTTGCAGGTAAAATATTTAAAAGATATTGTTTTCTATAAAGACATTGATTTACAGGCAAACATGGATTTAGGAAACATTAAAACAGATAAAATACAGGAAATAAAAGAAGTAGTTCTGGAAAGAAAAAAGAAGTTTATTGAACGAAAAGTAGACAGGCTGGTTTTCAATGTTGAAAACTCTATTTCTTCTCTCGGAGGAGATGCCTTAGATGCCCTGAAAGTTACCCCTAATATAAATATTCAGAATGATCAGATTTATATGATTGGTAAAAGTGGAATGTCTGTAATGATTGACGACAGATTAATACAGCTTTCAGGAGATGATTTAATCAGTTTCCTGAAAAATATAAAATCGGACGATATAAAAAGTATAGAAGTGATTACCAATCCACCTGCAAAATATGATGCAGCAGGAAATAGCGGAATCATAAATATCAAAATGAAAAAAGCTAAGAAGAACAGTATAAGCGGGAATCTGAAGACTTCATATACACAAGCAACTTATCCTTTAGGCAGCTTAGGAGGAGGGCTGAATTATCAGAAAAATAAATTGACCATTAATTCAAATATTAATTACAGCAATGGAAGTATTGCTCCTTATCAGGAATATACAATAAGTTATCCCAATTATACCTGGTTTGAAACCAATACGGCAAGAAGCCTTCAAAATAATTGGAGCGGAAATATTTCCTTGGATTATCAGATAAGCCCAAAAACAACCATCGGAATACAGTACTCCGGGGCATCGGGGCAATCCATCCGGAAAGGTATTAATACATCAAGTATCATGAACAATAATTTGATTACAGATTCTCTGGTTATAACTCCTTCCCGTTTAGAAATGAATAGAAAAACACATTCTTTGAATATTCATTCCGTAACAAAAATGAATAATGAAGGTGCTCTGTTTTCAATGGATATAGATTATTTTAAATACACTCTGCACATGAACAATAACTTTAATACCAATACTTTTCTGCCAGACAGAACAGAAGTTCCTGACAGATACAGTGCGGCCAATAATTTAAATAATCAGGATATTGATATTTATTCTGCAAAAGCTGATTTTGAAACTCCCTTGAAATGGATGAAATTTTCATTTGGAGGAAAAGTATCATTCATTAATAATGACAGTAATGTTTCTTATTTTAACACAACAAGTGCCTCCCCGGATTTTGATCCGTCCAGAAGCAATGTTTTTAATTATAAAGAAAACATACAGGCTGTTTATATTTCCGGTAACAAAGAATTGTCTCAGAAATGGATTCTTCAGTTAGGCTTAAGGTTGGAAAATACACAAACAAAAGGCTATTCCGAGACCCTTAGTCAAACAACTAAAAATAATTATTTAAAACTTTTTCCAACCTTTTACCTAACCTACAAATTATCTGAGGAAAGTACATTGGGACTTAATTATAACAGAAGAATTGACAGGCCTTCCTTTTCAAAGTTAAACCCATTCAGGTTCTATACTTCTTCTTTTAATTATTCTGAAGGAAATCCGTTTTTACAGCCTTATTTCACTGATAATATAGAATTATCCCATACTTATAAAAATCTTTACAGTTCTGTTTATGCCTATAACTTAACCAATGGCTTTGATGAGGTAATGAATGTCTCGGCAGGCTCTGCTATTCAGATTGTAAAACCAATTAACTTTTATACAGAAAAAAGTATCGGATGGGTGGAGAGCTATACTTTTAATCAATGGAAATGGTGGGAAAGTAATAATCAATTCAATCTTTACTATTCACAAACAACCTCTAAAACCCCCAATGTAGTTTCAAACATTGACGGCTGGACTTTTTCATTGAAATCCAATAATGTTTTCAACCTCAATAAAGCTAAAACAATCCGATCAGAATTAAATTTTTTCTATAAGTCTTCTTCCGTTGCCGGGAGCTTTAAGGTATCTGATTTTTACTATTTTGATGCGGGCTTCAATTTTTTATTCCTTAAAAATAAACTTCAGACTGCCGTTAATTTTATGGATGTATTCAGAACACAAAAAAGGACATTTATTCAATACGTGAATGGCATAAAACAAGAAAATTTTGATTATCGCGACACACAAAAAATCAGGCTATCACTGACGTGGAATTTTGGAAAATCAATAAAAGGACAAAATAAAAAGTTCAGCAATGATGAAGAAAAAAAGCGGGTGAATTAATGTAGTCACTAAATACCAATACTAATCATTTTGTACTGTTTTTTACCGCACAGAATGTCAAAATATATTTGCAAATATACACCAATTCGAATCCAATGTGTTAAAACTTTGATTAATTAAAATCATAAAAATTTTTATCATGAAAAAGACTAAATTTTCAAAAAAAGACCAAGAAGTGTTAACAAAATCTTTATCATTATTTCAAAATAACAAATTGAAAGATATTGTAGATCCATCAGGAGCAAAAGGTGTTCCTTCATTTTCCAGATCTACCTGGGAAAGATCAGTAGAAACACCAATTTTAACTTAATTGTCCGGAGGGAGCTAAAAACTCCCTCCTTTTCTAAAATTATGGCACATACCACTGAAAATCTAAAATGCCGCTTTGCAGTAGTTAAAGTGGCAAGCAGATGCAATTTGAATTGTACATATTGTTATGTTTACAATCAAGGAGATAAATCTTATCTGACCCAGCCTAAAGTGATGAGCCCGGATGTTGTTAAATCTCTTATATACAGGATAAAAGAACACTGTTTACAACACAACATTAAGACCTTTACATTCATCATTCATGGAGGGGAACCATTACTGGCACCTCAAAAATTTTATGAACATCTGGTTGAAGTATCCAGACAGATTTTGGAAGCTACCGACATTAAGTTAAGGTTTACGATGCAGACTAATGGGGTTCTTCTTACTAAAGAATGGTGCGATTTATTCAATAAGCTGAACATTAGCATCGGAGTAAGTATTGACGGCCCGGAAGAGTATAATGACATGTACCGTATATACCACTCTGGTAAGGGATCTTATAAGGATATTGTAAAAGGAATTAAACTGGCCAATGACTATTCAAACCGGTCTATAGGAGTACTTTCGGTTGTTAATATAGATATTCAGCCTGAAGTGCTTTATGACATGTATCTTTCTCTGAAGGTATCTTCTGTTGATATTTTGTTACCAGATGGAAATTATGAAAATATCCCCGAAAAACTCGCTGAAGATATAGAAAACAATACTACTTTACACGCCGATTGGATGATAAGGCTCTTTGATTTATGGTATAATGATGATACAAATAATTTAAAAATCGGGTATTTTGAAAGAATTATGCTGAATATTTTAGGTTATGACGTGTCTTCCGACAGTATGGGTAACAAAAATACAGATGTACTTGTTATTGAAACCAATGGTGATATAGAATCTCTGGATGTATTAAAAATATGCGGAGATGGCTTTACCAAAGGAAACGCTAATGTAAATACTACGAGTTTTGATGATGCCTTACAAACCCCTTTAGCAAAGACGTATCAGTTAAGCCATAAAATTTTATCCCAGACATGCAAAAAATGCAGGGTTAAGGAAATATGTGGCGGAGGGTATCTCCCCCATCGTTTTTCACATGATAAACATTTTGACAATCCCAGTATCTACTGCTCTAATCTTATGAAACTCATCATTCATATCCAAAACAGAATTGTATCAAGCTTACCTGAAGAAGTAATCCAGGACACTATGATTACAAAACTGGAATATGAAAATGAAATGGAAAATAATCTATAAAAACTAATACAATGGAAGATCAATCATTAAACATATCTCTTGCCCGTCATGCATTACTATTTTCTGATGAAAGCTGTCCTATTTTCACAACTGTAGAAAACACATTTAACCATTTTATTAATAATCTTTTCCTGGCTTTTATTAAAGAAAATAAAATTGAAGAACATTATGAGGAACTGGGTTCAAAACAAAAAAAGAGTTTGCTGCGAACTCCTGAGGTTATCAATAGGCTGTTATGGCAGAATGATTTTGATCAGAACCAGTTAAAGTTGTTTTTTTTGTACGCAATAGAGATGGAAAAAGCAAAATTGAAAAAAGCATTTGATTATGCAGAATATTCGGACAGCTCCTGGGCATTGGATGGATCATTCTTCATCAATCACACAGGAAATAACAATTTTGAAACTTTCTCTACCCCTTATTTGTCTGATACAAAAATACCTATTGATTGTTTCAGCGCATATAACAGGGTTGATGAGGAGCATATGCCTAAAGAATGGCTGTCAACAACCTATGATTATTCTGAGGCTGAGGAGATGACAGATAATTTAACAAGGGTTTATGAGATGTTCGATCCTATTGTAAAATGTTTAATTCAAAAGCATATCTATACCCTGTTATTGAGAAAAATTCCAGGAAAGGAAACTCTTTTTACTTCAGGGTCAGATGGAGGCTATATCGGGAGGGTTCTGATCTGTAACGGACATACGGTTGAGGACAGTGTCATTGTAGATGCATTGGTTCATGAAGCAATTCACGGGTTATTATACATGATTGATGAGCTTAATGTCTGGCAGCCCAGCAGAGAAGTATCTAATGAAATGGGAAGAACTGTAATCTCTCCGTGGTCAAATAATTCAATAACGATCCGGAATCTGGTTCAGGCTATTTATGTCTGGTACGGTTTATATAATTTCTGGGAGAAATATGGAAATGCAATATCCGCCACCTATAGAAACGATAGATTAAAATTAATTAGTAAAGGTTTTTTGTTGCTTGATCTTGCGCCTTATAAAGAAATTTTAAATGAAAAAACATTTGCAGAATTATGTTTAATAAAAAATGGTTTCGCTTAAAAAAAACTCCGTTTTATTATCAACTTTCCAGCACAGACTGCGGATTTGTCTGTTTGCGAATGATTAGTGATTACTACAATAAAACCTATACTGATGAGTATTTTACTGATGAGCTTCAATACAATGGAATATCAATCAAAAAACTGGAAGCTTTTGCTTCGTCTCTTGGGTTTGAGACCCTCATTGCGAAAACAGATTATGATTCTTTAGTAAACAACGCCCCTGTTCCTTTTATTGCATTTTGGAATCAAAATCATTTTATCGTAGTATATACTATTACAAAGGATAAGGTTATGATAGCCGACCCCGAATTTGGAAAAGCCACATATTCAAAAGACCAATTCTTAAAAGGATGGTCACAAAATCAGGAGGAAGGAATTGTTTTACTTATGGAGCCTGCTAACAATAACGAGGAAAAAAAAACTCTTAAAAAAAAACCTAAACGGGGAAATTTACAATACGTCATCCAATATTTAAGAAAATATAAAAAGCAGTTATTTTTTATTGCGCTCACCTTATTAATATCTTCATGTATAGAGCTTATTTTTCCCTTCTTTTCACAAAAAATTATTGATAAAGGGGTCGCTCAGAAAAACATATCCCTGATCTACTTAATTCTAATCGCTCAGATCACTTTATTTATCAGTAAGGTAGGTCTGGAATTTTACAGATCCTGGCTTTTTATTCATATCAGCAGCAGAATCAGCCTGTCTATTATTTCTGATTTTCTGGTGAAATTAATGAAACTTCCGCTCAAATTTTTCAACAGTAAAAACATAGGAGATTTAACGCAGCGGATTAATGATCACAGAAGAATTGAAGCGTTCCTGTCTAAAGACCTTATTCAGGCTGTTTTTTCTATTTTTACCATTATCATTTATTCCTTTGTACTGCTATATTTTAATTTAACCATTTTCCTGATTATCTGTATTTGTACCGCTGTTGAACTAGGATGGATCTTCAGTTTTTTTAAGAAGGTCAAGGTTCTGGATAAAAAAACATTTTCCCTTAATGCAAAGGACCAAAACAAGATTTATGAGCTGATTAATTCAATGCATGAAATCAAATTAAATAATTTAGAGGAAAACAAGCGAAATGAATGGCAGAAAATACAGACCAATGTTTATTTGAATAACATTGACAAGCTTAAAATTAATCAACAATATGAAAGCTACAGGTTTATCAGCTTTTTTCAGAACATATTGGTTGTATTTGTTTCGGCAATTGCTGTCATGAATGGAACACTCACCATAGGGAGCATGCTTGCAGTTATGTATATAATCGGAGGATTAAATGTGCCCATCAGTCAATTAATCAACTTTGTCATGCAGTATCAGCTGGTAAAAGTGAGTTTTGAAAGACTTAATGAAATTCATAATAAACCGGATGAAGAAAATATAAGCAAAGTTTCAAAACTCAATGAAATTCAGGACATCAATATTGAAAATATAAACTTTTCTTATGATCATTCCAATGATATTCTTAAAAACATATCTCTAAAAATTCCTAAAGGCAAAACCACTGCTATTGTTGGAGTAAGCGGAAGCGGTAAAACCACCCTTTTAAAGCTGATTCTTAAGTTTTATAAACCCCAGCAGGGTAATTTACTACTGGATGAAACACCTCTGGAAGACATTGAAAATACTTTATGGAGAAATAAATGCGGAGTAATTCTGCAGGATAGTTTTATATTTTCAGATACAATTTCCTACAATATTTCTTTAGAAGAAAATGCCGATCCGGAAAAATTATTAAATGCTGTTAAGCTGGCCAATATTGATGATTTTATTGATAAATTACCTCTTAAATTACATACTTTAATAGGCACAGAAGGAATAGGCATAAGCCACGGGCAAAAACAGCGGATATTAATTGCCAGAGCTATTTATAAAAATCCTGATTATTTATTTTTTGATGAAGCTACCAATTCTTTAGATGCAAAAAATGAAAGAATTATCGTCGAAAATATTGATCGTTATTTCAAAAATAAAACAATGATTATCGTAGCTCACAGGCTGTCTACTGTAAAAAATGCAGATCAGATTATCGTCCTGGATAACGGAGAAATTATTGAGAAAGGCAGCCATGATGAGTTAATCAGGAACAAAGGAAAGTATTTCGAATTAATACAGAATCAACTAGAATTAGGCTTATAATTATGAAAAAAAATAATGAAACGGATTTAATGGGAAAAATACCCATTCTTTTTTCTTTTTTAGGCGTTATTTTATCAATCCTAAGCATACTGGCAATTGTTTTTGCATGCAAAGTACTATTTTTTTAATGCTGCTTAAGGTATTTCATACGTATCACGGGCAAAGTCAGAAATAAGTTTCAATACCATATTTTTGTACCTTTAGCCTTAGCCAGAACAAAAATTTGTTGATCATTCCGGCAAAGATGATCTGAATATTTTTGAGCCTCCATAAAAACAAAAACCACTGCATCAGATACAGCGGTTGAATTTTCTTTTATTCTGAGTTTTATTTCAGCTTATAGGAACTTCCATTCCAGAGATAGGTTTTGGAAAACTGTGTTTTCTTTTCCCGGTCTTTGTCATCCAGTTCCATATCTTTTGTTTTCAGGATGAAGGCATTGGGAATACCACCTTTGTCATTCGGGAATATAAATTCTTCTGAATGATAAAATACCCCGGCATCACTTACACTCATCAGACGGGGAAGGGTAACCAGCTTTTTATCCTTAAAAAATACATATTGATCGTAGCTGGCAATTGTACAGGCATCTCCTGAAGTAGAAACCTTTAATGTAAATTCTACATTCTGCAGCTTGTGATTGCTTTCTATATTGAATGTGGCAGACCTCAGTTCTTCTCCCCTTCCGGCATCAAAATACACTTCATCAATTAATGTATTTCCTTCTATGATTTTAATTCCGGCAATATTCTGCTTTTCCATCTGATTATACTGATTTTTCCTGTCAATGGTCTTTGCCAGTCCGAAAAGGAAATCATACCCGTTCCTGTTGCGGTAGCCCACACAAAGATTAGCCCCCCAGACATATCCTTCAGAAGCAAAATCTCCCTTTTGATAAGAAACTTTATACCAGTTAGCAGCTCTCTCTCCAAGCTTCAGGACGGCATCTTCCTTTTTCAGGATCATCACCTGATGGTTGGTTGGAAGCGAATCCAGTATCTGGGATTTCACATCGGGATCTTTCCGGATCCTTGTCCAGTCGGTAAAAATTTTCTGGGGTTTATTTTCTGTAAAATCAAAGATAGTGTCAGGATATATTTCGTCAACTGTCTGTGCTGAAAAACAATGAAAAATCAGCAGTAATATCCCCGTCATTAAAAACCTCATATTCATCTTGTATTATTATTTTTCTAAAAGCAGGCTTACCCACTCTTCACGCTGCAGCTGTTTTTTCAGTTCCAGACCGTTTTCTTTGCATACTTCAAGAATGTCAGCCACATCAAAGAAGCACAATCCCGAAAGAAGAAGCTTTCCTCCTTTATTCAAAACAGAAACATAGGCAGGAATATCAGAGATCAGGATATTTCTGTTGATATTGGCTAAAATAATATCATAATGCTCTTTTCCTAAATTCTCCGCGGTTCCCTGTTCAATATCCAGTTCAACTCCATTTCTGGCTGCATTTTCCTTTGAATTCTCTACCGACCATTCATCAATATCAATTGCTTTGGTTTCTCCTGCTCCCAGCTGTTTGGCGTAAATAGCAAGTACTGAAGTACCACAACCCATATCCAGAACCTTTTTCCCGTTAAAATCAATCTCCATCATCTGCTGGATCATCAGGTGGGTGGTAGGGTGATGTCCGGTTCCGAAAGACATTTTAGGCTGGATAATAATTTCATGCATCCCTGGTACCGGTTCATGGAACTCTGCTCTGATTAAGACCTTATCATCAATATTGATTGGAGAAAAGTTTTTTTCCCATTCTTCATTCCAGTTGATATTTGGCATTTCTTCAAAAGAATAGCTGATCTGTACATTTTCGTTTTCGAAAATAGGAAGGGCTTTCAACTCTTCTTCGTTGAACAATTCCGTCTGAATATATCCTAAAATTCCGTCAATCTCTTCGGTAAAGCTGTCAAAGCCTATTTCTATAAGCTCTGCCATTAATATCTCATTCCATGGTTGTAGCGGAGTGATCTTGAAATTGAATTCTAAATAATTTTGCATGTGAATAATTTGCTGCAAAAATACTAATGTTATTACGGTTAAAAAAATGGAAAGGGTAAGTTTTGGCTAAAGCCGGAGGATTTTATATTTTGTTGATTGTTAAACATTAAAGCTGTTTAAACTTTTTATTAAACTACAAAAGTTTTTATTTTAAACACTTTAGTGATTTTATTCTTCTGAAACTTTTATAATATCATCTATGCAAAAAGTTTAAACAAGTTTATTGAATATGGATGTTATAACAAGTTTAAAGAATCAGATAGGTATCAGCCATACACAAATAAAGCGGACTAAAGCCCGCTTCTATTACGCTAAATTATTAAAACCTTATGGATTCGTAGAGAAAATGGAACCGTTGGCAATCAATGCTCTTCTGTTCATTTTCAGAATATCCCTTACCCATTCTGCGAAGTCTTCAGGCTGAAGCACCTTATCCGGATTTCCGTCTGTGAGACCTCCCTGGATGCTCATATCAGAAGCAATTGTACTAGGAGTTAATGTAATTACACGGATGTTCTGCTTTCTCCATTCTGCCATCATCGATTGGGATAAGGAAACCACGGCTGCTTTTGAAGCGGCATAGGCTGACATATTCGGACCTCCTTTTAATCCGGCTGTAGACGCTACGTTTACAATGTCTCCCTCTCCTCTTTCTTTCAGGAAAGGATGGGCTGCTTTTGCGGCATAATATACTCCGAATAAATTGGTTTTAATGACCTGCTCCCAGGTTTCGGAAGGCATTTCTTCAATTGTTCCGAAATCTCCGATCCCCGCATTATTGATCAGAATGTCAATTCCCCCTAATTTTTCCGCCAGGGATTCAATGCCTGCTTTTACCTCAGCTTCGTTATCAATACTGAACACGGCATATTCTGCTTTTACGCCAAGATTTTGGATCTCTTCAACCGTATTTTTAAGATTTTCTTCATTTCTGCCCGTTACAGCAATGTTTACTCCTTCATTGGCCAGTGCTAAAGCCACCGCTTTTCCAAGGCCTCTTCCGCCGCCGGTTACCACGGCATTTTTTCCGCTTATATTCATAATGGTATTTTTACTGTAAACAAAGTTACGAAAGATCATTTTCATGAAAGCTGAAGAAAGCATATTTAATGGAATTTTAATAGCTGTTTTATTGGTTTCCGAATAAAAATATCCCACAGACCTGCCAGTATTTGCGTTATTATTCTAAAACAGTATAAGTTGAATAAGTACATTTTCAAAAAATAATAAAACCGGCTTCTAAAAAACCGGTTTTTCAATCTGAAAGTATAGTAAAAAAATGAAAAGCTTATGGAATAATAACAGGATTCTGAACCTCGAACTCCCCGGAAGCTGTAAACTGGTTTCCATACATATCAGAAGCTCTCACCTCAATAGTATGTTTTCCCAAGGTTAATTTTTTAGGAAAACCAATGGTCCAGATATGTTTTGACAACTCCGGATTGGAAGGTCTTCTGCCCGGGAAAAGGTTTTGGGTGCTGTCCCACTTGAAAACGGAAAGAGCAAAATTGGGATCTACGGTTTCATCGTATTCCATTGCTTCCCAGTTCCCGTTGTCTATCCTGTATTCAACCTTATCTTTTTTACTGCCCATAAAGAAGTTGGCCAGAACTTTAGCTGATGTTTTTGAAGGATAAGGAATTACTTTAGGTACATACAACTGAATCTGGTAGTTTTCAGGCTTTCCGGCAGTTTTGTATTTAACCTTATACTGATTATCATTGAAGCTGATGAATGAATACCCTTTAGCAGTACCATCCCTCATAGTTGATGTCGGAAGTCCGGAGTCGTCAGGAGTTCCGGAATACCAGTCTCCGCAGGTGGTTCCTACATTGTATTCATGAAGTTCTTTTATCCCGGCCCAGCCTGCTTTTTTACCATAGAAAATCTGCTGCTGGATGTGGGTATGTGCCGATAACAGCAATACGTTTTCAAAAGGCTGCAGGAAATCAAAAAGTTTCTGGCGGTCAGCATTTCTGAAGTTATCCTCGTTATGATGTTCCAGTGGAATATGGAAAGAAACTACGATCAGCTTATTCTTATCAACCAGCTTCAGATCATTTTCGATGAACTTCAGCTGGTCTTCACGAAATCCGCCCCAGTATCCTTTACCATCTCTCGGATCAGGATATAGAATATCATCCAAAATAATAAAATGGACATTCCCGTAGTTGAAGGAATAATTGGCAGGTCCGAAATTCGCTTCAAAGGTTTCGTCTGAAAGGTGATCTTCTTTCGCATCATAGTTCATATCATGATTTCCCATAACATTATACCATGGAAGACCTATTTCTCTCATCACATCTGCATAAGGCTTCTGAAGGCTTAAATTATCCCCTACCAGATCCCCGAGACTGATTCCCAACACCGCATTTTTCTTCGTATTTTTTACTTCGTTTACGATTCCTCTTTTGAAGTAATCCAGTTCTTTTTCTGTATAAGGCTGAGGATCCCCGAAAACCAGAATATCGAAATTTTTGCTTTCATTCTGCTTATAAAGCGGGAAATTCAGTTCTTTGGGAAGTTCTCCTGTGGGTGCAGATCCTTTGTATTTAAAATCGGCGGGTGAACCTTTGGGCTTATGGTGATAGTAAAACTGAGGCAGATTATTGCTGTTGAATGCAGTCTGATATCCGGATGGTTTAATCACAAAAAGGGTCTGCCCATCCTCAACAGGAAGGCTGTATCTTCCGTTTTTATCCGTAAGCACTACCTGTGCTCCGTTGGAAACAGAAACTCCTTCCAGCCCTTTTTCACGGTTTTCTTTCTTCTGGTTCTTATTGATATCCTCATATACATAACCGGAAACGGATGTCTGGGAAAATGCCATTGCTGAAACCAGCAGAGAAGGCATTAAAAATTTTATTCTAATATTCATAATATTGGTTCTTTTTATTTATTCCACCACATTTTCACATTGATATTATCTCCTCCCATGGATTGTACTGCTGCATTATAATTTTCTGCATTCATTACTTTGGTGGTTGTAGGATACATAAATCTTACCGGCATTATTCCGCCATTCAGCAGTCCTCCGTTGTTGGGAAGCACAGGCAGCTTCGTACGTCGGTATTCATACCATTGCTGGTGATCTACAAAAAACAATGAGATATATTTCTGCATCATAATCCTTTGCAGAGAGCCGTTATAAGCCACGTTGCTGTTATTGAAGTAATCCGCAGGAACCGTTGCTCCCCATTGTTCAATAATCGATTTTACTCCTGTTTCATAGAACGTCTGCTGATTTCCGGTAATAATTCCTTTATTAACAAGTTCGGCAAGGATAAACTGCACTTCAGAATACGTCATAATCAGGACTTTTAAAGGAGCTTTGGCCAGATTCTGATTAAGATTGGAAGGCTGGTAATCAAAAGAGCTTCCCAGCGCATATCCGGAAGGTGCGCCTTTATATCCAAGATCAGCCCCAGACAGGCTTTTAGCTTTTGTAAAAAACATACTTAGCCTCGGGTCATTATTATCTTTCATCGCATTTATGAAAAATTCTCCGGCAGCCCTGTATGCGGTGAAATCCTGAGGGCGTGCAATAGGCGGCAGATAAGGCGATATCCCAGAAAGAGGAAGAACCGCACTGTCATTATTATTCTGGAAAACCGGATAAGTGGCAGGATTATTAACAATTTCCCGGATTCTTTCATAAACATTCACTTCTCCGTTTCTGCTCAGGATTCTGGTCAGAAGCCTTAGTGAAAGTGAATTACAGAATTTTTTCCATCCCAGAATACCGGTCTGACTGTTGGTATTGGCATTATAAAACAGATCTGTTTCCGTTAAAGTTTTTGTAGGATCAAATAAAGTATTGGCGGTTTTCAGATCATTCAGAAGCTGGACATAAATATCCTTCTGCTTATCGAATTTCGGTTTCATTATTCCTTCTTCCAGCTTTACGGCTTCAGTAAACGGAACATCTCCGAACGCATCTGTAAGATTGGCCGTAATCCAGGCATTGAGGACCATGGATATGGCCAGATAGTTGTTATTCTGTTCCTTAATGGCATATTTTTTAAGATCATTGACCTGTTTCAGCCATCTGTATGACGTATTCCAGTATCCGTTCCCACTTTTTTCATCCATATAATACCTGCTGTAGGTATTTCCTTCATTCGGAAAATCCAAAGCGTTCTGCATGATATCAAAGGTAAAATCATCTGCCCTGTTGTAACCGTAGCTTCCCATTTCATACTGAATAGGTGCCAGAAGGCTTCCTACAGACGGATCTTTGATCCTGCCGGTATCGGTATTGATTTCTTCAAAAGTTCTGTCACAGGAATTAAGGGCGAAGACTGAAACCGCTAATGCCAGATGTATGAATATTTTTTTCATTGTTTTGGATTTAGAATTTAAGATTTAACTGAAACCCGATGGTTCTTGCTGAAGGAAGCTGCCCCATTTCAACTCCGGGTGTAATGGTAGAATTATTAAGGGTTGCCACTTCAGGGTCGAACATTGGAAATTTGGTCCACATCCACAGGTTTTTTCCGAACACAGCTAGGGTAAGATCTTCCAGCCCTAGAGATCTGATGGTTTCTCTTGGGAAAGAATACGCTATCCTGGCATCTCTAAGCTTTATAAAATCTGTACTGAAGCTGTTGGTTTCCACATTAGCTCTTCTGTAATAGTCTCCATAATAAGCAGAGATATTCACCGCTTTTGTATTCGGGCTGTAAGTTCCGTCTGCATTCATTACAACACCTTCTCCTACAATCATCCCGGTTTCCCTTCCTGCCAGTGTAGAGGTAAGCTTTCCCTGTTCAGACATTTTGTGATGGGACTGGGAATAGGCAATTCCTCCGTACTGTCCGTCAAATGAGAAACTGATGGTGAAATTCCTGATCTTAAAGTCATTCTGAAGGCCGGCTCTCCATTTCGGAAACGCATTGCCTACTTTTTCTATATCCGCAGGTCTTCCAGGAAGTCCGTTATCTCCATAAATCACCTGTCCGTCAGGAGTTCTTAATAATTTAAAACCATACATATCTCCCAGCGAGCCTCCTACTTCCATTTTATAGAATACCACATCTCCCACACCGGAAATAATCCCGTCAAATCCTTCAGGAAGGGTCATCACCCTGTTTTCATTGACAGACCAGTTTCCACCTACTTTCCATGAGAAGTTTTTTATCTTTACCGGATAAATATCTGCTGAAAATTCAAATCCCCTGTTACGGATTTTCCCTGCATTGATCACTCTTTTGGAATATCCGCTTTCATAAGGAAGGGATACAGGAATAATCTGGTCTTCACTCACGTTCCGATAGGCGGTAAAGTTAAGATTCAGTCTGTTTTTGAAGAGGCTGAAATCCATACCGGCTTCTATATTGGTGTTTTTTTCCGGCCTCAGGTTAGGATTATTGAAAGTCATAGGTGCCACAACACTTCCTGTAATATTGCTTGCGGAATAATAGTTATCCAGCAGATACGGGTCACTGTCTATACCTACTTTGGCCCATGATCCTCTCAGTTTCCAGAAATTAATGATATTGCTTTTCAGATTAAAAATATCCGAAAGAATAAAGCTGGTGCTTACTGATGGATAAAAGAAAGATCTGTTCTGCTTCGGAAGTGTGGAACTCCAGTCGTTTCTTCCCGTAACATCCACAAAAACCTTATTGTCATATCCCAGCGTTAACAATCCATAGACACTGTCTACCTGTTTATCAGCAGGGGTAGGATATTTTACCGGGATAGAAAGGGCATTGGTAAGAATATATTGCCCGGCTGTTTTCAGTCCGATGGCCTGATAATCCGTCATTATGTATTCATTATATCGGATACTACCTCCTGCAGAGGCAGAAAGGCTGAATTTATTAAGGTCTGTTTTATAAGAGAATAAAAGATCGTTATTATATTCATGATTTTTAATATACTGTTCCCTGTAGAAGCCGTTCAGATAGTTGGCAGAGCTCCATGGTCTTCTGGTTGTTCTTGTTTCATTCAGAATTTCCACTCCTGATCTCAGCATCAGACTGAAATTATTGTTGAACTGATAATCTGCCGTAATATTTCCGGTAATATTTTTCTTTCTGACCCCATTCAGCATCTCATAGGCAATGAGGTAAGGGTTATCAATATAGGAGCTGAAAGGATGGATCTGATCTACCTGTTCCTGACCGTATTTCCAGATCGGTTTATACCACCCGAGATCCACATTCGGATTCTGGAAGATCATAAAATAAGAAATTGACTGGTTGTTGTATCCTGTTGCCGGAAGGTTATCACTTTTTGTTGTGTTGTATGCGAATTTGGTAGAGATTTTTAATTTTTTAGTAAGCTGATGCGCAAAAGATAAGGCAAAATTAAAACGGTCAAAACCGGTATTAGGCATCATCCATTCATTATTCAGATAGGTAAGTGAGGACCTGAAACTTGTTTTCTCGTTTGAACTTTCCACAGCAATACTGTTGGAATAGGTAGAACCAGGTCTCCAGAAACCTTTAATATTATCTTTATAAGCCCTCCATTCTTTTCTTTCCAGGCTCTGGCCCTGTACCGTAGGATCATACTGAAAATAGTACTGCCCTGCAAATTTTGGTCCGAAGGCGCTGCTCGTTCCGCCTGTGCTGGCTCCATCCGGAGAAAGCCCGTAAGAATAATAAAACTGTCCCGCAGCATTTTTGGCAAGGGTTCCCTGTCCGTATTCATACTGCCAGTCCGGCCATTTCAGTACGGTATCAAAACTTGAAGATGAATTGAAGGTTACTCTCAGTTTTCCGTCTTTGGTTTTTCCGGATTTCGTCGTGATCATTAAAGCACCATTTGCCGCACGTGAACCGTACAAAGCAGCTGCAGAGGCTCCTTTCAGAACCGTTACTGATTCAATATCATCCGGATTGATGCTGTTTAATCCGTTTCCTAAATCAATGGGAACATCTCCTCCGGAACCTGCTCCGTAAGCCGGAGTTCCGGAACCTGTGGTAGAATTTCCCAACGGAACACCGTCAACAACAATCAGAGCATAGTTATGGTCCATAATCATGGATTTTTCTCCTCTTAAGGTAATCCGGGAAGTTCCCAGTGGTCCTGCTCCGGCGGTCTGGATCTTTAATCCGGCCACTTTTCCTTCCATTGACTGTGCCCAGTTGTTATTCTGTGTTTCCTCAAAAACTGCCGAGCCTACTTTTTCTGCAACATATCCTAAAGCCTTATCGTGCCTTTTGATTCCTAAAGCAGTAACTACCACTTCATCAATGCCTTTAATCGTATCTTTTTTTACTTTCTGCTGAGCTGTCAGATTAACGCTGACTAATCCCAGCAGCGATAAAACCAACAGTTTCTGTGTCTCTTTACGCATATCCTTTTTGTTTGCGCAAAATTAAAACGACATTATGACTATGATTTTAATACGGTTTTAACATTTTTTAAATATTTATTAAACAAAATGTTAATTTATTATTGTTAACATTAAATACAATCCTAATAAACAAGTGTTTAACAAATTAAGGATTTTTAATACTATTTCCCGGGAGCGTTTGCCTATCTTTATTGTCTTTTTCAGGGAGAATAAAAACAAAACTGGTTTAAACATTGATAAACAATAGCTTAAAAATAAAACAGCTTAATTTTTCCGGATTTATTTCTCTAGCTGATGCAGATTTTATTAATACATGTATATCTTTTATTGAAACTCATGTTCAAATAAAAACCTGCCTCTTTTTAGGGAGACAGGCTGTAATCTTTAATTCTTTCAGCAGAATTTATTTATTTTTAAGCTGATCGGGAATGTTTGTGGTTATAAAACCGATTCCCTGCTTTTTCAGCTCTTCATAGATTAAAGGATCATTCACGGTCCAGGAATTGGTAATCAATCCTAATGTTTTCGCTTCAGCAATCCATGATGGATTTTTCTGGAACACGCTGTAATGGTAATCCATCCCGTCCAGACCTTCTTTTTTGATCTGTTCAGGAGACAGCTCACCATTCAGATACTGTACTTTGAATGCCGGTTCCAGTCTTTTGATCTCTTTGCAGATATTCAGACTGAAAGAAATAAATTCGCTCTGATTTTCCAGCTTCATTTCTTTGATCATTTTAATGGTTTTCCGGGTGATCTCATTTTCCTTTTCCGGGGTTTTATCCGGCTTGATCTCAACGATAAGTTTCATAGACGGATCTTTTTTACCCTGCTTAAGATAATCTTTCAGGGTCGGGAATTTTTCTCCGTTCGATAATTTTAATGTTTCCAGTTCTTTGAAAGAAGTTTCTGAGATTTCCATCTTACCGTGGTGCTCATCATGATTTACGACCAGTACACCGTCTTTCGTCATTCTTACATCAAATTCGGATCCGTATATTTTTAATTTCTGAGCATTTTCCAATGACTTAATGGAATTTTCTGTGGTCGCAGGCTGAGACTGGAAATAGCCTCTGTGTGCAATGATCTGGGTTTGTGCCTTCATGAGAACTGTACTTAAAACTGCTAACCCTAAGATAAAATTTTTCATAATATAATCTGATAATTAATTAAAAGTCTGATTAACTTTTGATAAAGATACGTTTAAATTGTTAAAAGCTGTATTTCGCTCCAATCTGAATCTGGTATGGATTTCCCGAAAGCGGAGCCAAACCGTTTGCGTTTTTAATATATTCAAACTGTCTTGTTGCCTGATTGAATGTTTTTATTCTGTACAGGGCCACATTTCCGTACGATTTGTTAACACCCCATTCTTTGTTAAGCAGGTTAGCTACGTTGAAAATATCCACGGAAAGCTCAAACGCGCCAATTTTGTTAAATTTAATTTTCTTTGCTACACGTACATCCCAAACACCATAAAAGCCGTTCTTCCCTGCATTACGCTCAGCAATTTTGTTGTTATATTCGCTGATATAGTCTTTCAGGGCTTTTCCCACAGCCGGATCATCAAGAAGCGGTTTGGTAATATCCGGGAAAATATAGGCTAAGTCATTTGAATCTACGAAGTCTCCGTTCACGTTTCCTCCTGCCGTTAATGAAAAACGTGTCCCTCCGATGCCTGAATACCTTATTCCAAGCGTAAATCCGGCAATCGTTGGTGAGTTACCATACAGCACAATTTTATTTCTGAACTGGTTATCAGAATAGCTCATCCTCAGATCTCGGGGATCACTCTGGATCAGGGTAGACAGGGTTGCAGAATTGGCTACGTTTCCGTTGTATGAAGTATTGTCTTTAATATCAGACCATGTATAACTTGCTGTAATCTCTCCGTCTTTCCAGTAACGGTAGCTGGTGTCCACTACAAAAGAAAACTGGTTGACTTTACCATCGCTGACCAGCTCCAGCACTCTTCCGAAATTATTGTTAATCCTTCCTTTTTTCCAGTCTGTTCTTCCCAGCTCATCAATGGATGAAGCAGGCACAAATACACCTCTTCCACCTTCATTGGCCAATGTAAATTCCGGATTGGCCTTCATGTTTCTGTCATAGTAGAAATAATTATTCCTTCCTAAAGCCATATATCCTGCAATTCCCGCTCTGAATCTTTCATTAAAGAAATGGGTATAAGAGATGTTTGCTTTATAAACAATCGGAACTCTTGCATTTTCACCTGTATAATTGATGGTAGGAATCTGATACTGAGCAAGTGAAGGAACAGTGCTGTAATCTCTTCTATAGCTGTAGAAATCCGGAACAAGACCTACTGCCATAGGATCTACATCCACCGTTGCCAAATGTTTCCCGTCGAAAACCAGGTTATTGATCACCATGTAATTGTTGATATCTGAAGAGAAGATTCCGGCACCGAATTTTAAGAAGTCTTTGTTCTGTTCATTGATATTCCATTCAAACTGGAATCTGGGCTGGATCACAAATGATTTGATTTTATGATCTGTTCTGATTCCCATTTCATCATACAGTTTCTGGTTCAGCTCCGCTTTCGGGTACCCTCCGTAATCTAATCTGAGCCCCGCCATCAAATCGAGGCCTTCTGCAATTTTGGTCTGGAACTGACCATATACTCCAATATTCCAGATATTGGATCTTACGGACGGATCATCCATTAAAGGAACTTCCCTGTAAAACCTGTAAGGCCTGAAGTTTTCAAAGTTGTAAAGATTGGACGGATATTTTTTATCATCTTCTTTAAAATGGAATCTTCCGTTCACCTCACTTCCGTACACTGATTTTGCGGTAGTAAACATCAGATCAGCTCCAAAAGTATATTTAACTTTATCGGTATTGTAATACAAATTGTCTACAAGCTGGAATACATTGTTTTTAAAACTTTCCTGGGCAAAACGATGACCTCCGATCTGAATATTGGTTGCCCCTACTCCCGGAGAAACAATATTTTCAACAATAGCTCTCGGTACAGGGCCTCCCAGCTGGCTGTTCTGATAACTGTCCTGGAAAGTATAGAGATACTGTGCTTTAAGCTCATTGGTCAGGTTAGGCTTTAAATTCGATCTTAACGTCAGGAGTAAGCTGTTATCAAAGTTCTTATCGTTTCCGTAGGATTCAAAGAAGTTGATGCTGGTATTATCACCCAGGCCGTTTTTATTCAGATCATATGTAAAGTTATTTCTTAATGTCAGTAAATGTTTGGGACTGATCTGCCAGTCAAGACGTAAAAAGGCAGCATCAGAGTTTCTCACCTTATCGAAGGTACCGAACTGCGGTGAATTTCCTACCCCATAGTTTGATCTTGCAATATTCAGGAACTGATTCAGGGTTTCTGTTGTGGTATTGAATCTTTTTTCGTCATCTTTCGATCTGATATCTGCGATAGTTAACGGTCTGGAATCCAGCTGATGATCCCATGCTACAAAGAAGTGAAGTTTATTTTTAATAACCGGCCCACCTAATGAAAACCCGAACTGTGAAGTAGAAAAGTCATTATCTCTTTTATTTCCCCTGATGTCGTAAGGGCTGGAAAGCCAGTTTGTTCTTAAATATTCCCAGGCACTTCCGGAAAATGTATTGGTTCCCGATTTGGTAACGGCACTTACGGTTCCTCCTCCGCTTCTGCCCAGGGTAACATCATACTGGTTGGTGGTGATTTTAAATTCACGTACCGCTTCTATGGAAATAGAAAACGGCGCACCGCTTCTGCTCGTTGTGGATCCTGCTGAGGTTGGGTTTTTAGCTGTCATCCCGTCAATGGTAAAATTGGTGGAAGATCCCAGCTGCCCGGACAGGTTTCCGCCTTTACCGCTTAAAGGTGACAGCTCTGTAAGGTTGGTAAAGTTTCTCCCATTCACAGGAAGCATACTGATGTTTTTGGCAGAAATGGCTGTAGCAGCCCCCAGATTTCCGATCTTATTTTTCAGATTTCCGGTAACAATTACTTCATCCAGTACTTTTTCTCCGGTTCCTATAGTCATATTCACAGTAACCTGATCTCCGAAGTTAACATTGTAGCCTTCTTTCTTCTCATCATCAACAATCACTGTATAAGGTCCCCCCAAAGGTATTTCCTTAAAAATATACTCTCCTTTTGAGTTGGTCTCTGTCTCCGTCCTGAACCCTGTAGACTCGTTCACGATCGTTACTTTCACTTTTTCCTGAGCAGCCCGGCCCAATCCTGTTATTTTTCCCACAATGGAAGCCTGCGTAGTCTGCGCATATGCTAAAGTTCCAAATCCCAGAAACAATAATCCCAGTACAATCTTTACTTTTCTCATCTTTACAAATTAGATGTGCAAAGGTATTTTGACTTACGGCAGCTTCTGTTTAAGAGAGTTTTAACAAATTTTCAATAAAACTATAACGTTATGTTAAATTATAATGAACACTTATTCTAAAATTAACACAACCAACATCTTGACTGATATTAAGGTTTTTTAATTTTCCTGTACTATTTGATTCTGTTATTTTTTAAATGAAATTAGTTTAGTTATTTTTGCTCAAAAGATAGAAAGGAATGTCTGAAAATATACAGCAAAAGATTGAACAGCTCAGGAAAGAGCTTCATCAGCATAACGAAAATTATTACCTTCTGGATACCCCTACCATATCGGATTATGAATTTGATATGTTACTGGAACAGCTTCAGGATCTTGAAGCCCGGCATCCTGAATTTTATGATGAAAACTCACCTACCGTACGTGTAGGAGGCGGAATTACAAAGGTTTTCCCAACCATTCAACACAAATTCAGAATGTATTCTCTGGATAACTCTTATGATTTTGATGATCTTGAAGACTGGGAGAAACGAATTATAAAAACCATCAATGATCCTGTAGAATTTGTTGCGGAACTTAAATATGACGGCGCTTCTATTTCCATCCTTTATGAAAACGGAAAGCTGGTACAGGCTGTAACCCGTGGTGACGGTTTCCAGGGAGACGAAATTACCCCGAATGTCCGTACGATCTCCGATATTCCATTAACCCTGAAAGGTGATTTTCCTCCTCATTTTTTTATGAGAGGTGAAATTTATTTAACCCGAAAGAATTTTGACAAGATCAATAAGCTGCGTGAAGAAGAAGGTCTTGATCCTTTTATGAATCCACGAAATACCGCTAGCGGAAGCTTAAAAATGCAGGACAGCGCAGAGGTAAGAAAACGCGGGCTTTCATCGGTGCTTTACCAGTTTATTTCCGAGGATTTCCCTACAGACACCCACTGGGAACTGCTTCAGAAAGCACAAAGCTGGGGTTTCAAAACATCCCAGCAGGCAAAACTGTGCAGAACTCTGGATGAGGTGAAGGAGTTCATCAGCTTCTGGGATACGGAACGTCATAATCTTCCTTTTGAGATTGACGGAATTGTGTTGAAAGTAAATTCTCTACAGCAGCAGCGTCAATTAGGTTATACCGCCAAATCTCCACGATGGGCGATGGCTTATAAATTCAAAGCGGAAAAAGTAGAGACAGAATTACAAAGCGTATCCTACCAGGTGGGAAGAACGGGAGCGATTACTCCGGTTGCCAATCTGAAGCCTGTTTTACTGGCCGGAACGATCGTGAAAAGAGCTTCTCTACACAATGAGGATATCATCAAAAAGCTGGATCTGCACGAACAGGATTTTGTGTATGTGGAAAAAGGCGGAGAGATTATTCCGAAGATTGTAGGCGTGAATACGGAAAAAAGAACGGACGAAAGCCGCGAAATAGAATACATCAAACATTGTCCGGAATGCGGAACGGAGCTGGTAAAAATTGAAGATCAGGCCATCCATTTCTGTCCGAATGAGCTTCACTGCCCGCCTCAGGTGGTCGGAAGAATGATTCATTATGTTTCCCGAAAGGCCCTGAATATTGAAAACCTGGGAAGTGAAACGATTGAGCAGCTGTACAGGGAAAAACTGATTGAAAATCCGGCTGATTTCTATGTTCTCACGAAAGAACAGCTTCTTCCGCTGGAAAGAATGGCTGAAAAATCTGCCCAGAACATCATTTCAGGAATTGAAAAATCCAAAGAAATCCCGTTTGAAAAAGTTCTGTACGGAATCGGAATTAAACATGTGGGTGAAACGGTTGCCAAAAAGCTGGTGAAAAATTTCCCTACAATAGAAGAGCTGAAGAATGCTTCTGTAGAAGAGCTCTGCCAGGTAGAAGACATCGGAACCAAGATTGCGGTAAGCATTGAAGAGTTCTTTAAAAATTCTGAAAACCTCCTGATGATCGAACGTTTAAAATCGTACGGTGTACAACTTGAAAAGGGAGAAAGCACTAATGAAGTTCTATCTAACGTGCTGGAAGGAAAAACATTCCTTTTCACCGGAAAACTGTCACTTTTCACCAGAGAACAGGCAGAAGAAATGGTAGAAAAGCATGGCGGGAAAAATATTTCTGCCGTTTCCAAGAATCTGAATTATCTTGTGGTAGGTGAAAAAGCCGGAAGCAAGCTGAAAAAAGCACAGGACATCGGAACGATTACCATTTATGATGAGCAACAATTTTTAGATCTGATTGAAAAACAGTAGCCAGCTAAATAATTATTACATAAAAGGCTGCCTCGCATTGAGGCAGCCTCTTTATTATTTTTCCTTTTCCTGCTTCGCTTCCGATATGAATAATAGTAAAATTATGTCTGCTTATTCAAAGCTTTCTGAAAAAGTAAAATCTGTTCTTCATTCAGACCATTTAAAGAAATGGTACGTTTTGCATTGATCATATAATCAGGATAATAGATCAACTCAACAGAACTCGCATTGATTTTAAACTCCCTGAGAACCGTTGGATTTCTTGTATTCTTTACATCAGATTTAAATCTCAGATTAATGCATCCTCTCGGAATGATATAAAAATTACGACGGAACAAAAACATAGAATTCTGATTCATAAGAATCTCAAAACTACACCATTGAAAGCTTTTATTATAACTCAGAGAACTTTTAATGACAGTCGACATAGTTCCATTGATGTTTTTTAATATCACTGCATCCGGCTGCTTATACTTTTCTATAATTTTATCTTTCTGTATAAAAAAGAAAATTCCTGAAACCACAAAGAATGCGGGAATTGCATAAAAAAAATAAACAAAAGGATCTGTCGGCATTAAGAGATAAGATTAGAAGTTTTTAATGAGAATAAATTTAATATTCCCTGTTCAAATATATGGCAATAATCCTTATGAAACCAGCAGTCTGAAGAAGAAAGTACTTCCCTGATTCGGGGAGCTTTGCACTCCAATTTCGCCGTTCTGTTTTTCAATAAAGTTTTTGGAAATAGCGAGCCCAAGTCCTGTTCCGTTCTGGTGTTCTCCTGGAACCTGGAAATAACGGTCGAAAATCTGGCGGTGGTATTTTTCATCAATACCGCTTCCTGTATCGGTAATGCTGAACTGAATGAAAGTGTCCCGTTTTTCTACCAGAATCTGAATGGTTTCATCCTGGAACGAGTGCTTCAGTGCATTGGTGAGGAAATTATTCATTACCCAGACCGTTTTATCGAAATCGGCTGCGACAAAATCATCATCAGCAATAAGATATTCTGTGGTAATGGAAATATTTTTCTGTTCCGCCAGCTTTTCAACATTTTTCACAGCAGTCTGTACTATTTCTTTTGGTGAGCACTTTTCGACAGTCAGACGGATATTTCCGGTTTCCACCTGTGAAAGGTTCAGCAATTCTCCCGTAATATCCAGCAGGCGCTGTCCGTCTTCGTTAATGCTTTTCAATAATTCTTTCTGCTGTTCATTCAATTCCCCGAATTTCTGGTTACCGAGCAGCTGGACTCCCATTTTTATAGCTGAAATAGGTGTTTTCAGTTCATGGGAAATGGTTGCTATAAAATTGGTTTTAGCAAAATCAAGCTCTTTGAAAGGGGTAATATTCCGCAACAGGATCACTTTTCCGATATATTTTTTCTCTTTCTCCCCAGTTTTGGCAATGTTGATAGGAATAATATCCTGTTCAAAATAATTTTCCTTGTTATCCCGGACGATCTTGATAGGTTCGGTAACCGGATGTTCGATATTTTTAAGCAGTTCACGCATCAGATCGTTATTCACAGCCACTTCATGAGCCGTTTTTCCGATAATTTCCTCTTTGTTAAGATTTGTAATTTTCAGCGCTTCATCATTAATCATGTAGATAAAATGATTTTCATCCAGTCCTATTACGGCATCATGCATATTGTTAACCAGGGTTTCAATCCGTTTCTTATCCATCAGCTGTTTGGAAAGACTGCTGCTTTCGTATTCCTGAAGCTTTTCCGCCATGATGTTAAAAGATTCTGCCAGGCTGCTGAATTCCTCACTTCCTTTGAAATGAACCCTTTCGCTGTAATTTTTATCTGCAATCTGCCGGATACTGAAGGTTAGCTGGTTAATCGGTTCTGCAATAGTCTGGGGAAGATTAAAAAGCAGAATAAAAGCGATCAGAAAACAGACTGTTCCCAGACTTACAATCCAGAATGTAGCATTTTCAGCGGTAATGATGGCAATATCACTTTTGCGCTCAATACCTTTCATATTCAGGGACATAATCCTGGACAGATCTTCACGGATCAGTTTTTCCTTATCGGAAGAAGGCTGTTTCAGATAGCTTTGAAAGTGAAGATTAAGATTCTGGGTAGCTTCTCTCTCTCCGAATTCCGTAAGGTTCTTTTCCTGAAGCTTATTGTTTTTCTGAAAATCGGTTACGGCAACAGCACTGTCTATACTGATCTTATCTAAGGCCAGCAGCATATTTTTGGAAAATTCCAGGCTGTTATAGTTGGCAGTAAGAATCTTTTCCGTATCTGATTTCAGCTTGTTGATATACACGGAGCCAATTACCGAAAGCAGAACAATCAGCAAAAATAAAAGACCTACGCCTAAAGTGAGTTTTGTTTTAAGTTTCATTACTTCTACGATAAAATAATAATATCTACCTGCCTTTCATTCAGTCTGTTCATGAGCGTGTAAATCCAGCTGTAACCGGAAAGGCGTTGCCATAGGCTTGAGTGAGGCTTCCCGATACATACTGTGGTCATATTATGGGCAATAACATATTCCAGAATACCTTTATGTACACTGCTTTCTTTTATCCGCACCACTTTCGCACCCAATTCCTGTGCTAAATTAAAATTATTAATCAAATACCGTTGCTTGTCGAGGGCAATTTTTTCAGGATTTTCAGAGGGTTTCTGAACATATAAAACGGTCCATGGGCTGTTGTAATAACTTGCCAGACGGGCTGTTTTCCGGATGATATTCTTCGCAATCCTTTCATTGCTGCTGATACAGGCCAGAAATTTTATAGGCTTGAAATTTTCAGTTTTAATTTCTGTTTCCACCTTCCGTTCCACATGGGTTGCCACTTCCTTTAAAGCCAGCTCACGAAGCTGTAAAATATGTCCGCTCTGAAAAAAGTTACTGAGCGCTGTCTGGATTTTTTCTTTTTTATAGATCTTTCCTTCTTTCAGGCGGGTCAGAAGCTCATCGGCAGTAAGGTCAATATTCACCACCTCATCAGCAAGAGCCAGGATCTTATCAGGAACACGCTCTGCTACTTCTATTCCCGTAATTTTTTTCACTTCCTCATTAAGACTTTCAATATGCTGGATATTCATCGCACTGATGACGTTAATTCCGTTGTCAAGGATTTCCAGCACATCCTGCCACCTTTTTTTATTTTTAGAACCTTCTACATTGGTATGCGCCAGCTCATCCACCAGAACCACTTCAGGATGTTCATTGATGATCGTCTGGAGATCCATCTCCTCCAGGTTTTTGCCTTTATAGAAGACCGATCTTCTCGCTATTTCCGGAATTCCTTCCGTAAGGGCTTCTGTCTCTTCCCGGCCATGGGTTTCTATATACCCGATCTTTACATCAATACCGTTTCTCAATAGTGCATGTGCCTCCTGAAGCATGCGGAAAGTCTTTCCTACGCCTGCACTCATCCCGATGTAGATTTTAAATTTTCCTTTCCGGGATTTCTGGATCAGTTCTAAAAAATGTTTGGCTGATGACATGGGTTGTTTTTGCTATGAATTTGAAATAATTATGTTTTGATGTTCTTCTGATCTTTATAACTAGCTTCTGTTCAGGGAAAAATATTTGATTGATATAGGCTGAAAGAGGAAAAATAACCGAAAGTAACTTCCAGTATCCTTCTTCCGGCTTTCACCCTTTTTCCTCTCCTTAAAACCAGGCAGCCAGACTTGTAGTAATAAAGAAATTGCCCTGTTTCATCTGATCATTCTTTGCAAAAATGGCATCTTTAGAGGTAAAACTTCTCGCCTCCGTACGGAATACTACGTTTTTCAGAATCGCATAATCCACATTCAGGGAATAACCGAAGGTCTGAAAACCATTGGGGGTATCTGTACTGATGATTACTCCATTCTTATCGTTGTAATACTCCAGCCTTCCTGCTAATGCCCATTTAGAATCCAATTGGTATTTCATCAGGACATTGGGAGTATACCAGATATTATAGCTGTTACTTCCTTTCGTTTTCTGTTCGGCTCCGATATCAAAACCCAAAACCGCTGAAAATTGGTCCGTCAGCTGGAAACTTCCATACAAATCATGAAAATAGCGCATTCTTTTCTCTTCTTTTGCTTTATCATTTCCGATAAACGAACTGCTGTTCAGAGTTATTTTATCATTGGGCTTATAGGTCACCTGATGTCCGAAAGAAAGACTTTGATTTCCTTCAGCTTTTGCAATTCTCTGCCATCCATTCAGGACCAATCCGCTCAGAAACCATTTTCCATTATCTGAGGTATAGGAAATTTTAGCACCGGTTTCAAAATAGGGGGAATTCTCAGCAGCAAGGCTTCTGGTGAGGTTAATGTTATCTTTTCCAACAGCACTCTCCCACCCGATATGGGAAGGCATAACCCCTGCATCCACCCACAGATTTTTAGTTTTGGAAATTCTGACTCCTACGTTGGCTTCATTTACATAACGCAGGGCATCCTGTTCTGCCACCATATTGTCCTGAGCATAAGTTCCTCCCATCAGGGCAACATTGGCGCGCAGCGTTTCACTTTGATAGTTGGCTTTTATCAGCCCTAAATTAAGATTCATCTCATTGTGCCTGTTGTAAGAATACAGGAAATTCTGTCTCAAATGGCTTGCAGGTTCATTAAAATCATACGTATAAAAAAGTTCCGCATAGGCAGAAAACGTTATTTTATTTTCTATTTTCAATGAATCTGAAGCTTGTGCTTTCGGGAAGAAAATTCCGGCTAAAATTCCGGCCACGATATATCTTTTCATAATATTGTACATTATTTTAACTGGTCTAAAGCAATATTAAGCTTCAGCACATTTACTTTTGCAGGTCCGAAAAGACCCAGCCATGGTTTTTCAGTTTGATTTTTAATTAAATTATTTACTTCTTCTTCAGAAAGATTCCTCTCCTTAGCAATTCTTTTTGCCTGATACAGAGCTCCGTTTGGAGAAATGTCAGGATCGAGCCCGCTTCCGCTTGCCGTTACCAGCTCCACAGGAACCTCAGCTTCCCGCATTCCCGGGTTCTGCATTTTCAAGGCATCTATTCTTTTCTGTATGGTTTCCAGATATTCTTCATTACCGGGTCCTTTATTGCTTCCTCCACTTCCCGCAGCGTTATAATCCACTGCTGAAGGACGTCCGTGAAAGTATTTTGCAGAACTGAAATTCTGTCCGATATTCGCATAATATTTCTGTCCGTTCCGGGTAATGATTTCTGCATTTCCTTTTGTAGGAAGTACTTTTGAGCCTCCATACACCAGAAGCAGGTAAATTCCTATAACCGCCAGCATAACCAAAGTTAGTCTGAATGCTGATATAATATGATTTTTCATTTTTAAAAATTTTTAATAAAATAAACTGATCACGACATCAATAATTTTGATCCCGATAAACGGAACGATAACTCCGCCCAAACCATAAATCAGAAGGTTTCTTCTGAGCAGTGCGCTGGCACCAATTGGTTTATAAGCTACTCCTTTTAGTGCCAATGGAATCAGGAACGGAATAATCACTGCGTTGAAAATAACCGCAGAAAGAATGGCTGTTTCCGGGCTGTGAAGATTCATAATGTTCAGTTTCTGAAGTGAAGGAATGAAGGTGATAAAAAGAGCCGGGATAATTGCAAAATATTTGGCTACATCATTCGCAATACTGAAGGTCGTCAGTGTTCCGCGGGTCATCAGCAGCTGCTTTCCAATTTCCACGATCTCAATCAGCTTGGTAGGGTCGTTATCAAGATCCACCATGTTTCCGGCTTCTTTTGCAGCCTGGGTCCCGCTGTTCATGGCTACACCTACATCTGCCTGGGCAAGAGCCGGAGCATCATTGGTTCCGTCCCCCATCATCGCTACCAGTTTTCCTTCCTGCTGTTCTTTTTTGATGTAATTCATTTTATCTTCGGGTTTGGCCTCTGCAATAAAATCATCCACACCTGCTTTTTCAGCAATGAATTTAGCTGTTAAAGGATTATCTCCTGTAACCATCACCGTTTTCACGCCCATTTTTCTCAGCCTCTGGAAACGTTCCTGGATTCCGGTTTTAATAATATCCTGAAGTTCGATAACTCCCCAGACTTTTTCATTAACGATTACGACAAGCGGTGTTCCTCCATTTTCAGAAATTAGGGTTACGGCCTTCTGTGTTTCTTCGGGGAAGGTATTGCCGGCTTTTTCAGTCAGTTTTTTTATTGTGTCATAGGCTCCTTTCCTGATTCGTGTATCTTCAAAATCAATTCCTGATGTTCTTGTTTCCGCTGTAAAATCTATGTAGACAGGATTGGGAACAAGCAGATCTTCCGGTTTCAGCTGGCTTAATTCTATGATGGATTTCCCTTCCGGAGTTTCATCAGCTACAGAACTTAGGGCGGAAGCTTTGATAAAATCTTCAGTCTTTATTCCGTTTGCAGGATGGAATTGGGTTGCTTTACGGTTACCGATGGTAATGGTTCCTGTTTTATCCAGAAGCAGAACATCAATATCTCCGGCGGTTTCTACAGCTTTTCCGCTTTTGGTGATTACATTGGCCCTTAATGCACGGTCCATTCCCGCGATACCGATTGCAGAAAGCAGACCTCCGATTGTTGTTGGAATGAGACAAACGAAAAGTGAAATAAATGCCGCAATCGTAATCGGTGTCTGCGCATAGTCTGCAAAAGGCTTTAAAGTGAGTGTAACGATAATAAAGGTCAGGGTAAATCCTGCCAGGAGTATGGTTAATGCGATTTCGTTAGGTGTTTTCTGCCTTGAAGCTCCTTCTACCAGGGCAATCATCTTATCAAGAAAGGATTCTCCCGGTTTGGTGGTTACTTTTACCTTGATTCTGTCTGACAGAACTTTTGTTCCTCCGGTTACTGAACTTTTGTCTCCACCGGCTTCACGGATTACGGGAGCACTTTCCCCGGTAATGGCAGACTCATCAATTGTTGCCAGACCTTCTATAATTTCTCCGTCCATCGGGATCTGGTCTCCGGCTTCACAAAGGAAAATATCTCCTAATTTCATTTCGGCAGACATTTTTAAAGCAGTTTCTACCTGGAATCCCGGTTTATTGCTGACCACCAGCTTAGCAGGAGTTTCTTCACGGGTTTTTCTAAGCGTATCCGCCTGGGCTTTTCCTCTGGCTTCTGCAATCGCTTCTGCGAAATTGGCAAACAACACCGTAAAAAACAAGATCATGAATACTGAAAAATTATAAGAGAAGCTTCCCTGTGTTTTATCACCTGTAAGGCTGAACATACTGACAATAAACATGACAAGGGTTCCTATTTCCACCAGAAACATCACCGGGTTTTTAAACATGATTTTAGGATTCAGTTTAACGAAAGATTGCTTAATGGCTTCGTTCACCAAATCTCTCTGAAACAATGTCTGTGACTGATTTTTCATTGTTTTTATATTTTTTGATTAAGAAATTCAAAAAGGTCAGAAAGTCTCAGACCTATCTTCCTTATCTTTCTTACTATTTTTAATAGGTTGATAGACAGGCTCAGCTGGTAATAATTAAGTTTCCTGATTTCTGAGCCTTTCATTTTATTTAGTGAAATATTGAATTTGTTCTGCAATAGGGCCTAAAGTCAGTGCGGGGAAGAAAGACAGTGCTGCAATCAGTACTATAACCGCCAGGGTCATAAATCCGAAAGTCGCCGTATCCGTTTTTAATGTCCCTGAGCTTTCAGGAATGAATTTTTTCTGCGCCAGCAACCCTGCAATAGCTACCGGGCCTATGATCGGGATAAATCTGGACAGCAGCAGAACAATTCCTGTTGAAATATTCCACCATGGGGTATTATCACCCAGTCCTTCAAATCCTGACCCGTTATTGGCTGATGAAGAAGTAAACTCATACAGCATTTCGCTGAAGCCATGGAAACCGGGATTATTTAATGTTTCCGCCCCAAATTCTGGCAAATAAGCTGTCAAAGCTGTGCCTACAAGAATCAGGAATGGATGGAAAAGGGCTACGATCATGGCTATTTTCATTTCTTTAGCCTCAATTTTCTTACCCATAAATTCAGGGGTACGACCCACCATCAGTCCGCTGATGAAAACAGCGAGAATAATGAAGATAAAGTAATTCAGAATTCCTACGCCGCATCCGCCGTAAAAGCAATTGATCATCATGGCCAGAAGCTCATTCATTCCGGAAAGGGGCATTGTGCTGTCATGCATGGCATTTACCGAACCTGTTGAAATTACTGTGGTAGCAATGCTCCAATATCCTGACGCTGCACTTCCGAAGCGGATTTCCTTACCTTCCATGGCTCCCAGGCTGCTGTCTGCTCCCATTTGTGTAATCAGGGGATTTCCGTTGGTTTCATTGATGATATTCGGGACGGCCAGAGCCAGAAACCCGGCTGTCATTACAGTAAAAATCACCCACGAAAGCTTTCTTTTATTCAGATAGAATCCTAAAGCGAAGACCAGTGCAAAAGGAATAATCATCTGGGTGACCATTTCGGTCATATTGGTGATATAATTCGGGTTTTCAAGCGGATGGGCTGAATTGGCCCCGAAGAACCCTCCTCCGTTTGTTCCCAGATGCTTGATCGCAACGAATGCGGCAACAGGCCCTCTTGAAACATCGGCTTTCTGCCCCTCCAGAGTGATGATATGATCTTTACCCTCGAAAGTCATCGGACTTCCGTTCGCTGAAAGGATTAAAGCTACCAGAAGACTTATCGGAACGAGTATTCTTATGACGGATTTAATGAAATAATCATAAAAATTTCCCAGTTCTGTCGTTGTTTTTTCTTTAAAAGCTTTGAAAAGTACAGCCATCGCTGCCATTCCAGTTGCTGCCGTTACAAATTGCAGGAACATTAAATACAGCTGACTTAAATAGCTTACTCCTGTTTCTCCCGAATAATGCTGGAGATTGCAGTTGACCAGGAATGAAATCGCTGTATTAAAAGCTAAATCCGGAGACATATTGGGATTTCCGTCAGGATTTAAAGGAAGCCAGGACTGGTTGAGCAGGATCAGGAATCCTATAATAAACCATATCAGATTGATGGTCAGCATGGCATACATATTCTGTTTCCAGTTCATCTGACGGGCCGGATTAATCCCGGAAACTCTATAAATTAATTTTTCAACGGGCTTAAAAACAGGATCTAAAAAGGTCTTTCTGTACCCATAAACATTGGCAATATATTTACCTAAAAATATTCCGATTACCAACGTGATAACAAACATGGCAATAATGCCTAAAATTTCTGTATTCATGACCTTTTAAAATTTTTCTGGTTTCATCAAAACATAACAGATGTACACAAAAGCCAGTATTGAAAGGAAAAATAAACTCCACATACCTTTATATTCTATCAAAAAATTCAACGGATTTATATAAGAGCCAAAACATAACTGCACACAGCAGTACCCAACCTAAAAACATCATATTTTTATTATTAAGATTAAAAGAGTGAGCATTACATACGAGACCATCAGCAGGCTTAAAAAAGCATACTGCCGTTTTTTGAACGTTTTTCCTGAAATTGTCATTTTTAAATATTTTATTCATAGGCCATATGCCAAAAGAAAGTCCAAATTCAGAAAAAAGAACACAACACATTGTATATCAAAATATTATATTAAAACACACAGCTATACAGAAATACAAAAGCCTATCAAAATGATAGGCCCGTTATTGAAATGATAGGATTTAGCACTTGGCTATTGGCTATTGGCTATTGGCTATTGGCTATTGGCTATTGGCTATTGGCAAAATTACTCATTATCCGTTATTTATTATCGAAGTCCGTATTCTTCCAGTTTGCGGTATAGCGTGGCAATACCTATTTCAAGCAGTCTTGCAGCTTCTGCTTTGTTTCCTTTGGTGTATTGAATAACTTTCAGGATATGTATCTTTTCCAGGGAGCGCATACTCATGGAATCATTTTCGGAAATATTTTTTTCAGAATAATTCGGAAGACAGTCAGCGGTCAGGGTGTGATCATCCATTAAGATCAGACTCCGTTCTATAGTATTTCTAAGCTCACGGATATTCCCTTTCCAGTCGTTTTTTTCCAGGGCTTTATAGTATCCGGGA
This sequence comes from Chryseobacterium indologenes, assembly GCF_001295265.1. Classification (GTDB taxonomy): domain Bacteria; phylum Bacteroidota; class Bacteroidia; order Flavobacteriales; family Weeksellaceae; genus Chryseobacterium; species Chryseobacterium indologenes_A. The sequence continues at coordinate 26,860 of NZ_LJOD01000018.1, read as the reverse complement.
TCTACCTGCACCGGTGAGAGATGTAATTTATGAGTAAATATATCGATGAAATTTTTAGCTAATATTTTCAGGTCTTCTTTTCTTTCCCTCAACGGTGGAAGGCTGATCTCGAAGACGTTGAGCCTGAAATACAGATCTTCCCTGAAATTTCCCTGCCTGATTTCCTCTTCCAGGTTCCTGTTAGTAGCTGCGATCAGTCTGAAATCTGATTTTGAGACTTTAGTCTCACCCATTTTGATAAATTCTCCGGTTTCCAGAACACGAAGTAGCTTAGCCTGAAGCTCTATAGGCATCTCCCCTATTTCGTCTAAAAACAGGGTTCCGCCATTTGCTTCTTCTACCAAACCTTTCTTATCTTTCACTGCTCCGGTAAAAGCCCCCTGCTTATGACCGAAAAGTTCACTTTCCAGAATTTCTTTGCTGAATGCAGAACAGTTGATGGCTACGAAATTATTTTTCTTCCTTCCGCTTCCTTCATGAATGGCATTGGCAAAGACTTCTTTTCCGGTTCCTGTTTCTCCCGTCAGAAAAACTGCTGCATCCGTTAAAGCCACCCTTTCTGCAAGTTTTTTCGCCTGAAGAATCAAGGGAGAGTTTCCTACAATCTGTCCGAATCCTTTTGAACCGGCTGATTTCTGTACAATTCCGGCCCTGTTGTCTTTCACTTTTTCCAACGCTTTATAGACCAGAGGAATGATCTTTTCATTATCGTCACCTTTCACCAGATAATCATACGCTCCGTTTTTCATGGACTGTACCGCATCTGTTATATTTCCGAAAGCCGTCATCAGGATGAGTTCAAGATGCGGATATTTGGTTTTAATAGATTTTACAAGTTCTACCCCGAATGCATCCGGGAGCCTTACATCACTCAGCACCACATCAAAATCATACTGTTCCAGCATCGTCATGGCAGAGCGTGCGGTGGAAGCTTCTTTTACATTAAAATTCTCCTGGGAAAGAATCATCCCCAATAATCTGAGGAGCTTGATCTCGTCATCGATGATCAGAATGTTTCCGGACATAGTCGTTATTTTTGGAAAACCTGATGCAAACTTATTGAATTTTCCCCGAGTGAAAAAAGGAATTTTCTGAAAGAAGGAAAAGGAGGAATGCCCAACCCTCCTTTTAGCAGTACTCCATCAGCCTTACAGGCATAATGATAACATAGGAGTTTGGATTTAAGAAAGCTAAGATTAAAGGATGGAAGACGGGAGAAAGGGTGCCAGGAAATTAATTAAAAGAGGAGCATACTAATGAAATCAACAGTGTTAATCATAAAATCAAAACCTGCCTAAACCAGAAATTCTTATCCCGAACTGACGTTAATAAGAAAAAACAACGCCATTTTTATCCGATTCCTTACATTTGTAATACATTCGGTTTTAAGGAATGAAATGAATTGATCTATGATTGACAAAAAATATACGGAAACAGTCCATACGGATATCAATAATTACGAATATATTACCATAACGCATGACGAAAATAAAGTAAGAATTTACACCCTGAAGAACGGTCTGAAGGTTTTTCTTGCCCAGAATTTCGATGCACCCAGAATACAGACTTTTATTCCCGTAAGAACAGGAAGCAATAATGATCCTTCTGATAATACCGGCCTTGCCCATTATCTGGAGCATATGATGTTTAAAGGAACTTCAAGACTTGGTACCCAGGACTGGGAAAAGGAAAAGGAACTTCTGGACCAGATCTCAGAACTGTATGAACAACATAAAGCAGAGCAGGATCCTGACAAGAAAAAGGAGATCTATAAGAAAATAGATGAAATTTCTCAGGAAGCCAGCCAATACGCTATCGCCAACGAATATGACAAAGCTATTTCGTCACTGGGAGCCAGCGGAACAAATGCCCATACCTGGTTTGATGAAACAGTTTACAAAAATAATATACCGAACAATGAACTTGAAAAGTGGCTGAAAATTGAAAAGGAAAGGTTTTCCGAAATGGTTCTCCGCCTTTTCCATACGGAGCTGGAGTCGGTGTATGAAGAATTTAACAGGGCGCAGGATAATGACAGCAGACTGGTAAGTTATGAGCTGATGGATGCTTTATTTCCCACCCATCCCAATGGGCAGCAGACTACCCTGGGAAAACCTGAACACTTGAAGAACCCTTCTATGAAGGCCATTCATAAGTATTTTGACGAGTATTACGTTCCGAATAATTATGCCATGGTTCTGGTTGGAGACCTTAATTTTGAAGAAACCATCCAGTTGATTGATCAGTATTTCGGAGCTATTCCTTACAAAGAGCTGCCGAAAAAAACTCCGGTTGTTGAACAGCCTATCACTGAAATAGTAAAAAGAACAGTCAAAAGTCCTACAACACCGAGAGTACAGATTGCATGGAGAACGGACAGCTATGGTACAAGGGAAGCCATGCTTGCTGACATTACCGCTAATATCCTGAGCAACAGAGGGGAAGCCGGACTTCTTGACCTGAACATCAACCAAACCCAGAAAATGCTTTGGGCACAGGCTTTTTCATTAGGTTTAAAAGAATATGGCTATTTTTCTGCAGTAGCTGTTCCCAAGGAATCGCAAACGCTTGATGAAGCGATACAAATGGTTCTCGAGCAGATCGAGCTGATTAAAAAAGGGGATTTCCCGGACTGGATGCTTCCGGCAATCATCAGCGATTTCAGGCTGCAGAGGATGAAAAGCCTGGAAACAGCAGAAGGCCTGGCCACAAATCTTTATGATACCTACATCAGAGGCAGATCATGGGAACAGGAACTAAACGAGATGGATGAATATGCCGCTTTTACCAAAGAAGAAGTTGTTGAATTTGCCAATAACTTTTTTAAGAATAATTACGTTGCCATTTACAAGGAAAAAGGAATCAATGACAAGCTTCTGAGAGTGGAAAACCCCGGAATAACACCTATTAAGATCAACCGTGATGCGCAATCTGAATTCCTTCAGGAAATTTTAGCAGAGAAAACGGAAGATATACAGCCAGAATTCATTGATTATCAGAAAGAAATTATTACGAATTCCGTAAAAGATAAAAAATTAAGCTTCGTAAGGAACAAATACAATGATATAGCACAGGTTCATTTCATTTTTCCTTTCGGGAGTGATAATGATAGGGATCTGGGAATTTCAACACAGTTGCTTCAGTATCTGGGAACGGATCAGTTTTCACCTGAAGACCTTAAAAAAGAGTTCTTCAAAATCGGTATTACGAATGATTTCAAAACAACCAATGATCAGCTGCTGATCTCACTGAATGGCCTGGAAGAAAATATTGAAAAAGGAATTGCCCTTCTTCAGCACTGGATGTACAATGCTTTTCCTGATGAGGAGATCTACCGCCAGTTTGTAGGAACCGTTCTGGAAAACCGCCAGGCCACCAAGAATGATAAAAACCGTATTATGACGGCGCTTACCACGTATACTAAATTGGGAAGTTTCTCCCGTTTTACGGATGTTATTTCCAAAGAAGAGCTTGAAAACAGCCATCCGCAAGTGTTTACCGAGCGCATGAAAAACCTTTTCAGATTCCCTTACCAGATCTTCTTTTACGGAAAAAATTTTGAGGCTTTCAGAGGGTATATTGGTCAATATACCGAAGTTGTGAGCCTGCAGATTCCTGAAGCTAAATCCTATCCGGAACCTGAGACCGGCGGCAATGTATACTTTATCAATTACGATATGGTTCAGATGGAAATGAGTAAAATAGGAAGAGGACATCTGGTGAATACTTCCAATTTCGGAAAGATCAATGTATTTAATGAGTATTTTGGAAGAGGCCTTTCCTCCATCGTTTTTCAGGAGATCCGTGAAAGTAAAAGCTTAGCCTATTCTGCTTATGTTTCTTATGCTGCCAATTCGGAGCTGGGACATCACGACTATATTACCACTTATATCGGTACCCAGCCTGATAAGCTACAAATTGCCGTAGATACGATGACTGAACTGATGACAGAGCTTCCTGAAGTACCTGTTCAGTTTGAAAACGCAAGAAATGCAGCCCTGAAGCAGATTGCTTCAACAAGAATCACCCGAAATAATATATTCTTCAATACTTTGAGACTGAAAAAGCTGGGGATTTTCCACGATTTCCGAAAAGATATTTATGAACAGATCGGAAGCCTGAAGTTTGAAGATGTGAAACAATTTTACGAAACAGAAATTAAACCGGTCCATTTTAATACTGCCATTATCGGTAAGAAGGAAAACCTGGATATGGATGCCGTAAAACAGATGGGAACTTTTACGGAAGTCAGCCTGAGGGATATTTTCGGGCATTAAAATATGTAGGACCGCTCAGTATTGGGCGGTCTTTTTTATAAAGACGGAGAGATGAGGAATGTCCTTCAATTACGTCATCATACAGTCGCCATCGCCGTCCTGGTAGAGGGGATCAAATCCTTCGGGAAGGGTCTGTAAAAGTTGTTGATGGAAAAGATATTCGCGTTTAAAACTGCGTTCATGAATTTTAGGAAATATGTCTGAATCTTTTATTTTATCATTGAGTGCCGACTGATAGCTGGTGAATCCTTTGATTTTATTTTCAGCAATAAAATAGCCCAGAAATCGTACAACATGGTTAAGGTCAGCATCTGAAAACAAATAAGGTATTTTTAAGTATCCGTCGCGGAGCTGCAACAGGAAACAGGAAGAAAGTCTGTTGTTTTCGTCGTATATTTTTACCCAGGAATATTTAAAAACCTCAGCAAAGCTTGAAAAAAGATACCGCGGATCCTTCTTTCCTTCCAGAATCCATGGATGATCTATAAAAACATTGATTTCTTCAGCATTGCGCCGGCTTGAAAACTTATTGATGAAAGCAGTACTTTGTGCATCAATCCGGTTAAGGACTTCATACCGGAAGTCAGGCTTTTTCACCATTATATTTTTAACTGAAAGTATAGAATTGGTGATGGCATCCAAAACCTGAAAAAGCGGCTTCAAAGCCTTTGTTTCCGGCTTTTTATCGGGGATAATACCTGCCGCATCTGCTCTGAAGTAATATTTTTTGCCTTCTTTCGGAAAAATATACTCGAAAACTCCCATGATCGTATATAAAGCTTCGGCTTCAGCGGTGAATTCTGTTATGGCAATCCGCCCGTCATACTCTTCACATGCTTTTTTCAATAATTTTTTTGCCACTCTTTTTTTTCTGAATTCCGGGTGTACATATAAGGTGCTCAGCCATGCATAGGGAATTACTTTTTCTCCTGTTACAAAGCTGTCCGGAAAACACCCAGCATACCCTGCCAGCTGATCTTGATGAAAGGCCAGAATAAGAAGGATCTGCTCATCTGAGGCTTTCGGGTTTCTGATCTGTGATTCTGCGCGATGTCTGGTAACCGGAAGAAAATCATATTGCTGAAAACTTCCTGAAGAAATAAAATCCTCAAGCTCCTTTCTGTTAAATGTTTTCAGTTCTATCATTTTCTTACAATTATATTTTTATGAATCAGCTTTTTCATTTTAAAATAAGCAGTTTCACCTTTCAGAATTTTTTCAGCTCCGTTTCCTGTTTCCATGGGAATTCTCTGAAAATTTCGCACCTCACTGTCCAGCTTTATTCCTGCACAACCGAAACTGCAGAATACCTCCTCGTTTTTGAAAAGCTCCTCAAAGAAGTTTTTACTTACGCCAAAATCAGTAAAGGGAAATGCAAAGCTTTCATATAAAAAGCAGTTCTCTTTAAGATAATTGAACGTACGTCTCGTTGTTTCCAACTGATCACCTAAAGCAAGCTTGTGGTATAAAGGATGATCCCAGCTATGAGAGGAGATCCCGAAACCTTTTTGCGTCAGTATTTTCAATTGTTCTGTGCGCAGATAAGGCTGATGTTCCTTTAAATACTCCGTAAAATCTATTTCAAGCTTTTCAGCCAGTTGATTGAGTACTTCTCTTTCGTTATATTGTATTTTTAATACCTGCTGTTTTACGGCTTCTCTTTCCAGCTCTTCCAGTGAAAGCAGCGGATATATTTCAGGATTCAGCGTTTTCTTTTTTTCAACGGTATCTACTATCAGGCTGGCTTTACATCTGAACATCAGATCCTTGTTATCAATAAAAGCAGGATTGATAAAATTGCAGGCATATATTCCCTTTCTTTCCAGTATGGGGACTACCGTTTCATAAAAATCCCTGAACCCGTCATCAAACGTAAGCAGCGCAATCTTTTTCTTTGGTTTGAAATTTCCTTTTACAAAGTCTTTAAATTCTGACCAATCCACAAACTGAAAATTCTTTGAAAGAAAATCCAGATCTTCTTCAAACTGCCGGGTATTTTTATATCTGATAATATGCTTAACATGAGGCAGGACTTCATCAGAAATGCAATGATAGACAGGCAGACAGTATTCCAGCGGAAATGATTTTCCAAGGTTTCCAGATTCAAAGGCTGCCAATAGATTGATGATCTTGTCTTTCATCCTGTAAAAATAAAAAGAATCTATTCAAAATTAAATTCAAATAGATTCTTAAGGGTATATTTTTTAAAAATTATTTTATCACTTTCATTTCATCGATAAGCCATTTGGAATCGGCAAATTTTTCAATGATGAAAAGGATGTATTTGGTATCTACCATAATGTTTCTGCTGAAGCGAGGGTCATAGTTGATGTCGCTCATTGTTCCTTCCCACTGTCTGTCGAAGTTCAAACCAACAAGGTTACCATAAGCATCAAGTGCAGGGCTTCCTGAGTTTCCTCCGGTGGTGTGATTAGTAGCAGTGAATCCTACGGGTACATCTCCTGTTTTATCTTTATAAATTCCGTAATCTTTCTTATTGTAAAGATCAATCAGCTTTTTAGGGACATCAAATTCGTAATCTCCCGGAATATATTTTTCAATAACTCCTGCTAAATGGGTCTGATATGCATAAGAAACGGCATCTCTAGGGTTAGAGCCTTTTACTTTTCCGTAGGTTACACGAAGCGTAGAGTTCGCATCCGGGAAGAATTTTCTTTCTTTATCCGTTTGCATCTGCTGGGCCATAAATGTTTTCTGAAGAACATCAATTTTCCCCTGAAGAGAGGTATATTGAGGATCAGCAGTTTTCATATACGTTTCTCTCATGGTAACATACAACTGGAAAACCGGATCTTTTTTCAGGGTTTTGATCAGCTTGTCCGGATTGGAGAATGCCTTATCAATATCTGTACTCAGAGCAGCACCGTTTACCTGTGCTCTTCCTGTAATGATTGAATTTTTCGACATTTCTTCAATCACCGGCATGTTCTGGTTTTCATCTTTATATTTACTGAATCCTGCAGGGAGGAACTGCGGAGCTGTTTTATTCACATACAACGCCAGTAACTTTGCTGTTACCTTGGCATCTAGCTCTGCGCTGTAATCTTTGTAGAATGAAGTCAGTTTTGCCTTTAATTTAGCCAGATCTTTTTCATCCATTCTTCCTGCTTCCACGGAGGCTATATAATCAAAATAATCACTGGCAAGCTTCAGGGTCTCTGCATTTCTCACTACTTCGGTGTAGTACGCATTGTTCAGTGCATAAGGAGCCTGATCATTATATAGTTTATTCAGCTGGTCAAGAGTTGTTTTAATCTCATGATTCTTGGCAACCAGAGAGCCTTCATACATTACTTTTTTCTCTACTGCACCAGACTTCTTCAATCCCTCTACTTCCCCTATCCATTTTTTCCAGTAATTGGCTACTGATGCATATTTTGAAGAATACTTGATACGGGTTTCGTTATCTGTACGCATTTTTTCATCAAGTGTCTTCAGAGCAACTTCACGTACAGCAATTCTTGCCGGATCAATATCTTTCATGATCTTCTCTACTGCAACAGCCGGAAGATATTCCGTTGTCTTTCCCGGGAACCCGAAAACGAAGGTGAAATCATTCTCGTTTTTATCTTTTATAGAAACCGGAAGATAATGTTTAGGAACGTAAGGAACGTTGTCTGCCGAATATTCTGCCGGTTTATTGTCCTTACCTGCATAAATTCTGAAGATGGAGAAATCTCCGGTATGTCTTGGCCAAACCCAGTTGTCCGTATCGCTTCCGAATTTTCCGATGCTTTGAGGCGGAGCTCCTACCAAACGGATATCTTTATAGGTTTCAATAGTATAAGCATAATATTTGTTGCCGTAGTACATCGGCTTTACAGAAATCGACTGGTACGATTCTATTTTCTGAGAGTTTTTATAGATCTCAATATTTTTGGCAATTTTTTTAGCCAGTTCAGCTTCCACAAGGTTATCTGTACCTTCCAGAATCTGATCTGTCACTTCTTTGATATCAACAATGAAATCTACTTTTACCCCTGGATTCGGAAGTTCTCCCTGGGTATCTTTTGCCCAGAAACCATTGGATAAAAGATCATTCTGAACGGTTGAATGCGCCTGAATCTGACCATACCCGCAATGGTGATTAGTTAATAACAATCCTTTAGGTGAAATGATTTCTGCGGTACATCCGCCGTTGAACTGCACTACTGCATCTTTTATGCTGGGCTTTTGTGTATTGAAAATATCTTTGGCAGAGATTTTCATTCCCAGGTCCTTCATTTCCTTCTCATTCAATTCTGTAGGAATCCACATTCCTCCATATTGTTGTGCAAATGCCATTGCAGCCGGCAAAATAAATACGGATAAAAGTATCTTTTTTGTCATAATCAAAATTTTGCCCAATTTACGAAGAAAATTAAGAATACTGCCATTAAAAGGCTGTGAAAATTCGCTTTTGTGTGGTTTTAAGCGGAATGGGATACTTTGACTGATGGTCAATAGGTGAATGCCCAATCTGGCATATTTTACACTAAAAAAGCCTCTATTTCCATATAAAAGGCTTTACAGACTTGCATCTTAAGCTTTCCTGTGTTTCCTATGGCGTAATTTTTGTTGACTAAGAGTAAGCTTAATATTAATATATTTAAATTACTTATCATGTTAAAAAGCAAAATGTTAATCCTTGGAATTGCATCTGCTGCATTTCTGGCGTCATGTACAAAAGAAAAAACTACTGAAACAACAGCTCCCGTAACGGATTCCTCTGCTGTTCAGACGACTCCTTCAGACAGCATTACTAAAGCTACACCTTCTGCACCGGGAGATACTTCAGAAAATGCTCTTGACTGGCCGGGAACTTATGATGCAGTAGTTCCATGCGCAGACTGCCCGGGTATCAGAACTTCGTTAACTCTCAACAACGACAAAACATTCAGCATTACTGAAGAATATATTGACAGAAAGTCAAAATTTGATGACAAAGGTTCTTTTGAATGGGATTCAACAGGAAGTATAATCACGTTAAAAGGTAAAACGGCTAAGTACAAATATAAAGTAGGTGAAAATATGCTTATCCAGCTGGATATGGACGGTAAAGAAATAGACGGGCCTAACAAGGATCTGTATGTTTTCAAGAAAAAATAAAGGCTCAAGCCTTTATTTTTTTGTCTTATTTTAAAATTGGTAAGCGATTATTTTAGGGTCATTAATCATGCTCTGAATGATCTTGTCGTGGTCTTTATTATCTCCTGTCAGCTTCCAGGTAACGGCAAGGTTATCCCTGGTGTACTGAAGCTTAATCAGAAGGTGTTTTAAATGATGATCTTCAAATACTTTTTCACAATACTTAATATCTTCCTGACCTGAAACAACTATTCTGTATTCCCTGATTTTGTGACGGTTATCTATAAACTCCTGAAGATAGATTAATGCGCTTAAAATAAGCAGTACTAAAGCTGTTCCCACTAAAGAAAGGTAAACATAACCGGATCCCACAGCCATTCCTATGGAAGCGGTTGCCCAGATGGTTGTTGCAGTGGTAATCCCGTCAATCTTATTGTCTCCTTTAAAGATTACCCCTGCCCCTAAGAAACCTATTCCAGTAATAATATTGGCAGCCAGCCGGTCCGGGTTTTCTACGCCGATACGAATAGAAAGTATTGTAAACAAACAGGATCCGAAACATACCAGAATAAAAGTCCGCAATCCTGCTGACTTATTCCGGTACTCCCGTTCTGCTCCAATCATGAGACCAAGGATAACGGAGATCAGTATCAGCAGCAGTTCATTCTGGACGGAATGGTCCTGTAAAAATTCCATGTCTATAAATTTAGCCAGAATAAAATTACGATAAAAAAAACTTACTGCATTATTTTGGATGCACAGATTTCCGCTGCTTTTAGCAATATCCGATTTAATTGAATATTTTTGTATCCGGAGAGTTTTATGAGTGGGGAATCTGTCCCCTGATTAATGTAAAAACGAGAAACTGGATTTTGTACACCATTATTGTACGCCGGAATCCGGTGCGATTAAAATATTGTAATAAAAAAAGAATTTATGGATACGGAAATTTCACACTTCTGGCTGGGGTACTTTAGAAGCGAAGAGGAGTTTTATAATTTTGTGGAAGAAGATGACGATTATTATATCGGGGAAGAATCTGATGACCAGTATGTTTCGAAATTTGCAGAATCACAGCATATCAACTGGTTTGACTATGATTTTTTAGAATATGGCTTTGAAGATGAACGACTGGGAATCTATGAAAAGTTTTCAGAATATTCTTATGCGGATGAATGGCTTCCGGTTATAGAGCGTAAAATTAATGAACTCGGTATGGATACACCTGTCAATGCCATTATTTTTGCCAGCAGATTTGCCATTCCGAAACCGCTTTCAGTGGAAACGGATGATTATTCCCTGCATTATATGGGGGAAATTGAATTCTCCGTTTAGTTCCGATGAACAGAAAATCAATAAAGGATCATGAAAATCTGCTTCATGTTTTCATGATTCTTCTTGATCATGGGGTAATTAAAACCTCTGTTATTTCTTTATGGGCTGATTCCGTTTTGGCGTCTGAGGATGAATCTGAATATGCATTCATTGAGCTTTCTACCATCAGAAACGGACATGATATGATGCAGTTATTACGTAAAAATTCCGAAACTGCAGATCCTGAAATTGTTTCCAGGGCCGTTCTTGGAATACTATATCATGAACTTTTAAAAGGAAAAACATCCCCAAAAAAAGCAGCTGATATTGCTACCCATATTTCTTATGAAGAAAACCTTACTTCTGACGAGCAGTTTTTACTTTACCGTTATTACGACTACAGCGAAATCAAGCTTAATGAAACTGATGAAGCGTGGAAACTCTACCAATCCCATTTCCTTACTCTGCTTGAAATTTATCAGGAATTTCATCTGGGAAATGATGAAAAATGGGCTGAGGTTAATGAAAAATTAAAGAAGGATCTTGAAGCAAAACTTGAAATTATTAAACAACAGTACCCTTACTGAAATTGATATCGTTTCCATTAAAATTTTAATTATCTTAGTCTGAATTAATTAACCATGAAAAAACTGTTGTCTCTTTTTCTGATCCTTCAGGCGATGTGGCTGTCTGCTCAACCCGGAAAACCGTTTCAAACATGATTTTACCCGTGATGAAATTATATATGAAAGAATAAGCAGATAAGAAATCGTTCACTCTGAAACCTGTCCTAATACCTGAATATTGCCATGAATAAAAAAATCATTATCCTTAATGTAATCACAATACTACTGGTTACTGCTGGTTATATTTTCGGGATCTATTGCATTAATTATCCCATGAAATTTGATATTCTTCGGATGATCAAAGACAGTGAAATCCAATATCTGCCTGTTATTTTTGCTGCCACAGCTTTGGTAACTTATCTGATCAGCAGCCTAGATATTAAAAATTTAAGTTTCAAAAATAAGTTTCTGAGGATATTTCCTGTTCTGAATCTACCGGTCCTTTCTTTTTTCATGTATATGGCTATAACGGGATTTACAGAAAATAAAAGAGAGCTCATTAAAAGAGAAAATTATTATATTCAGAAGGCCGGAAAAGATATTAAAAACGATCAGGTAAGCAGGGAGTATGGCAATGGATTTTTCATTCCAATGTATGATCAAAAAACGATGAGCAACATTGATAGTATCCGGAAAAAATATGGTATCATGTCTAAAACTTCCAGTTGTGTTTTTGATGATATGGACCATAAAGCACGGGAAAAATACAGCGAGCTTACAGAATCTTATCTGAAAAAGAGGAATGGAAAAGGCTGGGAAGAAAGAATGAACCAAGAGATTGAGGGTTTGAAGAAAGCCAAAAATTCAGAAAATAAATAATTTATTGAAAAAAAATATATGGCTATAGCAAAAAAAGGCCTCCGCAAAATTGTTGTGGATGACAAAATTTTTTACTGGAAAATAAGAAAAGCCGTTTCACATAGGGAAAGCCATGATTCGGATTATGGAATTCCTGTACAGCATGAAAGCGAAGGACATCTTCTTCTGATCTATACAGGTTTCTGCAGATCCGGATATTATGGAAGAATACCTATGAAAATCACTCCACACCTGATCCGATCCAAAATAAAAGAAGCTATCAAACAGGGTTGGAAGTATGACCAGCCAGGAAAAGCTGTAGAACTGGCTGACGGAAAACTCATCATATAACAGCAATTTAATAGTATTTATGAACATTTATTCTGCTATACAAATCGGAGAGTATCATACTAACCAATGTGAGGACCATCTGATGATTAAAAAAATAGGTTCTGATAAAATCATCTGTGCCGTTATGGACGGATGTTCCACGGCTTTAGACAGTCATTTCGCCTCTGTTCTGATTGGAAAAATATTACGGAAAGCTACTATTGAAAAGGGATATAGAGATTTATACGAAACATCTCCTGAAAGTATAGACGAAGAGCTTAAAGATATTATGCGAACTGTCTTCAGAGAGCTGTCTGTTGTAAAAAAACAACTGATGCTGGACGAAAAAGAGTTGCTGGCTACATTAATCATTCTGTTTTACAATATAAAAGAAGATAAAGGTATTGTTTTAACCATTGGGGATGGTATTATCTGCATTAATGGTGAAATAACGGAATATGACAGAGATAATAAACCTGATTATTTAGCTTATCACCTTAATGAGGATTTTGATGACTGGTATTCCCGGCAACAGCAAAAGGTTTCTTTCGAAAATCCGAAAGATATCTCCATTGCCACAGACGGAATACTTACTTTTACCCGGATTAAAAAAGCGAATACTGAGGATATAATCAATTTTGCCCAATACCTGATGACTGATCTTACCTATAATGAGACTGAAGAAATGCTTAACAGAAAACTTAAACATCTGGAACAGCATTACGGTGTAAAACCTACGGATGACCTCGCCATAGTCAGAATGAGCCTATGATGAATTTCTGGCAATTAACGAAATAAAAACCAGACAAAATAAATACTCTTGAAAAAAATCTTTCCCATACTGGCTTTCTGCCTTCTGTTCTTCTACTCATGCCGTAAAAATGAAAAACAGGCAGCTTCACATTCCAAAACGGATTCTGTTAAAGCAATTAAAAAAGATACTGCTATTGCTGATCCCGAAGTTTCAACTGAATCTTTCAAAACCGCTGTTAAAGCTGAAGATCTGGTGCCCAACGGTTATGAAATACAATATGATACGGAAGGTGATCTCAATCAGGATGGTCTTTTGGATAAGGCAATGGTCCTAAGAAAAAAAGATGACTCGCTAAGTGAAAGAAAAATGATCATCCTGCTGAGAAATGCAGACAAGACCTACAGGCTGGACAAAACATCAGACAAGGTTTTTCCTGCGGAATACAATGAATATGGATATAAAATGCATGATCCGGAAGACATCAGCATTACGAAAGGAGAACTGCATATCAATTTATACGACATCGGGCCCAACGGAAACCTATTCAGTAAATTCAAATACCTGAACGGCGCTCTGATCCTTACTTATGTGGAAACGTATAATATGGGAGCAGGCTCTCACTCTGCATTATACTACGAGCCTATGAAAGGAAAAGTAATTCATGAAACAGTGAATACTATGGAAGAAGATATGCCTTCCCAATCGAAAACCATTCTTCTAAAAAAAGAACAGTATCTCTTTGAAAAAACCTCACCGGAAGAAGTGGTTATCAAAGTTTACAATATGATTGATCATGAATAGCAGATGCTGTGCAGAATCAATTTCACTTTCTTTTTATTTTAATGTGTACCCATTAAGGTTATAGTAATAAGATTAAAATTACCACAAAAGGGGGATTTTACAGCTTATGAATACTTTATACCTTTAGACTGTGTTTTACATCAGAACTCTTATGATTCTAAAATGCATAGGTACACCTTAAAAAAACAAGAAGGTAAGACCACCGGATGAAAAAATAATGACCACAGGAAAACTGTAAAAAATGAGAAGAAGGCTTGGATGAAGTCTTCTTTTTTATCAATATCAAACCTTCGTTGATAAAAAAACTTCCGTTTTATGAACGGAAGTTTTTTTATTGTATCTTTTTAAAAGGACTTGATAAGATGCCATTCTTCGTTGAAAAACCCAAAACGGGAAGAATCAGAAAAATAAATAAAGCTTTTCATGTCTGTTTATTAATGGGCTTCCAACCAGTTATTCCCCACTCCTACTTCTACCAGTAAAGGAACCTGTGTTTCCAGGGCGCTTTCCATTTCTTTTTTAATGAGTTGTGAAGCGGATTCAATTTCCTCAACAGGAGCTTCAAACACCAATTCGTCATGAACCTGAAGGAGCATTTTGGTTTTTAGTTTCTGTGCTTCCAGCTCTTTATCGATTTTAATCATCGCGAGTTTTACAACATCTGCCGCGCTTCCCTGAACCGGAGCATTTACAGCATTTCTTTCTGCATGACCTCTTACGACGAAATTATTGGAGTTAATGTCTTTTAAATGTCTCTTTCTTCCTAAAATAGTTTCTACATAGCCTACCTGACGTGCTTTATTTACCTGTTCTGCCATATATTCCTTTAATTTCGGATAGGTTTCAAAATAAGCCTCGATCATTTGTTTGGCTTCGGTTCTGGATAATCCGGTCTGCTCTGCCAAAGCAAATGCTCCCTGTCCGTAAATAATTCCGAAGTTCACTGTTTTTGCCTGGCTTCTCTGCGTTTTTGAAACTTCTTCCAAAGGAATTTTAAAGAGCTTGGCAGCGGTAGATGCGTGAATATCTTCTCCGTTCTGGAAAGCTTTGATCATATTTTCTTCTCCTGAAATTTCGGCGATCAGACGAAGCTCAATCTGCGAGTAGTCGGCAGAGATGATTTTTTTCCCTTCTCCGGAAACGAAAGCTCCCCTGATCTGCTGCCCGCGAAGTGTTCTGATCGGAATATTCTGAAGGTTCGGGTTTACACTTGCCAGACGGCCCGTTGCTGCTGTTGTCTGGGAGAAATTGGTATGTACTCTCTGATCTTCTTTATCAATCTGCGAAGGCAGCGCGTCTACATAAGTCGATTTCAATTTCTGGTAGGTTCTGTATTCCAGAATGTGTTTGATAATTTCATGTTTTGAAGCCAGTTTCTGAAGGACGTCTTCAGAAGTCGCATACTGCCCGGTTTTGGTTTTTTTCGCTTTCGGATCAAGCTGCATTTTTTCAAACAGGATTTCCCCCAGTTGTCTTGGTGAATTCATGTTGAATTCTTCTCCTGACAGTTCAAAAATTTTATTTTCAAGCTGCTTCAGGTCGTTTTCAAGGTCTACGCTTTCCTGTGCCAGCCATTTTTCATCAAGTGAAATTCCGGCGAGTTCCATTTTAGCCAGAACTTCCATCAACGGCATTTCTATTTTGAAGAAAAGTTCTTCTAAGTTTTCTTTTTTAAGCTGCGGAGCGAAAAGCTCGTAAAGCTGGAATGTCACATCGGCATCTTCTGCGGCATAATCGGTCTGGGTTCTCAGATCTGCATCTCTGAAATTCCCCTGCTTTTTACCTTTTTTTCCGATGATCGTTTCAATGGAAACGGGTTTATAGTTCAGATATACTTCCGAAAGATAGTCCATTCCGTGTCTTCCGTCCGGGTTTAGCAGGTAATGGGCAATCATGGTATCAAACATGGCCCCTTTTACCGTAATATCGTATTGTTTTAAGATTTTGTAATCGAATTTCAGGTTGTGGGCAATTTTCAGCAGATCTTCTTTTTCAAAAAACGGTCTGAAAATTTCCAGGGTCTGTAATGCTTCACCTCTGTCTTCGGATAAAGGAACATAGTAAGCAAGGCCTTTTTTATAGGAGAAGCTCATTCCTACCAGTTCGGCTTCCAGCTCGTTCAGGGAGGTGGTTTCTGTATCGAAGCAGACAGCTCTCTGTTTTAATAAATTATCAACCAGTATTTTCTGGGCTTTCGGATTGTTCACAAACTGATACAGGTGATCATTCTGTTCAATGGTTGATTTGGAAGAAGTGGCTTGTTCCAGCTCCTCGAAATTGGCAAAAAGGTCAAGCTGCATCACCTGTCCTTTTACTTCAGTGCCTGAAGCTGTCTGCTTTACCTCAACCTCACTTACAATTACGGTTTCAGCTGCTGCCGGAGCAAATGCCCTGTACAGGTTTTCATATAATCTTCTGAATTCTATTTCGTCAAATACCTCTTTTACTTTCTCGAAATCAGGGGTTTCAAGATCATACTGTTCCTGATGAAATTCTACAGGAGCATCACAGATAATGGTTGCCAGCTTTTTGGATAAGATTCCGCGTTCTGCCGAAGCTTCTACTTTTTCTTTGAGTTTTCCTTTCAGCTGGTCTGTGTTGGCCAATAGGTTTTCAATACTTCCGTATTCTTTAAGGAATTTCATGGCTGTTTTTT
The DNA here is from genome assembly GCF_001295265.1 of Chryseobacterium indologenes. Taxonomy (GTDB): domain Bacteria; phylum Bacteroidota; class Bacteroidia; order Flavobacteriales; family Weeksellaceae; genus Chryseobacterium; species Chryseobacterium indologenes_A. The sequence goes on along the minus strand of NZ_LJOD01000018.1, from coordinate 10,216 downwards.
CTCCAACACCGTCAAGACCAGGAATATTGTCTACAGCATCTCCCATCATTGCCAGATAATCAATCACCTGCTTTGGATCTTCAATCTCGTATTTTGCTTTTACTTCATCAACACCCAGAATTTCTATATCACCACCTTTTAATCCCGGTTTATAGATTTTAATTTTATCGGTAACCAACTGGGCAAAATCTTTATCCGGAGTTACCATAAATGTCGTATAGCCTTCTTTTTCTGCTTTGCAGGCAATTGTTCCGATGACGTCATCTGCTTCATAACCTTCTACTCCCAATATCGGAATATGCATTGCTTCCAGAATTCTGTGGATGTATGGAACGGCAATTTTAATCGCTTCAGGAGTTTCACTTCTGTTGGCTTTATAATCTGAAAAATCTTCGGTTCTTACACTGGCCTGGCCTACGTCAAAAACAACGGCAAGGTGGGTAGGCTTTTCCCTTCTGATCAATTCGATCAGAGAGTTGGTAAACCCGAAAATAGCAGAAGTATCTAATCCTTTGCTGGTTAATCTAGGATTCCTGATCAGTGCGTAATATCCTCTGAAGATCATCGCATAGGCATCGATGAGAAAGAGTCTTTTATCTTGTGTTGCGTCCATATTATCTATAATGAACAAATATAAGAAAATAGGGGTATAAGTTGGTAGGTCTGCCAGATTTCCGGGGCAGGTTTTAGGTGACAGCTCTGTAACTCCGGTCGTAAAAACCGGATTTTGATTTATTTTTCTATTATTGAATGAATTATCCTCTGTCCGAATATCTATTATCTATCCGTCTACTATCTATTGTCTTTTCTCTTTGTTCTCTATTCTTTTCTCTATCCTCATTAAAGCATATTTCCCGCCACTTCCAGCGAAAACAGTTCATAGCTTTCAATTTCCGGCAGAGGAGAAATCTTTTTTATTCCTTCTTTTTTGTAGGATTTCGGAAGCTGGGGATCTGATTCAGAGTTTTCAAATTCAGCAATATATTTTCCTGTACTGAGATTATAGTCTATACCTGAATAGTGGGAAGCATCCCCTGAGCGGAATTCTGCGCCAATCAGATAAAATCCGTTGTTCTGGTATCTGTATTTATGTACTGCACCGCCTCTCAGGAAATCGTGATTAATGATTAACAGTCCTTTTTTGATTTCTATTCCGGAAAAAAACACATTATTCATGTTTTCACCGGCTACGGCACCGCTGCTTTCTGCAGTCATTATGTATTGTCCGTCCGGCTGTTTTAAAAGGATTCTGAGGATTCGCTTTTCATTTCGTTCATGCTTAAGAAGCTTTTCGTTTTCATACACCAAGACCACATCTTCCAGCCCGTCTTTATTAAGATCTCCTGTGGCCATGGTATCCAGCTTTTGCTTTGAGGGTAAGAAGTCCTGCCATTTTGCAGATCTCAGCTTCCTGTAGTCTGTTGTTTCGGGCTGTGCTTCATTTTTCTGTTTCCGGGCTGAAAGGTAGTCTTTGTAGAGGGTTTCGGCGGTTGGCTTATATTGCCGGAGCAATGTGAGATTTTCTTTATAAATGGCTGATGTAAGGCTGTTTTTAGTATTTTCATCATCTGATGTATAGTAAACAAAATGGCGCTTAATGGTTCTTCCGGATCCGTCTTCATATATTTCTTTACGGCTTACCCAGTTATTCTGCCCATCATATTTATATTCTCTACGGATCACAAATGGTTTAGCTTTTTCTACCTGTATTTCCTGTGTGCAGTCACCCTTTTCATTATATTGGTACACTTTCCGCTGCATAAAATCATCGGGCATTTTACTGAAATAGCCATAATGATCAGAAATCAGCAGGCCTTTGCTATTGTAGGTATAACGGTGTCCGAAGTCAGAAAGTTCTGATGCGCTGTATATGTACCGTTCTTCTGTTAATTTCCCGTTCTCGTATCTGTACCAGGTTCCTCTTCCCGGATCATAAACATCATTTCCATGATAATAAAAGCTTACTTTATTTTCCGGATTTCCTTTCTGTACAAATTCAAAGGTAAGATCGTGATTATCGTCGTTATCAGAGAACGTTTTCTTTTTAACATCCGTTCCTTTGGAAAGTTTTCTGTCCCATTCAAAAGGTACAAATCCTTCAGGAATCCTGAATTTTTCAAGGTCTATGGATTCCCGAGTCTCCCGGTGGTATATTTCCTCATCTGCAAACCATCTGATTTCATTGATTTTGTTGCTGTAGTCATAAATATAATAGTATGACCATTTCCCGTTTTCAAGATCACCACTGAGAATTTTTCTTCCATTGGAATCCAGATCTTCCAGGCTTATTCTTAATTCTTTATTATCTTGTTTATTGTAAATTCTGGTAAGAACCGGGTTTTCAGCATCCTGATCCTGGTAATAATATTCGCTCCCCGTACTGTAAGGCGATACTTCCCTGATCTTCCGTCCTTTTCTATCGTATTCAAAATAGGATTTCAGTTCTTTTTTTTCTTCAGAGTAATCCTGTTTGGAGACTGACATGGTTTTTACCGGGCCGTGAAAAATATACTCAGGATCGGTTGCTGTTTTCTGACCAAAAAGATCAGTTGGGAGTATAAAAACAACAAAAGTAAGGGTTGTGATTAAGGTATGCGTTTTCAAAGTTATTTCTGATTGTATAATGGACAAAGCTACAAAGATTTACTCAAGGGATAAAAAAGCAGGATAGTGAATGTACTACCCTGCTTCGTTGTTATTTTAATAAAAGACTGTGGACTTATTTACCCGGCCATAATCCTTCGTATTTGGAACCTCCAAAGCCGATGATTTCTGCGCTTACTACAAAACTGATTAACATACTGTTGCTGTCTACAGCGTCGAAATCTACTTCATGCTGAATTACATATCCGTTTTCCCAGTTCAAAGTGATAAGAGTTCCTTCTTCGTGAGATTTGTTGAAAGTAACTTCTCCGGTTGTCGGCTTATATTTTCCGTTTAATAAGCTTTCAAGAATGTCTGATTTTTCAGTTGCTTCCACTGTTATTTTGATCAGTGCATTAGAAGGATCTGAAGCTACACGTCCTGAAACATCTGTAGATCTTGATACACTGTAGTTCAGCTTTAATAATTTCTGACCTTCTCCTCCATTAAATTTTAAGATTCCTCTTGAATTTGCTGCCATGATTGGTGAATTTTAAGTGTTTATATATTGTGAATAGTGATTGATTACAGGGCAAAGATAGCCCGCCTCCCTTCAAGGAAAAAGTTTTAGAATACAAATCTGAAAAATTGTAGTAATACTACGATTTGGTGTCGTAATTCTACGACTTTTGATTTAACATAATGGATCAATGGCTGCGGGGAAAGGCTTTATCCGTTATTTTTAGAATTCTAGATTTCAGGTTTTATTTTAATTAGAACTCATATTTCAAGTATTCTCCCAAGCATGTATTGAAACAATGTTATTTCATTTTTGTCTCAAGTTCTTTCAGATTATCTGAACTCGTTATATTCCCCAATTCTGCTGCCTTTTTCCAATATTTTTTTGCATTTTCTATATCATTGAGCTTAAAATAAGCAACTCCTAAATCATTTAATGCAAACTTAACATCCTCACTTTCAAGATCAAGTATTTGAAGATATTTTTTAAACTTGGGAATGGCTTTTTGTGGTTCGCCGGATTCTAAATAAATGGTTCCGGAATATTTTAATGCTTCAACATTGTCTAATTGTTCAGCTTTTTCAAAATAAAATAGGGCTTCATTGTATTGTTTCTGGTTATAATATTGCACTCCTTGATCAAAAAATTTTTCATTATCATTCTTAAACAAAAAAAGATAAGCCATTCCCGCTAGTAAGATAACCACTCCCAATAGTGCAATTAGTTTTTTCATAATATTAAAAATATCCTCAATATAAAGGGTTTATATAACTTTTAATAATGAGCTCTTACTTGCTTCGGATATGTTCTAAAGAATCCAAAATCTGAAGATTTCTTTTACTATCCGGATTTCCTAGTTTCTGCGCTTCCTGTAAATACAATTTTGATTTGTTCAGGTCTCCTTTTTGCATATAACATATTCCAAGAGAATTGTACCCTATATCACAAGCAGATAGGTGAAGTAGAAAATTATTGATTGTCACGTTCTTTTATTTAGGAGGCATTAACAAGCCTTAGTTTTATTGATCTTATTTGCTCATACGTAATTTCAGAAAAATCCTGTGATATCCAGCTCAGTCTCATTAGTAAAAATAATTCTAAATTCGCAAACCAGATTATTATGCATCTTTTGCATTAACTTTAATTGAACTAGTATCTTCATTAGCAAACATATCTGCGGCAACCCGAATTGCACGTTCAGCAAAATAGTTGCCTATAAATGGAGCAATTAGAGTTAAAATGCCTCCAGTTGCAGTTGCAGATTTTATACTAGCTGATTTAATATTTTCTCTAATAGCTGCATTAGAATTTTGATTATGTGTTTCTTTAACAGAGTTCATGTTCTTTTCATTAATCATGCCCCGTGAATTCCCGCTCTTATTAGTAACCCTATCCTGTAACTCAGGACCAAACTCACCTGCTTTCATTCTGTTTATCATTTCTCTTAATTCAGGATTATTTTTTAATGAGTAAGTTCCTTGTCTTTCTGCTTCGGCAATTCCTGCTTCAAACTTATTAATGTCGGCCTGACTTGCATTATTTTTACCTAATAACTTTGTGACCTCTATCCCATCCTTTACTGGTGAAACTGGATCCCAACTGTCGGCGGGCTGAGGAAGTGGAGTGGTTGAGATAGAAGCGTCCTTTACAGTATCATAGTTTTCATTGCTATTGAGCAATCCTCCTGTTGCGGAAGCTAAAGGGTTGATTATAAAGTAGCCAACCGGAATCCAAGCTCCAAAAATTGCAGTTTGTTTAAGAACAAACAGAGTTCTTGCACCACCTAAAAAACCACCTATAGGTAAAGTAGTTCCCAAACTGAACCCGAACAAAACTCCTGCTAAGGCTCCTGAACCTATATTTACCCATTTTTCAGTATTATTATTAGATGCAATACTCTCAGCAGCATTATTTGCTGCTGTTTCTGTAATGAATGGTAACAGAACTCCTCCTTCTTTACAAGCAAGTAATGAATTTTTTGTTAGCGCAAGAAAAAGATCAACTTTATTTCCATTGCTATCAAAATAAACTGTAGTATGATGTTTTTTCCATTGACTTTCCTGAAAACCAATCATTTCACTACAAGTAGGAGTTTGCATCATTTGCCATATTCCATATCCAATTGCTGCAATAGCTATTAATCCGCCCACAACCCAACCTGCAACTGGTACTGTTGCAGAGGTAGCAGCTACTAATAACATACCTCCTACAACACCACCACCAAAAGCAACTGTTCCCAAGCCGGAACTCCACCCACTTTTACAATTAAAATCTTCTGAAAGTTTTTTATCCAGCTTAATTAAAAAAGTTCTTTGTTGAGATCCTAATTTTACAGTCTTTTTCGGTCTCTTATCACTCAATTCAAATTTTTTAGGATCAGAATTTAATTGATTAGTACAAACTGCAAATACTTTTTCAGGTAAATAAACTGCCATCTTTAAATTTTTTTATTATTTAAAAAAAATAGACTCCATTACGTTTACAAATATTATCATTATTAATGCCCCAATTCCCAATATAAATACAAAGACTTGCCATGGTTCCATCTTATTGATAATTGAATATTTTATTTTATCCCCTTTTAAAACATACACCCCAAAATTTGGGAAAACATTAGTGTTTATAATGTTTTTCAGTTCCTTTTGGTTGAAATTCTCTCGAATGTAGGGCATTAAATATTTCACAAATTCATCCAACTGTTCGATATCTTTTTCTGAAGAAAACGGCGTTAAGCCTGTGTTACCCACTCTAATTTTAATATTATCTTTATTTGTTATAATTGTTAAATAACGAAAGCCTGCATTCCCTAAATTTTTAATCATCTTAATATCAGCCAAATTAAAAATATATTGTAGGTTTTGAAATTTTATAGTAAGATTTTCATTATTTATTACAACCCTCCACTCTTTTGCCTGTATACGTTTTGCAAGCTGTTTCAAAATAAGCATACATACAGCAAGCGTTAAGAAAGCGGCAAAAAGCAATGGATATAAAAAATAAACTTTTGGAAACAACATATTTGTTAATATAAGGGTTCCAATCATTACAACTAATCCTGGAAAAATTAGATTTAATGCTAATTTAAGTTCCGTTTTTGCGTCTAATCCTTCAAATCTAAATTCTTTATTTTCCATTAAATTATGGGGTAAAATTTTCTAATTTTTTAATTGTATAAATACATTCGTTTTCAACATTGTCTGAAACCTCTTCTTTTAAAACTACTTTTCCACTTAAGATAAGACCACTATTTATATCTATTTCTATTGTGGATCTAAAAATAATTTTATATTCTGTAAACTCATATTTTACAATATTTTTATGAAGCTCATTATATCTATCTTTCATTGCCTTTTTTAGAGATTCTGAAATATCAACTTCAGCTATTTTTCGAACAGTTAAAATTCCTTTTTTCTCTTCTACCTTATCATATCTAATCTTCAAAGGCAATATCAATGGTGGGAGGACGGTAGATATAAAATCGAAATCAATAATCTCGAATTTATCTTTATTATATAAATATTGGTCAAAACATGAAAAATAAAAAAAATTCCTCCAATATTCCTCTTCATTTGAAGTATTTTCGGAAAACTGATTATCACCCATCATTATTAATTCATCTACAGCTTTTGGATTGTTTTTCTGCAAACTTTGAATAAAGGGCATTTCAAAAAATTTTGTTTCTCGGAATTTTTTCCAATCTTTTTGAATTCTTTTTTTGTTAAGAATTTTTTGAATTTTCCCAAATTTATCTAAAGAAAAAAAGACATTATTTTTTATTTTTTCGGTTTCTTCAATGAAATCAAAAATTTCCTCTGATATTTTAGGAGAAGATTCTTTGCTGTAATCTTCTAATTTAACAAAACCTATTTCTTCTTTTAAATTCAATTTCAATAAATATTGAAATCTTTGGTTAAAATAATGGACTAAATTATTATTAAACTTGGATGTATTTATTTGCTCACAACGATATCTTGCTTTCTGTTGAAAGTCTATCTGTTCAAACGGTTTATTTTTTGTTTCTTCTTTTTTAACAGGGATGAACAATTCTTTAATATGGACAGGAATATGGGTGCTAAAAATTTGTTGCGTCAAAATAGCATGAGAATTATGAAAGTCTAACAATTCATTTATTGTTAATCCAGATTCTTTAGCTATCGTAACAAGCGTATCTCCTTTTTTTATTTCGTATTGTGTAAATTCCATATCTAATTAATATCAACTTGAGTAGCTCTTACAGTAACAGCAGTTCCTCCAGTTATGTCTACTTTACCTTCACCACTTGAACCTACAGTAGCTAGTCTTGTACCTCCGAGCAAAACATCCTCACCTACAATACTGATTTTTTTGCCATTAATCTCTATAGTCCCATCTTCTTTCATCGTAATAGAACTTTCACCTGTTTCCAATTTTATTTCCGTTGCACTATTAATACCAATTTTCCCGGCATTATCCATCGTAATTTTGGATTTTCCTTTCCCGACATCAATTGTAGTATTGGTTGCAACATTTATTGTAAGATTATTGCCAATAAACTCTTCACTATCATTACTTACCTCTGTCTTAATATTCCCGGTTCCGCTTAATGTAACATGATTTCCGTTCCGGTCTTTGATCTCAATTCCGCATCCGTCATGAAACTGGATAATATTACCACTCTTGCTGCTTAAACTCATGATATTATTTCCTTCGCCACCGCCAGCTCCGATACTTCCATGAAACATTCCTCCCATCACAAACGGACGGTCCGGGTGCTGGTGTACAAAATTGGTAATCACCTGGTCCCCAACTTCAGGAATGGACATGAAGCCACGATTTTTACTGACTTTATCACTGCTTCCGGCATCAGGAGACATAACACGGATAAATTCTGTGGTATCCGGTCCGTTTTGCCAGTCAAACTGTACTTTTACTCTTCCCTGATTTAAGGGGTCTGTATTGGAGATCACCTTAGCAAACTGAGGTTCTGCTTTTGGAGTATGGAATTCCGGGCGCGGAATAAATCCGGTATCTGCTGCAATGGCTTCAAAATGCCCGTCATAATACCCTCTTGCATCAACTTCATGGACTACTCCGGTAATCATTAATTTGGTGAAATAAGCGGTATCATTGGTATCCGTCTTACGCATTTCAATGTCTGCTGTACATCCGGGATAGAGGAACGGAACGGTTGTTGTTCCCGATGTGATGAACACTTCTGAAGCAGAGCTTCCCGCAGTTCCTTTCTGTGAAGCGTCAATATCCATGAAAGAGGCTGCTTTAATAGGTGCTACTCTTAAAGATGGAGTGGTAAACGTTCTCTCTGATATTTCATAAGCACGTTTGGCAATATCTGAAGTGTGGGTGATCTTTGGGCTGCCTCCGGTAAGTTTTTCATTTTTACTGCTGTTATAACCATAAAAGCTCGGGCTTACATGCTGGGCTTTCATTTTGATCGCAATATCGCTTACACTGCTTCCGTAGGTAAGCTTTACAGGTTTTTCCTGAGGTGGAAGTTTCCCGAAATGAAGCACTTCTCCATCATAATAAAACTGTTCACCATAAGCTTCGGCTATTCTCGCCAGATAATTATAGTGGGTTTCTTCGTACTGCGAGCTGTAAGAAACATTTCCGTACTGAGCATCAACCCTGAAATCAAACTTATTCTGTCCCAACCCTTCTCTTATTACCTGATCAGCAATACTGTTTAAGCTGACTGGCTGTGCCCCGCCAAAACTCTGGATGTGAGGGGCTGCATCCAGAAGTACTGTGGGACTGTATCCTGTAAGCACGATATTTCCCAGACTTCCTTTTTCCTGGCTGAATCCCACTTCTGTGATCACGCCAACAAAGTTACGTTCAGGTCCCTGTTCAACATCTTTATATTTAAAAACTACTGTGATTCTCTTTCCTAAAAAACTCTGGGCTTCCTGCAGATTATGATTTTCTGCACTTTCCAAAGTATCATGAGCTAATGTGATACTGAATTCATGATGTCTGGAAGCACTCTGTATGAGTTTAAAGTGCTTGAAATGTTTAATGATCTGTCCTTCGATCACAATATCAAGCTTAACAACACGGTTGATGCCCGCAATATAATTTTCAACAATACCTTCAATATTATGTATCTTGGATGTAGGCTGTTTAGTCCATACTTTATTTTCAACAATGGAAGGGTCGTTCGGCACCAGTGTCTGATTCATAAACATATTTGTTCCCTGTACCGTATTTGAGTAAGCCTGAGAGGTTTTCTGAATATTTTTCTGAGCTGCTTTTCCAACGCCGTCCAGCTTTTGTTCTGCCTTTTTTACAACATTATCTTTTACAGCACCTGTGAGTTGTTCTTCTCCCGGCAAATCATTCATCGTATTGTTCGGGTTCTGTACTTTTATTGATTGATCATCCTTAAACATAATGTGTGTGTTTTTTTGTTAAAATGAATTACGAAAGAGCCTTATATTTCTCTTTTTTGGGTCAATTATTATTTACAAAACACTGATTATCAGATAACAAAAACCAATGCTTGCATTTTAGTTTCTTTAAATGGAAAAACAGAATAGCTTATTCTCTCGAATATACTATTCTGTACCAATTTATTTTTACTAAGATGATGTTCGGGTTTATCTGCTTCCGTCTGAAGGCCACATTCCACTATACTTAGAGTTACCATAATCAATTGTTTCTGCACTCACTACGAAACTGATCAGCATGCTGTTTTCATCAATTGCATCGAACTCTACCTGATGCTGGATCACATATCCGTTCTCCCAGTTCAAAGTAATAAGAGTTCCTTCTTCGTGAGATTTGTTGAAAGTAATTTCTCCGGTTGTCGGCTTATATTTTCCGTTTAATAAGCTTTCAAGGATGTCTGATTTTTCAGTAGCTTCTACTGTAACTTTGATTAGCGCGTTAGAAGGATCTGATGCTACACGTCCTGAAACGTCTGTAGTTCTTGATACGCTGTAGTTCAGCTTTAATAGTTTCTGACCTTCTCCTCCGTTGAATTTTAAGATTCCTCTTGAATTTGCTGCCATGATTAGTAAATTTTAATCGTTAATATTTTGTGATTTGGTGATTGATTGTTGAGCAAATATAGAACGACCTTTTTTTAAAAAAAAGCTTTTCACTGTAAATCTG
>NZ_LJOD01000017.1 GCF_001295265.1 Chryseobacterium indologenes | reverse complement strand
GCGGGAGAGTAGGCCGCCGCCAGTTTTTATATTATTAGAAAGTCTCATACAGCAATGTGTGAGACTTTTTTTTTGATTTATACACCAATGATCCTCCCCCATAGCAGCCTTACCCCGCAGCATAAAAGGAAATACACCATGGAAGGAGGAGGAAAAGAGGATAACGGGAAAAAGCTCCTGAAAACTTTTTTAAACTGACTACAGGTTTGTATTTAAAATTTAAAATTTATTAGAGAGTATACAGAGATTTCAATTCGGACCTATTGTAAAAACTATTTGCGAGCTATATGCAGCAGCAGGAACTGTAACACTAACACCACGTATTTCCAACTGTACACTAATATCAGCGTAATTTACACTATTACCAAGACCTAATACACCGGTAAAAGTAATTGTTGAAAGAGTGGATGCAGTTGCCTGAGGTATTTCTATATAATTCGTATTTCCTCCATTGATGGTAGCTGTACATAGAACACATAGACCATTGATGGTAGTATTTCCTCCACTTCTTTTTGCGTAGAGATGAAGATTACTATTCCACAAGGTAGGAACATAATGCATACTGATCCTGGCTCCGGCGCTTGTGAGAAGATTGAGGAAGGATCCGGGTAGACTACCGGATAAGGTGAGTTGACTGGGGTTATCATAGGTCCCCGTATAGTTTGTGCCTGCCTCAGTAATGGTAGGTACGCTTACGGCCCAGTTGCTTCCGGCAATGCTTAACGTTTGAGCTTCAAAGCTGCAGCTGATCATTAAAGGAATGATGTACAGATATTTTTTTGAGTAGACTTTCCGGATAAAGCTGCTATTGATTTTCATTTTTCAATTTTATTCAGTGATGGTATATACAATGGTAATGGCTGTATTGGCCTGAGCCTGTAAACTGGCATAATTGCCGGGAACTAATGACAGGGTAAGTCCATGGCCATTGTTGGCTCCGTTGCCTGTATAAGCGCCTCCAATGCCACTGATAATGGTAACCGGAGTGGTTGTAAGTATAACCTGTCCGGTTGGTGTTCCCAATGTGCCTCCTCCAGTTCCGGAAGCTGATGCTGCCTGTAATCTTATATTAACCCCGGCAATAACCTTATTTACAGATGCTGTAATTCTTCTGGTAAGACCTCCGGAAGCAATGGCAGAAGTGTAATTGATCCATTTTGATGTATTGGGAACCGGATTCACTAAAGCATTTCCTGCTTCGGTGGGTGCTGTAAAGTTTAAATTTATATTTCCTGAAGGTTCAATATCCATCAGAGCTACTATAGGCAGCGTCATGGAAACACTGATATTGGCTGACTGGGAATAGAGACTACAGGACAAGATAAAAACCATAATTGATAATAGGGAACGTATCAGAATCATTTTTTATTTTTTTATTTCATTATATCCAACTTTTAGGGATTCCTGCTGATATTTGATTTCTATTGGCTGCTTAACAATACTGATATTTAACTGTTTGGTTTCCGCAGACTGTAAGCTGAACTGGAATTGATTGATTGAAATTTTATACCTTTTATCAAGTCCGTTCCTATAAACTTTGACGGTCCAGCTACCCGGCCGGAGGTAGGTAAAGTCAAAATCTTCTCCAATAAAACATATTTTACGATAGGTCTGATCATTGCTGCTTGCTTCAACAATAATGCTTTCTCTTTTCTTTTTTCCTTTCTTATCAATATCCGTTTTTTCCTTTTCTCCTGTTTCATGGAGCTGTATGTGCCCCTGTATATTAGCAGCAGCTGTTAACCCGAAATTGAAAATATTTTCTTTATTCATAAGAGAAAGGGACATCGGGAAGACTTGCGTGGGAATATCATTGATTTCAGTACTTGAACGGTCTATTTCCAGAAAATAATTACCCGGAATAATATTTTTAAATACGTAATTACCTTCTTTATCAGTAATTGACAGATAACTTCCAAGCATCAGTTTTATTCCCTCTGTCTTTTTTATACCGAGATTGCTTATGTTTCCTGATAAAGAAATGTACTCTGTCGTCTTTTGTACCGGAATATTAGGACGCCAGGTATACCTCATGGAAAATATGAAATCTTTATTTCCTATTTCCCCTCTTTGCAGTGAATATCTGCCTGAAAGATCCAGCTCATTCCCGGGAAATAGCTGTTGATGAAGCAGAAGTTCAAATAGATTTCTGTCTTTAAAATAGTCTTCAGGGATATAATTATTCTGATAAAATATACTTAAGCTGGTTTTATCGGAAAACCGGCTGAATATTCTTGCCCCGTAATAGAGGTTTTTCTGATTCTGCAACTGATACCTTGAGGTAATAGCATAACTCCCGAACAAATTAAAAGATGTTCTGAATTTTTGAAATGAAATATTGGCAGCGTAAAGGCTGGAATTTCCGGTAAATCCTGTCAGATAATTATCTGTTGTACCCAGCTGTCCGTCAACATTGACCTGAAATATCCCGATCTGCTGGTTAATACTGACCTTGAAGAATCGTTCATTATAATCGAACTGTTTAGGCTCTAAGCGGTCCTGGTACTTTTGGTAGGCGTTATTAAGAATGATAAAACCATTGGGAAGATATTTGTATTGTATTCCATACTGAAAGTATTTTCTGTAGGGAGCTGCCAGTAATAAATGATCGCGCTGGAAATTTTTGACATCCTGCATATAATTGGCAAAAACACTCAGTCTTTTGGTGATATTAAAATAAATATTACCGTTAAAAGTATCGGTATTGGTAAAATATCCGGCAAATTTCGGCCCCGTTTTGATATACATTAAGCTTCCGTTGAACTTTTGAAAAATAGCTTCTGTCTGTACCATATAAGCTGTTCCTTCTGTTTGCTCTGTAGTACTGTAGGCAAATTCCCCGGAAAATTTTATGTTTCCTGAAAGTTTGAATTTTCCTTTAACATAGGGAAGATGAGCTTCAGCATTTAACCTTGTATCTCCAAAACTAACCGCTCCCTTTTCCTGAACTTTATAAAGATATCCAACCGAAATTTCTGATTCTTTCCGGATTCTGAACGCTGAATATATATTAAATTCATCTTTAATATCTCTGAAAAATCTGGGGTGGCTGTAGAATCCTCCAAGGCTCATCTTATTAAAATCATACCGGATTTCGGCTCCCCGTCCATACCTTGCAAACTCTGTTAAATAGGATGAAGAGTAAGTTTTATCTCCAAGATGAACGAAAAGGTTATCTCGTTTATAATTCACAAAATATTCTTCATATTGGGTAAATGAACTGAATTCTACAGGATTGCGGGTTATTGCATGAAACTCAATCTGATTTTTATTGTCTTTATCCAGAGCTCCCTTACCATACAGTTCACCTTGGAAACCATCGCGGTACACTCCCATATTCTGCATACCTATGAAAGAAAGGGAAGCTGCAACTGGAAATCTGTGGTAAATATCATTTTCCACAGGCTTTACCGATATAACCTGAGTGCTTATGTAGACATCCTGGTTTTCAGCAGGATTATCTTTTGAGTATACCGATAGATTCAGGTTTTGAAACTCATTTTGCCTGAGTTCAGGATTAGTCACTTTGTGTATGCTGATCATTTTAGATTCATTGGGAGCTAAGACTATTGATGTATCATCATCAATAACAGCATTTTTACTTTCCAGAATAACATTTTCCATCACATTTCCATTATTTTTTAATAAGAATGAAGAGCGGATGGTTTCTCCGGCCCTTATAAATTCAGGAGAATTCAATGGGGTAAGCGAAAGCTTTCTGCTTCCTGAAATGATAATTTCTGATGTTTTTACAAAGGATATACCGGTATGGCGGTCTGTGATTTGTAATGTTATAATATAAAGACCCTTAGCTGCCTCTGCTGTTATGCGTAGAGGAAGCAGATATACTGAGGCTTCACGGGGGGCCATTTGAAGTTCTCCTTTTGCTGAAATAGGTTTTATATTCGGACTTGAGGTGGTTGCTGAAATATCATAAACCTTATTTTCCGCCGAATTATTTTCTAATGAGAAAGGAATAGAAGTAGACATTCCCGGCATTAGGCTATCTCTTTTACTGATCAATCGGCTGGATTGCTGTTGAGAAAAAGTAAATACCGGAAATATTAATAGAGTAATAATTAAAGTCCAGTTTCTAATCATTTTTTACTTCTAATTCTACATTGAGCGCAAATGCGTTCTCCTCTTCGTCCGTGGTTATTATGGTAGCCCTGTATTTACCTGCCGGTACCTTACTGATATCAATATAAAATGTTTTGGAGGTATTAGGCAGCAGCCCCATTATTAAACTTGAGTAAGTTCCGAGTTTTTCACCTGTCTTACTGTTATAGATCTCAATAGATGCAGTTGGTTTACAGTAAAGGCTGCCATTGTTGGCTATTGCTACCTTTACAGTCTGTCTGCCATCTTGTTTTTCTACTTTCACACTTTCAAATTTAAGATCTGGCTTAGCCTTTTCTGTCTCATAATCTGTAATGACCTGGATAGCATATCGTACAACAGAAGTAATGCTTACTCCTGTTTTATTTTCACTGGGCTTTATGTCGTCCACGGGTTCTACAATAATGACGCTCCAATAGCTTCCAGGGTCTATTGTCTGATTGGGAACTGTAATTTCATAAAGTACCTCTGTTTTTTCTTTACCCTTCAGCGTGATAAGGTTGGTATTGAGTTTAATCCAGCCTCCGTTGCTGCGTTTATTAGTGCTTAATGCGCTGTAATTGATGGTTCCATCCGAATGATAAGCGAAGTCCTGTAAAAATAATTTTACACTCTGAGGAGCATTGCCTGTATTTTCAATGGTAATTTTTCCTTTATAAATCTTTCCGCTTTCTACAGAATAGGAATGCGTAAGCCCGTTAAGAATCACAATACCGGCATGTAAGAAGCTGAACTGCAAAATCAGGGTGATTAAAAGAAGAATACGCTTGGTCATCATATAAATTTTAGGGTTAGATCATTGCTAATACAAAGACAGGAAGAAACTGAACAACAACTTCTCCTTGTTTTTGAAATGCAGAATAGAATGGTAATTAAATTCTAATTATCTGATATCGTATAGGTAACGGTAGCTACTGTGGTGGCGGTTGCCTGTAAGTCGGCATAAGCAGCCACTCCTCCTGGGCCGCTTCCTGCTGCGAGAGCATACGTAAGGTTATGTCCGTTATTGGTACCATTGCCGGTATAAGCACTTCCAATACCGGAAATGATGGTCTGGTCGGCAGCACTTAACGTTAAAAGTCCTGCAGAGGTCCCCAATGTTCCACCTCCGGAACCTGTAGCGGCGGCGGCTGTTACGTTAAGATCAACTCCGGGAATGATGGCGTTCATTTTCACACTTACATTACGGGTAGGATCCGCAACAGATTTTATGGAAGAATAGTTAAGCCATAGCGTTGTATTCGCTGCACTTGGAATAATGGGATTTCCGGCTTCATTGGGAGCGGTAAATCCGAGGGTAATATTTTTAGTGGCAGAGGGTTCAATATCAACCAGGGCAACTTCCGGAATAGAAATTGTCACCGTATGATTGTCTGTATTGGTGTCCTGTGCACTCAGATTTCCGGAGAATACTGCCATAAATAAGGCTATTGTAAGAGATGAGTTTAATTTTTTCATGGTGTGGGTTATTTAATAAAGTGAATTTAATAATAATAGATAAAATATAAAAATAATTTTCTGTTTTTTGAATATTGTTAATTATTTCTGTTTTATATGTTGTTATTATTGTGAATTATTGCATGATAATTAGAAAATAATATATGTTTTCTTTATCATCATAAGCCTAACAAAAAACCTTACACCGAAAGGCATAAGGCTTTGATCAATATATAAATAACTCCTATATCCAATGAGGATCTGAAACAGACACTTTTCCGTTTTCTATTCTTCCCGCAAAATGCCAGATACAATCTCCCGAAGTGATTTTCAGATCATACCAGCCTTTGTTTTTAGCCAGATCAATTGTCATTTTTTCTTCAGTTTGCTGTATTGAAAAATTTTTACGGCTCTTTTCGTAGAGATTTTCCAACACTAAATTGATATTTCCTTTTTTCTTTTGCCTGAAAATAATTTCAGCTTTATGTCCTGAGTTTCTGTTCACAAAAAGCACTTCCGTTTCAGGAATCAGGCTGCCTTTGAATTTTCTGAAAAATCCGTTCGGCCCAAAGACTTCATAGTCGTAGTTCTGACCGGATATTTCATGTTTTATTTCCTGTTTCGAATATAGTGCATATGAATAATAGAAAGTTCCTTTGCTGAACATCGTTCTGTCATAAATAATCAATGGAACACCATTTTCCTTTAAGTTTTCCATACGAATTTTTTTATTTTCCAGATTGACATGGAAATGATACGGAAGCGGATTAGAAGGTTTCATCCCTCTTTCCTGAATATCAAGAAGCCTTTCGTTAAGCTCGTTCTCATCATACCATTTCAGGTTTGGAACAGGTTTGCTTTTGGCAGCATTGATCGTGCTGGCATAATCTTTCTGATCAATATAATCCATTTGTGGAGCTTTTGTATCTGCTGTATTAAAAGCAGAAGTAAGATCTCCGCACACAGCCCTTCTCCAATCACTGATATTGTCTGCTGTAACATCTTTTCCTGCTTTTTTCTTAATGAACTTTTCCAGGAACTGAAGAACAGAAGTGTGATCCGAAACCTCGGAATTCACAAAACCGCCTTTCGTCCACGGAGAAGCAATAATCATCGGAACCCGGTAGCCCAGACCTATGGTGCCTTCAATTCTTTCATGATCCTTCAGAGGAAGGGTTTTCATATATTCCTGCGAGCGGTCTACATATTCTGCGCCTTCTTTACTATTCATATCAACAGGCTGGTTGGGGTTCAGCGGAGGAGCAAAAGGAAGAACGTGGTCAAAATAACCGTCGTTTTCATCATAATTAATAATGAAAATTGTTTTCTTCCATATTTCGGGATCTTTGGTAAGAATGTTCAGCACTTCTGAAATATACCATGCTCCGTACCATGGCGATCCGGGATGATCTGAAAAATGCTCAGGGGCTACCAGCCATGAAACTAATGGAAGCTTTTTTTCTTCAACATCTTTCCGGAACCGGAACAGGACATCTCCTTTCGGAACAACCAGTCTTTCTCCATGATCATCCTGACCGGTCTCAAGATTCCAGTAATCGGGGTCATTGCTGTTGGTGGTAAAGGCTTTTTCGTGAAGATTTCTTTCCTTCTGCGATAGTTTTGAATAATTTTCAGGATCATATTGAATCTGGTCTTCCTCCAACTCACGGATCATCTTTTCCAGTCTTTCTTTCTGTTCGGGCTTTTTCTCTATTTCCTGTTTCAGATGGTCGATCATTTTAGGGATATGCTGATGATAGCCTTTGGAGAATTTTACATTGAAGGCAGAAAACCATTCAATAGGATTATCCGTAAAATTACTCAACCAGGCCTCCTGTTCACCAGACATTCCTTTCGGCAGACTGATCTCATTCTGATATATTCTCCAGGAAACATTCTGCTCCTCTAAAATCTCAGGAAAACTTTTCCAGTGCGCCTGCCTGGCTTTGTCATAATCTATATTTTCATTGTAGACATTTGCCTTTGCTTTACCATTTTGCTGTTCACGGAGTGTTCCGGACCAAAGGAAGAGCCTGTTTGGAGTGGTTCCTGTAAGGGAAGAACAGAAATATTGATCGAAGATGGTGAATGCATCGGCAAGCTGATAATAAAACGGAAGATCTTCACGGTTATAATACCCTAAAGTAAGCGGAATATCTTTATAATCTTTATTACCCGAAGCTTTTGCCTGAAGCCATTGATCGTATTTTCCCTTATTTAAAGCTTTCTGCTGATCAGACCATGAATGGGGTAGTGAGCTCATCCAGGTAGACTTTGTATTTCTAAGATCCAGCCGGGCAGGTGATGCATATTTTCCGGAATTTCCCTTCTGGAAAAATACAGAATAGCCATCCTCTTTTATAAAAGCTCTTTTATCTGAAAAGCCTCTTACTCCTCTGAGCGCTCCGAAAGCATGATCAAAGGAACGGTTTTCCTGCATCAGGATTACTATGTGCTCTGCATCATAAAAAGTAGATTGGGCAGCAGGTTCAATAGTAAGGGCTTTTAAAATGGAAGGGTGCAGAACGCTTGAAGTTCCCAGCCCTGCCAGCAAAAGACTTGATTTTTCTAAAAATTCTCTTCTGTTCATAATCTGTCGTAATAGAAAGAAACCGCAAGTTAACAGGATTTTCTTACGGTTCCCGGATTTTTATAAATGAATTTGTTTATACTTTTTGAAGCTCTTGTCAATGTAGGGCGCAAAAGTTTATATTTTTAATACTCGAGTCTATTGAAGTCAGTACA
Organism: Chryseobacterium indologenes; assembly: GCF_001295265.1. Taxonomy (GTDB): domain Bacteria; phylum Bacteroidota; class Bacteroidia; order Flavobacteriales; family Weeksellaceae; genus Chryseobacterium; species Chryseobacterium indologenes_A. The sequence goes on along the minus strand of NZ_LJOD01000017.1, from coordinate 101,285 downwards.
AATAAAGCTTCACAACTGAGCATACATTAGAAGAAAAGCAAAGATTTTCAAAGACGTAAGTGGACTTATTGTATTGATATCACTTTAAGTAAATGTGCCTCTTTCAGCTTTCGGGCTTTTTACTGAAGCCACCACGGTTTTGAATTGATATTGTCACTTCCTCCGTATTGCGCATTCAGGGCAGCTTTCAGATTGGCATTGTTGTAATTGTATTCTGATTGCGGATACCTGAATCTGAATGGTGCAGAAACTCCGGCCTGTAACGGAAAATTAGGAAATCCTGTTCTCAGGTAATCATAGTAGGATGTCCATTGGGACTGGTGAAACATCGTCATGTATTTCTGGGTCATAATCTTTTCTATACGGTTTTGCAAAGGGGCAGAATCATTATAAATTACCATTGGAGAAGCAAGATACTGGTTAACATCAAATCCTGCAAAATACTGATTCGGGTTCTTTACATACGTCTGGTAAAAGCTGAAGCTAGCTTTAATGGCATTATCATAATGGGTTTTTGCTGATCCGCCTATCCATCCGCGGGCGGCAGCTTCTGCTAGAATAAACTCCAGTTCAGAATAGCTTAATACAGAAGAAGGCTCATTCGTAGCGTCCTTATAAAAACGGTCATTTACCTTGGAGATATTTTTTGCGGTGATTAATGCTGCATTGTCAGAATAAGGAGAAGTAGGATTTCCTCCATTATATCCTGTAAAATCTGTGATAGGCTTTGCGGCTTCCTTGGCGGCAGTAGTTTGTGCTGCAAATGTGAAAAGTCTCGGATCCTGTCTGTCTTTAAACATATTAATGAAATAATCCGCCATATATAAACTTGATCCGTAGCCGCTGTTATTGAACATGGTATACCGGCTGTCTGCGGCATCTGCAAACTTCAGTTCACCATTATCTCCGATAGAAGTCATCAAAGGCTGGCTTCCTGCTATTGAAGCAAACTCTCCTGCTACATTGTAGCTCCCCAGTGTTGTTTTTTTAGATAGGGTGATCAGTATCTTCAGACGGAATGAATTGATCAGTTTTTTCCATTTGGTAGCGTCACCATTGTAAATAATATCGCCTTCAACCTTGTCTGTAGAATTGATAAGGTCGTTGGCTTCCTTCAGTTCGGTAAGAATACCTGCCATCACTGCTTCCTGGCTGTCATATTTTGGCTGGGTAATTTTAGCTTCACCTTTTACCGCTTCAGAATAAGGGATGCTTCCTAATTTCATACTTAGGTTAAAGAAATGATAGGCTCTGTAGAATTTACCGATTGCGAGATAATTTTTATTGCCGGTTTTTTCTGCTTCCTGCATCATTTTTACAGTATTCAGAAGAGCTTTGGTATACACTTCAAAAGATGCCTCATTCCATTTCATATACTGATATGTATTTTCACCGTCTGTCCCGATCATCATCCTTGAAGCATACATATTTTCACCGTTAACCTGAAAAGTATTCATAGATACATAGGTTAGAAGGGCTTTCGGGTCTACGCTGGCCTGGTCATTAGGGTTTTCATTGATGGTGTCAAGACTGGATTCACAAGAAGCCATCATCAGGATTCCTGCTGCAAATAATGATTTTACAGCAGTTTTTTTCAGCTTTGTTAGATTGAGAATTATATTGTTTTTCATTGTACTGAAGGGGTGTTAAATTAAAATTTAAGATTAAATCCGATTCCGAACCATCTGCTGGAAGGGTCCTGGATATCATTGGAATCTTTGGTTTTGAGCTGGAAATCAGGATCGGAATAAAGGTTTTTAGACTTTTTCCACATCGCCAGGTTATACGCTGAAACGTTCACTGTTAAATTCTTTACCATTCCTTTTGGATTAAGAAGAGACGAGAAATCATATTCTAAAATTACCGATCTCAGCTTGATGAAAGTCCGGTCAAAAACATTGGCAAATAGTTTACTTTCCTCTTCTGTAACCCTTGCCTGGTAAGGATAATTCTGTGCCCAGTCCTGGAAGCTGATCGGTTTGGTGTGCGTTGTATAGGTTCCTGTAGCTGCGTTGTAATTAACACCATCCGGAACAAAATAATACGTTCCCGGATTCGCATATTCAAGGTCTCTGTACGCAGTAGAATTCGGATGTTTTCCACCCCACCACATTTTTTCAACCACCTGAGATCTCATCACTCCGCCGATGCTTCCGTCGATCCCGATATTTAAGGATAGCTTTTTGTATTTAAATGTATTGTTGAATCCGAAGGTCCAGTCCGGGTTAAAATGTCCTAAATTGCTTGGTGTGTTGGCTCTTGTAGGCATTCCTGTATTGGCATTCAGAATAACCTTTCCGTCTGGTGATTTCTGCCAGGTATAATCGTAGAAGCTGTCCATTCTCTCACCGAGTTTGATGTTGTTGTAGTTCGGCATATTGTCGTAAATAGAAGTCAGCTTCTGCTCATATGTACTCCAGTTGATTAAAGATCTCCATGTAAAATTGGCTGTTTTTACCGGAACCAATCCTAGTGAAATCTCAACCCCTTTTGTTGTATACTCATTTCCGTTTACATATTGTGAAGTAAATCCTGATGATTGTGCTGTTGGGAATTCAAGGATGTTATTATAATCCAGTGTTCTGAAATAGGTAGCATCCAGTGTAATTCTGTTGTTGAATAAACCGGCGCTTAATCCCAGTTCATAAGACTTGGTCTGTTCCGGTTTTAGAGAATTTTCAACATTCAGGATGGTAGGGTAATAATTGGTAGGATTTCCGTTGAATGTAATTCCTTTATTGTTCAGGTAATAATTTCTGATTGAATAAGGCTGGAAGTCGTACGCTACTTTTGCCCATGAAGCGGAAAGTTTCAGCATATTCACCGCTTTTGGCATTGTAATCAGGTTGGAGACAACAGCACTTACCGAAGCAGAAGGATAGAAATAAGATCTGTTAGCCTTAGGAAGGGTAGAAGACCAGTCATTACGGCCTGAAATATTCACAAAGAAGGCATTGTATAATCCAATATCAATCGTTGAATACGCACTGTAGATCAGCTTTTCTTTCAGATAATCATAATATTTTAAAGCTCCGATGGAATTTTCCAGACTATAACGTTCCGGAACTCTGAGACCGTCTGTGGATGCATTATCGATATTATTTTTGTAGTAAAATGCCGAGCCTCCTGCATTTACTGTAAAATCGAAGTTGTCAGATATTTTTTTCTTGTAGGTGGCCAGTACATCATAGTTGAGATTCCATGTTTTGGAGTCATTCAGAATATATCCCCCGCTTCTCGGAGCGCTGTAGTTGAAATAGGAATACGGACTTAATATTTCCTGCTTATTGTGGTTTTCTACAATAGATATTTTACCTTTTACCGAGAAATCCTGAGTGGCTTTATATTCAAGACCGGTCTGTGCATTGATGACGTTGGTCCGGTTTTTATTTTTATAATATTCAGCTCCGAACCATGGGTTATTATACCAGGCATAATTCCAGTTAGCCTGTGCTGTGCCCTCTCTTCCGGGAATCCACATATGATTTTTGAGATCCCTTCCGTCTACATCGGCTCCCATCCAGATCAGGATGGTGTACATATGTCCGCTTGGATTGTAATCGTAATTGGGAATATTGGGGGTAAAGGTTTGGTTGAAGTTAAATTTAGTATCAAAGATCAGTTTTTCTCCCAAATGATTTTCCGAAGAGAAATTCACTCCGTACCGCTGCAGGTATGAGCCCGGAATCCTGTCATCATAATTCATAAAGTTTCCGGAAAGACGGTAGATGTCTTTATTATTTTTATAGCTTACGGAGAAGCTGTTGTTATTGATAACAGCCGGTTTCAGGAATGTGCTTAAATTATCATGATACTGCCAGTCAATCGGAACCCTTTCATATCTTGATTTATCGTTGTACTGTGTTCCGGTTACTGCGCCATACCATGGAATGACCTGGCCGGTTACCTTATCCCGGATGGGACTGTTCCACTGGGCGATCTTCAGACCGGGTGTAAATTTAGGACCCCAGATCATATCCCCGTCATTAACTCCTCCGTCTGCTCCGTCCCAGAATTCATATTTCCCGTGGGAGCCGTTTCCATATTCGGTCTGAGTTTTAGGAAGATTGGTAAAACCTCCCGTTACCATGGTATTCTGTGAAAACTCAACGGTGAAGCCTTTCTTTTTGGCTGTTTTTGTAGTGATCAGGACTGCTCCGTATCTTCCTCTGGAACCATATAATGCTGAAGCGGTGGCTCCTTTCAGAACATTGATGTTTTCAATATTATTGGGATCCAGGTTCTGAAAAACCTCTTTCTCCACAATCACCCCATCAATGACAAAAATTAAATTAGAGTTTCCTCTTAAAGTAAATTGAGGAGCCTGCTGCATTCCTGTTGGATTGGAAACATTCAGTCCGGCAACCTGTCCGGAAAATAAATTTCCTAAGCTTGGTGTAGTAATCGTTTCAAACTGTTTTGTACCGACTTCCTGTGTGGCGTAACCAATCTTTTCTTTCTTTTTGGTAATTCCCAAAGCGGTTATCACAACTCCTTCAATCTGCTTTTCCTGTGGTTTTCTCAATACTACAGAATATTCTTTTTTAGAAGAAACTTCTACGGTAAAAAGTGAAAAATCCGGAGCATAAAACTCAAGGATATCTTTTGGGCTGGCTGAGATGGTGAAATTTCCATTTTCATCAGTAATTGTAGTTTTTCCGGTGTTTTTATCGGTAATGCTTACTCCGGATATTTGGGAGCCGTTCTCGGATTTTACATTTCCGGAAATGTTAATTTCTTGGGCAGTAAGATAAAGGGGGAGTAAAAAAACTGCAAAGGAAGCTAGCGTTTTCTTCATTTTTTTGAGGGCAAATTTAGCCCCGCAGTATTACCTGAAGTTTACGCCCATATTAAAATAAAAATATGATTTTAATATTTTTTAACAATTATAATTAACATTTTAATAAAACAGGAATTTCCTTTTGTATAACAGTTTTTACTTTATTATATCATTTATAACAGGCGATATTTTATCCATAAACTTCGAGGGATCAACACGTTGATTCTAACCTTTGATTCCTTTAAATCAGCAGCTAAAAAAATGAAAGCTTTGCATGAAAATCTATTATCATCCTATTCTCTTTTAGAATCTGCTCAGAATTCCCCAATGGATCTTAATATCATTGAATTTAAAAGGATTTCCAAACTCATTACCATTGGAAAGCTGGAAGCTCATCAGCCCGATCGGAATAAAGAAATTAAATCCTAGGCCAACACTGTAGAGTTTGGGCTTTACGTTGAGCGATTTATTATTGAGCTGCCCATACTGTCCGAAGAGATCAAAAAAGGCCTGGTTGCCTATCAGATAGCGGTATTCCAGCCCTCCGTAATAGTAGAAATCGGCAGCGAGGGATTTTTCATTGAAACCCCGCATGGAATTCCAGCCGCCGAAACGGTATAATTCGTTGGCGGAGAACTCTATTTTAGAATCCATCATGGCACCTTCCGCTTTAATATTGAGGAAGTGGTTTCCGGAAATATGATAGTTATGTTCTCCAAAGAAATAGAATTGGTTCTGGTTGGCCTTGATATTATCTTTGCTGTATGTAGTGGTCAGGTAGTCATAACCGGCATTGATCCTTGTTTTATAAAGGAAAAGATCAATGTCAGTTGGTTCTGTCATTTCAAACCAGATCCCGATTCCTTTTTTGTTGTAATCTTTTCCCTGAACATACAGGGTGTCAATAATGCTCGATGTTTCAAGAGTTCCTCTTAGCCCGATTTTATTACGGTTATTAATGTTATAATAAAAAGCAGGAAGGAATTTTACATTGGCAAACGTGGAGTCCTGTCTGAAAATATTCACTTTCAGGTTCATTCCCACATTAGATTTAAGAAGGTAAGGAATGTCTGTCTGAAGATCAAAAGTCTGCCCTTTATCGGGGTTTCTCTGCCAGTAAAGGTTCACGGTCTCAAAGCCGTTAAACATATTCCTGAAATTTACATTCAGGGTTCCGTTCAGGGTAAACTTTTCTGTTTTATCATTTCCGAAACCGATAACTCCATCAAAGGTATTGGTTTTTTTCTTTTCCATAAACAGGTAAATATTCGTGGAGTCTTTTGTGAACAAAGTCTGAGGCGGCCGTTCCAGTGTAACAAAGGCATGGCTCTGAAAGCTTTTACTGATGGCCAGAAGGTTTTTATCATCGTAGGTTTTCCCTTTGAATTCCTTTTCAATATTTTTCATAAACCTTTTAGGGACCCTTTCGTAGCCTTTTACCACAAAACCGTCAATGGTTCGCTTATCATTTTTGTTAATATCAAGCTCAATAACCGGATAGCCGTTTTTCTGGCCTTTATATTTTGATTTGATCCGGCTGAAAGAGTAACCTTCATCAATATATTTCCTGTTAATGCTTTTTTTGGTGGAATCTAAATTTTTAGTGAAAAAATCCTTCTGAATTTTCAGCTTATACACAATTGAATCCGATAGGTCCACATACGTTTCATTATAATTTTTTCCTTTATCAAAGAAAATTTCTGTGCTGTCTCCTTTTATTTTTACGTCCTTCAGCTGGGTGAAGAAATAATTATTCTGTGAAAGAGAGTCCAGGAACTTTACCGCAGAAGCAGAATCTTTTACCTTTTTCCGGACATTGGTTTGCGTATCAATCAGCCAGTATTGCTTGTTCTGCGCCTTAAAGAAAGTGCAGAATAACAAAAGTAATATGGTTAATAAACGGATCAAACAATAATTTTTTACTTTGCTATATATTCTTTTCCGGATTCATCAATGTAGAACTCTTTTCCGGCTCTTTCTACCAGCATCATTCCATCTGTAAACCAGGAAAATTTATCATAGGTTTTGTCATTGATGTATTTTCGGGCAGGCAGGCTGTATATTTTCTTCTTGCCATTTTTATCAGCAACAATGGTTAATTTTCCAAACTGATGGATTGAGGAATAAGGCTGGTAATTGTCTAAAAATAATTTCCCGTCTTTGGTAAAGTATTGATGTACTCCGGTTCTGGTATAGGGTCCGGCGATGAAATAGGGTTCAAATTTACCTGGTGATGTCTCATAGCTGTGTCCTTCAATATAATCGTAATCAGCAGGAATTATTAATTTTCCTGTATTGTTGATGATTCCGCTTTTACCATTCTTTTTTACCAGGAACAGAGGTGTTGATTTTGCAAAAACGTCAATACTCTCATATTGTTCCTGAATATCTTTAGAAAGCTGGCTGATGATCTCCTGTTTTTCATTTTCAGCTTTTCTCTCCATTGCTTTTACTTCCGTTTCTGTAGCTGACATGATACTGCTGTATGTATCATTATCTGCTGTCTCTGAAATATCTTTCAGCTTTTTGCAGTCTATTTCAGTATTGTTTTCTGCAATACATTTAGATTGGTTATTAAGGCGGACATGGGCAGACATCACATGAGTATAGTTCTTACTTTGGGAATTGTATACTTTATATTCTTTAAAAGGATAAGCAAGATCATATTGGGGCGCAATCACCAGTTTATTATTCTGATCAACAAATCCCCACTGATTTCCTTTTTTTACAGGAAATAAGGTGGCTTTCTGGCCAAAAACAAAGGATGAAAGCAGTAAAAAAATAATATTCTTCATGGTTTGTACCGTATATTTAAACTGAAATTAGTCCAGTTTATTATATTTTTTCATCAGATTTTCATACGTTCCCTGCGGAAGAATCCATTTTAAAGGAACTCCGATCTTCTGTCCGAATTTACCAAAATAATAATGCGCTTTCCATTTCTTTTTTCCTAACAGACTTTCAACATAAGAGGCTACTTCCAGAGGTTCTGTTCCCTCACCTACATGAGCGTTCATCAAGGCATAGACTTTATCGAAAATATTTTTATAAGGTTCGGAAACCTTTGTTTTTACCCTGTTTTCGGCAATATTGGTTTTGATGTCGCCTAAATGTAAAGAACACACGTTAATATTCCATGGGTATACTTCATATCTCATAGCTTCTGTTACTTTGTCCAGCGCGGATTTTGAGGCGGAATAAAAACCGCGGAAAGGAAGTCCCATCTCACTTCCGATGCTTGAAATATTAATGATTTTTCCGAATTGATGTTCCCGCATTTTAGGAAGAACGGCACTCATCATCTGAACGGCTCCCACAAGGTTGAGGTTGAAAAGCTTTAAAATATCCTCTTTTGTAGAATCTTCCACAGCTCCAACCATTCCCATTCCTGCATTGTTAATCAGGATATCAATCCTTGATTCTGTTTTCAGAACTTCAGCAACAGCATTTTGTACGGCATTATTATCTGTAATATCTGTAGGAATACACCGGAAATACCGGCTTTCTGTATGCTTTCTGCTTAAGCCGTATACGTTATGCCCCTTTTTTCCAAAATATTCTGCCAGTACGAAACCTATTCCTGATGAGGTTCCTGTGATGATGATGGTCATGTATTGATATATGAATTTTAGACTTGTATTTCTTATTTTTTCCGGTATCCTGAACCGTATTTCCAGCAAATGTAAAAAAAGAAAAGTGAATCTGCTATTTATTGTAATGTAAACATCAATTTTACGATTGTCAGTTACCATTTTTTAATAAAAAGATAAAAATACCTTAACTCACTGTAACAGCTGCTGTTCTATTTTTGCACCTTCTGTTATTAAAAACAATGTTCTTAACCACAACCACATGATCGGTATGATAAAGCTTCTAAAAAAAACAGGCATTTTCCTGATGCTGGCTGTTTTTTCCCAAAATCACGCACAAAACTACCTTCGTTACCATGTTAATAATGCCCATTCCCATAATGATTATTTACAGAAGATTCCTTTCTGGGAAGCTTATTATGCAGGGTTCGGATCAATAGAAGCAGATGTATTTCCGGTAAAAGGAAAGCTTTTGGTAGCCCATACAGAAAAAGAACTTTCTCCGGAAAGAACACTGGAAAGCCTTTATCTGATTAATATTTCCAAACAGATTAAGATGAATAAAGGAAATATTTATCCCGAAGCTGATAAGAAACTCCTGCTTCTGATTGATATTAAAAATGAGTATAAAACAGCTCTGAAAATATTGATGGCCAGTCTAAGAAAGTATCCTGAAATTACGGGCTGTCCAGGAATTAAAATTGTCATTACCGGTGAAAGGCCGCAGCCCGGGGATTTTAAAAATTATCCGGATTACCTCTATTTTGACGGTGATCCTGATAAAAATTATACTGATGACCAGCTGAAAAGAATAGGAATATTCAGTGCAGACCTGAAAGACCTGATACAGTGGAATGGAAAAGGAACTCCACGGGAAGAAGAAACTGAAAAAATAAGAAATACGGTAGAAAAGGCGCATCACCAGCAGAAGCAGATCCGTTTTTACGGAGCTCCGGATTTTCCGAATGCCTGGATAAATCTTATGAATATGAATGTGGATCTCATCAATACCGATCACATTCCTGATCTTAAAAAATTCCTGAATACTGTTCCGAAGAATTTCTATAAGAACACAAAAGATTATCCTGTTTATACTCCTTCTTACCAATCAGACGGAATCCGTAAAAAAGTGAAGAACGTTATTCTTCTTATCCCGGACGGAACTTCTCTTCCGCAGTATTATGCCGCATTTACGGCCAATAAAGGTAGATTGAATATCTTTAATATGAAATCAACAGGACTCTCAAAAACCGGTTCATATAATGCTTATGTTACTGATTCGGCTCCGGGATCCACAGCATTTGCCACAGGAGTGAAAACCAGAAATACATTTGTAGGTGTTGATGCTGCAGGAAAATCAATTGCCCAGATTCCTGATATTATTGATGCAAAAGGAATGGTTTCCGGGCTCATTTCTACAGGGGATGTAACAGATGCAACGCCGGCTGATTTTTATGCCCATTCAGATAACAGGAACAGTTCCGGGGCTATTATGATGGACTTCATTAATTCTAAAACTAAAATTTTAGTTGGAGGGCCGTCGGGTGGATTATCTCAGGAAAACAGGCAGAAAATTAAAGAGGCTGCGGTTGAGGTTTATGATGATCTGAAATGGGTAAGCAAAATCAACGGACGAACACTGGTTGCAGATCCTGTGGCTTCAAAAAGAATAACGGAAGGAAGAGGTAACTGGCTGGCTGATGCCTTTGACCTGGTATTGAATGATCTGAAGAATAATAAAAAAGGATTCTTTATGATGGTGGAAGCTTCGCAGACCGATGGGGGAGGACACAGTAATAATCTGGAACAGCTGGTGACTGAGCTGCTGGATTTTGACCAGGTGGTAGGAAAAGCCATAAAGTTTGCCGATGAAAATAAAGAAACGCTGGTTATCGTTGTCGGAGATCATGAAACCGGAGGGTTAACACTTCTTGACGGAAGCCTGAAAGACGGTTGGGTGTTCGGGAATTTCAGTACGAATGATCATACGGCTATTCCTTCCAGTGTGTTTGCTTACGGGCCTAACTCAAAAGACTTTACAGGGACATTTGAAAATACAGAGATCTTTAATAAGATTATGGAAGCGTACGGGATCCGGAAATAACGGGATTGTGGATAACTGTGTGGATAAGTATAAATCAGGAGGATAAATTTTAAAGAAATAATGGAGTTTAAAGATTGGCTTATCTGAAATTTATATTCCAAGAACAGCTAAATGTCATTATATATGATATTTATAGCTGGTTTAATGCTTCCCTTTTAGTATTATTATTTATGGCAGCAGTTTATTTCATGCCTTATTCCAAGTGTGGATAACTTTGTGGATAACTCTGAATTTAAGAATATGCTTAAAGAAAATAAATGAGGATAGGGTATATTGATCCAATCAGAAATATTCTCAGCAATTATTTATTCTTATGGCTAATGAAAGCCCTGTTTTTTTAATGTGGATAACTTTGTGGATAAGTATGTGGATAACTGAAAACCTCATTATTTAAGGAATATAATGAGCTATTGCAACAGAAATCAGCTGAGTGTTCTAAAAATATAAATATTCATCTGTTCCGGGAACTTTGATTTTATTTTCCCCGATTCTTAAATCATTCATTCTGATCAACGGTTTAAAAGGGTGGATAAATTCTTTATGGTAATCATCGGGAATTTTGGCATCATCATCACAGGAAGAATACGTTTTATCAATAATAATTTTGCCTGTGGAAAAATTAATTTCATTCAGGAAGCTGAACTCACAGGTGTCATCAAATTTATCGCGGGAGCCGATGAGATAAAAATCTCCATTCTGAAACCTGAAGACATGATGGTACGTCTGAGTGTGCCTGGAATTGGTGGAAAACTGCTGCTCCACAATAAGAGTATTGTTCCTGATTTCAATGTTCAGGATATTGCCTTGAGGGTAGAATCCTGCTCCGCTGGAAAAAAGGAGCGTTTTATTCTCTTTCCAGACCCGGGGCTTTCCGTTTTGATCTTTTATAATATACAATGCTCTCACAACACCGTTATTGCTGTCGAGCTTAGAATTAACGGTTGCATTGGTATTGAAAACAATTACAATTTCTTCTTTCCCGTCTTTATCAAGGTCTCCTTTAGCTTCTGCTATTTTCTGATAACCTTTGGGAATGCTGAAACCGTTCAGGCTTTGTGCCTGAAAACTCAGACTAAACAGAACAGCAGTGAAGAATGGAATTTTCATACTGAACAGGATTTGAAATTATAGACCAAAATCTTCTTTTTTGATCAGCTTGTTATCTTCCAGACTACAGAGGCATCCTTTCACCGTTTTATAGCTGCTTTCAATATCCGTTTCCTTGCCTTTAGTGTCTGTAATTATGATTCCGGCAGAAAATGATTCGTCTTCTGCCTGATAGGTTCTGTAGAGCTTATAGCTGTAGCCGTTATTGGTAAATAAAAGATAGTTAAGCTCCATTCCTGCATTTTGTTTTCCTCCGCCTCTGTAATAAGAATTATACCTGAATCTTTTCCAGCTTTCTTTATTTCTTTCTGGGGGAAACTCCATTTCAATCTTGTTTTTACTTCCAAACCGGTACTGGATATATTCGTCCTGTTTATCCTTAACCAATGTCATTTTCTTCCCGTTTCCCGTTTCAAAGGAATAGATGATTTCTTCATTTGGCCGTAAATATTGTGCCCAAAGAACAGCAGGGAATAATGTGAATAAGATCAGGTATTTCATGATTGGAATTATGTGTAAAAATACAGTAATCTGAAATAAGATAACGTGTCTTTTCAGATTACTGCATTTTCAGATTTTTAATTAACGGGTAATTATGCTTTCAAAATCTTTCCAGAACATCGGGTAAGATTTTTCCACTACTTCCTCATCTTCAATATTCAGCTCTTTGATCAGGCAGAACGGGGCAAAGCTCATAGCCATTCTGTGATCCTGGTATGTTTTAATGGAAATGTTTTCTTCGGGGTTTCCGAAACGGATTGATTTGATCGTCAGATCTGTAATTTCAGTTACAGTTCCCAATTTTTTCAGTTCGTTATATAAAGCTAAAAGCCTGTCGGTTTCTTTTACTCTTAGAGTTCCCAGTCCTGAAATATCGAACGGGATCTTTAAAGCGGCAGCTGTTACACAAAGAGTTTGTGCAATATCCGGGCAGTTGTTCATATCCAGAACTATTTTTTCAGGGAAAGTAAAATCCGGTTCCGGCCGAAGGGTAATCTTATGTTCACCTTCTGTAAAAATAGTTTTAATTCCGAAAAATTTCTCATAAATTCCGGCAATGGCAGAGTCTCCCTGAGTAGACGCTTTATAAAAACTTTTCAGGTGAATGGTTTTTCTTCCCAATGTGCACACAGAATAGAAATAGGACGCTGAGCTCCAGTCACTTTCTACTTCATAGCCGGTTGTTTTAGCTTCACCATCAAATGGTTCTACTTTTATGGTATTTCCTTCAAAGCTGTTCTTTATTCCAAATCTCGTCAGGATATCCAGGGTCATTTCTATATAAGATCTTGAAGTAACCTGGCCTATAAGATGAATTTCCAACCCGTTTTCAAGCTTTCCGGCAATAAGAAGGAGGGAGGTGATGAACTGACTGGAAATATCAGCAGGAACATTCACTTTATTCCGGGTGATCTTTTTTCCGGTGATTTTTAATGGAGGGAAACCTTCATTTTCTAAATAGTCTATCTCTGCTCCCAGATCGTTCAGGGCGCTGACCAGATTTTTGATCGGTCTTTCTTTCATTCTTTTAGATCCGGTAAGAATAGTAGTCTTTCCTTCCATAATAGAATAATAAGAGGTAAGGAAACGCATAGCTGTTCCGGCGTGGTGAATGTCCACAGTTTCTGTGTTCTCAGATAAGGCTTTTTTTAAAAGCCGGGTGTCCTGTGAGTTGGAAAGGTTACCAATTTTTATATTCTTAAATAAACTTTCCAAAATCAACAAACGATTCGAAATACTTTTCGAACCGCTGATCTGTATGGTTTTATCACCTATTAACTTTGATTTTTCTAACTTCATTTTTATTATAACTTCATTGTTTGTAAAATTTTACCCCATTCTGATCGGCATAACAGAAGAAATTTCCGTTCTGATCATACAGTTCGATGAGGTGAAAGCCTTCTTTGCCGTAATTTTTTTTCTCCAGAAGCGGTAGCATTTCAAACTTACCCTCATACAGCTTTTTCTCATTACCGCTAAACTCAAGGATCTGATAATACTTTCCTTTTTTAACGATATACATACTGCAGAAAGTACAGAATGTACTCATCATAGTAATCTCGTCATATTCTGCCGGAATGATCCAGTCATTTTTAAGGGTATCAAAAAATCCTGTTTTTCCGTTCACTGTTTTTATAACAGTATTGGAAGAAAGTTCAGCTTTCTCTGTTTCCGTCTTTTTCTGGCTGAAAGGTTCTGTATATTTCTTGGATGCAGAGATCTTTTTCATTTCAGGAACTGGCGGCTGAGGCTTTGTCTCTCCTGAAGAATAAGGTTTCATGGCTTCATTATAATAAGATCCTGATCCTGAAGAAGACGAGTAGCTTCCATATCCGGAGGATGGCCTCTCTTCTCTTAGTGTTTCTTCATAAAAATCCTTCACCTTGCCGTTTTCAAAGTTGATGGTCAGCTTTTTTTTAGATAGTGGCGGTGTAGTATAGGTTATGCTGAAAGATTTTGGAAACAGTTTGTAATCCGTTGTGTTTTTCTCTGCATTTTCAAAAAATGTCTTGGATACTTTAAGCGTCTTTTTGTCGAGAAGAACCAATGAGTACTTATTGTTAAGCTCGTTGAGCAGGATTAAAATTTCATCTTTCAGTACAGGTTTTTTATCATCTTCCACATAATATACGTCCCTGAATGAACGGTCAAATACTTTTTTCCCATTCAGAGTATAAACATCCGTACTGGAATATCCAACACCCTGTGAAGAGTAAAAGCCATGAAGGTTATCAATTTTCACCGCATTCACGAAAGAATAATTTTCATTGAAAAAATTATACCGGCTGTCTTTAAGGACAATTTTATTCCCATAAATATAAGTGGATGTAAAGCGGTCTGCATCGTTGCCTTTGGAAGCGGTAAATTCTCCCGGATGCAGGGTAGACACATCTATTTTATCATACTCTGCAGGAATAATCATTTTTCCCGATGCATCTGAAATGCCAAATTTACTCCCTACTCTGTAAGGAACGGTAACCTGACTGTATGTGAGGATGCAGGTAAACAGTAAGGCGGAGATCAAAATGTTCTTCATCTTATTTCAGCTTCTCGTTGTTCTGATGTCTTTCTTTATCCCGGTCGGTCTTGATTTTCATTTTTTTATCAAAAGCTTCCTGGAGATTCACTCCGGTTTGGTTAGCTAAACATAAAGTAACAAACAGTACGTCTGCAAGTTCTTCCCCCAGATCTTTGCTTTTATCACTTTCTTTTTCGCTCTGTTCACCATATCTTCTGGCAATGATCCTTGCAACTTCGCCAACTTCTTCGGTAAGCATAGCCATGTTGGTCAGTTCGTTAAAATAACGGACCCCGATGGTTTTAATCCATTCATCTACCTGCTGCTGCAACTGTGTAATTTCCATTATTGATAAGCTCCTAAAGTAGGGTTGGTTGTTCTTGATACATTCACAATATCCAATGGTACTGTTCCGGCTACAGTGGTATTTCCTTTTCCTCTTGCCGGGGAAGAGGTTTTAACCCGCAGGTTCATTTTCGCTGCAAAATAATTCAGGAACTGAGGGTCTTCATTTTTAATGCTTTGAACCACATTCATATTATTGTCAAACGCAAAACCGGCTTCCGATACTCCGGAATATTTTATGGATGTGTTCTGAATCAGATATTCAAACTGCTGTCCCGGAGTCTGTTCAAAATTAATGGAATTATCTCTGTCTGAAAAAACAATAGAATTTTTTATATCAAGGCGCTGAAGTGCTCCCTGTTCCATCTGTCCGGAAGCATTTTTCCATTCATTGGTAGCAAAGATTCCAAGTCTGTTGAAGCTGCCCATGGTTTTAGAATAATTGGCAATTGTAGAATGAATATAGCTGTGATTTCCGCCTCTGAAAATTCCGATGCAGGATTCTCCGCAGTTGTTCATTACCAGATTTTTTGCATTTACGGTAGAACCTACGGCATAAATTCCGTATTCAAGGAAGGTATGGATAAAAGAGTTGCTGATATTGGCATTGGCCTGTTTCATGTCCAGCCCTCTTGTTCCTCCGAAAAGCCTTGCAAAATTCATATTAAGATTGGCATTGGCTTCCATCCTGATTGAATTCCAGTTTTTGGGAATAGTATCATAATAAGGATCATTTCTGTCACCACGAAGGATAACTTCATTGTTTAATGCGCCGTTAATATTCAGGGAAGCCCCGGAAGAAACTTTCATTCCGCTGTTTTTATGGAAGTAGACTTTAGTTCCCGCCTGGATATCAAGCGTGATATTAGGATCAATAGTCAGATCACCATAAATAATTTTGGCTTTATTGTTATTCCAGGTAGTATGATTGGAAATAACGTTTGGGTTGGTAGGAGTCTGAATGAAAAATTCGGCATCCTGAACGACTGAAAATAAAGTAACGTGTTGTTGCCCGGCTCCGCTGCTGAAAAGAATTTTGTCTTCAGCAATGGCTTCCGGTCCTGTAGCTTCGGGAGCAATTTCGACGAATATGTACATGCTGTCCTTCTTTCTCAGAGGAACATCCTTAAAATCATATCCCGGTTTTCCGTCTACATTAATTCTGTATAAAGACGCTGCTCCTTTTTCCAGGTTAATCCTTGGAATGAGAACATCCTTATCTTCATTATTGTAAACCTTTACAGCATAGGTTTCAGAGCGTACCTGATGATATACCGTATCACAGAATACAGTGTCTTTTGAAAAACTTAACAGCTGTGAAGGAGCATCAAACGTAATATCGTCTTTATTACATGATACTGTTACCAGAAGCATCCAGAAAGAAAAAGCCAGTAATAATTTGAATTTCATCGAAATTAAAGTTTAAATAGATTCCAAATTTAACGAAAATACTTTGAATTTCTTATCATCAAAAAAATATTGGATACGGTATTTGGAAATTAGAAAAAATGTTGTACTTTTGCAACCTAAAATTAGCAGAGAAATATCCATTACTATTTCGAAAGCAAACTTTAATTTTTTAAAAATTGTATTATGAAAAACGGAATTCACCCAGAAAATTATAGACTTGTTGTTTTCAAAGATATGAGTAACGACGAAATGTTTCTTTGCAAGTCTACTGCAGAAACAAAAGACACTATCGAGTACGAAGGACAGGAGTATCCTCTAATCAAGATGGAAATCTCTTCAACTTCTCACCCTTTCTACACTGGTAAAGTGAAGTTAGTTGACACTGCAGGTAGAGTTGATAAGTTCATGAACAAATACAAAAAATTCGCTAAGTAATTTTTTGAACATCAAAATATTGAAGTCTTCCACTTTTGGAAGACTTTTTTGTTTGGATATCAATTCTCCTATCCTTATAAAGCTGAATCAGGTTGAATATATTTAATTGGAGCAGGCTTTAGCCAAAACCCTTCAAACCTATATATTCAATTTATTTATTTGAAGGGTTTTCGTATTTTTGTTCTATACATAAATAGAATCTGAATATAGGCTCCGGGATGTAGAATTTCACAGGTATCTTTCAGTTTCTGTTTATAATCCCTAACTTTTAACATCCAGACAATGCAATTAGTATTTTCAGACGCACAATACTGGGAAGATTTTCTTCCGCTTACTTTTACCCGCCCTGTTGCGGCCATGCGGTGCGGTATCCTTACTTTTTCTGAAAGATGGCAGAGAATCCTTGAGAATACCGAAGTTTCCTACTTTACAGAAACTTATCTTCAGCATAAATTCAAAGAACCGGAAGATAAGGAAAGTCTTTTCTTAGTGACCAACTTCCTGCCGACAGAAACTGTGATTCAGCAGATCAGGGACCTTAAACAAGGGGAAGCATTGGTGTACGAAGATGAGTTGGTTGCTGCCAGAATTAATATGAAAGGGTTTTCCCTGAACCAGATTGAAAAAATGACTGATATTAAGGAAGAACTGATTTTTTTCAAAAGACCGGCCGACCTTTTTACCTACAATCATCATGCGATTGATTTTGATTTTGATTTACTGACTAAAGGACGGGTTTCCCAGGAACTTTCCTCAACCAACGGTTTTTTAGGGGATAAAAAAGACCTTTTTATTGAAGAAGGAGCCCAGATAGAATTTTCAACGTTAAATACCAGAACAGGAAAAATCTACATCGGGAAAAATGCTGAGGTGATGGAAGGGTGTAATCTCCGCGGTCCTATTGCCCTGGGAGAAGATTCTAAATTTAATCTGGGATCTAAAATTTACGGTGCTACTACTATAGGACCCCATTGTAAAGTAGGCGGTGAGGTGAATAACATTATTATCTTTGGCTATTCAAGCAAAGGGCATGAAGGATTTATCGGAAATTCGGTAATCGGAGAGTGGTGTAATTTTGGTGCAGATACCAATTCTTCCAACCTTAAAAATAACTACAGCCAGGTAAAACTCTGGAACTACCGTACGAAAGCTTTTGAAGATACAGGGCTGCAGTTTGCAGGGCTCATTGTGGGAGACCATTCTAAAACCGCCATCAACACTCAGCTGAATACCGGTACTGTGATTGGGGTAGCTTCCAATATTTTCAAACCGGGCTTCCCGCCGAATCTTGTAGAAAACTTTTCATGGGGCGGATTGAAAGATGATGAAAGGTTCAGACTTGACAAGGTTTACGAAGTGGCAGAAAGAGCGATGGCCAGACGAAAAGTTGCTTTAACTGATGATGACAAAGCTATTTTAAAACATATTTTTGATACCTATTAAAAAAAGAACCTCCGGTATTTTCCGGAGGTTTTTTAAACATAAGGCTTGCTAACAACAAGGTTTATGATGAAATTATTTTGAATTTAACTTATTGTTTTGTTAGAGTGATATTTTTAGGAAAATTGAAAGGCCAATCTTTCCCTTCTATCATAATTTGATTGTAATACTGGCAGGATTCGTTTATTCCAAGAGGGTTGTATTGGAAACTCAAGTTCATTTGTGTTTTTTGAGCATCTGTAAAAGAAATATTTACATTGGCTGTTTTGTTACACATATCTTTAGGTTGAAATAGTAAGTACTTTTGCGCGAAATTTTTATATTGACCAAAGATGCCATAAAACTCAGGTGCGCTCTGATCGAAATTAGTAATTCTGTCAACTTCTATAGCACCATTTGAAGATATTATTTTACGTTCACCTACTATTTGATCAGAGTCATAGTAGCTTCCGTCATTTGCTGTAGATCTGTCTTTGATTTTCTTCAACTGTAGATATAAAGTTTTTCCTTCCCAAGTTCCTTTCCAGATTCCAATATAAGGATTAAGTTCTCCTTCTAAATCTTTATAATAGGCTCCATTAGGAATATTAATTTTTGGAGTGTTTATTGGAAAAACTTGTTGTGCCGAAATAGAGTTTAGACTTGTTATTAATAAAATGGCTAATATTTTTTTCATTTTTTTATTTTTAAATTATGGACAATTAGATGTTGTGAAATTTCCACCAGTGATTTGCAATTGTTTACTGCTTCCATCACTATTTGTTTCATAAAGTTTAGCTCCATCAATATTCATATTTTTTTCCATAAACTCCAAAAAACCTTTCTGTAAACCTTCTGTCGAAATATTAGGATTTCCTATCATTTTTGAGTATTCTATATTTAAAGCTTCAATCTGAGTAGAAGAATACAAGCTTAAACCATCAACATTAACATCATCTCCTCTCAATTGATATGTTCCCTGGCTTGTAACTACAGATAAAAAAACTTCACTTAAAGGTATATTATTAGCTTTGGCGTTCTTAAGCAATTGTATAAATAAATTAATATCACCAGGAGAAAATATTGGTATTAAACCATCGTAATGAGAATGCATGACCCCATAAGTAGTATTGAAAATTTTGAAATCAAGATCTGTGGTTCCAGGTTTATTACTTAATTCTTGGTATTGTACCCCTGTTTGCCCAGATCCGGGTGCTGGATTTCCAACTCTGAAGCCGCTTTCATAAGAATTACTTGTCTTTGATTTTAGATATTCTGTTTTAGCTTTAAAGTTAGAGTCAGTATTTTGAGCTTTTACTTTACCGCAAAGATCTTGATCAGGTGGATCAGGATATTCATATCCATCACTACCACCTCCTCCGCCACCTCCTCCAAACGGGTCACCCAGCGGAGGAAAGCTTGCAGGAGGAATACCTCCGCCGCTGTCTTCCTGCCATTCGCACACCATGTGAGAATAGCTTACCGGTTCGCAGTCTGTTTGTCCATTCAGACAGCCTATCACGATAGTTCTTGTAGAGCATACATATTTTGCTTTAGCAGCAGCCTGGTTACCATCCATTACTTCACTGTGGCTGATGATATTAGAATAAAGTACATGCTGGAAGAAGGCTAAAAGGTCTGTATCGTTCTTTTTATAAAAATAGACTTTGTCTCCTTTTCTTACCGCTTCCATCAGAAGAACAACCTTATTTTTTTTTACAATAGGAACCAGCAGGTATTTTTCACCAAACTGGCCAAAGCTCATCGCGTAATTCCAGTACAGTTCCCCATATGCCGTATTAAAGCGTTCCAGATTGGCATACTTCAGGAACACCTGCTGTACTTTTCCGATATATACATCATCTTCTTTCCATAAACTCCTGGAAGCATATTTGGCTGAAGAAACAGAGGTTGTTTCTTTTGGGGTCTCCTGTTGAAGAAGATCTTCACGGGAACATGAACAGATAAAGAATGCTGCCAAGAGAACAAGGAGCAATCTTTTTAGGTTTAATTTTTTTCTCATACACATTTGAATTTTAGTAAACTAAATATAATTATTTTTTATTACCTCACAAACTTATGAAATAAACATAAATGAAATATAGTCAGAAATTACTGATTTCCGTATTATTTTTCTAAAGGAAAAAATATGTAATTTTGGTAAAAATACATTGTGTTATGACTCTAGGAGAAAAACTGAAAAAGGCAAGGATCAGCAAAAATTTAACTCAGGGATATCTGGCAGAGGTGCTGAATGTTTCTCAGAAGACTTATTCTAATTTTGAAAATGATAAGAGTAAGCCCGCTTTTTCTCAGGTAGAGGATATTGCAAAAGTTTTAGAAGTAAGCGTTCTGGATTTCCTGAGTGGAGATAACATAACGGTAAATCAGAATAATAACGAAACTGCAATAGCGCAGAATTATGCAGCAGTGAACGTCTCTGAAAAACTGATAGAACAGTATGAGCAAAGGCTTAAAGATAAAGATGCTGAGATCATTTATCTCCGGCAACTTCTCGATAAAAAATAAAAACTTCAAAAAAATGAAGTTTTTTTTATTTTATGATGTAATAAAAATAAAAAGGCAGTTGTCTTATCTCTAGAAACAAAACTCATGACCCAAGAAACTTTTAAGAATACGGTGTTTATTCTCAAAGACGAGATGTATCGTTTTGCGAAAAGATTCGTGATGAGCAGTGATGAGGCAGAAGACGTCGTGCAGGACCTGATGATGAAGTTCTGGCAGAAAAAAGATGAACTGGAGCAGTTTGGAAATTTCCGCTCCTATGCTTTGAAATCTGTACGGAACGAGTGCCTGAACCGCCTGAAGCATCATGATGTGAAGCTTGGATTTGCTGATTTGCAGCTTCACAGATCAGAATTGTACAGCATGGATGTCAATAATCTGAAAGAGTATATTGTTAGTTTTATCAATCAGCTCCCCGAAAAACAGAAAATGGTGATCCATCTGAAAGACGTAGAAGAATATGAGGTATCTGAAATTTCCGAAATGCTGGAGATGGAAGAAAATGCGGTAAGAGTAAATCTTATGCGTGCCAGACAAAAAGTAAAAGAACAAATTTCACAACTGATGAGCTATGAGCAAAGATCAATTTCAAAATAAATATGACGAAATCTTCCGGGAAATAAAGGAAGAGAAAATGAACTGGAGCTTTGATGATTTCCTTCAGCAGACAGAAGAAAAAAATACAGAAGCAAAAGACACCCCGGTCATTCCATTGAAGAAGAAGCCCTCTTTCCCGAAATGGGGCTGGTTGGCTGCCGGACTGCTCATCCTGTTCAGTATCGGTTTTGTCTTTAATAGTTTGAATTCCACTGTTCAGGATAAAGAAAAGCTGGTGAAAGATGAGGTGCTTAAACAGAAATCAGAATTTATCGAAGAGAATAATGATCATCAGGAGCAGGTAGCAGTAAATCACACAGATTCTATTTCCGGAGCCAAAAAAGATTCTATCTTTCAGGATAATGCGGTGGCAGAGAAAGATGTTATGGATGAGATCCTTCCGAAAAGAGGACGCCTGAAAAAGGAATCAAAACCAAGGTATGTAAGCAATTCTCTTCAAAATGGTAAAGATGTAAATGATTCTACACAATATGACGATTCTTATGTTATTGTTAATGGCAAGAGAATCACCAGTGAAAAAGAAGCCATAGATGTTGCTAAGTATTCCTTTATGAAACTGGGAAATGAGTTCAAAAAAACAGTAGCTACTTCCCAGAAAAATGAAAGCTTTGACGATGAATATTAAACCCACAATCAATCCCATGAAAAAGATAGTATATATATTAACCATTATTTTAAGCAGTCTAGTGACCTTTCCTGCACAGACTGAGCAGCTCAACCAGCTTTTCCAGAATTTTGAGAAAAGCGGGGGAGTAACCTCCATCAATATTAAGAAACCCATGTTCAAATTATTGAATACTCTTGATATTAATGACGAATATGTAGGCAAAATCAAACCCATTCTGAATGAGGTAGACGGTCTTAAGCTGCTGATTATTCCTAAAATTACATTCCCTGACCATCTGAAAAATGAAAATCTGGAACAGATCAGGCTGAACGAACTGCAGACCAATAAAGTAAACAGGGCATTAAACAGCCTTAGATTCAATGAGCTGATGTCCATGAACAGCGATGGCGTTTCTATGAAATTCCTGGCCGAAACTGAAAAAGATAATTACCTGGAAAATCTGGTCTTCAATGTAGATTCCAAAGAAGAAAATATTATTTTCATTCTCAATGGTAAAATGAAGCTGTCTGATGTGAACAAGATCATCAATTCCAGTGAAACAACCATAAGTTCTTCACAGTCTTCTACAAAAAGCTCTTTTGTTTCAGACAACGCATCTTCTTATCTGAATGGTGACAGCAGAAATGTCGGAGAATTCTCTAAAATAGATGCCAGCCTTGGAGTAAACGTAATTTATAAGCAGGAAAATGTAAGGAGTGTAAAAGTACTTGCTGATGCAGATAAGCTCCAATACATCGTCACCAAGGTTGAAGACGGAGTTTTAAGAATCTATGTAGATAACAAAGGAGTAAGGAATTTGAAGTTTAAAAATCTGAACGTCAATGTATCAGCACCTCATATTAATGAAATAACCACTTCTACCGGAGCTATTTTTACAGCAGTTAATCTTGTAACAGAAAACACATTAAAGATTAATGGCTCATCGGGTGGGGTTATTAAAGGCAAATTTAATGTCAGAGAAGCGGCAAATATAGATTTTAATTCAGGAGCCAGCGCTAGTGTGGATGTTAACACTCCGAAATTAACACTGGATACTTCAAGTGGAGCAAGTGCTGTTTTATCCGGTCAGGCAGAATCTGCTACTATTGATATCAGCAGTGGGGCTTCCTGTAAAGCAGATGATCTTAAAATCGGTACCGCTACAGCAGAAAGCACATCAGGAGCAAGCCTGTCCCTGTTTGTTACTGATAAGCTGAAGGTAAGGGCTTCTTCCGGTGCAGCAGTAAGATTAAAAGGAAATCCTGAACTGGATGTCAAGGTTGATAAAGTTTCCGGGGGCAGTTTCAGACAAGTTAAATAAACAAATAACCATGAAAACTCTTAAAAGTATTTTTTGCACTGCTGTGGCTGCCGTTATGCTCCAATCCTGTGTAGTATCCGGTAAACCCAATATGGCTTTCTTTAAAGACGGGAATTATAATTCTGAAGGAGCCCGGTTTCTGAGTGTAAACGTTCCGATGTTTCTTGCCAAGCCCTATATTAAAAAAGCATTGCGAAAAGATGGTGAAAATAAAGAGGTAATCAGCTTGGTTAAAAAGATTTCCAAAATAAAGGTAATGACAGTAGAAAACGGAAACAGTTCCATGCTGAGCGACTATACCAGTTACCTGAACCGTAATGATTACGAAGACTGGGCTACCATAAAACATGATGGTGATAATGTAAACATCCGGGTAAAACAAAACGGTGATGCCATTAAAAATATGCTGATCACGGTAAATTCGGCTAAAGATCTGGTCTTTGTAGACGTTAAAGGAAACTTTACGGCAGATGATATCTCAAAGATGATTAATGCTGCTTCAGATAAATAATCTATATTTATATCCACCAAACACTTTTAATATGGAAAAATTAATCAGAGAAGTGCGTATCCTTAAAATTTACGCAGTATCTCTTACGGTTCTATGTGTCCTGTTTTTCTTCCTGGCATTTAAAACCCGGAATACAAAACAGCACTTTGATGAAATAGATGTGGAGCGTATCAATATTGTTGAAAAAGACGGAAAGCTGAAAATGGTACTCAGTAATAAAAAACGTCAGCATCCCGGAATGGTCAATAATAAAAGCATGAACCCCAGAGAAAGAGAGGCTGGCCTTATTTTTTTTAACGAACTGGGAGATGAGTGTGGCGGACTTGTATACGGAGCAGATGAAAACGGATCAGGAATGGTATATTCTGTAGATCAGAGAAAAACAGATCAGATTATGCAGCTGCAGTATTCGGAAGGAACAGGAGATAAAAAAAACCGAACCTATGGTCTGAAATTATGGGACCGCCCGGATGATTTCTCTTTAGAAGAAATTATAAAGTTTGAAGATTCATTAAAACGTCTCAATGACCCTGCTGCCTCAAGAAGAGCATATGCAAAATTAAGAGCAGAAGGAAAATTAACCACCGAACGGTTTTTTGCAGGGAAAGCGGCCAACGGAGATGTCGGACTTTTTATAAAAGATACTAACGGCCGTATACGCCTTAAAGTATATATTGATAAAAATAATCAAACACACATCGAAAAGCTGGATGAAAGCGGACAGGTTGTAAAATAACCCACTTAAGATTGAAAATCTGGAAAGAGGAAGTTACTTCTGGTTATACCCGTTGATGATCACCATATGATTAAATGCCCTCATAACCTCCCTCTTTATCAGGAATTCTTATCCTGAGTTAAAGTTTAACGATATTAAAAACAAGTAGTTTCATATAATACTAATTTTATTTTGTACAGAAAGACCGTTCATATAGGAGCGGTTTTTTGATTTAAGTTATTGATTATTAAATTTTATTTAAACTATCAAAAAGGATTTTCATATCTCATTAAAATAACCTAATTTTGCAAAGAAAGTAAAGATGTCTATTCATAACAAAATTGTAGAGACAGCCATCACTTTCGATGACGTTCTTCTAGTCCCTTCTTATTCAGAAGTTTTACCTAATCAGGTTTCATTAAAATCAAGACTTACCGACAAAATTACGCTGAATGTTCCGATAGTTTCCGCTGCGATGGACACCGTTACAGAAGCTGATCTTGCCATTGCCTTGGCAAGAGTGGGCGGGTTAGGATTTATCCACAAAAATATGCCGATTGCCGAGCAGGCAGCACAGGTAAACAGAGTAAAACGTTCCGAAAACGGAATGATCTCAGATCCTGTAACCCTTTCCAAAGATCATACTCTTGGCCAAGCCAAAGAGATGATGGCGAAATTCAAAATTTCAGGGCTTCCGGTAGTAGATACAGATAATATTCTTATCGGGATCATCACCAACAGAGACGTAAAATATCAGGAGAATCTTGATATGAAGGTAGAAGAGATCATGACCAAGGATAATCTGATCACTTCTGATAAAGATACCAACCTTGAGAAAGCCAAAGAAATCCTTTTGAAGAACAGAGTGGAAAAGCTTCCGATAGTAGATAAAGATAATAAACTGGTAGGGTTAATTACCATTAAAGATATTGATAATCAGCTTGAGTACCCTAATGCAAACAAAGACAGCAACGGCCGCCTTATTGTAGGTGCCGGTGTAGGGGTAGGAGAAGATACTCTGGACAGAATTGCTGCTTTGGTTCAGGCAGGTGTTGATATTATCGGTATTGATTCTGCTCACGGACACTCAAAAGGAGTTTTGGATAAAATCTCAGAAATCAGAAAAGCATATCCGGATCTGGATATTGTAGGCGGAAATATTGTGACTGCTGAGGCAGCAGAAGACCTGATTAAAGCAGGAGCCAATGTTCTGAAAGTAGGGGTAGGTCCAGGGTCTATCTGCACAACGAGAGTAGTTGCAGGAGTAGGAGTTCCCCAACTATCTGCCATTTACAACGTTTATGAATATGCCAAAACTAAAAATGTTGCCGTGATTGCAGACGGAGGAATCAAGCTTTCCGGAGACATTGTAAAAGCTATTGCAAGCGGAGCAGGAGCTGTAATGTTAGGTTCACTTTTAGCAGGAACCGACGAAGCTCCAGGGGAAGAAATTATCTTCCAGGGAAGAAAATTTAAAACATACCAGGGGATGGGAAGCCTTTCTGCCATGAAGAGAGGTGGAAAAGAAAGATACTTCCAGAGTGAAGCTAAAAAATTCGTTCCGGAAGGAATTGAAGGAAGAGTTCCAAGCAAAGGAAAGCTGGAAGATGTAATTTTCCAGTTAACAGGAGGTCTAAGAGCCGGTATGGGATACTGTGGGGCTAAAGATGTTGAAGCATTACAGAAAGATACCAAAATGGTTATGATCACCGGAAGCGGATTAAAAGAATCACATCCTCATGACGTGATTATCACACAGGAAGCTCCGAATTATTCACTGTAATAATTTACCACATTATAAAAAACGGGTTGTTTCATCTCTGAAGCAACCTGTTTTTTTATGCCTGATTTAATCTCGTTTTGGTGCTGTTTTACTGGTTGGTTTATTCAGTGAAACATGGGTTTTTATTAATTTTTTCAAAAAAAATAATAAAAAACTGTAACAAAAATTGATTTATTTCAACTAACTGTAATAATTTTTGAAGTATATGTGCTTTTTGTGTTAGGTACCTGTGTTTTAAGAAGAATATATTTGGAATATAAATTTGAAAAATTAAAAAAATGAAAAAAACTTTCCTTTATGGATTAGCATTGTTTTCTCTTTCCTTATCTGCACAGCAGCAGGCAAAATTATGTGGTCTGGATGAAGCTCAGGCTCCGTTTGCAAGACAGAATAAGGAAATTGATAACATGATCTACAGCATCCGTAATAAGATCCTGGCATCAAATAAGAATGGCTCTGCCAGTAATGGAACAGCTTTTAAAACATTAAACGGGGTTTATGAAATTCCTGTTGTAGTACATGTAATTGTACCTACCAATGCAGCTTTAGGTTCGGAATATAATAAAACAGATGCGCAAATTCAGGCATGGCTGGACCATTGTAATGAAATGTATGCAGGAACCTATCAATGGGCGAATGGAGTTCCCAATGATTTTGGAACTGCTGCAACAATGCCTATAAAGCTGGTACTGGCTAAAAGAGATCCCAATTGTAACCCTACCACAGGTATTGTAAGATATAATGGGGGTACACTTGCCGGATATGATACATATGGCGTAAAGCGTCAGGGTAATAACGGAGTTACCACTACACAGGTAAAAACAATTGCCCCACACTGGCCGGAAGCATCATACTTTAATATCTATATCATGAATAAAGTTGACGGCGGCGGAGGTTATGGTATCATGGGCTGGGCTGGCTTACCTGCAAACCCGGATTCAGCTTATGAGTCATTTATGAAATCTTTTGTTGTAACATTACAGGATGATGTAACGCTGGCTCACGAATTCGGACACAGTATGGGCCTTCTTCATACCTTTGGAAACGCAAATCCTGATGCACCAGAAGGAACTACTTCTACTACCTATTGCCCGGCACAAACCAACAACGATTGTAATAAGGATGATGATGGCGTATGCGATACCGAAAGATCCCGAAGTTTACTTAATGACTTTCCGGTACCTACCAATAATGATATGAATTATTGTACAGGTGTAAATTATCAGGGAGTTCAGTATAATATGATGAACTATACCAATCCGTCAGCCTTTAAATTTACCAATGGCCAGCACGACAGAGCAGCAACTTATTTCTTTTTAATGAAAGGATCATTAAGTACTTCTCTTGGTGCAACAGCTCCGGCACCGAGTGCAAACCTGGGAACGCCCATCGCTTCATGCTCCCCGACAGGTGTAACTACTCTTGCTAATTATTTTGTGGGACCAACATTAGTGAAATTAGGTAATATTAATAACGCTACTACAGGAATCTGGCAGAATAATACAAGTTTCTATGAAGATTATACAGGTCTTAGCTGCCTGAAAGCAACTACTACTCAGCTTTTAATAAACCAGGCACATGATCTCCAGGTGAATGTTTCCGGTAGTGAGAATGATGTAAGAGTCTGGATTGATTTTAATAACAGCGGAACTTTTGAAGCTAATGAATTAATAGGATCAGGAGATAATATTGTTGCTGACCCCACCACATCAATTGGTACTTTTAATACAACTTTTACAGCTCCTGCATCTACAGTACTCAATACTCCGTTAAGAATGAGAGTGATTGTGGATGATGAAAATGCAAATATAACTCCTTGCGGACAATTAAAATACGGACAGGCAGAAGACTATACTGTAAAGTTTGTTACTACATTGGGAACTAACGAAGTAAAAGCGGATAATGATGATCTTATGATTTATCCTAATCCGGTAGCAACAGGTGATAAAGTATTCATTAAAGCTAAAAACGGAAAGGATCTGAAAGTTTCAATCTCTGATATGTCAGGAAGACTTATTGCAAACCCATCTGTAAGTGAAGAAAGAAACGGTATCTACAAAATTGACCAACAGCTTGAAAAAGGAGTTTACATGGTACAGATTTCCAACGGAAAAGAAAGTAAAACTTCTAAACTGATTATAAAATAATTTCTTTTTAAGATATTTTGAAATGCCTCCTTTTAACGGAGGCATTTTTTATGGATGATAATCTCAGCTTACCTTAATATATTTAAATCTGGGCTTTATTACCGAATTAAGAAACTTCCCTTTAGATTTTGCCGCCCTGAATCTGTCCGAAATATAGGATGGAACTTTAAGATAATCATATACAGCCCCCGACTGATATATAATTCTCAATATTTCAGTTTCCGGAAAATAAATAAAACTATTAACTACACTTGATGGCATATACTGTTTCCATCAAAAAATATTCCTTTACAGATCATAAAAAAACAGTCTTCAGATAGGTCTGAAGACTGTTTTAAATAATCAATTAATGCTATAGAGACATGGTGTCCTATTTTTTTACAAACTTAAATTCAAGTCTTTCAAAACTTTTAGTTGTAACAACCAGAAGGTAAGTCCCTGCTGATAGTTGAGAGATATTGATTTTTTCAGCAAATCCCTCAGAGTTGACAAGTCTTCCGTCTATAGTATAGATTTGGATAGCTTTACCGTCGCTAATTCCGGAAATATGCATTACATCTGAAGCCGGATTCGGGAAAACGCTGATCTTTGTGAGAGACAGCTCTGAGGTTCCCAGTGAAGTGCTGTGTACATCACCTGTCATTGTGGAATTGGTTCCGTTAAGGTTTCCTCCGCATTGTCCGTTGGTAATGGCCGTATTTTCCACCCACAACCCGAATGTATTGCTGGGTGGTCTCGGGCTGGTATTATTTCCGGTAGAATTATAGTAGATCAGATTAGGCGTTGCAAAATCTCCGTCACCGTCATCCGCAAGAAATTCCCACCTTGATAAAGAATTATTCCACTGGATTTTAAACTCGCAGGAGCCTAACCCTCCGCAGGGCTGCCCGTCTACAGGGGTTGTAATGTAGATATTCTTGTTATGGGTGTCAACTCCGGTTTTAGTGAACACGAAATTCTGATTGTCAAACAAATTATGACAGCCATTGAAAGTAATAGTCTGTGCTGGGACTAATCCACTCAGAACCAGGGCTAATAAATATAAATTTTTCATCATTTATCAATTAAAAGATGGATAAACTCCCTGTAATGCAATAAGGCATCTTATAGCTAGGAAAGGCGACCTGTTTTCATGAGGCTGGCTTCCTCCTGCAGGGTTTACCATGGAGGCTTTCATGGTCGTATTGGCATTGGCACTGGAGTATTCCTTATCCAGAAGTTTAGTGTCTGCCGGAAGATTACCTGCCGGGGAGTTCTCGTTACCCTCTGAAGTTACTGCATTAATGGTGTGAGAGTGGGCAGGCATCTGAGAAGATAATAAGGTTACGGATTCTGTGCCCCCGTTTTCTCCTACAACATAATTACTAAGGCCCGGCCCCTGACCCTGGCCAATCATTGATCTTCCCCTCATATCAGGAAGGGCAAAATTAGTAACTCCATTACCTCCGAAAGTGGTTCCCAGCAGTGAGAAAAGTGCTGCGTTCTGGCTGATCGGAAGCAGCTGACCGTTGCATTCAGCCCATCCGTTAGGAACCCTGTTATAAGGAACGAAAATAATTTGTCCTAAATAAGGCTCAATCTGTGCTTTTAAAGTTGAAGTAAATGCACTGCAGATCAGCAGTGTACATGCAATAATAAAGTTTTTCATGATAAACAGTTTAGTGATGGTAAAATTATAAAATATTCTGCAATAAACTAATTATATAGAAAAAACCTTTTAGAATTAACTAAAAGGTAATATTTTATTAATGTATATCCATTAAACTATAGTTTTTTTTATATAGAACCGAGCATGTCGCTGTAGT
This sequence comes from Chryseobacterium indologenes, assembly GCF_001295265.1. Lineage (GTDB taxonomy): Bacteria > Bacteroidota > Bacteroidia > Flavobacteriales > Weeksellaceae > Chryseobacterium > Chryseobacterium indologenes_A. The sequence continues at coordinate 71,043 of NZ_LJOD01000017.1, read as the reverse complement.
TTGTAATATGAAGATAACCTTCTTCTTTTATCCTGACATTCAGATTGTATTTCTTGGCTGTATCATAAATCTCTTTAGGAAGCATACTTCCTTTTTGGCTGAGCTCTCTGCTCATTTCCTTCAGAAGGTCCAGATGAAGGAGAAGATCCTCCCTGGTCTTTTGTACAAGTTCCTGCATCAGCTTTTCAATCTTTGCATCAGTAAGATGCTGCTGCATACGATGCGGATACTCTTCAAGACTGTAGCAGGCCTGGTATTCTTCATCAAAGCCGTATTTCCGGATAAAATCTGCTGCAAGTGCTGTGGCCTGTTCCCGGTCATGGCTTCTCCCTATGCTGGCATTACCTTCTCCGAAAATAATTTCTTCTGCAATTCCTCCTGCCAGATAAATTTTTATTCTGTTCAGAATACTTTCCTTAGTGTCATGAATCTGATGTGGAAAAGTAAATCCTGCGGCATAGCTGCTGGCTACCTTACTTTTGAGCTGTAAAGGAGCAAAGCCGGTATATAAAATATAGCAAACGGCGTGACCGCATTCGTGGACGCTGATATTAGCTACCGTATCAGGCTGATTAGACTGGCGGATACTATCGATTCTTCCTGTATACGGGATTTCAATCATTTTGCTTCCAACCTTTCCGGTAATAGCTTTCTTCTGATCCAGATAATCAATTTCTATGGTCTGGTCATCATGGCTGATTGCTTCAAAAAGAAATTTGCTGAGATTAGTATCCAGAATGTCAACAACACTGCTGAAAACAGGACGTACACCCTGTACCGGGAAGACGCCGTTTCTGTAGATCAGTGCATGGATGTTTTTGTTTATTTTTAAACTGATTCCAAACTTTGATTTTGTTTTTTGTTTGAGATTGCTGATTTCCCTTTGGATAAGCTTTTGAAAATCCTCTGTTCTTAGGGAAAAATAAATCAGGTGAATATTTCCAAATCTCGCTACCTGCTCGGGCCGGAACTTTCTGGATAATGCATTTTTAATATCCACTACAGTTATTTTTTTAGTGAAGGCATGGAAAATATTAGCATCTATATCTGCTTCACTGGTTTCGCGGGACATTTGAAAAGCTTCATCAAGATTCCCGCTGATAATAATCAGCATTTTACTGTAATCTACAGGCTCGTAAATCTTTTTTTCCTTTTGCTTTTTCAGGATCAGCTTAATCATATCTTCCTCTTTCATATCAATAATGCTCATCACATCATCTTCCATGCTGAGGTATTTTTTAAGTTCTTTAGCATCCCAGAGATTCAGATATGGATTTTCCTCTATTTCTGTTTCCCCGTTCCTTTTCCGTCTTTCATTTTCCTTTTTACGGAGAAGGTAAGAAAACAGGTAATGTTCCAGATCATCGCGCTCTCTTTTACTCAGGCGGCCGTCGCTCAGGAGTTCCCAAAAATCGGTGTACCGTGTTTGAGGAACAGGAGTTCCGTCTGCTTCAATGGTATTGAAACGCTGGATTTCATCAAAAAGAACAATGCTTGGCTTTTCGTCACTGAGGCGGTTGCTCTGGAAAATATCAGAGACGCTTTTACTCCAGGTAGTTTCATCATTATTGCTAAGCTCTATTTCTACAAACCTGTTCTGAAACCCAAGATAACTTACGGTTTTTCTCACCAGATCTGTTTTTCCAACTCCTGTCATTCCCCATAAATTGATAATGACAGGACGTGTAAGGATTTCCGGCATCAGGTACCAGATCTGGATATATTCCATTAAATCATCAATAATTTTGTCTATTCCGATGAATTCTTTTTTCAGGAATGCCTTGCAGTCGTCAAGCTTTTTCTTTTTCTTCTGAATCTCTTCTTTATCAATAATCATAGATGAAAAATACGCTATTTTTTTAAATTATCTTTAAAATCATCAATCCGGAAATCGGTAAGGGCATTTCCTTTTTCAATTTTTTCTCTGGCGTATAACCTGAAATCATTTTCTGTTTTTTCAAGAAGGTGATCATAAGGTCCTACATGAGAAATTAGTTTAACCAAAACCGGCGAGATCTCAAGACAGATAAAAAGTCCCATGATAAAAGCAGCAGCAAGTCCTATAATGGCTGAATTTTTTCCCAGCTCATCCAACGCCTGAAGTCTTGCAGCAAATCCGTTGAATTTATCTTCAAAAGTTTCTGTAGATTTTCTTTCTGTTTCCAGATTGGTGTACACTTTTGAAATTTCTTTATCTAAATATTCCAGTCTTGGAGCCGTTTGTTTCTGGAAGTTTTCAAGATCCTGCTTTCGCTGTTCTTTCAGTTCCTGCTTACGCTTGGCATTGGGCCCGTATCCTTCTTTTCCACTGGTTAGCCCGGATTGTTTTCCCAGGATTTCTTTTTCAAGTTCAACAGCGGCAGAGTCATATGCTTTCTGATACTGTGCTGTTTTTTCGGCAATCTGTTTTTTCTCTGTTTCAAAAGGCCCGCTTTGCTGAAGGATTCTTCCGTTCATCTCTCCCTGAAGCTGTTTTTTGTTTCTCTGAATAATGGTATTCAGCTGTTTGTTGACTTCTTTTTCGAAGATTTTAAGCTCAAGTGGCTTGGAAATAATAATTCCTAGAAAAGTAGCCAGGATCAGACGGGGAATAGCCATTAAAATCTGATTCCACCAGGTTCCTGTTTTTTTTATGGAAGAAACAATATACCGGTCCAGGTTGAAAATCATCAGGCCCCAGAGGATTCCAAAACCCACCGAAGTCCAGATGTTATCAAACACCGTATACATGGCATATCCTGCCGATAAAGTCGCAAATACAGCAGTGAAAAGAACAATACCCCCGATACCTGAGAACTTATTCCACTCGCTTGGTGTTTTTCTTAAAATATGAATGTTTCCTCCGGAACATACCATCAGAAACTTCTGGAACCAGTTTATTTTGTGATTCCCTTGATTTATAGTTTGTTGGTTTGTTTTCATAACTGAAAATTTATACAAATGTAATACTAAAAATCATACCAATGTAAAAGATAGTATTATGTTTTGCCAAGTAATTGTGGGGTTTTATTTAAGGTATTGAATATCAGTGATTTTATTTGAGCCTTCGCAAAATATTATGATTTGTGGTGATGATCAAAATTTTCAATCAAAATAATCTATTGTTTTTACAGATGCAGGCTTTTCTTCTAACTTACTTCAGCCTGTCAGGGTTTTGCTTCAAAAAGCTTTCCCATCCACTGTACGACTTGGTATCCGTTATAGTTCCTGAGTTGAAATGATGGCATACCGCAACAGCAAGACCATCAGAAGCATCAAGATATTTAGTGGGAAACTCTTTTAACTTCAGGAGATTCTGCAGCATTCCTGCTACCTGTTCTTTGCTGGCATTTCCGTTTCCGGTGATCGCCATTTTAATCTTTTTAGGAGAATATTCGGTGATGGGAATATTTCGGTAAAGGCTTGCAGCCATGGCAACGCCCTGTGCACGGCCCAGTTTCAGCATACTCTGTACATTTTTGCCGTAGAATGGAGCTTCAAGGGCAACCTCATCAGGGTGGTATTCGTCAATGAGGGCCAATGTTTTATCAAAAATATATTTAAGCTTGGTCTCGTGATTGGGGTATTTTTTGAGGATCAGTTCATGTATGGAAACCAGTTCCATTTTACCTTTTTTAATGGAAATAATACCGAAGCCCATTATGGCGGTTCCCGGATCAATACCTAAAATTATTTTCTCTGAAATCATTGGTTCAAAGATAGGGTTTTACAGGGAATTTTTTGCTCAGATCCGGAAATTGAAAAACGGTTGTGCTTATTTTTCACTCAGATACTTTTCAGCAATAGGAATCCATTTCCCATCATACCGGAGTAACAGAATTTTATCAACTAAAAAACTAGTTTTGTATTCCTTATCTCCGTATACTTCCCATGCTTTCAGGTAATTTTCAAAGGTCAGATCCCTGTATCCCACTGTCATATGGGGTGAAAAGGAATATGTATTAAAGCTGAACTGCCGGATAACGTGCTGATGAAGCTGATTTAAATTCTCACTGAATTCCGGCTTTACATATAAAACAGGATTTTTAGGATTCGGGAAGCTTCCGAATCCGTTTAATGTGATTTCAAAAGGAGGAATATGGGTATCAATCTTCTGAAAGGCCGTATGAATATCATTTTCCAGTTCCGGATCTCTTGAGAAAGGAGGGAATAAAGTAATATGAGCATCATTGTTAAGAGCCTTTGAGTTTCCGTAATGAAGAGCAAGATCTGTTTTAAAGGTTTTTATCTCATCAATAATCTCCTGGGGCGGATAAACAGCTATGAAATACATTTTTTGCATACAGCAAGATAAAAATTTTTACATAAAATTCATATGCATAAGAAAATTATGCATAGATTTGTAAGGTATAAAACAACAACCATTGAAAAAGAACAGTCTATATAAAGGAACGCTGCAGAACATTATTTTGAAGCTGCTTTCAAAAGAAGTGAAAATGTACGGCTACCAGATCACCCAAAGAGCTAAAGAGCTGACGCAGGGCGAGCTGGAAATGACGGAAGGTGCACTTTATCCATTGCTGCACAAACTGGAAAGTGACGGAATCATCACTTCAGAAGTACAGAAGATAAACGGAAGAGACCGTAAATATTATCTGCTGACTGAAAAAGGAAAAAAACAGCAGGCTGTACAGGAAGATGAAATGAAAAACTATCTGCTTAACCTCAATACCATCTTTAACATATGATGACTGAAAGACAGGAAAATCAAATCATGGATTATCTGATTTCCCAAAAGCTTCCTCTTGATATTTTACTGGAGATTAAAGATCATATGATGAATCAGGTTATGGATATTCAGCTCAATGAAAACTTAAGTTTTGAAAAAGCCTTCTCCAAAGCAAAAGATTGCTGGAAAAGTGAATTTGAAACCGTTAATTACCGCATGTTTTTTCCTGTGAAAATTCCTTTGATTGCCAAAAAAATCATACAGGAAAAATATAACAGCTTTCTGAAAAATTCATTGCTGATCGGACTAATCTTTTTCGGAATTAATGTGATGCTGGTCTACTTATCCCGCAATCAGGAAGAATACGGCATACTTTTCAGAGTATTAAACGGAATGTTCCTGCTGGTCATGGGATCTGTATGGCTTTTGAATATCAGAATCTGGAAATACATGAGAACAGACTTCAAATACAAAGGAAAATGTTTTTATACAATGTACCAGCAGAATATGGGACTGATGATAACCTGCATGATCGCTATGGTTCAGATTACCGGGAAAAACGGGCATTATGCCTATCAGTTCTTCAGAGAGGATACTATTTCAGATATCGTGATGCTTCTGGTTACGTTAATTATTCCCTTTCTGGCACAGGCGGGTTCTGTTTTTGCGCTTCTCAGCTTTTTTGAACATAAGAAAACGTTAAACAGGATGAAGAACTTTTTAGAAACTCCGGCATAAGACTGAGCATCAGGAACAATAAAAAAATAAAAAACTAATCTTAATACATGATCAATTTAATAGAGGAAAATGAGATCGTACGGTATCTCACATCAAAAAAACTAAGTTACGGACTGCTTTTAGAAATCAAAGATCATTTTATGCTTCAGATCTCAGATCTGATGGAAGAAAAAAATATCGGGTTTCAGGAAGCTTTTCTTATGACAAAAATGAACTGGCAGCATGAGCTGGAGATGGTAAGGGCAGATAGGTTCTCGTTCCGGAAAATAGCCAGGATAGAGAAAAATGCCGTTCAGGCAAGGTTCAGGAATATTGCTGTAAACGCAGTCATTGCCTCATTTTTACTTTCTGCATTGGTGTATTTTAGTACAGATGCATTTATCTATCTGCAGCTGACATTGTGGATGATAACAGTCGGGCTTTTGCTCTATAATTTTATCTGGAGAAAAATGACCCTTTACCAATACCTTCAGTTTAGCTTTCATCCGCTGGTGCTGAGAAACACCTTTATCGGTGCTGTAGTCTGTGTCTGTGTGTATTTCTTTTTTAACGGATTTACCCTGTATGATACAGAAACTCTATTCAGAACAAATGGAATGAGGTTATTTTTTATCTATGGAATGATGACCAATGTGCAGCTTTTATACAGCAGCGCCAGAAGGATTAACGTTTTGATTTAATTATCTCTTATTTAAAATGACTCACGAAATAGTTTCTAAGGTACAGGAACGGCAGGTTACAGATTATCTCATGCTTTACAGGCTTCCGCTGGATATACTGCTGGAAGTAAAAGACCATATGACATCACAGATCATGGATATGCAGCAGGATAAAGATCTGACATTTGAACAGGCATTCCATGAGACCAAGAAGATATGGGAAAACGATCTTAAGATGACTAATTATTCGTTTTTTGATAAAGAACAGGTTCCTGTGATTGTAAAAGAAATTGCCAGGACAAAATATAATACTATTCTTAAAAGAGCGTCATTTCTGGTTTTGATTTCCTTTGCTGTAAATATGCTGTCAATTTACTTATCAGCCAATCAGGAAATATATACAGCCCTTTTCCGGCTGCAGAATTCATTATTCATTCTGGTTCCGCTTGCCATCTGGATTTTTGATTCTGATATGAGAAAATATCTGAAAGGAGATTATAAATATCAGGGAAAACTTTTTTACACAATGTATCAGCGAAATCTGGGCCTTTTAATAATAAGTGTCAATACCATGTTTCAGATCGTGCTCAGGCAGGGAACATACCCTTTTCAGTATTTCAGAGCCGGACATGAAGCGTCTCTGTTCCCTGTGATTCTTACATTAGTTATCCCACCCATCCTGCAGATAATGGTTCTCTTTGCTTTAATCAGCTTTTTCGAGCATAAAAAAGCACTGCCCGAAGTACAGAGGTTCCTGGAAACCTCAGAGGAATAAAAAAACTGGCAGTTAGCTTTTTACCGTATCATGCTTCATCTTCAATACCGAATTTTCAAGAGCATCCGTAATTTTTTTGATTTCAATATGAGGCCGGAAGGTTGAGCCTTTACCTTTTTCTTCATCTGCCGCATTAGACAGAATAATTACGGAGGTTTTGGTTTTAGGATAATAGATATTCAGGGAAGGAGAACCTTTCACATAACCGCTGTGGAAATAGCTTTCCGGCTGCCCGATATTCAGCATAATTCCGTAGCCGTAACCCATTTTTCCGAAAATCTGATGCCGTCTTTCTGCGCTTTTGGAAATAAACTGTCTGAGTGTTTCTGGCTTCAGAATCCTGCCGCTGTAAAGGGCGTTATTCCAGATATAAAGATCATCAATAGTAGAAAGAATGCCTCCTGCGGGTGTTCCGATATCTTTTCCAGCCAGTCTTTCCGGCATATCGGGAACTTCTTCAAATGTTTTTCCGCTACCCAGATAAGCGCTGGCAAAGTTATTCCCTTTAAAAACAGCTCCGGCTGAAGAATGTTTCATCCCCGCTTTTTGGAAAAGCTCCCGTGCATTCTCATCAAAAGATTTCCCGGTTACAGTTTCAACAATCTTTCCCAATGCATTAAATCCGTCATTGGAATAGAAGAAATCAGAACCGCTTTTAAACATTAATTTTCCTCCGAATGTATTGAGTCCGGAAGTATGGTTTAAGAGCTGCTGTATGGTAATGTTTTCATATTCCTTATGCTGGAATTCCTTCAGGTATTTTGAAGCTTTATCATGAATGTTCAGTTTTCCCTGCTCCGTCTGAAGAAGAATAAGAACTGCCGTGAACTGCTTGCTAACAGAGCCGATGGCAAATACCGACCCGCTGTCAATCTTAGCTTTGGTTTTAAAATTCGAGTACCCATTGGTCTTTCTGTACAACTGCAGAGAGTCTTTAAATACTGCGACGCTTCCGTTAAAATGATATTTTTTAAAAACAGAATCAATCTGCTGTTCAAGAATTATTTTCTGAAAAGCAGCAATGGTAGAATCGATAACCGCCTTTTTATCAACAGGCTTTTCGATAGGTTCGGAAGAACTTTTGCAGGCTGTTATAAAAACTGAAATAAAGAATACGGTAAAAAGGGAACTGAAGATTTTCGGCATTTGTATTGAAGTTTATGCTAAAAATAATCAAAAAGAATAGAAAAGAAAAATCAGAACCCGGAATCAGATATTCACAAAACTTCCGGTTTATCAAAGAAGTGGTTTTATGGATAAAGATTATTCATCAGCTGTAATTCTGGCCTGTCGGATCATTACAAAAAAGGAAATTTTAAAAACAGATTGTTACCAGGGAAAAAAATAAAAAAAGTCGGAAGAGGGAAGGTGGGTTGGAAGTTCTACGGGTGAATATAATCTTCGGGTTGTTAAAAGAGATAGTAAAGACAGGTCGTGTTATTTTCTGTACATGAAATTTCCTTCTTCCTATTTCAGATCGCAGAACCAGAAAACATATTCTCCTTCTGCTTCAGAGCCTGTTTTAGGCTTAGGATACGTTTTCTTTACGGTCTTTCCAATTTCGAAAAGAACAGGTTCCTTAAAAATAGGACCATCAAAAGTAAAGGTATGAAATTCTCCGTTTTCACCGCATGGATCAACGTTTTCAGGAAGGTCATCAAGGAACCGCTGATCTATAATACGTCCTGCAAAACTTTTATCCAGATACGTTCCGTTCACACAGGTTACAATGGTTTTAAAACCAAGGCCCAGAAATTCATAGATGAGCTCAGTAGTGTTCCGTTTCCATAGCGGGAAAACAGCTTCCATGCCGATAGCGTTCAACTGATCCTCACGGTATTGGCGAAGATCTTCCAGAAAAATATCTCCGAAAACAGAAGCAGTAACCCCCATAGATTTTACGTGGGACATGGTTTTATCCATAATTGTGCGGTACTCTTCCATGGAAGGTTCTTTTGGGAGTTCCATTTTAATCAGGGGAAATCCTAAATTTTCTGCCTGTTTTTCCAGAAGAGATACATGGACACCATGCATGGAAATACGCTGGAATTCTTTATTAATGCTTGTTAATAAAGATGTTACTTCATATTTGTTTTCCTGCATTACTTTAAATAATGCAAGGCTGGAGTCTTTTCCGCTGCTCCAGTTGAATATGGCTTTGGTCTTCATACAGACTTATTCTGTTTTACACTGCAATTTTATGATAAAAAATAGAATATTCTGTTGATTTTCAGAGTTTATTTTTGATCGGAAGACGTAATTGTTTTAAATTTAGCAAACTAAAATTAAGAACACATGAAAAACCTGCTCATTGGGACTGCGGTCTTGTTTTTTACAGGAATTGCAAACCCTGTATTTTCACAAAAAGGAGAAACTCCAAAATTCATAAGCAATACGGAAGGGATAAAAGAATACACCCTCGTTAACGGAATGAAGGTTCTTTTAATTCCGGATCCTTCCCAGAGTAATATGGTGGTGAATATTGTTTATAACGTAGGTTCAAAACATGAAGGTTATGGAGAAAAAGGAATGGCGCATTTGCTTGAGCATATGTTATTTAAAAGCACTAAAAAATTAGGTGATATAAAAAAGCAGCTGTCTGATAAAGGTGGTGATGCCAATGGAACAACCTGGTATGACCGGACCAATTATTACGAAATCTTTCCGTCCAGTGATGCTAACCTGAAATGGGCCCTTGAAATGGAAGCAGACAGAATGGTAAACGCTACTATTCTGCAGTCTGATCTGGACAAAGAATTTTCTGTAGTAAGAAACGAATTCGAAATCGGGGAAAACAGGCCCGGAGATGTTCTGATGGAACGTATTGTATCAACAGCCTATCTGTGGCATAATTATGGAAACAGTACCATTGGAAGCAAAGAAGATATTGAAAGGGTAAAAGCTCCAACACTCAGACGGTTCTATGAAAAACATTATCAGCCTGATAATGCCACCCTAATTGTTGCCGGTAAATTTGATGAAAAGCAGGCTCTGAATTATATTGCCCAATATTTTTCAGTTATTCCGAAGCCTTCGAGGATTTTAGACCAGACCTATACGGTTGAGCCGGCACAGGATGGAGAACGCTTTGTAGAATTGAAACGGTCGGGAGACAGTAAAATTGTAGGCGCATTATACCATACGGCACCTTATGCAGATAAAGATTATGCAGCGCTGGATGCCCTGTCAGAAATTTTGACGGCAGACCCTTCCGGCTATTTGTATAAAGCAATGATTGATTCCCATAAAGCAGCTTCAGTATATTCTTACCAGCCAACAGTGAGAGATGCTGCCTTTATGTATTTCGGCCTGGAAGTTCCGGCAGATAAAGATGTGAAAGCCGTGGAAAATGAATTCAGGGCTGAGCTTGATAAAGTAGCTTCTATCAAATACACAGAACAGGATGTCAACAGGGCAAAAGCTAAAATTTTAAAGCAAATTGAGAATAATAAAAACAATACCATCAATTTCGCAATTGGTTTAACAGAAATTGTAGGAGCGGGAAGTTATAAGCTGGGAATGCTCTACCGTGATAATATTGAGAAGCTGACCCTGGCGGATATCCAGAGGGTTGCCAATAAATATTTTAAAACCAATAACCGTACTGTAGGAGTATTCATCCCAACCAAAGACGAAGTAAGGGTTAAAAATATTGAATATTCCGATGATCAGATCGCTACACTGACGAAAGACTATAAAGGCAAAGCACTGGAAAAAGAAGTGGCCCCTTTTGAAGCCAGCATTAAAAATCTGAAGGCGAATCTTTCTGAAGGAAAATTAAGCAACGGAATGAAATATGGTGTTATAAAAAAAGAAATCAAAGGCGGAAAAGTAGCAGCAAGCTTCCGCTTCCCGGTAAGTAATGCCAAAGAGCTGAGCGGAAAATCCCAGATCGGTGCTTTAATGGCGCAGGTTATGAAAACAGGAACAAAATCCCATACAAAAGAACAGATTCAGGATATGCTTGACCAGTGGAAGTCCAGTATTAATTTTTCCTTTGGAGGACAAACCTTATATGCCAATGTAAATACGTATAAAGAATATCTGCCAAAAGTAATGGGACTAATGAAAGAAATCCTAACAGAATCTACCTTCCCTGAAGCCGAACTGATTAAAACAGTTAACGAATATAATACTTACCTGGAAAGTTCTTTAAATGATCCTCAGGCTCTGGCATTCACAGAAATTGAAAAAATTACAGCAAACTATCCTAAAGAAAGCATTTTCTATACCCCGTCTTTCAAAGAGCAGATTGAAACCAATAAAACCATTAAAAGACAGGAACTTGTAGATTTCTATAATAAAATTTTAGGAAGCAATAATGGAGTAGGGACGATGATAGGGGACCTGGATTCCAGGACGGTATCTTCATTAATGGAAGATACGTTTGCAAAATGGAATTCAAAATCCAGTTATGAGAAGATTAAACCTGAGCTTTTTGCCACTAAAAAACAGGATAAGGAATATTTAACCCCAGATAAAGAAAACGGAGCGGCTGTCGGAAAAATCAGCTTCTCTATGGATAGAAAAAGCCCTGATTATCCTGCCTTGATTATTGCTAATGAAATGCTGGGCAGCGGAGGTTTCCTTACTTCCAGGATTCCTACAAGACTTCGTGAGAAAGAAGGAATAAGTTATGGTGCAGGATCTTATATGAATGTACCTTCAGACAATAATGTATCCTCGTGGGGATGGTATGCATTCTTTAATCCTACAAAAAAAGATGCGGTAAATAAAGCTTTGAAAGAAGAAATCAATAAGGCTGTAAAAGAAGGTTTTAGCGAAGAAGAGCTGAAATCTAATCTGAATTCCTGGCTGACATCAAGAAAAACAGGACTAGGAAATGACAATACTTTAATGGGGCTTGTTAACAGCCAGCTTCAGTATGGTATTCCTTTGGAAGATTATGATACCCTGGAAGCTAAAGTATCTGCCTTAAAAGTAAGCCAGGTGAATGAAGTGCTTAGAAAATATATCAGCGAAGATAAGCTGACTTCCGTATTTGCGGGAGATTTTAATAAGAAATAAATTCCACATTTAAATTCAGAGAAAACCCGCATATGATGTCTGCGGGTTTTTCTTATGAAAAAATTAGCAGAATTCTTTAAGCAGCCCCGGTGAAATCATTCAGTAAGAATTTCAAAAAACAATTCGGGGGGCTCCCAACTGATTTACAGCATAAAAAAGACCTCATGCAGCGATGAGGTCTTAAGATTATTTTTACAGAGGTCTGTTACATATTTCTTCTGTACTTACCGCCTACTTCAAATAAAGCGTTGGTAATTTGTCCAAGAGAACAGTATTTCACCGCATCCATCATCACTCCGAATAAGTTCTGCTGGTTGATTGCTGCGTGCTGAAGCTGTTTTAATGCCTCTTCAGACTTATCTTCATTCGCTTTCTGGAAGTTGTGAAGCGATTCAATCTGGGCTTGCTTTTCTTCTTCAGTGGAACGGATCACCTCTCCCGGAAGTACCGTTGGAGAACCGTCTTTTCCAAGAAAAGTATTCACCCCGATAATCGGATATTCACCTGTATGTTTCAGCCATTCATAATGCATGGATTCCTCTTGAATTTTAGAACGCTGGTACATGGTTTCCATAGCTCCCAGAACGCCTCCTCTTTCTGTAATTCTGTCGAATTCTGCATATACAGCCTCTTCTACAAGATCCGTCAGTTCTTCAATGATAAATGATCCCTGAAGCGGGTTTTCATTTTTCGCTAAACCTAATTCCTTATTAATAATCAGCTGGATTGCCATTGCTCTTCTTACGGATTGCTCGGTAGGAGTGGTAATCGCCTCGTCATATGCATTCGTGTGAAGAGAATTACAGTTGTCATAAATGGCATATAATGCCTGAAGTGTTGTTCTGATATCGTTGAAATCAATTTCCTGAGCGTGAAGTGAGCGTCCGGAAGTCTGGATGTGGTATTTCAGCATCTGGCTTCTTTCATCGGCTCCGTATTTCAGTTTCATAGCTTTTGCCCAGATTCTTCTGGCCACACGTCCGATCACTGAATATTCAGGGTCAATACCGTTGGAGAAGAAGAAGGATAGGTTCGGTGCAAAATCATTGATATCCATTCCACGGCTCAGGTAATATTCTACATACGTGAACCCATTAGCCAGGGTAAATGCCAGCTGGGAAACAGGATTGGCACCTGCTTCTGCAATGTGGTATCCTGAGATTGAAACAGAGTAGAAGTTTCTTACTTTTTCCTTGATGAAATATTCCTGAACGTCGCCCATTAGCCTTAAGGCGAATTCAGTAGAGAAAATACAGGTGTTCTGAGCCTGGTCTTCTTTTAAAATGTCAGCCTGAACGGTTCCGCGAACTGTTGCAATAGTTTTGGCTTTAATTTCGGCATATACTTCAGCAGGGATTACTTCATCTCCTGTTAAACCTAAAAGCTGAAGTCCCAGTCCGTTATTGGATGGAGGAAGTTCTCCGTTATACTGAGGCCTTTCTAAGCCTTTATCATCAAACTTTTCCTTAAGCTTAGCTTCTACTTTAGCTTCCAGGCCATTCTCTTTGATATATTTTTCAACATTCTGGTCAATGGCGGCATTCATAAAGAACGCGAGCAGCATCGGAGCAGGTCCGTTGATCGTCATGGATACAGAAGTCAGTGCATTCACAAGATCAAACCCTGAATACAGTTTTTTGGCATCATCCAATGTGGCAATAGATACTCCGGCGTTACCGATTTTTCCATAAATATCCGGTGGTAAAGCAGGGTCCTGTCCGTATAGAGTCACAGAATCGAAAGCTGTAGATAGACGTTTTGCAGGCATTTCGGCAGATACATAATGGAATCTTCTGTTGGTTCTTTCCGGTCCGCCTTCTCCCGCAAACATTCTCGTAGGATCTTCACCGGTTCTTTTGAACGGATAAATTCCTGCGGTGTAGGGAAAACTTCCGGGTAGATTTTCCTGCCCTTTCCATTGGATGAGATCGCCCCAGTCATTGTATTTCGGAAGGGCAATTTTCGGAATTCTTAAATGGGATAAAGATTCTGTTGAGGTTTCAACTTTAATTTCCTTTCCACGAACATAATAGGAATAAAATTCTTCATGGAACGCTTTTTTCGTGTCATCCCATGTTCTGAGGAAATCAATGTTTTCCTGCTGAAGCTCTTTTTCTGCTTTTTGGTATTCGGCATCCAGAGTTTCGTTGGAAATAATATTTTTTACTCCGTTGATATGATACATTTTTCGGGCAAGCTCAGCCTGCTTTTCGATGTTTGCATCGTATTGCTTATTGTTTTCTACGATTTCCGAAAGGTAACGCACCCTTTTCGGAGGGATGATCGTTACTTCATCGGTCACTTCCTGTTCAACGAAAGTTTTCAGATCCAGTCCTGCGAATTTATCATTCACTTTAGAAACGAGCCTGTTGTAGAGCTCTGTTGTTCCGTGATCATTGAACTGGGATGCTTTGGTAGCATATACCGGCATATCTTCCAGCGGGCTTTCCCATAAAAGGTGGTTTCTCTGGAACTGCTTTCTTACAGCCTGAAGGGCATCCAGTGCACCGCGCTTGTCCGATTTGTTTAACGCTACAAGATCTGCATAATCAAGCATGTCAATCTTTTCAAGCTGGGTAGAAGCTCCATATTCAGGTGTCATTACGTACATCGATACATCTGCAAAATCAGATACTTCTGAACCGGACTGCCCGATACCGGAAGTCTCAAGAATAATGACATCCGGATGTGCCAGTTTCAGAACATTCAATGCAGAGTGGATAAATGGTGATACCGAAACGTTGTTTTCTCTTGTTGCCATAGATCTCATATAAACTCTCGGATCATTAATGGCATTCATACGGATTCTGTCGCCCAATAGCGCTCCTCCTGTTTTCTTTTTGGAAGGGTCAATCGAGATGATCGCAATTTTTTTATCTGTATTGGAACGTAAGAAGCGTCTTACCAGCTCATCTGTTAAAGATGATTTTCCGGCTCCCCCGGTTCCTGTAATCCCGATGATGGGAATAATAAGATCCTTGGATTTCTCATCAATGGCTTGTACCAGTTCCGGTTTTTCTTCTGAGAAGTTTTCAACAGCAGAAATAATCTTGGCAATACTTGTCGGATTTTCAAAGCTGATGGTCTCAAGATCTGCTGCTGTTACCTCTTTTCCGGTTGCAAAATCAGATCTCTGTACAAGATCATCAATCATTCCCTGCAGGCCAAGCTCACGGCCGTCATCCGGGGAATAAATTCTGTCAATTCCGTAAGACATCAGGTCTTTAATCTCTTCCGGCAGGATAACCCCGCCGCCGCCGCCGAAAATTTTGATCTGCGGTGAATTCTTTTCTCTTAAAAGATCGTAGATGTATTTAAAATATTCATTGTGCCCGCCCTGATAAGATGTTAAGGCAATGGCGTTGGCATCTTCCTGGATTGCTGTATTGACAACTTCCTCTGCAGATTTGTCGTGGCCAAGGTGAATGACTTCGCATCCGGTTCCCTGGATCACACGGCGCATAATATTGATCGCAGCATCGTGGCCGTCAAATAATGAGGCTGCTGTTACGATTCTTACTTTGTTGGTTGGAGTATATTTTTGGGTTTCCATAAAAAAATAGAAAAATTTCTGAATTCTCAAATATAATAATAAAATAAGAACCTTGTGTTTGGTTGCATCTTATTCATTTTTAAATTGTTATGTAATGTTATTTAATTAAGTTTTCCCAATTTAAGGTTTTGAGATCTGAAAGAGGGCAGTGTAAAACAGGTTGTAGGATTTTATTTTCAAATTGGGAACATTTTCAAATTCTCAAAATTAAATTCTCTACTTTTGCACCATATTTTAAGGATATGCAGAAAGCTTTGATTTATTTCGTGTTGGGAACCGTTGTGAGTTTCCTTATTAATTATTTTTTCCTGAGCTCACAGAATATTGCAGTGGATGCTTATTATGCTGTTGCTTTCGGGTGTGCGTGGGGGCTTGCTTACTATCTGGATACTCCCGATTTCTCGCTGCCTAAAAAACTGGGATTGTCTTTTGCCGCAATGGGAGCACTGGTTCTGATAGGAACTCTGATCTTTAATCTTCAGCTTGCTATCCCGTCTATTCTGAAATTTTCTACGGTTTTTGTAGCGTATTATTTAATTGCCAGCTTCAGAGGAAGCAAATCACTTCGCCAGTAAACTTTTGGGATCCGGACAATATATTTTTGCGTTTAATGGAGCATCAGGAAGCTGATCAAGGCTAATCCGGTCACTAAAAACAAGAATGCAAACATATTGAGGAAGAATATAATTCCCCCAATGATAACACTGACAACGCCGTGGGATTTATACACCCGGTGGTGGGCAACAAAGAAATAAGCCCATCCGTAAATTACAATGGCGATCATCACTATTCGGATTAATGTGGTCAGAAAAGCATTATCCATAGCGTTTGTAATTCTGTTTAAGATGGCAAAAATCAGGATGTTTACCAACAGGAATGAGAAATAGTGAAGGGTAAAAATACCATGATCAAAGTACCACCATTTTTTCTTTTTGTGGAATATCCATAAAAAGAAGGCGAAAATCGGGAGATAGATAAACAAAGCTTTGGGAAGATTATGGAAAGAAGTCTCTGCCAGATTTCTTATAATATCTCCCTTTTTTACTCCCTCTTTTTTCAGGCTGAAAAACTTATGGGCAAAAGCATCATTTATAAAACCAAGAATGCGTTTTTTACCGGCCATTCCTTTATCATATTCTTCCTGGGTTTTGTAACCTAAAAAGCTGCTGTTATCAGATATTTTCTTATCTGTATCTATCGTGCTTTCAAGGCCTTCCTGGAAGCTCTGTAACTTCAGGGAGTCTTTAATATATTTCTGTTTTTCGGTAAGCTTGTTAATTTCCGCTGAATCTTTTTCTCCCTGTTTTTCCAGCTCAATAGCGTTCATAACTTCCTTTACGGCTTGTTGCTGAGCCTTAGTGTTTACAGTTGCTTTCTCTCCCTTGCGTTTATCTTTATCAAAATGACCGATATTGAAAGGAGGAAAAATCGCAAACATAAAGAAGGTAACAAAACTGACAAATATGTAAAGCTTTACCGGAGGAACGAATTTCTGTCTTTTTCCTTCGAGATACGTTGTGGTAAGCTTTCCCGGTTTGAACAGCAGGTTTTTCACGGTACTCCAGAACTGTCCGTCATAATGAGTAAAGTCTTCTATAAAATGAGTGAAAAGGTAATAAAAAGGCTGACGGCTTTCAATATTTTGCTGTCCGCAGTGTGGGCAGTATCTTTCTTCCACCTGATGCCCGCAGTTCAGGCAGTTTTTATCTTCTCTTAGTTTTCCGTGGCTCATAGTTCTGAGTTTGGCGCAAATATAATTATTTCAGGAAAGAAATGAGTGATATCAGTATGCTTTTGCGGAAATCTTTAAAGTAAAATTAATGAAGTGTAATAAAACTTAGATATGTCAATATTAAAAACATTAAAAATAATCCTATATTATTGACAATAAACAGGAGTATACCTTTCAGTATGCTTATTCTTTTCTTGGTTTCATATACCCTGTAATGGGCTACAAAGAAATAGGCTGTCATGTAGATAACAATACCAACGTTGATTAATACATTGAGTATGTTCAGTAATGAATAGTCCGGCAGAAAACTCGTGATTTTTTCTATTGTTATTAAAATCAGTATTGTTAATAACAGGAATGAGAAATAGTGAAGCGTAAATATCCCGTGGTCAAAGTACCACCATTTTTTCTTATTATGAAATATCCATAGAAAGAATGCAAATACAGGCAGGTAAATAAAGAGGGCTTTAGGGATCGTATGGATAAAGTTTTGTTTATACTTTTTCCATATCTGTTCTTTACTGAATCCTTGTTTCTCTAGTTCAAACACCTTTTTTACGATCGGTCTCATCACTTTATAAGTGTCTGAATTATTCTTAGAAAGAACGGAGTCATACTGTTCCATGGTATAAACATTCATAATGGATTCATCTTTGGTATCGAAGGTACGGTCAAAAACATCCTTTTTTTCTTTAGTATTCTCTATTTTTAATGTGTCTGATGCTTTTTGAATTGTATTGGCTGTCTCATTGGAAATAACACCTTCCTTTTGCAACTCCTTTACAACATCTTTTGTGGAGTCTTTCTGCTTCGCCGGGGATTTTGCTTCTGCTTCAATATGACCGGCTTTATTATTTGTCACTTTGTTATAGGGTAAAATATTGGGAAGAAAAAAGGTGATGAAACTTATAAATATGTATAATTTTACAGGCGCTACATACACCTGTCTTTTACCTGCCAGATATTCCTTAGTGAGTTTTCCCGGGCGGGTAAACAGATATTGTATGGTTTTCCAGAACTGTCCGTCATAGTGTGTGAAATCCTCAATGAAATGAGTGAAGAGAAAATAAAAAGGTTGTCTGCGTTCCGTATTTTCCTGTCCGCAGTGGGGGCAAAATCTTTCTTCCACCTGATGTCCGCAGTTCAGGCAGGTTTTGTCTTCTCTTAATTTTCCGTGGCTCATGAGTGGAATATGATGAAAACAAATATAATTATTTCATAGATATGATTATTGTATTGGTAAATTTTTACGCAAATCTTTAAATAATATTAATAAAATAAATATCTGATGGAGGAAATCTTTGTTTTATGTCTGTGTTTTTAGAATATTCGAAATATTTTTTTCAATGTGCACTCATTTCTTAATTTGTATGCCAAAGGTATCTTTATAATGATAAAAGCGATTAACATTCTGTAAGTTAATCCATATTATATAGATAAAATAAAATATGTTTTTCTGTTACAAAAATTATTTGTACCTTTGCACACCCTTTTAGGGTAAATTATGTTTAATCTTTAACTAAAACGTGTGAATACATTAAGTTACAAAACTGTTTCAGCGAACAAAGCTACTGCGAATAAAGAATGGGTTGTGGTAGACGCTGAAGGACAGCCGTTAGGTAGATTAGCTTCTACGGTTGCAAAGATTTTGAGAGGTAAGCACAAAACGAACTACACACCTCACGTAGATTGTGGTGATAACGTAATCGTTTTGAATGCTGGGAAAATTACACTTTCCGGAAACAAGTGGGCTGATAAGACTTATATCTGGCATACAGGATATCCTGGTGGACAGAAGTCTATGACTGCGGCTGAACTTCAGAAGAAAGATTCTTTAAAGGTATTAGAGAAGTCTGTAAAAGGTATGCTGCCTAAAAACAGACTGGGAGCTGCTATCCTTAAGAACCTTTATTTATATGAAGGAACTGAGCACAAACATGAAGCTCAACAGCCAAAAACAATTAATGTTAACGAATTTAAATAATTAATTATGTCTATAGTTCACAAAATCGGAAGAAGAAAAACTTCTGTAGCAAGAGTTTATGTAAGACCAGGTTCTGGAAACATTACAGTAAACGGTAAAGACGCTAAAGATTATTTCTCTACAGACGTGATGGTTTATAAATTGAACCAACCGTTTATCCTTTCTGAGACTGTTGGTCAGTATGATGTTACCGTAAACGTATTCGGTGGTGGTAATACAGGTCAGGCAGAAGCTATCAGATTAGGTATTTCAAGAGCTTTATGCGAAATCAACGCTGAGTTCAGATTAGCATTAAAGCCAGCTGGTTTACTTACAAGAGACGCAAGAATGGTGGAAAGAAAGAAGCCAGGTCAGAAAAAAGCAAGAAAGAGATTCCAATTCTCAAAACGTTAAGATTTCTCGTTGGCAGATGGCTTATGGCCATTGGCTGCAGGAATGTATTAAATTTTTTTTAAACTTAATCTCGGCGAAAAGCCAATTGCCCAAAGCAAAAAGCAAACCGCCAATTGCCCGTTACGTTTAGCATCCAAACGCTTCTCCCATCTAAAGAAGTTGTTGATTGTTTAAAAGACGGAAAGTAAACTAACAAAAACAGAAAACATGGCAAAAGCAAATGTAAAAGACCTTTTAGAGGCTGGCGTACACTTCGGTCACATGACCAGAAAGTGGAATCCAAATATGGCTCCATACATTTTTATGGAGAAAAACGGTATTCACATTGTAGACTTACATAAAACAGCAGTTAAATTGGATGAAGCTTGTAACGCTTTAGAAAAATTAACTTCTGCAGGTAAAAAAGTTCTTTTCGTAGCAACTAAAAAGCAGGCGAAAGAAGTAGTTGCAAAACACGCTTCTGAACTTAATATGCCTTATATTACAGAAAGATGGCCTGGAGGTATGTTAACGAATTTCGTTACAATCAGAAAGGCTGTAAAGAAAATGAATGCTATCGACAAAATGAAAAAAGACGGTACATTCGAAACTTTATCTAAAAAAGAAAGATTACAGGTTGACAGACAGAGAGCTAACTTAGAGAAGAACTTAGGATCTATCTCTGACATGGTTAGACTTCCTTCTGCAGTATTTGTAGTTGATATCTTAAGAGAGCACATCGCGGTAACTGAAGCTAAGAAACTAGGTATTCCTGTTTTCGGTATCGTTGATACAAACTCTGACCCAAGAAAAGTAGATTTCGTTATCCCAGGAAACGATGATGCTTCTAAGTCTATTGATATGATCCTTAGCGTAGTTTCTGAATCTATCAAAGAAGGTCAGTCTCAAAGAAAAGCTGATAAGGAAAAATCTAAAGAAGAAGGAGAAAAAGTATCTGCTGATACAGATGCTGATTTCGATGCAGAATAATTAAAGATTTTCTTTACTATAGGAAAAACGCCGGATTTCAATCCGGCGTTTTTTTTTTATATTTTTCATAGGCCCATGAAGTAGGGTGGATAACAGAAAAAGTCCCTCAAAAAATGCATTATCTGATTAATAGAATAAAGAAAGCCCACAAAATTACTGTGGGCTGATCTTTTAATTGGAAAGCTTTATAGAATAAGAGCTTGTTATAAATTTTGTTGACTGGTAGGGTGAATTACAGAGCATTCCTGAGAGCTTATAATTCTGGTTTTTGGGAACCATTGTATATCCCATTTTACCGGAAGCAATAGGGATCTTTTTAAAGAATCCGTTTCCGCTTACCGTAAGCACCATATTACACCGTGAACCATTTTGCACCGAAATTGAAGTTTTGGGATTAGACGGAGAGTCGGAATTGAGTAAATCATTAAGGACATCTGCCGTTTCAGGCTTGTAGGTCCTGATCAGCTCATTGTACTCTCTTTCAGTATTGGCAGCAGTGTTATTATTTCCTGAGCCTGAAGATGGATAGGGGTTTCGGTTAGGATAGCTGCCGTAATTCACACTGCAGCTGGTAAGGATCATGGAGATTCCGGAAAGTATAAACAGCTTTTTCATGCCGGTTATTTTTTAGATTTTTTCTTTGTTGGAGGTTTTGAATCTGGGTTTTCCTTTGTGTTCTTTTCCTGATTCTGTTTAGTTTCAGGCTGGGGAGTACCCGGATTATCAATCACTACAAATATACTTTTTTTTATGTCTTTCTGCGAGGTGTATTTTACATCACAGACATTGCTGTTGAGATTGTAAGAGCCTTTATTGATTATGATAAAGTTTTCCCCATGCGCAGGAACTGCAAGGTTGTAGAAATCTTTTCCTTCAATTCTCAGGATGATATTGCAGTCTGAATTATTTCTGAAGAGCAATACGGCTTCTTTGCGGGTAATGTCCTCGTCAAACATCGCATTCAGAAGCTTTACTGTTTTTTCCTTATGCTGATCTGAGGTTTCTGCAATGAGTTTTTTAAATTCTTCAGCATCTGAGGAGTTTGAATTTCTCATAAACCTATTGGGAATGTCCGTCATGACCGGCCGGGCTTCCATTGGTTTGGCATTTTTAGCCCCTTTGGTCCATTCAGTGTTCTTCAGGGCAATAAGCTTGGGTTTAAGAACACTTCTTTTAGGATCATCAGGATGAGCGGTTTTAAGGTATTCTTCTATTTCCTTGATGTTTGTGCTTTTAAGGATGTCTTTGCTTTTTTTCTGCGTGTAGGCAAAGCTGGGAATTAGGAAAATGAAGAGGAAAATGGTTAAAAAATTTTTTTTCATCAATGTTTTATTTCATCAGGTTATACGGAATTTTATATAAGTTATCGTTTTCCCCTTAGAAGAGAATAACTCTTCATAATAGGTTTTAATATCTCTTAAATGTTCTGTATTCGGATCGTATTCCGGAGCACCATAGATGTCATGGTGAGCAGTGATAATCTCATAACCTGCACCTTGCAGATAGCCCAGCGTATAGCCATGAAGGAATTCAGAATCTGTTTTTAAGTGAATAATTCCGCCCGGTTTCAGGAATTTTTTATAACGGTTAAGGAAATCAGGATGGGTAAGCCTGTGCTTGGTACGTTTGTATTTGATCTGCGGATCAGGGAACGTGATCCAGATTTCATCTACTTCGTTTTCAGTAAAAAAATAGTCTACAAGTTCAATCTGTGTTCTGAGGAAAGCTACGTTATTCATACCGTTTTCAACTGCCTCTTTCGCGCCGAACCAGAATCTTGCTCCTTTAATATCAATTCCGATAAAGTTTTTTTCAGGAAATGTTTTGGCAAGACCTACTGAATATTCACCTTTTCCACAGCCCAGTTCCAGAACGATAGGATTGTCGTTTTTAAAAAAATCGGCTCTCCATTTTCCTTTAAGAGAGAACCCTTCTAAAGCTTCTTCTCTTGTTGGCTGAATAACATTTGGTAGTATCTTGTTTTCTGCAAATCTTGCTAATTTATTTTTGCCCATCGAGTCATTTATAAAATCCTGCAAAAGTAACAAATTTTGCACAGAATACCTTGCCTTTTAACTTTAAAAGACATGCAATGAGCATATTTATAAAGGGTTATTGAGTGGATGAACTTCCCAGGGCCACCATAATGGCTTTCTCAATTGTTTTTTGGGAAGCATATTGAGCCCCGCATACCAAACTGGTGAAAAGATATTGGCCTTTGTCTACAACAATTGAGTTCTCACCATGGGCAGGAACAGCAAGCCTGTACTTGGTAGTCCCTACACCCTCCATTCTCACAATGATATTGCAGTCTGATTTATTCTGGATCAGTACAATACTCTCTTTGCTATTGGGATCATTATCAAACAGAGAGTTTAATATTTTTACAGTACGGTTCTGATGTTCTACAGGGTTTACGGCCATCAGCATATTGAACTCTTCTGCTTCTGCGTTGGGTACGGCTGCATTGGCTGATGTATTAACAACATATGCATTTTGGGCGGTACTGGGGGTATAGACTGTTGTAGACTGTTTAGCTGCAAGTTCAGCCTTATATTTAGCGATCTGCTTCTGCTTGATAATGGCATTCATCTCATCGAAACTGATCTTGGTGGAAGGTCTTCTTTTCAGCAGGGCAAGCATTTCCTGCATATCTTTTACTTTCTGGTCTGCCGGATGGGCATTTTTGATGTACTCTTTCATCATTTCCATTACCCGCGGCTTCAGAACGGATCTTTTAGGATCATCAGGGTGAGCATCTCTTAAAAAAGCGTTGATTTCGTAGATATTTTTACTTTTTAAAATATCCGTGTAGTCTTTTCCCTTTTTCTGGGCAGACAAATTGATGAAGAGAACTGAACCAAAAAATAAAAGTAATTTTTTCATTAACATTAATAAATGGTAGATTAAAAATATGTTTTCCTCTTAATTTGTGCTTTTCAGTATTAGTTTTAATATGATAACGAAATATGATTATGTTTATTTTAAACACGTCATCGTGAGATAAAAATAAACATATTTTTGAATATCTAAAAATATATACTAAGGATTTTTAAAATGCATGATAACCGGTCTGAACGAATCCTGATTTAACTATTGTCTTCACATAAGGGAGTTTGCAGTGGAAGAATCACCGGAAATATTGAAAAGGCAGATTATTTCATTGGATAATCTGCCTGGTTTTTATTTAACAATTTCCAGAAGATTAGAGTTTTTAAGCCTTTTCTGATAGATCGGCAGGTATTTTTCAATCGGAACTTTTATGGCTTCAAAATTACCTGCCAGCACATAAGGCTGTATATTTTCTGAAGTATATACAAACTGCAGGAAGTTATCAATCAGATTTTCCGGAATTTTAAATTTAAGGAAATAATCTTTTCCCAGGTAATTTTTAATCTGGGTTACGGAACTGTTCATCCTTTCATAAGCCATATAGCGCTGTTTTTTCTTTCTTTCGCCGGAAAGAAGATCGTAAATGCTTCCTAAACTGAAGGTGAGCCCTCCGTCTCTAAGCCCGGCAACTGGAAGCTCCGGAGAAGTGCCGTCCCCTTTAGGTTCAGGAAGTCCGATCACTTTTTTTAGAGCCAGACCTTTATCTTCTTTTCTTATTGAATTAACATCGTATCTTAGGTTTCCGGTAGGCTTGAACCTGCTGATTACAATCTCCTGAATCTCATAATAAGCAATCTTAAGTTCAATCAGGTTTTTTTGCTGAAGCATCTGTGGGGTAAGCTTTACATCTTTCCGCTCTGTAACTATAGATGTGAAACGGATGACATCTCCGGGCCCTGCAGGAATATTGTAGTTTCCGTTATAATCGGTAAGAACTGTTTTCTGGGTATTCAGATTGGTAACGTAGACCTGGTTGAGATACAGAATCGAGTTATCTTTTAAAAATACCTCTCCGGAGTATGTTTGTGCGTTGATCTTTACTAAAAAAATCAGGAGAAAAAGGGTAAATAGCTTATTCATATATGGGGCAAAATTACGCAGAAATACAGCAATTTATACCTTATAAGATAATCATTAGAGGTTAAAGTTATATTAAACTTTGATAGTAAACTGTTAATGAATGTTATAAGCTTTTACAAATGAAGAAATAACGAATAGCAAAGAGGCGATTTTTCTGATAGGGGTTAAAATCTGACCTTCAAAGGGCAGGTATTCATCTTATTTTTTGTATCTAATTATGGCTATTTATGTTTCACCAAAAGCCAGCTTGTATATTTTACCGAAATTGAAGATCCGTATTCTGTCCAGCTGATAAAATACCAGTAAGTAGCCGTAGGCACAGGTCTTCCTCCCATTTTTCCATCCCAGATATACCGGTTGCTTGGAGTTCCTCTGAAGATTTCGGCCCCATATCGGTCAAAAATCCTGAACTCAAGATTGTCATTGGCCATTAAAGCCGAATAATCGATCTGATCGTTATGTCCGTCATAGTTTGGCGTGATGGTGTTGATGAGATTGATCAGGGCGAATTCTTTTTTTATTTCGGCACAATAATTAGAGTCTTTTACAAAAACAGTATGGTTTCCTCTCGGTACATTATTGAAAACATTTGAGCTCTGCCAGCTAACCCCGTCCAGAGAATATTCATAAGGAGGAGTTCCTCCGCTTACGCCTATCGTAACCGTAGATCCGTTGATTTCAATGGAAGTGATCATAGGCAGGGGAGATTCTGAAACCGTAACATGCTGACGGTAAACACAGCCATTGAAGCCAAGGTCTACCCAATAACTTCCTGCAGGAACATTTGTAATGGAAGGTGAAGTAGCTCCTGTACTCCACAGATAGCTTTCAAATCCCGGGCCTGCATCTAAGGTAGTGGTGGCTTTAGGACAAATGATCTTATCTTTTAAAATATCTGATTTCTTAGGTACTTTAAGTGTAATTTTGATAGAACCGACTTCAGGGCATACACCGTTCTTTTCAAACCGGATATAATACGTCTGGGCAGTTGTGGTAACGTTTACTGAT
The DNA here is from genome assembly GCF_001295265.1 of Chryseobacterium indologenes. Taxonomy (GTDB): domain Bacteria; phylum Bacteroidota; class Bacteroidia; order Flavobacteriales; family Weeksellaceae; genus Chryseobacterium; species Chryseobacterium indologenes_A. Next base: position 45,563 of record NZ_LJOD01000017.1, on the reverse strand, counting down.
GCTGCTATTGGGGAGGTATTATTCTGTGCATCAGCTAAAGTGGCATAAAAGGTATATGTAACACTTGGATCTAATGTAAATGATGGAATAAGCGAGGCTAAGCTGACTGCTTTTACTCCATCCAGATCGTCATCGCAGAGAGTAACAGATGCTGCTGTAGTAATCAGCGGAACCTTTGCTCCGATAATGAATTTTAAAGGCTTAATCACCGAAGCACATCCGTCAGGAGAATCCACTCTTATATAAATTGTTGTAGCAGTGGTGTAGCTCCAGTTATTTGGGAGCGTATTATTATTTCCCGCATTGGCATCAGCCAGTAAAGCGTAATATCTTACATTGGTAAAATAGGTAGGGTTATTTAATACAATAGCAGTGATTGCGGATAAGTTGATATTTACTGTTCCGTCGAAATTATCATCACAGAATACCCCTGTATAATTATCCTGTACAATGGCAAGATTGTATAGGGAAAGAGTGATCTGGGCAATACTTTTACATCTTATTGAATTTTTTACAACGGCATATACAATGGTTCCGTCCGGTGCAGTATATGAATTGGGTGCTGTAATGAGGGTGGCGGGATTTTCTGTCTGCGCATCAGTGAAACTTGGGTAATAAGTAATCGTTACCGGTGAGTTATTGGTGACATTGGCAGAAGTCAGGTTAAAAGTTCCCTGTCCGTTGATATTACAGGCTCTGAGGGTTACATTGCTAACAGTGAGCGATTCGATATTAATGGTAACCGTTACTGTTTCACAGTCTGTAAAAACAGGATCATTACCGCAGAATGTGTACGTGAAGGTATCCGTTCCGGAAGTGCCCGGGGTATTGATTGTATAGGTAATTACTCCGGTTGCCGGGTTTATGGTTGCAGTACCTAATGCGGGAGGGGCAGTAATAGCAATGCTTGATACTACAGGAGTTTGTGTCGAACTGGTGAATGTAGGAGTTATAGTCAGTGGAGAGCAGATATTATAGGATGCGGTGCTCAGTTTTGTACAATTCTGAACTTTAAATTGTTCTGTAATCAAAGGTGCACAGCTGCCCATAGTTACGGAACAGGTATAATATCCTGATTGAGTAGGAGTAATGGATGATCCGGTAGCTCCGGGAATTATCCCGCCGTTAACATACCACTGGTAGGAATCATAAATAACAGGATCTACTGTCAGTACAATACCGGGAACACAGTCACCCCCGGATTTGAGAATAACCGGCTGTGTAGGAAAACCGGCAAAAAATCCTCCATATCCCACAGCATCACTTCCTGCAGTGATCCCAGCAGTAATTGCCTTATCTGAAATAATGGTAATATTCCCTGAAACATTGGGAATTCCATAGGTAACCCAATTGTTGGTTCCTGTCATGTTAAACGGTCCCGTTGTTGCGGGAGGAACTCCTCCGTTTACCGTAACGCTGGCCCCTCTCTCGGTGATAAGATTCAGTTTGGTAGGAATATTGAGAATACCAACAGGATTGTTGTTGGAAAGAACATAATTTTCATTAATGAATCCCAGCTCGTTGATCTGTTTGGGAAGATAGCAGTTCAGGGCCGGAATAAAATTGAACCCTCCGGTAGCAGCTTCATTTCCTGTAGTGGAATCTCCGGCAAGAATCTGATAAACATAAGCATTTTTGGAGGTTTTGATATAAAGATTGTAATGGTTGCTTCCCTGGTTTTGGTATTTGGTATCAGGAATAACAAAATACTGCCCTGTATTTAAAGTGGCAACAGGAGGAATTTCATTATTGACGTATACTAAGGTATTATCTTCAGTTGCGACGATAACGGCACCTTCCATATTGGCGCCTATACCTCCGTTTCCTTTTACCAGAGCAAATTCACTTCCCAGCCTGTCAACAGGAACCGACTGGTCCATTAAAATATCGGAACTGGTTGATATATTTCCGGAATATTGGCCGTTAAAGTTTCCGTTGGTGACATTTACAGGTTTATTAGCGGTAATTTTTGCTCCGATGAATCCATCTGTGTTTAAAGTACCGAGACCATCTATAATGTATGACTGTCCTTTGTTCAGCGTGAAAGTCATCGTTGGATTACTGGTTCCTGTGGTTCCGTTTGAAAACTGTACCGTGGGTTTATATCCGCTTACTGTAACCGTAGTATTGTCTTGTGTGGCAAGAATACTGGCCATAAAATTCAAAATGGGATTGCTTACAGTGATAGGGGCAGTGGTTACATAAAAGTTTTTTCCTGTGGACGGAATTCCTTTGGAAGTAATGATTTCTGCATGATTATATACTGAAAATCTTAAATTGGCATAAAACGGGAATTCTGCTTTCAGATAGAGCCCTTTTGATGTAGGCGTAAACAAATCCGTTTGCTGGGTAGTGATGATATAAGACCTTAATACATCAAACTTCTGAGGATTATTTTTGCTGATATTTACCGTACCTATCAGGATATTGTTGTTGTAAATGCTGACTGGAAAAGAGGTGGTCCTGTTGGTTGATAAATAGAGTTTCTGATATTGATCCGGGTTACCTGTTCTGTCAACCATAGGAGCAAACCAGTGTTCCCTATCCAGCTGGGCGGAAACAGAGGTGAAAATATAAAATATAAATAAAAAAGATAGAATTTTCTTCATTCAGATTACAGGTTTATCACAAATTTAATAATAAAATATATTAATGGCTTGAAAAAATAATAAAAAACAGTGATTTTAAGTTCGTGATTTTGAAAGTTTTACTGCTTACACGCTATTCTCTGTTTCTGATCATTATTCAGCCCATTTATTTTATGACTTTCTGCTATTATTTACTTTGATAAATAAAAAACCACGATATAAAATCGTGGTTGAAAATTCATAGTAAAGGATTAGTTTACTCTATATTTTTTACTAAAACCCATCCGGTATATTTAATTGGAGTTTTCTCTTTGTTAGATTCATTCCAGTTGATGTGATACCAGTATGTTCCGGTTAGTATTTTCTTGTCAAAATGTCTTCCGTTCCATTTGTAATTGTTGAATTTATCACCGGTGAATACCTTATTTCCATATCGGTCATAGATCATGAAAGAAAGGTTTTCTTTGTAAGACAGTTCACTGTAATCAATATAATCATTTTTATTATCACCGTTTGGTGTAATGGCATTGATCAGGTTCGGAACGGTAACTTCAACGGAGGTAGGATTACAGTTGTAAGCATCTTTTACATAGAATGTATGCTGTCCTCGGGTTAGCCCGGTGAATATATTGGAGTCCTGCCAGTTTGTTTGTCCGTCTACAGCATATTTATAAGGAGCTTTTCCTCCGTTTGCTATTACTGTTACAGTGGTATTGGAAATTTCTATCTGGGAGATTACCGGATCTTCAGCTTTTCTAACCCTTACAATCTGTGTTAAGAAGCATCCGTTTTTACCCAGTATTACAGAATATTCTCCAACTCCAACCCCCTGAATGGATGATGTTGTTGCTCCGGTATTCCATAAATAAGAATCATATCCCGGACCTGCATCCAGATTGGTTCTGCTGTCGATACAGATATACTGATCTACCAGGATTGGTGATTTTCTGATAGGAAGCGGAGTAAGGGTAATTTTAGCAATGGCTATACATCCTTCAAGAGTTGTTACCTTAACGAAAACAATACCTCCGGTAGCAGGGAAATTATCAGGTGTGGTAATTTCATTGGTTCCGGCATTAAGGTCTGCCATCGTACGGTAATACTTTTTAATAGCTAAAGTATAATCTGTGATGTCTGCTTTTGTAAGATCGAAATAAGCATAAGGAGCTACATCATACCAGCAGGCTTTGATCTCTGCATCTCTTACTACGAACGGAACTACAGTAAGATTTAAAGTGATCTGTTCACAATCTGTAAATTCAGTATCGTTGCCACAGAATTTATAAACAATCTTATCTGTTCCGCTAAAGTTTGTTGTAGGGGTATAAGTGATGGTTCCGTTAGAATTAACAACTGCAGTACCATTGGTAGGTGGTGTAATAATCACTACGGTACTAGGCACCGGAGTTTGTGTAGAGGCTGTAAATGCAGGGGTAATCACTTTGGTTGCACAGATATTTAGAGCCTGAGTGGTTTCTTTTAAACAGCTGAATACCTTATAAATCGGAGTGGTAAGAGGAGGGCAGGTTCCCATGCTTACTCTTACGGTATAATTTCCGGAAAGAGTTGGAGCATAAGTATTAGCTGTTGCACCAACAATAATATTTCCGTTTCTGTACCATTGATATCCTTCATAGCTGTCATCCACCTCCAGTATAATTCCCGGAGCACATTCTCCGGAACGTTTTGTAATAACAGGAATTGAAGAGAATCCTGCGAAGTAACCTCCATATCCTACAGCTCCACTACCCGCAGCAATTCCTGCAGTAACAGCTTTTGTAGAGGTAACAGTAACGTTTCCGGTAACATTAGGAATGGAGTAAGATACCCATGCTGTGGTTCCGGCTACAGGGAAAGGTCCCTGTGTTGCTGTTGGAGTAGTAGGAGGAGCTCCATTGGCCGTAACAGTAACGGTGGCTCCCGCTTCGGTCAGGATATTTAATTTTACGTTTTTAGCTCCGCTATTGCTGTTTTCCGGAAGTTCTTCTATTTTTCCTATCTCATCAATTCTTCTTGGAAGGAAACAGTTTAACGGTGGTATATAATTGAAACCTACTGTGGCTTCAGTATTGAGAAGCCCTGCAAGCAGCTGGTATACATATACATTTTTAGAGGTTTTAACATGCATATTCAGGTGTCCGTTCCCCTGGTCAATATAAGGGTTAACAAATGTGCCGTTTGGACCCTGGCCTGCTCTCATCCACTGCCCTTCATTAAGGACCTGAACAGGAGTTGTTGATCCGTTCAGGTAAACTTCGGTATTATTTTCTGTGGCTACAATAAGAGCATCTTCTATTCCCTTTGTTGTTCCGCCATTTCCAATTACCATGATGAATTCATTTCCTAATCGGTCTGCAGGAACAGACTGGTCCATCACAATATCTGATGAAAGAGCAGAAGTAGCCGGAAGGGCAAACTGGCCATTGAAATTTCCGTTGGTAACAGAAATAGGCTTGTTGGATTCTATTTTGGCTCCAATAAATCCGGATGCATTAGTTCCGTTGTTCATCTGGCCTTCAATGATATAGGACTGCCCTTTATTAAGGGTGATATTCATTGTAGGAACAGTGGCTCCGGTAGTTCCATTGGTAAACTGAACACCTGCATCATATCCTGTAACAGTTATCGTTGTATTATCCTCAGTAGCCATAATCCCTGTTGTAAAATTAAGGTACTGCATCAATGATGAAGACGCAAGTACAGGAGCTGTAGCTACATAAAATTTAGTACCGATACCTGCTTTACCTTTAGAGGTTAATATTTCCCCATGGCTGGTTACACTGAATCTGTAATTTGCGAAAAAAGGTTTTGTTCCTTTAACGTACAGCCCCTTGTTTACAGATTTGAAGAGCTCTGTAGAATTTGAGGTAGTCATTACTGCTGTTGCTACATCATATGTTTTAGGGTCACCTTTACTGATTGTTCTTGTTGCCAGTAGCTGGTAGCCGGTAGCATTCCGGCTGTAGATTTCTACATCAAAAGGAGTAGTAGAATCTGTAGACAGATATAATGCCTGTTTAGGAGACGATAGAGCAGATGATCTTGCGGCCATAGGAGCAAACCAGTGTTCGGTGTCCCTTTGTGCAAAAACCATATTTGCCGTCAAAAAAACCAATACTAAGCTGAGTAGAAATTTTTTCATGTGTATGGAATTAGGATTTCTACAAAATTAAAATAATATTTCAAATAGTGTTAATGAAATATAAATAAAAGTTAATTTTTATTATCGATTTTTAATTAAAAGCCATCCGGAATAAGAAACTGATAATTTAGTATCAGGCTCTGTCCATCGTATTACATACCAGTAAGTTCCTGTAGGAATACTTCTTCCGCTCACTTTCCCGTCCCAGATATAATTTTTGTCTGTTGAGCGGTAAACGGAAGCACCATAGCGATCAGCTACTTCTATACTTACGTTCTCTTTTATTTTCAGTTCAGAATAGTTAAGAACATCATTAATTCCGTCTCCGTTCGGAGTGATGGTATTTACCAGATTAATCACTAAAAATTCTTTAGATACGGGAAGACATCCGTCTGCTCCCAGCACATATACCTTATGAATTCCTCTTGACAAGTTCATGAAAACATTAGAAGGCTGATAGTTGAAGCCATCAAGGGAATACTGATAAGGAGGAGTACCTCCGGTTACATATACTGTTGCAGTAGATCCCGATATCTCTATTCTGGTAATGGAAGGAGCCTGTGCAGTTGTTACTTTTACGTTCTGACGGTATACACATCCGTTAAATCCAAGATCTACATAATAATTTCCTGCCCCTACCGTAATAGTTGGAGTAGTGGCACCCGTGCTCCATAGATAAGACGTAAATCCGGGACCCGGATCCAATATGGCTTTGTCATTAGCACATACGACCTGATCATGCAGTCTTTCAGACTTTTTAGGTGTTTTTAAAGTAAGTTTCAGGGTACCGATATTAGGACATGATGTTGTACTTTGGAATCTTACATAGAAAGTATGTACAGACGTAATATTCTGATTCGGAGAAATAGCATTAGTTCCTGCCTGCGCATTGGCCAGCGTAGAATGGAATGAAAGTATGACGTTAGGATCCAGCGTAAACAGGTTTCTGTAATCATTAAGGTTAGCTGATTCTGATCCGCTAAGGTCATTATCACAAATATCAGCCACTGCATTTGCTGTGATCAGTGGAATTTTGGCTCCTATCGTAAAATTGATCTGTCCGAAAGCAGAAGGGCAGTCGCTTACATTGGAAAATACCCTTACATATACAGTGGTATTGGCAGTATACGTCCAGTTTGCAGGAAGGTTATTGTTGTTTCCTGCGTTGGCATCAGCCTGTGAAAGGTAATATTTTACAGTGAAATTGGCAGAATTAGCTACAATTTGAGGAGTTACGTTGTTGAAGTTTACACTAATGATCCCATCAAAATCATCATCACAGAAACTGGCGTTGAAATTGGCTGTGTTGATATTAGGGGAGAGATTCTGTGTTAAGGTGATCTGAGCGGTTTTAGTACATCCGAATGAAGACGTTACATTCACGTAGATAGTTCCGGCAGGGCCTGTATAAGTTGCGGGACTGGTAATCTGGCCTGTTAAATTAGGATTGGTAAAATAAGTTGCCGTAGTACCAGCGTCCGGAGTAACAACAGCCGTTGTAAGATTATAGGTTCCGTTTCCGTTTGCTCCCGCACAGGATGACATCGTAGCATTTTGGGTCTGCAGAACATCAATATTCATGTTAATTTTGAAATATTCAAAATCAGCAGGATTTCCGTTTCCTGAGATATAATAAGTAAATGTATCCGTTGCATCAGCGGTAAGTCCCGGGTTAGGTGTATAGGTAATCTGCCCGTTAGCCGGATTTATAGCCACTGTTCCATGAGTTGGCTGTACAATGATGCTGGTTTGTGACGGGTTAATGGTCTGAGTTGAATTGGTAAATGCAGGAGTAATCACTTTTGTATTACAAGACCCTATCTCATAAAGGGTGGTTGAGATTGGCGGACATAAAGTGTACTCGTACTCATAGGTCATCCTGGATTCGCAGTTATTCTTCGTAATATAGCAGGTATAGGTTCCTGCTCCGTAAAGTTCAGGATTAATGAAGTAGGTGGTCGCTCCGTTAATAGGGTTTCCATTAAAGTACCATTGGTAAGAGTCATAGCTGCTGTCTACCTCAAGACGAACCCCTGTGTAGCAGTCGCCGGTTTTGGTAATCGCCGGTACTGAAGAGAATCCTGCAAAATATCCTCCATATCCTACTGCTCCGTCACCTGCTGCAATACCTGCTGTTACAGGTTTCGTAGATGTAACGGTTATGGTGTTGGTAACATACGGAATAGAATAGGTTACCCAGTTCGGATTTCCGGCTACAGCATAGGGACCGGTAGAAGCAGCAGGGGTAGCTCCGTTAAAAGAAACCGCTGCACCTGCCTGCGTAATGATATTAAGTTTGGTGTCAAAGTAATCTGTACCTATTCTGTTGATGAATCCTATTTCGTTGATTTCCTTAGGCAGAAAACAGCTTAACGGTGGGATAAAATTCATTCCTCCTGTTGCATAAACAGTGCTTCCTGATGTTCCTGCAAGAAGCTGATATACATACACGTTGTTATTGGAGGTAATGCTCATATTATTTCCCTGGGCACTGTAATTGGTGCCCGGAATAATGCGGTGTTCTCCGGCGTTCAGGGTATAAGTATTACCAGGATTTCCGTTAATCGTAAGTACAGTACCGTTTACCGTACCGATTACCAGAGCGGCTTCCATCCCGGAGGCAGCCAGCCCGTTTCCTTTTACAAGTACAAAATCCTTTCCTAATCTCTCTACCGGAACAGCCTGATCCATCAGTACATCAACATTGGTGTTGTTTTGGGTAGTATAGATGCTGTTAAAATTTCCGTTCGTTACAGAAATAGGCTTCGTAGCGGTGATCTTTGCCCCGATCAGTCCTCTTAAATTGGCTGTGGAAAGCGTACTTTTAGCTTCAATAATATACGACTGCCCCCTGTTAAGAGTAAATGTTCTTGAAGGAGCCGAAATACCGTCAGAGAATACAACACCAGGGTTGTATCCTGATAATGTTACCGTTGTATTATCTTCAGTGGCAGTGATTCCTACTGTTGAATTAACATGGTTTTTTGCTGAAGTAACAGGCGCTGTTCCTACGAAAAAGTTTTTCCCGATTCCCGCAAGTCCTTTCGATGTAATAATTTCAGCCTGGTTAGGAACCGTAAACCTGAAATTGGCAAAGAATTTTTTGTTTCCTTTTACATATAATCCCATAGAATTTTGAGTAAAAAGATTAGACAGGGCAGAAGCAATCATGTATTGATAAGGAACGGTTACCTGAACCGGGTTTCCTTTACTTACCTGTACGGTAGAAAATACAGTATTGTTGTTGTAAACCTGTACCTGAAAAGGTGTAGTTTCATTGGTTGAAAGGTATAAATAACATTTTGGAGTTCCCTGAAGAGAACTTGCGGACATTGGAGCAAACCAGTGCTCTGTATCTAATTGTGCATTGACTAATAAACAGAAAAATGTACAAAAAGCGAGTAGAAATTTTTTCATGCGTTACTATAAGGGCCGCAAATTTAAGCATTAATAATCAATTTTTTATAGAAAAAAATTAAACAACTGATCTTTATTGCTGTATTATTGAATATTTAAAATTTGTGTTATATTTTGTTAACACTAATAAATTTTTTTTATACTATATCGGATATATATGTCAACAAAAAGAACCCGGAAAATGGGTTCTTTCAATGGATTAATAGCATATTTACCAGACAGGTAACAACGCTGTGGCTTCCCGCTTCATGTTTTCCTTTTTACTTGTTCTTCAGCCTTTCTATGATTGCTAAAAGTGATTTACGGTTTTTAGCCTCATGATAAAACCTGGGAAGCTTCTCCAGAAGTGTAAAATGAGTACGGTCTTTATGCTCCCGGAGGTCCGCAGCAATGTAATTTTCCAGATATTCCAGATGGGGTCCGTTATATGCACAAAATATATCATCTTTAAAAGAATGCTGCAGCCAAAGTTCGGCTCCAAAATAAACATGAGCAGCTCTTATACTGAGTGCTTTATAACCAAAAATGCAGGATTCCATGGAGGTCTCTTTATTATAACCACAAGCAGGACAGAACAGTCTTGCTTTTTTCTGTTCCCTGTCAGTTTTGGCAAATGCTTTCTGTCCGCAGACAGTACAGACTACCCAGACTTCATCATAGAAATCAGAGATCGTTTTATTCTGATCGGTGAAACGAATTTTATCAGACATTTTTTATTGAATATAATAGATGTTGAAAGAATACCGGATTTACTCCAGATAATGTTTATAATTCGGAGACCTTTCCCCTGGCAGTGATGGTATAAGTTTTAATAACTTCCTTTCCGGGTTGAGTATATTTTATTTCTGCAATACAATAGGTATCATAGGCTTTCTTTGTGCCAAGGTTTACATTCTGCTTTTCTACAAAGGCTTTAAACTGAATGTCCTTAACCCCGCCGTTTAATGTAATCTTAATGTTTTTCACTACAAAATTAGAGGGCGCTTTTTCTAAAGCTGTAATATCAAACGTACATACAGCCCCTGTGTCATCGATGTTTTTTCTGACGCTATATTTCTTTTCTACAGCATGGGAAAAGCCTTCCGGCAAAAGGATTTCCTGATCTGTCAAGAGGGTATTATCCGGTGTTCCTGAAGGCTGGCAGGCCGTAAATAGAAAGAATAATAACAGAACGATAAAAGAATGGGTGTTTTTCATATTTTTATGTGTTGATTGTTTAATCATACCAATGAAGGATTCTGATGGAATAGCCGTCTTGCGCAAAAGCTTTCAGCAGGGCTTTACCAAGATATTCATTTTTCAGAGCCTGTCTTATTCCGGTAAAGAACATACTTCCTGTACCTTCATATCCGGGAATATCCTTGTTTTTTCCAATGTAATGACGGGTTGTCTTTACTGCATCCTGCTGTGTTGTAAATACTACATTAATATCCTTGGCAACTCCGGTGATGTCAGAAAGATGAACTTCCTGCTTTTCTATATAGTGAAAGACACCATTTGTTTCTGTTTCTATAGATAAAATACCATTGTGCGGACGGTAAGCGGTAATTACTTTTAAGGTATCTTCAAAGCGATTGGACTTTGACTGTAATTCTAGATCTTTCTTCAAATAAATATTCAGAGTCTTTACTACGGCAGATTTCTGTGGAAAAAGAAATGAACCCGTTAGAATAGACAGTATCAGGATATATCGGTGCAGAAGATATTTCATGGTTGACAGTTTACAGCAAATCTACACTATCAGGCTGATAAAAAAAATACCCCAAAAGAGGTAGGTTGGGTATAGAAGTATGGAGCCATGCAAAACAGAAGGAGTATTCAAATGAACAACGCAGAGCCAATTCCATTGATTTTTTTGAAATAGAAAACAAAGCTAAATACAATAAATAATTAAAGGGTATGCAAGGTTGAATAATAAAAAAGCCCCAAAGCAATGAGCTCCGGGGCATATGTTATTCTGAATCGGAATGATTAAGCTAAGCTTACTCTTACGAATCCGGTTACTTTAAGGTCTCCGTTTACAGATTTTACATAATCAGCAACTGACATGCTTCCGTCTTTAATGAAATCCTGGTGTACCAAAGTATTGTCTTTGTAGAATCTCTGCATTTTACCTTTCAGGATATTGTCAATAATGTTTGCAGGCTTACCTTCTTCAGTAAGTTTGTGTCTTTCGATTTCTAATTCTCTGTCAATAGTTTCCTGAGAAACCGCATTTTCATCCAAAGCGATTGGATTCATTGCAGCAACCTGCATAGAAACAGCTTTAGCAGCTTCCTCAGCTCCGTCTACTTTTGCAGAAAGAGAAGTGATGGCAGCAATTTTGTTTCCAGCGTGGATGTAAGCTCCCAAGAATGGTCCTTCAAGTCTTTCGAAAGCTCCGATCTCGATTTTTTCACCGATAACACCTGTCTGCTCAACTAATTTCTCAGCAACAGTAATTCCGTGGAAGTCTGTAGCTAAAAGTTCTTCTTTTGTAGCAGCGAAAATAGCCATTTCAGCTAATTCGTAAGCAAGCTCAATGAACGCTTCGTTTTTAGCAACGAAGTCAGTTTCGCAGTTTAAAGAAATAACAGCACCCAGAGTGTTGTCTTCGTTTACTCTTGCGATTACAGCTCCTTCAGTAGACTCTCTGTCAGCTCTGTTAGCAGCTACTTTCTGTCCTTTTTTTCTAAGGATGTCTACCGCTTTTTCGAAGTCTCCTTCAGCTTCAACTAGAGCTTTTTTGCAGTCCATCATACCTGCACCTGTTTGGTTTCTTAATTTCGCTACGTCTGCAGCAACTGGTGTATAAGACATAATATCTATTATTTTTTATTTAAGATTAGTATTAATTTTTAGCTTAATTTTAAAGCAGTGCAAAGATAATAATTTTAATGATAAACTAAAAAATGACTTTTCACGTTATTGATATATTTAATACTATTTTAAAGCCTTGATTAATGAAAAAAATCTTTCTACTCATATTTCTATGCATTTTTGCATTAGGTTTTTCTCAAAAAAAGAAAAAAACGAAATCCAAAACAGTTGTAGAAAAAGAAACGGTGATCATCTATACGGAACAGGAAGCTGAAACTTCAAAAGAGCCAAGAGTAATTGCAGGTTTTCTTAAACAGAACCCCGGACATGCCAGAACAGATTTTTTTAAAAGAAAACTGGTAGAAATCATTCTGGCGGATAATTCATCTTCGGAAACAAAACCAGGGATTGTCCCTGTTGGCAAGACAGCGGATATTGCTAAAAGTACGGACACAAAGAGCGGAAAGACACTGGCTTCCAATACTTCTTCTCCTGCAAAAACTGAAAGAACTGTAAATTATGCTTCAGCGGGATCACTGAAAAGTGCCGGTTCCGGCAAATCCGAACCTAGTGATGAGGCCAAAAGAACAGCAGCCATGCTTACCCATATTTTTAATAATGATGCAGGAAAAAATGAAGCTTATGTGAACATCAGAAATAAATCCGGCTGTCCGCTGGTATTAAAAATTAATGGTAAAAAGTCGTATAGCCTGAGTGTTGCGGCCAAAAGCCAGAATTTTATCCTGATTGATAAAGGGGAATATTTACTGAGTACAGCTATCTGTGATGCCAGCTACAGCTCTTCCAAAAAGATAACCCAGGATATTGAACTGGTATTGAATATAGCAGAATAGAAATAAATTAATAAGAAGGAAACTAAAGTAAAACCGGCTGAGAAATTTTTCTCAGCCGGTTTGTTTTTTTATCCTTTAAACTGTCCCATCGCAATGAATTTCTCCTGTCTCTGGGTTTCAAGCTCCTGTCCTGTAAATTTGGAAAAAGCTTTGATATTCTGTAAAATAGAATTTTTCAGGTTTAAATAGGTGGTTTCAGGGTCATAATGAGCCCCTCCAAGCGGCTCCTCAATGATTCCGTCAATAAACTTTTCTCTTAAAGCATCGGTCGGAGTAAGGTTCAGTGCGTTGGCTGCATCCTCCTTGTGATCCCAGTTTCTCCATAAAATTGACGAGCAGCTTTCCGGAGCAATTACTGTGTACCAAGTGTTTTCCAACATATATACCTTGTTTCCAACACCAATTCCTAATGCACCACCACTGGCGCCTTCTCCAATAATATAAGTGAAGATAGGAGTTTTAAGCTGTACCATTTCAAAAATATTTCTGGCAATAGCTTCACCCTGACCTCTTTCTTCAGCTTCTAATCCTGGATAAGCTCCCGGGGTATCCACCAAAGTAATTACAGGGATATTGAATTTCTCAGCAAGCTTCATCAAACGTAAAGCTTTTCTGTAACCTTCCGGATTCGGCATTCCGAATCTTCTGTGCTGTCTTTCTTTGGTCGTTCTTCCTTTCTGGGTTCCTATGATCATTACTTTCTGACCGTCAAGAGTAGCTAAACCGCCAACCATTGCAGGGTCATCAGCGAAATTTCTGTCTCCGTGAAGTTCTAAGAAGCTGCCTTTGTCTGTCATTCCTTTGATATAGTCCAGTGCGTATGGACGATCCGGGTGACGGGACAGCTGTACTCTCTGCCATGGAGTGAGGGCGCCATAGATTTCTTTTTTCTTTTCTAAAATCTTATCCTCAATCTGGCTGCATGCTAATTTTACATCAACACCACTTTCTTCTCCTACTAAAGAACAAGTCTGAAGTTGATCCATTAGTTCTTTGATAGGAAGTTCGAAACTTAAATATTCCATTTCTTGAAGTAAATTAAATCTTTCAAATTTATGAAAAATTATGGGAACCTATTTAAAATTATTGATAGCATTGTTTATTCTGGAGATACTTTCCTCTTTTCCAAGGGTTTCCAGAATGTCAGGAACATCTGGTCCTTTCAATTCTCCCACTAAAGACAGGCGTAGAGGCATCATTACTTTTCCCATTCCCAGGCCTTTATTCTCCGCAAAATCGTGAACCGTCTGTTTTAGTGTTTCTGCATTGAATGTTTCTGTTCCGTTCAGAGTTTCAGCAAGCTCTCCTAAAATAGCATACGTTTCTTCGTTCCATGCTTTTTTGGATGCTTTTTCATCATAAGCTACAGGAGCTTCAAAGAAAAACTTCCCGTTTTCATAAATATCTTTAGGGAAGGTAGCCCTCTCTTTCATAAGTCCAATTACCTTTAGCAGTTTCTCGTCTGAAGCGCCGGACAGGTCAAGGCCTGTGTTTTTTAAGATCTGAAGAAGCTCTTCATCAGACTTCATCTGCATATACTGGTGGTTAAACCACTCCGATTTTTCTTTGCTGAATCGTGCACCTGCCTTATGTACTTTATGAAGGTCAAACTCTTTGCACATTTCCTCCAGAGATAAGATTTCTTTGTCATCAGCAGGAGACCACCCAAGAAGTGCAACCATATTGATGAAGGCATCCGGAAGGTAACCATTCTCTCTGTACCCTTTAGACACAATGCCTGTTGCAGGATCTTTGAAATCCAGCGGAAAAACCGGGAACCCGAATTTATCACCATCTCTTTTGCTTAATTTCCCTTTGCCTTCAGGCTTTAAAATTAAAGATAGGTGAGCGAACTGAGGGGCTTCCCAGCCCATTGCTTCATATAATAAAGTATGGAGTCCCAGAGATGGAAGCCATTCTTCCCCACGAATCACATGAGAGATTTCCATTTCATGATCGTCAATAATATTGGCAAAATGGTAGGTAGGCATTCCGTCATTTTTTACCAGAACTTTGTCGTCAAGGGTATTGGTATTCACGGAGAATTTTCCTCTGATGATGTCCTCAAGGTTCAGGATGCGGTCTACCGGCATTTTAAATCGTACCACATACGGTGTTTTTTCAGCCAGTAACTTCTGTACTTCTTCTTCAGTAAGGGCAAGACTGTTTCTCAGCCTGTTTCTTGTTTTATTGTCATAGGAAAATACTTCACCATTAGCTTCATATTCTGCCCGGATGGCATCCAGTTCCTCAGGAGTATCGAACGCCAGGTAGGCATAGTCAGTCTTTAAGATCTGCTCCGTATAACGGTCATAGATGTCTCTTCTTTCAGATTGTCTGTAAGGGGCAAATTTTCCTCCTTTCTTAGGACTTTCATCAGCGATGATCCCGCACCATTCCAAAGCTTCCTCAATATATTCTTCAGCTCCTTCTACATATCTTGCTGTATCTGTATCTTCAATTCTCAATACAAATTCTCCGCCCTGGTTTTTGGCAAAAAGATAATCATATAATGCGGTTCTTACGCCTCCTAAATGCAAAGGTCCTGTTGGACTTGGAGCAAAACGTACTCTTACTTTCTCCATTTCAATTAAAATTTTGGTGCAAATTTACTTAAAATTTGCGTTTTTTAAGATGATTTATAAATTTGATTCCCGGGTTTTTATGACTTATGAACATCAAAAATATGAAGTTAAAAATAACTCCATCCGTTGTATTTAACATTAGTTCGGGATAATAACATCTGATAGATACAGGTTTGAAGCTGGATGATGGAAGAGGGAATTTATGAATGTCAGCAAGAGCAAATATTGATGTGTCTTAATTTAATTTTCTGGAGGCTTTCAATACCTATAACTAAAATTTACTTCCAGTTTCCTTCTTCCGGCCTTTTAAATTTAAATTCGTTAACCCGAGCTCACGTTATTTATTTTTTTAGGAGCAGCAATTTAAAGAACAGGACAGGGTTTTTATATTTTATCCTGTATTTCTCTTTTTTCCATTCCAGCTGCAGCTTTTCTTTTTCAGACTCTGATTGCGTATCAGAAAGTAAAACTTCATATTTGAAATGGAGCAGCTGCAGCCTGTATTTCTGATAAAGATCTTTATCGGCTTTGATATAGTCCAGGTATTTTCCCGTCACTTTTTTATAAGAATCTTCCATCAGCTTCCAGTTTCTTGATAAGCTGGTTGAAAGAATTCTGTAATAAAATAATTTTTTGTCGATGAATCCAACTTTATAACCTTTGGAAGTAAGTCTCAGGTTCATATCCCAATCTTCAGTATTGATGTTTTCATCAAACGGATATTTTACCAACAGTTCTTTTTTTACAAAAGTTCCTACATTGGATGTCCTGTTTTCAGCAACATTTTCATGAAAAAAATTCCTCATGCTGTCTATCACTCTTTTCTTTTCTTTAGGAGTATAGACTTCAGTCATTTTATCCTCATTCTGGTAATATTTATAACCGTCCGAAAGAATAAAATCAACAGTGTTTTTTTCAATGAAAGCTACTTTTTCCGCTAAGCTGTCTTCAGTATACCAGTCGTCTCCGGATAGAAGGGAAACATATTCTCCAGAAGCCTGCGCAACTGCTATATTGATATTTTTAGCCACTCCAAAACTTTCAGTATTTCTGATCAGCTTATAATGCTGTGTAAACTGTGAAAGTGTATGTTCTGCAATTTCAAAAGTTTTATCTGTTGAGTTATTATCTAAAAGAATGATCTCATAGTTAGGGTACGTCTGTGAAATGGCAGACAGGCAAGCCTGCTCAATAAACTTTTCATGGTTCATTGTGATGATCACGAGACTTACAAGAGGTAGGGTATTCATAACGAGTATGAAAAATTTTTATTTGGGTTAAAATTAAGGACGTATCCTGTATATAAAATAATAATATTCATCCATAGACTTTCTTACTAAAGCAGGTTGCTTGGCTTGAAGTGAGAAGTACTTGTATATTTTTTCTTCAAAGTCAAGTCTTGGTATAAATTTATGGTAATCTTTTGAAATAAGAATGATATAATCAGGATCTGTTTGTTTCAGATAAGATAGATAAGCATCCCAGTCTTTATTTTTTTTAGTTAATAGCAGGGTGGCATTATTGAGGCCCCAGGTATCGTATAAATAACAATCCGAAAAATAAGCTATTGCTCCGGCGTCTGAATTAAGTATCCTGAACTTTATGTTTTCCTCTAACGATTTTTTCTTAAGATATTCTCCAATATATAATGGGCCATGCTCCATAGCTTCTGTGTATGACCCCATATAAAAAGTTCTATGTGAATTCAAATAATTGGCATAAGTAAAGAATCCTGATATGCTTAGTATCAACAAAAGAATGTTTATTCTTTTATTTTTTAAAGTATTTATGTTTTCATAACTCAAAAAATAAATATAATAAACAAATAACGGATATCTGTAGCGGTCAAAGAAATTCATTACTTCATCTATGAAAAAAGAATAATAAATAATAAAGAAAAATAATGGAGAATAGAATATTAATTTGGTCTTATAGTTCTTAATCGCAAACACAATAATCGGTGAAAAGATGAGTGTGATAGCTATAAAATTGATGATTTTTTTAGATGAAAATTCCTGGGTATTCTTCAGGAGAAAAGGAAGCGGGGACAAAACGTCATAATAGTAAGTAGTATATATAAAATATAAAAGTATGGAGGCGAACACACATAATGCTCTTTTGAAAAATATTTTGCTGAAAAGTTTAGTGTCAATGACAAAAAAAAGTGTGAATATAATAGCTTCAGGTCTGATGAACGGTAGTAGAAAAGCCAGTAAATAAGCTATATTCTGATTCCTGTATTTAAGGAAAAAGAACAGAACTGTTGCAAAAAAAACAGTTTCCAGACCATGAGAAATATTAAATGCAGACCAAATACTGAAGAAGACAGAAAATATTAATATAAGTCCTTTTCTGGTAATAGATGTATGTGTTCTGAAACTTTGGAATAAGAATAATAGTACAGTTGTAATAAGTACAAAGCTTATACTCTTGTTGATATAAATGGGGTTTATAATGTGTT
This sequence comes from Chryseobacterium indologenes, assembly GCF_001295265.1. Lineage (GTDB taxonomy): Bacteria > Bacteroidota > Bacteroidia > Flavobacteriales > Weeksellaceae > Chryseobacterium > Chryseobacterium indologenes_A. Next base: position 27,717 of record NZ_LJOD01000017.1, on the reverse strand, counting down.
CAAAATTAAAAGACTGGCTCTGAATAAGCATCCATAATACACTGGTTTGCCCATTTCCCTGGACTGTATCTATCAGATTGTACCAGGGCTTTCCTTCCTGAAAAAAATGTTTAGAATAGGTAAGTGTGATGTATGAGTCATCAAGGAAGGTATTCTTTAGAATATAAGAGACATATAGTAATGGGAATAAAGCCAGTACTAAGAATACTAATGATAGAATATTATTCTTTGTATTTTTTATCATAATGATGTTTTTAGCCTTTCAAATCATCGTTTTTTTAGATTGGCTTTTATCGTTTTTAGTTTATTTTAACTTGAGTTAAAGAATGAAACTGAAACATTTATTTATACTATCAGTTCGTTGTATTGCTATGAATATGTTGGAATTATTGCATCATATTATATATTTTTGCTAATATAATGTCTTCAACATTATCAACGGGAATTCCACTTTGTCCGTAACTGAAGAAACTGTCATAGCCCTCGTAGTTTGGAGAAGGCTTATTAATATGCCATTCTACGGGAAGGTAGCTTGAAACATCATTGGAATATCCTAATACAGTTAATTTCAGATTAGGAAAATGTTGGTATAAATCAAGAGCATATTGAGATACAGCTTCGCGGCTTAGAGCTATAATGTTCCAGTTTCCAATCTTTAAAATTTGTATATATACTGTCGCAGTAGTAGGAAGTGTGCCTGTGTCATACTGATCTATGATTCTGTTTGCCCATTTTAAGTTTCTTTCAGAGGTTACGTCGTAATGTCCGATACTGGCATTTCTAATATTTATAGCTTGATTATAGGTGAAATTATTTAGAGGAACAGCGACAGAATCAAATTTAACAGTAATATCTCCTGTAATATCTGACGGAGACATGGAAAATAGATTATTAAAATCTTGAGTCAGCTTATCGGCTGTCTGATCGGGAATATCTGTATCATAAGGGTTGATGTCTCCTGCACACCCCTGCATGAATTGAACATTGTTGATGTTCTTTAATATGCTCAATTTATCTCTTGTTGCTCCAACATAATTTGCTGATATTGTTACGAAATCTCTTGCCTGATCATACCATACCGGATGTGTACTTGCGCTTAGAATTATACCATTTGCAATATTGGTAATATTGTTTTTTGAAACCACCATTGTAATATTATCATCTAATTCTTTAGAACTGTCAGCCCGGTTATATCCTATATCTGTTTTACCCTTTGTAAAGCTCAAATTACTGTTTATTTTGTTTTGAATTGCATTTTGTGCAGCCATCAAAATTGCATTTTCTATGATTTTAAGATATTTTGGATCCGGGACTTGATAAAAATCCTGATGGCAGGGATAATTTTGAGCTACCGGGGCATAATGGGTATGTGAACAGTTAATTAAAACAGCATCTTCATCAATATTGTATAGCTGTTTTATTTTCGTTTTTACTTTCCGTGAAAAAGAATAATCGATTCCACATAAATCTAAAGTAATTATGAGTGCCTTTTTTGAATTTTTTTCAAAATAGGAAGCATAAGTATAAATCGGTGTTTGACTATGCTGTGAATAATATAATTTGTTATTGGTTGAAGTTGCATATAATCTGTCATTAGAATAAGTTATATTAGAGAGATAAATATCATATGTTGTGTTGTTAGGAGTTCCTATTTTGGACCAGTCTTCATTAGATAGTGAAGCACTTCTTGTCCATAAATCATTATCATATTTGGATATTGCAATTAGATTCGTTCCATCATTGGTTAGAGACCTAACATTATTAGCTGTGCCAATGTCTGTCCATGGTACATCGAATGGACTATTATCTCTTACCCACAGAGTGTTATTTTTATCTGTACCATATAATTTATTGTTGAGAAATGTGAGACCGGTGGTATAATATGCATGTCCAATATTTGTCCATGGAATATCATATTCTACTGCATCCCTCATCCATAATATGTTATTTTTATCCGATCCGTAAAGTTTACCATTGCCATAAGTCAGTGCTGTTACATAATAAGCCATTCCTATGAAAGTCCAATAGGGAGCACTGGAATTATTTATATCAGCCTGCCAAAGCTTATTGTCGCTTGTCGCTACATATAGTTTTGTGTTGGAAGAGCACATAGCAACAGCATAGTTTGCAATACCCATTTCTAAAAAATCAATACTGAACCTTCCCTCTCTAGGATTACCAAAACCGGCTAGTGGAGAAGAGAGTATCGTGGAGTCTGGATTAATCAATTGTTTTGAAAATCCAACAAAATAGTTTTGCCCGGAAATAAAACTTTGAAGTAAAAGTACTACTAAAAGATTTTGAATAAGCTGTATTTTAGACATAATTAGTTTTCTTTTATGATTTTTTGAGTGAAGACTGCTGCGTCTTCATAAGCTCCTTTTAGAAAATATATTCCCGCAGGAAGATCGGAAATGTCAATAAACTCTGGGTTGAAGTAAACTTTTATAATCTTATTGTTGGCATTTATAACTTGTAATTTTTTAACTTTTTCTGTTCCGTAGACTTTTCCTGATGTAGGATTGGGATAAAAAGATGTCATATTTTTTACAGAGTTTTTATCCAAAGGTTTTCCTTGAACAGATACATTATCTATAAACCAATTATTTCCATCATCATCTTGCTTCACAAAAGCTATATATATATGTTTTCTATTATATTTAGAAATGTCAATTTTTTTAATAGTGAAACTTTGCCCAAACGTAGAATCATCATAAGATTCTATTGTTTGGAATTTATCACGATCTATTTGGGAATGTGTGGAAATTTTTATTTCGTATTTTGTTGAATTATCAATAAATGAATTTCGTTGTGAAAAAGTTAAATAATTATTTTCATAGTTACTTAGATCAATTTTAGGTGATACAATCCAATCTTCATTTAATTTACCCGAATTTTCATATCTTACGAAAAGACATCTATCGGAACCTTCCTCATCTAAATTTACTAATTTCCAATTATTAAAATCATCACCCGCTTTATTATCTCCCTTAAAGGCAATCCAGTCTTCAGGAAGCTTGGACAGATCGCGATAATGGTCAAAGTTTTCAAAAAATTGCCCAAAAGAGAATGAACTGAAAAGAATAAAAAATATAAATACTAATTTCATGATTTATTTTTTTAATAATTATTTAAATTTATATTTTGCTTTAATTACTTATGGTATTTACCATGTTTTTATTGCCGTTATATATGCCTTATGTCTAGGAAATTTACATCAATTTTTTTTATATAACAAAAAGTATATTTAAATATAAAGATTACCTTTTTTACTATTGATTAATCAGTTTTTGCCAGACTGGCCAGACAATAATTTAACTAAAGTTTTTAATTCTTTTTTATTTAAGATAGATTTTGTTGCAGATTAAGTATCTCTTCCAGCTTTTGAGCAAAAATATCAGGATCCAGTCTGTAATCTTCATGGAAGCCTTCTTCATCCTGAGGGTAAATATAGAAGTTAAGATCAAATTTCATTTCAGCTGCCAAAGTAGAGAAGATAGGAAAATCGCCCCATACGGCGCTGTACCAGGACAGTCCTTTGGCTCCCGGATTGGCGAAAATCAGATTCGTCCATGCTGCACCACTAGGACCAATGATGTATTCTGCATTATTCACCATGTAGATCTGTTCGTGGATGTTCAGGTCCTCAAAGAATACTGCCTCAAAGCCATGTTTTTTTGAAATTTCAAGAATTTCTTCTTCATTATATTTTCTGAACTTAGACTTTCGGGCAATAAATATCCTTTTAACAGGCTGTACCCGTACTTTACTCATATCCAGACCGTCAAAGCAGGTTTTTCTCAGATATTGAAGAGATTCTTTTGATATTTTAGCAAACCGTGCATCATATTTTTCACCCGGCATAATATTCGGAACTGCGTAATTGATGCTGGTGATGTGCCACAGTTTTTTAAACTGATAATAATTTTTATCGTGGTTGAGGAATACAATCTTATAATCCTTCAGGAAGAACTGTAAAAGCTCTTTCAGGTTTTCAACTTTTTCTACATCCGAATCTACAACAATCAGTTTGTTTTTGGCATCCGGAATATGGTTGAAAAATTCAATTTTTGAAAGAATATCGATCAGGAAATGATAATAGTTGAACGTAAATGTTCCTCCCAGAAAAATAGCTTCCTCATTATAATAAATATTCTTGTGATTCTTAACTTTAGCCAGCGTCATAGAATGCTGCATCAGATTCACAGTGTTGTACACATAAATAATCCGGTCATCATCATGCCATCTTTCATAAAAGATCTTCTGCTTTTTACTATCTAAAAAGTAAGTAGAGTCAGGAATACATAATACATTCTGAAGCGCAAGGATTTCCACTTCATTTTTAGGTGTTTTTACAGAAATCTGTCGGGATCCGAATGTTTTTGGAAGATAAAGATCTCCTTCATGTTTTTCTTTTATTCTGATTCTTTCCGTGCAATATTCAGCAGGGATAGAATCCAGTGGTAAAAAATCAGTGACAAGCCTTTTGGCCTTCCTGAAAAATGATTTAATATAATATTTTCTTCTGAGGGCTTTAAGCTCAACCTCCAGATTCTCAATTTGTTCCTTTGCGTTCATATCCTGTAACTTGGGATGACCTAAGATGATAAGCTGTTTCGGGCCTTATGGTAGAAAAGCAGTGTCTGTTTCTACAGAATTTCCTGATAAAAGCTGATCGTTTGATTTACCATTCTGTCAATACCAAAATAGGATTCTACAGATTTTCTGGCATTCAATGACAGGCGGCGTCTCAGATCATCGTCCTCAAAAATAAGACTTATTTTTTTGTGAAAACCTTCTTCATCAGCAATGAGCCCATTTACTGAATCCTGTATGACTTCCTTGAATGAATCTATGGGGGAACACACAACAGGTTTTTGTATGGCCATTACCTCGAGCAAAGATAAGCTAAAATTTTCACCTTTAGAGGGGAAGCATACCACTTCAGCTTTATTGATAAGCTCTACAATTTCCTTTCCGTTTTTGTTGCCCGGAAAATGAATAGATTCTCTAATCTCGCGTTCCTGAATATGATCTTTAATGTAATCAGGATAATGATTGGGCCTTCCTATAAAATGCAGGGAAGCCTGAGGATAATCTTTCTTAAGTTTAATAAATTCGTGGATTATAGTTTCAGCCCCCTTTTCAAAGGTAACATTTCCCAGGAAAAAAACAGAGTGAGGAATGATCTGAGGATTTTCATCAGGACTGTAGAATTTCTCATCCACACCGTTGTAGATCAGCCTTGGATTTTTAATATCAAAAAGATTCTTATTGATGGTTTCGTTGTATCGGGAAATCGTAATGATATTTTTTGATTTTTTAAAAGCTTCTTTTTCGCAGAAAATACGTCCTTTATGCACCTTTTTATAGCCGAAATATTTTTCCAGTACAGACCACGATCCATGGCAGCGTACAGCATAAGGAATAGCTTGAGGAATAGAAAGTGCCAGCCCGTCAAAATCATGAGTCTCTGCAACATCAAAATGAAGACTGTTTTTCCTGATCCAGCTGCTGATCTTATCGGAGATGATTTTTTTCTCGTAAAGACAGATCTTAAAATGTAAAGGCTCCAGAATTTTAAGTTTTCCGGTAGATGACCTTAGCAGTTCAAGAAGAGGATTAGATTTAAAAATATCTTTAATGGAATGAATGGTTACCCCATCTTCCTGAATGTCGAAAGCATATTTTGAGATCAGGAAAACATGCACCGTAATACCTCTTTTTACAAGCTTTTCAGCTAAGTTTCGGTAAAAGGTACCGGTTCCGCCTACTTTGGGTGTCCGTGAACATTTGTACTCTTTAGTTACAATAAGTACATGTTTGATTTCTTTCATGAATTCAGTTTAAAAACAGTATTCACCCAATGATCCAGGGTGTACTTATAATAAACTGCTTCAGGAAGTTTTTCGTATGGCGTTTCAAAAAAATCTTTTCTTACATTGCTGAAGTTTTTATTCAGCAGCAGAATATTATTAGGATTATAAAAATCGTAATTGGCAATAGTAGGATTATCTGTGATAATCTTTTTTTCCAGGGCCATTGCTTCAAAGATTCTGAAACTAAGCCCGGTCTGATCGGCCCGCATCAGATCCAGAACCACTTTGGTATTCTTATAATATGAGGGGAGTGCATGATGCGGAATCTTTCTTCTCCCAAATCTCAGGATCTCAATATTTTTTTTGTCGAAGATCTGATTCAGCTTATTTTTCCATCCTTTTTTACCCACCATGTACACTTCAAATTTTATTTTCAGCGGACAAAGTCTGTTAATCAGGAGATTTAAGGCCGATAATCTCTTCTGGTCATAAGAAGAAATATAGAATAAATCTAATTTGGGATGCTGTTTTTCTGCCGGAAGATATTCGAGATAATTATAATTTGTGATCTTTTCGAATCCGAAATTTTTTACGTCTTCATCATCAAAAGAAAAAACCGTATCAAAATAGTGCAGAAGATGTGTAGCCGGATTTCTGGCCATGCTGTCGTAAAGGTAAGCAATATTACGGTCTGCATATTCTCTGATCTTCTGATGAATTTCTTCATCAATAGCTTCAGGATTAATTACAAGAATCTGATCCTGTTTTCCTATTCTTTCAAGGGACTCAAGTATGAAATTTTGTCTTTTATAATATTTTGGATTTTTGCCTAAGAAAATTTTGCTGAAAGTATTCTTCAGACGTTCTCCCGTATTCTTATGGGTGAAGGCTCCGATGTTGATATGGCAGGCCTGAATGCCTCTCTCATTCAGCTTATCCACGATATGCTCATCATAGTGCCAGAAATCGAAACTAATTAAACAAATTTTCATACTGCAAAAATAAAAAATTCATATTTAAATTTATATTTTTGGCGAAAAGCCCTGTTATAATGAGAAAAAAAATTCTTATCGATACCGAAAGATTGAAATACCCGAAGTCGGGAATTGCCAATGTATGCATCTCCCTGATCAAGGGGCTGGATGAAAAAGTATCTGATTTTGAGTATTCTTTCTATGGACCCAGAAAAAATATGCCGGTGACTAAAAACCGGTTCACTATTATTAACTGGCAGTTCTGGCAGAAAAAAATTCCTGTCCGTACAGGATCTTTTTCGCTGATTCATACCGCTCACCAGCTTTCTGATTATTTCCATCATATTAAAAGCGGGCAAAAAAAAGTGGTTACTCTTCATGATCTTAATTTTCTACATGACAACAGTTCCGAAAAGAAAGTCAAAAAGAGTACCAGACTCGTCCAGAAAAATATAGGAAATGCAGATGCTATTGTTTGCATCTCCGATTTTGTAAAAGAAGATTTCCTGAAAAACAAACATCTTTTTACGTTGAATAAGGATGTAAGGGTCGAGGTCATATATAACGGACTGATCTTTCCCGAAATTACAGATTTTAATTCTAACAATAAATATAGTTTTATTGGAAAAAAATACATTTTGAATATCGGGGTCCTTTTCCCTAAGAAAAATCAGGAAGTATTGCTGGATCTTCTGACAAAAAATGACAGAGACCTTGTACTGGTAACTTCTTCTGCAAAATCAGCGTATAAAGAAAAGTTTTTAGAAAAAACTAAAGCTTTAGGTTTGGAAAATAGAGTGCATATCCTGGAAAATGTAAGTAATAACGAAAAATATTATCTTCTTCAGCATTGTGAATCATACTGTCATCCTTCATTGGCAGAAGGCTTTGGAATCCCGCCTGTTGAGGCTATGTTTTTTGGAAAGCCTGTTTTTCTAAGCAGATTAACAAGCCTTCCGGAAATAGGAGGAGACCTTGCATTTTATTTTGATGATTTTTCTGCAGAAAATATGCAGCAGGTATATGCCTCAGGAATGCAAACGTACGGATCAAGAACTCATGAATATGCATTGCTGTTAAAAGAAAGAGCTCTTAAATTTGGCTATAAGGAAATGGCAGATGCTTATGAAAAACTATATGGTGAATTGCTGAACTAAAGTTTTACTTTCCCTAATCTCAGTTTCCATTTGAAAGTCCCGAGGCTGTCGCCGCCTTTTATATCAATCCTCTTGATTTCAAATTTATTTTTCCAAGGAAAGTAAGCGATATTATTCCCGATGCGTACTGCTGAGGTTATACCTGCATTCTCCAGCATGGTAAAAAATTCTTTCTTAGCTTGTCCTTTTTTGGGAAACTGGCCGTAAGGGTAAGCCAGAACTTTAGTAAACGGAATTTTTTTCTCCTCAAGAGTACTGATGTTTTTCCGGAGGTCATCAGAGGCTTCCTGAAGGGTAAGCTGTGAATAATTTCTGTGGGAATGGCTGTGAAGGGCAATTTCTACACAATTGGGGTTCAGGGATCTGATCTCTTCAAAAGTCATCAGGCTGCGCTTTTCATTCGTTTCATCTTGCTGAATAAGTTCGGTAGGAATAAAAATAGTGGCCTTCAGCTGATATTTTTCAAGCAAAGGAACCAGATACTGCATATTGTTGAGATAACCGTCATCAAAGGTCATGATTAGTTTACGTTCAGTAGTTCTGTTCGCTTCCAGTTCGTTAAAAAATACGGTATTATAATTGTTTTTAATATACTGAAGCTGTTCTTCCAGATCTTCAACAGAAACGGCTAATGCATCTCTTCCGGAAATATTTTTTCCAGGCTGAACTTTATGATACATCAGAATACGGACACTTTCTGCTTTTGAGAATCCAAGTATTCTTTTAAAGAATCTGAACATGGTTATCTGAATTTAAGACCCCGTTAATTTTTTTATGGAATTCAAAAACACGTAAAAGTTTCGGAGATCCATGTCGTTTTTTATTTATAGTACAGTTCTGTTACTGCGCCATTCCTCAAATTTAATTAAAAATTAAAAGCTTTGGCTTAAAAATATATTAAAATAAGGATTTAAAGATATAAACAACAGCCAGCCGCAATTTTACTGCGGCTGGCTGATATTTTGTATCGGAGTTCTTTATTTATTTCTGAGAATCTCATTGATCTTAATATATTTAAGGAAAGTATAAAAAGCTCCGGTGATAGAAATATAAAATCCTGCTATTCCATCCATAAAACCCAGTTTGAAAATATAGGTTTTCATAAAATCAAAGAAAGGCGAGAATATAATTTTGAATAAGGAAACTTTTTTACCGTTAGCTACCTTTTTCTCTGCCATCAGCTGTGTATAATTATTGATCTTTTCAATATGATGGGCAATACTTTTATAAGTATAATGATCAATATTTCCTGGAAGTTTTCCTATTTTATCCTGAGTGATGAAACTTTCATGAACCAGATCCTCAGAATATTTTCCATGGCCTTTCCTGAAGAAGCGTTCCCTCCATACCGTTCCCCAGCCTCCATATCTGATTGTTTTTTTCAGCAGGATATTGTTGAAATGAACGGTATACACGTTATAGGCGGGAGTACTGCTGTTCAGAATATCTTTGATAGCCTGTACTGCCACTTCATCCGGAACTTCATCAGAGTCCAGAAACAGAATCCATTCACCTGAAGCCTGTGCCAGTGTATAATTTTTCTGGTCACCAAATCCCTCAAACTTTTTTTTGATAAATTTTACTTTCGGAAATCCGGTACAGATCTCCTCAGTTTTGTCCGTAGAAAAAGAATCAACGACAATAATCTCATCTGCGATTTCATAAACGCTTCTGATGCTTTTTTCAATGATTCTTTCCCCGTTAAAAATAATATAACAGACTGATAGCTTCATTAACGAAATTCTGTGATCGTTTTTTCAATGATTTTTACACAGTCTAAAAGCTGCTCCTCTGTAATCACCAATGGCGGAGCCAGTCTGATGATATTTCCATGGGTTGGTTTTGCCAGAAGGCCATTTTCTTTTAGCTGAAGGCAAAGATTCCACGCTGTAGAACTTTCAGGAGTATCGTTGATCAGGATAGCGTTCAGAAGCCCTTTTCCTCTTACTTTGGTGATAAGATCATTTTTCTCGATGATTTTTTCAATCTCAGCTCTGAAAATCTGTCCTAAATGTTCTGCTCTTTCGGATAATTTTTCATCAGCCACAACGTCTAATGCAGCTACGGCAACGGCGCATGCAATAGGATTTCCTCCGAAAGTAGATCCGTGCTGCCCTGGCTTGATCACGTTCATAACAGGATCATTTGCGAGAACGGCAGATACAGGATACATCCCTCCGGAAAGGGCTTTTCCTAGGATCAGGATATCCGGCTGAACATTTTCATGATGGCAGGCAATCAGCTTTCCGGTTCTTGCGATTCCGGTCTGAACTTCGTCTGCTATGAAAAGTACGTTGTATTTTTTACATAATTCGGAAGCATTTTTCAGGAAGTTTTCATCAGGCACATAAACTCCTGCTTCACCCTGGATAGGTTCTACTAAGAAAGCAGCGATATTTCCTGCTTCTCTGCTTAAAACTTCTTCCAGAGCGGCAATATCATTATAGGGAATCTTAATAAATCCTGGTGTAAAAGGTCCGTAGTTCTGGTTGGCATCCGGATCATTAGAGAAAGAAACAATAGTTGTTGTTCTTCCGTGGAAATTATTTTCACAAACGATGATCTTTGCTGCATTTTCAGAAATGCCTTTTACTTCATAGCTCCATTTTCTGGCTAACTTTACAGCGGTTTCTACTGCTTCAGCTCCCGAGTTCATCGGAAGAACCTTATCAAATCCGAATAGGGTAGTGATTTTCTGCTCATATTCTCCCAGTTTGGAGTTATAAAATGCTCTTGATGTTAAAGCCAGTTTCTGAGCCTGATCTACTAATGCACCTACAATCTTTGGATGAGAATGCCCTTGGTTCACAGCAGAATATGCTGAAAGAAAATCATAATATTTTTTACCTTCCACGTCCCATACAAAAACGCCTTCTCCGCGGTCAAGAACCACAGGAAGAGGGTGGTAGTTGTGTGCTCCGTGCCTGTCTTCAAGGTCAATAAAATACTGTGAGTTTTTTGTTGTTTCTGCTGTTGACATATTTTTGGTTTTTGACAAATTTAAGCATTATTAACGAGATGCATCAACAAAAATGGAATACCGCAGAGGGGTAGAATTAAAGTGTATTTTGAGGCTGAAATGAGCTGTATCAGAAAATATTTCTTGACCTGATCCTGCCATGCAGGTATTCTATCTTTTCAGGAGTGTCTTTTTAGGCATGAATATTTTTTATAATGAGTTTTTTGAATGAAAGGGGTGTTTTCCTTGTGAACTTTTGCACAATATGGACCGGTAAAATGCTTTTGATTTTACAGCATACTTTTGATTTTGGATATTAGTTTATGTACTGTAAGAATAAAAAAACAGAACAACCTTAGCTGTTCTGTCTTCGTTAGTTTTTATTATAAAGCGGCATTTATTAAGATGGCCAGTCTCCGTGGAAGGATGCTGTTCCAAGATCAATCTGCTCTGCACTTACAACAAAGCTGATATACATACTATTGTTATCTATTGCATCGAAGTCTACTTCGTGCTGGATTACGTACCCGTTATTCCACTTTAAAGTTGTAAGTGTTCCTTCCTCGTGTGATTTGTTAAAGGTAACCTCTCCTGTTGTCGGCTTATATTTTCCGTTCAGTAAGCTTTCAAGGATATCTGATTTTTCAGTCGCTTCTACTGTAATTTTAATGAGAGCATTAGAAGGGTCTGATGCTACACGTCCTGAAACATCTGTAGATCTTGATACACTGTAGTTCAGCTTTAGTAGTTTCTGTCCGTCCCCTCCGTTGAATTTTAAGATTCCTCTCGAATTTTTTTCTGCCATGATTGGTAAATTTTATGGATTAATATTCTGTGACTTGATTTCTTATGTCACCAAAAATAGAAGTATTTCTGCTAGGAAAAAATAAAATAGAGATAAATCTGAGAAAGTGTAGTAATAGTGCGACTAACAACTGTTAGGTAAATTTGTGTTTGTGAATCAATTATTTATACAGTTTAAGAAGTCTGTATTTCTGGATGTCTTATGAATAGGGCATCTGAGTTAATTTAACTTAATAAATAGCCTTCAATAGACAGATTCAGCTTCAGAATAAGGGTTTCCAGGTTTTTATGGGTAACATTATAACTGCTGCATCTAAAAATAAAAAGCGAAAAATTCCCTGAAAACAGAGTAGAAATCTCTTATTTCAAAATAGCCGGGACTTGAACTTTCAATATTTCTGAAATCATGCTTCCGGAATAATTTTTTTATCCGTGTCTGGTGATAAAACTGGGATACCGAAATAACTGTACTGTATTTTAAGCTGTCTGTTGTTTTTATGGTATTGATGACTGTTTTTTCAGTGTTATCTCCAAAGTTATCCACAAGAATACAGGCTGATGGAATATTATTTTTCATCAGATATTTTTTCATTTCTGTACCTTCCCAATAGCCCTCTTTACCCAAACCACCGCTTACCAGTATAGTTCTGACCTGCTTTTTTTGGTACAGCTCAATACTTTTGTCCAGTCTCGCCTTCAGCCGGGGTGAAAGTGTTCCGTCTTCATTCACCTTATTTCCAAATACCACGGCAAGATCAGCCTGCTGCTGTGTATCAGTAAGACCGTCATAAACAACATAAAGAGAATGAATGATAAACCAGGCCAGGCCGGCAGCCAGAATATATTTTAAACTTTTTTTCAGCATCATTTTAAGGATTGAACAGATACAAAAATAAAAAACTGTCTCAAATAGAGACAGTTTAAAATTTTATTTAAATAATCTTAGTGATTATCGTATTTTTTATCCATTACAAAATCTTCCATGAACTTTGTTGTATAGTTCCCTGCAAGGTAATCTTCATTATCCATCAGCTGTCTGTGGAAAGGAATTGTGGTTTTTACTCCTTCAATATAAAATTCCTCCAAAGCACGTCTCATTTTAGCAATAGCTTCTTCACGGGTCTGAGCTGTAGTGATCAGCTTAGCGATCATTGAGTCATAGTTGGAAGGAATTGTATACCCTGAATAAACGTGAGTGTCTACTCGGATTCCATGTCCGCCAGGAATGTTCAGTCCTGTAATTTTCCCTGGTGAAGGTCTGAAATCTGCGTAAGGATCCTCGGCGTTAATTCTGCACTCAATAGAGTGTAATTTAGGATAATAGTTAATTCCGGAAATAGGAGTTCCTGCTGCAAGAAGGATTTGTTCTCTGATCAGGTCGTAATCAATTACCTGTTCAGTAATAGGGTGCTCTACCTGGATTCTTGTATTCATTTCCATGAAATAGAAATTTCTGTGCTTGTCTACAAGGAATTCAATTGTACCTACACCTTCATATCCGATGAATTCAGCCGCTTTTACAGCTGCGTCACCCATTTTCTCACGAAGCTCGTCTGTCATGAAAGGAGAAGGGGTTTCTTCCGTTAACTTCTGGTTTCTTCTCTGTACAGAACAATCTCTTTCAGAAAGGTGGCAGGCTTTACCGAACTGGTCTCCTGCAACCTGGATCTCGATGTGTCTTGGTTCTTCAATCAGTTTTTCCATGTACATACCTCCGTTTCCGAAGGCTGCTACGGCTTCCTGAATGGCAGATTCCCAGTGATCTTTAAGGTCTTCGGCTTTCCATACAGCTCTCATTCCTTTACCTCCGCCCCCTGCGGTTGCTTTGATCATAACCGGGTATCCGATTTCTTCAGCAATCTTTATGGCGTGTTCATAAGATTCAATCAATCCGTCAGAACCAGGTACACAAGGTACACCGGCTGCTTTCATGGTTGCTTTGGCGTTGGCCTTGTCACCCATTTTTTCAATCTGTTCAGGAGATGCACCAATGAACTTGATGTTGTTTCTCTGGCAGATTCTGGAGAAGTTGGCATTCTCAGATAAGAATCCGTACCCAGGGTGAATAGCATCTGCATTGGTAATTTCCGCCGCAGCAATAATATTAGGAATTTTAAGGTATGAGTCTTTGCTCATTGCAGGACCGATACAAACTGCTTCATCAGCAAATCTTACGTGAAGACTGTCTTTATCTGCAGTAGAGTATACCGCAACGGTTTTGATCCCCATTTCTTTACAAGTACGTAAAATACGCATTGCAATTTCGCCACGATTGGCTATTAATATTTTTTTGAACATCTTCTTCAATTTGAAAATTAGATAATTTGAAAATTAGATAATGTTATTTAATGTAGAATTTAGTCTAACATCTAATGTCTAACATCTAAGTTCTCAATTAAGACGGATCTACTAAGAATAATGGCTGGTCATATTCTACCGGAGTAGCATCATCTACTAAGATCTTAACGATTTTACCGCTGATCTCAGATTCAATCTGGTTGAATAATTTCATTGCTTCAATTACACAAACTGTTTTTCCGATGGAAACTTCATCACCTACATTAACAAATACATCTTTGTCAGGGGATGGTTTTCTATAGAAAGTACCGATCATTGGAGATTTGATTGCTACATATTTGCTGTCATCAGAAGCTGCTTCAGCCTTTTCAGCAGGTGCTGCTGCCGGAGCGGATGCTGCCGGTGCCGGAGCTGCTACAGCCTGAGGTGCTGTGTGGTAAACAGCAGGCTGTGCATATACTGCATCGCTTCCTGCTAATGGAGTTTTAATAGTGATTTCGAAATCTTTAGTCTTGTATTTTACTTCTGATACTTCAGCTTTGGATACAAACTTGATAAGATTTTGTATGTCTTTAATGTCCATAAATTTGATATTTGATTTTGAGCCAAAGATACCAAAAAAACACAAAAAACAACAAAAAACCGCTTAATTTTATCGAAATTGAGCGGTTTTTGTATTAAAATGAGGCTTTTTCAGCGAAAAGCGTCTCTTAGTTTTCTTCAGTAGTTGCTACTTCTTTTTCTAATACTACTTTACCTCTGTAGTATAATTTTCCTTCATGCCAGTGAGCTCTGTGGTAAAGGTGAAGCTCTCCTGTTGTTGCATCTTTAGCTAATTGAGGAACTACAGCTTTGTAGTGAGTTCTTCTCTTATCTCTTCTTGTAGACGACTGTCTTCTCTTTGGATGTGCCATTTTGTAATAACTTTTTTAATTGATGAGCGATGAGATTCATCATCTCATCATATTTAAATTATTTTATTTAATTATTGTCTCTTAACTTTTTTAAGGCATCCCATCGGGGATCACTTTCATGTTCTTCCTCTTCTGTTTCCTCAATATCTTTCGGACTGAACTGATCAAGGAGCTCCAGATCTTCATCACTTACATTAGGTGAAAGTTTTTTCATCGGGATAGAAAGCTGTACGTTTTCGTAGATCAGCTGTGCTGCATTAAATGCATGGTCTCCCGCCGGAATGGTGATTACATCTTCTTCGCTGTCATCATATTCTTCTCCGAATTTCACTAAAACCTTAATTTGGTTTTCAATAGGATAGTCGAAAGCTTCATTGGTAATATCACAAATCAGTTCTACCGTCCCGTTTACTTTGATCTCAAATTCTAAAAAAGTAGTGTGTTTTTCTAAAAGAATATTCACATCTATTCTAGGATTTGTAAATTCCTGCTCAGTGTCAAATAATTGAAAGAACGTTTTATCTATCTCAAATTTAAACTCGTGCTTTCCGTTTTTAAGTCCGGAAAAGCTTACGTCATAGTTTCTTAACTTGTCCATAAAATGAGTGTGCAAAAATATGCAATTTTTTTATAATAACAAATAAAATCAATAACAAATTAATTTAAAATTTGTTTTAACGATTTATGCTTCAGTTTCATCAGGAAGATCTTCGTCTATTCCGTTATCAACGGCCAGTTTTCTTGGTTGCAGGCGGTTGCTCATCAGATCATTGTATTCACTTCTGTTTTTAAAAATATGAATAGCCGTGAAAATAGCTTCAGTAAAACTCTGCTCATCTGCGATGTTTTTTCCTGCAATGTCATAGGCTACACCATGGTCCGGTGAAGTTCTGATGAACGGAAGAGCTGCTGTATAGTTTACCCCTTCTTCATAGGCAAGGGTTTTAAAAGGAGCAAGCCCCTGATCATGGTACATTGCTAATACAGCATCAAAATTTCTGTATTTATTGGGCTGGAAGAAACTGTCGGCAGGAAAAGGCCCGAACGCCAGGATGCCGTTGTCTGACAGTTCCCTGATCGCCGGTTCAATGATTTCAATTTCCTCAGTTCCAATTACTCCTCCGTCTCCGGCATGAGGATTTAATCCCAATACCGCAATTTTTGGTTTCTGAATGCAGAAATCTTCAATTAATGTCTGGTTCAGAGCTCTGATCTGCTTTTTGATCTTTTCTTTGGAAATGTTTTCTGCTACCTGAGAAATAGGAATATGATGGGTAGAAACAGCTACTTTTAAATCTTCAGTCACCAGGAACATCAAGCCTTTTTTACTGAATTTTTCTTCAAAATATCCCGTATGCCCGGCATGTTTAAAACCCATTTTAACCATTTCATCTTTGTTGATCGGAGCGGTTACAAGAACATCAATATCTCCTTTCATCAAAGCTTCCGTAGCCATTTCCAGAGAATCAATGGCCATTTTGGTGGATTCTTCTGTAGGAACTCCCAGCTCTACATTCACATTTTCCTTGGTAAGGTTTACCATATTCAGTTTTCCGGGCTGAGCCTGTGAAGCTTCATTGATGTAATTGAAGTTCAGGTTAAGCTTGAAAATATTTTTCTGATACGTGAATAATTTTCCCGAACCAAAAATCACTGGCGTGAAAAAATCCGTAATGGTTTTGTCTTTCAGAGACTTCATAATGATCTCGGGGCCGATGCCATTGAAATCACCGATTGAAATTCCTACTCGTACTTTATGGTTTTTTGGGCTCATTTTGATTATCTTTGAAGATTATAATTTACAAATTTAGCAAAAAATAATATGTTCACAGGAATTATTGAAGCAGTCGGCGTAATTGAAAAGATAGAAGAAAAAGGGAGCAACATTGATTTTACCCTTACATGTCCGTTTACCAACGAGCTGAAGATAGATCAGAGTCTGGCTCATAACGGATGTTGTCTTACTGTTGTAGAGATTAAAGAAAACCATTATGTAGTAACTGCTATCAATGAAACTTTAGAAAAAACCAATCTTGGAAAATGGGAAGTGGGAACAGTAGTAAATCTTGAAAGATGCATGAAGATGGACGGAAGGCTTGATGGCCATATTGTTCAGGGGCATGTTGATAAGACGGGCGAAGTAGTTGGGATAGAAAATAAGGACGGAAGCTATTTTGTGACCATACAATATGAGGATGACGGCAATTTTGTAACCGTTCCCCAGGGATCAATTACCGTAAACGGAATCAGTCTTACGGTGGCAAAAAGTGAAGAAAAACAGTTTTCTGTAGCAATTATTCCTTATACCTGGGAGTTTACCAATATGCAGCACCTGAAAGCCGGGGATAAAGTTAATTTAGAATTTGATATTATTGGTAAGTATATTGCTAGGTTAATTAAAAAGTAGAATGCCAATTAATAAATACAAAGGGTATAGTTTAAGAAACCGGGTGTTTTTCGGATTTCTGCTGGTCTGTTTTTTAAGCGTTGTTGCTACATCGCTTGTTCCTTATTTTGTTCTGAGAAAGAATTCTCAGGAACAGAGTAATATTGAAATGCAGGAGAAGACCAATGCGGTAATGAGATTTCTGGATTATGCAGTCAGCCAGACGCTTGTAAAGACAGAAGATATTTCCAAGGTGCTTGGAAATAAAATCTTTGAAATTGCAGATATCAATCAGCATGATATTGTTATTTACGATCTGAAAGGAAATTACATTCTGTCTAATAAAGATGAGTCTCAGGTTGATCAGAAAACGATTCCCCTTTATATTGTTAATAGAATTTTGGCTACAGAGGCAAGAGTTGATATCAGAGGTTACGACAAAACTAAGGATGCAGGACTTACCTCGTCCTATCTTCTTTTGAAAAATAACGATCTGGAGCCTATCGGTATTGTATATATTCCCTTGTACCATAATGAGTCAGCATATTTTGATGTTTTGAATCAGTTTGTGAAATATATTCTTTTGGTAGATATTTTCCTTATTCTCTTCAGCATCTGGATAAGTTGGGTAACCTCTAACGGTTTGGCTAAAAATATTACAAAGTTTTCGGATATGATTACGCGGATTACTTTGTTTGAAAACGAAATGCGCCCTATCCGATATTATAAGAATGATGAGCTGAATGCTTTGGCAAGGGCTTATAACAGAATGATTCTACAGATTCAGGATCAGAAGGAAAGACTGCGTTTCAAAGCCTCAGAAGAAGCATGGCGGGAGATGGCGAAACAAGTGGCGCACGAGGTGAAGAACCCGCTTACACCAATGAAGCTTACCATTCAGAACTTTGAAAGGAAATTTGATCCGGAAGATCCGAATATCAGGGAAAGAGTAAAACAAATGAGTAAAACAATGGTGGATCAGATTGATCTGATTGCTACCGTAGCATCAGCATTCTCTGAATTTGCCAAGCTCCCGGAAAAGAATAATGAAGTGATCAACCTGAACTCAGAAGTGGAAGATATTCTTCGTGTTTTTAATGACGACAGCATTTTTATGCACTCCAATAAAGGGAACATCATGATTAATATGGACAGGATTTACCTTTCCAGGATTATTACCAATCTTGTGACCAATGCGAAACAGGCAGAAAGTGATGAAAGAAAGCTTATTATTAATGTAGATGTGGAGCAGCATCAGAGAAGAGTAATGATCTCTGTTCAGGATAACGGAATAGGAATTCCTGAAAATATGTACGAAAGAATCTTTGAGCCGAATTTTACCTCGAAAAACAGCGGGATGGGACTTGGTCTCTCCATGGTAAGAAAAATGATTGAGGACTATAAAGGAGAGATTACGGTGCGCTCTGAAGTGGGGAAAGGATCAACATTCATTATTACACTTCCTACTAATTTATAGTGAAATCTTTTACATTTAAAAATTTTGAAGTTCTGCAGTCAGAACAAGTTTTCCGGGTCGGGACAGATGGTGTATTGCTTGGCGCTTTGGCTGGTGTGGAAAAAGCTTCCCGTGTTCTGGAAATCGGAACGGGAACCGGACTGATCTCATTGATGCTTGCACAACGAAATACAGCTGCATCTATTCTTGGACTGGATATAAATGAAGCTGCTTCCGCTCTTACAAAAGTTAACTTTGAAAAATCACCCTTTCATTCAAGGCTGAATACTATACATCAGGATTTTAAATCCTTTAAGACAGAAGAGAAATTCAATTTTATTGTTTCCAATCCTCCTTACTTTGAAGAATCCGGCTCTGAAAAGGATAAAATAGCACGTCAGACCGTTGAGCTGAATTTCAGACAGCTTATAGAAGCTTCTGTAAAGTTCCTGAGCGAGGACGGAATTTTATCTGTTATTATTCCGGTGGAAGCTGGTAAGGTATTTATTAGAACGGCAATTGAAAACCGTTTGTTTTTAATACGAAAAATTAATATTCAGGGAATTGAGGGTTCAAAGGCCAAAAGGTTGATTCTTGAATTCTCTTTAACCGAAAAACCTCTGTCAGAATCTGATTTTGTGATAGAAAAAAGTCCGAGACAATACTCGGACCAATATCTTGAACTCACAAAAGAGTTTCACGTTTTTAAGAAGAAAGATGAATAGATCTTTGGTTTCTTTAATTTCTTATTCGAATAATTCAGTAGTATCCAGTACGGAAACTTTACCGTCTTCACACCTGATTGCTTCTCCCGGGAAATTCTGGATCATATGATAATCGTGGGTGGCCATGACTACTGCGGCTCCGTTTTCAAGGGCAACCTGTTTCAGTAAGGTCATGATTTCATTGGAGGTTTCAGGATCAAGGTTTCCGGTAGGCTCATCAGCAAGAATCAGGTCCGGATGGTTGAGCAGAGCTCTTGCAATTGCGATACGCTGCTGTTCACCTCCTGAAAGCTCGTGCGGCATTTTGTGCTTTTTACTCTTCATATTTACGCTTCCCAATACTTCGTTGATGCGGTCTTCCATTTTAGCCTTATCACTCCATCCTGTAGCTTCAAGAACAAATTTCAGATTTTTTTCAACAGTTCTGTCAGAAAGAAGCTGGAAGTCCTGGAATACAATTCCCAGTTTTCTTCTCAGATTGGGAATGTCTGAAGGTCTGAGTTTGGCAAGATCAAAACCAACTACGGCTCCATGGCCTGACGCTAAAGGAATATGTCCGTAAAGCGTTTTCAATAGGGAGCTTTTTCCGGAACCTGTTTTTCCGATAAGGTAGCAGAATCTTCCTTTTTTAATGTTAAGGTTAACATCAGAAAGAACAGTAAAGTTTTTTTGCGCAATCTTGGCGTGTTGTAAACTTATGATATTATCTCCGGAGATATTTGTATGTGGCATAATTCGATTTTAACTTGCTATTTCTAAAATATTTTTTGAGATCTTAAAAATAGAAAAAAGAAGCTTAAAGAACCTAAATTTTAGTAAATTTTAACAACAAAAAATGCCTGAAAAACTTCTTTTCAAGCATGATTTGTATATGATAATATAGAAATTATCTCTTAGCGCGTGCAGCACTTACAGTTAATCTCTTTCTGCCTTTAGCTCTTCTTGCAGCCAAAACTCTTCTCCCATTTGGCGTAGACATTCTTTCTCTGAAACCGTGTTTGTTTCTTTTCTTTCTTTCTGATGGCTGGAATGTTCTTTTACTCATTACTATATATTTAAATCGTAATTATATCTATTAATTTTCAGGTTGCAAAGATATAGAAAAAATTATAAGTTACAAACTTTAGTTATCTTTTTTTGAAATTATTTAATCTGTTATTTAATCAATTATTGGCAAATCCCGAAGGGAAGGCCAGTTCCGGATGCAAAAATAATATTTAAATGATTTATTTAAAAGCTTTATCTTTGAAAACTTAATTTTAAAGAAAATAAACACCGGATGTTTACACCTGCAGAACTTTTAGAAATCAATACATTACTTACTCCTGAGAAAAAAATCGTTATCCTTACCCATTATAATCCGGATGGTGATGCTATTGGTTCCAGTTTGGGACTGAAACATTTTCTGAAAGCAAAAGGAATTCATGCAGAGGTAATTGTACCCAATGATTTTCCGAAGTTTCTGAAATGGATGCCGGAAGCTAAAAAAGTAATTATCGGAGAATACAAAAGAAAGCTGGCGTTCGATATGATCAGCGGAGCAGATGTAATTTTCTGCCTCGATTTTAATTCTCCTTCAAGAATAGGGATTTTAGGGGAGTGGCTGGCTAAAGCTGCTGCTAAGAAAATTCTGATTGATCACCACCAACAGCCCGAAAACTTTGATTTTGTATATTCCGATACCGTAATTCCTGCTACCTGCCAGATGATTTATCACTTCATTGAAGCACTGAATGAAGAGCATTTGGTGAACCTGGATATTGCTGAATGTCTGTATACCGGAATTATGACAGATACAGGAGGGTTCCGCTTTCGTTCCACAAGTGCGGCTACCCATAGAATTATTGCTAATTTAATAGAAAAAGGGGCAGACCCATCGGTGATTACTTCCAATACCTGGGATACCAACACGGTTTCCCGTCTTCATCTGCTTGCTTTAGTATTAGGAAGAATAGAGGTAGTGAATGACGGAAAAGTTGCTGTTCTGTCTCTGACAAGAAATGAGCTTAAAGAATTCGGATTCCAGAAAGGAGATACAGAAGGCTTTGTAAACTATGGTTTAAGTATTGCCGGGGTAAAAATGTCTGCTTTCTTCATGGAGGATCTGTATGAAGATTTTATTAAAATTTCTTTCAGAAGCAAAGATGATGTAGATGTTAACCAGTTCTCAAGAAAGTATTTCAATGGGGGTGGGCACATTAATGCTGCCGGAGGAAAATCTTACGGATCTCTGGAAGATACTATTAATGATTTTAAATTATATCTTAAAAAAGATGAATTTTATTAATCATTATATTTAATTTACTTCATAACATTTTGTTTATGTAATTGTTTTTTTGTAGTTTAGGTGAAAACTAATTAAAAACAAACTTTTATGAAAACAAAATTACTCGCGATGTTATTTGCATTGCCATTCTTATCCGATGCGCAATTTTCTCAAAATTTTGATGCGGGAACAACAACGCCTACTGGCTGGACAGTTATTAACGGGGGAGATGCCAATACATTCGTATTTGGAGTTGGAGCACCGGGATCGGCATTTTCTGCTCCTAATGCAGCTCAAATCAATTACAGTGCCAGTGCACATGACGACTATCTGGTTACTCCTGCTATTACAGTTACTGCGGGAGTTAATGACAGATTAACGTATTTTGTGAAGAACCAGGACCCTCTGTATGTAGAAGATTACGAAGTAAAGCTTTCTACGACTACGGCTACCGCAGCTGCTTTTACAACCACGTTAACAGCATCTGCACCTGCACCAAGCTCCTGGACACAATTCGTTATTGATCTGACTCCTTATATTGGACAAACCGTATATGTAGGATTCCATGCAACTTCTACAGATAAGTTCAGACTTCTGTTTGATAATATTGTAAATGATACGGCACCCGCTGCCGGATCTGTACCTTGTCCGGTTCCTGTATCTCCTGCAAATGGTGCTACTGGGGTGTCTTATTCTTCAGTTACACTTTCCTGGACAGCTTCAGCAGGCCCTGTTTCGCATTATGAGGTGTATATGGGAACTACTCCAAACCCTACCACAAAAATTGGAAATTTTGCAGGAACCACAGCTACTGTAACAAGTTTAAATGGACAGCCTTTGAATGGACAGTACTATTGGAGAGTAGTAGCCGTGAATACGCCAAATGTTTCAACAGCTTGTACAGAGTATAGTTTCACAACCTCGGCTAACCCATTTGCAGGATATTGCGGCCCGCTTACCTATACTGATGGGGTAGAACCTATTACATCTGTAGTCTTTGCGGGAATTAACAATACTTCTCCTGTTGCAGTAACAAGTCCTGCTCATGAAGTTTTCCTAGATAAAGTGGCAACTGTGGCAAGAGGAAGTTCAAATGTAATGACCGTTAAAGGAAATACCGGTGGAAACTATACAGACAGATTTGTTGTATTTATCGACTGGAATCAGAATGGAGTATTTAATGACGCTGGGGAAGTGTATTTTAATACTTTAGCAACTGCTGTCGCCATTACCAATTCCACAGGTACTGATACTAAAGAGGCTACAGGAACAATTGTAGTTCCGGCTACAGCAATGTTAGGAAATACCCGAATGAGAATTAAAAAGAACTATGGAACTACAGTGTTCTATGACAACCCTTGTATGTCTGATGCTACAACCGGAGAAGGTTTTGGACAGGCTGAAGATTATACAGTTACTGTTACAGGAACACTTGGTGTAAACGAAAGCAATGCTAAACCGGCATTAGGAGTATACCCGAATCCAATGAAGAATATCCTGAATATTTCAACTGCAGACAGAAAAGTAACAGAAGTTACCTTCTATTCAGCAGACGGAAGACTGGTGAAATCGGTTAAGGATAATATTTCCGCTATTAATACGGATGACCTGAAAGCCGGGGTATATGTAGTAAAAGTAAAAACGTCAGATGCTGAGCAGACATTCAAAGTAATTAAAGAATAATAATCAGATAACGATAATATTTAAAGGCTCTCTGTTAGAGGGCCTTTTTTATACCCTTTAGCCTCCAGTTCCAGGCAGGTGTATTCATATACTTCGCTAAACATTTCATCCAGATTTTTCTTGCTGAATAAGCTGAATTTAGTCATTTTGGGAGGGTCCAGGAAGATATCACAGGATCTGGCTTTAGAATAAACAGATTTGGCAATGGCAAGATGGAGTATTCTGTCGAATTCTTTCATCAGGCTCATCTTTTTAAGCTCGTCATAGCTTATTGAATTTACATGAGAGGCAATCAGGAAGTCACATTTGTCAATGATGGGTTCAATAGGGAGATTATCCAGAACTCCGCCGTCTACATATATTTTTTCATCAATTTTTACAGGAGGCAAAATAAAAGGAACGCTTGATGAAGCGAGAAGCGGTCTGAAAAGTTCACCTTCAGAGAAGAAATCAACAATTCCGTGGGTCATTTCTGTGGCTGTAACATACACGGGGATTTTCAGGATTTTAAAATCATCTTCAGGAAAATGATCTTTAAAAAGTTTTAAAATAAAATTCGAACTGAAAATTCCGTTTTTGGAAAGCTTCAGATAAGATCTGGAAAAGAAAGTGGTTTGTTTAACGATTTCTATCATCTCATCCGGAGTTTTGCCGAAAGCATAAAAAGCACCTACAATAGAACCAGCGCTGGTTCCTGAGATAATATGAGGCTTAAGGCCGTATTGCTCCAGTGCTTTGAGTACCGCAATATGAGCGATCCCGCGCATTCCGCCCCCGGAAAGAGTGAGGCCGATAACTGGCGGCTGCTTTTTTTTGAAGGAGAATAAACCCATTGAAATAATTATTCCCTACTAATATACAAGATTTTTTAATATGAGAAATGTATGTTTCTCAACCGATGCGGTCTGTTACAGAACCAGTCTTTTCGGCAGATTATGAAGGAGTTCAGTATTGATGATTTCCGCGCAGATGGCTGGCTTTTCCCAATGCCCGTTATGTCCGCAGTCCAGGATATAGGATTTTATATTGGTTCTGTCCGGAAGATGTTTAATCATGACATCTGTTTTTACAGCGTTATCATGTTTCCCAGCCAATACTAGAATTTTAGCATCCAGATTTTCCATGATGTGCTTTTTATCCGTTCTTTCTACCATGCCCTTTACGCAGGCTAAAGCCCCAAGGTTATTGGTTGACAGGGCCGTTTCAAGAGCGGTTTCAATTTTTCCTTCCAGAATATCCCGTTCGTTAGGGTTGAAAAGATTGGGAACACCTGCTCTGGCGTAATGGGCAAATGCATCTTTAATAATTCTGTAGCTTTTAATGCGTTGCTGTTT
This sequence comes from Chryseobacterium indologenes, assembly GCF_001295265.1. Classification (GTDB taxonomy): domain Bacteria; phylum Bacteroidota; class Bacteroidia; order Flavobacteriales; family Weeksellaceae; genus Chryseobacterium; species Chryseobacterium indologenes_A. The sequence goes on along the minus strand of NZ_LJOD01000017.1, from coordinate 2,942 downwards.
TTTCTCTTCATCATCTGCAAAGTAAGTTGAAAAAAATAAGGTAAGGCTTTTAAGAGAAGCAGGGTACTTTTCTGCGAAAGCTAATGCTGTATAGCCGCCCATAGAATGCCCCAGAAGGTGTATGTTATGAAGGTTTTCATGATCTAACACTTTTTTTACTTCATCCGCCATCAGCTCCATGGTGTGAACTTCTGCAAGAACCTCAGACTGCCCGTGTCCCGGGAGATCAATTTTTAACAGGGAGAAATCTTTAGAAAGATGAGATTCCATATCACTCCATATCGAAAGGTTTTCCATAAAGCCGTGAAGCAGTACCAGGGTTTCTTTTCCGTTTCCTTTTTTCTCAAAATTCAGCATGATTCAATCGTGTTACAGTTAAAATAAAGCTCATTGCAGTTTCAAATTTAAATAAAAAAAGAGCATTGTAAAAATGCCCTTTGCTTTTATTGAGTTAATTCAGTGTAAACTTTCTTTTCCCAAGGTTTTATATCAGCAATGCCATATCGCTCTTTTTTAGAGATCGCAACATTGTCCAGTACATCTACGAAGTTTTTGTAATTGGCATCATCCGTTGGTTTAATAATCACTGTAAAATTCTCCGGAACCGGCGCTCTTTTATAGGCTTCAGAGATAATTTTTGAAATGTTTACGCCATTGAAATCAGTTTCTTTTAAATTACCGATATTAAGCTCTTTTTCATTGCTTTGGTGATAAAATGCCCTGTTGTCTTTACCAAGAATAAAAGTAATCTGGTTTTTGTCATCAATTACTTTAGTGATGGGAACTGGGCTTTTTGCGGGTAATCCCAGATCCATTACATTAGGTTTTGTAAAATTAGTGGTAAACATAAAAAAGGTAATGAGTAGAAATCCCAGATCTACCATCGGGGTCATATCTACCCTGATTAATTTTTTCTTTTGTTTTCCGCCTTGTTTTTCCTGAGTGTTTACTTCAGCCATGGTACATAGTTTTTAAATGTTAAACAAATTTTAATAAAGACTGAACTTTTAATCTTTATTTGAAAAAATCCATGCAAAGTTTATACCTTAATTTTAAATTTGATAACTAATTGTATGAAATAATTGAATTTTAACATTTAAAAACAGTTTGTTTTTTTATATTGGTAATGTTTTATGATATTTTAAGGAGGTTTGATTATTTGCTGAGGATTAATTTTTCAGATAAAATTATTTTTCCTTTATATTGAACCTGAACAAGATATGCGCCACTGCTGAACGGGGTAACATCTATAGCCACTTTTTGATCATTGTATTTTCTGCTGAATAATTTTCTTCCGGACATATCCGTAATATTGATGATTGTTTCGCCGGGAAGATGACTTATATAAACTGTATTTTTTGCCGGATTAGGAGAAAGCGAGATCTTTAGAGGGACTGTATTTTCGTTTGTTCCTAATGTGTCAGGTCCCAGCTTTATAATGCGGTAGTCATAATTGGCCTGAGAAGCTGAGAAAGAATTGGATACGCCGGCCATAATATAACCTCCATCCGCAGTCTGCTGTACAGAGGAAGCATAATCATCTTGTGTACCGCCATATCTTCTTTGCCATTCCGTATCTCCGTTAGCGTTTAATTTTATCAGCCAATAATCATTGGAGCTGAGGTTGGTTGTATCTGTTGTTGCAGAGTAGCCTAAAACAATGAGTCCTCCGTCCTCCGTATTATCAATCCCGAAAGCATTATCATACATATAATCTCCAAAAGATTTCTGCCATTGCAGATTTCCGAGATGATCTAATTTGATGATCCAGTAATCATAATTGCCGTTACCTGCTGTAATATCTCCATCGTTAGAGTTGGAGCTGCCGGCAATAATATATCCTCCGTCGGGAGTTAGTTTCAATGAATTGGCTTTATCTGAGGCAGATCCTCCGTAATTTTTTGACCATTGGGTATTCCCGGAGGAGTCTACTTTTACGATCCAGTAATTAAAACTGTTTGTGCTGGTGCTTATGTTGCCCGCCATTACATATCCGCCGTCTGCAGTGAGTTCAATAGAACTGAACTCTTCAAAGTTAGGGCCTCCAATAGATTTCTGCCATGTTATTCCTCCGTTCTGATCCAGTTTTACAATCCAGCCATCAAGGTATCCGTTGTTTCCGGTAATATCCCCATCATTGGAATCTGATTTCCCTGCTACAATATATCCTCCGTCAGGAGTCTGGCGAATACATTTGGCAGCATCATTACCACTTCCGCCTAAGGTTTTCTCCCACACTATATTTCCAGAGGAATTCAGTTTTACAATCCAGAAATCCTCCTGACCGTGATTATTGGAAACATCTCCATTGGTTGAATGGGTAGAGCCGGCTACAATATAGCCTCCGTCATTGGTCTGCCTTACAGAGTTAGCCTTATCATCTGCCGTGCCTCCATAGGATCTTTGCCATTCAACAGTTCCGGCTGCATTCACTTTGACGACCCATTGATCGAAAAAGCCATGATTGCCCATACCTTCATCGATGGAGTTGGAAGAACCTGCTATAATATATCCTCCGTCATTCGTCTGGTAAATATCCGGAAATTGTTCCATCCGGCTGCCTCCATATGATTTCTGCCATTCTATGGAATTGTTTTGTGCCGAAAGGGCAGAAGATATTATAAAGGGGAAAAAGATAGATTTGAAATATTTCATAAACATTAAGGCTTGTGTTGATGGCTAAAGTTAATAAATTTTACACTGTTGTGATTATTTATTAAATATTTTGCTGTTTTGTTATTGAAATAAAAAAAACTCACATCTGAACGATGTGAGTTTTAAAGCTGATAATGAATATTTATTTATTCTTTTTATAATACTCGACCCCGCATTCGAGGAATTTTTTGAAATCCTCTTTCGGCATGTATCCTGAAACCGGGTTGTTGATTACTTTTCCGCCAGGTGTTATTAACACATAGTGAGGCTGTGAATTGTTATTGAAG
>NZ_LJOD01000016.1 GCF_001295265.1 Chryseobacterium indologenes | reverse complement strand
ACTTCAGCACAACCTAATATCAGTACGACTCCAGCTGTAAGTTTTGATTACTATATAAATCAGGCAGATGCGATTGCAGGAAATGGGAATACAATTACGAACCCGGCAACATATCCATCAGGGAATGCTATCATCTATGTGCGTGTAAAGTCATCCACCTGTTCTAAAATAGCTCAGCTGCAGCTTTCCGTGACACAATTTCCTGTACCAACAATCAGCGCATCTTCTACTGCGATCTGTTATGGAGGAACGGTTACTTTAACGTCAAGCAATGCAACAGGAAATATGTGGTCCACAGGGGAAACCACCCAGTCGATTATTATTACAGCTGCCGGCACCTACACTTTAACAGGTTCAAACGGGTTATGCTCAAGTACGCCGGCTTCCATTAGCATTGCAGCGGAAAGCAATCCGAATTTGCAGATTTCAGGAAATCTTTCTTTCTGTCAGGGATCTTCAACTACACTCACTGCCTCTTCGCAGGGAGCCGGAAATACATTTACATGGTCAAACGGTGTGAACGGGGCTGCCAATACGGTTACTACACCGGGCACCTATACTGTTACTGCCACAACACCTTCCGGCTGCCAATATCAAAAATCTGTAGTTGTAACGATGGAAACTGCTATTATTGTAAATATTGCTGCTCCTGCACAGATCACCTGCACCACCCCACAAATCACACTCAATGCAACAGCCTCCATCTATCAGCCGGGAGCTACATTTCTCTGGACAGCTTCTAATGGAGGATCTATTGTTTCGGGAAGCAATACTTTATCTCCTACAGTGAATAATAGCGGAACTTATACACTCACCATTACAAATGCAGCACCTTCAACATGTACAAGCCAGGCTTCGGTAACGGTTACAAAAAACACAACTCCTCCTGCCATTGCCGTTTCTGCACCTAAGCTTACTATTTGTCTCGGGGAATCCGTAACGCTTACAGCCACAGGAGCTGCTTCTTATACATGGACGGGGCTTCCGGGCAGCGGCAGCACACAGATCGTTTCCCCTACTACAACCACAACGTATACGGTAACCGGAACCGGAGCTAATGGATGCGCTGCCCAGACACCGGCTACCATAACAATTAATGTTGTTCCTGAAATTATCTCAACCCTACAGGACATTGAAATCTGCAAGGGAGACAAAGCTATTCTTGATGCCGGATCCGGACCTAACTACACCTACTTATGGAATACCGGAGCAACCACCCGAACCATTAATGCAGAACTTGAAGGAAATTATTCGGTTACCATAAACAACGGAGCCTGCTCAAAAACATTCACTGCTACGGTAAAATATATTGTTACACCTGAAATTCTGAATATTATTTATAAGGACAATACTTTAACGATCAATATCAAAAACAGTGGAAACTTTCCGGCAGAATACTCTATAGACGGTGGGATAACCTGGCAGTCATCCAACATATTCACCAATGTGCTCAGAAATACCCAATATCCTGTTAAAGTAAGAAACAGAGGTGCATTATGCGAAACAAATACTACGTATTATACGTTTTTCATGTCCAATGTTATTACTCCAAATTATGACGGGATTAATGACGTCATTGATTTCAGCATCATCAGCAGATATGGAAACTTTGAAGGAAGTATATTTGACAGGTATGGAAAAGCAGTCTTTAAAGTCACTCCTAAAAATCCGATATGGGATGGTAAATATCTTAACGCACCTCTTCCTACAGGCAGTTACTGGTACCGGTTGTTCTGGGAAGATAAAATCAGCAAAAAACCTGTTGAAACATCAGGCTGGATATTATTAAAAAACAGAGATTAATATAAAACTGCCGGCAGTTTTATTTAGCATCTGATCACAAAATCATCCTATTACTGTAATTTAAAAAAGCAATGGCTGATATTAACGGTATTTAAACAAAATATTCTATATTTGCAGTCACTTTATTCATGGGGTTGACTGGTTTCGACAGCAAGATCAATGGGTAAGTAAGCATGCAGAGAACCGTAGCGCGATCTCTATAATCCCTTGCTACAAAATTTTAACTGGCAACGAAGAGTTCGCTCTTGCAGCTTAATATCGAAGTATAGTAGATCAAGCGTTTTCCCGAAGATTTTAGTAGGGAAGCAAGATATTCCACAAATGCTCTGTTCTGCGGCGTTTGATCCTGGGATATAGGAATGCGGAAATAAGGCTTTAGAAGCTTCGGCTAAAGCACGAAAATTTAGAAGATAAGCTGATGGTTGGGTGTCTGCCCTCTGCCTTCAGTCGAAAATTAATGGTAGAATAAGCATGTAGAAAGCTTATGTATTGCTTGTTTGGACGAGGGTTCGAATCCCTCCAACTCCACTTTTCAAACTAAAGAGAACTTGTAATTTATTGAATTTTAAATAATTACATTTTCTCTTTTTTGTTTTTGTACCCAAAGTTGTACCCAAATTTTTGAAAAATGCTTTTTTTGAATCTGTTTGAATTTAATTAAACTTATTTGAACTTTAAGAGTTACAACTGAGTTTATTATAATGCAAATATACTAAGATCTGAAATAATGTCCGTTACTTTCAAAATAATCATACATCAAACTTCTTGCTGTAGCTTCCCAATCAATATAAATATAATTTGGTAAGCTTTCAGGAATGCTTTCTTCTAACATATATTGTGCAAATGTTTCATCGTCTGAATATTCACCTATATAATAGTTTACTATACCTTCATAAACACTTTGAAAATCCATTTTTCCGATACAATTTACATAAGCCTCAAATATTTCAATATTATAGCCAGAATCATTTATTTGCTCTACTATCTCAAATATCTCATTTGATAAATAACTTTCTCCGATTAATCCTAACTTTTCAAAGAAAGAACAGTTTTCATAATCTTGGAACATAAACTCAGAATCGTGTTCGTCTTTGTGTAATTCTTTCATTTCGTCTAATAGTTCGTCATAATTTGAATAATCCGAAAGATTGAGCCATTTGCCGTAAAGGCTTCCGTTGTTGTACTTTGCATAGGTTCCTACATAGATACTGCAAGAATCAAGACAATTTTGTAAATTTGTCATGTTGATAAGTTTTAGATGAGTTAAAATTTATTGACCTGCCTATTGTGTTCGTAGCACTTTAGGCATTTTTTATATATTATTGTGAGAATCTATGCAGAAAAAAGAACTTGAAACAGTTCTTTGATATATTAATAAAGTCAATATTCATGCCAATTGACAGAGATTTTAACTTTAAAATAAAAGTTTTTAAAATATTTTTAAACCCAAACCGCAACAAATAAAAACTGTCAAAAAAATATGCAGTTTGAAGAGTATCACCAGTACAAAAGAGTAAGTGGAAAATAAAAACAGCTCCGCAAAAACCAAATAAAATAAAATCTACTTTTGAGAAAACGTTTGGCAGTTGGTGGGGGCTACCCAAAAAGGAACTTCGGAGGGGTGCTGATTAGAGGTAGTAGGTCATGTCCGTACACTCACTATATTTCTTGGTGTTAAATTGTCGTAAATTCTACTATAAAGAGCATTTGATTTTTTGAAAGAGATTTGGTGGGGGTATTTTTGTGGATGAGGACTCACCATTACATTTTTTCACTCAAATAATTTATAAATGAATCTAACATTGAAATAAATTATTACTCAACAATCTAAAAAAGTCAATAGGTCTAGTCACAAAGCTTTCTTTCTATATATTTGACAAAATTATTAACCAAATGAAATAAAGAATCCAATAAGGAAAGTGGAAATTTCATAGTGTTTATAGCTATTTCCTCTTTAGTTCTAATCTTAACAATGGGTATGACAATAACAAATAACTATCGTTTTGATTTAGTTGTACATTAAAAATATTTCTTTTGAGTTCAAATAAATTAATAATCATAAGTAGTAACTTAGCATATAGAGAATTAATTGCTCGCATATTTTAATATTTATCTATAAAAATAAATACTTAATTCAATAAATTTCTCTATAAAAGGAAATATTTATCTTTACAATTAAAATAATCAATTTAGAATTTCAATACATTGTGTGAGTAGGATCACAACTAACATTTAGATAAGTAAGTAAGTTGTTACATTTTGTTCATATCTTTGCAGATTAAGCTATTTAATAACTAAAAAGTTAGAAATAGAATTTTAGATGAAAAAGGAATTTTAAAATCCGATAAAGTGAACAAGAGTATTAAAAATATTAAACAAAATTTAAAGGCTATAAGTTCAGAAACACTAAATGGTGAAAACTATTCTAGGAATGACTTTGCTAGAAGCATACTGAATTATCCTGCTATGATGGTTCCATCTGTTCAAGAACCAATTATAGAAAGGCTTTCAGAAGCTTTAAATAAGAATGTTTCTTTATTAGATCCTTTTATGGGAGCCTCAAATACTCTTGTTACAGGAATGAAATATGGCATGAATGTATTTGGGCAAGATATAAACCCCTTATCCATTTTGTTAAGTCAAGTTAAAACAACTTTTTACCAGGCTGAAGAACTTATAGATGCCGCTGAAAGCCTTATTAATACGATTGGTTCTGACGCTTCAACAAGTGTTGAAATTTCATTTATTAATATTGACAAATGGTTTACAAAAGACATCCAAATAGAACTGTCAAAAATATATAGAGCAATCCACAATGAACCTTCCTTGAAAATAAGAAAATTCTTTTGGGTAGCATTAGCTGAAACAATTCGACTAACTAGCAATGACAGAACATCTACATTTAAGATGCATATGCGTCCAATAGAAGAAATTAGCTCTCGACAAATTTCTGCATTAAAGACCTTTACTTCCATAACGAAAAAAAATATAAAAAACATAAGTGATTATATTTCAGTCTTGGTAAGTAATGGACATATAAAGAAAAATAAATATGCTAAAAATGCTGATGTAATTTGGGGAGATACTAATATTGGAATTAAAACAAAAAAGACTTTTAATTTGTTAGTTACTTCGCCACCCTATGGAGATAATCAAACGACTGTTACTTATGGTCAATTTTCTTATCTGCCCCTACAATGGATACCAATTGGAGACATTGATAGCTCAATTGAAATTGATTATTTACAAACTGCTCAATCAATTGATAATAAAAGTTTAGGTGGTCAAATTAAAGAAAATTTAAAAGATATTGAAGAAGTAGTTTTTAAAAAGTCCAAAACACTTAAAAAATTTATAAATCAATTTGACAATAATGAACGTAAAAAAGCTGAGAAAGTTACTCGATTTATATATGACTTAGATAATAGTATTGATAAGATGCTTCCAAAAATGAGAAAGGATTCTTTTTTAGTATGGACAATTGGAAATAGAAATGTCAATAAACAAATCGTTCAAAACGATCTTATTCTTAAAGAGTTATTTGCTTCGAAGGGTATTGATTTATTTACAGATTTAGAAAGAGAAATTTTAAGTAAAAGAATGCCTGGAAGAAACAACTTCTCAAATATGATGAGTAAAGAAAAAATTATAATTTTCAAAAAGACTAATTAATGGCTAAGAAAGAATACCATTTTGACATAACGCCCCACATTGTAAAGCAGCTAGGGGAACAGTTAGTTCCAGATGAAGTTACAGCTCTTTTAGAATTAATAAAAAACTCATATGATGCAGACGCTTCTTATGTTTCTATTGAAATAAATACTTCTGGTCAATATTTGAAAGAATCTTTATCTTATCCAAACCACAAAGGATTTATTATTGTAGAAGATGATGGTTTTGGTATGAGCGAAGAAACTATACTGAAGTCATGGCTGGTAATTTCTTATTCTGCTAAGAGAGATTTTAAGGCAAAAGGAAAACGCACTCCTCAAGGAAGAACTCCACTAGGAGATAAAGGTTTAGGTAGACTCAGTACACAGAGATTAGCAAATATTTGTGAGATCTATACAAATGAAAATATAAATATAGGTACCCATCTTGCTTTCAATTGGAAAGATTTCGAAACGGAAGAACGTCTTAGTAAGGTAAATATTTATGCAAATAACTTTGCCCCTAAAAAACCTCACGGAACAAAACTTATTTTAAGTAATATTAATTTTCCCGATGTTTGGCAAGGTGACAGTTTAGATAGATTTAAGGGACAGGTTTCACAACTTATATCACCATATAAAGAAAACAGACCCTTTGAAGTTTATTTATCAATAAACGGAATCAATGTAGATCTAGAAAAATCGAACGAAGAAATTAGAGATTTGGCAATCTCACGATTTACGTTTGAATTTGATGGAGAATTTTTATCAATTAAAGGAAAAACTAAATTATCTAAATTCAGAGGAAATACGCTCGAGAGAAAAGACGATTTTAATAATTTTATGATTTTAGATAATGGTAAAAAATTTAGTGAATATCTATTATCAAAATATGACGACATCGTATTATCAGATGAGGAAAAATATTATTTGAAAATTGAACATTGTTATTCTTTTAAGACAGATATACCTAAATTAGATACGATCATTGAACTTGACGATAATGAAGAAAAAATTGTAAAGGCAAACCCTGGTAAATTTGAAGGTTTAATCGATGAGTTCAACTTTGATGAATTAGCTAAAAATGAGACTGATACAAATGATATTTTTGGTCAAAGATCAAATTATAAAATATTTACTCAGAATCAAGTTGGAATAAAAATTTTCCGTAATGGATTTGCTGTTTTACCCTATGGAATTAATGGTCAAGATTGGTTAAGGTTGTCAGAATCCCAGACAAAAACTTCATTTTATGATATTAGACCCTCAAATGTTATTGGTTATTTTGCAATTGATGAAGAAAAAAATAAGTATTTAAAAGAAAAAACCGATAGACAAGGTTTTATATCAAATCCTTATTCAAACAATTTTTTTCTATTGGCAAACTTTATAAAAGATCAGATTAACATCTATCATAGAAAAATACGTAGAAGTTATGACGATTTTTTAAGAGAATATAAAATTGAAAATAATGGAATTAAGACAGTTAATCAATCATTTCAAGAGCTTACTAGCCTAAGTAAATCAACAGATGAAATAATTATTGACACTGAAGATGCTAAAATAGTTTTAGATAATACAGTTCAAGAACACGCAATAATAGTAGATGAGGTTGAGAATAACCCTATTTTTTCCAGTGATGAAAATAAAGAAGATTATAAAAGAGCAAAAATTCTATTAGAGAAACTAAAAAAAATCCAGGACGTATTTAATAAATTACAAAATATTGTTAATAAAACAAAGAAATTAAATGAAGTCATTGATATCCTTGAACCTAAAATAAAGGTACTAGAAGAACAATTAGACAACTTTTCAGAATTAGCAAGTTTAGGATTAACCACTGAATCAGTTAGTCATGAATTTGCTTCTATTTCAGACAAACTTGCAGAAAAGGCATCCTTTTATACTAGTAAATTACAGAGTAATAAATTAACCAATTCTGATATTTATGTTTTAATGGAATACATAAACTCTACTGTAAATGGTTTAAAAATTCAACTAAAACACCTTGACCCCGCTTTAAAATATAATAGGGAGAGAAAAGATAATATTTTATTATCTCATCTATTTAATGAAGAAAAAGAATACTATGCCAGTAGATTTGCCAAAAACAATATTGAACTTCAAATTAATTCTATTGTTGATTTTAAAGTAAAAATAAATAGAGGTAAACTTATTCAGATAGTAGATAACCTTCTAAATAATTCAGAATTTTGGTTAATTGAGAAAAAGCTTGACAATCCAGATTTTAATCCAGTTATTAATATTAAAATTGAAAAACCGTGGATTTATATTTCTGATAATGGGAACGGTATAACTCCCGCAATAGAAAATCAAATTTTTGAGCCTTTTGTAACTACAAAACCTAAAGGAAGAGGGCGTGGTTTAGGTTTATTTATTGTTCAGCAACTCCTTGATTCCTCTGGCTGTACAATTGCACTAGAGCCAGAGAAAAATGAATTAAAAAGAAAATATATTTTTGCTATTAACCTTTCAAATATCATCGAAAACTAATGACCCAGAAAATTATAATAGAAAACGGAGAAGAATCTTTAGAAATTAAACCTAATGATCCACTAAATGAGTTACGAAATAAAGCAATAGAAACGACCATTAATTTACTAGATGCTGAAAATATAGCTCATATAATCTATATTGACGATAAGTTTGATATTGGAGGTCAAAAGGAAGTTTTTAAAGCTCGTCTGAACGAATTAAAAAACACTGGCAATCACATTACTAGTGATACATTTAATGGGATAGATTGGACAGCACCACAACCAAAATTTGAAAGCTCAATCTTAAATTTATGGGAAAAAACGGAAAATAAATCAGCACTACTGTTTGATGTTTGTACACATACAGAAGACGAAGATAATTCTAATATTATTCCTGCTCTCGAAATTAAGAATTGTTACGGAGAAAGAATTAAATTAATGACTCCAGATGACTGGATAAAAGATAAATATAAAGTAATACAAGAGCTTGAGGAAAATAAAAAAGCATTATGTTTATTTGATTTTGAATTTCAAAGTGGTAATGAGCTTACAAAAGGGCGTAATGGTGTACAGCTCGCCAAATCGCTTATTGATGAAGAAGATTATATGGAAAAAATTGTTTGCGGGATCTTTTCTCATAAATTCACTGAAGAGGAAGAAGATGAATTTAGAGAAAAATATTCTGAGGATTATAATATTGGACTTGAGAAATTTTATACTATATCAAAAAGGAGATTTGCCTTTGATCCTCAAATTAGTGGTTTTGCAGAAGGAATAAAGAATTTATTACTACTTCCATATGTCGAGCAGCTAAAGACAGAATCATTAACTGTATTGACAGAATCAAATAGAAAAGCAGGAGATCGTATTAAAAGAATGACTCCAAAGACTTTTAATCAGATTGTCCAAAAATCATCATTAAAAGAGGGAGTATGGGAAATTACTACTCTTTTTAGATTATATGGTTTGCTTTCTAAAGAAGAAAACTATAACATGATTGCCGAACCAACTGTCAGACAAAACTTTAACGAATCAATTAAAAAGATTAGAGAAATAGATTTAAAAGACACTGGCTATAATTCGACAGTACGTAATCAACAGTTAATAGATCTTAGAAATAGTGAATTATACTTATCTGGAAATATTATTAATAAATTACATCTCCCGTTAACAAATGGGGATATTTTTAAAATTAAAGATAAAGAGTATATTTTATTAGTTCAGCCCTGTAATCTTGCCCTAAGATCAAATGGTAAGAGAGATTATGATTATGATACTGGAATGCTAATTCCACTCAAATACATTCCAAAAGAAAAATTAAATATTACATCTGAAGAGATTAAGATAGCTGAAAATCTCGATCAATTTTATGTTGCATATTTTCCTGGCTATAAAATTATTTCTCTTGATTTTTTAGATCTCTCCGTTTTCAATAATAATGGAAATGTTTCAATAGATTTTAGAGTTCCTAACTTAAGTAATGAACTTATTCATTTCCCTTGGCAAAAAAGATATGGATATATTTATAACTCTTTAATAACCCATGAAAAAAGATTAATGAATCTAAAACTATTTGGAAAGTTGTAAAAGAAAGTATAGTAGAAAAACAACAACGTTTGAAACAAGTTGAAGAATCTGAGAAAATACAAATTTCAGAAGAAATAAGAATATTGAACGAACATTTAAGTAATACTGAGAAGAAAGTATATCATATAGAAGAATTAAGTAGGATTAAAATTAACTGTACAAAAATATATAACCCCCTATCAAGAGTTTTTGATACAACGATTAAAAGAGTAAGACACTATAAATCTCCTTATTCAGATGATTTATTGCAGAAATTCATGCTATACTTATCGAGAAATGCGTTTGATCATGATTTTACAAATAATTAATGGTAAAGAAAAAAAAGCATCATTACATACCTAGGTTTTATTTAAAAAGATTTTCCATTAATAATGGGGGTAAGTTTTTAGGGCTATACAATCTCAATAATAAAAAATTTATACCTAATGCTGCATTGAAAAATCAAGCTTATGGAAATTTTCTATATGGAGAAGATGATGAAATAGAAAATGCTTTAGCTCACATTGAAGGTAACGTTGCAAAAATGTTTTATTACTGGACAGAGGAAAAAGTATTAATTCCTCCTCCAATTGAAAGCAATGGATTTAAATTGATAAAAAGATTCATGTTGTATCAAGCCTTTCGAACTCCAAATTCTGGTGAAAATATAATGGAAAGTTTAAACAAAGGGCTAAAAGCTTTTGTTAAAGAATTTAAGCCAGAATTATGGGAAAGCCTAAAAGATGCTACTTTACAACATGAAAATCCTGTATTACTTGGATTATTGCATTCCATCGAACACGAGAAGCTATTAGATTATCTTGATTTTAGATTTATAGTTAATCTTTCTTTACTTCCATTTATTACATCTGATTCTCCTATCATTTTTTATAATCAATTGATGGAACAGGCTGGCAATTATATTGGAGCTACAGGTTTAGTCGCAAAAGGCTTACAAATATTCTATCCAATTCATCCTAGACTTATGATTTGTTTGTATGATCCAGAGGTATATGATTTAGGAGATGATGTTAATTGTTGTTCAACAGAATCTATTGATACAATACATCAGTTAAATGGATTACAGTTTATTAATTGTGAGTCTCAAATTTATTTTAATAATTTTATCTCTGAAGAATATACCCATGAACTTTCTAATAATTTTCAAGAATATAGGGGAACTAAAAGAAATATCAACGAAATAATCAACCAAAATAACAAAAAATTTTTCTTCATTAGTTCGGAAGATATACAAATTCGTTTGCAATTAGACTTTCTGAAAATAAAGGTTAACCTAAATCATTTTAAAAATGGAATTAATCCTCTAAGACATCCATCATTTAGTATTAGATAAATTGTATTCAGAAATTATTTATATTATCGATTTATAAAGCTATACTGTAATAGCCACTACTTGATCTGACAGTTTTAATTTATAATCGTAAAAAACGTAACCTGTATCATGAAAACTGTCAAAAAAAATCCCTAAAATATTGTTTTGAATGATTATGGTAGAAATATAACGGATTTAATTTGTAAGTTCTTTAAAGTAGTTTTCAACTAATTCACGTAATTTTTTTAAATCATCTTCAAAACTAGAGACTTCATAATTAGCTTTTAACTCTTCAATTCGGTTTTTTATTTCACTTGTCTCGTTTTCTGGTTCATTATATATTGTTTGAGGTTCATCACTCATATAATATTCTTCGATACTTGAAAGGGTATCTAATTCTTTGTTGCACAATTCTTGAATTTTCTTGAATTTTGAATGTACTACTCCTATTTGTTTTATAATTTCTTCAGTTAATAAAATTTTATTTCGGTGAAAATAATCCATGTTTGATTTGAAGATAATATTCAAATTATTTATGTTACTCTTTAATGAAGCATGTGTCAAATATTTAGGATTAAGTAATTCATAAAAGCTAAAGTGCCAATCTACTACATTATTATACATATTTTTTAAACATTCAATCTGCATTTGAGAATGTTTACTGAATTTTATTTCACTTCTTTTTAAATCATTTTTAAAAGTTTCTATTTTCTTACTCAAACAATAATTGGAAATGAATTGAATTATAATTGTTATTAATGTGTATATAATTAATAAACCTATCATTAATTCATTATTATCCTTAAAGCTTGCTTGTATTTGCTCAGTAATAATTTTATCCATTTTCTATAAATTGTATTTATTTCTGCAATCTCGTATCTTCATATTTTGATCGTTCAGTTTTTAGAGATACCAGCCAATCCAAATACATTTCTTCTGGCATACTGCGGTAGCCTATTTTGTGAATATGGCTATATTCTTTATTCATCATATCAAACAATTCTTTAGCCTTTGGATTGTTTAATGTTGTAGCCTGAATATCTTTTGTGTTCTGTTCTTTCATCAGCTTTTGAAACTGCTTTGTATGGGTTTCAGCCTGTAATATTAAAGCATTAGCTAAATAAGGGTGTATTTGTATTGCTCTCTCAGCACATTTCAAAGCAAAACTTCCGTCATTATTCACATTGTTCCTTTTACAATTATGATTTTTATATTTCTTGCTACTCAATGGAGTTAAATAAAATTTTTTATGTTTAAAACCTTTTATAAAACAATATCGTTCTACTTTAATTTTCTCTTCGATGGTAAGACCACTTCTTGAGACAAACCACTTTATTCTATTTTGCAACAATTCTAGTGAGGTCATACTATTTAAAAAAGGATTAGAATAATAAATACCAACAAAAACTTTATCTTTATTATTCCGTAACTTGGTATTGGAGGTTAAATAATTTAATCTTGCACATAATAGTTTGAAAGCATATTTTCTGTCATGTTGCTTCTTTTTATTAAAATGATTAAAGGATAATCTTATTTTTTCGTTATATTTTTTAATCTTATTTTCAGATAATTGAATACACAATTCATGCAACGACCTACCATCTGCAACTTCTACAATACTCCCATTATGATTTTCGGTCTTTTTATATATCTTTTCTTTTGTTCCAATCTTATATCCTAAGAAATTAATGAACTTTGGATTTACTTTGCTTTGCTTTTTTTTGTAAGCTTTATCTAAGTAATGGTGTTCTTCAAGTGTAATTGCTTTTATTCCATCAATTAAATTGTACTCATTTGTTTTTTCATCATTGATTTTAAAATCATCTCCAGCCTCCTCTTTTATGATACTCTTCATCTGTTTTAGATATTCTCTGAAATAAACATTTCCATGATTCTTTTCTGGAATAAAAACAACTATTATATCATCAACATAACGAGCATAATAAATCATATCATCAAGTTCCCTAATTCTATTATCTATTCTTCTCATAAATAATTCGGCTAGATAAGCACTTATACCAATTCCTCTAGGAACACCTTTAGCTATATCTTTATTTCTCTGACCTGTCAAGGAATTATAACTATCAAATATTTGATTTATGTAATCTTTAGTCTTGATACTTAAAAGATAGTCTTCATTAATTTTTTGTAAAAGCAATTTTTGAGGTATCGACTCATAAAAGTTTTTAATATCTGTTCTTACAATATACTTAGGAAACTTATCTTCAAGTAAATTTAGTAACTCATTTAAAATCGAATACCTTGAAGCTTGTTTTACATCATAAGTACCATTCACATTTTTTTGATTTTTTTTCGAAATAAAAAAATTCTCAGCATTTTCTTCAAATAAATAGCTTCTTTTACCATGCACTTTACCTCTTGTTAAATTGATCTTGTGCTTTTTTATTTTCTCAGAAATATTTTCTAAAATTTCAGATAAAATTATCTCTCTTGATTTTTTAATTTCTTTTCTATTCTTAAATAGAATTTTCTTTCTATCTAAATCAGTTTCACTCTGAATTTGCTTTCCAATAGCTTTTAGTTCTTCTGTTTTTACTATTGATCGTGCAAAGTTTGTTTGAAATCTTTTTTCGATATTAATACCTTTACGATTTTCCATGTCAAAAATTTCATAAAAGGCTTTTGATGAGAAAGATTGATCCAGCATTTGTTATTTTTGTTTCTTTCAGATTATTGTTTATATTGAACAATTATAAAAAAAATATAGGAAAAATCAATACGTATTTTCCCTATATTTTTCTCAAGCTAAAAAGAGTATGTAACAACTATATTATTTCTCTTTTTTCCTTTATTCCAAACCCTCTTGCCTTAATTCCCATCAACAAAGCCAATATAGAACAAAAAATCCCCGAATTTCTTCGAGGATAAAAACTAATAACCATGAAAACTCAAATAAATGAGAATCACGGCAAAGTTACTCATAAATAATGAATAACCGCAAATAATGAAGCCGCAAATTATAGTTATTCAAAATATCAATTGCTTTTAAATGATAAATTCTGGTCCGCTAAAAAGCTACAAACCCCTATATACAGCATGATTAGCAATTTTTCTATTATGAAAAGATATAAGACGAAACACTTTATTATTTCATATAGCAAGGGTAGATGTTATAAGGACAATTCACTAGGCGGCAATCCAAACTGTTTTTTAAATACGAATGAAAAATGGGATGATCTTCAAATCCGATATCAGTATAAATGCATGAAATTTTTCCCTTTTCCAGAAGATAACGGGTTCCTGAAGCTTTCTCTGGAGCAGCCACTTCCCCCGGGTGCTATTCCGAATATCTTTTCAAAATTGCTTTAAACGCGGCCAGGCATCTTCCGGTAAGGTAGACTTTTCCTGACAAGATACACATCTCCGCTCCGAAACATCTTCTTATGCTCTCCGTTATTAAGCTCCATCTCTTCTGAAATCACCATAGACTAAGGTATTGCAGGGAACAAACAGTTCCCCTTCATGAAAAACAGTAAAGTAGAAGGAATAATTGATATTACTTAATCTTCAGACGCCATATAATATACACCAATATAAACTCCTGAAAACGAAAAGACTAAACTTTTATTATTCAAAATCAGGAATCGTTATCCACAAAAAAGACTAAAAAAATGTTTTATCGTAAAGAATTTTATATATTTGCACCATCTAACAATTAAAAAAATAATTTACTATGTCAGACATTGCATCAAGAGTAAAAGCTATCATCGCTG
This sequence comes from Chryseobacterium indologenes, assembly GCF_001295265.1. Taxonomy (GTDB): domain Bacteria; phylum Bacteroidota; class Bacteroidia; order Flavobacteriales; family Weeksellaceae; genus Chryseobacterium; species Chryseobacterium indologenes_A. The sequence goes on along the minus strand of NZ_LJOD01000016.1, from coordinate 96,102 downwards.
ATAAGCTTGACGTTGAAGAAACAGAAGTAACTCCTGAAGCTAGCTTCACTAACGATCTAGGAGCTGATTCATTGGATACAGTTGAACTTATCATGGAGTTTGAAAAAGAATTCAACATTCAAATCCCTGATGATCAGGCTGAAAAAATTACTACTGTAGGACACGCTATTGCTTATATCGAGGAAGTAGTAAATAAATAATATTCTTCAACAAAAAAGAAAATTTAAAAAGTTTATGGAATTAAAAAGAGTAGTTGTAACCGGTTTTGGCGCAATAACACCGATTGGAAAAAATGCAAAAGAATACTGGGAAAATCTTGTGAAAGGTGAGAGCGGTGCAGCTCCGATTACTCTTTTTGATGCCACAAACTTTAAGACCAAATTCGCCTGCGAAGTAAAAGGGTTCGATCCATTGCAGCATTTCGATAAGAAAGAAGCCAAGAAAATGGACCGTAATACCCAATTGGGTATGGTAGCTGCTAAAGAAGCAGTAGCCCATTCCCGAATTATTGAAGATAATGTAGATAAAAACAGAGTCGGTGTAATCTGGGGTTCAGGAATCGGAGGTTTAGAGACCTTTGAAACTGAAGTTTTAGGTTGGGCCAACACTGAAATACCGAGATTCAACCCGTTCTTTATTCCAAAGATGATCGCGGATATTACTCCGGGACACATCTCAATTGAATACGGATTCCACGGGCCAAATTACACAACGGTATCTGCATGCGCCTCTTCGGCAAACGCTTTAATTGATTCCAAAATGCTTATCCAGCTTGGAAAAGCAGATGTTATTGTGTGCGGAGGCTCTGAAGCAGCCGTTACAGCAAGTGGTGTCGGTGGATTCAATGCAATGATGGCACTTTCTACAAGAAATGATGATCCAAAAACAGCTTCAAGACCTTTTGACAAAGACAGAGACGGTTTTGTACTGGGCGAAGGTGCAGGATGCATCATCCTTGAAGAATATGAGCACGCGGTAAAACGAGGTGCCACAATTTATGCAGAATTAAAAGGAGGCGGTATGAGTGCAGACGCACATCACATGACCGCTCCGCATCCTGAGGGCTTAGGCGCTTACCTGGTTATGAAAAACTGTCTGGAAGACGCAGGCTTAACTGCTGATGAAGTAGACCACATCAATATGCATGGTACCTCTACTCCATTAGGAGATATTGCAGAATCCAACGCTATTTCAAGACTATTGGGTGAACACGCTTATGATATTCAGATTAATTCTACAAAATCAATGACCGGCCACCTTCTGGGTGCTGCAGGGGTAATTGAAGCTATCGCTGCGTTGGGAACTATTATTCATGGTATTGTTCCTCCTACCATCAACCACTTTACTGATGATGAAAATATTGACAGCAGACTTAACTTTACGTTTAATAAAGCTGTGAAAAAAGATGTAAAAGTAGCCATGAGCAATACTTTTGGATTTGGCGGGCACAACGCTTGCGTTCTATTTAAGAAAATCTAAATTTACTGAATGGAGTTACAGAAATACTTTTCTAAATTCCTTCTCAAAAAAAGAAAAAGAAAATTAACGGAGAGAGACTATTTCCTTAGTACTGAACTGAACAGAATGTTGGGTACCGAGGTTCAGAATATTGCGCTCTACCGTGAAGCTTTTTCTTTGAAAAGTTCTTCTAAAAATCAAGACAGCAATTATGAAAGGCTTGAATTTTTGGGAGATTCTGTTTTGGGTACCATTATTTCCTGCCATCTGTTCCAGACGTATCCTCAGGCTAACGAGGGTTATCTGACCCAGATGAAATCAAAAATCGTGAACAGGAAAAACCTTAATAAATTAGGGGAAGACCTCAAGCTTACCGATCTTCTGCAGAAGCAGGGCTCCGCAGCTTTAGGTGAAAATATTTCCGGAAATTTATTTGAGGCACTCATTGGTGCCGTTTATCTGGATTTTCAGTATGATGCCTGTAAAAGGATTATTCTTGAAAAACTTCTGACCCCTACGGAAATCAACAAGCTTGAGAATAAAATTGTAAGCTACAAGGGTCTTCTGCTTGAATGGAGCCAAAAGAAAAAAGTAAATATAAAGTACGAAACCTGCGAGGAAACTCAGGCGAATAAAGCAGTCGTATTCAGGTGCCATGTATGGCTGGGAGACGAAAGAATAGCTAACGCAGCTGAGACTTCCAAGAAAAAAGCAGAAGAAAAGGCAGCACAGAGGGCATTTTATATTTTAAACAAAAAAGAAAACATACTTGGAAATTCAAAAACTTTATGATCTGGATGATATAGAATTTGAAGATATTGCCATAGGATTGGTAAGATTAGCAAAAGATATACCCGCTCATGAGTTTTTCTATCAAATAAATCAGAACAACGGACTCAATTTTTCCAGGAAGAAGGATCTTGTCTTTCATGGGGATTATTACGATTATTTTTTTCCAAGATTTGAAGCCTATCATAAGTCTACCAAGACTTGTTTTACTTTTATTTCTAACCGGTCATCGGAAAGTAAGCAAAAAAAACTACAGACCGAACTCTTCACAGGAGAAGAAAATATTAAATTTTTATTAAATAATCAGGCAGATGTAGAATATATTCTGCATAGTTCGGAACAATTTCCTGATTTTTCCGTAATTTTGCTCCCTGAAAATCTTGTGTTTCCGATACAAGATTATACACTAAGTTCTGACGAGGAACTTTATCAAATTATCCAGTATTATGAATAAGTATTTAAAGAAGACAAAAATTATCGCAACACTAGGACCTGCCTCATCATCTAAGGAGGTCATGTTAGGACTTATGAAAGCGGGTGTTGATATTTTCAGAATAAATTTCTCACATGCAGATTACGACCTGGTTCGAAACAATATTGAAATCATCAGAGAACTAAATAAGGAATACGGTTACTCTGTGGGAATCCTGGGAGACCTTCAGGGCCCTAAACTGAGAGTAGGTGTTGTAAAGGAAGGCTCTTATCTTAACCCCGGAGATATCCTGACATTTACCAACGAAAAAATGGAAGGTGATTCTACCAAAGTGTATATGACCTATCAGCAGTTTCCTCAGGACGTAAAAGTGGGAGAAAGAATTCTTATTGATGATGGTAAACTGGTACTGGAAGTAACTGAAACCAATGAAAAGGATACGGTAAAGGCTAAAACAATTCAAGGGGGTCCTCTAAGCTCTAAAAAAGGAGTAAACCTTCCTAATACCAATGTATCTCTTCCTGCACTGACGGAAAAGGACATTCAGGATGCTAATTTCATGCTTGACATGGAGGTTGACTGGATTGCTCTTTCATTTGTACGCCACGCACAGGATATCATTGATCTGAAAAAATTGATTGATGCCCACCCGAACGGTAAATTCAAAACACCAATCATTGCGAAAATTGAAAAGCCTGAAGGGGTTAAAAATATTGACGAAATCTTATTGGAATGTGATGGCTTAATGGTCGCCCGTGGTGACTTAGGTGTTGAAGTTCCGATGGAAGAAGTTCCTGCGATTCAGAAAAACCTGGTAGAAAAGGCAAGATTCTATTCAAAACCGGTGATTATTGCAACCCAGATGATGGAAACCATGATCAACAGCCTTACGCCAACAAGAGCGGAAGTAAACGACGTAGCCAACTCTGTATTGGACGGTGCTGACGCGGTAATGCTTTCCGGAGAAACTTCTGTAGGAAGATACCCGGTACAGGTAGTGGAAAACATGGCAAAAATTGTAAAGAATATTGAAATGACCCATTTTTACCAGCATAAAAATGAGCCTATCGAGAAAGATTACAACTGCATCGATGAAAGATTTATCACGAACAGGGTATGTCTTGCTGCGGTAAGAATTGCTAAAACAACCAATGTTTCTGCCATTGTTACACTTACGCATTCAGGATATACAGCATTCCAGCTTGCTGCTCACAGACCTAATTCCCATATCATTGTATACAGTGGTAATAAAAGGGTGATCACCATGCTGAACCTTCTTTGGGGTGTACACGCCTACTATTACGATATGAAAAAATCTACGGATGAAACGATCATTCAGGTCAATATGTTAACGCATAATTACGGGTATATTGAAACCGGAGATTTCGTGATCAATATCAATGCTACTCCATCTTACGAAGGCGGAAAAACCAATACATTACGATTGACAACTGTCTAGCAATAGGCAAAGTTACTTTTGTCAAAGCATAAAAAAACTCCCGGGATATTTTCTTCCGGGAGTTTTTGTTTTATCTAAAGTCTTCTTCGTCAATATTATAATTCAGCTCGGATGCTTTTATTGAGTTCCTATAGAACAGAAGCAGAGGTATACTCCGACAGAATGATTTCTTTCCCATCCTTTAAAACTCTGGCTCCTGTTCATCAGATTTTCCCGAAACCTTCTGAAACAGGCCTATAAGTTTATATTTTTCCTGAAAGCTTTAATATCCGCAGAATCCGTCATCACCCCATAACGATCCTATAGGAATGAGTTTTTGTGATGAAAGCAGCCAAAACAGAGAAAAAAAGGATAGAATACCTTTCTCATTTTAATTTCCGACGATGGTTTTCGCCGTTACAAATTCTTTTAAAGCCAGTAAAGAAAGTTCTGTTCCATATCCTGAGGCTTTGCTTCCACCGAATGGAAAACGCGGATCAGAGCTGGTCATTCTGTTAATATTTACCGTTCCTGATTCAAGGTTTTCAATGAAATATAACTGACGTTCTTTGTTGGCCGTCCATACAGAATTGGAAAGCCCGAAAGGAATATCATTGGCCATCTGTAAAGCTTCTTCATCATTTTTTGCCGTCATAATCATTCCCAGCGGTCCGAAAAGTTCTTCTTTTAAAATAGGATTTCCTTCCTTAACTCTGATTAAGCCAGGTTTAAACTCGTTTTCTGAGATTCTTTCCAGAGGAATAATGATTTCTGCTCCATTTTCCAACGCCCTCTTGAACTGAGCTTCCAGTTCATCAGCGAGGTCAGGTCTTGCCATTCCGGCTATTTTCGTTTCTTTATTTAAGGGATCTCCGATTTCATATTTTTTATATTCTTCAATGAATTTCGGTAAAAACTCCTCTTCAATTTTTTCAGCAATAATAAATCTTTTTGCTGCCGTACAGGTTTGTCCGCAGTTTTGAAGTCTTGATTTCACTCCGGCTTTTGCTGCATCATCCAAATCCGCATCTTCAAAAATGATAAAAGCATCACTTCCCCCTAACTCGAGTAACGATTTTTTAATATTCAGGCCAGCAATAGAAGCTACTTCTCCCCCAGCCTTTCCGCTGCCCGTTAAGCTTACTCCTTTTACAGCATCATGTTCAAGAATTTCCTTTACAACTTTATGCCCTACTTCAAGATTCTGGAAAACACCTTCCGGGAAACCTGCTTCCAGAAGAACTTCTTCAATTGCATTTCCGCTTCCGAAACAAATGGAAGCGTGTTTCAGAACCACTGTATTTCCGGCTAAAATGGCAGGAACAGCAAATCTCAATACCTGCCAGAAAGGAAAATTCCAGGGCATTACTCCTAGAATCACCCCTTTCGGAGCGTAATGAACTTCAGAATAAGCAAATTCAGACTCAACTTTTTCGGGCTTTAAAATATTCTCGGCATCTGCATAATAGTTCATCATTAAAGCGCATTTTTCCACCTCAGCAATTGATTCTGAGATAGGTTTATTCATTTCCGTAGTAATGATCCTTCCAAACTTTTCCGAATTATTTTTTAAAATTTCTGCCGCCTTTGCAATCAGCTTCTGTCTTTCTTCAAACGGCACTTTTCTCCATGATGAAAATGTCTTATCAGCTTTAATAAGTTTATTTTCAATTAACTGTTCCATAATTTAATTTCTGTTTTAAATTCAAATCAATGAATTTATTGAATGCTTCTTCTTTAAAAGCATCATGAAAGCAACAAATTTTGTTCCTTAAGTTTATATAAAGTAATGATTTTCTCTATTAATACAATATACGTTCCTATACCATAAACCATTCATTCAAAAGGCATGCTGCCAGTCTTGCTGTTCTGTCCTGAATATCAAAGGACGGGTTTACTTCCGCGGCGTCCAGTGCAACTACTTTTTTATTCTTTAGGATATGTCTGTAAAAATGCATGAAAGCAGCATCTGCAAAGATTCCGTTATAAGCAGAGGCAGAAACTCCCGGCGCAACGGAAGCATTGAACACATCCATACAAATGGTAAGATAGGCATACTCTACATTGTCCAGCAATTCATCGATCCGCTGATAAATGGAGGGTAGGTTTTCAAAAAAGAGTTCGTCGGCAAGGATATATTTCATTCCATACTGGTGGGCGGTATCAAAAAGTTTTAACGTATTTGAATTTCTCTGGATTCCGATATGAAGGGAATTGATTGGTCCTTCCTGTGCAATCTGCCAGAATCCTGTTCCTGAGCTTGGCCCTACTCCTTTTTCCGGCTGCCTGTTATCAAAATGGGCATCAATATTAATAATCCCTATTTTCTGTTCGGGAAAAGCTGTTTTTACTCCTAAATAATGGGCATATGTTACTTCATGGCCACCGCCCAGCACTAATGATTTTCCTCCTTTTAAAAGTACTTTTGACACATTTTTGGCAAGACTGTTCTGGGCGGTTTCCAGATCTCCGTTTTCACAGGTAATATTTCCGAAATCCAGCAAAGAAAAATCAGGGAAAATAACCGGAAAATTAGACATATTCTTCCTGATCACATCAGGTGCGTCTTTTGCCCCGAGGCGTCCTTTATTCCTTCGTACTCCTTCATCTACGGCAAAACCGTGCATAACGAAATCATTCGTTGAAATAGTATCATAATTGTGTTCTTCTTTTACTCTCTGAAACAGCCTGTGGAAAAGAAGCTCTTCTCCATCCAGTCTACCCTGCCAAATATCTTGAAACATAATCCTTTAAAATTCAATTTTAGTCACATCATTATATCCAGTAAAGCTAGCTAATATTGTTTAGATAAAAAAGCTATGTTTACATATTATGCAAAGAATTTAGGATAAGAACAACTTAAGCTTATTCTATTCTTTTTTCTGGTTGGCATTGCTGCTGATGAACATTTCATTGCTCTCTTCTGAAATAATTTCCAAAAACCGCTCGTAGTGTTTCAGGACATCAGAAATCAGTTCATTTTTAGTAAAATACTGTACATCATAACCTTCTCTTCCGTCTCCGAAATAGGTTCTGGGATAGTGGGTTTTCTTGTCATCCAGATCAGGCAGGTTCTCTTCATTAATCATGTACTCAGAAACCGTTTTCATTTGATTTTTAATACCATAAATAAAATTATTCACTACTCCCTGATGAATTTCTATTTCTATTCTGACGGGGGCTTCATATTGATTTATTCCGGCTTCTATTCCATTGGCTGCAAATTCCTGCTGCAGATCTGTGAAGGCTTCTTTTGCTTTCACATGAATGAAATTGTCTACTGAAGCATTATCTTTAAAGGAAACGATATTTTTTAAGCGTTCCTTCCAGAATTCACCGGACCACGGAACCGTGGAAACAGAGAAGTTTCTTTCATAATATTTCTGATCGATACTGAGCCCTTTCATCAGACTTACAATGAATAGAATCACCACGACAGAGAACGGTAATGCCGTAATTAAAGTCATGCTCTGAAGTGCCTTCAAACCGCCCACATTCAGCAGCAAAAGGGAAAGAACAGCCAGCAAAACGCCCCAGAACACAATCTGCCATTTGGGAGACTTGTCTGCATTTTTAGTCGCAATACTGTTCATTACAAATATTCCTGAATCTGCTGAAGTCACAAAAAAGATGAGGATAATAAGGATCACAAAGAACTCCGTAAATCCTGACAAAGGCAGATAGTCCAGGAAACGGAACATTAACGCGTCCGGATCTGTGGCAAACCGGCTTAATTGTCCGTTGGCAATATTTAAATCAAACCAGATGGCACTGTTTCCAAATACGGACATCCAGATAAAATTGAATAGTGTAGGAAGAATTAAAACGGCCAGAATAAACTCCCTGATCGTTCTTCCTTTGGAAATTCTTGCAATAAACAAGCCTACGTAAGGAGACCAGGAAATCCACCATGCCCAGTACAGAATGGTCCAGTCGTAAAACCATGGCAAAGCATTTTTCTCATAAACATGGGTATTGAAGGTAAGATTGAAGAAGTTATTAATATAATTTCCCAGTCCTTCTGTAAAACTTCCGATCAGATATACGGTTGGCCCCAATATCAATACAAAAAGCAGGAGCCCGATTACACTGATGACATTGATATTACTTAAAATCTTCACACCTTTTGCTACCCCGGAGATAGCAGATATCACGGAAAGAGCAACAAGAGTAATCACAATGATGATCTGATATATAAAGCTGTTCTCAGGTGTAATATGAAGAATATTCAATCCGGAACTGATCTGCACCACTCCGAAACCCAGCGTGGTAGTGATTCCAAAGAAAGTGCAGCATAAGGCAAAAACGTCAATAGCATTGCCCCATTTTCCGTTAATCTTATTTTTTAACAAGGGATAAAAGCAGCTCCGTAATGAAAGCGGAAGTCTGTAACGGTAAGCAAAGTAAGATAAAGAGAGTCCTACCACTCCATAAATTGCCCATGCATGGATTCCCCAATGGAAAAAGGTATAAAGCTGTGCCTGTTTGGCCCGGCTTACATAATGATTATCGGCAAAAACCTCTGAGGAATAATGCTGCATGGGCTCAGCCACACTGAAATAAATCAGTCCAATCCCCATTCCTGCAGCAAACAGCATGGAAATCCAGGAAAAGAAAGAATACTCAGGTTTGCTGTCATTTGCTCCCAGCTTAATGTTGGCATATTTACTGAACAGCAGGTATACCAGAAAAATGACAAAAAGCGTTACGGACCAAACGTACACCCAATTTAAATTAACGAATATGAACTGTTTGACTTCATTCAGGATATTTTCAGTCGGCTTCGGATAAACCGCTGACAGAATACAGGTACCTAGAATAAAGAGCAAACTCGGAATAGTGACCCCTTTGTTAAAAGTAGATCTAACATTTTGAAAATTCATCTTTTTTATTTTCGAATTTATTGTACTGACAAGTCTTCCTGGTATGGGATATAGCTGTAAAAAAGTACTGAGAACAAGAAAATATCCAGGTTTTCCGGGATCTCCGGTGCACTTAAGAACTATTGAAAAACGCGTTATTTATCTAAAAATCAACGCTGATTGCGGCGCAAGATAAGAAAACTTATAGAAAATATGAAAAATATGAAGGAGTTTATGATTCTATACTACTGACTTTTAAGATCTGCTATTTAATGAATCTAACCTGCAGATTAAGCTTTCCGCAGCTTTACAGATGGGAGATTTTTGGGGTTATTTTGCAAATAAAAAATAAAGACGAAGGTAATTGCTTTGATTGCTTCCCAACAGGAAGAAAAAATGCGGAAGAAAAACTCTTCCGCATTTTTGTTATACAGCATTATTGTAATATTTAAAATACTGCCAGTATTTATCCTTAAAGATCCTGGATGAAATTTTATATTCGGGGTTATTATCCTGTATTGTTTTAAAAGCTTTAGAGATCTCTCTGAAATCTTTACCTGCAAAATAACTTTCTTTAATGTTATCCGCCGTCTCCCGGCCTATGTACAAATATCCTTTCTCTTTCAGATCTTCAATGGCTTTATCTTCTATATCGCTTAATTTTTCAAAATCTTCTTTTTCAGGAAGCCCGTCGTTGTTATCTCCGTTATAGTGAAATTTAAGAACCGAAATCCATGGATAGGAAGCTTTTGCATCGTATTGTAATAAAGGAAGATTCATGCAGGCAATAAGCGGTCTTTCATTGCCTAAAGCAGCTCTGAGAAAAGAAAACTCATCTTCTGTATCGGCTCTTTTTATCCTTTCATACTTTTCTGTAAATTCCCGTTCTCTCCACAACAGGAAATCTTTCAGCTTTTCAATAGGAACAAGCTCCTTTTTCGCCTGATCTTTTCCCATAATATTGAATACGTCAATCTGCGTTGCAAAATTCAATTCGCCTAAAAAATGATCTAAAAACACGCAGATTCCGGTGGTAATCGGTCCTTTATTTTCTTCATTTAAACCTTCATAAATAAAGGTAAGATCAATTTCATCCGGATACTCTTCCGATTCGTTGGAATAAAAGAAAACATTATCCTTTGTAAATTCATAACCGTTCATCTGAAGGGCTATATTATCTATATTTTTAGCCGGTTTTAAAGCGGTAAACAACCAATGATCGTACTTCGGTGCTGCATTGATCAATTCTTCGGCAAACACTATATTCTTTATTTCTCCGTCTACTGTAATGATCAGCTCGGCAGTAGTATCATTAAACATTCCCGTAAGAAAATAGAAGTTTTCATTGATCTGACGAAGCTTAGGAGAGAGTACATCAAAAAAATCTTTTTCAATGGATGACGTTTCTCTGTTTTTCACGATTTCGTAAAAATCTTTTTCTCTGGTCTGAAACCAGTCCCAAAAGTCTTTATAGGTGTGAATTTCCTGTTCCGGATCTTTTTTGCCGGGAATTTTATCAAAGATACCCATAAGCCTATTTATTTTACAAGGTTTCCGTCAATATAAACATGTTCTGCCGTTAAGCTTCCCTGATTATATAGAATATTCTGGAAATTATTGGTTTTAAACGTTACAAAATCAGCTTTTTTACCAGCTTCCAGCTTCCCTCTGTCTTCAAGGTTAAGAGCAAAAGCTGCACGATAGGTCATTCCTGCCAATACTTCAGCTGTTGTTAATTTCTGGAAAGTGGCCAGAATGGAAGCCTGGGTAATTAAATTCCCCATGGGTGCTGATCCGGGATTCCAGTCACTTGCAATTGCTACAATAGCTCCTGCATCCAATAGCTTTCTTGCCGGAGTAAACTTTTCTCCCAGCCCTAAGCTTGCTCCCGGAAGGGCTGTTGCCACAGTGTCTGATTTTGCTAAAAACTCAATATCTTCATCAATTGTTGCTTCCAGATGGTCTGCAGATTTCGCTCCAACCTCTACCGCTATTCGGGAGCTTCCAGGGGTAAACTGGTCTGCATGAACGGTAATTTCAAAACCTAAATCTTTAGTTTTAAGTAAAAAATCTTTACTTTCTTCGGGCTGGAATGCTGATTTTTCAATAAAAATATCAACACGCTGCGCCAGGTTTTCTTCTTTTACTTTTGGTAAAATTTCAGTAAGAATATATTCTAAATATTCAGGATTGCTTCCTTCAAAGTCTCTTGGCTTTAAATGGGCGGAAAGACAGGTAGGAACTAAAGTCGCTTTAGTAGATTCCTGCGCTTTCTTGATAATCCGGAGCATTTTCAATTCGTTTTCCACATCTAAGCCATAACCGCTTTTCACTTCAATTGTTGTAATTCCGAGATCAACCAAGAAGTTGATTCTTTCCAATAATGTTTTCAGCAATTCTTCTTCTGAAGCATTTCTTGTGTGTTGTACAGAACTCCAAATTCCTCCTCCACTTTCAGCGATTTCCAGATATGTTTTTCCGGCGTTACGCATGGCAAAATCATTAGCCCTGTTTCCTCCGAAACAGATATGGGTGTGTGAATCTACAAAAGCAGGAAGAACAACCTGTTCTCCTTCAATATGTTCAATTTCTATAGCAGGGTTTTCTGATCTCAGGGTATCAAAATGTCCAATTTTCTGAATGGTATTGTTATCTACTACAATTCCCCCGTCAACAATAACTTCCAGTTGTTCATCGGAAAGTTTTCCTCTTAATGGTAAGTTGGCAAGTGTTACGATCTGCCTGAATGGTCCTAGTAATTTCATTTATTTAGACTATGGGTTAGAAGATGAACTGCGTTCAATTCACAATTCAAACTTTAATATTTCCTCTCAAAAATACTTAAAATATCTCAATCTGTTAAACTCATTACGTTAACTGCTTTAATCCCGGTACAGTCCCCGTCCTTTTCTCAATCCGGCTTTCAACCTTATTCTAAATTTCCTATCTTTGAGGTAAATGAAATGAATTAATGCCAGATTTTTTACATCCAGATAAAGAAAACTACTCGCACGAAGAGCTAATGCAGGAGGAGCAGATCCGCCCCCAGAGTTTTAAAGACTTTGCGGGACAGAGAAAAACGTTGGAAAACCTTGAAGTTTTTGTATCGGCAGCCAAAAGACGTGGCGGCGCTCTCGACCATGTTCTTCTTCACGGTCCTCCGGGTCTGGGTAAAACCACTTTAGCGAATATTATTGCCAATGAACTTGGGGTAAACTGCAAGATCACTTCCGGTCCTGTACTGGATAAACCGGGAAGCCTGGCAGGACTGCTGACCAATCTGGAGGAAAATGATGTTCTTTTTATTGATGAAATTCACCGTCTTTCTCCGGTAGTGGAAGAATATCTTTATTCTGCCATGGAGGATTACAAAATTGATATTATGCTGGAAACCGGCCCAAATGCACGCAGCGTACAGATCGGGCTGAATCCTTTCACGCTGGTGGGTGCTACTACCCGAAGCGGAATGCTGACTAAGCCAATGCTGGCCAGATTCGGTATTCAAAGCAGGCTGGAATACTATTCTGTAGAGCTTTTATCTATGATTATTCAAAGAAGCTCAAGGGTTTTAGGCAGCATCATTTATGAGGATGCAGCAATAGAAATAGCCAGAAGAAGCCGCGGAACTCCGAGAATTGCCAATGCATTACTGAGAAGGGTACGTGATTTTGCTGAAATAAAAGGAAACGGGGAAATTGAAATCAACATTACAAAATATGCTCTGGATTCTCTTAATGTGGATGAGTTCGGTCTGGACGAAATGGATAACAAAATTATGCGTGTCATGATTGAAAATTTCAAAGGGAAGCCTGTTGGAATTTCTGCCCTGGCCACTTCTATCGGGGAAAATCCAGAAACCGTAGAAGAAGTGTATGAACCATTCCTGATTCAGGAGGGCTTTATCATCAGAACTCCAAGAGGAAGAGAAGTTACTGAAAAAGCGTATAAGCATTTAAATATTTCGAGACCTAAGAATCCGGGAGAGCTTTTCTGATTCACGGTTTTAGGTTTACTGGTCAGAGTTTAAAGTTAATGAGAAGTTATTAGTCTATGTTTATTCCTAAATTATACAGAAGTGAAGATCTTGATGTGATGAGAGCAATTATCCGCGAAAACTCTTTTGCTTTACTGATTTCCTCTGTTGATAAAATAAGAGCAACCCATTCTATGATGATGCTTAACGAAAATGATCCTGAAAATGTTTATATTGAAACTCATATTTCCAAAGCGAATCCTCAGGCGAAAACTTTAAAGGATGGTGATGAAGTGCTGTGTGATTTTTTAGGAGCTCATACTTATATTTCGAGCAGCTGGTATAATCATATCAATGTTTCAACATGGAACTATGAAGCGGTACAGATTTATGGAAAAGTACAGGTAATGAATTCTGAAGAGCTTTATCTGCATCTTGAAAAACTGACTTCCAAATATGAAAAATTTCAGCAGTGTCCGATGATAGTTAAAGATATGGGGCAGGAATTTGTGGAAAAGGAAATGAAGGGAGCTTCCGGACTGAAGATTATTCCCACGGAAATATTCATCAAGCAGAAGCTTTCGCAGAACAGAAAAGAAGACGATTTTCAAAGTATCATTTCACATCTTGAAAATTCTTCTGATATTTATGCAGCAAAGATTGCCGAAAAAATGAAATTAATAAAGAAATAATAATCAAAATATATATGAAGCTATATCCAATACAATGTGGAAAATTTAAACTGGATGGCGGTGCCATGTTTGGCGTCGTCCCAAAGAGTCTGTGGGAAAAAACGAATCCTGCAGACGAAAGAAACCTGATTGAGCTGGGAACCCGCTCGCTGCTTGTTGAAGACGGGAAAAAACTGATCCTGATAGACTGCGGTCTGGGCAATAAACAGGATGATAAATTCTTCGGCCATTACTCGCTCTGGGGTGATGATACCCTTGATAAGAATTTAAAAAAATTCGGTTTCATAAGAGAAGATATTACAGATGTTTTCCTTACCCACCTTCATTTTGACCACTGTGGAGGCGCTATTGAATGGAACGACGACAGAACGGGATACAGACCTGCCTTTAAAAATGCTCAGTTCTGGACTAATGAAAACCACTGGAAATGGGCTACAGAACCTAATGCAAGGGAAAAAGCCAGCTTTCTGAAAGAAAATATTATTCCGATGCAGGAAAGCGGACAGCTTAATTTTTTACCGCTTCCCGCCACAGGAAATTACGGATTTGCTCCTGACCTGAAAATGGACGTGATTTTTGTAGACGGACATACCGAAAAACAAATGCTTCCCGTAATCCAGTATCAGGAAAAAACAATTGTCTTTGCTGCGGATCTTATTCCTACTGCAGGACATATAAACCAGGTGTATGTAATGGGCTATGATACCAGACCTCTTCTGACCCTTGAAGAGAAAGGAAAATTTCTGAAACAGTGTATTGATAATGAATATTTACTGTTCTTTGAGCATGATGCTCATCATGAGCTGGCCAGCCTTAAAATGACAGAAAAAGGGGTAAGGCTTGATGAAACCTATAGCTTTAATGATGTTTTTGGATATTAATTTTTAATCATGGAAGAATTACATTCAGAAACACCGAAAGCAGAACCGGAACCATCACCCAAAGTCATTGGTCTCACCGGAGGAATAGGCTCCGGAAAGACGACGGTTGCCCGTTTTATTGAAGAATTTGGATTTCCTGTCTATTATTCGGATGACAGAGCCAAAAGTATCGTCAACGACAGTGAAGATTTAAAAATAAGGATCAAAGAATTGTTAGGAGAAGATGCCTATGATAAGAATGGTCTTTATGATCGCAAATTTGTAGCCGGAAAAGTATTCAACAATAAAGATCTGCTCCAGCAGCTAAACGAGATCATTCATCCTGCGGTAAGAATTGATTTTGAAGAGTGGGTAAAAAAACAGACCAAGTATCTGGTTTTTAAAGAAACAGCTCTTTTGTTTGAATTAAAACTTAACAGACAATGCTATAAGTCTCTTTTAGTAACGGCAGAAGATAATATCAGAATTAAAAGGGTAATGGACCGTGATGGCAAAACCTACCGCGAAGTAGAAGCTGTTATGGAGAAACAGATGCCTGAAAAAGATAAAATAAGACTGGCTGACTGTATCATCTACAACAATACCAATCTGGAAGATCTTAAAGAACAGACTGAAAAGATCATTTTTTCTATTGAATAAATATGTTCCTGTTAATTATTACAGGATTGAAAACCATAAAAAATAAGCTCTCATTTCTGAGAGCTTATTTTTTTAATCTAAGTTCGGGATAATGAAATCAGGATTAAGGAGGAAGATGGGAGTTACTTTTAGTTATATGTATCGGATGCCTCTGTAAAATCAAACTGTCTAAAAAAACAACCGCATTAGTTCACTGATCATCCGTCTCTTATTATTCAGCAAAAAATACTTTGAATGATCATCTCTCCTGTTTCAGCCTATGTCCCCCAAATTGGCCCTGATTTGCAGGTTTCCCATTACATCCGGAGGAAGGACTTCATATTTCATTTTAATAACCATAAAGCCATAAAAAAGCCCTCATTACTGAGGGCTCTTTATATTTGAAATTTATTGATTATTCTTTGATAAATTTCTTTTGTACGGTTTTACCGTTGTCATCAATATCAATTACATATACTCCGTTGATGAGTCTGCTTACATTGATCTGATTGTTTAACAGAATACCATCTGCGATCACCTGTCCTGCTGCATTGTAGATCTTATATTTTGCTTTTTTGCTGATATTTTTCACATACAATACTGAGCTTACAGGGTTTGGATAAATCATGATATCATCTTGGTTCAATGAATTAGGAACACCTTGTTTTGCAATTCTTACAGAATAGTCTTCCACTTCTCCGTTCTTCATATTCACACAGTTTACAGGAACACCATCTCTTGCCATTGCGACTCTCATTACTACATATTTATGAGTAGATGTGCTCACGAATGCATCAGCTGGTACACTGAATGTTCCTGATACAGGACTTGTTGTATTCGGTGGTGAAGTGAATACTCTTTCATCAATATCAAAGTATCCGTTTCTGTTGAAGTCAATCCAAACAGCGATACCTTCATCATGGTTGGTACCTGTCCATTTTTTCTCAATTGAAATCTCGTTTCCTGTAGATCCCTGAACAAGTTCAATGAAAGCACCCGGAACTCCTGTATAATCAGTGTAGCTTGATGCTCCGGATTCATTCTTCATTTCAGGTCTTCCGTTAGGTTTTACGGTAACTTTAGAAATATGTTCTCCTGTAGAGCTTTCTGCTCCCATCTGGCAGTAGATTACTGTTGGTGTTGTGAAATAGTACGGAGGAGTATAAGTTCCAGGGGTACCATTACATACATTCACTACCTGCATTTCATATCTCGTAAGTTCAGTTAATCCTGTGATTGTATAAGTAGGATTGATTGTTGTAACTGTTGTCCAGCTCGGAATTCCCACTTTTCTGTATCTAAGGATATAGGTTGCTCCAGTGAATCCTTCCCATACCACTTCAGCACTTGTAGGAGTAAGCTGTGTAATTGTTAATCCCGGAGGAGGAAGTTCACAAATTCTCTCTGTTGTAAATACTTTTGGATTAGAATATGGATTGATTCCTGATTCTCCATTACACTTGTTCGCCACTCTTACTTCATAAGTAGTATAAGGATCCAGATTGTTCAGCTGGTAGGTGTTGGTAGGAGGTACAATACCTGTAATCTGAGTCCAGGTTGTTGTTCCAACTTTTCTCCATTCAAAAACGTACGTTGAGCTTGCTACTACCGGTGCCCAGGTAATAAGGGCAGAGTTGGAAGTAATATTGCTTACCGTAACATTCGGAGGAGTAGGATCACATCTTGTTGTGAATGTCTTTATTGGTGTAAAGTTTCCAGTTACTCCACCGCAAACTGCAGCGATCTGAACTTCATAAGTTGTAGCATTTGCCAATCCTGTGATAACAAGCGGAACGTTATTCAGAACAGTAGAAGCATATACTTCTGTCCAGGCTCCCGGAGGAGGTCCCTGAGTTCTGTATCTTACAAGGTATGTAACAGTAGTTGCAGGACCTGTAAAGTTAATTGTTGCAGAGTTGTGTGTAGGTGTAATGTTAGGCTGGTTCGGAGTAGTTGTTGTACACGGTCTGATTCTTACCGCATAGTCTTCTACTTCTCCGTTGGCCGCATTCTGGCACATGGTTGGTGCGCTTCCACGCTTCAGCACCACTCTCATTGTTGTAGTATACTGTCCTACATAAGCATCATTCGGAACATTGAAAGTTCCTGTAACAGGAGTATTCGTATTTGATGGTGCAATAAGGATACGTTCACCTGTTTCAAACTGTCCGTTTCTGTTGAAATCGATCCAAGCTGTAACAGCATCACTGTTGGTTGCTGCTGTCCAGCCTTTAGCTACAGAAATTTTATTACCGACAGAACCTGCGTCAAGAGTGATCAGAGTTTCCGGTGTTGTGTAGCTGAAATAATTGGTCTGTACAGAAGTATTACTCATTACCGGCACACCAGGGTTAATAGAAGTAACAGTTACATTTGAAATGTGGTCGTTAGTTCCTGTACCTGTCATATCACAGTATGATAATGGCGGTGTAGTAAATTCTACTGAAGCAGAATATGCTCCCAGAGCAGCAGTACCACATTTGGTAGCTATCTGTACTTCATATTTAGTCTGTTCTAGCAGGCCAGTAATGGTATAGCTATTTCCTGGAGCAGGGACAGGGTTTATTGTTGCAATCCATCCTCCTCCTACTACTCTATATCTAAGTGAATAGGTAGCATTAGCTGCGGCTGTCCAATATACCGTAGCTGTGTTTGCAGTAAGGTTTGTTACTGTAATATTGGTAGGTGGGGCATTAGTACATGCCGGCTGGTCAACCAGTTTTACAGCATAGTCTTCTACTTCACCATAAGTAAATGTACCACAGGCAGCCGGTGCAGTACTTTCTCTAAGGGCTACACGCATACGGGTAGTAAGGGCACCACCATAAGCACCTTCTGCTACAGTTGGCACATAGAAGGTAGCGGTAACCGGAGAAGTTGTATTGCTTCCTGAAGTTAAAACCTTTTCAGAAGGCTCAAATACTCCGTTTCTGTTAAAGTCAATCCATACCCCGGTTGCAAAAGACCATTGGTAATCCGGCCATGCTTTGGTAATTGAAATGGTATTATTATTTAATCCTCTTGATAAAGTAATAAGTCTTGCAGGATCTGTTGTATAATCTGTATAGTTACTGAAACCAGAATTACTTGTCACTGGTATTCCTCCTGTTGGATTTACTACAACTTTACTGATGTATCCATCAATGGTGGCACTTGTAGAAGCAGCAGCACAATATGTAATAGGAGGAGTTGTGAAAAACACACCTGGAGAGAATGCTCCCTGGCTGCCATTACATTTTGTTGCGATCTGAACTTCATACTGTGTCTGTTCTAAAAGACCGGTAAGAGGCCAGCTTGATGTGAGAGGCGTATTTATCTGAACCTGTGTCCAAGGACCATTAGGTGCTACTCTGTATTGCAGAACGTATGTTGCCCCAAGGGTAGGTGTCCAGCTTACATTAGCTGAAGTAGGTGTAATACCAGTTACCGCAATATTGGCAGGCGGCGCAGCAGAACACGGCTGAAGAGCTTCACTTACCAATACCAGTTTCGGGATATTAGCATATCTGCTGGTTGCTGTTGGCGGAGCAGCAGGATCCGGGTTGGTACTATCTTCGTAGAAAAGAATACCTCTGTTGGTTCCGGCAGCATAATTCCCCCAGGTAGCACCCGGAGATGAGGTATAGCCCGGAGAGTTTTCATCTACAGCGATGACAATGTTACTTGTTCCATCCCAAACAAACGGGTTGCTCAGAGGTATGGTCACCCAGGTCCCCTCATTCATAGTAGGTAGAGTTCCCGTATATACCTGTTTTAAATTAGCCAAAGGCACCCAGCTTGTTGTAGTGGCAAAGTTATTCTGAGTGGTATTCCCCATATAAACCGTCCAGTCATTATAGTTGGTTTGAGGGGTTGAAGTTGTTGCTACATAGAATTTAATAGCTGTAATATAGCTGTTGGTACCGGCAGCCGTTACTTCAGCTGCAGTATAAATCTGCTGGGAGTAGTTGTATCCATAATATGAATAATCCGGTAATACCCCAGTAAGGTTTCCTTGCCCGATTTGTCCGGTCATGAATGAAGGACCAGCTGCCCAGGCACTTTTATCTGTACCGGAACAAACTGATCTTACCCACCAGTAATATGTGGCACCAGTAGTTAATCCAGGAAGGTTAACCGTAGTACCAGCAAAAGGAGTACCTGATACACCCGCTGCAGGAGGTGTATTGGTTGTACTATAATAATATTCATAACCATTAGCCGGAGCTGTTCCCTGAGGAGCCCATGAAAGGCTTGCAGAATTAGCGCCTACTGTAGGAACTGCCAATGATATAGGGAAGAGACACGAAGGTACTGAGAGTGAGATATTATCAATAGATGCCGGAGGATTTGATCCATCTGAAGTATCATTAACCCATTCAAATACAAGACGCATAGTACCACCAGCAAATGTATTAATAGCTAAGTTGCTGGTAGAATAAGTTTGCCAGGTTGACTGAAGTTCAAAACGTCCACCACTTACCAGTGTTCTTCCGGTTCCGGTAGTAATTGCCGTTCCCGGGGTAAGAGTATATGTGGTAGGAACCAGCCATACTCTTAAATAATCATAGGTGGATTCTCCGTTAGCTTTCCAGTCAAACGAAAAGTTACCAATAACAGATCCTGCAGGAATGGTAATATCCCTATAGGCAAAAGTAACACTTTTGGTACCGTTGTCATAAACATTACTAGCTCCATCATCATTAGAAATGAAAAGGGAGTTTCCGGGATTTCCGACTACGTTACCGTGTACCCATTTGTTAACCTGGGTACCATTCAGAATTGTGAAATCATTACCTGCCGTAAAGTCCTGGCTATAGGGTAATGTCGCGGGTGTCTGACCATAGAGCTCTGATACAAAGCCAATGTTTATCAAACACAGAAGAAGTATTAAAGAAGTAAAGAGTTTCTTCATAATGTTCTCATTATTATATTAATCATACAAATCTAATCATTTTTCATTACTAATCTCACAGGAACAAGTATTTTTTTTGTAAAATTTTCATAATATTTGTTTTTACATCATAAAATAAAAAATCCCCGGATTTACCGGGGATTAACGTTATTTCAAGCGAATCAGTTACTTTTTGATAAATTTAGATCGGAATTGCTCTTTTCCATTATCATCTATTGTGATCACATATCCGCCTTTAATTAAAGAGGAAACATTGATCTTTCCGCTGTTGATATTTCCATCACTTACAAGCTGGCCGGCTGCATTATAAATTTTATATGCTGCTTTATCCGAAACTTTTGTTACGTTAAGAATATCACTTACCGGATTAGGATAGATCTGGATTCCGTCATTGGCTTTTTTAATGTCACTTGTTCCTAAATTTGGTGAAGTTACCACTACGTTGTAGTCTTCAACTTCTCCGTATAAACCTACAGTACCGCATGGAGCAGTAGAAATTACATAGCCTGGAGTCTGGTAATAGAACACACTGGCTCTCATTCTTAATCCCTGTCCTATAACAGCATTGGCAGGAACTGTAAATGATGAAGTAACAGGGTTCTGTGTATTGGTTGTTGCATTAGAAACCATTAAAACTCTTTCACTATCTTCGAAGCTTCCGTTTCTGTTAAAGTCGATCCAGGCAGTTACCATTTCAGGAACAGCACCGGTTGTCCATCCTTTTGTAATAGAAAGTGTATATTGGGTACCTGCTACCAAATTGATCTGCAATGCAGGATTCGTAGTATAATTGGTATACACACTAGGACCAGAAGGGTTGCTTGTTATATTTGATAATGATATGTTAGCGATGTGGTCATCTGTTCCGTTTCCGGATTGTACATTACAATATACAAGACCTGGTGTTGTAAATCCTGAAGGTGCAGAATAGGTTCCAGTAGTTCCAGAGCAGACTGTTGCAACCTGTACTTCATATGCAGTTCCATCAACAAGGTTTGGCAGCGTTACTGTATTTGAAGTTGTATTGATTGTTTGCCATGTTGTCTCACTTACCTTCTTATATCTCACGACATACGTAGCTGTTGGTACAGGCGCCCATGTTACTGCAGCTGAGCTAGGAGTAATATTACTCACACTTATACCAACCGGCGCAGTACCATCACAAGCAATTAAAGTAACGACATTAATTGCTTTAACAGCATAGAATACATTACCTATTGAGGAAATTCTCAATTTAATGGTCTGGCCGTTCAATGAGGAAGGGAAAGAAAACACTTCTGAACCATCATTGGCTGTTGAATTTGAAAGAACAGTCCATGATGTTCCATTGTCTGTTGTATAATCAATTTTAACATTCGCAGAGTTGTATGGAGCAGCTGTTGTATTGGCCACATCCCATTCAACGGCAGTTGGTGAATTATGATATACGTACTGAGTATTCACTTTAAATGGTCCGTCATTTCCTACCACAATGGTTTGTGTACCATAATTAGTCTGCTGTTCTGCCGGGTTTGGATTATTATCTCTTACAGTTACAGCAAAGTTGGTCGTTCTTGCCACTTTAGAAACAGATTCCCAACCGTTGTTTGAATTATCCAATACTCCGGCAAGTACTGAAGATAATTTAGGGAAATATCTTGTAGGGCTTGTACTGGCCGGCTGCGATCTGAATGTAGCCCCTGAAGTGGTATTCCCGAGATTATTTTTATCAATAACAAGCGCAGCATTATCAATCTGCTCCCAAATATAGGTAAGCGCATCATTTTCCTGATCGGTAGCAGAAGCTGTTAATACGAATGCTGTTCCTTTAGGAATATTATAAGTAGGTAATGCAGCAACAACAGGAGGGTTATTGGTAACCGGAGTTTCTATATCACATAGCTTGTTGGTAAGATTGGTTTGAATCTGCTGAATGCTCACATGATGAAAAAACGGATCGGAATGAGGCTGAACATCTGTATTAGCACCTGTAATTCCTGCATACCCCATAATAGTGGTTCCGGAGCCTGGTTCAACATTCTTTCCTGCACTTTCCAGGGTATGGGCAAAGGTATGATTAGCTCCCAGCTGGTGCCCCATCTCATGAGCTACAAAATCAATATCAAAATTATCCCCTACCGGGCTTGTACTCTGAGTAAAGGCAGACCCTTTTGCTCTGTCTGTAGTGGAAACCGGAGATATACATACGCAGCCGATACATCCGGCATTTCCGTTATTTCCGGCAGCATTAAATACGTGGCCTATATCATAGTTTTCGTTGCCTACCAATGATGTAAGCGTCTGCTGCAGCTGTAAATTTAAATTGTTTGAATAAGGATCTGAAGTTGCATCCGTAAAAATAATATTCTCAAAATCCTGAACATTTAAGTGAAGCGCAAGATCTTTTTCAAATACTGCATTTACTCTTGTCATTGTAGCATTCATTGCCTGAAGTGCCAACTGCTTGGTACCTCCATGAAAAGTAGTATATTCTCCTGTAGCCGAAAGAGCCAGTCTCATTGTACGGTACTTCTTGTCAGAACTTCTGGAGAAATCTGTCGGCTGGTTGCTGAAAGTCTGCCCGGATCTGAACATCTGTTCTATCTGATGAACTTCATTTGGGTTTTCCGATGTAGTACATACAAAACTTTTACCTTCCGTGTTTACCGTTTTAGGATGAACTCCGTAAAGTGTTTTATCTGCATTCTGCGGATCGATGAATTCATATTCTCCTCCTTTGATAATCATAGACTGGAAATCATTCGGAGCCAATGAGAATCTCAGGTATTTTCCCGGATCATCAATCCCAACTCCCACATAGGAACCCAAATTATATCTGTCCGCAAGAGATTTTACAAAAACCGGAAAACTGTACACATTAAATTTTTCTATTTTCCCGCTTAATGTTGGAATGGAGATAACCACAGGCTTACTCCCTTTTCCCATTTCCTGAGCATTTTTAAGCTGCTCCCTTAGTAAATTGATATCCAGTTTGAAACTCTGCCTCACCATTCCCGTAGGTGACTTCAGATCAATTGACCTGACCTTTGTTTCCGGTCTGGCAGGAGACCATTGCGCAAGGGCTGTACCTCCTATCAAACTTAAACATAAAGTAGTAATAAGTTTTTTCATAAATTACTTTTTAACAAATTCATATCCAGCAAAAATATAAAAAATATTCAACGAAAAAACTTAAAATCCTATTTAAACATCAAAATAACCGTTTTTTAACAAACAAAACAACAACAAACCTATAAAAACACACAAACAACAACATCCAACTTAAATTAAAAAAAATCAACACTTTAAAACAAATACCCAATTACATTGACAAAAAAATACCATAAATGCCAATTTATTTCTATCACAGGAAAACGCAATATCTTTCACTCTATCCATAAAAAAAACAAAACTCCGGTGCTTCCGGAGTTCTGTTTTTTTATACCATTTTCATTTTAAAACTTATAGGCTATGTTCCATGCAAAACCCATATTGAATTTGGAAGAGCTTCGGCCAAATCCGGGGATAATCATTGGTGATATATTATCCTGCTTAGAGGTATATACAAGGTATCTTGGCTGGAGATTGACGTCAATATAAAAATCAGATTCGAACAGCTGAACTCTGCCCCCCAATGTTCCTTCCAGCCAGAAAGAAGACTGGGAAGAGGACGGAAATGCTACAGAAGAAGTACTTCCGCCAAATCCACGCACCGGGATCGCCATATATTCCTGGTTATAAAAGGCTCCTCCTGCTTTACCTCCGGCATAGAAACCATTGAATGCATTTTCCGGATCTTTTGCCAGCATATAAAAGGCTCCCAGTTTTACAAAAGGGCCGCTTGCCTTTGCATCATATCCATTTTTCTGATAGACATTTTTTTCAAAACCGGCTTCGGCAATGGCATGAATATTTTCTTTTATCCTGGAGGAGATAAACCCCTGATACAGCATACGGTCTGAAAAAAAAGATACTCCTGTATTCAGCGCATCAAGACCTACCATGAAATTAGGCTCGTATTTCCACTTGGTTTTCTTCACTTCTTTTTCTTCCTGAGCCAGTGTCAGTATCCCGATCAGGCTAAAAAAGAAGGTAAATATTAGTCTTGTCTTCATTCTCTATTTGATTTTGTACTACTTCCGTTCCATTGACAGGATCAGCGGTTATTAATTCTGCATTTAGATTCTCATAGGATTTTTTTACACCGCACCCCGGAGATACATAAGTTGCTTTTGTGGTATAACTGATTCTTATCTGAGATTCTTTTCCCTTTTCTTCCCTTCTGAGATAAATATCCGTATACGGGCTATCATCTACTCTTAAGGGAGCAAGTATGGTCTCAACATTCTGTTGTCTTCCCAATTCTACTTTTCCGGAACCATAGTCTACTGCAACATAGACATTTTCCAAGGGAATAATCTTACCGGTTGCTTTAGATTTGAAGCCTATTTTCATTCGGGGAGTTCCCTCTCCGCTTTCGCATATGTCATCGTCTCCCCCGCATGACCAGATCATACAAAGGCCGCATAATACTATAAGATATCTTAGGTATTTCATATTGTTATTTTGGATCTAATGCTTTTTCAATTCTGAAAACAAGGTCTTCATAGTGGTACTTATTGACTGTATCAGGATCTGCTTTTACTGAAAGCTCTTTTTTTATTGTATTTAAATTTCCTCTTGCAATAGCGGCAACATCAGATTTATCTGAAACTTTTGTATCAACAAGTTTAATCAGGCTGTCTATATAATTTCGCTGCAGGTTTCTTCCATATACATCCGGACTCTGTTTTCTGATAATTGAATTATTAAGGTCTGACAGTAGATTAACCACGGAATAGGTATTCTGATCTACCGCTTCCATCTGGTACATATTCTGTAATACAAAAGGGCTTAAAATTCTTGTAAGAACTCCATTCTGAATTTCTTCAACTGTTTTTACCGGTGTCTTTCCTGTTTTTTCAAATATCTCTTTTTTAATCAGCCACTGCGGTGTTGTAAAAACATTTTCTTCTAAAAATCTCATGGCTTCCTGCTGATCTTTTTTAGCAACAGCTTCATACACTGCTCCGGACTGTTCTGCTGTTTTAGGAGTTTCCATCTGGCCTCCAATATATTTTGAAACATGTCCCGTATATCTTCTGAATTGTGATACAACCTGATCATACATCATTCCAAGGTTTTCATAATCTTCATTCGGGGTAGCCGTCCATTTGTCCAGGTTATCTATAATTCTCTTCAGATTTTTAATTCCGTAAGTACTGGCAAGCATGGCATTGTCACCAACCTGTTCACTCTGCGATCTTGGATCTAAAGGATTGCTTTCTGTACCAAACCAAAGCCTTTCATTCTTCAGGTTTTTAATGACCCATTTATTCAGATGTTCTTTTTCTGCATCCGGAGTGTTATACTGATAGAATCTTCTGTATCCCCATTCAATGGCCCAGTCGTCATAGTCACCAATTCTCGGCATAATTCCGGAATCCCCGATATTATCTTCCGGCTGTGCAACATAATTGAATCTCGCATAATCCATAATGGAAGGGGTGTGCCCATTTTTTTCCAGCCATTTTTTATCTCTCAGCTTTTCAACCGGCACGGTAGAACTTGAGCCAAAATTATGCCTTAGTCCTAAAGTATGCCCTACTTCATGAGAAGAAACGAAACGAATCAGTTCTCCCATCAGCTTATCATCAAATTTTACTTTTCGGGCTCTTTCATCATTAGGAGCTGCCTGTACAAAATACCAGTTTCTCAGCAGAAGCATTACATTATGATACCAGTTGATATGACTTTCCAGAATTTCTCCTGTTCTCGGATCTGAAATTGAAGGTCCTGAAGCGTTCGGAACGTCTGAAGGTTTATAAACAATGGCAGAGAACCTTGCATCTTCGAGACTCCATTCTGAATCTGTTTTAGGATCCGGAACTTTTGCATACACTGCATTTTTAAAACCAGCTTTTTCAAAAGCCTTTTGCCAGTCATTCACTCCCTGAATCAGATAAGGAACCCATTTTTTAGGTGTTGCAGGATCTATATAGAATACGATAGGCTTTGCAGGCTCTACCAATTCTCCTCTTTTATATTTTTCAAGGTCCTGAGGTTTAGGTTCCAGTCTCCATCTTTTGACCAGAGAGATTCTTTTTACTCCCTGAGGGTCTAAATCGAAGTCTGTATAGCCTACTGCAAAATATCCTACTCTTGGATCAAAATAACGTGCCTGCATTTTGTTTTCCGGCAGAAGCACAAATGATGAGTTGATCTCTACGGTATAGTTTCCGCTTACTTTCGGGATATCGGCAGGCGGAGTTCCCGGCAGCGGTTTTCCTAAAGTACGTGCAAAAGTTTTAGTGGTATTGACTTCAATATTTCCAGGGAATGATTTTACGAAGTTGACAAAAGACATATCTTTCTGAAATGCCCCTACTTTAAATGCATCTTTATTTCTTACGGAGAAAGAAACCATTTCATTGTCAGAATTCAGAAGATCTGTTACTTCAATTACCGAAGATTTTTTATCATTACCGTACGTTTTTACATCAAAAGATTTAATGATAGACTGTACGTTATTTCTGATCACGGAATTATACATATCTGATGTAGAATCTTTTGCATAGTCTACATACGAAATAGATCTCAGAAGGATTTTATCTTTAGGGCCTTTTTCAAAGGCAACCACCTGCTGACCAATCTGGTCTCCGGCATAACCGGTAGTTCCCGAGCGCATTCCAGCTGCTGCTTTGGTAAGTCTGGTCACTAAAAGAAATTCCTTTTTCAACATTTTATCAGGAATTTCAAAATAATATTTGTCTTCAATTTTATGAACGGTGAAAACACCCTGATCTGAAACTGCCTTATCGGTAATGATCTCTTTATAGGATTTCATCGCCGGTTTCTTTTTCGGATCATCTTTTTTTACTTTGGCTGTATCTGTTTTTACTGCAGCAGAATCTTTCTCTTGTGCTTTCAATCCACCCTGCCCTAATGTCAGCGCCAGTATAATGAATGCGGTATTCCTAAGGTTTTTCACTTCTTTCATTTAAAATTTCAGGTTATATTTTCAAGTTTAAATCGTTATTTTTTGATCAGCAGGGCAATATTTTCAACATGGTGCGTCTGTGGGAACATATCTACAGGTAGTATTTTAACCAGGGTATAGTGTTCTTTCATCAATGCAAGGTCTCTGGCTTGTGTTGCAGAGTTACAGCTTACATACACTACTTTTTCCGGTGAAAGCTTCAGAATCTGCTCTACAACTTTCTGGTGCATCCCGTCTCTTGGCGGATCTGTAATCAGAACATCGGCTTTAGGGTGATTTTTCAGGAACTCATCATTGAAAATATCTTTCATATCTCCACAATAGAAAGTACAGTTATCAAGACCATTGAGCTCTGCATGTTCAATTGCTGCATCAATTGCCTCCTGAACAGATTCTATCCCGATAACCTGTTTAGCATTTCTTGCTACATATTGAGCAATAGTTCCTGTTCCGGTATACAGGTCGTATACAACTTCTGTTCCTTTCAGGTCAGCAAATTCCAGAGTTTTTCTGTATAATTCAAGTGCCTGTTTATAATTGGTCTGGAAAAAGGATTTCGGACCTATTTTAAATTTAAGCCCGTCCATTTCTTCCATCAAATAGCCTTCACCAGAGTAAACATTAATATCCAGATCGTAAATAGAATCATTGGGTTTTGGATTGATGGCATACACCAGTGTTTTGATCTGAGGGAATTTCTCCAGTAAAAACTCAAAAAGTTTTTCCCGGCTTTCTTTTTCTTCCTGATAAAGCTGGAACAATACCATCCATTCTCCTTTAGAGTTCTGTCTCATCATCAGGGTTCTCAGGAAACCCGCATGATTTTTAACATCAAAAAATTCAAGGCCGTTATTGTCACTGTATTCTTTTACAGCCAATCTTATAGCATTGGAAGGATCTTCCTGAAGGAAACATTCTTTAAGATCAAGAATTTTGCTCCACATTCCCGGGATGTGAAAGCCAAGGGCATTTTTATCATTGATATCTTCTTGTGAGTTTACTTCATCCAATGTCAGCCAGCGTGCATTGGAAAAAGAAAATTCCATTTTGTTTCTATAGAAATATTGTTCTTCAGAGCCCAGAATCGGTACGGTTACAAAATCATCAATTCCGCCAATTCTTTTGATATTGTTATAGACTTCTTCCTGTTTGAAATCCAGTTGTTTTTCATAGCTCATATTCTGCCATTTACATCCACCGCAGGCCCCGAAATGAATACATCTAGGTTCTGTTCTGAAAGGGGATTCTTCTACAATTTCTATCGCTTCGGCTTCAAAATATTTGGATTTAGCCTTCTTTACCCTGGCATTTACTAAGTCTCCCGGCACAGCTCCTGAAACCAGCACTGTTTTACCTTCCTCCGTTTTCCCTATGGCTACTCCTTTAGCCCCTGCAGCCATAAGTCTGATATTTTCAAGAATTATATTCTTTTTCTTTTTCATCCGTAAAATTCAATTTTTTCTAATACTGGATGGAATCTTTCGGTCTCATCCCTCAATTTCTATTTTTCTAAATCATAAAACCTTCCGGCTTTATCCCGCAAAAATACAATAAAAAAAAACCTTATCCGAGGATAAGGTTTTCATGTATGTTAAAGTTTACTATTTTACAGGTGCAGGCTGCGGATTTGCAGGTTGTGCAGGTTGTGCAGGCTGTGAAGGATCAACCATCATTCCTCCAGGCTGAAGCTGAATGTTAGGATTTACTTTAGGTGCTGTAAGACCTGTCTGCTTATCCAGAATATTTACCAGTTCCTGTTCTCCGATATTTACGAAAGATCTGCTGGCAATTTTACCGTCTTTATCAATCACTACAAAACATGGAAGTTTAAATCCATAGATTCCGTATTTTTTGGCAACATCTGAGTTCAGGCCTCCTTCTCCGTATACATTTACTCCCGGAATACCTTTCAGAAGAGCGTTGCTTGTTTTGATAAACTGATCTTTTGTATCGTCCAGGTTTACAAATACAAAGTTCATTTTAGATTTATAGAAGTTCACCACTTCTTTTAGGATCGGCACAGTAGCTTCTGCGATGTAAGGATTCCATGATGCATAGAATACAAGCATTGCAGGCTTTCCTTTTGTTTCTGAAATCTTATATGATTTACCGTCCTGTTTAATTAATGAGGCATCCGGAGCTGCTTCTCCAACTTTCACACCTGTTATTGCCAGATGAAGATCTTTTAAGCTCTTTTTAATTCCGCTATCCTTGATTTCTTCATCAATGATCTTAGAAACTCTGTCCAGCGCTTTAGGATCTGCTCCCGGACGCATATCCTGAGCTGCGATAAATGAAAGAAGGTAATCTTTCTTCGTCTGTGGTACATCTTTCTGGTTTTTCAAAAACTGAGTGAATAATTCAGTTAACGTCACCCCTGGATTATTAGCTACTTTTGGTTCTGCAAATTTCTGGAAATCAGAATTATATTTGTTTAATAAATAGCTTCTGTAAATAGGGCTTGTTTTCAGCATTTTATCTTTATTCTCCTGCAGTTTCTCTTCATAGTCGGTAAAAGCTTTTGTAACTTTAAAAGCCGGACCTTCAGACATTTTCTTCATCATTTCATACTGAGCCATAATGGTAAGAACTGTACTGGAAACATCTATTTTCTTCCACTCTACAATATCGTTATCAGGATTGAATTTCTTAATGTTCTCATCAATATTTTTCTTGATGTCACTATCTATTTTCTGAACTCCCTGAAGAAATGTTTTTTCGTCTTTTCTCATCAGCTCAGGAACGTTCGCCTTCTGTGCATAGGTTCCCAGATATTTTTGGGTTGCTACAAAGAAATCGTTGTTCTTTTTAGCATCACCGGTAATTACATATTCCATAGGGAATGTGGCACCGTTACCGGAAATATTTAAATTTTGTCCTGCTTTTAAATAGATCAGATTTCTTTTCTCTCCGTAAGAAATCTCATACATCCCGTCTTTCGGGGCATTAAAGGAACCGGAAAAATTTCCGTTTTTATCTAATCCTAAATTCACCAAAGGTAAAGTAGCAACACCTGAAGCTTCTATCAGCTCTATTCTTTCCAATGGTGATCCACCTGTGATCTTTCCTTTTACTTCAACTTTTTTTGAACAAGACACCGCAAAAACCGCGATGATAAACAATAAAAGATATTTTTTCATTTCAATTTTTAATATTACACAAAAATACGTTTTTTAGGGCTTGCTAATTCACCCTGATTATTTTTTTTGAAAAATTTATGATCCCTCTCAAAAAGAAGTTTTTCAATTATTTTATCTTTCTGCGTATGAACGGCAAAGGGTATTTATAAATTTCCATAAAAACAATTCAAATACCCTCCAAATATATACTTATTAAATAAAGAATAGCAAAAACATGGTAATAAGTTAACAAACTTTAACAGGAAAATAAATTTAAAAGGAAATCGCCTCCAAAAAATGAAGGCGATCTTTTATTGTTTTTGAATCATTCTTGCCTTTGACGGTCGGTATCTGACTCTTTTTATCTTTATACTACAATTCTTTTGTTACTGTTTCAGATAAAAGAACTGCCTTGTTTGAGGCAGTTCTTATTTTAAGCCTGCTGTACAGGATAGCAAATAAAGGTGATCATTCCTCCACCAGCAACCGGCATACAGATGTGACCCGGAGGGCACTCGCTGTGACTTCTGCAGCTATCACCAGTTCCGGCAGCACCGTTAATTTCTTTCATAACACTTTTTGAAAGTTTTTTCATTTTTTCCATTTTCAAAATTTTTAATGTTGGTTTTTTAAAAATACTGGACACAACAAACAAAACAAACTGAAAATCAAACGTTTAACAAAAATTTAACACATTCAATTGAAAACAGTATAAAATGATTCAATAGTAGATAACACCATCAATTGAAAGCTGATATTGTAAGAAATTTTTAAAGCTTCAACCTCCTGAATTTAACTGAAATATGGCCAGCTTTTTCTGCTTCACGAGCTTTCTGGTTCCCCATAAAGGTTAGTGAAACATGGAAAATTCTAATTTTATATATTCACATGAAAAAATCGCCTCCAGAAATGAAGGCGATTTTTTATTGTATTTGAATGAATTCTATCCCTGGTCTACAAGTGCAGCCATGTACTCTCTGTTCATTCTTGCAATATTCTCAAGAGAAATACCTTTAGGGCATTCTATTTCACATGCTCCTGTATTTGAACAGTTTCCGAATCCTTCTTCGTCCATGGCTTTCACCATATTAAGAACTCTTCTCTTCGCTTCTACTCTACCCTGAGGAAGTAAAGCATACTGAGAAACTTTAGCTCCCACGAATAGCATTGCTGATCCGTTTTTACAGGTAGCTACACAAGCTCCGCATCCGATACAAGCTGCAGCATCCATTGCTTTGTCTGCATCTTCTTTAGGAACAGGAATTGCATTGGCATCCAGTGTATTCCCGGAAGTATTCACAGAAATGAAGCCACCGGCAGCCATTACCCTGTCGAATGCGCTTCTGTCTACCATTAAGTCTTTGATCACTGGAAAAGCAGCACTTCTCCAAGGTTCAATAACGATGGTTTCTCCGTCTTTGAACATTCTCATGTGAAGCTGGCAGGTTGTAATACCCGTATCCGGCCCATGAGCTCTACCATTGATGTAAAGAGAACACATCCCGCAGATCCCTTCACGGCAGTCGTGATCGAAAGCAACAGGTTCTTTACCTTCGTTAATTAGATTTTCATTCAGAATGTCTAACATTTCCAGAAAAGAAGAATCTGTAGAAACATCTGATATTTTATAGGTCTCAAACTGACCTTTAGATTTATTATTTTTTTGTCTCCAAATTTTCAGCGTAAGATGTAAGCCTTTTTTTGCACTCATAATGTTATATTTATAGGTTGGAGATTATTTATTTGTAACTTCTAGTTTTAACCTCGATGTTTTCGTATATCAGTTCTTCCTTGTGCAACACCTCTTTATTGATGTCGCTACCCTGATATTCCCAAGCTCCAACGTATTTGAAGTTTACGTCGTCTCTTTCCGCTTCTCCATCCGGAGTGGCATGATCCCAACGGAAATGTCCACCACAGGATTCTTCTCTGTTCAGCGCATCGATAGCCATTAATTGACCTAATTCAAGGAAGTCCGCTACTCTGAATGCTTTTTCAAGTTCAGTGTTCATTCCATCGCTTTCACCAGGTACTTTTACATTCTTCCAGAAATCGTTTCTTACTTCTTCAATTTCTTTGATCGCTTCTTTTAATCCTTCAGGAGTTCTTCCCATTCCAACTTTATTCCACATAATGTGCCCAAGCTTTTTGTGGAAATAGTCTACTGAATGAGTTCCTTTGTTGTTCAGGAAGAAATCAATTTTATCTTTAATTCCTTTTTCAGCTTCAATAAATTCACCTGAATCGGTAGGAATAGCTCCCGTTCTGATATCCGCTGAAAGGTAATCTGCAATGGTGTAAGGAAGCACGAAATATCCGTCTGCAAGCCCCTGCATCAATGCAGAAGCCCCAAGTCTGTTCGCTCCGTGGTCTGAGAAGTTGGCTTCACCAATTACGAAACATCCCGGAATGGTAGACTGAAGGTTATAATCCACCCATACTCCTCCCATGGTGTAGTGTACCGCAGGATAAATCTTCATTGGCGTTTTGTAAGGATCATCGGCTGTAATTTTTTCGTACATAACGAAAAGGTTACCATATTTCTCCTCTACCCACTTTTTACCAAGATCATAGATCTGCTGATCTGTAGGATTATGAAGATGTTTTTCGATAGCAGCTTCTTTACCTTTTTTCATGATCTCTGTAGAGAAATCCAGGTAAACTCCTTCTTTAGTATCATTATTTTCGATTCCGAATCCGGCATCACATCTTTCCTTAGCAGCTCTTGAAGCAACGTCTCTAGGTACAAGGTTACCGAATGCAGGATATCTTCTTTCCAGATAGTAATCTCTATCTTCTTCTTTAATATTTTCAGGTCTCAGTTTACCTTCTCTGATCGCTACTGAATCTTCAATTTTTTTAGGAACCCAGATTCTTCCTGAGTTTCTTAATGATTCGGACATCAAAGTCAGTTTGGACTGTTGTGTTCCGTGAACCGGAATACATGTCGGGTGAATCTGCACGTAGCAAGGGTTGGCGAAATAAGCTCCTTTTTTGTGGATTTTCCAAGCCGCGGAAACGTTTGATCCCATTGCATTGGTAGAAAGGAAATATACGTTTCCGTATCCTCCGGAAGCAATTACTACTGCGTGCGCAGAATGTCTTTCGATTTCACCTGTCACCAGGTTTCTTGCGATGATTCCTCTTGCCTTTCCGTCAACAATAACAAGATCTAACATTTCGTGACGGTTGTACATTTTGATTCTTCCTTTACCGATCTGACGGCTCATTGCTGAATAGGCACCTAATAATAACTGCTGACCTGTCTGCCCTTTTGCGTAGAACGTTCTTTTTACCTGAACTCCACCAAATGAACGGTTGTCTAACTGGCCGCCGTAATCTCTACCGAAAGGAACCCCCTGGGAAACACACTGGTCA
This sequence comes from Chryseobacterium indologenes, assembly GCF_001295265.1. GTDB lineage: Bacteria > Bacteroidota > Bacteroidia > Flavobacteriales > Weeksellaceae > Chryseobacterium > Chryseobacterium indologenes_A. Next base: position 62,549 of record NZ_LJOD01000016.1, on the reverse strand, counting down.
ATGATATTAGCAGATACTTCGGCCAATCTGTAAACGTTGGCTTCTCTTGCTCTATAATCACCACCTTTGATGGTATCGTAGAATAACCTGTATGTTGAATCCCCGTCACCCTGATAGTTCTTAGCAGCATTGATCCCCCCCTGGGCAGCAATTGAGTGTGCTCTTCTTGGGGAATCCTGATAACAGAATGCTTTTACATTATATCCCTGCTCTGCCAGAGTAGCAGCAGCAGAACCTCCTGCCAAACCTGTTCCTACAACAATAATATCAATCTTATCTCTGTTGTTTGGGGCAACAAGGTTCATATGGTCTTTATGATTTTTCCACTTATCCTTTAAAGGACCTGCCGGAATTTTTGAATCTAATTTACTCATATTAGTATATTGATATTATTGAGTTACAAAGTGATAAATTGCGATAAAAATAAAACCTGCCGGGATAAGGATTGAATACCATTTTCCGAAAGCTTTAATTACCGGAGTATATTTTGGATGTCTTGCCCCGATTGACTGGAACGAAGACTGGAATCCGTGAGCTAAGTGTAGTCCTAACAGAACAAAAGAGATTACATATAAAGCCACTCTCCAAAGGTCTCCAAACTTCTCGTGCAGTTCCGGCCAGAAACGTTCAGCATCAGGAGCTGTTCCATCAACGTACTTATACGTAATTTCATGCAACCAGAAATCATATAAGTGAAGCGCAAGGAAAGCCAGAACAACGGCACCGGAAATAATCATATTTCTGGACATCCATGAAGAGTTCACAGAAGGATTGTTTGATTCGTACTTTACCGGACGTGCTTTATTATTCTTGATTTCCAATACAAATCCCATTACAAAATGGAAAATTACTGCAAAGCCAAGAATAGGCTGCATTAAGAACTGCACAAACGGATTATAGCCCATAAAGTCTGATGCGGTATTGAAAGCATCACGGTTAAGAACTGATAATAAGTTGGTTGTCAAATGCAGTATAAGAAAAATCAGCAAAAACATAGCTGATAATGCCATAGCATATTTTCTACCTATCGTAGAACTCGTTAAACCTGCCATATAAGTTTAAATTTGAATTTCCACAAAATTAAGAAATGTTAACAATATCGAAAAGTGAGAAATCTCACAATTAGCCAGTTTGTAATCTTTCTAAATAAGAGCTTTATACGTTGTAAATACGGGAAAAATGAATTTCAAACAAGGTTATTTTAAGGGATAAATTTGCCCTTCGTATTCCATGTGTTGTGCGGTAAGGGGAAAGGTTTTTACATCAAAGCTGCGAACCCGTCTGGAAGAGCAGTAAGGGCTTATAATAAACTTCCGGATCTTCTCTTCGTCCGACTTTTCAGAAACCCAGAATTCAGCTATATTTCCTTTTTTTATTGAAAAAATCCGGCTTTTATCCATCTCATAAAAAAGAATTTCATTCCTTTGGTTCTCATATACATTACATCCTGTACGAAAAATAAAAAATACAACCACTGCTGCCGTCATTCTAACTTTGTTTCTAAGACTATATTTCCTGAGCACAACTCCTGTCATATACACCATTATGAAGAGTAGAAACACTTCAGCCGGATTCATCGGAATATCCGTGTAAAACAGGGATTTGGATTCTGCCAGCCCATGAATCACCTTCAAAAGAATATTGATAGAGGAATCATAGATCACATTGAACAGGGTGAAATCAAGTTGCAGAGCGATAAGAACTGTCATCAGAAAAGAAAATACAATAACTGATTCCGAAAAGGGGATGATCAGGATATTTGCAGGAAAAGAAATCAGCGAAAACTGGTGAAAATAATACAGTATTAACGGCAGTGTTGCCAGCTGTGCAGACAGTGATATGGTTATGGTACTGAACAGCAGCTTTTTCAAATAATGGTCCTGTTCAGGAAAATACCGCAGTAAAGGCTGATTCAGCCAAAAAATGCCCAAAACAGCCAGAAAACTAAGCTGGAATCCAACATCAAAAATCTGCTGTGTATCCAGACACAGGATAATCAATGCCGAAAGGGAAAGTGAGTGAAGCAGATCCGGTTTTCTCTGAAGCAGCACATAGACAAAATAAACACTCAGCATAATACAGGAGCGGACCACAGAATTCCCGAATCCTATAAACCCGGCAAATAACCAGATGAAAAACAAGCTCAACACTACGGCATATTTCCTGAACTGAAGGGGGCTGAAACGCGTAAACAGAAAATAAAAGATACCGAAAATCACAATAATATGTGTTCCGGATATCGCCAGAAAATGGACCAACCCTGACCTGCTGAAATCCTGTACAGTATCAGAATCAGTCTCTGTTCTGTCTGCCAGGATCATGCCTTTTAAAAATTCCCGGGTTTTACCGGACATTGCTGAATGATCAATCATCAGAAGTACATCAAGCCGCCGCTGCTTAATTTTTTCGAAAGGGGTCATGTCACTCCTTACAGACGATGATATCCCGTCCAAAACATAGCATTGATATTCAATACCTTTCCGGTTTAAATACGCGGCATAATTAAATTGAAAATCATAAGGTGGCGACTCCGGTTTTGAAATATAAGCCTGTGCCTTGTAATAATGTTTAAAATCCAGTTCCTTATTCTTTTTAGGAATATAAATTACTGCATTCAGTTTCCGTTTTCCCACCTGAATTTCAGCTTCATATTTTTTATTTTTCTCCGTAGAATTTAATTTTTTTGAAATCTTAAAAATAATGGTTTCCCTGGAAGAAAATGAGTATTTCCGGGACTGAAACGTATTGAAAAAGTGGATAACCACAGCGGCTCCGAAAAACATCAGTCCCAACAGAACCGTTTTGGATTTATGCAGGAAATAAGAATGAAAAAAAGTCAGAATCAGAATAAGAACACAAGCTGAAATGACAAAATAAACAGATTTTCTACCCAGCAAAAAGTAATCCTGAAAAAAAATTCCCAGAATAAAGCATATAGTAAGAATAAGAAGAGGCTGTTTATTCACAATCAATATTTTGTCATAAAAAGTATTGATTTCTATATCCAGCTGTTAACACTGGCTTTGCAGGGTTGCAACATTTTAATAATGATGAATAAACAACAGAAAGCCTGAATATTTACTATAAAATCAAGAGTTTACAGAAAAACAAAAACTATCGTTTATAAATTTGGTTTGTATTGAAATTCAGGTTTAAATCTTAAACAATCATTATCTTTTCAGGAACCGGTCTGTCAGCCTTTTGGTTTCATTAATGTAAAACCATGAATCTTTTCCATAATCTTCGTAAGTAAAGGTTCCTGAATTTTTAGAAACTGCAGGCTCTATCTGTGTTCCCTCATGCCATTCATTAAAGGATGTTATACCTATCAGCTCCGGTTTAACTTTTATGGCTGCATCAAACATTCTTTCATAATACTTTCCGCTCTCCCTGCTTTTAAAATTGGCGCTGTTCCAGGGTCTAATTCTTGTATCAGAATATCCGGGACCAACACAGGGAATAAACATAAGATGATGCTCTTTTGCATACTGAGACAGATAATCCCAGTTAGAAACCGTACTCCCGAAAACAAAACCTTCACTGGCAAAGTAAGTATAAAAACCATCAAAACCTGATTTTCCAAAGAAATCCGCATCATTTTTCTCAACCCACAAACCTATATAAAGGGCATCCAGTTCTGTTTTTCTTAATGTTTCTTCTCCGTTTTCAGAAAGTAATTTTGACCATTCTTCCGGTGAAATTTTATAGCTGTCGTACACATAAAATAAAGGTTTCCCATCTTTTCTGTAAAAAGCATGATGGCGGGAATAGGTATGAATCAGATAGGAAATCTGTTCTTTAAATTCAGAAATATTTTTATAAAATGGCTCTATATGAAATGCAATTTTAAGTCCCTGCTGATCTGCGGCATCCAGATATCTGCTAACACTTTTATCGGTAAATGAATCTTTGCCCAGCCAGCTTATGACCAATACTCCAACTCCGGATTCTCTGATCATCTTCATATGTCTGCCGATAATTTCAGGGTCATTGGAGCTGTAATTTCCTAAAGCCGGATAGAAGTTTGCCCCGATATCATCACCCCCTTTATAGTTTCCCAGGTTGTTCCACTGAGGATCCTTCCAATGCGGGAGAATATCATGATTCCAGTGATGATACTGTCCATCAGCAGCAGGATTTCCGTACCAGCCGTAATAGAAGATCTGTATTTTTTCCCGGGCACTTTGTGCAGAAAGCTCTGATACTGAAAACAAAACTATGAAAAACGTCAGTACATTTTTTAAATAATTCATCTTAACCAGTCTAAATTCACAGTTATTAACAACTTCTGAAATACCTGTTCCATTATGATCTTTGTCCTTTCAGAATGACTTCAGCAGCATGATCGCTGGCTCCTTTTCCACCCAGCTTTTCCCTTAGAAGGCTATAATCTTTCAGTACTTTTTCTCTTGTTTCTCCCCCTAACATTTTATTCAGTTCATCCACCAGGTTTTGGGTTGTAAGATCATTCTGAATCAGCTCTTTTACCACCTCCCGGTCCATAATGAGGTTGACCAGGGAAATGTAATTGATATTTTTCACAAGCCTTTTGGCAATTGCATAAGAAATACGGCTTCCCCGGTAGCATACTACTTCCGGAATATTCAAGAGTGCAGTTTCCAAGGTGGCTGTTCCGGAAGTAACAAGCGCTGCTTTGGAGCACCTCAGCAGGTCATACGTCCTGTTGGAAACAAAATGCACATTGCCATCTACATATTTCTGATAGAATTCCTTCGGAAGACTTGGAGCACCGGCAATCACGAACTGATAATTTTTAAAATACGGCCTTACGGAAAGCATGATCTCCAGCATCTTTTCCACTTCCTGCTTTCTGGAGCCGGGAAGCAGGGCAATAATTTCTTTTTCGTTCAGCCCGTTTTCTTTTTTAAAATCTTCAATATTAATATCCTGAAGCGTGGAAATAGCATCAAGCAGCGGATGTCCTACAAAATGGGAATGTACTCCGTGCTTTTTGTAGAAGTCTTTCTCAAATGGAAGAATCACCATCATTTCATCCACGTATTTTTTAATGATTTTTACCCTTCCTTCTTTCCAGGCCCATAGCTGAGGAGAAATATAATACACAACTTCAATACCGAGTTTTTTCGCAAATTTTGCAATTCTTAAATTAAACCCCGGATAATCAATCAGGATCAGTACATCAGGTGTATATCTCTTAATATCTTCTTTACAGAATTTGATATTGTTCAGGATAGTTCTAAGATTCATGGCCACTTCCAGAAATCCCATAAATGCAAGATCACGGTAATGTTTTACCATTGTTCCGCCCTGCTTCTGCATAAGATCTCCCCCCCAGAATCTGAATTCTGCATCAGGATCCTTCTGTTTGAGGGCTTTCATTAAATTGCTTCCATGCAGATCTCCGGAAGCTTCACCGGCAATAACGTAATATTTCATTTCTTTCGAAATCTGTTTTATTTGTATAATTTCCACCTCACTTTTATCATGGGAGGTTTCTATAATAAGGATAGAGAACAAATTAAGTCTGGTATAGATCTAATTTGTAAATTTGCTCAAAGATAATGATAAAAATGTCAGAAGAATTTGAAATCCGAAATAAAGTTGCGGAAAGCGGTTTAATCAATTTTGACCTTACCGATCTTGTTCCGAAAGGCGTAAGAAAAGGCATTGACCTTAAAGATTTCCTGTTCATGGAAATGATTCTCAAGGAAAAGGATTTCCGCGAAAAAGTAGCGGCCATTGATGTTGAAGAATATCGGGACGCGTATGTTTATATTTATAATTCCGCGGAGGCTATCGTCCCTCTTTGGGCTTATTTTTTATTGACGGCTAAACTGACAGATGTTACTAAAAAAATCGTTTTCGGAAATCGTGAAGATCTTGAAGTTATCCTGATGCATAATGCTATCCAACGGTATGATTTTGATGAAATGAGAGGAAAAAGAGTGCTGGTAAAAGGGTGTTCAGATAAAGAAATTCCGGAAAATGCTTATATAGAACTGGTTGAGCAGCTAAAGCCTATTGTAAAATCTTTAATGTTTGGAGAGGCATGTTCTAATGTGCCCATTGTAAAGAATTAGTTTTTCAAAAATCTGAACCTATGGCTGCCTGGTTCTAATGATTCTAAATTTTAACAATAATTATGAACCATAGAAATTTTATCAGGCATATTTTTTGATAACTTTGGTTCACTTAATTTTTAAATAAACACAAACATGAGTTTAATTGACCTACTTACAGGGAACACCAGCAATCAGGTTGCTGAGCAGGCTGAAAACAAATTTGGAATCAGCAGAAACCAGATTATCGCTCTACTGGCAGTCGCTGCCCCTCTGATTATTTCTTACCTTAGAAACAAATCACAGGACGCCAAAGAAGCAGAAGCCCTGAACAATGCACTGGATAAAGACCACGACGGAAGCATTCTTAACGATGCTTCACAAATTGAATCAAGACAGGCTGAAGGCGGATCTATCCTTGACCATATTTTTGGAGGACAGAAAAACAATGTAGAGAACCAGCTTTCTCAGAATACAGGAATCTCCATCGACAAAATAGGACCTATCCTTGCGATGCTTGCTCCTGTTGTGATGGGCTATATCGGTAAAGAAAAGCAACAGGGTAACGTAGGTGCTGGCGGTTTGGGAGATCTTTTAGGAGGAATCCTTGGAAATGCATCCAACCAGGCTCAGGCTCAACAGTCTAATCCTTTGAATGATATTTTAGGAAGCGTTTTAGGAGGAGGGCAGTCTCAGTCTTCAGGAAATCCGCTGAATGACATTTTAGGAAGTGTACTTGGAGGTGGAAGCAATCAACAGCAAGGAGGAGGCTTAGGCAGTATTCTTGGAAATATTTTAGGAGGAAAATAATTTAATTTGTATATCTGAAAAGGCCGGAGAAGTTTCTCCGGCCTTTTTACTTTTACGACTTTGCTTTGTTTTCGGCAGCCCTTTTAGAGGATTTTCTCGGTCTTCTTTTTCCATAGCTTCCCGAATTGATCTTTCCTCTTCTTGATTTTTTGTCTCCTTTTCCCATAGTAAAGTATTTGTTGATTAAAACGAATTTACAAAAAACGGCTTAAAACACAGGAAATAAAGCTGTTAAAATTTTTATAAAAGTGGGAAGATGGAAGTTTAATACTACCCCGTTCAACTGGAAATCTATTTATTTTGACTTAAATTAAAAGGCTGGAAGTAAAAAACAGATTAATTCTTCAAAACTTCATCAATAAAAACTTTTTATTCTGAACTGACATTCTTTAAGCATTTTATTATCCTTCAAAATCACCGCAGTCATGCTCCTTGAAAAGAGGCATAGCCTTTTGTGTGGTAAAATATCTGGAAACTCTTTTGTTATTCAATTCCAGTTTCCGGCCTTCTACAACCAGCTCGTAAACGGGTGCCTTATCTATTGGGGTTAAAATATAAATTCTTTCCGGCGTTTTCAGAATCGTTTTGTTTCCTTCATTAAAAAAAGAAAAGTCAGTGATTTCGAAAATATCTTTCTCATCGCAGACGTTGGTCCATACCATCTTATTTTTTGTCACGGATAAGCCTGCCAGATCGCAGGAGTAGCAGTTACCGGAGAACTCTATCCCATATTTCTCATATACATTAGTACTCTTACTGTTCAATACATCAATAGGAACTAGCGCTGAAAAGTCGCCCGGCAGCTCTGGGTTTGATATCGTCTTCTTTACCGGAGTAGGCACAGCAGCCGTATCCGTTTTTTTTGCCTCCGCAGAATCAGTCCGATTCACTTTTTTTTCTGCTGAAGGTGAGCAGGAAGCCAGAAAAGTGATCACTACTGAAAAGCTGATTATTACGTTTTTCATCTCTATACAATCGTTTACAATAATTAATTTACTGTTTGTAAAATTGTCTAAAATACCCCGTTATATATATCCCTGTTTTCAGCCATTTACGCCCCGTATCAGGCCGTTTTGTTGGCTATTGATCTGAATACTAGAAGAAGGTTAGGTACTTAAGGTCCATTATAAAATCAAATTACCTGACTTTCAAACCTCCTCTCCCTCAGCTTCCTGCTTCAAACCTGCCTGAATCCGGAATTATGATCCCGTACTGAGAGGAGTTAACGAAGCTTAAAAACCCCTGAAATCAGCCAGTGTTTAGTGGATTAAAGTCCAATATCTTTGCAGCAGTTATTTAAAGATGTACAATGAAAAAAATAAGTTTAACCCTCCTTTTTTCTTTATTAAGCTTAATGACTTTTGCCCAGTCGTTAAAAGTAGTTATTAAGCAGGACGGAAAAATCATCAAGCCTGTTAATGATGTTTATGATCTGAAAAAATCTGCATTCCAGTTTGAAATTACCTCTACAAATCTTGAAGGTTTTTTAGTGGGAGCTACCACAAATAAAGATATTTATGCAGCTGCTTTAGGTGTTTACAATGCCGAAGTGCCATGGTTTCAGAATACGGGTATGGCGGAGGAACTGTATAACAAGGACAAAGAGCTGTTTCTGATGGACCAGGCCCCATCGTACTGGTATTATACCGATGCCAAAGATCACAGATTTGATAAAAATCCTAAAGGCAGCTTAAAACAGTGGACAGGCACGCGTACAATTACGAGATTTTATGACGTCATGGTAGATCAGCCTATCAACCTGAAAGATTTTGACGGGAGAGTTTACCTGCTGATGTATGAGCCTGTATATAACGATGAATATGATTTAACGGGAAAGAAAAACCTGTTCCAGGCTGCGTTGAGATTTAAAGATTAATGATAGACACCTAATTATTTGATTTTATATAAAAAAGGTCTGCTTTTACGATGTAAGCAGACCTTTTTGTTGGATGGATGAACAGGTTATTCGATAATCAGGCCGTATTCTATGGCCCGCTTAATGGCTGAACTCAGATTAGCGGTCTGAAATTTTTCAATAAGATTTTTCCGGTGGCTTTCTACAGTATGCGGACTGATAAAAAGTTTTTCTGCCATTTGATTGGTTGTAAGCCCTTTCGCTGCTTCGGCTAAAATTTCTTTTTCCCTTCTTGTCAGTTTCGGAACATGGTTTAAACCGTCCGGTGATTTTTTCTCTAAAACAGATCTGGTTTGCGAGCATAAAAACCGTTGGCCGGTATATACAGCAGCAATACCTTCCAGAATTTCGGAAACAGAAGCATTTTTCTGAATGTATCCCAGAGCGCCTTCAGCCAGAGTACTGTTGATAACAGGAAGCTCATTATGAACGCTGAGCATAATAATCCGGAGGTTTTCATGCTTTTTCTTTAAAGGTCTGATGAGTTCAATACTGTTGGTATCTGCCAGATTGATGTCCAAAAGCAAAATATCGACAGGCTGTTTTGCCAGGCCTTCATTCATTTCTGAAACATTTTTAAAGCAGTCTACCACATCTATGGTATCGCTGTTTTCTAAAATATTCTTCAACCCCTCCAATAGAAGCGGGTGATCGTCTGTTATGGCTACTTTTATCATTGTTTAATGAATAGGTATTTGAAGTTCTATACTGGTACCAATATTCTGTTCGGACCTGATGTTCATCGTTCCTTTTAAAAACTGAACTCTTGATTCTATATTATGAAAACCGGCTGTTTTTCTTACATCTAAAGCTACAGGATCAAAACCTTTGCCGTTGTCTTCTACCGTAAGGTTTAAAACATTCTCTTCTTCACTGATCTGAATAATAATTTCGGAAGTTTCGGCATGTTTTATGGCATTGTTGACCAATTCCTGAATGATTCTGTACAGTATCAGCTGCTTTTCTTCTGATATGGAATTTGTGTAACTGATCAATTCGGTATGGATGTCTAATGTGCTGCTGGACATGCGGGAAGCAAACTCCTTAATAGCTGTTTCCAAACCGTATTTCATAAGTAAATCGGGCATTAAATTATGGGCTACACGTCTCAGTTCTTCTACAGCCCCGTCAATCTGGGTAATTGATTTTGAAATTCCGTCCTTTATATTTCCTGGCTGATCAGGAGTTAAAGAAGACAGCTGAAGTTTAGTTCCTGAAAGCAGGCCGCCCAATCCGTCATGAAGATCACGGGCTAAGCGGCCACGCTCCTGTTCCTGTCCTTCAAGTAATGCCGTAAGCGTGGATATTTTTGAATTCTGCTTCTCTTTTTCCAGGGCCAGGGCATGCAGCTCGTCCCTTTGCTTCATGGAATTAGCTCTCTGCTTATAGGCATAAAGCAATAAGATGATCAGTACAATGGAAATCACAATAAAAATGATATAGTAAGTGCTGATCTTTTCTTTAAAGGCCAGCAGCTTTTTATAGGTGTTGATGTCATTGTTCTTCTGTCTGGTTTCTAATTTTGCCAACCGAAGTTGTTGTGCTCTTTTTTCAGATTCAAGCTCTGAAAATTTCAACCGTTCCCGCTGATTTTCCTCCACCAGCTTTAAGTTGTTATAAACCTGCTCACGTTGTGCCCGAAGAATATTGATCAGCTTAATCTGCTGAGCTTTTTTATCGCTTTCCAGCTGCAGTTTTATATATTTCTGTTCCTGCCGTTCTTTCTCAAACTGTGACTCCAGTCTTTTGGTAATATCCAGTTTTTCCTGATCGTAAACACTTTTATACTTATCTACGTAACTTTTATAATAAGTCAGTGCTTCTCTGTAATTGCCCTGCTCTTCGCTGATCCGGGACAGCGATTCAAGAATTGACAGTTCTATGTTGTAATCTCTCACCGGGCTTTTCCCGATTTCCATAGAAGCTTTTAAGAAATAAGACCTGGCTAAATCATAATTTTTATCCTGAATGGCCAGCTCTGCCAGAATTCCAAATGAAGAAGCAATATGAATGGCATCGCCGGTTTCCAGACTCACCTGATTGGCCAGCCTAGCATATTTCATTGCTTTATCCTTATCAAAACCGGTGTACAGGTTGGCTAAATTAATGGCTGCGTAGGAAAGATTACTCTTGTTGAACATGGTACCCTTACTTTTATTGAAAGTAGTAACTGCCTGCAGATAATATTGTTCTGCCTTGTTTCTCCAGTCGATATTTGAAGGATTTTGCACATATTTCTGTTCGTAAACATAGCCCATCCTCATATATGCGTCGAAAATAAGATTGGGATCATTCTGTTTGGATGCCAGTACCAGAAACTGCTTACTGTATTTTTCTTCCAGCTGGTATTCATTCAGGTTAGAATAAATGGTGGACAGCTCTTTAACTACGGTAGCAAATCTTCCGTACAGAGTAGAAGTTGTTGGTGAATTTTCGTAATAGTCAATCGCTTTCAGGTAAGAGGCAACGGCATGGGTGGTTTTGTTATTACGAACCAGAATCCATCCCTTTGCATATTCAAAATACCCTTTCGCTTCGGTATTATTCGTTTTTAAGCTATATATCTTTGCCTGATCCAGACTTTTTGAAGATTCTGTCTCTTTATTATCAAGCCGATAGTTCATTGCCTGAACTGCATACAGGATGGTGGCATATTTTCCATCTGACTGTTTGACGGCAATGGGAATGTTGGCTTTTAAAATCCGGTACGATTGATCTTTGTCATTGTGTAGAAATAACGCTTTAGCATATTTGGGAGCCAGGTTTAACCGTTCTGCTGTTTGGTCTGAGGTATTGTTATATTCCTTCTCCAATTTGCTTAAAGCATCCTGTGCGTGAGCAAAAAACGGAAAAACCAGCAAAGTAAATATCAATAACAACCTGTACATCAAACCCTTATATCTTTTAAATTGTATTATCTCAGAGAATGTAAATATAGACAAAATACCTCTGACCAATTCCGGAAGCCTTCTTATGAAAAGATTAAGTCCGGGATTTTCCGGCCGCAAAACTTTCGATTTCAATACGGTATTCCAGATTGGGGATTTTATTGAGTGAAACGACAATCCGGTCGGGATCAGTGATTACTTTTACAGCTTCTTCTTCACTCAGCTTTCTTTTGTTACTGTTTTTACCCATTCTTTTTTATTGTGTGTTTGTTCGAAATAAGAATTTATCATTTTAGTCCGATGTGAAAAAGAAAGCTATAAAAGTTATAAAAATTAATGTTTATCCGGGCTAATGGCTGTCAGTAACAGTAATTCAATAACCTTCAGCCACTCTTCTTTTAATATTCTTTCGTAAAAGCGTCTCATTCTGTCAGAAAATAACACCCAAAATTAGGATACAATGCTGAGCTCCTTGTTTTTGAATCCCTCTCACAATTGTAAATTTTCCAAAAAATCGCGAGAAACTTTACTGCTTATTTTGTATTAAAAAATCTGAATTAAAGGTATTAAAAGGTGTTGGTTAAAAATATCCCTGATAATAGTGGTTTTTATGTATTGAATCCGGCCCGTTCAAGGGTAATATAAAAATAAGATGCAGCTAAAATTAAGGCAATAATTCCCGAAACCAGAAATAAAAATATATAATACCATCCGTTTTTATGTTTCTTTCGGATAGAATTAATCATAAAAATAATGAGTGTACATGAGAATCCGGCCCCGGAAAACAGAATCAATACAGCCAAAAACAATGCCCTTTCCAGGTTTAAATCTACAGATGAAAGCATGATAAATTATATTTAGATTTCAAGGGTATTTTAATTCATTTCTTTTCCGGCTTCTTTCAGTATTTTTTCAGCTTTCAGCCTTATCTCTTTAGGCAGTAAGCTGAAATTGGCATCTTTTACTTCACGATACTGATCTTCTTCCTGAAATGGGATCCATCCGGTAATTTTTGATTTTGATAATGTTTTTCCACCCATATCCGTGTAAACAATCACCTTAAGAGGTTTTGCATCCAGACCGTCTGATTCTTCAAAATAAGTAAGGTAAAATTCAGGGAAACCATTCTTATCAGCATCGCCTACTTCACAGAAGTTAACCAGGTATCTGGGCTGTGCCAGGCCTTGTGCAAAGTCTTTAAAGGTTACCTGTTGGAGTAATCCGCCATGATCTTCCAGAAAAATACCCGCATGTAAATCCTTTGGGGTTTCTGCTAAATAAGAAGGTTTTCCGGCTTTGCTTTCATTCAGAAACCAAATATAACTTCCATGATTAGGGACAAATGATTGTACAATCATTACCGGATTTCCGGATAATGGGTTTCCAACCTCATCAATAATCTCCTTGTATTTTTTATCTGAAGAAAAATATACTCCTGTCCTTATTTGAGCAAAAGATAGTGTACTTACAATAAAAGCGGCAACAGATAATAGCTTTCTAAAAATCATAGCTTTCATGTTTTTCAACGTATTATTTAACTCTCTTTGTATTCTTTTTGAATGAATGCCAATATAGCAATAAATAGTTTTCCCTGAATTAAGTTTAACCCTTCTCCATCCTGAATTAAAGGATATATAAGGGGTTAACAGAGCCCTATTTTCCGACTTCAAAATTCTGTTCATTTCAGGAATCAATATTAGAGAGAATTGAAGGATAAGACAATCCCGATTATCAGCCATATTTCAGGCAGCACAGAAAATAAAAACGGATGTAATGTATTATTTACAACCGCTTTCTTTAGTTTAACTTTAAAATATATTGAACTTAAACCATCATTTTAACCTTTAGAAGCTTCCAGCGTCCTCTCTGATCACACTTTCACCGTCTTCCACTTTCCTTTTTTAAACAGAATAAAAGCGACCACGGTAATTAAAGTTTCTGCTGCCGGAATAGATATAAAAACACCTTTTGGCCCCATTCCCAGATGCTTTGAAAGAAAATAAGCCAGCGGGATCTGAAACAGCCAGAATCCGAAAAAATTCACCCATGTAGGTGTCCAGGTATCCCCGGCTCCGTTAAATGCATTGATCATGACCATTCCTATTCCGTAGAAAATAAAACCGGTACTCATAATGTGCAGGGCATTTTTAGCAAAAGCCTTAATCTCTGTTTCCTGGGTAAAAAATCCTACCAGAAAATCTCCCAGCAGGAAAAAAATAAGACTTACAGCCAGCATGAAAATGACGTTATACTTCACGGTTTTCATCACAGACTGTTCTGCTCTCAGCATTTCGCCCGCTCCCATATTCTGTCCGACCAGTGTAGATGCAGCATTGCTTAATCCCCATGCCGGAAGCATAAAGAACATCATCAGCCTCAAAGCCGTCTGATAACCTGCGGAAGCATCCTCTCCACCAGTAGTAGCCACCAGCTGGGCAAGGAAAATCCAGCTGCATGAAGCAATTACAAACTGAAAAATACCGGGCGTAGCAATTTTCACAATGGACTTTATCAGATCAAACTGAGGATTAAAATAGGACAGCCTGATCCTGATCTGGGTATCTGCAACTAAAAGATGATATAACTGATAAATAACGCCTATACTCCTTCCGATAGTAGTGGCCAGAGCTGCTCCCGTCAGTCCCATAGCCGGAACCGGTCCGAAACCTTTGATCAAGACCGGACAGAGGATAATATTGGCAATATTAGCAATCCAGAGAGATTTCATGGCAATAGCAGCATTTCCGGCTCCTCTGAAAATACCGTTGATCAGGAACAAAAGCATAATGATCACACTGCTTCCCATCATAATCCTTGTAAAATCCTTTCCATAAGCTGCGGCTTCCGGTTTTGAACCCATCAGAATTAAGATTTCTTCAGCAAAAATAACACCCAGGATACTCAGAATAAAAGTAACAGCAAATGACACCAGCAGAACCTGCGCTGCACTTCTGGAAGCCTGCTCCGGATTTTTTTCCCCGATTCTTCTTGCTACTAAAGCTGTTGCCGCCATACTCATTCCAATCGCAATAGAATACATTACAGAAAGTACAGATTCGGTAAGACCAACCGTTTGTATCGCATAGCCACTTTCTTTTAAATGTCCTACAAAATATAGATCCACCAACGCAAAAACAGATTCCATCGCCATTTCCAACATCATCGGAATGGCTAAAAGAAGTACGGCACTTCTGATATCCGCTTTTGTATAGTCTGCTTCCTCCCCGCTTAATGCTTTTTTAATAAAACTGATATATTTTGACATTCTGCCTGATTTATTTTAAGCAAAAATATTGATTCAAAACTGAATGGCTCTTCGCATATGAAAAGTTTTTTATTTCTTAAAATTTCCTTAAAATAAAACCTCTACTTATAAAATTTCCTTAAAAAATAGGTTCCGGCTACCTTATATTTTTTTAACTTCCTAGATTTGGGAAAAAGAAAAATACCATGAAAAAAAACATTACAGCACTCACTCTGCTTCTGTTTTTCACAAGCTATCAAAGCCAAACGAAAATTGATAATCTGAATTTTGAAAATAACGAGAATAATCTTCCGAAATCGTGGAGTGTTATTGACGCGCCCAAATCATCTGTTTCCATAGACGACAAGGAAAAATACGAAGGAAAATACTCTGTTTTAGCTCAGGCTTCAGAAAAACCTGGGATGGTAGGGCTCATGCGTATTCTTCCTGAAAATTATGCAGGTAAAAAAATTACGATTTCCGGCTATATCAAAACAGAAGATGTAGCTGATGGTTTTGCCGGATTCTGGATGCGTATTGATCCGAAAATAGGATTCGACAACATGCAGAAAAAAGAGATTAAAGGTACCACACCCTGGACAAGATATGAAACTACCCTTGATCTGTCTCCTGAAAATACCAAGAAAATCTTCATCGGTACGCTTTTAACAGGAAAAGGAAAAGCCTGGTTTGATGATATTAAAATAACCATTGACGGCAAAGATATCCAGGATGCGGCTGTCTTCCAGAAGAAGCTGTTCAATGCCGATCTTGATAAGGAATTTGACAACGGATCCAAAATCAGCAGTATTGATGTGAGCAAAAAGAACCTTTATAATTTAAAAAATCTTGGACTGATCTGGGGATATTTAAAATACTATCACCCTAATGTTGCCGAAGGAAAATACAACTGGGATTACGAGCTTTTCAGGATTCTGCCTAAAATCAGCGGAGCCTCAGCACAACAGAGAGATAAAGTTCTTACAGAATGGATTAAAGGACTGGGAGCTTTCCAGACTGAAAAAATACCTGTTAACTCTAAAAACGTAAAAATCAGCCCGGATCTGAACTGGATTACCGGCTCAGGATTCTCCAAAGAACTTTCGGATCTTCTTCTTAAGCTAAAAGATGCCAAAAGACCTAAAGTCAATTATTATCTGGATTTTTTTGACGGGATAGGGAATCCTGATTTTGAGCATGAAAAACCCTATGAAAACAATTTGTATCCCGATGCAGGTTTCCGCCTTCTATCCCTTTACAAATACTGGAATATCATTCAGTATTGCTTCCCTTACAAAAATCTTATTCAGGAAGACTGGAAAGGGGTGTTAACTGAATTTATTCCTAAATTCACAAAAGCCGGAAATGAGACAGAATATACACTTTCTGCCTTAGAGATCATTGCAAGAATCCATGATACCCATGCCAATGTATGGGGAAATAATAAAGCTCTTGAAAAATACTTTGGCGCAAGATATTCTCCTGTAAAGCTTGTATTTGCCGAAAACAAAGCGGTAGTAAACGGCTTTTATAATGACCAGCTGGGAGCAGAGACAGGATTACAGACCGGGGATGTTATTACTGAGGTTAATGGAAAACCTGTTGATCAGATTATCAAAGATCTTCTGAAGCTTACTCCTGCATCCAACTATCCTACCCAGCTCAGAGATATTGCCAAAAAACTTCTGAAGAGTAATGCGGAAACTGTCACAGTTAAAATCTCAAGAAACGGAAAATCGGAAAACAAAACGATAAAAACCTATGAATTCAAGGATCTGGATCCTAAAAAAGAAAGAAGAGAGTTCTTTAAACTACTGGATGATGAGACCGGTTATTTTTATATGGGAAGCTCAGACAGCAAGAAACTCCCAGAGATTTATGAACAGATGAAAAGTACCAAAGGAATCGTCATAGATCTCAGAAGCTACCCGCCTGACTTTGTTGTATTCTCTATGGGAAAACTTCTGAAGAAAAACTCCACCGACTTTGTAAAGTTCACCCAGACCTCCAATCAGATGCCAGGTCTTTTCACTTTTACCCCAAGTCTTGATGTAGACGGAAACGGTGCGGATTATTATAAAGGAAAAATTGCCATTCTCATCAATGAAACAACTCAAAGCAGCGCTGAATATCATACCATGGCGTTCAGAACTGCTCCTACCGCCAAAGTTTTTGGCTCTACTACTGCCGGTGCAGACGGAAATGTTTCGAGAATTCTTCTTCCCGGAAATATCAGTACCATGATCAGCGGTATCGGAATTTACTATCCGGATGGAAAAGAAACCCAGAGAATAGGAATTGTTCCTGATGTAGAAATAAAACCTACCGTTGAAGGAATCAGAAATAATAAAGATGAGGTACTGGACAAAGCCCTTGAATGGATCAAAAGCTGATCTTAAAGTCCTTGGGAACAATTTTGAGGCAACACACTTCATTTTACCATCCAACAAATTCAAAAAACTTCCGAAAGGGAGTTTTTTTGTTTATAAAACTTTCAAAAATCCTATCTTTGCACCCTGAATTCAAGTCCGATAATCAAACTCTGAAAAAGCCGGGCTTTGAATCTTAATCATTGAACTTTAAACAAATAATTATGTTTCGATCACACACCAACGGAGAATTATCTCTGAAAAATCTAAATGAAGAAGTTACACTTTCAGGATGGGTACAGACTATCCGGGATAAAGGATTTATGATTTGGATAGATCTTCGGGATCGTTACGGAATTACCCAGCTGGTTTTTGACCAGGAGCGTTCTTCTGCACAGCTGATGGAAGAAGCCAAAAAATTAGGCCGTGAGTTTGTGATTCAGGTTACCGGAAAAGTGATAGAAAGAGTAAGCAAGAACCCTAATATTCCGACAGGAGAAATTGAGATTTTAGTTGAAAAACTGACCATCCTTAATGACTCTCAGCTTCCTCCTTTCACCATTGAAGATGAAACGGACGGCGGCGAGGAACTCAGAATGAAATACCGTTACCTGGATATCAGAAGAGCACCGGTAAGAGATAAACTGATCTTCCGTCACAAAATGGCTCAGAAAGTAAGAAATTATCTTTCAGACGAAGGATTCATCGAGGTGGAAACCCCGGTACTGATCAAGTCCACTCCGGAAGGGGCAAGAGACTTTGTAGTACCAAGCAGAATGAACCCGGGACAGTTTTATGCCCTTCCGCAATCTCCGCAGACCTTCAAGCAACTTCTGATGGTAGGCGGTATGGATAAATATTTCCAGATCGTAAAATGTTTCCGTGATGAGGATTTAAGAGCTGACAGACAGCCGGAATTTACACAGATAGACTGTGAAATGGCTTTCGTAGAACAGGAAGATGTAATGAACGTTTTTGAGGGAATGACAAAAACCCTTTTAAAAGATATTACCGGAAAAGAATTCGAAGATTTCCCGAGAATGACGTTTGCCGATGCGATGAGAAAATACGGGAACGACAAGCCGGACATCCGTTTCGGAATGGAATTCACAGAACTTAATGAGCTGGTAAAAGGAAAAGATTTCAAAATATTTGATGAGGCTGAACTTGTTGTAGGAATCAATGTAGAAGGATGTGCTGAATATACAAGAAAGCAGATTGATGAATTGGTAGACTGGGTAAAACGTCCGCAGATCGGAGCTTCAGGAATGGTCTGGGTGAAATTCCAGAATGATGGTGTGAAGACTTCATCGGTAAACAAATTCTACAATGAAGAGGATTTAGCGAAGATCATCGAAAAGTTCGGGGCAAAAGAAGGAGATTTAATGCTGATTCTTTCCGGAAATGAGAATAAGGTAAGAGCCCAGCTTTCTGCTTTAAGAATGGAGCTTGGAAACCGTTTGGGGCTAAGGAAAGGAAATGAATTCGCTCCGCTTTGGGTTGTTGACTTTCCGCTTCTGGAATGGGATGAAGAAACCGGAAGATACCACGCAATGCACCACCCATTCACTTCTCCTAAACCTGAGGATATCCACCTAATTGAAACTGATCCGGGTAAAGTAAGAGCCAACGCTTATGATATGGTTCTTAACGGAAACGAGATCGGAGGCGGTTCTATCAGAATCTTTGATAAGGATCTTCAGTCTAAGATGTTTGATCTTTTAGGATTCACCAAAGAGGAAGCAGAAGCACAGTTCGGATTCCTGATGAATGCCTTCAAATACGGAGCACCGCCTCATGGTGGTTTAGCATTCGGATTCGACCGTTTAGTGGCGATCCTTGACGGAAATGAAGTGATCAGAGATTATATCGCATTCCCTAAGAACAATTCAGGACGTGATGTGATGATTGATGCTCCGGCTTCTATTGCAGACGCACAGCTGGATGAACTGGAAATTCAATTGAATTTAAAAGCATAAATTTAAAGCGGGGTAATTAATTATTGCCCCGCTTTTTTTAACACAAATACTATGATACAAAAAATTGCTATTCTGGGAGATTTTAACCCCGTTCATTACACACTTCACTCATTAAATGAAAGCACAAGAAGCGTCCAAAAAAAATTAAATGCAGACATTCAGTTTGATTGGATTCCCACTGACGTTTTTCGTAAAAATTAAGTGGCTGTCTCAAAAGCCTCCTCTCTCAGCTTTCTTTTAGGAAATTCTCATAATGCTAGTTGACCTTTTAAGACAGCCTATTTTTTATCTTTAATTATTAAACCATCTTCAAAATCTCCTCTCTCCCCGGCCCGGTAGAAAGATAAGCCACAGGAATTCCCAGCTCACTTTCCAGAAAGGAAATAAAGTCTTTTAATTCATCCGGTAAATCTGAAGCAGTTTTTATTGCTGTAACATCTGCATCCCAGCCTTTCAGCCACTTCAGGACGGGTTTTATATTTTCAGAAAGTCTGCCTGAAACAGATTCCATACTTCCATCTTCCAGTTGATAATGAGTACAAATGGCCACTGACTTCATACCGCTCAGAATATCTGCCTTTGTCAGAACCAGCTGAGTAACCCCGCTTACCATCACCGCATATTTCAGAGCAGGAAGATCCAGCCAGCCAATCCTTCTCGGACGTCCTGTATTGGAACCGAATTCATGACCGGCCGTTCTTATCTTTCCCCCATCTTCATTAAAGATCTCCGTTGGAAATACTCCGTTACCTACCCTCGTGCAATATGCTTTTGCAATGCCGTAGATCTCACCGACTTTCTTCGGTGATATACCTAACCCGCTGCATGCTCCTGCCGCCGTAGTGGAAGAAGAAGTAACATGAGGATAAGTTCCATGATCAATATCCAGCATCACAGCCTGCGAACCTTCCGCCAGGACCTTTCTACCTTCAGACAAAGCGTGATTCAGATAGACTTCCGTATCTGTACATCTGAATTTTTTCAGAAAATCCACGGCTTCAAAAAATTCGCTGCTAATTTCTTCAAGCGAAGGCAAAACCATATCTCCTCCTGCCAGAAACCGGTAATCCCTCTTCAGAATCTGTTCCGATCTGCTTTTAAAATCGGGGGAAAACATATCTTCCACTCTCAGATTTTGTCTTAAAATCTTATTGGAATATGCCTGGGCAATGCCGTTTTTAGTTGTCCCTATCGTGGTATAATCCGGATTTCTCTCCATAAAAACATCCAGAAGTTTATGGGTGGGAAATACGAAATGGGCCTTTCGGGAAATCATCAGATGGTTTTCCGGCTGAATGCTTTCATCAAACAGCTGCAGATTCAGAATCTCTTTTTTCAGGCTCACAGGATCTAAAACTACGCCTGTTCCGATAACATTCTGCACTCCCTTCATAAAAATTCCGGAAGGAATCGATTTAAGAGTGATTCTTTTTCCGTTCCTCTCAATACTGTGTCCTGCATTTGCTCCGCCATTAAAACGTGCTGTAATGTCGTAATTTTCACTAATGAGGTCTATAAATTTTCCTTTTCCTTCATCTCCCCACTGCAATCCTAATACAATATCCATATTTAAAATTTTATGGTACAAAGCTATGACCGTTCGGGAAGCAGGCCATTGTCATTTGGCAAAAAAGGATTATTTAAGAAGGAAGCAGGAAGGGCGAGAATGGAAGTTACGAGTGTCTGTTATAGATTATCACTGGCTTTTATCCGGAATTTAAAGGATATTTCTTCTTATTCTGCTCAGTGAGGAGGGCGTAATGCCAAGATAGGAAGCCAGCATGGATTGGGGAACTCTGTTTGCCAGTCCCGGATAATGTTCTAAAAAATGGATATACCGTGATCTGGCATCCAGATTGAGCATGGTACTGGCTACTTTCAGTTTATTTTCGGCAACAAAGGCATGAAGCTTTGAAAAAAGAACCGGCCAGGCTGAAATTTCATTTTCCAGCACTTTGAAATGATCAAAATCTATTTCCAGCAAAACGGCATCTGTAATGGCTTCAATATATTCATTGGATGGAACCTGATCTGCAAATCCATGAAAATCCCCGATAAACCGGCCTTCATAAATAAAAAAACGGGTAAAATCATCCCCCTGTTTATTATAATACAGAGACCTGAATACTCCTTCTTTCACAAAAGCGATCTTACGGCTGACTTTTCCGGCTTCTACAAAAACATCGCCTTTCTGAATGGCAATTTCCTGGATTCCTCCAACAATAAGCTGTTCTTCTCTTTCATTCAGTATTCCGAATTTCCGGATGTAATTCAACAGTTCTTCCATATTTTAAAAACAGTTCTTTGGAAATTTAAAGGTAGAAAAACCAGCTGTAAAAGCCATTGTCATTTGGCAATAAAGGACAGAAAATGTACCACACGTGCTTTTATCGGCATGTTAATTGATTGATTTTTAAAAATGTAAGACAATGAAAGCAATTTGGAATGGCGCCATTGGCTTCGGTTTAGTAAATATCCCCGTTAAAATTTACTCTGCCACCGAAACCAGCAAACTGGACCTCGATATGCTCGACAGATCTGACTTTTCTAACATCAAATTCAAAAGAGTAAACGAAAACACGGGAAAAGAAGTGAAATGGGAAAACATTGTGAAAGGTTATCTCATGGATGATAAATACGTCGTTCTGGACGATGAAGACTATGCGGCGGCAAGCCCGGAAAAAACCAAGATCCTTTCTATAGACCAGTTTGTAAAGGAAGATGAGGTAGACAGTGTTTACTTTGAGACTCCTTATTATCTTGAACCCCAGAAAAACGGTGAAAATGCTTACAGACTTCTTCTGAAAGCCCTTGAAGAAACCGGAATGGCCGGTATCGGTACATTTGTCCTCCGTGATGCAGAGGCTATCGGACTGATCCGCCCTTACCATGAGGATATCCTGATATTGAACCGGCTACGATTTGATCAGGAAATCAGGGATTATGCAGATCTGAAAATACCGGCTAAAAAAGCGCCCAAACCCACCGAACTTAAAATGGCTGTAAGCCTTATCAAACAGCTTTCACAGGATTTCGATCCTCAAATGTATAAAGACACCTATTCTGATGAGCTGATGAAAATCATCAGGCAGAAAGCGAAAGGTAAAAATATTAAAGCCAGAAAAGCAGAACCTGCCAAAGAAGGCAAAGTGATTGACCTGATGGCCCAGCTGAAGGCCAGTTTGCAACATTCCAAATCCAAATCCGCATCCTGATGGCTCTTAAAGATTATCAAAAGAAAAGAAAGTTCGATGAAACCAGCGAACCGAAAGGAAAAACAAGGAAAAGCAGAGACAAGCTTATTTTTGTAGTTCAGAGGCATGCCGCAACACGGCTTCATTATGATTTCAGACTGGAAATGGAAGGGGTGCTGAAAAGCTGGGCTGTTCCGAAAGGACCTTCACTTGATCCTAAAGATAAACGTCTTGCCATGATGGTTGAAGATCATCCTTATGATTATAAAGATTTTGAAGGTAATATTCCGGAAGGCAATTACGGTGCAGGACAGGTAGAGGTCTGGGACAGCGGAACCTATGAGCCCCTGGAAGAAAATCCCGGAATTTCTGATGAAAAGGCGCTGCTGAAAGAACTTCATGCCGGATCGTTAAAGTTTATTTTGCACGGAAAGAAACTGAAAGGCGAATTTGCCCTTGTTAAAATGAAAAACAGTGAAGATAACGCCTGGCTGCTTATCAAGCATAAAGATGAATTTGCTGAAAGTCCTTATGATGCCGAAGAAAATACTTCACCAAAATCTTTAGTAACGAAATTTTTAGAGGAAAAAAAAAGCCTGAAAAGCACCGGAAGAAAGAGATCATAATTTCAGAAAAAAGATTCAGAAACTTCAATTCTTTAACGAATGAAAAGAAACTTAAATCTTTCATCAGACCTATGCTTGCCAAATCATATGAAAAAGCATTTGATGATAAAGAATGGGTCTTTGAAATAAAATGGGACGGCTACAGAGCTATTGCAGACCTCAGTCAGGATGCCCCTCTCTTCTACTCCCGAAACGGAATTTCATTTTTATCAAAATTCGGAAAAATCGCTGAAGACTTCAGCACTCAGAAATATAAGATGATCCTGGATGGCGAAATTGTAGCCTATGATCATAACGGAAGACCTAATTTTCAGCTGTTGCAGCAGATAGGAGACACCCCCGATCCTGCTCTCGTTTATCAGGTCTGTGATCTTCTCTGGCTAAATGGCCATTCTACGGAAGAGCTGCCTCTTTTACAACGGAAAGAGCTGCTGAAAGAAGCCTTAACTGAAACAGATGTTATTCAATATTGTGATCATATTCCGGAGAAAGGGACTGCCTTTTTTGAACAGATGAAAAAAATGAAACTGGAAGGCATGATTGCCAAAAAAGCAGACAGCCGGTATATTGAAAACCACAGAACCAGTGACTGGCTCAAAATAAAATTCAACAATACGGATGAAGCCATCATATGTGGTTTTACGGAACCCAGAGGCTCACGAAAAAGCTTCGGGGCATTGATTTTAGGAAAATTCATTAATGGTAGGCTGACCTATTGCGGCCATACAGGAACCGGTTTTACTAATGAATCCTTAAAACAACTTTATCAGCAGCTTCAGAAACTGATTATAAAAACCTCTCCGTTTGAAATCATTCCTAAAACCAATATGCCCGTTACCTGGACAAAGCCTGAGCTGGTTTGCGAAATTAAATATTCGGAAATCACCAGAGACGGGATCTACCGGCATCCTGTTTTTGTAGCCCTCCGTGAAGATAAAGAGCCTGAAGAAATTTCAGATGCTGAAAATAAAACAGATAAAAATACTAAACATCAAAAAGTAATGAAAGCCAAAACTTCATCAGAAACAACTGAAAACTCCGAAAAAGAAAAAGAAATCACCCTGAATAAGCACAAAGTAAAGCTTACCAATCAGGATAAAATCTATTTCCCGAAAGACGGCATTACCAAGGGGGATGTGGTAGCCTATTACCAATCTGTTGCCTCTTATATTCTTCCCTATCTTAAAAATCGCCCTTTATCTTTGAACCGCTTTCCGAACGGCATTGAAGAGCAGGGCTTTTATCAGAAAGATGCCGGAGACAGTATTCCGGAATGGATCAAAACAACACAGGTTTATTCGGAATCCAATGATAAATATATTGATTACATCTACTGCAACGACAAAGCAACTTTAGCGTATCTGAATAATTTAGGCTGTATTGACCTCAACCCCTGGAACAGTTCCCTGCCGGATCTGGAACATCCCGATTATCTTGTCCTGGACCTTGATCCTTCAAAGAAAAACACTTTTGATGATGTGATTGAAACCGCTCTTCAGGTACATGAAGTTCTGGAATCTGTTAAGGTAAAAGGATATTGTAAAACTTCCGGAAGCACAGGCATTCATGTTTACATTCCAATGGGTGGAAAATATAATTTTGACCAGGTAAAAGATTTTGCCCACATCCTGATGAAGCAGGTGAATGAAAAGCTTCCTAAAATCACTACTCTGGAAAGAAGTCTCCAGAAAAGAGATGATAAAAAAATCTATCTGGATTATCTACAAAACAGAACCGGGCAGACTTTAGCGAGCGCTTATAGTATAAGACCCAAAGAAGGGGCCTCTGTTTCTATGCCTCTGGAATGGGATGAGCTGAAAACGGGATTAAAACCTATTGACTTCAATATTCATAATGCTCTGGATAGAATCAAGGGAAAAGGTGACCTGTTTAAACCTGTTCTGGGAAAAGGGATTGATATGATGAAAGCATTGGAATTATTGCAGTCATAAATTAGTAAAGTATTTTCCTGATTTCTATAATCAAGGAAGTTTTGCAACAAGGCTTTCCGGCAATATTTTCAAAATCAAATAAATAATCTTCCACTTAAAATTCGGGACAATGGTAAAAGAATTTCCGGCATTAACGATATGTTTTGCCACATAATCCGGCTCCATAATCAGGGATTCATTCAGTTGCAGTCCCTCATTGATCTTGGTTCTGATATAGCCAATCACTAAAGCATTCACAATAATTTTTCTTGAAGCAAGCTCCTGACGTAAGCCCGCCAAATACTGGGTAAACGCTGCTTTTGTACTTCCGTATACAAAATTGCTTTTCCTTCCCCTCACACCGGACAGCGAAGATAATCCAATGATCCTTTCCAGGTTTTTGTTACTTTGATCCATTGCAATAATGTTCAGAATAGATACCGCCCCCATATAATTGACCTTCATCATCCGGCTGGCTCCGTTAAAATCTTTTAATGCCTTTTCATTATCTACTAAAAATCCGGCAGCATATACCACAATATGAGGTTTTACAGGAAGATTGTGATAAAATGACTGATGAGAATCAAAATCTACAGCATCAAAATACAAAATGCTGACTTTTGAGGAGTCCAGTCCGTTTTCTGTCATAAATTTCTCCAATGATCCGGTATCCCGTGATGCCGCAATTACTGAAAATCCTTTTCCGATATACTGTTTTATACACTGCTTAGCCACATCTGAATTAGCTCCCAAAATGAGCACGTTTTTACCTGTATTCTGATTCATGGCACAAAGATATTTTATTTGTTTTTATTGTAGCTTAAATATATAGGTCATCTTAAATCTGTCAGGTTTCAATAAATTTTTCTTGAAATAAAAAATCCGGCGCGGTGAGCAAAGCTCACCGCGCCGGAAAAATATCTTCAGACTGAAAAATTATTTCGTTTCAGCTTCATTTTCTTTTTTATCTGCTGTTTTTTCAGCAGCTTTTGCCTTATCTCCGAAACGCGCTTCAGTAAATTCTCTTGAAACTGCAGCTTTTTCGAATTTCAGCTTTCCGGATAATGTTTCAATCACGAAACCATCATCCTGAACCTGGGCAATTCTTCCGTGAAGACCTGAAGTAAGCACTACTCGGGTCCCTACTTTTAAAGTTTCCTGGAAGTTCTTTTCCTGCTTCTGCTTTTTCATTTGTGGTCTTATCATCAGGAAATAAAAACCTACAAACATCACACCCATCATGATCAGCATCATTGATGAAGATCCTTGTGGCTGTGCCTGTAAAAAGATTGTTAACATATAGGTTAAATTAAGGTTGAATGTTCGCTGTGAACGTTAATCTGATTGGGGATTTTTCTACATTGGCAAATACATCTGCATACTTCTGAACGTTTCCGTCGAAGTTGGTAGAATCAAAATGCAATGTGATTTTTCCTTTTTTACCAGGAAGAATAGGGTCTTTTGTAAAATCAGGAGCTGTACATCCGCACCCTGGCTTTACCTCAGAAATTACTAACGGGTTGTTTCCTGTATTGGTAATTTCGTATACGTGCTCTACTTTATCTCCTTTTTTGATTTTTCCAAAATCGAAGTTGCTTTCTCCTAGAGCCACTGTTGTTGATGGCTGGTTAGAAACCTGTGCAGGAACACCTGCTTCAGTAGTTACGGGAGTTACTGCTGAATCTGACGGAGCTCCAGCTGCTGAAGCTGTTGAATCTGTTGTAGTCTCAGAAATCTGAGTTTCTTTGTTTTCTTTTTTGCAGGAAACCAAACCAAAGCCTATGATAGACAAAGCGATAATTGATAACGTCTTTTTCATGTTAAATTCTATTTTGATCTTTACAATATTTATCCAAAATTCCGTTAATGAAAATATTGGAACGGTCTGTAGCAAATACTTTCGCAATTTCAATATATTCATTAATAATAACTCTTGAAGGCGTAAAAGGAAAATTATCCAGTTCGGAGATGGCCGTTGACAAAATTACTTTATCCATTAAAGAAACTCTTTCCAGATCCCAGTTTTCTAATCTCTCTTCCAGTTTCTTTTCATTGACCTCCCAGTTATTCAGGGTATCTCTAAGCAGTTTGCTGGCAAAAGTTTTATCATCTTCATCTTTGATCATTTTGATCAGGGTTCTGCTTTCTTCATCTTCTTTCAGGAAACCAATGGTTTTCTGTACCATGGAATTGGCAATATGAATATCATCATACCATGAAAGTTCCTTGTCTCCTAAATAATCATGAAAATCATCATTTTCAGCGATATATCTTAAAAACAGTTTTCCGATGAATTTCTGATCATCTTCAAAGGAGAATCCATCTTCTTTCATGAAATCCTGATATCTTTTTCCTGCAGTGATTCTCTGGAAAGTTTTCACCAATAAATCATCGTGCATATCCCATTTCAGCTGTTTATGCTGGCCTGTGAAAAACAACCTTTCAGGGTTCTCTTCCAGCTTAATCAGGACCTGGTTGTTGATGAATTTCTGGTTAGGATTGATATCAGCATCAGTTTTAATGAATTTATTTTTCCCGATTTCGATCTGGTTTTCTGCCAGTTCTTTCAGGGCCACTAAAAAATTCAGCTGATAGATGTATAGATAATAGATTTTCTCTATTCCGGAGAACATATTTTTCTCTAAAACATCAAACTTAACAGGATTCTGGTAGTAAGAATACACTGTTTGTACTACTTTTTCACGGATTTGTCGTCTTCCTAACATTCAAAGAGCTTTTTTATGGCTGCAAAGATACAAAATTTAAAATTGATGAAATTCGTAGTATGGTCACATTTTCGTAATTTTGTAAAACTTTATGAAAGCGCTAAAAACTTTAAATCCCTATTTTTGGAAACACAAAATACTTTTGTTTTGGGGGTTCTTATTTATCATTGCCAGTAATTTTTTTAATATTTATAAAGTCCAGTTTATCGGAAAATCTGTAGACGTACTTGTTGAAAATTTGAAGAAACAGGGTAAGATAGGATTCAGCTATGAAGTGTTGGAAAATGTTGGTATTATCGTAGGCTGTTCTTTATTAACAGGTTTTTTTACTTTCATGATGAGGCAGACAATTATCGTAGCCTCACGGAGAATTGAATATGAGCTGAAAAATAAAATTTACAGACATTATCAGGATCTTTCTTTAACGGATTATAAGCAGACCACCATCGGAGATCTTATGAACAGGCTCAGCGAGGATGTTGTAGCAGTAAGAATGTATCTTGGTCCCGGTGTAATGTATGTGGTGAACATCATCGTTCTTATCGTGATTACGGCTATATATATGGTAAGTACAGACGTATCCATGACTTTGTGGACCCTTCTTCCGCTTCCTGTACTGTCTTATCTTATATTTAAGGTAAGCTCTATTATCAATAAGAAATCGAAAGTGATGCAGAAAAGCCAGTCTGCCATCTCTACTTTTGTTCAGGACAGCTTTTCAGGAATCCGTGTGGTGAAGTTTTTTGCTAAAGAAAAATACATCGAGAAAAATTACGGCATCAAAGTAACGGATTATCAGGACAAAGCTTTGGATTTAGCCAAAACAGAAGCCTACTTCTTCACCATTATTCTATTTGTAATCGGCCTTTTGAATGTTGCGGTGATCTGGATCGGAGGACAGAAATATATTGCAGGAGAATTAAGTGTAGGTAAAATTGCAGATTTCTTTATGTACATCAATATCCTGATCTGGCCTTTCTCTTTGGTTGGATGGGTTACTTCAGTTAATCAGAGGGCTGAAGCTTCGATGCAGAGAATCAATGAATTTATGGATAAAAAATCAGAGATTGTGAACACTAACTTTGAGAATTATCCGATTAAAGGAGATATTGAATTCAGAAATGTGACGTATGTTTATCCTAATACAGGAATCAAAGCACTTGACAACTTAAGCTTTAAAATCAACGCAGGTGAATCACTGGCCATCATGGGAAAAACCGGAAGCGGAAAGTCTACCATTGCCCTTCTGCTCTGCCGATTGATTGATCCTACAGAAGGAGAAATTCTTATTGATGGAAAAAATCTTAAAGAACATAATCTGGACAATTACAGAAAATTCCTCGGTTATATTCCTCAGGAAAGCTATTTATTCTCAGATTCTATCGAAAATAACATTGGCTTTGCCATTGATAATCCTTCTCATGAGAAAGTGGTGGAATATGCAAAAATTGCCGATGTAGATAAAAATATTGTTGAGTTTAAAGAGCAGTATAAAACACTTGTAGGGGAGCGCGGAGTGATGCTTTCGGGAGGCCAGAAACAGAGAATCTGTATCGCCAGAGCCCTGATAAAAGACCCGAATATTATCATTTTTGATGATTCTTTATCTGCTCTGGATACCAAAACAGAGCAAAATATTCTGGAAAATATTGATAAAAAAATCAGGAACGCTACATCCATAATTATCACACACAGAGAGTCTAGCGCTCAAAAAGCAGACAAAATTCTCAACCTTACCGAAATTGCCAATTCTGTAACCGCATAGCCGTTTCATTCCCAATTGTTAAATAAATCATAAAAAAAATTTTGTGATTAAAAGAATTCTTTTATATTTGTTCTTAACAAGATTAAAAAATATCTAACAATGAGTGAATACAAGGAACGCCATGAAAATGAAATTTTCACTAAGGTGTTAAAAGCAGGGAGAAGAACTTATTTCTTTGATGTGCGCGAGACGAAAGCAGGAGATTATTATCTTACGATTACCGAAAGTAAAAAGAATTTCGGGGAGAATGGGGAAGCTACATTCGAGAAGCACAAAATTTATCTTTACAAAGAAGATTTTAAAAGTTTTCAGGAGATGTTTAATGAGTCCACAGATTTCATCATTAACGAAAAGGGTGAGGATGTAATTTCAGAAAAACATGACAAAGACTTCAAAAGCAGAACATACACGATTGATTCTGACGACGAAGTTTAAAAAAAAGAATATCTAAAAACACAAGCATCTGAAAAAGGTGCTTTTTTTATACCCGAAAATCAGCAGATCAAAGTACAAAATAAGACAAGTTGTAAAAAACTTACTTGCCCTGATAAAACAAAAGGCACACCATTGAAAGTGTACCTTTTTAGTTTTATAAAAGCTTTACAATTGATCTTTTATACAAACTCTCTTTTGATCTGGGAAAGTATGGTTGGATCCTGTATTTCATTGTCTTTGGCCAGTAATAAGACTTTAGAAAGAACTTCCGCAGATTTCGGATCATCATCGGCAAAAGGTAAGAATAATCTTCCTCTGTGCTGTGAATGAACAGGAAGTATAGACAGATAATTACCCGGAACCTGATGTACAACCGCACTGCCGAGATGAACGCTGTATTCCGCCATTTTACCTTTTATCAGTACGTGTGAACCTTCAATTCTTACATTATCCAGCTTAAAGAGCTTTGCTGTTTCTTTCATCAGCACCGCACGCATTTCAATGGAAGAATGACTGGCTTCCGGATCTACGCTTCCAACATGGGCTACAGATACCACCAGATCTACATCACGCATCACCTCAGAAAATAACCTCGGATTGATTTCTTCAAAAGGAATATTCTTATACGTTTTTAATGAATGGAATTCTATGGTCTCCAGAGTCGGGCTTTCTATATCAGCCGGTGAAAACCAGTCGGCTATCGCATAAAGTTTCACCTGGAAACCCTCTTTGTGATAAACCTTCTGTAATCCTTCTTCATGATCTACTTTCCATCCTCTTGTTTTCAGAAGGGCTAAAGTCTGCTTTGGCTGGATCTGATGCCCGGCATACCGGCGTGATATTGATTTTTCCTTCAATTCATCAGGGGTTGGCACGTACAGCTCTCTGAAAATCTGCTTGAACGGCTGGATCAGTTTTTCTGTAAAACAGTAATGCTGGTAATCACTCCATACTGAATTCTGGTGCAGATCCACACAATGGGCAATCCGCAGGGTATTGTCTTTGTTTAGCTCCTGAACTTCCCCATGGGCATTCACCAGGTTTCCGTCATGAAAGAACCCTATTTTCCCATCATTGGAAATAAATACCAGCTTTTCCAGATGTTTTACAATAACCGGATGCTCAAACAGGTTTTGAATTTCAGCAAAAAGAAATTCATCTCCTCTGATCATTGCTTCTTCCAGACCTTTTCGGGAACGGGTCCATTGTTCCCGCATGATTTTACGATAATTCCCCAGCTCTGTTATGGCTTTATCCTTTTTAATTTTGGGAGGAATAGATTTCAGCTGTTTATCATCCCTGAACACTACAAGTTCAGCTTTTCCGTCAGTTTCTATTATTAAACCTACTGTTACGCCATCTATGGTTACCTGCATTTCTTTTGACAACAGGTTTTGAATCTGTCTGGTTTCCATTGCCCAGGTCAGGCGAACCGGATCAGGATAACCTGCATTTCTGGCCAGGTTTTCTAAAGCAACCCTTACCGCCAGCGCTTCACTGGACTGTTTCATTGATCCGAATTCACGGCTTTCTTTTTTAAACTGCTGTATGTATTCGTACCGGTTCAGTACATCTTTTTCCGGATTGGTTTTACTTAACGGAACAAGCCCGTACACCCTGAGGAAATCCTGATCTCGCTTGTCTTTTACTTTAGCCGTTACTTCTTTTATTTTCAGATTTCCGGTAAGGGTGTCAGAATAAAGTCTTGCGCGACGGTGCCCGTTTCCGTCCGAAATATATTTGGCTGATTCGTAAAGCATTTCCCATCGGGCTTTCCCCAATTCTTTATATGCCTGGGTAAACCAGTCTTTATCTACTGCCCCGTCTTTAAATTCCTGAATATCCACCGATGAATATTTTGCAGCTTCACTTTCCAGTTCTGAATTCTGCTCCTGATAGGCCCCGGTTTTAGTATGGGCATGCATCCACCAGATTGCTGAATCCAGACCTTTCCAGCCTAAATAGCTGCTGATCAGCTTCTGCCATTGCGGAGCATACACAGCGGCCTGTATAAGGCGGAGTTCTGTAATATTCTCCCTTTTCACCATCTCGTTGAATGATTTCTGGGTGTCTGTTTCTAAAGGATAGCACTGAGAAAGCAGATAAGAAAAGAGTTTTTGCTTAGTCATGCTTTCATTCCCATAACTGTATATGTAATTGGCATATAATCCGGATTTGCCCAACCCTTTCAGAATCTGCACAAATCTGTCTGCTCCGTAAATTGCACGAAACTCCTGTACAAAGTGGGAAACAGCGGTATTCGCATCACCTCGGATGAGTTCTACATCCAGGAATTTATCCTGTATTTCTTTGATAATCGGCTTCAGGAAAGGGAAAATTTCCAGCAGCTTCTCACTGTTCTGGTAAAACTTAACGGTTGTAAGGTTTCTTATGACAGAATCTCCTGTGAAAATTCCTTCGTATAGTTCATCTCTGGTAATAACCTTCAGCTCATACGCTTTACAGAATAAATAGAAATCAGGAACAGTATGCTTTATATTTTCCGGCAGTCCGTTGAACTGCATCCAGCGGTATAAATTCCATAGCTTAATCAGCTGTTCATCTGTAATTTTTCTATACGGAACCGCATCCAGAAACAGGTTGAAGAAGCCAGTCTGCTGCCAGCCATTCCCGTCATACCTGTAATAGTAGTCGTTTTCTTTTGCTTTATGATTGATGATTTCCTCCGGAAGATTGGCAAACATAGTACTGCAGATGTCCAGTAAGAAGTCTGTTTTTTCTTCAAACACAAATTTGTGCTGCAGGGAATCCAGAATGTATTTAATGGGATTATCCCAGAAATATCCGCCTTTTTTAGGATTCGGAAGAACATCTTTGCAATAGAACACATACTTTTCAAGGAAATCCCTGAATTTTTTACGGTCACAGCTTTCCGCGAAAGTCATCAGGAAAAGATCTCTTGGCTCAAGCCCAGAATCTTTATACCATTGCTCCCAGACTTCATGTAAAGGGTAATTCTCTGCCAGCTGTACTCCTGTAAAACCATCGGTATTTCTTTTCATCTGTACAAAACTATTCCCCAGCAGCAGCTTCTGCATGGCTCCATCCCAGTTTTCAAATTCGTATTCGTAATCCTTATGTTTCAGGAACAAATCATTCAGCTTTTTCAGTTCAGCTTTTATACGGCTGAGTGGCTGTGTAAAACCGTACTTCTCTTTTTTAACGGCTTTTGCATATACCGAATCTGCTTTTACTTCCGGCAGTTCAAATTTGGAAATAACCTTAGGATCATAGAATCCGAAGCCATTTTCAGGAGAGAGCTGTTTTTTATCCCCGGAAGGGTTAAGCTGATCAAGAAGACTCTGTTCTCTTTCAGAAATCTTTGCTTTTTCCGAATATTGTTTTGTCCATTCTTTAATCCGGGCCGGCACTCTTCTGTTCTTTTGAAGCTGCAACATGAGATCCAGTGAAGCTGTTCTCTGTTCTACATCTCCCTTTGTCATCAGTTCATCCACAAAAGGAACAACCGCTTCATCTTCCTGCTGGATAACCAGTTCAATCAGTTTCTTACGAAGTGTGCCTCCTTTTCTTTTGAACATCTCGAAGAAGGTCATCACTTCCTCTTTATTCAGGGGATTCTGAAGGAGTACATTGATGCCCGAGGCAATCAGGGATTCTCCTCTGTCTTTTATTATTCTGAAAGCAAATTCTTTCTGAAAAGCAGTAACAGTCTTTTTCTTTTTCCCCATTCCATAAGAGAATGAATAACAGTAAAAGTCTTCTAAAAGCACTCTCGTTAGCTGTTCACGTAATGAAAGTTCAAACTGGTCAAAATAAGAAAGTACCAGATCCAGTTTGGCCTGATCTTCCCCAACCAGATAAAACATGGAAGAATAGAAATTGCTTTTATTGAAAGTAGCATTGAGCCATGAGAATATTTTCCCTTCAAATTTCTTTTCTTTTACGTCTATCTTCCGGGTTAATTCATGAAGTTTATCGAAAAAATCCGGGTAATCTGCATTGTTGATATAGAATTTTGAGACCGTATTGGCACTTAACAGTGAAGATAAAGAATCCCCCACAAATGCCAGAACCTGCAGATCATCTTCCTGTATTGCTTTATAGAATAACGGCATCTGGATATAAGGGTCTCTGGTTTCCACAGCAAATTTTATAGCCAGACATTTCTTTTCCGTATTTCCTTTATCAAAGAGCTGATGCAGATAAGGCACTGTTTTTTCCACATCCCAGACTGCCTGTACCCAAAGCGCCATATAAACTTCATTATTGTTTTTACTTTTTATAGCATTAGGTATCTGTTCCGGATTATTGAAATAGGTATCTGCTAATGACACAATGCTTTTTACTACCGATTCTTTTTCTGCATCCCATCCCAAACCGGTCCAGGTATCAATAGCCCGTACAACAGATGAAAAACGGGTAAGCTTGTGCTCAAGGATTACATGAACCATATACTGAAGGGCTTCGATACTGGTTTCATCAAGAGCTTCCAGTATGGTCTGACGGAGCCCTTCCTGCCTCTGGGCTGCCAGTAATAATTTTTCCACTAATTCCCAGCAGTGTTTCTGCTCGCTGTTCAGCAAAGCTTTGATGATGTTTCTGGATACTTTCCCATCTGTATGCTTATTGAAAATAATGTCTTCAATCAGCTGGTAAACCCCATTATTTCCGGTATCAATTGCTGCCGACCATATATAAAACTGGTACGAATTATTGATTATTGCATGATCATAAATGATCTGTTCTTCCAGTGAAAGATCGTAATACTGATTACCGCTGCTGTAATTATAAACTACCGGAAACTTTATCAGCTCCCGTATAAGGTTAACCTGGTTAAGCAATAAATACAACTCGTTGTTCGGTGCCCGGAATGAACGTCGGTCATATCCGGTCTGGTACATTTTATAAGCCATTTTGCTCCAGGCATATTTTACCAGGTCAGCATAGGCTCCAAAATAATACACCAGAAGTTCATAATAGTCTTTATCCTCCCAAATATCCGGCTTGATGTATTCTTTCAATTTTTCGGCTTCTTTAGAACCTAAAGTAACTTCCTGGTAGTAGTTGGTTTTGCCCCCCAGTAATAAAGCCATTTCTGCCACTGCTTTTTTAAGGGCAGGCTTATCCTGAAAAACACGGGATGAAATATTTCCTTCCGCCAGTGCTTTGAGATCTTTTTTTACTTTTTCATAATAATTGTTGACGAGCGCCTTTGATTTTAGTTTTTCTGTAATTTCCATTATTTTGTTCTTAGTGTAATTATTTTACCAATAGCTTCCTGCCAGGAAGGTAAGCCTGATGAAAGTGAATGTATGTTTCTGGCTTAAATCAATGGTCTGGGTAAGGTTTTCAAGCTGTTCATCATTATAGAATACTGCAAAAAGGCCATCTTCAAATGCCTGAATCACATTTTCCTGGGCTTTTTCCAGATCGGCTTTCTTTTGATTATAGATACTTCCGAATCCTACTTTTCCTGTGTCTGTAAGGATATTCAGATAATGGTCTTCGGGAATTTTAGCATAATCTTCATCTTCCAGTTCAAATGATTTCGCATTGAATGCTGTTACCTGCTGCTGAACAATAAGCTTTAAGAGCTTTTCCAGGGCAATATTATTTGCCGAGTACTCTATTTCAAGTTTCTGTTCGGCAAGAACGGGATGTTTCTTTCCTAATTGTTTTATAATGACCTTTATTTCCATATATGAGTTAGTGTGGACTAAATATAGGGAAATTTTCCGCTGTCATGCCTCCTGTCTTCCTTTTTACCGCATGTCAAACCTCAGCTTACATTGAAAAAGATATTATGCAATCCATTTATTTTTAAGAAAATCAAAATGAAAAAGCTATATTATTTCGTGCTTCCGATTATTATCAGCAATTTTTAATAATCTATATAATATAAAAACGGATTAAACCTGTGAAAGGAAATCATCATGCACTATCAGTGTTTCTTTGCTTTTCACTCTTCTTTTGTATGTCTTTTCATGACAAATTTGGAAGATATGCTGGTTTTTTATTGTTTTAACCCGAAAAAAAATCCTATTTAAATATTCTAATTAAATACATTATAATTATTTATTTCATATTCAGTGATCTATTTTTCATAATTTATTTCAATTTTATTTAATTTTTATTGAAAATCATTTAATTTAAAAAGTTTCTGTAAATTTGAAAATTCTGTCTTTTGGATATTTAAAATATTGTGAGAGCTATGATTTAATTCCAAGATTGATAAAAAAACCAACTTAAAATATATAAATATGATTAACCGTAAATTCTTTTTTCCGGTATTATTAATTATGGCCCTACTTGTGCCTTCTTTTGCTAATCTTTCAGCCCACGGATATGTAGTAAGCCCTGCTTCACGGGGATATCAGGGAAGCCTGGATAAAGCTACAATTGGTTATGATGCAGCACTGGCATTATACGGAACAGTTATTAATGAACCCGGATCATTAGAAGCCCTTAAAGGCTTTCCCGCGCTTGGACCCGCAGATGGAAAAATTGCTTCAGCAAATGGAAGTATAGGAGGAAACACTCTATTGGACATCCAAACGGCTGACCGTTGGAAGAAAACAAATATTACAGCGGGTGTGAATACTTTTATCTGGAAATATCTTGCTTATCACGCAACAGCAAAATGGCATTATTATATGACCAAACCCGGATGGAATCCCAATAAACCTCTTACCCGTCAGGATCTTGAACTTATTGGAGAGGTAACACATAATGGTACACCACCACAGGACAATGTTCCTCACCATATTACAGTTCCGGCTAACCGTACGGGATATCATGTTATCTTAGCAGTATGGGATGTTGCAGATACCGGAAATGCATTTTATAATGTAATTGATGTAAATGTAACGTCCGGAACCGGAGTTTCCACACCGCCGGCAGTACCAACAGGCCTTACGCAAGTGGGAGTAACAAGCTCTTCAGCTAAAATCAGCTGGGCACAACAGACAGATGCTGTCTCCTATACTGTTTTCCGGAACGGGCAAAGTGTACAGCAAGTGAGTGTGGCGCAATTTGAAGACCAGGGATTATCGGCCAATACGGTTTATACTTATGAAGTACAGGCAAAAGGTTCTAACGGATTGATGTCAGGAAAAAGTACTCCTCTTACTGTAAAAACAAATAGTGAAGGGATTCCGGAAAAGCCTGCTGCGCCGTCAAACCTTCATTCAATGGCCGTAACAGAAAACTCCGTTTCAATAATGTGGACTGCTTCAAGCCACACACAGGGAATTAAAAATTATCAGATCTTTGAAAACAATATTAAAATTGGAGAAACGGTACAGCCCCATTTTTTACGTTCAGGTTTATCCCAAGATACGGAATACCGCTATACTGTAAGAGCTGTTGCAATGAATGACCAGTTATCTGAATTCAGCAATGAATTAAAAATCACGACTAAGAAAGCATCCCCTGGCGATGGCCAGATATATTGCGGGGCAGAGCAGTACAAATCTGCCAATGCATATGCTGTAGCCGGGACAAAAGTATTCTATTCCTGCAGAATATGGAAAAACAAATGGTATGCAAATCCAGGCGAGCTTCCGGGAACGGATATGGTGTGGGAAGAGGTAAGCATATGCAACGAGGGTCCAAATTGTATGACTAATCCTCCTGTTACTTATTGCGGATCTCAGGAATATAATCCCACGAAGGTTTACCCAACAGCCGGAACAAGAGTATTCTACGCATGTAAGATATGGGAAAACAAATGGTATGCGAATCCGGGGGAAGCTCCAGGGGCAGATCCTGTCTGGAAAGCAATAAGTGATTGCAGCGAAGGTCCGGCTTGCTCAGCAGCACTTACAAGTAAAGAAGGTACCCTTTCGGTAATAGTGTCTGACAATATGATCAACTTTGCGCCGGAAAGCTATTATGGAAAAATAAATCAGGTAAGTGTAATTAACTCTGGCGGAATTGAGATGATATCTACTCTTAAGCCTGCAAAAAACAGTATTAACATCAGCCACCTTCAGTCTGGAATCTATTTCGTAAAAATTCATTATAAAGATGGAAACAGTATAATTAAAACCATCAGAAAATAACAGATAAAAATACAGAAATATAAATGGAAGCTGTCTCAAAAATGGGGCAGCTTCTTTTATCTTTTCAACATTATTTTAAAGGGATGGGAAAATCAATGCCGTAATTCTCGGCCTGCCCTAAGTAAGCAACCGGAACATACTCAATTCAATAAAATCTGCAAGAAGACAGATCTTTAAACTAAACGAATTATTTAAGCTTACTCCATTCCAAAACTATATTATACTTCCAGATTATTGGCATTATATTCATATATCCAGTGCATTTTTTTCTGCTCCATACTGATAAAATGCTTTACCATGATATCTCTGAAAAAAACAGCAACAGGATTAGGTCTGGATTTGGATTTGCCCACTTTCCTTGCCTGTGCTATAATTTTGGCTACCCGGTCATATCTCAGCTGCTGAAAACGGGAAAAGGCCAGCTCCGGATTTTTGTATTTAGCCAGGCACTTTGCTAAGATCACACTATCCTCCAGGGCCAAAGAAGCTCCCTGTCCGGTATGTGGCGATATTGCATGAGCAGCATCTCCGATAAGGCATATTTTTTCCGTATGCCATTTTTCCAAAGCAGGCATATCATAAATGGGATAAGCAAACAGATCCTGACTGGCGGTAATAATCTCTTTGATTTTATGATGATCCGCTTTATGAATTTCCAACAAATCTTTTTTTATATTTTGCTTCATGTAAGGGTCATTCAGCGCTTTATGGTCTGGTTCCTGTTCCCAGTCGTAATTATTAAACCACCATACATTCCCTTTGTTTGTCGTGGAAAAACCAAAGAATGCCTGTTTACCAAAAGTCATTTCTATCGCTTCTGAAGCTTCATCCCAATCCGGGATTTTCACGATAGCTCCTGTTGATAACATTTTTGTATAAACGGGTTCCGGAGCATCGGGAAACACCAGTCTTCT
Source organism: Chryseobacterium indologenes (assembly GCF_001295265.1). GTDB lineage: Bacteria > Bacteroidota > Bacteroidia > Flavobacteriales > Weeksellaceae > Chryseobacterium > Chryseobacterium indologenes_A. Next base: position 23,667 of record NZ_LJOD01000016.1, on the reverse strand, counting down.
GCATAATGAATGAATACCGTCTGCTCCTATCAACAGATCATAATCTGTAAATTGACCTTTATTGGTTTCAACTTCTATTTTTGCTCTTGAATTTCCGATAGACTGTAATTTACAGTTGTATTCTACCGGAACACCTAAATCAGCTAACTTCTTTTGTAATAGGTTGCTTATAACCGATCTTTTCACCTGAATGCCGGCAATTCCATACATACTTTTCTGGCTGGATACATCCAGTTCAGCGATCTGTCTTCCTTTTGCATTATAAAAGCGGAGCGATCCCGGAACATATTCTTCATAAATCCCGGAAATATCAATAAGTCCGGAAAGGATGTTCATTCCGTTAGGCGATATTCCAAAAAACAGTCCTTCATTCATTTCAGCCTGCGTACGGGCTTCTATAATATTAACATGTGCTCCCTGTTCAATCAGTTTAATGGCAAGTGCCGGACCGGCAATGCCCCCTCCTACAATCAATATTTTCTTATGATTCATAATGCTGGTTTTTGAAGTGGATAATCTTTTTTAATGCCGCAAATAAAAACAAAACCCAGATTGACCAGAATGTATAATCCAACGCGGAGATAGTTCAGGTTTTTCCATAAAGTAGCTTTTTCCAATAGGACAGGATCAACAACAGGGCGGACTTCCACAGCCATAAATGTCATCAGTGTGGGAGCAAAATACTGCAATGTCCATACCCTCAAGGCAATATGCATGGCCAACAGTACTATCATACTATTTCTACTTTGTCTGATCTGCCAGTTAAAAAAAAGGGCCAGAAGCAGGAAGACTTCATGTACTGAATGAACGATTATCCAGAAGAGCCTGAAATCGAGGCCATATTCAGTTTTAAAAAAAAATAAAGAAGCAGGCGGACCTGCCGTCCATGCAGGAACCATCAGTGCAGTTTCCCATAACTGAGCACCATTCATGACAAAATAAAGAGCAGTAGCCACATACAGCCATCTGTCTGCTTCCGGGGTTTTATTGACCATATCTTTCATTTTTTCAGATTTATAAATACTATATTATCAGTATCTTTATTGCAAAGTAAATTGTTAATACCATTAAGTATCTTTATGACAAAGATAAATTCTTTTTTTATGAGCAGCAAAAAAAAACCAGAAAAAAGTGAACTTCTAGCCGATTTAAATAACCTGGCAAGAGAGTTTTCAACGGGTACAGTAGTGATGCACCAGGCAATTGCGCAGAAAGCGGGACTGGTTGGTACAGACCATAAATACATTGATCTTCTTTTACAACATGGCTCTATGACAGCAGGACAACTCGCCGAGTTAAGTGGTATAACTACCGGAGCCGTTACAGCCATGATTGACAGACTTGAAAAAAGCAAACTGGTTAAACGCGAACGAAGTGCTGATGACAGAAGGAAAGTGGTAGTAGTCCTGGATCAGGAGGAAGCATTCAAACGAATAGGACCAGCGTTTAAGGCAATGCAAAAAGACCTGGAACACCTGTACAATGATTTTACTGAAAATGAGCTGGCTATTATAGAAAAATACCTGAAAGCCGTAGTTGAATTTACCAACAAACAAATCAGGGATCTTAATCAGAAACAATGATTCTGATAAGAATTAAATACTATGTTACATCTGAACTTACTATTTTATGTCGAAAGGAACGAAAATCGGAACTTATTCTAAGTTTCATATATCTCCCACAAGTTTTGCGCCTGTTCCCTGTTTCATCAAAACTTCATAGATTAGCCTGAAAATAAAAAAAGTACACTTTAAAAGTGTACTTTTCTTGGCAAATCACATTTAAAAATCAGATCTCATCAGCTTGATAATTCACTGACCTAATTCCCATTATGAATATTTTCAATTTATTTTTTAATGATTTTTACGGCCTTTATATTACCATTTGAATTTACATTAACCCAATACACTCCAGATGCTAAACCGGAAAGATCTATTGTACCTTCATTAGCATTTACTTCTTTATTCAATACCTCCTGCCCCAATACATTATAAACTGATACTACAGAAATTTTCTGATCAAATGAAATAGTCAGCTTGTCATGAACTGGATTCGGATAAGCTTTTATGGTATTCTTCGATAGGGTAAAATCATCAACACCTAAAGTCGGACAAGCGATAGCTGTTGGTATTTTTTTATCAACATTAGTACCGTCACCTAATTGACCATAAAGATTTAATCCCCATGTACTGACAGTTCCATCGCTTTTTAAAGCAAAAGTATGGGATATTCCACCAGCAACAGTTTTCCAAGTTGTAAGACTACCTATCTGTAGAGGAACGTTACTATTTGTGGTAAGTCCGTTTCCTAACTGACCATATTGATTCCTTCCCCAAGCCCAGAGTGTTCCGTTGGATTTTATAGCAATAGTATGATTTCCTCCAGAAGCAATATTCTGCCAGTCAGCAGCTGTTCCGATTTGTGTCGGGATATTCTTATCTGTATTTGTTCCGTCCCCAAGCTGTCCATTCGCATTATATCCCCAGGCCCAAAGCGTTCCGTCTGTTTTTAAAGCGGCAACATGAAGTGCTCCTGCACCAAGACTCTGCCAATTGCTGGCGGTCCCAATTTGAGTAGGTACTAATCTATGGGTATTAGAGGCATCTCCAACAGTACCGTAAGCATTACTACCCCAGGCCCAAAGTGTTCCGTCTGTTTTCAATGCAACGGTAAAATCATGTCCGCACTGAACAGCTAACCAATTAGAGGCAGTTCCGATTTGAACGGGTACTAAACTAGTCGTAGTGTTGCCCGTACCTAACTGTCCATACGGATTAAGCCCCCAGGCCCACAGTGTACCGTTATTTCGTATAGCAACTGTATGATACATTCCACTGTCAAAAGTTTTCCAGTCATTATCATTAGCACTTCCTACCTGAACCGGTGTGTGCTGATCTGTATTTGTACCATTTCCTAACTGACCTGAATTTGCTCCCCAGGCCCATAATGTCCCGTCTGTTTTTTGAGCAATTGTGTGGCTGCTTCCGCCAGCTACCTCTTTCCAGTTATTACCTGTCCCTATTTGTTTTGGGGTTGACGAATTATTAGTGGTACCATTTCCTAATTGTCCTGAATAATTATTCCCCCAGGCCCATAATGTTCCGTCTGTTTTTATAGCTACACTATGTAAGCTGCCCGTGCTTATTTTTTGAAAACAGCCGTTCTGAACATTACCTGGCGTCATTTTCGTCAAACCAAGCTGCAATGTTCCCAGCCAGATAGTCCCCGAAGAAGCTGTCTTAACTGCACTGAAATAATCATCCGGCAAACCTAAATTTGTATTTGCTCTGGTATAAGTCGTACAATTCGTAAAGTTTTGCAAACCTGCTCCATTAAAACCAATCCACACTTTGCTGTTACTATCAACATCCAGAGCTTTCGGATTGTATCCTGCAAGGCAAGAAGTACTCTGATAGATAAATGTAAGGTTAGTCCCCTCCGTTGTTAATGTAATTAAGCTATCAGAACCTTTCACATACACTGTACTGTTGGCAATTCTTAATATTCGTTCGGTTCCCTGAGCTACAGAATCAAAATCAGTTCCGTTAAATTTATACAATACACCCCCATTTGTAACCCAAACGCCATTATTACTGTCAGTTGCTACAGAATTCAGGTTGTTTACAGAAGTATAATTAGTCCAGGTATTCCCGTTGAATTTTGTAAGTCCTGAATCAGTTGCAATCCAAAGGTTATTTTGTCCGTCAACCGCTATATCATTAATCGCATTAGTTGGTAACCCTGAATTGGAAGTTGTATAATTCGTCCAGGTTGTACCGTTATACAAAATAATTCCATTGAGTTGAGATGCAATCCATTTTCTGCCTAAACCGTCAATTTGAATTTTTATAATTGAATTGGATGCAATACCGGAATTAGCTGTATTATAATTGGTAAAGGCCGTTCCGTTAAAAGTTGAAATCCCGTTAGAAGTTGCCAGCCATAATAAACCGTTGGCATCAGTTTTAATATCCGCAATATAATTGCTTCCTATTCCTGAATTTGAAGTATTGTATGTTGTGTAACTATACGTTTGTGCAAATACAGAAATTGAACTGAGGATTAAAAATAAAAAGTAGAGTTTTTTCATGGTTTTAAATCTCATCATGTTTAAGTTTCGTAATATTTCTCCTACTCGTTTAGCTTTTCGGTTCCGCTTCGTTTGGATGGTTTCTGAACTCCATATAAAATGTAAGCTTTTCAAAATCAAATTAATTCACGAAAAAGTACAGGCGCTATCGCACTCTGATTTAAAAGTATTTTTTTTAACAGCCATAATGCATCATTACCGGCAGAACATTTATAGTCACTTTCAGCATAGACAGTTTATATATGAAGTAGTGAAATAATTAAAATGGCTGCACAACTTTTATCTTTTGTGAGGAATGCTCTGATTCTAAATTGCCGGAAAAATGTGTATTGATAAATGAACAGAATAAAATTCAGGAAGTAGTTTCATGGGTATAATGGTTTTCAGGTTTTAGTTTTAGAGACAATAGTTATCATAATAACGTATGCCGGCTACAAAAATATGCTTTTTTTATGGATTATCAAACAAACAATTAACGTATTAAAATAGTTTTAGCGAGTATATAGAAATAAAAAAAAGTACACTTTAAAAGTGTACTTTTCTTGGGTGAATGATGGGTCTCGAACCCACGACCTTCGGAACCACAATCCGACGCTCTAACCAACTGAGCTACAATCACCGTTTTGTGAGTGCAAATATAGGAAAGATTTTTTAATTACAAAACAATTCCATCAAAATTTTTCAAAGCAATTAATTTTTCTGTTGTAAAGCCCTCAGCATAAGCGACTCCCGATAATCGCCCTAAATCCTGAGCGCGATAGGTCAGGCTCTCAAAAAAGTCTTTTGTGGCAATCGGAGTAACAGGTTCCTTAGAATTAGGATCATAAAACTGAGTTTTGAAGGCCATGCAGGCTGCAATTTTTTTATCCAGATGTTCAGAGATATCAATAACAAATTCAGGCTGGATGTGTTTCCACTGAATGTAATGGAAAATATGCTTTGGTCTCCACACTTCCTGGTTTTCTCCATCCAGTACGGTTTCAATTTTTCTCAGTCCGGACAAAAAGCACGCATCCGATACTAATTTCGCTCCTTTTGCATGGTCCGGATGTCTATCATCAATGGCATTGGCTAAAACGATTTCCGGCCTATATCTGCGAATCATTTTTACGATCCTCATCTGATATTCTTCGGAGTTGGTTAAAAAGCCGTCTTTCATTCCAAGATTCTCTCTTGCTGCAACCCCTAAGATTTTTGCAGCCTCTGCTGCTTCTTCTTTTCTTGTTTCATCTGTTCCTCTTGTTCCGAGTTCTCCTTTGGTAAGATCTACAATAACACAGGTCTTCCCTTCCGAAATCATTTTGGCTATCGTTCCTCCACACCCCAGCTCTACATCATCAGGATGTGCTCCAAAAGCAAGTATATCTGTTTTCATAATATCAAAGATAAGCTTTAAAATAAAAACTTCCCAAACATTGCGAATGGGAAGTTTTAATATCTGTAATTTAAATTATTTATTGAGCTCTGCATTCAGCTTTACTGCATCCTGATAACTTGGATCAAGCTGTAAGGATTTAGCAACATAATCTTTAGCTTTTGCAACATCAGAATCTTTTACCATGTACGCTACAGCAAAGTAAGCATAAGCAAGAGTTTGTTTGTTAGCCTCTCTATCGGCAGGTTTTACTGTACTGATGAATTTTTCATAAGCAAGTTTTGCCGCCTCATTATTTCCTGCCTGTTGGTAAGAATACCCCTGGCTGTAATAAGCCGGAGCCCAGTCCGGAAGAAGAGCAATCATTTTCTGCCATGTAAGAACCGCACCGTTCCAGTTTTTCACATCCTGATAAGCAGTTGCCAGTTTGAATAGTGAATCTGAATCCTGTGAGTTTTCTGCCACCTTTTTCTTAAGTGCCTCAATTTCCGGAGTTGTAGGACCTTTATCCGCTTCTGCCTGAGAAGCTCCTCCTCCTGCAATGTTCGCCAGTTCCACATCCCACTTCATTGTTTCATCTTTTGCAGCTTTAGCAATGGCAATTTTCTGCTGAGCTTCGTTTGTTAAAGCTGTTTTCTTAGCCGCATCAGTTTCTGTTTTAGCTAATCCTGCAGCGATAAGTCCCTGAAGTCCCTGATCAGCAGGCTGAATTCTTGTTTTCTCTGCCTGAGAAACGAAAGTATCCATGTTTTGTTTTGCTTCAGCATAGTTTCCATCAGCATAAGACTGGTATGCTCTCAACTTAAATTTAATAGGATCTTCAATTTTATCGAAAATCTTATCTAATACCGTTTTAGAGTTTGCATAATCTTCGTTGGTGAAATATAATTTAGAGATTTCTAATTGTGTATACGGATCTTCATCAGCATATTTTGTATAGTTGATCAGGTCCTGAGTTGCCTTAGCATTTTGTTGGTATCTGATGTCATAAGATGCCAAAGCTTTATATGCAGGGGCATAAGTTGGATCTACTCCAATCGCTTTATCAATACTCTGCTTAGCCTGCTGCCATTGCTGTGCAGCCATCCATAAAGTTGCCATTCTTGTATATACGGACGCTTTATTTTTAGCTAAAGGAAGTGCTTTGTCATAAGCAGACATTGCATCCCCAGGAACTCTTTTCAATCTGTAGGCATCTCCAAGGGTATAATAGTAATGAGCAGGAACTCCTTTTTTCTCAGCTTTCTCAATTGCTTTTGTAAGATATTGGATTGCTGCATCAGGAGCACTGTTTTTCTCAAATAAAGTTAATGCTTCAGCTGCTCTGAATAATACTTCAGGATCTTTTTCTTTAGAATCGGTTACAATTTTCTGAATTTCCGTGATGGCACTTTTATCACCTTTACCTAATTTTACAGTAGCCAGACCTATTTTGTTTAAAAAGCTTTTGCCATCTGCAGCCAGACCTTTGTTGAAACTCTCAATTGCTTTAGCATAGTCAGGTTCCCCCTGCTTTAAATAGGTATTTCCTAAATAGAAGTAATTTTCAGCACTTGGCTCTTTCGCGATCATATTCGTGAAATTAGTCTTAGCCTGTGCAAATTTATCACTGTCTATGCTGTTGATCCCATCCTGCAGTGTTTGTGCAGAAGCGAAACCAGCAAAAAATACTACTGCTGCTCCAAAAGCAATCTTCTTTACATTCATAATCATTATATCTTTCATTTTATATTTTTCTATATTTGAGTTATATTCTACACAATTTTCAGACCAAAATAAAGTTTTTCTGAAGGGTAAAATATTATTTTATTATTTTTTAACGCATTTGCACCTCTCTTTTGTAGAGGTTATAAGGCTGCAGTCCCTCTTTTTCTACGATCATCTGCCCCAGCTGGGTACAGGAATATCTGATAAAGCCATTGGCTATGTTAAAATTACCTTCGTTGGTTAAAAAATACAGTACACGTGTGAAGGGATATATCATTTCACGCATTCCATCAGAGTCGGCGGTATATAATTTCCCTTTATCCTGTACCGGAAGTACTTTTACCATTTCCCTTAACCTTTGAGAGGTTTTATCATAAGGCCGGCTAAATGTATTAAGACCAATAACCCCAATTTTTCCAGGATATTTTCCCAGCTCTTCAATAATATTCTGATTACCCGGAATGATAGAGAATTTAAGGTTTTTAGGCTGCTTCTTTAATTTCTGAGCGACAAAGTTCAGGTTACTGGAATTGGTTCCGTCAAAAATGAAACTCTTATCATCAGATTCCAGTCCGTTTCTGATTTCATCCATAGAAATACTTTCTTTCGGTGAATCTTTAGGAACAACGAAAATTACAGCATCTGCCGCAAATTTAGCAGGAAGAAACTTCAGATCTACCTGCTCTTCATAGGCTTTCTTTTCTTCGGGAGTAAGATCTCTGGACATCACTGCTATTCTCGCTTTATCATTAAGAAGGTCCATAAATCCCAGGTCTTCTTTCTTGGTAACCACTTTGATGCGTGTATCCGGATAATTAATCATATATCCTTCTGCCAAAGCTTCTGTAACGCTTTTGAATGATTCATCAGCGAGAATGGTAAGGTCTCCTTTATGGTAAGACGGAGATTTTTCTTCTTTTTTGCAGCCTACAGCGATGATACTTAAAACACCAAGCATCAATGCTTTACAACTATTCTTCATTTCCTGAATTTTTAATTTTTGCAACCGCTCTATAGATTCTAAAAATTCCATAAAGAATAAGCAGCGCTCCCAGTGCATAAGCAACGGCAGGCTCCAGAATCGTAAAGAAAAATTTGTAGGCAATAACTACACCTCCCAATACGATATAAAACAATCCTGTAATTAAGGATAACCAATTGAACATCATGTAACAAAAATACCAAAAAAAATAAAAAAGAGAAGCATATGCTTCTCTTTTTCTTTATAAGTGAATAAGAATTATTATTCAAAGTTCATTGTAAACGGAACGCTATAGTAAGATCTAACACTCTCCCCGTTTCTTTTCGCAGGAGTCCATTTTTTCAGTTTCTTAACTACACGAACTGCTTCATTGTTGAAGTCGCTGTTTGGAGATTTCTCTTCAATAACAACTCCTGAAACTGTACCGTCTTTTTCTACAACGAATTTAAGCTTAGCTTTAAGCGTACCTTCACCTCCTTCCATTAATGAAGTATCAAAGTTTTCCCCAAGGAATTTTCTCAACGCTCCCATACCTCCAGGATATTCTGCAGACTGGTCTACGTCTTTGTAGATCTCATTAGGATTATTGGTCTTCACCTCTGCAGTACTGGCTTTAGTACCTGTAGATGGTGGTGGTGGCGGTGGTGTATAAGCCGGAGCTCTTACCCCGTCCTGATTCTGTAAACCAGTTGTTGTTTCCAACTGCTTAGAAATCGGTGGTGGTGGCGTTTCAATCTTCGGAGCTTTTACAGGCTCAGGAACAACGTTCTGAATAACCTCAATTTTCTCTTCCTCTTTTGGAGGTGGAGGTGGCGGAGGTGGTTCTTCTTCTTTAGGCTGCTCGATAATCGGATCTTCTTCGATAATATTTACTAGATCTGCGTTAACTTCCTGTTTAGGCGGAGCTGTAAGATTCTTAATCGTAAGATAGATGAACGGAGACAAAGCCATAAGCAGGAACAATGCGGTTCCTATAATAAAAGATTTTGTCAAAAGTCTGGGATACTGATGTCTAAGATCATAGGCACCATATTCCTTGTTTCTATTTTCAAATACGATTTCATCTAAAGTAAGATTCTGACCGTATACATTTTCATCTGCCATAGATATACAATTTAATGGTTAAACTACTTTGTGGCAGCCGGTGCAGCAGCACCTCCTATTTTTTTCTCGTAAATAGCTTTCTCCCAAGGTTTCAAGTCGGTTACCCCGTACTGTTCACTTTTGGTAATGGCCATTTCATCAAGAATATCCACGAAGTTTTTATATACAGCATCGTCAGTCGGCTTAATGATCACAGTAAATTTACTTTGATCTGCTGCTCTTGCTTTTGCCTGCTCAATAACTTTTCTGATTCCTTCTCTGTCCAGGGTAGTTTCATTAAGGTTCTGATCGTTCAGGGAAGTATTATCCTGCTGATGCCAGAATACTTTATTGTCTTTACCTAATAATATAGAGATAGAGTTTGAAAGTTTAATTTCTGTTGGAGGTGGTTTTTTAGTTTCATCTTTCGGTTTAGCCGGAAGACCCAAATCCATAACATTCGGTTTGCTAAATGTAGTTGTGAACATAAAGAAGGTAATCAATAGAAAACCCAAGTCCACCATCGGAGTCATATCAACTCTGGTACTCTGTTTCTTGGAACGTACCTTGCCGCCTTTGGCGCCCTTATCCTGTACTTGTACTTCTGCCATTTCTAATGATTTACGGTTTTCCTTCTTGTGATGTAATCAACCAAAATTTAAGAAAATCAATATCTCTCAAACCCTCAAACAGGCTTTTAACTTTAGGGTATTCTGTAGTAACGTCACCTTTGATTGCTAATTTGTAATCAGGATTAACGCTTAAACTCTGCTGTACCCAGTCGATTAACTGCTTATTTGTACTATCCATCGGAATCCCTGTAGGACTCTTATAATTTTTCTGCTCATCTTCAGATAGATCCAGATAACCTTTCAGCTGGTTCATAGGAACGCCGATTGCCTGTACTTTCTGGAAAGCCGCTTTTTGTTTGGTATCAAAAGTCATGTGATACTTTTCTCCCATTTTTTCTAGAAGGGCTAATCTTTCTGATGCGTTTTCTACTGGCTGGAAATAGAATTTCCCGTCCGGAGTAGCATTAATTGTCATAAGACTGGCATCAGGAAGAAGTTTTTCTGATATTGAAGATGGCGGTTTAATCTGCTCCACGTCAGGTTTTTTAAACTGAGTGGTCAAGATAAAGAACGTAAGGAGTAGGAATGCAACGTCACACATTGCAGTCATGTCTGTAATTACTCCATGTCTTTTTGGTTTGACTCTCGCCATTATTATTAATGATTTTTAATTAAACTTCTTTTTACTTACTGCAAAATTCTTGCTAAATCTTAGTTGAATTCAGCGAAAGACTGCTGGATGCTCATAGCGATCTCGTCGATCTTATAAGTTAATCCGTCAATTTTAGAAGTAAAGAAGTTGTAAAGGATAATAGCGATTGCTGAAGTACCAATACCTAAAGCTGTGTTAATCAATGCTTCAGAGATACCTGTAGAAAGTGCAGCAGCATCTGGAGTACCACCACCTGAACCTAACGCGAAGAATGCCTTGATCATCCCGATTACTGTTCCAAGAAGTGCTACTAGTGTTGCAACAGTTCCTAAAGTAGAAAGGATCATCATGTTTTTCTCAAGCATTGGCATCTCAAGAGTAGTAGCTTCTTCGATAGCTTTGTTAAGAGCTACCATTTTTTGCTCTTTATTTAAAGTAGTATCATGAGAAAGAGCTTTGTAAGTAGTAAGACCTTCTTTCACTACGTTACCAACAGAACCTTGTTGTCTGTCACACTCTTCCAAAGCTTCATCAATTTTGTTTTTGTTCAATAAGCTTCTTACCTGAACTACGAAGTTGTCTAAGTTTCCTTTACCAGCAGCTTTGCTTAGTACGAAATATCTTTCAAAAGAGAAAACGATTACAGTAATCATGAAAGTAATCAGGATTGGTACAATAACTCCTCCTTTGTAGATAATACCTAAAAACGACTCTGGGTGAATGTCTTTTCCTTCAACACTTGAAAAAGCTACAGATCCGCTTCCTAGTTTCTCTGCATCTTTAAAGTTTCCTGGGCTTCCAAGAACGAATAAATAAATACATACTCCTATAGCAAATAGAATAGGAATAATAACAGCTGGATTTAAACCTCCTGCTTTTCTAGCAACTACTTGCTCATCATTTTTTGAAACATTCATTTCCATATTTAACTAAATTATATTGTTTTAAATTTTTACAGGGTGTAAATTAAAGGCAAAATTAATTAAAATGCAAGAGTCTTAAATAAACATTTTGCTTTTTTTTGATAAAGAAAATTTAATACGATTTCGATATAATAATTATTTTTAAAAATTTTATTTATTTTCCCCAATTTTAACATTTGGGTTAAAAACTTAAAAAAATAAGCCCTTCATTTTTTTTAATTTGCCAATGTTAATTTTTTTTTAAATTACGATATTCACAATGCGGTGAGGCACAACAATGATTTTTTTAGGGGTTTTGCCTTCTAAAATCTGTTGCATTTTTACATCTGCAATCACCAAATCTTCTACCTCCTTGGCAGATAATTGAGCTGAAAGTGAAATTTTGAACTTCATTTTACCATTTACACTTACCGGATATTCAATTTCATCTTCAATCAGATATTCTTCATTCAATACCGGGAACTTTTCAAATTCAATAGAATTGTTATGCCCCAGCAAATTCCAAAGTTCTTCACAGATGTGCGGAGCATATGGAGAGATGATAACGGCTAATGGTTCTAAAATATTGCGTTTGTTGCATTTTATTTTTTGCAGCTCGTTCACAGCAATCATAAATGACGATACTGATGTATTGAAAGAAAAGTTTTCAATATCGTAAACCACCTTCTTTATTAGGGTGTGTAAAACTTTATATTCTGCCTTTGAAGGTTCTTCATCAGAAACTTCAAAAACATCTCCGTTGAAATACAGGTTCCAGAATTTTTTAAGGAAACCATAAACTCCGCTTAACCCCTGGGTATTCCATGGCTTAGACTGCTCCAATGGTCCAAGGAACATTTCATACAATCTTAAACCGTCTGCTCCGTATTCATTACAGATGTCATCAGGATTGACTACATTGTATTTTGACTTGGACATTTTTTCTACTTCACGGTCTGTGATATATTTCCCGTCTTCCAGGATGAATTCGGCATCAGCATAATCCGGTCTCCATGCTTTGAAAGCTTCGGTATCCAATTCATCTGAAGTTCCTTTTAATAAGGATACATCAACATGGATCTGCTGTGTTGAATAATTTCCCGCTAAATTTTTAGAAACATACTGGTTAGTTCCGTCAATTCTGTAGACAAAAGCACTCATCCCAAGAATCATCCCCTGGTTGATCAGTTTTTGGAAAGGTTCATCATGGCTGATATATCCTCTGTCTTTTAAGAACATATTCCAGAAACGGGAATACAACAAGTGCCCGGTAGCATGTTCGCTTCCTCCTATATACAGGTCTACCTGCCCCCAATAATCTGATAGCTCTTTTTTAACAAAGGCCTCCTGATCATTCGGATCCATATATCTAAGGAAGTACCATGAGCTTCCTGCCCATCCCGGCATTGTAGATAATTCTAAAGGGAAAACCGTTTTGTCATCAATTAAATCTGTAGCAACAACCTTCTGGTTTACCTCATCCCATGCAAAAGTTTTTGCGTTTCCTAATGGAGGATCTCCGTCTTCAGTCGGTAAATATTTTTCAACTTCAGGAAGTTCCAATGGCAAAGCAGAAGTCGGCAAAGTGTAAGGCATTCCATCCTTATAATATATAGGAACAGGTTCTCCCCAGTAACGCTGTCTTGAGAAAATAGCATCACGCTGTCTGTAGTTGGTGGTTCCGTGGCCAATTCCTTTATTTTCAATCTCTGAAATTATTTTTGATTTGGCATCGTTATAATTCAGACCGTTTAAGAAATCAGAGTTTACACAAACCGAATCTTTAGAGTCAAATGATTTCTCCTGAACATCTTCTTCAGTTTCTACAACTTTTTTAATTTCCAGATTAAATTTCTTTGCAAATCTGTGATCCCTTTCGTCATGTGCAGGAACAGCCATTACAGCTCCTGTTCCATAGCCCATCAGCACATAATCTGAAATGTAGATTGGCATTTTTTCTCCGCTGAACGGATTAACGGCATAACTTCCAGTGAAAGCACCGCTCACGTTTTTCACGTCAGCCATTCTATCTCTCTCCGTTTTTTTGGAAGTTTCTTCTATATAAGCATCTACTTCTGCTTTTTGTGCATCTGTAGTGATAATTTCCACTAAAGGATTTTCAGGAGCCAATACCATAAAAGTTGCTCCGAAAATAGTATCGGGTCTTGTGGTGAATACCTCAACAAACTCATTATGTCCTTCTACCCGGAACTTCACCTGCGCTCCCTGGGATTTTCCGATCCAGTATTCCTGGGAATCTTTCAAAGGCTGCGGCCAGTCTAAAGTAGCAAGTCCCTGTAATAGTCTTTCAGAGTAAGCAGAAATTCTCATGCTCCACTGCATCATTTTTTTCTGGAATACCGGAAATCCTCCTCTTTCAGATTTTCCGTCTTTTACCTCATCATTAGCCAGTACTGTTCCCAAAGCCGGGCACCAGTTTACGGTTGTTTCAGCTCTGTAAGCCAAACGGTAATTTAAAAGAATGTCCTCTTTATCTAAATCAGAAGCATTTTTCCATTCTTCTGCGGTGAAATTTAATTCATCGTTCTGATTGGCATTTAATCCTTCTGTTCCTTTTTCCTCAAAATGACGGATCAGAGTATCAATAGATTCGGCTCTGTCTGTATCTTTATTATACCATGAATGGTACAGCTGGATAAAAATCCACTGGGTCCATTTGTAATAGGAAGAATCGGAAGTTCTCACTTCTCTGCTCCAGTCGAATGAAAACCCGATTTTTTTCAGCTGCTCTTCATATCGGTTGATATTCTGCTCAGTAGTTACGGCGGGATGCTGCCCTGTCTGGATGGCATACTGTTCAGCAGGAAGACCGAAACTGTCATAACCTACCGGGTGGAGCACATTAAACCCCTGATGTCTTTTATATCTCGCATAAATATCTGATGCAATATATCCCAGCGGATGCCCCACGTGAAGGCCGGCCCCGGATGGATACGGAAACATATCGAGAACATAAAATTTAGGTTTGTCTGTGTTATTGGAAGTCTTGTAAGTCTGATTTTCCTCCCAGTATTTCTGCCACTTTTTTTCTATCTGCTGATGATCGTAAAACACTTTATTATAGATATTATATGTTAAACTCCGGATTTCAGGTATTGTTGAGTTCTGAAATCAGGATTCACAAAAATAATGATTTTAAAGGAAATGGAGATTTAATTTTTAATTAATTGCAGGAGACGCATTTACCCCAATGCAGAGCGATGATTTCCAGCCTCTCATTCGCGACTTTTATTCCTTTACTTTATTTCATAAAAAAATCCCATCCGGAGATGAGATTTTTATGTTATGGTAAAATATATTATTACTGAGGAATTCTCTTCATAGTATATGTTCTTGTCTTAAATACATTTGGATTTTCTGTATTTTCTCTGATCGCAAGATTCAGGGTAGTTTCATTAAGAGTAATGATTTTTCCATTATCAGGTTCCACAGTTCCCTGATATTTAATGATCACTGTTTTGGCACTTTTATCATAGGTGTACGTAAAATTACGGTCTGATGATATAGCACACTGCCCCGGGGTTGCAGAATCTCCCCAGTCTGTTCTTTTTCCTACGGTCTCCGTATTGAATCTCCATCTGGAATCTTTCTGACAGGTGGTATACGTAATCTCGTCTGAAACCGGAGTTTCTCCTGTCTCTATAGTGGTAACAACTTCTTTGTATGGCTGCCATACGCCTACCAGCGGATATTCCATTTCATTATCGTTGTCGTTATTACATCCTGTAGCTACAAATAATGATAAACCTGCAAATAGTAATGCTAATTTCTTCATATACTCAAATTTTCAAGCGCTAAAATTATAATTTTTTTGATTTATATTACTATTTTTTGTGAAAAATTATTTTACAATTCTATATTTCTGCAAATTCTGGTATAAGACAGATCAAAATCTACCTTATTTAATAAATATTGAACCTGCTGAAACAGCTGTATTCTATTAAAAAAGTTATTTTTGTAGCAAAGAAAAAAAATGCAAAACATAACGAAAAATAATTTTGACTTTATCCGTGTTCTCCTTGCCTTCATAGTCTTTGTTGGTCACCTCGGGGCATTAAGCTTCTCCAAAGAGCTCTCTGTTTTAGAAAACAGCCCCGTAGAAATTGCTGTTTTTTCGTTTTTTGTGGTCAGCGGATTTTTAATTGCTCGAAGCTATGACAGATCATCCAGTCTGAAAAGCTATGCAAAGAAAAGATTTAACAGGATTGTTCCCGCGTACCTGTTGGTTGTATTTCTTTGTGCTATCCTCCTCAGTCTGGTAAGCACCCTTTCTTTTTCGGAATATTTTGGTAATACCCAGGTTTATAAATATCTGTTCTGGAATTCCCTTTTCCTGAATTTTAAAGCTCCATGGCTTCCGGGAGTCTTCGGCAATCAGGCTGTAAACGGAGCGCTATGGACCATGAAAGTAGAAATGTGCTTTTACATTGCCGTTCCTCTGATGTTTTTACTATTCGGGAAAAATAATAAATACAGAAATACCAGTCTGATTGTATTGTATTTTCTTTCGCTTATCTATCTCAATTATTTTGAAATGGCAGGGAAAATTTCAATGTCCAAGCAGTTGCCGGGATCACTGTGCTATTTCATTGGAGGAATGCTGATCTACTTTAATTTTGATCAGTTCATCAAACACAAGAATACTCTTTTCATCATCGCTATAATTACGGTATGGATTGATCTGTTTTTCAGCATAAAACTATTCTCTCCTATCATGATCAGCATCATTGTGCTGTATATTGCCTACTCTTTTAAATTCCTGAATAATTTCGGCAAGTATGGGGATTTCACTTACGGAATCTATATATTTCATTTCCCTATCATCAGGGTATTTCAAACAACAGGTCTTTTTGCTGATTACAATCCGTACATCATGAGTTTTGTATGTATGTTTGTTGTGATTGGAGTAGGAATTGCTTCATGGCATCTGTATGAAAAGAAATTTTTATAATTTTGAACGATATAACGACACAAATGCAAGATCTTGTATCCATCATTACTCCCTGTTACAATTCTGCAGAATTTATCGAAGAAACGATACAGTCTGTTCTTAACCAAACCTATCAGAACTGGGAATGGTTGATTACTGATGACCTATCCAGGGACAACACCGTTGAAATCATCAGAAAATATACCGATCCGAGAATAAAGCTACAAGTTCTGGAGAAAAACGGAGGAGCTGGAAATGCCAGAAATAAAAGCCTTGAAAGAGCCACGGGAAGATATATTGCCTTCCTGGATTCTGATGATTACTGGTATCCTGAATATCTGGAAACGATGACCGGTTATATGCAGGAACATCATGCAGAGCTTGTATACTGTAATTATTCAAGGTGTAATGAACAGCTTGAGCCTGTACTTAAAGATTTTGAAGCAGACAAGATTGTTACGTTCTCCAATCTTCTGAAAACCTGCAGACTGGCTCCGGTTTCTACAATGTATGACACCCAGAGAGTCGGTAAGTTTTTCTTCCCTATTAAAAGCAAGCGGGAAGACCATGTGATGTGGCTGAACCTTTTAAAAGTAATCCCGGAAGGCAAGCCCTTAAAAAAGACCCTGGCCAAATACAGAATGCGCGAAAACAGCGTTTCCAGAAAGAAAAAAAACATCATTATTGATCAGTATCTTGTGTATAAGGATTTCATGGAATTCTCTACCATAAAATCCCTCTATTATACCGCCAACTGGGCTGTAAACGGATTCCTTAAGTATTCTAAAATTTTCAACTGATGGAGTATTCAAAAGAATTCAAAGCGGCACTGAGTGCTTTCTCAAATATAGAAAAAGACCGGCTTATTTTCAGACTGCTGAAGAAAGATAAGCTTCTGTCTAAAAAATTATATTTTGAACTGATTGATCCGGAAACTACGGATGATAAAAGGAATGCCATGGAAGAAAGCGTTGCGGAAAAAGTTCTTCTGGCTTCCAAATACATCGGCAATTCCAAA
This sequence comes from Chryseobacterium indologenes, assembly GCF_001295265.1. Taxonomy (GTDB): domain Bacteria; phylum Bacteroidota; class Bacteroidia; order Flavobacteriales; family Weeksellaceae; genus Chryseobacterium; species Chryseobacterium indologenes_A. Next base: position 6,335 of record NZ_LJOD01000016.1, on the reverse strand, counting down.
TATTTCCTGAGTGTCATCCGGAAAATAAGTGCAGAGATCACTGAGCATGTAAAAATAACCACCGATAAATTTGGGGATGTCTCGCTTAATCTGCTTCTTATCAACAAAATTTTAGAGTATAATGATGATCTCAGCAGACAAAGGTTTGACCATGTGTATAAATTATACCTTTATATCATCAATAAGGTATTTAAAGCCCTGATACTTGCTAAAAAACTGGATGAAGATTACTGGCTGGAAATTGATGACTTTCTGAGAACAACCCAATCCGGTATAGAAGAAAATCATTACCTGCTGAAATTATCCACCAACAACGGCCTGGATATGAACTGGCTCCGCGACTGTGAAAGCATTCCGGAAAATATTGAACAGATCATGAAAGGGATTAAAAGCCAAGGATTTTTAAAATAAAATTTTCTGAAGGATAAGTTCTGTAGAATTAGGCTTTTCTTCCACAAATTTTCCGGCATTCTGAGACATTGATTCAAGCTCTTCTTCATTATTTAGAAGGAATAGAACAAAGTCTGCGGCTGCGTTTTCTTCAGAAAAAGACTTTCCTCCCTCTGCAGCAATCAGGTCATCTGCTTCCGGATTTTTTTTGTAGTGATTTCCAAAAACTACCGGGATTCCAAATGTTGCTGCTTCGAGAATATTGTGAAGCCCTGCATCATGGAAACCTCCGCCTACGACTGCTATATCTGCATAGGAATAGAGTTTTGACAACAATCCGATGCTGTCTATAATTAAAATCTGAGATTCTTTTACAGCTGCTTCAGCGTTTTTAATTTCACTGTATACCAAAGCATCAGGAAAGATGTTCTTTAAATATTCTACCCTTTTCAGCTCGTGAGGAGCTATGATCAGTTTCAGGTCTGCATTTTTTCTGAAAACCGTTGCTGCAATCTTCTCTTCTGCCTGCCAGCTGCTTCCAAAAACTACGGCTTGTTTTCCATCGATAAATTTGTTGATATATTCTACATGGTTATCACGCACCTTAAGCTGTTTTACACGATCAAATCGCGTGTCACCCGCTACAGAAGAATTTGTAAGTCCTATGCTTTTGGCAAGCGCCATAGAGAACGGGGTCTGGTGAAAAAACCAGTCAATATTCTTCTTTAGCTGCTTTACAAACCATTTTCCATAAGATGTAAAGAAGGACTGTCTTTCATAAAACAGGGCGGAAACCACATAGATTTTAGTTCCTTTATTTTTAAGTTCAGACAGAAGGTTATACCAATAATCATACTTCACCGTAAAAAATAGTTCAGCATTGAATTGTGATATAAAGTCTTTTACAGCATTTTTTTTATCAAAGGGCAGGTAGCATATTACATCTGCAATGTGTTTCTTTTTAATCACATTTTCATAACCGGAAGGTGAAAAGAAAGTCACCAGAACTTTATGATCCGGATAGTTCTCTTTCAGCTTTTCTAAAACCGGAAGTCCCTGCTCATACTCTCCGAGACTGGCGGCATGCATCCAGATAACTTTATCGGAAGGTAAAAAAGCTCTTTTTACTTTATCCAGAGATTCTTTTCTTCCATCAACTCCTTTTTTAGTTTTATCATTAAATAAAGAGAAAACCTTCATTCCGAAGATAAGAAGACTGACAAACAGATTATAAAGGAAAGACATCTCGATTATTTTTAAAAATTAATTTTTTGAAGATATTGAGAGGACGTCATTTAAACAAACCAATAAAAATAAACACGATGATCATACTTCCGAAAATAGCCAGAATAGCCCCTCCAAACGGAACCCGCGGCTTTACATTTTCATCCAATGTATAACGGAACATATAATCCTGTAGATTCATCAGAATCAGTAATACCAAAGTAATGATCCATCGGACAAAGATTTCCATAATCAGAAACTGGGCATCTTTGTTCTGTTCAGTAATTTCTACCGGAAAATTAACAGCATTTGCATACCTTATTATAAAAGTGATGGCTATAAATAAAGCAGATGCCACTCCCGGCATCAAAAAGGCAAACTTACGTCCGCCAAAATGATCTGCTTTTCCGTAAAAATCAAAATGAACTGGAATTTTTTCCGGAAGCGTTTTGTACTGCTTCAGAGTGAATCTCCAGAAGAAGATAACCAGTCCAAAATTTAAAATATCGAAAGCAGTCAATAGAATATGTTCCATTTCAGGCTTATTTTAAAGTCTAAAGTACATTTTTAATCACCCGCAGCTTATGAGTGTGCTTATTCATTTCTTTATTGAAGATTCCGGTAGAATCTAAAATATCAATTCTTACTTTTCCTGAAGCATGAATAATTTTCTGGTTGTCCAGCATGATGCCTACATGAATAATTTTCCCTTCAGGGTTTTCGAAAAATGCTAAATCTCCGGGCTGACTTTCTTCAACAAAAGTTAAAGGCTCTCCTACTTCTGCCTGCTGATAAGTATCTCTTGGAAGCTTAATGCCATGAATTTTATATACCAGCTGTGTAAAACCGGAACAGTCTACAGCAAAAAAACTTTTGCCTCCCCACAGATACGGAACATTCAGAAATTCTTTAGCAGCCAGAGCAATGCTTTCACGCAGATCATGACTCCTTCTGGAAGCAACTGCAGGAAATTCAACTTCTGAGCCCATGGAAAGCAGTGTTTTTCCATCGTTTGTCAACACGGAAGAAAAATCTTCAGTAATTACGGTAATTTTTCTTTTTTCCAGTTCTTCGTCCGTTACAGGTTTCAGCTGTTTGGTGTCCATCCATCCTTCATATCCGTCATAATGCATTTTTATTCTGGTCCAGTTTTTATTCACCTCCAGAATGTCTGCACTTTCTCCAAACAATATTTCCGTAACAATTTCCGCTTTGTCAGAAGCTTCTGCCCGTACCGGTGCTACAGTGACTATACAAATTCCTTTGTTCATTTTATTCATTTAGAAGTTAAGAAATTGAATAATTCAGGAGATATAACCTCTCTGACTTCTCCAATCTCTACATCTTTTAATTACTTCCTGCGAAGGAAATTTACTCCATCCCGCAAAGGTAAAATAAGATTTTCAAAATCATCATCTTTTGCAATTAAATCGTTCAGTTCTTTAATAGACTGTGTTGATTTTTGTTTAGGGTTTTCCTCTAAAACTTTTCCATACCACAAAACATTATCAAACAACACTACGGAGCCTGATTTTGTTCTCGGTTTAATGAGTCTGAAATATTCAGCATAGTTTTCTTTATCGGCATCAATGAACACCAGATCAAAAAATTCATCTGTTTCTTTCAGAAATTCTTTTGCATCCTGAAGCCTGAAGTCAATCTGACCGGCATATTCGCTGTTTTCAAAATATTTTTTCGGCAGATAGGCCAGATCTTCATTAACATCCAGCGTTGTTATTTTCCCTTCACCGGATAATCCGGCGGCCAGACATAAGGTAGCATATCCTGTAAAGGTTCCTATTTCAAGTATATTCCCAGGCCTCATGATTTGGGAAATAATGGTTAAAAGTCTTCCCTGCTGATATCCGGAGATCATGTGAGGCTGTGTTGTTTTCTGATAGGTCTCTCTTCTTAATTTTTTCAAAATTTCAGGTTCTGAAGAAGCGTGGGTTTCCAGATACCGGTCCATTTCAGGATTTTTTTCTTCGAAAAAGCTCATGCTGCAATTTTTTTGTTATTCAAATGTACTTAAAATCTAAGAATAATCCTCTATTCCGGGGCTGTTCATCAAGACACAGGGGTAGTCACGGTGAAAATACCGTAAAAACACGGATACCCTGCTATTGATAATAACGATACATTTGCAAAGAACAAAGGGTAAAAACACTAAAGGAAAAACAATGAATGTGGCTGAAAAACAAATTAACCAAGAGAATCAGAAGACCGCAAAGCCAACCAGCAGAGCGGTTTCTTCATTAAAGAAAACTAAAACCGAAATATCCAGCTCATTTTTGCAGCGAATTATTTCATTATTGAAAAAAGAAGAATTAATTTGATTAAAAAAACAGATCCCGAATTTCTTCAGGATCTGTTTTTATTTTAAGTTATCTCTATTATTTCTTAGGAGCAATATCCATCAGCTTCATGAATTCATCAAGTTTAGGCATAATGATGATCTCTGTTCTTCTGTTTTCCGCTCTTCCGGAAACGCTCATATTCGTTGCCTTAGGATTGTATTCAGAACGCCCTCCCGCTGTAATTCTTGCAGGATCTACCCCAAACTGCGTCTGTAATATTTTCGCGATAGCGGTACCTCTCAATGCCGAAAGATCCCAATTGTCTTTAGGCAGGTTAGGTGAATTTAGCGGAGCATTATCTGTGTTTCCTTCAATCAGTACAGAATATTTATCGTAATCATTGATCACTTTTGCTACTTTTCCTAATACTTCCTGAGCTGCAGGTAATACATTGTAGTCTCCTGTTTTGTATAGCATTTTATCTGAAAGCGAGATCATAACCACTCCTTTCAGTACTTTTACCTGTACATCATCATCTGCTACATTATCAAGAGATCTTTTAAGCTTGTTGGATAATGCAAGGTTCAGACTGTCATTTTTAGCATTGCTGGAGATCAGCTGTTTGATATACGAGTTGGAAGCATTGATTTCTCCTACCAGTTTATCAATATTAGCCGAACTTTTTCCTGTATTGGACAGACATGCATCCAAAGATGATTTTAAAGCATCGTGCTGGCTTTTCAACAGATTGTTTTCACCGGCCAATGCTGAATTCTGAGACTTTAAATCCTGAATTTCCCTTTGTCTTTCTCCAATATTTTCAATACACTGCTTATAGTTTGTGCTCAAAGCATCATACTGCTTTTTGCTGACACAAGATGTCAATCCCAGCGCCATTGCAGAAACTGCTAAAATTTTAAAAATCTTCATAAGTAATCATTTTTAGACGAATCAAAGTTAGGGAAATTCAATTGAATTATATGGATTATCTTTGCATAAAAGAAATTCCTAAACGAAGTCTTGGAAAAAATAAGTTTAAAAAATGAGTTGAAAAACCTGGTCAGCCATCCGGAAAAACACAGTTATCTTATAGCTGTGAGCGGCGGCGCAGATTCAATGGTGCTAGCTTCGCTGTTCAGGGATTTCAGCGCTGAAATTCAGAATCCGGAATTCAGAATTCATGTTGCCCATATCAATTACAGACTACGTGGAAAAGACTCTGATCTTGACCGGAAAACGGTACAGGATTTTTGTGAGAAAAATCACATTCCGTTTCATCTTTATGAAGTTTCAGAAAAAGACACTAAACCCGAAAATTCCATTCAGCTCTGGGCCAGGGAGCTCCGCTATGATTTTTTCAGAAAGATTAAAGAACGGGAGCAGCTTGATTTTCTGGTAACTGCACACCATTTAAATGACCAGCTGGAGACTTTCATCATCAATTTATCCAAAGCATCCGGCATTAAAGGCCTTAGCGGAATTCCTGCGAATGACAACCAGATCCTGCGTCCTCTTCTGAATATTACAAAAGACGAAATCTATCAGTTTGCTGAGGAAAACCGTATTGCTTTTCGGGAAGACCTCTCCAATAAAAAAAGTGATTATTTGAGAAATAAGATCAGAAATGAGATTGTTCCGAAGCTTCTGGAAACAAATGATCATTTCCTTGACAATTTCAAAAGAAGCCTGTATTATCTTAACCAAACCAAAGATTTTGCTGAAAAACAGATTCAGGACATTGAAAATAAGCTCACCGTATTTAACCCCGACCATAAAATCTTATCAAAGGAAAAACTTGATCTGGAAAGTGATTTCGTGAAGTTTGAGATTTTAAAAAAATATGGTTTCGATCAGGAAAATGAAATTGCCAAAATTTTTAAAGCTGAAAACGGAAGCTCTTTTTTTTCAAAAGAGTATCAGTTGACCATCAGCCGAGGTGAACTCATTTTTATCAGTCTGACGCCAAAACCGGAAGTCCGAAAAGAAATCATTCTTGCCGAAAATATTGACCGTAATGAAGCCTTGTTCTCCATCAATCTTCAAGGCTATATTGAAGATATTGACGGAATCAATAATAATTTTAGCTGGGATTTTGATGCTGAAAAAATTCAGTTCCCAGTGTATTTAAGAAAACAACAGGACGGTGATGAAATTTATCCTTCGGGATTTTCAGGCAAAAAGAAAGTCTCTAAGTTTTTTAGGGACGAAAAATTATCTATTTTAGCGAGGCAAAAAATCTGGATCCTGTGCGACAACAGTAATTCCGTTCTCGGAGTTATTCCGCTAAGACAAGACAGAAGATATGCAAAAAGTGAGAAAACGAAGCGTATTCTCAAAATTTTTAATGAAAAGTAAAATGAAATTTAGAAACTGGTTTTTAGCAGTCCTCCTCTTTTTAGCGGCAGGAATCAATGCGCAGATTAA
>NZ_LJOD01000015.1 GCF_001295265.1 Chryseobacterium indologenes | reverse complement strand
CACTTTGATCGCTTGTAAGAATATTAAAGCCAGCATCCTGAACATCACAATAATCAAATGTATGCCCCATAACGCCAGTTAGTCGAACAGACCAAACTTTGAACTTCATGAAAATTACACTCCGGAAGTCTATAAAGAACATATTCCGGAAATCAATTCCTACATTAGCGACATTGTTTCCATACAGTACAAGATTGTACAATCCGCCTCCCTGACGATATTCATTAGTGTTATAGGGGTCCAAACAACGAATTCCATAAGTACCTCCTTCATTCCATAGTGCTGTCCCGGGGCCCGTCCCATAAATCTGAACACCTGGCATATATTCTATTCCATTATGCTTAATATTACCAGTTGGTAGCATAACCGGAATTCTTTCGTTATAAGCTGCTTTAATTGCTTCATTTAAATTCGTAGTATTAACGACTGCTGTGTTTGATGCTTTCACATTATATTCAGTATAGGCATCTATAAATCTATGTCTCGATTTTGCGCTGTTGGCAAGCATGAAATTTTTAACAGAATCTAAGCTCGGAGCAAGTTTTACGACTTTGCCTTTATAGAACTTAAGCTCACCTTTTACTCTTGAATATCCAAATCCAGTATACGTAGAATCAAGATTATAAATGTATTCAGCTGACGCTCCCTTAAGTCCTACCAACAGATTTGGCGTTGTTCCTGATGGTCTATACCGATAAAGATGAAGCCCGTTTGTGCCAAGAAGATTGAAATTACCTACTACCTTAAGCATCGTCCATTCAGTCCCAAACTCTGTATTAGGGATCATTCCAAATGCGCAAGCCGCCGCAGGAAATGCATTTTTATTAGCGTCTAGATATTGTCCGTCTGTTTCCCCTGAATATGGCATGATTATTTCCTGCCATATAGTTTCTGTTGGATTAATAAATGAATCTAAAACTGTTCTAGCGGGTTCAATCATTTCTTTTACTGCGTCCAATTTAATATCTGGAACTAATCGAGATTTAAAAAATTGCGTTTTTAAAGGAACTGATGTTGAACCTTTATATCTGGAATATATATATTGCTGCGCAGTCTTATCAATAACATGGGTGAACTCCGCATTATTTCCTCCTACTTTTATGTTCCGGTCAGTTCCGCCATTGTTATAATTCCATTCGCTGAATCTGTTTCAGGAACCTGAGCCGCTGAAGTAGACAAATACGCTCCGCTTGTCTCACCAGCTAAAGGCATTGAAATTTCTAATTCCTCTGTTTTTTGCGCATTAACAAATGAATCTAAGACCTGAATGGTTTTATCCCATCTGCTGGCAGCCGCCTTCATTGTTGACGGATTGATGTCATTGTTTGGATCAAAAACCGTTTGTGCAACGTTAATTGGTTTTAATGATAAAACTTTTTGTGAAACTCCGTTTTTAACCCAAATCTGAACGAAGTTATTTTTTAAGTCCGGATCTGTCGTAACTACTAACGCAGTGTTACTAGCGTCTTTGAAATTTACATAAGTTCCAGCAGTTTTAACATCCCATTTTTCATAAAGATCAGCATCTCCCGGAGCCCACGGAGTTGGCGAGCTTAATGGAGTAGCTTCTCCTTTAGAATCAGTTACGATAGCCGACTTTAAAGCGGCATAATCTGTTTTTACTAATTTACCTTCGGAATTAGCAGCGAGTAAATCATGCGGATTATTATTATAATCTAATTCTTTTGTGTTTTTTATAATTATTAAATCCGGATTAATTGGTTCTCCCATTTTATTAAGTTTTTATTACTGTGTTATCATCATCACCTAAAATTTCCCCATCATTGTCACCAAGTAAATAAACCTTGTCTGTCGATTCTTCTGGCTTTCCATATCCTAATAGCGTGGCATTAAAAGAAATAAACTCACCAGCCGTATCTGAATCTGAAATAGCGGTAATATGCGCCCTTCCGGAATCAACATACCATCCTGACAATGTTTTTCGCATCCACTCTATCAGCACCCGGTTACGTTTGTATGATCTTAATTCACGATAAGAAATTATATTATTACCGCTGTCCAGATCATCCTTGATCATTATTCCATTTAATTCAATTGAATAGCTTTGATTTGTTGGCAGGTTAGTATTCCAGCCTGCATTATCACGAGTAGTTGTTTTTATGGTTTCTGATTCTTCAGAAACAGGACTTGAAATCAGGCATGCGACTGGAACCCAAGTGTTGTTTTTTTTGATGTAAAAAAGGTTTTCCTCTCCTCTGATCTGATCCATTATACCTCCTTTTCTCTAATATAGTGAAAATTGTTCAAACAATTGTCACTTTTGTTTCATTTTCATAGTTGTTTTTTATGTCTACATAAAATTCAGAATCGTCTAAAAAATCTGAAGAATATTCCCTACTGGAAAGCTGAACTATATTAGATGAACATATGTAAGAATATTTCATAGGTAAATATTTGCCTTGAATATTATTAAATGACAACATGCTTAAAAAAGGTAAATACCCCATCACATCACCATCAAAAATACCCATAGGTCTAGGCGCAATTCTCAAATTGTCCTCGGTATTGATCTCTAATAATTCTTTAGATTCTACTTTTCCAGTTCTATACCATTTAGAGGTTGGAATTTCATCAGGTTTATAAATGGTTCCAACAAATAAATCCGACTGACTATCCCCATTGTATACGGTTATATTTGGCTTTGTTACTGTAGATTTTTTCCTAGTCCTTTGTGCTGTGTAAACCCTTCCTTTTATATCACCTTCATTAGTACCCGACAATGATATACTAAAAACTTTAAAACGTCCACCACCTAACCTATGTACATCTCGATAAATGATAATGTTTAATTTACCACTTGTTGGAGCCTTAATCGAAGCTTCTAATACCGCCTCACCCTTTCCAGTGTATCTATGGTAAGGAGGGTCATAAATTCCATTGGAATTATTAACAAAAATAGAACCTCCGGCAGTGGACCAACTGCCATCTTCATTCAACCATTGATTGCCTACAGCGACGGAATATCTTATGCCGACAGAGTTTTCATTATCATTTGAATATCTAATCAGGAGTTTAAATACCGCTCCCTGACTAATATCAATATCTTGCGCCAGCCTGAGTAATGTTGGATATTCGCCTTCAAACCAATTGGTTTGAGAATCTACACCAGAACCGTTGGGATTTCGTACCACACGGCCATCTAAATTATCAACAACCCATCCTGGAATATCAAGACCAGAACCTTCTATTTTCAACTCTGGATTTTTCAAAATAGATTTTGCACCTCCATACTCATACAATATTCTATAAACTTGAACACTTGGAGAAATGCTTTTCTTTTGATTTCCCTCACAATGGAATCGTGGAGCACCTTCTATTTGGCTGCCAACTACCACGTTTGGGAAATAAGAATTTACTTCTGAGAAAATTCCATCGACGTATTTATAAAAAATCATTATTTCTGAAACGTCTACACTGCGATAAATTACCCAATTTCCAGACATTTGAATAATTGAACAATTGAAAATCTGTAAAATTGACTTTAACACACTTTCGCAATCCATAGGTTCTTCAGGGTTCTGAAAATATCTTTCGGTATTAAAAAATATATAATCAAAAATACTATTATAACCTAAAAAGCCCTCATAATAAACATCACAGTTTATTAATATAGGAAGATTCTGACCTGTTTTTATTAGACAATTATAAATTATATCAATCCCTGAATAATTCCCGGTGAACCTGTTGCCATTTTTATTCGTAAAAGCCATATTTTTCAACGTCGATAGTCCATCATAAGCGTCGATCGATAATACCCATTTATCATACACATAGTCTTCAAATATCCCGTCAGGTTTTATAAATCCGGAAAAAATAATGCGATTGTTCCTCTTTAAAACTGCCTTATACTCATATTCATCTTCAGAATATAATTCAGTTAAATTAAAGTCTAAACTTGATTCTAATTCAATCTGTAAATTGCTCGCTGTTATAGGTTCAAAATGATCATTTTTTTCTTGGTAATTGTGTTTTATAGTTCCCTGGATAGGAATTGTAACACCGTTATAACCGGCCTTATGAATTTCACAAACAATCAAATTGCCATTCAAATCAGTTTGTTCAATTTTATATTTGATCTTATAAACTATATCTACAGGATCAACATCATCAGTAGAATTGATAACTTTAAGATTGACGGGTATCGAAATGGTGTTATCTGCATAAGGCGAATTTCCTTCAATTGTATAGTTGTACAGTCCTACATCTAATGTAGAGTTAAGTTCAATTGTTACTTTTGAGCCGACATCTGGTATATTGGGAATTTTTGTCTTTGTTAATAAAAATACACTATCAGTTGTTAGTTCAATTTCATCTTCATCTGGTATTACAGGGTTCACTTCTAAGAATATTAATCTTACTATAAACTCTGTATCACCGGATAAAATCTCGTTTGCTATATTGTAAGTTAGCGAAATAGTATTTGGCTGGTAGTATATTTTAACTGGCATTTAATCTATTATTTTTTTGATTTTCTCTATTTAAAACTCCTACTAAATCACTTCCGGATATCCTAAAAATAACTTCATTATTTGAAGAACCGCCCGAAGTATAATTTGATGAATAGGTGTTACCAGAATAATTAGCCCCAGTAGATGTTGAGACTGATCCTGATGAACCGCCCGAACCCATTGATGAGCCTATCTTACTAACACTACCCTTTACTACAGATCCTAAAGCAATTAATGCTGCTCCTGCAGCTAATGCAACGTATGGATTTAAAGATTTTAAAGCCGTCGTAATTGCTAATAATCCTACACCCGCTGCAATAGCTTGCTTTCCTAATTCTATTAAAATTGATCCTACTGATGAAAGAAGAGACATTCCGAGAGCTTCAACAACATTCCCGCCTGCTGCTATTGTATTTCCTAATGCGCCCATTGCATTTGAAACACCATTTATTACTTCTTGGTTTAATAAATTTGAAGCATCAGAGTTAAAACGTTCTGTAAGCTTGGTTAATTCTTGCGCTTTTATTTTTGAACTATCAATTCCAAAGCCTATTGTTTTAGGTAATGACAAAAAAGAATCACCAATAGTATTAATACTTGATGACACATCAGTGCTCATCTGCCGTAGAGTTGTTGAAATTGAACTATTGAAATTTTGTACTTTTCCAATTGATACAGCTAATGAATTAATATTATTTGTAATTTTTTCAAAAGGATTAGTATTTCCGGTGAAATCAAAATCAATATCTGATGCAGATTTTTTTAAACCTTCGATTTCATTGGCGAATGTTTCTCTAAATATTTTAAAATCAGCTGTTACTTGCGGAGGCTTTACCTCTAATAAAGATATTTGAGCTAACAGTTGTTCTAGTTGATTTTTTGCATCCTGCAAACTTAGCGTTTCGCCTGTAAAAAATGGCTGTCCCTTTTTGTCTGTTTCTTTGCCAAATTTATCTAAACCTCTTACTTTAACAATGTCATTAACTGATGTGTATATTGCCTTTTTTAATAAATCAGCCCGTTGTTGTAACTCCGCTATAGATCCCTTAGGAAATATTTCAGACAATTGTTTTTCAGTTTCTTTTTTTACTTTCGTAAGACCAGGTAGAAAATTATTTGCTGCAGGGACATCAAGATTTTCAACATCTTGCGATCCTCTTTTCAGCATATCAAGTAAAGGCTTGTTTTCTAGATTAGCGGCTTTTAATTCGGATGTAAATGAGTTAAGTAGACTTTTAGCAGCTCTCTTTGCTGCTTCTTTTATTTCAGCATCACTTTGTAAAGCGGAATTTGCAAATGGGTTCGCGATACCTCCTAATAATTTTTCCGAAGTAGTTAAGGCGTTTTCATAATCTTTAATAAAGCCTTTTATTGCTTCTGAATTGTTAGTTTTTTGTATTTGATATAAAGCTGTGAATTTTTTCCTTACTTCCAGTTCTCTTTTAAGAGCTGCTTCCGACCTTGTGTCCAGTTCTTTCTGTGCGGCACGTGCTAAGGAAGCGTTTAAAATAGCGGCTCTTAATTCTTTATATTGCCCGGCTGCCTGACCTGCTTTAATTGCTTCGTCAGTTAGATTTGCAAAATAATACGGATATTCCTTTTGAATCTGATCTACAGCAGCATTTCTTTCTTCTAAGGCTATTGTATGGTCCTGAGTTTTCTTGTACAGGGCATCTAAATTGGAAATCTCCACTCTTGCGTTTGCTCTTGCCGCGTCTAAAGATTCATTCCATCTTTCAGTGCGGTCCGCTGCTGTTTCAACAGATGATTTATAAATAGCAAATGCGGAAACTAATGATAATATTGCCGCTCCGGCCGCTAGATAAGGATTAGTAAGCATCGCAGTGTTAAATGCAACAACAGCTGTTCGTACTGCGACAAAGCCATTAACTAATGTTGGCAATAAAGCTAAAATACCACCTATTCCTAACAATACAGGCCCCGTAGCTGCTGCTAATCCAGCAAATATCAATACGAGTTCCTGAACTGGTTTACTTAGCCCCTCGAATTTAGAAATAGCTTTATCTATTAAATCAGTAAGCTTATTTATTATACCTGAAATATCGAAATTCTTATCTATCAACTCCCCAATTCTTGCGAGGCTTTGTTGCATTGAATCTTTTAAATTCTCAAATGCATTTTTAACTCCACCAGAAACTCTAGGTAATTTTCCAAGACCGTCAATGATCACTTCCATTACCTGCTGAGAGCTAATTTTTAATTTTTGAAGATCTTCTGTTCTTGATGTACCAAAAGCAGCCTTTAATAAGGTAGATACCTGGGGAAGGGCATCCTTAATAATATTCAAATCTTCACCTAGTGGAAAGTCGGTGTTTGCTAACTGCTGGACACCGTAAATGGCCCTTTCAAATTCAACCCTCCCTTTTCCTACAGTGGCAATAGCGTTTCCAAACTCTTTTAAAATCTTCTCTGCATTTCCAGCAGAATATCCAATTGCCTGAAGTCCGACAGATCCTTTGGCAGCTTCTTTAAGTCCTAACCCCGGCAATTTGGCAATTTCTTTTAAGTCCTCCATTTCCTTAGCGGCATATGAGGCAGAACCTGCAACAGATTCAATTCCAAGCTCTAAAGCCTGTAGTTCTCCATATGCTTTTATCGCTGCCGCTCCTAAGCCTACAATTGGCAATGTTAATGAAACAGTTAATTTTTGCCCTAAGCTTGATAATGCCTCCCCTGCTTCGCCAATTCTTTGTACCTGGCTTGCAAAATTAGAGATCATCCCCTGTGCTCTTGCTAAATCCCGCCCCAATCCGGACGGGTCAGCACCTATCGATATTTGTAAATCATCCGCCATTTACCGCTTGTTTTATCGCCTTCATTAATAACTCCTTCCCTCTTTCGGTAATACCCCTTGGCTTTGGCTTTGAACCATTTTCGCCAATTGGCATAAACTTTTCTATCGGCAATTTCTTCGGATTAATTACCCCTAAACCTACTAATACATTATAAGATATTTCGCGCGTGTGTAACCATTGCCTACTATCATGATCATTTGTTTTTCTAACATATCCCAAGCTTCGTAATTGAAACTCCCTCCATGTCATATCTAAAACATAATCTAAGGAGGGACAATTAAGCTCAGTTAACGCATATGAAATAACGTCGCGATCAAAGTTTATTTCTTTTCCACTTTCTTCTGTGGAACTTTCTTTCCCTCTTCATTCGGTATATGAGTTCTGATTGATTCAGCAAACGCTGAATTAAAATTAATGATAGTTTCATGTTGGATGCCTAAATCATCTACCCAGTCATAAACATCTGATAATTTATAATCAATTTCTAAACCTTCAATCTTATCATTATAAGAAATTGAGTGAAATAGCATCTTTGGTAAGATGAATAAGGTTTCAGTCTCAAATTTTTTTAAAAAATCAATAATTGATATGTTTTCAGATTTTGTAAGTTGCTCCAAAAAGCCTAAACCAAGTTTAGCGACCCTTTCTTTTCCCCCAATATTAATTTTAATCTTCCTCATAATTAAACGTGTAAATCTGTATTAGAAATTTCTCCACTTCCATCAATGGTTCCTGAAAAAGTAATCTCTCCTTCAACCGGTGCAGTTCTTGATAAGTTACTTAAAAAACCTTTTCCAAATTTAGTTTCTTTAGTATCATCAGCTAACGTCGTTTCAATTTTCCAAAAAATGTGTTTATTATTTTTATAAGCATCCATCATAATTGTTGAAACAGCGTCATGACTAGCTTTTAATCCGTCAGCCTCCATCGCAACAGCTTCAAAATTAATCTGATAGTTATAGCCATTGTAAGTTTTGTCTGGTGACAAATTACATTTTGTCTTTGTTCCATCATTTAATTCTACTGTTTCATTCAAGTCATTTGTTGTAAGGCAGCCTATTGGAAAGTAATTTGCTGCTACTGTTGTTCCTTCTGCATTTTTAATAGGGCCGTAAATGAACAGTAATTCATTTGACCCAAGTAATGTTTGATTACCTGCCATCTTCTGTAAGTTTTAATGAATATTTAATTATTTTTCTAAAAATCGTTTCAGTTGAAGTTGATTGATTTAAATCAAGCGGATAGGACTTGTTATAATATTGAACAATGAAATTTTCAACTGTTATTTTTTCAGTTCTTTTTAAAATTTCCTCAATAATATCATCCAAAAAAGCCCTACTTCCAACATTTCCGGCATACCTGGTGATAACATCAATATTAATATCACGCATCTTGTCAAGCGAACATTTGTTATTACGCTGATCTGATCCACTTTGAGTGGATAAAATGATCATTGCCGTGTCTTTGTTGGGGGTCATAGCGTCGTATAGTTTAACGGGTATTCCGTTCACTATCATGTTTGAAAGAGTATCTTTGAAATACTTTCTTAACCACTTATCAGGATTCTTCATCATAATTCCAGCCTCATTACCTCTAATATAGTGAAATAAAATCAATTAAGGAATACTAAAATGAAAAAACTATAAAAAATAACTTTATCGTCGTGAATTATATCTTCTTGTTAGATGCTCTAAAGCATCTTTAAGATCACGCATATATTTTTCCCTACCTTCATCGAATGCAGGGTAAAAATAGGGGTGCGCATGCAACTGTCCCATACCGTTTACATAGAACTGCCATGCAATATCTTTCCATTCCGGATCAACCTCAACAAATACGCCGGTTCCGAATTCAATATATGCCCCCATTGGTAACTGATTAACGGAAATAACGGCTTTAAATCCATTGTTTTCCGGCTTGAAGTTTATTGATCGCATAATTGTTCCTGTAGGATCTAATCCATCAGCAACATTCCTAAAGTTTTCTTTTGCCTTTTCTGCTATTTCATGGCCGCCTGAAACCGTAATATCTTTAATGAGGTTTTCTCCATCACGTCCAAAGTTTTTCAAAGCAGCCAATGTTTCTTTATAACCCCTTACCCTCATCACACAATAAATTAAGTTCCATCTTATCTAATCCTTTAGGGTTAATACCTTTAATAAAAAACTGTTTTCCCTGATATTTAATAAAATAGTTTTCAGTATAGGAAATGTCATTTTTCTTATCTCTAACAGAAAACACAACCGGATTAACAAACTGCTGAATTCCAAAATCAATAAATTTACCGCCTGCATTGGTAGTTATTTTTGCCCAAATCTTTTTCACAAACACATCTTGTGGCAAATTACCCCCGAAACCGTCAGGAACATGCGTTTTATTCCATATCTCGATCAATCTGTTGTATTCCCTTGCTAACATATGATAAAGCGTCTATTTGTATCTATAATCTGTTTTACATTTTCCGGTAGTAATGTAGTATTTACATTCTTTTCAGCTTCGTAATAAAAAACCTTGATCATTTGTAAGGCGCATTCTATTAATTCCGCGGGCGCACCTTCTTTAGAAGTGTACCCAACATTTACCGTGATCGAATCTTGATTGCAGAATCTTATGAATCCCGGATAATGTAAAGGGACTGCATTATCTGGAAAAACTGTAGTATTAACTGGGTAATCATAGATATTGATATTATCAGAATAGCTTTTTCGATATGTTCTATCCTGAGGCCGGAATATATGATTTGTCTGCTTTTCAATATATCCAAAAGCTGAAGCAATCATTCTTTCCAAATCGGGATCATCATCTATAAATTCAGGCTCTAATCTTAAATAACGCTTCACCTCATCAACCGAAAGCACATGATTATAACTATTAGCCATAATTTTCCGTTTTATTTTCTAAATCCCAAGGCATCATTTAGCTTTTTTAGTTTCAATTATGGCTGATCCAGCCTTTGAAACCTTTTTCTTTTTATCGGTTGGTAAGGAAATTTTTTCAGAACCCTCTTCATTAATCCATACTGCAAGACGTCTATTAACTGCAGCTCTGTTTCTTTCCGCTCCTAAATCTAGAACCTGACCTACTTCATAAATCTTACTATTATCATCTTTATCAGGTGCTGGCTGTATCATTTTGATTTTTGACATACTTTTTTATTTATTGTTATTCTCTAATATAGTGATTTTCAATTAAAATTCAAATAAAAACCGCCCCAAAAAAGGAGCGATAAATTTATGATAATAAGTAGAACCACATAAGCTACACAGAAACCGTTGAATTTCCTTTAATGAAGTAATCAGGCCCATACACCGGAAGGGCGTAATTACCTTCAATACGTACTGTAACCTTGTTTTGAGTAAAGTTATTCCCGTCTTGTTCAGCAAATTCAATTCTCATTCCTTCCTGTGTTAACAGTTGTGCTCCCATATCGAAATCACCCACAATGTAGTCA
Source organism: Chryseobacterium indologenes (assembly GCF_001295265.1). Lineage (GTDB taxonomy): Bacteria > Bacteroidota > Bacteroidia > Flavobacteriales > Weeksellaceae > Chryseobacterium > Chryseobacterium indologenes_A. The sequence continues at coordinate 113,460 of NZ_LJOD01000015.1, read as the reverse complement.
GGAGAATTAATTGCAGTAGATGCCCAAACCGGGATCCCTAATACGTAAAGTTGTCCGTTAACAAATGTAACCCCTTGCGGTAAGTCATATTCACCAGACCCAGCAGCTTTATTCAGGAAGAAAGATAAATAATCTTTTGGCCTTAACAGAATTCCGTTTGCGTCTCTTTCGTAAGTGTCTTCTAATGAAGAAATATCCTCGATGATTTTTTCAATCAGTGGAGCAGCTGCAGTTGCTGTTGATGTAACAAAGTTACCAGCTGTCAAAATTCCTTTAAGGTTAGGAGTAGTGCCATTGCCATAAAGTATCTGAGCATCTAAAACTCTTAGGAATTTTTCAGGCAGTCTTTGTTGTAAGTAAGAGATCATTCCTGGCACGTTATTAAGCATCTTTCTTGAAATTCTTAACCATCCAGCAATTGTTTCAATCTGTACTGTAGATTCGATCAAATCTAAATCGAATTGTGCTTTAGTTGCGCCTTCTACTACTGGGGCTGGATCTCCTTCTCCGTTTCCATTTTCACGCATGAAAGTAAACGAGTTGCCAGCTCCAACCGTACCACCTGGCAGAATATCTCTCATATGAACCTTTCTATTGGGATTCATTCTGATGCCATCCGCCATGACTTGGCCGTATCTGTTACCACCAGTTACGTTGGCAGTAGTCATATCTCCAACGGCTTTAAGCTCTAGGTTGAAAGACTTGATTTCTTTACGTTCAAACTTCGCAATGTCATCAGATTTAGAAAGCATTTCTTTTTCAAGAACAGCCCCGAAAGATTCTTTTTCTGCGTCTTTATTAATTTGCCCCTTCATCTTCATGTCAAGAGTATCTATATGCTTTTGTAAAGCATTCAGATCAGAAGCAGAAGCCCCGTTTTCTTTTAGTTCGTTAAACTTTTGTTCAAGTCCAGCATAGTCTTGCTTTAAACCTTCATAAACCTTATTAGTTTCAGCAGTTTTTGTGTCAATATGCTGTTTTGCTTCTGACATTTTCGCCTCAACAGCCTCTAAAATTTGTTTTTCGTCCATCTTGTAGAATGTTAAAATTTAAAATTAATTATTGAATTTAACAACGGCTCAAAAGACGGGGTGTCAACTTTAGACGGCTCCGGTTCTTCCTGAGTGTTTTTGGTTAAAGTTTGTAAAATTGATTCAATTTGTCTTAGCCTAGAATCAGAATAGTTTAGATTGTAAGACTTTTCTATTAATTCAAGTATTCCATAAGTACTTCTTATAGACTTTATACCCTGAACAGTCGCCAGTTCATTAGCCCCCCAACTGGAAAGAAAAGAATACTCCATCAACTTATATTCTGTTATAATTGATTTTTTTCGCTCATCACGTCTTACAGCCTTATAGCCAATTGACAATTCTGCATTTAGCCCGTTATCATGCATTAACTTAACATCGGTAAACATATCTCTACCGAGGTCCTTATTCATGTTAAATTGAGTTGTTGTGAGTAGTCCAAACGAATCTTTTGTATCTATGGCAATAGGTACACCGATCATCTCGCGCGGATTATGATCTTTTAAGACACGGATTCTTTTAAAATTTTCTGAAACAGTTTTATCGAAAGATCCTTTTGCTGAAATATCCCCATCTGAATCTTCAAAATCATACGCGTTTGCGTAAGCGGTAACAATACCTTTGGTTTCGTCTAAATCCTTTAAGTTATAAGATAATTGTTTTAATTCCATCTCCATTTTACCTCGTCATAATCTCTAATATAGTTATTTTATTTTAATTACAAAAATTATTCTGTAAAAATTAATCGACCGTTTTCGTCTCTTACTGGTCGAAAACCATAAGTGCAGGCACAATTTATCACCTGTTTGCCTATTGCCTTTCTGCTGCCTTTGCCATCCCTATCACACGGAAAGCGTAATTCAACCCCTCCAGAAAGCTTAAAATACTCTTTTGGACCAACGGTTTTACCATCTAAACGTTGATGCTCATCACGTCTGTGTCCGCTTCTTTTCGCAATCCAGACTTTTTCCATTAAAACACCCGATACATCACCAGCGGTATATTGTCCGGCATTCATTGCAAAGCCTGTTTCGGTTCTTGCGATTCTCATACACATCCATTCGTAATACTTAGGATCGTTTACCGTTCTCATCATCCGGTCTCGCATCTGTTCTACTGTTTCATTTTCAAACGTTCCGGATATAATATCCTGCGTTACCCTTTCAGCCATGGTGCGAGATAGAGTTACAATCAATTCACCTCCTTTATCTCGGTAATAGTCCAATAGAAATTTCTGAAATGCTTCATTGAAAAAAGGCAACGGCTTCCATTTCTTTTCCTGGATAGGATTCTCTTTTCTTAATTGTTGGGCTGAATAATAGCCATATGCTCGGCCTATTGTATAGTGAATCTTATACAAAACCTTTCGCATGCTTTCTTTATCAAAATTTAGCATAATCAAGGCTGTTGAGCTTCCAAAGCTTAAATTATCAAAGGGTATTCTTTTAAGCTGTTTGCGGAATTCAGGTATAAGCAATTTCAACGCCTTAGCCATGTAGGCGTTGAAGTGTAGAATATAGGAATTGTAAACCTGATCAGACATTATTTAGCTGGCTAATTAGACGGGCTTCTATGATCTAGAACGTTAACTTTTTTCTTCACTCTATCTAGTACATTAAGCGGATCACATTCTTTAATTCTGAATCTCACTTCATTTCCTTTTTTTTCACCTAAAACAATTACATTGTCTTCATTATCTTCTTGCTGAAGAAATGACAACGTTTCAATTGTAAAATCACGTTCACCTTCCTGCATTTCTATTTCACAGTCTATAAGATGAGTAGTTAAATTAGTTTTCTTTAACTCACGTAAAGTTTCGATAATTTTTGCTGTTGATTCCAATCTTTGTTTATGAAATTCAATCACCATTTTCTTTGTTATCATACTATATCATTTTTTAAGTATTCATAAGATTTTTGCACGTCTGATGCGGTAATTCCTACCTCATCAATTCGTTTTTTACCACCGTCAATCCAAGGCACATTCATTTCTTCAATATCAAGGGTCTCCGCTTTAGTTGCCGCCCTTATTTCGTTCGGTGTATAATACGCTTTCTCCATCCATTCAAGCATCATTTTGAAATCTTCCTGCATTTCCGGCAGTTCAGATATATCATGCTCCCATACCGCAGCCTCATAACCTTTAAACCTTCTTATGAATTTATCTGTCATTGCTTCATCAAAAAGAATAAGATCCGGCTGTATATTGTCTGTAATTACTCGTTTTCTTTCCTCTTTTTGTTTATCATATTTACCACCATCATCGTTATTCAATAAGGCATCTGACCAGCCCAAAACATTACAAATGGCTTTTTGATCGTGTTTAAGGAATTCAAAAGGTTGTAGCTCATCAGTATTTAAAGACATCTTAGTAAACTCTAAAGGCAAAGAAAAACCTGCAATCCTGGCAAGCCTTCCCGGATCTTTGTCCATTTCATGGAGTTTAAGTTTCATCTGTTCCACCTGATCTTGGTCTAAAGCTTGATTCTTTCCAGAAAAGAAACCAAACACACCAGCGTTGATCATTGTCTTAACATTGTTGTTCAAAGCTTCATTTGATGATTCAATATTTCTTAATAATGCCCTTATAGGAGATAAGCCGTATAAATGTGAGCCATTTAGATCAAAGAAAGGATTAGCTGTTTTTATGTGGATAATCTGCTCTGCTGGAAATTTAATATTTTGATCACCATCACGTAACATGTAGTAATCAATTGGGTCTTCATCATAAAGTAGATCTGCATTTTTCTTTAAAACGATGGTCATTTTATGGCTTGGAAGCACATATAACAATTGAGGTATGCCAGCGTTTTCGCCATCATCAGGCCATGCCATGAATAAATATGCATTACCAGTAACCCTGAAAAATAGCTTAAATAAAACATGAATGTCGGCCCATGTCTGGTTTGGATTAGGTTTTTCAAGGGGGAAAGCCATTTCTTTATCCTCGTATGCCTTTCGTTCTAATATTAAAGCATCGGCAAGCTGTTTGGTAGAGTAACGGCCGTTTGTCGCTGTTTTTAGTGATTGAAGTTTTCTAAAGTTAACACCGTCTTTGATTTTCTTAACAGCATAGGGAACCGCTTTTGTTTTGTCGCACATCTGATTTATGACAGCAAACACATCCGGGTTCGTTGCATACCCTTTTTTTAAATACGTTTCGTCCTTGTAATCATATTGGGCTTTCTGTCCACCAATAAACTGAAAGAAAGATTTATTAACAAGGTTTTCATACTTCACCTGACTGAAAGCATTCCCGATCATGCTTATAATATTACCCTTCGCCATTGCCTACTGCATTTTTCTCTAATATAGTGAAAATTTATCAATTACGTTCTTTAGTTTGTCCATAAGATAATAGCGAAAAGAAAGCAGCCATATACAAACAACTTCCAGAAAAACTGTAGATGTCAAATTTAATGAAAATTGATTTCGCTAAATACATTCCGCTTATTACGGCTAATAATAGGGCTATACCCACAACTATATATTTCATATTTTAATATTTGATTATTCAAAGTCAATATTTTTATTTTTCTGACGTTTTGTGTCTCTATATTTTTCTGATCTACACATACCGCAGCTACACGGGACGCTGTGAGACTTTAAAGCGGTGTTTTGATCACCCGGTTTTAATCCGTACATTTTAAGCCGTTTTTTATATTTCAATTGTGCAAGTTCGTTTCTCCTGCCTTTATTATTCATAATTGGTTTTTTGAGGGATTTAGTAGATTAGAATTATACTTTACCTTTCTACCTCTTGTTGCCATAACTCTTTTGGATTAAAAAGTTCGCTTCTATCTCTTTACCTGTAAGCGAATTAACAATATTTTGTAGAGAATGAAACCCTTTTATATCATTGATAGAAGCTGTAGTTGTAGAATGGATGCTTACATGCCAATTTTTTAAAGCATCATTGTAAACAATTTTAAAACCTTCTCCTAAATCAAAAGAAAATAAATGACCAGTCTGGATAAATCCACTTTTCATTAGAATATCATTTGTTAATTGAATAGGGTTACAATATTTTACTTTATGTACAATATGCCTTACACGTTCATCTTCTACCTTCATATAGATTGATTCTTGCATGAAGCCATCTATCCTGACTACTCTTCCACTTTCACCAATTACGTAATTACCTTTTCTTAATTCTGTTATCATCTTGTTTATTTTTAGTTATTGATATTTTGATTTTTTTAAAATTTAAAATGCGAATCCTTTAACTTCTGGTTCCAATTCAAACCACTCTCTCATTAACATCATATCTCTAAAGTCAGGAGATCGACCTGTAATGTCTTTGATCTGTTCTTTCTTTATAACTTTAAGCTTTGACAAATCTGTATTGTCAGACTTTATATTCTCCAAGTCTTCCACAATCATGTCTTTGTATTTATCTTGTAGGCTTGCAGATATATATATGTTGCTTTTATTAATTCTATCAGCTAACCTGTAAAGACATTGCGTTTGTAAATTTTGATAGTTAGGGACTTCCACTTTTTCGCCAAATGTTTGAACCTTTTCTTTTAATGCTTTTGAGTTATTGACAAATCCATAAATACCGCAGTTATCTACAACACCGCCCCCGACACCATCTTCATCAGCAATACATTGGCTTTTTGGTATTTGGTGTTTAATTCTTAAAGTATTGATTAGGTGCTGTATTTCCGTGGTCTTGCTTATTTCAAGAATATAAACCTCGAATAAATCCCAGTCATCCCAAACCCCAGTAATTGCCAAATCGGAACCAAAACGAGCTATATCAGCTGTTATGTACTTCTTTCCGGTTCTTTGAACATGATTATTACTGAACAGTTCTAATATTCTTTCATAATCACATAAAGCAGTCGGATCATCATCATATTCCCATTCACCACCTAAAAGCCTTTTCTTAGCGTTTCCTTTAAGTGTTCTTTCTAAGTTTTCCAGATACCCTTTTGTAAGCATTTTATTGTCATAGGGTAAGGCTTGAATCATGCATTTCCAATCCGGGAGTGTTCCGTTTTTATTTGGAAGGTAGAAGTCTTTGTAAAGAAAATTCTTAGATGGGTTAGAGGTTATTAGTAATTTTTTATATAGATCATAATCATCATTTTTCCATCGACCTATTGAAATTTTAAGGTTCTCATAACTTGCTCGCTCAAACTCTCCACCTTCTTCAATCCAACCCCTTGTCATCTGCATAGACCCGAACCTGTGATATTCCGGATCTGATGGAAGATATTTAGCATCTATTAATAGTACCTCGCTTTGATTGTAAAGCTTGAAAATACTATCCTTGCCATCAAACTTATACATATCCGAACTAAGGCCCCACTTCTCAAATACTTCATGAATTGATGGTATAGTGTGTTTTCTTAGATCATTAAGCTTTTTACGAGCTATAAAATACCTGGTCTTTGGATATATTAAAGCATCACCGAAAACAAGAGAAACCCCGGTAAAAGATTTCGCCCCTCCTTTTGCTCCTCCATAGCTTATTTCCTCAGTAACGTTGTCAATCCATTTCTGAGCACAAAGCTTTTGCTTTTCATTGCCTTTCGTGTCAAATTCTAAAACCATTATTTTACTACCATTCCAGTAATCTGAGTTACAGCAATAGGGTTTTCAGGGTCGCCAGAAACTTTAGTCTCATTTTTAATACTCCACATGCTTTTCTGTCGGTTAGTAAGCCAGAACTTAATTGCATTGGTATCCGGCGGTAATTGATCCTGAAGGGTTACAATCTCGACTTTGTCAATTAGCTTTTTCGTTTTTGGGTCTACCTGCTTAATTCTCACTTCTTTCTGTGTTGTAGTAATAGCACCCATACAGTTTTGGTATAAGGACTTTGCAACCATAATATCTGCGACTTCCTTACCTGCGCGTAACGCCTCTAAAAACTCCGGATAATCTTTTTTCCAATTATTTATTGTGGCCTCACAAACATCGAAGAATTCGGCCAACTGTTTATCTGTTGCCCCTAATAAACAATAGTTGTAAGCCTGCTCTGAATATTCCGGTTTGTACTTACTCTCAATACCTCCTTCATTACCTACAGATATTTTATTACCTGCAGCAAATTTCCCGTCAGGTGTCCGACCTGTGTTTTCTTCAACCTTCTTTTTTCGTCCCATCTTGCATTTGTTTTATTGGATTCGCGACTTTATTCGCTTTTTATTTACTGGCGTATACCTTGCAATGATACACCCGTCACTCATTAGCTGAACAGAAACCCTTATCCAAGTGCATTCAATCTGTTTCATCTTTTTCAGGTTCTTAACAGCTCTTAATCGGTGCTCATAATTTCGCTCCCTTACTTCTAGCTCATTTACCACACTTCCCGTCACGCCTGTCTTTTCCATTATTAAACTGATTTTAATCTAAACGTGTCTTTTCTGCTTTTATCTGAATGATTCTGTATATATCCAAAAGAAAGCATTCTCTGAATATCTTTGCCATCAACATTAAATTAAATGGTTATAATTCTAATTTTAAGCTTGTGTTTTTTTGCTGCTTCTATCATGTTTAAGGTCCCCTTACTCTTTTTATCCCAGAAAGCTATTAACGCATCTGCATATTCAGCCATATGATGATTCCGGATTGGCCCAGCTTTAGGGCCTAATTTCCAATTTGCAGGAAACCTAGTTAGCTTGAAACCTTTTTCATTTGCATATTTTTCTCCAATCAGGTCTGCTCCCTTAGCTCCACCTGAAACTATTTCTACATCGCTACAATTCCGTAGTATATAGTCACATCGCTCTTTTAATAAAGAGTAATTTTCAAATTTTCTAGTTCCGGCAATAATAACTTTCATTTATATTAAATTAAAAACCCGCTACTCTAAAGCAGCGGGGCAGGAAATTATATATGCATTGAAATGAAAAAAGTACCACTGCATTAAATCACTCTAAAAAGAACAACAGGATTCGATACCTGTACAATTACTGCTGGTGTCTGTAAAGGGTAATCGCCTCACTCCGGATAAATCGGATTATCTTCCCCAGCTTGCGCCTATCTTACGCCATGTTCTTATATATAACAGGTTACCCTGCGCACCATAGCATTCAACCTATCTAATAAAAACCAAACGCCTTGCAACATCACCCACTACACAATCCCAAAAATAAACCTTCTTCATGTGCGTTTAGTTTAATAAGTATTGATTGTCAATATCATCATTGATCACTACAAAATTAATAAAAAAAATCAATAATTAGATATTTATAATAAAATTTATTAGATTAATCTAACTTTACAATTAGATAAATGAAATACACGCTATAATTAGCACATTGATTTTAAATCTAAAAGTAAAGCTATTGTTTTACTTTATTGTTAATTCTATTATTCTTATTGACAACTCTTTTAAAGCATTCAATGCTAGTTCTGCATCCTTCTCAGTAAATTTCCTATTATCATTGTTATTAAGCTTATTTACAAGATAAGTATTAGCACTCTTATTATTGGGGTACATCTTTGCAGCTATTGGCGCAAGGTTTACCGCTTTTTCTGTTTTTAAAAATTCTTCTACTGTCATAATGCAAATGTAATAATAAAAAATGTAATAAAAAAGTTTTACAAAAGTATTGCATATGTAAAATAATTGTTTTACATTTGTATCAACAAAAACAAACATTATGGCAACCTACACAAAACTAAAAAAAACTATCAGTCTTAAAAGCGCTAAAACAGGAGAAGTAGTTGACATCTTTAAATACAAAAAAGACGGAACAAAAAGAATCTTCTTCGCCACAGAGAACAACGGAATAAGATTAAACGACAGAATGCACTCAACTCTATGGTTAGCAAAAGCAGAAGCAGGAAAATTTTTAGACAGAAACAAGTAACCCAGGGGCTTCGGCCCCACTTTTTCAAAATATATAACTTTTTAAATTTTCATTATGAATACATACAGTAAATACGCTGCTAACGTTTTTTTAGCAAAATGCACAGAAAGACACGCAAAAGGCGACATAATTAATGTTACTACCAAATACGGTAAAGAAAATGCGAGTGAGGTTTTCAACCTTATTTATGAGAAAGACGGATTTTTCTTTTATTCAATAATCAGAGCAGACGGCACAAATGCTCAGACAAGAGCAGAAGCGAAAGTAAAAAGATATAACAACTGGGCAGCAGCAGCAGAAAGTAAAAGCAATCAATATTATGAAGCCTCTCAGGAGGGAAAAGATTTTTTAAGCCTTGGGGAGCCTATTAAAGTTGGCCACCATAGCGAAAAAAAGCACAGAGCTTTAATAGAAAGAAACTGGAACAGAATGGGCAAAGCGGTTGAATTTTCAGAAAAAGCCACCACACACGAAAGCAAAGCCGAATACTGGGAGAGAAGGGCAAAGGATATTAATTTATCAATGCCTGAAAGTATAGAATACTATGAATTCAAATTAGAAGCGGCCAAAATTCAGCATGAGGGAATGAAATCCGGAACTATTGCCCGAAGCCACTCAATGAGTTTACAATACGCAAATAGAGATGTCAAAGAAGCTCAAAAAAATTTAGATCTAGCAAAAAAACTTTGGTCCTAAATATTCAACCTGAGCAGGTTATAAAAAGGCTCATTTTTTTACGGATTGCCATAATTTATAATAAATACTAACAATTAAATTTACTGCCTATGACAGATCTAATATTATTATTAAGCCTCTTTTTGGTCTTGATTATTCCTATTGGTTTATTACTATGGGAATTAAGGGAATCGGGCAAATTAATAGTTAAATACATGAAAATGCTTGACAATTGCAATCGTAGCAAAGATGATTTAATTAAGGCCAATTTTAGACTAAAAAAATTAAATAGAAAACTCAAAAACGAGATTATGAAGCTAAAAAAAGAAAAATAATATTTTTTTGTTTTTTTGTTTGCTATTCGCAAACTTTTTTGTATCTTTGAAAAAGAAAAGCAAAGGGGTTCTTTAAAAAAACGAAAAACAAAAAAGTTATCAAAAATGAAAAATTTAATTGAGAGAGTTTGGGAGTACTCAATAAACAACCCGGATGGTTTTACCTTAAATCTAGAGACTTTAAAGCCTGTTAAATTTGGAATAGCTGTTGCAGCTTTAGAGACGCAGAATTCCTTTGATAAGGAAAGCTTAGAAAAGGTAATAAAACACGCATTACAAAATGGCAAAATAGTAGGAGGATGGCTAAATGTTGAAGATGGCAGATTTTACTTCGATTCTATTAGGATTTTTAGAAATTCAGAACTTGAAAAAGCAATAGAATATGGAAGACAAGAACAGCAAATAGCAATATTTGATATTACAAACTTAAAAGAGATTAGAATTTAACAAAAGGGGCGCCCCGCCCCTTTGTTTTTTAACAACCCACAAAAATGGCTACAACTAGTTTAACAAAAGAACAAATTAATTCTATTCAGAATTACAAAAAGGTAGGATTAGACATTGAACTCATATCTGAAGATACCGTAAAAATTACCCAGGTGAAAATTATCAACGGATATATTTTAAATAAAAAAGAACTTATTGACCGGGCAAAAGAGGTATTCCCGGAATGGAAAATACAACCAGTTAGATATTCTTTAAATGTATCTGAAATTTCTATTGATTGGATTCAGGATAAAATGAAAGAATTTGGCTTAAACACCAATGATTTAGTTTCCCAGTTAGCACTGGATAAATCATCTATAAGTTTATTTTTTTCTAGGGAACGTAAAATGAATAAATCTGTAAAGGCTTTGTTTTTTTACTATTTTCTAACCTATGAACTTAATAGAGATTTTAGAGATTTTTTAAATGCGGGATAATATTCGATTTTGTAAGGCAATTTATTGTTTCCCGTAATGTTTTGATATTAAGTGTTAATATCTTGGTAGCATTAAAAAATTTAAACGAACCCTCGACGCAACAATAGAGGGATTAAAAAGATGAAGAATTTTTCAGACTTTCAAAAAAAATATCCAGAAACAGCAGCTGCCCTGTTAGAAATGACAAAAGAACAGATCTTAGAACATTATGTTCAAGAAGTCTCCGACAAAGAAGAACTAAGTAATTTTAAAAGAGAATATGAAAATTTTCAAACCGACCTAAAAAGCATCGGTAATTCTGCAAAAAGATGGCTGATAAACAATAGAAAAAACAAACACCATTTGTTTATCAGTACTGAAGAAATCAAACTTATTTATTCTAACGTTGAAACAGAATGGATATAGAACAAAAAGCCCTCATAAGAGGGCCTTTTTTGGGTCAAAAAATTTTAGCCATTTAATAGCGAATATAGTAAAAGGGGATGTCGTGAAACGCGACATCCCTAAATATTAACTTATCATCAATCTCTTTAGATCATTATTTTTTCTTTCTTCCCTTCCGGTAGTGTATATGCCTGTTGTTTTAGGTGTTGTATGTGCGCCCATTCTTTGAGCTTTACCGGCGATCGGAATAATTGGTGTAGTCTGCATTTCATCCAGAATATCAAGGAATAAGTGTTTCAAGCTGTAAAAATCCTCTGTAACTTTTATTATGTTACCTTCGCTATCTTTAATCTCTTTTGAATCTTTTACATGCCTTTTCCACCGGCGGGAAATCTGCTTTGCGCTGATAGGTGCTTCACCAGGAATAAGACCTTTTGAAAATAAATAATCTTCTTCAGTTTCACACAGTGCCAGAATTTCTTTCCAGTAAGGAACAGCTGCAGGAATAATAATTTTCTTAACCCATGTTTTCCGCTTTCCTTTTTTAATTAAAACTTGGTACTCCTGATTTTCCAAATCAACATGCTTTCTCTGCAATTGCATGAATTCTGTTGACCGGCCCCCGGAATAGAAGAATATTTTCCCATATCTAAAAAAAGAATAACATTTTGTTTGAAGATGCTTGTAAACATATGTAAGCCTTTCTTCTGTTATTACTTCACGAATATGTTTTGTTTCGGCTTTTATTGAAATATTATCAACTGGGTTATAATCGCAGCATCCGTATTGTGTTAATTCTTTGAACAATGATTGAAGGTAGCTTCTGAAACGATTATATGAAACGTCGGGTAAATTCATTGCGTCTAAAATTGTTTTAAGGTGCCACGTCTTTACTTCATTAATAAGAATATCAGAAAACCGCATCGTAAGTATATGTTTTCTTACATGGTTAATACTTCGTTTTACTTCCTTACTATGATCAGCCGACCAAGACGATTTTAACTTTTTATGAGATTCTTCAAGTGCAGAAACCAAGTCTAAATTTGGATGTAGATCACCTACATGATCACTCATATAAACTTTGGTAATGGGATTAAAATTCTGTTGGTCTAATCTAAGTTCCATTTCTTCAAGAAATATTTCGGCCTTGACTTTCAGATCCTGAAGTTTGTCATCCGAAAATTTAACCCTGTATGGATAACCGTCCGGGTATTGATCTTCAAACAAAGGATCAAAGAATCTACATTGAATAAACCATTGTTTAGGATAGTTTGATTTTGCAGTAAATGTTTTGTATTTCTTTGGGGAAATAAAAACAGCGGTTCTGGAACAACCGTTTAGAAGTTTCTTTCTTTCGTTTTTCATTTTGGTAGAATGTTTTTAAAGTTGCCCTTAAAGTTGACTTTCATTGTCATTCTACCTTTGTTAAAGCTTGTATAAAATCTCAGAATCCCGTTGTGGGAAAGGATTCTGAGATAGTGGTCCCACCTGGGCTCGAACCAGGGACCACCTGATTATGAGTCAGGTGCTCTAACCAACTGAGCTATAGGACCTCAAAACTTGGTTAAATTTTGTGACTGCAAAAATAGCAAAATTTATTTCACTACAAAATTTTTTATTGCTTTTCTTGACACAATTCTACCAGCACTCCGTTGGTAGATTTGGGATGAAGGAAGACAACTAATTTATTATCAGCACCTTCTTTCGGTTCTTCCGAGATAAACTGGAACCCTTCTTTTTTTAACCTTTCAACCTCTGCAAGGATATTTTCTACGCCAAAAGCCAGGTGATGGATACCTTCGCCTTTCTTATCAATAAATTTAGAGATCGGACTTTCCGGATTGCTGGCTTCCAGAAGCTCTATTTTACTTTCTCCGGTCTCATAGAAGGAAGTAACCACTCCTTCCCTTTCCACAGTTTCCTGTTTATAGGATTCTTTTCCTAAAAGCCTGGCAAAAAGGTCGTCAGAAACGCCTAAAGATTTTACGGCAATACCAATATGTTCTAGCTTCATAAATACTAATAAATATAATTAAATCGTAAATTTGATACCCGAGCTAAATTTCAGGTATCAATTCAAACAAAAGTACTAAATTTGCACAACTTATGGAAAGTAACAGACAAAGAAAAGTAGCACAGATTATTCAGGAAGACTTCGCAGAACTTTTCCGCAAACAGGCTGCAGAAAGCAAGCAGAGTATTTTGGTATCCGTTTCAGATGTAAAAGTAACGGCAGATCTTGGTATTGCTAAAATTTATTTAAGCATTTTCCCGCAGGAATTTCGTTCTGCAGTTATGAAGGAAATTGAAGAAAACAAACCTCAGTACAGAAATTTTATCGGCCAGAAAATGGCTAAACAGGTACGTATCATTCCACAGCTTAACTTTTATTTAGACACCGCTCTTGACGATGTTGAAAGACTGGAAAGAGAATTAAGAGGCGAAGGCGACAATCCTGTTTTATAAGAATTTTGAAGAATATTGCATTTTACATAGCATCCAGATACCTTTTGGCTAAAAAAGGCAGTACTGCCGTTACGTTCATTACGTGGCTTGCAGTGGGTGCCATGATGGTTGCCGTAGCTGCAATGTTCGTTATTATCTCAGTTTTTTCAGGACTTGAGGACCTTAATAAAGACCTGATCTCCAATCTTCATGCAGACCTTACCCTTAAAAGTGTTTCAGGAAAAACCATAAAAGATCTGGATAAGGTAAACACTACTTTAAAGAACAACAAAGCCATCAGCAGCTTTTCCCGCATCATTGAGGAAAAAGTATACATCAGCTTCCGTGGAAAAGGCGATATTGCCTATTTAAGAGGAGTAGATTCAGCCTATACAAAAGTAAATCCCATTGATAAAGAAGTCATCTACGGAACCTATCCGGGCTTTAAATACACCAATGAAGTATTTATGGAAACCAATCTGGATAACAGGCTTTCTATTCCGGTAGATTCTTCCGACAATTATGCCACGGTATTTATGCCGAAACCCGGAACCGGAATCATCAACAAAGAAGAAGATATTTACAACAAAAGAGATATTATTGTTACCGGACTTTTTCCCGGAAAAGAACAGCTCGACAGCTATATTATCGCCCCTATTGAACTTGCCGAAGAACTGCTTAATCTTCAAAAAAAATCTGCTTACGAGATTGTTATCAAATTAAAGAATCCGGACAGCGCAGATGCTGTTAAGCAAAACCTTCTCAATACCCTGGGGAAAAACTTTGAAATAAAAACCAAAGAAGAGGAAAATGCCGCTTTCTGGAAAATGATCAACACAGAGAAAATGTTCATTTACCTGATCTTTGCTCTTGTTATCTTCATTACAACGTTCAACCTGGCCGGGGCCATTATTATCCTTCAGCTGGATAAAAAAGAACAGGCCAAATCCCTTATCTCATTAGGCTTTCCTATAAGCCATCTGAGAATGACTTATTTTTACACAGGAATTCTTATCGTGATTTCAGGGGTTATTTCCGGGCTGATCCTGGGAACCATCCTTTGTTATTTCCAGCTCTATACCGAATTTTTCAGAGCCAATTCTATTCTCCCGTTCCCTGTAAAAATTGTCGGGAAAAACTATTTCATTGTAGCCCTTACCGCTTCCCTGTTCGGGATTGCTATTTCGTGGTTCTTTTCAAAAATCAGCAAAGAGTATATTACTAAAAATTAACACGTTTCGTCTCCATTTTTTTGTACCTTTACGCCCCCAATTTTTTTAGAAATGAAACGAATTCTATCTTTTTTAATGCTGAGCATCTTGTTTATCAATGCTGCAGCACAGGCACCTGCCGGTTATTATAATAATGCCGCAGGCCTAACAGGAGCCCCCCTTAAAACAGCCTTAAAAAACATCATCAAGAATGGTCATCAGGACAAAGGCTACAGCGGCTTATGGACGGCTTACGCAACTACAGACCGGGATTATTACTATGATAATGATGGAAAAATTCTGGATATTTACTCTGAAAACCCTTCTGGCCCGGATCCATACTCATACACCTTAGGAACGAATCAGTGTGGAAACTACAGCGCTGAAGGCCATTGCTATAACAGAGAACACATTGTACCGCAGAGTCTTTTTAATGAACAGAGCCCTATGGTTGCAGATGTTCATTTTATCCGTGCTACCGATGGAAAAGTAAACGGGATGAGATCCAATTTTCCTTTCGGGAAAGTAGGCGTTGCAAGTTTCAACTCTATGAATGGATCTAAATTAGGAAATTCTGTATCTCCGGGATACTCAGGAACAGTATTTGAGCCGATTGATGAATTCAAAGGTGACGTTGCCCGAATGATCTTTTATTTTGTAACAAGATACGAAGCAGAACTACCTTCTTTCACTTCAGGAAATATGCTGGGCGGATCTACATTCCCGGGATTACAGCCTTGGGAACTGAACCAGCTTATGGCATGGCATGCCATGGACCCTGTTTCAGATGCTGAAAGAGGAAGAAACAATGCTTCATATACTTTCCAGGGAAACAGGAATCCTTTTATTGACAATCCTGCATATGTTGAAATGATCTGGGGAACGCCGGTTGTTGACAATCAAGCGCCAACCGCTGCAACCAACCTTACAGCACAAAACCCTACTTCTAACACCATTTCTTTAAGCTGGACTGCCTCTACAGATAATATCGGCGTAATAGGTTATGATGTGTATGCTAACGGAACATTAAAAACTACGGTATCAGGAACTTCTACAACTGTTCCTGGATTAACGCCTTCTACCCTGTATAGCTTCTATGTTATTGCAAGAGATGCAGCCGGAAACTCTTCACCTCAAAGTAACCTCGCAAGTGAAACAACTTTAGCCGGACAGTCCGGAGGAAATACAAGCTGTGGTACAGAAAACTTCAACAGCATTGTAGGAACAGATAATGGTTATGAAACCAGAACCTGGACCAATAATAATATCACCTGGACTGCAACAGACACCAAAATAGATGAGAAAATCAATACCACCAGAGCGATCACTCTCAGAAACGGAACTCTTACCAGTACCACCATATCCGGAGGTATTCAGACGTTAACAGTGACTACTCAAAGAAGATTCAGTGGCTCTAACAACTCTGTAAATGTATTGGTTAACGATGTTGTAGTTGGTACTATTCCATATACTCAAACTGCCGTAACAACAACGATCAACATTAACGTTGACGGAGATGTGATTATCAAATTAACCAATCCTAGTTCCAACAGAGTTACGATGGACGACTTAAGCTGGACATGTTTCGGTTCATTGGGAACTTCAGATATCAAAAAAGATAAAGCTGAATTCACCATCTACCCTAACCCGGTAAAAAACAATGAACTGTTTGTAAAAGGTGAAAATCTGGGCAAAATTTCAAAAGCTGAAATCTATGATCTTTCAGGAAAGCTTATGGAAGTGATTGCCAATCCATTCAAAAATTCTAATAAGATTAATCTTAAAGGACTTGTTAAAGGAAATTACATTCTGAAAACAGACAGCTTCTCTACAAAATTCATCGTAGATTAAACTTGAAAAATATTTTACAACAAAGACCGATTTATTCGGTCTTTTTTTTATTTTTGATATCATGGATTCCAACAAAAAATTAGGACTTATAGGAAAGAATATTTCTTATTCCTTTTCCAAAAAATTCTTTGAAGACAAGTTTCAAAAGCTGATGCTTAAAAACTATTCCTACGATATTTTTGACCTGAATGACATCCAGGAAGCCGAAAAGCTCTTCGCCAACCCGGAACTCTTAGGCTTTAATGTCACCATCCCTTACAAAGAAAAAATCATCAATTATCTGGACGGGCTGAGTGATGAAGCCGAAAAAATAGGCGCCGTCAACTGCGTACTCATCCGCGACGGAAAAAAGACAGGCTACAACACCGATGCTTTCGGATTTGAAAAAACTCTGCTTCTTCATAAAAAAGCCCATCACGATAAAGCACTGATCTTAGGAAACGGCGGGGCAGCAAAAGCTGTAAAATACGTTCTGGACCAACTTGGAATTCCTTCCATAACCATCTCCAGAAAATCTGAAATTACATTTGACACGCTGAACAAAGAAACCGTACAGGACCATAAAATTATTATCCAGTGTACACCCGTAGGAACTTTCCCCAATGTTGAAGACTGTCTGGAATTTCCTTTTGACGGACTTTCGGCGGAGCATCTTATCATAGACCTTATTTATAACCCTAATTACACTCAATTCATCATAAAAGCTGCCGAAAAAGGAGCAAAAACAGTGAACGGCTATTATATGCTTGAACAGCAAGCAGAAAAAGCCTGGGAAATTTGGAATTTTCAAAAAAAATAAACTAAATTAGTACTCAAATTGGCTTCAGAGCCATATAAAAGGGATATTAACGCCACTCACATAAAAGATTTGCTATGACTACAGAAAACAATCTTTCTGAAAACGAAGAAAACAAAAATCCTCAAGAAGTATCTCAAGAAGACACGTCTGGAAATACCCAGCCTCAGGATGAGCACCATGATGACGATACAGAACATCATGAAGAAGAACATGCTGATACGGATATTAGCCTGGCCGATGCCCTGAAAGAAATGGAAAAGATCATCAATACAGATAATGCCGGAGAAAACTTCAAAAGATTCAACCTGTTAAAAGATAAAGCAAGTCATCACATCCATGATGAAGTGGAAGACAAAAAGCATGAATATGTAGAGGCCGGAAATGCTCCTGAAAATTTCAGCTATGAGCATCCTTCACAAGCCAGATTCTCTGCTTTAGTCAATATTTTCAAGGAAAAGCACGATTCTTACCAGAAATCGCAGGAAGAAGAGCAAAAGAAAAACCTTGATTACCGTCAGAGTATTATCGAAAGACTTAAAAACCTTTATACCAACTCTGAAGCAGGAACCAATCTTTTCAAATCCATCCGTGAGATCAAAGAAGACTGGTCAAAAGCCGGACAGGTTGCCAAATCGGAATTCAAAATCCTTAACAACAATTATTTCCACCACCTGAACCAGTTTTATCAGATGCTGGATCTGAACAAAGAGTTCCTGGAGCAGGAATTCAGCCATAATCTGGAGAAAAGACAACATATCATTGCCCGTGCTAAGGAGCTTGAAAATGAGCCTGTTATTCAGAAAGCCCTGAATGAGCTTCAATATCTTCATAAATTATGGAAAGAGGAGGCAGAGCCCGTAGCAGAAGAATTCCGTGAAAAAACCTGGGAAGAGTTCAAAGAGATCTCCAACAAGATTCACGAAAGAAAATCTGAGCTTTCTGCTGCCATTGAAACAGAACAGAATGCTAACCTGGAAAAGAAAAACCAGATTATTGCAGAGATTAAAAAACTTTCTGAACCTTCAGAAACCCCTAACCACAACTACTGGCAGAATGCCATTAAAAGAGTGGAAGATCTGCGTTCTGAATTCCTAAAAACAGGAAGCGTTCCGAGAAAATTATCCAATCAGAACTGGAACGACTTCAAAACCATATTAAGAGGATTTAATACAACAAAGAACAATTATTACAAATCTCTGAAAGGATCTCAGCAGGCCAACCTGGAAGAAAAACTAAAACTGATCCAGACTGCTAAAGATAATATGAACAATGAAGAATGGGACATTGCCGTTCCGCTATTCAAAAAACTTCAGGAAGACTGGAAGAAGGTCGGCCATGTTCCTAAAAGCATGACCAATAAAATCTGGGATGAATTCCGTGATGCCTGCAACACGTTCTTCAACAATTACAGAGAAAAAAACAACGCTTCCAACGATAACTGGAAAGAAAACTACAAGCATAAAAAAGAGCTGCTTGACGAGTTGAAAACAGTTTCTAACGAAGACGGCAGCATTGAAAGAATTGAAGCCATTAAAACAGCATGGAACAATATCGGAAAAGTGCCGAGAGACAAAATTGCCATCAATTCTGAATTCAACAAAACGTTGAGAGAAAAGCTGAAGCTTAACAAGATTAATGAGCTTGAACTGAAAGAAGAAGGCTTAACTGAAACTCAGCTTACTGATAAGGCAAGAAAAATGAAGAGCCAGATCTCCGACCTTGAAGCAGAAATCGTGAAACTGGAAAACAATTTAGCATTCTTCAACAAGCCGTCCAGAGAAAACCCTCTTCTGAAAGATACGTACAATACAATTGATGAGAAAAAAGCCCATCTGGAAACACTAAAACAGAACCTTCACAACATCATCGCTGGAGAGTAACACATTAAAAAACATAAACAGGCGGAGCAAAGAAATTTGTCTTCGCTTTTTTCTTTTTCACCTATGAACAACGACGAATTCTATATTAAAAGATGTATTGATCTGGCTCAGAAAGCTTTGGGAAGCACCTATCCTAACCCGCTTGTCGGCAGCGTGATCGTTCACAACGGCACAATCATCGGAGAAGGATATCACCATAAGGCAGGAGAAAACCATGCCGAGATCAATGCCATCAATTCCGTTAAAGATAAAAGCCTTATTCCCGAATCTACCATTTATGTATCGCTGGAGCCTTGTGCACATTACGGTAAAACACCACCGTGTGCCTTAAAAATTAAAGAACTGGGCTTTAAAAAAGTGGTGATCGGCGCCATGGACTCCCACGATAGAGTAAACGGAAAAGGAAAAAAGATCATTCAGGATGCCGGCATCGAAGCCATTTCAGGAGTTCTGGAAAAAGAATGCATTCAGTTAAATAAAAGATTCTTTACGTACCATGAAAAGCACAGACCCTATATCATTTTAAAATGGGCACAGTCCGGAGACGGATTTCTGGATAAAGACTTTAAACCAACTGCTGTTTCCAATGCACTGGCCAGCCAGTTTGTTCATCAGTTAAGAGCCGACGAACACGCCATCTTAGTAGGGACACAAACCGCTTTAACAGATAATCCCAGCCTTACCGTAAGACATACGGAAGGAATCAATCCTGTGAGAATTCTGATCGATTTCAGCCTGAAAGTTCCCCAAGATTTCAGGATTTACAATAACGAAGCAAAAACCCTTGTTTTTAATACCGAAAAAGAAGAAACAGAAGGAAATATCCGGTTCATCAGAATTGGAAAGGAAAATTTCCTGCCTGACCTGATGGCTGCACTACACAGAGAACACATACAGTCTGTTATTATTGAAGGAGGACGATTTACTCTGCAGCAATTTATTGATGCCGGCCTCTGGGATGAAACCATTATTATTGAAAATGAAAATCTGAAATCAGAACACGGAACAAAAGCTCCTGATTTCAATCAGATTTCCGATAAAACCGAAATTTTCAGAGACAACACGATTTCATTCTATACAAATAAAAGCGAAAGTCTTTAGATATTTCATAACCAATTGAAATATTTTACCTATATTTAATACACATTAAAACGGAATCCGAAAAGTTTTAGAGTAGGAAAAATCAAATTCAATAATCATGAAAAATCTGAAAAAAATTTCGAGAAGTAACCTGAGATCCATCACAGGAGGAGTTTTTGTAACCTGTATTTTACCTAACGGTCAGCCCACAAGATGCAGGGATTACTGCCCGACAGATTTCTGCGGACCCACAAGCTATATGTGCTTAATCCCAATGGATCTCTGTGATTAGAAAACACCACCATTAAAACCCATAACCACCATGAAAAATTTAAGAAAACTATCAAAAGGAGAACTCAAGACAATCCAGGGAGGCATACAGACCTGCGAACCATGGATGCCAATATGCCCCTGCAAACCAGGCTTTCACAGATGTGAGCCCAAGGGACAGTGTATACCGGCAACAACAATGTGTTAATACATACAAGAGCGGCAACGCTCTTTTTTTTGTAGTATATTAACTGTAAATTTGCAGTTCAAAAGCTACTCTGAAGCATGTTCGAATACAAAACGATACAAAACCCCATTGAAAATACTTTATTAAAAGAAAAAGGAAGCAAGTTCATCGGATTTGCTTACCCGGTCAATAATGAAGAAGAATTAAAAAATGCTTTGGAAAAACTCAGAACAGAGCATCCCAAAGCCACCCATCACTGCTATGCTTTCAGAATGGGACTTCAGGGTGAAAATTACCGGGCCAATGACGATGGTGAACCTTCAGGAAGTGCCGGTCTCCCGATTTACAATCAGCTGCTGGCTCACGAAATCACCAATATACTGGTGGTGGTTATCCGATATTACGGCGGAACAAAGCTTGGTGTTTCAGGATTGGTGAAAGCCTATAAAGAATCAGCGAAGATGACTCTTGAAGAAGCCAATATCATTACTAAAGAACTGGAAACCGAAGTTGAAATTCAGTTTAACTTTAACCAGCAGAATATCATCTTCACCCTGCTCTCAAAATTCGATGCCAAAGTACTGAATTTTGACGCCAATGAAAACTGTATCCTTACTGCATCTTTAAAGCTGGCTCAAAAAGAAAGCATCTCAGAAAAATTATCCGAGATGCAGTATGTTTCATTTGAATTTAAAGATTAATCCCTTCGGCTTCCGAAAAGCATAGACGCCCAGTACAAAAGTTGGGCAAGTGAGCCGATAGCTGCTACCAGATACGTTCTGGCCGCCCACTTAAGGCTGTCCTGCACCCCTACGAATTCTTCCTGAGTTACAGTTCCCGTATCTTTAAGCCATTTCATAGCACGGTTACTCGCATCATATTCCACAGGAAGCGTTACAAAAGCGAAAAGAGTGGTCATTGCAAACATAGCTACCCCAATCGCTAAAACGGTTGTGTTCCCGTTAGGATTTTCAATTGATCTTGTTGCTGCCATCACGGCAATCCCGGCAATAAGAACAAACTGCATCAGGTTAGAACTGATACTTACGATAGGAACCAGTTTTGAACGAAGATTCAGCATGGAATATCCTACCGCATGCTGTACCGCATGGCCACATTCATGAGCTGCCACCGCCGCCGCTGCCGCATTTCTCTGCATATATACCCCTTCTGAAAGGTTGACTGTTTTATCGCCAGGATTATAATGATCCGTAAGCTGGCCCGGAACAGAAATCACCTGTACATCATTGATTCCGTTATCCCTAAGCATTTTCTCTGCCACTTCTTTTCCCGAAAGGCCGTTTCTGAGGTGTACATTGGAGTAATATTCAAATTTCGATTTCAATCTGGATGAAACCCACCAGCTCACCAGCATTGAAATACCGATAATGATATAATAGCCCGTCATTTTATATAGATTTTGTGTTTAAAATTTAAGCATATTGATGTAAAAACTGTGCCAAAGTATAAGATTTTATTATTTATATTTGTCCATTAATTACCCCTCAGAAACACTATGTCTGCAGTATCAATCCTTGAAGTAAAAACAGCCGGCCAGCTTAAACAATTCGTAAAATTCCCTATGGATCTGTATAAGGACAATCCTTATTATGTACCCCCCTTCGCCAATGAGGAAATCAACATCTGGAATCCAAAGGAAAATCCTGCACTTCAATATTCTGAAGCCAGACAGTACCTGGCTTTCAAAAATAATAAAGTAGTTGGAAGAATTGCGGTAATGATCAATCATAAAGAAGAAAAAGAGCTGGGCATCAAAAAAGTACGTTTCGGATGGATTGATTTTATTGATGATGAAGAGGTTTCCAGAGCCCTGATTCAGAAAGCAGTAGACTATGCTAAAGAGAAAAACATGGATAAAATAGAAGGTCCGATGGGATTCACGAACCTTGACAAGGCAGGAATGCTGACACTGGGTTTTGACAAACTGGCAACCATGATCGGAATTTACAACCATGCCTATTATCCCGAACATCTTGAGAAATTGGGACTGGTAAAAGAAAAAGAATGGGTAGAATTTGAACTGATGTTTCCGGAAACGCTGCCGGAAAAAATTTATAAATTCAATGAGCTGATCTCTCAGAAATACCGTCTCAAAGTTTTAAAATTCAAAACAAAAGAAGAGATCCTTCAATATGTAGATGCTATGTTTGATCTTCTGGACGAAACGTACAAACATCTTTCTACCTACACCCCCATTTCGGACGAGCAGCGTAAAACGTATAAAGAAAAATATTTCAAATTTATTGATAAAGACTTTATCGTATGTATTGCTGATGAACACAACAATCTTGTTTCATTTGCTATTACAATGCCCTCCTATTCCAAAGCTCTTCAGAAGTCGGGAGGGAAAATTCTGCCGTTCGGCTGGTGGCACCTTCTTCAGGCGGGAAAGAAAAACGACAGGGCCAATTTTTATCTGATCGGTATTCACCCGGATTATCAGAGAAGAGGGGTTACTTCAATCATATTCAAAGAGATTTTTGATACTTTTAAGAAGAAAGGGGTAAAATTCCTTGAAACCAACCCCGAACTGGAAGAAAACAAAAGCATTCAGCTCCTTTGGCAGGATTATAACCCGGTGAATCACAAAAGAAGAAGAACATATGCAAAGGATATTAGTAATCAGTAATCTGCAATGAATAACAAGCAGTGAGTGATCAGTAATAACTCAACTATTTTTTTCAGCTATTAAACCTTATCTTTACCCCATGAAACCACAGTTAATTATTTTTGCCGTTCTGATTGCCGCTTTTCTTATTTATAACTTCTTTTTTCAGCTGGAGGATGACAGAACCAATACTATAGTTAACATAATGTTCGCCAGTATTCTTTTCGGATATATATCGTTCATGGCCTACTCTCTCCTCAAAAAAATGAAGAAATAAACCTTATTTTTATTGATTCTAAATTATCACTTTTACCTATTTTACACCGACTTTTAAGCTGATAAATTTCATGCTTTCTTGTTTATTCGCTAAATTTGCAAATTGAGATAATAATGCAAAAATGAATTTACCTGAAAGTTATATTCCAATCCTGATTCAAGCGGGTGTTGCCATAGGATTTGTAGCCGTTTCTCTGCTTGGAGCGCATTTTCTGGGACCAAAGCAGAAAAAAGGAAATTCTGTGAAAAATCAAAGCTGGGAATGCGGGGTACCTGTAGAAGGAAACGCAAGAACACCATTTTCTATCAAGTACTTCCTGACTGCGGTATTGTTCGTCCTATTCGACATCGAAATCGTATTCTTTTACCCCTATGCCGTTAACTTCAGAGAATTCGGTATGGAAGGATTCCTGGCTGTATTGACATTCGTTGCGATCTTCTTCGTTGCGTTTTTCTATGTCTGGAAAAGAGGTGCACTCGATTGGGACAAGTAGGATCATTATAAACTAAAAATTATAAATTTTAGATGAATTTTAATCTAAAGTTTAAAATCTAAAATCTAAGAGATGTCAGATAAAAAACCAGTAATAAGAACAGATGCACCTGCTCCCGAAGGATATGAAGGAGAAGGTTTTTTCGCAACGAAACTGAGCAGTGTAATCGGAATGGCAAGAAAATTCTCTCTTTGGCCGCTTCCTTTTGCCACCTCTTGTTGCGGTATCGAGTTTATGGCTACCCTGAACCCAACATATGATGCTTCAAGATTTGGTATGGAAAGAAACTCTTTCTCACCAAGACAAGCAGACATGCTGATGGTTTGCGGAACTATATCAAAGAAGTTAGGACCAGTCCTAAAAGAAGTTTACACTCAGATGGCAGAGCCGAAATGGGTGGTAGCAGTTGGAGCATGTGCTTCCAGCGGCGGTATTTTTGACACTTATTCTGTACTTCAGGGAATCGACAAAATTATCCCGGTAGATGTTTACGTTCCCGGATGCCCTCCAAGACCTGAACAGATCATTGAAGGCGTAATGCAGGTACAGGCTCTTGCAGAAAGCGAAAGCATCAGAAGAAGAGATATGCCGGAATATCAGAAATTATTGGACTCTTACAACATAAGCAACTAAACGGGAATGACAAACGAATTTGTATTAGAAGCCATCACAAGAGAATTTCCGGAATCTGTTATTTCAAGTTCAGAACCTTATGGAATGCTGACTATTGAAGTAAAGAAAGAAGATATAAAAAAAATTGTTCATTACCTGAGAGACTCATCATTAGAAATCAAATTCCTTACTGATATCTGCGGAATTCATTATCCGGAGTATCCTGAAAAAGAGATTGGTGTGGTGTATCACCTTCAGAATATGATGACAAATTTCAGGCTTCGTCTGAAAATCTTCATGTCCAGAGAAAACATTGAAGTAGATTCATTGGTAGAGCTGTATGCCGGAGCCAACTGGATGGAAAGAGAAACCTACGATTTCTACGGAATTAAATTTAAAGGACATCCGGACCTGAGACCTATCCTGAATATGGAAGATCTGGGATACCATCCGATGCTGAAGGAATATCGCCTTGAAGACGGAACCAGAACGGATAAGAACGACAGTATGTTCGGAAGATAAAAATAATGCAATAAGCAGTAAGCAATAAGCAGTAAGCTTAAAGCCTAAAGCCTATAGCCTAAAGCATTTAAATTATGAAAGATAACTCATTATCTAATATACTCAACCAGTACGAAAGTAAGGAACAGATTGACGGACAACTTTATACCCTCAATTTAGGACCTACCCACCCTGCTACCCACGGGATCTTTCAGAATGTCCTTACCATGGACGGTGAAAGAATCCTTCACGCAGAACAAACCGTAGGATATATCCACAGAGCCTTTGAAAAAATTTCTGAAAGAAGAAACTATTCTCAGATCACTACCCTTACAGACCGTATGAATTACTGCTCCGCCCCTATCAACAACTTAGGATGGCATATGACAGTAGAAAAACTGATCGGTGTTAAAGTTCCTAAACGCGTAGACTATATGCGTGTGATTCTGATGGAGCTTGCAAGAATCGGAGACCATCTGATCTGTAACGGGGTAACCGGAATGGACTCGGGAGCTATCACAGGGCTTACCTATATGTTCATCGAAAGAGAGCGCATCTACGATATGTACGAACAGATCTGCGGTGCCAGAATGACCACCAATATGGGAAGAATCGGAGGATTTGAAAGAGATTTCACTCCGAAATTCCATGAGTTATTACAAGACTTCTTAAAAACCTTCCCGCCAAGATTTAAAGAATTCTGTACTTTACTGGAAAGAAACAGAATTTTTATGGACAGAACCATCGGTGCCGGAGCCATTTCTGCAGAGAGAGCATTAAGCTACGGATTTACAGGACCTAACCTACGTGCAACAGGTGTAGATTACGATGTAAGAGTTGCACAGCCTTATTCTTCCTACGAAGATTTCGACTTCATTATTCCTGTAGGAACTTCAGGAGATACTTACGACCGTTTCATGGTTCGTCAGCAGGAAATCTGGGAATCCATTAAAATTATCAAACAAGCATACGAAAACCTTCCGGAAGGCCCGTTCCACGCGGATGTTCCCGACTTCTACCTTCCTGAAAAGGCAGATGTATATCAGAAAATGGAGGCACTGATCTACCACTTCAAAATTGTAATGGGAGAAACAGACGTTCCAAAAGGAGAAATTTACCATGCCGTAGAAGGCGGAAACGGAGAATTAGGATTCTATTTAGTCAGCGACGGGGGAAGAAGCCCTTACCGACTTCACTTCAGAAGACCATGTTTTATCTACTACCAGGCATATCCTGAAATGATTACAGGTTCTGTAATTTCAGACGCCATTGTAACCATGTGTAGTATGAATATTATTGCGGGAGAATTAGACGCATAAAAAATAAGATGTCAGGCATCTGATTTCAGATTGTCAGACTCTTGACTTTACATATAAATTTAAAATCTGATGTCTGAAATCTGACATCTGAAATCTTAGATAAAAAATGAGCGAAACAATAGCTTTTAAACCGGAAAGTTTAGCACAGGTACACAAAATTATCGCAAGATATCCTGAAGGAAGACAAAAATCTGCTCTTCTTCCCGTTCTGCATTTGGCACAGAAAGAATTCGGAGGATGGCTGGACGTACCTGTAATGGATTATGTGGCCGGATTACTAAGTATCAAGCCGATTGAAGTATATGAGGTGGCTACTTTTTATACAATGTTCAATATGAAACCGGTAGGAAAATATGTATTGGAAGTATGCCGTACAGGACCCTGCATGGTATGTGGAAGCGAAAAGATCCTGAACCACATCAGAACTAAACTGAACATTAAGGACGGAGAAACTACCGAAGACGGTATGTTTACCCTGAAACCGGCAGAATGTCTTGGAGCATGCGGATATGCACCCATGATGCAGCTTGGAAAATTCTTTCATGAAAATTTAACGATAGAAAAAGTAGACGAAATCCTTGATCTTTGCAGACAGGGACAGATTGCTTTGGACTAATAGAAATTTTAAATTCTACATTTTAGATTTTAAATTATTCACTTAACGTTTAATAATAATTAATGCAAGAAGCCAAAAGCCAATTGCAAGAAGCCAATAACAATGAGTAAAAAACTTTTACTTAAAGACGCCCATATAGAAGGCATCCGCTACTTTGAAACGTACCGTAAGCAGGGAGGTTACACTGCAGCTGAAAAGGCCCTGAAAATGACCCCTGACGAAATTCTTGAAGAAGTTAAAGCTTCAGGACTGAGAGGACGTGGCGGAGCCGGATTCCCAACAGGAATGAAGTGGAGCTTTCTGGCAAAACCAGAAGGTGTTCCAAGACACCTGGTAGTAAATGCAGATGAATCTGAGCCTGGAACATTCAAGGACAGATACCTGATGGAATTTCTTCCTCACCTTTTGATTGAAGGAATGCTTATTTCATCATACTGTTTAGGTTCAAACGTTTCCTATATCTACATCCGTGGAGAATATTCATGGATTCCGGATATTCTGGAAGAAGCCATTGAAGAAGCCAAAGCAGCAGGATTCTTAGGAAAAAATATTTTAGGAACAGGATTCGATCTTGAAATCTATGTTCAGAGAGGAGGAGGAGCCTATATCTGCGGTGAAGAAACGGCATTGCTTGAATCTCTTGAAGGAAAAAGAGGAAATCCAAGGCTAAAACCACCTTTCCCGGCTGTAAAAGGGCTTTGGGAAAGACCAACAGTAGTAAACAACGTAGAATCTATCGCGGCAGTGGTACCAATCATTGATATTACAGGTGCTGAATACGCTAAAATTGGAGTAGGAAGGTCTACAGGTACAAAATTAATTTCTGCCTGTGGAAACATCAACAAACCGGGAGTGTATGAAATTGACATGACCATTACCGTAGAAGAATTTATCTACTCTGATGAATATTGTGGAGGAATTAAAGACGGTAAAAGATTAAAAGCCTGTATTCCGGGAGGAAGTTCCGTTCCGATTGTTCCGGCCAACTTACTGTTGAGAACCGTAAACGGAGAACCAAGATACATGAATTATGAATCCCTTGCAGATGGTGGTTTTGCTACCGGAACCATGATGGGTTCAGGAGGTTTCATCGTTCTGGATGAAGACCAGTGTATCGTGGAACATACCATGACTTTAGCAAGATTTTATAACCACGAAAGCTGCGGCCAGTGTACACCTTGCCGTGAAGGTACAGGGTGGATGTATAAAATCCTGAAAAAAATAGAAAACGGACAGGGAAAAATGGAAGATATCGATCTTCTTTGGGATATCCAGAGAAAAATTGAAGGAAACACGATCTGTCCATTGGGTGATGCCGCAGCGTGGCCTGTTGCAGCAGCGATCCGCCACTTCAGAGATGAATTTGAATGGCACGTGAAAAACCCTGAGTTATCCCAGACTCAAAACTATGGATTGGCAAATTATGCTGATCCGATCCCGGCTGTTGAAAAAAATGCGTAGCTAAGGAATGAAGAAGTTATTTGTTGTCGGCGTAATGATGTCGGGCTTTGCTTTGGGGCAAATTAAAAAAGATACATTAGACAAAGAATATAAACTGGAGGTAACTCCATATAAAGCTGAAAAGAAAGAAAAGCCTCTGCCCTTGAGCAAAAAAGGACAGGTTTTCCTTTTCTACGGTTGGAACAGAGGAGCTTTTAGTAATTCTGATATCCATTTTTCAGGAAACGGTTATGATTTTCAGCTGAATAATGTACAGGCGAGAGATAAACCTACCAAGTTCGGAATTGTTTACATCGATCCAAGCTGGTTTACCGTAACGCAGTATAATTTCAGAATCGGATATTTTATAAAAGATAATCTGGCTCTTGTTTTAGGAATAGACCACATGAAATATGTGATGAAGCAGAACCAGACGGTTGATTTTTCAGGAACTATTTCAGATCCTAAATATGCAGGGATGGTACAGAACGGACAAGTGGACTTATCAGACACCCAGTTTCTTACTTTTGAGCATACGGACGGACTTAATTATGAAAATTTAGGTTTAGAAAAATATAAAAACCTGATTCATAAGAAAAATATAGATCTGGTATGGTCTTATGGTGCCGGGCTCGGAGTAATGTTCCCGAAAAGTAATATAAAACTTTTTGGTAATGAAAGAAGCGACCGTTTTCACGTTGCAGGTATGGGAGCCGACCTTAGATCCAGTCTTAACCTGGTTTTCTGGAAAAACTGGATGATCAGAGCCGAAGCTAAAGCAGGATATATTAATATGTGGGATATTAAAACTACATTAAATAATAAACCTGATAAAGCCAGACAGGACTTTGTTTTCGGACAGGTTCTTGCGGGGGTAGGATATACATTTAACACGAAAAAGTATAATTAAAATAGAGCTTAACGCCCTAAAAGCATAAGCGAAAAGCATAGAATATGAGCGAAGAGGTTAAAAAATTCAAAATAACGATAGACGGACAGACCACCGAAGTACTGCCTGGAACTTCTATTCTGGAAGCGGCAAGACAGATCGGCGGAAAATCTGTACCTCCTGCAATGTGCTACTACAGCAAATTGGAAACCAGTGGAGGAAGATGCAGAACCTGCCTTGTAGAAGTTTCTAAAGGATCTGAAGCAGATCCACGCCCGATGCCTAAATTGGTTGCCAGCTGCAGAACCAACGTAATGGACGGAATGGAGGTGAAAAATCTTACCTCCGAAAAGGCTCAGGAAGGAAGAAAAGCAGTAACAGAGTTCCTATTGGTAAACCACCCGCTGGACTGCCCTATCTGCGACCAGGCCGGAGAATGCCATCTTCAGGATCTAGGATACGAACATGGTGTAGAAAACACAAGAACCGAGTTCGAAAGAAATACTTACGAAGCTGACGATCTTGGTCCGAACATCAAATTGAATATGAACCGCTGTATTCTTTGTGCAAGATGTGTATTAGCTGCCAACCAATTGACAGGTCAAAGAGAACACGGAATTCTTTTCAGAGGAGATCACGCTGAAATTTCAACATACTTAAATAAAGCTCTGGATAATGACTTCATCGGAAACGTTATCGATGTATGTCCTGTTGGAGCTTTAACAGACAGAACAGCGCGTTTTGCCAGCAGAGTATGGTTTACAAAACCAATGAATGCTTCATGTAAATGTGATAAGTGTTCAGGAAAAGCTGTCGTTTGGATGAAAGGTGATGAAATCGTAAGGGTAACAGCAAGAAAAGACCAGTGGGGTGAAGTTGAAGAATTCATCTGTGATACCTGCCGTTTCGAAAGAAAAGCTTTATCAGACTGGAACATTGAAGGTCCAAGACATATCGACAGACATTCTGTTATTTCATTGAACCATTACGAAAAGCCTAAAGATGAGCTGAGAGTTCTGGATAACCCAATGGCGAAAGAAATCAGCGAAAAAGACGAAAAATAATTAATAAGACATCAGATTTCAGATACCAGACTTCAGACAATGACATCTAGCATCTGACATCTTAATATCTAAATAAAAATGGATTTACTAACATTTAAACTTATACTTGTACTAGCGCTTTTCCTGCTGTCTCTTACGATAGCGGCCTACTCTACATGGGCGGAAAGAAAAGTAGCCTCTATTATGCAGGATAGAATTGGTCCGAACAGAGCAGGACCATTCGGATTGCTTCAGCCTCTTGCTGACGGTGGAAAATTCTTCTTTAAGGAAGACTTTACGCCTGCCAATGCTGAAAAATTTCTTTTCGTATTGGGACCGGCTTTGGTAATGTTTATTTCATTAATCACTGGGGCGGTTATTCCTTGGGGTAAAAGTTTAAATATTGCAGGCACTTCTTTTGATCTTCAGGTTGCCAATATTGACGTAGGAGTTCTTTTCATCATCGGAATGGCTTCTATCGGGGTATACGGAATCATGATCGGAGGCTGGGCTTCAAATAACAAATATTCATTACTGGGTGCTATCCGTGCTTCTTCACAGATGATTTCTTACGAATTGGCAATGGGATTAGCACTTCTTTCTATCATTATGATGACAGGAAGTTTAGATTTAAAAGAAATTACAGAAAGCCAGACTGGCGGAAAATTATGGGGAATTATCCCATGGGGTTCCGGAATGAACTGGAATATTTTCTATCAGCCGATTGCCTTCCTTGTTTTCTTCGTAGCTGCTTTGGCAGAAACCAACAGACACCCTTTTGATTTACCGGAATGTGAATCTGAGCTTGTAACGGGATATTCTACAGAGTACTCTTCCATGAAGCTGGGTCTTTATATGTTCGGTGAATATGTGAACATGTTTATTTCCAATGCATTTATGGTTGTTCTTTTCTTCGGAGGCTACAATTACCCAGGTATTGAATGGGTAACTCAGAACTGGGGAGAAAACGTAGCAGGAATCTTAAGTATTGTTGCTTTCTTAACGAAAACAGTAATCGGAATCCTTATTTTTATGTGGATCAGATGGACGCTTCCTAGATTCAGATATGATCAGTTAATGCACTTAGGATGGAAAACATTAATCCCAATGGCATTAGTGAACCTACTAATTACAGGAGCTGTAATTTTAGCGTTCCAGTAAATTTGCGATTTGATGGTTGAAATTTGAGATTCAGCGGAATGACTTTAAATTAGTAATTTTAAGAGTAATAATTTCAAATATCAAATATGGCAACGATAAATAATTTTGAAGATTTAGAAATATGGCAGCAGTCAAGAAGTCTTTGCTAATTGATTCAGAAAGAATATTTGTTGAATCCCAAATTTCTAAACCACGATAAAAACCAGATTGACAGATCATCTGCATCAATTATGGATAATATAACCGAAGGGTTTGAAAGAGAAGGTAATAAAGAATTCATAAACTTTCTTACCATGTCTAAAGGTTCTGCAGGAGAAATTCGTTCTCGATTAATCAGAGCTTTTGACCGAAATTATTTAGATGAAGAAGTTTTTAATTTTTTTTAAAAAGCCAAACAATATCTTTGTCTAAGAAACTGTCAGGATTTATAAATTATTTAAAAATGACAGGGCATAACGGAAATAAATTTAAACGAAATAATAATTAATAATTAAGGGTTTGAGAAATAAAATTTTACTAATAAATTTCAAATCTCAAACTTCAAATTTCAAATTATATAATGAAATTAACTAACAGATCAAAAGTTGTTTCCAATAAAGAAATGACCCTTGCTGAAAAAATCTACCTTCCTGCGATCTTCACAGGAATGGGGATTACATTTAAGCATGCTGTAAGAACCGTGATAAAAGGTGCTCCCGCAGTATATTCGTATCCGGAAGTAAAGAAACCAAGAGCTTCCATCTGGAGAGGCCAGCACGTTCTGAAAAGAGACGAAGAAGGCAGGGAAAGATGTACAGCCTGTGGACTTTGTGCCGTAGCCTGTCCTGCAGAAGCCATCACTATGACTGCTGCAGAAAGAACAAAAGAGGAAAAAGACCTTTACAGAGAGGAGAAATATGCTTCAGTATATGAAATCAATATGCTGAGATGTATTTTCTGCGGTATGTGTGAAGAAGCCTGTCCGAAGTCTGCCATCTATCTTACCGACAGACTGGTGGATGTGGAAACCAACAGAGGTTCTTTCATTTACGGAAAAGATAAATTAGTGGAAAAAATAAATGAAAGGATTGACATCACGACAAGACAATCCGAGAAACAAAAAAATGCGGTAAAATAATGGATCAGTTTTTATTTTTCTTGGTGGCATTTTTAGCAGTGGCAAGTGCGGTGTATTTCGTGTTTGCAAGAAATCCTCTCTATGCTATCCTGTCATTAATTGTTACGATGTTTTCCATTGCTGGTATGTACATTCTTCTGAATGCCCAGTTTCTGGCAATCATTCAGATTATAGTGTACGCCGGTGCCATCATGGTATTATTCCTTTATATCCTGATGATGCTTAACCTTAATAAGCAAGACGAAAGTAAGAAGAACAATACTTTAAAATTTGTTGGAGTTTTTACAGCAGGTCTTCTTTTAATTGGAGTTTTAGGAGTATTCAGAGGAGTAAGCGACAACCACATTGTACTGGAAAATGTAGATAAAGGGGTGGGTCTCACGAAAAATCTGGGCAGACTTTTGTTTAATGAATATGTTTTACCGTTTGAACTTGCTTCTATCCTGATTTTGGCAGGTATTGTAGGTGCGGTATTAATCGGTAAAAAAGATTTATAAAATTATGGGAGAAGTAAATACATTCATACAAAGCATCCCTCTGAATTATTTCATCATTCTTTGTTCAGTATTATTCTGTCTGGGAGTGCTTGGAGTATTGCTGAGAAAAAATGCTATTGTTATTTTGGGCTGTGTAGAGCTTATGCTGAATTCTGTAAACCTTTTATTAGCTGCTTTTTCAGCATATAAGGGAAACGGAGACGGACAGCTTTTAGTTTTCTTCATTATGGTAGTGGCTGCCGCAGAAGTTGCGGTAGGTCTTGCAATTATTGCTATGCTGTATAGAAATACCCGTTCTGTAGATGTAAGTATATTTAATAAATTAAGAGGATAAGGAATGGAAAATTTAGTGTATGCAATAGTACTTTTACCACTTTTAGGGTTTCTTATTAACGGTTTATTCGGAAAACATCTTCCAAAAATGGTGGTTGGATCTTTGGCTACAGCCGTGGTTTTCGGATCATTCTGTATTGCTGTAAGTCTTTTCATGAATTTCAGTTCCGAAAGCCAGCCGGTAATTGTAAGAGCTTTTGAATGGTTCAGAGTAAACGGAGTTCAGATTAATTTCGGGTTCCAGATTGATCAGCTTTCTTTAATGATGGTGATGATCATCACAGGTATCGGTTCCCTGATCCACTTATATTCTATCGGATATATGAGCCACGACAAAGGTTTCTATAAGTTCTTTACTTATCTGAATCTTTTCATCTTCTCTATGCTACTTTTGGTAATGGGAAGCAATTATCTTATTCTTTTCATCGGATGGGAAGGTGTAGGTCTTTGTTCTTATCTGCTGATCGGATTCTGGTATACCAATGAGGAATATGGTAAAGCAGCAAGAAAAGCTTTCATTATGAACAGAATTGGTGACCTTGCATTACTGATCGGTATCTTCATGATCGCTTCTCAGACGAATGCTGTAGATTACCTTACCGTAGCTCAGAATTCTTCAAAATTTGAATTGGACGGAACTGTAATCATCTTTATTACGGCGAGTTTATTCATCGGTGCAACCGGTAAATCAGCTCAGGTTCCTTTATATACATGGTTACCGGATGCAATGGCCGGGCCTACTCCGGTATCAGCTTTGATCCACGCGGCAACGATGGTTACAGCAGGTATCTATTTAGTAGTGAGATCTAACTTCTTATTTACTTTGGCGCCTACAGTACAGGGAGGAATTTTATTCATCGGATTCTTAACGGCTGCTTTGGCAGGGTTCTACGCGTTACGTCAGAATGACATCAAAAAAGTATTGGCCTACTCTACCGTTTCACAGCTTGGATTCATGTTCATCGCTTTAGGTCTTGGAGCTTATACAACTGCAATGTTCCACGTAATGACACACGCATTCTTTAAGGCTTTATTGTTCTTAGGAGCAGGTTCTGTAATCCACGCCATGAGCAACGAACAGGATATGCGTTTCATGGGAGGTCTTAAAAAATACATTCCTCTTACCCACGCTACTTTCCTTATCGGAACATTAGCTATCTCAGGTTTCCCTTTATTATCAGGGATGATCTCTAAAGACGAAATTTTAGTAGCTGCTTTTGCTAAAAATCCAATCTACTGGGTAATCTTATTTGTTTTAGCAGCTATGACGGCAACTTATATGTTCAGACTGTACTATCTGACTTTCCACGGAGAATTCAGAGGTACTGAAGAGCAGAAACACCATTTACACGAAAGCCCGTCTAATATGACATTACCATTGATCGTATTGGCCATCCTTTCTGTACTTGGAGGTTTTATCAACCTTCCTCACTTCATCGGACACGGACATTATGCCAAGCTGATGGAATGGCTTAAACCGGTTCTTACCGAACAAAGCTTCAAGCAGATGGAAGCTACTCTTTCAGGAGTACCTTTCAACACAGAAATGATCTTATTAGCAGCAACAGTACTAATGTTCTTCTCCGTATGGTTCATCGTAAGAAACACCTATGTGAAAAAGAAAAAAATGGCTCTTGCAGAAGAAAGCTACACCGGATGGGAAAAGCTTTCTGCTAAAAAACTATATGTAGACGAACTTTACAATGCATTGATTGTAAAAACTGTTGAAGGATTAGGACGCGGAGGAAAGATGTTTGATAAAGGAATCTTAGACCGTTTTGTAGACTTCGTGGGCGAAGGCGCAGAAGACAGCGGAAAAGCAATGAAGCGTATCCAGAACGGAAATGTAGAGACTTATATCCTTATCATGTCTTTAGCTGTGGGAATTATACTGATTGTTAACTTTATATTACAATAATGTCTGGTTTATTATTAACATTATTACTATTACCTCTTGTAGGTTCGGGATTAGTTTTTGCCTGGAAGAATAATTCCAGCAAATATTTGGCGCTGGGAATTGCATTGATCCAGATGCTTGTAACATTCTACATTATTTCGGATTTTGATTTTAATCCAACCGTAGACAGTGTACTTCAGCATGAAATCAATTACCCTTGGTCTCAGTTCATAAAAAGTACCCTTCATTTCGGAATTGACGGAATGAGTATGTTGCTTTTATTATTAACGAACATTTTAGCACCAATTATTATTTTATCATCTTTCAATGAAAATGTAAACTACAGAAATACATTCTACGGTCTGATTCTGTTAATGCAGTTCGGCCTTGTAGGGGTATTCACTTCTTTAGACGGATTATTATTCTACATTTTCTGGGAAGTAACCTTAATTCCGATCTGGTTCATTGCCGGACTTTGGGGGCAGGAAAATAAAAGATTTGAGTTCACTACAAAATTCTTCGTTTATACTTTCGTTGGTTCATTATTCATGCTGGCAGGATTGATCTATGTTTACAACCACTCTGCATCATTCGAGCTTACAGACCTGTATAATGCGCAGCTTAACGAAACTCAGCAGACTGTGGTATTCTGGTTCATTTTCTTTGCATTTGCAGTGAAATTACCGGTATTCCCATTCCACACCTGGCAGCCTGATACCTATACCTACTCTCCTACACAGGGATCAATGTTGTTATCCGGGATCATGCTTAAGATGGCGGTGTATGGAGTAATGCGTTATTTACTTCCTATCACCCCGGTTCCGATTGCAGGGATTTCAGGACAGATCGTGATTATTCTTGCTATTGTAGGAATCGTTCACGGAGCACTCATTGCAATTATCCAGACCGATATGAAGAGAATTATTGCGTATTCTTCTTTCTCCCACGTTGGATTAATGGTAGCGGGAATTTTTGCTTCAGCAGTAATTACTTTAAGAGGGTCCTTCAATATTGAAGGTGCTGAAGGTGCCTTGGTACAGACATTTGCCCATGGTATCAACGTTGTGGGATTATTCTACTGCTGTGATATTTTGTACAAGAGATTTAAATCAAGAGATATCAGACAGATGGGAGGGCTGGCGAAAGTAGCTCCGAAATTTGCCGTATTGTTCCTGATCATTATATTGGGCTCAATGGGAGTTCCGTTGACCAATGGATTTATCGGAGAATTTATCCTGTTAAAATCAGTATATGATTTCAACGGACTGGCAGCAGTGATTGCTGGTCTTACGGTGATCCTTTGTGCAGTATACCTGTTGAGATTCTACGGAAAAGCAATGTTCGGTGAAGGTGATGAAGCAGTCCTAAGCACAGCAAAAGACCTTTCCGGTGTAGAATTCTCTGTATTGGCAAGTTTAGCAGTTTTCGTGATCCTATTGGGTATTTATCCACAACCGGTGATCGATATGGTAGGCAGTTCGGTGAAGTTTATCTACACAGCGATGGCTAACTAAAAAAATTAAAAGATTTAAAAATTAAAAAATAAGAGATAAGGAAAGACTAAAGATAAAAGACGCAGAGATAAGAGACGGAGATCATCCGGAAAAACCTCAAACTTTGAATCTTTTACTTTCAATTTAAATCTCGTCTCAAATCTATATTATGAGTGTTTTAATTATTGTTTTCCTAACGGCAGTTATTGCGTTATTTTCGGGAGTTTTTGAACAGGGAAAATTCGCAAGATACATTGGGATTTTGGGATTGATCATTGCATTGTACGTAAGCTTCATGCCTGAATGTGCTTTCTTCGAAAAGTACAGACATATGTATGAATACACGGCTAATACAGCGTTGTTCACTAAAATATCCATTGTAACCACCTTATTGTTATTCTTCCTTGGAGGTTTTGCATTCAGCAACCACAGAAGCCACCAGTCGGAATTATACGCCCTGATGCTGTTTGCATTATGTGGTGGAATCGTTCTTTTCGGATACCAGAATCTGGTAACGATGTTCCTGGGTATTGAAATCCTTTCTATTCCGTTATACGTAATGGCCGGAGCCAACAAAACTGATTTAAGATCAAACGAAGCTTCTATTAAATATTTCTTAATGGGTGCATTTGCCACAGGATTTTTACTGTTTGGGATTGCATTCATCTACGGAAGTGCCGGAAGTTTCGATTTATATAAAATCCATGAATTCGGATTGGCCAATACTACCAATGTTATGTTCATTTTAGGGGTATTGCTTATCCTTTGCGCACTGGCATTTAAAGTAGCACTGGCGCCTTTCCATATGTGGAGCCCTGATGTATATGCAGGTTCCCCTTCCCTGATTACCGCTTTTATGGCAAGTGTTGTAAAAATCTCCGGATTCTTTGCCCTGTTCAGATTAATGACGATCGGTTTTGCTGGTGTTACTCAGGACTGGATCAATGTATTGGGAGTATTCTTAATCATCACTTTGCTTTTGGCCAACGTTATGGGGCTTGCACAGACTAACGCCAAAAGAATGCTTGCTTACTCTTCTGTTTCTCATGCGGGATACATCGGGCTGGTATTCTTCGGAATGACAAGCCTTTCCACTT
The DNA here is from genome assembly GCF_001295265.1 of Chryseobacterium indologenes. Lineage (GTDB taxonomy): Bacteria > Bacteroidota > Bacteroidia > Flavobacteriales > Weeksellaceae > Chryseobacterium > Chryseobacterium indologenes_A. Next base: position 75,147 of record NZ_LJOD01000015.1, on the reverse strand, counting down.
ATAACCTGGCATTTTATTTATTTGCCTATTCACTATCTACAGTGGGAGTTTTCATGTGCCTGATCTGGGTAGAAAAACTGAAAAGAGAGACTTCATTCGGAGCTTTCAAAGGTCTTGCTAAAACTGAGCCTTTACTGGCAACAACTGCAGCGATCTCTATGCTTTCAATGGCCGGAGTACCTTTAACTGCAGGTTTCATGGGTAAATTTGCATTATTCTCCCAGGCGATGAATTCACAACACGGGGTTTTCTTAGTGTTGGTAGCCGTTTTAGGGTCTGCCCTTTCCATTGCTTACTATTTAAGAATGATCATTGCAATGTTCTTCTTTAAAGAATCAACATTCAAATCTTCAGAAAAAGTAACACTTACTTATAATATTGTAGCGGTATTCGTTATTGTATCCATTATTCTTCTGGGAATTTTCCCGGACCTGTTTGCAAAGCAGTTCGGATTATAATTGGGTATTAAACATATGAAAATAAAAACCTTTCAGGCAGCTGAAAGGTTTTTTTATTGGAAATTTCAGGTTTGGAAAAGTTATCTTATCCGGAACTCAGGCTAAACTACAGCCTTTAACACTGATGAAAGTTTTTTGCGGAATTTTTTATAAATTACATCCTGATAAATAAATCCCGTTGTTTTGAACTATAACGGTAAACTTATTCATCATTAAAAACACCTATCGCATGATCACCTACATGACACTTCCGGGCGATACTTTAGAAAAGATTGCTTCTGACCTGAAAGTAGAGAACCCGAAATACATCAGAGATTTCCATAATGCTTATTGTGCATTGCACGATAGGCTTGTAGATCCAATACTGCTGAAAACCGGTACCCTTCTTCATATTCCCTTTGGTGATGAAATAAAGAAGCTCAACAAAAAAATTAATGAAAACGGTGAAAGCCTCTACTATCATCCGCCTCACGGAAAAATTCCATTTAAGATTCCTCTGCTGGAGGGCAGATATACAGCCAGACATCATAAATATCAGGACAATACCCTGCTGACAAATTATCGTTACCAGGTAGAACTAAAATACCTGAAGCATGAAAAAGGCCAGCATCTTTTTTCAGTGCAGCAGTCTGGTTCCCTGAAAGACGGTCATGAATCGGACAGCAAAATATCCAGTCTGGCCAAAGCCTGTGCAGCAATTATATTCCCTTTGGAAATCAGAATTAATGAAACAGGAAAACTTACAGATGCAGCATTTCATCATCCGGAAACAATTGTTAAAGAAGAACTTGAGGCATTAAAAAAATACTTTACTGATGAATGGTCTGCCTCTTATATTAATCAGTTAAAAAAGAAAGCTGAAGATAAGAAACAAATCCTGGCAGATATCCGTAATACATTGCCCATACAATTTCTGTCCGGCTCATTTTATAACGCCCAATATGAGAGCTGGACAGATTCCGGGATTTACCATGAGTTTCTTCCATGGCTTACCAATGCTTCCCCAATCCGCTTTGAACTGTATAACCGAATTTTACCAAAAGAGCCGGATGCAACCGATAATAATAGACTGAAAGTCGTTCAGAAAGGTACTTCAGTTGATTACAGAAACCTTAATCAACTTTATGATAGCAAACATAAATATGATGAATCATCATCTTTCAATGCCGACTCAGTAATCTGCCACCATGAAGCGGAATATTGCATGAGCCGGAATGATCTGGAAGTTCAGAAAATCACAGGGCATTTTGAAATTCAGATCGGAAATGTAACTGAAAAAGAAGTATTTACACTGGAAAAGCAATTAAAATAATTTAGTATCTTTGGAACAACACCAAAAAACGCAAAATATGTCCGGTTCCGCATCACCACATGACGGAAAACATTTCGTCATACAGAAAGGAAAGGCCCAATGTAACCAGGGAGACCAGTTTCCGCAATTTAAAGTAACCTCTCACCAGAAGCATTACTGGAATAATGAAGAAGGCAAAACCGATTATCTGGCCGTAACTGAAGATGATCTTCAGTTTAATCCTTCTGGGCCAAGTTTCGGAAGATGCAAACTGAAGCCTTCATCCGGTGGGTACCTTCCCTGCACTTACGCTCCTGCAGGAAAATGGCAGAAAACCTATGAAAAAGTAAAGGTAATGGACAAAAGCTGTGTTACGGAGATCTCTGAGCTTATGTGCACCACAGGCGGAAAGATCACCATCATGGAACATGGGCAAACCTCAGCGATGACTCAGCAGAATGTAAAAAAAGCAGACCCCCAGGAACAGCATCACATCAATCCCTTCATCAATTTCAAGGAATTCCAGAAGGAAATGCAGGACACTGAACCAGATGCCTACTAATCAAAAACTTTTCGGCCATGTCAAAACAAGGAATTTATAAAATATCGGGAAATACCAAACCAAAAGTAGGAGAACGGGTTACTTATAAAATTGATGAATGGTATCCTGCCACTCCACTCGAGAAAAGAAATCCGGCCCTCGTTACCTGGCATCTTTTCAAAAAGGTAAACGGAAAATTTGTCCCTACCAATATTAAGAAAAAAGGAGTAAGCAGCTTTACCTTTAACACAACAGCTTATAAAGATACCTTCAGAATTGAAGCCTATCTCCATAATCCGGAAGGCAGAGCTCCAATGGCGCTGGAAATACAGCCTCAGCCCAGCGATGTTCCCCGAATCAATAAAGTTGAATTAAAATATATAGACGATACTCCCGGAACTGTTTTCAGCTTCACGGAAAAACTGGTCGCAGAAGCCAAATGTATGAATCTGGAAGGCCAGTATCTTCAATTTACGCTTTGGGAAGATGACGCAGCAGATTCAGGACACAACAATAAAAACCTGCAGATAGACAGTAAAAAAGAAAAAGTGCGCAACGGAGTTGCCAGAGCTGAATTTTTACTCACCAAAGCCCTGATGAAAAAAGCGATGGAAGGCGAAACTGATCCCAAGCAGCTGGAGTTTTATGTTACTGTGGAGTATTATGCTCATAAGAAGCATGCGACGGATAACGTTAATATCAATACCCCTGATGAGATCCGCACTCCATCCGGAAAACCTCAGGCTCAACCACAGCAGCAACCTACAACCCAGCCACAACCTACTCCTCCACCTGAACCTCAAACAGCTCACGGACAAGCCAATAATACCCAGCCACCAGCTTCTCCACCACCGGGAGGTCTCTCTCCTACAACCGTTAATGAACAGAAAACGGAAGATCTTCTTAATGCATATTTTGCTAAAAAAGAATATACAAAACAAACGGGAGAAGAAGACGGAACCCATACTTACACCTTCGGAGGAAGCAAACAGAATAATAAAACATCTACTGCTGAAGAGAAAAATAAAGTGGCTCAGACCATTCTCAATAAAGTTAAAGACAGTCTGAAATCTCAGAAAAAATATACCACACTTGAAATAATTGCTGCTGCATTAACCGCCGATGCTTATGGCAAGGACACAACCAATGAAAAGACAGTTACCTTTAAGACACTTAAATTAGGTCCGGAATTTAAAAGAGTTGACAGTGCGCCACTGGAAGATAAACTCTATCTTGTTGCCAGAACGATGCTTCTTGATGGAAAACAGGTTAAAATCTCCATTAAAGAAAAAGACGGAATTATCAAAGGTACGGCCGATACAGTTCTTCCCATCCTCGAAATAACCGAAGAACAAATGGACCAAAAAGCACCAGCCGGAGTAGTTCCTGGAACCGAAAAAACCGAATTTTCAGGCACCGTAAAGGATAATATGGTTAAAATCCCGGTCCATCTCCGTCCGAAATCTGACGATGAACTGAAGCAATGGAAAGAAAAAATAACCAAAGGAAAAAAGGACGGAACCTATACCTATACATTCGGAAGCAATACCAACATTACTGATGAAGCTAAAAAGAAATCCATTGCCCAGATTATCCTCGACAATGCCCAAAAAGGGAATTCTAAAAATCCTAAAATAGAAAATGGTAAAACTTCCAGTGTAGAAGAAATAGAAAAGTTACTAGAAATAAAAAATTATGAAGCCGGAAAAACAATTACTTTTAACTTACTGAAAAAAGTTCCGGAACTGTTGTATCTTCACGCCAAAACGCAGGGAGAGAAACAGCATGATAAGGAGTTTTTGAAGAAGGAGGGGGCGTATTTTGAGGTTTCTAAAAAATGTTCGAGATGTGACACTTTAACTGTAGAAGAACTAATTAGCATATTTCCTGATGCAACGGAAGATAAAAGAAGAGAATTAAAAGATGCTTTTAATAAAGCAAACAGTAAATTGGGACTAAATACTTGTCAACAAAAAGCTCAGTTTTTTGCCCAAGTCAGAGAAGAAATAGGTACATCAATGAATGTTAAGGATGGAGAGAATCTCAATTACTCAGCGGATGTTTTATATAAAGGGAAATGGAATCCAAAAAAAAATAAGTACGAAGTAATATTTAGCTACTATTATCAAAATAAGGAACGATCTTATAGAGATGGAAGAACACCTGAACATCCAGCTAATCCAGAAGCTATTGCAAATAATGCTTATGCTAATAGAAATGGTAATGGTGACGCTGCTAGTGGAGATGGATGGAAATATAGAGGTCGTGGAATAATTCAAATTACAGGAAAAGATAAGTATGATAAAATAAATTCTAGGTTAGAAAACGATTATTCAGAGTTTGGTGTACATATAGACGCAGGCAATATCAACAATTTAAATGAAGGTACAGTAGCCAGTATGGCATATTGGAAAGAATATGGATGCCAAGATGAAGCAGAAAAAGGAGTTAAGAGAGAAAATTTCGATAAAATTGTTGATATTGTTAATAGCAAAACTTCTTCGCGAGAGGATAGATGGTCGCATTTACAACGAATGATAGATATTTTCAAAGTAACAGAATGCACAGGTTATGAAATAGATGACAATTCTTCTTGGCATAATCCTCTTGATAAAATGGAGCTAAGAGGATGGTATTCTGAAACACAATGGTCTCCAGGAAAAAGTGATTTTCATGGAAGGACTGGTGGTAAACATGACGGTTTAGATCTATATGCTCCTGTGGGCACACCTGTATATGCTTGTATTGATGGAGAAGTCACTTATAGGGCTGACCCAGGAGGGTATGGGCATAGAACATTTTTAGAAGGAACATATAAAGGAAAAAAATATTACTTTATGTATTGTCATCTTTCAGAATATAAAACAGGTAAATTTGAGGCAGGTAAGGAAATTGGAAAAACAGGACAAACCGGTAACGCCTATGGACAGCCAGCGAAAATGGCACATCTTCATTTTGAAGTTCGTACAGAAAAGATGTCCAAGCCTTCATTTAATCCTTTAACAGAAATACCTGAACTTGGAAAAGCTGTTAACACAAGTCCCGATCGTAACTCTCAAAATGGATTATAATTTATGAAAATAAAAACTTTAAAATATCTAATTATTATTAATTTATTTTTCTTAGCATGTAAAAAAACTTCAGGGCAGAAAATAAATGAAAATCATTCAGGCCTTGACAATAAATTTAAACAATTTATTCCTAAAGATCAAAAAATAGAAAGCAAAGAAAATATAGATTTTGATAATGATAATGAACAAGAAACAATAATAACCACATCAGATAATGATGCTACGACATCTTATGAATATTGGTTTAAAAATGGAAAACTTATTTATCAGTTTTCTTATCCTTGGGGGACTATTAATAAGAAATGGTTTACAAACCTAGATAATGATAAACAAAACGAAATAATCAGAGCTCAGGGCTATGAAGATGGTGTTGACTATGTAATATATGACATTCAAAATGGGAAACAGGTCCCACTTTTATATTTTAATCCAGCTTTATTGGATAGTAGATATCCCCAAAAAACATTCTGGGGATATCCGAAAGATATAAAAGAAATTGTGATAAATGCTGATAAGAAAATTCTAGCATCATTAAACAACAATTATGAAAGAGAAGGAAATTATACAATCCCTAAGAATCAAAGCGAATTGCCATATGTATATTTTTATGGTAATACAACTCAACCAGATATGATCATCAAAGAAATTCATGAGCCACAGTATAAAAATCTGAATGAGATAAGAACTCTTATAAACGTAGAGAAAGTTAATTCACTCCCTAAACAAGCCATTCTTAAAGTCAATACAAATTTCAATAATGATCAGGAAAAATATAGAATTGAAGTTTTAAAAAACAGTATAGATAAGGATACCTACGATCAACAGCATTTTAATCTTCCCATAAAGATTTATAAAGGAAACACCTTGTGGAAAAGCAATGACCATCTGGTATTTGATAAACAAAACAACTGTATTTCTGAGGGGTTCAGTAACGTTGCCGTGAAAAATAATTACTTTACCATTGAACATCAGGACTGTTCAGACTATAATATATTGGTCAATACTTACATTACATTTAAAGTTAATGGAAATGAAATTTACCTTTATAAATATGGAGAAAGTTATTTTGATAAAAGTGATCATGAAAAAGATATTCCAGAAAAAGTCTGGACTGAGAAAGACTTCGGGAAAATAAAATTTGAAGATACAACAACAGAAATCCTACAGAAACTGAAATAATTTTCAATAATAAAAACATATTCATAGTAATGTATTTATTCAATTACCAACATTTCCAATGACTCAACAAAATGTACAGCAACATAAGTTATTATTTACAGCAGTCAGGAAATAATAAAGAAGCTATTTTTCTACTTACAAAAATTATAGAAAAATTTTTAACCAGAGTAGTTACCTATTTAAACATAGCAGATGCTTATTGGGAAATAAAGGATAAAGTAAACGCAAAGGAATGTTACCACACCTGTATATCATTAATGAAAACTCAGGATAAGAACCTGAAAAAGATTCCTCAAAGGGTATATGACAGAAGTAAATGATACTTTTTATAATTAAATACACAGCAATGGATTGGCTTATATAACATGAAAAAACAAAAACTGGAATTTATGAGCAATGATTTTCTTCTCATAAAAGAAAACAGTGGTAAACTCCCATTAATTCTTGAGCCTTGTCATTAAAATATGATAGAAAGAACATTAAAAACTTTATTATTTCTCCTGGTTGTATCGTTTTCTTCCTGTAAGGAAACTAATAGCTCCAAAAACAAACAGAAATCTGCTCCGGTTTCCAAAGCAGAGAATATTATTTCCCAAAAACAGATTTCAGAAGATTCCGGAAAAATTGATACAGATAAAACTGTTTCACAGCAATCCATCCCTTCTTTAACCTGGAACGGGAAATACTTTGGTACATTTTTGAGATTAAAGGATGAATATGCAGATCCGAGGGCGTGGGGCCAGATTAAACTGGATATTCACGATAAAAAAGCCATTTTTGTTATTGACTCTTATGTTGAAATCCTTAAAAAAAACATGGAAGTAATCAGCCAATCCCCCAAAGAACTGAAGTTAAAAGATCCATCCACAGGAAAATCCCTGACCCTCACCAGGACAGATCAATTAACCCTTGAAGGTAACCTTATGGAATCAATAGTAGGAGAACAGGAAAAATATAAGATTGAAAAGCAATAAAAACAGATTACCTTTGGACTTTCCAACCACAATGAAAAATTATAAAACCCTGATTATGGCAGCTTTATGGTCCATTGCCTGTGAAAAGAAACCGGAAATGATAACTCCTGTCCCAGAACCGTCGGTCGCTGAAGAAAAAACTCTTCAAAAAGCACCTGTACTAAAAGAAGAAACATTTGGGTCATGTGAAGAAATGATGACAGCTTTGGTGAAATCCAGCAATGCTTCTTCCCTGAAAACTTTTAAAGATGTTAAAATCCGGATAGAAGAAGCCACATCTGAAAAAATCATCATTGAACTGTATGTAACCAACAATATTTCCGAAGATTCATCCGTAAAAAAGATGGCTGATCATGCTGTAGGCTGGCTGGAATTCTTTCCTGCTACAAAAAAACTTCAGGACATTACCTTCGATCCGGAAGAACCTGAAATCCTGACGTACGACCATTTCCTTATCGAGAAAACAGAAATTACAAAACTGTGCGGCTCAGTGGAAAAATAACGGATATTTTCAACAAAAAAGGCTAGAATTTATTATATTTGAAAAGCTGATCATCTATGAAAAAAATACTTATTACCTTATGCGTTGCCTTATCTGTAGCCGCTTTTCTTATTTTTCTAAAAAAAGATCCGGCAGAAACTAATGGTCCTGGTATACTTTTGCTTCCGTGTGCACTCATGCTTTCCATCCCTGTGATGAAATTTCTGTTTCCGGTTACCAAAGAATTAAAGATCGGAACTATAGACTTTTATCCGAATCTCCTGCATAAAACTGTTGATTTTTTTAAAAAGAAAAGAAGAAACGGGTAATGTTTTTATCTGTTCAGTGATTTTTTTAACAGTCTTAAACGAAACAGTTCCAAAACTTTATTTTTAGCCAATACCGTCCGGTTTGGAAGTTCCGTTTTTTTCATAACTTTACTCTAAATTTCAGCTTTTGGCCAATCTTTACAAAAAAGACTCACCCTTCCAGGTTTACATTTCGTTCAAAAAATATTTGGATGTGCTGGAACATATACGGTATAATGACCGTCTGGAATACCGTGTCAACTATGCTGAATCCCTGATCGACAGTACCAAAAATTTTCAGGAGCTGAGAGACGGCTTTCAGGATGTTGCTATTCTGGACAAACATGAAGACCTTATCAGAATGCTTCTGGCAGACCTCTTCCCCACCGGCCTTACCCATAACGAAATTAAAGCGGCCAGTATACCGCTTTCCAATATTACATTCAATTATACCGAAAGGTTTAAAAATATCCTTAAAGATGCCGGTAAAGATTTTGAAATAGAGCTCAGGAATATTGATGACAATGAATTTTATGTATTCTGCTGTTGCCTGATCCTTCAGAGCTATTTCAAAAAAGACATTAAGAGTACCATCCCGTTTTACTATGATATCCCGAACAAGCAGGGAATCATGAAACATTATAAGATTACGGTCAATTCAGATTTTACCGAAATATATCCTACCGAAAATGCAAAAATTCCGGAAGATGATGTGCTGGATATGTTGCTGGAAAACCTTGATGATTTCAAGCTTTGGAAAAGATATTTCCCTTCACAGTCGTGGATACTGAAAGGATTCACTATTATATCACTGGTAGACTGCACCTCGGAAGTAGCATTATCTGAGCTTAAATCAAGCATGATAGAAATTGACCCTGAAGACCTGAGTCCTGATGAAAATCTCACTGAAATTTTCAAATCCTATTTTGATGTGGCAGATCTCAGCTTCGGATTAATGCTTTTCGATCAAAAGGGACAGAAACTGGAAAAGCTTCCGATCTACGAAAGCCTTTTCAGCAACCATATTCTTGATTTCTGGATCAATGCCTTTGATGAAGAAACACGAATCAATACTTTTAACAATTTAAGTCATAATTCAAAACCGATTGTCGTCTCCAATGTCAGCAATCTGGATGAAAATATAAAAGCGCTGCCTTCTTTCAGTATTTTAAAGGAAAATAATATCAACAGCTTCATGGTGATTCCCATCATGAAAGACAATGAACTTCTGGCCATCATGGAATTTACGTCTCATCATGCCAACAGCTTCAATGGCTTAAAGCTGAAAAAGATGGAATTCTTTACTGATATGATCCTATTTTCCCTGACCCGGTTCAGCTTTGAAAAAAATTATCAGATAGAAGCTATTATCCAGCGTGAATATACTTCCATCCACAACAGTGTAGTCTGGAAATTCAGGAATGAAGCCGAAAAATATTTCAACGCTTATCTGGCCAAGAAAATGTATACGCTGAAACAGATCTCCTTTAAGAACCTCACCCCGCTGTTCGGGTTTTCAGATATCCGTTCTTCTTCAGACAAACGTTTTAACCTCATGCTTGAAGACCTCAACCAGCAGATTGAGACCCTTCATGATATTTTTACCCTGATCAATTCCGATTCAGAGAAATACCTTCTGGCACTGGATGTTTTTGAAAATGAGCTGAACAATGAGATCAAAGCCGATACAGAACAGCGTTTCCAAAGAATTTTGAGAGAGGAAATTCACCCTTACCTTCAGGGAAAGCTGGAAGTAAAATCAACAAGAGAAATCAAAACAAAAATTAAAGATTATTTTTTACAGGTTTTTCCACAGACCGATCTCTTTTATGCCAACCGGAAAAGACTGGATGATTCCATTACCCTGCTCAACAGGAAACTGGCAGATATGCTGGATGAAAGCCAGATCAAAGCGCAACAGATCTTTCCGCATTATTATGAGCGGTTCAAATCCGATGGTGTAGAACATAATCTTTACATTGGGCACAATATTGCTCCTGATCTTCACTATTCCTCCAAAGTAGTTCACAAATTAAGATACTGGCAGCTGAAAACCATCTGCAGTATGGAACGCGAATTCCAGACATTTAAAATGGATCTTCCCATCCGGCTGGATATTGCCTCCCTGATCTTTGTGTACAACGAAAAGATAGACATCCGTTTCAGAATGGATGAAAAACGCTTTGACGTAGACGGTGCCTACAATTCCTATTATGAAATTATTAAAAAGCGTCTTGACAAATCCCATATTAAAGACTCCACAGAAAGGATTACCTGTCCCGGAAAGATTACCATCGTTTATTTTGGCCTGGAAAACCAGAAAGAATATCTGGAATACATTGCTAAGCTTCAGAAAAAAGGTGTCCTTCAGCACGATGTAGAATTCCTGAAAGTAGAGGATCTTCAGGGAATTACCGGGCTGCTGGCACTGAGGGTTTCAATAGTTTAAAATTAAAATATCCAGATCAGTTACTTTTCATTTTAGAAAGGCAGATATTAGATTTTAATAATATTCAATTTTTCTGACCCACTTATATAAATCTTTTCCATCTACATTTTTAATTATTTCTATCCAGTTTTTATATTTATCAAACTTATACTTGAAACGTATTATCTGGGATTCCTTTTTTTGATCTTCCTTTCCTAATTTATCCAGAAAAAATAGTCCGGTTATATAATTGCCTTTATACTCGATTATCTGATCATGTAAAATTTCACCTTTGTAATATGTTGTTTTCCTTTCTTGTTTATGGTTTTTAGTATAAACTGTATATTCTGAACTTTCAGCTTTTTCTTCTTTAATTAATTTTCCATTCTCAAAAAAACTATATGAATAAGGTTTTCCTTCTTTTAATAACGTTTTTTTTATAATATTTCCAGATGCATCATATTGATATTGAAATTGTCCCATTGAATATATTTTGTTTTGAAGATCACCTTCATAGTTGAAAAAATTTTCTTCAATAACCCTGTATTCGTTATCATAAATTTTGACTCTACTCAATCTCTTATGATAAACAGAGTCTGCGCTTCTCATAAAAGATCCCTTTCCTGTTGCTTTCCAAATATTATTTGTCACGGCAAAAATGCTGTCTGTCTTTGTAAGAGTGTCAAACTTCGTTACAATTAAAGGTTCATAGTTTTCAGTCTTATTCAAATATCTTCTTGCAGGTTCATCTTTCCATTGATAAGAATTTTCTTTAAATGCTGCCGTTTTACTGTTTTCCTCATACCAGTATTTAGACTTCCTTTCGGAATATTTGTTTTTAGATATTTCTGTAATTAATCTGTTTGAATGATCAAATGTATAAACATAATCATCAACAATTTCTCCCGACTTGTAATACCATGTTTCCTTTATAATATTTCTGTTTTTATCATAATAGGTTTCATTATTTATATATCTGCAAAAATAGGTCTCAAACCACGTATCCCTCATACTTTTTCTTAGGTTATGAGGGGTTTTAATAATGGAGTGACCATATTCATCATCCCCTTTCATAAAAGTATACGGTCCGGAATCATTTAGAAAAATGACGAACTCTTTTACAAATTTAGGTTTTCCTAAAATTGAATCTTTAATAATTTGAGCGTGTAGTAAGGCAGATGAAAGAATAAAAAAAAATAATAAAGATTTCATAATTAGGTTCTGCTGAAATTATTGTAGCCGTTTTATAATTACTACTGTTATTTATTCATATGTCATTATTGGGTAAAGATTAAATCTTCTAGATCGGGAAGAAACCAGAGCAAATAATGCTCCTAAAAATAATAACTTATTCACTATTGTTTGGTAAAAATTAAACCATCTGTGTCCGGAAGATATATCGTTTTATCTGGATTACCGGAGCAATTTTCATTGGTGATTACAGATCCATTAAAACTATATGTCCAGGAAAACTGGGTCATATTAAGTTTTTTCAAAATAATCTTTCCCCAGCCGATTCCACAATTAGTTCCTTCATAATACAAGATTACAGCTCCAAGATTCGGATTAGTACCCAGACTATGAATATTATTTAAAGAAGTAATTCCATTTTGAGTATCCTGTAAAATCTGTCCGGAAGAATTCTTAATAATAAACTTTACAATCAATGCATCTCTATAAAATTTTTTATTTACTCGTTTTGTAAGTCTATTTTCTTCTTTCGTAATAAATAAAGTAATTTCATTTCCTTGATCAACAGCTTTATATACTCCAATATAGGGTTCCAATTCATTATTCAAATCTTTTACATATCCTCCTTCTGGAATATTTTCCATAAAGGTGTTTAAAGGATACACCTGCTGGGCTTTACAAGAAATAACATTTATAAGAATTACAAAAAAGGCTATCTTAAAAGTTAATATTTTCATAATAGCAATATTTATTAAAGTTAAGGGCAAGGATTTGACGTGGTAGATCCATCGTTGTTAAGTGTAATTGAATTAATAGTTCCGTCGTCATCTACTCTTTGCAATACTACTTTTGTCTTATCTATATTCATTTTATCTAAAGTTTCAAAAAAAAGTTTTTCTAATCCTTTATAGTTTAGTGAAACTCCAGCGTCATCTGAATATGGAGATCCAGTTAGTGAAGTTAGTTCATTTTCTCTATTTTGATAATCTTCTATTATTGTTTTTATATCATAATCCGTAAAAGTAATCGTTCCGGCATCCGCTATTGAACCCTCATAGCGGATCATATAATGAAAATATCTTTTACCTCCTTGGCAGATGCTACATGGTTTAGCACCTATTACTCCGATAAAAATATCACCTACTGTGGAAGGGGTCCCTGAAGTCACAATAGTTCTGAAAAATGATTGTATATCATTAGGAGAAAAAATCTGGATTCCTACATCTGGATGTGAGTGATAAAAACCTTTAATCCCCGCTAAGCTTCCGACCTCCCATTCTCCTTTTACAGGCCCCTGTGTTACTTCAGTTGAAGTACCATCAGCATTCACCTTAAACCCAAACTCCTATCTGCCTTTACTGTCAGCTTTCTCTCTTACATCTTTTATTTTATTCTGTATCCCCGGGCTAGTAATAATCTGTTTATTCTTCTCGCATGGATCTTCTGGTGGATCAGGATATTCATAGCCGTCATCACTGCTTCCACCGCCTCCGCCTCCACCGCTAAACGGGTCGCCAAGCGGATCAAAACTCTTAGGAGGAGGACCTCCTCCGCCTTCCTTCCATTCGCAGACCATCTGTGAATAGCTCACCGGTTCACAATCCGTTTGCCCATTCAGACAGCCTATTACAATGGTCCTGGTAGAGCATACGTATTTTGATTTAGCGGCTGCTCCGTCTATTACTTCACTGTAACTGATGATATTAGAATAAAGTACGTGTTGGAAAAAATTTATAAGATCAGCATCATTTTTTTCATAGAAATACACTCTGTTACCTTTTCTTACAGCCTCCATCAAAAGAAGAACTTTGTCTTTTTTCACTACAGGAACCAGCAGATACTTTTCACCAAACTGACCGAAACTCATCGAATAATTCCAGTACAGCTCGCCATAAGTTTCTTTTACCTTTTCCAGGTTAGCAGCCTTTAAGAATATCTGCTGTACTTTTCCAATATATACATCATCTTCCTGCCATAAGCTTTTCGAAGCATATTTTGCAGCAGTGACATCCTGCGATGATATTCCTTTGGTTTTATCGGGTTGAAGAAGGTCCTCACGAATACAGGAACAGAGAGAGAACATGGCCAGAGTAACCACAAAAAGCCTGATGAGGTTTTATTTTTTTCTCATTCGTTTTCGTTTTTTAGTGAGTTAAATATATAAAAAAAATTCACAAACGAATGAATAAAATAAAATCAGACCAATTACTCTCACTTTCTCAATCCTCTACCACCACATACATATTAATAGGCAAATATATGCTGGCAGAAGTGAAAGATAGCTACTCAGATAAAAAACAGATAAAATTTTTACTTCATCATAGCGTAATAAATGCATACCCAAAAGAAAGCACAGAGATAATAATTCCGGCCATAAAGATTTTATAGGTAATAGAAAGAAGCTTGTATTTCCTGTCCAGAACTTTTCCGAGGAAGTAAAGATCTTTTACCATAGAATCATAAATATAGTCACGATCTTTGATCAGGTCTCTCATCGCATCATGATAATCATTGAAAAGCATCTGGTGAAAATTCCCGAAAAACAGAAGGTTTACCTTTCTTTCTTTAATATCCTGAGCGGTAAATACGGTTTTCGTCACATTCGGTTTTGTGGATAAAATCGCAAATATAATCGTGAGCACACTGGATAGCAGAAGGATAAAGCTCGGGATGATCAGGTGAGAGTTTTTGGGAGTATCCAGCTTAGGAACCAGTACAGAAAGGCACACAGAAATAATGATTGCGTTTACGGAAAGAAGGATATTTGCTTTGCTGTCTGCAATATCACTCAAACGGGTATGGTTATTCAGAGTTACCCTGAACAGGGTATCCACGCTTCGGTCCGATTTAGGTTCCTTTTCTTTTTTGGGTTCGGAACTCTCTTTTTTATCTTCTTCCTTTTCCAGCTTTTTCTCTATTTTCTTAATATTTTTTTTCTTCAAAGGATCCCAGTTTTCCCTGGCGTATTCCGTATAATAATGATGTTTATTTTTAAGCATATCAAGATTTCCTGCATTCCATTCTTCATTGGAAAAGCATCTTACATTCGTCAGTTCCCATTCTTTTCTCAGGCAGTCGGAAATATCGCTGTAATCATGGCTTGCAAAGTGGCTGCAGTCAGCATCTTTTGCAATTTCTTCCAGGAGATTCTGTGGCTCATGAGTAATTTTTGTTGCGAGAATCAGCTGAGAGACGTCATTTACATAACTCTCAGGATAATTCTCTTTCTTTAAAAAATCTTTCAGAATTTCAACACCTCTTTCCTCATGATTCTGGGCACATTCTATGTAACCGGTATCATGAAACCAGAGGGCTAAAAGCACCTTTTCCTGGTCTTCTCCGGAAACCGGGGTATGCTTCATGATCTCTTCAGCCTTATTGACCGTATAAGTGGTATGAATAAAATTATGATAAAAGTATACAGAAGATAACTTATCTTTGAATAAGATTTCAACATAATCTTTGGCTTTGTGTAAAATACTCATCCCTGAATTTTTGTTAATGTAAATTTATGAATTTATCCTTTAAAACTCATCTAAAAAATACTTCTATTGCCTTTAGAGCAGTATTGTCTGCCGGAGTTCTTTATTCCTGCGCAACCTATAACGTAAAAAAGGGTAAAAACTTATTTGAAGTAAAAAATTCTGATATAAAATCTGAAAATGATTTTAAAGTTTTCCTGATTGGCGATGCAGGAAATGCAGATGAAATTCAGGCACAGCAGACCCTTGGTCTTCTAAAAAACAAGCTTGATTCTGCAGACAGCAATTCAATGCTGATCTTCCTGGGAGATAATATCTATCCCAACGGAATGCCCAAAGAAACAGACAAAGACTATGCTTTGGCCAGACAGAAGCTGGAAAATCAGCTAGCTATCACCAGAAATTTTAAAGGAAAAACACTGGTTATACCGGGAAACCATGACTGGTACAACGGTTTGGGAGGTTTAAAAGCACAGGAAGATTTCGTGAAAAACTATTTCAACGACAAAAAAGCTTTTCTCCCGAAAAATTCCTGTCCCATTGATGATGTAAACCTTTCCAAAGACATCAAGCTGATTGTCATTGATACAGAATGGGCACTCGCCAACTGGGATAATTATCCGGGTATAAACAAAGGCTGCACCATCAAAACTCGTGAAGACTTTTTTACAGAATTTAAAGATTTAGTCACTAAAAATCAGGATAAGAGAATCATTGTAGCTCTGCACCATCCCATCATCAGCAGTGGCACGCATGCCGGATTCAATTCAGCAAAATCCCACCTTTTTCCGTTGAAAAGCAAAGTTCCTGTTCCCGGTGTGGCAAGCCTTATTAATATTCTGAGAAGTTCTTCCGGTGCCAGTCCTGAAGATCTCAATAATCAGCATTATGCCGATCTGGCCAACCGTTTAAAAAGTATTGTTCAGGATAAAGAGAATATTATTTTCGTGTCCGGGCATGATCATAACCTTCAGTATCATGAAGACCGGAACATCAGGCAGATTATCAGCGGTGCAGGTTCCAAAACAGATCCTTCCACCATTGCCCGGCAGACCGATTTCTCTTACGGTGGCAGCGGTTTTGCAGTACTGAATATCAGAAAAGACCAAAGCACTGATGTTGAATATTTTTCAACCCAAAACAACAGCCTTAAAAAGCTTACCCATATTTCCGTGATTTCAAAACCGGATGTATTTGTCAATAACTATCCACGTACTTTTCCCGGAACTGTTTCATCAACAGTCTACCCTGTTGAGCTGACCCAAAAAGGAAAAGTATATCGCTGGCTTTGGGGTGAACACTACAGAAACTATTACGGAATCCCTATCGAAGCTCCTACGGCTGATCTTGCTACGTTGAACGGAGGCTTTACCCCTTTCCGTGAAGGAGGAGGAAACCAGTCCAACAGCTTAAGGCTTAAGGCAGCAGACGGTCAGGAATTTGTAATGAGGGGAGTGAAGAAAAGTGCCGTTCGCTTTCTGAATAATATGGCCTTCAAAAAAAGTACTTTCGGAAATGAGCTGAACAATACATTTCCGGAGAAGTTTCTGCTGGATTTTTATACCACCAATCATCCTTTTACTCCTTTCTCTGTAGGAAATATGGCTGATAAGGTGGGAATCTTCCACAGCAATCCGAAATTATATTACATTCCGAAGCAGTATACTCTGGGAGAATACAATAAAAACTACGGAGATGAAATGTACATGATTGAAGAACGTTTCTCTTCCGATCCTAAAACCCTTGCTTCACTGGATAATGCCAAAGACATTGTTTCTACAGATGATGTTCTGAAAAATTTCACTAAAAATTATAAGTATTCCGTAGACCGCGAATCCTATATCAGAGCAAGAATCTTTGATATGCTGATCGGCGACTGGGACAGGCATTCTGATCAGTGGAAATGGGCAGAATACCAGGATGGAGATAAAGTGGTATACAAACCCATTCCGAAAGACAGAGACCAGGCTTTCAGCAAATATGACGGGGCCGCATTCAGAATCATTATGAATGTTCCGGCTATCCGGCATATGAAAACTTTCAAGGATGATATAAAAAATGTAAAATGGATGAATATGGAGCCTTATCCGCTAGATCTGGTTTTCCTGAAAGGTTCCACACAGGAAGAATGGATCGCTCAGGCCAAATACATCCAGGATCATCTTACGGATGCCGATATTGACGACGCTTTCACTAATCTTCCGAAAGAGGTAAAAGACGAAACGATTGCCGATATTCGGAGCAAGCTGAAAATACGGAAAACAAAGCTCCAGAACTATGCTTCCCTGTATTATGACGTTCTTC
The DNA here is from genome assembly GCF_001295265.1 of Chryseobacterium indologenes. Lineage (GTDB taxonomy): Bacteria > Bacteroidota > Bacteroidia > Flavobacteriales > Weeksellaceae > Chryseobacterium > Chryseobacterium indologenes_A. The sequence goes on along the minus strand of NZ_LJOD01000015.1, from coordinate 57,439 downwards.
AGAAAAAAGTTCCGCTGGCCGGAACCGTGAATCCTGATAAATTTGTTGTCACAAAAACCGGTAACTCCGTTAATGTAAAACAATACAAATTAGATAAGAATAAAGAAAATCCTGAACTGGTTTTCGAAAAGACCTATGATGATTCCAAAACAAAGGAACTCTGGATCTACGGGCTGGAAGATGATGATATTTACGAGGTTTCAGGAGAAGGTAAGCCTAAAATGACCATCAGGCTGATAGGAGGCTACAACCACGATGTATATAACGTTGCGGACGGAAGCAAAGTGAAAATCTATGATTTCAAATCCCAGAAAAACACCTATAACACGGGATCAGCCACAAAAAATATTTCGGATGATTATGACATCAATACGTATAATTACAAGCATCCCAAATTCAATTATTTTGCAGGATATCCCAATGCGGACTATAATCCTGATGATGGTGTGATTATCGGATTTCTGGCCAATTATACCGTTAATAATTTCATCCGCGACCCGTATACACAAAAACACAGCCTGAAAGCTAATTTCTACACGGCTACTGCAGGATTCAACCTTGTATATAAAGGGATCTTTAAAAAAGCGATTTCCGGATGGGACTTCAATATTGATGCCGGTTACACTACCCCAAAATTTTCCAGAAACTTTTTTGGCCTGTCTAATGAAAGCCCCTATGACAAAGAAAATACGGAAAGAGAATATAACCGGGCCAGAATATCCAGATTCAATTTTGCCCCTTCCATTTCCAAAAAAAGCTGGATGAATCTTCAGCATCAGTTCCAGCTTACTTTCGAAGATAATAAAGTGCAGCGGAAAGGGAACCGTTTTGTAGACCAGTCGCCGGATGTACGCCCGGATGTATTCAAAAGCCAGCAGTTTGCAGGAGCCAATTATACATTCAGCTACAAAAACATGGATAACAATGCTTTCCCTACCTTAGGGCTGGAATTTTTAGTGAATGCAGACTGGAAAGCCAATACTTCCAACTTTGAAAAGAATTTCGTTACTCTGAACGGAACGCTGACGATTGACCACAGAATTGATAAAAAAGGAAATTTTGTTTTTGCCAATTCCAGCAATGTGATGTGGATCAACAATACTAATTTTGAGTTCTATCAGGCAGCAAGCATCGGAGGAAATAACGGAATGAGAGCCTTCAGAAACGACAGGTTTTCAGGAAGGTCATACTTTACCAACAATTCTGAAGTACGATGGGATTTCGGAAGAGTAAGAAACAACATTGTTCCGGCCAATATGGGTGTATTAATCGGATATGATATCGGACGTGTATGGAATGATAATGAAAACTCCACCAAATGGCATCAGTCTGTTGGGGCAGGTTTCTGGATGAGTGTGGTAGAAATGCTTTCGGCAAGACTTAATTACTTCTACGGTTCAGACGGAGGAAGAATTTCAGCCGGAATCGGAATGACTTTTTAAGACCTTCCCTGAAATAAAATAAAAGAGACTGCATTCTAAGTGCGGTCTTTTTTCGTTTATGCCTTTATCTTTTAAGGTATTTGATATACAGTAACTTCCAGGCTCTTTTCTTTCATCACCCAGCCTTTTATCTAAGTTTCCTTAACCCGGACTTAAGTTAATTTCAGACTACAAAAACGTTTTTTTCTAAAAAAATGTAAATAAAGGAAATTTAACATTACCCGCCTTTCATTGGAAGATTATTACCGATAAAACAAATACGATTTTAAAATAAGAACCATATTTTCAGCAATATAGGCCACAGACAGTCATAGACTAATATGATTATCAATCTTCAAAAAAATTGTTTTTTTCAAAAGAATTTATATTTGCTTTAAAATTATTTAACAAAAAAAAACAGTTCGATGAAAAAAAAGCTATTATACATGGCATTATTTGTTATGTCCTTAAGTTTAAATGCTCAGATTGGTATTCATACTCCCACTCCCCAGAATACGCTTCACGTTAATGGCAGCCTGCAGGTTGTAAAGGACATCAACGTAGGAGGTGATGCCAAAACGAAAGGAAACTCAGGAAACAGGGGCGAATTTTTAATGTCAAATGGAGCAGGAAGCCCTCCTGTATGGCGGAATATTGAATCTGAAAACTTTCTGAAAGTTGTTTTTGTAGGCAATAAAACAGACATCAGTCCGGCTTCAGGAAGCTATACCGGTACAGGAAGCAGCCCGGTAAGCACCCATGGAAATTATACGAAGACGTATGTATATAACGTCAGCAATAAAATTGACAATGCCTATCTTACCTACAATACCACCAGCGGATTATTCACGGTTGTTAAACCAGGATTTTATAATATTGTTCCGTATGTTACTTATGATCTCAGCTTAAACGGAAACGGCTATACAGCAGGAACGGCAAAATCTTCGATTCAAAAAATAAATCCGGCCTCAGAAGCACTGGCATCAAGCTCTACAGGTCATGGTGAACGTACTCTTGCCGTAAACCATAATCTGTCTTCCATTAGTTATTTTAATAGCGGAGAAACCTTCAGAGTACAATGTGTTTATACCCAAAACTTCAGATTGTCATCCGGTAATATCCATATCTCTTATCTCACTCCGTAAGCACTTCAGCCTGGCAGACTAAAGAGAAAGCTTATACACTTCCCCACCAGTCTGTTTATCTTTTTCGTCAGCAATCAGCAGGGTTTTGTCATCAAGGAACACAACAGCTTCTTTCTGGGAATTATGGTTTAAAGGTATTTTCTGAATTTTTGACATACTGAAATCATCCGCTTTAAATCCGGTAAGAACATGAATATTTTTATGGGTCAGCAGAACAATTTTATCTCTGGTGCTGCTAATGGCAGCAGAGGTGATCGCGGCATCGCTGTATTTTCCGTCTAGTTTCAGTTTTCCTATTAATTTAGCTTCAAAATCTCCTTCCCTGTTAGGAACCTGGAATACCAGGAACGTTCCGTCAAAACCTTTGCTTCTGTTTTTTGTAAACAGGTAGAAATTTCCGTTCATTTCAACAAAAGCTTCACAGTCGTAGAGCCAGTTTGATTTTTTAGGCGGAAATTCGGTTTGTCCTTCGTAATGAAATTTGGTGGTCTGAACTGCTTTGGCCGTTTTTTGTCCTGTATTCTGAAGATCAAGTTTCAGAATCGCAAGATCCTGCCTGTTATTATCATTATTTCCGAAATCCCCAATGTAGAGATTTCCCTGTGTATCGGCCGTTATGTCTTCCCAGTCTCTGTTTTCCGCATTTTCTACCAGAACATCTGCAATTTGCAGTCCCTTCATATCCAGGCCATACACCATATTCTTATTTCCCTGGTCTTCAATAGCCCAGATGGTCTGTTTATCTTTGGATAGCGCTATCCCGGAAACTTCCTTAAGCTTTTTGGGCAGAGAGAACTCTACTTTTAATTCATCGCTTTTAGGGGTATCCTGAGCCTTTGGATTGCAGCTCCACAAAATGCAGGCTGAAAGTATAAGAATCCGTAACATATATATTTTTATTTTTTTGACCGGAAAAGATGAACCAGGATAAAAATAACCCTGTGTTAATTTTTAAGCCTGATTCTATATTTTTACTCTAAGTTATTAATTATCTATTGATAGTGAGCCAAATTTTTCGCCCTAAGGCAGCCGCTTGGCCTTTTCCCACAGAATATCCATTTCTTCCAAGGAAAGCTCAGCAAGTTTTAATCCGGCTTCCTCAGCAAGTTCTTCCATTTTCTGGAATCTCGAAATAAATTTCAGATTGGTTCTTTCCAACGCTGAATCAGGATTAATCCCTGAAATCCTTGCATAGTTAATCAGTGAGAAAAATACATCCCCTAGTTCCTGTTCTTTTTTATCAGGATCCGTTTCTGCATGAAATTCCTGTATTTCCTCATCCACTTTTTTCCAGGCATCTTCCGCATCATGGAATTCAAATCCAATGCCTTTGACCTTATCCTGTATCCTGTATGCCTTTACCATGCTCGGAAGGCTTTTCGGAACACCACCCAATATCGATTTATTTCCTTCTTTCAGCTTCAGCTTTTCCCAGTTCTGCTTCACTTCTTCCTCATCCTTCACTTCTGTATCACCATAAATATGGGGATGACGGAAAATGAGCTTCTCATTCAGGGAATTGATCACATCTGCTATATCAAAACTCTCTTTTTCCGATCCTATTTTAGCATAAAAAACAAGATGAAGAAGTACATCACCCAATTCTTTTTTTATCTCCTGCAAATCCTCCTGAAGAATAGCATCTGAGAGTTCATAGGTTTCCTCCAAAGTCAGATGGCGTAAAGACTGCAGGGTCTGTTTTTGGTCCCATGGGCATTTTTCCCGGAGATCATCCATAATGTCCAGCAATCTTCCGAAAGCTTCTAGTTTTTCCTGTCTGGTATTCATAACTTGTTGAAAGTTCAATATGATGCAAAGGTAAGGGTTATTTACACTTACCGGCAAACCTTATATTTAAAATTAAAGCTGAATAAATATGCAACATGAAAGTTCAGAGGGAAAGAAAATTGAGTTTTTTCTCATTGCAAAGTATAATTGATTTCTCTTATTTTTAATTATCATACTGCATTTTATTTCAACAAAAAGCCCCATCAGGATTGACGGGGCTTTGTATCTTACATTAAGGATGCTTATCCTTGTTTTCTGTGAGTACTTTTTGGAGCGGCCTTTGCTGCTGAAGTAGCTTTTACTTTCGGAGTGGCAGGCTTTTCAGCTTTTGGAGCGGCTTTTTTAGGAGCATCCTTTTCAATGCTTACTTCTTCCTGTGCAGGCTCTAAAGTTTCAGGCTCTGCTTTTACAAAGCTTTCCGGAGTAATATATCCTGCCTTTTGAAGGATATTATACCACTGAGCCAGTTTCTTAATATCAGAAGCATATACTCTTTCTGTATCGTAATTAGGAAGAGAAGCCGTCATAAATTCTTTAAGATCTGCATCTGAAGATTTGTGAGAGATTGTTTCTTTGTAGTCCTGATTTTTAGCAATATTTTCAAAAACTTCGAACAAAGGAACTTCTTTATCCACTGTAAACATTGCGATATTATCCAATAAGCTTACCTGGCTTGAGTTTCCGATGCTTACTTTTTTCTTAGTCGTAACGTCTTCAATAATAAACCCGTTTCTTAATTGAGAAACTAATTTGTAAAGTCCTGGCTTTCCTGAAATTGAAATTATTTTTTCTAACAGCATAATTATATTGTTTGTAAATTCTGCAATCAGCTCGGGGCTTTTTGCTCTGTATTATTTTTTCTTTTTATCCTTGTTTTATTTATTTTGGAAATCTCATTTTGTAATTGATGCTTACATCACCCTGAGAAATCTTCGTCAGTTTACCTTTTACCAGCTTTTTCTTTAACGCACTCAAATGATCTGTAAACAGGATTCCTTCGATGTGGTCATATTCATGCTGAATTACGCGGGCTCTAATATCGGAAAAAGTTTCTGTATGTTTCACAAAATTTTCGTCATAATATTCAATAACGATGGTTCCTTTTCTTTTTACATCTTCTCTTACATCCGGAATAGAAAGACATCCTTCATTGAACTTCCATTCTTCGCCTGATTCTTCAAGAATTCTTGCGTTGATGAAAACCTTTTTGAATTCAGCCAGTTCATCTTTAATATCCTCATAATCTTCGTCTTCCGCCAGCGGAGTTACATCAATCACGAACATACGGATATCCAGACCAATCTGGGGTGCAGCCAGTCCTATACCGTTTGCGCTGTACATTGTCTCAAACATATTGTCTATCAGTTCCTGTAATCCGGGATAATCCTGATCTATATCTTTTCCCACTTTTCTCAAAACGGGATCCCCAAAAGCTCTTATCGGTAAAATCATCTTATTCTTTGTTCTAAAAAATTCTGCAATATGATGGTTGCACTTACTTTATCTATTAATCCTTTTTCCTGCTTCTTTTTTTTATTTTTACCGCTCTGGGAAATAAAAAAAGAAGCCATCTTTGAAGTAAATCTTTCATCGAAACGGTGAACCTTGATATCCGGAAATTCCTGTTGAAATTTTTCAATAAATTTCAGAATATCCGCCTCCACTTCGGAAATATTACCCTTCAGATCTGTGGGCAGTCCTACCACAGCTTCATCCACTTTGTTCTCACTGGAATATTTCTTCAGAAACTCTATTAAAAGCGGTGTCTGAATGGTATCCAGACCGCTCGCAATGATCTGCATATCATCTGTTGCGGCAATACCGCAGCGCACTTTTCCATAGTCTATTGCAAGGATCTGTCCCATAAGTCTGCAAATTTAGTAAAATTTACTGATTTTATTCATAACGCAGTTTTTTTATAAAAATCATGTTTTATTCCATTATTTTTTTTATAATTTTAATCTTCCAAAAAACGAAAGTATGAAGAAACTCATCCTCGTAAGACATGCGAAAAGCGACTGGCCGGAAGAAACGGAAGATTTTGACAGACCCCTGGCAGATAAGGGATTGCAGGACGCTATGAACATGTCCAGATTCATGAAAAATAAAAATATTTCCATTGATTATTTTGTTTCCAGTCCGGCAGTCCGTGCACTGAATACCTGCAGGATCTTTAACCAGACCTATCAGCTGAATATGTCAACCGCAGATAAACTGTATAATCCTTCGGAAAGAAATTTTGAATCTGTGATCTACGACCTGGATGACCATCTCAACTCTGTAGCCCTGTTTTCTCATAACAACGGTATTTCAAATTTTGCCAATTCCATCTCGGAAGATATTTTCCACTTTCCGACCTGTGGAGTAGCAGGCTTTGAGATTGACTGCAATTCATGGTCCGAATTTGACGGAGCCAAAAAGAAGCTGCTGTTTTTTTATGAGCCAGGCAAGATATAGACTGACTCTGTACGCTATCCTTCTTATTTTCCTTTTTTCCTGTCAGAAGAAGGATAAATCTTATCCGGAAACAATAGCCATCAATGATGTTAAACTTACTGATCCCCGACCAGGAAGCTGGCGGTATAATCACGATGAAAAATTTCAGAAGCTTGAAGACTTTCAAAACTCAAAAAAAATAATACCTGAACCCGGAAAAAATATCATTTACCTGCAGCCAATCGGAAGTTTTAATCAACTTCAGCAAAAGGAGCTACAGCTTACCCGGGAATATTTAAATGCTTATTACCAGCTGGAAACAAAAATTCTTCCGGCTTTACCCAATTCAATTATCGCCCAAACAGCTAAAAGAATCTCCAAGGAAGGACATGAGCAGGTCCTGGCAAGCTATGTCCTGAACAATATTCTTATAAAAAGAAAGCCCAAAGACGGTGTGGTACTTATGGGGATTACAGAAAGGGATCTCTATCCCAGACCGGAATGGAATTATGTTTTCGGATTTGCCTCTTATGAAGATGGTGCTGGTGTAACTTCCCTGTACAGGTTTGCCAATGGTAACTTAACAGAATCTAATTTTAACGAAAGCCTTCTCAGGCTTATGAAAATAAGTTCTCATGAAATCGGTCATATGTTCGGCATCAGCCACTGCCTCAATGCCAATTGTGTGATGAGCGGAACCAATTCTCTTTCAGAAACGGATTTCCATTTTGCAAGAGCCTGCTCACTGTGCCAGCAAAAAATGAACTCAAGCATTCGTTATGATCCTGAAAAGCGCCTCACTGAACTGAAAAAATTCTTTGAAAACCAAGATTTGAATGCTGAGCTAACCCGTGCTGAAGCTGATTGGAATCTGTTAAAATAAAAAAACGGACCAAAGCCCGTTTTATTTAATAATTCAGTAATCTCTGTTATTTTCTTTTCAGATCCAGGTCATCAAAATCAAAGCTGAAATCCGTAATATCTGAAATAGCCTTTAGCTTTGCAGATTCAGCCTTTCCGTTCTCATCATAGGCGAAAATAATATAAGCATCGGCATCGTAGCTTCTGTCGTCCCATCTGATGATAAATGTATTATTGGAATAAGGCAGCAGCTCTCCTTTCAGCCTTGGCGAATTTTTACAGATAATCCTGTAAGCACTTCCCTGTTGCGAAATTTCTACCTCACCAAACCATGAGTCGCTATACTTTCCGACAAACTGTTCCGCTTTAGGCTGCAGGTTTTTATCTTTTTTGAAAGCTTCAGATTTTGCAAAAGCTTCTTTTTTCTGCTTCTCATATTCGGCATTCATTTTTGCCATTCTTTCACCGTAAGTCTTCAGCCAGTTTCTGTCTGCAATTCCCAGATAAGAATCTTTTACAGTATTGGTAATCGTATTAAAAGCCGCTCCTGACTGTTGGTTGGTTAATACTACAATTCCCAGTTTCAGATCAGGAATCAGCGTAAACTGGGTAACAGTCCCTATCAGCCCGCCGGTATGCTGTACCTGCTTATGTCCTTTCACATCACTTAAAAACCATCCTAATCCGTATCCGTAAAAGCTTGTATCATATGGATTTTTCATTGCTACTCTATCCGGAATCTGAAGGCTCCACAACTGCTGTACATTCTTATCTGAAACCAGTTTCCTGCCGTCTTTGGTGGTAAAATTATTAAGAAGACATTCTGCCCAGGTGGTCATATCTTTAATATTACTCATAATTCCCCCAGCTGCATTAGCTGTTTCATTCCAATCATGCGGAACTGCTACTGCTTTACCATCTACGGGAGCATGGGCATCAATTTTATTGGATACTGCTTTTGCCCTGTTGTAGCTGCCGAAGCTGGAAGTCATTCCTACCGGCTTCATGATTTTCTGTTCAATAAATTCTGCCCAGCTTAAACCGGAAATTCTGTGAATGACTTCACCAGCAACGATAAACATTATGTTGTTATAATCTAATGTAGTTCTGAAAGGATTTTCAGGCTTAAGATAACGTACGTTATGAACAATATCATTCACAGTGAGAGTTCCACCTTCCGGAAAAAACATCAGATCTCCCTGGCCCAGCCCTAATCCTGCCCTGTGGGTTACAAGATCTTTTACCGTTACGTTTTGGGAAACATACGGATCATACATTTGAAACTCAGGAATATATTTTGAAACTTTATCGTCCCAGTTCAGTTTTCCTTCATCTGCTAAGATGGCCAGGGCCGTACAGGTGAATCCTTTGGAATTGGAAGCAATACCTACCAGCGTATTGTCATCCATCGGCTGTTTTGTGGCTAAAGAACGTTGTCCGAAACCTTTGGAATAGATTACTTTTCCGTCTTTTACAATGCCTACAGACATTCCCGGAACATCGAAGGTTTTCAGAGTACTCTGGATCAGTTCATCCAGTTTTTTTTCTTCTACCTGGGCATTGGAAAACCCTACCGCCAAAAGAAAAAAGAAAAAAGAAATTTTCTGCTTCATTTTTTATATATTTCTCCCAAAATTACTAAAAAGCTATTTAAACTTTTTTATTAAACCATAAAAGTCACAAAAGTTTTATTTTAAACACATTAGAAGTGATTTTTAAGTTTAAATACTTTGTGCATAGAAGTTCACATAAGAGCCTTTAAAAATTTTTGATTTTTATTCTTCCGAGAATTTTTATCATATCTAACATCTGTGTAAATAGCTTTTGTGGTTAAGCTTAAAATGAGTTTAACAGACTTATTTATAATTTTAATGTCCTTCTAAAAAATTTAAATAAGTTTTAAATATTAAGAGATGCTATTTTGCGGATGATAAAAGTTTGCTGTTTTAAATATTGAAAAATTAATCTTTCATAAATTTGCAGAAATTTCAACGTTTTATGACCAAAATCCTTCTCCTTTCCGATTCGCATTCTTATATAGACGACAGGATCTTAGAATACGCACAGCAGGCTGACGAAGTGTGGCATTGTGGTGATTTCGGAAGTATGGACGTTATTGAGCAGCTGGAAAAAATAAAGCCGCTGAAAGGCGTTTACGGAAATATTGATAACGCGAAGATCCGTGCCGAATTTCCTGAAGTAAGCCGGTTTTTCTGTGAGGATCTTGAGGTTCTGATGATCCATATCGGCGGATATCCGGGAAAGTATAGTCCATTAACCCAAAAAGAGATTGCTGAGAAAGCTCCTAAATTATTTATTTCAGGACATTCTCATATTTTAAAGGCAATGTATGATGAAAAGAACAGCCTTTTGCACCTTAATCCCGGTGCATGCGGACAACAGGGCTGGCATAAGGTAAGAACCATGATGAGATTTGTGGTAGATGGTGAAGAAATAAAGGATCTTGAGGTTATTGAACTGGGAAGCAGAGGATAAAGGTAAACAGGCGATACAAATTATGAAGATTGGCAACAAAGTCTCTGTAGTAGATGAAGATTTGAGCGGAATTGTTACTTCCGTGAATGGGAATATTGTGGTTTTTAAAGATGAATACGGGTTCACCCATCAGTATCCAAAAGAAAAGCTGGTTCCCAAAGATGTTGATCTTTACGAGAATATAAGGGTTGAAAAGAAAGCCGAAGCTAAAAAGGTTATCTCTAAAAAACATCAGAAAAATCATATGGTTCTGGACCTTCATTTCCATAATCTGGTAAAGAATCCTAATGATTATGACAGTTTTGAAAGGCTTTTCATCCAAAAGGAAAAACTGATGGAAGTTCTGGAATTCTGCAGAAAGCATCATCTGAAAAGACTTGAAATTGTTCACGGTATTGGCGACGGCACGCTTCAGAAAATGGTTTGGAATGTTCTGGAAAGCCAGACAGATATTGATTTTTATAATAAAGAAATACTTCACCATCAATCGGGTGCCGTTATGATAGAATTTCACTAAATTTGCATCAATAGAAATATGAACGTACTTAATTTACTTTTTACCAAAGACGGATTAATCTGCCAGATCGCCAAAAACAAAAGTGTTCTGGAGGAAAAGTCTTATTTCGTTACGGAAGAAACACCGGAAAATCTAATCGAGGATAAACTTGATGAAATGCTTATTAAGCAAAGATTTGATGAGATCCAGGTGGTTTCGGCCCTGAATCATTTCACCCTGATGCCTGAAGGCTATTCTGAACATGAGGCAGGTTTTGAACTTATTGCGTTCAATGCTCCTACGGATAAGAATAATGAGGAGCTGATGCTATCTGTGAATAAAAAATTCGGGGTACAGTTTTATTATACCTTTCAGAAAAATTTTTATAAAAAGATAAAAGAAATTGCTGTTCCGGTTCATTTTAATTTTTCGGGAGAGAAGTTTTTAAATTCTATCAATATTAAAGCCGGCAAAGAGATTCACATCAATCTGTACCATAACCAATGTGAATTTTTCGCTATCAATAATAAAAAGATCATTCTATATAACAATCTGGATGTTAATTCAGAAGTAGATTTTCTTTATTTCATTATGTTTACCTTAAGTAAAATAGGTTTCGGTATCAACGAGACACATTTCTATGCTTATGGTGAAACCACGGAGAATGAAACCTTTATCTCCGAACTTCAGAAATTCGTCAAAAACCTGAAAATCGTTTTTGATAATGTTCCTAATAAGAATTTTATACTCAATTAGACTGCAGGCAGCCGGTCACAGGGGTTAGTGCCCAAATTCAGTGACCTGGTTCTGTGATCTGTTACCTAACAACTAAAAAATTATGTTCAGAATAATATCCGGTAAATGGAAAGCCAAGAAAATAGCAGCTCCGAAAAATTTTGATGTAAGGCCAACTACCGATTTTGCTAAGGAAGCTTTATTCAGTATCCTGGAAAATACATATGATATGCAGTCTATTTCCGTACTGGATCTTTTTGCAGGAATTGGCTCTATTTCATTAGAGTTTGCGTCCAGAGGATGTCAGGACGTTACTTCTGTAGAGATGAACCCGAAGCACACCGGATTTATCAATTCTACAGCTTCCGACCTGGGAATGTCTTTACAGATCAATGTTCAGAGAGGAGATGTATTTGACTGGCTTAAGAAATTCAGAAATAAAAAGAGTTTTGAAATTGTATTTTCTGATGCTCCCTTCGAAATGGAGGAAAAGAAATATTATGAACTGATTTCCATGGTTCTCAATAACAAATTCCTTAAAGAAAACGGAGTTCTGATTGTAGAGCACCAAAGCCGCATGAAACTTGAACACCCGAATTTAAAAGAAACCCGAAAATACGGAAACGTAAGTTTCAGTTTTTTTGAACCTAATAAAGAAGATAATCAGGAAATTTAATTCCTGATTATTTTTTTGATAAATTCCGGAGAAAAAGCCGGTCATGAGATTTCATCATCAGCATCAATCCTGAATTAAAAAAGCTGTTTCATAGTGGAAACAGCCTTTTATTTATAATACTTTCAACTCAAGATCAATCGTTTTTCCGAAAAATTTCTTGGAAATCTTTTCAAAATTTTTAGTGAGATCAGAGAGATAGAAATGATAGTTGGGCTTTGGATTATTCTCATTCAGAAGGTTATATTTATCCAGAATGATTTTCAGATGATTGGCCACAATATTTGGGGAGTCAATCACACGAACGCGGTTTCCATAATACTGCTTAATCTCATCAATTAACAGTGGATAGTGTGTGCAGCCAAGAATCAGGGTTTCTATATTCTTCAGCTTACTGTTGCTTAAATAATTATAAATAATGGCATGTGTAATCGGATGGTTTTTAAAACCTTCTTCAATGGCAGGAACCAGAAGTGGTGTTGCCAGCTCATCTACTTTGATCCATTTATTATGCTTCCGGATGCTTTTCTTGTACAGTCCCGAATTTACGGTAGCTTTGGTAGCGATAACTCCAACATTATTGTGGATTTCATAAGATACTTTTTCAGCAACAGGATTGATGACGTCAATAACGGGAACTCTTCCTGCAACAGACTGCAACACTTCATTGAGAGCATTGGCTGTAGCTGTATTGCAGGCAACCACAATAGCTTTACAGTTCTGCTCAAGCAGAAAATTAGTGATCTTGGTTGAATATTCTATAATTGCTTCTTTCGATTTTTCACCATAAGGAAGGTGTTTTGTATCCCCGAAATAGATCAGATCTTCATTCGGAAGAAGCCTCTTGATTTCTTTGGCTACGGTGAGGCCTCCCACCCCACTGTCGAAAATACCGATCGGCTGGCTGGGTGAAAGATGCGAGTAATCTTGTTTTTTAGTTTTCAAATGAACTGAAATTTTATACAAAAATAGTGAATTTTATGGCACAGTTGCATATATGCAAGGATTATACAATAAACAAATCTGAAGCAATTCCGTCTGCCATGAACCAATGCTTTTCAGGAATTTTCAGGTGATTATTTTTCGTAATTAAGATTCCCTCTCCCAGTTTAGTCTTTATTTCATTCTGAAAATGTTCAAGTATTTTATCTTCAAACTTATTGTTGAGATGTTCAAGATCTACTCCCCAGATGGTTCTCAGACCTATCATAATCATTTCGTTGAACTGATCTTCCTGTGAAAGCAATTCCTCTTCTTTAGCAAGATTTTTAATGCTTAGTTTTTTAATATACTGCTGATTGCTGGCTACATTCCAGCTTCTGACATCATATCCGTTGTAGGAATGAGCGGAAGGTCCTATTCCCAGATACTCTTTATATTTCCAATATGAGGAATTATGCCTGGAATAAAAACCGGGTTTTGCAAAATTGGAAACTTCATAATGTTCAAATCCGTTATCTTTAAGGAAATCTGATAAATAATAAAATTCCCTGTTCTGTTCTTCTTCTTTCGGACTGGCTACTTTTCCTTTTGAGATCCAGTTTTCCAAAGCGGTCTTTGGTTCTACGGTCAAGGCATAGGATGAAATATGGGGAACCTCCAGAGCAATGGTCTTGCTTAAATTTTCTTTCCAGATTTCCAGATTGGACGTTGGTGAACCATAGATGAGATCAATACTTAGGTTTTCAAAGCCAAAATCCTGGGCTCTTTTGATAGAACCCTCTGCTTCTGAAGCATTATGAGCACGGTTCATCAGCTTTAAATCTTCATCAAAGAAACTCTGCGTTCCAATGGAAAGACGGTTAACCGGAAGTTTTGAAAGCTGTTTCAGAAAGTTTTTGTCCAGATCATCCGGATTTGCCTCCAGGGTAATCTCAATATCTTTGTCGAAGCTGAAATACCGGAGTACTTCATCAATTAAGGCACCAATTTCATCTGCAGAAAGAATGGAAGGAGTTCCCCCTCCAAAATATAGGGATTTTAAATTTTTATCCTGAAGTTCATCTTTCCTGAGCATGATTTCCGTTTTCATGGCGCGGATCATTTCATCCTTAAAGTTCAGGGATGTGGAAAAGTGAAAATTGCAGTAGCTGCACTTCTGTCTGCAGAAAGGAACGTGAATATATATCATAAAAAAAGCTCTGAAAAAATTCAGAGCTCAAATTTATTTAAATTAAATCAGATTAATATCTAAATCCTCTATGATTAATAAAGTTATCGAAGTTATAACCAAGACTGATCATGAAGCTGTTTCCTCCATACGTCTGAATATCAGACATCCCGATGTTATAAGTTGCCCCAACCATGAATTTATTAAATCTTACTTTCACCACAGGAGCAACCTGAAGCTCCTGGCTGTCAAATCTGTTCTGTACAGTCCTGTAGCTAACCCCGAAAGAGAAAGAGTTGATATCATTAAAGAATGTACCCATTAAGTTATAATCGATCATTCTTGTTGAGTTCGTATTTAAGTTGATTAAAGCTGACGGTGTAAGATAAATGTTATCTGCTAAATGCCAGTTGTATCCTAAGTTAAGGAAGAATTTAATTGGAGAAGGTTCAATTCCGTTTACGATTGCCTTATCATTACTTAATGCGATATCGTTCACAGAAACTCCAGCGAAAATATTTCTATAGGTAGCAGCTGCCCCAAAGTTGGCATAAGCCATAAAGATATTTCCTTCTTTTCCTATCAATAGCGGATCATAACCGTCTTCAACGTTCACTGAAGTGTAGTCAAAATTCATGTTATAGAAACTTACACTGGTACCGAAAGAGAACTGATCTTTTCTTTCTCCCTCACTGCTTAGTGGAATAAAATAAGAAGCACCAGCAGTAATACCACCTGCAGAGATAGGCCCGTTGCTGTCTCTGAAAATAGAAAGTCCCGCTCCCACTCTATCGAAAATGTTCCCATTAATCCCGATAGATTGCGTATTTGGAGAGTCGCTGAACTTGTCAAATTGTTTGTGATAATTGGCGTTGAGCTGTACGTAATCTGTCTTTCCGTATTGAGCTGGGTTGAACAGGAACTCACCATCCAAAAGATATTGCTGATAGTATGGTAGTGATTCTTGTGCTTTGTATGCATTCGACAAAAGAGCTAAACATACGATAGCATATAGTTTTCTCATAACAAATCTTGATTTCAATTCAACAAATATAAAAAAATTCTCAATATATTTTTAGTTTTCCAAATAATTTCTCCATTTTTTTACAGCATCCGCCATATCTTTTGGCATTGGGCTCTCAAAATACAATTCCTTCTTTGTTGTAGGATGTATAAAACCTAAAGTATGGGCATGCAGTGCATGTCTTGGCAGAATATCAAAAACATTTTTTATAAACTGCTTATACTTAGGCAGGTTCACTCCCCGCAAAGGTGTATGGCCTTCATATCGCTCATCATTGAACAGAGTATGCCCGATGTGTCTGAAATGTGCCCTGATCTGGTGAGTTCTTCCCGTTTCAAGCTTACATTCTACCCAGGTCATATACCTGAAACGTTCCAAAACCTTATAATGGGTAACGGCATGTTTACCCTGGCTGCCGTCTTCGTATACAGACATCTGCATTCTGTTTTTCGGATGTCTTCCGATGTGGCCCCTGATTGTGCCTTCATCTTCCAGAAGATTCCCCCAGACAAAAGCCCAATAAAGTCTTTTTGTGGTTCTGTTGAAGAACTGTTTGGCCAGAAAACTCAGAGCATATTCATTCTTGGCAATCACCAGAAGTCCGGAAGTATCTTTATCAATGCGGTGAACAAGCCCTACCCTGTCCAGATCAGATTTCTCTCCGTTTTTCTCAAAATGAAACGCCAGCGCATTCACCAGTGTACCGTCCCAGTTTCCGAAACCGGGATGTACTACCATTCCGGCTTCTTTATCTACAACGACAAGATCATCATCTTCGTATATAATATTAACAGGAATATCCTGCGGGATAATCACATTCTCCCTTGGCGGGTGTGCAAGCAGTACTGAAATCTGGTCTCCCGGCTTTACACGGTAATTTTGCTTAACCGGAGTACCGTTCACCACCACATTCCCCGCACGGCAGGTCTGGGAAATCTTGTTTCTTGAAGAGTTCTGTCTGTATATTAGCAGGAATTTGTCTATACGCAGAGGTTCCTGTTTACTGTCTACCGTTATATTCAGGTGCTCATACAGGCCTTTGTTTTCTTCATCAATATCAATATTCTCTATACTTTCTATATTCCCGGAATCCAGTAATTCTTCGTCAAAAAAATCTTCGTTATCTTCTGCCATTGTTTTATTTTTTTACGCAAAAGGCCTCAACATTTTGCAGTTGAAGCCCTATTTTTTTATAATAAGTTATTACTATTCTATGACCATCTTCTTAGCTTTTGGCTTTTGAGTGGGTTGCTGCCCTGTTGTAGAAGCTGTCGGTTTATTATTTGTATTTCCGGCTGGTGGATTAGCTGAAGACGTCTTAGGCTTCTCTGTTGCGGATCCCGCTGGTTTGGCAGGAGTGGTCGTTTTAGGCGTCTCAGTTTTCACCGGTTCAGGTCTTGGAGCTTCTCTCCTTGGAGCCGGAACATCCGCAGGTGGATCATAGCTAGGGGTAGGATGAGCAGGAATTTCTTCGTAACGCACCGGAGGGAGCGAAGTATCTACTTTCATACGATAGATAGAATTCAGCTGATTTATTTTAGCACTCAGTTCAGCAGGAGTTTTCTTACTTGCCCAAAGATCAATCTGCATTCCCTGGTCTCTTACATCCCCTGATGCAGGATCCTGATAGTAGATAATATCTGACTCATCTTTTCCTCCATCTTCATGCTCTACAAGCCCTACTTCAAACATGCTTTTGGCAATCACCACTCTTGCTTCCTTTACCGATAATCCTACCACACTAGGAATTGAAATATTCCTCATAGGGCCGGATCCTACAACAACATCAATCATGGAGAATCTTGGAAGACGCGCTCCAGGACTTACTGCATTTCCTTTATATAATATCCTTAGAAGGGCATCCTTCTGAATACTTGGTTCATAAATTGTATCTCCGATCTTAAGTCCTACCTGATCCAATCTCTGGAAAGCAAGTCCTGAATATTTATTAATTACATCCGGAACAGTAATGGGTGCCCATGTTCTTGGGTTGACTACAATTCTTACCAATGATCCAGGTTTTACCCTTGAACTGGATAAGGGATGCATCTTTAAAACCTGAAAAGGCTTAAATTTAGGATTATATTCTGCACTGTCAACTTCATATTCGAGGCCTGTATCCTCTAATATTTTAACAGCATCATATACCGATTTATTGATAACATTGGGAACCGGAATCTCCTGACCATGATTGGTGTGGTACTCCAGCCAGCGGAACGTAAGCCATACCAACCCCACAAAAACACCGATGGCTACTACTAAGTTCAGCAAAACTTTCCAATTGAAAAGTGATTTAAGCATACTTAAAAATACTTTAATTATAACGGCAAATATAGCTAATAATTTTAGAATGTGCTTTTTATTTAACACATTTCATTTTCGTCTCTAAAATTTCCCGATTTCCCTTATTACAATATATAAAATGTTTAAATTTGCCTTAATTGATACTATATGGTTATGAGCAAAAAATGTGTTGCCGTTGTCATGGGGGGCTATTCAGACGAATATGTCGTTTCTTTAAAAAGCGGTCAGTTGATCTATGATTCTCTGGACAGAAATCTATACGATGTATATAAGGTAGTAATCCTTAAAGATGAATGGTATTTCTTAGACGAAAATGATAAAAAATATGACATCAACAGGGGCGATTTCTCTGTAACATTAGATTCGCATAAAACCCTGAAATTTGATGTCTGCTTTAATATTATCCACGGCACACCGGGTGAAAACGGAATTCTTCAGGCCTACTGGGATGCCATAGGGCAAAAATACACAGGCTGCGGCTTCTATCAGAGTGCTTTAACATTCAATAAAAAAGACACCCTGGCTGTATTGTCTAAATACGGAATCCCGGCTGCCAAAAGCATTTATTTAAGAAAAGGAGAAAGCATCAATATTGATGAGATTACAGAAAGCCTTGGCCTTCCTCTTTTTGTAAAACCCAACCAGTCCGGATCTTCTCTGGGAATTTCTAAAGTAAAGGAAAAATCTGAACTGATCGCTGCTACAGAAGTTGCATTCAAAGAAGATAATGAAATACTGATTGAAAGTTTTCTGGACGGAATGGAAGTTTCTGTGGGAGTTATTGATTTCAAAGGAGAAACCATCGTTTTAGGAATCACTGAAATTGTTCCTACTAATGAATTCTTTGACTATGAAGCCAAATATGAAGGGGCTTCCGAGGAAATTACCCCTGCCAGAATTGATGATGCAACCAGGCTGAGAGTAGAAGAAATTGCCAAAAGAGCATACAATTCATTAGGAATGAGCGGATTTTCAAGAAGCGAATTTATTCTGATGGACGGAATTCCTTACATGCTTGAAATGAATACCAATCCGGGTTTCTCTCCTGCCAGTATCCTGCCTCAACAGGCCAGACATTACGGAATCTCTATCATGGATCTTTGCGGAAACGAGGTAGAAAAAGCTTTACTTAAAAAATAGAAAGTAGAAGCTGTACATGATGAATTTACAATAAAAATGTTTTATTCATGATTTGCAGCTCAAAATTCATAATTCATATCACATGAAAATTGCTGTTTTCCCCGGATCCTTCGATCCTATTACTCTGGGACATTATGATATTATAGAAAGAGCGGCTCCGCTTTTTGACAAATTAATTATTGCAATCGGGCAGAATTCCCAAAAAAAATATATGTTCCCTCTTGAAAAAAGAATGGAATTCATTCAAAACTCAGTCGCTGAATTTCCCAATGTGGAAGTAGATTATTTTGAAGGATTAACCGTAGATTACTGTTTCGAAAAAAATGCCCAGTTCATTATCAGAGGACTACGAAACCCTGCCGATTTCGAGTTCGAAAAAGCCATTGCTCATACAAACAGGACTCTGGCTCACAAAAAACTGGAAACCGTATTTCTCTTAACCTCATCCGGCAAATCATTTATCAGCAGCAGCATCGTCCGTGAGATCATCAACCACGGCGGAGAATATGAGCTTTTGGTACCGGACTCCGTGAGGGTGGAAAAATGAGTAATCCGTAATGAGCAATAAGTAATTTTTTGACGGTATTGGATTATCATTATTTAATCCGGAAAAAACCTTACATTTAAAAACAGAATGTAAAAGATTATAAAATATTTCATTTGAATACCCTCCGAATGAAATGGCATAATTTTTATTACCCATTGCTCATTACCCATCATTATATGCACGAACAGTTTAATTTTGCCATAGAAGTTCTTGGAACTATTTCCTTTGCGATGTCGGGAAGTTTTGCAGCAATGCAGAAACGCCTTGATCCGTTTGGGGTTCTCATTATTGCATTCGTTACCTCTGTAGGTGGAGGAACAGTAAGGGATCTTCTGTTGGATATTCCTGTTTTCTGGATGCATGACCTGTTGATGTGTGCACTGATCCTGATTACCGCAATATTTGCCATGGTATTTAAATCCATTGAAAAAAACTTTAAGGTAACCCTTTTCATTTTTGACAGCTTCGGACTTGGGCTTTTCACCATTATCGGGGTTCAGAAAGGATTAAATGCAGGTATCCATCCCTTAATATGTATTGCTCTGGGTACCATTACCGGCTGTTTCGGAGGGATTATACGGGATATTCTTCTGAACAGGATTCCTCTGATCTTCAGAAAAGAGATTTATGCCACTGCCTGTATTGTAGGGGGATCCGCGTTTCTTCTGATGACTAAATTTACATCATTATCCTATACATTTATACAGATATTTACAATTATACTGATTGTTGCGATCAGAACACTTGCTGTGAAATACCAATGGCAGATGCCCAAATTTTATGGCTATGATCAGAATTCCGAAATGTAATTCAACGTTTTTCAAAATAAAAAAGCACCTTAATTCAGGTGCTTTTGTTATATCTGTTAGAAGAATTTTCCTCTTTGTCTCATGTTAGGATTATGCATATGCTTCTGCATTGTAGGCATTTTCAGCTGGTCCTTCATCATTTTAATCTGATCTGTCATCATCCCTGCACTGTCTAGCCTTTTTGCCTCATCCAGTAGTCTCTGTCCTTCCTGCTTTCTTCCTTTTGATATAGCAGCCGCTGCAAGATTTAAGGTAGCCATGGCGCGGTCATGCTTCATATTTAAACCATATTCCAGCGCTTTTTTCATTAAGGGCTCTACTTTCGCAGGATGTGCCTGCGCCTGCGTAAGACCTAATAAATAGTGGAAATATCCGTATTGGGATTTATGAAGCTGTGTCTGATAATTAGTGATCTGAGCCAACCATTCGGCGGCTTTTTCCATATTCTGTTTTCTCAGTTGCCAGAAAGCAAGGAGAATATATTCATTTTTAAAGAAAAGTAAGATCGGCAGTGAAGCAAGAAGGAACACAACAATTCCCCAGCCTAAACTTCTCGTAAAGATCATCATGTAAAGTCCTAAAAGGATAAGAACTGCCGCAATTACAATTTTTATGTATTTATTCATTATTCAACTTTAGAAGTGCAAAGATAAAGAATTTAGAGGTTAGAACCCAGAACTTGGAACTTAGAATTTTCAAAGCTCATCAGTCCTGATTTTTTCAAACGTCTGGAAACAGAAATCGTAAGGATTTTTCTCGTCCTTTTCATGACAGATTTCATTTGTTTTTCTCCAAATTTTATCATCTATTTCCGGGAAAAAAGTATCCGCATCAATAGTTGCTTTAACCGTAGTAAGTTCAATCTTATCAGCTAAATCAATAGTCTGCTTGTAAATGTTTCCTCCTCCGATTATAAATACTTCTTCATCAATTTTTTTCGCAAACTTCAGAGCTTCCTTGATGCTCCCAACAATCAGAATACCTTCTTCAAACCAGTCATTCTTTCTTGAAATGACAATATTAGTACGTCCAGGGAGAGGCTTTCCTATACTTTCATACGTTTTTCTGCCCATTACTACAGGATGTCCCGTAGTAATATTTTTAAAATGTTTTAAATCTTTAGGAAGGTGCCATAGCATCTGGTTGTTGGAACCAATACCGCGGTTTTCTCCTATCGCCACCACTATTGTTATCATTCTAATAATTTTCTGCAAAATTAGCACATAATTTGTATATTTGATTAGCACAAAAAATTAAAAAAAATAAACTATGAAAAATAAAGGCTGTCTGAGCGCAGGAACTATCGGTATTGCGCTGCTTATCATTGTTGCAGTTATTTTCTTCTGGGGAAAAAGCGGCTACAACAATTTCGTTAACAAAGAACAGAACGTAGATGCTAAATGGTCTAATATAGAGACTGTTTACCAGAAAAGAGCCAATCTTATTCCTAATCTGGAAAGAACTATTAAATCCTATTCCAAATTTGAGCAGGAAACTTTAACAAAAGTAGTGGAAGCAAGATCTAAAGCCACTTCTATCAACATTGACCCTACGAATATGACCGAAGCTGATATGGCAAAATTCCAGGCAGCACAGGGAGAATTATCCGGAGCATTGAGCAGATTGATGGCGGTAGTAGAGTCTTACCCGAACTTAAAAGCAGACCAGCAGTACATTAACTTCCAGAGAGAATATACTGCAATTGAAAACAGCATCAGAACCGAAACGGTGTATTATAATGATGCCGCTAAACAGTACAATACATCCATAAAAACATTCCCGAATAACATTCTGGCAAATTTCACCAACTTTAAAGAAAAACCTTATTTCAAGGCCGAAGCCGGAGCCAATAAAGCTCCAGAAGTATTCAAAGATGAATAAATTCCTGACCCATCAGCAGATCAGCTCCCTCGTGGAAGCCATACAGTCGGCAGAAGAACATTCTACAGGTGAAATCAGAGTGCATATAGACTCTAACACCGAAGACCAGAATGCAACAACGGCATTTGAAGTTTTCAGAAAACTTTGTATGAATAAAACTGCGGACAGGAATGCTGTGCTTTTTCATGTGAATTTTGAAAAAAAATATCTGGCCATTATTGGAGATGTTGGAATTCATAACAAAGTACACCAATCCTATTGGGATCATCTTCATGATTATATCACCGCTGAATTTGCCAAAGGAAATTATTATAAAGCATTGAAAAGTGCTATTCTGGAAACCGGTATTGAGTTAAAAAAATATTTTCCCGTACAGGGAGAAAACCCCAACCAACTACCAAATGAAATTACGTTCTCTTAAAATAGTATTTTCATTAATGCTGCTTTGCTTTTACACTTTTGTATCAGCACAGTATACCATTCCCCCAAAACCTGCAGTCCTCCATCCTGTTTTTGATGAGGCAGGATTGCTTACCCAACAGGAAAAAAATGAGCTGAACAATAAGCTGATTAAATTTGCAGATTCTACCTCAACGGAAATTGAAGTAGTCATCATTCGTTCTACCAAAGGAGAAGACATTAATTTTCTGGCTACCATGTTTGGTGAAAAATGGGGAATCGGGAAAAAAGGTGTGGATAACGGTGTTGTCTTTCTGATTGCATCGGAAGACCGGACGATGTCTATCCAGCAGGGAAGAGCTGTAGAGCAGTATCTTACAGCTTCGGTAACGGGACAGATTCTTGATTACATCGTGACCCCTCATTTCAGACAGGGAAACTGGTATGAAGGAATCAACCGCGGGACCTCAGCAATTATGGAAGCAGTTGAGGGGAAATTTAAACCAACGGAAACCTCATCCCCTTCCGGTAATGGAAGCGCTTTCAAAGTGCTCATTATTGCATTTGTTATTTTCATCATCATTGCCATTCTCTTTGGAAATAAAGGAGGAGGCCGTGGCGGCGGAGGAAACTATGACGATGACGACGTCATTATCACCAGACGCGGACGCAGAAATTATCCGGGCGGATTCTTCCCTTTCCCCGGAGGCTTCGGAGGAGGCGGTTTCGGTGGCGGAAGCTCAGGCGGTGGAGGTGGCTTTGGCGGCTTCGGAGGAGGCGGAAGCTTTGGCGGAGGAGGTGCATCCGGCGGATGGTAGCTCAACAATATTTAAAATTCAACATAATCGGACTAAACAGTCCGATTTTTTATTTAAAACACTAAAAAATAAACCTTTCTTTATTCTTTTTAATATTAAATTCAATTTATCATATTAAAAAGTTAACAAACCAATATAAAAATTGGTTTTAATTCAATATTTTTTCATTATATTTACTAAAAACAGGTTTATGAAGAAGACGCTGGTAGTTTTTGCCCATCCTTATCTGGAGCACTCCAATTCAAATGTGGAGCTCATTAATTTCTATGTCCGGCACCAGCATTATACGTTAAGAGATCTTTATGAAGAATATCCTGATTTTCATATTGCTGCCTTCAGAGAAAGAAAACGTTTAAAAAACTATGACCGTTTTATATTCCAGTTTCCTCTCATCTGGTTTGGAATGCCGCCACTTCTAAGGCTGTGGATTGATGAAGTTTTTGACAGGGACTGGCTGAAGGAAGGAGAGCATAATCCATTAGAAGGAAAAGAAGTCTACATTCTTGTTACCACCGGAGGAAAAGAAAGATCTTTCAGTAAAGACGGAACCTATCAGTATACCGTTGATGAACTGATCAGCGGGCTGATTGTATCATTAAAAGTCTTCAAAGCAGATATCAGACACCTTAAGATTGTCTACGAAGCCAATAAACTCAGCAAAAAAGAAATTATTTTACACAAAAAAGAATTTACAGAACTTTTGAATCAATAGCTTATGGAATCCAGCTTAGCAATGAATACATTAATTTTCCTGGGAGTAGCCATCATTATGGTTCCGCTTGCCAGGAAATTCGGGCTTAGCTCTGTGATCGGCTATATTCTAGGCGGCATCATCATAGGACCTTATGTTCTCAGGCTTACGGGAAAAGATGTTAATGATATAATGCACGCCAGTGAATTCGGGGTTATCATGCTCCTTTTTCTGGTAGGGCTGGAGCTGGAACCCAGAAAGTTCTGGGAAATGCGGAAAAAAATCATGGGGCTTGGACTTACTCAGATGATCCTCACAATTTCACTGTTATTTCTTGTATTCATTAGCGCAGGCTGGAGAATAGATAAAGCCGTTGCCGTTGCCATGTGTTTTGCATTATCTTCCACAGCCATTGTTCTGCAGACCCTTCAGGAAAAGAATAACTTTAAAACCACTGCAGGAGAAGCTTCCTTCTCTACGCTCCTGTTTCAGGATATTGCCGTAATTCCTATTCTTGCCATTCTCCCGCTTATTGCCAATTATAAAGCAAGCCATCATGATAACGAAATCCAGATCCTGATCCAGAAACTTCCGGAATGGCTTCAGGCCGGAACGGTAATCTTTGGAGTTGCCGTCCTGATCCTTTTGGGCAGATATGTATTTGTTCCGTTTTTACGCTATGTTTCCAAATCCGGGATGACAGAACTTCTGACCGCCTCTTCCCTATTTCTGGTGATCGGTGTTTCCGAACTGATGGTGGCTATTGGTCTCTCCCCCGCTCTGGGAGCTTTCCTTGCAGGCGTAATGCTGGCCAACAGTGAATTCAGGCATGAGCTGGAAGCACAAATCAACCCTTTTAAAGGTCTGCTATTGGCAGTTTTCTTTGTAAGTGTGGGATCAACAATCAATTTCAATATTATTCAGCAGGATCCTTTATTTATTTTCAGTACGGTATTAGCGGTACTGTTTGTAAAATTCATGGTCCTCTACGCTATCGGAAAATTCTTCAGGATTGATACACCACAAAGTCTGTTTTATGCCTTTGCTCTTTCGCAGGTTGGGGAATTTGCCTTTGTACTGATTAATTATGCCACAGATCTTTATCTTTTAGGACCTGAACTGAACGCGCAGATGATGGCTGTTACAGCAATTACCATGTGTATTACCCCTATCCTTCTGATCATCAATGATAAGTTCATTACTCCGAAATTTATTAAAGAAATTCCGGAAGGAGAACATGATTACAATATTCTGGACAGTGATGTAAGTCAGAAGAAGATTATTATTGTAGGATTCGGACACTTTGGCAGTACAGTGGGACGTCTTCTGAAAGCCAATAAAATTTCAGCAACGGTTCTGGACAGAGATTCAGATCGTGTGAAACTGTTGAGAAGTTATGGTTTTAAAGTCTATTACGGCGATGCAACAAGAATCCCCATTTTAAGGGCAGCCGGTATTGAAGATGCTGAAATTCTGGTTTTATGTCTTGATGATCCTGATGATAATAAGTTCATTGCTGATCTGGTCCGCGAACATTACCCGAAAGTAAAAATCTTTGTGCGTGCTAAAAACAGGATTGACGCCTATGACTACCTCAACAACGGAATCAACAATATTTATCGTGAAACGTTGGGAACAGCTGTAGATATGGCTGTAGATGTGCTACACGAAACAGGAATGAGGAAATATGCAGCAAGACGTCTCGGACAAAGGTTTATGGCTATTGATAAAGCTTCTATACGAAAGCTGGCCAAACTAAAAGAGGATAACGATATTGCCCTGTTTACTACAAAGGAAATTCTTCAGCGTGAAGAAGAGCTGCTGGCTTATGACAATCTGAATTTTGACCAAAGAGGCTGGGAAGGCTCCTCATCCGCAGAAGATGAAGATGAGGAGAATCCTGATTAATTTATTGAATATTTACGCTTCCGCCACTGCTTTCTTCTTTGGTTACGTTTTGAAGCGGGCCTTTTTTGGAAATATCCACACTTCCGCCGGAAGATGCCTCAGCTTTTACACTGGAAACGGCACTGATGTGTACACTTGCCCCACTGGATGCTTCTGCTTTTACATGATCGGCAACAACTGACTCCGCAGAAACACTGCTGCCTGAAGATGAGCTTACATCTGCATTTTTGGCTTTCCCCGAAATATCCACACTGGCTCCCGAAGATGCATCAATATCAAGATCTACCGCCCAGATTTTCCCGCTGAAGTTACTGCTGCTGTCTATGGAAATATCAAAATCATTAGCTTCAAGATCTCCGGAAATATTGGCAGCACTGGATACCTCAATATCAGTTTTATCCTGGATAAATTTGTCTTTTACTGTAATCTTCGCTGCAGAATTAGCAATAAGTTTGGTAAAATCTTTGGTATAGATTTTTGCCGTCACTTTATTAATATTCATCACTCTTATTCCCGGTTTGTAATGGATATGCAGTTTCCCGCCGCTATTATCCACAAGGATCTCATTGATGATATTTTCAGGCGCAGAAATAACTACCCGTTCTGTTTCAGATTTAATGATTTCAGCATCAATTGCCTGCGAAACCTCAATCTCATCAAAATCACCACTGAATTCTTTCTGTTTAACCGGACCGCTTTCTTTACTGATCACTTTATCTACCCAGCCTTTATTTTCCCTGTTTTTTTTCTCATGCCTTTCGTTGCATGATGCTAACAGCACAAAGGCTGACAGAATAAAAAGATTCCTTGATTTCATGTTTACTACTTTTATAAATTAAGTTTTTAATATCTTTATACTTTAATAACAACTAATTTATGAAAAATATTTCATCGGTATTGTTAATTTCTGCTCTGGCACTTAACCAATCTTGTACTACAATGAAGAAAACCGATACTCAACAGGAAGTTCCTGTTACCGATCCGTCCTTATCTTCCAATCCTTTTATGAAGAAAAGCAAGCTTCAATATGAAGCTCCGGAATTCAATAAAATTAAAAACGAACACTTTAAACCGGCATTTGACTTCGGATTAAAGCAACAGGATGCTGAAATTCTGAAAATTGCCAATAATCCGGAAGCTCCTACTTTTGAAAATACAATTGTTGCCCTTGAAAAAAGCGGTGAAGTACTAAAAAGAGCGGTTATTGTATTCTCCAACCTTACAAGTGCTAATACCAACCCTACCCTTCAGGCTTTAGACGAGGAATATGCTCCTATTTTTGCCGCACATTCTGATAAAATGTACCTGAACGAAAACCTGTACAAAAGAATCAAATCAATAAAAGAAGATGGTCTGGATGCTGAGGGAAAAAGGCTGGTACAATATTATAAACAGAATTTTGAAATTGCCGGTGCAAACCTTTCTGCAGCAGACAAAGAAAAACTAAAGCAGATTAATCAGGAACTGGCTTCCCTTTCTACCCAATATTCAAATAAATTACTGGAAGCGAGAAAACAGGGAGGTGTATTTTTCTCTGATGTTAAAGAATTAGACGGACTTTCAGCCGATGAAATTGCAGCGGCAGCAGCCGATGCCAAAACAGCGGGCCAGCCCGGAAAATACCTTCTGGCACTTCAGAATACCACCCAGCAGCCTCTCCTTCAGAATATGAAGAACAGAGCTTCAAGAGAAAAGCTGTTCAAAGCATCTTGGCAGCGGGCTGAAAAAGGTGATGGAAGTGATACCAGAGAAACCATTGAAAAACTAGCTGCTTTAAGACTGAAAAAAGCTCAGACTTTAGGCAAAAAAAGCTTTGCAGACTGGAAGCTTCAGGATCAGATGGCTAAAACTCCGGAAGCAGCTAAAAAACTGATGAACCAAATTGCATCTCCCGCTGTAGAAACGGCAAAACGTGAAGCTAAAGATATTCAGGACCTGATTGATCAGCAGAAAGGAGGATTCAAGGTAGAGCCCTGGGACTGGAATTTCTATGCGGAGCAGGTGAGAAAAGCGAAATATGATCTTGATGAAAACCAGATCAAGCCTTATTTTGAAGTAACAACAGTTCTGGAAAAAGGAGTTTTCTATGCCGCAGAAAAATTCTACGGTCTTACTTTCAAAAAGAGAACTGATCTTCCGGTATATCACCCGGATGTAGTAACGTATGAGGTTTTTGATCATGACGGAAAGTCTATTGCTATCTACTATCTTGATTTCTATACGAGAGATTCTAAAAATGGGGGTGCATGGATGAGTAATTTTGTAGAACAGTCTTACCTTTTAGGAACAAAGCCTGTCATTGTCAACTGTTACAACTATCAGAAGCCTGCTCCGGGTAAACCTTCCCTGATCAGCTATGACGATGTATCTACCATGTTCCATGAGTTCGGACATTCCATTCATGGTATGTTTGCAAGCCAGAAATACCCTTCTCTTTCAGGAACCAATGTACCGAGAGATTTTGTGGAATTCCCTTCCCAAATCAACGAACACTGGGCTTTAGATCCGGTAGTTCTTAAAAATTATGCGATTCATTATGAGACCAGGCAGCCTATTCCTCAGGCTTTGGTTGATAAGATCAAGAAAGCAGCAACCTTTAATCAGGGCTATATGACCACAGAACTTGTTTCTGCTGCTGCTCTGGACATGGACTGGCATACCGTAACCAATCAAAGCCAGCTGATCCCGGTTTTAGATTTTGAAAAACAATCATTGAAAGACCACGGATTCACCTTGGCAACCGTTCCTCCACGATACCACACCCCTTATTTCGCTCACATCTGGGGCGGAGGGTATTCTGCAGGATATTACGCCTACCTGTGGTCTGAAACTCTTGACAATGATGCATGGGAATGGATTAAAAATAACGGAGGGCTGACCAGAGAAAACGGCGACCGCTTCAGAAAATATATTCTTTCTGTAGGAAACTCTGTAGATCTTAACCAGGCGTTCAGAGATTTCACAGGACACGATCCGGATATCAAACCTTTATTAAGAAACAGAGGTTTCATTAAATAAACAAAAGGAAGCATTCTTCGGAGTGCTTCTTTTTTTATGCTGGAAGGCAACAATTCTTGTTTTTAGCCACTAACTCACTCATAAAAATTCATACAGTGGCGATCAAATAAAGCACAGAATCAAAGCAGGTTATTTAGTTTGCAGCCCGTACTTTTTCTTTGCAACAGATTTTTTCAGAATCTTCATCTACCGAAATACAGAACCAAGGCCTATTATAAAGGAATTATCTCCCAATATTCATTATTTTTGCCTTTCAACAAATAAAATACAACATTATGGACTGTCCCTGCTGTTCCGGAAAATCGTATGAAGAATGCTGCAGCCCTTACCACAAAGGAGAACAGCATGCTCCTACAGCCGAAGCATTAATGCGTTCAAGGTTTTCTGCATTTGCGATTCCTAACGGGGAATATCTTATGGAAACCACCCTTCCCGGAAAACGAAAGTATCATAACAAAAAAGACCTTCAGGAATGGGGAGAAATCAATGAATGGACAAAACTGGAAATTATCCGGACTCCGGCATTAAATCATGTGGAATTTAAAGCCTATTATACAGATCAGGACGGAAATCAGCAGCTCCACCACGAGTTTTCCGTGTTCCAGAAAATGCATGACCGGTGGTATTATGTTTCAGGTGAATTTTTAAGTTAACAAGATATGAAGAAGATGATTTACATGACACTGATGCTGATTTGCAGCTTCAGTTTTTTCAATGCACAGAGCAGTGATGACAAAAAACAGATTTCAGCAGCTGTTACTGATATTCTGAAAGGATTTCAGACTAAAAACGCCGATCTTCTGAACAGGTATGTGAACAAAGATTATGGGGTGGGAATTCTGTTTAAAAGTGCCGGAGATCTGGGCTTTGTTCTTAATGAAGAGGTTGATTTCAGTATGTCTTTAGGATATATTCAGAAATCATGGAATATCCGCAATCAGTTCCCCATACAATTCGGGCCGGCTCCGGAATACGACAGCAAAAACAAGAAATGGAAAAAGGAAGGTTTATCTTTGGAAATCAATTCTAATATTGTGAATCAATATGCCGACCGTTTTCTGGAACAGTATTCAGTGAAGGAACAGGATATTTTCAAAATCAATACCGACCCGAAGAATACCGTTTTTGTAACACTTGCCGAAAACAGTAAAGAAAATGCTCCCATCAACGGATTCAGATGTATTCTTACCAAAATAAATGCTCAGTGGTATCTTACCTTTATTGATGTCACAGAATATGATGCTGAATAGATAAACACTACTCCAACTATTCTATGAAAAAGATATTAGCGGGCATCAGCCTGATTTCACTTATTGTAAGCTGCAAAAAAGAATCTGCATCATCATCTGCGGAAACAAAAAAAGACTCCATTCAGCAGAAGATCCCAAACCCGAAGGCAGAGATCAATGATTTTAAAGAAGCACAGCAGGTTGACAATATTAATGAAGTTCCTTTTGAAGTTTATTCCAAAATGGACTCTGTATCCTTGTATACGGAACCAAAAGCTGATGCCAAAGTTTTAAAGATCAAAAATGATAAGCTGAATAATTATTATGGCTTTAAGGATCTGAATGATTTTTTTGAAATTCATTACACCATAGCATATCAGCCGAACAGAACCATTACCGCTTACGTTTCTAAGAAAGAATTTACCAAAGACTCCCAGCTTTCGGTTCAGGGTATTGATCTGAATGAAATCCGGAGCTCTACGGTAAAAGATCTGGATGATTTTAAGACCAGAACGTCGAAAAACTATGCCGTCGTAACCATAATTGATGAGGCAGCCTATATTCAGGCACAAAGCAAAAGCCTCAATGAGAGAATTTCTCCAAATCCGGAGGTGCATTTTGACGGCAAAACCTGGAGCCTGAATTTCTTAAAAATCGATAAAAAGGAAGTGGACGAGGAAGCAGAATATATCAACCGGTATATAGGATTTTCTCCGGTTACCCAAAGAGAATTCTTTATGAGCGAGAATAGTTATAATACAGATAAATACTATACGGCCTACCGCTCCTCCAGACAGGATGAAGGAATAACTTTTCTGGGTTATCCGGCAATCAATACAACACTGAAGCTTATTGCCTGTATGAAATCAAACAATGATGTGGGCTCGGATTTTACGCTGACCCGGTACAATCCGAAAACGGACAGTTTTGAAAACCTGCTGTATATCAACTTTACCAATTTCAAGGCTATTGATTCCCGGTCATTGGTATGGGTAACCTACAATACTCTTTATTTTAAGGCGACTCATCTGAACACCAACACTTCAGACCCGGCTCATAAAACAGAATATCTGAAAATTGAACTTACCGATAAAAGCTTGTAAACAGATCAACCGCAGTAAAAATACCGCGGTTGATTCTTTTTTAATTAAAAATATCCGGCAAAACCGGATATTATATTTTTAGTGACCTTCTGTTCCGTCAATTCCATGAGCATGACCATGAGACAGCTCTTCTTCTGTAGCAGGACGCGTGTTTAAAACTTCTACTTCGAAATCTAAAACTTTACCTGCCATAGGATGGTTAAGGTCTGCCACTACAGCTTCCGGAGTGATTTCTACCACAAATGCCTGGAAATTATTTCCCTGGTTATCAGATAAAGGTAAAATAGCCCCGATAGGCGGAGTTCCTGATTCTTTAAACATCTCCATTGGCAATTGAACGATAGCATCAGGCTGTCTGTCACCGTAAGCTTCTTCCGGCTGAATAACAAAAGCTGCTTTATCACCTGCTTTCAATCCTAAGATATTTTCTTCAAATTTTGGAATCATCATTCCCACACCGTACAAAAATGTAAGTGGATTTTCTGTTGTTGTTTCTTCTGCAAGAACTTTACTTCCATCTTCTTCAATGGTGTGAAGGATGTATTTTACAGCTACAACGTGATTTTTTTCAATTGTCATATTTTTCTTTTTTGTCGTGAGTTCTTTCACGATTAATGATACAAATATACTGTTTTTGAAATGATTGTTCAGAGAAAAGAATTCAAGGCAAAATCTTCAGGCAGCACTTTACTTTTCTTTTTCGTCTCTTTTCTTCTGCCTCAGAACAAACAGGTAAAGGCTTTCAACTTTTGTTCTTGCCCAGGGAGTTTTCCTTAGGAATTTTAAAGATGAACTGATACTTGGATTATCGGTAAAGCATTTGATATTGATCTGTTCCCCCAGCTTCTCAAAGCCTTCGTAATATTCTACCAGTTCTTCCAGAATGGCATCTAGTCTTTTTCCGTGTAAGGGATCTTTGGAGGACTGCTGCATTGTTTATTTTTTCACAAAATTAAATTATTATAAATTGATACGGAAATCCGGAATCCCGTATCCCAATTTTGTCCTTACCTTTGAGGTATGAAAATTCTGCACACTGCCGACTGGCATTTAGGAAAACGTCTGGACCGCTTCCCGCGTATGGAAGAACAGGTTATGGTTATGCAAGAAATTGCGGCTATTGCTGATGAACAGAATGCCGATATGATCCTGGTAGCCGGTGATCTTTTTGATAATTTCAATCCGGGGGTAGAAGCTGTTGAGCTCTTTTATAAAACCCTGAAACATCTTTCCAGAAATGGCTGCCGTCCGGTCATTGCTATTTCAGGAAACCATGACTCTCCCAGTCTGATTGATGCTCCGGATCCACTGGCCCGGGAATGCGGAATTATTCTGATTGGCCATCCAAGAGCCCATATCGCTCCTTTTAAAACAGAATATTTTGAAATTACCCGGTCAAAAGAAGGATTTATAGAGCTGAAAATCGAAAATCTGGATTTTCCGGTGAGAATTCTTCACACTCCTTATGCGAATGAAGCCCGTTTGAAGGAATATTTCGGAGAAAATAAAGAGGAAGAGATCAATAAAGTCCTCTCTGATACCTGGAAGGCGCTGGCAGAAGAATTTTGCGATGATACAGGCGTTAATCTTCTGACCGCCCATCTGTATATGAATAAAAAAGACGGTCCTGTTTTAGAAGAACCGGAAGGGGAAAAACCAATCAGGATCGGAAATGCGGATATGATCTATTCAGACTGTATTCCGGAGCAGATTCAATATACGGCACTGGGACATCTTCATGGTTTCAGGAATATAGGAACAGCAGAAAAGCCGGTAATTTATTCTTCTTCACCGCTCTGCTACAGCTTCAGTGAGGCCGGGCAAACCAAATATGTTTCTATGGTTGAAGCTTTCCCCGGAAAAAATGTTTCTGTTGAAAAAAAGCCTCTGAAAAGCGGAAAAGCTTTAGTACGGAAAATATTCAGCAATGTTGAAGATACCGTTCAGTGGCTGAAGGAAAACCCAAATACTTTTATTGAGCTTACCCTGGAAAGCGAAACTTTTATCACAGCCGATGAAAGGAAACTGCTTTACCAGTCGCATACCGGTATTGTTCACCTGATCCCGAAAATAAAGAACCTTAATCCTGCAGAGAACCATTCTCACGAAATGAACTTAAACCAGAATATAGAACCCCTTTTCAAAGATTATTTTAAATCTAAAAACGGCGGCCAGGAAGCCAATGAAGAACTGATGAACCTGTTTAATGAAATTAAAAACTATAAACTATGATCCCTGTTCAACTGACCATCGAAGGGCTTTATTCTTACCAGGAACGCCAGATCATCGATTTTAAAAATCTTACCGATGCAGGATTATTCGGAATATTCGGTTCTGTGGGTTCCGGAAAATCATCCATTCTGGAAGCCATTTCATTTGCCCTTTACGGAAAAACAGAACGTCTGAATACCAATGATAAACGGGCTTATAATATGATGAATTTAAAATCGAACCGGTTTTATATTGAGTTTGATTTTTTGAATTATGAGAATAAATTGTTCCGCGTTACCAGAGATTTCAGAAGAAATTCCAAAAGGTTTGATGATGTAAATCCACATTCAGCGGACATTTATCATCATATCGGCGGGAAATGGGTTTCCATGGAAAACGCAGATATTGAAGCAATTGTAGGTTTAAATTATGCCAATTTTAAGCGCACGATTATCATTCCGCAAGGCCAGTTTAAGGAATTCCTGGAATTGAAAGCCACAGAACGGACCAATATGATGAAGGAGATTTTCAGCCTTCACCGTTATGACCTTTACAATAATGCTTCAACGCTGAATACCGATAACAATGCGGAACTGAATCAGCTGGAGGGCCAGCTTAAAGGCTTTGAAGAAATTAATGAAGAGAAAATACAGCTTCACAAAGAAAATTTGGCTGAAGAAAAGAAAAAATTCAGTGAGGCAGATGCCCGGTTTCAGAAAATCGCTGAAGGTTTTCAACAGCTTAAAAATTTAAAGGCTGATTTTGAGAATTTAAAGCAGAAAAAAGAAAAGTTCAGCGGATTATCTGCACAGAAACAGCAAATGGATGCGCTGGAAGTACAGGCTGAACAATATGATAAAGTGTCCAGAATATTCAGTCCTCTGATCACTGAAGACCAGAAACTGACTAAGGAAATTTCAGAACAAAAAGCGGAAAAAGAGAAACAGACAAAACTTTTTCAGCAGACAGAAGCAGATTTCAACTGGGTAAAACAGCAGCTTACTGCTTTGCAGCCTCAATTTGAACAGTTGGATCAATCCAGAATACAGGAAAATGAACTGTTACTAATCCTGCAGATGCTTGGCTACTCTACCGATATTACCGCTCTTAAAGACAGAACCGCCAAAGGAAAGGCAATGGTAGGAGAAGTGGAAGCGGTCATGGAAAATCTCCGGAAAAATATTGAGAAACTGGCAAAAGATACTGAAGCGTTAAAGGCTAAAAAGCTTGATTCAACACTTCTTCTGAATGCCGGAAACTGGTTTATCCATCAAAAAAGCCTGAAGAAACTTATGGATGAACAGGCTGTAAAAGTTGAAAAAGGACAGAAGGAAATCAAACTGACTGAAGAAGAATTAAAACCTCTTCAAATTAATACTGAACGATTTAAGGAAGATTTTAAAGCTTTATATGCTGATTTTGAAAAACAGAAAAGGGGCTGGTCCCAAAAACTGGATCATTTGAAGGTTCAGAAAGAACTTTCCCGGTTTGCTGATGAGCTTCATTCAGGAGAGGCCTGTCCTCTCTGCGGTTCTTTGGATCATCCGGCTATTGTGGAATTTCATGATATACATTCAGGAATTCAGGAGATACAGGAAAAGATGGAGGCTATAGATCAGCAAGTTGCTGCACTTCAAAAGAAAGAAACCACGGCAGAGAAAATTCTGGAGAGAAAAGCCATTTATGAAGATCAGCTTATTTCGGAGGTGAAAAAAGCGGAACAGCTTCAAAAAGATATGGAAGAGCATCTGAAAAGTTTTACCTGGTCTCAGTTTGATCCCAATAATGAAAGGGATTTTGAAGAAAAGCGAGCGGCTTCTTTTGCCATTGAAAAGGAAATTGAACTGGCAGATCAGAGTATTCTGAAAGAACGTGAAACCCTGGAAAAAGAAAGTAAAAATGCAGAAAAATACAGAAATGCACTGGAAACTTTCAGATTGGAAGAGGCCAAAAAAGAAGAGCAGATCAATACCAGCCGCTCAGCATTAAAAATCCTGAACTGGAATGATTACCATGAAAAAACAAAAGTTGAAGTTGAAGATATCTATCAAAAACTCTCCCGTTCCAATGCAGAGACCGAGCAGAATTACCAGAAACTGATCCAACAGGAAAAAGAACTTTCCCCTCAGCTGGCTTCACAAAAAACAGTGGTTGAACAGTTGGAAAAACGAATCTCGGAGCTCAAGATGGAAATTTCTACCCATCAGGAACGAGTGAAAGAAACACTTCAGGAACAGAATTTCGCTTCACTTGATGAAATCCGTCCTATTCTGAAACAGGAGATTAATGTTCTGCATATAAGAACAACCGTTCAGGCTTTCCGTATTGAATTTGAAACCCTGAAAAATGGAATTGATGAACTGGAAATCAAGCTGAAGGATTTTTCTTTTGATGAAACTCAGTTCGCCAAAGCTGAAGAAGAGTTCAATACCGTTCAGGGAGAAGTGAAACAGATTGGTGAATCTGTTGTAAAAATCACCGCAGAAATTGAAAGGCTGGAAAATGAGTACAAAAAGAAAGAAGACCTTTTAAAAGACCTGTCCCGACTTCAAAAACGTTCTGAAAACCTGAAACTGATGATGAATCTTTTCAAAGGAGCAGGTTTTGTACAGTATGTTTCCTCCATTTATCTGAGACAGCTGTGTGATCATGCTAATGTACGTTTCCATAGAATGACAAGAAACCAGCTGAGTTTACAGCTTAATGAAAACAATGATTTTGAGATCATCGATTACCTGAATGAAGGCAGAAGCAGAAGTGTAAAAACGCTTTCGGGAGGCCAGGCGTTCCAGGTTTCTTTAAGCCTGGCTCTGGCACTGGCAGAAAGCGTCCAGTCCAATGCTGCGGCTGATAAGAATTTCTTCTTTATTGATGAAGGTTTCGGTACACAGGATACCGAATCGGTGAATATTGTTTTTGAGACGCTGATGAGCCTTCAGAAAGAAAACCGAATTGTTGGGATCATTTCCCACGTGGAAGAGCTGAAAGAAAAAATACCTGCCGCCCTGAATATAACCCGGGATGAAGAGCGGGGAAGCCTGATTGAAATTGTGTAAACAGCCTATTTTAAATTTTAACCCCACAAAGTTTTTAGAAAGCTGATGATATTTACACCATAAAAAAACTCCGCTGAAAATCAGCGGAGCTTTATTTTTAAAGGTCCTGAACAGCTGGCTTTACTTCGTCACCGAACAATTCTATTGATTTCAGGGTGATATCATGAGCAGGATCTCCGATGTCCATATGCCCGATAAATCTTGTAATTCCGAAGAGTTCTTTCATATAAGCAATCTTATCGGCTACTTCTGCCGGGCTTCCGATAAACAATGCGCCTTCACGGCTTCTTCCGCCATCATACTGCATTTTGGTATAAGGTGCCCAGCCTCTTGATGCTCCTACCCTGTCCATCTGGGATTTATAATTATGGAAGTATCCGTCTACTACTGAGGGATCATTACTTACAAAAGTGTGGGAATGAACAGCGATCTGCATTTGTGAGACATCATGTCCTGCTTTTTTATATTCCTGCTTGTAGAATTCAATCAGGTTTCTGAACTGGGCAGGCATTCCGCCAATGATGGCCACCACCAGAGGCATTCCCATTTGTGCAGCGCTTAAAACAGACTGCGGAGTTCCTCCCACGGCTCTCCAGATGGGTATCTTTCCTCCGTTTTTTGCTCTCGGATAAACGGTCTGGTTCTGCATCGGAGCTCTGAGTTTTCCTGACCAGGTTACATTTTCTTCGGTATTGATCTTCATCAGCAGTTCCAGTTTTTCATTGAAAAGCTCTTCATAGTCATTCAGAGAATAGCCATACAGCGGAAAAGATTCAATAAAGCTTCCCCTTCCTACAAATATTTCTGCTCTTCCGTCTGATATAAGATCTAAAGTGGCAAAATCTTCATATACTTTTACCGGCTCTGAAGAACTTAATACGGTAACACCACTTGCCAGTTTTATATTCTTGGTAATGGATGCAGCAGCGGCCAGAACCATTTCCGGAGATGAAACGGCATAATCCGGACGGTGATGCTCTCCCATGGCAAAAACATCAAGTCCTACCTCATCCATCAGCTTTACCTGATCCAGGATTTCACGAATTTTGGTTCCTGCGTCTCTATATTTTCCGGTGGCCTGGTCGAAAGCCAGATCCCCGAAC
Organism: Chryseobacterium indologenes; assembly: GCF_001295265.1. Classification (GTDB taxonomy): domain Bacteria; phylum Bacteroidota; class Bacteroidia; order Flavobacteriales; family Weeksellaceae; genus Chryseobacterium; species Chryseobacterium indologenes_A. Next base: position 20,037 of record NZ_LJOD01000015.1, on the reverse strand, counting down.
ATTCCTATTCCTAATTCCATATTTCTGATTTTATAGATACAAAAATACAGCCGTAAAAAATGAAAAGCATTGATGTTTGTTAAGAACGGTTTTGCTGATTCACCTTTACTTGGTTATATTTGGAGAATTATCTCTTAATTTTTATCAGAATGAAATCTATCATCAGTATATTTCTGCTTCTTGTGGCCGGTATGTTCTTTTCTCAAAATAAAACAGAGATCTATGTGATCGGGAATATTCATGATAGTGTTCCTAACTACCATCCTAAAATACTGTTCGATATTCTTGAAAAAATCAAACCGGACATTATCCTTCATGAAGTGGACAGCGAAGGAATGAAAGAGTATGAAAATGGTGTTGATCTTAATGGCAATGAGATAAAAGCCAGCAATCTTTATGTAAAAAAGTATCCGAAAACCTTAAGGTTTCCTTTTGATTTTGAAGGCAGAAACCAATACAGGAAAGACCTGGGAATGGTTCCGGCTGATAATCTGGTCGTAAAGCTGATTGACAGTCTGTATAAAGCAAAAGCATTGACTACTAAGGAAGCCGGTCTCTACGAGGATTTCACCAATACCACTAAAGAATTGATGAAAACGGCAGGGTTATCTCCCGAAAACTTCAACAATGCAGGTACTGATAAAATATCGAAAAAAAGACAGAATGCCCAATATTCCGGATTAATAAAAATCAGTGACGGAAGACCGGAGTTTGCTAAAAGATGGGTAACAAAACCTGATGGCAAAAAGATCAGCTACCGGGACGGGTTTAAACTGATGGCCGGTTTCTGGGATCTCCGTAATCGGACTATGGCAAAAAATATTTATAAAGTCGCAGAAGAACATTCTCATCAAAAAATTGTCGTTCTGACAGGATTTCTGCACAGGTATTATCTGTTAAAGGAACTGAAGAAAATCAATAACGGCCGGTATGTGATCAAAGAGTTTTATGATTAATGGAAACAACAATTCAGATATAAATAAAAAATCCAGCAATTGCTGGATTTTCTGTTTTTTTTATTTCTTTAAATACTGATCAAAATAATCTGTTACCTTCTGCATGAGGTGCACCCTGTCTTTTCCTATAACGTTGTGCGGATGTCCCGGATAGACAAAATAATCCAGCTGAACACCATTGTCTACTGCAGATTTAATAAACTTCACAGAATGCTGCCAAACCACTACATCATCCTGAGCTCCGTGAATCATCAGCAGTTTTCCTTTCAGGTTCTGAACTTTATCCAGCAGATTGGCGGTTTTATATCCCTGTGGATTTTCCTGTGGAGTATCCATATATCTTTCGCCGTACATGATTTCGTACATACTCCAGTCTATCACCGGGCCTCCGGCTACCCCTACCTTAAATACTTCCGGATGACGAAGCATAAAACTTGTCGTCATAAATCCTCCGAAGCTCCACCCGTGAATTCCTAATCTCTGAGAATCTACATAAGAGAGGGACTTTAAGTAATCCACCCCTTTCATCTGGTCATTCATTTCAGTGGTTCCAAGGTTTCTGAATACAGCCTGCTCAAATTTCAGTCCGCGGTTTGCAGATCCTCTTCCATCCATCGTAAAAATTATATATCCGTTCTGTGCCATGTATTCGTACCAAAGGTTTCCGGAAGCCGGGAAAGTATTGGTTACAAGCTGTAAATGTGGTCCGTTATACAGATAAACGATTGCAGGATATTTTTTGTTCGGGTCAAAATTGGTAGGAAGGATGATTTTTCCATATAAAGGAGTTCCGTCATCTGCTTTTAATTCTACGTTTTTAATTTCCGGTCTCTGGTAATTCTTCAATGGATTTTCAGAGGTAAGGATATTAACAGATTTCAAGTTACCGGTGTTGATGATATTAGCGACTCGCGGTGAATTTGAATTGCTGTAAGCATCATATAAATAATTTCCGTCATTGCTTAAAACGCCTGTATGCATCCCCTCTGCTGTATCCAGCCTCTGCATTTTGTAATTGGTCCAGTCTATTTTATATAAATGTCTTTCTAAAGGTGTTTCTTTGGTAGAGACAAAATAAATTTCTTTTTTCTTTTCGTTAAAGCCCAGAATATCAGTTACTACCCAGTCTCCTTTAGTGATTTGAGCAACTAGTCCTTTTTCCAGACTGTAGTGAAACAGATGATTGTATCCTGTTCTCTGGCTCTGCCAGATAAAGTCTGTGTTGGAGTTCGGGAAGAAGGTGAGCGGATGCTGTGGTTCTACATATTTACTGTCTGATTCTTCAAACAAAGTTTTCACCAGTTCTCCTGTAGCAGCATCATACTGATTCATCTTCATGTGATTCTGACCTCTGTTCAGCACGCCAACAAAGATATATTTTGAATCCGGGCTCCAGGTAACAGCTGTTAAATACTGGTCTTTTTCACCTTCTATTTTTAGGAAAATGGTTGATTGACTCTTAATATTGTATACTCCCAAAGTTACCTGGTGGGAAGTCTGCCCTGCCATTGGATATTTGATATTGTGATTAACAGCCGGGGTTACAGACCAGTCGATAATCGGATAATCTGCAACCATCGTCTGATCCATTTTATAGAATGCTACACTCTCAGAGTTCGGCGCAGGGAAAATTCCGGTATCAATTCCGAATTCATTTCTGTGAACAGCCTGCCCGCTGATGATGTTTTCATTAGCTTCATTGGTTACTGCAACAGTCTTCCCGTTTTTATTGATAAATAGGTTATTCTTTGCCGTAAAAGCAAAGGTCTGCCCGTCATCAAACATTTTTATATTGGCCGCATCCTGATCTACGGTGGCCTTATTCTTTATTTTCCAGTCATTTCCTGATTTTTCAATCCAGAACATATTCCCATCTGTATTGAAGTATCCCTGCGAGCTTCCGGAAAATTTAATTGGAGGAACAGTCTTTAGCTTATCATTAGCCAATGACCCGTTCAGCTGTGTTAAAGATATCAGCGTATCCTGTTTATTGGTTTTCAGATCTGTGATCAGGTATCCGCCTTTCACAGCCCGAATGTAAGATTTTCCGTCAGCAGACCATGAAAACTGGGAAATATTTTTCACAGCAAGGTTGGTTCTCATCCCATTTACAGCCTCAGCCATTGTAAACTTTTGGGTCTGGGCAAATGCAGCATTCCCCAAAACCAGCATCAATAAAGAGAATTTATATAATTTCATTGTATAAAATTGAATCTGTCAAAAATAAGAAATAAAAATCATCCGTTAAGAAATGTTAAAATAAAACATTCATAAAATAGAATTCATGGACTGATAAAAATTATTTCTTACCTTAATAGTAGTTTTTTTTATGTACTGATATAAAATCATAATGAAGTAAAATCAAATTAAGATCACAGCAAATATGCATTTCTTATCCTATATCAATGATTTGTACCTGTTCCCTGTCCTACATTTGCATCATAGTTAACAACAAAAAAATATATTACAATGGCAACAAAATGGAACCTAGACCCAACGCATAGTGAAATTACCTTCAAAGTAAAACACATGATGATTTCTAATGTAAAAGGAAGCTTCAGAACGTTCACCGCTGAAATTGAAGCCGAAGATGATTCTTTTGCGAATGCTAAAACAACGGCTACGATCCAGACTGATTCTGTTTTCACCAATAATACAGACCGTGATAACCACTTAAAATCTGCTGAATTCTTCAACGCCGAAGTCCACCCAACCATCACTTTTGATTCTCAGACCTTAAACGATAAGGTAACAGGAAATCTTACGATTAACGGTATTACCAAACCGGTAACTCTTGATGTGGATTTCGGAGGAATTAACGTAGACCCTTGGGGAAATACTAAAGCAGGTTTTTCTTTTGAAGGAAAGATCAGCAGAAAAGATTTCGGACTTAACTGGAATGCGGCTCTTGAAGCAGGAGGTGTGATGGTAAGCGATGAAGTAAAAGTAGCCGGAGAACTACAGTTTGTAAAACAGGCATAATTTCTAACACATACAATAAAAGGTTCAGGGTTTTTCTACAGCCTTGAGCCTTTTGCTTTTCAATACATTTATATCCAATGAACCTCAACAATCTACAGCACATCAGTGAAAATTTTAAAAGTACACAGAGAATGCCCGTTTTATTTCTGGGACACGGTTCTCCCATGAATGCGATTGAAGAAAACCAGTTTGTACAAGGGTTCCGAAAGGCAGCCTCGGAAATTCCAAAACCTAATGCTATTTTGTGTATTTCTGCCCACTGGTATACCCAGGGAACTTTTGTAACCGCTATGGAAATGCCCAGAACCATTCATGATTTCGGTGGATTTCCACAAGCTTTGTTTGATGTACAGTATCCTGCACCCGGAAATCCTGAGCTGGCAAGAGAAACGGCTGAGCTTCTGGCTCCTGTTCCGGTAGGAGAAGATCACAGCTGGGGGCTTGACCACGGCGCCTGGTCGGTTATTAAGCATATGTATCCTGAGGCAGATATTCCCGTGATCCAGCTGAGCATTGATTACACAAAATCTCCCCAATATCATTTTGAACTTGCCCAAAAGCTGAGTACGCTTCGTGAAAAGGGTATCCTGATTATTGGAAGCGGCAATATTGTACATAACCTGCGCCTGATTGACTGGAGAAACATCAATACGGTAGGGGCCGGCTGGGACTGGGCTGTTGAAGCCAGAGAGAAAACAAACAACTGGCTTTTGGACGGTAATTTTCAAAATATTATTAACTATCAGGGACAAGGGATCTTTATGCAATATGCAGTACCTACACCGGATCATTATCTTCCGTTGATTTATACACTGGGCTTAAAAGATAAATCTGAGGAGCTGGCTTTATTCAATGATGAGCTGATTGGCGGATCCCTGAGCATGACCAGCGTAAGAATAGGTTAGATAGAGTATCTGGTTCAGTTTTATTTGAACTATTAAGATCCTATGAAGTTGTAAGCTGAGTACGTATTGTTCACTGGTAATTTTTTTATCACTAAAAATTTAGTAATATTGTTTTACCATGAAAAAAACTCTAATTCTATTTTTAATGCTGCTTCCTCTTTACCTGCTGACTGCACAAACAGTCCGGGGAAGTGTTGTGAGTGACAAAGGAGAACTTCTCCCAGGAGTCAATATTTACATTGACGGAACCCAAACAGGAACTGTTTCCAGAGATGATGGAAGTTTCAGTCTTTCAGTTCCGGCAGGAAATCTCGGTAATGTGGTTTTTCAGAAAGAAGAATATGAAACTTTTACTTCTCCTGTTTCCGATCTTATGAACAAGAGTCTAAAAGTGGTTCTCACCAGGACCCATGAAATTGAAGAGATCAGATTGGTTCCTTATACTGCGGAAGCGTTCAAAAAATACATCAAATATTTCCTTGACACTTTCATCGGAAGCGATCATGAAAATGTAAAGATTAAAAATCAGAATACCCTGAAGTTTTCATTTGATAAAGAAAACAAGCTGCTGAGGGTAAAAGCACCGAAAACACTGATTATTGAAAATAAAAATCTGGGTTATGAGATCCGGTACAATCTGATCTCCTACACTGCAGATTTTAATACCCGGATGATTAATTATACCGGAACGAGTTTCTTCACAGAAACCAGGAATACGGATAAGATCAAACTCAACAGGCTGAATGCTTATGACGGCAGTATGCTTCATTTTTTCAGGAGTATTTATGAGAATAAAATTTCTGAAGACAGGTTTGTCGTTAACCATGTTGTAAAAGTTCCCAATCCCCAATATCCTAATGAAGAAGAGCTTAAAACCCTGAAAGACTTCCGGGCAATGTTTAAACCTTCCGGAACATTAAAAATCCCTGATAACATCAGTGATATTATGCAAAGAAAGAATAGCCAGAAACCGTATGCCCTCGCTATTGTAAAAACACTGATTCCAGATACAGACTATGTGAAAAGAGAGAACGGACAGGTTTTCTTCAGTTTTAAAGATATGCTGCAGATAAACTATCAGAAATACTTTTATGAGCTGAAAGGAAAGCAGTTTATCAAAAGTGAATTTCCGGTTACCCTTACCTCTTATCTTCATCCTGAAGGCGAAACCTTTGAAGTTTCAAAAGAAGGAAATATCACCACTCCCGATCTGCTGATCAATGAAGGTGATTTTTCAAAGAATAAGATTGAAAATATGCTTCCACTGGATTATAAACCCGGAAATTAAAATACGTTAAAGATTGATCCATTATCAATAAAAAAACCGCAGAACGTCTCTGCGGTTCTTATTTTACGGAAGAGGAAATTTATGAAGGGCATCAATAATAAGTATTGATCTGTTTTTACAGTAGCTTTCAATAGCGATAACTAAAACTAAAAGCAACTTCCAGTCTCCTTTCCTGCATCTTCCGGCCTTTATTAGTTTCCTTAACCCAGATTCAAGTTTTATGAGTCCGTAAATTATTGTACAGCCTGTAAAACATTGATATTTCCATATCCGTAACTGGAATTTACGGAAGGATAATAGGTTGCAGACTGTCTCATCTTATTCAGAACCTGTTCTCTTGTCCATGAAGGGTTTTTAGACCATACCAATGCTGCAATTCCTGCTGTAGCCGCTGTAGCAACGGAAGATCCTCCTACGTAATCTGCCTGTGCGTTGTAATAGCTCAGAACAGGAACGGTATTCCCTGAAGCCCTTTCCATCTGGAAGGTAAAATCAATCTGGCTTCCGGAATGGCAGACATCACATTTCTGGTTGGAAGTCCCTTCCTTCACTCCTGTCACAGCCTGTACTTCGGACATGCTTGCCGGGAAAATAACGCCCACAAAATTGGTAAAGCTGGTAGAAGTTCCGCCTGCACAGAAGATAAGTTTCCCTTTGGAATAAGCATATTTCACTCCATCTTCAATTTTTCCTACTGAAAAGATGTGCCCCATTGACATGGAAATGATTTTTACGCTGGTATTATTGGCCAGTTCAGTAAATGCTGTTTTTACGCCGTTCTGTTCACTGGAGGTGTCCAGCAAAACATTAGCAGCGGCACGATAGGAAATAAGATTGGCATTATAAGCAACTCCTACAGGAAGTCCAGCATTATTCTTTGGCGCAGCCATTACTGAAGCCATTTTTGTTCCGTGCCCGCACTGATCGTTAGGTCCGTCCGTACTGGATCCGTTCACATAAACTCCATTTTTTGTAATGGTTCTTCCGGATGAAGCTCCACTGTTGAAACTGCTTCCTAAAAGGCTTTGCTGTGATGAAACTCCTGTATCAACAAGGCCTATTGTAATTCCCGCACCTGTACTATAATTCCATGCACCCGGAATATTATGCTTAGTAAATGCCCATGGGATTTTTGCGTTAGGTGTAGTAGACGTGTAATCTGCAGCGTTCAGGGCAGTAGATTCAAATCCGCATCCTGATGATGATCCGCTGGATTTTGCTGCGGTATCGGTTTCATAGTCAAAATACCGATAATCGCCGGGCTCTACATACCGTATTGTTTTCATCTGGCGGAGGGCGGTTAGGGTTTCCTCCTTTTCAATCAGAACATCAATCTGATTGAGATATTTGTCTGAAGAAATCAAAGCATTTCCTCTTTCTTTTCCTTCTGACTTTCTGATGACATTTAAAATCTCATCTTCCATTTCTCTGCTATTCGCAGAAAGACCTCTGTCGAAATCTTCTTCTGAAGTTCCGAAACCGATAGAAACCATTTTGTTTCCACGAAAAACAGCACTCCATAATACATGATCAGAAGCATCTTTCCAATTAAAACTTCCGGTATTCTTAATGGAGTTTTTGATTTCTTCATTGATCTGTTTTGCCGTTAAAGGATCTTTCTGAACGGTTTCAATTTTTGAGCCTTCACTCGGCAGTTCATCCGTATTACACGAGTTTAGAACAAAAAATAAAGGCAAAAGGTAAAACACACTTTTTTTCATAGGGTAATATTTTGATTTGAATCCTAATATAACACTTTAAAGTGAATTACAAATGTATAGAAAATGAAATTAGTATTACAGGAATATTAATCTCATTCGTTTCTGCTATTTACAATACTTTTTCATAGCACACACTTTTATCAATGCCTACATACGGCTCATAATTAGGAATCCTGTAAAACCCGCTTTTCTCATATACGGAAAGTGCTTCATTCTGTTCCGCTGAAGTCTCCAGAACCGCTTTTTTAAAACCTGATTCTTTCGCCCAGATTTCCAGCTCCTGTACAAGAGCTGTAGCCAGGCCTCTTTTTCTGAATTCCGGACTGGTATACATTCTTTTGATCTCTACGGTTTCATCAGAAATTTGCTTGAATGCTCCGCAGGCTGCCGGGGTTCCGTCTATATAAGCAACCAGACAGTTCCTGATCATATCAATTTTGTTAAACTGATCAAAAAATCCATGATCATCCCCGTTACGAACAGCAAGATCCGCATCAAGACATTTGACTAAATTCTGAAAATCTGTTTCAGAGGAATCTGTTCTTTTAATGTTCATCATAAAATGTTAAAAATTTATTGTATTAAATATAAAAGCTTCCCCATATGAGGAAGCCTGAATTTTATTTCTTTTTAGAGCCTGCCGGAGGTGGCGGGCTTGTATAGCTTTTTTCTCCGTCAAGTTTTTCCATAACTCTTTCTGCAACTTCTCTGCCCATTTTTCCGCCTGCTTCCATGCTTTCCTGTAAGATGGATGGCATCACGGAAATGGTTTTCTGCCCTACAGGAGATTTGTAGAACCTGATCATCTCGTCAATGTCTGATTCTGTATAATATTTGGCATATATTGGAACATACAGCTGTATCATTTTATCGGCAGTAAATTCTTTGGCAAACTCATCCCAGAATTCATCAGGAATATTGGGTGCGCTTTTTTTAAACTGATCCATATAGGTCTGCATAGAGGAAATGGCAAGTTTATCAGCACCGGTAATTTTTATAAATTCCCTGATCTTCGCTTCTGAAGCCTGAGAAAATACCAATGTTCCTATGAAAAGACTTAAAACGGTTATTATTTTTTTCATAGAATTAAACTTCAACAATAAATTTTCTTTCATTGATGAGCTCTGCTATGGCCAGCATATCCTGTCCGATCAGCCTGTCATCTTCAAGTTTTTTAACTTTAGAACGCAGAACAGCAAAGTTTTCTTCAATAATTTTTGAGCATTTGGAAGGTCTCCGGAATTCCAGGCCTTGTGCAGCAAACATTAATTCTACAGCCAGGATATTCACCAGATTTCCAAGAACCTGATTGAATTTTCTTCCTGAAATACTTCCCATTGACACATGGTCTTCCTGTCCTAAACTTGTCGGAATAGAATCTGCGGAAGCGGGGAAACAAAGGGTTTTATTTTCTGTAACCAAAGCAGCGGAAGTATATTGCGGAATCATAAATCCTGAGTTTAAGCCTGAGCTTTCGGTAAGCAGTCTCGGAAGCCCGTATTTCCCTTCCAATAACAGATAGCTTCTTCTGTCTGAAATATTTCCTAGTTCAGCCGCAGCAAGAGTTGCATAATCCAGAGGCAATGCCATCAGCTGCCCATGGAAGTTCCCTCCTGAAATAGACTCTTCGGCACTTAACACAATTGGATTATCGGTGACTGAGTTCAGCTCTGTTTCGGCCATATTCTTAAGATGTTCAAATGCATTTCTGCTGGCTCCGTGAACCTGTGGCACACATCTCATGGAATAAGGATCCTGAACTCTTTCGCAGTCTTCATGAGCCTTCATATTTTCAGAACCTTTCAGGAATTTAAGCATTCTTGCAGCTACTTTTTTACTTCCCTCGAAAGGTCTTATGTCGTGAAGTTCTTTTTTAAACGGGCTGGCAGAACCTCTGTACGCTTCAATACTCATGGCAGCTGTCATATCGGCAAGGTTTAATAGGTACTCAAATTTTTCAAGTCCTTTAATCGCATGCGCCAGGATAAACTGTGTCCCATTGATCAGTCCCAGTCCTTCCTTTGGGCCTAAAACCAATGGATCTAATCCGTGCTTTTCTAAAACTTCCATGGTATCTGAAACTTTATCTCCTTCCCAAACCTGTCCAAGTCCTAATAAAGGCAGCACCAGGTGAGCAAGAGGGGCAAGGTCTCCGGATGCTCCTACCGATCCCTGTTCAGGAACTACCGGAATAATATCCTTTTCGAGCATCAGAATCATTCTTTCAATGACCTCCAGAGAAACTCCGGAAAATCCTTTAGACAGCGCATGAACTTTCGCGATCATCATGATCTTGGAATATTCCTTTTCTATTGGTTTTCCTACTCCTACTGCGTGAGAGATAATCAGGTTATACTGCAGCTGAGCAGTTTCATCTGCTGAAATTTTCGTATCACAAAGTGGTCCGAAACCAGTGTTGATTCCGTATACACACTGATCTGACTCTACAATTTTCTGAACGTTTTTCTGAGATTTTAATATCTGTTCTTTTGCTGCTTTATTCAGCTTAGCTTTATTAGGTTTTTTACATATTTCCAGAACATCATGGAAAGTGAAAACATCTACACCGTATATCATTTCTAAAAAATTTCCTTAAAATTACGCATTTAACAATAATTGGAAAAGCTAAATTTCAAGGTCTTAGATTTTCATGAAGATAAGTCATTTAATTTGCTATTTTTACCGCCGAATAAAAATAATAACCTATGAAATTTAAAATTCTGCTCCTGGCTTTATGCCTGACAGGTACAGCCACATTTGCCCAAAAAGTAAAGTATTCTAAAGAGGAGATCAAAAAAATGGAGACATACCTTTTCAACGAAGGTTTTAATGCCCCTTCTCCCAAGAAAACATCTACGCTCATTTTAAAAGACGGAACTACCCATAAAGGGTTCTGCGGCAGAATTGAGACCAAAAAAGGACAGATTTATGAAGTTTCCATCAAAGACAGCATTACTAAAAAAAGCAGTAATTTCAATGCAGATCAGATCAGCGAAATGTACGTTTATCCCAGCAACGCTGAAAAAATAGCTAAAGTAGCTAAATACATGGGAAATATCCGAAATTTCGGCACTAAGAAACTAACTAAGAATACAACCGGAGACAGAATACATTTTGTGAATCAGACTGTTTCCCTGAAGAATAAGAAAGATGACAAGGAATTCCTGATGCAGCTGATTAATCCTGAATTCAGTGATATTATTTCTGTATATCATGATCCCAGAGCTAAAGAAACGGCAGGCTTTTCAGTGATGGGTTCTCCACAGCTTGGCGGCGGGGTCATCAAATCCTATTATGTAAAAAAAGGAGACAAGGTAATGTGGCTTCATAAGGATGATTTTGAGGACCATTACGACTTTCTTTTCGGGGACAATGCTGAATTTATGAAAAAATATCCGAAAAAATCTGTTGAATGGGACCATTTCAGTTTTCTGGTAAGCGAATATACCCATCTGAGCAACGGATAAATTTCAAAACCAAGGATGAAAACTGCAGAAATACCCTGCAGTTTTTTGTTCTTTTAAATCCCGGAATGATTCCGTAATTTTGTTATATGAATCCTTCTTTAGAATTACAGCTCAAAACTTTACCCTCAGAACCCGGCGTTTATCGTTATTACGACAAAAACGATCAGCTGCTGTATGTAGGAAAGGCCAAAAACCTGAAGAAGAGGGTTCTCTCCTACTTCAACAAGAATTTGTCCGGCTACCGCATCAAAATCATGGTGGGGAAGATCGTCCGTCTGGAGACGACTATCGTTAACAGCGAGTATGATGCTCTTTTACTGGAAAACAACCTGATCAAGGAACATAAGCCTTTTTATAACGTCATGTTGAAGGATGATAAAACGTATCCCTGGATCTGTATCAAGAATGAAGATTTTCCAAGAATTTTTCTGACCCGGAATATCATTAAAGATGGTTCGGAATATTTCGGCCCTTATGCGAAGGTGCGCCCTGCAAAGATTTTACTGGACACCATTAAACATATTTATAAGCTCAGAACCTGTAACCTGAATCTTTCTCCCGCCAAAATTGCTGAGGGAAAATATAAGGTATGTCTGGAATATCACATTAAAAACTGTGAAGGTCCTTGTGAAGATCTTGAAAGTAAAGAGGAATATGATGAAAAGATTGATGCCATCCGCGATATTATCAAAGGGGATTTCCGGAAGGCGAAAGACTATCTGGTTAACCAGATGATGAAACTGGCAACTGATCTAAAATTTGAGGAAGCCCAGATTATTAAGGAAAGGCTGGATATTCTTGAGGATTATCAGGCAAAAAATACAGTAGTCAATCCGAATATTGATGACGTGGATGTTTTCGGAATGACCAGTGATGAAACGGCAGCCTACGTAAATTTCTTTAAGATCAGAAACGGAAATATCATCCAGAGTTTTACAACAGAAATCAAGAAAATTATTGAGGAAACAGATGAAGATATTCTGGAAGAAGCCCTGATTGAGATCCGCCAGAAGTTTGGTTCTGACTCTAAGGAGGTATTGCTTCCCTTTCACCTGTCTGTTGAGATTCCGAATGTGAAGCTTATTGTTCCAAAAGTTGGAGATAAAAAAAGAATTGTAGAGCTTTCTGAAAAGAATGCTAAAGAATACCGCCTGGAAAAACTGAAGCAGGTACAAATTGTAGATCCGGAAAGGCATACGAACAGAATTATGGCTGAAATGCAGAAGTTGTTGAGAATGCCTGTTGAACCAAGACATATTGAAGGATTTGACAACTCCAATATTCAGGGAACAAATCCTGTTTCAGCCTGTGTGGTTTTTAAAGATGGCAGACCAAGCAAAGCAGATTACAGAATCTTTCATCCCAAAACGGTAGAAGGGCCCAATGATTTCGCTACGATGGAAGAAGTGATCTACCGCCGCTACAAAAGAATGCTGGATGAAGGGGAAAGCCTCCCACAGCTGATTCTTATCGACGGTGGGAAAGGCCAGCTTTCTTCTGCAGTGAAAAGTTTGAGGCTATTAGGCCTTTACGGGAAGATTACCATTGTTGGGATTGCTAAAAGGCTTGAAGAGATTTTCTTTCCTGAAGATCCTATACCTTTATATCTGGATAAAAAATCTGAAACGCTGAAAATTTTGCAGAGGGTTCGTGATGAAGCTCACCGTTTTGGGGTAAAACACCATAGAACACGAAGAAAAAATTCCACAATAAAATCTGAGCTGGAAGAAATTCCTGGCGTGGGTGAGAAAACCATTGAACTTCTTCTTTCAAGGCTGAAATCAGTAAAACGAATCAAAGAATCAAGCCTGGAAACTCTGGAAGAAATTCTGGGGAAAAGCAAAGCAAAAATGATTTGGGAATTTTTTAATTCTAACTGATAAGAATTAAAACATTTTATTACATTTGTAAAAAACTAGTTCCTATGAAAAAATACACTGTTCTTATTTTATTAGCAGCTACCGGTGCTGTACAGGCTCAGGCCATATTGAATTTCACTAGAAATAAAGAAACTTCACTTCAGTTCACGAAAACAGCCAGTGCTGATGAATTTTTAAATTATTCGGAAATCACGGGAAGTCCATATTACAATCAAGACTTTTCAATTGCAAAAGCAACCTGCTGCAGCGAAAAAACTCCGATGAGATATGATGAATATGCTGATCAGATTGAGTATCAGAAAGACGGAACCGTTTATATTCTGGAAAAAGGGCTGCCTTACTCAAAAATTGAATTTTTAGACTCTAAATTTACCCTTGTTCTGGGTACCGTTGATGATAAGCCGGAATATTTTATTGAGCTGGCTGACGGCAAAAATTCTTTATTGAAAAAGGTTTCAAAAAAAATAGAAACGGTTGCCGGTAAAAAGGTAATCTTTGAGAAAAAGCCTACAAGTACTAGTGTCTTTAAAGAAAATGTCCCAAGATATTTCATCAAAACAGAAAAGGATGTATATCAGCTCATCAAAGGTAAAAGTGATATTCTCAGTCTGTATCCTGAAAAATCTGCTGAATTAACAACATTTATTAATTCGAATAAAATTAAGTTTAACAAAGAAGAAGACTTGGTTAAAGTTGTCAATTTCATTAACAAAAGTTAATAAAAACGTAAACCATAAATCTTAAAGAAAAGAATAATTTACCAGACTCTATTTTTTATAAAATAGGGCTAAATTAGTTGTGAGATTTTTATTACTTTTATGCAAATAATTTTCATGAAAAATCTTACAACAATTCTGCTGTGTGCTCTTTCCTCAATTAGTGTTTATTCACAGGAAACTTCATATCAAATGACAACAACGTCAACAAAGGAAGAATTTTTAAAATATTCTGAAATCAACGGTTCACCTTATTTAGATGCTGATTTTAAGCTTGCCAAAGCAACGTGCTGTAATGAAACATTACCTATGCGCTATAATACTTACGCTGATGAAATTGAGTATAAAAAAGATGGAATGGTGTATATTCTACAAAAGGGGCTGCCTTACTCTAAAATTCAATTTTCAGATTCTAAGCAGACCATTGTTCTTGAAACCGTTAATAATACCCCAGAATACTTCATTTTATCAGCAGATGGAAAAAACCAGCTGTTAAAAAAGGTGTCATCAAAAATTCAAAAGCCTCTTCAAACGACCAAGAAGCCTGCATCTTTTGTGGAAAAGGATGATAAGTCAAGCTTTATCAAAAATGATCCTGTTTATTATATCAAAACAGAGAAAAACCTTTATAAAGCTATTAAAAGCAAAAAAGATGTTCTGGATTTATATCCTGACAAGGTTAATGAGCTCGACAAGTTTTTTGATATTAACAGAATAAAATTCAATAAGGAAGAAAGCCTGGTTAAACTCGTTTCTTTTCTGAATCAATAACAAAAAATAAAGGTTTCCTCAAATGGGAAACCTTATTTTTTGGGGTAAATAGGATTTATTCTTTTCCTGAAAAAATTTCTTTAGAAAATGATCCGTCAGATTGAGGAATATCAATCACTATATCTCCATTCTCAAAATATCCGATGGTAAACTTTCCATCAGCCAGTTTTACTCTGAAGACATCTTTTTTAGAGGTAAGTCCAAAAGTTGCATATGGCGCTGTACCCGCAGCATCAACCAGAATAAACTGATTGGTATCAATCTGTATCTTCTGAAGGTTCATCTTGCCATTTACATATTTTTTCACTCTGTTTTCGGTACTCTGTGAGTTTTCTTTCACTTCACCTGTATTATTTTTAGGCTCAGGTTTGTTATCTGTAGGCATTGATGCCGGAATATTCACGAGTGCCTGTTTTAAAGCATCCTGAAATCCTTCTTCAAATTCTTTTATATTTGAGCTTCCTTTAGAGGTGAATATAATTTTATCATTACAATCTTTAAATTCCAGCTTTATTCTATTTCTGAGAAAATTACTATCATTAATAAGATTGGCGAAAACTGCATTGCAGGACTTTCCTTTAATTTCTGATGGCCATTGCTCTTTGTCACCTTGAATGATAACATATTTCTTACTTTTCAGAGCGTTAATTAAAGCGGCATCTAAACCGTAAGATTCTTTTTCAAAATCTTTAAATTTACTTGGAATGGAAATATATTTATAATCGGAAACCTTCTGTCCGAAAACAGCAGTTACCAAAAAAACGGATACCAGTAGTGATATTTTTTTCATTGATTCTTTAATTGTATTTCAAAGTTAATCATTTCTGAATTCTCCCATATCTAATTTCAGCGAGAAGAAATTAGAATAAAAATTAGACCCTCCTATTCCTGAATTGGTAATGGCGTAATCCAGAGTAAGACCTCTGTATCTGATCCCGATACCCGCACTTGGCTGGAAAGATACTTTTCTTTTAAGATCTTCAATATCTGTGATCGACTGAAATCTGTTAACTCCTAACCGGACAAAGATCATTTTCTGATAGCCCAATTCAGCTCCGGCATAAGGTGTAATACTCGCAAAATCTGTAGAAACAAGAGCTGCCGTTTTAGCAAAATCTACATTAATACCGGCTTCCGGCAGAACATATACACTGCTGTTGATATTGAACATCTTACTTGCTCCCACATTAAGCTTAGGCATGGTAAGCTCCATCTTATCTTTTGGTGCCGGGTTAAATTCCTCACCATTCACCACGGTTGAAAGTTTCTCCTGATTGATGCTCCAAAAGTTCACTGTAGTGGTTCCATCCCGAAGCATTCCTCCGAATCTCCAGCCGTTATCTGCTTTGTAAATAGCTCCGATATCAAAACCAAACCCGTAGCCATTTGCAAATTTACCTACATTTCTATAGACAATTTTAGCATTCACCCCTACATCCAGCTTGGTATTTCCTCCCGGATTAAATGCATAGGAAAGAATTGCAGCATAATCAGACTGAGAGAACTTTGTAATTTTATCATAATCAATATTCCCTTCTGAATCAATCATCTGCGTTGTATTCAGGATATTATCTACTCCAAGCCTTACTACAGAAACTCCGAAAACACCTTCTTCAAGTACTTTTGCATAGGCCAGGTAATCATATTTTGCGATAGATTCAAAATATTCTGCGTGCATTGCTGCTCCCTGCCAGTCTTTTTCTATAGCCATTAAACCTGCGGGATTCCACATAGGAGAATACACATCATCCTGATTGGAAATAACAGCTCCTCCCATTGCCAGTCCTCTGGCACCAGCTCCGATATTTAAAAATTCATTGGAATATTTTCTGATAATCTGAGATTGAGACAGCCCAAACAGCAGTGAAAATGCAAGTAAAAAATATTTTTTCATCATATAAATTTGATGCTAGTTAAAGTTTTTTTGTTTTATAGCTTTTTATAACCCCATTGGCAATGATAGCCAGAATCATAACTGCTGAAGCTATGTAAAACACAGAACTCATTTGTTCTGATTCTCCAAAGATAAAAAAAGCTAGTATAATTCCGTAGACAGGTTCCAAATTAACTGTTAAAATTAGTGTAAAAGGCGATATATACTTCATCAGCTTCACAGATTCAAGCATCGGAAAAGCCGTAAAAACACTGGCCAACAAGCATATTAACGCCAAATCGCGGTAATTTATTTCATTGATTTCAAAAATCTGTCCTGTGGCTAAATAGAATAACATTAAAATAAACCATCCGCAAAATATTTCATAAAATATAATGTTATCCGAACTTGTTTTTCCAAACATTTTCCCGTTAAAAACAGAAAAGACAGTTCCAAAAACCGCACAAAGAATACCATAGAAAATGCCTTCCTTATACTGAAACTCTGTCTTAAAAATAAGCAATATACAGGCTACAATCACAATTCCCATAATCACTTCGGATACATCAACCTTTCTTTTAAAAATAATAGGCTCCAGTACAGAAGCAAAGAGAGTTGATAAGGAGAGGCAGCTCAAAGCTATAGATACATTGGAAATTTTAATAGAATAAAAAAAGCAATACCAATGCAAAGCCATCGCAAAGCCAATAGCAGCCAGCTGAAAAAATATTTTTTTAGAGACCCTGATGCTTTCCTTTTTAAAAAACCTGATGAAGACAAATAGAAAAACAGCGGCAAACAGCATCCGGTAAAATACCAGAACCTGAGCATTGGCATGAATCAGTTTTCCTAGAATTGCAGTGAACCCCCACAAAAAAACAATCAAATGCAATCTGAAAAGTGCTAATTTATGCATTTTATACTTCTTATAAATTTTTAACATACAAATTTACAAATAGCTTTCACAATAATTAGCAAAAAGGTAAATTAAAGTCAGAGAAAAAGTATAGAATGTAAAAATAAGTTCATTTTTACCTAATTGCATGTAACAAAAAAACCCTGAAAATTTGTTCAACTTTCAGGGCCTTCAAATAATAAACTATTAAAAAAATAAACTAGGAACTTAGAGTATTTAACAGGGAAGATCTTCCCTTTTACTCTGATGTAAAGTTAGAAAAAATATAAGTCATTTAAAAATGTTTTTTTGTTAAAAAATTCACAATTTTCTGAGAACCAATATATTAAACACACGTTTACTTCAATTTATATTCTTTATAAAAAAATGTATCTTTAGGCGTAAAAAATTGAAGTTTATGGACATTGAATTTAACAAACGGGAAGATCAAAATAGATTAAAATTATCTGAGATCAATCAATTACTCGCTGAAATAAAAAAAGGAGGTGGAGAAAAAAGACTCCAGAAGCTTCGTGAGGAAGGAAAAATGACAGCAAGAGAGAGAATTGAGTATCTTCTTGACAAAGGTTCAGATTCCATAGAAATAGGCGCATTTGCCGGCTATGAAATGTATAAAGAGCATGGAGGATGTCCTAGCGGCGGTGTTGTAGTAGTAATGGGATATGTTTCCGGCAGACAGTGCCTTGTTGTAGCCAATGATGCTTCTGTAAAGGCAGGTGCATGGTTTCCTATTACCGGGAAAAAAAATCTGAGAGCTCAGGAAATTGCTATGGAAAACAGACTTCCTATTATTTATCTGGTAGACTCTGCAGGAGTTTATCTGCCAATGCAGGATGAGATCTTTCCGGATAAGGAACACTTTGGACGTATTTTCAGAAATAATGCGAAAATGAGCTCTATGGGAATTATCCAGATCTCCGCAGTAATGGGAAGCTGTGTTGCAGGCGGTGCATATCTGCCTATTATGAGCGATGAAGCAATGATTGTTGATAAAACCGGTTCTATTTTCCTTGCAGGAAGCTACCTCGTAAAAGCAGCTATCGGAGAAAGTATTGACAATGAAACCCTTGGCGGGGCTACTACCCATTGTTCGATTTCCGGAGTAACAGATTATAAGGCAAAAGACGATAAAGATGCCTTAGACAGGATTAAAAATATAATGAAATCTGTTGGAAGTACTGAAAAGGCAGGTTTTGACAGAATAGAAAGTTTCCCGCCAAAAGAAAATCCGGATCATATTTTTGGGATCATTCCTGTATCCAGAGCAGAGCAATATGACACTTATGACATTATAAAATGTCTTGTTGACAACTCGGAATATGAAGAATATAAGCCAGATTACGGAAAAAGTATTATCTGTGCAACAGCCCGAGTGGATGGCTGGTCTGTAGGCATTGTTGCCAACCAGAGAAAACTGGTAAAAAGCGGTAAAGGCGAAATGCAGTTCGGAGGTGTTATTTACTCTGATTCTGCAGATAAAGCAACCCGGTTTATAGCCAACTGCAATCAGAGAAAAATACCACTAATCTTCTTACAGGATGTTACAGGGTTTATGGTAGGTTCAAAATCTGAACACGGGGGTATTATCAAAGACGGAGCAAAAATGGTAAATGCTGTTTCCAATTCAGTGGTACCTAAATTCACAATCATTACAGGCAACTCTTATGGAGCCGGAAATTATGCCATGTGCGGCAAAGCTTATGACCCAAGGCTTATTGTTGCATGGCCATGGGCTGATCTTGCTGTAATGGGAGGGGCTCAGGCTGCAAAGGTTTTGGCTCAGATACAGGAATCAACACTAAAAAAACAAGGCAAAGAAATATCAGAAGAGGAGCATCAGGAAATTCTGGAGACTATTACAAAAAAATATCAAAAACAGACTGAAGCAACCTATGCAGCAGCCAGACTTTGGACAGATGCTATTATCAACCCTACAGATACCAGAAAATGGATTTCTATGGGTATTGAAGCAGCTAACCACGCCCCAATTACGGAAAAATTTAATCTAGGAGTTATACAAGTATAAAAATATTCGTTTTAATAGAATAAATTGTTTATATTTTTAATAAAAAACAATAGCATTACGATAAATAATTCATAATGCTATTTTTTTATTAATCTTATAACCCAACCATTTTATTATGAAATATGATTTAACTCTAGTTCTATTAATAGTTTTCAGGATCTAAAAGAAGCGTCATTGCCTGGCAGAGTGTTCTCTTTTGACTATCAAAGGTTCAAGAAACAGTTTCAGGAAAACCAAAAAATTTCACGGTTTTTTCAAGCCTTCCTAATGAAAATAGGAAAAATATAAAGCATTCTTTAGCGGAAAACAATCTTACCAGCCAGAGACTTGATCCAATTCTTACCTTTGACGGTATAAGTGAAGATAGGGCATCCTCATTAAAACTTTCTGTATTCAAAGATCATTTCAAGGCTATTATTAAAAACAATACCTTAATTCATCATTGGTGTATAAATCAAAAAAAAAGTCTCACACATTGCTGTATGAGACTTTCTAATAATATAAAAACTGGCGGCGGCCTACTCTCCCGCTTGTCG
>NZ_LJOD01000014.1 GCF_001295265.1 Chryseobacterium indologenes | reverse complement strand
TGGGTAGCCCAGACAATGATCTGGCTCATATCACCGCCTGTTTTTCTCATCAGTTCGGCTTCAGTTACGCCGGTAGAAAGGATGAGTTCTTTGGAAGCGGGTACCAGAAGCGCTTTTCTTCTGTCACTCAGTTCAGAAGTATTTCTTTTTTTCTCTTCTTCCGTAGGTCTGTTCTGTGGATCACCCAGACTTTTAAAAGCTTTGTCGAAGTTTTCCATTTGCGGTGTTTTCATACTTTCTACGGTGTTTACAGCCGCACTTTCATTATTACATGAAGCCAAAAACAGAACAGCAAAAGCTGCCATTAAAAAATGTTTTTTCATAATTACTTTTTATTAGAATAAGTCTTTGATCTGTTTTACGAATTGACATTAAAAATCCTCGGAAGGCCAAAATATAAGCTTCCGGATGGATATTGTTCAGTAAAATAAACAGCTATAAAACTGCTGCTGTTGCTTTAAAAAATCTGCAGATAAGTAGTAGGACCGCTGGGGGTGGTAATAGTAAACCAATCGGCACTGGAAAAAGTACCCGTCAGCGAATTGCTAAATGCAGGATCAATGGTGGGATCTCCCAGGTTATACATGTCAGTCGCTCCGGTTACAGGATCTTTAAGCCAGAAATGAAAGCCTGCCCATTCATTAACAGAATTCATCACTGAAATAAAAGGGTGATTATAGTCATAGCCACCATTATTGGCCGGGTTGGTATAATCGGTAACATACCATTTAACAATAGGGAACGGTGCTGTTCCTGTAGTGCTGAAAGAGTCATACTGGGTAAAACCTCCTGTAGGAATGGTATAAGTGCCATAAGGCGGATTTGGTGCGGCATACATAAGAGGCCCCGGAGCACCCCCCGGCATTCCTGTACGGAATCTGCCCACAGCGTCCGAGACACTGTAATTCTGTATAATAATAGGTGAACTTTGGGCGAAAGCAGAAATTCCTGCTGCTACTGATAAAAGCAATGCTATTTTTTTCATATATAATACTGGTGATTAATTGATAAGCAGATAAGTATAAACCGTACCTCCCGTAGTAATGGTAAACCATGATGCATCTCCCATAGGAAGTGCATTAATGTAGCTGGGATTACTTACACATGGGTTTGCTGAATCACCAATATTTCCATTAAAGTAAGTTTCAGGATTAAGTGTTCCGGCATGAAACATCTGAAATTTAGACATAGACCATTTGGTGTTGCTGGAGATCACTCCTCCCGGCATCAGGCTGGGATGGTTCCAGGGACGTATGCTAGGGGTACCTCCTGTTGCAAGAAGAACCGACCACATAGATACTGAACTGGGGGATCCCGGAATATACTGGTCCCGGAAATTATCGTATTGAACCGTTGTTCCGGCTGGTACCAATATCATGGATGGATCGTAGGAAGCAATAACCGGATTACAGCCTGCTCCTGCAAAGTTATTGGCAAAAATAGTTCCCCGGTAATCATAATTAACAGACTTATTCATGATAATCAAAGGGCCTCCCTGTGCGTACATTAAAGAAACAGACAGGATTCCTAATAGTGAGAAAAGCTTTTTCATGATCTATTTTTCAGAATTAATGTTCTTACGGATTTCATCACTTTTCTTCATATAGATCTGAGTAGCCCAGACAATGATCTGACTCATATCACCGCCTGTTTTTCTCATCAGTTCGGCTTCAGTTACGCCGGTAGAAAGGATCAGTTCTTTAGAAGCAGGCACCAGAAGCGCTTTTCTTCTGTCACTCAGTTCAGAGGTGTTTCTTTTTTTCTCCTCTTCCGTAGGTCTGTTTTGTGGATCGCCCAGACTTTTAAAAGCTTTGTCGAAGTTTTCCATCTGCGGTGTCTTCATACTTTGTACAGTATTCGCAGAGGAGCTCTCATTGTTACAGGAAACAAGGCATATTACAGCGGCTGCTGATAATAATAATTTTTTCATAGTTAATAGTTAATAAGGTTTGGTGTTCTTAATTTTTGATAAAATTATAAAAAAAACTGATATGAACAATATATTATTCACTAAATAGGGTTTTTTTATGTAAAATTTAACTATTTTATTTAACTATGAGTTAGTATGTTACATTAGTAGATTATTCACTTTCCAGTGTTCTTTTAGCTTCTTCAAGCTCTGCTTTTTCTTTTTCGCCCAGTTGAGGATACTTAAGATTCATCCTTTCCAGAGTATCAATAATGATCTGTATTGCGGCTACTCTCGCAAACCATTTATTGTCTGCCGGAAGCACATACCAGGGAGCGTGGTCTTTTGATGTTTCATTAATTGCCGTTTCGTAAGCTTCCATATATTGACTGAACAACGCTCTTTCAGGAAGATCTCCTGCAGAAAATTTCCAGTTTTTTTCCTGCTCGTTGATTCTGTCCAGAAGTCTTTTCTTCTGCTCGTCTTTAGAAACGTTTAAAAATATTTTTACGATTGTTGTTCCGTTTTGGGCAAGATGCTTCTCAAAATTCCGGATGCTTTCATACCTGTTTTCCCAGAATTTGCGGTCAAAATCTTTTACCGAAGACCATGTTTTTTCACTCAGGTTGTATTCGGGATGTACTTTACAGACGAGAACACTTTCATAGTGGGAGCGGTTGAAGATCCCAATCATTCCTTTCTGGGGAAGAGCAAGGTAGTGTCTCCATAAAAAATCATGGGAATATTCCTTGGAACTTGGCGTTTTAAAGCTGGTGACATTACATCCCTGAGGGTTCACTCCTCCGAAAACATGTTCAATGAGGCTGTCTTTTCCGGCTGCATCCATAGCCTGAAGAACCACCAGAAGGGATTGGCTGCCATCAGCATATAGCTTTTCCTGAAGTTCACGTAGCTTTTCTTTTTCCTTAATCAGCAATAGTTCGCCTTCTTCTTTAGTTAGTTTTCCTTTATAGGCTGTTGATGCTTTTTGTATTGAGAATTTTCCGTTTACCTGAAAATCGTCTGAAAAATTGATGTCCATATCGTATTAAAAGATTAAAAAGTGTTTTAAATTTGTTGCAGATCCGGAATCCGGAAACGGAATTCCGTACATATTATATCTATAGGTACTATAAATGTAATAAAAAAACCGTCTCCAAGTGAAGACGGTCCTTTTATTTTTTTAGTAGAGATTACTTTGCGGCAGCTTTTTTCGCAAGTCTAGCAGCTTTTTTCTCAGCCTTTGCAGCAGCTTTCTGCTCTGCAGGAGTTAATGGCTTCGGTTCAGGAGCGTTTGGATCTACAGTACCCTGAATGTGGATTACACTTCTGCTGTTAGCCGGGTCGTTAGAAAAAACCTCAATCATCTTATTGAAAGGTCCGTTTGATGCAGTATTGTATCCAACTTTGATTTTAGCAGATTTTCCTGGCATGATTGGGTCCTGGCTGAACTCAGGGGTAGTACATCCGCAAGAAGGCTTTACATTGGAAATGATCAGAGGCTTATCACCAGTGTTCGTTACCGTGAAGAATCTTGTACCGTCAGCATTGGTTTTGATAGTCCCGTAATCATAAATCGTTCTGTCAAATGTAATAGTCTGTGCAGATGCCAGAGCAAATGTCCCAAATAATGCAATTCCTGCAATTAATTTTTTCATATTCTTGAATGTTAATATGTTTGTTAGATAAATTTTGAGAAACAAAGTTAAAAATTATTTTAATTCATACTTAAAATTTTTTTTCTTTAGACTATTTTTGCAAATTGTAAATTAAAGAAACAGAATTTATGCAGATTTCAGAAAAGTACAATCCACAGGAAACAGAACAAAAGTGGTACAATTACTGGATGGAAAACAAGTACTTCCATTCAGAACCGAATGACAAGCCGCCGTATACTGTTGTAATTCCTCCGCCAAACGTAACGGGGATCTTGCACATGGGGCATATGCTTAACAATACCATTCAGGATGTTCTGGTCCGTCGTGCAAGAATGCAGGGTTTCAATGCCTGCTGGATTCCGGGAACAGATCACGCTTCAATTGCTACTGAAGCTAAAGTTGTTGCTAAACTGAAGTCTGAAGGGGTCAGTAAATCTGATATCACCCGTGAAGAATTCTTAAAACATGCCTGGGACTGGACCAACAAATACGGAGGAACAATCCTTGAGCAATTGAAAAAATTAGGATGTTCATGCGATTGGGACAGAACCCGTTTTACCATGGAAGACAAGCTTTCGCAACAGGTAATCAAAAGCTTTGTAGACCTTTATAACAAAGGTTTGATCTACAGAGGATATAGAATGGTTAACTGGGATCCTGAAGCTAAAACCAATATTTCAGATGAAGAGGTGATCTTTAAAGAACAGAATGGTAAGCTGTATTTCCTTAAATATAAAATCGAAGGTTCAGAAGAGTTCCTTTCGGTAGCTACTACACGTCCTGAAACCATTTTCGGAGATACTGCCATATGCATCAATCCGAATGATGAAAGATATGCACATCTGAAAGGTAAAAATGCAATTGTACCAATTGTTAACAGAGTGATCCCGATTATTGAAGATGAATATGTAGATATTGAATTCGGAACAGGGGCATTGAAAATTACCCCTGCCCACGATACCAATGACTATGAAATCGGGCAGAAACATAATCTTCCGATGATTGACGCTCTGGATGATGACGGAAACCTTAATGAGCACGGTCTTCATTATGCTGGCCAGAACAGATTTGAAGTAAGAAAGCAGATCGCTAAAGAATTGCAGGAAAAAGATCTTTTGCTGAAAGCCGAAGACTATGTAAATAAAGTAGGAACATCCGAAAGAACAGGGGCTGTTATAGAGCCTAAGGTTTCAGTACAGTGGTTCCTGAAAATGTCTGAAATTGCTAAACCGGCTTTGGATGTTGTAATGGACGATGAGGTGAAGTTCTATCCTGAAAAATTTAAAAACACCTATAAGCACTGGATGGAAAACATCCGGGACTGGAATATTTCCCGTCAGCTTTGGTGGGGACAGCAGATTCCCGCATATTACTACGGAACAGGAGATGAAGACTTTGTAGTAGCCGAAACCAGAGAAGAAGCTTTAGAATTGGCAAAACAGAAAACAGGAAACAGTGAATTAACCACAGAAAACCTTAGACAGGATGACGATGCGCTGGATACCTGGTTCTCATCATGGTTATGGCCAATGTCTGTATTCGACGGGCTGCTTGATCCTGAAAATAAAGATATCAGCTATTACTATCCAACATCTGATCTGGTAACAGCTCCGGATATTATTTTCTTCTGGGTAGCCAGAATGATTATGGCCGGATTGGAGTACAGAAAAGAAGTTCCTTTCAAGAATGTGTACTTCACAGGGATCGTAAGAGACAAGCAGAGAAGAAAAATGTCTAAATCTTTAGGAAACTCTCCGGATCCTATTGAATTAATAGATAAATACGGGGCAGACGGAGTTCGTGTAGGAATTTTATTGAGCTCCGCAGCAGGAAATGACCTTCTTTTTGATGAAGATCTTATGCTTCAGGGAAGAAACTTTATGACGAAGATCTGGAATGCTTTCCGCCTGATCAATATGTGGAGTCATGAAGATAAACCTGCTAATGCAGCAGAAATTCAGACTATTGAATGGTTTGAAAATAAATTGAATAAAACAATTGCCGAAATTGAAGATCAGTTTGAGAAATTCAGAATTTCTGATGCTTTACATCTGATCTATAAACTGATCTGGGATGACTTCTGTGGATGGTATCTTGAAGCCATCAAACCAAACTATGGGGAAGGTATTTCTAAAGAAGTATATGACAGAACAATTGTATTCTTCGAAGAACTGATGAAACTTCTGCATCCGTTTATGCCTTTCTTAACAGAAGAACTATGGCATATCATTTCAGAAAGAAGCACAGAAGAAGCATTAATCATCGCTCAGCAGAAGAAATCCGGTGAA
The DNA here is from genome assembly GCF_001295265.1 of Chryseobacterium indologenes. Lineage (GTDB taxonomy): Bacteria > Bacteroidota > Bacteroidia > Flavobacteriales > Weeksellaceae > Chryseobacterium > Chryseobacterium indologenes_A. Next base: position 119,081 of record NZ_LJOD01000014.1, on the reverse strand, counting down.
TTTAATGAAGAAGTGATCAGAAAATTTGAAACCGCTGCAGAACTGATTTCCGGAGTTAGAAATTACCGTCAGACCAAAGGGATTTCTCCAAGAGAATCTGCTGAAATTTATACCAACGCAACTGAATTTGCCAACGAAGCAGTGATCAGAAAACTGGCCAACGTTTCTGAAATTCATTTTGGAACCAAAACAGATAAGCCAAGCTTTACATTCCTGGTAGGAGCTACTGAAGTTTCTATTCCTTTAAGCGAAAGCCTGGATTTAGGAGAAGAAAAAGAGAAGACAGAAGAAGAGCTTAAATATCTGAAAGGATTCCTGATTTCTGTAGAAAAGAAACTTTCCAATGAAAAGTTTGTAGCCAACGCCAAACCGGAAGTGGTGGAAACAGAACGTAAGAAGCAGAAAGATGCTCAGGATAAAATTGCTATTTTGGAAGAGAAACTGAAAAGTTTGTAACTTAGACAATAGCTTTATCAAAATGTCAGGCTGGGCACAAAACGTGTTCAGCCTGACAATTTAAAAAGAAGAATTAAAATGACACACCTAGAAAATATAAAAAAGCTGTTCTCGAAGGAGTTTGTAGAAAGCCCTCTGCTTGAAAGCTTTGAAGTAGGAAAGATCTACCTTTCCAGCGGTAAACTGGTGGCCTGTGATCCTCTGATCACCAATGATATGCTGCCGTTCTCTACAGAATTCCCAAAAGGAAATTTCTCTGTTCTGCTGCACAAAGAAAGAGAAAGTAACTGTGTGGCATATGCCGAAATTATTTTCAGCAGCGAAGCCGTTACAGATTGGAAAATGGCGGTAACTGACGGCCAGGATACCAAAGATCTTGCGGAAGAAGAAGTTTTTGGATATCCGGTAGAAAGCGGAATGGGGTGCTTTATGGATGCAGATACCCAGAACAGTCTCAACGAACTGGAAAAAAGACTTTACCACAGCAAAGGCGCAGATTTTATGGGAATTTACGAAGAATTTTTCCATGAATATTTTTTTGATGAGAAAGGGGCTATAGACCAGTATGCTTTTCTGAAGCCTTCCGAAGCGCATCCGGGAACTATTTTTGCATTTGAAACCGGATATGGAGAAGGATTTTATGCCAGCTATATTGCGTACGACAAGTCTGGAAAACCAGTCAAGATTATTACAGAATTTATTGAAATAAGTTAATTAAATTAGCTATTTTTGAAACGATATCTCAGGAATAAATTTTTATAAAATTAATGAAAAAACACCAATGAACTTCTCATCTGAACAACCCAAAATTATTGTTGTAGGCAGCTCATCTATTGATCTGGTTTTAGAAACAGAAAAACTTCCCCAGCCTAATGAAACGGTTTTAGCCGTGAATTCAGACAGCTACTTCGGTGGTAAAGGTGCCAATCAGGCGGTTGGAACGGCAAGACTTGGAGCCAGTGTCTATTTTGTAGGATGTGTGGGGATGGATCCTCTGGGCCAGCAGATCATGAGAAATCTGGTGAGCGAAAATGTAAACGTAGGCTTTGTTCATGAAACAGACCGTGAAGCAACCGGAACAGCATACGTAACAACCAGTAACGGAAATGCAGCGATTGTAGTGGTACCCGCTGCCAACAAGTGTCTGGGAATAGAACATATAGAAGAAGCAGACCGCTATTTTCATACCGCAGACCTTGTTCTTGTGCAGCTGGAAGTGGCTATGGAAACAGTAGAATATACTGTGAGAAAAGCTAAAAAATACGGCAGAAAAGTAGGCCTGTATGCTTCACCAGCCGTGAAATTAAGTGATGAGCTGATTGAAAATGCAGATTTCATTGTGGCTAAAAGCAGTGAGCTGTATATTCTTTTCGGTGAAGAACAGCGGGAAGAAGTACTTAAAAAATATTTCAATAAGGTTTTTGTAAGAGATGATACCAATTCTACCATCTATTTTGACGGAACAGAAATGAAGTACTACAGAAATGATAAAGACGAGACCGTTTATAAAATGGGAATGGGAGATGCCTTTACTTCAGGGTTTGCTATTGCACTCTGTCACGGAAATTCCATTCAGGAATGTGTAAAATTCGGGAATGAAGTCTCATCAAGGGTCTCCAGGGGGAAAGGTTCACAAACAGGGCTGCCAAGAATGTCAGATTTCCTTTAAAGCTATTTACCACATATCGAAACTCTGAGATTTTGTGTAAAATAATAAGTAAAATTTCCACTTTTATAGTGGATTTTTTCTTTTTACCTGTATGGAAAAACTTTCGCTTACCACAAAAGATCATATATCACTTACTGCACACCTTTTTCGGCCTGAAAAAAGTAACGGGAGCCTCCTGCTCATCAATTCGGCAACTGGGGTAAAGCAGCAGGTCTATTTTTCTTTTGCCCAGTACTTTTCAGAGCACGGGTTCACTGTTATTACCTATGACTACAGAGGAATAGGGCTTTCAAAACCTTCAGAGATGAAAGGCTTTAAAGCTTCAATGCGGATCTGGGGATCAGTAGATTATAAAACCTTAACACAGTATATAAAAGCTGAATTTCCGGAATACAGAAAATACTGTCTGGGACATTCGGTAGGAGCACTGATCCTGGGAATGAACGAAGACTCGGTAATGTTTGATGAATTGATTTTCGTTGGTACACAAAACGCTTTTGTAGGAAACCTGAAAGGAAAAACAAAAATTGAAGCCTATCTCGGATTCGGGATTGCACAGCCTGTAACAACCAGGTTATTAGGCTATTTTCCGGCCCATTGGTTCGGGCTGGGAGAAAGTCTTCCGAAAAATTGCGCATTTGACTGGAGAACCTTAATTTTAAACAAGAAATCAACCAACAGACTGCTGGAGAAAATTGATGATTATTCTAAAAAATTAACCCAGAAAACATTCGTGATACGCGCTGAAGATGATGCATGGCTGACAGAAAAAGGCGTTCTGAGCCTTTTGAATGATACCTACCCTAATCTTAAGCCCACCTACCGACTGGTAAAAACCTCCGAATCTGATAAAAAAGAAATTGGGCATATTAATTTTTTCAGAAGCTATAATCAAAAACTCTGGAGTATTATTTTAAACGAATTAAAAACTCATGAAAAGCGTAATTGAAAACACGGTAGCATTTGTAAAAGAAAAACTGAAAGGAGCGGAAGCCGGGCATGACTGGTACCATATTGAAAGAGTATGGAAACTTTCCAAAAAAATTGCAGACACAGAGACCTGTAACCATGATGTTGTAGAGTTGTCCGCATTGCTGCACGATATTGCAGACCCTAAATTTCACAACGGAGATGAAACCATAGCTCCAAAGATTTCAAGAACATTTTTGGAAGAACAGCAGGTTCCTGAAGAAGTGATAGAACAGGTTTTATTCATTATTAAAAATATATCGTTTAAAAACAGAAAAGAAATCCCCGAAAACCCGCCTGTTGAACTTAAAATTGTTCAGGATGCAGACCGTATTGATGCCATAGGCGCCATCGGAATCGGAAGAACATTCAACTTCGGAGGGTATAAAAACAATCCCATGTACGATCCGGAAATTAAACCCAATCTGGAAATGACCAAAGATCAGTATAAAAAATCGAATGGTACAACAATCAACCATTTCTATGAAAAATTACTGCTTTTAAAAGATATGATGAATACGGAAAAGGGTAAGCAGCTGGCTCAGGACAGACATGATTTTATGCAGGCATTTCTGGATCAGTTCTATAAAGAATGGAATGTTGACTAATATAAATTTTTAAATTAAGGCCGGAGAGGGGAAGGTGCCATTATTATTATCCGTCGTACTATAATTTCCTAATGGTATAAACCTGATAATGAATTTTCATTGGTTTTCAGGCTTCATAAAGCTTCCTTTTATCCGGCCTTTATCTTCTGCTTTTACCAAACTCAGGTGAAATCAGTATCTTTGCCGTATGGAATTTATCATTTTTGTTATCTTTTGGGCTTGTGTGCTTTCTCTGGTTTTGTTTAAAATAAAATCGGGAAAGGTGGCAAAATGGGCAAAGCTCTTCCGTATCCTTACAGTAGTGTCTTCTATTTCTATTTTTACGTATTGGTTTATTAAAAAAAGTGCAGTAGGATTTGTTGACAATTCAGTCGGGCTGCAGGTCATCAATAAACTTCCCCAGACACTGGATTTTTACCTGATTAATGTTGACCATGATGTTAACGGGGAATTACTTCCCAGGCATATCGGGAAAATACGTCCTGAATATTACAGAATTGAATATCTACAGATGAGTAAATCTGATGAATACTGGATCATAGGATACCTGGGCAAAAAGAATATGGTCTATTTCTCCCAGCATTCTGTGCCTAATAAAAATATAGACCAGATTGTGGAAGTGCAGAATTACATCAACCAAAGTGTAAAGCTTTCTGATATAGCAAAAAAACAGGTAGATGCCTACAATTATGAAAATGCAAAACTGGGAATCTGGGTTACCCTGGATTTTCTTCTTCTGTTTCTGAATCTGGTGCTTCTGCTGAGGAAAAATAAACAATAAGTAATACATTTTCAGATATATTACTTATTGCTCATTACCGGTACTTATATATAAAATCAAGGATAGTCCAGAATAAGCATTACCTGCTCTTTGTGTTCTTCAGGACAGCTTCGGATCAGTTTATCTTTATTTTGCTTGCTGATTTGCTGAGGTTCCAGCCATTCCGTCTGGTGTGAATTTAAACTATGATTGTCGTAATCCCTTTTTATTTTATGATCTTCATAAAAAGTATATTCATCGCCCAGCCAGTCGCTGACAATGCTGATTGTACAAATTTTTTTTTCCATGACATTTCGTATTTTAATATACCGCGTTCCAGGGGAACATCGGTATACTCTAAAATACTAATTTTTTCAATATAAACCAGTATTTTGGAAGATTTTATTTTCAACGGTCTGTTTTACACTGAAATAATTTTTGTCCTGATTAAAAAAGAGTACCTGTACTTTCAACAGCCATATGAGGAACATGAAGATCAGTTTTCCATGCTTCATTCATTCTCTTGATGAAGTAAGCCGAAAGCAGGGGAGATGCTTTCTCTACATTCTGATGTACAAAGAAGTATAGATTCTGAAGTCCTTCTTTTTTCCATCGTGTTAAATGTTCCATCCAGTCATCCAGGCGGTTATAATCACTTTCGGCGTTGGCGCCCACATAACGGATGAATGCGTTTGGTGTAGTCAGGCGCATGTGAAGCATATCTCTTCTTCCAGCAGTATCTACAATAATATTGGTGATATTATGGTCCTCGAAAAGTTCACAGGTTGTATTTAAAATCTCTTCATTGGTAAACCATTCCGTATTTCGGAGCTCAATGGCCAGGGGAACTTCTTTAGGCCAGTCTTTTACAAACTTTTCCAGTCTGTCATAGTCTTTTGGCTTGAAATTATCATGAAGCTGAAGGAAAGCCATTCCCAGTTTCTCGTCAAAATTCATAATCGCCTGAGCAAAGTGAGTTACTGGCTCGGTGACATCAATCAGTCTTCTGAAATGGGATACTGTATTGGTTATTTTGGGGAAAAATTTAAAATTTTCAGGCGTTTTTTCTTTCCATGTCATTACCTGTTCAGGGGTAGGCATTCCGTAGAATGTTGCATTCAGCTCAATAGAATTAAACTGTGTGGCATAATAAGTCAGCTCGTCCTTAGTTCCTTTGGGATAAAATCCTTTCAGATCGGTTTTATTCCATTTGGCACATCCAATGGAAATAGTATCCAGCCCTTTTTTATTACGGCTTAAAATGTCTTTTGTCCGGGGATGGTCTTTTGGGAGGGTAAAATCTATTTTTGAAGGATCTTCTACTTGTCCGAATTTCATAGTAATTTATTTTATTGTTTAAAATTAGACAATTTTTTGCTGATTGAGGTCCTCAAGCAAACAAAATCATCACAGCAGCGCACCAGGTTATTAAGTTCCGAAAACATTAGGAATAGGACCAGAATAAAAGCTGCCAGTTTTTGCAGCTTTTAGATGAATTGTTTTTTTACCTGATGCCCTGCGTTACCATTTTGTTGGAAACAACAGCATAGATACATCCTGTGGTTTTCAAATTAACTGTAATGGTTGCAGGAACGGACCTGTATGCGGTATCTCCATAAGGTTCAACGATCTTTCCGTTGCTGTCTTTTAGAGTTTTCCCTTTGATGGAGTAAGTCATTGTAGCTGTTCCGGTAAACCCGCTGGAGGGGCTGAACGTGACTATGCCCGTAGACTTATTGTAGCTCCATGTTCCCTGTGCCGTTACTTTTTTTCGGTAAAGGGTCAGATCAGTATCACTGCTTTTAGTAAAGCTGAAGGTTGAATAATCAATATGATTTTTACTGCCCACAGGCGGATTGACAATGCTGATAGGGCCTTTGTATGCTATATCATTATTGAAAACCGGAATAGAAACCGGCTGAAATTTACAGGTTGAAGCAACATCATCATTAGCCACTGCAGAATAGGGAAGGGTAAGTTTTACATTCCGGATAATGTGTTGCTGATAAGCTGCTCCTGTAGAGGCCGCAAAGCCTAACTTTAGGAAAGAAGGAACAGTTGCATTAAGGGTCTGATTAGTTGCAGCTCCCTCTGTATCTGAGCTGTTGAAATCACTCGTCTGCGGATTGGCATTTTCAGTGTAAGGAACTGAGGCTGGATAATGATAATAGTTGATTACATTAACAGGTGTTCCGTTTTGTGCCGTCTGAATATCCACCTTGATATCAAACCCGTCTGTTGTCGTTGGGCTGGTGAAATGGGGGATCAGGTCCAGGTATACTTTCCTGAACTCTCCGTTGTTATTTCTGAGGTCAAATAAAGAGGAAAGCGTATTGGTAGTAGCTGCATAACTTCTGTTAGTCTGCAGTATTCTGCCTACAGTTCCGGAATTACTTAAGGTGGTGCGGGTGGTCAGAACCGGATACCCTGTATATCCGTCTCCTAAACCGGTGGTGTTAATGGCTGCACCCTTTGCACCTCTTAACGTTACATGACTTGAACCCTGACTCCATGTAACTCCTGCAATACCGTTTACCCTTGATTCTCCCTGGAATCTTTTGGATTTAAAGTTCCCGAATTCATCCAGGGCAATACCTAAATAGGCTCCTGTAAGTCCGGCCTTACGTTGAGAAGCATACGTGTCTTTTGCTCTGTTATAAGCATATCCGAGCCCCGCACCCGGTGATCCGATAACGGGATTACTCACAGAACCGTCATACAGAAAAAATGAAAGCCCGTCTCCATAAACTCCATTTAATGGTGTACCGTTTTTCATGTCGTACTCAAATTCAACATGCAGTCCATTAACTGAAGTGAATGTTCTTCCATTGATAAATAATCCTCCGAACTGTCCTGAGCTGGCTGGAGTAAGCTGTACTCCTGTTGAAGTATGCGCTGCATTTCCCTGAATGCTCAGTTCAGATGCTGAAGAAGCATTCATCAGAGAGTTTGAGTACGAATAAAATCCATAAATACTGGCAACTTCTGTACTGTCTGTCTGTGCGTAGGTGAAATGAATAAGCAGGGTGAATAACAGGCACATCCATGATGGTCTTTTAAAATTCGTTTCCATGACTGTTTATTTTACAACAAAAACAATATTGATGAAAGATGCTGAAGTTGCATTGGAAAGAATGTCATAATTCAAAACTCCAGTACTGCTTATACTGTTGATTTTAAATACAGCCGGATCATAACCTGTTACATAATAGTACAAATCTGTTGCGTTCGGAAAGAATGGAATTGAAGCCGGGGCTGAAGTGCTCCTTGCATTAGCCGAGACGTTGGAAAACTGATTTTTGTATAAGGTATACAAATCTTTTGTCTGCCCGGTAGCAGTGGTTGTCGTATCAAAAACTACGCTTGGCATATAGAAGAATCTGGCGGCATAAGGAGAGAGACATACCCAGTCGGGAGCTGCGGGGGTTCCCACATTCTGGCTGATGCATTTTTTGCTGCTGTCAAAAATTACAAGTCCTGTGGCAGGATTGGTAATGGAACTGAGCGTGGTAATTCTAGGAAGAAGAACTCCTTTTGAAGTGCTGTTAACATCTAATGCAGCGCTTTGGTCAGGTGTTGCAGTATTGATGCCCACCTGTGCAGTAATGGAACAAAAAGCCATTACCAAAACTAAGGTAATAATTTTGTACATGTCGAAATAATTTTTTTTGTGTGTTTTTGATCTTATTGACAAATCTGTGATGGGTCAATAAGAAGTTAATTGCTTAAGGGGAAGTAATGTGTTTTTTTTCTGGGTAAATGTAGTATAGGTTATAATTAATTTTTATTCAGTGTTTTTTATTTTTATAATTATTCAAAATTGAATATTAATTATGTTAAATATTGCTTTAAATTAAGTGTTTTTGTTAATAATTTTCTTGATAATTTAGTAATTATAGTGTAATATTGAACAAATGTAGATAAAATTATGATATGACAATAGCCTGATCCTGGTGATACGGGGATTTGATTCACCTGTCAGAGAATGGAGGCTGATTATTTTCAGTATTGATAAATGATTAGACATACATTTAATAAAAATATTAAATATGTTAAAGTTTGTTAAATTTTTGTTTATCATGAAAAAAGCACGCTAAACAGCGTGCTTTTGTGTATATAAAAAGTTTATTATTGGTGAATTATGCTTCGCAGGAAGAACAGGATACAAAGTTGACCATCATTTCTTTAGATACAGATGAGCTTCTCTGATAGTAAAGAGTTTTTACTCCTTTCTTCCATGCTTCAATATAAAGATAGTTAACATCTTTTACCGGCATTGTAGATGGAATCTGAAGGTTCAGAGACTGTGCCTGGTCAATATACTGCTGTCTTTGTGCAGCCTGAGAAATAATCTCCATCGGAGAAATTTCCTTGAATGTTTTGAATACTGCTTTTTCTTCGTCAGTAAGTTCTGCTAAATGTTGTACGGAACCGTGGTTCAGCATAATGGTTCTCCATGTTTCCTCATTGTCTAGCCCTTTCTCTTCCAGTAATTTTGCCAGGTATTTATTCTTACGCATGAAGTTTCCTTTCGCAAGGCCGGCTTTATAATAGTTAGAGGCAAAAGGCTCGATTCCCGGAGAAGTCTGCCCTAAGATTGCAGAACTTGAAGTGGTAGGAGCTATGGCCATTGTTGTGGTGTTTCTCAAGCCGTATCCTTTCAGCAGCTCCGGTTCACCATAAATGTTGGCCAGCTCTCTTGAAGCCAGCTCTGCCTGTTCTTTGATATGTCTGAAAGCTCTTGCATTGAACTGAGTAGCTTCAAAACTTTCAAACGGAATCATATTTTTCTGTAAATACGAGTGGTATCCTAAAACTCCCAGTCCAAGCGCTCTGTGACGCATTGCAAAGTTTCTTGCTCCCTGCAGGTAATAGTTTCCTTCCGTTTTTTCGATAAATTCAGTTAAAACAGCATCCAGGAAGTAAACAGCAAGCTTTACAGCATCCGTATCTTTCCATTCGTCATAGAGTTCTAAGTTCATAGAAGACAGACAGCATATGAAAGATTCTTCTCTGGTAGAAGGAAGCATGATTTCAGAACAAAGGTTACTTGCATTTACAGGCATTCCCAGATCTTTATAAACCTGAGGCTTATTTCTGTTCACGTTATCTGTAAAGAAGATATAAGGAAGACCTTTCTGCTGACGGCTTTCCAGAACTCTTGCCCAGATCTTACGCTTATCCATGTCTCCGTCAATCATATCCTGCATCCAGTAATCCGGAACACAGATTCCTGTGAATAGGTTCTGGATGGGGCTTCCGATATCTTTAATGGATAAAAATTCTTCAATATCCCCGTGATCAATATCAAGATAGGCAGCAAAAGCTCCTCTTCTTACACCTCCCTGGGAAACGACATCCATGGCGGTATCAAATAATTTCATGAAAGAAACAGCTCCTGAAGATTTACCATTATCGGTTACTGCAGTACCTCTGTTACGAAGCTCTCCGAAATATCCTGAAGTTCCGCCCCCGATCTTAGTCTGCATAATTACCTCTCCCATTTTGTGGGTAATACCTTCAATGCTATCCGGAATATGAACATTGAAACATGAAATTGGAAGACCTCTCTGTGTTCCCATATTGGCCCACACAGGAGAAGAGAAACTGATCCAACCTTTGGTAATCATTTCTTTGAAAGCAGGCTGTAATTCCGGCTTGTATAGTTTTTTAGCAGCGGCGGTGGTAATTCTGTCAATGGCACCTTCTACTGTTTCTCCCTTCAGCAGGTATCCTCTGTTCAGCATTTGCTCAGACTCTTCATTGAGCCACCAGATATTTGAATTTTGCTCTTCCATAGATGTTATATTTTCGAATTCCGGAGTAGGGTTATATACTCCGGAATTTTGTTGTTATATTGATTGTAAAATTTCTACTTTGTGGGATCCGTTCAATCCGCTTTCGTCTCTTAATCTCTGAAAGTTTTTAAAAGACGGGACATTTAAAACCTCATGCTGAACCTCTTCATTGATGTAACTGGAGTAATGCAGAAACGTAACACCGTCCTCTTTTACATACACCTTATATTCAAATGTTTCCTGATCCAGATTCTGAAAATCATCCAGGAATTTTTGGATATTGGCTTTATTTTCTGAAACAAATTCAGGTTTTACGGTGTAGGTTACCATTACATTAATCATTTGCTTTGCATTTTGGTATTGTATATTGATTTTGAGAAAAGGATTCTCATAATGATATCGCTAATACTATCTGTTTCGACGCTCGCTTCGCTCGCGCCTCATTCTTTAAAACAGATCGTTGGCTGTAATACTCTTATCGTGTTTTGTGTAATCAACCGGTCTTTTGGCAAAGAAATCATCCATAGAATTGGCGAAAACCTCTTCTTCAAACCATTTCATCGGGCGGTACTGTTCAGGAGAAATGTTGTAACGGGTTTCCATATTGATTTTTTTCAGACTGTCATCTACACGGTATTTCATAAAGTTCAGAAGATCTTCTTTTGAAAAAACGCTTAATTCTCCTAGCTCAAAGATCCAGTCCAGGATTTCGCCTTCCAGCTCGATAGACTGGTCTACCAGAGTATAGATGTCTTCAATATCTGAATCGGTAAGAAGGTCTGGTTGTTCTTCACGGATTTTGTTGATCAGGTAGATTCCTGCATTGGCGTGGATTTGCTCATCTACAGAGGTCCATGCAATGATGTTGGAAACATTTTTCATGTATCCTTTGAATCTTGTGAAAGAAAGGATGATGGCAAACTGTGAGAAAAGCGATACGTTTTCAATCAGGATACTGAATAATAAAAGAGAGGATACGTATTCTTTCGGGGTTGTAGAGTTGGCGTGTTTTAGAACATTCGACAGGAAGTCTATTCTCTTTTTTACAGCCGGGATCTCAATAACGTTAAGGAATTCTTCATTATACCCCAATACTTCCAATAAACGGGAGTATGCTTCGGAATGGCGGAACTCACATTCAGCAAAAGTAGCTCCAAGTCCGTTGAATTCAGGTTTTGGAAGGTGATTATACAGGTTTCCCCAGAATGTCTTTACAGACACCTCGATCTGTGCAATAGCTAAAAGAGCATTTTTCACAGCATTTTTTTCGTGTGGTTCAAGTTGCGAATGAAAATCCTGAACATCTGCAGTAAAATCTACTTCCGAATGCACCCAGAACGATTTGTTGATCGCTTCTACAAATTGAAGAACCTCAGGGTATTCAAATGGCTTGTAGCTTACTCTTTTATCAAAAATTCCCATATTAAAATATCTTTAAAATTAAATAATTTACATCACTGTGGATAACGTTGATACATCAGTTAACTTTCTGTGTATTTGGTGCTTATGTTTAAAAGTTATTCACTTTGATAAGCGGCGGTTTCTTGTAAAGAACTAAGTACAAAGTTCGAAAAAAAGAAATGATTTTGAAAGCCCTAAATACTAATTGGCTGACTTTTAACTCTAAAAGTTTTCCACATTTACATGAAAGTAGCGCAAATAATGGCTTAGACAGGATTATTGACAAAAAATATATGAAAATCCGTAGTTACAGTTAAACAGTATTTTATAATATGCTATAAATAAAGGTGTAATTTGTTAAACAATAAAATATTTGATTAAATTCAGGTTCTTGTAACAAATTGAAAATATCATCTACTTATTGGGTATAAAATCATAGATCACTCAATGTTAGTAATTCAGGATTTACATAAATCATACGATACCGGAAAAAGTAAGCTGCACGTTCTCAAGGGAATTAATCTCAATATTTCCGAAGGTGAATTTGTTTCAATTATGGGAAGCTCCGGTTCCGGGAAATCTACTCTTCTTAATATTATTGGAATTCTGGATGAAAAAGATTCAGGAACCTATGAGCTGGATGGAGTTCCTATTGAACATTTATCCGAAGTAAAAGCCGCGGAATACAGAAGTAAATTCTTAGGATTTATTTTTCAGTCCTTCAATCTGATCGGTTATAAAACTGCTTTGGAAAATGTAGCCCTTCCTCTGTATTATCAGAATGTTCCAAGGAAAGAACGTAATCAGAAAGCACTGGAATATCTGGAAAAAGTAGGGCTTGCGCAATGGGCAAACCACCTTCCGAATGAACTTTCCGGAGGTCAGAAGCAGAGAGTTGCTATTGCGAGGGCTTTGATTACAGATCCTAAAGTTGTTCTGGCAGATGAGCCTACCGGAGCCCTGGATTCCAAAACGACCCACGATATCATGAAGCTTCTTCAGGACATCAATAATGAAGGAAAGACCATCATTGTGGTAACCCACGAACCTGACGTAGCTGCACAAACCAAAAGAAATGTTGTACTGAAAGACGGGATTATAGAAAGTGATGAGTTTATAAAGCAGGTCGTCTTGTAAATGAATGGTGAATGGTCAGTTTTGCTTCACAGTGAATTTGATTTTTTCAGAAAAGTGTTGAAATAAAGACAAAAGTAAGTGTGGATAGTCAGTAATGAATTTTTGGATGCGGTAAAACTGACCACTTTGTTAATTGACTTTTTACATTGTAAAAAATAAAAAATATGTTTGACCTAGATCGTTGGCAGGAAATATTCAGTTCTATCCGAAGTAATGTACTCCGGACGGTGCTTTCGGGATTTACGGTAGCCCTGGGACTGTTTATTTTTATTGTTCTGTTCGGAATTGGTAAAGGATTGCAGAACGCCTTTACCCAGGGGTTTGCAAGAGATGCACAGAATCTGATCACTATTTATACCGGAAAAACAACGGTGGCTTACAGAGGCCTCCAGTCAGACAGAAATGTAACGATGGATAATGATGACTACGATTTTCTGATCAATACCGATAAAACAAAAGTAGGAGATGCCAGCCCGAGATATACTGCAAACATGATGGTGAAATACGGAAAGGAAAGCGGAATGTATCAGATAAACGGGGCGGAACCCGGAGAACAGATCATCGAAAACAGGAAAGTTATAGAAGGACGTTATCTGACTCCTATGGATCTGAACAGAAAACAGAATATTGCAGTAATCGGGAGAATGGTGCAGAGAGATCTTATCAAAAACGGAAGCCCGGTAGGAAAAGATCTTGACATCAACGGAACCATGTTTAAAGTAGTGGGGGTATTTTCTGATGATGGCGGAGACCGCGATGAAAGACATATTACAGTGCCTATTACCACTCTTCAGCAGATGAAGAAAGGTTCCGATACCGTAAATACAGTATATATTGCCTATAATGAAAAGCTTACCCCTCAGGAAGCTATTAAATACGGGGATGAACTGAAGGACAAATTAAAATCAAGAAAAAATGTCTCTCCTGATGATGAAAACGGAGTGGGAGTATGGAATAATGCCAAAAATATGGAAGGAACTTTCCAGTTCATGTTCGTCCTTACGGTTATTGTAGGATTTATTGGAATGGGAACGCTGCTTGCCGGAATCATCGGCATCAGCAACATCATGGTATATATCGTAAAAGAAAGAACCAAAGAGATCGGAGTACGTAAAGCAATAGGTGCCAAACCGGGAAGTATTGTAGGACTGATTGTACAGGAAAGTGTTGTAATTACAGTGGTTTCAGGGATTATAGGAGTGGGTGTGGGTGTATTAACACTCAGTCTGTTGGGAGACAGCCTTGAAGAATTCTTCATTATTAACCCGAATGTGGGATGGGGAGAAATTATTATGGCTTTTATAGCACTGGTTTTTTCCGGACTTATTGCTGGGTTTGTTCCGGCATACAGGGCTTCAAAGATCAAGCCGATTGAAGCATTGAGAACCGAGTAAAGGTGAATTTGATAGAGTAAAAAATATAAAAATACAGCTCAGAGAAGTGAATATTTTATTTAAAAAAGATACCTGGCAGGAAATTTATTATTCATTGAGGAATAATAAGCTTCGTACGTTCCTTACCATGATTGGTGTGGGTTGGGGAATGTTTTTATATGTAAGCCTTCTTGGGGCTGCCAAAGGAATGGAAAACGGTTTTGATAAATTATTCTCAGGATTTGCTACCAATTCCATCTTCTTGTTTGCAGGAAATACTTCCATTCCCTATGATGGGTTTCCGAAAGGACGTCAGCTTCATCTGAAGCTGTCTGATATGGATATGCTTAAACAGAAAGTTCCTGCAATAGATTATATTTCGCCGCAGAATTCCAGGGGAAGTTTTACCGGAACTGCCGGAGAGCTGATGTCGAGAAACGGTAAAAAAGGAACTTACGGTCTTACAGGAGATTATCCGGTAGGAAATAAAATTTCAGAAAAGAAACTTATTTTCGGACGCTACATTAACGATGCCGATGTGATGGGGAATAAGAATGTAGTAGTGATTGGGGAAGAAATCTATAAAAATTTATTTGATGCCAAGAAAAATGAGAGCCCTATCGGGAAATCAGTGAATATAAAAGGAATGTTCTTTAACGTGATTGGAGTGTTCCGTGTGAAAAAAGGAGGAGGGTTTGAAAGTGACCAGAGTGCCTATATTCCGCTTTCTACCTATACCAAAATGTATAATGCCGGAGAGCAGATTGACCTCTTTGCTATTGTAGGCAAGCCAACGGCAGATTTAGGAGTTGTAGAGGAGGAGGTGAAGCAGGTATTGAAAGATAAAAATAAAGTATCTCCGGAAGATACCAATGCCTTTATGAGCTTCAATATCGGGAAGGAATTTAAAAAGCTGACAGGTTTCCTTACCGGAATGCAGCTTCTCACCATTATCGTAGGAACCCTTACTATTCTGGCGGGGGTGATTGCAATCTCCAACATCCTTCTGATCACGGTAAAAGAAAGAACAAAAGAAATCGGAATACGAAGAGCTTTAGGTGCAAAACCTGCTGAAGTAAGAAACCAGATCCTCTTAGAAAGTGTGGTTATTACGCTGTCATCAGGACTGTTGGGATTCATGTTCGGAATTTTTGTTCTGATTATTCTTAATATAGCGACCCAGAATCAGGATACCTTCCCGTTTTATAACCCGACGGTTAATTATGGAAACGTATTCAGTGCCATGGCCGTGATGGTAATTCTGGGACTGATTATCGGGATGATTCCGGCACAAAGGGCGGTAAAGATCAGGCCGATCGAAGCATTGAGGACGGAATAGTAATCATGTGAAAATAAAAAAAATGAAAATTTGAACATATTGGTCACCCCTCTTAATTTTCAATCTTTAAACCATTAAATAGTAAAAAATAAACTAGGTATATGAAAAAGAAATTCACTTTGAAAAAAGCCATTTATATTGTATTGGGGCTTTTATTTGCAGTGGCATTGTTCTCGGGAATCGGGTATCTTGTAAAATCCAATTCCAAGCAGGCTGAAGCCTTCCTCACCAGGAAGCCTGTTATCCAGGATATGGAAGATAAGGTAATGGCAACCGGTAAAATTGTTCCGAAAGAAGAAATTGAGATCAAGCCCAACATCGCAGGGATTATCGATAAAATTCTGGTGGATGAAGGAGATAAAGTAGTGGCGGGACAGTTGATCGCTACGGTAAGAATTATTCCCAATATTGCAGATGTCAACAATGCACAGCAGGAAGTGGTTAACTCTCAGCTTCAGATCAACAATGCCAGATTGAATGTTGACAATATGCAGAAGCAGTTTGCTATGCAGGAAAAGCTATATAAACAGGGGGTTGCTTCAAAGCAGGAATACCTTAATTCCCAGCAACAGCTTTATTCCCAGCAACAGACCCTTAAAAATGCTCAACAGCAGCTTGTAACGGCTCAAAAAAGATTACAGATAGTAAAAACAGGGGCTACGCCTGAACTTCAGGGGCTGGCAACAACGCAGATCCGGTCCAAAGCTTCCGGAACCGTGCTTGAAGTTCCTGTAAAAGTGGGAAGTCAGGTAATTGAGGCGAACTCCTTCAACGCAGGTACTACCATCTGTTCCATTGCAGACCTGAATTCACTCATCTTCCAGGGAGATATAGATGAAGCACAGGCAGGAAAGCTAAAACAGGGAATGGATATGAAAATCGTGATCGGTGCATTACAGAATAAAACGTTTCCGGGGAAACTGACCATGATCGCTCCAAAAGGAAAAGATAACAGTGGAACCATCAAATTCCCGGTAGAAGGGGATGTTAAAAATCCAAATAACGAATACATCAGAGCGGGATTCTCTGCCAACGGAGAAATTGTGCTGAAATCTGAGAAAAATGCCCTTTTACTGGATGAATCCCTTATTCAGTATGAGAAAATCAAAGGAAAAGACTCTCCTTTTGTAGAAGTGAAGCAGAAAGACGGTAAGTTTAAAAAGGTCTATGTAAAATTGGGCGCCAGTGACGGAATCAATGTACAGATCCTTTCCGGAATTGATAAAAATGCCGAAGTGAAAGTATGGAATCCTTCTGACAAAGATAAGGAAGAGCTTAAAGAGAAGAAAAAATAGTAAGCGACAGCTATATATTTTTATCGTAAAATCCTGGGAGTTTTCTCAGGATTTTTTTATTGAAAAGAACTTTGCAGCCGCTATTAAACTGCTGTTTTTCTGAAAACTAATTAATATATTTGAGTTCAAATTAAAACCATGTGCAGATACGCAGGAAAGGGTTATAAAATTCACTATGCTTGCTTTAAATGCAGAAAATCATTTAAACAGCAGGATTCTTATGACATTTTTTTAAGAATAAAAAAAGAAAACGTATATCATGCTCCTGACGGCAGTGTGAGAAAAATCGGACATCTTTTTATGAAAGCTAATAAAGAAGAGCTGGATTTACTGATAAAGGAAATAGAATCAAGATCTGTAAAATGCCCGGAATGTGGTAACATCATGACGGATCTTGGGAGAGAGTTTAAAGCTCCTAAAAAAACGGCGGTTAAAGAATGGGAAATTATAGAAGGCCTTTTCAGGACAGGAAAAATATTTTATACTTGCGGCTGTTACGGAATTGGTTATATTCCAAAGAATCCGAAAGATTACGAACAATATTTAAAGAATATCCTGAGTGAATACCAACAACAGATGATCACATGTCAGGACAAAACGATTGAAGAATGTCCTGATAAATTGGACGCGGTTAAGTATTGGAGTAAAAAGATCTCTGAGGTAAAGGCAGAAATGAACCTTCAGAGATTTGAAATATTTTGAAAGAAACGTTCATGAAGAAAAATTACCTTGTTCTCTTTTTCTTTATTATTAAAGTTTAAATCTGTCTTCTGCTTTTCTTTATAAAGCATAAAGCTTTTTTCCTTAGCTAATCTCTTATGGTTTTAAAAAATAAATTAGGTACACGGATTATTTTGATAAAGAGCATTCCGGGCAGTAACCTGAAATAATTCCATTGAAATTGACAGGCTGATATCCTTCCGGCATCGTAATATCAACCTCTTCCGGCATACACTCTATCGTTCCGCACAGAAGGCATCTGAAATGAAAGTGGCTGTGCTTATGGTGCTTTCCGGAACACCTGCGGCAAGGAGCAAAATAAGACTTCCCGTCATCACTTACTACTTTATGTACAATCCCGTCATCACAAAAGCTGTTAAGGATTCTGTAAATCGTAGCCCGGTCTATCTCATTGCCCAGTTTTTTTTGTAAAATATCATGACTTACCGCTGATTTTGACCCTTTTAATGAATCCAGGATCAGCTGTTTTGTTTTGGTATTCCGCTTATTCATTGTGCAAAGATATAAAATATTATTGCAACTTAGTTGCATTAGTGAAATTTTGATTTACCTTTGCATAAACAAACAGGTGGTTAAATCATTAAAACTCAATTATAATGGAGAATAAAAGCTTTGATGTTATTATTATCGGTGGAAGCTATTCCGGGTTATCAGCCGGAATGGCTTTAGGGAGATCACTCAGGAAAGTATTAATAATAGATAATGGTAAACCCTGTAACAGACAGACGCCGTATTCGCATAATTTGATTACCCACGATGGTAAAGCCCCAAAAGAAATAGCAGAATTAGCTAAAGAGCAGGTTGAAAAATATGAAACAGTGAAATTTCATGAAGGAACCGTAACAGAAATAAGCCAAAATGACGGCTTTACTGTTGAAATACAGAATGGCAAAAGCTTTCAGGCTAAGAAACTGATTCTTGCGTCTGGAGTAAAAGATATGATGCCGGATATTCCCGGGTTTAGGGAATGCTGGGGAATTTCAGTTCTGCACTGTCCATACTGCCACGGGTATGAAGTAAAAAATGAAGTTACCGCAATTCTTTCAGATGGTGATATAGCATATGATTTTTCAAAGCTGGTTTATAATCTTACTAAGGAGCTTTCCTTATTATCCAATGGGCAGTCGGTTCTTTCGGAAGAACAAAAGAAAAAGTTGGAGAAGAACAATATTTCTTTAATTGAAGATCAGGTTGAAAGCATTGAACATGAAAACGGACATATCCGGAAGATTAACTTTAAAACAGGGAAAGAAATTTTCCTAAAGGCACTATATGCCAAAATACCTTTTGAGCAGAACATTGATCTTTCAGAGCTAGGCTGTGAGCTGACTGAGCAGGGCTTCATTAAAGTAGATTTTATGCAGAAGACTAATGTTCCCGGACTTTTTGCCTGCGGAGATAATGTTACCATGATGAGATCTGTGGCCAATGCCATTGCGCAGGGTAATTTTACCGGAGCAGTGGTGAATAAAGAACTTTCGGAAGAAGAATTTTAAAATGAAAGGTTTCTGAAAGACTTTTACCGGTAAATTATGCTATCGCTTTTGACTGCTGGACTTTCAAAAATCATTTTTCCCACTGTTGAAATCTCAACGGAAATTCCGTACATTTGGGGTGAAAAATTTCAAAAACTAAAAGTATAATGGATATTATTTTCGACCTGATTGAAAAGGAAAGACAAAGACAATCCCATGGATTAGAACTTATTGCGTCAGAAAACTTTGTTTCAGAAAACGTGATGAAAGCAATGGGAAGCGTACTGACAAACAAATATGCTGAAGGGTACCCGGGTAAAAGATATTACGGGGGCTGCGAAGTTGTAGATGAGGTTGAAACATTAGCAATCAATAGAGCAAAGGAGCTTTTCGGTGTGGACTATGTAAATGTTCAGCCGCATTCCGGATCTCAGGCTAATGCTGCCATTTATCTTGCTGTTTTGAAACCGGGTGACAAAATCATGGGAATGGACCTTTCTATGGGAGGACACCTTACTCACGGCTCGGGAGTTAACTTTTCCGGAATCCAGTATCAGGTAGTTTCTTACGGAGTAGAAAGAGAATCCGGCCTTATTGATTATAACCAGATGAGAGAAGTTGCTCTCAGAGAAAGACCAAAAATGCTTATTGCCGGTTTCTCAGCATATTCAAGAGATCTGGACTATGCTAAATTCAGAGAAATTGCAGACGAAATAGGGGCAACACTCTGGGCTGATATTGCCCATCCTGCAGGTTTGGTAGCCAAAGGACTGCTGAACTCTCCGTTTGAGCACTGCCACGTGGTAACAACAACAACTCACAAAACGTTAAGAGGTCCTAGAGGAGGAATGATCATGATGGGGAAAGATTTCGAAAATACCTACGGTCACAAAACACCGAAAGGAGAGATCAAAATGATGAGCCAGGTATTGGACGGAGCTGTTTTCCCAGGGATTCAGGGAGGCCCGCTGGAGCATGTTATCGCTGGTAAAGCCGTAGCTTTCGGTGAAGCTTTAGACGGTAAATTTGAAACTTATGCTAAACAGGTTAAAGCAAATGCCCAGGCTCTTTCAAAAGCAATGATCAGCAGAGGGTTTGATATCGTAAGCGGAGGAACAGATAACCATTTAATGCTTGTAGACCTTAGAAATAAAGGCGTAAACGGTAAAGAAACTGAAAAAGCTTTAGTTCTTGCCGATATTACATGTAATAAAAATATGGTTCCTTTTGATGATAAGTCACCATTCACCACCTCTGGAATCAGATTGGGAACGGCTGCTATCACTACAAGAGGTCTTAAAGAAAATGATATGGATACTATTGCAGGACTGATTTCCGAAGTCGTAGACAATATCAAAAATGAAGAAGTTCTTGCTTCTGTTAGAAAGAAAGTAAATGAACTGATGGAAGGAAAAGCACTGTTCAACTATTAATTGTTAACGGAAATACAATATAAAGAATGGGCATCTGTCCATTCTTTTTTCATTGATTATGGAGAAGAAATCTTTCACATTTGAGGAAATCAGGCAGAAAGTGGTGAACTATTGTGTTTACCAGGACCGCTGCCATGCTGAAGTGGAACAGAAAATGAAAGAGTTTTTACTGATTGATGAAGCAAAGGAAGAGATTATGCTCTATCTTCTGAAGGAGAATTTTCTGAACGAAGAGCGCTTTACACGGAGCTATATCAGAGGTAAATTCTATATCAAACATTGGGGCAGAAATAAGATTAGGATGAATCTGAAACAAAAACAGATTTCCGAAAGACTTATAGACACCTGTTTTGATGAGATTGATGAAGAAGATTATGAAAAAATGATCCGAAAAATTTACGAGAATTATGCTTCCAGGCAAAAAGGATTGAAGGAATATCAAAAAAAAGTAAAAACTATAAAATATTTGATGAGCAGAGGCTTTGAATATGAAAAAATAAATGATACTTTTGGAGAAACATAAATAGATATTGGAAAAACAGAAAATTTGGCTCTCACCACCGCATATGGGAGGGAATGAGCTTCAATATATACAAAACGCATTTGATACCAACTGGATCTCCCAATACGGCTCGAATATAGATGAATTTGAAAACGGTCTTGAGCATTATTTAGGAAGAAGTTCCCATGTTACAGCTCTGTCATCCGGAACGGCAGCTATTCACCTTGCTCTGAGATTACTGAATGTAGAAGAAGGAGATTTCGTAATCTGCCAGTCATTCACTTTTGTAGCTTCTGCCAATCCTGTGCTTTATTTGAAAGCTGTTCCGGTATTTGTAGACAGTGAAGAACAGACCTGGAATATGTGTCCCGATGCACTGGAAGAAGCAGTTAAATTCTGTATTCAGAAAGGGAAAAAGCCCAAAGCAATTATTGTTGTTTCTCTATACGGAATGCCTTTCAGGGTAGACGAAATACTCAGCATTTCTCGTAAATATGAAATTCCATTGGTTGAAGATAGTGCCGAAGCTCTTGGTAGCAGATATAAAGGGCAGTTGTGCGGAACTTTCGGAGACCTTTCAGTGATCAGTTTTAACGGAAATAAAATTATTACCACGGCGGGCGGGGGAATTCTGATTTCAAGAAATGAAGCTGATAAAAAGAAAGCCCTTTTTCTGGCAACACAGGCTAAAGATAATAAAGATTATTACTGCCACTCAGAGATTGGATATAATTATCGGATGGATAATATTACGGCAGGAATAGGCCGCGGCCAGCTGGAAACTCTTGAAGAGAAAATCACAGGAAGGAGAAAAAACCATGATTTTTATCAGATCTGCCTTAAAGACCACGAAAATATAGACCTTTTTTCGGCTCCGAATAGTGATTTCTTTTCCAACTACTGGCTTAATACAATTCTTTTGAAAAATAATTTTCCAAAAGAAAAACTTCGAGAACAGTTTTCTCAGAATAATATAGAAACCAGATATCTATGGAAGCCCATGCATCTTCAGCCATTGTATAAAACATATAAGTTTTTCGGAAATAATCTTTCTGGTACACTTTTTGACCGTGGATTGTGCCTGCCATCGGGGACTAATTTAACAGACGATTGCAGGGAAAGAATTGCTGAAATCCTTAAGATGTGAAATTCCCTAAATTTATTCATGAAAATCAAATAAAGATGGGATTTTATTTTAATTTTGTATCAATGCTTTGAAATTAATATTAATTAAAAATTGGTTTTAGCCGTTTTAAATATGAACACAAATACAGACAATGTACAGCTCTTTTAGGAAAAAAATATTTGGAGGAGACAATGTTGTCAATCTCTCGGATGTAAGATATCTTCCCAGATGGATAATACTTGTAATAGATATTATCATTTTGGTTATATCTTTATTTCTTTCTACTTATACTATAGAAAAAATTACTCAGAAGGAATTTATTTATCACGAAGATAAAAGTATTGTTTTTACCTTTATTATTGTGGTGAATACCATGTTTATGTATTTTTTCAAGACCTATGCAGGAATTATAAGACACTCCACTTTTATTGATCTTTTCAAACTGCTGATTTCCTGTTTCTGTACAATGGCGGTTATAGGTGTTGTAAATCTCATCTACTTCTGGGTGACAGGAGGGAAATTTATTTTAACGCCTTTCCTGGTCCTGTATTTTATCATCTCCTTTATGGGGCTTTTTCTCTTCAGACTTTATGTGAAAGAATTTTTTCATATTGTAAGAGAATACAGAAGAAGTACTCTGAAAAAAAGAATTTTGGTTCTTGGAATTGATGAGCAGTCTATTGCTATTGCCCGTGCTATTCTGGATAACCCCAGCCTGCCTTATCAGGTGGTGGGATTTTTAACTCAAAGAACAGACTCAAAAAGAGCGTCCTTATTAGGGAAACCTATCTATGAAAAAAGAAAAATAGAAGAAGCTACAAAAGAAGAACTCATTATAGACGGGGTTATTATCGTTAAGGAAATGATGTCTAAAGACGAAATGAACGCCTGGGTTAATTTGTTTTTAGAAAAAGATCTGAATATATTCAAAGCTCCTTCCGTACAGAAATTAAGAGACAGTGATTTGGGTGGATCTATCCGGAATCTTCAGATTGAAGATCTTCTGAACAGAAAACCTATCAAAATAGAAAATGAAGAGGTAAAAAGCAGGCATTTTAATAAGAATGTGCTGGTAACCGGAGGAGCAGGATCTATCGGAAGTGAAATTCTAAGACAGGTTGCTCAATTTAGCCCGGCTTTAATTGTCGTTCTGGATCAGGCAGAAACACCTTTGTATGACATTGAGCTGGAGATGAAGGAGAAATTTCCTCATATCAGATTCAAATTTGTTTTGGCTGATGTTTCTAATATTCACAGGATTGAACCGTTATTTCAGACCTATAATTTTTCAATGGTATATCATGCTGCAGCCTATAAGCATGTTCCTTTGGTTGAAGAAAATCCTAATGAGGCAATTCGTGTTAATGTTTTAGGATCAAAAAATATTGCAGTACTTTCCAGCCGTTATAAGGTCAACCGATTTGTAATGATTTCTACAGATAAAGCGGTGAATCCTACTAATGTAATGGGAGCTTCTAAGAGAGCTGCTGAATTGTTTGTCCAGTCTCTACAGCATGTTGATGGTAATACAACCAAGTTTATTACAACCAGATTTGGTAATGTTTTAGGATCGAACGGATCCGTTATTCCGCATTTTAAAAGGCAGATTGAAGCTGGCGGTCCGGTTACCATTACCCATCCGGATATTGTCAGATACTTCATGACAATTCCTGAAGCATGTGAACTTGTACTGCAGGCCGGAACAATGGGAAAGGGCGCGGAGATCTTTGTTTTTGATATGGGTGAACCTGTGAAAATTCTTGATCTGGCAAGAAGAATGATTAAGCTGTCGGGATTTGAGCCTAATATTGATATTAAGATTATTTATACAGGATTAAGACCAGGTGAAAAACTCTACGAAGAACTGCTGAGTGATAATGCAAAAACGTTATCTACACACAATGAAAAAATTATGGTTTCCAAAGACCCAACAATGGAGTTTGTAGAAATTGAGAAACTTATTAATTTAGTAACAGATGCTTCTGTATTAAAAGATAAGGTGGAAGTTGTAAAGATTTTGAAAAACATCGTGCCTGAATTTAGAAGTAATAATTCTATATATGAGGCTTTAGATAAATAGAAAAATATAAGTGTTATATTTGTACAATTTTAAAATAAGATGAAAGGTAAAATATTGACCATATTATCAGTGTTTATATTAGTTTCCTGTAAGGTTAAAGATAAAGCCAATAATGAATTGAATTATATGCAGAATATAGAAAATGTTGCTATCGAAGCCTCTGCAAAAAACTCTAGTTCTACAATTCAGCCTGGTGATCAGCTGGTTATTGTGATCACAGCAAAAGATATGGATGTTGTTAAGCCGTTTAATCAAAACTATTCATCATCTGAACTTATTCAGACCAATAGTTTTGCAGGGGGAAATACACCTAATCAAGGAGGAATGACTATTTCTGGACCTACCTATCAGGTAGATGCAGATGGAAATATAGATTTCCCAATTCTTGGAAAGCTTACGACCTCAGGAAAGTCACTCGCTGATTTCAAAAACGACTTACGAGATAGAATGACAAAATACGTTATTAACCCAACAGTGAATGTAAGGCTAGCCAATTTTAAAGTTACGGTACTAGGTGAAGTGAATAGACAAGGGGATTATACTATTGCCAATGGACAAGGTACTATTTGGAATGCGCTAGGTTTAGCTGGGGATCTTACAATGTATGGAAAAAGAGATAATGTATTAGTAATCCGACATGAAGATGGGAAAGTTATTCATGGGAAAGTAAATCTTCATGATGCTAATCTAATGAATTCTCCTTTTTATAATTTAAAACAAGGAGATGCGATAATAGTTGCCTCTAATGGCACAAAAGAATTAACAGCCAGACAAAATCCAAATACAGCACTTTATTTATCAGCCGCTTCTATTGCCGTTACAGCAATTGCAGTTGTTGTAGGTTTATTTAAGAAATAAAAAATTAATGAGTAATCAGCAATCCTTACACTTTTCTGAAGTGGAAAACAGTCCGAATAATATTGATATTAATGAAATTGTAAAACCATATGTAAGAAAGTGGCCTTGGTTCATTATTTCAGCTCTTTTATTTTTATTTCTAAGCTACTTTTTAATGAAACTTATAACTCCGGTTTATGAAATTAAGAGTAGTATCCTGATTAAAGATTCTAAAAATACAGCCTCTAACGGTGAATTTGGAGTGCTTGAAGACTTATCCGGTTTTGGTGGGATGAAAACTAATAGCATTGATAATGAAATAGAGATTCTAAAGTCTAAAAAATTAATGCGTGATGTAGTTACATCATTAGATTTACAAGCAAGTGTTTATGCGGAAAATAAATTTAAAGGGTTAGAACTTTATAAAGAATCTTCACCCATATTAGTAAAGGTCATCAACGAAAAGCCTTTGAGCGTTTTCCCAAGTAAACCATTACATCTTAGTATTAATGGGAATAGTTTGACATTAACTTCGGATGAACTTAATAAAAAGATTGTTTCCGGCTTTGGCCAGACAATAAGTCTGCCATATGCTAATATTATTATTGTTAAAAATTCTATTTTTAATCCATTAACAGTTAAAGGACTAAATGTTAATGAGCTCAATTTAACTATTTCATCTCTTGAGTCTAAAGTAACTAGTCTTCAAAGTATTTCAAGTATAGGAGTAAATAGCAAGAAATCTACAGTGGTTGGATTAGGGTTAGTATATCCTCAGGTAGAAAAAGCCAAAGATATAATAAACTCACTTGTTATTGCATATAATAATGATGCTATAACAGATAAAAATCTAGAGTCTAAAAAAACGCTAGATTTTATAGAAGATCGAATTAAAAAACTTTCGGTTGAGTTAGGACAAGTAGAAGATCAGAAAGAAAATTTTAAAACTAAAAATAACCTTACGGACCTAGAAACTGAAGCTAGAATAGGCTTGGAAAGTTCAGCTGCGGCCAGAGCTAAACAACTTGATCTTGATGCTCAGCTGGAATTAACTAATACTTTGATTGGATTTGTCAATAAACAAGGACTTTATCAGGTCCTGCCATCTAATGTAGGCTTGAGCAATCCTGAAGCAACTTCCGGAATTTCACTTTATAATCAATTAATATTACAGAGAACCAGATTGTTAGAGTCTGCTACGCCAGAAAACCCTGCGGTAATAGATGTTACGAAACAAATAAATTCAATGCGTACCTCTATTATACAAAGTTTACAAAAAAATAGAGATGGATTGGAATTGGCTAGAAATGAATATCTTGGAGAACAGAATAAAGTTTCAGGTAAAATATCTAAATTACCTTCTATTGAAAAGATATTTAGAAGTATTGAAAGACAACAACAGATAAAAGAGAATTTATACTTATTATTACTAAAAAAAAGAGAAGAGACAGCTATAGCACAATCTATTACTGCTCCTAAAGCAAGAGTAATAGATCTAGCCTATGCATCAAGTGCTCCTGTATCTCCTAAAAAAATAGTTATCTACGCAGGCGGATTATTTATTGGATTATTAATACCATTCTTATTGATCTATCTGATTGAAATGTTTAATAATAAGATTATAACTAAACATGACCTAGATAAACTTGTACATGCTCCGGTAATTGCAGAATTACCTAGTCTTGAAAAAGGAGATTCAGATATCGTACGGGTAAATGATATAACCCCTATGGCAGAGGCATTCAGAATTCTTATTACAAATATGAATTTTATGCTTCCTAAAGAAAAGAAAGGTAAAGTTGTATTTGTAACTTCAACTGTAAAAGGAGAAGGAAAAACATTTACTTCTGTTAATTTGGCTTTAACATTAGCAAACCCTAAGAAAAAGGCAATTATTATAGGTTCAGATATCAGAAACCCTCAGCTGCAAAGATATAATCCTGCTAGAAAAGGATTAGCAGGACTTACTGAGTATTTATATTCAGATCAAACCAAGTTGGAAGATATTATACATATTTCATCTTTTAATCCAGATTTGGATGTTATTTATTCGGGTATGATTCCACCTAATCCTACAGAGTTGTTATCAAACGGTAGATATGAAAAATTATTAGAAGAACTAAAGGCTAAATATGATTATATTATCTTAGATACCGCCCCATTACTTTTGGTAACAGATACTTTCTTAATTGCTGAATTAGCAGATGTAACCATTTATGTTTCCAGATCAAGATATACAGAAAAAGCATTGACTGAATTTGCTAATAATAATATTGATCTTGGCAAAATTAAGAATGTTGGTTTTGTTTTGAATGATGTAAATAAAGAAAGCTTAGGGTATAACAATAAATACGGTTACGGATATAATAATGTAGAACATACCAATTGGTTTAGTAAGATTACAAAAACATTCAAACGATGAATACTTATAAAATTGCTGTTATAGGCCAAGGCTACGTAGGGTTACCACTGGCTTTAGAATTTTCAAAATATTATAGTGTACTTGGATTTGACATAAATGAACAGAGAATATACCAGCTTAATAATGGGGAAGATGTAACACTTGAAGCCGAAGTTGAAAAACTTACTGAAGGTTTAGAAAGATACAAGAGTTCAAAAGGTGAGATTGGATACAAAGGAACAAGTGAGTTATCTGATATTGCGAATGCTAATATATATATAGTTACAGTTCCTACGCCTATAGATAAATTTAATGCTCCTGATTTAAATCCCTTAATTTCTGCTTCCAAAATGCTTGGAGAGATAATAAAACAAGGAGATATAATAATATATGAGTCTACTGTCTTTCCCGGATGTACAGAAGAAGAATGTGTTCCTGTACTAGAAAAATTTTCTGGACTGGTATATAATAAGGATTTTTATGTAGGATATTCTCCAGAAAGAATTAATCCCGGAGATAAGGTAAATACTCTTACCAATGTAATGAAGGTTACATCAGGATCCACAGAAGATATTGCTACGGAAGTGGATAATCTGTATAAAAAAATTATTACTGCAGGCACTCATAAAGCTTCCAGTATTAAAGTTGCTGAAGCTTCAAAAGCTATTGAAAATGCACAAAGAGATGTAAATATTTCTTTCGTAAATGAATTAGCTTTAATTTTTGATAGGATAGGTATCGATACTAATGATGTTCTAGAAGCAGCGGGGACTAAGTATAATTTTTTGAAATATAAACCAGGATTGGTAGGGGGGCACTGTATTTCTGTTGATCCTTATTATTTAGCCCATAAAGCCGAGCAGCTAGGATATCATCCAGATGTAATTTTATCAGGAAGACGTGTAAATGATTCTATTGCTAAATTTATTGCTTCTAAAGTTGTCAAATTACTAATATCCAAAGGAGGGATTATTAAAGGTTCGCAAGCTCTTATACTTGGGATTACATTCAAGGAAAATTGTCCGGATGTAAGAAATACAAAAGTGGTGGATATATATAGAGAACTTGAAGACTATGGAATTAATGTGGATATATATGATCCATGGGCTAGTAAACAGGAAGTTAAGCATGAATATGGTATTGATCTGCTAGATACTCTTTATGAAGATATTAAGTATGATTCTCTTATTATTGCAGTTTCTCATAGTGAATTCCTTACAATGGATTTAGATAAATTAAAAAAAGATAATGCTATAATATTTGATACTAAGGCGTGTCTGGATAGAAAATTGGTTGATGCAAGGCTATAAATTCATTATTAATTTAATGAATTTAATCTTTAT
Source organism: Chryseobacterium indologenes (assembly GCF_001295265.1). Lineage (GTDB taxonomy): Bacteria > Bacteroidota > Bacteroidia > Flavobacteriales > Weeksellaceae > Chryseobacterium > Chryseobacterium indologenes_A. The sequence continues at coordinate 90,338 of NZ_LJOD01000014.1, read as the reverse complement.
TTACTCGAATGTTTACGCAATTAAAAAATACAACCCTAGGCTATTTAAGCTCTTTTTTTAAAAATGGGGATAACAGATCCATAAAAGCAAAGAAGAATATATTTTTTCTTTTTATAACGCGATTATTATCTCTCCCTATTTCTTTTTTGATTCTGCCTCTTACTATTAAATATGTTGATGCTGAATCATATGGAGTATGGTTAACTCTAAGTTCCATTGTAGGTTGGATGAGTTTTTTTGATATAGGTCTGAACAATGGTCTTAGAAATAAATTAACAGAAAGTTTAGCCATTGGAGATATATCACGTGCAAGGCAATATGTAAGTACCACTTATGCAATTTTGACATTGATTTCTGTTGGAATATTTGCCGTGTTTTTTTTTGCAAACCTTTTTATCAATTGGTCTGATTTATTGAAAGTTTCTACAGGATTGTCTTCTGAATTGAGCAAAGTGGCTATAATATCAGTAGGTTATTTCTGTGCGAGATTTGTACTTTCTACAATTCATATTATTTTACTAGCATATCAATCTCCGGCAAAAGCTTCTTTACAAACATTGGCAGAACAAGCCGTTTCTTTAATTGTCATATTCTTGTTAACCAAATATACAACAGGTTCTCTCACTAATCTTGCATATGGGCTCTGCATTGCACCTGTAATAATTTTAATTTTTTTCAATTTATCAAGTTTTTATACAAAACTTAAAGAAATAAAGCCATCTTTATCTTCAGTGAATTTTTCTTTAACTAAAGATTTAATGGGGGTTGGATTTAAGTTTTTTATTATTCAGATAGCAGGTATTATCCAATATCAGACTGCCAATTTTATTATTATCAGAAATTATGGGGCAGATGATGTTACAGTATATAATATTGTATTTAAATATTTTAGTATTTTAACTATGCTGATGGCTATTTTTATGACACCTCTTTGGTCTGCTGTAACAGATGCGTATGCTAAAAAAGATTATCAGTGGATAAAAAGTGCAGAAAATAAATATCGTAAAATAGCAATAGGTCTAACATTAATAGGATTTGTAATGCTAATGGCATCAAACATTGTATATGATTTATGGTTGGGGAAAGCACATATAACAATCCCTTTTTCAATATCATTATGTATGTTTTTATTTACAGCATTGTCTTTTTTTGGTAGTGTTTATTGTATAATACTTAACGGAATAAGTGCATTGGATGTTCAATTCAAAGCGTCTTTAGTTTCTCCCTTTTTATTTATTGGGCTTACAATGCTATTTATCAAAGTATTTAATTGGGGAGTGGAATCGGTTATTATTGCAGCTACAATTTCTAATTTTAATGCAATTATTTTAGCTCCAATACAATATCTGAAAATTTTTAAAAACAAAAGCTGAAACAGATGATAGTTATAAAGAAAGTTCCGCTAATAAAATTACAGTTCTTTTTCTTAACATTATTGTCTATACTTAATGTTTTAGCTCTTTTGTATGATGATATTAAAGTTATGCTTTACTATGGATCATTATTAGCCTCAATACTGTTAGTAGCAGTGAGCGCTTTTGAAATGTTTCGATATAGAAAGAATAATCTAGCGCTTAGAAAAAATATATTATATATTTTTTTAGGAGTCTGGACCTTATATATAAGCTTAAAAGGATTTGAGCTGAGTTATGATTATATAAGGAGTATTACTTTATCCCCTTATGTTCTACTCCCTTATTTTTTAATGTTTTTTACTCGTTTTTTCCGGATTGAAGATTTTAAAGATATACTGAAGAGTATTCATATTGTTAATATATTTTTTCTGGCAACGATAATATTAACGCTCATTGTGGATAGTCAGAAGTTAACTCTGACAGCGTATATTGAAGACAGTATAAAATACCTCTGCTTTCCAAACTTTTTTTTGTTTTTAAGTTTTTCCAAATTAACAAAAAAACAGAAAATAATTTCGGTTATTGTTTTTATTGTAGGTTTCTTAATTGCATTGATGGCAGCAAGAAGAAGTTTAGTATGGATATTTAGCTGGACCTTTATGCTTTTTATCTTTATAAACTATCTTAATAAGAATGCAAGTAAGCTGAAGAAGCTTATGCTTATTATAGCGACCTTGGTAATCGGGTTTGGCGCTATTATTGCGTATAATCTCTTTTTTGAAGCATTATTTGGTGAATTTGCAGAAAAACTTGATGTTGATACTAGAGGAGCTGTTTTACGGGATTTTAATAGAGATATGGATAACATGAGCTGGATCGCAGGAAGAGGAATTAGCGGCGAATATAATTTATACGAGACAGATTATGTTTTTGGATTAGATGACGAAATGGCTGATGACAGGAATATTATTGAAGCTGGATATCTCAATTTAATTCTTAAAGGAGGATTAATATATATAATCCCTTTTGCTCTCATTATTTTGATTGCTTTAATAAATGGGATTTTTAAATCTAAAAATTACTATTTGAAAGTCTGCAGTGGCTTCTTGATTCTGTATGTTATTGAGGCTATACCAGCTGGGGTATTAATGTTTAACATACGATTCTTTTTGGTATGGTATTGTATTGCTATGTGCTGGAACAAAAAAGTAATCAGTGCTACAGATCAAGAAATAGAAAAACACTTGATATAGATGAATAAAAAAATTAATGTTTTGTGGATAACAAATATTCTGTTACCGGATATCTGTGAGAAAATAAACTTACCCAAACCCTTTGTAGGAGGTTGGATGTTTGCCCTTTCAAAATACCTTTCATCTCAGGCAGATGTTTCTTTAGCTGTAGCTTCAGTGTATGCAGGAACAGAGCTTCAGGAAATTGTTGTTAACAATATAACTTATTTTTTGGTACCTGAAAAAGATATTTCTGAAATGAATCAAGTGGCTGGAGAAGTATGGAAAACCATTAATAATTCTTTTAATCCGGACATTGTTCATATACATGGAACAGAATTTCCTTATGGGCTATCCTATATAAAAGCTAGCGGAGCTCATCAATGTGTTGTTTCAATACAAGGACTTACAAGCGTTTATACAAGATATTTTTTAGGTAGCTTATCAAAATCCGAAATTGATGATAACACCTCCCTGTATGATAAAATAAGGAAAAATACACTTTATGATCAGCAGTATCAAATGGAGAAAAGGGGGAAAACAGAAATAGAATATATCAAGACTGTCACCAACATAATAGGAAGAACTGACTGGGATAAAGATCATGTGTGGGCAATAAATCCGAATGCTAAATATCATTTTTGTAATGAAACACTAAGAGAAGGCTTTTATACACAATCATGGAATTATGAACAATGTGAAAAGCATTCTATATTTTTAAGTCAGGGAATGGTACCTTTAAAGGGGATTCATCAGGTAATAAAAGCTCTTCCTTTAATTCTAAGATCTTATCCAGATACTAAAATATATATTGGTGGAAAGAATATTATCCAGTGTAATACTTTCAGAGAAAAATTAACGATGGGGCCATATGCCCGCTATATTTCAAATTTGATAAAGAAATACGGACTTGAGTCCAAAGTAGTATTTCTTGGAGGGTTAAATGAAGAACAAATGATACAAATGTATCTGAAATCCAACGTTTTTGTATGTCCTTCATCAATCGAAAACAGTCCGAATTCTTTAGGTGAAGCTCAAATCCTGGGAGTTCCGGTTGTCTCTTCATACTGCGGAGGAGTTCCAAATATGATAGAAGATGATAAAACAGGTTATTTATATCGATATGAAGAAGTAGAATCGCTTGCCCGCATTGTTTGCGAAGTGTTTCATAATACATCCAATATAGAATTATCCAAAAACGAGAAAGAGGCTGGGCATAAAAGACATAGTATACATACCAACGGAGAAACGCTAAAAGAAATTTATTATTCAATAAAGAACAATTAATTTCCTATAAATTATTAAATCTATATGTCTGAGATTAAATATCCCAAGGTTTTGATTGTAAGTGACTGTGATTTTCATCACGGTACAGATGCTACTGCTATTACAATTAGAAACATATTCAGCGGCTGGCCTGTCGATAAGTTGTCCTTTTTGCAATTAAAATCCTATCATACAGGAGAAATTATAGATGATAATAAATTTATTCTAGACAGTCGAAACTTACAATTAGGAGAGATTTTAACGAAAGTAAGAAAGCAATCAGTAAATATTACAGATGCTCCTCCTGTATTGGTTACTGAAACAAGTGTAAGTAAATTAGCAAAACTCAAGCAGAATCTTAGGTTAAGTATATCCTCATCAGCAGATATGCTTAATTATCAGATAAATAATGATCTTAAGGTATTTATTAAACATCATAATCCAGATATTGTTTATCTATTACCTTACGGAAGACGGATTATAAATCTGGCTTTGAATATTCAGCGTCAGTTTAATATTCCTGTCTTACCCCATTTTATGGATGATTGGCCTTCAACGATCTATAAAGATTCACTTCTTAGTTCTATACAAAGAAAACTCACTTTGAAAACATTGAAAACACTGTTTAGTAACTGTGAAAAATCACTGGTTATCTCAGATGCAATGAAAAATGAATTTGAAAGGAGGTATAAAAAATGTAAATTTTTCTCTTTAATGAACGATGTGGAGGAATATGCAGGCTCATGTATAGATGAAAATAAAACTGAAGAAAAGCTTTCACTATGTTATGCAGGAGGTTTGCATCTCAATCGTTGGGCTTCTTTATTAGAATTATGTAAGATAGCTAATGATGATGTGACTATTAAGAAAATAGCAATATATACGAGCCATAACGATTGGAAAAACGTAGAACATTATTTTAAAGAATTCCCATTCGTTATTTATAAAGGATTTATCAGACAAACAGAAGTATTAAAGACACTCAGTGATTATGATGCTCTCATTTTTATAGAGTCATTTGATGATAATATTAAGAAATATACCCGGTTTTCAATATCTACAAAAATTCCTGAATACTTGTCATTGGGGAAAACTATTATCGCAGTAGGGCCGTCAGATATTGCATCAATTGCTTATCTTAAAGAAAATGATCTTGCAATAGTATGTGATGATACAAATAGAACAGAATGGAGAGAGGTGTTGAAAAATAACCTTACGGATAAAAAGCTGTTAGATAGAAATATAGAGAATGGTAAAACTATATTCTTTAAAAATCACTATAGGAAAAACCAGCGTGAAAAATTCTTGGAAATTTTAGATTCTTTAAAAAAGTAAATAAAAATGAAAGTTCTAATTATTAGTCACAATCCTTTTTCGAAAATTTCTAACAACGGAAAGACTTTAGAATCCATTTTTAGAAATTTTAGAAAAGAAGAATTATCCCAGATTTATTTTGTAGAAGATAAAGATATAGATGAGGATTATGCTGGAGCATATTTTAAAATTACAGACAGAGATCTTCTTGTAAAAAGTAAAGAAAAAAAAATATCTTCTGTTGAAGTTCAAGACATAATGCTTTCTTCAAAGAAGGGGGGAGATTTACGGAAATATAAACATAATTTAGCTATTTTCAGAGACTATCTCTGGAAATTTAAAAATGTAAAAAACAACGGAAAATTACATCAATGGATTCAACAGCAGAATCCTGATTTTCTTTTTTTTGTAGGCGCCAATCAGGTTTTTTCACATGATATAATGGTTGAAATTGCAGAAAGATATAATCTTAAGTCTGCCGTTTATTTTACGGACGATTATATTTTTTCAACACAAAAAAAGAATTATTTACAAAAGCTGCAATATAAAAAACTCTATAAAGCATATCAAAGAACAATTAATAAGGCCGATCTATGTTTTGGAATCAGTCATTTGATGTGCCAGGTTTACACTGAACATTATGAGAAAAAGTTTAATCCTATTATGAATAGTGTAAATCCGAAGATTTATGAAGGAGTAGAGAAAAATCAAAAAAAGGCTAAAGATAAAATGATTGTATCTTATTTTGGAGGACTACACCTTAACCGCGATAAGATGATTATTCGTTTGGCTAAAATATTTTCTAAAATAAAGCAAAACAAAATAGAAATTAATGTTTATACTCCTTCGGAAATTGATAATTCACTAAGAAATAGCTTCGCAGAAAATAATATTTTTATAAAAAATAAGGTACAGGGAAAAGAACTTTATCAGGAAATTATCAATACAGATATTTTGCTTCATACCGAAAGTGATGACCTTTTTAATAGATCTTTAACAAAACTCTCTGTTTCAACAAAAATTCCTGAATATTTATTATCTCAAAATTTGATTTTAGCATATGGTCCTACAGATATTGCGTCTATAAAGTTATTGCAAGATAATGATTTAGCCTTGATTATTAACAGTGAAGAATCTGATGAAATTAATGTAGAAAAAATGATTAAGGTTCTAAATAGCAATGAACAGAATAGATTAATTAAAAATGCTTATGTATACGGGGTAAAGGAATTTGATGAAGAAAGAATAAGTACTAATTTCCGTAAGATTGTTGAAAATGAAATTTGATATGAACATTACTTTTATTGGCGGATTATTTCCAGAAAAAAATATAGACTTCTTTAGAACCCATTCTAAAGGAATCTTTCAATATGCTGCCGATGTAATGCAGAAAAATATTATTAAAGGGTTAGAAAATAATATTAATCAGAATATTAATATTATTACAGTACCTTTTCTAGGTGATTTCCCAAAATCTTATGATCTGAAGTTCGTCCAAGAAGAAAGAATATTAAATGATAAAATACAAATACATCAACTAGGCTTTAAGAATGTAAAGTTTTTCAATGAATTTTCTAAATATAAAGCTCTTAAACAAGCTGTTAAAAAACAGTTCGTAGAAGAGAAAAATCCTGTAGATGCAATTGTTATCTATGGAATGTTTTCCTATTTTTTTAAACTTACTGCTTATATAAAAAAAGTTTTACCTCATGTAAAGATATGTATGATAGTTCCAGATCTTCCTCATTTAATGGGAAGTGATAATACCAAATTACATATTAAGATTTACAATGCCTATACCAAAAGTATTGTGGATCGTAATATCAAAAATATAGATTCATATATATATTTGTCAAAATACATGGATGAATACTTTGATGTAAAAAAACCATTTGATATTATTGAGGGGATTTATAGTAATGGAAAGGAATCTAGTACAGGACCTAAAGAAACTTTACCAACACTTTTTTATTCAGGAACATTAGCTTTAAGATACGGAATCGAAAATTTATTAAAAGCTTTCTCATCTATAGAAAATGATGATTTAAGATTATGGATCTGTGGTGCAGGAGATGGGGAAGAAAAGGTTAAAGAATATGCTCAGAAAGACAGTCGAATTATTTTTAAAGGTCAGATAGATCGATCAGAAATTCTTAATCTGCAAAGGAGAGCAACATTACTCATAAACCCTAGAGAGGGCAAGGATGATTTTACAAAATTTTCTTTTCCTTCCAAAACAATAGAATATTTAAGCTCGGGAACACCTGCTATTTTATACAAGCTTAAAGGTATCCCTGAAGAATATTATGACTATTGCTATACTTGTGATTCTGATGGAGCGGATGGATTGAAGAATACAATAATAAATGTTCTGAATATTCCCAAGGATGAAAAGGAGCAAATGGGGATACGTGCAAAAGACTTCATTTTAAATAATAAAAATGAAACTATTCAAAGCCTGAAAATTATAAACCTAATTAATACCTTATCATGAAATTAAAGTTTATTACATCTCTATTGTTATTTTTGGGTATGTTTATAGATGCTCAGAAAAAACAGCAAATTTTTTTCTGCTCAGAAATACATAATCCTGTACAACAGGAATTTGTAAAGAAAAATAAAGTGAAAAATTTTTATATTTTTTATCAGGATTATATTATTGACAGAGATTTGAATCTGGATAAAAAGAAATTTAAAGCAGAAGTTGATAAACAGATTCCCAATGCTAAAATGTCGGGCTATGCAGCATTAGATGTAGAAGCTGAATCTGTACTAATCCTTTTAAAGGAAAAAAAAGTGAGCGTTAATGAGTATAATAGAATTTTAAATAATCATATAGGGATGATTAGATATGCAAAGCTTCTTAGACCTAATGTAAAATGGACATTCTATGGTTATAATTTAACTTCTTATCCTTATGTAACCCCTGGCCATGAAAATGATGTTACTGTGGGTACATATCCTTTACTTAAAGAATTGGATTTTTTGGCTCCCAGTATGTATCTTCAGGATGAAAAAAAACCGGAGAATATAGAAAAAATAAAAACTTTTGTATCTTCAAACCTTACATTATCTTTAAAACTTGGTAAAAAATTTAATAAAGCAGTTTATCCATTTGTTTGGAATAGGTATCATAATGCGCAGGCTGAAAATACACTTATAAATCCAAATGATTTTCAGTGGTATGTAAGTCAGCTATTGAATTTTACTTATAATAAAAGAAAAGTAGATGGGGTAATATTTTGGAACTCAGAATCTTATACTTATGAGGTGAGTAAAAATAGTAATGTAAGAAAAGAATATAAAAATATAAAGGATATTAACAAATATCAAACTGAAGTATTACAGGAATATTGGAACACAATAAAAACTAAATAAATATACATATGTCTGAATTAAAAAATAAAGTCTTGTTGATAACAGGAGGTACTGGCTCTTTCGGTACTGCAGTACTTAACCGATTTTTAGAAACTGATCATTTTAAGGAAATCCGTATTTTCTCCCGTGACGAGAAAAAACAGGATGATATGAGAAACCTATATAAAAATGCTAAAATAAAATATTACATTGGAGATGTAAGAGATTATACAAGTGTTGAACCTGCTACAAGAGGTGTTGATTATATTTTCCATGCAGCAGCATTAAAACAGGTTCCTTCATGTGAATTTTTCCCAATGCAGGCTGTGAAAACTAATGTGGAAGGAACACAGAATGTAATCCGTGCTGCTGCTGCTAATGGAGTGAAAAAAGTAATTTGCCTTTCAACGGATAAAGCTGCTTATCCAATTAATGCAATGGGAATTTCTAAAGCAATGATGGAAAAAGTTGCTGTAGCAGAAGCCAGAAATCTTACAAATACTGTTGTGTGTCTTACACGTTATGGAAATGTAATGGCATCCAGAGGTTCGGTTATTCCATTGTTTTTGAACCAGATTCAGAAAGGAGAACCGATTACAATTACAGATCCTAATATGTCGCGTTTTTTCATGTCCTTAGAAGACGCAGTAGATCTTGTATTATTTGCTTTTGAGCATGGAAACCCAGGAGATTTATTCGTAAACAAAGCTCCGGCAGGAAGTATTGGTGATCTGGCAAAAGCTTTGATCGAATTAACAGGTAAAGAGGTTCCTATTAAAGTGATTGGAACTCGTCATGGTGAAAAACTTTATGAAACACTTTGTACTCGTGAAGAAATGCTAAAAGCTGAAGATATGGGAGATTTCTACCGCGTTCCTGCAGATAACCGTGATCTTAACTATGCTAAATATTTCTCAGAAGGAGAAGAGGATATTTCTAAAGTGGAAGATTATCATTCACACAATACAGAGCAGCAGGGAGTAGAAGGACTTAAAAAACTTGTTTCAAGCTTACCATTAATACGTAAAGAAGTGTTTGGAGAAGATGTAATGCAATATCCTTACTAGGATTATATTCTTTGTTTGTTAGAAACGATAAAAGAGAAAATATGCTTACTAAAGGAAATCAATTTAAAGACGAAAGAGGTATTATTAAATTCAATAATGATTTTGATGCTTCTGCTGTTAAAAGGATCTATACAATAGAGAACTCAGATACTGACTTTATAAGAGGCTGGCAGGGACATGCTATTGAGCAGCGCTGGTTTGCTTGTACCAAAGGAAGTTTCAGAATAGCAGTAGTTCACGTTGATGATTTTAATAATCCTTCATCGGATTTAAAAGCTGAATATTATGATCTTAGTTCTGATACACTGGATTTTCTTCATATAGAAGCAGGATGTATTACCGCTATCAAAGCTGTAGAAAAAAATAGCAAATTATTAGTACTTGCCGATTATGAATTAGGAGAAATCAAAGATGAATATCGTTTTCCTTTGGATCATTTTAATATTAAATTATGAAAAAAATAGGAATTACCGGTCAGAATGGTTTTGTTGGCCGTCATTTATATAATACTTTAGGTCTATTTCCTGAAGAATTTGAACGTATTGATTTTCAAAAAGAATATTTTGAAAATGATGCTGACCTAGATGCTTTTGTATCAAAATGTGATGTTATTGTGCATTTAGCTGCAATGAACCGTCATGAAAGCCAGGAAGTAATCTATCAGACCAATGTTGCTTTAGCCCAAAAGCTGGTAGATTCATTAAAGAGAACAGAATCTAAAGCCCATGTTTTGATTTCATCATCTACACAGGAAGAACGGGATAATCTTTATGGAAAATCAAAACGTGCAGGAAGAGAAACGATAGTAAACTGGGCTAATGAATATGGAGGAAGAGTAACAGGATTGATTATTCCGAATGTGTTTGGTGCTTTTGGAAAACCTTTTTATAACTCGTTTATTGCTACTTTTTGTCATCAATTAACCCATGGTGAGACACCAAAAATTGATAATGATGGTGAAGTAAAACTAATCTATGTCCAGGAGCTTGTGATGAAAATTATTACTGAAATCCGTTCAGAAAAAAGCCAGCCGGAATTATTGGTAGTAGAAACTGCCATCAAAAAAGTTTCAGAAGTTCTGTCTTTATTGAATGATTTTAAAGATAAATATCTGGATGGAGGAGAAATTCCTGTTTTAAAAGATACATTTGAGCACAACCTATTCAATACTTATCGTTCTTACATCAACCATAAAGAACGGTATCCTGTTAAATTTACTCAACATACAGATCCAAGAGGAGCTTTTGTAGAAGTAATCAGATTAGGGATAGGAGGGCAGTGTTCATTCTCAACTACAGTACCGGGAATTACAAGAGGGAATCATTATCATACCCGAAAAATAGAACGATTTGCAGTCATAAAAGGAAAAGCTTTAATTCAGTTAAGAAAAATTGATACTGATGAAGTAATGGATTTTTATTTGGATGGAACCCAGCCTGCTTATGTAGACATGCCGATCTGGTATACCCATAATATCAAGAACATAGGAGAAGAAGAATTATATACTATTTTTTGGATTGATGAACCATTTAATCCGGAAGATGCAGATACCTATTTTTTAGAAGTATAAATTTAAATTAAGACTAGCTAGATGAAAAAATTAAAAGTAATGACGGTTGTAGGAACAAGGCCGGAGATTATAAGATTATCAAGAGTATTATCAGCGTTGGATGCTTCCGAGGCTGTAGAACATATTATTGTTCACACGGGACAGAACTATGATTATGAACTTAATCAGATTTTTTTCGAGGATTTAGGCCTTCGTAAGCCGGATTATTTCCTTGAGGCAGCCGGGAAAACAGCTACAGAAACTGTAGGAAACATCCTTATTAAAATAGATCCGCTTTTGGAAGAATTAAAACCAGAAGCTTTTTTGGTCCTAGGAGATACAAACTCTTGTCTATGCGCTATCCCGGCAAAAAAACGCCAGATTCCTATTTTCCATATGGAAGCGGGAAATAGATGTTTTGATCAGCGTGTTCCAGAGGAAACTAACCGTAAGATTGTAGATCATACAGCAGATATCAACTTAACTTATTCTGATATTGCTCGTGAATATCTTCTAAGAGAAGGACTTCCTGCTGATAGAATTATCAAAACAGGTTCGCCGATGTTTGAAGTATTGAATCATTATTTACCCCAGATAGAAAACTCTGATGTTTTGTCAAGATTAAATCTTGAAGAAGGTAAATATTTCGTGATCTCGTCACATAGAGAAGAAAATATCAATTCTGAAAAAAACTTCAGAGGATTAATGAATTCTTTAAACGCTATTGCTGAAAAGTATAAATATCCTGTTATTGTATCAACACATCCGCGTACCAAAAATATGATTGATAAAATGCAGATTGAAATGCGTCCGGAAATCCAATTTCTTAAACCTCTTGGTTTCCATGATTATAATGCACTTCAAATGCGTTCTTTTGCCGTACTTTCAGATTCAGGAACTATTTCTGAAGAGTCTTCCATCTTAAATTTCAGAGCACTTAATATCAGAGAAGCACATGAAAGACCAGAAGCTATGGAAGAGGCATCTGTTATGATGGTTGGGCTTTCACCAGAAAGAATTTTACAAGGAATGGTTCAGCTTCAACAGCAAAAAATAGGTAAAGAGAGAAACTACAGAGTTGTATCCGACTATTCTATGCCGAATGTTTCTGAAAAAATGGTAAGAATTATTCTAAGTTATACAGACTATGTAAACAGAGTAGTTTGGAGTAAATAAGAGGAATGGCTAAAAAAGTATTAATACATAGTATTGTTTTTGCTCCAGATGCTGTTTCTACAGCATATCTATATAATGATATAGCATACAATTTAAAAAATAATGGGTATGAGGTGGAAGTTCTTTCAACAATGCCCCATTATAATAAGGTAGATAAAGGAAAAACAAAATTCCAAAAAAAAATTCTTGGACTTTACTATACAAGTAATTATAAAGGAATTAAAGTATATCACGTACCACAAAAAAAATATGAAAGTGTTCTTTTACGCGGTTTTACGATGATATATTGGCATTTATTGTCCTTTTTTCTTGGGATGAGAATTAAAAATGTTGATGTTATCATCAGTCCTTCTCCACCACTTACAATTGCATTAGTATCAATCGTATTAGCAAAACTGAAAAAAGCGAAATTCATTTATAATATTCAGGAAATTTATCCGGATTTTTTTGTAAATCAAGGAAAAATGAAATCTCAGTTTGTACTGAATGTGCTCAAGAAACTTGAAAGATTTGTATATAAACATTCAGATTCTTTAGTTACTATAGATCAGAATTTTAAAAATACACTGATTCCTAGAATGGAAAGCCCTGAGAAAATTGAAGTTATAGCTAACTTTGTAGATACTGAGCTTTATTACCCGATAGATTATCCAGAAGTTAATACTCAGTTATTTCCAATTGATGGAAACCTCAAAGTTATGTATGCTGGAAATATTGGTTTTGCCCAAGATTGGATTCCACTCATTGAAATAGCAAAGAGAACAAAAGGTATGCCTGTTAGCTATTTTGTAATTGGTGATGGAGCATGTAAATCATGGCTTAAGAGCGAAATTGAAAATTATAAATTGAATAATATTAATCTAATTGATTATCAGGAAAGAGAAAGTATACCTCATATTATTAATTATGCAGACTTACATTTTATCTTTATGAATAAAAAATTAGAAAAAGATGGTTTACCTTCCAAGGTTTATACAATTATGGCCTGTAAAAAGCCTTTATTAGTAATAAGTAATAAAAATACCCCTCTTTATGATCTATTAGAAAATACTGAGGCGGCTTATTTAATAGAAAACTTATCCAATAATGTAAATGAGGAATTATTCATAATCTTACAGGAAGTATTAAATAACAGGGACAAACTTAAACAGATGGGAGAAAAAGGTTACGATCTGGTACAAAAAGATTATACCAAAGAAAAGGTTACTGAAAAATATTACAAGCATATAAGTGTTTTAATTAATAGCTAATCAAAATCAGATGAAAATAATTATTATAACTCAGGAGGACGCATTTGTTGTTCCTAAAAATATAGAGAAAATTACACGTCTCAAAGGAGTTGAAATACTTAAAGTAGTTGATATTGATTCTGATTATAGTTTAGTTAATAAAAAAGCATATTTTATAAAAGGGTTTGGAATTTTTCAAACAATAAAAATGGGGATGCAGGTAGTGTCTGCTAAAATTATTAATCTAGTTGATTCACTAACATTTCATAAATTAAACATCATTCCCAAAAGTTTAAAAGCTGTTTCAAGCAGGTATAATATAGACTTTGAAAGAATAAAAAATCCGAATGATGCTAAGTTTTTAGAGAAAATTAAATCTTTAGAGCCGGATCTTATTGTTTCTTATTCTGCACCTGTGGTATTTAAAAAAGCTTTGTTAGAAATACCCAAAAATGGATGTATAAATTTACACTGTTCTTATCTTCCCAATTATGCAGGAGTAATGCCTAGTTTTTGGACACTTTATAAAAAGGAAAAATATACAGGAGCTACAGTACATTATATGGATTCTAAAATTGATAATGGAAAAATCCTTAATCAGAAAAAGGTTGAAATCTCAAATGATGAGACAATGTTTTCATTAATCATTAAAAGTAAAGAAATAGGAGGAAATCTTATGTGTGAGACAATTCAGAATATTCAAAGTTCAAATATTGAAGCTAAAGAGAATTTGTCAGCAAATGGAAGCTATTTTACATGGCCGACAGTAGAACAGTTGCAGGATTTTACAAAAAATGGAGGTAGATTAATATGAGAAAATTTGCAGTTTTAAGTATGGATGTAGAAGATTGGTATCATCTGGATTACTTTAATAAAGATGAATGTAATCAGAATCAATCTACTTTAGATGGACTTGATATTTACCTAGACCTCCTTGATCGGTACAATATCAAGACAACCTTTTTTATTGTTGGTGAATTAGTTGAAAAATTAAAAGACGGTATAAAGATTATAGAAGAAAGAGGGCATGAAATATGTTTACACTCATATGCGCATGTTCGTCCTCTTCAGCTCAATCTGGAGGAATTTAAGAATGATACACTGGCTGGCATAAAATCCTTTAAAGAATTTACCAATATAGATGTGAAAGGATACAGAGCACCTTGTTTTAGCTTAGATAGAGAACGGCTTGAGATTTTGAGAGAACTAGGCTTTGTTTTTGATTCAAGCAAAATTAAATTTGATGCCCATGATCTCTACGGAAGGATAGATCTGAATGGTTTTCAATCTCCTAATCCCAATATTTATAAACAAGGGAATTTTTATGAATTTGAAGCTTCTACAGTTGAAATTTTAGGGAAGAATCTTCCTGTATCTGGTGGAGGTTATCTAAGAATCTTTCCTTGGATGTTAACAAAAGCTCTTTTGAAAAAATATTTTAAAACAAATAAACACTATTTCTTTTATATTCATCCCTTTGAATTCTCCAGAAATTATAATATAGAAGTTCCGGAAAATACGGATTTTAAAACCAAAATAAGATTTAATAAAGGAAGAAAAACTGTAGAAAATAAAATGCATAAACTCATTAAATTATTAAAAGAAAATAATTATGAGTTTGTTACCTTTAACCAAATTATGAAGAATGAAGCCTAAACTTCTACTTACAGGTGCCAGCGGCTTTATTGGCTCCAAAATTTTTGATGAATTAAAAGATGATTTTGAAATTACCGGAATATCATCTTCATCAGGAAACACAGAATTTAAATCTTTAAATCTGTTGGATGCCGGCATGTGTGAAGCTTTTTTCTGCGATCAGAAATTTGATGTCATCATTCATGCCGCGGCAATTGCCCATGGTAAAAATAATGTCAATAATATGAGTGTGGAAGAGGCTAATATTCTTATGACTAAAAATATTTTTAACCCTTTAGATGTAAGTAAAAGTAAAGTAGTTTTTCTGAGTTCGGTATCTGTTTATAGCTTTAAAAATAAAAATAATAAAGAGTATATATCAATTAAGAACAAACCTGTTCCTGTGTCTCCATATGGCAAAAGTAAATTAGTTTGTGAAGAAATTCTGCAGAACATAAACGCAGAAGCCTTACATATTCTAAGATTGGCTCCGGTTTTTTCTGAAAACAATTTAAAAGACCTAGGAAAAAGAGTCTTTTTACCTGTTTTGAAAATACCTTTTTTTACAAAACAGGAAAGATTTTACTCATTGTGCCATTTAGATCAGATAATTGCGAAGGTAAAAGAGCTGGTTCATGAAAAAGAAAGTTCTTTATTAATAGTAAAAGATGCAAGAGATTATAGTCAGCAGGATCTATTAGCTTTTTTTAATATAGATAAACCTAAAGTAACTGTAAATAGAAATTTTCTTAAACCAGTATTTCTGCTGTTAGAAATTTTTCCTCTTAAAAAGATTAATAATATTAAAGAAATGTTTCATAAACTTTTCTTTTCAACCAAATATACTAATGATTAATATTTCTCTTAATGGATAGTAATTTACTGATTTTCTTAATTGTTTTTTTATCGCTTTTTCTTGTTGAAATTTTTTATTTCAAAATAGCCGATAAATACAACATCATAGACAAACCCAATCACAGAAGTGCCCATACCCAGATTACCTTAAGAGGAGGGGGAATTATTTTTCCCGTTGCATTCATTGTTTTCTGCTTGTTTAACTTCAGTTCAGCGGTTGAAAATTACTGGTCATTTGGTCTTGGCCTTCTTGCCATATGTACCATAAGCTTCATTGATGATATCAAAACATTATCCAATAAAATAAGGCTGTTTGTTCATTTTATTTCCGTAATCCTGTTGTTATATTTTACAGGAGCCTTTGCTTTGATTCCTTTTTGGGTATGGCCTGTATTATTTATACTCATAATTGGTACCCTGAACGCTTACAATTTTATGGATGGAATTAACGGAATGACCGGTATGTACAGCCTTGTTACGCTGGTTTCCCTGGCTTATATCAATCAGGAGGTTATTCAGTTTACTGATAATGATTTTATTGTATATCCTGTTTTAGCTTGCCTGGTATTCCTCTTCTTTAATTTCAGGAAAAAAGCCAAATGTTTTGCCGGGGATGTAGGAAGTATGGGAATTGGTTTTTGGGTAATAGGCCTTATTGCCCTTCTGATCATGAGAACCGGGGAATACAAATTCATCTTGCTGCTGGCTATCTACGGGATGGAAGTTGTTCTCACAATCATTGAAAGAATTCTCTTAAAAGAAAATATTTTTGAGGCACACAGAAGACACCTTTACCAGTTATTTGCCAACGAGAAAAAAGTTTCGCATTTAGTGGTAAGCACAGTATATGCTGTAGTTCAGCTTTTTGTTAATATATTTTTAATTCATTCAGAACTTCCGGTTTGGGCGGTTATTTTAATTATATTTATACCCACAGGTGGAATATATTTAGCATTAAAACAAAGTCTAAAAAAACAGTATAACCTATAAACAAGGTTTAGAATAAAAAATGAAAATAAAAGAAACACCCTTAAAAGATTGTTACATCATTGAGCCTACAATTTTTGAAGATGAAAGAGGCTATTTCTTTGAAAAATACAACGAAAAAAAATTTGAGGAGCTCACCGGAATGAACGGACATTTTGTTCAGGACAATATCTCAAAATCTTCTTATGGAGTATTAAGAGGTTTACATCTGCAGAAAGGCGAGCATGCACAGGCTAAACTGGTATCATGTCTTGAAGGAAAAGTTTTTGATGTAGCCGTGGATCTTCGCAGAGATTCCTCTACATTCGGGAAATGGTTCGGGGTAGAGCTTACCCCTGAGAACAAGCTTCAGCTGTATGTTCCCAGAGGTTTTGCCCATGGATTCTCCGTATTAAGCGAAACAGCCATTTTCTCTTACAAATGTGATAATTTTTATCATAAAGAATCAGAAGGAAGCGTCATCTGGAATGATCCGGAACTGAATATCGACTGGAAATTACCGTTAGACGTAGTACAACTTTCAGAAAAAGACAAAACCTTACCTCTTTTCGCGGAAGGAAACTTCTAGATATCGTATTGAAAACCATCTCTCTGAGGTGGTTTTTATTTTTTAATCAATACTCCTTTAATATTTCGTATCTTTGCACACTCAAAATCAAAAAGATGCGCACAAAATCTGTAGGGAAGAAGAAAATCAATGTGGTTACACTTGGATGTTCCAAGAATGTATATGATTCTGAAGTTTTAATGAGCCAGCTGAAAGCCAATGGTAAAGAAGTGGTGCACGAAGACCGCGGAGATATCGTGGTAATCAATACATGCGGATTCATCGATAATGCAAAAGAAGAATCTATTAATACCATTCTTGATTATGTAGAAGCCAAAAACAGAGGTGAAGTAGAAAAGGTTTTTGTAACCGGATGTCTTTCCGAAAGATATAAGCCTGATCTGGTACGGGAAATTCCTGATGTAGACCAGTATTTCGGAACAAGAGACCTTCCTGTACTGCTTAAGCATCTTGGTGCAGATTATAAACACGAGCTCGTAGGGGAGAGGCTTACCACTACTCCGAAACATTACGCTTATCTTAAAATTTCAGAAGGCTGTGACAGGCCTTGTTCATTTTGCGCTATTCCTCTAATGAGAGGCGGTCACGTTTCAACACCAATTGAAAAACTGGTAACCGAAGCCCAGAAGCTGGCAAAAAAAGGAACAAAAGAACTGATTCTTATCGCTCAGGATCTTACCTACTACGGATTGGATATTTACAAAAAACGTGCACTTGGAGATCTTTTGAAAGAATTAGTGAAAGTAGAAGGCATCGAGTGGATTCGTCTGCATTATGCATTCCCTAGCGGATTCCCTGAAGACGTCCTGGATATTATCCGGGAAGAACCTAAAGTCTGCAATTATATCGATATCCCGCTTCAGCACATCAATTCTGACTTACTGAAGTCTATGAAAAGAGGAACCACCCATGAAAAAACAAATGCTCTATTAGCCAAGTTCAGAGAAAAAGTTCCGGATATGGCGATCAGAACAACACTGATCGTAGGATACCCTGGAGAAACAGAAGAAAGATTCCAGGAACTGAAAGATTGGGTTAAAGAACAAAAATTCGACAGGCTGGGATGCTTTACCTATTCCCATGAAGAAAATACAGGAGCTTATGTACTGGAAGATGATATTCCGCAGGAAGTAAAAGAAGCCAGGGTAGAAGAAATTATGGAAGTGCAGTCACAGATTTCCTGGGAGAAGAATCAGGAGAAAATAGGCAAAACCTTTAAATGTATTTTTGACAGGAAAGAAGGGAATTATTTCATTGGAAGAACAGAATATGATTCTCCGGATGTAGATAATACAGTTCTGGTTTCTGCAGAAGAAACCTATATTTCTATAGGAGAATTTGCAATGGTAAAAATAACTTCTGCAGAAGAGTTTGATCTTTACGGAGAGCTTGTTTAATTACTGAGCTATAATAATTCAGTAAAAATAATAAATGGTTCAATTACTTACATAATTAATAAAATTTAACATACTTAAATTTACACTTAATTCTTATAAATTGCTGTTTTGTAGTAAATTATCTTTATTTAAGATATATATTGTTTATTTTTTTATATAAAATGTGCAAATTAGAAAATTATGTCTTAAATTTGCGCAATAAAGCAATATTTTAAAATCAAATGCTTTCATACGGCAACTCAAATATAGGCTGAGTTACAGTTAGTTAAAATGATTGTTAAACAGGCTAGAAGGTGGGCACAAGTTGGGATGCATCTTCCATTTGGAATATTGATGGAAAATAATGTAATTAAAATCTTTAAAAACTTATGAAAAAATTTTTATTAACAGCGACAATGCTCGTTTGCCTTTCGGCGTTTTCCCAAGCACAGCAAGGACGCGTGGGTATTAATACTACCACGCCTTCAGCAACATTGGATGTAGTGGCCAATACTTCAGATAATGCCAGACCCGATGCATTACTAGTTCCTCGTATGACTGCTGCAGAACTTGCTGCTAAAGATGACACGTCGGGTACCTATGGGACTGCTCAGAACGGAGCAATTGTTTACATCACTTCAGGAACAGGATCAGGTTCAAGAAGAGCTAAAATTACAGGTTCTGGTTTCTATTATTTTGATATTGCAGTTCCTGAATGGAAGCCTGTGGGAGGTGGCGCAGTTGCACCTGTACTTCCTACATTCAGAACAGTAGCTGGTGCTGCTACCACTACTATTAATGCAAGTGATGTTGGAAATGTAGTAGTTATTACAGGAAGTGTAAATGGTAATATTCAATTGCCGGTTCCTGACAACAGCATGATTGGGAAGAAATTAACGATACTTTCAACGGGTAATGGTATTCAGGGGCTTACCGATCTTAACGCAAACTACCTGACAAGAACACTTTCCAGTATTCAGTCATATGGAACAGAGTTGATTACCGACGGTTCTAACTGGTATGCTGTTGGAGGACAATAACACAAATTATTTAGAAAATTTATTAAATTAACTACAAATGAAAAAACTACAATATATAGTAGCTGTATTTGTCCTGTCATCTTTAGGTAATATGGCTTATGGGCAAATTAAAGGAAATCAGGGCTATGTTGGATCATCAATTGCTGCTTCTTCAGCATTTTTAGATGCTTCAACCACAACTGCAGTTAATGATCCTAATTATGGTAAAGGGATGATATATCCCAGAGCTGATCTGAGTGTATTGGTACTAGCCAATCAGGGTACTTTATACAATGCAGGAAATAACCCAAATAGATTTGATGGGATGATTGTCTATAATACAGGTACCGGTAATACCCCGGCAACAGGATCCGGAATAGGGAATCAGGCTGTTGTTCCTGGATTTTATTATTTCTCAAATCCCGGTACAACAACTTCAACTTCAAATGGAAGATGGCTTCCGTTGGGAGGAACACCAGTAGATCCTAAAGTAAATATTCTAACTTCGGAAACAACAACTAATACCTTAATCAACAGTGCGCAGGTTTACGCAAGAAAAGGTACATTTACTGCTAATGGAACATCAACATCACCAACCTTCCCTTCAGGGGGTATTGTAATTCCATCTACCGGAAGCTTATACAGAATCACTATTTTCCAGGCAGGAACAAACAATGTTTATGCAAATAGCGTATATTCTTATGACAAAACAACAGGAAACTTCATTACAGGGGCTCCTAGCATGTCTGTAGTGTATCCTTCAGGAAATTATGATTATATTGTAGAGTATACTAAATAATCAATTAATAATACAAACAAAAAAACCAATGAGAAAGCTCATTGGTTTTTTTGTTTTGGATACTTTAAAAGGTAATAAACATTTAAGCATAAAAGTTCAACATAAGCCCAAAAACAATCATAGATTTTGATAGACGGTATAATCTTGGAGCTATGTAAAAGGTTGGTTATAATGAATAAGAAAAGCTAAAATATAAAGAATGGAAATCAACTGATTGCTACAGGAAAAGATAATTAGATTGAAAATTATATTTCATATAAAAATAAATGAGGAACATTGATGCTGTATACAAATATGTACGTAAACTTAATAAACACTATAAAGCCCTCCATTTCAAAGACAAGCAATGCGGCCGTTTGTCTGTCTTAAAAGCATTTCGTTGTCATTTCATTTCTGATATAAGTACTGATTCATTGAGTGAGTTTCACGAAGTCAATTAAAAGATATAACCCTAAGATGGAAGTTCTGATCTGATGTATTATCTTTGGGCAGGCTTAAGATCTGTAAACAGCTGAATAAGTTGATCATGATAAATGATTATTTCAAAGGAAATAATTTGAATATATTCCTGAAAAAGAAATAAATATATAAAATTGGGAGGCTTTCACCTGTTAAATTTATACATAAATCTGCCGTAAATAGCATGATATTGTAAGGAGATCCTGCCCTGATTCCTTGTGTTATCGCTGTTTCGCATGGATTTTGAAAGATGGATGAATCCTTCAAAAATTTAACATAATCGGGACCATAGCCTTTGATGAATTTTTATTTTAGCTTTTTTGTCTATTATTTAAAATGTTAATTTACAGATTGTTATGATTTTCAATTTTATAAATTATGCATAAATTAGTTAATTAAATTAACTTTTTGTTGTTTTTTTTAACGTTTTTTAACAGTGTTGTTTAAAATACCTGATCATAGGAAGTTACAGAGATTGTTAACATATTTTTTGGTTTTAGTTAACAATTTTTAACAAATGGCTTATGGACTTTAAAAGATTCCTGATACTTTTGCTCCGTCAAAACCAATAAAATTCAAAATGATGAAAAGATTCATTCTCGTAATCATAATGATGATTTCAACCTTAGGAATTTATTCATTTACGAATAATACCTCAGATGCGAAAAAAACAAGTTATGCATCGTACTACCACGATAAGTTTAATGGTAGAAAAACAGCCAGCGGAGAGATCTTTGATAATTCAAAGTTTACCGCAGCAAACAGAACGCTTCCTTTTGGAACTAACATTAGAGTTACCAATTTGAACAATGGAAAACAGGTAATAGTGAAAATTAATGATAGAGGGCCTTTCCATGCATCAAGAGCTTTAGATATCTCTAAAGCTGCGTTCGATGAAATCGGAGATATCGATCACGGTACGATTCCGGTTGAATATGAAATTGTCGACTAAACTTATGATTTAAATTAAGAAAGCCAGCTGATTCAGCTGGCTTTTTGTATAGATCCTGTTCCTGTTTTTATACATCAAGCTCCAAAAGGGCCGGGCAGTGGTCTGAATGTACAGCTTCCTTTAAAATGACAGCACGCGAAAGCTTGTCTTTTAACGGATAAGTGGCAAAATTATAATCAAGCCTCCAGCCTTTATTATTAGCTCTTGCATTTTGCCTGTAGCTCCACCAGGTATAATGGTCCGGTTCATTATTGAAAAACCTGAAACTGTCGATC
This sequence comes from Chryseobacterium indologenes, assembly GCF_001295265.1. GTDB lineage: Bacteria > Bacteroidota > Bacteroidia > Flavobacteriales > Weeksellaceae > Chryseobacterium > Chryseobacterium indologenes_A. The sequence goes on along the minus strand of NZ_LJOD01000014.1, from coordinate 67,868 downwards.
AGTTCACATTCCTCTATAAAATTGGTCATCCATTCCCTTTCCATGGGAAGAAAGCCCGAAACATTCTTTAAACGGACCGGATCATGGATATCAATTGCCTGATGACAGATATTAAAATCTCCCGAAATAATAAGGTTCGGAATGGTTTTTCTTAATTCTCTGATATAAGCCAGAAAATCATGGCAGAACTGCATTTTGAAATCCAGTCTTTCAATATTGCTGGCAGAAGGTACATACACAGAAATAACAGAATAACCGTCAAAATCTGCGCGGATAATTCTGCCTTCATTATCATAGCTTTCTATCCCGCATCCGTATTCAACATGGGAAGGTTTAATCTTTGACGCAATTCCTACGCCGCTATAGCCCTTTCTCACTGCTGAATGCCAGTAACTGTGATAGCCCAGCTTTTCAAGACTTTCAATATCAATCTGGTCGTTTCCTGCCTTACTTTCCTGAATGCAGATGATGTCCGGATCAGCGGTTTTCAGCCAGCCCAGAAAATCTTTGGTAAATGCTGCTCTGATTCCGTTGACATTATAGGTAATTAACTTCATGCGTTTTGTATGAAAAATTTAAAGTGTTCATTATATTTTGAAGGAATAAATTCCATAATATCATAATCTGTTGTCTGATGAGTGTAAAAAGGATCCTCCTGAATAATCTTTTCTATTTCTTTCTCAGAAGAGGCATTACAGAGGATAATACCGCCTGTTCTTGGCTCTTTTCTTCCGGAAGTGATGAAATATCCGGAATGATAGTACTTTTCCGGAAAATCATTGTGTTCAGGAATAAGGGGCTCTATCTGATCAAGAGGAACTTTATAAGTAAGCGAAATGATAAACATTGTTTTTTCGCTAAGATAGGAACTCTGCCAGACTATTAAAAGTAATGGGAAAAAAGAAGCGGAAAAAAATCATTCGATTTTTTTCCGCCCTCAGACCCAAAATTAAATAAACTATGAAAAAAACTATTTGGGTTCTAAAATACTGATCGGGATAATACACTCTTCCAGTGATATTCCGCCATGTTGGTAAGTCTCTTTATAATAATTCACAAAGTGATTATAATTCTTAGGATAAGCCAGGAAAATATTGTTTTTGGCAAAAATATATTTTGAGCTTAAATTTCCTTTGGGAAGAAACAGTTTTTCCGGATTGGTAATAGCCCAAACATCGCTGTCATCATAGGTTAAGCTTTTCCCCGTTTTATAGCGGATGTTGGTAGAGGTTTCACGATCGCCTACAACTTTGCTTGGCTTTTTAACATAAACCGTTCCGTGATCGGTGGTGATTACCAGTTTATAGCCATTCTCTGCTGCCAATTTAATGATTTTCAGTAGAGAAGAGTTTTCAAACCAGTTATAGGTAAGAGATCTGAAGGTTTTATCATCACGGATCAGCTGGTCTACAATATGATTATCTGTTTTGGCATGAGAAAGGATATCAATGAAATTGTAAACAATAACCAGAAGGTCGTTATTCTTGTGCTGGTTAAAATCATCATAAATCTTTCTTTCAAAATCAGCATTCAGAACTTTAAGATACTTCATAGACTTAGAGTTCAGCCCGATCCGTTTCATCTGATCTTCCAAGAAATCACGCTCAAATTCATTTTTATTCCCTTCCTCATTATCATTAAACCATTTTTCCGGGAAACGTTTTTCAATCTCAGACGGCATCAGCCCGGCAAAGAATGAATTTCTTGCATATTGTGTTGCTGTAGGGAGGATGCTGTAATAATAATCTTCCGATACCTTATTGTAATATTTTGTAAACAGAGGTTCAATAACTTTCCACTGATCATAGCGGAGATTATCGACCATTAATAAAAGAACTTTTTCTTTTTCTACTTCAGGTTTTACTTTTTCTTTAAAAAGCGTGTGGCTCATAATCGGCTTGTCTGAATCTGTAAGCCAGTCTGTGTAATTGTTCTCGATGAATTTCGCAAACTGAATGTTAGCCTCTTCCTTCTGAGACTGTAAAAGATCGGCAAACTCATTGTCTGTTACCTTATCAAACTTAATTTCCCAGCTCAGAATCTTTTTATAATATTCTGCCCAGTCCTGATACGTTCTCAGATAAGACAGTTCCATAGACAGGTTTCTGAATTCCTGCTGGTACTGTAGAATTGTTTTTTGCTCCACCAGATTTTCCTGCTGGAGATTCTTTTTTAATGATAACAGAATCTGGTTCGGATTAACAGGCTTTAGAATATAATCTGCAATCTGAGACCCGATAGCCTCTTCCATGATATGTTCCTCTTCACTTTTGGTTACCATAACGATCTTCAGAGCATTATCTTTCTCTTTGATCATGGGAATAGCTTCAAGTCCGGAAATTCCGGGCATATTTTCATCAATTAATGTTAATGCAAATTTTTCTGAATCCATAAGCTCCAGAGCCTCATTGACATTATTAACAGGTGTTACCTGATAACCTTTTTTTTCTAAAAATACGATATGGGGCTTTAGTAAATCTATTTCATCATCTATCCATAATATCTTTTCCGACATAATTTATTTTTTACGTGATTATTCTATCAAAATGTTGACCAATTCCTTTTAAAATCTCCCAAAATCAAAAGATTAAAAGTTAAATATTAGTTAAATGAAAATACAGGCGGCCATGAACTCCCTCCACTTACTAATATCCGGTCTTTATATATTCCAAAGCTCTTTCCAGAACTTCATCTCTTGCTTCCCGAATACCTTTTACCGTAGGCTTTACAATGATTTCGGGAACAATACCTATTCTCTGTGTTTCTCTTCCGTCAGGATAATAAGCACCCAGCCCTGAAAAACAGGTGTCCAGCCCGGCAATTTTAAACATGGTGATGTCTCCGTTTGCTCCAGAAGTGTTGCTGCCGATAATTTTAGCTTTCGGATGCTGCTTAAACATCATTGCGGTAGTCTCTGCCTGGCTCTGGGTATTTTCATCTACTAAAACTACAACATTTCCTTTATAATAATCAGAATTTTTTTTACCGATGCTGTTGACGGCCGTATAAAATTTTCCCGGATAATCTTTTTCCGGGAAACTGAAGCGGTAATAGGGGGTTCTTTTCGGGAGAATCATCCGGCTGAGAGGGATGATGGTTTGTTTTGGGTAATTTCTGAGATCAAAAATAATAGAAGAGGCAGTCTGCAGTTCTTTGTACATGTCGTCAAGTTCATTTTTTTCAATGATCCCCATATGTACATATCCGGTCTTTTTATCTGAATCTAAAAATGTCCATTTTTTCTGAACAGCAGGTTTCTCCCCCGCGATCATACTAAGAAGATATGTTTTTACCCTTAAAGCTATATTTTGTCCGTTTCTTTCAATATTAATCGTAAGAGAATCCTCGTTGGTTAAAAGAAAATAACTTTTCATTTTCATAACCTTGCCCCAGGAATTGGAAGCGGGAATGTATTTTCCGAATTTATTAACCATTTGCGGAATAGTCAGTCCATTAATACTATAAATAGCATCTCCGGTTTGCAAGGGGCTGCTTTCGTTCAAAGAATTTTTATTGATTTTTGTAATTACCAGTTTTCCTTCCGCGTATTGGTATTCCACAGGAACCTTTTTCCTTCCGTAAAGATTTTTAGTAATCAGTGGCGAAAATAAAAAAGCATGGGAGTCATCTATTTTTGTAACCAGTTCGGCTAATGCCAGGTGATAGTCCTCGTCATTATTTATGCGGGTAAACCTGGGAATCATTTCCGTTAAAACATCATTCCAGTTCTGATCCGTTTCATATTTATAAGGAAAGAAGTATTCCACAAAATTCCAGTATCTGAAAAGTTCCAGGAGACTGATTTGTTTTGAGGTATATTTTGACCCGTAAGAAGTTTCATTTCTGAAAAATCCTTTCCTGCCGGATCTCCCGGTGTAATAGTTGCTGCCCGTATTTCGGTTGGCTTCAATATAAAGAAGCTGTTGGCGGACCTGTTCACTGAAAACAACCGGATTCTGCATCCAGCTTAGATCAAAATTTTTGAGGAAATAAGTCTTGCTTTTATCTGCTTTTAAGCACATTTTACATTCTTCAGTTTTTCCAAGGCTGCTAATCCAGTGAGAATACAGGCTATCCAGCTGGGTTTTATCCCGGATATTTTCCAGTTCATCTATTTTTTTGAGCAGCTGTTGATCCCAATCAAGTTTACCTTTCGCAACATGGGGGTGGTAGTATTTTAAAAATCCCCAGACCCGGCAGAGGGATTCCAGCTTTTGGGTTTCAGATAACACCTGGGCAGAACAAAAATGTACAGTGAAAATCAGGGCGAAAAGCAAACGTTTTCTCATTAAAAGCTATAGGTTATTTAAACCATAAAGATAGATGTTACCCAAACACAACACAAAAACATCTTTCATATTCTTCAAAAATTGTTGATCATCTCAGACAAAATCTGCAATCATCTGTGAAATTCGTGACAATTGATAGCTTCTGTTCCACCTGCTCAGATGATCTTCAAAAATAGAAACGTGATCCGCGGTTAATATAAATTAATGAGATTTAAAAATTAAAATCCCTAACTTTGTTTACTAATATCGACGTTTCCAATGCAGAACAAGCTTAAAATCATCAACGATCCGGTTCACGGTTTTATCAAAATCCCTTACGAAATTTTATTTGACGTTATTGAACATCCCTATTTTCAGAGACTCAGAAGAATTGGCCAGACAGGATTATTGAACCTGATTTTTCCGGGCGCTACCCATACACGGTTTCATCATGCCCTGGGAGCCATGCACCTGATGTTTACAGCCCTGGAAACACTGAAGCAGAAAGGAGTGGAGATCTCAGATGAAGAAGAAAAAGGTGCAATGCTGGCTATTCTGATGCACGATATCGGGCACGGTCCGTTTTCCCATGCTTTGGAAAGTATGCTGATGGATGACTGGCATCATGAAAAACTCTCACTGCTGCTGATGAATAAGCTCAATGATGAATTTAACGGGCAATTATCGGTAGCGATTGAAATGTTTCAGGGGAAATATCACAGAAAGTTTTTCAATCAGCTGATCTCATCCCAGCTGGATGTAGACAGGCTGGATTATCTGAAAAGAGACAGCTTTTTTACAGGAGTTTCCGAAGGGAATATTAATACCCAGAGAATTATCTCCATGATGAATGTCTGTAAGGAAGGCGAGCTGGTAATTGATGCAAAAGGTGTTTATTCCATTGAAAATTTTCTTACCGCAAGAATGTTTATGTACTGGCAGGTGTACTATCATAAGACATCGGCCTTGGCTGAATTTCTTTTAGTAAAGATTCTGGAGCGGGCAAAATATCTTGTTTCACAGGGGACTGAGCTTCCGGCGGGCGAAAATCTGAAATATTTCCTATACCGCGGGAAAAGCGCAGCCACCGATGAAGATATTTACAGGTTTACCCAGCTTGATGATAACGATGTGATTCAGGCTATGAAACTATGGCAGGATGCCGACGATTTTATCCTTTCCTACTGGTGTAAATGTGTAACCCAGAGAAATCTTCCGAAAACCGTTATTTCATCTCATGCATTTGAAGCAGGATTTATTGAAGAAAAGATAAAAAATACCAATGAATTTTTTGAAATTGATAATGGAAGCGAACTTGTACATGAAATTAAACGGAAGTTATTACCTTATGATACTGAAAAACAGCCCATTTATCTGCTGCAGAAAGACGGTAAAAAAATACGTCTGGAAGAATCCCAGGACCAGCTTTTATCAGGGTTGATGGTACATAAGACTACACGCTATATTCTAACCTTTCCAAGAGATCTGTCCCGTATAATTTCATAAATATTATTAAAATTTACTTTCCGAAAACCAAAAAATGTTTGCGAATTACAGAATTTCTTATCTTTGCAGAATATGGAATTCACAGCTTCGCAAATTGCAAGTTTTATCGACGGAAAAATAATAGGCGACGAAAGCGCGGTTATTACAGGGGTTTCACCAATTGAAAATGGGGAGTCAGGGCATCTTTCTTTTATAGCACAAGATCGGTTTACTCATTTTTTAGATACCTCAAAATGCTCCGTTATTATTGTTTCGGAAAAGCTTCTGGCTAATAATACTTATAATCCTACCCTGATTGTGGTAAAGGATGCTTATCTCTCTTTTCAGATCTTAATGAACCTGTATCAGGAAATGCAGGGAAGAAAAGAAGGAATTGAAAATGGCTCCTCCATCCATGATACTGCAGTGATTGGTGATAAAGCCTATATAGGAGCATTTACCTACGTTTCTGAAAAAGCAAAAATCGGTGAAGGTTCTCAGATCTATCCGCATGTATATATCGGTAAAGGCGTAAAGATTGGTAAAAACTGTAAAATAGACAGTGGTGCCAGAATTTATGACTACTGTATCATTGGGGATAACTGTGTGATCCATTCCAATACAGTGATCGGAGGTGATGGGTTTGGTTTCCAGCCGACACCGGAGGGATTCAAAAAAATTCCTCAATTGGGAAATGTAATTATTGAAGACGATGTGGAAATCGGTTCCAACTGTAGTATAGACAGAGCTACTATCGGTTCTACTATTATCGGAAAAGGAACAAAGATTGACAACCTTATCCAGATTGCCCATAATGTGAAAATAGGACAGAACAACGTAATCGCAGCTCAGGCTGGTATTGCAGGATCAACCACTATTGGAGACTGGAACCAGATTGGCGGTCAGGTTGGCGTTGTAGGTCATATCAAAATAGGAAATCAGGTTAAAATTCAGGCCCAGAGTGGTGTGAATTCAAGCGTTAATGATAAAGAAACATTATACGGATCTCCTGCGATCAGTTATAATGACTATCTTAGAAACTATGTTCATTTCAGAAATTTCACTGAAATTGTAAAGAGAATAAATAATCTTGAGAATACCTCAAAAGATAATACTAATGAGTGATATGCAAAAAACGCTCCAGAAAGAAGTTACACTTTCTGGAATTGGCCTTCATACAGGTAAAGAAGTAAAACTAACCATTAAACCTGCAAAAGAAAATACAGGTTTTGTTTTCGTAAGAACAGACCTGGAGGGACATCCTCAGGTTGAAGCTGATGTTAATTATGTTGTAGCAACAGAAAGAGGAACAACATTAGAAAAACTAGGTGTAAAGATTACAACCTGCGAACACTTGTTAGCTGCTTTAGTAGGATGTGATATAGACAACGCCATTATGGAAATGGATGCTTCCGAGCCTCCTATTCTGGACGGGTCTTCAAAATTCTTTGTGGAAGCTATTGAAAGCGTAGGAATAGCAGAACAGAATGTAGCCAGAGAATACCTGGTAATCAAAGAAGTGCTGAGCTATTCAGATCCTGCATCCGGATCAGAAATTACCATTATTCCTTCAGATACATACGAAGTGACAACCATGGTGGATTTTGGAACCAAAGTATTGGGCACCCAGAATGCTACCCTTAAAAATATTTCAGAATTCAAAGACGAAATTTCTTCCGCAAGAACATTCAGCTTCCTGCATGAATTAGAAATGCTTCTGGATCACGGTTTAATCAGAGGCGGAGATATTTCCAATGCCATTGTATACGTAGACAAGGACCTGACTCCTGAAACTACGGAAAAGCTGAAGAAAGCCTTTGGAAAAGACAATGTCTCTATCAGACCGAACGGAATTCTTGATAATTTAACTTTAAACTACCCTAACGAAGCTGCAAGACACAAATTACTGGATGTGGTAGGAGACCTTGCTTTAGCAGGAGTGAAAATAAAAGGAAAAGTAATTGCCAACAAACCCGGCCATTATGTAAACACTCAGTTTGCTAAAAAACTGAACCGTCAGTGGAAACTTCAGAAAAAGAAAAATGTTCCTGATTTTGACCTGACTAAAGAACCGGTTTTCGATATCAACGGGATCATGAAGCTTATGCCGCACAGACCTCCGTTCTTATTGATCGATAAGATTCTTGAGCTTTCAGATTCTCATGTAGTAGGGTTAAAGAACGTAACGATGAACGAACCGTTCTTCGTAGGGCATTTCCCTAAAGAACCTGTAATGCCGGGAGTACTTCAGGTGGAAGCCCTTGCTCAGACAGGAGGTATCCTTGTATTGGCAAGCGTTCCGGATCCTGAAAACTATTCTACTTATTTTATTAAAATTGATAAAGTGAAATTCAAGAGAAAAGTAGTTCCCGGGGATACTATTATTTTCAAAATTGAATTGATAGAACCTATCAGAAGAGGTATCGTTCATATGCAGGGATACGGATATGTAGGAGATACAGTGGCAGTAGAAGCAGAGCTAATGGCTCAAGTTGCAAAAAATAAAGTTGATTAAATGATCCATCAATTAGCAGCCGTAGATAAACGTGCAAAAATCAGCAAAAATGTTATTGTAGAACCTTTTACTACAATTGCAGGGGACGTGGAAATTGGAGAAGGAACCTGGATTGGTCCTAATGTAACCATCATGGATGGTGCCAGAATAGGAAAAAACTGCAGAATTTTTCCCGGAACGGTAATCTCCGCGATCCCTCAGGATTTAAAGTTTGATGGGGAAGATACTCAGGTAATTATTGGCGATGATACAACAATCAGGGAATGTGTTACCGTAAACAGAGGAACAAAGGCTTTAGGATATACTAAAATAGGAGCCAACTGCCTTATTATGGCAACCTCGCACATTGCCCATGACTGTGTTATCGGAGACCATGTGATCATTGTTAATGGCTGTGGTATTGCCGGGCACGTTGAAATTGGTGATTATACTGTAATGGGAGGTTTATCGGCTGTACACCAATTTGGTAAAATCGGTAAACATGTTATGATTTCAGGAGGTACTCTGGTAAGAAAAGATATTCCACCCTACGTTAAAGTAGCAAGAGAACCTATGTCTTATGCTGGTATTAATTCAGTAGGATTAAGAAGAAGAGGTTTCACCAATGAGAAGATTTTTGAAATCCAAAAGATCTACAGAGCTATTTTTCAGATGAAGATGAATGTTTCCCAGGCTATTTCCCATATTGAAAAAGAAATGCTTCCTACCGCTGAAAGAGATGAAATACTTCAGTTTATCCAAAACTCTCCGAGAGGTATTGTAAAAGGCTACGGAACAGGTAAAGAAAGCAGCTAAAATAATCAAACACCTACACACTTATGAAAAATTTATTTTTAACATTATCCTTTTTGTTCTCAGCCATTGTAGCGGGGCAGCAAACTAAACCGTCAAATGCTAAAAAAGAAGATGCAACTTCCAGGCAGGAGACTATAGAGAAAAGCCGTACATTGCAAAATGACAGTATTGCAAAAAGCAATGTGAATAATGCTTTGAAGAACAGTATGAACAATGAATCATTCTTTAAAAAATATGAGAACAATTCAAATGTTCAGAATAATATGAATCAGTTGAACCGAAATAATTCAATGTTTAACAATACAACTAATGGTTCGTATATTTCACCAGCCGGCAAAGTCGTAAATCCGATAGGGCAGCAGGGCCCCGGCAGTATGCAGGTACAGATACCTGTTTTTAAATCAAAATAAAGAATAATATATAATAATTAATGGCAACAAGTAACGATATCAGAAAAGGGCTTTGCATTGAGTACAGCAATGATATTTATAAAGTAATTGAGTTTCTTCACGTAAAACCAGGGAAAGGACCAGCTTTTGTAAGAACCAAATTAAAATCAGTAACCAACGGAAAAGTAATTGATAATACTTTCTCTGCAGGACACAAAATTGAAGAAGTAAAAGTAATCACCAGAAAGTTCCAGTATCTTTACGATGATGAAAACGGATTCCACTTCATGAATAATGATGACTTCTCTCAGTTGTACCTGAATAAAGAAATGATTGAAAACTCTCAGTTTATGAAAGCTGGAGAAGAAGTAACGATCATTTTGAAAGAAGTTGATGAAACCCCTCTTTCTGCTGAACTTCCACAGTCCGTATATCTGGATGTTATAGAAGCTGATCCGGGAGTAAAAGGAAATACAGCAACCAATGCCCTTAAAAATGCAATCGTTGAAACAGGAGCAAGAGTAATGGTTCCTCTATTCATTGAGCCGGGTGACAAAATTAAAGTAAGCACAGAAGACGGCAGCTACTTAGAAAGAGTAAAAGAGTAATACATCTATATAAAATTCGGTCTGCATCAGCAGTCCGAATTTTGTTTTATAAGAAAATCAATTGTTATGAGATTCCATTCTCCACAGAAACTTAAAACCATAGCAGATTTAATAGGCTCAAAATTCATTGGTCCTGAGGACTTTGAAGTTTTGGGAACCAATGAAATTCACAGGGTGAAGCCTGGAGATATCGTATTTGTTAACCATCCTAAATATTACGATAAAGCCTTAAATTCTGCCGCCACAATCATTTTGATTGATAAAGAAGTGGAATGTCCGGAAGGAAAAGCACTCCTGGTGTCTGATGATCCTTTCAGGGACTTCAATAAAATCAATACCCATTTTACCAGAATCTACAACTTTACAGAAGAACTTCATGATGTTGAAATAGGAGAAGGAACCAGAATTCATTCTTCAGCTGTGATTGGAAACAATGTGACGATCGGGAAAAATGTGCTTATTTTTCCTAATGTAGTGATAGGAGACAGAACGGTAATCGGAGATAATGTGATCATTCAGTCCAACACTGTACTGGGGGGGGATGCCTTCTATTACAGAAAGGTGAACGGTAATTTCGACAGGCTGATCTCCGTAGGAAATGTAGTCATTGAGAATAATGTAGAGATCGGAAACGGATGTACCATTGACCGTGGAGTTACAGATTCCACCATCATAGGAGAAGGATCAGTGTTAGATAACCAGATCCAGATAGGACATGATACCGTGATCGGGAAAAAATGCCTGATCGCTTCACAGGTAGGAGTAGCAGGATGTTGCATCATTGGAGATGAGGTAACACTTTGGGGACAGGTAGGCATTGCTTCCGGGAATACCATTGAAAGTGGATCTGTTCTTCTCGGGAAGACCGGAGTAAACCGGGACCTTAAAAAAGGAACCTATATCGGTATGTTTGCAGAAGATTTTAAAGGCTATCTTAAAAAAGAGGTAAAGCTGAGAAATCTCAAATAAACAATTCCGAAGGTTTTATCTGAATTCAAAGAAATTTGAGTAAATTTGTGAGCATTAATAAAATAGTTAAATAAATTAAAACAACAATAAAATGTCAATTTTAGTAAACAAAGATTCTAAAGTAATTGTACAAGGATTTACAGGGAACGAAGGAACTTTCCACGCTGGTCAGATGATTGAATACGGAACAAACGTAGTAGGTGGGGTTACTCCGGGAAAAGGAGGATCTGAGCACTTAGGAAAGCCGGTATTCAATACAGTAGCAGATGCTGTTGAAAAAGCCGGAGCTAACGTAAGTATCATCTTCGTACCGCCTGCATTTGCTGCTGATGCAATTATGGAAGCTGCTGAAGCAGGTATCAAAGTTATCGTATGTATTACTGAAGGTATTCCTGTAGCAGATATGGTAAAAGTAAAATCTTATATCGCTGACAGAGACTGCAGATTAATCGGTCCTAACTGTCCGGGAATCATTACTTCTGAAGAAGCTAAAATTGGTATCATGCCAGGGTTCGTTTTCAAAAAAGGTAAAGTAGGTATTGTTTCAAAATCAGGTACCCTTACTTATGAAGCGGCTGACCAGGTAGTAAGAGCAGGTTACGGTATTTCTACTGCTATTGGTATCGGTGGTGACCCAATCATCGGAACAACTACAAGAGAAGCGCTTGAGTTATTCATCAACGATCCTGAAACTGAAGCTGTGGTAATGATCGGTGAAATTGGTGGTGGTCTTGAAGCAGAAGCTGCAAGATGGTACAAAGCAAGCGGATCTACTAAGCCGGTTGTAGGATTTATCGCCGGACAAACCGCTCCTAAAGGAAGAACAATGGGACACGCTGGTGCTATCGTAGGAGGAGCTGAAGATACAGCTCAGGCTAAAATGGAGATCATGAGAGAAAACGGAATCAACGTTGTAGATTCTCCTGCTGATATCGGTGCTACCGTTGCAAAAATCCTTGGATAATAAGCTGTAAAAACCAATACAATATGAAAAAACTTTTATTGACCTCTGCATTGGCTGTTTCAACCCTTTCTTTTGCTCAGATTGATTTTGGAAGCACAAGATTTGGTGTCACTGCCGGAGGTAACTATTCCCGTGTAAGGAATGCCCATAATCCTTCTGGTGCCAGATTCGCATTTCAGGGTGGAGCTTTAGCTCTTATCCCGATCGGAAAGGCCAACCAGTTCTTTTTACAGCCGGAAGTAACGTACTATGGTGCAGGAGAAACCGGCAAAGATAAAGAAGCTAAAGGAAAGGATGGTTATGACGCAGTATATGCTAACAACTACCTGAGCGTACCTGTTTACTTCAAAGGATACTTTTCAGAAGCTGAATCGGAATTCTTCGGAATGATCGGGCCAAGATTTAACTTTCTCCTGAATCAGAATGTTAAAAATGCTCCGGCAAGCAGACCTTACTACGATCCTGATGTAACAGACCCTCTGTATCCGGCAGTTAGCGGAAAAGCATCAAGCTTCAATTTCGCACTGGGATTAGGAATCGGTTACAGCTACAAGAGACAGCTTGAAATAACCCTAAAATATGATTTAGGTCTTTCAGATACCTATCCTGATCTTGCTAAAGAAAAAGGAGGAACTAATAAAAAGAAATCTGAACAGGTTTTAGGCGTAAGCTTAAGCTACATATTCAAATAGAATAATTATTATTCACCATAAAAAAGTCCCGGAAATAAAATTTCCGGGACTTTTTATTTCAATACAGGAATTAGTTAATTTGTCTTTTTATTATTTTGAAGCTTTTTAAAAAAGTAAGATATGGAAATTAAAGAGGCAATAAAGCAGTATGCTTATCCACTTCATCTGATCAACGGAGTTAATTCCCTTCTTTACCTCGTAAAATCAACAGAATCAGGAATTAGAACTTTGCGTTAAATCCAAAATATTCTTTTATCCTTTAATCCATTTCCAGATCTCCTTCAGCGTAGCCTTATTGCCATACATCAGAATCCCCACACGGTAGATTTTTCCGGCTAAAAAGATCATAAAAATGGTTGTTCCCAGCAATAATACAATAGACAGGGCAATCTGCCAGGCCGGAACACCAAACGGTATCCTTGCAATCATCGCTACCGGAGATGTGAACGGAATAATAGACAGCCAGAAGCCCAAAGGACCATCAGGATTATTCATCAAAGAAAAGCTTCCGTACATCCCTAAACTAAGCGGCAAAATAGCAAATAAGGTAAACTGCTGGGTTTCCGTTTCGTTATCCACGGCAGAACCAATGGCGGCGTAAATAGAGCTGTAGAAAATATATCCCAGAAGGAAAAATACAATGAATACGAAAATAATTAGCGGGAAATTCAGTTCCAGCAGGCTGTGGGAAACCTGAGTGGCAATCTGTGCAATATCCAGTTTACTGGCCACTTCTTCACTGCCTCCGGGAAGATTTTTCTGAAGAGAAGAAAAGCCTGTATTCAGGATCAAAGCTCCGATAACAGACATAGTGATCCAGATTACAAATTGAGTCAGGGCTACCAGTGTTACCCCAAGAATTTTACCCATCATCAGCTCAAAAGGTTTTACTGATGAGATAATGATTTCTACCACACGGTTATTTTTCTCCTCAAGAACACTTCTCATCACCCTTACGCCATAAATAATAATAAACATGAAGGTTACATACATCAGAAGGATGCTTAATCCGCTTTTTACCCCAAAAGCAAGATCCGAATCTTCCTTATTATTTTCAGAAACATTAATCGTTTTTAAAGTAAATCCCTTGTCCAGATCATTAAGTTGGGTTTCCTGAATGCCCAGCTGCTTGATCTTTTCCTTTTTAATGACATCCGTAATATCAGAAACAATCTTTTGTTTCGTATCAAAACCTATTTTACTGTTGACTACAAGCCTTGAGCTGTTCTGAAGCTCATCGTAATTCTGCCCGTTTAATGCCGGAAGAATCAGAATGCCATCCAGAGATTCATTGTCTTTCAGATTATTGATCTTTGACTTTTCATCCGCGGTAGAAACAAATACATAATTAAGCTTGTCATTGGATTTCAGCTGATCTTTGAAAAGTCCGCTTTTGTCCACTACTTCAATTACGCTGTGAGACTCATTAGCTTTAAACATGAGTCCGATCACGGCACCAAAAGCAACCAAAAGAAGAGGAGCCAGAAGCGTTAGTATAATGAAGGATTTTTTCTTCACCTGAGTAAGAAATTCCCTTTTTGTAATTAAAAAAATATTATTCATAAAATTAAGAATGGTTACTTACGGCATTAATAAACACTTCATTCATGCTCGGAATTCTTTCGTCGAAAGATCTAACTTTTCCAATGTGTACAAGATCCATCAGAATATCGTTTTGCCCGCTTTCATTTTTTAGTTCAAAAGAAACCAGGTTATTTTCGTTGGAGAAATTAAAAATTTCATATTGGGTTTTAAAATTTTCAAACTTGGTTTCATTCACTTCAGAAAGCGTAACTCCGAAAATATTCTTTTTAAACTTCTCTCTGACATCAAAAACCCTTCCGTCAATAATCTTTTTAGAATTATTAATCAAAGCCACATAATCACACATTTCTTCCACACTTTCCATTCTGTGGGTGGAAAGAATAATGGTTGTTCCATTATTTTTAAGGTCAATAATCTGGTCCTTGATAAGATTTGCATTCACAGGATCAAAGCCCGAAAAAGGCTCATCCAGGATCAGAAGGTGAGGTCGGTGAAGAACCGTTACCACAAACTGAATCTTCTGGGCCATTCCCTTGGAGAGTTCAGAAAGTTTCTTTTTCCACCACTGATCAATGTTCAGTTTATCAAACCATTTTTTTGCCTCATTCAGCGCATCATTTTTACTCATCCCTTTCAGTTCCCCGAAATAGAGGAGCTGATCTCCGACAGTCATATTTTTATACAGCCCTCTTTCTTCAGGCATATAACCGATGTCTCTGATATGATTGGGATTAAGGCGGTCTCCGTTGATCCATATATCTCCGGAATCGGCCTGGGTAATCTGATTGATGATACGGATAAAAGAAGTTTTTCCGGCTCCGTTCGGACCTAGAAGACCATAAATGCTGCCTTTCGGAACATGGATGCTGAAATCATCCAATGCCACTTTTTTTCCTGCGCTATAGGTCTTTCTGATATGTTCAGCTTTTAGCATTAAATTGTTTTTTACAATGAGACTATAAAAAGAGGAAGTTGAAAAATTGGGAGAATAATACTTATCGCAAGGATAAACATTTGTGGTAAATATTATTTTATCAGGTTTTAGATTAAACTTTCTGCCTTGTTTTCAATTTTTATTCCTAATTCTACAAAAGTTCCGTAAGTTACGGAATTATTAAAACAGAATGAATGCAAAAGAAAAAATCCTGATGATTATCAGGATTTAAATTTTATTGTTTTACAATTTGAGTAACCTTTTGGGTATTATCGCTTAAGATATAGCGAATCAGATATTTTCCGGGTTTCAATTTTTCAATATTGATTTCCCCCGAATTCATGTTGACACTGTAACTGGCCACCTGCATTCCTAAAATAGAATAAAAAGTTACGCTCTTGATCTTAAGAGAAGAATCTTTAGCTTTAATCAGCAGGTAATCCTTTGCAGGATTCGGATAAGCAACCAGCACACCATCATCAGCTTTCTGTGACAGGGAACCCGGCTCTCTCAACTGAGCTTTTAAATTGGTGGAAAAACCAACAAAAGTGCCTATAAATATAAATAAAAGTAAAAGTTTTTTCATCAATATTATAATTTCTCGAATGTATTAAAACAAAAATAACAAATTCTACAATTCCGTGCAATACTTTTTTATTGAACTTGTAGTAAATTTGCATAAACTTATTCAAAAAGTATTCCAAAATGATACATTCAAGAAATAGAAGGCTAAGAATTAATGAATCTATCAGAAGTTTAGTAAGAGAAAATACTCTTACAACGGATGATTTTGTAATGCCTATCTTCGTAATGGAGGGCGAAAACCAGCAGGAAGCAATCCCGTCGATGCCGGGAATTTTCAGGAGGAGCATCGATCTGACTGTTAAAGAATGTAAGGAATTATTTTCTTTAGGAGTGAAATCTGTCAATCTGTACATGAAAGTGTCCGAACATCTGAAAGACAATACAGGAAAAGAAGCCTGGAATAGAGACGGGCTGATGCAGAAAACCATCAGAGCGATTAAAGATGCCGTTCCGGAAATGATCGTAATGCCTGATGTTGCGCTGGATCCTTACTCCATTTACGGGCATGACGGAATCATAGAGAACGGGAAAATCATCAATGACGCCACCAATGATGCTTTAGCCAGAATGTCTGTATCACATGCAGAAGCAGGAGCTGACATTGTGGCACCAAGCGATATGATGGACGGAAGAGTACAGGTGATTCGTGAAGCTCTGGAGGAAAGCGGATTTACCGATGTAGGAATTCTGAGCTATTCTGCAAAATATGCGAGTTCATTCTACGGACCATTCAGAAGTGCTCTGGATAGTGCCCCGAAAGACAATATGGAAATTCCGAAAGATAAGAAAACGTACCAGATGGATTTCCACAATTCCCGTGAAGCATTAAATGAAGTCTATAAAGATATTGAAGAAGGGGCAGACATCATCATGATTAAACCGGGACTTCCTTATCTGGATATCGTTTCCAAAGTTCGTGAAGCTATTGATCTTCCGATTGCTGTTTACAACGTAAGCGGAGAATATGCCATGGTGAAAGCAGCTGCACAGAATGGCTGGCTGGATAATGACAAAACCATCATAGAAAGTCTTACCTGCTTCAAAAGAGCCGGAGCGGATATGATCTTTACTTATTTTGCCAAAGAAGCCGCAATGCTTTTAAATAAATAAGCATGCAGCTATATATATAAACAAAACACCTCTAAAATGGAGGTGTTTTTTGTTGAACGGCCGAAACAGACGTAGTAATGAGGATGTCCGGGACAAATCAGATTATTGCCTCCGTCATCATCTACACAGATATTCCTGGGACACAGGTATCATTTTGCAAGGCAAAATCTATTAGGATGAGGCTTATGTAAAGTATGGTAATTTCCTGATGGTTAGAACCTGATTTTTCAAAGACGGAAACAAGTTAAATGTTAATAAAAAGGTTTACTTTATTCGTTTACTTTTCTATATTTGCGCTATGATTTTACGAGGAGAAAATTTGATCAAGGAATACGGTCCTAAAAAAGTTGTAAAAGGCGTTTCTGTACAGGTTCAACAGGGAGAAATTGTTGGTTTGCTGGGGCCGAACGGAGCCGGGAAAACCACTTCGTTTTATATGATCGTAGGACTGGTGAAGCCTACTTCAGGAAAAATTTTCCTTGATAAACAGGAGATCACAACAGATGCCATGTACCGCAGGGCCCAGAAAGGAATCGGATATCTGGCTCAGGAAGCTTCCGTTTTCAGAAAATTGTCTGTAGAAGAAAATATCATGGGCGTTTTACAGCTGACCAAGCTTTCAAAACGTGAACAGCAGATCAAATGTGATGAGCTGATTGAAGAATTCTCATTGCAGCACGTTCGTAAAAACCGTGGGGACCTTCTTTCCGGAGGAGAGAGACGCCGTACAGAGATTGCAAGATGTCTCGCTACAAGCCCGAACTTTATCCTTCTGGATGAACCTTTCGCAGGGGTTGATCCAATTGCGGTGGAAGATATCCAGAAAATCGTAAGAAGCCTGGTTGATAAAAATATCGGAATTCTTATTACCGACCACAATGTACAGCAGACCCTGGCTATTACGAATAAAACTTACATTATGTTTGAAGGAAAGATCCTGAAAGAAGGACTTCCTGAAGATCTGGCCAACGATCCGCAGGTAAGAGAAGCTTATCTTGGAGAAAACTTCGTTTATCAGAGTATTCTGGACAAACCGAAAAAGAAAAAATACATATACAATATCTGGGCTGGGAATTTTGATTCTAAGACACAGCTACAGGCCTTTGTAGACGAT
This sequence comes from Chryseobacterium indologenes, assembly GCF_001295265.1. Lineage (GTDB taxonomy): Bacteria > Bacteroidota > Bacteroidia > Flavobacteriales > Weeksellaceae > Chryseobacterium > Chryseobacterium indologenes_A. The sequence goes on along the minus strand of NZ_LJOD01000014.1, from coordinate 49,895 downwards.
AATTTCAGCCAGTTTGATGACCTGAGACTGATGTATGGTTTTGAAGATATCGGTTTTGCTTCATTAGGCAATTCAGAGATTGAGCATATCTTCAATGAGGTAGTTGATAAAAATGCCAACAACTCTTTTGTTTTTCAAAGAAAAGAACTCACGGCCATGTATTCCCGGGAACAGGCCGAAGCAGAATCAAAAGCAGCAAGCAGACCGGAGCTGCATTACCTGACTACCTATTTCTACGAAGGATAATTTGATTGTTAAAAAAAGCAGATCATTTGCTGAAAAATAGAATAAAACGTACCTTTTCTCTCAGAAACGGTACGTTTTTCAGTTAAAATACATTCTATGGCAAAACCTTTTAACAGAACAGTTACTCTATTCGGAATTTATAAACAGCTTGTTCCCTTCATCAGGCCTTACCGTTTAATGATTTACGGCACCTTATTTCTTACTTTTTTGGGAGCTTTGGCTGCACAGGTCAATCCCATTGTGCTGAAATATACGGTGGATGAGGTTACAAAACTTACCCATCTTCCGCATCCTATGTCGGAAGGAATTCATATTCTTATTGTGATTTCTATTATTTTACTCGGAAAAGAGCTTCTGAACATTTTCATCAATTTCGGACAAAAATTTTATGGCGAAAAAATCAGGATTAATGTAAGTTCCGTTCTGGCACAATCGGCAATTGATAAGATTCTCACCTATAAGGTGGCTTATTTTAACGATGAAAATCATGAATCCGGAAAGCTGCAGATCAGGATAGACCGGGGCATTGAAAGTCTGACAAAACTGGTGCAGAATTTTTTCATTGATATTCTTCCGCTTTTTTCCAATGCCATCATTGCCCTGATCATTATGTATATGCAGAACGTATATGTTGGAATAGTTTCCACGATTATTGTTCCGATTTATTTTTACATAAGCTCTTTACAGGCTAAGAAACTGAGCGGAGTAAGACGCCGGTTGAGAAATCAAAGGGAGAAGAAGACATCTGGTCTTCTGAATCTGATCAACTCAATTATGGTTATTAAAAGTTTTGTCCGTGAAAAATTTGAAGGTAAAAAACAGTATGATCTTCAGATGGATTTGATGGAAAGCCAGATGTTTACCCGGAAAACCAACTTTATCTATGACGGATTAAAAACCTTTATCGAACAGTTCGGAGTAGTTCTGATTATCCTTCTGACGGTATACCTGGTACTGGACCAGCAGATGACTATCGGGGCGATTATGCTTCATATCATGCTGTTCAATAACGTCTCGGCTCCAATCCGCCAGCTGCACAGAATTTACGATGATATGAATGATGCCATGATCTATGCAGAAGGCTATTTCGATATTCTGAATGCCGATAATGAAACCGAACAGAACGGAACTTTTATAGAAAAAGAAATTAAGGGAACCTTCGAACTAAAAAATGTGGATTTCACCTATCCGAACGGAACAAAGGCACTGCATGATGTTTCCATGAAATTTGAAAACGGAAAAACTACGGCATTGGTGGGGCTGAGCGGTGCAGGAAAGTCAACGGTGATCAATCTTTTATGTAAATTTTACCTACCCGATTCCGGGGAAATTTTGTTAGACGGAGTGGATTTAAATGAATATAACAACACCTTCCTGAGAAATGACCTCGGTCTGGTGCTTCAGAGAAATCATATTTTTCAGGGAAGCATCGAGGACAATATCAGATATGGTGATATGAATGCGAGTTTTGAAGAAATTCAGGAAGCCGCTAAAAAAGCCTACCTGCATGATCAGATCCTGGATCTTCCGGATGGCTATCAGCATGACGCCACACAGCTTTCAGGAGGACAGCAGCAGAGAATTGCCATTGCCCGGTTATTTCTGAAGAATCCTCCGGTTATTTTCCTTGATGAGCCTACCGCCAGCCTGGATGCCATTGCCACGGAACAGATTAAAAACTCACTCGACGCCATTAAAGAAGGACGTACCGTGATCATTATTTCCCATTCACTTTCCCAGATCCTGGATTCTGATAAAATTTATGTAATGAAAAAAGGAAGAGTAGTGGAAAGCGGTATCCATGATGAACTCGTAATGGCCAACGGAACCTACCGGGAAATTTTTGATGCATCAGCAAGAAGTCTGAATCTGGATAAACTGGTAAATACATATAAAGAAAATTAGCAGATACCGGTAGAAATTAAAAAAACTATTGATTTTATCCGCTGAAGATCAAAAAAAGAATAATAGATTTGCCGGAGCAATTATGAACGATCACTATCTTAAAAAACTTGACAGGGTAACGGCTATCCTCACACAATTGCAGTCGAAGACAACAGTCAGGGCACAAGACCTGGCTGAAAAATTTGATGTCAGCATCAGAACAATTTACCGGGATGTGAAAACCCTTGAAAATGCGGGAATTCCGATTATTGGGGAAGCCGGAAATGGCTATTCTTTAATGGACGGGTATAAGCTTCCACCCATCATGTTTACCAAAGAAGAGGTGTTAAGCTTTATCACGGCTGAAAAACTGATGCAGAAATTTTCCCATCAGAGTTTGGGAAATCATTACCAGACAGCGATGGAGAAAGTACGTTCCGTATTGAGGCATTCGGACAAAAACCTGATTCAGAATATCGAAAAACAGATTGATGTTTTTAGCCATCACGCCGGGCCGGAAGATCATATCAAAAATGTCATACCAACGATCCTGGAAAGTATTGCTGATAAAACCCAGCTGGTTATTGAATATAAAACGGTGGATTCCAGGGTTACCAAAAGGACTATTGAGGCGGTAGGAGTATTCTTTGAATTCAATTACTGGTACATTATGGCATTCTGTACGCTGAGAAAAGATTTCAGACAGTTCCGTGTTGACAGGATTCTTCAGATTTTTAAAACCCAGATCCCGTTTCTTCAGGAATATGGCCAGATTAATGATTACAGGAACAGCGGAAATGGCAATAAGACCAAAGTGAGATTGCTGGTTGATAAAAAAATCATGGGGCATCTGGTGAACTCCAAAAAATATTACGGTTTTATTGGAGAAACAGAAACCGATAGTGGAATGGAAATGACTTTTGAAACAGAATGGATTGAAGAAGGATTCCCGCGCTGGCTGATCACATTTGCTGATCACGCCACTATTCTGGAGCCGGACAGTCTTAGAGTGAAGATAAATGATCTTGTTACCAGAATTTCAGGAAAGCATCAATAAAAAATCTCAGCACAAACGCACTGAGATTTAAGGCAATAATGATTTAGCTGAATAATAATTTTGATGAAAAAAGAAAAAGACAATGTTGTAAGCTGGCGGGAGAAACCGTGAAATGAGTTTGTTGCAGTTTAATTTGATATGATTATTGAAGAATAAACAGTTTACCAGCCCATTTACTTTTTGTCTTTAACTTTTATTATATTTAGAATCTCTCCCAGAAGAACGGAGGTTCAATTCCTAAAGCTCTCAGATAAACATATCCTTGTCCGCGGTGGTGGATTTCGTTGTCTACAAAATAGAGAATGTTCTGATATACCGGAAATTCATACTGTCCGAACAGGTTGAAGGTTTCCTGGAAACGCTCTTCTGTAATCTGGCTGAAATAATGATTGATTACTTCTGTTTCTTCATCCCATTTTTTTAAGATTTCTTCTTTTGTTTTAGGATTAAATCCTTCTTCGTTATAGGCCTCCATATTTTTTTCAATGATTCCTTTCAGAGCAGGTCCGCCAATGCTGATGAGTTCTACTGCCAGTTTGGCGAAAGGTCTCATGCCACCTACGGAAAATTCAAATAATTCTTTTTCAGGAAAAGCTTCGATTACCCTTCTTGTCAGGTTTCTGTGCCCTTGCCAGTGCTCTAATAATTGCTCAGATGTCATGAATTGTTTTGTGATTGTTGCGGTAGTTGTCATAATTGTATTGTTTTGTTTGTTATTGTTGATACAAAGGTAAGGCCGGGTTATGACAACAGTTTGTCAGTAGGATTTTAAGGGTGGAAAATTTTTTTTATTTCTTTAAAAATATGCGGACCGGTTTTTGCGTTAGTATGAAAGTGCAGTAATAAAAAGAAATCAATTTAGAATTAAAAATGAAGAAGTATATTTTGTCGTTTATTCCTGTTTTTTTATTAGTATCCTGTAATAAAATAGAAGAAAAAATAGACCGGACGGTTCAGAAAACAACGGAAACCGTGCAGCAGAAAGCACAGCAGGCTGTTGAGGAAACCGTAAAGAAAACGGTAAATGAATCTATCAATTCTTTAACCAATTCCCGGGATGTGAAATTCAACGAGGTATTTCCCGGGGCAGAAAAAGCAGTCGTGACGGAAGACAGCGGAAAGAAATTTAAATTTCCCAACGGTTCTGAAGGCTATATCCTTAAATATAAGTCAGATCTTGCGGTATTACTTCCTTTTCTGGAAAGCAGACCTTCCACGGATGAAAGTAAATCTGATAAAACAGCCCGTAAAATTGACGGGCAGAGCATTATTGATAAAATAAGTTTTATGTCTAAGTTTCTTCCTGAAAATACCTTTGATACAAGCTTCCTTGAAGATATTAAAAACGATAGGAATATAGAATATTATAAGCTGAAAAGGTTTCCTCACAGCAGCACCCTTATCTATAATCCCAAAAACCAGACCGTTATACAATACGTGGAAATCAGTAAATAGCATAGACATGGTATAAGGCAGATTATTGGTCATTCTTTTTGCACGAATCTTTTTTACATTCTGTAAAATAAAGTATTTTAGTACCTATGAAAATTTATACAAAAACAGGAGACAAAGGACAGACCGCTTTATACGGCGGAACAAGAGTGTCCAAAGCCAGTGCAAGAGTGGACAGCTACGGAAATATAGACGAGCTTAATTCATTCATAGGAATTGCTAAAAGTCATATTCAGGATGAAGAAGTGCTGAAGCAGCTGAAGAAAATTCAGTTTGATCTCTTCACTGTAGGATCAGAGGCCGCAACACCGGTTGATAAACTTATGCTGGCCAACGGAAAATCACGTTTACCATTAGTGATTTCTGAAAAAGAAATTGAAGAGCTGGAACAGTGGATGGATGCTTTTGATGAAAAACTGGAACCCCTTCAGTTTTTTATTCTTCCGGGAGGCGGAAAATCAGCAACATTTTTACATGCAGCAAGAACAATCTGCAGAAGGGCAGAGCGTTCCCTTGTTTTCTTAAATGAATCCGAAGAGGTTCGTCCCGAACTTATCAAATACCTGAACAGGCTTTCAGATTACCTTTTTGTTTTGGCGAGATACATTTCCAAACTGAATAATGAACCGGAAGAATACTGGAATCCGAATGAAAGATAAAGCATTACTTTTCATTAATGGAGACGCGCCGGAATCTTTCCCCGATCTTAATAATTATGGGTTGATCGCCTGTACAGACGGTGCTTTTCATTATTTAAAAAGAATGGGGTTTCCTCTGGATAAGCTGGATTTTATTTCCGGGGATTTTGATTCACATTCCGGATCAGATGAAGAGATGTATCAGGAGAAATTTATCCTCACACTGGATCAGGACAAAACAGATTTTCATAAAGCTTTAGAAATTATTCTGGAAAAAAGTTTTTCAGAGATTGATGTTTTCGGCGGCAGCGGTGGAGAACAGGATCATTTCCTTGGAAATCTTACAGTAGCTTACGGATTTAAAGACCGGATGAAGATTAAATTTTATGATGAATTTTCGGAGTATTATTTTATTTCTAATCATTTTAAACTGAAAGGGGTAAAAAACAGGATGATCTCACTTTATCCTTTTCCCTCAGTACATAACATCACAACAAGAGGGCTTAACTGGCCTTTGACCAATGGAAGTTTAAGTATTATCTCAAGAATAGGAACCCGGAATTTTGCCGTTGAAGATGAAGTTTCTGTAGAATATGAATCAGGCGATGTGTTATTTTTTGTCGGAATTAATGAGACAGACTATCCAAATATATATTAAACTTATTTAAACTTTTTTGTAGGTAAATTAAAAACTATTGAATAGATTCATCAAAATATCAGTTTTCACACTTTTATTATTCTGTGTTTTTGCCTGTAAAACACAGCATTTTGAGAGCCCGGATTACGGTGTCATTGGTACTGAAAAACGTTTTACTATAAGAAAAGTTGTCAATTTCAGGACGACCGGAAATATCAGAAATATGGAAGGCAGAACTTTAAGGCAGGGCTTATTATACAGAAGCGGACATCTTCATAAGCTTAAAAGAAGTTCTTTCAGAGACATTGAAAGGCTGGGAATCAGGGAGGTTATTGATCTCAGGAATTCAAAAGAAATTGCTCAGAAGCAGGACCATCTTCCCAATGAAATCATCTATAAAAATTATTCGGCTTTTGAAGATGAGGGCGATCAGTTGGATCAGGCAAAAAAACTCGTATTAAAAGGGAAAGTGAAGGGTTCTGATGCCGATAAAAGAATGACGGATTTCTACAAAGAATATGTAACTGAAAATCCGGAAGTCATCCGGAAAATCATTATGGAAATTATGGAGTCTGATCAGCTGGTTCTCTATCATTGTACAGCAGGAAAAGACCGTACAGGAATTGTTACCGCTTTGATTCTGACCATCCTGAAGTTTGACAGGAAGACCATTTATAACGAATACCTTTTATCTAATAATTACAGGGAAAACCTTGTCCGGAAAAGATTAAGCCTTGCAAATACCCTGCATTTTCTTTATCCGAAGATGGATATTCAGGTGCTGGAAAAACTGAGCTGGGTAGAAAAAAGATATTTAGAGAGTGCATTTGACGAGATCACCAGAAAATATGGGTCAACGGATGTATACATAAATGAGATTCTGGGTATTTCCGAAAATAAAAGAAATGAATATATTCAGAAGTTTACCTATTGATTTTCAGAACAGAAATTTTCGGGATAGGGTCCTCGAGGGATTATAGAAAATTATAATAAATTTAACGCTTAAAAATCAAACTTTTTTAGCAATTTTGCATTTCTTAATTCACTTGTTTAGAAATGAAAATAAAGTACTCGGAACTTATTGATCAGACATTATATTTTCCTACGGAGGAATTTAATGTTTCTGAGAACAATTTGTTGTTTCACGATATTCCTTTGATGGAAGTCGTTGAAAAATTTGGCACTCCGCTAAAGATTAGCTACCTGCCGAGAATTTCTCAAAATATCCAGAAGGCGAAAGGCTGGTTTAAGGAAGCTTTTGAGAAGACCGAATATAAAAAAAATTATACCTATTGCTACTGTACCAAGTCCAGTCATTTCAATTTTGTTCTTGAAGAAGCCCTGAAAAACGAAATTTCAATAGAAACATCTTCTGCCTACGATATGGATATCGTAAAATCGCTTTATGATAAAGGAAAGGTAAATAAAGATATTGAGGTGATCTGCAACGGTTTCAAAACAGATGATTATCTGACTAAGATCTCAGATATGATCAATAGCGGTTTTGAAAACATTACTCCGATTCTGGATAATTACCGTGAACTGGATAAACTTACAGAAAGCATCGATTCCACTTTTAATATCGGAATCAGAATTGCATCAGAAGAAGAACCGAAATTCGAATTTTATACCTCAAGATTAGGAATCGGATATAAGGATATTATCCCTTATTACAGCCAGAAAATTGCGGAGCATCCAAACGCAAGACTGAAGATGCTTCACTTCTTCATCAATACAGGAATCAAGGATACTTCTTACTACTGGAACGAATTATATAAATGTCTTCGTGTATACGCGCGTCTTAAAAAGATTGCTCCGGAAGTGGATTCCCTGAATATTGGCGGTGGTTTCCCTATTAAAACGTCTCTGAATTTTGATTATGACTATCAGTACATGGTAGAGGAAATTGTATCTCAGATTAAAAAATTCTGTGAAGAAGAAGGAGTGGAAGAACCGAACATTTATACAGAATTCGGAAGTTTTACGGTTGGAGAAAGCGGTGCCAATCTATACAAAATTATCTCTCAGAAACGTCAGAATGACAGAGAAAAGTGGAATATGATTGATTCTTCATTCATGACTACACTTCCTGATACATGGGCCATTTCAAGACACTTCATTATGCTTCCGCTGAACAGATGGGAAGATACGTATGAAAGAGTGTTTTTAGGCGGTCTGACTTGTGATTCAGATGATTATTATAACTCTGAACAGCATACCAACGCCATTTATCTTCCCGTATTCAGTGATACAAAACCCCTTTATATCGGGTTTTTCCATACAGGAGCTTATCAGGAAACCATTGGAGGGTACGGCGGGGTACACCATTGCCTGATGCCTCAGCCAAGACACGTTCTGATCCAGAAAGATGAAAACGGAGAACTTCAATATGAAATTTTCCGTGAAAAACAGGAACCGGAAGATGTTTTAAGGCTTCTTGGATATAAATAATCTGTTTAATCAGCAGGCTTTAGCCAAAATAGAAACAAAATAAAAGCTCTCAACAATCTGAGAGCTTTTATTATTTAACCTCCGTTTGGGATAATTTTTTTTGATTTATAGAAGTTGGAAACAGGGAGATAGAAGAGGAAAGTTCTGAAGGTTATCAAGAATAGATTGCCATTTTTTTAGTTAATTCGATTTTACAGAGGTTTCAAAAGTAACTTCCAGCCTCTTTCTTCCATCTTGCGGCCTTTTATACTAATTATACTAAAACTCCTTATCCCGAATTCAGATTCTTTAAAAATATTTTGAAATTTTATCAATCCTAAGATCTTCATAATCGGAAACCACAACATCAGCCAATGTGTAATCCTGATTTTTGGAATGTGGGCTTCTGTAAGCCGAGCAGAAAATTTTTGCTCTGTGTGCAGCAAGAATTCCATTAGTGGAATCTTCTATAACCATGCAGTTTTCAGTGGGTTCACCAGCCATTTCAGCAGCTAATAGGAAAACCTCGGGATGAGGTTTGGATTCTTTTAAATCAGCCCCGCTTATCTTTCCGCTAAAATATTTTTCAAGTCCGAATTTTTCAAAAACCATATTGATGGTAGTCATTGTAGCTGAAGAAGCAAGAATCAGTTTAACCCTGTTTTCATGGTAATGCATAATCAGCTCTCTTACCCCGGGAATTAAGTCGAACTCATCATCATTATAAAAATAATCTTTAAAATGAGACCTTTTGATGCTGGCAATGGTTTCGTTGCTATGAGGTAAATGATACTGCTGAATTAATGTTTCACAGACTCTTTTGGTAGAAGCTCCCGTAAAAGAGGTGTATAGTTCTTCGGAAACTGCAATTTCCAATTCATCAAATGTTTTGAAATAAGCTTTTCTATGCAATGGTTCTGTATCTACAATCACCCCATCCATATCGAAAAGAACAGCTTTTAAGGACATATTCTGAGTTTTGCACAAAAATAGGTATTTATTTGGTAGGAGGAAAGTGAGAGAGACGGATAGATGATAGATGAGGTGTAACATCAAAAAGCATTGGACTTTAAATAGTCAACCTTCAACTCTGAACTTCAACTCATCACTTTTCTTCGTATCTTTGCGGTAAATAATTCAATCTTATATCATTTAAATTTTTAAATAAAACATGAGAACATACGCAGGAATTCCTGAAGAAAACGCAACGTTAGAGAACTCGAAAGTAATGCTGGTAACAGTTCCTTATGACGGAACTTCCACATGGGGAAAAGGTGCAGATAAGGGCCCTGAATTATTCCTGGATGCTTCTGAAAATATGGAGCTTTATGATATTGAAACGCAGACAGAACCTTATCTTCAGGGAGTTTATCTGGCAGGGGAGGTTACTGAAGATTCCAGTCCTGAAGCAATGACGGAAGCCGTTTACCAGAAAACAAAGGAGCTTTTGAATCATGAAGGTAAAGTATTCACTCTTTTCGGAGGTGAACACTCTGTTTCAATAGGTTCTATCCGTGCAGTAGGCGAGAAATTTGAAAATTTAACGGTTCTTCAGCTGGATGCTCACACAGATTTACGTCCAGCGTTCCATGGTTCAACTTCTAACCACGCATGTGCTGTTTTTGAAGCCAATCAGAAACATAACCTGGTACAGGTGGGAATCCGTTCTATGGATGCAGAAGAAGCACAATATCTGCCGGAAGGGAGAGTATTCTTTGCTCACGAGATTGCCAACAATGAAAACTGGGTAAATGATGTTCTGGAAAAAGTTTCAGGAAATGTGTATATCACCATTGACCTTGATGCCTTTGATCCTTCTATTGCTCCTTCTACAGGTACACCTGAACCGGGAGGACTGGCATGGTACCCTACACTGGAGCTGTTAAGAAAAGTATTTGAAAAATGCAACGTAGTGGCTTTTGATATTGTAGAATTAATGGATTCTCCAATGGCTAAGCCAACGGCTTTCCTGGCAGCAAAATTATATTACAAAATGCTTGCTTACAACGATATTTATAACAATAACTAATATTCCGCAGGAATCGGATTTTTTCAGCCATATATTCTTTGGAAATTTGTGAGGTAATAAAACAAAATAGTATGTCCACACAAAATCAAATTGATTATAACAGAATTGCCAAAGCGATAGAATATATCCGCAGCAATTTCAGGCTTCAGCCTAATTTGGATGAAGTGGCAGAGAAAGTTCATCTGAGCCCGGCTCATTTCCAGAAAATATTTACAGAATGGGCAGGAACAAGTCCGAAAAAATTTTTACAGTTCATCAGTATTGAGCACGCTAAAAATTTACTGAAGGAAGAAAAAGCAAGTTTATTCGATACCGCATACGAGACAGGGTTTTCCAGCACGAGCAGGCTTCATGACCTTTTTGTGAAAGTGGAAGGAATGTCTCCGGCAGAATATAAAAACGGCGGAAAAAGCCTCAGCATCAATTACAGTTTCTCCGAAAGTCCTTTTGGAAATGTAATGACCGCTTCTACAGCAAAGGGAATCTGCTATATGGCTTTTGAAGACGATAAGGAAACAGCATTGGGAAATTTGAAACAGACATTTCCCAATGCTTCTTTTTCTGAAAAACAGGATGCCCTACAGCAGAATGCACTGTCCATCTTCAGCAAAGACTGGACGAAACTCCATACCATTAAATTGCACTTAAAAGGTACCGATTTTCAGCTGAAAGTCTGGGAAAGCTTACTGACTATTCCCATGGGAAAACTATCTACCTATGGCAGTCTGGCTGAGAAAATAGGAAATCCTAAAGCTTCAAGGGCAGTGGGAACAGCAATCGGCAGCAATCCGGTAGCTTTTCTTATCCCATGCCACCGGGTGATTCAGTCTACAGGAAACATCGGAGGATACAAATGGGGAAGTGAGAGAAAACAGCTGATCGTAGGCTGGGAAAGCTCACATATATATTTATAAAGTTCACTTCTTATTCTTAACAGATCTGGCTGAATTTTACGGATACTAATTCATTCATTAAAAGATAAGCCTTGTATTGGTGTTTTATCTTACCTTTGGATTTCCGGGAATGAATAAGAATTCCGGATTGCAGCAAAGATCAATGAATTTTAAAATTACAAATGGTAAAGGCCTGGTTTCTGTTGAATATGATATTCATCATCAGAGTGAATGTTTGTCAATAGGAATGAATCCTGCTGTTTTTTTGTGGGATGACTGTGATGATCCGGGGGATGAAAATCTGGTATTATTTCCCATCAACGAGGAAAACAAAAACCTTATTAATCATGCACTTGAGGGAATTGATTTTGAGGTGGATTATACGGAAAGGGAAGAAGATCTGTTTCAGATTCTGCAGCCTCTTTTAATCCTATTACAAAATGGAAACTACCAATTGAGTTTTTCCACAAATAAAACATGGAATGTTTATAGTAATGCAGCAGTATTTGGAGATGAAAGACTTGATCAGGGTGATGTAAAAGAAGAAATTAAAAAATACGATGAGAAACTGCTTCAAAATCTCATCTATGATTATAATGCTTATGGGAGCTATACGAATGCCCATGGCTTTTATAGATATGAATATCCTTTTATCGCCTGGAAATCGAAGGAAGAAATCAATATCGATCTCGTAAAGCAGTACGAAAGCTTAATTTTGTCAGGGGCAAGGCCATTTGCCATAATTCTGACAGGAAAATATTTAGAAAAAGATTATTTCCATGACTATATTCTGGACGGGCATCATAAGCTGTGCGCTTACAAAAATCTGAAAATGGAGCCGCTTTTTGCGGTCATTGAATTTTTACCAGAATCAGAATCGGAAATCAGACAGGATATAGAACGGATTTCCCAGTTGATGTACCCGTGGCAGTTCAGTCATTATTTTAATACCTGGGGTAAGCATCATATACAGCATTATTTAAAAACTAATCCTGATACCCTTTTAAAAAGATATAGTAAAAATGGCAAAATAATGATTCTTTATCCTGATAATATCAAAAATGCAGAGGGATCATATATCAATAATGTAGCTGACGGAGAATATAAAAGCTGGTATAAAAACGGGAGACTACACTCCCAGGGAAACTATTCATTGGGCAAAAGAACCGGGAAGTGGACTTATTATTATGACAAAAATAAGACTGGCAATGAATCTGCTGATGTAGACCAGGAAAATACTAAAGAAGAATATATTTACAAAGACGGAAACATGCTGGTTCATAAAAGTTGGAACGATGAAGGTAAAATAACAGACATAAAATATATTCCGCATATTAACAGAGACAGCTCTCCTTTAACAGATGACCTGATCCTTAAGTATTCTACTGAAAGATATAGGAACTTAATAAGAGATAAAGATGTCAGGGAACGGAAAATCCTATCTGAAAACGACCAGAAAGAAACGCTGTTATCTCAAGCTAAGAGAAAAGAAAAATTATTTAACTGGCTAAAACTATTGTTACTGGCTGTTGTCCTTGTACTCGTTATTGTTTACTTTTTATAGGCGAATGATAATGAGGGTACAAAAATTATGTATACGTTAACCCATCACTAAATTTTCTGAATTATGATGAGCCTGTTCGAAGAACTATCAGAATATCCATTAAATATCCTTCCGAATGACGGAACGGTTCATTACTATGGAAAAGTATTTTCTAAAGAAAAATCAGATGTCTTTTACGACTATCTGTTTAACCATATTCCATGGGAAAATGATGAAGCGGTAATTTTCGGAAAACTGATTTTAACCAAAAGAAAAGTAGCCTGGTTTGGTGAAAAAGCTTTTGAATATACCTATTCCAAACGAACAAAATATGCCCAACCCTGGACGTCTGAACTGCTGGAACTGAAACAGAAGTGTGAGGAAATTTCAGGCGAAACGTACAATTCCTGCCTCTTGAATTTATATCACGACGGAAGTGAAGGAATGGCCTATCACAGTGACGGTGAAAAAGACCTTAAAAAACACGGAGCCATCGCTTCGCTGACTTTCGGTGCAGAGAGAAAGTTTCTTTTTAAACATAAAACAACAAAGGAAAAAGTAGAAATATTTCTGGAAAACGGAAGCCTGCTGGTTATGAAAGGAATAACCCAGGAAAACTGGCTCCACCGCCTTCCACCCACCACAAAAATAAAAACACCGAGGGTAAATCTTACATTCAGAACCATTGAAGAATAATGACACTGCTTCCATGTTATGGGAGCCGCAATACTAAAAAAACAAACTTATTAATAACATCTCCGTGTACTCAACAGCTGTGATAAAAAGAAAGGCGGCCTTGAAAATCTCGGCCGCCTTTATAATTATTTATTTTAGAATATCAGCTTCAATAGAGCTGTCATCATAGACTTTAATGAATGCTTTCGTATAATCCTCTTTCGTAGCAAAGTTTGGATTTTCAAGAAACTTTTGCGGGTTTAAAGCAAACAGAGGGAACCATGTGCTGCTGATCTGAATCTGTATTCTATGCCCTTTTTTAAAAGTATGCATTACATCCTGCAGTCTGAAATTAACCGCAGTTTTCTGATTCGGAACCAGCGCTTCTCCTTTTTCCTTTGAATTCCTGAACCTGGCCGGCATAATTTCACTTCTTACCATCTGGTGATAATTTCCGTAGATGACACCGTCTTTCTTCTCTTTCGGTTTGAAATCTTCAGGATAAACATCAATAAGCTTTACCGCAAAATCAGCATCAGTGGAGGTAGAGGAAATGTTCAGTTTAGCCATAATTTCACCTCCGAAAGTAATATCTTCCGTTAAAATTTCGGTTGTAAAAGTCAGGACATCCGGTCTTCCTTCGGCAAACCTCTGGTCTTCAGACATATAATTTTTTGGGGTAAATCCGTTGAAATCTTTGAGGTTATCAGAGCTTAATACAGGATTATTCGGATCGCTGTAATATTCTGAATAACCTTGTCCTGCCGCTTTTTTCAATGTTCCTCCTGCCAGATAGAAATTAATTTTCTGAGCGTTTTTGGGAGGATAAGAGGCAAACTCTCTCCATTCTTTGGAACCTGTATCATACATTAAAGCTTCAGGAAGCCCTGCATCTTCTTTGGTATTTCCTTTCAGATAATGGCTGAAGAACTTAGTTTCAACGTTTTTTTGATAGTAGGTAGCAATGCTGTCCCCAAAATACGTCTGGTTATGGAAATGTTTTCCCTGTTCCTGCGACCAGCCTCCATGCGAGAAAGGTCCCATTACAATAGTATTTTTGGCTTTCGGGCTTGTCTTTTCAATCGTTTTATAAATATTTAAAGGACCGGCGAGATCTTCTGCATCAAACCACCCTCCAATAGTCATTACTGCATGTTTTATATCTTTTAAATGCTGAAGCAGACCTCTTTTCTGCCAGAATTCATCATAATTAGGATGATCCATAATCTCAGTCATAAAGAAGTTGTCTTTATAATATTTTTCATAGCCATCCTTTAAAGTTCCCATGTCTCTGTAAAATTTCAGACCGTCTTCAGAAGTGGATTTAATCATGGAGTTTGTATACCAGGCTTTATTTTCAGGCTTTGTTTTCTGTACTCCAAAAACAGGAAATGTTTTGAAATACCCCAGTGTAACCTTTCCGTTATGAAGGAAATCATCATTCCAGAAATCAGAAATCGGAGCCTGGGGAGAAGAGGCAACCAAAGCAGGATGTTGCGCCAGTGTTCCTACAGCAGTGTAAAAGCCAGGATAAGAAGTTCCGTATTGACCAGCCTTACCGTTGTTGTCTTTTACATTTTTTAAAAGCCATTCAATAGTGTCGTAGGTATCTGTGCTTTCATCCACATCTTTCTTTGTTTTACGGTCTACCTGAGGGGTCATATTGGTGAATGTGCCTTCACTCATGTATCTTCCGCGGACATCCTGATATACGAAAATATACTTTTCCTTCATCAGATATGGATTAGGTCCCAGTTTAGTTTTATATTCATTCTCTCCGTATGGAGCAATGCTGTAGCAGGTTCTCTGCATCAGGAACGGATATTTGTTTTTATTGGAAATATCTTTCGGAATATAGATCGCGGTGAAAAGCTTCGTTCCGTCGCGCATAGGGATGTAAACCTCCTTTTTAGTGAAATTGTCTTTTACAAAAGTATCTTTCTGTTCTTTGTTTTGGGCATTACCAAAAATAAAAAGAAAAATGAATAAAATTGAAACCGGAATCTTCATACATAAAATTTGCGGCTAATTTAGAAATAAAAATACGTTTCTGGTATCTTCACTTATAATTCTTCCCTGAAAAAATATAATTTAACCAGATTCTTTATTGGATGCTCAATAAAATTCGAAGATTTTTTAAGAACATAGATCCACTTCTATTCGCAAAGGTATTTAAACTTAAAGATCACTAAAGTGTCAAAATCCTTTGTGCCTGATGTGGTTAAAATAGTTTCCCGAAAACTCCACTAAGGTTTGTGATTAAAATAATACAGCCTTTTAATTCATAAAAAAACAGCCGGAAAAGTTCCGGCTGTTGAGTGAATAGGATAAGGAAACTATTTTCCCTGTGATTTTTTTCCTGCAAACTTATTCAGTTTCATACTGATGGAAAACATTACATAACGCTTCAGGATAAGATCTTCACGATCTTCAAAGTAAGCATTGGAAATTGTTCTTCTTACACTCTGATTCTGATTCAGAACATCATAAATCTTTACTTTTGCCGTAAACTGCTTATTGAAGAAAGAATAACCTAAACTTGTATTCCAGAAATAGAAATCCCTCTTAAAGCCGGGAGCAATATTGGAATTGGTATTATATTCAAAATCATTTCCGAAAACCAGCCTGCTCTTGAAAAGATAATTCGTCAGTTCTAGTTTCAGGGCCTGGCTGGTGGTATTTACCTGATCGATGCTGTAATTGGTGTATTTTGAAAAATTATATCCGAGTCTGTAAGATGGCTTAATGGTCACTTTGTCTTTAATTTCATAAGTCAGGTTAAGCCCCGGATTGATGCTGTACGAATCACTCGTAAAGAGCTGCCCGTTGATAAATCCTTTATTGAAGTTATACTGCATATTGAACCTCGGGCTGATGGTCACCTTATTTTCTTTCCATTTAAAACTTTTGCTGAAACCGGCTCCTGCATTGATATTCTTATTACCGCTTATGTTATCGTAGGTTACAAGCTGTTTCCCCGCAGTGTCGTATTTCGAATAATTAATAATATCATTGTCCCTGTACGTAAACCCTAGATTCACATAATAACTCATATTTTTTACCATATTGTAGTTATTGAAATACAGGTAACTGTTATTGGTCCAGGTATTTTTCAGGTTTGGGTTACCCGTATAGGTTACAAGGGGGTTGGAAGTATCTTCATAAGGAGTAAGCTGCTCTGCACCGGGAATGTTGAAATCTGCGTAATGGTAGAAGCTTAACCTTTTATTTTCAGAAAGCTCATAATTAAGATTGACATTATACCCGGGAAGAACAAAGTTTTTCTGGAGATTATACTGCTGCCCGTTGAAAACAGAATTAACATTCATATCGGAAACATCAAGGTTCAGGGAAGCCCAGATGTTTACTTTCTTTTTATTGAGGCTGAAAGTAAGTTCAGGAGTGATTTTATTAATTTTCTGCCTCATGCTGTTGGACAGAAGTGTATTATAGTCTGAATATTGTCCTGTAGCTGCATTAAAATCATTAACATCCCTCAGGTCACGGGTTATTTTTGAGCTGTAATTCAATTCAAAATTAACGGATGCAGAATCTGAAATCGGTTCAGAATATCCCAGTCCGAAATTATATTCATTACTCTGGTTCTTATTTTTGGCAAGCTGGTTCCTGTTATCATTCACAGGAGTGGTTACGTTGCTGTTCTGGTAAAAAGCCGTTTCTGAGCGATTCAGATTATCCCTTCTGGATTCAGAGATGGCACTGGTCATTTTAGCACTCAGGGAACGTCCTTTCTTACTGAATTTTCTGGAGAAATAAATATAAGGATTGAAGGAATTGTTTATAGATTCTGTACTGGTGTACGCATCACTTTCATTCAGAAGACTGTTGTTCTGGAAAGTGGATGATTTTGAATTGTTAAAGCTGAAGGTTCTGGAGCTGTTAAATCTTGGTGAAATATAAATGCTGGTCAGAGAATCCAGTCTGATCTTTGCTGAAGTATCTAAGCTGTACTGCTTATTTTCACTTTTTCCACTGTTTTCAGAATTGGTTTTTAAGGTGAATTCAGGAAGCAGGGTTGTTCTTGAAACCTTAGATCTTGTTTCCAGATCAGAATCTCCATGCATTAAGCTGAACGTATCCAGATCAGCATCCTTTCCAAGTTTATCACTGTAATTGAATCCTATTGTGGTAGACTTTTGTATTCCTTTATTATTTCCGCCCGAGCTGTAATACGTGGTATTTCCTACTGTGGAAACAGATCCTCCCTGCATCAGCCATGAATTACGGCCATGTCCCATGCTGTCGAAAACCTCATCATTGGAAAATCCCTGCGAGTTGATGTTATTGGAAGCAGCAAGTAAACTTATTTTAGTGTCTTTTTTAAAGTAACTTAAAAGGGCGCTGCCTTCATACCGTTCATCAGAGCCATATCCTACTGTAAGCCTTGATATGAGCCCTTTGTTCTTTTTTTCGTCGATATTAAAATTGATTGTGGTGTTGTTTGATTTTGCTGTTTTTCCACTCAGCTCTTCCTCTTTGGATTTGGTAGTGGTAAACTGAATATTTTTAATAATATCTGCGGGAAGATTCTGAAGGGCGATTTTACCGTCCTTGTCAAAGAAAGGCTTTCCGTTGATCATGATCTGATCCACTTCCTTTCCGTTTACGGTTATTTTTCCCTCATTGCTGATCTCTACACCGGGAATCTGCTTAAGAAGCTCTTCAATTTTACTGTCAGGGCGTACCTTAATGGCAGAAGCATTAAATTCTATGGTATCTTTCTTGATCTTCACCGGAGAGGCGATAATTTTTACTTCATCAATGCTTGTTACCTTTCCTTTTTCCAGCTCTATATCCCCCAGGGTCAGAGACTGGCTGATCTTTTCAAGCTTTTTGGAGTAAGACTGAAGCTTATCAGCATCAATTTTTAAAAACGAAGGCTCATTCACAGCATCAGTTTTCAGGGAAAACTTACCTTCCTTATTGGTCGCCGTATAATTAATAATGGATGAATCTTTTTCTTTCAGGAGATAAACCGTTGCGTTTTCTACGGCTTTTTTGTCGGGATCTGATACTTTTCCGTCAATATGCAGGCCCTGGGCATGCAAAATAAGAATCGTACATGCCAGCATCAGCACCGATAAGAGTTTCTTCATGGGTAATCGTTTTTTTTAAAGGCGTAAAAGTATAAAAAAACATCCCCTTTCGGAGATGTTTGGCAAATATTTCTTAAAGTTTAACTTTTTTTAAAGATTACGCTCTTAAATATCTTGAATAAGCATATCCTTCCTGTCCGTCATCTGTTTTTACTTTCCACCAGTCATCAGAAGTCTGCTCAATAAGAGTTACAGAAGAACCTTTTGCTGCTTTTCCCACAACAGCAGCCTCTGTAGACGGCTCCTGTCTGATATTTAGATTAGACTCTTCAGTAGCTACCGTTAAAGAAGCACCAGAAGCCAGTCCTGCAACCTGTACATCAATATTGATATCTGAAGCTGAATAGGTAGAGTCAATAGCTCCCAAAGCATTCCATACTGCATCTTTTGCTGCTGTATTGGAAGCGCTTCCTGAAACATAAAGAATACCATCCTGCTCCTGAACCTGAAGGTTTGAAATTCCTGCAGACTGAGCTGCTGAAACAACACTTGAATATTTATCTTGTAATGTACTCATCTTAAATTATTTTACGACTAGGTTATTGTTATACTTTCCGATTTTCAAAGCATCGATAGATTCTTTGATTTTTCTTGCCTGAAGGCCTGAAACATTTCCTGTAAGAGTAAGCTCTCCGTTTACAACTTCTACTTTTACAGAAGGGAAATCTTTAACAGCATCCTGAACTTTTTTCTGAACTGCAGGATCTACGGCAGTAGTTGTTTCAACCGGTGCAGGAGGAGCTGCTACAGTTGCCATGTCCATTACTTCCTTCATTCCGTTAATGGCTTTTAACTTGGCAATCATGGCATCCTTAGACTGTGGGTCTGCGAAAGTTCCGCTTAAGTGGGCCACACCTTCTTTTACTTCTACAGAAGCATTGGGATTAGAAGTTACCACGGTTGTAGCCTGAGTCTGAAGATCAGCATCAGAAACTTTCTTTTTACATGAAACTGATCCGAAAGATACAGCTACAGCCAATGCAGCCATTGCGATAGTTTTTTTCATATTGTATATTTATTAATGTTGTTAATACAATCAAATGTAATAATAAAATTTGTACCAAAAGAATAAAAACTCAATAAATGTTTCATTAATTTTTTGCAATATTTTCTAAACCAGGAATTTAATTTTAATGGATTATAAAATTAATGTAAACTTAACCCGCACAGAACAAAATCTTGTGCCAATTCAAAAACTATTATATTTGTGGCAATTGAACAATATATATGAAAGGACAAAATAAACTTTTTATAGGCATTATCATTGCGCTTATTCTGGGAGTGGGAATCGGAGGTGTGGTACACATACAGTATCCTGAAAGCGCCGAACCTTTTTCCAAAAATATAAAACTGCTGGGAACTGTCTTCATCAGGCTGGTACAGATGATCATTGCACCGTTGGTATTTACAACTCTTGTGGTAGGAATTGCCAAGATGAGTGACATCAAAATGATCGGAAGAGTAGGGACAAAAGCAATGTTATGGTTTATTTCAGCTTCACTGGTTTCTCTTTTTATCGGTCTGGTGCTTGTGAACTGGCTGGAGCCGGGACATGTAACCAAACTGCCGATTCAGGATGCCGCAGCAGCAGAAGATCTTCTGAAAAGCAGTAAAAGTTTTTCCATGGAAGATTTTGTTAAGCATATGATTCCTAAAAGTTTATTTGAAGCCTTTGCTACCAATGAAGTACTTCAGATTGTCGTGTTTTCCATTATGTTCGGAGTTGCACTTGCCAATCTGGGCGAAGAATATTCAAAGCCGGTAGTAAAGCTTTTTGATATAATAGCCCACGCCATTCTGAAAATGGTAGGGTATATCATGTGGTTTGCTCCGCTTGGTGTTTTGGGAGCAATTGCCGCTGTGGTTGCAGTAAACGGGTTTGAAATTTTCAAGGTGTACGCCATTTACCTCAGAGACTTTTTCTTCGCATTAGGCGTTCTGTGGGTGGTCCTTTTACTGGTAGGATATCTTATTCTTGGGAATCGTCTTTTCGATTTGCTTAAAAGAATTAAGGCTCCGTTGCTGATCGCTTTCTCTACAACAAGCTCAGAAGCTGTTTTCCCGAAGCTGGTAGAAGAGCTTGAAAAATTCGGATGTAATAACAGGGTGGTATCTTTTATCCTGCCTTTAGGATACTCGTTTAACCTGGACGGAAGTATGATGTATATGACGTTTGCTTCCATCTTTATTGCCCAGATCTACGGAATTGAAATGGAATTGGGACAGCAAATAACAATGCTTTTAGTATTAATGCTTACTTCAAAAGGCATTGCCGGGGTTCCGAGAGCATCACTGGTAATTATTGTGGCAACATGTTCCATGTTCGGGATTCCGCCTGAGGGAATTGCCCTTATCCTGCCAATTGACCACTTCTGTGATATGGGAAGAAGTATGACTAACGTATTAGGAAACGCATTGGCTACTTCAGCAGTTTCCAAATGGGAAGGACAGCTTGAAAATACACCACAGGAAGTCTAATGGATATGACTGGGCTTCAAAGCCATAAAGAACATATTACTGAAAAAGGTTTTACCACAATCAATAATATATTTTCCGAAGAAGAGATTGAAAAAATCAGCGAAGTAATTCAGAGTTCAGATACTTCCAGCTCAAATTTCAGGAAATCTGATGATCTTTTTGCTGTACGCCAGTTTTTAAAAGAAATTCCGGAGGTAAAGAATCTGATCTTCAATGACCATGTTAAAACCATTATCAGGGAAGTCTTCGGAGAGAAGTATATTGCTGTGAAAAGTATTTATTTCGATAAACCTGAAGCATCCAACTGGTACGTGGCTTACCATCAGGACCTGACCATTTCAGTAGATAAAAAGCTGGATATTGACGATTTCGGACCCTGGACCACAAAAAAGAACCAGTTTGCAGTACAGCCTCCTCTGAATATTCTGGAAAATATCTTTACCATCAGAATCCATCTTGATGATACGGATAAGAATAACGGAGCCCTGAAAGTGGTTCCGGGATCACACGCCAAAGGAATCTACAGACCGGAAACTATCAACTGGGCTACAGAAACTGAAGAGATATGCGATGTGAAAAAGGGAGGCATTATGATTATGAAACCGCTTATTCTGCACGGTTCCAACCGGACAACCGATGGAAGGAGGAGAAGAGTGATTCATATAGAATTTTCTGATATGGATTTGCCGGAAGAGCTGAATTGGTCAGAAAGGCTGAATTAAAAAGAATAATGAACGATATTTTAAAATCATGGAAGCCATTTGAAATCATCTGGCTTCTTTCATTTTCTCTTCTCGGTATTAATAGCGTTGGCTAATAAAGACAACTGGCTTAATTTCTTTGTGCTGGTGTCCGGAATTTGATGTTTTGCCTGGTGGTTTAAGGTAATAAAAAAGATGAAACAGACTTATAATTAAAATCTGTAATTACTTTACCGAAATCTCATCAATAAAAATATAAGCTTCACCGCCTGTTCCCTGATGCCATTCCGGCAGTTTACCAAAATAATAAGCTTTTACTTTGATGTATTGTGCTTCGGTAGGAAGAATTTCTGTTTCAAAATCTTTGATCTGTACTTTTTCATCCTTCGGATCAATAGTATTGTCTATGGTTTTCAGGAGGATGAAATCTTTATTGTTCATGGAAGCGTAATATTCTACTTTTTTAGGCATCAGGATCCATGATCTGCTGTCCTGCAGATAAGTTGAAGATAATCTGGTGATCTGCTGTGGTGATTTCAGATCGATAACAGCTTCAAAATTCTGTCCCTGATATCCGTGCCATTCACCTTTTCTCCAGTTGATATCCCCTCTGATTCCATCAATTAATGCCAGTTTTCCGCCGGCAGCGTATTGTGGAGTAGCCGTTGAACTGATGGAAATATCCCAGTAATTAGGTCTTCTGTTAAAAACAGCAGTTGTTACCGAACTTTTTTCTCCTTTTCTTTCGGAATAGGCCTGAACGTGGGTGGTTTTGCTGATGGTAAAAGGACCTTTGTATGCAGAGAATGTTTTTCTTTTGTTGGCATCACTTTCATCCAAAGTCATGTAATATACTTTGTCTTCCGGGTTCAGTGGGGTGATTTCTACTTTTGCTGAAAAATCAAAGATCCTGTCTGAAGATATTACCGGAGAAGCAGTCTGTTGGGCATATTTAAAATCTTTTGCCGGTTGGGTAGTCTCAAATCCCAATTTTTTAAGCTCAGTTTTTGCCGTATTTTTAGTAATAACCCTTGTGCTTCCGTCTTCCAGATGAATGGCAACCTCATCAAAATAAGGAGTAGTGGTCTGCCATTCAGGAAGTCCCGGAGTAACAGGATAAATTCCCAGTGAGCTTAAAATATACCATGCACTCATCTGGCCGCAGTCTTCATTTCCAATCAGGCCGTCCGGAGTATTTTTATAAAAATGATCGAGAATATACCGGATTTTGACATCCGTTTTTTCAGGTTTATCTACATAATTGTACAGATAAGCAATGTGATGGCTTGGTTCATTTCCCTGGGCATATTGTCCCATCAGTCCGGTAATATCTGCCTGCTCTCTGCCGGTCGTTTTATCAGATGCTGCAAAAATAGCATCAATGAACTGTTCGAATTTCTCCTTTCCGCCATGGGCTGCAATCAGTCCCGGAATATCCTGCTGTACCGAATAGGAATAATGCCAGGAATTGCCCTCCGTATAATTGTTGTTGACTTCCCTGGGATCAAACGGCTCCAGCCAGTTTCCGTTCTTTCTCGGCTGTATAAAACCATTTTTGGGGTTGTAAAGGTTTTTCCAGTTCTGGGAACGCTTCATGAAATACTGGTAATCATCTTTTTTGCCTAAAATTTTGGCCATCTGGGCAATGCACCAGTCATCATAGGCATATTCCACCGTTTTGGAAACACTTTCATGCTCATCGTCTATACTGATATAGTTGTTCTGTTTATAAGCATTGAGACCGAAAATATCCAGCATGGCAGAATTTTTAGATGCTTCGAATGCTTTTTCGTAATCAAATCCTTTAATTCCTTTAGCCATAGCATCGGCAATAACAGAAACGGCATGGTAGCCGATCATACATTCTGTTTCGTTGGAAGCCAGTTCCCATACCGGAAGTTTACCGCCCTGTTCATATTGTCTAATAAAGGTATTAATGAAATCGGCTGTTCTTTTTCGGTCAATTAAGGTCATCAGCGGGTGTGCGCTTCTGAAGGTATCCCAAAGTGAAAATACGGTGTAATAACTGAACCCTTTTGCCGTGTACAGCTTATGGTCTCTGCCCCTGTACTTTCCATCAGCATCCATATGGATATTAGGCTGGGTGAAAACATGATACATGGCAGTGTAAAATACCGACAGCTTATCCTTATCATCAGATTTTACTTCAATTTTTGAAAGTTCCTTATTCCAGTCTGTTTCCGCCTGTTTTTTTATAGCTTCAAAATCTGAGGACTTTCCTTCTGCAATCATGTTTTTGGCTGCTCCTTCGTAACCGGTTGGGGAAAGTGCTATTTTCACATTGATCTTTTCTCCTTTTTTTACATCAGCAGAGAAGGCCATTGCCAGCTTTGTTCCGGTGAAAAGCCTGTCTTCCTGTTTTCCGTTAACCTCTTTTTTTGAAATTTTCATAGGCTTTGAAAACTCAATTCTGGCATACACATATTGGTTAGCTGCCCAGGCTTCACTTCTTCTTAGAACTTCAATAGTTTTGTCGTCTATAACCTTCACTTCACCTTCCAGAAGCTTATCACGGTGGTTGAGATCCAGGATGATATTAGCCTTACCCGGATTGTTGAAGGTATATTCGTGATAGCCGACTCTCTGGGTGGTGGTCAGGCGTACATCAATGTTGTTCTTATCTAATTTAACGGAGTAAAATCCTGCCGAAGCTTTTTCATTTTTATGCGAAAATTTTGAGGAATAGTCTTTATTATTCAGGCTTGGATTTCCCATCGTAGGCATCAGCATAATATCACCATAATCGGAAACTCCGGTTCCGTTGAGGTGGGTATGAGAAAAGCCATAAATCACGGAGTCTGAATAATGATACCCACTGCATCCATCCCAGCTCCCGTCTATTCTGGTGTCCGGAGAAAGCTGAACCATTCCAAAAGGAACCGTTGCTCCTGGAAAAGTATGACCATGCCCACCTGTTCCGATGAAAGGGTTGACATATTGTGCATAATTCTGAGAATAGATAATCTGTGCAATGAATAAAGAAAATGCAGCAAGACTTTTTTTCATATCGTAATTTTATGCCAGCGAATATATTGAAAAAACAGCAGAACAGAATGTAATAAAAGAAAGAGTAAGGTTGTCTTACTGAAAACTACTACTATAGAATACATGAAGAAAACATTACTTTCGGCTGTTATGCTTTTGCCGGTTTTTGCTTTTTCACAACAGGTTACAGGAAAAATTACCCAGACAGGAAATACCGTTTCATATATTGAGATCATTGCTTCAAAAGGAGAGCAGAAGCAAACCGCTATTTCAGATGAAAAAGGAAACTATAAGCTGAAGCTTCCGGAAAATGGAAATTATACCATAAGGCTTATACAGGACGGAACTGAAATGTTATCCTCTGATATTACGGTAAACGGTGATATGAAGAAGGATTTTTCTATTGATAAAAAACAGGAAAAGCAGATTGAAGGAGTTACCCTCACCGCAAGAAAAAAAATGATCGAAAGAAAAGCCGACCGCCTGATCTTTAATGTATCCAATTCTGTAGCTTCACAGGGGATGGACGGGGCCGAAGCATTGGCAACAACTCCTTTGCTGAAAGTAGATGACAATTCAGGAATTTCAATCATCGGGAAAAGCGGAGTAGCAGTAATGATTAATGAACGGATGCTGAACCTTTCCGGAAGTGAGCTGGTGACCTATCTTAAAAGCCTGAGATCTGAAAATATTGAAAAAATTGAGGTAATCACAACTCCTCCTGCTAAATATGAAGCACAGGGAAACAGCGGGCTGATTAATATTGTCCTGAAGAAAAACCAGAATCTGGGCTGGAGCGGAAGCCTTACCACAAGTCTTCAGCAGCAGACCTATACCGGAACTTCCAACAGTACAACCATTAACTACCAGAATGATAAGCTTCGATCTTCCTTAAAACTAAGGCAGTTTAAATATGAAAAATATTCTTTCGAAAATTATAGGATCGAAGGAGCAGACGGTGTTAAAAGTTCTGATGACAGAAGGGATTTCGGAGATGGACTGGGAGCGAACCTGAGCCTGGATTATCAGCTTAGCAAAAAGTCTAATATTGGACTTATCTATGATTACGGATTTGGAAATTCCAATATGGATATTAACAATAATTCGGATTATTCTCAGAATGGAAACTATACCAATACACTGACAACTTATGCGGAGCACCGATCCGAAAACAGGCAGCAAACGTTGAGTGCTTATTATGATCTTAAATTCGGAAAACAGGACAATAAACTGAGCTTCACAGGAAATTATTTTTCTAATACTCCGGGAAGTACAATTGATTTCACCACTATAGAAAACTCAGGACAAAGTTTTGTTGTGAGAACACCTTCTACGGTAGATTATAAGATTTATTCAGGACAGGCCGATCTTACGTTACCCTATAAGTTTGCCAAGACGGAAGCCGGAATAAAGTTCACCAATTTTGACAATAATTCTGATATTGCTTATCTGAATCTGACTAACGGAAGCTATGTTGAAGATCCTGTAAAAAGTAATGTATTTGAATATAATGAGAAAAATTATGCGGCTTACCTAAGCTTTGAAAAAGAGTTCAGCGAAAAATGGTCAGCAAAAGCAGGGCTTCGGTATGAATATTCTACCATCAACGGAAATTCTTTAACTTCTGGCCAGCAGACTGAAAACTCTTACGGAAAGTTCTTTCCTACAGCTTATGTAACGTATAAAAGTAACGAAAATAATACCTTCAGCCTGAATTACTCAAAAAGGATCAACAGACCCGGATTCCGTGCTATCAATCCTTACCGCTGGTACATCAATGTGAACTCTTATTTCACGGGAAATCCTCTTCTGAAGCCTTCAATCAATCATAATTTTGAACTTTCATATATCTATAAAGGAAAACTGTCTGCCTCCGCCTATTATCAGAGATCAGTTGATGAGTTTGACCAGCTTGCGAATCTTCAGGGAGAAAACAGGATCAGTACTTTTGCTAATTTTTATAACCAGAACAGCATGGGAGTTTCTCTCAATTACTCTGATACCTTTTTCAAATTCTGGGAAGCCAATTATTCTGCAGATCTGTCTTACATGAATACAGAGGTTTTTGCTACAGACGCTGCATCCAGGAAAGGAACCAGCTATAATTTTAATGTTCAGAACAATCTGTCGCTTAATAAAAGTAAAACAGTACAGCTTATTTTCAATTACTGGTTCCGCCTGCCTTCCAATTCCGGAAATGTATACATGGATTTTGCCGGAAATTTCACTTCAGGGCTTAAGCTGAGCCTTATGGAAAGAAGCCTCCAGATGAATCTGTTTGTTTCGGATATTTTCAAACAGTCAAGAAGCAGGGGAGAGATTTATTATACAACAGGAACCCATTATTACAACAATTATTATGATGCAAGAAGGCTTACTTTATCCGCGACTTATACTTTTGGAAATAAAAAAGTGAAAGGCGCAGACCGGAATGTGAAATTTGATGAAAAGTACAGGGCGAATTAAAATAGGCCAATTTCAGGTTCTGGCTAAAGCCGGAGGACGGGATGTTTATTAATTAGGCGGACTTTAGTCCGCTTCTATTCAATAAATCCGCAAATTTCTGATTCTGTGGTAAATAAAAATTGTAGATTTTTAAGAACTTAAATGAACTTCTACAGGCAAAGTATTTAAACTTAGGTGTCAAAATCTTTTATGTCTGTTGTTAAACAGATGTTAGTTTTTTGTCTTAACAACTACCAGGATTCCAGGTTCTGATAATCGCCTGTGAATATGGATAGATTTATACTTCTCCTTCAAAAAAATCATTTAAATAATCCTGTCTGTTGTTTTCATCCCTGTTTGTTCCTAAGAATCTTTTCCATGCCCGGGATTCGTGGTAAACAATACCCATTTCCCAGACACAGTAGGTTGGAAGATGGGTTTTATTCCGGTCCCAGATTTCGAATTTTCCGGATCCGTCATAATAAACGCTTTCCCAAAGTTCGTTTTCACTTCTCCAGGTACATACGAGCAGCAGGTAATTATGACCGCACCGGTGCATAATGACAAATCCCAGGTCGTCTGTAGTCTGAAAATTTTCACCTGCATTTTCAATACATATTCGGGCATTTTGAAGGTCCTGCTGAGAAATGTCTGCCGGATCAGCAGCCAGGTCATACCATTTAAAACGGGTTTTCCCGACTGTGAAAAGACCTTTTGGGGAAGCATATTTGGAAGGATAGGCAGTAGCAGACATACGTTATGAGGTGTTTGGTGAATTTTTTGTTTTTCGGGATGAAGTTAGCAAAATAGAATGGAATACTATGATACTTATCTTATTTATCACATTGGGTTATAGATTTTATTGATTCTAAATTATCGAAAAAATGCGTAAATTTGTGAACAATTTATATTTAGTATGTTGACGAAAGAAAAGGTTCAAGATTTCCTTAAAGAGATAGAAGTAGACGATTTGGTGAATAATCTTCAGATCATGGGTAATGATGTTTACATTGACATGACGGCGCATTCACCTGCGATGCATGAAAAGAAAAAGCTGGAAGCAGCCATGAAACAGGCTTTTGCCAGTGAATTTGGAGAAGACATTCATTTAAAACTTAAAATTGTTTCTCCGGAACCGAGTGAAATTCAGCAGAGTCAGATCAAAGGGAAGCAGATCCCGGGAATTCAGAATATTATTGCTATTGCTTCAGGAAAAGGGGGAGTAGGTAAGTCTACAGTTTCAGCCAATATGGCGGTTACCCTGGCTAAAATGGGATTCAAAGTAGGATTACTGGATGCAGATATTTATGGCCCGTCTGTTCCAACGATGTTTGATACTGAAGGTGAAAAACCTATTTCTGTAGAAGTAAACGGGAAGAATCTCATGAAACCTATAGAAAATTACGGCGTAAAGATGCTTTCTATCGGATATTTTTCAGGAGCAAACCAGGCTGTGGTATGGAGAGGCCCGATGGCTTCCAAGGCCCTGAATCAGATGATCAGAGATGCTGCCTGGGGAGAGCTTGACTTTTTACTGATTGACCTTCCGCCGGGAACAGGAGATATTCACCTTTCCATTATTCAGGAAGTACCGGTAACGGGAGCCGTAATCGTAAGTACACCTCAGCATGTAGCCCTTGCAGATGTAAGAAAAGGAATTGCAATGTTCCAGATGGAAAGTATTAACATTCCGGTGCTTGGATTAATTGAAAATATGGCGTATTTTACACCGGAAGAACTTCCTGACAATAAATATTATATCTTTGGAAACCAGGGAGCACAATATCTGGCAGAAGATCTTGGAATTCCGGTATTAGGAGAAATTCCTTTAATCCAGAGCATCAGAGAAGCAGGAGATGTAGGAAGACCTGCAGCACTCCAGGAAGGTTCTAAAATTGCTGACATTTACACAGAAACAGCAAGAAAAATGGTAGAAAGTTTAGTGGAAAGAAATAAAAATCTTCCTCCTACAGAAGCGGTGAAAATCACCACAATTGCAGGATGCTCGCCGAAAGCAAAAAATTAATTATTTTCAGGGCGTCTGAAAAACCGAATTGAATCAAAAAATATGGAAACAAACATAACACACGAAGATACAGTAACAAGAGTAATGGAAGCTCTGGAAAGCATCAGGCCGTTTTTGAATAAAGACGGAGGCGATATTGAGCTTATTGACGTGAAGGATAATCAGGTTTTTGTAAAACTTTTGGGTAACTGTTCCGGATGTTCACTGAATTTTTCAACCCTGAAACTGGGCGTGGAAAATACCATCAAACAGCATGCTCCGGAAATTGAAAAAGTAATCAATGTAGAGTAAAAATATATCTGATATATTGTGAAGACAGGCTTAAAAAGCCTGTCTTTTTTATTGGATTGCCCTCATTTTTACTGGACATAGAGATTCCGGGCGTCGCAGACGCCCGGAACCCAAACAAATAATCAGAAAAATATAACTATGAATGCTGTTCTAAAAACTTCATATAATTATCTTCATTCTCAAAATAAGCTACCTCTCCCTCATCACTGATCATCACAATATAGGCATTGGCTTTATCCACTGTTTTTCCACTGTAAGGATCTATCGCTTCCCTTACGCTTTTATCCTTCGGAATACGTTCTACGCACATTTCGCAACAGCCGTAATATATCTTTCCGTCATGTGGAACTTCAATCTGTTTTTTACCCATATAGGCATTGTTGACCATACAGACTGCCTCATTGGGAACCCTGCTTCCTTTTACATACTTTCCGGAAGCAGCAGGCCGGGCTTTATGAACCATTTCAGGCTGATTTTCTTTAACCTTGTTTTGGGATTTTTCATGAGAGCAGGCATATAAAGCAGCCGCGCTGAAAAAAATAATGCATGTGTTTCTTAATACTGTTTTCATTTTTGATCTTATTTAATGGAGGTTCCTTCTAAAATTTCTTCGCTTCCTTTTTTAATGATTGTATCTCCTTCCGACAGCTCTCCGAAAACCTCAACAGTATCATTCAGGATTCTTCCTTTCCTCACAGGAATGAATTTGGCCTTTCCGTTTTCATTCTTAATCACATAAATGCCCATATTGCTTTCTACAACGGCAGATCTTGGAATAAAAAATGTAGCTTCCTTATTTTGTAAAGGAATAAATGATTCAGCAATCATAAAAGGCTTTAGCTCCCTGGAGTGGTTGATAAAATCAGCCTCAATTTTCTCTGAACGGAGTTTAAGATCTAAAGAGCCTGACTTTCGGGAGATTCGGGCTTTAAAGCTTTTTTCAGGAATTGCATTCACTCTGAATGAAACAGTGTCGCCTATATTCAGATAAGGGACATTAGCTTCCGGTATCGAAAGGCTTAAGCGTAATTTAGAGGTACTCTGTATCACCATCAGCGGGATTCCGCCCATAGGTCCTACATAGGCTCCAGGATCCACATTTCTTTCAGTAATAACCCCGCTGAAAGGGGCACGGATCACCAGATACCGGTTAATATCCTGAATTTCATTGTAAGCCGATCTGGCTGCGTTCAACTGGGCTTCATCTGAAAGCTTTCGTGCGGTAATCTGATCCAGAGCGTCCTTGGCAATAGCTCCTTTGGTTTCATTGGCTCTGTACATTCTGTCATAGCTTGATCTTGTAGCAGCATAGATTGCTTCCTGCGCCTGCCATTTTGCTTTGGCACTGGCTGCCTGGGATTGTATTTCAGGAGCTTCAAGAACCATAAGAACCTGGCCCGCACTCACATGCGTTCCAATATCAGCACTAATTTTCTTTACATAGCTCTGTACTTTTGCAAATATGGCGGTCTCCTGATCAGGAACCAGCTCTCCAGCAAGTTTCAACTCTACTTTGGGATTGCTTTTTTTGATTTTTACCGTTTCCATGCTCTGCATCATTGGCTTTACTGCTTCCGTTTTAGTTGTCGCTTTCTCTTCTTTACAGGAAATATAAATACTACTTAAACTTAAGGTGGCGGCTATATATAAAATGTTTTTCATTGATGTAAAAATTAAGATTGGGAATTAGAATAATAAATACTTTCTTCATCTTCAGGATCCAGTGAAGGTGAAACAGTACCTGCTTTCTGCTGAATCCATCCGAAAACAAGCGGAAGAATAATCAGTACAGAAAATGTAGAGAAGATAAGTCCCCCTATTACGGCTCTGCCAAGTGGTGAAACCTGGTCTCCTCCTTCTCCGAAACCTATCGCCATCGGAAGCATTCCGGCAGCCATAGCGAGCGTGGTCATAATGATCGGACGGATACGAAGTCTGGCAGCCTCAATACCTGCTTCCGGGGCATTTCCTGTAGATTTCCGGAGGGTTTCCGCATTGCTGACCAGTAAAACAGCATTGGCAATAGAAACTCCCACAGACATAATAAGCCCCATATACGACTGTAAGTTCAGAGTAGATCCGGTAATTTTAAGCAGAGCAAGGGAACCGGCGATCACAAACGGAACCGTTGTAAGAATCACCAGTGATACACGGAAAGACTGGAATGTTGCCGCCAGCATAAGAAAAATGACGGCAGCGGCAATAAGCAGCCCGGAAGAAAGGCTGGACATCGTCTCATTCAGTACAGGAACCATTCCTGAAACCTCAATGTTAACTCCTTTCGGAAGCTCACCTAAAGCTTCAATGGCTTTCTTTACATCTTTTGACGCTTGTTCAAGGTCAGTTTTATGAATATTAGCAGTAACGGTTGTGTATCCCATTGTTCCCAGGTTATAGCTTTCGCCTGATTCTTTGGCGGAAGTAATGGAAGCTACATCTCCTAAAACAGGTCTGTCTGAATTTTTAGTCAGAGGAAGATTAGCCAGCTCCTCTTTACTGTTAAGAATATTCTGGGGAGTTTGCACCTGTACATCATAGGCAATGCCCATCATACCGCCAACCCAGAAGTTTTTATTGGTGTATCGCGTTGATGCCGTGGCAGTGACCAGTGATTTGGCAATATCCTGTGCATCCAGTCCGAGCTGTGCAGCACGAGTTCTGTCAATATTAATCTGCAGGGCAGGGTAATTCATCGACTGAGGAATCTGCTGGTCACGCATGTACTCAATCTCTTTCAGTTGAGCTAAAAGTTTTTCCGCATACATCCGGTTCATCTTTTTCATCATCCCCGAAATCCTGATCTCAATCGGGGTATTGGCTCCCTGACTCAATATTTTTTCGGTCAGCTCTATAGGTTCAAAAGAAATCTGCAGATCCGGCATTTTCTCTTTGTAATACCTGCGAAGTTCATCTTTGAGCTCATCAGAATTTCCGTTGAATTTCTTTAAGGCAACCTGCATTAAAGCTTCGTGAGGTCCTGCATTGTACAGGTAGATAGGACTTACTGCAAAAGTTGACGGATGCTGCCCTATAAACACCGAAGAAATCGCAATGTTGTCTTTGCCAACTTTATGCTTCAGGTGTTCCAGAAATTTTTTCACTTTAATTTCTGTGACTTCAATGCGGGTTCCTTCAGCCGCTTTTATACGAACCTGAAACTGACGCGAATTGACCGTTGGAAGTACATCTTTTCCTGTAATCTGATACAGTCCGGTTCCAATACCTGAAATAATAACAAGGCTCAGGCTCACAACTATCTTCCTCCTTTTCATAAGAGAGGATAAAAAAACCGCAAAACGATCCCGGAAACCGGTAAACCAGTTTTCCTGATGGTTTTCACAGTTCTTAGGGTCATGTTTCATCATCCAGTTAGCCATTACCGGAACAAAAGTCTGGGATAAAATAAAAGAAACGATCATCGAAAAACCGATAGCCATAGCCAAAGGCATAAACAGCGATCCCGGAATACCGCTCATCATCAGGGCTGGAGCAAATACCGCCAGGATACAGAGCATGATCAGCAGTTTGGGAAATGCAATCTCCCGGCAGGCATCCCATACAGCCTGTGCTCTGGTTTTACCCATGGCGAAATGCTGGTGTATATTTTCAATGGTTACCGTACTTTCATCCACAAGAATTCCTATAGCGAGAGCAAGACCGGATAAAGACATGATATTAATCGACTGCCCGAATAATTTTAAAAACAATACCCCTGAAATAATAGATATAGGGATCGTCATGATCACAATGAGGGCAGCCCGGCGGTCATTCAGAAAAAGCATTACCATAAGCCCGGTTAATAGTGCTCCCAGAATTCCTTCAACCGCTAAACTTTTCAGAGCGCTTGAAATATAAACAGACTGGTCAAACTCATAAGAGATCTTCACATCATCCGGCATATTCCGCTGGATCTTTGGAAGGGATTCCTTTAGTTTGTTAACAACTTCCATAGTTGATGCATTACTGGCTTTTGCGATATTGATATAGACAGAACGTTTTCCATCAATCAGAGCATAACCTGTTGCAACATCGGCTCCGTCTTTTACGGTGGCAACATCACGGATGTATACATTGTCTGCTGTTCCTTTAAAAAGTGGAATATCCCCCAACTCCTCTATTTTTTTTACCGTGTTATTGGTAGGGGTCAGATAATTGATGTCTCCAATGTATACATTCCCGGAAGGAGAAGTGATATTGTTCCTGCTTATGGCTTCCACAACCTGTTCCGGAGATAAGTTGTGGGCACGAAGCCTGTAAAGATCTACATTCACTTCTATAGTTCTGGGACTTCCACCGAATGGTGGCGCAGTGGTCAGCCCCGGAATAGCAATCAGGAAAGGACGTGCATTGAAATTGGCAATATCCTGCAGCTCATTATTGGTTTTGGTATTGCTCCGGAAAACCAGCTGCCCTACCGGTTGGGAAGAAGAGTCAAACCGGATAATGAATGGCGGCGGCGCTCCGGGCGGAAGAAACACCTGTGAACGGGTAGACAGTGCATTGATCTGTGCAATGGCTTCTCCCATATTGGTTCCTTCATAAAAATTAACTTTCATGAGGGTTAATCCCTGGGTATTTTTAGATTCTATACTTTTGATGCCGCTTGTAAATAACAGCATATTCACATACATTTTAGTGAAATATCCCTCCATCTGCTGCGGAGTATAGCCGTTGAAAGAATGGGCCACATACACTACAGGCAGGTTCATTTCCGGAAGAATATCTACTTTAACGTCTTTGGCTGCTTTAATTCCGAAGAACAGCAGGCCCAGTACCAATACCATAACAGATATCGGTCTGCGTAAGGCAAACTTTATAAGATTCATATCTGATTTTTGTTAGTGGATAATTGCTTTTGTAATGACTGAAATATCACCTGCTGAAGCTGCGATAAGAACAACGGCCTGCCATGAATTGTTCTGGGCAATCTCAAAATTGATTTCTGCACGGTTCAGAATATACAGGGCCTGGGTAAAATCTACAATAGTGGTTAACCCGTTTTCATATAAAGCTTTCTGCTGACGGAAGGCATCTGAGGCAGCTTCTACCTGTATTTTAGCCTCTGTAACTTTTGCCAGAGCGTTATGGTACT
Source organism: Chryseobacterium indologenes (assembly GCF_001295265.1). Lineage (GTDB taxonomy): Bacteria > Bacteroidota > Bacteroidia > Flavobacteriales > Weeksellaceae > Chryseobacterium > Chryseobacterium indologenes_A. Next base: position 15,255 of record NZ_LJOD01000014.1, on the reverse strand, counting down.
TTGTTTCGGCGAGACGCTGCTGGCTGGTCAGTTCCTGTTTCAGAAGCTGGTAGTCATAATCCAGAGCTTTGGTCATCAGTTTCTGCTCAGTGACTCTTGAAGAGTTTCTGTAAAAATCAGTAAGGTTCCAGCTGAGGTTGAATCCTACAATATAATTCATCCGGTCAACTCCTACACCCTTTAAATAGGATGTAGAAAAAACGGTATTATCCTGAACATAGTTGGATCCAAAACCGGAGCCGCGCCCCTGAAATGTTCCGAAAAGAGAAAGAGACGGCAGCCCCATCGTATTCAGGTAAGCTTCGTCATATCTGCTTTTATTGATTTTCTGATTAATGAACAGGATACTTGGGTGGTCCTGAACAGAAAAAGAATCTTCTTTCAGGGAAGGAATATTTTTGCTGAAATAATGATCCGGCTGATAATGGGTGAAATCTTCAGCCAGAAGGTCTGCCAGCTTTTTATTATATTCCAGCACATGATCATTGGCATTAATAATGCTGGTCTGGGCACTTGACATTTCCGCTTTTGCCAGGGAAGCATCCACTTCAGGAATCAGGCCGCTCTCAGCCCTCGCTTTTGCAATGGTATAGATGACTTCCGAACGCTTGTGGTTTTCATGCTGTACATTTTCGAGACGTTGACTGACAAGAAGGTTAAAATAAGCCGCAGCTGTTTTAATCTGATGCTGAAAGATCTCCTGCCGAAGATCTGATTTCTGAACCTCAATATCAGCCCTTTCCAGCTGTTCCTTCATTTTAAGTTTCCCGAAAGTATAAACGTTCCAGTTGATATTAGCCAGATACAGGCTTCCGAATGCAGAATTCCAGTTCTGCTCTGCAAGAGGCATTGAAGTGGAAGCAATTCCCGGTCCCCCTGCATTGTACATAGGTCCGTTTAAAGCGTTGATAGTTCCGAAATTTTGCTGAGCCATCAGCGTAACTTCCGGCAGATAATAGGTTTTTTGAAGTTTAAGCCTTTCATTGGAGGCCTGAATATGTACTTCTTTTTTCTGAATAGACTGATAATTTTTTTCAGCCCTGCGCAGGACCTCCTCTAAGCCCGTCTGCTGGGCAAAGGAAACAGCAGGGCAGCCCAGCCAGAGGATGAGTGCTCTAAATGATAAATTCATAAGATAGATTTAGAATGAAGATTGAAAAATAGTTTCCCGATAAGGGGATTGTATCATATGATTCAATCGTATTCTAAATTCTGTAAACGCAGTGAAGGATAAAAAGGGAAGGGTAGTTAAGATGGTATTTTGAAGGATCAAAATAAAAAGTGTGGTTTTCCGGATCAAGTGCAGAGATGTTATCGAAAACAGTTCCTAAGTTGTAGTACGGAATGGAAGCGGATAAAAACTTTACAGAAGCATTTTTATAAGAATGAGGAAGATTATCTTCTTTACAGATCTTTTTTACCTCCAGCTTGCAGCATCCGGTATGGTTTTTCTCTTTATTGGCACTGCATTTCGGGCAGTCCAGATCTGAAAGGTTTTTCAGCCCTACATGTATTTCACTGGAATTTCCTTTGCAGACATGTTTACTGGTGGTAAATCCTGAAGATACCACAATATAAAGGATAAGAAACAGTATGTGAAAAACTCTTTTCATTTCGCGGGATAAAATTAGTATGAATATTTCCCGCAGTGTTATAGAATTATGGAAGAAGTTTATATTTATAGGGAAAGAAATAGGATGTCAGCTCAGAATAATAAAGGCTCAGAGGATTAGTCCAAGCCTTATTTTTAATTATATTTATTTCTTAACCACTTTATTGCCTACTCCTGTGAGCGAAGCATCCGGTTTTCCTGATTTTGTTCCTGAAGTTTTATAATAAACGGTATTACCGCCTCCTTCCATCACCACTTTATCTACTTTATCGATGTATATGGTATTTCCTGTTCCGGAAACGGAGATCTTTCTGGCACTTCCTTTTACCGTTACGGTATTATCACCTCCTGCTATTTCTACAATTCCTCCGTTAAGCGTGTAGTTAAGCTTATGCCCGACACCTTCTACCTGGATTTTTTTATCATTGTCCGACTGTTCCACTCCTTTTGAAGATTCTGTTTTCCTGGACTGTGAAAAAGCGGTTCCTGTTCCTATCAGTAAGAAAGCCAGAACACCTAATGTTTTCATATTTTTCATTTTCATTTTGAATTTGGTACGGGTAAATATAAGGATTAAATGATGTTATCAATGTCAAGGAAAAGTTAAATTTTATACCGCCTGCGGGTTGATACTTTCAAGAATCTCTCTGATTGCTTTTAGAGTATCCGTAGATTTTTCCCGGATAATTAGCGCATTTTTCTTATTCCGGATCAGTTTTGTGAAATTATTGTCTTCGGTATTAATGTCTACAATAAAGGCTCCGTATCTCAGGGCTGTTTCAGCGATGGCGATCGGAAGGTTGGTTGCTCCGGAAGTTCCCACAATAAAGAGGATGGCACTGTTCTTTGCTTTTTTTAAAGCACTGAATCTTTTGTTGGTCTTTTCATCATAATATTCATCAAACCACAGGATGTTGGGGCGCATCCAGTGGCCGCATTCCGGGCAGGTCAGCAGTTCTTTATCCCTTTCTGTAAGGTCTTCATCAATATTTTTACCTTTGATTTCTTCGGGAAGATTCACAATCTTTTTACATCCGTTGGAACATTTGATCTCTCTGTTGTTGCCATGAATTTCATAAATTCTCTCACTTCCGGCACGGCGGTGAAGATTGTCAATATTCTGGGTAATCAGGTGAAACCTGTCCTGAAGTGTGTTCTCTATCGCAGCAAGCTCAAAATGACTTTCATTGGGCTCTACATTGTCAAACATCTTTTTTCTGAACAGCGAATACTGCAGTACTTCTTCAGGGTTTTGTCTGAAATACCTCATAGTACCAAATTCTTCAGGCTTATGAAACTGTGTTCCCTTTACCCAGATCCCGTCTGATCCGCGGTAGGTGGGAATGCCGCTTTCAGAAGAAATTCCCGCACCGGTCAGGAAGGTGAAAAGATTGCGCCTTTCTTTGTGATAGGATTGCTGAATGATACTCTCTAACTGTTCTTTCATGGAAATAATCAAAGCCTAAAACTAATGAATTTAGTAGTCATAAAAAAATCCCGGATTATTCCGGGAATTTTAGTGTATCTGGTGAGCTGTTATCTCAATTCAGGTTGGAAATAAGATGAGGATAAGAGGTAACAGTTCAATAGTAACTCCCATATTCCATTTAATTACTTCACAATAACTCTTTTAACATGTCCTTCTGAAGTTTTTACAAGATAAATTCCCGTAGAAAGCCTGGATGTTTCTATGGTCAGCGCATTTTTTTCACTGCTGATCATTTTTCCGGACATATCAAACAGTTCATAATCCTGTTTTCTGTTGAAATATAGTGTATTTCCTTTATTTACAGGGTTCGGGAAGATGTTGAATGTTGCCTTTTCTGTTTTAGTTTCTCCGGTTCCAAGAGTTGGAGAGACAGCTACTTCATACATGGATAAAGTTCCGCTGATTTCATTGGCAATAATGACATACCCTTTTCCGGTTGTTGTATTTTCAGGAGCAATATAGATGATACCTTCAGGACCGTTATCACCTCCGTAAGCAGAAGTCAGGCGGGAATGTTTATAATCCGTAAATACGGGACTGCCGGGGTTGGTGATATTATAGACCATTACTCCTCCGGTTCTTTCTAGCGTAATAAAAGCATAGGTCTGTCCGTTGATGGTTCCCAATGCTACCCCTTCCGGTTCAGGACCTTTGGCGCGGCTTCTGTTCTTGGTTCCGTTGGATTCATTATCTGCATTAAAGATTAATGGATGATTGGCTGCAATATACCTTTCAAACTGGTCCCCACTGTCATAAACCAATTGCCTGGTATCTGTATTGAAAATAGAGAAGGAACGTGCACCCAATGCTGCCATTTCTTCAAAATCCGAATCTCCGTCCGTATTTCCTGTTGCACCGGACACCCTGAATCTTCCTAAATTATGGGGCGCTTTTAATATTGATGCCTGAGGGAACAATACAGGATCCAACGTATAATTATTAGCTCCTACTGTTGTTCTTTCACTATATCCGGAAAGATCTTTCTCATCACCTTCATTGGCGGTTACAATATAATGAGTATTTCCAACTTTGTAATTCTGAATGGCATCAGGGACGTAATAGGCCTTCACAGGCCAGTTGGCGATTAGTACCTCTCCGTTATTATCGGAAGCATCAAAGCCATTCCCGGGAAGGCTCATATCTTTCTTACCCAATCCCCAGATTCCCGTGATGGTTTTTGTAGTAAGGTCAACTTCAGCCATGGCATTGTTTTCCTGAAGGGAAACCCAGGCTTTCTGACTGTCTGAGCTTACTGTTACATATTCCGGTTCCAGATCCTGGGATAGCGTGTTGTTGGTCCTTACTTTTCTGAGACCGGTTGCTGTTAAAGCTGCTGCCTGGGAATCAAAGCTATTAAAATTAAGTGTAGTTACATTACTTTGGGTAAGATTTCCGATACCTCCTGAAATGTCAATGATACTGATGGTTCCTTCCGGATCTACGGTGTAAGCGTCATTAGGTTCCCCTTCATTGGCTGTGATAACTTTCGTTCCGTCGGGAGTAAAGGTAATCATATCCGGGAGTGCGCCTACAGTAACCTGTTTCAGAAAATTTCCATTAATATCGAAGAAAACAACAGAGCCATTCTGCTGGGGATTGGTATTGGGGGAAGCAGCGGCAATGATCCCGTTTTTTACAGCAATGCTGGTAATACCGCCATAAGGCGCCATACTAACTGTTCTGATTACCGAAGGAGCAGTGGGTGTACTGAAATCAAGGATATCAAAAACATCCGTAATAGAACTGATGGTAAACAGTCTTTGGGTGGAAGGGTCATGAACAACAATTTCTGTAGAGCTGTTATTATTTCCTGAAGGATCAAAGCTTCCGATATAGTTCAGCTGGATCTGCCCGGAAGGAACCGGAGCCGGTTTGTCATTATCTACAATATACACCGTTGCAGACTGATCTCCTGAAATTACTACACCAGAAGGGCTTTCAAGACTTACTACAAAATATTCTGCCTGCTGTTCTTCAATAGTATCATCAATGATCGGTATATTAACGGTATAGCCTGTCATTCCCGGTGTAATATTGATGGTCTGGCTGGCTAGTGTAAAATCACTGTTGTCAGCCGTACTGAACGGAGCCGGTTTTACCACAAGGTTCACAGATGCTGCTGAAGGATTGGCTATATTGATTTTGAAAGCAAGATTTCCTGCATTTTCATTAACTTTTACAAAGTTTTTATCCAAAGAAACAGTGGTTCCTGCTGTTGTAAATGTGCTGGAGGTGGATGCTGTAACAGCATTATCACTGAAATCCTCTACAGTATCAGGTTTAAGGGCCAGATAGTATGTTTGCCCCGGTATAAGGCCGGATGAAGGGATAATGGTAATGGTGTTATTACTGAAAGCTGTTGTAAAGGGAACAGGTGTACCTGAAGCATTTCCAAGGCGGAATTCTATCAGGTTTTGTGCATTAGAATCGTTGATCGCAGAATTATCTTTCAGCCTTATGTTTTCGTTGAAAGATAGGGTTGGGGTAACCGTTGTTGAAGCGTTATTGGTATTATTGGCGGGAAGATAGGCAACAGTTGGCGCGGTAGTGTCAATCCCTCCGGCCGGTGCAGCATCTACGGTGAAATTGTCAAAGCGGTTATTTCCTCCTGTTCCGCCTCCTGTGGCGGAGAATTCTGCTCTTAATTTAAAGTTCGGATTATCAGAAACTCCTGAAACTGCAGAAAAATCAAAAGTAACCAACTGTGGATTGGCATCCTGAGGGCTGACATTCTGATAGGGGATAAAATTAGTTCCGTCTGTGGAATAAGACCATATCTGTGTTCCGGCTCCCTGTCCGGATCTTCTGGTTGTAAATTTTATAACTACATTGCTGTATCCTGTTGTAGGAAGATTAAACTGTAATGCTCCTCCAATCGGGTTGTTGAATCTCAAGTGGGTTCCTGAAGGATCTCCGTTTCTGGCATTCAGGTTTTCGATATTGAAGTTCTGTCCGGTTCCGTTGGCAAAGTCTATCACACTGGTTCCTCCGGCAATAGCAGTAAGAGATCCGCCTGTTAGAGACGAAGACGGTGTGGTGACGGATATTTCGGATGTATTGTTATTAAAGTTCCAGTAATGAATAAGTGTCTGTCCTGAAAGCCCGCTCTGTAGGAAGAATGCGGCAATAACAGACCCTTTTAAGAGGTAGTTGTTGATCATTTTTTACTTACTTTAGATGTATGCAAAAATGAACTTTATACGCCGCAGTTGTTTTAAGGGAACTTTAAGAAATGTTTAATAAATGGTTTCCTTAAATACAAAAAATGAAATCATGGTTTTGCTTTCCTGATTCCTGGTTTATTTAGTTTGTTTTCCGGAGAAATTAAAAGTTTTCTGTGCTGGTGTTTTGCCCTCCAAAGGGTGTTTCTGCATATAGAAGAATCCTGAAACTGCGGTGAGTACCAAGAGTACAAAAATAACCAGAACTATTCTTTTTAACATTTCTCTCATATTGCTAAATTTTTAATGTCCCTAATTTCCAAAGCTGATGTAGGATAGCCTCTGTGTACGGCATTAATCATTGCTCTACCTACTTCGTGTAAAGTTAATGATTTTGATGGTAAAAAAATAGGAAAAAACCAAATAAAAGGCTTAAAAAACCATTTTATGTTAATTTGTCCTTCAACAGGCTTCATAAAACCGGGACGAAAATTGAATTCATTCCTGAAGCCAAGCTTCCTTAATGCATTTTCTGTTCTGCCTTTTACCCTTGCCCACATGATTTTTCCGCTTTCGGTTTTATCAGTACCTGCACCTGAGACATAGTTAAAAACCATGTCAGGATTCTGATTCAGTACAGCCTGAGCAAAATGAAGGGTGGTGTCATATGTAATTTTGGTATACTCTTCTTCATTCATCCCTACACTGCTGATTCCCGCACAGAAAAAACAGGCATCATAACCTTTCAGGGTTTCATCATGAAGACCAATAGTCTGAAAGTCCGGAATGATATATTCTTTAAGCTTTGAATGCTTTTTACCGGAGGGTTTTCTGCTTACGCTTAAAATTTCGGAAACATGAGGATTTTCAAGACATTCCATTAAAACGCCTTCGCCTACCATTCCTGTAGCCCCTGTGATAATTATTTTGATCGGATTCATTGTTAGCTGTTGATATTATGTTGACGTTTTACAATCTGATTTTACTTTAAAGAACATCAAAAATTATACTGTTTTGAATGTTTTTCACTGAATATGGTTGTTTTGTAGTATCAAAGCCTGAAATTCCTGATGAGAATTGTTTTAATTATCAGTTCTATTGAATAAGTTCTGTAAAGTAGAAGATTAACCAGCATTTTTCTTTCACAGATTCTGCGGACGTTTGTGGGGGAGGGTTTGTATGATTATGTGATTTTTTTGATAAGAAAGATAAAAACCAGCCGGAAAAGGCTGGTTTTCAATATGATTTTATTGACGGGATTTATTTTTTATCGTGCAGTTTGCTGTAGATATTGTGAATAAGTCCGTCTGCTACTGAAATTTTAGGAACAAATATCCTGCTGATGTCAGCCCATGACATAACATTGTTGAAGATCCTTAAAGCATGAACAAGAACGTCCGCACGGTCTTCTCTGAGGTTGTACTTTGTCATTCTTTCATCCACAGAAAGTTCATTGAACTCTTTATAGGTTTTTTTAAGGTGGGAGAGAGACATTGGTTTCCCGTCTTTGGTTTTGCTCATGGAGAAAACTTTATTGATATTTCCTCCGGAACCGATGGCAACAATTGGCTTTTTACTGGTAATGTTTTCCTTGATGGCCTCTTTCATTTCTTTCCAGTTATCATCAGTAACCAGGTTGTTGAGAAGGCGGATGGTTCCGATATTAAAAGATCTTTCATAGATCATTTTACCGTTTTCATAAAAGGTAAGCTCTGTAGACCCCCCTCCAACATCAATATAAAGATAGGCAAATTCTTTGTCAAGACCTTCTGCTACATGGTTTTCATACACCAGGGTAGCCTCTTCATCTCCGGAAATAATTTCTATGTTGATGCCTGAAGTTTCTCTAACCTGCCTGATGATTTCGTTGCCGTTGGCAGCATCACGCATGGCGCTGGTAGCACATGCCCTGTAATGGTCTACTTTATAAATTTTCATCAGGTCACTGAAGATTTTCATAGAATCGATGACCATTTTTTCTCTTTCACTTCCGATTTTTCCAAGGGTGAAAACATCCATTCCCAGTCTCAGGGGAATTCTCAGAAGGTTTAATTTAATAAATTCAGGTTTTTTATTGTTGATCTTTACTTCATTGATCAAAAGTCTTGCGGCGTTACTTCCTATGTCTATCGCGGCGATCTTCATTTTTTGCTTGTTTTAGCTTTTAAATATTTATAGGTTTCTATTTGAGAACGGCATTCTTTCTTATCATTCCTTACATATTCGTTGCTCAATTTTTTGTCTAAAATACGAGCTTTTACGTTATCTCTCAACTGAATGTCCAGAATATCTTTTAATTCTTTCTTCAGGGCTTTGTCTGTGATCTTTGCTGCGGCTTCTATTCTGTAGTCGAGGTTTCGGGTCATCCAGTCAGCAGAAGAAATGTAGATATCTTCGGCTCCTTTATTATAGAAATACATCACTCTGGCATGTTCCAGGTATTCGTCTACGATGCTGATGGCTTTAATTTTTTCTTTAAAATCCTTTTGATTAACAGCACAATAGATTCCTCTTACGATCATTCTGATTACAACGCCTGCTTTTGCGGCATCGTAGAGTTTTTCAATTAAAAGACGGTCGCTTACCGAATTGGCTTTAACGATAATTTCGGAACGTCTTCCGGCTTTGGCTTCTTCAATCTCTTTGTCGATATGATGAATGATCTTTTCCCGCATGAATTGTGGGCAGACAAGTAGGTTTTTACAGGTTTTCAAAACAGGGAGATAATCTTCCTTTGGTTTTTTGAGAACATTGAAAACTTTGTTAATATCTGCCATGATACCACGATCAGAAGTCATTAGTAAATGGTCTCCATAAATTCTGGCGGTTTTTTCGTTGAAGTTTCCGGTGCTTACAAAGCCATACTGGATGGTTTTGTTGTGGGCTCTTTTCTTGATGACACAAAGCTTGGCGTGTACTTTTTTATTGGGAAGTCCTATCAGAACGGTGATCCCTTCCGGTTCCAGCATATTTTTCCATTCCAGGTTAGATTCTTCATCGAACCTTGCCTGAAGTTCCAGCATTACCGTTACTTCTTTGCCATTTCTTGCAGCGTAGATCAGGGCATTGATGATTTTGGAGCTGCTTGCCATACGGTAAGCGGTAATTTGTATAGACTTTACGTCAGGGTCCATGGCTGCCTCACGGAGAAGATCAATTACAGGGTTATACTTATGGTAGGGAAAGGTAAGAAGTACGTCCTGTTTTAGAATAACGTCTGTAACTCTTTCGCCATGTTCAAAAGCCTGATGAGTGAATGAGGTTCTTTCTTCCGGTTTTTCGTATTTTTCAAAAACCTCAGGAAAATCCATGAAATGTTTGAAATTGTGAATTTTTCCTCCCGGAATGATACTGTCTTTTTTGGTGAGGTTCAGCTTCCGGATCAGAAGTTCCAGTAAAGCTTTGTCCATATCTTTATCAAAAACAAATCGGGTAGGCTTTCCTTTTCGTCTGTTTTTCAGACCTTTTTCTATTTTTTCGGCAAAATTGGTACGGATGTCATTATCCAGGTCCAGTTCGGCATCTTTTGTCACTTTAAAAGCGTTGGCTGCAAACTCATCATACCCGAAATAGGAGAAAATATGCGGGAGGTTGAAGGTAATAACATCTTCAAGCAGCATAACGTTTTTTTCTTCCGGATCTTCTGTGGGTAACAGCACAAACCTTCCCACAAAACGGGAAGGAATTTCAATAATGGCATAATTACTGGAATACTGCCAGTCCTTTTTTCTCATGGCAACGCCCAGATAGAGGCTTTTATCTCTTAAATAAGGCATTGGGGTGTTTTCATGAAGAAGAATCGGAATAACATTAGATTCCACAACTTCATCAAAGTAAGTTCTGACAAATTCTTTTTGTTTTGCTGTCAGGTTTTTGGCATTTTTGATATATACTTTGTGCTCAGCCATTTCATTCTGGATATTTTTCCAGGTCTTGTCAAAATTCTGCTGCTGACGGATTACGATATCGTTGATTCTCTGCAAAATTTTGGATGGCGGCTGGTAAAATGATTCGGCAATTACTTTTTCCTTGAAATCCATGGCCCGTTTTAATCCGGCAACACGTACTCTGAAGAATTCATCCAGATTATTGGAAAAAATTCCGAGAAAACGTATTCTTAAATGTAAAGGGACCTTTTCGTCCATGGCCTCCTGTAAAACCCTTTCATTAAAGGCAAGCCATGTAATATCTCGTGGATTAAAGTGTACTGACATTCTGAATGTGTATATTTTATCAAAAATAATAAATCGTTAAGTTTCAATCCCTATGTATTAGATTAAACTTTGGTTAATTTTTAGGGAATAGTGAATTAATTCAGTCGGGATGTTGTAATTGTATTGATAATCAGAGGTTTTTTGTATATTTAATATGAATAAAATCCTTTCACATGACAGAGAATATTTTACGGAATATCATGTTGATGATTATGATCTGCAGCAGCTGTACAGCAGGAGGGCAACGGAAAACCCTTTTATGCAATGACAGTTCTACTTATAAGCTGATAGAGACTTCTGCTGTTTATCACCTGATCGCAATAGAAGGAAAATCTTACTGGCTCAATTCCAGATCAGGCACAGCTTGGGTAAAGTCTCTGGAAAAAGGATTGAAATTTTACAAAAACAGCCGGGTGGTTGAATTGAATAAAAATCGGGCAAAGATGCATTGGAAGGAGTTTACTGTATCAATAATGAAAAAGCAGAAATGAGATGGAAGCTGAAACATATACAGGCCGGAAAGTTTCTGTCCCGGGAAAAGTTATCTATAAAGAATGATACTATAATAGGGGAGGTTCTTCCTTCTCCCCAGACAAAGGGCTACACCAAAACATATGTTAAATCTAAAGTCTATTAATATTATGATAAAACAGAAAATTGTCATTGTGTTTCTTGCCTTCTTTTCTCTTTTTTCCTGTCAGTCGTCGGAACGTATTCATAATAAGTTTTTAAAAAAGGCGGAAAGCTTCAGAACCACAAATTTTCCAGGAATCTATTTTGATAAGCTGTATATCATGGAAGGGACTTATATAACAAAAGGCAAATTTAATATTATCCCTCCCAAGCTTGAAATAAGCCGGGGTTCAGATACTAAGCATTATGATGATTACCTTGTTTTTAATAGCAATGGAACGGTGGAAAAATTTTATGCAGAGAATGCCCTGAAAGCCAAACAGCTGTTGGTAAGGCGGACTGGTTCAGCTATTTATGGAGTATTGTATCTACAGCGATCGCGGCTTATTATTGAAGTTATACAGGCTTTCAAAATGGGTGGGGGATACGGAAGCTATAAACAGGAAGTGAAAATTGAAGGTGATAAGATATTGGTTCAGGATGGAGAGCAATGCTCTGTTTATCTGCTTGGTGAGAACCTTTAGCTGGTTTGGTTTTTGACTGTTGGAAATATCTAGGATATTCTTCGTGATAATAGACTGCTTTTGGCATAGCTCACCCTTGCATTGCCCAGGTGATCTCTGTACTGGTAAATATAGCGGTTTTCTTAACCTGCACATAAAAACCACTACTGATTCAGTGGTTTTTACGTTTATTAGCTCAAAGTCAGTACTTTGCGCAGTGTGGTTATTCTTGACAGTCTTCCAATTTACTATTAAAGCCTAGTAATTGTTTTATTTCACGTGTCTTGTCTCCCATACAAATAAAATAAATTTTCCCATTCTTATCAAATCTGATCCCTAAATGAGGGGGAGAATCATATATTACATTTTTATTAAAGGGTTTTAAATTAAAAGTTTTAGATGGTTTAGTATTTTTAAAATATTTATATAGAAGGGCTTTATTCTCAATATTATCCGTAATTGTTACAACTTTGTATCGATTGAAGTCGCTATTAAAATTGCAGATGCTTTGCAGGTTTCTTTGGATTATCTCGTAGGAAAAACTTCTTTGGAAGTTGACAGCAATACTTTAAAACGTATTGAGGAGATTGGTAATTTATCAAAATCTGCTAAAGAACAAATCTATTTGGTTATTGATGCTTTAATAAGAGATTTTAAAGCCAAGCAAGCTTATTCGTAGAAAATTACACTCTATAAAACACAAAAAACCTCGCATTTTGCGAGGTTTTTTTATTATCTGCCACACGATATAATCGTACGGTAGCAGGGTGCTTATCACTTACTTAGTATTTTGCGACTTTTTTGAATAGTTTCTCATTTATATATTGCCAAGGCAAAAAAGATATTATTAAAAATATTCCTAGAAGAATAATATTTTTTAAATACTTAGGATTTTCAACCTTATATATAAATTCATCATTATTCTTATTATACAAAACCTTTATATTATTACCAATCGGATAATTAACGCATTCATTATAAGGAATCCCAATACTATATATTTTTTCATTAAAATTAATCCATACAGTAGATTTCATTCTTGGTGCTGCGTGACAATTTTGCTTTATGATTTTTGTAATAAAAATATTGTCTGTATTTATTGTATCATTATATTCTATAAATTGTTTTATAGTAAATAATAATCCTAAAACGATTATAACTATAATTAGTACTTGATTTTTATAATACTTCTTTATCATTACTATTTATTGATTAGAAATTCCTTTTTCAGATATTACTTCACCTATTGTTAATTTCCCTTCTTTTTTAGGTTCTTCTTCTTTTTTAAACAACTGATCTGTTAATCCATTTACACCTGTTTTTTTGAAAACATCGTTTACTGTTTTAACACCTGTATAGGCAGAAGTATAATTAATAACATTATTTTCTGCTACCTGAAGTTTGGCTTCTAATTTTTTTATTGTTTTCTTTCTTGTAACGTTTCCTAATTTTGATTTAATTTTTGCTGCTTTATTAGCATTAACATTCATTTTATGTAATAATTTTTTTTCTAATTTATCAACATATTTTAATGGTATCAATTTACCTACACCTGCTTCAATCAATCCTCCTGTTAATGATTTCCAAACATCAAATTTGCCTTCATCTAATTGATCTGATAATACGCCTCCGACCGTATTCACAAGAACATCAACACCATAATCAATCATATTTACAAAAATTCTTTTTCCTACTTTACTTGTGATTGTAGTTTTAAATGAATCTATTCCTCCAGTAAGCGCTCCTGTTACTCCAGAGATCCCCAAAGACCAATAATTAATATCTTTAACCATAGAATCTTTAAAGGACATGTTATCAAAGAAATAATGTCCTGCAACTTGTCCAATATAATCAGCTAAGATACCTATTACAGCACCTGTAGGCCCGGGAAATTCTCCATCATTATCAACAAACCCAATCGGATCATTAAATGTAAAAGTGTACGGTGAAAATTCTGGTACGTGTTCCGAAGCTCTATCCAGCACACCCCATCTACCCAAATCCGGCATATACATTCTAGCTCCGTAATCATACATTCCTGTCTCTTGCAGCTCCTTGCCATTGTATTTATAACTAAGATAACTTCCTAATTTCCCTTTGGAGATCTGCCCGTCAATATGGTTCAGACCAAAAGGATAGTAGTTGTTTACATCCGTTATTTCAGGAAAGCCTGCGCTGCTTTTGGCATAGCTCACTCTGGCATTTTCAAGTGGTCTCTGTATTAGTAAATATAGCGGTTTTCTTAAATCTGTATTTAAAAACCACTACAGATGCAGTGGTTTTTATGTTTATTGGCACAAAGTCAGGAGAATTTACAACTTTGACTACTTATTTATCTTACTCCGAAGTTTCAAACTTTGGAGAGCGGGAAAATATAACATTTTATATTGATAATTACTTTGAAAAAGAATTACAATTATTAATAACTTTAGTTAACTCTCCTTTTTCTTTTATTTTTATTTTATTAATTGTAAACTCATTAAACCCAATCATTACATATTTAGAACCAGATTTAATTCTAACTTCTTCTTTAATACTATCAGCAATTATATATTTTTTAAATGGTTTGCAGGACTTTATTTTATCTTTTTCAGCAATAATTATTTGTTTCTTCAAATTATTTTGTACTCCAAAAACATAGAAATCTGCAGTAGTATCTATTGAATAAATTTCAAGTTTTTCAACATTATAAATTGATGTTTTTTTGTTACTTACACAACTAATAAATGTACAGACATTTAACATCAAAATTATATTAAATAAATATTTCATATATATTAACTTAATTAGTTTCTAGCATAAATAAATCTTTAGTCTTATTTGTTTCAGGATTTTTATGATAATATATATTATACCCTAGCTTTCTAATACCTTCATCTTTATATATATTCTCATCGGAAGCTGCTTCTGGATACTTCATAACCTTATCATGTGCTATTTTATATGCATCTTGCCCCTCCTTAGTAAGATAATTATGAACACCATTACCTACTTGCATCGCTTCATAAGACTCTAATATCTCATGCAAAACTAATGCTGAAACCTTTTTTCCTCCATTTCCTTCTATCTTACTTGCTTGATCTGTATTAATAACTAGATCCCCTATGATTTTATCGCCTTCTTTATGAGATCCTAAATATCCCCCCACTATAATTAAACCATCATCTCCAACTTTATAAGAAGAGGTTGCATCCAATTTTACAGTTTTTTCCGGATCTTTAATTGCATCTAATAATCTTTGATCGGCTTCTGTTTTCACCGTTCCTGAAGCTTCTAATTTGCCATCACTCCCTTTATTAAGCACCAAATTGGTTGATGCTTTCAGATGTTTAAAAGCCTCTTCTGCTCTATCACCCGTAATAATCACGTCCTTATTCTGTCTTCCATCGGGATCAATAAATCTAATCGGATGATTGTAAGCGTAATTATAAGTAGACCACCTTCGGGATGTTTCTGCCAACGGATCTACCACTCCCCATCTTCCTAAGTCAGGCATATAGAATCTTACACCGTAGTTATACATTCCTGTCTCCTGAAGCTCTTTCCCGTTGTACTTATAACTAAGATAACTTCCTAATTTCCCTTTGGAGATCTGTCCGTCAATATGGTTCAGGCCAAAAGGATAATAGTTGTTCACATCGGT
>NZ_LJOD01000013.1 GCF_001295265.1 Chryseobacterium indologenes | reverse complement strand
TGAAAATATCAGAGTTATCCACAAAAGCGGATATGTTTCTGCAATCTCCCGGAAAGGGTGTTTAAGAAGGCAGGGATGGTTTCTTTATTTATATTATAACAGACCGGGGTATTAATAATATGGGGCAAAACTATAAGTAAACGGTTTTGCGCTAAGCCATATTGGAGGAATCGGTATCCAGTTTGGAACCTCATCGGGGGAGTTTTAATAAAATGTACTCTACCCTAGCCCCGATAGAAGCGGTTACCCCGCAACATGCACCGGAAAGGCAAAGGAAATGAAGCGGCAAAAAAAACGGCGTGAGGAGTAAAAGCGGAGAGCGGGAAAAAGCTCCTAAGAAAAAAATTGAATTCCAGGAAGATGAAATTCAAAGTTGCTCTCTGATTTTAATAAAGTGATCAGAAAAATCTTTTGAGTAAAGCCTTATATATATAGTATCCCAAGAGGCTGCCTATAGTATCGGCCACGATATCGAGGTTTTCCATGGATCTCCCCAGTCCCATTTCTTCCTGAAGGATCTCTGTTAGAAAGGCGTAGATCAGCATGATCTGAATGTAATAGGAAAACTTTATACGGGGAAATGTTGCCATGAAACAAAAGCCCAGTACCGCAAATATGCTTAGATGCAAAACTTTGTCGATACCGTTGAACATGAACCAGTATTCCTGATTTTCCTGCCCTGGCTTGAGAAGCATATAAGTAAGAAATGCCCAATAAATGGGCAAGATCTTACTAAATATTTTTGAAATTTTATCCAATGATAGCCTGGTATTCTTCTGCAGAAAGCAATTCTGACTGATCTGCACCATCAGCAATTTCTAATTTGATGATCCATCCGTTTCCATAAGGATCAGAATTCAACAGTTCAGGCTGATCTTCAAGATCTGAATTGAACTCAATAACTTTTCCTGAAACAGGCAAGAATAAATCTGAAACCGTCTTTACCGCTTCTACACTTCCGAAAACCGCTCCGCCTTCAAGATCATCATCTACTGTATCTACATCTACATACACAATATCGCCAAGCTCTCCCTGTGCAAAATCTGTAATACCAATCGTAGCAACATTTCCTTCAATCTTGATCCACTCGTGATCTTTAGTGTACTTTAATTCTGATGGTGTGTTCATTTTTTAATTTTTATTTTTACAAATGTATTCAAAATTATACTAGCTTCAAATATCCGATATAAAAAATGTCCTTCAAAATTGAAGGACATTTGAGTTTATTTCACTTTATTTTAAAAACCACCTGAGTCACCGAACGTAAACGTAGCGGAAAGTCCGGCTCTGATAGTAGATAACGGGAATGCCGTAGAAATTTTATACTTTGAAGTCATCTGTTCGTAGAAGACTCTCAGGTTAAGGTTTTCGGAAACGTTGTAATCTGCAGAGAGCTTAATATTCATAAGCTTTTGTCCTCCTGTTACCTGTGAATCATTCAGCAGGATGTTCATGATGGAAGTTTTGCTGTCCCTTAATGAGATATCTCCCCTGATATTAAGATCACTTCCTTTTCCTCTGCTTCCTCTTGTATTAGCCATACCTAATCTGAAATTTTTCACGATATAGCCAAGCCTTACTACATATTCCGTATTAGAATCTTCTGTCAGGGTATGGTTTACCAGCCCCAATGACAGCATCCTGTTTTTGTTATACTGGATACCAAACTGCATATTATTTCTCATGGTAACATCTATTCCGATAAGCGGAGAGAATGATTCTACATATCCTACCTGTGAGAATGTAAACGGATTGATATAATCTCCATTCACATCAAATACGGCATTAGGATCACTTCCTTTAGCACTCAGGCTGTTAAAGTAATCAATACTTGACTGCACTCCGGCTGCTGTATAGGTTGCTGTATAAGCATGCTGTACATCAAATTTAGAGAACTGACCGTTAATAATCGGAATATTTCTCAATCCTGAATAGGTTAGTTTCCAGTTCGGAATAGGAAGCCCTGCTTTCTTTGCATTCCCCATCTGTTTTACAGATTTGCCTTCAACAGCGGCTCTGAATGCAGGAATCAATACATAAGCATTGGAAATACTATAGCCGTCTGCATAACCATCTGTTAATGGAGCATTAGGGCCGCCGAGCTGTTGTGACAGTTCTCTTGCATTCTGCCTGATTGCCTGATAAATTGCTTCACTTTGCTTGAACGAGGTTTTCAACAGTACTACAGAATTAGAATAAGTTACCAGATCATTGGCAAAGACATAATCATGGTTTGTTGTTGCCAGGTTATTCCTGTTATTGAATCCTGACTGTGAGAAGTTTCTGTTATAATTATGTAGCGCACTCAGATCTATTCTGAATTCATTAATCGGTACAATTTGTAAATTGGCTCTTAATTCCCGCGTTGACATCCGTATATAAGGATCTGTCATATAAGGTGAGTCACTTACCCATCCATTCTC
This sequence comes from Chryseobacterium indologenes, assembly GCF_001295265.1. Classification (GTDB taxonomy): domain Bacteria; phylum Bacteroidota; class Bacteroidia; order Flavobacteriales; family Weeksellaceae; genus Chryseobacterium; species Chryseobacterium indologenes_A. Next base: position 126,117 of record NZ_LJOD01000013.1, on the reverse strand, counting down.
CAAAACGGTTCTTCTGACATCAGCCTGGGATCCTAATAAGAATCCCATAGTAGGTCCTCCCAGCGTTTGACCGTAGCCATACCAGTTTGGAGCAGACAGTAAGCCCGGAAGTACTGTTCCGTTATTTTCGGAATAATTAACATCAAGCTGTTTGAAAGAGGTCATGAAGAATGCTGCACTCTCAAGCGGTGTTAATTTATTCTTGAACTTATATTTTTTGTATTTGAATCTTTTTTTCTCCCACTGCTGGGTATAAACATTATTCAGGGAATCAATCTCCTGCTTACGTTTCTGAAGCTTTGCATTGATATTCTTAAAATATTTGAACTGGCTGAAGAACTTCGGAATATCTGCCGTTGCTGTTGCCATGATCACATTGGTATTCTGACCAACGGAACCTAAGCTCCCTTCAGGGCTTGAAAGCAATGCTGTAGACCTTGCATTCCAGTTGTAGGTAAATCCATACCCCAATTCGGCATTAATGAAATCAAGATACGGAAGATACTGGAACGGAAGCTTGTAGTTGAGCTGTGCTCTATGGTTGTACAATACCGGTCTCCCTGCTCTGAATACATTTCCAAAAATGGATTTGTCATTCATGGTATTAACATCCACCTGATCGTTAAGCGTTCTTGTTGCAGAATTGATTTCCAGCTTCAATGATTTTGTGAAATTAAAGCCCAGCCCGTACTGCCATCCAAAATAGAAGTTTCTGTTTTTGATAGCATCAAAGCTGCTTCCTGTATTTCCACTTAAAATCGCTTCTACATTTCTAAATTCAAGTTCATTGTAATTTCTGTCAATTTCTGTTCTGAAAGATAATCTTGTAGGAATAGGATTGAAATTAAATTCTTTAACCCATCTCAGGTATTTCGTTGATTTTGCCGTATCACTGATCATTTTATTAAAAGGCTTGATCACCCACGGTTTGAAAGTATAGTTATAATCAACATACCCTCTCAGATACTGTCTGTAATTTCTGGAAGTATAGATATCTCTGAAGTAATCATCGTTATATACTGCCGTTACAGAAATGTTCTCAATATCATAGAATTTAGGCTTCTTATTAGGATTTACTCTTTCTTTATGCATATTCACAACCCCGATACTTCTCTGCTGGGTATATGTTCTTGCCACTTTTTTCAACTGCTCTTTATTGGCAGCTTTACTAAACTCTACATCGGTATCCAGTGGATTGTACTTAGGATCCTCAATGGTTTGTGAGTATGAATAATTCAGAGGAATTTTCACCCCGCTTTTTTCCGGAAGGAATTTATCTACATTAATCGCTGTATTGATACTGAAAGCCGATTGGGTAGACTGGGTTCTTTCTGCCGGTTTTGAATCTATGTTTCCAAATCCTACCGAAGTATATGAAGCACTGGTATTAACGGTTGCAAAGTCTCCAAGATTGAAGTTCAGACTTGCATTTCCAGCATATCCCCCATCATTTTCAATTTCAGAAAGACGGATCTCGTTTACCCAAAGAACTCTGGTGATTGGCCCCCCTATTCTGTCTCCCGCATTTCTTACCCCAATCATTATGGTTGTAATATTTCCTAAACTCGGACGTCCTTTGATATAGATTCTTTTTAAATCATCACCAAATGAAGGGTCCATTATTCTTTTGATAATATCATTCGGTGAATTCTTATCTCTTCGAATTTTAGCATCAACAAAATTTTGTATTTCAAGGTCCACATCATTTTCAAAAGGCCAGATATCCATCGGTGCTGTGGCCGTTTTATCCGTTAATTTCAATGCTGCTTCATATTCATAATAGTTATCTGTAGCATCACTACCAAAACGAATAAAGAATCTGGTTTTAGGATCTATCTGCCCGTTATTACTGCCTCCACTAGGGGAAGGATCATGAGCATGTACAAAAAGTTTCAGCTTTTTATATCTTCTCATATCCAGGGATGTATTTTTGAAAACCCCTCTGGCTTCTTCAAAAAGATTGTCCACTTTCATATACAAGGACGCTTCATTTTGTCTCTGAGCTCCTGCATTCCCACTCAATACCTGTCTGTCAATTCCCGGAGGCAATACATAAGGAGGCTGATTTAAAGCATTTTCTTCAATATTTACACTTCCTACTTCAAAATTATTGTTCATTGTATCAGGTCCCGCTGTTCCTTCACTAGGTTCAGGTACTGATATACTGGCAATTTTATTAGGATATCTTCTCCAGTCTGATCTTACCAGATCCAATGTTCCGAATCTTAATGTAGAAGTCTGCTCAAATCCTGTCAGCATTAATCTTGCAAATCTTACGTTATTAAGTACTGCTGATTTACGTTCTCCTTCTGCTCCGGATTCATCAAATTTAGATACCGGGATTCTGAAAAGGTACCATTTCACATCTGAAGACTGTCCGTTCTGGAAGGTTGCTTTTACCGTTTTTACGTCTACGATATTATTCTGTCCTAATGCAAGGCTTGGCTGATCAAGCTTTACAACATACTCATTATAGCTTTCTGTCTGGTCAAGGTTATAATCCTTGTTGATATCTTCTGCATCCGGTGTCTGTGAAGCAACTTCCAATGAATTTGCCTGTGAGTTTCCTTCCGGATTTCTAAAGTATTTATATCTCTGTACAACAGAAGACGCCTGGCTGCCGGTAAATTTCTCGGACATATAGAATACGAAGTCGTCTACTGCAGGGTCTACCAGATTGGTTACCGGGTTCACAAAAGTATTTCCGAATCTGGATGATTCCTGTTCTGAGCTTAAACCGTCATACCCCAAATCCTGTGCTCTTCTGTCATCTCCTTCACTGGAGAATGCATAAAGAATAGGTGGCTGCTTTGGCTGCACTCCCCAGTTGGATACGGTTGTTGTAGAAGGAGCTCCTGCTGTCGGAAGACCATTCTCGTACTGCATTTTTCCGTCTTTCAGGATGTCTTCAGAAACGTTTCCTAAGTGAAGTAAAAGCCTTGGCGGATTTCCCGGGGACGATCCTAAGGTATTACCATCTGCATATGGATCCATCATCCAGAATTCTACATATTCGATATTTGAGGTGATGAAGTTAGGGACACTCACCGGTCTCATAATTCCCGCCCATCTGCTACCCGGAACTTCTGCATTCGGATTCACATTATACGGACCTTTTTCCTGAGGGAAATATGAAATATCCAGGGTATTGGTGAAGGTCTGCTCTCCGGCAACAAAATCCCTGTTATTATAAATTTCGGAATACTGTACTCTTCTGGACGCGTGGTTGGACATTGACTGTGCTGTAATCCCTGCCGGAGCTCTTCCTCCAACTCCCCAGAATCTAGGGTCAATGTTATACCAGGATAAAAGTCCTCTACCGTATCCGGCTGTTATGTCATCATTGGCCGGAACTCCGTTGAAAGGAGGCAGTACATTTTTCTCAGGCTTAGAGGCAAGACTCCATGCAGCAGGCTCTTTTAATGATATTTTAGAGGTAGTCTGCTCAAAATCGTCAATATAGGACTGGTCATTTGTTCCTTTATTAAGCCCAGGAAGCAAATACGCAGCTTCCATCTTGAAGTTCAGATTGGATGGTGCTTCAGTATTTACCAATGGAATTTTATCCGTTAATCTTGTTAAGAAAGGTACCTGATTGTTGTACATCATGTTGATACCTGCCATTGTGTTATTAACAGCCTCCTGTCCGTAATTTACCTTTTGGGTAAGCGGAGATTCTGAATAATTAACAAGGGTTCCTCCCAAGATAAAGTTCTCACTGAATCGTCGTTCAAGGTTTAAGCCGAGGAATCTTTTTCTCTGAGTATTAAAAGTAAGCTGATTTTCTAATGAAATATTAATGGCCTGTCCGGACTGTTTTACATTTTCATTGATGATTGTCACGGTACCCAGCATATAATCTACAGTATAATCTACCCCTTCTGTCAGCTGTACTCCGTTTGCGGAAACTTTTACAGATCCCTGAGGAACGTTTACCGCTCCCAGGGAAATTCCTTGTCCCTGCGTTCCTTTATAACGACCCTCTATGGTGTAACGTTGTGCCAGGTTACTTGCTGTAGCGGTCTGTTTCTGCTGCTTATAAAGATCTGTGAAAACAAACTGCGGGTCGTTTCCAACCTGGCTCTGCATAAAGGTTCCGAAGGGCTGTACCTTGGTAAAGATTATTCTTCCGGTTTCAGGCCTTATGGTAACCCCATTAACAAAGTCAAAAATACCATCTCCCAAAACTCCCCCGCTGTTCTGAAGGTCACCATTCATATTGAGGCGGTCCCAGTTCAGCAACTTCAATAAGTTTTTGTCTGCAACCGGTGTTCCGGGCAGATAATTTACTTTACCTCCTGTTTTAGGATCCCGGTAAAAAACGTTAAGGATGAAGCCATCCTGTGCTACCTGTCCTGCATCCAGGGAATAAATATTCTTCATCATCAGGTCCCACATCGGCGAATCTACATTCACCCTGTTGTTTACCCTTAGAACCTTAGTTACCAGAACGGGGCTTTCTTCTGAGAATTCCCCTACTTTATATACCTTATTAGAACCATCCGTATAGGAATAGGAAACTGCTAAAAGCTGGTTTTCGTTTAGTTTCTGGTTCAATGAAATGTATCCTAACTGGGGCTGTAATGTATATTCGTTGGAATTTAATCTTCTTGCTTTGGTATTGAAGATAAAATGTTCGCCATTATCATAAGGCTGTGCACTTCCCGGGAAAGTCTGTCCCTGGAAATTTGGGGCATAATTTTTCCCTGCCTCTCTTGGTGTTCCGATGGCTGTATTAATGTCCGTGTATAGTCCATTTTGAGAGTTATCCGGTAATCCCGGTCCTTCTCCAAGATCTCTGATCCCGATAATACTTTTCTGATACGCCAGATTGCTGTTTCCCTGATCAAGTACCCAGACTTCAAGCCTGGTAATATTCACCGTGGAATTGATCTGTGGATAATTCATCAACGCATTATCATAACGGTCTAAGAAGTAATGTCCAAGAAAAAAGTGCTGGTTATCTTCATAGTCAATGGCATTGACTTTAAAGTTATTCATCACACCACCGCCCTGTACAACAATATTTCTTGCTTCACCCTGTTGCTGGGAAAGCACAACAGTTCCATAGGTTTTCCCCAGCTGGAACTCTGTTTTCATACCGAATAGAGATTGCGAACCCCGGATAAGACTGGTTGAAAGCGGCATATTTACGTTACCGAATTCTACTCTTTTGATGATTTTATCTTCTCCTCCGGCACTTGGTTTATCTACATCCCCTAAACCTTTGGTTTGTAAGTCTTTCCAGTTTCCTTTTGCCTGCCAGACCAAATTCATTCTGTTCTCGAATGCAAAACCGCTTTGGGTATCGTAATTGGCTTTCAACTGAAGGTTTTCGCCCACTTTTCCTAATAATCCAAGTTGTATTCTCTGATCGATGTCAAAGGTAAAACTCGTTCTGTTCTGTGGTAAAATGAGTGGATTGTCTATTTTCTGATACAGCCCCGCAAAATCTAAAGAGGCATATCCTGAGGGGATAATCTCGATCTTGTTGCTTCCGAAAATAGTTTCAAAAAGCTTATTATTGATCATCAGGGAAGGTATAAGACCTTTTCTCCGGGCATCACTTCTGTCTTTTCTGAAAAGCAGGTTATATTTATCTGATTTCTCCTTGTAATAAGCTCTTGTCTGGGTTGCCAGCATAAATTCTTTATACTCTTCCGGAGACATAGCTGTAGGAGGGCCGGTAATTATATTTCCGATTTTCGGATAGATGAAATACATTCCGGTTTTTATGTCATAGTAGGCTTCGTATCTTGTAGGATCGGCCAGCTGATATTCCTTTTTTATAATCGCGGTATCACGTACCTGCTGTGCAAAGCCACTTACTGACATACACAGGAACGACAGGAACAAAAATATCTTAAAATGCTTATTCTTCGCCACCAAATGTTAAATGTTTTTTAAAATTTGTTTTACCAGTTCTTCTACAGAAACCTCCGGATTCTGCTTCAGAATTCTGTCTGCAATTTTTTCACTCATCCGTTTAGGAATCCCTAAAACTTCTAATGCAGATAACGATTCTTCCTTGATTTTATTATCTGCAGGGGCAGAAATGTTTTCTTCCGGAAGACTGAATTTCTGGACTTTATCTTTAAGATCCACAATGATCCTCTCTGCTGTTTTCGCCCCGATTCCTTTAGCTTTCTGAATGAGTGCACTATTACGGGAAAGTATAGCTGAAGCAATCTCTCCAAGGCTTAACGTAGAAAGCAGGATAAGTGCTGAAACTGCTCCTACTCCGTTAACGCTTATTAACAGGTTGAACATCTCTTTTTCTGAACGAGTGTTAAAACCGAAGAGAAGATGAGCATCTTCCCGGATGATCTGCTGGGTAAATAAGAAAGCCGGCTGATTCAGGGCCAGGGCCTGGGAGGTCATCAAACTGATACCTACATAGTAACCAACTCCTTGGACATTGATCACTGCGTAGGTGGGCGTAAGTTCTTGAACGCTGCCTTGTAAAGAAAATATCATTATTAATTTTTAAAACTCCCAAATATAGCAATTTAAACTAATTAATGTTTTTATTTCAAGTACGAATGAATTTTAACTTAAATTTTGACTGTACATTCAATGAATTCACTTAAATACAAAAAACCTATCCGCTGGGATAGGTTTTGTACTGTCTTTAATAAAAAACAGGTTCTTTTTATTATTTTTTGCTTTCCCTTCTCTGGGCATCCAGTACTGCAATGGTGGCAAGGTTTACAATTTCATCTACACTGGAGCGCATCTGCAATACATGTACAGGTTGTTTTAATCCCATTAAGATTGGTCCGATAACCTGAGCCACTTTCATTCCTCTGATGATCTTGTAAGATAAATTGGCACTTTCAAGATTCGGGAAAATGAATGTATTGGCCGGGGTGGTTCCTAATTTTGAGAATGGATAATCACTTAAATGATCTGCGTTCATCGCAAAATCCGGTTGAATTTCTCCGTCCACAACCATTTTAGGATATTTTTCATGCAGAATACTTACTGCTTTGGCAACTTTTTTAGAGGTATCAGAGATGGCTGCAAAATTTTCGAAACCAAGCATTGCAATTCTAGGCTCAATAGCAAAGGATTTCACGGTAATTTCTGCCATTTTAGCAATATTCACCAGGTCTTCTGCGGTTGGGTTCTGATTGATGGAAGTATCTGCAAAGAAAATAGGTTTCTTTTCAGACAGGATCATCATCATTGCGGCAACTTTATCTACGCCTTTATCTTTTTCGATTACTTCTAAAACAGGGCGGAGCACTGAAGTGTAGTTTTTGGAGAAACCTATGATAAGGCCGTCTGTATCTCCGTGTCTCAGCATAAGAGGACCGAAATAGTCTCTCTGGCGTACATATCTTTTCGCCTTGTACTCGTTCATTCCTTTTCTCTGGCGAAGTTTCCAGAGTGTTTCCCTGTATTTTTTCCTGTTTTCTTTCTGATCATCATCACTAGGATCAATAATCGGCACGTCCAGATTGATTCCGTAACGTACCATCTGCTCCTTGATGTATTTTTTATCACCCAAAAGGCTCGGCAAAGCAATTCCTTCTTCATAAAGAATCTGAGCTGCTTTCAGAACGTTGTATTCTTCGGCATTTCCAAGGGTGATCCTTTTCGGGTTGGATCTTGCACGGCTCTGCATCATTCTTACGAGCTTCTCATCACGTCCCATTCTGTCCAGCAGCTGGTTTTCGTACTCTTCAAAATCTGTAATTGTTTTCCCTGCTATTCCGCTTTCGATCGCTGCTTTTGCTACAGCACTTGATACCTTAGTGATTAACCTGTTGTCAAAAGGTTTCGGGATGAAGTACTCTCTTCCGAATTGCAGGTTCTGTACATTATAAGCTAATATTACCGCTTCCGGTACCGGCTCTTTTGCCAGGTCTGCAATAGCGTGTACTGCAGCCAGTTTCATTTCTTCGTTGATTCCTTTTGCCTGAACATCTAAAGCACCGCGGAAAATATAAGGGAATCCCAGCACATTGTTCACCTGGTTAGGATAGTCACTTCTTCCTGTTGCCATGATCACGTCTTTACGGGTTTCAACAGCAAGGTCATAAGCAATCTCCGGATCAGGGTTTGCCAAGGCAAAAACAATAGGATTTTCGTTCATGCTCATCAGCATTTCCGGGGTCATCACGTTTCCTTTGGATAATCCAATGAAAATATCTGATCCTTTTACGGCATCTTCTAATGTTTCAATATCGGTTTGAGCAATGAAATCCAGTTTTTCAGGAGTAAGATTTTCTCTTTTATGATTAATTACCCCTTTACTGTCGCACATCAGAACATTTTCTTTTTTCAGTCCCAGTGCAATGTACAGTTTAGTACATGCAATGGCAGCGGCTCCTGCCCCGTTCACTACCATTTTTACTTCAGCAATATCTTTATTGGCAATCTGAAGTGAATTGATTAATGCTGCTGCAGAAATAATTGCTGTCCCGTGCTGATCATCATGCATCAATGGAATATCCAGCTCTTCTTTAAGCCTTTGTTCAATATAAAATGCTTCGGGGGCCTTAATATCTTCAAGGTTAATCCCTCCGAACGTCGGAGCAATTCCTTTTACAATCTGAATGAATTTATCAGGATCTTTTTCATTGATTTCGATATCGAAGACATTGATATCTGCAAAGATCTTGAACAGAAGTCCTTTCCCTTCCATTACGGGCTTTGAGGCTTCTGCCCCGATATCACCAAGCCCAAGCACGGCAGTTCCGTTTGAAATTACGGCTACCAGATTTCCTTTTCCTGTGTAATCGTAAACTGTTTCCGGTTTATCGTGGATTTCCATACAAGGAACAGCCACTCCGGGCGAATAGGCCAGTGACAGATCTCTCTGGGAAGAGTGCGGCTTTGAAGGAATTACTTCGATCTTTCCTTTAGGTTCTGCTTTATGATAGTCTAACGCGGCCTGATTAAAGTTCTTTTCGTCGCGGTGGGTTTTACTTGACATAGAATTTCGTTTTTTATTAAAGTATATATTTAATATGGTAGTCTACTAAACTTTCAATAGGTTTCTGTACAACATGGCCCACATTTAAATGAAGTTCTGCCGCAACAGAACGGAGAATATTTTCGTAGTAATAAGCGATTGAGCCAATAAAGTTGATTTCGGCATCTTTTGATTCGGCATAAGGAATCACCTGGTATTCGAAAAAGTTCTTCATTTCTTCGAATATCATTTCCTTAAGATAGGGATGATCTTTTCTTTCGATCACAAATTTGTTGAAATCTGCCAGATAGGCATTGGGTCTCGGGCTGTGATACATTTTTTTCAATGCTTCTTCCACAGTAAGCTGATAGGTCTGTTCAAATTCGGAATGAAGATCTGCGGGAAGTTTTTTCATGAAATACCTGCGCACCAGCTGCTTTCCGATCGCGCTTCCGCTTCCTTCGTCTCCTATGAGGAAACCAAGGGACGGCAGTTCTATCTTTAGGTTCTGTCCGTCAAAATAACATGAGTTTGATCCTGTTCCTAAAATACATACCACAGCCGGCTTTCCGTTGTATGCGGCATAAGCTGCTGCCATAAGATCTTCCTTTACCACAATTTCAGCTCTGGTAAATATTCTTTTAAGCTCTTCCTCTATGATTTCGCAGTTCTTTTTCACCCCGCATCCGGAACCATAAAAGAAAATCTTTGTGATGGAATTTTTGATCAATGTCAGGTTGCTGTTTTTCTCTATTTCAGGGACAATAAGCTCTCTGTTGATAAAGTTCGGGTTGAAGCCGATAGTTTCTGTTTTTAGAAAAACCTTTTTGAAATCATCAAGAATCACCCAGTCCGACTTAGTAGAACCACTGTCAACAATAGCAACCATATTTTACATTTTAGTTTAAGGGTGCTAAAATATGAATTTATCTTTAATTAGCGTTTAAAAACAACCTGGAAGCTGTTTAAAATCACTAATGTTTTATATCAGTTTTTTCATTGTTGAACTGGATCAGCCAGTCTTCAATTTCATCTTCCAGATAAGAGGTCTGAAGAACCATAGCATTGATAAAATCATCGGGTACGGGTTCTCCTGTAGAATTTTCAAGATTCCAGAGTTCATCTGCCATATTTTCATATTCAGAATACACTCTTTTGAAGCGGGAATTTTCTCTTTCAAGAGCTTCAATATTTTTTTGCTGAAGCTGGAATTTTCTGTATTTGTTTTGACGTTTCATACAAATATTGTTATTAATTGAGGGGGTCATAAAAGTAGGGTGTATGCTTTCAATCGTGCATTACAAGATAGAAAAAACCATCAACACAAGAAGTTGAAAATGAATTTATTATCAGGTTATAATTACATCATTCAGAAGATTAAATTTAGAAATAATTTTGATTCAAAAAAATTTTTTAACAACTTTTTTCAGTGTTTAACATATCATTATTAATTGTTTCTTTTCTGGGCTTATATTTATAGGTATAAGGTAGTATGAGTTTTCATTAAGCCAATCCTTACCGACCGTCTTCCACATTAAATTACTTATAAAAAGATAAACTATTATTCTTTACAACTGTTATAAATTACTTATTCTCTTTCCGAGTTTACCTTCCATAAATCAGAAGTTCTTATCGGGAACTGAGGCTATATTAATATATTAGTTATAAATTTGCAGATCATATATTTTGAATGAAAGAGTTACTCATACGCCAGAAGCAGGTTCTGTTCTTCATCATTGCCGGAGGGCTGAGCGCTGTAGTAGAGATTGGAAGCTTTAAGGCCTTCAGCACCTATCTTCCTCATGTCTTTTCCAGGGAAGTTAATTTTCATGGTGTACATTATCCTTTAAGCAATATTTTTTCTACAAGCTGCGGCATCATCAGCAATTATTTTCTGAGCATCTGGTTTGTTTTTGAAAGAGGAAAGCACTCCAAAAAGCGGGAGTTTGCCTATTTTATGGGAGTTTCTTTTATTTCAACCTTATTAAGCCTTGGTTTTTTCCAGGTATTTTACAGTTTTATATTTAAGGATAATATCAATTTAATTTTTTATACCTTAAGCCCGGAAATGATCAGTAAAGTGGCGGCAATCCTGCTGGTTTCCATTCTTAATTATTCGGTAAAAAAGAAAGTAATTTTTAACGGTTAAGCAGTGACAAAGATTTTAAATTACCTGTGGAGATTCTGGCTTCTTCTGTTAGCTTTTGTACTGACAGTTACTCTGGGAATTCCTGTTTATATTTTATCCTTCAATAAAAAGCATTATAAGTACGCATATAAATTTGTACGGATCTGGTGCTTCGGTATGTTCTATGGCATGGGGCTGAGATATGATCTGATCAGACTTTCGGACCAGAAGAAGGATAAAAACACGCAATATGTTTTCATATCGAATCATACTTCCATCATGGATATTATGCTTACCTGCATTTTATTTCCTCATAACCCGATCTGTTTTGTAGGCAAGAAAGAATTGGTAAAGATTCCGATCTTCGGGACCATCTATAAAAGAATATGCGTAATGGTAGACCGGGGAAGTGCAAGAAGCCGCGCCGATGTTTACAGAAGATGTGCTGAAAAAATGGAAGAAGGCAACAGCATTGCTATATTTCCTGAAGGCGGTGTTCCGGATGACACGTCTGTTATTCTGGACGATTTTAAAGACGGGGCGTTTACTTTATCCTCAAAACATCATTCTCCTATTGCGGTATATACTTTTATCGGACTGAAAGAAATTTTCCCTTTTGACAGCTCTAAGGGGTACCCGGGAAGAGTAAAAGTATATTTCAATGGAATTATGGAGCCTTCAGATTCTCCAAAGGACTTAAAAACAGAGGCTTATAATCAGATAAAAAAAACGTTGCTGGAACATTCTATTTAAAAGAAATAGTTATATTTGTTTGCGAAATTTCTAACAAATATGTCAAATTATTCTAAACAAACCAATTGGGGGCAATTCATTCCTTTGGTTACTGTGTTTTTTTTCTGGGGATTTGTAGCGGCAAGTAATGACATTCTGATCCCGGTCTTCCAAAAAGCCTTTAAACTGACCCAAACTGAAAGTATGCTCGTACAGATCTGCTTTTATGTGGCTTATACTGTGGGGTCTTTAATTTACATGGCTGTTTCAAAGAGTTTGAGACAAGACCTGATCAACAAAATAGGATACAAAAACGGCTTAATTTTAGGTCTTCTTATTTCTGCAGCAGGAACTTTACTTTTCTATCCTGCAGCCAATATGGGATCTTTCCCATTAATGATCTCAGGACTTTTTATCGTGGGTCTCGGATTTTCACTTCAGCAGATTGTAGCCAATCCATTAGCTATTGAAGTGGGACCGGTGGAAACAGGATCTCAAAGACTTACCATGGCTGGAGGAATCAATAATTTAGGAACAACCATCGGACCTCTTATTGTTTCATTTGCCATCTTCGGATCTGCTTCTGCAGCCAATACAGAGGCAAGTATTGAAAGTGTAAAAATTCCTTATCTGATCTTAGGTGCTGCATTTGCTTTGGTTGCTGTAATGCTTAAGTTTTCTTCTCTTCCTGCGATAACTCCTACCAATACTAAAGATACTGATGATATTGTTCCCGGCGATCATAAAACATCTGCCTTCCAATATCCTCAGCTGGTTATGGGAATGATTGCCATTTTTGTTTATGTAGGGGTAGAGGTTTCTACAGCAAGTAATCTTCCTGCCTACATGGAAAAAAGCTTAGGTTTCGAGACTAAAGATGTTGCTCCCTATATTTCATTATACTGGGCTTCTTTAATGATCGGGCGTTGGACCGGAGCCGTTGAAGCTTTTGATGTGAGCGGCGGATTTAAAAAGATATTAAGATTCCTTGCTCCTTATCTTGCCTTTGGAGTATTCCTTCTGGTGAACGCTATTGCAAAGCATGACCTTTCCCCATTCTATGTGTATTCATCGGTTATTATTGTAATGATTATCTGTGATATTATGAGTAAAGGGAATCCCGCAAGAATGCTTCTGATCTTTTCCGTAGCAGGTATTGCCGCATTACTGATAGGAATGTTTACTACCGGAATGATTTCCGTATATGCATTTACCAGCGTAGGCTTATTCTGTTCTACCCTGTGGCCGTGTATTTTCGCACTTGCCATCAATGGTCTTGGAAAGCATACTAACCAAGGATCCGGCTACCTGATTATGATGATTATGGGAGGTGGTATTGTAAGTATGATTCAGGGATATATTGCTGATTTAACGAATATTCACTTCAGTTATATCGTAGGTGTTATCTGTTTTGCTTATCTTGCGTTCTATGCAATCCGTGTTACAGGAATCCTGAAGGCACAAGGCATTGATCTTGATAAAATTTCTAAAGGCAGTGGTCATTAACAATAAAAAAATTATCCATAAAAAACGATTTTGGGCAGGTGTATTACTTGCCCAATTTCTTTTGTTCTATGCGTTTTCGAAATCCGGAATAATGGTTTCTCTTTTTGAACGCTTTTTTGAATTTCAGAAAGGGGCACATCAATCACTTTTCAGCTGGATTCCTTTTTCTCTCGGGGACCTGATGTATATTATTCTGGGAATCTTTCTTTTATATTTCCTCATTAAATGCCTAAAAAAAACAGACAGAAATGCTGCTTTTCTTAAAATCCTGGGTGGCCTCAATGTTTTCTATTTTATCTATCAGTTTTTTTGGGGAATGCTGTATTTTCAGACTCCACTTATCAAGAAACTGGCTTCTCAACAGGAACCTGATATCAATAAAGCGAAAGCTCTTGCTCTCCGCTATCTTGAAAAGTGTAAAACTACACGAACATTTGTTCAGGAAGATAGAAACGGTATTTTCATCATTACTGATCTGAAGTCGGTACAAACTGAAATCCTTAAACAGCAGCTGCTGCTTCCAAAGTTCATTTCAGACAAAAAAGCCCCACAGATCAATGCTTTCAAACCCAGTCTTTTTAAAAAGGTAATGAACTTTACCGGAATATTGGGATACTATAATCCTTTTACAGCAGAAGCTCAGTACAATGCAGAACTTCCGCATACATTCATACCATTCACATCAGCACATGAAAGCTCTCACCAGCTAGGTTTTGCAAGGGAGCAGGAAGCTAATTTCATTGGTTACCTGATTGGCGTCCGTTCAGACAATACTGATCTGAGATACAGTACCGAATATTTTACCCTTAAAAGCCTTTTAAGATTCATTGTGGAGGAAGATCCTGAATTTGTAAAGACAATTCTGAACGGCTACTCTCCTGCTATGAAAAGAGACAGGGCTTATGAAAGGGCTTTTATTTTCAGGCATCAGGGCTGGCTTGATGATTTTTTCGGATTTACAAATAATCTCTTTCTGAAAGGTAACCAGCAGGAAGGTTCTGTAACCTACTCCTACTTTATTGATCTTCTTCTAAACTATGAGAAATAGTTCATGGTTTCAATGAAAGTTGTTTTTTAAAGATCAGATACAAAGGAATACAAGATTTCTGTAACAGGTTCAACTTTTGTCTATGAACAATAAATTTATATATTTTCTATTTATTCTTTGTCTTATTTTATGATCAAGATGGCTGGATTATTTAAACAGTTATTTTAAGCCTTCCGGCTTATTCTTAATTTTTTTTAGGCTGAATTCTCTTTTTACAGGCATAAAAAAGAATCGTATCAGGCGATACGATTCTAAAAACACAAATGATGAAAAAAAATTTATTACCTTGACTTGTTCCCTCATTCAAGGCGATGTAAAAGTACAACATATTTCATAAATACAAAAACATTTCCTCCCTTTTTTAAAATTTTATGAAAACTTTATGATTTTTTAAGTTCTTTTGAGTCTGTTACTAAAAACAAACATTATGTTAAAATAAACAATTCTTCCATAAAATTATTTTTAAATACCGGGTTTAAATATAAAAAGACTATCAAATCCAGCATTTAAATAACGATGTAATATTATGTTTTTTTTCATTTTTTCAGAAACAGAAAATTAGAGTTATTATTAGATTCAGGATAGAAAAGCTGCTTCCGGTTTTCAATAATGTCTCAAAATGATCATAATTGTTATCTAGCTATTATAAACGGATATAAAATACCGTTCTCCCCAAAATAAAAATCAGGAAAACAGCTTTTATCTACAGGGCTGAGGAATTTAAAAAAAGGTAAGCTGAAAGGTTTCTGACATCCGCCAACCTGTTATCTACCGTTCATAAAATCTACAGATGAAAACCACCGGCTGTTTATAAATATACAGATTTACAACCAGATATACTTATTTACGCGTTGTATATCACCCTTAAAAGAAAAAAAATTTGTTTATTTGAAATCTCTGCGTATTTTAGATAAAAATATTAATATGATTTTTGATAAACTAATAAACTACCTGAAATTAGACAAACAGGAGTTCACATTTCAGTTCAATTCACACCCTAACTATCCCTCTGCACTTGCATTCAGCGATACCTTAAATTTCATGGGTGTTAAGAATGATGCCTATGAGCTTGATAAAGAATATTGGGATGAATTACCGGAAGAATTTATTGCTATTGTGGACAACTCTTTCTCTCTTGTTAAAAAATCAGGAAACAGTTATTCCGTTTATTCAGAAAAAGCCAAAACTCTTAATAAGGAAGAACTCCACCAAAAATCCACAGATTTCGTATTGCTATTTGAAAAGACTGAAAATGCAGAAAACAAATCAGTATTTGATTTCAGGCCGATTTTATATCTTGTTTTTGCAGTCATTCTTATCCATTCATTTCTGAATATGAGTATATATGACGCCATTTTCAACGTCTTATCATTAGCCGGTGTTTATATTTCCCTGGAAATATTTAACCAAAAATTCGGAAATACATCCACTGTTATCGGAAGTATATGTGGAGATACAGCTTCCAGCCAGACAGCCAATTCATGTGACAAGATTATCAAACAGGATAAAACAAGTATTTTCGGTTTAAAATTCTCTGATTTTTCCCTGATTTATTTTACCGGACTTGCCATAATGGGGCTATTTCTTCCGGCCTCGGCATACCTTGTTAAAGGATTCACTCTTGTTTCTGTGATTGCTATTGCTTATTCTTTATATATTCAGGCTTTTGTAGAAAAAACATTCTGCAGAGTTTGTCTTCTGATTATTTCAATTCTTGCAGGGCAGCTCATTATCAGCATGTTATTTTTTCAGAACACGGTTTTCAGCATAGGCATGTTATTATTAACGCTTGTTTTGTGGTTACTTATCTTTTCAGCCGTACTGTATTCCAGCAATCTCCTGACCCAAAAAGAAAATCTTCAGAAATCCAATGCAAAAAACCTTAGGTTTAAAAGAAACTATGATCTTTTCAAAAGCCAGCTTTTAGAAAATGAAAAGATAACCTTCCAGGATAACCACACCTTCTCTTTGGGAAATAAAGAGGCTAAACTTCGTATTGCCATTGTGTCTAACCCATATTGTGGTTTCTGTAAAGATGCTCATAAAATAGCTGAAGGACTTTTAGAGAAATATCCGGGAGATATTTCCGTACAAATCAGGTTTAATTATTTCCCTGACAGGGCTCCTGAAAAATATACCCAGCTTCTTTCTGCGCTCAACTATATATACCATAACAGGCCACAAAAGGAATTCCTGCATGCTGTAGAAGAGTGGTTTGAAACAAAAGATGAGAGCAAAGCTGTAGCAAGAGCCGGTTCTTCCGCCACAGAGGACCTTACTGCGTTTACCGCAATGTCTTCTGATAACAGTAATGCAGGACTTAGCTTCACTCCTATTTTTATTCTGAACGGATATCAGTTCCCTGATAAATATGACCGTGATGATATCTGGTATTTCATTGATGAATTAATAGAAGATGAAGACTTTCAATAAGATTTTCCAAAAGAAAAACCTTTATTGGATTTAAAAATTCACTATCTTAGGAAAAAATATAAGCATCGTCTGAAATGCTTAAAAAATAAAATAAACCCAAAAAACTAACTATTATGAAAAATTTAAAGAAAGTATCCCGTGAAAACCTAAAAACAATTATTGGCGGCGACAGTGCTCCCATAAGTGACGGTCTGGGCGGATGGCGTTGTTCAAGCAGTTTTGAAGTGGTATGCTACAGAGGCTGTACACCAATGTGTATGAGTTTTAATAAATGTATGATCTCATTCTGTCATGATCCGATCTAATCAATTTATGTTGAAGCAATAACAACCAATGCAAAAAGACTACTATGAAAAATTTAAAAAAACTGTCAAGAGAAAGCTTAAGGATGCTTAAAGGTGGAATCACTGAAGAATGTGCCCGTATCCAGGCTGTATCGATATGCTATCCTATTGGCGGATGTCCTGTAAATGAGATCTGTGTACGGGTATGCAATAAGGTATGTATCCTGTAAATAAGCCCTGAGCTTGAATATTAATATTAGTAGATAAATTAAAAATGTCGCCATCTTTTGGCGGCATTTTACAATGAAAAAAAAATTTTGAAGAAATTTCCTTTTTATAAACAGCCGGACGCTAAAGACTGCGGCCCTACCTGCCTTAGAATAGTAAGTAAATATTATGGCAAAAGCATTTCGCTTCAGCAGATCCGCACACTTTCTGAAACTACCCGTGAAGGAAGCAGCCTATTAGGCCTCAGTGATGCCGCAGAAAATCTGGGATTCCGGTCTCTTGGAGTCCAGATTGATTTCAATACCCTTACAGAAGAAGTTCCATTTCCCTGCATTGTACACTGGAACAAAAACCACTTCGTTGTTGTTTATAAAATTGATAAGAACAATAAAGTTTATATATCAGATCCCAGTTACGGGCTGATTACTTACACCAGGGAAGAATTCATCAAACTATGGATCGGAGAAAATGCGAATGAAAATACAGAAGAAGGTATTGCCCTGATTCTGGAAACCACACCTGCTTTTTTCCAGACCGAATTTGATGCAGAAGAAAGCAAGGCTAGCTTCTCCTTTCTTTCCAAATATCTTTTCAAATATAAATCACTTGTTATCCAGCTTGCTGTAGGACTTTTGGCAGGAAGCTTACTTTCACTTATTTTTCCGTTCCTTACCCAGAGTATTGTAGATGTCGGGATACAGAATCAGGATCTTAACTTCATTTATGTTGTGCTTCTTGCACAGATCATGCTGTTTCTGGGAAGAATGGGAATTGAAGTCATCCGAAGCTGGATCTTACTTCACCTATCCGCCAGAATCAATATCTCTATCATTTCAGATTTCTTTATTAAGCTGATGAGGCTTCCTATCAGCTTCTTCGATACGAGAATGACAGGAGATATTATGCAGAGAATCAATGACCATCACAGAATTGAACAGCTTCTGACCAGCTCTTCCTTAAATACCTTGTTCTCACTGGTGAACCTTATTATTTTCAGTATTGTTTTATTGTTTTATGATTACAGGCTGTTCCTCGTTTATCTGGTAGGAGCTGTCTTGTATGTAGGATGGATCAGTTTTTTCCTTAAAAAAAGAAAAGAACTGGATTATAAAAGATTCTCACAGGTTTCTCAGGAGCAGAGTAAAGTAATTGAACTGATCAACGGTATGCAGGAGATTAAAATGCATAATGCTGAAAAACAAAAACGTTGGGACTGGGAATTTCTTCAGGTAAAGTTATTTAAAATAAGAATTCAGTCACTTTCCCTGGAACAATGGCAGTCTGTAGGAGGAAATTTCATCAACCAGATGAAGGATATATTGGTAAGTTTCCTTTCTGCAAAACTTGTTCTAAGCGGGAATCTTACTTTGGGGATGATGCTGTCTGTGCAATATATCATCGGACAGCTTAACAGCCCGCTGCTTCAGCTTATTGACTTTATTAAGCAAACTCAGGATGCCAAAATTTCTCTTGAAAGGCTTGGCGAAATTCATGATAAAGAAGATGAGGAAGACAAGGACGAGCAATATGCTACCGAGGTACCGCAAAAAGACATTGAAATCAGTAATATGTCATTCAGATACATTGGTTCTGATGTTCCGGTATTTGAAAACCTGAATCTTACCATTCCTTATCAGAAAACCACCGCTATTGTAGGAGCCAGCGGAAGCGGAAAAACAACCCTCTTAAAGCTTCTCATGAAGTTTTATGATCCTTCTGAAGGGGATATTAAAATCGGGAATACAAAACTGAAAAATGTATCGCCAAGATTCTGGAGAGATCATTGCGGCGTAGTAATGCAGGAAGGTTATGTTTTCAATGATACGATAGCCAATAATATTGCGGTGGGTGAAGACCATATCGACAAGCAGAAATTAAGACGTGCTGTAGAAATTGCTAACATCAAAGAATTTATTGAAGGTCTGCCTTTAAGCTATAATACAAAAATTGGAAATGAAGGTGTGGGTGTCAGCGGCGGGCAGAAACAAAGGCTTTTCATTGCCAGAGCAGTATATAAATCTCCGGAATATATCTTTTTTGATGAGGCTACCTCTGCACTGGATGCCAATAATGAAAAGATCATTATGGAAAACCTGGAACAATTCTTTAAAGGAAAAACGGCTATTGTTATAGCCCACAGACTATCCACAGTAAAGCATGCCGACAAGATCATCGTTCTGGATAAAGGAAAAGTAGTGGAAGAAGGTAGCCACAGTGAACTTGTTGCTTTAAAGGGTGAATATTACAGATTGGTGAAAAATCAATTGGAATTGGGAAATTAATCTGTTTTTATTAAATTCACGTAATCAACTGAATACGTAACAATTATAAAACTATAAAAAACAGTAAAAAACAGTAAAAAACAGAGACAGCAAAACAATGATTAAAAAAATGATTGTAAACTGCCTTGGTAATTTATTTTAAAATAAAACAATGAATCAGGATCTTCCTGTGAAGATTTTGAATTCAACAGACTGCTTATATGGAAAAGGAAATTTTAGATACTATTGAACTTCGTTCGGAAAGCGTTCAGGACATTCTTACCCAGCCGCCACATTGGATGATACGCTGGGGAAATACCCTTATATTTATCATACTTCTGCTTATTCTTCTGATGAGCTACATTATCAAGTACCCTGAATTTGTTCCTGCCCCGATTGTTGTCACCTCACAGAACCCACCTGAAAAAATTGAGGCCCGGACCAGTTCAAAAATTGAAAAAATATTTATCAAAGACCATCAGGAAGTTAAAAAAAATGAGATCCTTATGGTAATGCAGTCTACAGCAAACTATAAGGATGTTCTGGAACTGAAAAAACTTATAGACTCTATTAATCCTGGCCAGGTTCTTTCTTTCCCCATTGCTCAGGCCTCAAGATTTAAACTCGGAGAGCTTCAGGGTGATTATAACAATTTCGCAAAAGCCTTTCAGGATGAGGAGCTTTTCACCAGACTTCAGCCTTATGCACCGGAAAATATTGCAGCCAATCAGAGTCTTTCAGAGTACCGGGTAAGAATGGTAACAACAAAACAGCAAAAGAATTTAGAGCAGGCCAAATATGAACTCACGAAAAAGAACTATCAGAGATCACAGGAATTGTTCAACCAGGGTGTTATCTCATCCATGGAACTGGAAAATGAGAAAATAAAATATATCCAGGCCCAGCAGAATCTTGAAAATATTACGATTTCTTTATCACAAATGGAAGAAGGAATCTCCAACCTCAATAAAACCAAAAGCGGTACTGCCATTAATACAGAAAAGGACAGGATTACCTATTCATCGCAGACTTTGCAGCTTTTTGAACAGCTTCGTAAGTCCTTAAAACAATGGGAGCAAACGTACCTTGTTACCTCTTCTACTGATGGTGTGGCCAGCTTCCAACAGTTTTTTGGTGAAAATCAGTTTGTAAAAACCGGAGAGCCTATTCTTTCTATTCTTCCCGCCAATAAAGAAAAACTTGTGGGAAGGATGTCTGTGCCTACCGTTAACTCAGGAAAGATAATTCCAGGTGAGAAAGTACTGATTAAACTGGATAACTACCGCTTCCAGGAATATGGCATTGTGGAAGGAAAAGTACAGAATATCTCTCTTATTCCTGACGATAAAGGAAACTATTATGTAGATGTAGTTCTTCCGAAAGGATTAAAAACAAGCTATAATAAAACTCTTGTATTCGATAAAGAGCTCAGAGGAAATGCTGAGATTGTCACCCAGGATCTAAGACTGATTGAAAGGTTCTTCTACCAGATCAGAAAATTACTGGGGTATCAAAGCTAATGTATCGCTTAAAAATATAAAAACCGCAATCTGTTTTAGACTGCGGCTTTATTTTTGTTTCAAAATTTAAAGAAATTTTTCAGTCATATTGAATTGAACATGATGTTGAATTTTTTCTTTTCTTTTAAAATTGATTTTTATTCTGCCCACCATAATCCGGATGAGTTTCAGACGGAAATCAAAATACCAGCGCGGATATCTCGGATGCTCCATGTGTTCACTGATCATAATAACCGTTACCACAATCATTGCAAGGTTATGCCCTTCCGGCAGCAACATCGGAAAAAGCATTAATGCCCATCCTGAGCCGATACACCAGATTCCGTGCATGATTCCGAATTTGAGGACGTCCCGGTCTGCATCCCATCCGAAAGCTGCTATTGAACGATGATCATGCCCACGGTTCAGACACAGTTGCTTCACGGGTGAAAATTGCCAGATCAAAGCTATAACTCCTACTATAAGAGCCGGAAGATAAGATCCGCCGGGTAATAATAGATTAAACCCGAGGATAACAGCATTCATAACCATTCCCATAATTGTCCAGACCATGGAATAGCTTAATACAAAAAGTAGACTTAGCCAGAAACGACGTTTCTTAAGGCTTTTTGCATAAATATACTGAACAGGGGAAATAAGCTTTGGGAGCATCATTGCTAATACCATAAGAATCCAGCCTGTCATCATATCTGAAAAAGGGTTCATCTGAAGCATCATTTTAAGGGAGACATTTGAGGCACCATCTGTTGTCATGTGACAGTGTTTTATTCCCAAGATCCCTCCCGGATCCAGAAGCAGTATCATCCAGAATATGGCACTTATGATGAGAATGGCAGCCGTGATATAGCTGTCTTCTCTTACTGAGGTTTTCATAATTTCTGCTGTTCGCGGTAAATGCTCACCCGGCCTACCGTGATGGTTTCGCCATCCGGAATTGCGTTATCAGGCAGAATAGCTACTTCCAGTGAATTCACATCTAGATTATTGCTCACAAACAGATTATCTATGATATCTGTAATGTTCAGGATAAAAGTAAGTCCATTACCGCCATTGTGTCCGTCTTTGTCAGAAGCATTACGCAATCCGAAAAGAGAAACGTATCCCGCCAGCTGATGATTTACCGAAACACTCAGAACATTGGAATCAGCAGTTCCTTTTACATTTTCCAGCTGAAGATAGACCTGATCCGGCAGACTGATTGCTGAAGCCTTCATCAGACTGCCGGATACATTTTTCCAGGAGCTTCCTTCCAGCTTTACACTGGTTTTTGTTCCCGATCCGTCCAATTGAACTTGTCCTGCATTGGCACCAACAAGTTCTGAGTTACGTCCTAAATCCATATTTTTTTCTTCCAGATTTTCAACAGGCTGTGCACCTAATTTATTTAATCTCTGAGCCAGGGTCTTCTGAGGCAGCGGAGCTGTAGTCAGTGAAAGGTCATCATAACTGTAATCCAGTGTCTCTAAGTTACTCATTTCTGCCGGAGTGTATACCCAGCCTTTATCATTACCCGGTACAGGCATGATAAACTCTCTTTCTCCCAATGCTGCAGGCCCATTTAACCAATCCGGATCTGTAGGATTATCATTGCTTGTATTCCATGCCGCCCACATTCTGTCTATATTGCAGTGATGCAGATAAAAAATAGGATCCAGTCCGGCAGAATCAGGATCTGACATCCATCCGTCCTGACCTCCTACCTTTACGTGCACCAGGTTGTGGGGATTGCTTTCTAAATTTCCGCTCACATTACCGTCATGTGAAAATTTTGTTTTTGGTCCTCCATATCCGGGGTGCGGTGTTGAAGTATTGCTTCCTGTATAAATGGTATTTCCCTGGCACACTTCCGATATAGGCGGAATCGGCACATATACATTTCCGTCACTTTTAGGCCCGTATCTTGCGGTTACATATAAAGGATTGGCGCTACCATCAGGCATTGTTTCCTCCATAAAGGCAGGCGGAATTTTATACTGATCTCCAGGACCTAAATAATTCCAATAAGGAAGTGCCCAGTCTGCGGGGCCTCCTAAACTGATCACTGCCTGACGAACCTGCTCTTCCAAAGCAATAAGGTAACCACGATGCCATGGTGTAAAGTACCAGCTTTGGTGCTGACATTGATTCCAGAATTTTTTAATAACATCCGGGGAAGGAAGCGGGCTTGTCGGAACTTTTGGAACCCCTGTAAGAACATTCCAGTTCGGAAATTTCGTTCCTCCCATCTGTTCACCATGAATAGCGGCAAAGAACCACCAGCTGTTTTCATCACTCAGAAGTCTGGACTGCAGAACGCCTACTCCTTTTGCATACCAAAAAAGATCGGGGTTATTAAAAGTTCCCCCATTCTCCCATGCATTTTTTCTTAAGAATTTAGCCATAGAATTAGTTTTTTTGTTTTATACTTTTATGTTAAATACAAATCTAAGCAGCCTTCTAAAAAAAACAGTACGTATTTATACCTAAATTATCCCCCTATTGTGATAATTTATTTGACTAATATAATTAAAGGCAGTAAGATACCCTTACAGCTTTGTATGTTATAATGATAAAATAGAATTGCAATAACAAAATAAATCAAAAAGCAGATATTCTTACCAACTTCCATTTTTGATTATAAAAGAGATCAACCGCCATCATCAACTATTATTTACGTTCAAAGGAACAAGATATTCTGGGGGAAGGTAAAAGGGGTGTAAAACTGGGTGTATAAAAAGAAAATCCCCTATAAATAGGGGATTTTTGTAGCGAAGACGGGAATTGAACCCGTGACCTCAGGGTTATGAATCCTGCGCTCTAACCAACTGAGCTACCTCGCCGTTTTGGTGGTGCAAATATAGAAAATATTTATTTACTACCAAAATTATTTTACCTTAAAATATTCCAAAACATCACCAACATGATCTGGTTTGCTGATTATCTTATTGTTAGCATCTAAAATAAAATAGGTAGGTGTTGCATGAACATTGTACGTTTCGGTATAACTGCTGTTCCATCCTCTTAATTCAGAATCATTGATCCATGGAAATGCTGCAATTCTGTTGGTATAAGAATTCTTATCTGTATCTAAAGACAGACCTACAATCTGGATGTTTTTTGCTTTGAGCTCATTATATTTCTCCAGAAGCTTAGGCAGCTCTGTTTCGCAGTGAGAACATGTAGATGACCAGAAAACAACCACCTTCTTGTCTGCTTTTACATCCTGAAGCGACTTTGCCGTTGTATTCACAGGCGACTGGAACTTATAATTAGGAAACACAGCCCCTATTTCCACATTAGCATTAGATTTTAATGTAGAAGCTAATCTGTCAGTGATTGTACACTTAAGGTTTTTAGCCAGGGTGAGGTATTTATTTTTAAACTCGTCCATTTCATAAGCATCGAAGATATCAATGAGCTCAGACAGAACAGCCTGCCCTCTCGGAGTTTCAACTTTTAAGCGGTCTAAAAGCTTATCCACAGAACCGGGCACATTGGTATTGCCTCCGGCATTAAGATAAGCCACCAAAACAGGTCTTAATAAGGATGAAGACTCAAGCATGTCATTAGACTTATCCAGAAAGTTGATGATATCTTCCTGGGAAACCTTTTTAGAAGGATCTGAAGAATTAGACAGAAACTTGCTGTAATTGGTATTATAGAAGGAAATAAACGGGTGTTTTACAGGATCTATAACAGCAGCATTACCTGAAAGTCTTTCAATTTCTATTTTAAGAGCTTTCCCGAAATCTGTATTATCCTTATAATATTCTTTAATCTGTGCTAAAGCCGGAAGAATCAGCTCTTTTTTCTGGGAACCTTCCTGTTGCTTGCTCATAAGATCATTAACTTCATCCAGATAAGCTACATCTTTAATTTTATTGTTCCGAACATCCAGTTTGATATTGACATTCTTATTTTCAGAAACAAAACTAACGGTATTATTGGAGCCCGGGAAATATACTTTCATCATTCCCATATAGTGATTAGGATTCTTGAAAGTCCAGGTATTGTTTTTATTCTGCTCTTTGGTAACAATAACGTCCTTTGAGCCGTTTAGGGTATATAGAATGGCATCCTGATCTTTAAAATCTGCAGGCGCCTGAATGGTTACAGTAAATTGAGCCTGTAAAGAAAACGCAGCTAATACTGCAGATACTATATAAATCTTTTTCATAGGGTAAAAATAAAAAAACTCTCCGACTAATCAGAGAGTTTAATGTTATTTTAATAAAATTTTAGGCTTTTACGCTCTTATATTTTTTAGTATAATAGGCAATGAAGATGATGGCTACTATTCCCAGTACATAAATGTACATATCAATTGGAGAAGCTGGTTTTCCGGGACCTACTGTTCCCGACCCACCATCACCCGGTACTGGCATATCATTAGGGTCTGCTGCCCGGACCAGTAATACGGCGAATAAAAAAAGAGCTGATACTAGTTTATTTATAGTTTTCATAATATTTATTTTAAGATTTTAGTGCTAACGGTTATTCCTTTATCTGAAACAATTTTTACAACATAAGAGTTTTTAAGAGCGCTGTTAAGCTCAATTACAAAATCTCTGGATGTGTCAACTGCTTTTTTAGAAATAACCAGTTTACCGCTCATATCATAAACTTCAATATCTGCTTTTTTCCAATCCGGATCGAATCTCACAATGTAGTTGGTAATATCAGGATTATAAACTACCATTGTTCTCGATTGTGTAGCCTCGGTATCATTTGTTCTTAAAGAACCTCTGTTTGGCTCACCGTAATATAAATTATAAGATTTAGATGTCAGAGACACTATATCCCCTTGTTTCGCCTGCTGTACTGTACCGTTAGAAGCTTTGTAGTAGAAACCGATTCCTGAAGAAAGCTGGTGCGTTCCTGCCGGAACAAGTTCAGCATTTTCTCTGATCTCAAATTTATAGGATACAATTTTTCTGTTTGGCTTATCATAGTCATAATTCCAAAGTAAGATATCTTTTCCTAAGAAGTTATCCTCATTGGCTTCATTAATATACAGCCAGTATTTTGCGTTGTAGTTCGGGTCATACCCTCCATTTGGCAATTCTTCAAATGTACCGATCAGATTGGAACTCGTATTGGTTGCCTGAACAGTAGTGGCAATTGAAGATTGAAATCCTGTAGTAGCAGTATTGGAAACTACATAATATGTTCTTGAAACTTCATACCCGTTAGCATCCAGACCAATTACTCCAAGCTGCTTCATTGTTCCGGCAGTAGTTGTGTTTTTCGCTGCTGTTACATTGTAATCTGTAGCTGCTGCTCTGGTTGTGGAATTAAATCTTCTAAGGGTATTAAAATCTAAAGTCTGAGGATTGTTGTTTCTCAGTTTCAATACAAATGCCTGCATAGGTTTGATGATAAGCCCTACGTCTCCTGCCGGAACCCCGGTTACAGGGTTATAAGTCTGAATCTGAGCTCCCATACTGTATGCATTACCTGCAGCGGTAACCACAACAGTTCCCGGGTCATATCTTACTCCCCAGATATTGGTAATATTATTTCCGTCTGTAATACCTCCGTTTTCAACATAACCGATTCTTGACAGGTCAAGATTGGTTAGGAAAGGATTTCCAAACTGATAGAAATTTTTCCCATATGTGGATGACACCCAGGCTCCCGTTGAAAACTCAAACTGATCCTGGACATGAGAGTTATACATTTCACCATACGGATTCAGGTTCGTACCATTAGCCCCGAAATCTACACTTCCACCATTCTGCAGGGTAGCAGTGGCTAATGTTGCATTAGGGCGTCCGTTAATAGTATAAACAGAACCGGTAGGGGTTGGAGCAATCGTTGGAAGGGAAGCCGGCGGCGTACTGGTGTCTAAGTTGTTGTTGTTTGATCCCAACATATAGTAGCCGGACGGATCGCTGGTTGTTGTTGCAAGACTGGTGATTGTTTCGGCAACATTGTTGGTATTATTCAGCTTTAGAATTTCATTCTTACTGTATCGCTGAGTATTGAATACTTTACCGAATTCTGTAGATAAAGAGCTCAGGGTTTTACCAAAAAACGGCATTGCCAATTGCTGGTAGAAATTACCATTACCATGCTTTTTGCTTTTGAATTCTTTACTTACAATACCTGTAATATCTGATTGGTTTAAACCGTTAATATACAGCTGCCCGTAAGTAGAAGTATCATAGCTGGCTGAATTATTGAGCCTTAACACGATATTACCACCATCGGTTTTATCTGTTCCGGTGCTGGTAATTGTTTTTAAAGCATCTCCTGCGGCACCTACAATCATAACGTTACCGTGAACATCCAGAAGACCATTGCCTTTTGTCTGTACACCTCCACCACTATAAACCAGGGTACCTTCGCTTACATACATATTAGCGTTAGTGTCTACGTGACATAAAACATTCTGCGCCTGAACAGAATAGCTAACGGCTAAAAGACCTATAGCAAATAAACTTTTTCTCATTGTATAAATTATTTGTGTGTTAATACAATCTCACCCGCAAAGGTATGATTTTTATTTCTTACAAAAAAATATATTTTATTTATTAACAAAAATATTATCTTCCGTCAATATAATTTCTTTCTCTTCTCCTATGGAAAACATATAATCTTCCAGAACCTTTTCGGTAGTTCCTCTTAAGCCTCTGGCGCCTAATCCCTTCTCAATGGTTTCTTCTACAATTTTCTCAATAGCCCCGTCTGTGAAAGATAATTTAGTACCATCCATTTTGAAAAGTTCCACAAATTGATTGATGATAGAATTTTTAGGTTCTTTCATAATTCTTACCATGGTTTCTTTTGTCAGTTTATCAAGGTAAGTAATGATTGGAAACCTTCCCAAAAGTTCAGGAATTAATCCGAAAGAACGAAGGTCAATTGCATTAATATTCGTTAATACATATTCATCTTCATCTACTTTATTAATTTTTTCGGAGCTGAAGCCAATTGCCTGCTTGTTCATTCTTCTTTCAATAATTTCCTTGATTCCGTCAAAAGCACCTCCGGCTATAAACAAAATATTCTGGGTATTGACCTGGATATATTTCTGGTCCGGGTGTTTTCTTCCTCCCTGAGGCGGTACATTAACAATGCTTCCTTCCAGCAGCTTCAGCAATCCCTGTTGTACTCCTTCTCCGGAAACGTCTCTTGTAATGCTTGGGTTATCGGATTTTCTGGCAATCTTATCAATCTCATCAATAAATACAATTCCTTTTTCGGCTTTTTCCACGTCATAATCTGCTACCATTAGAAGCCGTGAAAGGATACTTTCTACATCCTCTCCTACATAACCGGCTTCTGTGAGGATGGTTGCATCTACAATACAGAAAGGTACATTCAGTTCTCTGGCAATGTTTTTTGCCAGCAAGGTTTTTCCGGTACCTGTTTCCCCGATCATGATGATATTAGACTTTTCCAGCTCTACTTCCCTGTTTTCATCTTTGGCATGAAGAAGTCTTTTATAGTGATTGTACACGGCAATTGAAAGCTGCTTTTTAGCCTGGTCCTGCCCGATAACATATTGATCAAGAAATACCTTGATCTCCTTAGGTTTTTTTAATTCATCTATAGTTTCTGCCGGTGAATATCCTGTCTTGGAAACGCTGTCTTTTACAATTACATGCGCCTGCTCTATACAGTTTTCGCAGATAAAACCATTCTGCCCGGAAATCAGCATCTGTACTTCATTTCTTTTTCTGCCGCAGAAAGAACATTGGTTTGAGTTCATACTATAATAATATATTGTATATGTTAAAGAAAATCGTAAAAAATTACTTTTTTACGATTTATGTTTTTTAAGAATTAATAATTGAGTTTTTAATCTCTGTGTATTCTTCGTCGGTTAATTTTAATCTTTCATTTCTGAAATTCATATCTTCCATCTTATTCAAAGGGATGAGATGGATATGTGCATGCGGAACTTCAAGTCCCACTACTGCCACCCCTACTCTCACGCAGGGAACAGCATTTTTTATCTTCTTCGCTACGTTCTGTGCAAATCCCCAAAGGTTTTTGTATTCTTCACTCTCCAGATCAAAGATCAGGTCTACTTCTTTTTTGGGAACAACCAGTGTATGTCCTTTCACCAAAGGCATTGCATCTAGGAATGCGATAAAGTTCTCATCCTCTGCAATTTTATAGGAGGGAATTTCGCCGTTGATGATTTTTGTGAATATACTGCTCATGTTTTAGAAGTTAGAAGTTAAATAATAGAGTTAATAATCAGAAATACAGATAAGAAGATGATCAGACTATAGAGAAATGTCTAATACTTCGAAAGACAGTTTGTTTCCGTTTGGCAGAACAATATCCGCAGTCTCGCCTACTACTTTTCCAAGCAGTCCTTTTGCGATAGGGGTATTCACAGAAATCTTTCCTGCTTTAAGGTCACTTTCATTATCCGGTACCAGTGTAAAAATCTGCTCCTGCTTGGTAGCATTATTTTTAAGCTTTACTGTTGTAAGTATAGAAACCTTTGAAGTATCTAGTTGACTTTCATCTATGATTTTAGAGGTTGCGATAGTATCTTTCAGCTTGGAAATTCTCATTTCAAGCATTCCCTGAGCCTCTTTGGCCGCATCGTATTCTGCATTTTCAGACAAATCTCCTTTGTCTCTTGCTTCTGCGATCTGCTGGGTAATTTTTGGTCTTTCCACAGTTTCCAACTGTTCCAGCTCAGCTTTCATTTTCTCTAGCCCCTCCTTTGTTACATAGCTTGCCATAATTTTCAAAATTTAGTTTTAGTATAAAAAAATAATCCGACATTTGCCGGACAATGTTTTCGTATTATAATCGTTTTATTTTTACAAATATATAAAAATTTAAATTGAAATGAAAAAAACTTTTTCAATACTATCTATTTTCATATTTCTGATTTTCAGTAATTTAACTATAAACTCATGCGGAAGCAGAGAAGACACTGTAAGCTGCTTTCCCAACAATCCTATTAATGTTACCCTGAACCTCAACCTTCCGGCTTATTATAATCTTACGTACAGCGGAGGCTGGATTTATGTGGACGAGCAGCAGTCCGGAACCAGAGGGCTGATCGTTGTTCGTGTGGGTGATGCATTTAAAGTTTACGACCGTAATGCTCCCCATATATGCCCTGATTCCAACACGACTCTTGAAGTACAAAACAACATCAATATTCTGTGCCCGAAAGACAATACAAAATGGCTTCTGAATACAGGCCAACCGCTGGACGGAGCTCAAACCTCGCTTCCTCCAAAAACGTACCCTTACAATTACGACCCGGCATCCAAAACCCTGAATATTTATTATTAGCCTAAAATACAAACCGCAATTGATCTTATTGCGGTTTTTTTATTAATCACCGGGATATTGAATAGCCTTATCCAATTCTATCGGGTTATTGAAAGACCTGAGTTTTTTCCGCTCATTTTTTTCTGCCGGTTTTAATTCTTCTTTTGTCAGGATGGTGCCGTCATCCAGCTGAAGCTTTTTTCCTTCAGGAATACTCAGTTTACCATTAAGAACATATTTAAAAGGGCTCTGATACAGCTCTAATTTCAGGTCATCCAGCTTTTTCTGATTGATTTTCACAGCATTACTTCTCCTTTCTTTCAGGCTGTAGCTTTTATAGTTTCCGGGAATTTTTTCACTTTTAATCAGCTTGAAGATATAATCTTTACGGGTATCGTGGATTTCAATAATCAGCCCGGGAAGACCGCTAAATTTATACGGACCATACGATAAAGGAATCTCCTGGGTAAACCAGGCAACCCACTTTCTCCCTCCAAAACCGGTTTCTGCCTTCTGCACTTTTAATTCGTTTATCATTTTTGTACTGTCCGATATTTTCCATACAAGATCAGCAGGTGCTTCCAGCTTATAAAAATTTACATCCCCTATGTATTCATAATTTTCATAAAAATCATTGCCTTTATTCCTGGTTAAAAAGGAAGTTAAGCGATACCCTTTAAAACCTTCTTTTCCCGTTGCGGCAAATACGGAATCATTGATATAATAAATTCTGTTATAGTAGGTTATTTCTTCCTTTGTAATGTCTAAATGATAATTTTCTCTTGTAATTTCGTTGGAAGACGAATCTTTTTTGAAAGTCACATCATAAATGAACCGGTCATTTTGAGAATATAACAAACAGCTCATCAGTGTTAAAAGTATCACGGTTATCTTTTGCATTATTATCAGGATTTAAAGCTTTTCAGAGTGCTGAATATGAAAAGCCCGTCAATATATAAAATTATAGCTTACCATTTAACAAAATTCCCCTGAATTTCTACTGCTTTTCTTTAAGTTTTCCTATATTGGAAGCTTAAAAGTAAAGACCAATAAAATGAAGATTGTCATACAAAGAGTATCCGAAGCCAGTGTAAAAGTAGACGGAAAAACAGTAGGTAATATCGGTAAAGGCTTAATGCTGCTGACAGGAATAGATGAAAATGATGAAAAGGCAGATGCGGACTGGCTGGTTCAGAAAGTACTGAATCTCCGGATTTTTGGTGATGAAGAGGGGAAACTGAATCTTTCGGTGAAAGATATTTCGGGAGAAATTCTTTGTATCAGCCAGTTTACATTAATTGCTGATTATAAGAAGGGGAACCGTCCTTCATTCATAAAGGCAGCAAAACCTGATAAAGCCGTTCCTCTCTTTGATTATTTTAAAGAAGAAATAGCTAAATCCGGATTGAAAACTGAAAGCGGAATCTTTGGGGCAGACATGAAGGTTTCCTTAATTAATGACGGCCCTGTAACTATCGTAATGGATTCAATAACGAAAAATTAGCCCAGGAAATCAATGAAACTCATCATCCATAGGAGTACAAATTCATTTTCCCGCGAGGTCTTCTAAAGTTTCAAACGATACTGCTACAAGATTTATTTACCTTCTCATAACAATACCGTCTTTCGGAATTACAGAAAGACGTTTTTCATTTCATACCGTCTTAATCAACATTTCATAAATTATGAATTAAAAAAATTCACAAAAAAGTGATTTGAATCTGTTTTTATTCTTATTTTTGATACGATCTTTATTTACAGAGTAAAACTGTGTGCATTTATTTTATCTCATTTTACATTAGAAAAACACCATCAATCAGATATGATCCACAACCATTTAATACAATATTATGAGAACAAAAATTTCACTTTTCACGTTACTTATTTTATGCTTTTTCCCTTCCTATGGCCAACATGCCATAAATAAAGCTGAGCCTCTGAAAGAAAACATTTACGTCTGCTTTTCAAAAGGTATCAATTCTGAAAAAATAGCATTCCGTAAAAATCCCGAACTGGAAAAATTTACCCAGGCCAACCAGATATCATTTACGTATGATCTCGGCTTCAGTGATCAGAAGCTTGAAGAAATGACCAGAGACAGCAAAGCCAACGGTCATTCGGGTGAATCTGTAGAAAAACTGAAACGGATATTCAAAGCTGATCTTCCCATACAAAATGAAGAAGGCATAAAAAAACTGGTTCAGGCGCTCGAAAAATTCCCTGAGATAGAATATGTATCTGTGATGAGCAGCACTCCGGTTGAGCCTCCGCTGGTGAAAATGTATACCGTAACGCCTAACCTGGAAAATCTGCAGACCTACCTCAATGATAATCCCGGAATTAATGCAAAGTATGCCTGGTCCAGAGGGATTACCGGACAGAACATCCGTGTTCGTGACGTAGAATATGGTTTTCATAAAACCCACGAAATGCTGTCTGCCCAGAACTTTATACAGCTGGAATCAGGTTACACGCCTAACTCCGGATTATCGGCCAACAATTATATGGATCATGGAACCGCTGTGGTAAGTATTATGGGTTCAGCAAAGGACAATGTAGGCCTTTCCGGGGCAGCATATGGTGTTTCTGAAATAAAAGGTTATTTAGAATGGACCACTGTTGGTTATAACAGGGCTTCGGCAGTAAGCAGGTCTATCAATGCTTCCCAGGCCGGGGACATTATTCTATATGAAATGCAGACCGGCGGGAAAGACGGTTACTGCCCGGCAGAATATGACAGCGTAATCTGGGACTTGACCAAAGCGGCTACAGATGCGGGAATTATCATTATTGCAGCAGCAGGAAACGGAAATCAGGATTTGGATGATCCTTTTTATACTGCTTACCGGGCAAGAGGAAACAGCGGAGCCATTATTGTAGGAGCCGGATCTCCCAATACCACGCATTCTAAGCTAAGCTTCAGTACCTACGGAAGCAGGGTGGATGTTCAGGGTTGGGGAAGCAGTGTTCTGGCGGCAGGATATGGCTCTTACCAGAAATATGATAATGATAACAACAGGACTTACAATTATTTCAGCGGAACAAGTTCTGCCACTCCTATTGTAGCCTCAGCAGCAGTACTCATCCAGTCTTTCTACCGGCAGAATACGGGTCAGTATTTAAGTCCGGCAGCCATGAAAAATCTTTTGATTTCTACAGGAATTCCTCAGGGAGGAACAGATACCAATAAGAAAATAGGACCGCTTCCCAATGTAAAAAATGCCATACTACAATTAGAGGGCAGCTTTGCAGCGCCTGCAAAAAATCCACTTCCGTTAGAAATCAAAATCTATCCTAATCCGGCAGGCAGCTATATTGCGTTAAAAAGTAGTGAAAATAAAAAGCTTGATATAGAAATTATCAATATGCAGGGACGATCTGTTCTGAAAAATTCAGTTTTTGCAGATGACAGAATTGATGTATCTTCATTTCCTCCGGGACAATATATGATCAATATTAATGAAGGGCAAAGAAGAGTTGTTGAGAAATTTACCAAACTATAAGCCAACAAAAACACCTTTCAGAGCTGCTGAAAGGTGTTTTTTAATCATTGTATAGTAAACTATGT
The DNA here is from genome assembly GCF_001295265.1 of Chryseobacterium indologenes. GTDB lineage: Bacteria > Bacteroidota > Bacteroidia > Flavobacteriales > Weeksellaceae > Chryseobacterium > Chryseobacterium indologenes_A. The sequence continues at coordinate 92,252 of NZ_LJOD01000013.1, read as the reverse complement.
CGCAGGAATACTACTGAAGTTAAGCGCAACTTTGACGTTCATATCTGAGCTGGTCTGGTTTTTCAGTTCATAAACCGTTCTTACGGTAAGGCCGGAGCTTTTTACTACCTCATCCAGAAACCCGGTATCATTAAGGTCAAGATTCAGGCTGGAAGAATTGGTTGATATATTGGAACGTGAGGCTACCAGCCTTTCTCCTGTACCGGCTGATGAAATATATACTTTGACGGTTTTAAAAGCACTCAGATTTCCGCCTGACGGAGAAACCACAGAGATCTTCGCATCAGAAATTCTTACATCTTTAATTTTAGCGTTATTATTTCCCCCGAACCATGTCTGCACATTGGTGGCAGTAGAGGTTGAAGAAACTTCTTTATCGGCAGGCACTCCCGTAGAAACCAGGACATTGGCTGTATAAGGGAATGTATTCTGAACCAGCGACTGTACTGTTCCACAGCTTACTGCTAGCACTGAAACAGCGGCTGTCATTAAAAATATATTTTTCATAATTTTAAACTTTAGAGTTCAGTTTGCAGAAATTATACCAAATTGATTATAACTATTCGACATTGATCATAAAACTGCCTTTTGTATTTCCTGAAGCCATATTACTTTTCCCGATAATAAGCCATACTTCACCTTTTTCCGGGATTTTATACGTGATGTCTCTTCCGAAAGGTCCGTCATAGTCTCCGCTAGGCAACCTGATCTGATTGAAACGGATATTAAAGTCTTTTTCGTTGGTTGTGATTGTAGCTTTCAGATCTGATTTTTCATAATGCTTAAGTTTTAGGACAAGCTCCTGCCCGTCTTTTGTAAACTCTTCTCCCAATGCGAAAGGAAGCTGTGATGCTTCAGCTGTTCTTATGATCTGTCCGTTCTTTTCTTCTCTCATTATCCCTTTCCTCCCTCCTTCTGCTGCCGCAGAAGCAGGATTACTGACAGAATCTTTTTTAAGCACCGCAGAATCTGATTTTACTACAGAATCCGGCATTTCTGCAACCACTGTGGAATCTTTATCCTGCACCGTAACCTCTTTTGATTCTTTTTTACAGGAAAGGATGATGATTGGAATGAATAACAGGCTCTTTTTCATAGTACTTTATTTTTAGAATGATGTGTCAACTGTAGTTTAAACCGGAAAAAGATTTTCAATGATTCACCACTCCGGCTTATGATCTTTTCAGAGCTAAAATTATTCCAAGTGCTTTTCTGGTAATCTTTTATTTTTATTTCAGGGTCTGATAATAGATAATTTTTGAAAGGAACGGTTTTGATTTTTCAACTTTAATTTTATCCTCTATTTTCTTTCTGAGCTCAGGGTTCCTTTTTTCATCTGCATATTTCAGCAAAGGTCTTTCACTGAAATTAATGGACCTGAAATGATAATCCACTGCAAAGTCTTTACGTTTCATATTCTGTAAGGTAATCCAACCTCCCCAGTTGATGTAGCTGCAGACCAGAATGGTTCCATAAAAATACCAGACCATTGTATTGAACAGGAATGTATTCCTTTTTTGTTTCTGAATTTTAATAAAAGTCATCGCCAGCCCTGCCAGAGAAAGGATAAGAAAGGCAAAAACACCAAGTCTCTTATAGGTAAATCCATAATTCACAATATATTCATAGTTTTTTACGGCAGCAGACAATACCAGAACTACATTCAGAAATATCCAGATTCGGGCTAAGATTTTCATCAGCCGGGCTTTGGGGTCAAAATTAAAGCCTGATTTAAAGTAGAACATGATCACGAGAATCGCCATTATAATAGATACAATCACTGCATTCACTCTCTCATGGGTTTCTTCTGAAAGCCGGGAAGGGGTTTTTACAGCTTCATAAAACTGTTCATAATTATAAGTGATGATAAAAAAGACCAGCAAAATATTCAGTGAAAAGAAAGAAACTACCCCACTGATTCTTTCAGCATCAAGATCCAGAAAAGAATACGTTGATTTCTGGGGTTTCCTGTTCTCACCGAAGTCATTATCCAGCAGATGATTCATTTTATAGATTGGTCTTTCTACCGTATAGTTCCAGTAATTGAAGGCAATGAAAAAACCGATGGCCGACAGGCAGATGACCTGCCACACATTCAGATCCAGTTCATAATCCCTGAATACTGCGGCAAAGTGATCACTTCCTACTGAATAAACAGCGAAAAAAACTGATAAAAATACCAAAGGAATAAGAACGAAAGCCACAGTTTTCTGCCAGGCTCCGGAGAAGCTTTTCTTTGGCAGCCATGCATCAAAGCTGAAAAACCTGAAGAAAAAGGTAATACAGTTGATCACAAAGACCGGAATAAGGAACAGCATTTTCAGCTTCCTGTTCCGGGACCGGAAAGAAAGCATGATAAATGAACTTACAACCGCCAGCAATGAAGGAAAATCTCTATACCGCATAAAAGCAATGGATGACAACAAACTTGTCACAAAAAGTATCAGGAATATCCTGGTCCTGTTTTGTTCCGGCGTCTTAAGCAAAGTCAATATGGCATAGATAATTCCCAGGATCCCGAGATTCAGTCCTATATCCTGATCATAAAACAGAACGACAAACAGGGTGGCTGTAAGAAATATATAGTGATGTGTTTTCATAATTAAAAAATTTAAATGTTAAAGACAATCAAGAGATACAGGGCTGTAACCGGAATATTAAGAAGCATCAGGAGTATGGAATTTCCTGAAGCCTTATGATCTGAAACACTGGTCAGAAACTGTATAAGTTCATACAACAGCACGATCAGGTTGACGACTGCTGCGGTAACGACGTGGTAAAAACCCAATGTGACCAGAAAGTCTGAGCGGGTTACCAGGAAACTGATAAAAATAAATGTTCCTGTTAAAAATGATGCAAGGAAAACATTTCTGCCCAACGGGCTGTATCTGATAGTTTTCATGGTATTATTGATTTAATTAATAAAGTACAACTGTTTCTTTCTGCTGAATATAATCTTTCAGGTTATCAAAATTCTGCCACAGCAGGCTTTCAAAATCCCAGCTATGAAACGGTCTCATTCGCTGGCCTTTTTTGTAGGCACTGATATAGATTTTCAGATATTCCGGAAGGATCAGGGTTCCCAATACCACTGCAGCAAGAAGGTGGGCATTAAGTTTTCCGTTTCCGAGAAGCAGGTACTGCATGGCAATTTCATCTTCAAAATTGGTCCCACAGCCTGTGATCAGATGGTGTACATCGTGGTTTTCCATTTTGGGGATCATAGAGAATCCATATTTTTTATAGAACTCTCCTAATTTTCTTCCTAAAGAATCTTCTTTGAACTCCAGCAGCTGCTTTTCATTGAACTGCCACTGTCTTTTTTTCTTTTTAAAATATTTTCTGTAGAGTTTCTGGGTTTTGTCATAGACGAAAAGTAAAAAAGCAACACGTATTTTTTTCATAATTAATTATTTTAAATGATACTAAGTCCTATTAAAGCATATACAATGGCAAGAGGGATGTTGATGAGAAGTATTCCTATAGCTTTAATGCAGGCACTGAGCTTTGCCTGGCAGATAATAAGCCCATACAGCAGCAGCCCGCTTATCACAATCATGTTCAGTATGGATCCGAATACAAGCAGCATATAACCACCGGCCATGAAACGGTCATCTCGGGTAAACATAAATCCGAAGAGACAGATATTTCCCAACAGGAAGCACAATGCAAACAGCCCTCCTCCTATGTTAATAATTTCACGATCTTTCATTGTTTTATTTTAAGTTGTATTGAAGCGTTAAATGAATTCTGAAGACGGATTTCCCTATATTGACAATGTATTTATCTTTTATCATCTTAAGCCCTGGTTAAAGTAAAAACCGTTATTTCCGGACGGACCATAAACCGGACCTGAAAAGAATGACCGATTGCGCGGTTGATATAGAGCATTCTTCCATCCAGAAGATCAATTTCTCCTGCGTTATATTTTTTATTTTTCACGGGAAGAACTGGTGTAATTACTCCCGGAATCCTGCATTGTCCGCCATGGGTATGTCCACTCAAAATCCATCCCTGATAGCCGTTCCAGATATCCATATCGCAAGCGTCAGGATTATGGCAGAGCACAATGGAGGCTTCCGAAGGATTGTAATTCTTCATAACTTCAGAAAATCCAAAATTGGGAGACCACAGGTCTTCAAAACCAATAAAGTTCAGTCCGTAGCTTTCTTCACTTCTGTTTTTCAGCATGGTAATACCCGAGTTTTCAAGAATCCTGCTGATATTTTCTGAACAGTGTATATCTTTCCAGTCTTCTCCATAATCATGGTTTCCCAGTATTCCGAAAGTAGCCAGGTTTCCGTGGACAGCATGTTTCATTACTTTTTTCAGGGATCCCTGTTCTTCTGCATTTCCGTGGTTCACAAAATCCCCGGTGTAGACTACAAAATCAGGATTGAACTTTTGTGCTTCCTGAAAAGACCTAATCAGAAAATTCCAATCGAAACGGGTTCCAACATGGAGATCAGAAATTTGCATCAGCGTCTTTCCGTTCAGAGCCTCCGGTAAATTTTTAACCGGAAGCTTTCTTTGGACAAATTCCACCCAGAAAGGCTCCACCTGCCAAGAATACAACGCAGGGAATGCTCCTATTATGGATAACTGCATCAGTCTTTTTATGAATTTTTTCCTTGTCATTGAGTCCTATAGTATTTTTAGTTTCCGAAAAGAGAATCCGGAGCTAGTTTCCGGCAAACGGACTTCCGAAAATCCCTACTGCCAATTCTGCCCAAACTATAATGAGAACCAGCAGGATGAAAGCACAGATCATGATTTTCCGGCCCTGTCTTTTAATATTGTTTCTTACAAGATTAATCAGGAGAGCAGCAGCAAAAAGCAATAGTCCGGCAATCATAAAATCTGAAGGGGACCAGTTGACCTCATCAGAAATCATATTTCCGAATAGCGGAATACACAATAAAGCCAATGGAAGGGCGTAAATCGTAAGTGTTTTTTGTTTTTGTGTCATCATATTATTCAATTTTTATAAAGTACTTTGAAATACAAAGTCAATTTTCAAAAAAATATAGGAATTACCTTCCTAATAATTTTTCCAGAGCATTGAGGTGTTCTGTAAAGGCCTGTCTTCCGCTTTGGGTAACCCGGTAAGAAGTTTTAGGCTTTTTTCCTACAAATTCTTTCTTCACTTCTATATATCCTGCTTTTTCCAGAGCATTGCTGTGGCTTGCCATATTTCCGTCTGTGATTTCCAGCAAGGCTTTCATTTCAGAGAAATCAACCCAGTCGTTCACCATAAGAACAGACATGATGCCCAGTCTTACACGGCTTTCGAATTCTTTATTGAGCTGATTTATCTTTATCATTTTAACGTTATCTTATTTATTCTGAAATAGTCATAAAGCGCTGCGTCAATGGCTATTCTTTCTTTTGTTTCTTTATTCTTCACGACCACAAAATCATGATCTTTAAAAAATTTTGAAGTGAAATACTGATTGATATTTTTATTCAAAAAATAAATCTCTCCTACTTCATGGCTCACCTCCCATTCTTTATCCAATTTATCCTTCCTGAGCTCAGCCTGTATCAATGCTGCTAAAAGTGCAGAATATCCTATACAATTGGCTTTTTTTGCTCTCAAAAGCAGATTGGGATCATTTTCACAGGGGCCGAAACTAAACGTCAGTAGGGATGAAGTATGTTTTAACCCGCCTTCAATAATTTCTTCTATGTCTCTGTCAGGCTTATCATTTTTAAAATTCTCATTTTCAAATGGATAAATTTGCCTCTCTCTGATGGTTTCATAACTAAAAAAAGTTCTGTATAAAAAGCCTCTTCCAAAGAAAATTCCTGCAAAAATAAGGATAAGAAAAATGATACGCTTTTTCATTCAGCAGAAAACAGTCTTATTTATATTTTTTATGCATGATTAATCCATACACAATATGCAGCACTCCGAATCCAAATGCCCAGAAAATTAATCCCCAGCCTAAAAAGAACAGGGAAATCAGTCCTAAAACAATCTCAAAATACCCTAAATATTTTATGTCTGTCAGGGTATATCGTTCTGCACTTACTAAAGCCAATCCATAAAAGATGAGTGTAGCGGGTGCAATAAAAACATAAAGATGGTGGAAGATCAGTGCCAGGCAAAAAATACCTCCTGATACTAAAGGAACTGCAAAGGTAACCAGCAGGCGTTTTGTTGTTGCATCCCAGATTTTCAGTCCTTTCTTTTTACTTTTATGAGCTGTAAAAATATATCCGCTGGCCACAGCAACCACCAGAATTGCAAACCCGGTTATCATCAGTTCTTTTACCAGTTCAGGGCTGAAAAAATTCCTTTCTCCCTCAAAATAATCAATTCCTTCCCGTTGAAGGACAAAATATACATACCCTGCTCCAATTAAGGCCGCAAGTCCTGCAAATACACCGGACAAACCGCTCAGTGAAATAAACCGGGAAGACCGCTCCATCATGGAACGGATATGGGACAAGTCTTCGTGATAATTTTTCGAATCCATAAAAAGAACTTTGAATTACAAAGTTATAATTTATTTTTATCCTGCAAAATATTTTTTCAAAAAAAGTAAAAGTGAATCTGCTTCGCAGCCAATGGGAAAATAAAAAGCCGTTGACTGAATCAACGGCTGTATTTTTTTAGGATAGCTGCTTTTTACTTGGCTCTCAGTCTTTCTTTGATGGCTTCGATATTTTTCTTTGCAGAATCTTCAAGGATAAGGCTTGCACTCATATGGATTCTTGCCGGCATCAGCTCATTAAAATGATCTGTTCCTTCCCATGATACTTTTTTGATCAGCGCTAAAGCATCACTGCTTCTGGAAGCTAAAGTCTGCAAGAATTTTTCAAGCTTTTCATCCATTTCTGCAATATTGTCTGAAACGGAGTGATAAACATTATGCTGTTCTGCCCATGCAGCAGATCTGAAATCTGCATCAATAGCCATTGCAGAGAACTGCGACTTTCCGATTTTTCTTTCTACATACGGACCAATTACAAAAGGCCCTATTCCGAGATTGATTTCTGTTAATGCCAATGCTGAGTCTTTCGTAGCAAAACAATAATCTGCCCCACATGCAATTCCTACTCCTCCGCCGGTTGTTTTTCCCTGAACTCTAACGACCACTATTTTTCCACAGTTTCTCATTGCATTAAGCACTTTAGCAAATCCTCCGAAAAATTTTGTGGAAGCTTCCAGTTCCTCAATAGCCAGAAGCTCATCAAAGCTGGCCCCTGCACAGAAAGCCTTTTCTCCTTCACTTTTCACTAAAATGGCTTTTACCTCATCTTTAGCTCCTTCATCCAGAATAGTCTGGGCAAGTTTTTCCAGAATAGCCCCAGGAAGCGAGTTGCTTTTGGGAGTTCCGAAAGTAATTTCGGCGATATTATTTTTAATTTCTGATGCTACAAATTCGTTCATTTTTATTTTAAATTGGATTCTTACAAAAATACTAAATACTGGTCTTTCAGAGAAAATATTACTTTACAAATTATTGTTTCCATTGCAGTTTCCGAACATCAGACGCAACATTCCTGAAATACTCTTCATTACACCAGCTACGTATAAATACGTAGTCTGCAATTTGGTGTTTTCTACGCTAGTGCTGTTTTAAAGGAAATCGTTCCTTTGACCTATCAAAACAATTGATCAACAGAGGCGGAATCCGAAAAGCCCTATACGAGTAGGAAATTTAATCACTGAAAACTTTTTATTATGGATGAGTACATTGGAATCGTAAAATTATTTGCCGGAAATTTTGCACCGAGAGGCTGGATGTTCTGTGACGGGAGCTTATTAAGAATTTCGCAAAACAGCGCTTTATTTTCAATTCTGGGAACCACTTATGGAGGAAACGGAATTGATACTTTCGCTCTGCCCAATCTGAAAGGACGTATGGCCATAGGTGCCGGAAGCGTTAACTCTAGTGAAAATTATCCTTTGGGAATTCAGTCCGGAACTACTCAGAATACGCTGCTAGCTTCTAATCTTCCAAGTATTGGATCTGGATTTCAACTGAAGGCAGCTAATAAAAATGCTACCGTATCCCCTCCTTCTCCAACAGCATCTATTGCTATGACAGGAACACAGGTAGGCAGAGACTTTAACGCTGTACCAAGCTTTGTACAAGCAGATCCGGATACAACCATCAATCCAAAATCTATAACTTTTACGGGGCAAAATCTTCCGGTTAATAATATGCCGCCTTATTTAGGACTGAATTATATTATTTGTGTAGAAGGGATCTACCCTCCACGAAGTTAAAATCTAAATCACCTTTAAAACCTAAATCATGAAAAGAACTATTTTCTTAACTATCTGCTCTCTGCTCACAGCGATATTTTCTTTCGGGCAGACCAGCTCTGAGTATTTCGAGACTGAAACTCATGGAAGTTCAAGTTTCACTGATAATGGTGTTATCTTCAATATCATATCCCATGTGGGAGTTTTTGATGTACAGGCAAATTATCCTGGTACAGGTTGGAGTGGAACAAGTAATGACAACAGATATATTGATAATTCTAATGATACGTCTTTTCCGCCGTCATTCAGTATCAAAACCACTTCAAACCTGTTTAAGGTCAACAGATTCTGGATGTATTTATCAGCTTTGAACCTGGACCTTAATGTAACGGGAAGCATCACTGTTACAGGAAAACTAAGTGGAGTTACTAAGTTTACACAGACTAAAAGCACCGGATTTGCTACCAGTCTGGGAACAACTAACGGCTACACTCTGATTGATATGACTAATCTGAACGGTCAGAATTATTCAAATATTGTTATTGATCAGCTTCAGATTACTATGAATGGAGGGTTCAGATATGCAGGCTTTGATGCATTCACCTGGGTAAAAGACAGCAATATTGTATTGGCAGCCCATGAAACCAAAGCTGCGCAAAAAGGGATCAGTATTTTTCCCAACCCGACTGACGGGCCTGTTTCCGTTGAAACGGAAAAGGATGTAAAAGCTGAAATTTACAGTATGGAAGGAAAGCTGATGAAGAGTATGGACATTAAGAAAGGTACTCAAAACATTGATCTTTCTGAATTTCCTGGCGGAACATATATCATTAAAACTCCGTCCGGGTCTTCAAAGGTCATCAAAAAATAAAACCCAATTTTTTCATAAGCCTTTGTGCAATAAAGATTCTAATGCATAAATGATCGTCAGATCCCCTGAGGTGTTCGGGGGATTTTTATATTTACCGTGTCCATTTATGAAGATGTTCTATTCTTGCATCTGTTTTCAGGAGAGCCTGGAATCTTAGTTGTAACAGGATGCGGCGGCCTTCAATCGTTCTGGTGAAAAGCAGTTCGGATTTTTCAATTTTTTCACTCCATGTTCTGGCAAAGAAGTCTGCACTTTTCTTGTTTTTGGCCAAAATCTCTGGTACGGGATAGTATATTTCTTTTTTTGTAAAGAAAAATTTAGTTTTCTGCTTCAGCAGATACCTTGGATTATCCACTTTTGAAATTACTTCCTGAAGCACCCGAATGAATAGTGATCTTTCATAATAACTTCCTCCTTCCAGATAACAGAATACCTCTTTACCTTTATTGTCTGAACTTATTACTTTCATTTTTCCAGGCTCTGTGGTAATAATTCTTTCATGTACCAGACATTTCAGAACAACCTCACCAATAAGCCCTATCTGCTTACCTATATTTTTATATTTCAGGTACTGTTTTAATGCACGATAAAACTTCCTGCCGTATCGTATCATTCCTCCAGCTCCTAATATAGAGATAATCAGGAACAAACCCTTCCTGGAATCTATTGAATCTGCATTTTCAAGTATTCCCAGGAAAAGATCTTTTCCAAAAAGCAAAACAGATGAAATAAGAACTCCTGAAAGATCACTTAGCATAATTTTGACATAATTCATTTTCATATTATGCATTTCAGCCATATCCGTTGAAGGCACCCTGATTTCCTCAATCAGGATATTTCCTTTATCTAAAGCAGCCTTCCAGCGTGACGACTGTCCTTTTCTGTTTCCGGCCCTTGAAAATATTTCTCTGTTAATTATTGAAATGCTTTCCGGCTTTTCAACAGATCCCAGATGAAGTCTTTCAAAATTATTTTCAATAGTAGCTTCTTCTTTATTCGAAATTCCTACAAAGGTTTTAAATCTTTTCTTCATCATATTCAGGTCCTGTCCGCCATCTTCGCTGTTAGGATCAAAGCATATCAGATGCCATATATTTCCGCTTTTACCGGGATTATCTTTATCAACTCTTATTACCCGTCCTCTCATCTGATTGGAAAGAACGAAAGAGCTTACAAAGCTGGCCAGAATCAACGTATTCATTTTAGGGGCATCCCAGCCTTCTCCCAGCAGAGATTTGGTTCCAATAAGTATTTGTATACCACCTGCCTGAAAAACCTCGGTTACAATGTATACAAGATCATGTCTGATGTGCTCGCTAAGGCTAATCTGAATATAATCCGAATCATACGTAAGCTGTGAAAGAGATATCCCGGATATCCCTTTTTTAAGGCAAAGGGCATTGAGCTGATCTTTTGCTGAAACCGGAATGATGACCAGGCTTCCTGTAAGAACTCCTATTTTTTTATTCTGAGCATTTTCCCTTCTCAGTTTTTCAAAAATGGGTACTGCTCCTATTTTGTCCAACGGAAGATTATTTTCCTGTCCGCTGGTCAGGTATTCCTTTTTTATAAAATCGGTAAGGATAACCATTCTCAGATCTTCTTTCAGAATTGAGAATTCAAAATCGGCTATATCTTTGATGCCCTGAAGTTTTCCAATACTGGAGTTCAGGATTTTGCTTAAATGTTGATTAGTAAAAAAGCTTATGGTCTTTTTCTCAAAAAATCCCTGGTGTTTAAGCCTGTTTCCAAGCTTGGTACGGTGTTCTTCTTCTTTTTTAAAATGAAACTCATCTACAATCAGATAAAAATCAAGGAGTTCTTCGAGCCAGAAAAAATCAAATTCCGGGACGTATTTCTGATGATCTCCTATGATATCAAAATGAATTTCAGGGATTTCCCTCTGTCTGAAATGCAAATATACGAGCCCTGAGGTGTATGATGATATATTTTCATAAATCCAATCCAGGTGTTCTAACGGTTTCTGATAAACAGGGTGTTGCTCCAAAGCATTTAAAAGAATATCATCAGTACTGATCTCTTTAAAAAAAGCATCTGCCCGGGCATGATAATCTTCTATCTCCTGCTGCTCCTCATAAGATGGTAATGTAAAATACACCAGATCCTGATGTGGACAAAGATCGCCTTCTATCATCAGTTCAGGAACAGAGATTTCCGCATCTATAGGACCGTTTAGCTGAATATATTTTTGCCATTCGGTACCTGAAACATCAAAAGGAGGTGTTGCAGTAAGGGATACTATGACAGGTTCAATCTTAGCTTTCAGCTCCATTAAACTCCTCCACCACGCGTTTTTCAGATGATGGGCTTCATCGAAAATAAAGGTTTCCACTTTTTGTTTTTTCAGCTTTCTGATAATATCGGCTAATGAGACTCTCGACGATTTTTTACAGGTATCTTCTTCTTCATCCACATAACCGGATGCGGCATGAATTCCCTGATACGTGGTTATGGTAATAAGTCCCGGATTTTTAATATCCCCGGATATCCAATCCGGAACAACTTCTGTATCCAGAAAAAGTTCACAGAATCTCTGTATCCATTGATTTTTTACAGCTAAAGTGGGAGCAACGATGAGGGCGGGTTTATTAAGCCTCAGCATAACTTCCAGTCCCAGAACTGTTTTCCCTGAGCCGGGCGGTGCAGTTACGTGAAGATGTCTGTTGTGAAGATATTCTTCCATATTATCCAGAAAATTCTTCTGGTAAGTACGCCAGCTGTATTTAAATTTTGCTTCTTCAGGAAAAATAGTCATACTATATTAATTTTAGCCCAAATCATAAAACGGCAATTCATTTTTTCAATGCCATAATATATTTGTCAATATACAATTGTTTTTCTTTGGATTTATACTGCTGAATATAGCGGGGATGCTCCAAAACGGTCATTTTTCCGAACAGCCTGGTTTCCTTATTAAGCTTTGAAATAAATTCTGCATTCTTTTTTCCAAGGATAAACACTTCTGAAGCATCCAGGCCGAGGCTGAAATGTTTTTGTAATGAATTGATCATAAAATCTTTTACTGCTTCAAACAGGTTTTTATCATCATAATAATTGGCATTCAGCCAGCCGTTTTTTGTTTTTCGGACAATCGCCAGCGGAAATGGCGAATTGATATAAATATCCCTGTAAAATTCTTGCGGACCGCCATAATCAACCATCATATCATACATGAAAACAGAAGAAACTTCATGGGTATGCGCTGATTTCATGGGTATACCGCAGACAGATTCCAGACGCTTGGTATCTGTAAACGGAACTCCTGTAACTCCTGCTCCGTGGCGGCTCGGATTGATGCCGATCATCAGTTTTCTTTGTGCTGAATCGTTATAATATTTGTGGTAGAATTCTTTCATCACCATCATGGTTTCCGGATTATCCAGATACGGATTCAACACCTGAAAATCTTCAGGAAGCTTCCCGGAAAACTTTAGATTTTCGTTAAATTCAATAACCTTATCTGCAAAAGTTTCATTCATAAATTTATTTCAAAAAGACGGAACAGCTCCCAATGTTTGCAAGCGGTTTTGGGAACGGATCCAGCTATCTTTCCTTATTTTATCCTGTTTAGATTTGAATTCTAAAAATACAATTTATTTGAGCGAATGCCAATGTTTACCGGATTCTACTATGCTAATAGTGCATATAATTTTATAAAAATAATTTTCAGACCTTATTTTTTATTAATTTCGCTTTAATCAGAGTTCAATACGCTGATAGTAAAACAAATAACCTATGATTGGTCTTATTGCTGAATTAGTTATTTCCTGGCTTTTGCTTTGGTTTATTGTGAAGCAAAATCTTAGTGTTTTGGGATTTAAGCCTTCCCGGAGCAGGCTTACACAACTGTTTACCGGAATATTTCTTGCGGCAGTCTGCTGTATTATTTATCATGTTACCTCTAAAATTTCAGCAAATAACAACTGGAAGCTGAATCAACAGATATCATTCCTGATTCTGCTACCGGGATTATGGTGGGTTTTAAAGTCAGTATTGTTTGAAGAGCTTATTTTCAGGGGTGCTTTACTGTATGTTGCCATCGAGAAATTAGGAGTAAAGAAAGCCTGCTTATTGTCAGCGGCCTGTTTTGGAATCTATCACTGGTTTTCATACAATGCTTTCGGAAATCCTTTTCAAATGGTCATTATTTTTGTAATGACCTCTGTTTTCGGGTATATGCTTGCTTATGCATTTGCCGTGACAAAGTCACTTTATCTTCCTGTAGGCCTTCATCTGGGATGGAATCTTTTCAATATCCTTGTGTTCTCCAATGGACCGCTGGGAAATCAGATCCTGATAAGAGCCAATGAAAATAAGCCTGAGGGGATTTTATCGCTGATTATTTTTCTGTTTCAGATTTTTGGTCTGCCTCTTCTGGCCTTCTGGTATCTGAAGTATTTAAAATCGAAAGATGAAGCGGATCATGAAAGGGTGAAAGAACAAACTTAGAGCCTGTTTAAATTTCTAATTTTGATTTTTTGTAAACACTCAACTCTTTATCTGAATCACATTCTTTTGAGTATCTATTGATTAAAAAGATAATGTACTGATGGTATGTTTTTCCGACGCAGAATTTTCATTTTTGAAACTGCTGATTTCGGTTTAGCCGGAATATAAGAACAGCAGTCCGCCAGAAACGAACTGCTGTTTTTATTACATATTTTATTGGAATTAAATCAATCCAAACTGTTCAAAATGATGGGTAAAATGTTTTTTATGCATCAGTTCCCACATTTCCTTATTCAGTTTTCCAAAAACAAAATTCATATGTTCTGCCTGCTGATTTTCTCTGTAATAGACTGTATATCTCTTCATGGTTTCGATGAAAGATTCTTTGGCTTTCTCCAGGTTCTTATGAATTGGCTCAGGAAGGCTGCCATCCTGCGGAAGGAATGGAGCGGTAAAGTCTTTTGGCATTTTTCTGTGGGTGTATAATGAATCCTGCCATTTTTCAAGATGTTCTTCCGGAGTGAAACATTTTTCGGCTTCAGGTTCTCCCAGGCTTACCAAAACTCCTTGTTCCAGGTGTTCAATCATCTGCTGCGGAGACATTTTGCCCCATTGTGCGGGAGTATTTTCCGTTAATCCGTTCAGAATTTTCTGAATATTTTTCACATTCAGATCGATGAACGGAGATTGTTTCGCTACCAATGTAAGAATGGTTGCCACGCAAACGACCTCGTCTCTTTGGTTAACTACCTCAACCAGCCATTTAACAACTCCTGAAGGAATATTTCTTCCTTTTACACCTCTGTTAATCTTTTCTTTAGCTGTAAGGTATACGGTAATGGTATCACCTGCATATACCGGTTTGAAGAAACTACAGTCTTCAAGTCCGTAATTGGCAATAACCGGACCTTTTTTACCGGAAACAAACAGACCTGCTGCTGCGGAAAGGATAAAGTATCCATGAGCAACGGTTTTATCGAAAATAGTTCCTGATAAGCTTGTTGCATCTGTATGGGCATAGAAGTGATCCCAGGAAACATTGGAGAAGTTTACGATATCTGCATCTGTAACGGTTCTTCCTGCTGTTTCTAAAGAGTCTCCCACTTCAACTTCTTCAAAGTATTTCTGGAACGGATGCTTGTCTGAGAATTTTTTCTCTGCACCCTGCTGATAGATTCTGGTAATGGCTTTCAACACATCCGGTGATCCCTGAATTGCTGTTTTCTGTAAGAAGAAATGAAGACCGTTCAATCCTCCCATTTCCTCACCTCCTCCTGCTCTTCCGGGACCTCCGTGCATCAATGTCGGAAGCGGGGAACCGTGGCCTGTACTTTCTTTGGCGCTGTCTCTGTTCAGCACAAAAATTCTTCCGTGCTGGGAAGCCATTTTCCATGAAGTTTCTGCAATGAAATTTTCATCGTGAGATATAATAGAACCAACTAAGCTTCCTTTTCCTCTTTTTGCCAGCGCGGCTGCTTCTTCGGCATCTTTGTAAGGCATCAAGGTAGAAACAGGTCCGAAGGCTTCTACATCATGAGAGATGTTCTTTTCAAACGGCCTGTCATTCAGGAACAATTTCGGGCTCATGAATGCTCCTTTTTCATAATCAGCATCTACCAGTTGGTGCTGTCCGTCATATACCAGCTCTGTTTCTGCTTTCAGTAGGTTTACTTTTCTCAGCACTTCATCGTACTGCTGTTTTCCGACTAATGACCCCATTCTGGTTTCTCTGTTTAGCGGGCTACCAATTTTGGTTTGGTCTAAAGCTTTAGATAAAGCATGCTGAACATCCCCGATCAGGTGTTCAGGAACAATAATTCTCCTGATTGCTGTACATTTCTGTCCTGCTTTTGTGGTCATTTCATTTCGTACTTCCTTGATGAACAGGTCAAATTCAGGAGTTCCCGGCTTTGCATCCAATCCAAGGATGGAACAGTTCAGAGAATCTGCTTCCATATTGAAACGTACCGCATTTCCGGCAATTGACGGCAGGGATTTTAATTTTCTACCTGTAGATGCCGAGCCTGTAAATAAGACGGAATCTCCGTCCTGAACATAATCAAGAATATTTCCCGGTTCCCCGCATACCAGCTGGATTGCTCCTTCAGGAAGGATTCCGCTTTCAATCATGTCCTGGAATACGGCATTGGTAAGATAGGAACCAAAGGGTGAAGGCTTAACGATAGACGGAACTCCTGCCAATAATGAAGTAGACAGTTTTTCCAGCATTCCCCAAACCGGAAAGTTGTAAGCGTTGATCTGAACGGATACTCCTTCACTTGGTGTAAGAATATGGGTTCCCAGAAAAGTTCCGTTGGCAGAGATCTTCTGAGTGTCTCCATCTACCCAGAACGGAGTGTTCGGAAGCATTCTTTTTGCCAATCCTGAATAGGTGAAGAAAGTTCCGAAGCCCCCCTCGATGTCTACCCATGAATCTACATGAGTAGCTCCTGTTTTATAAGAGAGATCATAATATTTTTTCTTTCTTTCCAACAGATAAAGGGCTACCTTTTTCAGCATTTCCCCTCTGTCATAGAAAGTCATTGAAGAAAGGTTTTTATATCCTACTGTTCTACCATAATCAAGAGCCTGTTCAAAATTAAGCCCTTCGGTATCGGAAACAGCAACCTGCTCACCGGTAACAGCATTGTATAAAGGAACTCCGTTTCCGGTACCTTCTATCCATTCTCCGTAGATATAGTTTTTCAGTTTTTCCATATGAATTTTTACTTATTTTATTTTTCTGTTTTTATTTTTAATCCTATTCATAATGACCAGATAAGGAATAAAAAGGACCAGCGAAAAGTCCAGAATCAGGACAGCATCTATTAACAGGGTATAAAAAAAGCTTTTCTGTTCCAGCTTTTTAATGATCTTTTCTGAATCTACATGTTCCAAAGCATCCGAAATACCTATTGATTCTTTGGTCAGGTAAAACCCTAAAAAATTGACTGCAATCACTGCAATCAATATCAGGAACCCATATTTTTTCAGAAGATTTCTCATTGTCCTTTCGTAAGTTCCAGGGCTTCTTTCAATGTATATTTTTTATACTCTTTTCCTGTAAGGTCTTTTGCATATTCTTCTACTGTTCCTCCAATTCCGGCTTCCTGTCTGAGCTTGTTTACATTTTCAGGATTTTTTACGGGCCATATCATCCACATGAACTCCGGCTTTCCGTCCTTGGTTACGGTATATGACCGTGCCTGGGTTCCATAGATCTGTTCTTTATTTTCCTGCATGAGCTTTCTGTCCAGCATCATTGCATACAGTCTGAACGGTAATTCCTTTTCTTCAGCCGCTTTTTTAATCATGGGTAAATACTTTTCAATTTCCGGAGAGTGCTGTATCACATACCAGACGGCTTTGTTTTCAGGCTCCCCCACTAAAGATTTACCAGGATACCCATATTTTTTAATAATTTTTTCTACTTTGATTAGATTTTCACGGTCCTGAGCATCCATACGTTTAGGCAGCTCTGCCCCCATATCTGCCTGGGTGAGATTTTTCTCCGCCATAATTTCCTGGCGTCTTTCAGCTGTGATTGGAGACATTAGCTCACGATAGATCTGATCATCTTTGTAGATTTGTGCCAGCTCTTTTTTAAGTTCTGTATTGAGTGTTTTTACTTCAGTCTTCTGGCCGCTCATGATCACCGAAAAGAAAACTGCAATGAGTAGGTATTTCATGGCTATGATTGTTATTTAGGTTCTTTATACAGGAACATTTTTACTAATCCTTCGTACAGACTTCTATGTAAAATTGTAGCATGATTATCTGTTTCCATTAATTGATACTCAACAGTCCAGTTTTTCTTTCCTGCTTTTTTCAGAAGATCATACAGAGATCCTGCATCTTTTACCATCACAGGGTGTTCATCTTTTCCAACTGAAACATATACGAATTTCTTTTTATCTCCTGATTTTGAAAGCATCTGAGGGGCCAGCTTCAGAAGACTCTGATCATCCCACCATAAACTTGGACTGATGATAAAGTAATTATCAAACATTTCCGGTTTTTTTATTAGGATCTCACTTGCTAGAAGCCCTCCTAATGATTGTCCGAACAGATATTTGTCTGTTGTTTTATACTGGCTTTCGATATAAGGCTTCAGTTCTTTTTCCAGAAAACTGATGAACTGGTCTGAATGTCCTGTTGTAGGATAGTCTTTCTGCAAATCTTTTAAATCTGTATGAAAAGTAAAGTCTTTCTTTCTGTCTATGTTTGCAATCCCTACAACAATAGTTTCAGGCATAGCATACATCAGATTAAAAAACTGAATCAATCCTGAAACATGAATAAAATCTTCATTCATTGATCCGTCTAAAAGATAGATCACCGGATATGATCTTGCTTTATCAAAATTCTGAGGAAGATAGATATTTAAAGTTCTGTCTTCATGTAAGACTCTAGATTTTAATGTTCTAACTTCTCCAATTGTAAGTGGTTTTACTGTTACAGTCTGTGCTAAAACAATACAATTAAAACTGAATATGATACAGCAAAGGATTAGAATTTTTTTGATCATACAGGTATTCTTTTTAAATAATTCTTTTATATTATTTCACATCATCCCAAATGCTGTAATCCACAATTTTTGTTGGGGTCTGCTGCACATATTCTGTAAACGGTTCACACGGAAGAATGGCTTCTTTGCCTTCTCTTGCCAATTCCTGATAGAGTTTTGTTCCTTCTGTTTTCCAGCGGATCATTTCATCAGAAACATCACGGATGATCTTTGCAGGGCTTCCTACAATGAGTTTCCTCCGTTCACATTTAAAATTAGCTGGGACAAAAGCCAGAGCACCGATAATGCATTCGTCTCCGATAACTGCTTTATCCATCACTACTGAATTCATTCCCACCAGGCAGTTTTTTCCGATATGCCCGGAATGAATAATGGCTCCGTGACCGATATGAGCGGATTCTTCAAGGATGGTTTCTATATTCGGGAAAACATGAAGGGTACAGTTTTCCTGAACATTGGCACCGTCTTTAATGATAATTTTACCCCAGTCTCCCCGGATCACTGCATTAGGCCCTATATAGACTTCTTCACCAATCTCTACGTTTCCGATGATTACTGCCTGCGGATGAATATAGGCTGACGGTTTTATAACGGGACGTATTCCGTGGTATGAGTAGATGTTCATAAAATTTTTTATTAAAAATTTAATTTAGCGATGTATCAGTTTACCAATGTAACAATAATATACTGCCGTATTGAAAGAATATATATTTTATTGGTAAACTGTTATGTTGCTGTATTGTTATATTATTGAAAAAGTTATACTTTTTCAATCACCATTGCATAGCCCTGTCCAACACCGATACAAAGGGTACATAATGCGTATTTTTTATCCTGTTTCTGAAGCTCTATGGCGGCTGAGCCAACAATTCTTGCTCCTGAAACTCCGAGAGGATGGCCTATGGCAATTGCTCCTCCGTTAGGATTTATTCTTGCATCATCATCTTTTAAACCTAAGCTTCTTGTTACGGCTAATGCCTGTGCTGCAAATGCTTCGTTTAATTCAATAATGTCCATATCTTCTAAAGACAGGTTAAGCCTCTTCAATAGTTTTTGTGTGGCCTCTACGGGTCCTATTCCCATGATTCTTGGCTCTACCCCTGCTACAGATGATCCTAAGATTTTAGCTTTTGGCTTCAGTCCGTATTTTTTTACTGCTTCTTCGCTGGCCAGAATAAGCGCTGCTGCTCCATCATTCATTCCAGAAGCATTTCCGGCAGTTACGGTTCCTTCTTTTCTGAATGCCGGACGAAGCTTGGCCAGTCCTTCCATGGATGATGAAGGTTTGATGAATTCATCTTTTTCAAAAACTACAGGATCTCCTTTTCTCTGTGGAATTTCTACTTTTACAATTTCTTCTGCCAGTCTTCCGCTTTCCTGAGCTTTTGATGCTTTCTGCTGAGACCAAAGGGCAAACTGATCCTGATCTTCTCTGCTGATCTTATGGATATCTGCAAGATTTTCTGCGGTTTCTCCCATTCCGTCAACTCCATACATTTCTTTCATTTTCGGATTGACAAAACGCCATCCGAATGTGGTATCAAACATCTGGCTGTCTCTTCCGAAAGCAGCACTTGGCTTTGACATTACATATGGTGAGCGTGTCATATGCTCCACTCCACCCGCGATATAAATTTCTCCTTCTCCGGCTGCTATGGAACGGAAGGCATTGGCTACGGCCGACATTCCTGAAGCACAAAGCCTGTTAACCGTTTCACCACCGATTTTATAAGGAAGACCTGCCAAAAGAAGCCCCATTCTTGCTACGTTTCTGTTATCTTCTCCGGCCTGGTTGGCACATCCGAAAATAACATCCTCAATTTCATCAACGGGAACGTCCGGATTCCTGGCTACAATTTCTTTAATCACAATGGCTGCCAGATCATCTGCTCTTACTTCTGATAATCCTCCCTGCAATTTTGAAACAGGAGTTCTGACATAGTCTATAATGTATACGTTATTCATATTATTCAATTTAACAATCTAATAATGTAGCAATGTAACAATTATTGGTACATCGGTAAACTTCCACATTGTTACATTTTTAAGATTGATTTTTATTTAAACCTGTTCTTAATATTTTATAAATTCTTCTTCCTAATTATTCAATTTAACAATCTAATAATGTAGCAATGTAACAATTATTGGTACATCGGTAAACTGATACATTGTTACATTTTTATAACTCTGTTACTTTTTTTCCTATTTTATATACTGTCCCAACGAATTTTGCGATCAGATCGTTATTTTGATTGGTGATCTTAATATCATAAACAGCTGTTTTTCGGGTATCGTTCACCAGAATGCTTTCTGCTCTGAATGTATCGCCTTCTTTTCCGGCTTTGGTGAAATTGATGATACAGTTTAGTGCCACCGCAGCATCTCCGGTATTGTTGGAGGAAAATGCAAGGGCAGAGTCTGCAAAAGCAAATGTTACCCCTCCGTGTACTGTTTTCAGCCCGTTAATCATTTCTTTTTTGATGGGCATTTCTATTAAGCAGTAGTTTTCTTTTACCTCAATCATTCTGATATTCATCCATTGGGAAAAATAATCCTGATTAAGCATATAATCTGCAACCTGTCTTGGATTCATTTCTGTCATACGTTCGTTATTTCTTCATATAATTCATCAGATAATCTATCGTAAACACTCATGGTTTTGCCAAGAATAATCTGCTCATAGGTAAGAGTTTCTGATTCAGACGGGGCTTCAGGTTTGTAAGGAGCATTCAGGTCGATACCTTCTTCATTTGCCAGTCTTCTGACCAGGTCCCGGTATTTTCCGTTAAATATTCCCAGTAATTCAAGCTTTTCCTCATGATCCATTGAAGAAATCTCCTGAATCAGATATTCTTTTTCAATGATAAGCCTTGCTTCCAATTCAGTTTTAAACTCTTCTATATTCATGAAAAAATTAACTTCCTTAAATCTTTTTCATCCGGGGGCTTTTAAATACGGTTTCCCATCTTTACCAAATTCCCAAACATCTGATATTTCTCTTAATTGAAACCAATCATCATCTTTTTTATGAATTTTGATTTTATTCAATCTTTTTAATTTTTGGTTAGCTTCTGTTTTATTCTACTTTTCTGTGACAGCA
This sequence comes from Chryseobacterium indologenes, assembly GCF_001295265.1. Classification (GTDB taxonomy): domain Bacteria; phylum Bacteroidota; class Bacteroidia; order Flavobacteriales; family Weeksellaceae; genus Chryseobacterium; species Chryseobacterium indologenes_A. The sequence continues at coordinate 71,062 of NZ_LJOD01000013.1, read as the reverse complement.
GTAGTAATTCCCGTTATGGGTGTTTTTCCTTCTTACCTGCTCATCATCAAATAAATTAGCTAACATACTTTATAGTTTTCTCAGCAAAGGGCTTTGCCTGTATCGTTCTTCCTGATATTCTCCGTAAAGACTCTGCAGGGTTTCGGAAATTTTTGCGTATCCGATCTCTTTTCCCCAGTCTAATAATCCTTTTGGATAGTTGACACCTTTCTGCATAGCCAGCTCGATGTCCTCATCATTAGCAATGCCTAATCTTTTGGCTTCAACGGCTTCATTGATCAGCATGGAGATAATTCTTAAAAAGATCTGCTGATATAATACTTCGTCTTTTTGGGCTGTAGGTTTTTCTGCTCCTTCACTGTAATCATAGAAGCCTTTTCCTGTTTTTCTACCGTGAAGTTTGGCTTCAGACATTCGTTGCTGCAATAAGGATGGCTTGTATTTCGGATCGTAGAAATAATCTTTGTAAACGGTAGTCGTTACTGCAAAATTAACATCAACTCCGATAAGGTCCATTAATTCGAAAGGCCCCATCTTAAAGTTCCCGAGAGTTTTCATGGCTTCGTCTACCTGTTCAGGAGAGGCAATATTTTCTTCAACCATTCTTAATGCTTCGCCATAGTATGGACGGGCAATTCTGTTAACGATAAACCCAGGAATATCTTTAGCAATAACAGGTATTTTCCCCCATTCTTTCATGAGGGTATACATTTTTTCTGCTAAAGTTTTTTCTGTTACTAAAGATGGGATGATTTCCACTAAAGGCATCAGGGGTGCCGGATTGAAAAAGTGGATACCAATGAAACGTTCCGGTTTCTTAAGTTCTGCTCCAAGAGAGGTAATAGAAATGGAAGAGGTATTGGAACTGATCACACAGCTTTCAGAAACATAGGTTTCAAGCTCTGTGAATACTTTGGTCTTGATTTCTTTGTTTTCGATGATGGCTTCGATGACAAGATCTGAATCTTTTAAATCCTGAAGTGCTTCACCTTTAACGATATTATTTCTGATTTCTGCGGCTTTTTCCTGGGAGATCTTACCTTTTTCAGACAGTTTCTGAAGGGTCTTTTCCAGGCCGGTAAGCGCTTTATCAATCTGCGGGGCATTAGCGTCAAACAAAACAACTCTGCATCCCGCTGTTGCAGCTACCTGGGCAATTCCTACTCCCATGGTTCCTGCACCGATAATTCCGATATTCATATTTTTAATTTGAAAATTTGAAAATGAGCTCATTTGAAAATTATTTAAATTTTGAAGTAGAAACAATTTTGGAGAGAATTAATATAATCTCTTTTAAACAAATAATTTTCGTCCGGTGAACTCAAAAACGGTGATTGCAAACATAGTAAAAGCCAATATTCTGTTTCATCTGCTTCTTTAGCCTGTTTATTTTATAAATAAAATCAGCCTTCTTTCAGCATTTTGAGCTTCTATTACCTTAGCCCCAATGGATGTTCCCGATTTAAAAATTTGATTCGCGATCGAAAAACCTGCTTGCCTTATAAAGTCCTTCTGAAAATTCAATAATATCCAATGTAAATTCGAAAGTTTTATTGACAATTCTATTCTCCCTATCGTTTCTCATTTTCAAATTAGCTCATTTTCATATTGATTATTTCCCTTTATAATTAGGTTTTCTTTTCTGTAAAAAGGCATTTACTCCTTCTATGAAGTCTTCTGTTTCTGCGGCTTCCTGTTGAAGATCTCCTTCTAATTCAAGCTGCTCTTTCAGAGTGTTTGTATAAGAGTTGGCAAAAGCTTTTTTCGTCAATTTGATTGCTGCAGTCGGCATATTCGCCATTTTCTCAAGAATCTCCATTGATTTCGGGGCAAATTCTTCTTCTGTAAAAACTTCTGCTACAAGACCGTGAATTTTAGATTCTTCTGCAGATAATTTTTTACCTGTAAAAGCAAGATAATTGGCTAATTGTCTGCCTAAAAGTTTCGGTAAGAAATAAGTTCCTCCTGTATCAGGAATTAATCCGATATTGGAGAATGCCTGTGAGAAATACGCTTTATTATTCGCCAGTACAAAATCACAGATCAGGGCTAGCATGGCTCCTGCTCCTACCGCCGGACCGTTTACCAAAGCGATAACCGGTTTTTTACAACGGGTAACTTCCAGAACTAGAGGGTTGTAGTAGTCTACTACGATTTTTCTGATAATGTCCTGGTCATGGTGTTCTTTTCCCACAACAAAAGCTTCGTCCAGGTTCTGCCCTGAGCAGAAAGCTCTTCCTCTTCCGGAAATAGCCACACATCTTACAGTTTCATCCTCACTGCATTCTTTAATGAAATCTCTGAGGTCTCCCAGTGCCGGTTTTGTGAGGGCATTCATAGTTTCCGGCTGGTTGAGATAAGCAATTTTCAGTTTCCCGTCAAAATGCGTTTCAATATCAAGTTGTGTATACATAGTTTTTAATTTTATTATTTAACAATGCACTAATTTAACAATATAAATTAATGTAACGGCCTGTAATACTATAACAATTGAACAGATTAACAATGTTACAAATACCATGTAATAATATCAGCTGCACTTCATTTATAGATTAGTGGCATTTAAAATAATCAAAAGGCTCCAGACAGTCTAAACATTGATAGGAGGCCTTACATAAAGTGGATCCGAACCTGCTGATCTGTTTGGTATGTTCGGAACCGCATCGTGGACATTTTTTCGGTTTCCCTATATGATGTTCGTCTGCTCCTTTTTCCGGAGGGGTAATTCCGTAGGCACGGAGCTTCTCTCTGGCTTCATCGGTTAACCAGTCTGTTGTCCAGATCGGAAACATTTTGGTCACCACTTTTGCCTCCCAGCCGTTTTCTTTCATCATTTTGATAATATCCTCTTCAATGGTAAACATTGCAGGACAGGCGGAATAAGTAGGCGTAATGGTTACTTCACAGGTATTTTCGCCGGTGATTTTCGCGTCCCTTACAATTCCCAGTTCCACAATATCAATCACGGGAATTTCCGGATCAGGGATTGTTTTTAATAAATCTAATAGATTGTTCAATTTCTTTAATTTAACAATTTAACAGTAGAACAGTGAGCAACCTTGCTTCATTGTATACTGATACATTGGTCCGTTGTCTACCAGGTGCAGCCAGGATATGCTCTCTGCATATACTGAAGCTCACAAAGAATATATCCGAAGTATTCCGTATGATATCCTGTTCTTGATTTCGGCTGCATGAAAGGATTGGCCGGATACTCTAGTCCGAACTCCTGGAAATCTTTTTGCGTAATGGTTACAAATTCGCTGTATAGCTCATCTGCATTGGGAGCAATATTCAAAGCGATAAGATCATCTTCTCCCTCTACTTTTGCAAACAGTCCTTTGGTGTATTCCCAGATGTTCTCAATGGCTTTTACCAGACGTTCACGGCTTTCTTCTGTTCCCTGGGCAAAAATCTTCATCCATGAAGAAGCGTGGGTATAGTGGTATTTTACTTCTTTCAACGATTTCTGAGCAATGGCAGAAAGTTCTTCATCCGCAGAGTTTGAAAGGGCTTCGTACATCAGCTTCTGATAGATAGAAAATACGTATACTTTAAGGATCGTCTGTGCATAATCTTCGTTAGGAAGTTCTGTCCAGTGTGCATTTACATATTCGTGCTCATATCTCAGGAATGCCAGATCATCTTCGCTTTTACCATTGTCAGCAACTCTTGAAGCATACTGGTAGAAATTATTGGCCTGCCCCAATTCATCTAAAGCGATATTGGTAAGAGCTATATCTTCTTCCAGATATGGTCCTTCACCACACCATTCCGATAGTCTCTGCCCCATGATGAAGCTGTCATCGGCCAATTTCAGTAAATAATTATATAGTGGATTCATTGTTTAATAAATTTGAAGACGAATAGATGACAGAGAGATAGATCGGTAGACCTTAATGTCTTTTATCTACTCTTCTATTATCTTAAAGTCTTATTCTTATTACATATTTTTAACGTCGTTGGGAATGTCATAGAAAGTAGGGTGACGGTATAGCTTATCGTCTGCCGGGTCAAAAAATGCATCCTGCTCCATTCCTTCTGAGCTTACAATATATTTGCTCGGAACTACCCAAACACAGGTTCCTTCTTTTCTTCTGGTATAAACGTCTCTTGCATTCTGCAAAGCCATTTCTGCTGTAGGAGCCTGAACGGTTCCGGCGTGTTTGTGGGATAATCCCGGTTTAGTCTGAATAAACACTTCCCACATATCTAAATTTGCCATATTTTTTTAATTTAACAATGTATCCATGTAACAGTTTACCAATTATGTATTCAACTCATTGTTACATTTTAACACTGGTATATTGTTATATTGTTTTTTCTTCCTGTTTTTTTGCAAATGCTGCGGCCGCTTCTTTTACCCAAAGGTTTTCCTGCTGGGCTTTTACTTTGGTCTGCAGTCTTTTCTTGTTGCAAGGTCCGTTTCCTTTTAGGATTTCCATAAACTCATCCCATGGGAGTTCCCCGAAATCATAGTGCTGTCTTTCTTCATTCCATTTCAGGTCTTTATCCGGAATGGTTAAGCCTAAGAATTCTGCCTGGGCAACGGTTACGTCAATAAATCTCTGACGAAGGCTGTCGTTACTCTCCCGTTTCACTCTATAATTCATAGAAAGTTTTGAGTTTGGCGAGCTGTCATCATTAGGGCCAAACATCATCAGAGCCGGCCACCAGAAGCGGTTAAGTGCTGCCTGAGCCATTTCTTTCTGCTGTTTTGTACCACGGCAAAGTGCCATCAGAATTTCATATCCCTGTCTCTGGTGGAAAGATTCTTCTTTACAGATTCTTACCATTGCTCTTGAATAAGGACCGTAAGAGTTCCCCATCAGCATTACCTGGTTCATAATGGCAGCACCGTCTACCAGCCAGCCGATGGCTCCTATATCTGCCCAGCTTAAAGTCGGGTAATTAAAAATACTGGAATACTTTGCTTTTCCGGCCAGCATATCATCATAAGTAGCATCTCTGTCTGCTCTGATGGTACCGTTTCCAAGCGTTTCTGTGGCAGCATACAGATATAATCCGTGGCCTGCTTCATCCTGAACTTTTGCCAGAAGCGCCATTTTTCTTCTCAATGAGGGAGCTCTGGAGATCCAGTTGGCTTCCGGCAGCATTCCTACAATTTCAGAATGGGCATGTTGTGAGATCTGGCGAACCAATAATTTCCTGTAATCATCAGGCATAATGTCTTTTGGTTCTACTTTATTTTCTTCGTGAACGTATTGAACAAATTTTTCTAAATCCATAATTTTTTCAATTTAGCGATGTATCAATCTAGCAATGTACCAATAATTGCTACACTGGCAGATTATTACATTAAATTTTTAAACATCATAATTAAGCATCACCACATTGGTTGTCGGATGACACTGGCACGTCAGTACATAGCCTTTGGCTACCTCATCTTCGGTAAGGGCAAAGTTTTTCTCCATGAATACTTCTCCTTCTAAAACCTGCGCTTTACACGTACAGCACACCCCTCCTTTACATGCGAAAGGAACAGGAAGCTGGTCTTTCAATGCTTTATCTAAGATACTCTCTTTTTTGGAATTTAAGTGGAACGAATATTCATCATCATCAATGATTACCGTTACCATACTTTCAATATTGGCAATAGCCTTGAATTCTTCACTCATCTCCTCAGAGTTTTCTTCATCAGGAGCCGTGAAATATTCAAACAATACCTGAATGGCAGGCACTTTTTTATCTTTCTTTAAATAATCAGCAATTCCTTTAATCATTTCTGCCGGTCCGCAGATAAAATAGGTTGCTTCTTTAACATCAATATCAGCATATCTTTCAAAGAGCTGTTCCAGCTTCTCTGCTGAAATACGTCCTTCAAATACAGGGTCTTCGTGTTTTTCACGGCTTACCAGATAGATTACTTTCAGCCTTCCGTTGAATTGCTCTACCAGCTTATCAATTTCTGCTCTCTTCATCACATGATTCATACTTCTGTTGCTGTAGAAAAGGTAAGCATTGCTGTTCGGTTCCTGGTAAAGGCTTTCTTTAATGTTTGATAAGACCGGACTGATTCCGCTTCCCGCTGCCAAACCTACGTAGGTTTTTACATTCGTAGGATGATAAGAGGTGTTGAATCCACCCATTGGAGGCATTACTTCCAACAACTCATCCATATGAAGATGCTCATTGAAATATCCTGAAACTTTTCCGCCTTCCAGAAGCTTTACCAACACTTCAAGGGTATTACTTTTCTCGCTTGGAGCATTGCAGATAGAATAAGAACGTCTCTCTTCATTTCCGTTGATCATCATCCGGAAATTAAGATACTGCCCCTGCTTGAACCTGAATTTATCCTTCAGTTCTTCAGGGATTTCTACCGCTACATTTACTGCTTCGGGAGTATCTTTCTGAACTTTTACAGTCTTAAGTTTATAAAATGAATTCATTATTTTTTAAGTATTCTATTAATTTTTCCGCCTTCACACTTCGGTAAGCTGTCCTGAGCGTGAATTTTTACTTTTGTGGTGATTCCTACGCGTTTTTTTATTTCGTTTTCTATGGTTTTTCCAAAGTTTCCTACAAAATTAAAATAATCATCGGTACCAGCCTGTATTTTTTTGTCTTTCACCAACTCATCTCCAATTTCCACGTCAATATCCAGGGCTACACACATCTGTTCTTTTTCTACAGGGGTCAGGTAGTAATTCGGAACCACACCTTTTACATGGGAAAAGGCTTCTTCAATCTGGCTTGGATAAACATTCACTCCTCTTACGATCAGCATATCATCTGCCCTACCCTTAATAGGTTTCATTTTCACCATGGTTCTCTTACTGTTTTCATCATAATACAGGCTGGTGATATCATTGGTCCAGTACCGTAAAAGCGGCATTGCCTTTTTCGTTAATGTTGTAATCACCAGAACTCCTTCTTCCCCGAAAGGAACCGGCTGTTTGGTAACCGGATCCAGAATTTCCGGATAAAAATGATCTTCCCAGATGTAAGAACCTCCTTTTTCCTCAAAGTCTTCCATGGAAACTCCCGGACCGATAATTTCGCTTAGTCCGTAGATATTCGTTGCATGAAGGCCTAATCTTTCTTCAATATGCCCACGGATAATTTCCGTCCAAGGCTCTGAACCTAAAACCGCATATTTCAGACTGATTTCATCGGCAGAAATTCCTCTGTTGGCAAATTCATCAGCGATCGTAAGTGCATAAGACGGCGAACAGCAGATGACTTCCGGTTTGAAATCCATGATCAGGTCTACCTGTCTTGCCGTCATTCCTCCTGAAATCGGGAGAACGCTCATTCCCAACTTTTCTGCTCCGTAATGCAGTCCCAGTCCACCGGTAAAAATTCCGTATCCGTATGCATTATGCAGCTGCATTCCCGGTTTTGCCCCGGCGGCATTCAGCGACCGTGCTACCACTTCACTGAAAAGATCTACATCTTCTTTGGTATAACCCACCACGGTTGGTTTTCCAGTTGTTCCGCTTGAGCAGTGAATTCTCTGAAGCTCACTTTTAGGAACGGTAAACAATCCGAAAGGATAGTTATCTCTCAAATCCTGTTTGTAAGTGATCGGAAGTTTCGTAATATCTTCAACTGACCTTATCTCTTCGGGAGCAATTCCTGATTCATTAAACTTTCCTCTATAAAATTCTGATCGCTCTGCAAGATAGGTGACTAAAGCCGCCAACCGGTCAGACTGAAGCTGTCTCAACTGATCGAGCTTCAAATATTCAACTGAAAAATCCATACCTTAACTAACTAACATTTGTTAGGTGTAAATTTAAAAAGATTTTGCCACCTGACAAAACTTTTATGATTTTTGTCATATTTTGAATGATTCTAAATAACTGAAATAAGAATGAGATAAGGATGGAAGTTATCATTGTACATTTGACTGATAACAGTTATCCATAATCTTGTAACATCACGAGATTAAACCTTCTAAAAATCGGCTCAATCTGCTGGAAATGCAAAAATTAAAAATATAAAAACTGTGAAATCTACGGGATGTGTGGAAAAAATTGTATTGATACTTTTTCAAATGCACACTTCAACAATGCGTTTACTATCTGCTAATATTATAAATACCAGTCTGTAAAAATTTCAGTTCAAAAGCATGCCTCATCAGTATTTCTGATTTCCAAGCAGTCCGAAAAGGATTTTATCCCTGATCTCTTCAGTGATTTCATCAGTGGAATCACTATTCCTTTTGAACCAGAAATAAGAGTTATTTAAGGTGTGCAGGATAAATCTTGTAGTAAAAGAAGGAGATTTCAGCTCCCATTTTTCTGCTTGGTAAATTTCAGAAATCAGTTCTTCCACATCTTCCTGGTAGTTTTTCCTGAGCTCAACAAATTCGGGAAGCCTTTCTTCAAGATGCTTCCATTCATTGGAATAAATATGTGTAACATCGCGGTTTTTAAGCACCACGGATAAATGCCTGTCAATAAACAGGTTCAGTTTATCCCTTGGAGCAGCTTCAGTACTTTTCACCTTCTGAAGTTCATCAAAGAATTCCTGAGCAATCCCAAAGCAGATCCATTCAAGAATTTCTTCTTTAGAACGGATGTGGGCATACAAAGAGGCCGCTTTGATATTGAGTTTTGTAGCCAGGTCTCTTACCGAGCTCCCCATATACCCTTTCTCTTTGAAAAGTTCTACGGCTACATCTAATATTTTTTTCTGTTTTTCTTTAAGTTCCATCTGGTAAAATGCAAAAGTAACTATTCTGAAATAAAAAGCCGGAATTTAACACAGAGATTGGGAAAAATCCCCACACTGCTGATTTAAGGAACCGGAGTAATAAACCTTATTATGACTATTCTTCATGAATTTAAAAGAAAAAAATACTGAATCGGAAATTTTGTCAAGTTAATTTTACGTTAAAAATAGCAAATCCGGAAATTTTGTCCGTATTTTTTGTAAATTTAATAATTGAACAGTTTTTGCGATAAGGTAATCGATTAAATGATTAAATAACTGATGGCATTAAGAAACTAAGCCTTAAAATTTAGTTTCTTGATGTTTTTAAAAAAATTAAACCTGAACATATCATTACAAAAAATATAAAAATATGAACTTAAACCAATATACTGTAAAATCACAGGAAGCCATCCAGGCAGCACAGCAGACTGCAATGGAATTCGGCAACCAGAGTATCGAACCGCAACACATTCTGGAAGGTATTTTCCAGGTTGATGAAAACATATCGCCTTTTTTACTAAAAAAGTCTGAAGCAGACGCCAATCTTGTAAGAGAGCGAAACCGTGAAAGCATAGAAAGGCTTCCTAAAGTACAGGGAGGAAATATCTATCTATCACAATCTGCTAACAAAGTATTATTAGATGCTCCCAACATCGCTAAAAAAATGGGTGACGAGTTTGTAACGATTGAGCATTTATGGCTTTCCCTTTTGGAAACCTCTTCTGAAGTCTCCAAAATGCTTAAAGATATGGGTGTAACCAAAAATCTTTTGGAGGGAGCTATTAAAGAGCTAAGAAAAGGAAGCAAAGCTACTTCTGCAAGTTCAGAAGAAACTTATCAATCGTTAAATAAATATGCCAAAAACTTCAATGAGCTGGCTGCCGAAGGAAAGCTGGATCCGGTAATCGGACGTGATGAAGAGATCAGAAGAGTGCTTCAGATCCTTTCCAGAAGAACAAAGAATAATCCTATCCTTATCGGTGAACCAGGGGTAGGTAAAACGGCTATTGCTGAAGGGATTGCACACAGAATTATCAGTGGTGACGTTCCGGAAAACCTCATGGATAAAACCTTATATTCATTGGACATGGGAGCTCTTATCGCCGGAGCCAAATATAAAGGTGAATTTGAAGAGCGCTTAAAATCCGTTGTGAATGAAGTCATCAAGTCTGATGGACAGATTATTCTTTTCATTGATGAGATCCACACTCTTGTAGGAGCAGGAGGCGGAGAAGGCGCTATGGACGCGGCCAACATTCTTAAACCAGCCCTGGCAAGAGGTGAGCTGAGAGCTATTGGAGCTACCACTTTAAATGAATACCAAAAGTATTTTGAAAAAGACAAGGCATTGGAAAGACGTTTCCAGAAAGTAATGGTGGAAGAACCGGATACGGAATCTGCAATTTCCATTCTTCGTGGGATTAAGGATAAATATGAGGCCCACCACAAGGTGAGAATCAAAGATGAGGCAATTATTGCAGCCGTTGAAATGTCCCAGAGATATATTTCGGACCGTTTTTTACCGGACAAAGCGATTGACCTTATTGATGAAGCTTCTGCAAAACTGAGAATGGAAATCAATTCAAAACCGGAGGAGCTTGATGTACTGGACAGAAAGCTGATGCAGCTTGAAATTGAATTAGCCGCTATTTCCAGAGAAGGTAACCAGACAAAAATTGATCACCTGAAGGAAGATATTGCCAAAATTTCAGAAGAAAGAAACGAGATCAATGCCAAGTGGCTGAAAGAAAAACAGAAAAGTGAAGATCTTACTCAGATTAAAAAAGATATTGAATCTCTGAAACTGGAAGCAGAAAGAGCTTCAAGAGCCGGAGATTATGCAAAGGTAGCAGAGATCCAGTACGGAAAACTCCGCGAAAAAGAAGAAGAGCTCAGCAAGGTGGAACTTGAAATGCAGAACCATCAGAATGAGCTTATCAAGGAAGAGGTTACTTCTGAAAATATCTCTGAAGTGATTGCAAAATGGACAGGAATTCCTGTTACAAAGCTGTTACAATCTGAAAGAGAGAAGCTCCTGAACCTTGAAGCGGAACTTCACCACAGGGTTGTTGGCCAGGATGAAGCTATTCAGGCGGTAGCAGATGCTATCCGAAGAAACAGAGCCGGGCTGAGCGACGATAAAAAACCAATCGGATCTTTCCTGTTCCTGGGTACAACCGGAGTTGGTAAAACAGAGCTGGCCAAAGCACTGGCAGAATTCCTTTTTGATGATGAAAATAACATGACGAGAATTGATATGAGTGAATATCAGGAACGTCACAGTGTTTCAAGATTGGTAGGAGCGCCTCCGGGATATGTAGGATATGATGAAGGCGGACAGCTTACTGAAGCGGTAAGAAGAAGACCTTATTCTGTAGTTCTTCTGGATGAAATTGAAAAAGCCCACCCTGATGTATTTAATACCCTGCTCCAGGTTCTGGATGACGGACGTTTGACGGATAATAAAGGCCGTGTTGTGAATTTTAAGAATTCCATCATCATCATGACCTCGAATTTAGGTTCGCATCTGATCCAGGAAAATTTTGAAAATATTACGGATGAAAACCAGGATGAGATTGTGGATAAAACCAAAGATGAAGTTTTTGATCTTCTTAAACAGACCCTGCGTCCGGAATTCCTGAACAGAATTGATGAGGTGGTATTATTCCAGCCTCTGAGAAAAAAAGAAATCGGAAAAATTGTTCAGTATCAGCTGAGAGGGTTTAATGATATGCTTGCTAAGCGCAACATTATTATGACCGCCACTCAGGATGCCGTGGATTACCTGATGAATAAAGGCTATGATCCGGCTTTCGGAGCAAGACCTTTAAAAAGAGTAATCCAGCAGGAAGTTCTTAACAAATTATCGAGAGAAATTCTTGCCGGAAACGTGAATGACGGAGACCGTATCACTTTAGATTATTTTGATGAAACCGGTCTTGTTTTCAGACCTTCTGAACAATAAAGTAGTTTTTTTCATATATATTATTTTTGTAAATAAGTGCTGCAGCTCAATTCTGCAGCACTTATTTTTTACAATACAAACAAACTCATCACTTCATTTAGTTTATTTATCCAAATTAAGTGAATTATTATTATCTTTATCTTTCTAACGAATTATCAACTCAAAGAAAATGAATATGAAAAAGTTAAAAAGAAATCAATTAAAGAACATCAGTGGCGGTGCAGCTGCGGTAATTACAGAGTGTGATATCAATATGAACTGCCCGCGAGGCCTTTGCTGTTCAACCGGAAATATCTGCAGGGACCCGAAAAGATATCCATGTATTTAAACTAAAACGGAGAAAAATAATTTCTCCGTTTTTTATTCTCTCTTCCGCTAAAGTCTTCCATTCTGTTTTCTAAATCAAATCCAATAATCGAAATTAACAATCCGTAAAAACCCGGTAAATAAACAGGGAAAAACCCATTTATTTAAGTTGTTTTTTTACGAAATTTGCAGTTACAACTAACATTTTACTATAAAACTACGTTATGAAGACAAAAATTACTCCAGAAGATAATGCTTTGACAGCTGCCCGCGGAACAAATACAATCGCCTCAGATCTTGTTCAGACACTTATCAATAACTATAGAAACAACCAGATGAATATGGTTAACAAAGGTTTAGGCATTATTGACTCCAACTCAATCTGGTTTGACCTTCCCAAGCTGAAAAACTTTATAGCAGCAATGGAAGATGAGATAAGAAACGGGAATCCTGACGTTTCAGATGAAGAAATGGGAATCCGTTTTTACTATGCAGCCTATCCAAAAGCAGAAGAATGGGATATCATGGCCGATCATCCTGTGGAAAAAGAATATGCCGGGAGACATACGCTTGTAATGGTTCCTACATTGAAAAAAGCGGATGAAAATGGTGAGATGCTTGACTATGATTTTAACCCGTCCAACGAAGCAGCAGGAAAATCTATGGCTTTGTTTTCAAAATCAAAAGGCAGCACATTCCCTGGTACTACGTTTGCTGAAAATCACGGAACCCTGGCTCCTCCATCAGACCCTAAAGTGCAAAGTTTTTAATTAAGCTAATTCATTTTACGTAATACTATATATGACTGATTTTCAGAAATTACTACAGGAATCTTTAATCTGGACAGAAGCATTTGCTGCCATTATCTCTCTTTTTTACTATAACCGCGAAAAAGATCATTCCTGGAGGTATTTCTCCTTGTATCTTGTTCTGATGTTCCTTTGTGAGGCAATGGGAAAATGGGGACACCATCTTATAGAGTATGACAAACCAAAGTTTTTTAATTATTTTGTGATTCCTGTAGAATTTATTTTTTTCTATTGGTTGTATGCTGCAAAATCTTTTGGAAAACCCCAATTATTTTACAGTCTGTCATTTTTGTATTTACTCTCTTTTTTACCCAGTGAGTTTTTCTTTACCAGCAAAAAAATAATTTTCTCATTCAATTATACCTTTGGCTGCCTTATTCTGATGGTATTGGTGATTATGGAATATTATAAGCAGGTCAATTCATCCGAAATTTTAAATTTCAGCAGAAACAAGATGTTCTACATAAACCTAGGCGTTACATTATTCTATATCGGAACCTTACCGTTCTGGACCTTCTTTAGCCTTCTCAGCGAGTATAAAGAACTCTGGAACCTCTATTTTAATTATTTTCTGATCACCGGAATTATTATGTATCTTTTATTTTCAATTTCATTCATATGGGGAAAACAGAGCTCATCATAACTATTATTCTCTTTAACATCTTTTTTGTGCTGTTTGTTGTAGCAGTAATTATCTACATCAGAAAATACAAGCAGCGCAAAAGAGAATATATCAATGAAATTGAAATAAAAAATGAAATCCACAAACGCGAACTTCTGGCTACCCAGCTGGAGATTCAGCAGGCTACCATGCAGCAGATCGGCCGTGAGCTTCATGATAATATCGGACAAAAGCTGACTCTTGTAAGCCTTTATACCCAACAGCTCCTTTATGAAAACAAAGTACCTGAAGTAAGTGAGAGAATTGACCAGGTTTCCCAGATCATCAACCAGTCACTTCAGGACCTCAGAAGCCTTTCAAAAACTCTGACTGATGATAACATAAACCAAAAGGAAATTGTAACTTTGATTCAGGAAGAGGTAGATAATACCAATGCTTTTCAAAGGTGCCACATCACATTTGATCACAATTTTGAACAGCTTGATCTGGGGTTTGTCCATAAAAATGTACTGCTGAGAATTACACAGGAATTCATTCAAAACAGCATCAAACACGCTAAGTGCAAAAATATTTTTATCAACCTGAATACTTCTGAAAATATTCTCTGGGAGCTCAATCTCAGGGATGATGGTATTGGATTTGACAGTACCCAGACGACATCCAATGGTATCGGGCTGACTAATATGAAAAACAGGGCAGCCATTATAGGAGCGGATTTCAAATTTGAAAGTAAGGAAAACACCGGTACCTCGCTCAATATTATTTTAAAGAAACAGCCATGAAAAAAACTATAGTGATTGTTGACGATCACATTCTTATTGCCAAAGCTCTGGAAGGCATCATAGGAAACTTCAGTGAATTTGAAGTTATTTATGTATGTGAAAATGGTAAAGACCTGATCCAGAAAATGGAAAACAACAGCCAGATTCCGGATATTATTCTTTTAGACATCAGTATGCCGATTATGAACGGTTTTGAAACGGCAGCGTGGCTTACCAAAAACCATCCGGACATCAAAGTGATGGCACTCAGCATGCAGGGGGACGATAACAGCGTTATCAAAATGATCAAAAACGGAGCAAAAGGATATTTATTAAAAAATACCCACCCTAAAGATCTGGAAACGGCATTGATCAAATTAAACTCCGAAGGCTTTTTCTATCCTGAATGGGCTTCAAAGATTATTTTTTCCAATATCGGAAAAGAGCCAGACACTGAAAATTCGGTAAGAATTTCAGACCGTGAAAAGGAATTCCTGAAATATACCGTAACTGAACTGAGCTATAAGGAAATCGCAGATAAAATGTGCTGCAGCCCGAGAACAGTGGAAAGCTATCGTGATCAGCTATGTGATAAACTAGATCTCAAAACGCGGGTAGGTCTTGCTGTTTTTGCCATCAAAAACGGTTTTGCCAACTGATCATGAAATATTCCGGAAAAATTCAATCGTTTTTTTATTTAATTCATAATATATCACTTTATAAAGATAAATTTTTAATTAAAATATTTGGTTATGTTTACCTGAAATACATTTAAATCAATAAAAACAACAATAAGGTAAATAAAATTCAATAATACAAAGGGTATTATGCGATATATATAAAATATTGTAAATTTATTTTGCATATTATTTTTTTATATTATAATTTAGCGGTACAAACCACTTAAAAAAATAATATGAAAAGAGTTCTATTAGGAGCCGGAATATTCTTTCTTGCCTCCTGCAGCAACGACACGAACCTAAACAACGAATCTTCAGAAACAGAGCCGCAATCAACACAGGTTTCCAATAAGAGAATCTGTCCTTCCGACAAAATGAGGGATGAGATTTTAAGCAAGGATCCCGAGGCCCGTGCAAGAGTTACCGCTATTGAAAAATATACTGAAGATCACATTAACAACATTAAGGTAGGTAAGGTATTAGCCGATGGAACTGTAGAAATACCTGTTGTATTCAATGTACTGTATAAAACAGCTTCCGAAAATGTTTCTGACACAAGGCTTCAGTCTCAGATTGATGTTCTGAACAGAGATTACGGAGCTACCAATTCGGATATTAACAATACTCCTGCGGAATTTGTCTCTGTAAAAGCCGGAGATACGAAAATTCGCTTCAGGCTGGCAAAAGTTGTCAGAAAGCAAAGCAACACTACCCTATGGAATCCGGATCTGAATAAGATGAAAACAGCAAGCACAGGAATTGCAGCCACTTCACCAGACAATTATTTGAATATCTGGATTGTTAATAAAATGACTAACAATATTCTTGGTTACGCTTATTATCCGGGAACCATTTCATCATCCCTGGATGGTGTTGTGATTGCAGCTCCTTACATCGGAACCGGATCAGGAACTTCAGCTCCTTTCAATCTGGGAAGAACTGCTACTCATGAGGTAGGCCATTACCTGAATCTTCCACATCTTTGGGGATCATCAGACGCAGGCTGCCAGACAGATTATTCTAATGACACTCCCCTTTCTCCCGGCCCTAATTACGGGGTTCCATCTTATCCTCTCAACCGGGCTTGCAGCGGGGTAAGCCGTTCTCAGATGTTCATGAATTACATGGATTATGTGGATGACAGAGCAATGCATATGTTTACCATCAATCAGAAGCAGAGAATGCAGGCTGTAGTAGCTGCTTCCGGTCCAAGATCTGGATTAAGACTTTATTAAAATCAGACCCAATATTGAGAAAAAACCTGAACTATTTGTTCAGGTTTTTCAGTTTATAAAGATCTCGTATTATCTTCCGGTGTATAATCCATAAAAAGATCTCCGTCCAAAGTAACAGCTTTTACTTTCTTTTTTATAGGAATAACAAGGTCTGTCTGTTTCTGATTTTTTTCCCATAAAGCAGGTGAAAAATGCAGTTTTTCCGTTGTTCCGTCTTCATAGTTCAGAAGAGCATCAAAAGGAATGGCAAATCCGCCTACATTATCAACATTTACCGTAAGAAGATCATTAAGCTGTGAAGCCTCTTTTACTTTTAAATCAATATAATTATTCGTATAAAACCAGTTATGAAAGAACCAGGTAAGGTTTTTACCGGATCCGGTGCTCATAGAATTAAAATAATCCCACGGAACAGGATGTTTTCCGTTCCAGTTATTCATATAATGATGTAAAGCTTTTTTAAACAGCTCGTCTCCCAGATAATCTTTCAGTGCCAGATAAGAAAGAGAAGCTTTTACATAGGAATTGTTTCCGTAGCCGGCACCGCTTACCTGTGTACTCATGGTAATGATCGGCTGGTCCTGTTCCGCGGATGGGTCTTTGATCCATTTCTTCACCCTAAAGTTCTTATAAAATTCTTTTGCGGCAGCCTCACCGTTCTCATCAATTCCGATAAGGTATTCCAGTGTCGTTGCCCAGCCTTCATCCATAAAGGCATACCGGGTTTCATTAATTCCCATATAAAAAGGGAAATAGGTATGCGCTATTTCATGATCTGCAGTGAGCCTTGCATCCTGAAAATCATCCGGAATGCTGGTATCATTAATCATCATTGGATATTCCATATCGGCATATCCCTGGATGGCCGTCATTACATTATAAGGATATTCCACGCCCGGCCAGTTTTTAGAGAACCAGTCCAGATTATAACGCATCCAGTCTACATAATGTTCAAAATCTTTAGCTCCTGCTTTATAACCAGCCTGCACACTTGCTCTTTTGGTTTTAAGCTGAACGCTTGCTGCATCCCAAACATAATGATTGCTTAATGCAAAACAGAAATCTGTGATATGGCTGGCTTTGAACTTCCAGACATTCCATTTGTTGGGTCTGGTTACTTTACCGGACCTCATTTCCTGTTCAGTGGCAATGTGTACGACTTTATCGCTTTTCAATGAACTTTTATACCTTTTCAGATATTCCGGCTGGAGAACAGCATCGGGATTAAGGAAATCTCCTGTTGCCCAGACCACAAAGTTCTTTGGAGCTGTTATGCTGAAGCTGTAATCATTAAAATCGTTATAAAACTCCTGTCTGTCTGAATGGGGCACCATATCCCATCCGTTGTAATCATCATAAACTGATATTCTCGGAAAAGAATACGCAACAAAAAACGTTTCAGGATCAATCTGTCCTTCTCTCCCACTCTGTACTGAAAGCGGATACTCCCATTCAATTTTTACTTCAGCTTTGGAACCTGCTTTAAGAGGTGAATTCAGCTTTACCTTTTCAACAGTACTCCAGTCATCACTATTGATGTTATATTTCTCACCATTCACTATGAATGATTTGATGTGAAGCCCTGAAGACAAAAAATCTTTTGAAACAAAACCGGACCTTGGAGACTGTGGTTTATGAAGATTATTCACAAATCTTATTGCCAGCTCATTAAGCTGATCCGGGCTGTTGTTGCTGTATACAATCGTTTCTTTTCCTGAAACTGTTTTTGTACCGGCATCTACCTTTACCTCTACATTATAAACTCCTTTATTCTGCCAGTAATTTTTTCCGGGTGCTCCGGAAATATCCCGGGTTCCTTTTTCATACGCCTTTTTAATATTTCGCGGCATATACAGTTCCTGAGCAGAGACCATTTGCATGGAAGCAGCAACAGTCAGGGCATAAAGAAGTCTTTTCATGTCTCCATTTTTTAAAAATTGGTATCAAAATTAGCGAAAATGTGACACAGAATGGTTATTTCTTTTATAATAATGTTTTATGGTTATTTGTTTTTTACTAAAATTATTTACAACCTGTTATGCTCTTCTGTTCTTTTTATATTTTTCACATTCTTTACGGACTGATTTCCAAAGTTATACTTTAAAGAAAATGTAACCCCCTGTGTGTCCGAATAATCCAGAAAATAGTTATCCTGATTCGCATATTTCGTACTGACCTTCTGACCCATGCTTCTGAAAATATCATTGAAAACAAAAGATGCTTCTAATTTTTTATTAAAAAATTTCCGGTTCATCACAAAATAGGCAGACCACATACCGGAAATCCTGAACGTTCCCTGTACACCGGGAGAATAATACTTATGACCAACTTCCATTTTCCAGTCGCTTCTCTTATCCAGTGTAAAACTCGTTGAAACATCAGAAACCCAGTTCCAGATTTCATTTTTGTACAGCTGTTCATCAATTCCTCTGAAATAGTTCTCATTGTGTTCCAGATTTTGGGACACCACAAAATTCCACCACGGCCTAACCTGAAAGTTCTTATAAAGACTAAGGCCATAGGCCTGACCTTTCTCAATATTGGTGAAATAATAGATCATCTGATTGGTGCTTGGTTCCTGAAAAGAGATTTCCATAGACGGATAGATTTCCTTCCGGTAATAAAGGTCTGCGTTCCAGCCTTTCCAGGAATAGGTGAAATTCAGATTATGAATAAGGGTTGCTTTCATTTTCGGATCTCCCTGATAATAAGAGAATAGATTATAATAGGATTTCGCAGGATTCAGCCATGAATAATAGGGTCTGCTGATCCTCTTTCCATAAGAAAACCCGAATTCATGTTTATTTTCAGTGGTATATTGGGCATAAAAAGTAGGAAACAGGCTCCAATAGTTATTTTTATTCTGTTCATAAGGCTCAGATACAACGCCTTCCAGATCAGTCATTTCAGCCCTAAGTCCTCCTTTAAAGTTCCATTTTCCAAGATTGTAAGCCAACGATGAGTAGACCGCGAAATTATGTTCTTTATAATCGAAAAGACTGCTTTTTTCCGGTCTGTGCATCAGAGTTCCACTTTCATTATCTGAAAAATCGAGACCGCTTTTTGTTTTCACAAAGCTATATTTAATGCCGGATTCCAGTTCTATTTTCTCTCCTTTCCACTGATAATCTGCCTGTGTGGAATATAGCCTGACATCTGTTTTATTCTGGGTTAAAAAATTATCATCCCGGGGCACCTGCCCTGCAAAGTTCAGCTCGGTGATTACGTTCTGATAGTTATCACCGTTGTTTCCGGTAAAATAACTT
The DNA here is from genome assembly GCF_001295265.1 of Chryseobacterium indologenes. Classification (GTDB taxonomy): domain Bacteria; phylum Bacteroidota; class Bacteroidia; order Flavobacteriales; family Weeksellaceae; genus Chryseobacterium; species Chryseobacterium indologenes_A. The sequence continues at coordinate 51,733 of NZ_LJOD01000013.1, read as the reverse complement.
ATCCAGGAAATACTGCTTTTCTTATTCAGCTTACGGTCTGCCTGGAAGCTCAGTGAATTATTGCTGGTACGGGAATGATGGTCATTGATTGTGGTATAATTGGATTCCACAACATTCTGAGCATTATAGATCAGGGTAGGCACGTAATAGGTACCAAAAGATTTCGGAGAAAAATATCCTGAATAATTCAGGCTGATATTGGTAAGGCTGTCTATTTCATATTCAGCATTAAAATTTACTGTGTTCTGCGCCTTGTTTTTATCCTTTCTGTTCATGATGCTTACCCAGCGGGTCTGGTTTTCCTGATAGTTGACATAATCTGTTCCTTCCCGGTAATAAGTGCCCATTCCCCTGTAATAACTTCCCATCAGGGAAAGTTTATCTTTTTTATAATATTGGGAAAGCCCCACGTTTCCTTTTGCATATTGGGTCTGAACGTATTTGGACGAAAGAATTCCCCGATAGCCTTCAATCTTGTTTTTCTTCATCACAATATTGAGGACGGCACTTCCGGAAGCTTCATACTTAGCGGGCGGATTGGTAATGACTTCAACGGATTTTATATCATTTCCCTGTGTATTTTCAAGAAGATTCTTCAGCTCATCTCCCGTCAGCATCACTTTTTTATCATTAATGGTCACCAGAATGGCTGTACTGCCTTTTACGGTAATCGCATCATTATTAACGGTTACGTTAGGCGTTTTTTTTAGAATTTCCCATGCATTAAGAGAAGAAATATTACTGTTTTCCACATTAAATTCCAGACGGTCTACTTTTCTTATCACCTGAGGTTTTTGTTTCGTCATTACAACCTCTTCTATTTCCTGAGTTTCTTTCTTCAGAATGATCTTCAGAATTTCGCTGCCTTCTTTTAAAACGACAATTTTCTCAAACGGAATATAATCTGCCTTTTTTACAGTCAGCTTTACAGAATCTCCGGAGATCCCTTCCAGCACAAAGAGACCTTTTACGTCAGATTTTACCGTTTTAATCAGCTCATTGTTCAGGTTATACACCTGTACCTCAGCAGCCTGTATCTTTCTATTCTCCGTATCTGTAATTGTACCTTCAGTCTTCTTCAGCTGCGCAGAAAACAGCAGCGGAAAAAACAATAAAAGAAAAGCTTTATACATATCATTAGTTTTACCGTACAAACTTCCGTATTCGTACAGAGAATATCGGTTAACAAAAGGTTAATGGCAGGTTAATGCCTGTTAGGGAAAGACTAAAGTTTTATCTTTGTTATGATGATATCTAAAAGTAAATACCTGATTGCTTTATTTGCAACCTTATTCCTGCTGTTATTGGGAATACAGGTTTACTTTATCTATAAGACCTATCAGGTAAAGGAACGTGAAATTTACAGAACTATTCAGGACGGACTTTCCGGATATACTGATAAGCTGGAGGATATCAGCAGCATTAAAGAGATGAAGGATGACTCCCTTCAGAAAACATTTATCCGGTATTATGACCAGGAGATCACCCAACAGGAATTTCTTGATTTTTTTGTTGAAAACAGAAGAGCGATCAAAGAAAGGCTTCTTCGGTATCTCGACTACCGTAAGAAAAAAAACGGCTATGATATTTCCGCAAAAATAGAATACACTTCTATTGTTCATATTCCGGACAGCACCCATTTGATTGACAAACCGGTTCTTCTTTTTGAAACAAAGAATAAAGTTGTCAATCCCAAAATCACCAATGAAGGAAGCTGGGAAACCTCATCTAAAAATGAATCAGGGAAAGGTAAATTTAAAAACAATTCTTTTCTTGTTAAAAGCAAAACTGAATTTGAAATTTCAAACATTAAAAGCATTGTCTTTAAAGAGCTTACTTTACTGATAATATGCTGTATTGCACTACTGGCAGGTGTTATGATGCTTTATATTTTTACGGTAAAAAATCTGGTCCGCCAGCAGAAGCAGGTGGAAGTTCTCCACACTGTTGTGGATAACATTTCCCATGAGTTCAAAACACCGATCGCCACACTGAAAATAGCGTCAAAAGCATTAAAGAAAGACTGGAATAAGGAAACCCTTCCCCTTATCGACCGGCAGATCAGCCGTCTGGAAAGCCTGATGATTCAGCTGCATCAAGATGAGACAGAAAACGAGCTTATCCGGATCCGGCCTGAAGACTGGAATTTTTTCATTCAGGATCTGGCCTTCACGTATCCCCAGGTGAATTTCGAACTGAAGAACCCTATTTCAGATACGCTTCCCTTCGATAAAAACCTGATGGAGACCGTTATTAAAAACCTCTGTGAAAACAGTGTAAAATACGGGTCTTCAGATGTAAAAATCAATATCAGCCGCCTTTCTGAACATATAGAAATAGAAGTAACAGATAACGGGAAGGGCATCGAGAAAACAGAGCTCAAAAATATTTTTGAAAAATTTTACCGGGTTCAGTCCAACAATATCCACAATAGCAAAGGTCTGGGATTAGGGCTTTACATCGTAAAAAATATTGTCACCGGATATCACGGACGGGTAGATGTTTCAAGCCGCCCTGCAGCCGGAACCACCTTTAAAATAATCCTTCCTTATGAAAACTAGAATCCTTTTGGCAGAAGACGATCCGGATTTCGGAATGATCCTGAAGCAGTATCTTGAACTGGAAGATTTTGAGGTTACCTGGTTTCAGAATCCTGAAGATATTATTCCTCTTTTACAATCAGGTTTCCCTTTTCATATGGGTATACTGGATATTATGATGCCGAATATTGACGGTTTTTCTCTGGCCAAAATGATATTAAAGGAGAAAAATGATTTTCCGCTTCTCTTTCTGTCTGCCAAAAACCAGAAAATAGACCGCCTTACAGGTCTGAAGATAGGCGCAGATGACTACATCGCCAAGCCCTGCGATCCGGAAGAACTTGTATTGCGGATCCGGAATATTCTCAAAAGAATTAAGCCGGCAGCATTTCAACAGACAATAAAAATCGGGACTTATTCCCTGGATACAGAGAAACTTCTGCTTTTCCACCATGAAGGAAACATTAGACTTACAGCCCGCGAACAGGAGCTTCTGCTGTATCTTCTGAAGCATAACCAAAGTACCATCAAAAGAGATGATATTCTGGATACCCTTTGGGAAACGAATGATTATTTTACAGGAAGAAGCCTTGATGTATTCATCAGCAGACTGAGAAAGTATTTCATCCATGATCCTGAAATAAAAATCCAATCCCTCAGAGGAATCGGATTTGAAATAGATTTTCCCCAAGACTGAATCAATTTACAGGGAAAGTTCCGTCAAAACAGGGAAGTGATCTGAAGGATACAACAGGTTTTCCCTTCTGTCATTGATATGTCTGTGAGATTTTATTCTGAATCCTTTTACAAAAATATAATCAATTCTGTCTTTAGGTATTTCATTCACATTGAATGCGGTGAAGGTTCCCACCGGACCGTAATGTTTCGTTTCCGAATGGTAAAAGCTATCTTTCAGATTCTGCGAAAGGATCTTTACAGGTTCTGTATCATCAGTAAGGTTGAAATCTCCGCTTAAGGTTACCGGAAGGTTTTTAGGATTAATTTCTTTGATTTTTTTAAGGATCAGGTCAGCAGACTTCACTCTCGCTACGTTACCAACATGATCAAAATGAAGATTCATTGCCAGGAATTCTTTTTTAGACTTTTTATCTTTAAAAACAGCATAAGTACAGATTCTGTTCAATGCGGCATCCCAACCTTTTGAAGGTTTCTCCGGAGTTTCAGACAGCCAGAAGGTTCCGGACTTTACAACTTCAAGCCTCTTTGTATCGTAAAAAATTGCAGAGAATTCTCCTTTTTCCTTTCCGTCATCTCTTCCCACACCAACATAATCATAATTCTTAAGTCCATTTTTAATATCTTTCATCTGCTCCGGAAGTGCTTCCTGTACTCCGAAATAATCAGGATGATAATAGGTCAGCAGATCTGCAACATCCTGCTTTCTTTTGGGCCATGCATTATCCTTGTCTGACTCTACGTTCAGCCTGATGTTGAAACTCATTACGGTAAGGTCCTGTGAGAATCCCAGTGCGAAAAGCATCAGGAAAACCATTGAAAATCTGAAATTCATAAGCTATTTTATCAATAAGAGACAAAAATAAAACTTCTCTGCGACAGGTAAGCTTTAATTGTGTGATTATATTGTTAAATTATCTTTTTCTTCTTCTATAGATATGAAATACTCCTGAAATTCAGTTTTCAACACCGGCTGCTCACTTTCAAGCTTTACAACCCCTATGATTTTATAATGAGCAGCCAGCCTGACGCTCTTACTTTTGAGAAAAACTTCAAGCTTTTTGAAATTTATCTCTTTCTTTAAAACGGCCAGATAAGTAATCATTTTTATATTTGTATTAAACCGTTTCCTATATCTCTGTATTTTATGCCTTCAATAGGCCTGGCTTTATTTTCTATAAGCTGCCAGATCTCTTTCGCTGATTTATCGGGGAACTGTTCCATATAAAGAGCAGCTAATCCGGAAACATGGGGAGCAGCCATGCTGGTTCCGCTCATAGCATAGTAAAAGTTACTTTTATTCTTAGAGTTTTTAGGATAAGCGCTTATGACATCTACTCCGGGAGCGCAGACATTGATATTACCACCTGTAGAGGGATTGAGACCCGCGTTTGAAAACCTTGCAATCTTCATTTGCCCGTCAATCGCTGCAACAGCCATTATAGATTTTGAGTTGGCCGGCATAGAAACGGGCTGCGGAATCTGAGGCCTGCTGCTGTCATTTCCTGCTGCCGCAATAATAAGGCAGTTATTTTCCAATGCCCTTTCCCCTATCGTTTCAAAAAGAACAGAAGGTGGATCATTAAGCTTTACAGGAGATGCCAGCGAAAGGGAAAGTATCCTGAATTTTTTTGTAATGGCCCAGTCTATGGCATCAATCACACTGCTTGTAGTGCCTCTTCCGCTATCTGAGAGTACTTTCGCAATCTTCAAATTGCTGTCTTTAGCAATTCCGTACCGTTTTCCGATATCACTGCGGATATTTCCTGCCGCCACGCCTGCACAATGTGTACCATGGCCGTTGGGATCCCTGTTCCAGTCTTCTCCGTCAATGAAGGACTTACCTTCAATTTCCCGGGATGAAAAATCGGGATGGGAAGTCTGAAGCCCTGTATCCAGGATGCAGATATCAATTCCTTTTCCTGAATATTGAGCATTTCCAAGTCCAATAGCTTTCAGCCCCCATTCCATCTCTATCAATGATTTTTGCGGCAGCGGTTTGTTGGCGATATATTTTTCAAGTTCTGAAATTTTTTCTACGATCCCTGCTGACTGCTTTTTAAGCTCACTAATCAGCTGTAATTCATCTGCCGGAAAAAACTCCCTTTCTTTTTCATAATAAATAATAGGATTCGATTCATTTTTCACGGCACTTTTCAACTGCTCTTCATCCATATTTTCAACGACAAGGACTCCCAGGTTTTTATACAGTACACTGTTGTCCTGATCAATAATATCATAAGCACGGTTTTCTTTAGAAAGAAGTTCTGAAGATGTAATACTTACTTCCAGTTCTTTCTCTATTTTTCTGAGTGCTGTTTTCTGCTGGTCTTTCAGCAGAACAATATATCTTCCGGTTTCCATACTATTTTTTTTAAATTAACTTCAGAAATATTTTTTCCAGAATAAGGTAGATATCTTCAGGAATGACAGTCAGTCTAAGCTTCTTATTAATGCCGGAAATAGCTGTATTCTGTGTCACCAGTGAAGTCCAGAAATTTTCAATCTTTGAAACAGAATCCATTTCCTTCAGCTTTTCATCATCCAGAATTCCGTTCTGGTATAATGAAACTATAATCCCGGAAATAAGCTCTTCCGCATCGTCCAGCTTTTTATTTTCTTTAGCATATATTTCCATCAGAATATCATAAATACTTTCCATTCCGTTGAATGAAAATCCCCACAGGAGATCACGTTTCCCAACCGTTATTTTCTCCATTTTTATAGGATTAAAGCTTCTTTTCACGGTTGCAACCATATTCATGATCTTCAAAACTTCAGATTCATGGCTGGTATTTCCTTTGGTACGGAAGTATTCCAGAACTTCGTTGAGAAAAACTTCCAGCCGGGCATCAAAGTCATATGATTTTGACAGGTATAAAGCCTGGACTTCATTGAAATGCTCCAGAAGTTCCTTGATTTTCTGTACCGTAAAATGAATCAGTTCCTGCATTACTCAAAAGTTATCTGTTCTATTTCGTTACCGTCTTTATCCTTGTATGACACAATCCTTATTCCTTCTTCCTCCATTTCCACATGAAGGTTGATGAATAATTTGTCTTTATCTTCTGCTGCTGATGTATTGGGGTCTATGTAAATGTTGTTCAGCTTTGCATTCACCAGTGTATATTTGTTCAGTAAAACCTTTGAAAAGATTTCTTTCAGCTCATCAATTTCTTCTTCACCTGTTCCGTCCTGAGGGCGGAAAATTCCGGAATTAAGAATTTTTATTCTGTTTCTGAGATCCAGTTTAAGCACTTCATTGGCCGGAAGCTTCCCGAATTTCTGGTCGCTTTTTTCCAGTTTGCTGAAGAGTGTTTTAAATTCCTCAGTCTGAATCTGTCTTTTGGTAATTTCGGGAATGTTCAGCTTCTTCTCTTTATTCACCAGTTGAATTCTTTCGTTCATTTCTGAAATAAACTGATCCTGATTCAGCTTAAAATTGTATTTGGGTGCCGAATCTATATCGGTAATCTTAATGGGAATATCCATCTTTACACTGGGCAGGGCATACCGCGGAACCTTAAAATACTTAAGGTACTCATGCCTGGCATATTCTTTTGCAATAAGAACAGCATTCTCGTCAGCTTTTTTACGAGCCTGAATTATCTCGTTGTTGAGATAATCCAGGTAATCTGATAATTTGATCATTTTCGTAAAAGTTAATTATTGTGAAAGAAGTCCGAGAACTTTTTCAAGCCCCGCCGGCATTTCATCATTGGTTGCTCTTACCTTTACCCCGAGAGAGTACTCTTTTTCCACTTTAATTCCTGTACTGGAAGTTCTTTTGTATGAAACATCCACTTTGAATTTTACAGGTCCCCATCCTCCGGAAACTCCGGCGTTGATTCCGAATTCATCGCTTACATCTTTAGTATAGGTGGAATTGAGTTTAACGTTGAAATCTACCTCACAGGTTTCGATTCTGAAGCTTGGAACATTCAGCAGCGCAATAAAAGGGACTGTGATTTCCACATCATCAGGAATTGTTTTGGGATTGTCTGCACTTACCGGCTTTTCAGGATCAAAATCCGGGTTGGGGATATTTTTTTTGTATTTAAATTCGGCCATTCTCAGTTTTTTCGGGCTGGCTGCATTGGCAGGATCTGTAAGCTCAAAACCTACTTCATTGATAAAGTTAACCGTGGCAATAGAAGCATTAGACTGCGCTTTTACGCAGGCATCCAGAGGTCCTCCGATAATGGTGGCAAAGTCTATACTTCCCAGTTCTGCGGCAAAATCTGCGCTGGCAGCATCTGAAGTTCTGAAGATCTCATCATCGGCAGCCATTTTACCGGCAATAAGTTTCATAATCTCTGAAGAAGCACCGGAAAAAGATTTCTCCCATTTTTCATCGTAATTCTTTTTTAAATCCTCTACAATACTTAAAAGCTCTTTATTGGTAAGGGTTCCCAATTCTGAAGTCTCAATTCCTGAAACTTTTTCGTAAACCGCAGGGGTAATAACTTTTTCAACTCCTGACAGAAGATCGATCAGCTCATTTTTTGTTTTCTTGGCGTGGCTTGCTTCAAGCACCGATTTTAATGTTTCCATGTTCTTTTGTTTTTAAATTAATACTGTGGAGCAAAATTATCCCACGAATAACCAAAATACCATAGGAAAACCCCTTGACCTGACCCGGAAAAACACCCTAAAAAATAAAAGCCTGAACTTACATGTGTAAGTTCAGGCTTTTTAGTAATATGCTTTTTGACTCCTGTTAACCTGCATTGTATTCTTATGCCGGTGTCCAGGTATTGTTTTTAGGATTAATATCCGGAACTACAGAATCCGGATCCAGCATTACTTCAGAAATTTCCTGAGTGGAATTAATTCTGAAAGTCCATTCTGTATTTCGTTTCCATATTTCAACAGGAATTTTTACGGTCTGCTTTGTTCCGTCTTTGAATTTTACCTGAACGGTCGTTGGCATTGGCAGCTGCCCAAGGTTTTCAACGGTAATCTGTGCTCCGCTTTTAAAATCACCATTTACATATTTTACTTCTTTCACCGACTGATCGATTTTCCATTTGTTGATAAACCATCCTCTCCAGAACCAGCTGAGTTCCTCTCCGGAAACGTTTTCCATGGTATGGAAAAAATCCCATGGCGTAGGATGCTTGAAAGCCCAGCGTTCAATATAGGTTTTAAAAGCCTTATCAAATTTTTCAGGTCCCAGGACAGCCTCTCTTAAAATTTCAAGTCCAAGCCCCGGTTTATAATATGCCAAAGCTCCAATGCTTCTTTCCTTCATGTTATCAGGTCCCACCATCACAGGCTCCAGATTATCTCCCATCATAAAACTGCCGGTTCTTGCCAGGTTTTTCTTTCTATAATATTCGCCATTATTGAAAGCTTTTGTGGACAACCCATTAATAAAGGTGTTGAAACCTTCATCCATCCAGGCAAAAAGTCTTTCATTGGAACCAACAATCATAGGAAACCAATTGTGCCCGAATTCATGGTCCGTTACTCCCCACAGGTCTTCTCCTGCAGAGTTCATATGGCAGAATACAATTCCCGGATATTCCATTCCGCCTTCATTTCCGGCAACATTAGTGGCTGCCGGATAGGTATATTCATACCATTTCTGTGAATAATGTTCGATAGCTGCCTTTGTATATTCTGTAGATCTGCCCCACGCTTTCTCACCTCCGCTTTCTGCCGGATACGCTGATATGGCCAGTGATTTTTTACCGCTCGGAAGATTTATTTTTGCTGCATCTAGAATAAATGCGGGTGAAGAAGCCCAGGCAAAATCACGGGTCTGTTCAATTTTGAACTTCCATGTTTTTGTTCCGGAAGCCTGATTTTTCCCGATCTCAGATTCTGTACGGATCATTACGGTTTTATCACTGTTCTTTGCCTGCTGCCAGCGGTTATTCTCTTCTTTGCTGTAAACATCCTTAGCGTTCAAAAGTTCTCCCGAAGCTACCACATAATGATTGGCGGGAACTGTTATATTGGCTGTAATATTACCGTATTCCAGATAAAACTCTGATGCTCCCAGGTAAGGCAGGGTATTCCATCCCATTACATCATCATATACACACATCCTTGGATACCATTGCGCCATGGTAAAGATTTTACCGTTTCTGGTTGTCTGAACTCCCATCCTGTCAGACCCGTATTCAGGAGATATAAATGAATATTCAATGGCAATTTTAGCTTTTCCTCCTTTAGCTTTAAGCTCCTTAGGGAGGTCAATCTGCATCCGGGTATCTGTAATGGTATATTTTACAGCTTTCCCGTCCAGCTTTACTGATTTTATTTTATATCCTCCATCCAGCTTTTCACCACGGGCTCCGTTTCTGCTTCCTGAAAGCGGAACTAAAGCATTTCCTCTGGAATCCTCTGCAAACAGGTTCTGATCCAGCTGGAGCCATAGAAATCCTAGTTTGTCAGGACTGTTGTTTGTATACGTAATTTCAGCGGTACCGGAAATTTCATTTTTCGCTTCATTCAGTGAAACATTCAGGGTATAATCTGCCGAATTCTGCCAATAGGCATACCCGGGTTGTCCGCTTGCAGACCTGGTTTCTGTTCCTGTCTGTGGATAAAAGAACGGTTTAAATGCCTCTACATAACTGTATTTTGGAGTTTCCTGTGCTAAGACTGTTCCTGATAAAAGAAAAACGGCAGCCGCAGCAACAAGACCTGGGAGCTTAAAATTCATTCGAAAAAATTTAGTAAATTCAGGGTATAAGTTATAAAAAATCCCGGAATCGTTACAATCCGGGATTTTTTTCATTTTATTTTTCGTTTAGTTAGACTTCTTTGCCTTAATCATGGCTTCAAGAGCATCCCACATTTCTTTAGGAATATCTTCAAGCATATTAAACTCTCCTGCTCCCTGCAGCCATTCTCCTCCGTCTATTGTCACTACTTCTCCGTTCATATAAGCCGAATAATCTGAAACCAGGTAAGCCGCAAGGTTGGCCAGTTCCTGATGTTCCCCTACTCTTCTTAAAGGAACTTTTTTCCTCATATCGAATTTTTCCTGAAGATTTCCCGGAAGCAGTCTGTCCCATGCTCCTTTGGTAGGAAAAGGTCCTGGTGCTATTGCATTGAAGCGGATTCCATATTTCGCCCACTCTACGGCAAGAGACCTCGTCATAGCCAGAACTCCTGCTTTGGCACATGCTGACGGAACAACATAGGCAGACCCGGTCCAGGCATATGTGGTCACAATATTCAGAACTGTTCCCGGAGTTTTAGTGTCAATCCAGTGTTTTCCTACAGATAGTGTACAGTTTTTAGTTCCTTTTAAAACAATATCAAGAATAGAATCAAAAGCGGAATGTGTAAGCCTTTCTGTTGGGGAAATAAAATTTCCGGCGGCATTATTCAATAAAATATCAATTTTTCCGAATTCTTTTAAAGCCGCTTCTTTCATTGCTTCTACCTCATCCCAGTTTCTGACATCACAAGCTACGGAAAGCACTTTTCCGCCTGTTTCTTCTTCTAACTCTTTAGCAGTCGCCTGAAGTTTTTCAAGGTTACGGGAAGTGATCACTACTTTAGCACCCAGCTCCAGAAAATATTTAGTCATTGCTTTTCCGAGCCCGCTTCCCCCTCCTGTTACAATGGCTACTTTATCTTTTAATGCGCCCTCACGCAGCATTGGTTGTGTATACATATTCATAAATGTTATTATTTTTAAATTCAAGTTATCACGTAAATTCTACAAGCTGCAGGCAGCTATACAATAAACGTACAATCGCTAAATGCTTACTATGTAAATTTAATACAATTATTCTTGCGGTTGATTTTAAAAATTATGCGGGAGATAACAACAAAGGTATAATTAAAAACAGAAAAGCCGTTTCCTGGTTATGAAACGGCTTTATGTATTGTTTTAAAAAACTAATTATGAAACAACTACTCCTTTAAATGTAAGTGTTTTGGGAGTTTTGCTGTCGCTTGTTGTTACATTTACGTTTTTGATAAATGGACCTGCTGCTGCTGCATTGTAGCTTGCTTCTACAAACCCTTTTTTTCCCGGAGCAATAGGTGTTTTAGTATAATCTGCTGTTGTACATCCGCATGAAGGTGCCACATTCTCAATAATGATTGGTTTTGAAGTGGTATTGGTAAATTCAAATCTGATAAGTTTTGGTTTTCCCTGAGGGATATTTCCTACATCAATAGATTCTGATTTCCATTTAATTGCATCTGCGATCATTTTCACCACAGCAGGGTTTTCTGCTGCTGATATATTAGCATAAAACGGGGAGAAGGCAAAAACAGCCAGAAGTGCAGAGATTGTTAATTTTTTCATGAATATAAATTTTATAGTTAAAAGATCAAAGGAACTCTTTATTTCCTCTTTGGTTAACAAATATAAAGCAGAAAACGGACAGAAGTTGTTAACTGCTATCAAACATTTGTTAACGAGTTGTTAATGATAAAAGAAATATAGATATTTTTAAATAATATTGTTTTCAGAAAAATGGAAATAAAAAGGCTCAATATTATTATAACACTCGGGTTTGTTGCTATTATCGGTATTTTGACAGCCCAGCTTCTCTGGACCCGCCAGGCTTATAACCTTGAAGATAAAAAATTCAACCAAAAAGTAAATATTGCCTTACTGGAAGTAGTGGAAAAATTATCCGGAGGTAAGACATCTTTCACTGAAAACCCGGTACAGAATATTGCCAACGATTATTATGTAGTTAATATTAACAATGAATTTCACCCTGTAGTTCTTGAGCATTATCTGAAAACAGAATTCACCCGCTTTCAGATCAATACAGATTATGTATATGCTTTATACAATTGTCATAGCGACAAAATGATTTATGGAAAATATATTCCTAAAAATCAGGAAAGCTCCAATAATAAAAGGATTAATTTTCCAAAGCATAAGAATCTGACCTATTATTTTTCCATACGGTTTCCCGATAAGACCACTTATCTGATCAGCTCGTTGAGGTTTTGGTATTTACTTACGTTTGCTCTCATCATCATTCTTCTGGTATATGTTTATTCCATTTATACCATTATTCAGCAGAAAAAATTCTCTGAGCTTCAGCGTGATTTTATTAACAATATGACCCACGAGTTCAAAACTCCGCTTTCATCCATTCTTCTGGCTTCAGAAGCACTTAATAAGCATGATACCATACAGGAAAATTCAAAGCTCCGGACGTATACTTCCATTATCATTAACCAAAGTTACAAGCTCAACAGCCATATTGAAAAAATATTGAATATTGCCAGAACTGATACTTCAGGATTGTCATTAAAGCTTCAGAAGATTATGCTGCTTCCGTTTATTCAGGAAATTGCAGCTACCCTGATGCAGAAAAATGAAAACCTCAGCATTCATATAGATATTGAAAGCAATGCCTCTGTGATGGCCGATGAATTTCACTTTACCAACATTCTATATAACCTTTTAGACAACTCAGTCAAGTATTGTGAAACACATCCTGAGATAATCATTTCATCTCATAAAGACTCAAAAGGTTTATATTTAAAGTTTAAAGATAACGGAATGGGCATCCCTGCTAAAAATATTCCTCATATTTTTGATAAGTTTTACAGGGTAAATACCCAAAAGAGTGATGAGGTTACTGGTTTCGGATTAGGATTATTTTATGTAAAGAAAATCGTCCAGCAGCATGGCTGGAAAATTTCAGTGGAAAACAATGCAGATCACGGGATTACCATCACAATCTTTTTCCCGTTTTAAATTAATAATGGAGAAGTAATGGAGAAATCTAAAATTTTATATGCCGAAGACGACAAAACAATAGCTTTTCTGATTCAGGACAGCCTGGAAGGCTATTATGACATCCATTGCTGCCCGGACGGCAAATCTGCACTTGAAGCATTTAACCGTCAGAGTTTTGATATCTGTCTTCTGGATATTATGATGCCTGAACTTAATGGATTCGAGCTTGCCCAGTATATCCGCAGCAAGAACTCTGATATTCCTATTATTTTTATTTCTGCAAAAGCTTTAAAGGAAGACAGGATCAAAGGTCTTAAGATTGGTGCTGATGATTACCTGGTTAAGCCATTCAGCATTGAGGAATTAATCCTGAAAATTGAAGTTTTCCTGAAACGTACCAAGAAAACTGATCATTTTCCCCTGAAATACAAGGTTGGAAAATTCGATTTTGACCCCAGAAACTATACTTTACAGAATCATGAAGAGAGTATTGCCCTTACCCAAAGGGAATCTGAACTGCTGCTGTATTTTATCCGCCACAAAAATACAGTTGTCAAGAGACAGGATATCCTGAAAGCTATCTGGGGAGACGATGATTATTTTATGGGGCGGAGCCTGGACGTATTTATTTCCAGATTGCGGAAGGTACTTGCCGGAGAACAAAATATCCTGATTGAAAACCTCCACGGAATAGGGTTCCGCTTTTCCGAAACAATATAAGAAAAGACGTACTGAAACATAGGTTAACCTCAACCCGGGATAAGAATTAAGCTGGGAAATTATGGAGACTACGTTTATATTTGATACAATGGCTTTCATCCGAAGTCAGGCAGATTATTAAGCTGTCGATCATTATCACACCTTCATTTCGAGCCATCTGCCCTAATATTAAAACAGTTATTCTCTGATTTTTTAATTAATTTTAATCTCAGAAAATTCAGCATTAATGAAAAATCACGGAACCACTCCATCTGTTTTTATATTTCTTATATTCTTCAGTGTAAGCCTTTCCGCTCAAAAATTTGAAAAATTAATCCAATATGTCAACCCGTTAATCGGTACTGAAAAAATGGGGCATACCTATCCCGGGGCTACCGTTCCTTTCGGAGCTGTACAGCTGAGCCCGGAAACAGATTCCATCTCTTATGAACTTAATGGTAAATACAACGGAGAGGTTTATAAATATTGTGCAGGATACCGTTATGAAGATAAAACCATTACGGGATTCAGCTCTACTCACTTCAGCGGAACAGGGCATTCCGATCTTGGAGATTTCCTGATTATGCCAACTGTCGGAAAGCTACAGCTAAACCCGGGTACTGCCACCCATCCTGAAAACGGATACAGAAGCAGATTTTCCCACCAGAATGAAAAAGCAGAGGCCGGATATTACAGAGTAAAACTGGATGATTATAATATTCTGGCAGAATTAACGGCATCTTCCAGAACCGGAGTTCACCGGTATACTTTCCCACAATCTGATCAGGCACATATCATCTTAGATCTTACCGCCGGAATTTATAATTATGAGGGTAAAAATATCTGGACCTATGTACGGATAGAAAATGACGGAACTGTGACTGGTTACCGCCAGACCAACGGCTGGGCAAGAACAAGAACGGTTTATTTTGCTATGAAGTTTTCTAAACCCTTCAAATCTTACGGACAGAAAAACTATGATGGACAGCAGTCTTACAGAGGATTCTGGAGAAAGTTTGACCAGACAAAGAATTTCCCGGAGATTGCAGGCAAAAATCTGAAAATATATTTTGATTTTGATACCAGAGAACAGGAAGCAATTGAAATAAAGCTGGCCATTTCACCCGTCAGCCAAAACAACGCTCTGGAAAATCTGGAAAAGGAAACAGGTACATTATCCTTCGATCAGGTAAAAGCAAAAGCCCAGGAAGAATGGAATAAAGAACTGAATAAAATAATTATCAAAGGCTCTGATACCGAAAAAGTTAACTTTTATACAGCCTTATATCATACTTTTATCAGTCCTACTACCTATATGGATATCAATGGAGAATACAAAGGACTGGATCAGAATATCCATAAAGCGGAAGATTTTATCCATTATACCACATTTTCAATCTGGGATACTTACCGGGCTCTTCATCCTTTATTCAATATTATCCAGCCCAAACGGAATAATGATATGGTTAAATCCATGATGGCCCATTATCAGCAGTTCTCCATGAAAATGCTTCCGATATGGTCACATTATGCCAATGACAACTGGTGTATGAGCGGATATCACAGCGTAAGCGTTGTTGCAGATGCCATTATCAAAGGAAATTATAACGGTGACCCCAAAGAAGCTTTGAAAGCCTGTGTTGCCACTGCCGGCAAAAGAGAGTATGAAGGAATAGGATATTATATTGACAGGGGATATATTCCTGACGAAAAGAACGGAACATCGGTTTCCAATACATTAGAGTATGCATATGATGACTGGGCCATTGCACAGCTGGCAAAACATTTGGGGGAAACAGAAATCTATAATGAGTTCATCAGGCGGTCTGAGAACTGGAAAAATAATTTTGATTCTAAGATCGGTTTTATGAGGCCCCGGCTGGCAGACGGAAGTTTTAAAAAAGATTTTGATGTATTAAGCACCCACGGACAGGGCTTTATTGAAGGAAATTCATGGAACTACAGTTTCTTTGTCCCGCAAAACCCTGATGAACTGATCAATGCGATGGGAGGAAAGAAAAAATTTGCATCCAAACTGGATGAATTGTTCACCATGCATCTTCCTGATGAGTTTTTTGCAGATACAGAAGATATTACCCGCGAAGGAATTATCGGCGGTTATGTTCACGGCAATGAGCCTGCTCACCATGTAGCTTACCTGTATAACCGGGCCGGGCAACCATGGAAAACGCAGGCTCAGATCAGGCGAATCCTTGAAATGCAGTACAAAGCTGCTCCGGACGGCCTTGGAGGGAATGATGATGCAGGGCAGATGAGCGCCTGGTATATTTTAAGTTCTCTTGGCTTTTATCCTGTAGCTCCGGGCTCTGAAGATTATTCAACAGGAAGTCCGGCAGTTGAACATGCAGTGCTTAATCTGGAAAATGGAAAGACTTTTGAAATTGAAGCCGTCAATCAAAGTCCAAAGAATGTATACGTACAGAAAATTCTTTTAAATGGTAAGGAGATCAAAGATTTTACGCTGAAACATTCTGAGATTATGAATGGTGGAAAGCTGATATTCCATATGAGTTCCAAACCCAGAAAGTAAATAGCCTGATAAAATGAAAAGGCAAATCTGCGTATTGTAGATTTGCCTTTTATATTTCTGTCCTTCCGAATTTTATTCCACTTCAAACAGCAGTCTTTCCCCGAATTTTCCTTCCGATATCTTCCCGTTTTCGTAAACAAGATGCCCATTTACAAAGGTATGGGTCACTTTAGAATGTAAATTCATTCCTTCCAGCGGGCTCCAGCCACATTTGTAAAGAAGATTGTCTTTAGCTACCGTCCAGTCTGCATTTAAATCTACCAAAACCAAATCTGCCTTATAACCTTCTTTAATAAATCCTCTTTTTTCAACTCTGAAAAGAATGGCCGGGTTATGGCACATTTTTTCAACGATTTTTTCGAGAGATATTCTGCCATTCCTGTAATTCTCCAGCATTACAGGTAACGAGTGCTGTACCAGAGGTGCTCCGGACGGGCATTTCAAATATTTATTTTGTTTTTCCTCAGCAGTGTGCGGCGCGTGGTCCGTTGCAATTACATCAATTCTTCCATCCAGAAGGGCTTCCCAAAGACCGTCTTTATCCTGTTGGGTCTTTACGGCCGGATTCCATTTGATTAGGCCGCCTTTGGTTTCATAATCTTCATTGGTAAATGTTAAATGATGGACACAGACCTCCGCTGTAATTTTTTTATCCTTTAACGGAATATCATTTCTGAAAAGTGCAGTTTCTTTTGCTGTTGAAAGATGGAAAACATGAAGTCTAGCTCCTGTTTTTTCTGCCAGTTCAATGGCCTTGGAAGATGATTTATAGCAGGCTTCTTCACTCCTGATCAGGTGATGGAATTTCACAGGAATGTCTTCTCCGTATTCATCAATATATTTTTGGGTATTGGCCTTGATGGTTGCTTCATCCTCACAGTGAACAGCAATCAGCATCTTTGTACTGCTGAAAATATTTTCAAGAGTTTCAGGATTATCAACCAGCATATTTCCTGTAGAAGAGCCCAAAAACAATTTAATTCCGGGAACATTTCTCGGGTTTGTTTTTAAAACTTCCTCAAGGTTATCATTGGTTCCTCCCATCATAAAACCGTAGTTGGCATATGCTTTCTGAGACGCAATCTCGTATTTATCTGCCAGTAATTCCTGCGTAACGGCATTAGGTACTGTATTGGGCTGATCGATAAAGCTGGTTACTCCCCCTGCTATCGCTGCTCTGGATTCACTTTCAATATCTCCCTTATGCGTCAGTCCCGGTTCTCTGAAGTGTACCTGATCATCAATAATGCCTGGCAGGAGATATTTTCCTGAGCCCTCAATAATCTGGTCTGCATCTTCTGAAATCTGAGAATCTATTTTGGAGATGAGGTCGTTTTCTATTAAAACATCGCCTTCGAAGATATTACCTTCGTTAACGATTTTTACATTTTTGATAAGGATTTTCATTATACTTTTTAGAAATTAGATGTTATTTTGAAGAGCCTGAAAAGTTTTGATGCTATTACTTCAGAATTATAATTAAAAAAGCAAATATAAATTCCGGCATCTGCTATTCTGTTTCTATAAAAAAACAAAATTAAGATTTATCAATGAATTTAAAGGCGGTCGGTAAAAATCAATTTCTAAATATTTACATTTGCATAAAAATTTCACATTTGTATAAGAAACTTCTTGGACAGACTGCGTTATACGGCTTGACAACAGTGGTCATCCGTTTATTCCCTTTTATCATCAATCCATATATCACAAAATCTTTCGGGCCTGAAGCTTATTCTCCATTTGCGGATTTTTATTCAGTAGCCGGAGTTATTGCTGTACTGTTAACCCACGGAATGGAAACTACGTTCTTCCGTTTTGCATTAGATGAAAAAGATGATAAAAAGCTCATTTCCACAACATTTTTCAGCGTTTTAACAGCTACGTTGGCTTTCCTTATTTTCTCTCTGGGCTTTAGGGAAGAGCTGGCCATTGCCTTTAAAACCCCAACACAGGTAAACCTGCTGACCATTCTGGTCATCGTCCTGTCTTTGGATGCCTTTTGTGCCATGCCTTTTGTATTGTTAAGAAAAAATGAAAGACCTATAAAATATGCTTCTGTAAAGATTGCGAACGGGATTGTTAATTTCCTGCTGGTGATCTTCTTTTTGCAGATATTACCAAGATTCCCCAACGGAATTTTAGGATTGAAATACAGCCCTGAATTTGGAATAGGCTATGTTTTTGTAGCCAACCTGGCAGCAAGTGCTTTAACGTTCATTCTTTTATTCAAAGAAATCTTTATTGCCAAAATCAGATATTTCTCCTGGGAATTATGGAAAAAAATGATGAAATACTCCTGGCCGATTACCATTGCCGGATTAGCAGGGATCATCAACGAGACTTTTGACCGCCAGTTTCTTAAATTCCTTCTTCCTGATGAAATCGGCAGACATGAACTTGGGGTATATGGTGCAGTTGCGAAGATTGTTACTTTTGTTGTTCTCTTCAGACAGGCCTATGTGCTCGGAATTGAGCCTTTCTTTTTCAGCCATTCCAAAAATGAGAATGCAAAAAAAACCTATGCTAAACTTTTAGATGTATTCATTACAGTAAACTGCCTGATTGTTCTTTTTCTTTGCGCCAATTTAGGCTGGATTTCCAAATTTTACCTGAAAAACCCTGAATATTATGAAGGTATTGCCATACTTCCGATATTATTTTTCGCAAGTTTATTTCTGGGAATTTACCTTAATCTTTCCATCTGGTATAAGCTTTCAGACAGGACTGTAGTCGGAGCCTACATTTCAGCAATCGGAGCCGTGATTACTATTGGGGTTAATTATTATTTCATTCCCCGATATGGGTATTGGGCATCTACCTGGGCTACAATAAGCTCTTATTTCGTAATGATGGTTGTTTCCTATATCTGGGGGCAGATAAAATATCCTATTCCTTATAATCTTTACAAAAACCTGGTTGTTATACTGGTTACTATCCTATTCTCGTTGCTAACCTATCAATATTTGGGTGAAAATTATATCCTATCCAACATCCTGTTTATTATTCTGGCCCTTATTTTGATTAAAACACAAAATATTATTCCTCAAGTCTTATTACAGAAATTAAAACTTAAATAAATAGCAAAAACAGGAGAAAGATATAAATCATATCCTGTGGTATATTTTAATTGCTATCTTTAACCATACAAATCAAACTAACTAACATAAAAAACATTCTTAAATAGTTTATGAAAATAATTGTTCCTATGGCTGGACGTGGTTCCAGATTACGTCCACATACCCTTACCGTTCCAAAACCTCTTATTCCTATTGCCGGAAAACCAATTGTTCAGAGATTGGTGGAAGATATTGCCAAAGTAGCAGGAGAACCTATTGAGGAGGTAGCATTTATCATCGGAGATTTCGGTCCCGAGATTGAAAAATCATTAATTCAGATTGCAGAAAAGCTGGGGGCAAAAGGAAGCATATACTATCAGAATGACCCTCTGGGCACTGCTCATGCCATCAAGTGTGCAGAAGCCTCTATGCAGGGAGATGTGGTCATTGCTTTTGCAGATACCCTTTTCCGTGCAGATTTCCAGCTGGATAAAAATTCGGACGGTGTGATCTGGGTGAAAAGTGTAGAAGATCCGTCTGCTTTTGGGGTGGTAAAACTGGACAACTACGGTTTTATTACCGATTTTGTAGAGAAGCCTCAGACTTTTGTTTCTGATCTTGCCATTATCGGAATCTATTATTTCAACAGTGCTGAAAAATTAATGGATGAGATCAACCATATCATTGATAATGATATTAAAAACGGCGGCGAATACCAATTAACCATGGCTTTGGAAAACCTAAGAGCCAAAGGAGCAAAATTCACTTTAGGAAAGGTAAACGACTGGATGGATTGCGGAAATAAAAACGCAACTGTAGAAACCAACAGTAAAATTCTTCAATACGAAAAAGAAGAAATGCTGAACTATCCTGCGTCGGCTGTCATTGAAAATTCTTTGATTATCCAGCCTTGCTTTATCGGAGAAAATGTAAAGATCTCCAACTCGAAAGTAGGTCCCGGTGTTTCGTTAGGAAATAACACCATAATTGTTAACTCCAATATTGAGAACTCCCTGATTCAGGAAAATACAAGAATCAATCACGGAAACCTGTCCAATTCCATGATCGGAAACTCTGCACAGTATTTCGGTGTTGCAAGAGAGATTTCTTTAGGTGATTATTCCGTACTGGATTTTTTATCTAAATAAAGCAAAATTTATTATTCCTCAACAAGATAATCAGGCCACACAAAAGATTTTGTGTGGTTTGGCGTTAATATTGCAAAGTATTCTTTAATTTGAAAGATAAACACATGAAAAACTGTATCCTGATACTTTTAGTACTTCTTACCTTATCATCGTGCAAAACAAGAAATGCCACAAAAAGCAGCAATGGCAACGTGCAGGACAGCACTGTAGTTTCAGAAGACGGCAGAAGATCCAAAGAAGACGGAGAGGCTGTGAGGGATAAATACACTTTTTTTGAGCATGTGATTATCCCCCCAAAATTTGAACAGATTAAAATAAACAGTAAAGTAAACGTGCAGACGGGAAGCTTTATCCCTACCCTTGATGCTACCATTTATATTGAAAATAATAAAAAGGTATGGATGAATCTTCAGGCTCTTTTATTTAATGTAGCCCGCGGAATTGCTACCCCGGAGGGAATTAAAGGCCAGGATAAGACCAGCAGAACTTATATCGATTCTGATTTCGACTATCTGAATAATTTACTGAATGTAAATTTCATTGACTATAAATCCCTGGAAAAAATTCTGATGGGAAGAACTTTTGTCAAAATCAATGATTCAAATTTTACATTAACCCAAAATTCACAAGGGTTTAAAATGGTGTCCAATGCTAATCAGAAAATTGTTACGGATGAAAAAACCAGGGAATATAAAATTGTCCTGCTCTATGATACCAATTATGATTTGCTGAGCGTTAATTTAAAAGATGTACTGTCTTCTGATGAGCTGGAAATTTCTTACAGCAACTGGAATGAATACAACGGAATTCGTCTTCCGAAAAATGTTAAAATAATTATAAAAGGATCAAAATCTAGTCAGATTTTACTGGAAAACACGAAATTTGACTTTTCGAGGATGGAAACACCATATTCTGTACCATCCAGTTACAAGAAAATTGAGATTAAATGATTAGAAAATTTAGCTTTTTAATAGGTATTTTAATGTTCGGACTGCATCAGGGGCAGCAGAACAAAGAACAGCTTCAGAAGCAGAATGCCGAACTTAAAAAACAAATTGCACAAATAAATACAGATTTAGCGAAAACAAGAAGCGAATCTAAACTTTCGGTAGCCTATCTTACCAACGTCAATAAAAAATTATCTTTAAGAGAAAAGGTGTATTCCAATACTCAGAAAGAAAAAAGATTTATTGAAGATGAGATTTATCTGCGCCAGCTGGAAATCAACCGTCAAAACAAAGCATTGGCTGTTCTTAGAAAGAACTACGCCGAGGTTCTTGTAAATGCCTATAAAAACAAAGGAGTACAGAACAAAGTAACCTTCATTCTTTCCGCTAAAAACCTGGGTGAAGCCATCCGAAGAGTACAGTACCTTAAACAGTACTCTGATTATCAGGATAAAAAAGCGGCCGAAATTACAGATGCAGCCAACCAAATCAAAAAATCCATTGCTCAGAAGCAGACCTCCGTTAAGGAAAAAGAAAATCTTCTTGTGAACCAGCAGAAAGACCTGACAACGATTAATGCAGAAAGAGCCCAGAAAGAGCAGCTGGTAGAAGAATTTAAGAAAAACGAATCAAAACTTACGGCTGAGCTTAAACAAAAGCAGGCTCAGAATAAAGTAATTGAAGGACAGATCAGAGCAATTATTGCTGAAGAAATAAGAATAGCAAAAGCTGAAGAAGAGGCCAGAAAGAAAGCTGAGGCTGAAAAAATACGTCTTGCCAAACTTGCTGCCGAAAGAGAAAAAGCAAGAATTGAGGCCGAAGCAAAAGCCAAAGCCGAGGCCCTTGAAAGGGAGAGAAAACTGGCTGAAGCTGAAGCTAAAAAAGCGGCTGATCTGGCTGCTAAAAGAGCTGAAGAAGAGAAAAAACGCAGTGAAGAAGCTGCAAAAGCAGAAGCCAATGCCAGAGATGAAGCCAGGAGGGTTGCTGCTAAAAAAGCCTATGACGAGGCCAATGCCAAAGCCAAAGAAGCAGCCGAAAAGCTAGCCGCTGCTAAAGCCGCTGAAACAGCCCTTGCCAAGAGAAAAGAAGAAGAGAAAAAAGCCGCAGAAACGAAAGCGATGACCAATTATGGTGTATCTGCAGCTCCTGCCGGAAGTAACTTCGCAGAGAGTAAAGGCAGATTAGGATATCCGGCGGACAGAGCCGGACAGATTACCCACCGATTTGGAAGACAACCTCACCCTGTTTTCAAAAATATTACGGAAGAAAACAACGGTGTGAAAATTTCAGTTCCTTCAGGAACACGTGCAAAGTCGGTATATCCGGGATCCGTTTCTTCGGTAATGGCTAACAGTGACGGAACCAAAACCGTTATTGTAAAACACGGAACCTATTTTACAATCTATTCCAACTTGAAAAGCGTAAGTGTGTCCAAAGGACAGCAGGTTTCTGCCGGTACACCAGTAGGTAGTGTTGCTCAGGATTTTGATGGTGCCTATACCCTTGATTTCCAGGTATGGAACGGAAGTACACCAGTTGATCCATTAGGTTGGATTTCATATTAAAAAAAGCGTAACTTTGCAAAAATTTTAAGAGATGAATACACTAACAATACTTGCCTTATCTTGGCAGCACGTTCTGATCGTAGCCATACTTCTGGTTTTACTTTTCGGAGGAAAGAAAATTCCGGAATTAATGAGAGGAGTAGGTTCAGGGATCAAAGAATTTAAAGATGCGGTAAAAGAAGAAGACAAACCTGGTTCGGAAAACAAGACATCTTCTAACCCAAACAATAATTCTTCCAGCAACTAAAAGCCCAGAATTAATGAATTTCACTGAAACTGCATGGAAAGTCTTCAATCAATCTATTGAAGACTATCACGTGTCTGATGACGTTAACACTCTAATTAATAACCCGTTTGAAAAAGACAGTTTGGAACGGATTTTGTATGCAAAGAACTGGATTGATACCGTTCAATGGCATTTAGAAGATATTATTAGAGATGAAAATATCGATCCCGCTGAAGCTCTTCAACTGAAGAGAACAATTGATGCTTCTAACCAGAAAAGAACAGATCTGGTAGAATATATCGACAGCTGGTTCCTTAGAAAGTTTGAAAATATAACTCCTGAACCTGATGCAAAAATCAATACAGAAACTCCCGCTTGGGCAGTAGACAGGCTATCAATTCTTGCATTAAAGGTTTATCACATGTCATTAGAAGCTAATAGAGACTCCGCTTCTGAAGAGCACCGTGCAAACTGCCAGGCTAAACTGGATGTACTGCTTACCCAGAAAGAAGATCTTTCCACTTCTATAGATCAGTTGCTTGCTGATATTGAAAACGGTAAAGTTAAGATGAAAGTATACAAACAAATGAAGATGTATAATGATGAAAGTCTTAACCCAATCCTTTATCAAAAGGGGCAACAGAAATGAAAAAACTATTTTTTTTTGGAGTACTAATCATCATCACTTCCTGTGCAACGGAAAAGCTTAATCTTTCTCCGCTGTCCAATAACTTTTATAGCGAAACTAAAGGCTCTGACTCAGACAGAGGCTCAAAAAAGGCTTTTGATATCAACATCAAAGAAAATGTTAATGCTTCTGAAATCTCAAACCTTATTTCTACTTTTCCAAAGTTTAAAAATGACGGTCTGAATGAAGAGATAACAAGCTTAAAATACAGCCTTCAGAATTATCTGTATGCTATTGACGCTAATAATTTAAACGGGAAAAACAGAGCGATTAAAAGCTTCGAAAAATCATATAAGAAAATTCAAAAACTCAGACAGAATATTGATAAAGATGACAATGAAGTCCTTAACAGGTATCTGGTTCGTCTGAAAACCAACATCTCTGTTATTGAAGATTCTTTGAAAAATTAATAATTAACTGCAGTATTAATGATTAAAATTCAGGCGGAAGCCAATGTTCCTACAGAGCACGGTACTTTCCGAATGATCGCTTTCTCTGAAAACGAAAATGACTGGATGCCTCACATGGCCATCGTAGCAGAAAATACAGATTTTACCCAACCGGTGAACGTACGTTTTCATTCAGAATGCATTACCGGAGAGGTTTTTCACTCAAAAAAATGCGAATGCGGGCAACAGCTGGATGCCGCAATGAAATATATCCACGAAAACGGAGGTATGATTATTTACCTTCGTCAGGAAGGAAGAAACATCGGAATCATCAATAAGCTGAAAGCCTACTCGCTTCAGGAAAAAGGTCTGGATACGGTTCAGGCTAATCTGGAACTGGGACTTCCTGCTGATGACCGAAATTTCGGAGTAGCCATTGAGATTCTTAACCTGTTAGATGTAAAAGATGTCAATCTGCTGACGAACAACCCGGAAAAGGTGAAATATGTAACAGAAAGCAATATACACCTTAATTCACGGATTCCTTTACAGATCCCGGCCAATGAGATAAGCAAAGGCTATCTGAAGACTAAAAAAGATTTCTTCGGACATCTGTTGGATGATAATGATAACTAAATTAAAAACAATATAAGCTTCAGGTTTCTGGAGCTTTTTTTGTGCCCAATCATTTAGAAGAAGAGTAAAGATAATATATTTCTGAATTAGGGTTAGGAGGCCGGAAGATGGAAGAGGGGAAGCTGGAAGTTACTTTTAGTTATAGATACTGAAAACCTCTGTAATCAAATTAGCTAAAAAAGATGCCCATCTATTATTGATGACCTTCAGAACCTCTCTTCATGAGCTTCAAATCAATCTAAGTCAGGGATTCAATTATTTCTGGATTTTTAGTCGTATTAAAGCTCTACAAGAATGACTATTAATCAATATAATTATCAGGTCGCTCCTACGGAGCTCCCCTTGAATAATATATTAAATTCTATGAACGGATTGCTCCTAGGGAGTATGTTGAAAAAAGTTTAAATAACTCCATTTTTTTTCACAAAAATAGAACTATAGCGTCGTTTACTATACTCTCAATCCGGGTTAAATGGTAAGCGATATTTCAAAGATAAATAACAGTATATGATTATATTTTTCTTTCCTGACTAAAAAAATCAAAAGCCTCAGGATTTCTCCTGAGGCTTTTTTAATTATAAAAAACTGAAAAGATATTCTTAATTAATTCACTTTGGTAGTTTTAACCTTAGTTTCGTCCAGATTATAATATTTTACTACAGCATTATAATCGCTTGTATCTACTGATGCTGCATTCTTGCTTGCTGCTGCCGGAACCAGGACAATTCTGAATTTCTGATTATTTAGATAATCTGTCTTTTCATCCGGAGTCATCTGCGTATTAAGATCAAAATTTGGATCATCAATTCGGATCTCTACATTCTGAGAATCAAAAACGAAATTATAATCAAATACTCTGTTGGCCGGCATACCGGTTGCACCTGGTAGATAAACAGATTTCGGAATCTGCTGCCATGCATTACCAGCTGCTCTGTATACTAATACTACATCTGTCTGTTCAATATTGATTCCCTGAGTAAATGCATAGCCATTTCCATTCGTGAATGATCCTGTGATATCTCTCATTCTGGAATAGGTATCCCCATCTCCCACTACATCATCATTATTATCACAACTGTAAACAAATAGCGTTACAAAAGCAAGAAGTAAAAATGGAAGTATTTTTTTCATTTTCATAAAAGTTTAGTTATTATTTATATAGCGTATTCAAATCATATACCAAAAATTTCAAAAACTTTGTTTTTCATCATTTTTTTAATTGTATTTTTGTTCTTAATAGAAAAGATCATGAAGAAATTACTATATACTTCCCTTTTTATTTGTGGATTCATAAGCCCTGCTGCCAAAGCACAGTATCAGCCTAAAAACCTTTCCAAGGACGATCTTAAAAAAGCCCATACCTGGGTAGACAAGACGTACAGATCCCTTTCTCAGGATGAAAAGCTCGGACAGCTGTTTATTGTAGCGTTGTACACCAATAAAGGCGAGGGCTATATTGAGCAGGTAAGAAACATTGTGGTTAATGATAAGATTGGTGGACTGATTCTGATGCAGGACGACGCTGCCAGAGAAATCAGCCTGGTGAATGAATTCCAGCAGAAATCCAAAGTTCCAATGATGATCGGAATGGATGCTGAATGGGGACTATTTCAAAGGATTGCCACGGCTCATAAATTTCCATGGGCAATGACTCTTGGGGCTATTCAGGATAAGAGCCTTATTTACCAGATGTCTGCCAAAATTGCAGAAGACTGCCACAGAATGGGGATCAACTGGGATTTTGCGCCGGTAGTTGATGTGAATACTAACCCTAATAATCCAATTATCGGGAACCGAAGCTTTGGATCGGAAGTAGATAATGTTATCAGCTCTGCCCTATCCTACTCCACTGGTCTTCAGGATAACACCATTCTCGCTGCAATCAAGCATTTTCCGGGGCATGGCGATACCAGCACGGATTCTCATCTTGATCTGCCTGTGGTTTCCCATAATTTAGAAAGACTCAATACGGTTGAACTGGCTCCT
The DNA here is from genome assembly GCF_001295265.1 of Chryseobacterium indologenes. GTDB lineage: Bacteria > Bacteroidota > Bacteroidia > Flavobacteriales > Weeksellaceae > Chryseobacterium > Chryseobacterium indologenes_A. The sequence continues at coordinate 24,924 of NZ_LJOD01000013.1, read as the reverse complement.
TTTAAAGCCTTGATGGATAAAGGAATCGGAGGGGTGATGGTAGCTCACCTGTATGTCCCTGGCTTAGAATCCGGAAAAGGTATTCCTGCCTCTGTTTCTAAAAATATCATTACCGGAGTACTGAAAGATAAATTAGGCTATAAAGGCCTGATCATTACCGATGCACTAAATATGGGCGCTGTTGCCAATAAATATAAACCCGGTGAACTTGATGCCTTAGCTTTTAAAGCAGGAAATGATATCATGTTATTCTCGCAGGGAGTCTCCGAAGGTAAAAAACTGATACAAAAAGCTATTGATAACCGCGAAATTCCGCAATCCAGAGTTGAAGAAAGTGTAAAGAAAATTTTATTGACGAAATATTTTCTCGGGCTCGATAAATACACTCCTAAAAATCCGGAAAATATCAACAGCGACCTGAATAATGATTCCCACAAAACCCTTGTACAGAATCTTTATGCCAATGCCCTGACTTTATTAAAAGACGACAAAAAATTACTTCCTGTTACAGGAAAACAGGTATATTACGTTCCTTTGGAAGAAGCCCCGTATCAGACTTTCGCCAATCAGCTTGGGTCTGATGTTGTGATCAAAAAAGCCAGTGAAATCAGTACGATTCCTGCTGGTTCAACAGTAATCGCTGGTTTTCATAAAGATAATTCAACGGCTTATAAACCTTATAAGATTTCAGCAGAATCAAAGAAAATACTTGCTGATCTTACCAAAAAACAAAACGTTATTTTAAATGTGTTCGGAAGTGCCTACGCTCTGAAAGACATTGATATTTCAAATGTATCTACCGTTCTTGTATCTTATGAAAACAATGACGATTCAATGACAGCTGCGGCCAATGCGCTGAATGGAAAAACAAAAATCTGGGGCAGACTACCTGTTCACGTTAACGATCAGCTTAAAGCGGGCATGGGTATAGATCTTAATGCCAGTGTGAACACAACCGTTTCATCAACATCAAAACAACAATAATCTAATGAAAATAGGCATACTTTGCTATCCCACCTACGGAGGAAGCGGAATTGTAGCAACAGAACTCGGAATGTCTCTTGCTAATAAAGGCTATGAAGTACATTTCATCAGCTCGGCGCTTCCTGCAAGATTAGACATTACCAATCCCAATATATTCTTTCACAGGGTAAATGTTCAGACCTATCCGCTTTTCCAGTATCAGCCTTATGATATTGCCTTAAGCTCAATGATCTACCGTGTTGTGAATCTTTATAAACTGGATCTCCTTCATGCTCATTATGCTATTCCTTATGCATATGCTGCCTTTACAGCCAAACAGATGCTGAAGGAAGACTGTAACGATATTCCTCTGGTGACCACTCTTCACGGAACAGATATTACACTGGTAGGGCAGCACCCGAGCTATAAACATGCAGTGGAATTCTCCATTAATCAGTCAGATGCCATTACTTCGGTTTCTGAAAGTCTGAAAAAAGACACCCTGCAGTTTTTCAATATTAAAAAAGAGATTCAGGTTATTACCAATTTTATTGATAATTCTGAATTTGATGACTGTTCGGAATGCCAGCGGACCCAATTTGCCAATCCTGATGAAAAAATCCTGATTCACGTTTCCAATTTACGTCCGGTAAAACGTGTGGAAGAGGTACTACAGATCTTCAAAAACGTAGAGAAAAAGGTAAAATCAAAGCTGATTATCATTGGTGAAGGTCCGGATATGGAAAAAGTAAATCAGTTCCTGGAAGAAAATCCGGAGTTGATTTCTAAGATCCGTCTTTTAGGCAAAGTGAACGATCTTTATAAAATTTTACAGCTTTCCGATGTCTTTCTTCTTCCTTCCGAGCAGGAAAGCTTCGGTCTTGCGGCCCTGGAAGCGATGGCAGCCTATACCCCTGTAATCAGTTCCAATGCCGGAGGAATTCCGGAAGTGAACATCCAGGGAGAAACCGGATTCCTTGCTGAAATTGGTAATGTGGAAGCAATGAGCAATTATACAATCAAGCTCCTGAGCAATGATGAACTTTTAACACAGATGAAGCAGAATGCCAAAGATCAGGCCATCAAGTTTGACCTGAAAAACATTCTTCCGATCTATGAGGAAATGTACAGAACAACCATAGAAAATTTTAAAAAGGAAACCGTTGCAGGAATAAACTGACCATACGGCCAACAATTATAAAATAATGAATATCTCCTGTGGAAACGGGAGATTTTTTTACATCCCAGCCCACAGCATTTGTATATTTTCATTCAAAACTGCCGCCAGTGAAACAGCAAACTGGAAAATAAGATTTGAAAAACTTTCTATACAGTCTTTTATACGCAGTCAGTAAACCCATACTATTCAGACCGGAAGAATACGATTTTGGAATGTTTTTTTTTGGAGTATTTAAAATTGATGACGATTGGTATACTTCTCTATTCCTACCCGTACTTTATATCTTTAAATTGTATTCAGAAAACTGTTTAAGTCCTGTCCTTTTTCTAAACCCATTTTCGATTTTATTTTGGTCTTATATACCCTTACACTTCCTGAGGTAATATTTTCAAGCAAAGAAACCTCTTTTGACGAAAGATTCAGTTTAAAATAAACACATAGTTTAAGTTCCTGTTCCGTAAGGGAGGGAAATTGATTAGAAAGCTTATTCATAAAAAGCTTGTTTTCTAATGTACTTTCATTAATGAGATTATCATTTTTCTTATCTATCTGAATTAAACTGTTTATTTTGAACTGCAGATCCTTTAAAGTTTCATCTATGTTGGTGTTTTTTGTTCTCCTGATTTTTTTAAGATTCTCAAGAAATGCTTTTTCGGTTTCTATTTTCAGATTAAGGTTAAGATTAAGATTTCTGTTTTTTTCTTTATGAAGCTGAACATCCTGTTCCAAAAGCTTTTTATTATCTTCCAGCTCGAGCTTTTGATTTTCCAGAAGCACTTTTTCTTCTTTATTTTTTTTCCTTATATCAATGATTTTCCAGATTGAAAACGCGACAGTGAGTAAGATCAGGATCAAAAGTATCCCGATTTTATTTTTATTATCGGAAATTTTATCATCATATTCCTGGCGTGTCTTTTTTAGCACATATTTGTATAACGAATTAGAGGACTTTTGCAGCCTTTCTTCCGAAATAGAATAATATTCATGCTGTAAAGATTCCAGCCTTTTTGAAATTAATTTTAAATTGTGAAGATCATTATTATCCGCATAGTAATCCCGGAAAACTTCATTGGTAACAATTTTATAGTCTATGGATTTTATTTGGGGCTCTAAGCTGATCAGGAAATTAATGATTGAGTCATATTGGTCTTTTTGTCCAGTAATGCTATAAATGCTAATCAAACGTTGAGAAGAAATCACAGCATCATTATAGCAATTATTTTTTTTACAATATTCCAATTCTGTGATTAGTAATTTTTCAGCCTTCGGGTAATCTTTTTTTTCTATAAGATAAGAGGCAAGATTACCGCTGAAAAATTGAATATGATATCTGTCTTCAGAATCAGGGTTTTTCTTTTTCTTTAGAATATCAATTCCTTTCTGCAGCTTTTCAATCGCTAAATCTATATTATTGGTCTCTTTATACACCATTCCCAAGTTGCTGTACATAGAGGCAATATACAGGGTATCACTTTCTTTTCCTCTCCTTATGTAATATTCCATAGCCTTATTAAAATATAGCCGGGCCTTATTATACTCTTTTTTGTCGTAATACAATTTCCCTTTCAGGTGGTACATATGGGGTAAAAAATACATTTTACCTGTCTTTTCATCATCCTCTATGGCGCTGTCCAGAAATTGCATGGACTGATCAGGTGAAGTATTCACAAATTTATAGGCCAGGCTAAAATTACAGGCTATTGTTATAAAATTGTATTTCCCATTATTTAAACCCAGGAGCTCGTAAGCCTTAGGAACCTGTTCTATTTCAATATCGCCCTGATAATTAAAAAGGTCGCAATATTTACTACTGATCAGGTAAAGACGATCACCACTCTTTTTATATTTTTCAAGTTCTCTGTTGACTATTTTCATGATTTTCTGAGGTTTATTCCCGGCAGCCGAAACCTCATCGTGAATTTTATAAAGGTAATTATCACCATCATGTCGGGATGTATTGCAGGAAGCCAGCAGAATAAAGAAAATTGCCAACAAAGCAATAAACTTGATTACAGGAGAATAATTTGAGTTCATATAATTTTCAAAAATACAAAGTAAAAGTTACGTTATTCTTTTCATATTCCATAATTAACACAATCATAAAAATAAAAACCTGATTATCAATTGTTTATAAATAAAAAAATTAACATTCCATCAAGATAAAATGCTTTTTAATTAACAACAATTAACACTTTAAAAGTCTTATCGCATAATTTCTATAAATATTTTTGGGCATCGGATGAATTGAAATGCATACCTGTTCTCAATAATAAGACGATATTTAGAATAAAGAAGAAACGCGAGAATTCTAAAAACACTAACGTATGATGAAGAATTTTATAACCCAGACACTACTTCTGCTTTGCAGTGCATATTCCTCATTGGCTTATGCCCAATGCTCTGTAAACGGACCTATTTACGCTACTAACAATAGCCAAAGGCTTCAGACCGTAAACCCCACCACCTCCTTTGTTACCGATACAGGCCAGATGATGGTGCAGGGTGCTGGTTTCTATACCAGCCCCTATAACGGTGTTACCTGGACGGGAGCGGCTAACGATATCCCAAGATCATTAGCATTTAGTGCTGCTACCAGTACACTTTGGTATAGCACCAATCAAGGTGGTCCCCGGTACATCTACTCTATGAAGGTTAATAATGATGGCACTTACACGCCAAATCGTGAGTGGGCGCTATTTAAAAATACGGATGGTACTAATGTTAGCTTTGGTGCCTGTCAGAGTGCAGCAGTAAACCCAATAGACGGCAGCGTTTGGTTTTATGTTACCGGACCAGCTGCCCCTTCCGTAGAGGGATTCTATCGTTTGGATCCTAATAACCTTGCTGCGGGTGCGAAACCGGTAATCACCGGACTTTCACCATTGGTACAAGGCGAGAGTGACTTTGTGTTTGATGCTCTGGGCAATATTATTGTTATTAAAAGCGTCAACCCTAATTCTAACACCTTAATTATGTACCCAGCCCAATACGACGCCAACGGGGTTTATCTCGGAGTGGGCACTACTGGTACCGTATTGGCCAATATTAATGCAGCAGGAGGAGCATCAGCCAGCAGCTCCCTTGTTTTCCTGCCTGATGGCAATTTAATGATTGGCGGAGGAGGCTATACTTCTCCTATACGCGGTGCTAGCAGTATTTACAATGTGAGCACGGGAGCTGTAACCAATTTGGGCGCAAACTTCGCACAGGCTCAACAGTCCAATACACTAGACATGGCATCCTGCTTCAGTGGAATTGCACCTAACCTGGTAGTGAAAAAAGCAGGTACCCGTAACTGTAATACCAATACCATTAGCTATACCATCACTGTACAAAATACTACTGCATCTATGGTTTCAGGTGCCATCCTAAAAGATGCCACCCCAGCCGGACTTACACTAACCAGCGGTACAAGAAACGGAACCGCCCTCACCACTGCACAGCTTACCTCACTGAGTACTACAGGATTGCCCATCCGTACCGCCCCTTCAAATACAGATTCTATCATGGACGGACAGAGTACCTGCACAATAGTGCTCAACTACACCTATCCCGCCGCGAGTATCGGACTTAGTTTTTCCAACCAGGCCTTTGTAAAATATAATGGAGTGGAAACACTTAATCTGCCTAACGATCAGATTCCTTCGGATAATCCTGCTACAACAACTGCAAACGATGCCACAGTACTCAATTCTTGTCTTGCCTGTTACAATCCTGCCAACACTTCAAGTGCCGGTACTGACACCAAATTTGGAATAACCCTATTACAAAGAGCCGGAACAGATAGTGGTAGCTGGCCTATGATCAGAAAATCTGCATATGCCGTTCTGGAATCCAATTCCAAAGGTTTTGTCATTACCAGAGTATCCACAGCTGAACTTGCGGGAATTACGAATCCTGTAGAGGGCATGATGGTTTACGATACCACAGCCAAATGTTTAAAAATTTATTCCGGAAACTCGTGGAGCTGTTTCTCAACAGCGTCATGCCCATAATTCATTGACGAGAGCTATAAAATTAAGAAAAACGGAACAGCAGACTGAATGCTGCCATAAAAAAACAAAAGGATAATGAAAAAAATAATCATAGCAAGCGTTTTAATGCTTTCAACACATCTGTTTTCACAGGTCATTATCGGTGATGCTACAGGCACAGCCACTAACAAGACCTCTGTTTTGCTGGAGTTTCCCAATACCGGTAATAAGGGACTTATACTTCCTTATGTAAAAACTCTTCCGGCATCTCCCACAGAAGGAACCATCCTGCTGGATGCTTCCGATCCTGCCAATGCACGGGTAAAATATTACAATGGAAGCTGGGTTGATCTCAGCGGTCAAAACGGTGATATTTCTGCTGCTTTAACGGCTCAACCTACAGTTACGGATAATGATCCTTCAAAAAAAACTATTATTGGGGCTAGCTCATCTGCCGCAGACGGTGTGCTGGTACTGGAATCTGTTACAAAAGCAATGGTACTTCCTATTGTAACGGATGTTAATAATATTCCCAGTCCGTCTCCGGGAATGATGGTGTATGTAAATGGGGCCACCAATAAACGCCTGGCAGTATATAATGGGAGTATGTGGTCTTTTTGGGCTCCTAATTAAAGCGAAACGGAAAGTCTGAAAAAATACCCTGGAGTTCTTAAGAGATTCAGGGTATTTCCATTTTATTGATCATTCTGAATTCGATGACTCTTCGGAATGCCAGCGTCCCAATTTGCCAATCCAGGTGAAAAATCCTGATTCACGTTTCCAATTTACGTGCGTAAAACATGTGGAAGAGCTATTTTTCAGATTTTCAAAAACGTAAAGAAAAAGGTAAATCAAAGCGGATTATCATCGGGAAAATCCGGATATGGAAAAAGTAAATCAGTTTCCGGAGGTTTTATATCACTTCCCGAAGAGCATTTGTATAATTTTCATTCAAAAACTAAAGGATAATGAAACAACAGGCTGAAAAATAAGATTTGAAAAACTTTCTTTCTCTCCATCAAAGAATATATAGAACACCTGCCGGAAATTTCAAAAACCTGTTATAAAGTATTTGTTATTTGGAGTATTTTTATGGTAACACTTATGACAGAAAAACTTCTTCAATACCTTTGGAACTATAAAATTTTCCGGCATTTTAACTTCAGAGACACTGAGGGTAATACTGTTGAGATCATCCATTTTGGAAAATGGAATACCAATGCAGGCCCGGATTTTCTCGATGCACAGATTAAGACAAAAGGACTTCTGATTGCCGGCAATATAGAGCTGCACGTAAGAACATCAGACTGGGTCTTTCACAATCATTCCACAGATCCCAATTACCGGAATATTATTCTTCATGTGGTATTTCTGAATGATACAGAAATTGATGACCTCAGCCACCGCAATATTCCTACTCTGGAATTGAAAGGCCATATTGATGAAAAGATTCTGTGGAAATATGAAAAGCTGGTAAGCGGCAAGACTTTTATTCCCTGTGAAAATATCTTCAACCCCGCTAAAATTCCGATTGTGTTCCATGAGGGAAATATTCTGAAAAAACTGGATGAAAAATCCCTGGAGCTGCAAAGAAGTCTGAATCTTCATAAAAATAATTTTGAAGCGGTACTTTTTCACAGTCTTGCCTACTCTTTCGGGTTAATGGTAAATGCTCATATCTTCAGACAGATTGCTGAAAGCATTGATTTTACTATTATCAATAAAATCCGACAGAATGAACTACAGCTTGAATCTCTTTTTTTCGGAATGGCAGGATGGCTTGATAAGCCTTTGGACGGGCAAATGATGATCTGGAAGCGGGAATTTGAATTCATAAGCAAAAAATTCAATATTACCAACCTTAAATTTCATCCGAAGTTTTTACGGCTGCGTCCATCTAATTTTCCAACCATCCGCCTCTCTCAGCTTGCTGATCTTTATTGTCAGCATCAGAATTTATTTTCAAAACTTATCAAAGCAAAAAATGCAGAAGAACTGTACCATGTATTTTCATCCATCAAAGCATCGGATTACTGGGATTGTCATTTTAACTTTGGAACGATCTCGAAGGTTCAGCCTAAAACTTTGAGCAGGGATTTTATTGAACTGGTTATCCTGAATACTGTTCTTCCTTTAAAATATACCTATCTCCAACATCATAAAGAAGAAATTGCTGATGAAGTTCTTGATGTTTACAGAAATATAAGCGCTGAAAAAAACACGATAATCTCCGGGTGGAAAAAAATAGGGTTAAACTGTAAAAATGCTTTGGAAAGTCAGAGTCTGATTTATCACTACAAACATTCGTGTACCGAAAAAAATTGCTTAAATTGCAGTATTGGATTTAAACTTTTAAAAGAATCTGCAAATGTTTGATAATATCCGCCATAAGATGGAAAGAGAATGGTTCGGTGTTCTTACGAGAACCGGAGCTAAACTGGGAATTCCTGTATCCAAGCTAAGAATATTTTTTATTTATTCTACTTTTGCCACTGCCGGCTTTTTCTTTCTGATCTATCTTGGATTGGCTTTCACTCTTTGGATCAAAGATATTTTTATTACCAGAAGACCGAGTGTTTTTGATTTATAATTATGGAATTTTTACCAATTACTACCGCTGAAGATTATAGAGTTCAGGAGATATATTCTTCTTATACCTCAACCTTTCCTGAAAATGAAAGAAGAGACTGGAACCAGTTTACGGCGCTTTTTTCCCATCCTCATGTAAAAGTAATAGCTGTACTTCATGAATCACAGGCGATAGGCTATCTGATCATCTGGGAGCTGAGTTCTTATGTTTTTGTGGAACATTTTGAAGTTTTTGAAGCCTTCAGAAGCCAAAAGCTGGGTTCACACATTACAGGATACCTGTTTAAGACTTACCCCAGAATTGTTTTAGAAATAGAACCGGATCATTTGGGAGAAGATGCTAAAAGACGCTATGCTTTTTATCAGAAAAACGGCTTTACCCTGATTGATGAAATGTATGTACAGCCCAGTTACGGGGAAGGCAAAAAACCACTAGATCTGTGGCTGCTCGCCAACTATACTCCCGAGCACCTGAAAGAAATCAAAGAGGAAATTTATGATGTAGTCTATCACTGAAAATATAAAAACGCCGGAGAATATTTCCGGCGTTTTGCTTTATGTTCTTTATCCCTTTGAGGATTAGAGAATTTCGTTTTAATTCACCTGATATTCCAGTTTGATGGTAATACTGGCTTCTTTTTCTTTGGAAGAGGTGTTAAAGGTTCCGCCATAAGAATAGTCTTCATTGGAATTAGGAGCCGTAATCTGAATGACTCCCATGGTTGCTTTTTTAAGATTTCCAAGGCTGCTTCCTGAGTTTTCGGCAATTTTTTCGGCTCTTTCTCTGGCATCTTTTGTAGCGCTTGCAATCATTTCCTGCTTTACCGTAGCCAGCTTAGTGTAAAAATAAGAAGGGGCGGATGAAGTGAATTCAATCCCGCGGTTGATGATCTCGGTAATGTTTCTGGAAAGGTTTTCAATCTTTGCCACATCTTTGCTTTCAATAGAGACTTTCTGTGTAAGATTATAGCCTGAAAATTCACCCTGCACATAGTTTCCGTTGGAATCGTTATAGCTTCTGAACTGTTTCTGAATGTCTACAGAAGAAAAGACAATCTCATTTTCTTTCACTCCTTTTGAGGTCAGATAATCATGAATCACCTTCCGGTCCAGCGCCAGTTCATCATAAGCCGATTTTAAATCCATGTTATTTTTAGAAAAGCTTCCGGACCATGTAATAAGATCGGATACGAACTGCTTCGTTCCAAGTCCCGTCACAGCAATTGTATTTTCGGATTTATTCCTGTTTTTAACAGCGTTGCCCAGAAAGGCAAGTCCGATAATAAACCCTAATGCCGCTATTGCTACCGCGATATTATTTTTGTTCATAAAATATTGATTTGATGTATTTTTAAAGAGTATTTACATCAATTTCCATTCCTTTTTTTAGAGTCTTTAACATTACCCCTGCTTTTTACGCTGCTTCAGACGTTCAACAAAAACAGGAATCAGATCTTCCATTTTCAGTAATGCACCGGATATATTTCGGGATCTTACATAGCTGCGAACCAAAGGCTGTTCAGCAAATGAAAATTCTATAAATTCAGAGAGTTTATCTGCAGGAATTCCTGCATCTGTAAAATAATTTTTATCTACTCTATCTGTTACCCAGGTAATATCCGTCTGAAGATCATCATATCTGTACTTTCTTTTCTGCCTCCTTGCCTTACCGCTGATCAGATCAAAAGCTCCCTGTACATCCAAAGATCCTAAAAGGATTGGCAGTAAAACTTTCTTAACTTCAGCCGGTCTTTCCCTCATTTTGCCTACGGGCTGAGGCAGACCTACCGCCTGTCGGACTTTTTCACCTTTATCTTCCCTGGCAGCCAATCTGGAATCTACGGCAAGATCTCCTGTTGGTTTTTTCACCACTTTTACTTCTCCAACATCTTTTGGTATCGGAATAAGAGTAATCTGGAGCTGTGAATTAATACCATCAACAAGCACTCTTTTAGATCCTCTATTGAAACCTTCTTTTACAAACCTCAGTTCATCATTGGGAAAAGCTTCAATAGCGAAAATGCCTTCTGCATCAGAATATATTTTCCGGTCGGTAGACATATTAATGACCATCACCGAACTTATACTTTCGCCATCGTTATCTGTGATACGGCCTGTAACGGTCTGCTGGGAAAAGAAAGTATTGAACAGGAAAATAAAGAAAAGAAAAATTTTCTTTCCTTTAAAAAATTCAATATTCCTGTATCTGTAATCCAATTCTTTTTATTTCAAATGTAATAAACTCACAACAGTTATTGGCTATCCAGTTTGTTCAATTTGCTGTATTCGGCAAAAGCTATCTGCAGCTCCATTACAATAACATCCTTTTTAAAATCTTTCCTGTATTTCTTTGCCATGGTTCGTGTCCCATTGGCGTAAATAAGAAACCGGTCGATCTGCTCATCTTCCATTCCGTATTTTCTAAGGAACCCCAGATCGATGTCTGTTTTAATTCTTCTGATAAAATCCTGTGTTTCCGTAAAATTGGCTTTGGTGATTTTAGGTTTCCTTGATTTTTTAATAAAGTTGGCAGCTACTTTAAGAACACCGAACACATTTACATATCCGGCTTTAAAATCGTGCCCTTTAAAGTTGCTGGAAATAGAATTATCCGGCAGCGGTTCATTCAAAGGGCTTCTCATGTATTCGCCTAATCCTGATTTCAAAGCAGCAACCCTTCCTGATTCACTGAGGTATTTGCTGTCTTTCTCCAGGTTTCCTGTAGGTGTATAAGTTATTTTTACTTCAGGGATTTCTATTTCCATCCTTTTAAGGCTTATATACAAAGGAGTATTGAAATCTTCTTTTGAAACCTTTTTATCAAAGCGGTAATATCCTTCTTTTACAAATCTGATCTCGTCGGCTTCTGAGGCATCAATGGTAAAATCTCCCGATGTACTGCTTAATACACTTTTCTGATTAGAGATATTGATCACCAGGACCGGATTGATATTGGCATTGCTGTTATCTGTAACTTTCCCCGTCACTTTTTGCTGTGAAAAAACCACGGCAGATAGGAGGACCAGAGTACCGCTGAGACAGTATTTACTATACATTTTCATAGGGTTATTTTTTCGTCTGTGGGGCTCTGTAAGAAGAAATTCTCATCATTACAAACCGTTTAAAACGATTCAGGTCACCATCACTGCAGAATCCGTATTTCAGAATTGTTTTTCTTTCGAAGCCTCCTGCTATAACATAGCTGATAAAATGGTCTACCTGGGCTGGTTCAATCTTAAGATCCGCAAAATATTGTTCACCGAGGGCTGTTTTCAGGTAGCTCTCCAAATCAATATCATCCCATTTGTTTTTCACTTTTCCAATGGAGAACCCAGCACCTTTAGGCTGTACAAATTCCCCCGGTTTTGCGGCAAGTATTCTCGGATCTGATTTCTGGGCAATATAACGGTCCATATCTTTGATCAGCTTTTCTACTTTTTGGGGCCTGTTAAGATTTTTGGAATCAATCTTCAGATCACCGGTGATGCCCTTCTTTACTTCCACTTCAGCAATCTGTATCGTTTCTCTTTCCAGAATTATATTGATGGAGGCTTCGATATTTTCTTTGGTTACTTTCTGTACAAGCCGCACATATCCGGGCTTTACGAAGCGTAATTCATCTCCTGCCCTTCCGGAAATCATGAAATGTCCGTCCTTATTGGTAAGCACTCTTTCGTCCGTTCTTATGTTGATAACCGTTACATCAGGCATTTCAGAAGCATCTTCAGAAGATACTTTACCAAAAATATAATTCTGGGCATAGGAACAGACGGAAAAGAAAGTGAATAAAATAAAGAATAGTTTAAGTTTCACGGGCAGTTTTTTATGCAACAAATCTAAAATTATTTTTAACGCAAACCACAAGTTTAACCACAGTTAACGTGTTTTAGGATTTCTTTTTGAGTTTTGGCTTTAAAAGTGTTAAAGAGCGCTTTACAATTGTTAAAATTTCACTTAAATTTTAGTTAACTTGCAGTCTCAATTCTAAATTCAGCAATGCACAATTCTTATACGGTTATCAATGCTTCTGCCGGCTCGGGAAAAACATATGCCCTTGTCCAGAGGCTTCTGATGATCTGTCTCCGTTATCCTAATCAGCAGCAGTCGATCAGGAATATTCTGGCCCTCACGTTTACCAACAAGGCTGCCAATGAGATGAAAGAAAGAATCCTGTCATGGCTGGGAAACTTCACTGCGGATCAATTCGCGGATAATGCGGATCTTAAAAATATCCAGCAGGCATTTGAAGCGGAAGGTCTGAAAATTACCATTGATGAGCTTCATGTGCGTTCCAAACGATTACTGGATTATGTGCTTCATAATTATTCAACCCTGAACATCGGAACCATTGACCGTTTCAATTCCAGACTGGTAAGAAGCTTTTCCTATGAATTGGGTTTAGCAAAAAACTTTAATCTGGAAATTGAGGCAGAACCGTTTCTGATTGAGGCTGTGGATAAAATGCTTGATCAGATCGGGGAAAATGACGCCATCTCCAGCTCTTTCATGGATTATGTGGATTACAGCCTTGAAAACAACGAAAGGATCAACCTGAATAAAAACCTTTACGATTCTGCTAAGGAGTTTGTAAAGGACATCCACTATGAACATCTGAAAAGCAACAAAAATTTTGATGATACAAATTATGAGAACATCAAAAACACGCTTCGGAAAGAGATTGTTCAGAATAAAAAAAGATCGGCGGAGCTGGCTGAAGAATCTGTAAAGTTATTCCGCTCCAGAAATATAGAAATTGAAGACTTTGCGCAGGGTAAAAACGGAATCGGAGGATTTTTCACGAAAGTTATTGATTTTTACCAGCAGAAAAGACCCGGCTTTCCTTTCCCTACAACCCAGGAAGAATCAGTTCTCAATAATTACAGAAAAGGGGCTTCTTCTAAATCTAAGAATAAGGAGACTGAAATTTTTGAGATTCTCGATCAGCTTCTTGATCACAGGATGCAGCTGATTCTTTTATATATTGAAACTCAAAAGAAAGAAAAGATACTGTCTGCCCTGCTGCCTTTAAAGGTTAATAAGGATATTCAGGATGAGCTGAGAAAGATTGAAGAGGAGAATGATCTGGTGCTGTTATCAAAATTCAATATTCTGATCAACGAAAATCTCAGGAATGAACCGTCTGCTTTTATTTATGAGAAGGTAGGTTCCCAGTTCCAGCATTATTTCTTTGATGAATTTCAGGATACCTCGGAACTTCAATGGCAGAATTTTGTTCCGCTTCGTGATCACAGTGTTTCTACAGAATATACTTCTTTTACACTGGTGGGAGATCCCAAGCAGAGTATTTACAGGTTCCGTGGCGGAGAGAGTAAGCTGATGCTGGATATTATCAATAAAAAGGAATTTGCTCCTAAACAGGCTGATCTTCTGGTACTGAAAGATAACTGGAGGAGCGCTAAAAATATTGTTCACTTCAACAATGAGCTTTATCGGTATCATTCTGCAGGACTGGAAGAGGAGCATCAGAATATTTTCGGGACAGATGCTGAGCAAAACCCGAAGTCGAAGATTGACGGCCGTGTAAAGGTGAGCCTCATTGAGAACCTTACCAATGAAGATTTTTACAACGACACTTCTGAAAGAATGCGAAAAGATATTCAGGAATGTCTTGACAACGGATTTAAGTTTTCTGATATCACGATCTTATGCCGTGGGAATTTTGATATCTTCAGTTATTCGCAGAAACTGGGAAACCTGAAAGTAAATTATCGGGGTGAAGAAACAAATATCAAAACAATTTCCGATAAAGGCCTTACTCTGGAACTTTCAAACACCCTGAAAGCAGTTATTGAATTCCTGAGATGGGAGATTAATCCCAAAAACCGGACTAATCTGATCATGCTTATGTATTATCTGAATACTTTAGGCAGGGTTCATATGGCAGATTTCACTCTGGAAATGAAAGAAATCTTGGAGATTGAAAAACATGAGGAAATTCTACAGTTCATCCAGACAAAATATGCACTAAAGCTAAAGCAGGATCATTTCCCAAGGTTCAACCTGTATAATTTTGTGGAATATTATATCAATGAATTTTCTGTTGAAAATAAAGAAACCGATTTTCTCCTGAACTTTCTTGAAATGCTTTTTAATTTTACCCAAAATGCGGGAGCCAGTACCAAAGAATTTTTGAAATACTGGGATGAAGAAGCTTCTGCCTACACCATTCAGGCTTCAGAAAATATTGATGCCGTACAGATCATGACCATCCATAAATCTAAAGGGCTGGAATTCCCGATTGTATTTATTCCGATGATGAATAAAAACCGTGATGGTGAGTTTACCAACTGGTTTGACACTCAGAATGATGATGCTTTAAAATCGGTTAACATCAGTCAGTTCAGCAAAACACTGGAAGTTTATGATGAAGAAATTGAAAAATTCAACAAAAAAAATTCCTATAAAAACCTTATTGACAGACTTTGCCTTCAGTATGTAGCCACAACCCGCCCTGTTGAGCAGCTGTTCTTTTATTTACAGAAAGCGAATAAAACATCCAACAACCTTGAACTCCTGGAATTTTTTAATGGAAAAAATACAGAACAGGCGGATGAGTTTGATCTGTACGAAACTTCTCCTGAAAGTCTCAGGAAACATTCAAAAGACAAAACGTCCTCTTTTAAAACCAAGGATATCCAGCAGCTGAAAAATGGTAATGAAAAGAGCACATCTATCAAAATTGCAACGCCGTCTAAAAACTACCAGGTCCGGAATGAAAAAGTAAGAATCGGGCTTTTTGTACATGAGCTTCTTTCAAAAATCAATACGAAGAAAGATATCGCCAAGGTATTGGAACGTTATGTAATGGAAGGACAAATCACTCTGGAAGAGAAAAACGAAATTGAAGAAACCCTGCTGTATATTATTGAAAAGTATGCCGAATTCTTTGATGAAAGCTGGCAGGTGATTAATGAAAAGGATATCATGATCTCTGAAAATGGGGAAAGCCATCTGTTCAGGCCCGATCGTATTTTAAAAAATGATGAAGGGTATATTATTGTAGATTTCAAAACCGGAGAACCCACAGAAAAAGACCAGCTCCAGATTGAAGGATACCGGAATATTCTGGAAAAGCTGGGAAGAAAAGTTTTGAAAATACAGCTGATCTATCTTTAAATTTTTTATATTAGCCATCATCGTAGAAGTACGACATCAAATCGTAGAAGTACTACAAAATCTGAAAGTTATGCGAAAAAATTTTCAGAATAATGTAAAGTAATATACTTTTGTTGTACAATCACTGATACAAATATTATTAACCATTAAAAATTTATTATCATGGCAGCAAACTCAAGAGGAATTTTAAAATTCAATGGCGGGGAAGGTCAGAAATTATTAAAACTGAACTACAGCGTATCAAGGTCTACAGACGTTTCAGGACGCGTAGCCTCAGATCCCTCTAATGCACTTATTAAAATTACGGTAGAAGCAACTGAAAAATCTGACATTCTGGAAAGCTTACTAAACGGAAAATATAAGCCAACCACTGGAGAAATTACATTCAACAAATCCCACGAAGAAGGTACCCTGATTACTTTAAGCTGGGAAAATGGCTATGTTATCCAGCATCAGGTGGAATTTGATGCGGTGGATGAAAACAGTATGCTGATCAGCTTTATTGTAAGTGCAGAAACTATTGATTACGGTAACTCTAAGTATGACGGTCTTTGGCCATCTTAATTTTTACTTAGCCTCCTATATAAAGACCATCTTAATTAAAGGTGGTTTTTTTATTTTTAAAGCGTCAATAATTCTTCATCCTATTTTTAGTTATAATCCCGATAACATTCTTATTTCTAAAGGATAAACATGAAAACACTTACCATGAAAATATACCTTGCTTCCTTTCTTATCAGCCTTATCACACTGATTATTGCAGTTGTTGCAGTTTATGAAGCCGCCGATTATATCAATCCGCCCATAACAACAGATGGCCATCGGTATATGCCTACGGGAAATGTTTTTATTGCTTTGATATATAGCATTCCCGCAGCTATTCTCTCTTTCTTTATTTCTATAAGGATACAGAGGCCAAGTCGGGAAAGATAAAATATTGTTCTTCATTAAAACTTCATTTTTTTAACTTTTTAAAACAAAATTTAATAAAATTTTATGGATAGTTTTTTTTCAAGAGCTGTTTTTTGGCTTTGCTTTGCGGAACAAAAATAACCCATGAAAAAACAATGTTATCCGATAATCTTTACGCTGTTCGTTTTTCTAATATCTTTCAATACCCAGGCACAGAAAAAAAACCTGACAGAAGAAGAGAAAGCTTATCTTAAAAAATTTATTTATCCTTTAAAATCTGTTGAACCGGAATATCCTGAAGTTTCTGATCTGAAGATATTTGACAACCTCATTGGAACCTCCAAAATTGTTGCATTGGGAGAAGTTTCCCACGGCTCCAGCGAGATTTACAAGATGAAAGACCGGCTCGTAAGATATCTGATTCCCAATAATAATTTCAGTATTTTTTCTCTTGAGGCTTCTATGCCTGAATCCTACATGATGAACGAATTTACGATGAATGGAGAAGGTGATCCTAAAGTTTTTCTGGAAGGAATGAAGTTCTGGATCTGGCAGACTGAAGAAATGCTATCGATAGTAAACTGGATTAAAAAGTATAATGAGACAGGTTCTCGTCAAGTACAATTTACAGGATTTGATATGTTATATACCGGCGGGGCAATAGAAGAAATAAAGAAAATCTGCACTGTAAACAGTTTTCCGCAGGACGATATCACACAGCTGTCTGAAGTTATCAAAGCAATTGATGAACAGAGTAATGGAAAATCTAAAAAAACCAATATTACCTCCGACCAGAAAGAAACTCTGAATATCCTTCTTGAAAATCTCAAACTATTTTCCCGGAAAATAAAAGATGAGAAAGAAAAGAACTGGTTTCTTCAGAATCTTCGTATCATTGAACAGAATACAGATAAATCAGCCATGAAGAGGGATCTGTACATGGCCCAAAATATCGGGTGGATTCATTCTCAGAATCCGGATGCCAGAATGATTGTTTCTGCCCATAACGGGCATATCAGCAACTATAAAGCAAAGATGGGAGAATATTTAAAACGTGACCTAAAAAATGATTATACCACTTTCGGGTTTACATTTTACAGTGGAAATTATACAGCTTTTGACCAAAAGTCCAGAACAGTCGGCTCTTTTCCTGCCCAAACAGCCTATGAAGGTACAGCAGAATACCTGCTGAACTCACTAGATATACCGATTTTTGTACTTGATCTTAAAAGCCTCCGACAAGAAAACAGTGAGGCAGCCCGATGGATAACCAGGGATGAAATAAGATTCAGAAGAACAGGTTCCACAGTTGTTTCCGAAGAATTTCAGAAAACCAATATTTCTGCTGATTTTGATTATCTTATCTTCATTAAAGAGTCTGCCCATTCCAGACTATTAGAAAAATAAAACATCCCCGCTGTTCTCCGAACAGCGGGGATGTTTCTTTAGTATATTGGTATTAAGCTGTAGTATCAGGAGTAAAAACTCTCTGAGCCAGCTCCTGGTCAAAAAGATATAATGCAGAAGGGTTATCACATACCATCTTGATCTTCGTCACATACTGCGAAGCGCTTGCTTCTTCTTCCACCTGCTCATTAATAAACCACTGCATGAAAGATGTTGTTGCAAAATCTCCTTCATCATTAGCGTTCTTTACAATATTGAAAATGCTTTTTGTTACTTTTTTCTCATGTTCCAGTGCTTTTTCGAAAATATCTGTTGCATTCTCGAACTGATGTGGTGGTTTTGCAATTTCCCCGATAATGATTTCTCCACCAACATCATTCAGATAATCAAACATTTTATCTGCGTGCATCAATTCTTCTTTGCTTTGAACTCTGAAATAATTGGCAATTCCGTCAAGGTCCTGTCCTGAGAACCAGGCAGACATTGAAAGATAATATTGTGCGGCATATTGTTCGTGAGCGATCTGCTCGTTAATTAATTTTGCAATTTTTTCGCTGACCATAAGTATAAATTTATAGTCAAAAATAGGGAATAAAAGCCCGAAATCAAAAGTTTTAATGAAATTTAATGCGAAAAGGACGGGAAAAATCCCATCCTTCACACATTAAAAAATCAAAATTATGAACGTTTATTTTGCATCAGGAACAGCTGTGTTCATCGGTTTTTTCATCATTTTTCTATCCTTCATGGCTACCCTTCTCTCTTCCATCCTTGCTTTTCTGTCAGCCTGCCATTTATCATATTGTTCAGGCGTCAGAATTTTTTTCATATCGGCATCCATTTGGGCTCTCCTAGCCTTCATTTCATCCATTTTAGCCATCCTTTCTGCTTTATTTTTTTCAAAATCGGCTTTCATTTCAGCTTTTCTCTGCTCGTGAAGCGCTTTGATCTGAGCTACCTGCGATTGGTTTAGATTAAGATCTTTCTGCATCTGCGCCATACGTTCCTGTTCCTTCTGCTGCATTTTCTGTTTCATTTCAGCAGCTCTTGCCTGTCTGTCCTGAGGAGTAGTCTGTTGTGCCATTGCTAAACCGCTCAATCCCATTATTGCTATCGCTAAAACTAATTTTTTCATCTTAAAAAATATTTAATTAATTATTCTACATCTTTTTGATTATAAGTTAAAACAGAAGTTAAATGATATTATTCATAAAAAATGTTAAATTATATTATAAAAACAATAATTAAAAACAAAAAAAAGGACAGATCCTGGAATCTGTCCTTCACACCACTTAAATATAATATATGAAAATTAATTATTCGCTAACCTGCTTCGGAAGCCTCCGGAGCTGTTGTTATTATTCTGCGGTCTCGGAGATGAGTTTTCAGATCTGAAACCATTATTATTTCCTCTGAATCCTCCGTTATTTTCTCTTCTAGGAGACTCTCTTTTTATATCACTGTTTCCTCTGAAACCTCCATTATTTCCAAATCCGCCTCTGGTTCCGTTATTGTTATCAGACTCTCTTCTGAATCCGCCATTACTTCTTGTCCCGTTATTATCATTTCGGAAACCATTGAAGTTATCAGATCTGTTTCTGTTATCTGTCTGATTACGGAAGCCTCCGCTATTACCTCCGTCTCTTACTCCCCCTCTGAATCCGTTGTTTGGTCTGTCACTTGATCTGAATGCATAGAAACTAGGGTTGTCCATTCTGCGGAATCTTGATCGGTCAACACGATAAATATTGATATTAACATTTCTGTATCTCGGCATTACCGCATATCTCGGAGCATAATAGGTTCTTCTGTAATTCTGAAAGTAAACAATCGGGCTTCTTCCATGGTAATAATTATTCTGAAATACAACAAATATTCTTGGACCTAAAATTCTTTCCAGGGCATAAAATCTGTCATAGTACCATCTGTCCGGATTATATCGGTAGAAATTATCCCACGCTGAAAAACTTGCGTACAGATTATTCAGTCTCAAAATCTGATCAATCTGCCAACGATTCAGTCCGTTTTGTCTGAAGAAAACATTCCAGTTGATATTTACAATACTATTCCGGTAGTCGTTATAATAATTCTGGTAATAATCACTTGGATAATAATCCTGAGGATAGTTATAGTAATAATCATCTGGGAAATAATTTCTGTCATCTTCATCAGTATAATAGCCATTCCCATTCTGATAATAATCATCGTCTCCCCATCCGTTATTTGGATATTGCTGGGCGGAAGACAAAGCTGCCAGTCCCAAAGCCAATCCCAAAAATATTTTTTTCATCTCAATAGTCGTTAATTGGTTAATATATAGCAGAATATCTCTATTCTACTTCTTTGATGTAAATAAAAAAAAGAAGTTAAATCCTAAGATAAAACTTCTTTCAATTTATTTTTAACCAACTGATAATCAATTGTTAATTTTACATTCTGCCACTATCATTTATCCAATGCTTTATCTTTTCATTGAAGTTGGTACTGTCTTTGAGCTCTTCCAGTTTCAGATGCATCCTGTAGCGCCAGTAATGTGGAAATACTGCAGGATCGTTAATCCTTTCATTATCTATATTTTTATTCGTCAGTTCCGGATCTGTTGCCAGAAACTCCTGAATCGGGAAAATAGCAAGCATAGCATCATTATAAAGATGCTGCTTCATGATAATTTCTGCCAGATATGCATCCATTTCCTCAGGCGCTTTTCCATACTGAATAAGCTGCTGATTAAAATATTTCTGTGTGAGCGCAGGGCTTTCCTTCCACCATTGCCGTAAAGTAGAGCTATCATGGGAAGAAGCTGTTACTACGTTCATATAACCTGCATTTTTAGGATTGTAAAAAGGAATATTTTCCGAAGGCATACGTTGTACTTTCAAAGCAATAATAGCCAGTTCATCCATGACAACAGGAACACAGGAAGGTACCATTCCCAGGTCTTCTCCACAGATCAGCATTTTGGTTGCATTTAAAATCACCGGAAGCTTTTCCATGGCTTTCTCATACCAGAGATGATCCTGTCTTCTGAAGAAATAGTCGTGATACAGGTCATAAATTGCTTTCTGATCCCATTCAGGCAGATATTTGTAAGATTCTGTGTTATAAACATTAAATCTCGGGTGATAAACCGTTTCTCCGTTTCTGTCTTCAGTAAGGAACAATACGTTGGCACACAGGGAAATCAGCTTCTCTTCTACTGAGCTTCCCGGGTTCTTTTTAAAGAAATCGGTTATTTTTCTCTGGGTATCAAATTCTTCCTTAAATGAATAGGTTCCGTCACTATTATGGTTAATATATTTTAATGCTTCAGGAGTATTTTCACCAAAATAATCCCACAGGATCCTGTCATTGATGTATGGCTTACAGTACCGGTCAAAATCAAATGAGATATTCCATGCTTTGAATTCTTCAGTAACAATAGGAACTGCCGGATAGAAATATCCTAAAATTCCCTGTACAGCGGAAACCGGCATTCTCCAGATTCTGAAAAAGCCTAATATATGGTCAATTCTCATTGCATCAAAGTACTGTTCCAATGCTTTGAAACGATTTTTCCACCATCTGTAATCATCGGCTTTCATAGCTTCCCAGTTGTACGTCGGAAATTCCCAGTTCTGTCCCAATTCTGTAAACTGATCCGGTGGTGCTCCTGCCTGAAAATCCATCCCGAACAATTCAGGCTCCGTCCATGCTTCTACAGAATACCGGTAAATACCAATTGGAAGGTCACCTTTTAAAGAAATCCCTAAACTATGAGCATAGTCAACAGCGTCTTTCAACTGCAAATGAAGCTGGTATTGTACCCATGCATGAAGCATTGAAGCATCGTAATCTTTGTTTTTGCTGGTAAAAAACGGAGCTATTTTCCCTGCAATGTATTTTTTATGGGTTTTCCACTCGTTGAAATTCGGAGTTTTATATTTATCCCGAAGTACGCAGAAGGCAGCATAAGGAACCAGCCAGTGATCGTTATCTTTTATAAATTTCTTAAAATTTCTGTCTTTATAAATCTTATCTTTCTCAGCATTGAAAACCGCTTTCAGATATTTCCATTTGCCTTCGATCATTTTCTCATAGTCAATGAGGTCAAGGGCATTCAGAGCCTCTTTTTCAGACTGATATTCTGAAACTAAAGATTCCGGTAAAGAAAAATCAAGATTTTCCAATGAAATATACTGCGGATGAAGTGCATAAACAGAAACAGCTGCGTAAGGATAAGAATCCGTCCAGGAATAATTAGCTGTAGTATCATTAATTGGCAGGATCTGGATAATTCCCAGACTGGTTTCCTTTGTCCAGTCCGCCAGCTCCTTAATATCAGAAAATTCACCTACTCCAAAACCGTTTTCGCTTCTCAGGGAAAATACAGGAACAGCTACTCCGGCATCATGATACATCTGATATCCTTTAAATCTGAAATAATGATTGGAAACTACCTGAAGAACATCCCCCAAAGGATTCGCCGGTGTAAATCTGTTCTCTCCTGTTTCTACATCAATTATTTTCCCTTCTCTGGTGTTATAAATACAGTATTTAAATTGAATAAATTCATTTTCAGGAATTTCAACAGAAGCTTCCCAAATTCCGAAATCAGTTTGTGAAAGATGAATTGCTTTGTCATAATTCCAGTTTCCGAGAGATGCTGTGCTTCCGAATAGTACAATTTTCCAGTCAGGATTATAGATAGGAGCCTCAATTCTGAAAAGATGGGTATGCTTTTTAAGAACAGTTACTTTCTCAGGAACAAAAGTATTAAGTTTATTATAAAGAATTTTGTTGTTCAGGTAATTTTCGGGAAAGTTTTTATTATTCCATTCATCAAAAATCACAAACTCTTTATAGTTGTGAGGGAAGTTAAGATGATGCTGTACAAATTCCTCTCTCAGAACATTTCCCTTCCCATCGGTAAGCCGGTATTTGTACGAAACAGTTCTTGAGAAATAATCTACTTCACATTTCCACAACCCGTTTTCAGCATAAAACATGCTATAGGATTGTACTGCGGTACTTTCCTCATCTACGGTTACCAGCTGAAGATTCTCTCCTGCTTTGGCGTTATATCCTACATTAAAGTATAGCTTCATCCTAGATTTTTTTATAAAAATACATTTTAATATCGAAAAATAAAACTTATTGAATATCAAATAATCATTAAAAACCCTTCTCAAAAACTAATTGAAAAGGGTCTTAATTTTCTGCAAAGTTAACGAGAATTCTGCGTATTATTTATGTGACTTATTCTGTCACAAGAATTTTTTTGTTTAACAATATTTTCCCGGATTCATTGGTTATATTAACCATATAGGCTCCACTAGCTATATTATTCAGATCAACCGCCTGATTCAGTGAACCGTCTTTTACAACAAGATCCTGTTTCATTACACTTTTACCCGAAAAATCAAATACAGTAAATCTAAGATTTCCTTTCACTGCTTTATCATTTATCCTAATATTGATAAGATGCTCATCCACTCTTGTCGGATAAACATCAATTCCTGCCAAGGCATTAGATGATGCAATCCTCTCGTTAGCAAAATATTTACTGGCCAGGTCATAAATGTGAAGTTTCTCTTCACCAGGAAGTGGTTTGGCCTGCAGGGATTTTAAATCTACTTCATATAATCCGGCCCCTTTAGCACTTGCAATGATAACTTTACCCTGGGCATTCACGGCAGAACCGTTTACAGAATAGTTTTCAGGAATACCTGTTATCTTACCGACAAATTTTGCCTTAAGTTCTTTGGTAACAATTTTAAAAACATTCCCGGAAGCTGAAAATACATAAAAATTATTGTCAGCATCCGCTATCATATCTCCACCAAAGCCTGTTTCCATTGCTGTAAATGAATTTTTACCGTTTGAGGAATCATCCTGAATAATTCCAAGATCACTTACTGTATATTGCCCGTTTTTTTTACTGATCTGAAGAAACTGTGTACCTGCATTGTTCATTGCATAGATATTTCCGTCATATCCCGCAGACATTCTTGTAATATGAGAATTTATATCACAGGAAGTCACTCGTACCGCTGTATTCTCTACCAAAGTAATCTCCTGGGTGTCAGGATTCAGAAAATAAATATTGGAAGAGAACATGGGCATATACACCAGATTATTATTGGATGCGTCGTAAGCTAAAGCCGCCATTGTAATCGCCTGTGAATGAGCATATGTATTTTTGTCCTCTGTTACCGGTCCTTTTCTCGATTGTGAAAATACTTTTGCGGGAGATTCATTAGTAAAAACTTTACTCCCGGAAGTTCCATTCGCAGCATCAATAGTTCGTAAATCACTGAAAATAATACTTGGAGTATCCTTTCCTGCAATGGCAAATATATCCTGCTGAGCCTGGGCATATACGCCTGATAACAACAAAAATAGAGGTAATAAATGTTTCTTCATACTTTGTAGAATTTAGATTCGTAATCATTTTAGTATGACTAAGTTACATAATTTATAAATTAAAATCATAAAAAATTCAATCCATTTTGACAATATTTTCAAAAAATCAACCCTAATGTTGATAGTATGATAATTAAAGTATATCTATTACCTTTTAGGCATCCTAATGAAAGTACATTTTCAGGAGTTTTTCCCGTTATCCTCTTTTCCTCCTCCTTCCATGGTGTATTTCCTTTTATGCTGCGGGGTAAGGCTGCTATGGGGGATAGGGAGGATCATTGGTGTATAAATCAAAAAAAAAGTCTCACACATTGCTGTATGAGACTTTCTAATAATATAAAAACTGGCGGCGGCCTACTC
>NZ_LJOD01000012.1 GCF_001295265.1 Chryseobacterium indologenes | reverse complement strand
AGTTTGGTCTGTTCGACTAACTGGCGTTATGGGGCATACATTTGATTATTGTGATGTTCAGGATGCTGGCTTTAATATTCTTACAAGCGATCAAAGTGTAGCAGGGTATATGCAAGCGAACTTATGCCAATATAATTTTGTTTATTTTCAAAAAATTCCAGGGTTGGCAGTTGATATAGATCGGGCCGCTAACCTCACATTCAGGTCTTGCAATTTTGAAAAGTGTGGAACAACAGGAAATGCGAATACAGGTGGTGTAAGAGCCACAAGGTTAAGTCCAGGAGGCGAAGGTATTGATCTAACTTTTGAAAATTGCTGGTCCGAGACTCTCTTAGGCCCTTTTCTTCAGATTTCTAATTCAAACGGAGTCACCGTTATTAATAACACAATGGTAGGTAATGCAGGGAACACTTCTGCAAATAACATTGTAAATAATGGATGTAAACTTTTATTATCTGGATCAACGAGAATACTAGGTTCTTCAACTGGCGTTAGAACGCAAAATAGTGGAGAAACAAGAGTTTCGGGATTCGTCCGGGTTAATACTCACATTGAAGAAACTGGAGGTGTTTACAAAACGGCTCAATTTGTATAAATTCATAAAAATGAAATGGATAATCCCAATACTAACCAAATCGGAAAGATTCAACAGCTTATATCAAAGAATCCGCTGGCGTTTGTCGCTGCGGTGTTCTTTGTCATGTTCTGGACTACCTATTTCATAAATATGAGCAAAAATGACGATGCAGAACAGTATTGGAAAGAGCTATACGAAAAGGAGAGGGGAGAGAAAGATGCCTTAAAGGATCAGCTATTGAAGAAAGCCGGGTATATAGAAAAAGAAACGATTAAGAAGGCCGACAGCACACTTCGGGAGAAAACGCAGGAGCAGGCCAAAACACTTTTAAACAAAGGGAAATGAAAAAGAATCTAATAATTACGATTTTGGTTTTGGCGGTCGTCGTTTTGGTCGCAAACCTTTTCTCAGGCTGGTTTATCCCGTCTAAAAATGACAAGATAGCCGAAGAATCAAGAAGCAAGCGAGACAGTGTTATGTTATCTACCTGGATGAATCGGGTAGATAGTACACTACACGGAACATTTAAGCAGAAGGAAGGAGAAGTTGTTAATAATTATATCACTAAAAAATACATGACATATGTACAAGACACTTTGGCTCCGGCCTTGAATATTGCCACTGAAAAAATAGATGAGTTAACCCGTGCTAATTTCATCCTTGAAGGGCAGTTAAAAGCCAGTAAAGAACAACGGGAAAAAGACCGGATATTCTACGAAAACAAATATATGCAAATAGTCTCTAATACAGCGGATAGTACTCTTATTTACAAGTACAATGCAGTAGTTGACATAGTAAAGTATAATGAGCGTAAATGGCTATTAGGAAAAGAAAACACATATATTGACATTTCTTCCCCAGATAAAAACATGAAAATAAACGGGGTTGAACATTTCAAAAAAAGAATCGAAGTCAGACCTAAGCGGTTCGGGTTTGGAGTTCAAGCCGGGTATTATTATGTTCCTGCAGCAAATCAATTTTATCCCGGGTTTGGCCTTGGGGTTTCTTATAATTTAATAAGGCTGTGATAGAAACACTATTCAAAATAACCCTCTACTTATTAGGTGCCGGAACTGGTTTCTGTGCAAAAATATTAATTGACGAAAAATTAAAGAAATGAATAAAAAAGAATTAAAAGAAATTTGGGGAGAAAAATTATTTAATGCCTTTGCAGATCATATCGATCAGGAAGGCTGGTTAATGCAAAACTGGGGCCCTATTTTAGAAGATAATTATTCTGATTGGGATGAAGATTACAATGATACTAATGAGAAAAGTAATTTATACTCAACTATGTACCTTCAAGATTTTGAAGAAAAGAAAACAGAATCGGGAATTTTTATAAGACCAAAGAAATGAGAACATCACAAAGAGGAATTGACCTTATAAAAGAATTTGAGAGCCTGCACGATGGGGATTTGAAAAAGCCGGGATTGCAGCCAAAGATGGACCCAGTAGGAATATGGACAGAAGGTTATGGCCGTGCTATGCGTGACGAAAAAGGTAATTTTCTGAAAGGAGCCGGGAATAAAGCTGTAGCAGAAAAAAGAGCTACGATACACACCGAGAAGCAAGCAGAAGATGCGCTACGTCAAGACCTTGAAGTCTATGAAAATATTGTAGCAAAAAAAGTTAAGATTATTCTTACTCAGAACCAGTTTGATGCATTAGTGTCTCACACCTACAATACAGGCGGATCAGATGGGCTTTTTAAGCTTGTCAATGACCGTGCGCCCGGTGCATCTATTCGTAATTGGTTTTTAACAAAGTACATAACAGCTCAGGGAGTAAAACTAAACGGACTGGTGCGGAGAAGAAAAGCAGAAGCAGATTTGTTTTTTTTAAAGTAAACCTGTCGAAATCGACACCTTTTAAATAACACCAAAGCCCCGCATTAGCAGGGCTTTAATTATTAAGGATTGTTAGTTTAAATTAAGATGGTTAGATTCCATCGTAGTCTTGTTTTAACATTGTGTTTGTCATAATTTTAAGGGTTTTTGGTTAGTTTTTATTAATATGACTTTAAAAAAATCTTTTCAATCAAATAACTTTCTACATTTTCAATCTTAAACAATATTGATTTACTGTTATATTTCTCCCACGTTATTTTTGAGTATGTATTTTTACTATCTAATTTGAAGTATAGAGCACCATCACCGCCTGATGTTGGATAATAAGGCTTACCTTTATATGTATAGGAATTAATTTTTATATACATATAAGGTTCATGATTAGCTTTTTCTTCAAAAGTAAGTATTGCATCAATGTTTTCAGCTCCGCTTATTTTATACTCCCAGGTTCCTTGTATTTCTAAAGGCATGTAAGTAAAAGCCGTGTATGGATCTTTTACCTCATCTTCTCTGTTAGAACAGCTGATAAAAAATATAAATAATATAAATGTTAAAATAAATTTTCTCATGTGATTACATATTTAAACAAATATATAAAATATAAAATAAGTCATTATTATGGGAACCCGTAAATTTCTGAAAGCATCAATACAGTCTTACTGTTTTTCTGCTTCGTTTTTATCATAATCGTGGAAGTCTACATGCGTTAAATCTTTTTTATCGTACATAATTTTATGTACATAATTTTATAAATATTATCAAAGATTGCAATATTTTTAACCTTGCCACTTTTTTGTTAATTCTTTATCTATATACAGCCCAAAATTAGACATGCACATATTGGTACTTATAACAATTTTCATAAATGCGGGACCTTTTGAAGTATTAAAAGGAATTGCATAAGTTCCGGGTTTTACTTTTTCAAATGATCCGTATTTTTCAATTAAGAATCTTTTTGATTCGTTTAATTCTGACAACATAATTGTATAATTTATTTATTGGTTAAAGTTGCTTTGTTAATTTTTGGTATTTTTTCTTTTTCGCCTCGGTGGCTGACCATTCATTATATTCTTTTTCGGAACATTTAGAATAGTCGATAATTTGATTTGAATCACTATTGTAGAATTTCTTCATTTCTGTTTCAGAATAAAATGGCACTATTACCGTCAATGCTTTTTCTCCATATTCTACTGGGACAAATGTTAATCGGAAATACTGCATAGTGTTGCTTTGTTTATGTATTCCCCTTCCGGTATACCGAAGGCGTTGAAGTGCTTTGAAACCAGATATTGAAAGTGACCGTGAGGTATTTTATTCATGCATTTCTCAAAACCATATTTTTCGATCCAACCTTCAATTTCATTAGTTAACCAATCTATATGATCAGTAAATCCGGCTGATATTAACTCTTCTTTTGTTAGATAGGATAAATCGTAGAGAATAGGCTTAACGATTATTTCTTCATCATTATAATAATAATCGGCAGCGTTATTAAAAGTCAAACAGTCTTCAAAAACACCTGTTAATGTCGTTATTACATCTTTGTCATCTTCCCGATCTATATCAATATGTATAAATTGCAGCTTATATGGAAAATAAGCCGAGTATAATCTTAGTTGTTCTTCTTTTGTCATGGCTGATTATCTTTTTCGCTTAATATATCTTATTAAAAATGGACTAAATAGTAAAATAGAAAGTCCAATACACACAATAATAGTAAGTGCATCTTTAGTCATTGTTTTGTTTTCTAATGATTTTCTATTGTTATTTTTTTAAAAGGCCCCGAAGGGCCCGGGACAGTTACTTTATGGAAGTATACCAATTGAAGTTTGATAAATCATTCTACAGTTAATATTTACATTAATATAGACTTCAGAGCTTGATCCATTTTGCACTACGATAAAGTAAAATGTTTGATTAACGCTACTGTCGTATACCGACACCAAGCTTAAAGAAGTTCCATCTGGTTGTTTTGCGTGACAATATACATTTGTCCTATACCTCGAGGTTTCAGGCGAATTAACAGCCTCTAATGCAATTGCAGCTTCTTTAGACGTTGCTTTTTCAAGCGAAACCCCGTTATAAGTTGCTTCACCTGTTGACAGGTAATAAATTAGAATGTTTTCAGGTTCTGCTTCGCTTTTTGCAGCAGTTTTAGAAGTTGTAACAGTTTCTTTAGAGATTACCTCATTTGCTTCGTTTTGACACGAAATCATTACGGTAAGCGCAAATGCGCTTACAAAAAATAGCTTTTTCATAAAAAAAAATTTAAATTATATCCGGAAAAGAACGGTCCGGATTTCCGTATATTAATCGTGTTTATTTTTTCTTAATTCGTTCTATGGTATCACAGATTATGATTGTAATTAAAATCACTGATACTGATATGGCGATAATTATTGTTTCGTTCATTTAATGTTTGGTTTGGGTAATAATTCTCTATACTCTCGCAACTGTGCGTGTAACATTTCTTTATACAGCCCCAAAAAAGGCGATTTTGTTATGGTTCCCATGTAAACAAGCTGTTCAATTCTTAAGAGCTTTATATATGCCTTTCGGGATTCGGGTGTTTCATTTATGTACATTCTCTTTTATAGTTCTTGAAATTCCAATTCAACGCATGGGGTAAGGCCGTAAATCTTTTCACTTTCAACTTTTACAATCAGTGAATCATCTTTAAAAACAATTCCGTTCATTGCATCCATTGTCAATTTCATTAAATTATCATGCAGGTCCGGCCGGGTTGTTTTGTAAATTTTCGCCCCAGATTCCAATTCCTTCAACTTCTTTAGTGTGAAATTCTTTAGAGGTGGAAAAATAAAGGTTGCCTTTACGCTGATCCCGGTCCGGAATGGTTTAAAATCTTTCGGCAATTGGCTCTTAACATCAAAAGCAAAATTCCTTTCTTTCTGTTTTATTTTTTCCGGTTGGTAATGTTGTATAAATAGCTTCCCAAATTTTGTTCGGGAAATTCCAGATCTTACTGATTGTTTGGCTACTGGTATTCCTATTATTTTTAATTTAATTTTTTGCATATTACTGATAGGGTTTAGGTTTGGTCTTAACTTCATCATAATCATCTTCCAAGTCATCCAGATAGGGCACCATTTGATCATCCATTGTAAGTACAATATCATTGAAATCTCTTCCGCGGGTAAGGGCAGCAGAAATTATACTTCTTGTCTTATCGTAAGGGTCTTTTCTGATTCTTATCCCTGTTTCGCATAGGTTCATCAAATTCGTTCCTAAATGTCCCCGCGGTTTGCTGTTGAATAAGTTTTCTGGTGTCGGATTTTCGTGAAGTACTACAAGGATGTGAGTGTTAAATGTGCTTTTAATTTTCAAAAGCCATTGTGTCAACTCAGCTGCTTCAGTTGCACTATTAAAGTCATTTGCAAAGTGAACAATATTATCAATAATCATAAGACCACAATCCGGGCTTTCCGCTAAATAACATTCGACAAGATTTTTTTTATCATCCTTTGTGTATGTTGTAACACTTAAATAATCAACCATATTTTTTTGAAAGGAGATTTGATAAATGTTTTTTGTAGCCCTCAAACAGTGGTGCCTTGATTGTTCGGTATCTACGATTGATATTTTTTTTCTGTGATAATTAGAAATCATTTTATCATTTGAGCCGTTAAAGATCGCCTGGCATATTGAACGAACTAAAGCTGATTTACGGGCTTTTGCTGGACCGAACAGCAATGATATGTTATCCTCATTTAAAATCGGGATTTGATACCCGTCCTGCACTATACTCAAAATTGGAATGGGTTCTGGAATTTTATCAGTAGGGAGAATTAAAGCTTCTCTCCAATTGATAAATTTCTTTCCTTCATCCTGAGCCCCATTAAGATTAATTTCTTCAAGCATAATTTACTTATCTTTCCAACGTTCAGGATTTTCAGAGTTTAAAGGCTTTGTTTCTATGAATTTTAAAAAGTCTTTATCCAATGCATTGAACATTGGGAAATTGTCTTTAGCATATTCTAGGGCCTTATTTAGTAATTCCTCTACCTGTTCAAATGTTATTCTATCTTCTTTTTTTATTGGAATCATTTCCTGATCTGTTAAAACAATGCTTTTTCCCCAAGTATTAATTCCTTCCTGCAGCTCTTTCAAATACAGGTCCCGGTCTTTGGGTATTCGTTCATACTCCTGATAAATCCAAAGTTCATCTGCAATCATTTGAATGATTTGTTGTTTTGGATCTAAAATATTTGAAAGTCGATTCAGTATTGTACTGGCTTCAGGCATTCCTAAAGGAAAACGAACCTCTTCTGGTTTTCTCTTTTCTAAAATCGCTTTATTGTTTTTATTTTGAACCTTATATGCTGCCAACAGGTAAAAAAGAATCAACGAATCTTCAAGTTGAGTATTCCTTTTTTTAGAATTTTCTTCTTGAATCAGGATGTTTAATGCATCAATATCTCTTTTTTCAAGAAATAATCTTTTTGAACCATTCCATGCGTAATTAAATCTATTTACCAGATGTTTTAATGCTTTCATTTTCTTGGAATTTTTTGATTGTGGATAAAATAAGTTTATCAAAGTCTTCGTATTTTTCACCCGCATCAACTACATCAGATGATATACTGTCGAGCCTTTTAACACCATTAGAATCGACTTTCCTAAATGCAGTGAGGGATTTTATTGTTTTAAACCAAAAAGGGTTAAAACGAGCGTCTTTTGCGCTGCATTTTTTGAAGTATTCCAGAACCCCTATCATTCTTTCAATTTTGTTTCCATCATTTTCAATAATCAACTTCATTGTATTAACCCATTCATAAACATCAGCTTTTTGTAAATGGGAATGGTTTGGATTTTTATTTTTCCACAATTCCCAAAATCGGTAAGCAAGTAAAAAATATGATTTATTACCCTCGAAAGATTTAACAGATTCGTTTAGATCTTTGATCGAAACAAAAGAAAATTTAACAGGTATATTATTATTTACTTTACTTTTATTTATTTTATTTTTATAAGGTGGGTTTTTTGGGTTTTCGTCGTTGGTTTTTTCACTGGGTTTTTGGGTTTTATTTTCTACCTCCTTTTTTTCAGTATTTTTTCGGGGCCGTCCTCCGTTCTTTCCGTTTTCTCGCGCTGTTTGGGCTTTTGTAAGTCTCCTTTTAATAGAATCTATCCACCATCTACCATTTTCATCAATATTTACAAACTCTTGAAGCTTTTCAAATTCTTCATCAGATAGATTAATATTGTAATCATCAGAAAGGAATTCCCGGTTCATTTCAACAGGATTTCCTTCACTGTACATTAGATCAATTAATTCTCTGATTGCATAACGGACCATTGGGAACCGTTTAAGCCGCTTAAAGGTGTTGCTTGTTAGCCAATCCTGAGAAAACCACATATAGCCTAATTTTGCCATAGTAATACATTTTTGGGGGTTAATTAAAGGAGCCGTTGAAAGCCTCTTTATTTTAGCATTTTTAAAGGTGTCGAATTCGACAGGTTTAAATACACGGAATTCCGAGTATTTAAGATCCTATTGCTCTGATTGTAAATAGTTCGATAAACTTTAAAAGCTGGGTTTCATTTTGCACAATTTTCATTTCAATCATCCGGATTATTGATCTTTCCATTTCTGAAAGGTTTGATAACTGATCTTGTGTTGCAGAATCCCGGATTCCCTTTTCATGTTTACCGAAAATCTTTTCATTGATTAATCGATTGTATCGTGGATAATCCGGGGTTTGAATTATGCTGCTTATTGCTCGGTTCATTGGCAGGAATTCGGTTCCTGCTATAATCCTGTTTATGATTAGCTTATCAGTAAGCCACATTACAACATCAGCGTATATTTCCGGGTTAAGCTCCATTGCTATCAGAACCCATATGTAAGGATCACAATAAACAGACTTGTTTTCACCACGTCCGCCGGTCTTCCAGACTTTTAGTCCTTTTAGTACTTTTACAATTCCTTCATTTTTAATCATTTCCATAAAAGCGTGAATTTCCGCTTTTATGAGATTCCTTTTAAATAGGAGGTAATAGCATCTTTCCTGAAAATCCTTACCACTCATAATATCATTTATTCGGCGGTCACTCCACCCATTTTGATACCTGGCAATGTTGTAAGCTTTCTGCAGGTCGGAAACGGATAGGCTTTGCCCATCTTTTGTGTTTTGCCGGATGATCATACCAAATAAATTCCGGTCGGTGCTTTGCATGGTAACGTTAGTTTTCATGGCTGATCTGGTGTTTTTCTTTTTCACGCTTTACCAATTCGCCCCATTCAAGGAAAATACAACTAGCTATAAATAAATGCTTATCTTCTGAAATACATTTGCTAATATCAAATTGATCTTCATACGTCCAGAATGTTGTTAAAAATTCATCCATCAGATTGTCTTTTACATCTTCACTAAGGCCGCTATCTTCAAAAAAGTATTCTTCCGCAGCTTCAATACCCCTTCCAAAAAAGTCAATATCAATTTCAACTCCTGTCAGAATTTTAGCATTTTGAATTAATTTGTTTTTGAAAGCGTAGAACGCAACAGAATCTGAAATAATTTTAATTATTCTTCGATCTTTTTCTGTATATGTTGATAAGTTCATGATTTAAAAATTTAGTGATTGAATATATCCGGTTGCAAGAATTAAGACTATGATCAGGATCCCTGCAATTGCAGGGGGTATTTCTGCTTTATGTGGTTTCATGTTCAAAGATTTTGTTGTTAAGCTGCAGGGTAAATCACTTCTAAGAAAAACGCCCTTGTATTAAAATCCCACCTGTTATGAAAATACACGTTATCATCTGGTTCGATAGGTTCAAGTTCTTTTCTCATTAATTCAAAAGATTTATGTTCAGAAAATCTTTTGAATACCTCAGCTAATTTTTTACTGTATTCATCATCATAATTTGATAAACTATTTATCAAATCAGGAGTATATTCCAGGCTGATTTTTGTTAAATCATCAATTGTAACTTCAGGAGAAACGTCTGTTAAGGTTAATTTGAAATTTTCCATGATTAATTTTCGTTTTCTAGGATTGCTAATTTTGCCTGTAAAAGAAGAAGTGAATCGGCATCTAATTGGTTATTTACTAGCTGCTTTTTAGCGTGTGCTTTTTCAATTGATTTAAACCTCCTGAAAGCATCTTTTTTAACACGAACAACAATTCCATGCAATTGAGTGAAGTCTATCAAGTTGTTTTCATACAATAGTCTTGCATCGTAAAGAATAGATGATAGTTTTATAATACAAAATCTTTGATATTTGCTAACTGCTCCGGCTCTGTATAAATCAGTCATTGACAAACCCAGACTGTGAAAATGAGGGAATTCTTTATCATCCCTAAGGTCCCAATTGAAATGATTTAATACTGAAGTGAATTTTATAAGGCCCTCTCTGAATCTATCAAAATAGCCTGATTTTCCATTTATAATTTCAATATCTCTCAATGCAGGAAATGATTTGTTATTTAGCTTTTTTTCTTGGGTGTTTATTTTCGCTGTTGACTTCATGGTTTTACAGATTTTTAGAGTTGAAATAATTGTTGATTTCCGGAATCCATCTTGATAATACTGTTAAGGCCACTAAATCAGCCTTATGTTTGCTGCTATCAATTATATCCCATGCCATTTTTCCTAATACTTCATAGAATTCAAAATGTTCTTTAGGTGTAATCCCCAACAGTGTTAATACTTTACCAACTCCTGAAAATCCATCAAAAGGGCAATTGTGATGATTTTCGTCATCTTTAGGATTAAATGCATTTAAATACATTTCAAGTGCGTCGTGCCTTCTGAAATAAACTACATATTCAGAAATCATCTGTATAATTACAGATCTGATACGTTCATTGTTTAACAGCTCTAAAGCTGTATAAGGGTCAATTTGCCTTTCGTTGTTTTTAACAACAGAATTTTTTTGTACATTTGTCTTCATACTAATGAAACATTTATTTGTTTTACTTTGGCTTTCCGTTGGAGCGGTAAGCCTTTTTTATTTCCTCCTGAACTGTGCTCTAATTTTTGCTTCTTGTTCAGATTTAATTTTTGAATTACTTTTTCGCTTATTCTGGGTGGTTCCCACGCCACCCAGAAAAGCATTCATTTCAGCTTTAACAAAGGCAGTAAATGATAATGTGTAAGCTTCAAACTGATCACACATTGCAATTATCTCACGTGCTTTTTTATCAGTCATTTTTATTGCTTATTTAATTGTTATCTATTATTTTCATAATCGAATCTTCCATCTGTCTGATGTCTACTTCAGCGGTTTCAATTGTTTTTTTAGCATTTTCAATTGCTAGTTTTGCTAAAGCATCCAAAGCTTTTTTGTTTTTTTCATTAGCTATATTGCCATTACAGATTTTAATATTGTGTAGAGTGTGATAACCAATACCACATTCAACACTTACTTTTGCTACATCTTCAGATTTTGTGTACTTTTTAAAAAAGTCTCTCCATGTATTATTTATTGGAGCTTTTAGATTCATAATTGTTTCCATAAGAATTATTTTTTTTAAAAAAAAGGGGGAAAACCACATTTTTTTAAGTAATTATTTTGTTTAACTTTGTCATGTTATAAGAACTACACAAATATATAACCTTTTAGTTAAATAAAACAACCTTATTTTTAATAAAAAGGTTAATAATTTCATATAACCTTGATAATCAGTAATAAAAAAATGAATAAAGACCAATTTTATCTTAAAAAAGGCTTTCAGGATCTTGAAATATCAATGCGTCAGATTGCAAGTGATATGAATGTTTCGCAGGTTTATGTGAGTAATATTTTAAATGGAAAGAAACGTATCGGAAGCAGAACCGCATTGAAATTAGCAGAATTATATGGGCTAAATATTAATTGGTTGTTAACAGGAGAAGGATCCATGTTTGATAATACTGATGAATCAAAAATTCATTCTTTAAACCGAACCAAAGAAGATGTGTTAAATAATCTTAATCGAATTAAAATTAACCGAAAGGTTAATTTAACAAGCGAAGGTCATGAGATTTTCGATCATGACCTTGCTGAAGCTACTCAGTTCATTATCCCAATAAAAGGACAGGCCGGACTTAAAAAAGCTTTTTTTGCTCCGGATGAATATATTGATCAAAATTTTGCTAAAGAAATTATCCATGTTAAACGTTCCGAAAGAGGGGTTTATCATAAAATTGAGGTTGACGGGCATTCAATGCCAGGGGTTCTGGATCCTGGTGATTGGGCCAGATGCGAAGATATACCTAAATTATTTTGGCTAGATAAGGGTACTTTCAAAGTAAATAAAGTATATTGTTTATTTCATAGGACTAAAGGTATTTTATTTAAAAGAATATCAAAAATAAGCTTAGATACAATTACTTTAAGTTCAGATAATACGGATAAGGTAGAATATCCGGATGAAACATTTGATCTTATGGAATTTTCAAAAATATTAATTGTTAGAAAGGTTGAGAAGGATTTATAATGAAGTATAGCACTATAATAACATATCGGATTTATGATCCAGATAATGTAAAACATGATGATCCAGAAGCGCAGGCTTTACTGGATCTTATTCATAATAATATGTTAAGTGCATTTACAGATGAAATAAGAAAAGAAGTATTTAAATATAATAAAATACTTCAAGGCTGCCATTTAGAATTTGTTTTGGATTTAAATGAAGCCCGGAAAAGTGATTTTAAACCTAAAATAAACAGAATATTCATTCCAAAAAGTAAGGAGAAAATTGTGAATATAGTTCTTAACCTCATCAGAGATTCAAAGGAAGAAGAACTTATAATAAAAAGACAAAAAAAATTTAATTAATTATGAGAAAACTTTTATTAATGTTTTGTGTTTTAGTCACAACAGTTTTTTACGCACAAGAAAATAGTTTAGAGTATAAACTCATAGATTCATTAAAAGCTAAAAAAGAACTATTGTATTCTGGTGCAAAGTCTTGGATTTCTAATGCTTTTAATTCTTCAAAAGCTATCATAGACATGGAAGATAAAGAATCAGGAAGAATTATAGGGAAAGCATATCTTAATCCAAGCAAGCAACACAGGTGTATGATGTATGATGAAATTAGTAATGTGAGTTTTAAATTTGTAATCGATGTAAAAGAAAATAAATACAGAATCGTATTGTCTGACTTCTATCATACCGGGAAATATGCTAATGCTGGAAATTTAGATCCTATGATCCCGCCTAATGGTTTTGGAAACGGATGTGGTAAAAAAAATGCTCAAAGGGTTTATGATGAAATTAAATCAGATGTAAAAAATCAAAGTGAATTGATTTTAAGAGATTTTAAAAATACAATCAATAAATCTATTAAAAATGATGATTTTTAAATTCTGTATCTATGTTTTTGTCCGATAAAAATATGATCAAGGTGATTGA
This sequence comes from Chryseobacterium indologenes, assembly GCF_001295265.1. Lineage (GTDB taxonomy): Bacteria > Bacteroidota > Bacteroidia > Flavobacteriales > Weeksellaceae > Chryseobacterium > Chryseobacterium indologenes_A. The sequence continues at coordinate 134,611 of NZ_LJOD01000012.1, read as the reverse complement.
TCATTTAAAAGATTCTGGAATAATTAAATTCAAAACTGAAGCTTATGAAGTAATGAATCTTGATACAGTACGGGTTTATAAGATCAGATTTCCAGAAAAGTTTTCCAGGAAACAGGCAAATCATTTTTCTGCAGAAGATATAAGATTGTTTTGTCAGTATTTCAATATTAACGCAAATTATATTTATGGAATAGAAACAAATATGTTCCTAAAATAAAGGTTTTAAATTAGTTTATCGGGCAACTTTCCGGGCAACTTTTAATCAAAATAGTAAAAAAAACAAATACTTAATTTTATCTTAACTGATTGACAATCAATTTTAAGTGTCGTTCTATTGGTAGGGTCTAAACGCTCATAATCAGGTGGTCCCTGGTTCGAGCCCAGGTGGGACCACATCGGTGAAGAATGAAATTTCTTCAAAAATTCAAAAGCCCCTTTAATAGGGGCTTTTTTGATTGTTGTAAATGTTTTTAGTTCGTCATATTTGTTCATAGTTCATTAAAAAAAGTTCCCCCTTTTTCGCCCCGAAAAAAAATGTTTGCACTTTACGGATTTCCTTTATAATCAATGGATGATTTATTGCTATCTTTAATATTGTATTGAATAAAAGGTTTAAATAATTGATTTTCAGTGATTTAATTTTTGTTTTGGCATATTTTATATTATATTCGCTTAAAATTTCAATGAAATAATTTTGTAAATCTCAAAAAAGAAAACTCATGAGTGATAAATTTTCCATAAAAGCAGTTTTACGTACGGATAAGATTTTAAAAAACGGCAAACATCCGATTTCGATTCAGATTATTATAAATTCTAACAAGAAAAGGATTTCAATTGGAGAAAGTATTGATTTGAAAGATTGGGATAAAAAGAATGGTTTAGCTATTGGAAAAGGATATAAAGACTTAAATTCAAAATTGATAAATGAAAGAAGTGGGTTAGATAAATATCTTAGAAATGCTAATTTAGCTGGAATTCCTCTTACATTCAGATTAGTTGATGATTATTTTAAGAAAACTGATAACAATAATTTCTTTACTGTTTTTGATTTTATCGTTGATCTAAAATCTGAACTTTCAAAAGATACATTGTATAAATATGAAACTCTAAGAAAAAGACTGAAAGGATTTAAGTCAACAATTTTAGTCTCTGATGTAGACTTAGCATTTATCACAAAGTTTGATAATTATTTAAAAAAATTAAATATTGGAGAAGGTGGTATTTATAATCATCACAAATGTTTAAAATGTATTATCAACGAAGCTGTTGAGCATAAAAAATTCAATATTGATAATCCTTATAAGAACAAAAAATCGGTGAAAGTTAAATCTCCTAATCATCGTGAGGTATTTCTTGAAGAAGATGAAGTATTAAAAATAAAACAATATCGTCCGACTTCAAAAACATTAAAGGTTGTGAAGGATATGTTTTTATTGTCTTGTTTTACAGGATTAAGGTATTCAGATTTATTTTCCCTTAAAATTTCAGATTTAGATTGGGAAAGAAAAATTATTTCAAAGCAAATGTTGAAAACAAAGCACACTATTGACATTCCTTTAAATAGCCAAATTAGAGGTTTGTTAGTTAGATATATAATAGGCGATAAAAAGCCAGATGATAAAGTCTTTCCTGAGGTCGATAATCAAGTTGGAAATAGATTATTAAAGGAAATTGCTAGAGAGAGTAAGATAACTAAAAACTTAACTTTCCACGTAGGAAGACATACATTCGCTTCGTTTTTGATTAATGATAAAAATGTATCACTTTCTCTTGTTAGTAAACTTTTAGGACATAGGAGAATAGCAAATACGATGGTATATGCTAATTCAAATATTAAAAATTTAAGAAAAGTAATGGATGTTAACCGTTATGGATAATTTCCTAAATTTGTAGATATAAATTAAGAATATGTAATATTTGACATAAAAATTTTTAACGAAAAGCGTAAGCTGTTTATTGTCTCATCCGAAAACTGGTAATTTTCTTATACACAGACGAAATAAATAGTGAAACGCCCTGCTTTTGCGTGGGGCTTTCCTATTAGTCTGTGTAGGTGTACCAGTACCTCGGTTGATAATACGGTTAGTTCCACGCTTTTCATTTTTAAATATGAACCATTTGGAACTGATGGTAGCAAATTTAACTATGAAAAAAAATATTGTAGGAGCTTTTTTTGTTCTGCTCTTAAATCCTCTAAATGCTCAATTTACTGATGCAAAAAGTTTAATGAGTTTTTCTAAATCTGATTTTACCTCTAAAATTGAAATTCTAAAAAAGAAAGGGTGGGTATCAGATATGCCATTGAGAAAAACTAGTAAAGGGAAATCTATTACTGGTTATAAAAAGAAAACTGAAAATGGAAATTATAGTGTAGTATTAACGAAATTCACATTACCAGATTCTAAAAAGGTTGTTAATATTACAGATTTATATTTTCCTTATGATGATACTTTTTCTAAGTATTTTGATGAATTAAGCACTATCTATAATTTTTCTGGAGTACAAGGAATGGGCGAAGGAGCTGTAGGTTACTCAGAAAAAAACTTAATGATTTTAGTTAAAATGAGCAAAGATTCATATAGTTCTAAATGGATTCAAGAGATAGAGATCACTTCAGTTAAAGATTCTAAATAGTTATATTATGAAGAAAGTTTGTTTTATATTGTTAGTTGTTTCAGGTTTGGCAAAGTCTCAACAATTTACTGCTACTGAATTTATATCTTTCTCTAAAAAAGATTTTGAAACAAAAAAAGAAATTCTGAAAAATTCCAAATGGAAATTTGTTAGAGAAAAAAAGAATGAAAATGATGAGGTGTATGTATATAAGTATGATATTTTTAGAGATATGTCTGATTCTATAATAGTTAGGAAAATATTTGATCCTAGCACTAAAAAAAGAAATTTTGAAACCGAATATATTTCCACTAATGAAAGCATCTATCCATGGAGAACGTGGTATTCAGAGATGAAATCTATGTATCCATTCACTTATTTAGAGGGTACCAAATCCACATATGGTAAATCTGTATATAAAGATAAAGATTTGAATATAATGATGATGGCTTATCAACCTAAAGAGTGGATTGTTAGCAGAACAATGGTTATTACTAAAAAATAAATCTCGAAAGACTTTTACAAGATTTTAGAATTACCTAATTTCATTTCAAATTATAAATCACATTTAATGGAAGGTAATGAAGTTAAAAATAATGCTTTTTTTCTAAAAAGATTAAGAGCTTTAGAAAAACGAGTAAGGCTTTTAGAAGATTTGTTAGAGGAGAAAACTTTAAAAGAGATGTTTACTGTAGAAGAAGTTATAAACGTCTATGGAATAAGCCGTTCCACTTTCGATAGGTATAGAGATTCAGGGTTAAAAGTTTATCAGCCAAAACGAAATGGAAGAATTATGGTGAAAAAAGTAGATATTGATAAATTCTTAAAGAAATGAAATGGTTGATGTAATTAGATTTTATATTGAAAATGTAGAATTGACTGAAAAAGCTCTGAAGAAATTTGATATATACCCAGTAGGTTACGGTAAAGAAAGAGGGTATTACAAAAAAATGAAAAGAGAAATAGAAAATGATTTGGATAAGCCTAAAGGACGTGAGTTTGATTATTTTTCAATAGTATATGATAAAAAAGAAGATGAGAATGTTGGAAAACTTTGGTTTGAGCAAAATATTAGAAGGACTTATTTCGATAGAATCAGAACCGATGAGAGCGATTTAGAAATTGCAATGAGTGATTTGCATTATAATGATTTTGTCAGAGAAATAAAATATTGGGCTAATGAACTTGATATTGATGAAGAAGATTTTTGGAAAGCAAAAATAACGAAGATCGAATTGGGAGTAACTCTCCATTTTAAAACTCCAATGAATGGTATTATATCTTGTTTTGGAAGTTTAAAAAATTTACCTAGAAAGCATGTTTATGAAAATTCTGGAGTTAAGTTTATAGGTAAAAATTATCAAGTATCAATTTATGATAAGTTAGATAGAGCGTTTCATACGGGAGAGATTTTTGAAAAGCAACCTGCCAAAAGAAGGAATATTTTAAATGTTGGTGCAAAGAAAGTTAAAGCTTACATTCGTTATGAAATAAAAATTACAACTGTTAGTGGTGTCCTCCCTAAAGATTTTGGAGATATTAGTACATTAAATAAATTAAATAAAAGTTGGAATAATCTAAGCAATATGCTTTTAAACAAAATTGATGATTTTACTTTTGTTGATGTTTTATCTCCAGAAATAGAAAAATATATTATTTACGAACAAATAGGAAATGCAATTGATGGTGTAAAAGGAAAAGACAAGACCCCAATTGAGGAATATTTAATGTACTTGGGTCTGAAATATCTTGATTTTGAAAACAATGGAATAATCAATAATGGATTTGATGAATTCAGAAGATACTTGCTTCCTTTTTTAAAAAGAGATAGGCTGAAACGAGAAAAAATTTATAGTGATATGTATATGAAGTTTAGGGTAAAAAGCAGTCCTACTTATGCTGAGAAATTTAAAACTGAATTGGCGAGAAAACTAAAAAGTTTAGTTGCGAAATAAACTTTGTGATCATCAGTTATATATAACCTATATATTAGACGTAAAAACTACTACTATTAATACAAAAGTTTTATAGAGCTTTAACGAAATTTTTCGTTGAAAATTCGAAGAAAATTTAATACAAGAAAAAGCAAGTGAAACCATATACTTGTTTACCTGTTTTGAAAGTAAATATATAAGTAATAATTATTGAAGTTTACAAGTTAAAACAAATTAAAGTTTATATGCTAATTATAATGGAAGCCTGTATTTTTTTAGATATAAATTAACTTTTTTAAAGCTAATAACAAGAATGATAAATTAAAATTTGTTTATTTATTTCTAATTATTCGGATTCCATAATTTTAAATTTTAAAAACTATGAATAAAAGCGAATTACAAAATCGGTATGATATTTTATCAAAAATTTTAGATGATTTTTATGATGCTAAGCAAGATTATCAATATGGAAATGCAAAAACAAAAAGACTTAAAGAAAATAAATTGAATTCTCTAATTAGTTTAGCCCAAAAATGGATAATCGAAAATGATGAATTCTACAATATCATTACTGGTACTGATAAAAAATCTGAATTTGAAAGAATCATATCTTTAGAAGGAACTTTCACTTTAAATTATTTTGGAAAAGATATGAGTGAGATTTTGGACAAGTTGAAAATTTATATTTCAAATCACGATCTTTAATTTATGCAATTAAGTTGTTTTCAAATATTGGTTTATTTCAATGGAAGCATTCAAATAAACAATTAACTAATAAATATGATCTTTCTACCTTTGATTTTTATTAAACTCGTTTTTTGATGTGTTTAAATGTTTTTTTCCATTTTACAAAAGAATTTACTCATTCTATGGAACTAAAATTTAACTTACTGCAAGATAGATTATTAGTATTTTCGATTAATATGTTAGATCAGATTTTGAAATCAATTTTATATTTTTACGTCAAATTTTTAATATGAGAGTCGTTTCATTATTTGCAGGATGTGGAGGTTTAGATTTGGGATTAGTGCAATCAGGGCATGAAATTGTTCTAGCTACTGATATAGATAAAGATTGCAAACTTACATATGATAGAAATTTCGATCACCCCCTTTTATTGAAAGATGTAAAACTCTTGGAGGGTACTGAATTACCCCAGTATGATATTCTAACTGGAGGATTTCCGTGTCAGGGTTTCTCTGTAGCGAACCAATATAGAAGTGTTTTAGATGAAAGAAACGAATTGTATTTAGAAATAGTTAGATTGTTAGATGAAACTCGTCCAAGATTTTTTCTTGCTGAAAACGTACCTGGTATTTTAAGTTTAGGAAAAGGTGAAGTTGTTAAGCAAATAGTTAAAGAATTTTCTGAAATTGGAATAAATGATGGGTGGCATGGTTATGATGTGAAAATATTCAAATTAAATGCCGCAGATTACGGCGTTCCTCAAGGAAGAAAGCGAGTAATATTTTTGGGTGTTTCAAAAGAATATAATGATCTAACTAGAAATAGAATTTTCGAGGTTTTTCCTCCTAAACCTACTCATACTCCTGAATCATATTTAACGTTGAAAAAAGCGATTGGAAATCTTCCTGAGCCATATACGGATAGTGCTAATAATATATTAAATCATTATGGGACTAAACATAAAGTTAAGATCAATGGTTATATGGGGAATAGAGCTTTGTCATGGGATAAGCCTAGTCCTACAATTGTTGGTAGAGGAGGTGGAACGGGAGGTCCAGTTATTGCAGTCCATCCCAATTTGAAAAGAAGATTTACTGTAAGAGAAACTGCAAGAATACAGACGTTTCCTGATAATTTTGAGTTTTATGGTGCTACTTCATCTCAATTTAGGCAAATAGGCAACGCTGTTGCTGTTGAATTTGCTAGAAATTTAGGATTAGCTTTAGCTGAAATTGAAAAAATTGTAGATTTATAGCCCTAATCTAACGAGCTGAGTAGCTTTAATATTTTCTAATTCATTGAACTTGGCAACTATTGTACTCTCGTCAAAAAAGTCGCTGAATTCTTGATCTATTTCAAACGAACAATATCGAAGAATTACATTTTTATCCATTCTAATGGAATTTCCTTCCCAGCGGTTTATTGCTGATTTTGAAAATTCGTGCCAATGGTTCCTTAGTGAATCAGATATACATCTTTTAAAATCTGCATTTGTAAGAAGATACATTCTACATTTGTTATAGTCTTTTATATAGATAATTATATCTTCTTTAAAAACGCCTTCAAACACAATTTCCCATCTTTCAATGAATTCATCTAATTTTCCTATACTATTTACATAATTAAATAATTGCTGTAATTGAGCCTTACTTCCCCTTCCTATTTCAAATTCTGTTTGGGTTTCTTCACTAAGGATTGTTAACTTGCTTCTTCTTTCTCCCAAGGCTAAAAAAGCAGGGTCTAAAATATTTTGAACTAAACTTGTAAAATCAAAAGCTCCAAAATTAATCTCATTATTTTCAGGAACTAACGATTTAATTGAAATTTTATAAGAACTATTTATTCTTGGATTGTAGAAAATTAAGTCACCTTTTTCTCTAAAATTTGAGCATATTTTTGTGAAAATTTCAGAAGGGATTTTTTGTATTTTCTCTTCTTCTAATAAAATATTTATAGTAGGATTTGTTTTAGGTAAATCATCTGATGTACGTCCATCGCCTAGCAATGCCAACCTTGTTTCCAATGCATTAGCTGTATATTTTTCTTTATAAATAGCAGGATGATTGAGATAGTTTTTTAAATCAAACAATATGAGTTTAGCCAGAGTAGAAGCTTCGTTATTATCAGATAAGGAATCTCTCAAAATATTGCCTAGAAGAGATGACATTGAATCACTGTCTGTAACTGGTCTTCTTTTTATTGCACGATACCTCTCATAAACAGACTGTGGTATAATTGGAAACTTCAGAATTTTATCCATCCTTAATTATTATGCTAGTTCCAAATGTATGCTTTTTTATTTGTATTTAAAAATGTTAATTATCATCCGAGGAGGAAATAAATTTTTAAAAATGATTTGTTCTTTTGTTATCTTTGATTATTAAAATATTAAAATGAGAGTACATAAGAAAGATGACTATGTAAGGTATGTTGGTAATTATCCTTATACTCACGATTCATCAAAAGATTTGATAGGATTGATAGATGAAATAAGTCCCAATAATATTGAAGCTAAAATATTTGTTGAAACACACTCTATGTTGGTAAGATTAGACCAATTACGACCACTTGAAACAAAAGAAGAGCATCTTATTAATTTGGGATTCACAAAAGTAGTTAAGAATAATATGAATATTTACCAAAAAGGAAATTTAACTATTTCTGAAACTGCATTTGTTCTTAATCAATTATTTATAAACGCTGGTTTTCGTTTAGGGGATTTGTCTGGATTAAATGATACTGTTATAAGGAATAATTACTTAGATCAAAATCTAGAATTCAATATGAATAAATTTCAGCAAGATTTTCCAAATTTAAATAACATTAATGACTTCATTGAAGTGTATTCGAAATACCATATAAATTTTAGCAGAAAGGTTTTTTTTGGAGATTTGTAATTGTAAATAATCCCCTTTTATTCTCCCTAATAAATTATTGATGCTTGAAACCACTATGAATAAAAGGAAAATTGTTTAAAGTTCGGGTTCAGGTGGGACCACAATACAAAACCGTAATACTTTGAATAATTGAGTATTACGGTTTTTATTTTATAATTTTTTCCAACATTTTCCCAACAATGTGATCTGATAAATTAAGGAATAGTATAGAAAAATATTACCACAAAATGATTTGCAGTAATATTCATAAATTTAAGTTGGTTAAGATTCAGGACTACTAATCAAGATTTATATTTAAAGAGACTGTCTAATTTTTTTTGACAGTCTCTTTAAGGATTAATTATTGCTTTGTAAGAATAATTTCTTTGGGTAAAGCCTCCGGAATACCTGTATTATAATACGGACAATCTGTTGTAATCATATTGCTTCCTAGATTAAGTTTCCAATTAAGCTGTGTTTGGGAAGAATCCGTAAAGTTGATAATGACATTTCCTGAAGTATTACAGAGATCAGCATCAACATATACCAGAGAATATTTATCATCTATTTTTCTAAATTTACCACCCCATATTTTTGCTTTATCATCGCTTAAGGTTGTATTATCAAAGAGAATATTATTACTACTATCTAACACTTTAAATTTCGCAATTAAGTTATCTTTATAATATTTTAATACATCATCATATATATAAATATTTTTTTTGATTGTAATATAAACTGTTTTATTATTAAATACTCCTTTCCATGTACCTACATAACTTTGAAGTTCATTATTGGTATCTTTTAAATAGGCATTTGGAGGAATCTCAGTAAACGTTCTTAATGGATAAGTTTGTGCTTTACAAGAAATAAAAGCACATAAAAATATAATAAAAAATAAGTTTTTCATAATCTTTAAATTTAATATGTTAATTAGGGCAAGGTGTTGATTTTACTGGATTATCTTTTCCGTTATATTCTAGTTTAGTTGTACTACCTGTGACCTTATCACTCTTATAAACTTCTAAACCATTTATATTAACTTTTTCTTTTAAAAATTTAGTGAAAAGTTTTTCTACATCAGATTGATTTAATCCTCCACTATTTTCTATAAGATTTGAATATTCTCTATTGTACCAGGTTTGCCATTGAGCTTTTATATTCGGTCCAATACCATAATTACTATCCCCAGAATATTTTAAAATATAATTTCCCTGTGAAGTAATAACCATACCATAGGCATCCGTAATAGTACCATTTAATTGAGAATTTCTGACACAGGTTGTTAGAAATGTAAAAACATCAGCAGGTGAAAATATCTTAATAACTCCATCTTTACTATCAAGATGAGTATGAATATAACCAAAATATTTATTACCCGGTGGAAATATAAGGTTATCATTTGCGGTGTTTGCTAAAGATTCATAGGTTGTTTGTGGTCCATATGCCGCTGCAAAACCTGTTTCTTCGGTTTTATCAAATACTTCTTTTTTATCTAGTTCAGAAATTTTATCCTTAAAAGCTTGATTAGAATTCTGAGCTTGCATTTTTGCACACGGATTTTTTTCCTCCGGCGGATCAGGATATTCATATCCATCATCTCCTCCGCCTCCACCACCGCCTCCAAACGGATCACCCAAAGGAGGAAAACTTTTAGGAGGAACACCTCCGCCGCTGTCTTCTTGCCAATCACAGACCATATTAGAATAGCTTACTGGTTCGCAGTCTGTTTGTCCATTCAGACAGCCTATGACTATGGTTCTTGTAGAGCATACGTATTTTGCTTTAGCAGCCGTGTTGCCGTCTATCACTTCGCTGTGGCTGATGATATTGGAATATAATGCATGTTGGAAGAAGGTTAAAAGATCAGCATCGTTCTTTTCGTAGAAATATAGCCTATTCCCTTTTCTTACCGCTTCCATCAAGAGAATAACCTTATCTTTTTTTACAATGGGAACCAGTAGGTATTTTTCACCAAACTGCCCATAAGACATGGCATAATTCCAGTTCAATTCACCATAGGTAATGTTAAAACGTTCCAGATTGGCATGCTTCAGGAAAACTTCCTGTACTTTTCTGATTTATACTTCATCTTCTTTCCATAAGCTTCGGGAAACATATTTTGATGAGCTAAGGTTTTCGGTAGATAATTGAACCGAACTTTCCTGCGGAAGGAAATCTTCACTGCGGCACGACCACAGTAAGGCTAAAAGGACTGTTAGAAAGGACAGTCTAAGAATATTCTTTTTTCTCATTGATTGGTTGTTTTTAGTTGTTAAATTTAATTAAAATTTTGATTTTCACTGTAAAGTGAGTATTGTTTTTTTTAATACCATTTTTAGCCTGATAAATAATGTTTTTTCATAAGTCTTGTTTTTAAATGTTATTATTCTGTTTTGTCTGTAATGCAAAGCTATCAAAGCACAGCGACAAAGCATGTCATATCATATTTCAAACCTTAAAATCCTTAATTATCTATAGTGTGTGAAATATGTTTTTGTAAACGTAAAAAGAAATTTCCTTTCAATATCATCGGTATTTTGTTATTTTTGAACAAAATATTGATATTATGAGTTTTTTTATTAGGAATTCAATTTTAGTAAGTTAACTCCATTTTAACCTACAGCTATAAGTTGTTTTCCATCAAATATCCATTTGCCATTCACCTGTTTAAAATAATAGATTTCAAATTTTGCTCCATTACCTAAAGATTTCACAACTTCTATGGAGGCATATTGATTATTTTTACTAATAATAAAATTAACAAAAGATACTTTTATTGTGTCTTTTCGTTTTTTAAAGCTATTATCTGTATCCAGAAAAACGGAATAATTGTTAATTTTTTTTTGTATTTTTTCCAGTTTTATAGAGCTGTTTAATATTTTTTCATTACTTAGGTTGTATTTTTCCTGGAATTTTTTAATAACAATGCTCTGATCTTGTTTAATTTCACCCACAAATTGGTAAACTCCTACAACAGGATTATCTATTGTTTTAAAATAATCTAAATTATCTAATAATATGGGTAAATTTTCTGAAATTAATTCGTTACCTAAGGCTGTCTTTTTTTCTCTATTTTGACAAGAAAAACAAAGTAAAAAGAACAATAAATATTTAATATTTCCAATCATACATATTTGTTTTAAATAAATTTTCATCATAAGGCCAAAATATACCAGTTGCTTGTTTTTCAAAAGCATTTCCATATTCATAATTATAATTATCTAATCCTTTTTTGAACCTTGCATAATGTACAAGTTCATGTAAAGTGGTTATACCTAATGCAAAAGAATATGCATTAATAGCTGTTTTTACTGTTAATTTTTCCAAGGTCATAACTCTAAGTTTATTAATTGTGATGTTAAATGGTGAATATGCACTTGTTTTACCTCCAACGTTCCACTTATCAGTATTATCCATAAATGCTTGTACAACAATACTATTATCTGATATAAAACTTTGCAGTTTAGTTAATACTTTGTAATATCTAGGATATTTGATCTTGCTTTTATTAATACTAGATGATTCATTATCAAGTGTATAATAGTTTGAGGGAATAGAATAACTATACTCTGAAAACATGAGGTCTGTTGAAGTTATTTTATTTTGAAATAAATTCTCCATATAAGATAGTCTACCAATGGCCCCGCTTAAGAAATTAGACCATTAAATGCAGAGTTCAACCCTTCGGATACAATTCCCGGCAGGAAGCTTTTAATGGCACCTGCGTTGTTCACTATATTTTCTAATGTTCCTAAAATGACTTCATGATTTTTCAATTCCATTTTTCAAAACAAAAGTAGGAATACTCCTACTTTTGTTTTGAAATCTATTTAAAGGTTCAATTTTTCTTCTTGATAAAACTTCAATAGAGCCCTTATTTATTGGCATCTTTATCAGAAATATTTAAGAACAAGCTGTCCTCAATTACAGGTTGTACTACAAATTTAGCCTTACCAAAATTTAGCTTTGAAAATCTTCGTAAATACTCACTATCATGAAAATCTCCTTTTAATACTTTATCATATGGATAATAGTTCTGTTTAAATTTTGAAGAATATTTATTTAATGGTGCAGATTGTTTGATAATTAAATCATATCTTATGCTTAATTTTCCCATTTTTTTTAAATATAATACTGAATTACCATCACCAGGTCTTATGTCGTTAATAAAATCTTTAAAACCAGTTTCTATCAGATAACCCTTCCAAATGCTATCCAGTTTGTTTTGATAAAATTTTGAAGATTGATCAGGCTTTAATAGTGCATAAACTTTTATTATACCATCTTCAGAAGTTAGACTCTTAAAATTTTTATCACCAAACTCCAAAGTATTGGGTGTTAGAAATATAATATCTTCCTTAGTATTATTTTCAAAATAAAGAGTTATTTCATTATCACTCTTTATATATTTTAAACTAAAAATATCTTTTGGTTGTTGCTTACAACTTAGAAATAAAAGTCCTAATAAAATTATAATTTTTTTCATTTTAATGTACTTTTTAGATAATTCTTAAATATAGGCTTTATTTTATTCATTAATGTTTCTAAATTTTTAACCCCCAAAACACCATTATTATATGGCGCCATATTTAAATTCAATTTTTGCCATCCTCTGAATCTTACATATTGTTCTTCCCATCTTGAAGTGTAATATTCATGAACTGTGTGCTTACGATTCACACCATCTAGTGTATAGTCATCAAAAAGTCGTGCATTATTTAGTATAGAATGAAATACTTCATGCCCAATTGTCAAATCTAATTGTTCTAAACTTATAAATGCCCCTTTTGGTAAATATATCCTTTGCCAAACAATAGTTTCTTTATGAGTGACCACTTCAGTTAATCCCCAAATTTTACTATCTCCCCTCACTAAAAGATCTCTATTACTATTACCACCATATGAATACCCTTGGCTTCGTAGATAAGGGCTTAAATCACTTGTCTGATCTACGAGATGCCAGGCGCCACGGATAAATTGACCTTTATAGTGATCATTTTCTACTTTGAGTACTGTATTAATGCTGAACTCGGCTTCAGTTGCTTCATTCAAAGTATTCGAATCATCAACAATCATTTCATTGATACTGTAGCTGTATCCGGTAGAGCCCATATCTGTTGAAGTAATCTTATTACTATATAAATTACCTGAATATGAAATTCCACCAATGGCTCCACCCAAGAAATTAGACCCATTAAATGCAGAGTTTAACCCTCCGGATACAATTCCCGGCAGGAAGCTTTTAATGGCTCCTGTGTTGTTCACTATATTTCCCAGAGATCCTGAAATGGCCGCTCCGCCTATGGCTCCACCCAGTACAGCGCTCCATGTATCCTGCCAATCCCATTTTACAGGGTTCCATTGTCCTTTATTAGCATTAACACCGCTTAAATAACTTCCTACAATAGCACCCGCAAACCATGCCCAGAATTCCCCGTCAGGATCATTATACATTATAGGATTATTCATTACATACCCGTATTTATTGTAGTTTTGGGTATTCGTTGTGAAATATTCCATCCGTAACCAGCAAGTCCATTTTGCCCACCACTTGTGTAAATAAGGCTGACCTCCGGCGCTATATTTTTAACTCCGGGAGGAAGGTCAATAGGCAGAGTATACTGAAGCTGTCCGGCTGGAGTTACTTCAGCATTTCCTTTGGTATCGTGGAAGTTTTGTGCTACTGGGGTTTGTGAAAAACCTAAAATCGATATACATAATAGTATAGCAGATGAAATTATTTTCACCTTTCTGTTATATAATTCCATAGCTGTATTATCTTTTAGTGATGTTTTTACTGAAGACCCTTCCGTCCTTTAAAGTGAAGCGTAAAACATACACTCCCCAGTCATAGCCTGACATATTAATTTTAATCTGTCTGTTAAGATCAGGTACATTCTGCTGCTGGAATTTCCAGTGAATCGTGCTGTGCTGGTATAATGAAACAGAGGTTATCAGTCCGTCTGCCTCTTCTGTCCAGTCAATGGTTAAGAAATCATTAACCGGAACCGGATACAGGCGTACCTGTTTCCAGAATGTTTTTTCATCCATAACCTGGGACTGTGTTAAAGAAACCACTTGGGACTCTGTTTTCCGTAAAGCTTCAGGAGATTGCTTTGCACTGCTGTCAGGACCCCGATATTTTTGATTGCCCGCTTCATCATATTTGAAGTAGACTTCTGTCTGGGAAAATCCCAGAAACCCTATCATTAAAGAAAATAGGGAAAACATTTTTTTTCTCATAAGTAATGTTTTTAAATGTATTTTGATAATAAGTATTGATTTTTTTTCGAGATTATTGAATTAATCCCAATCTGTACATTAATTAGTAAGATTAAGGTTGATGATTTTTTTATATCATTTTTTTGTTGTTTTTAGAGTATAAACTTATTATTTTTTATTGTATTCACAATGTAAAAACCCATATTTTATATCGGGATTTTATAAATCTTTTTCTGAGCATTTTACTTAACACAAAATCAAAAATGAATATCTTTTTCGCTTCAAAGAAAAGAATGGTTTTGCCTAGTAGTTATATAAAGATTGATATTTATGGATACGTAATCGTAGTCTTCTTAGTTAAAGAAGCCCTCAACAAATTACCCAAACAGGGTATTTCAAATTCCTTATAAACTGCTTACATTTGATTAAAGAATTAAACAGAGACGGTTGCAGGCAACCAGGAACGAACTTTCAGTAATACTCAATCAGGAGTATTAGCATTGATACCCATTTGACCCAACTATACAACACTAATACCTAAAAACTTAATCTTATGGCAGACTGGTCACCTAACAACAGAGCATGTACCACTTTGTGGTCTACCTTTTATATTATGAAACAGTTGTCCACCAATTTTAATGACAGTGGAGATCTGGTGATGAGTGATCTTACCTATTACAATCCGTTGGCAAGCGCAGAGCTCAGGAAGCTGGATGCTAAAATGATTGCAGATCAGCTGGACAATGTGTTCAGAGTCGGCCGGGGAGCAAAATATGAAGACAAAATGACGAGGACAAAAGCCATAAACAGTATGGTTAAAGTTCTTACAGACGATACAAAAATGGTAAAAGATCTGGCCAAAGCTGTGGATGAAGCTTACCGGTTCTGGGGAGAATAAAATAATTAAAAAACCAATGATTATGAGAAAGCTATATTTAAATCTGATTATATTAATTCTCAGTCTCACAGGAGGTTTTCTGAATGCCCAGCAGGTGTCGGAGAAGCAGATTAATAATTTGGTTGCAGTCTTAAAAGCTAATAACAAAAGTGAAGAAGACATTAAAACCATCCTTAACGGAATCATCAAAGATCCGGAACTCTATAATGCTTTGTGGCAGAACTTTATTAAGCAAAGCTACATCAGCGAGAATAATAAATTTAAATTCCTTAATGACCTGAATATCGCATTTAAAACATTTCAGTCGAAAGACAGCGCTACCACTTCTTTAGGCTTTACCTATGATTTCAATTTTGATTATGCCAAATTTATAGAAAAAGGGAGCCATAGAGTTTCGCATACTTTCGGGCTTTCTGCAAAAGGTAATGTGGCATTTAACAAAGATGCCAATCCCAATAATTTTCTGGAAACGAAAGTCAACTACAGCTATACCCGTTTCAGTGGAGGTGTTATCCGGCAAAATGATGAGGAAGTATTTACCAGGCTGAACGAAATTGAAGATAAGCTGGTGACGATGAAAGACATGAAAAGCCCTGAAGCGCTCAAATTATGGGATGAGTTCGGAGATAACCTTAAACTTTCCGATCAGTTTTATTACGGCTTATCACCTAAATTTGCTTTCGAATCCAATCAGGATTTTTCAAAAACCCAGTTCACTCCCGGACTTATGATTGATTTAGGAGCCAAAGGCTGGGATAATTCAAGCCTGCTCTCAAAACTCAATATTCTGGATTATCCTTTTGCTTTGCTGAGGTTGATTACAGGAGCAGACAAAACTTTTACAGTATACGGTTCAACCATTCCTACCTTACAGATCGGATGCGATTATGTGATTCCCAATAAGGACCTGGTCCGTGAAAGTCTTACCGGAAATCAGGACCCCTTTCCGAGATTCAGGATAGAAACAGGGTTCAGAACCTTTATTTCGAGAATAAAAAAGGAGAATATTTTCTTCAATGCCAATTACCGTTTTTATCAGGAAATAGACGCTCCTGCTTCCGTTAAAGCAGCTGGTCTGAGTTCTGTGAACTATTTTGTAATGGCCCTTCAGACCACTTCCGGTTTCTATGCAAGCTATGCGGCCGGAAGACTTCCGTTTGATGCTAAAAACGATCAGGTATATTCTATTGGATTTAACTATAAATTCTAAAAGGCAGAAACAGAGTTAAAAAATGGGATAACGGCTTAGTACCGGATTTTTCAAATAGATTTTCTGAATAATTGACCTACAGGCACTCATATCCAATGAGTGTCTTTTTCTTTAAAAGTAATTGTATTCAATTTCATAAAGATTTACCACACAGAACACATTTTGGTTAATTTAGCCGAAAAATACCATGAAAACAAAAATCAGAGAAATCGTTCAGGGCATTAAAAAGAAACATGTGAATGACCCGACTGTTTCAACGGACAAAGATCTCATTGCTGAGCTTCTCCTTTCCGATATATCAGGGGCAATAGAAGCGCTTAATGAACTTGACCTTGATACGCTGGAATGGATCTCTTCGCGCTTTGAAGCAATTTCTTATCAGCTTCAGAATAAAGAATGGATTGAATGCCTGAAAAATCTGTTAATCAAATTTCCGGACAGTCAAATTCTGAAAGAAGATATCCATGATGCTGTTGAGGCTTACTATGGAGATGAAGGGGGATCAACTCAATCCTGCCCAAAACAGATTAATTCCTTAACTTTGTAGCTCTGAGTGGGTAACAACCCGTTCCCACCTGTAAAACCAACATTATGTCTATAACCAACGAAAGCGAATTGACCGGAATGCAGAAAGTGAGTGAAGCTGTAGCTTTTACT
Source organism: Chryseobacterium indologenes (assembly GCF_001295265.1). Classification (GTDB taxonomy): domain Bacteria; phylum Bacteroidota; class Bacteroidia; order Flavobacteriales; family Weeksellaceae; genus Chryseobacterium; species Chryseobacterium indologenes_A. The sequence goes on along the minus strand of NZ_LJOD01000012.1, from coordinate 117,511 downwards.
CTAAGGGAAATGATCAGTTATGCCCAGCCCGGGATGACAACGAAAGATCTTGACGAGTACGGGGCAAAAATCCTTTCTGATTTCGGCGCAAAATCAGCACCGCATTTAACGTATGGATTTCCGGGATGGACATGCATCAGCGTAGACAATGAATTCTGCCACGGGATTCCTTCCGATAAAAGAACTTTGAAAGAAGGCGACCTGATTAATATTGATGTTTCAGCAGAGCTGAATGGCTATTGGGCGGATAATGGCGGTTCTTTTGTTGTGGGAAAAGATATTCACGGACATCAGAAATTAGTGGATGTTTCCAGGGAAATCTTACAGAAAACCATCAGTAATATAAAAGGCGGTGTAAAAATAGCAGAAATAGGGGCCCTGATGGAAACCGAAGCCAGAAAAAGAGGCTTTAAAGTCATCAGGAACCTGGGCGGGCACGGAGTAGGGAGAAGCCTGCACGAACAGCCCGATGAACTGCTGAATTATAAAAACCGTTTTGATTCCAGAAGATTTAAGAAAAATTCTGTTGTAGCGATTGAAACCTTCATTTCCACAGCGTCTAATCTTGCTGTAGAACTGAATGACGGCTGGACCATGGTAGGAAATAAGGGCGGTTACATGGCACAGCATGAGCATACCATCCTTATTACAGACGGAAAACCCGTAATCTTAACAGAAATGAATGGAATATTGAACTGATTTCATTCCTGTCAATAAAAAAACATACACTTACAGAAATGTGAGTGTTTTTTTACTCATTACTTCTGATACAGCAGAATTGCTTCATGAAACATTCCAGACTTATTTTAAAATGTGTATATTAATTCATTATTTGAAGATTTATGTATTATAGCGGTGCAGATTGTGACATCTATATAGGCCGGGGAGCCGGGAAAAAACTCCTTGAAGATATTTCCTATGCCAGAAAAAATGTAAAAATAGTGTCTCCTTACTTATCAGCACACCTGGTAAGGCAGCTTATTGCTTTAAGGTCACGTGGTATTCAGGTGAACCTCATCACAACGGATAATATTGAAGATTTTTATGGTGAATATGAAAAAAATATACATAAAATGATTATCCAGCAACGGGTAGTTGATGAGCATGCGCAGGCTGTACGCAACAGCTGGATAAGTCTGGAAAAAATGCTGCTTTATATCATGCTGGGGTCATCAGCTTTACTGATCGTTTTGCTGTATTCCCTTAAAGATCTGAAAATACTATATGGCCTCTTTCCACTGTTAATTTTATTTTTCATCAGAAACTTTTATCTCACCAAAATAAAAGCGAAAAGGATCTACAATTACCATTACAGACAGCTGTTTCCTTTTAAAGTATTTGTTTCCGATTCGGGAAGCGGCAGCTTTATCCACAGTAAAATTTATATCATCGATGATGAGATTGCCTATATGGGATCCCTGAATTTTACAGGTAGCGGACTCAAAAGTAATTATGAAACAAGGATCAGAACCACAGATCCCAATGCGGTCGGCAGAATTGTTACGGAATTTAATGAGCTTTTTCATTCAGAGCTCAGGCAGCGGGATATTCAGGCCTGGGGAAAACACCTCTATCCTGAACCCGCTAATTAAATACATTGGAGGATACTCAAAAAGAATTGGATATAATTAATATTGACAGAATTAAAAGGAACTTCCGGCTTCTCCTAAATTGAACTTTCTCGGAAATTTTCCGTAACTTGAACAGATGCAGAACGAAGTAAGAAAAGGATTTCCCGTATTGGTATCCAGACCCAACTGGACAATAACCTGGCTGATAAGGATTTTTGCCGGAACTTTCCTGCTCTCTTTATTGATAATACTGTCCATATTCCCTTTGATTTTTGCTGAATCGTCCATTGTTTTTATCGTATTTACCATTATTTATTACCTTATATGGGGAACCGGACTCTTTTTTTTATCCCGGCATATAAAAAGAAACGCAAAAAGCGCAGTCAAAAGAATTGTGGTGGATGACCAGGGAATTCACTATGAAAAAGCAGACGGAACCACAGATGAGGTGCTTTACAGCCGGATCAGAAACCTTAATCTGCAGGATACCTATGATGTACAGATGGCCACCTGGAACAAGACCCGGGTTATTGCTGTATTTACGGAGAAAGGATATGAAAAAATTAATTTTAACAACCTCGATCCCGGCCTGTCTTATTACCCCAAAAACAAAAGAGCCCTGAGAGCCGGTTTTATACAAAGGACCAGATATTTCAGACCGGATCTGAAAGTGGACCCGTTAATTTATGACGAATTCTGCATTCATCCGGAGACCTTTCAGTTCGATCCGGTCAGATTCCGGAAATTAGTAATGTTATCTGCCGTTATTCTCTTTGGAATACTGGCATTTTCCGGAATTTTTTTACTCGCAGTTCTGTACTTTTCCGGACAGCTGAAATGATGTAAACCGTAAAACAGATCTGTTTGCCTTAATTTTTCCGCATATTAAAACAAACAATGAAAACAGGCATATTCAGTATCCCCGAATTTTCCCGATATAATGAAAAGGAGCCTGTATTTTATTAAGGTAAATAAAAAAATACTTCCATACATTCCTGTCAATTCTTATATTTATTTAAAAAAAATCCGGTTTTGTAAAATGAAAACGACCGGAATTGCATAAATTAAAAACAATGGTGGAGAATTTTATTTATTACCTGGCACTGGTCTTGGTCATTATTGGTTCAATTATGCTGTCCAACCGGCTGAAAGTGGCTTATCCTATCATTTTAGTGATTGCCGGACTTCTGATCAGTTTCATTCCGGGATTACCCGTTTTAAAAATTGACCCTGAACTTATTTTTATCATTTTCCTGCCACCCTTGCTGTATGAAGCAGCTTTTGCCGTTTCATGGAAAGAAATCTGGAAACTGAGGCGGATCATCACCAGCTTTGCTTTCATTGTGGTATTTCTTACGGCCATATCAGTGGCATTTGTAGCCAACTCCTATATTCCAGGGTTTTCACTGGCATTAGGATTTGTTTTGGGAGGAATTGTTTCTCCACCCGATGCCGTGAGTGCCGGTGCTATTCTGAAATTTGTAAAAGTTCCCAAAAATGTATCCACAGTTCTGGAAGGAGAAAGCCTGTTCAATGACGCTTCCTCATTAATTATTTTCCGGTTTGCAATGGTAGCCGTAGCTACAGGACAATTTGTGTGGCAGGATGCTGCTTTAAGCTTTGGCTGGATGATATTCGGAGGATTGGGAATAGGATTGGTATTGGCATTTTTATTTTTAAAAATCGAAAAAATATTTCCCACGGATGTTAATATGGATGCAATATTAAGCCTGGTGGCTCCCTATGTTATGTATATTGCCGCAGAAGAAGTTCATGCTTCCGGTGTATTGGCGGTAGTAAGCGGAGGATTATACCTTTCCGTCCGCAGGCATGAAATATTCCGTACTTCAGAATCAAGGCTGAAAGGATCAAACGTCTGGGAAAGCTTCGTATTTCTGATCAATGGAATTGTATTCCTGCTGATCGGGTTGGATTTACCGGAAATTATGGTAGGCTTAAACAAAGAAGGAATCAGTCTGTCTGAAGCAGTCAGTTACGGATTATTGGTGACAGCAGTTCTGATTATAGTTCGTTTTCTGGCTTCTTTTGGAGCCGTATTCATTACACTGATTATGAGAAATTTTATCAACGTAGCAGACAGAGACCCCGGAATGAAAGCCCCCATACTCATGGGCTGGACCGGGATGCGCGGGGTAGTTTCTTTGGCAGCGGCGCTGTCAATTCCGGTAATGATGGAAAACGGTCAGCCTTTTCCACATCGTGATCTTATCCTTTTTATAACGTTTGTCGTTATTCTGATGACATTAATCGTTCAGGGACTCACGCTGCCTGCATTGATAAAAAAACTTAAACTGTCCGAGTCTGAAAGCAGTTATATGTCTGAAGAAGAATCAGAACACTTTTTAAGAAAAGGAATGCGTCGTGTAGCCTTAAACTACCTCAATGAAAACTATAAAGAAAGACGCAGTGAAAACGAATATTTCAATAAGCTGATGGACCGCTGGGAACAGGAAGATAAAGAGGATTCTACCCATAAACTTTCTGATGAAGCCAAAGAAATTTATTTTGAAACCCTGGAACAGCAGAGAATCTGGCTACGGGAAGAAAACAGGCGGAATTCCCATATCGACGAAGAATATATAAGACATTATCTCACAAGGCTGGATCTGGAAGAAGAAAGGCTCAGAATGTAAAAAAATACAGCAATGAATTTAGTAAAACAGCTCGGGCAGTTTCCCGATGAAAAAAGAAAAGGATATTTCAGTACCCTTCCCAATTATCTCAACGGAAGATTTCAGAATATACTTCCTACACCTGCTTTGCTGGAAGGCGAAAGTATGACCAAGGCCCTCCTGAACAGTTTGTGCAAAGTAGAGCATACCACTCCGGGATTTCCGCTTCCGTTTATCAAAACAGACCTTAAAAGTCTTAAACCGGAAGAAAATGTATTGGTATGGTTCGGTCACAGTTCCTATTTTATTCAGATTGATGGTAAAAAGTTTCTGGTAGATCCTGTCTTTAGCGGTAATGCGTCTCCAATGCCCGGATCTATAAAGGCATTTCCGGGAGCAGACTATTACAAGCCGGAACATATGCCGGATATAGACTTTTTACTGATCTCCCACGATCACTGGGATCATCTGGATTATAAAACCGTTCAGGCCCTGAAGGACAAAACCGGAAAAATACTATGCGGATTGGGGACCGGACAGCATTTCGAGTACTGGGGATGGCCTTCTGAGAAGATCATTGAGAAAAACTGGTGGGAAAGTGTAAACCTTGCAGAAGGCTTTACCCTTGCATTTACTCCGGCAAGACATTTTTCAGGAAGATTGCTGAACCGCAATATCTCGTTGTGGACCTCTTTTGTATTAAAAACTCCGTCTAAAAAACTCTTTCTGGGTGGAGACAGCGGCTACGGAAACCACTTCTCCGACATCGGAGAAAAATACGGTCCCTTCGACCTGGCTGTTATGGAATGTGGACAGTACAACGAAAAATGGCCATATATTCACAGCATGCCCGAACAGATTATTCAGGAAGTAAAAGAGCTGAAGGCAGACAACTTTATTCCTGTACATAATTCAAAATTTAAGCTGGCACAGCATCCATGGTTTGAACCCCTGGAGATGGTTTCAAAATATGCAGAAGAAAACAGCCTGCCAATAACCCTTCCGATGATTGGTGAAAAAACAGATCTGGATGAGCTTGGAAAAGTAAATTGGGAAAAATGGTGGGAAAACTGCTGGTAATTCCGGATAAAAAAATAAAGCCTGCTGCCAGAGCAGGCTTTACCATTCATGATCAACTAACTTAAAAAATATCTATGGTTTAATGGGGTTCATTGTGGTTTACTTTGGTGTGGATGATATCATAGTATACAGAAGGATTGGTCGCGTCAGGAGTAATCCTGTAGGTAAACTCATTGCTGTTCAGGGTAAGAATATCAACAATACGGGTGAAAAGTACATTTCCGTTATTATCCAACGCGGTGATGGTTCTCTTCTTTCCGTCCGGAGAAATAGACCAGGTTCCTTTGGATCTCGGAGCATCATTTAATCCGTAAATAGCATAGGTTCCATTGGCTTTGAAATAAGAATACCCTACAAATCCGGCTACACTTGCATCAGTTAAAGCAACAGGCTGCCCGCTGTTGTTCTTTGCCCCTGTGGTTTCCCAAGGTGTAGAGGCAAGGGTAAGCTGCCCGTTAGCTGGCTCTGCATGCGAAGTCCTGTTGTGGATAATGTCATAATAGATCGATTGATCTGCTGCGTTGGGACGGATTCTGTACGTAAATTCATATTGGTTAAGAACAAGGATCTCTACATCACGGGTGAAAATCGTTGTTCCATCCGGATTTAATGCCGTAATCGTTCTCTTGGTTCCCAAAGCGTCTACAGACCATGTTCCTCTTGATCTGATGGCGTCATTAAGCCCGTAAATAACAAAGCTTCCGTCACTTTTAAAGTAAGCAAAACCTACATAACCGTTTACGCTGGCGTTATTAAGATCTACAGATTGTCCGTTTCTGTCTTTAGCTCCTGTGGTTTCCCATGGAGTAGAAGCAAGAGTTTGTGAGGGAGTCATCTGCTCAGTGATAACCTCGTCATTATCAGAGCATGATACAAAAGCAGCTGAAAGAAATACAGCCGCAAGCAGGTAACATAATTTTTTCAATGTATTCATAATTGGATTTTTAAATCTTTACAAACTTATCTCTTTATGAACATCAAAACTTTGTATGAAACCTCTCTTTTTTTGTAAAAAATATCACTGATAATTAGTGGAGTTATTGATCTCTGAATGAGACTGGGGAATCAAAAATTACCATCCGCTTACCAGCAGATTCCTGGCCGCCTTAACACTGCATTTCTGGTATTGGGAATAAGCAGATGCAGCACGGGTTCTGATCTGTTCCCCGGATTCTCCTTTTACATAACCCGCCAGAGCATCATGCAGGATATAAGCTTCGGGAGCCATCAGGTGAGTAGTCCATACCAAAGGATTGGCTCGCGTATCTTTTAGCTGAGGTGAAAAAAACTTCTTACTGTAACAGGCTAAAATAATACAGTCTCTGGTTTTTCCGTCCGTGTTTTTAAATGATTCCGATAGCTGGAAATCCATCAGCCCGTCATGGCCTACATAAGAAATCATCTTTGCATTCCCAAAGATACCGATCCGTTTTCCATCAATTTTAACAATGTCTTTCATCTGTCCGGAATTGCTGTAGAAAAAATCCCGGGTGCAGTTTTCTATATATTGCCCGTCATAGGCATCAGCTACCAGATAATAGTTTTTATCAGAAGTATTCTGAAATACCAGTCTTTCCATCCTGATGGAATCCTTTTTCTCAGTTTTTAAAAGTATCCATTCCTTACTTTTCTTAAAATAAGTACGGACTCCGTAAGCAGCTCCCCAATACAGATTCTGATCAGGATTCTGCCCGTTTCCTATCTTTTCAGGAACAGGTACAATTCCCTGGTACTTGTTATCACATAAAGCCACAAGAACATGAATAGTTTTTGTATTCTCATCAAAGTTCTTCACATTTTTCAGGACTCTTTTTTCAGAATCTTCCTTTGAGCCTGAACCACTCCCTTTTACCTTATATTCACAGCTTAAAATAAACAGAGCAGAAGAAAATAATAAGAGAAAAAACGAAATTGAATAAATCCTTTTCATAACTGAGATGCATTTCCTATAAAAATACAAAATATCCGAAACTGATCATTGTATTCCTTCGCTAAGGTTTCCTTAAAAAAACTTAATGGCTTAAAATAATACTAATGAAAACCAGAATCTCGCTCTGAAGATATTCCATCATTGCTGTAAAAATTCTATTTTTGAATATGAACTACAGAAACCGTGGAAAAAATACAGGTGACGATGCCCTGTTCGGATCAGAAAAGCAGATTGCTAAACTAAAAATGGCTGTTCAGGATATGCAGTACTTATTAAGCAGAGGCTACGCTGAAAAAGCCTCTTCCGAATTGGCCGGGAACCGGTATAAACTTAAAACCCGGCAGATTCAGGCATTTCGGGGTGCTGCTGCATCAGAAGAACAGATCCAAAACAGAAAGCATAAACAGTTGCAGGCTGCAGAACTTAAAGATAAAACCGTGTATCTGGACGGGTTCAATGTAGTGATCCTGCTGGAAAGTCTGCTCTCCGGTGCTTACCTTTTTGAAGGAACAGACGGCTGCTTCCGTGACCTTTCAGGAGTTCATGGCACCTATAAAAGAGTGAATCAGACGCAGAAAGCACTGGAACTCATAGCACAGTTCTTTCAGAAAACAAAAATACATAAGTTGATATGGATCTTTGATAAGCCCGTTTCCAACAGTGGCAGGATCAAACAGATGGTTCTTGATTTTGCTGTAGAAAATAAGATGGACTGGGAGGCTGAACTGCAATTTAATCCGGATCAGTTTCTTGTGGATAATGCGGAGATTTCCGTTTCTTCAGATGCATGGATTCTGGATCACTGTAAAACATGGTTCAATCTGATTGGTTATCTGATCACAGAAGAAAAACTGGAGGTAAACCTGGTAAAAATGTATTAAAATGAAGCTATTTGATCCATACATTCCTTTATTTTCTGATTTATGGAAAGAAAAATACCGGGCTATCCTGGCTGAAGAACACATCAGTAACCTTGAAAATAACATCAGTAACTTTCAGGAAAAAATATCAGACTGGGAACTTCCATACTTTAATGAAGAAATAAAAATCAGCAGAAAAGAAAGCTTTGATCTGTTCATGAACATATTCCGGAATAATATTCCCGATGAAGTTAAAGCAGCTCAGCTTGAAGAAATTCCGTTTGAGCATTGGCTGAATATTCTGGGGCAGCGACTGACTTCCGCCAGCATCCGTGATGAAGATGCAGTTCCTCCACTTAGAGAAACACTGCTTGAAGCCTGTCAACAACCTTTTAACAGTGAAATAACCATTGCCCAGAGAGCATGGGAAAAACATGTCGGAAGAATGGATGATGAATTCTGGGGCGAGATCAAAGGAAACAACAGCCGGAAACAGGAAAAAGTAATAGAGAAAATCACTTACATCCTTGATAACAGAACATGGTGGAACGTTTTTTTCCATTACAAGCATGAACTGGTTTTTGAAGTCAGGGAAAAAGAAGGTCATGGTATCCGGTGGAGCCACGGCGGCCGGAAGCTGATTGGATTTCTGGAAAAATTTATCAATGAATAACGTTTATTTTTACTGCGTAAAAAGATTGCGCACTGAGGAGGTAATTTTGCAGACATAAAACTGAAGCGATGGAACTTTCGGAACAAAAATTTTCACAACACGAATGGGAAGCATGTCTCAAGGTATTAAATGCCCTGAAGGATGAACCCTTCCTCAATCCGGATAACAAAACGTTTTCAGGACTGATCACGAAGATTCATAAAAATGCGAAAAAACAGAGCCGTCAGGAAAGCTATTCCCGGATGAAAGCACATGATCTGGAGGTCAGTTCAGAAGCTGTACTCATGAAAAAAGCACTGACAGGGATTTCCGGTTTTTATGATGATGAAAAAGATGAAACGAAATTAACGAGACTTCAGATCCCCAAAAACTGCTACTGCTGTAATCAGAGTTATCAGTACGCTCATTCTTTCTATACCCGGTTGTGCCCGAAATGTGCCGCAGAAAACTATGAAAAACGTTTTCAGACGTCCGATCTTACCGGAAGAAATGCCATTCTTACCGGAGGAAGAGTAAAAGTAGGTTTTGCCACCGCATTGAAACTGTTGAGAAATGGGGCCAATCTGGTTTTGACAACCCGTTTTCCTGCACTGGCACTGGAAACTCTGCATCAGGAAGCAGATTATAATGAATGGAAGGACAGACTCTGGGTATATGGTTTAGACCTTAGAAATTTAAAAGCTATTCAGGAATTCGTGGATTTTTACAGAGCGAACTTTGATACGTTGGATATATTGATCAATAATGCTGCCCAGACCATTAAATATCCTGACGAATACTACCTTCCGATCATCAAAAAGGAAAAAGAAAAAGAACTGGAATTTAAAAATATTCCGAATTTTATTCCAAACCAGACGGAAATTTCAAAGGAGATTGCGAAGCTGGAATATGCAGAGAATGAAGAATCACAGATTGCTCTTACCCGATTCGGACAGCCGGTAGATAACCGTGAGAAAACAAGCTGGAATTCCACACTGGAAGAAATTTCCATGTATGAATTGGTAGAAGTGAACCTCATCAATCATATCGCTCCGTATTTTCTGATCAAGGAACTGAAAACTTTAATGAAAAACTCTTTGTTTAAGGAAAAGTTCATCATTAATGTTACTTCATCAGAAGGAATTTTCAGCTATGAAAATAAGACGGTCTTTCATCCGCATACCAATATGACAAAAGCTGCTTTGAATATGATGACCCTCACTTCCGCAAGAGAATTTGAAAAAGACCACATCTATATGAGTGCAGTGGATGTAGGATGGATTTCAACAGGAGCAAAGGAAAGCTTAAGAAAAAAACAGTTTGAGAAGGGGTATATTCCACCGCTGGATTCCGTAGACGGAGCCGCAAGGATTCTGCATCCGGTAGCAGAAGGAATCAAAGGAAATTACTTTAGCGGTGTTCTGCTGAAAAATTATAAAATTCATACCTGGTAAAACCAGACGGAGATAATAGTAATAACTGGAAAAACACATTTTGCTAAGATGAGTTGCAGGTTCGAATCCTGCTTATCTCACAAAAAAAAAACGAAACGTTAGTTCAATGGAAGAACGCTGGCTTTCCTCGCCGGAGGATGCGGGTTCAAATCCCGCACGTTTCACAGGAGTACATAGTTCAACAAGAAGAATACGTCCGCAGCATGGACGAGGTTGCAGGTTCAAATCCTGCTGTACTCCCTTTTAACCCGGAGATAATAGTTTAACCGGAAAAACGTATTCTTAAGGAGTAAATTACCGGTTCTGTCCCGGTTTTCTTTTGCTTCAGGACAAAAGAAATAAAAAACAAAAAAATATTATGAACACATACATCGACATTGGCATTAACCTGACCAATAAACAATTCCACAACGAGCACGACGAAATCATCAACCGCGCACTGGACAACGGAGTAGACCACATGATCCTTACCGGAACCAGCGTCAGAGGAAGCAGAGAATCCGCAGAAATAGCGGCAGACTACCCTGAAATCCTATATTCCACAGCAGGAATCCATCCTCACGACGCTAAATCTTTCAACTCGGAAGGCATCCCCGAACTCAGAAAATTATTAAACCTGGATCATGTCATCTCAGTAGGAGAGTGTGGACTGGATTTCGACAGGGACTTTTCTCCAAGACCCGTTCAGGAAAAATGTTACAGAGCCCAGCTTGAATTGGCCATTGAAGTCAATAAACCACTTTTTCTGCATGAAAGAGCTGCATTTAAAAGGTTTAACGAAATTACGGATGAGTATCTTTCCAAATTACCGGAAGCGGTCGTACACTGTTTTACGGGAACTCTGGAAGAAGCGAAAATATATCTGGATAAAGGCTTTTACTTAGGATTTACAGGAGCAATAAGTGATGAGAAAAGATTCAGCCATCTGGAAGAAGTAATAAGTTATACACCCCTGGATCGCATGATGATTGAAACAGATGCTCCGTTTATGCTCCCGAAAAATATGCCCAGAACGCAGAACCGACGCAACGAACCATCTTATCTTCCTTATGTTGCGCAGACCATTGCCCGATGGAAAAAAATCAGCATTGCTGAAGTTGCAGATGAAACAACAGAAACAGCCAGGAATTTTTTCAGGATATAAAAAAGAGCCCTACCGTAAAGTAAAGCTCTTTTATTTCTGTAATATCGCTAAAACGTTAGCTTCATAAAATCAACGGGGTTGACTCCAATCTTTTGCTGGTATGTTATCAGGCTTAGCATTAATTGGTGTATCAGAGGCAAACCGCTTATAGGTGACTTTGGTTTTAAATACTTTTCCAGGCAGCTTCCAAAGCCAGCTCCATCATAGGCTTCAAGGCTTTTTCCCTTTCATCAGCCGAAATTTTTTCATGAGTAGGAATAATATCAGTAACCGTAAGAATCGTTGCCGCATTTTTCCCTAAATACCGGGCGTTGGCAAATAATCCGAAAGCTTCCATTTCTACTGCCGGGCAGTTGTATTTAGTTGCGATAGCAGGAACATTAGGATCTTTTCGGTAGAAAATATCGCTGCTGTGTACATTGATCGCTTTGGCATCCAGAGAAAGTTCTTTAGCCGTTTCGTTGATCGTTCCGAAGATATTTCCCTGATGAGAAAGGATTTCGTCTTCAATTTCCCAGGCATATTTGGCATAGGTGCTTTCGCTGGCTGCATTTTCGATATTTAAAATATCAAAAAGTTTAAGATCCGTAGTATAAGCTCCGCAGGTTCCGATTCGGATGATGGTATCTACCTCATATTCTGTAAACAGCTCAAACGAATAGATTCCGATGCTGGGGAATCCCATTCCGCTGGCACCTACAGTGATTTCTTTACCTTTATAAAGACCGGTATAATAAAAGATTCCTCTTGTTTTGCTTACCAGTTTAGCATCTTCCAAATAATTTTCAGCAATATATTGTGCACGAAGCGGATCCCCCGGCTGTAATACTACTTTAGCAATTTCTCCTTTTTTTGCACTGATGTGAATACTCATAATTTTATTTTGAATGTGGGCAAAGATACTAAATATGTGAATTATGTGTTCTCAATTGTGAATAGTCAATCTGCAATGCTTATGAATTTTTTTACGTTTATAAGTTCACCATTGACCTGCAGAGCAAAATTAACCATTAACAACAATAACATTGCAAACCCGGAGCAACGATAGCACAATACAGAGCAGGTGCCTCAATATTCCGGCAGCTACTTTTGTATGATAAATAAAATTTAGATAATGAAAATTGAACATATTGCCATTTGGGTAAAAGAGCTTGAAAAATCCAGGATGTTTTATCAGAAATATTTCGGGGCAGCTTCCGGTGAAAAATACCATAATCCGGTTAAGAGCTTCGAGTCTTATTTCTTAAGCTTTGAAAACGGATGCCGTCTTGAGCTGATGACAAAACCGGACATTCAGGAGAATGAAAATTCGTTTGAAGCACAGAAGTATGGAATTATACATCTGGCCTTTTCAACAGGAAGCCGGGAAAAAGTAGATCAGCTTACGGAAACCTTGAGACAAGACGGATGCAGAATTGCCGGAGAACCCCGTACAACAGGAGATGGTTACTATGAAAGTGTCATTCTTGATCCGGAGGGTAATATTATAGAAATAACCGAATAAGAGTTGTATCAATAGTGAATGGTGATTCAATTTACTATTGACTTAAGAAGCAAAGCTGACCATTCATAAGGCCGGTATATTATTTAACAGTCAATCATTCCTGAAAAATTTTATTCTCAGAGAAATAATTTTATTTTTGTTTAATAATGGAAAATAAATCCGCATTTTTAGATACTTTATTTCTGCTTAGGAAGGATGAATGTATTACAATTTTCACAGATCTTTATGAAATCTCTAAAAAAGAAGAACAGGATGCTGCTGATTATTTTGAATCCGAATTTGAAAAAGAAAGGTTGGAATTCTTATCCGATCAGATCAGCTGTGACCGTGAAACAGCAGTCTGGGCCGCAAAAATTCTGTATTACAGCGCGCAGTTATATTTGATCAGAAAGGACACGGAGAAGAATCTGAACAAATTAATCCCTCCGTTTAAAGGCAAAAGAAATATCTCTGCCATATTATCAGCGGATTTGTCCATGAGGTTTTTACCTCAGACAATCTCCGCTTTACAGGGCGCTGATCCGGAAGATCCATTGATCAAAATGCTGGAAAATATACTTCTGCAGTTTCACTATTCAGGAATCGGATTTGATCTGGATCTTGAAAACATAAACTGGGAAGAAGAATTAAAAGATAAAACCTACCGGAAGCTGTATCTGGAAAGAATTGTAGAAAAAAAATCCTACAGACTGGCCGAAATTCCATACATCAATCAATTGCTGATTGCAGAATTCGGGATGTATAAAGACATTTTCTGGAGAGAACTAAAAACAATAACCGAAAACCATGGGGAAATCTAGTGAAGTATTTGAATTTTTAAAAGACCCGACGAAAGAAAGTTTCCTGAAGAGCAGGGAGATCATAATTAATGATCCTGAATATAATCCGTATTCGGATGATACCGGAAATTTGCTGGAATTATTAAATGAAGGAAAGTTTGAAGAAGTCATCCGGTATGTGAATGTTAACATCTTATTGAGTCCCAGTGCTCATATCTATAAATATTTTGCCTTTAAGGAATTGGGGGACGAGAAAGGGATGAGAATAGAGATGATGATTGCACAGGGCATTTTTGAAGGCCTTGAGAAAACTGGCGATGGAACCAGAGATTCACCCTATATTGTCACCCGCATTTCCGATGAAAGAGATCTGGTAAGGCACCATTTTGATAAACAGGATACAGGGCAGAGACTGTTCAATGACGGAGACAGGATCATGGATGTACTCACGCTTGATGACGGAACAGAAATGTATTTTGATATTAAAGATATTTATCAGAGAATTACTTTCGCTTTCAATAAAAACAGTGAGCAGGAGGAAAATGAAGAGGAAAAGCCCAAAAAGAAAAAATGGTGGAAATTTTAATTTTTTAAATCAATGAATCATAATATTACAAAACTCAATACCGTTCTTAATTACGTAAAAGATACCTTCGTCGGGAAAAATGACGTGGTAGATCTTCTGGGAATCTGTCTTCTGGCCAGAGAAAATGCCTTTCTGTACGGGCCTCCAGGAACCGCAAAATCGGCAATCGTAAGAACACTTTCCAAAACCGTAAAAGACGGTAAAAATTTTGAATACCTTTTAACCCGGTTTACAGAGCCGAACGAAATTTTCGGCCCTTTCGATATCAGAAAATTAAAGGAAGGAGAACTTCTTACCAATACGGAAGGAATGATGCCGGAAGCCTCTATGGTCTTCCTGGATGAGATTTTTAATGCCAACTCAGCGATTCTGAACTCCCTGTTGATGGCTTTAAACGAAAAGATCTTTAAAAGAGGAAAAGAAACCAAACATTTGCCGGCCCTGATGTTCGTTGGAGCAAGTAACGTTCTTCCGGAAGATGAGGCTCTGAATGCATTGTTTGACCGTTTCCTGATCAGGATCAATGTAGATTATGTAAATCCGGACCTTCTTCAGCAGGTACTTTTAGCCGGAAGAAAACTTGAAAATCCGGTGGAAACGGAAACTCCTGAAATCCTTTCCGATGAAATCAGGGAATTGCAGGACCTTTGCAGAACGATTGATCTGAAACCGGTATATGAAGTCTATTTAAATACCATCATCAGCCTTAGAAATACAGGGATTGCCATTTCCGACCGTCGTGCTGTGAAATTGCAGAATCTGATTGCCGCAAGCGCCCTGATCTGTGGACGAAACGAAGCCATTCTTTCAGATCTCTGGGTACTGAAACATATCTGGGATACCGAAGAGCAGATCGAAATCCTGGAAGGGATCATCAACAGAACCATCGAAAAAGATGAAAATCCTAAATCTCATCCACAGGCCATGCAGAACAAAACTCCAAATCCTGAAGAAGTAATGAAAGATGTAAAAATCCTTGTTGAAAAGTGGAATGAAGGAACATTGAGTTTTGAAGAGCAGAACGTGATCAAAGATAAGCTGAGATACCTTCAGACGCGTTGCGACTGGATCAGAAATCCGGAACAAAAACAATATATTCAACAGGAAATAGAAAGCTTATGGCAGAAGATCCTTCAAAGCGTGTAAAAGAATTCTGGGCAGAACTTCCCCGTGCAGATGAGGATTTTTTAGGCTCGATTCGTGACTGGAAAAATGTTCAGATCGCTTTGGAAGAAAATGTGATCTGGTTGAAAGGCTTTACCGGAGAACAGGCCGTTTCTCCGGAAATCCAGCAGTTACCGGATTTTTTACTTTATGAATTGAGAGAAGGCCTTTTATTCCGGAAAGATGCCCTGGTTCCCAGCAAAAAAGTAAGAACCGCTTTGCTGTGGACGCCCATTGATAAAGCTTTACGACTTACCTTTCCACCTTCCAATCAGAATTTTTTCGGAATTGATGAAAAAGTGGACGTAAGGCTGGTCCCAAGCGGGGAAGAACAGCCTGCTGTTGCTTTATTAAGCCTTATTGATGAGGTTAAAGAAGCAATAATTGCCTTCCCGAAATTTAAACTGGAAAAAACAGACTGGACGGTTATTAATGATAAAGCCCTGTTTTTGGGAACACCATTATTAAGCCTTCCGGGAAAAACCTTCTGGATGAAAGACCATCATCTTCTTCCTGCAGGTTTTGATTTTGAATTTAAAAATGTAAGTGCTCTGTTACAGAGAAAATATAATGCAGCACAGGACCTGTGGCTTTTATGGAACGAAGACGGAAGTGTTTTACCTCTTAATAAATCCGATTTCCGTACACTTTCCGTAAGCTCATTTCGCCTGACTGAAAAATCAAAGGAATGGATCTGAACGAATATTTCCAATCATACCAAAACTATTTCTGGGAATGGGCTACCGATAAAGATATTCCGGATCCCACAGGCTATCATGAAAACAACCTTATCTCCATTCCGAATGTAGGGGTGGTCGCGTACAGACCTTATGTGATGGAGATTCTGAAAGAACTTCAGCTGCAGGGGTTCCCACCTTTTGGATCATTATTGCTGGTGTTGTATGCCTCTCAGGACGGATACCAGAATTTAGACGGAATTTATTATTATCTGAATAAAATCCAGACGGAAAGCAAAGAGGAAGTCCGGTTGGATATAGACTCAGGATTTAAATTCCTTGAAAACCTAAAAAAACTGGGACCACGCTATAAAACCGGACAAAACCGGATTATGCTTTTACAGACACTGTTCAGACATGTTCCACGTCTGGTTAGATCCTCCGTAAGTGCAGAAATAATTTTAAAAGGATTTGCCAGAAGACCTCACAGCCTTGCGGAATCTGCAGAGAAAAAAGAACTGACTGATGCCATTAAGATAAAAGACATCCGTACGCTAGCGATATTAAATGAAAAATTTCCATCGGTAGAATCAATCATCAATGTGATGAAAGGCACTGTTGATATTCCAGAACTGGAAGATGAAGTGGCCGAAGAAGAAACCACCGTTGAAACCGATAAAGATTTCATTCAGGAACTGATTGAAGAGCCGAAAACATTCCAGGTAGGAAGCCTTATCAAAAGAATATGGAGCGGCCTGAAAATTCCGATGCGTCATCTTTCTCCGGGTGAACAGCCAATAGGAGGAATTTCTGACATGACCAATAAAGGTGAGCTTCACCGGATGCTTTTATCAGAATTTGCCAATGAGGATGACGTGTTTATGAACCGTGTGGCCAATAATGAAGCACTATATATCCAGCGTGAAATCCCGCCTGAGGAAAATATTTTTGAACGAATTATCTTAATTGATACTTCCATAAAAAACTGGGGTACCCCAAAAGTACTGGCCTTTGCTTCAGCCATTGCCGTGATTAAGCATCCCAAAGCCCATTCCGAATGTAAAGTTTTTGCATTAGGGCAGACCATTGTGCCGGTTTCCCTGGATAAGGTGGAAGAAGTAGTGGAAAACCTGAACCACGTAAGCCCGGCGATGGAATCTTCTCAGGCACTGGAAAAGTTCTTTGAGAAAGATCACAAGGAAAAAGATCTTGAAGTATTTTTCATCACCCATCAGGAAAATATGGCCAGCCAGAAGCTGCAGAAAGTAATTAACGAAAACAGGGACCGTCTGAAATTTCTGGTCACTACCTCTGCAGATGGAGAACTGAATTTCTATAAGCATCATAAAGGAACAAGAAAACATATTCAGAAGATTCTGCTTCCTCTGAAAGAACTGTGGGCTAATCCTCCACAGAAAAAATCAAAAGCACCTCAGGATTCCGGAAAAGGAAAGAAAACGGATCTCCCTATGAATTATCCTATCCTGTTTCCTGCTCCCGTTGGCCAGATTGCCCAGTTCATGTATGAAGGAGAGTACTTTATTTTAAGCAGTAAAAAACAGCTGCTCCGAACCTATCTTTCTGATAATTATTACAGCAGGGAGTATTATGACCGATATAAAACCCATCACGGGTGTGAAGTTCTGTTTGAAGATATTTCTGTAAAACCTAAGGGGCAGTTTGCCCTGGCAAAAAATAAACAGCAGCAGTTTATCCTGTGTCAGTATCAGCCGGATAAAAAACTGATTTCAAAGCTTAACCTGAATACCAGAGAGTATTCTGAACTGAACATTTCTGAAAAAGTTATTCCACAGGAATTTAAACTGGTTTATTTTAACAGGAATTTTTATCTGTTTTATCCGAAAGCACCCTGGATTTCAGAAATTAACTTAGAAGGAAATATCTCTATTGAACAGGTTAAAAATGATGATGAGATTGCTAAAAGCCACTCTAAGATAGAAATAGAACTCAGTAAATTATCATCCGGAATCAGAATCTTAAACAGCTTCAACAAAATCGGGATTAATTCAGAAAATAAGCTGGTGATTTCTAACCATGAACTGCAAAAAAATTATGCTATTTCTCTGACCTTGCGTAAAAACAGGGATCAGATAAAAATTTTTGCAGATAAAAACAAAAATAAGTTCAGCTTTTCTGATGGAAGTGACATTATTACAGACTCCCGGGGAATGCTGACATTTAAAAGCAGTAACAAAAATATTCCGGAATTTTATATTCCTACCTCAGAAAATAGTATCCTGGCATTGGCTTCAGATACCGAGTTTGGAGGTTCAGAATATTATCTGCCGGATCATACCCTGCTGAAGGTGAGAAAAATGGAAGACATATATGAAGAGTATTTGAAAAGATTTATAGATCAGATTGTAGAATATGGAACTTAGAATTAAACCTTTTCCGAAGAATAGTTATCCTAAGAAAGGACTTTTAATAAAAGGTGCTTCACCCTTGATGTGGCTTCGGGAAATGGAAATATTAGGAATAGATCTTGATCAGGTCCGCTCCTTTCCGGTTCCCTCTGACAGGCCAAACGGAATATACGGCTGTTTTCTGGTTTTTAGTGCTTCTGCTCCTGATGAAATCGGGCGGAATGCTTATTTTCAGAGTGTGGATAACAAACTGTTTATCCCTGAAAATACAATTTTCTATCCCAAAATAAATCCCGAAGACTGGCTGAATACAGATGCCGAATTTCTGATCATGCATCCTGAATTCGGGTTGGTAAAATTGAATGAAGAAATCGACTGGATTTCATTAATCCGGCAACCGGAACAGGCAAAAGATACAGTCCGGAAACCATCCAACGGAGTAAAGATTCCTCAGAAAATTGAGAGCTACACCGTAGAAATGGATGATGACAAAGTTCTGGAGGAGCTGGAGAAACCGAAGACCGAGGAAGAATGGATGAAAGATCTGCCTTTCGATTTGAAAAAAGTGATGGCCGGGAACAAAAAAGAAATTGAAAAATATCTGAACTATATTGAAAAATACCCTGACAGAGCTGTAGACCTCGGAGTTCCGCTGGATGTGATGGGGACTTCAAGAGGAGATGGCTTCGGGAATTTTAAATTCGAAAACTCCTGGCTGGATAAACTTTTTGGAAGAAAAGAAAATAATAATGGAGCAAACAGTTCCGGACGAGATTACCGCTGGGTTTTCTGGGTAATTTTGCTGATACTTGGCCTGGTAAGCATGTTTAGGCATTGGGGCAAAGATGATTCTGCAAGAAACGCTGTAGTTGCCTCAGATGAAATTTATACAGAACCCGTCATAGAACAGGATCCGAATCTGATGAAACCTATGGTGGCCTATCAGTCAGGTGTTACTGATGTTGACATGAAAATAGATTCCATGTATGGCCGGAAAAGACGTGAGTTGATGGAGGAAAGTGTTCTGGCCAACATGATGTACCATAATCCGAAAAAAGAAACCACTTACAAGGAGTATCTGGATAAGGGAGGAAGACCTATTGAAAGTATTTATAAAGATATTGACGACATAAAAGCAAAAGTAAAAACATCTGAAGACTCCCTTAAAAAAGTATACCGCAAGAGAATTACAGAATATATCGAAAAGAATGAAGTAAGCTACCGGAAAAAAATTAAAGATTCCATTAAAAAAGCCAATCCCGGAAAGTTTGTAGATAACATTACCGTAAAAACAATCTGGAAGAAAAAGCAGGTATTGGTGGAAGATTCGCTGGGCCGTCTTTACGGAACAAAAGAGTATGCTGATACGCCGGTTTATAAGAATGAAAATTCAGATATTGGCGAAATAGAAATTAAAAAGCCCCGTCAGAAACATGATATTTCTTTTTCGGATATTTTCTGGCTGATTGTGGCCATGACAGGAGCCGTTGGACTCTATTCCTTCATTATTAAAAAAAGATCCCTGAGCGTAGGCGGAGAGAATGTTCCGGGAGGAATCAAGATTTTCCTGATGATTGTTCTGATAGCTATGCTGGCCTATATCTTCTATCCTTTGATAGAAATGTACGGCTACAACTGGTTCGTATGGATTCTTATCATTTGTGTTATACTCCTTCTTTACCGTTTGTTCAGTGAAGATAAAACCATTTTAAAATCAGATAAAGATGAATAGGCAGAAGTTTATAGATAAATTCATGGCGGCATTCTTCATTCTGGCGATCCTTAAGATCATCGGAATTCTGGCGCAGCTTTTTCATCAGAGTTTTGGGGATGTCATGTGGACCCTGGCTGTTTTCGTTTTTGTGGCAATTATTATTTTTGCCGTTCTGCTTCGTCTTGAAAAGAAAGAAAAGGAGCAAAATCTGTCATCAGGGAGAAACAGAAGAGGAAGTGTTTATGTGGAAACTTCTATTTTTGATAAGATCAGAAATAAATACGAGGAGCTGG
The DNA here is from genome assembly GCF_001295265.1 of Chryseobacterium indologenes. Lineage (GTDB taxonomy): Bacteria > Bacteroidota > Bacteroidia > Flavobacteriales > Weeksellaceae > Chryseobacterium > Chryseobacterium indologenes_A. The sequence continues at coordinate 97,083 of NZ_LJOD01000012.1, read as the reverse complement.
CTGAAAAGTACATCGCAGAAAAGGATTACAAAAAAGCGGCAAAGGTCTATATAAACCTTCTTCAGGATCATTACCGGGGAGCAAAAACACTGGAAGACGGAGGCTTTTATACCGAAGCGGCGGTCATCTATCTTAAAAAGCTGAAAAACAAATCAGATGCGGCGGTCTGTTATGAAAAAGCAAAACAGTACAAAAAAGCAATTGACCTGTATAAGGAGCTGGGGCACAAAGAAAAAGTAGGAGATCTGTACAGAACCATTAATGATATTAAAAACTCCAATACCTATTATCAGATGGTAGTGGATGATTATGTAAACAACAGTCAGATGATAAAAGGTTCCCTTATCTACCGCAAAAAAATGGAGATGCCGGAAGAAGCGCAGAAAATCCTTCTGAAAGGATGGAAAGAAAACAAAGATGCCTTTAACTGCTTAAACAATTATTTCGCCAATATCTATGATGTGAAACAACTTGGAAATTCTATTCAGGAACTGTATCAGGAAACGCCGGAGGATAAAAAAATTACCTACCTTGATGCCATGAAGCATGAATTTAAAAAAGACCCCAAACTTCAGGAAGTAACCCGGAAAATTGCTTACGAAATCATCACTGAAAAAATTTCAGAACATTCTGAAATTGTCAACGAACTGAAACATTTTAATCCGGATGATGAGGTAATCCTGAAAGATATTTCCAGATATAAGACAGGACGGAATAAGATGTTCAGAAATTAATTTGTAATAATAAAAACTTCAGTCATTTTTGTCTGAAGTTTTTTTTTGAATTTCAGAAGTCAAAGAGCTGTAAGTGTTAAATGATCAACGGCGGATCGTCTGTTTAAGGTTCAAAAAACAAACTAATGAAGGCTTTTGAATCATCTTTTTTTACTCCCCTCCTCTGTGAAGATTATCAATTAATTAAGAAAAAGATTTATCTTTGCGCCAGAAAAATATGAAACTACAAAGAACACATATCAATGCAGAACTATGCGGAAGCCCTTCAATAAAGGGATTGTTCGTGTATGATTGGATGATATTACGTGAGGCGAAATGTGCATTCTTTGGAAATTATTTACAGTAAACCCGTAAAAATTTTATCAAAATATAGCAAAAACGCCTCGGTTGCCGGGGCGTTTTTTGTGTTTTCAGAGCAAAAATTATTTAGAACGAAAAAAAATAACCATAAAAGTGAAAATTTTTTAATTAACAATGAACAATTAATAAGAAAATAAAACGTGATAAGTAACCCGATGAGAGACAGTCATTTAGGTATTTAAGAGATCTGCAGGCTATTGCGGACAGGAATTTTCTATTCTAAAATTTAAGTTTAATTTATTGATTTTCAAATAGTTAATTGAAAAATAAATTTGCAGGTTTCAAAATTTCATATTTACTTTGCAACCGAAAATTGAAAGCAACAGGTTTTCAGGATTCACCTAATAATTTAAAAACAAACAGTACAATGCTACAATTACAGAACATACAAAGTCAGTTTTCAAAACTACACGGACAAGAGCCGATGGAGCTGGGGTATGCGAATATTCTTGACTGTGGATTTGTGGATGAAAAGGTGCTTATATACGTAGGTCTCTCATGACCTGACACGTAAAAATATAGTAAGCGCCTCCCAAAAAGAGGCGCTTTTTTTATGGTTTCTTTAGCTTATTTGGTAAAGCGCCGGTCTGTGGAACCGGAGAACAGGGTTCGAGCCCCGGAGATACCCCAAAATAAATGATCCCATAGCTCAATTGGTTAGAGTGCCGGCCTGATACGTCGGAGGTTGAAGGTTCAAGTCCTTCTGGGATTACAGAAAACGGTCTATTGAGGTAATGGCTAACCTGCCCGACTGTCTCTTGGGCACTGCGGGTTCGATTCCCGCATAGACCGCAAAGGTTCACGGAAGATTTCAGCTTCGGCTGTCTCCCGGAAAAGAAATCAGACTGAACCTGAAAAACTGGAAAGATAACGGTGGTTGTTTACCCGCCTTGGACGCGGGAGGCCGCAGGTTCGAATCCTGCTTTCCAGACCAATGCTCCATTAGCATAGTGGTGAGTGCATCCGGCTTTCTACCGGAAGACAAGGGTTCGATTCCCTTATGGAGTACAAAAGTGAAACGGTCAGCAACCGTTCACCAGCTAACGATTTCGTAGCTCAATGGGTTAGAGTATCGGTTTCATAAGCCGAAGGTTGAAGGTTCGAGCCCTTCCGAAATTACAAAAATGATTCTGTAGCTCAATGGTAGAGCGCTGGTCTGTTAAACCAGAAGTTGGAAGTTCGAGTCTTTCCGGAATCGCAGATAACTAAATGGTAATTGTTTCAAATGAGAAAAAGAAAGGGTTTGTCAAGCGCAGAAGATCTTTACGCCAAAACACAATACAGACAGACTTTTTCTTACCTCAAAAATGATGGTTCGCCGAAGTGGAAGAGTCGGGGCGGTCTGCAAAACCGTTGCGTAAGCTGAGTGGGTTTGAATCCCATAACCATCTCAAAGAAGAAGGAGAAAAAATGAAGAAAGAGAAAAATAAGGCTGAATGATCTTCAGCAGTGATGAAAACTAGTTAGTTCGGAAAAATAAAAGCCTGTCAGGCGCAGAAGTTCTTATATCAAATAAAAAAATTAAGACAGGCTTTGTTTTTTCAGAAAAAGGGAAGTGCGCCGGAGTTGGAGAGCCGGGGCAGACTGTAAATCTGTTGCTTTATAGCTGAGTAGGTTCGAATCCTACCACTTCCACAAAACCACCGGTAATGTAACGGCAGCATGCAGGAACTATACTCTTGTTGTTCAGGTTCAATTCCTGGCCGGTTGGTTTTTTAATAAAAGATAAAAGTTGATAATAGACTTCAGATAAGAAGTTTTGATTCAGGAAACATACATTACTCATGGAAGGAGAAACGTTTGTCAAGCGCAGAAGATCTTTACAAACACTAGCAGGCATAGTTTATTTATAGACAGACTTTCTCTGACCTTTTTATAAAAATGATCAGTAATAAGCAATGAGCAATGAGCAATAAGTACTTTAAAATACTACTCACTACTCATCACCAATTATCTATCATATAAGTACGCGGGAATGGCGGAACTGGCAGACGCACTTGATTTAGGCTCAAGATATTGGGGGTTCGAATCCCTCTTCCCGTACAGAATTATCAGTAATAAGTATTTTAAAAAATTACCAATTACTCATTACCGATTACCCATCACAAAACCCGGAAGAGTGGTGTACAGGGTGTGCACGTTAGTCTGAAAAACTAAAGGTACAGGTTCAATTCCTGTCTGTTCCGCAAAACAGCATAACACTGATCCATAGTGTAACTGGCAGCACCCAAGACTCTGACTCTTGGAGTTCAGGTTCGAATCCTGATGGATTAACAAAATACTCCGATAGTGTAATGGCAGCATCCCGGTCTCCAAAACCGTTGGTACTGGTTCGAATCCGGTTCGGAGTGCAGAAAAAAGAATGAGTAACAGCATTCGGAAAAATAATTTTTATGAACTATAGAATTGAAACGTAGAATTTAAAATGTAAAAAAAATGGAAACGCAACACGAAACATGGCAGAATATGAATGGAAAAATTTTCCGTAAATCTATCACACAGCTGGTAGAAGAAGCCATCATCCGCGAACTGGCAGCCGGACACCGTCTGAAAGTATGTGTAGGATCAGATTCCCACGTATATGGAGATGCCATTAATTATGCTACGGCAGTAGTATTCGTTCGTGAAGGAAAAGGAGCGTTTACCTTTATCAGAAAAGAAAGAGAGATACAGACGATCAGCATCAAAGAAAGGATGCTGAATGAGGTGAACAGATCCGTAGCAACAGCTTACGCTATCTGTGCCGTTCTGGATGCTTATGGTGTAGAAATGGAGGTACACGCAGACATCAATACCGACCCTGAATTCAAATCCAATACAGCACTGAAAGATGCGATGGGCTACATTCTGGGAATGGGATATGTGTTCAAAGCAAAACCCTTTGCCTTTGCAAGCTCCAACTGTGCCGATATGATGGTTTAATCTTTTGATCTGAAATAAAAATAATATTCTGGGAAGAAGAAGGAATGAAACTATCAGAAACCGTGAAAAACAAATAAAAGAGAACCTTAAAAACTGGTAACCATGTATTTTTATTCAGCTCAATAAATATTTGTTTTAAAGATGAAGATGGAAAGTTGCTGAAATCAACAGTTCCGGATTTTATCCTAATACCAATGTGAAGAGTATTATCAAAGCCTTGAATATTTACTTTTCCCAATAAAAAATACAGAAATGTTTTTATATGATAAAGTTATAGTCATTGATATTGAAGCGACCTGCTGGGCAAAAGGAGAAGCTCCCGGAAATTCAAAAAGAGAGATCATTGAAATCGGGATCTGCAAACTGAATATGTCAGACGGAAGCATAGAAGATAAAAGAAGCTATCTGATCAAACCTTTACAGTCAGAAATAAGCGAATACTGTACAAATCTTACAGGAATTACCGCTGAAAAACTGGAAAAAGAAGGAATGACCTTTCAGGAAGCCTGCTCCAATATCAAAAACAGATATAATTCCCTGCACAGAACCTATGCCGGTTACGGCGGATTCGACAAATCAATCATGGAAAGTCAGTGCAGCGAACTGGGAGTGAAATTTCCTTTCAGTGAAACCTATCTCGATCTGAAAGTGATGGTAAGCTTGATGAGCGGTGAAAAACCGGTCGGACTTCTGAAGGAACTCGAAACAAGAAATATCAGTTTTGAAGGAAGTGCACACAGTGGTGCAGACGATGCCTTTAATACGGCAAAGCTCCTGTATCATGTTTTAAAAAAATAAAGCAATGGAAATAACCAAAAGATTACTTTTCCTGGATGATGTAAGGTACCCGGTTGAAGCGTATCATTATACGAAACAGGACATATTCCTCAGAAAAGACTGGCACATCGTCCGGAATTACGAACAGTTTGTCAACAGGATTCTGGAAAAAGGACTTCCGGAAATGATTTCTTTTGACCACGATCTTGCTGATGAACATTATGTAAAAGCTGATGTCCGGGACTTTGTTGAAAAAACAGGTTACGACTGCGCGAAATGGCTCATAGAATACTGTATGGATAACTATTTAGACTTACCGAAATTCTACTGCCACTCCATGAATCCCATAGGAAAAGAGAATATTCTTAGCCTATTGAAAAATTTTAAGAACTATTAAACTAAAAACTAAAAAAATGATTTTCAAAACATATAACAGTATAGAAAATGCTTACCAGACCCGTGTGACTGATCAGATCAGGATGCAGGGTTTCGGGGATGAGGTTTTCATTGTACAGGAGAAAGTCCACGGTGCTAATTTCTCTTTCTTTACCGATGGAAAGGAAATTAAAATTGGAAAAAGGACCGCTTTCATCGAAAAAGATGATAAATTTTATAATGCACATCAGATTTTGGAACGTTACAGAAAAAATGTGACTGATTTGTTCCATAAAGTAAAAACTTTATTTCCGGATCTTGAAATTGTAGTCATCTATGGTGAATTGTTCGGCGGCGGCTACCGGCATAAAGAGGTTGCTCCCGTAAAAGATGCTGTAAAAGTACAGGCTGGGGTGGAATATGCACCTTATAACGAATTTTATGCTTTCGACATTAAGCTGAACGGCACTACTTATCTGGATACAGACAAAACCAATCAGATTTTTGAAGAAACCGGATTTTTCTATGCTAAAATTTTATTCCAGGGAACTCTGGAAGAAGCTTTAAAGTACCCGAATGCCTTCAATTCAAAAATTCCGGGATGGCTTGGCCTTCCTGAAATTGAGGATAATAGGTGTGAGGGAACCATTGTTAAAACTTTGAAAACCCGTTATTTTGGAAACGGAGCCAGGATCATTCTTAAGAATAAGAACGAAAAATGGGTCGAAAAATCCAAAGTGGTAAGAAAAGAAAGGAAAACCATTCAAAAGCAGATCAGTTTCAGTGAAAAAGCTCAGGAAATCTGGAATGAAATTCAGAAATATGCTACTGTTAACAGATTGAATAACGTAATGAGCAAGATCGGCGAATTTGAACCTAAAATGATAGGACAGGTAATTGGTCTTTTCTCTCAGGATATTCTGACTGATCTTGAAAAGGATTTCCCCGGCATTTTTACAGCAATAGAAAAAGATGAGCAGAAAAGAATCAACAAAAAACTGAATTCTTTAGCCATTGATGTGATAAAAGAAGAGTTGATGACTCTTAAAGTGTAGTTTCGGTAAATTTTTACCGGAACTTTTTTATGTATATAATCTCACAGCAGAAGTTTTAAAACTTTAAAAACAGAACTTCTGTGATAAAAAACCAGAAAAAATGATACAGGCAGAAATAAAAAGTCTTTTAAAAGAAGACATCAGCATATTGGTGAAAATTCAGAATTCCTCAAAACAGTATTTATGTGACTGTGGGGAAGCAAGTTTACTCACGGTGAAGGAAGCACAGTCCGTTTCGGCTCTGTTCATCAGTCATACCCATATTGACCATTTCTCCAATTTCGACGGAATATTCAGGCATCAGATCGGAAGCGGAGAAAAAGTAGTGATCTGCGGCCCCGAAAATATTCACAGGCAGGTTGAAGCCAGATTAAAGTCTTATACCTGGAATTTAATAGATGAAGGAGCCATTGCTTATGAAATCCGGGAAATTATCTCAGAAGACAAAATCAATATTTACACCATTCATCCCCCGTTCTGGAATGCAGAGCCGGAAGGAACCCGGGATTTCCTTTTTAAAGATGAATCTGTGGAAGTTGATTTTGCAGTTCTTGATCATAAAACGGCTTCAATAGCGTATTTATTCAAAGAAAGAGATTCCGTGACCTTCCATGAAAATGCTTCGGAATTTAAAAAAGGAAAATGGATCAGCGAACTGAAAACCGCTTTTGAAAATAATATTCCGGATAAAGAAATTGAAATTGAAGGAACGGTATATAAAGCTTCTGATCTCTTTTATCATTTAACCCGTACTGAAGGATATAAACTGGGCGTCATTATGGACCATGCAGTGTCGGAAGACAATTATGAAAAGATAAAAGCAGTTTTCAAAGGAGCGGATAAAGTATATATTGAAACCTTTTATAAAGATGAAGACCAGGAATTTGCAGCAGCCAATTATCACAGCTTTGCTTCAGCATCCGGAAAGATCATGAATGAATGCGGAGTAAGAGAAGCAGTGCCTGTTCACTTTTCAAGAAGATACACCGAAAGCGATGTACAGGAAATCGAAACGGCTTTTTATAAAGCATTTTCGGGCAATTAAAAACAAATAATAATTAAAGAGCCTGACAACCATAGAGGCAACTCAATAGAGTATTGTATGGTTGAATTAAAAACAATTTAAAAAAATGAAACCTAATATTTTTTTCACGGCTGACCATCATTTCGGTCATGCCAATATTATAAAATTCTCAGAAAGACCTTTTGAATCATTGGAACAGATGAATGAAGAGCTTATCAGAAGATGGAATGAAAAAGTCGGTGCCAATGATACCGTTTACCATTTAGGCGATGTCAGCCTCGGTAAACCTGATTTTACCAAAGAAGTCCTCGACAGGCTGAACGGTAAAATTCACCTGATAAGAGGAAATCACGAAGGCGCAGCCCTTACGTATCCCAAACGTTTCGAATCCATCAGAGATTATCACGAACTGAAAGTTGATGAACCGGAAAACAGCAACGGCAATCAGAAAATTATTCTTCTGCATTACGCTATGCGCAGCTGGAATGGCTCTCACCGAGGAGTATGGCAGCTCTACGGCCATTCACACGGAACATTACCGGATGATGAAATGGCCCTGAGCTTTGATGTGGGCGTAGACTGTCATAATTTTTACCCGATTTCTTACGAAGAAGTCAAAGAAATTATGAAACGGAAAAAGTGGACACCCCCGTTTGCTCCCAGAAACTGATAAAAAAGAATGATCGACTAAAGATTAAACAGATTTAATCAAATCATTAACCATTAAGCTGATAATCACAAAAAAGCGAATCATTATGAGATCCCACTGATTACACGGTTTTTTGTAGCATACTTTTTATTCGGAAAAGTTACAGTTAAGGCAGATTTATGCATTAACGGATAATAAAAATCGAAAATTTTTTAAAAAACTTAAGTGAACTTCTCAGCATAAAGTTTTTTACTTCCAACAACTAAAGAGCTAATCTTTTGTGGTTATCTTAAATATCTAAATAAATGAAAACAACAGAAAATATATTAATTATAGACCTTGAAGCCACGTGCTGGGACAGCCGCCCGCCCAGAGGTCAGGAAAGTGAGATCATCGAAATCGGTTTATGCATCATGAACGCAGCCACCGGCCGGATCTCTCAAAATGAAGGAATTCTGGTAAAGCCAAGATATTCAACCGTAAGCCCATTCTGTACAGAACTGACTTCCCTTACCCAGAAAATGCTGGACGAAGAAGGAGTTATGCTGGAAGATGCACTGGACATTCTGCGTGCAGAATACGATTCGGAAAACCTTACCTGGGCCAGCTACGGAAACTACGACCTGAATATGCTGCAAAGCCAGGCCAGGAGATTTAATGTAGATTATCCGCTGAGTGATGACCATATCAATGTGAAAACCCTGTTTGGGCAGCTGCATCCAACAGTCAGGAAAAGTGTAGGAATGGCCAGAGCTTTAGGTGAATTGAATATGAAACTTGAAGGGACTCACCACAGAGGTGTGGATGATGCGAAAAATATCGCTAAAATCCTTCACTGGTGCCTGAATCAGGCTTAATACAGATGTAAATTTAAGGATCGTACAGCCGTATGATCCTTATTTTATTAAGGCTTTTCTACAATGATCAGAAATTCTTTCACCAATAAAATCAAACGGTGATTTTCAATAGTGATCATTTTCAACCAAATGAAAAATTATAGATATTTTCTTTAATTTTTTTACTACGCAAAAAGATTGCGCAATATGCTTCTTACTTTGCATCATCAAAATGAAAGATTACTAAAATTTTGAAAAACAGATTTTAGTCAAAATATCAGACAGGCCATGTTGGAGTGTTTCTGTATAGCACCATTGCAGGAGATTTTATTGAGAAATATGATGTTCTTCTGTTCAGCAGGTCTGAAGGTTAGGGATTTTCCATAAAATTCCATGTGCTATGTGTCGAAGGTTCGAATCCTTCTATTTCCTGAACGGGAATATAACTCAGTTGGTAGAGTAATAGTTTATGATGTGTGGGTTCGAATCCCACTGCCAATTCGATTGGTAAGGCGGAATGGTTGACGCGCTGCACTATGACTGCAGTATCATTGAAATAGACTCAAAATCTATTTTTTATGCCGAGTTTTAAATGTTTCTCATTAAAAAAACATCTTTTTACAGGAAAATCTGAGGTTTTTTCAGCTGTTGAATCAGCATTTTGAAAAGACCTGCAGGAAAAGATTTTTCTGAAAATGAAATCGGTCTTAAGAACAGACCTTATTGGATAATAGAATTAATGGAAAACTTTTTTGTATGAGTTTCAAAAGAAACAGCATACAGAATCGTGAAATTGATGATAGTATTCAAAAAACTGTTCAAAGACAGAATGAATTTTTCTGAAACCCTTTTCCTCCGTTGTTTTTGAAAGAAACAATCTTGGTTTTTCCCTTTTTTAAATTAAATAATAACCATAAATACAATTAGAAATGTTGAAAAAAATTACAGTTAAAGCATACCAGTCAGGTCTTGTTTTTCAGAACGGAAATCTTATTCAGATCCTTAAAGAAGGTAATTACTGGATGTTCGGAAATAAAACCGTAACGGTACATGACATGAAAACAGCATTTCAGGCCCCTGATGACCTGAACCTTCTGCTTAAAAATGAACAACTGAACACCATGCTACAGGTTATTGATGTAAAAGACGGCGAAATTGTGCTGGTCTATGAAAACGGAATCTTCAAAGAAGTTCTGAAAGTAGGGCAATATGCATTTTGGAAAGACATCCTGAAAAGAGAATTCCAGAAAATTGACCTTACCAAAGTGGAAATCACCGAAAACGTATCCGGATCCGTTCTTGAAAATGCGATGCTGAGAAACTTCGTAAGGAAATTTTCAATTGCAAACCAATATAAAGGACTATTGCTTATCAACGGGAAACTGACGAAAGTTCTAGAACCGGGAATATACAGCTTCTGGATCAATGAAATCCCAATTGAAGTAAAATATGCTGATATCCGTATGCAGCAGATGGAAATTGCAGGACAGGAGCTTTTAACAAAAGATAAAGCCATGCTTCGTATCAATTTCTATGTAAGCTTTCAGATCACCGATATTGAAAAGGCTTTAATGCAGAATAAGGAATACGATAAGCAATTGTATGTTCTGATGCAGCTGGCTCTGCGTGAATTCGTAGGAGCTCTTACTCTGGATGAATTGCTGCTGAAAAAAGATGCGGTAGGAAAAGAAATTCTGGAAAACTTCGGAAATAAAGGAGAAGATCTGGGGCTGAAAGTGTCAGATGCAGGAATCAGAGATGTCATTCTGACGGGTGAAATGAAAGAAATCATCAACCAGGTACTGATTGCAGAGAAAAAAGCTCAGGCCAACAGCATCATGAGACGTGAAGAAACAGCCTCCACAAGAAGCCTTCTGAACACTGCAAAGCTGATGGAGGAAAACGAAGTCCTGTGGAAGCTGAAAGAAATGGAATATATGGAGAAGATCGCAGAAAAGATCGGGGATATCACCGTTTCCGGAAACAGCAACATCGTTTCCCAGCTGAAAGAAATCTTCGCCAAATAGAAACTAATAACTATCACCATAGGGGCAAACTTGTGAATAAGCAGGTCTGCCCCGTTTTTATTTACTTACAATGTCCAATCTTATGCATCCATACGTCTGTGCTGATATGATTCATGGAGAAAATGTATGTCAGTAAGGATATTTCATTCCAGGAAAAGAAATGCGGAATCCTAGCTATAATCAATTAAATGGGAATTATTGCATTGTGTAAATATTTGTAATTCATCTATTTAAATATTATTTTTTTATCAAAACTTAAAATATTTATCCATATTACGGAAACCCGTAAGGTCATCAGGCTGGAAGCCTATACTTTTACTTCCAAGAAATTAATACGATGACTACCCAAACCGAACAGGCACTGGAAAACGGACTGATAAAAACTCTTATAGACAACAGCTACGAATATGTACAGCTGAGAGAAGAGAATCTGTACGCCAATTTTAAAAGCCAGCTCGAAAAGCATAACCGAAAGACACTGGCTGAAGCCGGAAGATCAGCCTTTACGGATAAAGAGTTTGAAAAAATCCGTATTCATCTGGAAGGAGGCACCCGTTTTGAAAAAGCTAAAAAGCTGAGAGATCTCTATCCACTCGATACGGAAGACGGTCAGCGCATCTGGGTTGAATTTCTGAACCGGCAGAAATGGTGTAAAAATGAATTTCAGGTTTCCAATCAGATCACTACTGAAGGAAGAAAGAAATGCAGATATGATGTGACGATTCTGATCAACGGACTTCCCTTAGTCCAGATAGAGCTCAAAAGAAAAGGAACAGAGCTTAAAGAAGCATATAACCAGATTCAGCAATACTATAAAACCTCTTATACAGGCCTGTTTGACTATGTTCAGCTTTTTGTGATTTCCAATGGGGTAAATACCCGGTATTTTGCCAACAACCCTAATGGAGGTTATAACTTCACATTCAACTGGACGGATACGGAAAATGTTCCCTACAATGATCTGAACCAATTTGCCAATTCTTTTCTGGAACGATGCAGCTTAGGTAAAATGATCAGTAAATATATTGTTCTGCATGAAGGAGACCGTGCTTTAATGGTACTTCGTCCCTACCAGTATTACGCAGTAGAAAAAATACTGACCAGAATAGAAAATACCGCCAAAAATGGATATATATGGCATACAACAGGGGCAGGAAAGACATTAACCTCTTTTAAAACTGCTCAGCTGGCTTCTGAAATAGATGGGGTAGATAAGGTCATTTTCGTTGTAGACCGGAGGGATCTGGATACCCAGACCCAAAGTGAATATGATGCCTTTGAAAAAGGAGCGGTAGACGGTACTGATAATACTTTCGAGCTTATAAAGAGGCTGGGAGGAGGTTCCAAAATTATTATTACAACAATACAGAAGCTGAATAATGCTGTTACAAGGGACCGTTACAATAAACATCTTCAGGAGGTACGCGAACAGAAAGTAGTCATGATCTTTGATGAGTGCCACAGGAGCCAGTTTGGGGATTCGCACCGTAATATCAGGCAGTTTTTCAGCAATCTTCAGATTTTTGGCTTTACCGGAACACCCATTTTTGCAAAAAATGCAAATGAGCATACAACCGCTGAAATATTTGATGACTGCCTGCACAAATACCTTATTAAAGATGCAATTGCAGACGATAACGTACTGGGTTTTCTTGTAGAGTATTACAAAGGAAATACGGAACTAGGCAGAGATTATATGAATGAGACCAGAATGACTGAAATTGCAAAATTCATTTTGGGAAATTTCCATAAATCAACCGCAAACGGAGAATTTAATGCCCTTTTTGCCATCCAGTCCATAACGGCATTAGTGAAATATTATAAGCTTTTTAAGCAGCTTAATCCTGAAATAAAAATCGGTGCCGTATTTACTTATGCAGCTGTTAGTCCGCAGGATGATGAAAACACAGGAATGAATCAGGGGTTTGCCAATGAAAAGGTAACTTCCGATGAGCTGGCGGACATCATGAACGACTATAATCAGATGTTCGGAACTTCTTTTTCACTGGAAAATTTCGGAGCCTATTACGATGACGTCAATCTGAGAATGAAAAAGAAAAAGCCTGAAATGGAACCATTAGATCTGTTGCTTGTGGTGAATATGTTCCTGACAGGGTTCGATGCTAAAAAACTGAATACGCTGTATGTGGATAAAAACCTGGAATATCACGGATTATTACAGGCTTTCAGCAGAACGAACCGTATTCTGAACGAGAAAAAGCAGTTTGGTAAAATCATCTGTTTCCGCGATCTTAAAGCTAATGTAGATGAAGCCATTAAATTATTCAGTAATAACCAGCCTGTTGAGCATATCATCCGGGGGGCTTATGATGTAGTCAAAGGACAGCTTTCTGAACTTATGCAGGACTTTAAAGAAAAATATCCTGATGTTCAGATCGTAGACCTGCTGCAAAGCGAAGACGACAGGCGAGATTTCGTACTGGACTTCCGGGATATCATTAAAAAGCGGGCTGAAATACAGGTGTATGACGATTTTGATGCCGAAGACAGTTCTTTTCCAATGACGAATCAGGAATTTATGGACTTCCGGAGCAAATACCTGGATATTGCAGACCGGGTTCATACTTCACCTACCGTTGGAGAAGATCCGCAGGTGTACGGAAGCCAGCAGACTTTGGAAGATATTGATTTCTGTCTCGAATTATTGCATAGCGACATCATCAACGTAAGCTATATCCTGAAACTGATAGCAGGATTGGATACTAAGAAAGATGATTACCAAAAAGAGCGCCAGCGCATTCTGGATACCGTTTCCAATGACTCGCAAACGCGTAATAAAACACCACTCTTCCATGAATTTATAGAAGAGAACATCGATAACAATAAAGAGGAGTTTGAAAGATCAAAAACCGACGGAACCCTGGATCTGGAGAGACTTCTGAATGAATTCATAACCCGTAAACGTGATGAAGCCATCCATAAATTGGCTGATGAAGAAGGTATCAGCGTTGAGGCATTGGCCGCTTTTATTGCAGAATATGACTATCTCCGGAGGGAAAAGCCTGAAATCATTCAGGATGCAGTAAAGCAGATCAAAGTCGGGCTGAATGAGCGCCGTACTATTATTGATCGTGTTTCTCAAAAATTAAAAACCATAATCAGCGTCTTCAGCTGGGATTAAAAACCGGACAAATCTTTATCAACATCTATTTCGGATATAAAAAACAATAATTATGAGCGAAGAATTACAGGAAAAGCTGCGCACCCAATTGTGGATGGTAGCCAATGCTTTGAGAGGGAATATGTCTCCAAGCGATTTTATGTACTTTTCATTAGGCTTTATTTTCTATAAATACCTGTCTGAAAAAATTGAGCTTCACGTGAATGAAGAGCTGGCCTATGATGGGGTAAATTTTCAACAGGCGTGGGAGGGCAATGATGAAAGCTTAAAAGAGAATATTAAGAGGACCTGTATTGATAACCTGGGATATTTTATTCAGCCTGAACATCTGTATTCTCACATCATCAGCCTTATCCAGAAAAAAGAAAATATTCTCCCTGCCCTGGAACGTTCAATGAAGCGTATTGAAGACAGCACCATAGGACAGGAGAGTGAAGATGATTTTGGCGGATTGTTTTCTGATATCGATCTGGCATCCCCAAAACTGGGAAGAACACCCGAGGATAAAAACCGCCTGGTAAGTGAAGTTCTGATTGCTTTGAACGGTATTGATTTCGGTTTAAATGAAGCCGGCGATATTGATATTCTGGGGGATGCTTATGAATATATGATCTCCCAGTTTGCAGCCGGAGCCGGGAAAAAAGCAGGAGAATTTTATACCCCTCAGGAAGTCAGCCAGGTTCTTGCAGAGATTGTTACTACCGATAAAATAAGGTTGAAAGATGTGTTTGATCCCACCTGTGGAAGTGGTTCGTTGCTACTAAGAACCGCAAAAAACTGCCGGGCAGATGTGATTTATGGACAGGAAAAAAATCCGACAACCTTCAACCTGTGTCGTATGAATATGCTGCTGCATGGAGTAAAATACAAAGATTTTGACATACGCAACGGAGATACTCTGGAATCTGACCAATTTGGAGACCAGCAGTTTGACGCGATTGTAGCCAATCCTCCGTTTTCTGCACAGTGGAGTGCCGCTTCAAAGTTTAATACGGATGACCGCTTCAGCCCTGCCGGAGTACTGGCTCCCAAATCAAAAGCCGATTTTGCTTTTATCCTGCATATGCTCCACCATCTTAACGATCAGGGAACAATGGCTTGTGTAGCTCCACATGGTGTTTTGTTCAGAGGCAGCGCAGAAGGAAAAATCCGCCAGTTCCTGATTGAAAAGAAAAATTATATTGATGCCATTATCGGGCTTCCTGCCAATATTTTCTACGGAACAAGTATCCCCACTTGTATTATTGTAGCCAAAAAATGCCGTAAAGAAGATGAAGGGGTCTTATTCATTGATGCCAGCAAAGAATTTGATAAAGTTAAGACCCAAAATAAAATGCGGGTAGAGCACATCGAAAAGATTGTCGAAACCTACCGTACCCGGGCAGAAATCCCAAAATACAGCCATAATGCCACTTTACAGGAAATTGCAGATAACGACTATAATTTGAATATTCCGCGATATGTAGATACCTTTGAAGAGGAAGAACAGGTTGATATTCAGGCTGTCATGTTCGAAATTAAACAACTTGAAGCTCAGCGTGCCCAACTTGATGAGGAAATCAATTCTTACATGGCTGAGCTGGGTCTTACTTTTGAAGCACCGATCCTTAATGCTATTACTAACGAAAATTAACCCCCCGAGATGGCAAATACAAAACTAAAAGTAGGTAACGTTCCTAATTTGAGATTTCCGGGTTTTGAGGGGGAATGGGAGGTGAAGAGGTTGGGGGAGATTGGTGAAACCTATAGCGGATTATCAGGAAAAACCAAGGAAGATTTTGGAACCGGGAAACCATACATCCAATACAAACAGGTTTTTGACAATCCTAAAATTGACCCTTCAAGATTTGACTATGTTCAAATTAATGAAACCGAAAATCAAAATCGTGTAAAATATGGGGATATTCTATTTACAACATCTTCTGAAACTGCCGAAGAAATTGGTATGTCTTCAGTACTGCTTGATGAAATTGATGAATTATATTTAAACAGTTTTTGCTTCGGATACAGACTGTATTCAATTCAAATATTAAATCCTGCTTTTGGTCAATTTTTATTTAGGAGTAATGGTTTCAGAAGTATAGTGAAAATTATGGCCCAAGGAAGCACGAGATACAATTTATCCAAGAATCAGTTAATGAAATCTGAGATATCTTTTCCACCAATTGAGGAACAAAGAAAAATATCTGATTTCCTTTCATTGATTGATGAGAAAATTCTATCACAAATCAAAATAATTGAGGAGTTAGAAACCTTAACTAAAGGACTTTGTCAAAAATTGCTTCTTTCACAGATCCCTAATAAAAAATTAAAAGATTGTGTTTCTTGTTATTCATCTTCATTGACAGAAACAGATATAATAAATGAAAAGGGAACTTACCCTGTCTATGGGGCAACAGGAATTATTTCCTTTACGGAAAGTCACCAAATTGATAAAGATGCAATCTTAATCATTAAGGATGGATCAGGAGTTGGAAAAGTTCAGTATGGAAAAGACAAATTTTCGGTTATTGGCACTCTAAACTATTTAACAGCAAAAGCAGAAATAAATTTAAAATATATTTTCTTCTATTTAAAATTTTTCAACTTTGAAAAATATAAAGTGGGGTCTGGTATTCCTCATATTTATTTTAAAGATTATGGAGAAACTTCCATCCATTGTCCTTCTTTTGAAGAACAACATAAAACAGAAAAGTTATTATCATCTGTTAATGAAAAAATAAATATTGAAAAATCATTGCTACAGCAATTTGAGATACAGAAAGTATATCTACTGCAAAACTTATTTATATGAATAAGTTTTGTAACAAATGTTTTTTTTGCAATTCGTATTTCTCTAACAAACTTTTTTCTATTTGCGCCTTATTGTCAATAGAAGAAAGAAATTGAGATATAACAGTTTGTTCTTCAAGCGACGGGAAATCAATTAACATATTTTTTATATGGTTATAATATAGGTGTACAATGGTACTGCCCTGAGCATAACTAGCTATTTCTTCTTTTTTATAATTTGAGAGGTAATAGGCATAGAAGATATTATTTATTTTTTCTCTGCTACGCAAAACAGTAATGTCTCCACCTAATAACACATTTTCCTTATTAATAGCAGTCACATTAGCTAAATCAATCCCACTTGTAGTTGTTGAACTTGGTATTAGCAAATCGCCTACTTGAGATTTTAATCCATCATTTTCATTTGTCTTGCTTACAACATTAAAAATAACTTCTCTATATTTTGTGTATAACTCTCCATATAATACACATTCATATTCTCCATTTACGACAAGTTTATCCTTTGAAAGGCCTTTCCCCTTTTCCGAATAAAAAATTTCTCCTAATTTATTTAATCGCCATTTTCCATTAAATTCTTTAAATCGAATCTTTTGAGCAAATAGTTTTTCACTTAGTCCTTTAATTAAGGTTTCTAGTTCTCATCGTATTCATATAAGAAATAGAATCCTTAATCTTATTTGCTATCGGCAAAAATTTATGATTTTAATCTTTTTTAGATGTTTTTTGCCGATAAAGGCAAACTACTATGTAATAGGGTTTTGGTAATTTAAATGAATAATTGTTGTAGAAGAAAACTCTTTTGGTCTTCTAATTTTTGAGCTACTTTAATTTCAATATTAATTTTTTTATCAATTGATGTAAGAAAATCAGCAATTTTGGTTTGTTCTTTTAAAGAAGGAACTGAAATTTTGAATTTTGAAAATTCAGTCTTATTAATAATTGGCATTGTAGAAGAACTCTGTATAGACTTAATAAATTCTGATATATTTGCAACAGCATAGAAAATAAATTCATTATTGAAACCCGAATTAGGTATAATAGAATTTATTTGTTGATTTGTTACACAAGGTTTCAAAGATAAACTCATTTTACCAATAGAAGCAATACAAGTGAACATTATACTCTTGGGAGGTAGTATTTTTAAGTTTTCAGTCCTTTTAATAGTTCGTTTACTTGAGTATTGATATTTACTTTCATTCATATCTGTGGGTGTAACAAATTGTACATCTCCGTCCCATAAATCCAAGTCTTTAGTGCTTGGTGTTTTCCCTGTAATTACTTGTCCTATATCTCCAAGCATTATATCTCTCCATTCAAAAAAATTATTTCCATTATCATCATTAAATTTCAATTGGTATGAAAATAATTTTTTAATAAGAGTATGCTTTAGCAACTTTAACTCCTCAATTATTTTGATTTGTGATGAAATTTTCTCATCAATTAATGAGAGAAATGACGATATTTTTTGTTGTTCATAAATTAAAGGAAGATAAATTAAAATATTTTCTATCTCTGATTTGCCAATTTCTGGAAATGTGGATCCATTAGCACGCTTAATAAATTCATTTTTATTTCTCTTAATCCAATTTGATATAAAAATATTGTTTGTTAATTTATTAGTTACTAACGATTGAAAACCTTGATTAGTAGAACACTCTTCATTTGCAATTGCAACTTCACCGATCGTTGCCCTTGTTGTCAAAAGAATGGTGCCTTTAGGCAATAACTTTGCTGAGGATTTTTTTAAACCTAATTCTGTGATAGTTCTAATGCTTTTTGTGACAAAATTTGATTTTATTTCAGTAGGTGTAAACCATTGGATATTTCCGCTCCAGTATTCTTTAATATTAGTATCTGGCGTTCCTCCTCCAATAATTTTAGCTACTTCCCCCAACCTTTTTTTCACCCATTCCCCCTCAAACCCCGGAAATCTCAAATTAGGAACCTTGACTCAAAAAAATCGTAAAGATTATTTATCCTTAATTACTTTCCTTTGGATTTTAAAAACTTAAATTATTATGAAGGAACAGAAACAACTTTCTGAAGTTATTGATCTGTGGAAAGCAGATAAAAAGCAGTATGTGAAAAAATCCAGTTTCTCAGCGTATATGCTGCTGATAGAAAACCATTTATTACCGGTATTTGGAGCTAAAGATGGGATAGAGGAGGCTGATGTACAGGCCTTTGTTTTTCAGAAGCTGGAAGCCGGGCTGAGCCAGAAAACAATTAAAGATATTCTGATTGTCCTGAAAATGATTCTCAAATTCGGGGCAAAAAACAAATGGCTGGAGTATACACCTTTCGATATTCAGTTTCCTACAGAAAGAGAAAAACATAATATTGAAGTACTGAGCCGGTCAGATCAGAAGAAAATTATGAACTATATTCAGGAACATTTTACGTTTAGGAATTTAGGCGTTTACATCTGCCTGAGTGCCGGCATGAGGATCGGAGAAATCTGTGCATTAACCTGGCAGGATATTGATACCGATAGCGGTGTAATCAGTGTTAACAGAACCATTCAGCGGATCTATATGATTGAAGACGGAAACAGAAGAACTGAACTCATTCTTGATACCCCAAAAACTAAAAATTCTATCCGTGAAATACCAATCAGTAAAGACCTCCTGAGAATTCTTAAGCCTTTCAAAAAAATTGTTAATCCATTATTTTTTGTTTTGACGAATGATGCCCAACCCACAGAACCGCGAACTTACCGCAGCTATTACAAAAAACTTATGAAAGATCTGGGAATGCCGGAGCTTAAGTTTCATGGTTTAAGACACAGCTTTGCCACAAGATGTATCGAAAGCAATTGTGATTATAAGACGGTAAGTGTTCTTTTGGGGCATTCCAACATCAGCACAACACTTAATCTTTATGTACATCCTAATATGGAACAGAAAAAGAAAGCTATTGAGCAGATGTTTAAAGCTTTAAGATAAAGTCTTTTTTATGTAAAAATTTTCTTATAAATCCACATTCTTAGTTATTGTTAAAATGTGGATTTATTTTAATAAAATGGGATGTGTTTTAGTTTTTTATGCTGAAATTCAGACTAAGTAGCTTCTAAAAGTATAAAATTTTGTTAAAAAACTCACTTTAAAGGGATAATTTTTTATTCGCTTTCCAATTTTTGTTATTTTAGTCCCCCAAGATTGGAATTATGCTTATTGAAGAAGAATTTAAGAAGATTTATTTGAATTTTAAAATCAAAGAAATCGTTCCTTTTCTTACAAAGCTTACCATAAAAGAAAAGAGAGAAATTGCAGCTGTTTTAAAGAAATCTTTAAACAAAAACTGGGGCCATAATCATATTTCTGTGCTCACTGCTTTGGCGTGCAGTAAAACTAAAGAAGAATATGAAAAACTTTCTCCGGGGTATTATGCTATTCCGACCCATCTTGTGGATGAACTTTTCAATTCATACGTTCCGGACTGGATAGGGAACAGTTATACCTTTCTAACGAATATAGGCTATCTTAAAGCACTGGAATGGATGCAGAAAGGCTATTGCGTTCTGAATAACGAAATTCTGGCAGAACTTCTTGCAGAGTCACTGGTTTCCGGTTATAGCAAAGAAGAACTTTTTTCAGCACATCCGGAAACACTGGAAATTCACCTATGGCTTATGTTTGAATATAAGACCGAAATTACTTACAATGGTCACCGAAGAAACTGGAAAGAGATCCTGAAACAGCTTATCCTGGAAAACACGATCAATCGTTTCAGAATATTGAAATCCAGTCTTCAGGCAGTAAACCATAATTTTTCCAAAGAACATAATACTTGGTTCCTGGAGTTGTTTTCTTATCTTGAACCTTCTTCCGGTGAAATTTTAAAACTTCAGGAGGAGCTGTTCTTAATTTTTCAGCTACCCCAGCAATCACTCTTTGTTCCTGTATTGAAAATGATAAGTAAGGTGAGTACTGAGCCGGGCTTTAAAACTGATGATTTCCTTAAATCCGCAGAAATACTGACCAGCCTTCCGGGGAAAAATATTTTAAATGCGTTCCTTCAGATAACAGAAAAAATAGCTAAAAATAATGCGGAACTGCGCGAAGAAATCTCTCTGCGGGTAATGCCTGTATTTCTGAATAAAGATGCTGCCGTACAAACTAAAGCCGCTAAAATAATTGCGAAGTATGCAGATGCATCATCCTGTAAAATTCAGGAGGCAGTCCATTGCTATTCAGAATCATTTCTTACAGACGCAGGTGGCATATTGAAAAAATTTCTGCCTGCAAAGAACAATATGGATATAGCTGATGAGGGCAACCGTGAAATATCAGCATGGCATGTGCCGGAGACCATTGAGCCTATCAAAACAATCAGTGATTTTATATTTTTTGCTCCACAGGCATTTATCAAAAACGAACATTGCTATTTTGATCTGTTTTTAGATGCAGTAATGAGATTCGGTACAGAGATTAATGAAGAACATTGGAAACAGCTGGAACCAGCCTTCAAAGCTGCTTTGAAAAGGAAAAACGGAGAAGGTATGCATCATTTGCTGGCAACATTTTTTATCAGTTATGCTCTCATGAGACAGCAAAAAGTATCGCCCGTATTGTATGAAGCCAGGAAAGAATTTCCTGCTTTGGAAAATTGGGCAGGAAAACGTACCCCATTGGTTTTTAAAGCGTACCATCGTTTTCTGCTGGATATTTTTGAATTATTAAAACAGGGGAAAAAACTTCCTCTGCTTTCCGTTCCTGACCATACGCCATGCTGGATCAGTATCCGGGTACTGACTGATAAACTGAAAATCTATCAGGATCAGGGGGTAAAACCGATGCCTTTTGACCTGCAAAGAGCAGTGCTCAAAATAAAAAAAGAGAATCTTGATGAAGCCCTGGCATATGCAGAAAAACATCTGGATGAAAACTATTGCCAGCTTCTGGATCCGGTCTTTAACCCTGATTATTATAAAAATATATACGAAAATATCTATCTGGAAGGACGTTTCACCTGGAAAACCGGAACCAGAAAATTTTATAAATGGAACCAGGCAGAAGAGGTTCCGGAGCTGATCTTCAATATCGAAAATCAGAAAGAGATTCCGGAAAATGCTTCATTACTGGATTATCTGTTCAATTCCTACCATGGAATATATCATGAGGATCTGATTCCTGTTCTGTATACAGCTCCTTACTTTACGGGATCTGTTTTTGCAAAAAAATACAATGAAACACTTTCCAATGTAGTCTATCATTATGACCTCAGAGGAAATACCGAATTACTGGACGCCTGGATGAAGCTGGATCTGCCTTTTCAGCCGGTTCATTATTTATTCCTGTCGGCAGCACTTCTTAATAAGGATAAAACCCTTTGTGGTACGGCTTTTGAAGCACTTATTTATAAGATAGTTTCTGATGATTTTGATGCATCTGCTGTGGGAATCCTAATCGGAGAAATGCTCAGATCCGGGCTGGCTCCCGTGAAAAGACTGGCTGATGGACTTAACGATTTTATCAATCTGAGTACCAGTCATAATCATGCTTTTGAAAAACTATTGACAGCCATTCTCAGGGAAATAAATCACCCGGTTTTTAACCTTAAAAAGCTGCTTGAATTCTACTATGAACTCCTGCAGCTCAACCAGTCGGAAACCGATGCAATAGTGATTAAAAGGCTTGAAGAGTGGAAAAACGAAAATAACCTGAAAAAAATTATTATCAAATTAAAAACAAATGAAAGAAAGACTTTATGAGATTCTTAATGAGGAAAAAAAACATGAGATTATTCCTTTTTTGAAACAGCTTACCGCTGAAGAAAGAAAAGCACTGATTCCTACCATAAAAAAACTGGACCGGGAGATCAACAAGATCGTAATGACGAAGAACTCCTACCACACCGCAGGTTCTGCAGATCAGCATTCCATTATAGATATAGCATCATTTGTCTGTATGGATCAGAAACATTACGGTAAAAATTACTGGAGCTTTTTCAATGATAAAGAACAGACGGATGAAATATTAGAATGGGGCTGTCCAAGCTGGTTCTCTGACTTTATCAACGCCTCTGTAGAAGCTGAATTTACAGCATTTAACTATCAGGATATTTTAGGTTGGGCAGAAAAAGGTTACGTACAGCCCACTCCTGAGCTGCTGGGGTATCATCTGAGTAATCAGCCATCTGATCTGGAAAAATCTCCGGAAACACTGGAAACCCATTTTTGGTATCTGTGTGAATTTCCTTCCAAATCACTTCCTTTTTATAAAGAATGGCTTCCTCTGGTGCAGAAACTGGTAGCCAAAAATAAAATTGACCGAAAAAGATTTCTTAAAGAATGTCTTCTGTCGGCCAACAGAAATTTTAATAAAAATGTGACAGGATGGTTCATGGAGGCATTCAATGCCCTGAAACCCACTCATGACGAACTGCTTATGCTTCAGGATGAATTGCTGGCCGGCCTGGCTTCCCTGCAGTCAAAAGCAGTCAATACCATTCTTGTTCATCTGAAAAAAATAGTGGCTGACCCGGAATTTAAAACCTCCGAATTTTCACACTTCCTTCCGAACTTATTAAGCTCAGAGATCAAAACCGTAGTTACGTCCAGCCTTTCCGTAACAGAAAAAATCCTTCAGAAGAAGAAATCGGGTACAGAAGATCTCGGAATGGCGTTGAGTGCGGCATTTGTGAGCAAAGATGAAAGCATACAATCCAAAGCAGCTAAAATTATTTATAAATATATTCCTGTTTCTGAAGGGATAAAAGAAGCTTTATCCCATTATTCAGATAATATTCTGGCTAATGTTAAACCTTTATTAGCACTATTTATAGACGATAAATATCAGGAGCTGGATGAGGTAAGGGTTGAAACCTTAGAGCTAATTAGTGAAGATGTAAAGCTTCAGGCTCCCGGAAACTTCGAGGACCTTATGTTTTTCCTTCCCCAGGCTATTGAAAATCCCGGAACCTATTACCATGATCTGGCAATAGCAGGAATGGTTCGTTTTGCAGGAGAAGCAGATGCAGAATCGGTAAAGCTGTTTGAACCAGTTTTTCAAAAAGCCTGTAAAACTATTGCAAAATGGGAAGTTCCTTATTTCAATGTTATATTGTGTAACCTGATCATTAACTATGGCCTCTCCTTATTGGAAAAATATCCCGTACAGCTTAAAAATCTGGAAAAAATATATGCCAGAACACGCGAGGATGAAGCCACAAGAGAAGTTTATTCAAGCTATCAGAAAAAATTGGTACCTCTTGAAGATCTTGTGGTAGGTGGGCTGGCGATGAAGCCATTTTTACAGATTGCCATCCATGCTTTCCGGAAGATCAAATCGGGAGATCAGATACCGTTACTTTCCACTACAACCCATGCGCCATGCTGGATATCTCCTGTGACGCTGGTTGAGAGGTTTGAAATATACCAGAAGAAAGGGACAGACCCTGATCCTATGGATGTGCAGCTGGCATTGCAGCGCTGTTCACTGGAAAGAACCGCTGAAGCATTACAGCTGGCAGGCAGGCTAAAAGGTGAGTATAAAGATCTGCTGCTTTTCTTTTTAAGTAAAAATGCAGCCCCTCAGGGAAAATTTGAACATCCTGCATGGTGGATGACAGCAGGTATTACACGTTCTCCGCAAACTGTTTTTAAAGAATTTAAAGACTTTGGATATGATAACATTCCTCAGGAGTTTCTTTCCGGGGTATATAGCTGGAAGACCATTGACAGTGGAAAAAACTCATACTATCCGGTGGAACTTGATATAAAAATTCCAAAATATCATTTTGAAAAAAAAGAACACCAGCTGTTTCTGGAGTATGTCATAGCGGAGCAGGCTTCATTTTCTGAAATTCCGTTCTTTATCTGGAGCTTTCCTAATACCCCCGGAAATATACTGGCGAAAATAATAAAAACCTGCCTGTATTATTCAGGGATAGCAGAAGTGTACGAAAGAGGGCTGGTTCTGAACGCAACACAGGCGCTCCATGAGCTGAAAAAGCCTTTGGATGATATGAGTATGCTCTTTCTGGGAACAATATTCCTTAACGGAGATAAGGTAATCCGTGGTACAGCTGCGGAAATATGGGTGGAACATGTCTCTTATAAAGTAATGGATAATAAACGTCTTGGAGAAGTAATCGGTCTCCATGAAAAACTGGAATGGGCCCCTGTAAAACGATTTACAGACCTGGTGCAGCATCAGATGCTGAATGTCAGCAGAGACCACAATCTGGCTCTTGAAGAATTAACCGTTCATATCCTGCTGAAGATGGATGCTCCCGTTACCAATCTTAAAAGAATATTAGATATATATTATGAGGTTCTGTCTTTAAATCAGTCAGAAGTCAATGAAAACTTAAAAAACAAACTTGACGGCTGGAAAGAAAATTCCAGTCTGAAAAAAATCTGCAATCTTCTTCTAAAAAAATAAATTATGGAAGATATGCTTACTTACAACTATCATAGACCTTCGTCTCTGGTAAAAAAAGATATTTCTGAAGAACTCTTTCTGGCAAGATACAGTGAGATTCAGAAAAAAACAGACGCGCCCTGCTTTTTCTGGGGAAATGTCAGCCAGCCATTTATTCTGGCCAGATGTCTGATTGCACTTTCCAATATTGTGAAATCCAGTTTTAATCTGTCACCGTTTCAGATGGCTATGCTTAAAGATCCTATTGTTACTGTCGGGAACGGACGTCTTCGCTTTGAAGGATTTTCTCACTGTGCGGGAGTATATGCAAGAGTTGATGTATTACCGGATGGTCTGGATGGAGAATTTCTGGAAAACGGAACCACCAATGTAGACTTTAATCAGCCCATGATTACTGCCTTAGGAAGCATCCGTCCCAATGAAAAGATCATGCTCTCTGTTGGAGAAAAAGAAATGGGGCTTTACAAGGAAGAAGAGAAAATAGTGGAGAGAAAAGTACCGTTGCCTGTTAAATGGATTAAAGGTTTGAGTACCGTTCAGATCTATCTTTCAGAATCGGAGAACCTTTACAATTTCAATAAGATCCAGACGCAGCAGCTGTTCAGGGGAATACCCAAAGGAATTGTAAAATCGGATTATTATCTGATCGTTAGAGGAAATAAACCCATGTTTTCACCGGTAAAATCGGCAGATTCAGTGTGTGTTGGGGGCCTTCACAGGTTACGTCTGCTTGAGCCTCTACTGCCTTATATTGATCAGATGAAGGTTTTTGCACATGCAGACATGCATTCTACAACATGGCAGCTCTATATAGGAAACATCAGGTTCAGCTTTTCATTGTCAAGAGAATGCTGGAGGGGATTTTCAGGAGAAGGAGCTGTACTGGACAGCCTCATCAGTGAAGTCTCTGATGAGTGGATTGATGCTTTGGATAAATATGCTTATGCCAATCAATCCTTCAATCCTTCAGCTTTTGCTTTAGGCGAAAATATCAGCCTTGAAAAAACACAAAATCTTACAGGGAGATTAGCGGCAATGGGATTACTGGGGTATGACCTTGATGACAATGGATTCTTCTACCGCAGATTGCCATTCAGGCTCAGCCGTATCATGAGTCTGAATCCAAGGATGAAAAATGCCCAGAAACTGATTGATGAAGGCAAAGTGGAAATTCTGAACAGCAATGCTACAAGAACAGAAGCCCGTGTACAGGGGAGTGGTGTGCATCATACCGTTATTCTTGAAGAGGAAAAAGAGAGATGTACCTGTGAATGGTTCAGTAAATACCAGGGAGAAAGAGGCCCGTGCAGACATATGCTGGCCGTAAAAAAAATAATACAGATTTCCTGAAAAAGCAAAGAACAGATTGAATAGCAGTCTGTTTTTTTATTTTAGTAAATTCAGTCCGGGGATTAGAATTTCTGATTTTGACGGACCAGAATTGGAAAACCGGAAAAGGGAATTTTGAAGGTTATTTAAGATCATTCCATTTTACAATTCCCTTCAATAAACCGGAAGTAACTTCAATCTTCCTTCTTCCATATTTTCAACTCAGGCTGGTTGCTGTGTTTCTAGCCATTCTTCATAAGAAATCACGCCCAGTTCAGGCCTTCCTTCGCCTTCCAGTATAGAAATAAATTCAAGCTGATTTCCGTCAGGATCATTAAAATAAATTGCCAGAGCCGGCATCCATGCAAAAACCATAGGTTTATCAATTCCGTCTTTCAGAAAATTGTAAGGCTTAAGGTCTTTCTTTTTTAAAAACTCCACCGAATAATTCAAAATATCTTCTTTACTGCTGGAAAAAGCAAAATGTCTCGTCTGGAGATTCTCTTTTTGTTCCCATAACCCCAGCATAAATTCTTTTCTTTCCCCAATCCACAGAAATGCAATAGGGCGTGTCTCATCCCTATGAGCCAGCTTTAATCCCAGTATTTCCGTATAAAACCGGATCGCATTCTCCAGGTTACTTACCTGAACATGAGTTTCATATAATCCTTTGATCATTATTACTGATTTTTAATAGAAACAAAACTAGTTAATGTAACGGTGAAAAGCAGGTATTAACCATTCTTTTAGATAAAATGAATAATAGATGAATTGTATATCATTAAAAGCAGTAAATCCATTATTGGTTTTTAGTAACTTTTAACTTTTACTTATTGCTGAAGAAAAAATCTGCTTATCTGCCTAATCTGCGGGCAATTTAAAAATAAAAAATCCGTGTATCGGTGCAATGATGCTTTCTCTGATAACTTCATCTCAAAAAAACAAAAAAAAAACAAAAAAAGCATACTGCGCAAAAACATTGCGCGATAAGGATTTTACTTTGCATCAGAAATCAGAAAGCCAGTTTTTGATTTTCCTTATGTTTAACAGTAAAAACAGTAACCATGAAATTTAATTTTTTAAGAAAAGAAAAGGAATCCGTAATGAACCATGAAGGGGCAAAAGCTTATTCCATAACCCCTGCCGAAGAATTATACAGTGCTGTTGTTA
Source organism: Chryseobacterium indologenes (assembly GCF_001295265.1). GTDB lineage: Bacteria > Bacteroidota > Bacteroidia > Flavobacteriales > Weeksellaceae > Chryseobacterium > Chryseobacterium indologenes_A. The sequence goes on along the minus strand of NZ_LJOD01000012.1, from coordinate 69,503 downwards.
CAACAGGACTATCAAATGCAGCTTACGAGAAAGGGAATGAAAGACTAACCAGAATTCAGTCACTGATCAGGAAAAATGATCCTGAATTTGTAGCAAAACTGGCTGTATATGCAAGAAAAAATATGCACCTGCGCTCAGTTCCTATGGTTTTGACAGCAGAACTGGCCAAGGAAGCTTCCGGGACAGACCTTGTAAGCAGAACCGTAGATGGAGTCATTCAGAGAGCCGATGAAATCACCGAATTACTGGCCTATTATCAGATAGCGAATGAAAGAGCAGGCCTTAAAAAACTGAATAAACTTTCAAAGCAGATTCAGAAAGGTCTTGCAAAATCCTTCAATAGATTTGATGAGTACCAGTTTGCTAAATACAACCGAAAAACAGACGTAACTTTAAAAGATGCTTTATTTCTGGTTCATCCAAAAGCAAAAGATCAAGATCAGCAGGCAGTTTTTAATAAAATTGCAAATGGTACATTGACAGTTCCTTATACCTGGGAAGTTGAACTTTCCGTATTAGGACAGACCAAATTTGCGGATGAAGCGGAAAAGAAATCAGCATTCAGAAATAAATGGGAGGAGCTTATTTTCAGTAACAAATTAGGCTATATGGCTACTTTGAGGAACCTGAGAAATATTTTAGAGGCTGAAGTCTCAGCAGAGGCTATGGAAAAAATATGTCGTTACCTTTCCGATGAAAAAGCCGTAAAAAATTCAAAACAGCTTCCGTTCAGATTTCTGGCGGCTTATAGAGAATTAAAAAACACAAAATCAAAATATTCGTCATCCGTTTTGGAAGCTTTGGAAAATGCAGTGAAAGTAAGTGCGGAAAACATCAAAGGTTTTGGCTTCGATACTTCTGTGGTCATTGCAGCTGATGTTTCCGGATCCATGCAGATTCCTGTTTCACCAAAAAGTAAAGTGCTGCTTTACGATATAGGATTATTAATGTCCATGATCCTGCAGTCGCAGTGTAAAAATGTTATTACGGGAATGTTCGGAGACATCTGGAAAAGAATTCCGGTACCTAAAAGCGGTATCCTGAGAAACGTAGACGAATTTTACAAGCGTGCAGGAGAGGTTGGTTATTCCACCAACGGTTATCTGGTGATTAAAGACCTGATCAGTACAAGAGAAATAGCAGATAAAGTGATGTTGTTTACGGATACTCAGCTTTGGAACAGTAACGGAACCCAAGATTCTTTTGAAAGTTTATGGAACCGGTATAAAGAAATTGCTCCCAATGCCAGACTGTATATTTTCGATCTGGGAGGTTACGGTATACAGCCGCTTGATGTCAGAAAAAATGATGTATATCTGATTGCAGGCTGGTCTGATAAAGTTTTCGATGTGCTTAATGCTTTGGAAGACCATAAATCTGTAATTCAGATGATTAAAAAAGTGGTGCTGTAAAAGGCACTGCTTTTTAAAAATATAATGATTATTCTTACAATAACCAGATTGGTTCATCACCCGATTCCTTGACAAAATACTGATTGCTATGTCCGAAAACGAAAACAGAACCCCTTTTATAAAGGAAGATTTAACACGTCTTTGTCTGTGTCCATGCTGTGGAGTTCCTGATTGCGGTGAAGAATATATGCTTCTGACGGAATCAGAAGGCAGATGGGAAGCTGCACTCTTCGGAGGGGGAACTTTCAGAGGATATTTAAATTATTGGTTTTATGAAGGGATCACCCCGGAAGAATACAACAAGCTGCCTGAATTTGTGAGACAAAATAATGAATGTATCGGCTGGCAGGATATCAGTGCTCAATGTACTGAGCTTAATGCAGATGATTTTCTACAGACCTTGGAATCTATTAAAAACTGCGACCGGAAAGAATATTTGTATGAAGACTTTGAAAACTTCTATTATCCCGTTTTTAAAAAATTTGTGTCAGAGATCATCACAAAAGGGCAAAAACTATATATAAGTATTTAAAAAAACTAAACTGCGTAAAAAGAATGCGCAGCAGCAATATAAATTTGCAGCATACAAAACTAATAACCATGAATCATTATAAACCATGTCTTAAAGAAGCTGTGTATTGAGGTAAATACCCAATACTCATGAAAAAAATTAAAGCTTTAAGACAAACGTTTGGAATCAATGAATATGGATTGATTGATTTCCCGGTGAAAATTTCCGGTGTACAGGTTTCCAGAATTTTATACGGTGATGAAATGGGATGCTCCCGGTGTTTTCCACACGGCTTTGAAGTGGTCAATGCAAAGCACAGTAAATTTCAGCGAAACTGGAAAAAATACAGGAAAGCACAATGGAAAATAAAAAAACAGGTGCCGTAAAACAGAATTGCTTCGTCGGGTAACAGTAATGCAGGTTCGAATCCTGCTCTGCATAGCAGATGGTGTAAAAAAGGGAACACTCTGTTGTGAACGTCTGTTTGTTCTGTAGCCCTGATAAAAAAACAAGTGTCGTTTCGGGATCATACTTCGGGAATATGAACATTGGGTCGCAGGTTCAATTCCTGCCCACTCCCTCGAAAAGGAGAGGTAGCTCAGACGGTAGAGCAGATGCACGGAAGATCCTGACCCTGCTACCTTGATTAAAAATAATAATGATATTGTTAAAAAACTGTATTGTAGAAAAAAATAAACATCAGATGTTGTTTCAGAATTGTACTTCGATTTAAACCATCAGACGCAGGTTCAATTCCTGTCATTCCTGTTGTAAACGGAATGTAGCTCAGAAGGCAGAGCAGGTGGCAAAGAAAGATTCAGATATTTTACTCTGATGCAAAAAAAGAGTGCTGTAGAAAAGGCTTACTTCGAATAAAAATTTAGACGTCAAAATTTAATAAAAGTGCAATAATCCTGAAGAACAGTAAGGTAAAAGGTGCACGTCTGTCTTTTCGCTTTTTGCCTCTTTTTTATAAAATAAAACAGATAAGTGTCGTAGAAAAAAGTTACTTCGTAACTATAACGGTCCTAAGGTAGCGTAATCCGGGCGACCGGATCAGCGAAGCTGGGTTGAAATCCGGCAGGGTAAAAGTTTTCTGTCAGAAAACGCAAGTCTCACGCAGATGTCGAATTACCGGCTCACTGCCATAATGGGTAAGAGCGGCGCTCTTCAATGAGCATACTTTTTTCGCCTTTTGCCTTATCTGTCCCAATAACAAGTGCCGTTGAATAGTGTTACTTCGCTCATTACGACGGGGACGCGGGTTCGAGTCCCGCCTCTTCCACAAAATACGATGGACAGGAAGAGTAGCTCAGCTGGTTAGAGCACGCATTACACATTCAGTTGTCGCCTTGTTTTAAAATAGAGTGTCGTCAGGAAAAAGTTCCATCGCATCATCCCTTTGGGGGAATAGTGGAGCCGGGTATTCCGGCAGAGCTATCCGGTTCGATTCCGGTATGAAAACTGGCTTTTTACGGATGTAACCTTTAACAAAAAAATGCCGGTGAAATTATTCTCCGGCATTTAATACTTGTTTAAGCTCCTCCTCGAAAGTCTTTTTCCAGTTGGAGATCGTGGTTCTGCTTATTTTATATTTTCTGGACATGTAGCTGGTAGTAAAACCATGCTTCTGCTGATACTGTAAAAGTTTAAACATTGTTTTTTTATCATAGGTCTTCAGCCTTTGATTGCTTTTCTGGCTCTCCCGGGACTGTTCAAAGATCTTTTCATTGAAGTTCAGAACATCTTCTGTTGTATGAAGCTTGTCAAGAAGTTCTCTGATCTTGGGATCCTTTAATTTTTCAGGATGTTCCAGCTTAAGCATATCATGGTAAATTTTCTTATAATTGGGACGCATAATATTTCTGTTTATCCGTTAGTATTGTCATTGCTTTTCTGAAACCAGCGGTGAAGCGTACTTTTAGGAATAGAATATTCTTTGATGGCTTCACTGTGGGTCATTTCTCCTGAAGAAATTCTTCTCATAATAAAATCCTTGATCTCCTGGGTATAGATGTTTTTTCTGAAATAAGGGATTTTTTCAGACTTCTTATGGTTTTTATTAACCGCTGAAGGAGGCGCATACAGAATAAGGTGTGAACTGTAAAGCCTGAAAAAATCATACTCAAGCAGCTTGCTCCATCTCAGGAGAAGTTCAGTATCTATTGAGTTGCTGGAATATACATTTTCTATGAACTCTTCATCTTTATTGAGGAAATTGCAGATCCTTTCCATCGGTACTTCATTTTCATCAACCATCTCTTTAATAAACTTTCCGATATGAATTTCTTTGTATAACATGTATCAATATTTTATGATTAACGCATTAGGAAAAATAAATCATTATACCTGATACAGCAGTGATGGGCAGAGTTAGTTTGTTGAGAAAAGTTCAGACTGATGTACAATGATAATTCCTCCTGTTCTTTTTAATGTTCAGGTGGATGACTTAAAGATACAATCAGTTAAACGGTCTTCCGTTAGTTTTCAGGTTATTTTTATCTGTAAATCATTCACTTTAAATTTTACATAAAGCAAACTCTTCTCATATAATTTACTTAGCAGACCTCTGGTTCAAACTTCTTTTTCACAGTCCGGTATGAATCAAATATAACCTTTTAAAGATCTTTCATGCAATTCTATTCGTAATAATTCTAAATATAAAAATAGATTATGATTTTACTTTAAACTTTTGAGTTGCCGTTCAATAATCTATTTGTTAATCCTCAAATTTAATTAAAAATTATAAAAAACTTCTCAAAATGTAAATTTTAATGAAAATTAACATTTTAATTAATCTGAATAAGCAAAAAGAATTAAATCCAAAATAAAAAACCGAATGAGAATAATTGTATACAATCTGTTGAGTACCTACCTTTGTCCCTCAATGAAAAATACCATAAGCTTATTCGATTTTTCGAAAAAAATTAATTATAAAAATGAACTGCTGGCAGGCTTTACGGTTGCAATGACCATGATTCCTGAATCACTTTCATTTGCTATATTGGCAGGGCTGTCTCCCTTAACCGGTCTTTATGCAGCATTTATGATGGGGCTTGTTACTGCAGTTTTGGGAGGCCGCCCCGGAATGGTATCCGGGGGAGCCGGAGCCACCATTGTTGTACTGATTGCCCTGATAAAATCTCATGGTGTAGAATATCTTTTTGCCGCAGTTGCCCTGGCCGGAATCTTTCAGATGCTGGTCGGAATTTTTAAACTGGGAAAGTTTGTAAGACTGATTCCCCAGCCTGTTATGTACGGCTTCCTGAACGGGCTTGCAGTAATTATTTTTATGGCTCAGGTTGAACAGTTTAAGATTACAGACAGCAGTGGGGTAGTCAGCTGGTTTCACGGCATGCCTTTATACATTATGGGAGGGCTTACAGCGCTTACGATCGCCGTGGTTTATTTCTTTCCGAAAATAACAAAAGCAATTCCTGCTTCATTGGCCGCCATTATTGTATTGTTTGCTGTTGTTTTAGGGTTTGGAATTCAGACAAAAACAGTAGCCGATATTGCCCATATCAGTGGAACCCTTCCTGACTTTCATATCCCGAAGCTGCCTTTCACGTGGGAAACTTTACAGATTATTTTTCCCTATGCGCTGATAATGGCCGGTGTGGGCCTGATTGAATCTTTACTGACCCTGTCTATGGTAGACGAGATCACCAATTCAAAAGGAAATGCCAATAAAGAATCTGTTGCGCAGGGAATTGCTAATATCACCAACGGATTTTTTGGAGGAATGGGCGGATGTGCCATGGTAGCACAGACCTTAGTGAACCTGAATGCAGGATCAAGAGCCAGACTATCGGGAATCGTAGCTTCATTGATGATTTTACTGATTATCTTATTCGGAGCCCCTGTTATCGAGAAAATTCCGATGGCCGCTTTGGTAGGAGTGATGATGATGGTTTCCATAAGCACCTTTCAGTGGGTTTCCATCAGGATTGTTAATAAAATGCCGAAATCAGATATATTTGTAGGAATTACTGTGGCTTTAATCACTGTTGTTCTGCATAATCTGGCGTTGGCAGTGCTGGTTGGAGTTGTTATTTCTGCATTGGTTTTTGCTTGGGACAATGCCCAGAGAATCCGTGCAAAAAAATATATTACTGAAAACGGAGTTAAACACTATGAAATATATGGCCCCCTGTTCTTTGGCTCCGTAACTGCATTTACTGATAAATTTGATCCTGCCGGAGATCCGGATGAAGTAGTTATAGACTTTAAAGAAAGCCGTATTGTAGATATGAGTGCAATTGACGCCTTGGATAAACTGTCAAAACGGTACAGCCAGCAGAATAAGAAATTATACCTCCGTCATCTCAGTGAAGATTGCCGTAAAATACTGGGAAATGCAGAAGCCGTGATTGAAGTGAATATTCAGGACGATCCTACCTATAAGGTGATGCCGGAAAAATAAGAAAAAAATCAACCTTAAAAGATTAAACGTGTCATCAGCGGAATAATGCCGATATTCATTTAAAATAATTATACCCGAAAAAAAATATCCATATAACCGGAACAAGGACTGTAAAATCACTTTACAGCCCTTGTTGTTTAGGTTATTAATGTTTCAGCAATGAAATCCGGCACCAGAGCATAGTGGGATAATTTCATACTGATGGAAGCCCTTCCGCTGGATAATGTTCTCAGATCAGAAATATATCCGAACGTAGAAGCCAATGGAATTTCCGCTGTGAAGATTTTTCTTCCTGAACGTTCATCAATGGAAGTGATAATTCCTCTTCTGCGGCTGATATCCGCTGTTATAGCTCCCGTATATTCCTCAATACTCTGGATCTCCACCTGCATGATGGGTTCCATAAATTTAGGAGAACATGCCCGTGCTGCATTTCTGAAACCGTCTCTTGCGGCGATTTCAAAATCCAGGGCTGCCGAGTCATTCGGATGGAAAGATCCGTCCAGAAGCCTGATGCTCATGCTTTCCAGTGGATACCCTTTCAACGGTCCGCTTTCCATAGCTTCTCTGAATCCTTTCTCAACAGAAGGAATAAACTCACCGGGAATAGCACCACCTTTAATCAGGCTGGTGAAGTCTAAGCCGGCTTCATTATTTTCTCTGGGGCCGATTTCAAACGTAATATCCGCAAACTGCCCGCTTCCTCCGTTCTGTTTAGAAAACTTTTCCCTGAAGGTATGTCCTTTCGTTAAGATCTCACGGTAGGAAACTTTGGGTTTCCCCTGATTCACTTCAATTCCGTGATTCAGACGGATTTTTTCCAGCGTTACTTCGAGATGAAGTTCACCAAGGCCGCTTAACAGAGTTTCTCCCGTCTGGACGTCTCTTTCCACAACCAGGGAAGGATCTTCTTCCTGGATTTTAGCCAGAACTAAACCGAAAGATTTTTCATCACTGTTTGTTTTAGGCTCTATGGCAACCCTTATCACAGGAGCCGGAATCGTAATAGACTCCAGAAGAACAGGGCTCTCAGATGCAGACAGGGAATCCCCGGTTTTAGCATCTTTTATACCTGTTAAAGCAACAATATCGCCTGCTTTCCCTTCATCGGTCGATAATGTTTTATCCGACTGCATTCTCAGAATTCTGGAAATTCTGAAACTTTCCCCGGTTCTTACATTCATCACAGTATCGCCCGGTTGTATCGTTCCGGAATAGATACGGAGCATGGCAAGCCTTCCCATATGTTTATCAATCACTACCTTGAAAACGATTCCTGAGAAAGAGGCCGCTCTATTTCTTTCTATTTCAATAGCTTCTCCGGTTCCTGGATCTTTGCCCTGAACTGGTGGAAGCTTCTCCGGCGCGGGAAGATAATCAGCAATTGCGTCCAGAAGCGGCTGAACTCCCTTGTTTTTAAAAGCAGAACCGCATAAAACGGGAACTGCCAGTCTTGCTGTACAAACTCTCTGTATACAAGCTGTGATCATTTCCAGGGAAGCCTCCTGCTCAGATTCCATAAAAACTTCAAAGAGTGCTTCATCATGTTCTGCAAGGGTTTCCATCAGCTTAGCTCTGTATTCATCAGCTTCCTGGATATAGCTTTGCGGAATCTCTTTTTCCACAATAGTTTCCCCGGTTTCATCAATCCAGTAAAGCGCTTTCTTTTTCACAAGATCAATAACGCCTTCAAAATGGTCTTCAGCACCTATTGGAATCTGCAATGCTAACGGAATGGTATTGAGCTTCGTTGCAATTTCTTTTAAAACACTAAAGAAATCCGCTCCGGTTCTATCCATTTTATTAATGAAACAGATCTTTGGAATACCGTGCTTCTCTGCCTGGAACCATACGTTTTCGGTTTGCGGCTGTACTCCGGAAGAAGCGCAGAAAACAGCGACTACACTGTCCAGAACCCTTAAAGAGCGTTCCACTTCTACCGCAAAATCAATGTGGCCCGGCGTATCAATGATATTAATATTGAATACATTTCCTCCTTTTTTCCATTGGGTAGAGACAGCAGCCGATGAAATGGTAATTCCCCGGTTTTTCTCCTGGATGTCTTTATCCATAGTAGTATTGCCGTCATCTACATTGCCGATCTTATGAATAAGTCCTGTGTAATAAAGAAGCCTTTCTGATAAAGTGGTTTTTCCTGCGTCTACGTGTGCTATGATTCCTATATTTCGTGTATTGTATTTCATGTTGTTGAATGATATGGTTGATTTTATGTTATTGAATATCAGTTTCTGGGAGTACGGTGAAGTAAGTTTCTTCTGAAAAATGCATAGCAGTTCCCGGACCGGGAAATTTCCGGCCTGAAGGATTTCTGTCAGTTTATAATTCTTATACGATGTATATAGGAGATCAAACTGATGAATGATGATATGGTATATTTCAGAGCAAAACGTAACCGGACACCAGAATTTCTGATGGGTTAAAGTCTGAAAATTGGGCAGCAAAAAAGACCTGTCTGAACAGAGAGGTCTTTTAACATATTTTTAGTAAAAAAGATCTACAGAACTATTCAGATAAATATTCAGTGCTGCCAAAGTACACAGCTCTGACAGGATTGCTTAAAGTTATAATATTTATCATTTTTGTTGACATTATTGATTGATAATCGGTTGCGAAATTATAATTTTTTTTCAATTGTCAAAAATTTTTTGAACATTTTTTTACGAAATCTGGTTAAAGATATTTTTAAGTCTATCCTTTATAACCGGTCTGATCCATAAAAAAATCTTAAAATATCTTAAAAGATATAATGAAAGTGATGCATTTATGATAAAAATTTTATCTTTGGGAAGAAATGAAAATTAAACACTTGTTGATGATTGAAAATTTTTAAATCTTTTTCAAGAAGCTAAATAAAACTTTTAACTTAAAACGATTGAAAACAGATATCGACATTCATAACCACTGTCATTTTTCCTTTGACCTGTGGCTCACCTTAATCAAATCTCATCCTGAATTTAAAACAAAAAGAGTTGAGCTGTTCTCCTCGTATTTCAATATTGATAAATCAATTGATGAAGTTGCGAAAGCTGTAAAATATTACGATGATCTTTGCAATACCATCAATGAAGTAACCGGAGGGAATATAGATACTTTTGAAATCTATTTATTGATCTTGAATTCAATGAATGTTGATGTAAAACAGTTGGATAGAAAAAGCCTGGAAGAATTTTATCTGAAAAGTGAAGCGCTTTTTCTGGAATACAGGCCTGTTGTTATTTTTGAAAATATTCATCGTTTTTTTGATGAAATTAAAAATAAAGGAAAAACAATCAACATCTTAAGCAATACAGGTTTCATTAAAGGAACAACGATGAGGAAATTCCTCAAAGGTGAAAATCTGGATCAATACATAGATTTTCATATTTATTCTGATGAGATCAACTGCTCCAAACCCAATCCGCTTATTTTTCAGGAAGTGAAGAATAACATTGCAGATCAGGAGCTGCCACTTCACCGAATTCTACATATCGGAGATAATCCGGTTGCCGATTACAAGGGAGCAAAAGATTTCGGTTTCAGTGCACACTTACTTAAACACTAAATCAATATGGACAACAGATACAGTTTACATCACATTCATTCGGCGGATGAATTTACTTTTTCGCCCGCAGAATACAGCTATTTCAAATACGGCGATAAGTCGTATGCTGAAAAATTTGCGAAAGAGTTATTTGATGGCTTTATTGCCGGATATGAATATCTTTTAGATACAGACAAAGAGATCGTAGTGCTTCCAAGCCCATATATGGCGATTCCTACAGCCTCTAATTTTTTATGCTTTTATTTTAAAAAGCATTTGGATCATTTTCTTTTTCAGAAAGGAAAAAGGTCAAGTATCCTTTCTAAGATCAACAGAAATCATACATACATCACAGATTATGGGAATCTGAACTTTGAAGACCGTAAAAATCTTATCGCAAACGATACTTATTACATTGATAAAGATTTTTTAAGAGGAAAACTTTGTATTTTTATAGACGATATAAAAATTACAGGAAGCCACGAATACACGGTTCACAAAATTCTGAACCAGTATAATGTGGAAGCAGACTTTATGTTTCTGTATTATGCAGAGCTGATGAATTCTGATATTGATCCGAAAATAGAAAACTTCTTCAATTATTATGCAGTAAAAAACGTAAAACATATTGCAGAAGTCATGCTGAAACCAAGTTTTCAGTTTAATACCAGAATTGTAAAATATATTTTAGGGCTGGATTCAAGTAATTTTGACTATCTTACGTCTAAAGTAAAGAAGGAGCAGATGGATCTTCTTCTGGAGCTGGCGATCAGCAATAATTATCATTTAATAAAAGAATACGAAAATAACATCAATTTTTTAACACAAACGGAATTACACTATGGCTATTAACTTACAAAAAGGACAAAGAGAAAACATTAACGCACCTAAATTCACTGTAGGTTTAGGATGGGATATCAATAATACTTCTACAGGAACCGCATTTGACCTTGACGCTTCTTTATTCCTGCTTGGAGAAGATAAAAAACTGGTTTCAGATAACCATTTTATCTTCTATAACAACCTTGAATCCCCGGATAAAGCTGTAATCCACACCGGAGATAACCTTACCGGTGAGGGATCGGGAGATGATGAGCAGATCAAAATAGATCTTACAAAAATAGATTCCGCTATCAAAGAGATTACAGTTGTAGTAACCATCCACGAAGCTGATTCCAGAAAACAGAACTTTGGACAGGTAAGAAATTCTTTCATCAGAATTTTCAATACAGATACGAATGAAGAAATCTTAAAATATGAACTGGACGAAGATTTCTCAATCGAAACGGCAGTAGAATTCGGAAGAATCTACAACAGAAACGGAGAATGGAAATTTGAGGCCGTAGGCGCAGGACAGCGTGATGGCCTTGACAAGTTTGTATCAATTTATCAGAAGTAATTATGGATAATCAGGGAAATCAGCCAACGGATCCATACGGATCTATTGAGCCTCTTAAAACATTTGAGCCTGCTCCAATGACGCCTCCGGCGCAGCCTGCTCAAAATACAGCACCACCGGTTCTTGTGGATAGGGAAGGAAATGTAAACCTGACGCAGATGCAGTCAGAAGACCGTCAGAAGTATGAAGTACTGGCCAATTCAATTGATGAAACCAATCCGGGATCTATCGTAAATTACGGTGCCGAGCTTCAGAAAACGCTTTCCAATCAGAGTGACAGCTTCTTAGGAAATGTAAGAAGATCCAACTCAGGAGAAGTAGGGGTACTTATCAATGACCTGCTTGTTGAGCTTAATTATGTAGACGTAGATGAACTGAACAGTAATAAAGTAAAAAGCTTCCTGAGCAAATTGCCGTTCATGAAGAAGGTCATAACCCAGGTTGAAAATCTGTTTACCAAATACGACAAGATCATCAATAATATCGAGCAGATCTCCTATAAAGTAAATGCAGGAATCATTACTTCTACAAAAGATAATGCTGTTCTTCAGACGATCTTTGAAAGCAATGTGAACTCTATCAAGCAGATTGAAGACCTTGTAATTGCAGGAAGTCTGAGAATGGAAAGAGCTGCTGCTGAACTGGCTCAGATGGAAGCTGCTCCGCAGAACTATCAGGATTATCAGATTGCGGATAAACGAGATTTCATTGCAAGGTTAGACCGCAGAATGGCAGATCTTAAAGTGGTTCGTGTGATCATGATGCAGTCCCTTCCGCAGATCAGGCTGGTACAGAATAACAACGTTTCTATTGCAGAAAAAGCACAAACCATCCTTACGACAACACTTCCGGTATGGAAAAACCAGTTGTCACTGGCTGTAGCGATGTACAGACAGCAGCAGAATATTGAAATTCAGCAGAAAGTGTCTTCCACAACAGAAGAGATCCTAAGAAAGAATGCAGAACGCCTTGGACAGAATTCAGTGAATGTTGCCAGAGCGAACGAGCAGACTATTGTCTCTGTGGAAACATTAAGAGAAACAACTTCAATGCTTATCAATACGCTGAATGAAGTAAAACAAATCCAGAAGCAGGGTGCGGAAAGCAGAAGAAAACTGGATCAGGATCTTCAGACATTAGAACACGAATTAAAAGCCAACGTAAGAGGTTAAATAACAGGATACCAAGGTGGGGGATGATGCAGCAACCATAATGTCTCAGAGCAGAAGAAGGTTAACTAAGCTTAAGCTTCTTGCTAATTTTTTTGAACATATTGACATTATATCGATTTACATTAAAACCGATATTATCCATAATCTGTTCCAGGAAAATAAGGCACTGGACTTTAATAAGCTGGAACTTTTCCACCTTCAGTATACCGACAGCCTGATTGAGCTTCTCAACAAGATCAAAAGGCAGAAGGAAAACGAAATGCTGGCTGTCATTAACGAAATTGATGTCAACAGCAAATATATTACAGGATTTGAGGAAAAAAGAGCTGATAGCTTTGAGACAGACAGGAAAATGTACAGCGGTATATTTTCCCGGCATCTGAAGACAGTGTATAAAGACCTCACAGAAGATACCTTTACGGCTAACTGGGATGATGTGACGTATTTTCATAAAAAATATGCACAGGAATTTTACCGCACACAGGCAGATGAAACATTGCTGAAGCCGGGCACTTTTCCTGCTTATCAATACAGGGATTTTGCCATCGAAAGAAAACTTTTGGGAAGACTGAATATACAGGGATTTAAAGTCCGTTTTGTCTGCGGTTATCTTATCGGGATTCATGAGTATGAGCTTTTTAAGATTTTTCAATCCGATGATTATTTTATTTTCAGTATAGATGATAAAAAACTCTATCTTTTTGAGCATGAATTAGATAAGTTGGATATATCCGAAAATGAATCCAATCAGAGTTCCATCATCAACCAGCTGAAAAATAAAAATGAGCAGCTGGAAGGTTCTATGAATGAAAGAAAGCGGACCCTCACTCCGGAAGTGGAAAACGTATTGAAAGACTATCTCCGGAACCTGGAAAACATAGACATTATGAGCAAAGTATTCGATTTTGACGAAGAAACGAATATCCTGCGCGCAATGCTTAATCTGAATTTGAATAATAATTAAAACGAAATTTGAGAAGCAGATCAATCATTTGCTTTTCGTAAAAATAACAACAATTACAAACTTTAAAACATGGCGATTAACTTACAAAAAGGTCAGAGAATCAACCTGAAAAAAGAGAACGGTGCAACGCTTAACCAGGCGTGTGTGGGGATCAACTGGGGTGCGATTGAAAAAAAAGGACTATTTGGAACTAAAAAAGAAGCAGTAGACTTAGACGGAAGCTGCATTTTATATGACTCAAACAAAAACGTTACAGAGGTAATTTACTTTGGAAACCTTAAATCAAGAAACGGTTCCGTAAGACACAGCGGAGACGACCTTACAGGGGACGTAAACGGTGATGACGGGCTGGATAATGAAGTAATCACGGTAGATTTCAGCCAGCTGGAACCTAACGTTGAGCATGTTGCCATGGTACTGAACAGCTACCAGGGGCAGGATTTTGCAACAATTCCCTTTGCTTCCATCCGTATTTACGAAGGAACTCCAACGAATGTGAAAGAAATTTTTGCTAAATATGACGTTGCTAACGATGCTTCTTTCAGTGGACATGTTGCCATGGTTATGGGAGTATTCTACAAGAGAAACGGAGAGTGGAAATTCAATGCTATCGGAGATCCCACTTCAGACCGAAAACTGGAGCAGACTATACAGACCGTACAGATGAATTATTTGTAAGGAATTATCAATCAGAAAAATAAATAAAACAGCAATACTTGTACCCTGTACAGCTATTGCTTTTGTCATATAATAACACATAACTCAAGTGGAACATCAAAGTATTATAGATCTGCACCCTGGCCTGGTGTGGGGATTCGCGATAACAGTCGTTATCATGCTGCTCCTGGACTTAGGAGTATTCAATAAAAAAAGTCACGAAGTATCATCCAAAGAAGCTACCATCTGGTCTGTCGTATGGATCTCGCTGTCCATGGTATTCTCAGGAGTCGTTTACTGGGTTTTCAATACAGACGGAACTCCCGAAAGCCATGCGCTGGCGATAGAGAAATTTACCCAGTATCAGGCTGCCTACTGGATTGAGAAAGCCCTCTCTGTAGATAACCTGTTCGTCTTTATTCTTGTTTTCGGTTTCTTTAAAGTTCCGAAATACCTTCACCACAAAGTTCTCTTCTGGGGAATCATCGGTGCATTGGTGTTCAGGGCGATATTTATCTTTGCCGGAGTAGGACTGATCAATCTGACCTACCTTCCTGAAATGAATATCTTCGGAGAAGCCGTAAAAATCAACGTCGTAATGACCTTATTCGGATTATTTCTTGTATATGCAGGGATCAAATCATGGGGAGATGGTGATGACGGTGATGATGAAGATTACAGCAATACAGCAGGAGCAAAACTCATCAAAAGTTTCTGGAAAGTTTCCGATAATTACGATGGCGATAAATTCTTTACAGTACAGAACGGAATCAAAATGGCAACACCACTTTTAGTTGTGGTTGGGGTAATTGAATTTACAGACGTTCTTTTTGCAGTAGATTCAATTCCGGCGATCTTCGCGATCTCCAATGACCCGTTCATCCTGTATACATCAAATATTTTCGCTATCCTGGGACTTAGATCATTATATTTCTTATTAGCGAACTTTATCCATATGTTCAGCAAGCTTCCTTACGGACTGGCGATTATCCTGTCCTTTATCGGGGTAAAAATGCTTATTGCGCCGTGGATCCATATTCCGTCTCCGATTTCTTTAGGAATTGTAGGAGGGGTATTGGTCATCTCGGTTCTATTATCCATCATTTTCCCTGATAAGGAAGAAGAGGAGAAAGAGAAACTGGAAGAAAATGAAGAACAGATAAAATAATACAGACAAGCCCCCGGGATTTTTATTCCGGGGGATTTTTTTTGATTTGAATAATGGAGAATTGCTTTTTTACGCAGGTGTGACCATTTTTTTTGAACTCATAGAAATTTTAATATTGAATCAATAATATCCGGACATTTCCTGTAAAAGCTATCAGCTGCCGTGCTCCGTCTTCATTTTTTATCTTACAATAAAATACAGACCGGTTTGTCTATATTTTCTTTTTGTTGTAGATTTGCAGAACACAAAAACAAAATATTATGATGTCTCCAAGAGAAAGAATTGTAGAAGCAACATTCGGGTTGTTTGCCAGGCAGGGGTATAACTCTACAGGAATCAACCAGATCATTTCAGATGCCGGCGTGGCAAAAGCCAGCTTTTACCAGTATTTCAAGTCCAAAGAAGACCTTTGCGTAGAATTTCTTAAAGTAAGACATGTTTACTGGTTTAATGAGCTTGAACAATTTTCAGCAAAAAGTAAAGATCTGAAATCCAGAATCCTCACAGCCTTTGATTTCCTGATGTATATGAATGAAAAAGAGAATTTCAGGGGATGCAGCTTCCTGAATATTCTGTCGGAAATTCCTACAGATAATGTAAAAATAATGAAGGAGATCATGGACCATAAAGCAGCACTCAGAAAATATTTTCTGGAATTACTGAAAGACGAAGCCCTCTCTGATCACATTTATATGCTTTTTGAAAGCAGTATTATCGAAAGCCAGGTTTTCAGGACCAATGAATTAATAGAGCGTTCAAAAAAAATAATCACCAATCTAATACCTTAACAATGGAACAGAAACATCCGCTTCCGCCTTTCACCTTTGAAACGGCAATGCAAAAAATACAGATGGCAGAAGACGCATGGAACAGCCAGAATCCTGAAAAAGTATCTGAAGCTTATACGCGGGATAGTGAATGGAGAAACCGGGATACTTTTATCAACGGAAGAGAAGAGATTGTAAAGTTTCTTCAAAGCAAATGGAAAAAAGAACTGGATTATAAGCTTAAAAAAGAATACTGGGCCCATACAGACAGCCGTATCGCGGTCCGTTTTGAATACGAATACCGTACAAAAGACGGAAACTGGTTCAGAGCCTACGGAAATGAAAACTGGGAATTTGATGAGAACGGATTAATGAAGAAAAGATTCGCAAGCATCAACGATTTACCTATTAAAGAAGAAGACCGGAAATTTAAATAATCACAGAGACTGTTATCATGGCAGTCTTTTTTTCTTTCAATTAATTATTCAAAAGAAATCATAGATTTCTAAAAACTCATGTGTCCTTTTATGCGTCGTGTTGTAAACTTATCTCTACTAAGCGTAAAGCCTTTTGTGTCTTTTGTGGTTTAAAAATATTTCATAGGCCGGGATGCCCGAATTTTTTCCTTGAAATTTCCCACATATTCCACAAATGTTGATGAATATTTTTATCTCCAGAATACACAGGTTGGGCATATTCTTTCTTCTGTGACAGGTGGAAATTATTTCCCATGCAAAAGCTTATTGATCTTCCTTCTCGTCTGTATTGAAGTTTTATAAGCCTCATCCCTCAGTTTCTGAATTTTCCCCACCGGCTGAAAAGCAGCCATACTTTCAAACGGGTTAAATGAAAGCAACTCATTGGTACAGTCCCGCGGATCAAGAAGAGAATTTTTCTTTATCAGCACCTCACCGATTTTAATAAAAGGAGAATTCTTCCATTCTGTGTTAAGCCTGTTAATTGGTTGGTTTTCCAGATCATAACAAAGCTGAATCAAAACTTCAGCTGTAAAATCATGATCTTTCAAATAGGTTTTTACGGCTTCTTTGGTGGTAAGCTGAGTTCCAAAATGAGGATCAGCAGACTGTGGGATTAACTTTATTTTAATGATATGATCACCAAGACGGTAAGCCCCTACAGAATGATAATCAAAAGACAGGATAAAATCATTTCTTTTACGGATCAGCTTCAGAATATTTCTGGCAAAAGATAAAGTTAATAAGGATGGAATTATTTTAATGCTTTGGGCAAGGATAGTGAAGATACTGTTCCATTTTTTCATATACAGCCTGTTCACAGCGGTAAAAAGCTTCAGAAATGTTGAAACTGAATTAACAGGGAATAAAGGAAAATTCACCAGTGGAAAATTAGCGATAGTTCCTCCGTTTTCATTCTTTATTTTCACTGCAAATCCATAGGCCGGAATATCTTTCCCGGAATTCTTAATCTTGAGCCGGGCATTGGAAAGCCGGATGATTAGGTCGAATCTGTCTTTGTCAAAGAAATGGCGAAATTCTTCGGGAATATTTTCATCAGCATAGAAAAAGCCTTCCGTAACTGCATAAGTTTTGGCATGGGCATTCCGGGTAGCGTAGTTGACATCGCTGATGGAGGAGGAGTGTTCAACAAAATCAGCAATACTTTTTTTATTGATTTCCAAAAGCTTTTTTTCCTCTTCATTCAGCTCATCGAATTTCTTATTATATTTTAGTGAATGTGGCATTTAGTTTTTAAATTCAATTATAACGCCAAGTTTCTGATTTTGTGTTAACATAATATTAAAGATGTTTGAATTCTTTCAGCAGACGGAAAAACTATTTTCAACGTTAAAAAGACCTATCTTTGTAAAAAATTATAGTATGGGAGTAGCAGATATGTTATTTAAACGTAAAAAAGAACAGGCGGAGAAAAACCTGAAAGATGGTCAGGAATATATGCATGAATATGGTAAGAGAGAAAGCGTTGTACAGCTTCCAAGCGGTTTACAATACGAAATTATTACCGAAGGCGACGGAGCAAAACCGGGACCTAAATCTACCGTAAAATGCCACTATCACGGAACAACCATTGCAGGAAAAGTTTTTGACAGCTCCGTAAAAAGAGGTACCCCGGCATCATTCCCTTTAAACAGAGTAATTGCAGGATGGACGGAAGCTCTTCAGCTGATGCCTGTAGGCAGCAAATGGAGACTGATTATCCCGCCGCATTTAGCGTATGGAGATCAGCAGATCAGTAAAGAGATCGGCCCCAACAGTACCCTTGTTTTTGAAGTGGAATTGCTGGATATTAAGTAAGTAATGCCTGAAAATATTTAAAAATTTACCTGTATTCAGGTAAATTTTTTTATTTATAATACGGCTAAACTGAACTAAATTTTAAGTTCGGTGGTTAAAAGGAAAGAATTTTATCTTAAATTAGCTGTATCAGGCGGTCCGGACTGTCCTGATCGTATTTAAATATCCGACTGAATGAAAAAATTGTTTTATTTTTTGGCTGTTTCTGTGCTGATGGCTTCCTGTGTTTCCAGAAAAAACCAGGTCATCAGACAGAATATCCTCACCCTTAAAGACAGCTACTGCAAAGCGCCTTTCAAATACAATTACAGTAATAAAGTCCCGTCTTATAATTCCGATTCCATTCTGGCAGCGAACAAAGACCTGAAACAGACTTTTTCTGACCAGAGTATCCTTATTCTGAATGCACTGGATAACCTTGATGAGGTTCACCAGATCATGGAACTGAAAAAAGACTCTTCCCTGGCTTCCCAGGTGAAAGTATTGCAGCTTAAAAGTAAAATCAACAGTAAAATTACCATTGCTCTTACAGAACTGGATGCTGTTGCTGCAGAATTTGACTGTGAAGGGGAAAGAGTGGCCCAGATCGGAAATTATGTGGATAACCTGAATGATTCAAGAAATAACAAACTGATTCTATATTCTATTATTGCAGGAGCAGCTGCTTCCATTGCAGGCGGAATTGTGAAAGATGAAGGCTGGAGTAATGCCATAGATATCGGAGGAGGGGTTTTAGGAGCCGGCTTCGGTCTTGCTACTCTCAATCCTAAAGGTAAAAAAGTGGAATTTATTCATCAGAGAAATCTTTTAAGAGATATTTGGAGAGAAAAACTGGAGTCCCCGAATTTTCCGCCTTTCATCTGGTACATGTATACAGAAAAAAAATTCTCAAACAGAGAATCCCGTTCCATTATCGGAAATATGAAAGAACGATGGCTGCATTACCAGTTTGATGATGACAGGCAAAATGCAGATCAGTCGGTGATTTTCAGTGATGGAGGGTACTACAGGGCGAATGACCTTCATAACCGGGCAGCTATGCTCAACCAGATGCAATCGGCAACCAGAACCATTAATCAGAACATCAATTATCTGCTGCTGGATTTAGACCGGTTAATCCTTTAAGAAAAATTTAACTGTAATAATATTTGTTACATTTAGAAAAATGTTTTACCTTTGTCCGGTAATTACAATGAACAATACAAGATTTGCTACAGCAATACATATTATGACCCTACTGGCGAAAAGTCCTCAGGAATGGCTTACATCCGACTGGATCGCCGGCAGCATCAATGTCAATCCGGTGGTTGTCCGAAAGGAGATCAGCGTATTGAGAGAGGCAGGTCTTATTGCGAGCAGACAAGGGAAAGACGGCGGAAGCCATTTAGCGAGAAGTGCCGAAGAAATCAGCATTTCTGAAATTTACCAGGCCGTGAAAAACACGGAAGTTTTAGGGAAGAAAAATCAGAATCCCAATCCGGCCTGTAGTGTTGGGAAAGAAATTAATGTACATCTGGATACCTTGTTTGAAGAAACCGATAAACTGGTGGTCAGCTTCCTGGGAAACAAGTCATTGAAAGAATTTTCCGAACAGTTTGGATAAAATTTTTTATCTGTAAATGTAACAAAATTTATTACAATTAATTTAAAAATAAAACAAAATGAAAAAAGTAGCCGTAATTGGAGCAACAGGATTTGTAGGAACACAGATCGTTAATGAATTAGCAGGAAGAGGATATGCAGTGGAAGCTTTAGTGAGAGATGCATCGAAGGTAAAAACACAAACCAATGTAACCGCAAAAAGTGTGGATGTAAATAATGTAAATGAGCTGGCAGAAGCTTTAAAAGGAAGCGATGCTGTGATCAGCGCATTCAATGCAGGATGGGCAAACCCAAATCTTTACCATGATTTCCTGAACGGATCTCAGAACATTGAAAAAGCAGTGGAAGAATCCGGGGTTAAAAGACTGATTGTAGTAGGAGGGGCAGGGAGCCTGTATACACCAGACCACGTACAGATTGTAGACACACCTGATTTTCCTGAAGCCTATAAGCCCGGAGCAACAGCAGCAAGGGATTATCTTAACAAAATCAAGGAAAATAATACCTTAGACTGGACGTTCTTCAGCCCGGCCATTGAAATGAATCAGGCCAATACAGGAGAAAGAACAGGAAAATACAGAACTTCCCTGGAAACTCCGGTTTTTGACGAAAACGGAAGAAGCCGTCTTTCCGTAGAAGATGTAGCAGTAGCCCTTGTGGATGAGCTGGAACAGAACAACCACATCCGCGAACGTTTTACCGCCGCTTATTAAATCATCATAAACCAACCCATGTTAAAAAAGAAAGTATTACCTCTGATTGTTCTGCTGGCTTTCGTAAGCATGCTGTCAGCCGGAAATCTGAAGATTAAAGTATACAATCCGGGGGCAAAAGCAATTTTTTCTGTTACGTCCACAATCATTTATGGAGATAAGGATGCTGTGCTTATTGATGCCCAGTTCCAGAAACAATACGCTGAACAGCTGGTAAAAGAAATAAAAGCGACAGGAAAAAATCTGAAAACTGTTTTTATTTCCCACAGCGACCCCGATTTCTATTTCGGATTAGATGTGATTCATAAAGCATTTCCTGACGCAGAAATTGTTTCCACTGCTCAGACTGCTTACCTTATTTCAGCTTCAAAAGATGATAAAATAGCAGTATGGAAACCGCAGCTCAAAGAAGATGCTCCGGCAGAAATTATCATTCCGCAAGCGGTAAATACTATTCCGGATCTGGAAGGAAATAAGATTGAAATAAAACAGAACCCTGAAGATCCGGCCCATAGTTTTTTATGGATCCCTTCCTTAAAAACAGTTGCCGGAGGAATTTCTGTTTCCACGGGTTCGCATCTGTGGATGGCAGATACTCAGAACCTGAAGGCTGTTGATCTGTGGATTGCTCAGATTGATGCGATGAAAGCCCTGAAACCGGAACAGGTTGTCCCTTCTCATTTTTCAGAAAACTCTCTGTCTCCAAAGTCTCTTGATTTTATGAAAAACTACCTTGAGAATTACAGAAAAGCAGTTACAGAAAACAGGACAACAGATGCGGTTGTGAATTTTATGGCCAGAAAGTATCCTGAACTTTCCGGAAAAGAAGAGCTGGAAATGGGCGTAAAAGTTTTTTTTGGAGAAATGCAATGGAGGCTTCAATCTCCATATCCTGCTATCGGCCGTAAGATTGAAGTGGATTTCGGAACCGAAAAATTCCTTCTGGATTTTAAAGATAACAAAACAATGACATTCACCGGAACGGGCGGAAGCTCAAAAAACAGTACAGATACGGTGCAGTATACTGCTGTAGAAGTTGCTGGGAATATTTTTATGGTCTATTGGCATGAACCTCATCTTGGCTTCAATGTTACCCATATTCAGGATTACAATAAAAATCTTGTGTATACGAATATTGCCGGTCCGGATGGATCATTCAGGCATCTGAAAGCTACATTCAGAATCCTGAAATAAATACTACAGCTGCTGTCCGTTTGTACAGCAGCTTTTTCTACCCTGTTACGTTTTAATTAAATAACAATATAAAAATCTACAGACCTTAGACTTTTTACGTTCACAATTAAATCTGTAAAGAAAAAACGGCTGCCTAAAAAGGCAGCCGTTGGTTGTTATAAATTCATAAACAATTTCGGATTAACCGGTGTATTGTTTTTGTGTACTTCATAATGAAGATGAGGTCCGGTAGAACGTCCGGAATTTCCGGATTTGGCAATAACCTGTCCCACTTTTACCTTATCGTTAACTTTTGAAACAAGCTGTGATAAATGCCCGTAAAGTGTAGCCAGTCCGTTACCATGGGAAACGATAACACAGTTTCCGTAACCTCCTTTCTGACCGGAGAAAATAACAGTTCCTGCTGCTGCGGCTCTTACATCGGAACCATAAGCAACAGCAATGTCAAGTCCTTTGTGAAACTGCATCTGGTCAGCTTCTGCAGGAGGGTTGTTTTTTTCCGTTGCCGCTTTGGAAGTTATGTTTCCTGCAACAGATTTTGCTGAAGAAGCTGCTGGTGCAGGAGCTGCGGGAGCCACTTTTGGAGTAACCATTACTTTGATTTCTCTTTTATTTCCATAGCTGTCCGTAACTTCTACAATTTTTTCCACAGGTACAGGTTTTACCTCTGGTTTTGGAGCAGGGGCGGTAGCTGGTTTGGATTCTGCTGAAACAGCAGGTTTTACGGATGCAAATACGGTTTTGAAAGGAATAGGATTTTTTCTTATGCCAAAGTTAGATGAAATATAGCCATCGGTTGGCATTCCAAGGGGAACCTGCATCAGTTTGTTCTGCAGATCCATTAAATACTGGCTGTATCGGTTGGATTGTTTGGCCAGATATACAGAATTTGAAATACTGTCTTTGCTCAGGGCCATCAGTTTTTCATTCGAAATGTCTTTGGATTTAAGGAATGAATTAAGCTGTGCCACAGTCTGATCTACTAAAGTGAGATCTGTTTTCATTTTTAAGTAATCTACACTGTCTTTTTCAGTGTTTATTTTTACAAGGTTGATCTCGTAGGTCTTGTCATCTTTCTGAGAAAACAGCCTGGCGATCACCACACCTTGTGCAAAAACTACTAGTAAAAGTCCTCCAAGAAGAATGTTTACGTTCTTTTTGCTGCTTAGAAATTTCTTCATATTTCTTCTCTTAGTATATTATAAAACGGTTGTAAGCGTGCAAATTTAAGTAAAAATACGTTTTGCGGGTTATTTTTAAATAAAAATTATATTTTTCTGTATTTAACGTTTAATTAAGCATTTAATTGTGCGGATGTGTTAATTTTTTCAGAATATGGGTTTTATCATTACTCTCAAAAGCCTTGTTACATCTTGTTTTAATATATTTGCAGTTCACATTCCAATTATGGCTAAAAAGAAAATAATTTCAGAATCCTCGAATCCAAAAAAGAATAATAAAGAGGTTTCTGTAGGGGTGGTAGGAAGTGGAAGTTTTGCCACTGCTATCGTGAAAATGCTTGTTGAAAACTGTAAGGTAGTACACTGGTGTGTAAGAAGTGAGTTTGTAAAAGGAGCGATAGAGCTCCGCGGGCATAACCCGACCTATCTTACCGCTGCCCATTTTAACCTGAAAAGCTTAAAGCTGACAACGGATATCAATGAACTGGTATCTGCCTGTGACGTGATTGTTCTGGCGACACCGTCCATTTACCTGTCCGATACATTGGATAAAATGAGCTGTGATTATTCAGATAAGATTTTTGTTTCAGCAATCAAAGGAATAATTCCTAAAGTAAATGATGTGGTAGCGCACTACCTGCGTGATGAGTTTAAAATAGGGTTCAGAAACCAGGCGGTGATTGCTGGTCCGTGCCACGCAGAAGAAGTGGCTATGGAAAGGCTTTCTTATCTTACGATAGCAACCGTGGAAGATGAAACGGCGGAAAAGCTTGAAGGAATTTTCAGCTCAGACTTTATCAAAGTCCATACAAGTAAGGATATTCTGGGAAATGAATACAGTGCAATTCTTAAGAATATTTTTGCCATCGGGGCGGGTATAGCCAGCGGATTGGGGTATGGAGACAACTTTACCGCTGTTTTTGTTTCAAATGCGATCCGTGAAATGGAAACCTTCCTGGAAGCTATTTATGAAGCTCCAAGAGATGTTAACGAAAGTGCTTATCTGGGGGACCTTCTGGTAACAGCTTATTCTCTGTTCTCAAGAAACCGTAACTTAGGAAATCTCATCGGTAAAGGGTATACTGTAAAGTCTGCCATCCAGTCTATGAACATGGTAGCGGAAGGCTACTATGCCGCAGATTCCATTTATAAAACAGCAAAACAAAAAGGTCTTAAATTACCGATTATTGATACCGTGTATGCCATTCTTTACGAAGGTAAGAATGCTGAAAAGCAATTTAAAAAGCTGACCGCGAAGTTGAATTAGTGAAATTCCGGTGAGAGCCCGGCTATGATTTATAAACAGACGTTAAGTCTTCACATAAAACCATAACAGAATACCTGTTATGGTTTTATTTTGCCCGCTGTACAGATAGTTTGTGTTATGAAACTTTGTACTTCTCCATAGAGTATTTCCTAATAATACTTATAAATAAATAATTAATTTGTATTTATTGATGTGTAATATTATACAAAATGTTTTTTTTAAGTTAAATTTTTATTTTTTTTAAAAGTGAAAAAAATACTTTATTTCTTCGTCTTTATATTTTATTATTTCTGATTTCACCTTATTGTGTTTTAAAATAATTGTATTTTTTTACTTATAAGTAGTAAATAATCAATGTATTAGTGTTTTTATCAGGCGTGTTTTTGTGTTTAGCTTTTCCTAAATTGCATATCGGCAAAAATTTCTTATTCAATTAATTTTTTATTCAATTAATAAGGTCTTTCGTATGAAAAAACATTATCATTTTCTCAATATTGTAAACAAACTGATAAATAGGAAAGCAATGGTCTGTTTGTTATTGTCTGTTTCTTACGGCCATGCAATGGCCCAGCTCGGCAGTGTAGGTATCGGGACAGATAATCCCCATCCTTCTGCCATCCTTGATATTACAGCATCCGACAAGGGACTGATGCTTCCGGTGGTTTCACTCACCTCAGCAGCAGATAAAATTACAGTCCCCAATCCCAAGGTTGGATTTGTAATCTACAACAAAAGTATAGCCGGGACAGGAAAGAATGCAGTGAAAAAAGGACCTTATGTGTACAATGGGACTGCATGGGAGCTGATGTGGACCAAGGCGGAAAGCAAAGCAGAGGTACCTAAAATTCCTTTTGTCAAACCTGTTTTTGCCGCAAGCAATACAAACATTTCTGCTACATTTGCAGCCGGAAGTTCCAATTTGCTTACTTTCAACACTTTATATAGAGACGAACCTGCAGGTGCTTTAGGACAAGGTGCTACTTATAACAGGTATTTGATACAGGAGCGCGGAGTTTATATCATCACTTATGCAGTTGAGATAAGAGCCAATACAGCAGCAGTTGGAACAACAACCTTTCAAATTCTCAAAAATGGAACACCTGTTCATAAGTTTATTAGTTCTAAAGATCAGCTAGCGGCATTTGCTGGAGCATCCAATACTTTTGCTACTAATCTTGAGGTAGGAGATTCAATTAGCTTTCAATTAATTTTTTCAGGTTCTGCTTATAGAATAGTAACTCCAAATGTATCAATCCGCAAAATATCTAATCAATAACCATAAAGTCATGTATAAGTTTTTATTTTTTTTATTCTTTACGATTTCTGTATCTATCTGTAGGGCACAGGTGGTGATAGGGTCTTCCAATGTGACACCGTCTGCCATGCTTAAGCTGGATAGTAATACAAAAGCACTCCGTATCCCGGGATTTTCTATAATAAACAACACGGATGCCCTTACCCCTATTTCTTCTCCGGCTAACGGTCTTATGGTATATAACACTAGCTCTGATATTTCCAATGGAATAGACAAAGCGCTTGCTTATTGGGGAAGTGATGGCCAGTACCACTTTCAAGGCAGCACAAATATTGCCGATAACATTACTGATAAGGATCGTATACCTATTCTTGTTTTCAGTGCTAATGTAGGACCAAAGCAACCAGATACTGCTGGAACTACTATTTTTAAAACAATCCCTTTAGCAGGTGCAGAAATTTTATTGGACCAACATTTCGCCTGGAACAGTGATAGATATATCTTTCCAAAGAGTGGAGTTTACACGGTAGAAATTTTGATAGACTTAAGTAAAAGTTCAACGATTACTAATATAGGTGAGCTTAGAATTATAAATAATGGAACAACGGTTGCAACCAGCTTTGTGAAGGTTATACCATCATTTAATAGAGGATCCATTCCAGTTACCCTAACCAGAAATTTTAATGCTAATACCAACCTGATCTTTAATTACAGGTTTAGTAATTTAGGTGCAGGAACTTACCGGTTAGAATCAGGTACGATTAATATTTACAGACATTAACAATAAAATGAAACACAATGAAATTCAGACTCTCTTTTCTCTTTTTTATAACCATATCTGCTTTAAAAGCTCAGGTGGGAATAGGTACAACCTCTCCGGACCCGGGTGCTGTTTTAGATCTTGTGTCAGCAGATAAAGGGTTGTTGATCCCGCGGGTGAATCTTCAGGGTACTACAGATATTTCCACAATTCCTGTGCTGCCTGCCGATGAAGGGCTTATCGTGTATAACCTGAATAATGCGGGAACTGCCCCCAACCACGTCTTAAAAGACACCTTTTATATCTGGGCAGATAGTGCCTGGCAGGCTTTCAGTGAAATTCCGGAATTGCAGACAGAGATTACCAATAACAATACTACCCAGCATGTTTTTTCGGGAAATAGTACAGGAACACTCAATTATCCAAATACCAACTTTTCTGAATGGACTGTAATAAATTTTACTACAGAGTATTATGATCAAAATAATATCCATTCAACAGGAACTTTTACCATTCCCGAAACCTCGCTTTATTCTTTTTCGGGAAATATTCAGCTGGCTGTTACCGGTGGTGGTGGGCAGATACAAGGAATACGGATTATGAATATGACTGATAATACGGAAATTGCCACATCATATATGGCAGGAGATCGGCCGAGTGGTGGTACTGCTACATTACAAACTCCCGTACATTGGATGGGGCAAATTACAGCCGGAACCCAGATACAGATTCAGTTCAGAATACGTGGCTGGGCAGCCAGTGATAGTTTGCCTTATACCGGTTCATTACTTATCAACAAACATCTTTAATCAGGCTTCAGAAAAACCTGCATAATCAAAAAAATAAGGCCTTTACGATAAGGCCTTATTTTTATATATACTTAAACTTCTTACTGGCTCATTTTCGTGATCACCAGTACAAATGAGGATCTTGCATTAAGATTACTGGCGGTAAATCCGTTCCCGGTATCAAATTCAAACCTTTGTTTAAACGTTAAAGGAGCTGCCAGAGTAAGAAAATAGGTTCCCTGGAAAAAAGTAAAAGAACTGGAGAGCTCACACATCCTGTTGGATTCTGTTATAGCAGCAGTACCGGCAGAATTCGTCAGATAAGAACGTGTACAGGTGAAATTCTGGGACAGATATTGAGTATTGGCCGGTCCACTGTTATTATTGGCATTGCTGGTGTCTACGGAATACCGGATGATATAGGTTCCCGCCGGTAACGTAATTGATGAAGTGTCAGAACCCAGCGAAGCGCCTGTAATTTTATTGGAAGCAACCGTAAACCCTGTAAGCGTGTTATTGGTGCTGTTGGCCGGAATCAAAGTACCCGAACCTATAGTCAGGGACATACTCTGAGGCTCCGATCCCGAAAGAATAGCACGCTGCCATTGATTTCTGATCCAGACATAATACCCCCTGGGATGAACAGAGGCCCCTCCTTTGTTGTATATCATCAGACCGTCCGTAGGATTGGAAACCGGGCTGCTTGTGCTGTTGAGGCTTATAAGATCATATTGTGGAAAAAGAACACCTTTGTTGGTTGAGTTAATATCCAGTATACTGCTTGAATTAGGCGTGTTTGTATTAATGCCAACCTGGGCTTTTACTGTAGCGCTGTTAAACAATACAGCCATACAGATGATATAAATATATTTTTTCATTTTTTGTTCGTTTATTGATTAAGTGCAGACCGTTGAATATCAATTTTTGCATTGGTGATAATGATTTCTCCATTGTTAGGAGGAGTTCCCCCGGCTGCCTGCTGATAGGTACCTCCTGCGTCATGCGCTATAGAAGGCATCAGACTGATAGAAGTGGTGGATGTTGTTACAAAAGAAAAGCTCAGGTTAAGTGTATGGGTTTTGTTACTGGCAATAGACTGGGCATTGATGCTGATTGTTTTGCCATATTGTGTATTGGTTGCAGGATCCCAGAGTCGTACAAGATACTGATGAAGGTGTACTGGCGTACTCCCGATACCGGCAGAATTGCTTTCCAGGGTTGTTTTGATATTCAGACATACATTCACCAGATATCCGCTGTTTCCCGGAAGAGTAATAGCTCCGGTAGCTGTGTTGTAAGAGGCTCCGATATCATTGGATACAACAGTCAACGCTGCATCAGTAAAATTTTTGTAAGTACCATTGGCAAAACCTCCTAATATGGGGTAATCAGTATTTCTCTGAAGCATCATATAACTTACCAGGTTATAGGTGTCTGCAATCTGGCTCCAGCGGTTATTTTTCCATAAATATAATCCGGGACTGATAGAGTTTCCTTTATTATAAACCAGGAGCCCTTCAGCCGGATTGTTAATCGGGGTCGTATTATTTAATATATCCACAATATCCACCCTTGGAAGCAGTACACCTTTATTGGTGGACTCAGATATTTCCAGAACAGCAGAAGTGTTTACATTTGTTTTCCCAATGGCAACTTGTGCACACAGGATATGAGCTATTGACAAAAATAGCAGGATATAATTTCTTTTCATGTTATAAGTGTTTAAATTTTAGATATTTTGATGTAAGATCCGGTTGGGATGATATTAACCAGGTCATAGAAGGTGCTGTTCTGCATTCTTCCGAATCTCAGTCTCAATCCTCCGATGATATTGGCATTCGCATTAGCCGGAACACTGTAGTAATAAGACCAGGAAGCAAGATGGTTGGTGCTGGTTTTGGAAACAATCGGAATTTCCTTTCTTGTATTGACTCCCGCCGTAAATGTATTGGTGGAATTGTTATAAGTATCCCCGTAAAAATCAATGAAATATCCCATAAGGTAATAAGAACTTCCAGATAAAGGAGCAGTTCCTCCCTGACCTGAAGGGTTTTCCGGCGGAGAATTAAGATTCAGGTTAACCTCTACCAGATAATTTCCCTGGGGAAGAACCAGTGAATAGCCTCCTGACAAAGTATTCTGGACGACCTTAAAGCCATTGATATTGGAAACCCCGGAAATAGAAGGAGGGTTCACCAGAAGCAACGTATTAATGCCGGCAGCTGCATTATCCAGTGCAGATAAAGATCCTGTGAAATCCAGATAAGCTACCTTGGGAGTATCTTCAGCATCTATGGTGCTCTGCCAGCGGCTTAATGTGCTGTTGAAAATATGCAGTGCCTTATTATTGCTGTTTGTTCCTCCATTAAAAGCAATAAGTCCGTTTACCGGCCCGTTAACCGGGGTTGTGGTGCTGCTAAGGCTGGCAATATTAAGATTAGGAAGAAGAAGTCCTTTATTTCCTCCCGATACAGTCACTGACGGTGCAGAAGTATAGCCGCTTCCTCCGTTGTTAAGGGTAATACCTGTTACAGAACCATTTGAAATGACAGCGGTGGCACGGGCTTTATTTCCACCGTTTATAATGGTTCCGCCTCCATAGAAATTAACTGTTGGGGCTGTAGTATACCCGCTTCCGCCGTTTGTTACGGTAATGCCGGTAACAGTACCACCTGAAACAGTGGCCGTTGCAGTAGCCGGTATTCCGTTGAAATTTTCAATGTGCAGAATTGCACTGGGGTCCGGTGTGGACGTGTTGATTCCTACATTTCCGCTTTGGGCCAGTGCCGCTGTTGCGAAAAATGTACTTACGAAATTAATAATTTTCATCTGTACTATGTTTAATAAGAAATATTTTTAATTAAATTATATCTTAAACTGTGTTTATTTTAATGCAAATTACATAAAATATATAATATATTAATATTTTTTTCGCATTCAAAAATGTTAAATATTGCTTATTATTCAATAAAAAGTGATAATTTCAAATTTGTATTCAATGTTTTTCACAAAATATTGATAAATCGTTATAGTGTAAATGATTACTGTTGAAGGATTTTTTATCATAAACTTAAAACAACTTATATTTTTATAATTTTTTTTAACATCTTAAATCCTTTTGATGAGAATTTTGTTATCGCCAAATCAGAGTGGATTTTTGTAAAAATGTGGGGTCTGATGATAAAAAAAACAGGAAATATGGCCTATAATCACTTCTTTCAATGAAAATCTATTGATACTTTCCATCATAATATTTTGCAGGTGAAGAAAGAATTTTTACGCCAAAAAATAACGTGTTAAAATCGTTAAACGCGTTTTTATTTATAAAACTTTTCCCGAAATTTGAAGTAAAATTTTAAATTATGTCACAATCGCTTACAAGCAGAACACCGAAACCAAAGTACGATGTTGTCCTGATAGGTGGCGGAATTATGAGCGCCACTTTAGCAACGCTGCTGCACGAATTTGATCCTGAACTGGAAATTGCAATATTTGAAAGGCTTGGAAGGTTTGCTAAAGAAAGCACCGCAGCCTGGAACAATGCAGGAACAGGACATTCTGCTTTTTGTGAACTTAATTATACCCCTGAAAAGCCAGACGGAACCATTGATATTACCAAGGCAGAAAGTATTGCCGAACAGTTTGAAATTTCAAAACAATTCTGGTCATATCTGGTTACTAAAGGATATATTCAGGATCCCAAGGATTTTATTAACTCATGCCCGCATATGAGTCTGGTATTCGGTGAAAAAGAAGCAGAATATCTCAGAAAGCGCTACGAAAAAATGTCAGAATCTGTTTTATTCTCCGGGATGGAATATTCTACCGATCACGAACAGCTTAAAGAATGGATTCCTTTGGTAATGAGTAAAAGAAACGGATCTGAAGTAATGGCTGCCACTAAAATGGATATGGGAACAGACGTGAATTTCGGAACACTGACCAGGAAAATGGGAAGACACCTGCTTGAAGATTCCAATGTTGAGGTGTTCCTGTATCATGAGGTAAAAGATATAGATCCTAGAGAAGACGGTAAATGGGAAATGAAAGTAAAAGACAGGATTCACAGCCATAAACAGGAGGTGGTTGCAGATTTTGTGTTCATTGGAGCCGGAGGATATGCCCTGCCGCTGCTGGATAGTTCAGATATTAAAGAAAGTGAAGGGTACGGAGGTTTCCCGGTTTCAGGACAGTGGCTGGTAAGCCATAATCAGGAGCTGGTAGAAAAGCACCACGCTAAAGTATATACTCAGGCTACTGTAGATGCTCCGCCAATGTCGGTTCCTCACCTCGATCTTAGAATTATTGATGGTAAAAAAGCGCTTTTATTTGGCCCTTTTGCCGGTTTTTCCACTAAATTTCTGAAAGAAGGAAGCTATCTTGATCTGCCGGAAAGCGTTAATACCAAAAATTTAAGGTCATTATTTGGCGCCTGGTGGCATAATATCCCTCTTACCAAATACCTTATCCAACAGGTTGCCATGACAAAATCCCAAAGGATGCAGCACTTGAGAGAATTCATCAAAGATGCCAAAGAAGAGGACTGGGAGCTTAAAGTAGCAGGACAGAGAGTACAGATCATTAAAAAAGATGAGAAAGAAGGCGGTAAGCTGGAATTCGGGACTGAAGTGGTTGTAAATAAAAAAGGAACCATTGCCTCCCTTCTTGGAGCTTCACCGGGGGCTTCCACAGCGGTATATGCCATGCTGAACGTTCTTGAAAAGTGTTTCCCTGAAAAGCTGAATGGAGAGTGGAGAGAAAAGCTGCTGGAAATGGTGCCTTCCTATGGACAGAAGCTGGCCGATCATCCTGAGCTTACCGAGAAGCTGAGAAATTATACCAAAGAAAAATTAGAACTAGAATATTAACATAAGTAATGAGTAACGGGTAATAAGTAATGAATACATTATCCGTTAGGTTCATTACTTATTACTCATAAAAAGGTGGAAGAAGTTGTTGTAAAGCCAATTATCGTAAAAGAACTCCTGGAATCTCTTCAGACAAAAGCAGAAGAGGAAAAGCAGGTTATTGTACACTGCTGCTTTCCGGCATCGCCATTTTTAGGAAATCTAATCAGAATCTGGCATTCAACCTATCTTTTCGATAACCAGTCTGAACATAAAAGCAGGCTGATTCATGCCGAAAATATCACCATATATCCCAACTGGACACCCGTTCCGTTTATGCAGGACTTTTGGTTTACCCTGATCTTTTCGGGACTTCCGCGGGATTGCAGAAGTTTTGATCTGAAAGAAGTAATTCCTGAAGAAGGCGGTTTCTTTGTGGAATCTATTAAAAGAAATTCAATGGATGTATACCGGGTGAAAATTTCAGAGTCTTACTAAGCCTATGAAGACAAGAGAAGAGAAACTGAAGCAGATCATCAGCTGGGCAGAAAATAATCCGGATATTCGTGCCGTGTTGCTGACGAGTTCACTGGTGAATCCTTATGCTCCTGTAGATAATTTCAGCGATCTTGACGTGGAACTTGTTTTTGAAAACAGAGAACCTTATGAATCTCATCATGAATGGCTTTCTCTTTTTGGAACTCCTATCTCCATGATAGAAGAAGATGACCGAGTTTTTGAAGGAAAACATGCTATGAAAATGGTTTTGTACCGGGATCATGTAAAAGTGGATTTCAAGCTTTACCAGAAAGTGGATTTTCTTGCAGAAGTTCAGCAGGAATCTCTTCCTGAAGACTGGGATGTAGGATATAAAATCCTGGTTGATAAAGATGACCTGACTAAAGGATTAAAGCCTCCAACCTATCAGTCAGTGATGATTCATAAGCCGGAAGAAGAGGAATTCAGTAAACTGATCAATGATTTCTGGTGGGATACAACCTATGTGGCCAAATGTCTTCAGCGAGGTGATATTTTTTACGCCAAATTCATGTCTGAAAACGTGATAAGGACAGATTATCTGGTTCCCCTCATAGAATGGCATATTGCCGGATCACAGGGATGGAGTAATATTACAACCAATAAACACGGAAGACTTTTCCCGAAATACCTTCCTGAAGATTTATGGAAAAGGGTAGAAGCCACCTTCTCAGGAAGTAATATTGAAGAAAACTGGGCTTCTTTGCTTGCTTTTGCAGATCTCGTTCATGAGCTGGGCACTGCTTTGGCCGGAAAACTTAGTTTTACCTATCCCGATCAGCTGGAAAAAGATATCCGGAATTATCTTGCAGAAGTAAAATCAATGCTTTAAAGATAAGTAAATTCATTCTGCCTGATAAGGTTTTCCATGCAGTATTCTGCAATAGCAGTAATTGTTACAAACGGATTAACGCCAATAGTTCCGGGAATTAAAGATCCGTCCATCACATAAAGGTTTTCATGTCCTTTCAGCTTTCCATATTCATTGGTCGCTTCTCCCAAAACACAGCCACCGAGCGGATGGTAACATATATCGGCTCCGAATCCGTTATTAAAAAGTAAATGACTTCTTGTGCCCCCGTTAGCCCTGTTCATTTTTTTTATAAAATAATCTGCATTGGCTCTCATTTTTGCGGTATGCTGTTCATTCCAGTCCAGGACCAGTTCACCATTTCCGGGATTATAAGTGACTTCCCCTTTTTTGTCAACCCTGTTGATTAATAAATACAAAGCCGTAGCAACATCCATTCCCATAGGTAATGGCGCAATCTCTGTGAAAAACGGGTGTTCAGGGTCGTCCCAGTTATCAATCCCGCCAACGGGAATCGTAGATTGCTTTGCCCCGGTTCCCCCGGATAAAGGTTTTACCCAGTTTCGTCCTGTCATAAAATTACCATTGTTGCCCCAGTTTTTCCCGATACGCTCATGAACAGGAAATCCGTTTACAGCCTTAGAATGTAGCAGCAACTTCAATGTTCCCATGGTTCCGGCTGCAAGGATCAGCTTTTTGCAGGTGAATATTTTTTCAGAAACAGAGGCTCCGGAAGTGTCCGTTTCCTGTACCTTTAAAGAATAAGTCTGGTCATCATTCAGTTTAATGTAATCCACACGGTGGAGGTCAAGAATTTCCAGGTTTCCGGTTGCCATTGCTTTTTTCAGATAGGTTTTATCCAGGCTGTTTTTTCCGTGGTTATTTCCATAAATCACTTCCGTGTTGAGTGCAGAACGGGGAACTTCATTTCTGTATTCCTTCTCCATATACTGGAAATCATAAACATTAGGAACCCGCATTGTTTTAAATCCGGCTTTGTGCGCTTCTGATTCTCCCACTCTCGTAAATTGATAATAAGGGCAGTCTTTCAGAAATTGTTCCTGAATCACATTGACTTTCAGCTCTTCATGTACAAGAGGGAAATAATAATTGTAAAACCTTTCCGCATCAAGATCAGGAAAAATCTCTTTGAAATAGCTTT
This sequence comes from Chryseobacterium indologenes, assembly GCF_001295265.1. Lineage (GTDB taxonomy): Bacteria > Bacteroidota > Bacteroidia > Flavobacteriales > Weeksellaceae > Chryseobacterium > Chryseobacterium indologenes_A. The sequence continues at coordinate 35,075 of NZ_LJOD01000012.1, read as the reverse complement.
CTTTAGGAGTAACTGCCATACCGCCATTAACGAGGGAACCGCCGCCAACACCTCTGCCTGCCCAGATACTGATGTTTTCAAAATCCATCCGGTCCAGTGTTCCGGTAAAAGGAGTCAGCGGGAATATATTCATGAACGGAGCAATTGTTTTATTTTTCAGCCATGCTGCGCTCTTCCCGGGTTTGAGCAGATTAGAGAAAGGAATTCCGGCTTTTTCCCAGTTAAGACCCATTTCCAACATAACTACCTTTTTTCCGGCTTCACAAAGGCGTAATGCCGAAACAGCACCTCCGTAACCGCTTCCGATAATGATGATTGGTGCATCAATCATTGTGTTTTCTGAATTTTCAGATTGACGCTGTGCCGCCCGGAAAAGATCAGAATGAAGGAAATAAAATCCGGATACAGCCAGAATACCTGTTTTGATAAATTGCTTTCTGTTCATAGGCATTGCCTTTCAAAAAATATGCTAGGAAAATAAGGCGGGGATTTATTTAAAACAGATTATGCTATTTTATCAGAATTTTAACTTTTCATCCCATTGAAAATTCATAGTTTTACTTATAATTTGGAACAGATTATGAAAAAATATATCATTTTATTTCTGATGTTTCCCCTGATGGTTTTCTCACAGAGAATTGTGTCAGGAGAAGTTATGGCAGTTAAAAAATTCCAGCAGGACCTTAATGCAGAATACAAAGACCCTAAGCAGACACCTCTGCGCGGAGATCATTTCACCAACTTTAAAGGACATCCTTTTTTTCCGTTCAGCCGTAAATACAGAGTAACTGCAAAGCTGATTAAAACCAGAAATGCAGAACCTTTTGAACTTCCTACTTCTTCCGGGAAAACCAAGAAGTACAGGGAGTATGGAAAAGTAAATTTTATGCTGGATGAAAAACCCTATACTCTAACCCTGTACCAGAGTCTGGATCTCATGAAGCAGAAAAAATATAAGGATTATCTTTTCCTTCCTTTCCGTGATGAAACCAATGGCAAAGAAACTTACGGAGGCGGAAAATATATGGACCTGAAAATTCCGGAAGGAAATACAATTGTGCTTGATTTTAACCAGTCATATCAGCCTTTCTGTGCATATAATGCTTATGATTACAACTGTCCGATAGTTCCGGAAGAAAACAAGCTTCCGGTGGCAATAAAAGCTGGGGTAATGTATGAAGATATTTATCATCATTAGTTATGGTAACCCTGCGGTTCTTCAAAAAAGATGACTTTTCCGGGGTTAATTATGCCCTGGATGAAGATCAGCTGCGTTTTACTTCCACAGCGGAGCAGGCACTCCGGAGAATAGAAGAAAGAAATGATCATAAGTCATTTGCGGTTACGATTATATATAATGAACTGCCTGCAGGCTTTTTTGTCCTTGATTTTGGGGAAGATAAACTGGAGCTGACCGATAATGAACATTCTGTTTTGCTAAGATCTTTATCTGTAAATCCCGAAATGCAGGGCAAAGGAATCGGAAAAGAAGCGATGCAGAAAGTAGATGATTTTGTCCGGGAGAATTTCAGCCCGTGTAATGAAATTGTACTGGCGGTCAACCAGAAAAACGAATCGGCCTATCATATCTACCGCAAAGCCGGATATTCTTATGATGGAAAAACGAGGATCGGGAGAAGCGGTCCCCAGTATCTGATGTACAGGAAACTTTAAGAAAATTTTAAACTCAAAAGCTTCTTTGCTGATTTCTTCCATAACTTTGAGTAACATCAAATTCAAATATGGAAATATCACTTCATATCAGGTCGCAATCGTTAAGCTTTCAGCGGAGTTGGTTCGGAAATCGCAAAGTTTTTGGCACCAGCAGGCTTCAATACCTATACCTAAAAATAGCTTCCGGTCTTTATTCAAAAATCTGCTGGATCACTTCCAGGGAGGCTGGCATTTTAAAGCCTGCTATATGATAATGGTAATAGACGAGCAGGCTGTCCAGAAAGTCTTTTCTTAAAGCAGAATGAATTTTTGCTGAGTATATATTTTCTGAAATAAGGACTGTTTTCCAGAGCGAGGAAATTTCCTGTCCGAATAGCTGATGGGCTTCAACGGCTGAAAATGTTCCGGTTTCCGGATCTAAAAATACACCGTCATTAACCAACGGGGCTACTCCCTGAATCTTTAAAATACTGATCATAAAAAGCAGGTGGCACTGGTAATTTTTATTCATCAGCTCATTGAGAAATTCATCAATTGTGAAAAAGATATTCAGGTTCTTATTTTCATGTTTCAATACCTGATTTAGAAAATCTGAAATGAAAAACAGAACCGTGCTGGCTTTTATATCGGTAAAAGTATCGTTGGTCTTCAGTAATTCAACCCTTGAAACAGATGGAATTCCGTTTCCTCTGGCAGGATTAATGGAAAAGCTGAGTTTATTCAAAGGCTGAAGCAGGGCTTTCTTTTTATTTCTTTTAGAATATACTCCTTTTAGAAAATAGGTCTGAAAGCCGTCTTCTTCTGTAAAACAATGCAGAACAGCATCATTTTCGCCATATTTTATGATTGAAAGTAGAAATCCGTTTTGTGAATTCATTAATTAACTACAGCTATTTTGGCGGTAGCTTTATCTGAACCGTCTTCATTGGTCATCAATACAAAATAAATCCCTGAAGCGACACGGGTGCCCTTGTTATTGTTAAGATCCCATTCATAATACCCTCCTCTTGCGACAGCAGAATGCACCACGTTTCCAGCCGCATCGGCTATTCTGATGTTGGTTTTCTCAGCAAGCCCTTTAATGGTTACTTTTCCTTTAAAGTTGGAGTACACAACAGGATTGGGATATACTACCACATCTCCGAAGTTAGACGTTACATCGGCTACATCGCCCTGATACACTACAATTCCGTTATAGGTGGCAAAATATACTTTACCTGTTTTTTTATCTACTTTAATATCGGTAACAGAGTTGGTAGGTAAGGGAGAGTTTTCTTTCGTAAAATGTTTAATCGTCTGCTGGCCGTCAGAAGAAAGGTAATATACGCCTCCTCCGTCTACGGAAATCCATTTATGATCTCCGGCATCTATTTCTATCTGCAGAATCTGGCCGTCTCTGAAAAGTTCTTCCCCAAGCCCGTTCTGCTCAATAATAATAGGGGATACCTCTGGAGATGGGGCTTTTATTTCTGTAGCGGCATTGGGTAATATTCTTAATCCACTGTCACTACCGATCCAGGCATCTCCGGATTTATCAATAGCAACAGATATTGTTCCTTTTGCATTACCGGCAAATCCGTTGGAGTCTTTTAGAATATATTCAGTATCATCAGACAGGTTGGCTGCATTTTTATAATCATAGACGATGAAGGTATTCGTTCTTGGAGTAGGAATCCATAGCATATTTTCGTAAAAGAGAGGCTTTTGCAGGGCATCACTTGAGATATTAAATTTTTTAATAGTGAAATTATCAGCTGCTTTATCAAAAATACCTATAGAGGCAACCGGATCGTAAAACGAGACCGAAACGAAGAGATTATTCTGATTATCCGTTGTGAAACCTACAGGACGGCTGTAATATGCATTGGTGTTGCCAAGATCATAATATTTTACCATATCAAAATCTTTGTTGCCCGGGTTATATTTCATTCTGTATACTCCTTGTGCCCCGATGGTATAGTTGGTAAAAAATACTTCGCTGGCATCACCCGGGTTTAAAACAGCATCCATCACATTAACAGGTCCAGTATTTCCTACGAAAAAGGACGGATAGATCCATTCAGCGCCGGTAAAATAATAAAAACCAGGTTTTTTAGGGTTGTTTACAGGTCCGTTATATCTGTCTATTCTTGCACCGGAGGATACTAAAATCTGATCATTATCGTATAAATTGATTTTGTAGGCGAAATTAGAGTATGGTCCCGACGGTTTATAAATGACGCTGTTTTCATCTTTTATTCCGGATAATATGGTTCCTCCAAATATTTTCCCGGCTGCTTTTATAGCTGTGTTGCATTCTTCACCTACGCTTACAGTTCCCTGAGGCATTCCGTTGGTATTGTACGTATAGATTCTGGCCAGATCAGTGACCATAAAGTGGTCTGAAGCTACCACTACATCCCGAATGTCTCCAAAAGTTGATGGAAGCGCAGTGGGGGTTCCATTATTGTACATGAAAGCTGTGGTTGCAGATGAAAATACAATGGAAGATTCAGCATCAATATGTTTAAATGAACCCGGTACTTCTGTTACCCAGGTAGAATATACAGGGAAGGTGGTATTCATTTCATGGGTCTTCAGCCCGTTATTGGTTACAGAATACACTTTATTCTGAAAAATAACGGCTTCGTTGCTGGCTTCATAAATACCCGCTCCTGTCATAAAAAAGGTAGTGTCGCTGAACTCTTTCTTTTTCAGGTTAAATATGGAAAGTCCGTAACCTACAGAAATGACTGCCTGATCTCCTGTGATTGAGATATGGTTAATCTTTTTGCTTCCGTTGTATCCGGTTGCAATAGGGATATCAACAACATATTTGATTTCCTGTGGGGTGATAATATCTAAAGATCCGTTACTATACCCTATGATTCCGGTTTTGGTCTGTGGGTTATAGTCAAAAGCCGTAATCCCCGTATCATGAAGACCATTGGCTTTTGATAACTTTGTAATCTCTCCTGTTGAGATTGTATAATAGAATATCCCGTTTTCGGTAGCGGCAATTATTTTCCCGTTGTCTTCCTTCATAGCCAGGACATTGTTGTAGGAAAAAAGATCCGTCCATTTTTTTGAGGTAATGACCTGCGCTTTTGTCAGCTGCAGGGATGCTAAAATACCAAGAGAAATTATAGAAAGTTTTTTCATATTATGCTGTTATGCTGCTGTCAATAACCTGGTTATTCCAGGAAATATGCTGTATGTTTTTATTACTGTCAAAGTGAAAATCAATTCTGCCTAAAAGCAGACCTGCCCATCCAACCTGGTTTACCAGGACATTTTTACCCTGTCTGTTGGTATATGTCTGAGGTTCCGGAAGGAAAGTGTGGGTGTGGCCTCCAAGAATAATATCAATATTTTCGGTTTTAGCGGCCAGAATCTTATCACTTATTTTATTAGGCTCATCTTTATAATCGTAGCCGATATGGGAAAGACAGATCACCAGATCACATTTCTGCTCATTTTTCAGGAAGTTTGAATAATGCTGTGCCACGTCTACAGGATCTGAATAGATTGTTTCTCCATACTGCTTTTTCCCTACAAGCCCGTCCAATTGGATTCCTACTCCGAAAATTCCGACTTTAATCCCGTTTTTATTAAAAATTTTATAAGGTGAGGTTTTGCCGTCCAGAACTGTATTTTTGAAATCGTAGTTGGAACAGATGAAAGGGAATTTAGCATTCGGAAGTACTTTTAAAAATCCGTCCAGACCGTTATCAAAATCATGATTTCCCATTGTGGATGCATCATATTTCATCATAGACATCAGTTTGAACTCCAGTTCGCCTCCAAAGAAGTTGAAATAAGGAGTTCCCTGGAAAATATCCCCTGAATCAAGAAGCAATACATTGCTTTCCTGGCTTCTGATCTGCTGGATCAGGCTTGCTCTTCTTGCAAACCCTCCCTGATTGGGGTTTTTCGTATAACTGGCATCAAAAGGTTCTATCCTGCTGTGCTGATCGTTTGTATGAAGGATGGTAAGTTTATTTGCGGATTTAAAAGGATTGAATTTTAATTCTTCCGCCATCATCATCTGGGGAGCTAAAGCCATTGCCAAAGATCCGCCGCCTATTGCTTTTAAAAATTTTTTTCTATCCATTATTTCTTGCCGGTAAAATTTAAACGAACATCTGTGTTAGGAACTATTTCAGGAGTTTTTTTGAAGTATTCAATAAACAGGTCTCTTAATTTGATTCCCGTAGGAATAGCTTCTCCTTTTGAGAAAAACTTCATATTGTCACCTCCCAGAGCCAGATAATCTGAAGTTGCAATGTAGTATTCCTGGGAAGGGTTGACAGGTTTTCCGTTGATTAAGGTTTTAGTAAGCTGTCCGTTATTGGTTTCAATGTATAAGTGGGAAACCGGATTGTTTACCTGCGTTTTTGCATAGTAATCATAAAGTCCCTGAAGATCTGTTCCTTTTAGTTTCACAATGATAACTTCATTTTCGAAAGGCATTACTTCAAATATGCTTTTCAGGAGAATGTCTCCTTTTCCGATGGTGGTTCTGATTCCTCCGATATTGATCAGTGCGGCATCCACATTTTTCTTCAGATGTGTTTCTGCCCATGCATCAGCTCCATCAAATGTATAGTCTGCCAAAAGATTGCCCAGATTGCTGTTATCACCTTGTTTGGTAAGATCTACACTGGTGTGGGAGATCTTTTGGTTCATCTCTTTATCCAGTTTTTGCTTATAAGGTTCAATAACTTTTACAAATGCCTCATCATTCTTTAGCTCATTATTAATAGAAATGTTTTTCTGGGGCTGTACGTGTGCCAGCTGCAGCGTAGATGCTGTTTTACAGGCAGTCAGTGAGGCCAGAGCAATTCCTAGTAACAAGAATTTATTTTTCATAATATCTTTTAGTATATGCAAATATAATTATATGTATAATAAAACATTATTATTTATTATAAATTCTTACGGTAAATTATTAAATTTGACAAAAATAATTCGAACAGATGAGCATTTTAAAAGGAGTAGGTGTTGCATTGGTAACGCCCTTTAATGAAGATTTATCCGTTGATTTCGATAGTTTGACAAAACTTGTTGAATATAACATCGATAACGGTACCAGTTATTTGGTAGTATTGGGAACAACAGCTGAGGCTGCAACGCTTTCTGATGAAGAAAAGAAACAGGTAATTGAGCATATCATTAAGGTTAATAATAAACGTCTTCCTTTGGTTTTAGGAATTGGCGGCAACAATACTCTGGAAGTCAAGAAACAGATTGAAGAAACAGATCTTTCTGAGTTTGAGGCAGTGCTTTCCGTATCTCCATATTATAACAAACCTAATCAGGAAGGACTTTACCAGCATTATAAAGTACTGGCATCTACAGGAAAGAAGATCATTATTTACAACGTTCCATCCAGAACGGGGCAGAATATTGAAGCAGATACTACAATCCGTCTGGCCAAAGAATTTCCAAACCTGGTGATGATTAAAGAGGCAGCACCGAATATTCTTCAGTATTTTGATATCCTTAGAAAGAAACCTGAAGGGTTCTCTTTAGTTTCAGGGGATGATGAATATACACTTCCGGTAACACTCGCAGGAGGGAACGGGGTGATTTCGGTAATCGGACAGGCCTATCCGAAAGAATTTTCAACAATGGTTCAACTGGCTTTTGACGGAAAAGTGAAAGAAGCTTATGAGATCCACAATAAACTGGTAGAAATCACCCGGCTTATTTTTGCAGAAGGAAATCCTTGCGGAATTAAAGTGGTTTTAGCAGAGAAAGGTATTGTAAAAAACTACTTAAGACTGCCTTTGGTTCCGGCTTCAGAAGGACTTTATGCAAAAATTAAAGCAGAAATGGCTACTATATAACTAACAGGTTAATGGTTTATTCAGCTGAACCATTGCCTGTGAAATATATTTCACAATTTATAAAAATACAAGGTGAAAAGTTCCGGCTTTTCACTTTTTTTAATCATAAAAACTATGAAATTAATAGAAGCAACAGAAAAAGATATTCCGCTAATCCGGAATCTTGCAAGAAGATCATGGGAAAATGCCTATGCAGAGATCCTTTCCAATGAACAAATGGAGTATATGCTTTCAGAAATGTATTCTGAAGCTGAACTGACCAGACATTTTCAGGATGCCAATTATTATTACTACCTCATTAAGGATGAAAATACAGATTCTTATGAAGGATTTATAGGGTATGAGCATCATTATGATGGAAACACAACGAAGCTTCACCGTATTTATCTGGTGCCGGAGAGCAAAGGCAAAGGTTTTGGTAAGGAATCGCTCTTTTTTCTGAATCAGAAGGCTGCTGAAAATGGGGATCAGAGAATTATTCTGAATGTGAATAAACATAATGAAGCCAGACGATTCTATGAATCCCAGGGGTATAGTGTTTATGGTGAAGGAGTGTTTGATATCGGGAATGGCTTTGTAATGGACGATTATATGATGGAATTCTTAATTCACGAATAATTGACTTAAAATTCTGTAACAAATATGTGGTAATTCTATAACAAGTGAAATGATTTTTTAATTCATCTTTGTTCCAGAACCAAATCACTTATACAATACATTCATATGCTTGGTTTTGAGCTGTAGCAGCTTTTTATCAGTATATTTTTTTCATCCTTAGTGTTTAATTCCTGTATTCAATAATGCAGGAGTTTTTTGTTTTTACTGAAAAGAATAAAAAAGTTTCTCCTATTTCACTTTCAATTGAAATAAATTATTATATTTACTTCATAATTTAACACACTATAGTAAGGATGAAAATGTATGTAAAATTTGATTTCAACGCACTCTGTAAGAAGGTGTTGGATGAGAAACTTAAGGAACACGGACTGAAATACCGGCTGCTGAACTTTGGTGAAGTAGAGTTTTATGAACCCATCACACAGGAGCAGCATAATCTTTTTAAGAAAAATCTTGAAGATTACGGGATTGAAATTATTGAAAGCCAAAAAACAGCTTTGGTACAGAAAATAAAAGATGCTATTGTTGAGCTTGTCTTCTCTGAAGAGCCTGTCTCTGTGAAAGCTTCTATTTATATTGCTGAAAAACTGAAGCACAGCTATGGATATCTTTCTAATCTGTTCTCAGAACTGGCTTATACATCAATAGAAAACTTTATTATTCTTCAAAAGATAGAATATGCCAAAGAACTGATCATCAGCAATAAGCAAAGTCTGACGGAAATTGCCCATAAATTGAACTATTCCAGTGTGGCGCACCTCAGCACCCAATTCAAAAATACAACAGGAATAACACCTTCTCAGTTTCAAAAGTTCATATCAAAGAGGAGAAAAGCGCAAAGTATGATCGTTCATTCCAAAATGCAGTATGAATAAGGAATTTTTGAATGTGATTGTCACAGATCAGGATGAAGGAAACCTGATCTTCTTTAAAAGTATATTTAAAGACCTTAAAATTGAAGTTAAGGTTCAGTGTTTTTATCATAAGTATGACCTGATGGATTATTTGAATAGTGAGGATGCCATAATTCCTGAAATTCTGTTCATGAATTATGATATGTCGGATAGAACCTGCATGAGCTGCATTAAAGAAATAAAAGAAGATTTCAGATTCAGCAATATGGTGAATGCTGTATATTCCGATACAATTTCAGAGGCGGAAATTGAGGAACTCCTGGTAAACGGCGCTAATATTTTTATCAGAAAACCTGAAACTTACGAAAAACTAAAAAAGGTTCTTACAGAAGTTATTGTGATCAATTGGCAATATCATACCTCAGGATTGAATAAAGATAATTTTATTATGAAAGTATGATGAACAGGAGTTTTTTGAATTATTTTTTTTGTTGTAAACAAAAGTATTTATCGCATACTATTCACAGAAAAGTGAAAATTTTATAACGAATAATTAAAATAATATAAGAATAAATTCAGTCAATATCATCAATTTTGTAAATGTAAAATAAGCCAACACAAATTAACTATATTAAGAAGCAGAAAATGGCAGAAGATTGATTATTTCGATCAGATGTACAGAGTATAAATAACGATGTTAGTTAACAAAATGAATTATATTAATTTCCAACTATAAAGCATAGAAGATCTTTAAACAAAACGGTACAATCATGAAAACTTGACCAGGTTGAAGGGTATTAATATTCGTTTCATTCCCACACCTTCAGCTTAGACACAGTTAGTTTTTATAATAAGCAAGTTGGAAAAATAATTCATTTTGTTTTTTTATAATTTATTTTAATAGCCAGGACCATAAAGCATTCAAATAATATATAAATATTTTCACACCACATCACAAAATATTAAAGTCCGGCTATTAAAATAAATTTTTTGAAACAAGACAAAAAGTAATTTCTTCTAAATAACAGTTTTATAAGGGGGCCGCGGAAGGATTCTTTCCGCGGTTTTTTTATGATATCTTACTCCACTTGTTCTTGCCTTTATAGTATTTCAGATAATAATTTTTGATGATTATATTTTCCGGTCGGTTCAGGTGAGGATCGGTTTCCAGTATTTTATCAACCGCATTTTTGGTTGTTTTAATAATGGCAGAATCGTTAACAAGATCCAGCTTTTTGAAATCCACAACACCACTTTGCTGTGTGCCCAAAATATCTCCCGGGCCTCTGAGCTGCATATCTACTTCCGAGATTTTGAATCCGTCATTTGTTTCAGTCATCGTCTTAATACGGGTCCTGCTTTCCTTAGACATTTTATCAGAAGTCATAAGGATACAGTAACTCTGTTCAGCTCCTCTTCCTACACGGCCTCTTAGCTGATGAAGCTGGGAAAGCCCAAACCTTTCTGAACTTTCTATAACCATTACAGAAGCATTGGGGACATTCACCCCAACTTCAATAACGGTGGTGGCCACCATAATCTCAGCTTTTCCTGAGGCAAAATAATTCATGGCTGCATCCTTTTCATCAGGTTTCATTTTACCGTGAAGCATTGTGACATTGTAATCTGAAAATGCATTCATCACATGTTCAAGCCCTTCCATCAGATTTTTATAATCTAAAGTTTCAGATTCCTCAATCAGAGGATATACAAAATAAATCTGCCTTCCTTTTCTGATTTCGTCTCTGCAGAAATTATACACATAAGTCCTGTCCTTTTCGCGTCTGTGAGCTGTAATAATGGGTTTTCTGCCGACTGGCATCTCATCAATAACAGACACATCCAGATCAGAATAAAAGCTCATTGCCAGTGTTCTCGGAATTGGGGTAGCAGTCATCACCAGAATATGCGGAGGAATTCTGTTTTTAGCCCACAATTTAGCCCGCTGTGCAACACCAAATCTGTGTTGCTCATCAATAATGGCAAGTCCTAGGTTTTTAAATTTTACCTTATCCTCCAATACAGCGTGTGTTCCTACTAAAATAGAAAGAGAACCGTCTTCAAGCTCCTGATGAATAACTTTACGTTCCGACGCTTTGGTAGAGCCTGTCAGAAGACGGACATTAATCCCGGTTTCATGTAACAGGTCTTTGATTCCGTTGTAATGCTGCTGGGCAAGAATTTCAGTGGGCGCCATCAGGCAGCTTTGGAAACTGTTATCCATAGCAATCAGCATTGTCAATAACGCTACCATTGTTTTTCCGGAACCTACATCGCCCTGCAGAAGCCTGTTCATCTGGATAGGCCTCTTCATATCCATGCGTATTTCTTTTAAAACCCTTTTTTGTGCATTGGTGAGATCAAAAGGAATATGATGGTTGTAAAAAGTATTAAAATGATCTCCTATGACAGGAAAGGGGTTGCCAACAGCCTGAGATTTGTGATGCAGCTTTTTCAGACCGTATCCCAATTGAAAAAAGAAAGATTCTTCAAACTTCAGCCTGTGATCTGCTTTTTCAAAATGCTCCATATCCTTGGGGAAATGAATGTTTAAAAAAGTATGCTGCCTGGATAAAAATTTAAAAGCTTTTATCAGGTATTCGGGGAAATTTTCCTCAATCAGATTAGGGATTTCCCTGCAGATATTTCTTAGTATAACCTGGAAAAATCTTTGGTTCAATCCTCTTTTGGTCAGTTTTTCAGAACTTGGATAAATGGGTTTCAGCCGGCTGTCCCCTTCTTTCTTTTCCTCCGCATCAATTTCCGGATGCGGCATAGAAAACTGACGGTTGAATACATTAATTTTTCCGAAAATATAAACTTCCCGGTTGACAGGAATCTGTTCTTTCAGCCATTTTGAATATTGAAACCACACCAGATCCATAGTTCCGGTATCATCATTAAATTTTGCCGAAAGTCTTTTTGTTTTTCCGGTCTGGATCTCCTGAACCTGAGTTATTTTTCCTTTAAGCTGAATTTCCTGACTCGTTTCCTGAAGCTGGGAGATTTTGTGAATCTTACTTTTGTCCAGATAGCGGATAGGGTAGAAGTTCAGAAGATCATCCACTGTAGAAATGCCCAACACATTCTTAATGAGTTTGGCTCTTTCAGGACCTATTCCTTTTACATATTCTATGGAGGTTTCTAAAGTCATCTATCGGAAAACAAAGCTTCGAATTTCGGGAAAATAAAAAAGACTTCCAAAAAAAGGAAGTCTGAATTCAGTATAAGGAGATCCGAATTTCGGACTGCCTGATTAATCTTTGATCTTAGATTTGAATTTTTTCTGGTAATCTTCCCACTGCTCTCTGGTACGGATCTTTTTAAAGAGATCTTTGGAGATCAGTTCCAGATAAGGTTCCAGTTCTTTGGCAGACAATTCACCCTGAAGTATGGTGATGGGACCACCGTTTTCATCCAGAAAAACAGTGCTTGGAACAGCGCCTACATTCATATACTGGGTAAACTCATGCAGAGAATTTCTTCCTTTTTTATGTTCCGTATTTTCATTGGCAAATGTTCTTCCGAAAATCTCAAATGTCTTTTTTTCTTCAGCATTGAATTTTACAGGATAAAAGTTGTCATTCAGAATCTGGGCAATTACTGCATGACCGTAGGTTTTTTTATCCATAATCTTGCACGGTCCGCACCAGTCTGCATAAAAGTCAATAAGAATTTTTTTTGGATTTTCTTTCTGGGCTTTTATCGCTTCTTCAACAGTCATCCACTTTACCTGAGCAAAGCTGAAATTTAATATAAATAATAGGGTTATGCTTAAAAATTTCTTCATATTTTGATATTTATGTAAAAATAAGCATAATTTGCCTACTTTTTATTTAACATCTTGCATTAATTTTTTCACAAACGGAGATATCAAAATTAATACCACTCCGGCAATTACTGCATATAATCCCAATTGTTTATAACCATCGGTATAAGTAACTAAAGCATCATAATTGGTAGATCCTTCTTTTGCCGTAGCAAGACTTGCTCCTATAATTCCGGCAACATATTGTCCGTAAGCCGAAGCAAGAAACCACATTCCCATCATCATTCCCTGTAAATTCTTAGTGGAGAGTTTAGTCATGATGGATAGTCCGATAGGTGAAAGGCAAAGTTCCCCTAATGTAATAACCAGCAAAGCCAGAGTAAAGAAGTTCAGAGAGGTAATTCCCTGAAGGTCGGCAAAAAATCTTGTGGCAAATAAAACATAATAACCTATTCCGAGAAAAATAAATCCTAAACCGAATTTGATAATGGTATTGGGTTCAATTTTTCGTTTGTTCAACCAGATCCATAAAAGCCCGATAAGCGGGGCAAGGAAAATAATGAAGAATGCTCCTCCGGAATTATTTACTCCGTTGGGATCCAGTCCGAAAAGATCTTTATTCAGATTTTTAGCAGCAAAAATACTCAGGGAACCGCCACTTTGTTCATAAATTCCCCAGAATAAGATTGAAAAAATAATAAAAACAAGAGCTGCCCATAGTTTTTTTCGCTCAGAAGCTGTTACTTTAGACATTTCATAGAATAGATAAAGAAGAGTAAGAGGGCCAATAGTCCACATAAAATAATCCGTGTACTGTGTTTTGGCAACCATTATCATAATAACCGGAATAAAGACCAATGACAATAAATATACTCCGAATTCTTTCCACTTCGGAATGGGAGCTGTTTTAACTTCTGCCAAAGGATGCCCCGGCTGAAGCCCAATTGTTCCTAATCTTTTCTGAGTGAAAATAAAATTAACCAAACTTACGACCATAACTACTGAAGCCAGTCCGAAAGCTATATTCCATCTCATGGCTTCCGGAATAGTTTTCCCAAGAAGCTCACCTTTACCAATAGCAATACAAAGGTACCCGCCTAGTAAAGCTCCCAGATTGATCCCGGCATAGAAAAGTGAAAAGCCGGCATCCGCTCTTGAATCATTCGGTTTGTAAAGCTGCCCTACCATTGAAGAAATATTGGGTTTAAAGAAACCTGTTCCTACAACCGTAAAAGCAATTCCTAAGAAAAAGAATTTATGGGGATCTGTAGCCAGAATCAAGCTGCCTGCAATCATCAGAAGACCTCCCCAGAACAGCGATTTCCGGAATCCGAGGATTTTGTCGGCAAAAAGTCCGCCTACAAATGTAAAGGCATACACGAAAGCTTGTGTAGCGCCATATTGAAGATTGGCTTCCTTTTCATGGAAATTAAGTTGGGAGATCATAAAGAAGACCAGCATTCCACGCATTCCGTAAAAGCAGAAACGTTCCCACATTTCAGAGAAAAACAGGCTCCAGATCTGTCTGGGATATTTTCCTTTAAAATTCTGTATTTCTTCTAGAGTTAAGCTCATAATTGTATATGATTAAGTTTTTAATAAGGGTTTTTATTGTTGTTCTGATCCGGTTCAAAACGGATTCTGTCCTGATCAATGATTTGTTTTATCCGAATTATTAAGCCTTATCATCAGACTGTAGTAAGTCCGGCTCAATTCATGACGCAATGCGTCACATATTGGAAATGTCTGATAAAGGGAACGCATGTTCCTTAGGTTACTCTCACCAAACCCTTTTCCAAACTCCAGAGTAAGCTTTTGGGATAGATTTTTCAGGATATACTTTCCGTATTCTGCACGTTCTTTTCCCTGTTGTTCATCCTCTACAATCAATTTTCCGATTTGCCAGTAAGTAAGCAGCAGGGTAGAATTCGCTATTCGAAAAACTTTTTCGCGCGACTGTCTGATGATTTCCTTTACGGACAGAAATAAAGAATCTTCGGAAATTTCCATCATACGAAAATAAAAAAAACCTCTGACTTAACAGAGGTTTTTATATAATTGATTGAATTTATTATTTGATTCCGTGCATTTTCTTTTCAAGCCATCTGCTGATCACGAAAAGAATAAGTGCTGCCAGGCCACACATAATAACAAATACAATGAAGAAATCGAATAGGTTGGCAATCTCAAATCCTAAGAAAGAAGTTGTTTTTGCAGGACCTCCGTTTTCTCCACCACCCGGAATTAGTGCGGATAATGTTCCCGCAAATTTATTGGCTGCTGCATTGGCAAGGAACCATGTTCCCATAAGCAAAGAAGAGAAACGTGCAGGAGATAATTTAGATACCATGGAAAGCCCGATTGGTGAAAGACAAAGTTCTCCCATAGTGTGGATTACGTACAGACCGATAAGCCAGAACATAGAAACTTTATCCATCATTCCAAGTCCGTAAACCGCATAAGCGATTACTGCATAACCGAAAGAAATAAGGGCTAAACCATATCCCATCTTTTTAGGAGAAGAAGGTTCTTTGCCACGGTTCCCCAGTCTTAGCCAGAATGAAGAGAAAAGAGGAGCCAAAAGTAAAATGGCTAAAGCATTTACAGACTGGAAGTAACTTGCAGGCATTTCCCAGCCGAAAAGATTACGGTCCGTCTGTCTGTCTGCAAATATCGTTAATGAAGCACCAGCCTGCTCAAAAGCACCCCAGAAGAAAATTACAAAGAATGCCAGGATGAAGATCACAATAATACGGTCTTTTTCATCTTTGGTAAGCGTTTTATCGGTAAGAACAATCAGAGGCATAAGGATCATAGCCCCGTAAATAAGGTATCCGATAACATCCAGATCACTGTTGAACATGGTTTTGAAATTCATTAAAAAGAAAATCAAACCAATAGAACCCAGAACAATAAGCAGCTGAACAAGTCCGAACTTATTTCTTGGCATCCCGATAGGCTTATTGTCAGCATCTACCAGTACCTTATTTTTTTGAGTGATAAAGGTGATCAAACCGATCAGCATCCCGATTCCTGCTGCTAAGAATCCCCATTTGAAGTCTACTTTTTCTGCCAAAGTACCACACACAAGAGGAGACATAAATGCACCAAGGTTAATACCCATATAAAAAATGGTAAACGCCGAATCTACCCTACGGTCTCCCTGAGGATAAAGCTGCCCAACCATGGTTGAGATATTCGGTTTGAAAAATCCGTTCCCAATAATCAGCATTGTAAGTCCCAGCCACATCAGGGTAAGGGCGCTGGCTCCCGTAGTGGAAGCACTGAAGAACAGGATGAATTGTCCAATGGCCATCAGTAATCCTCCAATTTCAATACTTCTTCTGTTACCTAAAAACCGGTCAGCCAGATATCCACCTAAAAGTGGCGTAAGATAGACCAATCCTGTATAACTTCCATAAATTTCTGATGCATTGGCATCATCCATAAGGAGTATTTTTGTCATGTAAAGTACAAAAATAGCACGCATTCCATAGTAAGAAAAACGTTCCCACATTTCTGTTAAAAACAGAAGATAGAGACCTTTAGGATGTCCTTTCTGCTGAGCTGTATCCATATTTCTTGTTAAATTTTTGTTAAGACTGACAAATATAGTTTATTTTGAGTTTTTGACAAGGTTTTAATTTTATATTTAAATAAAAAAGCTGCGGAACCATTCCGCAGCTTACTATTCTTTATACAAATTAATGTTTAATGTCCTTTTTCTTTCATGATCTTGTTTAATCTTTTTAGCATAGAAAGGCCTAAAAGGGTGGCAAATATTAACAAAGCAAAGTTTACAAGGAAATAATTCATTTTGTTGTCATAATTATACCATGTACTGGCGAGGATCCCTGAAAGCTTGTTTCCTACAGAGTTGGCAAGAAAGAATCCACCCATCATCAAAGCCGTGATTCTGGCAGGCGAAAGCTTGGAAACAAAGGACAATCCCATTGGAGAAAGGCATAGTTCACCAATAGTAATCACTCCGTATCCTGCTACCAGCCAAAGCGGGGAAACTTTTACAGCTCCGTTGTCTCCGGCCATTACGGCAAGAACCATCACAAGGCATGATAAACCGGAAATAAATAGCCCCAGTACGATTTTGGTTGGTGTTAAAGGTTCTTTTCCTTTTCTTCTCAATAATGCCCAGAATCCTACAACAACCGGTGTGAGGGCAATTACCCAGAATGGGTTGATAGACTGGAACAGTTCTGTATTATAAAGATATACTTTACTTTCCGGATTTTTTTCTAAAGCAGCACGTTGTTCGGGTGAAATATTTTTAAAATAAACATCTTTCCCCATTTCTTTTTTTGTGTCTCCATTGTCGTCTTTTTGAGAACGGAACTGGTTGTCATATACAGGAACTTCTTTATCTTCAAAGCTTTTTCCTTCAACCATATAAATTCCTTCCAAAGGTTTTTCCAGAGCAGCAGGAACACTTCTGTCCGTATAATAATTAGCCCATCTCGTTAAGGCTGTACCGTTCTGCTTGAAAACGGCCCAAAAGAACATGCTGATCATAAATACAGAAAGCAATGCCCCAATAGAAGACTTTTCTTCCGGTTTTGCTTTAAAATAAAGTGATGCATAGAAATAAATAACCGGAATACACGCAAAGATGAAGGCATCGGTACTTGAGCTTCCGAAAATATTATGACCTAAAATATCCGTCATGAACCAGCCGATAGCTCCTGCTCCCAAAGCAGGAACAAAAACTTTCATCAGGATTTCAGAAAGTTTGGTATCTCCTTCCTGTACAGGTTTCATCTGTGCTGCATGGATGTAATGTTTTCTTCCGATGCTGAAGATCACAAGACCAATAAGCATTCCCACTCCGGCCGTAATGAAAGCTTCACCCCATCCGAATTTATTACGCATGAATGCTGCAATGATATTACAGATAAATGCTCCGATATTAATCCCCATATAGAAAATATTATATCCGGAGTCTTTATTCGCTTTGTAAGGTTCTTCAGAATACAGGTTTCCTAAAAGCGTAGAAATGGTAGGCTTAAAGAAGCCGTTTCCTATGATAATCAATGCCAGAGAGGCATAAAATAAAGGAAGTTCTTTGAAAACTCCCATTCCGATATATCCTGCGGCCATCAGAATTCCGCCCAGGTAAATGGATTTGATGTAGCCTAAAACCCTGTCAGCCAGGAAACCTCCAAGAAAAGGCGTCAGGTAGGTCAATGCGATGTAAGTTCCGAAAATGTCATCAGCTGTTTTGTCCGGCAGTCCGAGTCCGCCTTTCATACCGGCAGGCTCAATCACATAAAGAACAAAGATTCCGAGAATCAGATAATACCCGAAACGCTCCCACATTTCTGTGAAAAAGAGGTAGGGCAGGCCTTTAGGATGTTTAGTCTTCATTATATTCAAATTTCAAATTCCTCCAAAAATAAGTTTTTAATTTTAATTGATAAAATAAATAATTTATCCGTAAAACGATTAATAAAACAAATAGTAAAAATC
Organism: Chryseobacterium indologenes; assembly: GCF_001295265.1. GTDB lineage: Bacteria > Bacteroidota > Bacteroidia > Flavobacteriales > Weeksellaceae > Chryseobacterium > Chryseobacterium indologenes_A. Next base: position 16,848 of record NZ_LJOD01000012.1, on the reverse strand, counting down.
CCCTTCATAAATGAAGAGGATGTTATGACTTTTTCTAATTTTTCGGGATAACAGGAGGCGGTACGGGAGCCGCAGTATTGTCATATATTAGCTTTTCCGTTTGGATTTTTATTCCCCCGTTGATCAGTTCTTCCATGGCAGCTTCATTCTTATTGAATACCTTCTCCGGTACTGCTGCTTCTATAACCGTATAGTAGCCGTCGTTGGTCACAAAATGATTCTGGATAACTTCATAACCGGTTTCTATTTCATAAAATCTTATATAAAACATATCAATTCCGTTTACCTTCCTGAACTCCTTCTTTCTGACTGATATTTCAGGAGATTTAAGGAAGACAGAAATAACACTGTTTTTTGCTTTTTCAAGCGTAGTTACAGAATGGTTGCCCTTATAACTTCCGAATGAACCCTGAAGCTCCGGATTAAAAGTACCTCTGAATCTGTACTCATTGGCTCCGTTTTCATGCTGTTCACTGGTGATGGTCCATTTTCCAGGATCAAAATACAGCCCGCTGTAGACTATTTTGCTTTTCACAAGTGAGGATTCTGTTCTTTTCTTTCCAAAGTTTTCCTTGTTTACAGGGATCTTTTCAAAAAGCGCTTCTATTTTTTGGTCAGCATATTTCCAGGTGGTCTTTAAAAAGGAGCACTTTAACCTGATGATCTATGATAGCTTCTAATGAAGGAGCGTGAACAAAATCCGGATAATTCCCGGAAGGTAACCATGTTTTATCTTCATAAAGCATGGCCTCATTTCCATCTTTTATGAATGCTCTTTGAGAGAGCATAAAACAACCCCATAATAAACAGATTACTGAGAACCAGCACTTCACTATCTTGGTTTATAGATTATTTAAGATAAAATCTGTCATCTTCTGATACAGCTGTGGTCTTGTCTGACCTCCGTAAATTCCGTGGTTTTTGTCCGGGTAAGCCATAAAATCAAACTGTTTTTTGTTCTGGATAAGGGCTTCCGATAATTCCATTGAATTCTGGAAATGTACGTTGTCATCAGCGGTTCCGTGGATCAGAAGGAATTTGCCTTTCAGTAATCTGGCATATTCTGTAGGGGAGTTTTTATCATATCCGTCAGGATTTTCCTGAGGCGTCCTCATAAATCTTTCCGTGTATACAGAGTCGTAATATCTCCAGTTGGTAACGGGTGCTACTGCAATTCCGGCTTTGAAAACATCAGCTCCTTTCGTCATCGCCAGGCTGGTCATATACCCACCAAAGCTCCATCCGAACATTCCGATTCTTGTTTTATCGATATAGGATTGATTTCCGAACCATTTGGCAGCCGTAATCTGGTCTTCAATTTCATATTTTCCTAAATTCATATAAGTTACTTTTTTGAACTTAGCGCCTTTATACCCTGTTCCACGCCCGTCTACACAAGCTACGATGTAGCCTTTCTGTACCAGATGATTGAACCATAATGTATTTCCGTTATCCCATGAATTAGCCACCTGCTGCGATCCCGGTCCTGAATACTGGAACATAAACAGAGGATATTTTTTATTGGGATCAAAATTCTTAGGCTTCATGATCCAGGCATTCATCTGGTCACCCACAGCATTTGGAATTGTGATGAATTCTTTTTCCACGAAATTATCTGCTTTCAGCTTCTGAAGCTGCTCATTGTTGTTCTGAAGTTCTTTTACCGCTTTACCATTGCCGTCTTTCAATACAAAAGTGTAAGGTTTTCCGGCTGTAGAAGAGGTTTCAATGAAGTAATTATAGTTTTTGCTGAAACTGGCTGAATTATTTCCTTCTGCATTAGAAATCAACTGTGATTTTCCGTTTTCAATATTTACTTTGGAAACTACCTTGTTAATACTGCCTTTTTCTGTGGTCTGAACATAAATTTCTTTGGATTTCGGGTTGAATCCATAATAATCGGTTACTTCCCAGTTGCCTTTAGTAATCTGTTTTTTTAGTTTGCCGTCTTTATCATACCAGTACAGATGGCGGTTACCATCTCTTTCAGAAGCCCAGAGGAAAGAGTCGTCTTCAAGGAATTCCAGGGTAGGGCTGTCTGTATCAATCCATTTTTCATCCGTTTCAGTGAATAATTTCTGAACTGCCCCGGTTTTGGTATTTACCTTTAAAATATCAGAAGCATTCTGAATTCTTTCGGAAGTGATCAGAACAATTTCATCAGGTTTTGCCGTCTGGAAAACATTCGGAATGTAATAATTTTTGAAAGAACTTAAGTTGAGCGGCATAATTTTTCCGGTATCTAAGCGGTAAAGCTGTGCGGAAACTACAGAGTTTTTTTCTCCGGCTTTAGGGTATTTATAACGCATTTCATCCGGATACAGCTTTTTGCCGTAGATAGGAATATAGATTTCCGGAACCTGGCTTTCATCCGATTTTACAAATACAATGGCATCAGAATTTTTCGTCCACTCATATTGTCTTGCATGCCCGAATTCCTCTTCATATACCCAGTCTGCAAGACCGTTGATGATTGAATTCTTTTTACCATCATTGGTGATCTGGGTAATTTTTCCTGAGTTAAGATCCTGATAGAATAAGTTATTATCTGCAATGAACGCTATTTTTGAAGCATCAGGAGAAAATCTTGGTTCCTGAACAGGTTTTCCGTTATTTAGGCTGATTGTTTTTCCGGATTTCAGGTCTTTTACATCAAATTTTCCTAAGAATGAATGTCTGTAAATAGGCTGGCTTTCTAATTGTAAAAGAATTTTGGATTCATCATCAGAAAATTCATAGCTTTCAAAGCTCCCGTCCACCAGGTTTCCTTCTTTCTGTGAGGTTTTATAAGAATACTTTGCAATTCCGGAAGGTTCAATCACCAGGTAGTTTTCTCCGTTTATCATGGAAGCAATCCCGGCAATCCCTTTTCCACGGTAATATCCTGAATATATTTTATCTAAAGTAATTTCCTGAGCCGATACACTCTGAAATGCAGCAGCAATGGTAAGTGTGAGTAAGAATTTTTTCATTTCAAATTTTAATGATTCCAAATTTAATAAATCTTACGTATATAACCATATAAAACAAAACCAGTACCTCATATCCTGGTTGTTTTGATTATCCTTCAATAATCGGATCTTCTATCACCGGTAGTAGTCTCTCGGAGCACAGATAGGATAGAGCAGGTTGCACGGTGTTTCCAGGTCTCCTCCGATAAAGCCAAGCCTGTACTGGCATGTTTCCGGATCCAGACATCTTCTCATTCCCGGCAGGCCTCCTCCCTGTATTTCTTTTAACTGTTCTCTTGTGATTTTCTTTGAATTTTTCATAATGATATTGAATTTTTTTGGATTGAACTTCTAAATGAGTTAAAAATATCATCAGGTAGTGAGTTTTATTGAAAAAATAAATTTGGCAAAAAAATTGAATGTATACTAATATCAATCAATTAAAATAATAATTATGGAAACGAATGCATACAACCAGAAACTTAACCGTTACGATCTGAATGACCGCATCATTTATACCGGTTTCTCAAGTTTCAAAGATGCCGAAGAATGTGCCCATAAAAAAGGGGGTACTTTAGTTGAAATAGGTTTTAAAGATGGAAATGATAATCCTCAGATCACAGATGAAGCCGGCCTGATTGAAAAAAAGCTTCATTACTATGCGTATGCAGGTGATGAATATAAATTTATCCATTCTTCGGATCCCGGATTCAGAAAATACGCAGATGAACTGCAGAAAATAAAAGCAAGAAACGATAAAACAAGTCCCGATGAACGGTACTTTGCCAGTTTTGAAATTGAAAATTCAGAAGACCCGATTATTGTGATTAAAAATGATCAATTTGAATCGGTAACTTCAAGAGAACGATGTAAATATCTTAAGCACGCTAAAGTGTATGAATTAGGGGTATCCCTGCCAAAATCTTAAAAAAATCGTATCATGAGCAAGACAAAATATTCAGAAAAAGCTCAGGACAAAGTAGGAAAGGTAATGCACGAATTCAAGGAAGGAAAACTGAAATCTTCTTCCGGGAAAAAGGTAACAAGCAGAAAACAGGCCGTGGCCATTGGTATTTCTGAGGCCAGAGAAAAAGGCCTTAAAGTGCCTAAAAAGAAAAAAGATTAATTTCAATAAAAAACCGCGTGAAAATCTCACACGGTTTTTTTATTTTGCTGATTTACAGGTTGCTATTAACTATTTTGCTGATTATAAAGAACCTTGTAATATTCATCGGCCATCCTGTCGCTGTTGAACTGATCTTTTACATCGTTCATTGCATTATACTGGATTTTTCTCCACTGGTCAGGATGGTCATAATAAGTTGGAAGAATTTCATTTTCCAGAATTTCATAAAGCTTATTCAGGTCATAATTGTCCTGTTCGTAAATGCTCATATTCAGATAATCTGCTTTAGGAACAACGAAAGAGTTTTCGCCTGACCTGGCAAATTCAGGAATCCATCCGTCATCCGTTGATAGATTGACAGATCCGTTCATCGCAGCAGTCATTCCTGATGTTCCCGAAGCTTCTCTTGGAACTCTTGGGTTATTGAGCCATAGATCAGATCCCTGTTTCAGAGATTTACTTAAAGAGAGTTCATAACCGGTAAGAACAGCCATATTTTTATGATTTTTACTTTCTTCCACCAGTGAATTGAATGTTGAAATAGCTGTATAGTCCATAGGGTAAGGTTTTCCTGCCCAGATGATCTGTACCGGATATTTGGGATTGTTCAGAAGTCTGTAGAATCTTTCCTTATCGTGCAAAAGAAGATCTGCCCGTTTATATCCTGCAAATCTTCTTGCCCATACAATGGTGAAAACATTCGGACTGAACAGGTTTCCGGTTTGGTCTGCCACTATTTTGAAGAGTCTGCTTTTTAAATGTTTCTTGCGGTAATCAAAAACGGTTTCATCATTTTCGTCTTTCGCATTATAAAGCGGTTTGTCTGCCCAGTATTTAAATTCCTGAGCGTTGGTAATGGAAGTGATCTCACAGATTCCAGGATATTTGTTCCACATCACTCTGGAAACCACGCCGTGCAGCTGGGAAACCCCGTTGGCAATTCTTGCCATTTTCAGGGCACACAGTGAATGGTTGAAACGGTCATCATCAGAGCCTTCAATACTTTTTACCTCTTCCATGCTGAATCCGGAGAAATAAGACATGTCATAACATAATCTAAGATTATGCTTTTCGTTGCCTGCCTCTTCCGGAGTATGGGTTGTGAATACCAGTTTTTCTTTTACCCTGTTCAGGTCACCATTGTATTTTTTCAGAAGGTAGAATGCTGCAGGAAGCCCGTGGGCTTCATTAAGATGGTAAACATCTCTTTGAATATTCATTTCGTCCAGAAGCTTCGCTCCTCCTTTTCCTAATAAAATATACTGGGCAAGCTTAGTGGATTCGTTGGCATCATATAATTTATGGCAGATGGTTTTGGAAACGTGATCATTTTCAGGAACATCTGTTGAAAGGAAAAACATAGGGGCTGTATTGAATATTTCAGGATCCAGATACCATACTTTTACCCAAACCGGGGCACTGTGAATTTCAATCTGGAACTTTATTCCTGTATCTTCCAGAAAGCTGTACATTTTTCGGGTCCATACCGGCTGGAGGGTCTGATCATGGTTTCTTGCCTGATCATAATAACCGAATTTCCATAGAATGCCGATCCCGATAAGGTCCTGCTTAAGATTGTATGCACTTCTCATGTGAGAACCTGCCAGGAATCCCAGCCCTCCCGAATATATTTTTAAAACCTGATCAATGGCAAACTCCATTGAAAAATAAGCAGTTTTTTTAGAATATTGTGGATTGATGCTGTAAGGTATTTTAAAATTTCTAAAATCCATAAATTACAGTTTTGTATTAGAAGGGGCAAAGGTATTAATTATGAAAATAAACTTTATATTAATTATTTGATAAATTAATTTAAAAGTATCCTCCGAATAGTTTTTTTACTTACCTTTAGTATATAATTTTTTGATTTTCAAAAAGTTCTAATAGTGAAAGCGGATTGCGCACGTATTCTTCAGACCCATAAAAAAATGCACATGAAAAAGACATTTTCTGATGAAGATCTGACCAAGAATCTCAGCCTGTATTACCTGAACCGGCATTTGAAAAAAAAGCCGATAGAAAAGTATCACCGTACCATAGATGCGTCTCTTCTTCATGACCGTGAAAAGTATAGAAAGAAATCTGAAATCCTGCTTCTCAATTCTTTCATGCATCATTTCCCCGAAGTAAAATTTGAGAACCTTACCTGCGAAAGCCCTGACTTTATCGCCAAACTCAATGACAAAAAAATCGGAATAGAACTGACCGAAGTGATTAATCATCTGGATATGAAAAAAGCAGAGAGCACTTTGAATAAAATGTTCCGTCAGGCAGAAATAATATTAGAACAGGAAGACACTACGAAATATCGTGGTGTTTATTTTTTAGAATTTCATCCTCACCTTAAACTGGATAACCCCGAGGAACAGCAGGAAAATATTCTCAATATTTATAAAAGCATTAAAAAAAATAAAGCGGTGGGCTGTGTAAAAAGTCTGAGAAAATCTTTTCACCGCAGAAATGTCTTTATTACCCACGAATACAGTATGAACCTTTTTGATGAACTCTGTTCTGAAAAAATTCTTGAACTTATTGAAAAGAAAAATGAAAAGTTCCCTTATTATGACACTTCAGTAGATGAATGCTGGCTGGTCATTGTTTCTGATATGAACTCCATTGCTTCACGGTATACCTTTATTCAGGATAAAGAACATTTAAGTCAGGTGAAAAGTCCTTTTCACAAAATATTTCATCTTGAAAATCTGTGTGGAAATATTACAAGCATAAAGTAATTTACTTTTAAAGTGTGTAGTTTTTCGTTAAATCTTTAATTTAATTAAAATAATTCAAAATTTAATCGTTTTTGTTGTTTATAATTAAATTATGAGTATATTTGGTATTGCCTTGTATATCATATGCTTGGTGATTTATTTTAACAAAAAACTATATATCTATGAAGAAATTTTTACTGTTTATTTTTCTTTCACTTTCGCAATTTCTTTTCTCACAGGCAGACTGTACGTCTGCACTGGCAGTTTGCGGAAATTCCAGTATTACCTACAGTCCTTCAGGGATTGGGAATGTTAATGAAAACCTGAGAGGCTGCCTGACAGAAGGAGAACATAATTCCATATGGTATAAAATTACCATTGCTACAGGCGGTACGCTTACTTTTAACCTGGTTCCGAATGATCAGGATGCAGATTATGACTGGGCAATCTACGGCCCCAATGTAAACTGCTCCAATCTGGGTACGCCCATTCGTTGTAATGCAGCTACTGTTGTAGGAGTTGGAGCTTCTACAGGATTGAATATGACGAGTACAATTACCAGTGCAGCCGGAGGTTCAACAACTCCTTACTGTAAATATCTGGATGTTCTGCCGGGGCAAACCTATTATTTATATCTGGATAACTGGGTGAATGCAAGCAATCCAACCATGGCCCCGTTCTCTTTAACATGGGGAGGAACGGCAACATTGGCATCGCCATTTACAGACCCTGCTACTCAGCCGTTTCCGTTTACTCCTCCGGGAGTGCCTGCCGCTAACCCGGCAGACCCAAGAGAGGTTGTGATCTGTTCCAATCCTGCTGTATTTGATTTTACCACTTTATCTGCAGGAATCATCAATGGAAACCCTAATTTTTCTGTTAGCTATCATACAAGCCAGAATGCGGCTTTAACAGGCACCAATCCAATTACCGGCCCTACTTCCGTAACTGTAGGTCCTACTTATTATTACAGTATCAGCTACACAGATCCGACTAATCCAAACAGTCCGCTTAATAAATGTAAGCAGGTTGGATTATTTAAATTCAGAGACGGAAAAATTACAACAAGAAATGCTACATTAACGCAATGTAACAATAACAATGCAGGAACTGCGGTGTATGACCTTACGAGTGCCGATATTATTGGAGATCCTAACGTTACCAAGAAATATTATCACAGCCTTCCTGATCTTAATGCTGGAGTTGGGGAAATCACCAATCCTATGACATTTACTTCCGCAGAAGGAACTATTTATGTGAAGGTTACTTCACCTTTCGGATGTACTTCTGTAGCTCAGATCTTCCTGAAATTCTATCCTGTGCCCGCCGTACAGAATGCTGAAATAAGAACATGCGCGCTGGAAAATAATCCTTCCACAGGATCATTTAATCTTACGGGACCTACGGTGACAACGCAGGCCGGTGCCATCAAAAAATATTATCCTTCATTAACAGATGCAATAAACCAGACCAATGAAATTCTTACTCCTACGGCGTATGTAGCACCTACCGGAGTAGCGTATGTAAGGGTCTTTAATGCACAGGGCTGCTACAATGTTGCTAAGATTACCCTGATTGTGATTTCCCCGGTTTATTCTAATGTTCTTCAGGATAAGATTATTTGTGTAGCTGATAAAACTACGCTGGATGCAGGTCCAGGATTTACTAATTATCAATGGAGTACAGGAGCCACTACCCAGGCTATCAGCAATGTAGGAGTGGGTACGTATTGGGTGAAACTTACATCAGGAGGTTGTGTGGTGACACAGAATGTGAAAGTATACGCTTCTGAACAGCCGGTCATCACCGGGGTTGATATTTCAAACAATACCATTACCGTATTTGTGATGGGAGGTACAGTACCTTATAAATACTCAATGGATAATATCAACTGGCAGGATTCTAATATTTTCACTAATCTTTCAAGAGGTGATCATAAAGTTTATGTAAAAGATTCCTATAACTGTGCACCAATGGAAGTAGGAGTGGTAGTCCCTAATCTTGTTAATGTAATCACTCCGAACGGAGATGGTATTAATGATGTAATTGACTATTCTGCTTTAGCCAATAAGACGAATCTTGTGTTCAGTATTTTTGACCGATACGGAATTAAGATCCATGAAGGAAATAAACAGAACGGATACAAATGGGACGGAAGTGTGAATGGTATCGGGAAAGTACCAACCGGTAACTACTGGTACTCTGTAACCTGGAATGAAAACGACAAAAAGAGTACACCAATCAAGTATTCAGGATGGATCGTTGTGAAAAATAGAGAATAATACACCTAGAAACGATAAAGAGTCTCCACATAAGTTGGAGACTCTTTTATTCAAAACAAACTAAAAACTATGAAACTGAAAACAGGCCTGAAGCTGAAAAGCTAAAGATCCTGTGTATTCCAAATTAAATATATGAAGAACAAAATTTTTACAACTTTGCTGGGATTAATAATAGGAATCCCCACATTTTCCCAAACATGGATTTTACAGAATGCCGGATCAGGCGGTGCAGGTCAGACATCTATGCACGTATATGATGTCAACAGCGTCTGGGCATGTGCCAATACCGCAACAGGCGGTGTCTTTACCAAAACTTCAAACGGAGGAACCAGCTGGACACCGGGCGTTTTTAATATAGGTAATAATGCGAAACTGTACAGCATAGCATCAATCTCAGGAGTCAGTGCAACAACGGCCTGGGTAATGAGTCCTAATGGCTCTACAGGTCCAACCAGCACTTCCACTCTTGGAGAAGTCTGGAAAACGACCAACGGAGGGACCAACTGGATAAAACAATTTACACTGCCATCAATAGGGATCGCAGTTCATTTTTTTGATGCCAATAACGGCTGGGTTATCGGATCGCAGGCATCTACTTACGATATGTATACCACTCAAAATGGTGGTGACAGCTGGTCGCAGGTACCGCTTGGTAACATTTCCGGGCCAATGACAGGAATATTTGGGTATCACCAGTATTATGTAGTAAACGGTGTTATGTTTCTATGCTTTTACAATATAAACAATGGAATTACAGATTATAAAATTTATAAATCTACAGATAAGGGGGTACATTGGTCACCAGTTTCAGGTTCATTTCAGGGAGGACAGTTCAATGATTTTTTAATGGCCTGGAGTGATGCCAATAAAGGTGTTGTTTTTTTACAGACAGGACAGGCGTCAGGCGCTCAGACCGATTTAAAAATATACAGAACTGATAATGGAGGAGTAACATGGTCGGAAGTTCCGTTTTCGGGGTTATCGGTGGTGAATAGAATTTATGACATTGCGTATGTTCCGGGTAAAAATACTTTGATTGCCACAAGTCCGAATGATTTGGCAAGAGGATCATGGATAAGCACAGATAACGGAACCAATTGGACGGCTATAGACCCGGGGGTCTCTCATTGGAATGTAAACTGCTTCGGAAACAGCTGTTATTCGGCAGGATGGACTTCAGCGGCTCAGTTTGCGGCCATGTATAAAATGACTTTCAGAGAGCTGGGTACTCAGGAAATAAAACTGAACTGGGGCGGTATTTATCCTAATCCTACAAAAGGAGAGCTTTATATAAAGACGGATAAAAAAATTAAATCCTCAACGGTTCTGGATGGATCGGGCAGAATTGTATTAATGGCAGATTCATCTGATAAGCTGGATCTTTCTTCATTTCCTAAAGGAGTATATGTTGTTAATATTGAATTCGGGGATGGTACATCCTCTTCTGAAAAAGTAATCAAAGAATAGTATTTCAGGCATTTTGAAATAAAATTGATAGATAAAACCATTTCATAAAGAGATGGTTTTTTTGTGAAAAATAGTACATTAGATTTAAAGAATCATGGATATGAAGAAACTATTTGTAAAACGTTTTGAATATTATAAATCACTGGGTGATAGAACTTTCGGGCAGCTTTCCGAAGAACAGGTTTTTTGGCAGCCCAACGGGGAAAGCAATTCTATTGCGGTTATTGTAAAGCATATAGCAGGAAATATGCTGTCAAGATGGACGAATTTTTTAACGGAAGATGGTGAAAAGCCCTGGAGGAACCGCGATGATGAATTCATCAATACTTTCAAAACCAAACAGGAGGTTCTGGAATACTGGGAAAAAGGCTGGCAATGTCTTTTTGAAGCCTTAGATCAGGTCAATGATGATAATATATACTCAGAAGTCTATATAAGAGGAGAGGCGCATACCGTTCTGGATGCCATTATCCGTCAGATAGCTCACTACCCCTATCATATCGGGCAGATGGTTTATATTGCGAAAATAATGAAGAATGAAGACTGGAAAACACTTTCTATTGCAAGAAATAAATCGGACGAGTTTAATAATGAGATGAAAGATAAGTTTTCAAAAAGCTCAGATTATGGAAATGCATAACTTTACCATTAATGGTGAAAATGGAATTGTTTCAGAAAAATGTATTGAGTTCAATATCCGTGATTTCCATACAGCATCCCAGTTTGTAGCCAAAATTCCCTATAAGAGAAACCGGGATAAAAATAATATCCTTTGCATTTTTGAGGAGAAATGCGGAACCTGCAGTACAAAACATGCCGTACTGAAAAAACTGGCACTGGAGAATAATGAAAATGCTGTAAAATTAATGCTTGGCTTGTTTAAAATGGATTCCAGATATGCTCCGGCTATAAAAAATACACTTCAGAAATATGGTCTTCCCTATATTCCCGAAGCCCATAATTATTTAAAGATTGGAGATCAGTATTATGATTTTACAAAGTCCGGATCAAGCTACAATAATTTTAAAAACAATATTTTATCGGAATCAGAAATAGAATACGACCAGATTGTCTCTGAGAAAATATCAATTCATAAAAGATTTCTTCAAAAATGGCTGGATGATGAAAAGATCAGTTATAAATTAGAGGAAATATGGCGGATCCGGGAAGAATGTATTAAAGATTTGCAAAAGTCCGAAGAAGATCAGCCTGATTCTAATTTTTCTTCCGTCTGCTTCCTTAACAGCCCTGAAGTAAGAGAAGAATATAAACAATAGACCGAATCAATTTAGAAATTCTTATTAAAATTACTATCTTTGCACCCAGAAAATTCAGGAGTAATAAATGTCTACTTTTCACAGAACTGCCGCATTTCATACACTTGGCTGCAAATTAAACTTTGCGGAAACGTCTACTATTGCCCGACAGTTAACAGATGCAGGTTATGATAAGGTAAGCTTTGATGAAAGAGCAGATATCTATGTAATCAATACCTGTTCTGTAACGGAAAATGCTGATCGCGAGTGTAAGCTTCACGTAAAAAGAGCGATGAAGGCTAACCCTGAAGGGCTTGTAGTTATTGTAGGATGTTACGCACAGTTAAAACCTGAAGAAATTTCGCAGATTGAAGGAGTAGACCTTGTTTTAGGTGCTAAAGAAAAGTTCAATATCTTAAGCTATCTTGATGATCTGCAAAAAACCGATCACCAGGGTATTGTTCATTCCTGCGAAATTGAAGAAACCGATTTCTTTATCGGAAGCTATTCTATTGGTGACAGAACCAGAGCTTTCCTGAAAGTTCAGGATGGTTGTGACTACAAATGTACCTATTGTACCATTCCTTTGGCAAGAGGAATTTCCCGTTCAGATACCATCGAGAATGTTCTTAAAAATGCAGCAGAAATTGCAGGTAGAGACATCAAAGAAATTGTTCTTACCGGAGTAAACATCGGAGATTACGGTAAAGGCGAATTCGGAAATAAAAAACATGAACATACTTTCCTGGATCTGATCTCAGAGCTGGATAAGGTAGAAGGCATTGAAAGAATCCGAATATCTTCCATTGAACCGAATCTGTTAAAAAACGAAAGCATCGAACTGGTTTCCAAAAGCAGAAGCTTTGTTCCGCATTTCCATATTCCGTTGCAATCCGGGAGTGACGATCTTTTGAAAAAAATGAAACGCCGCTACCTGACTAAGCTATACAGAGACAGAATCAGTAAGATCCGCGAGGTAATGCCTGATGCAGCTGTTGGTGTAGATGTTATTGTAGGGTTTCCCGGTGAGACAGAAGAAAAATTCATGGAAACATATAACTTCCTGAATGAGCTTCCTATTACCTATCTTCACGTATTTACCTATTCTGAAAGAGAAAATACGGAAGCGGCAGGCATGGATGGGGTTGTTCCCGTAGCCGAAAGAAAAAAACGTAATAAAATGCTGAGAATACTTTCTGAAAAGAAAAAAATGGCATTTTATCAGACCCAGCTTGGGAAAACGCTTCCAGTACTTTGGGAGCACGAAAATAAAGACGGAAAAATGTTTGGCTTCACAGAAAACTATGTGAGAGTCCAGAAAGATTTTGACCAGGCATCCGTAAACCAAATCGAATTTCTGAATTTAGAAAAAATCCTGTCAGATGGCACGGTTTCTGTGCAATCTTCTTACGAAAGTTTTTTAGCAAAAGCATAGTCTCTTTGCAAAATTTCTACTAAATTTATTTTTAACTTTAAAATACTACATTCATGAGAGATAAGTTTTTATCTTGGGGAATTGTATTAGTAATCGCTACGTGGATTGTAGCATTACTGATCAGAGCGCATTACTGGATACCAATCCTGCTGTCCGCCATTTATGCATTGGGTGTTTACAATGCTTACCAGTCAAAACATGCTATTTTGAGGAACTTTCCCGTACTGGGGTACTTCAGATACTTTTTTGAAAGTATTTCACCCGAAATGCAGCAGTATTTCATCGAAAGAGAGACAGACGGGAAGCCATTTCCCCGAAATCAGCGCTCTGCAGTATACAGACGTGCCAAAAATCTGAGCGACACCGTTGCTTTTGGAACGCAGTTAGAAGTGAATCACAGAAAATATGAAGGAATCAAACATTCCATTTATGCAAAGTCGCCATCAGAAGAACTTCCAAGAGTATGGGTAGGGGGCGAACAATGTACACAGCCTTACCATGCTTCCCTGTTTAATATTTCTGCCATGAGTTTTGGAGCATTAAGCGACAGGGCGCAGATTTCATTAAACAGAGGAGCCAAAAAAGGAAATTTTTATCACAATACAGGAGAAGGCGGAATTTCGCCGTATCATCTGGAAGGAGGAGATTTATGCTGGCAGATTGGTACCGGATATTTCGGATGCCGGGATGAAGAAGGAAGATTCAATCCGGAACTCTTTACAAAATATTCTACACTTCCTAATGTGAAGATGATTGAAATCAAATTATCGCAGGGAGCAAAACCAGGACACGGAGGAGTGCTCCCGGGAGTGAAAAATACACCGGAAATTGCAAAAATCCGTCACGTGAAACCAGGAATGACGGTTATTTCACCGCCATCGCACAGTGCTTTTTCAGATGCTGCAGGCCTGTTGAGATTTGTACAGCAGCTTAGAGAGCTTTCAGGAGGAAAGCCGGTAGGCTTCAAGCTTTGTATAGGAGATACCAGAGAATTTGAAGATATCTGCGTTCAGATGAATGTTCTGAAAATTTATCCGGATTTTATCACCATTGATGGAGCTGAAGGAGGAACAGGAGCTGCACCGCCGGAATTCTCAGATGGAGTAGGAATGCCTCTGGAACCAGCATTGATTTTCGTTAACAGAACCCTTAATAACTACAACGTTAGAAATAAAGTAAGGGTAATTGCCAGTGGTAAAGTACTGACAAGTCTTGATATTTTAAGAGCTGTGGCTATGGGAGCAGATATGTGTAATAATGCAAGAGGATTCATGTTCTCGCTAGGATGTATCCAGGCTTTAAGATGTAATTCCAATAACTGTCCGACAGGTGTTGCCACACAGGATAAAATGCTGATTAAAGGGCTTGATGTAACTGATAAAAGTGAAAGAGTATATCATTTCCATAAAAATACGCTTCACACATGTAATGAACTGATTGCAGCAGCAGGAAGAAGCTCTTATGAAGAAGTAGATGCAACCATGTTTATGAGAGGAGATGAATTTGATCATCTGGCGGATCTTTACTTCCCTGATATTTTAGGAAATGTAAAGCAGAAAGCAAGATCTTAAATAACAAAAACCGTAATCAATTGATGATTACGGTTTTTTATTTTTACTGTGCCGTGTATTATTACGGTCTTGCCGTTGTTTTATATACCTGGAAATTGAAAACGAATGTTCTGTTTCTGAAGGAATATCCGCTGTAATTATAATGGGCATCCCTTGCAAAAGCAGCTCTTGATGGTACAATGATTACTCCCTGAAGATTATAAGGTGAGTCGTCGGTCTGATCAAAAGCTTTAAATTTTCTCAAAGCTTCACCAAACCCTTCTATCATATAATAACTTTGCTGTGCAGCAGCAGTAGTTGTAGCCCCTGTAATTAAAGGATCAGAAGGAGCAATATAATAGAACTTAGGATCTACCAAAGGAATTCCGCTTCCGTCAACAGGACTGTAGCCTAAAAAGGTTGCTACTGAAGAAGGAGAAAACATAGAATTCCCGTCAGTGTTAACTGCAAGATAGGTTTTAGCACTCATCATAATTCTTATGATGTCTTTTTCTCCAATGGCTTTTCCGGCAGCTGGATTTATATCATCGGGCTGTGCTCCCGGTCTTGTAATGTATATTGTACCTGAAGGTAATGTTTCTTTAGGCAGCTCGCTCAGTTTTTTTTCATTGTCATCAGAAGGATCAGTGCTGCTAAATGCTTTTATATTTCCCTGGGCATCCAGATAATTCTCATTCATAAATTTTTGAATGGCCTGATCGTCATACATATTCTGGACATTAATATCTTCAGGCTCCTGATAATCACCAGCTTCATCATCCTTTTTACATGCAGTAAAACACAAAGACCCCGCAAGGATATATAAAAATATTTTTTTCATTTCAAAAAACTTTAATTACTTTACAGATAATATAACGGCAAAAGTATAAAAAAATATGAGAATAGATAAATTTTTATGGAGTATTCGTTTTTATAAGACGAGGAGTATTGCAGCAGAGGAAATTAAAAAGAACAGGGTATCAATGGGTACATCTGCCGTAAAGTCATCAAAAGAAGTAAAAGAAGGAGATGTAATCAGGATCAGGAAAAATCAGATTGATTATAAAATTAAAGTTCTTCAGATTCCCAAAAGCAGAATAGGGGCGAAGCTGGTTCCGCTTCATATACAGGATGTAACGGATAAAGAACAGTATGAACTGCTGAAGATGCGTAAAATGGCCCAGGATTATTACAGAAGCAAAGGGGAGGGCAGGCCTACTAAAAAAGACAGAAGAGATATGGATGATTACGTAGGAAATGATGTTGATTCCGATTTCACAGACTGGGATGACTTTTTTGGAGAAACAGGTGATGATGCCGAAAGCGAAGATTGATATAAAAAAGTTCTAGAGATAGAGCTTTTCTGTTATTTCATTAACAATGTCTTCAGGAGTTCGGGAGTCCGTAATGACACTAAACTGGGCTTTATTGTAAAATATATTCCTTTCAAATAAATGCTTGGCAATAAACTCGGGAAGATCTTCATCAGAAATATGGGCTATTAAAGGCCTTTTTTCTTTCTGTTTTGAGAGCCTTTCTGATAAAGTGGCCACAGAAGCTCTTAAAAATACACTTTTAGAGTTATGATTAATAATCTCCATATTATTATAATAAACAGGAGTTCCTCCACCCAGGCTTAAAACTATATTTTCTTCGGTAGCAAGTATCTCTTCCAATGTCTCTCTTTCCAGCTTTCTAAAGTAGATTTCACCCTTTTTTTCAAAAATTTCAGGAATCGTTAATTTATTTCGCCTGGAAATCTCTTTATCCAGGTCAATTAACCTGAAATTTATTTTTTCGCTTAATATTTTGGAAACGTGAGATTTGCCACAACCCATGTATCCGATCAGTGAAATTATCATGAATTTTTTTTAAACAAATTTGCAAAAAAGTTTTGAGATAACGAAAAAACCCATATCTTTGCACCACTTAAAACAAGGGACATTACTTAAATGAAAACTTGTTAAAATAAGTGGCCGACTCGGTAGCTCAGCTGGTAGAGCAATACACTTTTAATGTATGGGTCCTGGGTTCGAATCCCAGCCGGGTCACAAGCGAAATAAGTTACTA
>NZ_LJOD01000011.1 GCF_001295265.1 Chryseobacterium indologenes | reverse complement strand
AGAACGACCTTTTTTTAAAAAAAAGCTTTTCACTGTAAATCTGAAAAATTGTAGTAATTCTACGATTTGATGTCGTAATTCTACGACTTTTGATTTAAAACACTCGAAACTCCCTTTATTAATCGTTATTCTTTCTAATTGACACTGTATTTATTTTCACACTAAAACGGGAAGTATCAAGGTTTATTTTCTGAATACAG
The DNA here is from genome assembly GCF_001295265.1 of Chryseobacterium indologenes. GTDB lineage: Bacteria > Bacteroidota > Bacteroidia > Flavobacteriales > Weeksellaceae > Chryseobacterium > Chryseobacterium indologenes_A. The sequence continues at coordinate 147,957 of NZ_LJOD01000011.1, read as the reverse complement.
AAGAGTAAAATTCACAAAAAAAGCCCTGTTTTATGACAGGGCTTTTATAGTAAAATTCGATATGGTTTTATTCTATAATTGTATTGATGTCCTTATTTTTATCCATTTTTGAAGGAGCAAAATTAATTCTCGTCATAAAATCGTCTGCATTATCTTTTTTTACCTCCAGAAGATTATTATTTAACAGGGAAAATTTAAAACCGAACCCCGTTGATTTGTAGGAACTGTCTTCAAGCTGGACAATTGTTTTCTGATCACCATTCTGGTCTTTAACCGATTCTTTGGCAGATACATTTATCAAACTTTCCTGTGCCTTTTTATCAATGAGATCAACCATTGAAATGTGATAAAACCTGCTGTTTTCCCTCAGATGTTTTGAAAGGGTATAGATGGTATTATTTATCATTTTAACATCCTGGAAATCCTCTCCCAGTATGTCTGTATCCATTGGGGATAACTGATAATTTTTGAATGGAATAATAACTCTGGAACTCTTTCCTGATAAAGAATATAACTGCACATCAACCTGTCCGAATTTATCCAGCAGGAATACAATATTATCCATATTCTTAAAGGCTGCAATTACTTTAAACTGTTTATAAAAACCCGGTCTGCCGGCAAGCGGACTATATTCATTCAGTTTCTGTTTACTGATCTTAAACTGATCAAGTGTTTTGTTTTCTTTGCCTTTGATTTTAAATTCCCAGGTATAATAATTACCGCTATTGTCTACAAAGCACTCAACAGAAAGGTTTTTATCCAGTTCTTTATTAAAGATTAATTCAGCATTTGCATTCATATTAGATTTTGTATGGGTTTGACATGAGACCAATTGTAGTAAGAAAACTAATATCAAAAAAAATATTCTTTTCATAGCCAATTTATTAATTAGGATAAATCTGTTTAATCAACTCTTTCTGCATATCCGAAATAACCGTTTTATATTTGTATCTGTTCTGTTTATCGGTGGTAAGGGTATAATCTTTAAATGGATCTAAATATTTCCCAGCCTGTGGCTTATAGGCTATAGCATCTGTAAACGGATTGGCAGGATCTGTTTTGGCATACAGAATACCGCTCAAAGCTTTTGATGCATAATCTTTTAATAATGCATCATCATCAGCAAATTTCACCGTTGATGATAACCCATAAGAGGGATCAAAATATGTATTGCCGTATTTGGTAAACACATGATCCCAGAATAAATTCAGAGGTATATTTTTTAAATCCTGTGCTTTTTGTTTTATATCTACAGGGGCAAGAGGGTCTTTTATTGTCCATTCTTTTACCAAAAACAGAGAATTCTTATATCCGCCGGCATCCACAGTTCCTGTAGGCAATATTACAAAATCATCAAATTTGCCTGTAAACAGGCTTCCTGACTGTATTTTGCATATATCCTGTAAAAAAGAACTCCATTCTCCACATCTTGCTTCTCCATATTTTATCAAATATCTTACTCCCCGGAACCGCATGCTGCTGGCATGGAGTGAGCTGGTATTCCTCCAATATCCCATAGCACCTTTTATACGGGCCCTTTCAACATTTAAAGTTTTTATATGAGCAAAGACATTATTCATAATTTCATCAGCATTTCTGGATCCTTTACCAAATTTACATCCAACATACAGGAATGTTTCCAGTATGCTTTCTTTACCGTTTGCTCTATTTATAATCCTGCGATTTCCGTCTTCAGCAGTATACTCTCCTCCTCTTGCTGAAGAAGGAGACAGTTGATCATATCCCGGACTTCCTATTGTAAGGTATAAGCAGAATTTAACACTTTTCATGGGCACCCAATTTTTCCCGTCTTCGGAATATTCAAAATTGAGGGTAAAATTCTCCAGATACTGCACGGTATCCTTATAGGGCTTTGTATCGCAGGTGAATGTCAGCTCATGTTCTTCATCCTTATTTTTTTTAGGATGCTGCTGTTCTTTAAAAACATATCTTTTGTTTGAATCCTGAACCCGGATTTTACATGCTACCGGAGCTTTTGCTTTAAAGGTCGCTGTGAACACAAAACTGTCTGTACTTGCCAGCGTGACAGGTAAAGGATCCGGCTTATTTTTGTCTTCAGGATTTCCTCTGAGACTAAGCCAATGGTAGTACTTTCCTTTATCTTCCAATATCCAGAAACTTTTAAACTCACTGAAACTGGAAACTTCATCATGGCAGACATCAAAAGTTGTGTTGATCTTAATTTTAATAAGATCCAGGCTGCCTAATGAGGGTGGTGCAGTATTTACGCTGTAACTTACCCCTGACGTTTCTCCTTTTTGAGCAAACTGCTGTGCAGAAGAGTTTACAATACTTTTTCCTGCAAAAGTTTTAGCATCACCACCGGTTGTTTCTATATAGTCACCACCTATGTAAGATTCTTTGCTCATTTGTACAAAAAATTAGTGGTTTTTAGACTTCTCTCCGGAATTATTCTGTACTTCTTTCTGAGCATGCTGCTCAAATGTTCCTTGGCTTTGGGTGGTAATTTGTCCGTTAGCTACTCTTAATCGGTCTTTTTCTGTGTGAGATTCTTTATTTCCCTGGATAAATTCTGTCATTTTTCCGGTTACATTCGTTATAAAATCTGCTCCGGTAGAAAGGTATTTCATGGAACCTACACTTTCTGAATGATTAACCATAATAGTATCCATTTTATTGACTCCCACATTCGTTGTCATATTCTCACCGACATTGATATTCATATTTCTGCAGTTCAATGTCATGGTTTCAGGGGCAGTAATGGTAATATTGCTTCCTGTTGTATCCAGATGGATTTCGTTTCCGGATTTATCGGTAATGATGATACTTTCATCTTCAGTAAATATTACTTTGTGCCCGCTTCGGGTCTGAATGGATTTAACGCGGTTATCCAATCCTCCGCCTAGTCCTACTCCGCCATGGAACATTCCTCCCATAACAAATGGACGGTCCGGATGGCTGTGTACAAAATTTACCATTACCTGGTCTCCTATTTCAGGAATGGCCACATAACCTCTATTTTGGGTAACCCGGTCTGTTCCTCCTGCATCCGGGCTCATCATTCTGATAAAATGAGTTGTATCATTGTTTTGCCAGTCGAATCTTACCTGTACCCTTCCCTGTCCCTCGGGATCAGCGTTGGAAATCACGGTTGCAATTTGTGGTTCGGCTTTTGGGAAAGTGAATTCCGGTTTTGGTAAAAATCCTGTGTCTGAAGCTATAGCTTCAAAACTTCCTGTATAATGGCCAATGGTATCAATCTCATGGGTGGTTTCAGTCACCATAATTCTGGTGAAATAGGATGCTTCGTTGGTATCAGGTTTTCTCATCTGAAGATCAACCACACATCCAGGATGTAAAAACGGGACAGTAGTATTTCCTGATACTGAAAATACATTTACGGCTTCACTTCCTGAAGTACTTTTTTGTGAATATTCAACATCAAGATGGGTAGTTGCTTTGATAGGGGCTACCTGAAGAGCGGGTGTTTTATAAATTTTATCGTTGTGTTCATAAGCTGTTTTGGCCAGGTCACTTACATGCTGGATCGGTGTTGCCCCGGAAGTAAGTTTTTCGTTACGGCTGCTGTTATATCCATAGAACTCGGGTTTCGTATGAACTGCTTTTAATTCTACTTTAATATCATCTGCATTACTTCCATACGTAAGTTTGATGGGCTTATTCTGAGGTGGAAGCTTACCAAAATGCAGTACTTCACCATCATAATAGAATTGTTCACCATAGGCCTCTGCCATTCGTGCCAGATAATTATAATGGGTTTCATTGTATTGGCTGCTGTATATGATCTGGGAATAATCATTGGTATCAATTCTGATATCAAACCGGCTTTTATCAATACCCTGCCTGATCACTTCTTCAGCAATAATTCCCATATTCACAGGCTGGCCGCCTCCGAAACTCTGTACATGCGGGGCACCGTCAAGAAGAATAGTTGGGCTGTATCCTGAAAGAACGATATTCCCCAGACTCATTTTTTCCTGGCTGAAGCCTACCTTAGTAATGATCCCTACAAAATTTCTTTCGGGGCTATTCTCAATATCTTTATATGAAATAACGGCAGTAAGACGTTTCCCCAGGAATTTATTGGCTTCTTCAAGAGTATGGGTCTGGCGGTCCCCCAAAGCATCATGGGCCAGGGTTAAACTAAATTCATGATGACGGCTGGTGCTTTGTTTCAGCTTAAAATGCTTATAAAATTTAATAATTTTTCCTTCTATCACTAAAGACAGTTTCACCAGACGGTTGATCCCGGAATGTTGATTTTCAGAAATTCCGTCGGCATTCTGAGACGGACGAAATGAAGAGTTTTTCGGCATATTTTGTGTTTGGGCTTTCATATTTTATTGTGTTTGAATACATTAAAGGTAATAAAAAAAATCATCCGGTCCATATATTTCCGGCAGGTTATTTGTCTATTGTTTCTTTAAGTAACATAGAATAAATCATCCCAGGCAAAAAAGACCGTCTTTCTTGGGACAGCCTTTTTTTATGAATGTTGATGTGTAATAGTGTAAGATTAAGCACCCGGCCATATTCCGTCGTACTTAGAACCTCCGTAGTCGATGGTTTCTGCACTCACTACGAAACTGATCAGCATGCTGTTTTCGTCGATTGCATCGAACTCTACCTGATGCTGAATTACATATCCGTTATTCCAGCTCAAAGTAATAAGAGTTCCTTCTTCGTGAGATTTGTTGAAAGTAACTTCTCCGGTTGTAGGTTTATACTTTCCGTTTAATAAGCTTTCAAGGATATCTGATTTTTCAGTAGCTTCTACTGTAATCTTAATAAGTGCATTAGAAGGATCTGATGCTACACGTCCTGAAACGTCTGTGGTTCTTGATACGCTGTAGTTCAGCTTTAATAGTTTCTGACCTTCTCCTCCGTTGAATTTTAAAATTCCTCTTGAATTTGCTGCCATGATTAGTAAATTTTAATCGTTAATATTTTGTGATTTGGTGATTGATTGTTGAGCAAATATAGAACGTCCTTTTTTTAAAAAAAAGCTTTTTACTGTAAATCTGAAAAATTGTAGTAGTTCTACGACTTTTTGTAGTAATTCTACGATACTGGATTTAAAAACAGCATCAAAACACCATGAATAAAAGATTTCAAACAACCTCTTAAACCTTGAAAAACAGAGATATTTTACACTTAAATGAGAAATAAAACAGAATTTCCTGCGTTTTATGAAATTTGTATAAGTGCAAAATAATCAAGGTTCATTTTCATTTTTTCAACATAAAAAAGCAGAAGTTAAACTCCTGCTTTAGATATTATTATATATGTTATAATTAATGCTTGGTATATTCCGGCGCTTCTGTTTCCTGCATGGTTGGCATAAAGTGCTCATTAAGCCAGTAGAATGTCTGTCCGTTCTGCTCAATCTTTACAGCAGGATGTTTTCTATAGGAAAGCATTCTGTCTGCAAGCTTTTTATAGTTCAGGAAATAGTTTCTTACCGTCTGGTCTGAAATATCTTTAGATTTTTTCCATCCTCTCAGGTTAAACTTAGCCATTATTTCTTCTTCAGACAGATCAAACCCGGTACTTAAACCTACGGCATAAGACATAGATTTCTGATAAAGATCTCCTTTATCAAGGAACTTTATTGTAGGATTATATTTCTTAAGCAGTTTTATATATTCCCTGATAGCGCTTGCTCTTCTGAAATCTTCTCTGCCGGCATCTGTTTTCTGGTATACTTCGGTATAGAAATTTTTCAGATTATCAAATTCTGTTTCAGAGATCAGAATTCCTTTTTCATGTCCCGGTTTGAAATCTTTCAGGTCTTTCGGAATGTGCCCTTTCACAAGGAATGGGTTTCCGTAGTTGATGAGCTGTGCGGCAATTCCTGCAGAAACAGGATTTGTAAGTCCCGGATACAGGTATTTATATTTCAGATCTACATCTGTATTTCCTGCTCCTACAGAAGAATGGAAATATTCGTTAAGTGACTTATCAATGGTCTGATTATCTAAAGTAACCTGTGCAATAAGACTGTCTACAGATTTTTTAAGATATCCCGGCGTTGCAATTTCTCCTTTTTTAGGGAAGATTACAAACCCCTGAGACATACTCTGCTTAGGATAATCTAATGAGAAAAACCCGGCATCCCCTTCTACAAGACTAAAATTATTCTTAGTAAGAACGTCGGCCTGCTTAACGATCTTCTGCTTTTTAAGTTCAGCTATATTTTTGGCGGTATTGGTTACCACATTTTCAGACATCAATACAAAATCATTGTAATTATCGGATGATCTTGCGCTGGTCTGGAACATGATCAGTCTTGCCTGAGCCTGTGAAAGTGAGCTGATCACTCCATACATATTTCCGCTCTGGCTGGACGAAGTTCCCACTGTAATCACAATATTCGTTTCATCCGGAACATTGGAAAGAAGGTTTCCTGCTGCGGAAAGCGCTTCTCCTACCGGCTGATACCCGCTGTTGCTTACACAGTTCATCTCATTCGTTTTCTCATCAATAAATTTGGTGATCTTATTGTAGTCTGTATTTAAACTGGAAACTGATACATTATTTCCACATGGATTGTTTTTATACAAAACCACACCGTATTTTACTGTATTAAAATAGGACGGGGTCTCAAATCTAAGCTGCAGATCCTGAAGTAATGATTTTACAATAGGTGCGTAAGGTGCATTGGGAGCACTTACATCCAAAGCAAAAACGATGTTGATATTTTTATCTCTTTCCGTAATTTCTTTATACCGGTCGAAATAAATTTTATCTCCTAAAACATTAAATACATAATTCTTACTGTAATCCAGAATATTGGTAAAATACTTTGTTTTGGAATCAGGGGTTGGAGCCTCATTCAATGCCAGAGTTACAGGATAAATATTTTCAAGAGGAGTTCTCTTGCTGGCGTCTGTAAGAAGAATAGCCGTTCTGTTTTCTGTATTTGCCCCTCCGGGATACCCTTCATGAACTCCTAAGGTAGTGTCATTATATCCGGCATCATTTTTCAGCTTAATGGCAGAACGTTCTCCCCATGCAGAGATCACATTGGCATCTACCCAGCCATACAGATTGGTGCTGATACTGTCTATATCAATAGAAGGTTTTTTACCTACAAGGAATCTTCTGTTATTTTCGGCCTGCTTGTATACATACACCATCTGCCCGTTCGGAATTTTAGCTTTAGCGTTTTCGATAAGGCTTGGCGAGTTGAACACCATGATGGAGTCATTCTTATAATACCTTTCGGCACTTCTGATGACATCACTGTTATTCGGAACTACCGCTACTCTTACCGGATATCCGGTCTTTTCACTTTTTAAAGAGCTGTTCCATAACAGAAGATCGGATTCTGAAATCCATCCGTAAGTTTTAATAGATTTTGACGAAACTTTTTTCATTAAAGCATCCGGAACATATTCCGCTACTTTTACCATTCCGTCTCTATGTTTCAGAACCATTAGAGGTTCCAGGAATTTAACTTCTTTATACGACTTCTCGTCATCTTTATCAAGATAGGCTGTGTTTCTGGAGCGGTCCGAAATAACAATCCATGGAACTGATTTTTTCGGGTACCCGTTCACTACCGGTGAATTGTCTACCTGCCCGTACTGTGACGGCTCAGGTGTTCTTTTAGACGGCAGCTTCACCTGACAGCTCGCTAATAACACTGATAATCCTATATAATATGCTGCTAGAGGAAATTTATTTTTCATCCTATTTTATCTTTTTATGATTGGCGCATCCGGTTATCCGGAGAATATTACTTGCTTTGGTTGATATCTACTTTGGTTACACAGGTCTGTGTATCATCAAAATTCACTTTTACGGTCTGGATCACTACATTTTTGTCAAACTGAAGCCCTGCACAGTACATATAAAAGTTATTGACCTTACTGTCATTTACCTTCACCACTGAGTTTTCATTGTTACACAGGTATGTTTTCAAAAGGTAGTTGTAATGCATATTGAAATCGTTTCCGTTGGCAATCTGCTGAAGGTGGTATTTGAAATTGTTATCAACCTTCGCATAAGCATCTTCTACAGGCAATACATCATCCAAAGAGTTGTACTCAGGAATGATTTTAATCGTGTGATAAACAGGTTCTCTGCTTTCTTCCGTTAACAGAGCCACTTTATATTCACCCGGCTGTTTAAAAGTGTAAATAGCAAATTTTTCTCTGGCGTCTACACCTCCGCTTTCTCCAAATTTCCATTCAAACTTGGTTGCATCAGATACTGCCCGGAATTGTACCGCTTCATTCTGCATAGCCTGAAGAGGGGCTTCAATAGTCGTTGCTATCTTTGTGGTATCCGGTCTCATTGGCCTTTCCCTTACCATTACCTGGAAGAATTTCGTGTACTTGTTATCCACAATTAAGCTTACAGTGTAATATCCGGATTTATTATAGAAGTGAATCCCTTTGCTTTTATCAGAAGTGGTTCCGTCTCCAAAAGTCCATTTTTTGGTTTTGGCAAACTGGGTATTATCTTCGAATGAAAGAGTATCTCCGATGAATAAAGTGGACGGATAAACTACTCCAAGAATATCATCGGAAGAGTGGATCACTTTCTTCTGGAGCCATAATGCAACAAGTGCGGCAATCAGCAGAGCTGCTATAACACCTATTATAATGTTCTTTTTGTTTTTTTGAAAATAATTCATAGTTAGTGATTGATGTGTTTTATTTTTTTAATATTTATTTGCTTGGTTTACTGGGTTCTGTTCCTTATCTGTTCATTTCTGTCATAAAGGCGTCCCTGCTTATTTTTGAATCCTATCTGGCAGTCGGTGAGATCCTTTTCCAGTTTCTGAAGAGTTTCAGTAGTGGTAGAAAGTGCTCTTTTATCCTCAAAATACATTTTATAGAATTTAACGATCTGTGGATAGGCTTCTTTACGGATATCAGTTACTCCATCATCAAAATGATTTCCAATATCATTGATTCCGATAGAAATTTCCTGTTCAATATAAGGTTCCGGTGCTGTGCCTGACATTTTGTTGATAATGGAATAGGTACTGTCTATTCTTGGTTGAAGAAGTTTCTGCTGTCTCTCAAACTCTTTCTTTTTCTCGAGCTTCTGAATAGCTATTATATCTTCATCTGAAAACGGTGAATCAAATCCTTTTAAAAAGATGATCCCGAGAAATATCATGGCAACCAGAAGCATCAGTATTAAATAAAAAAACTGGTAATGCCTTTCTTTCTTGGATAGTGTGATTTGTCCCTGCATAACTTTTTTTTTATTTATTTTCTTTTTTTACCTCCTGTAAAGTTTCTTGTAGGATCTTTTTGAAGCTCCCTGTCAACAACTCCTGTTTTTCCCATACAGTCCTGCAGCTCGGCCCATACACCCTGCTTTCTATTTTCCTGCTTAACAATCTCTTTTTTCAGGGTAAGCATAGGATTGATCTGCTTCATCAGAATGGCATAATGTTTAAAACTTCCTGCACTGTCTTTACCCATGACGTTTTTTACATCTTTCATCTTATCAAAGATACTGGTTCTCAGAAATCCGTCATTTCTTACCTTATCATGCTGGCTCATTTCCTGATAGATCTCGTCAACAACAGCTTTAAGCTGATCACTTTTCTGCATAAGAGATGTATATTCGCGGTCATCCCTGTCAATACCTTCTCTTTGTACAGCATAACTCTTGAAAAAGAGAAATAGACATAAAAAGGATACCACAGAAAGAACAGCAAAAGACAGAATAAACTTCAAAATGCCCGTTCTGACGTCTGATTTGTTTAATTTTTTTTCCCTGCTAGAAGACATAATTTGCGATTTGTTTGGCCTGTGAAAATATAAAAAAAAAATTTTATGCACAAGATGTATTTTCCCCGCACCATTTTCAACGTGTTTGGAATTAAATTAAGATTAATTTTCACTTTAATAAGTTTTTCATAAATTAGGCCTCTGAATTTTAAATATCATAGGCCAAATCGATATTAAAAGATGAGTAAAATTTTATCCAATACGGTGCGATTTTCTATAGCTGACAGCGATTTTTATTTTAAAAAAATCATGATCAAAACGCTGATGGAGAACCCTTTCTATATGCTTCTGAATGATTGCAATAACGGGCACGAGCTCGTTAACAGAATCTACAGAAGACAGGAAGATGTGTTCATCATTGAGCTGTTCATGCCGGTATTAAGCGGAATTGAAGCCATCAAGTACATCAGAAAAAACAATACTGAAACGCCCATCGTTACTTATTCCAATACCTACCAGGAAGATATGGCAGAAATCCTTTCTAAAATTCCCAATATTTATTACTGCCAGAAAAAAAGCAATATTATAAAGGATATTATTAAAGGAAGTACGGGCTCTGAAGAATTTGATTATGAAGCGTATTCTAAAGAATGGGAACAGCAGCCTCTTGCCGTACAGGATTACATGGAACGCCAGAAAAAAGGACAGGAAGAGCTTACCTCAACCGAAATCCAGCTGATGAAATTCTGTTATGAAGGATTCAGCAACAAAGAAATCGGAGAAAAGCTGAACCTGAGCACCAGAACAATAGATACCTATATCAATAGGCTGACAGAAAAACTGGGACTGAAAACAAAGCTGCACCTCATCCGTTTCTGTGTAGAGAACGGCTACTACAATTCCAGCATGTAACAATAACTTAATATAATATTAATATACCGTAAACAGTAAAACTCTACTATTTAAACAAAAATATTTTGCCACTAATTTGCTAGTATTCAATTTTTTTAACTAAATTTGCACACCTAAAATTTAAAATTAAAAAAGGAAATGACAAAGGCAGAATTGGTAAACACCATCTCAAATAAGTTGGGAACAGAAAAGAATGAAACACAGAAAGTTGTAGAAGCTTTTATGCAGGAGATCAGAACTTCTATGTATAATGGGGATAACGTTTATCTGAGAGGGTTTGGATCTTTTATCATTAAAACAAGAGCTGCTAAAACAGGAAGAAATATTTCTAAGAACACTGCAATTGAGATTCCTGCTCATAATATTCCTGCTTTCAAGCCTTCAAAATCTTTTGTAGAGAAAGTAAAAACGAAAGTTGCAGTAAAATAAGAACATTAACTGAATATTAACTAGTTACTAAAAAATTAAAATTATGCCAAGCGGAAAGAAAAGAAAAAGACACAAGGTTGCAACTCACAAGAGAAAGAAAAGAAGAAGAGCAAACAGACATAAGAAGAAATAATCTCTTTTTCTTGAGATTTACAATATAATAAATATAGTTGGTGGTTTTAATTTTTTAAAGTTCACCGACTATATTTTTGTTTGCAACTATAAGATTCCTCGGGAAACAGGCTTTTTCCGGCATTTCAAAAAAATATAAAGATTTGTCATTCTAAATCCTTATATTTAATATCGGATGACCTGCAAAAAAACAGAGCCGTTTCCTATCATCTTAACCTTATTATTAGAAAAAATGAAGAAAGAACTCATCGTTTCGCATGAAGATGATCTTACAAAGATTGCACTGCTGGAAGACGGAAGACTATGTGAACTTCATGAGCAAGAGGACAAAAGCGATTTTATAGTTGGAGATCTGTTTATAGGAAGAGTAAAAAAACTTGCGCCAAATCTGAATGCGGCATTCGTCAATATAGGATATGATAAGGATGCATTCCTGCATTATCAGGATCTTGGCCCTCAGTATCTTACATACAGAAAGTTTTTAAAAGATACTATTTCTAAAAAACAAAGCACTTCAAGCTTAAAAAATTTCGAGATACAACCTGAAATAGACAAAAACGGAACCGTAGACAAAGTCATTGCCAAAGATGACCTGGTTCTGCTTCAGATCACCAAAGAACCTATTTCCACAAAAGGTCCCAGAATCTCTACCCAGGTTTCTCTTACGGGGCGTTTTCTGGTTCTGATCCCTTTCGACAACAAAGTTTCTATTTCAAAAAAAATAAGAACCTCGGAAGAAAAAGAAAGACTGAGAACCCTGATCGACAGTATCAAACCTGAAGGTTTCGGAGTAATCATCAGAACAGTAGCGGAAGGAAAAAAGGTAGCAGACCTCCATAACGACATGAATCAGCTGATTCAGAAATGGGAAAGCACTTTTAAAAACATCCAGCGAAATAAAGTTCCGTCTAAAGTTTTAAGCGAAGAAGACAAAGCTTCAGCTATTTTAAGAGACAATTTCAACCAGGATTTCGTAAATATTATCTGTGATGACGAACAGATGGTAAGCGAAATGAAAAACTATCTGGAGGTAATCGCCCCGGAAAGAAAGAATATTGTCCAGTTTTATGATTCTCACATTCCTCTTCTGGAATATTACAATGTTGAAAAACAACTCAAACAGAGTTTCGGAAAGCACGTAAACATTCCAAGCTCAAAAGGCGCTTACCTCGTTATTGAACATACAGAAGCTCTTCATGTAGTAGACGTTAACTCCGGAAATAATATTACTACCGGAACTGCCGTAAACAAAGAGCACGCTCTGAAAGTGAACAAAATGGCTGCCACAGAAATTGCCAGACAGCTTCGTCTCCGCGACATGGGAGGTATCATTGTGATTGATTTCATTGACATGCCGAACCCGGATCACAGAAAAGACCTGTATGAACACCTGAAAGAAGAAATGAAGCGCGACAAAGCCCGTCATAAAATTCTTCCACCAAGCAAATTTGGACTGATCCAGATCACCCGGCAAAGAAACCGCCCGGAAAAACAAATCGAAACCAAAGAAGAAAACCCGAATAAAGATGGAGAAATTGTAGCTCCAATTGTTATCGTGGAAAGAATGGGAGAAACTCTTAGAAGTATTCTGCAGAAAGAAAAAGGAAAAATCTACCTGCATGTACACCCATTCGTGGAAGCCTACCTTACCAAAGGCATCAAAAGTATCCAGATGAAATGGTTCATTAAGTATAAAAAATGGGTTACCATCATCCCAAGGGATTCTTTTAAATATTTAGAATACAGAATCTACAATTCTAAAAAAGAAGAACTGATAGAGTTCTCTAATTAAAACAAAATTCAAACCTCTAGTTCTGCTGGAGGTTTTTTTATTACATTCTTTTGGACTTACTTTACAGAATGGAAAAATGCAAAAAATGGCTCAATCTGCACACAAGAAATAAACTTAGATCATGAACAGGGAACATCATTATAAAGCAACTATTCACTGGACCGGCAACAAAGGAACCGGAACGGACAATTACAGAAACTATGAAAGAAGCCATACTATTGAGATTGAAAATAAATCTCCTATTGAAGGTTCTTCAGATCCCGCATTCCGTGGAGATAAAACAAAGCACAACCCTGAAGAACTGTTTTTGTCCTCACTTTCTTCCTGTCATATGCTCTGGTACCTGCATTTCTGCGCTGAAGACGGTATCATTGTAACTGATTACACTGATGAAGCTACCGGAATTATGACTGAAACCCCTGACGGAAGCGGACATTTCACCTCTGTTACTTTACATCCTACCGTTACAGTAGCTGAAGAATCTATGATAGAAAGAGCAAAGGAACTGCATCATAAGGCCAATCAGTTTTGTTTTATTGCCAATTCCGTAAATTTTCCCGTTCAGCATATCCCTGTTGTGTTAATTAAATAAATCTATTTTCAAAAATAAATCATCAGAATACCTTTTAATACGCTGTTTTAAAACCAATAACTCTAATTTTCAAATTCAAAAATCAATAAAAAGGGAATTATTTGATAAAAAATCAATAAAATTTCTATCATTATTAATGTAAAATTTTACAATTATTTATCAATTTTGTTTAAAATATAAAGATTTTTTCCTATTTTTATATAAACAAAACTGACCATGATGAAACCAAGATTAACCATTTTTGATGAACCGGTACTGTATACGGAAAGTTTATCAAAACTGCTCTCACAGAGCCAGATTTTTAACAACATTGACATTTGTAATTCTTTCGAACCCTTATTTGAACATTTAAAAGAAGATCCCCCGGAAATTCTGGTTATCAGTTCCAACATGCTGGTACTTACGGATATTTTCAAACTTGTAGATGAAATTACCTCCAGTAACAAAAGAATCAAAATTATTGTCATTGGCAATAATTATGAAGTGATTGATATCCGGAAGCTTTTCAACAAAGGCATAAAAAGCTATCTTGACAAAAACAGCAGATACGATGAATTTCTGAAATCTATCAATGCCCTGCTGCTAAACGAAATCTATATCTGCGACTATGCAAAAGAAAGAATGATCAGCTTTATCAGCAGCGAAGGCAGACCCAGCCGTCTTATTAAAGGCCCTCTTACCCGCCGCGAAATAGAAATTCTAAAACTGATCTGTGACGGACTAAGCAGCAAAGATATCTCTGAAAAACTCTTTATAAGCATCAACACAGTTGAAACCCACCGAAAAAGAATTCTCTTAAAACTCAATGTAAAAAATTCTGTAGGAATCGTAAAATACGCCTTGGAAAACCACATCATTGACTAAAAAAATTATTTTGATCCACCGAAAAATTCCAAACCATGAGGCTTGGAATTTTTCTTTAAAGAACTGTGAAACTTATTAGTGTGAATTGTGAATTTTGCTTACAGGTGAATGATTAATTTCCAGGAAAGATAAGAGGCTGACCGATACCATAAACGACATTAGGAAAAAAATTTAAACTTAAAATTGTATACATCTTGTGTGTTGAGTAAAGTATATCTTCCAGCCTCTACTTCTCTCCTGAACCTAAAAAATATTGAGACCATCTTTCCTACTCATAGTCAGGCATTTCCCCGTTACTGAAGAGCATCGTTCGCGAAAGATCGGTCATGGAAGAGTTAAGATCAATAACCATTATATTTTTCTGCGAGATATTATCGTTGGAAGTGTTCATAAAGATTATCTGTGCATTATTAGGTGAGAATCTCGGATCCAGATCATTGGTTCCCAAGGGCTTCTCGCTTTCCGAAGAGATATTGTATACTGCATCATTGGTAAGATTATAGATCATTATATCAGAATCCAGCTGCCTGTAATTGCCGCTTCCATCCTCGTATCCGGAAAGGTCGCGGGTAAAAACCAGCATCTGCCCATCTACAGAAAAGTTCAGACCACCGGAAGCCCCTAAAGAGCCTGATAAAACCGTTTTCAGGATATTTCCTGTCATGTCAATAATAAAGATCTTCGTATTGTATCCGTTGTAATCATTTGTTTTCAGGGCAATTTTGCTTCCGTCATAGCTCCAGTCGCATTCGGAAATCATACTCCCGTCAGGTGTTGTGTACACTAAATTCAGCCCGCTTCCGTCTTTGTTAATCCTGTACAACTTATTGAAATTAGAATAAATGATTTCCTGCCCGTTGGTACTCCATGCAAAATCCATTTCATAATGATTGAATCCCGCAGCAGGAACCGTGGTCACTTTAAAAGGATTGGAACCATCCGGGTTAGCTGTGTAAATATGGGTACTACCTCCTTCTGTCCTCAAAAACGCAATCAAACCTGCATTATTATTTTTTCTAGGCCTCCAGCTGTTATAGGAAGAGCTTGTGAACTGAAAGCTGTTTCCCAACCCGTCACTTGACATGATAACGAAATTTCCGCTCTGCTTTTGTACATAATGATATCGGTTAGCAGGAACTGTATTGGTAGTAAACTTACTGATTGAGCTTAAAACTGGCGGGTGAATGCCGTCCGAAACAGACACCTGCCAGAAGTAACTTACACCAAACTTCAGATCTGAAAGCGTATAATGATTCGCCGTCAGATCATTAACCTGAATCACATTGGTGTTCAGATTGTTTTTTACTGTCAAACTATATTTCAGGACGTCTGTTGAGTCAGGATCCACAGCGCTCCAGGTAAGTTCAACACTTAAGGGCTGGTTCACCGCATTGTCTACCGGACTTAGCAGCTGCGGTGCTGAAGGTGGGGAATTGAGAGAGGTATCATCATCCATCTCAAAAACTACAGTAACCACCTGATCCTGCTTTTGTATATTTACAGCCTGAAAAGTGGTAAGGTAACCGGACAATTCGGCTTTTACAGAGTAATTTCCTACCGGCATGGCGGCAATGGAAAAAGTTCCGTCGGTTCCGCTGAAAACGGTTTCCGTGGTTGGAGCCGTAAAAATTTTCACATTGGGAATGGGTACATTGGTCCCTCTTTTCACGACTTTTCCTTTCAAGATTCCTGTCTGGGCCTGTTCTACAAGGTCTTCATTACATGAAAACAGACAAAAAGCAAGGATGAATATGCTGAGTAATTTTATTAAAGTTTTCATAGTTCATGTTTTTATTTGTTTCCAAAATAAAAGTTGATCCCGAGGGCAAAGCGAAGAGCCTGGTCTTTTCTTTTTCCGTTAACCAGCCCTTCCCAGTTGTCTTTAAAACCGATATCATACTGTGAAGAAAGGCGGAGTGAGGTATTATTTCCTATCATATATTCAAGGCCTCCTCCAAACTGCCCTTTATACTGGGGCTTATATTCTGAAAACATAGCACCCAGTCCACCATAGATATAAGGGCTGAACCTATATTTTGGGAATAAAATATATTCAAGGCTGACTTCAGGAACAAAATAACTTCTCTTGATAATATTCTCGTTTTCCAGAGTGAAATAGCCAGCACTGGTTTCTATATTGAAATTAGGGCTCACAAAATATTTCATCCCCAGCTTTCCACCTGCATTCATTTTGGGGTTTACATAATCATCTTTGACTTTCTGAGCCTCGATATTGGCAAAAACGGACATTTTCTGTCTGTAATTTTCAGGAAATTTATTTCCTACTGTTCTTCCTGAATTTTGTTCCTGTTCTTTATTGTAATTATTGATCATTGCCTGGTAACCCTCCAGATTTTCAGAAGCTTTACCCCATATTTTATCCCTTATACCTTCAATAATCAAGGATTTCACCGCTTTTTCGATGGCTTCTGTTACGGCAAGCTGTACGGGTTCATTCTGGGTAAGTCCAACTTCAGCTTCCAGAAGTCTTTCAGTATCAATATACCTGAAAAAACTTCCGTTCACACTGGTGGAAAGAATAGTTTTGGAGGTATAAACGGTTTTAAGAATCTCACCGTTAAGAGTAGAAACAGCTCGCAGGTAAATGGTAATCCTGTCCTGTCGGTACTGTGTGGAAGCACCTATACCGAAGTATCTGGCTCCCAGACCTCCGGTCATGATATTACTATCATAGGAAATCACGCCGCCTTCAAGCAGGATGCCTGCATATAAAAGAGGGGGAAGCGACTGATTATTTTTATCAGCATCTTTCAGGTATTCCTGTCTGGTGGAACGGATGATCTGTCTTTCGTTTAAAAGATTGGCAATATTTTCTCTTTCAATCGGGATAAACCACCGGCTGTCTTCCAGCGCTTTGATCAGAATGGTAGTGGTTCCCTGTGGAACGGCTGTACTCCAGTTATTCCCATTTTCAGAAGGCTTATACTGCCCGGTTTGGTCTCTGAATTTGTACACACCGATAACAATTTTTTCTTTAGGCAGAGGCAGATTTTTCAGTTCCGCAGTAAAGGGAGTTACCTCGCCCATGGTAGATCTTTCGGGATCTGAAGGAAGTCCCAAGATCGAACTGCACGCCTGTATGCAGCATAGCAGGACCGTACAGAAAAAAATTCTGGTGTAAGTGTAAGTTCTCATGATACGTCTGGTTTTTAGTTATTATTATTTTGGAATAACGACCTCGGACTGATCGCCTGTACTGGTATCCAAAATATTGATCAGAAGTCCCTGGGCAGTAGACGTAATCTGTAAATACAGGGATCCGAAAAGATAATTTCCGGGTTTGATACTGCCTTCTCCAAACTGATCTTCAAACAATTTCCTTGACAGTTCGCTCAGCACCTGTCTGTTCAGGCTCTGGCTGAAGCTGTTGAGGGAATCCATGTCATCAAGCAAACTGCGGTAATCATCTTTTTCATCAAACTGATTCTGCGCATTTGCCGAGCTCAAAAGCCACTGATAATTAAAAGTATCTCCGCCAAAAGCAGGATTAATGGGCTTATAGACAAGCTGCTGGGACTTTCCGGAGAAAATACCCGCAATAAAGGTCAAAATAATGATAAAAGTTTTCATGACTGACGTTTTTAGTAGATAAATTCATTTTTGATCAGGTTTTTCTTTATATTAAACTCTTTGATATATTTTAAGCTGATGGCCAGCTGCTCTTTTAAATAATCCTCATTTGGATTGGTCATAAAGCTGTAAATCACTTTATCATCAATCTGGATACTGATCTGTCCGCTGGTTCCGCGGAGGGGCATTTCAGAAATAGTAACCGCTCCGCTGCTTTTATCCGGAAGCTGACTGTACTGGAGGTAGAAAAAGTCATAAAAGTCTTTTCCTACTTTGGTTTTCGTCTCATCAATCGTGAGACCTTTTAATTCAAAAACAGCATCTTCTTCTATTTTAGCGGCTTTCTTTTTAAAGAGATCTGTATTCAGCTCCAGGCTGTCTTTAGCTATCAGTTTTTGGGTTTCTTCATCTCTTACATACAGAAAAGCTTTCAGAGCATCTTTTTTTTCAAGATTGACATTGATTTCAGACAGTGTTTTTACTTCATTGGGATTAATGGAAAATTTTCCGCCCTGCTGATTATTAGAGAGATTACCTCCGTCTCCCTTTTTAATGGAAACCAACAGATAGTTCAACTCTTTATAAACTGTTGTGTTATTGGTAACAACTGCTTTCAGCCTGATCTGATTTTCAAGAATGCTGCTTTCAATCTTTGCGATCACTTTTTTATCTTCCTGGCCGTAACCCTGTACAGACAGGAAGATAAATAAAGTGCACAGACTTAAGGAATATAAAAGTTTCATCACTGTGTTTTAATAGTTTCTCATAAAAATAGTTTTATTATCACCTTTTACTTGAATCTGCATTCCGTCTGAAATACTGTTGCTTCCGGTAATATCAATAATATTGTTATCTCCCCGGGTAATAACCCCTGTTTTTGTTTCCTTGTCTGTAAATGAGTTGATGAATAAAAGCGTATTGTAATCTCCAAGCTGCTGAACGGCAATATGGGTTCTGGTGTTAAGAGATAGTTCTGTATTGTTATTATTCCCCATCTGGAGCACCTGTGAACCATATAGTGTCTGCTCTGTGTACTGTCCGGCTATAAGATTAAGAACAGTACTGCTGTTGACCCTATCCCAATCTATCTGCTGAGCATGTATGAAAACTGTGGCAAAAAATAGCACCAGCTTCCATCCGGGCTTATATACGGCATCCATTTTTATTAGGTTTATGATGAATAGAGAGTCATAAAATTCTTAAGGCTTAAAAAAGGAGAAACTGCATGCCTCTCCTTTTTATAAGATTACAGTACAACCGGATTTAATTAGATTGGTTTACCACCATGGTGTTTCCGTTACCAACCTGAGCTCCTACATGCATATGCCCTACTCCGCTCTGAGCTACCCAGGTAAAGTTACCGTTACCCATCTGAAGATCAATGGCTGTATTGGAGTCACCGGCCTGAAGCTGATACAGCTGATTACTGTTTCCAATCTGAGCACCGACAGATGTATTATCATCTCCTACCTGAGCAGAAAGTGCGATATTTCCGTTTCCTACCTGGCCATTAGTAGCGCTGTTGTCGTCACCGCTCTGATACTGTACTAAAATGTTGCTGTCTCCTAACTGAAGTCCGCTAGCCTCATTTCTTCTTCCATCCTGTACCTGATAAGCAACGTTGTCATCCCCTACCTGAATGGCTGAAGCAGAATTTCTTCTTCCATCCTGATATTGTACGACTTCATTTCCGGTACCCAGCTGCATAGATGAAGCCTCATTTCTTCTACCTATCTGAGCCTGTTCTGTAGAGTTAAGCATTCCGAACTGCCAGGTTGTTGCAGAGTTTCTGTTTCCAAGCTGGCTTACGTTGTTGTAATTGGCAACCCCGGTTTGGTCTACATCAATTGAATTTCTGTTTCCTACGCTTGAGGCAATGTTTACGTTGAAAGCACCTACCTGGTCAATATCCGCGGTATTACGGTTTCCATCCTGTGTTAAGGAGTTGATGTTCAAAAGACCTGTCTGGTCTACTGTAGCTGTGTTTAAGTTTCCGATCTGGGCAGTCACATCAATGTTTGCTTGTGCGAAGCCGAAACTCATGGCCATTAGTGTAAATACACCTGTAATGAAGTTTTTCATCTTAGTAAAAATTAATTGGTTAATAGTGAGACAAAGGTAGAAGCTAAACCGAAGCAAGAAACCACCATATCTGCGTAAATTTCAAAAATCACGGTTTATGGTATTGAAAGTAACGGTTTGCAGTTTTTACAGGGTCACTTATTGCCGTTAGGGGAAAATACGGTAAAGGGAGCTTCGCAGGCTTTTGTTTCCTGATTGCGAGGGATCCTGATTTTAAAATTTCCCCGGATGGTTAATTAATGTTAACAGCTTCCATTCTTCAGTTTATATTGTTAAATTTGGAGTATGGAAAGTTTCGGAAAAGACCTGTTAAGGAAAATAAAAAGTGTAGGCCTGCCCGGTGAAAATGCACATGGAATATTTTCACCACCCTACCGCCCTGTATTTACCTATGATGAAGTGCTGGCTAAAAATCCAAAGTTTGCAGCGGTTAATATTGTATTATATTTAAAAGATAATGAATGGTATTTTCCTTTGATTCAGAGAACGATTAATGAGCATGACCGTCACAGCGGACAAATTTCTCTTCCCGGAGGAAAACGCGAAGAAATGGACAGAGACTTTGCTGAAACAGCGGTACGTGAAACTTCAGAAGAAATCGGAATAGATAAACATTATGTAAGGATCATCAGGGAAATGTCTCCCATTTATATTCCGCCAAGCAACTTTTATGTATATCCTTATATTTCGTATACGAAAAAAAATCCGCTCTTTGTTCTTCAGCAGAGTGAAGCTGTGGAAACTATAGAATTTCCTATCACCTCTTTCCTCAATCTGCCAGACAGCCCCGAACTGATGGCTCTTCCAAGCGCAGGAGGCCATGAGGTACCGGTGATTAATTTCAACGGATATATTATCTGGGGCGCTACGGCAATGATATTGAGTGAGTTTAGCCAGTTGCTGAAAAAAATGTAACTTTGCATTACCGTGTTTAATTGAGAGATGGCGAAGAAAAATATTTTCACCGATGCATTCGGAACACCTTATTTTTTAAAAAGGTTCATTATTTTTATTTTAGGAGTTGTATCCTACAGAAGGTTCAACGGCTTTAATAAATTAAAAATAACCGGTACTGAACACCTTGTGGATCTTCCGGATTCCAATGTGCTTTTCGTATCTAACCATCAGACGTATTTTGCAGATGTAGCCGCAATGTACCACGCATTCTGTGCTGTAAATAACGGATATTTAAACACGATTAAAAATCCGATCTATCTGCTTAATCCCAAGATTGATTTTTACTATGTAGCTGCTGAAGAAACCATGAATAAAGGAATTCTTCCGAAGATTTTTAAGATCGCAGGAGCAGTAACGGTAAAAAGAACCTGGAGAGCGGAAGGTAAAAATATCAACAGAATGGTTGATATGAGCGAGGTTGATAATATTATGAAAGCTTTGGACAATGGCTGGGTAGCTACTTTCCCTCAGGGTACTACATCGGCATTTGCACAGGGACGAAGAGGTACCGCCAAGCTGGTAAAAAATCAGCGCCCGATTGTAATCCCGATCAAAATTAACGGATTCAGAAGGGCATTTGACAAAAAAGGGCTCCGGGTAAAGGTTACAGGTGTAAAACCTACAATGGAGTTCAAAGCACCTCTTGATATTGATTACGATAATGAAAAAGCGCCTGAAATATTACTGAAGATCATGACTGCCATTGAGCAGACTGAAGACTTCAACGTACTGCACAATTATGATGAAGAACTTAAAGCTAAAAAATTAGAACAAAAGGACTCAGATAATTAAAGTAAGTAAAAAATTATGAACAGAATATTAGGAATCTTATTCGCGGTCATAGTATTAGTTTCGTGCAACAGCCAGAAGGTATATTCAGATTTTGATATCAGCTATTCCAGAAGCGGAGGTTATGCTCCTATCTATGAAAATCTGCTTATAAAAGGCAATACAGTACACTATTCTTTTGAAGGCCAGGGAAAAAAGTACAAACAGGATTTCAAAATTTCTAACGAAGATCTAAAAAAACTGGATTATACGCTTTCCCAGAATAATTTCAGAAGAATACAGGAGGACCGTAAAAAGCTGTATGACAATATAGCAACGTCCATCAATATAAAGAAAGGGCCTAATGAAGGAAGTAAAACTGATGCCAGCATGATTATGCCTAACTTCACGACCAACTGGAATAACATTACCAATGCGTTTCAGGAAATTATTAATAACAACGTAAAAAAACAGTAAATAAAGTTGAAAACCCACTTCATTGCTATAGGCGGAAGCGCCATGCATAACCTTGCTATTGCGTTAAAAGACAAAGGATACCAGGTAACAGGATCAGATGATGCTATTTTTGAACCTTCAAGATCCCGACTGGAAAAGAAAGGAATTCTTCCCCAGGAAATGGGCTGGTTCCCGGAAAAAATTACTCCGGATATTGACGCTGTTATTCTCGGAATGCATGCCCATCAGGATAATCCGGAACTGGCCAAAGCAAAAGAACTGGGATTAAAAATTTACTCATACCCCGAATTTCTTTATGAAC
This sequence comes from Chryseobacterium indologenes, assembly GCF_001295265.1. Taxonomy (GTDB): domain Bacteria; phylum Bacteroidota; class Bacteroidia; order Flavobacteriales; family Weeksellaceae; genus Chryseobacterium; species Chryseobacterium indologenes_A. Next base: position 125,359 of record NZ_LJOD01000011.1, on the reverse strand, counting down.
AGTCCAAAAATAAAACACGGGTAGTTATTGCCGGATCACATGGTAAAACAACCATCACATCCATGATTCTTCATGTTCTGAATTTCCATCAGAAAGATGTTGATTTTATGGTAGGGGCACAGCTTGAAGGTTTTGACTGTATGGTAAAATTAACGCAGGACAATGATTTTATGGTGCTGGAAGGTGATGAATACCTTTCCTCTCCTATTGACCTTCGTTCAAAATTCCTCCTTTATCAGCCGAATATTGCTTTGATGAGCGGTATCGCATGGGACCACATCAATGTTTTCAAAACATTCGATGATTATATAGAGCAGTTCAGAAAATTTACGGCAAGTATTACACCTGGCGGCGTTCTGGTCTATAATGAAGAAGATCCTGAAGTGGTGAAAGTAGTGGAGGCAGCTGAAAACTATTTCAGAAAAATTCCTTACAAAACCCCTGAATATGAGATCACTGGTGGAAAAGTGTATTTAAAAACGGAAATAGGAGATGTTCCTCTGTCTGTTTTCGGTGCTCATAATCTTCTGAACATGGAAGGAGCAAGACATATCTGCCAGCAGCTGGGAATTATGGACGAAGATTTCTATGAAGCGATCATGAGCTTCAAAGGAGCCTCTAAACGTCTTGAAAAAGTAGAAAGAGAAGATAAAGGAACTTTATACAAAGATTTTGCTCATGCTCCAAGCAAGGTAAAAGCAACAGTAAAAGCGTTTAAGGAACAGTTTAAGAACGAAACCAAATACGGTTTTCTTGAGCTTCACACCTATTCAAGCTTAAATCCTGTTTTCCTTGAGCAGTACGATCATGCCATGGACGGACTTGATGAAGCCATTGTTTTCTATTCTGAAGACGCTTTAAAGATCAAAAGAATGGAACCTATTTCTCCGGAATTCATTAAAGAAAAATTTAAAAATGACCGTTTAAGAGTATTTACCAATGCTGAAGATCTCCATGTGTACTGGAATACTCTGGATAAGACCAAAGGCGTTTACCTGATGATGAGTTCAGGGAACTTCGGAGGGCTGGATCTTACGAAATAATATAACATTAATTATATACAACTCCTTTCAGTTTGACTGAAAAGAGTTGTTTTTTTTAAGGATTCCGGATATTTTTAGCACTGGCGGCGGGCTGAAGCCCGCCGCCAGTAAATTGAATTTTTATTGTTAAACAGCAATAGTGTAAAAGTTCATTTCTATTGAATTTAGTTTATCTTTTCAGCATCCCTGATCAGATTAATCAAAATCTCTTCTGTAGAAACTTCGCTGTACTGATGAATAGATTGTCCGGTCCAGATACCAACAAAATCGGTATTATCCATTGTTTTTGAAACCCGTCTTAATTCATTGGTCAGTTTATTCTGATAGGGGTATGGAAGAATATATTCTGAATGTTCAAGAGTTTCAATGAACTTATTTCTTATTCCTCTGGCATAGCGTCCTGAAAAGCTCCGGGTCAGCATAATATCTTTTTCATTTACATTTTTAAGCCTTTCTTTTTCAAATGGCTGCAGGGCACTTTCCTGAGAAGCCAGCAGCATGCTTCCTACCTGAAATCCCTGTGCTCCTAATTCTCTGGCTGCCCTTATCGTTTTCCCGTTATAGATACCGCCGGCATAAATAAGAGGAACTCTCACATGATCATACACTTCAGAAAACAGAGACATTCCTCCAATCTCCGGTATATTATCTGCATTAAAGCTAGCCCGGTGGCCTCCAGCTTCTATCCCCTGAACAGAGATCATATCAATTCCTGATTTTTCGAGAATTAAAGCTTCTTCAACTGAAGTACAGGTTCCGATGAGGGTCACCCCGTTTTCTTTAAGCTTCTGAATACTTTTATCGTCCAGGTTTCCAAAAGTAAAGCTCAGTATTTTACAGCTTTCATCAATAACAGCCTGTACCAGCTCCTGATAGCCATTTACCTGAAGAGCATTAAAATCAGGAAGCTGTACCTCAAGATGATTTTCCTGCGCCAGTTGTTCAATAAACTGTTTTGTTCTGCTGTACTTCTCTTTTAAGGCTTCTGTGGCTTCGGGAATGTTGTGAACAAACAGGTTAACAGCAAAAGGCTCACCTGTAAGTTTTTTTGTTTCCCGGATCAGCCCAATAGCTTTTTCTGCAGAGAGATCAGCAACCGCCAGAGACCCCAGGCTTCCGGATCTTGCAGCAGCAGCTGTCATTTGAGGTGTACTTACCCCAAACATCGGAGACTGGATAACGGGATATTTTACATTTAATTTTTTACTGATGGTGTCAGGCCAGAACATAGAATTAATTTTATTTAAAATTTACAAAAAACCCATGGTATATACTTTATGATAAGATTCATAAGATCATTTCAAGGTTTGGCACGAATGAAAAATCAGAGCTCAGTGAAGGAAATATTATCCTTTTCTAAGGGCTTTATACTGTTTCTTTATTTCGGGATCGAGCTTCTCTATGGCATAAGAAAATGTTGTAGCGGGCATTGTTTTCACATATCGGTCAAGAAAAGAATGGTGTCTCTCAGGAGCTTTTTTGCCGGCTTCCCTTATCCAGCTTCCCACTGCTTTATTCACCAGTTCATCAGGATCATGCACAAGGATTTCTGCAATGGCAAATGTATCTTCCACATCATTCCTCCTGATAAAGGCATGAGTACTTACTATAGCGGTTCTCCTCTCCCAAGGGTCTGCAGATTCTGCGAGTGTATAAAGAATAGCTCTGGGTTTATCAATAAGATATTCCCCGATAATATTCCGGGCTCCCCTGTCTACAAAATCCCAGTTATTCAGGCGGTCATGACGTTTCAGATAAAGGTCAAAAAGTTCCTTTTTCATCTCTCCGGAAATTTTCTTATTTGCAGCCTGGAAATCCATGATGCTCACGGCTCCCATTCTCACTTCATAAAATTCGCTGTCGAGCAGTTTATTAATTTCCTCTAAAGGCATCGTAGAAAATTCTTTTGCCGTATTGAATACATTTCCGAACCTTACCCCAAAATGCCGGGTTACTCCATCATTTCCTTTAAAAAACTTTTTAACCTTATCAATTTCTTTCTCATCTTTGAATGACGATAGCCTTTCTATGAATTCTTTTGCTGTCATATCGGTTTTATTTAAGCCAGTTTCTGTACTTTTCTTCCACCCATTTTTTCAGATATTGATTGAAATTAAACAATAACTGCTCGCTTTCAGAAACAAAAAACTCCTGTGGAAGCCCTTCTGTAATACTGATATAAACAGGCTTCGTCCAATTCATTAAGAACGTTTGCGACCCGGTATCCGTCATGCTGAAAGTTACATACTCGTAGATCTGTTTTAAACTTTGATAGTCGGAATCCATTAATTTTTCAAGATAATTAAAAATGGCTTCCGGGACTTTTCCTTCTTCAGTATAAGTATCTGAAGTGTTTTTCGTTATTTTTCCATGCCGAAATGCCTTCATGTGAAATATACAATTGAAATCATGATCAACCAGCAGTCCAGCTCCAAGCAGTCTTTCTCCAAAACTGTCGGAAGTATCAAAAGAGAAGATATAATCAGGGTTCAGAATAATTATACCTTTATCTTCATCAAATTTTCTTGAATTCATCCACATGGCTAAAAAATACTTTCCGCAGATTTTCAGGTCCGCGGAAAATTTAGAATTGTTAAATATCAGCTACAGATTTCAGCATTTTCTGTTCCCATTCCGGATCTTTCGGATCAAAGAACAGTCTTTTGCCTGTGTCCAGAGAACGAACGGTATTCATTTCGTCTTCTGTCAGTTCAAAATCAAAAACATTGAAATTTTCTTCAATTCTGGAAGGGGTTACCGATTTAGGAATTACAACAAATCCTTCCTGAAGATGCCATCTCAGAATCACCTGTGCTGTTGTTTTATGGTATTTTTCAGCAATTGCTTTTAACTCTGCATTATGTAAAAGGTCTGCATTTCCGTTTCCAAGAGGACTCCATGGCTGGGTAATGATATTATTCTCCCTGTCATATACCTGAAGCTCCTTCTGCTGGAATACCGGATGAAGTTCAATTTGGTTGATTACAGGAACTACGGTTAAATTTTCTTTTAGCTCTTCCAGTTTTTCTACTGTAAAATTACATACCCCTATCGCTTTGATCTTTCCTTCCTGATACAACTCTTCCAATGCTTTCCATGTTCCCAGGAAATCTCCGTAAGGCCAGTGGATCAAATACATATCCAGATAATCCATCTGCAGTCTGTCCAGTGTTCTCTGGAATGCGCTTTTAGCTTTTTCATATCCATGATCCTGAACCCATACTTTTGAGGTGATGAAAAGCTCATCCCTGTCAACGCTGCTGTTTTTTACCGCTTTTCCTACTGCCGTTTCATTTTGATAAATCGCTGCCGTATCGATCATGCGATAGCCTGTCTCAATTGCTTTGATCACCGCTTTTTCACATTCTTCCAGATTGTCCATCTGCCACACTCCAAATCCAAGTGCCGGAATATCCACACCATTATTTAAGGTCACTACAGGCTGACCTGTATAGGTTTTCTTTTGCATAATTTTTACTTTAAATTTTTAATATCAAGATAAGGTATAACAAATTTGCGATAAAAATTTCAAACTCCGGCTTACCAATTTTACTGTTGTTTATTAAAATAAACCGAGAAAGTGTAAGAGATGTAAAAAATTTTATTTGGCATCTGTGGCAACAATTCCTTTTAATCAATAAATAAAAATCTGCTCAACCTCCCTGATCCTCGAGCGATGGAAAATAGATTTGTCTATCCGATCATCATTCTAGCCGGGAACTAGCATCTAAATTCCTATTTTTGTAAAAAAATAAAGACAATGTCACATACGATCAGGCTTGCCAATGCTGACGACTATTCAAGAATTATGGAGATCTGGGAATCGGCGGTAAAAGCCACTCATGATTTTCTTGCTGAGGAAGATTTCAATTATTTCAAAGAAGTTATTCCAAGGGATTATCTTCCGAATCTGGAAGTATACCTCATCACTGAAAATGAAAAAGCAGAAGGTTTTGCCTCTGTTGCAGAAGGTAACCTGGAAATGCTTTTCATCCATAATGATACCCGTGGAAAAGGATATGGCAGAAAATTATATGAATTTATGAAGATAAAAACGGGTCTTACCAAAGTAGACGTTAATGAACAGAATCCTCAGGCTATTGGTTTTTACGAAAAAATGGGATTCAGACAGACCGGAAGATCAGAGAAAGACGGTTCCGGAAAAGATTATCCAATTATTCACATGAGCCTGTAAAATGGAGAATTTTACCTTCAGAAAAATAAAACAGGATTCAGAAATTCCGTATCATCTGCTTCTTCTTGCCGATGAAACCGTTGAAGCGATCAATCAATATATCTTCAAATCCGATATTTATCTTTTGAATAACGGAAATCTTGATATTGCGGTGATAGCAATTTACAGGAACAGCAATACAGAGCTAGAGATCAAAAATATGGCTGTTAGGGAAAATTTCAGAAACAGGGGTATTGGCAGCATTCTGATTGATAAAGCTAAAGAAACAGCTTTGGAAAACGGGTATGAAATCTTAGTGGTGGGAACTTCAGACACCGGGTTTCAGCAGATCAGATTCTATGAAAAGAACGGATTTGTTAAAAAAGGAATCCGTAAAGATTTTTTTATAGAAAATTACCCTTCACCGATTTACGAAAATGGTCTGCAGATGCGGGATATGGTGGTCCTTGAATTTCCGCTCCGCTGACGTTCTGTTCCTAACTGTTTTCAATAGTATAGATAATCCCTTTATTCCCTTCAAAATCAAATTCACGCTCAAGGTTCATTCCTATTTTTTGAAGTACCTTTACAGAAGCGGTATTTACAGCCATTGCCCGTCCTATGATTTTCTGAAGATTTAATTTTTCAAATCCATAATTCAGACAGGCGGCTGCGCTTTCAGAAGCATATCCTTTATTCCAGTATTCTTCAAAAAAACGGAATCCAATGTCTGTTTCACGGGTTTCCTTATGATATTTTAAACCGCACCAGCCAAGAAATGTATGGTTTTCTTTATCTATAACCGCCCACCTTCCATAGCCGCTCACTTCATAATCTTTATAGTTCTCTAAAAAACGCTGTGCTTCTTCTACACTGGAAAATGATGAATCCCCTGTATATCTTATAACATTCGGATTCTGGTTGAGTTGAAAGAAATTTTCTGCGTCCTCAGGCGTTAATTCTCTCAATAAAAGACGTTCAGTTTCGGTTATTCTTTTCATAATCTATGGGTTTATGCCATTACCTTCTTACCCATCATCTGGCGGAACAGACCCTTGATATGATCTATTTCAGACTGATAATTTGTTTTTTTGCGGCATCCGAAATACAGGGTATTTTCCAGTTTTTTTTCTCCTTCCCAGATCAGCTTTATCTCACCGTTGTCAATTTCATTTTTGCATAGGAAATCAGGCACAACTGCCAGTCCGGTTCCTCCTTTCAGACATCGTATAATTGAATTTAAATTCGGAACGATATAATTCGGACGGAAATTCGGCTTATGCCCGAAATTCATGATCCAGAACTGAAATAAATGTTCCATATCTCCGGTTGTTCCATACCATTTTTCCTGTTTCAGCCATTCTTCAATATGTTCGGGGCCTTTTGTGGTTGCTATTTCAAAAAAGCTTTCCGTATCTACATCTTTTCCTCCTACCAGAATGATCTGTTCTGAAGAAAAAGCTTCATGTTCAATATTGGGGGAAACTCCTTTTTTGGGGGTAATGATGAGATCCAGAATTCCTTTATCAAGCTGTTCCAGCATTTCAGGATATTCCCCAAAGCTGATAATCAGGTTGAAAGGTAGTGTAGAAACATATTGTTCCAATGTCGTCTGGAATGTTTCAAAGCACATGCCCACACTAATGGTAGGCGTTAATTTTTCTGTAGATTTCTGGAAGTTTTTTTCTACATCTTCCAGCTTGGCAAGGGGTTCTGAAACAGCATTGAATAAAACTTTGCCTCTTTCTGTAGGAATCATTTTCCTGCCTGTTCTGTCAAATAATTTATACCCTACATACGCTTCCAGGGAGCTTAAATGAAGACTTACGCCCGGCTGTGAAATAAAAAGGGATTCAGCAGCCCCTGTTAGGGTTCCCGTTTTATAAATAGCTTTAAAAGTGCGGTACCATTCTAAATTGACCATAACTTTAATTATAAATATTATAATACAAAGTTACGGAATAATTATATTACTGATATATTTTGATTTCTCAGGAATGCTGCATAATAATCCGGAATCTCACTTTCTTCGATCTGGTGGGCTGTTTCTTCAAGCGGGTAAGCCAGTTTTACCATTTCTGGGATAATTTTATTTTCATCCAATGTTAAAACCAGATAGGAAGCTAATCTGTTTTCTTCTTTGGAACGTCCTACAGAACCACAATTGACTGCCCATTTTCCGTTATCCAGATGTTTTTTGAATGATAAATGAGTGTGCCCCATAATGATAATATCAGATTGAGAATCTTCCAGCATACCCGAAAAAACCTCATCATTTTCAGCTTCATACAGATAGGTATCATTGCTTTTCAAACTCGAATGGACCAGCTGAATATTCCAATGCTTCTTGCCTGTTTTATAATTCAGTTTCAAATGAAAAGGCAGCTGCGAGAGAAATCTTTTATTTTCTTCCGTGATAGTCTTTTTAGAATGATCAATAGCAATATATCTTGCTTCCGTTTCTTCCTGTGAATGCTTAGATAAAGGGACTACAGGAATATCAAAAGCGATTCTTTCATCATGGTTCCCCATTAAACAGGGAATATTCAGGTCTTTAATTTTCTCTATTACTTCATTTCCCCAAGGGGCAAAATCTACCAGATCTCCAAGACAGAATTTTTTCTGTATTCCTCTCTCTTCAATATCCTTCAAAACAGTATTCAATGCCGGAAGATTCCCATGCACATCACTAAAAACCGCAATCTGTATCATATTCATTCAATTGATCTGACAAATTTACATGAGCTGCCTGATCAAATAGTTTGAAAGAGTATGATTTTTATACATATTATTCAGTATAGTAAGGGATCAGATTGCAGGCTGCTTACTGTACAATCAAACTTATCCTTCACCATTCACTTGCAAAGCAAAACTAACCATTTACTATTGACAACCATCCCGTGTCTCTCATCTATCCGTCTCTCATCTCCACTTTCTTATCTATAATTTTTCTAATACTTATCTATAATTCATATTATTTTTATTATACAAAACCCCAACCTAACTTTGCATCAGAAAATTTAACAATCATAAAAAATGAAAAAAGTATTAATCATCAACGGAGGACAGAATTTCGGACATTCCGGAGGAAAATATAATCATACCATTGCAGAAAACACTATGGAAGTATTAAGAGAATTTGAAAATACAGAAATAAAGATCACCAATTTGGCAGAAGGTTATGATAAGGATGAAGAAGTGAAAAAATTTGTATGGGCAGACTATATCATTTACCACACTCCTATCTGGTGGTTCCAGCTTCCGAACGGATTGAAAAAATATATTGACGATGTCTTCACGGCAGGTCACGCCAAAGGAATTTATATGAATGACGGAAGAAATGCAGAAAACCCGGAAATCAACTACGGAACCGGCGGAATGCTGGGTGGAAGAAAATACATGGTCACCACAAGCTGGAATGCCCCGGCTACAGCATTTACACTTCCGGGAGAATTTTTTAATGAAACCAGCGTGGATGACGGTCCGTTATTTGGCTTCCACAGAATGAATGCTTTCGTTTCTCTGGAGAAAATGGAAAGTTTCCACTTCCATGATGTAGAAAAAAATGCCAATATAGAACGCGACATGAAACTTTACAGAGAACATCTTAAACATATTTTTGAACAGGAATTAAAACCACAGCTAGTCTAATGAAAATTTACCTTACAGCAATAATCAAGTCCAAAGAAGAGCATCAGGCAGAAGTGCTGGAAGTTCTTCAGACTATGGTAACAGAAACCAGAAAAGAAGAAGCCAACGAATTATACAGCCTTCATCAGGGTATTGAAGACAGGAACCAGTTTGTATTTTATGAGATCTGGAAAAATGAAGAAGGACTTGCCCAACACAACCAGCAGCCTTATATCCAGGCTTTCGGAGCCATTGTGGATGAAAAACTACAGGAAAAACCTCAGATCTACATCACCCATATTCTTTAATTCAATGAAAAAACTGGCCCTTTTATTTTTAAGCCTTCTTACAATAGGAATTGTTCAGGCTCAGCATCAAAAATTTAAACCTATGAAAAAGAAAATTTTATTCGTGGTTACCAGCCACGACAAAAAAGGAAATACCGGAGAGAATACAGGATATTACCTGGGTGAAGTATCCCATCCATGGGAAGTTCTTCATAAAGCCGGCTATGAAATAGATTTTGTAAGTCCGAAAGGCGGAACTCCTCCTGTAGACGGATTTGATTTAAAGGATCCTGTTAACAAAGAGTTCTGGGAAAACAAAGAATACAAAAACAAGATTGATCATTCTTTAACTCCGGCACAGGTTAATCCTAAAGATTATTCAACCATCTTTTATGCAGGAGGACACGGTGCCATGTGGGATTTTGCAGATAATACAGAACTGGCGGCCATCGCTTCAAAGATCTATGAAAACGGAGGCATTGTAGCGGGTGTATGCCACGGCCCTGCCGGCCTTGTTAATATTAAACTCAGCAACGGCCAGTATCTGGTAAACGGTAAAAAGATCAATGCTTTTACCAATGAAGAAGAGGCTGAAGTAAAATTAACGGATGTTGTTCCTTTTCTTCTGGAAAATAAATTAAAAGAAAGAGGAGCCCGGTTTGAAAAATCAGGACTCTGGCAGAATCATACGGTTACAGACCGGAGAGTAATCACAGGGCAGAACCCGCAGTCTGCAAAAAGTGTGGGGGAAGCTATTTTAAAAGAGCTCAGCAAATAACAAACAATACCTCAATATCAACCATAAAAATAGTAATGTTTAAGCCGGAAGAACGAAGGAAAAGAGAAATCAGCTTTCAGATTTTGTGGTTGTTTTTCAACAAATTTTAAAACAAAAATGGAATACAGAACATTAGGAAATACAGAACTTGAATTATCAGTAATCACCCACGGAGCCTTTGCCATCGGAGGAAATATGTGGGGAGGAAATGAAAAGCAGGATTCTATCAACTCAATCCACGCCTCGCTGGACCACGGAGTAACCTCTATTGATACCGCTCCTTTCTATGGTTTCGGGCTTAGTGAGGAAATGATCGGAGAAGCCATTAAAGGCAAAGACCGCTCAAAGATCCAACTGTTAACAAAGTTCGGATTGGTGTGGGATGGAAGCAATAACGGAAAAGGAGAATTCTTCTTTGATGCTGAAGAAAACGGAACAACAATTCCCGTTTACAAATATGCTTCTAAAGCCAATGTCATTAAAGAGGTGGAAGAAAGCTTAAAGAGACTGGGAACAGATTATATCGACCTACTTCAGCTCCACTGGCCAGATAGCACCACTCCGATCAGTGAAACAATGGAGGCTATGGAATTGTTAATTCAGCAGGGAAAAATACGCGCAGCAGGAGTGAGTAACTATTCTGTTGCACAGATGCAGGAAGCTAACAGAACTCTTCATCTGGCAAGCAACCAGGTAGCCTACAGTATGCTGAACCGTACCATTGAAAGCGATCTTGTGCCCTATTCTTTAGAAAACAATTCGGGAATTATCGTTTACAGTCCAATGGAAAGAGGTCTTCTTACCGGGAAATACTTCAGGGAAAATAAATTAAAAGAAAATGACCATAGAAACGGTTACTTCTCACAATTTGACCTGAATAAAGTAAAAGCTTTCCTTGACAAAATTGAGCCTATTGCCCAGGAAAAAGAAGCTACCCTTTCTCAGCTTGTACTACGTTGGACTTCATTACAACCAGCCATCACTGTTGTTCTGGCCGGAGCAAGAAATGCGCAGCAGGCTATAGAAAACGCCAGAGCAATGGCTATTGAACTTTCTCAGGAAGAGTTGAGTTTTATCAATTCTGCACTGAATGAGATATAAGGAGAAAGGAAGATGGAAGCAGGAAGATGGAGGTACGATTGGACTATAAACAATATATAGCCATTCTAACTTTAGTTGTTAAAAATTCAATTTCTATAAAAAATACTGCAATTTCTATACACACTGCAAGAACTTCCCGCTCCCCTCTTCCCTTCTATACCAAAATAGCCTTTCAAAATTAAAAGGCTATTTTTGGTATAAATACTATTTCGGGATCTGCATATGCGTACTCACGGCAATTCTGTTCCACCCGTTGATCGTTACAATCGCCATAATAATCTGGGCAATCTGGGCATCATCAAAATACTGTTTAGCTTTCTGAAATGTTTCTTCAGTCAGACCTTTATGGCTGATAAGTGTAATCTCCTCAGTCATAGCCAGCAATACCTGCTCTTCTTCAGTAAAAAAATCTTTTGCTTCTCTCCATCCTTCAAGAATAAAAATCCTTTGAGGGTTTTCTCCGTATTTAATGGCATCTTTGGCATGCATATCAAGGCAGAAAGCACATCCGTTGATCTGTGAAGCCCTGATTTTGATTAATTCTTTCTGGATATGGTTCAGCGAAATGTTCTGAAGATATCCTTCTAATCCTAACATCGCTTTGTACGCTGCTGCGTCTACCGCTGCAATATTAATTCTTGTACTCATAATTTTATTTTTGGGTTAAATGATCTATACTAAAGAAATATCCGGGCTGTACAGCCAGTAAAAAAGCACCGGCAGAGCCTACCCAGACCGAAAAGTCAAGCGGAGCTTTAGGTCCGAGCGCCATGATCATTGACAACGCAAAAACCAACAGCAGAAAACCTGATCCGTAAGCAGCAATACGGGTTTTCCATCCCAGGATCAGCATCACCGGAAAAAGCATTTCCAATGTAGTGGCGGCATACGCAGAAGCAGTACTTAATGACTCAGGAAGAAAAAAGGTAAGTTTTTGGGTATATTTTTCGAAGTTGCTCCAGTTTCCCCACGCTGAATTTTTGCCCCAGAATCCGAACCTGTCAGCCACCGCAGAAAGCATGGTCACTGAAAGGGCAAGTCTTAAAAACAATTGCGGAATCTGATTTTTCTGATCTGTCATTGTATTGGTTTTTAATCACATGACAAATTTCCGCTTTATAATCCGTAAAAATCTTAAACTGGTTTAAGAACGCAATTTTGCCCTGATTTCGCTCAGATATTCCGGTGTAAGATTTAAAAAAGAAGCAATCAGATACTGAGGAATCCTTTGAATAAACCATGGATAAAGTGTACTGAAATGAAGATAAAGTTCTTCCCTGGACATTTCATAAAGATAACGGATCCTTCTCTCCGAAGCGGCATAAGCTCTCTGGTAGATCATTCTGAAATAGCGTTCCATCACCGGATGTTTCTGAAGCAGAAGTTCCTGTTGCCTGAGATCAATGACCAGAATTGTAGAACGTTCCACGGCCTGAATGGAGAAATCCGACAGAATCTGTCTTTCATAAGCAAAAGTATCGGTAATCCACCAGTTTTCTATTGCAAATTCCGTGGTCTGCTCTGCTCCTTTCTCATTGATGAAGAATTTTCGTAAACACCCTTCCGCCACAAAATACATAAATCTGCAAATTTCTCCGTTAAGCATCAAGGTTTGCTTTTTCTTTACTTCGAGCACCTGAAAAAAAGAAAATACAGAATCATATTCCTGATCTGTAATCGTAATAAATTTGTTTAAGTGTGCTTTAAAAGTGTCCATCTTTGCAATTGAGTAACCAAACTTAACTTTATTTTTTTAGTTTTACAATGACAAAATATAAAATCATGGAACTCGTTGCTAAAATTCTTATTGCTGTAGTTACCTTAGAACATATTTATATCCTGTGGATGGAAATGTTCGCCTGGGAAACCAAAGGAAAAGAGGTTTTTAAAGCTGCCCTGCCTCCGGAAATGTTCAGACCCACCAAAGGATTAGCCGCCAATCAGGGGCTTTATAACGGCTTTCTTGCCGCAGGGCTGATCTGGTCTTTTTTCATAGAAGACCCGAAATGGCAGACCAATATCTCCTTATTCTTTTTGGGATGTGTAGCTGTAGCAGGAATCTATGGCGCTGTTTCTGCCACGAAGAAAATATTCTTTGTACAGGCCCTCCCTGCCATCCTAGCCATTATTGCCGTGCTCCTGAAGTAATTCCGTATTTTGATTTGATATTCGCCTGAAGATTATACAGGTGCGGCAGATTTTTACAATTTTGATTTTAAGAATCTGCATAAATCCAGCTCCCAAATCTTTTTCTGGGAGATCTGTGCAATCTTTGGGAAATATTAATCTTCCGCATCAATCAGAACGGCTAACTGAATACACGGCTGGCCGGACCGGTTGCTCCATGCATGGCTGGTGCCCCTCTGGATCACAATATCTCCGGGTTTAAGCAAAGTTTCACCTTCCTCCATGATAAGATAAAGTTCTCCGGAAAGAATGATGATATAATCTAAAGTTTGGGTCTGATGCATCAGGGGATGAGGTTCGCCCGGTTTCCATTCTGTACCTAAATCTTTATCCGGCGGAATAACCACATACCTGAAATAAGTCCCGTTTCTCGGGGTTTGTGGAAATCCTGTATTGGGAATTGGCTGCTCAGATTCCAGCGAAGCGGGCATTGATTGGGTATTCCAGAGATCTGAAATAATGAGCCCCGGTAAATGTTCTACCGTATTTTCTGATCTCCGGTCTTCTATGATGACCGATTTTCCGTTTTTAATGCCTGTTACGATGCGTCTTGGTATTGTATTCATTTCTTTAATGCTGCATGATAAGTTTATGTCCCCGGGTCTGATTATTCTTTAAGATGGAATGTGCTGCCACCACTGTTTCCAGGGAAAGCGGACCTACAATTTTAGTATTCGGAGGAGTAACACTTCCGTTTTCTATCATCCTTGCGATTTCATTCAGTCCGTTTTGATAGTATGAATAAGTTTTGGTCATGCTGTAGGTGTAATTGGAAATATTCATAATCAGGGCTCCTTTATTGAATAGGATTTCATGAGCATCTTTGGTCACAAGAGCCGTAACATCCGTATAAATTCCGTTAAGCTTTAAAAGGTCCGCGGTAATTTCAGACATATGACTTCCTACGAGATCAACTCCTATATCAAAAGGCTGATGATTATTCGCCTTCAAAAGGTTTTCTTTAAGATTTGCCCCTTCATAGTTAATGATCTGATGATCTTTTAATCCTATTTTCAAAAGCATCTGCCTGTTTTCCACATTTCCGACGGTAGCCACGATCTTCTGATAATGATGAGCTACTAAAAGCTTAATTAAAAATGATCCTACCCCTCCTGCGGCTCCGGTAACAAGAATACTGTCGTCATAACCCGGGTTTAAACGTTTAAAGATCTGTAGCGAAGTCAGGCCTACTGAAGGAATTGAGGCAGCCTGCTCAAAGCTGAGGTTTTGGGGCTTGAAGGAAACAATGGCTTCAGGTACGGCAATATATTCGGCATAGGAACCATTACTCCCCATTGAGCCACTGCCACAGTAAACTTCGTCTCCGATATTGAACTGGACAGCATCAGTACCTTTTGCTACAATAATCCCTGACAATTCGCGGCCTAAGATCGGTGAACTGATGAGCTTTCTTTCCAGTTCGTTTTCCAGCATCTGGTAATCTATCGGATTGAAGCCGCTGGCTTTGATCCGGATCAGGACTTCATGGCTTTTCGGAACAGGTTTTTCTGCATAACCGTCTTCAAGCTGAAAATTGTTGTTTAATATAACTGCTTTCATTGGGTTGGGTTGATGCACAAATGTACCAGCTGAATAGTTTATATTTGCTATCAGTTAACAGCAGGTAACTAGTTACCTCAATGAAACTATTATGGCAAAAATCACAGAAAACGGAACGGAAAGAGAGGCTACCTGTACGGAAGAATTATTTGCAATGCGCGACAGCCTCGATGTTTTAGGCGGAAAATGGAAACTCATGATTCTGCGTTATTTAACAAACAGAACAGATCAGCAGATTCACTTTAAAAAGCTGGAACGCGGGATTGAAGGTATTTCTGCCAAAATGCTGAGCAAAGAGTTAAGGGAGCTGGAAACCAACCTTCTGATCACCAGAACAGTGCAGGATACCAAGCCGGTAACCGTTACTTATGCAGTAACTGAATATGGCAAATCTGTTTTTCCGGTAACGGAAACTTTAGTGAACTGGGGAATTATCCACCGGGAGAAGATTAAGCAATCGATGGGATAGCTTTTAAAATGGATATTCTTACAAACAAATGCAAAGTAAAAAATCTGCCGGCTCTGTATAATCCGCAAAAATATCAAATCAATATTTACAGCTTCACATTTTCTGATACCAAAATTTCCAATAGCTTCTGCTTCATGATCTCGGGATTCATGGCTCCTTCATGATAGTACACCATTTTCTGATTTTTATCCAGAAAAATCCACAACGGATACACCGGCTGCTGCTTATTTTTCGATAAAGCCAGGGCCAGCTCATGAATTCCGGAACTTCCGTTGGAGAGATAGCTGAATTCCTTTCCCTGAAATTTTATCTTTTCTTTCGTTTTTTCAGCTTCAAAATTAATCATGTAAAATTTATCATTGATTAGCTTTACCGTTTCCGGATCCTTATTCAAACGATATTTCTCAATCTTACAGACACTACACCAGTCCGTGTACAGGTGAATGATAATAGGCTTTGGCTCTTTTCCTATTCCCGCCTCCAGATCAGAAAAAGTGCCTGTCTTCATCTGAGACAGATAAAAACAGGGCACAAACATTAAAAATAAAAATAAGTTTTTCATTTCAGATTATATTTTATTCCGAGGAATCCCCTGATCCGCTGCATCGGAGCATAGCCATAGGCTGTGTCAAAGGTATAGTGATTGGGATTGTTCATCGGATCATCTACATATTTATCAAAAGGATCAAACGGACGCATCAATGGATCTTTTGGAGTAAAGTTGAACAGGTTTTTAACCCCACCATACACTTCAAATCCTGATTTAAAACTTTTGGAAATCTGGATATTGGCCAGAGAATACAATGGTGAATACTCCGGGCGGTAATCATCAGGAAGTACAGGCAGCCTCATCGGTCCGTAGAACTGTCCGGTAAAATCTACTGTAAGATCATTCCTGAACTTATAGCTCAGGTTGTAAGTTCCGCTCCATTTCGGGGCATGCAGCTGTTGGGATTTCTGTCCATTATCAAATTTCTGATAAACATCCAGATACGTTATCCCAAGATTTACACTCAGCGGAAATCTGAAACTGAAATCAACATTCATCGAAGCCCCTCTTGAAATTCCGTACCCATGAAGATTGTCGTAAATAATTTTATCAGGATCCGTATCAAAATCCCCTACGATCTTATTACTGAAATAGGTATAAAAAGCAGAAGCGTCTAACTGAACAAGACGGTTTCCAACAGGAATTTTCCAGATATAGTTCAGATTCCCGTTAACGGATCTTTCCGGTTTAAGATCAGATTGAATCACAACCTCCCGGGATCCCGTGAGCGCCGCATGATCTTCCGTAAACAGATTCACTACCCTGAAACCGGTTCCGAAATTGAAACGTAAAGTATGATAGGGATTCGGAGAAAATTTCCAGGCAAATCTCGGAGAGTGAACGGAGTGATGAATTTTATCATAATCAAATCTGTATCCCAGCAGCAATGTATGCTCGTTGATTTCCCACTGATCCTGAACGAAAGCGCCCCAGATCGGGGATTTCATTGGTTCATTTGTCATTCCATCCGCTGATAAGGTTCCCGGTGTATTATCGTCATAAAATGTTCTTTTAAAAGTAAATCCGGCCGTCAGATCATGAGTTGTAAGCTTTTTACTCCAATAAGTCTGGGCAAATGCTACTTTCTGAAGCGCATCAAACGGATTTGCTCCGTAAAAAGAGTTCTGGTCATGATAATTATAGGAAAACTGGGTAACCACATATTCTTTCAACGGCCATTGGTACAGCCCGAAAACCTCTGCGCGGTTGGTATAAATACTTTCCCCATATACTTTATCACTTCCCCGGTAAACCCTGTTCCACTGCATTTCTCCTCCAAAACGGTCTTCATAGAGGTACCTCATGGCAAAACTCGCCTGCCGGTTTTCTTTTCTCCTGAAATTCCATTTATTAAAAACTGAAATCCGGCTCTGTAATGCCGTATCGGTAAAATTATCCCTGTTCTGATCTATCTTTTCCTTAAAGCTGAAGTAATTTAAACTCAATAGTGATGAAGCATTTTTCCCGGCACTGAATTTAGCTGCCAGATCAAGATTATTTTCATTCCATGTTGTTGTCATCAGGTCAACGCTTAATTTCGGAGCAGTAAGAGCATTCTTCGTAATGATATTGATTACTCCTCCCATTGCTTCCGAACCGTAAATAGAGGATGCAGGTCCTTTTACCACTTCAATCCTGTCAACAAGACTGTTCGGGATTCCACTCAATCCATATACCGTGGAAAGGGAGCTTACAATAGGCATTCCGTCAATCAGGATCATGGTATACGGTCCTTCCAGACCATTGATATGAATGTCTCCGGTGTTGCATACGGAACAGTTCAGCTGAGGTTTTACCCCATTTACCATTGCAATCGATTCAAAGATGCTTGGGGTAGGGTTTTTCTGAAAAAATTTCTGGCTGTAGATTTCTACTGCCACCGGACTTTTCGATCTGCTTACCGGTTTTATGGTTCCGGTGATTACTACATCTTCAATATTACTGGTTCTGACTTTTAGCTGAGAAACCTTCACTGAATCTGCCTTCATCTTTTGAGAAACACCCAGACTATCTGTTTCCTGGGCAAAGCAGCAGGAAGATAAAAGAGTAAAAGAAAATAATATTCGCTTCATGAAATTAAAATTGTTAGACAAATCTAACAATTATTTTTGAAATACAAAACACCATGATAAATGTTGTTGAAATCAATTCACGAAAAATTAGTAAATTTGAGAAACGACATATAAAAGTAAAATGAGATATCATCAATCGGGAAGCATCCCACAAAAAAGGCATACCATATTTAAATCGCCGGAAGATAAGTTCTATTACGAACAGCTTTTCGGCACGGAAGGTTTTCATGGAATTTCCTCACTGCTTTATCATATCCACCGTCCTACACAGATCAAATCCATAGGAATACCGAAAGACGTTACCCCTAAGATTGCTGTAGAGAAAAATGTTGCTCCAAGAATGTTCAAAGGGATGAATGTAACGCCGGAAGATGATTTCATGGACAGTCGTAAAATCCTTCTGATGAACAATGATCTGAAGATGGGGCTTGCCAAACCGAGAAAATCCATGGATTATTTCTACAAAAACGCAGAATGTGATGAACTTCTGTATGTACATCAGGGAAATGGTATCCTGAAAACTTTTGTGGGTGATCTTGAATTTGTTACAGGTGATTATCTTATTATTCCGAGAGGGACTATTTATCAAGTAGAATTACAGTCTGATGATACGGTATTTTTTGTACTGGAAAGCCACTCTCCTATTTATACTCCTAAAAGATACAGAAATGAATTCGGGCAGCTTCTGGAGCATTCTCCTTTCTGCGAAAGGGATATTATTGCCCCGGTTTTTAAAGAACCAAAAGATGAAAAGGGAGAATTTTTAATTAAAGTAAAAAAGGAAAACCAGATTACGGATTTCATCTATGCAACGCATCCTTTTGACGTTGTGGGTTGGGATGGCTATTTTTATCCTTACAAATTCAATATCAAAAACTTCGAGCCGATTACCGGAAGAATTCACCAGCCCCCTCCGGTGCACCAGAATTTTGAGGGACATAATTTCGTAGTCTGCTCATTCTGTGCAAGGATGTATGATTACCATCCACTGGCAATCCCTGCTCCTTACAACCACTCTAATATCGACTCTGATGAAGTTCTTTTCTATACAGAAGGAGATTTCATGAGCCGTAACCATATTGATCTTATGGACTTCACCCTACATCCGGGAGGCATTGTTCACGGGCCTCACCCAGGCGCTATGGAAAGAAGCATCGGTAAAAAATTCACAGAGGAATATGCTGTAATGGTAGATCCTTTCCGTCCGTTGAAAATCACCGAAGAAGCTTTAAAAGTAGAAGATCCTTCCTACAAAACTTCCTGGCTGGAAGAAACTGACAAAACCATGGAAGACCGCTCCCAGGAATAAAAAAATCATTCATAAAAAAATTCATTATGTACAATTATATAAGTGCAGAAGAAGCTATATATACTATCAAAAGCGGAAACCGCGTATTTTTCCACGGAAGCGCATGTACTCCGAATTATCTTATTGACGAACTCGCAAGACAGTCAAACCGTCTGGAAAATGTAGAAATGGTTTCCATTACCCAGCAGGGAAATGTGGAAATTGCCAAACCTCAATATAAAGACAAATTCTTCATTAACTCATTATTTGTTTCCACTCCGGTTCGTGATGCGGTAAATTCTGACAGAGGAGACTTTGTTCCTGTTTTCTTAAGTGAAATTCCTATTCTGTTCAGAAAAAACATCTTGCCTCTGGATGTGGCGCTGGTAACCGTTTCACCTCCCGATAAACATGGATTCTGTACATTGGGAACTTCTGTAGATGTGGCGAGAGCAGCAGTAGATACAGCCAAAATTATTGTCGCCATCGTTAATCCTTTAATGCCGAGAACCCATGGTGATGGCATGATCCACATCAGCAGAATTCACAAACTTGTATGGCATGAAGAAGAGCTTCCAACCGTAGATTACGGATCCAAAGTCGGCCCTGAGGAAATGCTGGTAGGAAAAAATGTTGCAGAGCTTATTGAAGACAGATCCACCCTTCAGATGGGTATCGGAACCATTCCTGATGCTGTACTGAAATGTCTGAATAACCATAAAGACCTGGGAATTCACACAGAAATGCTGAGCGACGGTGTAATTGACCTCATTAAGAACGATGTGATCAACAATAAATATAAAGGTTACAACGATAATAAAACCATTACCAGCTTCTGCTTCGGAACCAGAAAACTCTATGATTATGTAGATGACAATACCGTTTTTGCATTCAGAGATGTAAGTGATGTAAACTTCCCGATCAATATTATGAGAAATAAAAAAATGGTAGCCATTAATTCTGCCATTGAAATTGATCTTACCGGGCAGGTTTGTGCAGATTCTATAGGAACTATGCAGTACAGCGGAATTGGAGGACAAATGGACTTTATGAGAGGTGCTGCTTTAAGTGAAGACGGGAAACCGATTATCGCCATTACCTCAAGAACCAAGAAAGGAATTTCAAGGATTGTTCCTTTTCTTAAACAGGGGGCCGGAGTAGTCACCACAAGAGGGCACATTCACTATGTAGTGACCGAATATGGAACAGCTTATCTGTATGGTAAAAACCTGCGTCAGAGAGCCCAGGAACTTATCAGCATTGCCCATCCGGACGATAGAGAAATGCTGGAAAAGGCTGCTTATGAGAGATTTAAATAGCAACAACAATTCTGAAAGATTTCTTTGCCCTGCTATTTTTTGTTCCCTAAGCAGAGAAATTTTTCAGATACCAATTAAACACACATCAAAAAACTTTAACATTTGGCAGTATTTTTGATGAAATCCTTTCAAAACCAAGGAAATTGAAAACGATATATAATTCGATAAGAGAAGAAGTTGTAAAGCATTCAAAAGTCAGGGATTCTGTTTTGGGGAATGTGAGTGAATGGAAGAGAAGCCATTATATCATCCTTTCCGAAATCATTAAAGAAGAACTATCTGAAGCGGAGGAACTCAAAGGAGGAAAAAAATTTGAAATAGGAAACACAATTTCGCACGTTACCCTGCAACGCTTTTTTGAAAATGATTATAAGGATAAAACCCACAGTGATCTGAGGTTTCTGAAAACTCTCGATAAAATATGTATTTTTCTGGGATACAGAGATCTCAACGACTATACTTTATCGGTAAAAAAAAGGAATCATGAAAAAAAAGAGAGCGGAAGCCAGGAATTTATTACCCAGCTGGTATATGATTACTGTGCCGCCACCTTTGAATTTTACAAACACTTCCCGGCTCATAAGCCCGAACTTTTCAAGGAACTTGTATTTGACGGATCCCCTTTTTTAGAGAGAACCTCACAGTTCAGTAAAGAACTTTGTGAAAG
Organism: Chryseobacterium indologenes; assembly: GCF_001295265.1. Classification (GTDB taxonomy): domain Bacteria; phylum Bacteroidota; class Bacteroidia; order Flavobacteriales; family Weeksellaceae; genus Chryseobacterium; species Chryseobacterium indologenes_A. The sequence goes on along the minus strand of NZ_LJOD01000011.1, from coordinate 104,234 downwards.
AGACTTTCAGCTGGTTACCAAAAACAACCGGTCTAATTATGAGGTCTTTGATATTCATCTGGTGACTGATGAACCGGATAAAAAAATCCTTGAATCCCAGGAATTCTGGAATCTGCTTTTCAAAGCAGGTGAAACAGGAGAAGAACATTTTGTAAACCAGCTGAATACCCAGATCTATTTTATCCGTAAAATAGACAATGTCTGGAAGATCTGGGACAATTACAATCCCGATGCCGGAAGGCTCAACAGAAAAGTAGAACTCTTATAAATGACGAAAGCTGTAGAAGTTCTACGGCTTTCGTGTTTCGAAACATTTTTTTTCCACTTGTTTTTTGTGAATACAAATGTACATATCCCAACTTCAGAATAAGAAACTTAAATATACTTAAATGAACTTTTCTTTAACTTTATGTTAAGTAAATCCAAGGATTGCTTATTAATATTTTCCCTATTACTCAGAATTTTGTAATTTGCATACCATTAAAATAAAAGTAAAAAGAAAATATGTCAACACTTACATTTGCCGAAAAAATTGCTCAAGCTGAGAATTTTCTGCCGATTAACGGTACAGATTACATTGAGTTTTATGTAGGGAATGCGAAACAGGCTGCCCATTATTATAAAACCGCTTTCGGTTTTCAGTCTGTAGCATATGCAGGTCCTGAAACAGGAGTAAGAGACCGTGCTTCTTATGTTCTTCAACAGGGAAAAATAAGATTGGTACTGACTACCGGTCTTAAATCTGATTCCCCGATTAATGAACATGTAAAAAAACATGGTGACGGAGTAAAAATTTTGGCACTTTGGGTAGACGACGCTTATGCAGCCTTCGAAGAAACTACTAAAAGAGGCGGAAAACCATATCTGGAGCCTGTAACGCTAAACGATGAGCATGGTGAAGTAAGAATGTCCGGAATTTATACCTACGGAGAAACCGTTCACATGTTTGTAGAAAGAAAAAATTATAACGGTGCCTTCATGCCGGGATACGAAAAATGGGAAAGTGATTATAAACCTGAAGAAGCAGGTTTACTGTATGTAGACCACTGCGTAGGAAACGTAGACTGGAACAGAATGATCCCTACCGTAGAATGGTACGAAAAAGTAATGGGATTTGTAAACATCCTTTCTTTTGATGATAAGCAGATCAACACAGAATATTCTGCATTAATGTCTAAAGTAATGTCCAACGGAAACGGATATGCTAAATTCCCGATCAACGAGCCTGCAGAAGGTAAAAAGAAATCTCAGGTAGAAGAATATCTTGATTTTTATGAAGGAGAAGGCGTACAGCACATTGCTGTTGCTACAAAAGATATCATCCATACAGTAACCGAATTAAAAAAACGGGGTGTAGAGTTCCTTTCTGCTCCACCGGAAGCATATTACGATATGGTTCCTGAAAGAGTAGGTCATATTGATGAAGATCTTAAAAAATTACAGGAACTTGGCATCCTTATTGACCATGATGAAGAAGGGTACCTGCTTCAGATCTTTACGAAGCCTGTAGAAGACCGCCCTACCCTGTTCTTCGAAATTATTGAAAGACACGGTGCACAGAGTTTTGGCGCCGGAAACTTCAAGGCATTATTCGAAGCGCTGGAAAGAGAACAGGAAAGAAGAGGTAATCTTTAATTTAACAATATCATTATAAAGTTTTGTCAGGATGAAGAGTTCTGGCAAAACTTTTTTATAAAACACAGTACATGAAGAAACTTTTAATCGGAGTTTTATTACTGGGAACATTAGGGCTTAAAGCTCAATATGGAACCATCAATGAAATCCTCAACAGACTTGAAGAAAGAAAAGGTATCAACCAGCATCTTGAAAATGTAAACATTGATAACAAGAAATTTGTTTTCATTAAGGATGCAGCAGACCATACGGAAAGAGACTTCATCATTATCAAAGGAAATCAGGCTACCTATGTAGAAGTTTTTGATGATAAAGCTACCGGAGAAAGCAGTTCCAATGTTTTTACCGGCGATATCGTAAGGAAAAAGAACATTGTTTCCTTAAGAGCAGACATGCTTGAAAATACAAAAGTCCCGATTCCGGTCACCAAAACCCTGCTGCTGACTAAACAAAAAGATATTCTGTATCTTATTGATGTCAACACCAAAGACCGCTGGATTGATGAAGAATCCTATTCTAAAAAGAAGAAATAAACTTCCCTCACCGGCAGGAACATAAAACAATGCTCTTATTTTCCTATCCTTTAATTTAAATCCAAACTTATGAAATCATTTGTAGAATATTCCCCGAATTCGGACTTTTCCATACACAATATTCCCTTTGGAGTAACTGTTTTTAATAAAGAATATATTGGATGCTGTACCAGAATCGGAGATCAGGTAATTGATCTTGCGACCCTGTACGATCTGGGTTATTTTGAAGATATAGAAGGCTTAGACGATAATGTATTTGAAGCCTATACCCTGAACGAATTTATTGAACTGGGAAAACCGGTTACCAATGCAGTCCGCATCAGAATCCAGGAGCTTCTGCAGGAAGGTTCTGCTTTATCCAAGGATCAAAAAACCATTGAAGATGCTTTCTACGACCTTGATAAAGTAAAAATGATGATGCCTGTACACATTCCGAATTATACGGACTTCTACAGCAGCATCGAGCACGCTACCAACGTAGGTAAAATGTTCCGCGATCCTGCCAACGCCCTTCTTCCTAACTGGAAGCACCTTCCGGTAGGCTATCATGGAAGAGCTTCCTCCATCGTAGTTTCCGGAACAGAAATCAACCGTCCAAAAGGTCAGACAAAACCAGCCGATGCTGATAAACCTGTTTTCGGACCAAGCAAACAGCTTGATTTTGAACTGGAAATGGCTTTCATTATCAGCAAAAATACAGAGATGGGCGAAAGCATCTCCACAAAAGAGGCTGAAGACGCCATCTTCGGAATGGTAATTTTCAACGACTGGTCTGCAAGAGATATCCAGTCATGGGAATATGTTCCGCTGGGACCTTTCCTTGCTAAAAACTTCGGATCATCCATTTCTCCGTGGGTTGTAACTCTTGAGGCTTTAGAACCATTCAGAACCGCTTCTCCTGCACAGGATCCTGAAGTATTGGATTATCTGAAATTTGAAGGAGATAAAAATTACGACATCAACCTTGAAGTATACATCCAGCCTGAAAACGGTGAGGAAAACCTGATCTGTGAGAGTAACTATAAACATATGTACTGGAATATGACCCAGCAGCTTGCTCACCACACCGTAAACGGATGCAATGTGGAAGTTGGTGATATGTATGCCAGCGGTACCATTTCAGGAAGCGATCCTAAATCTTTCGGCTCTATGCTGGAATTAACCTGGAGAGGGCAAAACCCTTTATCATTAAGCAATGGTGAAGAAAGAAAATTCATTGAGGATAATGATACAGTAACAATGAAAGCCTGGGCTGAAAAAGATGGTGTGAGAGTGGGATTTGGAGAAGTAAGCGGTAAAATTATTCCAACCACATAATTTTTTAAAACACTTTAGTATTTTTAAGTTACATGATAATGGAACTCGTATCAACTGTAAGCTAAAATGTGATTTTTTGATAGAATAATTAATTGTTTTGGAATTAAAATCAGTTGCTGAAATTCATCAGATCCATAGAGCACAAACAATAAATTATATGAATCTTTTAAAAATACCACGAGCTATACTAGTTAATTTCAATGGTACTAATCTTTATCATGAAGGATGTGAATCTTTCGCATCAAAGGTATTTAAAGAACTTCCAAAAGAATGAAAATCGTAGATTTTCAACCTTAAGTGTACCTTAATGAACAGCATTAAAGATAACTAAAATAACTCTTAAGTGTTAAAAAAATAAAAAAATGAAAACAGTAATCCCCTCCGAAATAACTTCCGTTCAGCTGCAGACCATTATGCAGACGGCCGTATCACCACGTCCTATTGCGCTGGCCTCTACGGTAGATAAGAACGGAAACATCAATTTATCTCCATTCAGCTTTTTCAATATGTTCAGTACGGTTCCCCCGATACTGATTTTCTCGCCTTCAAGAAGAGTGCGTGACAATACAACGAAACATACCCTGGAAAATGTTCTGGAAGTTCCGGAAGTAGTAATTGGAACCGTTAATTTTCCCATTGTACAGCAAATCTCTTTAGCTTCAACAGAATATGAAACAGGCGTTAATGAATTTGTGAAATCCGGACTGACCATGAAAGATGCAGATCTGGTGAAACCCAAACTGATTGAAGAATGCCCGGTTAATTTTGAGTGCAGAGTTTTAGAAGTAAAGTCTCTGGGAGATCAGGGTGGCGCAGGAAATCTGGTGATCTGTGAAGTTCAGAAAATCCATATCAGGGAAGAATATCTGAATGAAGCAGGAAATCTGGATCAGGAAAAACTGGATATGGTAGCAAGATTAGGAAGTAACTGGTATTCCAGAAGCAATGAAAACAGCCTTTTTGAGGTTCCGAAACCTCTGGTTACCAAAGGAATCGGCTTTGATCTTCTGCCGGATGCCATCAAATACAGCAAAGTATTTACAGGAAATGACCTGGGAATGCTTGCCAATACAGAAGTATTACCCGCCGGAGATTTTTATGCCGATGAAAATATCCACACTGATGCCCAAAAATTACTATTAGAAAGCAGAATTGAAGAAGCCTGGAAAATCTTAATGAAATAATCAGGATAAATTAAAATATGAAAAAGGAGTGAAAATGAACTTTCACTCCTTTTTTATCAAAAAATAGAACTTATTACCTTGTTTTCAGCTCTTCACTGACTTCTATTTTTCCTTTTTCAGCATATTCTTTCACTTTTCCGTCTCTGTCTATCAGGACATTCAGGTTATCGTTTTTAGCATCAAAATAAATGAATGCGTAATATCCCGGACAATTATGCTGCATACATCCGTTTGCCCTGTATACTTCATTTTCCACTTTAATAGGACTTACCACATTGAAATTTTTAACCATTTCATCATAATCTGCTCCCATAAGCTTTTTAAGTCTGTCTGTTAATTCTTTATCTTCAAAGAGCTTAATATCAGTGGGATATTTACCTACATTCTTTGTCAGAATATTTTGTGCCAGTACAACTTCTTTAACGGTTTCAGCAGGGGCAGTTTTAGGGATTTCTTTTTTACATGAAACAGCAGCCAGCAATGAAAATGCAGCAGCGCATACCATCAGTTTTTTCATAATTACTTTTAATAGGTGATGATTATTTTTAAGCCTATCGCTTCAAACTTTGTTCCAGATAGGTTTTATTTTATATTTTTCTGAATAAATTCAATACATTTTTCTGTTACGGTGTTCAGGTGTTGCGGAAGTCTGCTTTCCGTCCAGGGTTCTTTTGATCCGAAGGTATGATCTGCATTTTCCACTAAAAAGAGTTCAGAATTAGGATTGAGAATATGAAGATGCTCAGCATTCTTTACGCTCACACTTTCATCATGGGTTCCATGAATAATCAGGACGTAGGCTTTTGCCATTTCAGCCGCTCTTTCCACATCAAAACGGTGGATATTCTTTTCAAAATCTTCATAAAACTGGTAGTAATGAGGCATTTCCTGTTTGGTACGCCCGTTCAGAACATAATATACTCCGTTTTCCTTCCAGCTTTCAAGAGCATTGTCTGTTGGGAAGCGTTCCAGGGTATCTACACTGGCAAGCGTAATCAATCCGTTGATTCTTTCATCCTCACAGGTTTTCACAATAGAAACCCCACCTCCCCTGCTGTGACCGATCAGGATAATTTTCTGGTCATCAACTTTAGGATGATGGCTGAAATAATCAATAACCACTCCTAAATCAGAAAGCTCCCTGGAATAATTATTATTTCCGAAGGCTTCCAGATCAGCGAAGTTATGAGGATCATTTACCGTTGTTCCGTTGTGGGAAAAATTAAATTTCACAAAGAAAAAACCGGCTTCCGCGAAATTTTCAGCCATAAGAGTCCACGCTCCCCAGTCTTTATAGCCCTTATAACCATGAACAAAAATGACGAGAGGTAGTTTTGCACCCGTTTCAGAATAGAAAGCATCGGCCAGAAATGTTTTAGTCTCCGGATTTTCCAGCTTTATATTAAAATCTTTTATCAATTTCATAAATAAATGTTTTATTCACTGCATTATATTTATAACAACAGCTATATTTGCAATATTCACTCTAAACTAAATATATGAAAAAAACTCTACTCTTTCTATTTTTAATTTTATTTTCGTTCACCCTCAGCCAAACTGTAAAAAGGGTTTTCTTTGTGGGAAACAGCTATACTTACACCAATAATCTGCCGGAGCTGGTAAAACTTATTGCAGCCTCTTCCGGAGATCAATTGGCTTATGAAAGCCACACAATAGGCGGGGCCCGACTGAAACAGCATTCGGAGAATCCGGCCGTTGCCTCAGTAATCAATCAGGGAAACTGGGATTATGTGGTCTTACAGGAGCAAAGCCAGATCCCGTCTTTTCCGAACTCCTATGTACAGAATGAAATGTTTCCTTATGCAAAGCAGCTTGCAGAACAGATAAAAAACGCCAACGCCTGCGGAAATCCCTTATTTTTTATGACATGGGGCTATAAAAACGGAGATGCAACCAACTGTGCCAATGGCAATACAGCCTCATGTACCTATGAGGGAATGGATGACCTGATCTCTGCCCGATATACAGAAATGGCCAGTCTTAATGAAAGCCTTGTATCTCCCGTTGGGAAAGTATGGAGAATGATCAGACAGCAGTATCCTGAAATGGAACTTTATTCTTCAGACGGGTCACATCCAAGCTATTTAGGCTCTATGGCAGCTGCCTATACTTTCTATACCCTGATATTTAAGAAAGACCCCGAGCTCGCCTCTTTTAATGGAAACCTCACCACTACGGAATCGCAGGCGATAAAAAGTGTTGTAAAAAATGTAGCTTTCAATGGACTGAATACCTGGTTTGTCAGTGCCAATGATGTTCCTACACGGTTTACCTATCAGATATCCGGAAATACCGTACAGTTTACCAACCAAACGCAGAATGCAACATCTTTTCTCTGGAATTTCGGGGACGGAACAACCTCAGCATTGGAAAACCCTCAGCATACCTATACTTCCACAGGAAATTATCAGGTAAGCCTGATAACCAATGCCTGCAATAAAAATTCAACAAAAACGAAATCTGTGGCTTTTCATAGTCTCGGAATAAAGGAACAGAATACAGTTTCCACTCATATTTATCCGAACCCTGCACAGGATTACATCAATATTATTACCGATAAGAAAATTTCAGTGATCTCACTGACTGATGCTGCAGGAAGAATACTTCGTTACAAACTTGAAAAATCGGTTCCGGGATATGTTATTCCTTTAAATCATCTTTCCTCCGGAATATATCTGTTAAAATATAAAGAAGGAGAAACAGAATTCACTAAAAAGATTCTAAAAAAATAACCTTATTTTTGCGGTATGCTGGATTTAAGAACGGTAACCGTAATGCGTTACATCCTTCCTTTGAGAGAAGGCGGCTCTCTTCCTGCTTTGGCAGAAGCTGATGATGATTTTAAATATGTACTGAAATTCCGTGGTGCCGGCCATGGAGTAAAAATGCTTATCTCCGAACTTCTGGGTGGAAAGATCACCGAAGCTCTTGGACTGAAGATACCGGAACTGGTACTGGTGAATCTGGATGTAGATTTTGGAAGAACGGAAGCTGATGAAGAAATCCAGGATCTTTTGAAATTTTCGGAAGGTCTGAATCTGGGGCTTCATTACCTTTCCGGTTCTATTACCTATGATCCCGGTGTAAAAATAGATCCACTTCTGGCTTCCAAAATTGTATGGCTGGATGCATTTATCACGAATATCGACAGAACATTCAGAAATACCAATCTCCTGATGTGGCATAAAGAACTCTGGGTGATTGACAATGGAGCCTCTTTTTACTTCCATCATTCATGGCAGAACTTTGACACAGCAGCCAAAACACCGTTTAAATATGTAAAAGACCATGTTTTGCTGCCGCAGGCCAAAATGCTGGACGAAGCTGATGCATTTGCCCATACAGTATTGAATGATGCTCTTTTCAGAGACATCGTCAATCTGATCCCTGAAGACTGGCTGCACTGGAATGATGCTGATGAAACTCCTGAAGAAATCCGTGAAATCTATTTCCAATTCCTGAAAACCAGACTGGAAAATTCTCCAATCTTTTTAAACGAAGCCAAAAATGCAAGAGGATAAAATATACGAATACGCTGTAATACGCCTGGTACCTAAAGTTGAAAGGGAGGAATTTTTCAATATCGGGCTGGTCATGTTCTCCAAAAAAGAGAAGTTCATCCGCGTGGAATTCTATCTGTGCCCTGATAAATTCAGGCTGATGCACAGCAAACTTGATTATGATGACATCATCCATAATCTGGAAAGCTTCAAGAAAGTTGCTGAAGGCAGTAAAGAAGGCGGACCTATTGCTCTTCTTGACATTCCTGAACGTTTCCGCTGGCTGACGGCTGTAAGAAGCTCCGTAATCCAAACTTCGAGACCTCATCCCGGAAAATCCAAAGATCTGGAAATCACTTTTGGTAAGCTTTTTGAGGAATTAGTAAAATAGCACATTCCTTAAAAAAGTTTATTATGCATTCAACAATTAACAACATATCAATATACAGGTTTTTCACAAACCTGTTTTTTATTTTATTTTTAAGTTTTTCCAATTTAATTTTTTCACAGACTTTTTCACAATCCCCGACTCAGGCTCCACGTGTAAAGAGTACCCTGCTCCCGGAGATAGCAGCAGTTTCTGAAGATATTGTATATAAAACTAACAGAAAAGGAAATCCTGTTGCACTTGATCTTTATACTCCTAAAAATAAAACGGCTGATCTGCTTCCTGTTTTAATCTATGTTCATGGCGGCGGATGGATAGAAGGTGATAAAATAATCCATGCTGATAATTATGTTGAAAACACCATCAAAAAACTGATCGCCAGGCAATATGCAGTGATCAGCATCAACTATACGTTGCTGAATGAAAGCACTCATTTCCCTTTACCACTGGAAGACACTAAAGATGCGGTAAGATGGGTTAGGAAAAATGCAGAAAAATATAATTTTGATACCAATAACATCGGGCTTTTCGGAGCTTCAGCAGGAGCCCACCTTTCTCTGCTCGCAGCTTATACCCCCGATAACACGTATATCGGCAGCCCGGACCTTTCATCATATTCGTCAAAAGTGAATTATGTCATTGACCATTACGGCCCCGCAGATCTTAATAAGCTTTTTCATACGAGTGCAGGCACTATTCCGGTTTCTATGATCGGCATGATCTCGAAAAAGATTATCAGCCTGCAGCAGAATCTGGTAAAAGGATTATCCGGGTATGATATTAATAAAGACCAGCAAAAGGCTATAGATTATTTAAAAACCCTATCTCCTGTTAATTTTGCTTCTCACGGTGTCCCTACTTTAATTGTACAGGGAAACAAGGATAAAATTGTTCCTTTAAGCCAATCTAAAAAACTGCACCGGAAACTGAAAAGAGCAAAAGTTCAGACGTCTTTAATGATCATTGATAATGGTGTACACAGCTTTTCTACAACTGATAAAGCCTATCTGGATCAGATGGTAGATCAGATGGTAGATTTTATTGTCTCCCGGAAGAAATAAAACATCCGGTTCATCGGATCAACTGCGTTGATTTATTGCCCATAAATAAGCCATTGCGGTGAAGAAAAACCTCACAGGTCATTTTCATTTTTCTCACTGATACAGCAGGTGAACTTATTATCCTGCGAAAGTTATTTCAATTTTTCTTTTTAACCAAAATCAGTTTTTATTGAAAAAAGAAGCCTTTCCCCAAAAGAAAGGAAAATACATTGCCGGTTTTTGTCTGCACAGATAATTTTTATACATTTGTCTTGCTTTAGGGGTATTCTGAAAAGAATTGAGAGAGTCCCTTTGAACCTGATACGGCTTACACCGACGTAGGGAAAAGCAAAAAATACACTGGCCTCAGTACCTTTTTGTCTGGATTTTTCCTAAAGCTTTTTTTGATCTTATTCTAAATGATAACAATGGAAAAAATTCTTTGGGAACAGGTACAGCTTGTCAGACAAAAATCCCCTCTGGTTCACAGCATTACCAATTATGTAGTCATGAACAATACAGCCAATGCTCTTTTGGCAGCAGGTGCTTCTCCAATCATGGCTCATGCAAAATCTGAGATCCGCGAAATAGTCAACATTTCCCATTCAATAGTTATTAATATCGGAACTCTTGATGAATACTGGGCTGAATCGATGTTCATAGCTGCTGAGACTGCCTATTCCACCGGAAAACCATGGATTTTAGATCCTGTAGGAGCAGGAGCTACTTCATACCGGGATCAGGTTTTACAACAGCTTTTACAATATCAGCCTGCGGTAATCAGAGGAAATGCGTCTGAGATCATCGCTCTTGCCAAAGCTAATACTACAACAACGAAAGGAGTAGACAGCACAGTACAAAGCAATGAGGCTGTTCATTCGGCACAGTTTCTTGCAGAACAGTATCATACAACCGTCTGTATTTCCGGTGAAACAGATATTATTTTAAACGGAAAACAGGAAGTCCTCATCAAAAACGGTCATCCGATGATGACTAAAGTGACAGGTCTTGGATGCTCTGCCACTGCATTAACAGGAGCATTTGCCGGGATTCAGGAAGATAAAGTCATCGCTACGGCAGGAGCAATGGCATTGATTGGTATATCAGGAGAGCTGGCTGCCCGGGAAAGTAAAGGTCCGGGAAGTCTTCAGGCCAATCTGCTTGATAAACTATACAACATAACTGAAGAAGAATTTTTCAGCCATATAAAAATTGAACAAAAATGAGTCTTTCTTCTTTTCCTTATCAGCTTTATCTGGTGATTTCCGAGGCAGACTGTGCCGGAAAAAATTTTCGTGAAGTAGCTGAACAGGCTATTCTGGGAGGGGTTGACATCATCCAGCTGAGGGAAAAACATAGCAGCACCGCTTCATTTCTTCAGAAGGCCCGGCAGCTTATTGAAATTACGGAAAAATATAATATTCCACTCATCATTAATGACAATACTGAAGTTGCAGAAAGCATCAATGCAGCCGGAATTCATGTGGGTAACAGCGATGCCTCACCTGTTGACCTCCGGCAGCATCCTCTTATTAAGAATAAGATGATAGGTTACTCCATTGAATACCTTTCGCAGCTTGAAAACGAACAGACTTCAGTCTCCGATTATTTAGGAATAAGCCCTGTCTTTAAAACCTCAACCAAAACAGATACCATAACAGAATGGGGACTTGAAGGAATAGCAGAAATCAGAAGTCTTACTGATAAACCATTGGTTGCAATCGGCAGGATTAATCCAGGAAACGCAAGAGAAGTCATTAATGCCGGTGCCGACTGCATTGCCGTTGTTTCCGCGATATGCAGTGCTTCAAATCCTCAAAAGGCAGCTTATGAATTAAAAAATGAAATTTTAAAATGAAAAAATATAAATATCCTTCCGTACTGACGATTGCAGGATTTGACGGAAGCGGCGGCGCAGGCATTCAGGCTGATATTAAAACGGCTTCTGCTTTAGGCTGCTTTTCCACATCGGTCCTCACTGCTTTGCCGGTTCAGAATACGCAGGGTGTAAGGAAAATATATCCCGTTCCTGTAGAGGCAGTAGCAGATCAGATTGAAGCGATCCTCGATGATATTTTCCCTGATGCCGTTAAAATAGGAATGGTTCATACTCCGCAACTGGTAGAAACCATCGTTTCAACTTTAGCCAAATATAGAAAAATACCCATTGTCTTTGATCCTGTCATGGTAGCCACAAGCGGACACCGTTTGATTGAAAAGGAAACCATCACCGCCATTATTGAAGACCTTTTTCCGATAGCAGATGTCATTACTCCTAATATGGATGAAGCCTCAATCCTGGCTGATATGCCTGTTCATACCATTGAAGATTTATACGCTGCGGGAGAAAAGATCAAAAAACTGGGCTGTAAAAGCATCCTTCTTAAAGGCGGGCATCAGGAGACCTCAACCATAACTTCATTGTATTACGATGAAAATGAACAGTACCATTCTTTTGAAACGGTAAAATTTGATACCAATAATACCCACGGTTCCGGCTGTACCCTTTCCTCTGCCATCGCCGCTTATCTTGCACAGGGAAAAACGTTGTATGATGCTGTTTCTTTGGGACAGCAATACGTATATCAGGCGATAGAAAACGGTAAAGATGTGCAAACAGGTTTTGGAAACGGTCCGTTGAATCACTTTTTTAATCCTCAAAAACTTATCAAAAATGAAATGGTCTGAACATACGTGGAAAGTTATAGAAGAACGTTATCAGTCTATTCTGGACATGCCTTTTATTAAAGAATTATCAAACGGCACCCTGCCTCAGGAAAAGTTCCGTTTTTATATGGCTCAGGATTCTTTATATCTTGAGCACTTCGGGCGAACTCTTTCATTGATTGCGGCAAAAATTCAGGATATTCAGGATGTTCTGGCTTTTATGAGGTTTGCTGAAAACGCTATTGTGGTTGAAAATGCCTTGCATGAATCTTACTTCGTGGATTTTGGCGTTACGGATAAAGGTATTTTACAGCCTGCCTGCCATCATTATATTCATTTTCTGAGAAGCACTGCCGCACTGGAAGCCGTGGAAGTGGCCATTGCAGCCGTATTGCCCTGTTTCTGGATTTACAGGGAAGTCGGAAATTACATTTTAAACCAGCCAAAAACAAAGAACAACCCTTATCAAAAATGGATTGACACTTATGGCGGAGATGAATTTTCCGTAGCTGTAGATCAGGCTATCGCAATTTGTGACAAAGCAGCAGAAAGCAGTACCGCGGAAACCAGAAAAAAAATGACGGAAGCATTTGTCATGTCATCAAAGATGGAATTCCATTTCTGGGAAGCAGCTTATGATTTAAAGATGTGGAAATAATCCGGGTTAAATTTTTAATTCTTTATTTATTTCAGATTAAATACAAAACAAACAGGTCCCAAAAAGGACCTGTTTTAATAATAACAGAAAGTGAAAAAAAATATTAGAAATTGAAATTAAGTCTGGAGAACACATATCTCCCGTTCTGTCCGAACTGTGAAGTAGAACGTGAATACACAAACTGATCATTGTTGGTAGAAGCCGGAAGATTTCTGGTTGGGTAAATATCAAACAGATTATTCACACCTATTGTCAGTCCGACATTTTTGGTAAACTGATACGCCAGGGAAAGATCCGTAATGATTTTATCTGTGATCTGCTGATGTTCGTTTGGTTCCAGAATTCCATCGCCATTGGCATCAAGAATATCTGCACCGGTTACTTTTCCGAAATAAGTATTTCTAAGGTAAAGGCTTGCATTTTTCCATGAAAGGGTATGTGACAGGCTGGCTTTTACCCTTGGAACAGCTTCTTCCAGATACACTCTGGATTTTTCTGAAAAATAAATTTTTTCAAGGTTGGCAGACTGCAATAATCCTGAAGAATGGATATCTCCTACTTTCTTCGTCTGGCTGAGATTTATGGCAAAACTGTTATCCAGCTTCAGCCCTGAAACCTTCATATTATGGGCGATTACAACATCTACTCCTCTTGTTTCCGTATCAATGGCATTGGTAAAGAACTGTGCTCCGTTGATATTCTCCGCATCAAAAGCAGCTTGTGCCGCTGGCGGAACATCAGCTCTTAAAAACTGGTCGGTAAGAATAATCCTGTTGTCAATTTTTGTAAAATAGCCGTCTGCTGTAAAAGATAAATTAACCGAAGGAATTCTATAGGTAAATCCTATACTCGCCGATTTGGATGTTTCCTGCTTTAATTTTGGAATTCCCAGTAATTCTGCAATTCTGGAATCATTACTGAATGTACCCACTTCCAGAAGCTGGCCATTTGTATATAAAGTAGATGTGACATTATAGTAAATCTGATGAATAGACGGTGCTCTGAATCCGGTAGATCCGGCTAATCTCACATTAAAGTTAGGTGCTGCTTTGATTCTTGAAGCTAATTTATAGTTGAAAGTTGATCCGAAATCTGAATAATTCTCATATCTCGCTGCAGCATCCACCAAAAGCCAATTGGTAAAATTGAATTCCACGTCAGCATAGGCTGCTACAGATTGCCTGTTTTTATCCACCGCATTGGCAGGCCTGAATCCTCCGAATACCTGGGAACCTCCCGGAAGTGCATTTCCGAAAAAGTCTGTAGGTCTCGGGCTGTTGTTGGTCCATCTATTTCCGGAAACATCATAAGTTGCGTAGGAAGCCTCCTCTCCTGCTGTCATTTTGAAATTTTCATAACGGTTTTCTCCTCCGAAAGCTACATTAATTCCGTTCCATACATCATATTTTTTAGAAAAATCCAGATTGATTGTATTTTGGGAAAATCTCAATCCTCCGGCATTAAACTCCCTTGGAGAATTAAATCTTAAAGAGGTATTTCCTGTATTCCTGATGTTATAGGTAAATGAGTTCTGTCCAAATGTATTGCTCAGATCAATATGCCAGCCGTTCCATTGTCCTTTGATTCCGGCCGCAAGAGAAAGATCCTGAATATCGGTTCCAATCTGCGGCAGGTAACCGTCTGCATACAGCCCTGTAAACGTTCTGCTCTGGTTGGGTTTCCTGTAAAATCCTCCGGAAACACCGTGTCTGATGCTGTATCCACCGAATGAATATACTTTCCAGTCATCATTTACCGGAACTTCTATATTGGCAAAAAGCTGGTGATTGTTCAGCTTAGACTGGCCAACCTGCATATTAAAATCTTTTCTGGTCAATCCCCGGTAAGCCAGTTCCTGATCAGTAACATCAAAATTCAGTAAAGACTGAAGACCCTTCTGGATTACATTTCCCTGGGCATCCTTTATATCTTGGATAATCGAAGTATTCTGAATCGCACTCTGCTGGGCAGCGCTGAAATAACCTACTCCCTGTGCATATTGGTGAATATAATCTATAAGCTGCTGTGAATTCGGAGTATTATTGATATTGCTGAACAGAGATGAAAGGTTTACCCCGTCATTCAGGGCTCTTTTTTCAATGGCATTATAGGCATTATAAATAGATCCGCTCTCTGCTCCTGCTCTTGAAGTAGGATCTCTGAACTGTGAAGACCAGGTAATATTGTAAAAGCCGCCTTTATTTCCAATCTTATTTCCATAATTAAGGTCCAGCTGAATATTCTGGCCGTCAAAATTTTCCGTATGGTCATTTGCCGTTGGCGTTAAATTTCCGCCGTAGCTTACCTGTCCGGTCAGTTTTCCGGTATCTTTTTTCAGCTCCAGGTTGATAACTCCGGCAATGGCATCTGATCCATATTGAGCAGAGGCTCCGTCGCGAAGCACTTCAATTCTGTTCAGAGCAAATGAAGGAATGGCATTAAGATCAGTTCCTACCGTTCCTCTTCCCGGTGTTCCGTTCACATTCACCAGCGCTGAAGTATGCCTTCTTTTTCCATTCACCAGAACTAGAACCTGATCTGGTCCCAATCCTCTCAGCTGGGCAGGATCAAGGTGATCTGTTCCGTCTGAATTCGTCTGAATGGTAGAAGTAAAAGACGGAGCCAGTGAATTCAGGATCTGCCCTATACTGGATTGCGGAAGAACTACCGATGCTTCCTTTATATTAAAGACATCCACCGGAACGGGGCTGTCAGCTTTTGATCTTGCCCCTGCTCTTGAACCGAGAATAACAACCTCTTCTACCTTATTTGTTTTCAGACTGTCCTTTTCTTTTTCCTGCCCGAAAGCAAAAGTTCCCAGAAAAAATAAAACAGAAGCTGATAAGATGGTATTTTTATTTTTCATATCCTTTACATCAATTAATAGTTTATGTTTTTTGAGTGGCAAATGTAAAGTAATTTTATTAGTCTACAAAATTAATAGACTTTTGTTTTTTGAAAAAGAGTTATAGTTTTTGTCTATGCAGGACGAAAGTCTATGAGTTTTTATATATGAAGCAGGGTTTCAATAGACCGGCTCTGTCATATTTTTTTAGGTTACAGGTAACTGTTTCTCCTCTTCATTCAATAAAATCCCATTTTTGATTTACGTTGTATTGCTCTTAGCCTGAATGTCTATCATCTATCCGTCTGTCATCTAGTATCATCCCCTTATTTATCATATACAAAAAAACGAACCCTGTTCCGGATCCGTTTTTATATTGTAGCTTCAGCTATATACTGAAGAATTCTATATTTTCGTAAGCTTCGCGTATTTAAGAATCAGGTTTTTCTCACCCTCATGCATGAAAACAACCTTGGCTTTAATGTTTTGAGGGTCTGTTCCGTCCAGGAAAGTTACTTCTCCGATTCCGAAACGATCGTGCCTTACTTTATCACCTACTTCAATATTCTGGGAAGAAGCCCCACTTGGATTGATAATCTTAGCAGTACTTACAGGTTTCAGCTTTCGTACTTCAGGAGCTGGCTGTGAAGCATCTCCTCTATCAATCGTTTTCTTTTCTACTTTTCTGAAAGAACGCTGCTCAGAAGGATGTTCATCAAAAATATTGGATTTAAGACCGGCATTATTGATGAATCTTTTTTCTATGGCCGGATTGATGAATTCAATATACTCTTCATCCACCTCGCTTAAAAATCTTGAAGGCTCAGCATCAGTAATTTTTCCCCACTGAAAACGGGAAACGGCATAAGAAAAGAAAACCTGTTTCTCCGCTCTGGTCAGTGCCACATAAAACAGACGTCTTTCTTCTTCCAGATCCTCCCGGGTTGCAGAACTCATAAAGCTCGGGAAAAGATTTTCTTCAAGACCAACCAGATGAACTACCGGGAATTCAAGACCTTTTGAAAGGTGAATGGTCATCAGCGAGACCATATCATCTTCCAGCTCCTTATCCTGGGTATCAGCAGAAAGGGCAATATTTTCAAGGAAATTGGAAAGGCTCGGGTCGCCATCTTCCAGCTGCATCTGCTCTTCAATGAATCCCTGCATAGAGTTCATTAATTCCTGTACGTTTTCTACTCTGGAAATTCCTTCCGGAGTCTGATCATCTTTTAAAAATTTGATGAGCCCGCTTCGCTTTGCCACTTCCATTGCTACGCTGTAAGCGGTTTCAGTTTTCAGCAATACCTGGAATGCTTTTATCATCGACCAGAAGTCATTCAGTTTATTTAAAACTCCGTTATTTAATCCTAATTGCGGAGCATACATCGGAAGGTTATCCAGAACTTTTGAAACGGAAACATTTTGGGCATCTGCAAAAACAATCAGTTTGTTCTGTGTAGTTTCCCCAATTCCTCTTGCCGGATAATTAATAATTCTCGTCAATGCTTCAGAATCATTTTCATTGATCAGAAGTCTGAGGTAAGCAATCAGGTCTTTCACCTCTTTTCTTTGGTAGAAGGAAAGACCGCCGTATACCTTGTATGGAATATTTTTACGTCTCAGGGCATCTTCAAATGCTCTGGTTTGGGAGTTTGTTCTGTATAAAATAGCAAAATCACTGTATTTTCTCTGATCACGGTTGCGAAGTTCCCAGATATTTCCGGCTACAAAATTGGCTTCATCCGCATCGGAAAGGGAACGGTATACTTTAATTTTGTCTCCTTCTTCATTATCACTGAACACATTCTTTTTGAACTGCTGAATGTTTTTTGCGATCACAACATTGGCTGCATTCACAATCGTTTGTGTTGATCGGTAATTCTGCTCCAGTGACACAGTAATGGCGTCAGGATAATCTTTTTTAAAGTTCAGGATATTATAGATGTTGGCCCCACGGAAGGAATAGATCGACTGGGCATCATCCCCTACCACACAGATATTTTCAAATTTTGAAGCCAGTGCTTTTACAATAAGATACTGTGAATGGTTGGTATCCTGGTACTCATCCACCATGATATACCTGAATCTGTCCTGATATTTGGCCAGCACTTCCGGAAAACGGGTCAAAAGTTCATTGGTTTTCAGCAGAAGATCATCAAAATCCATGGAACCGTTTTTGAAGCAGGCATCCACATATCTCTGATAGATCTGCCCGATGAATTTCATATTGGCCTTTTCATCTGCTTCCATCAACTCGGGATTGTTGAAATAGGCTTTTACCGTGATCAGGTTGTTTTTATAGGTAGAAATTCTTGCCTGAACTTTTTTAGGTTTATAAAGATCGGCGTCGATATTCATGTCTTTCAATACTTTCTTGATCACATTCAGGGCATCCTGCTGGTCATAAATCGTAAAATTGGAAGGATAGCCCAGATAATGGGCTTCAATTCTCAGGATTCTGGCAAAAACGGAGTGAAAGGTTCCCATCCATAAACTTCTTGCATTGCTGGTTCCTACTACCTTGGCAATACGCTCTTTCATTTCGCGGGCGGCTTTGTTGGTAAAGGTTAATGCCAGGATATTGAAAGGGTCTACTCCGTTATTGATCAGGTGGGCAATACGCATTGTAAGTACACGTGTTTTTCCGGAGCCCGCTCCTGCAAGTACCATCAGAGGTCCCTGTAAAGAGGTAACGGCTTCATATTGTGATTCATTGAGTCCTTTCAGATAATCCATGCTGCAAAAAATTTTTGGAACACAAAATTAATGTATTCAAAGGAGAATTCAAATTATGAGGCCAATTTAACTTCCGGACGGGTATTCTTTCAGTGCTGTGTGGGTTTGCTTATTCAAAACCTTTTGCCTGAACCTTTTTCTTCCTTTGAATTGAAAGAATTTTACCGGTGTATGATGGGAAGCTCCTTCAGAATCTGAAAAGCTCAACTGGATCATAAAACCATTTATTGAAGGCCTTTTTATCTATAATCTCCTGTTCCCTTATCAACACACAGAAAAAGACAAAAAATACCATGTAGTAAACTTTCATTCCGATTTTAAAATAATTTTCATGTTCTTACAGAAATGAAAAAAATATGTAAAGAAATGTAACAAATACTCTGTTTTCTCTACTAATTTATGCAAAACAATTTCTGCTTTATGAAAAAACGACTTCTTTCTGTTGCAGCTGCATCTTTTTTCGGAATGATGCTGAATGCACAGCAAATTAAATTCGAAGAGTATGACTTGCCAAACGGCCTTCACGTAATCCTTCATCAAGATAATTCTGCACCGGTAGTTACTACAGGAGTAATGTATCATGTAGGAGCCAAGGACGAGACTGCAAAAAGAACAGGCTTTGCTCACTTCTTTGAACACCTTTTATTTGAAGGAACGCCTAATATAAAAAGAGGTGAATGGATGAAAATTGTTTCTTCCAACGGGGGACAGAACAATGCCAACACCAGTAACGACAGAACTTATTATTATGAAACTTTCCCATCCAACAACGAACAGCTTGGACTGTGGATGGAAGCGGAAAGAATGCGCCATGCCGTAATCAACCAGATCGGGGTGGATACTCAGAGGGAAGTTGTAAAAGAAGAAAAGAGGCTGAACATGGATAACAGACCGTACGGGAATCTTTTCACCGCTATTCTTAACAATATGTTCACCAACAGCCAGTACCACTGGCCTACGATTGGCTCTATGGAAGATCTTAATGCTGCCAAGCTGGAAGAATTCCAGAATTTCTACAAAAAATATTATATCCCGAATAATGCAACTTTAGTTGTAGCAGGAGATATTAAGTCTGAACAGACTAAAAAATGGATTCAGGAGTATTACGGAGGGATTCCGAAAGGAGCGCCTATTACAAGAACCTACACTAAAGATGCTCCTATTACTCAGGAAAAAGTAGTAACGTATACGGATGCCAATATTCAGCTTCCTGCTTATATTTATGGATACAGAACGCCTGCTAATACAGAAAGAGACTCCAAAATACTGGACATGCTTTCTGCTTACCTGAGCGGTGGAAAATCCTCAGTTTTATACAAAAAGCTGGTAGATCAGGATAAGAAAGCTTTACAGGTTTCTGCTAATCCGATTGCTTTTGAAAAAGACGGAGTTTTTGCATTTTTTGCCATCCCGATGGGACCTACACCTGAAGCGGATCTGAGAAAAGTAATTGATGAAGAAATCAAAAAAGTTCAGACTACTTTAATTTCTGAAGAAGATTATCAGAAACTTCAGAATCAGTTTGAAAATCAGTTTGTAAATGCTAACTCAAGTATTCAGGGAATTGCTGTTTCACTGGCAACCAACCACGTATTGATGGGAGATACCAACCTTATCAATAAGGAAATTGAAATTTACAGATCAATCACCAGACAAGATCTGCAAAATGCGGCTAAAAAGTATCTGAATCCTAACCAAAGAGTAATCATTAACTACCTTCCTGAGAAAAAGTAATCTACGGAGTACAGGAAAGAATTGATTACCATAATAATTTTTACAAATGAAAAAGCAATTAACATATATAGCGGCAGCATTTTTATTCGCAGGAATGCTTTCTGCACAAAAAATAGACCTTAACGCAATGCCAAAGCCGGGGCCAACTCCTGCCATCAATATTGCTAAACCAAAAACATTCCAGATGAGCAACGGGCTCACTGTAATGGTGGTAGAAAACAATAAACTGCCGAGAGTAAGCGCCAGCCTTTCCATGGACAGGCCTCCTTATTATGAAGGAAATGTAACCGGAGTAAGCGAGATCATGGCAGAACAGCTTGAAAACGGGACTAAAAACTTAAGCAAAGATGAATTCAATAAAAAGGTAGACTTTTTAGGAGCTCAAATTAATTTCTCATCAGCAGGTGCTTCTGCAGGATCTTTATCAAAGTATTTCCCTCAGGTTTTAGGACTGATGGCTGATGCTATTATAAATCCTAATTTT
This sequence comes from Chryseobacterium indologenes, assembly GCF_001295265.1. Classification (GTDB taxonomy): domain Bacteria; phylum Bacteroidota; class Bacteroidia; order Flavobacteriales; family Weeksellaceae; genus Chryseobacterium; species Chryseobacterium indologenes_A. The sequence goes on along the minus strand of NZ_LJOD01000011.1, from coordinate 83,492 downwards.
TCTGCAGAGGAGATCAAGAACTCGAAGGACAGAACGATTGAAGGTTTAAAGGCCGACGAGAAAAATGCACCTTCTATTGCGTCAAGAGTTTCCAATGCATTAATGTACGGAAAAAATACTTCAAGAGGAGAATTTGAAACCATTGAATCAATCAATAGAATTCAGCTTTCTGATGTACAGAATGTTTATAACAAATATTATACACCAGACAATGCATACCTTGTGATTGTAGGGGACGTGAAGTTTGACCAGATAAAGCCTCAGGTTGAAAAAGCTTTCGGAGGCTGGAAAAAAGCAGGCACCAAGTTTGCTGCTTTAGAGCCCGCTTCTAACGTGGCAAAAACAGAGATTAATGTAGTGGATGTTCCTTCTGCGGTACAATCTGTAGTATCTGTAGGGAATCTGAATACTTTAAAAATGAAAGACCCGAACTATTTTGCGGCTACTATTGCCAATTATATTCTGGGAGGGGGTGCTGAAGCCAGACTTTTCATGAATCTTCGTGAGAAGAACGGATTCACTTACGGAGCTTACTCCAGCATGAGTGCCAGCAAATATACTCCGGTATTTTCTGCTGAAGCCAGTGTAAGAAATGAGGTTACTGACAAAGCCATTAAGGAATTCATGACTGAACTTAACGGAATTACCACGATAAAACCTCAGGAATTAGAAAATGCAAAGGCCAAACTGAAAGGATCTTTCATTATGGCTCTTGAAAAACCTGAAACCATCGCAAGATTTGCTTTAAACCAGAAAGTACAGGATCTTCCGGCAGATTTCTACTCCAATTATCTGAAATCTATTGATAAAGTAACGGTGGCTGATGTTTCTGCTGCTGCTAAAGCTACAATCCTTCCTAACCAGAGCAGAATCTTCATCGCTGGAAAAGCAGCTGATATTTCTGAAGGACTGGAAAAACTGGGCTATCCGGTAAAATATTTTGACAGAGAAGCGAATCCAATCGCTAAACCTGCTGTACAAAAGGTAGACGCCAATGTTACTGCTGCATCTGTAGCCGATAAATACATTAATGCAATCGGCGGTCTGGCTGCAGTTCAAAAGGTTACTTCTATTTCTTCGGATGCTACCACTAAAATCCAGGGAATGGATATGAGCATGAAACTAATCCAGGCTAAAGGCGGCAAAATGCTTATGGAGCTGAAAATGGCAGGAAATACTCTTCAGAAGATTGTTTTTGACGGTAAAGAAGGCTATCAGCAGGCGCAGGGGCAAAAAGTTCCTTTAACGGATAAAGAAAAAGCTGAAATGACTGAACCTGAGCTTTTCCCTGAGCTTACTTTCGCAAAATCTGCGGATATTAAAGTGGCAGGAATCGAAAAATACAACAATGAAGATTCATATGTGGTAAAAGGGCCTAAAGACACATATTATTACAGTGTTAAAACAGGTCTTAAGACCGGAGAGATCAAAGCATCTGAAGGAGGTTCCATTCCTACAAGCTATAACAATTATAAAGATGTTTCAGGCGTTAAACTTCCGTTTACCATCATCCAGAATATGGGCGGTATGGATGTAGATCTGACTGTACAATCTTACCAGCTGAACCAGGCTAAAGATTCAGACTTTAAATAAAAACAGCCTGTTTTCATATAAAAAACGACAGCAAATGCTGTCGTTTTTATTTTAAATAATATTTGCAGACATCTTTTTTTGTCATTCGGTAAAAAAAGATTAAATTTGCCCATTCAAAAAGATATCAGAATTAATGGATACTATATTTACACTATTGATGGTTCTTATTATGATTGCCTGCGTTTTACTGGTAATTGTTGTTATGGCTCAAAATCCAAAAGGTGGAGGTCTTTCCAGTACTTTCGGAGGTGCATCTTCTGCACAGTTTGGGGTACAGAGAACCAATGATTTCATGGAAAAAGCAACATGGACGTTAGGAGGAACAATTATCGTTCTTATCCTTATCAGTGTTGTGGTTACCGGAAAACCTTCAACAACTGCTCCGACACAACAGCCTGTGAAAAAAGAGGCTCCGGCAAAACAGCAGTCTGCTCCGGCTTCTACAACAACTCCGGCTCAAACCCCGGTAGCTCCGGCAAAATAATAAAAAGCATAGACTTTTATATAAAACAAAAGCAGTTCAAATTATTGAACTGCTTTTTATTTGAGCTTAATTCTTTCAATTTTATGTCTGAGCTTTAAGCCGGTCTTTAAAAATGAATACTGAACGGGCTTGGAATTTTTATAATATTTATCAATAAAAATCAGCATGGCTCCGTAAAATCTTTCGAGATATACTTCATCTTTAATCGTGCTTTCTCCTTTATGATGAAGAATAGAGGCTTTTCCGTAATAATAATTTTTATAGCCGCTTCTTAATAAGGTATAGCAAAGATCAATATCCTCACCATACATGAAATAGGTTTCATCCAGCCCTCCTATTTTTTCGTACACTTCTTTCTTCACCAGCAGAAATGCCCCCGTAAGCACATCTACTTCTGCTACAGCATATTCATTAATATCGTTTCTGTAATAGGATTTTGAGTTGTTCTTTTTAAAATTGGTAAACAGCTTTTCAAAAGAATTGAACATATCAGGAACAGAACGTTTGCTTTCAGGCAGAAAAACACCTTGTGCATCGTGCATTCGTACGCCAAGCCCTCCAAAATCGGGCTTAGAATCGGCAAAATCCAGAAGTTCCTGCATGTAGAAACCTTCCAGTTCTGTATCAGGATTTAAGATCAGAAGATATTCTCCGGATGCTGTTTTAATGGCTTTATTATTGGCTATGGCAAAACCGTCATTAGATTCGGAAGCAATGAAATGGACTTCCGGAAATTCAGAGATCAGTTCTTTCCACGAACTGTCCGTAGAGGCATTGTCGATAACAATGATTTCACAGATTTCCTGATCTGTATATTTCTGGACAGACAAAAGACAGTTCCTGAGCAGCCGGGTAACATTATAATTGACGATAATAACAGACAGCTTCATATTAATCTTTTTCGTTATACGGAAGCCTGTTGATAATAGATCTTCCTAAAGAAATTTCATCCGCATATTCAAGCTCATCTCCTACTGAAATTCCTCTGGCAATGCTTGAAAAGCTCACATTGAAGTTTTTAAACTTCTTATAAATATAATAAGCCGTTGTATCTCCTTCCATAGTAGCACTCAGCGCAAAGATGAATTCTTTCACTTTCCCTTCATTCAGCTTTCTTTCAATACTCGGGATATTCAGCTGGGAAGGCCCTATTCCTTCCATGGGTGATATTTTCCCGCCTAAAATCAGGTATTTCCCTGTAAACTTCCCTGTATTTTCAATAGCAATAACATCTCTTACATCTTCTACAATACAGATCAGCTCACTGCTTCTCTTCTCATTATCACATATTTCACATACATCAAAATCAGAGAAATTATGGCATTCTCTGCAGTATTTTATTTCATTAACAAGATTAATCAGGGAGTTTCCGAGGCCTACTGCCCTGGAGCTAGGCTGTTTCAATAAATGTAATGCCAGCCGCAAAGCCGTTTTTCTTCCTATCCCGGGCAGTCCCGAAATTTCATCAACCGCCTTTGCCAAAACTTTACTAGGGTAATCCATAACGCAAAAATAAGGAATATAGTTGAGGAGTGCCAGTGGTTTATGGAATGGTTTTGTCCTCAATATGTAATGTCTGATATTTAGGTTAAGATAAAGAATAGCAGATGCAGTCTCATATCTATTATCTATCCGTCTGTTATCTATTATCTTTTATCTCTCTCCTCTCTTTTTTCCTCAATCTCTAAAAAAACCTCTATCTTTGGGTTCGAATATTAATTGAAGAAAAATAAACTCGATGGTACTTAAAAACCTTAATTATCCGCTGGATTTCAAATTCAAAATCACCACATTAGCCAGCGACTTTAACATTACAGACCGAAACGGAAATTATGTGGCCTATGTCCGTCAGAAAATGTTCAGGCTGAAAGAAGATGTTATTGTGTTCAATGATGAAAGCAAATCTAAAGAACTGTTCAGGATCAAAGCCAATCAATGGATTGATTTCAATGCTTCTTATTCTCTGAATGATATCACTGAAAACAAAAATTACGGAAGACTGGCCAGAAAAGGAATGCGTTCTATCTGGAAAGCAAGCTATGATATTCTTGACGCCAATGATCAGCCTAAATTCAAAGTACAGGAAGACAGTGCATGGGTAAGATTCTGGGATGGTTTCGTAGGTGAAATTCCAATCATCGGAATGTTTACAGGATATTTCCTTAATCCGTCTTACACCGTAACCGGAACTGACGGAAAAGCTTATTTTAAAATGAAAAAAATGCCTTCACTCTTCGGAAGAAGATTTCAGCTGGACAGAATGATTGATATTGATGATGAAGATGAGAGTCTTGTCATCCTATCATTACTGATGATGGTTCTTCTGGAAAGAGCAAGGGGCTAAATCTTAAAAACAACAGACAATGAAATATCTGATTATTTTCTTTTCAGCATTACTTTTAACAGCGTGTAAAAAGGATAAAGGTTCCGTTACTGAGGCCGCAACTGCCGATTCTCTGAATATTGCAAAAGATTCTGCAAAAACAGAAGCTTCATCAGGAAAAATACTGGTAGACACCTTCCCTTTTCCGAAAGAGATTAAAGAATGTTCATGTTATTTTGCCAGAAATAAGGCTGATTTTGAAGCAGAGAAATACATCTATGCAGATGATGCCGGAAAAACAGCTTATATGAAGCTGGACGGACAAAGACTAGCCATGAATCTGATCTCCTCAAGCGATATGGAAGCTGATGAGGAACTTACCAAAGAAATAGAAAACGACAACTATAAAATCTCTGTAAAAGGCAAAAAAATAAAAGGCGAGGAAGCTTTATTATTCGAAGGTACCCTGACGATTGAAAAACCGGACGGAACGGTAGAGACAATGCCTATTTACGGAGAATGCGGATGTTAATAAAAAAAGGATGCAGACGAATGAGCAGATTTACCGTTTTGCTCTGAAAACTCCCTACAAAAAATGCTTCTGAATTCACGGAAGCATTTTTTATTTCGTAATTTTGAGAAAAAATAAATTTCATGGAATTATCTAATATAGAACCGCAGATTATCTGGAAAAACTTCTCCAGACTGAATGCTGTTCCAAGACCATCAAAGAAAGAAGAAAAAGTAATTGCTTTCATCAAGGAATTTGGTGAAAATCTGGGACTTGAAACGACTGTGGATGAAATAGGAAACGTAATCATTAAAAAACCGGCTACGGCCGGAATGGAAAACCGCAAATCCGTTGTGCTTCAGTCGCACCTGGATATGGTTTGCCAGAAAAACAATGACGTTAATTTTGATTTTGAAACGGAAGGCATCAAAATGGAGATTGACGGGGACTGGGTAAAGGCAAAAGGAACTACTTTAGGAGCTGACAATGGCTTAGGAGTAGCAACAATCATGTCCATCCTTGAAAGTTCAGATATTCCTCACCCTGCTCTGGAAGCGCTTTTCACCATTGATGAGGAAACCGGAATGACAGGAGCATTAGGCTTAAAACCGGGACAACTGACGGGTGAAATCCTACTGAACCTTGATACGGAAGAAGATGACGAAATTGATATAGGCTGTGCAGGAGGTGTTGACGTAACCATTACCCAGCAATATGAAACAGAAGCCCCTAAAGGACAAATCGTAAGAATTGAAGTTAAAGGACTTCAGGGGGGACATTCCGGAATGGACATTCATAAAGGTTTCGGAAATGCCAATATTATCCTGGGAAGACTTCTTTACAGCGGTCTCGCCAAGGAAAACATCCAGCTGATCTCTATTGACAGCGGAGGGCTTAGAAATGCTATCCCAAGAGAAGGTGTTGCTCTGGTTTCTGTGCGAAATGCTCAGGAATTCATTGAGGAAGTAACTGTTCTTAAAAAAGATATTTTAGAAGAATTTGCTTCTGTTGAACCGGCCATCCAGATTAATATTGAAAACTCTACTTCAGCGGATAAAGCTGTTTCTGAAGACAATTCCAGAAAGATCATTCTGACTTTAAAATCTCTTCACAACGGGGTTTACAGAATGAGCCCGGATGTGAAAGATCTTGTAGAAGCGTCTAATAACGTAGCCAGAGTGGAATTAAAAGGCGGAGAGCTTAAAATCCTAAACCTTACCAGATCATCTGTAGATTCTTCCAAATATTCTGTGGCAGAACAATTAAAATCTGTGGCAGAATTAGCAGGAATGAACGTAGAGTTCAGCGGTTCCTATCCGGGATGGAAGCCTAAGCCAGGTTCAGAAATCGTTCAGCTGATGGAAAAACTGTACACAGAGAAATTCGGAGAAAAACCCCATGTTGTGGCTTGCCATGCAGGACTGGAATGCGGAATCATCGGAGCCAACTATCCTGAAATGGAAATGGTGAGTTTCGGACCAACAATCAGAGGGGCCCACTCTCCCGATGAAAAGGCGAATATTCCTTCAGCACAGAAATTCTGGAGCTTTACAAAAGATATTTTAGCGAATATCCCTTTGAAATAAATTAAATAATATTGCTATATTGAATATCCAAAGTCTTATGATTTTGGATATTTTTAATTTTAAATCCATTTAACGATGAAAAGTATCACCGTATTCTGCGGGTCAAGCTTCGGCTCGGATAAAATCTATGAGGAACAGGCCTTTTTACTGGGTAAAACATTAGCAAAACAAGATATACAATTGGTATACGGAGGTTCGGAAACCGGCTTAATGGGAACCATAGCCAATGGAGCCTTAAGCGAAAACGGAAAAGTGACCGGCATTCTTCCCCAGTTTTTAAAATCCAAAGAAATCGCCCATAAAAATTTAACAGAGCTTATCCTTGTGGAAACCATGCACGAGAGGAAAACTAAAATGAATGAGCTTTGTGATGGTGTTATCGTTCTTCCGGGCGGTTACGGAACCCTTGAAGAATTTTTTGAGATGATCACCTGGGCACAGCTTGGTCTTCACAAAAAACCCATTGGGATTCTTAATATTGACGGGTTTTATGATGACTTAATAAAACTGGTTCAGACCATGGTGGATAAAGGTTTTTTAAAGCAGGTGAACCGGGATATGCTTTTGATAAGTAGAAACATCGAAGAACTTTTGGAAAAGATGAGAAACTATCAGGCACCTACAGTTGGTAAGTGGATTTCGAAGGATAAAGTTTAAAATAATGATTGATAAATGATGATTAAATTTATATTGATATTATTCTCTTCATTCCTTTTAAATAATTTTTGTAAGGCGCAAAAATCAAGATACATCTTCAAAGAATATACAAATGATCTGAATAATGATAAAATTCCTGACAATATAGAAATTGAAAGCGTTAAATGTAAAAATAATTATATTGGAGATTATGATGATATGAACTGTAGAATTGTAAGAATAGACTTGTTACAAAAAGACGGAACATCTTCATTTTCTACATCAAACAATAATATTGTGCCTTGTTCAGACTGTAATGAAGATCTCACAGATCCTTTCAAGGATTTAAAAATTAGAAAGAATAGTTTTTCTATTATTCTAGTCTACCAATTGGTTCCAGAAGGGACAAAAATGAAAAAAATAATTACTTTTAAGTATGATAAACTTTCAAATAATTTCATTCTTCACAAAGAAGTTAGAATATCTGAATCCTATAAAAATGGGGAAGTTGAAAGTAAAACAAAAGTTGAAACGGTTAAAGATTTTGGAACAATTTATTTTTCAGATTACAGATAATAGCTTTTTTAGCATAAACAAAACCCGTCCGAAAAGCTCGAACGGGTTTCTTATTAAGATTAAAAAATATTCGTTTAAGGATAAGGAGCGATTTCTACTTCCAGTCCTTCCATTTCATTAACGATGTGCAGCTGGCATCCCAGTCTGCTGTTGTCTTTTACATGGAAAGCTTCTGCAAGCATGGCATCTTCTTCTGCACCCATTGGCTCAAGCCCCGGATCGTTGATTACATACACCTGGCATGAAGCGCACATGGCCATTCCTCCGCATACACCAATAGTTCCTTCTTCTGCCAGTTCATAAGAACGGATAATTTCCATGAGGTTCATAGACATATCCGTAGGGGCTACTACATCGTGGGTTACTCCTTCTCTATCGGTGATTTTAATATTGATATCGTTCATTTACTGATAATTGCTGGTTAATAGTTAATGACAAACAGATCTTCATCTCTGATGCTCTGTCATTTTCCCTGCAGCAAATTTAGTCAATTTTTTTAACAACTGCCTTCTCAGCTTCTTTACGGCTTCCGTCAAATCCGTCTACACCACTTACTGTTGTATATTTCAGAACGAATTTTTTCCCTGGGTTTAATCTGTTGTATACACTCTGACACATTAAAGTAGCTTCGTGGAATCCACAAAGAATCAGCTTTAGTTTTCCAGGATAGGTATTGATATCACCAATCGCATAGATACCATCGATGTTGGTTTGATAATCCAGAGCATTGTTTACTACGATCGCATTTTTTTCGATATTTAATCCCCAGTTTCCGATTTCTCCCAGCTTCGGAGTAAGACCGAATAAAGGAATGAAATAATCTGTTTCAATATCGTAAGCTTCCTGACCTTCTACCTCTACGGTAATTGCTTCTACTTTTCCGTTCCCTTTAATGGCAGTAACTTCAGCAGGGGTAATCAGTTTTATTTTTCCCTGATTTTTAAGATCCTGAACTTTTTCTACTGAATCCAGAGCTCCTCTGAACTCATTTCTTCTGTGGATCAAAGTTACTTCACTGGCAACATTGGAAAGGAAAATACTCCAGTCAAGAGCAGAATCTCCTCCTCCTGCAATCACCACTTTTTTATTTCTGAAATGCTCAGGCTCTTTTACAAAATATTCAAGTCCTTTTTCTTCATAATCAGCAACATTCTCAATTGTTGGCTTTCTCGGCTCAAAAGTTCCCAAACCTCCTGCAATGGCAATGGCTTTAGCTCTGTGAACTGTTCCTTTGTTAGTAATTACTTCAAACCATTCATCATCTACTTTTGTGTAAGAAACCGCAGTCTCTCCTAAAGTAAATCCAGGCTGGAACTGTTTAATCTGTTCCATTAAATTATCAATCAATTCTCCGGCATTTACTGAAGGATACCCCGGAATATCGAAAATAGGCTTTTTAGGATAAAGTTCCGCCAACTGTCCTCCCGGCTGTGGAAGTGCATCAATAATATGGCACTTCATTTTCAATAATCCTGCTTCAAATACAGCAAAAAGCCCGGTAGGTCCGGCACCTATGATCAATATATCGGTAGTTATCATAATAAAAAGATAATTTAATTATACATATACCTGCAAATTTACTAATTTTAATGCGAAGCCTATTTAATTGATTCTAAATAAAAACCTGAGATTTATCAAATACATTCAAATATCCGGTGTTTTTAAATTTGGCAGTGTTTTTGTAAAAGTCATATCATGAAGAAAATTTTAAACCTTTTTGCAGTATTCCTGTTCTTTTTGGGTCAAGCCCAGGTTGATAATATCGCTGATGGTGAATCTATTACCCTCAGAATACATTATGGCATTCTGAATGCGGGAACAGCTAATCTTACGACCAAAACCACAACGTATATGGGAGTTCCCCATCTTTATGTGAAAGGGACAGGACAGACCACAGGTGCCGTAAAAGCATTCTTTAAGGTAGAAGATCTGTATGAAAGTTTTATCAATATGCAGACCGGTCTGCCGAGCTTTTATGTAAGAAATGTACGTGAAGGAAGCTACCGCCAGCATTTTGAAACCGTTTTTAATCATAACGATAATACTTTGATCTTAACGGATAAGAAAACTCCGGCTAACGGATCAAAAGTGATTAAATCCGTAAAAGGAGTTCAGGATATGCTTTCCTGCTTTTATTATCTGAGAAGCAAAAGCCCCAATGAACTGAAAGTAGGCACTGTGATAAACATGAATGTATGGATTGATGATGAAATGTTCCCTTTCCAGCTCAAAGTAATCGGAACAGAGGATCTGAAGACAAAATTCGGGAAGATCAACTGCCTGAAAATCATACCGTCTGTAAAAAGCGGAAGGGTTTTTAAGCAAAAAGAAGGTGTTACCATGTGGGTTTCCAATGATGCCAACCATGTTCCCATGCTGTTGAAAGCTGAACTTGCCGTAGGATCTTTAAAAGCCAGTATTGACGACTACAAAAATGTAAAGTATCCTTTAAAGTTTATCAAGTAAAAGTATCCCTTTTTTATAAATCAAATGTCTGTAAAATTTTTACAGGCATTTTTTTATTCCGGATGTAATATTTTCCGGAAGACGGTTGTCTTAATAATAACAGCAGAGGAAAACTGAATAAAAAATATCTTCAGGAACCTTTCCCGGCAGCCTTAAAAAAACACGTTGTAATTTTTCAATAAGATCGTTTTTAATTACGTTTTGTTTCTTAGGTCAGTAATTAAAAACAAAACCCTCCGGAAATTCCGGAGGGTTGATTTTTTTATAATGTTTTGAACTGTTCTAAAGTTCTGATATCATTTTCAAAGAACATTCGGATGTCGCTCATCTGGTAAAGAAGCATTACAATTCTCTCAATACCCATCCCGAAAGCATATCCTGAATATTTCTCAGCATCAATATTTACATTTTTCAGCACGGCAGGATCTACCATTCCGCAACCCATAATTTCCAACCATCCTGTACCTTTGGTGATTCTGTAATCGGTTTCAGAGTTTAATCCCCAATATACATCAATTTCAGCGCTCGGTTCTGTGAACGGGAAATAGGAAGGTCTCATTCTGATCTTTGATTTTCCGAAAAGCTCTGTAGTGAAGAACTGGATGGTCTGCTTAAGATCTGCAAAGCTTACGTTCTCATCAATATATAATCCTTCAATCTGATGGAAAATACAGTGTGAGCGCGAAGAAACCGCTTCATTTCTGAACACTCTTCCCGGAGATAAAATTCTGATAGGCGGCTGATTTTCTTCCATATAACGGATCTGTACAGAAGAAGTATGTGTTCTTAAAAGAATATCAGGGTTCTGCTCAATGAAGAAAGTATCCTGCATGTCTCTTGCCGGATGGTATTCAGGAAGGTTCAGTGCTGTAAAGTTGTGCCAGTCATCTTCTATTTCAGGACCATCGGCTACAGCAAAACCTATCGATTTAAAAATTTCGATAATTCTGTTTTTTACCAGGTTGATAGGATGCCTTGATCCCAGATCCAAAGGAAAAGCAGGTCTTGTAAGGTCTTCTTTTTCAACAACAATTGAAGACTGGGAAGCTTCTTTAAGATTTTCCAGTTTTCCATTCACGGCCAGCTTCAAAGTATTAATTTTCTGTCCGAAATCTTTTTTCTGGTCGTTAGGAATTGTCTTTAATGTTTCATAAAAATCATTCAGAACCCCTTTCTTCCCATTGTACTTGATTCGGAAGTTTTCTATTTCCTCCTTTGATGTAGCATTGAAGCCGTTTACCTCGGTAAGTAGTTCTTCTATCTTTTCTATCATTGTTTTACCCTTTCAAAATGTTTTGCAAAAATACGGTTTTTAAGTTTAATAATGAATCTGTCATAAAAAAATCTGCCCCTTTTTCGGAGGCAGACTTCAATCACTTATTTCACTTAAATAAAAAAATTATTTCTTTTCTAAAGCTTTAACGTTGATCTGAAGGGTTACCTCATCTTTAATCACTCCGTTTTCAGCAGGAGCCTGGAATTTTACTCCAAACTCTTCTCTTTTGATATCTTTAGGCTCAGTAGCAACACTTACTTCTCCGTCTTTTACGGAAACATTCGCTTTAAACTGAACCGGTTTTGTAATTCCTTTAATCGTTAGGTTACCATCTAATAAAGTATTGTAATCCCCTGAAGTAGTAGGTGCCACTTTTGTAATTTCAAAAGAAGCCGTTGGAAATTTTTCTACTTCAAAGAAATCTCCGCTCTTAAGATGTCCGTTTAATTTCCCTAAACTTTCTGCATCATCCTTTAAATCTACAGAAGTTAAAGAATTCATATCTGCAACAAATTTTCCGCTTTCAAGCTTCCCGTCTTTTACGGTTACATCACCACTTTCAAATTTTATGGTTCCGAAATGGCTTGTATTCTCCGATTTGAAAACTTTATATCCTTTCCACTCCACTTTACTGTTCAATGTATCCAGCGTATACTGGTTCCCTTCCTTTGTAGTGGTTACTTCATTGCTTTCGCTGGTAAGAGGCTTATCTTTTTTACAGGAAACCATTACAGCTGCAGCAAATAAAGCGGGAATAGCTAATGAAAACAGTCTTTTTCTCATTTTTTGATATATTTTTATTACTTCTGCTAATATAATAAAAAAAATTATGTTTTCATAAAAACCTTACATTTGTATTATGCTATTAGAAATAAACAATTTATACTTTTCCCACACCAAAGACAAACCGTTATTCCAGAACCTCAATCTAAGATTTGAAGCAGGAAAAATCATTGCTCTGGCAGGAGAAAGCGGTTGCGGAAAATCTACTCTTCTAAGTCTTATTTACGGACTTCTGGATTGGGAAAGCGGTGAGATTATTTTTAATGGGACCCATCTACTGGGGCCCAAAGGCAATCTTGTTCCCGGAGAAGCGGACATGAAATTTGTTGCCCAGAATTTTGATCTTATGCCGTATGCTACCGTTGCAGAAAATGTAGGAAAATTTATCTCTAATATAAATTTAGCCCAGAAAAAAGAAACCGTCATGGAACTTCTGGAAGTAGTAGGACTTCAGGAGTTTGCCCATGTTCTTCCTAAATATTTAAGCGGCGGCCAGCAGCAGAGGGTAGCTATAGCAAGAGCGCTTTCTGTGTTACCTAAACTGCTTATTTTAGATGAACCTTTCAGTAATCTGGATTTTCCAAGAAAGATAGAACTTCGTGAAAGGCTGTTCAGATATGTGAAACAGCACCAGATCTCCCTGATCATTTCTACGCATGAACTTCAGGATATTATGCCGTGGCTGGATCAGATTGTAATTCTTCAGGATGGAAGACTAATTCAGAATGACGGACCGGAAGAGACTTACAGAAATCCGTATAATTCTTACGTTGCCAGGCTTTTCGGAGAAGTTAATATCTTTAATGAAACCGAGACTGTTGATTTTCAGATTTCCAAATCTTTTTATTACCCGAAGGAAATAAAACTCACAGGAAACGGGCAGGAAGCCGAAGTTCTTGAAAGCAGATTTGCCGGAACCCACTACTGGAACAAAATTAAGGTGAAAGATAAAGAACTGGTGATGTATACTGATGAAAAGATACAGGGAATGATTCGTATTTCATTCGGTTAAAAAAATCAGTTCCTTAGACTTTCGAATTTCAAAACCCGTCATAACTCAAAGATTATCTTACACTTATTGTTAGTTTGTGGATAAAAATATCACAAATACAGAACTTCGTTATTAAACTTTTTCTTACATTTGTATTTACACAGCATAAGGAAATTTTTGGTTAATTCTCTTTCTGCCCTGAGACAGACATTAGCAACTTTTTGCAATTAAGTCTTTGAAAGATTACACTGTCCAATTTTTTCCTTTTTTTGTGCGTTTAACACAAATAGTTTTTGACTAATTAAGATAAACAAAGACATTTTCCTATTAAGCTTCAAATCGAATTCATCATTGCCATCAGTGAAAAATATTTTGCCACTCATGCACTGATACAATAATTCGTGCATGAGTGGCAAAAAGTATGGATAGAGACTCTAATTTTAGATTTTTTTCAGATCCAAAAAAAATCTTTTTATCCGAAGCCAAGCAATTGTCAACCGCCAAAAGCCAGCTGTACTACGCTTTCTTCACAAATTCCGATTTCAGGGCCATAGCACCAAAACCATCAATTTTACAGTCAATATTATGATCACTTCCCGGACGAAGACGTATATTTTTCACTTTTGTTCCTGCTTTTACAGGTTTTGGAGCTCCTTTTACCGGAAGATCTTTGATCACCACTACAGAATCCCCATCCATAAGCTCATTCCCGTTTGAATCCAGGATTTTTCCTTCATTAGCAGCTTCCGCAGCAGTTTCTTCAGGATTCCATTCATAGAAACATTGGGAACACACCATCATATTATCGCTCGGATAAGTAAATTCAGAGCTGCATTTTGGACAAAGTACAGTATCACTCATATTTTTAATTTTTTGCAAAGTTAATTTTTTATATTCTTAATTAAAATTTTTCAACCATGAGATATTTTTTATTGCTTTGCTCTTCATGGATGTGAAAAACAAAACATGCTGAATGGTGAAGATCAATATCCGGCTGGAAATTCAGCACAATAAAAAAATTACTGCTCACAAAATCACCAAAGTCAGTGACCGTAAAAATATTGTATCCGGAAACCATTTTCCTTGTTCTATCTTAAAACATTGCTAAAGAACAGATCTTAACATACGGCAATAAGGATTTCAGATTGTACCGGAAAAGACAGCCAATTAAAAGCACTTATATTCATTTTAGGGCTTGTCATTTAAAAATTGTACTTTTGCAGATTCAAAACAGCAGACCCAATTATGGAACTTATTCACAGAAACCTGGCGATCGGAATTCACGATGCTTTGCAGGAAACATTTTTCGAGAAAAATAAATACGCCGATAAAGTAATCGAAAGACTTTTAAAAGCTAATAAAAAATGGGGAAGCCAGGACAGAGCCGTTGTTTCTGAGATCTTCTATAATATCATCCGTTGGAAAAGACGTCTTGAATATTATATGGGAGAAGGGGTAAAACCCAACAACATCTATAAACTTATTCTTGCTTATCTGCTTTGGAGCAAGACCAACTATAAGAAATTTGAAGAGTTTGACGGGATAAAAATCGCAGATATTCTTACCAAACTTAAAAAGAATACGGTTCCTACCAAAGCTATTGAACATTCTATCCCTGAATGGCTGGCTGAGACTCTGGAAAAAGAACTGGGTTCCGGCTGGGAAAAAGAAATGCACGCCCTGAACGAGCAGGCACCGACTGTTTTAAGAACCAACACTTTAAAAACATCTACCAAAGAGCTTATTTCTGATCTTGCCGATGAAAACGTGGTTTCTTATCCTATTAAAAACTACCCGGATGCCGTACAGCTGGAGGAAAAGAAAAATGTATTTCTTACCACAGCTTTCAAAGAAGGATTGTTTGAAGTTCAGGATGCTTCTTCACAGAAAATCGGATATTTCCTTGATGTAAAAGAAGGCCAGAGAGTAGTAGACGCATGTGCAGGAGCCGGTGGAAAGACTCTTCACCTTGCTGCATTAATGGGAAATAAAGGACAGATCATCGCTTTAGATATTTTTGAATGGAAGCTTGCAGAGCTGAAACGCCGTGCCAAAAGAGCCGGAGCTCATAATATTGAAACCCGCATGATTTCTGACAATAAAGTGATCAAACGCCTTCATGAAAAAGCAGACCGTCTTCTGATTGATGCTCCATGTTCAGGACTGGGGGTTTTAAAAAGAAACCCGGACAGCAAATGGAAAATCGACCAGGATTTCATCGACAGAATAAAAAAAGAACAACAGCAGATCCTTCAGGATTATTCTAAAATGCTGAAAAAAGGAGGGAAAATGGTGTACGCCACCTGCTCTATCTTGCCTTCAGAGAACAATCTTCAGGTAGATGAATTCCTTAAAAACAATCCGGGATTCAAAATGATCAAAGATGAAAAGGTAATGCCAAGTACAGGATACGACGGATTCTATATGGCACTTATCGAAAGAGTTTCGTAAACCGGATTTATCAATACCATATAAAAACTACTCTATTTTCAGGGTAGTTTTTTTGTTTTTTAAAGTTATTATGTAACATCAGAACATTCAATCTCTACTCATTAATCACGTTAACGGTTTTATTTTTCACGCTGTAAAGTCTATTTTTATCTTTATAGAAAATGATCTCATTATGCATAAAAGAATTCTATTAAGCTTCTTCAGTCTCTTTTTATTCTGCCTGATCTCCGCGCAAACCTATGAAATTCAGTATACCAGCTCCTATAATGGCAAGGTAGTGTCTGACCAGCCTCTTACCCTGGTATGGGCCAATGAAAAAGAAAATTTCATTCTGAACCAGACTATCCGTGAGCAGAAGAGCAGCTATCCGTTTGAGATCACCAAAGTGGAAAAGCCTACCAATACTATTGTTTCTTATGCATTTCTGAAACCGGGGGAAATTATTTCTTCCTCAGATGCGGAATCTGTGAAAAAGCAGACTTTTGAAATGACGGATGAAACCAAGAAAATCCTAGGCTATACTTGTAAAAAAGCAGTCACTAAAATCAATTCCAATACCATTGAGATTTGGTACACGAATGACTTAAAAATCAATGGCGGACCTTCTGTTCTCGGACAGAATTTAGGATTGGTACTGGAAGTTGAAAGAAACAAAAATTCACTGATCACGGCCACCTCTATTAAGAAAGTGAAGAAAACGGATATTGACCAGATCGTCAAAGGCTCAGTACAGTCCACTGATCTTTTAGGCTATAAAGATCTTCTGTGGAAAAGCCGTTTCACTACACTGAAAGTTTTTGAAAATGAAACGATCAATTTTTCAGATGAATCCAAATCCAATGAAAGCATAAAGAAATTCGCCAACGGAACAATTATTCTTAAAAAAATAAAGTTCCCTGCCCTCAAAGAAGGAGAAAATATCTTTATGGAATTAAGACAACAGTCCAACGGTGATGCGTATGACAGAACCGGAACCGTATTCTTCATTCCGCAGGATAAAGCTGTTTCTTTCTTTGACGGATTGGAAAAAGGTGTCAAAACACTTCCTGCTTATGATAATGGAAACGGAAAACAATATTTTGGTGTAGCTGCTGACGAAAACTATAGTCCAGCTGTAGAAATGATGCGTTTCTTTACCGCATTCGGCATCCAGAAATTCAATCATATCCAACTCAAAGGGAAAGACTGGCAGACAATCAGCCCTTTCCGCCAGGATATTACGGAACTGAAGCCTTCCCTTTCCGGAAAAGAACTGTGGGTAGGCGCTTTTATAGGCAATTACGATAAAGGCGGCCACAGAGTAAGCCTTGAAATTACCATTCATAACAGCGATCAGACTGTTCATAAAAACAATACGGTCATTCCTCTTTTCAATACTTTGAACATTATGGAAATGGCCGGGCAGAATTATTCCACGATGTTTGATAAGGATAAAGGTCTTTTTGTGGAGTTTACTTTAAAGAAGGAACTGAAAAACGCTCAGCTCCGTTTCACAACAACAGGACACGGAGGCTGGGAAAACGGAGATGAATTTGTTCCCAAAGCCAATTCTATCTGGCTGGACGGGAAAATGACCTTCTCTTTTATACCTTGGAGAGCAGACTGCGGATCTTACCGCCTTTATAATCCTGCCTCCGGTAATTTTCCTGATGGCCTTTCCTCATCAGACCTCAGCAGATCCAATTGGTGTCCCGGGACAGTTACCAATCCCAATTTTATTTCTCTCGGTGATCTGAAAGCGGGTAAACACAGTATACAGGTGAAAATTCCGCAAGGTCCTACAGAGGGTATAAGCTTCAGTTCCTGGAATATTTCAGGAGTTTTGCTGGGGTCCCAATAAAACAAAACCTTCTTGCAAAGAGAATTGCAAGAAGGTAAAAACACAAATGATGAAAAAAAATTATTTCGAGCCACAAAGTAAGGGCTAAAATTCATATAATAAATTACCATATATTAATAATTATTTCATTTTTATTTTGTATAGAGTATACACTAGTGTCCGTGGAAACGAAAAATATTAATCAAATACACCAATATCAATTTTTATAGTTAATATTTTTCATTAAAATAAATAAATTGATTAAAAATATTAACTTTTATTTATTTTTTATTGTTATTTTTAAACATCACCTTTACTTTTGTTTCAAATAAAAAATGATAAAAAATGTGCGGAATCGTATGCTTGTTTGATGCTAAACAAAAAACAGAAATATTAAGGCCTCAGGTCCTGGAAATGTCAAAGAAAATCCGTCACAGAGGCCCCGACTGGAGCGGAGTGTTCCAGAATGACCATGTGATCTTTTCTCATGAAAGACTTGCGATCGTAGATCCGGCTTCCGGAAAGCAGCCTTTATTTACCAAAGACGGAAAAGTAGTTTTAGCAGTAAACGGCGAGATCTATAACCACAGAGAACTGAAAGAAGAGTTTCCTGATTTTGAATTCCAGACTCAGTCTGACTGTGAAGTGATCCTTGCCTTATACAGAAAATACGGGAAAGATTTCCTTGAAAAGCTGAACGGGATCTTTGCATTCTCTCTTTATGATATGGAAAACGGAATATATCTTATTGCCCGTGACCATATGGGAATCTGCCCCCTTTATCAGGGATGGGATAAAAATGGAAACTATTATGTAGCTTCCGAGTTAAAAGCCCTTGAAGGCATCTGCAAAACCATTGAAACATTCCTGCCGGGACATGTGGTTTACAGCCCGGACGGCCCTGAACTTCAAAAATGGTACATCAGAGGCTGGGAAAGCTTTGATCATGTAAAAGAGAACAAAACAGATATCGCCGCAATCAGAAAAGGGCTGGAAGATGCCGTACACAGACAGCTTATGAGCGATGTTCCCTATGGGGTACTTCTTTCCGGAGGACTGGACTCGTCTGTTATTTCAGCCGTAACCGCCAAGTTTGCAAGACAGAGAATTGAAAGCGGAGACACCCAGGAAGCCTGGTATCCAAGACTTCACAGTTTTGCCGTGGGACTGGCAGGTTCTCCCGACCTGGCTGCAGCAAAAAAAGCAGCAGAACATATAGGCTCCGTACATCATGAAGTGAACTTCACCGTTCAGGAAGGGCTGGATGCTGTACGTGATGTAATCTATCATCTGGAAACTTATGATGTAACCACCATCAGAGCGTCCACTCCAATGTATCTTCTGGCAAGGGTAATTAAATCTATGGGAATTAAGATGGTACTTTCAGGGGAAGGTTCCGATGAACTGTTCGGAGGTTACCTGTATTTTCACAAGGCCCCGAATGCTAAAGAATTCCATGATGAAACGGTAAGAAAGCTGAGCAAGCTACATCTTTATGACTGCCTGAGAGCCAATAAAGCCCTGATGAGCTGGGGAATTGAAGGAAGGGTACCTTTCCTTGACAAAGAATTTATGGATATTGCCATGTGTATTAATCCTCAGGATAAAATGATCAGTGCAGCTGAAGGAAAAATTGAAAAATGGGTACTGAGAAAAGCTTTTGAAGATCTTCTTCCTGATTCCATTGTATGGAGACAGAAGGAACAGTTTTCAGACGGCGTTGGTTATTCCTGGATCGACACCCTGAAAGAAGTTGCTGAAAAAGAAGTCACTGATGAAATGATGGCCAACGCCAGATTCAGGTTTCCGCTCAACACACCGCAAAATAAGGAAGAATATCGTTACAGAACTATTTTTGAAGAACATTTTCCAAGTGAAACGGCAGCAGCCACTGTTCCGTCTGTTCCGTCTGTGGCCTGCTCCACTCCTATCGCTTTAGAATGGGATGAAGCTTTCAAAAAAATGAATGATCCAAGCGGAAGGGCGGTTAAGGTTCATGAAACATCCTATGAATAAGTGAATGGGCAATGGCCAATCCCGCTGTGCTCATGGATTTACGGACACTGTTTTATTCGTCATTGACTTTGTGAAGAAAAAATTAAATTGACTATTGACATTAATCATTACAATGTATTTTTCAGTTCTACCGGTCTAGTCTTCAAAGTTATAATTATCAATCCTGTAGCAATACAGGATTTTCTTTTGAATTAACAATAACAATATCGACAGAATTTAACTGACAATCAAAAATAATATCTAATAAATAATTATATTTGGAAAACGAAAATATCAATTATAAAAAAATGAGAAGAAATCTTACTGTTTTATTTGCCTTATTATCCATAAGTTTTGCTTTTGGACAGGGAAAATATGGCAAATACCTGAACTCAAAAAAGCTTGCTTTAGCTTATAAAAGCGTAAAAGATTCTGATAAAGACGATTATTATCAGCAATTTTACTGGCTGGTAAAAGCTGAACAGCTTAAAACGTATCCTCACCTTAAAGATGTAAAGCCTGCTGTTTTATATGAGTTTGTAAAAAAAGTAAATCCTCAGAATCCTACCAAAAAATTAGATGAAAGAGGAAAAGAGTTAAGAGCAACAGCTGAACTATCTTTGAACCAATATTTCAAAAATAAGAATTTCACCAACAATTCTGTACTGATGTACAACCTCGAAACCTATGTAGATCCTTCCAAAGGACAATATTATACTAAAGTAGATCCTGAAAAGATCAAGGAACTGGTTCCGAAAGAACTTTTTGCCTTCAACTCTCTGAACAGAAACTTAGGCGAAGAAAAAACCTATTACCTATGGATTGATAAAAAGAAGGACAATTTCAATATCGTAGACATTATTCCGGATGAAAAGGAAGACAAAGCTTTCTATACCAGATTGAGACAGTACCTTCCAAACTATAAATTTTCTAAATATGTTCCTACAGTAAAAAAAGGAAATAAATCTGATAAAACAGATGTTGACTATTACTATATCATGCCGTTTGAACAGAACACTGATAACATAGAATACAAAACCAAGGATTTCAAAACTTACATCTTAAGCCAGTACCGAAAAGCCGGCGACGAATGGAAAGGAGTAGAAAAACCAAGAAAATAAATTAAAAAGTCCTGTGAAAATTCACAGGACTTTTTTAATTTTATAAGGAATTCTTTATCTAAAGATCAGATCACTTATATTCAAAATAAATAAGCCTGAATGTCGTTGACCATTTCGGCCTGTACATTATGACAGAATCAAGCCCACAACAAACAGCTATAAAGAAGATCCTACCACTGATTCTGGCGACTGCCATTTTCATGCAGATGCTGGACTCCACGATCCTTAATACTTCCTTACCATCCATCGCCAGGGACCTCAACGAATCCCCGCTGAATATGCAGAACGCTATCATCAGCTATGTTCTGACATTAGCTGTGTTCATGCCGGCCAGCGGATTTCTGGCAGACCGGTTCGGAACCAAAAAGATATTTATATTTTCACTGGTCCTGTTCAGTCTGGGATCTTTATTCTGCTCTCTTTCACAAAACCTGACCCATCTGGTTATTTCAAGAGTTATTCAGGGGGTTGGAGGAAGTCTGATGACCCCGGTTGGCAAACTGGCCCTGATTAAGACGTTTGACAAGAACGAGCTGCTTAAAGCGATGAACTTCGCTATTATCCCTGCGCTGATCGGGCCTGTATTAGGGCCTTTGGTAGGAGGTTATATGGTAGATTATCTTTCCTGGCACTGGATTTTCCTGATCAATATTCCGATCGGAATTTTAGGGATTATTTTAGGATTAAAATTTATGCCAGACTATAAATCCAATGATGTAGATTTTGACCTTAAAGGCTTTTTAATTTTTGCTGCTGCTTCTCTCCTTCTCTCCATTTCTTTAGAGCTTTTCGGAGATATACAGAATATAAGCCCGGTGCTTTTAATTTTCATTCTCGGATTTTTATTTCTTTACTATTATTATAAACATGCCAAAAGAGAAGGAAATCCTATTTTCCCTTTAAACTTATTTCAGGTAAGAACATTCAGAGTAGGAATTGTAGGAAATCTGGCTACCCGTTTGGGGATCAGCTCGATTCCGCTGCTGCTTCCTCTCATGATTCAGATGGATTATAAACAATCGGCGGTTACTTCCGGATGGATTATTGCCCCCATGGCTTTAACCGCAATATTCGGTAAATCTTCCGTTATTAAAATCCTGAACCGTTACGGCTACCGCCAGACCTTAATGGTAAATACATTCATCATCGGAACCCTGATCTGCCTTCTCGCCATTCCGGATATCCATACATCTTTATACTGGTTTGTCCCTATTATTGCGGTATTGGGATTCTTCAACTCTATCCAGTTCACATCAATGAACACCATTTCCATTGCAGACCTCAGAAATTTTCAGACCAGCAGCGGAAACTCTCTTATATCAGTCAACCAGCAGCTCGCTATTGGCTTTGGAATTGCTTTTGGACTGATCGTTTTAAAACTTTTTGAAAATTCAGATTTAATTAAAGGCGAAACACATAATGCCTTCCGTTATACTTTTCTTACCGTAGGAATACTCACTATTTTATCAGGATTGATTTTCAGGAGACTGCATATTTCAGATGGAAAGAATATGAAATCGAAGGAGGAATAATTCCTGTATCTGTCTTCATTTTTCAGGATAATTTTATGTTATCTCCCTTATTAGCCTGTAGTAAATTTTATTTAAAAATGCTAAGAACTTTTAAAAGTCTTTTCTAAGCAAACTCTTAACAATATCATTAAAAGCAGCTTACAGGCTCATTTTTCCGGCTTCAGCCTTTTAACCTGCTCCTCTTCGAACTTATCACAGATCAATGTGTCCGGATTTTGTCTGTCGTATTTTTGTTATATAAATCAACAATATTATGGCAACTAAACAGGTAGAAATCGTAGTATCTCCAAGACCTGCGCATTTTGTAGGCGACGGTTTTAGAGTTCATAATTTTATTCCGGGTGCAGGCAGACTGGATATGAAGAGAATGGACCCTTTTATTATGCTGGATTACAACTCAAAATTTCACTTCAACGGTTCTGAAAGGCCAAGAGGTGTGGGCGTTCATCCTCACAGAGGCTTTGAAACAGTAACCATAGCCTATCAGGGAAAGGTAGAACATCATGACAGTGCCGGAGGCGGCGGAATTATCGGTGAAGGCGACGTACAGTGGATGACCGCTGCAAAAGGGGTTCTGCATAAAGAATATCATGAAACTGAATGGTCTAAAAAAGGAGGAATTTTTCAGATGGTACAGCTTTGGGTAAACCTTCCGGCCAAAGATAAAATGAGCAACCCAAAATACCAGGCTATAGAAAATTCTGCCATGGAGCGTGCAGATCTGGGAGACAACGGATTAGTAGAAATTATTGCGGGAGAATATAACGGATACACCGGTCCTGCTGAAACATTTACCCCCGTGAATATGATGAATGCCAAATTAAACGCAGGCGGAAAAGCAGAGTTCAGCTTCCCGGCACATTTTAATACGGCAGCCCTCGTTATTGAAGGAAGCATTACGGTAAATGGTGAGGAAAAAGTTGCTGCCGACCACTTTGTTTTATTCAAAAACGAAGGGGAGACATTCAGCATAGAAGCAAATGAAGACTCCGTTATTTTAATCATCAGCGGAGAACCAATCAATGAACCGATCTATCCTCACGGACCCTTTGTGATGAATTCAAGGGAAGAAATCATGCAGGCTTTTGAAGACTTCAACACCGGAAAATTCGGATACCTGGAAGATTAAAAGAATTAAATTTATCTTAATCTTTGATTATTCCTTTTTTACTAACTTTATATAATGTTAGGGTAAAACTAAGAATTAATACCAACAAACCTGACGGGTTTCAGAAACCTGTCAGGCTTAATCTTCAGATACAAAATTGATATAACTTTTCTTTACTACAAAAATTATGAAACCAGAATTTGAAAATATACCCCTCGTAAAAACTGATAAAAGATTTGAAATAGAAGTAAACGGGCATTTTGCTTTTATCGATTACCGTGAAATGGGCCACCAGATTGCACTGGTGCATACAGAAGCAGAACCTGAACTTGCAGGAACCGGTGCCGCAGCAGCTGTTGTGGAGAAAACCCTGAACTACATTGAAGAACATGAAAAAAAGCTTCTTCCCTATTGTCCTTATGTTTTTGCCTATATTCAGAAGCATCCGGAATGGAAACGCATTGTGGATGAAAGATTCAACGGTTACGACAAGCTTTAGTCAGATTCAAACAAATTAACAAACAACTAAAACATTTATTTTATTATGTCAAATATCGGACTCATCATAGAAGAAAAAGCCGCAGATATAGGAAATTTCCTGGTAGGAAGACTTCTTCCTTTCCGTGAAAAAAGAGCAGTAGGTCCTTTTGTTTTTATTGATCACATGGGGCCTTCTGAACTTAAAGATTACCAAAATCTTGACGTTCCGCCTCATCCGCATATCGGATTGTCTACTCTGACCTATCTGCTGGAAGGATCTATTTTCCACAGAGACAGCATCGGCAGCGCCATTGAGATAAAACCGGGTGCCGTTAACTGGATGACTGCCGGAAAAGGGGTTGTACATTCTGAAAGAACCCCTGAATACTTAAGACACAGTGATAAAAGGCTTCACGGATTCCAGATCTGGGTAGGTCTTCCGAAACATCTGGAACAGACAGAACCTACTTTCCATCATATTGAAGCAGATGAAATTCCTGTATGGGAAGAAGACGGAATCCAGTATAAACTGATTGCCGGTGAAGCTTTTGGCAGAAAGTCGGCAGTTCCTGTTCACAGTAAATTATTTTTTATCGAGATCAAAACCAAAGAACCGAAGAAAATAAGCATCGGTAAAGATTTGTATGGTGAAGCAGCCATGTACGTCCTGGACGGAACCGTAACCACTGACGGGAATTCATACGGCTCTAAACAGCTGATGATTGCCAAAGACACTAAACTTTGCGAGTTTGACATGAGTGAAAACGGAACAGTTTATCTTTTCGGAGGGGAACCTTTTGATGAGGAACGTTTTATATTCTGGAATTTTGTGAATTCAGATAAAGAAATGATTGATCAGGCCAAAGTTAACTGGAACGATCAGAATCATGATGCTTTCCCACTCGTTCCGGGAGATGAAGAAGAATACGTTCCGCTTCCCAAAGCCATTTTAAACAGAAAATAAATTCAGTCCGGAACTGATTATAAAAAACCATGAAAATAGCAGCATTTGCAGGAAGTACGTCTTCCACTTCCATCAACAGGGAACTGGTAAAATTTGTTCTGAAAGATTTTCAGGATGAGGAAATCCATTTAATTGACCTTAATGATTTCAATATGCCGGTTTTTTCCGTAGATCTTGAGAAAAAAGGATTTCCTGATGAAGCGCACCGGTTTTTAAAAGTAATTGAAGACTGCGATGTAATTATCTGCTCACTTGCGGAACACAACAGATCGTACAGTGCCGCTTTTAAAAATGTTTTCGACTGGGCTTCAAGGATCAATGTAAAGGTATTTCAAAACAAGCCTATGCTGTTGATGAGCACTTCCCCCGGAGGTTATGGCGGAGGAAATGTAATGAATACGGCCAAGACATTCTTTCCCCAGTTTGGGGCAGATATTAAGGAAACATTCTCACTTCCAAAGTTCTACGAAAATTTTGATCTGGAAAGCGGCGTAATTAATCCCGATATGCTTGCTGAGCTGAAAATGAAGATAAAAGACTTTAAAAATCAGGTAAAATCTAATGACTAAAGGACGGCTGGAAGCGTTCAGTGATGGTGTTTTAGCAATTATTATCACCATTATGGTCCTTGAGCTAAAGGTACCGGAAGGCAGCAGCTGGGCCAGCCTTAAACCCATTATGCCTAAATTCTTAGCTTATATTTTCAGTTTCATCTATGTAGGAATCTACTGGAACAACCATCATCACCTGTTTCAGACGGTAAAAAAGGTGAACGGAAGTATTCTTTGGGCCAATTTGCATCTGTTGTTCTGGCTTTCCCTGATGCCTATTGCCACAGAATGGATAGGAACCTCTCATTTTGCTGAAAATCCTGTTGCCACGTATGGTTTCGGGCTTATTATGAGTGCTATTGCCTACACCATTCTTGAGCATGTGATCATCCGCTGTGAAGGGGAAAATTCAAAACTGAAGGAAGCAATTCACTCTAAACTGAAGGAATATATTTCAATCATATTTTATGTTTTAGGAATCGCCGTTTCATTTTTTTATCCTTATATTGCCATAGGTTTTTATTATATCGTGGCTCTTATATGGCTGATTCCGGACCGAAGAATCGAAAAATCATTAAAAGAAAATTGATATGGAAACACATGAATACCCTAACGGCAGTATCACTGTCATCTGGCAGCCCCAGAAGTGTATCCACTCGGGGGTCTGCGTAAAAATGCTTCCCAAAGTCTACAACCCGAAAGAAAGACCCTGGATAAAAGCAGAAAACGCAACCCCGGAAGAACTTAAAAACCAAATAGATCAATGCCCTTCTGGAGCATTAAGTTATAAATTCAATACAAAACAATAATGGCAGTAACCGTAAAAGCAATTTTAGGAAAAACAAAATATTATACTGAGGTAACAGCCGGAGAAAACAAGATCATTACTGATGAGCCTACCGACAAAGGCGGGCAGAATAAAGGGTTTAATCCTTTTGAAATCCTGGCGACCTCGCTGGCAAGCTGTACGGCTGCTACTTTAAAAATGTATATTGACAGAAAGGAATGGGAAGTGGAAAACATCAATGTAGAAGTAGAGCTTGAAAATTTCCCACTCACCAAAAGAGCTGTATTCAAAAGAGACATCAGTTTTGAAGGCAATCTGGATGACGAGCAGATAAAAAGACTCCATACCATTGCAGATGCCTGCCCTGTTCATAAAATTTTAACCAACGACATAGAAATATTAACTAAATTCTCATAATATGATCGAAGTAAAACAAAACAACGACGAAAAACACGGAAGTTTTGAAGCTTTCATAGATGGAAGACGCGCAGGAATAATGACCTATACCTGGGCAGGAGAAGAAAGATTTATTATTGACCACACTGAAGTGGAGGAAGCCTATAACGGAAAAGGTGTAGGTAAAGAAATGCTTCTGGCTGCAGTAGATTTTGCCAGAAAGAACAATAAAAAGATTATTCCGCTATGCCCTTTCGCAAAAGCAAGCTTTCAGAAGAGTGAAGAACTCCAGGATGTTTTAGTGAATTAATTGCTATTTTCGTCTTTTATCATACCAACCTTCCGGATATTACTCCGGAAGGTTTTTTCTATATTGAGGTTATCCTATTATTTTTGAATCATGGAGGTTTCAGCAGAACAGAAAAAAACTATATTTGCTAAAATTTAATTAAAGCATGAATTCAGGAACGATCCTTTTGCTATTTGTTTTTATTTACTTCATCGGTCTTCTGGTGATTTCTTATTTTACCAGCCGAAACTCTGATAATCAATCGTTTTTTATCGGCAACAAAAAAAGTAAATGGTGGCTTGTTGCATTTGGAATGATAGGAACCAGTTTAAGTGGTGTTACCTTTATTTCGGTTCCGGGAACTGTTGGAAAAATGACGGGCTCGGAATATATCTACGGTGGTTTTGAGTATTATATGATGGTAATTGGATTTTTCATCGGATATTTTATTGTTGCCGCCATACTACTTCCACTCTACTACAAGATGAACCTGACTTCCATTTATACCTATCTGGGGAAAAGATTCAATGTGGAAGCTCATAAAATTGGTTCAATATTTTTTATCATTTCCAGGGCCATTGGAGCAACTGCAAGACTCTACCTGGTTGTGAATGTCTTACAGATATTCCTGCTTGAAGGTCTGGGAGTTCCTTTTTGGGCAACTGCCCTTGTTCTCCTCCTGATGGTGCTTTTATATACTTTTGAAGGCGGTGTAAAGACTATTGTGATTACGGATACATTACAGACATCATTTATGATCATCAGCTTAGTAGGCTGTATCATCTATATTTTGTCCAATCTCAATTTATCTTTTGGCGAAGCCTACGCTATCCTGGAACAGAAAAATTACACTCATTTTGTGAATTCTGACCCTAATTCCAAAACCTTCTTCCTTAAAACGATTCTGGGTGGTATTTTCATTACCATTGCCATGACCGGACTGGACCAGGAAATGATGCAAAAGAATATTTCTGTAGACAACCTTAAGAATTCTAAAAAGAACATGCTGACTTTTGCAGGAACGCTTCTGTTTGTAAATCTCGCATTCTTGTTCCTGGGAGGTCTTCTTTATCTTTTTGCCTTACAGAATGGTGCGGAATACGGGCAACTCAACGGGGAAACCATTACCAATATCTTCGGATTTAAAGATTCCGCAGGGAATATCAAAAATATTATGGGGGATGATCTTTTCCCGGCCCTGTCACTTCAGGGATATTTTCCAATGGCTATTTCCATTATCTTCATCATCGGGCTTATTTCAGCGCTATTCCCTTCTGCGGATGGTGCATTAACAGCGGTAACAAGTTCATACTGTGTAGATCTTCTTAATCTTAATGAGGATAAAACTAAAACCGAAAAAGAGAAAAAACGTCTGCGTATGAAAGTACACCTGATTTTCACCGTAGTATTTTTCATCCTGATCATGGTGTTTAAAGCGTTGAATGACAAATCTATTGTTTATCTGATCATGGAAATTGCCGGTTACACTTATGGACCGTTATTAGGGCTTTTTGCTTTCGGAATTTTCACCAAATTCCAGATCTCAAGAAAATATTCAATCCTGGCAGTAACCATTTTAGCACCTATCGTTACGTATCTGATCAATTTAGCCGTTACAACGTATACGGATTACCGGATCGGTGTTGAACTGATTGTTCTTAACGGACTTCTGACCTTCATCGGTTTATGGCTGGTGAAAAATAAACAGTATTTAAAGGCTGTTTAATATGGAAATTTCCGGATAAAATCAAAAAGAGTAATTCTTATTGCTCTTTTTTTATGCTCTTACCTCAGGAAAAATGACAGTGAGGAAATATCAGTAGACTTAAGCCAGAAAACAGGATTAACTTAAACTGTATAAACATCAGGATTCTCTCAAAAATTTTTGTACACATTGTAAAAAAGGCTGTTTTCGCAGATTGGAAAACAGCCTTTTTCATAAGGTAATTTTTTCAGGAACTGATTATTCTTTAATCCATTTTACGGTTTTATCCATATCTTTTGTTTTAATCTTAATCAGGTAATCTCCTTTTACCAATTGAGACAGGTTGAAAGTTCCCAGCTTATCGGCATTTAATTTATTATTCAGCTGGCTGAAAACTACTCTTCCGCTTGCATCATATATCAGAACATCGTATACATCGTTTTGATGGGTAAATTTAATATTAAGAAGGCCTTTGCTTGGATTAGGGTATACTACAAATACATCCTCTTTATCTTTTTTTGTTTCGTCCACACCCAATACACGGCTGATGGTAAAATCAACAGGGTTGATATTAAAGAAAACATTACCCACTCCTGCTACCATAATTCTGGCTTGTGTAGTATTCACATTAGGAACTGTAATCACCTCTGATCCGTCGTTAGGAGTAGAGGCTATAATGGTTGTTGGATATGTTAGCCCTCCGTCTGTCGAAAGTAAGATACTTACATTAGCGCAGCTTACAGGAGCAGCCGTTGTATTGGCAACATTCCATGTTATTGTCTGAGACGAATTCCCGTTCCAGTTTACAGCTGTTGTAGGTGCCGTAACTGTGAATGGTCCGGAATTATTATCAACAGTAATAGTTGCATCATCATTAGCCACCCCGGCACATCCTGCATTATTATCTCTCACAGTGAGCCTGAACGCCATTGTTCTTCCATAAGAAGGCAGAACTTCTCCTTTGTTTGTCGTATTACTGATGATATCTGTAATTTTTGGGAAATATCTGTAAGGAACTGTTACGGGCATAAATGACCTGAACAGCGCAGCATTTCCTGTTGGGGCATTCCAGTTTCCTGCAGGTCCTGCATCGTTTTGTTCCCAGCAGTAGGTAAGCGCTGTATTTTCAGCATCCGTTGCAGAACCGGTCAGTTTAAACGGGGTACTTTTCGGAATGGTGTAATTATTTCCTGCATTCACTACAGGAGCTGTATTGGAAACAGGATTGGTCACCTGACATGAGATTGATTCAACTTCTTCAGTAATAGATTCAAATGAATTGGTATGAAAAATAGGAATACTATTGTTGGCTAAATTATTTGTAGTGCCGCAAATACCGGCATAAGCCATAATGGTAATTCCACTTCCCGGCTCTACGGCAGTGGCAGCACTACGATTACCACCACCACAGCTTCCTGTTACTGCATTAAAAGTATGAGGCGCAGCAAATTGATGTCCTACTTCATGGCACACATAATCTATATCATAAGGATCACCAACCGGATTGGAAGATCCGGTAATCCCACTTGCTTTGTAATTAGCATTACATATGCCTGAGCCGGCTAAACCGCCACCACCTGTGCTAAAAGTGTGCCCTATGTCATAGTTAGCTGCTCCTATGATGGAATTAATCTGGGTCTGGCTTTCGTTAATCAATGTATCTGCATCATCATTTCCGTTAAAAGGATCTGTAGCCGGATCTGTGAAAATAATGCTGGTTTCATTAGCAATTAAAATTAATCTAACAGCAACTTCCTGCTCATATACTCCATTTACCCTATTTACCGTGGTTACAATAGCTGATAAGGTTTGAGCAACAGTAGGGGAAGTTAAGCCTGTAGCCGCCCGTGCATATTCTCCTGTACAGGCTATTGCAAGACGAAAAATTCTAATTTGATTACCTACGCTTGGTGTTACGGTTTTTTGTCCGCTTTTTTTTTCCGGCAGAAAACCCTCATCTTTCGTTTCGCATATTCTGGGATTTTTATTAATTAAATCCCCTTTTTTGTAAACGATATAATTATTGACATCATTTTTTGCATAAGGATCAATATACGTATCTCCTGTGACTACGGATTTTATCTGAGCATGAAACCCAAACTCTGTAATATCCAGTTTTACGGTTGCGTACTGATCATCAACACCCTGCCCTGTTAACGTAACTAACTGAGGGAACTTTTGAGCTAACCCGGGATCCATTACTGAAGACTTCCAGATTTTGAATTTCGCTTTTGTTCCGTCAGGCATTGGCAAAACAATGATTGGTGCATTATTTTTAAGTTCGTTGTCATTCAGTTCCGGAACTGAATTAAAATAACTTTTTATCCCGGCCATATCCAGTTTGTAAGTAAGATACTTTTCAGGCTCTATAGCCCTGTTTTTAGGATCTGCCCTAATGGATTTTTCACTGATCGCGGCAAAAAAATCCTGAGCCTTTCCCAAAGAAATGGATATAATGAATATCCCTACATAAAATAGCTTTTTAATTTTCATATTAAGTGATTTTAATTTTTACAAAGTATAGTTTAAGAAATAAAAAGACAGAAAGCCTTCCTTATGAAAAGTTAACAATTTAACTTCGTAACAATTATTAATTAAGCAAAATTAAACAACTTCAATGTTAAAAAAAACATAAAATTAACATTAATTAACAAAAGCAACCAGTTTTAAATTTTAATTAAATAAAAATCTAAATTATTACCAATATGATGTAAAATATCAATCAAAAAAATGCATTTTTCAGCTCTTGTTTTAAGGTTTTCTCTTTATTTTTTAATCCTATTTTATCCTTATCTGCCAGAATAAATTATCCAACAATTCTATAACTGCATCTATTTTGAGTATCTTTGAGGCAAATTATTAAAACATCAAAACAGGAATTACAACTTATGAAAAAAATGATCTCATTTCTTGTACTGCTCATCACTTTTGGCTTTATGAATGCGCAGGAAAACTTTGAAGTATCCACTTTAAGAATCGGCCCATATAAAATCTTTATGGAAAAAAGCGAAGCTGAGAAAATAGCCGGTACTTCTATCAAACTTTCAACAGGGGATGTAAAAAACACGGTAAAATATAACGGTGAACTTATTAATATTGATGTTTTTGAAGGCTACGGAGGCGAAGCAAGACCCAATGCAGTTACCATTACCGGATTAACAACCACCAGTAAAAAATTTAAAACCAAAAGCGGAATGGGTGTAGGAAGCACCCGTGATGAGCTGATCAATACCTACAAAAATTATCCTACGTTCAGTATCCGTCCTGAATTTGACGATAACGGCAAACGTATTAAAGATGCAGGATATTTTAATCTTGAGGATTATGATGCAGGGACAGAGCTGACTTTTAAATTTGTGAATAACATTGTTACGGAAATTACCGTTTACGTTAATGAAGGCTGTTAAAAGCAGGAAATATTCAAATAATTCAAAATCCGGATCTTAGGTCCGGATTTTTCTATTTCCATAAGCCATTAAAAAATTGTAAATTCGCGTGCAAATAAATCAGATATAATGAGTAAAAGTATTGAAGAGCTAAAATCTCTTACTACGCAGATCAGAAGAGACATTTTAAGAATGGTTCACGCTGTAAATTCAGGACACCCGGGCGGAAGCTTAGGCTGTACGGAATTCTTCACAGCGCTTTACGGGAAGGTAATGAACTATAAGCTACCTTTCACTATGGAGGGCAAAAATGAAGATCATTTTTATTTGTCAAACGGACACATTTCTCCGGTTTTCTATTCGACTTTAGCAAGATTCGGCTTCTTTCCGGTGGATGAACTGAGAACATTCAGAAAGCTGGATTCAAGATTACAGGGACACCCTACTACTCATGAAGGGCTTCCTGGTATCAGAATTGCTTCCGGTTCCCTTGGACAGGGACTTTCCGTAGCACTTGGTGTAGCTGAGGGAAAAAAATTAGACGGTGAGCAGTCTCTTGTTTACTCTCTTCACGGAGACGGCGAGCTTCAGGAAGGCCAGATCTGGGAAGCTCTGATGTATGCTGCTGCTAAAAAAGTAGACAATATTATTTCTACTATTGATTACAATGGACGTCAGATTGACGGGGATACAGATGATGTATTAAGTCTTGGAAATCTTCATGCCAAGCTTGAAGCCTTCGGATGGATTGTTCTTGAAGAGAAAAACGGGAATGATCTTGAAGCTGTTATCGCTATTCTTGAAAAAGCTAAAACAGAAACAGGGAAAGGAAAACCTGTAGCCATCATCCTTCACACTGAGATGGGCTACGGAGTAGATTATATGATGGGGACTCATGCATGGCACGGAAAAGCTCCTAATGATGAGCAATTGGATACCGCATTCAAACAATTGTACTTAGAAGCTCCTGCTGATTACTAATTCTTAATCCCGATAAAAAAAATAAAAATGAAATTTACATATACAGAAAAAAAAGATACACGTTCAGGATTCGGAGCCGGATTAGCGGAACTTGCAGATAAAAACCCTAATGTAGTAGCCCTTTGCGCAGACCTTATCGGTTCTTTGAAAATGGAAAAATTCATTGAAAAAGCGCCGGAAAGATTCTTTCAGGTAGGTATTGCTGAGGCGAACATGATGGGACTTGCCGCCGGTTTAAGCATTACAGGAAAAATTCCTTTCACGGGAACTTTCGCCAACTTCTCTACTTCAAGGGTTTATGATCAGATCCGTCAGTCTATCGCCTATTCAGGGAAAAATGTAAAAATCTGTGCTTCTCACGCAGGGCTTACCCTGGGTGAAGACGGAGCTACCCATCAGGTTCTGGAGGACATCGGTATGATGAAAATGCTTCCGGGGATGACGGTAATCAATCCATGTGACTACAACCAGACAAAAGCAGCTACAATTGCTATTGCAGAGCATGAAGGTCCTGTATATTTACGATTCGGAAGACCAACTGTTCCTGTATTTATTCCTGAAGATATGCCTTTTGAAATTGGTAAGGGAATCATGCTTCAGGAAGGTACAGATGTAACGATTGTTGCAACAGGCCACCTGGTATGGGAGTCTCTTGTAGCAGCTGACGAGCTTGAAAAAGAAGGCATTTCCTGTGAGGTGATCAACATCCACACCATCAAGCCTCTTGATGAAGAAATCATCTTAAAGTCTGTGGAAAAAACAGGAAAAATTGTAACAGCTGAGGAGCACAACTATCTTGGCGGGTTAGGTGAATCTGTTGCCGGAATGCTGGCCAGAAGAAGACCTACAAGACAGGAGTTTGTGGCAGTAAATGATACTTTCGGAGAATCTGCCACCCCTGCTGAGCTGATGAAGAAATATAAGATTGATGCTGCTGCTGTAAAAGAAGCAGTGAAAAGAATTTTAGCCAACTAGACTTCTTTGATCATTCAATAAACGACCCGGGCTGTTCCTTCGGAACAGCCCGGGTTCTGTTTTCATCGTATTGTTTTTCTAAGGTTTATCTTGTTAATGACCATCCCTCTGATTGAAAGAAATTCCCACAGCTTCCAGGACGGGATACAGTATATCCCTGATATACTCTTCCTCTCTTTTTTCCGAAACTTTGGAATTGGAAAAATAATTACTGATCCTGTAGCTTTTCACAAACTGGTTTCTTTTTTTCCCGATCGCATAGAAATATCCGCCATTGTCTTCATTGATAAAGTAAGTCATCTCATCAAAGCTCATGATCTTTTGGGTGAGAAGCAGCTTTCTGTAGATACACTTCTCAGATTTATCAAAAATATATTTTACAGGAATCCGGAAAAACAGTTCAAAAAGGAAGTAGACCATATATATTATCCAGAGCCCGGCAGTGATTCTAAACTGGTCACCGGACATTGTATCCATAAAATAATAAACAATAACAGGAAGGGCAATAATTCCTGATCCCAGCCACCAGACCAGCGTTCTCAGGAAGTAATAATTGGGCATAAAGCTTATCTGGTTACCAAACTCTTTGAATTTATAACGGTCAGCTGCATTCATCTCCTGCTTTCATTAATTCCCATAATGTCTTCTGTTTCATTTACCATTTTCTGAATTCCTCTTTGGGTAAGAGATTGTCCGATCGTCAGCTTTTTGTTTTTTCCGTCTACTTCGAAATGTATGGACAGCATTACATTTATTGTAATAAAGCCCATATACCGGGTCGTATATACTTCAAAATTGGTGAAATCCTTAAAAGAATAGGTTTTCGCCGGAACAAATACGGTATGCTTCCCCGTAATGGTTTGTCTTTCCGGGTCAATAATAAACTTTTTGGTAAAGAAATTAACAATGATCAGCACTCCTACGGCAGCCAGAAATAAAGCAAATAAAGGCATATTCAGCCTGTAAACCATTACAGCAGCGGCAAATATCAGCACCGTAAGTATGGTAATAAATACAGGCTGATTTTTAAATACATAAAGGTTTCCGTCCTGTTTGTAGTGCTTGTATGTATTCATAAATACTATTTTGTTTATGGTTGTAAAGTAATATGATGATGTGTTTTTATGTGTTTTTTATCATTTTAATTTTCCCGGGCAATCTTTCTTCCGATAAATTTCTCCAGTTCCAGAAACATCTCTTCAATAGGGAGTACCAGCAGATCCGGATGATTTTTCAGCCATCGGGAGTTTAAAGTGACCAGATCTTCTTCCAAGCTGTAAAATGCACTATTTTTCAGTTTATCCCGGATCTCATTAGGGCCGAAATATTCACTTTTCAGGAATTTCTGAAGTTCACCCTCTTCCAGGTCTTCTACTTTTGAGGATTGCTCATTGAATAATTCCAGATGTTTCTCAGCTCCCATTTTTTTGAGCCCTTCTTTAATGACCTTATTCAGTTGCGGAGACCATCCCGTATTCCACACAAACTGGGAGAAGTTCCCATTTCTGTATTGTGAAAGATAATAATCTACATAATAGCTTGCTACAGCGTCTTCATGAATGTTCCCTATATCGCTCCCTTCTTCCTCTAAAAGGTTCACCACGGAAATATTAGAAAAAATAACATCATAAGGTTCAGTACTGTTAAAAGAGGTCTCAGATACAATGATTTTGTTTAGTTTCATAAGTCTGTTTTTAAAATGTTTTCATGGTTATCAGTTTTTATTTTAAGAGTGGCAGGAAGCCGGAAGTTACTTTTTATTACAGGTATTGAACGCAGTAAAATCAAATTACTGTAAAAAGAGAGACAATTATTAGTAATAACTTTCATAACTCCCCTCTTCCGGCTCCAAACCTGTATACATTCCAGCCTTCTGCTTTTAATAAGCTCCCCAGGTATTCATCCAGCCCAGATATTCATCTTTATAGGCATTATCATTAAGTCTTACAATCATTTCTTTTTGTTCTTCTTTTTCAAATTCATAATCTGAAACGGTAAAGATCAGAAAAACATCTTCTCCGGTGATCTTCCTGAAGAAATCTTCATTTTTCAGCTTTTCCAGCACTTCAATACAGGTTGAATAAAGCTTATTCTGAAATCCTGCAAACCATTCATCATCTTCATGCTGATCCAATATATTGCGGAGACTGCTGCAGATTTCATCAAACTCCTCTTCTGCTCCATCCATTTCATAAGCCCATTCGGCGGGCTCATATTTATAGTAAAGAAAGTCCTCTTCATCTGCTTCTTTCAGGTTTTCCATGGAATTGGCGGCCGGGCAGACCGTCATTGCTCCTTCATCACTGTATAAAGCAAAGCTGTAGATCTTTTCAGCGCCGTGTTTCTCGTATACTTCCAGAAATGCTTTCTTTGCAGCATCTTCAATTTGTTGTTTCAGGTCTTCAAAATTCATATTTCTTTTTTTAGCAGCAGACAAAAATACTTTTATCCCGGGAAATCAGCTTATTCAACCCTGTAAAACTCCAGCCGGTTTCATGATTATGGCTACTCATGTTTATATATTATCGGTTTTTGTTATACATAATCAAGCCCGGAATGATAATGGCCACTGCCAGAAGCAGCGGTGGCAGATCTCCATATCCGAATAACCAGGAAGTTTCCTTAGAAGGGCCTATTTTAACGACTACAGTAAGACAAAATCCAATGATAATTAAAATAATACCTAATGCTTTTTTCATACTATTGTTTTAAGAGATCAGTCAACGAAAGTATTATATCGGTCAAGAATGTATCCGGCCTCTCTTTCCAACTCATCAAGGTCATCGTTGAGGCTTTCACTGTTTTCATTCAGGCTGCGCTGTGCGATACGCATTTTACCGAGAAAATCATTTACTGAGTTATTAAATGCAAGGTAACTGCTTTCTTTCTGTTTTTCATTGTAGGGAATCTTTTCCTCCATATTCCGTGCATATAACTTTTCCATTTGCTCATACTGCTGTGCAAACAGCTTTTTATAAGCATCAACGTCTGTAAAATTATAGGAATCATCAACAATCTTCTGGCTCAGCTCCATTATTTCTTTAGACTGAAGAATCTGATCTTTAAGTGGATGATTTTTAAGAACCTCTACCTCTGCTTTATCTGCTCTCGGAGCAAGTTTTGTAAATAATTCATTTGCTGCAGTACGGTTTTCTTTGATCAGCAGGGCTGCTTTTTCACGCAGCTCAGAAATCTTCTTTCCTTTATCATCTTTCCAGTCTTCGGCATCTTTATAAGATTCCAGTTCTTTTTTCTGAAGCTTTAATTCGGAGAATGTACGGATCATTTTATCTACAAGAACCTGATAATCTTTGCCTAATACATCCGGAACCTTCATTTCATTTTCCGCTCCCATCATGATGGTGGGCGTAAACAGAGGTATCATCCCGGAATACTGCGGATTAGCAAGGGCATTTTTAACATATTCATCCATCTGGGTAAGGCCATCCTGAAAATTTTTGATAAATTCGGCATGGACGTCATCCATCTTCACTATTTTATTATTAAAAGTAATAATATCTCTGTTTTCATCCCCCGAATTCACACTGAAAGGATTTACCTGCTTTGTATGGTCCTGTGAAAGCTTATCTTTTATTTTATCCAATTTATCACAGGATACGGCAGAAAGGCTAAATATAAGCACTCCTGCAATGATTGCCGTTTTTTTCATAGTTTAATTATAATAAGGTATTTTTATTAAGATCTTCCAGTTCATTGACAATTTCCTGCATGGTCTTCTTCCTGAAAGACTGTGAAATTACCGGGCGTTTAAAATCGGAAACATTTTTAAAACTGGCATACAGAAAACATCCTAAAGGAATAATTCCCATGCGGATAGTCTGTAGTTCAAATCCTTCAAATTCATGCAGATTATAGGTAAGCTCCCTTCGTTTCAATCCTGTATTCGCCACCGTTAGGAGCTCTGAAGCAGGATCAAAATAAACTCTGGGTGGAATGAAAGAAATAATCGTTAGCAGCAAGGAAAACAATAACAGGATAATTCCTGTTTTCTGGTAACTGCTGTACATGAGTACCAGAATGGAAATTAAAACCCACATCAGTACAATGATATGCGGTAATGACCTATACTGTTTCACCAGATAACCTGTTCCTTCCCTCTTCAGATGTTTAAATTCTCTCATGCCGGTTTATCCGATGAATGAAAATTTATCTTCAGACATTTTCCCTATAAAAGGTAATGGTTTCTGAGCTTCATTGGCTGCATTAATAATTCCGATAACAGCCAGTATTAATGGAATAAAACCCAGTATACCCAAAAGGCCAATGTGAGTAACAGCCATTAATATTCTGAGAATAATTCCTAATACGAATGAAAAAACAGCCAGCCCCAATGCCTGTTTAAGATGATACCTTAAAGCTCCGTCTGCTTTTTCTTTTCCCATAATGAAAGCGACAAACCATCCGATCAGGGTAATGTACGATACAACCGATAATGTTTTGCTGTTCATGATAAAAAGTTTAAAAGTTAATATTTCTGATGTGAAATTTATTCCCGTCAAAGGTGCAGCATAAAAACAGGAAAACACTTTTTTCTATGCCTACAAAATATCTTCAACACCTGTCATTAGTGACTACAAAACGACTACATATTTACATAAAATATTAATAATCAACATATTAAAATTTTATTTACATTTTTTAATTCTGCTTGCCAATTGATCAATGTCTACAATTTTTGTACTTTCACCCTATGAAACTGAAACACTCATTTTTATCCTTCCTGTTTTTAATCTCCGGCATTATCTGTACTGCCCAGAATACATTTATTGACGGTCTCAAAAGTAAGCTGACCCAAAACAGTATTTCAGCTTCTGAGAAATTTAAGATCTATAATGAGCTTACGGAATATTACAGAATCAGTGATCAGTATTCTGAAGCTGAAAAATATGTGCTTCAGCAGTTAAAATTAGCTCAAACCGAACATGATGATGCAGAAGAAGTAAAAGCTCTGTCACAGAAAGGAATCATACTGCTCAATCAATCTGAATATAGCAAAGTTCCTAAGATTATTGATGTCGCAAATGCCATTGCACAGAGAAGTAAAGATAAGACGGCAGCCCTGTATGCTGCTTATCTCAATATTTATTACCATAATACATTAGGCGATTCTGAAAACACAATTAAGCTTATCCAGACAACACTTTCCGAAGTAGAGAAAAATCCTTCTGAAATTCTTTTAAACGCTAAGCTGAATTATCTCCTTTACGGAATTTACGCTGAATGGAATGATGCAGAAAGCGCTACCCGTTATGCCCAAAAAGCAATAGACCAGACTGAGAAATCAGGGAATAAAAATATGCTGAGCTCGGCGTATTCGGCCATGGCTGTATGCTATTCTTTCCGTTATGAAAAAACAGGTGACCTGAGGGATTTAAAATCTGTTATCGAAATGTGTAAAAAAGCTGTTTCTCTTTATCATCAGTTTCCCGGACATGTTTCAGACTATACCCATTCACTGGCCTTGCTGAATCTTACTAATTATTATCTGAGCTATCCAACGATTACCCCGGAAATCCGGCAGGAAATTCAAAATAATACCAAAGAAATATTCAGCCTTACCCAGCATAAGACCTATAATCAGAACATCCGGGCCGGAGCCTTTGGTATATTGAGCGCCCTTGCCATGAAGGATCAGAATGATGCACTGGCTGAACAGTATCTTCTGCAGGCTGAGCAGTTGCTCTTAACACAAAAGCCGATATACTACCACGTTATGATCAACGTAGTTACTGATCTGGCCAGACTGTATCTGAAGCAGCAGAACTATCGGAAAGCCTACGAATATCAGTCTAAATTAACAGAATACAACAGCCTTCTGTATGATGAAAACCAGGTTGAAACCGCTAAAAGACTGGAAGCACAATACCAGTCCCGGAAAAAAGAATCTGAGCTGAAAGCCCTGAATGAAAAAGCCGACAGCCTGAAAAAAGAAAAATTCTTATATATAGGACTGGGAATCATAGGATTGATCGGAGCATTTTTTATGTTCCGTTCTTATCATTACAAACTGCGATATTCCATGGAAAGGGAGGAAAAGCTTAATACGGAGAAACACGAAGCCGAAATGCAGGTAAAGCTTCAGGAAGAAGAACAGGCCAGATTAAAGGCTGAACAGGAACTGCTTACCCTTCAGCAACAGAAACTTCAAAGTGAAGTTCTGGCCGGCCAGCTTCATATCCAGCACAAAAATGAGGTTCTTCAGCAGCTTCAAACCCAGCTATCTGATACTGATATTAATATTCATCAGGTAGTAAAAGATGAAAGCCGTGTAGATAATGATTTTGAAAAAACCACATTCAGAATTCAGGAACTCCACCCGGATTTCTTTAAAAACATCAATGAAAGAGCCCGGCAAAAGCTTACCGCGCTAGATCTGAAATACTGTGCCTACATTTATCTCGGCATGGAAACCAAGCAGATCGCTCATCTGCTGAATGTAGAGCCCAAAAGTGTAAGAATGACCAAATACCGCCTTAAAAAGAAGTTCGGGCTGGATGAAAACACAGCACTGGACTCTTTCTTTCAGGGAGCATTTCCTCAAAATAATACAAGATTAACTTAATATGTATGCACATTTTGCATACATTTTTATTTTCCAGATTTATTGCAATATTGTACATAAAAAATACATTATACACATTTTGCAATTTTCTTAATTTTTTACTTTAAAACATTTTCAGTTTTCTTTTCCCTTTCTCCGATTTTCAATTTCGGATAAACCTTTCACAGCCTTATCATTTAGGGTTTGTACAATCAAAAATTACAAACAAAATACATTGAAAATCACGAGATAGTGAGATAGATATTTTTAGTTTTGATACATCAACGTTGAGCAAATGTTCATTCTATTTTACCTGCATGTGTACAGTGCCGGATAAAATAGAGGAACCCAGCCCATGCCAGGGATCATATGGCAACACAAATTGTAATTAAAAATTATCAACATTATGAAAAAACTACAGGGAATGAAGAGCAGCTTCTCTTCATTAGAAAACAAGAAACTTAGAAATTTACAGGTGATTACAGGAGGAACAGCAAGTAGCAGAAATGCACCGTCTGAATATCCTACACCTCAAGGAGTAGTACAGGATACTGATTATTATACTGATAATGATAGCCCAGGAAAGTGGAAGTATAAAAGCCGATTAATTATTGGTGAAATTGAGCGAGTTGATTAATATATTAATTAAGGAGAATTACGATTCTCCTTAATCCTTTTTCACGATTAATACTGTTTTATATTATGAGTTATAGGTTTCCATTAAAATTTAATATATCAATATTTCTGTGTATACTTTTTTTAGTAAGTTGCAAGAAGAAAGATGTTAATTATATTCTCTATTACCAAAAAGTTAATGAAATTGACAGCATCTACAGAATCGCCAATAATCCCAAATTAGCGGCAGAAGAATATAAAAAGCTGTTCGACGAATATGAACCCAGAAATCTGGAGCGTACCCGAGAATATGAGACATATATTCAGCTTGCAGATAAGTATAACGTAGATTTTGGCGGTAAAAAGAGCCTTAAAAAACTCATCCCTTTAATAGCACCTTATGGAGAATACTATAAGCTATATTTTCCATTGTTTAAAAAATACGGAATAGACAGCATTAGTCTAAAAGAAAAGGTTGCAGACTGGAAAAAGGATTTGAATCAGACGCTTATAGATTCATTTACCGTTGCGATGAAAAGAGATAGGGAAGGAAGGCCTATAGACACTGCATTGACAAGAAGAAACGTAGAAAAAAATTCACGGTTCCTGATATGGGTTTTTAATAAATATGGCTATCCTACTCCGCAAAAGATGGGAATCATGGGACATAATGATACTTTTTTTGCCATGACTACTTTTCTTACCCACATGAACGAAACAAAAAAATATTATCCAGAAATAAAATCCAGATTATACGGATATATAAAATCAGGAGACTGTGCTCCCCGTGATTATGCATTGATGGTAGATAATATGGCGATGCTAAACAATAAAGAGCCTATATATCTTTTTAATCCCGGCGTTTCGAAAGATTCTGCACAAACCAACCGTAACAGAAAAAGTATAGGATTACCTAGTATAAAGCATACTAACCTTATTATAAAAGATTCTTTTAACCCTGTGTTAAGAGAATAGAAAATAACGGGGTAACATTATTCGTTTTA
This sequence comes from Chryseobacterium indologenes, assembly GCF_001295265.1. GTDB lineage: Bacteria > Bacteroidota > Bacteroidia > Flavobacteriales > Weeksellaceae > Chryseobacterium > Chryseobacterium indologenes_A. The sequence continues at coordinate 41,546 of NZ_LJOD01000011.1, read as the reverse complement.
AAATAAAAAAATCTGTTTTGCCTTATGTTGTATCGAAGTATATTTATATTATTAAGCATTATTTCTTTAGTAAGTTGTAAGAAAAAAGAAGTCAATTATATTCTCTATTACCAAAAAGTTAATGAAATTGACAGCATCTACAGGCTGGCCAACAACCCTAAACTGGCGGCAGAAGAATACAAAAAGTTTTTCGAGGCGGGAAAATATGAGCCCAAAAACCAGGAAAGAATCAACGAATATGAGACCTATATAATATTAGCTGACCGATATAATATCGATTTCGGAGGAAAAGAGAGCCTGAAGAAGCTGATTTTTTTGGATGCTCAACATGGTGGCAATGGTAAAAAATATTTTCCTCTTTTCAAAAAATATGGGATTGACAGCCTGTATGTAAAGGATCAGATCGCCAACTGGAAAAAAAGCCTAAACCAAACACTCATTGACTCTTTTACAATAGCCATGAAAAGAGATCAATTAGGAAGACCGTTTGATAGTGCTGTGTCAATGCCTAATGTACGAAAAAATGCAAAACTCCTTATCTGGACGTTTAGTAAGTATGGTTATCCTACTCCACAAAAAATGGGTATAATGGGACATGATGATACTTTTTTTGCCATGACAACCTTTCTTACCCATATGGTAGAAGCAAAGCAATACCCCTTTATAAAATCTAAATTATATGAATACATAAAATCAGGAGACTGTCTTCCCCGTGATTACGCTTTGATGGTAGATGTTAATGCTTTTCTTTATGACAAAGAAGGATTATACAGATTTGCCCCCGGTGTATCAACTGATTCTGCCAAGATCAATCGCAACAGAAAAAGCATAGGTCTTCCAAGCCTGAAGCACACTGCTGCTCTTAAAAGAGATTTTTTCAAAATACTTTGAACAATAATAGTCATACAAAACTTTAGAGCATAGGATGAATTTCATTTTTGTTTTAATTTGAAAACAAATTTATTATTATGAACTATAGATATATCATGGCTTTAAGATTTTCGCTAGTCCTAAGCTTAAGTTTTATGATCAGCTGTAAGAAAGCTTCAGTAAATTATATTTTATACTATCAAAAAGCTAATGAAATTGATAGTATTTACAGGATAGCAAAAAAACCAAAACTTGCTGTAGAAGAATACAAGAAGCTTTTTGAAGAATACGAACCCAAAAATCAGGAACGCCTACGGGAATATGAAACCTACATTATTCTGGCTGACCGATTTAATATTGATTTCGGAGGAAAAAAAAGCCTGAAAAAACTGATTCTTTTAAAAGCAGAACATGGGGACAACTGCAAAGAATACTATCCTATTTTAAGAAAATACGGAATAGACAGTTTAGAGGTAAAAGAACAGATTGCAGACTGGAAAGAAGGTTTAAATCAGACACTTATCGATTCTTTTACAGTAGCTATGAGAAGGGATTCAGAAGGGAGACCGCTTGATACAGCACTGGCCCAAAGGAATGTAATGAAAAACGCCAGGCTTCTTCTCTGGACATTCCAGAAATACGGATACCCTACCCCACGAAAAATGGGAACCATGGGGCATAATGATACGTTTTTTGCAATGACCACCTTTCTTACGCATATGAATGAAACAAAAGAATACTACCCCAAAATTAGGGAAAAACTGTATGAATATGTGAAGTCCGGTGACTGCCCGCCACGCGATTATATATTGATGATTGACAACATGGCTTTTCTACTGAATAAAGAAAGGATATACAGCTTCAATCCCAATGTATCAAAAGATTCTGCAAAGATCAACCGTAATAGGAAAAGTATTGGCTTACCAAGTATAAAGCATACGAATCTGATTATAGCAGATTCTTCTAAACCCATATGGGAGTTACTGAAAAATGTAAAAGAATGACTTTATTGGACTCTCATTATTAATGATTAAATGTCAATAGATTCAGCTAAGATCAAAATCACAACAGAAAAGTATAGGGTTACCTATTATAAAACATACCAATCTCATTATTAAAGAATCTTCTAAACCTATATTAAGAGAATAGAAGCTGCTAAACAAAATCTATAAAACCAGAAACTGATAAAATGATACTCATTATATCCAATAACAAAGAAGGAGCTACTGAATGCGTTATTGAGTGGCTGCATACAATGGATAAAAAATTCATCCGGGTTCATGAAGATGATTTTTTTGAAATCAGGATCCATCAACAGAAAATCTTTCTGGAAAGCTCCCGCAATGCTTTTTTTCTTGACGATATCTCCAGCGTATGGTACAGAAGAGGAGGTCTGAAATTCGGACGTTTCCGGTATTTCAATGAAGCTGTAGACCAGCATATGAATGAAACCCAACACTGGCTGGAAGATTATGTTTTAAAAATACTGGAATCTAAAAAGCACATCAATAAGCAAGTGAACAGTAAGGTTAATAAGTTGGTTGTCCTTGAAAAAGCAAAAGAAGCAGGCCTGGATATTCCTTCATACTTTCTTTCTGACCATACTGATCATGTAGAATTAGGAAATACCATTGTTAAGCCCATTTCCGGAAATCCTGTACTGAGAGATCTCAAAAAAAATACAGACGGTATGATGTATACCAGTATTGTCAATGAACATGAATCCAACTTTTTCATTTCTTTTTTTCAGGAAAAAATAAAGAAAGATTATGAAATCAGAACATTTTATCTGAACGGCCGATGCTGGTCTATGGCCATATTTTCTCAAAATGATAAGCAGACCGAAGTAGATTACAGGAAATACAATGACGATAAGCCTAACAGAAATGTACCTTATCAGCTGCCGGACCATGTTGAGAAAAAAATACATTGCTTAATGAAAGCTCTCGACTTAAACAGCGGTTCTCTGGATTTTATAAAAAGTGGCGAAATATATTATTTTCTTGAAGTGAATCCTGTAGGACAGTTTATGCACCTGTCCAGCTGCTGTAACTATTTATTGGACAAAGAAATTGCTGAATACCTGTCATAACCCTTATAGTATACCTGATGAAAAATATAATTCAAGAGAAGAATAAGCTTCCGCTCACTTTTAGCTACCTGGAAATTATCAAAAGAAAAAAAACAATACGAAAATCCGTTCAAATCGCTTATTACACAAAGTCAAAAAAATACCAGACTGATTTTCTACTTATCGAAGAACCTGAAAAATCATTAGTGAGATTACTATGACCTACTTCAATTTATTCAGCAATATTCTGGTTACCAAAGGAGTTAACAGAATCCTTATTTCTGATCTTCAAAGGAATAATTCAGAACTTTATCCTATTGAACTTTACGAAATTATAGAGCAATTAAAAATACATTCCATTGAGAATATGATACAGGATTATGCCGAAGAATCCCAACCTATTGTTCATGAATATATTGATGTATTGCTTGAACAGGAATATGGCTTTCTGACTAATGGAAACCGGAATACAAACTTCCTGCCCCTGTCTCATCAGTTTCAGAATCCGGTTGAAATATCCAATATTTTTATGGAAATAAATGATGCCTCTGTGCTGCATAAAATAAAGCAGTCTATTGATAATCTCGGGGTAAAACATCTCAATATATACTGCAAAAAAGAGCTTTCTTTAACCGATTTCCAGGACATTGATGCCATCTTTACAGAATCGGTAGTCAATAGCATTCAGATATTTTCACCTTTTTCATCCTGTATTGATCAGAATTCTCTGAATATTCTGAATGATACAACTTCAAGAATTTCAAATCTCGTTTTTTATAAATGCAGGAAACCTCATCCACGCACAAAACACCAATTCAGGTTTACGGTTAATTTTATTCAGGAAGAGCTTGAAATATCTTCCTGCGGAAAGGTTGACCTTAAATATTTCAATACCAATCAGCGTAAAGTACTGGAAGCCATCAATCACAATTCCTGCCTTCATAAAAAAATAGGAATCGACATTGAGGGAAACATCAAAAACTGCCCCTTAATGCCGGAAGTGTATGGCAATATTTATCAATCCAGTCTTGAAGAAGCATTACTGAAGCCCGGATTCAAAAAATACTGGAATCTTACCAAAGATCATATTGAAGTATGCAAAGATTGTGAATTCAGGAATGTCTGTACAGATTGCAGGGCTTATACAGAAAGAACCCATACGGATAACCAGGGTTTAGACAGTTCAAAGCCTCTAAAATGCGGTTATGATCCTTACACCGGAAAATGGGAAGAATGGAGTAAGAATCCGCTGAAACAAAAAGCAATCAATCATTATAGGCTATAGCCATACTTTACCTGAAAAACTTCCATTTCGGAATAATCGCCAGCATTCCGAATCCTGTGAAAAGGAAAAGATTGGTTACATCAGTATACAGGAATGTAGACAGATAGTAATTGTGCATAAAGAAATGCAGCACAAGCAATGCAGGGAACATATAAATGCCTATTTTCCTGTAGAAAAGCATCAGAACAAGGCCAATCATCATCAGGGCATCTATGGAAAAAATAACGTAGAAATACCATCTCGGAATCTGAAGATATTCATGCTGAAGATATTCATCCACATCAATTCCCAGTCCCATAATTGTAAACAGCATCAAGGCGGCAAACGCCAGAATAAATCCCCATCCTTTCTTCGGATCTTCGTCAAAATAACTGTATTCTTCCATAGGTACAAAAATAAAGAACTTATGAATAATTTCATAAGTTCTTTGGATATATTATTCGTTTAAAATTTGAATTAAACAGAGATAGCGTTAATCAATCTGTTTTTGTCACTCAAATACTCCTCCATAGAGATCATACTCTCCGTTCTCATTACATCCTGAATGTCATCTATCTGATAGATAATTCTCTTTGCGTCATCGGTGTTTTTCGCTCTTACTTTACAGAAAATATTGTATTTTCCGGAGATAACACTAGCTTCAATTACGTTAGGAATGGTTGACAATTCTTTCAGTACTTCCTGAGTACGGTTTGATTTTGTCAAAAGAATCCCGATGAAAGCTGTAAAGTGATAGTCCAGCTTACCGTAATCAATGTTAAGAGATGATCCCAAAATAATACCTGCATCTTCCATTTTTTTCACTCTTACGTGAATTGTACCAGCGGAAACATCCATCTGTTTAGCAATTTCAGTAAAAGGCATTCTTGTGTTCTCTACTAAGAAATCAAGAATCTTCTTGTCTATTTCGTCCAGTTGATAGTTCATATTAGTTAAATTACAATTTTCTTAAAAAATCTATGTATTTTTTGCAAATTTATAAAAAATAATTTAACTAAAAAAATTATATCAAATATTAACAATAATTAACACAGATGATAAAAATCATTAAAATATTACGATTATTTACTATCTGATTTTATAGAATCTGTTTTTATTTCTGTTTTGGACTCTGGCAGTTTTTTATCTTTTTTCTTCTTTTTAAATAAAGAATTAAAGCTTTTACTCCATACAACACCCCCTCCATACGCCTGATTTGCAGAACCATTCGTACTCACCATCCCAATATTGGTAGGCTTGGAATACCCTCTCAGGATAAGGCTACCGTCATTTTTCTTGGAAATATCATATTCAATAGAGCCTTCCCCGGACAGATAATTATTCTGGGTACTTTCTGTTTTATTCAATGGAATTCCAAGCCCGGTTTTGATGTTCACCCTCGGTGAAAGAGCGACACTTACTCCGGCATTTGCCCTATCACCGGTATTGGAGTTCTGGTCTCCTTTTACGTAATTGAGGTCAATCTGGAATTCATTACTCATGGTGTTAAGAACGGAGCCCAGTTGCTTAAGGAGCATATTATACCCCGAGGATTCCGCAACACCGGCCACGTCAAATCCTACTCCACCGGTATTCGATACATTAAAGGTACTCAGAAGCAGTACAGAACCGAACTGAAGTACTTTTTCCCCCTCCTGGCTCATCTTTGCAGCCAGTGTTTCCTTTACCTGGCTGGAAACATCCAGCGCTGTAACGTTCAGGTCTATTTTAGGATTAATAAGGGTCTGGGTAATGCTGGCCTGAAGCAGTACACTGATAGGCTGCAATCTGCCGATACTTAAATATTCTCCGGCATTGGAAACCATTCTTACATAATTGGCTTTAATATCCAGCGCGGGTTTCATAGCATCTCCGTCCCATCTGATGCTGCTATTCTTTTCAATCTGGAACGTTTTATTGAGAATTGCTTTAGAAACAAAAGTTCCGTTATCCACTTTATAGGTACCGTTCATGGCAATATTCCCCTGTCTTCCCATCTGGAACCTGAGTTTATCTGCCATACCTTTTACAGAAATATTCCCCACATCATCCCCTACAAGAACATTTACAGTGGTTCCTTTATCTACATCAAGACTGAAGTCAATATTCATATTAGCTCCTGTTCTTTTCTTTTCTTCCAGGGTAATCAGCCCGTCTTTTCCTTCTTTCAGGAATCTCAGCATTTTAAATTCTTCAACATTGGATGTAGAGCTGGAATTAAAAGTGAAAGTACTTCCGTTAAGAGCCTTCATATTAGGCGTAGAAATACTCAATCCCGAAACAGGGCCATCCACATACAGATCCCCCTGTCCATATACTCTTCCCCAAAATAAATCAAAATCTTTCTGGGTGGTATTCAGCATCAAAAGATTATCTGCCCTCATGATCAGGTTGACCCCCATTGAAGAAAGCGTTTCAAACTGGATAGCACCGGAAATTGTTCCTTTGGAATTGGTTCTTCCGTCATGCACTTCAATATTATTAAGGATCGCAAGCCCTCTTGAAAGGCCAATCACAGTATCATCAAATGAATAATCTACCCCGGTGAATAACAATTTTAATCCAAAATCTTTCAGAGCAATATCCCCGCTATAATCCAGATCGCTGAACTTTCCACTGATTTTAAGATCTCCTGTTGCCTTTCCTCTAAGATTTCCAAAGATAGACTGAACAAACTGCTGGGTAAATCCAAGGTCAAAATCACGCATTTCTGCCGTAAGATCAATAGTTGGTGATGCTGTATTATTATTTACGGTACCGGTAAGGTTCAGATTATTATTTCCGATGATCCCTGCGGAAGAAACCTTTACATCAATATCATAAACATTAAGAGAGAATCCGTTTGTTGCAGAAACGGTAAGATCTCCCATATCATTTCCGTTCATCATAATGTCATCCACAGTGAGGTCTACCAGGGGCTGCAGCGTATTCTTATCCATTCTGATCTTCACGCTTCCGTTAGCAAGTCCTTTAATATCCATAGGATTTCCTCCGGACTTCATTTCAAGAAGTTTCTCAATAGCAAAATCATGAATATCCGCATCTACGTAAAAATCTTTTATTGATTTAAACTGTGCTTCCTTAATAAACAATGCGCTTTTATCCGAATATATCCTAAGGTTCCGTATATCAAAATCTTCTGTTTTCTTCCTGTAAGTAATAGAGTGATCCAGTTCCGGGCTCGTATCAATAGCCCATGTCACATCATTGAACTTCACTTCTGTAGGCTCAAATTTGAAAACATAATCTCCGGCAGCATTGGTAGACTGATCTACATTAATTGCATACGCTTTAAGATTATCATCAATTTCATCTTCAGGACTGCCATGTCTGAATGTGGTTGCAAGATGTAAGGCGGTTCCGTTTTCATTTTTACCTTTCAGCTCAAAATTCCTGATAACATTCTTATTATATTCCAGCCTGCCGATTCTTGCATAAAGCTGTTCATCAAGATTCGCGGTATTGATTCTTACCATAACACTGTCAATCATGGCACTATCTCTGGAAATATTGGTCCGGTCGTTGATCTTGTATTCAGGATTGGCTGCAGCGAGTGCTTTATCAGCATCCGAGACCTCTTCCTTCTTCGTCATGATATACTTTAAAGAAGAAGCATCCATATTTAGAATCAGATTGTTTGAATTTCCGTCATATTCACCTTCTACCACAGCTCCCTGCGGAAGTTTCAGGTCCGGAAGAAAATAATTGATAACTCCCTGCTGAACGTCAAAATTCATTGTAAAGCTTTGGCCTCTGTACAATTTTCTTGGCGGAGGTCCCACTAATATTTTCCCGATTCCGTTTTCTACCATTCCGGCAAGATCTGCCAGGTTATATTTCCCGGATATTTTCCCGTTCGCAGCTCCCGGCGCATCAATTTCTATCACTCTTCCGCCACCTTCAATAAACGTTTTGGCTTTAGCTTTAGGAATAATATACTTCTGAGTAGCCGTTGCAAAATGAAGATCACTGGCTTCAACATCCAGCGTAAGATCATTAACGGAAGACATAGCCATTTTGCCGTTTACCTTTCCGCTGACAATCTGGTTTCCGGGTTTGTTGGTGAAATAATTCATGTTCAGATGGCTTACATCTGCATTCACATCCATTGCCACCTTTGAGGTGCTGAAATCAATAAGCCCTTTAATTGTTGCTTTGGTCTGCTCATCATTTACGGTGATCAGTCCGTTGTATTTTTTATGGTCTAAAAGTCCGTCCAGATACAGATTATTAATTTCCTTATTCATAATCTCAATAATGGAGATCTGGGATTTCGTAGTCAGACGCATCGTATTCACGTCAAAGCTCTGCCCGTTAATATCAAATTTACCGGAAATAAGACCTACCGTTTTGTTTTTTGTGATCACTGAAGTATTCAGATCTTTTACTTCAGCATATCCGGAATATTTAGGCATGGCTGTACTGTACTCAGTAAGAGAAAATTTTGAAATTTTTGCCTGCCCGATTCCTGTCATCAGGTTTCCTGATGATACGTATACCTGCTGTGGATTTACTTTTGCTGTGCCGTTATATTTCAGTTTCCCGAAATCATCGGCAAAATTTTTCATTTTTTTGGCAATGAATGAGGGCATCATTGCTTTAAGGTCCTTATAGGTAAAATCTGCAGAAAGGTCATTGGTTTCAATAGAAAAATTTCCTTTTAGCAGCCTGTCTACCTTCATTGTACTGGTTGCAATATTCACATCAGGATTTCTGATCAGGAAGTTTTCGAGGTGAAACTTATTTAAAGGGCCGGTCATTTTCCCTGCCAGGTTAAATGGTTTGAAATTATCCCAGTTGGTTACAAAATAGCTGATATCATATCCGCTAAGCTGGCTTCCCTGCTGAATATCCATATCCCAGCGCACACGATCTGCAAAACCTGCCCATGAACCGTTATTAAGGTTAAATTTAATATTTCCCTGCAGTAATGAATGGTCTGTATTTAAGGTCAGATCTTTTAATGACAGAAATTGGTGCGTTAAAGAAAGTTCGGTTGAAAATGTGTCTACAAAATGAGATTTTCCCCATCTTGAAGTAACGAATGACATATTATTGATCAATGCTGATACATTGGGTCCGTTGACTTTTACATTGGGAGCTTTAAGATTGAACTTGGTTGCAGTAAGCCATTTTCCGGGATCTCCGGGAGAATTCTGATTAACAATGGATACTTTTGAATCAATAATCTGTACGCGGGAATCCAGCTGAAAAGGAGGTTTCTTCGGATCTCTTTTTTTCCCGCTGTCAAAAAGCTCTGTAAACCTGATAAAGTTGGAAATACTGTCTCCTTTATAGGTAATGACCTTTACATCTGCGTTTACAAGCGTGAGAGAATTAAAACTTAAAGAGTTACTGTTTCCCGAAATAGCATTATAAGCAAGCGACATCCAGTCTGAATTGGCACGGAACTCTCTTGCGGTGATAAATTCCAGACCCTTGTAATCTTTAACTTTTAGTCCTTTTATCGTTACATTTCCAAAATAATTAACGTCTACACTTTCTGTAGACATATCCGCCTTAAAATCTTTGTTTACAATCTGAAGAGCCTGATCGGCTGCCCACTGCTTGGTTGCAGGGAGGTTGATTATCACAAGAACACTGCCCACAAGAATAATCCCAAGCCAGAAAAGAATGAGAAGAAGCTTTGCCCACCAGGAATAGCTGGTAACATCTTTCATAGCCTGTTTCCCAAATTCCTCAGCTGTTTCTATAGGATGATGAATAGCATCTGATGCCAGTTCAGACGCTTCTTTAACTGTTTCTTTTACACTACCTTCTACATTTCCTACAGTTTTCTGTACCTGATCACTTATGTTTTCAGCTACTGATTTTTTATTCTCATTCTCGTTATTATTCTCTAACTTTGCCATTATTATGAGCGACTCTATAATTTTAGGTATTGAATCGTCCTGCGACGACACCTCAGCAGCTATCATCAAGGGAAACTGCATTTTGTCGAACATTGCTGCGAATCAGGCCATCCATAAAGAATACGGTGGTGTGGTTCCCGAACTGGCATCGCGAGCACATCAGCAAAATATAATCCCCGTTGTTGAAAAATCTATTACTAAAGCAAATATACAACAAAATGCTATTTCTGCTATAGGATTTACACGCGGACCCGGACTTTTAGGATCTCTTCTTGTAGGAACCTCCTTTGCCAAGTCTCTGGCAATGAGTTTAAATGTACCGTTAATAGAAGTAAATCATCTCCAGGCTCACATTTTAGCCCATTTTATTGAGGATGCAAATCCTATGCCGCCTAAATTCCCGTTTCTGTGTCTTACGGTAAGCGGCGGACATACCATGATTGTATTGGTAAAAGATTATTTCGATATGGAAATTATCGGAAAAACAATTGATGACGCTGCAGGAGAAGCCTTTGATAAAATCGGGAAAATTTTTGATCTTGACTACCCTGCCGGACCCATTATTGACAGGCTGGCGAAAGAAGGAAACCCGGATGCTTTTACGTTTAACAAGCCTAAAATGCAGCAGTATGATTATTCGTTCAGCGGTATCAAAACTTCGGTTCTTTATTTCATACAGAAAGAGGTCAGAAAAAACCCGGATTTCATCAGGGAAAACCTCAATGATCTGTGTGCTTCGGTACAAAAAACCATCATCGAAATCCTTATGGATAAACTTGAAAAAGCAGCCATTGATTTAAACATCAAAGAAGTTGCTATTGCCGGTGGTGTATCTGCCAATTCTGCTTTAAGAAAAGCGATGGAAAATAATAAAGAAAAACTGGGATGGAGCATCTACATTCCAAAATTTGAATATACTACAGACAATGCAGCTATGATTGCCATGGTAGCCCAGCTGAAGTTTGAAAGAGGAGAGTTTACGGATCTCAGAACAACAGCTACAGCGAAATATGATTTGTAAAAGGGCAGATTAGCCTTTTTACTTTGTGAACAACACCCATTTTTATGAAATTATTTTACGGATCTATAGACAACAACACAGTAACCATTAATGATGATGAACAGCAGCATATTGTGAAAGTGCTGAGGATGAAGGATGGTGAAGAAATTCATGTAACTGACGGGAAAGGAAATCTGGCTTCGGGCCAGCTGTTGGTTGAGGGTAAAAAAGCAGGAATAAAAGTTTCGGAAATCAAAAAGAATCTTCCGGAATTCAGTCCGAAACTGCATATTGCTATTGCTCCGACAAAAAATATTGACCGTATAGAATTTTTTGTGGAGAAAGCCGTGGAAATGGGTGTTTCAGAGATCAGTATTATTGTAACGGAAAAAACCGAGCGTAAGAATATCAATATCGATAAAATCAGAAAGCAGGCTATTGCTGCGTCCAAACAGAGCCTGAGATTTCATTTTCCGGCAATTAATGACGCAATAAAGCTTAGTGACTTTTTAAAGAATATTGACTCCAAACATACTTTTGTGGCACACTGCCATGAAAACCTGGAAAGAAAAGAGCTTAAAACTATTCCTCAGTTGGAGCAGCTTACTTTTTTAATCGGCCCGGAAGGTGATTTTTCTGAAAAAGAGATTTCATTTTTAGCCGAAAATAAAGTTAAAGCCGTTTCACTGGGAAGCCAGAGACTGAGAACGGAAACGGCCGGAGTATTTGTAGCAGCGTGGAACTACTTCAATATGCAAACAGATTAAGCTTTATATTGCCACTAATACACGAATTTCTGTTTACAGGTTACCCAGATTTTAAAAACCTAAAGGCCAAACTTTAAACTTAAAATACCCAATGCTATATTTCAAGATTATGGTCTTTAAGGTATTTATCAAAGATCTGCTGCCCGCTTCTTATTGAGTTAACTGCCCAGAGTATTTTCATTCTCAATAGTTTTTCTTCATTTAATTTATAATCAATATCAGATTTTATAAGCTTCTGTTTCAATTCATACATACAGATTGAGGCTGCCACAGAAACATTAAAACTTCTGGTAAAGCCATACATCGGGATAGCCAGCGTCTCATCTGCAAATTCCAGAATTTCTTCCGATACGCCTGCCATTTCAGTTCCGAAAACCAAAGCAATAGGTTCCGTAATTTCGTATTCAGGAAGCATTTTTGCATTATTTTCTAAAGAAACAACCACAATTTTATATCCTCTGTCTTTAATATTTTGAAAAGACTCCTTGTTTCTGGGAAGTTTTTCCACCTCTACCCAGGTATCTGCCCCTTTTGTTACCCGGAGATTGGGTTCAAAACTGTATTCTTCCTGTAACGCCACTACTTTATGAAATCCGCAGGCCTCCACAGAGCGTACAATGGCCGCTGCATTTCTAAACTGATAAATATCTTCTACAACCGGCAGTACAAAATCTGAACTTTCCCGGGAGAAATGTTCAATTTTTGAGAGTCTTTCTTCTGTTAAAAACTGTTTCAAATACTCAAAAGTCTGCGTTAAATCTTTCATCTGCATCCTGTTATTTTTTTCAATAGTTCCATATAACACTTATGATTACCGGCTTATTCTGATAAAATTTCATGATAAGCTTTCATTCATTTTCAAATCTTTGCAAATTAACGTAATTTTGGGCTATGAACCTGAATGAGGCTCAAATTCTTACTAAAAAGTAATTCATGAAACGAAAAGTCCTGCTCATTTATACCGGGGGAACCATCGGTATGGAAAAAGATTATGAAACCGGAAGCCTTCGCGCCTTTGATTTTGGAAACATTTTCGAAAAAATGCCCGAAATGAAGCTAATGGAATGTGAAGTTTTTGTACATCCTTTCGCAAAACCGCTGGATTCATCGGATATGGGACCTGAAGAATGGAAAATCATTGCCAATTATATCTACAAGAATTATGATGATTATGACGGGTTTCTGATCCTTCACGGAACAGATACAATGTCTTACACCGCTTCTGCATTAAGTTTCATGCTGAAAGGACTTAGAAAGCCGGTAATCATGACAGGCTCCCAGCTTCCGATTGGTGACCTCAGAACCGATGCAAAGGAAAATCTTCTGACCAGCCTCTATTATGCCAGCCTTTATGAAAATGATGAAGCGGTTATCCAGGAAGTTGCGATCTATTTTGAATATAAATTATTAAGAGGAAACAGGACCCTGAAGTATTCTGCAGAATATTTTGATGCCTATTCCAGTCCTAACTACCCTATTCTCGGGCAGTCCGGAGTTCATCTGAATATTATCAAAGAAAATCTTTACCGTTGTGATCCTCAGATACAATTTCATGTGGATGAACATATTTCTGAAGATATTCTGTTCTGGAGAATTTTTCCGGGAATGCACCTCAGCCATTTCAAAGAGATTCCCAAAATGAAAGTTCTGATTCTTCAGGTATTCGGTTCGGGAACAATTTTCAGCAGTGAAAAGACACAGGAAACACTTGAGGCTATCAGAAACAACGGGACAGAGATTGTGGTTGTAAGCCAATGTATATCAGGAGGAATATCATTCGGAAAATATGAGAACAGCAATATATTTTCAAGGATTGGAGCCATCAGCGGAAGGGATATTACTGCAGAAAGTGCAATTACCAAGGCAATGCACCTGATTGACAATCCAAGCTACCCGGGAACATTTGCTGATAACTTTGCTAAAAGCCTTTGTGGAGAAATATCCAATTAATTTTCACAAATAATTTGCAGATTCCGGAAAATACTCTATTTTTGCAATCTCAATTAGAGAGGTGTCCGAGTGGTTGAAGGAGCTACCCTGGAAAGGTAGTATACGGGTAACTGTATCGAGGGTTCGAATCCCTTCCTCTCTGCAAATAAAACCTGCTGAATTTCAGCAGGTTTTTCTATTTTCTCATAGTCTTTCTTTGTTACAAAATTACAATCCTTGTCAGTAAACAATATAAAGCATCTGTCAAATATCAATATCGACAGCAATTGATATTATTTATATCATTTGTTTTATCACTACCTCAATTCGATAGTTAAAAATATTCTTACAATACTTAACAAAATAGCTATAGAATATTGCATATTTTTATGAATTCTTTTTTTTGATAAAATAAGTAAGTTCCAAGATTTATCCTTATGTTTTAAAATCGAATTTTTTTACAAAGAGAGGGAGTGCTTTATATATTTTGATTTGTCTATTTTTTAGATTTATAAAATAAATAACTTATCACCTTTCATCCAATTGTTTTTTTAGGATTTCTAAAGAACTTCTATCTAATTTCACATTAAAAACCCGTTCAAAGTTCTTTATATGTTCTGTAACATTAGGAGATTTATTAAACAAATTCCATAAGTCCGTAACGCCTCTAAATCTATTTATAACTCTTCTTTCTTTATATGTGTCTATCAGTTTTTTTGCGCCTTTGCCAATAATCTTTCCAACATTTAAATCTTCAAGTAAATTAGAATAAGTATTATTATCAATTGCATTGTCAATAGCTTTATCATATTCTAAATCATCAACTGATTCCCAAAAGTTAAAATGGAGCCTATTACTATCGACATATTTGCGATTAAAAGTTTTCCAAAATTCATTATATTCATCAATTGAGTCTATTTGTTCTTTAATATTTTTTGATTCGTTTAATCTCTTTTCATATTTAATAATAGAACTTCTCAATTCTGTAAAGTCTTGATTTAACTGTTCTATTTTATTGGGTAACTCAAATAAGTTTTGACATTGACCCAACAATATATTTACAAGTGGCGGTATCTGTTGCTTACTTACACCAAAATATTCGTTTAAATCTTTCTGCTTTATTTCAAATAATTTTGTCAATTGATAAATGATATCTGTAGAAGTCCCTCTACTTCTTAGTTCGTTCATCTGTAATTTATAAGAATAGAAAGGAAGAGCGGCCTGAACATTTGAATAATGTGTCATAGTTGATAGACTTTTATAAAAATTATGAGGCGTCTCATTGATATCAACTGCAATAAATCCGTTATCAATTTTACCAATACTTAAGAAATTAATTTTATCTGGAGCAGTATGTATGTTTGAAATTGTCATGTATTTACTTTGTGCAATCTCCGTCTTTAAACCATTATTTAAAAATTCATTAATCTTTTCCTGATACGTTTGAGGGTTACTTAAATCTGTCTTAAAAATACCTGTTACTGTAGCTATATTTGTACCTATCCCACCAATTATCTTTACCTGCTTATTTTTGATTAATAGTTCAAGAATTGGCCTGCCGTTAGGAAATAGAGATTTAGAAATCAAACTTATATGTTTATATTCAGTCTCTGACAAATAAAATGTTGTATTCAAAATATAAGCCTCTAAGAACGCATTTAAACTATAAAGAAAAGTTGCATCTGGACTAGAATATCCACCAATAAAATAATCTAATTCATCAATTAAATTTGAACTGATATATGTAGAATTGTAATCTAGTTTAATTTCGTTCATGTGTAAATTGGTTTTTGGGTTATTATTAATGCTAATATAATAAACCAAAATTTATTTAATATTATTTAACTTTTCAAAGACGTAAGCCAATAGATATAACCTTGTATTTCAAAGATAAGGAAGCGGCTTTGTTTATCTTAAAAGCATTCCAATATTGCTCATTCTTTGTTTACCTTAGCGATTGATAAAAAACTCCACAACACTTTCATAACCTTCAAATACAACGCCTTACAATCCAAGTCATAAAATTGTCGTAAAACTGTCATATCCTTTTGGACTAAAAACTAGTCCGGATTTCCGAATCTTGTACAAAAATTAATATGAGAACAATCAGAAGAATTCTGTCGGGGATTTTAATTATTACGGTGATTCTGTTTCTGGGCAGCTATTTTTATTTTAACCAGAAATTCACTCCGGAGAAAAATTATTTAACGGTAAAAAATGAAAGTGGAAAGACTCCGATGAAATGGCCGGAAAAAGATAAAAGCGCTTTACTTGTACCTGTCCGTTTTCCGGGAGATACGGCCATTTACTATCTTCAATTTGATACCGGGGCCGTATATACTGAATTTTACAGCTTTCCCATAAAAAAGATTAAAGGAATTACGGTTCATGATGATCATGCTTCTTCAACGTTCTACATTGGCAAAACAGAAATCTCATCCGATAAGTTCAAAATTTCTGAAATAGAAAAAGAATCCGGGAAGATCATCGGTACACTTGGAGCCGATATTCTTGAAGACAGAAAAACCATTATCAATTTTAAGGAAAATTTTATCATTTTTAACCTGTCTGAAGCACCTTTGGAATTTCAAAGCAATCTTATTGATTTTACATTTAAAAAGAGAAAAATTATGATCCGCGGTATCTTAAAAGGAAAAGAAGAGCTATTTCTTTATGATTCGGGAACCAGTGCTTATGAGCTGCTGACCCATAAAGAGCAGTGGGCGGACCTGAAATTACCCCAATCAAAAATTATTGTAGAAAAAGCTCAATCAAGGCCTGATATCCTGACTTCCTATACTGCGAAAAGCAACATGATCATCCGTTTTAAAGACAAGAAAATTCCTTTAACAGAGGTAACTTACGTAGAAGGTTTCTCTCAGTCTCAATATATGCTCATGAAGTTTTCCGGAATGACCGGAATGCTGGGCAATAAGCTTTTTTTACAAAACTGTATTTATATTGACTGCCCTAGTGAAAAACTTGGAATCCGCTAAACCCGGAGCACACATTAATTTATTCCCAAATCTATCCTAAATCATGTTTTTATTTTGTCATGTTTTTAAACAGTATTAAGGGATTTTGAGTAAACATTAAATTCCCTGAACGTTTAAATTTGTTAAGTCCGGATATTCCGTTTCTATATTTTGACTTGACAAATCATATACATTACTATTGAAGAAGTTATCATGATGATTAGCATTAAAAAGATTTTTGCAGGGTTACTTTTATTGGGCTGTACAGGCAGTTTTGTAAAAGCACAGATCAGTCCGCCGGGTCTGGGAGATGTCAATACCGCATTCTGGTCGGCTTTCGGAGTTAAACGCCAGCTGGATTCTTTGGGAAAGAAACAGTCCTTAAGCTATATTGCATTAGGCCGAAAGAGCAGTCCCGACAATGATAATCTGTTTTCAAAACAGGCGATCATGGTTTTAAATCACGAGGTTTACCATTCGTTTGCTCCTCACCAGCAGTACAGCTATGCCTTAAGCTACCGGCGCCAGCCCAAATATGAGAGTGATTATCCTTATGAAAAAGAAAGTACGGAACAGGAATTCAGAATCTATGGACGATATGCTTATACTTTTAACCTTGGAAAAAGGTGGAAGCTGAAAAATACAGTACGTCAGGAGTTCAGAAAGTTTTTTGATGCTGATTTTAACAAAGCTGAAGAAAATTTCCAGTTAAGAACCCGTATCAAAAGCCAGCTTACCTATAGTCTATCTTCCAAAAACAATCAAAGACTGGCCTTAAGTGCGGAAGGACTTTTTTCTGCAAGCTACCTCAATGATCAGGATCATGCCTGGACGCCCTTCGGGTATAGAGAAATGCGTATTGCGGCTTATTATACATTCAATATTCCCCACTCTCCTTTTACCGTAGATATCGGATATATGGATGATCTGATCAGAGGCAGCCGAAGTATAAAAAAAGGCGGGGTACACTATCTGGCTGCTGACCTTATCTGGAACCTGCCTTATAAAAAGCAATAAAATCCCAATCAAATGACCGGGATTTTAATCCGGAAAACGGCTTAACGTTCTCCGGCAAAAATATAATTTAGATATGAATGTTGGTGCGAATGATTAATTGCAGATCGTCAGAAACTGATGACTCATCTGTACTCTGAATTTTGCCTCCGATTTCAGCTTTACATATACCGTATGTTCAAAATCCTGTACTGACCTGAGTTTACGGTCAATATATTCCGCAATCTGAGCTGCGGAAAAAATAAAATCTCTGTAAACTGCAATATTTACTGTCTGTCCGTAATGGGGAAGATAAGCCTTGAGGAAAGGAACTGCCTTCTGATGCCTGTTGTAATTAACACAGTATCCGGCTCCTTCTCTGGATGTAATAATCCCATAGTCATTGATATAATCATGAATACTTCCTGTTTCAGCTACGTTTTTGTTTTTTGAAATATACCTGTTGATTTTATCCAGAATATGCTGTGCGTACTCCATCATGGTAATCGTTTTCCATTCAAATATATGATTCATTCCTTTGATTGGCTTAGGCGTTTTACCATTTTCACAGCTGGTACAGAAAGAGAGGCCTATTTTATCATAGTAAGGAAAAAAACAGTCCTTAATCTCCATAGAAGCATCTGCCATAATCCTGTCATCTGTAAAACTGTAATACAAGTAAGGGCTGTACATTTCTGCCAATGCTCTCACATAGTCGGTTTCACTGGTATTATGATATTCTTCAAACCATTTTTCAAGGTTGTCATAATAATGGCTCTCAAACTCATTAAAACTTAAATAAAACGGCAATTCCATAGCTCTGTAATTTTGATAAAGCAAAGCTATTGCGGTAATGCGACAGAACTTGACGTAATATATTTTTTTTGATGAAAAATCCCAGGGCAAATAGTTTCCCCAACTTATTTTATCATCCCGATAATTCCTAAGAAGTATAACTTCGTAAGCATTGTAACCTCCATAACAGGCAGTTGCAATAAAACAAACATTCTTTCCTGTATTCATCTTAATGCCATTTTAGCAGCCAACGGCTCTACATAATGTTTACTTTATCTTCCTACTCATTGAGATGTGCTACCACTAACAGGTTAACTTTACTTCACCCCCAACAGGTTTAAAATTCCTTTTGCCTTCAGCTCTTTTAAAACAGCATTCAATTTTCTCCGGCTCGGTACCATGTATAAATAATTCCCATGTCCTTCCTCTGAAAAATAATATGGCCTGTCATTAAGAGTTGTACTGTATTGCATCGAAATATGCAGAACTGTGTCAGTGTTTATTTTTTCAATGTTATTTCCGGTAGTCTCTTTCACTGTATTTTTATCCATTTCGATATCAATTACTTCTGCTGCCCATCGTCTGTTACCGTTAGACAGCTGTTCGTATACACCTTTCCTGATGTGGTAAGCAGCCTTTGTATATAGCGTATCATTACGGTAATCTATTTTTATCAACACACTATCGTTTAAAAACAGAAATATCCCATTAGAATCATTGTCATCAGTGATAAGTTTTGCTGTTTTTAAATCCATTTCCGGAGCATAATCATATACCCTGCCCGATAATTTTGTTTGCGCATTTGTATTGATCATCACAAAAAGTAATATAAAAATGGTTGTTATATAGTTAAAGAACTGCATGTTTATTGTTTATTCAGAAAGTGTATCCCTGTTTACGTCAAACTCAGCTAAAGATCCTGCTATTTCATTTATTTCTTATAATACCCGGATAAATGTTATCCCTGAAGGCTGTAACAGCTCTTTTTTCCGATTCATCTAATACATGTTTATTTTATGTATATTTTATTGGCCTGAGCAGATCGCATCCTGTACCTGCTGCCGGGTTGTTGCCCGGAACAAAGCATTGCCTTCCCGGATTTGCTTTTCAAAATCCATAAGTTTGTAATCACCACCTGTACTGCTGATATACTTCACTGCCTTGCTGTTGCTGATGTAGACCCTTAGCTCCGATACCTCAGGTTTCGCGCCTTTCAATGGCGGAAAATATTCTTGCTTGTGAAAGATGAAAAACAACTGCCCGTCCTTATAATAATATTCGAAAGTATCTACGTGAGAATCTGAGCCTACGATAGAAGTTATCTTCTCTGTTTTACCGCCTGCCGGTGCAAAATAAGCGACATTGGCAACGGAGATACGACAATCTTCCGCAAATGCTCCTTCTTCAATAACGATTTTTCGGGCTGCCAGTTTTTTGCTGTTCACCGCTGCGTAATCGGATTTTATTTGTTTAACGATGGCTTCCGCGTCTTGTAATGGAACTTCTTCCTGATGGGTCGGCGACAGGTTATTTTCAGCTACCGCTTCTGTAGTTTTTGCATTCGGCTTTTCGTTACTCTGACAGCTAATAAAAGAAAGTAAAAGGGCCGTAAATAATAATGTGCGCATGGTGTATCTATTTAGAAACTAGGTTCATAAATGTAATATAAAAATAAAACCTTTGCAAGATCATATTCTATATTTTTTTTCATTTTAGAAAAATCCTGGATTGCAGCCCTGCTTATTTTGTTTTCTTTTACTGAATTTTTATTTAAGTTATTTATCGTAATTTTTCATGATATATTCAAAATAACGGATCATCTTCAGATAGTTTTCAATGCTGATATACTCATTGGTACTATGAATGCTTTGCTGCTCCGAACGGTTGATCTTAACAGGCATGAACCTGTAAATATTCCTGCTTACTATCTGGTATTTATAAGCATCTGTGGCGGCCATGGTAAGGTAAGGTGTAACAATGGCCTCAGGATAAATCTCCTTTATTCCGGCTTCTATCATCTGATAGGCTTTTGTGTCTGTTGGTGATACGGCAGAGGCTTCTCTGGTATTATCAATATCTTCTACCTCAACATCGAAACCTTCTGTTGCTTTTGCAATATGCTCACGAACCTCTTGCACGGAATTTCCGGGAATAAGCCTGAAATTAACTACAAATTCCACTTCCGGGGAAAGAACATTGGCGCCGTCACTGCCTTTCATCATGGTAAGGGCAGTTGTGGTCCGCACCAATGCATTGGTGGTATTATTTTTAGTGAGCTGTGACAAAAGCAGAGGCTTCAGAAGCCATTGATTAGCAATAGCAAGCCTACTGGTAAAAGGCATCGATCCACCGATATTATCAAAAAAATTCTTAATCAGGGGAGTAATTACCGGTTTCATCTGATGGTCCTCAAGACGCTGCATAATCACTGCCGCTTTTCCGATAGCACTTTCCATAGGTGGCATAGAAGAATGGCCTCCAAGCCCTTTTACTTTGATTTTTGCAGATAAGAAACCTTTTTCTGCACAGCCTACCACTGCTACATCTGAATTTATTCCGGCAACATTTCCTTTTTCCATAATCAGGCCTCCTTCATCATACACAGCCTCAAACTTCAATCCTGCTTTCCTGAAATGTTCTGCAATCTGTACTGCACCTTTTTGCCCTCCTACTTCTTCATCAAAGCCAAAAGCAAGATAGATATCCCGCTTAGGAACCTGGCCGCTTTTAATCATATTGTTCATAGATTCCATTAAAGAGAAAAGCATTCCTTTCATATCTATTGCTCCTCTTCCATAAATTCTTCCATGGGCAACTGCTCCTGAAAACGGCTCGAAATCCCAGTCTTCTGCAACTTTAGATACAGCAGGAACCGGTTGGTCATCCGGTCTGAAAACATTCTGTTCTTTACTTTTCACATCAGCATCACCGGGAGGAACTACATCCATATGGGAAAGAAACAAAACAGGTTCAAGCCCGGAAGTACTACCCTTCAGCCTAAAAACCAATGCATATCCATTGATCTCGTAATTTTCGGTATTCTGGTAGACTAAGGGGTAGGAATTTTTCAGATATTCTTTCAACTGATCAAAAGGTGCATAATTGAAAACGCCCAGGCTTCCCGTAGAAACGGTAGGAATTTTGATCCCGCCGGACAGACGCATCACCGCAGAATCATTCTTAACAGGCTTCCAACCTTCAGAAGCATCCGCTTTGTTCTTTTTAAATGGATACGTATAGGTTTTAATCAGTAATATGGCAATCAGGATAATGATAACAGCAAGAACGGCTAAAAGAACATTTTTCATGGCGGACTAGATTTTGTGTGGTGTGACAGTATCACAAATATAGCAAACAAATCCTCCGGAATTATTTTAAGAATCAATTATTTGGTTCATTATTAAAAAAAAAACAGCCCCCGCAGGGGCCAGCCTCAAAACATTAACTGTTTTATTGAGAATTATGATATTTTTATTTCCAGCCTCCTCCAAGGCTTTTGTAAATATCCACCACTGTGCTAAGCTGTTTCTGTTTAGCTTCAATCAGTTCCATTTTTGCATCCAGAGCATCTCTTTGATTTAACAGCACTTCCAGATAATCTGCTCTTGAATTTCTGAATAGCTGGTTAGCGATATCAATAGACTGGTCCAGCGCTTTGGTTTCCTGAGATTTCAGCTGATAATACTGGTCTATATTTTTAATCTTAGACATCAGGTTGGCCACGTCCAGATAAGCATTCAGAATTGTTTTATCATATTCATAAAGAGACTGTATCTGTTTGGCATCAGCTGTCTGGAAATTGGCTTTGATAGCACTTTTATTGATCAGCGGCCCGGCCAGCTCTCCTGCTAAATTATAGGCAATGGATTCCGGCATTTTAACCAGATAGGAAGGTTTGAAAGCTTCCAGCCCTAAGGTTGCAGAAATTTCAAGTGACGGATAAAACTCTTTTCTTGCGGCCTGCACATCCAGTTTTGCTGCTTTAAGCTCCAGTTCTGCCTGTTTAATATCCGGACGGTTAGACAGAAGCTGAGACGGAATCCCGGTATAAACAGTCTGCGGAATGGTAGACATGAAGCTTTCCTTTGTTCTTATAATAGGCTGCGGATATCTACCCAGAAGGGCATTAATCTGATTTTCTTTTTCTGTAATCTGCTGGCGGATGGTGTATTCTGCAGCTTTCGATTTTGCCAGCTCAGCTTCAAATTTTTTCACGGCCAGTTCTGTGGCTGCCGCGGCTTCTTTCTGTATTTTAGAAATTTCCAGGGCTCTTTCCTGAAGCCTGATATATTGCTGAATAATATCCAACTGATTATCAAGAGCCAGCAATTCATAGTAATTATCCGCCACTTCTTCAATAAGATTGGACAATACAAAGTTCTTCCCTTCAACTGTAGAAAGATAGTGAGCTACTGCAGCTTCTTTCTCGGTTCTGAGTTTTTTCCAGATATCGATTTCCCAGTTGGCCATCAATCCTCCTTCAAAATTACCCAGTGGATCCGGCATTTCTTTTCCGGGTTCTATTTCTGTAGTAGCATCTCCTGCTCCTTCACTGGTGTAACGTCCCGCTTTTTTAAGTCCCGCTCCTATTCCGGCAGAAACAGCAGGGCTCAGTTTTCCTTTTTTAGCTAAAACACCACTTTTGGCAATTTCAATTTCCTGAAGCGTAATCAGCAGTTCCTGATTATTTTTCAGGGCAGTCTCAATTAAGCTAACCAGATTAGGATCTGTAAAAAATTGTCTCCATGGGGTTGTTCCGCTATTGTTATTTGCGTCCTGAGGCTCTTCCTGATTGAAATTCTGGGGAAGGTTTTCTTTTACTTCATCTTTTATAACGGTTGCCATGGGAGCTTTACAACCTGCTAATACAAGCGATATTACTGCCGCAGTGAATATATTCTTAATCTTCAAATTTTCCATCGTGTTCGTAAGGTTCAGTTTGTTCTGTTAATGGGTTCTCTTCTTCATATCTGGCCAGTCTTGATTTTTCTGCAATGGTTCCGAATATATAATACAGTCCCGGAATAATCATCAGTCCGAAAACAGTTCCTATAAGCATACCGCCGGCTGCAGCTGTCCCGATAGTACGATTCCCTATTGCTCCGGGGCCTGTAGCCATTACCAGTGGAATAAGACCTGCAATAAAGGCAAATGAAGTCATCAGAATAGGACGAAAACGGATGGCTGCGCCTTCAATAGCCGCCTTAACCACCGGAATTCCTTCTTCGGCTTTCTTCTGAACCGCAAATTCCACAATCAGTACAGCATTTTTACCCAGCAGGCCAATCAGCATGACCATGGCAACCTGTGCATAAATATTATTTTCCAGACCTAATAATTTCAGGCATAAAAATGCTCCGAAAATACCTGTAGGAAGGGATAAAATTACCGGAAGCGGAAGGATAAAGCTTTCATATTGTGCTGAAAGGATCAGGTAAACAAATCCCAGACACACCAGAAAGATAAATATAGCTTCGTTTCCACGGCTCACCTCGTCTTTAGAAATACCTGCCCAGTCTATTCCAAAACCTCTAGGAAGTGTTTTATCAGCAACTTCCTGAATGGCTTTGATGGCCTGTCCGCTGCTGTATCCCGGCGCCGGAGTTCCGCTCACTTCGGCAGAGTTATACATATTATGTCTTGTAATCTCGGAAAGTCCGTATACTTTTTCAAGTTTCATAAAATCGGAGTACGGAACCATCTGTTCTTTATCATTTTTCACATACAGTTTCAGAAGGTCGGTTGGAAGTGCCCGGTACTGCGGTCCGGCCTGTACGATTACTTTGTAAGGCCTGTCAAAACGGATAAAACTGGTCTCATAGTTGGAGCCGATCAGAGTAGACAGGTTGCCCATAGCATTATCAATGGTAACCCCTTTTTGCTCGGCAAGATCATTATCCACCTTAAGCATATACTGAGGGAAGCTTGCAGAATAGAAAGTAAATGCAGACCCCAGTTCAGGGCGTTTCTTTAATTCTTTTACAAAATCGTTGCTTACCTGTTCCATTTTATGGTAATCTCCACTTCCGGCCTTATCCAGCAGGCGGAGTTCAAAACCTCCCGCGGCACCATATCCCGGAATGGAAGGCGGCTGGAAAAATTCTATATTGGCTCCGGGAATATTTTTGGCTTTTTCTTCCAGCTTTTCAATAATTTCTGCGGCGGATTCTTTGCGTTCTTCCCAACTTTTCAGGTTGATCAGACAGGTTCCTGAATTGGAACCGGTTCCTTCTGTCAGAATTTCGTATCCTGCCAGTGAGGAAACTGACTGCACCCCGTCAATATCTTCAGATTCCCGAAGCAATTCTCTCGCAATCTGATTGGTTCTTTCCAGTGTAGATCCCGGCGGGGTCTGGATAATCGCATAGATCATTCCCTGGTCTTCTGCCGGGATAAATCCGGAAGGAAGGGAATTACTCAGGAAGAAAGTACAGGCACAGAATGCCAGCAATAACGGAAGGGTAAATGCTTTCTTTGTTACTGTTTTATTCAGCAGTTTCTCGTATTTCCCGGCTCCTTTTGTAAACAGGTTATTGAATTTATCCAGGAAAATGGTAACGGGTGTCTTCTTTCTGGCTTTTCCGTGGTTATTTTTCAGGATCAGGGCGCAAAGTGCAGGTGTAAGCGTTAATGCAACCACTCCGGAAAGGATAATTGCCGAAGCCATGGTAATAGAGAACTGACGGTAAAATACTCCTACCGGGCCGGACATAAAGGCAATTGGAATGAATACGGATGCCATTACCAATGTAATCGCAATGATGGCCCCACTGATCTCATGCATTGCTTCTTCTGTGGCTTTCAAAGGGGAAAGATGTTTCTCCTCCATTTTGGCGTGAACAGCTTCAATCACTACAATCGCATCATCTACTACAACCCCGATGGCCATTACCAGAGCAAAGAGTGAAATCATATTCAGGGTGATTCCGAATGCAAACATTACAGCAAATGTACCCACCAATGAAACGGGAACGGCCAGAGCCGGAATTAGCGTTGAACGCCAGTCTCCAAGGAACAGAAATACTACGATTGCCACAAGAATGAAAGCTTCAAACAATGTGTGAATTACTTTTTCCATGGAAGCATCAAGGAACCTGGAAACGTCATAGCTGATATCATAATGCATACCTTTCGGAAATGTATTTTTCTCAAGGTCCGCCATTAAAGCCTTCACATTTTTGATAACATCACTTGCATTGGAGCCATATGACTGCTTTACAGTAATTGCTGCCGAAGGTTTTCCGTTCAGCGTGGAATAGATATCATACATTGAGCTTCCGAATTCAATATCTGCAACATCTTTCAGCCTTACAAATTCTCCGGCTGATTTTGCTTTTAAGATGATGTTTCCGTAGTCTTTTTCATTATTGAAACGTCCCGGATATTTCAGGATGTATTCAAATGATTGCGAGCGCTTCCCGGAGCTCTCTCCTGTTTTTCCCGGAGAAGCTTCAAGACTCTGCTGATTCAGGGCCTCCATTACCTCGTCAGCTGAGATATTATAAGCGGTAAGCCTGTCTGGCTTCAGCCAGATACGCATGGCATATTCACGGGTTCCTAGAATATCTGCGAATCCTACCCCGCTTACCCTTCTCAATTCGGACATTACGTTAATATCAGCATAATTGAACAGGAATTTCTGGTCAGCTTTAGGATCGTCACTGTACAGGTTGATGTACATGAGCATATTGGGTTCTTCACGGGTAATTTTCACTCCTTCACGTACTACCAGCGGTGGAAGTTTATTGACTACTGAAGATACACGGTTCTGAACATTTACTGCGGCAACATTGGGATCTGTTCCAAGATCGAACACCACCTGAATGGAAGCTTCCCCGTCATTTCCTGCATCGGAAGTCATATATTTCATGCCCGGTACTCCATTCAGTCCTCTTTCGAGGGGGATAACCACGGACTTGATCAATAATTCGTTGTTGGCTCCGGGATATTCCGCAGTAATATTTACTTTAGGCGGAGAAATTGAAGGAAACTGGGTCACCGGAAGTTTTACCAATGACAAAACTCCCATAAATACGATAATCAAAGAGATTACGATAGACAGAACAGGTCTGCGGATGAATTTCTTAAACATACTGTTTCTTTATTAGACGTAGACTACTCTGCTTTTAATTTCAACGACTGAAGAACTTTTTTAGGATCCTGGAATTTTATTTTTATCTTTTGATCGTCTTTTACTTTCTGTACTCCTTCCAATAATATTTTATCTCCTGTCGAAAGGCCAGAACCCACTACATAAAGATCAGGCAGTTCATAAGCTATTTTTATGTTTCTGGATTTTGCTACCCCGTTTTTATCAATCACAAATACATATTTCTGATCCTGGATTTCATAGGTTGCTTTCTGTGGAATAATTAATGCGTTATGTACCGGAAGGGTCATCTGTATTTTCCCGGTTTCTCCGTTTCTCAGAAGCTTATCCGGGTTGGGGAATTTTGCTCTGAAGGCAATATTGCCGGTTTCGTTGTCAAATTCTCCTTCAATGGTCTGGATCTCTCCTTTTTGAGGCAGTGTTTCTCCATTGGCCATGATTAAGGATACCTGATTGCTTCCCCTGTCTGCCGCATGGGTCTGATAGCTCAGATATTCTGGTTCTGAAACATTAAAATAGCTGTAAACACTTGTATTGTCTGATAAAGAAGTCAACAGATCACCTTCATCCACAAGGCTACCCAATTTTAGAGGAATTCTGTTGATTACTCCTGAAAACGGGGCTTTAATATCGGTAAATGATAAATGGATCTGAGCCAGTTTCATTTCAGCATTAGCTGCATCCAGCTTAGCTTTAGCCATTGCTCTTTCATTCTTGGAAACAATGTTGTTATTAGCCAGCGTACTGGCATTTTTAAGTTCAATAGATGCCTGCTCTACTTCTGCTTTAGCTTTTAACAGCTCTGCCTGGTATAACTGAGGCATAATTCTGAACAGGGTCTGGCCTGCGTGTACATACTGGCCTTCATCTACGTAAATTTTTTCGAGAAATCCTTTTTCCTGTGCGCGGATTTCAATGTTTTTTACGGACTGGATCTGGGCTACAAATTCTTTATTGATCACAGTATCCATCCTTACAGGACTGGTAACAGGATAAACTGCCGCTTCTTCTTTTTCTTCTTTTTTGTGACCGCAGCTTACTGCCAGCAAAAGGGTACAAAGCGCAATGCCTGAGGCAACTCTTTTCATCATAATTCTAGAGTTAATATAAATTCGTTAATGTTTTGAATGGAAATAAAAGGTAACAGAGATTTCTGCGATGTGATGATTACCGGCATACACAACACAGTGTGTTTCCTGCCTGCATTGAGAACAGAAAACAAATTAAAAAAAGTGAATTTTTAAATTCTGATAGAACGGATCAGAATGAATCTTTTTACATGGGAAAACAGCGAAAGGAAACCATGAATATCAGGTTTTTTGCTTTTAAAAGATCTTAATCCAAAAATATAAACCAGATTAAACACTCCGGCAAGAACAACAATGGCCTGAAAAGTATCAGAAAGATGGAAATCATCTTCATAAAGTTCTAATGTGGAATTGTCTATATGATCTGCCATCTGCTGAATGGTAAGCTTTTCGTACGTCTGATTCAGGCGGTTGGCTCTTTTGGGCATATGATGAGAAACATGTCCGGAATAGTCATTCCGAAGTGTTTTAACATTCAGACGGCTCTCTACTACAAATAGCAGGAAAAGGCCTGTCAAAAAATATATTATAAAGTTTCTCATTTTGAAGTCGCAAATGTACATTTAGAAATATATATCCTCATAGCAGATTAACAAAATTTAACGCTCCTTTAAATAAGCTGAATAAGGTAATTACGGGATTTCATAATTATTTTCATCTTCTTTCAATGAATGATCCATCATTATTTTCTTTACTGTTTTTTTGAAGGATATATTTATTAGAATGGCAGTTCAATTAAATTCTATATTTCATTACAGCATGATTTAAATCATTTAAACCTATGTATCAGCATGTTGTAATTTTTAATACTTTTGCACCGCGTTAAAACAGCACCGTGAAATGGTAAAAGAATATATTTTTTATTCTGAAATCGGACCCTGAAATCCGGGCATATCCTTCTGATTTTTTTTAATACTTCCTTCTTTGAGGGCTTATGAAAGTACTTTAAAAGAAATCGCATTGTTTTTGAATAAAAAAATATAATTAATTTATGTAAAATTAACATATAATTATCAATAATATTTGTAATTTTATATAATATTAATATCGCAATTTCATGCAACACTTTAAAATCACTTATCACTATGAAAAAATTATTAACAACGGTCCTTGTAGGAGTAGCCGTCTTTTCCTCAACAGCGTGTAAACATCCTGGTAAAGAAGCTGAAACCATTACTGCCGCTCCGGAAAACAAAGATGAAATATCTAAAAATGTCTTCACTGACAGCTATGGCGAAACAATAGAAGTCACCGTAAACAGTACAAAAAACACGGCTACTGTTCATCTGAACGGAAAAACCTATAATCTGAAGAAAAGCGATGCACTGCCTGAATATACGGCCTCTAATGAGGAATATCAATATTCTGACATTAAAGGAAACATTACTTTTTTAAAGAAAAATGTAGACATGGTACTGTTCCATTCTAAACGTGACTCTAAAGGTTCCGGATCTGCAAAAATGGCTTCTTACTAAAATAAGGCAGAACCATTACTTTTAATCAAAATATCAATTATTATGAAAAATTTACTTTATTACTTATCTACTGTATTCTTGTTTGCATTCTTAATTTCATGTAAAACTCCTTCAGCTCAGAACAGTACCGATATTACAGGGAAAACATGGAAACTGACGGAATTAAACGGAAAACCTATTCAGCTTAAAAACCCTAAAAATAATCCTTATTTCAAGCTTAATACAGAAGGTATGAGATATGAGGGACATGCCGGGTGCAATGGCTTTGGAGGAACTTATGAAATTAAGCCAGAAGCTATGAGAATCAAATTCAACCAGGGAATGTCCACCATGATGGCCTGTGAAGATCTGGATATTGAAAATCAATTTACAAAAGCTGTACTTGCAGCAGATAATTATTCGGTTAACGGAAATACACTGACTTTAAATAAGGCCAAAATGGCTCCTTTGGCAAAGTTCACACTTCAGAACTAATTGAAAAAAATATATTGTCAAGCAGTAGCGGCGGGCCGAATGGCCCGCCGCTACTATTATACTATTATCTGAACTCAAGATTTTTTATAGAGGATATAGCAGCCTAAAAGACTCAAATTCACCAATACAGCAAATGAATTCGACAGAATTATAGGCAGTTCATCTTTCTTAATACCGTACCATACCCATAGTGAAAGTCCTGAAATAAGAATCAGAAGCATAACCAAAGAAATATCTTTCACATCTTTTTTCCTGATCACTTTTATTAGCTGGGGAATCATCGAAATGGAGGTAAGAACACCGGCTGTGATTCCGAGAAGATTTTCATTCATAGACCTGTTTCTTGAATATATATTTTAACTCTTATTGAAATCTGTTTAAGGAAACTTCTTCATGCAGAGGGATATTTTCCTCGATGAAACGGTACAGGCTATGGGAAAAATAACATCCGTTAAGAATTCCTCTTGCCCCTAATCCATTGAAAACATAGAGATTTTTATAT
Source organism: Chryseobacterium indologenes (assembly GCF_001295265.1). Classification (GTDB taxonomy): domain Bacteria; phylum Bacteroidota; class Bacteroidia; order Flavobacteriales; family Weeksellaceae; genus Chryseobacterium; species Chryseobacterium indologenes_A. Next base: position 11,360 of record NZ_LJOD01000011.1, on the reverse strand, counting down.
TCTTCATGTCTTCCGATGATAGGCCTTCGGTCTTTTACTGTAGGACGGAAGCCAAAGTTCACTTCTTTTACTTCAAAATCATAAGGATAAATTTCAGAGAGACCATTGACAAGCTGCTCCACTGCAGAATCATCTATATGATGATGAAGCTGCTCTCTGTCATAGGTTCCACCATAAAAATACGTTCCATTATCAGTTGGAAACAGGAAATGTTTCTTTTTAACGGTAATATTTTCAGGAAGAGATACAGACAGTTTCACTTTTATGTGATGCCCTTTATTGGGATTAACTGCAATATCAGAAAAATATGGATTCTCTTTCACTCCCATACCTTCACAGAATACAACATTTTTAAACTGATAATCTTTGTAGGATGAATTCTGAGCATCTAATTTTGCATAATCAAATTTTTCTTCTTCGATCAGCTCATTTTTCTTGAAATAACTGAATAAACCCTCAAAAAATCCACTTACATCCAGTCTGGCAGACTGATTAACCTTTCCGGTCTTAAACTCGTTTTTTACGCCCTCTAAACGATCGAAATTTTTGTCAAGAAAATCAGACAGGTCTTCATTTTCTGATTTCTTCAGCCAGAGCTTCTGTTCATTTTCATCATGAAAAATTCTGTGGATGGGTGCTTTGATAAGATAATTTTTATCTGTATAAGATTTAATTTCATCCAGAGTAATCTTCAGAAAATCAATCTGCTCCTGAGCTTTCCAGAAAGTTGTAAATTTCTTCAGAACTACCGGGTTGATAATTCCTGCTGAAACCTGAGAAGCGCTTTTCCTTCCCTCAGAATAGATGACGAAGGATTTACCGTTCTTTATAAGCTGATGGGCAAAAAACAGCCCTGCATAGCCATCCCCGACAATAATATAATCTACATTCTTCATAATAAAAAAACCTGAGTAAAAATACTCAGGTTTTCTATAAATATCAAGTGAAATTTAGTAATTCCACATTTCATTTTCCATTTCAAGAATCTGCGATTTAATTCTCTCGCTTTCTTCCAGCTGATCATCAGCATCTCTAGGAATATAATCTTTGATTTTACCGTCTCCTAAACCGCTTGATGACTTATAAATTATTGAAGAGAATCTTCTTGCATTGATAATATCATCAAAAGACAGGTCCGCAGAAGAGTTCTTTCTGTTATACACATAATTATTCGCAAGGATTTCACGTGCATTTGGATAATAGATCCAGAACAGGTCTACAAGATCATCACCACCTGCAAGAGGCTGGCCGTCAGGACCAATTCTTCCTATTGAAGATGGATCCGGACCCATAGCTGCAAGACCCAGAGGTCTGTACTTCATTTGCCCGTCTCTCTTATCGATGAACCACATACCCATTATCTTAAGAACTTTAACTTTATCTGTTGTTGTTCTGATGATATCTGTTAATCTCTTCTTTTCTTCTTCTGTTAATGCTCTTCCGGAGTTAAGAATATCGATAGCTTCTTCATCCAGTCTTACACTTTCCAGTCTTTTCTGAATAGCTTCTGGGCTAAGTCTGGTTACAAAGTTATCATCATCATATACTTCCTTGATGGTTCCGTTAAGCGCACCATCTAACAAAAGCTGATATATAGATCTTGTAGAGGAAGAAAGAAGACCATCCGGATTGTCATAGTAGAAAGGTTGGTTGATCTTATCATTCATATCAATGATCTCCCAAACAAACATACTTTTCATGATGTCTTTATCATCTACGAATCCATATTCCAGTGGTTTCACTTTATTACTGATAACAGTATCCCCTGCTTTTCTCATAGATTCAGCTCTCATCTGTCTAAATTCCTCAGGAGAAGAAGCGTTCAGAATAGTCTGGGAAAAAGCAAATCCCGAAACTAGTACTAAAAGACTGCTAATATATTTTTTCATAATATGATTTTACAAATTAACCTTATTGAACATTAATAATTACAGGTGATATCTCCTTAAGTTTCTGGTTTCCAAGACCTGTAGCTGTTGCCTGAATATCATAGATCTGAACGACATCGCCTGGTCTAAGATTTCTAAGCATACCTTCTGCACCCTGAAGTGAACTTCCTTGGATCAATGTACCAGCTCTTCCAGGAACTTTGATAATGAAGCTGTTTACTGTAAACGAAACAGGGAAATCAAAATCTGGCAACGCTGCAGATACAATCTGGTTAGGAATAGAACCTACAGGCATATAGTTAACCGTCTTGCCTCTGATTTGTCCCTGAGGTCTAGGAATATTTTTAATTCTGTATTCAAATACCTGAGAAACAGTCTTACCATATGGATCAGTTCCTGATAATGTTAACTTAACAGTATTACCTGTAGTAGGAGTTACATCCCATTTACCCGGACCTGTGCTCTTCACAACAGCTCCTGGAGCAGATAATGAAAGTCTAGAGTTATCAGCACCTAAGATAGATCCTGAAACAGGGTTCTCAAGTCCTCTGTACATTACATTCATCTTATCTGCAGAAAGTAATAATCCTTTTTCAAGTTTTACTTCTCTTGGTCCTGCAATTACGTTATACGTATGCGTCCAAGGGAAAGGCTGTGATTTACCTGAAGCATCAGTTAGTGTAATTACACCTCCTAATTTATGCTCTCCAAGTCCAGAACCTGAAATTGAAATTGTACCTTTACCGTTTTCTACTCTGCTAACACCAGAAATACTGATCTTATTACTGTTAGAATAGTTTCCTAACATTACTTTTACCTCTGCCTGTTTACCTGCCTGAATATCTACCGGACCTGAAACAATAGCTTCATAGCTTGTAAATTTGATACTCGCATCTACTTTTTCCTGAAGTAATAATGCCAATGCATCAGATTGTACATTTCTGGCATCATTTTGGATAATCTCCAGATTAGAAATTGCAGCGATAAGCGGCTGGTGATAAAATTTATTCTGGAACCATGTTTTATCATTCGGAGATTTTCCTTTAGGATATTCTGCGATAAGAGATTTGTTTGCTCTATCTACAAGGTCCTTCAATTGTTCATTATTACCAAAAGTTGCATTGATATAATTTCTTACATCATCAATCTTAGCTTTCAGATCTAAAGCTCCTTTTGAAGGTGTATTTTCGTCACCTTCTTTAAAGAAATATTCTGTAGTAGCCTCATTGTTATTTAATGCGGCAAAGTTTTCGCTTACATCAATATCTTTTCCTGTTTTAGGATCTTTATCGTGGAACTCTGACTGTTTCTTAAGAGCGTCTTTGATTCCCTGAGCAGAGGATACCAATACATCAATCTTACCTTTCAGAACTTTATACTGTTCCCAAGGCTGAGCGTAAGTATCCGGAACCTGCTGAGCTTTAGCCTCAAGCGTTCTTTCAAAGATCTTTTCGTTCTTTTTCTCTGTTAAAGTTCTTGTTTCATTCAACGCTCTGGTTGAGTCATAATATGATCTGATGATTTCTGCATCAATGTTGAGGGCCATCATCGCGATGAACACCAGATACATCAGGTTGATCATCTTCTGACGAGGGGTCTGTTTTCCTTGTGCCATTCTCTTTTCTTTGTTTTTTGATTAAGTAGTTAAATTTAGAAATGGTTCAGGATTAAGACTTCATAGCAGTTAACATACCGCCATAAACTCTGTTTAAGTTATTCAGATTAGATGTTAAACCTTGTAGCTCTTGATTGAATTTCTCAGACTGCTCTGCAGACTTCTGCATATCTGCTACATATTTATTAGCAAATTCAGATTGTCTTTTTCCGCTTTCAAGCTGCATTGCATATAGAGCATTCATGCTTTCCATGTGCTGAGCTGCTTTATTAAGCTGGTCATTGTACTTGTGAGTAGATGCAGATACATCAACGGTTTGGTTGATCTGGTCTACAGAATTTGAAAACTTGTCGATTCCTGTTCTTAATCTTTCGAATAACTGAACATCAAGTTTAGCATCTTCAAGCATTTTATCTAGTTTCGTCGAAAGAGAATTTTCTAATTCTGCAAACTGCTGTTGAGCATTCACTTTAGTAGATACATTAGAGTGAAGCGGGTTTGGATTCGCATGTTTATCTAATAATTCAGGATATACATTTTCCCAAGCATAAGACTCTTCTGATTTTGGAGGGTCAAATGCGAAAATGATAAAGATAATAGCTTCCGTAATAAGTCCCACAGTAAGAGCCATATTTCCGTTAATAGGTCCCAGGGTAATGTGAGTAATTTTAAGCCAAGCTCCAAGAATTACAATTGCAGCCCCGAATGAATAAAAGAAATTCATCCAAGCATCTTTAGTCTTAAACATATTAAGTTAGTTTTTTTAATGTTAAATAAAATTGTATTGAAAAATAATTGTCTGATTGATTATCTGTTAACTCTTCTTGGTTTAACAGCTGCTTCAGGAATATCCTGTACAGTTCTGAATCCGATATAACTTCTTGCGGAATCTTTTCTTTCCCAATCTCTTGCACCGGTCATCAGCGCATAGCCAACGTCTTTCCAAGATCCACCTCTTACAGATCTTTTTGTATCTACTTTATCTTTCGTAGAAGGATTTAAAGTAGAAGAGAATCCATAAGAAGAGTTGTTATAAGCAGATGCTGTCCATTCAGAAACGTTTCCAGCCATATCAAATAACCCAAACCCATTTTTCTTAAATTTCTTAACTGGAGCTGTATATGTATAAGTACCTTTTTTCTCGTCTTCCATGTAGTTACCTCTCTTAGGTTTGAAGTTGGCAAGGTAGCAACCTCTGTCGTCCATTAAATAAGGACCTCCCCATGGATAAGTAGCATTTTGCATTCCCCCTTTTGCAGCGTATTCCCATTCTGTTTCAGTTGGAAGACGGAATGTCAATGGTCTTTGTTTTTTTCTTTTTAAACTTTCGTTATAGTCTGTTTTCAGTTTAGATCTGAAGTTACAGTAAGCTCTAGCCTGATCCCATGTAACCCCTACTACAGGATAGTTTTTATAAGCTTTGTGCCAGAAATACTGTTCAAACAATGGCTCATTATAAGCAAAATGGAAATCTTTTACCCAAACTGTAGTATCAGGATAGATCGCAATGCTTGAACTCTTCAGGTAGTTTGCCCCTCTTTCGTTATCAGCAATTGCAGCATCCATATCTCCCCACTGATAGGTATATTTAAGCTTACTTACATCCAGGATTCTTTCGTTTCCGATTCTGGAAGAAGCCGGCAGATACATAGATTCTAAAACTTCCGCATATTCTACATCAGGATACTTACCTGTACTCCAATGTAACGGGATTTTCCAGTCTAGTCTTTTGCTTGCATCATAACTTCCGTCTTCTCTTCCTCCCTGGCCTTCTAAATATTCTTGATAAGGTGTTAAATTTTCTTCTTTTTTAGCAAGGTATGCATAATCTCCTATGCTTGCTCCTCTACGTCCGCCTTCTCCGCCTTCTCCGGCAGCCTCAGCAAGTAGTGTTCTAGCGATAGAATCTCTTACATAGTTGATAAATACCCTGTACTCTGCATTGGTAGTCTCTGCTTCATCCATGAAGAAAGAAGAAACAGTAACTGTTTTCAATGAAGCTTTTTCAGGAGTATTTGTTGGATCCTGGTCTGCTAAACCAACAACAAATGAACCTGCAGGAATTGCGACCATTCCGTATGGTCTTTCCGCAACAAATGATTTCGTTTTTTCTCTTGGTATCAATTCTCCTTTTGTTCCTGGCTTCCCAACTGAAGAGCTGCCACCACCTGAACAAGATACCGATGCTACTGACGCAGACAATAATAAAAGAAATATCCTTTTCATGTTAATTTTTATAATTAAGCCGTAAATATATAATTTTTTTAAGAAACTTTTAAGATTTTTTTTGAAATAACGGAAGAAATCTAAATTTATTTTATTTACAACAATTTTTTATTCCACGGTTACTGATTTTGCAAGGTTTCTCGGCTGGTCTACATTAGCTCCTCTATACACTGCTATATAGTATGCTAACAGCTGTAAAGGCACTGACGCAACGATTGGTGAGAAACATTCTGAAGTCTCAGGAACTTCAATAACATAATCTGCCATTGAACTTACCTGCTGATCTCCTTTATTAACCACTGCAATAATTTTTCCTTTTCTTGCTTTAATTTCCTGAACGTTGCTTACGATCTTATCATAATGACCTTTTTTAGGAGCAATAATAACGATCGGCATGTTTTCATCGATCAAAGCAATTGGTCCGTGCTTCATTTCTGCTGCCGGATATCCTTCTGCATGAATATAAGAGATTTCTTTTAGCTTTAAAGCTCCTTCCAGTGCCGCCGGATAGTTGTATCCTCTTCCTAAATAAAGGAAGTTGGTAGCATCCACAAAGTCTTTTGCAATATTCTGAACAAGTTCATGCGTAGAATTCAAAACTTCTTCAATTCTCTTAGGAACTGCATCCAGCTCAGCAATTAAGCTCATGAATTCAGCATTACCAAGGTTTCCGTTATGTTTTCCTAGTTTAAATGCAATTAAAGTAAGAATGGTAAGCTGTGCTGTAAACGCTTTTGTAGAAGCCACCCCGATCTCCGGGCCGGCGTGTGTATAGGAACCGGCATCGGTAATTCTTGCAATAGATGAATCTACTACATTACATATACCATAAATAAATGCTCCTTTTTCTTTAGCAAGCTTTAGTGCAGCCATGGTATCTGCAGTTTCTCCGGACTGGGAAATTGCAATAACAACATCTTTATCGGTAATAATAGGGTTTCTGTATCTGAATTCCGATGCATACTCCACTTCTACAGGGATTCTTGCATATTCTTCAATAAGATATTCTCCGATAAGACCGGCATGCCATGAAGTTCCGCAGGCAATGATGATAATTCTGTTGGCATTCCTGAACTTTTCTACATGATCCCAGATTCCGGCCATCTTGATAATTCCTTCGTCTACAAGAAGTCTTCCTCTCATGGTATCATGTACGGATTTAGGCTGCTCGAAAATTTCTTTAAGCATAAAATGCTCATATCCTCCTTTTTCGATTTGCTCTAAGCTCAGTTTAAGCTTTTGAATCTCCGGCTCAATTTTAGAATTCTCTGTAATCGTTCTGATATCTACTCCATTTTCTAAAGAGATTGTTGCCATATGCCCCTCTTCCAGATAAATAGCTTCTTTTGTGAATTCTACAAAAGGGGAAGCGTCAGAAGCAATAAAATATTCTTTATCTCCGATTCCGATAGCCAGTGGAGAACCTAATCTTCCTACTACCAGCACTCCCGGATAATCTTCATGCATTACGGTTATAGCGTAGGCACCGTATACTTCATTGAGTGCAAATCTTACTGCTGAAGGAAAATCCGTTTCCGGATTCAGATCCATAAAATACTGGATAAGATTCACCAATACTTCTGTATCTGTTTCTGATTTAAAGGTAAATCCTTTCCCGGTAAGCATTGTTTTGATGGTATCATAATTTTCAATGATACCATTATGAACGATGGCTACTTTACCATTGTTTGATAAATGGGGATGGGAATTCCTGTCGCTTGGAACTCCGTGGGTTGCCCAACGGGTGTGCCCCATTCCTATTTTGGCTTTCCCTTTTAGCTGCGCAGAAATATTAACCAAGTCATCTACTTTTCCTTTCGTTTTTTCTACTTCAAACTTTCGGTCTGCATCTTCCAAAACGATTCCCGCACTGTCATATCCTCTATATTCTAATCTTCTAAGACCGTTGATCACAATATCATACGCATCCTGAAATCCTGTATATCCTACTATTCCGCACATATTTTTTCTAGTGTTTTTATTGTGTTATTTTTTTGTACCGTAAGTTACTTTTAGCTGAATGCTATTTGGGTTATTCGCTGTACCTACAAATACTGCTCTGTCCATTGCAAATGCTCTGGTGGTATATTTAAATCCGGCTAATACGCTTGATGTATCTTTTATGAAATCTCCTGCATTCAGAACCAATACTTTATTCGTCGTATTTTTCTCAACAATATCCTTTAGTGTTTTGGTTACGTAAAACTCATAATAAGCTGGGTTTTTATCTAAATCGTAACCGTTAAACAATCCAAAGCCTGAAGTAAGATCTGAAGTAAACCCGTCAGGAAGAAGCGCTGATGTTGTTGGAGATGCAGAGGCAGTCACCAACGTTAGTTTTTGTGGTTTCTGATAATTGTTAGCCCAGTCTGTAGGGTCTGTATAAATTCTGATTCTTGCATTGATGATTGCAGCTTTATTATTTTGATATAAAGATCTAAGTTCATCAATTTTAGCATCAGGAATTTTAACAGCAATGGAAGGACCTCCCATTCCCTGAAGGAAAAGCTTTTGATCTCCATCCTGTGTATTGATAGCCGTTCTTGCTGTTTCCCAGGCACTTCCTGATCTGTTATATTCATAATGACCAAGACGTGCTCCTCCAAGAGTAAATCTGAATGGCGTCTGCTGTGTTCTTGTTACAGTTCCACCCGATGTGGTTTCATTACTGTAATACATAATTATTTCTGTATTATCAGGAGAAAACTGGAAAAGGTATCCGTTCGTTTCATCTACAGAAATTTTAAGACCTTTAAAATATCTGACAAAATTAGCAGCATTCAGAAGTTCAGGTTTCTTATTTTTATCCAGGATTTTGGTCTGGAAAATATTTTTATCCAAAGGAATTCTCATTCCGACAGCTCCTGTAAAGATAATGGTGTTATCTGATTTTTTAGACACCGTTACTTCACTGTAATTTCCGTTAAATGTTGTGCTTCCCAACAGATCTCCGGTACTTATATTGGCATTTGATTTACTCAAATCCGGATTATTAGCATCTAAGAAAGTAGTAACTTCCTGTACTTTCACATGGTACAACACCTCTGTACTTCCTATTTTACCTCTTCCGTATTTTACAACCGGATAGAATTTCTTCTCAATGGAAGCCTTTACCGTTTCAGTACCAACCAGGAAATCTATATCCTGTGCAGGTTTTGCATCTACGGAATCTTTTTTATATTGAGTCTCATTTGCCGGCCTGATTACCATTACAACAGAATCTACTTTTGGTGCGGTACCAAAATCAAAATCGTATTGGGTTAACCTAAGCTGGGAAATAAAAGATGCTTTCTGCATTCCGAACTGACCTTCGGAAAAAGCTCCTAAAACAGCTGTGGATGGAGATACTCCGTTGGTATTGATCTGGTTGATCAGTCTTGAGGCATCACTGCTTATACTATCTTTGTTATCAATATTGTAAGCGATAAGAGGGTATGATTTTTCATTTCCGTCTGTGGCGTCTTTTATAAACAGCTGTTCTCCCAGCGAATCTGCCTCCGGTTCACAGTTATAAAGAAGTGCACTCCCGAAAAACGCCAGTAAAAGCATGGCGAAAGTCCTTTTAACAGTATGAGTCATTAAAAAAGTGTTTTTAATAAAGTTGGTTTATAGAATCTACGTCTACGTATTCTGATTTGGGAGTTGTTGTTTCATTGAAGCCTTTGTCAAGATCTTCATCAAGAAACTCATCTCCTTTCACTACCATATCTACATAGTTCATGCTTTCGGTAACAAAGCTTTTTATCGTCGGGTTATCTAACGCTTTTAGCCCGGAAATATTATCGAAGGCCAGCTTTTCAGCAATATTCTTATCCAGATCCGCATCTTTCTCATTATATAAAGAAAGAACAATTTTCGCGTCTTTAAAATAAGTATCAGATTCGTAATAGGTTTTAAGATAAATCGGAACAAAAGAAGACATCCATCCGTTCAGATGGATTACATCCGGAACCCAGTTCAGTTTCTTAATGGTTTCAATAACGCCTCTGGCAAAGAAAATAGCTCTTTCGTCGTTATCTCCGAAAGGATTTCCTTCGTCATCGAAATAGTATTGTTTTCTTTTGAAGTATTCTTCATTATCGATAAAGTAAACCTGAAGTCTTTCTCCCGGAAGGGATGCTACTTTAATAATTAAGGGCTGATCCAGGTCATTGATAATAATATTCATTCCTGAAAGACGGATCACCTCATGAAGCTGGAATTTCCTCTCACTTATTTGTCCAAATCTTGGCATAAAAACTCTTACATCATTGCCTTCATTGTGCATCTTAAGTGCCATTTTGTTAACCACTGCAGCCATATTTGTATCTTCCTGATATGGATACATCTCTGTAGTAATGTACAGTATTTTTTGATTCGGCATAAACTTCTATCTATTTTTTTGTAAAAATGCTTTAATGTGCAAAATTACAAAAAAACATCCAACATTATTTTAATTAACATTTTTTTACGATAATTCCCTTTTTCAAATTATTAAAAACACATATTATTTTATGATATTTTTAGTATTTTTGAAATAGTATTACAATAAACTATGGAAGTTATAAAAAACAGGAAAACCCTTCAGGATTTCATTGAAAGACAGAAAGAAATGGGAAAACGGATTGGCTTTGCCCCTACTATGGGAGCACTTCACAAAGGTCACCTTTCCTTATATGAAGAAGCCAGAAAAGAAAATGACCTGGTTGTTTCTTCAATTTTTGTAAATCCTACTCAATTTAACAATGCCGAAGATCTTGAAAAATATCCGAGAGATGTTAACAGGGATATTTTAATTCTGGAAAACTCCGGGCTGGTGGATGCGGTATACATTCCTGAAGTTACTGATATTTATCCTGAAAAAACTGAAAGTCTTCATTATGATTTTGACGGACTCGAAAATGAAATGGAAGGAAAATCCAGACCGGGACATTTTGACGGTGTAGGAACTGTTGTGGAAGAACTTTTCAGACAAGTAAAGCCTGACAATGCTTATTTTGGAGAAAAAGACTTTCAGCAGCTGGCTATTATCAAAAAAATGGTCGAGAAAAAACAGATACCTGTAAAAATAAAGGGAGTACCTATTTACAGAGCAGAAAACGGACTGGCATTAAGCTCCAGAAACCAAAGACTTCATGAAGACAGAAGAGAAGCTTCAAAAATCATTTATGAAACATTAAAAAAAGTAAATGACTGGTTCCGGACTGTTACCATTCCCGAAATTAAAGAAAGAGTAGCTGATATCTTTGACCATCAGCAGGGAATGAAGCTAGAATATTTCCTGATTGCAGATGAAGATACCCTAAAAGAGACTGATTTCTTCTACAAAGACAGAAATTTCAGAGCATTTATCGTAGTTGTTGTAGACGGTGTAAGACTGATTGACAACATGCATCTGGATTAACTTTATTTTAAAGAAAATACTTATAACTAACTCTGATCATTGCCTCGTGATCAGGGTTTTTTATTCTGAATTATGGTTAAACCACTTTCTTTTTAAGATATGCAGAGCCGGATGTAAGAAAATGGTATAAAAAATCAAAGGCCTCCTGAGGGAGACCTTTGAAACACCAAATCACAAAATATTAATATGAAAAAAATTTACTTTTCAGTAAACTTGTGACCCGGCTGGGATTCGAACCCAGGACCCA
>NZ_LJOD01000010.1 GCF_001295265.1 Chryseobacterium indologenes | reverse complement strand
TGAAAATATCAGAGTTATCCACAAAAGCGGATATGTTTCTGCAATCTCCCGGAAAGGGTGTTTAAGAAGGCAGGGATGGTTTCTTTATTTATATTATATATAACAGATCGGGGTATTAATAATGTGGGGCAAAACTATAAGTAAACGGTTTTGCGCTAAGCCGTATTGGAGGAACGGTATCCAGTTTGAACCTCATCGGGGGAATTTTAATAATATGTACTCTACCCTAGCCCCGATAGAAGCGGTTACCCCGCAACATGCACCGGAAAGGCAAAGGAAATGAAGCGGCAAAAAACGGCGTGAGGAGTAAAAGCGGAGAGCGGGAAAAAGCTCCTAAGAAAAAAATTGAATTCCAGAAAGATGAAATAATATGAGGGATACAATAATATATGAATGATCTCCCCAAAAAATATTCCGTAAGAATCCTGATGCTTAACACTTCTGGATTCCTACGGAATTATATCAATTGAAATTTTACTATTTTTAATTCAGAACGTAAGTTGTTCCGTCTCTTCCGTCTTTTAGTTCGATGCCTTCTGCAAGCAGTTTGTCTCTGATCTGGTCTGAGAGTTCGAAATTTTTTGATCTTCTGGCCTGATTTCTGAGTTCAATTAAAACTTTTAAAGTCTGATCCAGCTTTTCATAATTATTTTCTTCTACTGCCTGAAGTCCTAGTACATCAAATACAAAAGCATTCAGGGTTGATTTGAAATCTTCAAGATCTGCGGATGAAATGGTTTCTTTTTCATCTTTCAGTGCGAAGATGTACTTCACGGCTTCGAATAGATGTGCAATCAGAACCGGAGAATTGAAATCATCAGTCAGTGCATCGTAAGCTTTGCTCTTCCAATCTTGGAAACTAAATCCTGACTGTTTCGTGTCATCCGGAGTAATGGAGTTTAACACTTTAAGGGCCTCCATCAACCTGATAAATCCTTTTTCGCTGGCGATCATTGCATCATTAGAGATATCCAGCACGCTTCTGTAATGTGCCTGCAGGAAGCAGAAACGAACGATTGAAGGATGGAAAGGCTTTTCAAAGAAGTCATTTTCTCCTGTTACCAGCTGCATCGGAAGGATATAATTTCCTGTGGACTTACTCATACGCTGGGAATTCATCGTCAGCATATTGGCATGCATCCAATAGTTTACCGGAGCGGCATCATTGCAGGCTTTCCCCTGAGCAATTTCACATTCATGATGTGGGAATTTTAAATCCATTCCGCCTCCGTGGATGTCAAAAGTTTCGCCCAGATATTTTGTACTCATTGCAGTACATTCAAGGTGCCATCCCGGGAATCCTTCGCCCCAGGGAGAATTCCATCTCATGATGTGAGCAGGAGATGCCTTTTTCCAAAGTGCAAAATCCTGTGGATTCTTTTTCTCTCCTTGTCCGTCAAGATCACGGGTATTGGCAAAAAGCTCTTCTATATTACGTTTTGAAAGCTCACCATAATTCAGTCCTCTTCTGTTGTATTCCAGTACATCAAAATATACGGAACCATTGCTTTCGTAAGCGAACCCTCTTTCTATGAGTTTTTGTGTAAGCTCGATCTGTTCTACAATATGACCGGTAGCTGTAGGCTCAATATTTGGTGGAAGCAGATTGAACATATCTAAGACTTTATGGAAGTCTACTGTATATTTTTGTACAATCTCCATTGGTTCCAGCTTTTCTAGACGGGTCTGCTTTACGAATCTGTCGTTTTCTACGTTACCGTCATCGGTAAGGTGGCCTGCATCGGTAATATTTCTTACGTACCTTACTTTGTATCCTAAATGCATCAGGGTACGGTAGATAAAATCAAAGGAGAGGAAGGTTCTTACATTTCCTAAATGCACATTGCTGTACACTGTAGGGCCGCAGACATACATTCCCACGTTTCCTTCCAAAATTGGTTTGAATATTTCTTTTTCCGCTGTAAGCGAGTTGTATATTTTTAGTTGCATTTATTTTTAATTAAAAGATTTAATGATTAAGATTCAAAAATTAGTCAAAATAATTCTATCCACAACAAATAATTGTTGTGATGAAAATTTTATCTGAAATCCTTTTAAATTTTATCATACTTAAATTGCTTTTAAATGATACTTCAGGTGATCAATATAATCCTGAATAATATATTCCAGTGAGAAAACCTGCGGAGTTGTTTTGGTTGTATCACAGGTCCTTTTCAAAGCTTCATCCGGAATATTTTCTACGGTGTGAACAATCTGCAAATTCAGAAGCTTCCAAAGGCTGATGATTTCATCTGTAGGAATATTCTGATAGTTTTGTGCTTTTACCCAGAAATCCTGATCATAAACAATATTATCATTCTCTTTGTATTGAGTTACCACAAATCTTCTGATGTTTGTTAATGCGCTATCACAAAGATGGCCTAAAATTTCTTTTTTCGACCATTTTTCTGGTGAAATTTTATGGGACCATTCTTCCTCCGGGATGTTTTTGAATCTCGGAAGCTCTGATTCAACAATATTTTTAAGGATCTGATAGTTCATTCTAATAATCTAATTTAGCATGACTTCCCACATAGTGCAGGAATTCCTGTCTTGTGATTGGGTTTGTTCTGAAAATACCGCTTAATTCTGCCGTGATGGTAGAGCTTGCCGTATCTTTTATTCCCCTGCAGTTTACACAAAGGTGTTTCGCATCGATGATACATGCTACATCTTTTGTGCCAAGTGCTTCTTTGAGCGCATCCACAATCTGCATGGTAAGTCTTTCCTGTACCTGAGGTCTTTTTGCATAATAATCCACAATCCTGTTGATCTTTGAAAGGCCAATTACTTCACCATTTGAGATGTAAGCAACATGGGCTCTTCCGATGATGGGCAGAAAGTGATGCTCGCAGAAAGAATATACGGTAATATCCTTTTCTACCAACATCTGGCGGTATTTATATTTATTGGAGAATGTAGAGATTCCCGGTTTATTTTCCGGAAGGAGTCCCCCAAAAATTTCGTTTACATACATCTTGGCCACACGTTTCGGGGAATCTTTTAATGAGTCGTCTGTCATATCCATCCCCAGGGTTTCCATGATCTCTCCAAAAAGCTGTGTTATTTTTTCTATTTTTTCCTCTGGCGATTTATCAAAAGCATCTTTCCTTATAGGCGTATGTTCTTTTCCAGTGAAAATATCATCGTCGTTATCAGTAAAATCAACCATTTTTATTTAATTTGCACAAAAATACGGATAATATTTATTCGTCTATTTTAAATTAAACGAAAACATCATCTTTCATCTCTCAGTTTCCATCCAGGCCTATGATTATTGTTGAAGAAGTACAGAACCCAACCCAGAAAAAGGAATTTTTAGAATTTCCGTCCCGGCTTTATCAGCATGATAAAAACTATATCAGACCTTTAGATAAAACCATCAGTGAAATTTTTGATCCTGAAAAAAACAGATTCTTTAACAATGGTGAATGCGCCCGTTTCCTTTTCAAAAACAGACAGTCTGAAACGGTAGGAAAAGTTGCTGTTTTCATTCACCATGATTATCAGCAGAAACAGCCAACGGGAGGAATTGGTTTTTTTGACTGTATTAATGATCAACAGACGGCTGATTTTATTTTTGACCACTGCAAAAAGTGGCTTCAGGAGAGAGGTATGGAGGCTATGGACGGACCGATTAATTTCGGTGAACGGGATAAGTTCTGGGGACTTTTAGTTGAGGGGTTCCATGAACCGCTGTATGGAATGAACTATCATTTTCCTTATTATAAAGGTCTGTTTGAAAACTATGGTTTTCAGGTTTATTTTGAACAACTTTGTTTTTCGAGACCTATTTTCACTGAGGTTCCCAGGGTTTTCACGGTTATGCATGCCAAACACAGCCGAAATCCGGAAATTTCTGCCCAACCTTTAAGAAAGAACAATCTTCCGAAATTTGCAAAGGATTTTGCAGAAATCTATAACCGTGCGTGGGCCTGCCACGGGGAAGGGAAACAAATGGAAGAAGCAAAAATTCTGAAAATGTTCAGGACTATGAAACCTGTCATTAATGAACATATTTCCTGGTTTGTTTACGAAAATGAAAAGCCTATTGCTATGTGGATGAATATTCCGGATGTCAATCAATGGTTTAAGCATCTTCACGGCAGGTTTGGTATTGTAGAGAAGCTCAGATTTTTGTGGATGAAGAAATTCAGCAAAAACGAAAAGATGGTAGGCCTTGTTTTTGGGGTTGTTCCTGAATGGCAGAAAAAAGGAATTGACGGCTATATGATCTGGGAGGGAACACAGCATCTTCGGAAGCATACGGATTTTAAAACCACGGAACTCCAATGGATCGGAGATTTTAATCCTAAAATGATCAAAATCGCTGAAAGCCTTAATACAACGGTGACCAGAAAACTGGCTACTTACCGGTATTTATTTGACCGTAACCAGGAGTTTGAGAGACATCCTGTTCTTTAAAATAAAAACCCTGCCGTTGAACAGCAGGATATCTTTCATTTTGATACTTTATTAGAATAGCTCACCGGCTACTTTTTTAATGTTATCACTTTTCCCCATGGAGTAAAAGTGCAGTACAGGAACTCCGAAATCCAGCAGTTCCCGGCATTGGGCAATGGCCCATTCTATTCCGATCTGCTTTACCGCTTCATTATTTTTGGCATTTTCCACTTCATTTATCAATTCTTCGGGAAGATCAATCTTAAATACCTGAGGAAGTATTTTCAAATGTTTTTTTGTTGCAATAGGCTTGATTCCCGGAATGATAGGAACTGTAATTCCCATTTCTCTGGCCTTTTGAACAAATTCAATGAATTTTTTATTCTCAAAGAACATCTGGGTTACGATATAATCGGCTCCGGCATCTACTTTCTGCTTCAGCCATTTCAGGTCATAGTTCATGGAAGGAGCTTCCATGTGTTTCTCGGGATATCCGGCTACGCCTATGCAGAATTTGTTGAGTTCATCACACACCGTGTCTTCGTTATGAAGATATTTTCCTCTGCCCAGATCATTGATTTGATGAACAAGATCCATTGCACTGGCATGCCCTCCCTGAGTAGGCTCGAAATACTGATGCCCTTTCATTGCATCTCCTCTTAATGCCATAACGTTATCAATACCCAGGTACATACAATCTACCAGCAGATATTCTGTTTCTTCTTTGGTAAATCCTCCGCACAGCAGATGGGGAACGGTATCTACGTTATATTTATGCTGAATGGCTGCACAGATACCGAGAGTTCCGGGACGCATTCTTGTGATGCGGCGTTCCATCAGCCCGTTTCCTTTATCAATATAAATATATTCTTCTCTGGAGGTTGTTACATCAATAAAAGGCGGCTTGAATTCCATTAAAGGATCTATATTGGTATAGAGATCTTCAATTCCGATTCCTTTTTGGGGAGGAACAACTTCGAGGGAGAATAAAGTTTTTCCATTTGCGTTTTTTATATGATCTGTTATCTTCATTTTCTTTTCAGTTATTTTTTACTGTTACCGGTTGGCTTTTCTTAGTTTTTAACTCCCTGAATTTATTAAGCTAAATTGGGAGACAGCCATTTCTGTGCTTCTTGTATGGTGCATCTTCTTCTTACAGCATAGTCTTCCAGCTGATCTTCCGTAATTTTCCCAAGACCGAAATATTTGGCGTGCGGGCTTCCGAAATAATATCCTGATACGGATGCTGTAGGAAACATGGCTAAGCTTTCGGTAAGGAAAACACCTGTATTTTCCTCTACTTTTAAAAGATCCCAGATGGTTTTCTTTTCCAGATGATCAGGGCAGGCAGGATATCCCGGAGCGGGACGTATTCCTTTATATTTTTCGGCAATCAGGTCTTCATTACTCAGGTCTTCCTGGTTGGCGTATCCCCAATATTCTGTTCTTACTTTTTTGTGTAAAAATTCAGCATAGGCTTCTGCAAATCTGTCGGCAAGTGCTTTTACCATGATGGCATTATAATCATCATTGGCTTTTTCATATTCGGCAGCAAGTTCATCGGTTCCGAAACCTGTTGTTACGCAGAAAGCTCCTATATAATCTGTTTTACCGGAATTCTGTGGTGCAATAAAATCACTTAAAGCCAGATATTCTTTGCCTTTAGATCTCTGAGCCTGCTGTCTAAGGGTTAAGAATCTGGCCTGCTCTTTATTATCCTCATCGAAAACAATAATATCATCCGTTTCATTGGAATTGGCTTTAAAAACACCAAAAACTGCTTTTGCCTGCAGAAGTTTCTCATCAAGAATCCTCTTTAGAATACCCTGGGCATCTTTGAATAATTCTTTGGCCTGGGCACCTACCACCTCATCTTCTAAAATATTCGGGTATTTGCCATGAAGATCCCAGCTTCTGAAGAACGGCGACCAATCTATAAACGGAAGAAGCTCATTAAGGTCCTGATTTTCTATAACGGTTACGCCTAAATTATTCGGTGTAAAGATTTCTTCATTTTTCCAGTCTATGGTAAAGTTGTTTTCGCGGGCTTCCTCAATTGAAACGTAATCTTTGTCCACCTGCCTGTTCAGGAATTTTTCTCTGAAATCTGAATAGTCATTTTTTAACTCTGAAACGTATTCTTTATTTCGGTCTCCCAGAAGAGAGCTTACCACGTTGACAGCTCTGGAAGCATCATTCACATGAACGACTGCATTTTTATATTTTAAATCTATTTTTACTGCGGTATGTGCTTTAGAAGTTGTAGCGCCACCAATCAATAGAGGGAAATTAAGATTCTGTCTTTCCAATTCTGAGGCGATATATACCATTTCATCAAGGCTTGGCGTAATTAATCCGCTTAATCCAATAACGTCTACTTTTTCTTCAATAGCTGTCTGGATGATTTTTTCAGCAGGTACCATTACTCCGAGATCTACAATTTCGTAATTGTTGCAGCCCAATACCACACTCACAATATTTTTCCCGATATCATGAACGTCTCCTTTTACTGTAGCCATCAGGATTTTACCGTTAGCCGGCTTTGAACCGTCTTTCTCTGCTTCAATAAAAGGCTGCAGGTAAGCTACAGCTTTCTTCATTACCCTTGCTGATTTTACCACCTGGGGCAGAAACATTTTTCCGCTTCCGAAGAGATCGCCTACAACTCCCATTCCGGTCATCAGATTAATTTCAATAACATGGAGTGGTTTTTCTGCCTGCTGCCTGGCTTCTTCCACATCTTCTTCAATGAAACGATCGATACCTTTAACCAGGGCATGGGTAATTCTTTCCTGCAATGGATGATTCCTCCATTCAAGGTCTTCTGTCTTTTCTTTTTTTACGGATTTATGTTTTTCGGAATAATCCAGAAGTCTTTCTGTGGCATCATCTCTTCTGTCGAGGATCACGTCTTCTACAAGTTCCAGCAGCTCTTTATTGATTTCATCATATACTTCCAGCATCGCAGGATTTACGATTCCGATGTTCATTCCTGCCTGAATTGCGTGATAAAGGAATACGGAATGCATTGCCTCCCTTACGGTATCATTTCCGCGGAAAGAAAAGGAAACATTGCTCACTCCCCCGCTTACTGAAGCATAAGGCAGGTTTTGTCTCACCCATCTTGTGGCTTCAATAAAATCCAGTGCATTTTTTCTGTGCTCTTCCATTCCTGTAGCCACCGGGAAAATATTCAAATCAAAAATAATATCTTCCGCAGGAAAGCCTACCTGATTGACAAGAATGTCATAAGACCGTTTTGAAATTTCAATTCTACGTTCGAGATTATCTGCCTGCCCTACCTCATCAAATGCCATAACGATAACTGCTGCCCCATATCTTTTAACTGCTTTGGCCTGTTTAATGAATTCTTCTTCTCCCCCTTTCAGGCTGATGGAATTCACTACACATTTTCCCTGTGCCACCTGAAGTCCGGCTTCGAGAATTTCCCATTTGGAAGAGTCTACCATGATGGGGATTCTTGCGATATCCGGTTCTGAGGCAATCAGATTAAGGAATTTAATCATAGAAGCTTTTCCGTCGATCAGTCCGTCATCAAAATTCACATCCAGGATCTGCGCTCCTCCTTCTACCTGATGGCGTGCAATATCGAGTGCTTCGGAGAATTTCTCCTCTTTAATCAGTCTTAAAAATTTTTTGGAACCGGCAACGTTAGTCCTTTCACCTACATTGATGAAGTTACTTTCCGGTGTTATGATAAGAGGCTCGAGGCCTGATAATCTTAAATATTTCATTAATTTTTATTCTTCTAAAATATAGTAGGCATTGTTAGCATTCTGTTTCAGCAGATCTACATGTTTGCCTAAAGCTTTAAAAATCGGGAACCTTTTATAGGTCAGGCCATGTTCTTTTGCGAATACCTCTATTTCTTCTGTAATCTCGTTATAGTACATATAGCTATAGTTCGGAAAGAGGTGATGGGCAACATGGAAGTTAAAGTTTCCCAGTACATTTCTTACCAGCCAGTTATTTTCCTGCAGATCATTGGTTACTTCCAGCTGATGACGAAGCCAGCTGAACGGGAGTCCGTTTTTCTGATCGAGTTTGGGAAAGGCATTATCCGGAAGCGGATGCAGAGGCAAAAGCACAAACAGTGCAAAAATACTTGCTGCGATCACCTGCAGGAACCATGCTCCCAAAGCCAAACCGATTGATACTTTAAAGAACACAACCGGAACCACAATCTGATAAAAGAAGTAAAACAGTTTGTAACTCACCATTTTTACTTTTTCCATTACCGGAATGGCCCCCTGCGTTTTCAGAATTACTCTTTCTTTATCAAAAAAGTCCCTGAAATCCCTTATAAACATCCAATTAAACAGATAGAGCGGGTATACAAGGAAAAAAAATCTGTGTTGGTATTTCTGAATTCCTTTTGCTTTAATCCACGGAACAATCAGTAATAGTCCGCTCTGTTCAATGTCTGTATCCCATCCGTCTACATTGGGGTAGGCATGATGGCTTGCGATATGCCTTTTTTTCCAGATATAGGAATTGGCGCCTACAAAGTCAAACAGATGCATCACCAGCGCATTCAGCTTTTTACTTTTATAAATATTATTATGGGCAGCTTCATGAATTAAATTCAGATAGATCAGAACAAGGGAAATTCCCATTAAAATAAAGCCGGAAATATAAACCCATGGTTTATCTGCATGAAACACCGCAAAAAAATACAACCCAAAGTAGACCAAAGGCAGGATGACTGCTTTGATCTGAATATAAATATCCCGATTTTCAGGAATGGCTTCTACCCTTTGGTTCACTTTCTTTCTCAGTTCATTAAACAATTTGGCATCGTCTGAATCTTTTAAGTAACTCGGCTTTTCCATTATATTAAATTTTGTGGTTTATTTAAAGATAATATTTATAACCTAGCTCTCATTCTTTGTTTTAATTAAAAAAATCTATTAAATCAAACAAATTCCTTCAATTTCCTTGGCGGATATTCTGCTACTAAATCTGCAATTGCTTTGATATGATCGGGCGTTGTTCCACAGCATCCTCCGATAATATTGATCAGCCCTTTTTCTGCGTATTCTTTGATCTGTCTGGCCATATCTTCCGGTGTTTCATCATATTTACCAAAGGCATTCGGAAGTCCTGCATTCGGATAAGCAGAAACATAGAATTCTGAATTATGGGCCAGCGTTTCCAGATAAGGCGTCAGCTGATCTGCTCCCAACGCACAATTGAATCCTACACTCAGCAGGTTCAGGTGCGATACTGAGATCAGGAAGGCTTCAGCAGTCTGACCGCTTAGTGTTCTTCCTGAAGCATCTGTAATTGTTCCTGAAACCATGATCGGAATTCTGATTTTTCTTTCGTCCTGAATTTCGTCGATTGCAAATAGCGCTGCTTTTGCATTCAGGGTATCAAAAATGGTCTCTACCAGCAGAATATCTGACCCTCCATCCAGCAAGGCTTCACACTGCTGTTTATAGGCTATTCTCAGTTCTTCAAAAGTAATGGCCCTGTATCCGGGATCATTAACATCCGGGCTTAAGCTTGCCGTTCTGTTCGTAGGTCCTATTGATCCTGCAACAAATCTTGGCTTATCGGGATTCTTAGCTGTAAATTCATCGCATACTTTTCTGGCAATTTTTGCTGATTCATAATTAAGGTCATATACCAGCTCTTCCATATGGTAATCTGCCATTGCAATCGTTGTTCCGGAGAATGTATTGGTTTCGATAATGTCTGCTCCAGCTTCCAGGTATTTCCTGTGTACCTCTTCAATAGCCTGTGGCTGCGTAAGGGAAAGCAAATCATTGTTTCCTTTTACAGGGTGTTTCCAGTCTTTGAAACGTTCTCCACGATAGTCTTGTTCTTCGAACTTATATCGCTGGAGCATGGTTCCCATGGCACCGTCGAGAATTAATATTCTTTCGGATAGGGCTTTATATAATTGTTCTGAATTTTTCATATTTCTCTGATAGGACTGCGTTCTATGCTTTATTAAATCAAATTAGTCTAATGCCTGCTTTAAATCTGCGATAATGTCGTCCACATATTCCAGGCCTACTGAGCAGCGTACCAACCCTGCAGTGATTCCTACTTCATTTCGCTCTTCATCTGTCAGCTTGGAGTGCGTGGTTGATGCAGGATGTGTTACGATCGTTCTTGTATCACCAAGATTGGCAGAAAGTGAACACATTTTTATCTTATCCAGGAAGTTTCTTCCCCCCTCAATTCCTCCTTTGATTTCAAAGGCTACAATGTTTCCGCCCAGCTTCATTTGTTTTTTTGCCACTTCATAGCTTGGATGGGATGGCAGGAACGGATATTTTACCAGTTCTACATTAGGGTGGTTTTCTAAAAATCCGGCTACTTTCAAGGCATTTTCACAATGTTTTTCTACACGGATAGCCAGGGTTTCTAAACTTTTTGACAGTACCCATGCATTGAAAGGGGACATTGCCGGTCCTGTATTTCTTGCAAAAAGATAGATTTCCCTGATGAGATCTTCTTTTCCAACTGCTACTCCTCCTAATACTCTCCCCTGTCCGTCAATGAGTTTCGTTGCAGAATGTACAACAATATCTGCACCATATTTTACAGGCTGTTGCAGGTAAGGTGTTGCAAAACAATTATCTACAATAAAAATCAGGTTATGTTTTTTTGCGATCTGTCCGAAGAATTCAAGATCCAGAATTTCAATAGCCGGATTGGTAGGGGTTTCCAGATATAAGATCTTTGTATTAGGCTGAATATACTGTTCTACATTTTCTGCATCTTCTGCTTTAAAATAGGTGGTTTCAATATTCCATTTCGGAAAATACTTTGTAAAGAGGGTGTGGGTAGATCCGAAAACAGACTGGCAGCTTACAATATGATCTCCAGCGTTCAGCAAAGCAGCAAATGTAGAATAAATTGCTGCCATTCCTGTAGCAAATGCATATCCGGCTTCTGCTCCTTCCATTTTAGCGATCTTTTCTGTGAATTCGCTTACGTTAGGGTTTGAAAAACGGCTGTACAGGTTTTTAGGTTTTTCTTCCGCAAAACTCGCTCTCATGTCTTCTGCATCCTGGAAAATAAAGCTGGATGTAAGATATAACGGTGTGGAATGCTCATCAAACTGCGACCTTTCAGTCTGGGTTCTTATTGCTGATGTTTCGAAATTTTCCATATAGTTTTAATTTTGATAATTTATTTGACAAGGCTTTGTTCTATCCTTGTTTAAACGTTCTTTCGGACTCTGCTTCAATTAATTTATCATGACAATACTCATCGTTGGTTATCTGTTATATTGCCAGATTATTGTATCCACTTATTTGGTTTCGCTTACTCTTAAAATATCTCCGAAGACACCTCTTGCGGTTACCTGAGCTCCGGCTCCGGCTCCCATAATAACGATAGGGTTTTCACCGTAGCTTTCTGTATAGATCTCAAAGATGGAATCTGAGCCTTTTAACTGTCCCAAAGCTGAAGTTGCAGGAACAGAAATTAATTTTACATCCAGTTCACCTTTGTCTTTCTGTAAATCTCCATGTAAGTCTCCAACATACCTCAATACGTGGCCGGGTTCCTGATTTTCTTTAATCTTCTGATATTCTTCATCCAGCTCTTCCAGTCTCGAAAGGAATTCTGTTTTTGAAACGGAAAGTAAGTTTTCAGGAACCAGATTTTGAATATTGATATCCTCAAATTCGTTAATTAAATCCAGTTCTCTTGAGAGTATCAATAGTTTTCTTGCCACATCATTTCCGGACAGATCTTCTCTTGGATCCGGTTCTGTATATCCTTTTTCCAAGGCTTCTTTAATAATTGTGGAGAACTTATCGTCTCTCAAAGAAAAATTATTGAAAACGTAGCTTAATGTTCCGGAGAAAACTCCTTTTATTCTAGTGATATTCTCTCCTGAGAGATGAAGAAGTTTAATGGTATCAATTAGCGGAAGACCAGCCCCTACATTGGTTTCATACAGATAGCGTCTGTTGTTTTTACTTAACGTATATCTTAGTTTCCGATATTCTTCAATGGGAAGAGTGTTGAATATTTTATTGGAGGAAACCAAATCGAAGCCATTTTCAGCCAAGGCATGATAGTTTTTAACAAAATCTTTACTTGCTGTATTATCTACAACAATCAGATTTTCCAGCTGATTGTCATTGGAGAAATTGATCAGTTCCTGAACGTTTGATGGATGTTCTGCTGTCAGAACCTCATCTGTCCAATTTGTATCAAAACCTTTTTTATTGAAGGCTATTTTCTTTGAATTGGCTACTGCTACTACTTTAAGGTCTATTTTTTTACGTCTCTTAATCTCTTCTGCGGATTCCAGAACCTGTTCTATAAGGGTTTTCCCAACGTTACCATGACCAATAATTGCCAGATGAACGGTCTTTGGTTTCTTGAAGATTTCAGACTCTATGATGTTTTTGGTTTTTTCGTCCTGTGAAGAAGTTACCACAATGTTTACCCTATTCTCGCCTGCAACCTGATTTAACAGCAGCGGGAAGACATTATTTCTTGCCAGCTCTGCAAAGACCTTATTGAAATCTTCTGCTACAAAGCCAATAACAGAAACATTGTTGATGCTGTAGATCTGTGATACTTTTCCTGATTTTCTTTCTGCTTCAAATTCATCAATAAGGCAGGCTACGGCTTTTTCTGCATCATTTTCGTGAACCAAAATAGAGATTCCGTTTTCTATAGCCTGCTGAGAGATTACTCCTACACTTATACGCGCTAAAGTAAGCGCTTTAAAAATTCGTCCGTCAATTCCTATTTCCCCCAGAAAATCTTCTCCTTCAAATTTGATAATTGATCTGTTCTTTAAAAATTTTATTTCGTTAGCATTTTTCATTTCTCTATAAAATGTTTTTTATGATATTGTTTAATTGTTGATATTCCATTAGGAAGGCATCATGCCCGTGTATAGATTGGATCTCGTGATAAGAAATATTCTCTTTTTTTTCTCTGATTTTTTCAAAACACATCCGGATTTCAGAAGCCGGAAAGAATAAGTCTGTATCTACGGAGATCATGTGCATTCGTGCCTGTATTTTTTCCAGTGCTGTTTCATCAGCATTAATATTCATCAGTAAATGATTCATCATCCTGTATGCTTTTAAACTAAACCTTTCGTTTAGAGCATTACCATGATATAACAGCCAATCTTCTGATTCCAGGCATTGTTTTTCCTGATTATACTGGTTTTGAAATCTATTGTTTAACGATTGTGGAGTTCTATAGCACAACATGGCATGAATCCTTGCTTTTTGTAATGGATCATCCTGACTGTTCAATAAGAATTTCTGAACCAGACATTGCGCATGCAGCCAGTCATGTGTTCTGTAATCGCAGGCTACAGGAATGAATATTTCTGCCAGCTCAGGCTGCTTAGCAAGCATTTCCCAGGCAATTCCTCCTCCAAGGGAACCTCCGATAATGGCATAAAGATTTTTGATATGTAGAGATTCCAGCCCTTTCAGGAATATATTAGCGATATCTGAAGGTGTGAAGTCTTCGTAGTTTTCAATTAAAAAATCATCATATCCGTTTCCGGGAATATTGAAGCACAGAACAGTGTATTTATTGGTATCAATGATCTGATTCTCCCCAACCAGCTGTTTCCACCATCCTTTTTCACCAGACACATTTGAGTTACCGGTCAGGGCATGATTGATAAGAACAATCGGGGCTGTAAACAGGTCTTTCCCGAAGATCTGATAGGTCAACGGGATATGGTATTCCTTTTGGGAATAGGTGTGATACGAAAGATTAATATAGTTTAGTTCTGTTTTCAATTCTATTATTTTAATACAATTGAAAATGCCACAAGAAATGGCTGAAAAGAACTTCAGTAAGTTATCTGTCCAAAATAATTCTGGTAGAACGTAGCACCTTCTTTGCTTGCACAAAGGGTTGCTAAGGTTTCATAGGGTCTAATCCCTCAACCTTTCTTGATAACATTTTCAATATTTGAATGAACGAATGGTGCAAAGGTAGTTATTTTCTTTTAAATATTTGAAAAAAATTTATTTAACATTAAAAAAGCCTATAAACAGAAGAGTTCCAAGGGCATGTTAAGGATTGTTCAGATGAAAAAAATTGGAATTATTTTTCAAAAAAACTACCTTCGTATTGATAAAAATGATGAGATATGACTGTTGAAAAGGAAAGATTACAAAATATACAATGGAAAAACTGGGGTCCCTACGTAAGCAACCGGCAATGGGGAAATGTACGTGAAGACTACAGTTCAAACGGAAATGCCTGGAATTTCACCAACCATAACAATGCGGAAAGCTACGCTTACCGATGGGGAGAAGAAGGTATTGCGGGAATTTCTGATGTAAAGCAGCTTTTCTGTTTTGCTTTTTCATTCTGGAATAAGAAAGATAAGATTGTTAAGGAACGTTTTTTCGGGCTGAGCAATCCTCAAGGGAATCACGGTGAGGATATTAAAGAAATTTTCTATTATCTGGACAACACCCCTACTCACAGCTATATGAAGATGGTATATAAGTATCCGATCAATGCGTTTCCCTATGATGAGCTTGTCGCTGAAAACGGAAGACGCAGCAAGAAAGAGCCGGAATATGAAATCTTTGATACCGGAATCTTTAATAATGATGAATATTTTGATATTTTCATTGAATACTGTAAAGCTGATCATAATAACATTCTTGCCAGAGTAACGGTTTGTAACAGAAGCCGCCATGATGCCCCGATTGTTGTGATGCCTACGGCCTGGTTCAGAAATAACTGGAAATGGGGCTATAATACTTATAAAGCACAGATGCATGCTTCTCAGGATGGAAGTATTGATATTGCCCATGATAGCATTTCCATCAAAAAGCTTTATTCAAGAACTCCGAATGTAGAGAGTGTTTTCTGTGATAATGAAACCAACAACTCCAAGCTTTATGGTGCTCCTCATGCTGAAAACACCTATTTTAAGGATGGCATCAATGATTTTGTCATTTACGGGAGCGCTACGGTAAACCCGGAAAAGATAGGGACCAAAGCTTCTTTTTTGATTGACGAGATCATCGGAGCGGGACAATCCAAAACTTTTGATTTCAGATTATGTCCTGAGGAAACGGATGAGCCTTTTGAGCAGTTTGATGAGATTTTCAATACCAGAATCAGCGAAACGAATGAGTTTTATAATGAAATTCAGAGTGACACAACCAATGAGGATGAAAGGAATGTTCAGCGACAGGCTTTTGCCGGGCTTTTATGGAATAAACAGTTTTATCATTATAATATCGGAAAATGGCTGAAGGGCGATCCCAATTTTGATGCTCCGAGAAACTTCAATGAGTATGTAAGAAATACAGAATGGAACCATCTTCACAATAAGGATATTATTTCAATGCCTGATAAATGGGAGTATCCCTGGTATGCAACCTGGGATCTGGCTTTTCACTGTGTTCCGTTTTCTATTATTGATGCTGAATTTGCAAAGGGGCAGCTTCTCCTGCTCACGAAGGAATGGTATATGCATCCGAACGGGCAGCTTCCGGCTTATGAATGGAATATGAGTGATGTAAATCCGCCTGTACATGCATGGTCCTGTTTCAGGGTCTTTAAAATTGATGAAAAACAAAACGGTAAGCCCGATCTTTTATTCCTTGAAAAGGTATTCCAGAAGCTGCTTCTGAATTTTACCTGGTGGGTAAACCGGAAGGATAAAAGCGGGAATAATATCTTTGGAGGCGGATTCTTAGGACTGGATAATATCGGAGCATTCGACAGAAATATGGAGCTTAAAGACGGCCAGCATCTCGAACAGGCTGACGGAACAAGCTGGATGGCAATGTATGCACTGAATATGATGCGGATTGCTATGGAACTTGCTCAGTATTATCAGGTTTATGAAGATATGGCAATCAAGTTTTTTGAACATTATCTGTATATTGCGGAAGCCATGGAAAACCTTGGTGATGGCAAGGAAGGTCTGTGGAATGAGGAAGACGGCTTTTTCTATGATGTGCTTCAGCTTGGTAACGGGGAAAGTGTTTCATTGCGATTAAGAAGTATTGTGGGACTGATCCCTTTATTTGCTGTAGAGATTGTTGATCACCGGTTGCTGGAAAAAATGCCTAATTTCAGGAGCCGAATGGAATGGATCTTAAAGAATAAGCCTGAACTCACAAAGCTGGTTTCACACTGGGACGAGGAAGGACATGGCAGAAAACACCTGATGAGTATCCTGCGTAAGAACAGACTGACGAAAGTTTTAACCAGAATGCTTGATGAGAAAGAGTTTCTGAGTGCTTACGGCATCCGGGCGATGTCTAAAGTCTATGAGGAAAATCCGTTTGTATTTTCCGTTCATGGCTCTGAAAATGTTGTGTATTATACTCCGGCAGAAAGTGACAGCAGAATGTTCGGAGGCAACAGTAACTGGAGAGGTCCAATCTGGTTTCCGATCAATTTTCTGATTGTGGAAAGTCTTCAGCGTTTTCATTTTTACTATGGCAATAGCTTAAAGGTAGAATTCCCAACAGGGAGCGGTGATAAAAGAAATCTGGATGAAGTGGCGCAAAATATCAGCCACAGGCTCTGTTCTATATTTTTAAAGGACGAAAACGGACAGCGTGCTTTTAATGGCGGAAATGCCAAATTTAATTATGACGAACATTTTAAAGATTATATTACATTCTTTGAATATTTCCACGGAGATAACGGCCGGGGCGTGGGTGCTTCCCATCAAACAGGTTGGACTGCAACGGTAGCTAAGCTGCTTAAGCCAAGGCTCACTTTTTAATGGGTAATTGGTGATGGTAATCAGTAACAAAAAAAGCCGGACAATATATCCGGCTTTTCTGTTCTAGAATATCAGATTATATTTTTTCTCCGTTCACAAGAACTTCATACCCGATTTCTACATTAGGTTCCAGAGTTTTGGATACGGAACAGTATTTCTCGAAAGATAATTGTGCTGCTTTTAGGGCTTTTTTAGGATCTATATTTCCTTCTAAAAGAAATTTTACTTTGATTGCTTTAAATGGTTTTGCATCTTCTACAGGAACTCTTTCCCCTTCTACTTCTGCCTGAAATCCTGTAATTTCCTGACGCTGTTTTTTCAGGATAGATACCACATCAATACCACTGCATCCGGCCACAGCCATCAGCACGCTTTCCATGGGGGAAACGCCTTTTGCTCCGGGTTGTGAAGTATTGTCCAGAAGGATAGAATTTCCCTGGGAATTGGTGCATTCAAATAAAAAATCGTCGTTTATTCTGTTGAGTGTTATTTTCATTATTGCTTATTGCTTATTGCTTATTGCTTATTGCTTATTGCTTATTGCTTATTGCTTATTGCAAAGTTATAAAATTCCCCTCGCTTTTATCTCCAGATATTTATTGATAACGTCAATATTTAAATTTTCAGGAAGGGTATACACCGTATAGATTCCGTATTTCCGCAATTCCTGAATGATTAATTTTTTTTCAAATTCAAATTTTTCGGCAATTACCTCATCGTAGATTTCCTGCATGCTTTCAGGGTTTTTATGGATAAGGGTCTGCAATTCTGAGTTTTTGAAGAAGACTACAACCAGAAGGTGATTTTTGGCAATTCCGCGAAGATACTTCAGCTGGCGGTTCAGTCCGTCCAGCGTTTCAAAATTGGTAAAGAGCAGTACAAGGCTTCTTTGATTCAGGGAATATTTTACATCCTGATAGAGACGGTTGAAATCACTTTCAAAAAAGTCTGTTTTGATATTATAAAGCGCTTCTGAGATTTTCCTTAGCTGCCCCGATTTATTTTCTGCAGCCACTTTATTTTCCGTTTTCTTTGAAAAGGTCATCATTCCGGCACGGTCTCCTTTCTTCAGAATGATGTGTGATAAAGCCATAGCCGCATTGATAGAATAATCAAGCAGACTTAATCCGTTGAAAGGCATTTTCATGGTTCGCCCTTTATCTATTAATATAAAGATACGCTGTGATTTTTCATCCTGAAACTGGTTCACCATTAACCTGTTTATTTTGGAAGTGGCTTTCCAGTTGATGGTTCTGATATCATCACCGGGAACATATTCTTTGATCTGCTCAAATTCCATGGTATGTCCAAGCTTCCGGATTTTTTTTATTCCACCCAGCATAAATTCACTCTGCAAGGCCATGAGTTCATATTTTCTAAGGTGTACAAAAGAAGGATAGGAAGGCAGCATAGCATCTTTCTGGAAATTAAATCTTTTAGCGGCCAATCCTAAAGGTGAAGATGCATATATATTCAGGCTGCCAAAATGATACTCGCCTCTTTCTTTAGGCTCAAGACTGTATTGGAAAAAAGTGTTTCTTCCCGGCTCGATTGTTTTCCGAATTAAAAAGTCTCTTTTCTGAAACTGAAAAGGAATTTCGTCAATAATTTTGGTTGTAATCTTAAACCCATAATTATTTTTAATATCGATTTTAACGAAGTTTTCATCCCCGTTTGATAGTTTTTCCGGAAGTATTCTTTGCGCCTGCAAACCGTTTTTCTGATTAAATAACAGCAGATAATCTACCATGACAGCAAGGAAGCAAGCCACCAGTGCAATATGGGCAATGATCATCATAAACGGAAAGAAAAATGCCAGGACATACAGGACCCCCACTCCGATGAGCGCGAAGAAAAACCGTGTATTGATGTATAAGTTCTTCATTAAGTTGCAGCTTGTTGATTGCTGGTTATAGATTTTAGGCAGACATTCTCTCTTGCTTCAGAAAATTGATTAGCCCGTCTAACGTTTTACATATTTCTATAATCCCCAGGTCCAACTTTATATAATTTTCTTCTTTTCAGATAAGATTTTAAACCTATCTGGGAATTTCTATTCCTTCTAAAATCTGGCGGATAATTTCATCTGCGGTGAGACCTTCCATTTCTCTTTCGGGAGAAACGATTACTCTGTGTCTCAGTACGGCATAACTGGCCTCTTTAATATCTTCCGGTGTTACAAAATCTCTTCCCCTTAATGCAGCAAAGGCTTTTGATGCGGTAAGCAGTGCAAGAGAAGCCCTGGGTGAAGCTCCAAGATACAGGAACTGGTTTTCCCTGGTATTGATGATAATTTTAGCAATATATTCCATCAGCTGGGCTTCTACAATAATCTCTTTTACGAGATGCTGGTAATTTTTCAGCTGTTCTGCATTGATGACACGGTTAACCCCTTCTGTTTTGTCTTCTTTTTTGCTTTCGTGCTGGTTTTTAATAATCGCGATTTCCTGTTCCAGATTAGGGTAGCCAACATTAATTTTGAAGAGAAAACGGTCCAGCTGGGCTTCAGGAAGCCTGTAGGTTCCTTCATGCTCAATCGGGTTTTGAGTGGCAACAACAAGGAAAGGCTCATCCATGATGTAACGGACGCCATCCATTGTGATCTGTCTTTCCTCCATAACCTCAAATAGTGCGGCCTGGGTTTTCGCCGGAGAACGGTTAATCTCATCAATTAATATAAAATTAGAGAAAACCGGTCCTTTTTTAAATTCAAATTCAGAATTTTTCACGCTGAACACTGAGGTTCCTAAAATATCGGAAGGCATCAGATCCGGAGTAAACTGAATTCTGCTGAAGCCCACATCTATGGTCTTTGCCAATAATTTTGCCGTGATAGTCTTTGCTACTCCCGGAACACCTTCTATGAGAACGTGTCCGTTTGATAAAAGTGCAGCCAGAAGATGCTCAATCATATTCTCCTGTCCTACAATAACTTTCCCGATTTCAGATTTTACCTTATCCAGGCTTGCGCGAAGTTCAATCATATCTATTCTGGACTGAAACTGGTCTTCGCTTTTATTAAGATTAATTGAGCTTTTAGTTTCTATGTTTTCGTTATCAAGATTTTCCATATTATTTATTTTTTTTGACAGGACTCCGTTCTATCTTTTGTTAAACTGTTCCTTGGGAACTTTTTTTATAATTCAGTAATATTGAGCCTCGTTATACATTATTGGTACATTTTATTATTTCAATATTTCATCAAGGAGCTTATTCATCCTTGCAAGGTCTTCTTTCATCACACTGGCGTAAGGATCCTGTGCTTTTCGGATAAGGGTAATGGCCTCTTCAATCATTTCTAGGCTTTTTCCGGTTTTTAACTGCAGTTTTTTGGCAAATTCTGTATCCAGGTTTTGGGTATCTATCAGCAGGTCCATTCTTACTTTGTTCAGGAAATACTGGGATTTTTTGGCCATCATATCATGAAAGTCTCCTTCCTGAAGATAGAGATTTCCTATGCTTTTCACAAACTCTACTGAAGTATTTTTCAACGGTTCAATTACGGGAACTACGCGCTGCTTTCTTTTTGCATTGAAGAAAATAAACAATACCAGACCTCCCAAAAATATCCACCAGGCATATTTGAGTGCCGGGTTGGATAAAACAAACCTCATAAAAAAATGTGAAACTTTCCTGTTACCATCTACAAACCAAAGGGTTTCTTTATCCTGAAGATATGAAAAAACATCCTGTGCATAGCGGGCGTTCCCTGGTTTAAGAAGGTAGTAGTTGGTAAGAAATAAAGGTTCACAGTGAACATATACTGTTCCTTTTCCAAATTTGGTTTTTATAAAATTAACCTGATCTGTATTGTTTTTTTCTACTGTTTTTCCTAAAACTTCAATGTTTGGCTTAATATATGAGAAGCCTTTTCCTGAAGGAAGTTTATCTAAGTGTATGAAATCATTCTGGTATTTTTTGTCTGTGAATTTCAGTACATTTTCTTCTGCAAAAGAGATATAGGAATCAAAATAGCCGATTGTATCTGAAATTTCTTTAGGCATATTGCTAACAATTAGCATTGCATCGGAACCTTTTGCAACCTGGTCAAGTATTTTGTTCCATGACTCTTTATCAATCTCGTGTTCAATCACCACAATATTATGAGCCTCGTTTTCTTTATGGCTGTTATAATAGTCATAAGGGGTCTGATCAATCTTTTTCAGGGTTCCTTTAAATAAATCTTCAGCCTCATTATTAAAAACAAAGAGCCCGAACGGAGATTTTTCATTGATATCAAAGTTTTTCCGCCAGTCTGTTGTTTCTTTTTTATTGACTTCAAGCAATGCCAGGATAATCATCACTACGATGAATATGACAGCATATATTTTGAAGGTTTTATTCATGATTAATTCGTTTAGTTATGGTTTAAATGTCTGATATTGATCTTTAAATTTCAGATAACTCTGTTCATCAATATTGAATTCTCCGTACCAGACATTATCAAAGATGTAAGATAGTTCAGAAAACACGGATTTCACATGAGAGTCTTTTAGCTCAGCTGTATAATCTTTATTGGTTTTTTCAGGATTCCAGCTAATGAGTTTTTTATCACTCAGCTTTTTAAGGATCAATAAAAACTGGTAACGAACTGCCGAGCGGTAGTCTTTTTCTCTTTCAAACCGTGCAATGCTTTCGGGAAAGTTAATCTCATGGATATTTTCATGAAGTTCTTCTGCCTCAATATTTAATTTTTTATTTCTCTTACCAAAGAAGAAATTCCCTTCTTTGCCCATCAGATATTTAATGATAAAATAAAGCAGAAACCCTACAAGAACAATGGCAAACAGCCGGATAAAAATATCAGTAGCCTTAACTGATTTACTAAAAACCGTTTCCCCGAAAATGCTTTCAAGGATTTTATTTATTTTCCTCATCAGCTTCTGGAAAAAAGATTCCCGTGGTTTAGATACAGAATAATCAAATTCTTTTCCTTTGTATCTGGACTTCAGGTTCTCCTTAAAACTTTTCGGATAGACTGTATTTTCAGAGACCGGTTTCAGAATCAGGACAGAATCAGCACGCAGCATATTCCGGTAATGTCCGGTATCAACGGTGTCTCCCATATAATCTTCCACCACAGCATCCATTCCGTCATCATCCTGTGCATAAACGGAACCTATGGAAAAAAAGAGTAACAGAAAAATAAACAGCTTATTCATTGAGACCAATTGTATCTATTTCTGCCAGTTCAACTTTCTGATGAAGATCTGTTCTGCTGTCGTAGTACATCAGTCCGGCATTTACATACATCAGGTTCGATAGGAAAAGGGAAAGGAGTGTTGATAATCCATATAATACAAAGACAATAATCCCTATGAATCCGCCTGAAAAAGGGTTTTCCTCGAAGTTTCCGTCCGGAGCGCTTGTAAGTAATGATCCATACAGAAAAAAGACTGGTACAAAGGTAAATATCATCATAACAGCATACATGATGATAAACATGATTAATGTTCCTCCCCAATATTTCCAGTAAGGGGATTTCTCATTTCCGTTGGGATAGGAAAACTGTGCTCTTACGGAATAGCTGAGACTGTCTAAAAAACCTCTGTCTGCATTAAAATAATCAAACATCAGAAATGCAGATATATTGAATGCGGTGGGATAAATAAGCAGTATCAGGAAAATCCCTATAAAGATAAGCAGAAGTACATAGGCAAAGCCCATTACAATCATCATTACAGGAAGTAAAATGAAAAGCATACCAATGCACATCTTAAAAATTCTTCCTGCATTTCTTTTAAAATCTCCCAAAATCTCATCTGTTTTTATCTTTTGGGCTCCCTGAGCAATTCTCTTCATATAAAAGACAGGAAACAGATAGTTGACAATGGCCAGTAGGGCAAAAAGAAGAAACACCAGCAGCCCTGCAACAATAAGCAGTCCCGAGTTTTCTGCAAAATATCTTTCAAAATAGTAAGTTTCCCCGCTCAGATTGGAGCCAACAAGCTGTCCGAAGATCTCTCTGAATCCAAAAATAAGGACAACAACGGTTAAAATCAGCAGCAATCCATTGATCAGAAAATAATTCTTGAAATAATTCTTACCATACAGCTTGAAAAAATTAAAGCTGTCACTGATAAAACTTCCAAATTCTCTTTTTTTATAAAACTGTATCATTGATCTGATTATTAGTTTGTTTATACACCACTGAAGGATATACAAAATAGTAAAATCCTATAACAGCCAGTGAGCTTAAAATGATGGCCAGATTCAAGACCAGCGGCATTTTTAACGCATGTCTTGTCACGTACCCCTCTATAATTCCTGCACAAATGGTAAATGGAACGGTGCTGAGAAATATTTTGAATGAATCCTGGAAACCTCTTTTAAAAGAATTAAATCTTGAAAATGTTCTCGGAAAAAGAATGCTCGCACCCAGAATCAGCCCGCACATGGCTTCTACCACCATAGCAAAAATTTCAAAAACCCCGTGAAGCCATATTCCTCTTGCACTGTCCTTCAATGCCCCGTAATCATAGAAAAAATACTGAAATGATCCCAGCATTACACTATTGGAAAGAAGAGCAAACAGGGTTCCTACTCCGCCTGTAATTCCGTATATATATAATTTTGCGCCTACCCCAATGTTATTAAAAATAATTCCAATGGTACTTCCCCACGTAGATCCGCTTTGATATACACCTACAGCATTTCCTTTTTTAATATTTTCAATGGTCTCATTCACATAGCTTTTCCCTAGAATAATATTGGCGAAATCTTTGTCATAGACCGCAGAAAGTACTCCTATAGACGTAAAGAGGATAAAAAACAGAAAAGCATACATCAGGTATCTCCTGTATTGGTAGACCAACAAAGGGACTTCTGTTTTGAAAAAATAAACCAGCCGGTTCTCCTCTACTCTTTTGGTTTTATAAATTTTCTGGAATATCTGAGAAGACAGGTGATTCAGATAAACGGTTGTATTGCTTTTGGGATAATAAGTCTGTGCAAAAGAAAGATCATTGATCAGGTTGATATACAGTGAAGACAGGTCATCCGGATTTTTTTTTATTTTCCCTTGAATAACCTGTTCAATTCCCAACCATTTTTCTTTATTTTGTTTAATGAAATAAACTTCTCTCATAATAGTATAGGCTAAAATAATAAAAATTATGTCTCAAATTGCGATAAATACTTCACAAAATGTAAATATTAATTTCAATATTGCCAGTGTTGGGGAAAGAATGCTTGCATTTATCATTGATCTGCTGATCAAGGTAGCGTATGTTATCCTTGTATTTTATCTTTTCTTCAATATTCTGGACCTGGGATACCTTTTGAGGGGGCTTGACCAATGGTCTGTTATAGCTGTTTATATTGTGATCACCTTTCCTGTCTATGTTTATCCGGTTGTTTTAGAAAGCCTGATGGAAGGGCAGACTCCCGGTAAAAAGCTTATGAAAATAAAAGTGGTAAAGATAGACGGATATCAGGCCAGCTTCGGAGATTATCTGATTCGCTGGGTTTTTAGACTGATTGACACTTCATTTGTAGGATCAATAGGCGTGATCTCTATGATTGTTTCCAAGAACAACCAGCGTTTGGGAGACCTGGCTTCCGGTACGGCTGTTATTTCATTAAAAAACAATATTAATATTTCTCATACCATCTTAGAAAATATCCACGAGGATTATGTTCCGTCATTTCCCCAGGTTATTGCCTTAACCGATAATGATATGAGGATTATCAAAGATAATTACACCAAAGCCCTCAAAGTGGATGACCGGCAGATTATAAGCAAGCTTTCTGATAAGATTAAAAGCATTCTGAAGCTCGAGATTGATCCGACTAAAATGACTGAAAGGCAGTTTATCAGTGTGGTCATTAAAGATTATAATTATTATACCGGAAAAGACAATTAAAAGGTGAATAATAATTTTACTCTTCAAGGGAATGATGAATTACACACAGATGAGTTATTCATGTTATCTATCAGAAATTCACAGACGGTGTAATTTTTGTATTTTAATCACAAAGTTTAGATTATGACATTTGAAAACAACAGATCGGGCAACGGAGGCGTTCTTACCCTGAATAATGAAATAAAAGAAGTAGGAAGACTTACCTATACTATCTTCCCTGAAGAGAATAAATTCATCATTTCTTTTGTACTCGTTCATCCTGAATTTGAAGGAAGGGGAATGGGAAAATATCTTGTGGAGGAAGCCATAAAACTGGCAAGGGAAAACCAATGGAATGTCTACCCTCATTGCTCTTATGCAAGATCGGTCATGATGAGAATGGATGATGTGGAAGATATATTCTTAAGGAGCTAATGAAATCCAGTCGATTACAGTAGCCAGAAGTAAAAATGAATAATTTTCCCTTATGAAAAATTAGCGGCACATCACACAATAACATTTCTTACTTAAATACAAAGAAGAAGAATTGGAATAATATTTTCCAATTTTTTAAAAGGTGAGCACTTCATTCACGAGGATTTCTTCAATATCATCAGGATAGCTTACTTTTAGGTGATGATCCGAAGCAACCCACTTCATAATTTCCTGAGAATTCAGGACTTTAGAATTAGGGATTCCCATAAGATCCAGAGCGGCAGCATTGCATTCCTGCTCATATTGATTATGAATAGGGATAACAAACAGTTTCTTATCCATGAAAAGTGCCTCTGCAGGAGTTTCAAAACCTGCATTGCATAAAATTCCTTCACAGTTTTCAAAATATTTCAGGTACTGTACTTCGTCAATAGGAAAGACTTCAATGTTTTTTACTTTAACCTGTACTTTACTGTATTTTGAAAATATCTTCCACTCCACCGGAATCTGCTTTAAGATTTTGATGATATTTTCGTCTGCAAAACTAGGAAGATAAACAAGATAATATCCTTTTTTTTCAGGGTTTAAATTCCTGATTTTATTCCTGATCACCGGCTTTTTGATCTGTGGGTGATACCTTTCAAAATGAAAACCTATTTTCTGCTCACTGGGAACATAGTACTTCAAAATCAGTTCTCCTAAAAAATCTTTTTTTTGAGGTTTTGGAGTTTCCGGAAAACTCATTGAAGCCTGATGGCTAAGTTCAATCATGGGAAGTTTCCTCATTTTACATGCCCAGCCTGTTAGCGGTTCGTAGTCATTAATAATAAGATCGTACTGTGCAAGTTCGAGTTCCCTGATTGTTTTTACCGCTTTTAAAAAGTGATTTTCAGTAAAGGTTTTACGATAGGATAATCCACCGGTTTTGTTATAGAGAAGAGAAATCCCTTTATGCTGGAAGTTAATGTTAAAATCGGCCTTTAACTGAGATTGGTGCCCGCTGATCAAAGTATCCACCGAAGCATATTTTTTGAGAATAGGAATAATTTCCTGTGCTCTGGCCATATGTCCGTTTCCGGTACCCTGAAATGCATACAGAATCTTCATCTAGGAAAAGTTAGTTACTATTTTCAGAAGTTCGGAACTATCCATATCCGGAATTTCCTCGGTTTCATCCTCTCTCAGCAGATGCTTGTTTTCATCGTAATAAAAAATCTTCCATTCTTTATTATCATACTCCAGTGCGGATAAGTTTTCAATCCAGTCTCCGGAATTCAAGTAGGTACAGGAGCCTTTTTTAGTGATTACTTCCCGTATCTGAGGCTGGTGAATGTGGCCGCATATCACATAATCGTAATGGTTATCAATAGCCAGCTCAGAAGCAGTTAATTCAAAATCGCCAATGTATTTTACTGCTTTCTTCACGTTATTTTTAATTTTTTTTGAAAATGAATATTTTTCTCTTCCCATTTTCTCCAAAAACCAGTTAACGGCATTGTTAACCATGATCAAAAGATCATATCCCTTTCCGCCAAGTCTGGCAATCCATTTAGAATGCTGAACGGACGCATCAAAAACATCTCCGTGAAAGATCCAGGTCTTTTTTTTGTCTATATTCAGGCAAATCTTATTGCAGACCTTCAGATTCCCCAATTCAAAATCGGTAAACTTCCGGAACATTTCATCATGATTTCCTGTGATATAGTAAACATCTGTGTTTTTAGTCGCCAGTGAAAGAATCTTCCTGATCACTTTCAAATGAGGTTTAGGGAAGTAAGACTTTTTGAACTGCCAGATATCAATGATATCTCCATTTAAAACTAAAGTTTTAGGCTGGATAGAATTAAGATACTTCAACAGCTCTTTAGCCTTACATCCATAAGTTCCCAAATGAACATCCGATATAACAACTAATTCTACGTTTCTTTTCATCCGTATATTTCAGCTTTTTAAATTTGGCCGAATGGAACGCCTTCCTATTCCAATGGAATAAACAGAACAGGCGTTTCATGGTTTTATACAAAGAAACTAATTGAAAGTTAACTGTATATGAATGCTATATTATTTTTTATAGTGAGTCCATCAGCTCTTCTGTAATTTCCATGTTATGATACACGTTCTGTACATCATCATCATCCTCAAAGCGCTCAAGCATTTTCATATTCGCCTTGAACTGGTCTGCATTAACCTCCTTTGTATTATTAGGAATTCTCTGAAGCTCTGCACTCTTGGCTTCAATTCCCAGTTCGTCTAATTTATGAGACAGGGAACCGAAATCTTCAAATGCAGTGGTGATCATTACTTCTTCTTCATCTTTTTCAACATCTTCTGCTCCGCCGTCAATCATTTCCATTTCAAAATCATCCCATTCCATTTTAATCTGAGCAAGATCTATGGTGAATATCCCTTTTCTATCAAAAATAAATGCCAATTCACCGTTCTTTCCAAGATTTCCGTCAAACTTATTAAAAACGGCTCTTACGTTGGCTACAGTTCTTGTAGGATTATTGGTTGTACATTCAACAAAAAACGCTACCCCTCCCTGTCCGTATCCTTCATACGTGATCTCTTCGTAGTTTTCCGCATCAGCACCGCTTGCTTTTTTAATTGCTCTTTCAACATTATCCTTTGGCATGTTGGCTCCTTTTGCATTCTGAATGCATCTTCTTAAAGCCGGATTGGCTTCAGGATCTGCTCCTCCTGCTTTTACAGCTAAAGCAATATCTTTTCCAATTTTAGA
This sequence comes from Chryseobacterium indologenes, assembly GCF_001295265.1. GTDB lineage: Bacteria > Bacteroidota > Bacteroidia > Flavobacteriales > Weeksellaceae > Chryseobacterium > Chryseobacterium indologenes_A. The sequence continues at coordinate 125,198 of NZ_LJOD01000010.1, read as the reverse complement.
GAATGTTTTAGCCATTTTATCCCATCTGGCCATTTTAGAAGCTTTTCTATATTCAAATGCTCTTCCCATTTTTATTTTTAAATTTTCAACAAAATTAATTAAAAGTCAACAGAAAAAAAATACCCCCAAAAAATTGGAGGTATTTATTATTTAGAAAAATTAATTATTTTTTCTTTTTAGCCGGAGCTTTTTTCCCAGACTTTTTAACAGCCTTTTTAACTGGCTTAGCTACAGTAATGTCATTTTTCTTGTAAGTTTCCCACTCAGAACCTGAGATAGCTCTTACAATAACTTTTCTGTCTTTTTGTCTTACAGCATCAGATGCAGTAGCTGGCTCAACAGCTTCTTGAGAACCGATACCGATAGACTTAAGCGTGTTAGGGTTGATTCCTCTAGATTCTAGAGCAGCAACTACAGCAGCAGCTCTTTGCTTAGATAGGTTCAAGTTGTAAGCAGCAGAACCTTTCTTATCTGTCATACCTACTACCAAGAAGTTAGTTTCTTCAGCATCTTTGATGATCTTAGCAGCTGTATCTAACTTACCGCTAGATTCTGGTCTGATCGTAGCTTTGTTGAAGTCGAACAAGATATCTTTTAATGTTTCGTTAACAACTACCACGTTTGGTTTTTTCGGTGGAGGAGGACATCCGTTAAATTCTGGAACACCAGGAACTGTAGGACAAGCGTCATCTTTATCTAAGATACCGTCATTATCCTGATCTGGCCAAGGACAACCGTTGTTTTCAGCAGGACCTGCTACTGAAGGACAAGCATCATCTTTATCGATAACACCATCACCATCTGTATCTGGCCAAGGACAACCGTTGTTTTCAACCGGACCAGCTACCTCTGGACACTGATCGTCTTTATCTGGAACTCCGTCACCATCTGTATCAGGACATCCCTGGAATTCTGGTAAACCTGGAGTATCTGGACAAAGGTCATCTTTATCTAGGATACCATCTTTATCTCTGTCTCTGTTTCCGAATCTGAATAAGATAGATGCGGAAGCTTGCCAGAAGTTAGCAACTGTAGATTTATCACCTGGAGTTGACACGTAATCTCCCTGAACACCAAGACCGAAGTTCTTAGTTACCCAGAAGTTAACACCAGCACCTGTAGCAACTGTAAAGTGGTTTGCTTTACCGTTTTCGTTACCGTTATCTCCGTTAGAAACAGATTCTCCTTTGTAATCGTTTCTTGGGAAAGTAAGTGCAGTATAGTCATGTCTTAGGTAGTTAGCACCAACTCTTAAGTATGGGTCAAACCAAGACTCTTCATTCCATAAAAGACCAGCTGCCTTAGCTTGGAAACCAAGACCTGTCATTAGGAAAAATTCTTTCCCCATGCCGAATCTCTTATTGTCTACATTACCTACGGTAGTCTGCCAGTCAATAACTAAACCTTTACCGATGTTTCTAGCAACTGTTAATTTAGATAATGGAGGTGTAATAGAGAAATTGTTCATATTGAACATTCTCTTCGTTAGATTATTAGCAGAGAACGTATTACCGAATTTGTTCTGTACTGCCTTGTGGTTCTCTCCATGAGCACCAACTCCGATCAACCACGGATTGTTGGTAGTCTGAGCAAAGACAGTAGAGGCAACAGTAAGCGCCAATGCTGAAATTCCTAATTTTAGATTTTTCATAGAATTAAATGATTAAATAATTGATAATGCAAAATAAATATAATTTTTCTTTATATACAAAGTTTTTTAAATGATTTTTAACTTTTCTTTAATATTCTGTCCAGGTTTCGTTTATTTTCTCTATCTTTTATCGCGTCCCTTTTATCAAAGAGTTTTTTCCCTCTGCCAAGCGCTATCAGCACCTTTGCTTTCCCCTTATCTGTGATATATAATTTTAAAGGGATAATTGTATTCCCGGCATCTTTTAACTTTTTTTCAAGTTTAAGTAATTCTTTTTTGTGCAACAGCAATTTCCGTTCCCTTTTTGTTTTATGATTGTAAAAAGTACCCAATTTATACTCATCAATCATCATGTTGATGATGTATAATTCCCCATCAATAAACTGACAGAAGGACTCTGTAATGGATGCTTTGGAAGAACGCAAAGATTTTATTTCGGTACCCGTCAGAACCATTCCTGCTTCAAACTCTTCAAGAATTTCATATTCAAAACGGGCTCTTCTATTTAATATATTAACTGTTTTCTCAATCTTCATCATTTTAAAATTTCGTTAATGAAATATATAAAAAATACCTCATAATTAAAAACTTGACTATTATATTATTACAAAATACCCAAATTCTTTTTGTATTTTTGCGCCAAATTTACAAAACTATATGTTAACAGTATCTAACTTATCTTTACAATTCGGGAAAAGAGTTCTTTTTGACGAGGTAAATATCATGTTTACCAAAGGAAACTGCTACGGAATTATCGGAGCAAACGGTGCGGGAAAGTCTACATTCCTTAAAATATTAACAGGAAAGCAGGATCCTACAACAGGACATGTATCTCTGGAACCAGGGAAAAGAATGTCTGTACTTGAGCAGGATCACTTTGCTTATGATCAATATACTGTTCTTGAAGCTGTTTTGAGAGGAAATAAGAAATTATTTGATATAAAAGAAGAGATGGACGCTTTGTATGCAAAAGAAGACTTCTCTGATGAAGATGGGATCAAGGCGGGAGAATTAGGTGTAATCTATGATGAAATGGGAGGATGGACGGCTGAATCTGATGCACAGACCATGCTTTCCAACGTTGGAATTTCCGAAGATATGCACTGGCAGCTGATGGGAGAACTTGAAAATAAAGACAAAGTAAAAGTTCTTTTGGCACAGGCCCTTTTCGGAAACCCAGATGTACTGATTCTGGATGAGCCTACGAACGACCTGGATATCGATACGATTTCCTGGTTAGAAGATTTCCTGGCTGACTATGAGAACACTGTAATCGTAGTATCTCACGACCGTCACTTCTTAGATACGGTTTGTACGCATATTGGTGACTTAGATTATGCTAAACTTAACCTTTATACGGGTAACTACTCTTTCTGGTATCAGGCATCTCAATTAGCAACAAGACAAAGAGCCCAGGCTAATAAAAAAGCCGAAGAAAAGAAAAAAGAGCTTCAGGATTTCATCGCAAGATTCAGTTCCAACGTTGCAAAAGCAAAACAGGCTACTGCAAGAAAGAAGATGATTGACAAGCTGAACATTGATGATATTAAACCTTCTTCAAGAAGATACCCTGCTATTATTTTCGAAATGGAAAGAGAAGCAGGAGATCAGATATTAGATGTAAAAGGTCTTGAAAAAACAAAAGACGGAGAGCTTCTGTTCTCTAATATTGACCTGAACCTTAAAAAAGGAGATAAAGTTGCTGTACTTTCTAAAAACTCATTAGCAATCACTGAATTTTTCGAAATTCTGGCAGGAAATGTTGAAGCTGACAAAGGTGCTGTAGCCTGGGGAGTAACAACCAACCAGTCTCACATGCCATTGGACAACACCAGTTTCTTCCAGGAAGACCTTAGTTTAGTGGACTGGTTAAGACAATTCACTAAAAATGACGAAGAGCGCCACGAAGAGTTTGTAAGAGGATTCCTTGGAAGAATGCTTTTCTCAGGCGATGAGGCTTTGAAATCTTGTAAAGTATTATCCGGAGGTGAAAAAATGAGATGTATGTTCAGTAGAATGATGCTTCAGAAAGCGAACATCCTTCTTCTTGACGAACCTACCAACCACCTGGACCTTGAAAGTATTACGACGCTGAACAACTCTTTGTCTAACTTTAAAGGAAACATTCTGCTCGCTTCTCATGACCACGAAATGCTTCAGACAGTCTGTAACAGAATTATTGAACTTACTCCAACAGGAATCATTGACAGAGAAATGACGTACGATGAATACCTTGCAGATAAGAAAGTAAAAGAATTAAGAGAAAAAATGTATTCTTAACATCAGAATACATCAATAAAAAATAGGCTGCCCTTTTGGACAGCCTATTTGCTTTTTACACATTTATCATTTATTCTATCTTTTAATAAATTTCGTTTTCGATAAAGTTCCGTCTTCATATTTAATCACCAGAAAATAAGTTCCTCTAATCAATTGGGAAACATCTATTTTTTCTTTTATTCCTGTTAAAGACAAAACAAGCTTTCCGGAAACATCTAGAATTTCTGTTCCTGCATTCTTTTTAGCGTTTTTTATAAACAGATAATCTTTAACCGGATTGGGGTACACCTCTATATCGTCTTTCAGACGCCTAACCTCAGATGCAGACAAAGTTGATTGCAGGGTTATTGATAAGTTATCAAGAAGTAACGTTCCAGGATTGCCTCCCTTGTAATTAAATCCGAAATAATAAACGCCGCTAGCGGAAGGGCTAAAAGTCATGGATGCTAAAACGGGCGCAGTATTATTCGGAATATTAGGGAATTCCTGAATCACATTAGTCATTGAAGTATCTGCTTGAGCTGTGCCGTAAGCTACTGCAAAACTTTGAGGAAGATAATTTCCTGAGTAATCAAATGTAATTTTATAGACATTACCAGCCTGCAGGTTAAAGCCCCGGGTATAAAACCATGAATTCGGATTTGCATTAGTATCACCAATGTATAGTCCTCCCAAATGCGCCTGCCATTCAGTGCCCCCTGATATCACCTGTGTTGAAGTACATGGTGGAAGAAGACTGGAATTAAAATTCTCAGAATAAGGCACATTAATAGCATTGCACTGTGCATTAAAAGCAGATGACAATAAGATCATCATTACACAAAAAGAAAAGGTAATAATTTTCATAAAATATGTTTTTATTTAACACAAACATACCATAAAAATCAAAACACATCAATGAATTAACAATTATTAACTAATTAAAATCAACAATAATTAATAAAAATTATCATACAATAATAATAAAACAGATAATAAAATTGATACCCGCATTAAATTATAAAAGAGAAATTATAGGATCATTCAATTTCAAATGAATTTCATTCTTATTCATTTTTTTTATAATGACAGACTGCTGATAAATAAAAAAATCCTCAAATAGTGAATTTGAGGATTTTGTATTCTTAAAATAAAATCTATTATTTGGTAAGTTTTGTTTTAGGAATAGATATTGTTCCCGGATCTTTCCACAAGCCATCTTTTTCTGCTCTTTTTTTGATTGCCTGGGCTCTTTTTTCACTGTCCGGGTGAGAGTTGAACATTTTTTCAAAACCACTCTGCGTGCTTCCTTCGGAAAGAAGTGCCAATTTTTTAAATGCTGAATAAGCTCCCACAACATTATAGTTGTTCGCTTTCATAAAGTCATATGAGTAAGTATCAGCTTGTGACTCTTGCTTTTTACTGTGAGAAGCATCAAGAAACGCATTAGCCATTTTTCCGATCTGGCTGTCATTTAATGTGGCCACTGCACCTGAAGCAGATGAAGCAGCATCTAATGCCGCAGCTTTCAGATAGGCTGCTTTTATAGCATCTTTAGTATCCTGATTTTTTACGTGACCAATTTCGTGACCGATTACGGCAAGAATCTCATCATCTGTCATAATATCCATTAAAGAAGAGAATACACGTACACTTCCGTCTGCACAGGCGAATGCATTGATATCTTTTACTTTATAAACTTTATAATTCAGGTTAAGCCCGTCCTGAGATTTATGCTTTCCGAACAGCTTGTTCAATCGAACAGTATAAGGATCTTTAGGACCGGCAACAGGATTATTTTTATCCATCCATTCCACAGATTCTTTGGAAAGCTTAATGGCATCTTCATTGGTAAAAGTAAGTGCTTTTGCCCCTTTGGAAACAACGTCTGCTGCTTTTCCAAGATTGATTTTCTGTGCTGAAACCGAATGCATTGCCCCTAAAACCATAAGGCAGATTGTAATTTTTTTCATAATCATTTAATTTGGACTGCGAATATAGATAATTTTTAACAACCCTGAAGACAAAACTTCATTTACAATCATTTCAGAATGCTATTTTTTTTCCTTAGTTTTGTGAAATGAGTCAAAAATGGATTTATAAGCCTGAACCCGATGAGGAAGTTGTGGACAGACTAAGTTCGTCACTTGGTTTTGGTACTTTTGAATCTAAACTTCTCGTTCTAAGAGGAATTGACAATTATCAAAAGGCCAGAGAATTTTTCAAACCCAACCTTAACGACATTCACAATCCATTTTTAATGGCCGATATGCAAAAGGCTGTAGAGCGTATTGCCAATGCTATTGAAAACGGAGAGAAAATACTGGTATATGGAGATTATGATGTAGACGGAACTACAGCTGTAGCTTTGATGTACCTTTACCTCAGCAAAATTGTTGAGAAAAAATACCTGGATTATTATATTCCCGACAGAAATTCTGAAGGATATGGAATTTCTACCGAAGGTATTGATTTTGCCAAAGAAAACGGTTTTTCCCTGATTATTGCTTTGGACTGTGGTATCAAAGCCATTGACATGGTGAACTATGCAGAAAGCCTTGGTATTGATTTCATTATCTGCGATCACCACCTTCCCGGAGAAGAAATTCCGAATGCTGCGGCCGTTTTGGATCCGAAGAGAAGTGACTGCCGGTATCCATTCAAAGAACTTTCAGGATGCGGTGTAGGTTTTAAGCTCTGCCAGGGTCTTAACACCATTTATAAGATTCCTGAAGCTGAATTATTTGAACTTACCGATCTTCTGGCGATTTCTATTGCTGCAGATATTGTATCTATGACCGGTGAGAACAGAGTGCTTGCCAAAATGGGATTAAAGATTCTGAGAAAAACCAGAAACATGGGATTAAGATTATTAATTCCCGAAGATAAACTTTCACATTTTGAAATTTCGAATATTGTTTTTGAAATTGCCCCTAAAATTAATGCGGCAGGAAGAATTTCTCATGGTAAAGCAGCCGTGGAACTTATGGTCTCCGACAACCTGAAGCATGCCAACCAGATTGTGAGCGACATCATGAACCTCAACGATGAAAGACGTGAACTGGACATGAATTCCACGCTTTCTGCTCTTAACCAGATTATCGAATCCCAGCAGGAAACCAAACATACCACCATTGTTTATCATCCCGAATGGAATAAAGGCGTCATTGGCATTGTAGCTTCAAGACTTATTGAAACCTATTACAAGCCAACCCTGGTATTTACAGACGGAAATAATGGAGAAATGGTGGCTTCTGCAAGATCTGTATCTGATTTCGACGTTCATGAAGCCCTGGATATGTGTTCTGAATATTTTCTGAAATTCGGAGGACATCATGCTGCTGCCGGACTTTCCATGGAAAAAGAAAAGTTTGCTGCCTTTAAAGAAAAATTTGAACGTATTGTTTCTGAAAAAATCCAGGATCACCAGAAAGAACCTTCCATATCAATAGATACGGAAATCAGGATTGATGAAATCAACAGGGAGTTTATCAATTTTCATAGAAAGCTGGCTCCTTTCGGCCCTCACAATATGAAGCCTATCTTTACGCTGACCAACCAAAAGCTTTCCGGTTATGTGAAAACAATGGGTAAAGACAACAATCACCTTAAGTTTTACATCAAACAGGAATCTACCGGAAGGAATATTGAATGTGTAGGCTTTAAGCTCGGGCAGTTTGCTGAAGATTTTAAAACCAAAAATTTTGATCTGGCATTTACGCTGGAAGAAAATCACTGGAAAGGAAATGTTACTCATTATCTCAATATAAAAGACGTGAAGTTCAGGGATTAACAGGATTCAGCAATCAGGAAACAGAGAAACAGATATGGAAAATTACAAGGAATTAATTATCTGGCGCAAGTCTTCAGATCCCGTTACTGATATCTATGCTGCAATGAATTGAAAACCCAACTGATTATTTTCAGAAAATCTAAACTATTTGATTTTGAAAAATTTCAAATTTTAATCGGAAAAATTCCGAAATATCAAAATGCTGAACACTATAATTACAAAGCTTCAAACTCCCTAATTCCTTATCATTAGACCATGAAAAAAATCGGTTTATTTTTCGGATCTTTTAATCCTATCCATATCGGACATCTTATCCTGGCGAATTATATACTGGAAAATTCAGATATGGATGAATTGTGGTTTGTGGTAAGCCCGCAGAATCCGTTCAAGGATAAAAAATCTTTACTGAAAGATCATAACAGACTGGATATGGTACAGCTTGCGGTAAAGAATTATCCGAAAATGAGAGCTTCCAATGTAGAATTTTCGCTTCCGAAACCGAGTTATACAATTGATACGCTTACCTATCTTCATGAAAAATATCCTGAGTATTCTTTTAGTCTGATTATGGGAGAAGATAACCTTGAAGGACTTCATAAGTGGAAAAACTCTGATATTCTGATCCAAAATCATCATATTATTGTTTATCCGCGTGTTTTTGAAGGGGAGAAAAAAGATTCTGAATATCTTCAGCATGAGAATATTTCACTGATTCAGGCCCCTGTCATAGAACTTTCTGCAACAGAGATCCGGAATATGATCAGAGATGGTAAAAATGTACGTCCTATGCTTCCGCCGGAAGTATTTGAATATTTGGACGGAAGCAGTTTTTATAAGTAATTTTGCCATTCAGTAAATAAGAAGCATAACCAGAGTGTTATAACTGACTGATGCTTCTCATCATTTATAACTTAAAGTATGGAGTTCATCGAAAAATATTTCTCAAAATACCCCGAAGAAAAAATCATCAAATGGTTTAAACAGATCTGCCTGGCAGAAGCCATTACCTGTTTCCTTCTTTACGGGGTGGCGATGATCTGGAAACGATATGATGAAGAAGGTCTTCTGGCTACCATTTTCATTATTATTATTGGGAATATCCACGGTTTATTTTTTACGCTTTACCTTTTGTTCTGTATTCCGGCCAGACGTATTTTCAAATGGGATGATGAGGATTTTGTTTTCGCTCTGCTGGCTGCTTTTTTCCCTTTTGCAACAGTCTGGGTAGATAAATCCCTGGCGAAGAAAGACCGCGAACAATAATTTACTGATAACCTGCCATACCAGGTGGAACATCATTACATGTAATCTTTTCATTCCGGGAATGAAAAGATTGGAACTTTGGGAAAGCCCATTATTATTCTATCGTTTTTTTTGCTTACAAAAGCAATCACAATACTGCATTATATTAAAAATTTCATGATCTGAAGTTCAGCTGCAATGAGCTTTTTTTTAAATAATTTCAGAAATTTATCACCCTGATGTAACATTTCATTTATTTTAATTGTCTAATTGTATAGAAAGTTAAAGTATTTAATTTTTTGAGGAAAATTTTTAATCACTGAAAGTCAATCGATTAAAAAGTAAATTAAAACATTTTAAGTACTTTGTATTGCATGATACTAAATTTATTATATATCTTTGTAATGTTAAATAACTAATCATACAAGCTATTAACACCTAAAAAATAATGATCATGAAAACTCAAATTCTTATTGCCGCCATATTTTTCAGTGGATTTGCTGCCGCCCAGCAGTCGAAAGATACCGCAAGAGTAAAAAATATTGAAGCTGTGAATATCAAGAAGCAGGTTTTCAAAAAACAAAGCGACCGTTTTATTTATGATGTAGCCTCCTCTCCTATTGCTAAAGGAACAAACTCTTTTAATCTTCTGAAACAAACTCCCATGCTTTCCAGCATCGATGGAAAATCATTGAAAATCATGGGAAAATCTGATGTGGTGATCTACATCAACAACAAGAAAACCAATATGGACTCCCAGGCGTTGATTGAGATGCTTAAAGGAACCCCCTCTGAGGATATCCAGAAAATTGAGGTGATTACAGTACCGGGCAGTGAATTCCAGGTAGAATCTAATGAAGGGGTTATTAATATCGTCATGAAGAAAAAGAAAAGTGACGGCTACAACGGGACAATGAAGATGAATAATGAACATGGTTATTATAATAATCCTTCAGCCGGAGCTTCTTTTAATATGAGAAAAGGTAAAATATCACTCAATTCCAATTTCAATATGGGAAGCTGGACAGACAGGGAGAGGTATACCTTATCCAACGGTGATGCTACTTTCAGAAATGAATCCTACGGGGCCAATGATGATCCCAATAAATATTACGGAGGCAATATCAATATTGATTATGAGATTAATCCGAAACAGAGTTTAGGTTTTACTTATAACATGCGATACAACAAGAGCTTCAATTCTATTCTTGATGTTACGAATCTGCAGAACGGGGTTCTCCGTAACAGAACGGTTAATCATGAAGATGCCCAGACCCGAAATCATTCTTTCAATTTAAATTATGAAATAAAAACAGACAGCATCGGAAGCAAGCTTACCTCTAACCTTTCTTATTTATGGTTCAACAGGGATAAAATGAGTATGAACGAGAGCTTTCCCCTGAATAATATGAAAGGGAATGAATATACAGCTCTTCAGCAGTCTGTTCCGCAAATCATCAATAATTTTGCAGGTAATATTGATTATTTAAAAAAGACAGCTGCCGGAAATACCTGGCTGATGGGAATCAGTTATAATCACACCAATACGGATAATGATACCAGACAGGATGATATTATCCAGGGAAAGCCGGTGATGGATGTTAACCAGACTAACCACTTCATCTACAAAGAGAGAATTCTCGGGGCTTATATTACGTATGAAAGAAAGTTGAACGAGAAGCTGTCTGGTAAAATAGGAACCCGCTTTGAGATGACCCGGAGCAGCGGAGATATTCTGGGTAAAGACAGCTTTGACAGAAATTACAATAATCTTCTTCCTTACCTGAATATCAACTATGCTATTAATTCAGATCATAACATCAGCTATACTTTTTCCAGCAGAATCAAGAGACCGCGTTTCTGGGAACTGAATCCTTCAAGAACCTATTTTACACCGAATAATTATACGCAGAATAACCCCTTCATTCAGGCTTCCAAGCATTATAACCAGGAGATCAGCTATATGTTTAAAAATGCTTTCTATGCCAACCTCAGCTTCAGCTATGTACAGGATGCCTCTAACCAGATGCCTTTACAGGGAACGATTACGGGCCCTAAAAAAGATGAAGAAGGCAATATCATTCTTGATGAAAACGGAGATCCGGTAATAGAGACTATCAGATTCCTTCGTTACATCAGAACCAATTACGGCAACAACAAGCAACTTGGTCTGACCTTAGGAATGAATAAGCCCTGGTTTAAAGAGATCTGGACAACCAACTATTCCGTAAATTTTGGCTACAGCATGTACAGCGGTACTATAACGAAAGACCCTACTTCTGTTCCTGCTGCAGGATATACTGAGGTACTTGAACCTTATGTGATTGATATTAAAAATTTCAGCATGTCTGCCAATATCAATAATACAATACGGCTATCCTCTAAAAAAGACTGGTTTTTAGGTATTAATTACTATTACGGCAGTAAAGTAAAGATTGAAAGCGGAACCCTCGGAACCAGACAGAGCTTTGACATCAGCCTGAAGAAGATCATTGGTGAATGGACCGTAGTAGCGGAAGTTTATGACCTGTTCAACCAGAATTATAATAAAATAAACGGTATACAGCCTAACGGAAGCTATAACAATGTAATCAATTTCGGATATCCGAGGCTTCTGAACCTAGGAGTTACCTACAATTTCGGAAACCAGAAACTGAAAAAAGCCAGAGAGATGAAATCAGCAAATGATGCTGTAAAATCAAGAACCTAAAACTATCCTGAAAATTTAAACTCAACCACACCCTAAATACTAAAGACATGAAAAAGATCATCGTATTAGCCGCAGCCATATCCGGAAGCATTGTTTTGGCCCAGGAAAAGAAATCCGATACGGTAAAGACCAAATCGATAGAAGGAATTACCCTTACCAAGCAGGTGTTCAAAAAGCAGAGTGACCGTTTTGTATATGATGTAGCGGCTTCCCCTGTTACCAAAGGGAATACTACATTTGACCTTTTGAAGCAGACTCCTCTTTTATCCTCCACTGATGATAAAACCCTGAAAATTGCAGGCAAAAACAATGCACTGATCTACATTAACGGAAGGAAAACCAATATGGATGCTGAATCTCTGGTTCAATTCCTGAAAAATACTCCCGCAGAAAATATCCAGAAAATTGAAGTGATTACGGTTCCGGGAAGTGAATACCAGGTGGAATCATCCGACGGGATCATCAATATTGTTCTGAAGAAAAAAATGAGTGACGGAACGAACGGAAATATGAGAATGTCCAACACTCAGAATAAATACAATAACAGCCAGGCAAGCTTCTCCGTGAATTACAGAAAAGATAAGCTGGGAATCAGTGCCAGCCTGAGCGGAGGTGATAATATCCAACCACAAACCTACATTCTGAGAAACGGAACATCTCTTCTTCAAAATGAATCTGTGGGAGATATTGATGATCCGAATAAAAACCTTGGCGGATATTTAAATATCGATTATCAGCTGAATGAAAAGAATAATCTGGCCTTATCCTGGAATTCATGGGCAAACAAAAGTTATGATTCTAAAATCGATTTATTTAATACCTTAACCCAGACTGATGATAAAGGAAATATTACTACCATTTATACCAGAACAAAAAACAAGGAAAATGCCCGGAATTATAATAATTCTGTTAACCTGAACTATGAATTAAAAATTGACTCACTCGGAAGTAAACTGAATGTAAATGCGGCCTATCTGATTTATAAAAGATTTCAGCTGTCCAATAACAATACGATGCTTCCGGGTAAAGATAACTGGGCTGATTTTTCAAGAACCAGCAAGACCATTGTTCAGGATATTCCACAGGTGATCAATAACTTTTCCGGAACTATTGATTACATCCAGAAGTTTAAAAATGACTTTACATTTTCTGCGGGAGGAAATTTCAACAAAACAAAAACCGACAACAATACCAAGAATCTAACCTATGATTATATATACAATAGTAACGGAGATCTGGAAAAGATAACTACAACGCCTGAGCTTAATCATTTTATTTATGATGAAAATATTTATGGGCTTTATCTAACTTTTGAAAAAAAGTTCTCTGATAAATTTTCCGGAAAAATAGGAGCACGCTATGAGATTACCAACAGCCTTGGAACGGCAGACAGCCCTTACCATACGGTGGAATCTCAAAGACATCAGGTTATTGAAAGAAATTACAATAATTTATTACCTTACTTAAGCTTCAATTATGCCATTAATGATAAAAACAACATATCATATTCATTCTCCAGCAGAATGAGGAGGCCAAGCTTCTGGGAGCTGAATCCGGTAAGAAATTATATCACAGAATATAATTATACCCAAAACAATCCTTTTGTAAAGGCCTCATCCACTTACAATCAGGAGCTGACCTATATGTATAAAAATTCTTATTTCCTGATTCTGAACCATTCTTACTTCAAAGACCAGATCACACAGGTTCCTTTACAGGGGTATACGAAATCTGTTGACGGGAAAATAAGTGACCAGAGTGTACTCAGATACATCAGAACCAATTTTGGGGATAAGCAGGAGATGTCTGCCATGGTTGGAATTCAAAAGACTTTTTTCAAGCAATATCTAACCCTGAACTTCAATGCAGGAATCCAGCATAATATCAATAACGGCTCTCTGGCCGGAGACCCAACAACCGGTGAAACTTTTGTAGACAAAGAAGGAAGACCTCTTGTTTATACCAATACTGTAAAATCAACAAGTTTAGTGGTAACGAGTAACAATACACTCCGTTTAGACAAAAAGAAAACCTGGTTTCTTGGTGTAAATTACTTCTTTGTGGATAAACAGCAGATTGAACTTGGAATGCTGAAAAACCTGATGAGCCTGGACCTGAGCATCAAGAAAAACTGGAACGACTGGACCTTTGCCGTGAATCTTAATGATGTTTTAAGAACCAATATTCTGGAAATTGAAGATTACCAACCTAACGGAAACTACAATTATATCAGAAATGATCAGTACAGAAGGGGCGTAACGGTGAGCCTTACTTATAATTTCGGAAACCAGAAGGTGAAAAAAGTAAGGGATATTGAAGGGGCATCAGATGCCATTAAAAGCAGAACAAGATAAGAGTTATCTTTCTTCATATTAATTATTTTGTGGTGTGACCGCCGGAAAGTCCGGCGGTTTTTTTAGAATTCATAATCAACTCAATTATATTTTTTACAGACTGAACTCCCGCGGGCTTCGCCCGCGGGAGTTTTTATAAAACCCTGGAAAATATCTAAGTCTTTTTTTATCTTTATCTGTATGAAAAAAAAATTCAAAGTTATCTTGATCAGTTTACTGACCTTTTTTCTCTGGACAGGATGTAAAGAGAAAAAGATCAGCCTTGGCCATAACGCCAGCTTCAGTAAAGAAGAGAATATTCATTACGGAAATGATCCGGACCAGATCATGGATCTTTATATTCCGGAAAAAAAATCTATAAAAAAAAGAGAGGCGTTCATCATCATTCATGGCGGAGGCTGGCGTGCCGGAGATAAATCCCAGCTCACTTTCTTTACCTTATCCCTGATGCAGAAATTTCCGGATCACATTTTTGTGAATATGAATTACAGGCTTGCTTCAGAAAAACGCTATGCACTGCCCGGCCAGATTAGCGATATAAGGGATGTTGCAGAATTTTTAGAGAAAAAGTTCAAATACAGTCCTAAGCTTATCCTTCTTGGGAACAGTGCCGGAGGACATTTATCAATGATGTATGCTTATCAGGCGGATACACAGAAAAAAGTGAAGGCGGTTATTAACATTGTCGGTCCGGCAGACCTTTCAGATCCCGGGTTTAAAAAATATCAGGACTATTCATTTGTGGAAAGAAGGCTTGTTGACCCCAGGGTTCCGAAGCTGGAAATTTCCCGTATAGATTATGCCAGCCCCGCCCATTGGATAGATTCTGCTTCTGCACCTACATTGTCATACTATGGAAACGCAGACCTGGTCGTTCCTTTGAGCCAGAAAAACATTCTGGACTCTGTATTCCATAAGCATCATGTCAGACATTCATCTTATGAATTTAATGGAGGACACCTGGATTGGGATAAAGCGCCGAATAATATGTTCCTGATTAATGCAATCGATCAGTTTCTTAAACAATCGGATAAAAAAAAACAAACGCCCTGAAACTCAGAGCGCTTATTTATTTTTAATGACTACAAAAGGAATTCAAACCTTTTATTGATCCCTGCTTTTATTCTATTCAGATTTTACAATTTCTGTTCTTTCAGAAATCCCGTTGGCATTAAAGGCTTCGATCTGGAAATAATAAGCATCCGTCCTGTCTGCACCGGTAAAGAAATATTCATTTTTTCCGTATACCATGATGCTTCCGTATAATTTATCCGGAGATTTCCCCCAATAGATTACATAGCCGTCTGCATCAGCATTCTGCTGCCATTTCATCCAGATGCTTCTTCTCTCGCCATATTTTTTAGGATCTGCTCTTAGCGGAACAAATCCGTCTACTTTTTTAGGCTTTTCACCTACACCTTTTCCGAAGACCCTGAAACCGCTCAGGGCAAACTTTCCGGTTGGCATTTTCAGGTTTTCCATTTTCAGGAATCTTGCTTTTGCAGGTTGTTCCAATTCAACATAATCATGAGGAACATCTTTTGTATTTTTACTTTTATCAACAATCACCTTCCATTTCTTTCCGTCATTGGAACCATAGATTTTATACTGGTGCATTTTTCCTAGGGTTTTCCCCATAAATTCAGCGTCCTGATCCGCATAATTGATCTGAATAGCATTAATGGTGGAAACCTCTCCCAGATCGGTCTGAAACCATTCTCCGGAATTTCCGGTTTTTGCACTCCAATAGGTTTTAATGTCTTCATCAACGGCAAAATTCGGCTGGTATCCTCCCAGGACTGATGAAACCTGAACAGGCTTATTGTAATTCAGCAACATCCATCCGGCAAAAAGACCTTTCGTAAAATCTTTGCCCTGAGCAAATTGAGGAAGAAAGGTAGGATAATCTCCGTAAGCGGTATTGGTATACATCACATCATCTTTATCAAAACCGGCAGGCCAGATTCCCAGCCGTCGTTCAAAATTATTTTTTGTGGAAATAAAGATGGTTGAAACGTGCCACCAGTTTTTGTAATTATCTTCAAAGGTAGCGCCATGTCCGGCTCCTCTTGCAAAGCCTCCGGGTTTATAGGAAAACGGATTGTGCTGCTGGTATTCGAATCCTTCCAGTGGGTTTTTGCTGACGTATACTCCATCGGAATAGCCGCTGAATTCTGTAGCCGGGGCACCGTACTGCATATAATATTTTCCGTTATGCTTAGTCATCCAGGCTCCTTCCACAAAGGGCTGCAGGAATACATTGTCATTATATTCCCCGAATCTTTCCCAGCCGTGGTCTTCGGGTTTTAATTTGATAATTGGCTTGACAAAACCTTCGGACTGAAGATTTTTTACTTTCACCTCTGTTCCTAATAAAGGCCACTCATTACTGGATCCCCAGTACAGATAAAGCTTATTTTTATCTTCATCATAATGGAAGGCAGGATCCCAGGCTCCTACTTTCAGGGTATCAACAGCAATTTTCCAGTCGTCTTTGGTAGGATTAGTGCTTTTCCAGATCGGAAAATCCTGTTCCCATGTGGAGCCGTAAACATACAGGGTATCTTTCATCGCCCAGACTGCCGGAGCATTAAGGTCATGAATGTATTTGTTATCTCTGAGAAATTTCCTTTTAACGAATTTCCAGTCCAGCATATCATCACTGTACCAATATCCTTCCTGATTGGTAGAGAAAAGGAATAGTTTATTTTTAAAATTAACGATTACCGGATCGGCTGTTGCCCGGTGTTTTCCCTGTTTTGAAAAAACTTCAAAAGGCGTATATCCATAATCTATATTAATTGGGTTACAAAATGTCTTCTGTTGTGCCCCCACCAATAATCCCAGGAAAATTGCCAATGATAAAAAGCATTGTCTCATTTTTAGATTTTAAACATTCAGGACAAAGTTAATTAACTTTTTCTGGTTTCTCTATTCAAAACTAATTTATACTGAAACTGTTCCATAAAAAAATCCGGTCTGTATTCAGGCCGGAAGTATAT
The DNA here is from genome assembly GCF_001295265.1 of Chryseobacterium indologenes. Taxonomy (GTDB): domain Bacteria; phylum Bacteroidota; class Bacteroidia; order Flavobacteriales; family Weeksellaceae; genus Chryseobacterium; species Chryseobacterium indologenes_A. Next base: position 108,187 of record NZ_LJOD01000010.1, on the reverse strand, counting down.
TGTGTGTTGAAGTTCATTATTTTTTAGGAAGAAAAACCTCAGCCAGCATGCATCGGGCGCTTCCTCCTCCATTTACTTCAATCGTATTCAGATCTGAGTAAATGATTTCACAGTATTTTTCTATAGCAGCTACCTGATCTGCATGTAAAGACTGATAAGCAGTCTGGCTCATGACCAGGAACTTTTTACCATCTTTATTCTGAACCTGAAGCATATTTCCGGCAAACTGCTGCATCTGGTCTTCTGAAATTTCGATGATTTCTTTTCCTGAATTTTTAATGGTTTCGATCACTTTTTCTCTTTCCAGCTCATCATCTATACAGTCTAAGCAGATCACTACGAATTGGTCCGCTACGCACATCATTACATTGGTGTGGTAAATAGGAAGTCTTTCTGTTCCTACCGTCTGATAAGAATGGAAGACAACCGGTGTAAATCCGTATTTTGAGCAGAATTCCCGGAACAGCTTTTCGTCCAGCCTTAAAGAAACCGATCCATAAGCAATTTTATTATCGTGGTCGAAGATCATGCTTCCGGTTCCTTCCAGAAAGTGTCCCTGGGTTTCTGAAAAAGACCAGTCATCAATTTCCGTTACTTCAAATCCCTGGTTTTCGATGCTTTCAATAATATCTTCTCTTCGTTCTACTCTTCTGTTGGAAGCGAACATCGGATATAAAACCACTTTTCCGTCTTTGTGGAAGCTTACCCAGTTATTCGGGAAAATAGAATCTGGTGTGTGAGGATCCAAAGTATCTTTAATGGTAATTACATTGATCCCTTTTCCTCTCAGTTTACCGACAAAAGTATTGAATTCTGCCAAAGCTTTTGACTGAATATCAGAACCGGTCTGCTCTACCTGAAAATAATTGTTTTTTGCAGTTTCTGCATTGTAACCGAATGCAATCGGCTCTATCATTAATACGGTATCTGTTGTTTGCATTTTTTATTCTTGTTTACTAAAAATATTTAAAATAATTGAAAATTCATCCGGATGCTCAAAGAATCTTCTGGTAAAGGTCTTTCCGTTTCCATTTGTTATCTCAACGGTATAATCTTCCCTGCAGATAAACTCTGTCAGAAAGTTATAGAATCCCGGAGATAAAGAAGCATTGTTTCCTAAGTAATCGTCCTTCTTTACGGGTTCGTCTGATCTCATTGTATTATAGAAAATCTCCATTTCGTTTAAAAGAACATCAGAAAAATCAAGTTGATCTGAAGCACGGCGGCTGACTTCCTTTGAAAATAAAACAGAAGGTGAAAAAATTGCATATTCTGCCATCCGGCTTTCTAATCTCCTATAAGGTATAGCTATACCGCATTCCCGCATTCTGATGATTTCATTTTTAATCTTCCTTTTATTTCTGATTAATTTTCCATCCGTAAGATCATAGTATTTTTTTGATGGATATTTGCTTTTTATTCTCCCATTCGCCTGCGTAGTTTTTATTTCCCAGAGAACATATCTTTCGTCATCTGCCGTATAATAGATATACTTATTCTTTACATGATGCGGAATAAAAAAGTCTTCATCATACAGCAAATCATTATGCTTTACTGTCCTGCTTTCTATTTTACCCCGTAAATAGGTTTCGATGTAGATGGAGTCCTGACTTCTGGTAATGCTGTCTCTATCCTTATTGCGGATCAAATGATAACGGTTTAATATATTGGGTGACACATGATAAGAAGAATCTATCTCAAATCCGCCCTCACGAGGCGTTTTTCTCACCTTAGTTCCATTCTGATAAACCCTGTAATATCCTCCTTCATAAAGATTTTCATTAAAACTCATTAATGAATCTTTTGAATTAAAAACAAAACGTTTCTTATACAACTCATTCTTGCCTGTCTTTATATCCAGGAAATTCCCCTCATAATTAATGCTTTTCGGATTATTGAGATCCGGACGGTAACTCTTTAAAATACTGACCCCATATCCACTTTTGTTTTCCCTTTCTACCGACTGTATCATTCCGTTGCCAGAATATGAAATTCTATACTCTGTGTTCTTGGATATTATGTGTGATACCCTGTTTTGTTTATCATACATAAGCCAGGAGGTTCCGGCACTGTTTGAGGTTATAATTTCATTTTTATCGGCCAGTACCTCGATCCTGTTGATTACTTCTCCGTTTTTCTTTAAAACAGCAGTTTTAATATTATACTTCCTGTATGTTTCAAGATCTCCGGCATAAATCTTCTTCCAGTCAAAAAGCTGAGCATCAGCTTTCATAACTGAGAAAAAAATCATCCCTATGAAAAGTAATCTAGCCAAAACGCATTATTCTCTTACTAACGGCATGGTAGAACATCTCAGTAATCCGCCCATTTTCGAAATTTCCCGGTAAGGGATTTCTTCTACTGTCATTCCCCACTCGTTTCTGAGGTGGTTGTTCATTCTTGTAAATGTTTTGTCAGACACGACTACTTCCGGGGAAATAGAGAAAATATTCGGGTACATTTCAAACATTTCTTCATCGTTTAAGTGGAAGCAGTTTTCTTCTCCGAAGATATCTATAATCAGACGGTAATCACTTTCATCTACAAACCCGTTTTTGTAGATCAGGCATTTATCTTCTCCAACCGGATTAAATGTACAATCTAAATGCAGGATTCCCTCTAACGGAATTTTATCATTTTTCTTCAGTTCAAGATCAATAATTCTTTTCTTCGGAAAATATTCTTTTAAAATTTCAATGGCGTATTCGTTGGTTCTTGCGGTTTTATAGTTTCTGTAATCTTCACTGAAACAGGTACCGATGAAAAGGAAATCATTCCATACGATCACGTCGCCACCTTCAATATGGGCCGTTTCCGGAAGGTTGATAATTTTTCTCCAGGCTACCTTTTCAAAAACATTTTTATAGGCATCCTGCTCATCTGCCCTGTCTGCAATCACATTGGAAATAATCATTTTGTCATCAATCACAAAAGCTACGTCTCTGGAGAAAACCTGATTGTAATCTTTGATGATACTTGGACGGAGCACTTCTACATCATACTTTTTCAGCACGGCTTCAAAAGCATTCATTTCATTGATGATATCCTCTTCTTTAGGATAAATGTTATGTTCAATGGAGTAATATGATTTGGCATCATAGCTCTCTTCAAGGGTGGGAACTGCTCCCATTGAATTAGGCTGGCCCAGCACTACTGACTTCAGCCTTCCCGTTTCGTTTTTAATATTTAGTCTCATAAAGATTTATGCAATACTACAAATATAAGTAAAGGTCTCTATCTGGAAAACTTTTGAATTGCTTTATCCTTATAATTTTATCCAATATTCGGGTTACTCTAAGGAAGGTTTTATTTACAGTTATTTTATCCGCAGAATACTATATATACAGAAAATACCACCATGATACTCACTTATAATTTTGGTATACGCGCTTATCACTGAAGTGTGCGCACTTACTTGATGTAACTGGCTTTACTTTCCTGTTGCCACTACATTAGCAGTACTAATTTTAAATCCTATTATTATGAAAAAAATGCTTACCAATTTTTTAGCTGTTTTATTAACAGTAGTATCAGTAACGTGTGTATTTGCCCAAAGCTCTTTTAGTGTCAAATATGTCGGGGAAGCAAGTCTTAACAGTTTTCCTCCTAACCATATAAAAGTAGAGGCCGATTATAATCGCCATACCCACATTATTTCCCCTCCGAACAGTTATACCCAAACTACTCCCGTTCTTGAAAGCAAATATATTACAAGCGGAACAACTGTCGCCTATCTTTCTCCTTCTACTTCTAATGGATTTCAGACCTATGAGCTTTTCCATTTAAAAGTAACATGGATTGCTTATCACAACGGAAATCTGATTTCGAGAGTATATACTTTCAATGATTTACAAATCCTTTCTGCCAATAGCGGTAATGAAGTAGATTTTACAATAATAGGGGCCAGAATACGTCTGAAAGCCATCAGTTCAGGATCACATATTACTTACCAGATCACTCTCCAAACCTATTAAGAAGATTGACCAGTATACATTAGCAATATTAATTTTAAATCTCATTATTATGAAGAAAAACCTTACCTATTTATTAACTGTTTTATTGACAGTAATGTCAGTCACCGGCCTATTTGCCCAAAATTCTTTTAGTGTTAAATACGTTGGAGAGGCAGACGGAATCAATCCTACGCCAATATCTATAAAAGTGGAAGCAGATTATGACCGTCATAATCACATTATCAACCCTCCTAACAGTTCTACTCAGACAACCCCTGTTCTTGAAAGCAAGCATATCGCCAACGGGGGAACGGTTGCTTATCTTTCCGCTCCGGCTCCAAGTCCGAATACAGGCCAGACCTTTGAGCTCTTTCATTTAAAGGTGATATGGAATAATGGTACAGGTCCCTTTTCATATGTAGTTACCTTCACTAATGCACACATATTAGCTGCCAATAGCGGGGCTGAAGCAGAGGTAACCTCAGCAGGTAGAAAATTTCGTCTAAAAGCAATCTATTCAGGTACCCATGTTCTTTATCAGATCACCCTTAAACAATTTTAAACGGACTGACTATTATTACCATTCCTATACTAATCAATATTCATCACAAAAAATAAACTCTGTTTTTACAAGCAGGGTTTGTTTTTTATTATTTCCAATAAAACCCTACACTGTTAATTAATCTACAAATAACTATTTTTCATCTACATACCAATAAAAAAAGCAATCAGAATTCAAATTAAATTCATAATTTAGTGATATAATTTCAAAAGAAATTACCATTTAAAACTTATTTATTAACATCAAAAGATCAAAATCATGAACAAGAAAAATCCAGTGCTGAAAAACGCACAAAAGTTAGGAAGAGAGCAACAGAAATCCGTTATGGGAGGAATGCCGCCGGGAACCAGAAGATGCTGCGAATGGGATGACGTTACAGGAAAATGTTATATCTGGACCTGCGACAGATGTGCGTGTCCATAAAACGAAAAAGCCTGCCTGATCAAACAAGCAGGCTTTATTTTTTAGGCTAAAGCTTATTGGATATTTTTATGATGATGTGAGCAGACTAAAGCCCATTCCTATTGAGTGACAATGTTATAAAAACAAACGAACTCTCAACCTTTCCGCTTAATCCTTATTATTGAAAATCTGACTGATTATTATGCTTTTGATCACTTTTTACTGCTTTAAAGCCATACCAAAGGGCAATCAAACTTACAATTAATTGTGCCGGAACAAATGTATTTCTGAATAATGTACTGAACGGATTTGCTTCTTTATAAATAAACGGAATCCATCTTTCTTCAGTTTCATAAAAGTACAGGTAATATACGGTAGCCACCCTGAATATCAGTAATAGTATATTGATGGAAAACAGCGTTTTAATCGTTTGCCTTGTGGAGACCAAAATAACCAGACTAAAGCCACACAAAAAGCAGATAATCATTTCCATTTGGTAGAAAATAACGTTTACCAGACTATAAGTGGCGTGATAATCTTTTGGGGTTGTATGAAGCATTTCAAGAAAATCAAATGTTTCCACAAGAAGAAAAAGCGCATAAACAAAATACAGAGCGATATTAATACGCATCATTTTTCTCATTGAATGTAATTTCTTGTTTTCCATGCTTTAATTTAAAAGTTTTCTTTGGAATAAAAAAAATCCCAAAGCAATAAACTTTAGGATTTTAATTGATAAGAATGGGATATTATCTGTTTGAAATATCTACATAGTTTCTTTTTTGAGCACCTTGATAAACCTGTCTTGGTCTTCCGATAGGGTCTCCTTTCAGTCTCATTTCTTTCCACTGAGAAATCCATCCCGGAAGTCTTCCTAATGCAAACATTACAGTAAACATTTCTGTAGGAATTCCTAATGCTCTGTAGATGATTCCTGAGTAGAAGTCTACGTTTGGATATAGCTTTCTTTCTACGAAGTACTCATCTTCAAGGGCTACTTTTTCAAGCTGCATTGCAATGTCAAGAGCTTTGTCCTGAATTCCTAATGCGTTAAGAATGTCATCAGCTGCTTTCTTGATGATTTTTGCTCTTGGATCGAAGTTTTTGTATACTCTATGTCCGAAGCCCATCAGACGGAAGCTGTCATTTTTATCTTTAGCTTTTGCTACCCATTTGTTTACATCTCCTCCATCTTTTTCGATAAGCTCAAGCATTTCAATTACGGCTTGGTTCGCACCACCGTGAAGAGGTCCCCAAAGTGCAGAAACCCCTGCAGAAATAGAAGCAAAAAGACCTGTATGAGCAGAACCTACCATTCTTACTGTAGAAGTAGAACAGTTTTGTTCGTGATCTGCATGAAGGATTAATAGTTTATCAAGAGCACCTACTACTACCGGATCGATTTCGAATTCTTCGTTAGGTAATCTGAAAGCCATTTTGTAGAAGTTTTCTACGTAGTTAAGGCTGTTATCTCCGTGGTTAAGTGGTAAACCTAATGTTTTTCTGTACGTCCATGCACAAAGATGAGAGAATTTAGCGATCATCAGTTCGGCAGCATGATCCATTTCTTCTTTAGAGTTTACATTAACGGCTTTAGGATTAAATGCAGTTAAAGCGGAAGTTAAAGAAGATAAAACTCCCATAGGGTGAGCAGAACGAGGGAAAGCATCGATGATTTTTTTCATCTCTTCTGCTACGAAGTTATATTGTTTGATGTTGTTTTCGAAAGAAGTAAACTGATCGGCTGTAGGTAATTCACCATGTAATAAAAGATACATTACTTCTGTGAAGTTGGATTTTTCAGCAATCTGTTCGATTGGATATCCTCTGTAGAATAATTCTCCTTTATCTCCGTCCAAGTAAGTGATATCGCTAATAGTAGCTCCGGTGTTTTTGTATCCTAAATCCAGAGTGATCAAACCTGTCTGGTCTCTTAATTTTGAAATATCAATCCCTCTGTCTCCGATAGTGCTATCCACGATGGGATATTCATATGAATTACCTGCGTAATTCAATATTACTTTGTTGTCTGACATTATTTATTTTTTTTTAAATATACTACTTTCCATAAAATACGGCAAACAAAAATTATCGCTTGCCGTTATTTATAAATTCAATTATCTTTTTACTTTGAATGCGTCTAAACCTGGGAAAATTGCAGTATCCCCCAATGCTTCTTCGATTCTTAAAAGCTGGTTGTATTTTGCCATTCTGTCTGATCTTGAAGCCGAACCTGTTTTGATCTGCCCGCAGTTCATGGCTACTGCAAGATCTGCAATGGTAGAGTCTTCAGTTTCTCCCGATCTGTGAGACATTACGGAAGTGAATTTGTTGTTCTGAGCCATTTGTACGGCAGCCATGGTTTCAGAAAGGGAACCAATCTGATTTACTTTTACAAGAATTGAATTGGCAATACCTTCTTTTACTCCTCTTGATAATCTTTCAACATTGGTCACAAATAAATCGTCTCCTACAAGCTGTACTCTGTCTCCGATTTTATCGGTAAGCATTTTCCATCCCTCCCAGTCATTTTCCTGCATCCCGTCTTCGATAGAGATAATCGGGTATTTAGCAGCCAGTTCAGCAAGGTAAGAAACCTGTTCGCTGCTTGAAAACTGAGCAGCATCCGCAGTCTGGAATTTTCTGTAATCATAAATTCCGTCTTTATAGAATTCTGAAGCAGCACAGTCTAATGCCAGCATAATATCGTCACCAGGCTTGTAACCTGCTTTTTCGATAGCCTGAAGCAATGTATCCAAAGCATCTTCAGTTCCTTTGAAAGTAGGAGCAAAACCTCCTTCGTCACCTACAGCTGTAGACAGACCTCTTGAATGAAGAATGGATTTCAGGTTGTGGAAAATCTCCGTTCCTTTTCTCAATGCATGAGAGAAAGAATCTGCTTTTACCGGCATAATCATAAATTCCTGGAATGCGATAGGCGCATCTGAATGCGAACCTCCGTTGATAACATTCATCATAGGAACCGGAAGTGTATTTGCGTTTACTCCTCCAACATATTTATATAAAGGCATTCCCAGTTCGGCAGCTGCAGCTCTTGCAACAGCCAGGGAAACTCCTAAAATTGCATTGGCACCAAGACTTCCTTTGTTAGCAGTTCCGTCAAGATCAATCATGATCTTATCGATAAAATTCTGCTCAAAAACAGGCTGTCCGATCAGGTTTTCTGCAATGATCTCTCTTACATTTTCAACTGCTTTCAGGACTCCTTTTCCCATGTATTCAGAGCCTCCGTCGCGTAATTCTACGGCTTCGTGTTCACCGGTAGAAGCTCCTGAAGGAACTGCCGCGCGCCCCATGGCACCGCTTTCTGTAAATACATCTACTTCAATGGTAGGATTACCTCTGGAATCCAGAATTTGTCTCGCTTCTATGAAAGAAATTGCACTCATTTTTTATTTTTTATAGTTCCTACAAATTTAATCATTTTTTGAATTTTTTGAGGTACACAGAAAGTATTTTATCGGCCATATCCAAGTTAAATTTTAGTTAATTTTAATATTATGTTAATCAAATAGTTCAAAAGAATAAAAACTCTCCGATATTGTGGAAAACCGGAGAGTCTGCAGGTTATTAAAATTGGTTGTAGTTCTATCTGTTTCTGAAGCTTTCCGGAAAGTTTTTCAGCTCTGCAATGTCAAGTTCCAGAAGGGTATTTCCGTTATCCAGGATGGCTCCTATTGTGAATGCTCCGTAAGAAGGGATCTTATATTCCACTTCTTTTTTCCCATAACCTTCAAGATGGATGATGGATTTGGCGAAAGAATTGTGCAGGAACAGGTAAACGTCACTGGTTAATTCTCCTTCATCAGCGGAAACTTTAATGGTCAGGTTGAGAAACCCCGGTATAATGTATGAATCATACTCTACGCTAAGTGTTTTTCCATTAACACAGCTCTTTCCTCCAAATCGTCCTTTCTGTGGATCGTTGGCATGAATAACCGGCGGAAGCTGAGAAAGTATCATTTTACTTTGTTCTGCCGTACTGATACCGCTTTTAAGCACGCTGGCTTGTGATGCCATCTGAAGCTGAAGAGGCTCACTTACCTTGTAATTATTTTCGGCAATGACTGATTCTTTCTTCAGGTCTTTGATTTCCTTATTCTTTTCATTAATAGTAGTTTCTGCTTGCTTAATATACTCTTTAGAGATTACCCGCGACATCAGAAGATCAATAAACCTCATTCCTGCACACGCGGCAAGAAGACAATAAGCTGTCCAGATCAGATAATCTGAGGCTAAAGAATTTTTCTCTTCGGAAGTTGTTTGAGGCTGGTCCGGCTTTGATGTATTTGTAGTTGATAGCGGCTCACTGGCCTGAGGTCCGGACCGCAGAGAATCGGGTATTGCCATTGTATGAGCTGCAGGCGTTGCTTTAGTACTTTCGGCCTTATTTTCAGCTTGTGTACACTTATTCGGAAGCTTAATTTCATCAAGAAGCTTACTTTCTGCAAATTTGAGAAACAAAGGAACAAGAATAGTCGCTGCAATTCCGAAAAGGATACACACCCCTGCTGATCTCAGTTTAGCTGTTGATTCACTTCCAGTCTGTTTATTGGCATCTGAATAAAAATTAACAATGCCTCCTAATATGCCTGTTATGAGCATAATACCTAAGATACAATATAATTCCATGGTTTTGATTTTTAAATTAATTCAGGAAAGGAACTTTCATGCTTCAGTTCGGTTTACTCAAATTTCCATTTAAAAAGGTTCCATGTCAATTACACAAAAGGGTGATTCTTAAAACCGAACAGCATCACTTCTATGAAATGATGCTGTTATTGCAGTTTTAAAATGATTACATTATTATTTTGAAAAGCAGATGCGTTCCGGCTTCAGAACTCATGATCTCGCATTCTCCTTCCTGTTCCTGCATTCTGCGTTTCATATTTCGGAGACCGTTTCCTTCAGAATGTTTTTCAGGAATTCCTTTTCCGTCATCTTTGATGGTCATTAAAAAGAAATTCTTTTCCTGGGAAAAAGAAAGTTTTAAAGTATCTGCCTGGCTGTGTTTATATACATTATTCACTGCTTCTTTGAGGCATAGAAACAGATTGCGCCTCACTTCCGTAGAAATCGGGGTCTCAGCGATGACGTCTATACTTTCCGTCCAGAGTTTTATTTTGGTTTTTTTAAGAAAGCTAGCGGCATATTGGATGGCATAATCTATAAAGTTCCCCAGCGTATCATTTCCTGAATTTAAGCTCCATAGCATTTCCCGCATGGAAAGATTCATTTCTTCCGAAGTTTTCAGAAGCTCATTGATGTCATTCTGCAAATCTTCATCATTGGCTTTCTGTTTCAGGAATTCTGCCTGGAGTTTCAATGCTGAGATTCCTGCACCGAGGTCGTCATGCATATCGTGTGAGATCCGTTCTCTTTCTTTTTCTATGGATCTCTGCTTTTCGAGTTCTTTCTGGAGGAGCTGGTTTTCGTATTCTGCCTGCCGGAGCTGTTTTTCTTTGAGATTTAATAATTGGCGCCTATTATACGTTACAATTACAAAAACGATGAAACACACCAGCAATAGTACCACAACTATTGTGACAATATATGTTGTTTTTATAGGATTATCAAAATACAACATTTCTTTTATTTTTATTATACTTCAGTAATAAGTAAAAAAACAGGCAATAGGTAATAATATTTATAATACCGAAGAAATTCCTTACACCGTCCATAAATAGCTTATCTGTATCCTGGAAATAGAATCTCGGAACTATTCTTAATAAAAAAATTACGCACCATAAAAGCATTGCAATCCCATACCAAAAAAATGGAAGATCCTGAATTTTTTTATCCGAGCTTGAACTACTTTCAATTATTTTATAAAATCCAAACAGACATACAAAAATGGTGTAAAAACAACTGATTAGCCCCCAAGAGTCTTCATAATTATTTTTTGACCAGTTCGTTATATTTAAAAATAGAAAAATTAAACATAGAACGGTTAACACTAGTATTTTTCTCTCTTTAGAAAATTGCAGAACAAAATACAGATAGGCAAAAAGGATATTAATTAAATCCGAAAAAAAATAAATTCCCGTGATATCGGTTTTAAAAATTTTCGCAAAAAGTAAAACGCTGAAATCTATTAAAAATATCAACGTTAAATAAATATAAAGATAATCATTATTGATACCCTTAATCTTTTGTACCAGTGAAAATAGCACACAGCAAAAAAAAATAAAAAAGTATATATAAAGTATCATGATTAAGGATATAATGATCCTCGGTTACCATAAACGGTCTTACCTCCGGCATCACTAAATTCACTCGTAAGACTTATTCTACCATTATCAAGACATGGGTAAATCTTTAATGTACCATAAACATCATTTATATCGGCTAAAACATCTCTTACAAGAATCGTTGTGAGTTTGCTAGGTGATAATCCTAATTCATTTGCATACTTGGTTTCAAATTTTCCATTCAAATCTGATAAATTCTCACTGTCTGCAGGTTGTAGATCTTTATTAACAATTATATACTGATGATCTCCGCTCTTCAATACAAAATTTTTTCCTTTAGGCTCACTGGTAAATTTAAACATCAGATTTCTTTGCCCTGCCTTATCCAAAATAAAATAAATATCAAGAAATTTTTTAGATTTCTTATATTTTTTCACCACTTCATTAAATGAAGCGCTATTGATCTCAAAGACCATTGTCTGTAAATTAGATCCATTAAAAATCTTATCATAGTCATTTTTAAGTGAATCATGTTCATCTTTATCTACTGTTCCGAACGTGCCACCAAATGGAGTATACTTAGTTTTATTTATTGTCTGAGATACTGTATCTTTTGTTATGGACACGGTATCATTTAATTGAGAAGCATTTTCTTTACTCTCTAATGATGTTTTGTTACAAGATAATATCAACACCGAAGTGAAAAATAATATCAATAAATTTTTAGTTCCCATAATCTTTTAGTTTTTAAATTGGTTAAATTTATTAATGGCCTCTACTTTATTGCTGACATGCAGCTTACGGTAGATGTTTCCTACGTGTTTTTTTACGGTGTCTGTGCTGATGCATTTCTTATCGGCAATCTCTTTATACAATAAGCCCTGTGAAAGAAGTTCCAGTATTTCTTTTTCACGTTCCGTAAGTTCATCGAAACCTTTAATCTCAGGAAGTTTTTTTTCAAAATGGCTTAATACTCTTCTGGCGATAGAAAAACTCATGGGTGCTCCGCCATTGTAAACATCACGGATCGAGGAAAGGATCTTATCCATGCTTTCACCTTTAATCAGGTAACCCATGGCACCAGCTTTCAGGGAATTGAAGATCTTTTCATCGTCTTCAAAACTGGTACACATAATGAACTGGGTATTGGGCATATCTTTTTTCAGTTTCTCAATAATTTCAATGCCGAGCATATCCTGAAGCTGGATATCCATCATCACTACATCCGGAGAAATATCGGAGAGGCTTTTCAGAGCTTCGTTCCCGTCAAAAAACTGGGCAATCACTTTCATGTCATCCTGATAATTGATGACCTTCTTCAACGCATTGTTGTAGTTTTTTTCGTCTTCTACTATGGCTATGGAGATGCTCATTGTTTTTTGTTTAAGACAAATTTCTGAAGAAAACAGAGCGGAATCAATTACACTTTTGTGTAATTTTAAAGCTTGAATTCATGGCTGTTGGTTTGTTTTTTGTTTCTATTAAATTTAATCAATTTTTGATTACCATTCTAAAACATTTCATACCCAACCCATTAAAAAAATAAAATATCATGAAAAAAGGGCTTTTAATAGCAGTTTCAACGGCTGCACTATCATTAATTGGCTGTAAAAAAAGTGAAAGCGGCAACAAGAGCATCATCAAAACCGATAGTTCGGAAACAGTAATTACCAACAACAACGGAAAAATTGACTCATTAACACAGAGTTCATCCACAACAGAAATAAACGGACAGAAAACTGAAAAAACAGATTTCGTTTATAAGGCAACGGACGGAACTCTGGTAAAAGTAGTATTCAAAAATGATCCTAAAGAGAATACGGTGGCCATTACCAGCAATAAGAAAACATTTACCCTTCCTAAAACAGAAACCAAGGATGGTGAAACAATCTATAAAAAAGACGACATGACTGCCAGAGTAAAAGGTGACAGCCTTCACCTTGAACAGGGCAATAATGTAATCGAATTGAAGAGAACCAAGATATAGAAACAGTAAAGTCCCCCAATTTTTATTGAGGGACTTTTATTGATGTTGTGTGTAAGTTATACTTTCTTCAGCAGATCGCTGTTGATCCAGCCATACAAAGGCTCTTCTCCGTTTACCGGCTTCAGTAAAACATAAACGTAGAACCAGCCCAGCTTACTTTTAATAAATTCTACCTGGGTTCCTTTTTTAAGCTTCATCATTGAATCAAACTCGGTTCCTGCCCCTTTTCTTATATTGACCTGATCCGCTGTCACCTGGTAAATGTCCGCAGTGTCATCCTCTCTTCCCAATAATTTTGCTCTGAAGCTTTCCATTGGAAAAGCAGGCCCCGGATCATTTTTCCTGAAAGGTGCAATATCATCATGTCCCAGAATATCTTTAATATGATAGGTCTCCATCAGCAGTTTGCAAACCCGGAAACAGGAATCGATCTGCTTTTCGGTAAAGCTATGCCAGTAGGAGGCATTTTCTTCATGCTTATGTTTTGCCCTGACTACAAATTCCTTTGGATATTCCTTTTCAAACCAGGCATAGAATCTGTCATTTACATTGGTAAGCCTTCCGGGATTATCCAATTCAATTCCTATAGAGAAATCGTTAAATCCGGAACGGTCTGCCCATCGGCTTTTTCCGGCGTGCCATGCTTTTCTGTTAAAATCTACCATTTGGGTAATCTTCCCTTCCCTGTCTATAACAAGATGAGCGGAAGCTTTAGCCGCCGGATCTTTAAACCAGCTTACGGAACTATCTGCTCCTCTTCCTGCGGTAAAATGAATAATGATATATTCGGGAACAATATTCCCTCCTTTGTTGGGAGTATCTGCAAAACTGAGACTCTCTCCTGAAACTGTTTTGGATAATTTGTCTTTTAAAACTTTCATGACTGGTATTTTTAGAAACTCAAATTTCCTGTATTTTAAAACACCGGTCAATTACACTTTAGGGGTATTCTTCCTTCTCAAACAGCTACAAGGCAAAGTTCAAAAACGGACGTTTTTATTACCAACGAGATTAAACAAGGATACATAATGATGATCGAAAAATATATTTACGTCTTTCCTGCCAGCCTTTTTCAGAATGGGATAAACAAAAAAAAACCATCCGGAATGCGGATGGTTTTTCATTGATATCTGAATGAATATTATTCTTCAGTTTTCTCTTCAGCAGAGTCAGCTGCTTCAGCCTTAGGCTCTTCAACTTTCTCTTCTACTGCAGGAACTTCAGCCACTACAGCTTCAGCTTTTTTAGCAGTTGTAGATCTTCTGCTTCTTCTTGTAGCTTTTTTCTCTTCAGCATTAGGGTTGTAAAGCTCGTTGAAATCTACTAGTTCGATAAGAGCAGTATCAGCAGCATCACCTGGTCTGAATCCTGTCTTGATGATTCTTGTATAACCACCGTTTCTTTCAGCGATTTTAGGAGCTACAGTTCTGAATAATTCAGCAACCGCATATTTATTTTGAAGGTAAGAGAATACTACTCTTCTGTTGTGTGTAGTATCTTCTTTTGCTTTTGTTAATAGAGGCTCAACATATACTCTTAAAGCCTTAGCTTTAGCTACAGTAGTGTTGATTCTTTTATGCTCAATTAGAGAACAAGCCATATTAGAAAGTAAAGCACTTCTGTGAGAAGCTGTTCTTCCTAAGTGATTGAATTTTTTACCGTGTCTCATTATTAATTATTTATCAGCGTCTAACTTATATTTTGCAACGTCGAAACCGAAGTTAAGACCTTTTGAATGCACTAATTCTTCTAGTTCTGTCAAAGATTTTTTACCAAAATTTCTGAATTTCATCAAATCAGACTTACTGTAGGAAACCAGTTCTCCAAGAGTTTCTACTTCAGCTGCTTTCAGACAGTTAAGGGCTCTTACAGAAAGATCCATATCTGCTAATTTAGACTTAAGCAATTGTCTTGTGTGAAGTGTTTCTTCATCGTATTGGATAGATGCTTTTACCGCTTCCGTTTCAAGCGTGATTCTCTCATCAGAGAATAGCATGAAGTGATAAATTAATATCTTTGAAGCTTCAGTTAAAGCATTCTGAGGGCTGATAGACCCGTCAGTTTCTATATCTAATACAAGTTTTTCGTAGTCTGTTTTTTGCTCTACACGATAATTTTCAATGCTGTATTGTACTTTCTTAATCGGCGTAAAAATAGAGTCAATAGCAATGGTACCTACCGGTGCATTGTTTGACTTATTTTGTTCTGAAGGAACATACCCTCTACCTTTTTCAATATTGAAAGTAATTTCGAAAGTTACATCAGTATTTAGGTTGCAGATCACCAAATCCGGGTTCAGCACCTCAAATCCGTTGATAGACTTTCCTAAATCCCCAGCAGTAATAACCGTTTGACCTGAAACTTTAGCAACCACCTGCTCATTGGCCTGGCCTTCTGCTGAAGCTTTTAATCTTACCTGCTTAAGGTTAAGAATAATTTCAGTAACGTCTTCGATTACTCCTGGAATAGTTGAAAATTCGTGCTCTACACCTTCTATTTTGATAGATGAAATAGCGTATCCTTCCAGAGAAGAAAGCAACACTCTTCTCAAAGCATTACCGATTGTAAGCCCGAAACCTGGTTCTAAAGGTCTGAATTCAAATTGACCTTTAAATTCATCAGAGTTAAGTAAAATTACTTTATCGGGTTTTATGAATTGTAAAATTGCCATATTATTGGGTTGAGCAAAAATTTGATTAAAAAATTATTTAGAGTAAAGTTCGACGATAAGGTTCTCCTTGATGTCTTCCGGAATCTGGATTCTTTCAGGAGCAGAAATGAAGGTACCTTCTTTCTTCTCATCGTTGAATTGTAACCACTCATAATTTGCTTTAGAAGCTAATGCATCAGTAACAACTTCAAGAGACTTAGATTTTTCTCTAACAGCGATTACATCACCAGCTTTAACCAAATACGAAGGGATATTAAGAATTTCTCCGTTCACAGTGATGTGTCTGTGAGAAACTAATTGTCTAGCAGCAGATCTTGTTTTAGCAAAACCTAATCTGTATACTACGTTGTCCAGTCTAGATTCGCAAAGTTGTAATAGTACTTCCCCTGTTACCCCTTTACTTCTGTGTGCTTTTTCGAATAAGTTAGCAAACTGTCTTTCTAAGATACCGTAAGTATATTTAGCTTTTTGTTTTTCAGCCAGCTGAACTGCATATTCTGATTTTTTAGCACCTCTTCTCTTGTTAGGACCGTGTTGTCCTGGCGGTTGGTTTTTTCTTTTTTCGAAGTTTTTGTCATCTCCGTAGATTGCAGCACCAAACTTTCTAGCAATCTTAGTTTTAGGTCCAATATATCTTGCCATAATGGGTAAATTCTAAAAATTAAACTCTTCTTCTTTTCGGTGGTCTACATCCATTGTGTGGCATAGGAGTCACATCAACGATTTCACTAACTTCAATTCCTGAATTGTGGATCGTTCTGATAGCAGATTCTCTACCTGCACCAGGACCTTTCACAAACACCTTCACTCTTCTTAAACCAGCTTCGTGAGCTACAGCAGAGCAATTTTCAGCTGCCATTTGAGCAGCAAATGGAGTATTCTTTTTAGAACCTCTGAATCCCATTTTACCGGCAGAAGCCCAAGAGATAACCTCTCCGTTTTTATTTGTTAAAGAAATGATGATGTTATTGAAAGAAGCCTGAATATGTGCTTCACCAATAGCTTCAACTTTTACTTTTCTTTTTTTAACTACTTTAGTTTGTTTTGCCATAATTCCTAACGATTATTTACTAGCTTTTTTCTTGTTAGCAACAGTTTTTCTCTTCCCTTTACGTGTTCTAGAGTTGTTTTTCGTTCTCTGGCCTCTTAAAGGTAATCCTAGTCTGTGACGTATTCCTCGTTGGCATCCTATGTCCATCAATCTCTTGATGTTCAATTGCACTTCAGATCTCAATTCTCCTTCTACTTTTACGTTTTCAGAGATATAGGTTCTGATTGCAGCCAATTCATCGTCATTCCATTCGTTGACTTTCTTGTCTTCGCTGATACCGGCAGCTTTAAGGATTTCAGAAGAAGTACTTCTTCCTACTCCGTAGATGTAAGTTAAACCGATAACACCTCTTTTGTTTTTTGGTAAATCAATACCTGCAATTCTCGCCATAATTTAATGTTAGCCTTGTCTTTGTTTAAATTTTGGGTTCTTTTTGTTGATTACAAACAGTACACCTTTTCTGCGTACGATTTTGCAGTCAGCACTTCTTTTTTTAATTGATGCTCTAACTTTCATTTGATAGTATTTATTTTTACTAATGCTCAATGGAATCTTTCGATTTCATTTTTGATAGTATTTATTTTTCAACAAGAGCCAAATGGAATATTTATTCCATTTGGCATTTGTTTTTAATATCTAAATGTGATTCTCCCTTTGGTTAAATCATAGGGAGACATTTCTAGTTTTACCTTGTCTCCAGGTAAAAGTTTAATATAATGCATTCTCATTTTGCCAGAGATATGAGCAATAAGAATATGCCCATTTTCCAGCTCTACACGGAACTGAGCGTTCGAAAGAGCTTCCGTTATAACGCCGTCTTGTTCAATATGTTTTTGTTTTGCCATAAATTAATATCCAGTCGTTCTTGACAATTTAGACTGCATTAAGCCATCATAGTGATGGTTCAGCAGATACGTATTAATCTGTTGAACAGTATCTAAAATTACTCCCACCATAATCAATAGTGACGTTCCCCCGAAAAATAGGGCAAACGCATCTGTCTGAACAAAGCTTCCATGCACAATTGCCGGAAGGACTGCAAAGATAGATAAAAAAATTGCACCTGGCAAGGTAATTTTTGATAAAATATCATCTAAATAATCAGCTGTTTCTTTACCGGGTCTTACTTTCGGTACTAAACCTCCATTTCTCTTCAAATCATCAGCCATCTGGTTTACCGGAATTGTAATCGCAGTATAGAAAAATGAGAAGATAATAATTAATAGCGCAAACAATACGTTGTACTGCCAGCTAAAAACATTCTTGAAACCTGCAAGAAAAGTATTGGACTCATCGAATTTCGTTAATAATCCTGGTACGAACATCAATGCCTGAGCAAAGATGATTGGCATTACACCAGCAGCATTTACTTTCAATGGAATCCATTGTCTTGCTCCCTGCATAAGATTTCTGTTTACACCTCCTCTTGCTTGAGCTCTGCTTACATACTGAATTGGAATTTTTCTAACAGCTACCGATAGGATCACCGCCAAAAGAACAACCAACATCCAGAATAATACTTCAATAAGGATCATGATAGACCCCATTCCTCCTTTTCCGTTCTGCACAGCCATTTCCTGTACGAATGCTTCAGGTAATCTTGAAAGGATCCCCACCATAATAAGGATAGAGATACCGTTTCCGATACCTTTGTCGGTGATTTTTTCACCTAACCACATTGCGAATACTGAACCGGCAACCAGGATAACAATACTTGGTAACCAGAACATGATAGAATTTGGCTCTTGAAAATAAGCAGACTGGAATTGAGCATACGGTAAGAATAATTGAGTAATTGAGGTTAAATAAGAAGGAGCCTGTACTAAACAAACACCAATTGTTAACCATCTTGTAATCTGATTCAATGTATTTCTACCTGACTCTCCATCTTTCTGAAGCTTCTGAAGATAAGGAATAGCCATCCCCATCAACTGAACAATAATAGAAGCAGAAATATAAGGCATGATCCCCAACGCCATTACGGAAGCGTGGCTGAAAGCTCCCCCCGTAAACGACGAAAGCAAGCCAAGGAGACCTGCTCCTTGCTTGTTACCGCCTTGATTTTTATAATGCTCTAAGAGATCTCCCACTTCTGCAAGGTTAATTGCGGGAAGTGAGATATAAGATGCGAATCTATACACAAGGATAATACCTAACGTAAAGAGAATTTTTTCTCTTAGTTCCTTTAGGCTCCAAATATTTTTAAGTGTTTGTATAAATTCTTTCATTAGTAAGTATTATAAGGTAATTGCTTTTCCACCTGCTTTAGCAATAAGCTCTTCAGCAGATTTAGTGAATTTGTCAGCAGAGATTGAAACCGCAGATTTCAATTCTCCTCTACCCATAATTTTCACTAATTCGTTTTTAGAAACTAAACCGTTTTGTACTAAAACTTCTTTCGTGATATCTCCAGTGATGGATTTGTTCTCGATTAAAGTTTGGATAGTATCAAGGTTAACTCCTCTAAACTCTTTTCTGTTTACGTTTTTGAAACCGAATTTCGGTAATCTTCTTTGTAAAGGCATTTGTCCACCTTCAAAACCGATCTTCTGAGAATAACCAGCTCTAGACTTCTGACCTTTGTGACCTTTTGTAGATGTACCTCCTTTTCCAGTACCCTGACCTCTACCAATTCTTTTTGAGTTGAAAGTAGATCCTGCAGCAGGTTTTATGTTATTTAAATTCATTTTAATTTCTCTTTTTTAAAATTATTTTTGAACTTCAAGTAAGTGGCTCACTGCAGCGATCATTCCTAAGATGGAAGGAGTAGCTTCATGTTCTACAACTTGGTGAAGTTTTTTTAATCCTAATGCTTCAAGCGTTCTCTTTTGGGTTTTTGTTCTTCCAATAGCGCTTCTTACTTGCTTTACTTTGATTGTTGCCATTGTTTTAATTATTAACCGTTAAACACTTTACTTAGAGAAACTCCTCTCATTCTAGCGATTTCTTCAGGTCTTCTGATGTCTAATAACGCTTTGAAAGTAGCTTTCACCACGTTGTGAGGGTTAGAAGATCCTTTAGATTTTGAAAGGATATCGTGAATACCAGCAGATTCCAATACCGCTCTTACCGCACCACCGGCGATAAGTCCTGTACCGTGAGAAGCAGGTCTTAAGAAGATGTCTGCACCACCGTATCTTGCTGTAGTCTGGTGAGGGATTGTGTGGTTCATTACAGGAACTTTCACAAGGTTTTTCTTAGCATCTTCAACTGCTTTAGCAATTGCAGAAGCAACCTCTTTAGATTTTCCAAGACCGTGACCGATTACTCCGTCTTCATTACCTACTACAACGATAGCAGAAAATCCGAAAGCTCTACCTCCTTTGGTTACTTTTGTTACTCTGTTAACAGCTACGAGACGATCTTTTAATTCTAATCCTCCCGGTTTTACTCTTTCTATATTATCTAGTCCTAACATATTTTCCGAAATTTTTATGATTAGAATTTAAGTCCTCCTTCTCTCGCACCATCAGCCAAAGCTTTTACTCTACCGTGGTATACGAAACCGTTTCTGTCAAATACAATACTTTCAATTCCTGCAGCAATCGCTTTAGCAGCAATAGCTTTACCTACAGCAACAGAAACTTCAGTCTTGGTTCCTTTAGCATCTACACCTTTTTCTCTTGAAGAAGCTGATGCCAGAGTTGTACCATTTTTATCATCGATTAACTGAGCGTAAATTTCCTTATTACTTTTGTATACAGATAATCTTGGCAATTCAGAAGAACCAGAGATTTTCCCTCTTACTCTTCTTTTGATTCTTATTCTTTTTTCTAATTTACTTAATGCCATAATACTTATAATTTATTAAGCAGATTTACCAGCTTTACGTCTAACATTTTCTCCTACGAATCTTACACCTTTTCCTTTGTATGGCTCAGGCTTTCTGAAAGAACGGATCTTTGCAGCTACCATCCCTAGAAGTTGGTTGTCGTGAGACGTTAAAGTAATAATTGGGTTTTTACCTTTTTCAGTCAATGTATCTACTTTTACTTCGTTTGGAAGTTCCAATACGATACCGTGAGAGAATCCTAAAGCTAACTCAAGTTTTTGACCTGCGTGTGAAGCTCTATATCCTACCCCTACTAGTTCAAGTTTCTTTTCGAAACCTGCACTTACACCAACAACCATGTTGTTGATTAACGCTCTGTATAAACCGTGAAGCGCTTTGTGTTGCTTAGAATCAGATGGTCTGTTTACATTAAGTTCACCATCTTTTTGTTCTATAGTAATTCCTGCTGTAAGCTCCTGAGAAAGTTCTCCTTTTGCTCCTTTTACTGTTACTACACCGTTGTTTTCAGTGATCGTAACTCCAGCTGGAATTGTTATAATTGCTTTACCAATTCTTGACATTTTCCTCTGATTAAAAATTAATAAACATAGCAGATTACTTCACCGCCTACTTTCTCTTCTCTAGCTTTCTTATCAGTCATTACTCCTTTAGAAGTAGAGATGATAGCTATACCCAAACCGTTTAGTACTCTTGGAAGCTCAGCTGAACCTTTGTACTGTCTCAAACCTGGTCTTGAAGCTCTCTGAATAGACTTAATAGCAGGTTTGTTAGTTTGCTTATCATACTTTAAAGCGATTTTGATCGAACCCTGAACAGCGCTATCCTCAAACTTGTAGTTTAAGATATACCCCTGATCAAATAAGATCTTAGTAATCTCCTTTTTGATTTTCGATGCAGGAATTTCCACCACTTTGTGGCCTGCGCTTTGTGCGTTCCTTACTCTTGTTAGGAAATCTGAAATTGGATCTGTTACCATTTTTCTTTTTTAAAATTATTGGTTAAAGACAATCAGTTTTGTAAAGACTTGAAGAGTAAAATATCAGACTTCAGAAATCTTCGGTCTGATATTTTTTATCTTTAGTATCTGAACAACTTAATTGTCCGGATTAATTAGTAATTATTACCAACTGGCTTTTCTTACTCCCGGGATAAGTCCGTTGTTGGCCATTTCTCTGAAAGTTACTCTGGAAATACCAAACGTTCTCATGTATCCTCTTGGTCTACCTGTTAGTTTACATCTGTTGTGTAATCTTACAGGAGAAGCATTTTTAGGTAATTTTTGAAGTCCTTCATAATCACCCGCTTCTTTTAGAGCTTGTCTTTTTGCAGCGTATTTAGCAACTAGTGCTTCTCTTTTGCGCTCACGCGCTTTCATTGATTCTTTAGCCATTTCTTAGTTCTTTTTAAATGGTAAACCGAAGTGAGTTAATAATGCTTTAGCTTCTTTATCAGTTTTCGCAGTAGTAACGAAAGTGATGTCCATCCCCTGGATTTTCTTCACTTTATCGATTGCGATTTCCGGGAAGATAATCTGCTCAGTAATACCTAAATTGTAATTACCTCTACCATCGAAACCATCTGCTTTAATACCAGAGAAATCTCTGATACGTGGCAAAGCAGAAGAAGTAAGTCTGTCTAAGAATTCATACATTCTCTGAGCTCTTAGGGTTACTTTAGCACCTACAGGCATACCTTTTCTCAACTTGAAAGCAGCTTCGTCTTTCTTAGAGATAGTTCCTACTGCTTTCTGGCCAGTAATCATCGTTAATTCTTCTACAGCATAATCAATGATTTTCTTATCTGCAGTAGCATCACCTAAACCTTGTGAAATAACGATTTTCTCTAATTTAGGTACTTGCATGATTGACTTGTACCCAAATTCTTCCATCATTGCAGGAACAATTTTCTCTTGATATATTTTTTTGGGTCTTGCTATAAATTCCATGTGTTAATTTAAATTATAAAGTTTCACCCGTTTTTTTGTTGATTCTTACTTTCTTATCTCCATCGATTTTGTAACCAACTTTGATAGCTTTTCCGTCTTTACCAACTAAAGCTACGTTTGAGATATGAATAGAAGCTTCTTTTTCAGTAATTCCACCTTGAGGATTAGAAGCTGAAGGCTTAACGTGTTTTTTAACGATGTTAAGACCTGCAACGATTACTCTTGGATCTCTTCCTTCTTTTTTGATCACTTCAATAACTTCACCTGTTTTACCTTTGATATCTTTCTTACCAGTAGTAATGATTACGTTATCTCCTCTTTTTATTTTTAACTTTGACATTTTCTTTAAAAATTTTAAAAATTAAAGTACTTCAGGAGCTAATGAAATGATTTTCATATATTCTTTGTCTCTCAACTCACGAGCAACCGGTCCGAAAACACGTGTTCCTCTCATTTCTCCCGCTGCGTTCAGTAATACACAAGCATTATCTTCGAATTTGATGTATGAACCATCTTTTCTTCTTACTGCTTTTTTAGTTCTTACTACTACAGCTTTAGATACCTGACCTTTTTTAGCGTTTCCTGATGGTGTAGAATCCTTGATAGTAACAACGATTTTATCACCAACTGAAGCATATCTTCTTCTGGTTCCTCCCAGAACTCTGATAACTAGTACTTCTTTTGCACCTGTATTATCAGCAACTTTTAATCTTGATTCTGTTTGTAACATTATTACTTAGCTTTTTCAATGATTCTTACTAATCTCCATCTCTTGTTCTTGCTCAAAGGTCTAGTTTCCTGGATCAGAACTGTATCTCCTTCGTTGCATTCGTTGTTCTCGTCGTGTGCAGTATATTTTTTCGTTTTTAATACGAATTTACCGTACATCGGGTGTTTCATTCTCATCGTTTCACTAACAACAATGGTCTTTTCCATTTTATTGCTGGAAACCACTCCGATTCTTTCTTTTCTTAAATTTCTATCCATTGTAAAATGAAATTATTGTTTGTTAGTTAACTCAGTATTTAGTCTTGCGATTGTTCTTCTCAAATCTTTGATTTGAATAGGGTTTTCAATTGGGCTGATCTTGTGAGCCAATTTCAGTTTTGAATATTGAGCTTTCAGTTCAGCAAGTTTCGCTTGAATATCCCCTGCGCTTAAATTTTTAATATCAGCTTGTTTCATTGTATTCAAAGATTATAGAGGTTTAACAAAATCGTTAGCAACTACGAATTTAGTAACTACCGGTAATTTCTGTGCAGCAAGTCTAAGAGCTTCTTTCGCAACTTCGTAAGGAACACCTCCTACTTCGAACATAATTTTACCTGGTTTTACTACAGCTACCCAATATTCAACAGCACCTTTACCTTTACCCATACGTACTTCCGCTGGTTTCTTAGTAATAGGCTTATCCGGGAATATTTTGATCCATAGCTGACCTTCTCTCTTCATATATCTTGTCGCAGCGATACGCGCAGCTTCAATCTGTCTTGCAGTGATCCAAGCTCCTTCAATAGCTTTGATTCCAAAAGTTCCGTAAGCAAGTTGACTACCTCTCTGGGCATTCCCCTTCATCTTCATCTTGTGAACTCTACGGAATTTGGTTCTTTTTGGTTGTAACATAATTTCTAAATTTTAGATTTTAGATTTTAGATTTTAGATTTTTTTTAATTTTAAAAAAGTAACGGTAATTTAAAATTCAAAATTTCTAATCTAAAATTTTAATTATTATTGTTATTGTTGTTTTTTCTAGGTCTTCTGTTATCTCTGTCTCCACCTCTGTTTCCTCCTCCAGCAGGACCTCCTTTTTTCTGTTGTCCCACTAATGGAGAAAGTTCTCTTTTACCGTAAACTTCTCCTTTCATGATCCAAACTTTTACTCCCAGTCTACCGTAAGTAGTGTGAGCTTCAGCCCAGTGATAATCAATATCAGCTCTGAAAGTAGACAATGGAATTCTTCCTTCTTTGAAAGATTCGCTTCTTGCCATTTCAGCACCGTTCAATCTACCAGAGATCTGAACTTTGATACCTTCAGCACCCATTCTCATTGTACTTGCCATAGCCATTTTAACAGCTCTTCTGTAAGAGATTCTGTTTTCAATCTGCTTAGCAATACTGTCAGCTACTAATACTGCGTCAAGTTCAGGTCTTTTGATTTCGAAGATATTGATTTGAATATCCTTACCTGTAAGTTTCTTCAATTCTTCTTTCAATTTATCAACTTCCTGACCTCCTTTACCGATGATAAGCCCCGGTCTAGCAGTAGTAATTGTAACTGTTACTAATTTTAGTGTTCTTTCAATATAGATTTTTGAAATTCCACCTTTAGATAATCTAGCCTCAAGGTATCTTCTGATTTTGTAGTCTTCTGCGATTCTGTCTCCATAATCGTTTCCACCAAACCAGTTAGAATCCCATCCTCTGATGATACCTAATCTATTACCAATTGGATTTGTCTTCTGTCCCATACCTTGATTAATTTTCTTTATTACCTAAGATTAATGTAACGTGGTTAGATCTTTTTCTGATTCTATACCCTCTACCTTGTGGAGCTGGTCTTAGTCTCTTCAATTGTCTTGCACTATCCACGAAGATTTCTTTAACGATAAGGTTTGCTTCTTCAATATCCGCACCTTCGTTTTTCACCTGCCAGTTTGCCATAGCAGAAAGAAGTAATTTTTCTAACTTGTTAGAAGCATCCTTCTTAGAATATTTTAGGATATAAAGTGCTTTATCTACCTGCTCTCCTCTAATGATATCAGCAACTAATCTCATTTTTCTTGGAGAAGACGGGCAATTATTTAGTGAAGCTTTTACAACGTCTTTGTTAGCTTCTTTTCTTGCGATTGAACTATCTTGTTTTCTTGATCCCATGATTATCTGCTTCCTTTGTTTTTGTTACCACCATGACCTCTGAAAGATCTTGTTGGAGAAAATTCGCCTAACTTGTGACCAACCATGTTTTCTGTAACATATACAGGGATAAAAGATTTCCCGTTGTGTACAGCAATAGTTTGTCCTACGAAGTCCGGAGAGATCATCGATGCTCTAGACCAAGTTTTGATAACTGTCTTTTTACCAGACTCTATATTTGCCTGAACCTTCTTATCTAAAGTATGATGAATGAATGGTCCTTTTTTAAGTGATCTTGCCATAATTATTTTCTTTTAGATACGATGTAACGGTTAGACACTTTGTTTTTCTTTCTAGTTTTGTAACCTTTAGCCGGCTTACCGTTTCTAGATCTTGGGTGACCTCCTGAAGAACGTCCTTCACCACCACCCATTGGGTGATCTACAGGGTTCATTACAACCGCTCTTGTTCTTGGTCTTCTACCTAACCATCTGCTTCTACCTGCTTTACCAGATACTGTTAACTGGTGATCTGAGTTGGAAACTGAACCAATCATTGCGATACATTCAGTAAGGATCATTCTTGATTCTCCTGAAGGCAATTTAATGATGGCATATTTTCCGTCTCTTGAAGTTAATTGAGCTGAAGAACCAGCACTTCTTGCTAAAATAGCACCTTGTCCAGGCTTCATTTCAATACAAGAAATTACAGTACCCAATGGAATATTTTTCAATTTCATTGCGTTACCTACGTTAGGTTCTACGTTCTCACCAGCGATAACTTTCTGGTCAACTTTGATACCGTTTGGAGCGATGATATATCTCTTCTCTCCGTCTGCGTATTCAACTAGAGCGATGAAAGCAGTTCTGTTTGGATCGTATTCTACAGTTTTTACCGTTCCTTCAACATCAAATTTATTTCTCTTGAAGTCAATAATTCTGTATTTCTTTTTGTGTCCACCTCCGGTGTAACGCATGGTCATTTTACCTGTTTGGTTACGTCCACCTGACTTTTTAATACCAACTGTAAGAGATTTCTCTGGCTTATTGGTAGTAATTTCCTCAAAATTGTTTACAACTCTGAATCTCTGTCCCGGGGTGATAGGTTTTAATTTTCTAACAGACATTACTATTATTTATAATTAATAATTAATTTACAGCAAAAATATCGATAACCTCACCTTCAGCAAGCTTGATTACCGCTTTTTTCAATTTGTTTGTCTTTCCTACTTGAAGACCTTTTTTAGTGTACTTTGAAGAAATCTTCGGAGCATAAATCATTGTGTTAACGTCTGCTACTTTTACACCGTAAGCTGCTTCAACAGCCTTTTTGATCTCGATTTTATTCGCCTTAGGATTCACTAAGAAAGAATAAGAACCTCTTAAATCTGTAAGGTAATTAGCCTTTTCTGAAATAACTGGTTTAATAATAA
Organism: Chryseobacterium indologenes; assembly: GCF_001295265.1. Taxonomy (GTDB): domain Bacteria; phylum Bacteroidota; class Bacteroidia; order Flavobacteriales; family Weeksellaceae; genus Chryseobacterium; species Chryseobacterium indologenes_A. The sequence goes on along the minus strand of NZ_LJOD01000010.1, from coordinate 81,326 downwards.
CTGACATGATTTATTTCTTTAAATTTTCCTGGAATTTTTCAACTGCACCTTCGAAGAATACAACTTCACCTGCGTTTACTAAGTCATAAGAACTCACTTCGTTGAAGTTCATTACTTTAGTTTTAGGTAAGTTTCTTGAAGACAAATATACATTCTTGTTAGCTTCAGGAAGGATAAATAAAGCTTTCTTATCGTTCAACGCCAAAGCATTTAATACGTTGATGAAATCTTTAGTTTTAGGAGCGTTTAAGCTCAGATCTTCCATAACTTTGATGCTGTTGTCTCTCATTTTTTGAGATAAAACAGATTTTTTTGCTAATCTCTTAAGAGCTTTGTTCAGTTTGAATCTGTAGTCTCTTGGTTTTGGTCCGAATACTCTACCTCCACCTCTGAATACTGGAGATTTAATATCACCATATCTTGCAGATCCTGATCCTTTTTGCTTCTTAAGCTTTTTAGTAGAAGCAGTGATTTCGCTTCTTTCTTTTGCTTTATGAGTCCCTTGTCTTTGTGCTGCAAGGTACTGTTTAACTTCTAAGTAAACCGCGTGCTGATTTGGCTCAATTCCGAATACTGTTTCGTCTAGAGTTACTTTTCTTCCGGTCTCTTTTCCTGATGTATTTAATACTACTAGTTCCATTTTCTGATAATTACATAAGAATTTTTAGCTCCCGGAACAGCACCTTTTACTACTAAAAGATTTTGTTCTTGATCCACTTTTAATACCTGAAGGTTTTGTACAGTTACCTGCTTACCTCCCATTCTACCCGCCATTCTCATTCCTTTGAATACTCTCGAAGGATCCGATCCAGCACCGATAGAACCTGGAGCTCTAAGTCTGTTGTGCTGACCATGAGTAGCTTGCATTACACCTCCAAATCCGTGTCTTTTAACAACACCTTGGAAACCTTTACCTTTTGAAGTTCCTGTTACGTCAACATATTCTCCTTCAGAGAACAAATCAACTTTTACTTCTTCTCCTACTTTCACCTCATCAACGAATTCTCTGTAGAATTCCACCAATTTAGCTTTAGGAGCAGAACCAGCCTTTTTGAAATGACCAGCTAACGCTTTACCTACGTTCTTCTCACTCTTGTCATCGAAACCTAACTGAACTGACTTGTAGCCGTCCTTTTCTATGGTTCTGACCTGTAAAACCGAGCATGGACCAGCCTGAATAACTGTACAAGGAATGTTTTTTCCTTCTTCGTTAAACAAAGATGTCATACCGATTTTTTTACCAATAATACCTGACATTGTTTATATTATAATAAAATTTATCCTTTATTTATCCCCATTTTCCGGAAGTCTGAAGTAATTTCTAATTCTGATATAGGCATACTACGCTCCTAAAATGAGTGTGCAAATTTATGAATAATTTTATAACTGACAAATATTTACAGCAAAATATTTTGATTTTTAATCAATTAGATGATTTTGAAAAAACTCCGGTGAAATTTTAGCCCGGATTATTTGGAATTTAGAAAAAGAAATCAGAAAGAGGACTATTTTAAATCTAAACCTTAGCTTCAAATCTTACCCAAACTAAGATTATTTTATAATTACAATAACGCCTGCTTCTTCCAGTCCGGTCTTATCCTCTTCCGAAATCCCGTCGTCAGTGATCAGATAATCTACTTTATCCAGAGAAGCTATTTTACCAAAACCTTTTTTATTCAGCTTTGTGGAATCCGCAAGAATAATCACCTGGTCTGCACAATCTATCATCACCTGATTCAGATGAGCTTCCGCAGCATTCGAAGTACTGATCCCAAATTCAAGATCAATCCCGTCTACACCCAGAAAAAGTTTATTACAAGAAAACTGCCTCAGAATAGTTTCAGAAATGGAACCTACGATGGAAGTAGAACTTTTTCTAACCTCTCCTCCTAATTGTATAATAGTAATATTAGGATTATTACACAATTCAATAGCTACCCTTAAAGAAGATGTCAAAACAGTTAATGAACCAAAATTGACCAGCATCCTTGCCAGATAATGCATCGTAGTTCCTGAAGCCAGGATAATACAGTCATTTTCCTGAATAAGCTCTACGGCAGCTTTTACAATTCCCTGTTTCGCCTCTACATTAATATTCTCCTTTTCATTCACATTTCTTTCATAAGCATACCTTACATGCTTGCTGGCTCCTCCATGATTACGAAAAAGCAGACCTAAACTTTCGAGATAATTCAGATCCTTTCGGACCGTAACTGAAGAAACATTGAACTTTTCGCACAGGTCCTGCACCAGCACATGCCCTTTCTCATCCAGCTCTTTTAATATTTCATCATGCCTTGGTATCAACTTTTCCATTCTTATTGTTTCATCAAAAATACCATTTTTTTTCGAAAGTGTTAAAATTTCATTTATTTTCTTTATGTTTCGTTTTTAATTTATATATTTGAAAACGAAACATAAACGAAACATTTATGAAACGAAATGAAGAAATCAGCAAGCTAGCCAGCGTTCAGGAATGGGATTTCATTGTCATCGGAGGCGGAGCCAGCGGTCTGGGTTCAGCATTAGATGCTGCAAGCAGAGGATTTAAAACCCTCCTTCTTGAATCCCATGATTTTGCAAAAGCAACATCAAGCCGCAGTACCAAGCTGGTACACGGAGGAGTAAGATACCTGGCACAGGGAGACATAGGATTGGTAAGAGAAGCATTGAAAGAAAGAGGGCTTTTGGCAAAAAATGCAGCTCATGTGGTAAAAAACCAGTCTTTCATTATTCCAAACTATACCTGGTGGGGAGGGATTTATTATAAAATAGGACTTTCCATTTATGATTTTCTTGCCGGAAAACTAAGCTTAGGAAAAACAAAATACATCAACAAATCTAAAACGATTGAAAAACTCCCAACCATTGAGCAGCATGGCCTGGCCAGCGGAGTAGTTTATCAGGACGGACAGTTTGATGATGCACGACTTGCCGTTAACCTGGCACAAACCCTTATAGAAAAAGGAGGAAGCGCTATTAATTATATGAAAGTGACCGGACTTCTGAAGAATGATTTCGGAAAAATATCCGGAGTTGCAGCAGAAGACCAGTTTTCTCAGAAAAAATATGAGCTTCGTGCAAAGGCAGTGATCAACGCAACAGGAGTATTTACGAATGACATTCTGAACATGAATAACCCCAGACATGGAAAATACGTTGTACCAAGCCAGGGAATCCATCTTGTTCTGGATAAATCATTTTTGAAAAGTGATGATGCCATCATGATCCCCAAAACATCAGACGGAAGAGTTCTTTTTGTAGTCCCGTGGCATGACCGTGCTCTTGTAGGAACCACAGACACCTTACTGGAAAAACCAAGCTTTGAGCCTCACGCCCTGGAATCTGAAATTAATTTCGTTTTAGAAACCGCAAGACAATACCTGTCAAAGAAACCTACCCGTGAAGATGTAAAATCTGTTTTTGCAGGACTAAGACCTCTTGCAGCCCCAAAAGAAGGAGGTAAAAGCACAAAAGAAGTTTCCAGAAGCCACAAGGTTATCGCTTCAGATACAGGATTGGTTTCCATCATTGGAGGTAAATGGACCACTTATCGGAAAATGGCAGAAGACACCATTGATAAATCTGTAGAAGTTTTACAGCTGAAAGCAGGTCCTTCACAAACAGAGCATATGTCTATTCATGGTAACATTCAATCTGAACTTGTTGACCGCAGCAGCCACCTCTATGTATACGGATCTGATATTCCTGCTATAAAATCATTACAGAGCACCGATCCCCGGTTTGCACAGAAAATCCATCCCGATCATGCCTTCACCATTGCGGAAGCGGTATGGGCCATAAGATATGAAATGGCAGAAACCATTGAAGATATTCTTGCCAGAAGAGTTCGTCTTCTGTTTTTAGATGCAAGGGCCGCTATAGACAGCGCGCAAACCATTGCACAACTCATCGCTGAAGAAAAAAGATATTCTGAAGAATGGATTCAGCAGCACACGAGCGAATTCATTGATTTAGCAAAAGGCTATTTATTAACACCATATTCCCCTCAAACATTCAACAAAAACTAAACGATCCGGTATGAAAGAAAAACTGATTCTCGCTTTAGATCAGGGAACAACCTCTTCCAGAGCAATTCTATTCAATCACAGTGGAGCTATAGAATATATATCCCAGAAAAATTTTGAACAAATATTCCCCACTCCCGGCTGGGTAGAACATGACCCCAACGAAATATGGTCTTCTCAAATTTCTGTTGCCGCGGAAATCATTGCCAAAGCCGGAATTTCCGGGCTGGAAGTCGCTGCCATCGGAATTACCAATCAGAGAGAAACGACAATTGTTTGGGACAAAGAAACGGGCGAACCTGTTTACAACGCTATTGTATGGCAGGACAGAAGAACATCCAAATACTGCGATGAACTGAAGGAACAGGGACACGCCGAAATCATCAGGGAGAAAACGGGACTTGTGCTGGATGCTTATTTTTCTGCCACCAAATTAAAATGGATCCTGGACAATGTAGAAGGAGCCAGAGAAAAAGCAGCAGCAGGCCGGTTATGCTTTGGAACAGTTGATACCTGGCTGGTATGGAAGCTTACCCGTGGAAAAATGTTTATTACCGATGTATCCAACGCCAGCAGAACCATGCTTCTGAATATTCACACTCTGGAGTGGGATGAAGATCTTCTGCAGTTATTTGATATTCCAAGGTCTGTTCTTCCTGAAGTAAAGCAGAGCAGTGAAATCTACGGCGAAACTGCAACCACTTTATTCTCCACCAAAATCCCAATTGCCGGAATTGCAGGAGACCAGCAGGCCGCTTTATTCGGGCAGATGTGCATCACTCCCGGAATGGTTAAGAATACTTACGGAACAGGATGCTTCTTATTGATGAATACGGGAAAAGAAGCTGTATCCTCCAAAAATAATTTACTCACAACAGTTGCCTGGAAAATCAACAATGAAGTAAACTATGCTCTTGAAGGGAGTGTATTTGTAGGCGGAGCGGCTATCCAATGGCTGAGAGACGGTCTAAAGCTTATCCATTCTTCAGATGAAGTGAATAATCTGGCTGCAAGTGTTGAAGATAACGGAGGTGTTTATTTTGTTCCTGCTCTTACAGGATTGGGAGCTCCTTATTGGGACCAGTATGCAAGAGGAACTATGGTAGGCATTACCCGGGGAACTACTGACGGGCATATCGCCAGAGCAACCCTGGAAGGAATAGCATTTCAGGTATATGATATTGTAAAATCTATGGAAGCAGATTCCGGAAGAGCAAGCCTTGAACTGAGAGTAGATGGCGGAGCTTCGGCAAGTGATCTTCTGATGCAGATCCAGTCTGATCTTTTCGGATTTAAAATCACCCGGCCAAAAACCCTCGAAACAACAGCATTAGGTGCGGCTTATCTGGCTGGCCTTGCTGTGGGATACTGGAAAGATATTGATGAAATTCAGGCTCAATGGATTGTAGATAAAGACTTTCATCCGCAGCTTGAAAAAGAAAAGGCAGAAAAAATGATTGATACCTGGAACAAAGCAGTATCGCGTGCCCAAAACTGGATTGAAGATTAATTCCACTGAAAACAAAATTAAAACTATGACTCCATTTGTAGCAGAAATCATCGGAACCATGCTGATGATACTTTTAGGAAACGGCGTAGTGGCCAACGTTGTTTTAAAGGATACCAAAGGAAATAATTCCGGATGGATTGTAATTACCACCGCGTGGGCATTGGCTGTGTTTGTAGGTGTAACGGTTGCAGGACCAGTCAGCGGAGCCCATCTGAATCCGGCTGTAACTTTGGGATTGGCTTTTGCAGGAAAGTTCTCCTGGGATCTTGTTCCCACCTATATTGCCGGAGAAATGACCGGTGCAATGCTGGGTGCTTTTCTGGTTTGGCTGTTTAATAAAGACCATTTTGCCATCACAGAAGATGAAGGTGCTAAGCTGGCCTGCTTCAGTACAGGTCCGGCCATCAGAAAACCTGTTTCCAATATAACCAGTGAAATTATCGGAACTTTCGTTCTGGTGTTTGTCATCTTTCATTTTGCGGACCCAAGCGTTACTTTAAATAATGATCCGACTGCAAAAATCGGCTTAGGAAGTATGGGAGCGCTCCCTGTAACTTTATTGGTCTGGGCAATCGGGTTGTCTTTGGGCGGAACAACCGGATATGCCATTAATCCCGCAAGAGATCTTGGTCCAAGAATTATGCATGCTATTCTTCCGGTAAAGGGGAGCAGCGACTGGAGCTACGCATGGATTCCTATTGCGGGCCCAATCATCGGAGCAATTCTGGCAGCTTTACTATATGGAGCATTAAGGTAACCACTAACGCTTACACAATGAAAAAACTCTTTTATACAGGCCTGGTTTTACTAGGCACAGGGAATCTTTTTGCTCAGGAAAGCACAGAAAACCAGAAAGACAGCAGATTAGATTTTACGATGAATATCCAGAACAACCATTTGTGGAGAGGATTGATCATTACGGACAAACCTGTTGTTATGGGAAATCTTTCCTATGCTCTGGATGCTGAAAAGAAATGGAAGATGGGAATCTGGGGAGCTTCTGCGTTGGCTGATGATAAAGACAATACTCATTATAAGGAAATCAATTATTACATTCAATATTCAGATGGCCGTTTTTATATCGGGCTTTGGGATCTCTACAACTCCAGGAATATCAATACTGCTGTTGCTGCGGATGATATTTTCAGTTATTCGCGAAGGAGGACAGCTCACATCATCGATCTGAGAACCAACTATACTTTCGGACCTTCTTTTCCTTTAAATATAGAGGCAGACATTATGCTTTACGGAGGGGCTAATGCAGGAGAAGTTGTTCTGAACGATGACGGAAGCTATGAAAGGAACAAATATTCCACCTATCTTCAGGTCAGCTACCCTGTAATTTCCGGCAGGAAAATCAATCTGGATGCTTTTGCAGGGGTTGGATTCGCTATTAATGACAGACATTTCCTGTATGGGAACGGCAAAAACAGCTTCGATATTGTTAACGTAGGTCTAAAAGCAGGCAAAACCATTAAAATCACGGATCATTACAATCTCCCGGTCTCCATGATGGCGATGTGGAATCCGTCTAATAAATTCGCCAGAATTCAGCTGGCTGCAACTGTTTTTTAATCTCAAAAAAACCGAACCAATTATATAAAGACCATTTCACTCCGAAGTGGTCTTTATTTTTTAAGAACATTCAAATTACAACGCACTTATCAGAGTCTTTGAAACAGTTATTAGACAATCAAACGCATTTATTAGCTCTTGGCTGAATCTCATGCAGTATTTAAATAAATTCGTAACACATTAAACACCAAAAATTTATTATCATGAAAAGACATCTATTAAACCTTAAAAATATTGTTGCGGGAGCAATGATATTTTCCGCTGGAGTGATGAATGCCCAACAATGGGAAATTACCGGAAATTCAGGTATCACGAGCACTAACTATGTAGGAACAAATGAGCAGTCTTATTTATTTTTAAGAACCGGCGGTTCTCTTCCCAATCCGGGACAGGCCTTTTTAACAAGCCCCGGATCGTTTGTTGTAGACGCCGTAAATAATTCTAACGGGGTAAAAGCTAAAGGCAGCATTATTACCGGATCACAAAATATGCTTGGAGGAAATGCAAACAGCTCTATAGTAGGCGGCTGGGGAAACAGCTTACAGGCAAGCGGGGGTGCAAATCTTGTTGTAGGACAGACGAACACGGTATTAAATGACGCAGGAAAGTCAATAGCACTGGGGTGGAATAATACGGTCAGGGCTTCTAATCAGTTTGCCATTGGAGTTGGCGTGGACCTGACATCTGAATATTCCGGTGGGTTCGGGGTAGATCTTATTGCAACAGGAAACCGCTCTTTCGTTATAGGATCAGGAACACATGCTTCCACAAAGCTGACTAATTCGATTCCATATTCCATCATGTTCGGACTTTCAAAAAATTCAACAATGCTGATTAAAGACCAGCAGGTAGGTGTCCGTACCAATGCTCCAACGGCTAATTTCCATACGGTAGGAACTGTCCGGTTACAGGACCTTCCCAATGGATCCGGAAAGGCTCTGGTAGTAGATGCAGACGGAAATGTTATGGTAGCCTCTACCGCTTTGGCCAAGCAGGCTAATGATCAGACAGTAACTGAACTTCAAAATCAGATTGATGACCTTAAGCTGCAGGTTGATGAATTGAAAAGCCTTCTATTAAAACAAACGGGAATAAAAGATATTTCATCGGGTAACAGTGCCAGACTTTATCAGAATGTACCCAATCCTACAAAAGGGGAAACCAACATCAAATACTATCTTCCCAACGGGAGCAAAAACAGCAGTATAGAAATTTATTCTGCATCAGGCCAGTTGGTAAAATCTTTTCCTATAAGAGAAGCCGGTGAAGGTAATATTGCAGTAAACAATATAAAATCCGGGATGTATTTATACAAGCTATCTGTTGACGGTAAAACTATCGACACAAAAAAAATGCTTATTCAGGATTAATTCTTTGAACGCTGATACACTAAAATGCTGTCTCACTCTTGAGACAGCATCTTTTTTTGTTATATTTTCTTACTTTTAGAATATGAAAAAAATCTTAATTTTCTCTTTGTTATTCATTATATTCTCATGCAGTAAAAAGCAGGTTCACCCTTATACATTTTATTACTGGAAAACCCATCTGAAAATGGACCAGGAAGAAAAAAAAATATTGGATAAAGCTCCCGAACCTTTTCTCTATACCCGTTTCTTTGATGTTGACAAAGTTGGTGGAAAATTCCAACCTGTAGCTGTGATCACGAAAGACAACAGCTTTCAGACCTCCAAGCAGATTGTTCCTGTTGTTTTCATTACCAATCAATCTATGTTGCACATCTCACCGGAAGAGATCACATTTCTTGCGGAAAGCATTCATCAGGTGGTTCAGAAAAAAACCCGTGAATACCAGCTTAAGACCAATAATGAAATTCAGATCGACTGCGACTGGACAGCCGGCACACGGGACGATTATTTTAAATTTTTAAAGGAACTGAAAAGGGTTTCCGGAAAAGAGGTCACCTGTACCCTTCGGCTTCATCAGGTAAAGGATAAAAAGAATACGGGAATCCCACCTGTTGATAAAGTTTATCTGATGTGCTACTCTACTTCCTCTCCCCTGGAAAATACCAATAAAAATTCAATCCTGGATTTGGTTACGTTAAAAAATTACCTTTCAAAGCTTGAAGACTATCCTATTAAGAAAATTGAAGCAGCCCTGCCTATTTATTCATGGGGAATCGTTACCAACCACCTTGGCAGGCACCGGCTTATCAATGCCCTGTCTAAAAAGGATCTGGAAAATCCGGATTTCAAAAAAATCTCAGATCATGAAGTGGAAATTATGAAAGACGGGTTTTATTTCGGAAACTATCTAAACAAAGGCTTCAAAATAAAAACTGAAGAGATCTCTGAAGAGCAGCTTAAAGATGCCGTTGATTTCCTGGAGAAAAAAATACATGATTTTACTATTATTTATTATCAATTAGATGGTAAATTTGTGATGGGAAGGAATTTTTAATATTCTCAGCCTGTTTCAGGTATTTCCTGAAAGCAAAAAAGTTATTAACGACAACACTAAAAGCACTTGAATCTATATGAAAAAGTATATTCTTTCACTGGCAGTACTCTCTCTTTTCTATACGAAATCAGAGGCCTGCGCATGGTCAGATCCGGATTATGATTATTTTAATCTTTTTACTCAAAGTATTATTAAGGACAAATCCTATCTTCCGTTTCTGCATAACTACTCCAGCAGGTTTTATACCGGATATAATGCCGCTCTGATCCCTGATGATAATCTTAACACCTGGAAAAAGTTCTTTAACAATCAGCTTAGCTATGCTGAAACCCAAAACCTGGTGTACAAGATCAGCATGAACGACCTTAATGCTTTAAAAAAAGGAACTCCAGCCCATCCTCTCCTGCAAAAGTTAGGAACAGGATTCTATCAGAAATACCGTGAAGGCATTGATTATCTGATTGAAGCGAAATACCTGGAGCCCTACATGAGCATCAATTATGTTGAAAGTGAAAATTTATTTTATTACGGAGGCAGCAGCAATAAAGAAAATGCCACTTCTCTTGATTATCCTAAAACCATTGCGGCTTTAACTTCTCTGTATAATGCGGCTAAAAATCCTGAAATCAAACAGCGTTATGGTTATCAGCTGGTTCGTTTCAACCATTATACAAGAAATTATGATGCAGCAGTACAGGCCTTCAAAACCTATGTTGAGCCAATCAAACTGAAAGGTGCCGTTTATTTTATGGCACTTGACCAACTGGCCGGAGCTCAGAGAGGACTCGAAATGAACAGTGATGCCAACTGGAATTTCTTCCAGGTTTTTATGAATACAAAAGACCGTAAAGAATCGGCTTTTGTTTCGATGAAGCTCTCAGATACTGCTTCTTTCAGCAATATTATGAAAAGAGCAAATACGAATGAGGAAAAGAACATGGCTTATTTCCTGTTAGGCTATGAGGATTTCAACAACCCGATTCCTATCATGGAAAAGATGTATGACATCAACCCCGACTCTGAGATTCTGAAGGTAATGGCCGTACGAAGTATCAATGAACTGGAAAGAAGCTATCTTCCTACCTATTATTATTCTTCAGATGCCTCAACCCATCCGGCTGTTTCAAGAGGAAAAACCGATGGAAATACCAATTCCAAGGAGGATAAAGAAAGTACAGCAGCCCCTGAAGTGAAGGAGCAGAAGCTTTCTTTCTGGCAAAAGATTGTACGATTCTTCAAAAACCTTTTCGGAGGATCCAAATCTGATAAGACAGGAAATGCAAAAGCGGATCAAAGTGATGATGAATTATTGAACAACCCGAACAGAATTCCGTTTTACACGACAGGCTATGGATATGACGACGCCTCCAAAAACTACCTTGATGAGCTGGAAAAATTCACTTCAAAAACCAAAGAAAAATCTAAAGATGAGTATTGGCAGATTGCAGATGCCTATCTTAAGTTTTTAAAGAAAGATTATAAGGAAAGCACAGAAATCCTGAATGATATTAAAACAACCAACCCTGAATACATGGAGCAAATCAAGAGAATGAAAGTTCTTAACGATATTGTTTCCCAGCCTAAAATTGATGCTTCCTACGAAGATCATCTGATGAAGGATTATGCAGAATATTTTGTGGAAAAAGAGGTGAAGCAGGATACCGCCAATACCGATTATGATTATTATGGTGAAGCTCCTTCCACAGCCTCCTTCCTTAAAGATGTCCTTGCCAACAGATATTTCCTCCAGGGAGAAGACGGAAAGTCATATTTAATGAACAATAAGCTTTCAGATCTTCAGTACAACCCGAATTCAAGCCTGGTAAAAAGTGTTGAGGACTTTTACAGAAAGCCGAATAAAACACAGTTTGAACAACAGATCATTGCTAAAAATATGGACAGCGTAGGAAATATTGATGCTTTCTTCAACACAATCTATGGTGACAGAGCCATGAGGCAGGCGGAGTTTGAAAAAGCCAAATCCTATTACGAAAAAGCCCGGAACTTTGCCGGAATTCCAAGGCTGAACTACGACTGGACAGAAAAAGACGGCCAGAAGATCACCCAGAAACAGTACGCTCCAACAGAGTATGACGGTTTCAGAAATATTTCAGATCTTGTTTTCGGGCATAATGTATGGGAAAGTTTTGGCAGCCCTGATACCGAAAGTATGAAGGCTGAAAATTATTCAGAATTCCCGTTCATTAAAAGTACCATGAATAAAGTGGAACTTGCTGATGCACTTATCCAGTTGAAAAAGATTGGAGCCGGAACCGGTGAAAAGGCAGCAAAAGCGGATCAGCTGATCGGAAATTTACTTTACAATACTTCTATTTTAGGATATTACCGCCAGCTCTTTGTAATGGATATTGATAACAGCAACGGAGGAAAATATGATTTCTGGAACACAGCAAGAAAAAATCCGTACCAATATTATTATAAAAACTTTACGAATACTTCTTATATTGAACCTGACAATTTTGATCTGGCTATCAGCTATTATCAAAAGGCTCTTAAACTTTCCACCGATAAAGAACAAAAAGCCAGAATCCTGTTCCAGATGGCCAGCGCCGAGCAGGGAAAATATTATCAGTACGAAGAGAAGAATCGGCCTGATATTGATTATTCAGATCCTAAATGGTCTGAAAAAGAACAGGCTCATCAGGCCGAACTGGACAATCTGAAAAACCAGAAATACAGAACCTATTTTGCCCAGCTGAAAGCCCAATATGCCGATACCCAGGCAGCCAGCGCCCTGATGGGAAGCTGCAGCTATTTCAGTTATTTTATGAAAAGATAATTGAGAAAGGAAGTTGGAGGTTGGAAGAAGGAAGTTTACCTAAGCCTGAAAGACGGAAACAGAGCTTCAATAACCACTGTTTCTTATTAACAAATAAGGCGATTGTATCAAATAAAAAAGGAATCAGTTCGATTCCTTTTTTTGTTGCTGCTTCTGAAGCCATTCTTCGTGTTTCACTTTAAAAGCTTCATGTTTGCTACTCTGATTATGCTGGGCTGCATCTATGGAATGCGAGGTATGAATATCAGCGTCCTCTTTGGCAAGCTTAGCCAGGTTTTCATAAAAGCAGTGAAGCTGATCGAGTTCCTTTTCAGTAAGATCTTCAATATCTACAATTCTGTTACTGGCCTTTCCATGAGCTGCAATAAGTTCATTCAGTTTGATCTGGATCGCCTTTGAATCTTTATTCTGGGCTTTCTGAATCAGGAAGACCATTAAAAAGGTAATGATGGTGGTTCCGGTATTGATAACCAGCTGCCATGTTTCGGAATAATCAAACACCGGTCCCGAAACAGCCCATCCCAATACAACTACTACTGCTCCGATGAATGCATATGAACTCCCTGTAAATTTGGTAGCCCAGTCTGAAAATTTTTCAAAAAAACTATGATTTTTATTGCTCATACTGTAGATTCTTTTATATCTAAATGTATAAAATTAGCATGAACCGGCAATGAAATGATTTTAAGGTGGAAGATGTTTTTAGGAATGGAAGCTGGAAGAGGGATAATGGAGGTTTAAGCAGTTAAGCGTATTGGCCATAGTCATCCTATTCAATACAACATATTAGAAAACTAATGGTCTAAATTTATATTTATCTCTCTCAACTATTTATCATTAACGCTAGAAATCTCATATTACAGACTATCTAAACTTCCCTCATCCAGCCTCTATCTTTATTTCTTATCACTTTGTCTTCTTAAACCTGTGCCACCAGATCAGAAACCCTGTAACAGGCAGTGAGCAGCCAATGAGCGATATGATAAAATACAGAATAATACTCGGAAGTCCCATAATTTCTCCCGTGTGAAGCGGTTTAGCCAGAGCAGTGAACTGTTTGTTCAAAGGTCTGTCAGAAAATAATTCTTTTGTTTTTAAGATGCCGGTTTTGTCAAACGTTACTTCATCCGGAAGCATCATCCCTAAAAAGTTCTGAGTGTTGGTTTTGATCACCACATACCTTGGATTGTCTTTGTTCGGGAGTTCAATGCTGGTGGCTGCCGTGTATGGAAGATGCTCATCTGCCATTTTCAGGATCTTATCAACAGATGCTGTTGAAACATCTTTAAGGTTTTTCTTTTCATCCTGCTTTTGAAGCATATCTTCCAGAAGTCCTCCGAAAGGGTCATCTCCATTATCTTTTTCTTTAGAAATCCGGTCTATGGAAGAGCCTCCAAGGCTTACAATGAGGCCGTTTTTCACCCAGGGATAGGTTACATACAATCCAGTAACCGCCATGAAAAACAGCATTAAAAAGGTATAAAATCCCAGAGTGTTATGGAAGTCATAATTCACGCGTTGAAACTTAGCTTTGAATTTTACGGTTAAGCCTTGTTTCAGGAATTTCAATTTTTTGGGAAGCCATAAAACCAGTCCGGAAATCAACAGTATACAGAACATCAATACAGAAGCCCCCACAATCTGGCGTCCTGCATTTCCCAGCATCAGATTGCGGTGAATATCAAGCACCACTTCAAAAAAATAATTGGCTCCTGTATCAGCCTGTCCGAGAATTGTACCTGTATACTGATTGTAATATACACTTTTATCAAGCCGGTTTTCCCGATAGGAAACCACATAGCTTCTGTTTTTACCTTCAGGGATCAACAGTGAGGTCAGCTCCTTTCCGTTTTTTAATAATTCAGCCTGAATATGATCCGCTGTTTTAGCATTTGTTCCGGCAGTTATATACACTTTCTCCCAGTTGTAAAGATCGGTGATCTGACTCTTAAAGGCATATAAACATCCGGTAAAGCACATCACAAAAACAATGATGCCTGATAAAAGTCCCAGCCACAGGTGTATGATCCACATCAGGTATTTTGGGAATGATTCATTCTTTCTCTTTTTCCGGTAAAGACTTTTAAATAGTGGTTTCATGGCTTAACATAAGCAAAAACATTAAGACAGGAACGCCATCTTAATGTTTTTATTAAAAATTGAAAATGAATGTTTTTTGATAGGGGAAAAGAAGTAAGGAGGATGGATGGCAGAGGTTTCTGATAGTCGAACAAATCTCAGCCCATTGTATATTTATGCCGGATAGGCATCTTTTCTCTCCTAACTTTGTATCATTTCCTTCTCTCTTTCAGCTTCCTGTCCGGAAAATTACTTTCTTCCTTTGAACTGAACCTCTTTTACAATTTCCTGGAATTTCGTGTAATGTTCCGGAGTTAATGCTTTTTCAATAGCTGCTTTTCTCTGGGCATCAAACTTTTCCCAGTACTCTTTAGCCAGATCATTATTCCCGTGATAAACATCATGAGCATCATTGAATGCTTTTTCAAAGGCATCATTAGCTGCATTCACCACTTTGAATTCGTCTTCCGAAAGCTGGGCTTCAGTTTTTATTCTTTCCAGCAAAGCGTTGTCATATCTTGGTCTTTTTCTGGAATTTTCATCAACAAATTTATTGAATTTCTCCATCTGTGGAGCATCTAAAACTTTAGCCATTTCCAGGGACTGCTGTGCTCTGAGCTCTTCGTTCTTAATACTTAATGCCACCCTGTCCATATTTCCACCCTGAGCTTTGGCAGCCTGATAATTCTGCTCCTGAAGATCCTGATATTTTTTAGTGATCTCATCGAAACTTTTTTCCTGTTCAGGAGTAAGCTTAACTTCAGTTTTGAACTGATTGTAATCTATTCCTTTCTTTTTCTCTCCGGAGCAAGAAATAACTGCTGCCCCTATCATGAATGCGAATAATAAAGTTTTCATATTTTTCATAATGATGATTTTTGATTAGAATTTATAGTTAACCTGTACCGCAAAGTTTCTCGGCTGGATCTGGTCGATGTAGCCTCCTCTGAAGTAAGAGTTGTACCCTACAGCATTAAAAATATTATTGAAGAATCCTCTTACCCCCAATCCATTTTTAAAAGTATATCCAATCTGGGCATCCACAGTAGTATACTGAGGCATATTGAAAGGTTTTTCATCCGGCTGTGTACCATTTACGTGACCTGTGTTTACTACTTTTTGTTTATAATCATCAACAGGTCTCACACCTACATAATAAATTCCTGCACCAACATCCAGTCCTGACAGCATTCCTGTATTAAATTTATAATTCAACCAGCCGTTTGCTGAATGCTTAGGGGTATTGATCGGAGCAGAACCATTAACAAATGAAGGACTGTCCTGGTATTGAGCATCCACATAGGCCCATCCCGTCATGACCTGAAGGTTGGGAAGTATTTTACCAATTAATTCAACTTCCATTCCCTTTCTTTTCAGTTCTCCGGCCATTGCATATTCCCCGGTACCGTTATTATTAGCTATAATTTCGTATGATAAATTGTCTGTATTGATGTCAAAGAAAGTAACATTGAATCTCAGTCTTTCATTCAGCCAGTCAGACTTTATTCCTGCTTCCCATTGTTTTGTGGTGGAAGCCCCAACTGTACCGCCTCCAACTAAAGGGTTATTAGAATTTCTTAAAGATGTAGTACTGGTATAGGAACCAAAGACATTCATGTTCTCAATGGGAGAGACCATAATTCCCAATGAAGGATTCCATGCATAATCCGTAGTTTTATCTGAACCAATTAACCGGCTGTAGCGAACTCCTAAGTGAGCTTTTACATATTTATTGAAAGTGATAACATCCTGTGCCATTAATCCCATGGTAGGGGTAACTGTATTGACAGTTTTAGCTGAATTCAAATTAATATCAAATCCTGCAGGAAGAATATTACTAACGTCATTTAAAACATTAATCCTGTCTATAACTTTCGTTGCATCATATGAAGTTGTGGTAACATTAGACTCCTTCCAGTCGAACCCTGCCTGGAATGTATGTTTCACAAAACCGGTCATCACATCTGCCCCGATAAAATCAAATTGAAATACTTTGTTCAGATCTTCCCTGTCTGATCTGGTTAGTGTTCTGTTACGGAATTCGTTCGGGTTATTTCTATCGATAGGAGCTAAAGCAGCGCCAATGATTTCAGACTGATAGGAAGAGCTCATAAAAGCTGCTCTAAGTTTCAGCTTTTCGGTCAGCTTTCTTGTTGCTGTAGTGGAGAAGTTAAAGGTTTCAATTTTTGCATTATCTGATGCAAACCCCAGGAATTTTCTTCCCGGCATTCTGTAAATTGCTTCTACATCACCTTTGGCAAGATTTACAGTTCCTCTGTCTGGTGTTGTATTATTGTGCATATAATCCATTTCCACTACGATTTCCGTTTTTTCATCCGGACGGACGGCAATGGATGGGTTTACATAAATACGGTCTGTATTCACAAACCTTCTGAAACTGTTATTACTCTGGTAAGCTGCATTTAATCTCACAGCAACTTTTCCCTGAGAATCCAGCACTCTTTGAAAGTCTACTGTTGGTCTGTAGAAATCCCAGCTTCCATACCGGAAACCCACATTGGTCTGGTTGATAAACTTAGGAACTTTAGTTACTACATTAATCACTCCTCCTGCTGATCCCAATCCGTCTCCGATTCCCTGCGTAACGGCAGCAGATCCTTTAATGACCTGAATACTTTCCACTCCCTGCATATCAGTAAGCATTGCCCCTGTACGGAAGTCGGAATCCATCTGAACCCCGTTTTTCAGAACCGGAACTCCTCTGTATCCTCTGATAGACATACTCTCTCTTGTTCCCCCGTAGCTTCCGAACTGGGTAACACCCGGAATGTTTTTGGCAACATCTGTTACCGTTAACCCTCCAAGGTCTTCTATTACTTTATAGGAGATCACGGAAATACTCTGGATCTGGTCTCTGGTTTTTAAAGGCAGCCTGGTGATGGCTTCCAGTCCTTCCGGCTGTTTCTTTTTTTCACCAAACAATTCTACTTCGTCAATTTCTTTTGATTTCTTAATAGAATCATTCACTTGCTGTGCGTTTGCAAAAACCCCACCCAATACAAGCAGAGAAAAGGATACTACTTTATTCATCTGATTATTTTTTGCAAAATTATTATTTTTATTAATTCTAAATAAATACATAAGACTGACATATATCACCTCACTTAGAGTAATCAATATCAAATCAATATTTATAATTTAGAAACGATCAAAATAAACTAACAGATAAGCCCTGTGAACAAGAACATCATTCTGAAGCATCGATATAATTAAGGATAATTAATTTTCAAAAAAAGTTATTCTGTTTGATCAGTTTGCAGAAAAGCCGGTAAATAAAAAAATCCGCCCCTAAAAAGGGACGGATTTTATAATCATTGCAAAGTATGCAGTTATCACACTTTAATTTCAACGTCTACTCCTGAAGGAAGTTCTAATTTCATTAGAGCATCAACAGTTTTGGAAGAAGAAGAGTAGATATCCATTAGTCTCTTGTGAGCTGATAATTGGAACTGCTCTCTTGCTTTCTTGTTTACGTGCGGAGATCTCAACACTGTGAAGATTCTCTTATTCGTTGGCAATGGAATTGGTCCGTTTACAACAGCACCAGTAGCCTTTACCGTTTTTACGATTTTCTCAGCAGACTTGTCTACCAAGTTGTAATCGTAAGATTTTAGTTTTATTCTGATTCTTTGTGACATTTCTTTAGTTTAAAAATTAACCTTTTGCTTTAGCTATGATTTCTTCAGCAACGTTTTGTGGAGTTGGTGCGTATTTCTCTAATTCCATAGAAGAAGTAGCTCTTCCTGATGAAAGTGTTCTTAGAGTTGTTACATATCCAAACATTTCAGAAAGTGGAACAGAACCTTTGATTACAATAGCTCCGTTTTTCTCTTCCTGGCCACTGATAGTACCTCTTCTCTTGTTAAGGTCACCAATGATGTTACCCATATATTCTTCCGGAGTTACAACTTCCAGTTTCATAATAGGCTCCATAATTACCGGTTTAGCAGCTTTACCAGCTTCTTTAAATCCTAGCTTAGCAGCCATTTCGAAAGAAAGAGCGTCAGAATCCACCGCGTGGAAAGATCCATCTTTAAGAGTAACTTTAATACCTTCAACTTCGAAACCAGCCAAAGGACCGTTCTTCATTGCAGCTTTAAATCCTTTTTCAATAGCAGGAACGAATTCTCTAGGAACGTTACCACCTTTGATCTCATTGATGAATTCTAAACCAACTTTACCTTCGTCTGCAGGTCCTAGTTCAAATACAATGTCAGCAAATTTACCTTTACCTCCAGACTGCTTTTTGTAAACTTCTCTGTGGCTGGCAACTTTTGTTAAGTTTTCTTTGTACTCTACCTGAGGTTGTCCCTGGTTTACTTCAACCTTGAATTCTCTCTTCATACGGTCTACAATGATATCTAAGTGAAGCTCACCCATACCAGAGATGATCGTTTGTCCAGAAGCCTCGTCAGTTCTTACAGTAAACGTTGGATCTTCTTCAGCCAATTTAGCTAGAGCGTTACCCATTTTATCCTGGTCAGCTTTAGTTTTAGGCTCAACAGCGATACCGATTACCGGATCAGGGAAAACCATCGATTCAAGAACGATTGGGTTTTTCTCATCACACATCGTATCACCGGTTTTGATAGACTTGAATCCTACTGCTGCACCAATATCACCAGCTTCAATATATTCTACCGGGTTTTGCTTGTTAGCGTGCATCTGATAGATTCTTGAGATTCTTTCTTTATCTCCTGAACGGGTGTTCAAGATGTAAGAACCTGCATCCAGTCTTCCAGAGTAAGCTCTGAAGAATGCCAATCTTCCCACGAACGGGTCAGTAGCAATCTTAAATGCAAGAGCTGCGAAAGGCTCATCTACAGATGGCTTTCTTGTAATTTCAGCGTCTGTTCTTGGATCAGTACCTTTGATATCATCTTTATCCAATGGAGAAGGCAGGTATTTACATACTGCATCCAACATAAACTGTACTCCTTTATTCTTGAATGAAGAACCACAAGTCATTGGGATAATAGATAAATCGATAGTAGCAGCTCTCAATGCAGCATTGATTTCTTCTTCTGTAATTGAATCCGGATCTTCAAAGAATTTCTCCATCAAAGTTTCGTCATACTCAGAAACAGCTTCTACTAGTTTTTCTCTATATTCAAGAACTTCATCTTTCATATCTTCAGGAATTGGCACTACTTCGAAAGTAGCTCCTTGTCCTGCTTCATCCCAGATGATCGCTCTGTTTTTAATTAAGTCAACAACACCTTTGAAATCTTCTTCAGCACCGATTGGTAAAACGATTGGAACGGCATTAGATCCTAACATTTCTTTAACCTGGTTTACCACGTTAAGGAAGTCAGCACCCTGTCTGTCCATTTTGTTTACGAATCCCATTCTAGCAACTTTGTAGTTGTCAGCAAGTCTCCAGTTTGTTTCAGACTGAGGCTCTACTCCGTCTACTGCAGAGAATAAGAATACCAATCCATCCAATACTCTCAGAGATCTGTTTACTTCTACAGTGAAGTCAACGTGTCCCGGTGTATCAATGATGTTGAAGTGGTAAGGTTTAGTTTCAGCAACAGGTTTTCCTTGATCTGTTGGAAAGTTCCAAGAACAAGTGGTAGCTGCAGAAGTAATGGTAATACCTCTTTCTGCTTCCTGCTCCATCCAGTCCATTGTAGAAGCACCATCGTGAACTTCTCCAATTTTGTGGTTTACCCCTGTATAGAATAGAATCCTTTCTGTAGTGGTAGTCTTACCTGCATCAATGTGAGCAGCGATACCAATATTTCTTGTATATTTAAGATCTCTTCCCATTTCAGATTAGAATTTGAAGTGTGAGAAAGCCTTGTTAGCTTCCGCCATTTTGTGAGTATCAGATTTCTTTTTGAAAGCTGCACCTTCTTCTCTTGAAGCAGCTACAACTTCGTTAGCTAATTTCAAAGCCATAGACTTATCATTTCTAGCTTTAGAATACTTGATTAACCATTTCATTGCCATAGAAATTTTTCTGTCAGCTCTGATTGGCATAGGGATCTGGAAGTTAGCTCCACCTACTCTTCTGGAACGTACTTCTACGTGAGGCATTACATTTGTTAATGCGTCTTTCCAGATTTCAAGTGCAGTTTTTTCGTTATCTCCTTTTTTAGTTTCTACGATATCTAATGCATCATAGAAAATTTTGAATGCGATTGACTTTTTACCGTCAAGCATTAAGTTGTTTACGAATCTCGTTACCAATTGATCATTAAATTTCGGATCTGGTAACAACGCTCTTTTTTTCGCTTTTGTCTTTCTCATTGTTTCTGTACCTTATTTAATGATTATTTTTTCTTTCCTTTTGCAGGAGCAGCAGCTGCTTGTCCTGGTTTAGGTCTCTTCGCTCCGTACTTAGATCTTCTCTGAGTTCTTCCATTTACACCAGCGGTGTCTAATGCACCTCTTACGATGTGGTAACGTACTCCCGGTAGGTCTTTCACCCTTCCGCCTCTAACCAATACTATCGAGTGCTCTTGAAGATTGTGTCCTTCGCCCGGGATATAGGCATTCACTTCTTTACCGTTAGAAAGTCTTACCCTCGCTACTTTTCTAAGTGCAGAGTTAGGTTTCTTAGGTGTAGTAGTATATACTCTCGTACATACACCACGTCTTTGTGGACAAGAATCAAGGGCAGCCGATTTGCTCTTCTTGGCAAGCGTGGCTCTTCCTTTTCTTACTAATTGTTGAATAGTAGGCATTTAATTGCTTTTTATTTTAGGGTGCAAAAATAATAATTTTTTTTTAATTAACAAGTAGTTATCTGCAAATAATCTTTTTTATTAAAATTTAATTAACAGACACTTACATTTAATCGGTGATTGTGACGGTAACGTTTTTATTCCACTTAAATTTTCTGATATTTTGTTTCAGCTGTTGCAGATTCTTTCCGTTGATGGAATAGACGGATACTTCCTGTCTTGCCACAGTTACCTTTTCTCCTATCTTCAGGACAGCCGCTTTTCTCCAGTGCGGGGGAACTTGTCCCTGAAGCCAGCCTTCATATACTATTGCAAGATCATAATGATGTTCAATACAATATCTGGTAAGAAAATCTTTAAACGTCTTATCAAACTTTCGTCTGTTTTCATTAAAAGGGACGGTTTCTACAGAGCCCAGCCCTGCAATATCCAGCAAATGAATATCTGTATAATAGCTTACCGCGCCAATATCATTAGCAACTACTTTAGAGGTATTATAAAACTGATGCAGAAATTTCGCAGACTGCACCTGCTGCTCATAAATATTCTTTCCTCCGTTATTCATTACTTTATGTGCAACACTTCCTTTATATATAAGAAGTATAATATTGGCCGTAATGAGTACACTGATTACCCTTTCTTTTTTAATATAATGGGCTAAATTGAAGAACAATCCTTTAAGCTTTGGTATCAGGATCATGCAGAACCCTGTAAGGATATAGGCTTCATAGCGGAAAAGTCCTTTCAGATCAGCAAACATAGAGTGACCTATCATAAGCAGCGAAAATACAATCAGAAGAAAATTATCCTCAAGCATTTTTTTAAAGGTTTTCGTTCTGAAATCTCTGTAAATAAAGACAAGGCAAAGCAAAACAGGAAAAACACCCACTTTATAAAAACTGATATTCAACAGGAAATTATCCAGCAGAATAACTTTCAACTGCTCTATTATATTGGAATCAAAACTTAATTTTGTTCCTTTTACCACTACAGAATTAGGAAAAAAATAACCATCCTGCCGCTCATTGAAAATACAGAAAGCAGCAATAGGTATAAATCCCAACACTAAAACCAGCGCTGCCTCTTTCCATTTTCTTACCACAGCAAACATGACTGCCAGAATCACAAAATAAAACATGCTTTCAAAACGCACCAGTCCCATGAGTAAAAGACTGAGATAAAAACCGTATTCAGCAGCCCTGCTCTGGCCGCGCCTGTAAAAGCAGAAAATATTAATCACAAAAAGGAATACCTGAAAAACATGTTCCATTCCCGAAAGAAGATGGAGCGGAAGAACAATAAAAAATACGGTGAAGAGTACCGCTAAAACAGTTCTTTTTACGTCATTAAGAATATCAGCATAATATATTGAAAGAATATAAAGAAGCCCGATGCTGAAAATCACATTAAAGTATAAAGGAATCTGGTCATTGTTTCCAAAAACCTTAATCAGTACACTGAGCATATAGGTAAAAAGAGGTGATGAAGAGGTAGAGGAAAACTGATATCTGGTCATTCCCCAAACCTCATACACTGCAAAGTTTTTCGCCATTGCAAGATGGATATAAGCATCATCCAGAAGATATACATAATGTCCGTCTGTTTTCAGAACCGAACTGATATAATACAGTAAACAGACTGAGAAAAAAACAGCGAAAGACAGCAGAAAGCTGCGTAATCCTATATTTCGGAATGCTTCCATTATAAAATACAATATAAAGTTTCAAAGATAAGCATCGTGAAGTGTAAACCGATGGATAAGGAAGAAATTGTTTTATTTCACTATTCGTTTATCATAGCTCTTTTTCTTTTTCGGCTATATCTCCAAACTATTTTAAAACATTTTCTTATAGTTATCATCTATTGGCAATACAGGCTTTTCGGCACAATATTTTCTAAATTTGTTAGTATAAAAAATAAACGTATGAAAAATGCAAGCATTATCGGCCTGAAAGAAGCCGACTGTAAAAACATTTCGGAAAAATTAAATATCCTTTTAGCCAATTATTCCGTGTTCTATCAGAATACACGAGGTTCACACTGGAATATCAAAGGTGACCAGTTTTTTACCCTTCATCCAAAATTTGAGGAGCTTTACAACAGCCTGGTATTAAAGATTGATGAGATTGCGGAAAGAATTCTTACCTTGGGAGCTACTCCGGCTCACAATTATTCTGATTACCTAAAAGTGGCTACTATTAAAGAAAGCAAAGAAGTATCTGATGCAGCAAAAAGCGTTGAACTTATCTTAAATTCATTCAAAGTGGTTATTGATCTTCAGAGAGAACTTCTGGATATTACAGATAAAGCAGGAGATGAAGGAACCAATTCTCAGATGAGCGATTACATCACAGAACAGGAGAAAGAAGTATGGATGTACAACTCTTATTTAGGGAAGTAACCTGTAAAACCATCTGAATAATAAAAAAAATCGTCTTACATTTAGGCGATTTTTATTTTTAATGATTATATTTGCGTTAAAATTACACATATTATGCACGACGTACGATTAAATTCAATCTTAGATAACGATTTCTATAAAATAACCATGCAGAATGCGGTGGTAAAGTTGTTCCCGAATTCTATAGTAAAGTACGAATTCATCAACAGAGGAAAACATCATTTTCCACCGGGCTTTGATGCAGCGCTGAAAGAAGCTGTTAATAAAATGGCTGAATTGAAGCTGACAAAAGACGAAAAAAAATTCATGGCAAAGACCTGCCCGTATATTGATCTTCCCTATCTCGATTTTCTGGAAGGTTATCATTACGATCCGTCTGAAGTAAAGATCCATCAGGAAGGAAGCGACCTTAGTGTAACTGTTGAAGGTTTATGGTACAGAACGATACTTTGGGAAGTTCCCTTGCTGGCACTTATCAGCGAACTTCACTATGAGATGAACCATATGGAAAGAGATTCCAACGAAGCAGTGATGACCAAAACCATTGAGAAAGCAGATTCATTGGGGAAACTTGGAGTAACCTTTGCTGAATTTGGGACAAGAAGAAGACATTCCTATAAAGTGCAGAATCTGGTTATGGAAGCTTTAACCCAGAAAAAAGACTCTACATTTATAGGAAGTTCAAATGTTCATTTTGCGATGAAATACGGAGTTAAGCCCATCGGGACCCATGCTCATGAATGGTTTATGTTCCATGCTGCAGAATACGGCTTTAAAATGGCCAATGAACTGGCTTTAGAGCATTGGGTAGATGTGTATAGAGGTGATCTTGGAGTAGCGTTATCAGATACCTATACCACAGATGTATTCTTTCAGCAGTTTGACAAAAAATTCGCGAAACTGTTTGACGGGGTACGCCACGACAGCGGTGATCCTTTGGAATTTGCGGATAAAACCATTGCCCATTATCAGAAAAATGGCATCAATCCTATGTTTAAATATATTATTTTTTCAGATGCCCTGAATCTTGAAAAGGTTGCAGAAATCACCAACTACTGCCGGGGAAAAATAGGAATCTCTTTCGGGATAGGAACGAACCTTACCAACGATGTAGGCTTAAAACCAATGAACATCGTTATGAAACTGATTGGTGTTCAGGCTCCTAATCAGGAATGGATTCCTACCGTAAAACTGTCTGATGAGCACGGAAAATATACCGGGGATCCTAAAATGATTGAACTGGCTAAAGAATTTTTGAGAATAAAAGATTAATCAATAAAGAAAACCCATGAAAAAAATGTTCACATTATTTCTGACTTCTTTTTTAATGTCATCATGCGTGATGTACACTAAAGGTCAGGATGGAAAAAAAGGAGAGTCTGCAAAACCTGCCGCCTCTCCAGCATTTAACGCAGAGCTTGCAAAATCTCTGGGAGCAGACCAGTATGGTATGAAAGGCTATATCATCGTTATGCTGACCACCGGAACAGCAAAAATTGAAGACAAAATCAAAATGGGGGAATTAATGAAGGGACATATGGGAAATATCACCAGGCTTGCTGATGAAGGAAAGATTATTGTGGCAGGTCCTTTTTTAGAAAAGAATAAAGAAAACTACCGCGGCATGTTTATTTTCAACACAAAATCCAAGGAAGAAGCCGAACAATGGGTAAAAACAGATCCCGCGGTACAGGCCGGCGTTTTCAGCTATGAAATCTTCCCATGGTATGGTTCCGCCGCACTGCCATTATATTTAAAGCATCATAAAGAAATTTCAAAGGAAAATCCGTAACCCAGTCAAACACCATGAAATTCATCTAATATTTAAATTAAAATGAGATGTCAAAAAAATTTGCTTTGTTTTTTATCTTACTTACCACAACTCTATTTGCACAAAACTATGAAAGATATAAAAAGCTAAAAGACACAACCATTCACTCAAAAAATCTTGGATTTGGAAAAAAAATTTCCATAACAGTTCCGGTAGAGTGGCAAAACGGAATAAAAAACAATTTCCCGTTAATTATTGTATTTGACAGACAAAACAAAAGAAGTCATAATTATATCATCAATACCATTGATTATCTGACGAGTACTGAACAAATGCCTTCATCTGTAATAATCAGCGTGGAATCTGAACAGCGTTACCGTTATCATGAAACACAATACAAAACCTCTGAATCTAACGGTCTTGCGCTTGAAAATGAAAAATTCATTTTTGGGGAACTTATCCCTCTTGCCGAAAAAGATTACAAGGCTTCAAAGTTCAGGATATTAATTGGCCATTCAAGATATGGCTATTTCACAACTTCTGTTTTTAATTCAAGAGTCAATGATTTGAACGGTGTGATTGCTATGAGCCCTTTTTTCTTTCAGAAAAATATTGACTTAACGGATTCCATCAGCAAAATGAACAGCCTTTCCTATTATTCTAAAAAATATTATCGTTTCGGAATTGGTAACGATTATCCGGAGGATTTTGCCAAGATGGATTCTGTCATAAAAAAGAATATCCCCAATCCTTTTTTAGACATTAAAGGATATCGATTTAAAGCAGCTGATCACAACGCAACACCCGGTTTATTAATAAATACAGCACTTTATGACATATTTGAAGAATGGTCTGCTCTTCAGGCAGAATATTCCTCCAATAAACAAAAAGACTTAAATAGTAAAAAATCTCTTGAGCAAAAAATATTATCCCATTACGGAATCAGACTCAATTTTTCAATTGGTGCCTTAAATGGTAAGGGATGGTATTTTTATAATGAAAAACAATATGATAAAGCTATTCAGGCCTGGCAAATATTAATGGATTCTTACCCCAATTTTTCACAAGGCTTTTTATACATCATACAAGCTCAAATTCAATTAAAACAGAATTACCTTCAGACAGTCGAAAAATTTAAGACATCTTTGGTGAATTCAAAACTTTACACAGAAAAAGAAAAGCAGGAATTAGAAGCAGAATTACAGGAAATAATAAAATAAGTATAAACTAACAGAGGATTTCTTATTAAAAAACACCTTTATGCTCTTTTAAAAATTCAAAAAAACAAATTATATAACACTAATGTGATTTATTTTCACTATATTAGAGATTCATTTTCAACATCATACAAAATAACCAAAAAAAATAATTCCATGAAAAAAATGAATTTATCTAAACTTTCGAGAACAGAACTGAAAGAAATATCCGGTGGATATTTATACCCTGCATTATGTAACGGTGGATGCCACGGTGAAGCTATGATCAGATGCCCTGACGGATCAACCACCATGACTGATTACATATGCATCAACGGAAGATGTGAAGTCAATACCGGATATTGCAAGCCAAGGGTTCTTGAGCCTATCGGGCCTGTTGATCCACTGCCTCTTTTCCCATAGAAATCTATCAAAAAACAATACAAAAGCTATCCCGAATGAGATGGCTTTTTTACTTTCCCTAACAGATTCCTGTCAAAGAATGAACAAAACAAAACCGTTTTAAAGCTCTGCACATCCATCTCCAACATCCACCCTTTTTTCATACTTTTGAAAAATGGAGATGACCTATTTAATTATCGGATGTATGACCGGCGGCCTTCTGGGTGCCCTGATTTTATATTTTGCCCTGAAATCATCATCAGTTTCGAGAAGTTCCTATGATGAATTAAATAATTTATATATCAAAAGCACTGCTGATCTTACGAATGCAGTTCAGAAGATCAGAGAGCTTAACGAAGAAAATGCTAAAGAAAAAGAACAGCATCTGCTCAATCAGGATCTTCTGAATGATCTGAAAAATGAATTTGCCAGATTATCAGCAGAACACACTTCACTGAACGCACAGTTCCTGGAGCTAAAACAGCTTAATACCAGACAAACATCTCATATAGAAATGCTGGCTACTGAAAAGCAGAATATTTTTGCTAAAAATGCTGAGCTAACAGCGAAAAATGAAAGCCTTCAGCACTCATTGGAAACCCAGAAAGCAGAGATTACAAAAATCCAGGAAGAATCTAAACTACAGTTTGAAAATCTGGCCAATAAAATTTTAGAAGAAAAGACAGAAAAATTCACAACACTGAATCAAAATAATTTAAAAAATATTCTTGAACCTTTTCAGGAAAAAATAGCGGATTTAAAAAACAAAGTCAATGAAGCCTATGAAAAAGAAAATAAAGAACGCTTCTCTCTGGCTGAAAAAGTAAAAGAGCTCGCAGAGCTTAACCAGCAGATCTCTGAAGATGCCAAAAAATTAACCCGTGCTTTGAAAGGCGAAAGTAAAACCCAGGGAAACTGGGGTGAAATGATTCTGGAAAGTATCCTCGAAAAATCAGGACTGGTAAAAGGAAGAGAATATTTTCTGGAACATGAGCTGCGTGACGAGGACAATAACGCCATATTCTCTGAGTTTTCCGGTAAGAAAATGCGGCCTGATGCTGTTGTAAAATATCCGGACGAAAGAAATGTAATTATTGACTCTAAGGTTTCTCTGACTGCTTTCACAGATCTTGTGGATGAAAACGATCCCGATATTTATTCTATTAAACTGAGCCAGCATCTTGCTTCCATTAAAAACCACATTACTCAACTGAGCCAGAAAGCTTATGATGATTATGGAAAATCTCTGGATTTCGTCATGATGTTTATTCCCAGTGAGCCGGCTTATATTGCAGCCATGCAGGCCGATCAGAATCTGTGGAATTATGCATATGAAAGAAGAATTCTACTGCTGAATCCAAGTAACATGATCACTTCCCTCAAACTTATTGCTGATCTCTGGAAACGCGAATATCAGAACAGAAACTCAATGGAAATTGCTGAGCGGGGAGCAAAACTCTACGATAAATTTGTAGGTTTTGTGGAAAATCTTGAAAAAGTAGGCAGGAATCTGGATCAGGCCAAAAATGTTTATAATGACGCTTACAAACAGCTTCACACCGGAAATGATAATCTTATCATTCAAACGCAAAAGCTGAAATCACTGGGAATTAAAAACAAAAAAGATCTTCCGCCAAGTCTTATCGATAACAGCAATATCACAGAAACAGAGGGCCCGCAGTTATGAAAACCGGAACAGGCACCGGAAGATTCTTTTTATAAAGCCAGCCTATATCATCATAAATTTTGCATAATTTTGCGGAATGTTGATAGAAAGCTTTCAGAACGATAAAATAAAAAATGTCACTAAACTCTTAGCTGACAACCGTTTTCGTAAAAAATCAAAAGTTTTTGTTGTTGAAGGACAGCAAGAGAATGACAGAGCATTAAACTACAGCTTTGAACCTGTAGAGTTTTTTATTTGTGAAAATATCTTTAAAGGAAAGCTTCCTGATGCCAGAATTCACTATGTAAGTGAAAAAGTATATGAAAAAATAGCTTACAGAGGAAGCTCTGAAGGGATTATCGGTATATATCAGGCGAAAGAAGCTTCCTTATCATCATTTATTCCGAAAGAAAATGCTACGGTTATTATTGTGGAAGGCGTGGAAAAGCCCGGAAATCTGGGAGCCATTTTAAGAAGCTGCGAAGCCTTCGGCATTGATGCATTGATTGTAGCAGACGGTAAAACCGATTTTTACAACCCAAATGTCATCAGATCCAGCGTAGGCTGTCTTTTCGGGATGGAGGTTTATCAGGCTGAAAATGAAGAAGTATTTCAGTTTCTTCAGAGAAATACCTTCAATATCTACACTACCCTTATGGATGAAACCGCTGAAGATCTTTATAGAAGAGATTTCACGCAACGTTCTGCAGTACTTTTTGGTACTGAACATTCCGGCTTAAGTGATTTCTGGGTCGGAAAAGGAAAAAACACCCTGATTCCGATGGCAGGAAGTATTGACTCTCTGAATCTGAGCAATGCTGTTGCCATTACATGTTACGAATCTTTAAGGCAGAAAAAAGGATAGTTTCAGAAAAGAAGATCAATGAATCAGAGATAAAACCCGGAAGAAAATAGTAAACTGTTCTGATCTATTCAGACCATAGCTTAAAAAACAAAGCATAAAAAAACCGTTTCACTGGGTGAAACGGTTCCTTTATTGTTAAGCTTAAGCTAAAATTATTTCTTAGCAGCTTCTTTTGTAGCATCTTTAGCAGCGTCAGCAGCTCCTTTAGCAGCATCAGCAGCTCCTTTAGCAGCGTCAGCAGCACCAGCAGCAGCTCCTTTAGCAGCATCAGCTCCAGCAGCAGTTGTAGCAGCAGCAGCATCTTTAGTAGCTTCAACACCAGCAGTAGCAGCTGAATCGATTACTTTAGCAGCAGAATCAGTTACGTTAGCAGCAGAATCAGTAGTAGCAGCTGCAGAAGAATCAGTTGTTCCTTCAGTAGCAGTAGCTTCAGTTTTTTTACAAGCAACTAGAGAGATTGCAGCGATAGCAGCTACGAATAATGACTTTTTCATAATAAATTAAATTTAATTTTGTTAATATTGTTTTATAAAATTTTCTTCTGTTCTGTTATTTGAACAAGACAAAGGTATAGCAGATAGAAAAGTTGTTTATGAAAAATAATTGTAATACCTTTGTAAAATAGTTTTACAAAAAAACATAACTGATAATCAACAAATTAATTATTAAACAAAAAATTGACAGATTTAGATCTATTGCATTTTGAACAGCTTAAAAGAGACGTTCAGGCACAATATTTAAAAGAATATACTCCTTCCTATGATGATATTTCTAAATGGAAGGGGATTGATATTATTTATTTCCAGGAAGACCTGCGCAAAAAAGCGAAAGGCAACATCAGTGAAAAGTCATTCTACACCTATTTCAAAAACTCACCTGTCACTAAATTACCAAGAATTGACATGCTCAATTTACTGAGTATTTATGCGGGATACGATTCATGGTATGAGTTCAAGAAACAGCATCTTTTTGCCGGGGAACTTCTTCAGGAAAATGAAGAAATTGAAGAAGAAGACATTATTGAACTGGAAAAAACAGCTGCTGAGGCTCCGGAACTTCCAAAAACCGAGATTCAGCCTCAAAAAACCGAATACCAGCCACAGGAAAACACCAATTTACAAAAAACAACTACTGAAAATCAAACAACTAAACAAAAAACAATAGCTACAGAAAGTACTGAAATAATACCAGCACCGACGAAGAAAAATTTCTTTAAAAAACATATCTGGGCTATTGTAAGCTCAATTTTAATTACCATTACCGGGCTTCTGGGTTTTAAAGATGAAATTTTTTCAAAAACCTATAAATATTGTTTTGTTGATAAAGACAGGGGAACTTCCGCCATCAACACGATTAATATAATGGTGATGAAGGACAATGAATCTCCTATCCTTTATAAAATAAAACCGAACGAGTGTTTTTATTATTCCACAAAGGATAAAAACCTGAAAATGGTAATCACCTCTCCTTTATATGAGCCGCTCACGGTAACCAGAAGCCTGGAAAACGCTCCGGAAGAAGAACGTATAGAGCTGAAACCGGATGATTATAAAATGGCCGCTTATTATTTCTCTGTAAAAGATGCCAAAGGAAATCCGGAACTGCTTAAACAGAAAAGAAGTCAACTGGAAAACCTGATCAGCAATACTGCCGTAATTTATCAGATTTATGACAATAACATCTACGGAATTGAAAGGCTTGACAAACAAAAGTACATCACGTTGGTAACCACACCTACTACTTCTTTAAAAAACCTGAATCTTATAGAAATGATTAAGGATAAGAAAGGGAAAATAATATCTATTAAATTTAAAATTGCATCCACAGATGAAAAAAATAAATAACTTTTTACTTCTAGCAGTACTTATTATTGCATTTGCTGCCTGCAATAACAAAAAAACAGAATCAGTCAGTGATCTTGAGAAATTAAGAAACAGCAACAATACCAAAAGCTATCCTGCCGTGCAGATAGACAGTATGCAGATCATCAATTCCATTACCCAGCAAAAAGTACAGGAGCTTCTTGATCTCTCTACTCTTTACCTGACAGGAAACAGAAATACAGAAATAGATACAGCCATTTACTCCCAGATGGAAAGCTATTTTCACAAGCCTGACTCTTTAACATTCAAAAAGCTGTTCAGAGAGTTAGACAGCCTGAAGGTGAAATCGGTAAAAGTAAATAATCTGAATGTTTATAAGGAATTTTATAAAAAAGACACATTAGATTATGCCAGATTCAATGTGGAGTATTTTGATGACAAAAAGAAATCTCTCGGAACTTTTGAAAAAAATGCCCAGTATATTCTGCTATTAACTCCTTCTAAAATGCAGAAAGAGTTTAAATTCTATTTTCTGGATTTCTACTCTGCCCCGCTTAAGAAAGACAGCACAGCTTCAGGGGTTACCAAGTAATCTAAAGGGATATCGTTTTCCCAGATATCATCCACATATTCGTCGGGGTTAAAGTAATTGACCCCGATTTTTTTTGCATTCTGCGAGATACATTGAAAAAGCTTGTCATAAAATCCTTTTCCATAGCCAATTCTGTTGCCATGAGGGTCACAATACAGTAAAGGAGTGACCACGAAGTCAAAATTAATTTCTCCGGAATCCGTATCAGAAACAGGCTCGGAAATTCCCCAAGTATTGGTTTCAAAGACTGAATCTTCAAAAATCTCAACAGCAATAAGTTTATCCCCGACAATCCTGGGCACATAAACCCTAATGTCATGTTCAAAAAAATACCTGATGAAGATTTGTGTATCAATCTCTTTAAACTTCTCAATAGGGATGAAAATATGTACTTTCTGGCCTTCCCTCAGGCTGAAATAATCTAAAAAATTTCTGAATATATTCTCTGATAACAAGAAAGCCTCATCGGAAGACAAGGCTTTTCTTTTTTGCATGTATTTTTTTCTTAGTTCGGATTTTTGCATAATGATATCAATACCCATTCATTAATCACAGACCAAAATTTTTATGATCGTTATATCTTTGAGCCGAAGAAATAATTCCGCACATTATACCGTTCCTCAGGATAGAATTTTATATAATTTATCTGACAGACGAACCCTGAACGGAAGTTGAAAAGTAATCTGGTCTCCTGGTTTTGCTGTCTCACAAGGTCCTCCATGGGCATGCATTTCAGTAATGATTATTTCCTGGTCACCAGTAGTTGGTCCTGAAATCAATACTTTATCACCTAATGAAAGCTCATTATTTTCAAGTAAAAACTGTGCAATTTTGGACTTTGAATAATAATGTTCTGCTTTTCCGATCAAAGTTTTTCTGACCGCAATTTTCTGACGGATATTTTTCGTTTCAGCTTTTGCCAGAGGTTTAGCTGGTAAATCTCCTGAGTTCTTAAACTTCAAAGCATCCGATTTCCCTTTTCTGAACACTTTATTTCCGACCTGTAATCCTTTTCTCAGCTTCAGCTGTTCTTCTAAAGGCAGATGTATTGTTTCTAAACATTCTGTAGAACAGCAGTTTTCCATAGCTGCTTTACATTCATCACACTGGATAAACAGTAAATGACAGGCATCATTAGCACAATTCGTATGATTATCACAAGGCTTACCGCATTGGTGACACTGTGAAATAATATCGTCTGTAATTCTTTCTCCTAAACGGTGGTCAAAAACAAAATTCTTTCCGATGAATTTACTTTTTATGCCTTCCTCTTTTATCTGGCGGGTATATTCAATAATTCCGCCTTCCAGCTGGTATACATTTTTAAAGCCCTGATGCTTGAAGTAAGCACTGGCCTTTTCACAACGGATTCCGCCTGTACAGTACATCAGAAGGTTTTTATCTTCTTTATAATCCTGTAACTGATCATTGATAATCGGCAGGCTTTCTCTGAAGTTCTCAACATCAGGAGTAATTGCCCCTTCAAAATGTCCTACTTCACTTTCGTAATGATTCCTGAAATCGACTACAATAGTGTTAGGATCTTCAAGCATATCATTAAATTCCCGTGCTTTCAGGTGAATTCCTTTATTGGTAACATCAAAAGTCTCATCATTCAATCCGTCTGCCACGATTTTATGTCTGACTTTGATTGTCAGCTTTAAAAAAGAATAATTATCCTGTTCAACTGCAACATTCAGGCGGATTCCTTTCATAAAGTCATATACTTCCAGCGTATCCCGAAAAGCCTCAAAATTGTCTGCGGGAATACTCATCTGAGCATTAATTCCTTCGTGGGCAACGTAAATACGGCCAAGAGCATCAAGGGCATTCCAGGCTATAAATAATTCGTCGCGAAATTTTTTGGGATCTTCAATTTTGGCATACGCATAGAAAGACAAAGTAAGACGGTCTTTACCGGCCTCATCAATAAGCTGGGCTCTTTCTTCTGCGCTTAAGGTGTTATACAGTTGCATGCTATAAACGTTTTAAGTGAGAAAAATATTTTTGCAAAGATAATCATTTTTCGGGAAAATAATGATGAGGGAAATAAGCAGCTTTATGCAGGGATCATTTTGTCATTATATTTTTACATCGTACCTTGTACTGGACATATCGTCCACATTTCTTTAATAATTTTTTAAGTTTTGTTAATTGGGGCGGCTGCAATTATGACATAATATATAAAATCACACAATAGCCGTTAAATTTTAGTTAAAATTGAAACACTTAGCATTAATTGCATACTTATTTAGCATTAAATTTGCTTACAATAAAACGGAAAATTAATAAATAAAAAAAGAAAGATATACAATGAAGAGTACTTTAAAAAAACTATTACCATTTGCAGTAGTGGGAGTTGTCTCAGGAGCTACTACCGTTGGGACAATACAATATTTCGGTCAGCATAATAATAACGGTGACCAGTCTTTTTTCACAACAGCAGCCCCTACAGCATCATTTGTAGGAATGAATACAGGAGCTGTGGGTGATGATTTTGTAAAAGCAGCCAAGACTACTGTTCCGGCTGTGGTAACCATTAAAAATTATCAGAGCAGAACAACCAGCAGAGCTTCAGAGCAGGATCTGTTTGATTTCTTCTTTGGAGATCCTTTCGGAGGAGGAAGGGGCCAGCAGAGACAAAGACAGCAGCAGGCTCCGGACAATATGCCTTCAGGAATGGGTTCCGGGGTAATTATTTCTCCTGACGGATACATCATTTCAAACAACCACGTTGTAGCCGGCGCCAATAAACTGGAGGTTGTATTAAGCAACAAAAAGTCATATATCGCTACCCTGGTAGGAACAGACCCTAATACAGATATTTCTTTATTAAAGATTGAAGAAAAAGGACTTCCTTATCTCAATTTTGCCAATTCAGACAATATTGAAGTAGGACAATGGGTTCTTGCTGTAGGGAACCCGCTTGGGCTTAACTCTACCGTAACAGCAGGGATCGTTTCTGCGAAAGGAAGAGGAATCGGCATTCTGGGAAGCCAGGGGAAAGCAGCCAATCCTATTGAAAGCTTTATTCAGACCGATGCAGCCATCAATCCGGGTAACTCAGGAGGTGCACTGGTGAATGTAGCCGGAGATCTTATCGGGATCAATTCTGCCATCCAGTCTACAACAGGATATTATCAGGGGTACGGATTTGCCGTTCCGTCTAACCTGGCAAGAAAGATTGTTGAAGACATCAAGAAATTCGGAATTGTTCAGAGAGGATTCCTTGGAATTCAGTCTTTAGACTTATCCAATGATCAGCTGGTTCAGGCTTATAACAGACAGAATAAAACAAGCCTGAAAGTAGGTGCCGGAGTATATGTTACAGGCTTTGGAGATAACAGTGGTGCTGAGGATGCAGGTCTGAAAAAAGGAGATATCATTACCAAAATAGACAGCTATGCCATCACAGATTTTGCAGACCTTTCCATGTCTATCGGAAGCAAGCGTCCTGGCGATAAGGTTTTGGTAACGTATTCAAGAAACGGTAAAGAGGCTACAACCAATGTAACCCTGAGAGATCAGAAAGGAGGAACCTCTACCAGAACAAAAGCAGACCTTAGTGTAACTGAAAAGATTGGTGCTGAGTTTGATCCGCTTACTGAAAGATTCAAAACAGAATACGGGCTGAACAGCGGTGTAGTTGCCAAGGGCGTAGCAGAAGGCGGAGAAATGGCCAAAATAGGTATTGTAGACAATTATATCATTATAGAAATCAACGGAAAACCTGTCAATTCACAAAAAGATATAGAAAAGATCCTGGAAAAGTATCAGGGGAATGTTCAGGTGAAATTTGTGGATGACTATGGAAGAATTTATACCAAAGGATTCAAAATGCCTTAATCAATACTGGAAACATTCATTTCATATTAACAAAAAAACGCTGCAGTCCTGCAGCGTTTTTTATTTGTTTTTGTTCATTTTCTCAGCGATTCTTTTCTTTTTATTCCGCTCATAAATAACTTCTACAATTTTTCCTCCTACCCATGAGAACGGGAAAAACGTAAGGAAAATAGAAATCTTATAAAAGGTAGGATGATAAGGAAATATGATAACATCCAGCATGGCGATGAAAAGCATAATAAAGCCGATAAGGATAGCATATGCTACCTTTGCATACTTTACGATAAGTGCTGTAGCTACTCCCCCAATAGTAGTTCCCAATCCTGAAATAAAAAGCAGGAACCCAAAGAAGGCATTATCATCCTTCATGCTAGAAAGAAAACGCTGCCAGTGCTCAAAAGGAGCAAAAGCATCGAAAGTAACCCATTGCGGAAAAGCTCTTATACCAAGAGTAATAATAAGCCCTGCTATACCAAGACCTACGAGCACCGCAATTGTATTTCTTATAAAATTCATTAATCCTGATGTGCAATCATTGAAATTTCAATATCAACGTTTTTAGGCAGACATGACACCTGTACAGTCTCACGTGCAGGGTAGCTGTCCGCATCCAGATATGATGCATAAATATCATTCATTACGGCAAAATCATCCATACTCTTTAGGAAGATGGTAGCCTTTACAACATTTTTGAAAGTCATTCCGGCTTCTGTAAGGATTGCCTCAAGGTTTTTCATTACCTGATGCGTTTCTTTTTCAATTCCTTCCACCAGTTTACCAGTTGCAGGATCTACAGGAATCTGTCCGGAAATATACAATACTCCGTTGGCCATATTAGCTTGTGAATAAGGTCCGATAGCTGCAGGTGCGTTCACTGTGTTGATTATTTGTTTCATGTAGAATTTAATTTTTATTAGAATTTTATCTGGATGCAAATATAAAATTTATATTTTCAAATGCCAATCCAATCCTAGAAAGGAGCATTAGGCTGCGTAAAGCTTCTGTCTTTGTACTTCAGGGCATCGCTTAAGATATTGGCTTTGATCCCGATAAAGAAATCATATACTTTATACTGCCCGAAAGGAACCCAGTTGAAATTAATTGTAAAACTTCGCTGGTCTCTGGAGAATCCAATTCTTGTATAAGCCAGTTCTTTGGATACAAGATCATAATGGGTACTTCCGTTGATATTCCAGTAAGGGGTAAGTTTGATGCTTCCGTCAAGTCCTATTGAGGCAATTTTATTTCCTAATCTTGAAGTCCCTTTTGAATAGGCATAATTAGCATTAACATTCAAAGTCCATGCCTGATCAAAATGCGCATAATTATCATCATCAAAATAATAATTTTCGTTTCTTACTTCTCCTTTTGAAGAATACTTTTTGGCATAATCTGTCTTTTCGCCAAACAGCTCGCTGCTTAGGGGATATGACATCTGAACATTGAAGCCCTGCACGCTGAAATGCCCGAAATCTTCTGTTCTTACTCCAACATCTTCCCCGGGAGCAAAAGCAATTCTATAAGGATCTAAAGCAAGACTTGTATTAACGCTAAGTTTGTTATTGAAGAAAGAAGACTGTCCGCTGAATGTAAATACGGACCAAGGATGTGTTTTAGCAGCAAAGTTGTAGCTTCCTGAAAAATTCAAAGCCTCAAAGATTTTAACCTTTTTCACTCCGGTAGAATCTTTTTTAGATCTTACTTTCATCTCGATATTGTTCCCGATATTTAATCCCAGCGATCCCTGCATTCCGCTTGGAGGCGTCCCTACAATTCCCTTTTCGAAGATGGAATATGGTGTAAGGGCTCCCTGCGCGTTGTAAAAGTTTTTATAATATCCGAAGTTCGGACTTCCGAAATCCGGAGAGTAAGTAAACCCGATACTTGGAGTCATCATATGTCTTATCGCCTGTATAGCTGCTCCTTTTTTAAACTTAAGCCCGCCGTACAGTGTTGTCTGAAGACTGGCTGTTGTGGAGAAAGTGGAATACCCTGCAACATTCTTCCGTATTTCATCTACTTCAACATTTTTTACAGGGTCATAATATTTATTCAGGGTTTTTGTCGTTAATGCATTATCAATATTTGCACTTAAACTGAATGTAAAATATTTTGCCAGTGTCGTATTGGTTCCTAATGCAATATTATTTTTAAGACCAGTCTGCATTTTATCCCACATCGCTTTCGTAAAAAGCTCATTTTCCTGAGTGTTGACAAAATTGGTCAGGTTAAAACCTGTATTCACTGTAATATTTTCAAGAAGTCCTTCTCTTACTCCTGTTTTAGACTTGAATAGGTAAAACTGGTTGATGGCCACATTCATCTGAGGAAGACGAAGATCTGAGAGTCCTGTTGCAAAATTCTGTGCATAAGAGGCAGTTCCCGTAATCGTCATTGGCAGTTTCAGGAATCTTTTGGTAAGGGTTACCGTTGAATTCTGCTGGGTATTCAGAACATTCTGATTGAAAATATAGTTGTTGTTCAGCGGATTGTTATAAAACTTAGTACTTACAATATCCACCGAAGCGCTGAATGTAAGGAACGGATTGGCCTTTGTATCCTGCGAATGATTCCATGTAATTCTATAGGTACTGTTTTTGGTATAATCCTCCAGTCCTTTGATTCCCCTGACCATTGTTCCGATGTCTGCTGTAAAGCTTCCCGAATACCGGTATTTTTTCAGATAGCTCATCTGTGGACGTATATTCCAGCTTCCTTTGGTATAAATATCTGCAAGGACCTTAAGGTCAAAATGTTCCCCAATTGGCTGGTAGTATCCAAGTCCATTGAGAAAGAATCCTACATCTTCCCTTTCCCCGAAACTCGGGATAAGGATCCCGGCGGCTCTTTTTGCTGAAAAAGGAAGAACGGCAAACGGCAGTATTAAAGGTGTGGGAACCTTTTCTATATACATCTGGATTGGTCCTGTAACGATCTGGGATTTTTCTTTGGATTTGATCAGCTTTATATTGGAAGCCCGCATAAAATAATCCGATACCGTATCTTTTTTCTTGATATAGTAATCATCGGTTGTATAATCTGCATTCCTCATGGCGAATACAGAATCGTTATACTTTTTGGTTTTTTGTGCGGTAATTACCCCTTCACTTTCCTCAGTCCTGGCATTGTACGCAATGGCCTGCCTGGTTTTGGTATTATAGCTGAATTCGTTGGTTTCATATTTTTTTCCGCCCTGCATGGTTATTACAGGTTCGATGATCTTCCCTAATGAATCCAGCTTTCCGCGTGCATAGATCACATTTTTATTATCATCAATAGAAATATAATCTGCATCAATCTGCATATCCTGGTATTTCACCTGGGCCCTTTTAATCAGAAATGTCATTTTTTTAGGAACATCCCTTCTCTGATCATCGGCTTTGGTACGAAGAACATCTTCTAAAGCTTCTTTCTTTACAATGATGGTATCCTTTTTGGGAATAGTATCATTAACCGCATTTTCAGGCAATTTTCCAGACGTTTTCTGTGCTAAAAAATTGTTAAAAATTAGGATAATTAAAATTTGTAATATATTTTTGAGGACGGTTTTGGCCAATTTTATTCTATATAATTAAGGCTCAAAATTAATATAATTTTTAAAACTGTAAGATGCACAAACAAAATTTTAAAATAATTTTATCATTTCTCCTTATCCTTACCAGCACTTTTATTTTTTCGCAAAAGAAATTTATCATCGTTTTAGATGCCGGACATGGAGGTGGTGATCATGGGGCTACCAGGAATTATCCGGACATAGGACTGGTCATGGAGAAGGATGTCACTTTAGGCATTGTTCTGAAGCTGGGAGCCATGCTGGAAAAAAACAGGGATTTCAAAGTAATTTACACCCGTAAGATTGACGAATATCCTTCATTAACAGACAGAACCAATATTGCCAACAGAAACAAAGCTGATTTATTCATTTCTGTACACGTTAACTCTTCACCAAGCAGATCTGCTACAGCAAGAGGAACGGAAACCTTTGTTCAGGGGCCTGCACAGAATAAAGAAAACCTGGAAGTAGCCAAACAGGAAAACAGTGTAATTTATCTTGATGAAAAAGATAAGGAAACCTTTGCCTCTTATGATGCATCTTCTCCGGAATCGTTAATTGCTCTTAAAATTCAGCAAAGCAAATATCTGGAAAACAGCCTGACTATCGGGAGCTTTATTGAGACGAATTTTGCGGCAAGCGGACGTTTTTCAAGAGGGGTAAAGCAGGAAAACCTTCACATCTTAAGAAGAAGTGCCATGCCATCTGTATTAATTGAGACAGGGTTTGTTAACAATTATGAGGATGCCCAATACCTGAATTCCGATAAAGGCAAAGACGAGGTTGCAGAAAATATCTACAATGCGGTTATTAATTATAAAAAAGCTCTTGACAGAAAATCAGGGGGATCTGTTGCCATTAAAAAACCGGAACCTGAAAAACCTGCCGAAACGCCATTGAAAAATGATTTCAGAATATTACTGATGAGCTCTCCTACTAAGTATAATGACGGAGATCCGGCTTTAAAAGGGCTGAACTATATCCTTCCTCTTAAAGAAAACGGACAGTATAAATATTATTATGGTGTAACCAATATGGCTTCCGTAAAAGACATCAACCTAAGAACAGCTAAAGACGCGGGCTTCAGAAATGCTTTTGCCGTAGGATTTATGCCGAATCAGAAACTTCTTACCGGTTATTATACGATAGAGGTATACACCGGTGAAAAACTGAACGGAAATTCATTTATCCTTCAGACCCTGAAAGATGTGGAAAGAAACAAAGATAATGGCGTATTCTATTATACTTACGGAAAAGTATATACTTTGGAAGATGCCGTAAAGCTTCAGAAAGATATTGAAGCCAAAGGAATAAAAAACACGGTGATACAAAAGGTGTATAAATAGTACAATTCTTTTCCCGGAACATACAATAAAGCGGCTGTGCATTACGGCCGCTTTTTTTATGACGGTAAAATTCCCCTGAATATAAAAACTTAATGTTATTTTCAGGAGCCTTTTACTGATTAGGCTCTTTTTATAAAATAAAATTTTTTATTTTTGGATAATATCGGATCTATATTTTAGATAAGAATTAAACAGGCTCTAAATTTCTTATCTAATTTATATGACAGCTGCCCTCTTGGCAAATGGCCGGTTATTTCAGATAAAAAAAGCTTTAATGTAACCACAATAACATCAGTTGTTTAAAAGTTATCAATCATTAAAATTATATAAATATTAAAAAATAATTTTGAAGTTAAAAACTTAATTATTACTTTTGCAACCTCAAAATTTGGCCTATTCGTCTAGTGGTTAGGACTCAAGATTTTCATTCTTGCAACAGGGGTTCGATTCCCCTATAGGCTACCAAATTTGATATCATGCCGGATTTAAAAATACAAGAAGCGAAATTGCTTTTTAAGAAAATCCACTCTAACCCAAAAAGTTATGATTTACAAATCAATGAAGACGGGATTACAGGCAGGGATGATAAAATAAGTTTCAGACTTTACAGGACCGGAGAAAGGGTTGCTTTTGAAGTAACAATAGATAACCTTACTTTCACCAATACTACTGGAGAATGGAACAATGCTATGATCATGTTGGGAAACACGATCAAAAAAATAGAAAAAGAACAGGAAAATTTAAAAATAGAACAAGCAATAGATAAACTCAGAAAGTACCTGTCAGAAGAAAATTAAAAATTTCTGAAAATAAATTTGGTAGTTTAAAAAAAAGTTTATAGTTTTGCACTCACATTTGAACGATATGGCAAATCATAAATCAGCACTAAAGAGAATCAGACAAAACGAAACTAGAAGACTTCGTAACAGATATTATCACAAGACTGCTAGAACAGCCTTGAAAGCTTTAAGAAATGAAGAAAACAAAGCTGTAGCTACAGAGCAATTGCCAAAAGTAATCGCATTATTGGATAAATTAGCTAAGAAAAACATTATCCACAAGAATAAAGCGGCTAACTTGAAAAGCAAATTAACAAAACACGTTAATAAATTAGCGTAATAGTATAGTAGGCCCGTTCGTCTATCGGTTAGGACCTCAGATTTTCATTCTGGTAAGAGGGGTTCGATTCCCCTACGGGCTACAAATTTTAAGAGTTGATACTTATAAAAACAAAACTAACACATTACTTCGGTAATGGAAGATAGAGGGCCCGTTCGTCTATCGGTTAGGACCTCAGATTTTCATTCTGGTAAGAGGGGTTCGATTCCCCTACGGGCTACAAAAAGGACTTTTTATAAAGTCCTTTTTTGTTTTTATATGTTTCGTGTCGTTTATTTTACCCTAAAGTTATCGCTGTTTAATTTGTAAACCTGATTTACAATATTTAAATTTGACTAAAACGATACACCTTTTTCTCAAAATACTGATCCATGAAAAAAATACTTATTAGCGCCTCCCTGTTTGTAAGCATTACTTTTTTCGCACAAAGCTTTGAAACTACGGCTCATCCAAGAGTTTCAGAAATTCAAAAGAATTTCAGATATAAAAAATATCCGAAACCTGCCCTTGAAGAGTTTTCAAAACTGGCAGGAACAGAGCCTAATGAATCTATTATCATCACTGAATGTATTCCCGGCGAAATCATCGGCTGGACAAATGACCGGGGAAGCTTTTCCACCTCTCAGCATTTTAAAATAGAAAAAAATAAACTGAAAGAAATTTCTACCATTCCGGAAGCGGGTGACTTTTTAGCCAACCTTGAAAAATATGCTCCGGTTAATTACTCTTTCTGCTTTAACTCTATAAACGGAAGAGTTCACGATGCCCAATTTATCAAAAAACAAAAGAACGGCAGATATTTACTCTCAGCCCATCTTGTCGCTATAAAAAGGGGATCAGTGAACGGCAGCGATCTATATGAGCTCGAATATGAAACCGCTGATTTCAAAAACTTCAAGCCGCTGCGTATTAAAAATACAGAAGAAGAAAGCAGCAAGTGGCAGACTATAAATTAATTTCAGCATGAAACACAATTTA
Organism: Chryseobacterium indologenes; assembly: GCF_001295265.1. Lineage (GTDB taxonomy): Bacteria > Bacteroidota > Bacteroidia > Flavobacteriales > Weeksellaceae > Chryseobacterium > Chryseobacterium indologenes_A. The sequence continues at coordinate 38,639 of NZ_LJOD01000010.1, read as the reverse complement.
TATAAGATTTTCAAAAAGGCTTTAGCTAAATAAATCACTCAAATCCGGAAGTTCCACAAACTACCCGGATTTATTTTTTATAATCCTTAAAAACAATATTAAATGTACTCTCTTTCAAATCTTTACATTAAAAACAAAATTTAACGATTATATTATACCAATATTAAATAATCACACAATTATGAAATAAATTACTTAACATAATTATTTTATGTTTACATTTGCATTAATTAACACCAGAAAACTAAATTTTAACATATGAAAGCAAATTTATTTGTAAGCCAGTTTATGAAGAAAGCATTAGTATTGGCTTCTACCCTGTCCCTGATGAGCACATCTTTTGCTCAGATTTCTAAAATCTATGCAAGCAGCCAGACCAATCAGGTTGTTGGAATCTGTTTAGGCTGCGGTGTACTAAATCCACAAAATGCTGTAGGAAGCAATGAAGATGATTATTCTACGATTCAGGTTTCAGTGGGATTACTGGCAAGAACGGAACAGGTATTGATTTTTCCATCCACTAATATTGCCGCTAATACTAACAAACTTGTTATCGGAATCGGATCGGACCAGACCATGCTGGCGGCACAGCTGATCAGTGGAATCTCTATCGAGACCTTCAACGGTGATGTATCTAACAACGACTACCAGAATCTTAACAACAACGCAATTAAACTCGGGGGTACAGACCCAAGCAAGGGAGAAATTGAGCTTACCATGAATAAGCCTTACGACCGTATCAAAATAAACCTTAACGGTGGTCTTCTTAGCGTGAATGGTGCACTTAGAGTTTATTATGCATACCAGTACAAAGATCCGTTTATCAATTTTATGGCTCATAGTCAAAACGGACAGATCACACTTTCTGGAGATTCTTCTTTTGAGGGATCAAAAGTTACCCTTACCAATACATCAGGAAAAGAGGTATTCAGCTCCACAATAAAATCCAATACTTTTGAAGCAAGGCAGCCTGAAGGGATTTATATCATGAATATTGAAACAAAAGATAAAAAGACATATTCTAAAAAGATCAGAATTATACCATAATTTTAAGATATTATAATGATAAAACAGAATCGGCGGCCCGTTGGGCCGCCGATTCCTATTAAAATAAAATGAGTGAATATGGTGGTTTATTTTTTAATCAGTTTCTGCTGATAAACGGCTTTATCCGTAACTGCTTTCAGAATATACATTCCATTCGGAAGCATGCTTACATTGATCTGTCCGTTTTGGAACGGTGCATTCACCTGTTTCCCGGAAATATCATAGACAGAAACATTCAGAACTTTATCTGCTGTTTTAATGTTCAGCATATCGGAAACAGGATTTGGATAAATACTGAATTCAAGCTTTTTCACTTCTGCTGTAGCCAGGCTGGATGTTGTGCTGGTTACAGATAGTGTTTTTTCAACCACTTTTCCGTTAGAGTTGAAGCTGATAACAATATTGGCAGATCCGCTTGTAACAGGCGTCAGAACAAGTTCGTCATTTCCATTGATCACCGCAGAAACAACAGCAGGATTAGAGTTTGATTTCAGGGTCTTCACCACTGAAGCGCTTATATTATCCTCATCAGCAACAGCTGTTTTCAAATCAATAGTTGTTACATTTCCTACTGAAGCCTGCGAAGGAAATGCTGTGCTTATTACCGGAGCACCGTTATCCGGGAATACAGCCACCGCAGGGAACCAGTAATAATCATTAAGAATCTTCGTGTTGGTAAGGGTTCCGCTGGCATCAAAAGTATGGATCCAGTTTTTCTGATAGTGGGCTCCAAAGCCACTTTCTGTTGTATTAAGAATTAATTCATCTGTTACAGGGTTTACGCGTAGTCCGGCACCATAAGGAATCTGTTTGAATTGTCCTGTCTGTCCTGGAATAACGGCAAAGTTTTCATTGAAAGTTCTGCTTGTTACATCAAATTTTACGATCTGTGTTCCGGAAACAAAGCTGTTAACCGAATTAATCCAGTAAAGAACATTCTGCTTTGTACTTGCTGTAAAGCTTCCGGCATTCCAGGCCCCCCAAGACCCTAAGTATTTTGTTGACGGAATATTATATACGGTTGTCGCCAAAGTATTCTGGTCAATATTTACAAGCTTTTGATCCTGAATTGCCCATACAGTTCCATCTTTTGCCTGAGCAACAGAATGATAAGCTCCCGAAATGGTAGAAACTATCGCATCAGTATTAGGGTCAATCACCAGAATTCCTGCCGATTGTTTTACGGCAAATACATATCGGGAGGTACGAATCATATTTCCGACCTGCCCTGAATACTGGCTTCCACCTCCGGTTCCGGTGATTAAGCTTCCAACCTGAAGATTATCAATATTAAACGTATAAATTCCGTTAGAAGCCCCGATATACCCTTTGTGCTCATTCACACCTACAAAAGATCTTCCGTCTCCGCCTCCAATATCATTGAACGCTGCAATTTTCTGCATGGTCTGTGCATTGGCAACCACCAATCTTCCCCCAGGGGTATATTGAGTGTCATTACCATCTGCTGCCTGTTTTGAGATAAAGTAAAATTTGTCACCGTAAATTGTACCGTACTGGGTAGTTGCTCCGAAAGCATGATTATTATTAACATTGCTGTAAACACGATAGCTGATTTGGCCATTGTTGTGTATAAAATTCACAGAGCCGTTGGTATGCCCGAACCAGTCTTCATTCACCATAAAGAATCCGTTGGTAAAATCTGTTGAAGATACATAAGGGGAAACGGGTGTCATGGTAGATGAAATAGGAGCTTCACTAAAGGCAACATTAAAATTCCATACATCCCATGAACCATTCTGCAAAGTACGGGAAGAGGCTCCTAATCCTGAATACCCGAAATCATTATCTGTAGGGTCTTTCACCCAGTACGACCAATATCCGTTGGTATTCCATCCCGACTGCCAGTGATCATTCGCATCTGCAGCAGCATAGCTGTCGAAATCGTATTGTGTAGTGTTCACGATACCACTTACCGGATAAAGCGGATAGGTTGTATTCCCGTTTTTATAGAGAGCATTGGTATTCTGTCCATTCAGATCAAAACCCAGCCCTCCTACTGCCGTTCCAAATTGGGTTCCCGGATAAAGAAGTGAGAAAAAACGGTGATCTGCCTGGGCAATGGCTTTCAGCATATCTTCTCCGGTTGCATTTCCGTTCCATCGGTATCCCCAAACCATAGCATCCGGGTTTTTACTGTCATTCCACTGGACAACAAAGGCAGCTTCATTAGAACCTGTTCCTACCCAATACTGGATGTCCGAGAAGCTAATATTGGGAATTAATGTAGTATTAAGCTGTTCATTTCTCTGGATGTCATTCCTGGGAACGCCCTGCACTGTAACCTGTGCATTCGCCATAAATGCGAACAGGAACAGCATTGTAAAAAGGTAAAACTTTTTCATTGTAGTTACTATTTTAAATTGATTTATATTCTGATTTCTTAATTGAGGTGCAAATCATATGCTCCGGCTACTTCTGTAGAAACTTCACCGAGCCATCCGGCTTCCTGATTTACTCCGGTATATACCTTAATAAAATCGATTCCGGGGAGCTTAACATAATTACCATTTCTGTCTACGGCCCATGAAATATCAATATTGGAAGCTTCATCATTATTCGGTGCATTATCTGCATATCCGTAATCATAGGATGCCCCTACCCAATAAGCTCCCGTTCCGCTCTGGTCGTAAAAATTATCCTTCAGCCGGGTTCCTGTAAAGCTGTAAGAAGCCTGGGAAAGCCATAAAGGATAATAGCTCTGTGCATGGAAGGTATTTTTAGTTTTAAATCCAGAAGTCCCATTATTATCCTGCCATTTGATGTACTCCACATCAGTCTGCCAAAACTCACTTCCGGGAACGGGAGGTTTATTTTCATTAGGTTTGAAATAAGTTATGCTGTAATTTTTAAGAGTGGTATTCTTAAAATATTCGCTGCCGGCGATTTCATACCATTCGTCCTCATCCGGCTTTCCGTTTTTGTTTTTATCATAGGCCACCATGATAATTCCAGGCTCACATGATCCGGACCTGGCAGCATTGGAGCTATTTCCCCAGAAAGCATTTCCAAGAATTTTAAAATCCCGCCCTTCCAGATTAGGAATGGTGTGATCGAAACCGAAAGCAACATAGCCTCCATATCCGCCAAGGGTAATCATCGTTGAATTTCCGCCGACAAGGGACTCTTTCGCTTTTCTTACCATGTCAGCTTCTGTATTACCGTTCAGGTATTCGGGCATTTCATTGATGAACTGGCCTACCGCCGGACGGTATTCAAAAACATTGCTGATATATTTACTGTAGGGGGCCGACTCCTGATTCACAATGATAGATGATTTGTAGATTTTCACAGCACCTTTTACCTCAACCTTCAAAGTCAGCGGATATGTTTTGGCATAAGCGCTTACAAAATCCAGCTGCAGGTTTTCAGAAATTACAGAGTCATTGATGCTCCAGGTAAGTTTTCCTTCAATCTTCGGATCAATGTTTAAAATTTTAAGCCTGTCAATTGTATAAGACTCTTTCAGTACTTCTGAAGGAAAAGTTATTTCTTCCATGATTTCTTCAGTGTCACTTTTACAGGCTGCCGTTCCTAAAAGAACAGAAGAGAAAAGTATCGTTTTTATAATATTCAAAGTTTTTCTTTCCATTTTTTCATTCGATTATTTGTATAAAAAAGCAAAATGGGCAGGAATATTTCCGCCTTCGGTTTTCCATTTGAATTTTCCGGTTTTGTCGAAACAGTATACATATCCCGTAGTCACATAGTTCCGGGCATCGGTAAGGTAGATGTCTTCTGTATAAGGATTTACTGCAATTCCGTACGGAGCTTTGATCTCATCGGCATACTGCTGGTCTATAATTTTATTCGTGATTACCTGTTCCGTTTTTACATCAATGATGCCGAAAGTTTTAACATAACTATGGGTATTGTAATTGAATTCATTGCCATAGTAATAGAGTTTGTCATTCACAATCGTCATTCCGCTTACTGCAACATGGAAGTCCTTTTTAACGGTTCCGGTAGCAGCATCCACAAGAAACAGGCTGGATGGAATATTATAGTAATCTCCCCTGGAACTTACATAGAGATCTCCGTAATTATCTTTTCTGATACGGTGAAGATTGATTGCCACATCAATTTTTCTGGTCTCTGTAAAACTGTTAAGATCAATCACAGAAACTGTCCTGTCATAATTCGGGAACATATAGCCTCCGGAATTGGCTACAAAAAGCTTATCTCCGATAATTTCCATTTCTTCAGGCTGATATCCTACCACCACCTGTCTTTCAATCGCCAGGGAAGCTGTATCAATCTCCACTACTTTCCCGGGAGGTGAGTTTGGATTTAGCTCAACAGGGCCGGCATAGCTGCTGGCATACACTTTTCCACCTTTAAATTTCATATAACGGCAGTTTTGCAGCTGTATGGTCTTAATACGTTTAGCCGTTTTGGCATCCAGCACTTCAATTTTGTTGGAAACATTCACCACTACATACATTTTACTTCCGTAAATCATGATGTCATTTCCTACATCACCAAGCTCTTTAACCACATTCGGATTGATTTCTCCATAGATATTCCGATGATAGACTCCGCTGGCATAGTCATAATAATCAAGAGTACACTTGTTACTTCCCATATTTCCTTCGTTCAGAAGATAAAAGCCTTTAACAGGTGTGTCTTCTCCGCTGCTTACCTCATCTTTTTCCGAGGGGATCACGTAATCATCCGTCCGGCATGAGAATAGGCACAGCATGGCAAAAGCCAAGAGGTAAAAGTTTAGTTTTTTCATAATGTAAAGCTTACAATGAGTTTAAAATTTCTTCCGGGCATAGGATAATTCCTTACCACGTCATAATATTGATTGAGGACATTGTTGACCTCAAAACCGGCTTTGATCTGGTGGGAATGCCAGTTGAATTTTTTCTGAACGGAAAGATCATGGGTATACCATGGCTGAAGATAATTAGCCCGGATATTATTCAGCTGCGCATCATAGCGTTCTCCGGTATACATAAAGCTGTAATTAAAACTCCAGTCCTTATAATCTGCCATCATCGTAAAAGTCAGGGCATGCCACGGCACATAGGAAATCTGATCTCCATAATAGTCTTCCTTTCTGTCAGTATAATCCCCAGCCCTCTGATAGGTATAGCTTAGCAGAGGTTTCAGCTTCACTTTATGAACATCGAATTCGGCCTGGACATTGACATCCGCCCCCAGGATTTTCACCTCTCCGAGATTCGTCATCATCCATCTGAACAGATTGGTCGTAGGCACGGCGATGATTTTATTTTCCACTTCATTATAATATCCGTCCGCTTTCACATAAATTCCTTTAAAAAACTCATGATCATAGAGTTTCTGGTAAGTAAAACCAATGTCATACTGTCTGGTAAATTCAGGTTTCAACATGACATTTCCAATCATGGTGTAATACAGATCATTGAAGGTTGGCATTCTGAAAATCCTTTTATAAAAGGCCCTTACGGAAAAATCTTTTGAATCAAAGGGCTGATAGCTCAGAAATGCAGAAGGCGCCCATTCCGTTTTGTCAGGAGATTTTGCATTTTTTTCCACGTTTTCATGTACGAACGTTCCAAGAACACTTCCCAGGAATTTAAATCTTTTCCACTGGTAGGTTGTAGCAAAAGCCAGGAGTGAAGTATAGCGGGTAGGAAATGAAAAATCCTTCAGACTAGCATCAAGATTATTATACTGAAAATCGAAGCTTGCGCTTACATCCCAGTCTTTAGTAATGGAATAGATGTTAGATGAAGAAAAATAGAGTTCCCTCTGAATATAGGTATTATCAATACGCAGTGCTGTTGTGGATACATTGGCAATATCCAGGAATCTGGAATAATCGTAGGCAAATTTAGCTTTAAACTGACTTTCTAATTTAGGGAACAGCTTTTTCCTGAAATTCGCCTGAATAAAATAATTTTCATCCAGCATGTACTGTCCTTTAGGTCCGAAATCATTATTCACAACAGCTGTAGGAATTCCACGGTCTGAAATATATCCGTAGCCGCGGACGCTCCAGCTTCCGTCATTAAGAGTTCCGTTGAACCCGGTTTCAAAACGTTTGGCCCTGATATAGGAATCATACCTTCTGGCAATGGTGTCATTGGCAACAGATCCGTCAGTATTTTTCTTTTGATATTTATACTTGTACAATCCCTCGCTCTGTACAAATTCTGAGCTGAAGCTTGCTGAAACCCGGTCTGAAATCTTCTGCTCCAGACGGAATGAGGGATTAAACAGGCTGATAGACCCTAGTTTCAGTCTGACCGTTAAGTTTGTTTTCTGATTTCCTTTAAATACAGGTGTTTTAGGCTGAATATAAATAGATCCTGAAGATCCGAAATCCTTTGCCGGCTGGAAGATTTCACTTTTCTGGCCGTTATATAGAGAAATTGCCTCAATATCATCAAGGGAAAATTTTCCAAGATCTACCACTCCGTTCTGTGCATTTCCAAGCTGAATCCCGTCATAAAAAACTCCGACATGCTGGCTTCCCATGCTCCGGATATTGACGGTTTTCAGCCCTCCCATTCCTCCGTAATCCTTGATCTGGACACCGGAAAAATACCGCAGGGCATCTGCCACCGACTGGCTGTTCAGCCTTTCCAGCTGCTCTCCCGATAAAATCTGAGCCGGAAGGATTTCTTTAAAATCTTTTTTATAAATCTGAACAGGAAGAATTGTTCTCTCCCGGATGCTGTCCTTAGACTGGGAGAATACAAGATAAGAGGCTGCCACAAAAAATGTGATAGCTCCCTTTTGAAACAGAGAAGCAGTAAGTTTTGTCACCATTAGCTCATTTAGAATAATGATGACGCTAATGGATATAAGAAAGCAACGATAAAGCACAGCATTCACTGCACAGAATCATTGTTGTCCTAAGCTTTATTCCACGAAAGCGTCAAACGTTTATTTTCTGGCAGGTCTTCTGACTTACTCCGTTTCTGAAATCCTTCCCATAAAAAAACAGTGGATATATTCTTCAGAAACTTTGGTGTGGAGCTTACAGCAGCGGGTCTGTCCCGGATTTTCACCGGATTCCCTTTTAAGCGCTTTTTACGGCTCACCAGATTTCGGCAAAGATAAACAATTATCAACACATTCAAAATCTCAAATAACAAAATGATTTTCAACAGGATAAAAACATTTCAAAATAAGAGAAAAACCCTGCGGGTATTTTTAATCCGCAGGGCTTTCGTCAAAAGAAAATATTCCTATCAGGCGATCAGCAGTTCATCAAATCCCAATATTCAGGAAAATACTGAAACGGGATTCTGCTTCAATATCTCCTCCTGCCAGACCGGAATAGGCAGGCAGCATCAGCTCACTTCCGAGGCTGAATCTTTTATAAGATGCCTCAAAGCCCAGTTTCCCGTACAAAGAGCTTCCTGATGTGCGTGGCAGCGCCTCTCCATACTGTCTGTTAGTGGCATATATCTCACCCTGAAGACCGGCCTTGGCAGATAAGATTGTTTTCTCATTCCCAGTGATCTGATAAAATCCTGTTGCAGCATAATTCCATTGATTTCCGAACTGATAATGTTTTTTATTTTCAGTTTTGATGGTATAATCTGTATTAATCAGTACTGCCAGCTTATTTTTCTGAAATTTATAATTCAGCGCAGCCTGATAATCCCAGCTTCCTGTTCCCAACTGAAAACCTGGATTAACTCCGGAAATTCCTTTTTCATCAAATTTTCCTAAAGGGACTTTTATTCCAAGACCGCCATTAAGCTGATGGACATTATCTTTTGAGTTAACGATCTGATAAATTCCCATCAGATTCAGATCCCCGATTCCATTAATACGGATGTCTCCCTGTTGAGTGTTCTTTTCGTGAAAGTGGAACGGCAGACCGGCATATATACTCAGCTTTTTCATCAGGGGAATTTTTCCCCAAAGCTGAAGTGTATTGAAATACTGGTCCTGTGTAAGGTCTTTTACAAACAAATTTTCTTTTGCCTTATAATGCTGGGCAAAATACTTAATTCCGATAAACTGAGGATTCAGCAATGACTCAAAGCCTGAAGAGCCATTTCCTGCTGCACAGCCGCAGGCATCACAGTCATCTAGCAGCATTCCGTTAAACGTATTGGAAACGTCCATACTATCATTAACCGCTTTAGCCTGAAATCCTGAAGATAAAATTAATCCTGTCATCACCATTACTTTTTTCATGTTCATTATTCGGCAAATTTTGGGTTAGAAATAAAGTTTTTATCGGAAAGCGTTTTCAGAAAAGTGATAATAAACTGCTTTTCCTGGCTGTTCATAGCAATTCCGGTATGACCGTTCTGTTTCAGCTCCGGGTCCAGATTAGGATGGTCTTCAACTCCATCAGAATAGAAATTGAGAACGGCATCCAGTGTATAGAATCTTCCGTCATGCATATAAGGTGCGGTATATTCTACATTTCTGAGGCTAGGCACCCGGAATTTCATCCAGTCGTTCTGATCGAGTGTTACCCGGTATCGTCCCGGATCTTTAAATTGTTGATGATAATACATTCCTGTATTTCTGAAACTCTCATCGGTAAACAATTCTCCGCTATGGCAGGAAGCACATTTCTGCTGGAAAAGTGCCATTCCCTGAGACTCTTCCGTAGTCAGTTTTTCTTTTCCCTGCCTGAACCTGTCATATTTTGATTCTGCTGAGATCAGGCTTGCCATAAACTGTGACAATGCTTTCAGGACGCGCTCTCCCGTAATATTTTCATCTCCATAGGCTGCTGCAAAAAGTTTTTTATATTTCGGATCTGCTTTCAGTTTCGTAATAGCTTCCGGCATTGAGCTGTCCATTTCATTTGCATCCGTAATGGGAATAATGGGCTGCTCATTCAGGTTATGGATTACTCCATCCCACATATATCTTTTCAGAAATATCATATTCTGGATAGGCGGCGCATTCCGGATTCCTATTCTGTCCTCTACACCATGGCTCACATTATGCCCATGATGGGTAAAAGCATTTTCCTGAATGTGGCAGAATCCGCATGAAATGGTATTATTACGGGAAAGCTTCCCATCGTAGAACAGCTTCCTTCCCAACTCCACTCCATTTTTAGTAACCGGATTGGAGGCTTTATCAAAGGTCATCTCCGGAAAGTAAGACGGAAACTGCAACAGATAGGCATCATCTTTTTCCAAGGGCTGCATTACTTCATCTGAACAGGCTGAAAGGCTTAGAAAGCAAATCAGAAGCAGTGGTATTCTTGTCAGTAAATTAATCATTGTGAACATGGTCTACTTTAAACATGTTTGTCAGGTTATCCGTTACGTTTGTCAAATGCTGGTTTGAGCCCATTGCCATATCGTTATCTGTATTCAGTATCAGCTTTTTCTTTCCGCTCAGAAACTGATTAAGATCTGCCAGAATGTGGACTGACGGCTTAATCTGGCTCGTTACTCTGGCCGTAACCGGAAGGTTCAACGAAATTTCCCGGTAAAGATCAGGGGTATTGTTTGCCGTAACATTTCCCATATTTCCGGTGTGGTTCATAAATTCTTTATCTGCCGATGTTGTTCCATATTTGCCTTCCAGCTTTACAAATACATATCCGGCAGCCCATGACCAGGACATCCCTTTTTGTTTGGCCGTGTTCCAGAATTCTGCCTGCCCGTCCTGTCCCAGCAGATAGGCTTTCTGGCTAAGCCCAAGTCCGAATTTTATTTTCTTATAATTATTTTTAGGGATACCGTTCAGATCCAGATAAACCACGCCCGCTTTGGCCTCTGCCTGATCAATAATAAAAGCCCCTTTGTCCGGGTTGTTTTCGTTGTATTTAAATTCATTTCCGTTTTCATCAATCAGGCTGATATTACTGATAATATATTTCAGTGTGGAAAACTTGTGCTTCTGCCCTGCTGTGGAAGTCTGTATAGTCTGATCCAATACAATATTGCCTAAATTATTAAACCCGTTTTCGAATTTTATCTGAATAGTACCTGCTGAAGAATCCTGAGGGTCATCATCGCGGTTCTGACATGATGTAAAAGCTGCCAGTGTAAAGGCAACAAATAATAATGATAAAAATTTACAGATTTTCATTTTGATTTTTTAAGTTGAATTTTCGATATAAGAATGGTTCTGAATGTGTAAAAACACTCAGTTTTTTATTGGCAAAAAGCCATTTCCTGACACTTAAATTATTTTAAGTGACAGACTTTATGTGCCATAAGAACTCTTATGTTTAAATAAAAGCTCCTGCGGGCTTTGCCTTTAATATGATAAGTAAAAGATAAAACTTAAAAAAACCGGAGGTTTGAAAATATGCTTCAGAAACAGAAAGGAATAAGCTTCTTCGTAAATGAAGCTGAAGTTTAAAAAAGGTATTTTTTCAGTGATGGTAACTGTTGTAATACCGGAAGGAATATAAGTATCAGGAATTTTCTGTCCTGAAGTTTTAGTTTTGTTTAAAGGAGAGGAATCGGTATCGTTTGTTTTGGCAAGCTGTTTACTGAGATAACATTTTCCGTTACAGTGAACTTCCGGCCTGCTTTTATTGATACACAATACTTTTGAGATATAATCATAATTTACAGCATATTCCGTCAATGGGATCAGAGGTCTGAACACCATATAAAAAGTAAGAAATATGCTGCAAATTAAATTCATGCTTTACTTTTTGCTTACTGCTTCATCATATCTTCTGCTCACCTCTTTCCAGTTCAGCACGTTCCAGATTGCAGTAAGGTAATCTGCTCTTTTGTTCTGATACTTCAGATAATAGGCATGTTCCCAAACATCAATTCCCAGGATAGGAGTTCCTTTTTCCTCAACAACATCCATTAAAGGGTTGTCCTGATTAGGGGTTGAAGAAACGAATAATTTCCCGTTTTTATCAACAGAAAGCCATGCCCATCCCGAACCAAAACGGTCTGCTCCCGCCTTGCTCATCTTTTCTTTAAAAGCGTCCAGACTTCCAAAGGTTTCATTGATTGCTTTCAATAATTTAGGTGAAGGCTGTGTGTTTTTTTCAGGGGTAAGAACCGTCCAGAAAAGTTCGTGGTTGTAGTGTCCTCCGGCATTGTTCCTTACGGCAGGCGGTAATTTAGAAACTCCTGACATGATCTGAAACAAGGTCTGTTTTTCCTGCGGGGTTCCGGCAATCGCTTTATTAAGGTTAGCAACATAAGCTGCTGCATGCTTTGAATAATGGATCTCCATTGTCTGTGCATCAATATTTCCCTCCAGTGCATTGTATGCGTACGGCAAAGGGGTCTGCTTAAACTGAGCAAAAGCGAACTGAGCAGCAAATACTGCGCTTAAAGCCGCTATTTTCAAAATCTTCATAACGTTTTGTTTTTATGGTTGAACAAATATTTCTTTTTTAAGAAGGGAAGCCAGAGACCGGAAGAGAAAAGTTTCGGATCTCCTTTCTCCGTCACTTCAGCAGCTTCTTAATATCCTCAATGAGTTTTTCACGGTCGGGATGGTATTTTCCGTTAAGTTTCGGAGTTTTCCCTTCCGGGTCTTCATAATTTAATCCTGAATAATACAGGATCGGCATATTGTCTTTATTGTACCGGCATCTGATGTTTCCTTCCTGATCGACAAGGGCAATCATTCCGCTGTGATTAAGGCTTTCGCTTTCATCTTCCTTATCACCTACATAAATATTGAACTGATCTGCCAGTTTTCCGATATAATCACGATCTCCGGTCAGAAAATGCCAATCGGAAGATTTCGCGCCTACTCTTTTAGCATGCTCTTTTAATGCTTCAGGAGTATCATTTTCCGGATCGATACTGATGGATATGATGCCGAAATCAGGGCTGTTCACCTCATCTTCAATGGCTCTCATATTCCGGTTCATAACAGGGCAGATCGTAGGACACTTGCTGAAGAAAAACTCTACCAGATATACTTTTCCGAGCATATCTTTATTGGTGATCTTTTTATTATTCTGGTCGGTAAGTTCAAAGTCAGGAACCTTCATTACGGTATAAAGATTCTTTTTAAAATATCCCATTCCTACCCCTATTCCTATAAAAAGTAAGGCCATTACAGCGATGGGAATAATCACTTTTGTTTTAGCCTTTGGTTCTGTCTTTTTATTTTTGGGCATATTTCTGAGGATTTTTCTTAAACTCATCTTTACAGTAGGTATTGCAAAAACCGTACGTTTTATTTTTATATACGGTGGTATCTTTTAAAAACTCTGCTGTTTTCATATGGCATACCGGGTCTTCAGCATTGACTACTTTTACATTTTTCAGGTTTTCCCCGGAAGTGGTCATGGATTTTTTATGCTTTACTTTAGGCGCTTCCTGAGCACACGAAAGCAGGGATATTGACAGCAAAGCCGTCAAAATAATTTTTGATTTCATTTTAATCTTAAATTGAAATTAATGATAGAGTGAATACAGGTTTTTTGATTTTAATACCGATCATGAACAGAAAACCGCCTGTCAATGACAGCCCAAGAGATTTCTTTCATTTACAAAAGACCGGATGATTAAAGTTAACTAAACATTTAGTTTAAAAAAATCCTAAACCAGCGGAGGATGGAATATCCTGGAGAAATATTCTGAGGTATAAAAACTATGGGAAACTGAAATTTCCTTTCCGGGAGAAATTAAACCTTCCTGTTGAGAACTGAAAGAAATAATATCATTGGAAATAAAAACATCCAGCCCTGCAATTTTTACTGTTTGTGAATTATTGGACTGTTTTTCTGTTTTGGCCAGCTCTTTTTCCACATAGCATTTCCCTTTACAGGTTGACTGGGGAATACTTTTGTTTTCGCAAAGGTTCTTTACAATATAATCATAGTTTACCGCATAGTTAATCAATGGCAGAACAGGGCGTACTGCAATGGCAAAAATGATGAATATGGAAATAAAAAACCTCAACGATTCAGTTCTGTAGTACAAATATACTATTCAAAATTAGTTTATGTCTTATTCCTGATGAATGTCATTGATTAATTTTGGTTAAAATGTTTCCGCATAGATCTTTTTGCCGCGAATACATAATTTTTTTTATTATGAATTCAGGTTGGCTGTATAAGCTTTGGCGTCCTAAACATAAAAATAACAGCCTCCATTGCCAATAGCATCGGAGACTGTTATTTGTCTTCATGAATTTTTTCTAAGCCTTATACGTCCCTTTAACAGAAACCGTTATATAGTCGTTGCCGTTTTTATCCAAATTTCATTCTCTGGATTCTCACAGCATTTAGGATAGCCAATAGTGCAACTCCCACGTCTGCAAAAACAGCTTCCCACATGGTAGCCAGACCTCCGGCTCCCAGAACCAGAACAACGGCTTTTACAGCGAAAGCCAGAATAATGTTCTGCCATACGATCTTTTTCGTCTGTTTTCCGATATTGATGGCCATTGGAATTTTGCTTGGTTTATCATCCTGAATTACCACATCGGCGGTTTCAATGGTTGCATCGCTTCCCAGGCCGCCCATTGCAATTCCTACATCACTCAGTGCCACTACGGGAGCATCATTTACACCATCTCCTACAAAAGCTACCGTTTGATTTTTGGCTTTGATTTCTTTTACTTTATTGACCTTATCTTCCGGTAAAAGATCTCCGAATGCACGGTCTATACCCAACTGATCAGCCACATATTTTACGACGGTACTTTTATCGCCGCTCAGCATGGTTGCTTTTACGTTCATTTTATGCAGGTTGTCTACAGTTTCCTTAGCGTCACTTTTTATGCTGTCGGCAATGGTGATAAAACCTGCAAACTTTTTATCATAGGCTATGGCAATAACGGTGTAAACAATGTCAGTGTGTTTTACATTATAGCTGATACTGAATTTATCCATCAGCTTAAAGTTCCCTACCAGCAATTCTTTTCCTTCTATAGCTGCTTTCAGGCCGTGTCCTGCTATTTCTTCAACGTTTTCCATCGGGAGTGAGTGGTCTATTTCTCCAACATAATTATGAATAGCTGTAGCTACCGGATGCGTACTTTTACTTTCCAGGGCATTCACCATTTTCAGGATATGATCTTTACTGAATTCAGGCATGATATTTACTTCCTGTACTTTAAATACGCCTTCGGTCATGGTTCCGGTTTTATCCATCACTACATTCTGAATTTCTGCAATGCTGTCTAAGAAATTACTTCCTTTAAACAGGATTCCGTTCCGGCTGGCTGCGCCAATTCCCCCGAAATATCCCAACGGTATAGAGATCACAAGTGCACACGGGCAGGAAATCACCAGGAAGATCAAAGCTCTGTACAGCCAGTCTCTGAACTGATAATCATCTACAAAGAAATAAGGCAGCAGGCAGATTCCTATGGCCAGAAAAACTACAATTGGCGTGTATACTTTTGCAAATTTCCTGATGAACAGTTCAGTTGGAGCTTTCTGCGCCGTGGCGTTCTGTACCAGCTCAAGAATCTTGCTTAGTTTACTGTCTTCATAGGCAGTATTTACTTTTACCAGAGCAATGCTGTTCATATTGATCATTCCGGCTAATACGGCTTCTCCTTTGTTTTTGGTATCCGGTTTACTTTCTCCTGTAAGGGCTGCGGTATTGAATGATGCCGAATCTGAAAGGAGCTCTCCGTCTAACGCCAGCTTTTCACCGGGCTTCAGCTGGACAACATCTCCGATTCTGGCTTCTTTTGCTTTAATGATTTTCGGCTGATTATTTTCCATGACAGTAACCTCATCAGGGCGCTGATCCAGCAATGCTTTTATATTTCCTTTTGCTCTTGAAACGGCCATTCCCTGGAAAACTTCTCCTACGGAATAAAAAAGCATAACAGCCACTCCCTCGGGATATTCTCCTATAACAAAAGCACCTACTGTAGCGATTCCCATCAGGAAAAACTCAGAAAATACGTCTCCCTGAAGGATGCTTTGCCAGGCTTCTTTCAATACGGGAAGTCCTACCGGCGCATACGCTGCCAGATACCATACCAGGCGTACCCAGCCCGTAAACCAGTCTGTTTTGATATAATTATCCAACACTATTCCAACCAGCAGAAGTACAAACGATACTATTGCGGGAAGAAACATCTGAAAAACGGTTTTATCTCCCGTATCGTGAGAGTGGTCATGCCCGTCTCCTTCTGAATGGTCGTGTTTATGCTGTTCTTTTTTTGGTTTTGTACTGCAACATTCTTCCATAACTGATATTTTGATGTAAAATTATAGGTAAACCCAATGCAATGCTATTGCAAACTTTCCAGACAGTTCTCACAGATTCCTTTGGCAAACAGCCTTATTTCATCAATTCTGAAATTCGTCTGTATATTCTCCGGAAATGAAATATCTTCCCTGCATGTGGTCTGCCTGCAGATTTTGCAATAGAAATGAAGGTGCCAGTCTTTGTGTGTTTTTTCGTCACACTCATCGTGGCAGAGTTTGTATTTTGTAGTTGTATTTTCCTGTATGCTGTGAACAATCCCTTTCTCCTCAAAGGTTTTCAGAGTTCTGTAAATGGTTGTTCTGTCTGCATTTTTAAAATGATACTCAATTTCAGAGAGGGAAAGTGCCATTTCCTGACTGCTTAAAAAATCATAGACCAGAATCCGCATGCTGGTCGGCTTGGTATTTTTATCTATAAGTTTGGTTTCTATATCTTTTCGCATATTTTATTCATTTTAAAGATGTATTTCCTGTTCTTCGCAGTCTTTTCAATCTGAAAAGTGACCACCTGGCTGTTTTCACAAGATTTACGGTTCCTGTTTTCTGTACCCTTTCTTAATCAACTCTAATTTAGGCATAAAAAACAGGATTTTCTTAGTTATCATTTTCTAATGTTCATGACCTCCGGAATTGGAAAGTTTTGCATTGATGAAAAAAGCTCCTTTCACCACTACTTTTGCATCTGCCGGAATATTGGTAACCGGGGTGATTGCTGTGTAGCCCATATCTGAGGTTCCTTTTACGACTTCTACTTTTTCAAAATTCATATTTTTAGCTTTCTGTTCTGCGTGCCGTCCGGCTTCAGATTCATTTTTATGGGCATGATCTGCTTCTCCTTCATCATGGCCGTGCCCGTGGTCATCATGAGTTCCTTTTTCCGCATGCTCTTTTGCTATTTTATCAGTCTTTATAAAAATATAATACTTTCCGTCTGCTTCTACGATGGCTTCATCCGGGACGGCAGGGGTTGTATTTTTATCAAGGCTTACAATTCCGGTAATGTTCATTCCGTCGATAAGACCCGCTTTATTTCCTGTTACCGCTGCATGTACGGAAACAGTTTTGCTGTCATTTTCAAATGAAGAACCAACACTGTAAATTTTTGCATCGTATTCAGTTTCCGGATTATTGGTCAGTTTGAAATGAACAATCTGCCCGATTCTCATTTTAGGAAGGTCCTTTTCAAAAACCTGGAGATCAAGATGAATTGAATTGTTATCAATAATCTCAGCTACCGGGGATGAGACATCTACGTAACTTCCTATTTGTGCAGCAATACTGCTCACCGTTCCGCTGATAGGTGCAGTGATCACCAATCCTGATCTCATGTTTCCATTGTTTACTTTTCCGGGGCTTATTCCCATCATCTGGAGCTGTCTTAAAAGAGAAGCTTTCCTTGTCCTAAGTGTTCTGAGTTCAGCATCGGCACTCTGCAGGTTCTTTTTGGCTCCGGCATCATTATCAAAGAGCTCCTTCTGACGTCTGTACTCCTGCTCTGCATAAGTAATTCTGCTGTTGGTTGTAAGATAATCCTCCTGCAGCTGAATAAATTCCGGATTGGCAATGGTGGCAATTACCTGACCTTTTGTTACAATGCTTCCTACCTGAACATTCAGGGTTTTAATAACACCGCCGTACAGAGAAGTTACTGTTGCCTTATTGTTGTTCGGAACTCTTAAAAGACCATTGGCTTTAATTGTTGCTGTTAACTCTTTCATCTCAACGGTTCCTAAGGTAATTCCCACTGATTTCATCTGCTCTTCTGTAAGCGTTGCAATGGCTTCAGAGCGTTCTCCATGTTTTTCTTCGGACTGTTCCGTTTTAACTTCAGATTTTTCTGCCTGAGCTTCTTTTTTTCCACAGCTGATCACCAGAAGAGCAATAATGGTAAGGTATATGATATTGTGTTTTACTTTCATGTTATTTATTAATGATTGAGTTAATGGTAACTACAGATTGGTTGACCTGCTGTATGGATTCTAAATATTTAAGCTGGATATTGGTGGCTGTCTGCAGGGCAAAAAGATATTCCACATAAGATATTTCTCCTGTTTTATAGCCTAGCTGCGCGGCTTTTACAATTTTCTCCGCATTCGGAACTGCCTGCCGGGTATAGTACTCATACTGCTGAGTGTCCTGCCGGTATTGGCTGAGAGCATTTTCCAGCTGCGCTGCAAGCTGTTGTTTCAGCATGCGGGCATTTGTTTCTGCGGCCTGTTTTTCATATTCTAAAGACCTCATCCTTGCTTTTGTTGCGCCAAAAGTCAATGGAATGGCAACCCCTACAGAGAATGAATTGAAACGGTCTCCGGCATTATAGAATTTTTCCTGTCCGTTTTTGGTATGAAACCCAATTAATGACTGGCTTGTAAGCCCCAGGCTGAATTCGGGAAGCCCCTGTGCTTTTTCAACATTTTTATTTTTCTCCGCTATTTCCATTTCATGGTAAAAAGCTTTCACTGCCGGATTATTTGCTACAGCTGTACTGTCGAGAATATTTTCGGGTTTTAAAGGCTCGTAACTGTTTTTAAAAGGAACTTCAAAGTCCTCCGGAGTATTTAGCAGGGTTTTTAAATTTTTATAGGCATTGTTCAGGTAGACTTCATTCTGCTTCAGCAGCAGATTAATTTCACCTTTTTGCGTTTCCGCCGTATTAATTTCAATCTTCTTAATATCTCCTGCTTTAAATCTTACGGTGGCAATTCTTATGAAATCCTGGTAAAGACTGTCCAGATTTTTCAGCTTTGACTGGTTATACTGAAGGTATTCAATCTGGTAATAATAAGTCCGTACCTGTTTCACCAGCTCATTAACAGAAATTTCCTTATCAATACGGCGGCTTTTGATGTTTTCATTGACCAGCTCTTTTCGTGCTTTGAAAAGCGTTGGAAATGGAATGCTCTGCGAAATAGCAAAAGACTGATCAAATTTCGGACTGTTATACTGACCCAGTTGGGCTTCAAAATTGAGTTTGGGAAGCTCTTTGGCCGTTCCCTTCAATGCTTCCGCAGATTGTATACTGAGATCTTTTGATTGTAACGTAAGATTATTCTCGGTTGCTATTTCTACCGCCTGCTCAACGGAGATCTGCCGGGTTTGTGCATTAAAAAGCTGTCCGGACATCAGAAAAACCAATATAATAATCATTGGAACAGAAGGTTTTATTTTAAAACTTCTTCCTGAAATCTTCGTATTAAAAATAATATAAAGCATTGGTAAAACGAATAAGGTCAGGAAAGTTGCGGTAACCAGCCCGCCAATTACTACGGTTGCCAGAGGTTTCTGTACTTCTGCTCCGGCTCCTGTGGAAATCGCCATAGGAAGGAATCCTAATGATGCTACAGTGGCAGTCATCAAAACAGGTCGCAGCCTGGTTTTAGTTCCTTCATATACTCTTTTCAGCACATCAGTTTCGCCTTCTTTTTCCAATTGATTGAATGTCCCGATCAGAACAATACCGTTAAGTACGGCAACGCCGAAAAGGGCAATAAATCCAATCCCAGCACTGATACTGAAAGGCATATCTCTCAGCAGCAGGGCAAATACTCCTCCAATGGCACTCATCGGAATGGCTGTAAAAATCAGAGCAGCCTGTTTGAAGGAATGAAAGGTAAAATACAACAGCATAAAGATCAGAAACAGGGAAACCGGAACGGCAATCATTAAGCGCTTACTGGCTTCCTGAAGGTTTTCAAACTGCCCCCCGTAGGTAAAGTAATACCCTGAAGGCAGCTTAACTTCTTTATCCAGTTTTGCCTGGATATCTTTTACCACACTCTGCACATCGCGGTCTTTTACATTAAACCCAATGACAATTCTTCTCTTTCCTTCTTCACGGCTGATTTGTGCAGGTCCAAGTTTATAACTGATATTGGCAACCTGGGATAATGGGATCTGTGCTCCTGAACCGGCAGAAATCATCAGGTTATTCACATCATCAATATTGGTTCTGTGAAGGCTGTCCAGGCGGACTACAAGATCAAAACGTCTTTCATTTTCAAAAACCTGCCCTGCTGCTTTTCCAGCAAATGCGGTGCTTACGGCATTGTTTACATCTTCAATATTCAGTCCGTAATTGGCCATTCTCGTTCTGTCATATACCACATTGATTTGCGGAAGCCCACTTACTCTCTCAATCTGCGGGGCAGTAGCTCCTTCAACCGTCTGAATGATCTTTCCTACTTTGTCTGCATACATTGAAAGAGAATCTAAGTTTTCACCAAAAATCTTAACGGCAACATCCTGTCTGATCCCCGTCATCAGCTCATTGAAACGCATCTGGATCGGCTGGTTCTTTTCGAAGAAAACTCCGGGAATAGTTTCCAGCTTTTCGCTGATCTCATCTCCCAGTTCTTCGTAAGATTTCTTCGATTTCCATTCGCTTTTTGGCTTTAAAACAATGATCATATCGGTTGCTTCGGGAGGCATGGGATCGGTAGGGACTTCGGCGGAACCGGTTTTTCCTACTACCATTTTTACCTCATCAAATTGCTTAATGATTCGTGAAGCCTGCATGGAGGTTTCTATACTCTGGCTCAGTGAGCTTCCCTGAGGCAGAATACAGTGAAAGGCATAGTCTCCTTCCTGTAGCTGAGGAATAAATTCGCCCCCCATATTTTTGAAAATAATAGCAGTAATAACGAATATGAAAACAGTCGCTGAGACGATGATATATTTTACTTTGATAGCTTTCTGCAGCAATGGCTGATAGATCTTCTGCAGACGATTCATCATTTTATCTGAAAAGGTTTCTTTATGGGATATATTTTTAGACAAAAACAAGGCACTCATCATCGGAATATAGGTGAGTGAAAGGATCAGCGCCCCCAAAATAGCAAATCCTACTGTTTTAGCCATTGGGGTAAACATTTTCCCTTCTACTCCCACCAGAGTAAGAATCGGAATATACACGATAAGAATAATAATCTCACCAAATGCGGCACTGTTCCGGATCTTGGATGCGGAAAGGAAAACTTCTTCATCCATTTCACTTTGGGTAAGTCTTCCTACAGATTTCCTAATTCCC
Organism: Chryseobacterium indologenes; assembly: GCF_001295265.1. Taxonomy (GTDB): domain Bacteria; phylum Bacteroidota; class Bacteroidia; order Flavobacteriales; family Weeksellaceae; genus Chryseobacterium; species Chryseobacterium indologenes_A. Next base: position 17,448 of record NZ_LJOD01000010.1, on the reverse strand, counting down.
AAATGATGCAGGGTTGCTTCCACAATAATAACAGCTCCGTCTACAATCAAACCGAAATCTATGGCTCCGAGACTCATCAGATTGGCACTTACTCCAAATACATTCATCATTCCCAAAGCAAATAGCAATGAAAGAGGAATAGCTGAAGCAACAATAAGCCCTGCTCTGAAGTTACCCAGAAAAACTACTAAAACGAAAATAACAATCAGGGCTCCTTCAATCAGGTTTTTTTCTACAGTATTGATGGCTCTGCCTACCAGATCTGTCCTGTCCAGGAACGGCTCTATCACCACATCATCCGGAAGTGATTTCTGAATGGTGGGAATTTTAGCTTTGATATTGCTTACGACTTCATTACTGTTGGCGCCTTTCAGCATCATAACAACGCCTCCAACAGCATCTACTTTTCCGTTATAGGTTAGTGCCCCGTAACGAACCGCACTTCCAAGCCGTACATCTGCAACGTCTTTGATAAAGATCGGAACACTTCCTGTTTCGTTTTTTACGGCAATACTTTTTATATCGTCCAGAGAGGTTACAAATCCAATCCCCCGGATGAAGTAAGCATTAGGCTTTTTGTCTATATAAGCTCCTCCAGTATTCTGGTTGTTTTTTTCCAGAGCGGTAAAGATATCAGTGATGCTTACACCCATTGCTTTCAGTCGGTCCGGATTTACAGCCACTTCGTATTGTTTTAATTCTCCTCCGAAACTGTTTACTTCTGCAACTCCCGGGGTTCCGTTAAGCTGTCTTCGGATGATCCAGTCCTGCATGGTACGAAGTTCTTTGGCATTGTATTTCTTCTCGCTTCCTTTCTTCGGATGGAGGATATACTGATAGACTTCTCCCAGTCCTGTACTTACAGGAGCCAGCTCCGGAGTTCCTACCCCTTTGGGAATTTCTTCTGCAGCCTGCTTCAGGCGTTCATTTATCAGCTGCCGGGCAAAGTAAACATCTACATTTTCTTTGAAAACAACGGTAATTACGGAAAGTCCGAACCTTGAGATGCTTCTTGTTTCTTCTATATCCGGAACATTGGCAATGCTCTGCTCTATAGGAAAGGTAACGAGCTGTTCCACTTCCTGTCCGGCCAGTGTAGGACAGACGGTGATAATCTGCACCTGATTGTTGGTAATATCAGGAACGGCATCTATGGGAAGCCTGGTAGCACTCCATACTCCCCAGATAATCAGCAGCAGGGTCATAATACCAACAACGACCTTGTTTTTGATGCTGAATTTTATAATTTTATCTAACACAATGTATTTTAATTTTTATGAATAAATAACTGGTACAGGAATGGTATTCCGGCACAAATATATCATGAAGGCCTCTGCAATGAAATTGCAAAGTCCAGGCACTCAGAAAGCATTACTTCCTGATTATCAATAAAAATTAAATTTTGGGAGGCTGCCAGATATGGTCATACACCTGATAAGCAAAATTGTTTTTCTGAAAAAGAATTTTCTTTGAGAAGTGAGCCGGAATATGATCCGGAATTTTCAGCAGGGAATACATTTTGAAAGCGGATACTGTAATCTGACAGCAGCTGCATGTACAAAGCGGTGAACAGATATCTCCTTTATCTTTGGAATGGGACTCCTCCGCATTAAAGGTAATCTTCACCTCCTCTGAGCCGGAAGGACGATGCACGTCTTCACACGGCATGAATGACAATGCCATGAAATAGAATGCTAATATCCATCTGAACAGGTTCATATCATACAAAGGTATACATTTTTTATGAATAAGGTTTTTAAATTTATTCTGACAAAACTGATCATCAATAAAATGACCAATCAGTTTTTATTAAAGTCCGTTCAAAAATTGTTCCGGATTGTACCCGCAAAAATAGTAGTTTTGTAATTGTACAAGCCATATCTACATCACAAAAGGCATCATCAGCATTGTTGTGGGGAAAACACATTAATTTAATGGAAAATAATAACCTTATGAAAATCGGAGATCTGAAGATACTACTTGAAGCTCTCCTTTCGAAACTAGACAACATAGATAGCAACCGGCCTGTTTTCTCAGACCAAGATTTATATTGGAATATCACTGATGAAGAATTATACGATCCTTATAAAGAACCTGTTGACCTCACTATGGGCAGCCTTTCAAATGACTGGGAATTTTTACAGAAAATGATGAATGGAGAAAGAGATATGATAGATTATGACCTCTATAAATTGGCAGCAATACTGAAATATTCAGGAAGTAAGGGGATTATTGCAAAAGAGTCTTCAAATTGATTAATTATAATTCAATAAAAAAAGCCACCGCACTAAGCGATGGCTAAAAAAATCAAATCTAATTATTACAGGTTAGGATTGTTCTCTATTTCCTTCTGTGGAATACTGAACAGATAATATCTGCTGTTCGGGGCAAAAGAGCTCTGGTCCGGGAAATTCAGGACCGAGTGCCCTCTTCCGTTGACGGTTTTTACCGTTCCGTCCGGAGTGGTTACCTGGACTTTAATCGGTTTTCCTTCCTCATCCACAAAAGCTTTTCTTTCTACAGCTCCCTGGGTACGGATCACATCTGAAAGGGAGAATCCTTCTCCAAATAATTCTTTTCTTCTTTCAATCAGGATAGCCTTTACCACTTCATTCTGGTCCAGTGATCCACTGTAAGGATTAGCATGTCTTGCAGATTTCAGCTGGTTCAACGCCGCTACAGCATTGGCGACATTTCCGGATCTGGCTTCTCCTTCCGCTTCAATCAGGTACATTTCTGCGGCCCTCATCAATACAATATCTGCGATAAGATTGGCCTTGAATTTAAATTTAGCATATCTCAGCAGCCCTTCCCGTCCCGGAAGACCATCCCAGGAAAATAGCTGAGATCTTATATCATTGGCATCAAACAGGTTTTTAAAATAAGGATCTGCCATAAAGCTGTAATAGTAGCTGCCTGAGGAAGATACATCCAGATAATGGAACGCATAGCTTGCATCCGACTGTTCCTGGGTTTGTCCGTGCCCCCAGATCCATTCCCCATTGCTGATATCATTGAACCCTTCTTTATATTTTTCCGGTGTCATCAGAGGAAAGCCGTTCCTTGCTGTTCTTGCCGCTTCAGCAGCCTTACTCCATTCCCCGGTATTCAGGTAAGTTCTTGCCAGAAGACCATTAACGACAGATCTATCGATCTTATCTTTATTATTTCTGGTATAATTTTTCAGCAGGTTATCAGCATCCGTCAGGTCACTTTTGATTAAAGTATAGATCTCTTCAAGACTAGCTCTTTTCTTCGGAGCAGAACTGATTGTTGATGGTTCCGTATAAATCGGAGCTGTTAAAGCTGTCTTATCCTTAAGGTAACTGAACTGGTAAAAGCTGGCCAGATTAAGATAACAGAAGGCACGAAGTGCTTTAGCCTGCCCTTTCACCTGGTCTTTTTTAGCCTGGCTTCCTTCTGTTCCATCGATACGGGTGATCACATTATTCATGTTGTTGATCGTGGAATACAGCATCGTCCAGATAAATTGCGGACGCCCCGCAGTATTGTTTACCATTTCAGCAAAAGCGTAAGCCGTAGGAAATCCGTATTTATTGGTCAGTACTGCAACATCGCTTCCCATTGCATCACTGGTTCTGAGTACTGTTGAATACCCGATGTTCGCAAACGTTGTTCCGTCATCATTAAATTTAGCCCATGTTCCGTTAATCACGGTTTCTGCACTTTCAGCGGTTTTAAACACTTCCGCACCATTGGCCTGATCTGTTGGAGCCGTTTCCAGCTCACTTTCACAGCTGGTAAGAGACCATGCTGCAACAAGGGCAAAAGATAAATATTTTAATTTTTTCATTGTTTCAATTTTAAAAGGTTAAAGTGTTGCCTGAAGACCGAAAGTTACCGTTCTCATGGCCGGATATCTGAAATAGGTTGTTCCTTCCAGTGCCTGTTCAGGATCAAGTCCTTTATGTTTGTAAAATGTCAGCAGATTTTCTGCCTGAATATAAATTCTGAATTTCTTCAGTCCAAGCTTTTCAAAATAATCTGAAGGCAGTGTATAGCCAAGATTGACATTTTTAAGCCTTGCATACGAGCCTGAATACAAAAATCTTGAAGAGCTTGAATTCCAGTTATTCGTCGTTGTGCTTAATGAAGGGACATCCGTGTAGGGATTTTCGGGTGTCCAGCGGTTCAGCATTTCAGTGCTCCAAGCGCGACCGGCGGAACTTCCGTTATACATGAGTGAAGTATAATCTGTGTCCAGAATCTTTCCTCCCAAACTGAAAGAAAGCAGCGCAGAGAAATCAAAATTCTTATAGACAATACTGGTGGTAACCCCTCCCATTAATTTTGGCAATGCTGATCCCTGCGGAGTTTTGGTTGCTTTTCCGTACTCCGAAGTCGTTCCGTCTATTGTATTTCCGTTTTCATCCTGATAAATATATCTCCACAACGGTTTTCCGGTGGCCGGATCCACTCCTTTCCATTCCTGGATAAAGAAATCATAGATAGAACCTCCTTCCTGCATACGTTTTGTTCCGCTGACTACAGTTCCTTTAGGAAGTTTAAGGATCTTATTCTTCAGAGTACTCAGGTTTACATCCACATTCCATTCGAAATCATCATTTTTGATGGGTGTTGTGAAGAGTGAGAATTCAAACCCGGTATTCTGGATGGTTCCGATATTGGCAGGAAAATCACTGATTCCCAAAGACGGAGCGGTCGGCATATTGAATAAAAGGTCCTGACTTTTTCGTTGAAAATACTCTATATTTCCTTTAATCCTGTTATTAAGAACGGCAAATTCAAGACCTGCATTGAAGTTAAGATTGGTTTCCCACTTCACGTCGTTCGTTGCCGTTTTGGTAAGAACCGTTCCCGGCTCACCTAAATTATTGTAAAACCGATACAGTTCCTGATAAGCATACAGCGTACCCAGCTTATCATTCCCCTGTCCTCCGTAACTCGCACGAAGGGTCAGCTGGTTGAAGAAGTTCAGGTTTTTGATGAAATCTTCATTGGAAGCTTTCCATGAAGCTCCTACCGACCAGAATTTCCCCCATCGGTTATCTCCGTAAAAACGGGACGATGCATCAGTTCTTGCCGATGCTGAAAGGAAATAGGTATTTTTAAAATCATATTCGGCTTTACCTAAGAAACTCAGTAGTGTCAGCTTATCACTCTTTCCGGTAAAGCTTCCTAACAATGCTGCTGCACTTGGCTCATAATAATACGGCAGCGAAAACTGGCTTCTGGTACCGGATATTGTCTGATAATCATATTTATAAAACTCCTGTCCTGCCAGGATATTAAAATGGTGCTGGCCGAATTTCTTGTCATACGTCAGGATATTACTCGTTGTATACGAAAGTGTCCTGGAATTGGAACGGCTCACCGAACCTCCTGTCTCTTTTCCTTGTCCTAAGATAGGATTGGTATAATAATGTCCGTTGTAATTCACCAAATCTACAGAGAAGCTGGATTTAAATTTCAGTTCCGGAAGAAAAGTAAAATCAAGAAAACCTTTTCCTGAAAAGTTATCTTCCCGGTTTTCATTTTTATCCAAAGGTAGTGTTGCTGCTAAATTCTGGTTCTGAAGCGCATTACTTGGTCTGTATTTTCCGAAATCAAACACCCTTTCTCCATCAGCATTCAGTCTATAGCTTCCGTCTGGATTTCTTTCATAATACGGATAAAAAGAAGGAATTGTTCTTGCTGCCTGAATCACATTGCTTGCTTTGGAATCCGAAGAAGTCGGAGCCTGCTGGATACTGTTCGTATAGCTTAAATTCACTCCTACGTTCAACCATTTTTTGACTTCTGAATTCAGCTTTAAGCGTGTGCTGTATTTTTTGAAACCAGATTGAATTGCAATTCCTTTATCATCCAGATAGCCTAACGAAAAGAAATAATTGCTTTTATCACTTCCTCCACTGATATCAAAATCAACCTGGTTTCTGGAAGCCATCCTCTGAAGAACATCTCTCCAGTCATCATTCCATAAAGCTTTTGCACCCGGCAGCAATTTCCCGTCTGTTCCTACAGGATTGGGATAACCCGGCCCGTACGGATTAATCCCCAGGGAAGACACAAGGTTATCTGAAGCCATCTGTGCTGCCTGCTGGGCAGAGATTTTATCAGATTTGTATCCGTTTCTCAAGGCCTCCCAATGCAGCTGGAAATACTGATCTGTATTTACCTGCTCATAGTCCTTAACGGCTCTTCCGGAAAATCCCTGACTGATATTGAAGTTAATTTTCGCTTCTCCTTTTTTACCGGATTTAGTGGTAATGATGATGATTCCGTTAGCTCCTCTTGATCCGTATAAAGCACTTGCCGTAGCATCTTTCAATACACTGATGGATTCAATATCATTCGGGCTGATGGAGTTGATATTTCCGTCAAACGGAATTCCGTCTACCACAAAAAGCGGATCACTGGAAGCACTTACAGAGCCAATCCCCCGTATTCTGATGGATGCTGTGGAGCCAGGCTGTCCTGAAGCACTTGCTGCCTGAATTCCCGGAACCTGCCCTTCCAGTGCTTTTGTAATGTTAGTAACAGGTCTGTTATTAATCTTATCGCTGGAAATAGTAGCTACAGACCCGGTATAACTGTTTCTTTTTGCCTTACCATAAGCCACTACTACTACTTCATCAATTTCTTTTTCACGGATTGTATCTTTTTTCGGCTGGGTTTCCTGCGCGTTCACAGTAGCAATTCCAAGAAAAAATACAGCAACCGGAGGAATCCAAATTTTAGATTTAATTAAATATTCACCAATCATAATCAATTTTATTTATCATATATTAAAAATTTACCCTTTGCAGAAAAGTCAGCAAAGGGCATCGATAAATACGATTAACCAAATGCTTATTTTTCCTTTAAAGGCTGAATGTAACACCTTGCACAGAGGCAGGTTGTTAAGACTTCACGGGGTCAGTTCCCTCCATCTTTCTTTATAAGCCGATCGAAATATGTCTGCAAATCTAAAAACAATTAGTCTACAAAACAAGTAGACTTATATTTTTTTAATGAAATTTTTTCAAAAATTAACTTAATTTTTAATTAAAATCCATCACATCAAAGTATTACACAGTTATTGATTTCGTAAATATGATAAATATCATTATGAATTATTCAAAGAAGAAAAAACTGAGATTAGAAAAAAAATACTTCATTAACTGAACTAAACTTTCTAAATTTATAACATGAAAATTTTAATTGTCAATGGCCCCAATCTGAACCTGCTGGGCACGAGAGAACCCGAAATCTATGGAAGTATTTCTATGGAGACCTGCTTTACAGAACTGAAAAATGAGTTTCCAGCCCACGAACTGGATTATTACCAGTCTAATATTGAAGGGGAAATTATCAACAGACTGCAGGAAGATGATTTTGATGCTCTGGTCATTAATCCGGGAGCCTATACTCACTATTCCTATGCCATCGCAGACTGCTTAAAGAACATCAGCAAGCCGAAAATTGAGGTACATATCAGCAATATTTACAAACGTGAAGAATTCCGCCAGAAATCTGTAACGGCAGCTCATACGGATGCTGTATTGTCCGGATTTGGAATGGACGGGTATCGGTTAGCGATCCTTAGTTTAAAATAAATCCAATTGGCTGATTCCATGAAAATAAAAGACAAGGTTTATTGCAAATGTATTTCTATTTTTCCAAGCCAACTTACCAAGAGGAAATCATATATCATTGAAGAAATAGGTCCTGATAATATCAGAATCTATAACGATGAGAACAAACTGAAATGGTATTCGAAATTTTATTTTAGTTTAAATAATGAACCCGAAATAATTTCAATTCATATAGATGACGAAATACTATATGAAGAATCTGATACCGTAGAAGTAACTATTAAATTCTCAAATAATGATAAATACTGGGTAATTTTTACTACGCCTAAATATTTGGATGAAGCATTGAATGAAGAACCTTTTTATTCAGTATCTAAATATATCGTTGTCAAAAAGATTAATGAGCATTCAATTCAAACAGCAATTCATAAACTAGACGAACAAAACGAATTGCTTGAAAACTGCAGAAAATACAAATAAAAAAGCCCCATCAATGATGAGGCTTTCTATGTATAAGATATCTGATTAGATAGTTTGTTCCTGCAATTGAGGACCTGAAGCGATTAGCTTTCTTCCTTCTTCAGTATCACAGTACTGCTCAAAGTTTTTAATGTATCTCGCCGCAAGATCTTTTGCTTTTTCTTCCCACTCTGAAGCATTGCTGTATGTTTCTCTAGGATCAAGGATACCTTCGGAAACATTTGGAAGCTGTGTAGGAATTTCAAGGTTCATGATAGGAACTTTTGTTTTAGGTGCGTTATCAATAGAACCATCGATGATCGCATCGATAATCGCCCTTGTATCTTTCAGAGAGATTCTGTTCCCAGTTCCATTCCATCCTGTATTAACAAGATACGCTTTTGCTCCATGCTCTTTCATTTTACCGATCAGTGTTTTAGAATACATAGTCGGGTGAAGGGTAAGGAATGCTTCTCCGAATGCAGGAGAGAAAGACGGCTGAGGTTCAGTAATTCCTCTTTCTGTTCCGGCTAACTTTGATGTATATCCGCAAAGGAAGTGGTATTGTGCCTGATTATCATCCAGAATGGAAACCGGAGGAAGTACCCCGAACGCATCTGCAGAAAGATAAACGATCTTCTTAGCATGTCCTGCTTTTGAAGGAAGAACAATTTTATTGATATGATAGATTGGGTATGATACTCTTGTATTTTCAGTGATAGATCCGTCTTTATAGTCTGCAACACCGTTGTTTATCACTACATTCTCTAAAAGTGCATCTCTCTTGATTGCTCTGAAAATATCCGGTTCTTTTTCTTCGGAAAGGTCAATTACTTTAGCATAGCAACCTCCTTCATAGTTGAATACTCCGTTGTTATCCCAACCGTGCTCGTCGTCACCGATAAGGTATCTTTTAGGGTCAGCAGACAAGGTCGTTTTACCAGTTCCTGAAAGACCAAAGAAAAGAGCAACATCTCCTTCTTCACCTACGTTTGCAGAACAGTGCATAGACGCCATACCTTTCAACGGAAGATAATAGTTCATCATGGCAAACATTCCTTTCTTCATTTCACCACCGTACCATGTACCTCCGATAATCTGAAGTTTTTCTGTAAGATTGAACATAATGAAGTTTTCAGAGTTCAGTCCCTGAGCTTCCCAGTTCGGGTTGGTTGTTTTGGAACCGTTGATAACTGTGAAATCAGGCTCTCCGAAGTTTTCAAGCTCATAGTGAGACGGACGGATGAACATATTCGTAACGAAATGAGCCTGCCACGCTACTTCAACGATGAACCTTACTTTTAGTCTTGTATCTGCATTGGTTCCGCAAAAAGCATCAACAACATAGATTTTCTTAGCTTCAGCAAGCTGGTTCAGCACTAATCCTTTACAAGAATCAAAAATTTCTGCTGTAGTAGGAAGATTTACTTTTCCGTCCCAGAAAATTGTGTCTCTTGTAACATCATCCTGAACAATATATCTGTCTTTAGGTGAACGACCTGTGAAAATTCCAGTTTTTACTGATACTGCACCTGATTCCGTAAGTTCAGCTTTCTCAAAGCCTTGATTTTCAGGAGATACTTCAGCCTGATATAATTCTTCGTAAGAAGGGTTATATACCACCTCGTAATTTCCTTTAATCCCTAATTTTTCTAAATCCTGGATGATTTTAGCGTGTTTCATTTTACTTATATTTTCTATTTCTTTATTGGGTTCAACAAAATTAATATTAATTATTTGTTAAAGGTGGTTTAAATATAATGATATAAGTCAGAATGACAAATAAAAAAACAGGATTGTAAATTACTGATTACGAGTTTATTATTTCAGACCATTCAAAAACACTGGTGAAACCTTTTCCCCAAAAATAGTCCTTAAAGCCTTCAAATTTGGCGCTCATTACAAAATCCCCGCCCCATGCTCCCAGACTTTTAACAAAAACGGGACAATCTGCGAAAAACTTTTCCTTAACTGTAGGAATTTCAATGAAATCTGAAATTTTATGTTCATGAATCATCATCAGTTCAGAAAAATTTTCCAATTCATTGCATAATAAAACTTTTTTTGTCAAATCCGAAAATTCAAGGATCAGTTCCGGAGACTTTACTTTTGATTTGTAAAGTTTAATTCCTTCGCGGCTATCCTGCTTCTGATTTAGGTGAATAAAAATAAGCTCATTTTTGAAAGACGGATTGAAGCCTGTTTTTTCATACCATATTTCAGGCTTACTTTTAAACAATACAGCCGATTTCTCTCTGGCCACTGCAATATCGTATCCGCTCCCGCCAAGGCTGATGCTGTTTAAATGAAAAGGATCAATTCCGGCCCATTCGGCTAGATTATTCATTAAGGTTGAACTGCTTCCCAGTCCGTAATCTGCAGGAAACTGAAGATTAGTTTTTAAAGAATAGGAAAAACGGTTTTTGAACTGGGTTTCTGAAAGCTGCTGAACGTTTTTAAGGGTTTTGAGAATAAATTCAGCAGCTGACGGCAGATTGGTTTCCTGGATCTGCCAGTTTTTGTAATTGATGACTGCTTTCAGCCATAATTTATTCTGATGATAGGCTTCCCAGAAAATAAGGAATTTTCCATCATCTTTTTCTTCAAAAAAAAACTCTTGTCCCAGCAGCGTTGGTACCGCCAGGACAAGAGCTCCGTCTATCGCGAAATATTCTGAAGTAAGCATAAGCTTTCCCGGTGAAAATATTTCGCCCATATGATTTTTATTAGATGGCTGAAGCCACTTCCACAGCAGCATCAATTTTCTTAATCAGTCCCTGAAGTGTTTTTCCAGGACCTACTTCCACAAAATTAGAGGCACCGTCTTTGATCATATTCTGAACAGACTGCGTCCACTTTACAGGACCTGTAAGCTGAGCGATCAGATTTTGCTTGATCTCATCAGGATTGGTAATGGCTGTAGTGGTAATATTCTGATAAACCGGAATGGTTGCTTTTCTGAATTTTGTTTTTTCAATGGCAGCGGCCAATCTTTCCTGTGCCGGCTGCATTAAAGGTGAGTGGAATGCTCCGTTTACCGGAAGTAATAATGCTCTTCTGGCTCCTGCTTCTTTAAGCTTTGCGCAGGCTTCTTCTACTGCAGGTGTCTCTCCTGAAATAACAAGCTGTCCCGGACAGTTATAATTGGCAGGAACTACAATTCCATTGATTGATGCACAAATTTCCTCAACTTCAGTATCTTCAAGACCTAAAATTGCAGCCATTGAGCTTGGATTGGCATCACAAGCTTCCTGCATCGCTTTTGCTCTCTCGGAAACTAATTTCAGTCCATCATCAAAAGACAGAACTCCATTGGCAACCAATGCTGAAAATTCTCCTAAAGAATGTCCTGCAACCATCTCAGCTCCAAGACCGTTTACTGCTTTTAGAGCAGCTACTGAATGTATAAATATAGAAGGCTGGGTAACCTCTGTTTTCTTAAGATCTCCATCTGTTCCGTTAAACATAATGGAAAGAATATCGAAACCTAAGATTTCATTGGCAGACTCCATCAGATCTTTGATATCTTTTCTGGAATCATACAATTCTTTTCCCATTCCGACAAACTGAGAACCCTGCCCAGGAAATACAAGTGCTTTCATGTATTGAATTAAATATTATGCAAATATAAATATAATGTTAAAATAATTCTGTTAAAGAAATATAAATCCTTTATGGTACTAATCTGATTACACGGTAACCTGTATTTACATAAGCTCCGTTAGCTTTAGATTTTACAAATTCGAACTTGGTAGCCAGCTGTGTCTGTACTTTGTTCATCTGCTTAAAGATCTCTCCTTTTTTGTTTTCTCTCGTCAGCATATCATTGACTACATCAAAACCTACAACGGCATATTTAGGAGGTGTCTTACAATATTTTGTTTTGTATGCTGCCAGGATTTCTTTTTCAAAATTCCCGTCGGTATTAATTTTTCTGTCCATCAGGTATACAAGGCTAGCCTGACTCAACTCATCAACTTTCTTTTCGAAAACCGGAGAATAGTACATACTGAATGCTTTTACTCCCTGAACTTCTTTGGAAAGACTGATCATTCTATTCGCAAAAGCTTCTCCCGCAGCATCAGCATCACTTGCTAAAATAGCAATAACCGGAGCTGACTGTCCTGTCATCATATTCTGATCCAGCTGGATTTCAGCAGGGGAATTAACAATGATAACATTGGGATTTTTAACGGCTTTTTCAAGTCCGCCTTTGATGTACGCTGCCATTTCTTTTTTGCTGTCAGCAACAACGTATATTTTCTGGTCTGAATAAACAGATTTAACTTCTTCTACGATTTTATCAGCATAGGTCTGGTCATTAGTTTCTACAATGATCAGGTTACTGTAATTATACAGTTCCGGTGAGTTGGCAAATGGGGCTACGATAGGAATTTTCTGATTTTTGGTAAAATCAAGAACATCAATCACATTAGACTTAAAGAATGGGCCAATAATCAGGTCTGTATTATCCGGGTTAATTTGTGTGAGTGAATTTCTGAATGATGCCTCATTTCCTGAATCCACGATCTTAATATCCAGCTTCTGTCCTCCCCTTGCATTTCTTTCAATGGCAAGTTTAGCTCCTGTAAGGAAATCCATGGCCATTCCTCTGTATTGGGTTTCATTGGTGCTGTATCCAAATGGAAGCATTAATACTACGCTTAGTGCATCTCCATTTTTCTTTACGTAAGCCGGGTCCTGCTTTTTGATCTTTAATACCATTCCTGCTTTCAGCCCGTGGGAAAGATCAGGGTTAAGTGCAATCAGCTCATCTATGGAAATTCCAAATTTATTGACAATAGAGAAAACAGTATCTCCCTGTTGAACGGTATAGGTAACATAATCATCAGCCGTTGCTCCTGCAGATCCTGCTGAGGATCTTTCATTGCCTGAGTCTATTTTTGTTTTCGGATTTACCGCTTCTGAAGCGGCATCCGTATCTGATTTTTTAATATTGATGGTTTCGCCAGGTTTCAGGCCTTTTTCTTCTAATCCGGGATTTAAAGCAAAAAGTTCCTGCTGGCTGATTCCAAACTGTTTTGAAATTCTGTAATAATTATCTTTTGCCTGGATAACATAGGTTCCTTTATCTGAAGAGCCGGAAGCTACAGGTTTTTCAGACGGTGTGTCAACAGGTTTCGCTACAACGGGAGCTGTCTGCTGCCCTCCGCCATATTTTTTTATGCTTTCAAGAGGTAGTGTGATTTCGTCACCAATCTTCATATGAGAATCCAGTTCAGGGTTCAGCTTTCGAAGATCTGTTTCAGAAATGCGGTACTGTTTTGTAATTCCGTAAACGGTTTGCTTTGGCTGTAATACAATTTTCCCAACTGATACTCCTCCTGTATTCGGTTTTGCTTTTTCAGCGGGAACAGGTTTAGAAACCGGTGTGGTATGTTTTTCAGCTTTTACTGTAAGAACATCACCAATAGCCAGTTTTCCGTCTTTGAATTTTGGATTCAGCTTTAACAATTCGTCTACAGTTATCCCGTACTTTTTAGCGATATTATAAGGATTATCTCCTTTGGCAACGGTATGTGAATTTTGAGCAGACACCCCCAAAACCATACATAAACTGGACAGAATAAAAAACCTCTTTATCATATTCGATAATTATAATTTACAAAAATACTTCTTTAAAATTAAATGGCAACAATTATTAATTTGGATTCTTGAACCACCATTTCTTGCAAACAATTTTCAAGCCATGAATACCCGTAATCTGAAAAGAATACGCTGAAGTTATATACCCTCTCCTGCCAGGTCTTAGACGGATGTATATCTAAAAATAGATTCTCCAGCCTTTCCAGCAGTTCGTTCTGTTTTATTTTCTCTGCATGAAGAAGTCTCTTTTTCATTCTTTTGAAAGATTTCAACTGTCTTACTTCTTCAGCTTTCACCATATTTCCGAAAGATTTTTCTGTAGTTTCCGCAACAGCTTTCAATTCTGAAAAACTTTTTTCCAGCAGCATTTCTTTTTCTTCCAGCAATTTTAAAACATTACTGTCTTCTAAAATTTTCTGATTGGTAATGTTTGTAAAGCTTCCAAAAAAGTCTTCAATTTTAAGACCCAGTTTTTCTATTTTCCCCAGTGTTTTTTCCGGAAGGAAAAGCATTGAGTTTCTCGGAATCAGAATTGGAAAGGGAATATTGATTTTTGAAAAGTAATCTTTGAGCTCAAGCCAGTACATAATTTCTGCATTCCCGCCAATATAAGCAAGATTGGGAAGTACTTTTTCCTGATAAACGGGACGCATCAGAGCATTTGGACTGAACTTTTCAGGATTATTTTCCAGTTCATGCAGAATCTGCTCCTGTGTGAATCTGATGTCTTTATCTACTATAGTATAAAAAGTACCATTAAAATCTATTCTGTCTCTTGTTTCTGAGAGATAAAAAAGATTAATTTCTCTTGGATTGACCTGAACTTTGCCGTATTTCTCTTTCAGAAAGCTTACTTTTTCTTTTGAGTTACTGTAAAGGCTGAAATTCAGAAGCTCGTCTTTGAAGATTTCTTTAACCTGCGTTTTAAGTGTTCTGGAATCTCCGTCTATCATCAACAGTCCAAATTCTGAGAAAAGTCTGTTAACTAAAATTTGTATTGCCCGGGTAAGCGTATTTCCTGTTTTGTAAGCTTCTTTCAGCATCAGAACCAGTTCTGTTCCGAAAACAGAATCTTTAAATTCCTTTTCAAATTCTGAAATGAAAAAGGTATCGCTGACTTTCATTCTTCCAACAGGCCCACCGGATTTTTCGTTAATCTCGTAATAGTTACTTTCTGTTTTGAAATGATTGATCTCTGCAAAATCATGATCTTCAGAAGCCATCCAGTATACCGGAACAAAGTTGAAGTCCGGAAAGTTTTCTTTCAGGAAGGTACATGTTTTGATGGTCTGCAAAATTTTGTAGATAAAGAAAACAGGGCCGGAAAAAAGATTCAGCTGATGTCCGGTTGTGATGGTAAATGTATCAGGCCATTTCAGCCTGTCGAGGTTTTCTCTCTGCCTTGAAGAAAGAGGTAAGCCTTCCAGCTGTTTTTCCAATTCATCTGCCAGTATATTTCTCTGATCCTGGGTAAAAGAGTCTTTTTTAAGATGAATTTGTTTTCTGAAATGCTCTAAAGAAAACATATTTTCTTCAAATCCCCCGATGTTTTGGCTCAGAAAATCTTTCACCAGCTGAGGGATACTTTCTATGTCGTTAAATGATATTTTACTGATTGTTTTCAACTTGTTTTTCTTTTAGTTGAACAAATACCACACAATTCCGATGTTAAGCCTGAAATCATAAACAGGATAGTGTGGAAATGCATAGGCTTTATTACTGGAAACTACAGTTCCGATCTGCTGTCCTTCTACGTAAAAGAACATTTTTTTCACCTTCATATTGATATAAAGATCGGCAATAGGCTGCCCTCCGATTGAGAATGCCTCTGCATTGGGAAGAATGTATTCATTCAGGATCGGGAAATAATCTCTTGATGCAAATTTAGAGAAGTAATATACTTTTAATCCGGCCTGAATTTCGGCAGCTTTTTTGAATGCATGGGTCTGATAGAAGAAATTTGCTCTTCCGATAAAGCCTGGCAGAGGAAGCAGTTCTTTATTGGTTAATGTATTCTGGAAATGAAGCCTTGTATTCAAATGAAATTTACCAAAGCTGAAGGTTGCATCTCCTCCTATCTGGGAAATATTCAGTGAGCTCTCGCTTTGTTTCGGGGTGGCATTGCTGTCAAAATAAGTATAATTTTCTATTCTGAAATAATTGGCAAAAAGTTCCGTTTTGAACCATTTCAGGTTGACACTTCCTCCGATCTCTGTTACAGATTGGTTCTTTGCATTCTCAAGGTAATAATTGAAACCATTATAAACAGAAGTGTTCAGTAAATAATTGAAGGAAGGATAAGCACTTTGAAAATTTACTCTGGTATTAACAAAATAATCTTTTATGGGTTCAAACTTAAGGTTGTTGGTTGTTCTGAGATAACTTCCGAACAGACTTCCGTTTGAGAACTCTAAAAAGGATTTCAGCTGAATCTTATCCCAAAGTTTGACCTGAAGATTTCCTACGGCACCAATTCTATTTTCTTTCAATTCTCCGGGAAGAGCTATTCCATTAATCGTTGCAAAATCCCGGACACCGAATTTCAGCATCTGGTAACGAACTCCGGCATCAAGTTTGAGTCTTTCATTGTTAAAAACAAGGCTTACTGTATTGCTGAAATTATCTGAATATTTTTTGGTTGTCAGGGGAAAACCATTCGTTACCTCTGTCGCTGCATCTGTATACCAATATGGCTCCAGCTGTCCCTGATTATAATAATATTTATTTCCCTGATGGAAAATGGTATGCCTTATACTGAAAGGAAATTTCTCTGCATTGAACGGTGTAAACTGATGGCTCAGGTAATATCTTCTATAAGAGAACTGTGAGCTGGATGACGCCAGGTTCACCTGTGCATTCTGCCTGTTCTTGTAATTGCTGTCTCCGCTCTGGAATCTTGCATCATCTACAATTCCCCCACTTTCCTGATTGTTGACATTCTGATGCAGGTAATGGGCAAATAGTTCATAGTTTCCACTCTTGGAAACATAGTGCCCGGAAAAGAGGGTATTGTTATTAGCGGCCAGTGAATTCCTATAAAAACCCTGTGAACGAAGTCCCATATACTCAATGGCAAAGTTGAACCTTTTGCCGATATTCTGGGTATAGGTAGAATTAAGGGCAGCACCGTTTTTCATTGCGGTATGGTAAATGAAAGATGCTGTAGGAGTCTTTACGTCATAGTATTTAATATCATCTGCTCCTAAGATCATGTAGGATTTATTGGAAGGCAGAAGAGACAGATTCTGTTCAGCGTTCACTCCATATATCAGAGGATTGAATCCTGCACCAATATTAGCAGGCTGGACTCTTCCAAAATTATCCCGGTTATTGTATTGGGAAAAGATATGGGTCTTATCAAAAGTCATTACGGTATCAAAAACTTTCTTTTCAGAAAACTGGGTCTGATACAGATAATCATTGATGGTAGGTTTAAAAATTTTCAGGGAATCTTTTTTCCCTGAATCAATGACAAGGGTGTCTTCTGCTTTTTTAACGATTTTACCAGAGTCTGTTTTGACTGTCTGAGCTTTAACATTAAAGCATATGAAGAGTATGATGATGAAATATCTCATTGTAATATTTAAGCTACAAAAATATAAAATCTGCTACAATGTATTCATATAAGTTGTGAGTTTAATTAAATGGGGTAATTAATCTTCTGAAAATATTACCTTTTTAAATGAGTATCTTTAGAATATTTCAGAAATTATTTTTATTCCATAAAAAAAAAGCAGCAACATGTGACCATGTTACTGCTTTTAAAAATTTATATAAGTGTTCTTCTGTGAAGAAGCTTTTACTTATTAAAGTGAGTTGTCAT
>NZ_LJOD01000001.1 GCF_001295265.1 Chryseobacterium indologenes | reverse complement strand
TTTAAAATAGAATTTAATAAGTACTTAATTAGTAGAAGTTTTGATAAATTGATTTATAACGAAACAACTAATTATCCGGATTGGGTTGCCATTATTCGGTTTCAATCCTCTTCTAATGATTATTTGACCTTAGAAATTCTAAAGAATAGTTTAGAAAACTTTATTAAGGAGTACAAAACAGATGAAAAAATATCTGAAATCTTTAATTAAAAGGCTTTTTTAGAGATCTTTAAAACAATTAAAATTAGAAAAGCCATCATATCGATCACTAATCATTCGGAAATTCATAGTGGTTTTTATGGAGAATGGCTAAGAAGATTTCGGCGCGGCCGCAGGCCGCGCCGAAATCTTAAAAAATATGTTTCATACATAAGAATTAAAGCGTTTTCACCCTCTCAAAAAGCTGTGGATAATCAAGTACCAACCCTGATTCATCAACTGTTATTTCTGCTTCAAAGTTTTTAGGAATATTTTCGTAAAGATATTTTTCCTTTGCTGTTCTTGTGTATCGTTGGCTGGCTGGCCTTAATGCACTGTTCAGAACATCAATATAAATCACCTGAATTTCCTGTGACTTATTTTCCTGTAATTTCAAGGTGTTAATGGGAAGGGTATTCGTGAAAGGCGTCAGTGAAATATCTATATATTGGATGCCTTCAAATTCCGGGCGCTCAGTCTGATTGATTTTCCATTTATTTCCCCGTTTCTTCCCGGATAATGTATTTTTAGCGGAATTTACCTCAGATTGGATGAGAAATTCCAGAACATTCCAGTTTCTGTCAGTGTTTATGGTATATTCGGCAGTGTAAATTTTATCCAGGTAACTGCCGATGATTTTGGATGAAATGATATAATTCCCGGTGTCTTCCCGCAGAGTAAAACATTCCAGGGATTGATAAAGTATTCCTTTCCAGATAAATTTCGTCATACTTTTATTTTTAAATACGGAATAATTTCTCAGATTAAAGTTAAAAATCAGGAGAGATCCGGATCATTTTTAATGTAAATTTATGAAAAAGGGCGAAAAGAGATTTATTTCTGTCGATTGATAAAATTCCGGACTGCTTGGGTAAACTCTCTGTTTTTCTCATAATACAAAAGATGGCCACCGTCTATAGAAACCGTTTTCTGATCAGGGAAATGAAATGTTTTATAATGCCGTGTTCCTACAGCTTTATCATTTCTTCCGGTGATGACAAGTACAGGAACAGCAATCTCTTTGGTAAGACTTGTATAATCTGCATAATACTCCGGAAATTCTTTGGGTTTTGAGATGACAGCCATGCCAAAATCAATGATTCTGGGATGGAGAGAATCTATTTTATCCGTCTGTCTGATGGTTTTGATATCATTGGTGAGGAATTTATATCCGATTCTTTTTTTTCTCATCTGGCTGCTTATTTTTGAAAGCTCAGAGGAAAGACTGTCTTTAGGTATGGTTTTATTCTGTAAACCAAGAAGGCTGTTTCCATATTCAATCTGCTCTTTTAAAGATTCATCATTAAGGAAATGGAGGGTAATATTGGCCAGAATCAGACCTTTGATGTGCTGTGGATATTTTTTAGCATAATTAACCGCGATAATTCCTCCGAAAGAATGGGCAAGAAGGAAGATTTTATCAAGTTTCAGATGCTGTCTGAGCTCTTCAATATCCTGTACCATAGTATCCAGATGATAATTTCCGGACGGATCAGATCCTCCGGAGCCTCGCTGATCCATATAGACCATTTTCATATGTTTTTCAAGACTGTTTCCGCCCAGAAGTTCAAAAGAGGGGTAGCCCTGTCCCGGGCCTCCCGGAATATAGATGCAGGCTTCTCCTTTTCCGGAGATCTTATATTTGATCCTGATATGATCTGAAGTTTTGAAAAAAGCTTCAGGACTACTGTTCTGGGCCGGAATAGTAACAGATATCACCATAAGGAAAAGCAAATAAACGGTTCTCATAGAATAATAACAATCCGGAATAACGATTTATTACTTAAATGCTGAAGATTGTGAAGCTAAAATAGCAGATTTAAATAGAAGAGGATCAGTAAAAATCATAATACATACTCCATTCACCGGTTTTACTGTTCTTCGCAAACATTAAGCTTCCGCTGTCAATAACATTAAGGCCTGCCTTTCCGTCTGAAGAAATCTGGAAAACATACTCAAATCCCTTTCCGAAGCCGTCTTTAATTCCTATGCCGGGCTGGCAGAAAGAAGGATAGCCGCCCAGTTTTGTACTGTAGCAGTGCTGGATAATATCAAAATAGCTTCCAATGACTCTTTCCTTTTCAAGATTGATAATTTGCCGTTGTATATCGCCGGGAAGATCTTCCAGACCCCCTCCATCCCATAAAGGAGCATCTTTGGAAACCAGTTGGGAACGAAGTGGAAAAGGTTTCAGGTAAGATTCCGGATTGTTGAGGTCTTTAATCACAAAGTCGTCTAAATTTTCATATTCCCGGATAACCCAGTTAGGTCCCATTTTTTCAAGCGGCTTAGGAAAGCGATAAGTGATAAAAACAGTAAGCAGTTTCGTTTTTTTAAGAAGTTCGGGAACGAAAGGCTGGTTGGGAAGATATAGCTGAAGCAGAGGCATCATCTGATCCCCGTTTTGGTCCAGAGGAATTTCTTCGTGTTCTGCATAAGCGGTAACGCGCCCTATCCAGGACTCTTCTATTGTATTTTCTGGTCTGAATCCTCCGGTGATGAATTCTGTGGCCGGTATTTCTATTTTGTCTTTGATTTCCTGAATCCGTATGTCCATATTTTCGTATTGCTTATAGGTTAATCTTCACTATGAAATTCAATTATCATCAGATTGTGATAGCCCTGAATTTCCTATTTTTCATTTCATATACCCGGTGCCGGAGTTCGTTTCCTTGCTTCTGAGAGCGTAAGCTGCTGGTTATGCTGCATAATAAACCCAACCTGAAAACGGGACCTCTTTGTTTTTGAGTTCCTTCATTTTATCATGAAGTTCAGTTTTTTTACCTTCTGAATGTTCCGGGAATAATTAATTTCAGATATCTGCTAATGAAGTCCTCTTTTTTCCTTCTCTTTTTTTAATTTTTTCAGATTCATGATATTGATGACCAACAGAGGAAGTATACCTATCGGGATGATCATGATTGGATTAAAGCCTTTTTT
Source organism: Chryseobacterium indologenes (assembly GCF_001295265.1). Taxonomy (GTDB): domain Bacteria; phylum Bacteroidota; class Bacteroidia; order Flavobacteriales; family Weeksellaceae; genus Chryseobacterium; species Chryseobacterium indologenes_A. The sequence goes on along the minus strand of NZ_LJOD01000001.1, from coordinate 905,566 downwards.
AATGACCAGTACAATAAAGGTGAAGAATAACACCATCATGGAGGAGGCCAGCATAATGGTAAGAACCTTGATTTTCTTTTCATTACTCATAAGTTCTTCATCTGTATATTCAGTAAAATGTTTATTTTTCATACTATTTTTTCTTAATGATTTCCAGATTATTGATAGTGCTAACCGGTGCTATCCTGATTTGTTTTTCGCCTTTCTTAACGTAAAAATAATAGCTGCTGTTAATATCAATCATATAAATTTCAGCAGAAGCATCCGAACCGGTGGTTAATTTATAATTATAGCGCAAATTCTGTGTGTCCAGCCTTTTTTTGATACGGTTTCCGCCGCCAATTCCCAGACCTACAAACAATGAAAGCAGTTCCAGAGCTACAAGTAATACAAATGCAGGGATCATAGCTTTTCTGAGCTCTTTTTTCTCAGGATCTACATTGATCCTGTAACCTTTCAATAATTTCTGGACCCAGTTTTTGTGGCTGTTTTTAATCAGAAGAACCTGAAAGCCAAAGAAAAGAAGAATCATCAGAAGGATCATCACAATCAGGATAGGATTGGTCACCATATCAGCTACAGGGCTGATCAGAATATCTGTGAGTGAGGAATATTTCAGAATATTAATATCCAGTTGGTAAAACATTACGCTTTCCTTTAAAAGTCCCAGAACAATCAGGTATAAGTAACCAAGAGGGAGTAGGCTCTGAACCTTTTCTAAATATCTCATGCTGTTAATAAAAAATATAATGATTACCGTGTAAACCTCTAAAGTTAAAAGCTATTTTATGTACAGCTATATGAAAGTAAGTAAGTTTCATGAAACTAGTTTTATTTTACCAAAGATGCATTTTTTATTGATGGTAAACAAAAAAGAGCGGTAAAAACCACTCTTAAAATTTATCTAACAATATTATATCTCTTAATATATGCATCCGCATCCGGTTTCCCAGGACATGCAAAGACGCTGAGGCTCACTGCAGCCGCCTCCGCCGCCACCTCCACCCGGGTTACTGCCCGGATTAAAGCTGTAGCAGACACCATCACTGCAATAATAGGATCCTGCTGTTGGCGGGCATTCGCCGTTCATATCGCAAAGTGCATACGGATTATCACCCCCTTTAATAAATTCCAGCTGTTTTCTCGTTAATTTTTTTCGATTTTTCATAGTCATTGATATTTTTAGTTTGCTGATTACTAATATACAAATAATATTTAATACACTAGTGTGGGATTTAAAAATCTGTTGAAATTTAAAGAATATCCTGAGGGCATTTCTGTTTCTTTTCAGTTACCGGATGATGCTGTTATTATAAATCCAGAGTCATAAAAATAGCGGTTTCATCCGTATTTTCATACAGTCTGGTATTCAGTCCTGTAATGCTGAATCCTAACCTTCTGTAAAACTGTATGGCAGCATAATTGGTATTTTGGGTTTCAAGCTCTATGACCCTGCAGTTAAGATTTCTGGCTTCCTTAACAATGTTTTTAATCAGCAGGGCACCGGCACCGGACCTTCTGTAGTTTTCACTGATCAGAATGTTTTCAATATAAAAGCTGTTGTTCCAGGTTCTGTGTTCGCCAATAATCCATCCTATGAGTTTACCGTCTATATAAGCACCAAAAGAATATCCCTTTTTAATAATTTCATTGAGGTCTTCTATATCATCAGAACCGGTTTCCCAGGTTTTGGTATAGCATATTGGTTTTTCTTTTAAAATAAATTCAAAGGCGCCTGCATATTCAATAAAAGAAACGGAAAGAATCTTATCTGTGGCATAACCGTTATGTCCCCAATCTAAAGTCGGATTGTCAGTCAGTTGTTCCAGTCTTTTTATTTCCATAAACGGCTATTGAATTTCTGTGCAGATTTCCACCAGATAGTTATCAGGATCTTTAATATACGCGGTTTTCTGCCCCCAGGGTTTTACGGTAATGTCTTCATAAAGAATGGCACCATTATCTACAGCTTTTTTTATGAGGGATGCAACATCATCAGTTACAAATCCTAACTCAATTCCGAAAGGTTTTTCTGAAGTTTTGGACGCTAAAAATCCCTGCCTGATATTAGACCCGGCCAGGGTAACAGAAGCAAATGAAAGAGTGGTATTTCCGGTGAGTAGTTCTCCGTAATCTTTTTCGGGGGTGATAAATTTGATTTCCGTATCAAAGGTGTCTTTGTAGAAATTCATGGATTTTTCAACGTCTTCAACATATAAAATAACGTATTTAAATTGGATCATATAGAGGTATAATTTTTAATCTTATTAGATGCGGATATTATATGAATAATCCTTTCCAAAGTATTTAATTAGGTGATGAGGCCAAATTTAAATAAAATTTCATACTTCAAAACTTTCAAAACCCGTAAATTTGTGCTCAATAAAAATTTTACCGGATGTTTAGGAAAATTTCAATTGCGGCAGTTACTTTTTTGTCCGTAATTACAATCAATGCCCAGAAGAAGAATTCTCAGGTACCAAGACCCAAATTAGTAGTAGGAATGGTTGTAGACCAGATGCGATGGGATTATCTTTACCGCTATTACAGCAAATACGGAAATGATGGCTTTAAAAGGCTTTTGAATACAGGATATTCGTTAAATAATGTTCATATCAGCTATGTTCCTACGGTTACTGCTCTGGGGCATACCTGTATTTTTACCGGTTCTGTTCCGGCCATCCATGGTATTGCAGGAAATGACTGGACAGATAAGGAAACCGGAAAAGGAGTTTATTGTACTGCGGATGAAAGCGTTAAACCGGTAGGTACAACCAATATAAAAACAGGAAGCCATTCTCCGAAAAACCTTTGGTCTACAACCGTAACCGATGAGCTGAGACTGGCAACCAATTTCCAGGGAAAAGTAGTCGGGGTTTCCCTGAAAGACCGTGCTTCTATTCTGCCAGCAGGCCACACTCCGAACGGAGCTTTCTGGTTTGATGACAGTACCGGAAACTTTATTACCAGTACATGGTATATGGATGACCTGCCTCAATGGCTGAAGTCTTTCAATGCACAGAATTTACCTGCAAAATTAGTGGCAAATGGCTGGAATACGCTGCTTCCTATTAATCAGTATACAGAAAGCTCACCAGATAATTCTTCATGGGAAGGTCTGTTGGGAAGCTCAAAAACGCCTGTTTTCCCATATACCAATCTGGCTAAAGATTATGAAGCCAAAAAGGATAATATCCGTTATACACCCTTCGGAAATACACTAACCCTGAAGATGGCTGAAGCCTCTATAGAAGGAGAAAAGCTGGGTGCTGATAATATCACGGATTTCCTGACGGTTAACCTCGCTTCTACGGATTATGCGGGTCACAAGTTCGGACCTAATTCTATTGAAGTTGAAGATGTTTATTTAAGACTAGATCAGGATCTGGCACAGTTCTTCAGTTACCTGGATTCAAAAGTAGGCAAGGGCGAATATACCGTTTTCCTTTCTGCAGACCATGGTGGTGCTCATTCAGTAGGATTCCTGAAAGAGCATAAAATCCCGACAGGTTTCTTCGGGGAAGGAATGGAAAAAGACATCAACCAAAAGCTGAAAGATAAATTCGGAGTAGATAAGCTGATCAATGCTGTAGATAACTATCAGGTTTATTTCGATAGAAAGCTGCTGAATGATAACAAGCTGGAGCTGGATGATGTAAGAGATTTTGCCATCAAAGAAATACAGAAAGACCCTGGCGTTTTATATGCCGTTTCTGTAGAGGAAGTTCAGGAATCAAGCATTCCGGAGCCTATCAAACAGAGAATCATCAATGGAATCAACAGGCAGAGAAGCGGGGATATTCAGCTGATCTCCCGTGATTCTATGCTGCCTCCGTATTCTAAAACAGGAACTACACACAGTGTATGGAACTCTTATGATTCCCATATTCCGCTGATTTTTATGGGATGGGGAATCCAGCATGGAGAAAGCAACAAGGCATATAACATGACGGATATCGCTCCTACGGTTTCTTCCTTACTGAAGATCCAGTTTCCAAGCGGAAACGTAGGAAACCCGATTACGGAAGTTATTGGTAAGTAAATATAAATAAAAGAGGCTGTTTCAAAAGTGAGGCAGCCTCTTTCAATTGATGAGACAAATAAAAATATGCTTAATCTGAATGATTAAAAATAGCTGCAAATATCTGTGTAATCAGAGAAATCTGTGGTAATTTTTTAAAATCGAAACAGGCACAAAGGTTTATCACACTTTAGTAATTTTTAAGTGCAGAACTTTGCGTACAGAAGTTCACATAAGCTTTTAAAAATGGACGATTTTTATTACTTATACGGACTAAAGTAATAAAAAAAACATTCCATTGGCTCTCTCAAAACCTAAATCTTATCAATATTAAAAAAGAAAAATGTCAGTAAGCTTTTACCTGTACGATTTTGTAAAATACTGACTGATACTTCAATTTTTTCTATTTAAATTCCGGTTTATTCTTCATCCTCTGCCTCATCATCTTCATATTGCTCCAGATAATAGCTGAAACTGAAATCTTCCACTTCATCCTCGGCATCTTCCAGAGTAGTAAGAAGGTCTTCAAAGATCTCAAGCTGATCTACAGTCATATTCACAAATTCGATGTGGAGCGGCATTTCCAGATCTCCGGTAATAACGTCAGACAAGGCATCAAGATTATCTCCGAAATATTCCGGAAGTGTAATCTTTTCTTTGAGTTGGGCATAAAAATCCTCGTAATCTCCGATGTCTGTAAAATCTATATATATTGTCTTCATATTGAATTGAATTTCCAGTTTTTATGGATTAAAAAAGTTTTGCACGAAGAGCAGAAATCCGTTTCCTCATCAGTGGGATTTCCTCCTTCTGCATCTCTCATGAAGCAGCTTTTTTCAGGGCAGTGCTTCAGTCCCTGGGTGTGACCGAGTTCGTGAATGGCTATTTTAAAGAACTGTTCGTCTGCATTCTTTTTATTCAGCCTGAATTTTGAGGCAATACAGGCCTTTCCCGGTCTGTAGCCAAGTCCCATAATGCCGTAATCCTTTATTTTTCCTTTGGTAACACTGATGTCTTTAGTTGTCAGGCCAATTGTTACAAACCCTTCCTTTGTCCGGGTGTTTAGAAATTTAATGGCAGAATCGGCTCTGTAGCGGTTCCTTTCTTTATAATAAGCATTTTCAGGAAAATCGATGGGATCCAGAACCTTGATATTAGGATAAACCTTTCTGATTCCTTCCGTAGCAATAGCTGTTTCCTGTGGGCTTATGTCTCTGAAGGGCTGTATCAGAATAGTCATGGGCTGTTCATCTGTTTTGGACAGAGGTGTTTTTTCCGAACATGAAACTGTCAGGAATAACCATAGAGGCAAGCCGTAAATCTTACTGCTTCTCAAAACTTTTATAATGGTTTTTGGTAAGATAAACATCACCGTTTTTTGTAAAGATAATCCTGTCTGCATTCCGGTTTCCACAGCGATAATTCACATCTGCTTCGTAATATTTTTCACCTTCCGGCAGTTTTCTTTCACGGTTGCCGAATGTGTCACCACCAATGGCTTTTCCGGGAAGCACATCACAGAGATTTCCTTTGGATGGATTCCAGCCCTGCTGTCGGGCTTCATTTTTAGTAATATAATACTCCGGCAGCCTGTGATTTTGTTTCACATAGCTGATGACTGTTTTCGCTTCTGTAAGCTGGTCAATGGAAAGCTGTGCCGTTGAATTTCCTGCATTATACTGGTCTTCTGCTGCACTTCCGTAGTTTACCGTTTCAGTTTTATTTTCTTTCCTGTCTTCTATGAAGTTCTTATAAATATACATTACAGACATTCCGAAAAGAAGCCCGAGACACATGAATAATACCGCTCTTATTTTACTGTTCATAATATGGTAATGCAACAATATATGGGTAATAAATTAACTGTTTCTCCATTCCTCCGGGATGTCACACACCGGAATGGGATCAATTTTATGTCTTGCCGCCTTATGCATCCTGTCGAAGATTAAAAACACTTCCTTGTCGCGTCCTTCATAATCGTCAGCAGTTTTCGTTCCATACTCTTTCTGGATCTTTTCCAGTTCAGGATAAGTAGCACCAATCTGCTGTTCATCAGTTCGGTCTACATCCCAAAGTCCGTCCGTAGGAATCGCTTCCTGAATGTTTTTAACCAGATTAAGGGCTTTGGCCAATGCATAGACTTCTGTTTTATAAAGATCAGCAATAGGAGATACATCTACACCGCCGTCGCCATATTTAGTATAAAACCCGATTCCGAAATCTTCCACTTTATTTCCTGTTCCGCATACCAGAAGCCCGTTCAGCTGCCCATAATAGTACAGAGTAAGCATTCTCAGCCGGGATCTTGTATTGGCGAAAGCAAGCTTTTCATTAGGATACAGGTCATCCTTTACATCGAAGGTTTTATAAAGCTCTTCAAAAGCAGGCGTAAGATTTACAGACATAGCTTCTACATTCGGAAATCTTGATTTAAGGTCGTTCATATGTTCCCATGCACGGTCTATCTGATCCGTTTTCTGACGTATCGGCATTTCAATCAGAAGGGTTTTCAATCCTGTCATAGCTGCCAGTGTAGATACTACTCCGGAATCAACACCACCGGAAACACCTATTACATATCCGTTTACTTTTGCTTTTACGGCATAATCTTTCAGCCAGTTTACAATATGCTCTATTACTTTTTGTGTCTGCATTCTATGTATTATTTTTTAGTCTATTCCAAATTCCTTAGGGTATTTTACTACACCTGTTACATTTTTTAGTCCGTCTTTAACCAGCTCTATGGCCATTCCATTTTCTTCAGGAACGTCAAACGGAAAAGAAATTCCAAAATTACTGGTTTTTTCGTAACCAAACTTAGGATAATAATCTTCATGTCCGATGAGAATAACAGATTGGTACCCCAATTCTCTGGCAGCAAGGTGTCCGGAAAGAATAAGCTGTCCTCCGATGCCTTGGTTCTGGAATTCAGGTTTTACCGAAACAGGAGCCAGCGCCAGTGAATCAAAAGATTCGTGGTTATTTTCTATTTTTATTCTGGTCAGTAAAATGTGTCCCGCAATTACCCCGTCTTCATTTTCAGCAACCAGGGATAGTTCCGGGATAAAAGCTTCTGATTTTCTTAATCGCTCAACAAGAAAGTGTTCACGGTGGTCGCTGTGCTCCATAGCACGGAAAGCTTCTTCTGTAAGCTCAAAAACTCTTTTATAGTCTTTTTCCTCTTCCTGCCTTATCTTCAGCGTCATATTTTACATATATTTTTCACGTTTTAATTCATACCAGTTACAGATCCCGTCAGGTTCTGTGAATTCTCCTGTTTTTTCAAAGCCTAATTTTCTCAGAATATGATTGGATGCTGCATTTCCTGAGTGAGCGTGTGCATAGATAATTTCTGCCTTTATCTCATTAAATCCCATATCCAGAGAGGCTTTTGCAGCTTCTACGGCATAACCTTTTCCCCATGCTTCGGGTAGAAAACGATAGCCGAGATCCAGAACATTGCAGTAGCTGTTAATAGGTTCGGTAAGCAATTTAAGGCCGCTCCAGCCAATCAGTAATCCGGATTCTTTTTCAATCACGGCCAGTCTTCCGGTGCCGTTTTCAGTGTATTGGTTTCTGATGAACCTGATGACATCTACCGTTTCGCTCATTTCCGTAAGTACCGGTACACCTATATATTTCATAACTTCCGGGTTGGAGTCCAGCAGGAACATCCGTTCTGCGTCAGTCTCTTCCAGGGGTCTTAAGATCAGTCGTTGGGTTTCTATTTTCATGGTATTGTTATATCTATTGTTTTTAATTGATTTAAAGATAAAGTTAATTGATCAATTTTTGAAGCTTCTTTTAGCAAAATATTCTCCAGAAGGTTATTGTCAGGGTATAATGAAGTTAGTTTTTTATTGAATGAAGATAGTTTGCATCCTGTGCATGAAAACAGCTCCAGAGATTCCAGACCGCTTATGGAAATAGCAGGAATTGGATTTTCGTCCAGAACAATCATTTTGGCGTTCTTAAAAAAAGACAGATCATCTGTTGACGTGATATTCTGGACCAGAAACAGATGGGGCACTTTATCGGCTTCCGCTTGTTCCGGTGATCCGTTTTTGTTCAGATCAAAATTTCCCAGTACTGCTTTTTCAAGATTGGGATTCTTAAAATGAAGTTTTTGACTGTTATAAAAAGAAAATCCAGAAATAATCAGGCTGAAGGTTGCAAATATTTTAAAATTCATCACCAATTGTCTTTTTAATCCTTATTTTTGTGTCCTTAAATTTCATGTAAAAATAATGAAGATTTTCAGATTTATTGCGCTTTCTTCTATTTTAATTCTGGCATTGGATTCCTGTAAGAAAGATCCCGAGAAGCTGTGGAAAGTAGAAATAAAAGAAACTGCTGAGAAAGTAGAGATCACGGATATCTCCAAAGAATTTTATGATGCTAAAATTCCGCTGGACCAGTTTAAAACCAGATTTCCATGGTTTCAGGGGACCGTTTCCGATGCTGATTTTGAGAAGAGAAGGGCAGATGCAGAAGAAATAAAAATCTATAAAGAGGCTGCCGGAAAAATAGATCAGACAAAGCTTCAGAAAGAACTTCAGGGATTGTTTTCTCACATCAGATACTATTTCCCGAAATTCAAAAATCCAAAGGTATATTTGTTTTCCTCCGCATTACAGATGGCGCAGGATCCTATTATCTATGATGCAGACGGAAATCAGCTGTTCATTGATATTACAGGCTTTATGGGAGATGGAAATGCCAATTATAAAGGATTGGAGCTGTATTTCCAGAAATCGATGAATCTGCAGAATATCGTTCCTAAAGTTTCACAGATCTTTGCTGAAAATATTGTAACAGAATCTCCGGATCACCAGAAATTCATAGATCAGGTAATACTGAACGGCAAAATAATGATGCTTCAGGATGCTTTCCTTCCCGATACTCCTGATTATCTGAAAATGAATTACACCCAGAAACAGTACGAGTGGGCCGTTGCCAACGAAGCCAATATCTGGAATTACTTCGTGGAAGGAAACCTGATCTTCGGAGATGATCCGAGATTGGTTGAACGTTTTATAACCCCGGGGCCATTTTCTAAGTTTTATACGGAAATTGATAATGTTTCTTCCCCACAAATCGGAATATTTACCGGATGGCAGATCTGTAAAGCTTACTTTAAGCAGAAACCGGAAACCAAACTGGTTGACTTTTTAAAGCTGGATGCTACAAAAATATTCAACGAATCAGGATATAAGCCTAAATAAAATTATTCTAATACAAGATTTAAAGCTTCCAAAACTACTCTGGAGGCTTTTTTTAATGCGATTTTTTTAAAAACATACTACTTTGTATTGCATAATACCGTTTTAGTTGTATTTTTGTTGCAAACGAATTACACCCATGGAAAACATAATACAGATTCAAAATCTGAGTTTTGAATTCTCTAAACAGAAACCGGTGCTTAAAAATATCAACCTTTCAGTTCCGAAAGGAAGCATTTTTGGCTTTTTGGGAGCCAACGGAGCCGGTAAATCCACCACCATGAAAATGCTGATCGGAAGCATTCCTGATGAAAACGCAGCAATCACAATCTTTAATCAGAAATTATCAGAGCTTTATCCTGAAGGATTCAATAAAATAGGCAGTCTGATTGATACAGCGGCTTTTTATGACCATCTCTCAGGATGGGAAAACCTTCTTGTGATCTCCAGACTGAGAGACCTGCCGGAAGCTGAATGTGAAAGAGTGCTCCGTCTTGTAGACCTCTGGGACAGCCGGAATATGAAAATGAAACGCTATTCTCTGGGAATGAAACAGAGACTTTCCATCGCCATGACCCTGTTAGGAAAACCTGAACTTCTCATCCTTGATGAACCGGTAAACGGACTGGACCCCAACGGAATGCTGGAAATGCGGGAACTTCTCATCAAACTGAATAGAGAAGAAGGAGTAACCATTTTTATTTCAAGCCACCTACTTCAGGAGATTGAAAAAATGATCACCCATCTTGCCATTATTTCACATGGTGAAATACGCTTTACAGGAAGTATTCAGGATCTTAATGAACTCTACCGGTATGATCATATCAGAATAGGACTGAATAACGCATCAAAGTTCATCAGTGAAATTCCGGAAAAGTATTCCCCTCAGAAAATTGATGAAAGTACCATAGAAATAACAGCCGGATCAAAAGAGCATATTGCTGCGCTTGTCAGAACGCTGGTTCAGAACGGTGCCGAAATTTTTGAAATTAAAAACAGTGCAGGCCTTGAGGACTGGTTCATGGAAATAACTAAAAACTAATAACAGATGAAGAAATTAATAACTGCCATCAATATCGAATGGCTGAAAACAAAAGGGCTGGGACTTACTTATATTGCCATCATCTTAGGAGGACTGATTCCCTTACTGGGGTTCATTCCCGGATTTTTTGAGTCTGAATTTGTAGTGGAAGGAGAACTTCCGTATTCTGTTTTTGAAGATGCCATAACCGGGGATGCCATTAAATCCTTTACCTTTTTTATATTGCTTGTATTTGTGATCATTGCAGCCAACAGAATAGCCCAGACAGATCATAAAAACAACGGCTGGCAGCTGATGGAAACCCAGCCGGTGAGCAGATTCCAGCTTTATTTTGCAAAATATATCGTGCTGGTTCTGATGAGTTTAATCTGTATTCTCTCATATTTTGGCTTTAGCATTATCATGTCAACCCTGGATTATTATATCCATCCGAACCCTGCCAAGCTATTGCATCTGGACTGGATATGGATGATCAAAACCATGATCAGGGTATTTATAACGATTTTAGGGGTTGCAGCATTACAGCTTTGTGTGTCGGTGATATTTCCGGGATTTATCTGGTCATTTCTGATCGGCTGTCTGGGACTGGCTTCCAATATTGCTTCACTGGTACAGAAACAGTCTTTTTTCTTTAATCCTTACAGCTCTTTGTATATCTTCTCAAAATCTGTGGAAGTAAGGGAACTGAACAGTTTTATTTCCTATTCGGAATATCTGAGCCTTTTCTGGATGATTGTCTTTCTTACACTAGGCTATTTTTGGTACAGCAGAAAAGGATTCAGAAATGCCTTTCTTAAAAATAAAAAGAAAATTATTGTTTCAACTGTATTTCTGACCATTACTGGAGGGTTTCTGTATGCTTTCCAGAAACCAAAAGCTTATCAAAGCGGAGAAAAAGGAGTAGTCATGAGGGGAAAGCTCCAGACAGATCTGAAAATAGATTCCATACGTATCTATTCTAAAGATTTCCATAAAAAAATAGTGGCCGTGCCAGTGAAGAACAATGTTTTCAATTGGACAACTTCACAGGAACTTCCATTAGACGAATATATCCTGGAGATCGGAAATAAAAGAATGAATATTTTCATGGGAAGCGGAGACTGGTTTGATTTTGATATCAGGCTCAACAGTACCAAAATGGTATCTTATGTTAATTCTAACAGAAAAGCAGATCAGAAGTATCAGAATACAGAAAACTCTTTCGGGTATGAATTCGGTTACTCTCTGGAGAAGCAGAACTATAATAATGACCCTGAAAAGTTTTATGAACTGGCCGAATCTGACTGGAAAGAGAACAAAAGAATTCTGGATGTGTTTGCCGATCCTGAAAATAATGCCCTTTCGGATGATTATAAAACCTACAGAAAACAGCTGATGGCTATTGAATATCTCAATGAAATCAATAACTACAGGAAAATGACCTCCTGGAACGATCCTAAGTTTGCCCCTCCGAAACCTTTCCTTGATGAGCTGAACAGCAATATTCAGAAGCCGGGCCCGCTTTTAAGCAAAAATGATAATTATCTTCAGTATAAACTGGATATGATGCTCACCGATGCCGATCAGGTTTCCAATGCAGACAGTATTCTCTTTGTGAAAATAGACCGTCTCCCCGCAGGCATTTCAAAAGACCAGCTTTTATCAAAGCACCTGTCAAAGAACATTGAGCTGCAGTCTGACAGTCTGGCAAGAAACAGGCTTTTTGCTGCTGAGATCAATAAAATACAAAATCCGGATTATAAACAGTTGCTTTATTCAAAACTTGATGAAATCAACAGATCGCAGAAAGGAGCCGTATTTCCTGATCTTGTTCTGGAAAATGATAAAGGCAAAACCCAGAACCTTTCCAAGTATAAAGGAAAGTATGTGGTAATCGACTTTTGGGCTACATGGTGCGGGCCATGCAAGCAGATCCGTCCGGTATTTGAAACCAGAAGCCACCAGTACAGATATGCTGATAACATCCAGTTTATTTCCATCAGTCTTGATGATGACAAATCCAAATGGGTGAATTACCTTAAAACCAAAAAATCCAACAACCCGCAGTTCTGGCTTACCAATGCTGAAAAATTTACGAATCAGTATAAAATTCAGTCTATTCCAAGATTTATCATCGTAGATCCGGAAGGAAAGATTTTTAATTTTAATACCCCTTTTCCTGACGAAGATAATTTCGTAGAAATTTTAGATAAGCTAAAGAAGTATTAACTTTGCGGAAAAATTTTAGATTGATATGAGAAAAACTCAGATTACGATAGATGTAGAGCTGGATGAAAACCACATTCCTGAAAATATTACGTGGAACGCTCAGGATGGCGGGGTAGAAAAGGAAGAAACCAAAGCAACCATGATTTCCGTATGGGATGATAAGGCGATGGAAGCTTTAAGAATCGATCTTTGGACAAAAGAAATGCCGGTAGACCAGATGAAGATGTTTATTCACCAGATCTTAGTCTCTTTGGGAAATACCTATCAGAGAGCAACAGGTGAGGAGGATGTTGCCCAATGGATTGAGCAGATGGCAGAAGAATTCGCGGTAAAATCAGCGATCAAAATGTAAAACAGTTTGAAAAAGGGTTGATTTTGATAGAATAATTACAATTCAGAATGCAGATCCGTTTCTGCTTCATTTTCAAATTAACGCATTTTCAAATTTTCAAATTATATACATATGAATTTTAATACAAAAGTAATTCACGGAGGGCAGCATCACGAGTCTGCTACAGGTTCAGTAAACGTACCTGTATTTTTAACCTCTACCTTTGCACAGAAAAGCCCGGGGGTACATTCCGGATATGAATATTCAAGAGCAGCCAATCCTACAAGACAGGCTTTGGAAGACTCTCTGGCAAGCATTGAAAACGGAGCGAGAGGTCTTGCTTTCGGATCCGGTCTTGCAGCTATAGACTGTGTTCTAAAACTGTTAAACCCCGGTGATGAAGTGATTGCTGTAGATGATCTTTATGGTGGAACTTACAGGATGTTTACAAGACTTTTCGAGAAATACCAGCTGAAATTCACGTTTGTGAATTTTGACGATGTTTCTAAAATTGCTGATGTTATTACCGATAAAACAAAGCTGATCTGGGTGGAAACACCTACCAATCCGCTGATGAAGTTAGTAGATATCAAAGCGGTTGTTGACATGGCAAAAGGAAAAGATATTCTGGTTGCTGTTGACAATACTTTCGCTACTCCTTATATTCAGAGACCTATTGATTTAGGAGCAGACATTGTAATGCATTCCGCTACAAAATACCTGGGAGGGCATTCAGATGTAATCGCCGGAGCACTTATTGCCAAAGATGCTGAACTGGGAGAAAAACTTCACTTTATCCAGTTTGCAAGTGGAGGTATCTTAGGCCCTCACGATTCTTATCTGGTTTTAAGAGGAATCAAAACACTGGCATTAAGAATGCAGAGACATTCGGATAACGGACTTGCCGTAGCTAAATATCTGGAAACTCATCCTGCTGTGGATAAAGTAATCTATCCGGGACTGGAATCTCACCCTCAGTATGAGCTGGCGAAGTCACAGATGAAAGAATCCGGAGGTATGGTTTCTTTCACGTTCAAATCAGGTAAAAAAGAAGATGCCGTTAAATTCCTTGAAAAAGTAAGAGTGTTTACACTGGCTGAATCTTTGGGAGGAGTAGAATCCCTTGCCAATCACCCTGCTTTGATGACCCATGCTTCCATTCCGGCTGAAAAACGTGCAGAACTGGGTATCACAGATGACCTTGTTCGTTTAAGCGTAGGAATTGAAGATGCAGAGGATCTGATTGCAGATCTGGAAAAAGCATTTTCTTAAAATAAATATCAAAAAAGAGAGGGTCAGTTCGCTGAAACTCTCTTTTTGTATGAAAGACCAACCCTCACAGGATTAAATATGAAAAATACAAGAAAAGCCACGTCTGAAGATCTTGAACAGTTATCAGCACTGTTTGACCAATACAGGATTTTTTACCATAAAGAATCTGATATTCCTGCCGCAGAAAATTTCATAAAAGAAAGAATTCAGAACAACGATTCTGAAATTTTTGTCGCAGAAAATAGTGGGGTATTAACCGGATTTGTTCAGCTGTATCCTATATTTTCCTCTACAAGAATGCAGCGCTACTGGCTGTTGAATGATCTTTATGTGAATGAAAGCCACAGAGGAAAAGGCTATTCCAAAGAACTGATAGAAGCAGCCAAGGATTTGTGCAGGTCATCAAATGCCTGTGGAATGCTCCTTGAAACCGGAAAATCAAACGATGCAGGAAACCGGCTTTATCCATCCTGCGGTTTCAAAATATATGATACTGTGAATTTCTACGAATGGACCAATACCATAGGTGAGTAATAGGTAATGAGTAATGATGTTAGCCTGTAACTTAACTTAAAATGCTTTTAATGAACATAATAAAAAACAAAATATGACAGATTTTCAAAAATACGTTCAAAGATATTTGGATCAGATTCCGGCAGAAGACTGGCTGGAAGCATTAAAAAAATCAGGAGAGGAAACCATTGCACTGTATTCAGGCCTTACGGAAGAGCAGTCTCACTTTGCCTATGCCGAAGGAAAATGGTCCTTAAAAGAACTTTTACTGCACTTAACAGATAGCGAAAGAGTATTTCAATACAGAATACTGGCTTTTGCGAGAGGTGAAAAAGCTTCACTTCCGGGTTTTGATGAAGAATTATACGCCAATAATTCTTATGCGGATAAAAGAACCCTGAAATCCCTGCTGGAAGAATATGAACTGGTACGGAAATCCTCACAGATTATGATAGAAACCTTCGAACCATCTGTTTTAAAAAATACCGGTATTGCTAACGGAAACGAAGTTTCTGTAGAAACAATAGGAAAACTGGTTGTAGGACACAACTATCATCACCTGAATATTATCAAGGAAAGATATTTGCCGGCATTATAATCGGTATTGAAAATAAAGGAAATAATACATCTATTTTAAACGGGCGTCAGCCCGTTTAAACAAAAGATAACCATCCAAAGCAAAAACAATATTCCAAGCCAATTTTCCAAATTAAATTTGGCCTGAAACCCACAGATTCTCTACCTTTATCCTCGGTTTGAATTTTACAGAATTATGGAACATATCATTGAAATACTAAAATCCGGCGGAACAATTCTTTATCCTACAGATACCATTTGGGGAATTGGCTGTGATGCAACCAATATAGAAGCCGTTAACAAAATTTTTGACATTAAAAAACGGGAGAAAAACAAGTCCATGATTATCCTGGTAGAATCTGAAAAGAGACTTCAGGATCTGGTAGATGTTCCGGAAATGGCCTGGGAAATTATTGACCTGAGTGAAAAACCGGTAACCATTGTTTATGAGAACCCGAGGGGATTGCCGAAAGAACTGCTCGCGGAAGATGGCAGCATTGGGATCAGGCTGGTAAAAAATGAATTCTGTAAAAAACTGATTACAAAACTGAATAAGCCTTTGGTATCAACTTCAGCCAATTTCAGCGGAGATAAGAGCCCTTTGAAATTTTCGGATATTTCACCGGAGATTATCAGCCTGGTGGACTATGCGGTAGAAGAGGATCGTGAGAAAGTTTCAAAATACTCAGGATCTTCTGTAATCAAGATCTGGAATGATAACAGGATAAAAGTGTTACGGGAATAAACTGGCACAAAATAATGAAGGTTTTAAAGTCTTGCCAATACGCATTGGCAGGATTTCTTTTTTTAATTCTATCTTTGCAGAACTTCAACTGATAAATATTGCACCATGAACCACCAAAGATTTGCAGAAGAATGGATATGCGCCTGGAATTCCCACGACCTGGATCATATTTTATCCCATTATGCTGAAGATATTGAGATCAGTACACCAATGATTGCCATGGCTACCGGCGGAAAGGAAAGTACACTGAAAGGAAAAGAAGCGGTTCGTGAATACTGGAAAAAAGCACTGGAAAAATTTCCGGAACTTCATTTTGAGCTCATTCAGTCTACAGCGGGTGTTAATTCAGTAGCTTTGTTTTACAAGTCTGTTATGGATAAATATGCAGTTGAAGTCATGTTTTTTAATGAAGAAGAAAAAATTAACAAAATGTATGCTCATTATAACTAGCAGGGCGAAAGCTGAGGTAGAATAGGTATGAGCTATTGTATAAACGATGAAAATTAATCTTACCCAAAATAAAAATTTAAAATTATTCAAAATAATTTCTGATGCTGCGGAAAAAAATAACCAGTCGGTGTACATCGTCGGGGGATATGTCCGTGATCTTTTAATGAAAAGAAAAGCATCTACCGATATTGATTTTGTAACAGAGCAAAACGGTATTGAGCTGGCACAGACGGTTGCCCGGGATCTTGACCCCAAATTAAAGGTTTCCGTTTTCAAAACCTACGGGACAGCCATGATCAAATACAAAGATCTTGAGCTGGAATTTGTAGGAGCCCGTAAAGAAAGTTACACCGAAAACAGCCGTAAACCGGAAGTGGAAGGAGGAACGCTTGAAGATGACCAGAAAAGAAGGGATTTTACCATCAATGCCATGGCAATTTCTTTAAACAAAGATAACTTCGGTGAATTGGTAGATCCTTTTGACGGGATTGGTGATCTGGAAAGAGAAACCTTAAGAACACCTCTGGAACCTGCCCAAACCTACTCAGATGATCCTTTGAGGATGATGAGAGCAATACGTTTTGCCTCTACTCTGAATTTTAAAGTTGAGGAAAACTCCTTAGAAGCCATAAAACAGGAAGCCGAAAGAATCAAAATTGTTTCCATGGAGAGGATTATGGTGGAATTCAATAAGATCATGATGTCTGAAAAGCCGTCTGTAGGACTAAGATTAATGGAACAGACAGGCCTCTTAAAGCTTATCATCCCTGAACTTATTGAACTGAAAGGAGTAGAAGAGGTGGAAGGTCAGACGCACAAAGACAATTTTTATCATACCCTGGAAGTTGTAGACAATATCTCTGAAAATACAGATAATCTCTGGTTGCGCTGGTCGGCACTTCTGCATGATATTGGAAAAGCACCTACGAAAAAATTTGTAGAAGGAACAGGATGGACCTTTCACGGGCACGAATTTTTAGGCTCGAAAATGGTGAAAACTCTTTTCCAAAGGCTGAAGCTGCCATTAGGAAGCGATATGAAATATGTTCAGAAAATGGTTAAGCTTTCATCCCGCCCTATTGCACTGATTACGGATGATGCCTCAGATTCTGCATTAAGAAGACTGCTGTTTGATGCCGGAGAAAATCTGGAAGACCTTTTCACCCTTTGCAAAGCCGATATCACTACCAAAAACTCTAAAAAGCAGGAGAGGTTCAAAAGAAACTTTGAATATGTGGCAGTTAAGATCAGGGAAGTGGAAGAAAAAGATCAGGTAAGAAACTTCCAGCCACCGATTACCGGAGAGGAGATCATGAAAATGTTTGATCTTAAACCCGGCCGTGAAATAGGTATTCTTAAAGAAAAAGTAAAAGAAGCCATTCTGGAAGGTGAAATCCCTAACAATAAAGAAGAAGCTGAAAAATTTGTCATTGCTGAAGCCGAAAAACTGGGACTTCAGATCAGTTGAAAATAAATTCCTAAAAAACCGTAATTTTTTATCAATAATAGATTGAAATGATACACTTTTGAATGGGTTTTGTAATTACATTTGTAAAACATTTCTATTCAACAGTGTATCATTTTTAAAACAATCTACAGGTGAAAAATACGTTCCTGCTCCTTATCCTGGTTCTTGGTCTTCTTTCTTGTGAAAACAAGGTAGAGTCTGTTGAAAAAGCTTTCTACTATTGGAAATCAGACGGGTATTCCTTTTCTGAAAAAGAAAAAGAAATTCTGAAAAATCATGAGATCAAAAAGCTGTATGTGAAATTCTTTGAAGTAGATTACAGTGAAGCAATGGGAAACTTTCCGGTTTCCAAAACCAATTTTAGTTACTATTCCTGTTGCAATGGAGAAAAAGCCGGCTACAGTATTATTCCGGTGGTCTATATTAAGAATATTGTTTTTCAGAAAAGCAGTGAAAAGGAACTGGATCAGTTGGCAGATAATGTCAACTATCTTGTTGATAAATATGCACGGGAAAAAATAGATTCACTGCAGGTTTCAGAAATTCAGATCGATTGTGACTGGACAGAATCTACGAAGAATAACTATTTCTATTTCCTTAAAAAACTGAAGCCGGTTTCCAAAAAGCAGATTTCTGCCACCCTTCGGCTTTATCCATACAAATACCCCGGTAAAATGGGCATTCCTCCGGTAGACAAAGTAACCCTGATGTGTTATAACCTCATCAATCCGTTTGAAGACAAGTCAAAGAACTCGATTCTTGATCTGAAAGAACTGGAAAGCTATCTGCGCAGTTCCAAAAAATATCCTCTGCACCTGGACATTGCCCTGCCTGTATATTCCTGGATGCAGATCTATCAGAACAACCGTTTTACAGGAATTATATACAACGGAAATCAGCTTAAAAAAAGCCTGAAAACCATAAAGCCAATGTGGTATGAAGTAACTAAGGATACCGCAGTGGATTACCAGACTTATCTGAGGGTCGGTGACAAAATAAAATATGAGGAAATAACCGCAGATAAGATCAATCAGGCTATAGACCTGATTAAAAAGCACGTAAAATTCGATAAGAATATCACCGTAACCTTGTTCCATTTAGACGAAAACCAGTTAAACAACTACACCGATGAAGAAATTAGCCGTTTTTATAGCCGTTTTGCTAAGTAGCATCATTACGGCCTGTGGATATTACCCTTATGGTGAGGATGTGAGGTTTTCCTTTTTAAATCCGAAGAATTTCTCTTACCGGAACTATGCCTCGTTTTATTATTCGGCATTAAGCTTTACTGCAGAACCGGAAATGGGAGCAGACAACCGTGATAATGAAGAACTCTGGAAAAAATACTGCGGAAATAAAGTATCCCTGGAAGATATAGAAGATGTTCTTAATAATTACAGCTATTCTGATATCCGGCCGGACAGGAAGAATGGCTTCCTGAAATATCTTTATAAACAAAAAAACACCGAAGCCCTGAATTATCTGAAGTTCGCCAAAAACTGTGAATATTTCAATACCTGGCAGGATGATCCATGGGAAAGGAATGACAGTATTGCCAGAATAAAGAGAAAAGATCTGATTGAAAAAGCGGTGTCCTTTGCCAGAAGCAGCCGGAATATGGAAATCAGGAAAAGATACGCTTTCCTGGCAGTAAGACTGGCATTTTATCAGGGAGACATGAAAACCCTTAATCAAATTTACGATCAATATTTCTCTGTAGATAAAACAGATACGGTTATTGATGTCTGGGCTCTTTACTTTAAAGCAGTTTCAGAAGACAATCCGGGATTAAAGAACCTTTATCTTGCAAAAGTGTTTACGCTGTCTCCTGCAAAACGTTTTGTGGCATGGCAGCTTTTTGTTTCCAGACTTCCTCAGGAAGAAACTCTGAAATATGCGAAAAATAACGCTGAAAAATCGGCAGTTCTTCTCATGTACGGAATTTACAATCCGGAAAAAAATCTGGAGAACCTGAAAAAAATGTATGCTGTAGACGCCGGAGCTGAAGGCCTGAGTTTTCTGCTTCTAAGAGAAACCAGCAAATTGGAAGACTGGATTTATACCCCTTATTATTCCCTGTTTGAACCAGCTATACGACAAAATTACTTCACCAGCGATAATGATCCCGAAGAGGAGTCCATACAAAGAATTTTACAAAGAACTGAAACAGACCGCGAATATGCCGGAAAAGTTCTGGAATTTATCAAAGCTGCAGATTTTTCCAAAGTAGAAAACCCGGAATTCTGGAGATTTGTAAAAGCTGAACTCATGCTTATGACCCGAAATTACTCAGGCAGCCTTGAAGAAATTACGGGACTTGAAAAAATCCTTCCGGTAAACAGTGAAATACGGGAAAATCTGGAACTGATCAAAGCCCTGAACCTTTTTGCCCGACAGGAGCCCGGAAAAGCTATAATTCCGGAAGAAACAAAAAAGATCCTGCTCAGAAACAAATACAACATGTATTTTATTTTTGCTTTGGGCCGAGAACTGGAATATCTGGGAAATACCGATGATGCCGCCCTTTTATACGTTTCATTGGACACAAGACATCAGAACGACTACTCTTCTGTTTACTATAAATCTCTCAAAAACACTAAAAAGACGTTTACAGATTATTATGCAGATTATTTTGATTACTTTGATGCAGTGTATACCTCCCGACAGCTGAAGAGTTTCCTCAGCAAAGCAGAAACACTCCATAAAAGTGAAGATCCCTTTTACCGGGAATACCATCCCTTAAAGCAGTTTAAGGTTAATGAACTTTACGATCTGCTGGGAACCAAATACATTCGTGAAAATAAGCTTCAGCCTGCCCTTGCTGTTTTTCAGAAACTTGGTGAGGATTATTTTGACGGACAGGCTGTACTTTGGGAAAGAGAAAGAGAAGATAATAAGGTGGCCGGAAAAATATTTTCGGAAAATCCTTTCTATGAACTCAGATATACTCCTGATTTTATTGATAAAAAAGAAAAATTCAGACTTAATAAAATCAGCATTACCCGAAAGCTGATAGAATATATCGGCAGGGCAGAAAATACCAGTGAAAAAGACCGGGATTACTATTATTTTTTAGTGGCCAACTGCTATTACAATATGTCACAGTACGGAAATGCCTGGATGATGAAAAGATACAGCCTTAGCTCTTCCGGAAACTTTTCCATCCGTGAAGACAATGAAGAGTTCAATACCGCGGATCTTGCCAAATTTTATTACGGAAAAGCTCTTGAACATGCCAGAACAGAAAAGTTCAAAGCACTCTGCCTGAGAATGCAGGGCCGATGTGAAAATTATAAGCTGGATTTTAAGCAGGATGAAGCTGTAGATTATTTCTATGCTCCTGAAGGATATGAAGAAGAAAGGCTTCAGAACAATAGATATTACCAGGATCTGGCGAGTAATTACAGTGATCATTATTCCGATATGATGAGCAGCTGTGATTCCTTCGTTTCGTACTTTAAGGCAAGAAGATAAAAAATCCGGCCGCTTCGGAGAAGCGGCCGGAAAAAAAACACAAATGATGAAAAAAAATAAAATTTATAATACTACCGAAGTAGAATTTTTTTAGTTACGATATACTGCGTTAGAACCTAATCCACCCGTCAATGTCTTGATAATTGTTCCTGAAACAGCAGAATAAATAACGATTTTGCTTCCCGCTGTAAATCCATTGGAGTCGGAAGTGAAAATCTTATCATTGATAACACTGAACCCGTAAAGATCAGAATAAGGATCAACACTGCTGGCAACCGTAAATAAAGGTGAAGCAGGAGCCGTTGTAGCGTTCATATCCATTGCGTATACCTTAGTTCCTGAGCTGAAATAAAACTTACCGTTTGAAATCTCCAGGTTCTTTGCATCTGCAATACCTGTTAAAGTGGTGGTCTTTGTCACAGATCCGGTATTGGAGATCTGATAAATATACGAATCTGTTGCACTTGCAGCAATAGCATAAACATCCTGGTTGTTGGCAATCATCTTAGTAATATTTCCGTTAGGAAGTTCAATAACATCCTGAACCTCATTCGTGAAAGTATTGATATAAGTGATCTTATTTCCGTATCCGTAAGATGCATTCTGTACAAAAATCTTATTTCCTGCCTCCACAATTCTTTCCGCAGCACCGGCGGTAACAGGAATTTTTTTGATGAAAGCATTATCTGATATTCTATACACACTTACATATTTATCGCCTCCGTATTTATCATTGGTTACATAAATGCTGTTATTGGCAAAAGCCATATAACGGGGAGCAGTAAGTTCTGCTGTAATTTCAGTTTTAACTTTAAAATTACTACGGTTAACAATCTGGATTCTGTTGGAGTTATTTAACAGAAGATAGGCATTGTCTCCGTTGAAAGCAATGGTTTGAAGAACATCACCAAGCTTTATCCCGCCATTGCTGGAAGAGAAAATATTGTCCGTTTGTGTGTTAAGATCTGCGCTCAGAAATGTTACTTCTGCTGTTGGAGACTGAAATTTACCTTCATTAGCAATCAGAAAGCCGTTTCCGTAGAATGCTTCAGGCTCATCATTATCACTGCTACAGGAAGAAATACCCAAAAGCAGGGTTAAAGCAAAAAAAAGGGATAAAAGTTTGTGTAGTTTCATAATATTTTTCAGTTTTTAAAAGTTTATAGTTGCGTAAATACTGTAGTTTCTTTTAGGCATCGGATAATAGTATACCGTCTGATACACAGTATCAGTAAGATTATTGACTTTAACTCCTAACGTATATTTTTTCAGAAGTGTTGCGGAAACCCCGGCGTTGAGTATGAAATAAGGATCAAGTGACGTTGCTTTGCTTTCATCCGTGCTGGTGTAAGTCAGACCATTGAAAAGACCCTGTACATATACTTTAAGAAAATCATATTGATATTCGGCTGTTCCGTTAGCTTTGTGAAAAGGAACATACATCATCTGTTTCCGGGTTTCTTTATTTACCGATTTTGAATAGGTATAACCAGCATTCAGCTTTAGCCCGTGTCTGCCCCAATTTTTATGATATGAGGCCTGGGTTTCCAGACCGTAAGATTCAACCTTGTAGGTATTAAAAGCTCCCCAGTATCCGTAAGGAGTAGGCAGCCAGTTGATATAATCCTTAATATCCATATAATAAGGACTCAGGGTAACATTAAAATCACCAAAGATGAACTCATGGTTCATATCGATATTGATGGACGTTTCCGGTCTTAAATCACGGTTTCCGCCAGGCTGCCAGTAAAGATCATTAAATGAAGGAAATCTGAAGTTTTTAGAAAAACTTACCCCCGTATGATACCATGGTAAAGCATTCCATTTTCCTGAAAAAGAATACAGAAGCGGAGACGAAATATCCTCAATGAAATTCTGCTTTACTCCGGCTTCAAAACGAAGATCCTTTGTTGCAAAATATCTCACAAGTCCTGCAATAGCTCCTACATTACGACTGATGTTACCCAGTCCGGATTCATAACCTTCCCCTTTATTAACCTGGAACTCCCCAATCGCATTAATATTGATTTTAGGAGTGATAAAATAATTGAAATCGTTCTTGAATATATAATTTTTTCCTTCGGCACCGCTTGTTTTCGGGCGGGTAATATCTCCGAAATACTGAAAATTATCTTCCGTGTAAGCAGCTTTTAAACTATTGGAAAGATTCGTCGTATTAATATCCCAGGAAAGAAGACTTCTTAAAGTCTGGGCGTTGTATTTGGTCTTATTTCCGTTGGGCTCAAAAATAGGGTAGTGCTGGGATGCATCGAAGATCTGGTTCTGCCATGAAAGGGTCTGATGGTCTGCAATCTTATAAGAAGCCCCTATATTAAAGGCTGTATTATAATATTTCCCGTTGAGATTATTATAAGGAGAACTTCCCGTTACAAATTCAGGAACCTTATAATTATTTTCACTGATCACATAGCTGCCTGATGCTTTGAAGCTGAATTTTTCATTGCTGTAAGAAGCTTTGACAAAATTATTATAAGTCCCGAAAGAAGCAGCCTCCGAATATAAAGATGCCCCAAATCCCCTGTTGAATTCAAGGTTATTATTAAGGTGAATACTTCCCCCAATAGCAGAACTACCATACTGCACACTTCCTCCTCCTGCTTTTACTTCAAGCTGATCATAACCATAAAGCGGAATATTATTCACATCCCCCTGTCCTAAAAAAACAGAATTGATGTTGATTCCATTCCATACAAAAGCCGTATGTCCCGCACTTGTCCCTCTGAAAGAAGGCGAAGAAACAGCACCACGGCCATTCTCTTTCATATAAATCTGTGACTGGAACCGTAAAAGCTCGGAAAGACTGGTGGAATTTTTCTCAATATCTGTAGGAGTAATCGTATTCACATGATGAAACAGTTTGACTTTACTCATCTGGTTATCGAACACATAAATGGTATCAATGGCCTTCTCCTGTCCCAAAAGAAAGCTGCCATATGATGAACAAAGCAGTAATAAAGATCTTTTTATATCCATACTAATTTTACTTTTCCTCCGAAAGCAAGTGGTTTTTAGTTAGTATTCTGGCAGGTCTCCTGACTTTCGCGCTCTGCACCTTCCCATTATAAACAGTGGTTTTTTTGCAGAAACTCTCATTGCGATTTACAGTTGCGGGGACAGTTTGGGATTCTCACCCAATTCCCTATTATTTCCAATAGGCTGGAAACCAAAATTTTTGCAAAGATAAGTTTTTAAATGTATTAGACAACAGCACAGAAAGATGAAAAGATAATGGATATTGCTCTTATTGATTCGGTGAATTTTGTAAATTTTTTGTTGGTTTAGTGTGATGCTGCAAGGATTTTAATTATTATCGTGTTTTTAAGGTCTGATATTTTCAGCTGTTTTTATATTGTGGTCAATTATTTTAAGAGCTGATATTGCAGAAGGTTGCTCGGCAGCTTCGTAACTTTAAGATTAAAGCAACAAAATATTTTGTAGTTTAAAAGTTTTATTGCCACGGACACAGATATTTTATAAGTGAATTCGTGGCAAAAATAAAACAGTAAGAATATACCCCCGGTTCAGATTTTGAAATCTTTATTTATATTTATTAAATCCGTATCCAATTTCTTACCAGTTTACAAAAACGAAGAGTCAAAATAAAACGGAAGCAGATCTTTGATTGCTCGTACCTTAAAAACCTCTTCATTCATACTTGAAAAATAAAGGTCGATATTCTCGTTCTGTTTGGTTTCAAATTCTATTAGGCTCTGGCGGCAGGCCCCACACGGCGGGATCGGAGGATTCTTTTCGTGAAATTCCTTAGGACCGCCTACTACAAAGATCTTTTCTATTTTAACATTCGGAAAATTGGCGGCTACCCAGAAAAGAGTCGTTCTTTCTGCACATAATCCGGAAGGGAATGCTGCATTCTCCTGGTTATTGCCCGAGTAGATTTCTCCGTTTTCAAGAAGTACGGAACATCCTACCAGAAACTGGGAGTAAGGCGCGTAGGCATTTTCGCGGGCCTCCTTGGCTTTTTCGAATAATTTTTTCTCAATATCGTTCAGTTCACTGCTGTTTTTAAAATACTCGTAACTGATCTGTAGGTCTTTTTTCATATATTGTACGACTAAAAAAGGGGGGCTAAAATTAGTTCTTTTTCATCAGGTGGGCAATATTTTTTGTTCATTAGATCATTAACTTGAAATTCAATAAGATAAAATGCTGTATACACCAATAAAATTCAGAAATATTGAAATAAAAAACCGTTGGGTAATGTCACCCATGTGTATGTATTCCTCTGAAAACGGGCTTGCCAATGACTTTCATTTCGTACATTATGGCAGCAGGGCACAAGGCGGAACAGGATTGCTTATGGTAGAAGCTACCGGAGTAGAGCCCAAAGGAAGGATTACCAACAAATGTATGGGAATATGGAACGATGAACAGGCAGACCAGCTTCAAAAAATCGTTAATTTTGTTCATACCCGTTCTGAAAGTAAAATAGGAATTCAGCTGGCTCACGCAGGAAGAAAAGGGTCAACATGGAATAATCAGCAGATTTCTCTTGAAGAAGGCTGGGAAACATTGGCTCCAAGCCCGATCCCTTATCACCCGGATGAACGGATTCCTCATGTATTGACCACAGATGAGGTTAAGCAGCAGGTTCAGAATTTTAAAGAAGCCGCAAAAAGAGCAGTAAAGGCAGGTTTTGATATCATTGAAATCCACGGAGCCCACGGATATCTGATCCATCAGTTTCTGTCCCCGCTTTCCAACATAAGAACAGATGAATACGGAGGAAGTTTTGAAAACAGAATTCGGTTTTTAATAGAGATTGTAGACGCTGTTAATGAAGAACTGGACGGAAATACCGCTCTTTTTGTCAGAATTTCCGGAACAGAATACGCAGAAAATGGCTGGAATATCGAAGACAGTGTACAACTCAGTAAAGTGTTAAAAGAACATTCCGTTGACCTTATAGATGTTTCCAGCGGAGGAAATATTCATGGGGCAAAGATTTCAGTTTTTAACGGATACCAGGTTCCCTTCTCTTCCCAGGTAAGGAATGGGGCAGATGTAAAAACAGGTGCTGTGGGATTAATTACCACACCGGGTCAGGCGGAGGACATTCTTCAGAAAGGAGATGCAGATCTGATATTTGTAGCCAGAGAGATCTTAAGAAATCCTTACATCGCAATACATGGCGCTTTTGAAATGAAAGAAGAATGCTTTTTCCCGCATCAGTACTCAAGGGCAAAAATTTCTTCCTGATGAAATATTTGTATATATTAAAACCTACTGATCTGTGAAAAAATCTCCGTTCGCTTATTGGGGGCAGATTTCACAGGTTTTTAAAATTACTATGGAAATAATATGAGCATAGAAGACTTTATGCTGACCTGTCCCATCAAAAAATATCTGGGGTTTGAATGCCTGGGCTGCGGAGCTCAGAGGGCCGCAGTATTGGTATTTCAGGGAAAATTTACGGAAGCCTTTCACACCTATCCCGCAATATATACTTTGCTGGTGTTTTTCTTTACACTGGGTCTGAGTTTTATTGACCGGAAAAGAAAATACGGCACTGTTTTAATGAGCATGGCTGCTGTTAATCTGGTTATTATCATTGCTGCCTATGTGTATAAACATTAAAGCGGTTTACACTTTTTCATAAAACCATAAACCGAAGGTTGCCAAAAAGTTAAACAGGTTTATTATTAAATGGTCAGTTTTTCCGGAAAAACCAGAATAAAAGTCGTAGAATTACTACAATTTACGAAACTTTTTCTTAAAAACTTTTCAGATTAGAACCTGAATTTTATCTTTGCCTCCGAATCTGATGAATAGTATTTTCGTCAGGAGAAAGATAAAAATTTAAGAATATGGCAGGAAATTCAAGAGGAATCTTAAAATTCAATGGAGGCGAGGGTCAAAAATTGTTAAAGCTAAACTACAGTGTTTCAAGATCTACAGATGTTTCTGGACGTGTAGCATCCGATCCGTCAAATGCTCTTATCAAGGTAACAATAGAAGCAACGGAAAAATCTGATATTCTGGAAAGTTTGCTGAACAGCAAATACAAACCTACAAACGGAGAAATTACATTCAATAAATCCCATGAAGAAGGAACCCTGATCTCGTTAAAGTGGGAAAACGGGTATGTGATCCAGCATGAAGTAGACTTTGATGCACTGGACAGCAATAATATGCTGATCAGCTTTATCGTAAGTGCAGAAAGCATCATTTACGGTAGCGCATACTACGATGGACTTTGGCCTTTAAGCTAGTCCTGAGTATTCAAAATATAAAGAGACTGTCCCTGGAAAGACGGTCTTTTTTTCCCTGATATGAACATCTCTTTTATGGAATTTTAGCAAATCAGATACTAAAATTTTAAATATCAGAAAAGCAAATTTGGAAATGGAACAATTATGGCAATCAGGAATATACATTGAATTAATTATATGAAAATAATTTTTTCAAAGATAGACAGAAAAGCTTTGTTGATAGTAAAAATACGCAGCTGTTGACGGTTCCGGCTTATTTTTGATCATAATGATCAATATATTTTCCAGGTTTTTGGGTTTGGCCCGCTTTATGGACTTGCAGAAATTCCTGTATAATTGAATAATTATCAAATAAAAAAAACAAATCACCGATAGAAACAAAATATGTCAGTTACACCTGAAAAATCAAGAGGATCATCTTTCCGTCCCGCACAAAATGCAGACGGAGTATCCGAAAATCATCATATAGGCATTAACCGTCTGGTCAAGCTTTCCCTTGTGATAGAGGGAAAGATTATTAAGTATTACAAACATTTTAAGCTTAAGCAGAGTACCAGACGGCATCACGAATTTACCCTTACCCTTGCACACGATACCCTGGGAGACCGGCAGACCCATTCTCTGGAAGATGCCAATAAATTCCTTGGAAAGCGGCTTACAGCTGTTATTTCTTACAAAGATATAGATAACAGCCCCGAAAGAACCTTTGTTGGTATCATTACAGGAGTAGGTTTCAGCCAGGAAAAAATGAGTCTGGGAAATATAGTGCTTACGGGATACAGCCCGACCATTCTGTTAGACGGTGCTCCGCATATTCAGAGTTTCGGAGGCAGCCAGCCGGTAAACATGGGAATTATTGCTGAAGAGATTATCCGCCAGGGGATTGATAAAAACCGTTTTGATATCAGAATAGATGCCAATAACTTCTCACAGATCATCTACAGCAGCCAGTATGATGAAACCCATTATAATTACTTGGCGAGAATGGCAGAAGCCTATGGTGAACAGTTTTATTATGACGGTGAAGTACTTCATTTCGGAAAACTTCCACCTCAGAACAAACCTATTATGCTGACTTACGGAAGCAGTGTCAACGATATCAGAGTAGACCTGAAAGCAGTACATACCAAACCGCAGTTCTATGGCTACAACAGCAGCAGAAATGAAAAACTGACTTCTGGTGCAACACCGGTACAGCACGTAGGGGATCTGGCAAAAACAGCCTATGAACACAACAACAATATCTATAAAACACCCGCACTTCAGGTAGCTCCCATTAAAGCTGCTACCCATCTTGATATTGAATACTCACAGAAAAGCGCATCAGGAAGCGAAGCCGTAAACGTTTTTTCCATATCAGGAAATACCACAGTACCTTTCCTGCATCCAGGCTGTGTTGCCGATGTACAGATGCGTAAGCCTGACTCCAATGAAACATCCTATTTTACAAGAATCATGATCACGGAATCTGAACATGAGATTGATACCATAGGACATTACCAGGGAAGCTTTTCAGGAATTGCAGCCGATACAGGATTCCTTCCGAGACCTGAATTTAACATTCCTAAAGCAGAACCTCAGACTGCCGTTGTTATTTCCAATGCCGATCCTGAAGGACAGGGAAGAATACAGGTGAGATTTGACTGGCAGACCAATGATACCACACATTTCATCAGAATGATGAGCCCTGATGCCGGAGGAACCGATCAGATCACCCAGAACAGAGGCTATGTTGCCATTCCGGAAGTAGGAGATCAGGTGATGGTGAATTTCGTTCACAGCCACCCGGACAGGCCGTTTGTTATGGGAGGAATGTTCCATGGAGGAGTTGGTTTGGGAGGCGGAATTAATAACCACCTGAAATCAATACAGACCAGAAGCGGAATCAGGATTCTGATGAACGATGAAGAAGGAAGTGTGAAAATCCTGGATCCGAGCGGAAATACCTTCTTTATGGACGGACAGGGAAATATCAGCGTTAAAGCTCCTAAAAACTTTACCCTGAACGCCGGAGAAAATGTAAGCATCACAGCCGGAAAAGAAATTTCAGTTGATGCCGGAGCAAGCATTACCAGTACAGCCAATGAAAATATCAGCTCTACGGCTGGAAAAGATATAGAACAGACCGCTTCGGGAGACATCAGGGAATCTTCAGATACCCGGACAGAGCTGGTAGAAAAAGAATTCAAAAGAGAATCTGAGACTTCCAATGAAATTGCCGGTGAAATATCCATGTTCAGCGAACTTGAAAATATGACCATGCAGAGCGGCAAGATCGTAGAATTCAACAGCGCCGAAAAATCAAAACTCTTCTGATATGGCAATCATCAAAACAGCAACCAATATCAGGGTAACCGTTAAAGATACCTACCATCTGAACGTTGGAAAAAAGGTTGAAAAAATTGCAAAAAAAATTAATGTAGAGGCACGAAAGGAAAACCTTGTTCTGGCAAGCAACAAGAAAATCATGTCTCATGGAAACAAATAAATTACAGAATCTATGTCAAATGTAGTTTTTGGAAATTATGAGCCGTCACCGCCGGGAAAAGGACAGATTGATATCCGCATCGGAATTTTTTTTGATGGTACCCAGAATAGCCGGGCCAATACCAGAGCCGGAGGAAATGAGCCAGGATATACCCCTACGGCCAGCGAAAAGGAAGTTTATAAAAAACAGTCCAATAAAGAGGACGACAGTTATACCAATGATCTGTCTAATGTAGCCAGAAAAGAATACTGGTATAAGGAAGACAGAAGTAAAAATGTTGCCAAGATTTATATCGAGGGAATCGGGACAGAGGATCTGGGTTCGGACAGTGATAAAAAGCTGGATCATAAAGGAGTAGCCTATGGTGCCGGCAGTACCGGTGTCAGGGCAAAGGTAGAAAAAGGATGCCGGAGAGTCGCTGAAAAGGTTAATGAGCTGAAGGGCAGATATGAAGTAAATACCATTACTCTTGATGTATTCGGCTTCAGCAGAGGAGCTGCCGCAGCAAGAAACTTCGTATTTGAAGTCACTCAGACTAATCCCAAAAACGGAATTCTTGGAAACCTTCTCAATAGAAGCCAGATAGAATATAATGCTATAAGAATAAGATTTTTAGGAATTTATGATACCGTTTCTTCCTATGATCCCAATGCAAAAGAAACCACCACAGATCCGGATTTTACCAATGATGTGGCAGAACTGAACCTGAATACGCTTAAAGCCAGGAATATTGTCCATCTGGCAGCATCAGACGAGCACCGGGAGAATTTTATGCTTACCAGGACGCAGCTGGCAGGCGGAACAGATTATTATCTGCCGGGGGTACACTCAGATGTGGGAGGCTGTTATACCCATAACATGCCGGAGGAAAAACAGATCATGGATTTTGACAATACTCCGGGAGACGGGCTGGACAATGATGACTATAAAAAGATCCTGAATAATGACCTGAATCATCTTATTGCACAGGGATGGTTTACAAAAGAGGAAGTGACACGCCCTAACTACTGGCTGGAAACCTATATCAACAGGGCGAAGATCAGCAACAGGTACAGCTTCATTCCACTGCACATCATGAGTGAGCTGGTGAATAAAAACTATGCCGATACTATTGATCTGGCCAACCTCAGCAAATCCTACAAAATTCCTGATGGAAAAGAAGATGCTTATTATCCGCTAGATCTGACCAAAGTGAAGAAAAGACTGGATGAATATATCAATGGAACTGCTCCGCAGATGATTTACTATACCAACAGGCAGATCGAAGATATGAGGAAGCAGCTGGCCCTGAAGAAGATCAGTGTGGCAAATTTTAACAGGATTGTTTCAGATCATAACATACTGATAGAACTCAGGAACAGGTATCTGCACTGGAATTCAAAATTCGGAGCAATCGGATACCGACCTAATTATACACTGGATATAGATAATCTGCAGGTAAGAAGATGGCGTAGAATGGCTCCCCACTCATGAAAATACTTATAAAACATATCGCTTTCAGGTTTATCCTTTTGCTGATTCCTTATCTGGCATTCTATTTCATGTATGCCGAAAGCGGATTCAAAGGGCAGACTTATGACATAGACGAAATTCCGTTGTATGTCTTTTTTACCGTATGGGTTTACATACTTGTGGAGACGTTTTTCTGGCTGTATAAAAAAAACAGAACCAAATGGCTCAGTAATATAGCCGTATTGCTGTTGATGGCTGCTTTATATTTTATATTACCTCATAGAAATTATTTTAACTGAACCAATAATGAACATGAAAACAGGTATTATTAGTTTATTGATTTTTGTAAGTTCATTCATTTCATGCCAAAATAAAATGGAAAAATATCAATGGCTTCCTACGGAAAGCTCACCTTCTCTATACCCGATGAATATTTACCAGGGATATCTTTTTCTTGAAGATGGAAATAAAGTATACATTCCCTGTTCCGGAGTGTCGCACACAGGATGGGGCTACAGCGGATCTCTGCATACCCAGGGAGAAGATCTTAAAGCGGTTCCGGTGAGGCTGGAAGTAACATGGGCATCATTCCTTGAAAATAAATTTTACAAAGGAAACTGGGATCTTCCCGTAGACAAAATCAAAAAGCTCTTTAAAGAAGGTACGGTTAACTGGAGAACCAATGAAAAAGAAAGCTACTCCTCCGTTGTGGTGGGGCTGGCGCCGGGAGGCGTGGTGGTTGTATGGCTGTATGGAAATGATCAGCAGGTAGAAATAGGAAGATTCCAGGCAAAAGAAACTACCGTTGCCATGAAAGACTATGTTCCGGGAAATCCTACCATTTCACAGGAGGAATATTTTAATATGAGCAGCTCCGTGCCGGAAGCCTATGAAAATATGAAAGCTAAAGGCATTCCTTTCGGAATCTGGGATACCTATCGTAAAAAATACAATTGGAAAACAAAAACAGAGATTCCGGGGCATGTCCTGAAAAATGTGACTATGGAAATGTATAACGGAGAAGAAGAGACATTGTTCAATCAGTCCGTTATTGAAAATCCTTTCAAAGAAAGAGCTGTTCCCCGTCTTATCTCTTACCAGTTTGAATCGAAAAACGGAACCCAGACCGTTTTTGAAGTCAAATATTTTGATGAAGATGAAATCTTTTCTCTGTTTAAAAATGCAGATGAAAATCAGCCCATTGAAATTATTCTTAAGATGAATGAAGATTTGAGTAACAGAAAGCTGGTGCTCAGACAGAATGATAAGGAAATCCCGATCAGGAAGATTGATACGGATAATATGTGGAAGACCAAAAAATATGAACCCAGGTAAAAGAATACCCGTCTGATTCAGGGAATTTATGCAGAAGTTTAACAGACATACCATTCAGAAAAATGAAACCCTACAGAGTATTGCATCGCTTTACGGCATGGATACAGATGCTTTGAAGCTGTTTCACAACAATCAGTGTGAGGTAAAAGATATGATCCTGATCGGGCTTACCGGTCAGAAAGAACTTTTCCTTCCCAGAACAGCCGTTGCCGATAAAAGCAGGCTCGTAAAGTTCGGTCCGGGAAATACCCTCCTGTTTCAGCCAGAACATTCATCCCAAAGATATGCAGTTGCGATTATCATTGATAACGGCAGCCGTAGAAGCGAATTAAAATATACAACTTCTGTACGATGGCTGAAAACCGAAAACAGACTGCATTTTTTTGAAATTGACAGAACCTCCTCCCTTTACCTGAATGAAGAAGAAGTGAACGAAATAGCAGACCTGCTGGCCTATAAGACCTCCAAAGTTCTTTATCCGCTGCAGATCAGCACAGACAGGCATGGAAAATTCAATGCAGTAGAAAACCTTTCTGTATTCAAAGAAAGATGGCCTGCCGTGAAAGAAGAGGTGTACCGATTATTTGAAGGCGAAACAGTAGATCATTACTGTCAGAAGATCGAATATATTATTGATGAACCTGATGCAATCGGTCTCTATCTGAAGAATGATTATTTCCTTAGAGCTTTATTTTTCGGAATTTATCAGCGCTTCGGAGAAGAATATCAAACAGAAATAACAGAAACTTTTCCGGTAGTTGACAATGTGATGGAGCCTGTTTTCGGAATAAAACTCGAAACAGATCCTCTGAAAGACGAATATGATCTCATCCAGATAAAAGGAAACGGAATATTAAACGATGAACGGTCGGCCAATGATTTTATGGCCGGAACACCATTTTCATTAACCTTTGATGACGATGTGCAAATAAATCATGACGGGAGCATACATCTTCACTATTTCCTGAACGGGAAAACAACGCTTGCAGAATCCATTTACCTGGAATGTGACATCAGCCTTGAACAGGAAAAGAAAGTAACCGTAGAAATAGCCGCTATAACAGAATAAAAAATAAACAAAATAATATGAAAACAAGATTAAACGATAAATTGCTTACACTGGTTTCAATCCTGTGTTTCAGCCTGTATTTTGGGCAGAAAACAGAATTTACCGTACCTAAAAGCATTGAGACATTACAAAGCACCATTTTTTATTTTAGCAATGATTTTACCAGAGATGAAGCCAAAGCAGCGGCTGCGTCAGATACTGATTTTTCCACTTCGGTTGATCTTTACAACCTTAAAGATGAAGCAGGAAAAAAGAATCCTTATCTGATTCTTGCTCTGAAAAATGGGGCAAAACCCAAACAATTCATCAGGCAGGCCGCCTGGAATATAAACATGAAAAAGCTGTCTGCCAAAAGTACAAAAGTCAGCATCTCCCTTCAGGAAGTCATTCCGGACAGCTGGTCGAAAAAAGAAGTGGATGCTAAGCAGACCCAATCAACAGGTCTTCTGGAAAAAGAGATCAAAGCATTTCTGCTAAGTGATAAAGGAGAAGTTGCAAAAGCTCAGCAAGCCATAGATGCGGGCGAAGCTGCATCGGAAGCCGCAGTAGAAGCAACAGCCGCTGTTGAAGCTGCATCGGAAGCCGCAGATTTTGCAGTAGAAAGCACACAGAAGAAGAAAACAGCATCTAAAAAATTACAGAACCTGTTCAGTAAAAAGCAGTTCATAGCCCTGCCGGCATCAGAAGCTTCCTTTACTAAGCTGCTACAGATAAAAGCAAGTCAGATACCATGTGAAAGCTGTAAAAACGGAATGCAGAGCAGCTGGGATTTCGATGATTTTAACCTGATTTACGGGCATATGACCGATGGAACAGAATATTATGGCCTGCAATATTACGGGGATAAAGCGGTTTCAGGACTACCATACGGATTAGTGTTCAACAGCAGTTCGCCCACAGAATGCAGGGATAAGTTTGCCAGATATAACGCCAGTCTTTACCAGACTTCGGTAGAAGTAGATGAAAATACATCCAGTGCCCTTACCGTTGTTACGTTTAAGATGAATTCCTCATTTGTCCGTCTGGAATTCGGAAACAGTTATTTAACCAGAGTTTTAATTTCCTCTAAAGAATTTTAGCCATGGCAGAACAACATATTGTAGTACAGGGAGCGATGTGCAAATGCCAGTTCGGGCAGGCTCCGGATAAGCTCAAAGTACTTACCCACCAGAAAGAATACGCCAATGATAAGGACGGCTCTAAAAAGCTTATTGTAACCACCAAAGAAATAGGAGGAGCTACATTCGAAAAAAATACTTTTGGAAACTGTACCAAAAACGGAGGCCCGCCACCACCCTGTAAGATTATGGTCACCGAATGGCAGGATTTCTATGATAAAGTACAGCTAAGCAACGGAGGTTACATTATTTTAGAAAAAAGTAAGGCTATCTGTGCGGTTGCCGGCACACCATGTATTGAGATCATTGATCATGGCCAGCGAGCAGAAGCCAGCCAGCAGAACTTTAAGAATGCAGATAAAGATGTGCAGCAGCAGATCAATCCGCTTGTAAGTTCCGATGAAATGTATAAAGAAGAGCCTACCCACGAAGGAGTAGAAGCAGGAGAATCCCCAAAATTGTAAGCGATGGCAAAAGGAATAAAGAAAATAAAATTTGTACCGATGCCCAATGAGGCGAATAATTCGAACTCCCGGTTCGGACCGGATAAATGGGTATGTGTTCCTGCTGATAAAAAGGCGCATTTCTACATCAAAGAATGGCACAAAGACACCACCGAAGAACAAAAGAAAGGAAAACTTTACTGGATGGTTCTCGATAAGAACCGTAAAAATATTGTGGAACGTCTTCACTGCATGACAGACAAATATTTTTCATACAGAATTCCCAAACGTCTCTGCGGCTATACCTATTATGTAGAAGCCAGTATGACAGGGAAACCGGATGCAGCTTATACGGGACTTATGATCATCGGGTTCTGTGATCCGCTTATTACCTCCAGCAAATGGAGTAAGACAAGAGGCGGAACGAACATCAGGAATACCGACAGCAAAAATTTCGGAGTTTCCTACGGAGAAACTATTCATTTTCATGCCGATACAGAAGGAATCAATGGGGAAGTAGTGACCATAGAAGTTCACAATGAAATGTGGAGCGGAGATTATAAAATGCGTACCATATATAATGTGGAAGTAAAAGACGGACAGATCAATCTCGAAATTCCGAATACCTCACAATGGAAAGCATACATCAAATATATTCAGGAAAATGAAGAGTTTTATGTAAAAATTAAAAGAAAGAACGGAACCTACGTCAAAGATAAAGCCGGAAACGACAGGCACGGAAAATACCTGAACATTAAAAATGCAGTAAAAGCAGTTGTTAAAACACCTCCTTCCAATCAGACCCCTCTGATTATCGGGCAGCCGAATACAGATATTTCAAGGGTAGGAACCTGTAAATTCAAACAGATTAAAATCAACGAAACAGATGAGTTTATTGTTTTTGAAGACGGAAAATCCAAGATCAAACCTGTAGGAACAACCCCTCTGGAACAGAAACATTTTGTGTTTTTCGATTTTAACAAAAGTGCTGTAAGAGCAGATGCACAGAAAACGTTGAGCTCGCTGGTAGCCCTGTTGAAGTCTAACCCGCATTCCCAGATCATTATAGACGGTCATGCCGATGAAAGAGGTCCGGGGGATTACAACCTGAAACTGTCGCAGGACAGATCAGAAGCCGTTATGAACTTCATGAAAAGTAACGGGCTGGGATCTTCCAGATTTAAGTGTCACGGACATGGGGAAAGCCAGCTGATTCATAAGGGAACCAAACTTACTGAAGCACAGCATCAGCAGAACAGGAGAGCAATGATTCGTTTCAATTATTATGAAAATAATTATGCCCCTATTATTTTTGAAACCATAGCTCCGTTTGCCGGTAAAACCAAAAACCTTACTGTAAGCGCGGTAAATAAAGAAAGAAAAGGCTGCAGGAGTAGCCATAAAGACGAAATCATCATCCAGGAGGCCGGACTTCCTAAGAAAACGGAAGCTAAAAATACCGTCGTTTATCCGGTAAGTGCCGATATTGGAAATGATTTTATCCCGAACTACCTTAAGTATTTTGGAAAATACATCAATTATTTTTCCTCAATGCACAAAAGCTATTATTTCTATATCAACAGCTGTACGTATTTCCCCCAGAAAGATAAGCCAACCCTTCAGGTAAAAACCTATCCGGATATTGTCTGGCTGGCTCACGGAAAATATGATTTTGAAGAAGACTATTTCTTTCACAATCACAGTGTAGACCTTCAGAAAGGATTTGTCACAGAATTTGAATCTTTCATCGAGAGGGTTTATTTAGGAACTTCCGTGACACTTGTAGATTATATGGCGAAACAGGTTCTTCTGGACTATATAAAATCCGAAGCCCAAAAGCTGGAAGCCGGATTACATGCCATTCACAACCGTACTCAGGAGAAAAAGGGAACAGCACTCAGCCTGACCGGAACCACCGTGAATTTTATAACCCAGACCAAATATACCAAATATGCAACCAGTATTGCCATGTTTGGTTTCGTATGTCTGCAGATTGTTATCGAAATTCTTATCCTGATCCTTACCCGGGGAAGAAGCGGCATCAGTAAGCTGAAGAAAATAAAAAAACTGGCGAAAGGCGTACAGAAAGCAATGAAAGCCATAGAAAGTCTGCCCGATTCCATAGAGCTGGTAGGCCCTTCCATGGCGTACAAAAGCGGACTGTATTATTACAAGCAGGCTGACGGAAGAGTAGCCATGATCTTTGAGGCAGGAATTAAAATAGATCCTTTAATAGGAGTAAAATATGAGCTTGTAGGCAAAGACCTTCTGGATTATGTAACCGATAAAACCTTAAAAGATAAGCTCCCTGAAACAAAACATAAGGACTTTGAAGATATAAGAGACAAAGTTAAAGGGACCTATGAAGATAAAACAACCAATATTTCATTCTCAGTAAGCATTATCGGAGCCATAAGTATTGAGCAGAATGTAAAATATAACTTCCTTACGAAGACCTATACCTTCTCTAAACAGGCAGGTAACTATTACGATGAGGTGAAGGGAATCATTGCTTTTGGGCAGTATGTGAGAGGAAAAGCAGAAGTAAAAAGTATTTTTTATAAAGAATTGTTTAGCTTTACCCCTTTAAAAACACAGGTAAAGCTGGAGGCTAAATTAGAAATAGACTGTTCCTTCGGAATTGTACAGCAGTACGGGAAGGATGAAGGAGGATTCTTTGTAGATAACAGCCTGTATTTTTCCGGATTGAAAGGAAAGTATAAGTTTAAATCTGAAGTGAAAAACCAACAACTGGGTATTGATTGGGAAACCTCTACCGAAACAGATAAGGACAAAGAAGATAAGTCATTCATTATTTTTAAAGAAAAGACCATCACATTATACAAGATATACCTGCTTAAAACTTAATACGATGAAGTATTCAAGACTGATTTTTTTAATGCTGATATTTACCTTCAGCCTGAGTTGCTCACAAAAAAAAGATAACATGCAAAACAATATAGAAATTAATTCAAAAAATATAGTTGAAGAGATCACCAGTAAAGTAAAACACTATGATTACGAGCCCAGATATTTTATAGAAATAGGGCAGAATATGGGCAATGCTGAGATTTTTGTAAACGGGCTGCCGGTTTACAGAAACTTTGAAGAAGAATCAGTCAGTACTTCAGTCAGCATCAATCACTGTATTTTCAGATCCGGAGTGCAGAAAATTACCTATAAAATTTATACCGACAGCCCCGCTCATAGCTTCTTAGAGCTCAACGTTAAAGAATTTGATAATAAAAAACATGATGCTCCGGGAAAAGAAGTCATCATGCACAGAAGCCGGGCGTTGGTAAAAAATGTAGATTACAACACTACCCCCTACGAATATACTTTTGAATTTAAAGCAACCGTTCCCTATCAGCTGAATCAGCCCAAAGAATATAAAAACCTGAAGAAACTGGGGAATGATGTGCTTAACGCAGAATTAAAAGAAAGGTACGGCAAGATTAAAAATCTATATGAAAATAAAGATATTGACGGGCTGGCAAGAGCAGTGTATCCAAGCATGAGCAACCAGTATATTTCAGAATACAATGACAGTACCGTAAAAACAGGCTGGAACGAACTGACTGAAGTTTACAAAAACACCACCCTCAAAATGCAGGATGCAGAATCTTATGATACAGAAATTAGTGAAGACGGAAAATTTGCAAGATTCATCCAGAAAAGCACAGATCCAAGACTTAAGCACAGAAGCGTACTCTGGGGATTATATAAAGTAGGAGGGAAGACAAAGGCCATGTTCAACAGCAGTTCTTTTTATCTAACGGAAGGAAAGACAAAACTGGAGATTTATTAAACAGGATACTCATAGAAAAGGAAATAAATTCGTCAAACAGCAATAAAGAGAAAAGTAAAATCTTATGACTTTTTTCGGATACTTTGTTCTTGTGGTTACCTTATTTTCCGTATATGCGGGATATAGAATTTTCAGTAAGATAATCCGGATAAGAAATAGAGATAAAAAAGAGGGGAGTATCCCGGAAAAGATATTTCTTCTTTTTTTTGTATGCCTGGTCATGGTTGTGATCAATACCCTTACTTTCGTACTGTCGTATAGCTTTTTCTGGGAAAAGGCCTACAGAACTTTAAGCGAAAACAGGTATGAAGCTGTGGTTACCGGTTATAAAAAAGAAATAGTGAAAAGCCAGAGCTTCCGGAATTCTTCCTATTCCGATAAACCCGTGTATTTTCCTGAAGTAGAATATACCAACAGAGAAGGGGATAAAATAACCAAAACATTAGATATTGCAGAGAATAATCCACCACATATCGGGCAGCGCCTTCAGATCACCGATAAGAGTTCTGAAAATAGCGCTAATGCTGTAGACCTCAACTGGATGATGCTCTTTTTGGGAAGTATCTTTACAGCAATGGCAGCATTTTCCGCCTGTTTATTATGGTCTTATACAACAGCACATTCATTGAAAAAAAGACTGATCCTATCCATATATTGTGGCTTATTGATCCTGTCTCTCAATATAGCCTGTATTGCCGTTATTTATCTTAAACAGTAATAAAATCAGGCTTTTTCCGGTGTTTTTTTAATTGAAGATTCATCGTTTTTTAATTTCAGATAAAGTGTATTTTTAAACTTCCGGCCTGTGTATAAAATATTCAGCGGATAATAATAACATAACCATGAGAAACGAAAGAAAAAGATCATACCTGGGATGGATAATTTTTGCAGTTATCCTGCTCTGTCTGACCTATTTTATTGTATGGGCTGCGGTTTTTAAGGAGAAAATGCCGCTGCACCACGTCATGCTTAGCATATCCCGTAATTATGATGCCTATGCAGAACAGCTGTTTGTGCTTTTCCCTCTGGCTTTTTTTGTTTTCATCGCACTGGTTTTAATGAAACCTACACCTGCCAAACGTTTTCTCAGGCTTCAGGCATCCCTGCCTACCTCAAAAATAAAATCCATGGCCAAAGGTCTTGTGGAAATTGAAGGAACCCTGATCATGGGCGAGCCGCTTATTTCTCCGGTAGATGGTGAAGAATGTATCGGATATTATTACACCATAGAAGATATAGAAAGAGATTCCGACGGGAAAGATTCCTACAGAACCATTCACCGCGAAACACAATGCAAGCCCTTCCGCATGCAGGATGAAACCGGAATTGCAGACGTACAACCGGAAGGTATTGAGTTCGTTCTTCTGGCAGAAACCAACGTAAACCGGGAGAATAATAAAAGATATACAGAAACCCTTCTGAAAAACGGCCAGAAAATGCTACTGGTAGGATATGCAGATGCAGAGGACGGAATAACTTTCATCCGAAAAGACAACCATTACAAAATATTAGGCATTACATCTGCTTCAGGAATTACCATCTGGAACAAATATCAGCCGCTGCTGCGATCATTCATGTTTACGTGTACTGCGGTGATTATAATGATTATTTACATACTTTTACAATAATGAATCAGACTACCGCAATAGCATTTTCTATCCTTCTGGTGATCGCCGTAATTGGCTTTTTCATCAACATTTACAATAAGCTGGTCCTGCTCAGATTCAATATAGAAAAGGCTTACAGCAATATAGACGTCGTTCTGAAGCAGAGGGCAGACGAAATCCCCAATCTGGTAAGCGTAGCCAGACACTATATGAATTATGAAAAAGAAATTCTTACCCGCCTGACAGAGCTCAGATCCTCCTATAAGAATGCTGCAGATTCTGATCAGAAGACAGGATTGGCTAATGAAACGACAAGAGCCCTTCAGTCATTCTTTGCGGTATCTGAGAATTATCCGGAACTCAAGTCCAATAATAATTTCCTTGAATTGCAGAACAGAATCACCGAACTTGAAAATAAAATTGCGGACCGAAGAGAATTCTTTAACGACAGCGTCAGCCTATACAATATCGACATTCATGAATTTCCCAATGTGATCTTCGCCAGGCTGCTCGGTTACAAAAATAAAACCCTACTGGAAATCCCTGATTCAGAAAAATATTATGAAAATATTCAGCTTTAATACCTTCTTCGGATTGGAACAGGAACTGACGGAGCATCCCGAAACTGTAATTTTTGCCGCTATGTTCCTGCCATTGACAGTAGCAGTACTCCTGATACCCATAGCGTGGATATTCAGAAAACTGAAACTGAATATGTATCTTATTCAGGCATTGTATTACTCATTGATTTTCACCTTTATATTGGGTGCTATCGCTATATTTGTCCTTTTCCTCACTACCGACAGGAACGGTGTTAAGCTCGCTTACTGCTGGCTGGCCATTTTCATCGGAATGCTCACCTTTTCAATTGTTAATACCTCTACGCTTAACAAAATGTTTACGGATTGGGGCAAGATAATCAAGGCTAAAAAATAAATTTAAAATTTTTGGCAACCCGGAAAATAAAAAAGACCGGCTTTACCGGTCTCATGATGCTATCGTATTCAAAACTATTTCACTAAAAATTTTAACGTAGACTGGTCCAGTTTCAATAAATAAACTCCTTGTCCAAGATTTTGGATTCTGATAGAATTTCCGTTTTTAAAAGGTTGGTCAATCGTCTGAAGAGGTCTTCCCTGCAGATTATAGATTTCTGCTTTTTTGATGTTCTGAACATTTCCTTTCACAAATATTTCCTGTCCTGAAATTGGATTAGGGTAAACCTGAAGCTCCTGAATAGGAGAATCAGAAGAAAGTGTTCTGCTTTGGTTGGAGGTTCCGGAATAGCAGGTCCATTTCAGATCATCAATGGCAATTCTGTTGCCTGAAGAATTATTAACCAGGCTTACTGTTACATTTCCGGAAACATTGATATTACTGATTGTTGTTGTAGTTGCAGTTGTACTGTAAGGAACAGTTCCCACAGTGGTTCCGTTTACTTTTACCTCTAAATTCCCGTTGCTTCCTGAAAATTTCAGCTGCGTAGTTACCGTTAATGATCCGATTCCGTTACCTGAGCTGCCTGAAGTTAAAGAACCGTTTCTCACGGTAATGGCTTTATTGTTAATCGTTTGATCAGTTCTTGCATCTGTGGCGGTCCATGAAACACCTCCGCTCGTCCATGTTCTTGTTGTGTAAGATGCATTGGCTGCCGGAATAGATTCAAATGTTTCGTTGATACAGCCTGTTCCCGGATTAGGATTAGGATTAGTGGTTCCCGGATTGGAAGATCCCCAGATCAGGTTCACATAATTCGGATTGTCGATAAATGGATTTCTGTTTCCCTGGTATTTGTACGATGCATTATTTCGGTTAACCTCTGCCGGAGAAACAGGATCCTGATTATGCCATGCGAGCAGCACATTCAGTTCCCAGGTCTGTAGTCCCGGAAATGCAGAGCTTCCCAGCATATTTCCGGAAGAAAAAGAGGAAAGCTTGCTTTGGTAACGGGTTACAAAATAGAAAATCATACGGGCTACATCCCCTTTAAACTCATCTATCGGTTCAAATACAGTTCCCGAATAGCCTGAGGAGGCAGAGCTGCCGAGTTTGGAGCCGTTTTTTGAAGTAAATGTAGCCGTTCCCACTTTCCCGAAAGGATAATTGCTTCTCATCCCGTTCACCTTTCCGTCCGTAGCACGGATGAAATGAATATCCGAAACCATTGGCGAAGACTGATTGAACAGACTTTGAGGAACAATATGCTCACGGTTGTAGCAGTCGCCTTCCGTTCCGTAGGTTCCGCACTGGCTGGTTCCCGGAGTATACTTATAGGGATCCGTTCCGTCAGGCTTCTCTGAATAAATATCCATGATAGAACCGTCATTTTCATAATTTTTATCAATATCAGTGGTTTTGTAACCAGTCCACAGACCGCTATAACCTTTGTCCTGATGTCCGTTGGTAATGATGGTGCTTAATGCCGTTTTCAGCGATGCTCCGCTCAGTCCGTTGGCTGAATTGTAGTACCCTGCAGGAGCCTGGGCATTGGCAAACCCCGCTATTACAGTGAATAAGATGATTTTTTTCATATCAATAAAATTTCCGTAAGATTACTACATTTCAGTGAATAAAAAATGACATTATCGTTAATTTTGAATGTACAGCCTTTTTATTTTTATATGCTGAGGATAATATTCTGCTGATAATGAAAAAATGAGCAAAAAATCCTTTGTTGTAAATTTTTTATAGGAGATTAGGTCTAACAGGTTCTCAAAGATCTGTCAGGTTTAGAAAAATAGCCAACAAAAAACCGATACAAAAAACTGTACCGGCTATATATCATAAGCAATTAAAATCCTATTTTCTCTGTGGCGGATAATTCTTCATAATCTCGGCCATAATTTCAGGGATTTGTCTCTGTTTGGCTTTTGGTGAATCTACAGAAATCCCGCTTCCGATTCCCTGCCATACCAGTTTATTGGTTCTTGAATCAATAAGATCTACAATTAAAGCACCTTCGTTATAGTTGCTGGTCCATGTTCTGCTCATGCCGACACCCCATCCGAAAGGACCGCCCCATCCATACATTCCATACGGAGTATTGTTGGTAATATCAGTGATTTTTTTGTGATTGGCTTTTACATTAACAATCAGATCAGGATTTTCTCCGGATTGAAGACCTTTGCTCTGAAGTTGTCTCGACAGTTCATTCAGAACCCTGTCTTTATCAATGTCATTTAATTTCAGGTCGTCAATTCTTATTTTATACGTTTTATACGTAGTAAAATTAGCGGTTTCAGCATAATCTGAACGTACCTGGAAAGGACTACACGATGTGAGGGCTAATGAAGCCGATGCCAACAAAATAAAAATATATTTTTTCATTTTATTTATTTTTTTTATCGTTTTTTATGAATGTATCAGTCTTTTTATCGTACCCGTAAGGACAGTGTCTGCATCCGCTTTTACAGCAGTATCCCCTTTTCAGATGAAATTTCTCTGTAAAAACCTTGTACCCCTGTTCATTATAGTAAAAGTCTTCACCTTCTTTGATGTCATAATGGGCCATAAGTTAAATCTCTAAGTCAAAAAAACTTTATATTTGTTATATGATAATTGTATGCCAAAAGCCATTAAAAAAACTTAAAATTAACGGCATTACTCTCTTTCCTTTTATCTTTATTAGGAAACCCGAAGATAAGGAAAATAAAATACTTATCAATCACGAAAGAATCCATTTAAGACAGCAGATGGAGCTGTTGGTTATTTTCTTCTATATAGTATATGTTATTGAATATTACTACTGGTTTTTCAGATTAAAAAACGGATATCTGGCCTACAGAAGAATTTCATTTGAAAGAGAAGCCTATACCAATGAGTCGGATTTGAGCTATCTCAAAAAAAGAAAGCTCTGGAATTTCAGAAAATACCTGTAGCTGCTGTTTACTTCCTGTTTTCCCATTCTTTATCAAAATCCTGCTGATTTTTTTCAGGTGGAAAATAGTTTTGCCGGTTTCTGCCCATATCGTAAGAAATGGCTTTTCCTATCAGGA
Organism: Chryseobacterium indologenes; assembly: GCF_001295265.1. Classification (GTDB taxonomy): domain Bacteria; phylum Bacteroidota; class Bacteroidia; order Flavobacteriales; family Weeksellaceae; genus Chryseobacterium; species Chryseobacterium indologenes_A. The sequence continues at coordinate 860,678 of NZ_LJOD01000001.1, read as the reverse complement.
TATCGAGATCCGGAATGATCCAGTCCGGGGAACCTTTTTTCTCCTGCCCGTTGGTAAACACCTTCACAGCTTTCCCGTCATTCATTTCTACCTTCATCAACAGGCATGGACCTATATACCCTGAACAGGAGTGCCCCGTATACAACCCTTTGGCTGTTGTACCATCATTAAATGTAATATTAAGCTCCAGGTAATTTCTGGGCTGGGTGGACTGTACACCATAGCGGGCATAACTTTCAATAGTTTTGATGGATTTTAAATAATTGACTGTATTTTGGCGGCTTTCACTTATATATCCGGGATACATTGTGCTTTGCGTATGATTTTCAATCTGCTGATCTACCTGTGCATTGAACATACTGATGATTTTGTCATTGGATTGATCCACCTTGTCAAATTCAGATTTTGAACCAAAAGGATTTCCCAGAAATGCATACAGGATACCGCCTGAAAGGCCTGTAATAATGAGAATGACAGCAATGGCAGAGAGTTTTTTCATGGCAGGTGCATATTTTTGTTCACACTAATTTACAATAAAAATAGTTCTGATTCCTGATCCTGCTATAATAAAGATTACCCGGCAAAAACTTTAAAATTAAAGCATCTGAAGTTCAGCTTTTATATTCTCTATAGCCTGAGCTTCATACAGGTTTTTGAATTCTTCTGTTTTAAAAATTTGGTCGAGCTTCAGGAAATGTTTCAACACTTTCTTTCGTCCGGGTTGATAGAGAAAATCAGGATAGATGGAGTATTCTTTACGGATTTTCCGGCTGTAACTGAAATAGGTTTCCGGATCTTTTCCCAAAACCGAAAGATCAGCATCCAGAAGATAGTTGGTATCATGATCATTCGATTTCTGATGGGTTTTTGTTGAAAGAATCTGATCTTTAACTTTTAAAATTCGGCCTGGGGAGAGCCCCAGTTGTTCAAGCCGTGGTACAGCGTATGCTGCGCTTTTTTCTTCATTGGACTTTGAAGAAGCATCATAAATAACATCATGATAGAATACGGAAAAAAGGACCTCATCAAAACCGGAGATTTTATTTCTTACGGCAGTCAGTTCATGAATCATATTTTCAAGATGAAGAAGATTATGATAATATCTGCCTTTTTCAGAATACTGAGTTTCAATTTCCCGCCACAGCGAACTGATAAGGTTCTCATCTTTTGTAAATGAAAGACAAAGCTGTTCAAATATTTTTTTCAGGTCCATGGCTTAGTAAGATAAAAAAAGGAACTTTTAAAAAGTTCCCTGATTTGCGTCCAATACAGCTTTCAGCTCAGCCCAGCCTCCGCCGTTATAACCGTCTTTCAAGCCCTGGCTGTTAAGATATTCCAATGCTTTTCCGCTTCTGTTTCCACTTCTGCAGAATAAGATCACCGGCTTTTCAATTGATAAGATTTCTTCTTTTCTATCTTCTACTTCACCAAGAGGAATATTTTTTGCCCCTTCAATATTCCCGTCCATTTCAAGTTCCATGGGTTCACGAACATCGATCAGCTCATAATTTCCTGATTGTATTACTTCTATTAAAGACATAACTGTTTAATTTTAATTATTAAAAATAAGAACGAAAATACGCAATTTTTTCTGAAAACTTTCTTCCACATTCAAATTTTGAAAAGCCTTACGGAAAAGCGGTTATGTTTCCGGCAGAGTATTTTTATGAAACAGCTTTAATAAAAACAAAAAACAGTTATCCTTCCGCTTTATTGAATAAGTAAAGTTGATGTTCTGCTTCTTAAAAATTCAAACGGCTAATCTAAAAAATTAATATCATCTATACATCATCTTCGCTTCCAAAAAGAAATCTGCACTCCCGTCAGCTTCTCCTTCAATCCAACATTGATAAAATAATCTTAATTTTGCAGAGTGGAAATCCTGAATACCGGTGCCGAAAAATACTCACAGCTGATTAAATCCAAAGCAGAACGTTTTGGATTTCAGAGTTGCGGTATTTCAAAAGCTGATTTCCTGGAAGAAGACGCCCCTAATCTTGAGAAATGGCTTAAAAATAATTTCCATGGCGAGATGAAATACATGGAGAATCATTTTGACAAAAGGTTAGATCCAAGGTTGCTGGTGGAAGGCTCCAGATCGGTAATCTCGCTTTCCTATAACTATTTCCCGGAAGAAAAAATCCCGGCACTGGAGAACTACAAAATCTCCAAATATGCTTATGCAGAAGACTATCATGAAGTGGTTAAAGAAATTCTTCGTGAAATGGTGGCAGAGCTTCAGGAAGAAATAGGGGAATTCGGATTCAGGGTTTTTGTAGATTCGGCACCCGTACTTGAAAGAAGCTGGGCCAGAAAATCGGGAATAGGCTGGGTAGGAAAAAATGCCAATCTGATCACCAAACAGAACGGCTCCTTTTACTTTCTGGCAGAAATTATCTGCGATCTTGAACTTGTTCCGGACCATGCGGTGACGGATCACTGCGGAACCTGCAGAAAATGTATTGATGCCTGTCCCACAGATGCCATTGTATCTGAAAAGATCATTGACGGAAGCCGCTGTATTTCCTATGCAACCATAGAGCTGAAGAATGAAATTCCTGATCATTTTAAAAATAAAATGGAAGACTGGATGTTCGGATGTGACATCTGTCAGGATGTATGCCCGTGGAACCGGTTCTCAGCACCTCATCAGCAGAACAGATTTACTCCCAATGAAGCCTTGAAAAACTTCAAAAAAGAAGAGTGGAAAGAAATTACTCAGGAAATATTCTCAGGCATCTTCAGAAAATCTCCCGTAAAAAGAACCAAATTTGCAGGTCTTAAGCGAAATATTGAGTTCCTGGAAAAATATTCGGGTAAAAATTAGTCTGGATTGCTGCGGACGCTCCCTCGTCTGGAATTTTGTGCTTCCAAAATATAAAAGGTTAATCGTCCATTCCTTAAGTTTTCAGTCTTAAAGAGGTTAGATTTAATACGGTAAAGAATCTTTTACAGCATCTTTCCCAAAAAGAAAAATTGACTTTCAGGAGACTAAGGTCCCACAGAAAATCAACGCTTTTTTTGTACTCTTTTAGGAGCTGTTTTTACTCTTATTTTAAATCTTTTTTGTGATTTAGTATTTTTACGCATATTTGTGAATATTTCGTAACTAAATATACTCATTTTTCCGATTAAAACAAATACTTTTACGGAAAATTACAGATTAAATTTTATTAAAACATGACTGTGAAAATGATAGTAATGTATATCCTGAAAACCGTAGGCGTAATTTTGGGAATTGTAATTCTATATATTGCATTAGGTCTTGCACTCCCGTTCATATCCGTTTCTGCCAAAGATGACGGACAGGAAAAGGTGATTCCCATCTATATTTATACCAACGGAGTGCACACTGACATTGTGATGCCTGTAAAAAATGATCTTCAGGACTGGAGCCGGAAAATTCCCTTTGACAATATAAAATCCAAAAAAACAGATTACAGCTATATTGGAGTAGGATGGGGAGATAAAGGATTTTATCTGGATACACCAACCTGGGCCGACCTTAAATTCTCAACAGCCGTGAAAGCCGCTTTCTGGATGAGTGAATCAGCCATGCACTGTACCTATTACAGAACCATGAAAGAAGGGGATGACTGCAAAATGATCATGATCAGCAGAAATCAGTACAAAAATCTGGTGAAGTTTGTGGAAGATAAGTTCGACAGGGATCAGAACGGAAATTTTATCCTGATTCCTACCAATGCAGTTTATGATGATCATGATGCGTTCTATGATGCCAAGGGAACGTACAGCTTCCTGTATACCTGCAATACCTGGTCAAACGATGCCCTGAAAGCAGCCGGACAGAAAGCAGCGCTGTGGACACCTACCGATTTTGGAATTTTCCAACAGTATAAATAAAGGTTTAATGTACAAAGTTCTCAGCTGAAATTACCAAAATGTAAAGCTGTTGTGGTTAAAAGGCTTTTCCCTGGACATATAAATAAGGCTTTTAAATATCCCCCAAAGCTCTTTTCTGGCAAAACCCTGATTGTTTAAGTTTTTTTAACATTTAAAAGGCCATAAACCTCATCTGAAATCCATAATTTTGCGAAACTATTGTTTTTACTGAAAAACTAAGTATTCTTTTGACATGGCAGGTCTGAGGTCATTTATCTTTTTTTATTTCATGTTGGTTTTTACCCTTTTCAATTCGAAATGGGCAGAAAAATCATTGCCGAATGTTCCCTGTGTACCTCAGATAGGTAATGTTCATATTCTCGATTTCTACGAAGAAACAGACATGAACACGCATGCCGTGTCTACAGTTTCAAAAATTGTAAAAAATGCAGCCCGTAAAATTGAGGAAGCATCCGGAGACTTTTCTGTAATTGAAAAAATTACTTCAAAAATTACACTTCCGGATATTGCCGTTTCATCTATCTGTGGCGTAAAATCTTTTCTCCATCTCCTCCAGTTGTATTAGTTTAAGTTGTTGAAAACCAATTTATTTTAACGAATTTTTATAACTTAAACAATTTAAGATGTATTCTAAAAACGTAATAATTTGCATGCTTGCAATATTATTCGCTGTGTCATGCAGTAAAGGCACCCAAAAAAACAGAAATAAAGAAAAAGAAGTTCCCGTACTGGAAATCAAAGAAAAAGATACGCTTGTCAATAACCAGTTCGTAACCGATATTCAGGCTAAGAAAAATGTGGATATCCGCTCCAGAATTGGCGGGATTATTCAGCATATTTATGTCAACGAGGGCCAGTTTGTTCACCAGGGGCAGCCCCTATTCAAGATCAACGATGCTGAACTGCAGATGGATCTGCTGAAAGCCGATGCCGCTCTGAAGCAGGCTGATGCCGATGTACGCATTGCAGAAGTAGAGCTGAAACAGATCCAGAGCCTTCATGCCAAGAAATTTGTGGCCAATAATGAGCTGGAAATGGTCAAGGCCAGGCTTTCATCAGCCAAAGCAAAATATGCCTACGCTGATGCCGAACGAAGAACTGTTTTACAAAAGATCAGCTTTACAAAAATTACGGCCCCTTTTGACGGGGTGATTGATGTAATCCCCCACAAAGACGGAAGTCTCGTGGAAAACGGTACCCTGCTCACCACACTTTCACAGCTGAACGAAGTGTATGCTTATTTTTCCATCCCCGAGAATCTCTATTTTGAACTTTTGGCGAATGATAAGATCGGAAACCACCAGAAAATTGAGCTTACCCTTCCTAACGGAGTCAATTATCAGTTTAATGGAGCATTAAAAACAGCCGAAGGGGAAATCGACAGAACTACAGGTTCCATCCGGTATAAAGTACTCTTCCCAAACCCGGACCGCCTCATCAAGCATGGTACTTCAGGGAAGCTTATTATTTCCGAACAGCAGGATAATGCCATCCTGATTCCGCAGAAATCAACATTTTCTATCCAGGACAAAACCTATGTATTTGTCGTAGATAAGCAGAATAAAGTAAAAATGACGAGTATTAAGATCGGAACCACTTTAAGAGATTCTTATATGGTGGAAAGCGGCCTTAAAAAAGGAGATGTAATCATTTATGAAGGAACACAGTCTTTAAAAGACGGAGAAGTCATCAAAATCAAAAAGAAATATTAACCTTCATCTTTAAATCAACTTACCATGGTAGAAATGTTTATAAGACGAAAGGTTCTTTCGTTGGTTATTTCCATTGTATTCGTACTGCTGGGAATTATGGCATTGATGAAGATGCCTATTACACAGTTTCCTGATATTGTACCTCCTTCTGTAACGGTAACCGCAAAATATACAGGAGCCAATGCCGAAGTATCGGCCAATGCGGTGGCGCTTCCTTTAGAACGGGCCATCAACGGGGTTCCCGGAATGACGTATATGTCAACAGTAACCTCCAATGACGGGCTTACCCTGATTCAGGTTTTCTTTGAAGTGGGAACAGATCCCGATGTGGCGGCAGTAAACGTCCAGAACAGGGTGACCACCATCCTTGATGAACTTCCGGAAGAAGTAATCCGGGCGGGAGTGACTACGGAAAAAGAGGTAAACAGTATGCTGATGTACCTTAATATTACCAGTACAGATCCCAGCCAGGATGAACAGTTCATCTATAATTTTACGGATATAAACATCCTTCAGGAGCTGAAACGTATTGATGGGGTAGGACGTGCGGAAATTATGGGACAGAAAGAATACTCTATGAGAGTGTGGCTGGATCCGCAGAAGATGGCTGCTTATAATATCTCGGCAGATGAAGTAATCGGTTCCTTACAGAAACAGAATATTTCGGCAGCTCCGGGAAAAGTAGGGGAAACCTCCGGGAAAACTTCAAGCCAGCTGCAGTATGTAATTAAATATAAGGGGAAATTCTTTGAACCCAAACAATACGAAGAAGTTCCGATCCGGTCTGATGTCAACGGAACGATTCTTAAGCTTAAAGATATTGCAAAAGTAGAGTTCGGGGCTATGAACTACGGAATGGTTTCCAAAACAGACGGAAGACCTTCGGCCTCTATTATGATGAAGCAGCGCCCGGGTTCTAATGCCTCTGAAGTCATTGAAAGCGTAAAAGCCAAAATGGAAGAACTGAAAGGGACTTCTTTCCCTCCCGGTATGGAATACAATATGGCTTATGATGTTTCCCGATTTCTGGATGCCTCCATCAGTGCAGTACTGATTACCCTTATCGAAGCGTTTATTCTGGTGGGAATTGTAGTGTTTATTTTCCTTCAGGACTGGCGTTCCACTTTGATTCCTGTTCTTGCGGTACCTGTTGCGCTGGTAGGAACCTTTGCTTTTATGAGTATGCTGGATTTCTCGGTAAATCTATTAACCTTATTTGCTCTCGTTCTTGCAATCGGGATTGTGGTGGATAACGCAATTGTAGTTGTTGAAGCAGTTCACGTGAAGATGGAGGAAGGAATGATGCCCCTGGAAGCCACAATCAGCGCAACCAAAGAGATTGCAGGAGCAGTAGTGGCTATTACCATTGTGATGTCGGCAGTATTTATTCCGGTAGCATTTCTGGATGGTCCGGTAGGAGTTTTTTACCGCCAGTTCTCCCTGACATTGGCAATAAGTATCGTCATCTCGGGGGTAAATGCATTAACCCTTACTCCTGCGCTATGTGCCATTATTCTAAAACCTCATCAACATGATAAAAAGAAAACAGTTATCGACAGGTTTTTCCGGAGCTTCAATAAAGGTTTTGAAAAACTGACAGACCGCTATGTAGGAATCCTTTCAAAATTTGCCACCCGCACAGTGGTTACTTTTGGGCTCCTGTTTTTATTTATCTTTCTGACAGGAGTTACCAGCAGGTTCCTCCCAACCGGATTTATCCCGATGGAAGATCAGGGAATGGTATATGTAAGTGTTACCACCCCACAGGGGGCTACGGTTGAAAGAACTGAAAAGGTTCTGGATGAAGTAACGGGTATTGCCAAAAAAATTGAAGGGGTAGAAAACGTAACAACCCTTGCCGGATACAGTATTGTAACGGAAATTGCGGGATCTTCCTACGGAATGGCAATGATCAACCTTAAAGACTGGAAAGAAAGGAATATCTCTGTGAATGACCTCATCGCAGAACTCTCTGATAAGACAAAAGGCATTGCTGATGCCCAGATTGAGATCTTCGCGCCGCCTACGGTTCCGGGATTCGGAAATACAAGTGGTTTTGAACTTCGTTTACTGGACAGAACCGGAGGAACAATTGAAAATACGGATAAAATCACCAAAGATTTTGTCAAAAAACTGAATGAAGCCCCTGAGCTGCAGAATAATTTCACCAGTTTTGATGCTACTTTCCCGCAGTACATGATCAATATGGATTATGATATGGCGGCAAAAAAAGGGATTTCGGTAGACAATGCAATGTCCACTTTACAGACAATGCTGGGATCCTATTATGCCACCAACTTTATTCGCTTCAGCCAGATGTATAAGGTAATGGTGCAGGCAAGTCCTGAACACAGGGATACCCCGGAAAGTATCCTGAATTTGTATCTTAAAAATGACAAAGGTGAAATGGTACCTTTCTCTACCTTCATTACCATTGAAAAAGTATACGGACCGGAAGTCCTGACGAGGTATAATATGTATATGTCAGCAATGATCAACGGAGAACCTGCGGACGGATACAGCTCCGGGGATGCTATTGCAGCCGTTGAAAGAGTAGCCAAGGAAACACTTCCGAGAGGTTTTGATATTGAATGGTCCGGGATGACGCGAGAAGAGATCCTTTCCGGTAACCAGACGGTTTATATCTTCCTGATCTGTCTTTTATTCGTATACCTTCTGCTGGCTGCACAGTATGAAAGCTTTCTGCTTCCGATGCCGGTGCTTTTAAGCCTTCCGACAGGTATTTTCGGATCTTACATTGCGTTGGTGCTGACAGGGCTGGATAACAATATCTACGCACAGGTTGCTCTTGTCATGCTGATCGGGCTGCTTGCTAAAAATGCCATTCTGATTGTGGAATTTGCTGTAGCCAGAAACAAAGAAGGCTACGATATTATTCCTGCTGCTATTGAAGGAGCCAGACAGCGTTTACGCCCGATCCTGATGACTTCCTTTGCCTTTGTGGCAGGACTTATTCCGTTGTGCATTGCTTCAGGTGCCGGTGCAGTCGGAAACCGTTCCATCGGTACGGCAGCGGCAGGCGGGATGCTTATTGGAACTATTTTCGGGCTGGTAGTCATTCCGGGACTGTATATATTCTTTGCGAAACTTGAAAATAAGAAGAAAGATGAAAAGATTAAAGCATAAATCTATAGTATATGGAATCGCAGCTTTAGGGCTCACCTCGTGTGCCGTCCCGAATGTTGCTGATATTAAAAAAGCCCGAACGCTGCCGGATGAAGCAGTCCGGACTGAAAATAATACAGATGCGGATAAGTTTCAGCAGATCAACCTGAAGGCTTATTTTACAGATCCCCAGCTGCAGGAACTTTTCGAAAAAGTGATGGAAGCCAACCCTGATTTTCAGATTGCACAGCAGAGGGTGGAAATTGCCAACAGCTTTCTCCGCAGATCCAAAATGGATCTTCTTCCTTCTCTTGAAATAGGAGCAGCTGCTTCAGGGGACCGCTACGGAAAATATACGATGGAAGGGGTTGGGAATTATGACACAAACCTTTCCCCTAATATTACGGAAGATCAGAAAATCAACCGTGACTTCACCCCCAATTACTGGCTGGGAGCAAGAAGCAGCTGGGAAATTGATGCGTGGGGTAAGCTTAAAAATAAAAAACTGTCTGCCCAGAAGAAGTTTATGGCCTCTACAGAAGGCTTAAGACTGCTTCAGGTAGAGCTGTTTACCGATATTGCTAACCTTTATTATCAGTTGGTTGCCCTGGATAACCGGCTGGCGATTTATCAGAAGAACTATAACCTTCAGCAGAGGGCTTTTGAGATCGTCCTGGCTCAGAGGGAAGTAGGAAAAGCAACAGAACTGGCGGTACAGCAGTTCAAAGCACAGAATAACAACTGGCTTGCTGAGATTGAACATATTAAAGTAGAGATCGTTACAGTAGAACAGGCGATTACAACGCTGACAGGAAGTTATGGCGGTGGTGTGAAAAGAGGAAAAACCTTAATGCCAACCAATATGGAAATCCTGAATAAAGACATCAATATAGAAGCTGTGATTCATTCAAGACCCGACGTAGCTGCAAATTATTATGTGCTGGAAGCTTCCCAGGCTGATGCCAAAGCAGCAAGGGCAGCCTTTTATCCTAAAATAGATCTGGGAGCAAGCTTCGGACTGAATGCTTTTTCTGCCGGTACATTCTTCAAACCCGCATCACTGGCGGGACAGTTGTTGGGCGGGCTGATGGTTCCTGTTTTTAATAAAGGCCAGCTGAAACATGAATTTAATGTGGCCGGCAAAGAGCAGGAGATCGCTTTTCTAAATTATCAGAAGAGCATTACCACAGCATTTAATGAACTGCAGTCGATCCTGAAGCAGACTAAGATCTATGAAAAGGTTTTGCAGCTGAAGGCTGAAGAAGTAGGATTTCTGGATCGTGGGGTAGAGGTTTCCAACGATCTGTATCTGACAGGTTATGCGAATTATTTTGAACTGATTAATTCTCAGAAAAGCAAACTGACTGCTGAGCTGGACCTGCTTCAGTTTCAGCATCAGAATACCAGAAATAACGTTCTGCTGTTTAAAGCACTGGGCGGGAAGCTGGACTAATTTTTACTTTTTTTTACGATGCATGAAGCCACCTGAAAAGGTGGCTTCTGTAGTATATTAAAAACGGATTCGCCTGAAAAGGCTGCCTGCTTTTTGTTAAGAAATTATTTGACAATCTGAATGTCAACGGCAGAAAATCCTTTTGGAGATTTTTCCTTTTCAAAAGAAACTTTGTTTCCTTTTTTTACCGGTTCTGTACAGCTGTTATTGTGAAAAAAGATGTTTTCTTTCGTTTTATCTTCAGTAATAAAACCGTAACCTTTTTCACTGTGGAATGTAATGATTCCCGTTTTACGGGGATCTTCTTCAATGATAGGAGCAGCACCAAGCTGAATCTCATCAAGGTTCACCTCCTGTCTTCCTTCAGGGGGGGTAGAGGTAAGTCTTCCGAACTCATCTACATACATAAATACATCTTCAAGCTCTTTACCTTTGTTGTTGTTCGTTTTACGTTCTTCGCGTCTTAGCGCTTTTTCTTTTTGTTTTTGAATTTTTTTCTTAAAATTTTCTTTTTTAGAAAAAGAGTCTGCCATAAATTATTTTTAGTATTTAGTTTCTGGTTAATATGGGGTGTTACGGTCTGTCTGAACGTTGTTCATAATGTCATCAGCTTTGTGTTCTGTTTTTGTATATACTGTCTGAACCCTTGGCTTATCCGGTATCAGTACTCTGAAATCCTATCATTAATACAAGAATCAAAAGCTAAAAATGAGCCGCTGAAAAAGCAAAAACTGAAAGAAAAAAAGAAATATTCTAAACTAAAACAGAAAGCGAGGACAGTTTCCTGCTTACTAATCTGTACAAAGGTACGAATAATAAAATGAATGGCACTGTTTTAAATATTTGATTATCAAAAATATATTTTCTGAATAAAATAGGCTCCATCAGTATAGAGGTGTTTTTTCAGTAAATCATGTCCTTAAAAAGTCAGAGCGTCATCCGAAGCATGTTAAATTTTACACCTCATCCCAATATAAAAAATCCCCAGCAAGCTGAGGATTGTGGAAAATAATATATTATAAAAATGAAGTGGTGTTTGTTATAATATGCTTTTTTAGCATCAAATGTTATGCCTAAAGTTCACAAATACCTGAGTTTTATTCCTGTGTTCAGCCTGGGAATATAGTGTTTTTGTAGTGTTTTATTACTGTATCTTTCTGTGATTTAATGGGATATGTATGAGTTTTTTAATTTCAAAAAATTGTGAATATTTTTATTTTAATACACTTTTACAGCTACGATATCAAAGAGTTTATCACAGGCTGCAGTTTCCGAAAGATTCACCATGATAGATTTATTTTCATTATCCATCTTTGCTCCAGTAACATAAAACAATATACAATGTCAACACAAGATGTTAAAGGAAAGGTAGTATTAATTGCCGGAGGAGGTAAAAACTTAGGAGGGCTGCTAAGCAGGGATTTTGCAGCAAAAGGAGCGAAGCTGGCTATTCATTATAACAGTGAAAGCTCCAGAGCAGAAAGTGAGAAGACTTTGGCAGAAGCTCAGGCTTTAGGGGCTGAAGCATTTCTATTTCAGGGAGATCTTACGCAGGTGGACAATATCGCAAAATTCTTTGATGAAACGGTATCCAGGTTCGGGGGAATAGATATTGCGATCAATACAGTAGGAATGGTGCTTAAAAAGCCGTTTGCAGAAACTACTGAGGCTGAATATGATACCATGTTCAATGTTAATTCAAAATCAGCCTATTTCTTTTTGCAGGAAGCAGGGAAAAAGCTGAATAACAACGGAAAGATCTGTACGATTGTTACTTCACTGCTGGCAGCTTATACAGGATTATATTCTACGTATGCAGGAGCAAAGGCTCCGGTAGAGCATTTTACAAGAGCTGCATCTAAAGAATTCGGAAATAGGGGAATCTCAGTAACAGCAGTTGCTCCGGGACCAATGGATACCCCGTTTTTCTATGGGCAGGAAACAGACGATGCTGTAGCCTATCATAAATCAGCTTCAGCATTAGGAGGGCTTACCGATATTAAGGATATTGCCCCTCTGGTTGAATTTCTGGTAACAGACGGATGGTGGATCACCGGCCAGACTATTTTTGCCAACGGCGGCTATACAACCAGATAGTTATTTTTTGAAATAATGAATGATGGATAACTGAATGTTCGGTTATCCATTTTTATATCTATTTATCAGTTGTTGATATACACTGTTGGTCAGTTTTTTCATGATTTTTCTAAATTGGTTTCATGAAAAAGTATTTCTTTCTCCGGTGTGGCCTTTCAGTTATTCTGCTGATGCACAGTGCTGTTTCTATTTTCAGCGGTGATGTTAATAATTTTGGGCTTCTTTTTTTAGACACCATTGGTTTCAGTCCGTTTGGGCTGTATCTGGCATGGATGATAAAGCTTGTTCATCTGGCTTCTGTCGCTTTAATCTGGATAGATTCATTCATCAGGCCTGTAGCCATCTGTAACATACTGATCTTTATTTTTGGAATTTATTATGTTCACTGGCAGAACGGCTGGTTTGTTGTAGGAGGGGGAACCAACGGAATTGAATTCAACGTGCTTCTTATATGCAGTTTTTTACAGCTGATGTTTTCCGAATATCCGGCTCAAAAGAAAAGCCGTCGTTCATAGACGCATAAGTTTTTTTGATAGATATTCTATTTTTATTTTTCATTGAAAGATAGTATTTTGCATTATAAATCATCACGGATTTGGAACCCGACAGAAAATCAAAAGTATATGTCCATCTGCTTTTTTGGATCCTGTATTATATTCTGGAAGTATACCTTGATTTCTATTGGTCAAGGTATCAGTTTCCCGGTTTGGATTGGCAGATAAGACTTCAGAACACAGTGGTTCTGGAGCTGGGGTATCTTTTGGTTAAGGTGCCGCTGGCGTATTCACTGCTTTATTTATATGAAAAGATAGGGTTGAACAGGTTTTTGAAGCTGTTTCTGTATATTCCTATCATCGTTCTGGCTGTACTTGCTCACAGACTTTTTACCCATTATATTATTTATCCTCATATTTACGGAGCGGTTGAAACACTGGATGGGAAAATACCGTCGGGATTTATCAACGGATTGGTTGCTTTCAATTCATTTATGGATCTTATTTTTATGGTAGGTCTGGTTTTCGGGGTTGAAATTACAAGACAGAAGAACCTTCTTAAAGAACAGCTATCTCAGCTGAAAACGGAAAAACTGGATCAGGAGCTGAGTATGCTGAAGGCCCAGATCAACCCTCATTTCTTATTCAATACCCTTAATAACATCTACGGAATGGCCCTTAAAAAGGCGGATGGAACTCCTGAAGTTATCTTACAGCTTTCCAAAGTGATGAGGTATAATATTTATGAAGCAGCCAAAAAATCCATTTCTATTGAAAAAGAAATAGAAAATATCCGTGACTTTATCCAGATCCAGCAGATCAGGCATTATGATCTTGAAGTCAGTTTTCATGAAAATATAGACCGTCCGCTACAGGAAGTTTCTCCGCTTATCCTGATACAGTTTGTTGAAAATGCTTTTAAGCATGGTGTTTCGGAGAGTATAGGGCAGAAATTTATTCATATTGATATTCAGCTGAAAGACGGGATCTTCCGTTACCGTATTGAAAATTCAAAAGAGGAAAAGCCCCATGGCAATTCCACTAAAATAGGTCTGAAAAATATACGCAGACAGCTCGAACTGCTTTATCCAAAACATATTCTGACTGTTGAAGATAAAAAAAACCATTACATTGTACATTTAACCATTGATCTGAATGACACATCCGGCCACTAAAAAATACAGCTGCATCATCGTTGAAGATGAGCCTATTGCCTCTGATATTCTTGAAAGCTTCGTGAATAAAGACGAAGAACTCCATCTTGTAGAAAAATGCGCAGATGCTGTACATGCAGGAACTCTGCTGGGAAAACAGCCTGTTGACCTGATGTTCCTTGATCTGCACCTTCCGGTTGTAAAAGGTTTTGATCTTCTGAAAAACCTGAAAGATCCACCCCTTGTGATCGTTACAACGGCCTATCATCAATATGCGGTGGAAGGTTATGAACTTGATATTGTAGATTATCTGATGAAACCTGTTCCTTATGACAGATTCGTGAAAGCAGTTGAAAAGTTCAAGTACCTGATAAGTGCTGAAGAAGCTCTTCTGGAAGCAGCAGACCGCGATCATATTTTTATCAGCAGCGGAAAAAAACAGATCAAAATCATTCTGAATGATATATTTTACATTGAAAGCTTACGGGAGTATATCCATATTCATACAAAAAACGGAACGGTTACCGTAAAAATGCCGCTCAGCAGGATAGAAGAAAGCCTTGACCCGAAAATGTTCGTCCGTATTCACAAATCTTACATCATATCTAAGTCTAAAGTAGAAGTGAAAGCTTCCTCCATGATACAGGTAAATGGTAAAAAACTGCCGGTAGGAAGAACATATAAACCTTTTGTTGATTTTAAATAACCCCAGCCGGAATCAGAATTTATGATTTACGGAGGTTTGAAGCTGGGAGCTGGAAGAGGGAAGTTATGAAGGCCAACAATAATAAATGTTGATCTCTTTTTATTTTTTTAAGGTAATCCGATTTTACAGCGGCTTTTGATACCTATAACTAAAAGTAACTCCCAGCCTCCTGCTTCCATCTTCCATTCTTTAAATCTCAACTTTCTTAACCCGGGCTTAGATTAAATAAGATATTGATGAAATTTTTTTGAGGCTAATGAATTTGGTAGATGGCTGAGATCAATTGATAGATACTTTTTTCAAAGTTTATACAGAACATCTAAATTTGATACCAGAAACAGAAACACCTTTGACCAGCAATAATTAGAAAATATGAATGTGGAGAGTTAGTATTCGACTGATGAATACATTGGCTTAATGACTGTAAGTTCTTAAGCCATTTTTTAAAAGTTATAACAGAAACCTCCGGAATATGTCATTCCGGAGGCTTTTTTGTATATGCATAATGGATTATGGAGTCTTCGTTTCGTTTTTATTCAGGATGCTTCTGATGATAAAAAACAGTCCGAGAAGGATGAAAGGAATACTCAGAAGCTGCCCCATATTCAGGCTCATTCCCTGTTCGAAGCTTACCTGATCTACTTTAACAAATTCAATCAGCAGACGCATGACAAAGATTAAAAGTGAGCTTATTCCGAAATAGAATCCTTTTCCCACCCTGAAGATTCCTTTCTTATAAATGAAATAAACCAAAAGGAAAATCACAAAATAAGAGATGGCTTCGTAAAGCTGGGCGGGATGTCTGGGAATATCATCTACTCTCCGGAAAATAAATGCCCACGGAGCGTTGGAAGGGGTTCCGATAATTTCAGAATTCATCAGGTTGGCCAGTCTGATAAAGACCCCCGCTAAAGGTGTTGCTATAGCAATAATATCCAGAACTTTCATGAACGGAATGGAAAACTTTCGGGCATAAAGCAGGAGCATGATGATCAGTCCGATTCCTCCGCCATGGCTGGCCAGCCCGGCATATCCTACAAAAGTGTAAGCTCCGTCCGGTCCTTTCTGGATAGGCAGGATAATTTCAAGGGGATGCTGGGAATAATAATCGAAATCATAAAACAGGCAGTGCCCTAATCTTGCTCCTACGAGAATACCGATGACTGCATAAGAAAAAAGAGCTTCATGAGCCTGATTGCTTAATTTCTCCTCCTTATAAATCTTTTTTAAGATCATATAGCACAAAACAAGCCCGGCGAAGAATAGTAAACCATAATATTTAAGAGGAAATCCAAATATATTGATGATCTCGGGATCTACATCCCAGTTAATGTACAGTAAATTCATTGATAATGATTGTTGAAATTTCAGGCAAAGATAGAAAGATATTTTTGCGCAGGGATTCTGAAGGAATATGAATATTTATAAGAAAAGTACTATAAAGCTACTTTTAAACTGTTAAATAGTCGGGTCTGATTATGAAAAAAGACAGGATTTAACTCCGGTTATTTATGATGAATAGTTCGGGGGCTGAATTGAACCACTGATTGACCTTTTTAAGAGCAGGTCAAAGCTATACTTCTGAACAGATGAGGCTTTATCCGTAGTAAACAGTATCCTAATTTATATTGATTCCGGAAGAATCATTTCTTATTTTTGATAAGATAAATAATACTTCTTATGTATCACCAGCTAGAAAAACATTATGTTAACAGGGTAGGGTGGCTTCGGGCTGCCGTTTTAGGAGCCAATGACGGACTTTTATCTACAACCAGCATTGTGATTGGTGTAGCGGCTGCCGGGCCTGAAAGAAATACCATTATTCTGGCTGCTTTAGCCGGAATGATTGCCGGGGCAATGTCTATGGCTGCCGGGGAATATGTATCGGTAAGTTCGCAGGAAGATACGGAAAAAGCAGATCTTTACAGGGAAAGAAAAGAGCTGGAAGAGATGCCTGAAATCGAGCTTAAAGAACTGGCAAAGATTTATGAAAAAAGAGGTGTCAGTAAAGAAACAGCAATGAAAGTCGCTATGGAGCTTACTGAACATAATGCTCTGGAAGCCCATGCCAGAGATGAATTGGGAATCAACGAGATTACCAAAGCACAGCCGCTGCATGCCGCAGGAGCTTCCTTTATTTCTTTTGCCGTAGGGGCTTTACTCCCCTTTATCGTTTCACTTCTGGCTCCCATTAAGCAGATGGTCTATTTCCAGTATGGATTTTCTATTGTTTTCCTGATGCTTCTCGGAGCCGTTTCAGCCAAAACCGGAGGAGCAAGAATAGCTCCCGCAGTGCTGAGGATTTGCTTCTGGGGAACTGTAGCCATGGGAATTACAGCATTAGTAGGACATTTCTTTGGGGTAAGTGTATCGTGATTGAGTTGTCAGATTAAGTATTGACTAATTCACTTTATTCAAATAAATTCAAAAAATCAACTTAATAATTTTTTGAATAATCTATTTTGATGACAATTTTTCAGTCGTCACTTCCTCAGACTACTCGTTTTTTCAAAACGCTTGTCATTCGTTGCTCCTTTGTTCAAAATTTACTTTTATAATCAAAAGCCCGGTATATTATAATACCGGGCTTATATTAATTATATATCATTAGAATAGCGTTAGTACCACTATTTTGAATTTCAATTGGCTTCTTAGAATTAGGCATTCTTCCATTAAGACCAAATCCTTCTATTCCATTTTCTGAATATACTTTTATTTTAGCAGGATAAACTTTACCATCAATTTTGACAGTACTAACATCAACATAAAGTCGTCCGTCTTGTTCTCTGGCTATTCCAGATAGGATTTGACCTTTTTTTGTGGATACACCAGCAATTGAAGTGGGTTCGGAGAGTATAAATGTTAAAGTACTTCCACTTTGAATTTTTCCGCTGGTTAATAGTTGTGCTTTTATTTGCTTATCTGGCAAGTTGTTTGAGGAAATTTCGGCTTTACTTTCCGGTTTTAAAGATGTTTGAGCTGATACTGAAAATGCTATAATTAGAGATATAGCCATTATTATTTTTTTCATATTAAAGTGATTTTAATTTTGTAAAAATAGAATATTATTCGAAAAGAGTATGAATTTTTGACTACAAATAAAGTTCATTTATCTATTAAATATCTAATCTTGATGACCGTAGCCTAATTCCTCATTTTATCCCAAAATGCCATAAATAATTCAGTAGGTGAACTTTTTCTACTAGTCCAGTCAGCAACAATCTTTATTGCAGTTTCTAAATCTTCAAGATATGCCATTCGTCCATCGCTACCTCTTATTCCTTTCTCATCTTTACTCCACAATTTATGATAATCTTTTTTCAAATAAAATAACCTCAGAATAGATCTGAGGTTATATTTTTATGAGTTTTCAGTTTTTCTCAGGTTAAACGATGACTATATTTAAGAGTTGGCTTCAAGTTCTTGAGCAGGTATATTAACCTTCTCTTCTTCACCAGGAATAAGATTTGATGCTATAAATCTAATTATATCTACATTTACAGCATTTCCTAAAGCTTTAAAGCATGATGCTTTAGTTTCAGGCAATAAAATATTATTTGGAATTGACTGCAAAAATTTTGCCTCTTCAACAGCGATGTATCTTCTTTCTCTACCAACAATAGGTATTTGAGTTGTTACGGTTACTAATGATGGGAAAAAATCAGTTTTTTTAATTCTTATTCCTGATCCTCTGAATTGGATATAATAATTCCAAATATTTTTCTCTTCTTCACCACAATTCCATTCAAATTTTTGCCAACTTTCATTATTAAGAGCCCTAATTCTTGGTAGTACTGCATCTATTTGCTCTTTATAGTCATTATAAAATTGTCTATTTCTAAGGATATAATTTTTCTTCCAAGAAGGCATTACACCTTTTTGTTTTTTTATATAATTTGGTAAACACTTATATACCTCTTCTTTGGTTTTACCATTAATGTCTATACCAAAAACACCTTTATACTTTTTTAAATCTTTTAGAGTCATTTTATTGATATCAATATCGAGAGGATAATTTGCGCCAAACTCCATACTCCAAAGTGGGGTTATTGGCTTTACTCCTTCCGGGAGAATATCTAAAAAATCTTGCCAGATATTTAAAACATTTTCTTTTTCCCTTTCAATAGGAACAAATGTTTCAGTAAAGTTTATATTGTTGATATCTGGTGTTGCATTGTTATTTTCAGGCCATTTAAAATGTTCCAGCCCCTCTTTACTCCCTACAATAAAAATTCTTTCTCTATGTTGCGGAATTCCAAAATTATGGGGTGAAAGAATTTTTTTGTCTACGTGATATCCTAATTTTATTAGTTCACTATAAATAAATGCCCATGTTTTCCCATCATCATGTTTTTCTAGGTTTCTTACATTTTCTAATATAAAGTATCCGGGCTTTTTTATAGATAAAATTTCTATTACTTTATTAATTAATTTTCCTCTATCATCAAAAACGCCTAATTGCCTTCCAGCTTTTGAAAATGCTTGACATGGAAATCCAGCACACAAAATATCATGATCAGGAATACTGTTAAGATCTACCTTAGTAATATCAGAATCTGGTCTAATGAAATAATTATTATTGTATAGAGCATTAAGTTCTGTATTTATTTCACAAGCATAAACGCATTCATGCCCTAAACTTTCTAACGCAACATGAAAACAGCCAAGCCCTGAGAAAAGATCTATAAATCTCATATTCCACTACTAATTTTTGTTCTACACCATTCTAACACTTCAGTCCTTAAGTCTGCATCCACCTCTTTTTTATATAAATAATTAAAAATTCTTATTCTATCTATTAACATGCCAAAAGTTGAAGAATTCTTGTGCCAATTCTTTTCATCTACAAAATCAACTGTAGAAATAGATTGAATAATATTTTCTGGATACCAAAGTATATAATTTGTCCATCTATTTAAAGCTATAGGTTTTTTTTGTTTCCAATGTTTACCTGCTGCACATTGTAAAAGTATATATAGATTCCCTGGTCTATTATCTTCGAATAATTTATAGCCAACAACGTCAACTCCATCATCTTTATAGCTACTATCGGCAGGCATTAGACGATTTTCATGACAAATAGTAGATATGTCATTTAAATATTCATTAAAACCTTTATCAGCAGGGAAACCTAATGTATATATACTTCCATTAAGAAAATTTTTTAATGCTTCGCCAGATATTTTTTCAAATAACTTTGTGCCACCAGAATAATCATTTGCACCGCAAAATGAATAATATAAACAGAGAAAATACTCTGGGATCTCATCCCAAGATTTTTGAGGTATTATTCTATTATTATCAATAATATATGGAGATTCATTATATATTGTTACTCTATTTCCTATTTCACTTAACCAAGCATCCACCTCAGATTCATTTTCATTTCCTGATAATCTATATATCAAAGACTTTGATAATGGTTGGTTTGTTAATAACGAGTTTAATTCAAGCCATTCAATTTCTTTTCCTGGTTTAAAATCTATATACTGAGACATACTAAGTTAGATTTGATTTGAGAACTTCGATTAATTCTTTTAGATCGTCAACTTGCGAAAGAATTTGGTCATCACTTTTATACTTATATGCAAACTGTAAGCAACTACTCAGTGTTTTATTAGCTTCTAATAATTTTTTCAATAAGAATTCCCTCTCTCCATTTGTTCTTTCAAATGCACCATCTAAATCATCTTCTTTAAGTAAGTATTTTACTGCATCTTCATATTGAACAATATGACTTAATTTATTAGTGATTTGACGAGAATCAGTTAGTACCTTTTTACGATTTTTTTTATCATTACCATAAATCCAAGTTAAAATATTTTCTAGATTTGATAACTTCTCGACAGGTACTAAATCTTCATTAAAATCAACTTCAGAATATCTTTTTACACCAATATAGTTTCTAATTGTAGGCGAATTATAAGCAACAGTTAAAAGTGAAAAACGATTAATAATTGGTTTTAGATCGAAATCATTTAAGTCTTCTTTTGCTTGCAAAAATAATTTATATGTTACATATTGCTTCTTTATTATATCACTTCTATCTCCAATTACTTCTTGTACCTTTTTTACTGCTTCATTTACATTTATCCCTTTATTGGTTTCTGTTGTAATAAATTCAGCAATATATGACGCTTTTGCAAAAGCCTCCCATTTAAGTGCTCCTAAAATATGTCTTACTCCTAAGTAAGTAGAAACATCTTCTCTATTTTCGTATATAATGCAAGGGATTTGCTTTATATCATTAATTACATTTTCATTTGTGGTAGTTGGATAGCTTTTTTCAATATTTAATGATTTTCTGATACTGTTATCAGTTAATAATTTAATTGTTGAAATCCTTCTATTGCCTTCTACAACTGTAAAATCAATTTTTCCCTCACTAATTAGACTTTGGATATATGCTGCATTTTGATCAGAGTCTTCTAAATATTTAAAATCTTCAGGTTTTTTATTAGGAACAATAATTATTGGTTCCTCATCAAAATAACCATTTTCAGTTAAAGACATTGCAATCTCCTCAGTATCAAAATAATCATAGAGAGTTTTTATTAAGTCTAATTGAGTTGCTGTCTCCTTATCTGTAAGATAGGGAACTAGGCGTGGATTCAAATTATCCAAGTTAATAATAGATACATCAATATCTAATTGAGGTTTTCGTTTTCCTTTGCCCGCAAAATCCATAATAATGTTATTTATACAAAAATAGTAAATTCAAATTGAACTAGCTTATTTATTTTAGTCCCCTTTTTGATCCCCTAAAAAGTAAAAACCTCTGAAAATCAAATGATTTCAGAGGTTTTTTGTACCCAGGACCGGGATCGAACCGGTACTCCTAAGAACTGGTGTTTGAGACCAGCGCGTCTACCAATTCCGCCACCTGGGCTGCTGTAAATCGGTGTGCAAATATAGAAACTTTTTTTAATGTCCGAAAGCTTTTTAGAGGAAAATTTTTAAAATTCAATTTCCAGTCCGTCGTAGGCAAGGTGCATTCCGGATGGAAGCTGCTTATCTTCAACGTCATGCAGTCCGAGGTGATGGCTGATGTGGGTTAAAAATAATTTTTTAGGCTTCAGCTCCTCAAATAGATTAATAACGTCCGGAAGGATAAAATGGGCAGGATGCGGGTCAAATTTTCTGATGCAGTTCAGAATCAGCACGTCCAGATTCTTTAATTTTTCCTTCTCGATTTCAGAAATAAAGCCGGCATCTGTAATATAAGCCAGATTTTTAAATTTATATCCGAAGGCGGTAATTTTATAATGAATCACCTCAACAGGTGTGATTTCCGTATCCAGAACATGGAAAGGCTGGTTTTCAATTTCGTGGAGCTCAAATGCAGGTGCGCCGGGGTATCTTACATCAGCAAATGCGTAAGGAAAACGGTTTTTGATTTCATGGGCCACTCTTGGGTAGCAGTAAAGGGGCACATCTTTTCCGCTTTTGAAGATCAACGGACGCATATCATCAAGCCCGATCACATGGTCATTATGCTCATGAGTAATCAGGGCAATATCCACATGGCTTTCATGGTTGATCAGCATCTGCTGCCTGAAATCCGGACCGCAGTCGATCAGGATTTTCTTACTTTCTTCTGTAGTGACTATCACAGAAGAGCGGAAACGTTGATCTTTGGGATTTTTGGAAGTGCATACTTCGCAGGTACAGCCTATGACGGGCACACCCTGTGAAGTTCCGGTTCCTAAAAATTTCAACTTCATTTTCTTTTGAGGTTGGTTTAATTTTGGTAAATTTACGAAAAATTTGACGTCCTAATGTATCAGAAATTAACTCCTAAGCAAAAAGCATTAACAATTAATCTAGATCCTAGTATTTATGGTACTTTCGCAGAAATTGGAGCAGGGCAGGAGACCGTTCGCCATTTTTTTAGAGCAGGAGGAGCTTCCGGTACAATTGCTAAAGCGATGTCTGCTTACGACAAAGATTTTAGTGATGCGATCTACGGAAAAGAGGTAAAAAACAGGTATGTTACCCAGAACAGACTTCGTAAAATGCTTCGCTATGAAGTAGCACTAATTGAAGAACGTATTTCAAGAGAAAACAATCCCAACAGAAAGTTTTTTTCCTATGCCAATACGGTAACGACGATCAATTTCGATAAAACGATTAAAGGACACGGCTGGGTGGGAATCCGTTTTCAGGTAAAAGAAAATGAAGACTACAACGAAATCGTGATCCATGTGAAATTCAAGGAAAATGATGCCACATTACAACAGGAGACTTTAGGAAATCTTGGAGTAAACCTTATTTTCGGCGCTTTCAATTATTTTGATAATCCAAGAACCCTGATTGAATCTTTATACGATGATATCGCAAAAGATAATCTGGAAATTGACATGATCGATTTTAATGGTCCTGCGTTTGCCTATGTAGATAACAGGCTCATGTCTCTGCAGCTCGTTAAAAACGGAATGACAGATGCGGTGATCTTCAACTCCCAGGGGAATAATATGCTTCCGGCAGACGTGCTGTACAAGAAAAACATATTTGCGGTACGGGGAAGTTTCAGACCTGTTACAAAAGTAAATATCGACATGCTTCAGAACGGTCTGGATATGTTTCTGAAAGATGCTACCTGTACCCATGAAGAAACGGAAGTACTCATCGAAATTACCATTTCGAACCTTAGGGCAGACGGAGATATTGACGAACGGGATTTCTTGGATAGAGTAGATATTCTCGGTAAATTAGGATATACCGTTATCATTTCCAACTTCTCAGAATATTACAGACTGATTGATTACTTTGCATCATATACTACCGGAGATATTGGCGTTGCGATGGGCGTAAACAACCTGTTGATGGTATTTGATGAAAAATATTATAAAGATATGTCAGGCGGAATCCTGGAAGCTTTCGGAAAATTCTTCCGAAACGGAATGAGAGTATATCTGTATCCGTATAAAGATCCTGAAACCCATGAACTGCTTGATGCATCCAACCTTAAAGTAGAAGAAAACTTAAAAGAACTCTATAAATATTTCAAACATAATAACCGTATCGTAGATATTACCAACTACAATCCGGAATTTTTAGAGATCTATTCAAGAGAGATATTAAGAAAAATTGCCTGCTGTGTCAAAGGATGGGAAAACCAGGTTCCGGATGGCGTGGCAGAAATGATAAAAGACCGTGGAATGTTCGGATACAAAGAAGAACTTTCCCTAAAACAATTCTCTTAAAAAACATCAATACAATGTCAGAATTAAAGAAAAGACTTTCGTCCATTCTTGAAAGTCCCAAACATAATACCGAAGAAAAGCTGGAGAAAGTATGTCACCTGCTGGATCAGGAGATTTCCTATTTCAACTGGACCGGATTTTATTTTAAAAACGGAGATAAGGATGAACTGATCTTAGGACCTTATGTAGGAGCACCTACGGATCATACCATTATTCCTTACGGAAAAGGGATCTGCGGGCAGGTTGCTGTTTCCAATGAAACATTTGTAGTTCCTGATGTTCATCAGGAAAGCAATTACTTAAGCTGTTCAATAGATACAAAAGCAGAAATTGTAGTTCCTATTTTTAAAGACGGGAAAAACATCGGCCAGATCGACATTGATTCTCATACGATCGATCCATTTACAGCTGAAGACCGCGAGCTCTTAGAATGGCTTTGCAACGAAGTTTCCAGGATTTTGTAAAACAGAATAAATAGCAGCATAAAGTTCCGGTCCGTCAATCGGAACTTTTTTATTGTATACATGAACATATACCGGGGCGGAAACTTACTTATCTACCCGGTCCGGGAGCATTTAAAAATCCATAGAAACCTGCGGAATTCACAGAATCAGCTGAAAATTAAAAGCATCATATCAGGACCAGTTTTCTGCATGAATTTCTGCTATTAATTCCTTAAAGTAAGCTTCACACTTCGCAATATGTGTTCCATACCATGAAAAGGCTTCCCCGTCTACAATCATAATCTTTTTATCAGGATAGAATGCTTTCAGCTCTTCAATATGCTTTTCTTTGAATGGAAAAGGCTCTGAAGACAGCATAATCACATCAGCACCTGCCAGATCTTCCGTTCTGATTTCGGGATAGCGGGTTTTATCCCTGAAAATGTTCTCAAAACCAATTTCAGACATAATCTTATGAATAAAAGTATCAGAACCAATCGTCATATAAGGGTTTTTCCAGATAAGATAGGCTGCTTTTACCGGAGTATCAAGTTTTGCCTGATGGAGAATTTCGTAAATTTTAAGATTGAAAAGCTGCGCTCTTTCTTCCTGGTTCAACAGCTTTCCGAGGTTTTTTAAAAGATAGTAATTATCTTCAATGGTCTCAACATTGGTTACCATTACCTTGAATTCATCCATTAAGGCTTCTACCTGTTCCTTGATGTTTTCTTCCTTATTGGCAAGAATCAGGTCTGGCTGTAAAGCTTTTATTTTTTCAATATGGATGTTTTTTGTTCCGCCGATGACGGCCACATCTTTTATTTTATCCTGGGGGTGAATGCAGAATTTAGTTCTGCCGATGACTTCATTTTCGGTAAGGCCCAGATCAAATAACGCCTCTGTGATAGAAGGGACAAGAGAAACAATTTTCATATTCAGACTTTGTCTGCCTAAATTACAAAAGTTTTCCGGTCAGGAAAAGCCCGGCTACAGAAAAATAAATGATAAGCCCCGTTACATCCACTAATGTTGCCACGAAAGGGGCAGAAGAAGTAGCAGGGTCAAGGTTTAATTTTTTAAGAATAAAAGGAACCATAGAACCGGAAAGTGTTCCCCAAAGGACAATCATGACCAGGGAAACTCCCACGCTCAGTCCCACAAACGGCCAGTATTGACCATAATTGAAAAATCCTGCTTCATGCCATATCATGATTCTTAAAAATCCGATGATCCCAAGAATTCCACCCAGGAAAAGGCCGGTAAAAATCTCTTTTCTCATCACATACCACCAGTCTTTTAACCCGATTTCCTGAAGTGCCATAGCTCTGATGATCAGGGTGGCTGCCTGGGAACCGGAATTTCCCCCACTGGAAATGATTAGCGGAACAAATAAAGCCAGTACTACAGCTTTCTGAATTTCATCTTCAAAATATCCCATGGCCGAAGCGGTAAGCATTTCGGAGAAGAATAGGATGATAAGCCAGGTTCCTCTCTTTTTGACCATTTCCATCAGGGAAGTCTGAGTATAGGGAACATCCAGGGCTTCAAGTCCCCCGAACTTCTGGATGTCTTCTGTGTTCTGCTGCTCAATCTGATCGAGGATGTCATCAATCGTCACGATACCTACCAGTACGCCGGCCTCCGTAATAATCGGTAGGGCTGTTCTGTCATACTTTTCAAAATAAGTTACGGCATCCTCCTTGGTGGTCGTGGTGGTAATAGCTACAAAGTGATTATCGGTGATTTCAGAGATCAGGGTATCTTCTTCAGCCAAAAGAAGGCTTCCTAACGCAATATCGTCAATAAGGCGGTTTCTTTCATCCACTACATACAGGTGGTTCATGGTTTCCACTCTTTTTCCTACCTTCTTAATTTGCTGAAGACACCGTTTCACAGTCCATTCTTTACGGATCTGGATGTAATAAGGAGTCATCAGACGGGCAATGGAATCTGAGTTGTAGCCCAGGAGTTTCAGGGCAATCCTTCTTTCCTGCGGATTAAGATGATTGATAGAATACTTGATCAGTTCATCAGGAAAATCCTCAAAAAGGGAAGTCCTGTCATCGGGTGTCATCGCGTTCAGAATCTCAGAAACTTCATCGCTTCCGATACTTCTGATGGTTTCCTCCTGAAAGTCCGGATCAAGGTGAGAAAAAACTTCTGCTTTATATTCCTTGGGAACCTTCAAAAACGCCAGAAGCCTCTCGTCAGCAGGAAGTCCGCTGAGAGTTTCGGCAATATCGGCAGGATTTAAGATAAGTTCGTCTCTGGAATTCAAAACGTGAAATTTTTGGATATGCAAAAATAATTCAAATTTTTAAAACTGGGCAAGAAAGTGACAAAATTAAGGATTAATTAAAGTTCAGCATTCATTATAACAGGGCATTGGAAAAATAAAAACATCCGCCGGAACGGATGTTAAAAAATTAAATTTCAAAATATCTGGTATTATTCCAGTATAGGTCCGCATAGTGGGTAAGGGGAGGGCATACATTGGCCGCCTTCACAGCATTCCCCGAATCCACACTGCGTATGGGTCTGGCATTTTCTGATGGGACCGCCGCCATTGATCTGCTGCAGCCCTTTTCTGTTGATTTTTTTAAGATTTTTCATAATTATTCCGTTTGAAGAGATGAATAATAATAAAAATGTCAGGCTTCAATGCAGATATATGGTTTGCAGGCACCATTGCAGCACCATCCTACGGTGCATGGTACAGTTTCACTACATCTTTTGATAGCTCCGCCGTTGATCTGCTTCTGCTGATCTCTCGTGATTTTCTTTAAGTTTGAATTTTTCATATCATTTAGATTTCTGGATATACTAAAATAAGAAAAATTACTTTATTATTCACTATATGATGATAATATTTATTTATTAATCAGGTTATTATGAGGCTTTTGGTGATTAGGCTTAATGGAGAATCAACAACAGATCAGTGGGATTTTAGATATGAATGGTCAATGCTGAACAGTTGCGGTTGCAAAGCCGACGATTAATGGGGCATTGGCGGGAACCCAATAACCTGCTATGAATTACAAACTGCCTATCTTAGCCCTGAACACGAAACTTTCGGCTACAATTCTACTCCTTCAGCGTACTTAAGTTTACGTAATTTTTTTAGAATCCCCTTAATAGCGCCTTCTGTTCCTATTTTAATGGAGTTTTCTGTAGAGCCGAGAAGACGCATGTTTTTGCGGTAGGTATCATAATCCGTTTCGGTTACCAGATTCCCTACAGCATCAAAAAGTTTCATGCTGACTACAACCTGATTGGAGAATACATATTTACCGATACCCACTTTGAAATATTTTACTTTAGGAACCACTGCAAAATCAGCATCGTTATTAACGCAATAATCGGTGATGGTCTGTTTTTCAATAGTATCAAAAGGAATCTGAACCCCGGCTCTGAGCATTTTGTTTTTTCTGTTGCTGAAATTGTCTGAAACGGCACTGAAAAAAGCCAGATTGGTGGGTTCTTTAATTTCGTCAATATCAGGTTCTACCTCGGGATTAAAGTATAAAACCTTTTTTGTCTTGTCTTCGTTGCTTTTCTGCGCCTTTACCGAAGTAAAACCGATTAATAAAAAAGTGCTGACTGCTGTAAAAAATATAAATTTTTTCATCTGTAATTCGTATGCAAAATTACTGCCTTTTAGTGGGATGACATAAAATTTATTAAGAAATTTTTAACATTTTTTTCTATCAATTTTGATATATGAAATCAATAATGTTTGCAGAATCGAAAAATAGTCGTAATTTTGCACCCGTTACATAATAATCATTAAACAATATTGGAATGTACTTAACAACAGAAAAAAAGCAGGAAATTTTCGCAAAACACGGAAAATCTGCACAAGACACAGGAAGTGCTGAAGGACAAATTGCACTTTTCACTTTCAGAATTAACCACCTTTCTGGTCACCTTAAAGGTAACCACAAAGATTTCAACACAGAGAAGTCTCTTGTTAAATTGGTAGGTAAAAGAAAAAGATTACTAGATTACCTTAAAAATAAAGATATCGCAAGATACAGAGCGATCATCGCTGAACTAGGTTTAAGAAAATAGTCTATAAAGATTTTCAAAAACAAAGCAACTTCAAAAGAGGTTGCTTTTTTTGTTACATAACAGTTCTGTTTCAACTTTTCATTGGTGATTTTTGCGAGAAAATAATATATTCATAAGCCTAATTTTACCTAAAGTTCTTTAAAATTAATGGTTTTTATCTGGTTGTCAGTAAAAAAAACTGCGTCACTGCAAAATCTGCGAGAGAATAAATATCCAGGTCCGTACTACCTGAGAAACCTGCGGAGAATTTTTTAAAAAGAAAGCGAAACCCCTGAAGAATCCCGCTTTCCATATTTTTATCTGACTGATTTTTTAATGGCCGGATTTAGCTTCCGTAGTTTGAACATGGCCAAGATATTTCGTACAGTAAATTCCGAATATCAGAATCACCAGATAACAGAATACCGGAATGATAAACGAATGCTGTACTCCGAACTGATCAGCAAGATATCCCTGGAAAATAGGAACAATGGCACCTCCCAGTATGGCCATAACCACCAGAGATGATCCCTGACTGGTGTATTTTCCTAATCCTGAAATAGCCAGGGTATAAATATTGGAGAACATAATGGAGTTGAAAATCCCGATTCCTAAAATACTGTACATAGCCAGCTCACCGTGGTTTACCATGGCAGAGATCAGCAGAAGGACATTCACAGATGCGAATATGGAAAGGGTTCTTGCCGGAGCTGCTTTGCCAACAAAGAAAGCAATGAAATTAAGCAGAATAAATACAAGGAAAAAACTGATCTGTGCAAAACTCAGATTAACAATACTGAAGATGACCAGAAATACTGCCGTAGCTGCTCCCAGCATATAAAGTGCTTTTTTCTCCCTGCTCAATGACTGATTTAATGAAATAGCTCCAAGAAAACGCCCGATCATGGCGCCACCCCAATATAAAGCCAGGTAATTTTTACTGATCACTTCATTAAAGCCCATAATTTGAGGCTGTTCCAGAAAACTGATGATAAAGCTTCCTACAGCCACTTCACCGCCCACATAGCAGAACATGGCAAAAACACCGAATTTCAGATGATTGAATTCCAATGCTCCCCAGCCTTTTACAATCTCTTCTTCACCCATCTGGAAAGAAGGCAGCTTCACTCTTGAGATCAGAAGTCCTACCAGAAGCAGTATTCCTGCAAAAATCAGATAAGGAATTCTTGTGGCTACAGCACTGAATGAACCATCCGGAGCTGAGAAAAATTCAAAAATCAGGTGCCCTCCGAGTACGGGGGCAATCGTTGTTCCGAACGCATTGAATGCCTGGGTCATATTCAGACGGCTGGACGCCGATTCTTCGCTCCCTAATAATGATACATAAGCGTTGGCTGTGATCTGAAGCATCGTAAATCCGAGTC
The DNA here is from genome assembly GCF_001295265.1 of Chryseobacterium indologenes. Taxonomy (GTDB): domain Bacteria; phylum Bacteroidota; class Bacteroidia; order Flavobacteriales; family Weeksellaceae; genus Chryseobacterium; species Chryseobacterium indologenes_A. The sequence continues at coordinate 830,988 of NZ_LJOD01000001.1, read as the reverse complement.
CGAGAATAAATAAAGCCCCAAGAAACAGCGGGTAGTAGGAAAACGTAGCGGCCGGGTAAAATAATACACAGCCCAGAGCTGCCAGAAGGATCCCGAATAAAATTCCCTTCTTATAACCAACCTTATTAATGGGATCTCCTTTGGAAATGGAAATCAGGAAATAAATCAGGGATCCGATAAAATAAGCTCCGAAAAAACAGAACTGTACCAGCATCGATTCGAAAAAGGTGAGTTTAAAAAGCTGCTTCAGATACGGGATGAGAATATCATTCATGCAGGTAATGAATCCCCACATGAAAAAAAGCAGGGTAATGGTAATCAGCGGAACAGTATAATTTCTGTTCTGTGGCTGTACTTCTTTATTGGTCATAAACATTTATTTAATTGAAAAAGCCTGTTAAAGCTTATTCAGTTGATTTTTTCTGCAGCATATTTGGGTGAGAAGCAGGGCAAAGATAAGGCTGTCTCCTGTTTTTTTGCAAATTTTCCCGTGTTTTATGCTATAACCAAAATGAATTTGGCTCTGTAAAACTATATTTACACTTTTTGAGACAATAATACGAAAACGGCCGGATTTTATCATGAATAATCTTTGAAAAAACTGTTTTTTCTGTTCCCATAATCATCAATAAATCTAATTTTATGCAGTAAATTCTGCGTTTTTGAGAAACGCGTGGGTGAAATCTTATCATCGGGTATAGGTTTTTAAGGCGGAAAATTTAATATATCATTATTATATAGTACCTTTGCAGACGAAAATTTAAAGAGTTTAAATATTAATTCATACTCAATACGGAGTATAAAGACGACAAATTTATGAGTATACCTCAAGCGTTTACAGAAACGATTACTCTTGCAGATGGCAGAGAAATCACAATTGAAACAGGGAAACTGGCTAAGCAGGCAGATGGATCTGTGGTAGTAAAAATGGGCGGAACAATGCTTTTAGCAACTGTTGTAGCCAATAAGGAAGCCAATCCCGGAGTAGATTTTTTACCATTAACGGTAGATTACAGAGAGAAATTCTATGCAGGGGGAAGAATTCCCGGAAACTTCTTCCGTAGAGAAGCAAGACCTTCAGATCAGGAAATTTTAACCATGAGATTAGTGGACAGAGTATTGCGTCCGCTTTTCCCTGAAGATTTCCACGCTGAAGTTCAGGTTATGATTTCCTTGATTTCTTATGACGGAAAATCAATTCCTGAGGATTTAGCAGGTTTGGCAGCTTCTGCAGCCATTGCCATTACCGATATTCCTTTCAACGGGCCAATGTCTGAAGTAAGAGTGGTGAGATTTGACGGGCAGCTTTCTATCAACCCAAGCTACGAAGAATTAAAGAATTCTGAATTGGATATTATGGTTGGAGCTACCAAAGATTCAATCGTAATGGTGGAAGGAGAAATGAAAGAAATTTCTGAGCAGGAAATGCTGGAAGCTATTAATTTTGCCCATGCTGAAATTAAAAAGCAGATTGAAGCTCAGGAGAGATTAGCTGAAAAAGTTGGAAAAGCTTTCCCTAAAAGAGAATATTCTCACGAAGAGCACGATGAAGAAATTCGTGAAAAAGTTTGGAAAGAAACTTACGATAAAGTATATGAGGTAGCAAGAACTCCATCTGGTAAAGAAGAAAGAGGAGAGAAATTCAAAGCGGTTCGTGAAGAATTTTTAGCTCAATATGCTGATGATGCAGAAGAACTGGAAAGAGTAACGCCTTTCGTAAAAGTATATTATCATGACGTAGAGAAAGAAGCAATGCGTCAGATGATCCTTGAAGACAATATCCGTCTTGATGGTCGTGATCCTCAGACGATCCGTCCGATCTGGTCAGAAATTGACTACCTGCCGGGAGCTCACGGTTCAGCCATCTTTACAAGAGGTGAAACTCAGTCTCTGACTGCTGTAACACTGGGTTCTGTAAAAGATGCCAACATGGTAGACAGCGTAATTACGCAGCACGATGAAAAATTCTTCCTTCACTATAACTTCCCGCCATTCTCTACAGGTGAAGCAAGACCTTTAAGAGGAACTTCCAGAAGAGAGGTAGGACACGGGAACCTGGCTCAGAGAGCATTACAGGCCGTTATTCCTGAAGAAAACCCATATACCATCAGAATTGTTTCTGATATTTTAGAATCAAACGGTTCATCTTCAATGGCAACCGTTTGTGCCGGAACATTAGCATTAATGGATGCAGGGGTGCAGATTACAAAACCTGTTTCAGGAATTGCAATGGGACTGATCACAGATACAAAATCCGGTAAATTCACGGTACTTTCTGATATCTTAGGAGATGAGGACCACCTTGGAGATATGGACTTTAAAGTAACAGGTACTGCAGACGGTATTACTGCCTGCCAGATGGATATCAAAATTCAGGGACTTTCTATGGATATCATGGAAAAAGCTTTGATGCAGGCCAGAGACGGAAGATTACACATTTTAAATAAAATCACAGAAACGATTTCTGAACCAAGAGCAGACGTGAAGCCTCACGCTCCGAAAATGGTGGTAATGGAGATTGCTAAAGACTTCATTGGTGCTGTAATAGGACCTGGTGGAAAAATTATCCAGCAGATGCAGAAAGATACGGATACGGTTATTTCTATCGAAGAGATCGGAGAAATCGGACGTATCGAAATTGCAGGTACAGACAGAGAAAAGATCAATGCTGCGGTAGCGAAGATCAACGAGATCACTTTCGTTCCTGTAGTAGGAGAAGTATACAAAGGTAAAGTAGTGAAGGTAATGGATTTCGGAGCTTTCGTTGCTATTGCTAAAGGTACGGAAGGGCTTCTTCACATTTCTGAAATTGAATGGGCCCGTTTAGATAAAGTTCCATATGCAGAAGGTGACGAAGTAGAAGTGAAGTTCATGGGGTATGATGACCGTAAGAAAATGAAGCTTTCAAGAAAAGTTCTTTTACCAAGACCTCCGAAACCGGAAGGAAAACCAAGACAGGAAGGACAGGGTAGAGACGGTCAAAGAAGACCGGAAGGACAAAAGCCACAAGCTGAAAAACCTGTAGAAAACCAAAGCCCTTCAACAGAAGCTTAAGATTCACTCTTATATAAACAGAATCCCTCATTTTTGAGGGATTTTTTTATGAGTAAACTGTTTGAACTGAAAGTCTCTATGCCCCGATTCTTTGCTTCAGGTCATCCGCACCACCTGTCTTTCTGGGCTGTCCGTTTTTCGCAGAACCAAAATTGTATGTGTAGGAGAGTGTTACCACCCGGCTGTCTCTTTTTACTACAAAATTCTCTACATAATTATTGAAAACCACCTGTGCTTTTGGATTGCTGGTAAAGAATACATCGTTAAAGGCCAGTTTCAGCGTACTGTTATTGCTGAATTTTTTCTGGGCTCCGATATTCAGGTACCAGTTAGGCTGAACATCCATATACGCATACACTTCCCTTGCCCTGTAATTGCCTGTAAGCTCAGCTGTAAAGCCATTTCCTAATTTAAAGGAATTAATGCTGTTAAGGTTGAACGTGAAATTTCCTTTATTATTGATCTGGGTTCCCGAAACATTTCCGGTGTAGGATCCGTAATAGAAATTAGCACTGTTGTTCATATCCCACCATTTCGTCAGTTTTACCGGGGCAATCAGGTTAAGCCCGTAATATGAGGCTGAATTTAAATTTTCATTGGTTTGTACGGTAATATTTTCCCTGTTTTCTACTACCGGTTTTATCACATCTGTTATATTGTCAGAGGTTCTGCTGTAGCTTAAAGTAGCAAAATATTTATTGCTCAGGCTGTAGGTCAGTTCATAATTCATTGTGGTCTGTGGATTCAGGTCTGGATTTCCGGCTCTGTAGGTCGTAGGATCAAGGTAGAATTTAAAAGGATTCAGCTGGTTGTAGCTTGGTCGGGTGATTCTTCTGCTGAAATTGATTTCCAGACTGCTTTTATCTGTCATATTGTAAGAAAATACAGCGCTTGGGAAAAGCTGGGTATAATTCTTTTTATTGATCTGATTGGTCGTCAGCTGGGTTCCTTTTACGTTTGTATTCTCTGCTCTCAATCCAAAAATGGCGCTGAACTTCTCCCATTTCTTCGACACATTTCCATAAGCAGCATTGATGTTTTCCTCATAAATAAAATGGTTGGTTTTATTAACGTCCAGGACCGGAGTTCCGGAGCTGGCGTCAAAAAATTTCAGATCATTGTCTGCCTTTACAAAGCTTACCTTAGCTCCCGCTTCAACTTTCCAGTCGTTTTTCAGGTTTTTGGATACATCTGACTTTAAGGAATAAATATTAAGATTCCCCCCAATATCACCCTGTAAAATATCAAGGTTGTTTCCTGTAGCTGATGAAGTCCTCGTTTCAAAATTCTGAAGGGAAGTGTTGGCGTAATGAATATAATCAAAATCCGTAGTAAGCTCCGAACTCAGGGAATCCAGGGTATACTTATGATTCAGGTTGAATGAAAGATTTTTCCAGTGGTCATGAGATCGGTTTTGCGTAGTGAAATTACTTTCAGGAAGATGGTTGCTGCCTAGCACAATACTGGAGTTATCCCCTTTCGGATCAAATTTATTGCTTACAAATCCTGCCGAGAAACCTAAGATACTTTTGTCATTCAGATAATAATCCATTCCGGCTCTGGCAATATGATTTCTGAAATTGAGCTTCAGGAAATTGTCCTGTACATAAGCTTTCTGGAAAATACCGTCCTCATAAAAATTCCTATCAAGTTTTAGGTGGTTATAAAATTCCCGGTAGGCAAAACTGTAATTTGCAAATACATTCAGTTTCTTATTTCTGTGGTTAAGGCTGATGCTGTTGTTGTTTTTAATGAACTTTCCGGTTCCGAGGGACGTTGAAATGGTTCCGTTTGTCCCTTTTCTCTGATCTTTTTTAAGCCTTATGTTGATAATGGAAGTGCCGGCAGCATCATATTTAGACGAAGGATTGGTAATAAACTCTATCTTTTCCACAGTAGAAGAGGGGATACCGCGAAGATAAGCCGCAAGATCCGTTCCCGTCATCGGAGTATTTTTCCCGTCAATCTGTACCAGGAGATTTCCTTTTCCGCGCAGGCTGATGTTATCATTACTGTCCACATTTACTCCCGGAGCCTTTTCCAGAACTTCAAATGCCGAATTTCCGGTGCTGGCGATGCTGTTTTCAACATTCAGGATCATCTTTCCGTCCTGTCTTTCAATATAAGGTTTGGTCTTTGTGATGGTAACGCCTTCAATAGATTTTACATTCAGGTTAATAGAGGGAAGTGCTTTATTCTGAGTTAAAGCAATAGCATCGGACTGATACACTTCGCTGCCATTTTTACTGATCCTGAGCTGATAATTGCCTTCCTTCAGGTCATCAAAGCTAAATTTTCCGCCGGAATCCGCAATTTCAGTTTTGATCAGTTTATTGTCCGTGCTGAACAGGTTGATTTCCAATTGTTCCGGTTTTTCATAACTGATTGTTCCGGAAAGAGAATAATTCTGTAAAGTCTGGGCAGAGAGCAGGCTGCTCATCAATGTGATGATCCACGTTAATAAGAGTAAGAATATTCGGGTCATGGTATTTATTTTTTTGTGTTAAGACAGTTTTCTGAAATTTTGAGCATTACTGAATTCACCATTTCCAACTCACCATTGGTAATGCCTTCCAATGCTGTGGTTCGGTTACCCTCAACAATTTTCTGAACATCTATAATGATCTTCTTTCCGGAATCGGTTACTTTCAGATTGGTTTTTCTTCGGTCTTCGGGATGAATGTTACGCACTACATATCCCGATTTTACAAGCAGATCTATAATCCTGGTTACGGAAGCATTATCCTTAAATACAAGATCTCCAATTTCATTCTGGGTAATTCCCGGGTTTTCCAGAATAGCTTTAATAATAAGCCATTGGTCAATGGTAATAGTGAATCCGTGGGCTTTTAGCTGGCGCTGTGCGTAATTCCTGTAAGATCGTATCGCTTTGTCAATATTGTAAAATATAATTGAATTTAATTTCTCCATGATTTTATAATTAAAATGATTTATCAATTATTGATATATCAATTAATTAGTAAAATGTATTTTTATTTTGTTACAGGAAGTTGGAAATTTTTTTACAATAAATAAAAAAAACAGCGGTATTAATGATATACCGCTGTTTTTTGTATAATCTTTTATACGTTTAATCTCGCAGATTCCTCGAATCCCACTGATTTTTTTTCTCTTGCAGATCTGGCAGATTGAGCAGACTTTTTATGCCGCAGGAAATAGAAACCGTAGTTTTCTGAATATAATGGAAACTTAGACTAAACTTACTGATCTTGAAGGGTAAAGAAGCTTGTATGCTTTTTGACTTTTTTGAATCAGTTTTCTTCTGGTTCCTTCATAGGCTATATCGTTTTAAATAAAGTATCCATCTTCTTTTTAGTGACAGCATCAGGAGAAACCTTATAGAATTCATTGAGTAAATCCTGTGACGACGGTTTCTTGGGATACTGGCTGCTTTGTAAAAAATTTTTTAACGCAGCATTCACCTTATCTTCACCTATCAGCTCACTCAGTTTTACCATGGCTACAGCACCTTTGGAATAAGAAATGTGTGGGGTATCTGCTGTAGCTCTGTAAATCGGCAGGTCTTCAGACAGTCCTTTTTCATTATCATAAATCTGCTGATGTACCTCCAGTCTCTCTTTCATTTTTTTCCTGCCGTGCATCTTTTTATAAAGCATCATTTCCGTGTACATCGCCAGTGTTTCTGTAAGCATCACTGCCCCCTCCCTGTTATCAGGATTAATCTGGCTGTTTCCCCACCATAAATGAGACAGCTCATGTCCGGCAAGTTCATTGATGACATCCTGTTCCTTATCTGCATGGATATTGGCATGGAAAACCATGTCTTCAGGCATAAAAACCGCAGATGGATAGGCGGTTGCGGCAAAACCTTTCGTAAAGGAAGAAATTTCTGCAAAATTCACTGTTTTAAAAGGGTATTTTCCGAAATTATGAATACAGTATTCTAACGTGAGCTTTGCATTGTTGAGAAGGTGGTCTGCATTTTCAAAGTGCTTTTTATGATAAAAGAGATTGATGGCAATTCCTTTATACTGAATAGTTTTGATGCGATAAAAAGCAGAAGAAACGGCAAATCTGAACGGGATGCGGTTAGCCTGATACCGGAAATAGCTTCTTCCTGAATGAGTCCATTTTTTTACCAGATCTCCTGTACCAATGGCAGTTTGTCCCGCTTCAGTGGAAACAGTCATGTCCAGATCAATGAAATCATTTTTGAAGACTTCCGGTGCTTCCGGTTTCTTCAGAGGAGCCAGCTTTCCAAGGTTATTTTTTTTCCGCAGATGCTCATCCTGAATTTCATAGTCTTTCTGATAACCTATCAGAGGATAATACCTGCTGATTCGCATAAAAGAGCCATTTTCTATAACAGCATTGAACGATTGATGCCCATTTACAGCGTACCAATGGTAATTCAGTTTAAAATTAAGAGAAGCTGTACTTCCCGGCTGTAAAGGATGTTTCAGGATGATTTCTGGTGATGAGCCCGTAATTTTTACGGCTTCGGATTCTGTTTTCAGGAAGGCTGATTCTGTTTCCAGATCTGGATTGAAATTGATCAGAATTCTGCTAATTGGTTTTCCGGATAAATTGGCAAGCGTATATCTTCCTGTGATCTGATACGAATTTCGCGAGGGATAAAGTTGAATTTCTGTAGTAACATTGGTAATTTCCGGCTGAGGGAGTTCTTCATATGGAGCAAACTTTTTTTCATACTGAACGGAGCTTGCCATATTTTCTTCCTTATTTTCAGGAATATAGCCTTTCATAAAAGACATTCCGGTCCAGGCCCCTGAAATAAGCAGTAACGCAGTGAAAAGAAGCGATAAGGTATTGAATTTCCTGGTTTTTAGCCATTGATTTAAGCTCCACAAAAAAGCGATAATTCCGATTCCGAATAACAACCTTTTCGCAAATGCAGCTGCGTAGACTCCATACCTGTTAAAATCGCTGTAAGTTCCTTTAAAATCTGAGAAGATTCTGAAAAGAGGACAGGGGATGAGCTTTCCGGAAACCGGCCCGGCCAGCATGAAAACTGCGAGAACAGAAATTCCCAGAGCAATAAATTTATTCCGTATCCGGTCATTGACCAGCAGAATGAATCCTGAAAAAAGAATAACCGGAAAAGTATTGAATAGAAAAACACCCAGATAAGCATTCCAGTCAATATGCAGGTAGTCATAAACGGCCTGAAAAATAATTCCTTCCATTATCAGGACCAGGGTAAAAAAGAATATAAGAACAGAAATAGAAAGGAAATGCCCGGCCAGTCTGCTTTTGGAAAGGAAAGTGCTGTTTTCAATCATTGAGAATCCCGATGAATTGCTCCGCCAGTACAGGTCGCTGATAAAATAAGCGGAGATCAGCAACCCGAAAAGATGAAAATTTTCTGAAATGGTTGTGGCCATCAGCCCGGATCCCGCATACTTCTGCGGAAGGCGGATTCCCTTCTCTATTTCGGCATACATTTCCATTCCTACTGCAAATAATAACAGGATAACAACAGCGGGAATAACAATGCCTTTAAAAAGGTAGATCAGGTCTATTTTCGCATAAGAAAGAGCTGATTTAAAAGATGCTGTACGGCCGAAAAACTGTGAGGAAATAACAGGATTGATGTTGAAAGTCTTTGCTCTTTCCGGTAAAATGCCTTCAGCTTTCTTTTGTTTTCCATGTTTTGAAGCATTACTGAACGAAAACATCCGATGGGTTAAAAACAAAAATACCCCGGAAATAAGTATAAACAGAATCCTGTTCCATAACAGGTATCCGGTGAACGGTACAAGCAGGGTGTTTTTCTGGTCAACGGAGAATTTTCCTGCCTCAAAAAAGTAAGAAGATAGGCCGAAAGGGTCCAGAAGTGCTGAGATTTGCTGGGCTTCCGGAGACTGTGGCAGACTTCCCGCCATAAATGGTGATCTGGAAAAAATCAGGACAACCATATACAGGACATACAGCAGAAGTCCTCCCGCTACTGTCATCAGCTTTTTCTTTGAGGTAAACGAGATAAAAAACAGAAAGCTGCAGACCAGAAAGCTGTTCAATATTCCGAAGATCAATAAAGGATAAAGATAGTATACCAGATTGAATCCGGGCTGCATTTCACTGCCGGAACGGGTCATCTGACCTGTTATAAATCCTGTGATCAGAAAGACAAAACTTAAAGCTGTCTGAAAAAAATAGCTTCCGAATTTTCCGTTCAGATAGGTGCTTTCTGTCAAAGGAAATGAAAAGAGAACCTGGTCAAATCTGGAGTCCTGATCTTTAAAAAGCATCTGAACAGCATAAATAACCGCAAAAAATATGATGGAAAGACTTAACATTCCGGTCATAAAACCAATAGTATAGGCTGAGTTCAGATAGATTCCTTTTCCGGCAGAGAGGTTGAACTGGCTTCCACAAAAAATACCCAGAAAAATCAGGACCAGGGATATAAGATAGGCTGGCCAGTGCCTGGTGATGCGTCTGGCTTCAAATAAAAATAGAGTATTCATGACTAAGGTTTTTGAGTGAGGGAATGGAAATACACGTGCTCCAGTAAAGGAGTTACGGGGTAGAAGTCTTCAGGCTGTAGTTCGGAGAATACGGTGATATGCAGTTCTCTTTCTATGAGCTGTTTGCTGATTACCTCGTGGTTTAACCTGTAATTTTCCAGTTCATTTTTACTGATAGGTCTGCTCCAGATCCTGTTTTCCAGTCCGGAAATTAATTCAGAAGGTTTTCCCTGTTTCAGGATCTGGCCCTGGTTCATGATCGCCATTTCGGAACAGAGGTTTCTCACATCTTCTACCAGATGAGTGGAAAGAATAACTATAACATCCCGGCTGATGTCGTCCAGCAGGGAATTGAAACGGTTTCGCTCTTCAGGATCCAGACCGGCTGTAGGTTCATCAACAATAATAATCTTTGGGTTTCCTAAAAGGGCCTGGGCCACTCCGAAACGCTGCTTCATGCCTCCCGAGAAAGTATGCACTTCCTTTTTCATAAAATCAGAGAGGTTTACTTTTTCAAGCAGGCTCAGAATCTGGTTCTTCCGTTCAGACCGGTTTGTAATTCCTTTTAAAACTGCAATATGTTCCAAGAGATCATACGCGGAAACTTTGGGATATACCCCGAAGTCCTGTGGAAGAAATCCAAGGTTCTTCCTGATGTAATCCGGGTCTTTGGCAACATCGTTTCCGTTGAAAATAATATTTCCGGAAGTCGGTTTCTGGAGTCCTACGATTGTTTTCATTAACGAAGATTTTCCGGCGCCGTTAGGACCCAGCAGTCCGAACATTCCGTTCCGTATCTCCAGTGAGATGTCTTTTACTGCCTGAAAACCATTTTTGTAGGTAAGGCTGAGGTGGTTGATGGATAAAGTATTCATAGATTTGAGTTTGGGTAACAGAAAGACAGGCAGGCCTTTTGGAGGCTGCTGTAGATAAGTATGGTCATATGGAGGAACCCGGACAGGAATTATTCAGAAAATAAAATATTTCTGAACCTTTCAATCTCAGTTTCCGGGTTTAAGAGCTATTCTTTGTATTCCAGAATATCTCCCGGCTGGCATTCGAGGATTTTACAAATGGCTTCCAGGGTATCAAAACGAACGCCTTTTGCTTTTCCTGTTTTCAGGATAGACAGGTTCACAGGGGTGATGCCTAATTTTTCTGCCAGTTCTTTACTCTGCATTTTCCTTTTGGCAAGCATTACATCTAGGTTGACTATAATCGGCATGTTATATAAATAGGTCTTGTTCGTTTTGCAAATGTAGCCCTTGCTTAAAGATATTCGCAAGAAACAGACAGAAAATTCCAAGCATAAAGTGAATAAACACCAGTCCCCATATCATATTTTCCACTTCCACAAAGAAACTCGCGATAACCACTATGGGAAGCGGAATGAAAATATTATACAGGTAAAACCTCTTAAGCTGAACGATATTTTCCCTTGTAAACAGTTTGTTCTGGAAAAACACCTTAAAAACTTTTGCGGAAAGCCAGAAAAAAATTCCATAGGAAACTAAAACCAATAAGAATGAGAAAATAATGTAGGAATAATTATTTTCAATATTTAAAAAAGGCTGTTCCGTAAAAGGGTAATTAACATGAAGAAACTTCCCGTCTTGGTAAGGAGTCACAGAAAAACCTGTAGTCAGGCATAATCCTGAATATACACCTGTAATAAGATATCCGCCCGAAAGGATAAGACAGATATAATACAGAATCTTCGAAATAATTTTAGTCTGGTTCATGGCAATAAACATAATTTTATATTGCAAATTTATAATTAATTATCGTAAAACAATAATTATTTTAAATAAAATTTTATTTTGAAAAATGTTTCCATAAAAATAATAGTGATGAAATATGGTTCTGAAGGCTGTTTTAATTAACTTTAAATAAGAAAAAAATAAGATCATGGCTTATGATATTGAACTGGCAGACAGGGTAAGGGAATGGCTTGCTGCTGTAGAGCATATTAAAGTTGAAGAGAAAAAAATGTTCAGCGGTTTGGCTTTTCTGGTCAATGGTAAAATGTGCATCAATATCAGTCACGATAATCTGATGTGCCGTTATAACCCGGAACTGGAGGAAGAGGTTTCAGAAAAAGCAGGCTTTCTTCCCATGATTATGAGAGGAAAGCAGCTTAAAGAGTATTGTTATGTGGAACCGATCGGTTTTCAGAAATCTGCGGATTTCGAATACTGGATGAAAATCTGCCTTGAATATAATCCACTGGCGAAGTCTTCAAAGAAAAGGTGAAGTATAAGAGAAAAGAAGCCGGGAGTTGGAGGGAGTTATGAAGGTCAGAATGAATGACATTTTTTAATTTAATTTTATGTTTACCTTTGGTATTGTAACCAAAAGTAACTTCCGGCCTCCCTCTTCCAGCTTCAAGCCATTATTGATATAGCTTCTCCCTGATTTCTATTAAAATTTCCGTTGTTTTTTCCAGATCCGGGAAGTCCGGAAGATCAGATGATGAATAATAATGTTCAATAGAAGCGATCAGATTTTCTGTTTTCTGCATAACGTTTTCATAGGATTGATTTCCGGCTTTAATGTCCAGCAGTTCTTCGCGGTTGTCTACCCGGATCTTCATGGTTCCGGTTTTGAAGATGTGTTCGCAGGACTGAAGCAGGCGGATGGTATGCATCATATTTTTACTGTCGTAATTCTGTCCGTGTTGCTGGTTGACGTTGTAGCGGTCTTCATTCCGTTCGGAAACCCATTTCCAGTATTCCCTGTAATCTTTACAGTAGGTGGAGTAGGAATCCAGGTTGCAGAAGAGGTAAGCTTTAGGATTTTCACCTTTCGGAACGGATGAAAGAGAAACCTGGTTGGCTTCTTCATGCTGAATAATTCCTTTATAGCCTAAATTACCGGATTCATCATAAAACAAGGCATGCATTCCTTTGGTATTTCCGATATTGGTCAGTCCACAGTTTTCCTGAAGCAGATGGTTTTCCGAAAGCCATTTTTTCAAAGGAACAGAGCCTTCTCCTTCAAGAATGAAGCAGAAATCGAGGATGGATTTTCTTTCTTTTTCAATAGGATTAAGGATCTTTTTATTGAGCCCTTTCGCCTTTTTAATCTGTGAAATGGCATAACCTGCAAAGGTATCTTTGCATAATTTAGAGAGGAAGTCTTCAGGCTGAAGCAGGTTCATCAGCGGATCTTTTTGAAGGATGCAGTCTTCAGGCGTTGCCAGAATTTCCAGAATATTGGGATTGTTTTTTTGAAGCAGCTCTACAAACCTTCCGATCTCATAATACGTAATATCATTGGTTTCATTGGAAATCTGCGGAATATAATTCAACCCGAAAAAGTCTTTCTTCGGTAAATAATAAACACCCCGGATGTCTGTATCCGAGTTTTCTGTAGCCAATCCGAAGGCGCGGCTTCCGGAAATGGCTTCAAGGAGAATAAGGTTTTTATTTTTCAGGTCCTGAATAGTCATGATGATGTTTAAGGATTTTTTGTTCAAAGAAAAGTCTTTGTTCTTTAGGAAGCTCGTAAAGGGCGGAATTGTTTTTGTTAATGATTACTTCCTGGTAAAGAATGGTATATGCTTCCAAGATGAGCAGTTCTGGGATCTGTTCCCTGTTTTGTGCTGTAAATGCTATTAAATGCATCAGTTCATCGGCTTTTAAATCGCTGGAATAACTCAGGATATTGATGATCCAGGTCGTAAGAATTTCGTTCAGATCACCTGTTTGAATATCCTTTTCAATGGTAGAAGAAAGTAAGAAAAATATGTTGAAAGAAGGTATTTTGGCCAGTTTTGCGTAAATTTCAACTCTTTCCTTTATAGACAGCGATTTTATATAGTTCAGGTATTCGGAGGTGAATTTCTTTTCTTCTCCGTTCCATAAATCATAAACCAATTCCAGAATCAGGTACTTATATTCATTTGAGTAGCTGTTGAATTCTAACTCTATTATGTGGCTGAAAATCTGTTTAGCCTCTGATTTTTTACCTTCTATAGATAAGCTTTTTGCCATTGCTGTTCTCGCTATGACATATTCGTTGCTTATTATTCCATGTTTTTTGTACATGGTTTCTGTTAATTCAATGGCTTTCTGTAATAACGGGTAATCATCAGTAGTGAAAAATAAGTTGAGTAAAGAATTGGCAAATCCTGTATAATACTTATTTATACTTGTTGAATTAGAAGCAATGAAAGACTTTTTATTAACATTGATTTTTCTGAAATAGCTGATGGCTTTTTCATACTTATGTGCGTTGTGTAAATGTATTGCAATGACAAGATTCACTTCATCCTTATTTTCAGAGATATTGGTAAAATAAACTTCTTCAGCTTTTTTGAAATCGTCTCTGTGAATTAACTCTGTTAGTTCATTAAATATAGCTTCTAATTTTTCCTGTTTTATATCTAGAGCCTTATCAATAGCTTCTAATTCGTATAAAATATTTTTCTGATCTTTTTCATCACAGTGCTGGAGAAGCTCGCTAAACCTTTTGCTCCTTTTGTCAAGCTCTTCAATATTGTAGTAATACGCCAGAAAATCTATAAATAGAGAAGTAATTCCCTCTTTGTGTTCCCCCACCTCAATGCTGATCCTGAGTAAAGGTTCGGTGATGTCATAAAACTTATTGCGTCTGTCGGCAGGATCGGGAATGGCATCAACCAGTTTTTTTCTGGAAAGCTCGCTCAGCTGCTTGCTTAATGATTTCTGTTCTATAAAGCAGTTTTTGGATATTTCGGTTCCTTTCTGGGGGCGCCGTGCTAATGCAATGTACCGCAATATCTTTTGCTGCTGGGGCGGAAGGTACCGGATATACGTTTCATAATACGGTTTCAGATCATTGATGGTTTTAATGAAATTCTCTGATACTTTGGCCAGGGTATCTGTTTTCAGAAAATGATAGAAAGTAACGAGCAGGCGGTGGTTACCCTTTACCAGATCAAAAATGGCACGAACCTGTGGCTTTCCTTTTGTTTTTAAATGTTTGATGAGCGCTTTTTCCTTATCTATTTCAGCTAAAGAAAGTAAAAAAGAATAAGCTTCCTCGAAAGATAGGTTTTTAAGATAGTATAACGTGAAAAAGCCGTAAAACGGGCGGTCTTCCCGGTCAAAATCATCACTGATGGCCTGGCTGGTGGCAATAATGCTGACATTGTCGTTTTCATAAAGCCATGCCCTTAATCTGCCCTGCTCCTCTCTGCCCATCTGTTCCAGGATATCTCCGAAATTTTCAGCAAGAATGAGAAGCTGCTTTTGAGCGGTAAACGTTTTGATGATATTTTCAAGGTAGCTTAATTGTCTGGATGCTGCGGTATTCTGTAATATTTCCAGTTCTTTTTGCAGATAGGCCTGATCTTCCTCATACCATTTAATAAAGGAATTTAAGATTCTCAGCAGGAAATCAAAAAAATTGTCTACCCCGTATTCTTCTTCAGCAAAATAGGCTGTTGCAAGCTTCCCTTCCTTTACATAATGTTGTATTCTGGAATGTAAAACGCTCATCAGGTGGGTTTTTCCCATTCCCCGCTGTCCTATAATAAGCCAGAATTGGTTGTTGTTATTTTTGACAATTGCATCTACCTTATTTTCGAAAAAATCGGCAGCTGCGGCTCTTCCGGTAAGCAGCTGCTCCAGTATTTCGGGATTTACGCTTTTGGCTCCGAATGAAAGTACTGTATTTATGCTTTGTTTATTCTCCACCATTCCTTGAAAAGTTTATATTTGAAACTATATTTTCTTCCCTCACTGTCTGCTGCTTTAATAAAGTAATGATCCTCTGTAAGTATCTCCAGGATATCTTTAATTTTTTCATCTTCGGCATCTATCTGCGTAATGATTTCCGCTTCTGAAACCGGATAGTCTGCTTTCGAAATAAGTGAAAGGACTTTACTCATCAGCTTTGAATCATCTTTATAATAGATCACAAGACGTTCTGTAAGCTGCTTAAATGCTTTTTGATAGGAAGGATCATTTAAAATCAGATGATGGGACTTCCGTATAGTGTCTTCATTCACCTCAAGATTAAATTCCGACTGAATGATAAGAAACAGATGAGCGATATAAAAAGGAAGCCCGTCGCATAATTCATGGATCAACTTAAAGATTTCCGCCTTTTTTCCTGTATCAATCGTATATCCGGACAGAAGATAGCATTCCATTAAAAACGAAGATTCTTCCTCTGAAAAAGGAGCTACATTGAACTCTCTCATGTCATTAGTGGGTTCTCCCGTATAATTCAATGTTCTCCTTAAGGTTTGTAATATAACCTTAATGCCAATAGAACCGCAGTAAACAAACCGTAAGCCCTTATTTTCCAGCTCCTGTCTTCTTTCTCTGAGAATATCCAGGAACTCAGTGACTTCTTCATATCTTCCTGCCTGATACCATTCCCATAACATGATAGGCAGCTCATCCAAAATCAGAATAAGCTTGCTGTTGTCTTTTTGTAAATTTTCCCCCACATTTTCTAAGGTCTGAAAAAATATTTTTTTCCAGCTTCTCTGATACTCCGGCAGATTCACCGAAAATTCTGCTCCGTATACATCAACCTTGATGGAACTTACCAGCTTGGCTATAAATTCCCCGGTTTTGGCCAGATTTATTTTATACCATTTTTTGAAGCCATTGAAGCCCTGTATAAGTTTATCTATGACTTCTCCCAGATTCTGCTGTCCCTGAAGTGAAAAATAAATTGCTTTGAAATTTTCTTTTTTAAATTGATCAGGAACTTCATTGTTGTTGCACAGGTAAACCAACTTTTTAAGAAGAAGCGTTTTGCCCATTCTTCTCATTTCCTCCAGTGTTATACTTTGTACACTTAAAGATCTGAGGATGTTGTAGATCTCTTTTTCCCTGCCTATAATCTGCTCATCTTTTAAAGTTCCTGTAGAAGGAGTGAGTGGAAAAAATTCTTTCATGATATGGATGTTTGGTATCAGAAAGGTACGATAAATTTATCATACGACAAAATTATCGTACGATAATTTTGTCGTATGATTTTACAGTGGAAATGAAAATAAGTGAATAAGTGGTGGAGGATTATAACTATTCTCGTCTGTTTTCTCCTTCATTCATGATTTTTACTTCACCACCGGCTATTTTTTTTATGATGCTTGTAAAAACAGGATTTCTTCCTTCCTGCCATATTCCATCCTGGAATATAAGACTGAAATATTTATATTCTGCCCAGTCTTTTGCATTAAAGCTGATGTGCAGTGTATCTCTTTCCTGAGCGGTATATTCAAAATCGAAAATATTTTCCGTATTTAACTTTGATATGATATTTTCCGCAGAAATACCATTTTCAAAATCTTTGACAGGCATCATGATCTTTCCCCGCCTCATGGATTCTTTTGGTCCTGTATACCTGCTTAAATTCCAGATATAAATATCTTTTATTTCATCAATATTGCCCTCAATACAGGTGCAGAATTTTATTTCATTGCCAAATGTACACATAGTTGTTTAATCTAAAAAATAAGGTGAAAACCCAATTCCCTGGATACATCCTGCTACAGGAAGTACATTGTCTCCATTCATCGTTACTTGATACTCATCACAGGTCAGCTGTGAAACCTTCTGGTACCAGTTTTTCTGGTATTCTTTTCCGATAGCTTCTGTTTTGATAAGGCAGTGCAGCCCGCCATGGGTTTTGATGAAGGTAAGACAGTCAGCATTGATGACATTTTCTATATCAGCTCTGAATTGATTAACGGCTTTCTGATGATCTTCAGTTCTGAAATCAATATCAAGGTCAAAGAAAACTTTCCTCGATGTGGAGGTCTGGATGAGGTTCAAAGACAGGGTATGAGCATTAATCGCGTTATCATTACGGATCAGCCTTTCGGAAATTTCCCGCATCAGAAGCAGTGAAGCCTTATGAAGATCCCGGGGATTCGGGGTAATATACACAGCAAGATTATCCTGTGAAACATCAGTTCCGCCGGATTCGTACAGCCCCAGAGGAAGCTCAAGCTGCCTGATTTTATGAAGAAGCATTTCTTTGGTTGCCGTAAAACGCTTTAACTGAGCTTTATCTGCTTTCAGCCCCGTTTCCGGATTGTATTTTTTCCGGGCCAGAAGCTGTACATAATATTGTTCATTGGATTTCAGGTCGGGAAGCCAATCAATAAATTCCTTTAATTTTTCTTCGTGATAGATGATTTTGTAGTTCATTTTAGTTCATTTTGTTCCCTGCAAAGTATGAAAATAGACAGAATCCCTGTTTGCAGGTTATTTTTATGTAATAGATAAGTAAAAATTGTTCTGATAAAAGCTGAAAAAGATCGGTCAAATGACTTCCAGAACTTTACCGTCAAGGCTGAGTATATAATTTCGTCTGCCTTTTTTTGCTCTTATTCTTCCATTTTGGGCCGGGAGAATATGATCATATTCGCACAGGATAATGAGATTTCCATCAATATCAGTCATTCCCCATAATCCGTCCTGAGAAACGAGGACTCTATCTTCACACATTTCAGTATGATCAATATGTTCGTAAATATAATCCGTAAGAAAAGTAAGAGTACCGAACTGGATTTTTACCAGTGCATTCAGACCGTTTTTCTTGAAAATATGATATTCATAACCCGGATTTCCATCAATTATAAAGCTTTCTTCGGTACCATCAAGCTCCGGCGGAACAATAAACTTCCCGGCGCGAATGTCATATAGGCCGGTCTTGTTGTTTTGTGTGCATTCAAAAACCTCTTCCATTGCGCTGCTGAATGCTTCAATATAGTCGAATTCCAGTGGAAGGATCATCTTTTTATCGAATGTAATGATCCCGCATTTTCCATTTTGTTTTACAATGGCATACTCATTAGGATGTTTACTGTAAATAAATTCATATTCCATAGGAAGGATCATTTCTCCTTTTTCGTTGATCACTCCCTCATAGGATTTCCCGATGCCATTTTCGTCTGTAAATCTGCTGATACAGGCAAAACCGTCCCGGAACATACGTGCATGTTCATATTGAAACGGGATCACGATTTCATTATTCTGATCCAGATAGCCGTAAAGCCCTTCTGAATTCTCCGCAACCAACAATGGGCTGTTTTCAAAATTGGCATCCAGATGCTTATAAATGACCGGAATGTCAAAGTTTTGAGTTTCTTTATTGTACAATCCGTATCTTTCGTTAACCCTGTCATGGGCAATGGCATATCTGTCATTCAGGTGCCTGAATTTTAACTTCTTTTTCATGGTTCTGCTTTAGCATAAAGCTCCGGAAAACCTTAGTTTTCCAAAGCCTTAATATAATGAAATATTTTATCACTCCATCCATTGATTTCCGCAGTCCAGTTTCCGGTTTTTATACCGTGGGTATGGGTTGAAATATCAATGATATATGAATTTTTATAAGGTGAGGTATCCGGTTTTCTGTCCAGCCTGTAATGCGCATCAATATCCTGACTGTCGGAGATCACCACCAGTCTTTCCGCATCTTTGGCATATCCTTTTTCCTTCAGCCATTCACATAGCTGATAGGTAAAGATACCACCACCTCCCAATTCCTGATAAATCTGCTGATAACTGTTAAAAAGCCCAAGCCCTTTACCATTGCTCCAGACCATGTGCTTTCCTTTTCTATCACCATCACATCCGGCAGTGAATACCAGGATCAGATCTTCAAAAATATAGGAACCTGCGGCTGCCATAGCAAAGGCAAGATCCATTCTTGAAAATTTAGACTGGGAAGAAGTAACCTGTCCCATACTTCCGGAAACATCAATCGCCAGAATCGTTGTTCCTTGAATTTTTTCCTGGGCAAAACAGTTTTTCATGGCTTCATCAATATCAGCCGTGAAATCCGGAGCATTTCTCTGGGCAGACAGAAAGTTCAGCGGCGTAAGCCAGCTGCTTCCGACCTGTGAAATGGCTGTTTTAATAGTCTGTCTTGAAATTCCTGCTTCAGCCATATTTTTCAGGTTTCTCAGGATCGCCAGGGAACCAAGGCTTTTTTCAACAATCATTCTCTCAAAAGTTTCTTTTTTATCAGCACCCTGAGACAGAGCAGTTTCCCACGTATTGGCAGGCTGTAAAGTATCCCCGATAAGCGCTTTCAGAGCTTGCTCATTTTGAGGCGTCGGTTTCGGATGTACCAGATTCACAACGTCTACCAGAGATAATTCCAGGTTGCTTTTTTTATATTTGGCGATCTGGTATTCATCATATTGATCAAAAGCTTTGGCAAGGCCTTTCTTAATGGATTTAGGCATTTTATACGAACCGTTTCTGGCTTTCAGCATCTGAAGCAGATCCATGGTCATATCTGGCCGGCTGGCAATTTTAGCCACAGCATCTTTTACTGAAACTCCGTGAATTTCATGAGCAAGGATAAGCAACCATAAAGGTGTATGTCTCAGCTTCTGTTCAAAACGGCATTCCAAAGCCAGTTCAATGATCTGCTCTCCGTTTACCCTGTAACACAGGTCCTCAATCTGCTTCATGATCTCATCAGCAGACTGATAATAATCTGATTCGAAAAGCATATTGGCAAGAGTCACTCTTCTCAACAGCTCGTAATCAGAATACTTTCCAGCTTTATCAGTCAGTTTTCCGGCAATTATACCGGATTCGAAACCTGTTTTTCTTGCGTTAAATTTTGACATACCATTCGTTTTTGCATTAATAAAAAAAGCGGTTAAACTTTGATTAAGGTGTTTTTTTTGGAATCGAAGTAACCTTAATCTCACACCGCTTCATCATCAGGAAGACCGGCCGGACTCGAACCGGCGACACACGGCTTACGAAGCGAAGTAACTTTATCATCACACCCATTTCGCGGGTTAAAATTTAATAAAGTATGTTTACGTTGCTCTATCCAACTGAGCTACGGCCTTCCTTATTGATGATGCAAAGTAAGCGAATAAGTGCGCGATGTTTTTGCGTAATAAAGAATGTTTGAAATTTTATTTGAAATATCTGTTTTAATCTTCAGTTGGAGAAGTGAATTTTCTCCTATTTAGAGGGTTGGGAGCTGTTAACAGGGAAACCACCAGTGCATAAAAAAGACCCTGTTGTTTTTTAAAAATAGATTAAGATGTCCGTCTGAAATTCCTTCATGATCTTCTCTGAGCTGTATCACCCGGAGTTTACCTTCTTCATATACATCCAGTATGCCGATATTTCTTATGGCGTTAGGAAAGATGGGTTTCAGATCATTAATAGTGGTGTGGGCATCAATTTTAATACCTTTGTACAGGATATAATTTCCGTTAAGAAACCTGAATTCATCTACCGCAACTTTATTTTGAGAGTTTTCAAATCGGGAACCGTTTTTATAGAGGTACCGATCGTTCATATCTTTGCTTCCGTCCGGGTTTTCAAAAATATAGTTGCAGGGAGCTTCTTCAGACATCAGTTTAATGCTGTCCGCTTTTCCAAATACTTTTTCAAAATCATTGAGGGAAAAAAATCTTTTCAGCTTACCGTTGAACAGAATATCATCTTCAAGCATGACTTCATTCAGACTGTCTTTTGACGTATTTGTGGCTTCCGAAGTAGCAGTTACCGATGAATCGTTTTTAACCATTGTCTTTTGATGCAGACTGGCGGGCTGGCTGGCGTTTTTATTCCCGTCCTTTCCGGTACAGGCTGCAAGCAGAATAAAGATGCATAGAAGGGAAAAATATTTCATATGTATATTTTCCACTAAAATACAAAAGGGCCGGATAAAAGGAAACCATTAAGATCATGAGTCAGTTAAAAATTAAAATTGCTGCTGTTACAGCACATTCATTTACTTAAAATGTTCATTTCTCTTAATGGTTTTCTCTAATGTTTAACACAGCTTTCAACAATCACCTCCAGGGCTTTTTCTGCATCACAGGCATATAAGCCGGAACACCAGGCGGGATTCGCTTCAATAAGGGCCCAGCCTTTTCCCCGGATAATTCCAAAGTCCAGAACGACTGCTTTGGGAAGGGTAGAGGCGTATTGTCTGATGAACTTCTCAAAAAATGAGAACATTTCCTGCTGTTCTGTTTCAGAAAGCGGATTGGTATCAAAAGTACTGTTCCTCCAATAGGATGAGTGGGTTTTTATTTCCCCGTTCAATACAAAACACCTCACTTCAAGCTGCCATTCCACGACTTCTGAAATAAAAACGGTACTTTCAGGGTCAACAGTGTCAAAACCTTTGATATCAGTTACTTCATCATAAACACCCGCTTTAAAGCTTTTAAAATCTGCACATTTGATGAAAATATTTTCCAGCTCTGTAAAATCTTTCAGCCTGCCGTAGGAAATTTTCCGTTGGGTAAACTCTTCTGAAATATGAGCCATCCAGTCATCATCCGGTTTGGTAAGGGTAAGCCCGCACTGTCCGGCGACAATCTCTGCATAAATATCTTCACCATATACGGCAATGACATCGGCCCGGAATTCTTCAGGAACCTTCCATTGGGCATTAAAACGGTTCAGCTCATAAGGAGAGTTGATGGATGCTTTTTTCAGATTGTTGCTGTCTTCCGTGTACATGGGAGAAAGCGCGATTATATTTTTCATGGTATTAGTTTTTTAATTCTAATTAATCTTCCTGGTTCAATGTTTTCCGGATAATTTCTTCCAGTGGCTGGTAATCCTGAAGTTCTTCATACCTGATTCCGGCAGTCGTTCTGTACAGTGTATTCAACCCAGGATAATTCTGTCCTACCTGCCCCGCCAGTTTAGTGGTAAGCACAAGATTTTGGAAATCGAAATCAAGGGTAATGATTAACTCTTCACCGGAAGCCTTGAATTCTCTGTAACATTGATTGATGAAACCCGAATTCTGAATCTTATTATCAAAACAGTCATCTTTCAGGTTAAATTCATACCTCGTCTCATCCAGTAAGTCCTGAAGTGGAGCTAAATCTGCTTCTTTGCCATGTATTTCCTGATACCGGGCTACTGTCAGTTCAATAAATTTCTCAGTGAAAAATAGCTCAAGGTGATCAGTATCAAAATGCCAGAACGGACTGTAATAATAATGATTTTTGGGAAGATTGAAACGTACCAGACAGTCAATAGCAGATGGCGGAACCATCAATCCGAATTCCTTTTTTAAAACTCTGCATTGTTCAATAAAAGGATGAGGTGGTTCGGGTTCTTTTTTCTTCCGGACATTTTGAGTATCCTCACTCATACTTTTAAACCATTGAAATAATTTCATTGTTTATTATTTAAAAGGATTGGTTAGTCCGGGCGGATGAATGCTCCTTTATAATGGTATCGCCTACTGTTCCGTAATAATTCAGGATTTCATAGGTAATTGTAATGCCATTAATATCCAGATCTTCAGACATACCATGATAGCCTCCCCCTCTGTATCCTTTTTTATCGCTGGTCATGATCATATATTCAGCACCGCCGCAATCGGCATAGGTTTCAATTCCTATTATAAGGCAGTCCTGATTTCTTTCCAGCTCTTCATAACATTGATCGATAAAGGAAATATCCATATGATCTGCTGCAAACCTGTTCTCTTTAAGGATAAATTCATAATGAGCTTCATCCAGAATTTCCTGTAGGTGGGTATAGTCTGCTTGTTCACCATGAATTTCAGCATACCTTTTTACAACATACACAATAAATTCTTTGGTATAAAATACCCTTTCATAAATCTCATTGTCCCAAAGACATTTGTACCTGAAATTATTTTCTGACACTTTATGACGAGTAAAAAATGATATATAAATGTCAGGAACAATCAATCCATATTCTTCTCTGAGATATTTACATCTTTCAATAAAAGGATGCGGTGGTATACTGTCATCCTTCCCCACATGAATTGCGGGTTCTGTATTGTTATTTTTCATTGCTTTTTCTTTTGTGAACCATTGAAACAGCTTCATTTTACTTTATTTTTAGTATTTCCCTGAAAACCCTTTCCATTTCACTTTTATCTGCTTTTCCTCCTGCCAGGTTTCTGGATCTTTCCTCATTTTCAAGGATTGTTTTTTCCAGAAATCTGAAGAGTTCCCAATCGTTGGGATGGTGATAGGATTCTCCTTTTGTGGCTTTCAAAGAAATAAGGTTTTCTATTTTTCTTCGGGTAGGGTTATCAGTCAGAGGCAGCAGATCACTGAACAGTACCGGGGGAACTGTTCCTTTTTCTATGATCCATTTTCCTGTAAGAGCAGTTCTCAGACAGTAAAAATAGCTTTTCAGCTTTACCTCGTCAGTTCTGCATGCTTCCAGATACTTTTTGCTCATGCTCAGATAATGATAGGAAACCGCTATCGGAGAAAAACAGGCATCTGCCAAAGGTCTGAAAAATTCTGTAAATTTTCTGTTTTCTTTATAGACGATCGGAGAATAAAACCAGCTCAGTAAAGCCGCATTAGACTTCAACAGCAGATGAAACGTCTTTCTGAGGTCCCAGCCGGAGCCATCCAGGTCATCAGAGGTCATGAATTCTATAGTTTCGTCCTTATCCCATGGCGTCAGGTACCAGTCTTTTTCATGGCGGTAGATAAAACGGATGTCATAATCGCTGTCCGGAGAGGCAAAACCCCAGGCCCTGCTTCCTGATTCTACGGCCAGAAGCACTTCCACACTGCGCTCTTCCTCTATTTCTTTTATTTTTTTTATTATTTTGGGTGTCATTGTTTTTAATTGTTCGGCAAAGTAAAGCGATAAATGCGTAATGTTTTTGCGTAGACAAACCTCATCATATTTATCCGAAAACACTCCTATTTTCACTAATATTGCACTTTCACGAATAATCCAACTTTATACTTATGTTAGCCAACGAACTTCAGCATAAAATAAACTTCAAAACAAAGCCATTAGGAGCATTGGGATATCTGGAATCTCTTGCCCATAAAATAGGAATGGTTCAGAAAACCGTTTCACCTCAGCTTTTACATCCGCATATGGTTGTTTTTGCTGCAGATCATGGTATTGCTTCGGCAGGCGTGAGTGCCTATCCGCAGGAGGTAACATACCAGATGGTGATGAATTTCCTGAGCGGAGGTGCTGCTATCAACGTGTTTTGCAGACAACAGGGAATTGAAATAAAAATTGTGGATGCCGGTGTAAATTTTGATTTTCCGGAAGGATTGAAACTAATCGGTAAGAAAGTAAGGAAGTCCAGCCGGAATATGCTTGAAGAACCGGCGATGACAGAAAAAGAATACCGGCAGGCGCTGGAAAACGGCAGGTCTGTCGTGTCAGAAATTGCGGAAACAGAATGTAATATCATCGGTTTTGGAGAAATGGGCATCGGGAATACCTCTGCATCTTCACTGATGATGAGCAGGCTTTTTGATCTGCCGGCAGCAGACTGTATAGGAAGGGGAACCGGGCTTGATGATGAACAGCTTCAACGTAAAATCAATATTTTATCTAAAGTTTTACAGCAATATCCTCAGGCTATAACGGCTGATGAAGTGGCTCAGACTTTTGGCGGACTGGAAATCGTGCAGATGATGGGCGCTATGGAAGAAGCTTTTAAACAGGATATGCTGATTATGGTGGACGGCTTTATTGCCAGCATGGCGGTAGCAGCAATCTCTAAAAAGAATGCAGAGATTCTTGAAAACTGTATTTTCTGCCATGTCAGCGACGAGAATGCCCATCAGAAGCTTCTTGAACTTTTAGGGCAGAAAGCCTTACTGAACCTTAACCTGCGTCTCGGAGAAGGAACTGGTTGCGCATTGGCTTATCCATTAATACAGAGTGCCGTGAATTTCCTGAATGAAATGTCAAGTTTTGAAGACGCTCATGTTTCAAATAAAGAATAAATGAAAGCAGTAAAAAATGAACTGATTTATTTTGCAACGGCGCTGATGTTTTTCACAAGAATTCCGGTTCCGTTTAAGATCCCGTATTCAGGGGAAATTATGAACCGGTCGCAGAAATATTTTGCATGGGTAGGGCTATTGGTAGGACTTATCAATGCTATTGTCCTGTATCTTTCCTATCATATTTTCAACCTGGATATTGCCATTGTCCTGATGATGATTTCCAGCGTTTTGCTCACCGGAGCTTTTCATGAAGATGGTTTTACGGATGTCTGTGACAGTTTCGGAGGCGGGTACGGAAAAGAAAAGATTCTTACGATTATGAAAGACAGCAGGGTAGGAGCTTACGGAGCGGTGGGAATCATTTTGTTGTTTTCTCTGAAATTTTTCAGCATCAAAGCATTGGGAAATATGGATCTGATTCCCACCTTCAGCATTATTGTCCTGGCTCATACGGTTAGCCGTTTTATTTCGGGAACAATGATCTATACCCACCAGTATGTTACGGATATTGATGTCAGTAAATCCAAGCCGCTGGCCAATAAACCTCTGGATGGTAAATCTTTACTGGTAAGCTTTCTCAGTGTGATGGTGGCTTTTGTCCTGATTCCGGATCCTCGCCTGATCATAGCATTTATATTGGCATATATCGGAAAAATCTGTATGGGCTGGTATTTTAAGAAACATATCGGTGGTTATACAGGAGACTGCCTGGGGTCTGTACAACAGGTAAGTGAAGTTTTGTTTTATCTGGGAACAATGATCGTATGGAAATTCATCTGATTCGTCATACTGCTGTAGAAAATCCGTCAGGCTTGTGTTACGGATTTGCAGAAATGCCTTTAAAGGAGGACTATATCAAAGATTTTACAATCCTGAACCTGGAGCGGGATTTTAACAGGGTTATTTCGAGCCCGTCCCGGCGCTGTACGTTTTTGGCAGAATATATTCAGCTGAATTATGCCACAGATGAAAGGCTTCGTGAAATGAATTTCGGAAACTGGGAAATGAAACCATGGGCAGAAATTCCGGAAGAAGAAATCAATCCCTGGTATGAGGATTTTATTCATGTTAAAGCTTCGGAAGGAGAAAATCTTCTGGAAATGCGGGCCCGCGTCATTAACTTCTGGAAAGAGCTCACTGCTACCGAAAATGGAGACAAAATTCTTCTGGTCACCCATGCAGGAGTAATACGGCTCATACTGCAAACGGTTCTTCAGTTTCCGCTGGAAAATATGTTTAAGCTGCATATCGGCTACGGAAAGAGAACAGTTATTGAGCTGAAAGAAGGATATTTTTCTGTAAAAGAGATGAATTTGTAAGACTTTTACATAAAAAAGAGACCATTCATCATATGACGGTCTCTTTTCAACAATTTTAAATTTTAACTACTTTTTTGTTAAGCAGTAATCTGCTTAGGCTCTTTGGGTTTTTCCTCTTCTTTTTTATCTAACTTCTCCGATATTTTCTTTACGATATATTCTATAGCAATCGGAGCTATAATAGCAATAAGGGCTTTAAATATTCTTGATTTCATAGTGTTATTTTATAGATAGGTAAATACAATTTCCAAGCCATTTTTTATTTTATCAGTGCATCAGTGGCATAAAAATAGGCTCTTAAAAGCTTGCATAAGGTTTACAGAGTAATTTCAGTCTGCTGATGTAAGCAGGAAAAAAATAATCACTGCTCAAAGTTTATCCGTTTTCATCCTGAATATCTAAACTTCTATAATTTTCATAGCCTGCTTTAAATTTTGCCTCCATTCTTAATCTCAGTCTCCGTGGCTTATGAACAATGAGAGATTCTCCAAAGCCCAGCAGCAGCCTTTCCAGCTCATAGTTGATCTGAACACAGATTTTGAAAAGTGTACCTTCTTCTGTTTCGCGGATAATTTCCTGGCTCTTATGCAGAGGCTTGGTCTTTATATATGGCGAATTGGAAGAATCTACAGAGAAAATAACATTTCTGGGAGCCATAGTCTCGGAAACTGTTACTCCTACAATATCTTTGAAATACTCATCACCGTCCAGCTCCTTATCAATATAAGGAAGACTTTCTTCCGGTTCTATTTTTTCCATTCTGTCGAGGGCAAGGTTATACATTTTTCCTTTATGAAAGCAGATGAGAAACCAGCGGTTGTTGAATTCCTTTAGAAGCTGCGGATGTACAATATAACTGCTGGACTCTCTTGCCGTAAAACTGCGGTACAGGATATTCAGAACCTTTTTACTGGCAATGCTTTCATATAGGATGTCAATATGTTCCAGACCTTTCAGCTGTTCATTTTTATCAAGATGGATGATAGATTTCTGGCTGGTAGAATGAATTGAATCCTCCAGTTTCTGAATCACCCCGTTCATTTCTTTGAACATGGAAAAATCTTTGAACTGCTTTAGAATCTGTATGGCATTGTTCATGGCTTTCAGGTCACTTTCGTTCACAGAAATATTATGAATACTGTATTCAGGATCGCTGTAACGGTAATATTTTCTTTCATATACCTCAATAGGGGCTTCATACCCGAATTTCTCACTGCGCATATTCTGAAGGTCGAGCTGAACAGTACGCCTGCTTACATAAGATTCTTTTCCCTCAAACTCAAACAGGGCTTCAGAACATTCATCGATAAGATCTTCCAGGGTATACTTCCGGTATTTGTTTTTTAAGCATTTATCCAGCGTTTTGTAGCGGATCAGTGCGTTTTTATTGGATGACATGGTTGTACGTTTTTAAAGGATGAGTAAAAATTCCCGTTATTATTTTTCTTTCAGAGCTTCTCCTTCAAAGACAATTCCGTCCCATCCGTATTCCATAAAGTTTCTGATGTTCTGGTGGTCGGTTCCTTCGGGATTCTTTAGAACATCCTCT
Source organism: Chryseobacterium indologenes (assembly GCF_001295265.1). GTDB lineage: Bacteria > Bacteroidota > Bacteroidia > Flavobacteriales > Weeksellaceae > Chryseobacterium > Chryseobacterium indologenes_A. The sequence goes on along the minus strand of NZ_LJOD01000001.1, from coordinate 802,875 downwards.
CTGTAAAATTCTGCGAAAAGGGAAAGAGTCTGTTCTTTGGACAGTTTCTGAAGTTTTGCAAAACTGAAAACCTTGCACGAACCGTTGTTCTGTCCGGCTTCATTCATTATGTTTCCGTTTTTAAATGCAGTAGGAGTAAAATCATAATGTGCGTCAATAAAGGCAATAACTTCTTTGAACTGAAGGGGCTCTGGATTATTTTTTACTATTTCTGATAACATGTATATTTATTTTTTCCAAAAATAACTAAATTTTTTTATCTGCGCAGGATTATTGCGTACTTGTGTTGTTACTTTGCATCATTAAATACAAATACAATGGAATTTAACGGAAATCATTTAATAGAATTAGGGTATAGACCGGCGAAGTGGTTTAAAGAAGCCATCGCTTATATTAATGAAAACAATCTGGATGAAACGCAGATCTCAGAATATCTGGAGCAGTTTAAGCAATCTGACCTGATTCCGCTTCATGATGCTCCGAAAGATTTTGTGATCAATATCAGGGCTGAGCATGAAAGTGAGAACGATAATGTAGAGAAAGTCATCAAAACAATGAATGTGCTGATGAAAACCCCTACATTAACGGCAGGAGCTATTATGCCGGATGCCTGTCCCACGGGTCCAGAAGGCCAGATTCCGGTAGGAGGAGTGGTTGTTGCTAAAAACGCAATCCATCCCGGATTCCATAGTGCGGATATCTGTTGTTCGGTGATGCTTACGGATTTTGGAAAAGCAGATCCCAAAGAAGTGCTGGATGCTGCACATTCCGTGACACATTTCGGGTATGGAGGAAGAGCGAGAGGGGAACAGATGCCGATGTCTCAGGAACTGATGGATGCTTTCAGGGAAAATGAATTCTTAAATGATGAAAAACTCATCAGCATCGCCCGTTCTCATATGGGAACTCAGGGAGACGGAAACCATTTCCTGTTTGTCGGAATTTCTAAAAATACCGGAAATACAATGCTGGTTACCCATCACGGTTCCAGAGCCCCGGGTGCTGCATTATATGATAAAGGAATGAAGGTAGCCAACCGCTTCAGACTGGAAATTTCTCCTGAAACACTGAGAGAAAACGCATGGATTCCTTATGATACTGAAGAAGGTAAAGAATATTGGGAAGCCCTGCAGCTGATCAGAAAATGGACGAAGGAAAATCATACTTCCATTCATGATGCAGTTTTGAATAAACTGCAAACAGAGAAAGAAAACAGATATTGGAATGAGCATAATTTCGTTTTCAGGGATGGTGACCTGTTTTATCATGCTAAAGGAGCCACTCCGCTGGATGATAAGTTTATGCCGGATATTACAGGACCAAGGCTGATCCCTCTGAATATGGCAGAGCCTGTGCTTATCGTTCAGGGAAAAACCAATGAAAGAAACCTTGGATTTGCCCCGCACGGAGCAGGAAGAAACTTCAGCAGAAGTCAGCATAAAAGGTCTCTTGCCCATAAGACAACGGAAGAAATCTTCGAGGAAGAAACCAAAGGGCTTGATATCCGTTTCTTCTCTAATGAAATTGATATTTCCGAGCTGCCGAGTGCTTATAAAAGCGCTAAAAACGTAAGAGCACAGATTGAAGAATACGGATTGTGTGAAGTACTGGATGAGGTGGTGCCGTATGGATGTATCATGGCGGGGGATGTTGGTAAAAATGCTCCTTGGAAGAAAAAAAAGAAATATAGAAAAGCGTAGGCTCACAGAGCTGAAACCATAATATACCTGATGGAAAAAGCTTATATTTGAATATCGGTGATTTTCATCAGAGAAAAATAAAGGCAAAGGGAGTTCCTATATCAATGGAAAGTTACTCCCCGCCTTTTTACAAAATTATAGGTAAAAGGAGTTCCTATACACTTCACTTTTAATGAACATACTCCTCACTTATTTATTGTATTCATGATGAGGACACTTCAATTATTTAACGCTGTTTTAAAGAAAGATTCAGGAAAGGAACCTTTCATTTCCACTGAAGGCTTTGTGATTGAATCCGGAGCTCTTTGGGCTAAAAATCAGATCGTAAAATACTATTCAAAAGAAAAATTAAAAGGAAATGACCTTAACAGGACTTTCCATAAATCCTGGAAGAAAATAAAGGAAACAGGCAGAACAGACCTGCTGCTGGAACAGATCAGGCATTATATTTCTACTTATGGAAGCGAATTTCAGAATGAGATCTATATCCCGGCTGAAATATTGAACGTTCCTGAAACCAAGTTGATATTCAGGGTTTTTAAAGCGTATTCTGAAGAAGAAATGACGGAGAAATGCCTTTCAGTGCTGAGATCCGGAGTTGCTCTTAAAGAAGAAACCGTGGATGATCTTATCGCGGTTCTGGAAGAAGATCTGGAATACGAGTTTACAGGAAAGGAGAATATCAGAAACAAAGAAGCTGTTATAAAAATTGCAGACCGTTACGGCATTTATCCCGATAATCCTGTAGAATTTTTCAGATATGTGATCTATAAAACAACAGATACTTCACTGCTGATTAAAAATAAAGAACTAATTGATGCCGTTAAGGAGAGCAGGTATAATCCAGGCTATTTGTTCGAAAATTTCGGATTGGAGAGGCTGGCTGAAATTTTTAACAGATTTAAGCCCCTTTTTTTAGCCTATAAAAAAAGAGCTCCGAAAACAATCAATAAGATCTCAAAACTGTCTAAGATCTATCATAAGCCTTTAATATCCAATCCTCTGAATGAAGCTACCCATTCATTATTGGAGAAAGAGGATCTGCGTTGGCTGGATAACGCTACTCCGTTTGCTTTGTTTAAGGCTTTGTCCGCCTGCTATTTAAGAATGTATGGTCAGGATACTTTTGTCTACAGGATCAGAAACGGGAAATCCTGGGTGAAAGCAGGAAAAGCAGGAAATGTAAGTGGAGAAAACTATGATTTTATACTGAATTATATGAAATCAAGATATGATCTTTCAGGAAAGAAATTTTATTTTCCTGAAGATGTGGAATTCGGACTGCCTTCTTCAGAAAAGATGTTTGCAGGAAATATTCCTGCGGGAACAAGGTTTTCAGGGGAGAAGCTGGCTGTAGGTGTGTATTGGGAAGATAGCTGGGGAGCTCATGATCTGGATCTTTCAGGGCTGAATCTTCTGGGTAAAACCGGCTGGAATGCAGCTTATAATCAATATGACGGGAGCCTGATGTATTCCGGGGATATGACTTCAGCACCCAACGGAGCTGTTGAATATCTGTATGCGGATAAAGGCCTGTTCAGGCCAACCCTGATCATGAATAATGTTTATTCAGGTAACGCAGACTGCAGTTATAAGATCATCATCGGAAGAGGAGACGATATCTCAAGAGAATATATGATGAATCCTGACTGTCTTTTTGCAGAAGTTAAATGTAAATCGGTCCAAAGGCAGACGGTCCTTGGGATAATGCTTCCGAAGGGTAAGAAGCAGTGTTTCGTGCTGCTTAATTTCGGAGCCGGACATTCCCATGTTTCCGGAAATTCTGAAATTGCCGCAATGGCGACCCATGCATTATACCAGCAGTGGTACGAACCGATGTCATTCAATAGGCTGGTCACTGAATTAGGAGCAGAAATCACTTCCGTAAAAGAAAATGCAGATTTTGATTTCTCACTGGAAAGTCTGGAAAAGGATAGCTTTATTAAAATTTTCAAATAATTACATATTATCTGCCTGGTCTTTTGAATGCTTAAAAATATTTCCCAGATCATCAGATAAAATCATAAACTCCGTTTTTCCAGCCCAATACTTTGGAAGAATCTGCTTTAAGCCAGTTTTTCAGGATGGTAGCATATACTTTTCTGAAATCTTCCGTATAAATCAGATCGCCCTGATTCAGCTGCTGAAGATCAGGGAGGGCATTCAGAAGACCTTTCTTTTTAAGTCCTCCGCTGATAAAAAACATCTGATTGGCAGTTCCGTGATCGGTTCCATTGCTGGCATTCTGGGCTACGCGGCGCCCGAATTCCGAGAAGGTCATCAGAAGAATATCATTGAAAAGCCCGTTACTTTTCATGTCGGCTACAAAAGATTTTACGGCCTCATTGATGTCGCTGAACAGTTTTTTCTGTCTCTGATTCTGGTTGACATGGGTATCAAAACTTCCTATTGAAAGGTAATATACCTGCGTGTTGATGTCGGATTTGATAAGAGAAGCTACAGTCCGGAAATCTTTTCCCAGCTGGGAATCCGGATAGGTCTGATCTGTTTTTTTTGCCTTGCTTTTTTCAAATATATAATCCGCATTATTGATCGTGGAACCCAGTGTTTGATATAAATAAGAAACTGTTTCATCTTCATGATGGTGGTCATACAGCGCCTTGAAATATTTTTCCTGGCTGGTCTGGTATAATCTTTTCGGATCTTTGAATGCAAAAGCTTTGTTATTCTCACCTTTCAGGGCAAGACTCAGCATATCGTCTACTTCCAGAGCCTGCGTAGGATGTTCACAGCGGTAGCATTCTTCATCCAGAAAACGGCCAATCCATCCGGTTTCCAGAAACTCATCACTCCGGCTTGCAGAATGCCAGATATCCATGCTCCGGAAGTGGGATTTATCAGGATCAGGATAGCCGACATTATTCATTACGGAAAGTTCACCGTTATCAAAAAGTTCTTTAAAATAGGAAAGAGAAGGATTAATTCCCGTTTCATCATTCAGGGAAAGGGAGTCTTTGATGGCGATGCTGTTTCTTTCCCGGAAATAAACATCGTTTCTTGTTGGAATAATGGTATTCAAGCCGTCGTTACCGCCTGTGAACTGAAGTACAATCAGGATTTTCTGATTGGGTTCTAGGGCTCCGTCAAAGGTCATTGCTTTTAAGAAATCGGGCATCATCAGTGACGCTGCGGCCAGTGAACTGATTTTGAGGAATTCTCTTCTTTTGATTAACATATTTCTTGATTTTGATTATGAATACCTTACATTAACTGATATTCCGGTGTAGACATCAGATTGATCACGGTCATTTTTATACTCTTATCGGAAAAATTATTGACCGAAGCCATATCAAGTGTTCCTGAATTCTGAATCAGATAATCTTCACAGTTTTTCCCGGCAAAAATTTTTTCCAGACGTTCCCAGTCAATCGTAATATTGGGATTTTTAAATGTTTTGTTTAGAGCGGTTTCACGGGATTTCATGCCCATATCAATGTCGTCATCCTGCCTTGGACTGTATTCCAGAGGTCTTAACCCTGACCATATCTGGGGAATCTGCATACGAAGCATCAGCGTAGAACTGTCTATCCATGATTTTCCGTTGGGCCATCCTGAAACATTCGGAGGGTAGAGCAGCATCTGTCCCAGAAGTTTCTGGTAAACGATGAGGTTTTCAGGATTCCGGATATGCATGGGAAGCATCCGCATTATGCCGGTCATAAGCTCTATAGGAGATTTAATTCTGTTGCCGATATTCTTTTTATCATAGAACCATGAGCTTGAAAATATAGCATACATGAGTTTTTTTATATCATAACCGGACCTGTAAAAATCATTGCTCAGCGTGTCAATAACTTTGTTGTCCGGATTTTCATTCACAAAGAATTTATAAATTTTAGTCGTTATAAAACGGGCTGTTATTTTTTGTTCAAGAATGATGTTTAAAATATCTGTGCCTCTGAAGTTTCCTGTTTTTCCTAAAAAAGTTTTGATGCCTTCGTCATGAAGCTGTTTTCTTTCCCTGAATATCCCTTCTTTATCAAATCCCCATCCCGTAAAAGCTCTGGCAGCTTCACGAATATCCTGTTCGGTATAATTTCCCCTTCCCATTGTGAAAAGCTCCATCACCTCACGGGCAAAGTTTTCATTGGGATGATCCTTTTTATTCTGCTGATTGTTAAGAAAACTGAGCATGGCGGGAGAGTTGCTTACGGCAAAAAGAAGATCTTTAAAGCTGCCCAGCGCATTTTTCCGGATGGTATTGAGCAGATTTTGGTTGAATTTTGGATTATTCACTCTTGTGGCAAAATGCCCATGCCAGAAAAAAGCCATCTTTTCACGCAGCTGCTCACGGCTGTTCACCATTTTATCAAGGAAATTGAGATTAAGTTCGTTATTCTGTTCTCTGTTGAACCGTTGTAGTTCCTTTCTTTTTTCTTCAGGTGACGGGCTGTCCATGCCGGCCGTAGAAACAGGATCGGGGGTATCATAAGTGACTTCCACAAAAACCTCTTCTTTGAACAGTTCCTGTGTGAGTGTTTTAATACTCTTATTTTTCATATCCTCAATCTGGTTGATGCCGGCTCCAAAGCCTGCACGCCAGAGAAGATGTTTATGATGTGATAGGAGGTCAGCCATTTTGAGAAGTTTATGTTTTGATGCCCTTGAAGGGAAAAGGTTAAAATAATAACGGAGGAAAGTGGGAGGTCGTATTTTGGAAGAGAAAAAAGAAGCCGGGAGAAGGAAATTTTTTAGAGGTTTAAAAAAACCCTTAAACCGATTCATTCATTAGTAAATAAATTTTTATTAGAAATATATGCATTTGGAAATCTTACGGCTTCTGTTATCTTAAACAGTTATTTAATTTTTAAAATAGTTTAACATGTTGGAATTCAATTTATTAAAATAATATTGAGTGTTAAAAAAATTAGAAATACCTTCGTTGGCATGATTTTTACATCCTATTGCTTAGTAAAATTTAAAAAATTAGAGTTATGAAAATGTTAAAACAAGCCATATTGTTAGCCGGAATTTTAACAGCAGGTATCGCAAGCGCGCAGGACTCAAAAATGAATAATATGATTAAAGTAGGAGCCAATGCCGGTTTGGCAGTTCCTGCAGATAATCTTTCCGCAGCTGCGGGTGTAGATGTATCCTACCAGAACCTTATTACTCCGGGATTCGGATTAGGTATTGCCACCGGGTACACCCATTATTTTTCAAAAAATAACAATGGATATGATAATAATGATGTAGGGGTAATTCCTGTAGGAGCTTTAGTTAGAATCTATCCTAAACAGACAGGTTTCTACTTCGGGACAGACTTAGGGTACGGATTTTTAGTAGGAGATAAAAAAGTAGCTTCCAACAGCAGTGTTGACAGACCGGACGGAGGGTTCTATATCAAGCCTGAGATCGGATACCACAACAGAGACTGGAATTTCTTTGTACAATACCAGAAGGTTTTTGTAGGAGATAAAGGTGATCTTGCCGGACAGGACTATAATGTGGGGAACATCGGGGTTGGCTTCGGGTACAATATTCCATTAGGAAAGTAGTTAGATTTATATATAAGCAATTATTAACCAAACCTTTTCATTTTTATGAAAAGGTTTTTTTGTTCCATACAGGATTTACGAAAACTATTATTATATTTGATAAAATTTGAGGTTATGATTTTGAATCCAAAATTTCCGCTTTATTTACCAGGAGTAGAGAACAGTAATAATGATAATGTTTCTATCATTGGAGCCAGCCTCCGTGAAGATATGACCATCTTAGGCTATTTTGTTTCCAGTAACGGAGGTCTTGAGATAAAAATTCAGAATACGTATACAACTAAAGAGTATGCGTCATTTTCTGATATTCTGAGAAAGTTTATTCAGGATAATCAGTTAAATAATGTACAGCGTCTGTCAATGGCTGTACCCGGACCTGTTATTGACGGGAAGAGCAGCCCTGCAAGATTGGGCTGGGATCTGGATATTGAAGAATATACCAGAGAGTTCGGCTTTGAAAAAGGAGATATGCTGAACGACCTGGAAGCTTCTGCTTACGGAATGGGGCTTCTGGAAGACAGCGATCTTGAGCCTATCTATACCAGCGGGCATCTGGAGAAAGGAAATGTTGCTATCCTGGCTCCCGGAAACGGATTGGGAGAAGCCGGATATTTCTTCGACGGGCAATTTCTAAGACCTTTTGCTACGGAAGGAGGACACTCCGAGTTTTCACCAAGAACCAATGTAGAGGTAGAATTCTACCAGTTTTTAAATAACATTTACGGTATTGTAAGCTGGGAAAATGTATTGTCGAAAACCGGTCTTTTCAATATTTACAGATTCCTGAGAGACGTTAAAAGGCATCCGGAACCGGAATGGCTGGCAGAACGTCTGGCAGGAGGAAACTTTGTTGAAGAATTGTACAAAGCAGCCGTAGAAGAAAATGTACTCATCTGCAGAATTGCATTAGATACATTTCTGGAGTTTCTGGCGAGAGAAGCCAACAACCTTGTTCTTAAGCTTAAAGCCACTGGAGGTCTGCTGATTTCAGGAGATATCCCGCAGACGGTGAGAGAATATATAGACAAAACCAAGTTCTATGAGAAATTCAAGATCAGTGATAAGATGGAGGCTATGCTTAAAAACACCCCGATTTACCTGATCAAACAGAACCACACAGCATTAAAAGGAGCGGCATTGTATACCGCTTACTATCAAAATTAAAATAGACAGCTCCGGATTATTTCCGGAGTTTTTTTATAGGATGATATTATTCATAAAAATAATTGTTCTTATTGATATACATCAATGAAATCTATCGGATAAGTTGGCTACATTTGCACCATTAAATAAGTAAATAACTTTATTCAAATGAAAAAAATATTTTTATTAGCAGTTTTAGCTGGTGGTTTAGCTTTCGGACAGTCAAAGAAAGTGGTAACTTCTGATATTCACTGGTGGGGGTACAAAGTAGCGAAGTCTGAGGCAAGCTCTCACGACGGAACTGTAAAAGTAAAATCAGGAGAAATGGTGATGAAAGGAAATCAGCTGGTAGGAGGAAGTTTTGTTTTGGATATGACTTCTATCAATGCAACAGACCTTTCAGGAGAATATCAGCAGAAACTGAACGGACACCTTAAAAATGGTGACTTCTTTGAAGTTGAAAAATTCCCTACAGCTTCTTTCAAAATTACTTCTGTAAAGAAAAACAACGATAAAGTTTACAATTCATTAGTAACCGGAAACCTTACGGTAAAAGGAAAAACAAATGCGGTAAGCTTCCCTGCAAAAATTACCTACAGCAACGGAACGGTAAGCCTTGTTTCCAGCAAATTCTCTTTCGACAGACAGAAATTTGATGTCGCATACAAGTCTACCATGCAGGATGTTTTTGTGAAAGATGACATTGATATGACCGTAAAGGTAACTGCTAAATAATTTAATCAAAAAAAGATTGTTAAAAGTGTAGAAGTTCTACACTTTTTTTTATTTTTGTTGAATTGTAAATAAAAAAGAATGAAAAGATTACTATTGTTTGCTATGATGTGCGTAAGCGTATCATTTGTTTTTGCCCAGAAGAAATTTGATAAGGTTTCGAAAGTAACTTCATCAGAGATCAGATGGTGGGGATATAAAGTTGTAAAAACGGAAACTTCTTCCCATTCAGGAACGGTAAAGCTGAAGAGCGGAAAATTCAATTTCGATAAAACAGTTCTGGTAGACGGAGAGTTTATTATAGATATGAGAAGCATGATGGCAGGAGATGTGTCTGAAGAAGATCAGATTAAACTTACCAATGAGCTTAAAGGAACCAACTTCTTTGAAGTAAAAAAATTCCCGATTGCAAAGTTTCACCTGACTAAAATTATTCCGTTAGCAAACAGCGAGTACAATTCTACAGTATACGGAGATATTACCATTAAAGGCGTAAGAAAAACCATTACTTTCCCTGCGAACGTATACGTAACTCAGTTTACTGTAGTAATAGAATCTGCCAAGTTCTCACTGAACAGAAGAGATTTCAAAGTATTCTACCAGTCTTCACTGAAAGATTACTTCATCAAGAACGAAATGGATTTCCAGTTCAGAGTTTCTACAGAAAAACTGGATAACGAAAACAGAGTTCCTGTAAAGAAAAAATAAACTTAAAGAAATAACGATTGATAATGCAAGGAAGAGTGGTTTTATAAACCGCTCTTTTTTTATTGATTCTGAGATTAGCTTACTTTATTTTTACATGTTTTTTATAAATTAGCTGTATGAAAATTTATATTGTAAGCGGGCTGGGGGCCGATTTTAAAGTATTGGAAAGACTGGAGTTTCCCAAGCACTGCGAATTGATTTTTATAGACTGGCTCATCCCTGAGAAAAATGAGCCTTTCGATTCTTATGTACAGAGAATGGCGGAGAAAGTTGATCCTTCTGAACCATTCTGCCTTTTAGGATATTCTTTTGGAGGAATCATAGTACAGGAGATCAATAAGCTGAAGCCTGCCGAAAAAGTAGTGATTCTGGGAAGCATTAAATCCGATAAAGAAAAATCTAAATTTATCAAGACCGGAGAAATTACAAAGATCCCGAGAATACTTCCGGTAGGTTTATTCAACGATAAAGCGGCCAATGTATATTCTGTGGTAAGGAAGCTTTTTGATCCTAAGAATCCTAAGATCCTTCAGTATTTCAGAGTGAGAGATCCTTATTATCTGAAATGGTCGGTAGAAAAGGTTTCAGAATGGAAGTTTGAAGAAAACCCGGAGGTGATCCAGATTCTGGGCGATAAGGATATTGTCTTTCCGATCCGTTATTCAAAACCGGATTATGTCATCAAGGGCGGAACCCATTTATTTCCGGCTACCAAATCTAAAGAGGTTTCTAAAATATTGAGTGAGATATTTGAAGAAGTGATAGAGAACAATTTACATCAAAAGCTTTTATAAGTTTTTAAAATTCTTATTTTATCCTTACTCTCCTGATATAAGATCAATATTATTGGGATTTATCGTGTATCTTTGTTTTTCGAGGAAAATGAAGAATCACTTATGGAATCAATATCGGTTTTTGAGATTATTAAAGTAGGAATAGGCCCGTCCAGTTCGCATACGATGGGGCCATGGAATGCGGCATCTGCATTCATCAGGATTATAAAAAGAGAAAGATCAATAGCAGAAGTTAAGGAAGTTTTTCTTGAATTTTTCGGTTCACTGGCTAAAACGGGAATCGGGCACGGAACAGATATTGCCGGAATGCTTGGATTAAATGGTGAAGATTTTAAGACGATTGATACTTCAAAAATTGATGAGAAAATAAATCATATCAAGACTACTCAAATTCTTAATCTGGGTGGTGAAAAGGAAATTCCGTTCATTTACGGTTATCATCTGGTTTTAAACATGCAGAAATCCCTTGATTTCCATCCGAACGGGATGATTTTCAGGGCTGTTTTTGAAGACGGAACCGAGCTTGTTCAGGATTTTTATTCTGTAGGTGGGGGCTTTATTGCCAGCCAGGAAAAAAACTCAATACAGAAGCACTGTGTACGTACCTTATATCCTTGCCACCATGGTTCAGATATTGTCAAATATTGTGAAAAGCTGGGTTTAAAAAGAATTTCAGATCTCATATTCATTAATGAAGAAAGCTGGAGACCGCAGGAAGAGACGAGGCAGGAAGCTTTATATATCTGGCAGCAGATTAAAGAATGCATCTATAAAGGGGTGAATAAAGAAGGAATTCTTCCTGGCGGACTGAACGTTACGAGAAGAGCGGCGGGAATCAACAGGAAGCTTTTGGGAGAAGATAAAATCTATAAAAATCTTGATGAATGGTTTAAGCTGGTGGTGGATGCGGAAGAGAACTTTACCAACATCAATAAATGGATCGCCTGCTTTGCCCTTGCGGTGAATGAAGAAAATGCCAGCTTCGGAAGGATTATCACGGCTCCTACCAATGGCGCCAGCGGAGTTATTCCTGCTGTGCTGATGTATTCCCAGGCATTTACAGATTTTATCAGTGAAGACGATATTGTAAGGTTTATCCTGGTTGCCGGGGAAATCGGAACTTTATTTAAAAAGAATGCAACAATCTCCGCGGCTATGGGAGGATGCCAGGCTGAAATCGGAGTTTCATCTGCTATGGCAGCTGCGGGACTTACCGAGATTTTGGGCGGAAGTGTAGGTCAGGTACTGATGGCCGCAGAAATTGCGATGGAGCATCATCTGGGACTTACCTGCGACCCGATCAAAGGCCTGGTACAGATTCCATGTATCGAAAGAAATACAATGGGAGCGATCAAAGCGATCACTGCCGCAAATATTGCCCTGGAAAGTGATCCTACAAAAGCAAAAGTTACCCTGGATGAAGTGATACAAACCATGTGGGAGACCGCTTTGTCTATGAGTGACCGTTTTAAGGAAACCTCAGAAGGCGGGCTGGCCATTGCGGTGAATGTACCGGAATGTTAATAGAAAATATATCTTTTAAAATACAAAATCCTTAGATCATGTCTAAGGATTTTGTATTGTCGTTTTTTTGCTGAATTACAATGAATTGTGCTGCGGAATGTGGGTTATTTTTTGTTAAACAGGTAGGTATTTCCTCCCTGAATGAGTTTCAGCTGGTTATTTTCAGGGATAAACAGGATGGTGATGTCTGCCTGGTCAAATTTATATTTATTTTTTTCAGCATAGGTCAGTGGAAATTCCGGCTGTCCGGAGCCCTGGGCATACAAAGTTCCGTCTTTGGTAAAGACTTTCAGATCCAGAGGAGTTTCTTTTGAGGTATAATCCCCTGAATACTGATCTTTTTCCGCATCATTTTTATCCTCTTCAAACTGAGGGAACTGATAATCCTGTCCGTAGAGTATATTCAAAATCCCGATATAAAGATTATTGTGCATGAAGCGTTCTCCGTTTACCGTAACGGCAAAAGCAAGCTTATCAGTAGGTTCATAACTTAACATAGAATGAGTGCCATAAGTGTCACCGCCATGCCCATAAGAAATAATATTGTAAAAAGGAGGTTTCATAATTCCGGTTCCGAACATTATTTCCTTTTTATTGGAGGTCATCATATCCAGTGTTTCCTTTTTAATAAATTTACCATTGAACAGAGCAGTGATAAAGGTATTCATATCTTCTGTAGTAGAAACAATATCTCCCACACCAATACAGTTCCTGAAATCAAAATCCGGAATTTCCTGCCAGCTGCCGTTGCTGAATTTATAGGGCTTGAAAATATTCTGAGGATGATCTAATGCAGAAAAAGTATACTTCATACCTGCTTTTTCAAGAATATTTTCTTTTAAGATCTCATGATAGGGCTTTCCATCATATAATTTTTCAAGAATCCTGCTTAAAAGAAAGTAGGCGGAATTGGAATATTTTACGCTTTTTCCTGGCTGGAAATGAAGTCCCTGATCTTTAATAGCATCAAGAATGGCTTTATCTCCAACAGCTTTTCCTATCAGCCAGTTGTCCGCTCCTGCAGCGATATAATTTCCAAGTCCGCTGGTATGGTTCAGCATCTGGCGGATGGTAATATTTTTAGAATTGGCAATCTCGGGATAGAATGTTGAAAGTTTTTCATTAAGGTTCAGCTTTCCCTTTTCTACCAGCTGCATAAGCATTATTGAAGTGAAAAGCTTGCTGATAGAACCAATCTGGTATTGTGTATTTTTATCATAGGTGATATTTTTTACCTGCTGCTGGCCGAAATCTTTGTGATATTCCTGAATCCCGTTCCTGAATATAGATACACTGCCGATTCCCTGGTTATTCTGTGCAATATAATCCAGGAATTCATTAAGTTTTTCAGCATTGATAGTTTTCCCGTTCAGATAAGAGATCTTCTTGTCTTCTGATGAATGGGGATCACGGGAAAGATGTAAAGGAATGGTTTTACCGTTTTGAATAAATATACCCTCAAAAACATTCTTTTGAAAATAACCTTTATAAGAGGCGTTGATTTTCTTGATTTCAAAAGTCAGTTCATTATTGATAAAAGAGGTCCTGTCTACAGGAATATCTTCTTTGCTTTGCAGAGGGCTGTTAAGAAGTGAAGTATATCCGTCCGCCGTTTTTTTCATTTTTAAGATAACCGGTAATTTTCTGATCTGGAGATCGATTTCACCGTACCAGGTTCCTTCAATTTGGGAATAACAAAGCTGTGCTAAAAAAACAAGCACTAATAATAATTTGGTTTTCATGAGGTTATAAGTATTTAGCAGTTAAGATCTGGCAGACAATAGTCATAATAAGAGATACTACCCCGAAAAGAACAATATGTTGCCATTTTTTTATATTGGTAGCCGTTTTAAAGCCATTATAATACACGGTAATGCTGTAAATAAGGACCATGATAACAAAAGATGCCATAGACAGCATAACGATAAAGTCCAATACCGGAAACGGACCGGCAGGATCAGTCTGATAACTGATTACATGTTCCTGAGCCCTATTAATATATGAAATACCGGTAAAAGCCTGTAAAATCACAAGTGACATTTGGGATATTAATACCGTATTGACAATGTCTATAAATCGGGTCTTATTGTTCAGTATTTTACCCAAAATAAAGAGTATCACTATCGCCAAAGCAAAGCTCGCAAGCGTTGGAATTGCCACGGCCTGCAGGGACGTTTTTTCCAGACCGTTGATTTTATAGATGCTGCTGAAGAAGCTGTCTGTCCAGTATCCTGTAAAAATGGCTGCTGCAACTGTCAAAAGTCCGGCTATAAGCAGCTGCTTATCATCAAATCTTTCAAAAGGATTGAAAACGTTTTTCCAGTTCATAACAATCGATTTAGGAATTAGTTTTTAGCTGTCCGACTTTGGTGATCAAATCATCCATTTTATTTCTCATTGTAGGATAGGATAGGCCGGCCTGTTTGGCCATTTCTTTAATACTTCCGCTGGAGAGAAAAAAATTGAGGATAAACTCCTGTTCTTCACGGTTGAGCTTAAGAAGTACGGGAAGTTCATATTCGCCGCTTACCTCTGTTTGGCAGTGGGGGCATTTCATCCGGCTTACATTTAAAGTATGTTCGCAGCTCGGACAGATGATAGGGAGCTTCATGAATTAATTTTTCACGAAAGTAATAATAATTTTAATAAAATTAAAATATTTTTTAACTTTATTAAAATTTATTATTGAAATATAAAAGATCGTAGCAAAAAAATAAAGGGCGAGTTTGTAAGTTTACAAGTCTGCCCTTTCGTTATTTTTTTATGATCTATCTTAATATTCCCCTGATCCTGTTAGCATTACAGATCAGTTCTTCCAGATATTCATAATTTTCTTTTTCCAACGCAGATTTGAATTTTCTGAGCTGCGTAATATGTTCGTTCAGAACATCCAGAACATTTTCTTTGTTTTGCTTAAAGATAGGAACCCACATTTCTGGATGGGATTTTGCCAGACGCACTGTACTGGAGAACCCCGAACTGGCAAGCTGGAAAATGGTTTCTTCCTCACGTTCTTTTTCCAGTACGGTATTAGCGAGTGCATAGGAGGTAATATGGGAAATATGGGAAATATAGGCCGTATGAATGTCGTGGTCTCCGGCATCCATATAAATCATGTGCATATCAAGCGCTTCCACTATTTTTTCTACGGTTTCCAAAGCGTCATCCGCAGATTCTTCCTTATTACAGATAACCCCGGCTTTTCCTGAGAAACTTTCAGCAATAGCAGATTTCGGACCATTGTTTTCGGTACCCCACATCGGGTGGAAAGCTACGAATCTTGATCGTTTCGGATGATTTTTAACTGCATTCACAATTCCCGCTTTGGTAGAGCCGGCATCCATTACAGTCTGATGATCTGATATGAGATCCAGAACGCCGGGCAGAAGCTTCCGGGCCGCATCCACAGGAACAGCTATAATGATAAGATCTGAATTTTTAACACCCTGTTCCAGATCAGCTCCTTCATCAATGATCTTTAGTTCTAATGCTTCATTAATGTGCTGCTGGTTATGATCAATTCCGTAAATAAAGCTGGCAATTCCTTTCTCTCTTAATTTCAATGCCATTGAACCTCCAATTAATCCCGCTCCAATAATACTTATTTTCATCTTTTCAATTTTAAAATAAAAAAACCCCGTCCAGGACGAGGTTGTAAGTTATGTTCATAAGAATCCCTATCCCAGATCTGAGGTAAAAATTCTATAATAATATGTTTCGTTGTTGAAATTCACAAAGCGAAGTTATAAAATATTTTTTAAATCCGGAGTATTTTTTATTTACTGCTGTACAAAAAGATCTGCATTATCTGCGAGCGTATAAAATTTCCATAAACATCTGTGAAGGCATTGGTAGATCATTTATTGATATTAATTTTCAGTCACAAAAGAAAATTTCCGGTTTTACATCTGCCAATCATACAATAAAAAACGAGAAAAACAGAAGTTTTACTAGCTTTGCAGAAATCTTACAGGAGACAAAACACCAAAATATGAAGAACAGTATTTTCTACGGATTATTAATAACAGCCGGAAGTATCAACCTGATATCTGCCGGAAGAAAATTTCCTGAAACATTCGTTCATTCAGATACGGTAAAAATTAAAGAAACTTTCAATAAAAATGATACTGAAGATAATGCCTCTCTGGAAAATCGACTGAAGCCCATCCGTTCCAATTTCAAAAGAATCAATTCTATTAAGAAGTGGACAATAATTGAAAAAAGAGATGTAGAAGGAGAATCTGCTGAAGGTGGAGAAGCCGTATTTTATGAACAGAAAGGAAAATTGGAAAAGATTACCGCGAGATTATATGGTGAAATGGGACAGATATTCATCGAATATTATCTTCTGGATGGAAAGCTGTCATTTGTTTTCGAAAAAAATTATCATTACAACCGTCCGCTGTATTATAATGAAAAAGCGATGAAAGAGAATAATGATACTGAAGCTTTTGATTTTAAGAAATCAAAAATTACTGAAAACCGCAACTATTTTGAAAAGGGTAACCTCATCCATATCATAAACACCGAAGGTCGTGGAATATCTTTCAGCAGTGAATATATTTCTGAAGAACAAAAACGGATTTCTGAGCTCTATGAGAAACTTCTGAAACTAAGAGGTTAGTGTAAAAATCTGAGAACTATCACCGAGGGTCTGAAATCAAAGAATGGGTAAACTGTTGCATCGTAAATTGTTACATTGATTATATCCTTACATTTTTTCAGCAAGCTTTATCCGTTCTTCCACTTCATGGATTCTTTTAAGCCAGTAATCAATTCCCTCATGGTTGCTTACTCCCAGTTTTTCCGCATTGGATTTTACAGCGGATAATTTATGCCAGTTCCGCTGGTAGTCTTTTTTGCGCTCTTCTTTACTCTCCGGCTCGGTACGGTTTCTCCAGAAAATAAGTGATTCTTCATAGCCTGAACGGATCTGTTTCAGATAAGCAATAATAGCTTCCCTGTCACTGGGAATATATCCGGGGCCGGAACAGCCACAGGAGTGAAAAGTAATTCCTACGGTGTACAGACTGCGTATATGCTGCCACTTTTTATCGTCATTTTTTGGAGGAGATTTAAAATCCTTGCCCATACTGGCCATCAATTCTCCACATTCCGGACAACTGGCTTCAGAAGAGGTTTCTGCATCCCTGTCTACATCCTTGAGAAGACGCCGTTTAAAGGTTTTCTGACAGCCGAAACAGGCGTAATGCGGTTTATAGGCTATCATAGCGTATCGACACATATTAATCTGTTTTCGGGGTTATGTTTTCATTATAGCTTATCCCCATGATACTGCTGGCACTTCGGGGATCATAAACAGACCAGATATTTCCCCATGAAAAAAGAAACGTCCAGCTCGGGTAAGGAGTTTTACTTTTTCGGGCGGGTGGAATTTCCAGAACCCTGGACAGGAACTTATTATTCCGGTGGAATACCTGCATTTCTTTTTCTTCGGTCCATTCATCCCAGTTTTTAGGATCAGTTTCTTCCCTGGTATTCATATGGATGCTTTCAAGATGGTCTCCTGAAAAGCAGAGTTGAAAGCAGAGCTGGGAATCTTCAATAGTGATGGCATTAAAATAATACCAGAAGTATCCTGTTTGTACATCCCACATATTATAATAGCGGGATTTATAAAAGTCAGTCTGCTGCAGATCTGCCAGCAGCATTCCCCTCTGCAGGAAGGTATTGAATGCTGCCAGCTCTACAGTTCCGTTTTCAGTATTGATCAGCATATATTGTTTTGGAACGATAAATATAGCTGTTTTTAATGACAATGCTGAATCCGGAAGATATGGACTAATGAACTGTTCTGTTTTATGGGTTGGAAATAATCAAAGTTGAGGGAATATCAGACAGCCAGAGGCTTTTCGTGTCGATCAGGTTTTTCCAGCTTTTACTGCTGATCAGCATCAGGTCCTGACCATTCAGGAATTCTTTCTCTATCTTTTTTTCGTTGTATAAAGTGATGTGATTTGGGGCAACCTGTTCAATGCCCCGGATCAGTTCTTTCACCTCGATATTGTTGCGGATCTGTCCGGCAGCATCTAAGATGATAATCTGGGAGTTGTTATTGTTGATTAATCTTTTAGCATATTCCAGCAGGTAAAAGTCACTGAGATTAAAGATCGGCACAAAAACTTTATCGGCAGACGTAAAATCTTTTTCCACCATGATTCCCACCGGAATATTGGTTTTGTCCAGAATCTGTAATGTAAAATCGTCAAAAGGAGAGTTGTTGAAAATATTTCCTTTCCCTTTTACCGTATTCAGGAGCTTTTCCGGATTGATAATCTTTGTGGTAAAGCCAAGCAGTCTTCCCAGCAGGCTGCCTTCATACATGGATTTGCCCAGCATGATCAGGAGAAGATCATAATTTCCCTTATTGGAAATACTGGTAAGATCATTTTCAATATCGGTGGAAGCTTTGAAAAGAGTGGTCACTTCCAGCTTCAGGTCATGTGAGGTTTCAATAACATTTTTGAACTGGGCTTCTTCATATTCATTAATATCATAAGCGTGCATTTCATCAACCGGAGCAATATTCATGGCCGTAATGCTTTTATTGCCGTTCATTTTATGAGTGAAATCATGGGCCAGCTTAAGCAGGGTACTTCCGGATTCTGGTTTATCAAATGACAATAGTACGCGGTACTTTGCTTCGTTTTCATTGTGGGTATCTTCATCTGTATCTTTCTTAGATTTAAAAATGAAATTGATGAAATCCAGGGCCGGGCCGGTCATGAATGTTGTAAATAAAGCCATAATCACAAGCATGGCGAAGATTTCAGGGCCTAAAACACCCAGATCATATCCGATATTCAGAACGATAAGCTCCATCAGTCCTCTGGTATTCATCAGAGCGCCAATTGTTAAGCTGTCTTTCCAGTTGATTCCTACAAATCTGGCAGTGAGCGCACTTCCTGCAAATTTCCCTACTACAGCGGTAAGAATAATCAGGCCTGCTGTTATCCACAAATGACTGTCGTTCAGAAGTCCGATCTGTGTACGCAGTCCGGTAAATACAAAGAATAACGGAAGAAGAAGAACCAAGGCCACGTCTTCTACCTTATCAATGAAGAGTGTCCGGAATTTAGCATTTTCAGGCATAATTGCCCCGGCCATAAAAGCTCCGAATAAGGCATGGATACCAATTACTTCGGTAGCATAGGAAGAGAGAATAAGTGTGAGGAAGAAAATAGCCACCATGGGTTTGCTGATGGTGTTTTTTCCTGCCTGAAGATCACCAACCCTTTTCAGGAATGGTCTTACAATTTTAATCATTAAAAATACATAAGCGATAGCCATGATGATCACATAAATGGAACTTGCAAAAGACCCTGCCTTTACAATGGCTATAACAGCTGCAAGGATGCACCATGCCGTGATATCATCTGCCGCAGCACAGGTAATGACAATTGTTCCCAGTTTGGTTTTCTGAAGGTTTCTTTCCTGAACAATTCTTGCCAGTACCGGGAAAGCTGTAATACTCATGGAAATAGCTATAAATAAGGCAAATGATGTGAACTGAATGCCGTCCGGTGAAAATTCCTGATAAATAAAATAGGAAAGTCCGATTCCCAAAGCAAAAGGAATGATAATGCTGGCGTGACTGATCACCACTGCATCATGCGCTTTTTTTCTCAATACGCTCAGATCCAGCTCCATACCTACAATGTACATGAAGAGAATAAGCCCTATCTGGCTGAGAAACTGGAGATTGCCCAGAGATTCTTTAGGAAAAAGGAAAGCTGAAAATTCCGGAAAATACATTCCTACAAGAGAAGGCCCGAGAACAATTCCGGCAATCATTTCACCAATAACGCTCGGCTGTTTAATCTTCATACAGATCCATCCGAAAAGACGGGCCACCAGAATGATGGTGACAATCTGGGCCAGAAGAAGGGCCAGCGGATGATGAAGATTGGTCCTGAAAGACTCCTGGAAATTATCCCAGGTAGAGCCTGTGCTTGTTTTCGCAACAATATTTTCCTTGATTTCCAATGTCTGGCCTTCTATGATAAAAAAGTACATCAGACATGAAAAAAAAGCTATAGTAGCAATATAAAAAATTAAATTTCTGTATTTCCCCCAATTCATGATTCCAATATTTTAATGCAAAGTTGATAAGAATATATTGATGTTAGACATGCTTCCTCCGAAAATGTAACGAAGCTTCCGAAAAATGTAATAAAATCTATTTGATCTCAGTTCTGGGTAAGGTTTGAAGCTGGGAGATGGAAGAGGGAAGTTATGAAGTCGTCAATGATAGATATTGTTTTTTAAGGTAATCTCTACTTTCCGAAGCGCTCCAATAATGAACTTCTATAAGCTTCTCCAATCTGAAGTTTAAGGAAATGATCCCCTTCAGCAGGAATGGTCGTAATAATTTCGTTGGTGGAAAATATTTTGATGGAAGAAAGCGCGATGATCTCTTTTTTGTTGATCTGGGCAAAGTCTTTGGCAGGAAGCATTTCCAGCAGGGTTTTAAAGCTGAGGTTTTTCAGGACAATGTCTGTTCCGTCATTCAGGATGATGTCTTTATCCCGGCTGTCAATCTCAGAGGTTTTGATATAGGCAATCTGTTCTGTAAAAATGACGGTTTTCCCGATATTGGTATTCCATTCTATAAAATCCTTTTTAAGAGGTACAGAAATGAGTTCTTTGGCTTTTTCAAAGGCCTGGATCAGTCTTTCTTTTCTGATGGGTTTTCTTACATAGTCCACCACATTCAGGTCAAAAGCTTCTGCAGCATATTCCTTGTAAGCGGTAGTGAAGATGATTTTTTTAGAGGCCGAAATCAGTTCGGCTACCTGAAGCCCTGTCATTCCGGGCATTTCAATATCCAGGATACAGAGATTGCAGTCAATACTGCCAATTTCATTTAAAAATACCTTGGGATCATTGAACGCTTTTACCACCTCTACATGATCAATCTGTTCACAGAGGAGCTTCAGATAGCTGATAGCCAGCAGTTCGTCATCAAGAATAACGCATTTTATCATGGAATTCGCCTAAATTGATTTTTAATTCTGCGGTGAAGATACCGTTTTTTGAATTTTTTTCCAGCTGATAACAATTGTTGTAGATCATTTTCAGCCTTTGGTCCAGAGACTGGCTTCCGAAGCCGCTCTTTTCTTTTTCCAGTACATTTTTCAGTGAAGCTTTGTTGCTGACTTTCATTGTAAAAATCCTGTTTTCAAGCTCCATATAAACTGAAATAAAAGAATCCTGTGCCAGGAAATCCGTATGCTTGAAAGCATTTTCAATAAGGTCTACAGAAATCAGCGGGGCAAAAACTTTCTCTTCATACATTGCGTCTGATTTATTAACTCTGGATTTGATCCTGAAATCAAAGAGAGGATTTATTTTGATCTTATTGATTTCGATGAGGCTCAGGGCAAAATTCAGTTCTTCCTTTGGGCTGACGAATTTGTTGTTGCTTTCGTATAGAATATAATCCAGGACATTTGCCAGTTTATCCAGTGACATATAGGTCTGGTAGGCGTGCGACTGGACGGAATTAAGGATGTTTTTAAACAGGTGCGGATTCAGCTTGGTACCAATATGTTCCAGCTGAACCTCATTCAGTTTCTGTTCAATAAGTTTATTGGTTTCAGAAAGCCTTGTATTCCGCTGTCTGAGTTTGCCGTTCTGGCTAAAAAGATAAATACTCACCGTCAGAAAAAAGAAAATAGCAAATACTCCAATGAATATCAGATAATCGTGGATCATATAGTAATTGCCATCCATAAATAATTATTTAGCGTAATGCAAAATTAAAAAAGATCAGCTTAGCATCTGAAAGGATAAAGATGACTTTTTCCTGTATGGAAAGTTTTCTGTTGCCGGGAAATAGCTATCTTATTTTTTTCAGGCTGTTCAGCGTAGCATTTTCCTCACATTTTTCAAAAGTGATTTCGTATACCGGATTCTTTTCAGGGTAAGTCAGAACATAATCAGGACACGGTTTTTTCTGGGCGTGGCTTCTGTCAAAATCAATCTTTCCTTTGGTAATGATGCTGTCTTTGAGAAACTTTTCGTCAACCTTATACGTATTCATTTCCGTTTTAAAACCTTCAGAATATTTGAAATCTTTGGAAAGGGTTTCCGCAATTACACGGCTGTTAGGCAGATAGCCGCTGCAGCTTGCTCCCTTTTTGTTTAATATAAAGAATACGATAATGAGCCCCGGAACAAGGCCTATTAAGTAGAATTTCAGTTTTTTCATTAGAAAATTAAAAGATTGATATCGTGGTAAGTCAGTCCGAAGCGGTCACAGATGATCTTTTTCGTATGCCTTCCTTTGTACATGTATAAGCTCTGCTTCATTTCATTTTTGCGGATCAGCATATTTTCAAATCCACCTTCCTCATCATAATTAAGAATATAGGAAAGGAAGAAATTAGAGATTGCTTTTGTGGTGGTTCTCGGCATTCTTGATGTAAGATTCGGAAGCCCGCAGTGGATAACGCCGTGTTTGATGATGTAAGGGTCTTCCATTGTTGTCAGCTCGGAAGTTTCAATTACCTTGCCGTTGTCAATGGTAATGTCAATAATAACGCTGCCTTTCTTCATATTCATTACCATATCTTCTGTAACGATAGGGGTCATATTCAGCCTTGGAAGGGCTCCTATCACTACATCGGCGCGTCGTAGGCTTTTGCTGAGTTCTTTAGGATCAATAATAGAGGTGGGAACCCTGCTGTCAACAAGCGTATGAAGTCTTCTCAGTTTGGAAAGAGAATTATCAAAAACCCTCACGCTGGCACCCAGCCCGATTGCGGCTTTGGTGGCAAATTCACCTACGATGCCGGCACCCAGAATAACTACTTCAGCAGGCCTTACTCCTGTAATTCCTCCCAGCATTAATCCGTTTGAAAGTGCAAGCAGCTCAGATGCATATAAAATAGAGACTGTTCCGGCAATTTCGCCGACCAGTCGTACTAAAGCCAGCTGTTTATATTCGTCTACAATAAATTCAAAAGCAATGGCATTAATTTTTTTCTCTGCCAGCTTTAAAAAATAATCTTTATCTCTCAGATTGATCTGAAGCGCTGAAACCAGATACGTATTAGGCTTCATATAATCAATTTCATCCTCAGTAGGCGGGTTAATCTTAAGGATCAGATCCTGTCCGAATGCTTCTTTCGGATCATTGGTAACCCTGGCTCCGGATTCAGAATACTGGAGATCTGTAAAAAAAGAGCCCTCTCCGGCACCAGATTCTATAATGATTTCGTGGCCGTGTTCTACCAATACCTGTACCGCGTCCGGAGTAATGCAGGTTCTCCTTTCATTAAGACAGGTTTCTTTAGGAATCCCAATACTGAATTGTTTCCCTTTCTTTATAACCTCCAGCTTTTCCTCTTTCGGCATCAGCTCTTCTTCAGTGAAAGGAGTAAAAATATTTGTAGTACTCATTCTTTAAATTAAATTAGGTCTTACAGATCGTTATTTTACCATTGAATTAATAAGCAAAGATACACAATATTTAATCGAATGTGATTTCTCTTTCATCACCTGTATTAATGATGCTCATTGTGTGATAATTAAGTCCGTACAGCTCTTCTTCATATACTTCCGGCCATTCTATGATACATAAAAAAGCGTTGTCCAGATATTCTTCAATGCCAATATCGTACACTTCTTCAATATTTTTCAGACGGTACAGGTCAAAATGATACACTTTTCCTTTCGGAGTATTGTATTCATTCACGATGGAGTAGGTAGGTGAATTAACCTCATCATTACTTCCCAGTTTTTTAAGCATAAACTGGGTGAAAGTGGTTTTTCCAGCTCCCAGATTTCCCTTTAAAAGAAAAATATTATGTTTTAATTCCGGGATAATGGTGTCAACAACTTTCTGCCAGTCTTCAATGGTATGTATGGTGTAATTCATGATGGATTTAAATTTTAAAATACAGGTTAACCCGACACGGCAAATTTAATTCTAAATTACCAGCAAAACAAAAACAGGCCTGAAAATACTTCATACCGGCTTTCCCTATGAAAAAGACACCAATTACTTTTGATCCGTTTGTCGTTTTGTTATCCCGTTTTACTTTTTTTGGAAGTTTTTTTTCTTCAAACTAAATATTTAATTTTACACTATGATTTCCAAACAGACCATAGATAAAATTTTCTCAACGATACGGGTAGAAGAAATAGTAGGAGAGTATGTACAGTTGAAGAGAGCCGGGTCTAACTTCAAAGGGCTTAGTCCTTTTCACGATGAAAAGACCCCCAGCTTTGTAGTTTCTGCCAGTAAGCAGATCTGGAAAGATTTTTCCACAGGAAAAGGAGGAACAGCCATTTCTTTCCTGATGGAGATCGAAAATTTTACTTATCCTGAAGCGCTTCGCCATGCAGCAAAAAAATACGGGATTGAGATTGAAGAAGATCAGCGTGAATTTTCTGAAGAAGCTAAGAATGCTCAGTCAGAAAGGGACCAGCTCTATAAGATTCATGAAGTAGCCAATGCTTATTTTCAGGATACACTCTGGGATTCTGAGGAAGGGAAAAGTATCGGTTTGTCCTATTTCAGGGAACGCGAATTGAAAGATGATACGATCCGGAAATTCCAGCTGGGATATTCCCCGGAAAAGAAAAATGCTTTTACCGCTTATGCGTTGGAAAAAGGATATACTAAAGAAATTCTTGAAAAATCCGGACTTTCTATTTTCCCGGAAAATACGCCTGCGGGAGTGGACCGTTTCCGGGAGAGGGTTATTTTCCCGATTCACAGTTTTTCAGGAAGGGTATTGGGATTTGGAGCGAGGATTTTAAAAAATAATGTTAAAACCGCCAAATACCTTAACTCACCGGAAACTGAGATTTACCACAAATCTAATGTCCTTTACGGTCTGAACCAGAGTAAGCAGGCTATTTCAAGGAAGAATGTCTGCCTTCTGGTGGAAGGATATATGGATGTGATCTCGCTGCATATGTCCGGAATAGAGAACGTCGTAGCAAGCTCGGGAACCTCCCTGACGACTGAGCAGATCAAGCTCATCAAAAGGCTTACGGAAAATGTAACGATTCTTTTCGATGGTGATAATGCCGGGATTAAAGCCAGTTTCCGAAGTATTGACATGTTGCTGACGGAAGGAATGAATATCAGAGTGCTGCTGTTTCCGGAAGGAGATGACCCGGATTCATTTGCCAGAAAGCATCCGCAGGAATATGTTGAAAAGTTCATCGAAAACGAAGCGATGGATTTTATCGATTTTAAAGCTGAGATCCTGCTGAAAGATGCAGGAAATGATCCTATTAAAAAAGCGGAGGCCATCCGGAATATTGTAAAATCAGTTTCCTTTGTACAAAATGCCCTGAAAAGAGAGGTCTATCTGAAAGAGGTTTCCAATAAATTCGGATTATCAGAACAGAGCCTGTTCAACGAATTGGATGTACAGAAACAGATTTCCCAGAATCAGACCCAGCACGCCCAACAGCAGAAAGAAAAGGCCGTTCCCAAAATGGAGATCGTACCTCTGGATGAGGAAAGAGGTGATCCTTTCCTTTTTGATGTTCTGTTTATGGAAAATAAGCTTGTGGATCATATGCTGATGTTTGGTGATATTGTTTTAAAAAGGAGAAACGAAAAAAACGAAGAATACCAGATCACGGTAATTGAAGAAATTCTTCATCATTTTGAAGACGAACAGTATGAATTTCTGGTAAAAAGCAATGAAGTCATCATCAATGAAGTAAAAGAAGGCATTCAGAAAGATGAACTGAGAAGCGGAAACTTTTTTGTTTCCTTTATGGATGAGGAAATCACCTCTAAAGTAGTAGATGCGTTGATGCCTTTGGATGATCTTGAAAACTGGGCATCCAGAAATATTTATCCTCCCAACTACGGCGATAAAATTGCTGATCAGGTAAGAGGCGATGTCCTGCTCCATAAATACAGGTACATTGATTATTTAATAAAGGAGACGGCGAAAGAACTCGATCAGTTCAGCAGTACAGATGAAACAAAATATTTTGAACTCATCAAAAAAATCACTTTGCTGAAACAGGCTTCGATGAAGCTAAGTGAAATTATAGAATATTCTCCGATCAAAGGAATTTACGGGAACCGGAAAAAATAGGAGAACTTAAAACAGATATTCTGTGACAAAAAGTCCTATAAAATTTTAGGAATAAAAGTTGTAATTTAAACTTTGAAAAAATAGTATAATAATACATAATAGAAATATGGACATTAAAAAAGAATTCAGAGATTTCTCTGTAAAACATTTAGGAAATAACGGTCTGGTTACCGATCAGTATATGGGAATGTATGGTCCAACCAATCTTACACCTTACATCATGGAAGAAAGAAGATTAAACGTTGCCCAGATGGACGTTTTCTCGCGTCTGATGATGGACAGAATCATTTTCCTGGGAACAGGAATTGATGACCAGGTGGCCAACATCGTGACAGCACAGCTTTTATTCCTTGAAAGTGCAGATCCTTCAAAAGATATCCAGATTTATATCAACTCGCCGGGCGGAAGCGTGTATGCAGGGTTAGGAATTTACGATACCATGCAGATCATTAAGCCGGACGTGGCAACAATCTGTACCGGAATGGCTGCTTCAATGGGAGCTGTTCTTCTGGTTGCAGGAGAGAAAGGAAAACGTTCTGCGCTTAAACATTCAAGAGTAATGATTCACCAGCCTTCAGGAGGTGCTCAGGGAGTGGCTTCCGATATGGAGATCAACCTTAGAGAAATGCTGAAATTGAAGCAGGAACTTTATGAAATTATCGGTCACCACTCAGGGCAGACTTACGAATGGGTAGAGAAATCTTCTGACAGAGATTACTGGATGACCTCTGAAGAAGCTAAAGGCTACGGAATGGTAGACGAGGTTTTACAGAGATCTACAGAGAAAAAATAATTTTTCCTTAAGGATGAATGAAAAACGCACCAATTTGGTGCGTTTTTTTTGTTTATAATGTTGAATATTAAAGCTTTGTGCTGTTTTTCAGACCTGTTAGGTTTTTATTATGCGAACTCATATACGTTATTTTTTAATAAGCTTATGAACCGATGTATTTTTTGAGGTTTTAATCTCCACCAGATAAATACCGGCTGATAAAGACTGAATATTTATTTTTGAAGCCTGGGAAACCAATACTCTCTGTCCGGAAACCGTATAGATATTGACTTCTTTTACATCATCAGCTGTTTCTATCTGAATAAAGTCACTTGCCGGATTCGGATAAATTCTGAATATTTTCTTCTGAACATCAGAAACACCTAAAACTTCCTGTGACGCTTCGGTAGGGGTAAATGGTAATCTTTGTCCGAAGCTTAAACCTAACCATTCATTATCGCTCAGTTGGGTTTGTGATAAAGAGGACTGACCTCTCCAGCCTGAAAGATCTTTCCCTTTGAAAAGTTTCCATGCACTTGTTCCTGCTGGTGTTCCTGTATGGCTGTTTAAAGAAAGGGAAGTGATCTGTCCTCCTGTGGAAGTGAAATTGAAATAAGATGTCTGCGCCTGGATCAGCTGAAGAGCCTGTTCAGCAGTAATAGTTCCGTTGTATCTGATTCCGAAGACAAAAGAATGGGCAGAGCCGTTTGAACCGGTGGTTCCGAAATCAATAATTACAAGACTTGAATTGCTTCCTGTACCAATCCAGTTGGTGATCTGTGATGCAGTATACCATGACGAACTGTAAGCTGGAACCGGAGGTGACGGATGGGAAAGTGGAGGAGTATTATTGGTAAATCCATAACCAAAAGAGGCTCCGTACCATTTTCCGTTTACGAGCGGATCTCCGCTCACGCCGTTATTGAGTGTCATATTTTCAGCAGATGTACCGGACCATGTAGACCAGTAATCATCTGGACTTGGAGTGTGGTGGTTATAATTTAAGCTGAAAAGGAATCCTGATGGAATCTCCACTTCCATTTTAGGTTCTGCTGCGGCAATAGCTACAATGAGATCTTCCATGGTCAGGTTGTCCGAGTCAAAACGGTAACCCCAGGCATAGGAGGAAGGATTGTCATCATCATTGAAGTCAGCAATAAAGTAGGCTTTTTTAGAACCGGTTCCTACCCAGAATTTAATGTCGTTTTCAGTGAACTGGGCTGACAGGAGCTGCATGCACAGCAGCAGGAAAAAAAAGTAGATTTTTTTCATGATATAATTAAATTAAAGTTTTATTCCCGAAACTTTCCTTCAGAAAAAAGAAATGAATAACTTCAAATCCTATGTTCCTGATGAATACAGTTAAGGCAGGTCTCCTGGCTTGCATCAGGAATACGCCTTCCCGGATTTTGATCCAGTGGCACAGTGTATTCCTGTTTAAACAGCTTACAGTTGCGGGTACAGCCCAAGATTTGAATATTCTTCTCACTTGGTTCCCTTTTAATGAACAATGGTTCAGCCTTAAACCACTGCAAATATAGGATGTAAATTTTTGAGGCTGTTTTGTGAATTATTCTTCCTTTTTACATTTTGTTTAATAGATTGGGTGTTTTTTGTTTGATAGATTTTTTAATTCAGTAAAGAATTGGCGATATTGGAGTTTATTCTGATATTTTTCCTGTTTAAAATTAATTAACCTTAAACCCTTCATTGTTAAAGTATATTTATTCTTGCATTTAAGATCAATTTACAATCAATGTCTATTTTCGCTGCCATAAAAGTAAACATGAAAAAACTGCTGATCCCTGCATTGGTACTTATGGTTCTTGTATCCTGTAAAGATGATGAGAATATAGGTAGCCAGGATATTAATTATTCCGGACTTCCTCAGGAACTTCCTTTTTCTAAACTGGCAACTGTAAATGGTGTGGATGTGATTAACGGAGGTTTCGGTTCAGGAGCAGCCGCCCACCCAAGCAGAAAAGGTGAGTTTTATGTGATTACAGACCGCGGTCCGAATACCGATTATCTGAACGGGAAAAAGTTTCCGGCTCCGGATTTTACACCAACTATCATGCATTTTAAGATCAATGCTGACGGAAATATTGAAGTCATTAAATATATTAAACTGAAAAACCCGTCCGGCCAGCCGATTACGGGACTTCCAAATCCCGCAGGAATGGGAAGTACAGGCGAAACCGCTTACGACGTAAACGGAAATGTTTTAGGAACGGATAATTACGGTTTAGACAGTGAGAGTATTGTAGCTGCTGCGGATGGTACCTTCTGGGTATCTGATGAATATGGTCCGCATATTGTACATTACAGCGCAGAAGGGGTAGAAATGGAGAGGATAAGCCCGATAGGCGTCAATACGGGACCGAGAAAGCTGCCTGCCGTTCTTGCTAAAAGGAGAGCGAACAGAGGAATGGAGGGATTATGCATTACGCCAGACGGAAAAACACTGGTAGGAACCATTCAGTCTATGATGCATGTTCCGACCAAAGCTCTGGCTACCAATACTACGTTAACGAGAATTGTAACCTTCGATATTGCCACAGGGAAAACAAAACAATTTTTATATAAACAGGACGGCGGAGCTTCAGATTCTGTATGTGACATCACAGCAATCAGCAATACAGAATTCCTGGTGATCGAAAGAGACGGAAATTTCGGATCGCAGGGTGGAATGAAAAAAGTATACAGGATCAGTCTGACAGATGCTTCTGATGTAACCGGATCTGATGTTGCGGCTGTGGATGGAATGAAAATCAATAACAAGGCACTGGAACAGTGTACGTGGAATGAAATTACCGCTGCCGGAATAAAACCGGTATCGAAAACATTAGCCGTAGACCTGGTTGCCAAACTGGGATATGAACATGATAAATTTGAAGGAATTGTTTATCTGGGAAATAACAAACTGGCTGTTTTCAATGATGATGACTTTGGAATCCTGGATGACGGAAACGGGAATCCCAAAGCAAAAATCCTTCCTAAAACCGGAAAAACAGATAAAGGAACTATGTATGTAGTCGATATTCAATAATTAGATTTTTTTAAAAGAAAACGGCGGAATCGAAGATTCCGCCGTTTTTGTTTCTATAGTAGGTTAGCCTTAACAGAATTCATATTATTTCCCACAGATCACACAAATTACACAGATGTTATGATACTATAAACGCTCTCAAAAGAATAAAAATCAAAGATTTTTAAAGGCTTATATGTTCTCTTTTTTCAGAGTAATGATCAACTTTAAATAAAGCATCTCAATCTTTTGTGGCTTAATAAAAAGTTTAAACAGCTTTTATAATAAATTCCATTGGCTTTAGGCCAATCCTTTTTTCAATATTAATTAAAAGCTTCGATAATTTTAGAGAAATCCTCTAATTTCAAAGCGGCTCCTCCAATCAGTCCTCCATCAATATCCGGCTGGGAGAAGATCTCTTTAGCATTATCCGGTTTTACAGAACCTCCGTAAAGGATAGAAACCTCATCAGCAACTTCCTGACCGTATTTTGCAGCAATGATTCCTCTGATGTGTGCATGAATCTCCTGTGCCTGCTCCGGTGTAGCGGTTTCTCCGGTTCCGATTGCCCAAACCGGTTCGTAAGCAATGACTACTTTTTTGATCTCGTCAGCAGAAAGTGTGAAAAGAGCTTCTTCAGTCTGGCTTTTTACGACATCAAAGTGCTGGCCTGCTTTTCTCTGCTCCAGGGTTTCTCCGTTACAGTAAACAGGGATCAGTCCTTTATCAAGAGCTAGCTTTACCTTTTTGTTGCAGTTGGCATCTGTTTCACCATGGTATTGTCTTCTTTCAGAATGCCCGATTAAAGATCCGGTAGCATCAATAGATTCTAGCATATCCGCGGAAATTTCTCCGGTATAGGCACCGCTTTCGTGAGCACTCATATCCTGGGAAAACACACCTATCTCATCTTTTTCGAAAATATCCTTGGCCATCATCAGGTATAAGGAAGGCGGGGCAATCCATACCTCACAGTTGGTGGCAGTATTGTTTTTATAGCTCAGTAATTGAATCATCAACTGTTGTGCATCAATTACATTTTTGTTCATTTTCCAGTTTCCTGCAACTATTTTTCTTCTCATAGATTTATATATTGATTGATTTACTTTTATATTTTCCCCGCCTATGAATCTGCATAATCTGCGGGGAGTTTTCTTATTTATTAATTCCTTCCAGCTTAAACATAAAGGCATATACCAGGGCCAGATCCTTCAGATAATCAAACCTTCCTGAGGCTCCGCCGTGGCCGTATTCCATATCGGTTTTCAGCATCAGTACGTTTTTATCTGTTTTCATATCTCTCAGTTTGGCCACCCATTTAGCCGGCTCAAAATACTGCACCTGCGAATCATGAAGCCCCGTTGTTACCAGAAGGTTAGGGTATTTTTTCTTTTCTATATTTTCGTACGGAGAGTAGGATTTCATATAGAAATAGGCATCCTTATTATTAGGATTTCCCCATTCGTCATATTCATTAGTGGTAAGCGGAATACTTTCGTCAAGCATTGTGTTGATGACATCTACAAACGGAACCTGTGAAATTACGCCATTCCATAGATCCGGCTTCATATTGGCAACGGCTCCCATCAGCAAACCTCCGGCACTTCCTCCCTGAGCGTACAGATGTTTAGGGGAAGTATACTTTTCTTTGACTAAATATTCTCCGGCATCAATGAAATCGGTAAATGTATTTTTCTTTTTCATCATTTTTCCGTCCTCATACCACTGTCTTCCCATTTCCTGACCTCCGCGGATGTGAGCAATGGCATAAGCAAAGCCTCTGTCCAGAAGGCTCAGTCTTGTGCTGCTGAAAGATGCGTCCATAGAACTTCCGTAAGATCCGTAAGCATATAATAATAACGGACTGGTTCCATCTTTTTTATATCCTTTTTTATACACAATTGAAATAGGGATCCTGGTTCCGTCTTTTGCCGTTGCGAAAAGTCTTTCTGTAGTATAATTTTCTTTATTATAGCCTCCTAAAACTTCCTGTTGCTTCAGAAGAGTTCTTTTTCCGGTCTTCAAATCCTGTTCAAACTGGGAAGAAGGTGTAATCATTGAAGTATATCCGAAACGGAAATTATCTGTATTATACTCCGGATTTTCAGCTGCTGAAGCGGTGTAAACGGGTTCGTCAAACTTTAACGGTTCTTTTTTACCTGTCTTTCTGTCGAAAACGATAAGCTGGGTAAGACCGTTCTGTCTTTCACTGAAAACAAGATAGTTTTTAAAAGCGCTTACGCCCTGCATCAGAACATCATTTCTGTGCGGAATAAAGTCTTTCCAGTTTTCAACTCCGGTTTTGTCTAAAGGTGCTTCAGCGATTTTGAAATTAAGAGCATCTTTATTTGTCCTGATCAGGAATTTATCTTCCAAAGGTGTAACCGTATACAGAACGTTCTTCATTCTTGGCTGGAAAACCCTGAAGGTACCGTCCGGTTTATCAGCATCCAGATACCTAGTTTCGGAAGAGGTTGTTGCCCCGGAATGAATCAGGATGTATTTCTGGTTTTTAGATTTGTATACTGATATGAAATTGGTTTTGTCTTTTTCCTCATAAACAGTTACATCTTTGTTGGGATCTGTTCCCAAAGTATGCTTTTTGATCTTTTCAGACAGAAGGGTAACAGGATTATTCTCAGAATAGAAAATGGTTTTATTATCATTTGCCCATTCAGCATAGCCTCCGGTATTTTTAATGCCGAGATCTGTTGTTTTTCCGGTAGTAAGATCCTTCAGAAATAACTTATACTGTCTTCTGGACACATCATCTACTCCGTAAAGCAGTTTGGTATTATCCGGGCTGATGCTGAAGCCTGAGGCTGCAAAATAAGAATGTCCTTCTGCAAGCTTGTCTACGTCCAGAACAATTTCTTCCGGAGCATTGAGACTGCCTTTCTTTCGGCAGTATTTGTAATATTGCTTTCCTGTTTCCGTACGGGTATAGTAGTAATATCCGTTTTTGAAAACCGGTACAGATTCATCTTTTTCTTTGATTCTGGACTTCATTTCCTGGAAAAGGCTCTCCCTGAAGGGTTCTGTATCTTTCATCATCCCTTCCCAATAGGTATTTTCTGCCTTCAGATAGTCGACAACTTTTGTGGAATCTTTTCCTTTCTTAAAATAATCGATCATCCAATAATAAGGATCATTTACCTTATCACCATGGATTTCCCTGATATGTTCCTGTTTTTCGGCAACGGGGGCCTTAAGGGCGGGGAATTTCTGAGCCTGCATACACGTACTTATTGCTAATATTCCGAAATAAAATTTTTTCATAATATATTTTGTTTTTTTGAATCAGTTTAAGAAATATTCCACAGATTTTTCAAAAGCTTGTAGAAAGTATGCTCTTCATCGGTTACCTTATTGTCAGCTTTGATCAGTGTTTTGGCAAATTCTGCAAATTTTATGCGTTCTTCTTCCGTAGAATCGTCGTGGAAGCATCGTGCGTGAAATTCAAAGTGGTCTTTCCATTCCTCGGGCTGTAATAAAGCCAGGGTTTCAAGCTCATTGTCAAGGTTCATTCTGAACGGAAACTCATCTGCCAGATATTGTTGTACAAGCATTCCTTCCTCAGGAGCAAATTCTCCGTCTACAGAAGAAAGGATCATTAAAAGGTGATACCCGGCGATAGATTTATTTGATTTTTGCATTCTTAATGTATGTTTTTAATATGATAGTTGATTTTTAATAGTGAATAGTCAATTTTGTTTTCAAATGAATGGCCAATTTATAGGAGATAATTGTTTTTAAGTTCACTGTTCACCATTGGCTGCCACTCTGCTATTTAATATAGTCTTTTGCAGGCTGCTTGTCTACAATTTTCCCTTTTTCCAATACCAGTACGAAAGGATTGCTCCGGGCGATGGTTTTGATCGCTGTTCCGTCCATCATGGTATTTTTAATCGTTTTAAAAGTATTTGGGATGGTGGAAACTCCGTAGATTACAGCTCCTTTTTGTGCATTTACTTTAGCTTCGGTTTTTTGAAGAAGATCTGCAGGCACATCTTTCGGGTGGTAGGAGAAGACAAGGATTGCTTTAGGGGCATTGATGATTTCTTCAGTCAGCTCCATTCCTGCAGGATCATCAATTTTAAATTTCGCAATCTCAGATTTGTAGCCTTCTTTAATCAGGACAGATTTATTTTTTCCTTCCTCTATTTTCCATGGGGAACCTTCTGCCCAGTATTTTGTTTCTTTGATATAATCGTCCTGGTCTACATTCACTGTTTCTCCTGTTTTCTGATTTTTAAGGGAATAGAATGTTTTATATTCCGAAGGGTTTTTATTGATTTTTTCTTTCTCTCCTTTAATATCGGTTCCTATTTTATAGTCGCGGAAATCAATCATCGGTTCATGTAAAATGCCCTGAGCCATAATGTAGATCATGATCAGAGAGAAGATTCCAAGGATATAATATTTAAACTTACCGGAAGATTCTTGGGTATTGCTGCTATACTCATCTTTCTTTCTGAATTCTTTTCTGTACAGGATAAACAGAAGGATCAGACCCGCTAAAAGAATAATATCTTTAATGAAGCTCTGCCAGGGTGTAAATTTTACCGCATCCCCGAAACATCCGCAGTCCGTTACTACGTTGAAATAAGCGGAATAAAAGGTTAGGAATCCGAAGAAGATGCAAAGGGCAATTAATGCTGAAAGGGTAAATTTAAGTTTTATTTTAAGCAGGAGCATAAATCCCAGGAAAAGCTCCAGTACAACCACTATAATTGAAAACAGCAGTGCAAATTTTTCAAGGAAAGGCATATTGAAAACAGAAGGTGAAAAGTATTCTTCCATTTTGAAGGAAAAACCTACCAGATCCACCGCTTTTACAAAACCTGAAAGGATGAAGATCACAGCGACAATAAAACGTAATAAACCTTTAAGCATATTCAATTATTTTTTGGGTTCAGTATTCATTTTTTTTTCGGAGAATTTGATCAGACAGAAAACAGCATAATTCAGCATATCAAAATAATTGGCATCCAGCCCTTCAGAGACGATGGTTTTTCCCTGATTATCTTCAATCTGTTTGGTTCTTAATACTTTCTGATAGATAAGATCGGTAATGGAGGTGATTCTCATATCTCTCCATGCTTCACCGTAATCATGATTTTTACGCTCCATTAAAGCAAGGGCTTCCTGAGCGTATTTATCGTAAAGAGCAATAATCTCTTCCCTGTTTTCATTAAAATCATTGGAAAGTCCTTTTTCAAGCTGGATCAGCCCGATGATGGAATAGTTGACAATGGCAATGAATTCATCCTCTTCACTCTCATCTACCATTTTCTTGTCGGTCATCTGTAAAGTGCGGATTCTGTTAACTTTAATGTAAATCTGATCCGTAATAGAGCTGGGCCTTAAAACCCTCCACGCTGCTCCGTAATCCTGCATTTTTTTGCTGAAAAGATTACGGCACTCACTAATAACTTTCCCGAACTGTACTGATGTTTCTGACATAAATTCTCTTAATCTTTCAAATATACGAATTAGTTTTGGGTTTGAAAACGGAGGTTTTAACAGAAGGGAAACAGAAAGGATAGCAGGTGCCATGTTTACTATTCAAAGTTTAAGCCTTAAGCTGGATTTCCTGTCAGATTTATATTTCCTATCAATGAATAACTAATCACTACAACCCTGTAAAATCACTATTTTTGCAGTACTTAAAATTATTTACCAATAAATTCAATGTTTTCAGATACTCAAACTCTCAGGTCCTTAAGTTCTCAAACCTTTTCAATTAATTGTAACGGCCGTTTGGTACAGCTGGATACCCCAAAAATTATGGGTATTCTGAATCTTACACCGGATTCTTTTTCAGATGGAGGACAATTTAATTCTGAAAAAGCAGCATTGAAACAAACCGAAAAACTACTGAAAGAAGGTGCTGAAATTATTGACATCGGCCCGCAGTCAACCCGTCCGGATGCGGAATTTTTAAGCAGTGAAGAGGAAATCAAAAGGATAGGAAACATTATTTCCCAAATTAAAAAAGAGTTCCCGGAAGCGTTGATTTCTCTGGATACTTTCTATGCCGATACCGTGAAGTTTGGTTATCATGAAGGAATTGATATGATCAATGATATTTCAGGCGGACAATATGATATCAAGATGTTTGATACAGCAGCTGAAACCGGACTTCCGTATATTCTGATGCATATCAACCCAACCTATGAAACCATGCATGATAAGATTAAGTTTGAAGATATTACCCTGGAAGTGAACCGTTATTTTTCACAGAAAG
Organism: Chryseobacterium indologenes; assembly: GCF_001295265.1. GTDB lineage: Bacteria > Bacteroidota > Bacteroidia > Flavobacteriales > Weeksellaceae > Chryseobacterium > Chryseobacterium indologenes_A. The sequence goes on along the minus strand of NZ_LJOD01000001.1, from coordinate 766,606 downwards.
TGAATGAACTGCTGAAGAAAGGTGTGAAAGATATCATTCTTGATCCCGGATTCGGATTTGGAAAAACTGTGGAGGATCAGATGAAAATGATTGGTGAAACAGGATATCTCGGATTTGGAAGATTTCCCCTGCTGATAGGGATTTCCAGAAAATCTTTTATTTATAAGCCACTCGGTAAATCACCATTGGATATTAATGAAGAAACCCAGAAACTTCATCGGAAAGTTTTGGAACAGGGCGCTAAAATCTTAAGGGTGCACGATGTGGCTGAAGCTAAGAAAACCTTGGATGAGTTTTTGAGAAATTAATTGTAGTGGATGAGGTACGTTTTGGGAATAGTACAAAGGGTTGAAATTCAATGATATAATTAAGAAATACACCCGCTACTTGAAACTTTCGTTCCGCAAAGTCTCCAGATTCTGAACAATACAATGAAAAAAGACAAAAATATGACTCCGAAGTCAGGAGACTTCGGAGGGCAGGAGGTTTTAATTCAGATCAGCCAGTTTATCCGCAAACTGTTTAGAGAATTCCTTTCTGTCTTCTTCCAGCTTTTCCTGTGTTGAAGGCAGAACATAATTGAAAAGGATTTTATCTTCCTGGTCCAAAAAGATAATTTCTTTCTCATTTCCGTCGATCATCTGGGAGAAAATGGCCCACATGGAAGTATCTTTTAATTTTAATAATTCAAAAAACTGTTCTGCTTTTATTTCAATTGACTGCATTTTGGTATAATATATTTAAAATTCTAATAATTTAAGTTTGAACTGGATGGCAAAATTCTGTTTAAAATTCGGAGTGGTGTAATATCCCACTCTGTAAAACAATCCTAAATTGAAATAGCTGGATAAAAAGTTATTCCATTCCAGACCTACTTCCTGATATAAATGATCCAGCTTTCTGAATCTGAACTGGTGATATTCAGGATGCTTCATATCTCCTATAGTACCTCTCAGTACAAAATCGAAACTGGAAATATTCTGTCCGAAACTTTTGAAATAGAGTGGAAGCTTGTGGGTGAAATAGTACGCAATAAATTTATCATTGTAATATTTTCCGCCTTCCAGTGTGGCAAAGCCAAGATAAGAGGTAAGGTTGAAATTGAAATCCTTTCTCGGAGAGGCCAGCCCGTTCATGGTAAAGTGTTTCCAGATGGGAGCTTCTCCTAAAACAATTCCTCCGTATAATCTGAAACCTGTTGTTCCCAGCATGGTTTTAAAATTATGAACAAACAGCGCATCAAAACGGGTATAATTGAAGTCCCCGCCTAACGCTTTGTAACTTTGTTCATAGTTAAGATACAGCTCCGGATATTTCTGGTCGATGATAGATTTTCCCTGAGGGGTCATAATATTCGTGGAATTCGGAGAATATTTTAAGGTAAATAAAGTATTGAAATTGTCAAATGCAGCACCTCTTTCTCTGAACTGATAATCGAATTTAGCTTCCTCAATATTTCGTTTGACAGCAAAAACAAGAGTTAAACCGTTGGTTACATCATTCAGGTAAGACAGGGAAGCGCCCCTGAAGTGGTAATATTTATCGTTGTTGATGTTGTTTCCGTAATTCATTGTTCTCATCTTGAAGTTCCACAATCTTCTGTAAAACTCTCCTGAAGAGGTGACATCATCATAATATTCAACCCTGAAAAATGAATTTTTATCCAGTGTGGTCTTCATATCCAGACCAATCCCATATTTCCATTTATCATCTTTAAAACCATAAGCGAAATAATAATCCGGAGAAAAATAAGGATTAAAGGTTTCATTCAGTTTGGCTTTCAATCCAAGTCTGAATCCTTCATATAAGTTGTAATTCACGATTTCATCCACTGCAAAATCTACAATTCCCACTCTGATCTGCCCGTTGATAAGTCCGGTCAGGATTCTGGCTTTGCTGTCAATATTATATTTTCTGCCCAGACTGTCGATTGTGGTATAGGTATTACGTTCCCTTTCCGTTAAAGGATCTGTTCTGTAGCGGTCAAGCAGTTGTCCGTCTGCATTTTTTACCGAAAAAGTATAGCCTTTGAAATCTTTTGGATTTTCTTCTACAGGGGATTTGAAATCAAAATATCTGGAGGTGAGGAAGGCATAAGTTCCGAAGCTTCTCCGGTCTTTTTTTTCAGGATTATTTTCCGGTTTCTCTTTATCATCCTCTTCCATAGCCATTTTGCTCATCCTTAGTTTTACCTTTTCCTGGGAAAGAAACCATTTGTTGTTATAGAAAATCCAGGTACTCGTAATAATTCCGTCATTTTTATTTTTGCTGAAGTTTTCAATCTTCTGGATTCCGTAGGTTTGTGTATCTACATAGATTGCACCGTTATACTTTCGTTTTTTATCCTGCTTTTTATAGTTCACTTCACGGAACTTAATTACAAAGGTTTTTCTTCCGTCTACCTCAATGGTATCGGAGAGAAAGAACCTGTACAGGCCTCTGTTTTCCTGCTTGATCTGGTTCGGAACCTTATCCCTGTTGCTCTGCTGAATGGCGATCATTTCATACATAGGCTGTTTAAGCCCGGAAATTCTGTTATCCAGGATATTGATCTTTTCCCCGTATTTTTTTGAATAGATAAATTCCTGAGCCCTTTCCCATAAGAAGAGTTTGCTTTTGGAAAAAATCTGCCTTGCAGAAATGTTATTCAGTGAATCTTTTTCTCTTTTTCTTTTGAAAAGATTGGCATCATCAAAAAATTTGCTGAATTGGGAGATACTGTCCTCATCAATATCCAGAGAGACTTTTTCGTAGGATTTGAAAGAGTAGGAGCCCAGGCTTTTCGGTGAATTTTCTTTAAACATTTTATTCACCTTTTTAAGGATTTCAAGAGCCCTCGGATCACTTTTATCTTCAATCACCACTTCTTCAATAGAGGTGGTTCTGAATGTTTTTTTCGACAGTGAAACTTCCATATCATTTTCTGCGGTTGCCGTCTCTTTCTGATAGCGGTCAGCTTCAATCTCAAGAGTGTTGCAGGATGCACTGAATTCCAGTATTCCCTGAGCATTGGTATAACCGATAATTTTGCCGCTGCAGGATATCTTTGCATTGGAGACAGGCCGGCGGTCGGTCTCATCTATGACTTTAATCTTTGATTGTGAATAACCAAAGAAATATATCAGGAAAAATAAGAATATTAAAAACCTTTTCATGCAAAAACTAGTTCAAAAGTAATAATATTTCTCCTTTTGGAAAAGTTTTTATGATTTGTTATGACATTGATATAATCTAATATTCCGATTGTTAAAACAAGTTGAATTACCACTATTATAACATATCAACACCTGCCAAACTGATTACGGATTACCTAATTGCTATCGGTCATTTAAAGCTCCCATAAAATCAATAATCTGATCAGTTTCTTTATCCGTAAGGTTCAATGGAGTATCCGATAAAGTCTGGTTTTCTACCTTAAATCCGAACCCTTTTCCGCCACCTTTGTTATAGAAGCTCATCACTTCTTTTAAGGTCTGATAACCGCCGTTGTGCATATAAGGAGCTGTTTTGCTGATATTCCTTAACGTTGGGGTTTTAAAAGAGTGCTGAAGAGAAGCTACCGTTTGATGGAATTTTCCTCTGCCGGGATCCTGATCAAACGTTTTGTTGCTGCCGTTCACTGCTGTTCCTAATACTTCCTGTTCAGTTTTTTTGAAATTCGGAGGGACAGTTCCGTTAAATAACGGCACAAAATGACAAATTGCACACTGGGCTTTTCCTACAAAAAGATTGAAGCCCTGCTTCTGATTTTCGGTCATGGCTGATTGAGTTCCTCTCATATATTCATCAAAATCTGAATTAAACCGGGCTAATGAACGGATATAGCTTGCCAGTGCATTCTGAAGCTGCCAGGTTTCTGCTTTTGACGTTTTGAATATTTTTTTGAATTCGGGAAGGTATTTCGGGTCTTTGTTGATTTTTCCGAGGATCACATTCAGATCACCATGCATTTCTTCTTTGTTGGAAATGACATCAGAACTCTGACCTTCCAGATCATCTTTCCGCATATCCCAGAACTGGCCATGCTGGAATCCTGCATAATTAAGGGAAGGGGCATTTCTCTGTAATTCCGAATTGGCCAGTGACATGGATTTTGGAAGTCCGTCGGTAAAGGCTTTTTCCGGAATATGGCAGGTGGAGCAGCTTCTGTCGTTGTTATTGGAAAGGATTTTATCATTAAAAAGTTTCCGGCCCAGGTCTGCTTTTTCCTGTGAATAAGCAAATTCCTTTCCCGGTGTAAAAGCATTGGGATCAAATGCATTTTTAGAATAAAAAGTAGATGCATTTTTACTTAGTGCCGATGTAATTTCTATGTCCGGAATACTTTCCTGTTTTTTGAACTCAAGCATCAGAGAAGAGATCCTGTTCAGGTGATCCGGAATAAAATTCACATAATCAAACGTATTTTTGTCTGTGTTCTTCTTCAGAACAGCAATTGCAGAATAAATAGCGGTATTCAGATCTTTTAAGGACCTGTCTTTTGAATGTTCCGTGGAAATCTGTTTCAGGGTAAGCCGGATTCCTTCCAGAGCGTAAGGCATCTCTTTTAAAAATGTTCCCGAAACCGGAGTGTCAAATCCTGAAATTCCTAAGCTTGATATTCTGAAAATTTCCTGCCGTACTGCATCAAAAATCTGATCTTTGCTGATGGAAATAGCCTGGAAATTAGCCTTTATCGTATTGCTTTTATTGGTCAGTTTCTTAAGGAGACGAATGGTTTCTTCCTTATTTTCTGGTGTGTAAGGATATAAGAGTTCCTCCAGTACCTGAAGGCCTTCCGGTTCCAGCTCTGTGTGTTCATCCATTTCAATCTCAGGAAGTGCGGGACCGTTGATGAACCTTGCAGAATGAGGAAGGAAATATTCCACTGCCCATTCCATTCTTTTATACGTTTTTCTGAGGGCTTCAAATTTTTCCTGAAGCGTTTTTTGATCACTATCTTTTGAGACCAGAGACATAAGCTCACTGATCTGTTTTTCAAAAGCGGCATTGGTTTTCAGTATTTCACTTTTTACAGCAGCCATGTCTTCGTTAACAGGCTGGTGTTTATCATTTTTGCATTGCCAGAGTACAAGAAAAACAAGTATTGCGGATACAGTAAGAAGGATTGGGTATTTGGAAAGGATTTTCATAGGTATGAAAAAGTATCAACGGAACATTTTCCGCTGATACTTCAATTTTTATTGAATAGGGTTGCAATTATTTCTCTACGTTTCTGATGATGACGATCTGTCCGCCTTCTTTGTTGGTATTAACACCGGCTCCGTCCGCATTTTTGAATTTATCTTTCTGCCATGTGTGAGAGTGGATGTTAACTGCAAAGGTATTCGGAAGACCAATGATATTGGAAATATCCACCATCGCACCAAATTCCCACGAACCGAATTTCTGTAGATTTCCGGACTGGTTGTAGGCTGTCTGCCACGCTGAATCTGTTCTGTTATGCTTCATATTCAGCCATGGTTTATACTGTTTTGTAGCGATGTTCAGCTGCCAGATGTAAGAATCGTGAGCAGCGGCCGTATAATAAGAATCACCGTCTTCCTGGATATAAACATAGTTTTCTGTTACACAAAGGTTATCGGGATTAATCAGGTTATTTCCAGGATTGGAATCTCCTTCTGCTACCACTTCCAGTTTTCCTGCCAGCATATTGCTTTCATTAAGAACCAGCTTGTACACTCTTCCCCACATCGTTAATCCTGGTTTTGGATTAACTCCATCTGAAGATTCCCCGGTTGCGGTAAAGTAAATTTCTCTTCCTTTTCCGGCTCCTTTTCTGTAATCTACATCTTCCACTCTTGAAAAACGGATGGCATTATTGTCGATATTCTTTTGGTTGATCTGTGCTCCCGTAAGGTTTTTGGCATTAGGAATTTCCACGAATTCTACATCGTAAGAACTTCCTTTTACCATATCCGTTTCCGTATAGTTGTTGTTGGTTCTCCTTAAAGCATACAGTTTTCCGTTGTCCAGATCTCCAGGTGTATTGGAAACATACATGATTAGCTGCCCGGCAGACTGATGCGAAGAAGAGTAGGACTGATCTTCACCAATCATGATGTATGTTTTTCCGCCTGAAACATCTTTAGGAAGAGGAACGGCATTTTCCATAGAAGCTTTCCCTAAAGCCGGTTTTACCCTGCTCTGATCAGATGCCTGGGTAACAGGGGCCAGCGGATTAAGCGCATGAACCATACTCTCTTCACCGGATTCTCCGGCAGTAAGGAATGCACTGAAGCCATGGGTTTCCGGAGTTGCCAGGGTTGCAGAACATAATCTGGTCATCCCGCCGATTCCGTTCAGAATATATTCTCCTTTGAAAGGTCTGAACGTTTTATCTAAATATACTCTTGATACAGATTGTGTGATTTCGTGGTTGGTAATCATCAGATATCCTTCGGAATTTGGGTCTTTCATAATTCCCATCCCGTCCGGCTGGCCTGCGAAAACAAAGTTGGGAGATCCGGAAAGCACATCAGAACTTGAAATCAGTGTGGTGATATTCAGGTTTTCAAAACCGGGCATTCCGTAAACAAAGGCTGGTTCCTGAGAAAAATTTTCAATTTTGATGTTAGGATTTATAGGTCCGTTTCCTTCTGCAGGGCTGCCCTCATTATCGTCGTTACAGGCCTGAAATATGGCAGCAGCAAACAATAAGGCTCCAATGGTTTTGTTCATTTTCATAATTACTTTTTTTGAATTTCGATTTGAAGCAAAACTAAAGGTCTATTGTGAATTATATTTTAAGAAGAGAAAACCATTTGTTTAAGTTTGCATAATGCTTTGTTAAGGTAAAGTCAATAATTAGAACGGTTATAAATAAGACTGTTTAGCCTTTTATTAAACCTCAAAAGACACAAAAAATCAGGAGGCTTTATTTAAAGTTAATTATTACTCTGAAAAAATAGAGCCCATAAGCCTTCAAAAATCTTTGATTTTTATTCTTTTGAGAGCTTTTGTGTCTTTTGACTACGTTAAACCTTTGGTCTGTGGTTAAGTTTAAAACAGACTTAATAAAAAAAACTTCTGAAAATTTTCAGAAGTTTTTAATGTTGTATGATATAAGATCTGTGATCTTAGATAGTTAATGCTTTTTGGTAGGCATTTTCCAGACCGTCAAGGTTTTTACCGCCTGCTGTTGCGAAGCCCGGGTTTCCGCCGCCGCCGCCCTGGATCTCTTTTGCAAGATCTTTAACAATAGCACCAGCCTGATAATCTGCGGCAAGGTCATCAGAAACTCCTACTGTGATCATTGGTTTACCGTCAGCATCAGAAAGGATGATCGTTACTGAAGTGGGGATTTCTCTTTTCAGCTGGAAAACAATGTCTTTTACAGAAGCTGCATCAAGGGAAGTTTTCTTCACAAGAAGCTGTTTGTTACCTTTCTGTTCGTAGGCATTTTTCCATTCTCCGATTTCGCCTTTCGCTTTTTCTTTTTTAAGAGTATCTGCTTCAGCTTTAAGGGAAATGTTTTCTTCAATCAGCTTTTCAATGGATCTTACGACATCTTTAGATTTCAGCAACTGGGAAATTTCCAGCATCTGTTGTTCTAAGTTCCTGAAGTATGCCTCAGATTCATCTCCGGAAATCGCTTCAATTCTTCTGATTCCCGCTGCTGCGGAACCTTCGGAAGTGATCTTGAAATGACCGATCTCACTGGTATTTTTTACGTGAGTTCCCCCGCAAAGTTCTTTTGAACTTCCGAACTGGATCATTCTCACATTATCTCCGTATTTTTCACCGAATAAAGCCATTGCTCCTTTATCTAAAGCTTCCTGAATAGGAATGCTTCTGAATTCCTGTAAAGCAATGCTGTCTTTTATTTTCTGGTTTACTTTCTGCTCAATCAGTGCCAGCTCTTCTTCTGTCATTTTGCTGAAGTGGGAGAAGTCGAAACGCAGATAATCCGGTCCTACATAAGATCCTTTCTGTTCTACGTGGGTTCCTAAAACCTCTCTCAATATTTCATGTAAAAGGTGAGTTGCAGAGTGGTTGGCCTGGGAATTTTTTCTGTCAGCAGCATTTACCTTAGCATAGAAAACAGCTCCGGCATCTTTCGGAAGACCGTTGAGGAGTGAAATAATCAGTCCGTTTTCTTTTTTGGTTTCCAGTACTTCGAAGCTTTCCGTTGCATTTTCCAGAACTCCTTTATCTCCAACCTGGCCTCCGCCTTCCGGATAGAACGGGGAGTTGCTTAATACCACCTGGTAAAATTCTCCGTCTTTATTTTCTATTTTTCTGTATCTCGTAATATAGGTTTCTGCTTCAAGCTGGTCGTATCCTACAAATGTTTCTGGTTTTTCTTCCAATATTACCCAGTCGTATACTTTCTTAGCATCTCCTCCTCTGGAGCGCTCCTGCTGCTCCCTTCTTTTGGCATTAAAGCCTTCCTGGTCGATGGTCAGCCCTTTTTCTTCCGCAATAATTCTTGTTAGGTCATCCGGGAAACCGTAGGTGTCATATAACTCGAAAACTTCAGCTGCAGGCAATACTTTCTGGTTGTCGGCAATGGTTTGCTGGATTAGTTTTGTAACTCTTACCAATCCGTTTTCAATGGTATTCAGGAATGATTCTTCTTCACTTTTAATCACTTCGGTTACCAGTTTGCCCTGCTTATCAATTTCCGGGAAGAATGGTCCCATCTGCTCCTGAAGAACAGCCACCAGTTTATACAGGAAAGGTTCTTTTATGTCTAAGAATCTATAGGAGTAAGAAACCGCTCTTCTTAAGATTCTTCTGATTACGTATCCTGCTCCTCCGCTTGAAGGAAGCTGTCCGTCTGCAATGGCAAAAGCAACCGCCCTGATATGGTCTACCACCACACGGATTGCGATGTCTTTTTCATCTTCTAAAATTCCGGTATATTTTTTTCCTGAAAGTTCTTCCACTTTAGCAATAAGCGGGGTGAAAACATCGGTATCATAGTTGGACGATTTTCCCTGAAGCGCCATACACAGACGCTCAAAGCCCATTCCTGTATCTACGTGCTGTGCAGGAAGTTTTTCAAGGGATTTATCGGCTTTTCTGTTGAATTCCATGAAAACCAGATTCCATACTTCCACTACCTGAGGATGGTCGTTATTAACCAGCTCAAGTCCTGAAACTTTGGCTTTTTCTTCCGGAGTTCTCAGGTCAACATGGATTTCTGAGCATGGCCCGCATGGTCCGCTTTCTCCCATTTCCCAGAAATTGTCTTTTTTGTTTCCGTTAATGATTCTGTCTTCAGAAATGTGTGTTTTCCAGAAATCATAAGCATCCTGGTCCCTGTCAAGGTTTTCTGAAGCATCACCTTCAAAAATGGTTACGTATAAATTCTCTTTTGGAATTCCGTAAACTTCCGTCAGTAATTCCCAGGCAAAAGCAATAGCATCTTTTTTGAAATAATCCCCAAAAGACCAGTTTCCTAACATTTCAAACATAGTATGGTGATAGGTATCTCTACCTACATCATCTAGGTCGTTATGTTTTCCGGAAACTCTCAGACACTTCTGTGTATCGGCAATTCTAGGGGCGGTAGGTGTTTTATAGCCTAAGAAAAAATCTTTGAACTGCGTCATTCCTGAGTTGGAAAACATAAGGGTAGGGTCGTCTTTCAGCACAATTGGAGCTGAAGGAACGATAAGGTGGCCTTTACTTTTAAAGTAATCTAAAAATTTTTGACGTATCTCTTGTGATGTCATATGTATTGCTTTGCTTTTTTAATCCATTTTATGATAAGATGCAAATTTAAGATTTTTAAGCGATTCGGATGTAATTTTATGTGATGTTTTGAATAGTACCGGGTGCGCCTTTATCATGCGGAAAATTTATTGTCTGTAAGATCTGTTGGTATGGGATTCGTGATAAAGCAGAGTTTGATGGACGATTAACAGTTTTGGTAAAAAAATGGTTGTAAAGGCGGAAACTTTATAGGTCTAAAAATACATGTGTTTTAAAAATCTATAAGGTTTGGTTTTACCGAAAATGGGCAAGGTTTGGCAGATTTTTTTCAGTTTACAACAAAAAGCCACCACGGATTGAAAAATTTTTGTGTTTTTATGATTTACTTATTATATTCGTTTAAATAAAATTAAAATTTCCTGCTGAATCGTCCGGATTTGATAAAGAAACTCATGAAGAAGCAGGAATAGAGAATAATGACGAAAGACGAAGTACTGAAAAGCTGGGTGGAACTGTATTCCGGATCTCTTTTGAAAAGGGCGGTATATCTGCTTTCGGATAAGGAAGAAGCCAAGGATATTGTTCAGGACGTTTTCCTTGCTGCGTTTTCATCATATGATTCTTTTGAAGAAAAAAGCAAGCCGCTAACCTGGCTGATGGCTATTCTGAACAGAAAAGCCGCTGACTTTTACCGTAAAAAATATAAATCGGAACCACAGATTAAACTGGATCATTTTTTTGATGAAACAGGTTCATGGAGGAATGACGGGGTATTGAATGACTGGAATGTTTCGGATAGGGAATCTGAGCTTCTTGATAACAAGGATTTCATTAAGACACTGGAAGATTGTATTGACCGTTTACCCTCCCGATGGAAGATTCCATTGAAGATGTATTATCTTCAGGAGAAAAAAGCCCCTGAGGTAAGTCAGGAATTACAGATTTCCGCGACTAATCTGTGGAAGATCCTTCAAAGAAGCAGAATGCAGCTGAGAGAATGCCTGGATTTGAACTGGTTTGCCAACTTATAACCATATCTGAAACATGTTGAGAAAATTTATTCATATTTTGTTCCTTCCATGCAGCACTGCTACGATGCTGATGGAGAAAAGAAATGCGGAAACCATCTCCCGAAAGGAGAACTGGCAGCTTTCTATGCACCTGAAGATCTGTAAATGGTGCAGGGCTTATGAATCAAAACTTAAAATTTTAGATGATATTTTAAAAAGAAAACTGGCTCAGAAAGAAAGTGATCAAATAAATGATTCTGAAATTCAGTGTTTTAAAGAAAAAGTTCTTAAAAACTTAGATCTTTAGAAAAAAAACTGTCAGGATTCTGAATCTGTTCCGACTATACTTTTGAAAATAATAAAGTATCATTCAAAATCCTAAAAATATGAACGGAACATTATCACTCAACAGTCAATCTGGAACGTATAGAACAGGTTATTATATTTCTCTTTTCGGGTCAGCGCTTATATTGCTATGGATCGGGATATTTAAATTTACTCCTACAGAAGCAGCCGCTATCAAACCTTTGGTTGAAAACCATTTTCTTACTTTTTTCGTATATGATATGACAAGCGTTCAGACAGTGTCAGATACTATCGGAATAATAGAAATTATCATTGCCTTATTATTGATGTTTAGTGTGAAATTTGCATTTCTACGTAAGTATGCCGGAATAGGAATGGCAGTAACTTTCCTTATTACGTTAAGCTATCTGTTCACCACACCGGGTATATGGAAAACAGTAGACGGAATTCCTGTTACGGATTTTTTTATTCTGAAAGATCTGGTTCTTTTAGGATTTGGCCTGATGCTGATGAGCTATAAAAAGTAAAATGGAAAAAAAGAAAAAAATGAAAAATATATTGATTGTCCTCGGAGTTATTCTGGGGGTTGCAGCTTTTGCTGCAGGATCCGGGCTTTTTAAAAACAGACAGCCCAAAGTAGCAACGAAAGAAAAAGAAAATCAGGAAATTATGGATAATAAGAATGTCAGAGAGATTTATTTTGCAGGCGGGTGTTTCTGGGGAACAGAACACTTTTTTCAACAGATCCGCGGGGTAGTGGGAACGGAAGTAGGCTATGCCAACGGGAATACCAAGAATCCTACGTATGAGGAAGTGATAAGCCATACCACCGGTTTTGCGGAAACTGTAAAAGTAAAGTATGATCCCGAGCAGGTAGATTTGAAGCTGCTTATTGATTTATATTTTAAAACCATTGATCCTACAAGTAAAGATCAACAGGGTAATGACAGAGGAAACCAATACAGAACCGGAATTTACTTTACCGATAAAGCTGATGAAACCGTAGTAAAAAATGAGGTTCAGAAGCTGGCTAAAAATTACAGTAAACCTATTTTGGTGGAAACAATTCCTTTGAAAAATTTCTACAGAGCAGAGGATTACCACCAGGATTATCTGGATAAAAATCCGGGAGGTTACTGCCATATTGAACCGGGACTTTTTGAAATGGCTAAAAAAGCCAATCCGCTTCCAAAAGCAAAATACCAAAAGCAGGATAAAAAGGTTTTGAAAGAAAAATTAACCGCAGAACAGTATAATGTAACTCAGGAAAACGGAACGGAAAGACCTTTCCAGAATGAGTACTGGAACGAAACCCGTGAAGGCATTTATGTGGATATTACTACCGGAGAACCTTTATTTATTTCTACGGATAAGTTTGAATCCGGATGCGGATGGCCAAGCTTCTCAAAACCCATCACCAAAAAACTGATTGATGAAAAGTTAGACCGCTCTCATGGGATGGACAGGGTAGAGGTAAGGAGCAAAACCGGGGATGCTCACCTGGGACATGTTTTTACGGATGGTCCTGCTGATAAAGGGGGGCTTAGATACTGTATCAACAGTGCTTCATTGAAATTTATTCCAAAAGCTGAAATGGAACAGAAAGGCTATGGGGAATACCTGCCTTTGCTGGATAAAAAGTAATAGAAAATAAATGAAAAGCGGAAGGGTGAATTGTAGGATTCATCCTTTTTTATTTCTTTGTTTTGAAATTGGAGATTCTACGGGCAGGAATACCAGATGCCGGAAAGGGTTTTCGAAATGTCTGTTTTTTCAGAGAAAAGAGGTTTGTTTTATGCTTATAAACAAAAAAACACCCTTTCGGGTGTCTCATGGCAATTACTAAAAAAATTACAGGATATTTTTAATAATTCAATTTTCTTTAAGTTTTGCTCTCAGTTTGGCATTTTCAGTTTTCAGCTGATCATTAATGCGTTTCTGTATGTTTATTTCTTCTTCCAGCAGCTTGATTTTTCTCTCTGCCAGATTTGAAAATTCTTTAAATTTCACTTCGTAACGTCCGGCAAGATCGTCAAGGGCATCTTTGTAGAGCTTGACCAGTTTGTCGGCGTTTTCTATTTCTTTTCCTTCATTGTCGGCATCCATTCCAGCGACTTCAGCATTCATTTTCTTTTTTCCGAAAACAAATCCTGCCAGGCCTGTGGCCAGAAGTCCTAAAAAGGTGCTTAAATGTTCGGTTAGTATTTCTTTCATATAATATTATTTATTTGTTGTTAGTCTACTCCGGGGTAGAGGCGGATTTCTATGATGCCCACATTTCCAGATATTTCTATTGGACGGAAATCAAGCATTCTGAAAATATCCAGGGAAATGGTTCTTGCATCTAAAGATTTGATACGACAGCTTACAAGATCTTTGTCAAAATTGTTTATTTTACTATCGAGCCACCAGTTTCCATAATGTTCTTCTTTGAAGGTTCCGAGATATCTGCCTTCTGAATCGTGTTTCCACTCGATATCACCGATTGTATTCTCAAGACCTAAGAATAAAGGGTCAAACCTTCCGTCTTCGGTAAAGTTCAGAAATGCGGTGTATACTTCGTAGGGTCTTTTATTGGCATATTGAAGTTGCTCTTCCACCCATTGTTTCTGAACAAAAGAGTTGGGCTGATAGTTATAACCATAATAGTCTGCTCCTAATAATCCGGGACCCCTCAGATCAGATTTTACATCAATGTGAGTATTACTGCTTTCAATATCAATAGATTTGAAGCCATTTGACATGGAGGCTTTAGAAGCGGTAACCAAAACATTTGAATTATTGGTGACCATTGATATAGCCCCGTCATTAATATTAAGCACTGAAGGGCCACAGTAAAACATCCCCAGGGATTCATTTGAAAATTCAAATGAGCCGTTAAGTGGTTTCCCCAGACGTGTGCCGTTTAATGGAACATTGTCTACTTTATCTTCTGTTCCGAAGGTACCATCAGGTCTTGCTACGATATTTTTGGTGTAGGATGCATCTGCTGCAGGCATTCTCAGTACCTGTAAGCTGGTATCGAATCTCAGCCATCTTTCGGCAAAGTTTCCTTCGATGAAGTGGGTTTTGTAGTAGTTATTATCTTTTGCGGTAAAGTTGTTGATAATAAATTTATTATACTGCTGCCCGTTCAGCTCCAGGTTAGACCCGATGATAATACTGTTTTCTCCCCAGACTCCCATAGGATGTCCTGTTGTATTGGCACCGATGACGATGTTGGATGACCATCTGCCGCTACCTCCTTTACCCCAGTTCAGACCGGCCTGGTATCCCAGGAAGGTATTGTTGTTTCCTTTGATATTACATCCCGTCCATTTTCCGAGCATGGTATTTCCTGATCCGCCTTCAATACCATATCCTGCCGATACGCCTATTAAGGTATTGTCATCTCCGGTGGTAAGCCCTTTCGCTGAATCAAGTCCCAGGGCAACGTTGGCTCCTCCTGAGGTAAGACCTTGTGCCGCAAAATGCCCTATTGCCGTGTTGGATGAACCATCAGTAATGGCTGGCATATTATTATACCCAATGGCAATATTGTATACTCCGGTATGGGCCGTATTGATATTCCCAAAGGAAAATGAATAGGTTGCCGGGTTGGCTCTTAAAACGGCATCTTTACCGGGTTGCCCGGTTCCGTCTGTTTCTTCAGTGAAGGCAATTCCTTTGGGAGCATAATTGTTACGGTTCATCACTGATGCCAGTGTTTCAGCGGTAGCAAGTACTGTAGAAGTGACCCCCTCTCTTCTTTCAATATGGTAAATACCGTCTGTTAACGGTTTATCCACTTTGCTGTCTAAACGCTCTGACAATCCTTTTACCATTGATATGGATACTGTAGAAACTCCTGTATTGAGATAGTTGTTAACATTCTTTTTATCGCCGCCTATATAGAAATACAGGGTGTATTTAGGCTCAGGGACCGGAGCCCCATTAATGTCTTGATCTACTGCGACGTAGTAAGGAATAGCAACGATGTCACTTTCTTCATACTGATAAGCATCAGAATTATAGATAAAGTCATCAATGGTCTCTTCTGCTGCTTTAAAGATCCTGGTCAATGCCAGTGCTTCCAGTTTATCGGCGGTAATTTTTCCTTCACTGTTTACATAATCATCAATCATCATGAACTGGTCTTTTGACTGGGTCTTTGTATACACGTTTCCAATAAGAGGATCACTGTCTACTGTGGCAACATTCTCGGGAAGTTCCCCTACGTTTAAAGCTTCTTTCCAGGCCTGCTTGTCTGATGCAGAAAGGTTGGATGCGTTTCTTTTCGCTAAAAATGAAGCATGTGCTTCAGGATCTGAAAGGTGAAGTTCATATAGCGGTTTGTCTACTTTATTTTGTAACAGATTTTCAAGACCCGTAATTTTACTGGTGGGTATTGATTCATCTTTGTGCCAGAATGATGACCATGAAGCCTGGAACTGTTCCTGGGTAGGGAAGTCTCCGGTTTCAAAATAGCTGTATATAGTATTTAATGGGATTGACATAATTTTAATAATTGAATAATGATCTTATTTTTTTGCTTAAAATGTAAAAGCCTGAGCAACAGATCCGCTGATGGTTTTTTGTTTGGAGCTGTTTGAAGCAACCAGTGATAAGGAAACTGCTTCTGTTGTAGAGGTAACGGACTGAATAAGGGAAGTACTGCCTACTGTTACAAACTGAGTATACACATTTCCTTGTCTCATGATAATAATATTGGCATTGATCACTGTCGCACCCGGTTCAATTTTGGTAGTAAGGGATGCAATATTATTCCAAACCAATACAGATTCATAACCGCCACTTCTGAAATTGGAGCTTATCACTCTTAAAAATGAATTATCTGCTAAGGTTAAAGGGATATTTTTTTGAATTAACCCCAGGTAACCATAAAAATCATATACATCACTAACGGTTTGTCCGGCTACTGTTGAAAGAGCCATATTCATTTCCAGATAGAAGTTGGTGTTGGCTTCAAAAACGACATCACTTTTAGCGCTTGCTACAATAACATTGGGTTCATAAACATACGCTTTATTATTAGGGCTTGAATTATAGTTGAATACTCCTCCGTTAACGTTAAATATACTTCCTTCCTGTCCTGGCGTATACGATCTGGTTTCCCATTTAAGCCCAGTGAGATCAATATTATTGATTGTATCCACAACGTTGATGACGCCTGTGGTTCTATGTACCTGGATTGTTGGGTTAGTTGTTCTGATGACCAGATTATACTTATTGCCGGACTGTAGAGCATCACCATACACCGAAACAATCATCGATAATCCGTTGGCAAAAGCCTGAAATCCTAAACATTCAATTTCACCTGTTCCAATAGCATTTCCGACTGGTATGAATTTAACGGAAGTGAATGCCGGATTGACATTGAGGTTTAATCCCTGCAATACAAAGTATCTGACAATATGATCATTTTTAATAACAGGAGGAGTGATTCCGTAAACATTCAGATTTCCGTTGGAGTATTGGTTATTCCAATCGATTCCAAATTGTTCTTTCTGAGCTTTGGTGAGTTTTGCAGGTAATTTCAAAAATTCAGACGGCAGATCCTCATTGGTTAAAATGGTCTTTTTGATTCCCACACTGTTTGTGAATAAAAGGTTTCTGTTGAAGGTGGTAATCTGATTATTTACCGTTTCATTATTTTCCTCCAAAATATACCCTGTACTTCGCACTCTTCCCGTTAAGTGCAACTGTTCAGCAGGGGTTGTTAATCCTATTCCAAGTTTACCGGCATTATGGAAAACACCTGACTCTTTAAAATCGGTTCCGTTCCAGTACAGAAGGTAGTTGGAGGCGGGGTTGACTGCTTTCCAGGTTACCGTTCCATCCAGATTGGACGCAATATAGTTTCCTGAGGCAGTAGGTTTGTTCATTTTAGTGTTTAAAGCCTCCTGTAATCCTTCTACCATTCCTACAGTTATATTGGATAATCCTGTAGGAAGATAGTTGCTAGCCTCTGTTTTTTCTCCGCCGATATAAAAATACAGGCTATATTCTTCGCCTATAGAAGGAATTGCAACAATATCACTTTCCTCATACTGATAGAGATGAGCGTTACTGATAAAGTCCTGTAACGTATATTCGTTTGCTTTAAAAATCCTGGTCAGAGCTAATGATTCAAGTTTATCCGCGGTAATCTTTCCGTCATTGTTTACATAATCATCAATCATCATGAAGAGTTCCCGGGACTGAGATTTTGTATAAACATTCCCCACAAGCGGATCATTGTCTACTGTAGCAATATTGTCCGGAAGTTGCCCTACATTCAAGGCTGCTTTCCATGCCTCTTTATCTGCATCGGAAAGATTGGCTGCATTTTTTTTAGCTAAAACCGCTGCGTGGGCTTCCGGATCGGAAAGATGCAGTTCATACACGGATTTATCTACTTTATTCTGTAGTGTATTGGTAAGGTTGGTGATTTTGTCCGCAGGAATGGAGTCATCTTTATGCCAAAACGATGACCATGCGGACTGAAACTGTTCCTGGGTAGGGAAGTCTCCGGTTTCAAAATAGCTGAATATTTGGTTTAAAGGTATTTTCATTGCGTTTCAGTTAATGATATAGTCAAAAGGGTTTTTATTGATGGTAAAGATGGTCTGTAAATGATTTTTGTTATTGAACATCTTCCTGTTGTTTAAGTTACTGGAAGTTCGGTTCTATGTAAATGGCGATTCTGGATGGCTGGATGTTGTTGTGAGGCTGGTTTCCACCAACTTCGCTGGTATTTCTGTAACCATCTACCAATGTTCCTCCTGTGCCGCTGGCTCCTTTGCTTCCTATGGTCCAGTAATGCTGATGCGAGTGTCTTGGCATCTGCTCAATGGTAAGAGTATGGGTTTTTGAACCGACTTCACCGCCCAGATTCTGGAATTCGGATTCGGCAGGATTCCAGCCTACAATGGTTTTTCCTCTGAAATCCAGACATTCTTTCCATCCTGCAGGAATTTCGGAAACAGGTTTTCTCCAGGCTATGACAATGCCTCCATTGATGAAAGGTGCGGTTTTCTGTTCCAGTTTTGCAATCCTGGCCGTTAATGCGGAAACATCAATCTGGGTTGCGGTGTTATTGACTTTAATCTGGATGTTTTTAAGGGTTTCCAGCTTTACAAATTCAGACCAGTTATAGCTTACGGTACCGGTACCGAATTTTACCGTTCTTTTTTCGATTAACGTTTTAGGAAACTGGTCTTCAAATATTTTCGAAATGTTTTCTGTGTGTACATATACGGTAGCGGTAGGAGAGTAAAGACCTCCTTCGAAATAATAGAGTTTACCTTCGATGGCTACAATACCCGGGTTTACACTGGCGCCTATAACATCGCAGCCAGACAGAATTGTTTTGTCTCCTGCAAGATCTCCCAATGCTTCAAAGATCTCATAAGCCTCTTCAATGGTAGCCATCAGGTCATTGGTTAACGGCACACCGCCTGTTTGTAAAAATTTGAAATTATATTTCATATTAATATGCTTTTGTTTTTATTTGATATCTCTTGGAAGGCAGCTTATAAAAGTCTATATCTGCTTTCAGCTGGTCTATATTCATTAACGGGGTATTCGGGTCTGATGCATTTACCGGTATTTCTACGATAAAATCATACTCGCTGTACAGTTCTGCTTCTGTCCGGAGGTACAAGGGTCTTTCATCTCCGAAAAGCCATTTTTTCTTAGGGTCATTCACACTGAGATTATTGGTCTCTCCTTCGGTATAAACATAAACACCATCATGCTGGACTGCTTTTATAATTTTAATCCTGTTTCCCGCCCGGTCATGGTTATAATTCAGAATACTCTGAAGCGAAAATTTCTGATAGTTATATTTCATTTTCCTGATATTATCCTTTCTCTCTCTTCCGAATTCTATATAAAGCTCTTCGATATAAAAGATTAAGACAGACATTAGGTTTAAAACCGATTTTGTTCTCCAGAATGTAAAAAGCCACCAGTTGGCAAGCCTTTTAAAATTGATATTAAATAGGTTATCATTCATATTACTGTGCTTGATAATTAATATATTCAATACCGCTCCAGTCTTCCTGCCCGGTGTCCGGATCTTTTAAAGTAAAGCTTCCTGAGCTTGGAATCCTGCTGATTTCTATCGGCTGGAAATTTCCGTATCCCGGTGCTCCGGCTTCTATCCATCTGCTTGAGACTTCTTTGTTTAGGAGGTCTGTTACACCTTCCACGGCCAGAATTGCGGCTTCAAGCTTCTGAACACTCAATTCTCCATTGAAGGGAAGATTCTTTAAAAACCTTTTAATAGCATCCTGAACCGGAAATCTGGAGGTCCGGATACTCATCCCGTTCTGCAGAAGAACGCCCGGATTATAGCAGATTTTAAACTGCAGTTTCAAGATATCGGGTTTGTAGTTTACAATAACAATATTGTCTCCGGCAGCCTGAATTTCCTCGATATAGGCTGTGAAAGCTTCTTTGATCTGGTTGTTTACCGGAACGATTTCTTCATTCTCTTCGGTGGCAATTTTCATGGAGATCTTGGAGCTGTTGGGAGCCTTGGTTACGGCTACATATTTGATTACTTTTGACTGATCAATTTCTTCCTGGGTAGCCACAACATCGTTTCCACTGGCATTCTCATAAGTAGGGGAGAACTGATCGCTGTCCGGAAGCAGGCTGAAGCCATATTGAAATCTCAGGGCCTGGTTCCTGTACCATCTTAATGTGGGAACTTTCTGTTCCTTGATCAGGGTCTCAATTTCTTTTAGGTGAAGTTTACAGGCTTCCTGAAAATTCCAGATCACAAAACCTACCGTTTCAAATATTTTGGTCCAGAAAGAGGTTCTGGAGGAAGTATTGAGGCTCTGCAGACCCGGATTTTCATTTTTAAGCTGTAAAATCTGATTAATTATTTCCTGAAGTGTTTTATTCATCTTAACTTACTTTAAAGGTGTTTCCTATTTGCATGTAACCAATTCCTTTCAAGGACGGGAACTGGTTTTCCTGTTCTAGTGTTGTCCCTGTTGCGGGCTTTATCATTCTTGATGTGTAATAGCTGGTTACATCAATATTTTTTTCTAATTCGTCCGGAATAATAAGCTTGGTTCCGGACGCCAGAAGGTCGGAAACGGCTTTTCCGTTGGCAATGGCAATATCAAAACATTTCTGAACATCTCCTGTGTACTGTATTGAGATATCTAAAATTGACTGCCTGTTTAATACTTTAATCTCCATAATCTGCTTCTATATCTATTTCAAGGTTTTCATCAATTTTTATCTTCTGTACATTCATGCCGTCTGCGAAGAATTCCTGGCGGATTTCTCTGGCCAGTTCATCAGGCGCTGCATGTTCCAGGTATTTTCTTGCCCCGACTCCGTTTTTAGGGAAAAGCTTAATTTCTCCTTTGTCTGCTAAAAGCAGGGTTTTCTGGTGTTCATACGTGCTTTCACCAAAAGCGAAGTCTCCATCTGCAAACTGCAGTTCAAAATTTTCATCTAAAAGAATATCTACTGGCATATTATGTTATGTTTCCTGTTCCTGTACCGGTTTGGGCGGTGGCTGTTCCCGTTGTGTTTACGATTACTTTCACCTGTCCGGCTTCTACAAATTTTCTTATTGCTTTGGCCATGGCTTCAGCAATTCTGGTTCTTGATGCTCCTGCATCATTCTGTTCAGCGGCCTCATCTTCCATAATGCTGAGCAGTTCGCTGATGAGTATTGGTTCTGCTGCGCTTAAACTCATTTTAAAAGGGATTTAAATTCATTTCTAAGGTTTTCAAAATCCGCAAGGTTGATCAGGTTGATGGTAGGGCCGTAGTTGGTGGTAAACTTCATATCCCGGATGGCATCAAAGAGCTGATCCACCAGTCTGGCGAAATTTTTTCCGTTGGCTTCCATATGGATTTTATCACTCAGCTCAAGGTTGGCTGATTCTGTTTTCCAGTAGAACTTTTCTACTACATCGCAGGCAATCACCATCCAATCGTCATCATCTTCCACTCTTACCGCCAACACATAACTTCCTACTTTGGGGATCTGGATAAAGCTTTTGTTGCCGGTAAGTACCGGACGGAGCCTTACATCCAGATATTCCTGGCCATCTTCATCCATCAGAATGCATATTGCTTTTCCTTCGTCTACAGATTTTACCTGTGCGATATTGCTTACCGCAGGGGCGTGTGAGCTTGCGATCTGTCTTAAACCTTCTCTTATATATTCTGGTGTTGCCATTATTTCTGCATTAAAAATCCTAATGTTACCGTTTGTCTTCCCCCTGAAGCTCCAAATTCACCGCTTACGCTTTCAATAAAATACTCACCGGTTTTGTCAGGATACATTCCTCCTTCAAGTTCCAGGACCATTCCTTTTACGGCATAAGGTTCCAGAAAGAGGGTGATGTTTCCTTCATAGCCTTTATAGTTTTCCTTGGTCTGTAAACGGTTGGCGATCTGCTTTAAAAACTGGGCAGGAATTCCGGCTTTTACTTTTAAGCTTTTTTCGTTGGATGCTTTCTGGTCAGATTTCGTCTTGTTTACTTCTCCTTTGTCATTTTTTTCTTTAATGACAATCTGGGTACTTTTATCAACTTTCTTTTGTTGGAATTCATCGTCTTTTACCGTATTCCAGCCTATTCTTGCTTTTATCCTGTCCTGTACTTTCCCGTAAAGGGTTCCTGCGAAAATTTCGTTCATGTTGAAATAGACAGCGAGCTTGCATTCGTCTTTCAGCCATTCCAGAACTTTAATTCCGTTGACATTTTTGAACCTCACGTTCTTCAGCGGTATATCCGGTATCTCTTTAGAAACAATGATGTCCGTTCCCTGGGTAAGTTCCTCCAGAAGCTTTTTAACAGTTACGGAAGAGTAGGATTTGTTAAACATAACCTCGTACAGCTGGTAGCCATACCCTTCACATTCTATTTTCACGGGGATTCCCATGTTGACTCTCTTCACAAAGCCCTCAAAGCGTTTTTTATTGAGATTGTTGTAGCCTAATTCGACACTTACTTTATTCCCCTCCTTAAAAGTATAGCCCATTCTCTCACTGCTTGTACGCTCTTTGTTGAGGTCCTGGGTCTGTACTTTATCTGTTTTGAGGTAGCTGATTCTGGGAAGTTCAATAGTGCATGAGTCAATAAAAGATCCTACTTCGCTTTTCCAGGTTACCTTGCTGGCTTTTACATTTTTTTCATCTCCGATAGAGATGTTACTGGTTAGTGTTAGCATTTTTCTGTGGTACTTCTAAGTCTTTTACATCTGCAATAAAATCACTCTCGCAGGTAAGGTTAAACGGTCTTATCCAATGCGTTTTTCCCTGTGTTTCCAGGAATTCCAGAGAGGTAATCGCCACACGGCAGCTTTTGTCCAGAAACATTTCCGGATATCCTCCGTGAAGGGTTACCGGAAGGTCTGTTTCAAAGATGTTCTTAAGCTTCTCAATATCACCTTCAGGAACTTTCCTGTTTTTATCAATCAGAAAGCCTCTGATGGTGAATTTGTAATCATCAACATTAAACATTTCCTTTACGGTTCCTTTTCTTTCGCTTACGGCAGTCTTCACAATGGTTTTGCTGAGGTTTACCGCAATGGTACAGGCGTCTATCGTCAGGGAGTCACTGGTATTTCCATTGATTCTGAATTCAGCGGGAAACCAGATGTCCTGACCATATGCTCCCACTTTATTAAAGGCAATTTCTTTCCTGCTGGAATGGATCTCTCCTCTGTTTTTATTTTGTGAAGATCCAAGGTTCCTGAAGTCTCTTGTAACATCCTCTCCTGATCCCGGAAGACTGAAAGGTGTTCTTGAAAAATAGGATTTATATAAATTTTGTAAATCAAAAACTGTCTGCATCTTACATTACTTTTGCTCCGTTATATAGAACACGTCCCAGGCATTCCATTACTATACTTTCTAACTGATCTGATGTTTCTCCGGAATTCAGGGTATTGAACTGAATGGTATCGAAGAATTTACCCAGGGTGATATTGATGGTTTTCTGGCCTCCGCCGGAAACAGTGTCTCCGGTTTCCCTGGATTTGGCGGCATTATTGGTTCTCATGGATTCTCCCTGGCTAATTGCTGTCGGCCTGCTCCTTGCTGTGAGATCTGTTGCGCCTGGCTTGGCGAAATTTAATGCAGTCTGCTGGGCTTTAAGATCTTTAGTCAGATCTTTTGGAGAGGTAACTGTAACTTTGGGCTCTATGGCAACCTCTTCTCCTCCAACAATTTTTCTAACCCATCGGTAAGCTGTTTCAATTGCATCCAGAATAGGTCTCAGCACATTTTCCCAAATGAATTTTATCCCATCTGCAAGCCATCCAACCATGGTTAAAACAGCTCCCAGGACTTTGTAAACTCCTGTAAAAATATCGCTGATCAGTACACTTTTCGAGATCCAGTCAATGATTCCGCTTACAATACTCCAAACGGCACCAAAAATGCTTCCTAAAGTATTCCAGACAATAGAAAAATATTCCTGAATTGTGGTTACAAAGCCACCCCATGCATTGGTTTCTCCTCCCAGATTTAAGATAAAATCCAGAGCTGAGCTCAGACTTCCCACGATAGTGTCAATGTAGGGTTGTACTAATGTCATTAAAGGTTCAAAACCTTTCACCAGTTTAACACCTATATCCAGTACGCTTGATATGAGAGGCATGAAAGCGGTTCCGATTTCTGTAAGCATGCTGGTAGACGTTTTTTTGATCATGTCTAATTTTCCTTCTACCGTATTGCTCTGGCCTTCAAGGCCGCCTTCGAACATTCCTCCTTTACCTTTGGCGTCAGAAAGTGATTTTGCCAGCATATCATAGGTGATATTCATCCCTTTCAGCTGCTCAATGCTTTTACCTGTGGAAGATGATAACGCTCCGTATATATCAATACCCGCTGCTCCGAACTTTTTAAGCTGGTCGCTGGATGCTACTCCTTCACTTTTGATTTCTTTCATCTGTTCAGAAAGGCTCAGAAGTTCACTACCACTGCCGCCTGCAGCACTTACGGCGTTAGCAAGGTTCATTACTTCCTCTCTGGCACGTTTAGCATCTCCGTCTACGGAAATAAGGGCTTTGTTGGCTTCTAATAATGTTGTCATATCGTATGCCGTATTATTAGAATCGGAGTTGATATTTTTATAAGCAGCGGTAGCGCCTCCTTTTCCCAGAAGCCCCGAAAGCCCGGCAATGTCTTTTTCTTTTTGCATAGCGCCTGAAATTGCAGCAGAAGCTCCACTTTTGAGAAGATTTAATGCGGCATCACCCACAAGTTTAAGCCCGCCTCCCAAGGCTCCCATTGCACCGCTGAGGAAACCTCCGCCTCCGCCACTTTGTGGTGCATCTGGTGCAGAAGCTGGTGCAGCTACCGGCGCTGATGCACCCGGTACTCCCAGCTTTATTTTCATATACTCTCTAAATCTGTTGTAGTTTGATTTTATGGAGTCTTTAACAGTTCCGTATATATCTTTGATTCCATCAAATATATTGCCTGGAAGGCTTTTAATTTTTGATGGTATACTACGCATGGTTGTTAAAATATTATCACCTAATATTTCCAGCCCTTTATCGATATCATCTCTCAGCTGTTTATAGCCATTTACCAAATCACTGGTTCTTAAAAAGCTACTTATTTGTGCAATAAAATTAGCCTGTGACGCAATGTTGTTTTCACTCATAATTTAAAATTTTCTTTCGCCTTGTTTTTTCCAAATTTCTAAGGCTATTCCGGTGCGATAGAAAAACTTTTCATCACCCCAATTCTTTAATGCATCGGCTCCAAACTGCATACTTCCAAAAACAATCAGGAACTCTATTCCTTCGGTCTTTTTATCAGAGAATGAATTCCGACCGGCTTCACTAAGCGCGAAAAAAGTCGGCTTTCTTGCTCTCCAGAATGTTATTCATCTGTAAGAACACGGCGATGAAGCAGTCTTCATCTTCAATCAGCTGATAATCTCCTTCAATCCAAAGCTGTTCTACGATCATCGCTACGGCTTTACTCATTCCGTTGGAACCGATAGCCGTAAGATAATCGCCCAGGTCATCTGCTTTAGGAGGTCTGAGAACCGCAAGGAAGTCATCCACCTTCAGATAAATAAGGTCTCTGTTGCCATACTCTTTTTTCCACTCATCAAGCTTTTTAGCAGTGTATCTTGCCTCAAAAGGGCTAAGGTCTTTTACTACACTTTTCTTGGTTTCCTGGGTCTTTTTTTCTTCTTTAGATTTTCTGTTATTGAAAATTTCCTGTAATTTTTCGTTTGCCATTTTATTTTGTTTTATTGATTATACAATTCTTCTGCTCATTGCGATGTACGGAAGGGTAACCTCTCTGTTTTTAGCCCCTTGCTCCATTTCGAAACCGTCTTCTGTGAACTGAACTCCTGAAGTAACAATGGTTGTTCCTTTGTCAGAAGCTTTTTTCTTGTAAGAAATTGTGATCACGATAAGTTCGTGAGGAACCTCAGTGATATCATCGTATCCAGCCTCTCTTGCAGCTTTGTTCAATGCATCGGCTTCAAAACCTAAAAGCTTGATGTTTCCTTCGTATTTGGTATTCCCTTTTGAAATATCAATAGGCTCGTTCCCTGAACCGTAGATATGCTCGGATTCAACAGTTTTTTTTGTACTGAAACCTCTAAGTCCTTTAATTACTTTTGATAACACTTTCACTTCAAAATGAGCCCATGCGCATTCTGATGATGTAATATTTATATTAGCCATGTTTTAAATTAAATTGTTTTTGTTAAACCCATATTCAGTACAATCCAGGTCATATAGCCTAACGGCTGGATCTGAATCTGTTTTTCAAGGGTGTTTGTGTTGATTAAATCCTGATCTAAAGGGACCAATACTTCCGCTCCGCTGATCTGTCCTGCCATGTTGTTCAATAGCTGGGCTCTTGTAAGTTCTTCCAGGTAAACAGCATCTGCTTCATTCAGTTTTCCGTCTGCAGCCATTCTGATGGAAGATTCCAGGAACGGGGTGTCTGTAGCAGTAGAGATTCTCTGTGCTTTGTCAATCAGTCTTCCGTGAACCAGTGTTCTGAAGTCATCTGAACCAGCCATTTTATCTACGCTGAAATAATAACCTGCAGCTCCTTCTCTGGTGTGGAAAGTGATGAAACCTGCATCGGTGAATTTGTCCAGTTTTTCAACCGGGATCTCATCTACTTTGTCTTCTCCGATATACGCTTCGGTAATGCTTAGTGCTCCGTTTTGTCCGTCTCCGATCTTTACGTGAGCCGGATATTTACAGGCTCTTGCCAGAACTAGTGCTACAGATGCAGAGCCGTCTTTTCTTGATCCTCCAAGAACAACCCCCGCAAACGTATTGTCAGCAGATTTCGGCTCAAAAGAAGATTCAAGAGAAGCATCATTTACTCTACCTTCGATTAAAATTCTTACCGGTCTGTTGATGGACTGCTGGTACTGAGCTAATGTTTTGGAAGCTAATAACGCTTTCTCAACGTCTTTGTCTAAAAAGCCTGCAGGAGAGACGTAAGCTGCATCCGGCTTTCTGCAAACTCCTACTAAGTTTACTCTACCATTGGAGGCGGTAAGAAGTTTTTTCACTCCTGATTCGTTAGTGCTGCTAAGGGCAGTTTCCATTGTTGTTGCAGCCGGAGTTCCTAAGATCCACAGCTCCTGGCTTCCCCCAAGCTCCTGATAAAATTCATTGATTGCCTGAAACAAGAACGGTTCGTCCTGCTCAGTGTACCCTTTTGTTTTAGCGTCTTCTGGTGAGTAAACAGTCTGCACTTTACCAATATTGGCATCTTTGCTGGCTGTTCCCACGATTCCTGCAACGCCGTCGATTACCTGAATCTGACGAAGTAAGTTGCCTGAAGCCACATTCGCTTTTACTTTTGGTGTTCCATTTCCTTGTGACATTTTTTACTTATTTTTTAAAAAGTTGTTGTACATATTTTTGAATCAGAAATCCCTTTTCTGTTCATTTTTTATTTTTAAATGGTGTTTATATGATCTTTTTCCATCTGATGATGAGGACAAGAGCGAACAGGGCGAGTACACCAAGAAAGATTCTTCCGAGCCATAGCTGTGTTTCCTGAAACCATGACAAAGCCTTTTCTTTGTATATAGGTTTTTCAATGTAAATTGGTGTTTTCTCGTGTTCTTTGATATAGGTTTCCCGCCATGTTTTAAATGACTCTTGTGCCTGTTTATAGCATTCTACCGATAGTTTTCCGTCAATTACCGATACTTTCGGTGTCAGCAGGCCGCTTCCGGGGGTATTTCCGTTACGGCTGATATCTTTATTGAATTCAGATTCTTTCAGAACCGGTTTTCCGTTGATGCATTCTATCAGAGCGTGATAATAGGTGCTGTCTGCTTCTGTTCTGAAAATGGTGTCTTTAACCACGGTCACCACTTCTTTCGTGTTTTCGATGATCACCGGTTCCTGAGGCTTCCTGTTAAAGCAGGAAACCTGAACCAGCGAAACAAAAAATAACGATATGAAGAACATGAATTGTTTCATTTTAATTCTAATATTGTATATATCCTTTGATGGATGTTAAAGCTCTTTTTCTTCTGCATACCTTGATGCCTTCGCGGCTTCCGTTGTCATTTGTATTTCCTTCTATGGTATAGATGTACTGGGAATCGAACTTTTCAACGAAACCTGTGTGGCCAAGACCTTTTCCAAAGTCCATGATGAATACAGATCCAACAGAGGGTTTTGAGGATTTTTTTTCTCTGGGAGCGTTATTCCATGCGTATAAAACTCCGCCTGTTCTTATGGCTGTATTGGTGGTTTTATTCTGCCTTGCAGCTTCATTGAAACACCAGTAGACAAAAGCCATACACCAGCTTGCCGGGAAATTGATTCCCACTGAGGCCAGATAGGTTTTAACAGGGATTCCCCAATTTGATCCCTGAGGTTTTTCCTCTTGTCCTATTTGGGTAATGGCGACTTTTAATGCGGTTGCAGATAGTGAATCCATATTAATAATTGAGTGTTGTGTTTGTTTTGTGAGTACAAATTTCTAACATCCTGCAACGGTTTGAAAATAAGAGCGCAAGGATTGCACACCTTTTTTCAAATGCCCTGTTTAAAGCTCAATTTTGTACTGTGAAATAGTGTAGACGGGAAGAAAATAAGCCTGTTTAAATGAAACTATTCCATAACAGAAACTAATTTGATAAACTATAATTTACTACTTATGGAAGAATATTTTTATGTACAGTTATTATTAGACCTTCAGGAAAGAATTGCCCAGGAGGTTCCGGAGATTCAGCATATCGATCAGCAGATGGGACAGCTTGCCAATGGAGCACAGGGGACGGTAACTTATCCGGCTCTCTTTATTGATTTTCCGGAAGCCATGTATGATGTGGATTTCCCGGAAGCATCATATTCCGATATGTCGGCAAACAGACAACTGGGAAATGTTCCGGTATCTTTCCAGCTTGTGTCGAATGATGTATTTCCGACATGGCACGGGATTCCGGTTGAAGAAAGAAAAAAAGGGTTTGATTTTTTAAGAATCGAGCAGAAACTGTATCAAGCGCTTCAGGGCTGGAGTAAGGATTATTTCTCACCCTTTTCAAGAACGATGGTGAAAAGCACAAGCAGACAGCATGCAGGATTTAAAGTAAGAGAACTGATCTTTACGACGCAGTACGAAGACTTGTCAGCAAGTCCGGAGGAAACAAAGGCTGAAATAGAGCGTTATCATTTTTCAGTAATAGGCGTGAACTAAAATAAGGTAAGCTGGGTTTCCTCTTTGGGAATCACCATTCCTTTGATGTTCATCCACTGCCTGTAGGAGAGATGAATGTTGTATTTGGGGAACGTATGCCTTACGATTTTGGTATCGGGAACATCAGCGTGCTTGTGTGCATTATAAACACTTATAATGTACCGGGCACGTTTGATGTAATTTTTATTGTTGTAAGACATAAGGCAAAATTAAAGGGTCTTTTTGTACAAGTCAAGGCGATTTTCGGCCACAAAAAAAGCTATGGATGCCCATAGCTTTTGGTATTTAGAGTAACGGAGGTCTCTTTTGGAACTCCTTTAGGGCCACACTTTTTAAGGTGTTTAAAACGGTGGGATCTTCCCTGTTCATCAGTGCATAAGTCTCATACTGAGGGTAATCCCTGCGTTCTGTACTTATTTCCAGGGTGATTATCGTGTAGCCTTTCTTTTCAAGGGCTTCTTTTACTTCGGTACTGCTGTACCAGTGACCGTTTATCTTGATCATGTTATTGAATTTAAAGGTTAAATAGCTGGATGCTGGAAGCTGGATGAAGGAAGTTATGAAAGTCATAAAAAAATAACTTTTCAGTTTTATTGTGACTGTCTGTAATGATAACTAAAAATAACTGCCAGCCTCTCACTTCCGGCTTCCAGCCTGCTTAGATCAGGTTATTGAAAACTTTTTACTGCAGCTGCCTGTGAAGTTCATTTTTCATCATCAGGACGGCGTTGGTTTCATAGCTTCCGAAATCGTCCGGAAAGTAGATTTCATATTCCTTCAGGAAATGCCAGAGGGCATCAGCTTTATAATAAGGAAGCTTAATGATAAAAGATCTGTCTTTCTGTCTGGTTTTTACAGCTTTCTGCAGCAGTTCCGTTCTGAGCTCCATACAGATGGAAATGCTGCTTTTCAGGTTTCTGGGCTGGGTATTGATGTTCAGCATATCCAGAATCTGCATACTGTTGTTGAGGACGTTCAGCTTACTGTTGTTTAAAGATAGAAGAAGTTTCATCTCAGCTTTTTAATAGGAAAAATTGAGATTAATTCCTTCCCATTCATTATTCTCATTTTTCTTGAAAAAAGAAATGTAATCTTTGCTTAATGAAAAACTGTAGCTTTCTTTTAACAGCCTTATGCCTTCTTTCCAGTTTTCGTCGTCAAAGCGGTCTTCCATGCTGTATAATTTCTGAACCAGAAGGATGTCCAGCGCTCCGTTTTTACGTTCCAGAAGGGACATGATGAGGTCTTTGGTATCAAGATCGCCTTTATATTTCGAGCTTAAAAAATCTATGATGTGTTTCTCTGCCTGGTGTGATCTTTCGTCAAAAACACCTTTTCCCTGTCTTTTATACTGAATTTTAAAATTTTCGTCTTCAATTTTGAAGTTTCCTTTTCCGTCCTGATGTCTTTTGCTGTAGTCTTTCAGCAGGTCAAAAAGAGAACCCAGATCTGAAAAAGCTTTGGTTTTAAAATCCTGGATCTGTGCGGAAAGATGGTCTGCCGTTGTGGCCAGGTCGCTGATGACAGACTTTTTCAGGCTTTCATACTGTGTGCGTTTTTGCTCGCGTTTCTGGGCTTCTTTCTGTTTTCTTGCGTTAAGCTCTGCTTCAAGTTCCTCAATAGTCATTATTTTTAATGTTTCGGTGATCATATTTTTTGTTTTTGGTGATTAATGAATTGTTATGGGTTTTAATAATGGGGTTTTTATTTCTGGCTGGAAGAGGGAAGATGGAGGCTGGAAGTTACTTTTCGTTATTATTACAAACGTTCACTATAAAGCTAAACTCTCTTAAAAAAATAAAATGTATAAACAGCTATTCTTTATGGCTTTCATAACTTCCTTCTTCCATCTCCCGGCTTCCCTCTCTTAGTAGGGCGATTCCCACTGGAGCTGGTTAATAATTCTGAGTTTTATCTGTATTTTTCCTTCCACGTCTTCCGGAACTACATATCCTGATTCATTCCAGATGGAGCTGATTTCTTTATGGATAAACATTCTGTCGAAATCGGTAAGGTATTTTTCTCCGTAGCTGTCATATTGCAGCGCGATGGTTAATAGGTTTTCTCTTGTATTCATTGTTGTTGGTTTTCAATTGTTGTTCCCCAATAGAGGTTGGCTTTTTCTTCGTTGATAAATAATGTTCCGCCGGGACATCTTCCTGAGATGATGGCTTTCAGGCCCTCTGCCTGGATGATGATTTTGGATAATTTTCTCCAGACAGTTCCCAGCGCACTGTCCGGAAGTCCTTTTTCTTCGTGGCTTACGAAAATGATGAGCTTGTTTTTGTGCTTTTCTTTAAGCTCGAGAACCATTTTCCTGGTGATTTCGTCACGGTAAACCGTTGTGTTGTCTATAAAAATGATCTTCGGGCATTTTCTTGATTCAAACTTCTGATTCAGTTCATCCCAGGGCATATAATCCAGGAGCTTAAAGTTTTTATCAGTATCCGATAATCCTGCGGCAACCATTGCAGAGATGATGTCTTTGGAGAATCCTTCTTCCGCAGATACATACAGTACTTTTCCAAATTCTGCCAGATATTTGGCGAGCATCATGGCGAAGGTGGTTTTTCCGTTTTTCTCTGCACCTCCCAGATACCAGAATCCTGTTGTTTCCGGCTGTCCGAAGGCTTTCTGCCATAATCCGGTAAATTCAAACTGTTTAAAGACGATGGACAGCGCCTGCTTTACTGATATGGATCTCATGATCTGTTTACGTTTACTAATGTTTTGAGATATCTTAATGATTTGATCTTTCCGTTCTCCTGGCCTTTGCGGGTAGAGTAGGGTGTATCTATTTTGACCATACAGCTTCTGATGACTTCATTCACGGTTGTTTTGTCATCAAGGTTTACATAGGCCACGTCTCCGATCAGCTTGGTGTAAAATTTCTTTCGGTCTTCCGGGCCTTTCGGAACCAGGGTGACGAAATCATCAGAAAAACGACTGAATATTTCGGCAAATCCTACCTTGTGGTTGTTGATTCCTTTGGTGATCTTTGCTCTCAGGCCATCCGCCCCGATCATGAACCAGGCACAGTTGTCTACCGTGTCATTCATAATTCCTTTTAATTCCAGATAGGCACTGTATTCCAGGTCTCCGGCTTCATCAATGCAGATGAATGGGTTCTCAAGGACGTTCAGGGCATATTTTACATTCTCCAGAACTTCATGGTATTTGCCTTTCGTCCCGCATCCTAAAACAAGAGCCAGCTGCCGGATAAATCTTACTTTAGTGTGTGTCTGGGAGGCATCCACATAAAAGGCATTTTTCATCTGGGAAATAATAGCCTTGGCACATTCTGTTTTTCCTATGCCGCAGTCGTCAACCAGGATCATGGATGTTTTTGATTTCTGGCAGAAGATGAAGCTTTCGTACATCTGCTCATAGACTTCGGTTCTGGCAAACTTCCAGCTGTTCTTATTAAGGTCTACCCGGAATTTTCTTCCGATGTGCAGCCATTCTCCGGCGGATAGGATCTTTTCTGTTTCTCCTTTTTTGATCCTGCTGTAGATTGAGTTGCTTATGTTTAATGATTTGGCAAAAGCAGCATCTGTTCCGCCGAAGTTATTCCGGTATTTCATCATCGCTTCCCGGATCTGGTATTTTAATTCTTTATTGATCTCCATATTTTCTATTTTGTGTCTGTTATCTGAAGTTTGATTTCCAGCTTCTTGCAGTACTTTCTGTTTCTTTGTAATTGTATTCCTGGGTTTCTTCAAAAAGAACTTCCTCTGGAATCGTTTCTGCCTGCCTGTATCTTTTTCTGCCGGGAATCTGAAACTTGCTGTTGATTACTTTCTTACGGTTGTCTATCACCGTGATCTGTTCAATTTCTCTTTTCTGATGGGCCATGAAAGCATTCACGGTATTTTCATAAGCGGACATCAGCTTTCTGTTGATTTCTCCCTGTGCACCTCTTTCGTGCTTTGATTTTGAATATTCCGGATGCGGCACAATGTCGCAGAGCATCATATCTTCATAATAGATCATGGCCTTTAGCGTATTTCCGTCGTTTCCGTCGAGCCAGAATATCCTGAACTCTTTTCCTTCCACATACTTCATCAGCCTGATCAGGTCTTCTCCTAAAACAATTTCACCATCTAGTCCCAAAACATACGTGGTACTCCTGAAGTTGATGATTCCCGCATTACAGCTTGATACTGTTTCTTTTCCCAGATAGGGCAGAAGCGCCTGCCAGTTGGTGGGGCGGGTATTTTTGTTCTGCATTTCACAGAAGACTTCCCATCTTGTTTTGTCTTTATATACAGAATGAGGTGAATTATTCCATATTTCAATGTCGTTCAGAGAGCCGTCTACAATATCATCGTACGGAATAATGACTTCTTCATCCGCGCTCTTCTGGTTTTCTTCTTTCCGGGCATGAGGCCTGGCCATCCATCCCAGTCTGCTTTTTTCATGTCGGTACCGCAGTTCTTCAAATTTTCTTTCAATGGCTTTGGACCGGGCCCGGTTCGCATAAATATTAACATTGTCGAACATGGCTCCGTTTCGCAGGAATGTATCTTTAAAACTGCTGTTCAGGGAACTTTCACATTCTAAACCTAAAGGAAGATTGAATCCCCATTCTGTGTAATTCCTGATCATCTGGCGGTAGAATTCGGTGATGATTCCTTCCTTGGTTTTTCCGTGTACCCAGCATGTCCAGGCTTCAGAACCGAGATCTATTCCCATATAGAACCATACGCGGTTTCTTTTTTTGTCGTACATGAACGGAGGCTGCCTGTCATCAATTGAAATCAAGGTTCCTGCCTCTTTGATTTTGGCCAGCTTGTGCCATGGAATGAATTCCTGCATCAGTTTCTGACGGTCTCCTGAACGTCTGGCGTAGGTTCCTATCTTATTTTCCCACTTTCCTAGCCATGCAATGATGGAGCTGTCTGATATTTCTTTGAATTTCCTGCTGTCTGCCGGGTCGTACATTTCACCGGTTTCATTGGAAATGATCTCCAGTTCCCCCTTCAGGAAAGCCTGATATTGGGAGGCAACTTGTGTTCTTGAGGGCTTGTAATCCTGTCCGGCAAACATGTCGTTCAGCAATGCAATCATTTCATCGGTCATCAGCTTCCGGTTCTGGTTTTTCAGTTTTCCGGAGATCAGGCAGCTGTAGTTATAGCCTCCGTCTTCATAGGTGTTGAAAAACGGCTTCCATATCCTGTCAAATGCCCTGTATGATGCGGGAATAGTATGTTCTGTATTGAAGATCTTTGGCAGATATTCATTA
This sequence comes from Chryseobacterium indologenes, assembly GCF_001295265.1. GTDB lineage: Bacteria > Bacteroidota > Bacteroidia > Flavobacteriales > Weeksellaceae > Chryseobacterium > Chryseobacterium indologenes_A. Next base: position 732,699 of record NZ_LJOD01000001.1, on the reverse strand, counting down.
AAAGTGATTATATCAGTGCAGATAGAAGGCATGAGCCCTCGTCCTGATGTTTTTTTAAGCTTCTTCCATTCTTCAAGCCTTGCAGTTTTCAGTCTTTCTGCAGCCAGAAGTACACTGGCGTTGGTGATGTATTCCTGTTTGAAGTTTTCTTTGAGCGGGGTGCCGTCTTCAAATCTGAAATCGGTATAATAACGGACCGCAGACGGATCAAACTGAAAGAAAGGGATCATGGGGTGCTGCATTTTGCGCGGATCTCCAAGGCTATCCTGTATTTCTTTGGGAAGCGAATCAAAGTCAATGAGCATCTGGCGGCCGTTTCCTCCTTTTCTGACCTGCTTAATTCCGAAAGGCAGATCTCTGTACCGCTGGATTTTTTTCTGAAGAGCGTCTAATGTGCTGAAGTATGCCGGAACCAGTTCATCTTTTGTTACTGCGAGTATACTGCCCCAGTGAATCGGCATGGTATCGTTATTTTGGTTTGTTTTACTGAGGTTGGTAGCTGATCTTAAAGAAAATTCCTAATATTATTCTGTAACTAGCAATTTCTTTTCTTCCTGTTTTGGCATCTATTACTTCTATCTTTTTGTGGCAGAACAGGGTCTGGATTATTTTTTTCATGGTATTTTATTTTTTAGTGATTGGGCTTCGTTATTAATGGCTTCTTCGGTTTTCCTTAAAAAAATATTATATTCCTTCTTTAAGACATCAGATTTTTCTCCCACTCTGTCACCGCGCAAAGATTTACGAATGAAGTCAATGGAACAGTCATGACGTTTCATCAGAATATTTAAGATCTCTGTATTGTAATATGTTCTTTTTTTAGTAGTTTTGTTCATTATCATGTTTGTCTTTTGTACGGGACAAATATCGTAAAGTTTTACGAATAACCAAACGAAAACTCGAAAAATTTCTCGAATCAAGATTCAAATTATTGATTATGAATGGAATAAATTTTCGGATAAAACAACTTGTTGATTACTTTGCTAACGGGAATAATTCTGTTTTCGGGGGTATGATAGGGGTGAATGAGTCCAATATAAGAAGTTATATCAACGGAACGGAGCCTAAATTCAATGTAATCGAAAAAATATGCACCTCGCTCGCAATAAATTCCGAATGGCTTATTATGGGGGAAGGAGAAATGCTGAAAGAAGATAAAAAAGAGCAGGCTGCTTTACTTTCTGATTTTTACCACAGGGTTCCACAGGTTATAACGGTGGATTCTCATAACAGAGATAATATTGCTCTGGTACCCAACAAGCTGAAGGCCGGATATCTTCAGGGATATAATGATCCGAATTTCATTAAATCATTACCTACATTCCGGCTTCCGAACCTTAATAACGGTGTGTTCAGGATGTTTGAAATTGAAGGACATTCTATGTTTCCTACGCTTCCTGACCGTACGCACGTGGTTGCCCAGTTTGTAGACGACTGGATTCATGATATCAGCGATAATAAGCTGTATGCTATTGTTTCAAATGAAATTGAAGACGGACTGATCAAAAGATGCCTGAACAGGATCAAGAAATATGATAATCTGATCTGCAAATCAGATAACCGACGAAATTATCCAACTCAAAACATCCATCCAAGCACGATAAAAGAAGTATGGGAAGTAAAGCTTCACCTGAATTTCAATCTGCCGGATCCGGCGGAGTTTTATGACCGGTTGAATGATCTGGAGGCGGAAATACAGTATTTAAAAACGAATAGAAATATAAGTGGTTGATTTTCAGTTTAATTTTATCTGTTTTAGAATTCCCTAAAGGGTGTTGAATCATTGTTTATTGATTGTACAGATTATTTTTTAGGTCTTATGGGTTGGTTAATCCGGTTGGGATAACACAGAAATGTCCGTGCAGGTGTCCATCCAAATGTCCATGCAACGGGTTTTTGTACTTTTTTTGAAGTTATATTATACATCGTTGTAAGCCGGCATATCTTCCTGTTTTCCCTTATAATAGTAGATTTTATGAAATTAAAATAAAAAGCACCTTAAGATGCTTTCTGTATTTTCGGATAAGTTTAAATGATATCCGGCATTTGGAAAAAATGAGTAGTTATTGGGTTTTCAGGGTTAAGTTTCTGATGTTTAGTTTATTATATTTATATGTTTTTTTTTATGATGGACATTTCAATCTGGTGAGTGTAGATAAGTGAAATCTGCGAACGAAAAATAGATAAACATTTTCTACCCCACAGAATTTATTCAATAGAGGTGAGCTTTAGTCCGCCCAAATAATAAAAATCCAATCCTTTGGCTTTAGCCAGGACTTCTGTAACAAATACGTTATTTGCTCAATCTTCAGCTTAAAAACTATAAATATTTCATAAACCATTCATAAATCTCCTGAAAGATTTCTTCCTTTATTGCTTCATTCAGGATTTCGTGGCGCATTTCCGGGTAAAGGCGATAACTGATATGGGTAAATCCGTCTTTTTTCAGGTTGTCAATGGTTTTCATTACTCCTTTTCCGAAATCTCCGATGGGATCGTTCTGACCACTAATCAGTAAAAGCGGAAAAGATTTAGAAATGGAATCTGCCCAGTTTCTTGCCGTAGCCTTTTTGTAAATGCTGAATAACGCATAGAATGCATTATTGGTAAAAGGAATTCCGCAGAGTTCATCTTCGGTAAATGCTTTCCTGTTGACCGGATTCAGGCTGAGCCAGCTTGTATTGCTGAAATCTTTATCTTTTCTAAAGTGACTGTTATTGACTTTACTGAAGAGAGTGTTGAGATAAGTCGGATGATGTGGAGCAATTGTATTGGCTAATGAAAGATATCCTTTTATGAAACTGATCCCTGCCAGAGGACCTCCGGTTCCTGTGATCACAGCTCCGGTAAATTTGCTGCTTATCCTCTGAAGAAGACATCTCGTTATAAATGAACCCATAGAATGTCCCAGAACGAAATGCGGAATATCCGGATATTGCTGATGTAGGTATTGTGCCATTGTTTCAGCATCATCAATAAGTCTTTCATCCGGCTTGTTGAGCTGGAAAAATCCAATATCCTTTTTATCCTTTACTGATCTGCCATGTCCCAAATGATCATAAGTGAGGACTGCAAATCCGCGGTCTGCAAAATAAGTTGCTATTTCAGCATATCTTCCGCTATGCTCCTGCATACCATGAATGATGAGAAGAGTGGCTTTGGGAGGTACTGCACCCGGAGTGAAAAGAGTGTGGAAGAGTTGAGGGCTGTTTTGATTTCTGGCAGGTAAGTATCCTGATTTTTCTAATGATTTCATCTGATAAAAGCTTTAACTGTGATGGGGAATGAGAATTTGAATTTTATTCATCCAGTCTCGCCGAAATATCCATTTGCTGATGAAGTATTCTGATGATTTCAATTTCTTCATCTTTCAAATTGATTTTGTAAAATATAAAATGTGATTTTACTCTTGAACGGAAATATCCTTTTCTAACTTTGCCGTAATCTTTTCCTGACATCGGGTTACGAGTAAGATATTCAATTTCATTCATTATTAAATTGAAATAATAATCCGCCTGTTCCATTGACCAATTTTCAAAAGTATAAAGCCAGATTTTTTCTAAATCTTTAAGAGCTTCTTTACTGATTTTATAATTCATGAACGGTGTTTTTCATGAAGCGTGTTCAGGAAAGTATCTTTGTTAAAGTTTTCAGCAAAACCCGACTTTTCCCCTTTTTTTAATTCATTAATCAGTTCTGTTTTTTTAGATTCTTCGTATTCAAATAATCTAAGAGCATTTCGTATTACTTCGCTGGCAGATGAATATTTTCCGGATTTTATCTGTTCATTAATGAAATTATCAAAATAATCTCCCAATAATATGGATGTATTTTTTGCCATAATATTTTAATTTTAATCAAATATACCAATTTTTGGTATATTTTCAAAATGATCTGAATATGATCAGAAGATATTATTAAATCCTTATTGATGAAGTCTGTAACCATCACATTTTCCACCTCGATCAAAAATAAATTTCCCTCATAATTTGCTCACCCTATTTTTTCAGAGTAATTTTGCATGAATCTAAAAACAAAAGTAAAATATGTCAACTTACGTAGTTGTAGGTCTTCAGTACGGAGATGAAGGTAAAGGAAAAATCACGGATGTTTTATCTGCTAAATCGGATTATGTTGTTCGTTTCCAGGGCGGTGACAATGCCGGCCACACAGTTTATGTAGGCGATGAAAAATTCGTACTTCACCTTCTTCCTTCAGGGGTACTGCAGTGCAAAGGGAAGTGTATCATTGCGAACGGAGTAGTGGTAAACCCTAAATCTTTTATTAAGGAAGTTAGCCAGATTGAGAGCAAAGGCTTGAGAACTGACCACATTTTTATCAGCAGAAGAGCGCATGTCATCATGCCTTACCACATTCTTTTGGATACATACCGTGAAGAAGAACATGGCGGAACCCAGATCGGGACTACGAAAAAAGGAATCGGACCTTGCTATGAAGATAAAATCGCGAGAGTTGGAATCAGAATGGTTGACCTTTTGAATCCTGAGATTTTAAGAGAAAAAATTGAGAAAAACTTAAAAGTTAAAAATTCTCTTTTTGAAAAATATTACGGAAAGCCTGTATTGGATGTTGAAGAGATCTATAACGAGTTTCTGGAAATCGGAAAACAGCTTCAGGACAGAATTGTTGATACGGAACTGGAACTGAATGAAGCCATCCACGAAGGAAAGAACGTATTGTTTGAAGGTGCTCAGGCGTTAATGCTTGACATCGATTTCGGAACGTATCCATACGTAACTTCATCTTCTCCGTCTACCGGAGGAGTTTGTACCGGTGCAGGAGTTCCTCCTACATCGCTTCAAAACCTTATTGGTGTGGCTAAAGCTTACTGTACAAGAGTAGGAAACGGGCCTTTCCCTACTGAATTAGACAATGAATTGGGTGAAAAGATCAGACAGATCGGAGGTGAATTCGGAGCTACAACCGGAAGACCAAGGAGAACAGGATGGTTAGACCTTGTTTCTTTAAAGCACGCCTGTATGATCAACGGAATCAATAATCTTGTAATCACTAAGCTTGACGTTCTTACAGGAATTGAAACACTGAAAATCGCTACACACTACAAAACAGAAGATGGGAAAATCATCGATTATTTCACTTCTTCTACTACAAAGCTATACGATTACGAAGCAATTTATGAAGAGCTTCCGGGCTGGAACGAAGATATTACGAAAGCAAGAAGCTACGATGAACTTCCTGAAAATGCTCAGAAATACATTGAGTTTATTGAAAAATACTTAGGTATTAATGTATACCTTGTTTCTGTAGGACCAGAAAGGAGCCAGAATATCATCAGAAAAGAATTATTCTAAGAATATAATTTTATAAATTAAAAGACCGTTTCACGACTGTGGAACGGTCTTTTATATGAAATTAGCACACAAAATGAATATTGAGATTAAATACAGTCATTTAGATTGTTTTATGTTAATTAAAAATCTCAGATTTTTTTAAGTTATGTGAACTTCTATGTGTGAAGTATTCTACTAAAAAAAAGTGTTAAAAATCTTTTGTGCCTGTTGTGGTTAAAAGAAGATTCCACAGATTGTAAAAATACTTTAATCAATATTGTTAATCATCAACCTTTATGTTTCAGAAAATTACTTTTCTTTCTGTCCTTCATATATAACATCATCAAATAGCTTATCAATTTTCACAACTAAAATTTTATCTGCTGAATCTTTAGGATTGATTTTATAAAACAAATACTGATCATTGTAATACACCATTTTAGCATCTTTATATTCCGTTTTCAGCCTCTTGGATAAAGTGTCGATATTGTCAATATGATTCATTGAGGAAACAGGCATAGGAATAAAGACCAGAAAGACAAAGATCATAGAATATCCTGTGCCTTTAAATGGGCTGTCTTTTAATGAAATCACAAGATTAATAGACAGCAGAATTAATAAAAGAAATACGAAAAACTGGAAAATCGGTGCATACGGAAGGTTTCCGACAACCATTTTAAAATAGATGACAGTTCCAACGATTCCTGTAAATAAACAGCCTAAGATAATGCTGTATTGTTTCAGGGCTTTCAGTTCGCCAGAATTGGTTTTTTTATCTAAAAAGGATTTGTAGAGCTGTACATATGATAATAATACAACCATTTTAAGGATGGTAATGATGCCATCTATTAAAAGTTGTGTAAAAGAGAAGAAAATAATCAGATCAAACGAAATGGTAAGAAGTCTGAATAACTGGCGCAGGCCTCCGATGATGTAAGGAATGGCAATGATGAGGGTAGAATGGTCTTTCGCAAATTCTATAAAAGCATTTGATTTTAAATTGTCTATCAGATTCATATGTCGGCTATTAATTCCAGCACGATTATACAAAAATTATTCATTATATATTGCTATCCGAAGAAATATTCTGTATTTTGTATCAGGATTAGAAATCAGTCTTCCGTTACCACTTCTTCGCGGTTTCCGTCTTCTTTTTTTCCTTCCTGTATCATTTCTTCCGCTTCTGCTTTTTCTTCGGCAGTGGCTTCTTCCACAAGTTCCTCCTGCTCGTCATTATGATGATCGATGAAAAATTCACAGTAAACAGGAAGATGATCTGAACCGAAATTTTCCAGCGTTTTCAGTTCTTTGATAAAAATATCTTCGCTATGGAACATCAGGTCTATAGGAAATCTCAGCATACGGTACCTGGCATGAAAAGTAGAAACGAAGGAATGCCCGATCCTGGGATCTATTAAACCACTTGTTTTTCTGAACAGGACAGAGGATTTAGACCATGCTACATTGTTAAAATCCCCAACAACAATAACGGGTTTAAGGAGGTCTTTCACGCGTTTTGCCGTACTGAGAAGATCTCCGTCTCTTTCTTTTGAAGTTTCCTCTTCCGTAGGGCTTGGCGGTGGCGGATGAACTCCGAAAAATACAAATGAGAATCCGTCTTCAGTTTTTAAATGAGCTTCAATGCTCGGAATGTCGTCCGCAACAAAATAGTGGGTCTGTGCACTTTTGATTTCAATTTTAGAATAGAAGTGCATTCCGTATGTATTTTCAAGCGTTACTTTATGCTGGTACGGGTAATCTTTCTCTAAAGTTCTCATTGCTTTTTCCCAGTCACCGTTACTTTCCATCGTGAGAAAAACATCCGGACGGTATTTTTCAATAAGCTTTATAAACCGGTCATATTCTTTATTGAACTGATAAACATTGGCAGACACAAAATGAAGCTTCTCTGAAGACCGGTTACGCTGTCTGTGTTTTTTTACAGGATAAAGCGGAGTATACCTGATGAGCGTAACCCCATGATGAACAAACATCAGGATCAGAAGTCCCTGTGAATATAAAAAATACTGCGGCTTTTCCAGGCTGAACCCGAAAAGAAATGTAATGAACACAACATAGGTGATCTGGATCTTACCGAATTCCGGAACCCTGAATATCCAGTGTGAATTCTGGATTTTGGGAAGCACCGTCAGAAACACCAGCAGCGCGGTTAAAAATAAATAAATACCCCACATATCAATAAATAACAGATAAAAATAAAATATTTCATCATAAATCCTGCCTCTTAATATTTTAAACTTTGTTAATTTTAATGGTTTCTAATATTTTTTTACTTTTATTGCATCAGATTAAACCGATATGAATAAACTGGCCGTTGCAGCATTAATATTCAGTACATTCTGTTTTGCGCAGAATGAGAATAAAGAAATAGAAAAGCCGATCCGTAATTTATTTTTAGGAATGAAGAACGCAGATGCAGCCCTGATACAGTCTGCTTTTACGGAAAATGCTGTTCTTCAGACCATCACCAAAGATGGAACCGTAAAAAGTGAAGAAATCAAAGATTTTATTTCATCCGTTGTAAAGATTCCGAAAGGAGACCTGGATGAAAGAATTGAAATTGAGGCTATTCATTCAGATGGCATGCTGGCGAGCGTATTTACACCATATTCTTTTTATTACAGAGAAAAGTTTGCGCATTGTGGAGTCAACAGTTTTCAACTCGTAAAGCAGAAGGACAACAGCTGGAAAATCCAATACCTTATTGATACAAGAAGAAAAGAAAACTGTAAGGAAATACAATAATGCGAAATAAAAATCTGATCCTTAATTACATTTTTTTAGCCTGTCTGGCCATTTTATTCCTCAATGATCATTTTTTCAAATACCATTACACCAGCTGGTTTACTGGGAAACTTTCAGATATGGCAGGAATTATCCTGCTGCCGATGCTTTTAACGTACTTATTTCCACAGCTGAAACAGTATTCCGTCCATCTGGCCGGGGTTTTATTTGCCTTTTGGAAATCCCCATTTTCAGAAAGCTGCATCGGGCTGTACAATAGTTTTTCCTTTATTCCATTGCACAGAGTAGTGGATTATACGGATCTCATCGTACTGGTATTGCTTCCGTTTCCTTACGTATTGATTAAAAACAGTTCAGTTATTAACCGTTTTAGCTTAAAAAAACTGAATCCTTCCCTCGTGCTACTGCCAGCCGTATTAATTTTGATGTCAACTTCTCCCGGAAACCGTTATTTTGATTATGTTCCGTACACCGGAAATCTCTATTTTAACGATTACTCTTTTGAAGTGAATCAGTCTAAGGATGAAATATTTTCCGAACTTAAAAAACGGAATATAAAAGTGCAGAAAGATACTGCCAGAATTATTGCAAAAAGCAAAAGCAGGCTTCTGAGCACCGGAACTTTAGAACAGAAGAATCTTTATAATGATAAGAAGATCTATCAGGTTTCTGATGATTCTTTAAAAGCATCCATTTTCAGAATGATCAATTTAAGTAATGAATATACAATAGACAGCATTCAGCTGGATGATCAGACGGTGTGGAATATACAGTTTGATATGCACAGCAGAATAGGAAATAAAGGAACGGTAATCACCGTAAAATCTGCAAAAATAGGAGAGACGATGAAAGCACAGGAAGTCGACCGGAAGCTGCGAAAACTCTACGGAAAGCTCCTGAAAGAAAAATTTAAAACATTCTAATAAATATGAAGATCCACCACATTGCCATAATCTGTTCGGATTATAAGATTTCTAAAAAATTCTATACTGAAACCTTAGGCTTAAATATGATCCGGGAGGTGTACCGTGAAGAAAGGCAATCCTATAAACTTGACCTTGCTATAGGAGATCATTATGTAATTGAGCTTTTTTCATTTCCTGATCCACCTTCAAGACCTTCCCGCCCGGAAGCATGCGGATTAAGACATCTGGCTTTTTCCGTAGACAAGGTAGGAGATAAGAGGAAGGAACTTATTTCAAAAGGGCTTATATGCGAAGAAATCCGCATCGATGAATATACGGGAAAAGAGTTTTTCTTCACCCAGGATCCGGATCAGCTTCCGCTGGAGTTCTATGAAATGTAGAATTAGTGTGCGTATCCCGTAAAAAAGCTTACCGCCATAATGGCCAGTACAATAGAGGAAATGACTACATATACGTAGTCTTTTTCTTTTAAATACCCAATGAGAGCAAAAATAATTCTCATTAAAGGCGTAAAGATTAGCAGAAGAATTCCCAGTTGAATGATGGCCATTCCTTCTCCTTTACACAAAGAGTTCCAGAAGTGCCCCCATACCTTTTCAGAGGAAGTTCCTATATCAAGACTTGTATATTTTTTAGGCATTTTAAAGCCCTCAAGAAATAGTTTGATGAAACCGGCCAATGAAGTAATCACAGACAAAATAACGCCCAGTCTCAGGAGATTTCCTACTGAACGGTTCAGATCCACATCTGTAAAATTCTTTTTCATTATCTGAAGCTTTTATTGATCCCGTTATACATCATATAGATTGAAAGTACCGTAATGACAATGGCAAAAAATACTTTTAATTTCTTGGTTTTGGAAACCATCAGGGTTTTGGATCCGATGAAACTTCCTACGACCACACCAATCAGAACCGGAGCTACAATCACCGGAATAATTTCGCCTCTCTGAAAATAGATCAGAGCACTGGCTACCGCCGTTACACCAATCATAAAGTTACTGGTTGTTGTAGAAACTTTGAATGGCAGTTTCATCATATTGTCCATAGCCAGAACTTTCAGGGCACCGGAACCAATTCCCAAAAGACCGGACATGGCGCCTGCAAACATCATCATCAGAAATCCGGGAACGGTATTTCTCGCTGAATAGCTTTTCAGAACACCTTTGTCAGGAAAAGTTCCGTAAAGTTTCAGTTGGTCTTCCAGGCTTCCTTTAATTAAAGGTTCCTGATGGTCAGGTTTTCCTTTAAGATTTAAAATAACCGTCAACAAAAGGATGCTGGCAAAGATAATCCCGATGGTATTCGGATTAAGCATTCCCGAAACCAAAGCCCCAATAATAGCCCCTGCTGTAGTAGCAATCTCCAGAAACATTCCGATCCGCATATTGGTAAAACCTTCTTTAACGAAAGCCACCGCGGCACCGGACGAAGTTCCGATCACAGAAATTAAAGAAGCACCAATAGCATAATGCATAGGAACGCCGAAACCCAGCGTTAATAAAGGAATAATGATAACTCCCCCTCCTAAACCCGTAAGTGAGCCTAAAAGCCCGGCTGAAATAGCGCCGAGGAAGAGAATGATGATTTCTGACATGCTACAAATATAAAACTATTGCTGTACTCTGCCAAACGTTTAAAAAAGATAAATTTGACGTATTTTTGTAGGCATGAAAAGTGAAGTGAAATTATTCTATATCATCCTCGGTGCAACGCCTAAAGGCCGAAATATTGAACAGCATGATGTTTTTTTCGGAATAGCGGAAAACCTTAAGGATCTTGTGTCCGATATGAAAGAATTCTGGAAAGAAGCAGAAGGAAAGATCCATGTGGACTGTTATCAGGAAGTGAAATTTGCAGATGGATATGAAGTGAAAATTGTTGAAAAAGGAGAAAAAATCTCAGAAGATCAATTGTATTTCCTTAATCTTGGAGGGTATAAAAAAGGTTTTTTTGAAGAGTTTCATGAACAGCACCTGATGGTAGGGAAGTCAATGGGGGAGATCGTGAAAAAAGCAAAAGCTACCGAGTTTTATGCAACAATGGGCTTTGAGGGAGCTGTAAGCCACATTGATGATAAGCACGGCGTTGATATTGATGATGTTTTCAATGTAAGCGACATTCTGCCTGAAAAAATGAAAGAAAAATATTCCATTGTTCTGACCCGGTCTGAAAAGGAAAACCAGGAAAACCCGATGGGCTTAGGCTATCTTAAAATTGATAAAATTCAATAAGGCAGCGGAAATTTAAATCTAACAGAAAAAATAAAAGTAAAAATGAAAATAGGAATTTTAGGAGGCGGACAGCTGGGAAGAATGCTGATTCAGAGCGCATTGAAATACGATGACCAATTTTACACGCTGGATCCTGCTTCTGATGCCCCATGTCACAACATCTCATATTTCACTCAGGGAAATTTCAATGATTATGAAACGGTGCTGAATTTCGGCAAAGACAAAGAGGTCGTAACAATAGAAATAGAGCACGTAAATGCCGATGCCCTTGCAGAACTTGAAAAACAAGGGGTAAAGGTAGTCCCGAATGCAGCCATTATCAAGACCATCCAACAGAAAATTCTTCAGAAAGAATTCTATAAAGCCCATGATATCCCAAGCCCCGAATTCCAGGTGGTGTGGAATAGTGATGAGAAAATTGTAATGCCTCTGCCGTTCGTTCAGAAGATGAATACAGGCGGTTATGACGGAAAAGGCGTGCAGGTCATCAAAACGGAAAATGATCTTCAGGATCTTTGGAAAGAACCTTCCGTGATTGAAAACCTTGTGGATATTGACAAAGAACTTTCTGTAATTGTTGCCAGAAATGAAAGCGGAGAAACCAATATTTTCCCCGTAACGGAAATGGTGGCTGATCCTAAACTGAACCTGCTGGATTTTAACGTCTGCCCGGTTCTTTTGACTGAGGATGTTCAGAACCAAATCGATGTAATTACAGATAAATTTCTGAATGCTGTAAACTCACCGGGACTTTTTGCCATTGAATTGTTCCTGGATAAGGAAGGAAAAGTATGGGTGAACGAAACGGCTCCGAGATTACATAATTCCGGCCACCAGAGCCAGGAAGGAAATACCAATTCCCAGTTTGAACAGATGTACAGGGTGGTGAAAAACCTACCTTTAGCAGATACCGATGCCATTACCTACAGCGGAATGCTGAATCTGGTAGGAGCAGAAGGACATGCCGGAAAGGTAATATATCAGGGAATGGAAGATGTTCTCCGATTACCCGAAACCTATGTTCATCTATATGGAAAGACAGAAACCAAACCGGGCAGAAAAATGGGACACATCAATGTTCTAGCCGATTCCAGAGAAGAGCTGATGGAAAAACTGGTGAAAGTAAAAGGAATGGTAAAAGTGATTGCTGAATAACAATTCACCTCAAAATAAAAGAGCTGTAATCAATCATTGCAGCTCTTTCTATATTTAACGATTTTTCTTTTTAAAAATCTTAGGAAAATCAATACTCCATTCTTTTTCATTGGAATTCCAGATCAGGTAAGGACCATCGAAGCTGTCCAGATAGGTAATTTCATAAGCGCCTGCACCATTAGTGCTGTAATCCGGCTGAGTTCCAAGATCATTAGGTTTGAATCCTAATTTTTCCAGTGTTTTCCAGTCGTTGTTTTCCGGTAAGCTGTGATGGGTCTTCCTGTAATTTTCGACATTTTGGATGAGGTTATTCCCGTATTCAATATCAGAATGTCTGGTGATGCTTATGGGTAAGTTCCAGTAGATGGTAAAGGAAATTACAATCAATACAATTATTGAAATGAAAATAAGCAGGATTTTCTTCATTGAGGATTTTTCTTTTTTATAAGTTGGTTTAAATATGTTTTTTATGCCGGTATTTAATGATAAAGTTTATATTATTGTTTAATATCCTTTTCATCCACCTTTTCAAAAACCTTCTTCTGCTCGTTCCATACAAAAGCATTGTAATAGACGTTTTCAGCTTCATTAGATTCCCTGCAGATACTGGCAATGAAAAGCCTGCTGTCTAGATCAAAAATTGCCCTGTCATCCGCAAATAAGCATGACGTTTCTTCCCCAAGCGGAAGATCGTAAATTTTTCCATCCCGAACATCCATCATCATTCCCATAATACAGCTCGTTCCGCATCCGAAGATAACGGTGATATAATAACTGGCAAAATCGGGAGTTCCTTCTGCATAAGCCTTCCTGATTCTCGTCCTGAAATCATAAAAGTCTTTATCTCTGGAAAAATCCAGTTTTGCTTTTTGGGTGAACTTATAGCGGGTTGAAGGAAATTTGTCGAAATAGAAATTATTAGTTAACGTATCGGCCTCCATTTTCGATTCCTGAAAAGACTTACTTTCAATTTTCTTTATATTAGCCGTATCTGGCATTTCTGCGGGCTGTTCAGTAGCTAAAGTATCTGTTGCAGAAGATGCAGGAGGATCATTTTTAAAGGTTTCTTTTTTCTCTTTACACGAAAATAAAATAAAAGTGAGCAAGGGAATTAATAATGTGTTGATTCTCATAGTTATTTTTGTTTTTAGAAAGGCATAATTACCGTTTTTCCTTTGTATTTTCCTTTTTCTACTCTGAAAAGAACAGCATATCCTCCGGCTCCATCTGAATTAACCATGCTGATATAGAGGGTTTCATTTTCGGAATCAAAATAACACTCCGTGAACTCAGTATTCACATTGAAGAGGTTTTCTGTTTCTGCTGCAGGGATTTCAACCGTATTATTTCCAATTTTAGCGGTAACCGATTTATAATGTGTCCGCGGAATGGTTCCATCAGTACCCCAGACAGGCTTTCCTTTGTACAGGTCTGTGAGTTGCATGTCCCGCCTGCTTGAAGAAAAATACTTCTTATTTTCTTTGTAGCTGAAAGGTTCGGCAATAATTTCTACTTTTATATTCTTTGAAGCCAAAACAGCCTTACTTTCAGTAACGGAAACAGAGGGCACACGTGGATAGGATTCAATATATCTGACCCTGGAATTGTAAATATATCCGGAAAGCAGATCTCCGTTTTTATTCAGATAATCTGCCATCAGCCAGTTCTTACTGCTTTCATCGCGGTCATAGACATAAATGATTTCTCCCGAACTGACCTTTCCAACAATGGCACTCTTAGCATCTGCCTCTTTTCTGATGTTCACATAGCCGTCTTGGTCAACCACTTTAGCAAATTGGGCCAGAAATATTTGAAAGCTTAAAACAGCTGTCAGAAGTATTATTTTCTTTGTTTTCAATGAGTGAATTTAAAAATTTAATACTATTATTTAAAAATCTTCTGGATAACATTGCCAATTTCTACAAAATCTCCGTGGTTCCCGACTGAACGGATTTCCGGACTGTTCTTGTCGAATTCTGAGAACGGAAAAATCAGAAGATAATTGTTATTATTTAAATGTCGGTTCAACAATTCAGGAATAAGCCTCATTTGAGGAATATACGACTGCATGCCCCGCTTTGCCATAAAGAGGATCAGGGCTTCGTCATCTTTCAGCTGTGTGGCTGTTCTTTCGCCATCCTGCCATGTATTCATAATGATGAATTCGGCCTCTATATTAGCTTTTTTAATGATCTTCTGCAGAATATCCAGAATATTTTCAGGAGCATAGAAAATAACGGTGGCTCCGGAATTTCTGGCAATATTCCATACCCTTAAAAGCGCATGAAAGAATCCGGCTTCTTTATGGGCATTTTCAGGGATCATTACCGCGTATTTCTTAATGGTAGAAAGAGGCTGGGCTGCATGATAGACCAGAACATTCACATCATCATTCTGAAGATACCCGTTATACAGATTATAAACGAACGAAGGAGAAAAGCCTTTTTCATCTTCCAGGCCAATGATCAGATCGGTGATATTCTGCTCTTTGATTACGTTGCTTACTCCATTGATGACATCATTGTCATAGCGTTTTAAAGTCTGCATTTTAACGTCAGCCGCAGCCGCAGCATCAGCCGCCTGGTGGAGTAGTTTCTCAGCATTTTTTACCGAAGACTCATTTTTATCTTCATTAATGACATTCAGGGCAAACAGGTCTTCTGTATTGGAGTGGGCTTTGATCAGGATTCCCAGATTAACCATTCTTTCAACAGTCTTTTCATGATTAACGGCCAGAAGAATATTTTCTTCCTCATGGGTATTTCCGGAAACCGTATCTTCATTATCGCTTTCTGCAATTTTCTGTGCACTTGCCAGTGAGATAAAAGATGAAATGGTGCAGGAAATGAGGATCAGGAGGATACTTCCGTTCAGCACGTGCTCATTCAGCAATCTTACAGGCTCTCCGGTTTCTGTTTCGGAAATGATGATATTATACCCTACCATGACAGATGCCAGCGTTGCCGCAGCAGAAGCAGAGCTTAATCCGAAAATAAGTTTTCCCTCTTCTTTGGACAGCCTGAACGTTTTCTGCGTAGCTACTGCCGAAAGGTATTTCCCTCCGATAGAAGCCACAAGCATGATTCCTGCAACTTCAAGGGTTTCCCAGCTTTTAAAAAATACCTTAAAATCAATCAGCATTCCCACACTGATGAGGAAGAAAGGGATGAAAATAGCATTTCCTACAAATTCCACGCGGTTCATGAGGGATGAGGTGTGAGGAATCAGTCTGTTTAAGGCCAGTCCTGCGAAGAATGCCCCGATAATGGCTTCCACCCCGGCAAGTTCTGCAAGCATGGCGGCCAGATAGATCATAACAAGGACAAAAATATATTGTGAGATCTTATCATCTACTTTTTTGAAGAACCACCGCCCGATAATAGGAAATACTATAAGGACGATCAATGCAAAGACGATAAAGGAAACAGACAGCTTAACCCAGAATTCAGTACCTACGTCTCCCTGGGACATTCCTACAATAACGGCAAGAACCAAAAGGGCAAGAATATCCGTAATCATCGTTCCTCCAACAGTAATATTAACGGCTTTGTTCTTTGCAATTCCCAGCTTACTCACCAAAGGATAGGCAATAAGCGTATGGGAAGAGAAAAGACTGGCAAACAGGATGGAGGTAAGCATCGAAAAGTGTAGGATATAATATCCGCCCAGATATCCGAGGACAAAAGGAACAATAAAGGTGTAAAGTCCAAAAGTGAGGCTTTTCCATTTGTTCTTTTTGAAATCACCCATGTCAATTTCCAGTCCGGCCAGGAACATAATGTAAAGGAGACCTGTAGTTCCGGTAACAACAATACTGCTGTCTCTGGCAAGCACATTAAAACCATTAGGTCCTATGACGGCCCCGGCAATGATGAGCCCCAGAAGATGCGGAACTTTTATTTTGTTCAGCAGCAGAGGCGCTGCAAGAATGATGATCAGTACCAGCAGAAATTTTAATACCGGATCTTCTATAGGAAAACTCAGATTGTGTATACTCAGTAAAATCATAGGTGTTTTTATTTGATGGAACGTACCAGTTCGACGGAAAATTTAGCCGTACAGCCGTTATCAGAAGTAACCGTTCTTGTTCCTTTGATCTTGTTATCGGAAATGTCATTAAGCACAACATTCATTTCCACATATTTTTTGGCTGTAGAATCAGTTTTAAAAGAAAGCCTGATCTCATTGTTTTCAAATTTCCCGGAATACAGTCTGACCAGATTGTTATTATTGATGATCTTGGTAACCGGCTGGGTAGGGTCATTGTCGAATTCCCAGATGTCTGTACGCTGGTCGCCTACCACATAATCGCTGCAGTTAGATTCGGTACAAATCACTTTCCCGTTCCATGGTCCTGATATTTCTGCCGGCCATACTGCTGCTTTTATTTCTACAGAATCTTTTTTGGAGAAGATACTATCTTTCATTTTCAGGAGTGCCTGATATTCAGATTCCTTTTTGGCGAATAATTGTTCTTTTTCAAGGAGTTGTTTTTCTCTTTCCGTAAGATTTTTCTCCTTTTCCTTGTAATCGCAGCTTACCATAAGAAAAGAAACCATTGCAAGTAAAAAAAGTGTGTTTTTAAGCATATCATGTAAGTTGGAGTATACAAGATAAGAAAAAATCTAAAAATGAGAAAAATATAACTTTGTTGAAGAGATAAAGCAATTCTGTCAGATTCTCATGTTATCGTTATTTATTTGGTGGATAATGAAAGAGATCATATTTCTGATTGTCGTATCAAAAGGAATTGCAGATAAGTGTTGGTGAATTTTTTTTTCAGATTTAAAAAAGCTTAAGTGAACTTCTATGCACGAAGCTATAAACTTATAAACTAAAGCGTAAAACTCTTTTGAATCTTTTTTGATTAAAAATATTTCATTGTCACAAATACGCAGGGGTTTTATGATATTAGGAGGTGCCGGCTTTTAAGGCTTCCGTTTTTCCGTTTTTGAACATTCCCGGTTTGTAATTGATGATGAAAACTCCGCAAATGATTAAAACAGCTGCAAGAATGAACTTTACAGAAATAGGTTCATCCATGATCAGCCAGCCCAGGAATATGGCAATGATGGTGTTGATGTAGGCTAATATGGAAACCTGCACCGGGGAAATTTTGGTTAAAGCGTAATGGAATGCAAAAAAGGCTGCTACAGAACCAAAAACAGCAAGATAAAGCATCGCAGAAATACTTTTTAAAGTCCAGTTTCCGAAGTTATAGTTTTCTGAGAATAGAAAGGCTAATCCAATCTGAACAATTCCTGCAAACAGAAACTGATAAAAAAGGTTCAGGGTGATATTTCCGCTCTGAATATTTAATTTTTTGGTGAAAATAGTTCCTGAAGCCCATCCCGAAATGGCACAGAAAAGAAAGATCATTCCCATTCTGTAATCGGGATTAGCGAGATCCTGAAGCCCATCCCAGAAAATGAAAAGAATTCCGCTGAAGCACATCAGTACTCCGCCAAGCGCCCTAAGGCTGAATTTTTGTAATCCTACAGCCACACTTCCCAGAAAAACAAGAATAGGAGAGCAGGCACTGATGAGAGAGGCCAGGCTGCTGGATACGGTTTCTTCCGCCACGGTGGTCATTCCATTCGCTACAACCAGCATTAATGATGAAAAGATAATCTGGTAGCCCAGACTTTTCCAGCCGATCCATCTGAATTCCTTTTTTGAAAGAAGGACAAAAAGCATGATAACCGCTGCGAGAAACTGCCGGATCCCGGCTACAAACCAGGCCGGAATGGTTTCTACAGCCACACGGATCGCTAAAAATGTAGTTCCCCATACAAGGGCAACAGTAAGAACAGCAAAAATGAGTTTGTAATCTTTCAAGATAAGACGAATATAACAAGCAAATTTATTGGTTTTACCCTACATCAGATGGATACAGTTGAGGAAATTTTTAGTGGTACAGATATGTATAATACAAGCCGGAAGAAGGAAGCAGGAAAACCAAGAAGTCTGAAAGTTCCATCTTCACGCTTCCTGCCTCTTTTCTAAAATTTTAACAGCAGGTTAAAATTCTTTATCTTTGGACATCTAATAAAAATTGAAGATGGTAGGAATTATTATGGGCAGCCAGAGCGATCTGCCGATTATGGAACAGGCTGCAAATTTTTTAAAAAGTCTTGATATTCCCTATGAATTAACGGTAGTTTCTGCCCACAGAACACCGGAAAGAATGTTCGACTATGCCCAGAAAGCAAAAGAAAGAGGGTTGAAAGTAATTATTGCAGGAGCCGGAGGAGCTGCTCACCTTCCTGGAATGGTAGCGAGCTGCACAACGCTTCCTGTAATCGGGGTTCCTATTTTGTCCAGCAATTCTATTGACGGCTGGGATTCTGTATTATCTATTCTTCAGATGCCGGGGGGCATTCCTGTGGCAACAGTAGCATTAAACGGTGCTTTGAATGCCGGAATTTTAGCGGCTAAAATAATAGGAAGTGCAGACGCAAGTGTTGCAGAAAATCTTCAGAAATATCAGGATTCCCTGAAAGATAAAGTATTAGGAACCGTGGATGATATTAAGGCAAAGCATCCCAATCATTATGATTTGTAATACAACATAGTATTGATTAGCATAACAGTTTGAAAGCAGTGATAAACAATAAAAACGGATGAGCAGTCATCCGTTTCTTTTTTATATTGTTATTTGATTTATGATAGGATACCGTTCCAATACTTTCGGATCTATTTTTAAATCCGGACGGAAGTACATGATTCCTTTTACAAAATGAGCAAACAGCGCATTGGAATTACGAACCAGAACAGCGGATTTAAATTTTACAGGCTGGGCTTTTATGATATCCAATTCATTTTTTGTAAAAATATAAAGATCAGATTCGCTTTCTGAATAGCCTCTGTCTGTCCATAGCACATCATAGGCTCCGCCTTCGTTATTGGCAGAAAGCGATTCATAGAGAAGAGATTGGGACTGGATATTTTCACCGTAATGATGCAGCCCTTTTTCATCTACCTGTATTTGGGTGTATTTGGGTTTCTTTGAACGGTATTCTGCTATGGCTATCCATATCAGAAAGGATAGAACAGGCACTGAAAACCCTAATATGATCAGCTTGATTTCAAGTTCTTTTACCCGGAAAGAGAAAATAATCATGCCTGCCAGTGAACCCAGTATCAATATAAAAAAAACTAACAAAAAGACTCTTAAGACAACTGTAAGTCCTCTGGCAGGTATGGAAGATAATGGCTGGAAATTTTTTTCGGACTGTAGCATTATGGCCTGATTATTTAAAGAAGAAACTCTCCGGATCCGGAGAGTTTTTTATTATTCCTGAAGCATATTGTCTCTTGTATTCTTTTGAACGGCAATTGCACCAAAAAGAGCGAGAAGAAAAGCAAAGGCATAAAATCCTTTTTCGCTTGGAAGTATGGTGGCGTTCCAAAGTCCTATAGCCAGTAATACGATAGAGGATAATGTAGCAAACCAGCAGATTCCGTAATAAATGTCTGTTACCGGGATGTTTTCTAACCGGTCACGTACTGCTTTCTGAAGAGAAACAACGGCAAACAGGCCATATAACAGAATGGTAAAATAATATCCCTTCTCATTCAGCTGCATTTCAGCTCTTGCGAGACCAACGATAAACCCAATCATTCCTGCTCCCAGGGCCACCCACGATGCTGCTACAAATGCATTCGATACTCTTTGTTTTTTCATAGTCAATATGTTTTGATAGGCTAAATATATTCATTTTTTTATGAACGTTGTTATAAGGAAGATAAATATAGGTAAAATAAGGACGAAAGCTCTGAATAAACTTCTTCCGGATTGTATAAAAGAGGCAGATTTAGCTGAAGCCAATGATTTTTAAATCCGGCTCTCTTCCTAGCCCTGATAGCAGCGGTTACCCCACAGCATGCTTCGGATTGGGCAATGGAGCGAGGAGTATGAGCGTATAGCAGGAAACAGCTTCTGAAAAAAGAATGGTAGAAAAATAAAAGACTTTCCAGAAATCTGAAAAGTCTTTTACTATAATAAGATTAAAAAATATTAGTATCTGTAGTACTCAGGCTTGAATGGCCCTTTTACATCTACACCAATGTATTCTGCCTGTTCCGGAGAAAGGGTTTCAAGCTCTACGCTTAATTTTTTAAGGTGTAAAGCTGCTACTTTTTCATCCAGGTGCTTAGGAAGCATATATACTTCATTTTTGTAAGCTGCGGAATTGTTCCATAGCTCGATCTGAGCCAGAGTCTGGTTAGAGAAAGAGTTAGACATTACGAAGCTTGGATGCCCTGTAGCACAGCCTAAGTTTACCAGTCTTCCTTCTGCAAGGATGATGATTTCTTTTCCTTCTACGTTGTAGATGTCTACCTGAGGCTTCACTTCAGATTTAGTCTGACCGTAATTTTTATTTAACCATGCCATGTCAATTTCGTTATCGAAGTGACCGATGTTACAAACGATGGCTTTGTCTTTCATTTTAAGGAAGTGTTCTCCTCTTACGATGTTGAAGTTACCGGTTGTAGTAATGATGATATCTGCGTTGTCTACTACAGTATCCAGTCTTTTCACTTCATAACCGTCCATAGCAGCCTGAAGCGCACAGATTGGATCAATTTCAGTAACCGTAACGATAGAACCAGCCCCTCTGAATGATGCAGCAGTACCTTTACCTACGTCTCCGTATCCGCAAACTACCACTCTTTTTCCGGCAAGCATTACGTCTGTAGCTCTTCTTACCGCATCTACTGCAGATTCTTTACATCCGTATTTGTTGTCAAATTTAGATTTGGTTACGGAGTCATTTACATTGATTGCAGGCATTACCAGGGTTCCGTTTTTCATTCTTTCGTACAATCTGTGTACCCCGGTAGTGGTTTCTTCAGAAAGTCCTTTGATATCTTTTGTAAATTCAGGGTATTTATCAAAAACCATGTTGGTTAAATCTCCACCATCATCAAGGATCATGTTCAGTGGCTTTCTGTCTTCACCGAAGAATAATGTCTGCTCAATACACCAGTCAAATTCTTCAGCATTTAAACCTTTCCACGCATAAACAGGGATTCCTGCAGCAGCAATTGCAGCAGCAGCGTGATCCTGTGTAGAGAAAATATTACAAGATGACCAGGTAACTTCAGCTCCTAAAGCCACCAATGTCTCGATAAGTACAGCGGTTTGGATGGTCATGTGAAGACATCCAGCGATTCTTGCTCCTTTTAGCGGCTGAGATGGTCCGTATTCTTCACGGATAGCCATCAGACCCGGCATTTCTGCTTCTGCAAGAGTAATTTCTTTTCTTCCCCATTCTGCCAGGGAGATATCCTTAACTTTATAAGGAACGTATTGTGTTGTAGTACTCATATGTAATGAATAGTTTTAAATTCAGTTGATAACGAAATGCAAAATTACAATTAATAATTAAGATATAAAAACATAGATAAGTTTCAGATTTTATGAGATTAAACAGGGTTTAAGATTATTTAGTTTTACTATAAATAACTATTTTCACCTGATAAATCAATATATTATGGATCATACTAATGCACAGAACGACGCACAGAGAAAGGCAAAGCCTGCTGCTCCAAAAGTAAAAGAGCTTATCAACAGGTGTAAGAGTGTTATTTTAGCTACAGTTGATGCAGAAGGAAATCCTAATGCAAGCTATGCTCCTTTTGTACAGGCGGGGAATACTTTTTATATTCTGGTGTCTTTTATGGCAAAACATACCAAAAACCTGGAGGACGGAAGAAAAACTTCATTGATGTTTATTGAGGATGAATCGGACACCAAGCAGATCTATGCCCGTGAACGTCTAACAATTGAAGCGGCTGTTTCCCAAACAGAAAGAGAATCTGAAACATGGAATGAAGTTGTTGCTAAGCTTAAGGAAACCCACGGGAAAGTGGTGGACGTTATTTCAGAAATGGGCGATTTTATTCTTATTGCATTGCACCCCGTAAAAGGTTCTTACGTAAACGGATTCGGAAGTGCCTATTGGGTAGATGAAAACCTGGAAATCCTTGAGCACAGAAATGATGTGAATCATCAGCCTAAATAAATTAAGAAGGGGAGCTGGAAGAGGGAAGAAGGGAAGTTTATACCAATTAACGTAAGTAAAAGCTTCCTCTGAATAAATTTTCTGATTAATTCTGCATTTGTTTGCTGGGAAATATAACTTCCATCTCCCATCCTTTTTTCGTATTTTTGCAGAATAAAAAAGCAATGCCCCTTTACCGAGATTTTTCTGATGATAATGCCACAATACTGGTGTGGAAATATGATGAGAGTGAAGAACTCAATATCCATGAACTTCTGGAACCGGAAAATGCTGAAAAAGTAAAGGATTACCATCCCAAAAAACTACAGGAAGTCCTGATGGTGCGGAAGCTTCTTAAAGGATTAAAACCTCATTCCAAAATCCTGTATAAAGAGAGAGAGCCTTTTTTATCCCCTAAAGATGCGGAAATTTCCATTACGCACTCTTTTCCCTTTGCTGCCATTGCGATTTCCAAAAATAAAATAGGGATTGATATTGAAAAATTCAACCCGAAGATTTTAAGGGTAATTGATAAATTTACCTATGAAAATGAACGCGGATTTATTCCTGAGGATAAAGCAGATACATTCTACACGATTATCTGGAGCGTGAAGGAAAGCATGTATAAGATCCACCATTCCAAATACTGGTCTCTGAAGAAAAACTATGAAGTGAAACCTTTTGAACTGAAGCACCTTCATAAAATAAGCTGCAGGGTATACGACGAGCAGTTTTCAGATGAATTTAAAGCAAGGGTAGAGTTTTTTGATGATTACTGCTTTACAATTGTGGAAGAGTAAGTGTTTTTATTTTTAAACAACTGCCTTATTGAAACTAAATGCCCCCAGATAATTACCGGAACAACAAAGGTAGGAAGCCAGCAAAACGGAAAATATAAGATGGCTATATTGGGCTGATCAAATCCTAACTTCTGTAATGGGGAGGGTGCAGATAAGAAGGCTATAATCACTATGTTGATCAGCAATGCCAGACTGATGATATTCCACCATAAAATTAAATTTATACTTATTTTTGATTTACCGATTCCGTAATAAGCAATGAATGGTGCTGTAATACCTGCCATTATATCAAAATTTATTCCTTCAAAAGTCATCAGCTCCGGAATAGCCTTATGTAAGAACAGCCAATACAATACTATTTCTACAAAAAACCTTATAGTATTGGTATAGGTAATGGATAAAAGGGGAAGACTGTCAATAAACAATTTACCTTTCTTCGTATTAAAAAGCAGTAGAATGACAAAAACAGGGGGAAGAATACCCAATATTACAATTCTGGGAGGAAGAGAGTTTAAATGGGTGCTATAAATATTATTCATGGCTAAGAAAGCCTGAAGAATCAGCCAGGCAATGAGTGCGGGGGAAATAATACGGAAATTTGATTTTGCTGTTTTTAAATCCGATCCTTTAATTGTTCTGCAAAACAAAAATAGGGTAACTAATGTAATGATTCCGAAAGTTAATGAAATATATAGCGGTAAATTTTCCAAGGGTGATTTTTAATTAAAAGTACCATAATCAGTTAAAAAACAAATTACCCTAAGACAAGAAATCTGAAAAATGGATAATTAAGATTCCTCTACCTTCTCCGCTTTATATTTTTCAATCACCTTTCTCTGTTCTTTCGCAACGTCATAGATCAGTTCCAGAATATCATGAATATTTTTAAGTTCCGTTAAATGAGATATTTTATCTGGATCTCTCCGGTCGATAATATCGTTTTCCTCGATCTCGGTTTTTCTTTTCATCAGCATATCCTCAATAGAAGAGTCTTCCGGCTCAAGGCGGCTTTCCATTTTGAGAGTTTCGTTGATGTCATTTCCATTGAGCAGGGCTGAGGTTTGCTGCATTTCGGCTTCAATCTTACGACTCCAGCTTTCGGAATCTATTTCCGGATATTGCTCATTGCTTTTGGCATATTGGGATAGGGAAGCGGTATAAGCGGTAATAAGATGGGAGGTAGCCACAAACTGATGTACCACTTCCAGCTTTTTCTGCTGGTTTTTAGGATCAGAAATCATCCGCTGAAAATTATCGGAAAGATTGGCCAGTGAAATGATGGCATTTTTTCTTTTTATTTTATAATCTTCAATGTCGAAATCTCCCTGTAGGAATTTGGCTATTACACTCTGAAAATAGATGAGGTTATCTGCGGCAGATTTCTTCATGAGATCAAGATTCTGCGTATGTTCCCAAACCGGTAAAACAATATAAGAAACGGCAAAAGCAATGATTCCGGCAATGGCTGTATCCAGTACCCTGTCTTTAAAGATGATATTTACTTTCCCCGGGTTTAGGAAGTTGAAACTCAGAAAAACATAAATGGTCATAAATAGTACAGCCCAGAAGTAGCGTCCCTTTAAAAAACTGAAGCACATAATCATACTGATCAGCAGAATGGCAAATAAGATACTGTTGATATGAATAAAATGCAGAATAATATACGCAATGGTAGCTCCCACAACAGTTCCATACAGACGAAGAAGATTCCGCTGCTTGGTAATGGAGTAGGCCGGCTTTAAAATAGCGGTAATGGTAATTAATATCCAGTAGGTATGCCCCAATCCCAGAAAATCAAACATGGAGAAAAGGTATCCAAGCAGCAGTGCTGTTGTAATTCTTATGGCATGACGGAAATGAGAGGACGATAATGAAATATTATTCCTTAAAACTTTAGAATTCAGCTTGGGTTCATTAGGCATGAATTTCTTCAGATCGAGTCCGGTAGATAAACTTTTGGCCAGTTTTACGTTTTGAGAAAATACTTTGTAGATCTCATTGATTTCCTTTGTGATCTCATTAATGCGCATCAGAATCTGGCGCAGGATCATGAAGTTTTCAAGACTGTCCGGAGATAATTGTTTATTCCTTAGTTCAAAATAATTAAAATTAAGATTTTTTAGTTCAAGCTCCATATTGAACATAGGTTTTGCCCTGGTCCCACTCTGAAGGGCAATCCCGATATTGGTAATCTCCTCAGCCAGAAGATTGAGGTAATCGTGAATGTTGACCAGGATCATGCTGTCTTCAAAACTCTGCTGCAACTTCTGGTAATCGCTTTCAGAGGTCATCAGTTTTTCATGAAGGTCCATTGAGTTCAGGAACATCAGCATCAGTAACCGGCTGGTTGTTGTAGATTCATTAACGATGGTTCTGGTCTTGAAAACAGTCTCTCTTGTTTCTTCCTGGAGATTTTTGATCTCAATCTGCTTGGCAATAACCTGGGTAGTCAGCTTGTCGAAATCAGGATTTTTCTGATAGTAATTGGCTTTGATCTTTAAAAATTCAGCAAGCTGGAGATAATTTTCACCAATCATCTGACCTGCCAGCTTATACGGACGGATAGTTGTTACAACAAGGAATATAAGCAGGAACCATATACAGCCGCTGGCAAAGATCAGTAAGCTTTTAAAGATATCACTTCCTGTAAGATGCCCGTCAATAAAGATGGCAAGCACAACAAGAGATAATGATCCTACCGCTGCGAGCCTCTGGCCATAAACCCCGATCAGGGAGAAAAACATTCCGAATACAATAATCTCAAGAAGAACAAGAACTTTAATATTCATTACCAAACTCGCGATGAGTGCCACCAATACAAAGCAGCAAATGGCAAAGGCCAGTGCATTTCTTCTTCGGATAAAAGGGCCGGGCTGGTCGGTGAGCGCTACAAAGCTGGTTCCCAAAGGAAAAAGAAAGTATTCTTTTAAAATTCCGAAATGCGCAAGAACCAAACAGGGCAGAACAGTGGCCAGCGTAATTCTGATTGCAGAATATACATATTGGCTGGTAACGAATTTTTTGAGTTCTGCTGAATAGTTCATGCTACAAAAATAATTATTGGAGAGATAAAAAACCTTATAAAAATAAGACTTTTATAAACTTATTTGTGGCTGTCTGCTATTATATTTTTATCAATTGTGAATTTTACAGCGAGCGAAAAGTGAATAAGACTGATTTGCAGATTTACAGCGTAACGAACAGAGTGTTTGCCATTGACTTTTTTCGGCATAAAAAAACCGGCTCAGAAAAGAACCGGTTTATAGGTGGAAAAAATATCTTAATAATCTACATTAGATGTTTCTTCACCAATGTTCCAGGTAAGACCGAAACGAAGGGTATTATCTAAGGCAGTATTGATTTTTGACATATTGATCAGGTAAGAGATATCCAGTCCGAAAGAACGGTACTTTAATCCGATACCGGCAGTGGCATACTGTCTTGCTCCCTGCTCTTCACTTTCATGGAAGTAACCTGTTCTTACAGAAAAAGCATTGTCATAAGAATATTCCAAAGCTCCGCTGTACATGATGCTGTTCTTGTTTTTGAATGATTTTGTGATTCCGGCAATAGGACCTACATTAGGAATCTCATATCTTGGCTGTCTTGTATTTGGATCTATACCTACATATTCCGAACCCGGAACTAAGATTTTAGAACCTTCCACGCTCAAACCGATTCTGTTCATGTCATCCAGGTACATATCATATCCAACCCCTAATCTTGCCATAGTAGGAAGATAAGATCTGGATTCTTCATTTCCTGTATAATCCAGTTTAGGACCCACATTCTGAATAGCGAGACCTGCATTCACTTTACCCTCATAGCCTCCAAAGCTTGAAAACTTCGGAGAAGTATAATATCCGGAAACATCTACTGCAAAAGAGTTGGCGGGTTTAAGAGTGGTATCGGTATTGAAACCTCCGGCTAAGTCTGAACGGATAAATCTACCGGTAACAGCTCCTGAGAAAGAATCAGAAAGTTTAAGGGCGTAAGCAACGTCAATAGAGAATTCGTTGGGTTTTGAAGTACCCATTGATGCTACTTCTGTACCTACTAATTGAGTAAGGTCCACTTCCCCCATATTAAAATAATAAATACTGGCAGAGATGGTAGATCTTTCTTCCTGTCCTAAGAATTTATGGAATGCACCATACAGTAAAAATACATCATTAGTAAGCTTCCCCATATAAGGTGTATAGTTAAGACCTACGGAAGAACTTGTTCTGCTAAAAGGATATTTTGCTGCGTTCCAGAATTGTGAGAAGGCATCAGGTGAGGTAGCAACCCCCTGATCTCCCATACCACCAGCTCTTGCATCAGGTGAAATCCTAAGGAAAGGCGCTCCGGTTAATACTGGATTGATCTTGCCTAAGTCCTGCGAATAGCCCAGAAAACCAGCACTCAAACCAAATCCCAAAAGCAGTTTTGTAGTTAAATTCATATGTTGTCTTTTATATATTATCAGTTTTTTATAAATATTGTTATCTATGTATTATCTAATTTATTTCAAAAGTACCATTTTTTCTACAGCTGTGGCACTTCCTTTGCATTTTTCTTGATTTTGACTTTTTGCAAATATCTTAAAAATATACGTACCTTTTGCAACAGTTGCCCCAAAATCATCTCTTCCGTCCCATTCTATTGCCTGACGCGGCGTTCTAAAGCCCTGTAGGAACGGTTCTGCAACTACCGGCTGTGATAATGTTCTTACTAATTTTCCGGTGATGGTATAGATTTGAACATTAACATCCAGAATATCATCACAATTGTGCTCAAACTGAATATACGTTTTATTGGTGAAAGGATTCGGCCAGTTCAGCGGTCTGTTAATAATCAGATGCTGATCGGATTCATCCTTAACTTCAAAGTTTAACGTAGCAGTTGTCGAATTATTGTTTATATCCCAAACTTTAAATGTTAATTGGTGTTGTCCCACAGCAAGATTTCTGAAAGGATAGGTTACATTTCCTTTCTGATAATCGGCCAGGCTTGGGTTTACACATCCGTTGCCTTCACCCGGAGCGAAGAAATCATTCAGAACAACCGTATTGATGATCTGGCCATCCAGATACACGGTAATGTCATGGCCGATTCCTGATCCTGTAGAGTTGATTCCCGTATCATCTGTAATACACGCCAGAAGCATTGGATTCTGATTCGTAATTCCTCCGTCTGCAAAATTGGTGTTATTCATATACAGTCTTACTTTCGGAGGTTCATTATCGTTGATTCCGTTCGGGTTGATATCTCCCACCTGTACAGCCTGATTGTTGAATACATCAGATACCTTATTATCTGCATATCCTAAAATTCTTCCCTGTCCTACAGCATAGTTAATGTCTTTCGGAACATAAAACTCTACGGTAAACACTCCGTTTACAGCTGTTCCTGAAGCTTTAACGATAGCACTTCCTTCTTCCGTGTAATCTAATATAGGGGTAAGTCCTCCGTCATTGTTCAGTGTCTTTTTATTAAGCCTTTTATCAAAAATATTAATAGAAACCCTTCCGTTGAAAGTGCTGTTCAAAGTTCCGTTCGGGTTATTAATATGACCTTTTACTTTCACAAAATCCAGACCTCTGATCAGTCCCGGAACCGGAGTTTCAATATTGTCGATTACAAGAAGTCTTTGTGGTCTGCTCAGCTTCATAGCCGGATCTCCAAGGAAATTAACCTTCAGGTGGTCAATACCTGCTGTTTTTTGTTTTTTTGCGGTTAAATGGGCATAACCCAGAGTTTCAAAATTGTCACCGGTCAGTTTAAAGATGTTTTTAGTATAAAAATCGGTAAAGCTGCGCCCGTAATCTACTCCAATAGCACGGCTTGAAGTGATCATTGCAGCCGGGCCTCCCTGCTTCAGCTTAATAAACTGTTCTCCCGCTGAAAATGTTCCGGGCTCATCCCATAAGGTAAACTCGCAGGTAATGGTAGATACAAACGGGAATCTGCTGTAAACGGTAGAAAAATTGTTGGAATTCTGAATTTCCGTAGTGGTAAGAACTCTTTCCTGTGCCCATCCGTTAATCCCTCCGTGTCCAAAATAAAAAATATACAGACTGTTTCCTATATCATTGGAAATTGCCTGGTTCACCTGTGGGTATCTTTGTCCGCCTGCTGTACTTTGAGCAGGGAAGGCATCCATATATAATTTTCTTACGTTATATTCTTTAAGATCCACCTGTCCCGGCTGTTCAAAGATATCAGCCAGTGAGGTATTCATTACATTATGGAACGGGCTTCCGTTATCCTTATCATCGTCCACAACAAAATCAAGTTTCATACGCCATTCCCCGAATGGGCTGGACTGTCCCGGAAGTGAATTGTAATAAGCAAGTGTTTTATTCATCATATCTCCGGCTTCGCTTACATTGGCTGCAGGAATTCTTCCGACAGGCAGGTCCGGTAAATTGCCATCAATGCTTGATGAGGTCTGCGGCTGCGTCATTACAATATAATCATCCGTTACAAAAGATCCTACAAAATCAGAAGAGTGTTCACTCTGATAGCTGGAAACCACATTGGAATTGTTAGAAATCCTGTTTTTATAATCAAATGAAGTATCGCCCAATATAAATACATATTTAAGGCTTCCGGCAGGGCTGTTTAGTTTGGTCACAAAATCTCTTATCGCAGTAAGGTCTCTGCTTCCGCTTCCGAACTCATTATATATTTTATTTACATCTACAATTTCTACCCTGTAATTGTTTTTAGTCTGGTGGTAGGTAGCAAGCCTCTGAGCCTGTCCCATCATTTCAGGAACAGTAAGGATCAGGTAATCTATATTCTGCAGGGCAGAAAGGTTTTGATTGGCAATTCTTTCCACAAACTGAGGTGAATAAGCGGCGTCCGCACGGAAGGCCACAAACTCATTGTTGAAATTAGGATCTGAAGCCAGATAACCAAAATTAAAACTTCCTGCGCCTGCTTTGTTTACCCTTCTGTTGGCGTTGGTAATATCAGTAACATCCCATACCTGTTCTAAAGCAGCAGCATTATTGATGCCGAATCCATAGCCGGTATTTGATCCGCTTACAAGAGAAAAATCCCTGAAGTTCATCTGGGTGCCGTTGAAGGTAAGATTTTCTTTATACTGTACCTCTACATAATCAAAATAAAACGCTCCGTTTGGATTTGTTGTGATATCGGGTTTGTAGCTGAATGTAATCTGATTTCCGCTGAGGTTGGTTAATACATCTTCATATTTCAGCTGATAATAATCATAGGTGAAGTTTTGTGTATTAGGCGGAACTGCCTGGAGAGATGCATTGGTGTTATTAATTTTGAACTCAACAGTGTTTTTCTGTGCCCTGTAACCAATCACCTGTGTTTTAAACCTGATCATGTCAGAAGCCTGAATGGGAGAATTAATAGGAAAAGTGATGACCTTCTCTGTAATGAATGGTGCTTCTTCCGTCCAGATTCTTCCTACTTTCAAAAGATTCTTCTGGTCATTATTAACCACCTGGTAATTATCATACCTTGTAATCAGAGGGGTAGCCGGTAAGTTGGCATCAACGGTCTGAACCCTTTTTCCCGGTCCTTTATCAAAGTTAATATAGTAATAAGAAAAGTCTTCGTATATATTTTTGAGGTTATTGGATCGGTCTGTACGGGTTTCAGTTCTTTTAAAACCATTTCCGTTAGACGTATCATAAAGGTTATATCCATTAGGTCCCTGTGCATAGAAAAGGGCATAATCTCCCTCATTCCATACATTGTCTTCTTCTCCTACAACCTGAATGGCATTTTCCTGAAGAGCACTGTATTTTGTATCTCGGTTAAACTCAGGAAGCATAATACCTCCGTTTCCATAGATTCTGAAATTCTTCGGATTTACTGAAGACGGGCTTATTCCGTTATCTCTTAAAAACTGTGCCGTGATTTTGAATATTCCGGAACGGTCTACTTTGATCTTGTAAAAACCACCGTTGGCAAGAGGATTATCTGTTGTTCCCACTTTATTGGCCATTCCCGATCTTAGCTCATTGGAAACCGCAGTTTCTGTAATGTTGAATGAAGAAAGCCTCTGAAGACGTCCTTTTACATTTTTAAATAAGGCCACACTGATGTTGGCGTATCTTTCCCCTTCCAGGGTATAATAGGTAACATTGGCAATGTCATAATTGGGAAGACTGCCTTTATCCAGTTCATATAGTTCTCTGCCGGAAACATTTTCCCAGGCAAGATCTGAAACTTTCAGCTGCTTTTCTCCTATCTTTTGTTTAGTTATGATAAAAATGTTATTTTGGCCAAATGAAAAACCTTCATTTTTAAAATTCGGAAGATTTAATTTTGTGTCACCGAAGTCCTGGATTCTGGAACCATCCCATTCTATGGTTTTCCTTTGGGCCCAAAGCATTGATGCAAAAGAGAATAGAAATAAAAGAGTGATTTTTTGTTTCATGTTTACTATTGAAATTTCTGAATTACAAAATAAATGAAAATTTTAGAATTAAATTGTGATACAATAAAATTAATTTGTTAACGTTTTTCAAAAAAATCAAATGTTTACTTGATTTATTGAATAATTTATTTTTTCTTTGTACTTTGAAAATATTTATATCGACTATGAAAAAACTAAAGTTGTTTTCATTAATAGCATTAAGTTCTACACTTGCATTAACCAGCTGTGGCGGGTCAGGAACCAGCAAAGGAGGCGGCACCAAAAAATTTGTCAGCAAGACAGGTTGGAAACCAAACGAAAAACAGGGTTGGTTTTTTGCAGGAAAGCAACAAAAGCAGAAAGGTTGGCCGGGAATGGTATATGTAGAAGGTGGAACTTTTACAATGGGATTAGTGAAAGATGATGTTATGCACGATTGGAACAATACACCGCGCAGAATGCAGGTAAGTTCGTTCTTTATCGGAGAAACTGAGATTACTAACTATGAATACCGCGAATACCTTACATGGTTGAAGTATGTATTCCCGCCGAGCGATCCTAGCTTTAAGGAAATCTATAACGGTGCCCTGCCGGATACCTTATTATGGGACAACAAATTAGCTAGAAACGATTATAATGAAACTTATCTGCGTTCTCCGGAATTCGATTACTACCCGGTAGTAGGAGTTTCCTGGACTCAGGCAAACAGATATTGTGAATGGCTTTCAGACAGAGCCAATGAAAAAGCTTTGATGCAGGCTGGTATTATTGCAAAAGATTTGTATATCAACGAATCTAATAACCAGGGTGGAACTGCTTTCAATATGGATAAATTCAAATCGAATGATCCTGAAATGCAAGGGTACATCAACGAAAAAAGAATGCAGCAGAAAAGTGGTATGAAAACTACCAACCAAAGACTTCTTGCTGCCAACAGAGCTCCTAATGCATCTATGGTTCAGAAATTCAGACTTCCTACAGAAGTTGAATGGGAATACGCAGCATTGGGAATGGCTAAAAACAGAGAATACAACCAATACACAGGAAAGAAACCTCAAATTGAAAGATTAAGAGGATCCAAAGGAAGAGACAGAGGAATGTTCCTTGAAAACTTCAAAATGGGTAAAGGTGACTATTCTGGTCTTCCGGGATGGAAAAATGACGGATCTGCACAAACTTCAGATGTTAGACAATATCCTTCCAATGATTTAGGAATCTACGGAATGTACGGAAACGTTTCTGAATGGACTGCCGACGTTTACAGACCTATCATTGACGAAGACTTCAGCGACTTCAACTACTACAGAGGAAATATGCCTCAGGCGATCGTAAGAAACGGTGACGGAACTTACAAAATGATCGAAGAAGGTACAATCAAATACGATACTTTAGCTGACGGAAGACTTGTATACAGAGGACTTCCTGGACAGTTTGAAAGAGAAACTATCGCAGATTACAGAAACTTCAGAGATGGTGACAGACAATCTTCTCTTGAATATTACAGAGCTTCAGACTCCGCAGCTTCATTTGACATGTACAACTCTCCTAAAACAAGATTTGTTGTAGATGCTAACGGAAAAGTGAAAATGCAGAAAGATACCAAAGACAGAACTTCTGCTATCTCTAATGAAGTGAGAGTAGTAAAAGGAGGTTCATGGATGGATACTGCATACTGGTTAGATCCGGGGCAGAGAAGATATAAGAATCAGGGGAAAGCTTTTGGTTGGATCGGATTCCGTGTTGCACAGGATGCCAGAGCCAGCGATAAAGGTAGAACTAGAAGATAATATTTATCAAAAAATACTTACAAAAAACCTTCCGGATTTTCGGAAGGTTTTTTATTTTTGAACTATGAATACAGCACAGTTTTATCCTTTACTGCTACAGGCAGATAAAGTGACCATCGACAGCAGAAAGATAGGAAAAAACGATATTTTCTTTGCCTTCTCCGGTGAAAATTTCAATGCAGCAACCTTAGCAGAAAAAGCCATAGATGACGGGGCGCTGGCAGTGATTGTTGAGCAGGCTGAATTTGAAAATAAATCCAGGAATATATTCTATGTTCCATCTACGTTGGAATTTCTGCAGGAACTGGCCATTCATCACAGAAACCAGCTTCAGATACCTGTTATAGGCCTTACAGGTAGCAACGGAAAAACAACTACCAAAGAGATCATTCATGCGGTGCTTTCGGAAAAATTCAATGTTCAGTATACCTTTGGAAACCTGAATAACCATATTGGAGTTCCGCTTACGATACTCTCTGTTAAACCGGAACATGAAATGGCTGTGATTGAGATGGGAGCCAATCATCAGAAAGAAATAGAGCTTCTGTGTACCATTTCGCAACCCAATTTCGGGTATATTACCAACTTCGGGAAAGCTCATTTAGAAGGATTCGGAGGATTTGAGGGAGTCATAAAAGGAAAATCTGAACTCTATGATTATCTGAAAAACAACGGCCAGACTATTGTTGTTAATGAAAATGATCCTATTCAGAAAGAGAAAACAGAGAGCTATCCGGACAAAATAACATTTGGAGGCATAACCTCGGAATATCAGTTTGAATTAATTTCAGAAGAACATTTTGTTGGATTAGGATATCAGGGCATGAAAGCAGTGTCAAAACTTACGGGGGAGTATAATTTCACCAATCTTTGCGCTGCTGCAAGTCTCGGGCTGTATTTCGGAATCAGTTTCGAAAATATAAAGCATGCGGTTGAAAGCTATACACCAACAAATATGCGTTCCCAGGTTGTAAAGAAAGAAGGAAGAACTTTAGTCCTGGATACATACAATGCCAATCCAAGCTCAATGACCGCTTCTCTGAATAACTTCATCTCTTTTGAAGGTCGTAAAACTATCATTATAGGAGATATGCTTGAACTGGGCGATGAAAGTATAAAAGAACACCGTAATATTCTTGAACTGGCCCATACCCTGGGATTCGACGAAATTATTACTGTCGGAAAAAACTTTAAAGCCATTAATCCTTCAGGAATATCTTTCGGGAATACAGCTGAATTGATAGAATACCTCAAAGAACACAAAATACATTCTGAAAATATCCTGTTAAAAGGGTCCAGAGGCATTGCGCTGGAAAAATCTATAGAATTTATTTAATATCAGTTCGGTTTGGTAAGAATAGGAAAGATAGGGGATATGAGAAAGTTTGTCATTTTAAGGCAGATTAACAGCATTCTTCTTTCTGCTTAATTTTTTTTCCAAATTATTTAGGTTGGGAATCCCAGAATTCTCTAACGATCAGCTTAATATTTTTAAAAGTGCTTGGAAAAACCTCGTTTTCAATCTGTGACGTATTTTTCCAGGCCACTTCTGTAATTCCTTCTTCTATCTGAGGCTTTGATGTATCTTCTCCACTGAAAGACATTTCAAACCAATGAGTGCATTTCAGGATTTTTTCGCCATTTCTTTCAATATAAATATGATAGGTAGTGTTGATGAATCTGATCAGTTCCACGTCTCTAAGTCCGGTTTCTTCTTCAATTTCCCTTACCGCAGACTCTTCACGGGATTCCCCTTTTTCCATTTTACCTTTCGGAAGATCCCATTTTCCTAATCTTTTGATGAAAAGAATATCTCCCTGCGGATTGTTCACAAGGCCACCTGCGGCTTCTATAATTCTGAAAAGTCCCTGAAACTCTTTCCAGATCTCTTCTATATTCTCACCGAATATATTAAGTTCCTGCGCAGATGTATTCTCCAGAAGATCCAGTGCAATCTCTAAAGTTGTGAAACTTTCATACTTAAGCTCTTTTTCAAGATTCTCAGGATGCTTAGACACTAATAATTTTTTTTCGTTCACAAAAACTTTATACATTTGTAAGAATTAAGAATTTAAATACAAAAATAAAAAATGAATTTAGAAGGACGAAAAATTATTGTCAATAAATCATCAAAGGAGTTATCAGAATTACTAAAAACACCTGAGAACTATAAAGATTTTATGCCGGACGGTCTTCAGAAGTTTGAAACAAGAGACAACGGATTTAAATTCGGTCTTCAGGGAATGCCTGAAATAGCTTTGAAAATAGATGAAGTTACTGACCAGAAAGCAGTGCTGAAGTCGGCAAGCTCAAGCTTAGACTTTTCTTTGACAGCAACTCTGAATCCTGTTAACGAAAACCAGACTGAAGTTCAGATGCTTTTTGAAGGGAAATTCAATCCTTTTATTAAAATGATGGTAGAAAAGCCGCTTCAGAATTTTATCAATACCCTGACCGATAAGATTGAAGCTTATAAATAAAAAACTAAAAACCTTCACTAATGAAGGTTTTTTTATGCAGTTTTATATTGAATAATTTAAACATGGTTATCGTTTCGTTATTCAGTAAGTCTACTTTTATTCTGTAATTTTTTAGTGTGATGAGGGCCTGAATGCTGAGTTTTTTTAGCTTCCGTAGTTTGGATCAGATTTCAGACTAATATTTTAAACGATTATCCCGGAACAGTGGTCAGCAGTACTTCCGGTAGCGGAAGAAAGAATATTGATCTCATTATTCATCCTTAAAACACCCATGAAGGCAAAGATCAGGGCCTCTTTGTATTCGATGATTTCCTTTTCAGGGATGATAATCTCAGATTTTGTTTTTGACTTTATTTTTTCAATTAAAAACGTATTGTAAGCGCCTCCTCCGGTAACGAGAATATTTGTTATCGCATTTTCATTGAGGACTACGGCAATTTGTTGGGCTGCATGTTCGGTAAAAGTAGAGATGGCATCCATTGTTTCTGTATTTTCCAGCAGGGGGAAAATATTTTGAATGCACCATTCAATACCTAAAGACTTCGGATAGGGCAGGTGATAAAAATCGAGAGAATTAAGCTTATTTAGAATTTCAGGATCAATAGTGCCTTGTCTTGCAAGATCTCCGTTTTCGTCAAAACTTTTGCCTGACTTCTGCGCCAGCCGGTTTAAAACGATGTTAACAGGTGCAATATCAAACGCAATCCTTCTTCCGTTTTTCTGCATAGAGATATTTGAAAATCCCCCTAAATTAAGGCAGGCACCATATTCTGAAAACAGCAGATGATCCCCTATAGGAACTAAAGGGGCACCATTTCCTTCCATGAGTACATCCTGACTCCTGAAATCATAAATAACAGGAAGCCCCGTTTCTATCCTAATGGCTCTTCCATCACCGATCTGAAGGGTAAACTTCTTTTGAGGCTGGTGAAAAACGGTGTGACCATGTGAAGCAATCAGGCTGATATTGTCAAGGCGGTTTCTTTCGATGAATCCTTTAACCAGTCTGCCGGTATAAAAGCCGTACTCTGAATGAAGTTCAAGAAGATTTTCAGAAGATAAATGAACAGAATTTCTGAGCTTTTCTTCCCATTCTGAAGGGTAGGGAATTGTTTCAGTATTCAGGATACGGAAAGCCCAGCTGCCATTTTTCTTTTCAAAAGAAGCAAAACAGATATCCAGACCGTCCAGACTGGTCCCGGACATTAACCCGATAGCCTGTACCTTCATCACTGTGGCATTTTTTTATCAGTAGCTAACCTTTTGGAACTGAAATTTCCTGAATTGTTGTAGAATGTGTATTCAGAAAAATCATCTTTGGCAGTCATTCCATTGGCTCCTACCAGTGTAGAGCCGTCTTCCATTGTTACGTATACGGTATCTTTAGTATAGATTCTGTTTTTTTTCTGGTCCCAGAAAATACTCTGCATGGCAAATTTCTGTCCTTCATTGGTGGTGATTTTTACATCACCTTTTGCTTCATAGAACTTTTTATATTCAAAAATGCGGGCAAATTTTGCTGTGATTTTTCCCGGAATTTTAGGTTTTTTCTTATCAAAAAATTCTATATCGATCCCTTTTCTTGCTACGGTATACGGACTGTCTATGAGCTCGTATTTTTCGATAATCGGTGCTTTAGCCTTTAATACAATAAAACCAGAGTCCCGTTGTATGATATTAGCCTTTTTGATAATCTGTGAAGGGAAGTTTTTGCTGTCTTTTCCGTTAATCTTTGTAAGATCTTCTTCACAGGAAG
Source organism: Chryseobacterium indologenes (assembly GCF_001295265.1). GTDB lineage: Bacteria > Bacteroidota > Bacteroidia > Flavobacteriales > Weeksellaceae > Chryseobacterium > Chryseobacterium indologenes_A. The sequence goes on along the minus strand of NZ_LJOD01000001.1, from coordinate 695,088 downwards.
TCAATATAAAAAATATAGCACAACTAAAAAGGCATGCTATATTTTTATATGATATTTTGTATGAAAAATTCATTTTAGTTGTACAGATTCTTTCTGAACCATTTATCAGCAAAATTGAAGCCGACTCTCAGATTGATATAATTCTGGTTAATCAGGTTATTCTTAAGAGTTCCTCTTTTACCCACTTCAACACCCAGCTCAAGACCACTCATTCTTGTAATACTGCTTGTTTTGAACGGAAGTACAACTCCTCCGGAAATCCCGAATTTATTAATGCTGGTACCGTCTAATTTCAGATTACCTCTTTCATAGAACGCTCCATATCGGTAGATCACTCTGGAGAAATAGTTTCTGAAGTTATTATAGTTAGGAAGATACCATCCTCCGGCAGAAATCCTGTAGGTATCCTGGAAATTAAATGTTTTTCCGAAATAAGAAATATCTTCTCCTTTTTTATAATCAAGCTGACCGGAGAAGAACCAATGGTTTTCACTTCCATAACCTACCCCGATAGAAGCCTGTAATGGAAGAATGTTTTTAGAACTGGTGTTTTTCTCTTCAATGATGCTTACATTATCTTTGGTTGTCTGGGCTAAATCAGTATAACGGTAAGTACTGTTGGTGTAATCAGTAGTGGTGTTACGGGTATTCCCGAAAGTAGCCGTTGCTCCAATGGTGAACTTCTTATCGGTACGGGTATTCAGGCTCTGGTAGCTTCCCCCTAAGGTAAAGTTGAAGTTTTTGATACTGTTTTTAGTTTCGTAACCGTTAATCAGATCAGCTTTGGATGATGTAAATTCATTAAGGTCGTAAAGATTTCCAAAATAAAGATTCGCTCTTAAACCTACGGCAAATTGCTGGTTGATTTTGTAGGATACCGCTGCCTGAGCCGTATTTAATGTTCCGCTTCCTTTAAAACGGTTTCCATATACTGTTCCGTCCTCTAAGGTCTGGGTATTTAGAATATCATAACTCTTGGAACTGTATGGCTGATAGGAAAGTCCCATTTTTACCTTTGAAGATAAAGGGAAGGCCAGTGCAATATTAGAAAGATACGTAGAATGTTTGGTAGACTTCGTATCGTTATAGTTGGTTTTGAAGTAATTGTTTTCGTTGGTTGCTTCCAGTCTGATGCTTGTAAGCTCGAAATTAGAGTTGTTTGCAGGGTTTGCAAAGTTGAAACTGCTTGTGAAATCACTGATATAAGCAGTAGATATACCACCCATAGAGGCAGTTTCAATCGTATTATCATATTTTACATCTCCGATCCCGTAAGTGGCATAAGGAGAATTGCTTATGCTCTGTGCATTCAGGAAGTATCCAGCTGATATGAATGATACTACAAAGATTTTTTTCATTCTTTATTTTTAAAACAATGCGCAAATATCTTAAATATTAATGAATTGTAAAAATTATAAGTGGTTAAAGTTTGTTAAGGGCATCCGGGAAGCCGGAAAGTTGATGAATATTGAATAATTGAATGGGAATGGTAAATAGTCTATCAGTTTCAGCGTAGATTTTTACTAAGTGACAAAATTCACCATTCACATTTTAATTCCATATTCTCCTTCAGATTTTTTATCTTTGGAACATGAATTGGGAGAACATTGCCGGACAACAGAACCTGAAACAGCTTCTTAAAGAAAGCATTGCCGAAAACAGAGTGAGCCATGCCCAGCTTTTTGTAGGAAAAGAAGGATATGGAACATTTCCTATGGTTCTGGCTTATGCTAAAGAGATCTTAAGCCGAGAAAATGAGCATGCTGCCTCAAAAGTGGAGCATTTAAATCACCTCGATCTGCACTTCAGCTTTCCGGTTTTTACGGATAACAAAAATTCTTTGAGTAAAAATAAATTTGAAGAATTCAGGGAAATGATCATGGCTTCTCCTTATTCCAGTTATGATGACTGGACAGCTTTCCTGGAATCTGAAAACAAGCAGCTTTTTATTTCTGCAGACGAAATAGATGATCAGAACCAAAAATTTGCCTTAAAGAGTTTTGAAGGAGGAACCAAAATCCTGATCGTGTGGAGGGCAGATAAAATGAACATTGCAGCTTCCAATAAGTTTTTAAAATTTCTGGAAGAACCTCCGGAAAAAACCATTATCCTTCTTACAGCAGAAAGCACTAACGATATTCTTCCTACTATTCTTTCAAGGACCCAGGTAGTAGAAATTCCGAGGATTGATGATGAAGATCTCGGAAATTTCCTTAAAAAGAACTTTTCACTGACCGACGAAAAAGTAAGGGAAATTGTTCATGAAGCCCAGGGAAATCTTAATGATGCTGTAAAGCTTATGAATTCCGGAAGCAAATCAGATGAATTTGAAAAACTTTTTGTACAATGGGTGCGTGATGCATTTATGGTGAAAAAGAAACCGCAGTTTCTTAAGAGTATCATTTTCTGGGCAAGAGAAATTGCCGGTTGGAACAGAGAAAAACAAAAAAACTTTTTAAACTATTGCTCTGAGATTTTCAGACTGGCCCTACTTCAGAACTATCAGTCGGAAAGTCTGGTGTATAAGAAGATCAATGCAGATGGATTTAATTGGGCCGGATTTTCAAAATTCATCAGTGGAGCCAATATAGAAAGCATTCTGGAGGAAATCAATACTGCGGACCTTCATCTTACCAGAAACGGAAATCCTAAGATTGTCTGGACAGACCTTGGAATAAAACTGTCGAGATACATTCATAAAAGTACATAAAACAAAACTCCGGAGATTTTCCGGAGTTTTGTTTTTTATTTAAGCCGTCTTTTTTTCTTTTACAGCCTTTTTATCTTTTTCTTTTGAAGCGTTCTCTGCTGTTTTCATTTTTGCATCACAACCTTTATGATGAGCATCCGAACAAGCTTTTTTATCTTTTACGGAACATTCTTTTTTGTCTTTTCCTGCACAGCAGCCTCCTTCTTTAGGCTTTTCCTGAGCATAGCCCAAAGAGAATAAACTGATCGCAAGAATGGAAATTGTTTTTTTCATGATTCAAAATTTTTATGCAGATAAATGTAATACTTTTTTGATTATTTAATTAAATCCTGACTAGATAGTTATAGCAGATTCCCAAAGATGTTATAAATTTTTTAGTGAATTCTGAAATTCCTGAAGTTCCTTTTCCATAAAATCCGGGTTATTAAGCTGTTTCCGCATAGATTTTATGTTGCCTATAGTACTTTCTAAAGCAATTCTGAACCATGGAAATTCCTGGCTTAAGGAAGTAAGTTTTGCGAGGGCTCTCAAAGGGTTTTCAGTTTGTGATAGCTGCACGGCATGTTCATATCTGAAAACAGGACAATAATAATATTCTTCCGCAACATAGTCCCAGGCATCATTATCAGCCTCGGTATTCATCAGATACAGCATGGCGAAAATAGAAGAATCAGTATAGCCTTTAGAGAACCTGAAACAATCGAAAACAGATTCCGTATCATTTTGCTGTATTTTTTTGTCCAGTACATCATGAAATAACTGATGGGAAAGTTCTTTTTCAGAATGATTTCCTATGATGTGGAGCACAGTTGCATATTCTACTTTCACAGCCGGATCTTCAGGGTGGCTCTGATAGGCTGTTTCAATATATTCCTTTGCTGTGGGATTATCCAGCAATACCCGGTGAAGTTTTGAAAGCGAAACCAGTTCTTCCTTGGTAAAGTGCCTTTTATCAGACATATTTTCCTCAAAATAGGAGAGTGCTTTCTTAGGATAACGGTCTTTTACGAATCGCTCAACGACTTGCCATTGTTCAAGTTTTTCAAATTGGGATTGATCCCAGAAACGATAGAATAATGATATACGGTCCCATTTTGACTGAATGCCCATCCATTCCCCGAATAGATCCCCATAAGCCTGATAAGGAGGAAGAGTCCCGCCTTTGCCATCTTCAATTTGGATATTGATTTCAATACCCGGATCAGAATGATACCTCTTGAAAGCTTCAGTCATTTCAAGATCAAAGCGGTTTCCGTCTTCATTGGATGAGGGAGCTGTTTCTTCTGATACAACATTGATATCTTCAGCAAGACCGGCTGTTGTTTCCTCTGGTAATACAGCTGCCACTTCCTCAGGAAAGTCATTTTTTAAAGTCACTTCATTGGTCTGTTTTTTTTTCTTCCTCTTAAAAAGGAAATCAAATAGGCCCATACGTTTTAGTTTTTTGTAAATATAAATTAAATCTATATTAAAAAATCAATCAATCGTTTGATTTTGTAAAAATCTTGCGTACATTTGCGCCTTGAAAAAATGGAAGTGATATGATTTCAAAAGAAGAAAATATATTATTTGCTGCTGAAAAACTCTTTGCTGAAAAGGGTTTCGACGGAACCTCAACCAGGGAAATCTCAAAGGCAGCTAATGTAAACATCTCCATGATCTCTTACTATTTCGGATCAAAAGAAAAATTATACGAAAAACTTGTTGAATACAGAATGAATGAAGGGCAGTTCTTCTCAAAAGACCTTTTGGAAAGAACAGATATTGATGAATGGCAGAAAATTGAAAGAATTGTAGACCAGTTTTCCGGAAGGGTAAGACATCACAAATGTTTTTACAGGATTATGCAGCGGGAGCAGCTTCATACCAAAAATCCACAGATCATCGAATTTCTGAAACAGACAAAAATGGGATTTCTATCCATGTATTCTCAGGTGCTTGAAAGTGGTTTAAAAAAGGGGATTTTCACCAAGAAGCCTCCTATTTATCTGCTTCATTCCACCATAAGCGGAACTTTGTTTTATGCATCCAATGCCAAAGAAATGTATAAGGAATTCCTGAACGATACAGAAGAAGACGAGGTTTTTGACGAAAAGTACTACACAGAACTTAATAAACATATAAAATATTTACTAAAAGACCTTTTAGGTTATGAAGAGAATAAATAACTCGGTTATGGCACTCTCCCTGTTAATGGGAATTACAGCCATTCATGCTCAGGAGAAGAAACATCTCAGTCTTGATGAAGCCGTACAGCTGGGAATCCAGAACAGCAAGAGCTTAAAGATTGATGCCGCTAAAATTGAAGAAGCTACAGCAGATCTTTTGGAAGCAAAAAACAGGCAGCTTCCTGAACTGAAAGTTTCGGGAAGCTATATGTATCTTCCTACCAAACCAACGGTTGACCTGAAGATTTCAACAGGTTCAGGAGGTGCCGGAGGCCCGGAGGTGCATCAGGTTGCTTATGCATCGGCTAATCTGAGTGTTCCGATCTACAGCGGAGGAAGAATTAAATACGGCATTCAGTCTGCAAAATATCTGGTGGAAGCCTCGAAATTAAGCACAGAGAATGATAAGACTGCTATTGCTTACAATGTTGCTCAGGCCTATAACAATCTGTTTAAAGCCAATCAGTCTATTAAAGTTTTAGAGGAAAACCTTACAGCTTCCCAAAAAAGAGATGAGACCTTCCTGAAGATGGAAAATAACGGGATCATAGCAAGAAATGACCGCCTGAAGGCGAACCTGCAAACCTCCAATATTGAACTTCAGCTGTTGGAAGCCAAAAACAACTACAATATTGCCAATATCAATATGGACCTGTTATTAGGACTTCCTGAAACCACAGAAATTGAAGTGGACCAGAACTATATAGAAGAAGGAAATGATGTAAAACCTGTGAGTTTCTATATAAATGAAGCAAGAGAAAACCGTAAGGATCTTCAGGCTCTGGCACAGCAGAGAAAAGCAGCAGAATTGGGAACAAAAGCAGCGAAAGCCGAGAATCTTCCTTCAATAGCTTTCACAGGAGGGTATGTGGCAGCTGATATTCCTAAATTTCTTACAGTGTATAATGCACTGAATGTAGGAATCGGGATTTCCTACAATTTATCCAATCTATGGAAAGAAAATTCATCCCTGAAACAGTCAAAAGCAAGAGAAATGCAATTGGCAGCCACTGATGAATTACTGAATGACAACATTAAGCTTGACGTTAACAGAGAATATCAGAACACCGATTATTCTAAAAAGAGGATCTCCGTTTTTGAAAAATCTGCTGAGCAGGCTAATGAAAATTACAGAATTACAAGGAATAAATATGATAACGGTCTTGCGACCATGACGGAACTTCTGGATGCTGATGCCGCCCAGATTGCCGCAAACGTAGGCGTAATCAATGCTAAGGCAGATGCTGCCCTGGCTTACAGAAAATTATTACAGACAACAGGAACTTTAACAATTAAATAATCAGATCGAAACCAAAATGGAAAATAATAATACACAGGCAGCTGAACCTAAAAAGAAAAAAAGTTTAGTCTTTCCTATCATTTTAGCAGCTGTAGTAATCGGTGGGGGGATCTATGGTTACAGAGCTTATACTTACGGGCAGTACCATGAAGAAACGGATGATGCTCAGATCTCTTCCAATATGGCCCCGGTAATTTCTAAAATTTCAGGATATGTTGCTGAGGTAAAGGTAAAAGACAATCAGTTCGTAAAAAAAGGAGATACTCTGGTTATTCTTGATAACAGGGATCAGAAAATGTCTTTGGAACAGGCTCAGGCGGCTTTATCAACGGCAAAAAGCAATATCTCCAATGCGGAAGCAACAACTACTGCTACCTCGAAAAACATCAACAGTTCACAGGCAGCCGTAGCAACAGCAAACGCGCAGATTGAAGCGGCGAAAGTAAATGTTTGGAAAACATCACAGGACTTAAAAAGATATGCCAACCTGGTGAAAGATCATTCCATCACAGAGCAGCAGTACGAGCAGGCTTTAGCAGCAAAACAATCAGCAGATAAACAGCTTCAGGTTCTGGTAGATCAGAGAAATCAGATCGCTCAGCAGACAACGATTGCTTCTTCCCAGACAGCTGCAAGTTCACAGCAGATCAGTGTGGCAAGTTCTGTGGCAAAGCAAAGAGAAGTAGATGTGGAAAATGCCAGACTTAATTTATCATACACTGTAATCCTGGCTCCGGAAGACGGATATGTGGGGAAAGTTCCTACCCAGGCAGGGCAGTACCTTCAGGCAGGAGCCCAGCTTTTTGCTTTGGTTAAAAATGACCAGAAATGGGTAGTTGCCAATTTCAAAGAAACCCAGGTTGACAAAATGGTAGAAGGACAAAAGGTGAAAATTGAAATTGATGCTTTCCCTGATAAAGAATTTGAAGGTGTGGTAAGCTCATTCTCTCCTGCAACAGGAGCTACGTTCTCTATTCTTCCTCCGGACAATGCAAGTGGTAACTTTGTTAAAGTAGTTCAGCGTCTTCCTGTAAAAATTGATTTTGTGAATCTTGATAAATCCATTGCAAAACGATTGAGAACGGGAATGAATGTAAAGGCAGAGGTTTCGCTTAAATAATACTTAAAATGGTAAATAGGCCAATTGGGACTGCTGTCAATAGTGTTTTTTTAACAGTTTGTATTAAAATTCACCGTTCACTGCGCAGCAAGTTCACCATTGACTTTTTTACATTGTAAAAACGTATGCAAGAATCATTAGTAGAATATGGAGCACGGAGAGTAATCATCACGATTACAGCAATCCTCTGTGCTTTGCTTGAAATTGTGGACTCCACGATTGTCAATGTTGCATTGAATGAAATGAAGGGGAATCTTGGAGCCACACTTTCTGAAGTAGGCTGGGTAATTACGGCTTATGCAATCGGGAATGTAATTATCGTACCCATGACGAGCTGGCTCTCGCAGCAGTTCGGACGTAGAAACTACTTTGCAGCTTCCATCATTATATTTACGGTATTTTCGTTTTTATGCGGAAATGCCACCAATATATGGGAACTTGTATTTTTCAGACTGATGCAGGGAATCGGCGGTGGAGCCCTTCTGGTAACTTCACAGACAATTATTACAGAGTCTTATCCGATTGAAAAAAGAAGTATGGCACAGGCCATTTACGGATTGGGAGTGATTATCGGGCCGACTTTAGGGCCGCCATTAGGCGGATATATCGTAGACAACTATAGCTGGCCGTATATTTTTTACATCAATATTCCGATTGGGATTGCGGCAACCCTAATGACGCTCCAGTTCGTAAGAAGTCCGAAATATGCAGAAAAACGTAAAGTTTCAGATGTGGACTGGATTGGTATCGCTTTATTAGCCGTAACAGTAGGTTCATTACAGTTTATTCTGGAAAGGGGACATGAAGAAGACTGGTTTGAAAGCGGAATGATTGTAGCCTTTACGATAGCTGCTGTTTTAGGATTCATCCTTTTCCTATGGCGGGAACTTACCTTCAAATATCCGATCGTGGAGCTCAGGGTACTGAAAAACGGAAACCTGAGAATCGGTACGGTGATGTCATTTGTTTTAGGGTTCGGATTATATGGATCTACCTTTATTGTTCCGCTGTATACCCAGAGTATTTTGGGATGGACAGCCCTTCAGTCGGGTGCACTGATGATTCCGGCCGCACTGACTACTGCTTTCATGATGCCGATCATCGGACGGCTTCTGACCAAGGGAGCTAAACAACAGATTCTGGTATCGCTGGGACTGTTTATTTTCTTTATTTACAGTTTCTGGGGATATAAAATCCTGACACCGGATACCAGCAAGGATGCATTCTTCTGGATGCTTATTGTAAGGGGAGCAGGTTTAGGGCTTTTATTTATCCCGATCACTTCATTGTCACTGAGTACACTGAAAGGTCAGGAGATTGGCCAGGGAGCCGCTTTTACGGGAATGATGAGACAGCTGGGAGGATCTTTCGGGATTGCAGCCATTACCACTTTCATTGCCAATGCAGGCCAGAAATACAGGAATAATCTGATCTCCCATCTGGATGGGAATAGTTTTGATGTTCAGCAAAGGCTGGCCGCATTAAAGGCCAATTTTATTGCAAAGGGAATGACACCTGATGCCGCAATGAATGCCGCTTATAAAATGATGGATCTTTCCGTGACGAAGCAGGCAACCGTGCTTTCTTATATGGATGTTTTCCTCTATCTGGGAGTGATATTCCTGGTTTGTATTCCGTTTATTCTTTTCATTAAAGAAAGGAAAAGCAAAGAGAAAATAGACCTGAGTGAAGCGATGCACTAATTATAATTACATATAAAACCTCCGGTAGCTCCGGAGGTTTTATTGTTTACGTCATTGAATTTCCAATGTCCATTCCGTTCCGCTGATGTCTATCAGTTTTATCCTATGGATTTCTTCTTTTTTCAGGTCGTCAATCGTAATCAGCAGATCTGCTTTTGCGCCGAGAGGAATAATCAGGCTGTGTTTGCCCGGTTTAACCTTAGCCACATAATGATTTTTGATTTTTTCTTTCGGAAACTCTGAAAGATCAGCCTGATTCAGTTCTTTTAAAATTTTTCCATCTTTATCCGTCAGCTGAATCCCAATCAGGAAAGATCCGTAGACATCAGCTCCTTCCGTTCTGTATATTTCAAATTGAATATGCTGATGATTGAAAGATACATTGGAAATCTCCACCTTAGGCTTTACCGATTTATTATGAAGCTTCCCCCAGACTCCCCCGTGGAAATATTGGTTGGTATATAACGTTAGTCCAAAGATAAGTGCAGAACCTGCCAATACAAATGTTTTAGGTTTGGATAGCGGAAGACTGCCTGAGCCCAGCCATAGGAACCATTTTTTATGGGTAAACGCTTTATTTTTCTTCATGAAGTAATAATCCAGTGAATAAGTGCTGCTTCCGGAAAGAAAGAGGATAAATCCGCCTGCAATTCCTAAAACGCCAATCTGCCATTCATCAAGGCAGGTAGTCCCGATCCAGCCGGAGCCGAGCAGGATTCCCAGTGCCAGGCTGAAAATTCCGAAGCTCATCAGTCTCGTAAAAAATCCCAGAATAATCAACAATCCTACAATGGCTTCCACGATGGTAAAGATCATCATTGACCTCTGCAAAGCATCCGGATGGGTCACCAGATATTCTATAAGAGGTTTAATACCTAAAGCATTGGGAAGGAAATGATTGAATTTTTCACCAATATATCCGTTTTCATCGGGAATTAATTTATTCTCAAGGACAAGTCTTCTCCAAAATGCCGAGAAGTAAGTCCATCCAATCACAAGGCGGAGGGACAACGTGTAAAGACCTGCCGGATCGTAAGAACGGCTGTCTGCTGTATATTTCATTATATTTTATGTGTTGAAAGATTAATATTAAAAATAGGTTCGGAAATGATCTAACCCAGATGTAATTTCAATCTTTTAAATAAAATATATTTGGGAGGACTGTTTCCAGAAACCCTTCCTGAATATGAGCTGGAACGGTCATTAATAAAGAATAATCGTTTGCTTGATGGATGGGATGGCTCTCCGCTCTGCTGTTTACGGTCGGATTTAGAAACAGAGGATTTTGACGTTGGATTTTCAGTAGCTCCGTCACAGGAAAATACTGATCCGGAGGTCATTTTTATTTTGTTTAAGCCACTGATGTACTGAATATCAAAAATACTGAGTACATCCCGTTTTACAGAACACGGAGATAATGAAAACGCCAGAATAAGCATGATCAGGAATGCTTTATAGGTCTTCATATGAATTCTGGCTGCCGGCATATTACAAAGCTACACTTTATTTTAAATATTGGCTCATCAACTTCAGAAATTCATTCTGCTGGTCTGCAAATAAGTAGTGAGAGCAATTGGTTATGAGGTTAAAATGATTTCTTCCTGCAATGTTTTTTATATCATTAAGCTGTTTTTCTGAGAAAATTCCGTCATTTTTACCATAAACAGCATAAATTGGGATTCCTCCTTTTTTGATTGCGTGTAAAGCTGAGGTATTATCCAGGTTGTTCAACGGTTCATTTTTGTAAAACTTTATCGGAGATTCCGGATTTCTGAAATTAGCAGCATAAAACTCACTGTCTTCGTAGGTTTTCCTGAGATTCCGGCTTTCTGCGGTAGGAGAGGGCATGGTAAAAAAGTGCATTTCGCTGGCCAGTTCGTAGCATCTTTTCCGGTAATCTGCAGAATTTTTACTCAGACTCTCAATTTCTGCAATTTTTTTTAGTTGTGATGGATTGTCCTTAAACGTTTCTTTTCCTTGTTTTAAAATATGATCGTACGTTTCCTGCTGCGTAAATAACGCACCGGCAAGAACTAAAGCACTAACTTTTTCAGGATACTGCCTGGTAAACAATGTTCCGATGATTCCTCCGAAGCTGTGAGCCAGAATTGAAGCTTTTTTGAGATGATAGGTCTGGTAGATCTGGTTCAGGTCATTAAAGCTTTCGTTGAACGTCATCATTGCAGTGCTGTCTTTAGAGCGTCCTTCTCCGCGTCTGTCATAAACAATTACGTAAAATCCTCTGTCAGCAAGCCGCTGTGCCGTTGTTCCCTCAAATAGGGTAGCATTTCCACTTGGTCCGCCATGAATGAAAATAACGGCAGGATTCTTTTGATTTCCATATGCTTTGGAATAGATATGCTGGGAATTGAAAAGGGTATAGATCAGTGAAAAAGCAACTGTTAGCAGAAGTTTCATAGGTTATCGGATTTTTTGTGCTAATTTAGGATGTTTTGTGAAACAACGGTAAAGAAAACAAACTATTAAAAAAACGAAAGAAAATATTCATTTTTTTAATACTGCTGACAAACAGTTGTCAGCATCCTGCCTTATCTTTATAGGCTGAAAAGTTTTTTAGCTTTAAAAAATTTTGTTTAAACGAAAATATATTTCAATGAGTTATTGCTTAGCTATATCCGGAATGCAGCCCGAAAGCAGAAAGGAACTGCATAAAAACTATCACGACAATTATTACGGATTCCCGATCCATGATGATAATGAATTATTTGGAAGACTGATCCTGGAAATCAATCAGGCAGGATTAAGCTGGGAAACAGTCCTGAAAAAAGAAGAAAGCTTCAGGAAAGCTTACAGCAATTTTAATATCCGGGAAATTGCTTCCTATACGGAAGAAGACCGTGAAAGGCTCCTGGGCGATCCGGGAATTATCAGAAACAGACTGAAAGTGAATGCAGCTATTGAGAATGCCAAAACGATCCTGGAACTACAGGCTGAATTCGGCTCATTCGAGAAATGGCTGAATCATCATCATCCCAAAACGCTTCAGGAGTGGATGAAGCTGTTTAAAAAAACATTCAAATTTACAGGAGGCGAAATTGTAAATGAATTTCTGATGAGCACCGGATACCTGAAAGGGGCGCATCAGGAAACATGCCCGATACATGCCCGGGTTTTAGAACAAAAGCCTTTGTGGAAGGAAACAGAAGGATCTTAAAATAATGAGGTAAAATTCGGGGTTACAGGATGCGGCGGCGGAGCCGCCGCATCCTGTAACCCCGAATTTAGTTTATAAAGATGTTTCTATCGTAAGCTTCGCACTGAAACATCAGGCTTTTCACCCTGGGGAACAATAAAAATAGCATTATCATTGATGGTATCTCCGGAATCGAAATAATAACTTCCTGTTACCGGAATGGTACTGGTTATATATTTACCGGATTTGTCATAAGCAGAATAGGTTACATTAATGAGTTGGGTTTTCATTTTCAGCTGGATCTTTTTAGAAGTAAGCTTTGCCCCCGTAGCATTGATGCAGTTCAGCTCTACGATGCCTGTATCACTTATGATCTGGGGATAAGCAGAGAGTCTGATATTATAAGATTTATCGGTTGTGTTCTTTACAGATGCAGAAACTTTATAACGGTCATAAGGCTTTCCGCCTGCCTGTATGCTTTCTTTGTTAAGAATAGAGAAAGTAACTTTCATGCCGTTTACATCTATTGTTTCGCCGTCAGAGATCTTTTGGGCATGGGCATAAGTTCCGCAGCATAAAGCAGCTGTCATACAGATTAAAAAAGTCAGATTTTTCATAGTATCTATTTGATGGATAATGTTTATTAAATCTACAAAAAAAACCATTTATAATATTATAATAGAAAATAATTCAACGTAATAGTGATAAAAATTAAAATAATTCTGTTTTTTACTATTGTTTTATTTTTAATTCGCTAAAAATATATATAAAGCTGAAAAATATAAATATAAACAAAGGAATTGTCTATTCTATAAAAGACTTTTTAGAAGGTCCCGGACAAGAGTAGTTTCCATCTTCCGGCTTTCTTGCCCTTATATCTTTTGAACAGCCAGTTTGTGTTCTTTTCCCCATTTTTCAAGTTCAAGAATAATGGTTTTAAGCTGATATCCTATTTCTGTAAGTTCATATTCCACGCGGGGAGGAACTTCGGCATAAACCTTTCGGGTAATGATCTTTTCTTCTTCCAGCCGTCGGAGCTGAAGCGTGAGCATACGTTCTGTGATGTTGGGAAGACATTTTTTCAGCTCACCGAATCTGAGTTTTCCGTTAATGAGATAGCAGCAGATTGCCAAAGACCATTGTCCTCCGATCAGGTTGGAAGCATATACTTCGGGACATTCGTCGGCAAGGGCTTTTTTATTAGCGAAATTAGTGGAGGTTTCCTTTATTTTAGTCATTACTTACATTTTTTATAGTACCATACAATAGGTTGCTAATGTACGAAATGTAAGTTACGTATATTAATTTTGTAACAGAAATCGAATTAAAAATGAAAACATTAGTTATCGTCATTCATCCGGATATAGAGAAATCAGTAATCAATAAAAGATGGATGGAAGAGCTGAAAAAGTATCCTGAAAAATATACGGTTCATGCATTGTATGAAGAATACCCCGATGAAAAAATTGATGTCGCCAGAGAACAGCATTTAATGGAAGCCTATGACAAAATTATTTTTCAGTTTCCTTTTTACTGGTTCAGCAGCCCTCCGCTTCTGAAAAAATGGCTGGATGAGGTTGTCTTATATGGCTGGGCCTACGGGAGTAAAAGCGGCTATAAACTTGGAGGAAAGAAAATGTCACTGGCAGTTTCCGCAGGAATTGATCAGGATGGATATAGTGCTTCAGGAAAATATAAATATACAATGAACGAGCTTTTCAGACCCTATGAACTGACTTTTGATTATATAAAAGCAGACTATCAGGAACCTTTTGTATACTACGGAATAGAAAACGATCCTTCAGAAGAATGGATTGAAAAAAGTGTCCCGATGTATCTTCAATTCTTAGATGCAGTGTAGCATAAAATCAATTTTATATAGCTCTTATAAACTCTTCCATACTGTATTTATCTGTTATTGAGGACTATTTCTTAATGATCTTTGAGCTTATCAGTGTGCTGTTCTTTGAATAAACTTTAACCATATAAGTTCCTGAAGTAAGAAATCCTAAATGCAGATCAATAGCCTGTTTTCGTGAAAAGTTTTCGGTAAATATTTTTTTTCCTGAAAGATCAAATACTTCTGCGGTTAGCTGTTCATACAGTTTTCCCAGCTGGATGGAAACAGAATGGGAAAAAGGATTGGGATATAGCTGAAATGAAGTCCCGGGTTCAGCTTCATGAACAGACAGGGTAGGATCTTTAAACACATATACGGAGCCCGCTGTGGATATATAATTCATTCCCGCAGGATCCAGAGCATGATGAGGAGCCCCTGCTGCAATCATTCCGTTGCTGATACTTACTCCCCGGCCAAAATTATCAAAAGAAGAAGGATTGGAATGGTAGATCTTTTGGGTGAGTGCCCATTCATTATCTGTCTTAGGTTTATAAATGAAGACACTTCCGCTATTAATGGTCCCGTTCATAGAGCTGGGAGCTCCTATAGCCAGGGTATTGTTTTCAATAGAAACCGAAGTCCCGAAAAAAGAAGTGTTGTCATCATTAATGGTTTGTTTATATTCATAGCTGTCCGATGTAGAATTGTACTTGTAAACAGCAACAAATAAACCCGAATAGGCTGTTACTAAAAGATAATCATCTTTTGCATAAACATTAGATCCAAATTCAGTTTCTCCCGCCACAGGAGAATCAATGGTCTGTTTGATTTCCCAGATTCCGGCTGCATTTTTACCGTAAATATTAACCTGACCGGCATTAGGAGTACCATTAACCTCTGCATTTCGTTTTCCTGTAAATATCTTGTTCCCTTTTATAAAGACTGTGGGATTATTGATACTTCCGTTGTTTGAAAAAGGAAGACTTTGCGTCAGCTCAAATTGCTGTGTGGTGTTGCTAAATTCAAAAATCGAAACATCAGATTGAAGAGATCCAACAGCCAGAACTCCTGACTCTGCAGACAGACTTGATCCGAATCCTCCTTCAGTAGTGGCTGCGGGCGGGTCAATTTTCTGAAGTTGAATCCAGTTTCCGGCATTGTTTTTACTGAAACGATACACTGCTCCCTGATTAGTAAATAGGTTTCCGTCTTTATAAGGAGCACTGATAAAAAGATCATTATTGTCTACGGCAAATTTTTTTCCGAATCCGTCAACCATAGCCCGGTCATTGGGAACAATCTTAGCTTTCTGTATCCATGTATTATTTTCGAGCTCAAATACATACAGGCTGCCTGCCTGAAATATAGAGTTCTGCCCGTTGGAATCGGTATTATTTCCCGTAGCACTGGAATACAGAACATTATTTTTAAGTAGAATATCAAAGCCAAAAACCGCGGCTACATTTCTTTCAGACTGTGCTATTTTCCAGGTTTGTATCCAGCCTTGTGAGTAAACGGCCATACATGATACAGTACACAAAAAAGTAAATATATTTTTCATAAATATTAGTTTTGAAAGTTGGGCTTTTGCGAATTATAGGTGAAATTACAAAATATAAATATAACTTTTTATTAAAAATAAATTCATTTTCAATTAGTTAATAGTATAAAATAATGTTGATGTTATTTCTTATTAAAGTAATCTAAATCCATTGCCTGCTCCTGGAAATAATCTTTAAACCGATCAGAAAGGGTTTTATCTTTAAACTTTACGATGGTATAGCCACTATCAAAAGCTATAATTTCTAAAATGCTTTCTTCCATTGAAAAATGATTGCTTTTCCAGACATCAGGATCTTCAGCAGATAATCGGGAAATATACAGTGAATCCGGTTCAATAGCAGAAGGTACAGCTGCAATGATTCCCCAGATGATCTGAGTATTGCTGTTATAAATCTGCTCAAACTGTCCGTGGTTCAAAATAAAAAAATCATGGTCAAAGGTAATAGGAATGATATCGTCAGACACGAAATCAGGATCAGTAAGAATCCAGTTGTAGGCGGTAAGATCTTCCCAGACAGGCTTTAAAACTTCCTGAAGGTTGGTATGAAATTTCACCTTTTTAGTGCTTCTGATCATCCAGTTCATGTATTCTGATTATTGAAATTTCTTCAGAGTTTAATAATTGAAAATACTCAAAATTCCTTACCCCACCGTTGGAGTATCTTCTTCCTTCAGGATTTTTTTGTCTTTCATTGAAAGCATCATTCTTTCATATTTGTACTTTTCCCAGTCGAATTGATTAAGAAAATCTAAAGCCGCCTGAAAACCTCTGTTGAAAAGATCCTCTTTCTCTTCCTTTTTCATAAAGAAATTCAGCCAACTGCTGGTTCCGCAGTTGACAGACTGGATGCTGAACAGACGGTAAAAACTGTGCTTGGTAAGGAAAGATTTATCATTAAACCCTTTTAAAGTGCTGATGATGTTCCCTGCATACGAAAAAGGAGTTTTAAGAATTTCCTCACTGGTTTTCCCTTTCTCTGAAAGAAGGTCAGAATCATTGGTAAGCTGTACTCCGAATAACGGCAATCTGGGATAAAAAACATCATCGGCATGGAAAAGATCGATCGGAAAATTAGAAATACTGCCACCGTCGATAAAAATTCCGGCAGGGTAGATGTCTTCAGGTTTTGTATTCATCCAGAATTTCCAGGCATATTTTACAGAATCTTCATCTTTATTGATTCTTTTCTGAAACGGTTCAAAAAAGAAAGGAACAGACATTGAAGCTCTTACAAATTCAGCAGGGCTGATGTGTTTCAGTTCCTCTTCAGACCAGTATAGATTAGCCATTGTAGGAAGTTCTACTTTTATTTTGGCATTGATGTCTGTAGCAATGACTACATATTCCGACCGGAGTTTATAAAAAGGGTTGTTTTTATAATAATCATTATTGGCAGCACTTTCATAGAAAATTTTATATCGGGTCAGATCAATGTGCTCAATATTTTTATTCTTGATGGCCTCAATACTTTGCAGGGTTTTCTGATAATATTCCTGATTGTTTCCGTAACGGTAGCTAAGGTTCAGATGATGTTCTTTCCGAATAAACTTTTGATTGAGCTGGGCAACTGTTTTGATGCCGAAACCGTCAAGTGCAGCTTTCATAGTATCTAAAAAAATATTTCCGGGATTGAGCCCGCTGTTGGCCTTTCTGAAGTTATTATAAAGCTTTTTAATACAGAAAAAAAGGATGACAGCCGGAATCAGGGGAATTAAGAACATCAGTTTGGCATTCAGAATCGTTTCAGAGGGAACCGCAAAAGGAATGGTGATGAGAAGAATGATGTATGCTATAGCAATAATGATATTGATCTTAAAGAAATTTTTATTGTTCAGCATAGCGTGAATGGTGGTTTTTACGTACGTTTTCCCATCCATAAAATCCGCAAAATTCCAGCTGAATAAAATGTCCTTGATGACTTCGCTTTTGGCCTCTTCTTTTGTTTTGCAGGCTGCAATAAGCATGGTATTGATGGCTCCGGCACTTGTTCCTGCCACTTTCAGAAAACGGACACCAAAAATTTCCAGCCCGTAAAGATAACCGACGAGTGCGCTTCCCCATACACCGCCGCCTTCCTGTACAAATTCCACATACTGGTTTCCGTGAACATCCAGCAGATCAGAAAACTCTTTGGACGAGATGTTCTCATGCAGAGCAATCAGTTTTTCTTTAGATTCCGCGGAAAGAATATCGTCTTTAAGAATTGTATTCAGGTCTTCGGTTTTCATGGTGGATATTTTAGAGTTGGGGGTGTTTATTGGGGGGAGAATATTACAGGCTGGTTACCATTGTTTCCTTCTCGCATAAATAAAGGTGCAAATCACCACCAAAGCCATTACTCCAACGGTTATAAAATAGCCATATTTATGATGAAGTTCCGGCATATTGTCGAAGTTCATTCCATACAGCCCGGCAATAAACGTGATCGGTAAGAAATAAACTGAATAGATGGCCAGTACTTTCATGACCTGATTGGCTTTTTGATCGGAAAGAGCCAGGAACATGGAAATAAGGTTGGTAATCTGAATATTCAGATGGTCAAAATCGGCAACAACATCCTTGTGTTTATCTTTTAAATCAACAATTTCAGAATCCTGCAGGTTTAATAATTTGAATTTATCCACGGCATCTGTGGAAATTACAAGCACCCGCGAATTAAGTCCCGATTTTCTTTTCAGCTTATAAAGCCTCCGGATCTGGTTCGTATGGTTGGTGTTCTTAAGAAAGATCTCGTTCTCAATATTATCCATGGTTTCCAGAAGGCTTACGGATTCATCATCAAAACTTTTCATGATCAGGAGCGCAATCATTAAAGCTACTTTAGAAGGCGAAGCTTCTGCCTGTTGGGCTGAAAGCTGTTTTTTCGTCTCCGAAATGCTTTTCGTCTTCATCCTGTGGATGGTAATAATGGTGTTGTCCAGCAGAAAGATCCCGATCTTGGTACTGATATCACTGATCGTGTTCAGGTTTTTCCTTTCCAGTTCCGTGCTTTCACGCAAAAGAAAGAATTTTACATTTCCGTCTTCTTCATATTTCGGAAGGTGATTAGGATCCATGGTGTCTTCCAGAAGAAGATTGTTGATCTCATATCTTTCGTGAAGAAACTTCAGATCCTCTGCTGTAGGGGCTTCTACATCCACCCATTCGCATTGGGAATCTCTGTATATTGTATCAATTGGCATATAATAAAAATACTAATATTTTGAAATACTATGTGTTAAATAAGTTTATCTTTGCCAAAATTAAAAAACTATATGATTAAAAGTACAATAAAAGGGATCGGATTTTATGTGCCAGATAATGTTGTTACCAATGATGATCTAGCAAAACTAATGACTACCAATGATGAATGGATCACGGAAAGAACAGGAATCAAGGAAAGAAGACACAGGAAAAACAGGAATGACTCTCAGGAAACCAGTGCTTATTTAGGTTTCAAAGCTTCCGAAAAAGCGATTAAAAAAGCCGGGTTAACAGCTCAGGATATTGATTATATTATTTTTGCAACCCTTTCACCGGATTATTATTTCCCTGGATGCGGAGTATTGCTTCAGGAAATGCTTGGATGCGGAACAATTGGTGCTTTAGACGTAAGAAACCAATGCTCAGGGTTTGTCTATGCGATGAGTGTTGCCAATGCCTTCATTAAATCGGGGACCTATAAAAATATTCTGGTTGTAGGTGCAGAAATTCATTCTTTCGGACTTGATTTTTCTGATGAGGGAAGAGGAGTTTCCGTAATTTTCGGAGATGGGGCAGGAGCTATTGTGCTTTCCGCTACAGAAGACGAAAATGCAGGAGATATTTTAGCTGTAAATATGCATTCTGAAGGAAAATATGCAGATGAATTATGCACCCAGTTCCCCGGGTCTAAATTCGGATGGAGCGACAGGATGAGGAAAGAACCGGAAAACGTGACGAATAAAGAAGTCTACCCAATCATGAACGGAAACTTCGTATTCAAACATGCTGTAACAAGATTCCCGGAAACTATGCAGGAAGCTTTGGATAAGGCAGGGAAAAAGATTGAAGATCTGGATATGTTCATTCCGCATCAGGCCAATCTTAGAATTGCCCAGTTTGTACAGCAGAAATTCGGACTTCCGGATGAAAAAATCCATAATAATATTCAGAAATATGGAAACACAACAGCTGCATCTATCCCTATTGCTTTAAGTGAAGCCATTGAAGAAGGAAAAATAAAAAGAGGAGATCTTGTTCTTCTTTCAGCATTCGGAAGCGGATTTACCTGGGGAAGTGTTTTGTTTGAATATTAAAAAACGAAAAGACAGACAAAAATAAAATTTGCCTGTTAAGAATAAAAAAGCCCCGCAGAGAATTTTCTGCGGGGCTTTTAAATGGTATTGATTAAAGACTTTTCAGTAATTTTTCAGTGTCTGTTGAGTCTTCTCCTGCAGCTTTAGCCAGCTGGATTGCTTTTTCTGCCCAGATTTTTGCATTCTTTTTATCTCCAATCTTGTTATAAAGATTCGCTAATGTATCTGTATTGGCATATTCTTCTTTTTTCTTTACCGACTCCTGAGCCCATACGATGGCCTGCTGTAAAGAAGGCTTACTGTTAACATTCTCAAAGAAATTCCATGCTATGGAGTTTAATTCCTGATAGCTTGCTTTACTGATGTCCTGATACAGTTCAAGGGTCAGTTTTTCGTAAGCCGGAATATCTTTATCTTTTAAAGCTCTGGAAGCTTTTGCTCTTTTCAGCGTTTTTTCAGCTTCTTCTTTGGTCATGAACTTTTCAGTTTCTGTAATGAAATAACTGTCATTCCATGTTTTGGTATCTGCATTATATGCCTTTTTAGCAATAGTGTTCAGTTTGATGCTCTTGTCGAACCTGTCATATTGACTTTCAGGAACGATTTTGAGGATATCAGCTTTTTTAGACTGGAAAATCTTGTATACAGGGCTTTCTGTACTCTGAAGGCCGGAAAGAAGCATCTGCACATCTTCCTGGTCTAAAGTTGTTTTCTGCTGGAAATAACGGTCCAGTACTTTGCCGGCAAAATCTGCATCATTGTAGATGGTAAGTCCGGCAAGGTTTTTAAGGAATTCAGGATCCTTTTCTCCTTTTTCAAACTTCTGCTTCAATGAAGTCAGTCTTTTATTAGGATCCTCTGCATCTTTAGCAAACTGGATGAAGTCTTTTTCTTCCACATACCCTAAAGTTCTGTGTACCTCTTCACCATCACCATTAATGAAAAGATACGTTGGAAATGCCTTTACATTGTATTTTTTTGCCAGGCCAATTCCTTCTCCCTTTTCCATGTCAATCTTTGCATTTACAAAGTGAGAATTATAATAATCTCCTACCGTCTGAAGCGGGAAGATATTTTTCACCATCAGTTTGCATGGTCCGCACCATGACGCGTAAGCATCAACAAATACCAGTTTGTTTTCTTTTTTGGCTTTTGCCAGAATCGCAGCGAAATTGCTGTCTTCAAATTTAATTCCCTGTGCCCAGGATAAAACTCCTATAAATAAAGAGGAAAGTATTGCTATTTTTTTCATAAAACTTTTTATTGTTTACAAATGTAATAATTATGATAACATATCAGTCGATGCAAATTGAAAATAGTTACGAAAATTTTATTTACAATATTGTTGTGATTTATTTAGAAAATTTAACGCATATTTTGATAGTATTGTTATTAAAATAAATTTAATTTACATTTTTAGTTAAAAAAATAAATAATAAGATAATGTTTCATTGAAAAATAAAATATTAGTAGCTTTGTAAAAAACAAAAAGACACTCCATGAAAATGATGAATTATTATACAATCTACATAATAATTTATTCTTTTATGTCCAGAAGTCTGTTGAAATTTTTGTTTTTATTTATAACTGCTGTACCTGTTCTGGCCCAGAAAAAGTACAGTTTCGATCAGATCTGTGAAAGAACTTCTGTTCAGGTTGCTCCAAAAGATATTCCCCAGGCTCTGAAAAAGGCAGATTCCCTATATATGTCTGCACATGAACCTCTGGAAAAGGTTAAGAGTCTTATACTTGCTGCGGAGCTTTATCATTTTGCCGGAGAATTTAAGAAAGCACTATGTTATGGTGAAAACGCCCATTCCCTGCTGAACCAGATCAGAGATGCAGAATGGGTCACCAGGGTTAATGAATTTCTTGCCAAAGAATACCGTTTGGTAGGCTTACATGAAAGATCAAAGAAATATACCCTTCTGGGATTAAAATCTGCCGGACAGATCAGTGATCCAGGTAAAAGAAGTGAAGCAGCAGGATTGCTGAATCAGGAGCTGGCTTATTACGAAATGGATTCAGGAAATTTTCCCAATGCTGTTCCTTATATTGAACGCTCACTGAAAGAATTTGAAAAAATTGATATAGGATATAATGAAAGGCCCAAGGCGGCTTCTCTTCAGATGCTGGGCTATGTTTATTTCAGGCTTGAAAATTATGAGCTTTCAGAAACCTATTATCATGAGGCAGAATCACTGCTGAAAGAAGACTGCTGCATTCTGGGACTAGTTTATAATGGCCTTGGAGGGATTTGCCTGAAACAGAAAAACTGGAATGAAGCTGAGGTGTATCTTAAAAAAGCTGAAAAAATTGCCGACAGCTCCCAGAGCCTTAAGCTGAAAAAAGCAGTTTACTCCAATATTAATGATTATTATGAAGGAATAGGGGATAATTTTAAAGCTTCATTGTATGCCGTAAAGTATGTAAGAGCTTATGAAGATATGAATGCCCGGAGTCGTGAGATCACCGGTGCAGTTGTTGAGAATAGACCGAAACTTTATAAAAAAAATGTAGAGGTCAGTATCATTAAAAATGCAGCAATTATTGTATTGTTTACCTCTCTGGTAGGTCTTGTCATATTCTTCAGGGTCAAACAGAAAAAGCAACGGTCAAAGTTAAGAAACATTATAAGGACGCAGATACAGCTGATTACCAGTCAGGATGAAACTCTACAGGAAAAGTCGTCCGGAGGTTTAGAATTCTCCAATATTTCAGTTGAAGAAGTAGATGATAAAGATAACGAAATTAATAAGAAAAAAAACGAACCCCTCATGACTCAGGAAACAGAGACCAAGCTTCTGGAACTTCTGGAAGATTTTGAAAAGGGAGAATTGTATAACAACAAAAACATGTCACTATCATTTCTGGCCGCTGAGCTCAATACCAATACAAAGTATCTTTCTTATGTGATTAACCAGCATAAAAATGCAGACTTTAAAACTTATGTCAATCGTTTGAGAATTAATTATATTGTAGATAAGCTGATTAATGATGATCGGTACAGACAGTATAAGATCAGTATTCTTGCAGATGAGTGCGGTTTTTCTTCGCACAGTAAATTTGCATCAGTCTTTAAAGCAGTTACAGATTATTCTCCTTCGGCTTACATTAAACATCTTGATGCAGAAACGCAGCCGGATAATACCCATTTTCGTGAAAACAATTAAAATACAGCCTGTTTTAAGCATTCTGTCTTTTCATTTTCATGAAAACTGATAACCTATTGTTTTATGTAAGCTGTTCACTGCTATATCTTTGCGCCAGCTTTATACGGAAGATTTTTGTTTTTAAAATACCGGCATATTTAATTAAAATCAGGTAAAGTTTACTTCAATTTCAGACTTTATCCGGCCCTTAATTTTAGTAGAAACAGATTTTTACTGATGGGTAAACACAATTAGAATTTATATATCATACAATCGGGGTTGATTGCCCGGTTTTTTTCAGTCAAGTTTTTTTAAGTGCAAATCCGCGGCATTGCCGCGGATTTGTTTTGTATTATTTAGCTTTTGAACTATCAGGTTTTACTTTTGCAGAATCTTTAGAAATTACAGCAGGTTCAGAATGGGAAACAGCAGTAGATCCCATATTGTTTCTCATAAAATCTTTATCGTGAGCTTCCTTGAATTCTTCTCTTTTTTCTTTATTCTGAGCACAACTTACCAGAAAGATCAATCCCAAAGCTGTTCCTATCAATGTTTTTTTCATATTCTATTATTTTGATGTTTGGTGTAATCAAATATAAAAAAATAATAAGATTTTTATAACAACCTGTTATGGATTTTGTGAAAAATTAATTCTAATGTAATAGATAGTTTCTTTGTCTGCCTGGTCTATAGGCCGGTTAAAAATCAATAAAGAAGACCGTTGCTCCTTCAATGTTTACATTTTTACAATTTTCTGCTTGTACAGCCCCTTATTTTTGAGTAATAAACATAGACAATTATGAAAAATAATGTATTTAAAAGCCTGATTATGCTGTTTGTAGTGGTGGCAGCATTTAGTTCTGCACAGGAAACCTATCTATGGAAAATCACTTCAAAGAACGGAAAACATATTTCTTATTTCTTTGGAACCATGCACATGGCCGGTGAATCATTTTATCATAAGTATCCGGTTATTAATACTTCTCTTTTGTCCTGTGATATGGTGATAACAGAAACGGAAACAAAAAGAGATAAAGTTATTGATGAATTCAACACCCGGGAAGACTCCAATGATCTTGAAGCTAAACTGTCGCCGGAGGAGTATGCAAGACTGAAATCTGTTTTTAAAAACACAGGAATAAACATCAAAAAGCTGCGCCGGGATGAAATTGTAAAAATGCTGCAGCTGAGAATCTGGAAATCCGGATGTACGGGTTCTGATAAATATATGCTGGACAGCTACATTCAAAAACAAGGCGAAGAGAACGGTAAGGAGATGGCGTATCTTGAAACTTCAGAAATGCAGCAGAATTATATAGAAGAATCGAAAATATCAGGATACAAATCCGGAACAGCGGTGATAAAAGGAACCTTAAAAAGATATGAAAAGGCTATGGCATCCAATGATAATAAATGCAGGGGAATGCAGAATGACTACTTTGAGCTGAAGGACCGCTATATCTTTAATAAATCCTGTGAAAGCCTTAACAAAAGGGACCAGATCCTTGTTACCCAAAGAAATGGTAAGTGGATGAAGATTCTTCCCGGGCTGATAGAGAAAAAGAATATTTTTGTAGCAGTGGGGCTGGGGCATTTCTCCTACAGCTGCGGACTGATAGAGCAGTTTAAAAGCTTAGGATATTCCGTAGAACCGGTTGCTATGAAGTCATAAAAAAATCCACAGCGCTTTCATCTGTGGATTTTCCATTTTAAATTAAACATGATATATTATTTAGCCGGTGGAGCCGTTGCCGCCGAATCCATTTTCTTCCTGATGGTATCAGGAGTAGTCGTTTTCATAGTGTCAGTTGTAGAAGGTGGTACGGTTTTCATACGGTCTACTGCAGCCGAGTCAGAATTTTTAGGTGACATCGTGGATTCTTTGGTTCCGCAGCTCACGGCCAATATTCCTGAGCCTATAGCTGCTAACAGTAACTTTTTCATATTATTTTATTTGGGGTGTGTTCATAAAAGTCCAATAACCGTTCCTAAGCCTATACTGGAAATATTAAAACATCAATAAAGTTTGTTAAAAGGTGTTAGATTTCAGGGAATTTAAGCTGTAAAGTGAAAAAATTGAACCTTATCCCTTTTAACTCATTCCTTATGACCCCATCAAAAAAGCCCCAAAACTGAAGTTCCGGGGCTGTATAATAAAAACAGGCAGTAATTACTTATTGCCCATTACTCGTGATTAGCCTAAATATGGATATTTATAATCTTTTGGAGAAACAAAAGTTTCCTTGATGCTTCTTACCGAGGTCCATCTTAGAAGATTCATTTTAGAACCTGCTTTATCGTTGGTTCCTGAAGCTCTTCCTCCGCCGAAAGGCTGCTGGCCTACAACCGCACCAGTTGGTTTATCGTTGATATAGAAGTTTCCAGAAGCATTTTCCAAAGCTTTGAAAGCCTCATTGATTGCATAACGGTCCTGTGCAAAAACAGATCCGGTTAATGAATAAGGAGAAGAAGAATCAACTAATTTTAGCGTCTCTTTCCAGTCCTGATCTTCATAAACGAATACAGACAGGATTGGGCCGAAGATTTCCTCAACCATACTTTCGTACTGAGGATTGGTAGTTTCAATTACTGTAGGGTGCACAAACCATCCTTTAGAATCATCACATGTTCCGCCAATGGCTATAGTAGCTTCACCGGAGGCATTAGCTCTGTCTATATATCCTTTACATTTATCGAAAGAATTTTTGTCGATGACAGCGTTCACAAAGTTAGAAGGATCTTCAGGAGAACCGATTTTGATTGTGCTCATCTGAGCTTCCATTACTTTTTTCACATCAGCCCAAAGAGATTTAGGTACATACGCTCTTGAAGCCGCAGAACATTTTTGTCCCTGATATTCGAAAGCTCCTCTTACTAAAGCAGTTGCTACTGCTTCAACGTTAGCAGACGGGTGAGCAATGACAAAGTCTTTACCACCGGTTTCTCCAACAATTCTCGGATATGTTCTGTAGTTGTGAATATTGTCACCGATCATTTTCCACATTCCCTGGAAAACTTTCGTAGAACCTGTGAAGTGAAGACCTGCAAAGTCCGGGTGTGCCAATACTTTTTCAGCAGTTTCTTTTCCGTCCGTGAAAATCATGTTGATTACCCCTGCAGGAAGGCCCGCTTCAGTTAATACATCCATGATTACTTTCGCAGAATATACCTGCTTGTCAGAAGGCTTCCAAACCACAACATTTCCAAGCATAGCCATACACGTAGGAAGATTTCCGGAGATCGCTGTAAAGTTGAATGGAGTTACCGCAAAACAGAACCCTTCAAGCGGTCTGTACTCTACACGGTTCCAGATGCCATTGTCAGAAACAGGCTGCTCAGCATACATTTCAGTCATAAATTCTACATTGAATCTTAAGAAATCAATGAATTCACATGCAGAATCAATTTCAGCCTGATGTACATTTTTAGACTGTCCGATCATCGTTGCTGCATTAATAACATCTCTGTAAGGTCCGGCCAAAAGATCAGCTGCCTTTAAGAAGATCGCTGCACGCTGTTCCCATCCTAACTCATTCCATTGTTGCTTAGCTGCCAATGCCGCGTTAATAGCGTCATCCACATGCTGCATACCACCTTTGTAGTAAAATCCGAAGTCATGCGCATGATCCTGTGGAGACTGAAGCTGTACTTTCTCATCAGTTTTTACTTCCTTCCCGTTGATGATCATTGGAATTTCTGTCTTTTCCGCCCACATCTTTTTGTAAGTGGCAATAAGGCTTTTAACTTCCGGAGAGCCCGGGACATAAGAATTTACCGGCTCATTTACCGCTAATGGTACTTGCGAAATTGCTTTTGACATAGTATATCGTATTATTTTAAATTAAAAATATGTTGGTATACAAATTTACAATAATTAACGCTAAAGAAAAAATACACTTTATTTTTATAGAGTCAGGAATATGAATGCCTGATCCTTAGAAAATATCATTTTTCCGGACAGATAATAGAAGTGTTTCTGTGTTTTTTGCCCAATCTTTTAAAATGGAGGTAAGAATGTATCGGATTTTAATACTTATATAAATATGAACACCGCAAAGCTTGTCATAGTTGATAAATAATGCTTATGAGTTGTATTTAAGGTGTTCGTCTTTGAAGTAAGAGTATTTCTTTCCGGTTTTCTTACGGGTAATTCCGGCGGTTTCTGCATCGGTGGTATATACAAGGTGTACCGCCTTTGCAGAAGCTTCCGGATCATTCATAATTTTTACAATTTTTGAAGGCTTAAGGTGAGAAATGATCTCTGTATCTGCATTCTTCTCCATAAAAAATGGTTAAGAGTTTTTACCCCTCGAAAAGATCAGTAAAAGAATAACTACAATGGCGCAGACCAAGATAATTCCCCACCACATTCCGGCCTTAAAAATTGTTTCTACTGCTTCACAGCTCGTAAGTGTTAACAAGCTGAGTATCGTCATACTGTATAAGCTCAACTTTTTCATGATGTATATATTTTGGATGTGTTAAATTCTGTGTAGATCAGGTCTCCAGTTTTTGATTGATTTTTTGATCTCATTCCCGGATATGTTTTCCTGAACAGCCCGGTTCAGAAGTTCTTTGAATTCTTCATCATAAGCAAATCTCAGGGCGGCAATCTGATCAAATCTCAGTTTTTCAGCAATTTCATCAGATCTTTTACCGAAGATCTCAAAATACCGCTGCTTAAATTCAAGCCTTACCATACGATTTTGAAGCCCCAAAGCATAATGCTGTCTGAGCATGATAGCCAGATAGAAAAGCAGAAAGATGACAACGGAGAATAAAATCCAGATGAGCCTGTTTTCAGGATCATCCCATATTTTATAAATTCCAAAGGCTTCAAGAAAGATAAGCAAAGGAAGATACACAAAGTGATGCGGCGGATAAAATTTCCTGTGATTCTTGTAATTCTGTATTTTCATATTGTAGATGTAGCAATAATCTTTCCAAAATTTTACGGTATTGGTAATAAAATTAATTTTGTGGTATCTTAAAATATGGGGTATTTCAAAATATGCTTGCAAATTTTATAGGTTTACAAAACCTCTGAGGTTAAATTTCAGATGGCATTGATAAAATGAACGAGAGAAAAACACAAAGATCTGTGGTTTTTTTAACCACAACAGTCACAACAGATTTTAGCTTTATCCCCGAAAGTTCACAAAAGTTTACATTTTTAGAGCTTAAATTTTTCGTAACTTTCGGTGTTTAAAAAAGAAAAGAATGACTTCAAAGGAAAAAGTTGCTGCACTTCGGCAGGAAATGCAGAAAAATAATGTTGATGCATTTATAGTATATTCTGCAGATCCTCATATGAGTGAATATCTGCCTGAAGAATGGCAGGAAAGAGCATGGCTGTCAGGGTTTTTAGGTTCTGCCGGTTTTGTGGTGGTAACAAAAGATAAAGCAGGTCTCTGGACAGACGGAAGGTATTTTACGCAGGCTGCCCTTGAACTGAAGGACTCAGGAATAGATCTTTTCAAAGATGGAATGGAAGGAACTCCTAATTATATCGACTGGATTATTTCCGAAATTCCGGCCGGCGGTAAAGTGGCGGTTAATGCTCAGGCAGCTTCACATGCTAACTGGGAACTGCTTTCACAAAAACTGCAATCCAAAAAACTGATTCTGGAAGACCTTCCGCTTTTAAAAGAGATCTGGAAAGACAGGGGAACCCCTTCGAAGAACCCTATTTTTGTACATCCGGTAGAAAGAGCCGGAAAATCTGTTACCGATAAACTTGGAGCCATCCGTCAGAAAATGGAAGAGCAGGAAGCAACCGTTCATGTGATTTCAAGCCTTGACGATGTTGCCTGGACCCTGAATTTAAGAGGAAGCGATGTAGAAAGCAACCCTGTATTTTTAGGATATATCGTGATTACAAAGAATGATGCAGTTTTGTTTACAGACCTTGAAAAGCTGGAAGTAGAAGCCAGAAAGCAGATGGATGATTCTTTCGTAAAAATGATGCCTTACGAAGAATTTTATAATTATCTGAAAGCTTTTAAAAATGAAAAAGTACTGGTGTCACCTAACAGCAATCAGCAGATCTTTGAGACATTGAAGGCAGACAATCAGTTTATTAAGGCTCCGGTTCCGGGTAACCTTATGAAGGCGCAGAAAAACGAGGCTGAGCTGGAGGGTTTCAGAAAAGTAATGGTAAGAGACGGGGTGGCGATGGTAAAATTTCTTTACTGGCTGACCCATAATGCAGGAAAAGAAGCCATGAACGAATATTCAATCGGTGAAAAGCTGAGAGGTTTCCGTGCAGAAGGAGAGAATTTTGTAGGGGAAAGCTTCGGAAGTATCGTAGGGTATAAAGATAATGGAGCCATCATGCACTATTCTGCAAAAAAAGAAGGCAGCAAAGAAGTAACAAATGATGCGAGCATTCTGGTAGACTCAGGAGGGCAGTATCTGGAAGGAACCACTGATATTACAAGAACCCTGGCTTTAGGAGCAGTTTCTGAAGAGTTTAAGAAAAATTCTACCTTAGTGCTTCAGGGAATGATCCGTTTATCAATGGTGAAATTTCCGAAAGGAACAAAAGGAGTTCACCTTGATGCTGTTGCAAGACTTCCGCTATGGATGGAAGGAAAAGACTTTAACCACGGAACAGGGCATGGAGTGGGAAGCTTTATGAATGTACATGAAGGTCCTCAGAATATCAGAAAAGATCTGAACCCGCAGGATCTTCTGCCGGGAATGGTATGCTCAAACGAACCGGGCTATTACCTGGAAGGAGATTACGGAATCCGTCATGAAAACCTTATCGCCGTAAAAGAAGCGGAGAAAACCATTCACGGAACTTTTTATGAGTTTGAAACCCTGACGTTCTGTCCATTCTTTAAAGATACTATTGTAAAAGAAATCCTTTCAGAAAAAGAAATTGCATGGCTGAATGACTATCACAGAACCTGTGAAGAAAAAATCGGTCCTCATCTTGAAGGAGACGTTAAAGAATGGTTCCTGACTCTGGTTAGTCCGCTTTAAAACTGAGAAGTGAAAGGTAATAATGAATGTAGAACATTAATTAAAGCTTTAAACTCGAACGCCGAACATTATAATTGTTAGATAAAACTATGAAAGTCCTGCAGCTTTTCTGCGGGGCTTTTTTATGACAGGCAACCGTATTTTTACGGATATAATTTTAGGGATTTTCCTGAAGTTTATCTGTCTGAAGGTATCTATCTTTGCTTCAGTAAAAGAAACATCAATCATTTCATATCTTCATATATAACTTTAGTAAATTCAAAAGCAGTAAGCCATTTCGTCCTGAAATGGCTTTTTTGTTAATAAAAAGTTTTTCAATATTTTAATTATTCTTACGCAGGCACAAAAATTTAAAAGTAAAACTCCAATGGAAACAATAGACAATTCAGATAAACTGCTTCAATAGAAATTAACCTGAAAAATCGTAAATTTGCACCATGAATAACGATACGATTTGTGCACTGGCTACAGCCAATGGAGTAGGGGCTTTAGGGATTATCAGAGTTTCCGGGAATGATGCTTTACCGGTCGTTCAGAAGAGTTTTCCGGCTAAGAAACTGGAAAAACAAAAATCCCATACCATTCATTACGGATACTTTATGGATGGTGAAGAGGCAATTGATGAGGTAATGCTGTCTATTTTCCTGGCTCCGAAAAGCTTTACAACAGAAAATTCTGTGGAAATTGCATTTCACGGCTCTCCCCATATCGGAAAACGAATTCTTGAAACCCTGATTAAAAACGGGGCAAGAATGGCCAAAGCTGGTGAATTTACCCTTCGTGCCTTTATAAATGGAAGAATAGATCTTTCACAGGCAGAAGCGATTGCCGATGTAATTGCCTCTGAAAATGAAGCCTCCAGAAAAGTAGCCATCAACCAGCTCAAAGGAGGAATTACCAATGAAATATCGTTATTAAGAACAGACCTTCTGAATTTTGTTTCCCTGATTGAACTGGAACTGGATTTTGCCGAAGAAGATGTGGAATTTGCTGACCGAACAGCTCTTAGCGGACTATTGGATAAAATAGAAATAAAACTAAGCTCTCTTATCGAAAGTTTCCAATACGGAAATGCCATCAAAAACGGAACAGCCGTAGCCATCATCGGAAAACCGAATGCAGGAAAATCTACTCTGCTAAATGCTCTTTTAAAAGAAGAAAGAGCCATTGTAAGCAATATTGCAGGAACAACAAGAGATACCATTGAAGAAGTACTTCATATTAAAGGTCATGCCTTCAGACTGATTGATACAGCCGGACTTCGCGAGACGCTGGATGAAATTGAAGCCATCGGAGTGAAAAAAGCTAAGGAAAAAGTTGAAAATGCCAATATTCTGGTATACCTTGCCGATGCTGCCACAGAAGATTATTCGGAAGATATTGAAATGATACGGTCATTATTGAGAAATGATCTGAAGCTGATTATCTGCGCTACAAAAATTGATGAAGTGCTGCCTCCAAAATATGAATCAGTAGAAAATATTTTCAGGAATGAAATTGCCCACGAGTTCGATTTTATTAAAATATCAGCAGTGGAAAATCAGAATATCCAGGATCTTAAAAATGAATTGTCATCCTATGTAGAGCATTTAAAAACCGAAGAAAATAATGTGGTAATAACCAATCAGCGTCATTTTGAAGCCTTGCAGAAATCAATGGATGCCATACATAAAGTAAAAGAAGCCATTTCTTTCCAGATCTCTACAGAACTGCTTGCTTATGAGCTGAGAAATGCTTTGGAACATCTTGGTGAGATCTCCGGTGAAGTGACAAACGATGAGGTGCTTGGGAATATTTTTTCTAAATTCTGTATCGGGAAATAACATATTTAAACTACTGAAAATCAACAACTTATAATAATCAAGCAAATCCTTTTAAACATCCTATAAATCACTGTATTACAGCATTTTATGTGTTTTTCAAAAGAAAATTAGCACTATAAATCAGTTAAATTTGTCCCCAGTTTTGTCCCCTAGTTCCAAAATAAAAACCGTACGATTTTATTGGTTAATTCACTGCACTTAATATATACTAGCATACTCTAAATGAATTAATTAGTATTTATTTAAAGGTAATTGTTTAGAACTTTTACAGCCTTTTTATAATAGTTCATTTTCATACAAAACGATTTAGATTTAAACAATTTACCATTAGTATAAAGGTTAATTTACTGTACTTAATGAGTCTAATTTCTATATAAATTGATTAACAATTATTAAAGTTAATTTCTAAGATTCTTTTAAGCATTTTATAATCCACTTTTGAGACAACTTAACTGTATTATTTTAGACTTTGGATAATTTATTGCATTCATTTACAAACATTCTATTTTTAGATATACATTCAAGATGCACAACTAGTTAGAATAAAGCAATGAGTACACATATCCACATATTGAAAACATGCGAATATTGTGGATTAGAATTTGCAGCCAAAACCACTGTAACAAGGTTTTGCAGTCAAAGATGTAGGACAAAAATGTATAAGAGATATGATAAAAATTCAGCTCAAACAATAGAAAATAAGAATTTATGCAATTTTAAAATGTACACTTATTCTCCCTTTGATTGCATGACGATAAAAGAAGCTTCCAGTATTATAGGATGCGCCCGAACTACATCTATGATATGATCAAAAAAGGAAAGTTATCTTCTATTAATTTTAGTCAGAGAAAAACCAGAGTTTTTAAGGAAGAGATTGAAAAGTTATTATATCAAAATAAAACAGAAATAGAACCTTTTATATTTAAAGATGAAGATACAAAAATAAAAAACTGTTGGACAATAAATGAGATCATTAACCTATATAAAATCTCTGCCAGTGCCCTTTACAATAAATTGAAAATATATAATATAATTAAAATAAAGAAGGGAAAATCTGTTTATGTATCTAAAGAAATTATACGTAGGTTATTCAATACAGTTATCAAAAATAATAATTAATATAGTTGATTTTATATTATTGAAAGGCCTATAAAAGACAAATTAGGCTTTTCAAAGACATAATTTAAAAATAAACAGAGTTCATAATATTTTTGTAGACAACTCTAAAACAAAATATTATGACACTTATTAAATTACGTAAAAAGCCTGCAGCTAAAAATACTGTTAGACTTTATTTAGATGCCTATCCTCCTATCTATGATCCATTAACTGGAAAATCGCAGCGAAAATTTTATTTAAAACTTTTTCTGTATCGCATACCTAAATCGCAACTTGAAAAAAAACATAATGACCAAACATTGATCATAGCAGAGAATTTAAGAGTAAAAATGATGTTTGAAATATATAACAACAGGATTAGTAAGAAACTACGAATGAGTATATTATCAGGAAATTACTAATCATCTGAGACTTTTCAAGCAATAAGTATCTATTATTACGAATACATACTACAAAATGTTATGGGTTCCCCCCATACTCAATTATTTGGTTAACAACTTTTCATGTTAAAAAAATTGATATGAGTTCTAACATTAAAACCATAAGAATATGCCAGTATTGTGGCAAGGAATTTATCGCAAAAACAACTGTAACGAGATACTGCAGCCATACCTGTAATAAGAAGGCATATAAGACAGCGCTAAAAACAAAAAAGATAGAAGAAAGTAATATCAACATGCAGCTTTTTAAAGAATCCTCTATAGATATTATAAATAGTTCTGCTTTTCTAACTGTTAAAGAATCAGCCTGCTTATTGAAATGCAGTAAGCAAATGATCTATCATCTAGTTAATTCGGGTCGTTTAAAATCAATAAAACTATCAGTAAGAAACACCAGAATTAGTAGAATAGAAATTGACAATCTTTTTAAGATTAGTATTCTAAGAGTCAAAGAGAATTAACAATCGAAATAAATTGTAATTGTAAAATATTTTTTGACTGTTTAAACTATTTATTAATGAGAAAAATAAACGGTGATGACAAGGGTAACACTAAGACAAAAGCCCATAAGTAATGGACAAGAATCTCATTATTTGGATATCTATCCTCCCATAGCACATCCAATAACAGGAGACCTTAAGAGAAAGTACTTTCTACATTTACATAGCTATTTGAATCCCAAGAATAATGTAGAAAAACAACATAATATTGAAACTTTGAAATTGGTGGAATATAGAAAAGCCGAACGTTTAATAGATATTCAAAATAAAAATTATGATTTTTTAATTAAAAAAAGGATAGCTGATTTTACAGAATTCTTTCAAGCTGAAGCAAACAAACGCCCAGATTCATACAATTGGCAAATGGCCGTAAAGTATTTTCAGAAATTTTGTGGAAAAAATTTACCTTTTATTGAGCTCGACTATCCTACATGTGAACAGTTTAGAAATTTTTTATTATCTAATCCATCTATTGGCAGATACGAAAGAAAAATCAGTCTTAATACTGCATCATCTTATTTTGACAAATTTAGAAATACCATTAAGAGTGCTTTTAATAATAAATATATTTTAACAGATTTCAGTACAATGCTCAAAGGAATAAAATTAGAGGAAACTCATCGCTGTTTCCTGTTCTTACATGAGCTACAAAGTATGGCTGATGCAAAATGTGAATCACAATTAGTTAAAAAAGCTGGCTTATTTTCCGCATTAACCGGTTTTCGTTTTTCCGATATTAAAAACCTTGTATGGGGTGACATACAAGGCTCTAAGGGCAGTTTTTACATTATATACAAACAAAGTAAAACTGGAAATGCAGAATACTACCCTATATCAGATAAGACATTAGAAATATTAGGTCTTCCAAAAGATAATAATGAAAAAGTTTTTGAAGGAATTAAGTATGATGATGTTATTAAATTTCTTAAACCATGGCTAAAGAATGCCGGCATCAACAAATACTTTACGTTTCATGGCTTTCGACATACATTTGCTACATTACAGCTTGCATCAGGCACATCCATTTATACAATTTCTAAACTTTTGGGCCATAGAAACCTTAAGACAACAGAAATTTATACTAAAATAATAGATTCCGTTACCAGGGAAGCGTCATTAAAAATTAAGTTAGATTTTTCTTAAAATTTGGAAAATAACAATAATTTTCTTATTGTATTGATACATTAAACTGTAATTCTCAGACAGCGAGGTACAACTACAAGCATATGCAAAATCTATGGTAAAATAAGATATTACTTATTAGCAAATATATTTGACAGAAATAAGCCATCCATTTTTCATCGATAACTATATTATTAGTATTGCCATACTGGAAGGCTTATTTTTTTATCAATATTTAGTATAGGATCCGTCGACCTATGAGCCTGAGAAAACGATCCTGTTCCATCTTTTTGACGGTGCGAATTACTGTCTCTACACGCAGTCTAGTCAGGTTTGCAATCTACTGTCTTATCAGAGGGACGTATGAAAATTTCAAATTATTAATATATGCATGTATTTAAATCAGTTTTACCGCCTAGGTAGGGTGAAAGACCGCAGTACATCTTGATTATATAAAAAACAAATCATAATGGAAACAATAACAGGGATGCAAATTTTATTCCTGATCAGAGAAATGCTTCCTTGATTACAAAGTAGGAAGACAATTTTTGAGGGGTTAAATTACCCTTCAATTTTTAACGTCAATACTATATTGAAACATACTTAGTAAATAGTGTCTTTTTTGCAAATATATCCAAGAAGCCTACTTGAGAAATGTAGTAATAATATCAATGCTTTCCACCTAAAACTGTACAAATTCTATTCATTACACGCCATGATATCAGAAATAGACTTCGCTACAAAAGCATTGCTCAAATAACCTTCTATACCATGTCTATTATCTGTTTTATTGATTACGTCAATATTCAAAATTTCGGGATTTACCTTGAAATGCGCTGCTTCGAGTGCTCGTAATGAAACAATGTCACGTTTATCATATAAATTAGTCCAACTTCCACTAACTACCAGCGGAAAAGTTGGTGATGTGTACAGTTGTCTGATAATAGCCTTCATTCCAAGAGGTGAACCCAAAGTAATCAGGCCACAAATATTGTAATCTTCTTTTTTCAACATATGCAGAACTTCATATGCGATCACAGTCCCTAGTGAATGTGCTATAATAATTGTTGGTTCACTGGTTAAGGCATCGGTGACCAATTTATTGATAACAACTTTTACGTCTGGAACCACAAGGTAAGTCACGACATCATCTGTTTCCTTTAATATGAGGTCATTAGCATATTTTTTTCCGTAACGATCCAGAATCCTTGCTAAAGCAAGAATTATAGGATTATTTTGGAGTCCCCGCTCCTGCGTTTCCATCTTCATTTCCTCTAATATCTGTTTTGGTGTGATACCCGCATTTTCAGCCATATCGTTCAGCAGATCATTGTGAAGGGCCTGTATCTCGTCCAGATCTTCGGCCGAACGCATCTGATATTTTCCACTATGCACATCGTCCTTAAATTGATCCCTTAAAGAAATTAATTCTTTGCCATAATAAGGCATGTGCAGTGTCACACCTTCCGGATATGAAATACCTGCATTTTCAAATGACTTTTTAAGTTCGGTTGTCCATTTATCCAGTAACTCTTCCTGGCTAGAGTGCTCTTGTGCCCTACCGTGTATAAATAAGATACGCATTACAATTGTGTTAGATTATCGTGAATATTTCGAAAGCCTTCCCTGGAAAAAGAGGTCCAAAGACCTGGTTGAAGATATGGAACCAAGTTTTCCAAAGGATTGTAGCCTAATAAGTCAATATAAGACCAGCCCTGGGTTAGTAAAGGGATCTGTATCATGTCATTTTGTTGGGTAGAGGGATATCTATTTGAAAGTCGCTCCAATAAAGAGATATCTCCAAGTATGGATTGGTTATTTTGTTGTAAGAAATCATATAAAGAGTGGACCCCTTCAAAGTCCCCATTTTGAAAATAAGCATATGCTGCAAAAAGTCCTAATGTAGGCTCAAGATGTTTATACTTCCGGTAATAATTCCCACCTTGATTTAACTCATAGGTACTTTGAAAAATCCCTTTTTTGGCTGCCATAATTATATTTGACTTCCTTTCGGCTACCTCATTAGCATAATGCCTAGACTCGTGTTTACCATTTGGATCCGTTGGAAAATAATTGACTGTCAATAATTCATTTTTATGAAAAACAACCTGAGTAAAAAAACCGCGGAGCAATGTTATCGGGTAAAATCTTTTACCTCCATAATTTCCGATAAAATACATCGCGTTTGAACCATGATCAACATCGCTGAAATCAAAAATCTGTGGAGATGAGAAATTCCGCCTTGCGTCATTCCATTGACGATCTTGTTGCCTGCTGCTGAAAACTAGAGGATTTCTCACCCCCTTCACATATAGTCCAGTCTCACCTTGCTGAAATAGTGCATCAGCAGTGAAAAAGTCATAGTCAAGTTTAAAATCCCTTTTTATTTGTTGCATTTCCCTTGCGGAGCTGCCACCTTTAGCACGTAAATAAAAATTCAGCTTTTCAGAAACTACTTCTGTATCAACTGGGATCGGCTCTTGGTCCGTTATCAATGAAAGCCCTGTTTCACCAATAGTTTCGACAAGAACCTGTTCACTAAATTTGGATAAAAAAAGTGGGTCGGACGAAGAAACACTACCAATAGGAAACTGTTTCTTACCCGTTGCCAAATAGATTTCGTCGGGCACTTTCGTTTTCAGATAATCATTGAGTTCATGAGAAAGGACCGCCGGAAATGGAGGATTTAGCCGTTTTATCGGCCTGATAACTTCTGTAACTTCACCATTTAAGCATTTTAGTAAATTATCACTGTAAACACTTCGGTAATTTCCATCTTCATCCATCACATCAATTGACTTAGCTCCTGAATGAGTCGAATAAAATGTGTCTATTTCTGTCCTATTGTTACGAGTTAGATTGGGGAACAATGCACCTGGATCTAATCCTTGTACCGTGGTTGCACTAGAAGCGCTACGGCAGGCGTCAGAAATGAAAACTACGTGCTTAATACCTGACCGGTAAGCCCTCTGCTGGCAAGACAGAACACTAGCGCTTTCTGAAGTATCCCGCAAATAACCGGGAAATAACCAAATATCTTCACCCGCTGCGCGTTCAACCCCATGTCCGGCAAAATAAATTAAAAGCTGATCTGTTCCCTCGTCAATAATAGTGCTAACCGTATTTAGAATGTAAGTTCTTGTACATTCGCCAGATGTACTCTCTCCTCTAGGCTCATCCACAAAAAGTGCGGTAATATATCCTTGTCCCTCTGCCCAGTTTTTCATCTTTATGGCGTAACTTGACGGTGATGCCAGATATGGCATTTCAGGTATTTGATTTATCCCTATTAATATAGCATGTTTGGTCATTAATTGCTAAAAGTTTTATTAACGAAAATACTGATATTTTAGTTACACAACAACCATTTATTCGCTGAACTGAACTCTTAAATGACTATAAAAAAATATTTTTAGTATTCCAATCTTAGTTTTCTATGTTTACACAGCAAAGGCCAAAGCACATTTACCCAAGTAAAATATCCCAACGCGTAAAAGAACTTTAGATCACCATGATATAGCAAATTGCAATATGTCTACCCTTCCCAATCAAGCAAAAATTATCTTCCGATTCCCTATATGGAATAATACTCCTTGTTATCACAAAATAATATAAAAAGAAGATAGGGAATCAGTTTTTATCAAAAGAATGTCATGTCTGGACTTCCTAATTGAAAACAGCATCATAGAAAGTAGTATTTGCTATATGAGAAATAAATATTACTTGATTTTAATAACATTATTCTTAATCTTCTGGCATTTCTTCAATTGAAAACAAGCTTGATAAAGTATTAAGAGTATATAGCGATTTAACAAAAATATCAAATGCAACTTGACGATAATTTTCATCAGTCAATCCAAAGTAATCCATGGCTCTCTTGACACTCTTGTTTGAACTGCTATACCTATGAGCTATCATTCCGGACCGAAGATCTTGTAAATTACGTAAAAAATTAATCATATCAGGAATCTCCCTATTGTGGTGCTGTAAAAATCTTTCAAGTTTTCCAATACCTTTTTCATTTTGGACTTTTTCTAGCCCTTTCACCATCATTTCCTCATTCAAACTATCAATGGTCAGTTTAACTAAAGTCAATAGCTGGTCTGAAAATGATGTTACTGTGTTTTCCGAAGGTAGATGAAGGGCGTCAAAGCGATGCTTATCAGTACCAATCTGCACTTTATAGAAATACCAGCCAAATTTATCAAACCATTTTTTGTTGAATCTATTATATTTCTCCTTGAATCTTACATCAATAGAATCTGAGGGCCGAGCCCAATTACCCATTACCATTGTATCATAATAAGAACCACTTATCCCCATTTCCGGTTCTGGCGCTATATTATGATATTTCCAATGGATTTGTTCTTTCTGTGGAAGCATTGTCAAATCATTCAAAAAAACCATTACATAATCGTCGTGATTATTGTCTATTTTTAAAGTAATAAAACTAGAACTGATATGGAAACCATCAACAGTGTATTTTTGAGGATTATCATAGTATTTATTGAGCACAGTCTTTTTAAAGAAAACCGGCGTGAAAAATTGATGTTCTTCCGAATTACAGGAAACTAATTTTTCACTTCCATCTTCATTATAGCCAATTATAAAACTTTCGTTTAATTCATCATTGACTTCAAAATGAAAAATTTGACTTTTAGTCGGGTCATATTTAAGCAAAGTCTTACCGATTATCCAGCTTTGGTATTTATATCCACTAATGCCATGTACTACCCTAATCAAATGTTTATAGTTGAAAGCTTCGCCAACGAAGTCTTCGTCTTTAGATTGGAAAGAGTTTCCTTCACCATCTTTATCCGTAATCAGCATAAAATCGAAACACAACGATAGATGGATTTTACGTACTGCTAAATATTCTACTATAAACTTCAGTTTAATTCTAACTTCTCGTTCTCTAACAATAATCGCTTCTTCCTCATCGCCAGAATCATCAATATAATAATATGTACGATTCTTTTTGGAGATGGATTTTTCAAATAAATTAAAATAATTTACAAATTCTTGGGAAACATCAACATACCGTTCCTTATTGTGGCTAAACCATTTAGGATAAACAAAGGGTTCCATCCCTTCATCACCGAAGCGGTAATATTCTGTAATTGAGCTACCCTCATTATACTGTGTGATTACGCTAGGGTGACCTTCAGAGCCCCAGTGAATACCCCAATTACGACTTTCCATATATGTAGTTAAATATTCAGGTTTTACTAATAGGCAATATATTCCAGAATTAACTTTCTCTTCCTCATGATAACCATGGTAAACTGTTATCCATCCATCTTTAATGAAACGTTGTTTTATTAAAGTGTGTTGTTCATGTAGCATAAATAGGTCTTCTTTCATAAACTAAATTGAATTTTATATACAAATAAAACCAATAGCTACGCAGTCAATTTGCGTATATATTTTTTTAGTAAAAAACTATATTTTTGGATAAGGTTCTAATGATTTCTAATATTTTTTTTAATTTGATTGTTAAATGTCAACTATTTAACTTTCTTTCAGCCATTGTAACTATACCCGATTTTTTTAATTCGTCAAGAATAACGCTAATATTTGTTATTGATTGATCCCGCAATCCAAAACGACCAGTTCTTTTCTTACTAAATGTAAATGCTACACGCTCTTTTGCTCTTGATAATGCAACAAAAAATGCACATTTATCTTCATCCGGTTGTCGTTCAAATGACCAAAAAGCACCATCCTCCAAGCCAATAAAAATCACAGTATGATATTCAAGACCTTTGCTTTTATGAATTGTCATAACTGGTATTGTGTCTTTACCAAGTACCATATCTAACGCTAGAATCATATTATTCTTAGTAGTATGATAATCTTTAATAAGCACCTCTTTCAAAGAAGTAATGGTTCGATCGAATTCAGCAGCATTTTTGTATGACGGAAAACTTGCTCTAATGCGGTCTTTACCTGCGAAGTCGATGATTTCATCAATAAGTGTATTGATCTGCTCTTCACTGAGAGTTCTCTTTTGATATGCATCTTGCTTTATCTTAATAAAAACTGAAATGATATTTTGCAGTTTTATTAATTGATCATCTTCTAATTCTGTGTGAAGATTGCTTAAAAAAACAAATGCCG
Organism: Chryseobacterium indologenes; assembly: GCF_001295265.1. Classification (GTDB taxonomy): domain Bacteria; phylum Bacteroidota; class Bacteroidia; order Flavobacteriales; family Weeksellaceae; genus Chryseobacterium; species Chryseobacterium indologenes_A. The sequence continues at coordinate 653,986 of NZ_LJOD01000001.1, read as the reverse complement.
CTTGTTTGGCTTCGCCGGCTTTTTTCTGAAAAATAGCATATAGAATATTAATGATATAAATACAGACTTCTTGTGTTAAAATATCTTGCAATTTATTTTCGTCTCTGGCTTTAATACCATTTTCATTAAAATAAGTAATGAGATCTCCGGCATATTGCGTTAATTGCTGTTTAACCAAAATACATATATCCCTGGGATTTATCCCTTCTGTATTTATCCAATCTTGAATTTCACGAAAAAGTATTTGCATTTCTGATTCTGGATTTTCAAAAACCCAAAAGTAACATTCTCCCTGTTCGGCGTTCCATTTCGGCGATGGAGTAGCAAAATCATCTTTTCCTAATAAATGACGAGTAAGATGATTTAACAAAGTCACTAGTCTGGGCGCACATCTAAAGTTCATATTGAGAGGAATTCTAGTCGCATTTACATCAGTAATAAAATCCTCAAACACAGTTTCTCTTGCGCCGGCCCACATCATTATACGTTGTTTATCATCACCAACAGCGGTGTAAGAAGTGTGACTATCTAAAAAGCAACTTTTGAATAGATCATACTGTAGTTCAGTAGTGTCCTGAAATTCATCTAAAAATACAAAATGATAAGTTTGTTGAAGGTATTCTTTAATTTTCGGGTTTGTATTGATAATATATTCAGCCAAACGCATCACCATGGTGAAAGATAACTTTGATTGCTGAATCATTTTCTGCCAAACTTTATATCTTATAGCCTCAGCTTTATTATTTGATAAGTGCGGTAATTGTGCGTTATGAAGTTGGATAATGGTATTTCGATGTGTTGTATTGAAATAATTAATATCTTCACTTTCATATAAAGCTAAAATGAATTGATCCCCAAGCACAATTTCATATTCTGATGAGATTTTATATTCATCTGGAAGTGCTTGCTTAAATCGATCTAATAATTGTTTGGCAAATGAGTCAAAGGTTAATGAATCAAAGCGTTTAGATAATTCGTCACCGCAACGAAGTCTAACCCGTTCTTTTAGGTTGTATGCAGCATCTCTTTTAAAACTTATTGCTAGTATCTTATGAGGAAATTTACAGGTATTCGTTTGCAAGAGGAAGCAAGCTTTTTGAGCTAAAAGCTCTGTCTTTCCTGCACCCGGACCAGCCACAACAAGGTTATTTTCTATAGTGGTTGCAACTTTAAACGCGTTTTCTTCAAGATCCATTCCATCTGTTGGGATCCATTCTTTAGATTTGATTGGCTTCATCTTCTTGATTTGTTTTTAAAAGTGACGATATACAATCAAAAACCTCCATAAATACCTGAGGTAGATTAGCATTTATTTCTTCATCAGTCATAGACGATAAGACCTGAATATGGGTAGTTGGTTTTCCTCGGCCTAAAAAGTGGTAATTATACCAGATCATTAATTTTCGATCTTCCTCAGAGTAGGTAGCTGCGGTTGCTTTCTCTGATTTTAATGTAGCTTGGATGGCTACCTTCACTTTAGCATCAAATTTTTCAGCTTCAGTTGTTTCATCTGGTATTTGAGGTCCTCCATTTTTTGGAATTGCTTTTCTATAAAATTCTGGATAATGTGTAAGCATTAGAAAATCCAAATCAAGAGGATTAGAATAGAAAATATTATACTTTCTCAAGTAATCCACCCAGCCATTCAAATTTTCAATTGAATCTTTTTCTGTCAAACTCCAGGTATGCATTTCTTTTAATGCATCATCAGAGAGTATACTTCCATCAGCCAACTTTAGAAGCTCTTCTTTTTTTATACCTATTTTAATTAATTGATTAAGTGCATATTTAATCCTTCCCCAACCTCCACCTTCTCTTTCCACGTCTAAATCTAAGAGAGTAACATAAGGAATATGGAGTGTTTCTAACAATCTCCAAATATGATTTACAAATCGGTGGCCAAGTGGGGCAAAAGTGATAATATTGTCATCAAAATCAACTTCCATTACTTCCATAAGTCTATTGAAGATCACTTCTTCACTATCTCCTTCGCCAATTACAACCAATCTAGCAAAGTATAATTCGGGATAATTGTGAACAGCTTCCTTGACATACTTGTATGCATCATCTGTTTTCTCTGGAAGTAATATTTTATTTACTTCAGTTTCAAATTTTTCCGTAATTCTAAAGTGAAGAATACTTTCCGGATTCAGCCTTTTAACGATCGCAGGTGTATGAGATGATAGTAAAACCTGTGAATTATCTTTACTTGCGATTTTTTTTAATATTTTTATTACCCTACCTAAAAGCTGTGGAGCAATATGATTTTCGGGTTCTTCTATCGCTAATATTGTCAGAAGAGGCCTATTTATCCCAATATTCTCTTCGTCATCATTTTCTGCTAATTTCTCTTCTATTTCCAGTAAGGCACATACCAGTGTTAAATAAAATAAAGAACGATAGCCCTCTCCCAGCTCATCAATCTGATAGGTTTTGTGGGTTCCGGTGGGACTAAAGGATATTTCAAGCTTTTTCAGAATGGAATCAAGATCGCTTCCTCCAAAGCCAAGAGTCGTATCTTTATAACGCTTATCTTTATGGAATTGTCTCCAATTTTCTGTAATAGATGTTTGTACGATATTAAAGTCTTCCAAACCTTTAAAAGCATCATTTATATCTTTTATTTTTTCATCGAATTCTGATTTAAAAGTATCATTTGATTTTATCTTTTTTAAAACACGAAATAATATACTTCCAGACGCATATTTTAATTGTTCAACAGGTCTACGTATTGCAGGAACATAAAGTATTTGTATCAGACGTTTTAAGTGATTAGGAAATATTTGTTTGGTGTCGTCACCTTCTACACTACCTTCAGGAACTTTAATATAATAAACTTTACTATCAATTTCACCTTCAGGACCATAATCAGTTTTTATCCAAGAAGCTTCGAGTCTCAACCGGAGATATGGATTGCTGTTTTCTTCATCAATTACCATATCGGTAAAAAAATGAGGAACTGCTTCCTGCTCTTCTTCGTCAAAATCAATTCTGGCTTCAATAGAAAGAGTCCTTTCAGTAATATCTTCAAGCTTTTCATCTTTGCCGATATGAAAATCTTGCCGGAAAATTTCCCTATCTGTTAAGGATTGTCCAAATAATTTTCTTAGTGCTTCAAGAGCAGTGGTTTTACCAGCACTATTGAGTCCAATAAAACCAACCAGTTTTTCATCAACAGGAATCTTAATTTCTTCTGGCCCAAATGATCTAAATCCTTTAATCTTTAAATTACTTATTTTCATAGTTATAATTTTTAAGTTTTTTTTAGTTCTAAACTCCCATCACCTCCACCTTACTTCTCCCGCTCTGCTGCTTGCTTACCTTTATCTGCACCGGGATCCGTTCCGTCATTTCCTGTACATGGGAGATCACGCCGACTTTACGGCCCTGGTTGTGGAGGCGTTCGAGGGCGTCCATGGCGATATTGAGCGTGTTGGGATCCAGCGAGCCGAAACCTTCATCGATAAATAAAGATTCCACTTTCATGCGGTTGGACGACAGGGAGGCAAGGCCCAAAGCCAAAGCCAGTGACACCAGGAAAGATTCTCCGCCGGAAAGTGAATACACCGTACGCACTTCGTCGCCCATGTCCTGATCCACCACCTGCAAACCGAGCGATGCCGGAATGCGTTCGATCTGGTAGCGGCTGGTGAGCGCCTGCAAATGGATATTGGCATAACCAAGCAATACATCCAGCGTATATTCCTGCGCAATCTGACGGAATTTCTTCCCATCAGCCGAACCGATAATATCGTTGAGCTTGGCCCAGTTTTCGGTAACGGTAGCCTGTTCCGAAATGCGTTTTAACAGGTCGCCGATTTTGTTTTTGTTAGCTTCGTCCTGCTGCAAGCGGAAACCGTTTTCCCCTTTTTTGTGCTTCTTTTCTTCCACTTCCGATCGGGCATTCGTGTGCAGGGTCATCAGTTCTTCGAGTGGTATTTCCGCGTTACTGTTTTTCTGATGACGGTCTAAAGCCTGTTTCCGTTCGGTAAGAATGCTGTTGGCTCTGGTCAGTTCCTCATCAATAGCTTGTAGTGCTAAACGTTCATTTTCGATCCAGTCATTTCCTAAAGCGAGTAATTGGTGAAGTTCTTCCAGGTTGAGCGATTGCTCATTTTTTTGATTATAATCGTTCAGCCAGTCCTGTATTTGGCGGGAAGTTTTCTGAATTGCTGCGTTCAATGCAGTTAAGGCGTTTGCCAGTTCCTCCTGTTGGGTGAGGATTTTGGTCTGTTCGATCGCCAAGGTTTGCTGTTTGGTTTTCAGTAGCGCTACATCTTCCTGTGCTTTGATAACCGCCTGTTTGAACTGAAGTTCCATTTCGTCGGCAGGCTGACCATCAAATAGGTTTTTACGTTGTCTAGTAAGATCCAGATACGATTGCTGTTGCGCACGGTGGATTTCGATTTTACTACTGGCTTCCGTTTCCAGCGTTTTGGCTTGGCTTTCCAGCTCTTTCAGTGTGGCTTCGAGGGCTGCTTTTTCCCGGGTACGGACTTCCAGTTTTTCGGCTTGGGCTTTCCATTGTTGGGCAAAGGCGGTGATGCTTTCCACAAAGGTTTCCGGAGCTGCTTTCCAGTTGTTAATCCAGCCGGATATGGTAAAATATGGGGCAAGAAGCTGTTCAATTTCATCCAGATAGACGGTAGCCAGCTCCTGTTCACGCCTTGCCTGGCTGTGCTGCTCGTCATAAAGCGATAAGCTGTTTTGAAGGTCTTTCAGCTGTCCGGCAAGGGTATCGATATTTTCTTTCAGTTGGTCGATTCCTGTTTTTGCGGCTTCCAATTCCTGCTTCTGCCCGGCATAGGCTTGTAATCGTGCAGAGAGATCGGCTTGTTTGGTTTTAAGGGTTTGTAATTGCGCTGTGATCCAGTCCGCTTTTCCGGCATCGGGAATATTCAAACTATTTTTGGCGATATCAGATTGTTCCCAGGTTTGCTTTTGGGTTGCCAGAGCTGATTCTTTAGCATGTATTTCTTCATTTCGCCGCTGAATATTTTGCTGTAGGGTGGTGCATTCCCGCTCCAGGGCATCATGACGGCTGTGGAGGCTGAGATGGTATTGTGTTTTCTCCTGGCTGGCTTTTTCCAGTTGGGCCAACACTTTTTCCAGTTGCGGATTTTGTATAGCGTAGGGATGATGGGTGCTGCCACATACCGGACAGGGTTTATCTTCCACCAAAGCTTCCCGGAGTGTTTCTACATTTTCAGCCGATGCCAGACGGGCCTGTTGCAGGAGCTGATCTGCGGTATCGCTTTCCGCTTTTGCTAAGGGGAGTTCTTGTTTGAGTTGTTGTAAAAGTTCTTGTCTGGTCTGATGATCGGCTTGTTCCTGTACCTGCTTCTGCCGTAAGTTTTCCCATTCGGTCTGTGCATAATACAAAAGCTGCCATTGCGCCTGTGCCCTGACGGTTTCTTCTACTTTCTGATCGGTTTCGGTTTTATCGAGAGTTAAGCTTTCCATCGGAACGGAGCGTAACGCTTCGGACTTTGCCTCATACGTTTTCCGGTTTTCGTCCAGCAGTTGAAGCTGATTTTTCCAGTTGTCCTCAATGGTTTTCTGCTGCACTTCGGCCGCCTGGATTTTATCCTTTAACGCCACTAATTTTTCGGAAGAAGCTTTTTGGTTCTCCAACAGCTTTTTGGCATCTCCGAGTTTGGCGAGAATGAGGTCTGTATGCTCGGCAACAGGTTTGCGGGCTGCCTGTTCGGTTTGCCACTTCGTAATGCTTTCAATCTGTAAAACAAGATCGGTGAAGGCTTGCTGTTTTCCTTTTAAGATATCCTGATGTTTCCGATTCAGCCCGGCAGCTTTTTCAGCCTCTTCTTTCAGCCGGTCGACCTGTTCTTTTTTCTCTCCCAGCAAGGTATCCAGTTTGCGGGCTTCTTCCAATAGCGGTAGGGAATCGGTAAGGGCCTTGTTTTGAACGGAAAGTTGATGTTCTGACTGTTGAAGCTGCTTTTCAAGGCTTTCTTTTTGTTGCTGTAAGGAAATCAGGGTTTCCTTTACCGTTGCCAGTGCTGTTGTTTTAACGGTATGTTGTTCCTGTGACTGCGCCAAAGCGTCTGCCCAGCTTCGGGTTTGTTGTGCCTGTTCGGCCATTCGCAGGTGCCTGCTTCTCGGCAAGGCGGAATCTTTGTTTTCGGTTGCCTGCTGTACCATCAGGATGGCTTCATCGTGGCCCTGACTGTATTTGGCGAGCTGCTCATACCAGCTGATTCCTGCGTTTAATCTTTCGATTTCTTTATCGAGGTCTGTGATCTGCCTCTCCAAAAGCGCCTGATCTGCCGCCAGAACTTGCAGTTCTTCATCGCTTAAGGTCAGAATGCCTTCTTTGTGCAATTGAAGGTCACGCAGCAACACTTCTTCTGCTTTATATTTTTCGTAAACCTTCCTGGAAATCTCGGAGTAGATATGGGTTCCGGTCAGCTTCTCAAGCAGGGAGGATTTCTCATCCCGGTTGGCTTTCATAAAAGCAGTAAAATCACCCTGCGCCAGTAATACCGAGCGGGTAAACTGTTCGAAATTTAACCCGACTAACCTTGCAATTTCACTGTAGGTTTCGGCTTTTCTTCCCGGAAGATCAACCTGATTGGAAATGTTTTTTAAGGTCACGGCATCCGACTGAATGCTTCCGTCGGCCCGGTTTCTGGCCCGTCGCACACTCCAGGTTGCCCGATAGTTTTGCCCGTCGATCCCTCTAAAATCCACTTCTGCAAATCCATCTGCCGTGCCGTCACGTAAGATACCGCGTACATCGCCCTGGCTCATAGTGCTATTTTGTACATCCTTTATTTCAATGCCCGTTTCTCCTCTTGCCTGAACGTAACGTGGTGTTTTACCATATAAGGCGAGGCACAACGCATCCAGTATGGTCGATTTCCCCGCTCCGGTAGCGCCGGTAATCGCAAAGATGCCCGCCGAACATAAGGGTTCTGCCGTAAAATCAATTTCGGTAGTGCCTTCCAGTGAAGCTAAATTTTTAATGCGTATGGCTAATATCTTCATGTTATCCGGCGTTTTGGTTGATTTCCTGCGCCACCTGTTGGAACAATCGCATGATTTCCTGTGGTACTTCGCTCTGGTATCTGGATTGGTAGGCTTTACCGAAAACATCAATGGGCTGCAGTTCATTCAGCTTTTCAGCGGTGATGAGTTCGGGTGTTGCTGCGGCAGCGGCCGGATATTGGGCATCGATTTTAGCCAATCGTACCGCTTTACCAGCCAGGGCGGTTTCTATTTTATGACGTAAAGCAGGCTCGGGTCCATCGAGTAGTACACGGACTTGCAGATAAGGCAGGTTTTCCATGCCGGCAACCAACTCTGGCAATTGCTCCAACTGGGCAATGACTTCATGCAAAGGCTGATGCTGATGTGGAATTCTTTGCAATGGCACAAATACCGGAATTTCAATCGCCTTCAGATTGCTGATTTCCTGATCGAGATCAAAAACAATCACCTGATGTATGTAATGAATTTCTGAAAAGGACATCGGCAAGGGACTGCCACAGTAGCGGATGTGTTCCTTTCCGCCTATTTTCTGCGCCTTGTGGATGTGTCCCAACGCAACGTATTTGATATCGGAATGAAAAGCACTCGCTGAAATACATTCCACACCGCCCATGATCAGCCTTTCGGTTTTATCCAGATCGGTAATTTCTGCCTGCTGCGTATGCAGGTGTCCCATGGCAATAATAGGCTGGTCTTCCGTGCTGTATTGTTGGGCATACGCAAAGGCTTCCTGATATAAAGCCGCGACGCCTTCGGTGTAGGGATTGGCACAATCGGCAATGGCAGGATAATCACCCATCCGCAGGAACGGAATGGCCAGGCAAAAAGCTTTTATCGCTCCGGAAGCATCATGTATTTTAACCAGTAGTTTTTCGTAATCAATGTTTCCCACTGCATCTTTTTCTACCAGGCCGATAATGTGAACATTAGAGGATTCCAGTAGAGGTTTCGGTGCTTCCAGCCGTGCTGCCGAATCATGGTTACCTGCCGTAATCATGATCTGCAGATGAGGCACGGCTCTGGTCGCTTCATTTAGGAAACGGTAGAACATCCTCACCGAGGCTGCCGACGGATTGGAACTATCGAAGATATCACCACTGATCAGCAAGACTTCAATGTTTTCAGTTAATAAAATTCCTACCAGCCAGTTCAGAAACTGCTGATGCTCGTAGCTGCGGTCGTATTCGTGAAACAGCTGGCCAATGTGCCAGTCTGCGGTATGTAGAAATTTCATAATACAGTTTTAGGACGGTTAATCTGTATCCCAATAAATTAGGGATACGTGCAGACCTGACTTGCCTGTTAATCTCCGGACAAATCATTCCATGCTTTTGATGAAGCAGGCTGTTAAATTAAAGAGGATTGTATATTTGGTTTTTCATAGTGAAAGTTATTAGTTTATGCAATTTAATAATTAATTCAAAACCACTACTAAAATTCAAGCAATTTTGCATGCTCTTCACAAATTCTTTAAGCTTTATCAAAATATCGGGCTAAACTACTTATATAAAACAAGATGGGTTTACGGAAAACAGTAAGGAAATGATGTATATTTTTATACGGAATGAAGATAACAATATTTATATAGAATATGGACCAATTCCGAAAAGCAATAAAGAACATGGCAAAAAAAATCATCGTGCAATTGGTGTCTATGGGATGCATGCAAAGATATTAAACAACGTGGAAAGTTTAAGGAAAGCTTTAAAGGTAAAGCCTGAACGATACGGTATACTAGATAAACCGTATCTTATTGCAATAAATGCAGTTGATATGTTGGCTCTAGATAAGGATGATGTAATGGATTGCTTGATGGGTTCAACATGTATCGTACCGGAATTAATTACCAACCAAAATGCTTTTCAGGAATTTCGGGAGCATGACGGATTTTTTACAGGTAGAAATGACAAAGGTCAGAATACGCGGGTAAGTGCAGCAATGATCACCAAAATACATCCAAGTAATTGGAGGGATTCAGATTATTGGATTTTTGAAAATGAAATGGCAATACTTCCTATAAATTTAAGGAATTCATCACTAATCACCAGATTTATTCAAGATGGTATAATTTATAGAACCAGCGGGAAATCCTTTGGTGATATCATTGTTTACTGAAATGATCTTACTGACATTGAGATCGATTTGAAATGTCTTTTCAATTATTATTGAGTTATTTTTAAAATATCACTACCTTTGTAATAAATATTATTAGTTTGTGGGATTCTGTTACCCCATTGTCCCTCAAAAAGCATAAATATCTGTTTATCAGTTATTTTTACTTTCTGTATCGGGAAATAATTTAATTTGCTGAAAATGAAGTAATTATAAATGTGTAATTTCTAAGCATCAAATCAAACACTGTATAATAGTGCTTGACGTATTTATATAGAAGTTGATATTATGCATTTCAGCATTATTACTTTTCAGTAGTTCCTTCTATAGTATGCTGCTTATTGTAAAGAAACTATTATTGGTAACAGTCTGTTTGCCTATTGCTACCTGTGATTTTACCGGTATAATATTAGTAGGAATATCACATCACGTCAATGGTTGATTTACTTACTCTCATAATTTAGAATACTTCTTCCTGATTGAAGACAATACGTTTCTGCAAAGCATCAGTGATTCGAGTTTTCAATATATTCTTCCGGAGAAGCATATTTTTTAGACTTATTTGCGCTGAAACTATGTTGGATAATCTGTTAAGTAATTATCAGGCGGCTTCTGAGGGTGTATTATTTGTCTGGGCAGTTTGAAGGACCCTGTTTGCGTATTGTTGAAAATAGCAAAAATCTGTCATGTAATCTGACCCTGTTAATATATTTCATCATTTGTGTTTTCATTTTAAATTTGTTTCAGGTACATAATTAAGATAACTCATATTCTTTATAAAAACAAGACCATGTAAAACATTTTTACAAATCAGTGTATATGATTTTCAGATGATTAAATGAAATGATGTGTTTTATTCCGCGGTTTAAATAAGTAGTAACAATATTGATTATAGATTAGAATTAAAAACTTGGAAAAAGGGATCTGTCATTGTCTTTTTTTCAAGATTAAAGTTACATTTTATAGCTAAGGTGTACTTTAAAGATGTACATTACAGGGAGCTTATCAGAGAATATCACCCTATTTTACAGATTTCCGGGAAGGCGTATGTTTTTTTCTTAATCCAATTCCCGAAGCCTCCATCATTGAATTTAATCATCATCCTGTCTGGAAGTATTGCAAGAGTAAAACTGGCCAAGCATTGATATAAAAATATAATTATTTTAACTGAAGAAGGAAGAATTTTGCATAAGTTGGGTTTTGTGTGAATGGAAAGGAAAGGATACTTCATTATTTCATGTGTTGTCAAAGTTAACAGTATTTTTTTTTTAATTTATTTATAATGAGTATTTTATGATAAAATGATTAACGTTTTTTTTAAATATTCATTATCGGATTAATAATTATTAACAACAGGTTTTGATGTACTTTATTACACTACAGAATATTTTTGTAGGAAAAATGTGGTACTTGTTAAGCTTGTCTTGATAATATTCTGATTAGATTAATAAGAATAAGTATATCTGATAACTACATAAATTAAATCTCCAATTCAAATGTTAAAAAAATATTATTTACTATTCTCATTTTTATTTTCGGTTTTTGCTTGGGCACAGGTAGATATACGAAAACAAACGGATAGTCTTATTGCCATAGTTTCCGGCCCGGATGCTTATGAAAAGCTGGGAGAAAAGGATATACTACGGATTACTACCGAAGTATATTATAAATCAAAGGAGGCAGACTATAAAGAAGGACAGTTAAAGGCACTGGATTACAGATCCAATGTGTATTACAATACAGGAAAGATCAGCCAGGCAATGTTTGACCTGGAAGAAGGAATTCGCATTGCAGAAAAACTTGACGATTATTATGAACTGGCTTATATGATTTTTGGAAAAGCGTTCTGTTATACAAAATTAGGGCTTTTCGAAGAGGCTTCTGAAAGCATCAGGAAGGGTTTTAATTATGCCTCAAAGATTAAAGACAAAAATAAATACCATTATGTAAGACTGTCTCTATACAATGCAATGTTATGGAATGCCAATGTTTCCAAGAATAATAACAGGGATAGCATGTTAAAGTATTCTTACAGTGCTTATAAAGAAGCGGGATTACTGAATTATAAATTTCCCAATCATTACGGATGGATGGTACAGTCGACGAGCAATTATGCGATCAATATGATATTGTTAGGAAAGAATGACAGCTATGCAGAAAAATTAATACTTGAAGCAGAAAAAATAAGTGATAAAGTAAAGGATAGCCGCTCAGTTGCTTCCCTGTTTTTTGCAAAAGGATTGCTGAGTAAGAAAAAAAAGAATTATCCGCAATCGGTTGAAAACTTTCAGGAGACTGTTAGGCTGGTTAAAAAGGGAAAGATGATTTATGAATTACCAAGTGTCTATCATGAACTTTCCAATTCATATGAAGGTGCTGGGGATTTTAAAAATGCTTCTCTGTATTTAAATAAATCAAAAATCCTTTCCGATAGCTTAGCGGTGGTTGAAAAGAAAATTACCGAGCATTATTTCAGTGAACGTGCCGGGAAAAAAAGCTCTTTTTCATATTATACTATTGTAGTACCCTTAATCATAGGGAGCATTTTTTTTCTGTATGTAATGAAGAGTAAAACCAGTAAGACTTCAAGGCAGATTAGTGAAACGGGTGAACAAATTTCTGAACAAAAATCACCGTCAGAAGATTATACTAAGCTGACACAAATGGTAAAAGAGAGTGATCCGGCTTTTTATCTGCATTTTAAAAATGTATTTCCGGAATTTATTCGGGCGTTATTATCAGTTGATCCTCAATTAAAGACGAACGATCTTGAATATTGTGCTTTAATAAGACTCAATTTTGATACCAAGCAGATAGCGGTGTTCAAAAATACATCCGTAAAAGCAGTTGAAAATAAAAAATATAGATTGAAAAAAAAGCTGCAGATTCCTACAGAGGAAAATCTATATTCATGGATGGCCAATAGAAATGACAGAAATCCCATTTGATTATGAGGTATTTAATGTTTTTGAGTGTTATCGAGTGTATTGTAGAGTGGAGTTGGGGGCCTGGATGAGATTGAAAAACACCGGGAATTATGATTTTTGTAACCGAAAACACAATGTCCTAATATTTTATTTCAAACTAGACTTTAGCATAGAGAATATTTTCTCTTTCTCTATGCTAGTTTAAGTTTAAAATGGATGACTATAAAATTTCACTCCCAAAACATTCACAATTCTGCTTTGCAGGTTATTCTGAATAATAAATGTTTTACAAAATATCCGGAAGCCTTTTTTGTAACATCTTAGCTGTCTTAAAATTTATTTCATCTGATCCCAATATGTTATACTTGGAAATCAGACCATGTGAATTGTAATCTTTTATGGAGTAGAATCAGAACTCAGAAATGATCTTTAAGATTTCCATTCCTATACTTATGCAGGGGTATGCACACATTGAGTCACAGTCGAATAATATAGAACTAGCTTAATATATAATCATAAAACATAGAGTTATGAAAAACCAAAAAAAATTACTTCCCTATTGCCCTGATAATCGGAGATTATTATGTCAGTGGAGACTAGCCAAGCTGATAAATGAGAGTGATCCTGACTTTTTATTTGTCTTTTAAAAAATGTATTTCCGGAAATTGTCTGGCTGTTTCGGCTAAAAACACCCGATCTTGAATATCTTCTTTAATAAATCACAATTTTTGATATCAGGAAGAAGTGGTATCCAGGAAAACAGCTGAACAAAATATAGGATTAAAGAAAAAATACTAATCCCTACAGATGAAAATTTAAGGTCTTAAATAGATTGGTATAATGATCTGGCTCTTTTTGTTTATTGGGGCCGGTTAACTTAACAATTTCGAGTGTAATTGGGGGTGTAATAAAGTGATATTGAGTGTATAACTCCAAGTTGCAGTATGTGGGAAATGATGACTTTTGTACAACAAAACACATTCTCATATCAAATACTATTTAAAACTTTTTAGCATAGAGAATGACTACAGTCTCTATGCTATTTTCTCACCAAGCTTAAATTTAACATAACTCTGGCGGTATTCAACGCACTGTCTGGAGCTTCCGGAAACCCTAAATAAAAAGCTTTTTGCGACCTTGGAACCGGTTGCGAATTTTTAAAAATTTAAATAACTGATTTTATAGAACCATGAATTTTAAGGACATCCATATCGGACAGATGATAGAAACCCTGGTTTCAGAGCAAGGGGTCGAAATCCAGCGTATCTGTAATTTTTTTAAGTCCTCTGAAGAAGATATACAACAAATGTATAAGACAAAAAGTATAGACACTGAGGTACTGCTAAAATGGTGCAAACTTTTAGAATATGATTTTTTCAGGGTGTATTCTCAGCATTTGATTTTATATGCACCTACTCTGCCAGATAAGGAACGGGATATAAAAAAGACATCACTGCCACAGTTCCGTAAAAATATTTATACCCGGGAGGTTATTGATTATATACTGGAAGAGATACAGACGGGAACAATGTCCCGAACTGAAATAATGGAACGTTATAAAATACCTAAAACAACTTTATACAAATGGATAAGCAAATACGAGAAACCTCAAAAATAGTGCCCGACTATAAACGTATTTATATGGACATTCTGGAAAAAAAATTTCCGGAAAAGATGGAAGACTGCCAAAGCCTTCTGGAAAAGAAACATCTCAATGCGCTGGATATTCAGAACCTTAATCAAAAGGTTTTCGGTATTTCAGATAAGGAATTGACGAGAGAAAACAGAAAATACTGCTCTTACAGCAAATCAGATATTCTGCGGATGCTGGATTATCAGAAAAAAAATAATCTTAATAACCGTGAGCTGGCACGGCATTTTAAACTCAGCAGAAATTCAGTTACCAAATGGAAGAAAATATTTGTCTGACTCTCAAATATCTGTTTTTTTAGACTGTCAAGCTTATCTGTTTGGATACACAATACTCAGTAAAAACACACCTGTATGAAAAATATACTTTCCGGAAAAGATGAAAGGCTGATAGGCTTATCTAAAAAGGAGCTTATTCAAAAAATAGGTGATGGATGTAATTTTTATCTTGATCATAAATGGAGCTATATTGTCAAAAAATATTGGTACGGAAAAACAAGGGTACTTTACCTTGAATTTGATGATAATGATATTGTAATTGCGCAATACACCATTTCAAAGTATGGCAAAGAATGAACATGCTAAAATCAACCCTTTTATTGAAGCTGTAAAAAAATATGGCAACGCAGTCCTTACAGAATAGGACCTGATTTTTCATAACTCCAGATTCTTCCTTACAAATAATAAATTCAGATTTTTGAAGAATGATCTTGTACAGGTAAACAACAAGCCCCAAGCTTTAAGTTGATAAAGAAATAAAACACAATTTATAATTCATCAACAGCTTCACTTGTGGAGGCTGTATGTGATTTAAAAAAACTCAAACCGTCAATTCCCGAAATTAACAAAACGAGGGACTTCCGTGGCAAAACTGTTCATCGGAAGAAGATTATTCCGGTTGCTGTTAAAATCAAAAACCGAATGATCATCAAACGGAACATGAGGATAATAAGTGAAAGAGATCTGGATTCTGTTGAAGACCAAAAACGGATTATTAATTAAAACACCAACTCCGATTTTTGTATTGGTACGCGTTTTCAGAAGCTTTTCATTTGGCATTCCCAGCCAGCCGGCTGCCAGCGTTAAATAAGGACTGAAATGAAAATTCTTCCAGGTTTTATTGATAAACATCTGAAGCTGATATCTTAAAACCATTTTTTTAGTTCCTATATAATCAGGATTGTAAACCGGAAACTCATCTGAAGAAGAAAGATTGATTCTGTCTTTATAAGAATAATTATGCTGCGGATTTCCTAATGCTATGGTAGGTGAAAAAAAATGCCTTACCCTGGCAAACTTCCAGTCCTGAAGATGGGTAAAATAAGTCCCGTCTAAACGGAAAGATTCACGGTTCTGGCTATCTTCATTAAGGAATCTTCCAAACTGGGCTTTCAGAGTGAAATATCCCAGCTTTGTAAAATTACCGTAAGATGCAGAAACTCCTACATACGGGTTCACCTCTCTGTTTCTGGATAAACCGCCTGCGATAAAACTCACCGATTTTCCATAAGCGATATCCTCCGGAAGATCATACTGAAAAATATTCTTCTGCACGGAAAATTTTCTGTTAATAAGTCCAACAGACATCAGAAAGCTGTTATAAGAGCTGAAATAGCTGTAATGATCTATTTCCGGACTGTCTTTATACTGATAATTCTGAAACCTTCCTATAATGGCAATATTACTGGCTACTTTTTCAACCGGATCAGAGGAAACCGGTATCTGATAACCGCCCCATAAATCCTGGCTGTATACCTTGATCTGAACTTCCGGAAATGGAGTATCAGTTTCCGTAGGAAGTGAAACATTCCGCATGAAATATTCAAAAGTAAAGCCGCCTGCCCATTTTGTAAGAGGAGAAAAAAAATCTCTTCTCATATTGAAATTGATTCTTTCATTTCTGAGAAAATCCCGCTCTCCCAGGATTTGGGCGTTCACATAGGTTCCAAAAAGATTATAGGCGGTGTAACTTCCCAAAAGATAATTTTGTTTTTCTTTGGAATCGTTTCTGTAAAGAAAATCAAGCGTGTGGCCTAAGCCCAATACGTTTTGTTCTGTAATTCCCAGGCCAATTTTGCTCCCGGAATAATTCAGACTTGGTTTCAGGCTCCAGGAATCAAGAATTTTTACAACAACATCAATAGAGTCTTTGCCGGAAGTACTGTCAGAAACACTTATGTTAACCCTGTTTATAAAAGGCATGGTTCTCAGTAAACGTTCAGACTCGTAGAGCTTCTGAGCATTATATTCTTCCCCTTTCTTAAAAAGTAGATAATTATTAACCGTGGAAGTTTTTGTAGTGGAATGGAGCTGATCCGCCACCCAATCGTACCATTTTAATTTTTCTTTATGGTTTTGGGAGCCATATCCAAAAGGGTCAATGGTTTCAATACGGACATTTCTGATGTATCTTTTATTATAAGTCTCCTGCAGCAGTTTTTCAGTTCTGGATTTAACAGACGTTGAATCTGCCTCCCTGCGGAATATTAAACGGTGAATAAATTTGGTAACTTTTCTTTTATCGGAAAATTCCTCTATTTTATAATAAAGCGAATCTTTTTTTTCCTGCGCATTTATAAAGAAAAAACCATATAAAAAGAAAAGTAAAGTTATAATTGATCTAGTCATTAGCCATCGGGAATTCAATGAAATTAACAGCATCAATTAATACGCCAATGCCCAATAAAAACAAAGGAATATACTGTAGCAATTATTATTTTATTGATTTTTTCATTAGGTATAAAAACGAAATTCAGGCTTAAAAGGTTTAACAGATCAAAAGCAGCCGGTATTCTCCTTTATTTTCAACAGGCGCTCTGTGTATACAGGGTAAAACTTCCTGGTCCGGATGATCTACTGCCAGACGCCACAAATGTCCCAACCCTAAATTGACAGGTTTTGCATTGGGCTTTGGCTGGTAATGAAGGTCAAAGTAACAGTCTTTCAGGAAATTTTCAAATTCTGCTTCCGGACCGTCGTGGAGCTCTTTAAGCTTTTCCTTGATTTCCGGTACCATAACTTTCTGTTCTGCCTGATCATTAGGTAAAATATCACTTGCCGTACCGTGATAGGTGCATAAAAAAGTATTCGTTCCAATGGGAGAACGGTCTACATGGAAGGAATAGACATCTGTTGAAATGAAATCGAATTCCTCATCCCGTTCATAACATTTTAGTAAATTAAGAGAGGGTGATGCTTCGAAATCTGTTAAAAGCTGCAGATCATGTAAAATAATTTCTCTGGCAATATGGCCTTCTTCTGAAAGCTGCAATGTTAAAAGATCTTCGGAGGAGACTTCTGTAATATTCTCTTTTAGCTGAAGTTTAGATACAATTTCCTTAAAATCTCCGGCTAAATTTCTGTGCCAGCAGATGGCATTCATACTTCCCTGAAAATGGGTGTTGACAAGTTCGGAAAAAGTGGAAACTATCCCAATCTGATTGCTGTTAGAAAATAGATCGTCCATATTTAAAGTAAACTGTTATGCCGTTTAAATTCTTTGCAAAAATAAGGAATAGAACAGAAGATAACCAGGCCAAATTTGTTTTTATCTCTTTTAAAGTAATCTGATTTTACGGAGGCTTTCAATGCTTATCACTAAAATTAACTTCCAACCTCCCTCTTCCATCTTCCAGCCTTTCAATTTTTATTGTGGGGGCAATCAAAACTGCTTTGGTTTCTTTCCCTGGGCTGCGAGTTCTGCAATTTCATCAATACGTTTCTTCCTGGTTTCCGGTCGTTTGGCAAGAACAATCCATTGAAGCAGCATCTTTTTTATAGATTTACTCAGGCTCATAAAATAATCCCGTGAACCGCTGTAATTTTCAAAGGCTTCGTTAAGGTCTTGAGGTATATCAAGTTTCTCAACGCTGTCTAAGAGAGTCCACGAACCATTTTGTTTTGCTGTTTTAATGGTTTCATAGCCAGCCTCTGTCATCATTTGGCTGTCAATCAGTTTCTTTACTTTCTCCTTATTGATTTTTGACCATGTGCTGTTGGGTTTCCGTTTGCTGAACAATTGTACAAAAGAATATTCGTCAATTGTTTTCCGGGTACTGTCGATCCACCCAAAACAAAGGGCTTCATCAACCAGTTCACTCCAGCTGATGCTGGGTAAGCCCGATTTTTTGGTGTTGCAGACCAGCCATATAGATGTTTCCGTCTGATGATTCTCCTGCAGCCACTGGCGCCATTCTGCCTTTGTGCTTACATATACGGTAGGTCTTTCTTTTAGTGTTTGCATGCTGATTTCATTTTGCTGACGATGTAAAATTAAACAGGAGTAATGACAGCAGTGTGTCAGGATGGAAAAATATTTTTTTATTAATCTGATGCTACAAAGAATAACCTCCACAATCCAAAATATTTTATCTTTGTTCCGGAACTCATTCCAACAGGTAATTGAAAATATTCTACATGAAAAAAAATAGCATTCTGTTTTCAGCAAAAGGAATTTTTATAGCAGCTTTTCTGTCTTTCAACACAATGGTTTATGCCCAGAAAACGGTGGACATTCCGGTAGTTTCAGAAAAAGCATTGAACAGTATTTTAGAAAAAAACAGAACGTATTATACTCAGGGTAAAGTAGCTGATTATATTCCTGAGCTGGGGAAAATGGATGCCAAAGCCATTGCTTTTTCAGTAGTGGATAAAAACGGAAAAGTGTTGAATGTAGGAGATGTTCACAAGAAATTTACCATGCAGAGCATTTCTAAGATTATTGCCCTGATGATTGCAGTAAATGAAAGGGGAGAGGCTGATGTATTCAGCAAAATGGGATATTTTGGGTCTGATAAGCCTTTTAACCATTTTTCCAATCTGGAAACAACCGGAAAGCCGCTTAATCCGATGATGAATGCTGGGGCTATCCTTACTGTTTCCCTGATCTCAGGAGATGGAGAAAAACCTTTCCTTAAAGTACTGGATATGGTACGTTATATTACAAAAAAACCATCAGTTGATTACAGTAAATCCGTTTATGAATCAGAAAAATCTACCGGCCACCGGAACCGGGGAATGTTTTACCTGATGAAAAATAACGGACTGATCTCAGGAAATGAAGATCAGCTGGATAACTATTTCAAGCAATGTTCCATTGAGCTGACAGCAGAAGACCTGGCTAAAATCGGATATTTCTTTGCCAATCAGTGTACCCGTTTCGACGGAGACTCTACCTACAAGAATGCTGAGACAGCTAAATTGATAGAATCACAGATGCTGATTGCCGGGATGTATGAATTCAGCGGAGAATATGCCCGAACTGTTGGCCTTCCAAGTAAATCCGGTGTTGGCGGAGGAATTACCGTAAGTGTTCCCGGAAAAATGGGAATCGGGGTATTCAGTCCTTCATTGGATCAGCATGGAAACTCACTCGCAGGGTATCATATGATCCTGGATCTGGTGAAACAATATAATCTGAGCATATTTTAAGTTCTTTTTTTGACTGAGCTTAAAAAAAATGCTAAATCTGATAAAATTTTCAAGAACCATAAAAATTTCTATTTAAAACAACGTAAGTCAGAAGATGAAACCGCTTCAGTTAAATGAAGCCCGGAACTCCAAAGGCGAAACAGCAGTACGGTTTTTAAACAGACGGTGAAATGACTGCGGATGTTCAAATCCCAGATGATATGCAGTTTCAGAAACAGACATCTTTGTAGTAGACAAAAGTTGTTTGGCTTTTTCTATCAGCCGGTTCTGGATGTGCTGCTGAGTAGTAACAATGATCTTCTGACCAAAATGGAAGCTCTTCTCGATGATTATTTTGAAGCTGATAATCTTGCTGCCAAAGGCATTCCCACCGTTCATTTTATAGCAGATCAACTGAATTTAAGTCCGAACTACCTGAGCAATATGCTTCGGGTACAGACTGGAGCAAAGTTCGTAAGTTTACACATCATTAAAGTATCCGTATTATGGAAAGTTGTAACCGAATCTCTGTTATAGGTGATCATTCAGGAATATCAGAATAAGAGCAATTAAAAAATATAAAATTCTGCCGATAAAAAGTTTATATTTAATTCTGGCGCAGAACCAGCAATCATAAAATTTCATTCAGTCTCAGATTCTGGAATTCTATAATAACTGTCTGAAATTACGATATTATCACTCCATTTTAAACTTCAGTCCTTCTTCTTTCGATTTCCATCCTGTATCCCATTTTTCACCATATTAAATTTTCAAAAACAGCAGTGAAATTTCCGATCTGTTTTGATTTTTTTTTAAAATAAACATGAAATCCGTATCTGTTTCATCCTGAATTGACTATTGAGTTTTTCACGGTTTTAACTCCTATTTTGAGTATATTATATTTTTGTAATATTGAAAAAAGTAATCACTTATTATTGAAATATTGTGTTTTTTATTTCTATATTTGCTTTATAATAGTTAATTATAATTGTTTATAATTATAATACTAAGATTGTGCCCTATTGTTTCGAGGAATAATAATGTGAATTGTCTTATTTTAGTTTTATTTGATTGAATAATAATTTATTATTAAAAAATTATTATCAAATATCATTTATGATTGAAAATATAATATAATTTATTTATTTTTATTCCGTCATAATTTTCTGCTTTTACCACCAATAAAAAGCAGGATTGTGATATGGAATTTCCAATTTATTACTTCAATACTATAGATGCATGAAAAACTTAACCATTATTGGATTAACGCCCTTTGAAAAACCAGATGTCAGTCTTTTGCCTAAATTGCATCAGGCGGGTGCGTTTCCTGTTCTCAACTTAGGATATGAGCTGGCTGCTGCTCAGGAAGCACTGGATCAGCTGGATCACACCGATATGCCTTCTTATGGTATTTGTCTTGTTGACGATCGGTTCTTATCCCTCCGGATTTCTAAAAAAGTAAAATTTGCCATTCTGCCATGTGGAGCTTCTTTAAACGTGGCTACAAATCTGCCGGTTATCTGCCAGATAAGCAGCCTCGAAGAAGCCAGGAAAGCAGAAGAATTAGGCGCAAAAGGAATTATTGTTAAAGGAAATGAAGCGGCAGGACTTGTGGGCTATGAGTCAACCTTTGTTTTGTTTCAGCGTGTTATTAAAGAGATTAATACTATTCCTGTCTGGGTACAGGGAGGGATAGGAATTCATACAGCAGCGGCAGTAAAAGCTCTGGGAGCAAGAGGGGTGGTGCTGGACAGTCAGCTGGCTTTGTTCCCGGAAACCAATGTGCCGCAGAATATCAAAGACCTCTGCTCAAAACTGAACGGAACAGAAACCCGGATTATAGCCGATCACCGGGTGTTGGTAAGACCTGATTCACCTTCACTTCCGGAAAATGTTACAGCTGAAGAACTGACAAAATATTTCAACGGTTTCGATCTTAATCGTAGCTATATCCCGATGGGTCAGGATATTTCCTTAGCCATAGACCTGTATGAAAACTTCAGGAGTCTGAAAAAACTGGTCTTCGGATTCAGAGAAGCAATGTACGGGCATCTGAAACAGGCAAAAGCCCTTCAGGTGATTGACGAAAATAACGGAATGGCAAAGCAGTTCAACCTGCGCTATCCTATTGCACAGGGACCTATGACCCGTGTAAGTGATGTCCCTTTATTTGCTGATGCTGTAGCAGAAGCAGGAGCTTTACCATTTGTTGCCCTGTCTTTACTGAAGGGGCAGGCTGCAAAATCTCTGGTGATGGAAACCAAAAAACTGGCCGGAGAAAAAACATGGGGAGTAGGGATCTTAGGATTTGCACCTCAGGAACTCAGGGAAGAGCAGACCTCCTATATACTGGAAGCAAAACCACCTGTAGTTTTAATTGCCGGAGGAAGACCCGCCCAGGCTAAAATATTTGAAAAAGCAGGGATCACAGCATTTCTTCATGTTCCTTCTCCTGCATTGCTGGATATTTTCTTAAAAGAAGGAGCAGCTCACTTTATATTTGAAGGAAGAGAGTGTGGTGGCCATGTAGGCCCGCTTTCAAGCATGGTGCTTTGGGAAAAACAGATCGAACGTATTTTAAAAGAAGAAAATCCTGAAAAGATCAGTGTATTTTTTGCAGGGGGAATCCATAATGCCCTTTCAGCGGCTTTCGTTTCTGTAATGGCGGCTCCGTTAGCCGCAAGAGGCGTAAAAGTAGGCGTATTGATGGGAACTGCATATCTCTACACAAAGGAAGCTGTACTTACAGGAGCTATCCAGGAAGAATTCCAATTGCAGGCTATGCAGGCAAAAGATACCGTTCTGCTGGAAACGGCACCGGGACACGAAACACGTTGCCTGAATACGGCTTTTTCTCATCACTTTAACGCAGAAAAAGCAAAACTGCTGGCTGCCGGAACAGATAAAAAAGAAGTCTGGGAACAGCTTGAAAAATTAAACGTAGGCCGTCTGAGAATTGCTGCCAAAGGCGTAGAACGCCAGGGAGATCAATTAGTGAATATTCCTAAAAATGATCAGCTTGATCTGGGAATGTATATGATCGGGCAGGTAGCTACAATGCATGACCGTGTGATCTCTCTTGATGCCCTTCACCACGAAGTAAGTATCAGAAACTACGAATATATCAGCAACGCTGAACTTCCGGAAAGACCGGTATCGGGCGAAAAGCCGCTGGACATTGCCGTTATCGGAATGGAATGTATCTTTCCCGGAGCCAGAAACCTTCAGGAATACTGGCGTAATATCATTCTTGGAAAAGACAGTGTAACAGAAGTTCCTGATGAAAGATGGAATAAAGATCTTTATTATCATCCGGATTCAGAAGGCCCGGACGTATCCCATTCCAAATGGGGAGGATTTATTCCTAAAATAGATTTCGATCCGCTGGCATTCGGAATTCCGCCACAGTCTCTTGCCGCTATTGAACCTACACAATTGCTGACTCTACTGGTTGCCAAACGGGCAATGGAAGATGCAGGTTATGGAGAAAAACACATCAACAGAGAAAATATTTCTGTAATTATTGGTGCTGAAGGGGGAAATGACCTTGCCAACAGCTATAGTTTCAGAGGTTATTATAAACAGGTTTTCGGAGAGCTTCATGAAGAAGTAAAAGAAGCTTTCCCACATACCACAGAAGACTCTTTCCCGGGTATTCTGGCTAATGTAATTGCAGGCCGTATTACCAATCGTCTGGATCTTGGCGGAAGGAATTTTACTGTGGATGCTGCCTGTGCTTCCTCTCTCGCAGCCATTGATCTGGCATGTCAGGAGCTTGTATTGGGAAAATCCGATATGGTTCTTGCCGGAGGTGCAGATTTGCATAACGGAATCAACGATTACCTTATGTTCTCCAGTACCCATGCCCTTTCCAGAAAAGGAAGATGTGCAACATTCGATAGTGAAGCTGATGGTATTGCCTTAGGAGAAGGTGTTGCGATCCTCGTTTTAAAAAGATATGAAGATGCAGTACGTGATGGCGACCGTATTTATTCAGTCATTAAAGGTGTAGGAGGATCCAGTGACGGAAAAGCCCTGGGCCTTACCGCTCCACGAAAAGTGGGACAGGTACGTGCTTTAGAGCGTGCATATGCACAAGCTGGTATTAGTCCTGCAGCAGTCGGATTGGTAGAAGCCCACGGAACAGGAACCGTAGTGGGGGACAGAACAGAGCTTAGCGCTTTGACCAACCTGTTCAGCTATTCAGGAGCTTTACCGGGACAGACGCATTTAGGATCCGTAAAAACGCAGATAGGACATACGAAGTGTGCTGCGGGATTAGCAGGATTAATCAAAGCTTCTCTCTCCGTTTATCATGGTGTAAAACCGCCAACACTTCACCTTCACCAGCCAAATGCCTACTACAATCCGGAAACCAGTCCATTCTCTTTTCATGCAGAAACGGGATTATGGACTGAAAAGAACCGCTATGCGGGAATCAGTGCCTTTGGGTTTGGAGGAACCAATTTCCACACGGTAATTGCCAACCATCCGAAACAGGATGACTCCATTGCCATGCAGTCGTGGCCGTCAGAATTATTCGTGTTCCGTGGAGATACCTATGAAGAAGCCAAAGGACAGTCTGGCCAGATCAAGGCTCTACTGGAAATCAATGATGGGATTCCGTTAAAAGATATCGCTTATAGTTTAAGCATCAGTTCAGAAAAACCAATTCAGTTCAGTATTGTTGCGGATACCGCTGAAGATCTGATGATGAAGCTTGAATTGGTATTGCTGGGAATAGAGACTAAAGATACCTTCACCGTTAATAAAAAAGAAGGTAAAGTAGCATTTACATTTCCCGGACAGGGAAGCCAGAGAATTAATATGGCCCGTGACCTGTTTGTAGTGTTTCCCGCAATGCGTAAGCTTATTGACAAATATCCGGAGCTTGAAAAAGTAGTTTTCCCTTCCGCAGCATTCAATGAAGCGGATTTAAAGCAGCAGAAAGAAACCATTAAAGATACCCGGCTGGCACAGCCACTTTTAGGAATTGTTGATCTGGCATTGGCAAAATTCTTAGAATCATTGGGCATCATTCCGGATATGCTGGCCGGTCATAGCTATGGTGAATTGCCCGCTCTATGTTTTTCAGGTGCATTTGGAGAAGATCAGCTGGTTGATTTAAGTATTCAGAGAGCTCAGTCTATTTTAAATTCAGTAGAGGGAGGAGATCCGGGTTCAATGCTGGCAGTAAGTGCTACCCATCAAAGGTTACAGCCATTCCTTGCGAAAGCAGAAGGATGTTATCCGGTGAATTTCAACGCACCTAATCAATGCGTTATTGCAGGAACTACAGAAGCTATCCATAAATTACTGGAAGACCTTAAACAAGAAGGTATTTCAGCGAAGAAACTTGAAGTAGCGTGTGCGTTCCACAGTCCGTTATTGGCAAAATCAAAAGATTTGTATGCTGACATATTAAAAAACGTTCCTTTCCGGGAAATGCAGATTCCTGTATGGTCCAATACAACTGCAGAAATATATCCGGCAGAGCCTGAAGCCATCAAAGAAAGATTAACCGAGCATCTGGTACAGCCTGTAAGATTCGTAGAGCAGATGCAGGCGATGTATAACGATGGTGCAAGAATCTTTATCGAGGTAGGACCTGGAAAAGTCCTTACAGGATTAACTAAGTCATGCCTTGAAAAAGATCAGCTGACCTTATATGTTGAAGATAACAGCCGTAATAAATTTACCCATCTTCTTTGCATGCTGGCCCAATATTTAGGAACCGGACGCAGCTTCAACATTGAGAAACTTTTTGATGGCCGTTTCGTTCAGCTCATTAATATTAACCAGCCTGAACTGTACAGGAAAAGCCCTGCGGTCTGGCGTGTGAACGGACAAGCCGCACATCCGTCAACAGGTTCATTGCCTGCTAATGGCGCCCTTCCTATTATAAATCCTATTCCCATGAACAATTTTACTACCAATACTACACAAAACCCTGCACCGGAAAGCTTGTCTACAGCTGAACGCATGCTGCAGGAATATTTAAACAGCATGAAATTAATGATACAGGCACAGCGTGATGTGATGCTCTCCTTTATGGGGCAGAATCCTCAGGGAGCTCCGATGCCTGTTTACAATGTACCAATACCCAATCAGGTTCCCGAACGTATGATTCCTGTGCAGCCGGTTCATCAGGAAAGAGCCGTTGCGGTGGCAGCTTCTGCGGTTGCTGTAAAACCGGCGCCAACAAGAGATATTAAAGCATTATTATTACAGGTAGTAAGCGAGAAAACAGGATATCCGCAGGAAATGCTGGGCATGGAAATGGATCTTGAAGCAGATTTGAGTATCGATTCCATTAAAAGAGTGGAAATCATCGGAACACTTCGTAATGAATTGGGAACACTAGCTAACGGTAATACCAATGAAGATACGGTAATGGAACAGTTGGCCGGAATTAAAACCCTGAGTGGATTGGTTTCATGGCTTACTGAATTTTCCGGAACAGGTACAGCAACTCCTGAAAAAAATGGAATCACGGCTGAAGCAACCTCAAAGCCACAGGCAAAATCTGCTTTATCCCTGGAAGACCTTCAAAATGCTATACTTAATATCGTAAGTGAAAAAACAGGCTATCCGAAAGAGATGTTGGGTCTTGATCTTGATCTGGAAGCAGACCTTAGCATTGATTCTATCAAACGTATGGAGATCATTGCAGACCTTAAAAATAAGATCGGTTTTGGTGAAAATCTTGAACAGGCAGATGATGTAATGGAAAAACTGGCAGCCATTAAAACTCTTCGTGGCCTGGCTGGCTGGATCAGTGAAATGAGCAGCGAAACCAGGGAACTGAAAAACGAAGTAAAGGAAACAGCCACACCCGAAACTGCCAATAATGGATTATCACGTCTTCGTTTTGACATTGCCCCTACAGAAGAGGTTTCCTTGGTACAGAGTACTGAAATTCTGAAAGGAAAACGTTTTGCCATCACTCAGGATGACAGCAGACAAACATCAGCGATCAAAAATGAACTGGAAAAGCATGGAGCCATCGTAGAATTGGCAGATACAGAAAAAGATCTTTCAAATGTTGACGGGTTAATCATGTTAGACCTTTTTTCAGTCACTGATAAGCCAAGCATTATTGACCATGTTGATCTCATTAAAAAACTGGATTTTGATAAAGTAAAATGGGTATATCTGATTTCTGATATTCCTGCCCATCTTCAGGAAATTACCGATGTAAGTGTTTTACGTCATCATCAGGGATATCCGGGACTCTTCAAAAGTCTGGCAAGGGAATTTGAAAATACAACCTGCAGGCTGATCAGCCTGAATACCCCGCAGGAGATGGATCAGATTGCTGAAATTACGTTAACAGAAATACTAACCAACGATAAACCTGCTGAGGTTATTTATAAAAACGAAAAAAGACATAAGGTTAACATTATTCCTTCACCATTATCTACAAGTTTAAATGAAGCACACATTCAGCTGGATCAGAAATCAGTAGTGCTGGTACTAGGAGGAGCGCAGGGAATAACCGCAGAATTGGTGAAGCATATGTCTCAGGCTTATCCATGTACTTATATTTTAGTAGGCAGATCAGCAGATCCAAGAAATGAAGCTTTTGCTCTGAAAGAATTCGAAGGAATGAAAACAAAAGAGGAAATAAGAAATTCACTTATTAAATCCGGAAAATTCACTTCTCCTGCTGAAATAGAAAAAGAAACGGTGAGAATCTTCAAAAATAATCAGATTCTGCGTACGATTCAAGATATGGAAAAGCTTGGAAATACAATGGTCTATAAATCCCTAGACCTTTGTGATGAAGAAGGATTAAGCAGCCTGATCAGCAGTATTTATGAAAAATACAATCGTTTGGACGGAGTGATTCACGGTGCAGGTCTTTTAGAAGATAAATTATTCAGGCAAAAGACGACTTCTTCATTCGGACGTGTGTTTGATACCAAAGTAAAACCATTGCGTGTATTAGCAGAACAACTACGTACAGATTGCCAGTTTGTCGTATTATTCTCAAGTATTGCTTCTGTGTACGGTAATAAAGGCCAGACCGATTATGCGGCTGCCAATAGTGTTTTGGATGATTACGCGAATGCTTTGAATAAAAGATTGAAAGGAAAAGTAATTTCCATTAACTGGGGCCCGTGGAAAGGAGCCGGAATGGTTTCTTCCACTCTTGAATCAGAATATGAACGTCGTGGCATTTCCATGATCCCGTTGGATGAAGGGAAAGAAATCTTCCTTAACGAGATCAGATACGGAACTGAAAGTCAGGTGTTGATCATGTCAGGAAACAACTGGTAACCTCTGTACAGAATTTATATGAAACAAACAGATGTTGCTGTAATCGGCTTATCCTGTGTCTTTCCCGGGGCACAGGATGCCGACACTTTCTGGCAGAATATTATCAATAAAGTAGATTCTACCCAATCCGTTCCTGCTGACAGGATTGATCCTGTTCATTTCAGCGATGCTACCAGCCCGGTTGACCGTTTCTACTGTAAACGGGGAGGGTTTATCCCTGATTATGAATTTGATCCTGTCGCTTTTGGAATTTTACCCCTTGCTGTGGAAGGAACAGAGCCCGATCATCTACTGACCCTTGATTTAGTTCAGAAAGCTTTAGAGGACGCCGGAATATTTCAAAAAAATGCTTCCCTTGAAAAGGCGGGAATTATCATTGGGAAAGGAAACTATACCGGGCCGGGTGCTACCCGTGCCATTGAAATTGTGAGAACCGGAGAACAGATTTCGTCATTACTGAAAGAATTGCTGCCTCAGGTTTCATCAGAAGATATTGAAAAAGTTAAATATGCCTTTCAGGAAAAGAAAGGACGGTTTGCCGCTGATACGGCTATGGGATTAATTCCTAATCTCGTGGCCTCGCTGGTGGCCAACCGTTTTGATCTGGGAGGAGTAGCCTTTACTGTAGATGCAGCCTGCGCAAGTGCCCTGATTGCAGTAGACCATGCGGTGCAGGAACTTCAGCGGGGACGCTCCGATATCATGATTGCGGGAGGCGTACACACCGGACAAAATGCTGCTTTCTGGAGCATTTTTGCCCAGCTTGGAGCTATGTCCCGTCAGGAGCAGATCAAACCGTTCAGTAAAGATGCAGACGGGCTTCTGATTGGGGAAGGCTGTGGTTTTGTGGTTCTAAAAAGACTGGAAGATGCAATCCGGGATCAGGATAAGATTTATGCGGTCATTAAAGGAGTAGGTGTAAGCAGTGACGGAAACGGAACCAGTGTGATGAGTCCGTCTGTAAAAGGGCAGCTGAAAGCTTTGGAACAGGCCTGGATGAATGCAGGTTTAGATAAAAATAAAGTAGGCTACCTTGAAGCTCATGGTACCGGAACTCCGCTTGGAGATAAAACAGAACTTCAGACCCTGGCTCAGTTCTTCGGGAAAGAAGAAGTTCCGACAGCAGGGATTGGCTCTGTGAAATCAAATATCGGTCATGCTATGCCTGCTGCAGGAATTGCAGGATTAATTAAAACCTGTCTTGCCCTGCATCATGACACACTGCCCCCAACATTACACTGTGAAAATCCGGTTGCAGATATGCAGAAGACCCGTTTTGAACCTGTACAGGAGCCGAAGAGCTGGTCAAAAACAGGTTTGCCAAAGGTAGCAGCAGTGAATGCTTTCGGATTTGGGGGAATTAACGCACACGTTGTTCTTGAAAGCTATGAGATGCCTAAAAAAGATCATATACTGATATTGGCAAGGCCCACCCATGAAGAACTGCTTTCTGCATTACAAAATAATGATACCACGTTAGGGGAAGGTGATTTCAGAGTAGCGATATTCGATCCAACCCCTGCAAGAGTAGAAAAAGCCATTAAAATTGTTTCCAGGAATCTTATCTGGAAAAATAAGCAGGATATCTGGTATACTTCTGCACCATTGCTAAAAGATGGAGGAAAAGTAGCCTTTGTGTTTCCCGGCTTAGACGGTCTTGCGAAAGGAGAAGTAGAAAGTGTGAGCCGGTATTTCGGATTAACAGCACCTATAGAAACCGAAGGAGAAGGCCTTTTAACTGATGCTTTGAACATCTTCAACAATTGCAGCATCCTTGATAATTCATTAAAAAAACTGGGAATTATCCCGGACATGAATGCCGGACATAGTTTAGGAGAATGGCTGGCAGGATATTCATCAGAACTGGCAGAAGCTAATTCTGTAAAAGCTTTAATCGACGTCCTGAATCCGGAAACCTTTGAATTAAAAGATTCTAAGTTCATTGCTATCGGAGCAGGAATTGATGTCGTAAAACCTTTTATTGCGGAGATTGAAAGCTTATATGTTTCCAACGATAACTGCCCTAATCAGGTGATTCTTTGCGGAAGCAACACAGCTCTGGATGAATTGGTTCCCCTGTTAAAATCAAAACAGATATTTCATCAGATTCTGCCGTTCCAGTCCGGATTCCATTCTCCTTTTATCGCTGATAAACTGGATGTAATTCTTGCCGGAATGGAGAAAGCGCAGTTTCAGAAGACAAAAATCCCGTTATGGTCTGCTACAACTCTGGAGCCTTATCCCTCAGATCAGGCAGCCATCAGAAAATTGAGTGCCGAACATTTGGTTGAACCGGTCCGCTTCCGTGAGCTGACGGAGAAATTATATGAAGAAGGTGCAAGAGTATTTATTCAGGTGGGAACCGGTGGTCTGATAGGGTTTATTGATGATACATTGAAAGGAAAAGCATTCAGTACGATTGCTTCCAGTGTTCCGGTGCGTTCCGCATTATCCCAGTTACAGCGTGTGGTGGCCTCATTATTTGTAGAAGGTAAGACCATTGCTCTTGACTTTTTAAGCATTCAGAATCATTCAAAAAAATCAACAGGCAAAGGCATTAAACTGAAATTAGGTTCGCCTATTATCCGTGATTTTAAAGAAGTTAAAGCTTTGGCTCAATCATTTGATGTGCCAAAACAATATGCAGGTTCGGTCATTACCACTAAAAGCGGACATCCGCTGGTACAGGCATTCCAGGATAATGTTGCCGATATGATCCGTATGCAGGAAGAAGTCCTGACTTTATTCCAGAACCGCCCGGAAATCACTATTCAACGACCTGCGCCTGTAGCACAGCAAGTTGCTCCAAAAACACCGAGAAGTACAACCTTTTCTAAAGATTTGTATGTAACGCTGGAAAGTCATCCATACCTGATCGACCACAGCTTATTGAGGCAGCCTAAAGGATGGGCTCATGTAGCCGATATGGAACCGGTAATCCCGATGACGATGATCTTTGAGCAGCTGGCAGAGATTGCAGAAGCCGAAATCCCCGGAACTCAGGTTCATAAAATCATGAATGTAAGTGTTTTCCAGTGGATGAACGTAGCCAGGCCTTTTGAAAAAACGGTAAAAGGGGAATGGCGTGGAACTAACCATGCTTATCTGGATATTGAAAACTTCGCCAATGCAGAGGTGATCTTAAAATCATCATCTGTTCCTGTTCCTGCTTTTAATTTTTCCATCGGTAATCTTTTGCCTATTGAAAGAACCCCTGAGGAAATCTATGACATGCACATGTTCCATGGAGAAAAATACCAGGGAATTACGGAAGTTTCAGCCGTTGGAGACAAAGGGATTGTTGGAAAAATAAAAGGAAACGGAGGGAAAGGTTCTCTATTGGATAATGCAGGACAGTTATTCGGACTTTGGTTACAGCTTACCTTAGTGAAAGACCGTATTGCATTCCCGGTGAAAATCAGAGATATTGAATTCTTCGGTGACATGCACGATCAGGAAGGTATTTTTGAATGTACCTGCATGCTGACCGAACTTAATGATGAGTTTGCCATAGCCGATATTATCCTGAAAAGAGACGGAAAAGTATGGTGCGCTATCACCGGCTGGCAAAACAGAAGACTGGAAATTGATGCCGCTTTATGGAATGTTTCCATGTCGCCGCTGTACAACCGCCTTTCGGAAGAGATTGCTCCTGAAGTATTCTTTTTCCGCCAGGCCTATACCAGAGTGGCTTCATGGGATTTTATCCTGAAAAGATATTTTAACCAAACAGAAAAACAACATCATCAGCAATTAGTACCGAACAGGAAGAAAAACTGGATGGTAAGCCGTGTAGCGGTTAAAGATGCCGTTAGAAACCTTCTTCGTCAGGAAAAAAATCATGCCTGCTTCCCGATTACCTTTGAAATTCGTTCCGATGAGTCGGGGAAACCTTATCTCATCAGTGATTTTACAGAGAATATTCATATTTCTTTAGCCCATAAAGGAAAAGAAGCCGTAGGTATAGCGAGATATGGTAAATCGGTAGGTATTGATATGGAACTGATGGAAGAACGCAGTTCAGGATTCTACGATATGGTATTTACTGACAAAGAATTAACCCTGTTAAAAGACAGAGACCAGGCAGAATGGACCACCCGGTTCTGGGTAGCTAAGGAAGCCTACGGAAAGTTCTTAGGAACCGGACTGAAAGGAAATCCTAAAGCCTTCGAAGTCGAACTTATAAAAGACGATCACCTGTGGATCAATAACATTGAAATCAAAACTATTAAACATCAAAATTATATTATCGGATGGACACTGTAAACGCAACATTAAAAATGAACCACGAAGAACTTTTTATCCTTTTAAAAGGTTTTATTACTGAAGTAATCGGTGCTGAATTTGTAGAGGAAATGGACATTACTCCGGAAAGTTCATTCGCCAAAGATCTTGAAATGGACAGTATAGAGATTGTCTCTTTTTCTGAAAAAGATTAAAGCTCATTTCGGGGATCAGATTGATTTTACCGG
The DNA here is from genome assembly GCF_001295265.1 of Chryseobacterium indologenes. Lineage (GTDB taxonomy): Bacteria > Bacteroidota > Bacteroidia > Flavobacteriales > Weeksellaceae > Chryseobacterium > Chryseobacterium indologenes_A. Next base: position 622,122 of record NZ_LJOD01000001.1, on the reverse strand, counting down.
ATGGTTGTCTTCTATGGATCTTGACGAACTGATTAATCTGGACCTGAGTATGATCATCAATTATATCTACGAATGCCAATAATCAGTGTAAACAATAAGGAAGTTCATATTCAGGAACTTAATAAGGGAGCTGAACAAACTGTGGTACTGATCCACGGTATGTTCAGCAACCTGTCCATTTATTATTTTAATATTGCCCCTGTGCTGGCAAAGCATTTTCATGTAGTGATGTACGATCTGAAAAGTCACGGTATGAGTGAACGTTTTTTGGATGGTTACGACCTGAAAAGCATGTCATCTGATCTGATAGGTTTAATAGATCACCTTAAACTGGAAAAAGTACACCTTGTCGGCTACAGTTTCGGAGGCCTTATTGCGTTAAAAACAGCATTGGAATATCCTGAGCGGATCAGTCAGTTGGTCGTGATGGAAGCTCCCGATCCCCAGGACGAAAAAGCCCGTAACATCATTGATGAATACAGCAAAGAATTCCTTGAACATTATGTTGCCAACTTTACAGATACCACCAAAGTACAGATGGGTAAAAGACAGATGGAAAAAAACCATCGTATGTATGAATTCCTGTTTAATCAGACCAGCATCAAGGCAGATATGATCCGGGAAAAACATTTTCTTGGTGAAGCTGATTTCAATGGATTAACAGCTTCCACGTTATTGCTTTATGGTGCTGATTCCAACTGTAGACCCACAGGAGAATGGCTGCAGTCTCAAATCGGTTCATCCGAACTTGAATTAATTCCCGGCGATCACAATATTCCCATTCAGGAACCTCAGCTCATAGCAGAAACGATCGCTCATTTTCTATCTAATATTTTAACGAAGAATCATGGCTAAATTTGCATTTATAGTTCCACCATTAACAGGACATGTCAATCCTACCTTAAGCATCGGTGCCACGCTGCTGGAAAGAGGACATGAAGTAGCCTGGATCAGCCTTGATCCTGCTTTAGAGGCAAAACTTCCCGAAGGAGGAAAATTATTACTGATCAAATACGATCAGACTGACGAAGAAAAGAAAGAAAGTGAACAGTATCTCGATATTATTTCGAAGAAAGTAGTGTATGGTATTGACAGTGTTAAGTTCCTTTATGAAGAAGTCCTTATTCCGCTGAACAGACATTGCTATAAGGGAATGATCGTTTTATTGAAAACATACCAGCCTGATTTGATTATTGGTGACCATCAGCTATTTGCCGCTCCTGTTGCTGCGAAAGCTCTTGGAATCCCTTATGCTACTTCCGTTACCGCTCCGGCAGCCATTAAAATCATGAATGAACTTCCAAAAGTGCACGAATGGGAAGTAAATCAGATTATCAATTTACAAAAGGAGCTTGGCTTCCACGAACAACGCTCTCTGGCGACTTCAGACCTGCTGACACTTGTTTTAACCTCTGATTATTTCTTTGGTGAAATGGAAGATCTGCCTGCCCAATATCAATTCACAGGCCCGGTTCTTACAGAAAGACGTATCTCATGTGAATTTGATTGGGAAAAATTGAAAAGCAATGACCGCAAAAAAATTCTGGTAAGCATCGGAACAACTTTCGATCATGATCATAAAAAAGCATTTTTCCAGAAGGTAATCGATGCTTTTAAAGATGAAAGCTTAACGGTTGTAGTGGTTTCAGATCCGCAGCTTTTTGAGCAGTGGCCTGATAACTTCATGGTGTACAGGCAGGTTCCTCAATTGGATCTGTTACCTCATCTTGACGGAGTGGTTTGCCACGGCGGACACAATACCGTTTCTGAAGCTTTATCCAACGGAATACCTTTGGTAGTCATCCCGATTGCCTATGACCAGTCGCATGTTGCCGGAAGGGTAGTGCGTACAGAAGCGGGTGAACGTCTGAATTTCAACCGTTTTAAAGCCAACCATCTGAGAGAAGCAGTGCAGAAGATATTAAATAATCCTTGCTATCGTGAAGCGGCCCGGAAAGTAGGGCAGTCTTTCGTGGAAGCAGGAGGTTCGGCAACAGCGGCAGATTTATTGGAACAGGCGCTGGCGAAGGCTTCAAAACCTGAAAAACCATCTAAATTTTTATTCGTTGTTCCCCCATTTTTCGGACATATCAGTCCTACTTTAAGTGTGGGAGCCAGCCTGATTGCGCGTGGTCATGAAGTAAAATGGTTTGGAATTACCCCGCTGGACAGTAAGCACATTCCGGAAGGAGGATCGTATTTCTATCCTGAAGAAGAACTTATTCCGTATCAGGAAGAGCTTCAGCGCATTTTAAAAAGGCAGGACGACGGACCTTCATGTTCCGGTCCTGAAGTTATGAAGCTGGCCCTGGAAGAAACCTATGTTCCGTTTGCCAAAATGATGATGCCGGGCCTGGCCAGGTTGACAGAAAGCTGGATGCCTGATGTTATTGTGAATGACTGCATTACTTTCGGAGGAGCTCTTTTTGCTCATAAAAATAACATCCCCTGTGTAACAACAACACCTGTTCCGCCGGATGTAATGGGGGACACCGAAAAAAATGCTCCTAAAATCTGGGAATGGCAGCAGAATCTGATTAAGGACCTGCAAAAAGAAGTCGGAATTCATGAGGAAGGCATTTATATCCATTCCCACAAACTCAATATGGTATTTACCTCACAGGCTTTTGCAGGCTTTGAAACCGTTCCGTCTCATATGAAATTTGTAGGTCCGGTGAAAGGACGTCCGAATGATGTCCCTTTCGATTGGGAAAAGCTGAACGCTTCAACCACCCCGAAAATATTTGTATCTCTGGGAACACTACTGGTAGACATCAGAAAAGCTTTCTTTGAAAAGATCATCGCTGCATTTGCAGATCAGCCGGTAACCGTTGTGGCAGCTACTCCGCCGGAGATTTTTGAAGAATGGCCGGATAATTTTATTGTAAGCAGTTTTGTACCGCAGTCGGCAGTGATGGCTCATATGGATATGGTGATCTGCCATGGAGGCTTTAATACGGTAAATGATACTTTCCGAAACGGATTACCAATGTTGATCACGCCTATTGCGTACGATCATTTCCATATTGCTAAGCTAATTGAACAGGCTGGCTGCGGAAAAAGTATCCGGTACAAGAGACTGCGGGTTGATGCCCTTCGTGAAACTGTTTTTGAGCTGTTAGAAAACCCAGAATACAGAACAGCAGCTCAGGAAGTTCAGAACACATTCCTTACCGCTGGTGGTAATGATAAAGCAGTAGAACTTTTAGAACATTTTGTACAACAGGAACAAGCGGAATTAGCTTCAATATGAGCCTATGAAAAGAAGATTGTTATTTGGAGAACGTATGCTGCTGGGCGACGGAACGGAACCTTTTAATGCGGTGATCCCTTTCAGGCTGAGAGGAAGTTTTACATTGAAAGAGATCCGGCAGGCACTGGAACGTATCCAGGACAAGCATCCATGGCTCAGGGCATTAATCAGTCATGATGAAAAAAATGTGCCCTGGTTTGATGTTCCGGAAAATCCTGTATCCATTCCGGTAAGAATTCTGGCCCGCCAGGGAGATAACCAATGGCAGGAGGAATCCAGAAAAGAATGGCAGACACCTTTTGATTATAAAAAACTTCCCCTGATCCGTTTTGTGTGGATTAAAGGAGAAGAGGTTTCTGATATGCTTTTTGCGTTTCATCATTGTTTATGCGATGGAGGTTCTGCCATGGCATTTCTGTATGAGTTCCTGAAAGTGCTGGATGACCCTTCCGCAGACATCGGAACCGAAAATCCGATCCTGGGAATTGAAGATGTAGTGCCAGCGTCTATGCTGGCCAGCAGAAAACAGCAGTTCAAAGCTAAATTCATCGGAAGACTGGCTGCTACGGCCATTAAATGCATTCCTGTCAGTAAAAAAGCCGTTGAAAGAAAGAATGATTATCTGATCCACTGGAAGCTAAATCCAACAGAAAGCCGGGAATTTATGGAGTATTGTAAATCCAGAAATGTTACGGTGAATACTTTTTTAAGTGCGGCAATACTTCAGGCTTTCAAAAAGGTAAAAGGAACGGCAGCTTTCAATAAAGTTTCCTGTCCTGTAGACATCAGAAGGTTTGCTCCGCAGATTAAAAACGATCATATTTTCGCTTTTGGATTGATGATTGTGGTTTCCGCGAATGAAAAATTGAGTTTTTCCGATAATTTACCTGTGATGCAGAAGGCGGTGGAACTTAAAACCTCTAAACTAAATCCTTATATCACGATGATGGTTATGGAATCCGGACACGATGCACTGAAGAACTTTACGAAACTCCTGAAGAATGGGAAATCGTCCAACGACTGTATGTTTTCCAATCTGGGGCGGATTCAGATTCCGTATGAATATAAAGCATTTACCCTGGATACCATTTTCAGCCCTTCTGTAATTGGTCCGTTGGGAAATACAACGACTATGGTAGTTTCAACTTTCCGGGGTGAGATGGATTTTTCCTTTGTAGGAAGTGAAGGCTATCTGCCTTATATCGAGGCTCTGGCCATCCGTGATGAGGTTATTCGGACTGTTAAAAAAGAAATGGAATACAATACTGTATCATGATGAAACGAAGATTAATGATGGCGGAAAGGATCATGTATGTTGATCCTGAAACACCTGTCAACTGTATATTTACAGCAAAGATCAATGGCAGAATTGCTGAGGGGAACTTTGCAACGGCCCTGGCGAAAATCCAGCAGAAGCATCCTCTGCTAAGAATGCGTATTGATTATAAAACGGAAGTATATCCCATTTACACAGAAGAAAAGGAAATGGAACCGATTCCTATCCGTATTGTTGAAAGACATACAGATGACGACTGGATGAAAGAATCAGAGAAAGAATGGTTTCGTCTGTTTAACGATGAAAAGAAGCCATTAGCCCAAGTCGTGTGGGTAAAAGGGGAAGATATTTCCGAAATTCTTTGGGTAATGCCTCACTGCATCGGTGATGGAGGATCTCTGGTCACGCTGATGCGGGAACTTCTGGAACTGTTGGATAATCCTTCTTCTGAACTTCAGCCTTATGAAGTTTTCAGCTCAGCCGATGATTTCCTGCCTCCGGATTTTGACCTGAAAAAGAAGAAACGAAATGCCAGATTTTACCTGCTGATGGCTAAGCTGTTTTTCCTGATGCAGCGGAAAAGTAAAATAAGAAATCTCGGAAAAAATTATGTTATTCACTGGAAAATGAATGCTGAAGCCACTTCACAGATCACAAAAATGTGTAAATCTCAGGGGATTTCTATACATTCCCTGTTATGTGCTTCTTTTATGCAGGCTTTTCAGGAGAAGCAGGGGAGTAAGGCTAAGGGAAAGGTGATCAGTCCTGTGGATGTGCGCCATTTTATTCCGGAGATCAAACAGGATCATGTATTTGCATTTGCTCCTACTGTTGAACTTTCGATTAAAAAAGGAAGCCGGGACGTGATGCAGAATGCTAAGCGGATCAAAGAACAGCTGGCTTTGAAAATAGAAAAGACACAGGCCCGCGAGTTACTGTGGATGGGTGAACAGATGCATCCGATTGTTGAGCGCATGATCAGCCTGCTGAAATCGGGCAGGGGAGGACATGATGTTACCTTATCCAACATGGGAAAACTCAATATTCCGGCTGATTATAACCATTTTAAAGTAGAAACCATCTATAGTCCGACAGTGGCCTTTCCTTGGCTGAACTCAACAACACTGGTGACCACTACCTTCAACCAAAAGATGGATTTTATGTTCATCTCACATGAAGACTTCCTTCCTAAAGCAGAAGCCACAGCAATTAAAGATAAAGCCCTTGAATTCCTGATGCAACCCGTATGAAATTGAAAATAAAATCGCCACAACCTAAAAAACTCAGGAAAACCACCCTGAAACGCTTTTTATTAAAGCGCACGATGTATTATGTCTTACCCAACGTATTTTTTAATTTCATCATTGCTTATGCCAGCTTCAAAGAGTTAGGCTACACCCATTTCTTCGCCGGAGAACAAAATCTGGCCCGCCTTACCCTGCCTATGGCGATCTTTCTTCCGGTAGTCCTCACGATTGATATCATCAAAAGAGTTAGCGATGCTGCCAACCAGGAAGCCATAGAATTTACCATAGATGAACAGCTGAATATTAAAAAGTTAATGACCAGACTGAGTATTTTGTATGGTTTGGTTACCGGTTTATTCGTGCTGAGTTTGTTGTTTTTGGGACAGGTTAATTTATCAAAGGATTATAAGCTGGATGGTGCGGCGATGGCTGTGGTAGTGGGAGTTTTAGCGGGAGTTTTGTCTGTGATTTTTGTGTATTTGCCGGTGTGGAGGTTGAGGAGGTGGATGTGCAGACGGGTTATGATGGTGGATTTAAATCAGTAGATTTTGGTAGTATTCAATACACTTTAGTATTTATTTTTTACATAAATTATTATCTTTGATAGTATCATAGATATGAAACTATATTTGCCTGCGGGAATAGATGTGCATAAAACAGTTACAAAGATTATAGTTTCAATTTATCTTCAAGAGCAGTAGAAGTCATATTAGCCAGATCGGCAAGCGGCCCTTTGGAATGGAAGACAGAAGACGGAATTCAGTTAAAATATCTGGAAATTTAATGGATACAAAATCCTCTTTAGAAGTAATCTTTTTAAGAGGATTTTTATATCTAACCAATTACTCCTACGCCATTCATAATACTTTAACATCCTTTATAACCGCATCCCAGATAAATTTTCGTTCTTTTGCAAAAAGTTTTTAATCTTAAATAATTGCATGTCAAAGTTTGATGAAATCCGGTTTTTTGATGATCATGAAGTGAATGGAGCATTGGCGGGAATAGCCCGGGACCCTATGATGAAGGCGTTGGTGAACTTTACTTTCCCGGACAGGGAAGAGGAGATTTGGCAGGAACAGCTGAAAAATGTTCATTCTACGAGTGATTTTCAAACCCATTTCATTGCGCATACCGTTCGTCAGATCCTTGCGAAAAGCTCTGATGGCTTAACAACTTCAGGCTTCGACAAGTTGGATAAAAACACCCCTTATCTTTTCATTTCGAATCACCGGGATATTGTTCTTGATACTTCCCTGCTTAATCTGGCTTTGCTGGAAAGCGGCCATATTATGACAGCTTCAGCAATTGGAGATAACCTTGTCCGCAGGAAGTTTTTAAATGTTCTGGCCAAGCTGAACCGTAATTTTCTGGTACAGCGGGGACTTTCGCTTCGTGAGCAGCTGAAAAGTTCCCAAACCATGTCGGAATATATTGACCAGCTTTTACATGTCCAAAAACATTCAGTATGGATCGCCCAGCGGGAAGGCCGTACCAAAGACGGGAATGATGCTACCCAGCAGGGCGTTTTGAAAATGCTTGCCATGGCAGCGGGAGATCAGCCGTTAATGGAGTACTTTAAAACCCTGAAGATTGTTCCCATTTCTATTTCCTATGAATATGACCCTACAGATTCCCTGAAAATGCCTCAGCTGCTGGCTCAGCACAGAGAAGAGGAATATATTAAAGGAAAGAATGAAGATTTTACCACAATGCTCAGCGGGATTTTAGGCCAGAAAAAAAGGATTCACCTTCATGCCGGTGATGTTCTGGATACGGAACTGGATGAAATTGCGGCAGAGATTGAGAATAAAAATAGGCAGCTTCAGGCTGTTGCCCAGGTAATAGACGATTCCATTATCAGGAACTATAAGCTTTGGCCAACTAAATTCATTGCCTACGATCTGCTCCGGAATACCAATACTTATGCTTCACAATATACAGAACAGGAAAAACAGCTGTTTGTAAGGAGACTCGAAATGCGTATCGATCCGTCTGATCCTGTTTCAAGGGAATATTTCCTGGCGATGTACGCCAATCCTCTGATCAATAAAATGAAACTTCAGTAGTGCTGCTCTGCTGTTTTTTTATATCTGTGGTTTTCTGGCAAGATAAATCCATATATCTGCCACTAATGCATGGATAAAAATTAACACTTAAGTTATTTTTTTAGTGTATACGTATTTAAAACATAAGATTTTTATTATTGCATACGAGGTTTCCATCTTCCCGTTTTTAATCAAAAACCTTATCTTCGCACTATAAAAACCTGACAATATGAAAAAAATAATCTTCCTGGCATCAGCTGTATTCATATTAAATTCCTGTGTGGTAAGAACAGCTGCGAAAGTGGTAACAGGTGCCGCAACCCTTGGATATAAAGCTGTAAAAGGTACCGTAAACGGGATCAGCTGGGCTGTAAGCAAAGCCAAAGGAAAAATAGATGAAGACCGTCTGGACGGAACCTGGAAAATAGTAGGCGTATACCGTGGCTCCTTTGAAGATTTTTCAAAAGATCAGAATCCCGATGCCTCATTTACCTCAGACTGCACAGAAAGCTTCGATCAGATTATTTTTAAGGCAAAAAAATCGAGGTTCAAACCGGTACACTGCAGTTCCGATAAGGAAGACTGGGTAAAATATTCCCTTGAGTTCGGTAAAAATCCTCTCACTAAAGAAAAAGAAAACTATATCGAATACAATTCCGATAATTATATCTCTGTGATTGATGTCAATAACAAAACAATGGTTCTGGAAGGAAATGTAATGCCTAAGCTTGCCTTTTCCGGAGCAAAATTATATCTGCTGGAGAAAGTGAAGTAGGACGGAATATTAAATTCTAATAAACTATTTCGTAAAATCATTATAAAGCCTGCATACTCAAAATGAGGCAGGCTTCTTACTTTAATTTTCTACAGATCTCTCAGATTATACAGCTGCTTAAGTTTATTTCAAAATGGCATTCATCATTTATTTTCTATCTCTGAAATTTTCTTTCCCTGTTCACCCAGATAATGGATCGCCAGCTTTTCATACACTTTATATCCGTCATCCGTATTGGTGAATATCAGAATTCCTTTTCCCGATTTTGGAAGAACAATTGCAATACACCGGGTGCCGAGATCAGCTCCCCCATGAGCCAGAGCATATTCACCATTGCCGAGATCATAGATTTCAAAACCTGATCCAAAATACTTATTCTCCTTGGTTTTAACCTGTCTTTTGATCATTTCCTGAAAAATCTCAGGTTTCAGAAGCCTGCCTTTCATCACGCTGACCATAAAATTTCCATAATCTTCTATGGTAGTATGCAGATCGTCAGCAGCATTGGCCGTTTTTGTTTTTTCAACCGGATAAGGTAGGCCTTCTTTATTGTATCCGATGGCAAATCTTGATTCATCTGTATTTTTGTCCCATACATAATTGGTATCATCCATTTTGAGAGGTTCAAAGATCAGTTCTTTGGCCAGCTGATCGAGTGTTTTTTTGAACTTACTTTCCAGTGCTTTTCTCAGGTATTCAAAACCTTCCCCGGAATATTGGTATTTTGTTCCGGGATCGAATTGGAAATTCAGTTTTTTATCCGGATTCATCCATCTCCAGTTCGGAAATCCGGTCTGATGGCTCAGAATTAATCTGGTGGTTAGTTTTTTATGTCGGGGATCATGGGCAATATCCGGATCTGTCCAGTAGGATGCAAGAGGTTCATCCGGCTTCCATTTTCCAAGACTGATCAGGCGTAAGGCAACCATTGCCGTTACAGGTTTGGTAAGAGAGGCTACGTTAAAACAGGTATTGTAAGGTGCTGAAACATCTTTTTTTATTTCACCGAAGACTTTGATCTGTTTGAGTTCACTTCCTTCGATGATCCCTAATCCAAGGGTAGGAATATTAACTTTTTTCAGCCAGTTTTCAATGTCCTGGTCATTTTCAGATATAATGTCTTCAGAAGATTGCTTTGCCTGATGATCAAAGCTCAGCGATTTTCTTAATTTCCAGCTTCCGTTTTCCAAAAACCAGAAATTGGTAAATTGAGCCGAACCCACTAATTGCTCAGGCTGATTATTGATTCTTTCATAAAATTGATGAGCTCCGTTCTGAATGACGGCATAAAGCTCTCCTTTTTTGTACATGGGATATATTTGAGTACTGTTGCTGATAAGAGCGCGTCTGGACCGATACGTTTCCGGAGATTTGCACAAACCGTTTTTAAAATCGGCCATGAATTTCTTCTTATCAGAAATACCATCCTTATCGTGATAAAATTCGAGCTGGTCACTTAGCAGGTCTTCCATCTCCTTAAAATTACAGGTGTTAAAGCCAACGGAAAAAAGAAGGCTGTCTCTGGATAGGATGGTTTTATAAATGCTGTTTGTTTTATCAGTCTGTGCTTTGGCTGTATTCAGGAAAATAATAATAAAACAGAACAGTATCTGAGTATACTTTGTCATTGTTAAAAATTTTGACAAAGATTAGAATTTCCCTTGTTTTTATCCTGATGATGAACCCGCCAAAAACCCGCCAAAGTCCTGTCGGGATTTATATCATGCTGAAATTCAGTTTGAAATAAAGTTTTTTGTTCCGGTCTATGGAAGCTGCGTTTCGAAGGATGATAAAAACATTAGTCAGTACAACCAGGATCATAAGAATCAATGTAAACTGTCTTCCTGGTTTTAAAAAGATACCCAGCATAAATACAATGGGAGCCATCACTGTCCATATCATCTGAACTGAAATAATCTGCCTTGCCAGAGTATTCCGCTGCTTTAAGATAAACATCAGGAGGAGAGGAACTAAAATGTTCAGAGGAGGAAGTACAACGAACAGAAGGGATGAAAGATTGATGAGCTTGATTTTTGAATAGTTGATCCCGGGTTCTTCTTTCCTGGTTTGAATTTCTGTTTCTGATTGTAATTGGGTTTCTTGAGGTACAATGTCAGCTTCGGGAGCAGTCTTTGTTTCCTGTAATAAGCTTTCGTGTATTTCCAATGCCTGTGCCAAAGCTTTTAGGGTGTGTCCTTTCGGTTCCGTTCCGGATTCAATCCGCTGGATTGTTCTTACGGAAATTTTAGATTTTTCCGACAGTTCTTCCTGCGTCAGATTTTTCTGTTCCCTTACAGCTTTTAATTTAGACATGGGGTATTCTGAAAAGATTATTTTAGTTAATTTCTGACCGCTAAATTACATTTTTCCGAAGCTAAACACAAAAACCGTTTAATATCATGGAATATCTTGTTTTCTAATACCGGAACACTTTTTTACCGTCTGAATATCTATCTTTGTTCTTGGTGCATCTGGCAAAATGTTTAAGATCCCTTATTGTGAATCTGTATTTTAAATTAATATCAAATATGCTCGTAAATATATTCAGAAACCAGGCAAAAGCAGTGCTGATCATCTTCAGTATGGTTTCTTTTGCTCAATGGTCTTATGCACAGAAGCAGTCTTCTTTTAATGAAGTATACAGTCTTATACAGAAGAAGGATTTCTTTAATGCAAAAAAGCAGTTTGAAGCACAGAAAAAACAGTTTCCGGAAGTGTATAGAGATTTCACAGAAGCCGTATTGTACAATGCTTTTAATCAACCGGAACTTTCAGAACAGAAAATAGTACCATTAATCAGTTCTCGTTCATCTCTTCCGGACTCTTTGATGCTGAAACTTTACAGAGTGAGGGAAGACAATGCCATGAAGCGATATGAGTATCAATCGGCTAAAAATATTCTGGAAACCATACAGAAGAATTATAGCAATCTGCTTTCTGAAGAAGAAAAAGAAGATCTGGAAAATACAATGAAAATCTGGACAGCATTGGCACAGCAGCCCCAACAAAAAACAGAGATCAGAAGTACTACCACCCTGAAAATGGAGAAGGATAAAGCAGGTTTGAAGAATCTTAAAGTAGAAATCAACGGAAACTCTGCTGATTTCATTTTTGATACAGGAGCCAATTTATCTGTGATCACGGAATCTACAGCCAAAAGTTTCAAAATGGAAATTATTCCTGCCGGGATTAAAGTGGATGCGATTACCGGAGCTTCAGTGATGGCTGATCTCGCTGTGTGCAAGAAGATGATGTTAGGAAATATTACGGTTGAAAATGCAGTATTTCTGGTATTCCCGGATGCTGCACTGGCTTTTCCGCAGATCAGTTATCAGATCAACGGCATTTTAGGATTTCCTGTCATTGAATCTTTTAAAGAAATACAGATGACGAAAGATGGTTATTTTATCGTCCCGAAAGAAGAAACGAAGATCAATTCTCCCTCCAATATGGCCATTGACGGCCTTACCCCAATGATGGGTATGGATGGAATGCATTTCAGTTTTGACACCGGAGCCGAACGTTCCATGCTGTATTATCCTTATTATCTGAAAAATAAACATCAGATTGATCAACATTATAAGACCGTTCCCATCACCCTTGGCGGAGCAGGAGGAACCAAAACGTATAACGGAGCTGAAATTGAAGCAGTTTTCCATATCCTGGATAAAAAAGTAACCCTTAATAAGGTTAGCGTGCTGAAAGAAAAATTTGGCAAACATCAGGTATACGGAAATATCGGACAGGATGTTATTAACAGCTTCCAGAAACTAACCCTGAACTTTGATAAAATGTTCATTAAATTTGAATAAAGTAAAGAAGAAACGAGGCATAGAAGAGTAACGGGCTTTTAATTCTATTCATCCTCCATTCTTTTAATATATTTATGCATTATGCCTAAAGTAAAACAATCTATTCCTACCTATGATCTGAACGACATTTCCCAGCGAGGATTCATTGTTGAAAGAATGGATGACCGCATCAAACATCCCGAGGAAACTTTCGTGGATAAAGGAGTGCATCGTGACAGTCATTATATCTTCACCTTTATGAAAAGTGGCCATGTAAGAATGATGGTAGATTTTAACAGGGTGGAGGCAGAAGGGGCTTCCATGTTTTGTGTACTGCCTGGCCAGGTACATCAGGGACTTCTCATGAAGGACGTTTCCGGATGGTTTGCCGCCGTGAAGACAGACCTGGTTCCCGACACGGTAAGGGTGGTATTTGAAGAGACTTTAACTGAAATAGAACCATTGCCTGTTGAAGAAAAATGCTTAGACCTGCTAAACAGTTCTGCAGAGGTGCTAAATAAATGTTGTACAGACGAAATATTCTCTGCTCAACGGGGAAATCTGGTGATAAGATCTCTGCTCAATGCTTTTACAGAAATGTTTGCGTTGATTTATACTCAGAATACCAGCCCGGAAATATCAAACGAAAGCCGTTCCTTTCAGCTGACCCGAGCATTCAGAATTCTGGTGAGAAAGAATTTTAAAACCCTGAAAAGTCCATCTGATTATGCCGGCCTTCTTAATATTTCACGAAGTTATCTCACGGAGGTGATCCGGGAAGTAACAGGAAAATCAGCACAATACTGGATTCATCAGGAAATTCTGATCGAAGCAAAAAGATCCCTGTTTTTTACCCATCTAACCGTAAAAGAGATTGCTTACGAACTTGGATACAATGATCATGCTTATTTTACAAGGCTGTTTTCTAAATTAGAAGGAAAATCACCGTCAGAATTTCGTGATATCAATCAAAAGTAGAGATAAACCGCGTTTTGTCCAATCATTACAACGAAGCAGCTATCGATATATTTTTATTTTGGGGCTTCCTTTGCAGTAAAAAATAAAGATGCCAAGTTTGCCAAAATGGATCAATGACACTGTAGAAAATGTCTGGTCCTCAAAATTTAAAGAATGCACGGTTACCCGTATAGAATCTGTTTCAGAGAACCTTCGTAGACTGCGCTTCAGCACCGATCTGAGTAATGTTGATTTTGAACCGGCCTATGCCATTGGGATCCGGGTGAATGAAAGAGATTTCCGTAATTATTCACCGCTTAGCTTTAATAAGACAGAAGGAACTTTTGATGTGGTCTTTCATCTTCATAATGCTGATGCTGTTGGAAGCCGTTTTATCAGCGGTTTGTCTTCAGGAGATTCCATAAAAATCCTGATGCCTAGAGGAAAACGCTTTTTTGAGCCCGATGCTAAGATCCATTTTTCAATCGGTGATGAAACCTCGTTAGGAAGTTCTCTTTCGATTAAAGAAGCGGCTGAGGAAACCGGAGGTTCTTTTGTCTGTCTTCACGAACTTGAAGATCCTGCTGCTTTGGAAATATTTGAACTTTTCGGGTATCATACTCCCAAAAATTCTCCATTGGAAATCATAGAAGCCTTAAACGACTTTCTGAACGATGAAAAAGAAACGATTAATAATGATGAGGTCGTATTTTATCTCACCGGAAACGGAAACACAATGTCTCTGATCCGTAAATTTCTTAAAGCAAAAGGAGTTGCTCCTAAATGCATCCGGTCACAGGCTTATTGGATCGAGGGAAAGAAAGGTCTGTGACATTTCTTCAGAAAATGCGTGTTCCCGTAATCAGGAATTAAAGATTTTGAGTATACTTGCGGTAGTTTAAGCAAATAAGTACTGTGTAAGCTTATTGTGAAAATAAAAACAAACCTGAAAACATACTGCATGAAAGATAATACACTGCTTTTGATGCCTGTTCGCGGATTAAACAACAAAAGGTTTATTATAGAGAAATATCAGCGGGGATATAAATGGGGGAAGAAAGAAATTCTTGAACTGTTGAATGATATTCGAGAATACGATCACAAGAAAGGAGTCTACTGTATACAACCTGTAATTCTGAAGCCGCTGGGAATTGAGAAAGAGGAATATGAGGGATATAACCTATCCGTAAAAAATGAAGTGATTGACGGGCAGCAGAGAATGACAACAATTTATATTTTACTGCATTATCTCCGTTTTCTTGATGCAGATGAAGACAGTATCCAGTATTCTATTCGTTATAAAATCCGGGAAAAGAGCGGTGAGTTTCTTTCTGAGAAACTTACAGAGATGTTCGGCTATATTCCTTCGCAGATCAATGAGAATCTATTAGAAGATAAGGATTATAAATATGTAGCTGAAGCCAATAACAGCTGGAAAGATTTTGTAACGGCAAACAGACATTTTGACAATGTAGATATTTATCATTTTTTTATCGTTGGCTATTATATAAAAAACTGGTTTGAACAATGTCTGGATAGTGATAAACAGAAATGTTTTATTAAAAAACTGCTTCATCATGTTCATGTCATATGGTATTCTTTAGATGATGCCATGAGTGATCATGGAGTTATTGACGTTTTTCTGAACAACAATAAAGGAAAAATATCTTTAACAACTTCCGAATTGATTAAAGCGCTGTTTATTCTGGATATTTCAAATAAAGAAAGCAAAGCTGTTGCGGAATATAAGATCAATCGTTTTGCTCTGGAGTGGGACCAGGTGGAAAAAAAACTTCAGGATGATACATTCTGGTACTTTATACAGCCTGATTCGGAGAGGTATAACAAAGGAACCCGGATTGATTATCTGTTTGATTTGAAACTGAAACAAAGTTCCCGTAATGATGATACTTTAGCTTACCGTAAATATGAAAAGTTTTTCAATGAGTTAAAAGATGACAGGGAGGGAGCATTTCAGGCAAAATGGGATGAAATTATACAGCTCTTCAATAAACTGGTGGACTGGTATAATGATTCATTCTTTTTTCATTATGTAGGTTATTTAACGGTGACGGGTTTAAGCAGTCTTGAGGATATTCTGGATTTAAGTAAAGGAAAGACTAAAAAGATTTTCCAGGAGAAGCTTAAAAATAGAATCAAAGAAAAATTTGGAAAGACGGTCAGAAAAGATGGTCATGATATTCTGGCTTATGCTGTAGAAAATCTTCATTATGATGATTTTTATAAACAAACTCAGAATGTTCTTCTTTTGTATAATGTTCTCTATTATGTGGATAAAATGTCATCGAACAAATTTCCGTTTGAGCTGTATGTTAATGAGAAATGGAGCATAGAACATATTGTTCCGCAGAAACCCAAAAATCTTGAAGATTTTGAACAATATAGATTCTGGATTAAAGATCAGCTGGAATACAGAAAAGAAAATGCAGAGATTTCTGATGCTGAAAAAATGATTCTAGATGAGTTGGAAAACAAAAGCAGCTTTGAAGAGCTCAAGAAAGATAGAGAACTTCAGGAGCAGGTTGATAAACTTATAGAATCTTTCGAAGACAAAACACACCTGATATCAAATCTGGTACTTCTTGACCGGAATACCAACAGTTCATTAAGCAATCATCTGTTTAAAACAAAAAGAAACAAAATATTGGAATTTGACAGAGAGGGAAGGAATGATGATAATAAACCTGTATTCATTCCTGTTGAAACCCTTAATGCTTTTAATAAAACGTTTTCGGAAAATCTTAAGCTGGAACAGTGGTCGGGAGAAGACGGCAAGAAATATAAAAGTTCTATTGCAGAAAGATTAGAATACTTTTTACCAACAATTAATTCTTAAATCATGGTTGATCATCAATATAGTACATTTTGGGAAATAGTAACCGGTATAGGAATCGAAGTTCCTGCTATACAGAGAGATTACGCACAGGGGAGAGAGAGTGGCAGAATTCCGGTTATCAGAAGGAAATTTATCACTGCACTGTTGTCCGCACTGGAGAACAGCGGCCCGTTAAGACTTGATTTCGTCTACGGGAAAATTTACGGGGAAAAGAATGAGGAGGAGATCCGAAAAAACTCATCGGCTATTACATCGCTTTTGAAAAGTATCCGGGATTATGCGGACAGCATTGATCTTATTGTTCCGGAAACTGGTGTTACTACCAAAAGCAACGATAACGGACAAAGTGTATTTCTGATTCCATTAGATGGGCAACAGAGACTTACGGCCTTATTTCTGATCCATTGGTTTGTTCTTTCAAAGCTGGGGAACAGAGATCAGCTTGGGTTGCTGAAAAGGTTTCGATATAAAACCAGAAAAAGCACCGAACTTTTTATAGAAATGCTTTGCAGCAAAGAGGTTAAGTTTCTCTTTGAAGATTCCCTGAAAGAAGAGATCGCCAATCATGAAACATTTTCTAATACTTGGCTGGATGATCCTACTGTAAAATCTATGCTGAATGTGCTGGAAGAAATACATGGCTACTTTAAAACGAAGACCGAACTGCCGGATTATCACCTGATCTGGACCAACCTTACAGACCGGAAAATTCTGCATTTTGACTTTCTTAATCTTAAAAACTTCAGTCTGTCTGATGATTTGTACGTAAAAATGAATGCCCGTGGCAAAGAACTGAGTGAATTTGAGAATTTTAAAGCCTGGCTGTTTGGAAAGATTGAACATGAAAAATGGATCAGTGAAGAAAGGTGGGAGAAAGATTCCCTGAAATTTGATGTTGAATGGAATGATCTGTTCTGGACTTATAAGGAGGAAACGGTTTTTGAAATAGATACAGCCTACTTTAATTTCTTTAAAATTGTATATATAACCGATCTGGTGTTAAAAACCGATTTGGTTGGTTCTGCTTTTAAAGAAGGTAAAAATAAAGAGGATATTGATAACATTATGAATAACACGGCAGATTTCGATTTTGAAATGATTTACCATGATGATTTCAGAGACAAGCTGAGCCGTTATTTTGATATTTTGAATTACTGTTCGGGAAATGTTTTTGAGACAGAAAAGTATGAAGAAGAAGTTTCTGTATTTTTCAGATTTCTGTTTAATAATACATCGAAAATAGCATGGACAGATTTGATTAAAAATTATAGTATTATAGCTTTCATAGGAGCAAACTCTGATTCGGTTTTTGATAAAGAACATTTTAATGAATATTACAGGGTATTATCTAATTTATATAACAATCAGACCTTTGACAATGCCCAGCTTTATAAAAATGCTATAGGAGATATAACAAAAATAAACAGATATATTAAAGAACACAATAGCAACACTCATCAATGGCTTTCAAATCTCAATACAAATACCTTTACTTCTGTTTTTACTAAAGATCAGGTAGAAGAAGAGGTTTTAAAATCAGCATTAATCAATTCAGAATCTGATAGGACTTCTGAAGATTCATGGAATATATTAATCTGTAAAGCAGAAGCACATCCTTATTTTAAAGGAAAAATAGGATTCCTGCTGAAAATGTCCAATAATGAAAAAAATCTGTTTAGAAAGTACAGCAAAAAAATAGGACCATTATTTGAAAGTGATATTTTAAATCATAAAGATTATCTGCTGCAAAGAGCTTTGCTAACCTTTGGAAACTATTTTGGGAATAAAGGCAGAGGTAAAAGATCATTTTTTAAAAATGATGGTGAAACGTACAGATCCAGAAGAGAAAATTGGTTAGGCTTCCTTACAGACAGTAAAAAAAATCAAATATTAATCTCTTTAGTTGATGATCCGCTCTATAATGATTTGGATATAAAGAATTCTTTGCAACTGATAATAGATCGTTTTATCAGCCAAAACCCGGCAACAGATTATATAAGCCGGCAACTGCCAGATTTGAAATACCATCAGCTGTATATCTACTGTAAGAAATTGTTTAAATATGGAGATTATGGTTTTATAATGCTGGCCAATGAAAAATATGGTTACCAGTTAAATGCAAGCACTACGGGTGGTTATTTTAACGATCTGCTCTGTGAATATATGAAGTTTACCTATTTCCCGGATAATGATGCTGTTATATCCCGTCGTTCCAAAGGTTGGGAAAATAGCCCGTCAATCCTTATTGGTAAAGAGAGGTTGAGGCTGGCTCCCTATGAGGATGTTTTTGTGGCTGAGGATGAAGAGACGGGTAATGAAACTGGTCGTTTTCAGACTCTTGAGGAAGTTATAGAATATATTACAAAAAATAGTCCGGCTATGGTTGAGTCATAAAAACAGACTCTGTATCCGGAGAATAAATACACTAAATTACGGGAAGCCGTAATTTTTTTTTTGAGCTTGTTTGTAGTTTCGGGCATTATAAAACAATATAAAAATCTGAAAACAACAACTCAATAATTATGAATAAAAAAACCACACCCGCGGATCTCTTTCTGGGGATTCTCGCACTGCTTCTCATCAGCGTAAGCTTTTATCAGACCTGGCTTGGATTACAGCAGATCTTTGGGCCCGCTTCATTTGTTATCGCTCTTGTTTTGTCTCTGCTGCTTCTTTTTCTGTGCTGGATGCTCAGAAATGCCAAGCTCGAAGGAAAACCTACCGGAAGTCTGGTCGGTATCTATATTTTTATAGCCTCATTCTGCTTTATTGCCAACTTTAATGCGCTCTATACCCGCTTTATGAAAACCGATATTTATGCCAATGAACTTCGGGAGATCAATAAACTCTATACTGCTTTAGAAAGCGACGTGGAATCAAGGTTAAGCTATAAATACAACAAAGCAACCACCCAGAATATCGAGATCAAGAAAAAACAGCTGATGGAACAGATTAAAGATCCGGGGAACAAAGGAATCGGAACCCGTGCGCAGGCTCTCATCAGCGATATAGAAAAGCTTACCGGACAAAAAGTTGATCTTCTGACCCCGGTGGGAAATGATTACGCAGATCTGGCAGAAAGAATGGGACGGCAGATTGATAATATCATCTCCGATCTGTCTCCCGAAGAAAGAACCCTAAAAACAGACATCAACAATGCAGCCTCGAAGTGGAGTAAAAATATACAGGAGCTTTTACTATTGCCTAAAAAAGATAAAGACCTTCTGTCGCAGGGATTGATCGATGAATCACTGGCGGAATACAACAAGCTTGGAAGCCGTGCCCAGAACGTTTTAGGAGCAGAGAAAATGCATTTTGAACCAGCCGCTTCACAAACTCAGGAAGTCGGAAAGATAGGATTTGCTTTTGAGCATGCCGTGAAGAATTTCGGAATGTACCAGTTTGTTGTACTGGCAGGATGTATTTTACTTGACTTTGTAATCGTAATTATCATTTTACTGGTAACGAGCCCTGACAGCGGAAGAAACAGTGGTGGAAGTGTCTTCAGAAACAAAAGAAGCGGTAATACTTTAATTCCTAACAGCTAAATCATGGAAAATAACAGCAGCAATCTGAAACCTATGTCTTTTGACAATGACATAAGCCAGCCATTAAAACCTCTTTCATTTGAAAATAATAATGATATTCAGGAAGACTTTATCCCTATTGCCAGAACCATTTCGGATGATATTAAAAATAAAGACAGTAACTTTATTTTCTTCTTCGGAACAGCAGAGTCCGGAAAATCTGTGATTCTGTCCACAATGCTGTATTATTTGAGAGCCCATGCCGGAGTAGTACGCCCTAAATTGGGAACACCCAATACCAAAGAAGCCAATGTACTATTGTCTGATTTTTTTGAAAATATCAGGCAGGGTATTTTACCGGAAAGAACAACGAAAGATCAGGTTACAAGGCTGGATCTTGTTTTCGAACCTAATAATAAATCAAAAAAGGTAGTTCCGATTAATCTTACCTTTCTGGAGACATCTGGTGAAAATCATAAAGATATCAGAAGAGGAGGGAGCTATCACAGCAGCATAGAAACATTTCTGAATGCGAATATTCCGCTCACTTTTATCATTGTAACAAGCTATGAATCTGCTCATAGAGATGATGCGCTGATCAATGAGTTTCTGGACGAGCTGGAAAGGAAAGGAAAAAACCTGAAATCAGTGAATGCTATTCTTGTTATTTCCAAGTGGGATAAGTCCGGAAGAATGGATGTGGAAAATGCCGGAGAGCTTGATGATTTTATAATAGAACGCCTGCCAATGACATCGCAGAGAATTGATACTTACGGACTGAGCAAAACCTATTACACAGTAGGAAGCGTTCAGAATACCACAGGACAGGAAAGGATCAGTCTGCTTAATCTTTCTACAGCGGGTGTTCTCTCTAAATGGTTGTACAGAAGCATTACGGGATATGATCTGGATTATGAGGGAACCTTCTGGGAGCGTTTAAAATTTAGTTTTACAAGCTGATGAACGGAACTTATTTTTTTACGGCATTCGGAACTTTCGGAAACCCGAATGGATTCAGGCAGTCCTTTGTATTGGGCGGGAATGCGGCAATCGCAAAAGAAATCCGGACATTTGACCTGAAAACAAATGCTATTAAGCTTTTTCCGGACAGCTGTATCTATGCTTTGCGGAAAGACTATGCCGGAGGTTCAGGTCTCATTTCATATTGTCTGTATACCTTTGCTAAAGAGCAGAACTCAAACAGAGGCGGAACATTTATCGGATCGGGCCTGTTATTTTCCGGTAAATCGGCCTCAGAAGGTCTCGTAATTGATACCTTGAATGAATTTCATGAAAATCTGGAAAAGAACAATGTGACGGAGGAAGTCATTTCAGTCAGCCATTCCGATCAGTTTGTGGTACAGAAGCCTAAAGACTTTGATAAATTAGGATTTCATCTGAAGGAAATTGATGAGGTGGATTTTACCAGATTCAATGGGAATTATCTTGTGGTGTACTGTATGACCGATCCGGCGGAACTGAAGGAAATGTTTACAAAAGCAGTTCAGCTGCTCAATGTGTATGATACCATCTACTTTACCCAAAGCAGTGAGATTGCCGAATTTGTACAGCAGAAAGGGATTTTTAAAATAGTGAATACGGATGGCTTTGACAATGAAATCCGGATTCTTCAGAAAGAAAAAGAAAAATCAGTTCAGGACATGATCCGTGAACTGGAAACTGAAAAAGAAAACCTGAAAGATGAAAAACAGAAAGTAATCAACGAGACTAATCAGCAGATTGAACGAAATGTACAACGTCATCAGGAAAACGAAAAAAAGATTCAGACGTGCAGAGACAGTGTCCGGGTGATCGGGCAGGAATACGATCAGTATTCAAAAAAATTAGATGAACTGATTAAAGTTTTAAGATCCGGGGGAAAAACCGAGACGGTTAAAAAAGAGTACCATGAAAATAAGAAAGTACTGGATTCTGCAATAAGTCAGAATAAAAAGGTGTCTTCTCTTGATACTGTATTATCTTCCGGCCCGGCAAGACCGGAGACTTTAAAGCAGAACCCTTTTTCAGGGAATAGCCTTGCGGAGTTTAATGCCGGCCGGAGCAGGGAAGAAAACCCTAAGTCCGGAGCCGTGATCTATAAAATAATGACTTTTGCTTTACTGTTTCTTTTAGCCGGATCCTACCTTTCCTATTTTCTTTTTTTCAGTAAAGGACATAAGATAGAAATCCCTTATGCCGAAGCCTCCGTTTCTGAAAACCAGGACAATATGGAGACTATTCCTATTGCTCAGCCGGATAGTGCAATTGCCAGGACAACAGAAACCGAAGGAAATCTGAACCCGCAGCCTAATTCAGAGCTGAATGATAACGACAGAATCCTCATTTCTAAAAAAGTAAAGTCCGGAACAAAAATTGACAGTCTCGTCAATGCTGTCTATGAGCTTAATCCGTCAACCATCAAAGACTATTACAAGCATCAGAAAAAAGATTATAAACAAAAGCTTTACCGTATCAATACAGCCAGTTTTTCTGTTAAAGGCCCGGATACCATCTGGGTAGATACTTTGAAAAAAGTACCTAATTACAATAAGTTTTAAATACCTGTTTTCTACAGAAATCAACAGCCCGGGACCCTGTTTCCGGGCTGTTGCGTTTGGGCTTGATAAAAAAGAAATACATTTGCTGTATTCTCAAAGATGATAAGTCGCAGGAAAGCAGAAGAGTGAGCCGCGGCATAAATTTAAAATACAATAAAAATGAGCGTTCTGAAACAGTACCAAATTAATTTTGGAATTCAAAAAATTCATAATACAGATTATAAGTTTATGGAATCAAATAATTTTATATTGAGTAATTTAATCAATGAATTTAGTACCGAAAGAAAGAGTGATCTGCTCCTTGATTCAATTCAATATATTGAAGATCATCCACAGGAAGGAAGTGTAAGATGGGCTACAGATGGATTACAGTTTATAGAAATATTTCCTTCTGTTGTAAAGATTTATACCGATATGGATCATTATCAGGATCAAAGCTCAATCCCTGATCTTGTTCTGCCAACCAGTGATTTTAAAGAAATAACATCAGCCTGGAGTAAGTTTATAAACAATAATAGTCTGCTGCTTTAAAAATTGGAACAGAACTTCTTCTACTTTTACCGATCATAAATAATAACCCATTGCCATTAAAGGTTGAAAGATGGAGTTACTGTATTCAGAGAAAATTATAAATTTTCGCCACATCCTATAAATACTAAGAAAAAATTGAAGCTATGTTATGCATTTATTTATTTTATTATGTTAAAAAGGAGTTTGGTATGTTAATTGTTTGTAGGTTTTTATAATGTGAATATTTCATTTTTTAATTATATAAATGAATGAAAAATATTAATTTATTATAAAATCGTATGAATAATTTAAATTTTAGTGTTTTTAATAGGAAAGTGATTTTCTTATTAATGACGCTTTTTTATAGTATAGTGGGAGCGCAGTGTATACCGTACACGGGACAGACCATGGATCCCGGGAACACCTACTGCCTGAATGGAAATCTTACACTGACTACAGATATTTCTATTCCTGCGGATGCGGTTTTGATTATTCAGTCCGGGCTGCTTACCGTGAAAGGAATTATCGTACATGGAAATCTGGAAATCAACGACCAGGCAGCTGTAAAATCGGAAGGTTCAATTATAATCGGGGCTTTTAACAGTCAGAAAAACTCGAGAGTTAAGCTGGGTACTAAATCATACCTGTCACTTACGGGATCGGTTACTCAGGGAGATCCTACCTTTTTTGGAAATTTTCCCGGAACTTCCTCCACCATAGAGATGGGAACCAATAGCGTTATAGAGATTTGCGGAACGTTCAACCAGCAGTCTGTTACTTATCCATTCGTAAATTATGTGGGAATACCAACAGGAAAAGCTTATTGTATAGCGAAAGCCCAGGTAAGCGGTGGCGGAACTTCTATACTCAGTAACGATAGTCAGATCGTTGCCATCGCCATGGATTCTGTAGTAGGACTTCTGCCGGGTGGTGCCAGTTTTTGCGGTCCCTATGCTACACAGGCCCAATGCCCTTCATTATGGCCCGCAGGTCTTCCTGATGACAAAATGTTGTGTGGCTATGCCATTGAAGTAATAGACGAAATGGATGAATATTGTACCAAACCTGCAGCTACAGGTACTCCTGACGGATATACGAAATTCGGAATTACGGTGCAGCAAAAAAGTAATCAATGGCCTGAAAATATTCCTAATGGTTTCATCGCATTGGAGTCAAAAAATAAAGGATTGGTCATTACAAGGGTAGCGCATGTAAGTCAGACCCCGCAGCCCGGAGATGCTGTTACAGAGCCTAAAGAAGGAATGATGGTATATGATATTCAGGACAGCTGTGTGAAGCTTTATAATGGCTCCGAATGGAAATGTATTCAACGAGGATGTAATGAATAACTTTAATTTGCAGACAATTATGAAAAATATAAAACACATATGTTTAATTTCCGCTTTCTTTATTTTTAATGCTTATAACGCACAAGTTGCGATAGGAAAAGAAACAGTAGAAGGCGGCAGCACGGTTCTGGATTTTGATAATGTCCCCGGAAACACAAAAGGCCTGATTCTTCCTGCCACATCCGGGCTTCCTTCCGGCGGGTCCCTGGCCAATGGTACCTTTGTTTTTGATACCACGGATAGTAAAGTGAAAGTATATGAAAATAATACCTGGAAACCATTGACAGATACAGGTGATTCAAGTGCTGTTTCCGTTAACAGTTCAAATGAGTCCGGAAATGGTGTTATCATGGGAGATTCCACAAGCAGTGCAGATGGAGTACTGGTTTTAGAGTCCGGTACGAAAGCCATGATTCTTCCTAAGATTGCGTCACCACACATCAATGTGAAAAATCCTTATCCGGGAATGATCTGCTATGACACAGCAAGTAAGACGCTGGCTGTATTTGATGGCACTGTATGGAGCTACTGGAAGTAAAGCCTGTTAAAATAAAAACCAGAATCTACAATCAAAAATCCTCAAAACATATCGTGTTTTGAGGATTTTTTTACATGAAGTGAATATTAAATTTGTTTCCAGCTCGGCTATTAATGGCTGGAAGATGGAAGAAAGGAGAGTAGAAGTTAATTTTGGTTGATTTTATTCAACATGAATGTACCGTTTCTACATAATCTGTACGCTTTCTTTAATGCTGTTCATGACAAAAATACTCTTGGTCTGCCCGATTCCTTCAATCTCTGAAAGCTTGTTGACAAAAAATTCATGAAACTCATCCATATTGGGAGCCAGGATCTTCAGCATGAAATCAAAATCACCGCTGATATTATAAAATTCAACCACTTCTTTCAGTTTCCCGACCTCTTCAATAAATTTTCCTGCCGTTTTTTTGTTATGAACATTCAGAGCGATCATGCAGATCACCATCATGCCCTTATTTACTTTCTTACGGTCAAGAACCGCAGTATATTCTTTAATAATTCCTGTTTTTTCCATCCGTTTAATCCGTTCATGGGTAGGAGTAGGGCTCAGGTTGATTCTTGCAGAAATATCCCGCACGCTCATTTTAGCATCTTTTTGCAGCAGACGAAGAATAGAAAGGTCTTTTTCGTCAGGATTGTATGAATCTGTAGTCATTTGTTCTGTTTTTAAATGAATAATTGAATACTGAAGTGTATTTGTTCTTTTTGTTTTTCGGTATTTGTTATTTTGTTCCAAATTTAATGTATAATTTTCATATATGTTCTGTTAATTCTAATTTTGCAGGAAATTTGAATATATGGATACGAGGAAGAATTTAATATTGATTATCGCATCGGTGGGAACTTTTGTAGAGGCTTTGGATATTGCCATTATTAATTTAACTATTCCTTCTATCCAGGAACAGTTTGGTATCGGGGCGGGTACAGTACAATGGCTGCAGACACTATATGTATTGTTTTTTGGTGGTTTTCTGATTATTGGAGGTAAGCTTTCAGACCAGATAGGACGCCGGAAAATGTTTCTGACCGGAGCACTTATTTTTATGCTGACTTCATTAGGAGCCGGTCTTTCCCAAAGCTTTGAAGCTTTAGCAGTGTTCCGTGCCCTTCAGGGGTTGGGGGCAGCATTAGTCATGCCTTCAGCTTTATCTATTGTAACCAATACGTTCAGAGAAGAGCAGGAACGCAACCGTGCCATCGGGATTTTCAGTTCATTTGCAGCTATTGGCTCCGGAAGCGGTCTGTCGGTTGGCGGAATTATCAGTACTTATATGAGCTGGCACTGGGTTTTCCTTATTAATGTTCCTATTCTTCTGATTACCCTGATTTTTGCATACCGTTATCTGCCATTAGATGAGAAAAATGAAACTGCACAGAAAACGGATCTTGTTTCAGGAATTCTGCTTGTTCTGGGATTATTAAGTCTTACCTACGGAACGCATGAACTGATTCACATTCAGGAACAGCCTTCGCTGATCGTAGGTTCACTGGTGTTATCAGTCCTGCTGTTGGTAACGGTCTATAGGAGGTTAAGATCTGTTTCCCAACCCCTGATTGACCTGAAATTGTTCAGGCACAGGTCATTGGTGGTTTCAAATGCAGTATTTTTTACTTTGGGGGCCTTTTTTATCGGATTTTTATTCCTTATTTCATTAATGCTTCAGAAAGATATGGGACACAGCGCTGCATCTGCTGGGCTAATGCTGGTTCCTTTCAGCATCATGTCAGCACTGGTGGCGAAATTTGTACTGCCTCATATATCCAAAAGGCTGAGCTCTTCCCAAATGGGAGTTTTCGGGTGGAGCTTTATGCTGACGGGTGCCTTGTCTTTATTGCTGTCTGTTTATATCGGCCATCCACTGGCTGTAGTATTGCTGGGAGCTGCCTGTATTTCAGGAATAGGAATGACCTTCTGCTTTACCGCCCTTTCGGTAATGGGAATTCAGGATGTAGAGCCTTCGCATTATGGCGTGGCCTCAAGTCTGAGCTCTACAAGTTACTTCCTGGGCGCAGGAATCGGACTTTCATTCATGACTCTGATGAGCCAGATTTTCCCCTCAAAATATGCAGTAGGAGATCTAAGCCTGATGATCCTGATAGGTTATGCCCTTCTGGCATTGGGAATGCTGCTGTACTTTATATTCAGAAACCTAAAAATAAGACAGACTGCGGTTGCAGTTTCATAATCGTAAAAACACACAAACTATATGATAAAAGAACCGGTGCCTGAGTATCGGTTCTTTTTTTTGAACCACATTCAATCTTTCTTTTATTGTACTTTCTTTAAAGAATGTAAAAAATTGATATAAATACTGACGGTTCAACCAGTTTTCCCGGATATTAAACCCAAATAAAGCATCAAACTTTAGAGAAGACTTAAACTCAAGGATCCTGGAAAAAAAATATTATTATGGTCATATGAATTGATTCTGGTTAGAAAAGGTAGAAGATAATCAAGGAAATGGTAATTTTCTTGATTAATAGTTTATACTTTTTTTGAGGTATTGAAAAAATAACTAAAGAAAAAAATGTTTTATGTTGTTGATTTTATATAAATTAAAAAAGTTTTAGCAAATATAGCTTCCCTTAATTGTGATATAAAAAAAGTTCTTATACTTGTTCAAGATTGCAATCACAGAAATTAGTAATTTAAAAAATCAAAAAATGAAAAAAATTATTTTATTTGCAGCTTTTGGAGTTGCAGGATTAACAAACGCGAAAACAGGCGATGTGAAAGTTCCAACAGGATTAACAAACATGAAAACATATGATGTGAAAGTTTCAGAAGAAACGAAAAAAGAAGTTTCTAATACTACTCCTTTTCAGCTTTGTGGGGTTAGTGTAACTTACTACGATGGTGATGGAAACATTTCGGGATATGATCTCATAACATCAGATCAAAGCTCATTAGAAAACTGTCAGATGTAGCAAAGCTTAGTAATCCATAGATTACAGAAGAAAGGGTTTACTGTTTCAATGAATTAAAAAATTAAAATGGGAAATTAATAATAATTTCCCATTTTTTAAAATAGTATGAAAAACATTATATTTTTAAGCTTAGTATTAATTTCGGGACTTGGGTTTTCACAAAAAATTCATGTAAAGTATTTAAATGTCCGGTCAGAAATTGCAACGCTTTATGAAGACCTATATATTGACAATAATAAAGTTATGTCAAGACAGGATTCGCTCATTCAATTCAGAAATCAGAATACATCGAGCGGTACAATAACCGCTTTTAAGCCGTCAAAAACTACAAGAGCATTTTACTATATGTCTACTATAAATAAAGATCAGAACACAAGGGATTTTTTCTTTACTGGTACTGTAAATGGAAATGATCCTAATGATAATTATTTTATACATGATAATGTTCTCAAGCCAGTATGGACCATAGAAAAAAGCAACAGAAAGAAAATTTTAGGATATGAATGTTTTAAAGCAACTACGAATTTTAGAGGTTCAAATATAACTGCGTACTTTGCAAAAGATCTCCCTTATTCTGCTGGACCATTTAAATTTTATGGTTTACCTGGACTTATTTTAGATATTAGAGTTGATAATAAGGCATATAATATTTGGAAAGTAGAAAATATTGAAATTGATTATAAAGAAAATATCAATTTAACACCATCATTTAAACAATATCCAAAAATTGAAATGAACAAATTCATAGAGCTTAAAGACCAGCTACTTTTAAGGAATAATAAAGAAATCATAGAAACCCTTCCTCCAGGTGCCAAAATTCAATACAGTACCAATAGGCTAGGTATAGAGAAAAATTTTGAATGGGAAAATAAACCAACTGAATAAAAAGAAAAAGATTGTCCTATAGCAGTCTGCATAGTCATATTTTTACTTCTTGTGATTATATTTTACTTTTGCAGAATGAAAATACAGATTATCAGCGACCTTCACCAGGAATTCGGATCTACTGATCTCGACTTCAGCAGTGCAGATCTTGTAGTGCTGGCAGGAGATATTAATCTAGGCACAAAAGGAATAGAATGGATCAAATCTGAAATTCAGAATAAGCCGGTCATTTATGTGCTGGGAAATCATGAATATTATAAAGGATTCTATCCAAAAACACTGAATAAGATCAAAGCGGCAGCAGAAAACTCCTCTGTTTTTGTCCTTGAAAATTCTTCAGTAGATATTGACGGAATCCGTTTTCATGGAGCTACACTCTGGACTGACTTTTCCATTTTTGGAAATCCTGTACAGTACGGAATGCTCTGTCAGCCGAAAATGAACGATTACAAAATGATCCGCCGTGATCCTTCCTATTCAAAAATGAGAACCGTTGATACCTTTAAAATTCATCAGTTTTCAAGGCTTTGGCTGAAAGAAAGCCTCGAAGAATCAGCAGGTCTGAAAAATATAGTTGTAACCCACCATGCACCAAGTATAAAATCAGTCCCGGAAAATTATCACAAAGACCCTCTTACAGCGGCTTATGCTTCAGACCTTGAGGACCTGATCATGGATTATAAGCCTTTATACTGGATTCACGGGCATATTCATACTCCGTGCAGGTATAGGATCGGAGCCACCGAGGTCATCTGTAATCCTCATGGCTATATCACTGAAAAATACAATGGCTACGATAAAGAGCTTTTTGTTGAAGCATAAGCTGTTTTCTGTTAGCTTTCCTGTCAGAATGCTTTCGATTTATCACGCAAATCTCCTAATTTAGCATATAATTTCACCTCCAATGCCTAAAAGATCAGCTGTATTACCGGAATTCGTTTCTATATTCACTTTTGAAGAGCTTCTCGAGCAGGTGGAATTTGATCTTCGTGTGAAAGAATTTGTAGTAATGGAGATTGATAGAGCAAGCTATGCAGTCAAACTGAATACCCCTTACCGTTCAGATTATTTCTGTATTTTTATGGTTCAGCAGGGAGATATTCGTTTCAGGCTTTATGATGAAAGCTATGAGGTGGCTAAAGGAGATATTGTTTTCTGTCCGATGTCTGAAACATTCTGGGTAGAAAAGATTGCCGATGATTACAAATCCAAATATATTTTCTTTTCCGCAGACTTTATCTCCCAGGCCGGATTTAATTATAAGTCGAACCACGTGATGAAAAGCCTGTCATCAGATCCTACCCACATTATCAGGAACGAACCGGACCTGTACAGAAGAATTAATTTTCATCTGGATGAGCTGAAAATTCTGAACAATACAGAAAAAGATAATTATTACTTCAATGAAATGATCTGGCATCACTTTTCACTCGTGATCTATGAAATTGATAACTACTTCAAAAAAATTGAAAAGCCACATCAGGTAACCCTACGGGAAGATGAGTTAACTACCAGTTTTTTTACACTCGTCCAGGAATATTTTAAAGAAGAGCACAATGTCCAGTTTTATGCCGATAAACTTTTTATCAGCCGTAAATACCTGACCAAAGTGATCAATAAAACCATGTTTAAATCTCCCAGAGACATTATCCATCAGGTATTGGCAGTAGAAGCGCGGCTTTTACTCAAAAATCCTAATCTTAATGTAGGGGAGGTTGCTGCGCAGCTTAAATTCTCTGATCAGGCGTCCTTCAGTAAATTTTTCAAAAAACATGTCGGTAAATCTCCGTTGGAATATCGTAAAGATGATTTATATTGATAATCAATGAATTGTATTTTTAGATGTCTTTTTGCTAAATAATAGCTGTTTTTTGATTAAAAATATAAGACATCGTTATTTATATCCTCTATAAATGATATTTATCATATTTCTCTAAATAAGGGGTCTTTTTGACAAAAGAAGGGGTTTTTTGAATATTTCTATTGAATTTTTTTCGGACGAATTTTGCCGGGTAAATTTAAAAGGAATATTGTTATGCAGAGATTTTTTATCCAGAAATCCACTATCCTTTTCCTCTCGCTTATTGTTTTGGCGGGATGTAAGAAAAGTAACCCCAATCAGTCTTATCAGCAGCAGGTACCTGAGCTTCCGGTGGAAACGGTGAAGCAGGGAGATGCCTCTGTTTCCAGAGAATATGCAGCATCGGTTGAAGGTGTTTCCAATGTAGAAATCCGCCCTCAGGTAACCGGTTATTTAAGCAAAATTTTTGTAGATGAAGGTGATTATGTGAGAGCGGGGCAGCCACTGTTCAAAATTGAAGATCAGGTATTCCGTGAGCAGCTGAAAAGTGCACAGGCAGCCCTGATTACCGCACAGGCTACTTTAGCGGCTTCTAAAATAGACCTTGACCGTAAAAAAGAACTGTTGAAAAATAGAATGGTTTCTGATATTCAGGTAAAGGAAGCAGAAGCGGCATATAACGGAGCAAGAGGTGCAGTCAGTCAGGCCATGTCCTCCATTGAATCAACGAAGATTAACCTTAATTTTTCAACAATTAAAGCTCCGGTAAGCGGGTTTATCGGAAGATTTAATTACCGTCTGGGAAGCCTGATGACCCCTTCCAACCAGGAACCAATCACCCTTCTGTCTGATATTCATGAAGTATACACTTATTTTAGCATGAGTGAAAATGATTTCAATAATTTTCAGAAACAGCATGAAGGGAGCAATATCAATGAAATTATCAAAAATACACCTGCCATTTCCTTATTGCTTTCAGGCGGTGAGAAATATGCCCAAACCGGAAAAATTGATGCGGTGGAAGGTCAGTTCAACAAGACAACAGGGTCTATTACCCTGAGGGCAAAGTTCAGCAATCCGGACAATCTTCTGAGAAGCGGAAATACAGGGAAAATCGTACTGGATCAGTTTTACAGCAATGTAGTCCTTCTTCCGATTGCCTCCACAAGAACCATTCAGGATAAGATTTTCGTATTCACCATTAAAGACGGAAAAGCAATGATGCTTCCGGTAGAAGTGAACGGAAAAGCCGGGGATAATTTCATCGTTTCAAAAGGACTGAAAGCCGGTGACCAGTATATTGTCACAGGCTTCGACAGACTTCAGCCGGGAACCCCTGTAACGGCACAGAAGAAAAATGCGCAACAGAAAAAATCGTAAGAAGATATCATGTTAAAAAGAATTATAAAAAGACCCGTACTGGCAACCGTAATTTCCGTACTGCTTGTCATTCTGGGGATCGTGGGTATGGTAAGCCTGCCGATTACCAAATTTCCGGATATTGCACCGCCTACCGTTATGGTAACAGCTGCTTATCCGGGAGCCAATGCGGAAACCATAGCAAGATCTGTGGCACCGCCTTTGGAAAATGCCATCAACGGAGTGGAGAATATGGATTATATCACGTCCACCGCAAGTAACGACGGTACTTTAAGCATTACCGTGATCTTTAAGTTGGGAACAGATCCCGATCAGGCGGCCATTAACGTGCAGAACAGAGTAGCACAGGTAACCAACCAGCTTCCTGCAGAAGTAGTACAAGCCGGGATCACCACACTGAAAAGACAGAACAGTATGATCGCAATGGTCTCTCTGACCAGTAAAGATGGAACTATGGATGATCTTTTCCTGGAAAACTACGCTAAAATCAATATCGTTCCCGAACTGAAAAGAGTGAAAGGAGTGGGAGATGCCATGGTATACGGAAATAAAGATTATTCCATGAGGGTATGGCTGGATCCGGATAAGCTTACTTCCTATAACCTTACCCCGGCAGAGGTTTCCCGTGCCATCCAGTCTCAGAACCTGGAAGCGGCACCCGGAAGATTCGGGGAAAGAAGTAAGGAAGCAATGGAATACGTTCTCCGCTACAAAGGAAAGTTTACAGAACCTGAACAATATGAAAATATTACCATTAAAGCCCTGAGTGACGGTTCCGTTTTAAAATTAAAAGATATTGCCAAAGTGGAATTCGGAGCATACAGCTATACGGTTTCTTCCAATTTCAACAAGAAACCTTCGGTAACGATGGCGATATTCCAGATGGCGGGATCCAATGCGAACGAAGTGCAGATCGCCCTTCAGGAAAGAATGAAAGAACTCGAGAAATCCTTCCCGCAAGGTATGAATTATGAAATTCCCTATGCCACAAAAGAAGCTCTTGACCAGTCGATTGACCAGGTCATTCATACCCTGATAGAAGCGTTTATCCTGGTATTTATCGTGGTGTATATCTTCCTGCAGGATTTCCGTTCCACCCTGATTCCGGCTATTGCCGTTCCGGTATCCATTATAGGAACATTCTTCTTTATGAAAATTTTCGGGTTCTCCATCAATATCCTGACGTTATTTGCATTGGTACTGGCCATTGGTATTGTGGTAGATGACGCCATTGTCGTCGTGGAAGCGGTCCATGCTAAAATGGAACATAAAAAACTCAACCCGAGGGCCGCAACCATGTCGGCGATGAGCGAGATCACAGGAGCAATTGTTTCAATTACCCTGATCATGTCTGCGGTATTCGTTCCTGTAGCGTTTATGAGTGGTTCTACTGGACTGTTTTATCAGCAGTTTGCTCTTACGCTGGCTATTGCTATTGTTATTTCTGCAGTGAATGCATTAACCCTTAGCCCTGCTTTATGCGCCTTGTTGCTGAAGCAGCATCATGGAGGAGCCCATGAAAAAATGAATTTCAAAGACCGTTTCTTTGCCGGTTTTAATGCGGGCTTCAATAAGCTGACGTTCCGTTACGGAAAATCAGTATTGTTTCTGTTAAAAAGAAAATGGGTGGCAATGATTCTTATCCTTGTTTTCGGAGGGCTGTTTGCGTGGATGTCAATGACAACCCCTAAAGGCTTTATTCCGGATGAAGATCAGAGTTTTATCATTGTAACAGCCAATCTTGCGCCGGGAGCTTCAAAAGACAGAACCTCAAAGGTGGTTTCGGATACGGAAGATCTTCTGATGAAAAATCCGGCAGTAGACGAAGTGATTTCCGTAGATGGACTGAATCTGTTCAGCGGCTCAATGTCTTCTTCAGCAGCCTCTATTTTCGTAAAACTGAAAAAAGGGGAAGAAAGGGGGAAAGTAAGTAATATCAATGATATTATCGGTCAGGTTCAGGGAATGCTTTCGCAGGATAAAAGAGCGAATTTTCTTGTTCTGAATACGCCTACGGTAGACGGTTTCGGAAATACCAGCGGGATGGAGCTTGTGCTTCAGGACCGTACCAACGGAGAGCTTCAGAATTTAGGAAATATCTCTTACGGAATGATGGGTGCTTTGATGCAGCGGCCGGAAGTGGCAGTGGCATTTACCACATTTGACGTTACTTATCCGCAGTTTGAAGTGCTTGTAGATGAGGTGAAAGCGGCACAATTAGGCGTAAGCGTGGCCGATGTTCTTGGCGTAATGCAGGGATATTACGGAAGTATACAGTCTTCGGATTTCAACAGGTTCGGGAAATATTACAGGGTATTGGTGCAGTCTACTCCGGAAACCCGGGAAGATAAAGAATCCCTGAACGGTATTTTCGTTAAAAATAATTCAGGAGAAATGGTTCCTGTGAATACACTGGTTACTTTAAAGCAGGTAACAGGTGCTGAAGTGGTGGATCGTTTCAATCTGTTCAACTCTTCCAATTTAACAGTGATGCCGGCGCCGGGGTTCAGTACCGGACAGGCTATGGCCGCAATTGAAGAGGTGGGCAAACAGGTTCTTCCGCCGGGATATACTTATGATTATAAAGGCATGAGCCGTGAAGAAGTTTCAGCAGGCTCACAGTCGGTGATGATTTTTGGGTTGTGTATTGTGTTTGTATTCTTTCTTCTTTCTGCACAATATGAAAGCTATGTACTTCCTTTAGCGGTTCTGATCGCTATTCCGGTAGGGTTATCAGGGGTGTTTGTAGGAATTACATTGGCAGACCTTTCCAACAATATTTATGTGCAGATTGCTTTGGTAATGCTGATCGGGCTTCTGGCCAAAAACGGAATTCTGATTGTGGAATTTGCCATCCAGAGAAGAAGGGCCGGGAAAAGTCTGATCGCTTCAGCAGTAGAAGGGGCAAAAGCACGTCTGCGTCCGATTCTGATGACCTCTCTGGCATTTATCACGGGTCTTCTTCCGCTGTTGTTTGTGGTAGGTCCTTCGGCATTAGGAAACCATTCCATCGGTTATGCAGCTGTTTCTGGAATGCTTTTCGGAACAATCCTGGGAATTTTTGTGGTTCCGGTACTTTTTGTAGTCTTCCAGGCTTTACACGAAAAGATGAGCGGAAAAACAATAACAGAAGCCGACTGGGAATATTAAATCCAAATGAT
The DNA here is from genome assembly GCF_001295265.1 of Chryseobacterium indologenes. GTDB lineage: Bacteria > Bacteroidota > Bacteroidia > Flavobacteriales > Weeksellaceae > Chryseobacterium > Chryseobacterium indologenes_A. Next base: position 587,279 of record NZ_LJOD01000001.1, on the reverse strand, counting down.
TATGACAATGAATTCAATTAAAAATATAGCTTATATCACCCTTATTTCAGGTGCAGCAATATCCTGCAAGGTTCAGCAATATGACCGGCCTGAAGTGAAAATGCCGGAAACATTCAGAAACGACAGCAGTGCTGTGGATACTCAGGATAATATCGCAAAAATCAGCTACCGGGATTTCTTTAAGGATCCTGTTCTGGTTGCGCTGATTGATAAAGCCGTTACACGGAATAATGATCTTCTCGTTGCTTTAAAGCAGATAGAATTTGCATCATTAGCTTATAACCAAAGCAAATGGGGAAATGTTCCCGTGATCACCGGAGGGCTTAATGCCAACATCAGCAGACCTTCGGATAACAGTATGAACGGAATGATGGCAGGACAGTTTATGGGAAAACGGTATATGGAAGACTATACCGCCTCTCTCAATTTTTCGTGGGAAGCTGATATATGGGGAAAGATCAGAGGCAGAAAAGAGCAGGCCCTGGCAGAATACCTTAAGACACAGGAAGCTGCAAAAGCCGTTAAGACACAGCTTGTAGCTTCTGTAGTACAAGGCTATTATAACCTGCTGATGCTGGATACCCAACTGAAAATAACGAAATCTAATCTTACGTATGCAGACGGCACCCTGAAGTTTTTAGCGAAACAGCAGGAATTAGGACTTACCACTGCACTGGCTGTACAGCAGCAGGAAATTGTAAAAGATCAGATTCTGAAATCTATTCCGGCGATAGAAAGTTCCATAGCTACACAGGAAAATGCATTAAGTCTGCTTACAGGTTCCATGCCGGACAGGATTGAAAGAAGCGCAAGTCTGAATAATGTGCAGTCACCGGATCATCTTGCAGCAGGTATTCCTTCTGAATTATTAAGCTACAGGCCGGATATTAAAAGCGCTGAGCTTGAGGTAAGAAAAAGTGCTGCAGCCATTCATGTTGCGAAAATGAACATGTATCCTTCACTGAATATTACGGCACAGGGTGGTTTAAATGCTTTCCAGGCCAGTCAGTGGTTCAGTATCCCGGGATCACTCTTCGGAATGGCGGCCGGAGCTATTGCACAGCCTATTCTGAACGGGAAACAGCTGAAAACACAGTATGAGCAGTCCAAAGTGCTGGCAGATCAGGCTGAGATCAGTTTTAAGCAGTCTATACTGAAGGCGGTAGGAGAGGTTTCTGATGCGTTAATACAGATTCAGAAGCTTGAAGAGCAGCAGAAAATAGCGGAAGGGTTAGTGGTAAAATCGGATGAAGCGGTAAAGAAATCAGATATTCTGTTTCAATACAACTCAGCAACCTATGTTGAGGTGATTATGGCCCAAACTAATAAACTTCAGGCAGAGCTGGACCTTGCTTCCCTGAAAGCACAAAGACTGAATGCCATTACTGAACTTTACAGAGCAGTAGGCGGCGGATGGCAATAAAGTAAAATTGAACCTGCTTCGTCTGTAATGATGCAGCAGGTTTTTAATCCATATTATTATGAAGAATGCAGATATACAAGATGGTATTATTCTTATTCCCGATTTCAGCGGGTTTACCGAATTTGTGTTCAACACAAAGCTTTATACGGGAGAATATATTGTGAGACAGCTTCTTTCAACTTTGATTGATGTGAACGGACGTTATTTCGAAATTTCGGAGATTGAAGGTGATGCTATTTTGTTTTACCGTTACGATGAGAATCCGTCTTACGGGAATATTTCTGCAATGCTCTGGAAAATGCGGAATGCTTTCAACAAAAAAATTGAAGAATTGAGCAGGGCGCTAAGCACCTCTATTGATCTCTCACTGAAATTTATTGTGCATTACGGAAAATTTTCGCAGTATCAGATCGGGAATTTCAGAAAGCTTTATGGAAAACCTGTTGTAGAGGCCCATCAGATGCTGAAAAATGACTTTGCAGAGCAGCCTTCTTATGCTTTATTCAGCAATTCTTTTCTGGAAAGCAGCAGTAAAAGTGAAGTTAATATGAAAGATTCCAGCCATCATCTTCCTGAGGTAGGGGTGATCCATTATTTTGAAAATATGAATTAGCATATCTATTTTTTAATCCTTGTAAATTTGCTATTGAATGTCCGGATTTTTCCGGGCATTTTTCATTTTATTGTGATATAATAGGTTTCGGTTTTTCCCTTTAAAACAGGACTTTAAAATATTTTTCTTTTTTTATGTAACAAACTTTCACCCATAGGTGTCTTATAATTGAAATATTACTTTGGATGAAAATAATTATATGTTCGGTGGCTTTATTAATGGGTTCTTTAACTTTAGCCCAGGCCACGAATGATACGATAAAGAAAAATGAGAAAGAAATAGAAGCTGTAACACTTACTGCCAGAAAACCAACGGTAGAATCTAAAGTGGACCGTACAGTCTTTAATGTTGCCAACAGCTCTATTCTTGCCGGAAATACAACCTGGGATGTGCTGAGAATGACCCCTATGGTAAGTATTGATAATAATGATGCCGTAAAAGCGGAGGGAGAATCGGTAACGGTATACATTAACGACCGTAAATCTGTTTTTACGGGAAAGGAATTAAAGGAATATCTTAAGACCATTCCTGCGGATAACCTGATGAAGATTGAAGTCATCACAAGCCCATCTTCACGGTATGAAACAACAGGCTCCGTCATCAATATTGTGTTAAAAAGAAGAGATGATGAGGGAATGAAAGGGAGTGTAACTTTCAACAACAGACAGCAGAGAAAGAACTCACAGTATACCAATCTTAATCTGAATTATCACAAGAAGAATTTTACCCAGACGCTTATCGGAAGCTACAGTGACAATACCTATGTTCAGAAAAGCTTTTTTGAAAATATGCTGTATAAAGATAACTCTCTCAGCCAGGTCAATAATGAAGTAACCGGAAGAGGGAAAAGTCCTTCTTTTTCTTCAACTTCTGAGTTTGAGCTGAATGATAAAAATAATGTGGGGCTTATCCTGGAATATTATCAGAGCAGAAATACCTCCACATCAGATGCTGATGGGATCAACTATCTTAATTTTAATCAATATCAGGATTCCTATCATCAGGACCAGGATGTAGTGGGAAAATACAGGACTTTGGGAACCAACCTTTTCTATAAATACTATGATAAAGAGAAGAATAAGATCCTTGATATCAACGTAGGGACCAATTATAATTCGCAGATCAATTCCAATACGTTCTTAAAAGTATTTAATGTTTCTCCGGTTTCAGACCTTTTGTTAACCAATTCTGATGAACAGACCCGGAATTATTATGTGAAGGTTGATTATACGCAGCCTTTAGGGAAATCCGGTGGCAGCTTTGAAGTAGGAGGAAAAATGGATTTCAATAATAATGTGATTGCGAATGATGCCAACGGAAGCTACCTGAACAATGTGCGTAAAAATGACGTTTTCCACTATGAAGATAACATCAATTCCCTGTATGCGAACTACAGTAAAACATTCTTTGAAAAACTGGAAACAAGGGTAGGATTACGCTATGAACATATAGATTTTAAAATGAGACAGGATATTGCCGGAACAGAAAGAAAAGATTCTTATGGAGCTTTCCTTCCAAATTTACTGGTGAAATATACTTTTTCAGATAAATATGACCTGAGTCTTACCTACAACAAAAACCTTTGGCGCCCGTGGTATTCCGAATTTAATCCCTTTCTTCTTCCGACTAATGACGGAACGTACACAAGAGGAAATATGGACCTGGAACCCAATCCCAGCCATAGATTATATATGAAATTCGGATACAAGAAAAAATATTTCCTTTCCGCAAGGTATATATTTACCGATCAGGATTACTGGACCACTTTAAAAGAAGAAAACAATTTACTTGTCACGCTTCCTTCCAACCTGAACGGTAAGGTTCAGAAATACTATCTCTTTGCCAACACCAACCAGTCTTTCCTGAAAAATAAGCTGAATGTAAATGTAGGAATAGGGTGGTATTATGTAGATAACCATGACTTTAACGAAAAGAATGATCTTAAAGGTGCTAAATATCTAAGTTACCTTGGAGGCTCTGCTAACCTGTCTTATACCAATCTCTTCAACAAGAATATTAACCTGAGCGCCTGGGTAGAAATTGCCAATCAGAACAGCGGAAACTCATATGGAAACAAAGTGAATGTTTTCCATAACATCTCTGCCACGAAAATATTCCCTAAGACTCAGATGGAAGTCAGCCTTCAGCTGATGAATATTTTCCAGAGACCGAATTATGATGCCACCAGCTACAGCCAGTACGGAACTATCCGGACTTCATCAAAATGGGACTGGTATGGAGCTTCCATTTCTTTTGTGAAACGCTTTGGAAACCAGAAAGTGAAATCGAATTCCAAAACCGATGTAGAGAAAAATTCGGGAGGAGGGAAGTAATAAATTATAAAGCCTTATTAAAAAGCACCTACAGAGTTCTGTGAGTGCTTTTTTTATGGATGTTTCAAAAAGACTATTTTTTTAACATAAATTATGTTAATTTTATAGCAAAGTAACTTTATGGGTGATAAGTTTTTAACTGATGCTGAAAAACCTCATCTCCTGGTAAAAGTCTGGAATGATTATCCTGAAATTTTACACAATGGAAATGAAATTCTTCCTCCGCCTCCTATTGAGCAGATTATCGGAGATTTATTTTCCATGGGCGAATTTTACTATTATGTGATTAATTTTACAGACAGTACTTTGAGCGGGCATCATCCTAATATCCTTACCATGCATGGGCTGAAACATTACCCTCATCATCTTAAAGAAATTATAGACCTGATTCACCCTGCAGATCTCGATTTTGTAATAGAAGCCGAAAGAATGAGCATTGAAAAAATGAAAGAAATAGAAGGCTTTAAACATCAGCAGCAGCTTAAAACAAGCTACTGTTTCCGGATGAAAACCGCGAAAGGAAATTATGAAATGTTTCATCATCAGGCTCTTCATACCTCGAAAAGTAATGACGGAAAATTACTGCAGGCAGTCAATATTCACACTAATATCCAGCATATTACCAGAGAAAACAGCTATGTTGTATTGGTACAGGGAATTGGGAGTAGGAATGATTTTCACCAGATGCATTACCTGCCCGATAAAAAAAATCCGGAACTGAAGCATTTACTCACTAAGAGGGAAGTTGAGGTTCTTTCCCTGCTGGTTAACGGAAATCCGGCAAAAGAGATTGCAGATAAGCTGAACATTTCCTATCATACGGCCACAACACACCGGAAAAATATCCTCAGGAAAATCGGATGCAGGAAAGTTTCAGAGCTTGTGAAAGTCGCTATTGAATATGGATATCTTTAAAAGTGAAACTGGCAGAAGGAAGGGGTATGGCTTAGTAAAGCTAAATTTTAAAACAGATTTAAATATCTTTCTTCAAGGGTTTTATGTTTTAATGCTTCCATGAATTCGGAAAAGCTCTCGGCTACATGATCAGTTTCCTCATACTCCGGTTCTTCCCCGAAATAAATCTTTCCAAAATTACTTTCTGCAGTGCCGATTGAGAAATAGGCATACCCGTTTTTTACGGAAAGAATAATGGGTAGATGATCATCCCAAAAGCTGATGATCTGTTTTCTGGTTGCTTCATCATCTTCAAAAGCTTCCAGAGACTGCTGTTCAAACTCGTTCCAGCTGAATTCATTTTCCTTATGGGAACCGTTAAAATCAGCAATACTGTTAAACCATGTGGTATCGGATGAATTGGTAAACTGTGAAAAAGATTCCAGAAAACGTATGTAATCTTCCGGAATTTTGGGATAGCGTTTCAAAAAGTCTTCAGAAAACTTTTCACCTGAACCGTTTTCTATAATAAAATCGGGGTGATCTGCTAATGGATTCATTCTTTTACTCTTCGGTGATAAACTCAATTTCTGTTTTTGCACCCAGGCTTTCCAGTTTCTTAATATCAGCTTTTATCCATTTGAAATAGGCTTCGGAGAATAAGATTCTGGGCTGCCTGCTCAGCTGCAGCGCTTCAGGACCTGAAATATTCAGTTCTGCTTTTAATAAAGAAATTATTTTGATTTTATTGGGACCGGTGTCGGTTATATAAAGCCGTGCTTTTTGCCAGTCTAATGCGGATATTTTTTCTTCAGCCTCCTCTTCATCCAGCGATGACATGGATGCTGCCACTTCCCGTACTTCATTCCAGAATTCATTCTCCGGAACTTTTTTCAGGTAATCAATTAAAGCTTCCCTATCATACTGGACCGTCTGAATATCGATTAACTGTTGTTCAAATTCCCGAACCGAATCTGCTATCATAACAGGAATCCATTCTCCTTGGCCATGAAAGGCAAAATAGACAGGAAACTGCCTTTTGGACTCTTCAAGGTCAATAAAAAAAGGATCATCAAAATAGTTGGTAGCCAATACCAGCCAGGTTGGTTTGAAGTCGCCTGGTTTTAGCCCAGTCAGGTCTTCGCCATTGAAGTTGTAACGATATCCCTGCTGAAAAAAGTAAAGTTCTTTAGGCTTACCGTAATTTTCAGGAAGGGACATTCCTTCTATCCTGATTTTTGCTTTCAGGAAATTGAGAATATCGGTATGCCGGGTAATCTCATCATATAATGTATGGTTCAGCTGTTGAAAGTTTTCTACATTCTCTTTTGATAATTCTTTGGGAGAATCTGGGTCAAAAGGAAACTTTCGCTGCATCCAGTGCATTAGGTCCCGGTCAAGAACAGACAGCTCGGATTCCTGTAAAACACCATAATCGCTCAGATAGACTTTTTTGTCATTCTCATGGATTGAAATAACAGCTACGCGGCCTCCCGAATCATCTGCAACAGGAATATAGCAGGGCAGATATTGCTCAAAATCATAGGTGTCATACCGTTCCCAAACTGCTTCTTCATCCCGGAATATACGGCAGATACCGTATACAATCTCTTCATTATATTTTTTCTTAAACACCTTGATAAAAGAATGCCAGTGCATGGGAAGTTGTTGCTGCATAGGATTGGGTAGAATTTTCAAATGTAAATTTAAAAAAAATAAGACTTAAATTTTTTGAAAATCTGTGATTTTACTGAGGAAAACCTTTGTAATCTACAGGATCAGCGGGCTGTTTAAAATAAAAATCCGTTTAAAAAATCCGGATTAAAAAGACAAAAAGCAGAGTCCTGTCAGAAATCTGCTTTATCAACTAAAAAAAACTGCCGGAAATGTGAGTCTCTCTTTTCCTGCCTTATCTATTTTAAAGTAAACTTCACTTTCGTTTTAATTGCATCTGAAGAGTTACCAATCAAAGCCTCAAAATCTCCCGGCTCTGCAATCCAGTCATGTTTATTGGCATCAAAGTAACTTAATGCGGTTTTATCAATGGTGAAGGACACTTCTTTTTGTTCGCCGGGGCTTAAATATACTTTTTCAAAACCTTTCAGTTCTTTGGTAGGGCGCGGTACAGAAGATTTTAAATCGCTGATGTAAAGCTGGGCCACTTCAGCACCGGCTTTTTTTCCTGTATTTTTTACCGTTACCGTAAACGTGATGCTGTCATCCTGAGAAATGCTGGCTTTATCAGCTTTTGCTTTTCCGAATTCAAAAGTGGTGTAGCTTAATCCGTGTCCGAAGCTGAAAAGGGGTTTAATATTTTTAGTATCATGCCAGCGGTATCCTACAAAAATTCCTTCGTTATAGGTAATATTGATCGGGTTTTTCTGATCTTTTCCTTTTCCTGCTGCCAATTCATCTTTTTGTCCCGGATATTCTCCAAGCTTATGAGCCGAATTATCCTCAAGTTTTACAGGAAATGTAAACGGAAGCTTTCCGGAAGGATTGGCATCACCGGCCAGAACAGAAGCAAGAGAGTTTCCTGCTTCCGATCCCAGATACCAGGCCTGGAGAACCGTTGGGACCTCTTTTATCCATGGCATTGCGACTGCATTTCCGGAAACCAGAACTACAGCCAGGTTTTTATTGGCCTTAGCTAAAGCAGAGATAACACGGTCCTGATTGTAAGGGAGGCCATAGCTCTTTCTGTCATTTCCTTCACTGTCCTGAAAATCAGATTTGTTCAGTCCGCCCACGAAGATCACATAATCTGACTTTTTAGCCAGCTCCACAGCTTCGGCCAGTAATTCTGTTTCAGAGCGGGTATCTTTTAAATCCTGTCCGGATTTTACCCCGTTATATTCACCACCGATGTCTCCTACATAGCCTCTGGCATACTGTACGTCAGCCTGTTTCCCGAATCTGGATTTAATTCCGTCTAAAGGGAGCGTTTCATATTTTACCTTTAATGAAGAGGAACCGCCGCCTACCGTCATGATTTTAATGGCATTTTCACCAATAACAGCTATTTTTTTTGCCTTATTAAGATCAACAGGAAGAACATTTCCCTGATTTTTTAATAAAACAATACTTTCTTCACCAATTTCCTTGGCTATAGCTTTATGCTCTTCAGAAGCAATATTCCCGAAAGGTTTGTTTCTGTTCATTGTTGTTTTGTAGGCAAGACGAAGTAGTCTGGTTACCTTATCGTCCAGTTCAGTGGTTCCTACTTTTCCGGATCTGATTAAATCTAAATAAGGTTTTGCCAGAAAATAATTATCGTAGGCATTTTTAGTACCTGCGGAAAGGCCATTTGTCCAGGTCCCGAATTCTAGGTCCAATCCGTTATGAATTGCCTGTTCAGTGTTATTTACAGCGCCCCAGTCGGATACCACTACGCCTTTATAATTCCATTCTTTTTTCAGAATATCGTTTAAAAGATATTGATTCTGGCTGGCATATTGACCTTTATACATATCATAAGCTCCCATAATCGTCCAGGAGTCTCCTTCAGTTACAGCGGCTTTAAAAGGAGGCAGATAGATTTCATAAAGAGTCCGGTCATCAACAATAACATTGCTGGTATGGCGGAACATTTCCTGATTATTGAGGGCAAAATGCTTTACAGAGGTAGCCACTCCATTAGATTGTACGCCTTTAATATAAGGAACCACCATTTTTGAGGTCAGATAAGGATCTTCACCCATATACTCAAAATTCCTTCCATTCAATGGGGTTCTGTAAATATTAACACCTGGCCCCAGAAGGATATCTTTTTTTCTGTAGCGGGCTTCTTCTCCTAATGCTTTTCCATAGTTCCATGACATTTTCTTGTTCCATGTTGCGGATAAAGCAGTCAGGGCAGGGTAGGCAATGATAGAGTCATTCGTCCATCCGGCCTGATCCCATTCGTCCCACATTACCTCCGGACGCACGCCGTGAGGGCCATCCGTTGTCCAGAACTCCGGAATTCCCAATCTTGGAACTCCGGGAGAGCTGAATTTTGACTGGGCATGAAGCATAGCCACTTTTTCTTCCAGAGTCATTCTCGAAAGAGCATCCTGAATACGCTGTTCAACGGGTTTAGATTCATCTAAATAAACGGGTAGGGAAGTATTGGTCTGAGCCATATAAGAAACAGAAATAAAGGTGAATAAACTTAGAATGGCGGTTTTCTTTAACATAATGCCTGGTTATTTGATTGTAAGCAAAAGTAAAGAAAATTTTTTATTATCTCAAATTGAGAAAATGAAATTAGCTTCATAAAAAAACTGCCGGGATTATCTAAAGGCAGTTTCATTAATTTTAAAGCTGAAAAATTATACAGATGATTCAGTTTTTGTTTTGATTCCTGAAAATAAAGGTCTTCGGTTGAAGACCAGCAAGTTCTTCATTACCATCCCTTTACAGCTCCTCCTTTGAAAATTTCTTTGGCTTTCTTCTCTACTTCATCAGATTCATAAGCTTTCACAAAGTTTTTTACTTTCTGGCTGTTCTTATTATCCTGTCTTGCCACTACCACATTCACGTAAGGAGAATCCTTGTCTTCCTTAAGAACTCCCTGCTTTTCAGAATCCAAACCTGCCTGAGCTGCAAAATTATTATTGATAACACCTACAACAACATCTCTGTCATCCAGTACTCTCGGGATCTGTGCTCCTTCAATCTCCATGATTTTCAGTTGCTTCGGATTTTCTGTAATATCAGTCACTTTTGGAAGAAGTCCTACACCGTCTTTTAACTTCAATAAACCGTTTTTCTGTAGCAGAAGCAACGAGCGCCCTCCGTTAGTAGGATCATTAGGGATAACAATTGTATTTCCCTCCTGCAGCTGGCTGATATTTTTAATTTTTTTAGAATAGGCTATGATAGGGTAAACGAAAGTATTGCCTACAACCGCTAAATTGTATCCTCTCTGTTTCGATTGCTCTGTTAGGTAAGGAACATGCTGGAAGGCATTGGCATCAATATCACCATTAGTTAACGCTTCATTGGGAACTACATAATCATTGAAAGGGATCAGTTCCACTTCAAGGTTGTATTTTTCCTTAGCCACTTTCTTAGCCACTTCGGCAATTTCCTGTTCCGGGCCGTACGTTATGCCTACACGGATAAAATTCGGATCGTCTTTCCTTCCGGAACATGCTGAAAACAGAAGTATTCCGGCTGCTAATACACCTAGGATCTTTATTTTTTTCATTGTTTTTATTTATTTTTCTCTAAACAACTTCATTTCGTTATCTGTGGTCAAATTTCTTTGATAGTCTGTCACCCAGAAACTGTATGATAAATACCAGTAATACCAGCAGTATAAGCACAGTATTCATAATAACAATATCATATCCGATGTATCCGTACTGATAGCCAACCTGCCCTAATCCGCCTGCACCTACTGCTCCTCCCATAGCAGAATATCCAACCAGAGTAATCAATGTGATTGTCGCATTATTGATGAGGGAAGGAAGTGCCTCCGGAAGCAAAACTTTTCTGATAATCTGGAATGGTGATGCTCCCAACGCCCGGGCTGTTTCTATTAAGCCATGAGGAACTTCAAGAAGGCTGTTTTCCACGAGTCTTGCAATAAACGGAGCGGCTCCAATACTCAGGGGAACCAAAGCTGCATTGACACCAATAGAAGTTCCGGCCAAAATTCTTGTAAAAGGAATCATCCATACAATTAAAATGATGAAAGGAATAGCACGGAAAATATTCACCACAACAGAAAGCACTCTGTGATAGAGCGTATTTTCCAGCAATTGTCCTTTTCTGGTTAAAAAAAGCATAATCCCAACCGGAAGACCTAAAACAAATCCGAAAAATCCGGATACAAAAGTCATATAAACCGTTTCCCAGGTTCCTTTTGCTAAAAGAGCAATTACTGTATCACTAAGCATATCCTTTTACTGTATTTTGAATTTTATTCTGATTGAAATAATAGATGACCTGTTGGTTTTCTTCCGTTCCTCCCTGAAGATGCAGCAGCAGTTTTCCAAAATTGGAATTGCCAAGATATTCAACATCAGCTTTCAAAAGTTTGTAAGGGATTTTATATTGGGAATATAAGGTTGAAAGAAGTTCTTCAACACCGATATTTTCGTTAAGTTCTATTTCAACCAGAGGAAATAAGCCTTCCCGGGGCTCTTTCTGTAGTCTTTTATTGAGTTCCTGTGGCAGGGTCATGACATCTGAATTTATAAATTGCCGGATCACCGGATTTTCTTTATCCGAAATAATCTCACTTAAAGTTCCTTTAGCTAATAATTTTCCGTGATCGATAACAGCAACATGATTACAGACTGCTTTAATGACCTCCATCTCATGCGTAATCAGAAGGATGGTAATTCCTAATCTTTGGTTGATATCTCTTAACAGCTGTAAAATAGATTGTGTAGTGACCGGATCAAGAGCGCTTGTTGCTTCATCACAGAGCAGGAGATGGGGATCATTGGCTAGCGCCCGTGCGATAGCTACTCTTTGCTTCTGGCCTCCGGAAAGGCTTCTGGGATAATCCCGGGCTTTATCTTCCAGACCCACAATTTTTAATAGTTCATGTACCTTTTGGCTGATCTGATCTTTGCTGAGATGATCCAGTTCCAAAGGAAGTGCAATATTATCAAAAACAGTTCTCGAAGAAAGCAGATTGAAATGCTGGAAGATCATTCCTATTTTTTTACGCTCTTCGGCCAGTTGTTTTGAGCTTAGCCGGGTGAAATCTTTACCATTAATAATGATCTGGCCTTCATCCGGCCTTTCCAGAAGATTGACCGTACGGATCAGGGTGCTTTTTCCTGCCCCGGAAAATCCTATGATCCCTACAATATCACCTTTCTCTATACTGAGGCTCACCTGATCCAGTGCTTTGAAGGACTGTTTTTTCTGGTGAAAAGTTTTTGATATATTCTTAATTTCTATCATTCTGATGCTTTTACTATTTTAAACAGGCAGATACCGTTTATTTGTTCTGTTAAAAAATCTCCTTACCCGTCTGATTTTAACCTTTGACCGCTTCGAAAGTTTGAAGTACTTGGTAACATTTGTAAGAAGTACTCCCAGCAATATAACGGATAAACCGTACAGCTGACCTCCGTTAATGCTTTGATGAGCAACAATCCAGCCTGCAATCACTGTAACAATCGGATTAATATAGGTGTGGGTGCTTACCAGGGCAGCGGGCTTCACGGACAAGAGCCAAATGTACGACAAATAAGCGACTATCGATCCAAAGAAAATCAAAAACAAAACTCCCACCCAAGCCGATAACGGAACCGCTGAAACGGAAAAACCGCTCCATTCTTTTCTTAAAAAAGCAATAAGAAAAGAGGCTGATCCGGCTATGATAAGCTGTTGGGCAATATTCATAAAGGTTGATTGGGTTGCCGGATTTTTTTTAGAATATAAAGAACCCAATACCCAGGCTACAGAGCTTAAACCTAATACAACAAATGCTGTGATACGAAGACTGCCGTTAACCGCCGCATGCGCAGTATTCGGATGTGCACTTCCTTTCAGGAATAGTACCAATCCGACGAAACCAATAACCAGACCTATTGGGATAAACTTATCTGAGAAATAATATTTCCAGTTTTTTCTGTCAATAGCAATGAACCAGAATGGTCCGGTAGCGATAGATATGGCCGCCTCTGAAGCTGTTACATATTGTTCTCCCCATGCTACAAGCCCTGTTCCTCCGGTAAGAATAAGGATCCCGGTAATGGCATTTCTTTTCCAGTTGACGAGAGAATTGGCCTTTTCTCCTTTAGAGAGCAGATACCCGATCATCAGAATTCCTGCTACCAGAAACCTCAATCCGGAAAGTATGAAGGGGGGAAACCCTTTCAGGCCAAATGAAATAGCTAAAAACGTAATTCCCCATATTACATAGATGTTTGTAAAAGCCAATGGAACCAGCCATTTGTTTTTAGAATTGTTCATTTTTTATTTTTTAATGTTGTTCGTTTTTCAATGAAAAAGGCTCTACAGTATTGCAGAGCCTTTAAAAAATATGTCATATAAAAGTAAGGTCATCCGCAGTATTTCTGATGTATAGGCATACAGATCCACATCATCATTTTTTTGATGTTATGTTTCTTTGTTGAATTATTTTTTAATTCTGCCTTCATTTTGTTTTATTTCCTGAATACGTTTGCAAATATATAATATAAATTTTATTAGTCCACTAAAAAAGTAGACTTTTTGAATATTAATTTACTGTTAATTATTTAATTGATTGTTTATTAGTTATTTATGTTTTTTTGTTTTTCTCTGGATATACAAAGAATAATTGCCCTTTAGATTTTATTTTGTTCAGTTTTTCAGCTTTTTTGTCAATAATTCAGGTTGTGAAAAATATAAAATAAACTGTAATTTATGAGAATTAGTTAAATGAGACTTTGCGTAATTCTTTTTTAATCGTGTTTTTTAAACTTTTCTCACCTGTAACCAAAAGAAGTTTCCAGGCCTTTCAGTCATGAAGTATGGGTTGGCAAGGCTCAACAAAATTAGCTAAAGTCAAAAAAAATACCGATTTTTGCACTCTTTCAATAAACCCGATTTCATGAAATTATGTATTGCCGAAAAACCCAGTGTTGCCAGAGATATTGCCAAAGTATTAGGGGCTACTACGCCTAAACAAGGCTATATGGAAGGGAACGGCTATTGCGTGACATGGACGTTCGGACATCTTTGTACCCTGAAAGAACCTCACGATTACGGTCCTCAGTATAAATCCTGGAATTTATTTCTGCTGCCGATTATTCCCAACAGTTTTGGCATAAAGCTGATTCCGAATAAAGGCGTTGAAAATCAGTTTAAAGTAATTGAAAAACTAGTGGAGGAATGTGATGAGGTCATTAACTGCGGGGATGCCGGGCAGGAGGGAGAACTCATCCAACGATGGGTATTGCAGAAGGCAAAATGTAACAAACCTATTCAGCGTTTATGGATATCTTCATTAACGGAAGAAGCCATTAAAGAAGGTTTTGCAAACCTGAAGCCTGCTGAAGAGTATAAAAACCTTTATCTCGCCGGAAATGCCAGAGCCATCGGAGACTGGTTACTGGGAATTAATGCGACAAGGCTTTTCACTAAAAAATTTGGAGGAAATAAAGCCGTTCTTTCCATCGGAAGAGTGCAGACTCCAACATTAGCCATGCTCGTACAGCGCCAGAAAGAAATTGATGCCTTTACCACAGAAGAATACTGGGAGCTTAAAACGAAATACCGAGATGTTATTTTCAATGCTGCTATTGACCGTTTAAAAACTTTGGAGCGTGCCGAAAAAGGGTTGGAGTACCTTAAAGTCAATCCCTTTGAAATCGTCTCCTTTGAAATTAAAGAAGGAAAAGAAAAGAACCCCAGACTTTTTGACCTGACCGCCCTTCAGGTGGAAGCCAACAAAAAATACGGCTATTCCGCAGAAAATACACTGAATTATGTTCAGAGTCTTTATGAAAAAAAGCACGTAACCTATCCGCGTGTTGATACCACGTATCTATCCGAAAGTTTATATCCGAAAATAGAAGGTATTCTTCAGAAAATGTACCCTTATCAGGAGCTGATTGCCCCATTGCTGGAAGCACCTATTCCCAAATCAAAGGCTGTTTTTGATGATACAAAAGTAACGGATCACCATGCGATTATTCCAACCGAAATTCCACCCTCACAAAACCTGAGCAGGGAAGAAAAACTAATCTATGATCTCATTGCCAAGCGTTTTATTGCCGTTTTCTACCCTGAATGTAAAATCTCAAATACATTAGTAGAAGGAAAAGTAGGAACCATCCCATTTAAAACCAGCGGAAGACAGATTCTGGAGCCGGGATGGAGAGCCGTTTATTCAAAAGAGCCTAAAGAAGAGGCTGCAGATAAAGAAAAAGAAAAGGAGGAAGAGCAGACGATCCCTGAATTTATTGTGGGTGAAACAGGTCCTCACGATCCCATGATCCATCAGGGAAAAACTTCCCCTCCAAAACCTTATACGGAAGCAACCCTCCTGAGAGCAATGGAAACGGCCGGAAAACAGGTAGAAGATGAAGAACTTCGGGAATTGTTAAAGAATAACGGAATCGGGAGACCGTCTACCCGGGCCAATATTATTGAAACCCTTTTCAAAAGAAAATATATCGAAAAGAAAAGGAAAAACCTGATTGCTACTCAAACCGGAATCCAGCTGATCGATACCATCGAAGACGAGCTTTTAAAGAGCCCGGAACTGACCGGAGAATGGGAGTCAAAACTTCGTAAAATTGAGAAAGGTGAATATGAAGCCAACCTTTTCAAAGAAGAACTGATCCAGATGGTAACCGAGCTTACCGAAAAAGTAGTCTACGGAACAGGAAAAGTGATTACCCTGCAGGAAGAAGAGAAAGAAGAAATAAAGGAAAAGAAAAAAAGAGAACCTGCGCAGAAAAAAGAACTTCAGTCCTGGGAGGAAACAAAATGCCCGAAATGTAAAGACCATACCCTGATGAAAGGGAAAGCAGCAGTCGGTTGTTCCGATTTCAAAAATTGCGGCTTTAAAATTGGTTTTGAAATTTTTGGAAAGAAGCTTTCAGATAAACAATTAATGGATCTGGTTGTAAAAGGAAAAACTTCAAAGCTTAAAGGTTTCAGTACGCATCCGGAGGGCTTATCAGAAGGTGCTTTGGCCCTAACCAATGATTTTCAGGTACAGCTTAACTAACCTGTTTTATTAATACGTCTGTTCAATCTGCAGCACCCGGGCCGCAGGTATGAAAACTCTGGCTTTTATTCCTGTAATTTCAGATTATATTTTCACAATTGATTTATCTTTAAATTTACATCAAATTAAAAAATAATGACACCAGAGAAAAAGAAACTCATCACAGACAGCTTCAGCCGTTCAGAAACTTTAAAATTCTATAAAGCCGAACTGCTGGAGGTGGAAACTGATTTCGTATCCATTAAAATTCCTAAAATGGACATGATGACCCGGAAAGCAGGAATGTTCAACGGCGCTATGATTGCTTCACTGGTGGATGTTTCCTCGGGATATGCTTCGGTAAGCCATTATCCGGAAGACTGTTATGTAGTTACGGTAGAGCTGAAGGTGAATTACCTGCGTCCGGCTATCGGAGATGCACTTGTTTCAAAATCTTATGTCATCAAGGGAGGGGGAAAGATTATTGTCGTGAGAACCGAAATTTATGTTCAGAATGAAAGTGGTGATTCAGAAAGTCATGTGGCCACTTCACTGGTTACGATGATGAAAATAAAATAATCACCTGATCATAAAAAATTCCCTGAATAAAAGGGTTTACAGAATTTTTTTAACCGAAATGGAATAGCTTTTGCTCCATATCCCCCATAAACATTAAAAATTAACGATATGAACTTAATTATCCGATTGTTCGTAACGGCAATAGTTGCCTATCTTTTAACGAAAATTTTACCGGGAGTACATTTTGAAGGATTTTCTTCAGCCATTATTTTTGCTATTGTATTGGGAGTCCTGAATATATTTGTTAAGCCTATTTTAAGCTTATTCGGACTTCCACTGACCATTATTACGTTAGGATTCTTTGCATTGGTTATTAATGCTGCCATTATCCTTATTGCGGATTACTTTATAAATAGTATGGTGGTAGATGGCTTCTGGTGGGCATTCATCTTTAGTATACTCCTGTCAATTGTCACCTCTCTGGCTAATTCAATGTTCTCAGATGGAGATTAATTGATTCAAATAAAGGTATAAAGTCCGTTGGTATAGTGCCGGCGGACTTTTTTGTTGGAAACGGTAAGAGAACTCAATCATTCTTTAATATCTATAACCGAAAGTAACTTCCGGCTTCCTTCTTTCATCTTTCATCCTAATTTTAATGTTAATTATTTCGTTAATCTTTATTTTAAGTACTAACTTTGGCAATCTTTGAATTTAATAATAGGAATGTATGAAGTAAAATGAATACACGTCCGTTAAAAATGAATATCAACATATGAAACTTAAGTACAGTCTGCTGGCTCTGGCAGCTCCGCTCTTAATGAATGCACAACAAGTAATGACGCCTGAAATTCTTTGGACTTTGAAAAAAGTAGGAGTACAGGCAGTTTCACCGGATCAGGCTTCCCTCATTTATAAAGTAGGGCAGGTAGATCTGAAAACAGAAAAAACAAAAAGTGAGAACTATTTCCTGAATGTTCTTAATCATCAGTCTTCCAAAATAGATTTCGGTAAAAAATCTTTGATTCAATGGGATAAAAATGGGATCTATGCCCAGGAAGGAGATAAAATTTACCTTTCAAAGGATGCTGGGAAGACATGGAGTGAATTTTATACCATCGGGGAAGCTGACAATATTGTTATTTCTCCGGACGGGAAGAGAATTGCTTTCAGTAAGCAGGTTCTGGTGGAAAAACTAATGGGGAAAGACAAATATGCTGATACTCCCAAAACTACTGCTCAGGTATACACTGATCTGAACCACAGACATTGGGATTACTTCAATGAAGGAAAATACAATCACGTATTTGTTGTCAATACCTCTGATAAAGTAGATTCCGCAAAAGACCTGTTGGAAGGAAAGACCTGGGACTCTCCCCAGAGACCTTTCGGTGGCGCTGAAGATTTTATCTGGAGCCCGGATTCTGCACAGCTTTTATACGTTACAAAACCTAAAAGTGGTAAAGAATACGCAACAAGCACCAATACGGATATCTTTGCCTATGATATGGCTTCAGGGACAACAAAGAACCTTACAGAATCTAATAAAGGATATGATGTAAACCCTAAATTCAGCCCGGATGGTAAATCGTTAATCTGGCAGAGCATGGCCAGAGACGGGTACGAAGCGGATAAAAATGATGTAAAAATCATGGATTGGAAGACAGGCAAAACAACGAATCTTACCGCAGCCTGGGATGAAAGTGTTTCCGGAGATGTTCTTTGGGGGGCAGATTCAAAAACAATCTATTTTACAGCCGCATACAGAGGAACAAAACAACTTTTCTCATTAGATTCAAAATCAGCAAAAGTACAGCAGATTACCAAAGGGGATTTCGATGTTAATGAAATTTTTACCGATAATAAAACTTCACTTTTAGTAGGAAGAACAGACGTAAACCACGCTACAGAATTGTTCTCTGTTAACCTTAAAAACGGGGAAATGAAGCAGGTTACTGAGGCCAATAAAGAAACTTATGCTAAACTGGCTCAGGGAAAATCTGAACTTAAAATGGTAAAAACTTCCGATGGCAAAGAAATGGGTGTTTGGTTTCATTATCCACCCAACTTCGACCCAAATAAAAAATACCCCACACTTGTATATTGCCAGGGAGGCCCGCAATCTGCACTGACCCAATATTTCAGTGTAAGATGGAACTTTGCTTTAATGACTGCCAATGGCTATATTGTAGTAGCTCCTAACAGAAGAGGAATGCCGGGATGGGGTACAAAATGGAATGAAGATATATCAAGAGACTGGGGCGGGCAGCCAATGAGAGACTATCTGGCAGCAACAGACTATGCAAAAACATTACCCTACGTAGATGGAAACAGGGTAGCAGCAGTTGGAGCAAGCTACGGAGGATACAGTGTATTCATGCTTGCCGGAATCCATGAAAACAGATTCAAAACATTTATCGCACATGATGGGCTATTTGATATGAAATCCTGGTATCTGACAACGGAAGAGCTTTGGTTCGCCAACTGGGATATCGGTTCCCCATGGGAAAAGCCACTGCCGAAAGCATACACAGAATTCAACCCAAGCAACTTTGTTGATAAATGGAACAAGCCTATTATGATTGTTCAGGGAGGAATTGATTTCCGTGTACCTTACGAACAGGGACAAGAGGCTTTCCAGGCTGCGAAATTAAAAGGATTAAAATCTAAGCTGGTTTACTTCCCGAACGAAAATCACTGGGTGCTTCATCCGCAAAACGGATTGGTGTGGCAGAGGGAATTCTTCGACTGGTTAAAAGAAACATTATAATACATCAATGGAAGCGGGCTTTAGCCCGCTTTTTTATATTAGAAAATTCAATGGCTTTAGTCAAAATTGATATATTTGAATATGCAAAACCGTATTTCCTCATTCCCACCCCTTATCGATCACCAATCTGAAATTTTAATTTTAGGTTCAATTCCCGGTGTAAAATCTCTGGAAAAGCAACAATATTACGCCCATCCGCAAAACAAATTCTGGAAAATTATCTTTGAGCTGCTGAATGAAGAGGCTACCGAAAACTATACAAAAAGAACTGAAGTCCTGAAGAAATACCACATCGCTCTTTGGGATGTCATAGATTCCTGTGAAAGAAAAGGAAGCCTGGATTCTGAGATCAGAAATGAAGAAGCCAATCAGATTGCTGAACTTCTGGAAGAGCATCCCAACGTTAAAGCTATTTTCTGTAACGGTGGAAAATCCTACAAAAACCTACAGAAGCTGTTAGGGAAAACCTACAGACTGCCAATCTTTTTACTGCCCTCTACCAGCCCGCTTCACACAATATCTTTCGAGAAAAAATTAGAAGAATGGAAAAAAATCCTGGATTTTCTGCAATAGGTTTTTACCTCGTAAATTCCGCAGATTTTATTCGTGGATCTGTCGCTAAATATCAGTCTCCAATCCACAATTTTTATTTACAGATTGGCTTGTATAAGTTTTGGCTAAAGCCAACGGAGGGTCTTTTATTATTTTGGCGGACGAGAGTCTGCCTCTATAAATGAATTTTGCAAATTACCAATCATTCCCGATGACAACAAAAAACAGGAATCAACTACCAACTAAGTACTTTCTCAATCCTTTCAACAGTTCCAGCTGATTTCTTGCCCTGTCCAGATTATGTTCAGGATATTGTATGGAATAATAAGTGCTTCCATTCAGGTAATCGGTCAGGAAGCGTACAGCCTGAATATAAATAACAACCTGTGCTGCATAATCCAGATTATTAACTTCTTCCGGAACCATCTTTTCCCTTAGATCACATAGAAAGCCTTCTTTTACAGCTTCATATATTTCTGCATTGAAATTTTCTGTGGCTGTTCCGTCATCTTCAACCGTGGTATTGGTATATGATCTGGCTATATCTCCGAAATCATACAGTAAAGTAGAGATCATGACCGTGTCCAGATCAATAATGGCTAAAGGCTTGGAACCCCTGAAGAGAATATTTCTTACATTCGGATCACCGTGAATAATTCTTTTGGGAAGAGAGCCGTTGCGTTCCATATCAATCCATTGCCGGGGAAGCGTAATAAGCTTGTTGGTTGCTTCAATTTCGGCAGAAGCGGTCGTTATCAAAAGGTTTTCAGCTTTATCCAAAGCAGTCCTGTAATCTGAAATTCTTTTTTCAAAGTTGACAAAATCAGGAAGCGGAGTTTGGATCTCCGGAATATTTCCGGTATTGATGGTGTTGAGAAAACAGCCTATTGCTTTTGCTGATGCATATGCCGTTTCGGAATCAGGTATTCTGAAAAAAGTTGTGGTGTCTTCTATAAAAGCGGTCATTCTCCATGAGCCGCCTTCCTGATCTTTTACAATAAATTTTCCTGTTAAAGAAGGAATGGGGATGATAAGCTGTAACGGATAATTTCCATTTTCCAGAAGCTGGTTAACTGCTAAATGGTTATTAATAATGAGCTCAGGCTGTCTGAAAACATGATGGTTGATCTTTTGCAGGATAAATTTTTTCTGCCGGTCTGAATTTTCCAAAAGATAGGTGGTATTGATCAGGCCGTCACTGATGGGAGAAAGAGTATAATTTTTCGTTCCTGTAAATTGGGTAGCAATATCATTTATTTCCATAAATCTTCAGGGTATCTGTTATTTTGAATCTCCGATAGCAGGAAATCCTTAATATTCTTTTTGTCATCGGCATATGTAACTCCCATCCATTGTGAAGGAGACGTTTTTACCAGAACTTTTATATCCTTTTCATCCATCATTCTCTGGACGGCGGAAGGGATATAAAATTCCTGGCCTGGCCCCGGCTCAGATTCTATGAAATCATAAAAGTAAGCCTCCAGAAAACAGAAAATATGGGGATTAAAAATGAAGAAGTTCATAGATACAAGGGTATCGGGGGATAGTTGTCTATTCTCTCCGCTCTCGTTATAAATGATGGTGCCATTAAGTTTTTGGATGGAAGTTTGTTCTTCCACGCTGATCAGGTAATGTTGGGGATCCAATGTGCATATTCCTCTTGCTACAGTCCCATGACCGCTTAATGTTGTGCTTACAGGATAAGCAATCATTCCAAACTGCAATTCAGAAATATGATGATGGTCTATTTCATCAGCAGCCAGCTTATAAGCTTCCTTTCCATAAAAATCATCCGCATTGATCATAACAAAAGGCTCCTGTATTGTGTATTTGGCACAGAGAACGGCATGGGCTGTGCCCCATGGTTTTTCACGTGCAGGATAATCAAAACCCTGTAACGGAATACTGTTGATTTCCTGACAGATCCAGTGCAGCTCAAAGCTTTTGATTTCAGAAATGTGATTAAGCCTGTCAATATAGCTTTGAGGAATAAATTTATTGACAATGATGACTATTTTCCGAAAGCCGGCTTCCAGTGCATCGTAGATAGAGTACTCCAAAATCGGAGAACCGTTATCAAGTATTCCGTCCACCTGTTTCAATCCTTTATAACGGCTTCCTAATCCGCCGGCCAGTATAAGTAATGCTTTTTTAGAACTCATCAGTCATTCCAAATACAGGTTTACGGGTTTTCCACTTTCCGTTGGTGAAATCAGGAATATCTACCATCTGCCCTCCTTTGGCAATAGATTCTTCACTTAATGGAGTGATAGAATACCATAACGCAAGATCATAAACATCCATCGGGAACTCTATATTCCGTTTAATACATTCAATAAAAGTATTCATAACGAAGAAATCCATTCCACCGTGTCCTGCTCCGGCAGCACTGCTTTCGAACTTCTTCCACATCGGGTGGTCATACTCCTTCATCCATTTTTCCGTATTCTCCCAACGATGGCTGTGGCTCATTGTTTTTTCAAAATAAATATGTCCCTGATTAAAATCTCCCCAACCGAAATCCTGCCACAATCCTTCAGTTCCCTGTATTCTGAAGCCTAAATCATAAGGCCTCTGTAAGCTGGTATCATGGGTTAAAAGGATCGTTTCTCCATTAGCACATGCAATCTGAGTAGTTACAATATCTCCCTGGTTGAATTTTACCTTGGCATTCGGGTGGTTTTGTCCTCCCTTAGCGTGTTCTACGATGTATTTATGTAATCCTACAGACTTTGAAGAGAATGAAGACAACCTCGTCAGGCGGTTTCCCCGGTTGATATCCATCATCATGGCAACAGGTCCTAATCCGTGGGTAGGATATAATTCTCCGTTACGTTTTACATAATGTTCCGTTCTCCATTTAGCCTCACTGAAGCCTTTATCTCCAAATTCCACTCCGGAATGGTAAGGGGTAACCCCGTCATTGAAAAGGACACCTCTTAAATCATGCTGATAACCGCCTCTTCCATGAACCAGCTCTCCGAACATTCCCTTACGGACCATATTCAGAATGGCCATAACATCTCTCCGGTAGCAGACGTTTTCCATCATGAAAATAGGGACTTTTGTTTCCTCATATACTTTTACAAACTCCCAGCAGTCCTGAAGTTTTATAGCTCCTGAAACCTCCATGCCTACAATCTTTTTAGCACGCATTGCTTCTACACCCTGAGAGAGATGCCATTCCCATGGAGTGGCAATCAAAACAGCATCTATTGTTTTTAATTTCAAGAGATTCCGATAATCATATTCACCATTGGAAAACTCCTGAGCCGCCGATTTGCTGTTGTCTTTTAATATCTTTTGAGAAGCAGCAAGCATTCTTTTGTCCGGATCTGCAAACGCTACAATCTCTACATCATTACGTTTTGCCAGCAGTTTTAAATGTTCCTGTCCGCGAAGTCCTACACCAATAAATCCGACACGCACTTTTTTATCTGTTTTAAAATCATTGGAATAGGCAAATAAAGAATTGGGAAGAACCAGAGCACCAAAACCTGCCAGAGCAGCTGTTTTAATGAAGTTTCTGCGGGAAGTATGATTATCCATCTATTTTTTTTCTAAATATATTAAAACTTTTGTAAACAACGATGGAGTGGGGGATACTGGTTCAAAGACCGGAGAATAATAGCAGAATAGCGGTACTGGTTGACCGTTGCCGGATGTTGGTTGACGGGAGAGCTATATTACAGACGAAAAGTCTTGAAATGGATAACCTATATCTGAATCAATAGTAAAAAATAAACAAGCAGCCTTAATAAACGATGGTCCATAATAAGCTGCAATTACATTTTCAGAAGAGTAAGGAGCTGATTCTGTAGAACCTTTCAAAAGGTTAGTGATAGAATGGAATCTGATAATGCCTGTTAGATAAACCTTTGTAAGTAAGTAATTCAGCTTGTCATTTTTGGTCCAAAGAAACAGAACCGTTGAAACAGTCTTCTTTTACAGGAGAGGCAATCGTTTTTCCGATTTTCTGTATTTGTGGATGAATGGTATTGAACATTATCAACATAAATCCTGTCAGAATATATTTC
The DNA here is from genome assembly GCF_001295265.1 of Chryseobacterium indologenes. GTDB lineage: Bacteria > Bacteroidota > Bacteroidia > Flavobacteriales > Weeksellaceae > Chryseobacterium > Chryseobacterium indologenes_A. The sequence goes on along the minus strand of NZ_LJOD01000001.1, from coordinate 563,484 downwards.
ATAGGGCCGTAGTTTAAATGAACATTAGAATTACTTACTTCAAAGGTAAGTATCTGATGGTATTATTTTTCCATATAATATACTTCTTCATAAGGCTGGATCAACACCCATCCATGCCCTGAGAACTTCATCTGGAATTCCTCGCCGCTTCCTCTTCCGATAAGGCTTTTGAATGAAACGTTGGTTTTCATTTCAGGGTTCAGGTTTCCGGACCATGCTACTGTAGCATTAGGGTCTGTGAACACCGGGGTATCAGGAGTTACCAATAATGTTAAAGGATCTCCGTGGGTGGTTATTGCAATATGTCCGGTTCCGGAAAGTTTTACCTGGAAAAGTCCGCCAGCCATCATTCCTGCAACACTTTTAAGCATGGTGATATCACTTTTCACACTTTGCTCGTGGGCCAGAACGTCGTTTCCGTTTACACACACCGATTCATTGTTCAGATAAAGGATACGGACTTTTTTACCGGAGTCTGCCACATATAGTTTTCCTGTTCCTTCAGCTTTCATCAGCTTTGTACCTTCTCCGCTGATTGCTTTCTTTAAAAGATTTCCGATTCCTCCGGACAGCATTCCCTGTCTTTCAAAATTAATGTTGCCCACGTAGCTTACCATACTTCCTCTCTTCGTCCATACCGCCTGATTATTCAGGTTGATTTCCAGAAGGTGCTTGGTTTCCAGTTCAAAATAATCCCTCTGTTGCGGATTCTCTTTGGTTTCATTGATAAATGCTTCAATTGAATACTTGCTCATAATTATAATTTTTTAATTTGCTGCTTTATATTGTTAGTGTTTTAGTTTGTCGAGTTTATACTCTCTTTTGTTACTTTTGGGATTTAGATCCACAAATTCATAGTCTTCAAAATTGGCAAGCTGAGCTTTGAACATTTCTGCTGCCTTTTCTACGGACCAGGTTTTAGGATAATGAAAACCTTCAAACTCAGCATTGAAAATCTCTGCTTTGAACTCATGGGAAAATTCATCATCGCCAGAGTACGTCAGTGCTATTTTACCAGTCCATGTTATATCATATTGATTATTGCCTGTTTTTGAAAACCGGATCCGATGGTCCGCACAGCTGTCATGTCCCAGCAAATAAATGCTGAAGGCGAGATCAGCATCATCAAAATGTTGTTCAGACGGGAGATCGCTGGTGAAAAGTTCATGTTTCACAATAGTATCAAAATCCAGCTTTTCACCCAGTTTGTTAATTCTGATCCCTCTTTGTTCGCTCCAGTAATTTGACGATAGCGTACACGCATGGTAATTTCCCCACACTATTTTGGAGTCCCAATCAGACAAAGTTTCGTCTTCTTCCTCTTCTTCTTCGCTGTTTTCATCGTCATTGGCATAATAATTTTCAGTTTTTAAATGAAAATCAAACCAGATAAATCCATTTTCGTCAATACGCCCGCTCCAGCTGAAAGTATCAATTTTATGTCCGTTAGGATATGGATTATCAAGGAAATATATTTTACTTACAGATTCCATGCTCAATTTCAATTTTTCCAAAAATACACTTTTTTACGTTTTAAAACTTCCCGTAAAATCACGGTTTTATATTTGAATTTAAATAATACTTGACAAAGGGGTACTGAATGTCGTATATTTGCACTCCGAAAATTACACCTTGTAATTTCAATAATTTTTAAACCGTAATTTAAAAAATGAAAACATCAGATTTTAATTTTGATCTTCCTGCGGAATTATTGGCAGAACACCCATCAGAACACAGAGACGAAGCCAGATTAATGGTTCTTGACAGAAAAACGGAAACCATTGAGCATAAGCTTTTCAAAGATGTGGTTGATTATTTTGACGAGGATGATTTATTTATCTTCAACAATACCAAAGTTTTCCCTGCACGTCTTTATGGAAATAAAGAAAAAACAGGTGCTAAAATTGAAGTTTTCCTTTTAAGAGAGCTTGATAAAGAAACAAGAGTTTGGGATGTACTGGTAGATCCTGCAAGAAAAATCAGAATTGGGAACAAATTATTCTTCACTGAAGATGAATCTCTTGTAGCTGAGGTAATTGATAACACCACTTCCAGAGGAAGAACTCTGAGATTCTTATTTGACGGATCTTATGACGAATTCAGAACCAAATTAAAAGAACTGGGAGAAACTCCGCTTCCAAAATATATCAAAAGAGCTGTAGAGCCTGAAGATGCAGAAAGATATCAGACCATCTATGCAAAAGTAGAAGGAGCTGTTGCCGCACCTACAGCTGGATTACACTTCTCTAAACATTTGATGAAAAGACTGGAGATTAAAGGGATCAATTTCGCTGAAGTTACGCTTCACGTAGGATTGGGAACTTTCAATCCAATTGAAGTAGAAGACCTTTCTAAACATAAAATGGAGTCTGAAGAAATCATCATTGATGAGAAAAATGCTGAAATTATTAATAAAGCCGTAGATGCTCACAGAAGAGTATGTGCAGTAGGTACCACTACTATGAGAGCATTGGAAACCTCTGTTTCTTCCAATAAAAAAATCTCTGCTTTCAATGGCTGGACTAATAAATTCATTTATCCTCCTCACGATTTCGGAGTGGCTAATTCAATGATCACCAACTTCCACACACCGAAGTCTACTCTGATCATGATGATTGCAGCATTTGCAGGAAGAGATTTCGTAATGCATGCTTATGAAGAAGCCGTAAAAGAAAAGTATAAATTCTATTCTTACGGTGACGCAATGTTAATTTTATAAAAAATAAGTAAAAAGAGCCAGGTTAAAAAGTATACATCGGGATAAAACCAAACGGTTGACTAAATTAGTACGATTTCAGCTTGGGAAATTAGCTGCTTCAACAGGGGCTAAAAATATTTTAGCTGCAATAGTTAACAATACTGAACTTTAAGAACTTTTTACTTTTAACCTGGCCCTTTTAATATTATGAAAGATATCCGTACATTATCATTAGACCAGCTTAAAGACTACTTCGTATCTTTAGGAGAAAAACCGTTTCGCGCGAAACAGGTCTATGACTGGCTGTGGAGTAAAAACCTCCATTCAATTGATGAAATGACGAACCTTTCAAAAACACTTCGTGAAAGAATTTCCGAAGAATATACCATTAATCCGGTTTCTGTAGATCTGCTGCAGAGAAGCTCAGACGGAACCATTAAAAACGGAGTGAAGCTTCATGACGGACTGATGGTAGAATCTGTTCTTATTCCAACCGAAACAAGAACTACAGCCTGTGTGTCTTCACAGGTAGGCTGCTCATTAAACTGCGAATTCTGTGCTACAGCAAGGCTGAAAAGAATGAGAAATCTTGAAGTAGCCGAAATTGTAGATCAGGTTGCCCTGATTGACAGCCAAAGTAAAATGTATTTCGACAGACCGCTTTCCAATATCGTATTTATGGGCATGGGGGAGCCGATGATGAACTACAAAAACGTGGTGGAAGCGATCAGAAAAATTACCCAGCCTGAAGGCCTGGGAATGTCTCCAAGAAGAATTACCGTTTCTACATCCGGAATTCCGAAAATGATCAAAATGCTTGCTGATGATGAACTGCGTGTGAAGCTGGCTTTATCCCTTCACTCAGCAATCGAATCAAAGCGTAACGAGATTATGCCTTTCTCTGATAAATTCCCATTAACGGACATCATGGAAGCGCTTCAGTACTGGTATCAGAAAACCGGTTCTGTGATTACTTTCGAATATTGTGTCTGGAAAGGGATCAATGACGGAGACGAGGACATTAAAGCCCTTATAAAATATTGCAGGCAGGTACCTTCTAAAGTAAACCTGATCCAATACAATCCAATCGGGGACGGAAAATATGATCAGTGCAATAAACAGGCGGAAGAGAATTATGTTCGCCAGTTAGAAAATGCAGGAATTACTGTTATGATCAGAAAAAGTCGTGGTGGCGACATTGATGCAGCCTGCGGACAATTGGCCAATAAAACAGCCGATTAAAATTTCCTTAAAAAAACGAAAAATTTTCTTAAAAATTCCTTAAAGTCCTACCTTTGTATTAAAGTTAATACGTGATGATGGACTTTTTAATGAGCGAAGACGGGCTTGAAAGTGTATATGCATGGGCAATTCCGCTGCATGCTGCTGTTATTTTGGCTGAAATGATCTACAGTCATGTTTCGGAAGCTAAATTGTACAGCGGGAAAGATGTAGCTACCAATGTCTACCTTGCCCTGATGAATTTCGGACTGGACCTGGTCATGAAAGCCTTTGCCATGGGAGTCATGTTTTTCTTTTACAGTCACAGGCTTTTCTCTTGGGATTTTACGGCATGGTATTATTGGCTGATCTGCTTTGTGGTAACAGATTTTGCCTATTATGTGCTGCATTATGTAGATCACCGTTCCAGAGCATTCTGGGCTGTTCATATCACCCATCACAATTCAGAGTTTTTTAACCTTACGACCGGATTCAGAAGTCCTGTTCTTCAGCCGCTTTACAGGTATTTATATTTTTCTCCGCTGGCATTTTTAGGTTTCAACCCATGGCACATTATGGTCGCATATGCTATCGGGCAGGTGTATGGAACCTGGGTGCATACCCAGACTGTAAAAAGTATGGGTTTCCTGGAATATATCCTGGTAACCCCTTCCCATCACCGTGTTCATCATGCCTGCAACATTAAATATCTGGATAAAAATATGGGAATGTGCCTGATTATCTGGGATAAAATTTTCGGAACTTTTGAAAAAGAAGATCCCAATGTGCCTGTAAAATTCGGGATTTACCCGAAAATGCCGGACAATAAGCCCGATACAGTTCTTCTTTATGAATGGAGGAAAATATGGAAAGATCTCAGACAGCCGGGACTTAAATTTACAGACAGGATCAATTATATCTTCAACTCCCCGGGATGGAGGCATGACGGAACAGGGAAGACGGTGAGACAATATCAAAAAGAGTATTTGGCAAGACAAGCAAAAAAACAGGAACAGAAAAAGCAGTCTGCCTGATCCCCCTTTACATTATTTACATCAATAAAAATCTACAATAAAATCGATGGGACGGGCTTAGGCCCGTTTTTTATTAAATGAAAGATCAGAAATCATAATGTTCATTCTTTCAATTATCCGTAAACCTTTATTTTTGCTTTATGAAAAAAATACTCCTGCTTATTACAATAATAAGTCTACAGACTGTAGCGGCCCAGCAAACTGAATTTTTGAAAATACGAAAACACAGGCTGGGCTATTTAGATGATAAGATCAAAGAAACTTCGGGGCTGAGTATTTTTAACGGGAAATTATATACTTTCAATGACAGCGGTAATGATCCTGAGCTTTTTGAGCTGGATGATACAACAGGCAGTATAAAAAATATCCTTAAAATCAATGCTAAGAATAAGGACTGGGAAGCTTTGGCGAATGACGGGAAAAACTTCTATGTTGGTGATTTTGGAAATAATGCCGGAACGAGAAGAGATCTGGAAATTTATAAGCTGCCTTTCGGGAACCATGAGTCCAAGAATGATTCCATTGCCAAAATTTCTTTTTATTACCCGGATCAGACAGAATTCATTCCCAAATACACTGATAATGATTATGATGCGGAAGCTATGATTTACCTGAATGGAAAACTGCATATCTTTACCAAAGAATGGGCTTCAAAATCGACTTCTCACTATATAGTTGATCCGGAAGTAACTGGAAAACAGGAAGCTCTGAAAACAGAAGCTTATAAAACCAACTTTGTAGTAACCGATGCTGCTTATTTTGATAAAAAACTATATCTGGTAGGATATACCAAGAAAACAGAAGTCTTTATGGATATATTTACCGAAACAGAGCCAGGGATATTTTTTAAGGAAAAGCCACGGCATTATTATCTGGGAAGCGCTTTAGCGGTAGGGCAGATTGAAGGTATTGCTGTTGATGAAAGAGGGATTTACATTTCAGGGGAGAAATTTAAATCAAAGTTCGGAAAGGCAGAACCAGCACTCTATTTTATCCCGAAAGACAAACTCAAAGATTAATTTTATCTTAAAATTGCCTGAAAAAAATTATCTTTGTGATCATTAATTAGTATTTACCTATTATTCGCAGATTGTGGCCAATATTGTAGAAGAAATCAAACAACCGATCAATGAGGAAATGAAACTTTTCGAGCAGAAGTTTTATGAATCAATGCAGAGCAAAGTGCCTTTATTAGATAAAGTAACCCGTTTTATTGTTACTACCAAAGGTAAGCAGATGCGTCCGATGTTTGTATTTCTGTGTGCCAAGCTGATTGGTGAGGTTAATGAGAAAACGTATCGTGGAGCTTCCATGATTGAGTTGATTCACACGGCTACACTGGTGCATGATGATGTGGTGGATGAAAGCTTCAAACGCCGTAATTTTTTCTCAATCAATGCCCTGTGGAAAAATAAAATTGCTGTTTTGGTTGGAGATTATCTTTTATCCAAATCCGTGCTGCTTTCTACAGACCATAAGGATTACGATCTTCTCAGTGTAATTTCCAGAACAATCCGCGAAATGTCTGAAGGGGAACTTCTTCAGCTTGAAAAAGCCAGAAAACTGGATATCACGGAAGAAGTATATTACGAGATTATCCGTCAGAAAACAGCAACACTTATTGCCGCCTGCTGTGAGATTGGGGTCCTGTCTAATAATGCAGATGAAGTCCTTGCCAAAAAGATGCAGGATTTCGGAACCTATACCGGAATGGCTTTCCAGATCAAAGACGACCTTTTTGATTACCTGAGCTCAAATGTTATCGGGAAACCGGTGGGTATTGATATCAAGGAGCAGAAAATGACCCTTCCTTTGATTCATACCCTGAAAACAGCTTCTGAAAAAGATAGAAAATACTATTTCAATACCATAAAACGTTACAATAACAATCCGAAACGGGTAAAAGAACTGATTGAGTTTGTTAAAAGTTCAGGAGGCCTTGACTATGCCGTTCAGGTGATGAAAGATTTTCAGCAGAAGGCAAAAGACATCCTGAATGAATTTCCGGAATCTGAGCCCAGAAGGTCTTTACAGATCATGCTGGATTATGTTATTGAGCGGAAATTTTAGGTTAAATAATCTTCATGGTGAGAATAATAACAGCTAAAACTATACAAAATAAGGCGATTAAAAATAAATAATCCGCAATAGTCTCAAATCTGATTTCCTGCTTTTCATGCTTCGTTCTGATGGCCAGAAATGAAAAAAAACAACTGCACGCAAAAAGAAGGCAGGCAAGACCTGCAAATTCGTCTAAATGTGTGTTGTGACTGATCTTTGTGATTTTAAGAGAGGTAATGATAATCAGCGAAAAGCCTAAAAGATTACTGGAAGCATTCAGGATATGAGGCGACTTTTTTTCCATCTGTTACAATTTTTTTCAAAATAAAACACAATTTTTTTTATTATCAAATTTTTAAAAAAGATTATTAAAAATTAAAATTAATTTAAAAAGTGTATATTAGCAGAATACTTGAAGAATAAAAACTTTTATATCTAGCTATGCAGACAACTTATATTGAAACACAGCAAATTTCCTTCCAAGATTTTAAAAATCAGATACTTGAAGACTACAGGTTAGGAAGGATTTCCCGCGAAATGTCTTATCTCGGAAGAAGAGAAGTGCTTACGGGAAAAGCTAAATTTGGAATTTTTGGAGACGGTAAGGAGCTTCCGCAGCTGGCCATGGCAAAAGTTTTCAGAAACGGGGACTTCCGTTCAGGGTATTACAGAGACCAGACTTTTGCATTAGCAGCAGATGCATTAACAGTGGAAAGTTTCTTTGCACAGCTATATGCCGATACAAGCGTAGAAAGAGAACCTGCCTCAGCAGGAAGACAGATGAACGGACACTTTGCCACAAGAAGTCTGAACGAAGACGGAAGCTGGAAAGATCTTACGGCTCAGAAAAATATTTCTTCAGATATTTCGCCTACCGCAGGACAGATGCCAAGATTATTAGGATTGGCCCAGGCTTCTAAAGTGTATAAAAGTGTAAAATTTAAAGGATCTGAAAAATTCTCGAAAGACGGGAATGAGATTGCTTTTGGTACCATTGGGGATGCTTCAACAGCAGAAGGCCATTTCTGGGAGACTTTGAACGCAGCATGTGCCCTTCAGGTTCCTATGATTGTTTCTATCTGGGATGACGGGTACGGAATTTCTGTACCGACTAAAAACCAGAGAGCAAAGGCCGATATTTCTGAAATGTTAAGCGGTTTCCAGAGAAAAGAAGGCGAAAATCAGGGATGTGAGATTATTCAGGTAAAAGCATGGGATTATCCTGCATTATTGGATGCTTATGCCAAAGCAGAACATTTTGCAAGAACAGAAAGTGTTCCGGTAGTGGTGCATGTGATAGAAGTTACCCAGCCGCAGGGGCATTCCACCTCAGGTTCTCACGAAAGATATAAAAATGAAGAGCGTCTTGCCTGGGAAGCAGATTTTGACGGATTGGTGAAATTCAGAGAATGGATCCTTAATTATTCCATCGAAATTGATGGAAAAGAAGAAATCATTGCTACTGCTGAAGAGCTGGATGCTATTGATGAAGAATCTAAAAAGGCTGTAAAGGCGGGCCAGAAAAATGCCTGGGAAAATTATCAGAAAGCCATCACAGAACTTATTCAGGCTGTTCTGCCATTGGTAGAAAATCTTAAAGGACAGAACGCTGAAATAGAAGGATATATTGCCCAGTTCAATAAGTTAGTTTCCAAGGCTAAAAAAGATATATTCCATCTGGCAAGAAAAACGCTTATGGCAACCAGAGGGACAAACTCTGCGGAAAGAAACCAGCTGATGCAGAAGTATCAGGAGGTATTTGAAATAGAAAAAGATAACTATTCTTCCCATTTATATTCCCAGTCTCAATGGAAAGCTGAAAATGTAAAAGAAATCAAGCCGGTTTACTCAGACGCTTCTGAAGAAGTAGACGGAAGAGTAGTGGTAAGAAATAATTTCGATAAAATATTCGAAAAATATCCTGAAACCTTAGTATTTGGGGAAGATGCCGGAAATATCGGTGATGTAAACCAGGGACTTGAAGGAATGCAGGAAAAATACGGTGATGTACGGGTAGCCGATACCGGAATTCGTGAAGCTACCATCCTTGGACAGGGAATTGGTATGGCAATGAGAGGATTGAGACCAATCGCAGAGATCCAGTATCTGGACTATATTTTATACTGCCTTCAGGGAATGAGTGATGATCTTGCAACAGTTCAGTACAGAACAAAAGGAGGTCAGAAATCCCCGGTAATTATCAGAACAAGAGGGCACAGACTGGAAGGGGTATGGCACTCAGGTTCGCCAATGGCGGGAATTCTTAACCTTTCTAAAGGAATCTTAGTACTGGTTCCGAGAAACCTTACCAAAGCAGCCGGATTCTATAATACCATGCTTCAGAGTGATGATCCTGCAGTAATTGTTGAATGTCTGAACGGATACCGGTTAAAAGAAAAGCAGCCTGATAACTTAGGTGAATTCACTGTTCCTGTAGGTAAGATTGAAATAACCAAAGAAGGAAAAGATGTTACTTTGGTAACTTACGGCTCAACATGGAGAATTGTCATGGAAGCCGCAGAAGAATTGGAGAAATTAGGAATTTCAGCTGAAGTTATCGACGTTCAGTCACTGATTCCTTTCGATCTTTCCCACGAAATTGCAGAGAGCGTTAAAAAGACCAACAGGCTGGTAGTAATTGACGAAGATGTAGAAGGAGGTACTTCCGCATTCATTCTACAGCAGATCCTTGAAAAACAGAAAGCATTCAGATATCTGGATTCTGATCCGTTAACAATCGCTGCAAATGACCACAGACCTGCCTATGCAAGTGACGGAGATTATTTCAGCAAACCATCATCAGACGATATGGTTGAAAGAATCTACGCGATGTTCCACGAAGCAAATCCTCAGAAATACCCTTCAGTATTCTAATCAGGATTAAAATATAATCAGCCGCTTTCCAATGGAGAGCGGTTTTTTTTATTGCAGGGTTTAATTTTCCGCTGATATTTAAGCTTAATCTCTATCAAATTCTTACATTTGAATTCAATAGAAAACTGTTTCCATGAAAATCACCAGGCTTGTTATCCTATTTAATTACAGGAAGATCATTTTAGGAGCTGTTATTTCCCTCATCCTTTTTCTCTTATCCTTTCAGGTGGATTCCCGTGACTGGATTCTATTTTTAAGAATAATAAGTGCCCTTATCCTTTTGAATATCATTGCATCTGTTGCAGCGTCTTATATTCTTTACGACAAGTCCGATCTTTATGAATTAAATAATTTGAAAGGTATTGTAGACTGGAATAAAACAGAGAAAGCGGTTTTGATTCATGCCAGCTTTGATCCTTTATCCACACATTTAGAAAAGAAATACCCGAATCTGCATTTAACGGTCTGTGATATTTATGGCAACAGGCACGAGCATGAAAGCGGAATAAACGTTTCAAAGAAGCTGTTTCCACCCAATGATAAGGAGATCAGAATATCGCCGGATAAACTGCCTTTTGAAGATGGCTCTCAGGATATTATTCTTGCTGTTACTGCCGTTCATGAAATATTGGATCATGAGAAGCGGGTTTTGTTCTTTAAAGAAGCCAAAAGAGTGGTGAAAAAGGGAGGATTCATTATTATTTCGGAACAGTTCAGAGATGTAACCAATTTCATCTTCTTTAATATTGGTGCTTTTCATTTTCTAAGCCGTAAACAATGGGAAAAAGCCATCTATTCCGCAGGCCTGGAAATATCAGAGAATAAAAAGATCACTCCTTTTGCTGATATGCTGGTTATAAGAAATAATTGAAAAGAATAAACTTTTAAAGAGGTATCTTAAATTTCTGATTTTCAGGAGAAGGCATTCTACCAGTTTTCTTTACCAGTTGATTGTTTCTTTTACCGATTCCTTATTCAGTATACTGCAATGCTCAGAGTGTATTTCTTTATTTTGATATTTTGCTTCCCATTCCTCCAGTTTATATAAAATAGGAAGCAAAGCCAATCCTTTTTCCGTAAGAGAATATTCCACTCTTGGGGGCAGCTCTTTAAATTCTTCACGAATGATGAGGCCATCAGCTTCCATCTCTCTAAGCTGGTCGGTCAGAACTTTTCTTGAAATCACATTAATCCGTACAGCCAGCTCCCCGAAACGAAGCTTCCTGTCTTTGATTACAAGAACAATAATGGGTTTCCATTTGCTTCCCAAAGCAGACATTGCCTTGCCCAGAGGGCAGCTGTATTGCATCAGTTCATTCTTTTTCATAGGAAAGATATTTATTTCTTGGTTATCATTTAGAATCGGAATTTCATATGTTACTTCAACGTTACTATTGAAAGTTACTGCGAAGTTACCACTATTTTTTCAATGAAAGATACAAAAACAAACTATTATTAGTTACTTTGTGTAACAATTTAAAAATGCACTAGCAAAAAATATTACAAAATGAGTACAGAATCATTGTTTACACCATTTAGCTATAAAAATTTAGAGCTTAAAAACAGAATCGTTATGGCTCCCATGACCAGAGCACAGTCTGATAACGGAGTGCCAACGCTTAAAATAGCAGAATACTATGCAAGAAGGGCTGCTTCAGAAGTAGGATTAATCCTTTCGGAAGGAACGGTTATCAACAGACCGGCTTCCAAAAACCTGCAGAATATTCCGGATTTTTACGGAAATGAGGCATTGGCAGGCTGGAAAAATGTGATCAATGCCGTTCACCAGAATGGAGGTAAAATGGGACCTCAGATCTGGCACGTGGGGGACACCAGAATGGCGGAGGATTATCCGCTGGTTCCGATGGAAAAGGTATCTACAATGACTATTGAAGATATTCAGGATACGATTGCCCAATTTGCCGCTTCTGCTAAATCAGCAAAAGATCTTGGATTCGACTGTCTGGAAATTCACGGAGCTCACGGGTATCTTATTGATCAGTTCTTTTGGGAAGTAACCAACACCAGAACTGATGAATATGGTGGGAAAACAATCAAGGAAAGAAGCCGTTTTGCCGTAGAAGTGGTAAAAGCAATCAGAGCTGCCGTAGGAGAAGACTTTACTATTATTTTGCGCCTTTCCCAATGGAAGCAGCAGGATTATAAAAGCAGGCTTGCCGAAACTCCCAATGAAATGGAAGATTGGCTTCTACAGTTAAAAGAGGCCGGAGTTGATATTTTCCACTGTTCACAGCGCCGCTTCTGGGAACCGGAATTTGAAGGCTCTGATCTGAATTTTGCAGGCTGGGCCAAAAAAATTACCGGGCAGCCAACAATAACAGTGGGGTCTGTGGGATTAAAAGGAGATTTTCTTAATGCATTTGCCGGCCAGGGAACCGAAAAAACAGATCTTACAGAACTGACACGCAGACTTGAGAAAGAAGAGTTTGATCTGGTAGCAGTAGGACGTGCCATTCTTCAGGATTATCAGTGGGTTCAGAAAATCAAAACCGGAAATACGGAAGAATTGCTGGATTTTTCCGCAGAAAGTATGGGGAAACTGTTTTAGAGTGAATGGTGAATTTGCTTTGCAGTCAATTATTCAGATCGTTAAAGATTTACTTTACGGAGTAAAAATTGATCATTGAATCTACCCGGCATAAAAATTTCAGATACACTTTATTTTTATATTTAATTTTTCACCTATTTATTTAAAATCCGGCTTTCAGAACCTCCTGAAAGCCGGATTTGATTTTTTAGTATTGTAGGTTGAGTCATCATTAAAATGGTATAGGTTTCTATAACAGAATGTTTATAGATGTTTTTTTCAAAAGGTATTTCAAAAAGAAATTTATGTCTAATGATCAAAAAATCCGCTCCAAAGAGATGGAGCGGACTACTAACAGATTTAAATATCTAAAACTGCCGTTACCGGCAATAGTGATTGTGTTTATAAACCAATATTTTTGGTTGGTTTCAACTGCTTCAGAATGTTTTTTGGAATGGCATTCTTGTGAACCAGGATAGCGGTAGACTTATATTCAACATAAGGTCTTGTTACATAAAGATACCCATCAAAATCATTGGTTACACCCCATGAGTTTTTAACCATATAATATTCTTTTCCGGTCTGGTCTTTAGCCAATCCTACAATATGCATGCCGTGGTCATCTGTTGTAGAAAGATTATTTAAAGCTTTCTGACGCATATCCTCGGTAATGGTTTTATCTTTTTTAGGTTCCGTAAACAAAGATTGCTTATTATCTGCATTAATTTGGTCCAAATCCATGTCAGGAACATAAGCTACTCCGTTTTTATAAGAGAAATAAGGCTCGGACACATCTGTAGCCCAACCCACGGAATATCCTTTATTTACAGCATTGTCAATAATTGCTGTAAGGTCTTTCATCGGAACATTCCAGTCAGAATCGTGGCTCCAGTTATCAGGAATCGGAACGACAAACTTCTGGTAGTATGGATAATCTTTATAAGAAGAAATTTCTACATAATCTTCGGGGTTGATGCCTACAACCTCTTTTGCAAAAGTTTTTGGAGTGTAATTTTTTCCCTCATAGGTAAAGTTAGCAGGTACCTTCCCAAGGTGTTCATCCAGAATAGCATCTACAGAATCCATCCAGTTATCCGTAAGCTTTCCTTTTGAACCTGCCTGCACAAGGCTGTCAAGAACAGGTTTCAGTTTTCCCTGCATTTCCTTAAAGTTATTAAGGGTTTGTCCCGCTTTTAGTCCGGTATATACGTCCTGAGGCACGGCTCCGTATTTTTTGTACATATTAATCACGTCGTGAAGTTCACCTCCGTCACCCCAGCTGATTGCTCCGCTGTTCAGTACATATAATTTAGCTTTATCATGGTATGAATTTCTTGCTGTGAAAATTTCAGCAAGATCTACAGGCTTTTTACCCATTCTCTGCATTTCAGATTCCAGGAAAGAATTTCCCGAATAACTCCAGCATGTTCCGGAAGAACCCTGGTTTTTTACTGAAGTAGCTCCCACGTCTTTTAATGTGGTGAACTGGAAATTAGCATTTTGAGAGTGATTGTTTTTTAGTTTGTTAATTAAATCATCTTGGGCAAACATCATACTTCCTGCAGACAAAACAAAAAGTAATGACACAAATTTGTTATTTTTCATTACTATAAAAAGATTATTTATATAAATAGTCGTTCATAGTAAAGATTTGTTACAAAGGGAAATGTTAAATTTGAAACAGTAAATTTTTCATAAAAGTGAAGAAATATAAAACAAAATAAAATTTTTTTATAGCTGATAAGAGCACAGAAGAATCGGTTTTCTTTGCCTGTCAGACTTTTATACCTTCTTTCTTTATTGATTAACGGTTTCCTTTATTTTATAAAAAAAGTTGATATGTTTCCAACCTATCCGGAAGTTAATGCATCTATATAAGTATAAAGCCAGACTATGGAACGAGAATTACTAATAGAATGTCAGCGTAACAGCCGCAGTGCACAGCGGAAAGTTTACGAAACCATGGCGGGCCGGCTGTATTCAGTCTGCAGACGCTACCTGAAAAATGATGAAGATATTGAAGAAGTATTGGCAGATACCTTCTACAAAATATTCACGAAGATCACCCAGCTCCAGAATCTGGATACTTTTGAAGCATGGGCCAGAAAAATAGCAGTGAATGAATGCCTTCAGAAATTAAGAGCAGGGAAGACACAATTTATTTCTTTAGAAGACGGCTTTATAGAAACATCCGGTGTACCGGCAGAAAATATTTCCTTTGAAAAAGATATCCTCAGCCTGTTAAACTTCCTTCCCGAAGGGTGCAGAGCGATATTCAACCTTTTCGCAATTGAAGGTTATCCGCATAAAGAAATTGCATCCATGCTTTCCATAAGCGAAGGAACTTCCAAGTCTCAGCTCAATTTTGCCAGGAAAAAACTACAGGAACTTTTGGTAAGTCAAAACATTTAAACTTTACAACAATGGAAAATAATCACGATATAGATAAAAGATTCAATGATGCTTCAAAGTTTTCAGAAGAACCTGCCGGATTTCCTGGTTTTGAAAAAGTTTGGGCAGAAGTTGAAGAAAAACTGGATAAAAAAGAAAACAAAAAGAAAATCATCCCGGCATGGCTGCCTTATGGAATTGCCGCCAGCCTGATCTTGGGCCTTGGAGCCTTTTATTTTCTGAATAAAAAAGATACAGTTCTTCCTCCGGAGCCTGTGGTGGCAAAAAGTATAAAAGAAAAGCCAGCCAAAACTGATATTCTGAAGATAGACAGCACTGTAAGGGCAAATATTAAGAAAGACAGCAAAAAAGATATTCCGGCCCCTGTCTTAGCCTATGAGCCCAAAGCCATTCCCGGTCCGGTTATTCCTCCCGTTTCATTACATCTGCCGGAACCTCCTAAAGTGTATGAAGAATATATAAGCTCCCGTAAAGGGAGTGATACAACATCAAGAGAATCAGCTCTGGAGGACGTGGTTGTAATAGGATACGGAATGAAAAAGGCTGCTTCAGTGACTTCATCAGGTGCTTTAATCGCCTCATCGTATGTAAGTGCCTCCCCAGCTTTAAGTGGAAGGGTAGCCGGGGTATCTGTATTGCCAGGCGCTGATAAAAGGGGAGCAATAAGGATAAGAGGAGCCAGTAGCCTTGGAGCTGCAAAATCTCCACTCTACATTATAGACGGTAAAGTAATAGAGGCAAAAGAGGGGGTATTGAATGTTCTGGATACCAAAAATATTAAAGAATTAAAAGTTCTGAAAGGATTTGACGCAACTTCTTTATATGGAAGCAAAGCCAGTGGGGGAGTAGTGGTCATTACAACCGTAAAAAGCCTTTCTGAAGCTGAACTTAAGAAAATTAAAGAACTGCCGACTAAAGAAGAAAATCCTGAACCTGAAAAGGCACTTCCGAAAGCAGGACAGCTGACAGCAGGAGAAGTCAATGATTTTTCCAAATGGGAGTACTGGAAAGATATTGCTGTTCCTACACTTGCCCAATATAAAAATAGCTGGAAATTCTTCCCGGACAGAAGAGTGTCCGTACAGCTGGTGAACAAAAATAAAAAACCCGTGATCGGGGAAAAAGTAAAGCTTTTGAATGAGAGAAAAGATGTAATCTGGGAAGCGGTTTCTGATAACTTAGGAAACGCGGAGCTATGGATTAATCCAATGACCGGAGGAGGCGAATTTTCAGGAAAATATTCTCTGGCCGACGGTTCAGGGCATACCATCAGTACCAATATAAGGGAATTTAAGAACGGTCAGAATCTTATTGTATTGGATAAAACCTGCATGATCAAAAGAAATTTAGATATTGCTTTTGTAGTAGATGCTACCGGATCGATGGGGGATGAAATTTCCTATCTTCAGTCTGAGCTTCTTGACGTATTGAGAAAAGTGGAAGGAAATCTTAAGAATACAGATGTACGTTATGGTTCTGTTTTTTACAGAGATAAAGGTGATGAATATGTAACCCGGAAATTCGATTTTTCTGAGAATGCGGAAGATTTGATCGGTTTTATAAAGAAACAGAAAGCAGCGGGTGGCGGAGATACACCGGAAGCCGTAGTAGAAGCATTGCAGGTTGCTGTAGATGAATTAAAATGGAGCACCGGAAATTCAACGAAAATAATGTTTCTGATCCTGGATGCCCCCCCGCATCAGTCTGATGAGAATATTGCCGTTCTTTATGAAAAAATAAAGACTGCAGCCCAAAAAGGAATTACCATCATTCCTCTTGCCGCAAGTGATACCGACAAACAGACTGAGTACCTGATGAGAACTTTTGCCCTGATGACCAACGGAACGTATACTTTCCTTACCAATGACAGCGGAATAGGAAATCATCACATAAAACCAACGATTGATTCCTATGAAGTGGAAAAACTGAACGCCCTGCTGCTAAGACTGATTCTTCAGAGAGCAACCCTTCCGGAGTGCCAGGACGGAATTACCAACCAGAACCTGAATAAAAAGCTGGAAACAGAAGCAGATAACCAGGAAGATTCTAAAGTCACCATCTTCCCGAATCCTACCAAAGGGATCATCAATATCAGATCCAAAAATATGATAGATGAACTGTTTGTTTATGACTTGGCAGGAAAGATCATCATGAGAAAAGAGAAACTGGAAGGAGGTAAAAATACAATTGACATTACAGCGTATCCTCAGAGCATTTATCTGATAAGGTTGAGGTTCAATGACCGCTGGGAAACATTTAAAGTGATTAAAAATTAATGAAAAAAAAGAAATTTCTTCGGAGATTTCTTTTTTTTATTTACTTTTAAACAGATAACCATGTATGAAGAAAATCTATCTGACACTCCTGCCATTGGCGGCTAATTTCTTGTTTTCACAAAACACTTATTATTCAGGAACATTTTTGGACCTGAAAGATAACCCAAAGAATTTTTTAAAGGTTTATAATAAAAATAACGGAGTTTATGAACTTACCGATGAAAGAGGTTTTACCATTATTGAAGCCAAAGAGAATGATACTCTGACCTGGAACAATGGCAAAAGCAGACTCATAGTAGGCAGAACCCAGGAGCTCAAAAAGATTTTAGAAGATCATATTGCGAGAGAAAATGTGAGAAAGATTACAAGTGGTGCTTATGATAGTCTGGTAACTAAAGAATTTAAAGATGAGTTCAGCCTGGAGAATTCAAAAGGATTCACCCACGGAGATTACAATTCAGGGTATTCTTCATACAAGGTGAGAAGGATAAAAAAAACAGGTGAAAATTCATACGAAATAAAGAGCCAGCCGGAAAAATACCTTGTCTTTAACGGGAGTTTTACTACCTCCTTTGATATTAAACAGAGAAATTCAATTCCAGAAACCCAAGATCGTTATGTACAGGGGCGTTCAGAAAGCGGACAACTGATATGGAAAGGTCCTGAAACAGGTGAAATGTTCAGCTTTGGTCCTGATATTTCTTCGTTAGGATATGATCATCAGCCCTATCCGTATGATGTGAATGGCAGACTGATTCCTTTAACCAACAGAATGTCTCCGGCAAAAGCCTATCGTAATGATATTTTCAAAACAGTGGCCGGGTATAATAATCAACTGAGGTTAAGTGGCACTCTGAAAAGAGAATATTACGACAAATTACGTTTATCCGTCGATCTGGGTCAGCAGAAAGATATGATGTATTTTGCTGATCAGTATAATATTTCCAACTCATTCAAAACCAAATTGTATGCAGATATTCTTAAGTTTTCTCTGAATTTCGGTTTTAATTATGACAATAATAAGGCGGTGAATTCAAACCGTATAGGGCTTTACAACAGGGTTTATCAAAATTCACTGCTCACTCCGGTTTCTTTTTCAAATGTGCAGAACAGTTTGCTGCCGGATGGAACCCAAAGAAGCTACAGCCGGTTGGCAGACAATCCTTATTTCTTATTGGATCAGAACAGCAAATATAATTACAGGGATCAGAGGAGACAGTTCAGCTTTGATCTGTCAAGAAACTGGAATAAATGGAAACTGAATATCAGCCAGACGTATGAAAATGATGTTTTCCAAAATACTGACCTTTATAAACCCTCTACTTATGGCTTTGTAAATGGTATCTATAACAGTAGGGAACAGAAAAACAGACTTTATTATTCCAATGTTCAGGGGTTTTATTCTCTGGGAGATTACAATCATAAAAGTGTATTAAGTTTTAATTTTATTCTGAATAACAGGGAAACCGATGTATATAACAGCCTTACGCAGACAAAATATACCTACCAAAGAACTTCGCAGGATTATATTCTGAATTATAAATTTGATTATGAGGGATATCGGGGATTCAGAACAGGATTTAATGTGGGAAATGCGTTCTATATATCAAACACTTCAGCTCAAAATAATTACTGGCTTCCGAAACTGAATGCTTACCTGTTTTTTGATGAAATCTTTAATTGGTATGATACAAGCTTCAAAATTCTGGGAAGCTATACCCGGCTGAGTTCGGAACCGGAAATTACAAAATCCTATACCTCTTATGCCACCACAAGGCTGAATGCTCAGGATGCCTATCAGTATTTCCCTGTGCTTGAAGCAGAAACGTTTCGTACTATTTCCAATATCAACAGCAGGGAAGGAAAAATTGGGCTGATCTACACAACAGGCCGCCACCTGAATTTTGAAGCAGAATATTTTAACAGGAAAATAACGGATGATGTTTTCCCTGTTTTTGAAAACAACAGACTGCAGCTCAAAAATGTAGCAGACCACACCTATAATGGCTTTGAAGTTAGTGCCGAATACAATAACCTATATTTTAGCAGCGATTTTAGGATGACGAATAAAGCTTCCTTTTTTAAGTATAAAGATATTGTAAACAGCGTAAAACCAGGATATAACGGATTAGCGGTTTCAGGATTCAGAGATATTTACAAGACATTGTCAGAAGGGGAGGTTCTGGGTGCGGTAAAGGGAAGCTATTTTGAAAGAAACGCTGCGGGAGAGCTGATTATTGACGAGTTCGGTTACCCCAAAAAGGCCGCCGGACTGAAAATTATTTCCGATCCCACTCCCGATTTTGTCATGAAATTCAATCATAATCTCAACTATAAGATGCTGACCCTGGACATTAACTGGGAGTGGAAGAAGGGCGGCCAGATCTGGAACGGAACTCAGGCGGTAATGGATTATTACGGACGTTCTCAAAGTTCTGGTGAAGACAGAAATATCAAAAATTATGTCTTCCAGGGAGTGAATGCAGGAGGAAATGTCAACCAGATTCCGGTGGATTTCTATGATCCCGGGCAGAATGTTTCAAAGAACCGGTGGACGAGGTACGGTTATCTGGGAGTAGCGGAAGACTATGTTCAGAAAGCAGATTACATCAGGATCAATAACATCTCGCTGACCGGAAAGTTCGATGTCGGACGGTTTAAAAGAGGGCTTGGCGTAACGCTTTATGTGAATAATATTCTGCTTTGGCAGGCCAATAAAGGGGCAGATCCTAACCAGAACTTTTATGATCTGGATAACGGAAGAGGGCTTGATTTCTTCAATCTCCCTTCCTACAAGACTTTCGGATGTATGGTTTCATTTCAATTTTAAAGTATGAATTTCAGATTTACAGCATATATTGTACTGCTCGTCGCGTTGTTTTCAAATCACTTGAAAGCGCAGAAGCAGTTTAAAGATTTCGAAAAAGAAAAAACCTATATACAGACCAGCCATGTTTTTTACAAACCCGGTGAGACGATGTATTTTAAAATTTATACAGTACAGGCTGAAAACAATCTTCCCGCAGACCAGAGCCGGGTGGTGAATTTTGAGCTGATTGATCCGTCAGGAAGTGTTGTTTCAAAAAATAAATATGAGATTACCAACGGCTGGTCAGAAGGATATTTCTATTTCAATGAGGATATGAAAGGTGGAATTTACAAAATCAGGGCATTTACAGGCTGGATGCAGAATGAAGAAGGAAAAAATGCCTTTGAAAAAGAAATCACCCTTCAGAAAGTGGTTTCGCCGAGAATTCTGATGAAGCTCGATTTCCCTAAAAAGGGATACGGGGCAGGAGATGAGGTAACGGCTGATTTTTCAATGCGGAGTCTTGCCAACCTGCCAATTCCGTTCTATGAAGCGTATTATACCGTGATGTACAACGGGGAAAAAGTAACGGAAGGCAGCCTGATAACAGATAAAGAAGGAAAAAACCAGCTTAAATTTAATCTTCCCAAAGTTTTAACATCATCAGATGCACTTCTTAATATCAAAGTGGTTTTTGATGGGTTTACAGAATCCATTTCCAGAAATATTCCGGTTGTTCTCAATAAGCTGGATGTAAAATTCATGCCGGAAGGAGGAACTTTTATCAACGGAACAGAACAGAATATAGCATTCAAAATTCTTGATGAATTTGAAAAACCTGTAGACGCAGTACTGGAAATCTATAACGGGAATCATAAGAAAGTCGCTGAAGCGTCTGCATATAACTTCGGAATGGGAAGTTTTATTTTCACCCCTGAAAAAGGACAGACGTATTATGCAAAAGTGACCCGGCCTGAAAATATTTCACAGATATATCCGCTTCCTACAGCTCAGGATGCAGGTATTATTTTTAACCTCCGGAAAGATCATCAGAAGATCTATTTCACCATTACTTCCACAGATAACAGGAATATTGTGGTGAAAGGCAGTTTCCGTGAAAAAGAGATCTACAGCAAGCCGCTTTCCCTGCAAAAAGGGCAGAACCGTTTTGAAATTCCGGAAAGTGAACTTCCGTCAGGAATCAGCAGGTTTACGGTTTTAGAAGGAGAAAAGCCTCTTGCAGAACGGATTGTCTTCACCAATGAAGACCGGCAGATGAACGTTAAGATAAAACCGGTAAAGAAGCATTATCTTCCAAGGGAAAAGGTGGTTCTGGATATTGAGACTACAGACCATAACGGAAAACCTATTCCTGCCAATCTTGCGATGAGCGTAGTGGATGATAAGCTGTGGACATATGCAGATGACAAGCAGAATCATATTCTTTCATGGCTCCTCATGGATTCTGAACTGAAAGGGAAAATAGAAAAACCCCAGTTTTATTTTGATAAAAAAGAAGAAAAAGCAAAGAAAAGTCTTGATCTGGTGATGCTTACCAACGGATATCGGTATTTTGAGCTGGTTCCGGAAGTGGTTAAAAATCAGAAATACAAATACCTTCCCGAAAAAAAGAACCCTATTTATGGAATTGTTGAAGATGAAAAAGGAAACCCTGTGAAAGCAGATATCTATCTGGTAGAAGGAAGCAGAGTGTTGAAACAGGAAACTTCAAACGAAGGAACCTTTTATTTTTCAGATCTCAAACAGTCTTATGGCTACAAGCTGATTGCCAAATCTTTTCAGCCGAAACAGGAAGTGAAAATCAGAATTTTATCCTATAGGCTGGCTGTCAATCCTTTGGCAAAAAAATCCCTGAATAACGTCAATGTGGAAGAGGTGGTAAAAGAAGCGCTGAAAGAGGCAGGAACCATAAAACTGAAGGCAGAACCCCAGTCAGAGCAAGCGAATATGGAAACTTCAAAACAGACTTTCAGAAACCGTCCGGAAAGACCCTCAAGATCGAGAGGAAGTTTGAAAGATACAATAATGAAGAATACCCGTATTGAAGAAGTAGTTATGGTTGCATATGGTGTAATGAGAAAAAAGGACCTCACAGCAGCCGTAACGCCTGTCAAAGCAGAAGAATTACAAAACCCGGACCTTGCTTCTGTTGTGAATGGTAAAGTAGCGGGAGTAACAGTAAATTCTCCAAACGGACAGGCCGGTAGTATGGTCAGTCTGCGGATCAGAGGGACAACCTCTATTTCAAACAAAACACCTCTGTTTATAGTAGACGGAATGCCTGTAGAGAATTTTAGCGCGATCATTAATCCTAATGACATCGACAATATAACCATTCTGAAAGACGCTGTCGCAACCTCTGTTTATGGAAGTCGGGCTGCAAATGGGGTGGTGATTATCAATTCTTTAAGCAATAAAAGATCAGGACTGAAAGCTGATATTACCCCGAAAACCTATTATGCCGTAATGGCCATTCCGAGAGATAGCCTTTTGTCTTATTCATACAGCAGAAATTTTTCCTATCCTGTCTACAAAACTACCAATACGCCCTATCGTTTTGATTACCGGGAAACCCTGTACTGGAATCCTGTAGTGGAAACCGATAAGAACGGGAAAGCCAAAGTTGAATTTTATAATTCTGATGCCAATTCAGCATTCAGGATCATGACGGAAGGAATTTCCGGAACAGGGCAGATTGGAAGGGATGAAACCACTTATGCGGTGCAGAGTCTGATTGCCATTGATGCGAAAATTCCACAATACCTGACGAGGACAGACCAGATGACCATTCCTGTTGTTATCAAAAATAATTCGTCAGAAACCCGGAAAATGAAGCTTGACGTTATTGTTCCAAACCGGGTTAAATTAATAGAATTCGACAGTATTATTACTTTAAAGCCACTAGAGTCAGGAAGAATGCTGGTCAGAATGCAGACGGATGATGTCATCAGTTCCAATATCCAGTTTGCCATACAGTCAGGAGATTTCAGGGAAACAGCAATTTTTCCGTTTAATGTGGAAGAAAAAGGATTTCCGCATCATTATTCCCTGATCAGCAATAAGGCGGAGAACATACACCCTGTTATTCCGGATTACATCAACGGAAGTTTTTTTTCTTCCTATATAGTATTTGATAATACAGCCCTTCAGCTGTTTGAAGATCTTGAAAGGCTGAAACGGGAACCTCACGGATGCTTTGAGCAACTTTCATCAACAGTATATCCTAATATTTTTATTCTTGATTATCTCAAAGCAATTAAAAGAATAACACCAGAAACAGAAGCTTTAGTGATTAGAAATATGAGGAAAGGATTTCAGAAAATGCTTGCTTATAAAGGAAGAGACGGCGGTTTCGGATATTTCAATTCTTCGGAGTCTGATGCTGCGGTATCTGCATTTGCCCTGATGGAATTTAAAGACCTGAAAAAATACGTTCCTATTGACCAGAGGATCATACAGAATCTGACCTCCTTTATTTTATCTAAGAAAAATCAGAACGGAGTTTTTGAAGTGAGAAAGAGCTATGAAATGCAGCGCCCTTTTAATGAACACGCATGGTCCAGGAATCTGTATGTAATCTATGCGCTTTCTAAATCAGGAATTAAAGAAGGGCTGGATCAGGTCTATAAGACAGCACTGGATAAAGCAAAAGCAACCAAAGATTCATATCAGCTGGCTTTAATGGCCAATACGGCAGCCCATCTTAATAAAGACAGCGATTATCAGGAACTCATAACCCTTCTGAATCAGCAGTATGAAAATGATAAGCTGAAAACAGAAACTACTTTTACCGGCTCGGGAGGCTTTTCTGCCAAAGCAGAAACTTTATCGCTGTACATCATGGCATTGCAGAAAGATGAAAAACTGAATGAACTGAAAATTGCAGAAGCTGTTGATAGGCTTGTTAATTATAACGGATATTACGGTTTCGGATCTACACAGGCAACGGCACTTGCTCTGGAAGCCTTATCTGATTTCTTTGCGAAAAATGAGAAATTATACGGTACACAGAAACCGGTTGTTACCATCAACGGAGCAAAAACAAAACCGGATCTCAGCCTGTCTTCAGCTTATAAAACCGGACAGAATGAAATTAAAGTAGAATATGACGGCTCAATCCAGAAAGGGCTTCCTTACAAGCTGGAATATCAGTATTATACACTTCAGGCACCTGAAAGCAAAGATATTCCGGTAATATTGGAAACCAGATTAAAACAGGGAATTTCAAAGGTAGGAGAGACCAGCAGAATGACAGTAAATGTTAAAAATAAAATCAACGGACCTTTGCCGATGGTTACTGCAAAAATTGGTATTCCTGCCGGACTGTCCTTACAAAATGCCCTGCTGAAAGATCTTATCGATAAAAAACAGATATCTTATTATGAGATTTCCGATAATTATCTGGTATTGTACTGGGAACATTTTGATGCCCAGGAAACCAAAGTAATCAACCTTGACCTGAAAGTGGAATTTGCAGGCGAGTACACCGGAAAATCCAGTAATGTCTACATGTATTATATGCCGGAATCTAAATTCTGGAATCAGGGAGTAACAGTAAAAACAGAATACTAAATAAAAAAATAGTCTGAATCCCGGGTCGGCATGATCCGGGATTTTTATTTCCCACAGATGACACAGAAAACAGAGGTTTTAAAAACAGCATAATAATTTAAATCCTTGTGTCATTGAGTTTTCTGATAATCATCATCTATTATAAAATAGAAAAATTTAAATAAGGTAATTAAGAGCAAAATTAATTTTCAAAAATTATTGAAAATTCAAAATATTTAATTATATTTGTAACAGGAATTTAAAAAGAAAGAACATATGCAGCTTTCAGAAGCAAAAGAAAAGTATATACAGACGTGGGGAACCTTTGCTACCAATTGGGGAATCAACCGTACCATGGCGCAGGTTCATGCATTGCTTCTGGCGAATGGAAAGCCTCTTTCTACTGATGAAGTGATGGAACAGCTGGAAATTTCAAGAGGAAATGCCAATATGAATCTCCGGGCTTTAATTGACTGGGGAATTGTAAGGAAAGAGCTGATTAAAGGAGATCGGAAAGAATATTTTGTTGCAGAAAAAGATGTCTGGTATCTGTTTAAGCAAATCACCAAAGAACGTAGAAAAAGAGAAATTGATCCGGTGATTGCCTTTTTGGAAGAACTGAGAAATATTGAAGACAAGGACTCGGATGAAGCAAAAGAGTTTATAAAACTGATGGGGGATTTCAGTTCAGTTACCAATAAGATCAGCAATATTATGGATCTGGCAATCAAAAGTGACGACCACTGGCTGGTAGGGAAGATCACCAACCTGTTAAAATAGAAGAGGATATTCATCCTTTTTTATTTCATATTGATTTTCAAAAATTACTGAAAATATAAAATAAATAAAAATTATGAGAAGTTTGATCATTCATTTATTTCTGATCTTTTATTTCGTAAAAATCTGATTTTTTAAAACTTAAAAACAAAAGCCATGACAAAACTATTTGAAAAACATCTTTACCTGCTGGTTTTCACCATCATTGCCCTGATTATTATCGCATGGTTCCTGCTGATAGAAAATGGAAGTTATGGAATTACCCTGTTCCTTACCATACCCATCACCATTGGATTTATTATTGGGTATTTATCCTACTTTAAAGACTTCAGTATAAGAAAAATCCTCACTATAGGAGGTAAAATAGCCGGAGGTTTGCTTATAATATCGGTTATTCTTATTGTTTGCGGTATAGAAGGAGCCATCTGTATTATCATGGCACTTCCGTTTATCGCTTTTGCTATACTGGTAGGATATTCTGTGGGATTAATCCTTGGAAACCTGGATAAATCAAGATATACCGGCAGTGTTCTCCTGTTTTTTCTTATCATTAATCCGGCTTCCTATATTTTTGATACGTATGCGGAACCCATTCAGGATACAGTGACTACCGAAATGATTGTCAATGCTCCTTCAGAAAAAGTATGGCAGCTGTTGAGTACAGAAATAAAGTTCAGCAAACCGGATTTTGTCTTGTTTGAAAAAGGAGTAAGCTATCCTCAAAGTATAAAATTAACTGAACATAACGGCAGATCTTTTTACACCTGTACAACCAATAATGATAAGATCAATCTGAATATCGACGAATTCACAGACAACAAAAAAGTTAAATTTTCTCTGGAAAACCAAACCGTACCCATGAAAGAAGTAAGTCCTTATGACGAAATAGATGCTAAACATTTACACGAGTATTTTATTGTCAATTACGGCGAAATTTCTCTGGAAAAACTTTCAGAAAACAAAACAAAAATAACTGCGAAAACTCAATACAGCTATAAGATTGCTCCGAAATGGTACTGGAAGAAATGGTCCAATTATATTCTGGATAAAATGCAGGGACATGTATTGAATTCTATTAAAAACCAAACTGAACATGACTGATCTGCAAACCTATTTTAACGACATCCAGCCGAAATACTATATCAACGAAATCGCTTCCTTAGGCTTTACAGGGCTATTCAGAAAAATGGCGGTGAGAAAAGTAAAAAATTATAGCGATAAAAGGGTGCTGGACCTGATGAGCGGACAGGGAGAAAATCTCAGGTATCTTCAGAAGCCAAATAAAAATACCCGTATTGTAACTCTGGATTTTTCCTCAGCCATGAACCGGAAGCTGTCTTCGGAGTTTAAAGAACGGTATTCCATCAGGCAGATTGAAAAAGACTTTTTCAGCAACGGGATTCAGGATTGTTCCATGGATATTATTCTTTGTTCTTACGGTACAAAGACCATTGAAAAAGAAAAAGAGCAGCTTTTCGCGGAGGAATTATCCAGAATTATAGACCAGAACGGTGAGATTATCATTGTAGAATTTGTTAAGCCCAGAACTCCATGGCGGTTCAGCTGTGTGAAATGCTATATTGAAATTTTGGTTTCAAAAATCTTTGGAAAAGAGTTTAAGGAATTATTCTATTATATCAATCAATATGAGGGCCTGCACAATCTTAAAGAACATTTCATCAATGAAAACCTATCGGTTTTGACGTATAAAAGATATCTTGATCTTATTGAAATCCTGCATGTAAAAAAAGGTTAATCTAAAATCAGGAATTGTATAAATAACCAAAGGCGGTTTTATTATTTTTAAAATAAATTATCATGAAAACGTTTACAAAGATTGATTATTTCATACAGATTTTCGCTCTGTTAGTGGGATTTCTGTCTTTAATTAACGGATTTCAGGATATGGGAGCTTTACGTTTTTACTTTATTGTGGGCGGCTCACAGCTGATCAGTTTTATGATAAGACTGTTTTTAAAAGAAAAAAAATCTCCGGGATATATCGCCTATGGAATACTCATTCTTCCGGTCTGGATTATTTTGCTGGTCTATTTTCTGATGGGGCCCTTTAAATACCCTGCTTCTCTGCTCTATCTATTAATGTCTTCTCTGATGTACAGTCCGATTATGGCGATTATATACATCTACTATTGCTATATAAATTACAAATTCTATAACTCAGAATCATGAAAACCTTAAAAAAACACACCCTGATCTACGACAATGAATGTCCGATGTGCAGCATCTATTCAAAAGGTTTTACCAGCTGTGGAATGCTTGATGAAAACGGCCGTGAAGCCTTTACGGAGTTAAGTTTAAAGAACAGAAAGCTGATTGATTTCCACCGTGCCAAAAATGAAATTGCATTAATCAATCATGAAAGCAGTAAGGTTGTTTATGGCCTGGACAGCCTGCTGCTGATTATCGGGAATTCATTCCCATTATTGGAGAAAATAGCGAGGATTCAGCCGCTCTACTGGTTTTTCAGAAAAATGTATTCTTTTGTGTCTTACAACAGAAAACAGATCATTCCGTCAGAAAAAGATCACACGGAACAGGCCTGTACTCCTGATTTTAACCTGAAATACAGACTGGCTTATATGGTTTTTGTGGTCATGTTCTCAGCCGGTGTTCTGAGCATATTTTCTGCGAAATTAGGATTAGGAATCAGTAAGAATTTCTGGAGAGAACTCATGATATGTTTTGGACAGATTGCCTGGCAGGTTTTATTCTTAAGAGTGTATTTAAAAAACAAAATCTGGGATTATCTTGGAAATATGATGACCGTTTCCCTGATCGGAACCTTGCTTTTGATCCCCGCTCTACTGCTGAATCTGACGTCCGTTCCTGCTATCATTTATTTTGGAACAGTAGTATTTATTATGTTTCTGGAGCATCTGAGAAGATGCCGGATTTTAAAATTAAACCTTCTTCCTACTCTTTCATGGATGATATTCAGAATGACCGTTTTAGCCGTACTTATTCTGGTTAACCTTTAAAAAACTAAAAAATGAATCATGCCGAACTTATAAAAAAAGTAGAATGGAAGGATCTGAGGTCTCTTTCCACGAAGGAAATACTGATTGAAAATAATATCAGCCTTCCGTGGTTCTTTATTTCCTTATTTCTGGCTTATCATGGATATTACTGGGCTGCTCTGCCGTTTTCGGGATTTTATTTCCTGACAGCGCTCAGACAGGTTCACAACGGGTTTCACAATTCACTCGGGACCGGAAAATTCCTTACCTGGCTGTCTATGTATCTTAACAGTATTCTGATGATGACTTCTATTCACGCTGTAAAGTTCAATCATATGAGACATCATAAATACTGCCTTTCCGAAGAAGATTATGAAGGGAAACCTGCTTCTATGAAATGGTATGAAGCCATTCTGTATGGCCCTAAGCATATGTTTCTGATTCATCTGATCACTTTCAGGCTGGCCAATAAAAATTACAGGAAGAAAATGCTCTTTGAGCTGATCTCAGTCATCGCTTTTGTAGCTGCAGCCTTTTATTTCCAGATTCATTTCCTGATCTACCATATCTCAGTGATGATCTTTAGTGAATTTTTAATGGCCTTTTTTGCCGTATGGACGGTTCATCACGATACCCATGAACACCCAAATGTAGCAAGAACGCAGCGGGGATTCTGGAAAAATAAGCTTACGTTCAGCATGTTTTATCATATGGAGCATCACCTGTTTCCGGCAGTTCCCACCATTAAGCTGCCCGAACTGGCTGCCCGAATTGATAAAGCACTCCCTGAACTGGATAAAAAACAAACCTTTTAAAAGATGGAAAGCATATATTTGGAAACCCTCATCAAAGCAGATATTCAGAAAGTGTTTGACCTGGCAAGAGACATAGATCTGCACCAGAGATCCACTGCAGGAACCCATGAAAAAGCAATTGCAGGAAGGACCTCCGGATTGATTGAAGAAAATGAAACGGTAACCTGGAGAGCAAAACATCTGGGAATTTACCAGACGCTCACCTCAAAAATCATCAGCATGGAAAAACCTTACCGCTTTACCGATATCATGCTGGAAGGAGCTTTTAAAAGCATGAAACATCAGCATATTTTTAAAGCTAAACAAGAAAATACCCTGATGATCGACATTTTCGAGTTTGAATCACCATTCGGGATCATTGGGAAAATGTTCAGCAAAGCTTTTCTTAAAAATTACCTTAAGCAGTTTCTGCTCCAAAGGAACGAACTGATCAGGAAAACAGCAGAAGGAAATTAAATACATCTTACTTTAACCATTAAAACCCCGGAAAAATGAACTTTTTAAAAGCAGAATGGCGTAAACTGGCCATCATCAACTATGATATTAATCCTGACATCCTTTTAAAATACCTGCCGGAAGGTACGGAACTCGATTTTTATCAGGATAAATGCTATGTCAGTCTGGTTGGATTTATGTTTCTCAATACTAAGCTGCTTGGTTTTCCCATTCCGTTTCACAGAAACTTTGAGGAAGTGAATCTCAGATTTTATGTGAAAAAGAAAGAAAACGGAATCTGGAAAAGAGGAGTGGTTTTTATTAAAGAAATTGTTCCCAAGCCCGCCCTTAGTTTTGTGGCCAATTCCGTTTATAAAGAAAATTACACCACAATGCCCATGAAAAATAAGATACATGAAAAGGATAATGAGCTGTTAATCCGGTATTCATGGAAAGATAAAGCCTGGCATTCTATTGAAATAACAGCCGGAAACCAACTTTTAAAAATGGAAGCCGATTCAGAGTTTGAATTCATTACCGAGCATTATTATGGGTTTACCAAACGGCAAAACAGTACTTCAGAATATGAGGTAGTTCATCCAAAATGGGATCATTACCATGTAAAAAATCATCAGCTGGACCTCTGCTTCAGCAAGATATACGGAACTGATTTTGAATGTCTCAACCATCAGAAACCTGTTTCCGTAATGCTGGCAGAAGGTTCCGAAATTCAGGTAAAAACAAAAAAGTACCTCAGAAAAATCTGAAAACTCTCTTTGGAAACAAGCATCTTAGTTCTTAACCGCTAAACTTTGAACCCTAAACCTTGAACTTTAAATCCTAAACCCCATGAAAATAGTCATAGCCGGAGGAACCGGATTCCTCGGAGAAAACCTTGAAAAATACTTTACTGAAAAAGGAGACCAGGTGTTCATCCTCACCAGAAATCCGAAACGAAAAAATGAAATCTACTGGAATGCAGAAAGCCTTGGCGAATGGCAGCGTATTCTTGATGGGTCTGATGTGCTGATCAATCTTACCGGAAAATCTGTTGACTGCAGATATAACGAAAAAAATAAAAGAGAAATCTATACCTCAAGAATCAGCAGTACGAGAATCCTTCAGGAAGCGGTTACCCGATGTAAAGTAAAACCTGTAGTCTGGCTGAATGCAAGTTCTGCAACCATTTACATCCATTCCGAAACCCAGCAGAATACCGAAAAGAACGGAATTATCGGGGACGATTTTTCCATGAATATCTGCAAAAGCTGGGAGAAAGAATTCTTCAGCGTTCAGAGTGAAAACGTAAGAAAAGTAGCGTTGAGAACTTCTATTGTACTGGGGTGTGATGGCGGTGCCTTTCCAAAACTGAGAATGATCACAAAACTCGGGCTCGGCGGAAAACAGGGGAGAGGAGACCAGAAAGTAAGCTGGATTCATATTGATGATTTCTGCCGGGCCGTAGAATGGATCATAAGACGTGAAGACATATCAGACGTGATTAATATAACCTCTCCTGAACCCGTATCCAATAATGACCTGATGAAGACAATGAGAAAGCTGTTGAAAATTCCTTTCGGATTAAATGCTCCGGTCTGGCAGCTGGAAATAGCCTCTGCACTTTTAGGAACCGAAACCGAATTATTGCTTAAAAGCAGGAATGTATACCCCGAAAAAATCATGAGAAGCGGTTTTCAGTTTACGTATTTCAACCTTAAGGAAGCACTGAAAGATTTGCTTAAAAGTTAAACTTGCTGATTAATGAAATGATGATTAAATTAGCAGAAAACGAACCTCATATGCCCGTTAAACAGAAGTCAAAGTCCTTTTTGCTGTCGTCATTTCTCATCTCAACTGCCTTTTTTTCACAGGCGCACAATGTTTCTGAGGGCTATGTTAAGCCGGATGATCCTCTTGTGGTACAGCATCTGGAACAGTGGCAGGATCTTAAGTTCGGATTGTTTATGCATTGGGGAACTTACAGCCAGTGGGGAATTGTGGAAAGCTGGAGCCTCTGCCCGGAAGATGAGTCGTGGACACAGAGAAAGCCGGAGCACGGAGCATCCTATTACGACTATGTGAAAAACTATGAGAATCTGCAGACGACTTTTAATCCTACCAGGTTTAACCCTCAGAAATGGGCAGATGCTGCAAAGAAAGCAGGAATGAAATATGTGGTGTTTACGACAAAACATCATGACGGCTTTACGATGTTCGATACCAAAGAATCTGATTATAAAATTACTTCCTCCAAAACTCCTTTTTCAAAAAATCCCAAAGCGGATGTTACCAAAGAGATCTTCAGTACTTTCAGAAAAGAAGGATTTAAAATAGGAGCCTATTTTTCAAAACCGGACTGGCACTCCGAAAATTATTGGTGGCCCTATTTCCCGCCAAAAGACAGGAATGTTAATTACGATCCGAAGAAATACCCCGAAAGATGGGATAGCTTTAAAAAATTCACCTTCAACCAGCTGAATGAAATTACTTCCAGTTATGGAAAAATCGATATTCTATGGCTGGACGGCGGCTGGGTAAGACCTTTTCATTCCATTGATCCCGCCGTAGAATGGCAGAGGACCATCAAAGTAGAGCAGGACATCGACATGGATAAAATTGGGACGATGGCGAGGAAAAATCAGCCGGGAATTATTATTGTAGACCGTACCGTTCCCGGAAAATGGGAGAATTATGTTACTCCCGAACAGGCCGTTCCCGAACACGCTCTTTCCATTCCCTGGGAAAGCTGTATTACTATGGGGGATTCCTTTTCCTATGTTCCGGATGACAACTATAAGTCTTCCCAAAAGATCATTGAAACGCTTATCAAAATTATTTCAGGAGGAGGTAATTACCTGATGAATATCGCTCCCGGACCTGATGGCGATTACGATGCTGTGGTATATGACAGACTGAAAGAAATTTCCGGATGGATGGAGAAAAACCAGTCTGCGGTTTTTGCTACAAGAAGCATCGCCCCTTATCACGAAGAGAATTTTTATTATACCCGGAGTAAAGACGGCAAAACTGTAAATGTTTTTCACATCAGTGAAAAAGCAGAATATAAAGCTCCGGAGAATCTTGCATTCACCGTCCCTGAAAACTTCAAACCTAACACTGTACAAATCTTAGGACTTCCGTCAAAAATACAGTGGAAGCACAGCGGTAATACAATAGAAATTAAAATGCCGCGGGACAGATCAGCATTACAATATGCAACAGTTATTCAGATGAAGAAATAAGAGAGAACGGAAGATCCGTTTTATCTGCCAGCCTGGATTATCCGGGAATTGAAATTATCTTTGGTATGGTATATGTACATTTATCGTAAATCAGGATGAATTTAAGATAATTAAATTCTCTTAAAATGTAAATATCATGAAAAAGTTATTTATTTCAACCGTATTGTTATTAGGATTATCGATGAATGTTTTTGCCCAGGAACATCCTCCGCTTCCTCCACATCCGTCAAAAACAGAGTTGATTAATCACAAAATGAGTGAACTGGATAAAAGATATAAAGCCGAAAGGAAACTGATCCAGAAACATCCGCTTTTAACCAAAAAAATGAAAAAAGCACAACTGCAGGCACTTAATGAGAAATATCAAAGCCAGAAACGGCTTCTTAAAAGAATGAAATAATCAGATTTTTTTTGATTAACCAATTAAAAACAGCACAGAATAAATAAAAAGAGCAGGCTAAAAGTCCTGCTCTTGTGTTTTTATAATGATATTTAATACACTTTTCTGGCCAGTAGAAGATTAAGGAGGAAAGTTCCCGTCCAGTTACTGTTATTAGAACCGTTGTTCCCGATAAAATCAATACGGGCCACTGAAACCGTAAGCCGCGTTTTTCCGCCGGTCCCGTTATTCGCAAGACTCACAAAAGAAGCGGTAAACACATCCGGAAAGCTTGAGTTGTTTCCCGCCGTAAGAATAGGATACATATTATTCACATTGAAGGGCGGCCCCTGATATTCATAAACAAGGGTCATTCTGCTTGCATTGGCATAATTAGTCGTGTGACCATAGGGAGTAGAGGTTTTGCTGATGACCCACCATGCGTTTGCTCCCGTTCCTGTATCGTATGTACTCACTGTATGATTGGTCCAGTCTGCAACAGGAGAAGTTCCGTCTTTATGCGGAGGAATAAAAAGCTGAACTCCGAAAATTTCAACGTTGTTGGGTTTAGGTAATACTGTAAATGACAGATCCCAGGTTCCCAAAGTCGTGTTGCTGTTATTCACAACTTCCGCATAGGCCCCGGTGGGAATGGTAAAAGAAGATACCGGGTTATTGTCAATTCTTAAGGTATTACCACTGGATGCCTGAAGGGTAATATCAAATGACGATATATTTTTGATCTTATAAATCCTGCCCGTAAAGCTGGTTGTACCCGTTCCGATAACCGGAAGCGTAAAAGTAGTATTGGCTGAGCCGTTATACGTAAGATAATGATCTGTAGCGATAATGTTATATGATACAGCCGTAATTTCTTTGTAGTTGGCTCCTAATGATCCGTTAATCATTAAAGTACTGTTAGGAGTTTGTGTATTGATGCCAACTTGTGCATTCGATAAAACACCCCATAGCAAAATGAGGGAAGTAATAATCTTTGTTTTCATATTTTTATTTTTTAAGCTAAAATATAAAAAATTATTCTATCATATTTATTTATAGAGTGTTAAAGTTGGTTTTTTAACATTAAATCTCTTAGTGGTGAGATGTTAGGAATAAAATATAGCAGAATTAGAAATCTGTGTTTAAAACTAAACTGATAATTTTTCACTGTATTTTAAGCCTCTGATTGATAAAACAGGATTTGTGTTCAGTGAAATATGGAACAGGAGACCACGAAACATCAAAATTTTTTCCTTAAATTCGCATAAAAATTTTTAAAATAATGAATTACGATATTATTGTCATTGGAAGTGGTCCTGGTGGATATGTTACTGCAATCAGAGCAGCACAGTTGGGTTTCAAAACCGCAATTATCGAGAAAGAAAACTTAGGAGGAATCTGTCTTAACTGGGGTTGTATTCCAACGAAAGCCTTATTGAAATCTGCTCAGGTTTTTCATTATATTAACCATGCTGAAGATTACGGATTAAACAAAGTAGAAGGAAGCTTTGAATTTCCAAATGTAATCCAGAGAAGCCGCGGTGTGGCCAGCAAAATGAGCAAAGGAATCGAATTCTTGATGAAAAAGAATAAGATTGATGTAATTCTTGGAACTGCCAAAGTTCAGAAAGGTAAAAAAGTTTCTGTTACCGATAAAGACGGTAAGGTAACCGAATATTCAGCCAGCCATATCATCATTGCAACAGGAGCACGTTCAAGAGAACTGCCTAACCTGCCGCAGGATGGTAAAAAAGTAATCGGATACAGACAGGCATTATCACTTCCAGAGCAGCCGAAATCTATGATTGTTGTAGGTTCCGGAGCTATCGGGGTAGAATTTGCCGATTTCTATAACACGATGGGAACTAAAGTAACGGTTGTAGAATTTATGCCGAACATTGTTCCTGTAGAAGATGAAGAAGTTTCTAAACACTTAGAGAAATCTCTTAAAAAATCCGGAATCGAAATTATGACCAATGCTTCTGTAGAAAGCGTTGATACAAGTGGTGAAGGAGTAAAAGCCAATGTAAAAACAGCAAACGGAAACATCACGCTTGAAGCGGATATTCTGCTTTCTGCTGTAGGTATTGCTGCAAACATCGAAAACATTGGTTTAGAAGAAGTGGGAATCCAGACGGATAAAGGAAGAGTATTGGTAAACGAATGGTACGAAACTTCAGTACCGGGTTACTATGCAATCGGAGATATTATCCCTACCCAGGCTCTGGCACACGTAGCTTCTGCTGAAGGGATTACCTGTGTTGAGAAAATTAAAGGAATGCATGTTGAAAAAATTGATTACGGAAATATCCCGGGATGTACTTACTGCCACCCTGAAGTAGCTTCCGTAGGTCTTACAGAAAAACAGGCTAAAGAAAAAGGATATGAAATCAAAGTAGGTAAATTCCCTCTTTCTGCAAGTGGTAAAGCTACTGCAAACGGAAATACAGACGGATTTATCAAGGTAATCTTTGATGCTAAATACGGTGAGTGGCTGGGATGCCACATGATTGGGGAAGGAGTAACCGATATGGTAGCAGAAGCTGTAGTGGCAAGAAAGCTTGAAACAACAGGTCATGAGATCATCAAATCTATCCACCCGCATCCAACTGTATCTGAAGCGATCATGGAAGCAGCAGCAGCAGCTTATGGTGAAGTGATTCACATCTAATCTTAAAAAGATCTTACAGATATATAAAAGCCCGGAATTTCCGGGCTTTTTTTGTGGTCATGGCTAAAATCCTGCAACTAAACAAAACTTCCGGTCTTTAATCTGAGTTTTCCCATCCGGCTCAGGTTATCATTCAAAGATTTCCCTTACAGTTAACCCTCTCCCGGATGGTAGAATTTAGCCATCAGTAAATTTTTCCTCAAGTCTGCAAAAAAGATTAACATCAGGTTGATGAACTTCTTATATTTTGATACAATCCGGAATAAGCCATTCTGCATCATGTTCTGTTAAAATAATGATAAAATCAGCATATTTAGAAAAATTAACCTGATTTTCTCGCCATGTTTTCTTACATTTATTCTATGAATTTTGAGAAAGTAGGACTTGTTTTGTCAGGAGGCGGTACCAAAGGAATTGCCCATGCCGGAGTGTTGAAATTCTTAAGCGAAAAAAACATTGAGGTGGACGTCCTGTCATGCTGTAGCGCAGGTTCCATTGTGGGATGTCTTCATGCTGTAGGAAAAACTCCCGGAGAAATTCTTGAATTCTTCAATTCAGTTTACTTTTTCAACTGGAAACACTTTGCTTTTAATCAGCCCGGGTTGGTTTCGTCCGTTATTTTCAGGAACTATCTTAAACCCATATTTCATGATATGAAGTTGGGGGATCTGGATATCAAAGTAAAGATTGTAGCCACAGAACTTGTTTCCGGAACCCAGAAGATCTTTGATGAAGATTTCGAAGTTGTAGACGCTATCATTGCATCCTGTTCCATTCCGGGCATCACAACACCTTATATCATTAATGATGAAATGTACTGTGACGGTGGGGTACTGAATAACTTTCCCGCTGATATTATCCGTGATGAATGTGACAAGCTGATTGGTGTTTTTGTATCTCCACCCAATGACATCGATATCAAAGACCTGAAGTCTATCAAAGCTATTGTTTCCCGTTCCTATGACCTTCTTTCCTACAGGATTGAAAAAATAAAATTTGATTACTGCGACTGGTTCATTTCCTCACAGGAACTGTCTACCTACGGAACGTTTGAAAGGAAAAAAGACCGTCTGGACCAGATTTTCAATATTGGTTACAAGGCTGCAGAAGAAAGCTTTGATACCAGCCGATTCCACACAGGACTTCAAAAATCCGGAACTTAATATACTTCAATTCGGGATAAGGCTTGAAGTCCGGAGCTGGAAGAAGGAAGTTATAAAGGCATCAATACGATAATTGTTGATCTATTTTCTTTTTATCACAGACTCTAAAATTGTATAATGACAGCCAATGTCTGTAACCAGAAGTAACTTTTATCCCACGATATTTCCCCTCCCATAAAGACACTACAGATCAATGTGAAAATAATAAAGATCCAAGTAATAAACGCTGGAATTTTCCAAAAAAGTTCCGCGTTGAATACTTTTTATAAAACAGAGCCTAAAATATGATCAGTATAACCGTATTGGCAGCGGCAAGGATGACTGTTAAAGCCGGGATTATTAATGATTTGTTCATTACAGGTATAA
The DNA here is from genome assembly GCF_001295265.1 of Chryseobacterium indologenes. Taxonomy (GTDB): domain Bacteria; phylum Bacteroidota; class Bacteroidia; order Flavobacteriales; family Weeksellaceae; genus Chryseobacterium; species Chryseobacterium indologenes_A. Next base: position 526,153 of record NZ_LJOD01000001.1, on the reverse strand, counting down.
AAAAATCCCGCATAGAAGCAGGATTTCTTTATTTATTTTTTCACTACGGTTCCATATTCATTAACGATCTCCTGGTCATTATCATCAGTAACCGTTAAGGTATAAGGAGGTTTTTTTGCAGAATCCGTAAGGTAATTTCTCCATACCTGATAGGTATAGCCATTATTGTTAAAAACGATGGAATAATTGCCTCCGCTGCCATCAGGAACCAGCTCACCATCGCTGATGATCATATGTGGTTTGGTGGTAATGCTGGAATTGGCTCCCCACGATTGGTACAGATACTTGCCATTAGGCTGCTTATCAATTCTGATCTTAAACTTTTTAGTCTTAATGATCACCGTTTTTGGAACCTGCTGAAAAAAGCTGTGAGAAGCTGTATGATTAAATGGTAATGGTTCGCCGGTAATATTTTTAGCGTTCATAAAGGAAAACTGAGCAATGCAGAAAATTCCTAGTACAATTGTTTTATTCATTTTGTATTGGTTATTGTTGAGGTTAATTGCCCATCAAAAATAAAGCCATTTTTTATATCAAAATTGTTTCCCTGATCCAGCTGTCCAGTTCGTGAGGATGCTGAATGAGTTTAGAGAACCACCCATGGCTCCTGTATCTTTCCACATACTGACGGGAAAAGGTCATAAGGCTTTTGTTGTCATTGAAAAGACTTACATTAATATTAATTCTCAACGCTTCAAGACGTCTGTCCAGCCATTCTTTATCTTCCGGAGATCCGGACTGATGATGCCTGATCAGAATATTGATAATCCCCGGATCGATTCTTTCAGATGATCGGAGAATTCTGTCCAGCTCAGCAGTCAGCATTTCATCATCCGTAAATTTAATTTCAGTGATATTCTCGTCGTCATTCTGGAACAGATGCTCAAACTCATCATCGTTAAGAAGGGGACGTGCGGCATATAATACATCCCGGGCCGTTTCATAACCGTTGTTTTGTTTATAGATGACAATGGCCGGAATATCCATTTTCAGCCGGATATAAGCTTCTATTTTATGATGGCCGTCCAGAATAAAGGAAGAGCTTATTCCGGAGTCCATAGTGTAAGATTTACTGAATGCCAATGCTTTGGGACGTGCCCCTTTCCGGATAAGATCTATATAATAACAGACTCTTGTTTCATCAATACTGCTGCCTGCCAGGGTAAAAATATGGTCAAAATCCTTAAAAGGATAGAACCAGCCTGAAAAAAAATCACCATTAGAGGGTAACTCATCAGCAGGCAAAGATCTGTAGGTATGGAAATCCGTATTGTCAACCGGCATATTTTCAGGATATACCTGATAAGTTCCGTTTTCAAAAAGCTGAAGAAATTCCTGAATGCCGGCCATGATTTCCTCTTCTGTTCCGTTGATGAGAGCCTGATTAAGCTGATCGGTCATATGAATCTGTTCTTCTTTTGAAAGCTCAGATACAGCATAATATTCGCCCACACTGCCTCGGCAGTCAGGCCAGTTAACAGCAACAGTCCGCCGGATGCTCAGACAGTGGGCAAAACCATCAGATATAAGCCTGATGATTCCCTGTCCGTTGGTAACAGAAAACTCCATCATAGCTTATGAAACAGCGGTATAGCTTGCGAAAGCTTCCTCCAGGCTGTTGAATCTGCCTTTAAACTCATCAATAGGGCAGTCCTGAAGAATGGTGCCTTTATGAATCAGGATAACCCGCGAGCACAATGCTTCTACTTCCTGCATGATGTGGGTAGACAGAAGAACGGTTTTCTGCTGTCCTATTTCTTTCACAACATTCCGGATCTCAATGATCTGGTTAGGGTCAAGGCCATTGGTAGGTTCATCCAGGATGAGCAGGTCCGGCTGATGGATGATAGCCTGGGCAAGTCCTACTCTTTGCTTATATCCTTTAGACAGCTGCCCGATCTTTTTTGATTTTTCAGGAGTAATGCCTACCAGTTCGATGACTTCGTCTACTCTGGATGCCGGAATTTTATGAATATTGGCTACAAACTGAAGATATTCTTTGATGTACATTTCCAGGTACAGCGGGTTGTTTTCGGGAAGAAAACCTATTTTTCTTTTGCAGTCAATTTCATTTTCAGCAATATTCATCCCGTTAAAGATAATTTCACCCTGATCAATTTTCAATGCCCCGACAATGGATTTCATCAGGGTAGATTTTCCCGCACCATTGGGGCCGAGAAGCCCGATGATTTCATTTTTATCAATAGAAATGTTGATCTGGTTAAGTGCAGTCTGTTCGCCAAATTTTTTGGTTAAATTGATTATCTGAAGCGGCATAATAGGTATTGTCTTTCTGCAAAAATAAAAATAAAAAAACTCATTCGGATGAATGAGTTCAGTAATATTGAAAAAATACGTTTATTTTTTTGATTTTTTGCTTTTATTGCTGCTGTTCGAAGCGGGGGCAGCTGTAGATGCCTGACTGGGCTTTGTGGTATTGACCTGATGAGCCGGAGCAGCAGGTTTGTCATACATTGCATATTTCCCGTTGGTTCTTCCGAAAACCTTTTCCATCTGTTTCTTCGTTAAAAACTGAGATTTTCCGACATATTTACGGTTTTTGTTGATGTACTGGATAAACTGCATGGTTGGCTGGCCGTAATTTTTCTCATAATGAAGCTCAATGATATCATTAGGAAGTTCCAGCACAACATTTTCTTCCGGAACTGATACAAAACCAGCCATAATAAGATTATACAGATCAGAGACATCATTGTTCAGATTCTGAAAGGAAAAAGATCTGATGGTGTTCAGGTTGCTGGTATTCAGATCCTGATAGTTGATGGTGAATTTATCTTCTTTTTTATATAAACCTACGGAATTATCTTTGCCAATTTCCACCAAGCTTTCATTTTTCAGCACTTTGATCTGTGAGAAAACTGAAATGCCGAATATACATGTAATGAGTAGAAGTATTTTTCTCATGTGGATGAATTTTAATGTTTTATAAATTGGTGTACTAAAATTACTAATAAAAATGCTGATGGGCAACTTTATTCCTTAAGGCAAAAATAATACTTTTTTTTAATATCCATAGGAGCCAGCCTATAGATGTTATGCATGTCGTCAGGTATTCATGAAATTGAAAATCAGATTCTTATGAATAAAATATCGAATTTTGACACATATCCCATTTTGTGTTTAATAAAATGCTATTATATGTAAGTGATTCATATACAGTAAGTAATGTTTGTGTATGTATCTAGAATAAAATCTATAAAAAATTAATATATTATCTGAATTACGGGAGTATATCCTTTTTAAGATCAGTAAAAATGCCAATACTAACAGCATTGGCATTTTCATTACAGAAACATTAAACTTAATTATAATCCTCTGTTCTATATACAATGGTAAAAAAAAATTACGGTGTATTTTAGAGATTAAAATTTCTCATCGTTGGTTTTTTTGTCCGAATTATATTCAATTAATGTAGCAAAAGCTTTTTTTAATCTTTCAACCAGGCTATTATCATTTTTAAAGTCGAATGGTTCAGAATAGTCATTATAATTCGGACCTCCAATTGATAATTCATTCTTAGATTTATTATAATGTTCATACCCTTTGTCGCAGGCTGTATACGTTAATCCTGATCCTTTTACATAAAAATCTGAGGAATATTCAGGGGATGAACCTGTAACTCTGTTTAAATATATGGTAATATTACATCCGTATACACCTAAGAGATTTCTGTATACAAATTCTCCATTTGAATAAGAGACAAACTGTCTGGGAGCAACTAATCTTTCTTTCATTTTCCCTGCTATCCAGTCCATTGTCTCCTGTTTGGTCGGTTTGGCGGCTTTGTTTTCAGTGGTTGGTTTGGTTGTTTTTGCGGATGCTTTTTTTTGAGCATTTGCACTCATGCATGCAACTGTTGCTAACAATATAACTGTTAATTTGAATTGTTTGTTCATGGTTTTTTGCTTTAAACTAAGGCTTACTACTGTTTGAGGGTGTCAGTTCAGCTTATTTCCCTGTGTAAATTATTGTATAAAATCCCCCTGTAGCTTTGTAAAACGGGGTATTTTTTGCTTTTGAAATTTTCGCTAATATATAAAAATACCTTTAAGTTTTGTCGTAATCCCTCAATAATGCTATGCTTTATAATAAACGTTTATTAAATAGCAGGGAAACGAAAGAATCAAATTCATTTTTATAGCTTCTTCCCACAGGAACTGTATAAGAATCCAGCACGATTTCATTATTGCTAAAAGCCGTTATATAATGGGAGTTAATCATAAATGATCTGTGAATTCTACCGGACAGGGCTGTTTCCAGATCTGTCATTTTGTTTTTGGAGATGAAATTTTCATTTTTGTCAGGACTGTTTTTACATCATTTCCCTGGCCTTCAAAATAAATGATTTTCTGTACTGAAACTTTCCTGTTCATTCCCTCTGTTTTGAAAATAATAAAATCTTCTTCATAATCTTTTTGATCCCTTAAAATACGGTCTACAGATTTGAAAAAACGTTCAAAAGCAATAGGCTTTAGAAGATAGTCCATCACCTCTAATTCAAAACCTTCCAGCGCAAAATCACGATAGGCAGTGGTGAAAATTGTTTTAGGCCGATGGGAAAGAGACCTTAAAAAATTAATTTCAGTTCGGAATAAGAATACTGATTAATGTTGGTTTGAAGCAGTGAGATGGAAGTTATTAAAAATAACGGGTTATTTGCTTTTTACCCTTTTTTAAGATCTGAGAAGCTTCTGGATCTCTTTCTGATAGTTTTTATTGTGCTTTCTTATTTTTAAAATTATAATTAACAGCAGGCTGAGAACAATTAATCCGATGACCAAAGAAACCGTAATAAGATAATTATAACGGGAGACTATTTCACTGTTCTTTTTTTCTGTTTCTATGGTATGGGCATCAAGGGCACGATTAATAGAACTTAGTTCGCTTTGTTCCCTTTTAAAACGGGTTTCAATATACTTTCTGCTGTAGATCTGATATTGGTTCTGTTCTCCCATAGCCAGATAATTATCCGCCATTTCTTTGTAAATCCCTTCGTTAAGGGTAAGGTCTCCGGATTCTTCTCCCAATTTCCGGGCTTTGAGCAGCAGATCCAGTGCAGTCTGGTTCTGATGTTTTTGTTTATGCATTTCGGCCATACCTTTTAAGGCAAAAGCTTCAAGGCTTTTCGCTTTGATCAGTCCCGCAAAAATCATGGATCTTGTAAATGCAGATTCTGCTTTCTCAGGCTGGTTAAGGTTAAGATAACAGTACCCGATGTTATAGTATATGATGCTCTGGTTAAAATAGGTGGTCTTCTTTTCTTTTACCTTTTCAAAATTTCTGACAGAAATTAAGAACTCCTGAAGTGCAATTTCAGGATTGGACTGGCTTTTATAAATCATTCCCCGTAAAGCATAGCTTCTGGCGGTTTCAAAATATTTATAAGAAAGACCTTCAGGAAGTTTGGCCAGGTATTCATCTGCTTCATCCAGCGTTTCAAGGCTTTTGCTGTACAGCTCCATCTGCTGGAACTGAACGGCCGCCGAAATGAAGAAACTGGTCTGTACTTTAAGGTCATCCGTTTTACGTACCAATTCTCTGGCCTTCAGGATATACCGGAGCGATTCATCAAAATTTCTTTTGGCAATTTCTGCTGTGGATAACAGCAGATAGATCTTAATGGATTTATTAATATCCTTCTCTTTCTGAAGCAGTTTTTTTGCAATGCTGATTGCATTATCCGGATTATTGTAAATCTCCTGATTGGCTTTTTTTATCAGGGAATCTTCGGAAGTCTTCTGCCCGGACAGCGGGATCCGGCAGAGTAATACCATCAGCAGGAGGATTCGGGTAGTTAATTTCATGATCTTTTATTTTTAATGATTTCCTGGATATAGGTATTCGGTGACATTCCTGTGATGGATTTAAAAACATTCGTAAAGGCGCCATGTGATGAAAACCCAGCATGGTCTGCAAGATAGCTTACCTTGTAATTGAGATAAGCAGGATCAGTCTTTAACAAATGCGCAATGTGATTAACTCTCAGCTCATTAATGTAGCCATTGAAGTTTTTGCCTTTATGGTTATTAATAACTTCCGAAAGGTATTTTGTATTAATCCCGGTCTGGGCAGAAAGAACCGAAATTGACATATTTTTGTTCAGATAATTATCGGTTTCCTCCCATTCTTTCAGCTTTTGAAGAATTTCGTCCTCCTTTTCTCTCGAGATCTTTGGAGAATCTTTTTCCTGGCTCTTGTTAATTTTAAGGGTATCATTTTTAGAGTCTTCTGTCTGTTTCTGTACGGCATTTTCCCGTTCTTTCAGCTTTTCGAAAAATCCTAATTGTTTTTTCAGGTCCTTATTTCTTCCGGATTCATATAAGAAATATGCAATGGCGGCCAGAATAAGGAACAGGATAACAGCGGCAATAATCCTGAACTGGGTTAATTTATTCTGCCTCAGAAATTCAACGTCCTTATGATGATAAGTTTCAACCAGTTTTACAATATACTGTATGCCTTCTTTTTTGCTGGAATCGATCTTGGTTTTCAGTTCCGTATAAAGATTATTGTAATAACGGTATTTTTCATCGTTATTGAGGGCAAGATAATTTTTGGCAAACAACTCGTAAAAAATAACTTTCATATCATGATAGGGAAGTCCGTTAATTTTTGAGAACCCTTCATCCAGATATTTCAAAGCAGTACTATAATCTTCCTTCAGGAAAAAATAGCGGGAGATGCTTTCATAGGCAAATGCAGCAAGAAAAGGATCGTTCCCGTGGCTTTCAATATCCTGTATGACGTGATCCAGTAATTTTTTCGATTCTTCGGGCCTGTTCTGCTTCATCAGGAAGGTAGCACGGAAGATGATATTTTCCTGTCTTATGATCCTGTTTTCTTCATTTTTGCCGTCAAGGTACCGGTCGCTTTCATCAAGGTACTGAAGAGCGGTGCCGTACTTACGGGTTATTCCTGAATTGATGGCCTGCAGCTGAAATAGTTTGGCAATGGTCATTCTTTCCTTCAGGTGGGTGCTTTTTAAAAGCTCACGGTCGGCAAGGATCCGGGTAATTATTTTATTAGACTGGCCATACAGCCCTAAATTCTGATACTGATCCGCCAGATTGTAATCCCCGAACAGCTGGATAAAGTGGGAGAGGGGTTCATTCTGACCTTCGTCCTCTTTTTGATTGGAAATATTGACCGCCTGAACATAATTTCCCTGAAGGGCATATGCCTGTGAAATAATTTTTCTTAGAATTATTTTATGTTCAGGGTTTTTATCACTGATCAGAAGGCTTTGTGAATAGCTGATGCAGTCCTCCGGATTTTGATACAGCTTCTGAAAAGCCTTATCTGTAGAAATGCTGAAATCAGGAGTGGTTTGCCCGCTCATAAAAATTGGAAATAACGATATAAAAAATAATATCCAGATATTACTTTTCAGTATGCTTTGATGCAGAACTTTTCCGATCTGCCTGTTTTCCTTTGATATTCCTGGCATCTGCCTTTTTTAATGAGGTTTTTTTAATTTGTTGACTTTCACGTTTTTATGTTTTTAATTCTTGTAAAATGAATGAATTATGCAAGCCAATCTTTTTATCAGGGACAAATATAACGCTAATATTGTTTAAACCTTTAGGCTGATTGAAAATATTAGACTTATCTGGAAATTTTAATGAAATTATCATACTTATACGGGGTTATGGTTGTATAAAAATAGTGAGATTTCTATAATGATTTGATAAATGTATAAACTCTTAGGTTGAAATTCTTCTTCCTTTTATGATAGCAGAATCCGGGAGGAGTGACAGGGTATAATCCTATTGATAATTACAAATTTTTCAACAGAATAAAACATTCTTAACTCTAAACAATAAAAAATGAGAAAGCATTACCTATTATGGATGATTTTACTGATTCCGTTTTTATCGCTGAAGGCACAGACGTACTGTACTCCGGTCACCGGAGGGACAAACTCTTCGTATTATCTGAAAAATGCTGTTTTTTCAGATCAGGGAGCGTTTTACTATGATGCAGCAGCCTATCAGGCGTATGTAGACAATTCTGCAAGCCAAACTGTAACGTCCTATCCCGGAGGAACAGTGAAAGTGCATCTTGAATTCGCAGGCAGCGGAACAAAATCCCTGGTGTGGGTAGACTGGAACGGCAATGGAGATTTTAATGATTTCTATGAAAACCCACTCGGTACATCGCCGTATTCCGTTGTGGATGATCAATTCTTTATTCCGCCGTCACAGGCTCCCGGGATTTACAGAATAAGGGTGCAGACAGGGACATCACTGGGGACTTCGCCAAATCCCTGCGGACCTAATACAAATGCCAACGGTAATTTTGTAGACTTCAGTTTAAAGATTGAAGCCGCTCCAGCCTGCTTTGTTCCTTCTGCCCTTACTTCCAGTAATATTGCTACCAATACAGCTTCTATTTCCTGGACCGCTCCTTCTACAGTCCCGGGAAACGGCTATGAATATTATTATACTTCTTCTTCAGCTGTTCCGGACATTTCTACACCGGCATCCGGAATAAGCACAACCACTTCTGCTCCTATCAGTGGATTAGATGCGTTTACCACCTATTACTTCTATGTAAGATCAGTTTGCAGTTCATCCGACAAAAGCGCCTGGTCATTAAGAGGTACATTTAAAACTAAGTGTAATCCTATGACCTATATGTTTGAAGATTTTGAAAATGCTACAACGGGAACCACTTACAATGTAGACTGTTGGGATAAAATTGTATTGGCTAACGGATATCAGTCTATTGCTTCCGGAAGTGGAGTGAACAGCTCAAAGGCATTATATCAGAGTGCTAATGGTGCTGCAAATATGGTGATTGCTATTCTTCCGGCGTTCAGCAATGTAAATTCAGGAACCCATTGGCTTCGATTTAAAGCCAGGTATTCCGGCTCTGCACAAGGTCCTTTGGATGTGGGTTATGTAACCAGCGATACCAATGAATCCTCGTTTGTAAATATTCAGACTGTAAATATCATAAGCGGTGTATTTGACGGTTACGAATATTCTGTAGTTGTTCCCAATACTGTTCCCGCTAATGCAAGACTGGCTATAAGACACGGAGGTACGCCATCCAACAGTTATTATCTGGATAATGTTTACTGGGAACCTAAACCTACTTGTCTGACGCCATCCAATGTGGTTTTATCCGCAGTTACCAGTGCATCTGTGAACATTGGCTGGACTGCTCCGACACCTGCTCCTGCCTCAGGATATGATATTTATTACAGCACAAGCAGCACACCGCCTACTTCTTCTACACCGCCTAATGTAACCGGAGTAACGGAAAATCCTTATACAATACAGGGGCTTAATTCTGCAACCACGTATTATTTCTGGGTAAGATCAAGATGCAGTGCCGCAGATCAGAGCGGGTGGACAAACATTGTTTCAGCATTAACGCTTTGCGCACCAAAGACATCACTGTTCGAAAATTTTGATTCTTATAATACCGGTCTTCTAACGAACGCTCCATGCTGGGGAAGATTGGTTACGGGAATAGGAAGTACAAATATTAACGGAACAGGTGCTTATTCAGGAACAAGGCATATTATGCAGAGGCCTCTTACAGGATCAGCGATGGCTATTTTACCGGAACTGAGCAACATCAATGCAGGAACCCATTCATTGAAATTCAGAGCATACTGTAGTACTAATGCAGGGGTAATGCACATCGGATATGTAACTGATCCAACGAATATTGCTTCATTCGTATTGATTCAGGATGTAAATATTACCAATACATCTTATACAGGCGCAAGTGAATACAGCATTGCTGTTCCTAATACAGTTCCGGCTAATGCAAGGCTGGCTATATTTACAGACGGTGCTAATCTTACCTACTATTATGATGATGTATCCTGGGCTCCTACTACTTCTTTAGGAGTAAATGAAATCGCTGCAAAACATGATATTGTTATTTATCCTAATCCGTTTACCGATATGATTACTATTTCCGGGGAGCTGCCATTGCTGTCGGTGTCGGTATACGATGCATCGGGTAAAGTAGTGAAGGAAATCAAATCTTCTGAAAGAACAATTTCATTGCAAGAACTTAATTCAGGAATGTACATGATTAAACTGGTCATGAAAAACGGTGCTTCCAAAACCATAAAAGCCGTAAAAAAATAAATATGTTGTCTCTGCCATGATAAGCAACGAACTCATCCCAATGCTTACATGGCAGATTTTTTATCCTGATCATCAAGATATGATATGTATTCTGAAGCCATCAGGAAAGATGATGAAAAGCTATCCCTCTTTTCTATTCTATTATAAAACAAAAGTATTTCAATGATTCCTAAAAAAATATCCCACCATACAAAGCAATGGCTTACCTTTTCAAAGAGGCTTTTGCTTGGCTTTTTACTGCTTCTCTTTGCCAGCAACGATCTTTTTTCGCAAAGAGATACGGAGCACTGGTTCGCACCTATGATGATGAGGCCTAACAGCAGTAATAATGAACAGGCCCTGTTTTTGTCTACAGATTCTGCTGTTCCTTTTCCTGTTACCATTTACAATAACAATACCGTTATAGGTACGGTAACTATCAGTAAAGGGAATCCGCAGTCTTTCAATATTCCTGTGAGTATGATGATTGCTGATTCTCAGGATAAAGTATTTACAGCCATCACCAAAGGACTGTATGTAAAAGGAGATAAGCCTTTTTTCTGCACCTTCAGGTTTTCAACCAAAAATCATGGCGAGATACTGACTTCAAAAGGAAAAGCGGGAATCGGAACTAAATTTTATGTTGCATATGGCCCTATTGCTGTTTCTTCTTCGAGTAATAATTTTACCTGTGGAATCCTGGCTACCGAAGACAATACCAGAGTAACTGTATCCAACTATAAAGCATCCGTTAAATTTTCTAACGGAACAAACGGAATGACTAATCCTGTAATGACTTTTACTCTGAACAAAGGCCAGTCCTATATTATTGAAGGGATTGGAAACGAAGCAGGAAATCAAACGGGCTTTATGGGAGCGAAAATTGAAGCTGATAAACCTGTAACTGTTACCAATGGTAATTTTAATGGGCAGGTCGTCAATTCAAATAATGGAGGGGATATTCTGATGGATCAGTCTATTCCTGTAGAGCGTTTGGGTAATGAATTTGTTCTTGTAAAAGGGATGGCTCCGATAGCGGCCAACGTGGAAGGAGCTATCGTAGTGGCTACAGAAAATAATACACAGGTCTACCTGAATGATGAAACCAATCCTGTTGCCATTTTGGAAGAAGGTCAATTCTACAGGATAGAATCAACGGCTTACATCAGCCAGAATTTCAGCGGTCATTACAATATGAGAATCCGCAGTACTAAAAATGTATATGTTTATCAATTAATGGCTGGTGCCCAGTCCTCATGGGTTGAAATTACGATTGGGGCGAATTATATTCCTCCGCTCAACTGTTTCCTTCCCAAAAAGATCGATGAAATAGGAATGATAGATATCCTGCCTTATTACACGACAATCACCCCCAATGTAAAGCTGAATATTATTACTGAAGCAGGTGCTTCTGTATCTTTAAACGGAGTCACCTTATCAGGTGCACAGGGGCCGTATCCGGTTACGGGAAACCCTAATTGGCAGACCTATTCCGTCAATAACGTCACAGGGAATATTACCGTACAGTCTAACAAAGCCGTCACTGCGGGAATTGCGGCAGGGGAAGGGAATGTTGGATATGGTGGTTATTTTGCAGGATTTTCCTCTATTCCTGTTATTGCGAAAAAGAATGGAAATTGTATTCCGGGAATGATTCTGGAGGTGGATGACAGCTATGTTTCTTATCAGTGGAATTTCAATGGAAACCCCATTCCGGGAGCTACAGCGAATACCTACTCGCCAACTAGAGCAGGCAACTATACGGTAACAGTATCGGCAGGAGGAAGCTGTCCTTCTGTAACCACTCCGGTATTTGAAGTAACCATTCCTCTTATGCCTCCTGCTTTACTTACGGATAAGGTAATCTGTGCGAATGAAACAACAACACTGGATGCGGGCCCCGGCTATCAGTCTTATGAATGGAGTACAGGAGCCACTACACCCTCCATCTCTAATGCAGGAATCGGGAATTACTGGGTTATTCTTGGAAATAGCGGCTGTTTCAGCAAATTTGAGGTGACTGTAAAATCTGCCCCGAAACCGGTAATCAAGAATATTGATATTGAGCAAAAAAGAGCGGTAATCACGGTTACCGGTGGAAAACCTCCTTATATGTATTCTATGGATAATTTTAACTGGCAGAATTCCAACGTGTTTACCAATATTCCGAACGGACAGCATAAGTTTTATGTAAAAGATGCCTACAACTGTGATCCTGTAGCAGTAGAAATGACCGCCATTAATATCATCAATGCCATTACCCCGAATGGAGACAACATCAATGATGTAGTTTCTTACTCAGAACTCGGCTATAAAAAAGATTTGTCTTTTTCAGTATATGACCGATACGGAAATCATGTTTTTAAAGGAACAGCTTTCAACAACTATACATGGGACGGAAAATTCAGTAATAAGAAAATGCTTTCCGGAACCTATTGGTACGAAATCTCATGGAAAGAACCGAATCTGCAAAATGCAGAGATCAGATATACCGGCTGGATTCTGTTGAAAAACAGGGATTAAATTCTGAAAAATATAATTAGTAATAATCGCAATACCATCAGCGGAAAACCTGCCAAAGAGCTGCTGAGGTTTGCTGAATTTAAAAATCTCCTTATAATTTATGAAAAGGATCTTATTTATTTTTATGCTGTTGTTGTCTCTTTCTATTCAAGCACAAAGAGATACGGATCATTGGTTTGCTCCCATGGCAGGAAGCCTGAGTAATGGGAATCCCAAACAAGCGCTGTATTTATCCACCGATAGTACAACGCCCTTTCCTGTGACCATTTATAACAATAATGCAGTAATTGGAACTGTGACCATCAGTAAAGGAAATCCTCAGACCTTTGATGTGCCTGTAAATCTTATGCTGGGGCAGAATGCTACTGATGCCATGAGTGTAAAAACCAGAGGTCTGTATCTTCATGGTGATCTTCCGTTTTTTGCAACCTATAGATTTTCAGAGATAAATCATGGGGAAATTTTAACTTCCAAAGGAAAAGCAGGAATCGGAACGCTGTTTTATGCGGTTTATGCCCCGCTGATGAACAATACCAACTCTTTGAATTTTACCTGCGGTATTCTGGCTACTGAAGACAATACACAGGTGAAAGTCTCCGGGTATAATATGACCACCTGGTTTGTTAATAATTTCAACGGTCTTACCCATCCTTCTATTACGATTACCCTGAATAAAGGGCAGTCCTATATATTTTCCGGAAATGCTAACAGACCCGGAAATAAGGACGGATTTATAGGTGCTAAAATAGAAGCCACAAAGCCTGTTTCGGTAACTAATGGAAATTTTCGTGGCCAGTTCGGGCTTGTCCCGCCTTATAACGGAGAAGATATCATCATGGATCAGTCCGTTCCTGTTGAACGTTTAGGAAATGAATTTGTCCTGATTAAAGGAATGGGAAATCTTCTTCCCGAAATTGAAGGAGCTATTATTGTAGCGACCGAAAATGATACTAAAATCTGGCTGAATAATAACCCTACGCCTGTTGCCACATTAAATGCAGGTGGCTATTATCGTGTCAGAGCTTCCGGATATGTAGTGAATGGACCTTCTCATCTTAATATGTATATTAAAGCAAGTAAAAATGTCTATACCTATCAGCTTTTGTCAGGAACGGCAGATAATGATGCCACAGAAGGCTTTAATTATATTCCCCCGTTAAACTGTTTGCTCCCCAAAACCATAGATGAAATAGGCCGGATAGATGAATTGCCTTATGGAACTACTTTTAATCCACCGCTATTTGTAAAATTGAATATCCTTACACAGGCCGGTGCTGTTGTTACAGTAAATAACGTCAATCCGGCTGCTGCATATGGACCTTTCCCCGTAACGGGAACCACAGACTGGGTTTCATACACAGTTCCCAATATTGCAGGAAACATTACTGTAAATTCCACAAAGGCAGTCACTGCAGGAATTGCAGGAGGAAGCGGAAATCTGGGGTACGGAGGCTATTTTGCAGGATTCAGCTCCATTCCGGTTATCAGTAAGGTTTCCGGAGAATGTGCTCCGGGAATTGTTTTACAGGTTGAAAGTGGCTTTGCTCATTATCAGTGGAATCTTAACGGTAACCCTATTCCGGGAGCCAATTCCAATACTTTTTCCCCTACGCAGGGCGGTAGCTATACAGTATCTATCACTAAAGAAAACTGTGTATACACTACCTATCCTTATAAAGTGTATTCCTGTCTGGTTAATACGGTGAAACCTTTAAATGCATGTGGTGCCGGAATGGCTACGCAAATTACTCCTGCATTCACCAGTTCAACGCAGATTCCGGTTCCGGGCAGTGTGCAGATTATAACCCCTCCGGCAAACGGTACCTTAACCATAAATCCGGCCACAGGCATATTAACGTATACAGCCAACACAGGAACAACAGGGGATACCTTTACCTATAAATTCTGCGGGAATGATCCGGAATTTACAGACTGCGAACAGGTAAAAGTAAATGTTACGGTGCAGCCTTTAGTTCTTACCGATGCTGTGGTAAGTGCGTGTAATATGGGCGGATCAGGGATATTTGACCTGACATCTGCCAACGTGGGAGGCCCTGCTACGGCTATAAAAAAATATTATCCTACACTGGCGGACCTGAATGCTGGAACCGCAGAGATTATTCCTGCCAATGCCTATGCTGCCACACTGCCCGCAACGGTTTATGTGAAAGTGACTACAGCAGAAGGGTGTACAGCGAATGCGAAGATCACGCTTCAGTATTACCGTGGTCCGGATGTAATTGATGCAGTACTTTCCGGATGTTCTGTTCCCAACCGGCCGGGGCATGGTACTTTTAACCTGACAACAGCAATTGTTACCACAACCAATCCTGTCACCAAAAAATATTATCCCACGCTTAATGACGCGATTAACGGAACCAGCGAGATTACAATGCCCAACCCGTATATTTCTCCGGATACAACGGTGTATGTAAAGATCACTACTGTAAACGGGTGTTCTGATTATGCTAAAATAGCCCTGAAAGTTATTCCTCCAAAACCATCCTCGCTTTTAGTAGATCAGTATATCTGTCCTCAGGCTGTTACCAAACTGGATGCAGGACCAGGTTATACTTCCTATCTGTGGAGTACAGGAGCTACTACGCAGGCTATTCAGAATGTACCGGTAGGAAGTTACTGGGTCATCCTGACGGCTGATGGCTGCCAGACAAGACAGGAGGTAAGAGTAATTGCGTTACCGGGCCCGAAGATCAAAAAGCTTGATGTTAAAAATAATACAGTATCCATTACTGTAGAAGGTGGAGAACCTCCTTATCAGTATTCCAGGGGCGGAATTCAATGGCAGGATTCCAATGTATTTACGGGGCTTCCGCGGGGGCGTAATACGTTTTATGTAAAAGATTCATTCAACTGCGACCCGGTACAGATACAGATCACAGTACCTAATCTTGTGAATGCAATTACTCCGAACAGTGACGGAATTAATGATGATCTGGATTACAGTGAACTTTCTTACCTGAAAGATTTGAAATTCAGTGTTTTCAACAGATACGGACAGCTTTTGTTCTCTTCAGAAAAAAACAACAGCCTGAAATGGAACGGGACTATTGGAGGAACACCGGTGAGCAGTGGAACCTACTGGTACGAAATAACCTGGACCGAACCGGATACCAGGACCCCTGTAGCGTATTCGGGATGGATCCTTGTAAAAAATAGGAATTAGGAATTTTTTATTAAAGGGGATTTATTATTATATTAATTATGAAGTAGATAAATGCAGATGAATACTTTTGTTCGGGCAGTACAGATCTTGATTTGTGCTGCCCGTTTTATGCTTCATGATAACTTATCAATAATGTAATAACTGGCTTATGCACGTAATCATAAACCGGTTCAGGAAACTATCTGTATCTTTATAAATACAGCTTTGATAGTATATGAAAAGCCGCCTTAAAGCAAGGCAGTTCTATCGTTATTTTCTCTTAAAGCTATGAAGGAACCCTAAGCTGCTCCACAAAATAAGAGGGCGTGAAACCTGTTTCATTCTTAAAGGCCGTTACAAAAACCTTTGGAGTCGCATAGCCGCATTCTTCAGCAAGATAATTGATCTTATATTCCCTGTAGATAGGATCTTCATATAGCTTTTTAGTGATGTATCCAATTCTGAGTCCGTTAATGTAGGCAGTGAAATTTTTGTCTCTGTAGGTTTTTATAATCTCCGAAATATACTTGGTATTGGTATTAAGATTATTAGCCATCCAGGTAAGGCTTAGGTCCTTTCGGAGATACTTTTCAGACTGTTCAAATTTTTCAAGTCTGGCAAGCAGTACTTTTACCGTTTCATCTGTAATGCTGACAGAGGACTTAACTTCTGTATTTACTTTGGTTTCTGCACGAATATCCGTTCGTTCACTGTTTATTTTGGCAATCAGATCCTCATATTTTTTGTGAACCGTTTTATTTTTTCTCTTCCAGTAAAGCCATATGGACAAGGCTAAAAGAATAATGAATCCCCCTGCAATTAAAAGCAGAATTCTTATGCTGGATGTATGCTCTTTATCTTTTTTTGTTTCTGCTGCAGTCACAAGTCTGTCAAGCTGTTTACCGACTTCTTTTTTGGCGGCAGTATTGAGACTGTCATTGAGCCTGGCATATAGAAGTGTATATCTGGCTTGTTCCGATGAATTTTTTAATCCTTCATTAGAGTCTGCAAGAAGCTGAAAGGCGTAAAGTCTGTAACTCGGGTTTTTCTTATATTTTTCCCGTCTTAAAACTTCATTGGCGAGTTCAATAGACCTTTTATAATCATGTTTTTCTAAATAAAATCTACCTGTCCCGCATAGTATGGGCATATCTAATTTCTCAAAAATATCAGGCTGCGTCGTTTTATAGTTATACGCTTTTAAATAATAGGGTTCTGCCAGATCCAGGCGCTGAGGTTTTACAACTCCCAGGTAGAAATTACCAATATTAAGGTTATTAAGAGCAATGCTTTCATATTTGTCAGATTTTAGTTTTGGATATTTATCGCTTATCTGATGAAGCTCCTCAAGTTCTTTTTTTAAATAGTAAATCAGTGAGTCAGGCTTGTTATAATCATAAAAAATTGAAAATCTATTGTAAATAGTAGATGTTAAGTAATGCCTTTCGTTCGTTTCTTCTATTTTTTTTACATGTTTTAAAGCATCCTTAATATTCCGAAATTCCTCTTTCTGTAGACCCATTGCTTTATTTACAAAAGATTTATAGAAATATAGCATTGTAAGTGTCCGGTTATCGTTTAAATCCAGTTCCTCAGTATCTTTAATCTGCTCCAGCATCTTTTTGTAATCAGAAAGATGAAAATAAACATACAATAATTTAATTTTTCCTTTTCCAATT
This sequence comes from Chryseobacterium indologenes, assembly GCF_001295265.1. Taxonomy (GTDB): domain Bacteria; phylum Bacteroidota; class Bacteroidia; order Flavobacteriales; family Weeksellaceae; genus Chryseobacterium; species Chryseobacterium indologenes_A. The sequence continues at coordinate 508,676 of NZ_LJOD01000001.1, read as the reverse complement.
CCCTCTTTATAATTGATTTTTTTTGAGAGCTCAATAATGTTCTCAATCTTTCCGATCTGGTCTTTGGTTGGATTATTAACGTTATTATAAAGCTTATTGATTTCCTGTTTTGTAGGCAGTGTGTTCTGGGCAGAAATGAGAATAGGAAATAAAAAAAGAATAAAAATCAAATAATAGAGTTTTATCATGTCATTATTGTTTTCTGCAAATTTAAGAAAGAATTCATTCCAAAATTTCAAATACCAACATGGGCGCAATGGATTGAGTTATAAAAATGTACGATGATTATATATTTAATTGATTATCATAAGATGTTTTTTGTAAAATAACTTTTATTAACATGACAGTTTCTGAATTCTTCCATAACTAATGTTGTGAAGTATCCTGTATAGATTTAATATTGCCGGACAACCGCAGGCAAAAATGGTTCAAACAGATTCTGAAAATACGATGATGTACACATTCTTCTCTCTGGATAAAGGGAGAAGATTTTCTTTCTCCGAAAAAATAATGAACGGCGAAAATGCTGTTATATAATTAAAAAAATCCAATAGTATGAAAACACACGATGTAAATGGAAAAGTAGTAGTAATTGCCGGAGGGGGCAAAAATCTTGGCGGTTTGCTGAGCCGTAATCTTGCCGCAAAAGGAGCAAAACTGGTAATTCATTACAACAGCGAAAGCACAAGATCCGATGCCGAAAAAACACTGGCTGATGTAAAGGCTTTGGGAGCAGAAGCTATCCTGGTGCAGGGAGATCTTACGAAAGTAGGGAAGATCACTGAGTTGTTTGATGCCGGTATTGAAAAGTTCGGAGGAATTGATATTGCCATTAATACTGTGGGCAAAGTTCTGAAAAAGCCTTTTGCTGATACTACCGAAGCAGAATACGACAGCATGAGTGAAATCAATTCAAAAGTTGCCTACTTCTTCATTCAGGAGGCTGGTAAAAAACTGAATAATGATGGAAAAATCTGTACCATCGTTACCTCTCTGCTGGCAGCTTATACGGGATTATATTCTACATATGCCGGAATGAAAGCTCCTGTGGAACATTTTACCAGAGCTGCCTCTAAGGAATTGGGCGAAAGAGGTATTTCAGTAACAGCAGTTGCTCCGGGACCTATGGATACTCCTTTCTTCTATGGTCAGGAAAGTGATGATGCTGTAGCTTATCACAAATCTGCATCTGCGCTTGGAGGTTTAACGGACATTAAAGATATTGCACCTTTAGTGGAATTCCTGGTTACCGATGGCTGGTGGATTACCGGGCAGACCATTTTTGCCAACGGAGGATACACTACAAGGTAGATCATGATCATTCATACAGTATAAATAATTTTTTTATTTACTGTATTTCCTGCATCATAATTCTATGATACGGACTGAACATAGAATGCCGGAAACAGTACAGATGATTGGAGTACAGCTTTTCAGAGGTACTCCGATTTTATTGTTATAACAGTCCGGAAACCTTATGGATGAATGCTCAGGCTCACTCTTTTCCATTAATTCGTACAGGGATTGATCTGGTGTACCTGCATATAGCTGTGTCTAAGCGTATAGGTCTGATCAGAACCTTCCACTTTCAGGAACCGTACAGAAACCTGAATGGCCTTAGTGGGTGTTATAAAAGCCAGCCGGGTGAGCCGGGTATATTATCCGCCAGTTATATGAGAATCCTGTTTTTAGAGAATAGTAAGATCAGTTATCTGGCCGAAAAATCAGGATTTTCTACAAGAGAAGTGTTTACAGTAACGTTCAAAAAAGAGACCGGAATTTCTCCCTCTCATTTCATAAAAGAACTTAAAAATCCTAAGAATACCTGATCTGCGGGTAGAAGAACACATTTTTTTCTCTCCAATAAACAGGAAAGTTGTAAAACGCATCAAGACATCAATAACAGATGTTATCTTTTTAAGCTGGTTGGATTTAGGATGCTTCCGTAACTTGATTTCCAGCTGTCAGCTTCCCGTTTTTTCTAATGATTCTTTAGAACAGGGTATTTCTGATGTAAAAGTATTTTTTATTGCAAGTTGTTGATTATCAGTATTGCTTATTTGTATAACGTAAGAAACAGACGCGAAATTTTCTGAATTCTTCCTGCATTATCCTTGTGCACGTTTCTGTGGAATGATAATATTGCATGAAATGTTAAAGGATTTATCAGTATAAAATTTTGCTGAATTTTTTAACAGGTAATCTCAGTCATTTTTAAAAACTAATTAAAAACATAATGAAAAAAACACTATTGATTTTAACCATTCTGGCAGCTTGTACTACAGAAGCACAGGTAGCAATAGGTAAAGAAAACGTTACCAATACCTCCGTATCCCTCGAATTTTCCGATACTGAAAACAGGGGAATGATTCTCCCTTATGTTGAAAATAAAACTGCAGTTTCAGCTGAAGGAAGCATAATTTATGATACCACAGATCACAAAGTGAAGTATTTAAAAAACGGCGGACAATGGGTAAATCTCAGCGAAGATGACGGTACGGCAGCAACCATCGGAACTGCAGACCTGAGCATACAGGGAGTAGATAAGGTAGAGAAAGCCACTGCTAAAACAGGAATCGGGACTGTTTCCTCTACCGAGGGAATTTTTGTCCTGGAAGCATCGGACAAAGCTATGATTCTTCCTAAAGTGGCCAGCCCTCATCTTAATATTATTAATCCTGCTCCCGGAATGATGGTATATGATACCTCTAAAAAACATCTTGCCGTATATAACGGAAAGGTTTGGACATTCTGGAAACCCTAAATCTGACTGCCAACCGGAAAGCTTTTAGCCTTACTCAAAAGAAAAACCTCTTCTATTTATTCACCGCTCATTTGTAAATGTAATTGCTTGTGGTCAAGTAGGCATTAGTACTAGCCTGCTTGACTGTTATCGAACTATGGGTAAACCTCCTACACAATCAAAAAACACATGTCACCGGAAAACCGGTTAAAAATTTATTAAACAATGAAAAAACAGACTATCCTTTTTTTCATATTGCTCATTTTGGGTAATATGATGGTCATGGCACAGAACTGCAATGTAAATGCAGGTGCCAATGTCACTATATGTGGCACGTCTACGAATCTCTCGGGAAGCCCGGGGGGCACTACATCGGGGAATCCCGTCTGGACGCTGGTATCCAAACCGGCAGGAGCACCGGATCCGGTGATTGCAAATCCTTCAGCATACAATACCGGGGTCACAGGGATGACTTTCCCGGGTGATTATGTTTTCCAGATTACACAGAACTGTACAGTAGGAACAGCATCATCCCAGGTAACGATTACTGCACCGGGAAGTGTATCTACCTTCACGGCTGGACCGGATATCACCAATGTTTCGGCAGTTACGGGAACAGCAACACTAAATGCTGTAATCCCTGCTGGCTATACCGTATCGTGGACGTATTATAATATTTATGATAAAGAATTTTATAATAATATTACTACGACGAATGCGACGATGTCAAATACGACAACTGCAACACCTACACTGAGTCTTATTAAGAAAGCAGATCATACAATTGATCCGGCTTATCGTGCAGTGGCAAGGATTACATCTGTCAACAATCCGAGTTGCTGGTATGAAGATGATGTTATTGTAAGGTTTATTCCCAACCCGCAGATCAGTCTGCAGACTACTCACAACAGATGTTACGGATCATCAGAAACTGAAAGATACATTAACCTGATCTCCAATAATTCTCCCGTATTTTCAACAGATACCCCGAATTCTTCAGGAAATCCTGCATTTGGAACAACAATTACGGTGAATGCAATCAGCCAGCCGGCCGGAGGGAATATTTCATTCTTGAAATTGAGAAATAATACACTGTTTTTCAGTGGAGTAAGTGCTATAGGAACTTATAAATTTACATTAACGGTAAGCAATGCAAGTGGAACCTATACAACACCTGAAATTACGTATAATTATAACGGAACACTTCCTAATTATATTAATTTCCTTGATTCTGCCCATCCCGAACAGATGACCCTTTATTCTTCCAGTGGAAGCGGAGGTGTTGTATATTGTAATATGGCAGGAAAAACAACTCCTATTACCTTTTATTTTAAGATTGATCCTGCTGACCCTGCTACAACCACGACTTCACTTAATAATACAGGGACCACACCTCCCGGAGGACCGCCAACTTTAGCTTTGAACGGAAACGGTACAATGAATAGAAGTGTTGTGGTGACGCCTCCTTCTGGCGGATGGCGGGTAGGTACATATCCCATCGGAATATCTATAGGAAATGGTACCTGCTCCAGATCTCAGACGTTCTATATCCATATTTCAGATGGCAACCGTCCGAATGTAACTGTTCCTAATATGACGGTATGTTACCCCGGATCGGGAGTTGTAACAGCTACGATTCCGTTACCTGCAGTATATCAGGGAGTAATCAATACAAGCTATTTGCAGGGATTTAACGGCGGATATAGTTTTACAGTGGTTTCAAAGCCGGCGGGATCTGCCAATCCTGTTTTTGAATCCTCGAATCTTAGAACCATTACAAGTACTTCTACCGTAATAAGCAACCTGAATAAAGAAGGGGAGTATGTTTTTAAAATAAAAGCCGGACCTGATTCCGGGGGAGTAGATCCTAATTTTTTAAATAAAGAATATGCGTGCTCCGGAACCTCTCTGGAGGGAACATTTTCTATATTCGTATCCACTCAGGTGGGAGCCAATGCGGGATCTGCCCAAATGGTGATTGGCACATCAACGACTACTTTTAACGGAAACAATCCGGGAGCCACATCTACCGGTTTATGGACGCTGGTATCAAAGCCTGCCGGTGCACCGGATCCGGTGATTGTAACACCATCAGCATACAATACTCAGGTCACAGGACTTAACAGTGCCGGTTCTTACACATTCAGATGGACCATTACCACTGGTACCTGTACCAGCTCCAGTGATTTGGCAGTCAATGTTATATCTGCTGCTGCGGGAGGAGTTTCCGGGGCCGCATTCTGGGTAAAATCAGATGATGCAGGAACCATTGCTACAGCATGGAAAGATCAGTCTGCCAACGCAGATAATATCCCGAATATAGGAGGAGTAACGCTTTCCCCTGCGGACAGAGCACATAACTTTCATCCATATACCACAGGCTATAGTGCTTCGAAGTATTTTCAGAATAACAGTTCAAAAGTAAATGTTCCTACGGTTACTAATCCACCATCAAACTATTCATTGTTCTCAGCAGTAAGACCTACATCATTAGCTGCCGGGCGTATTATGGGGCTTGATGATGACAACAATGCTGCTGATCCAAGTATTTCTATTAATGCTTTGGGACAACCTAATCAATATGAATATTGGAATAATGCTACAGGAGGTGCTGCAGGAACAACAAGCTCTCATTTTTCTAATCCTTTTCTTATAGGTGCTTCTAATGTATTCTCTGCAACAGCAGATAATTATACAACCTATGGCGGAACTTCCACCATACCGGGCGGAACAAAAAGATTAGGACTGAACGGAACTTATGAAGATTTCTCCGGGTTTGCTGCAACCAACACCTTCCAGCTGGTATCTGATAACCTTAGAGTCGGGCACTCTGCATGGACTACAGGAACTCCTGCTATTGCCGGTGCTTTTCCGGGAGACATCATGGAGCTTATCTGGTTTAATCGTCTGTTAACCGTTAATGAGCAATCCAGAATTAATTCTTACCTTGCCGTAAAGAATGGTACTACATTAAACGAAAATTATCTCTCTACAACTGGCAATGTAGTTTGGGACATAGCTAATAATACCGGTTATAACAATAATATCTTCGGTATTGCAAGGGATAATATTACGGCATTGCACCAAAAACAGTCAGGAAGTACAAATAAGGGGCAGAAACTTGTAATTTCAACAACCGGACTGGCAGATAGCAATATTGCTAACGGAACAGATCTGCCTAACGATTTGCAATTCCTGATGTCGGGAGATAACGGTTTGAAGCAAAGGCTTATCGTCCCACTTGCTTACTCTGCAGGTTCAAATGGCGTTACCAATCATCGTTTTGAATCGATCTGGAAAGTTCAGAACACAGGAGCTGTAGGAACGGTAATGGTGGCATGGCCGAAAAGCGTGAAGAATCTTTATCTGGTACAGTCTCCGGATGCAGTTTTTGACGGAACGGACACCTTTACACCAATGACTGCGGAAATTACGGTAGGCGGTGTAGTTTATAATACGGCTAACGTTATTTTAGGTAATGGACAATACTTTACGTTTGCAGGTTTCGAACAGGCACCGGGAGGTGTTCTGGGAACTGATTTCTGGGTGAAATCAGATGATGCCGGAACTATTGCTACGGCATGGAAAGATCATTCCATAAATGCTGATGATATTCCTGCTGCTGGCACATGGGCACTTTCATCAGCTGACAGAGCACACAATTTCCATCCTTATACCACAGATTATAGTACAACTAAGAATTTTCACAATCCAAATACACAATTAAATCCGGACGGTGGAACTAATCTTACTTCTTATTCTATATTTTCTGCAGTAAGACCTACTGCTTATGGTACAGGTCGTATTACAGGTATAGGGACAAATGATGGTGCTGGTTATGGCTCAAACCCTTCAATTGCAATGCTGGTTAGTGGCGGATTAGGATACCCTAATTTTTATGAGTATGCAGCTACCGCAACAACTAAGAATTTTTCAACACCGTTTTCTTTAAATACTTCAAATGTATTCTCTGCCAGTGCAACAAATGGAATAGCAAATGGTGGTGAAGCAGCTTATGCAGGGGGTGAAGTTAAATTAGGATTAAATGGTCTGTATGAAACTTCAAATGCAACCAGTACCGCAAACAGATTCCAGTTTGACGGGCCAAATCTAAGAGTAGGTTACAGCACTTACGGGACAGGCGCTGGTGTTTTCTCGGGTGACATCATGGAAGTTATTTGGTACAAACAATTATTAACTCCTAATGAGCAGTCGAGAGTAAATTCTTATCTTGCTGTAAAGAATGGAGTTACTTCAGCAGAAAATTACCTTGCTTCAAATAGTAATATTGTATGGGATAGAACTCTTAACAACGGTTATAACAATAACATTTTCGGTATTGCGAGAGACAATATTTCAGCATTACACCAAAAGCAGTCAGGAAGTATAAATGCATTACAAAAGCTGGTTATTTCTACCACAGGTTTCGCGAATACCAATGCAGAAAACAGTACAGATCTGCCAAATAACCTACAATACCTGATGACAGGTGACAATGGTTTGGTACAAAAACTTAAAACACCTTTGATTCACAATGCTGCTAATGGTCCGGTTAGTCACCGTTTTGAGGCCATTTGGAAAGTGCAGAATACCAATGGTGTAGGAAACATTACAGTAGCTTGGCCGGTAGGAATCAACAATCTAAATCTGGTACAATCTGCCGATGCAACCTTTGACACCGGGGATACTTTTACCTCGATGAGTAATACAATTACCATTAACGGAACCGATTATAACACGGCTACCGTTACATTAAACAATGGAGAATATTTTACTTTTGCAGGACTTTTACCTAATTATTGCCCTACCGGAGATTGTAATCCAAACACCTTTTTACACACTTCAGATCCCAATACGATTGAGTATGACAATGTGGTAAGCACCTTCCATAGCACTATGATACGTGATGCATCGAACGGAGCTGTAATGGTATGGGGAGAAAATATGGCAAACAATGGGTCAACTAGCTTATTGAGTCCTACAGAGGTCAATAGTACTAACTATCCGGCACTTACCGGAGATATTCTCAAGTTTACTGGTGGAAGCAGTAGTCAATCTAATGCCCAAAGAGTCGTTTTAACCACAGACGGTTTGTTTGCTTGGGGAGCGCAAGGGTATTTGATTTCGACAGGCCTTACAAGCAGTACAACGTTTCAAAAGATAGGAATAGGAACGTACGGAGTAAATGGAGGTGCACCAAAGGCAGATGGTTTGCCTGACGGTGTGGCACCGGAAAATGTCAAAATGTTGTTTGGCTCTTACAAAACGTTAGCTTTGACCACCTGCTCCGGCGATGTCTGGGTATTGGCTCAAAATTCATCTCAATACGCTGATGGTGTGGCGTGGTCCAGTACGAATGAACAGCTGTGGCACCGGGTACATATTAATGCTTCTACTACGCTTGACAATGTTGTTGCAATACGTGGAAATGGTTCTCAGACGCTGATGGCATTAACTGCTACCGGTCAGGTATATACCTGGGGACAGAGTACATGGTTAGGTGACGGAACTAGCCAAACAACTAAAACATTTGCTACACAAATGACTTTACCAGCAGGTGTTACCCCAAAAATGATAGGGTCAACGGGTAGTACTAATCTTACTTATTACATTTTGGGTACCAATGGTAATCTCTATAGTTTGGGTGCAAACAGTAGGAAACAACTCGGTAACTTCAGCACGACAGACAGCAACGTCTGGGTACAGGTACAGAAATCGGCAACGGCAGGTGATTACCTGACCAATGTGGTCTATATCAGTCCAAATGAACACGACTATTACGGTTTTGGTTCCATCAATGTACTAACGGCAGGTGGCAGACTATGGGCTTGGGGAACAAATGACAGTTATATGCTTGGAGGAACAAGTGATCCAATAGACCCAACCGAAATGCCGGGCAGTATTCCTGCCACTGATCCATACGATATTGGAAAATTCAATTGGACTGATAAGGTGATTGCCGTAGAAACCGGTGGGCATACCTCCATGATCGTTAAGGACAATAGCCAAAAATACGGCTATGTAGGGCACAAGGTTAATGGAAGTATGGGCGATGGTACAAGCACAAATGCTACCGAGATGAAATATAACTTTGCAAATACCCCTGAAATAAACCTTTGTGGAGCAATTATATCCCCTTCAAACCCTTGCTATAAACCGGGTCTCATAGCCGGAACAGCACTGGATACTAAAATGGGAATCACGGCATTGGGAAGAGCAGGAGTAAATGCAGATAACTGGCCAATGGTAAGAAAAGGAGGCTGGATTGCATTAGAAGCGAAAACCAAAGGTTTTGTACCTAACAGAGTTGCGTTTGATGCTTCAGGAAATCCGGTGGGCATTCCGGCTGCTAACTTTGTAGAAGGAATGATGGTATACGATACGACCAACAAATGTATGAAGATGTATACTCTGAAAGAAGGCGATGCTTCCATGAAGTGGCATTGCATCTCTACACAGACCTGCCCGGACTAGATTGACGAACGTAAAATCTTTCGGAAAACAGTAAAATCAACAGCCTTGTTGAGATATCTTGGCAAGGCTGTTTCTTAAATAATTTAATAGTATGATTTCAAATTTCAGAAATATTCATATTGGAAAACTGATTCATTTAAGGGTGACCGAAAACAGAACTGATGTGTCCCGTATCTGCAGCTTTATGAACTGCACAGAAAAAGAAGTCAGCGAAATGTATTTACAGGAGAATCTTCCCACAGATATTCTGATGAGATGGAGCAAGCTGCTCGAATATGATTTCTTCAGACTGTATTCTCAGCATTTAATACTGTATGCTCCGCCTTCAGCACTGGCTAATGATACAGAAGGATCAAAACTGCCAAAATTCAGAAAAAATATCTACACTCAGGAGATTATAAGTTTTATACTGGAACTGGTTAACACAGGAGAGAAAACCAGAAGGCAGATTGTTGATGAATACGGAATACCTAACAGTACTTTAAACAAATGGATCAATAAATATGGTGCCTCATAGAAATCAGACAAAAAAATAATTGTAGTATAAAAAGCTTTATTGAAAATTTCAACTTAACAAACGTACGCTAAAGATGGAAAAATATAGCCAGCCTAATTATCAGCGGATTTATGCTGATATTATTACCCGGAATTTTCCTCATAAGAAACAGGAATGTGAAAAACTGTTAGGAAAAAAAGAATTGTCGGTAATTAATATTTTAGAACTTAATAAAAGAATTTTCGGAACAAAAAACACAGAAATAGGAAAACAGAACCAGAAACACCGTTCTTATGGCAAATCTGATATTTTAAGGATACTGGATTACCAGAAAACCCATAAAATGAACAATTCTGAGGTAGCCAGACATTTTGGATTAAGCCGAAATTCGATGACCAAATGGAAAAAAGTATTTCTGTAATGAACATGATTTTTGTTTATAATTTTTAATATGAGGCCTTAATAAACACATCTGATAACACCGGTAAATATAATTTTGCCGGTGTTTTTTATACATTAGCGAAAACATTTTTTAATTTCATAAAAAGAGCAGATTAATCCCATGGATACGGAAACCCTCAATGACCTCAGAAACAGACTGTCAATTCCCTTGAACAGAGCTATTCAGCTTTTAAAAAAGAATAACGGTGATGTCCTGGCCAGTGAGAAAGAATTTCATCGTGACAACATCAGGGAGATTTGTATCGCTGCTCCCTGTAATGAAGAAACAGCAGAAAAATACTATAATGAATGCAGGTATGATATAGCAAAAGCCATTGAAAAGATTGATGCGCTTCCGGTAATTATTACAACAGGAGACAAGCCGTTTCCGCGTAATGAAATAGGGTTTATACTGTGGCCGGTAGCATCCGATGGAGAATATTATAAAACAAAAAAGCGGAATGATGCATTTATTCCCACAGCAGATTTCGATTATGTTATCCATGCATTTAAAGCGGCTTTTCCTTTACAATATCCCGAAATTAATTATGATGGTAACAGTTTTGATATCTGCGGGCATAATTATTTTAACAATGCAGCCTGCAGAAAGATTATTGAAACAATCAGGCATTCGGAGACAGAGGATTCTGCTGTGAAAAAAATTAAAAATAATCTGGTAAACTGGCTTGAAGATAAGCTGGAATATGCTGGTTATATCGTGGTATACGGAAATCTTTAGACAAAGCTGACGGCTTTCCCGGCTCATTCAGCAGCTTATTAGGACAGTAATTTCTGTGCTTTTCACGATTCTGGTAAAGCCTGTTGAGCCGATTTGTGCCAATTTTAAATATATTTGTGCACCCAATAGGATTATTTTCATCTACTGATCAGTGGAAAACAATTTTTAGTACAATTATATGAAACAAAAAACGACCCTTTTAATAAGGATGGTAATTCTTTGCTTTATCGCTTTATACAATCAGTCTTTCGGCCAGAGTAAAAATTATTCTGAATGGTATTTAAGAACCCCGGACAGTCTTGATGCTTATAACCAGGATATTTATGTACGGGAATTAGGAACAGGAAAAGATACTGTAGTGGTAATTCATGGCGGTTTTGGAGCCAACCATGACTATATGCTGGATGCCATAGAAGGGCTGGAAAATAAATATCATTTTGTACTCTATGACCAGAGAGGTTCCCTGCTTTCTCCTGCTCCAAAAGAAAAACTTACCTTTCAGAAAAACGTAAATGATTTAGATTTACTGATCAGACAGCTTGGAAATAGGAAAGTTAAAATTATGGCCCATTCTATGGGGACACTGGTTGCTATGGAATATCTTCAGCAGCATCCGGAGAAGGTTTCAAACCTGGTTTTAGCAGGAGCTATCCTTACCAGGTCAGACAGCATGGAAAGTGTTTTTTCAAAACGCCAGAATGAACAGATAAAATTTCTGAGCTCAAGACCTGAAGTTAAAGCCTTGCCGATCTATAAAAGATATAAAGAGCTAAAAGGTAAATTCACCAGCGACAGAGAAAGAACAGATTTCAACAGGATGGCTTTTGCCGCATCCAATATATACAAAATTGACCGTTATAAACTTATTCGTGGCGGCTTTCATTACTATAAAGATGAAGCCTCTGTAATGTCAGAAACCGTAAACTGGAAATATGATTACAGAAAATCACTCAATGATAACGCTAAAACTACCATTATTTTTGGTGATCATGACTTCCTCGATTTTAACGGGGAAGTACACCGGGAACTGATAAAAAACCATAAAAAAATTAATTTCAGATTAATCAAATCAGCAGGGCATAATATCTGGATAGACCAGCCTGAAATTTTCAGGAAAGAACTGGATATGGCGCTGCAAAGATAAAAACGGAATATTTTAATAAATATCACTTTTTAAAGTCTGCTTTACTCACTGTAAAACAGACTTTTTTTATGAGGGCTATCTGATTTTTACCAATATATTTACATATTAAAGATTCAGGGTTGAAGACGTGACATGAATCTGTAAAACAGATGTAGACGCAATGTAGATTACTGCCGGAAATAACGTAGACACAATGTCGACACCCGCTGCTGTAACGGAATGTGAAGAAATCGCACCTTTGTATAAACAGGCAGATCTGTTTCTTACCATCTTTTATTTCAAAAATTGATGGTATAATAATTTTAAATTGAATGATTATGGAAGAAAAAATTTTTAAAGACATAGATTTTACAGGATTCTGGGATGATGATCCTTTCTATAAAGAAGAATATGAAGAAGAAATACCGGGAGCAGAAGAAATTTCCGCCATAGAAAACCTGCTTGGATATAAATTACCCCCTGCCTATATCGAGCTGATGCAGGAAAGAAATGGTGGTGCTCCCGTAAAAAACTGCTATCCGACAAGTGAACCTACCTCCTGGGCTGAAGATCATATTGCCATTACCGGTATTTTTGGCATTGGTCAGCAAAAACCATCCACTTTGTACGGCGATTGTGGAAGCACGTTCTGGATAGAAGAATGGGGATATCCGGCACACGGAGTTTACATTGCTGACTGTCCGTCGGCAGGACATGATATGATTTTACTGGACTATTCTGCATGCGGTCCTCAGGGAGAGCCTGTGGTTGTACATGTGGATCAGGAAAACAATTATAAAAAGACCTTTCTTGCCAATAATTTCGAGACATTTGTCCGTGGGCTGAGAGAGAACTCTTTCTATAATGATTAAATTATCAGAAACTGAATTAAAATGACTTTGAAAATGATCATAGGGATAGCGGCTGCACTCGTCTGCATACTTGTGTTGAGTTCCTGTTACAGAACCCGGAAGAATCTGATTGCTGAGAACAGAGTGTATCACTGGAAAGTCTATCTCGTAAAAAAGAGGCATTTCTCTACGGGAGCCTATCAGCACTTTGAAGTATATTATAAAGATCAGCTGCTCATATTACCCAAAGAAGTTACCGATGGCAGCCAGGAAATCCGTGAGTTCATAACCGCAGGTGTGACAGATAACCGTTCCAGCCAGTTCGGAACCGTTGCCGTAATCTTTGAAGGGCATTTTACCCGTGAAGACGGTGTACCTTACCGTACGATGGTTACACTGCATATCAGGCCCGGTAATGGAAATGAGCTCATCATCACCAACCCCTGCAATGGAAAAGAGGCCACGGTTACGATAGAGTAAAATTACTTACGGACCGGAATTTTAATAAAGCTGTCGGTATGCCATTTGATTTGTAACGGTTCTTGGGCGTCCCGTATCGTTTCATCATGAACCTCCTTTCCCGATCCGTAGTTAATTTCTTCAAAAGGATGTTTGTTTGTATTTAAAAGAATTGCAAAACGGCTTCCTTTAGCAATTTTTTTGCTGACAAACCGGGTTGTATGAACCGGAATACTTTCTTTTCTGCCTGCTTGCAGCAACTGACGTTTACTGTTGTCCTTCGCATAGGATGCCCTGCCTACATAGCGGGTTAACAGAAAGTACCGGCCGTTGGGAAGAATCTGGTATAAAGCCAGAGAAACATCAAGGTCTTTTTTATTGATGGAGGCAAAAAGGTTTCCTGTAAAAGAACCGCTCATTTCAAAATCAGAATCAAATGCATCTGTCGTATACAGAACACCGTTACTGACATCGAGGGTATCAAATATCAGGGTTGGCGTGAAATAGTTATTCTGATTGTTACGGTCTTTAAAATCTACGGTCTGAGGGATAAAAGAAGCACGCCTCGGGTGCTTTTTTCCAAGCAGATAACCTTGGCTGCCCCTTTTTTCTGTTAAATACAAGGTTAGTGTATCATTATTGATTTTAGTCAGATCGGGACTGTGTTTCCAGATATTGGCTCCCATTACCTGATAATTTACTTTATCTTTAAGAAGGGCAGGTTTAGGTGCACCCTTTAAAATAAAATCCAGCCACTCATAAGCAAGTTCACGCATATTGATGTGGGCTGCCGGATCAATAGTATACCCCATCAGATCAGGTTGGGCATTTCTCTGCCCGCCGATATGATCATAAGGTCCGATAACAAAATAATGATCAGCATTTTTGTTGTACCGGGTATGCAGTTTGAAGTATTCCAGTGCTGAAAGCTGCGAACCGTCATAATATCCTGTTGTACTCAGAACAGGAATGTTAATCCTGGCATACTCTTCAGGAGAAGGAACCAGAGACTGCCAGTACCGGTCATATGCCGGATGATCAATCCATTTTCTGAATATTGGGTTTTGCCGGCCGGACAGACTGTCCAGGCTTCGGAATGAGCTTCCGTTATCAAACCATTCAAAGGGAAGACTTCTTCTTAATGGCGGATATTTATAAATATTGTCGTTGGACCAGCTCAATATATTGCCAATAGGCACATTATTTTCATAAGGCATATCAAAGCCGGGCATTACAGCAACCTGCGGAACAATGGTCTTCAGGGCCGGATGAATTTTCTTTGCAGCAGCCCATTGGGAAAAGCCGGTGTAGCTTCCTCCCAGCATACCCACTTTTCCGTTGCACCATTTTTGTTGGGTAATCCATTCAATAATATCATAAATGTCTGATCCTTCATGCTCATAGGGGCTATAGTTTTTCAGGTCTGTTCTGATTCCCCTAGCATAAGCTACAATGCCCACATAGTCTCTGTCTGCAGACCTTTTGCCAAGAATGGCATCACCAGGTCCCTCATAGTAGGTGGTATAAAACAGAATAGCCGGAACCGGCCGGTGGTTACCCTTTTTCCGTACGATAATAGCAGAGATCGGAACGCCGCTCCGGGTTGGAATCATAATACTGTCCTGAATCATAAAATCAGTGTCGGGAGATTTCAGCTTTTGTCCGAAAACAGAAACAGTACCTGCGAATACAAAAGTGATCAGCATGAAGATAGATTTCATAGATCTAGCTGTTTTGATATTTAAATTCCTGATTGAGTTTCTCAAAGTTAATGTGTTTTTTCAAAAGAAACGGTAACCGGGATTCATTAATAATTGCCTTATGTTCTGCCTGGGCTGCATAAATCTCTTCTAACACCTGTACCTGTGCCGCTGGCAGATATTTTTGATGAGTCCGGATAAAATTCTTAAGGTCTTCTCTGAAGTTTTCCTCATCAGGAAGCTCATAAACTGCATATTATGATACAGTTTCGGATAAGTGAAACCAAACTGCTGTTCTATTGCTGTTAAAGTTGTCATATATCTATAGTTAACCTCAGTCCTGGATAAGAATAAACGTATTACTAAAAGTAACTTCGGCTATCCTTATTCCATTTATATTAAGAACCGTATTCTGCGATGTAGATAATATCATTCTCAGGATCTCTCAGTGCGAGAACCAGGCCGCCTGAAAGGGAAACAAACCTTCTGCGTTCTGTTCCTGCTATAAATTGCTCCGGATTCAGACCATAGTCATGCAGAGAGTCTTCTTCCATATTCATCAGGAATTCTTCCAGTACATCCTGTCCGTCTTCTTTATCCAGAAGAAAGGGGTCCGTATTTTTGCCCCAGCCTTCGGTAACTACCGAAATATGTCTGTGAACACCGTATTTCTGATAATAATATTTTGTGAATTCATAGCTGTAAAATGCCTTTGCATAGTACTGGGCAGCATCTGTGTCATCAAGCTCCGGTAGAGATAAAATGGGCTCACGAATATCCATCAGGTATTCCTTTACGGTCTTTTTGGCTTTAAGGTATTCATCTCTGTTTTCAAGAAAATCCTGCAGCAGCAGTTCATACAACGCCGGAACAGAAGTATTGTTGATAAACACTTCCGGATTTCCCAGGAATTCATAAATCCCGTGATGATCCCGGAATCCGAAAAGATAATTCTCCGAATATTTAACAGAACTTTCTTCCTTACAGATCAGTCCATCCGTGCTTAAAAGATGTATTGTGTATTGTTGTCCTTTAAGATGGGCTAAAGTGGTCAGAAGAGGCTTGAAATACATCGCCAGAGACGGGTCAGTAAAAACCTTGGAAGGTTCGGGATATAGCGTAATATTTTCTTCTGTCATCATACTAAAATGGGATTAACGGTAATATACTGTTGTTTTTATGTTAGAGCAGATTGGCATCATGAATATATGGATAAGGATTTATGGTTTTCAGGCTCTTATGGTAGTCCGTTTAAAAAAGATGCAATCAGATTTGAGGAGGAATTTCTATCTGTTCTTCAAATTCTAAAAAATCCTCGTGCAGTCCGCTTATAGGTTTCCCCGGTTCATCTGTTTTCCTGTTTTGGGTCATCAGGATCCAGCTGTCATTACTTTCATAATCAAAATTTCCTTCATCAAAGATACCGAGCATATTGTAGAGCATTCCTTTTGCATAACCGGTCAGGAACTGATGAAGTTTCTCTGTACCGATTACGGAACCCATTTCATCATAATTCCGGCTCATTTCCGGATTGAATTCCTCAGCAGCATCTATATTACCGGCTACATCATGAGCGGACAGATACATCTCTTTCAGGATCATAAACCTTGCCCATTGCGGAATTCCTTCCCGGAATTCGCTCCATGCCCAGTCAAGAGGCTTTCTTGCCCCGGATTGCACCATCCGCTGAACGAGTTCCTCAAGACGCCGCTTTTCTTCTTCGTTCAATTTTGAGAACTCAAATTCATAATACTTTCTATTGGAACCGGACAATTGGTCCAGCTGTTTTTTTATCTCTTCCATGGTTTAAATTTTCTTGTACGAATATCGGGTATTTCTTCTTCTCTTATCTCTGTTTCTTTGATTTTTATCCATCCCGAACGGCTATAAGTATATATGGAACACACATTTATACCGGACCAATCGGCTGCTTTGAGGATAACGGCTATTTCATCACCGGGAAACGTATTGATATTTCCGATGTTTTGCAGTAAATCAAGGCCTAGGATATAGAAATTGTCCTTATTCAGATGCAAAGTTTGTAAGTTGTCGGAAGTGAGCTCTAAAATGGGCTTTTTGGCAACGGTTTTCTGAATCAGCTGATCATAATCCAAATCTGTATTGATGAGGATAGGGCTGTTATCAATACGGCTGACAAATGATACAGTCAGGGTGTCCGGCTGCCGGTCCCCGTTAAAATCTCCGGTAATAAATTCCTGTCCAGATAGTGCTTCCAGTACATCATCAGTCCCTTGACCGTTTTTCAACTGCTGCTGGACGCTCTTTTCATGCTTCTGCTGAGCCCAGCCAGGATTAAATGCCATTACTGACCACAAAATCAATATGAATTGCAGCCGCTTCATTTCTATTTTCTGCTGATCTTTTTAAGTACTTTTGAGGTATAGAGCACCTCAAGCTCGTGGCGGGTGAGCCCAATGGCACTATCTGAATAGCTTTCGGGATGATCGTTTTTCAGTTTTCTCAATTCGGATAGCTTTTCTGCGGTGAATTTATGAGGATTCATAAATATGCTGTCCCCTTTAATTGCCTTCACACGATAGAGGGCATACCGGCCGTCTTCTTTCATTTCATAGATGTCGCCGGATTTGGGTTGCTGCAGCCAGGCTTTGGTATCTTTGTTTTCAAAGAGAACAGCAAACAGAGCGAATAGGATAAACAGAAAGGCAATGATTGGCCAGCTGTAATACTTTAAAGGTATTCTAGTCTTTTTCCGGGCGGCTGCATAGCCGGCTAACAGCTGAGGAGACATCTGTGCTTTGTCAAGAGACTGCTTACAATGGCTGCATTGGCTTATACCGGTTTTGTATAAAGGGATAAGCGGTATCCAGAAGATGTGGATATATCTTACATAAAAGTGGAGGTGTACAGTCTTGCTGGAATGGCAGTGAGCACAGTCGGCTAAAGGCCCATCATCGGATTTAAGATTTCCGCTTCTAAGTCCAAAAATGATCATAATAAAAGTTTTTTAATATTTATAGTCATGTGAATTAGGGTGAAAGTTTAGGTTAAAACGGCAGGAGATTGGAAGGTATTTTAGCAACCATATAATGAATAACAGATAAACATAAAGCAGTGTTTATATCTTATAAGTTTCATAATTCAATCTCCATACTTCCGTTTTGTTCAAATCAGGAATGCTTATCCGGACTGACATTCAGGCAGCCACAGTTAAGAGCATTATATTTTATGTTAACCAATAAAAGAAAATTTATCTTCAAACATTTTTCCGATAACCGGAAGAGGCTTTTGGGTATTGTTGGCCGCATTAATAATACCGATGATCCACAGAATCACAATTCCTAAGCTTAGTATTCCTAAAATACCCAATGCCGGAATAATCATAGCAAGTATGTTCAATACTACAGAAAATAGGATACTGGTAATAGCCAGTCCCAATGATTGTCTTAAATGATACCTTAAAAGGCTGTCAGAATTATCCTTACCCATAAAATAAGCGATTAACCAGCCTATAATGCTGATATACGAAACGATAGAAAGTGTTTTGTTGTCCATTTTGATAATTTTTATGTTGATAAAATATATTTTTGATGAAATATCCATAGTGATGAACTGATTCTTTTTTATGACAGTTCTGTTGTGAGAAGAATGGCTTGTTTTACTTCCGAAACAAAGATATATGCTGTGATCAATCGGCTGATTATTTATCCGGCTACAAATTAACTACATAGAGAAACCGGATGCGTCTACAATGTGTCTACATGGTTTTAAATCTTCATAAAATAGGCTATTTTTGTGGTGTAGACATCCTTAATGATTAGGGAAATAAGTAGGAATATCTGCTTCATTTTGATAGATGTGGTGCCATACTATTTATCTAAATTTAGAATCTAATGAAACATAGAATCACTCATATATTTTGGTTGCTTTTAGGGTTGTTTCCTATGTCCGGCACTGCTCAGAACCATTATACTGATAGTCTTTATAATCTGGTGAAATCACCCGCAGCCGGAAGACAGGAAAAAGTGATGATACTGTCCCGGTTAGCTGGTATAGTACGTTATTACGATCAGAAAGAAGCCCTGAAGCTGGCACAACAGGCCATTGATCTGGCAGAAAAAGAGAAGGACGCCAGGTATAAGGTATATGCTTACGAAACCCGTTCGGCAGTGTATTTAAGCATGCAGAAGATAGATCTTGCCAATAAGGATACGGATAGCAGCATATTTTTTGCCGGACAAACCAAAGACATAAAAGCCAAATCCTGGGCATGGTACGGGAAGGGGAGAACCCTGGATTATCAGGGAAATCAGAAAGATGCTGTTGCTGCACAGCTGAAAGCCCTGCAATGGATTAAAGGCAAAGGATACTGGAAAGAAGAAGCCTCTATTTATTATGCATTTTATGGTATATTCAGTACCTGGGAAGATGTGGACAATGAAAGTAAATATGCCTTACTTTCTCTTGAAGCAGCCCAAAAAAGCAACGACCCCAATAACCTCTGTGAATCCTGGCAGGCTGTTGGCTCAGCGGCGGCAGACCGGTTCAGAAAAACACAAAACAGAAAGCTGCTCGATTCTGCACTGGCAGCTCAGAAAAAAGCTGTTGAGGTATATGTGGCACATGAACCTTACATGAAGAATACGCAGTTGATCTCCATTCCAAGTGTTAATATTGCAGATGCTTATAACCGCCACTTTCCGGCATCGGCACAGATAACAGACTCGATACGCCATTATGCTGATATTGCACTGCGTTACGCTACAAAAGGCAAAGATATGAGAATGCAGGCGGCTTCCTTTGGAATTATGAATGAAGATGCCAAACGCAATGGAAATTTCGGACTTGCAGAATCCTATCTGCTACAGGCTTTATCTTTGATGCTAAGCAGCCCTACACCCGATTATTACATCCGGTCTTCTATTTACAAAGATCTGTCGGAACTTGCCGAGCGGAAAAAAGATTACGCTAAAGCGCTGGAATACCAAAAAGCCTATCAGGAAGATTACAGGAAAATATTTGACAGCGAGCAGAACAGCGCAGGGAAAAAACTGGAAGCGCAATATCAGGCTAAAGAAAAAGAGCAGGAAATAAAATATCTGAAAGAAAGAGAGGCCCTGCATAAAACCCAGAAATACCTTTATATCGGAATTGCTGTAGCGCTGCTGCTTGGATTATTGTTTATGTTCCGTTCTTATCATTTCAGACTTCGCTATTCTTTACAGCGCGAAAAAATCCTTGAACAGGAAAGAGAGGAAGCACGGCTGCTGGCCCAGGTAAAACAGGACGAAACCCTGATTATGGCCGTTGAAAAAGAAAAAGCAGAACTGATTGCCCGTTTAAAAGAAAAAGAAGCAGACCGCCTGCAGACCGAGCAAATGGTGATACTGGCTCAAAAAGAAATCCTTCAGAAAGAAGTTCTTGCCGGGAACCTTCAGGTAGAACAAAAAAATAAAATCCTTCAGAGCCTTAAAAATCAACTGGAGGAAAATCCCGGAAAAAACCTTGATAATTTTAACCTGAATAAAATCCTGAAAGAACATTCCCATATTGACCGTGATTTTGAAGAATTCAAAACAGATCTTCGGGAAATTCACCCTGATTTTTATAACCGTCTGCAGGAAAAAGCCGGCCACAGGCTCACCTCGTTAGATCTGAAATATTGTGCCTACATTTTTATGAACCGGAGTACGAAAGAAATGGCGATGCTGCTTAACGTAGAACCTAAAAGCATCCGGATGAGTAAATACAGGCTTAAACAGAAATTAGGACTTGAAAAGGCTGATGATCTGGATGAATTTATCCGGAAACTGGCGTAAAATGCATTTCAAAATGATCTTTTAGTCCCGACTTTATATTAACATAAAAAGGAATAGCTACCAGGTAGTGCCTCCTTAAGGACTTAGCAAACGGCTTCAAATGCTTTTAGTAAATTTAATTCATAGCAAGTCAAAATACTTATTTTCACGTATTGAGATCGGTAATATTCTTATAATATAACATCAATTCTAAGCTTTATTAAGGGTAGCTTGCTCTCACTAAGCGATGAGAGGCCTGCGATGTGAATCTGGACGCATCATGGCTGACAGGCTTAAAATGATCTGAGGTCAGATAAGATACCCGCTGCCAAGGCACAACTAAAATTATTTAAATGCTTTTTAAATTGTGCCTGATCAAGACAGCGAAATTCAATTCAGACTATTCAGTGCACTGATATTCCTCTGGAATTGAAATAGTTTTTCATCATTGTGTGTTGTTGAAAAGTAAGTGTGGTGTAAAATAATGTCAATAATCTGAATTTCCTGCTATTGACTGCTGTTAATAGTTGTTAATCTATTGTGTTTTTTGGGGAAATAATGTTAATTAATAATAGCGTATTTGATTGTAAGATAGGGTGTTATATTTTCTTTTTTATTAATATATTTAAAATATACTACGTATTACTGATATTGGTTAAATTTTGATGTTATTTTTTTGAAAATATCTGAATAAGGGTTATTTAGTGTTGTTTTTCAGGTTTTATACTCTTTTCATTTGTCAGATTAGTAATATAATGCCTGAAAGTTTATTGTAGAAGTTGTTAAGGAGTAATTATCGCTTTTTATGATTTAATGCTGTATAAATGCAATGGCGTATAGAAAGATAATGAAAGAAGGAATTGGTCTACACCTATTAAGCTTCATCCTGATTTAAGAGATCAGAACAAAAAATAATTTTATTTATCAACCGGTTATAATTAACAATGTTTTTTATTTATTTATTTGATTATCAGATATTTGATTTTTGTTTTTTAACATTTTTATACGATGAAAAGTTCTTCCGATAACGTTTTTTAACAGTTGGATATACCCGGTCCATCATAGACTTAAATACTTTTGCTTCCGAAAACACAATCTCATATATATTAACAAAATTTTCTAACACAGGGAATGATATTACTCTCTGTGTTAAAATTTTGTTCTACAAAAATTTTGTTATCAATAAAAAGATATCCATTGAAAGGATAGAGCGTAATAGAAATTGTAAGACCAATTTTTTGTTTTTATGAAAATTAAGATTGGATGCCTGAAAGGCAAACATTGTAAATCCGGGATCTGCTATCCTGATGATGGATGTATTGCAACTGAGCATTTCGTTATCTGAGAAATTAGAATTTCCAGAAACCTGGGAAGAACGTAATTTTTTTTCATTTGTTTTTATGCCTTTAGCCGTATTAAAGTTTCTGTTCAGTTGTAACTGAAGTGTAATACCGGCTGGAGGCTTTTAAACACCATTGCTTTTAAAACCTATTACCCGGTTATTGATCCCAGAAAAAATATAGACAATATTTCTGATTTTTAATAATTAAACACAAACAGGTATGGAAAATAGTATCCCGGATAAAAAAGAAGAGTTCATAGGACTTTCCAAAAAAGAAATTATACAAAAAATGGGGGAAGGCTTCAACTTTTATCCCGATAAAGAATGGAGCTATGTTCTGAAAAAATACTGGTACGGGAAAACAAAGATTCTTTTTCTGGAATTTGACCATAATGATATTGTAACTGGACAATACACCATCTCAAAGTTTTAAAAATGGATTTGTCTGAACGTGGATTCTAAGCAGGCCGGTGAAGTAGTATTTTTATCATTATTGCATAAAATGAGTATTCATATTTGTTATTTTCGCTTCTGTTTCTTTTTTCAGGTTCTCAATAAAATCTGAAGGAGTTAAGCCCGTTTCATTTTTAAAGGCATTCTGAAATACCCGGGGAGTAGCATATCCGCATAATTCTGCTAAAACACTGATTTTATATTTTCTGTAAACATCCTCTTCATAAAGCTTTCTGGTAATATATTTAATTCTGAGACCATTGATGTAACCATTAAAATTTGTGCCCCTGTAATTTCTTATAATCTCAGAAAGGTATTTTGTATTGGTATTAAGATCGCTTGCAAGCCCGGCAATGGTGAGGTCGCTCTTTAGGAACTTCTCCGATTTTTCGAACCGGGATATTTTACTTAACAGCTGGTTGACTGTTTCCTCAGCAATTGTTTGAGGAGCTTTTACTGTTTTTTCTTCTTCCTTTTCAGAGTTTCGGGTTTCTGTTTCAAGTTTGATTTTGGCGATGAGTTCCTGGAATTTCTGTTGGAGAACCTTATTTCTGTTTCTCCAGTAATACCAGATACCGCCTCCTACAGTAAGAATAATGGCCAGGAAAATATACAGATAGCTTTTGAGTGTATCGCTCTTTTCAAGCTCTTTCTCTTTTTTTATTGCACTGGCAACCTTGTTTACCGAATGCTTTTCTGCTATTTTTATGCTGTCTTTTAACTGGGTAAGAAGCTGGCTGTATTTTTTACCTTCCACAGTGTTATTCTGTGCCAGATAAGCTTCTGTTAAAATCTCATATAGAACTTCTCTGCTGCCGGGGGAAGAAATTCTTTTTTCCAGCTTTAAACCTTCCAAAGCATAATGAATGGCTTTATCATTGTTTTTCTGATCAAAATAAAAGTCACCTGCCGTTCTGTAGAGATTCATTTCATTAAGGGGACTTATCTTTCTGCTTCGGACGATATCCAGTGATTTTAAAAGATATTTCTCTGCTGTTTTTGGATCAGAAGGCTGCATAATCCATAAATAATAGAGTGTAAGGTTAGCCTGTATGGAGAGAATCAGGTCGTATTTCTTTTGTGGCAGTATTTCAGTGCTTTTATCAGATATTTTTTCTGCTTCACTCAATCCTTTTAAAAGACATAAACGGACGGAGTCAGACTGTTTTTTACTCTGATCAAAATAAGAGGAATAATTGGAATAAAATAAGCTGCTGTAATAATAACGGACATTGCTGTCACTGATTGTCTTCAGGTATTTTTTTGATGTCTGATAAGCTTTATGGGAATCTTCCAGAAAGCCCAGATCCCCCAGCGCACGCGCCTTAGACTTATACATATTGGATACTTCTTCTGAAGGGCTGCGCGCATTAATGTATTTTTCTGCATCTGTAGAGACTTCAATAACCTTCTCGGCATTGTCTAAAGTGGCGTAAGTCCGTACCAGTTCAGCACCTAGCAGAAAGCTGACATCGTATTTGTTTTCTTTTGCTGTCCGGTAATTTTTTTCGAGCTCCTGGACAGTAGTGCTCACTATCCCTGTCCTGGCAATATTCTTCTGTACCTGATACAACTTATCTTCTAACTGTTGTTCTGATATTTTCTGACTTTTTCCCAATGCAAACGTATGCAGAGTAATAAGCAATAAAAAATAATGGTGAAGTCTCATTTACTTTAATCGGAATTATATTAGTTTTTAAGGAAAACAGAAGTTTTGTAAATATATAAATATTAAAATTGATTTATCATTAAATATTGTTAAATCCGGAATCTGAAAAGATATAAAAATAAAATCTGTGTTCATTTTTATACCCGGTTCTCTGTTTGAAGTCTGATCCAATAAGTCTGACTGTAATAAACGAAGCTGATCTTTAGAAACATCTTCGTTGTATATCAAATTATGGTTTTTATGAACTTTATTTCTTTATGCTGTAAAATAAATGCATTGATTATTCTGGAGCATCAAATGTTGAGTAGTATAAAAAGACAGGATAATACTTAAAAGTTTCTGATTTACCTATCGTATATTCATCACTTCTGTATATGTTGGAGAAATCCAGGATTGTGAATTTTTTTTCCGGAGAATGATAGATCATTTTTATTAAACTGGTAACGGCGGTTTCTGTTTCGTAGGTAAACAAAAGTTTCTTACCGTCCGGGCTATATATTTTATAGTTGTAGATTCGTGCTTTTAATTTTGTGTCAACTCCTGTATCATTTAATTTAGCTTTATACATGAGCTTTTGTGGACCATTATGCGTAATATATATGTCTGCTTTTTTATAATCTGCATCATATTTAAAGGTTATAAAATCTTCAAGCTTATAAAGACTTTTTTTAAATCTTTCCTCTCCGGACATTACCTTGATTTCAGTGTCTTTAGGCATTTCTATAGGTCCTGATTTGGAAGAGGCTGCCGGTTTCTTTTTTTGTGCATTAACCGTCATGCCTGAAAATAACATTAAAGCAGCAGCTACAAGTAGTTTTGAATATTTCATGGAGATTATTTTTTGCAATGTTAAATAAAATATTGCTGTAAAAAAATAGATACATCAGTTTTTTAGATGATGTTTCCGGTTTTTCATAAAAAAATATAGATTATTTATTTTTGGGTATCAGGGAAAAGTTATCTATATAAACAGCCTGATGTATTCCGTTAAGCAAAACCTTCAGACCCAGGTGAGTATCTTTTTTTAAAGAAATCGTAAAGTTTTTTTTATCTCCTGTAATCTCAGATGCCTTAGCTATTGAAATATATGATTTTGCATCAGATGAGCTGGCTATTGAGAAAATTTCCAGTGTAGTTTCTCCTCCGTTATCAGAAGCATCAAGGGATAATGTATAGGTTCCTGCTTTAATTTTTGGGGTCACCAGATACATGTTTTCTCTCGGGCTGCTCATAGAATAAAATATGATTTTTTTATCACTGGCATAAAGCATTGCTTTTCCTGGCTGGGCAGTCCAGCATTTGTTAATATCTTTCCATGCATCAAAATTTTCTGTAATGGAAGATATGGTATTACACTGTGCTTTTGCCGTTAAAAATCCTCCCAGTGTCACTATTCCTGCAAGTATAAATTTTCTCATATGGTATTTTATATTATCACGTAAAAATAGCTAAAAAAGGGCATAACAGGAAATATAGCAGAGGTGTTTCAGAAAAAAATGTGACACAGGAATTAAATCTTTCAAGGGTGTTTTTGAAGCGTTTTTCACTGATGATATTTTTAATTGATGAAATGAAGAAACGGAGGTTGAAAATAAATTAACAGCTATGAAAATGAGTGGAGGAAAATTGTACAGAAAAAATTTGCCGTACATTTCAATGAAACTTGCTATATTTAGGCCCGAACACTAACAAAACTAATAGCGCAGGACGTAATCCGTATTTTTAAATACATTACATGCTCAAAAAACAATAACCATTTGAATTTAAAAATCATGAGAAAACAGTATTCATCTGCTTCCTTCCGTTCATCCTTTTTCCGGTAAGCCTGTATAAACATCAGAACCCTGAAGCTGCAGCTTATATCAGCAATTGATCCGAAAACAAAAATCAATATATACTCAAAAGCAGGAGAGTATTTTCAGGTATTAAAAAAACTAAACAGTTAACTATAAAAACCAATTTAAAACCATGGGATTATTTAAAAAGAAAGAAAAAAAGGAAGAAAAATCTAAAAGCAATGTATTATTGGCGATGCCGATGTTTAATAACGGAGAAACATTTGATCTGGAAAAAGTCATAGCCTACCTTTTATCCGACTGGGGGATTGAAGCAACGGATATCAACGGTTCATCGGAAACAGTGAGCTTTTCTGTTCAGGGAGAAACGGTTGTACTGGGTACAATTGCTGCACAGATTCCGTGGGGAGACATTCAGGGAGCTGCACAATATGCTTACAACTGGCCCACTGCAGAAGCTGATCTGGAAGATCATAATTCACACCTTATCGTAACCATCCTGTC
This sequence comes from Chryseobacterium indologenes, assembly GCF_001295265.1. Classification (GTDB taxonomy): domain Bacteria; phylum Bacteroidota; class Bacteroidia; order Flavobacteriales; family Weeksellaceae; genus Chryseobacterium; species Chryseobacterium indologenes_A. Next base: position 482,109 of record NZ_LJOD01000001.1, on the reverse strand, counting down.
AAACAATACTAATCATAAAGAGCGCTTTGGAATTTTGACAAAAGTTCTGACGGCAATTCTTGCTACCAGCAATTGTATTGGGGTATACCAGGGTTCTCAGTCTTTGCTTATTCCAAAAGAGCAGTACCTGGATAGTGCGGAAGCTTTGAAATCGGATGTGGTTCCGCTGGATTTGTGGGTTTATATCGGTGTCAGGAGAGGAGAGAAGGGGAATAGTGCTTATTCTTACGGATTAACGACTTTTGATAAGCTGGAAATGGAATTTGTGAACGCACCGCTTGAGTTGAGAGAACTGCATACTTATTTAAGCGAAATCTGCGGGTATGTCATCAAAAGCAATGTCACATTTAAAAGCGGTGAAACATTAGGTTTTACGGCCGAACAGAAAATTAAAATAGTGCAGTCAAAAGGAGTGTTTGTAGAAGGCGAATCATTTAAGTTTGAATTGTAAATTCCTGATGATCATTAAATAACCTCATTCCGGGATAAGAATATCTGATGGAGGCAGGTTTGAAGCTGGGTGATGGAAGAGGGAAGTTCTGAAAAGCCACTAAGAATAAATATTGATCAGTTTTTATTTAATTTGATTTTCTGGTGACTTTCAATGCGTATAACTAAAAGTAACTTCCAGCCTCCTGCTTCCATCTTCCAGCCTTTTACATTTAAACATCTTAACCCAAACTAAGGTTAAATACGATTAATAAATGATAAATAAATAACGATGACAATAAACATGAACACGGTTCTCGAATTCTATGAAGCCATTCGGGAAGAATATGGTAATCCGATATTAAGAACCGTTAATAGTCAGGAAATTCTGGACGGTAATCCTGTAGCAAAGAATATATATATTGCTGTTTATGGCGATGGAATGATAAAAAGCAGAGGCTTTGACATGTATTTATTTATATGAAATAAAATATGGAAAAATTACCCACGCAAAAATAAAGCAGGCATTTAAAGAAATCGGATTTACTGAGGGGTTGAACATCTTGAATCAAGTAAAAAGAAATGCAGATCTGGAAGCGCTGGATATGGCCTATTATCAGTTAGATAATGGGTTTGAAGCAAGTCTGATCAGGTATCTTCAGAGTGCCTGGGATGACCCTGAATTTATGGTGTACTGTGATTCAATTTCGTTTAAGCAGAAATAATTTATTGAAATCCTTACAAGTTTTGAAGAATCATTAAAATAGATAATGATCTGCCAATTAAAATACATTAATACATATTACTAAAACGATGAACTACAAAAAAGAAATTGAGATAGAACTTAAACATAAATTTGATCCTAAGGACACAGGAAGTTACGATATAGATTCCTTTGATGTAGAAGTAACGCTGGACTTGCACGAAGAGCTTATTGTGGAAGATGTTACTTTTCAGGTTGCCCTGCAGGAAGTGAACTTTTTCAGCTATGAAGATGAATCGGATATTGATGCTTTCGACATCTATCTGATGAAATCTGATGACAAATTCGGACAGCACCAGGCTATTATTGATCAGACGACCGCACTTCCAATGACAGTTAGCAACCAGAAGAAACTAAATTTTTCAATTCCCATTTTTTCATCTCCTGACGGGCATCAAAACTTTTTAGACGTTATCAAACAAGCTCCTGATCATATTCTTGATGATGAAAGAGAACTTGATCTGCACATTACATTTTATCTGAACCCTGACAAGTCCAATGAGAATTATGACTACGGAATTTTTAAAATAGCCAATCCGTTTTTCGCATCATAAACAATGTATACCTATTTATTTAAAAAGAAACTAAGATGACACGAGAAGCCATACTTGAGCAGCTTAAAAGCTCTAAATTCAGCGATTTTGCCAATGGAATAGAAAATACCGAAACATATTTCAAAGAAACTGGTTATGATGAGCAGTTATTTGAAAATGTACTTACGGTTTTTACCTATCATTTAGATCATAAACATGAAGAAATTGAAGCAGCCTATGAAAGATTCGGAAAAAATTTTCGATTATTTTTTATTGTTGTAAAAACCCATGAAGACGCATCAGACATGTTTTCACGGGGACAAATAGAAGGATTGTCCACATTTTTATCCAATTTTAAAGAAGGTAAACTAGATATTTCCGATTACTTTCTGGCAACGGGGTTCATCTACCAGATGGCTGCCCAGTCATGCCATAATGTAATGAAGTTTGTAGACAGGAATGAATATCCGGAGGAGTATGAAGCGTTAGAAATGTTCCATTCCGTATTCGGAGAGCTTTGGAAACTTCAAATGACGGCCCAGGGAATTATCCGGGAAACAACAGTCTGGGATGATTATTCAGCGATTTACCTTTTTAATAATATACTCGATAAAGCGGATTTAGAAAGCCAGTCGCGTATGATGGCAGGTTTGTCCGCTCATGAAGGGAACACAAGAATCCAGCAGAAAATAGTCAATAATTATATGGAATCTCTTGATTGGGAAGTGAAAAAATTAGAGGCTCAAAAAAAGCAGGTAGAAGGAGTAAAGGAACGGATTATTGAGTGGTTTCCGGCTTAAACATTAACCAATCTGCCCGAAATAACAGACAGCATATGAAATACAATTAACACAATGGAACAGATAGAAGAACTTAAAAAATCCAACGGAATATTAAAATCAGCTTTAAATGGTATTCGTGAAAAAATAACAGGTGAGCTGGTGAATGTCCTCAATGGGAACGCCATTTCAATGCTTCCGGATTTTAAGAAAGAGGATATTGCAGCCCATAATTTTGAATACCGCCACGAATGGTTTTCAATGGTATTTTTCGGCTCCAATTCAGCTGGTTTGACCATTACAGAAAAAATTGACTTCCTGAGGAATGAGCTGAACGCTTATTTTTCAGAGTCAGAAGAGTTAATGGACATTGTCAGTGATCTGGAAGATGATTGTGAGGATGAGGAAGAATGGGAAGAAATGAGGGAGGAATATGAACAGGAAAAGTATGAAATTTTTGATGATTGGTTTGAATCATGCTGGATAGAAGCCCAAAAATTAACAGGCTGCAGCGTACCCACTTATTTGTCAATTGATGAACTGGATTTTGGAGTGGAATTTATTTCCTCAGACAGTGTTGAGATCAATAAAAACCAAACTAACATAAGACGGTATATCCATTAAATAATAAGTTTTCTGAATTGCATCAGGAAAAAATAAGGACTAAAAATAGAATGAAACCAAGACAGTTTACCAAATATAAAAAATTAGGATCGCCCGGTGCCTCGCCGGGTTCACCAGACAGAATGCTGACGAGCTATCCGGCAGAAGCTTTGGTGGAAAAAGATAAAAAATACACTGAACAGAAGATTTTGATTCCGGAATTTTCTGTTCCCGGAATTCTCGCAAAACCTGAAGGGGGAAGGCCTGATGTTCCATTTTATGGCATTCACGCCTGGTGCGTCAGTTTTTCCAATGTACATAATCTAAAAAACTCATTCTGATGGCAGGTGGACATTATATTTTCAGCATTTATAAAGCGTCGGGCAGTACACGGTATTTTGTATTGCGTACAGAGCGGCCAGCTTTTAATAATGCATCCCAAAGTGAAGAAGATGAAAGCTGGGAAATAGAATCTACGCAGCGTTCCCGGCTTCTAAAATCAGTCGGAGACCGGGAAAACTGCACAGATTTCGAACGCATCGGAGAACTACATGGTTTTCCGGTTGGTGATGTTTTTTACTCAGATTCCGGGCAGTCACAGATTCCTGTGTATTATATGCATACCGATTTCGGAAAACCGTGGATTGTTTTCGGAACAGCCGGTTCCGAAGAAGAATTTTTAGCCGAACTAGGGGAGGACGATGAATTGCAGGCCCTGAATCCCATAGGAAAACCCATAAAAATTGAGGCTTGCTTCGTTATCCAAAATGATTTTTAAGATCTGTTTGGAATGAAAAGTTTTATCTTAATCTGATGCCCTGTTTTTATCCGGATTAAGAAGTGGAAGTTTTCAGAATATTAAACCGGGCATTGTCTTAAAGTGTTAAGGTTACAAAAATCTTAGATTTTTTCCTTAATTCATCTTAAGATTTAAAGGATCTTAATGTTTTAAATAAAAATTAACATGAAAACCATTTATTTTAGTGACATACAATATGTAATCGGGCAGGCGGTAGATGCTGTTTTTGAAAAAGATTTATATCATGCCTATAACATCCGGTTTAATGAAATAAAAGAAGAGATCATGGGAAGAAATGACCGGGATCTTTTTTTTCAGAGGTTCAGGGAAAGTTTGAAAATTACATTGAATAATCTTGAGAAAGTGAGTTTATTTCAGTTCTTTTTTATAGAAGATTTGGCCCCGAGTGATAAGAATGAAGAACTTCAGGAAATATTTTTTCTGATGTGGAATATTTTCTTTCCGGGAGAAAGCTGGCAGGATGAAAGCTATCAAGGTATTTCTTTTGAAACAGACTATGAAAGGTATCTCTAATTTTAGAAACATTCAAGGGAATAAGCAGATAAAAATAAATGAAGGCCTGGCCTCTGTGTAAAGGATCCTGACTTTGAGCCTATACACCCAAAAAAAATTGTAAAGTATGCTCTGAAGTCATGAGACTTCGGAGAGCGGGGACTTCAGAGAGCAGAGGTAATTTATGATTGTTCAAAAACAACTTCAGTGTCTAACTGCCTGAACAGAAAACCGGTTAAATGACTTTCTTCAATGGCATTTTTCACTTTTTCATTGCATATTAAACCAATACCAAAAGCCGGGGTAATATCGAAATATTCTTTCAGCTTCAATGTTTTCAGAACAATATCCCATCCATCTTTCTCTGTATCTAATTTCCTGCCTTTCATTTTATAATCCTCAAAATCCTCAATCGGAATGATTTCACCATATTGCTCTTCAATAGTTTGATACTCCATAAATACAGATGCTTTCCAGTCTGTTTTACTTTTGCCGCCTATTTCATACCACAGGAAATTATAGCTGTGCTTTTTATCCTGCTCGTAAATGGAAACCGGATAAATAGTACCGTTAATCCTGAAAGAATCAAAAACAGATTTGGCCTTTTCGCTGATGAAAATTCCGGAGTTAATGTTAACAAAGTTATTGGTGACAATATCTGTGAGTTTGGAACCTTTCTGAAAAAGGAAATTATTCAGATCCGGGATATCGTCTTCAGATTTCCATTGCCTTATTATTCCCCATTGTGAAGCCCTTGCTTCATGAAAATTAATTTTTAAACCTTTTACCTGAGGATATTTGCCTGTTACCGGCAAATCTGCATTGATGATAATCTCAAAATACTTCATAAGTTACTAGTTTTTCAGGGGATTTCTGCCTGCTGCTGATAGAGTCTTCTGACTTTAGGAGAGGCAGAAATTTTTATCATTATTTTTTTTATTTAATCTAACTGATATCTTTCATCTTCCTTTGGGGGTAATGGATACTGTAAGTAATCCAAAGAATATTTTTCTTTTTGGGATAATTCATTTTGTATTTCTCCAAGCCGGAGCGCATATTTAAAGATAAATTCTTTGCCAGTATCCTTAAAATCAATTTCCACAAAAGGGACTCCTTCTTTAAGTTCTGCACAGGCACAGATTTGTGTATTGTTTTGAGTATTAAACCAATGGGTAAACTGTATTACGGCAATATCTGCATAAAAAGCGCTGCTTATTTTCATTGAATTAAATATCAAGTCTGTAAATGAATTCTTCAATTTCCATTTGTCTGGCATTGGCAAAACCTTTGTCAGTACCGATTTTTACAAAGCCGCATTTTTCAAGAACCTTCTGTGAGCCCATATTATCAAAGGCAACACGTCCAAAAATAGGTCTTGTTTTTTCAATCTTAAGAAAATCTTTCAATGCTGTTGTGGCAATACCTTTTCCCCAGAAAGCCTTATCAATCCAGTACGTGATTTCCGCATCACCTTCCAATACAAACTTTGCTATGCTTCCTACGATAACAGTATCGGCAATAATGGTCTGGTTGTTCACGGTAGGATCATTCAGTAATCGGGTATATTTGGCCAGATAGGCTTCTTTATTGGCAGAGTCCTTTGATGTAAATGCTGCCAGATGACAGGCTTCATCATCAATCTGGAACTGATAGAGAATATCTAAATCAGCAACTGTTGTCGGCCTGAGTTTTATTTCGTATTTGCTATCGCTCATCTTAATGGTTGATTAGTGGATTTTCAAATATAATTAAATATTATGATCAGGACCTATATTTCAGGTGTCGTGTTTTATTAAAATGGTAAGAGAGGGTTTATAATATTAGGAACCACACGAAAGGATTCGTGCGGTAGCGGGAACTCGCACTTGTATACCAAACATTCGCACTTATAAACCCAATATTCGCAGTTATAAGGTTTAATTTGCTTTGCCTGTGGAGTCATTCTAATTTTAATAAAAACTATAAATTATTACAATTTTTTAAATTTTATTTATTATGAAAAAAAACATTACATTTTTCTTAGCCATTTTATTTACATTGGCTTCAGGAACCAAAGTTTTTGCGCAAACTTCTTTCAGTATTATGTACCAAGCAGAAGGAACTACGCCTAAACCATCCATAAAGGTAACAGCAGAATACGACATTACTACGTGCTATTTAACAACACCACCTAGTTCCTGCGTCTCAGGTCCTTTGCTGTCTATAAGCAAGTATATTAGCAATGGACAAACAGCCTTATATGTCAGTACTTCTCCTAACCCTCTCGAATCATATACTATTCATAAGCTGAGTGTAGGGTGGAGTGTTGTTGATCCTGTTAATCATCTTGTTTATAAAAGAGAATATACTTTTAATCGGGAACAGATTTCAGATCTGAGTATTACAGGTGAACTGTCTGTTAATCTAGGGAATGATATCATTCGTTTAAAACGTTCTACTACTGTTAGTCCTAATGTTGTTTATACCGTTGTATTGAATAAAAATCCTTAAGCTAAAATAGTATTTTCCAAAAAACAAAAAAGTCTCACATTGATGGTGAGGCTTTTTTTACAACATTTTCATTGCCAGGTGAGAGTTCTTTGGTGTCAAATAGATCCCCCGCTGTGCAAAGTCAGGAGACTTCGGAGAGCGGAGTGTTTATAATATTAGAAACCACACGAAAAGATTTGTGCGGCGGCGGAGGTTATCCTTCTAATACTTTTGCAAAAATGATGTTGGCATCATACAAAGAATCCAGGCTTCCTATGTGCATGATGTATAAAAGAAGGGCCGTGGGAGTTTCTTTTTCTTTTAACAGCCTAAGTTCCGTTACGAAATCATCTTCCGAAGTTATATCATTAAATATTTTTTCAATCAAATTAATATTAGTGTGAACGGGATTTATGTGCTCCAGTACCTCTTCCAGTTTTTTGTTATTAATTTTTTTTATTCCGTTTTCTACTTTTACGTCTATCATGTTTAAAGAATTTGTGTGGCAGCAGAGTAGTGGGTTTATCCCAAAATATCTTTGTAATCAATTAATCCCTCCAGAAACTCAGTAAAAGAAGGTACCAGAAATTCTAATTCTCCAGTAGAATAATAAGCATATATGGAACCATAATTCTGTTCCTGCAAAGACATACAGATATTACCTCCTCTAATTCTGCCTATATTAAAATAACCATCATCAAGAATACCATCATTGAATTCGTTGTGTTCTGAAAAGTTTGATTTTCCATATTTTAAAGAGTAAATTTCAAATACATTGATATCATCGTCATATTCTCCAAAGAAAATATCGTTAGATTCAAAATAAGCACCATTGTTTTTCAGCAAAAAATCTTTATAATCTTTTGGAAATATTTTCCCTGTTTGATTGGTGAGCTCACTGATTTCGTTTTCGGTAATAAGCTTATTTTTAATTTTTATATCTATCATTTTAAATGTACTACTTTTTTAATTTGAAACCTGTTTAAGCTTTTTAAGAGGACTGTTCAGTTTTATAATTTCCTTTATTGCCTATACTTGCTAATATTTATATTTTGGAAAACTTAATAAAAATTTTTGAGTATCTTTCATCAGCTGGTCATCATTTCCTGTAATAAATGGCAGGAAATAAGCCTGTAAAATTATCATTGTATTTCGTATGGCTGTTTTCATGTCTTCTGCATTAGGCCAGACACTTAACCGTTTTGCCAGGTGCAAATGAGAGCTTTTCAAATTTCTGGCTCCTAATGCAACAGCAATATTAATCCTTATTTCTTCACTTTTATATGAAGTAAAATCTAAATCTGTCGCACCAAGACCATCATCTGACAACAGCAATGTACATTGAGGGAAAATAATCTCTGCAAAAAGATCAAGATCATCATCAATTATTGTGTAAGACATTGGCCATACAAATTCTTTCATGATTTCTTCTACCAATGAGGTACTGAAGAATCCTTCTATTTCAAATTCTTTTTCGTCCATTTTATGTAAAGGATTAAAAATATTCTACTGCAAAGTCTCATTCAATTATTTATAATATTTTCTTCTTTCCTCAAAAAAAGTTTTCCATTGAGGATGCTGTATCAGATACTCATGATCATTTATATCTTCATACTCCAGAGAATAGATAAAGCCTTTCTCATACAGATACGCTGCAAATTCTTTCAGCTCTTTTTCTCCTTCTTCAAAAGAGCCTTTATAGGCCATACTTAATAAATAATCTTCTTCTACATCTTCTATCAGCATATTCGAGAGACAGATATAAATTTCCCAGTATTTATTTTCAACCGTTACATTACCATACCCATCATCATGGAAATTGATCTTCTCTATATTTTTAAAATGAGGAACTATTAATTCTTCTATTTTTTTAAATGATGTTCCCGGTATAGAGCCATTTAAAGTAAGGCTGAATTCAAAATTATTATTTTCCATTCCTTAAAATACTTAAAATCTCCTTATTTGATTATCTTTCATTAATAAAATGATCCAATAGCTGTTCTTTATTCATCTTTATTCCATGGTTTGTAATACCAGACCCCTTCTAAAAACAGCATATATCTGCCTGTCTGATATTCCCCGTAGGAAAACAGGTAGATCATTTCATTTCTTATGAGATAATAAACTTCCAGTCCTTCTTCAGATGTATATATTTCATTGTACGAGTTGATCAGGTTAAATTTACTTTCTTCAATTACCTGATCAAAACTTTCAGCATCTATTTCTTTTTGTAATGCTCTTAATGGGCTGTTGTAAAAATCTGTTACGGTGACTTTTTGATCGTCAATGTTAAAAATCTTATGCAGGCATTTTTCTTCATCTCCGTCAAATAATTCCTGTTTGGTCTGGCGAACGTCAGCTATATTTTTACCATCTTCAGGAGGAAAGGGGTAGTAATCTAATGTAAAAAATCTTTATTTTCTTTTTCTAAATGATGTTGTATACTTCCCAGTTCGTAAGTGTACTCAAAAATTAACTGAAATGGAGTTTCTTTAAAATCTATTGTAACGAAAGGTGAGCCGTCCAGTATTTCATCTGTATGCTCAATATAGGTGTTATTTTCCTGGTTGAACCTGTATGTAAATTGCTCTACTGCCGATGGGGCAAACATTATCTTTTTTGCTTTCATTTTTTATATTTTATCTGTTTCCATTGATTTTGCATACGGAAATATCTTGTGAGCTGTTAGTGAAAGTGCTGCATTTGCTGCTGAGAATAGAAATGATCTGCAAATTGTTTTTTGTATTGATGATACAGGATTATCTCCATGAATTCATGGTATAATTTGAAAAATTGACTTTCATATCCTGTATCCTTTCTTCAAGGGCTTTAATACCCGTACGTAAGTATTTTTCCCGTTCAGAATCGTTCAGAGTATATATAATATCAAATCCCGGGGTTGGAGCAGGAATTGGAACTGATAATTGGATAGTATCATTTTCCTCAAAAACATAATATTCCCATTCTTTTTCTTCTAATAATTTTCTTTTATTCATGGATAAGTTTAAAAAATCAGATCAATTAAGTTTCCTGGTTACGGAGTATAGTTATTTTCAAATATAATTAAATATTGTTATCAAAAATAGTTCTTTTAAATGTGGGAAGGTTTCAGATTGTGTAAATCAGATAATTATTTGTAATGTTTTGATATGAAATATTTTAAACTTAAAATATTCAGGTTGTATTTAGATTTTCAGAATGACTTTGTATCTATTTCCGAATAAAATTGAGGACTGGTTTATAATGCCACAAATGCACGAATGAAAAGGATTCGTGCATTCGCGGCGATAAAAAATTAATTCTCTTGTAGATTATGCAGGTTTTTCACCAACATCTGTGTTATTGAAAATCCCGTTTCTCCAATACTCCGTTTTTATATATTTCCGTATAGATCAGCTGTCCTTTTTTCCTCGTATTGATGATAGATTCTCCGGTTTCTTCATTATATTTCTGGAGCAGCTTATAACATTTCCATTCTCCAACGGGTAAACCATTCTTATACTCTGCCTCCAGGTAAGTATAGGGATCTGTAAATTCCGGAGATAGTTGTGAGTCTACCAATCTGTTGGGTTTGAATTCTGTCCATTTTCCTTCTCTGATGTGGTTTTTCACCATGCCCTGTTCTTCATCATTTTTATAAAGACCATCCTGATCATAATACCGGGCAAATTTTCCGGAGGGTAAAATCTGGTATTTCTGTAAAGGTTTTAAGGTAAAAGGACTCTCGGAAAATTCATAATCCTGGAGGGAAATGATATGGTTTTTATCAATATTAAACAATGTATGGCTGGCAAAACCCATTTCTCCTTCATGATGAAGATATATTCTCTTCATATCAAGAGGCTTATTGTCCTTTGTTGAAATCAGATATATTTTTTCAATAAACGGCTCTGCGTAACGAACGGTATTATAAACTGCCATAAAGTACAGAGAATACTCTCCATGGCAAATGAAATGGGATGCAATCTTAATGCGGTCATATTTTTCATTGACGTCTTTGCTGAATGGCAGAAAAACATCATACTGTTCGGGAAGTAAGATAAGATCTTTTTTGATGGGTGTTTCAAATTTTAAGGCATTGATTTCCTTTAATTTCTTTACATCCTGCAGGACAGGCAGAACAGCATCGGCGGTCATGCGTTTTGAAATATCTGAATATCCAAAAGGCAGGGCTATACAATCCGTTGTACTGTTGCTGAACGGGATTGACTTTTTCCCTGGTGACTGTGGTTCCCTGTTTATTACTTTGTTTTCCGTCTGAGCTGTAGTGCAGCTGAAAAAGAGGAAAAACAAAATGGTAAAAGAGATATTAATTTTAGGCATATATATCTGATATTGGGGTGAAACCGTGAACATGCAGGTGATTATTATGTCTTGGAGTAGCGGTATGCGTGGTATGGGGCAACCGTGTGGTGGCATTGTCTTCAGTGCTGGGATTTGAAGGGTTGGAAAAATTTTCTGACCGTCCCGATTCAAATCCAAATTCATAAAGAAGATTCCGAAGCGTTACCTGACTGTCATAATCAAAATTCGCTGCGGTAAGGACCGTATTGACTCCATCCTCCTGAGTCGTTAATAAATTCAGGTCTCCTGCTTCTCCGTTTACATGCTCTGCACTGGGATAACACGATGCATCAGAATAGGAAAAGCCCTGGGATACAATATAATGATTGTTTCCAGCCTGTCTGAATTGTGCCAATGCCCCCAGGAAACCGGAAAATAAATCCGGCTGAATACTTCTTCTCCTGGTATGCTGGAATCCATATCGGATGATAACGCCATCCCGGTTATAGTTGAATGCCTCAAAAATTTGTGGCCCAACGCCTGCATTTCCTATAATATCCATATTGATCAGTTCTACTTCTCCCGGCTGATTGGCATACCATTTATCGGTGGCTCCATCACCAAGGGTTCCGTTGGAATATACCAATAGCTGATGGGCGTCTATACTTTCTCCGGCATTTCTGTTCGCGGTAAAATCTATGGTCTGCAAAAGGTTTCCTCTTTGAGCCAGCGGTGGAACCGTATTCACTCTTCTTTTCCTGGTTACAGTTTCTTTGGTTCTGGAACAGATCCTGTGTTCATTATCATTTTGATCATAATAAAAATAAATAATCTCGGTAGAATGATTACTCACCACTTTCTGGATCCTTCTTCTTCTTTCCGGATTTGTACTGATTACGGCTAAAGTATTGTAAGTATTATCACCATGATGAATGTTGTATATCGTCTTATTGACCAATCGGAACCTTCCTCTGTCATCATTCAGGAAAATACCGGCTCCGTTTACTTCTTCCTGTCCATCTCCGTAGGCACAGGGATTATTGTCCGTTCTTTCTACTGCCACTTCCAGATTAATGCTGCCATCAGCCAGTCTTTCGGTCCATTCATCAAGAGTGGCTCTTGAGTCAGGTCTCAGCTGCAGTTTAATTATGGCTTTATTGATGTGATCGCTTTGTAAATTAGTATAATGATTATGAGCTCCTGCTCTGTTGTTCAGGGCATCAAAATTTCCAACCTGTACAGTAAACAGTCTTTGTGCCTCATATCGGTTGGGGGATATGAAACGCATTAGCTGTAATGTATCTGTATTTCCGGTTAACGTATTTGCTGAAGGTCTTATGGCCACATCTATACTCAGGCTGGTCATATTGCTGGTTTCCAGGACCAGATAGACCGTTTTTCCTAGTACAGCGTCGTAAGGAATCGGCTGGTTCAGATGGTCCTGCTGCACATGGGCAGAGTCAATTTTTGTGAAACTTACTCTTGTTCCATCGTTTGTGGTCACTTTTTTGGCAAAATAAACGTCAGTGATACGCTGTAATGAATCATCGGGAGTATCCGGAGCCAATGGACCGTTTAAAGTTTGGGTCTGTCCGGAATCTGTTATAGTAATACGTGTTGCCATTTTAAATTTTTCTTTTTTAAATACGGGAATTACCCAAATAATAAAAATATACAGCCGGGATGGGATATCCCTTCGCCGGATTGTTTATCTTCCCGTGGCTGCATTTCTTCAAGCCATCCTGTTTTTTATACTTCTTCATAGCTTATTTCTTTTATATGATAGATGATCTTCTTCTGGTAGTTTTCCCCCAGTGAAAATTCTATGGTAAGCTTATGTTCCAAAACTTCTTTGGTGGTAAAATCCAATAACATCTGTCCTTTATATTTATCCAGTTTAGGAGCATCTGTTTCAGCGTTATAAGTGATTTCCTTTCTTTTCATTTCTCCATAAAACATTTCCCTGTTTTTATCTGAAGGAATAGTGCCGGTATACTGTAAGAGTAATAATTCATCATCATAACGCATGGCTTCTGTTTCTACCGTTTCGTCTATATCTATTATGGTATTGGCCATAAAATTAGAGTAACGGGTGCTGTACTTTACCTGATTTTCCTTTTCATATGTTCCATAAAATTTATGGAGGATCATTCCGAAATGATTGTTTTTTAAAAAGTCTTTACATACTAAATTTTCTTTCTGGTAAAAGTCTTTTAAAAACCGATAAAAATCTTCAGCCTTTTTACCTACATAGGACCGGGAGAGCTTTTCTATCGTTTTTTCTGCTTTATCCTGAAGAACAGACAATCCCTGTATATTTTTTAAACGGCCATATTTGTCTGTTATAAGGACTACCTCATCATTGATGTCTGCAATTCTGGCTAAGAAATCTTTTTCAGACAGTGACAGTTCCTTATCCCGGTGAACCCTGTCAAAAATTTCTATATGGTATTCAAATTTTTCTTCTTCTAAACGCTTCAGCGTAACATGAAAATTTTTATTGAGTTCGCTTCTGTGCGTATTTCCGTTGGTGGTGGTATACTCATTACAGGAATAACGGTAAAATTTTTTTCCTTCAGTAAGGTTTACTTGAATATCTATGGGAAATACTGGCTCCATAATTCTCTACTCCTTATTTTACTCAAAAACTACTTTTCCTCCGGAAGAAACCCACTGGTTTTTTTTGTTCCACGATCCGTCGCAGTCCTGCTGCATCTGTTTAACTATTTTTGCTTTTTTTAAATCAATAATCGCACACGTGTAGTTTTCGTGAAGGGTACTGTCTTTGTCGCTTTCATGCACATAATCTTTGATGATGGCATCCACTACTACATAATTGGCATTCGGGGACAGGGAAGTAAAGAGCTCGCTTCCGGTACCTTTGTATTGATTTCCCTTATCTATTTTTATACGCTTCTTTTTATTAATAATATAGAGGTTGTACCATAGCTTCATATCCTTGTTGTATGACGCATAATACAGGGATACATTATTGTTTAGCGTAAGAAGGGTATCTTTCTTTACCGTTTTATTCTGTCCATCATGATTCCGGGGGGAAGCCATATTCCCACACGTAATTAAAGTCACTGAAATCATCAGCAGGGTTGTCATTTTTTTCATGATAAGTTTGAATTATTTTTCATTTTTTCATACCGTTTATCCATATCGGTACCTCTTCTTTTATTACCATAATCATCAAGAATCTCCTGTTCATAGGTGCTGTGCATATTTCCCCATTCGCCGGGATTTCTCGATATTTTTCCTAATTTTTCACCTTCTTTCCTGTTTTTATTTTCTTTGTCCGTCTGGGCATCTTTTTTAGCAAAAAACCTGTTTAATGCAGCACCGAAATCATCTTTTACAAATCCGGGCCTGTTAATATGGTGATCCAGTGCGGTGGCCTTTCCTAATTTTGATTTTAAGTAATCTGAAAGTTTATAGGAATGTCCCGTTGGCACTATAGGCATAACCACTTCTTTTAATCTCTTGATAAAATCAAGCACCTGCTTTTCCTGAAATGTTTTATCAATAACGGCGTTGACGATGGGCTGCAGAGGTTTGGATTCTACCGTTTTTCCAAATAAAGATTCTTTACAGTTTTCCCTGATTTTAGCGGATAGGGTATTGCCTGTAATTTTTTCCGCTTTGGAATCTGCCGGATCTTTATAATACAAAATCCCGGAGTCAACCGTCCATCCGCATGATACAAACAGCTCTTCATATTTTTCAGGATACTGGGCTTTAAACTCTTCAACCTGTGTGGTAAATTCACCTTTTCCGGTATGATCCACTGTTTTCTGCATTGCCCCTGCGGTTAATATCATCTTTTCACCGGAGAGATCCCAGTCATAGGACTGAACGGAGTCCAGCTTGCCTTCATTCTCAGACATTCCTACCAGTATAGCCTTTTCTTCAGCGGTAATTTTGCTGTCTTCAATCAGGGTGCCCCAGTCGGCATAATTTTCAAGTTTCTTTGTGCCCCAGTAGGCGGGCCCGTATTCACCACTGTACCGGGTACAGATGATCGTATATTTTTTTCCGCAGTCACAGTACCTGATCTCAAATCTTTCGCTGTCGTTATTCAGAAACTCATGGGTGTCATCCGGAAACTTTACTTCATCTTCTGTTTCTTTTACCTCGGCTTTGAAATATAAGAAGGCGTTTAAATCATCCCTTTTATTAAGTTTTTCGATCAGCTTATTTAAATCTTCATCACTTTTGGGACGAAGTGTTATTTCTTTGGAATAAACCAGTGTTCCGTTGATGCTGAATTCAATTTTGCTTTTCTCTTCTTCTCCATCTAAAAACTTCACCGGATTTTCATAGACGTTTTCTGCGTTTTTCAGTTTATTTTCGTGGATCTCAACAGAGAGTTTTCCGCTTGCTCCTTCACAGTTGGCTACCACCCAGACTTTCTTTTTAATGGTGGTGCTGTTGATCTGCTCAAAATCAAAATCAGGGGTGCCATCTGCTTTCTTTGCCTGTACTTCTTCTTCCCAGGTGATTTTCACTTCTTCTTTTGCGGCTAATCTTACAGAATCTTCTTTATCGGCCCGGATGTTCCTTCTTCCTTTTTTTTCATATTTCTTTTTTACATCAGATACCAGCCCTCCTTTTTTTACAGGATAGGTTTCTTCTTTAGTTTCCCAGATCATTTTAGGAACCTGTTTTGCAAAATATATTTTCACCACATTCACTTCATGATCCACCTGGTGCGGCACATCATAAACTTTTTGATTGGGATTGGCAGAATAATCATCTTTTTGTTGTTCGTCACTCATAACCTTTTATTTTGAGCTGATTAGTAAAAATCATCTGATTTATTATACTTTGTTTCCAAGTCTTTCCTCACTTTCAGTCTTAATTCTGAAGGCAGATCTTTCAATCTGATGTTCAGATTATCATTAATTCTGCATTTTCCATCTTCACCACAATAGTATTTGATATGATACAGATACTTTTTGCGGCTATACAGTATGATGAATGAGACTTTTGTATCATTATCCCAATTTCCGCAATACGTAAAAGGGATGAAGACAGCCTGACTTTTATTTACTGTATAATTAGAGATATTCTCTGCTTTTAAATTAATTAAGCCCGATTGTGCATCAGGATAATCATAAACTATACTATCGCCGTAATTTTTATTTTTAACAACAGCACTGATCATGGTTACCACTCCGTCAAATCTTTCTTTTTCCCCATTACACGGATTGATCACCTTCACGGTCAGTTTACTGAATCCCGTTCCGTCTTTAAAGTTTCTATTGACAATCAATGAATCCTGGTAATACATTTTCAAACTGTCATGAGCAGCTTTTTGCCCACAAACAGAGATCAAGAAAAATAATATGAAGCCAGTAATCAATTTTTTCATTTTTTGTAATAAACAGTTAAAGTTTTGATCTTCATATTTGTAATTCAATAGGTTAATTTTACAAATCCTTAAAGGATGTTTTTAGCCTGTAATGTATTAATTCATTTAAATACAGTCCTTTGATTGGGAAAGCAAAATTGTTTTTAATTGCATAAAACTCTTCCGGATAGTATGTTTTTCTGACTTCAGAGTTTAAATTTGTTAAATTAAATTTTTCATTTTTTAAGTTTGCTTTAAAGCTTTTTATATTTTCTTTTGCATAGTTCAAATCTTCTGTATTTCTGAATTTTGGATAGCTGTAATAATTTCCGTCTTTATCTCTGAACACCCCATCATATTGATATTTCTGATGAAAATAATGATTGTCTTTTTTATTTTCCGAGAGATAAAGAATTGCAAAGTCTCTTTCTGAAAATGCAGGTTTTCCATAATGATCATAGGCTACAAATTCAATAGTGTCATTCGGTAAATTATTGAAGATGTTTTTCACTATCTTATATTTACAACGATATGCCTTATCCATTACAAAATGCTGTTTAATAACACGTACTGAATCTCCGGTTTCTTCATCAATTTCTTTTCCTGTAATCTCGTTATTGATATTAGGATCAAATTCTTCAACTGAAATTTTCTCTCCTATAAATGCATAAAGATTGATAGAGTCATTTATACTTCCAACCGAAATATCCTTAGACGCATTTACAGATGAATGACAACTAACGAAAGCAGGCAATAACGCTAGAATTACACTACGAATAACTTTCATCTCTAAAATTTAAACATTCTAAATCACTGTTTACTTTTCTAATTCTAATTCTTATTTGTTTAAGAATGATTGATAATAAAATTTTTATAATTTTTAATAATAAAAAATGACACTCCAAAAACTAAAAAATTAAAAGGAATAGCACTTAAAATAGCCCAGCCGCCCCAGGTTAACCCATAAAACATATCCGAAAATATTTTTTTGAAAAGATCAGATCCCTGGGGGAAGTAGCCTGCGCTCATATCAAAAAGAGACCACAACAAACCGGAAAAAACCAAAGAAAGCACAATCCAGACTGCATAAAAAATAAAATAGAACATATTGCTGTGAGCAGTCTTTCTGTTTCCTGTCAACAGCATCGTTATCATAAAAAAAACAGCAAATACCATAATAAATGAATAAGGATGTGCCCAATGATAGGCCGTTCCCAAAGGAGAACCTACGACTTTATCAACCAAATTATTCAAAATAAAATACAGTACTGATGCAGCGACAAAAAATGTCGTACTGCATACAACAGTATAGGATAATCTATTCAATTTCGTTAGGGGAAGCATAAAATTCATGATATACATTTAAATATTTTACATCGGTATACAAATTAAAGTCCATTCCTTTTTTATAATCTTTTCTCCATTCTCTATATGATTTGTTCTCTATGGTATAGAAAGTATCCTTGGTAACTCCATATGGATTTACCGATACTGTATTCTTTTTAGGCGACCAGTCACCCAGATATTCATCTTCTGTGATAAAATCGAAACTGTCCTTTATATAAACTCCAATTTTTGTGATCTTAACCAGATAGCTGTTTAAATTCATTCCTAAAGGTGACTTCCAGTTTTTACGTGTAATGGTTCCAAATGCAATGACTCTGAACTGGCAGCTCGCCAATGCTCCGAATAAATCGTCCAAAGGCTCCATTGAAAAAGGATTTTTGCTGATATTATAGGAAACACTCTGATAATAAAACCGTTCAAATAATGGCATTATTTCCTGGGCTTTTTTTCCTCCTAATTTAGGCTGTTCAATATCATTAAACTTCCGGATGTCATTTCGGGATACTCCAAAATTTACCGTTTCGTTATCTTTTTTAGGAAGCTTTAAGCCTACATCAGGATTTTTTGTCATTTCTTTAATCCTTTTTTTCAGAAGCTTTAAAGCATTTTCAGATTTCCATTTAGTTGCAATAATTTTATCATATTCAGTCTTCATTCTGGAATAGGATATTACCCAATCCATGGAGAGTAAATCAACTTTAGGATCAACTAACCAGGGTTTATCATTTTCATTGCCGTTAAACCATATTTCCTGCAGCATTTTAGCTTTTGTCCAGTTCAATGCGCCTTCTATTTTAGGAACAAATTCAACGACGTGAATTTTGAGATGATCGGTTTCCTGCGGAAGTTCATAGGTGGTGCTTTCTAGTTTAATTTCCGCATATAGCTGTAATATGCTTTCCCCACCTTTGGTAAACAGATCTGCTGTTAAAGGGACTTTGATGTAATTTTTTTCATGAGCGACCGTGTATTCTTTTTCATATACATTATCATCATTTAATGGGCCTGAATCTAATTCATATATTGTAAATGTTATCTTTTTTCCTACAGCTGATTTATTCACTTCAAAATAAAAACGTAACTGATCATCACCGTAAGGGTGCAGCTTTACTTTTTGATTATTCTTATCAACCCAATACCCTGAAATAATGATTGGTTTATCATCAATACTGGAAGCTATACTTGCAGCCTTCGGAATTGGTGAAGCAACAGCCGCATTAAAATCAGGAGTGCAATTGATGTAAGATTCTTTTACCAGAACGGTCTGTTCCTGTATGATGGAGGTTCCCAGGTTCTGCCATGGACTTAATTTGATCACGCTCATGCAGGGTGGAGGAGACATGTTTTTGGCGGGCCATTTCGGGTGTCCGCAGGTTCCTTTAAACTGAAGGTTTACCATGTTGTTTCCATCGCCCTTTGTGGCAAATAGCTTATCCTGAAGATTTATTTCATTGGAGGTAACTTTCAGCTCTCCTGGCGCCTGAGCATAAGGACAGCTCAGTTTGGCTCCATGCATTACCATCTCTCTCTTTTCTGATGGAGAATCTTCGCTGGATTTTTTCTGCCGTTCTGCTCTTTTTTCAGAAAGCTTCCGGTCATGCGCTGAAGTCTTTTGCTCTTCCATGTGTTCATATTTTGGATTTGGATTCAATTGCTGTAGCTGTTAACAACTGAAAATTTACTTTCATCACCTGTAGTTGGCTAGCCTTTACTGACTTTAACGTCTTTTCCTCCCTGGAATACGGCCAGTGTGGTTCCTCTAAGTTTTAAATCACCTTTAGAGGTCTGTATATCGGCTTCTCCGGCAATGCTTTTAAATTTATTGCCAGTGCTTTCCGTCTGATCTTTTCTAACCGTAACACTTTTGTTTTCTGAGATCTGGGTGTATCTTTTGGTGATCGATTCGGTGTGGTCATTGCCGATATTGATGGTGCTGTCCTGCCCGATTTTGGTGGTCATGTTCCTTCCCACTGAAATATGCATGTCTTCTCCGGCTATAAAGGTCATATTCTTTGGAGCTGTCACCTGGATATTGCCCTGTCCATCCATAAAATAGGTGTTTCCGCTTGGGTCTTTAATGGTTACACTTTTGTCCGCATCGTTCATTAAAACCCTTATGCCGCTTCTGGTCTGTATAGATTTCAGGTGATTGTCTACGCCTCCGCCCAGGCCTACCTGTCCGTGGAACATTCCGCCCATGGCAAACGGAAAATCGGGATTATGGTATTCAAATCCTACCATCACCTGATCGCCAATCTCCGGAATGGCTACAAAGCCTCTGTTTTGGGTAATGGCATCTGTTCCGCCTGCATCGGGGCTCATCATTCGGATAAAATGGGTGGTATCATTCAGCTGCCAGTCGAAGCGTACCTGTATTCTGCCCTGATTCAGTGGATCTGCATTGGAGATCACAGTGGCTACCTGCGGTTCTGCATTGGGCATTTCAAAATCAGGTTTAGGCATAAAGCCGGTTCCTTCGGCGATGGCTTCAAAGGTCCCGGTATAGTATCCTCTTGCATCCACTTCGTGACTCACCTCTGTGATCATTAAGGTGGTAAAATGTGAGGTTTCATTGCTGTCTGTCTTTCTCATGGCTAAATCTGCCACGCAACCGATATATAGGAACGGAACGGTAGTCTGCCCTGTAACGGTAAAAACCTCTACGGCCTTACTTCCCCTTGCGCTTTTCTGGGAATCATCCACATCGAGGAACATATTGGGGTTAACGGGCGTAGGGGTGAGAGATCGGGTCGTGAAAATTGTGTCATTCAGCTCATAGGCTCTGGATGATAATTCTCCCAAATGCTGTATACGATCATCGGAACCCACCATTTTGGTATGGCTGCTGCTGTTGTAGCCAAAGTATTCCGGTTTGGTGTGAACAGCTTTCAGTTCAACCATCACATCAGTTACATTGCTTCCATACATCAGCTGGATCGGTTTTTCAGAAGAAGGAAGCTTTCCGAAATGAAGGATTTCGCCGTCATAATAAAACTGTTCTCCATAAGCTTCCGCAATCCTTGTAAGGTAGTTGTAATGGGTTTCGTTGTATTGGGAGCTGTAGCTGATATAGCTTTTATTCTGGGTGTCTATTCTGAAATCGAATTTATTGGTGCCTAACGTTTCTTTAATAATCCGGTTGGCAATAATATTGGTATTCACTTCCTGGCTTCCTCCGAAACTCTGGGTATGCGGGGCCGCATCCATCAGAATCGTGGGGCTTTTTCCTTTCAGGATAATGTTTCCCAGGCTCATTTTTTCCTGGCTGAATGCCACTTTGGTAATGAGGCCCACAAAGGTTCTTTCGGGGCTTTCATCTTCGGCATCTTTATATCTGAAGACAATGGTGATTCTTTTTCCCAGAAACTTCTGGGCCTGTGCAAGATTGTGGTTCTGCACTTCACCCAAAGAATCGTGAGCCAATACCAGTTCAAAATCATGGTGCTTTCTTGCACTCTGTTGTAAACGAAAGTGTTTAAAGTGATTGATAGCCCTGCCCTCAACCACAATGTCCAGTTTTACCACCCGGTTGATGCCCGCAATGTGGTTTTCTGACACTTTATCAGAATTTGAGGTGTTTTTCATAATATTTTATGCGTTTTTTTTGGTATTATATCACCTAATTTAGATAAAAAATAGATTATGAAATGTAATTTTTCATTAAATCTGTAAAATTGTAGTAGAACTACGATTGTAGTATTGAAGACCATACGAAAGGATTCGCGCGGTAGCGGGGAAAAAATTAAATAGAGGGAGAGGTTGGATGGGAGTTTTAGTGATAAAAGAGGTTTTTTAATAAGGAGTTATGGGGTGTCTAAAATACTGCTGTCCGAAGTCAGGAGACTTCGGACAGCAGTATTTCTGTAATTACCGGAAAAACTTTAAAAATTAGCGGACAAGAAGATAGATTCCTGCACCAATTGCGGTATAAGCCACCACTGTAATAATATCAGCTATGGGTTGTGAGAATCGTTTTTCTGCAATTTTCTCGGCATTAATCTGGTTCTTATGGAATTTCAGTGTTTTTTTAGGACTATTAACAGGATGGGCCACCAGACTGTCGCTTTCCCAGCGGTCAACGATTATTTTATAAGATCTGCCATCAACGTCAATTTTAAAATTCTTGTTAGGGACAAGCCTTTCCCGGATATTCATAGGCATAGGTGCCTGTTTTGGGGTCTGGCTTAGAGGGTCAGCAGGTGCACCTTTCATTTCCGCAGCAGTAGTATTGGCAAGAGCTGCCTTCTTTTTCGCTTCCGGCCTATTATCGGACACCGGATCTGCTTGCTTTTTTACCTGGTAAGTATAGCAGCTGCTAAGGGAAAATAATATAATGATGAGATAAAGATTCTTTTGCATTAGTCAAATTTAAGAATTAAACGGAATATTTAGGATTTTCTTTTGAAAAGATGTTTTTTTGCTTTGCTTAATATTGTTTAAATTTAAAAGTTCTTTTATGAACTCTCCGGAATAACAAACGAGCTGATCCCGTTTTTCTTAAAAAACTTCTCAAGAAATTCCGGATATAATTTTAACTGCTCTACACTCAAAACACAGGTTGTTTCTTTATTTTCTATGATCGACAGTGCCCAATAAGGCGGGTTGCCTATGAATGGGTTAATATCTTTATAATATCCATTAGAACATAAAGCATTTAAACGATTGATAAGTCTGACATTCATTATATTATATTCAAAAGGCTGTTTGAAAAAATCAGTCACCAGACTGCTTACAAATTCATAAAATTTTTTAACTAAAAATATGCTTTTACCGCCCTCATTATTGTTAAAAACATAGGTTTCTTCATTAATCCCTTGTATAATAAATGTGATGATATCATTTTCTATACAATACCTGTTATTCCATTTTCTATAATCATCATTGGTTTTATTTTTAATCAGATGATTATTCGTCCATCTGTCTTCGATGATGCAGATGGCCCAGTAAAAAGGCATTTCGGTTGTGATGTGGTATACATCCTCATAATTTTCAGGAGTATTGAGCATATTCAGAAAACGTTGATGAAATTCATTATCGGGTAATGGTTCTTCAAAAAAATCTGTAATTATGGCAGATACATGTTCATAATACTTTTTTCTGAGAAACTGGCAATCGTTTTCAAATTCGTCTTTGTATAGGTATATATCTTCCATTTTCTTCTATTTTAGAAAAGATTGATTCAAGGGTATGCTGAATCCTGAATTTACAGCGGTTACTTAGTTTAAAGGCGGGTGCAAAATAACAAAAAATCTCTGCTGCACACCTGATTATTAAGATATTTCTTCAAAAAGATAAAAAAAGATAAGATAAAGGCAGAGAAAAATAAATATGACTAGGTGAAAGTGCCTAAAATACTTAATTTTGTGACTGAAATATATTCTTTCACTTTCTTTTATGTATAAAACTAAACTAATAATCGCTGCTGCATTCTTGTTTTTTATATCTTCGGGTTCTTTTGCACAGGACAGAACGATTGATTCTCTGAAAAAAGCATTGCAGAACCCCAGAATACATGATACCACCAGGCTGATGAGCATCGCCACGGTGATAGACCAGATACCCTCCAATGATAAAAGAGCCCAGGAACTGAATGAAATGATGGGCAGGCTGGCTTCAAAAAACTTAAAAAATACAAATCCGCAGGATCTGCACGTAAAATATACCCAATATCTGGCTGCCTATTATTCTAACTTAGCCGGGCAGTATACCATGAAAAGAGATGCGGTGAAAACGGTTTCCTATATAGATAAAAGTATGGCACTGTTTAAATCCATCGGGGCAGATTATGAAATGAATTATGTGTTGGTGAGCAAAGGAATTTTCTATTCCCAGATTAATGATAAGGAAAAAGCGATACAGTGTCTGTTCACCGCATTAAAATATTTTGAGAAAAACCCTGAAGAAAATCAGGAAGGCATTTCCTATGTAAATAATACACTGGCAACCCTGTACGGAGATCAGAACATGTATGACAAAGCCATTGCCTATTCAAAAAAAACCATTGATTATTTTAATTCCAAGAAAAAGCTGGCCGGAGAAGATGAATACCGCCTGAGTGAAGCACTTATAAATTGTGGTACATTTTACCTGTCTTCAAAAAAATATGAAGAGGCTCTCGGTTATTTTAATAAAGCGCTTTTCTATTTTAAGAAAATAAATAATGGCCCCTACATCAGTATAAGCCTGAGTAAAATTGCTCAGGTAAAGATGGAGCAGGGGAAATATACGGAAGCTGAAACTTTTCTGAAGCAGGCCCTGGAAAATAATGATGATGAACTATCGAAAGCCAATGCCTATATTAATTTAGGAGATCTGTATTACCGGCAAAAAGATTTTATCAGATCTGAGAATTTTTTATCAGAAGGTTTTCTCATCGGTAAGAAAATTAAAAATTTACAGCTTCAGGAGAACGCTGCAGGTTTGCTTCTGAAAGTCTTCAAAGAAAATAATAATTTCGAAAAAGCCCTGGAAATCTATGAGTTCCAGGCGAAGTTAAACGATTCCAGCAAAACCGAAGCTTCTAAAAATGCACTGGCACAGCAGCAGCTTAAGTACAGCTACGAGAAAAAAGCATTAAATTTAAAGCTGGAGGCCGAAAAGAAGGCTGCCGCCAAAAATAACTGGCTGATTGCACTGTCGGGAACCCTGCTGCTCGTATTGCTCGGGGGCTATTTCTATTACAGGAACAACAGGCAGAAACAGAAAATTACTGTCCTTGAAAAAGACAGGATAAAGCAGAAGCTTTTGCTTTCACAGATGAATCCTCATTTTATTTTCAACTCAATAGACAACATCCAAAGTCTTATCATCAACCATAAAGAGACGGTTGCGGTATCCTATCTGGACAGTTTTTCCAAACTGACAAGGCAGATCCTTGAAAACTCTAATGAGAATTATATTTCGCTGAAAGAAGAGGTGGATATGATTGAAAATTACTTATCCATACAACAGCTTCTTTATAAAGACAAATTTGATTTCAGCATCAATATTGAAAAAATATCTGATACAGAATCCTTTTTTATACCACCAATGCTGGCCCAGCCGTTTATAGAAAATTCAATTAAGCACGGGATGAGAAATAAGGCTGAAAAAGGAATGATTGAAATTGTTTTTTCGTTAAAACAGGAAAAATTATTATTTGAAATAACTGATAATGGTTTGGGCTTCAATCATGAAAAGAAACAGCATGGTCATAAATCAATGGCGATGAATATTACCAGAGAACGCCTCCTGAACTATACCCAAAATAAAAATTTTGAAATTATATCAGAAAACAGGGTAGATGCCGAAGGAAACCTGAAAGGAGCGAAAGTTATGTTTAAAATACCTTATATTTGTGAAAACTAATTGAAGCATGTTAAGAGCCATCGTAATTGATGACAATGAGGAAATCAGACAGAAGAACAGTACTCTGATAAAAGCCAACTGCCCCAATATTACCATAATAGGACAGGCAGATTCGGTAGATTCAGGGATAAAAATAATCAGGCAACTGTCCCCCGATATTGTTTTTCTGGATATAGAAATGCCTGACGGTACCGGTTTCGACTTGCTTCAAAAGCTAACTCCCATTACATTTAAAGTAATATTCATTACAGGATACGAAGACTTTGCCATAAAAGCCTTCCGTTTTTCTGCAATCGACTATTTATTGAAACCACTTAATGCCGGCGAATTGGTTGAAGCAGTAAGAAAAGCAGAAGAGTCATTGAGCAAAGATGTTTTTGATATGAAGCTCAGTAATTTGTTTGCCAATCTGGAACGTCCTAAAAACCTTCAGAATTTAATCCTGAAAACTGCGGATAAGATCTATTCTGTGAACATCCAGGATATTGTAAACTGTGAATCCGATAAAAATTATACCACCTTTTATTTCATCAATGCGCCCAAACTTGTGGTTTCTACCAATCTGAAGGAATATGAAAACATGCTGACACCGTTTAATTTCTTCAGAACACATCAGTCCCATCTGATTAATATGGCTTATTTTGACCATTTTATCAAAGCTGATGGCGGGAATACAATTATCATGAAAAACAAAACGGTTATTCCGCTGTCTGTAAGAAAAAAAGATGACTTTTTAAGACTTCTTGAAAATACTGTAAGCCCTTTTTAAATAGCCGTTCCATTAATCAATAACCTCTGTAAAGCTGCCATGGGTTGTTGCTGTGGGGTTCAGCTTATCAAAAAGTAACGGATGTCATGATCCGTATTTTTCCTCCCAAAGACCGCATTTACTCACCTGCTTATTTTCATAATGGCAGTGCTATACCTTAGATATATTCGGAGCTTAACGAATTTCCTTCAATTTCCTACGAATGTTCATTCACTGAACTCTGAAAAAACTTTTGTTTTATTTTTGAAAAGTGCTTGAGTAAAGCATCTAAACATGACTAACCATTATTCAATTTAAACAACAATTTTATGAGAGTATTAACTTTAATTTTTATGGTTTTAGCCTTTATAATAGGCGGGTTTTTATCGGTAATTCAATTTAAGTGCATAGAAAACAGGATGGGAACCGATGGTGATTCTCAAAAAACGGAGCAGGTTTACGCTCTTGTAGATAATGCACAAAAAGAAATTGATGAATTAAAGAAACAGGGGGTGGATATAACCAAGGTAGACGATCCCCAGATTCAGGAAAGCCTTGATATTATTTCAAAAACACCTCCAAGATGGAAAGTTGAATATGCAGGGAAATTAGGAATTTTATTAGCTGTTCTTGCTTTTGTGATGGTAATTACCGCATTTATGAAAAAGGAGCTGGTAACAAAATTAAGCATAGCTGTAGTCATTTTAGGACTTGTGGTATGGTTTTCAGCGCCTGACATTGCAGCGGGTAAATACTCTGGAATGAATCCTAAAACAGTTGCTTTAATTGCATGGGGAGCTTTAGCGGTTTCTTCAGCCTGTGCTTTTATGAGCTATAAATTACATCTAAAAAAGAGAGTTGCTGCTTAAATAATAAATTGAAGTTCAAAAACCAGTGAGTTTAGGATAATAAAAAAACAAAATTAAAACTAATAAAAACATGGATGCTTTATCAATAATAGGAATGATATTAATGTTTCTTGGATTTGCGAATGCCGCCTGGGTTGCAGTGCTTTATATATTATCATTAAGTGCTGTGTGGCAGGAACCAAACTTTCAAAAAAGGCAGGAACAGCCAATGAAAATACAGATGCACATCTGGAAACAGGAAAAGCAATATCTAATAATTTATTAAAAAAACTGATCTGGAGGCTGGCAGTTGGTTGTCTGGGCTGGCTTATGTTCTATATAGCAACAGGCCATTTTTAAACCGATGATCTGTATAACGGCATTGGCCGGGATGCAGGACAGGTTTGAAGCCGGGGGATAGAAGCTGTAAAAACCATGAAAAATAACCATTACATCTGTTTTCATCTTTTATGATGACACTCAGTAATTGTATAACTAAAATTAACTTCCAGTCTCCTTCTCCCAGCTTCCGGTTTTATCATTAACCCTGCTGCAGGTTAAGCAGTATTTTTAAAATCCCGGGTTCAGTAAACTGATGGTTCATAAAAATTAAACGGCGGAAAAATGAATAGTTTATCAATGACAGACATGATATTAATGTTTTTTGGATTGGGTAACACAATTTGGATTGCCATTCTTTATATAGTATCCATGAACACCACTGAAGAAACTGAAATTTTCAAAGAAGGCGGGAACAGCAAATGATAGAGATGAATATTTCGAAAACAGAAACCCGTATCAAATGGTGATTGGGCTCTATTAGCCTTGTTCCCTAAAGCTATCCCGTTTTTTAACGGGATTTTATTTTACTATAAATTGAATAAAATAAAGGGGTATTGTATCAATGCCGTACTGAAAATAAAAACAGTCATTCCGACAAATTTATTTAAAACCCCAACGAATATATCTGAAATTCTGACAAATGTTCATTAAACAGAATTCATATTTTACTTTCATTTATTATTGCAGTGTAAATCGTTCAGAAAAAGGAGAAAATTTAATAATTATATAAACTGATACTATTAATTCAAAATCATTAAACTTATGAGAAAACAGTCATTTTTTTTAATCCCGCTTCTTTCCCTTACCCTTCTTTTTACATCTTGCGGAAAAGAAGTTACCAATGTAGAAATAGGGAAGGAATTTAAAGTAGATCAAAGCCCTGTAACGATTCTAAAACTGGAGGAAGGAAAAGTGTTGCGTGCAGTTAAAGAAGAAATGGTGAAGGTAGCGCCAAAAGGAAAAAAATACATCTATCTGGAAGTAAAAAATCCGAAAAATGAAATGATTTTCCTGAAAGCCTTTAGTAAAGATAAAGAGCTGAAATCAGAAGATAATCTTATGTATTATACCCACGATGTAGAAAGCGGGTTCGAGGATGCTTATTATCTTGTAGATGAAAATACCGCTATTGACAAAATTATAATTACCACACCTTCCGAAACTGAATATACCGTGCTGAATCCGGTGGCAACAAAAAGTAAAATTTCTATTCCTGAAGATGTACAGCGTATTATTGATTCTTATTCCGAAAATAAAGCCATTGGACTGCTGGAAGGTTTTGCTCCTTATGTTGAAACCGGAAAAAATGTTCATGATATTGCAACCCAGGAAGGTTTTCTTACTGCCAGCAACATGATGAGTAATAAAGCAGAGCTTTCCTATTTCACAGAAGACGGGACAAAATATATTTTCAATGTTACCAATGTTCTAGGTACTAAAGCCAAAGTAACCACTCATTGGAAAAACGGTAAAATAACCAATATTGAAGTAGTAGAATAATAATTTTAGAAAAATAAAAAAAGAAGCTGTTCCTCAAAAGGTCAGCTTCTCTTTTATTATGGGGCTGGCAGCTCCGGCAGGATGACCGCAAAAATACTTTTACTGTTGCCCATTATAACGGAATTATTATTCTGTCCATAAATATCCCATAGAATAAGTCCTGGCTTTACCGGCCACAATCACTCTTTCGTTTTTATTTTCACAATAGAGCTGTCCTCCTCTTTCAGAGAGCTGGCGGGCGAAAAGCTTATCTTTTCCTAATCTTGATGACCAGAACGGAATGAGCGAGCAGTGCGCAGAGCCGGTTACAGGATCTTCAAGAATTGAGGATTGAGGTGTAAAATATCTTGAAACAAAATCACTGTCAGTACCTTCAGCCGTTACAATAACCCCTCCCGGATCCAGATTGATGAGGTCGAAAACTGATCTTTCAATTTTGATTTTTTGTATATCCTCCTCAGATTCATATACCAGAACATAGTCTCTTGATTTGAAGATCTCTTTAGGCTGTATATTGAGAGATCGGGCTATACTATCCGGAAGAGTGGAGGCATCAGGCATTCTTGAGGGAAAGTCCATATAATACAATCCGTCTTTTACCTCTACGGTTAAAGTTCCGCTTCTGGTTTCAAAAACAATTCTTTTGTTCTGATAGTTTAGGATGGAAACTAAGCAGTGAGCTGTGGCAAGGGTAGCATGGCCGCATAAGTCCATTTCTATTTCCGGGGTAAACCATCTCAGATGAATACTATGGCCATTATCAATGAAAAAAGCTGTTTCTGCCACAGCATTTTCACGGGCTATTTTTAAGAGCATCTCATCGGGTAACCAGTTTTTTAACGGGACAACACATGCAGGATTTCCATGGAAAATTTCTTCTGTAAATGCATCTATCTGGTATAATTCTAACTTCATTATTAATTAACTTAGGGAGGTAACAAAGATAATGTATTTCCGGAACAGTCCTTCGCTTAAGGCAAATTAATGATGAATACTTTTAGCTCTTCCGGGTTAAATTTTTTATTTGCCCGGTGGAAAATCTGTTTCCTGTATTTTTAAATATATTTTTTGCCAATTAAAGCAGGATTCAGATTGTATAAGCTTATTTTCCGGAATAATTTTGTAATATAAAAAAAGATCAGTTATGGAAATTAGAGAAACAGGGTATTCAGGTTAGCCTAAACAAGCGGAGATGCTTTCGGATGGTTGAAATAAATATCAGAATAAAACCATTATCATCCCCAAAATATATAGTAGTAACAAACATTTTACCTTTTATGACAATAATGCAGAATAGGGTTTCTCCCAATGGCTCCCTTATCAGAACCAAAGCACGGGGCGCCTGGCTTGGCAATCGTGGGGTTATCCACAATGAGAAGCAGGAAATTATAAAGCCATTTAAACTTAAAGCGTGGATAACATGCGTACTGGAATTCAGGGGAAGGCACAGGGAAATAATGCAGCCCAATTCCTGGACAGAACTTTTCTTTCTTGATGAGGCCACAACATTTTCCGCGGGGCATAGACCCTGCTTTCAATGCAGGTACAAAGATCACATGCGGTTTAAGGAATACTGGCTAAAAGGCAACCCTCAATATGGGTTTGACATGAAAACACCTGTTAAGAAAATTGATGATATTATACACTATGAGCGTATTGACCGGAACCGGCAGAAGCTGATGTACCCTGAGCAGATTAAAAACCTGCCCGACGGAATTTTCGTTGATATTAAAGAGGAATGTTATCTTCTTTTCAATGGAAAACTCCATCACTGGACGCCGTCTGGATATGATCGTTGCCAGGTGGCAATGCCCGAGCTTATTGTTAAGGTGCTTACACCTCATTCCATTGTTAATACCTTTATGGCAGGATATAAGCCCCAGATAGATAAGACTGCAGAGTTGCAGGGCAGCTGAGGGAATGTTCATCATAAAATCCGCATTCCTTATCTTTGAAAATAGCGCTTTTTGAAATATGGAAAATACAAAAATAAAGATACCGGTACCGGAATTATTCAATAAAGACGAATGTTTATGGTTTTTGAGCCGTGATTTTGATGATTGTATGTATCGTGTTTATAAAGACCGGGTTAGAAGGGCATTTGGTGAAGCCGGGAGCATTATGGTTGTGGATGTTTATATGATGCCGGATGAATTGGTTTTAGAGTGGTTGAACATGAAGCCATGTGATCAGGATATTGAAAACGTAATCCGGTTTGTTTCAGAATGGTTCGATCTGGAGACAGACTTAACTCAATTTTACAGCATAATTCTTGAGGATAAACGGATAGCTCATATCGCAAAAGAGTATTCAGGACTGAGATTTATCGGTATTCCTGACCTTTTTGAAGCGCTGGCCTGGGGCATCATCGGGCAGCAGATCAATCTTTCTTTTGCCTATAAGCTAAAGCGCAGGCTTGTAGAGAAGTACGGAACATTTACCCTGTATGAAGATGAGAAATATTACGTGTTTCCGGCAGCTGAAGTACTTTCAGAAGTGAAGACTGATGACCTGAGAGCGCTTCAGTTTTCTGAGAAGAAAGCAGAATATCTGATTACTATTGCCAAAGCTTTTTCGGCCGGAACATTAAGCCGGGAATTATTACAGAACCTTCCCGATCTTGAAAGCAGGATTAAATACCTTACCAATATAAGGGGTATTGGTCTTTGGACGGCGAACTATGCGCTGATGAAAAGCCTGAAAGAACCATCCGGCATACCACACGGGGATGCAGGACTTTTAAATGCCCTCATAAATCATGGAATTATTGAAGCAAAGAATGATAAAGCATCCATAGAGGAATTCTTCAAACCCTTTACAGGGTGGGAGGCTTACTTAGTATTTTATCTATGGCGTACACTTGCCCGGCCCAAAGAATAATTACATCCGGTTCAATAAATATAAAAAGCGAAAACAGCCTGTGCCTGTTTTCGCTTTTTTATAAATGCTGAAAGCCGGAATTAACTGCGCCCATCATGAAAAATAATGCCGAGACTATGCCTGTGACCGCTATGAAGCGGACTGACGCCATGTTTCATATTGACCCGGTAGTAGCCCCTGCTTCCCTTCACAGGACGGAAATTGGTGGTAAATAATACCATATCACCACAATTGGGTTTTAACACATTTACTTTAGACTGGGCGCGGGGAATCTGTTCGGTAATGACAAATTCACCGCCGGTGTAATCTTCATCTGCCTGATCAAGCATGAAAACCATCTGTATCGGAAAGAAAATTTCACCATATAGATCCTGATGCAGGGTATTGAAACCTCCCTCACCATATTTCAGAATAAGAACCGTAGGTTTTTCCTGGCCGTGTTCCCGGCAGAGTTTTTTCATTGTTTCATGTGCAGATGGAAATTTCCTGTTTATATTCAGTTGCTGCATCCACAGGTTGGCTACAGGTGCTATTTTAGCATAAACGTTTTCCCGCAATGCAGTTATCAGTTCTGGCAATGGGTACTGAAAGTATTTGTATTCCCCCAGGCCAAAACGATACCGTTCCATAATGATCGTTTTCCGGTAGGTATCATCTGCATTATAAGCCTCAATCAAGTCATCACATTCGTTTTTGCTCAATACCTCCGGAACAATAACAAAGCCTTTGTCGTGCAGTTCTTCCCTGATTGCTTGCCAGTCTTTGGTTTCTAATCTTGCTTCTATATTTTTCATAATATTTTTATGGGAATAAAATTAGCTTTAAGCGGGGGAGAAGAAAATCCGAAACCTGTGGTATTTCTGGAAACTGAATTCTGAATTTTTCAGATTTATTAAACCAGTTAAATGTACAAGTCATTTATGAGTTGTAATTTAGCTTAAAAATTAAAGATTACTATTATTATTTATAGCCCATGCACGAAAAACTACTTTTAATATTGGGATTACTGCTCATTGTTATGCTGCTGGTCATGCTGGCACAAAGAATAAAAATTGCCTATCCTATTTTCCTGGTTCTTGCCGGGCTTGGCATCAGCATGATTCCGGGAGTTCCTGTTTTAAAGCTGGATCCGGATATTATATTTCTTATTTTCCTGCCACCGTTATTGTATGAAGCGGCCTGGTATACCTCATGGAATGATTTCTGGAAATGGAAGCGCCCCATAAGCCTCTTGGCTTTTGGACTGGTATTTTTGACTTCCCTGGTGGTAGCCTATGCTTCACAGGCTTTGATTCCCGGATTTACACTGGCGCTAGGTTTTTTACTGGGGGGAATTGTTTCCCCGCCGGATGCTGTAGCAGCCACAACTGTATTAAAAGGATTGAAAGTACCCAAAAGAACCATTGAAATACTGGAAGGAGAAAGCCTGATTAATGATGCTTCTTCCCTGATCGTATTCCGTTTTGCACTGGCTGCGGTAATGACAGGAGCTTTTTCTATGCATGAAGCAGCCGGACAGTTTTTCTGGGTGGCAGGAATGGGAATTGTTACAGGGATTGCAGGAGCTCATATTTTCTATGCCATTCACAGGTTTCTGCCTACGACTCCGGCTATTGATGCCGCACTTACGGTAATGACACCATATATTTTATTTCTTTCTGCAGAACATTTTCACTTTTCCGGAGTAATGGCCGTAGTAAGTGGAGGACTGTTCATGTCTTTCCGGGCTCATGAAATTTTCAAAACAGGAACAACAAGAATTAATATGACGGGAGTCTGGAATACGTTGATTTTTGTAATGAATGCTTTGGTTTTTGTTCTGATAGGCCTTGAGCTGCCGGATATTATCAGCGGGTTGGGAGAAACCTCTTTGGTACAGGGAATTAAATATGGATTAATCATCAGTTGTATTGTTATTATCGTTCGTCTCTTATGGATCTATCCGGTAGCTCATATTCCGAGATGGATAAGTGAAAAAGCCCGGCGTGATCCCAATCCGGGATGGAAAAATCCATTGATTATAGGATGGGCAGGAATGAGAGGAGTTGTTTCCCTGGCCACAGCATTATCCATTCCGGTAATGATGAACGCACAGACTGAATTCCCTATGAGAAACCTGATTATTTTTATGACCTTCATCGTTATTTTTGTAACATTGGTTTTTCAGGGGCTTACCTTACCTTTGATCATCAGATTAACAAAAATAGGAGAGATTGATCCTGTGATCCCTTCCCATGAACAGCAGGCAGGAATTCAGATGAGACTCGACAGGCTTGCTATAGAACAGCTTAATAAAGAGCAGGAGGTCAGCTCCAACAGTTTAATTGAAAACCTTAAGACTGCCCTGGAAAATGATATTAAACTTCATCAGAATCATTTAAGTTCCCTGGAAATGTGTACCAACAGGCAAAATGATATGAAGGAGTATCATAAGATCATGCTTGATATTTTTGCCTTACAGAGGAAAGAATTGTTCAAAATGAAACGTGAAAAATTGTTCAGTGATGATGAAATCAGAAAAGCAGAGTCACAGCTTGATTTAAATGAATTGAAAATAACGGGAAACAAACATTTATAACGGCCTGAAAACTGAAAATAATGCTCAGAATAAAGCTTAACCCCTGAACTTTAAACCTTAAACCCTAATGAAAGTATTACATTTTTTAGTCATTGGAAAAAATCAGGAAATTCTGGATGTCTTAAAGCGGATTATAGAAAATAATGAAGGCTGGACTGCAGAAATTCAAAGTGATGAAGAACACAGTTATGCATATATTAAAGAAAATGATGTGGATATTGTTCTTTTAAGTTCCGGATTGGAAGAGCAGTTTGAGAAAGATATTAAAGTATTTTGTGGAAATTTAGACAAAAAAGTAAACGTTATTGAGCATTATGGAGGAGGAAGCGGACTGTTAAAGAATGAAGTTTACAGTCTTTTTCCTAATTTGCAGACATAAAATATTTTTATGTTTGATAATATCATCAAAAACATTACACGGTTTATCAGCCTTACTCCGGAAGAAGAAAAAACCTTTACAGACTTATTGGTTTGCAGGACATTTCCTAAGAAATCCGTTTTATTAAAAGAAGGAGAAATATGCCAGTTTGAAGGGTATATTCATAAAGGATGCTTGCGGATGTATTGTTTAGATGATAACGGAACCGAGGTTACCCTGCTGTTTGCCATCGAAGACTGGTGGATCAGTGATATTTCTTCATTTCAGGAACAAAAACCGGCAAGGGTTTATATAGAAACGCTGGAAGATTCAGAAATTTATATGCTGAATCCGACAACAAAAGAAAAATTGCTGAGAGAAATTCCTAAGTTTGAAAGGGTATTCAGAATGCTGGTACAGAGAAATCTGTTCACCCTTCAGAACCGTCTGGTCAATACCATTTCAAAATCAGCTTCAGACCGGTACCTTGAGTTTATCAAAGTATATCCTTCTATTTCCCAGAGAGTTGCTCAATATTATATCGCTTCATATCTGGGCGTTTCTAAAGAATTTGTAAGCACAATCAGAAAGCGTCTTGCTTCCAGGGAAAAATAAGCTTCCCGTTGCAGCGTAAATTAAACTGATCGCGCAGATTAACATTCTGTATTATTTCTAAAACTTCAGCTTTGTATTGGATTTACAGTGGTTTGTGGGATACTGGCTTGTTGCGTTTTTCCAAGCTGTTACTATCAAAAAACTCAGTTGCATTTTTTTGCTGAAGTCATTTATTAAACTAGTTAAATGTGCAGGCTCTTCCGTTTCTCTAAATTTGTTATATCAAAAACAAGCAAATAACAAGTGAGATATGGATAGAAAAGATTTTTTAAAGAAAGGATTGCTGGGAACAGGAATGTTTGTCGCATCTGCTTCTTTAGGTAATACCATGAAAAATGAGATTGATGAAATTGAACCCCTGGAACCAATCGGATATAACCATCTGCCTAATACAGAATCGAAAATCAAAGATAACTCCGTAATTCATAGAGCAGATTCAAGAGGAAAGGCAGACCACGGATGGTTACTGAGCCAGCATACTTTCAGTTTTGCCAACTATTATAATCCTGAAAGAATGCATTTCGGAGTATTAAGAGTGCTGAATGATGATAAAGTAGAAGCAGGAAGAGGTTTTGGAACTCATCCTCATGACAATATGGAAATTATCAGTATTCCTCTGGAAGGTGACCTTGAGCATAAAGACAGCATGGGAAATACAGCAGTAATCAAAAGTGGAGACATCCAGGTCATGAGTGCAGGAACAGGAATTATGCATAGCGAATTCAACAGAAACAGTGACCAGCCTGTGAAGTTCCTCCAGATCTGGGTGTATCCGAATAAGAGAAACGTAGCGCCAAGATATGATCAGATCACTCTGGATAAAACAAAAAGCCACAACAAATTTCAACAGATTCTTTCACCTGATGCTGATGCTGATGCTGAAGGGGTTTGGATTCATCAGGATGCCTGGTTTCATATGGGATCTTTTGATGAAGGGAAGGAAATTAATTACCAGATCAGAAAAAAAGGAAACGGGGTTTATGTATTTCTGATAAAAGGAAGCATTGAAATTGAAGGACAAAAATTAGAAAAAAGAGATGGTTTCGGGGTTTGGGATGTTAAAGAGATCAACCTAAAAACAACTACAGCAGATACAGAAATTCTTGTAATGGAAGTACCCATGACATTATAACCCAAGATTTAATATCATGAAAAGTATAGTACAAAATACCGTAAGCAGCTTTTGTCAGCGATTTAAAAGATGCAGGAATATATTCTCCAACCGCTTTGATAGCAGGAAATGTAGTCAGAGGAATTATACATGCTAAATTTTCTTCAACAAAAAAATTAGAAAAAGTATATCTGCTCGCAGGCCCCGCCTTTTTTAAAACTGCGGAAAGCGGAATTTCGGAAGCTATTTCGGAGTCTGAAAAGAAATAATGAACAGGTTTCATTAATATTGTTGATGTACGGGCTGTCTCCTGTTGGGGCAGCCCGTTGTTTTTATAAAAAATATCAGTTATTGAATTAACCGGGGAAAAGTAATTCTTATTGTCAATCAATCCTGATTATTTTTTGATAGCCCGGGAACGGATTCTGCTCAGGGTTTCCTGGGTAATGCCTAAATACGATGCAATCATATGCTGTGGAAATCGCTGCGAAAATTCAGGGTAGCTTTCAATGAGCATGTTATACCGCTCTTCAGCCGTCATACTTATAGCTGCATTGATTCTTTTTTGGCTGGCGAAAGAATAATTTTCATCCAGTTGACGTCTGAGTTCATCCATAATAGGAAGAGAGAATACTTCTGCTGTTGCTTCCCTAGTTAAAACAAGTAAATCAGTATTTTCACAAGCTTCAATATTAAAGGAAGAAGGAGTGAGCTTGGCAAAACTCTCACGATCACCTACCCACCAGCCTTCAATATAGAGGCTCATGATGTGCTCGGTACCTTTGCTGTCCGTACTGTATTTTTTCATGGAACCTTTAGCAAGAAATCCCATATAGCTGCTTACATCTCCTGCATGTAAAAAGAAATCACGCTTTTTAAGTTTATGAGGAGCAAAATTACTTTTCAGAATGCCAATTTCATTGGCTGATAAAGGTCTGGATACCCGCGAATTAATATATTCTATTAAAGTGTCGTACATTAGTTGTTATGTTTACCTAACTCAAAAGTAAATATACTGAAAATAGGAATCCTTCATAAGGAATATTACGATTATGACTGTTCAGGTGAGTCCGTACCCGGAAATTGATTGGTATTGATAAGCATCCTGAGAACAGAATATTTTGAGACATCCTCCCTTTTTTGAATGTAAAATAATGGTTAGATTTGAATGCCGGATTTGTCTGTAATCTGCAGACGGTTAAGAAGAATATAAAAAGAGAAAAAATAGTGCGGAATGACTGAAGTATTTGAAAATTATCTATCCTCAACAGAAGAGCTGTCTGCCGGAGAAATCAGCTTTTCTGCGCAGTTCTTCAAACCGATCCGCTTAAAAAAAGGTGACTTTTTTATTCGTGAGGATGAATTCTGCCGTCATATTGGATTTATCGTTAGTGGTGCTGTAAAGGCATATGCTACCGACAAAGAAGGAAAGGAAAATATAACCTGCTTCAAGTTTGAAAAGGAATTCATAACCTCGTTTCCTGAGTTTGTGAAACAGGAAAAGTCCAGAAGGAGTATCAGGGCTATAGAAGATAGTATAATCTATACAATAAGCTATCCGGACTATCAGCATTTGCTCAGCCAGGTAACTGCCTGGAACGGAGTTATAAAATTAGTGATGGAAAAGGAGTATCGGGAAAAGGAACTTTATCTGCTGAATTACAATAACAGATCTGCTGTGGACAAGTACCGTCATGTCTTATCCAGCGAACCCATGCTTGTCCAGCGCACTGCAACACAGGATCTGGCATCATATCTGGGCATCACGCAGCGATCGCTTACTCGGGCAAAAGGACAAATACACAGACCTGATGTATTATAGGACAAATGTCCTTATGCAATCCTGGCCATCAATGTAGATTTGCATAAAAAAAACAATGCTACGTAAGATTGCTCCCGAAGTAACCCAGATTTCACTCATGCCCAGAAACAGCATCAACTGCTATATTATTGAAGGTGTATTGGTAGATTCCGGAATACGGAGTTCATATACCACTGTAAAGAAAGCACTTCAGAAAATTCCTGTTTATCAACATATACTTACGCATGCGCATGCAGATCACCAGGGCTGTAGCGATCAGATATGCGCTGAATTCGCGATACCCTTACTCTGTCATCCCGACGAAGTTTTCAGGACCGAAACGGGTATGGTAACCAACGATTATCCGGCCCCGGAACATTGGGTAGCAAAGCTCCAGCAGAAATACTGGGCAGGGCAGGGGCATAAAGTTGAACGGACAATCGTTGAAAATGACAGCATAGGAAACTTTCGGGTAATAGAGACGCCCGGGCATTCGCCAGGCCATATTTCTTTATTCCGTGAGCGTGATGGTGTACTGATAATAGGGGATGCGGCGACCAATATGAACCTTCTTACGACAGCAACCGGACTGCGGCTTCCGCCCAACATATTCACCTCAGATCAGCATCGCAATATCCGGTCGCTCCGGAAGTTAGCAGAGCTTAATCCTGCCATTATCTGTTTCGGGCACGGACCGGTCATGCGAAATACAGATCGGAAGTTTGAGAAATTTGTGGCTGAATGTGGCGCGGCTGTTTAAAGATACATCGTGCTGTAATTAAGATTTAAAAGAAGAAAAATCACAAATGCGGAATGTAAAAAAATGAAAACCTTAAAGAGCAGATGAAGGAGTTAAAGACAAAAACAAAACGGCTATTGTGATAATAGCCGGAAAAACGTAAGTGAATCATTACTCGGATAATGACTATTTTTTTGTATGTTTCTTTAAAAAAGCAAGGCTTCCTTCGGCAAGTTCCTGGGCATTATGCGGTGACTGCTGCCATAATGAAACCTTTTCCTGCATTCCCGGAATTGAAGAACTGAAATTTTCAAGAACCAGATTCCCTTCAAAATTGATTTCTTCCAGTGCCGAGAAAAATGCGTCCCAGTTCACGGTTCCTTCTCCCGGCATACCGCGGTGGGACTCTGTAACATGAATATGCTTCAGCCTTTTTCCGGAATTGATAATGGGGTCATAAAAATTGTTTTCCTCAATATTCATATGAAACGTATCAAGGTGAAGAAAAAGATTGTTTTTTCCTGTTTTTTTTATAAGCTCCAGAACATTTTCCGCTGTATTGCAGACATAAGATTCATAGCGGTTAACAGGTTCTATGGCGATATCTACATTTCTGGCTTGGGCATAATCTGCCACATTACACCATACTTCAGTGATGATGTCCTTTTCCTTTTTTGTGACAGGTTTTCCGGTAAAGACGCCTATTCCGCCATGCAGTACCCCGGCCAGCAGGTGGGTATCAAGCTCATTAACTTTATCAATTGCTTTTTTGATGAGTTTTTCTGCGATCCCGGGATAAAACGCAATATGGGCATCTTTGGGAAGGTTTAATGAGCATACGGCTTCCAGATCATTTTCTCTAAGCTGTTTTTTTACCGTAGCAGCATCAAACTCCATTGAATTCGGCAGCAGTATCTCGATGAGGTCAAACCCGGTCTGTGCGGTTTTTTCTATAGCATATTTTCCGGATTCTGCATTCCATTGCGGAGTGATCCAGGAGAGTAGGGAAGCCCCTAATTTTATATTCATTACTTTCTTTATTTTATTTTTAAAAAATCCACCATTCTGTTCGTATTCCGAAATAAGTTCCGAATCTTTTTGCTCCCGACTGCTGTAAAAAAGGGGAATAAAGACTATTCATAGCCTGGTTATTATATCTTGATACTTCTGCAATAAAACGGATGTGGGGCCTGGCCCAAACACTTCGCTCTGCGGTAGGAACAATGGTGGGAGCAAAAACCAGCTTCATCATGGATGCAGCATCCTGTGTCCCGTTTTTCCGGGAAGCATAATGGAATTCGGAAAGGAGATGAAACCAGTTGTTAAAATAATAGGTGGCTCTTATTCCCGTATTAAATTCTGTTTTCCTGTTGAAAATTTCACGGTGATAATAGTCCACAGCCTTATCATTGCTGACGGATCCTCCTTTGCTTTTGGTGAAAACAGCATAGGGATTAAGCGCCCATCGATTTGAAATATTCCAAAGGAAATGTTCAACGACTGTGAGAGAATAAGCGCTTTTGTATGTTTTTGTCAGTTCATCAGGAGCTCCATACGTCCTCCAGGTCTGGGTATTTCCATTATCTCCGCCATTGGCAATTCCGGTTCCGTATCTCACAGAAATCTGATTGAATGAACCCGGGATTTCTGTAGGCAGACGGGTATTTAGTTTCGCCCCGAAAACCCAGCCCCGATCAGACGGATACTGCTCTATGGAGTTTTCTCCTGATTTTTCTACATGGTGGAATTCTGCGAGTAACTTCAGAGAATGTCCTGAATTTTTAAAAGGAAGTGCCTGCTCCAGAACAAAGACTTCTCTCTGCCTGTAGATCAGGTTTTTTGATCCACTGATGACATTGGTATAAGAGTATGGAGTAGAATTACTGGCTGCGGTATCAATAGCTGCCGGAAAAAACATGGAAAACCGGGTGTTCTTATGTTTTATTCCCCATCCGGTTGCCGAGTGGTCATCAAAATAAAAATAATCTGCAATATGAATGTCGTCATACCTTAGCCATCTTGACCCTGCCCATACATCCCAATCGCTTCCCATAATATTCCTCGCCTCTACAAATGCTTCCGGTAAGGCTATAATCATTCCCTGATTAGATTTTGAATCTACATTTCCAAGAAAAGTTCCTCCGGAGTAAAAGCTTAATCTTGCCTGCATATCAATCTTTGTACTTGTTGTACTGTCACCGTTAACCACAGGACTGAAATGGAAAGCAGGTAAAAAATCAACATAATCTCCCTGGTCCATCCTTCCCCCTAAAGATCCCTGATTATTCAGATTCAGCTGTCTTCCTGTTTTTCCGTCTGCATTCGGAGAGTATCCGGCTCCGATTCTCCCGGTGGTTCCCAACGAAAATTTCTTGTTGGTGATGGTAATCTGGGCATTAATTTTCCTGCTGATGCATATAAGTAAAATGCACCAGATCCATAACATCTTTGTTTTCATAGGAGTTACTTAAGGGTTTTAGGCTTATAGAATTTTAGTGCAAACAATAAAATAACCACATAGCACAGAATAGGAAGGAGATAAGCGTGCGCTATATCCTTCTCTGCAATTCTGCCCATTATCGGAGGGAAAACAGCGCCTCCAAACATCGCCATCACCAGGAATGAGGAAGCCTGCTGAACCTTTGATCCCAATCTTTTAAGTCCGAGACTGAAAATGGTAGGATACATTACACTGAGGAACAGGTTGAGTAAAATGAGACTTATAAATGAGGCCCATCCGAAACTCTGGGAAATAATCAGGCAGAGAATAATATTACATGCTGTAAATATGGCCAGCAGTTTATTGGGAGCAATGAACCTCATCAGAAAGGTTCCGATAAACCTTCCGATCATCATCATAGCCATGCTCAATGAAAAATAATAGGATGCCTGTATTTCTGGAAGGTGCATTTTTTCTACGCCGTAATTGATAAAATATGCCCATGTTCCACCCTGTGCTGCAATATTGAAAAACTGGGCAATGACTGCAAATATAAAATGCCTCTGTTTATAGAGCGGAGCATCAGGATCTGAAACAGAAACGTCTTCACTGTTTTCATTTTCAGGAATCAGGTTTTCTTCTGCGTGAGGATCTTTCAGATCCGGTACTCTGATGAAGCTGAAAATAAGGGTAATCACCAGGATCACAATACCAATCCAGGTATAAAGGTTTTTTACAGAATCCAGAGATCCTGATCCTGAATCCGGAGTTCCGAAAATAAAATACCCGCCTAAAAGAGGACCAATGATAGCGCCCAAACCATTAAATGACTGAGCAAAATTTACTCTCTGATCACTCGTTCTTTCATCTCCTAAAGCGGCAACAAAAGGGTGAGCTACAGTTTCAAGCGTTGCCATTCCCATGGCAAGAACAAAAAGAGCCAATCTGAAAAATTCAAAGGAAGAAGCATTGGCTGCCGGGATAAATAAAAAAGATCCGAGAGCAAACAATGAAAGTCCTAAGATGACACCCAATTTATAGCCAAATTTTTTCATGAACAGGCCTGCAGGAATCCCCATGAGTGCATAGGCACCAAAAATGGAAAGCTGCACAAGTCCTGATTTGGATTTTGAGATGTGAAGGACATTCTGGAAATGCTTATTAAGGACGTCGCCCATGGTAAGGGCAATAGCCCAGAAGAAGAATAGGGAAGTCACAAAAGACAGGATAATATAATATTTCTTATCTGTAAATTTTGGAGTAGTCATAGTATCTGTTTTAAGAAGTTTTACAGCAGTTATTTTCTCTGAATGTTCTGAATTCCTCATACGTATAATCCGGGCACGCACCGGATTTTGAAGTGATAAAAGCACCTAACGACGTCGCTTGCTTCATAATCTCTTCAGGTGAGCTGCCCTGAATCCTTTTAGACAGAAACCCCGCAAGAAACGAATCTCCGCTTCCTACCGTGTCTGCAATCTCAATATGAACTGCCGGAAAATTGTAAGAGGTACTGCCTACAAAATACCTGGCCCCTTTACTTCCTTTGGTAAGAACAATTTCATTCAGGTCAAAATAATTCTGAAGATGTCTGATACTGATATCTTCATCAACATAATCTACGCCGAGAAATTCCAGGATTGTTCTAAGCTCCGCTTTGTTCATTTTAACAAGATCAGCTTTGTGCAGCAGTTTTTTAATGAAATCAGAATCAGTGAAAGGAGGGCGGAAATTAACATCAAATACCCTGAATTCTGAATGCTCTAAAAGTTCCAGTAACGTTTTTTTGGAAACTTCATTTCTCGCGATCAGACTTCCAAAAACAAATGCCTTAGAACCTTGAACCAGTTCTGTATGCTCCGGAAGAACCTCAATAAAATCCCATGCCGCATCTTTTACAATTTCATATCGTGCTTCTCCATGCTCATCAAAATCAGCAAGTACAGTTCCTGTTGGCTTTTCCTGATCCACCTGTATAAAATCCTTTGTTATTCCCCACTGATCGATTTGATTGAGAAGCTGATGACCTAACTCATCATTTCCTGTTCTGCTGAGCATTTTTGTATCAATTCCCATTTTGAAAAGATGGTAGGCTACATTAAATGGTGCACCACCAGCTCTGGAACCGGAAGGGAAGATATCCCAGAGAA
Organism: Chryseobacterium indologenes; assembly: GCF_001295265.1. Lineage (GTDB taxonomy): Bacteria > Bacteroidota > Bacteroidia > Flavobacteriales > Weeksellaceae > Chryseobacterium > Chryseobacterium indologenes_A. The sequence goes on along the minus strand of NZ_LJOD01000001.1, from coordinate 438,777 downwards.
CCTCCCCAAAGCATACCACATAGTTAATATTTTCTGTATTCATAATTGGTTAAACGTTTAAGTTATTATATAAAAAAAATGATTAATTGTAATTGGGTTATTTTAAAGAGGCCTTAGAGACCAGCTTGGCTGTTAAGGTAACTTTTTTTCCGGTTTCTGCATAATTACTGATCTGCCCATCCAGCAGCTTAATAGCTTCTTCGGCCATCTCTTCGATAGGCTGCTGAATATAGGTTATTTCCGTAGGGAAAAGGTCATATGCATCAGTTTCATCAAAGGCCACTACAGATACCTGTTCCGGAACCTTTATATTATTTTTAACAATATAGGAAAGTCCGGCTACTGCCAGTTTATTACTGGAAAAATACAGTGCTGTGTTTTCCGGTGTTGTTCCAAGCATCTTCTCTAGCTTTAAATGAACTTCTTGGGCTATATTTTCTAATCCTACCAAAAGGTAGTGTATTTCAAGCGGTTTTTCTGAAGATTTTACCGCTTTTTCAAAACCGTGCTGACGGTCCAGCAGTTGCGGAAGCTCTGTTTCGTAACCGGCATAAATTATTTTATTGAAATTCTTACTGATCAGTAATCTGGCCGTACTCTCTGCTATTTCCTGATTATCAATGGTAATCCCGGGAATGGTAACACCCTTAAGATACCTGTCAATAGTGACAACGGGATATTTGATATTGATAAGGCTTTCAAGTGTTTTTTCTGATCCTGCTACCGGGGCAACAATCATTCCGTCTACCTGCTGCTGAGAAAAAAGCTCTGTAAGTTTTTTAAATTTATCTGCATTTTCATCAGAGCTGCCAATAATCAGAGTATAGCCTAGTTTTAAAGCCTTATCTTCCAGATTCCTTGCCATATGCGAGTAGAATTCATTAGAAATATCTGCAACAATAAGTCCCAGAAGCTTAGTTTTATTGGTTTTAAGACTTTTAGCTATCTTATTGGGAGTGTAGTTAATCGTTTCAGCAATTTCAAAAATTTTTTTTCGGGTCTCCTCGCCAATACGCTGCCCTTCCTTTCTGTTGAGAACATAAGATACCGTGGCTACGGAAACTCCTGCCAATGTTGCAATATCTTTTATAGAAGGTCTTTTCATTTAATTATTTGTTGTGCAAAAATATTTCATAAAATAGTAAAAAAACAATAGCAGGATTTTTTTGGTAGTTTAATAAAATAATGTAAATTCGCAAAATTTCCAATCATAATGTAAGTATTTGTTTTTCAATGCTTTATTATGTATTAATTACTCTGGTGTTAATAAATTATTACATTATAGCCTAATGATTATTAAATTTAGTTAAACGTTTATCCAGTATTTTTTTTAAAGATTATATATTTGTCTGATTTTTCTTAGTAAGAAAAGTTCAGGTTAAAGACTTGGGGTATAAAGGCTGAAAGCTGTACTTTTTCGCTTCCAGACTTAAAAACTGTACCTATCTGATATCTTTATCCCGGGCTGAGGTTATTAAAAACTTATACATTATTAAAATTATAATCAACATGAAAACTTTTTTAAGTATTATTTGTATTGCTGCAGCATCCTGCTTGTCTGCTCAAACCGGAATTAACACAGATACTCCAAAGGCTACCCTGGACGTAACTGCAAAAAAAGAAGCCCTGAAAATTGATGGATTACTGCCTCCAAGACTAACATTAGCAGAGCTGACAGCAAAAGGCAATAATTTATACGGAGCCGAACAGGATGGTGTCATCATTTATATAACCACTATTTCCGATGGAGGGAATACGGAAAGCCAGAGAGAATACATTGTAAGCAAAGGACTTTATGTATTTGATGCTGAGGCTGTAAATAATGAAGGACGCTGGATGTGTTTATACTGTTATGCCCCGGTTTAATTTTTACATCAGTAAATGCTGCTTTAAACTTTGTATTAAATAGCTCTCATTCATCCGGATCTCATCTGTAGAAAAACGTATTTTGGAGTATTAATAGACTATTGAATTATTAGCTATTGATATTATATTGATTTTTTAACCTGTCTTTTATTGGACAGGTTTTTTTATGTTCTGTTGTTAATTTATTGTTTTTCATGTATTTGTTTTTTGAATTCATGCTGTCTTTTTTTTGAAATAAGTATTTAAACAATTCTGAAGTTCAAAATAAAAACAAAATAAAAGTATATTTATAATCTTTTATTAGTATATTTGTATACTAATTTGTTTGAAATGAATTTTGATCTTATAAAAGCAGTTGTGGAACTTGTTCAGCAATTTATAGAACAAAATGAAGATAGGACGATATACAGCAACGATCTCAGGGGATTTACTGAGTGGATGAATGCTTCCTGTAAAAATGCTTCTGAGCCGGATGATCCTGACTGGATAGGTAAGGAGTCAGGGAGGAGCTCCGACAGTATCATCAATACTTTATTGATAAGAATGGGGAGGTATGCAAAAACATATTCACGGTCAATCGGCAATTCTGTTTTTTCAAGTCAGGATGATTTTATTTATCTGATAAGCCTGAAAACAATGGGAGCTATGACAAAAATGGAATTGATAAGACATAATCTTCATGAGAAATCTTCAGGGATACTGATTATTAACCGATTAATCCGTAATGGCTGGGTTAAGCAGACAGTTTCTGAAAAAGATAAACGGGAAAAATACATCCAGATGACAGACAAAGGGTTTGCCGTATTGGAGGAGCATATGAGTGAAATCCGTAAAGCTTCAAGGGTTGTAGTAGGGGACCTGACGCATTCCGAACAAATGCTGCTCATTGCCATACTCTCTAAACTTGATGAATTCCACGATTCTTTTTACCGTATGAATCTTGAAGCAAGGGATCTGCTGGATGCTGCTTATAAAAGGTTGAACTGATTCAGCATAAAAAAATACCTGTTCAGACTATTAAATAAATAACAATGAATACTGAAACCCAGAAAAAGAGGATTGCGGTGATAGGTTCTGGATTTTCCGGCCTCTCTGCTGCTGCATACGCAGCGAAATCCGGAAATGAAGTACATGTATTTGAAAAGCACAACCAGCCCGGCGGACGGGCAAGACAATTTAAGACAGACGAAGGATATGTTTTTGATATGGGGCCCAGCTGGTACTGGATGCATGATATTATCGAAGGCTTTTTCACTGATTTTAATTGTAAAGCAGCCGATTTTTTTAGCCTGGTTTCTTTAGATCCTCAGTTTGAAATGGTTTTTTCAAAAGAAAAGATTTCCGTTCCGGAAAAAAATGGTGATATCCGTGAATTATTTGAAAAAATAGAGCCCGGAGCGGCCAGGCAGTATGACAAATTTATGAAGTCTGCTCAATTTAAATATGAAGTGGGAATGAAAGATTTTGTCACAAAACCCTGCTATAGCTGGATGGAATTTATTTCTTTAAAAATAGCAGCCAGTGCCTTAAAGCTTAATCTTTTAAGTGATTTCAGGAAATATGTTTCAGGCTATTTTGCTGATCCGAAACTCAGGTCCCTGATGGAATTTCCGGTTATATTTCTCGGTGCCTCACCTCAGCATATTCCGGCCCTTTACAGCCTTATGAATTACGGAGGCTATGTTTTGGGAACAAAATATCCGATGGGAGGGTTCTACCGGCTTGTCACGGCAATGAAAGAAGTGGCAGAAAAACAAGGGGTAACTTTCCATTTTAATCATGAGGTAAAGAAACTTAATATAGAAAACGGAAAGGTTGCTTCAATAACAGCAGATGGTAAAGAGTATGAATTTGATGCCGTAATTGCTTCATCAGATTATCACCATACAGAAACATTAATACCTAAATCGCTCAGGAACTATAATAATGCATACTGGAAAAACAGAACCTTTGCTCCTTCATGCCTTATTTATTATCTGGGGATTAAAGGAAAGATTTCTCATTTAAAACATCATACCCTGTTCTTTGAAAATGAACTAGACAATCATATAGACTGTATATATAAAAATAAGAAATGGCCTGCTAAACCACTTTTTTATGCGTGCTGTCCTTCAAAAACAGATCCGGATGTTGCTCCCGAGGATTGTGAAAATCTTTTCCTGCTCTTACCTCTGGCTCCTGGAATTCATGATGAGGAAGATGTAAGAGAAAAATATCTGGCAGAAATGCTTGAAAGAATTGAAAACCATACCGGGGAGCGCCGCCTTATTTCCAGAATTGAATATAAAAGAAGCTATTGTGTAAGCGATTTTATTTCGGACTATAATGCTTACCAGGGAAATGCTTACGGATTATCCAATACATTATCGCAGACAGCAGTCCTAAAACCTAAAATAAGAAACCGGAAGATCAGTAATCTTTTTTATGCAGGACAGCTGACGGTTCCGGGGCCCGGGGTTCCTCCGTCAATTATTTCAGGGAAAATTGTAGCGGCTGAAGTAAGTAAACTAAAAATGAAATAATATGAAAAAATTGTTTGATGAATTGTCTTACGAAGTCAGTAAGCACACTACTCAGAAATACAGCACCAGTTTTTCATTGGGAATACTGGCATTGAAGCCTTCCATCAGACCTGCTGTTTATGCTGTGTATGGATATGTGCGCCTTGCCGATGAAATTGTAGATAGCTTTCATGGCTATGACAAAGAGAAGCTTTTGAAGAGATTGAAGGCTGAAACCTATAATGCGCTGGAAGATGGCATATCACTTAATCCCATTTTGCATTCATTTCAGGAAACCGTTCGTCAGTATGATATTGATATACAGCTGATCAATCAGTTTTTGCACAGCATGGAAATGGATCTCCGTACAATTGATTATAACTCAGAGTTGTATAAAGAATATATCTACGGATCTGCGGAAGTGGTGGGGCTGATGTGTCTACAGATATTTACAGAAGGAAATAAGCAGCAATATGAAAAACTGAAGCCGTTTGCTATGAAGCTGGGATCAGCTTTTCAGAAAGTTAATTTTTTGCGGGACCTGAAAGATGACTATCAGATTTTAGGACGAACCTATTTTCCGTCACTGAACATGTCCGTTTTCGATAATGCAGTAAAAGCCCGGATTGAAAAAGAAATTGAAGAAGAATTCAAAGAAGCATTACAGGGAATAAAAAAACTACCGGGCTCTTCCATTTTTGGTGTTTATCTGGCCTATAGATACTACCTTTCCCTATTTGAAAAAATAAAGAAGACAAGTTCCCAAAATATGTTGCAGCAAAGAATCCGAATTGCCAATTCACAAAAGCTGCTGGTTGCATTTAAAAGCTATATACGGTACAAATCTGCTTATTTCTGATCGCAGGATTCTGTTGTAAAATAATTTTTGAAAAGTTTAAAAGTCAAACAAAAATAAATGATGTACAGATTATACAGAGAACAGCAGCTGAATTGTACTATAGAAACGGCATGGACGTTTTTCTCATCCCCTCATAATTTATCCGAAATAACCCCTGAAAGCATGAATTTTGTGGTTCTTTCGGATATTCAGGATAAGCCCATCTTTAAAGGAATGGAAATAGATTACAAAGTCTCTCCTTTATTGGGAATCCCGATGAGGTGGAAGACCATCATCAGCCAGGTAGAAGAATATAAAAGTTTTACAGACTTTCAGAAAGAAGGTCCGTATAAGCACTGGAATCATTTTCATGAATTTATTCCTAATGAGAACGGAGTATTGATGAAAGATACTGTAGATTATGAACTCCCGATGGGGATTTTAGGTAAAATAGCCCATCAGTTATTTGTTAAAGAAAAGCTCAAAAGCATTTTCGATTTCAGGTACAGGGTTTTAAATCATCTTTTTAACAGCAAACATCATTAAAATGAATTTTCTGATCGTTTTGGGGGTATTTATTTCCATGGAAGGGGCTACATGGCTGATCCACCGGTATATTATGCACGGCTTTCTGTGGAGCCTGCACCGGGATCATCACGATCATAGCCATAACGGGAAGCTTGAGAGAAATGACCTCTTCTTTTTCATTTTTGCAAGTCCGGCCATCGCTTTGTTATACCTTGGAGTACAGCAGGATTTCAGTTATTGGTTTTTTATCGGCCTGGGAATAAGCCTTTATGGAATGGCCTATTTCTTTGTACACGATATTTTTATTCATCAGAGGACAAAAATTTTTACCCGGACAAAGAATCCATATTTCCTTGCCATCAGGCGGGCTCATAAACAGCACCACAAACATCTGGGAAAAGAAAATGGAGAATGTTTCGGCTTTCTCTGGGTTCCTGTTAAATATTTTAAAATGTATTTCAATAAAAAATGATGCCTTACACTTACATACTGATTAACTTTTTCACTGTCATTATATGTTTTTTGGCTTCTTTTGACAGGAGGATACAATTTAATAAGCTTTTTGCAAAATTTCTTTTGTCGTCTACCATTGTGGCAATTCCTTTCATTATCTGGGATATATGGTTCACCGCAAAAGGGGTTTGGTGGTTTGATCTTAATTACACTCTGGGATTGAAAATAGCAGGACTTCCCATTGAAGAATGGCTGTTTTTTTACTGTATTCCTTTCGCTTGTGTTTTTACATACTATTGTCTGGAAAAATTTTATACCCTCAACCGGGCGGATACTTTAAATAATCTTATTGTATTTACGGCGTTTATTATTCTGGGTGTTGTAGGGCTTCTCTATTATGAAAAAATATATACCCTGCTAACTGTGATCGTAACAATATCCACGCTTTGCTATCTGCATTTTATCGCTAAAAAAGAATGGATAGGAAGGGCCAGCTTTGTATATCTGGTTTTGATGCCCGGATTTTTTGCAGTGAACGGAATCCTGACGGGATCTTTGATTCCTTCGCCAGTTGTTAACTATAATCCTGATGACTTTTTGGGTATCAGAATAGGAACGATCCCTGTAGAAGATGCGGTTTACGGCTACAGTCAGTTTTTACTGAATATCTATTTCTTTAAAAAAATAACTGAAAATCAAAAATAAATACAGGTAACTTGAAAAAAATTAAGTTTTTTTAACAGGATAATTATTTTTCAGGCATGGAAATTGTTTATTTATATACCAATTACTAAAATATCATATTATGAATAATTCAGATTACAACAAAGCCGAAAATGCAGTGGACCAGGCAAAAAATTCTTTAAAAAATGCAGCTGATGAAGCAAAGTGGAAGATCAGCGATTTAGCGGATAAGGCTAAAGATTATATCAACGAAAAAAGAAATAATGATCAGGAAGCAACTCAGGAAGACTGGCTGGAAAGAGTAAAATCAAACGTTTCCGATGCCTGGGAAGATATTAAGGATAAAGCTGATGAAGCATGGGAAAAGACCAAAGATGCGGCTGAAGACGTTAAAGCAGAATGGCGAAAGAAAACCAATTAAGTTAGTTTGACAGATGACCGGAATTCAGAGAGTTCCGGTCATTTATTTATTCATATTTGGTTTATTTATATTTTATTTTATGCGTGTTTAATTCCCAAGGTATATATTTTGTATAAATTTAGTTTATAAATATTCTTTTTGAAATATAAATAGTATATTTGTGTTGTATTTAAATAACAAAAATCTTAAACAAGACAGGAGCATGAATAAAGTGAATATTTTTTGGTTCAGAAGAGATCTCAGACTGGAAGATAATACAGGACTTCATCATGCGCTTCATTCAGGATTAAAGGTGATTCCTGTTTTTATTTTTGATACTGATATACTCACCCGGCTTCAGCATAAAAATGACAGAAGGGTAGATTATATTCATCAGGCTTTACAACGGATTCATCAGGAACTGAAAAAAAATAACAGCGGACTCTATGTTTATTATGGTACCCCAACAGAAGTCTTTAAAAAAATAATTAAGGATTTTAACGTTGGTACCGTATTTTGCAACAGGGATTATGAGCCGCAGGCCATTCAACGGGATCAGCAGATAGCTGAGCTGTTGCTGAAACATCATATCCGGCTAAAAGATTATAAAGATCAGGTCATCTTTGAAAAAAATGATATTCTGAAAGATAATCTTTCTCCCTATACTGTTTTTACCCCCTATTCAAAGAAATGGAAGGAAAATCTGAAAAATATAGAAACGTTTGCTGCCAACTGGACTCATTTTGCAAATTATGACGGACCTTCAGAGATCATTTCACTGGAAGCAATCGGATTTGAGAAAACGGATCTTGAGTTCACAGAACCGGAACTGGACAAAAAAATAATAGATTATTACGGAGAATACCGGGATTTCCCGGCAATGGATCATACCACCCATCTTGGAACAGCACTTCGTTTTGGAACCATTTCGGTCAGAAAATGTGTGCAATATGCTGTTAATCATAATGAAGTATGGCTTAATGAGCTGATCTGGAGGGAATTTTTTATGCAGATCCTTTATCATTTTCCATACGTTGTTCACCATTGTTTTAAAAAGAAATATGAAAATGTTGTATGGAGAAACAACGAAAAAGAATTTAAGGCTTGGTGTGAAGGTAAAACCGGATATCCAATTGTAGATGCCGGAATGAGGCAGCTCAATAAAACCGGATTTATGCACAACAGGGTAAGAATGATTACAGCAGGGTTTCTTACCAAACATCTGCTTATTGACTGGCGCTGGGGAGAAGCTTATTTTGCTGAAAAGCTGCTGGATTACGATCTGGCTGCCAATAACGGAAACTGGCAGTGGGCCGCAGGCTGTGGTTGTGATGCCGCTCCTTATTTCAGGATTTTCAATCCTTATGAACAGACAAAAAAATTTGATAAAGATACTCAGTATATCAGAAAGTGGCTTCCTGAAGATTACAGGGAAAAGCCTATTGTAGAACACACAAAAGCCAGAGAAAGAGCATTGAAGGCTTACAAAGAAGCATTGGCAGAATAGCCGGTTGTATACCTATTCATTATAAAATAAATAACATTGGCTAAAAAAGGAATCCTATTAATTAATCTTGGTTCTCCAAGATCAACGGCAGTAGAAGATGTAAAGGAATATCTGGATGAATTCCTGATGGATGAAAAAGTAATTGATTACCGATGGATTTTTCGGGCACTTCTGGTTCGTGGAATTATTTTAAAGACCCGCCCGGCAAAATCGGCAGAAGCTTATAAAACGGTCTGGACAGACGAAGGGTCACCTCTTATTGTGATAACAAAAAAGATACGGGAAAAGCTGCAAAAGACAGTAGATGTCCCCGTTGAGATCGGCATGAGATATGCAGAACCAAGCATTGAGACAGGCATCAGCAGCCTTGTTGAAAAAGGAGTCACGGAAATTGTATTGTTTCCCCTTTATCCGCAGTATGCCATGAGTACCACTGAAACGGTTATTGAAAAAGCAGAAGAGATCAGAAAGAAAAAATTCCCCGGTGTAAGAATCAACTATGTGCAACCTTTTTATAACCGGGAACTCTATACAGATTGCCTGGCGGAAAGTATCAGGGAGAAACTTCCTGAAAATTTTGATGCCTTATTATTTTCTTACCACGGTGTCCCCGAACGGCATATTTACAAAACAGATCCAACAAAGACATGTAATATGAACGACTGCTGTTACAAAGACACTCATCCCAGTCATTCATTTTGTTATCGCCATCAGTGCTTTAATACCACCGATAGGGTTATCAGAAAGCTTGGATTACCAAAAGATAAGGTCATTGTTTCCTTTCAGTCCAGATTAGGAAAAGACAAATGGATAGAGCCTTACACCGATCATACCTTAGAAACTATTCCTGAAAAAGGAATTAAAAATCTTGCGGTTGTTTGCCCCGCATTTGTTTCAGACTGCCTGGAAACCCTGGAAGAAATTTCCGTTGAGGGAAAAGAACAGTTTCTGGAAGCAGGCGGTGAAAATTTTACCTATATACCCTGCCTGAACGACGAAGACCGCTGGATTGAAGTCATCCGGACCCTGTGTGAAGAACAGCTGAATCAGTTCTATTTAGTATAGTTTTGGTGATATATTGCATAATTCTTTCAGGAATTAGGTATTTTTGTAAACTATTTAACGGATATGAATTATACACTTATTAAAGATTTTATAGACCTGCTGCAGGAGTTTGAAACCGAAGTTCAGGCTTGTCCTGATTTGTATCCGGGAACCATTCAGGGATTTAAAGAATGGGTTTCTGATAAGGAGAAAACAGAAGTCAATCAATCTGAAGAGCCCTACTGGGAAGGAAAAGAGAATGGAAGAACACCGGAAAGTGCCATAAGCACATTGCTTGTGCATCTTAACCGGTATGCGAAAACCTACTCAAAATCTGCCATTGCAGATTCAGAATTTTCTACCCAGGAAGACTTTATATATCTCATTAACCTGAAAGCTTTTGGCGAGATGACCAAGATGGCCCTAATCAAGAAAAATATCCATGATAAGCCTGTGGGGATGCTTATTATTGCCAGATTGTTACGTCAGGGACTTATTGAGCAGACCGATTCTGATCAGGATAAGCGCAGTAAGCTGATCCGTATTACTGAAAGAGGATTGCAGGTTCTGGAAAACCAGATGGAAAAGATCCGCCAGGCGACCAATATCGTAGCCGGAAATCTTAATCACCGTGAAAAGATGGAGCTTATCCGTATTCTAAATAAGCTGGATCGTTTTCATTATCCTATTTTCTCACGAAATATCAATTCAGATCAGCTTATCAATACAGTATATGATGAGTATACATTTTAAGGATTACCGGAGGGTTAATCAGGAGTAAATTATAGTTATCTGAATTTCCTTTTAATATGATAATATCTGACTAATAATCTGTCATACCACAAGGCAAATAAAAGTAAACCGGCAGGAATAACAAGAGTTTTCAACTGAAAATGCTGATAGGTGAGTGCCCCAACAATTCCTCCCAGGAAAAAGCAGAAGATAATCATTAGTTTTAAAAAGATGCTTTTGTTTACCTGTATCCGTTTCCCTTTTTGATGATGAAAAAGCAACAGGGATAACTCAATTCCCAGATCTGTAAACAGCCCTGTGAGATGAGTGGTTCGTACTACAGACTGTGAAACACGTGTGACGAGTGCATTTTGTAGTCCCATGGCAAAAAGCAATGCCGAAGAGATGATCATGGGAGAGTAAAGAGGTATTAAATCAGATGAAAAGGCCACAAAAATAATCATGATAATTTCAATGGATAGAGGAATGATATAGGAACCGTGAGGCTTGTATTTGGCGGTCCATTCAATAGCTAATCCTGAAATAAAGGCACCGGATAAGAAAAATAAAATATACAGCAAATAAATAAGAGCCATTTTATAATTCTTTAAGAATAGTTGTTCTGAAAAAAAAGCAAAATGTCCTGTTACATTGGTGGTTAAGCTGTTTACAGACAAAACCCCGGTGATATTAACCAGTCCGGCTACACCGGATAATATGGAAGCCAGTTTTAAATTATGGGAAAATTTTCGTCCCTTCCCTGTATGTCTAAACATGAATCGTTGCTTTATGTCAAATTTTTTAAATTGAATTTATAGGAGGAAAATCCTTTCTCATATAGCTTCAGTAAACACGCCGGAAAGGTTTAAAGCCTGTATGTTAACTGTAAATATTGGCTATATGGGTGAGTTTCTCCAGATCTTTTAAATGTATTTTTCTTCCTTCCATTCCAATGAGATGTTCTTCCCGGAAATCATGTAGGATCCGGGCTAATGTTTCACTGGCAGTTCCTACCATACTGGCGAGATCTGTTCGGGAGAGGGTGATGTATATTTTATTTTCCAAAGCATCTGCCTTATATTTTTTATGGAGGATTAGTAAACTGAGCGCTACACGTTCCCTAACCGTTCGTTGAGATAAAACCGTCATGAGATTAGCCATTACACTGAATTCATGACTGAGGCTTTTGAGAAGTAATTTGGAAAATACCTCAGACTGATCAAGAATATTCAGAAAATTCTCTTTGGAGATAAAAGCAATAACAGAACCCTCTATGGCTTGTGTTGTATCACCATACGAATCATTACTCAATATAGCCGAATAGCCAAAAAACTCCCCTGCGTTATAGATATAGATAATCTGTTCTCTGCCGTCATTATCAACTTTATATTTTTTTACCTTGCCCTCTTTTAAAAAAAAAATACCGTTTGGAATTGTTCCTTCGGTAAAAATAGCCTCATTTTTACGGTAATTTTTAATCTGCATCACTTTTTGAAGCATCTCTTTATCATAAGGAGGAAGCTCTTCAAAAAGATATTGATTATTAAAAATAAACTTTGAAATCATGGAGTATCAAAGTAATGAATTTTATTCCAATCTAAATTTGACTTAAATCAAATTTATAAAAGATATGCATCATTTCTTCTTTATGGTAAAGCCCATACTTTTGTGAACATAGCCAATCAGCATAAGCTTATGGAATATTTAAAAATTCTGCGTTCTCCGGAAGATCAGCATATGGTAACAGATGCCTATGCAAAATCTGAATATAGATTGAAGAAGAAAAGTATCACTGACACCCCATGGTCAGATTTATTTACTGACCAATTGTATGCTTGTTCCTAAAAATCTTTATTATACTAAAAACCATTTGTGGTTAAGAAAAATAGGACTGTATGATTTCTGTACGGGTATTACAGATTTTGCCCAGAAAGAGATAGGAGAAATACATCTGATTGAATTCAGTAAGGAAGAAATTTTTATAACAAAAGAAAGTTCCTGCGGGGCTGTATATGGTGTAAATAAGACTTTTCCGCTTATTGCTCCCTGTGATGGAAAAGTTGCTGAAATAAACCGGAATATAGCTGTAAGGCCCTCCCATATCAACACAGATCCTTACAGCTGCTGGTTTTTTATTCTGTCAACCCCTGTTTCAACCGATGAATTTTTAACATATGAAGATTATATGAAAATAATAAGATGATTTCTATAGGGCAATTTTATTAAAATTTGCGAACTGAATTACATGGTCTGAATATTATGTATTTTTTTTTGGGTATTACCGCATTTGTGGTAATACCTTTTTTGTAAAGGCCGGATATCCTTATCCTGAACTGAGGTTTGCTTAAATATTTTACTGAATTACTGCTGTCGTATATAAGCTGTTCAAACCAGGCAGAGCCGTTTCGTAATTCTGTGCTATTCTTCCGCTGAAACAGACTACCTGTTCGTTTATGTTTGATGATAACTTTGCATCATTACAATAACAAAAAAAAAATTAAATGAGTAAAATAGTTTTTATTACAGGAGCATCAAAAGGATTCGGAAAATTATGGACTGAAGCACTTTTGAAAAGAGGAGACAAGGTAGCGGCTACAGCCAGAAATATTTCGGCTCTGGAAGATCTGAAAAATCAATACGGAGATCATATTCTTCCTTTAAAACTGGATGTTAACAACCGTTCAGAAGTCTTTGAAGTTACAGATCAGGTTAAAAAACATTTTGGAAGAATTGATGTTTTGATTAACAATGCAGGTTTTGGCTTATTCGGAACAACAGAAGAAACAACAGAACAGCAGGCCAGGGAGCAGATGGAAACCAATTTCTTTGGTTCATTATGGGTTGCACAAGCGGTTCTGCCGGTAATGAGAAAACAGAAAAGCGGACATATAATTCAGATTTCAAGCTTTTTGGGATTAACAACTTTACCCCTTTTGGGATTATACAATGCGTCAAAATTTGCAGTCGAAGGTTTAATTGAGACTATCGGTTCCGAAACGGCCCATTTGGGAATAAAAACCACTTTAATTGAACCTAACGGGTTTGCAACAGATTGGGCGGGGGCTTCTGCGGTTCAGACATCTTCGGATATTGCAGATTATAACCCGGTGCGTGCAGCTTTTGCTGAAAGCGGAGATAATCCGGATATCTGGGGAAAACCGGAAGCCACGGTTGAACCTGTTTTAAATCTTATCGACAGCCAAAATCCTCCGCAAAGATTATTGTTCGGTAAAATTGCTTACTATGGTATCAATGAGGTATACAGGAAAAGACTGGAAGATATTGAGAGCTGGAAAGAAGTCAGTATAGCCGCACACGGCCATTAATCAGATATTATTCCAAAAGCGCAGGATATATCAACCTTTTTTTAGGATAAAATAATCCTGCTTCCGGCAAATTATTTTTAACTTAGATAAAATTAAACCGATGCAACATTATAAAACCCTTACGGAATTACATTTAGGTAATCATTGGAACGCTCCGGAACATCCGCTTTTCAGTATGATAGGCTGCCAGTCTGAATGTAAATTAGGGAATAGGGAGTTTACCACAGATTGCTATATGATTGCTTTCAAAAAAATTAAATCAGGCATTTTTATGTATGGAAGAACACCGTACGACCACAATAACGGATGTCTTTTTTTTGCTAAGCCAAGACAGATTATCGAGATGAAAAATCTTGAATTTGAAGAAAAAGGATATATGCTGATGATTCATGAAGATTATCTGCACGGGCATGAACTTTTCAGGGAAATAGAAAAGTACAGCTTTTTTGACTATGAAGTGACGGAAGCCCTGCATCTTTCTCCCAAAGAAGAACAGATTATTTTGGAGCTCCATTCCAAAATTCAGGGAGAATATCAGAATAATCCTGATGAATACAGCCGGGATATTATTTTAAGCCATATTTCGTCTATCCTGAAATATGCACAGCGATATTACAAGAGACAGTTTATAGACAGAGCGCAGGTAAACGGGAAAACTGCTTCCAGATTTAATGAGGCCCTGAAGAAATATCTGGAGGATGGTTTGCTTGAAACAAACGGGCTTCCTAATGTGGCATTTTTAGCAGAAAAGCTTTTTGTTTCTCCAAGATATCTGAGTGACTTATTAAAGCAGGAAACAGGAAAAACGGCCATGGAGCTCATCCATATTTTTATGATTTCCGAAGCGAAAAACCTGTTGAGATTAGGCGAAAAAGGAGTTGCTGAGATTGCCTATGAACTGGGCTTCGAAAACGCGTCTTACTTCACCAGATTATTCAAAAAACAAACGGGAATGAAACCTCTGGAGTTCAGAAAATCCCAGATGAATTAAATTAGCTATGACGGAGGCTGTTTCATTTTTGAAACAGCCTTTTTAATTTCTGTAAATCTGTGCTATTATTACTACGAAATGTTCTATTTATTCAGAGATAATGACTCTATCTTTGGCTTATTAAATCATTGAAAATCAAAACAGATGAAAACCAGGATCAATCTCTTTATTTTGCTTGCTTACTTCGGATTAGCCAATGCACAGCTTGAACAGGCAGCGGTTTCAGGTACTGTTTGGAATGGTGTAACCACAAGTGCGGAAGGAAGAATTTTTGTTAACTTTCCGAGAATAGAAGGGGATAAAGGAATCCGGATAGGCGAAGTCCTGAAAAACGGAAAAATTATTCCCTATCCCGATTCAGAATGGAATAAATGGAAACCCGGGGCAGATGCCGCTCATAAATTTGTAAGAACCAATTCGCTGAGAATAGGACCAGACGGCCTGCTTTGGGTAGTAGATACGGGAACCCCTTCGATGGGACAGAATCCTTTACCCGGAAATGCTTTGAAGCTAATTTCCATTAATATTAAAACCAATACCGTTCAGCAGATTATCCCTCTCTCGGGAATCGCAAAACCATCAACTTTTATAGATGACCTTAGGATCTCCGGAAATACTATTTATCTTACAGATGCGGGAGAACCGGCTTTAATTGTCTTGGATAAAGCTACAGGAAAGGGCAGGCGTGTTTTGGAAAACCATCCCTCAACAACAGATCATTTACCTATACAGGCCGAAGGAAGGATAATGAAAGATGAAAAAGGAAATGAAGTCAGGATTCATGCAGACCAGCTGGAAATTTCTCCTGATGGAAAATGGCTTTACTTTCAGCCTGCAAGCGGGCCGCTCTGGAGAGTGGAAACAAAATATCTGAATGATGGAAATACATCTGAGGAACAGTTAGCTTCCAGGGTGGAATTGTTTTATAAAACCCCGTCAACCGGCGGAACAGCCATAGATGCAGATGGAAATATCTATCTAAGTGATGTTAATAAAAGTGAAATCATCAGAATATCACCGGAAGGAAAAGAAAGTCTGGTCATTAAAGATAAAAAACTGCTTTGGGCTGACGCTTTATGGATTGATGACAATGGATACTTATGGATTCCGGCTGGTCAGCTGAATCGGCTGGCAGGTTTTCAGGGCGGTAAAAGTAAGGTGAAATTCCCGGTGGTGATTTATAAGATGAAAATCAATGCAAAACCTCAGAGGAATTAGATTCAGAAAATCAATTATATTCAACAAATTACAATAATTATGAAAGCAATTGTATTAAAAGAAGCCGGAAATGTAGACAATTTAGAATATGCAGAATTGGCAAAACCAACGATTGGCGAAGGTGAAGTATTAATAAAGGTAAAAGCCATCAGCATCAATCCGGTTGATGTAAAAAGCCGTGCCGGAAAAGGAGTGTACGGTAGAATCAGAACAGAAAATCCATTGATTTTAGGATGGGATGTTTCCGGAATTGTAGAAGAAAGTCAAAGCCAGGATTTTAAAGTGGGTGATGAGGTCTTTGGAATGGTTAATTTCCCCGGACACGGAAAGGCTTACGCAGAATATGTTGCCGCTCCGGCTAATCAATTGGCATTAAAACCTCAGAATATTTCTTTTGAAGAGGCTGCCGCTTCTACGCTGGTAGCTCTTACCGCTTATCAGGCTTTGGTTCACAATGCCAATATTCAGAAGGGGCAAAATGTTTTGATTCATGCAGCTTCCGGAGGTGTGGGGCACATTGCGGTACAGCTTGCCAGACATTTGGGGGCAAAAGTTACCGGAACTTCTTCAGCAAAAAATAAAGACTTCGTATTAGGTTTAGGAGCAGATTCGCATATCGATTACCACAGTTTCAATTGGAAATCAGCCGGAAGAACTTTTGATTTTGTATTGGATACGATTGGCGGAGATAATATTGATCATTCTCTGGAAGTAACAAAAGATGGCGGTTCCATCATCAGCATCCCAACCGGTTTGAACGAAGAAGTAACCTCAAAAGCAGAATCCAGAGGGGTGAAGGGCTATTTTATTCTCGTGCAGTCCAGTGGGGAAGATATGAAGAAGATTGCTTTTTTACTGGAAAGTGGCGCTATTAAAGCCCATGTTTCAAAAATATTCCCTTTCAGTGAAATGAAGGAAGCACATCTGGAGCTGGAAACCGGAAGAACAGTGGGGAAAATTGTCGTTAGTCTGTAATAAACATTATTAAAAAATGAATTCTAAAAATATAACATTATGGGTAGCTGCATTGATTTCATTGGCCTCCTGTAATAAATCCCCGAATAGGGCAGATAAAGCTATCCCTGAAACTTCAACAGCGAAAAATGCACAGTTAGAAGAGGTTTTTTCAGACAGTACTTATCAGCTGACCGGTGTTGCTGCTGCAAAGGATAACAGGATTTTTGTGAATTATCCGTATTGGACGGACACCCACTCTTATTCAGTTATTGAAGTGAAAAACGGAAAGCCTGTTCCTTATCCCGACGAAGAATGGAACAGCTTCCAAAAAGGGGAGGACGGCCAAAATAAGTTCGTGACGGTACAATCTGTAGTAGCTGACGACAAAGGTTTTCTTTGGATTGTAGATGCAGCAGGAATTGGTCTGGGAAAAGTTTATCAGAACAGCAGTAAGGTAGTGAAAATCAATCTGGCAACAAATACCATTGAAAGAATCTACAGATTTCCGGGTAGTGTAGTGGGGGAAAATGTTTATATTAATGATATCCGTGTCGACAATCAAAATGGTTTTGCTTATTTAACCGATTCAAATACCGGTGGAATTGTTGTTTTAAATACTAAAAGTGGAGAATCAAGACTGGTCTTAGCAAATTCACCTTCTGTAAAATCAGACCCGGACTATCATTTTGCCCCGTTGGGCACCGAGCTCAAAAAAGGCGATGGCTCTTTATTGAAGGTGAATTCAGATGGAATTGCCCTTACTCCCGATAATCAGTATTTATATTACAAACCCCTTACCGATAACCGTTTATACAGAATTAAAACCGAACTGCTGAGGAATTTTGAAACAGCTGATGAGATATTAAACAAAAACGTGGAAGACTTGGGGAAATTTATCACAACAGACGGAATGATTTTCGACAAAAAAGGAAATCTTTATCTGGGAGATTTAGAGAAAAATTCAATTGTGAAAGTAACACCGGACCTGAAAATGCATACGATGATAAAAGATGACGAAAAGCTGATCTGGCCTGACAGCTATAGTATTTCTGATGATGGATATTTATATATTTCCAACTCGCAGATACAGTTAATGCCCTGGTTTCATAAAGGAAAAGAAGAATTTAAAAGACCTTTTAAAGTTTTCAGAATTAAAATTTAAAATAAGAGGAAATGTGTTATTGACTAATTCAAACAAAAAAATCTTTGATTTTTTAAACTTAAGTGTTCTTCTCACCAATTAACTATTTCCTAAAATCAACTTAAGTGTTTAAAATCTTTTGTGCCTTTTGACTACGTCGAGCTTTCGGTTTGTGGTTAAATAAAAAAAGTTTAAACAGTTTTTTTATGAAATTCACAGTTTAACTCTTTTAAGGTTGAAAGAAAGATGATTTACTTATATTTGCTCTGCAAAGTAAAATTAAATGTTCAAAAAAGTAAGTACTGTATTTATCCTTGGATTTTATACGGTTTTTTGTTCGGCCCAGCAGGTCCGGCCCTCTAAATCATCTGAAATTTACCGGGAACTCAAGACCCTTAAACAGCTGCGTAAAGTTTTATACCTTGCGGCTCATCCTGATGATGAGAATACAGGATTACTCTCCTGGTTAATCAACGATCAAAATGTAGAAACGGGCTATTTATCCTTAACCAGAGGTGATGGCGGGCAGAACTTATTAGGCACAGAGCAGGGTGCTGCATTGGGATTAATAAGAACACATGAGCTTTTAGAGGCAAGAAAGCTAGACGGAGCCCAACAGTTTTTTACCCGTGCGATTGATTTCGGGTTCTCTAAAAATACAACAGACACCTTCAAACAATGGGATGAAAATAGCATTACGGCTGATGTAGTCTGGGTAATCCGTCAATTCCGTCCGGATGTTATCATTTGTCGTTTTCCTCCTACGGCTGCGGCAGGACACGGACAGCATGCGGCTTCGGCGGTGGTTGCAGAAAAAGCTTTTAAGCTGGCAGGCGATAAAACCGCTTTCCCGGATCAATTAAAATATGGTAATGTATGGCAGCCCAAACGCGTATTGTGGAATACCTTCCGTTTTGGTGGAGTCAATACAACAGCTGAAAATCAACTGAAAGTTACCGTTGGGCAATATGATGCGCAATTGGGAATGGGCTATGGTGAATTGGCCGGATTAAGCAGAAGCTTACATAAAAGCCAGGGAGCAGGAACGCAGTCTGTAGCCGGCATCAGAACTGAATATTTTGCACACGTTAGTGGCGAACCTGCAAAAAAAACACTTTTTGACGGAATCGTTAAAACCTGGACTTCACAAGGAAACGCTGATATTGACCAGTCATTAGATAAAATTATTTCCGCTTTCAATTTCAATAATCCCGACCTCAGCTTACCTGCTTTGCTTGCTTTACGCAAAAAGGTGGTGGCGCTACAGGATGGAGATCTGAAAAAGGATAAACTTAAATCTCTTGACAATATTATTTTAAGTTGCGCAGGATTTATGGGCGAGGTCGTTACCAATCAGGCTGAAGCGGTTGCCGGGGATCATTATAATTTCAGGTTAAATCTGATATCAAGAGCCGCAAATCCTGTTGTTCTGGAAAATGTACAGTGGTTAAATACGTCAGAAAGTTTCAACAGAAAACTATCAAAAGATTCTTTAATTACCATTCAGCATGACATTCAGATTCCTGCGGATGCAGCACTCACCGAACCTTACTGGTTGGCAAAACCTCCTGTAAATGCAGCAACTTTCTCAGTCCCGAATGATACTTTAGTCGGTTTGCCCGAAGCAGAATCACCACTGAATGTTTTGCTGGATTTAAGAATCGGTTCGGAAAAGTTTCAGGTTAAACTTCCTTTGTCGTTCAAGAAATTAGACCCGGTGCGTGGTGATGTGGTCGAAGCCCTGCGTATTGTTCCTGCATTGGAACTGAAATTTACACAACCGCTTTATTGGGCCAAAGAAAATGAAGACTTACATTTGAGTTTAAATTTCAAGGTTAATTCTAAAAGACAGTACGGTAACGGTACTCTGAACCTGATGTATAACGGAGAACGGTTAGGTGGCACCCATATAAATTCACTCAGTGGGAACGATTTTACTGTTGATTACGTTATTCCAAAAACGAAGCTTGCCGCAATACAGTCATCCCGCCTGCAATTGGATGCAGATTTTGTCGCAGATGGAGTTGCTTATAATAAAAAACAGGTATTAATTCAGTACCCGCATTTACCCTCCTTACAATATTTTGCGCCTGCAACTGCAACTGTAATGAAAGGCGATATTCAGGCGAAGGTTAAAAAAGTGGGGTACATAGAAGGAGCGGGAGATTTCATTCCTGATTTCCTGCGCATTGCAGGTATTCAGGTAGATGTTTTGAAAGACGGGGATTTTTATGGAAACATAGATGAATCTGGTGAAAGTAAAGGTCAGAACAAGCTATCACAATATGATGCCATTGTACTTGGTGTTCGTGCCAATAACACAGAGAAAAAGCTGGGTCGCTGGATGCCCTTTTTATGGTCATATGTAAAAGCCGGAGGTAATCTGGTGATGCAGTATAACACCAATCAGGATACCACCGTTGACACATTGGGAATGTACAGTTTCAGTATTGCCAATAAGCGTGTTACCGAAGAAAATGCTGCGGTTAAGTTTTTAAATCCTGATCATAAATTACTGAACTTCCCGAACAAAATTACTGCGGATGATTTTAAAGGCTGGGTACAGGAGCGTGGGGCTTATTTCCCTGCTCAATGGGATGCAGCGTATGAACCGCTTTTTGAAATGCACGATACCGGTGAAGAGCCTCTGCAGGGATCAACTTTATATGCCCGATACGGGAAAGGTAATTTTATTTATACCCCGTTGGCCTTTTTCAGACAGCTGCCTGCAGGAAATGTTGGGGCGGCACGTTTATTTTTTAACTTTTTAGCTGCACAGAAAAACTGATGAACAAGCAACTTAAAAATTGGAATACCTGGTACATACTATTAGCCTTTGCATTAGTATTACAGATCGCATTTTATTATTGGTTTACTAAATTCTGGGCATGAGTAATACAGATTGGACAGTTCTCATTTTTACACTTGTTGCAGTGGTGGTTTACGGCGTATTCATCGGTCGTGGCCAGAAAAGCAACGAATCATACCTGAAAGCAGATAATAAAATGCCGTGGTATATTGTACTTTTAGGTATTATGGCTACCCAGGCAAGCGCTATTACATTCCTTTCAGCACCGGGTCAGGCTTATACGGACGGTATGCGTTTCGTTCAGTATTACTTTGGTCTGCCTTTGGCAATGATTGTGATCTGTATTACTTTCATTCCGATTTTTCAGCGTTTAAATGTTTACACTGCCTATGAATATTTGGAAAACCGTTTTGATAAGAAAACGAGGGTGCTCACTTCACTGCTTTTTCTTTTTTCCAGAGGATTATCAACAGGAATCAGCATTTATGCTCCCAGTATCATCTTATCAAGTGTTTTAAACTGGAATATTTATTTAACCAATGTTTTAACAGGCGGTATCCTGCTGATTTATACCTATGTTGGCGGTGCAAAAGCGATCGCTCACACCCAGAAATTGCAGTTTCTCATTATCCTGGGAACAATGGCTTTTGCCGGCTACCTGCTTATTCAGAATATGCCGGATGGAATTGGTTTTAATGATGCGCTGTATCTGGCGGGGAAATCAGGGAAGCTCAATGTAATCACTACAGATTTCGACTGGAAAGATAAATACAATATCTGGAGCGGGCTGATTGGCGGTTTTTTTCTGGCACTTTCTTACTTCGGTACAGACCAGAGCCAGGTAGGGAGGTATATTACAGCGAAAGACAATACCAATGCAAAAATGGGCCTGCTGTTGAACGGATTGGTTAAAATTCCGATGCAGTTTGCGATTCTCCTGATTGGTGCTTTGCTTTTTGCTTTCTTCTCTCTAAAACCGGCTCCGATTTATTTTAACGAACGCTCTTATCAATATTTAAAAGAAACAAAACCAGAACAGGCTGCGGTTTTTGAAAAAGAACATCAGGATTTACAAATAAAATTTAATGCAGAATCGAAAGAAATTCTAAAGCTGAAAGAACATGATTCTCCACAACTCCAAAAAACAATTCAGGATTTTAAAAACACACAAATCCAGGTAAAAGCACTGCACAGCAGGGTAGAGGAAGCCATCAATAATTCAAACTATAATGCCGAGAAAACAGATACCAATTACATTTTCCTGTATTTCGTAAAAAATACCTTACCTGTAGGGATGATCGGTTTACTGTTTGCAGTCATTTTTCTGGCCAGCTGGGGTTCAATTTCAGCAGCACTGAATTCACTGGCTGCCTGCTCCTTAAAAGATGTTCATCTGATATTCAGAAAAGAAATCCCTGATGATGCAACCGAATTGAAGTATAGCCGCCTGCATACTTTAGCCTGGGGAATTTTCTCAATCGGCGTTGCCATGTTTGCCACGCAAATGGGTTCCCTTATTGAGGCGGTTAATGTATTGGGCTCTCTTTTCTACGGTCCGATATTGGGGATTTTTCTTGTCGCATTTTACTATAAAAAAATCAACGGTCCTAATGTATTTATTTCTGCTATTTTATCAGAAATTGCGGTTATTGCCGTTTATCAGTTTGATATCGTTTCTTTCCTTTGGCTTAATGTAATTGGGGCAGCGGCGGTAATTATATTTTCGGCAACCGGTTTATTGTTTTATAAGCCAAAAGCAGTAAATTCGTAAACAAACAACAAACAAAAATATTATGAAAACAATGTTCAAGTCTGCTACCGTACTTTTCGCTGCAATGACGATTTCAGTAAATGCCTTTGCACAGGATACTAAAAAACCTAAAAGCCCTCCGGCTACTGCAACGGGAAAAATTAAAGATGCAACCATTACCATTGCCTACAGCAGCCCTTCCGTTAGAGGGCGTACAATCTGGGGTGGTTTAGAAGCTTATGATAAAGTCTGGCGTGCGGGAGCCAATGAAGCAACTACTTTCGAAACAGATAAAGACATTACCGTTCAGGGAAAAAAACTGCCTGCAGGTAAATACAGCTTTTTCTTAATCCCTAAAGAATCCGGAACCTGGACTGCGATTTTTAACAAAGAACCAAAACAATGGGGCGCTTATAAATACGAGCAGGCTAAAGATGCTTTACGTGTTGATGTAAAAACAAAAGCTTTACAGGCAACACAGGAAAATTTAGTGTATAAAATAAATAGTAATGGATTCACAATGGATTGGGACAAAATCTCAGTTCCTGTAGAGATAAAATAAATTTAAAATATGATAAATTAAATCCCGGAATTAACGGGATTTTTTTGTTTATTGTATCAAAGATTACGATTAAGGTAATTTCAGACTGTCTATTTAAAACAGACTAAGCATTTTTTAATCAGGAAGCCATAAGACGGTATGGTATTGATGAATGGATTAAAAAAAGAAGTAATGGATAGGATTAAAGAATTTGCTGAAAAAATTCTGACGAAATAAGCTGAATGCCGGACTAATTTAAATTTAATGATCTGGTTAATTTTAATGATCCGTGAGAAAATTATGTGCAAGGGGAAAGGCCTGGGCGTTTCTGAAAGGATAGATCTTGGAGTTCAGTAGGATATAAGAACTATCTGTTTACAGATATAGAAAGTATTTTGAATTTACCTTATTGAAAATCAATTGTTTTTTTTGAAGGGGAAATCAACTTATGCTGCACTACAGCTATCTAAAGAAGATTCTTTGGTAGGTTCTTTAATGCCGGAGAAAAGCTAATGGAAATTTCATGTTACTGTTAAACCCGATTATAAAACAAAAATAATTACTGCATTACGATATTGGGCTTTCCAGTCAGCTACCAGCTATTCACTCCATTCTGAAGAGCCTTTTCATAGTGCTCTTTATTAAAGGAATAGAGATCTTGTGGCTTATGAGCACCGCCTGTTCGCAGTTCGTCCAATTTAGTCAGAATTCCTAAATTTTTTATTTTTCTATAGAAGTTACCCCTGTTCAGATTCCTGCCTAATATCGTTTCATATAGCCGCTGCAATTCTGTCATTGTAAATTTTTCTGGCAGTAAGTTGTAGCCGATAGGCTTGTAAGTTATTCGTTCCCTGAGTGTTAATAGCGCTTTTAAGATGATCTGCTTATGGTCCATTGTGATGGAATACTGATCAAGGTTATTCACATCCAGCCATTCAAATTCGTGGCTTAATTCATCAGCTTTTGGGGAAACGTCATTGTAGTTCACAAGCGCATAATAACCGATAGAAATAAACCTTTGCTTATGCCATAAACTATCATCATAATCACTGAAAACTTCCTCATTTCGGCCATTATCCCCAAAAACGGAAAACTCTTCCAAAAAAATATCCGTTACACCCGCGCGGTCACGGAGAATTCTTATTGCTGCATTATCTATATTCTCTTCCTTTTTAAGATAGCCTCCTGGCAGAAACCATTGCTCGTTAAACTTCATCTTAATAGCCAGTACCTTAAGCTCATTTTCACTGAATCCAAAAATAACAGTGTCAATAGAAATATGGGGAATATATAACTGGTAAGCTTCAGCTGATTTTTGTAAGATCTGTTTACGGGGATTCATTTTTATTTTCATTGTTCTTGGTGAACAAATTTAAGGGGATATTCATGAAGGAGCAAACATCTATGCTTTTTGGTAACATATAGATTATAATTCTGAGGCAATAAATGCTTTTTTTTCGGAGTATTTTTAATTATTTGTTTTTTATTTAACTGTAAATCAATTATATAAAATAATGTTAAAAAAAATTAACATTGATTTGGTTGTATCAGGAAAAGAATGTAATATTGGGTTGCTTCATTATGAAGCAACTAAAATTAGTAGGAGATATCAAAATATAAATAAAATAGGCTTATTGGCTATTTATTTGATTTTAAACAAGTTATTTGTCTGGAATTCAATGTCTCCTTATGTAATCCAACTAAAAACAGATTAATTGATAATTATGAAAAACTCAAGAATCCGAATTTCTACTTTGTTACTAATGTTTTCTTGTGGAGCAGCATTTGGACAGAAAACCGACAGCTTAACATTGAACAAGAAAGAGATCACTTCCTCCAAAGAGGACAATAACAGAAATGTGATGCTCAATGCTGCCAATAATACCAGCCCCCGTGATGTCAATATCGGACTTCCTTCTACTGTTGGAGGAATAACGATCCTTGAAAATGATCTTCCGGTTGTTTATTTTTTCTGGCCTGAACTGCCTAATAAAACATGGAGACAAAGTGTTGGCCTGGAAAGAACGGGACTTTTAAAAATGGACCAGCTGGCCAATACGATGGGAGATCTTGGTTTTGCTGTAAATTCATATGCACAAACAGGAACCAAAGACCTTAAGATTAAAGGTAAATTTACAACCAGTAATTTTGGATGGCTACAGGGAGATGCCAATATCTCAGGTCCTGTTTCCAAAAATGGCTGGACCTATACTGCCGGAGCATTTTTGAATTATGACCCTAACACATTTAAGTTAGGCTTTGCAAGAAATGTTGATGAAACAAAAATTTTCAGAGCAGGGGTGACCAAATATTTTAACAATGATAAAGGCCAGATTACAGCACTCTATAAATATGCAGATTCATATAATATTGGTAATTATGCCGTATTTCAATATGGGGAAAACGGTAAAGTGACGGAGTTGGACGATTTCAGGATAGGCAGAGATTCTTACGTTGTTAATGACGGAAAGATAAAGATGAAAGATATCCTGTCCGGTAAAGATTACTGGGCCTCTATGAACGGAAATGACAACAGATCGAAATCTCATAATATCGACATTTTTGGTAACTATCTGCTTGATAATGGCTGGAATTTTAAATTTTCAACCCGGGCACATTTTTCCAAAGTGAAAATTTCCACTATTATTCCTTTGAGTATTTTCCAGGCAAATGCGTCAAATGGCTATACGCTGGCTTCCAATGGACAGCCTTACTCCGGAGCTGTTGGTACCCAGCTTGCCATGCATACACCTGAAACACCGGTTACAAGTCTTTCAGGACGTTTTTCACTGAACAAACAGCTGGGGGCTCATAATCTTACCCTTGGGCTTCTGGAACAATATTATAAAGTGGATGATTTCACCTCCAACCGATCGTTCTTCTTTCAGACTGTAGGTGCACAGCCTCAACGCCTGATTGGTCCAACTACGGATGGCAACGGATTTTATAATTATAATGTGGGCGGCGAATTCCACAGCGGTACAGAAAACAAGATCTCACTATATGCGACTGATGAATGGAAAGTGTCTAATAACTTTAACCTTAGTTACGGCCTGCATTTAAGGCACCATACCGTTGATGGTAAATTTTCACTAGCTCCAAGAACCCCAGGCTTCACTTTTGGCCCAGATGATTTTAAAAATATCAATGAAAATTGGTTTCATGTAGCTGGAAGCCTCAATGCTACCTATAATATAACCAAAAACTTCGGGGTCTTAGCCAACTTCTTATACACAGAAGAAAACAGAAGACTGGAAAGTTATTCCCAGGCTTTTGAACCCAATACCAATAAAATTAAAAGCCCATTGGGAGCATTCGGAGTTTTCTGGAATACAAACTGGATTCAATTGATTTCTCAGGCTACATATCTGAAGAAAAATAACAACCTTAACAGATATAATCTGGTAAATCCTGCAAATAGTTCTCAAGCGCAAACCACAACAGTTTATTATGATATTCAGACACTGGGCTGGACTACGGATTTTGTTTTAAAACCATTCAAAGGATTCAATCTGCATTATTTGGTTACATTCCAAAATCCTGTGTATAAGAAATTTAATTTTAATGCTTTCGGAAAAGATTATGATTATAACGACAACAATGTATTAGGAGTTGCTAAAGTTTTAATGGAGATCGATCCAAGCTATTCTATTGACAAATGGAAATTCTGGGCGAGTTTCCGGTATTTCTCAAAACAATATGCAAATCTTACCAATGCACTATACTTTGCGCCAAGATGGGAAACCTTTGGGGGTGTAAGCTATACAGTAAACAAAAACATCAACATTGGTGCAACAGTCATCAACTTCCTGAACCAAAGAGGAGCCAGTGGAACCATCAATGGTGCCGAATTGATTACAGATGCAAGTCCATATTATGGAAAGCTGTTGACAGGAACATACATTATGCCATTAACAGGTCAATTATCAGTAAGCTTCAATTTCTAAAATATAAACAATGAAAAGAACGGTTTTAAGTATTGCTGCATTATTTTTAGGAGTAACAGCATTTTCACAGAATATCCAGACAGTGGCAAATTCTAAAGGTCCGGTTTTAGGGTATTCCGCAGATTCAGGGGTGAAAATTCTTACCATTAGCGGAAGTAAATTCAAAGATTTAAACAGAAACGGAAAACTTGACAAATACGAAGACTGGCGGCTTCCCGTTGATGAAAGAGCAAAAGATTTAGCATCAAAAATGACGGTTGAGCAGATTGCAGGTTTAATGCTTTACAGCGGTCACCAATCTGTTCCTGCACCTGCAGACGGTTTCCGGGCAGGAAAGTATAACGGAATGCTGTACAAAGAAAGTGGGGCAAAAGCCTCTGATTTAACAGACCAACAAAAGAAATTTTTAAAAGAAGATAACCTTCGTCATGTTTTGGTAACGACTGTTGAATCTCCTGAAATTGCAGCACAATGGAGCAACAATATCCAGGCTTACATAGAAGGCTTAGGGTTGGGAATTCCAGCCAACAACAGTACAGACCCGAGACATTCCGCAACCGTAACGGCTGAGTTTAATGAAGGGGCAGGCGGACAGATCTCACTTTGGCCTGATGGTTTGGCAATGGGTGCAACTTTCGATCCGGAATTGGTTAGAAAATTCGGGAACATTGCTGCCCAGGAGTATAGGGCATTGGGAATTTCAACAGCTCTGTCTCCTCAGATCGACTTGGGGACAGAACCACGTTGGTACAGAATCGCTTACGTTTTTTCTGAAAGTCCGGAGCTGACGGCAGATTTAGGACGAGGTTATATTGACGGTTTCCAGACAACCATCGGAAGTAAAAACGGCTGGGGTAATAAAAGTGTAAATGCTATGGTAAAGCACTGGCCAGGAGGTGGCCCGGAAGAAGGCGGTCGTGATGGTCACTGGGCGATGGGAAAATTTGCGGTTTATCCGGGGAATAATTTCCAGAATCATGTAAAACCTTTTACGGAAGGTGCTTTCAAATTAAACGGAGGAACAAAAGAAGCCTCCGCAGTAATGCCTTATTATACAATTAGTTTTAATCAGGATACGAAAAACGGGGAAAATGTAGGAAACGGCTACAGTAAATATCTTATCACCGATTTACTGCGTGGAAAATATAAATATGATGGTGTTGTGTGTACGGACTGGCTGATTACAGCTGATGAGCCGAAAACCCCGGGAGGATTTGCAGGAAAGCCTTGGGGCGCGGAGAAATTATCTATCGCTGAACGTCACTACAAAGTGTTGGAAGCAGGTGTTGACCAGTTCGGGGGAAATAATGATAAAGGACCTGTTTTGGAAGCCTATCAGATGGGCGTAAAACAATATGGCGAGAAAGCATACCGTGCAAAATTTGAACAGTCTGCCGTTCGTTTGCTGAGAAATTTCTTCAGAACAGGATTGTTTGAAAATCCTTATGTCAACATTGAAGAAACCAAAAAGATTGTTGGTAATCCTGAATTTATGAAGGCGGGTTATGAAGCTCAGGTAAAATCCATCGTGATGTTAAAAAATAGGGACAATATTTTACCCATTAAGGAAAGAAAAACGGTTTACATCCCGAAGAGATATTCTCCGGCAACATTTAACTGGTGGGGAATTTATACGGCTCCTTCTCTGGATTATCCAATTGACATCGAAAAAATCAAAAAGCATTACAACGTAACCGAAGATCCTGCAAAAGCTGATTTCGCATTGGTTTTCGTGAAAAGTCCTCACAGTGAAGAAGGCGGCTATAGTGATATTGATGCAGCAGAAGGAGGAAACGGATATCTTCCGATTTCTCTTCAATACAAAACGTATACAGCAACCGAAGCCCGGGAGAAAAGTATTGCTGCAGGCGACCCGGTTGTGGCACCCAATGTGCATGACAGAACATTTAAAAATAAAACTTCAACTGCTACTAACTTTACAGATCTATTAACGATTGAAAACACATACAAAGCAATGAACGGAAAGCCTGTTATTGTTTCTGTAACAGCTTCAAAGCCGATGGTTTTCAACGAATTTGAAAAGCATGCTGATGCTATTCTGATGAATTTCAATGTCTCCAATCAGGCGGTTGTGGATATCGTAACCGGAAAATATGAACCTTCAGGATTGCTTCCGCTTCAGATGCCTGCAAATATGGCGACCGTTGAAAAGCAAAAAGAAGATGTTCCTTACGATATGGAAACACATAAAGATTCGGAAGGTCATCAGTATGATTTCGGGTACGGAATGAACTGGTCTGGTGTAATTAAGGATGCAAGAACAGAGAAATATAAAAAATAGTCCGGCAAAAATTCAATCACTAAAATAGAGACAACATGAAAATCAGATATATTTTACTTTGTTCACTTTTCTTTGGTGCACTTTGTTTTACCGATGCTCAGGAGAGCCTTGATTTCAGTGGAAAAAAAGAAATAGTTTCACCGGAGATCAAAGGTAAAAACGTAACATTCCGCCTTCGTGCACCGGAAGCGAAAACAGTAAAACTTCAGGGAAACTGGATGCCGGGACAAGGTTGGGAACCGGGAACAGCGGAATTAAAAAAAGATAAGGATGGAATCTGGTCATTCTATCAAGATGACCTGGCCCCTGATATTTATACCTATTCGTTTATTGTTGACGGCGTAAAGGCTAACGACCCAAACAATTCATATCAGGTTCGTGATGTTTCATCGGTGATGAGTATGATTTTGATTGATGGAAAGCAATCTGAAAATTACAAAGTTCAGAACGTCCCGCATGGAACCGTTTCTAAAAGATGGTACACATCAGACGGATTGAAAGAAGACAGAAGATTAACGGTTTATACACCTCCGGGATATGAAAATTCAAAAGAAAAATTTCCTGTTTTGTACCTGTTACATGGAATGGGAGGTGATGAAGATGCCTGGATGACATTAGGAAGAGCCTCACAGATTCTGGATAATCTGATTGCTCAGGGAAAAGCAAAACCTATGATTGTTGTTATGCCGAATGGCCATACCAGCAATTCTGCCGCACCGGGAGAATCTTCAAGGGGGTTTATAAGATTGGTATGCGAACACCCGATATTTTCAGTGGTGATATGGAAACTTATTTCAGTGAGATCATGGATTTTACCGAGCATAATTACCGAGTAAAATCAGACGCCGGAAATAGGGCGATCGCCGGCCTTTCAATGGGTGGATTCCATTCATTGTATATTTCTGCCAATCAGCCGAAAATGTTTGATTATGTAGGATTGTTTTCTCCGGCAATTCTTCCGCCTGATGAAAAGAAAAGTCCTGTTTATCAGAATTTAGAGCAAAAGCTGAAAACCCAGCAAACCAATTCTTATAAATTGTATTGGATTGCCATAGGAAAAACAGATTTTCTATACAAAAATGTGAAGGAATATCGTGAAAAGCTCAGCAAAATGAACTTTAAACACCAATACGCAGAATCCGAAGGCGGTCATACATGGAGCAATTGGAGAACTTATCTCAATGATTTTCTTCCTCAGTTATTTAAATAAACAAGTTGAAAATGAAAGAATATTCATAACAACCATATTAATTTTAAAAAAGCTGGAGTAAATACTTCAGCTTTTTTGAATCTGATTGTTTCAGATTTTATCCGGTTATTTTCAGGGATTGAATCAGCCCATGAGACAACTGAAAATGAAATTTTAAAATAACCGGACTTCCAGGAAAAGATCCAGAAATTTCTGCAGATAGAATATTTGCTTTTTCGTCATAATCTAATGGCTCCATAGTAGCTTCATACTCTTTATTGGATTTGTCAATCCATTGTTCAATTTCTGCTTTTCCGTTGTGGTTTTTGCCTTCATCAAAGACTACGGCGGTTTCGGTAAAACATTTGGCATAAGCAGCACTATCGAAATTGTTCTGCGTTTTTACTAGCTCGGTGATTATTTTAGGTAAGTTCATATTTTCTATTTTTAAATTATATTAAATTGTCGGTACTGTTCCACCATCGATTACATATTCAGTTCCTGTTAGATAGCTGGCTCTCGGTGAAACAAGGAAACCAACGAGCTCAGCCACTTCTTGAGGGTCAGCAGGTCTCCCGAAGGGGATTCCACCCAATGCGTCCATTACACCTTGTTGCGCTTCTTCTACAGTACTGTCAGCGTTTCTTGCAATTTCACCCAGCCAGGCTTCCGACGCTGTGGTATTGATCCATCCAGGCGAAACAGTCAGCACACGAACACCTTTTGGTGTCACTTCATTCGATAAGCTTTTACTGTAGTTTCGCAGTCCTGCCTTTGCGGCAGCATACGGTAAAGTCGAATCATATAGAGGCAATTTACCCTGAATTGAAGCAATATGGATGATTACACCTGTTTTCCGATCGATCATTTGTGGTAAAAATCCTCTGTCCAGACGAATCGGAGCCAAAAGATTAGCCTGTAGCGTGGATTCCCAATCCTTATCGCTGAGCGCTGCAAACCCGCCAGCAGGGGTTGATGATCCACCAAGATTGTTTATCAGAATATCCAGTCTTCCATAGTTAGTAAGGACCTCGTTGACTACTTTTTGGGCACCTTCTGCTTTACTCAAATCGGATGGAATGAAATGCAGACTGCTGTTTTCTTTTTCAGGTGTATTTCTTGCGGTTATAATCACTGTTGCTCCAGCATGTAGCAGTCTTTCTGCAATTGCTCTTCCGGCCCCTTTTGTACCTCCGGTCACCAAGGCAATCTTGCCTGATAATTCATTGTTGAAATTAAATTGTTCCATTTTTAGATTTGTTTATAGGACAAAATTGGGCTATAAAAACAGTTGGTACAAGTACGGAAATACGATTCATATAGGGATAAATTTTTCCCCTATTGTGCAAATCGGAACATACGTTTAATTTTACATTATGTATGAAAGAAAAATAATCCCAAATCTGAATTGTGGTCTCGATCTGATTGGTGAAGTACTTTACGGTAAATGGAAAATACGTTTGCTTTGGTTTATTGATCAGGGATATAAACGGCCAAGCGAATTGCAGCGTAAGATCCCGGATGCTTCACGGAGGGTCTTAAATATCCAGTTAAAGGAGCTGGAAGACCACGAATTGATTGCAAAGAAAATATATCCAGTGGTACCTCCAAAAGTAGAATATAGTCTAACAGAGTTTGGAAAAACTTTAATTCCTGTCATAAGTGCTTTGGGAAGCTGGGGAGACGAAAATGAAGATAGACTAAGAGAAGTAATTTTAAAAAAATGGGGAAATACTTGATGACTATTTAAATCTATATTCAATTACATTTATGGCTAATAATAAGGTATGGATTGCTCTTGTAAACGAAGGGAGCGAGAGGAAATTGCTGTTCATTAATTCAATAATATAACTTTTGCAGATTGGGCTGACCGTTCAACAATTTCCTTAACTATCACGCTGCTGGTAATTTGATTATTTATTCTTATCGTACATATGCTAATTCCATGATTTCAGCGACAAATCTGCATCTCCTCCCATTGAAATGTAAGATCATGCATAACAAGAATTAACTCTATCAGATTGAATATCTGTAAACTTTATGATGATAATACACGCAATGATGAAAAAATTCTTGGTAATGTCAGATAATGTTATTAGCTTTATAATGAGTTTCTGAATGACAATATTTTAGTATACCTCATTAAATTTATTAATCATGAAAAAACAAATCCTTATCGCTGCGCTGTCTCTGGGAGCAATCGCCTTAGGAACCCAACAGGTTATGGCACAAAATTCAGAGCAGGTGAGTACGTCAGTTAATATTATCTTATCGGACGTTATTGCAATGGATGTTGGCTCTGTTGCTTCAGAAGGTGCTGTAGATTTTAACTATGGAAGCACAAAAGATTATAAATCATCAAAAAATGTGACCGTTCCTAACAGTTTAGTCATTATTTCCTCTAAAAATTTTGATGTAAAAGTAAAATCTGAAGGGGCCCACTTTGTAAGTGGCGCAAATGTAATTCCCGTAGATATAGTACGGGTAAAAGCAATACCGGGCGGAAGTTTGGTGGGAACCCTGAATGAGGTCACTTTATCTACAAATGACCAGGTGCTGGTGAGTAATGCAAGTTTAGGTACCCAACAGTCTTTAGATATTGCTTACTCCATTTCGGCGGAAAATGCGTCCAGGGTACTTCTGGGAAAACCACAGGGAACTTAC
The DNA here is from genome assembly GCF_001295265.1 of Chryseobacterium indologenes. Classification (GTDB taxonomy): domain Bacteria; phylum Bacteroidota; class Bacteroidia; order Flavobacteriales; family Weeksellaceae; genus Chryseobacterium; species Chryseobacterium indologenes_A. Next base: position 405,389 of record NZ_LJOD01000001.1, on the reverse strand, counting down.
ACACAAAAAATAACTTATACCGCGACCGCCTTATAATAAAAACAAGCAGAAATTTTATATAAGCCCTCAACACTTAAAAAGTGTTGAGGGCTTTTCTATTTAAGTCAAATGAATAAACCGTGTAGTGATTTTACTACATGAAGTTCCTTTTTCCACTACAAGGAAACTTTTAGCACCACTATAAATTTGCAGTATACAAAAGAGAACAATTAAATAAGAATAACAATTAAATAATACTGCCATGACAAAACAAATCGTAATCACAGCCTTAACTATCGGAGCAATCATATTAGGAACTAACAGTGTTCAAGCTCAAAATACAACCGCAACCACAACGGTAAACATCACCCTGAACGATGTCATCTCTATTGACGCAGGAAGTACTGCCATTGGTAATACAGTTGATTTTAACTATGTTACTGCAGCAGACTATAACTCTGATCAGACGATTACTAAAGCCAACTCATTAAAAGTTACTTCCACGAAGAACTTTAATGTTAAAGTAAAAGCAGGAGGTGCTAATTTCATGAATGGAACCAATTTAATCCCTGTTAATGTTTTGACAATCAAAGCTGCAACAGCTGCCGGAACAATGGGCGGAACAAAAAATACTGTAGTTTTATCTGCAACGGATCAGAATTTAGTGACAAATGCTCCACTGGGAAGCGCATTAACACTGAATCTGGACTACACCATTCCAGCGGCAAAATCATCATCTTCTGATATTTTAGGTAAGCCGGCCGGAACCTATACGCAAACAGTGACTTATACCGCGACTGCTTTATAATAAAAAAAACACATCAATTATATATGCCCTCAGCACTTTCCAGGTATTGAGGGTTTTTCTATTTAAACCCAATACGTAATCCTGTAGTTATTTTACTACATGAACTTCCTCTTTCCTCTACAAAGAAACTTTTGTCGCCGCTGTAGATTTGTAGTGTTCAAAAGAGAACAATTAAACAAGAATAACAATTAAACCTTACTACCATGACAAAACAAATCGTAATCACAGCCTTAACTATCGGAGCAATCATATTAGGAACTCATAATGTTCTGGCTCAAAATACAACCGCCACCACAACGGTAAACATCACCCTGAACGATGTCATCTCTATTGACGCAGGAAGTACTGCAATTGGCGGCACAGTTGCCTTTAACTATGTTACTGCAGCGGACTATAATTCGGAAAAAACAGTTGCTCAGGCCTCTGCTTTGAAAATCACTTCAACAAAAGTCTTTAATGTAAAGGTGAAAGCAGGTGGCCCGACTTTCGTCAATGGTTCAAACTCAATCCCTGTAGATGTTTTAACAATCAAAGCTGCAGCAGCTTCCGGAACAATGGGCGGAACAAAAAACGACGTGGTTTTATCTGCAGGAGAAAAAAAACTGGTAGAAAATGCTCCGCTTGGAAGTGCATTAACGCTGAATCTGGACTATATCATTCCGGCAGCAAAATCATCATCTTCTGATATTTTAGGTAAACCGGCCGGAACCTATACGCAAACGGTAACTTATACCGCAACTGCTTTGTAATAAAATTTTAGTTTATAAAAGTACTTTTTACTATGTTTTCAGTAGTTTTGAGAATATTTTACTATTAAACTATTTGCACCATGCACAAACTTATTCACCTTTTCATTTTCTTTATCCTTACAGCTTCTTCTTCACTTTTGGCACAAAGTATCTCTATGTCGCCTACACGCTTGTTTTTCACAGGTAACCCCGGAGAAAAAGTAACAAAGACAGTCACGCTTCAAAACAGCTCGGATAAGGATTATGTTTTTAATCTCAACTATAAAGATTGGTTTAGAGAAGAAGACGGAAATAAGGTTTATCTTGAAGCGGGCAGTTCAAAAACTTCCAATGCCTCCTGGGTGTCCACCTTAGAAAACACTGTAACAGTTCCTGCGAAAAGTACAAAGGAGGTTGTAGTAACCATGCAGATTCCGGCCAACGCAACACCATCTGCCGTTACAAACAGCATGCTGTTTTTCACCCAGCTTCCTCAGCAGGCAGATAAGGCACGTGTTCAGAATGGTATTGGTATTATCACCTTATTTGAGGTGGGGCTTCACATCTTTTATACTCCACCGGGGAACCATGTAAAAAGTTTGGATATTACCAATATTTCAGAAGTGAATAATGGGAATGCAGGGAACAGAAAAGTGGCAGTAAGCATCCATAATGATGGAAACACTGTGAATGATGCCACCGTTGAGTTTGAACTCACCAACACAGACAGTGGTAAGGAAATAAAATTACCCGCAATTTCAATCTCCATGCTTCCGGATACCAATCAGGTTGTTCAATTTTCTTTACCGGATAATATTTCAGGGAACTTTCTGGGCGTGGTTATTATCAAAATGGCAGAATCCAATGATTTACGTGTAGGAGAAAAAAACTTTAAATTTTAAAATTAAGTCTTGAAACCACAGAATGGAATATCAATATCAGTACTAAGAAGAACAATCTTATTTTTTGTATTTGTTCTTCTGCAATTTTCGTTGGCCTTTGCGCAGGAAAAGAAGGATATTCAAATCCATTTTGAAAATGACAGTGTAGCTGTTGAGAAGGGTTCTACTTTTACTAATTTCCTGGTTATTGAGAACAAAAGTTCTGAAGAGATTATCATTCAGAATATCATACCTCAGGAAAACTATCCGGGATTGCTTTTCTATCCCAAAAATGACTTTACCTTAAGTGCGGGTCAGGCAAAAACTCTTCCTGTAAAACTGATCGCCAATGTGGATTTTATGAAACTGAGATCCAATGAGATTCAATTCCGGGTTTCGTATGCTACCCCAACGGTTACCAGAACAGAAAGCGCCTCGTTCTTCGTTGCTAAAGGCGAGAACAAAAACATTGCGATTTATACGGCCACATACGAAAATTTCATTAATCCCGCTATGCCACAATCCTCAATTCTGCTTACTGTAGAAAACCAAGGGTATAGTAAACGAACCGTTAGGATTGATTTGCAGTCCATTCCTGATGGTCTGGAAGTGATGCCAAAACAACAAACTGTATCTCTTGAAGGTCTGGAAAAACAAACGGTTGAGATCAAAGTTGCGGTCAGAAAACAGAATACACTTTATCCCGAATTTAATATTAATGCAATCGTCACAGACCTTCTTGATCATAAAATCGTGGGAAGCAACACGCTCTACTTGGTCGTTTTATCACACAACAGGCAAATTGCAAGGGGAAACGAAGCGGTGAGCGGAAGTAATTTTGCGGAAATTAGCTATAATGAAAACAGTTCAGGTTTCAATTATCTTCAATTGAGGGGAAATACAGCGTTTCAGGTGACTGATAATCTGAAGTCGCGCTTCAATATTGGTGCGGATTACTATGTTGGAGACGGCCGTTATAACCTGTATGATACCTGGCTGGAACTGGAGAGAAAAAATACGGTGTTACGGGTGGGAAATGTTAATAGCATCGATTATGATTACCCGGTTTTCGGAAGAGGAGGGAAAGCTTCTGCCAAATTCGGGAAAAATAATCAGATTGAAATTCTTGCGCTTGAAAATAATTATAACCTGTACGGTACTTATTTTCAGCAAACAGAAGGATCTACCATGGTGGGGGCAAAATATGGTTTTGGGAATGCTAAATCTTTCAATGGGAAAGTGTCCTATATATTCGACCATGATCCGCGCTTTAACACAGATACGCAGGTAGCGAATGCAGTAACATCATTTTTAGTTAACGATAAACACACCATCCGCACGGAGGTGGGCCTGAGTAACGAAAAGGGTCTTTCAAACAAAGATGAAAATGCAGGAGCTTCAGTGGGAGCCAATTACGAGGGGAAAATAGGGAAATGGGATATACAATCTGTCAATTCCCTTGCCACCAAAAGTTATGCAGGAATCAAACGGGGATCTATTTACTTAAATCAGCGTATTGGCCGCCAATTTTCTGCTTCTCAGCGTGCTTTTATACAATATCAGAATTCGCAGATAGAACCCGAGTTCCTGAGTTTCCAGAGTGCACCAGCCCAATCCGGGAATACCTCTGATTTACGTTATTATTTCAACAGTACAGAAGCTTTGGGATTAGGGTATCAGTTTTCTTTAAAGAAGTGGAATTTTCTACTGTCTCCAAAGGTTGAAAAACAAAAAACAGCTAATTTTTACACATCGCAGGAACTTTTTTCATACCGGTTAGAAGCCAGTATCAACACTACATTAGGTGCCCACGGGTTGAATTTGACGGCGGAATATTCTTATTCAAAAGAGAATAATAAACCGGACTGGTTCAACAGTCTGAAAACAACTCTGTCGTACAGATATAAATCATTCTCTCTCAACGGAACAGCCCAATGGAACGCAATCAGTGTCTTTGATTTAAATTCTTATTATGATGGAAACCGTAATTTCGCCAACTACAATGTATACGCATCGTATAACTTCCAGATGCTTAATCATAATCTCACCGGATCTTTTTCGGCTGGAAGCTTCTATTCGGAACTTTATAAAAATTTAAACAGCAATATCACCGGTAATCTGGAATATAAGATTTCGCCTTCCTGGTCCACCACAGGTTATTTTAATCTTTCCGGTTACAAATCTACGGCTGAATACGCTACCAGTGGCAGTTATTACCAGTTCAGAGTAGGAATTAAAAAATATTTTACCCCGGCTACGGCTTTCGGAAATCATAAAGTGGCGTTCCAGTTCTTTGAAGATAAAAATTTCAATGGACTTCTGGAATCAGGTGAATCGGTACTTGCTAATGAAGTTGTAAAACTGGACAATTATGTGGCGATGACGGATAAAAATGGAAAAGTAGTTTTTCAGAATGTGCCTGAAGGTACTTACACACTGAAGGTGAACGAAAATGCGGGTGCCCGATTGATGATGGATCCTGTCATTATGGTTCATAACAATATTAACCGCAAAGTGGGCCTGGTAAAAAACATCAGGGTAAGTGGAAAATTAACAGAGATCAGACAGGCCTATGATGTTCTGGAAACAGACGTAACCGGAATAGTAGTGTACGCAAAAAGTGAAGATGGCGAGATCTATACTGCCGTGGTTAACCAGAAAAATGAGTTTGAGTTTTTCCTGAAAGATGGAAAGTACAACCTCTATATTGAAAATGACAAATACAGCTATACACAACCCATCCAAACTATTCAGGTGACAAAAGAAGGGTACTCAAAAACCGTGGTTTTTGAATATAAGAAGAAAGACACTACCATTAAGGTGAAAAAGTTTTAAATTTAAAAGTATGAAAAAGATGAGGGCTTTTTTTATAGGAATTTTTACCGTGCTCTGCGGGTCTGCAGCCACGAAAGCTCAGGATGTGTACCTGTCGGTTCCTGAAAATACTATTTTTAACAGGAGCGAATTTACCTCAATACCTACAAGGGTAATGACGAATGCCAACAGAACAAACTGGGATTATGCCTTTTTGGGATTAATTCCCACAGCACCTACATTTACCTCTGTTTCCGGATCGGCTTTTACCCACTCTTCTTCCTCATTCACTTTACCCGGTTCCACGCTTCTGTGGCAGTTGGAAAGCATGGGCGGGCAGCTGCCATCTACCGGGCTTTCAGGGTATTTACCAGGTTTTCAGCCGTTCAGTACAAGCGCTGTAAAATGGTTTGAACCGCCATCGATCAGCCTCGGGGGAGGATTCAACCGGGGGAATATCAATTTTACATTTAAGATTCCTGCCGCACAATTTACTGCCAATGCCTTTCGGGCCGGTAATTACTCCATGGATATTACTCAGAATTATAATGATTTCACACCTCGTAATTTTAAAACAATTTTAGTGATTCCTTCATCTATACGATGGGTCACAAGCTCTTTAACAAAATACATAGAAATATCTTCTTTGAATGACTACCGCAATACAGGCACGCGGGTGTGGGATTTGGGGAATATGGAAATCGCGCATACGGTTGATTTTAATTTTTGGGCGAAAGCTGCTGGCACAAACATTCAGTTTACGTCCTCTAAAGGTGTTCCGGGAACCAGAAATATAGCAAGCATTAAATTAGGTAGTAATGGAGCACTCACGACCAAAGCCTTATCTGCCGATTTCCAGAATTTTTCTGCGGCTAATTTCAGTGTTGTAGCGGGAAACAGAAACAGTTTCATTCCTCAGCTTTATGTGTCTGCGGAAGATTTTAAAAACTTTTTTTTTGAAGCCGGAACGTATACGTTTGAATTGAACTTCAATGCCGGAAGTACAGATAACTCAATAAACAGTTTGCAAAATACGGCTGTTCAGTTGAAGGTGCTTCCTCTGTCGGAGATTACCATCCCGAGTTCCGGGCGTAATGTAAACTTCAATTTTAATACTGCTGCCCATTACACCGATGGTCAGTCACAAATGATTCCCAACCAGATTATGTTGTCCAACAATGAAAATTTTGAGCTCTATGTAAAATCGGACGAAAATTATTTCAAGAAAGGCGGCCTGCAGACCAACATCAGTTCAAACATTTTACAAATTGGTGTGGATGGAAGCTCTGTCAATGTCCCCCTATCCAAAACTCCCCAAAAACTCCTCTTTAACGGAGCTCCGGTTTTGGACCGGGGGCTGAACGTAAGATACACCATATCACCTGCGGGCGCCCAAAGCCTGGTAGGGAAGGAAAATACTACTTACTCTGTCAATGTTTACTACAGCTTTACGGCAATTTAACAATACTTTCTTAAATAGTCCTCACTTTCTTTTTGGACGAATCGCTCACTTAAATTTATTTAACAGGGAAGAGAAAAATTGAGAAGCTGTTTGAATTAAATTTTATTAGTTAGTCTTTTGATGCTTGCTATACAATATAGCATTGGCATTTTCGGTTCTTCTTCATAATCTTTGAAACATCTTATGGTATGAAGAGGGAAGGAGATATTTTTTTGTTCTCATTTGCTGGCGAAAGTTCCTTCAAAAGTTCCATTGGCATAAAGTAAGCTGTTTTTTATCTTGGATCAGTCGGCTGCTTGCAATAAGTACTCTGTTGAATTGCCCTATGCTTCATCTTTTGACCTGCCAGTAAACCGTTACAGGGTGGAATCCTTTCGGAATATTATTCTTCAAAAATCTGTTTTTGGTTAAATAAAATAGGGTATTTGCTATTTCAGGCAAATCCCATTTGATTTTTATTTTTACTGAAATGATATTTTTTATAACTTGCCAGTTCCTGAAAGAAAGGTCTGAACTATATGTTTTTATTCGTATTTAAACGATATAACTCTTTCTGCCTTCTTTCAAAAAAATAATTCAAACAGTTTCTAACCGTGATACTGAATTTATGAATGATTTTATCAACGAACTACAATTAAAAATCGAAAGACTTGAAAACGAAATCAACTTCAAGAACGGACTGATCTCGATATTGTCTCATGACTCAAAAGAACTGTTTGGTACCTTTCTGTGGCTTATAGAAGAACTAGAGCAGAAGACCATAAGTGAGGAAGATTTTTTTAAATTGCTGCCACAGGTAAAAAGGGATGCCCGGAAGAATCTGCAAACGATTCAGGACAGCGTTGCTTGGCTAAAAACACAATACGGGGAATTTAAGGTGAAACCCGTTAAAATCATGGTGATGGATCTTTTTCACTATTTAGAAGAAAAACACGCGGCTAAATTAAAAGAAAAAAATATTAAATTTTATTTTAAAGGAGATCACAAGGCATTTCTTACAAGCGATCGCCTGTTGCTCGAATATGTTTTAGACAAAATTTTTGACAATGCGGTAAAATACTCCTTTTCGGGTCAGGATATTTATTTACAGGTAATTACAGAATCTGATCAGGTTGTGCTTTCTGTAATTGATTCCGGAACGGGAATAAATGAAAAGTATTTACCCGGGATCTATACTTATGGCAATCCTATATTCTTAGGAACTGCGGGCGAGAAAGGAGTTGGATTAAGTTTGAAAATTGTGAAAAATTTTATATCCTTGCTGCAAGGAAACATCCAAATCATTTCCACTGAAAATAAAGGCACTACGGTTTCCCTTTTTTTACATAAATTTATAGAATAATGGGTTTAAAAGAAAACATTCGTATTGTAGTAGCAGATGATCATGGTATTGTCCGGATGGGTTTGATACAAACAATCAAACGATTAAGACCCGATGCCATAATTTCAGAAGTAGAGGATTATAAATCGATGTACAAATTAATTCTGAATGAAAAACTGGATCTGGCCATTATGGACGTTAATATGCCTAATGGTACTGTTCAGGAAGCAATAGATTACATAAAGATTCATCAGCCTGAATTAAAAACGCTAATATTTTCTTCACAGGATGAGGAGCTGTATGGGATGCGTTATCTAAAAATGGGTGCTGGCGGCTATTTAAGTAAGCTAAGCTCCACTGAAGTCATTGAGACTGCTTTAACGTCGATGCTCAGTAAGGGCCGATATGTCAGTGATAATATAAAAGAAGCGATTTTTTTAGAATCATTAACTGGTGCAGCAAAAAATTCTCCTTTTGAAGCACTATCAGACCGCGAATTGCAAATTGCCAGTAAGCTTGCAGAAGGTCTTCCCCTCAAAGAAATTTCTAATCAGCTTAATCTCCATTCATCAACGATCAGCACCTACAAAAACAGGTTGTTTGAGAAGCTGAAAATACGGTCTATACCCGAATTGGTGGAAATTCTCAGGCTGTATAATCATTAAATATTCTATCACAAAAATTTGATTGATATTACTTTGATATTATTGCTTTAATTTAAATGGGATTAACAGAATTTATCAGTCCTACAAAAAACACCGGAATATTTTGCGGCTAGAAACCCTGTCATATCTACTGCCAAAACATCTGGCTTGTTTCGGAATCAAGAATAAAAAAATGGCTCAATTTAATCTAAACTGAGCCATTTACGTATTTGTGAGCTTTACAGGGCGTTTTCCAAACTCTTTTTTACTGATTTAGAAATATGTGTCTGAAAATGCTACTCTGCATTTTGAAAGAGATGTCTGCTGTAATTTTTCAATATTCTGATAACTCGATTGAATTATAGGCTTATAACTAAGATGATAAACTATTTTTTGAATATTCATAATCTACAAATAGCCTGTTATCTACATGCTGTATCCCTGGAGTTTTCCATGCAATACGTTCAGCTTCTTCTTTTTGATGCCATGAATTTACGGTTCCTGTTAAAATTACTGTGGTTCCGGATACCTGTATGTGAATATCACTATCATATACTACCCAGTTCATTTTCATTGCATGTTCAATATCTTTCTGTTTGATATCATTTATTATTTCTGATTTGATTTTAATATGATTAATGATCCCTTTTACACCTGGAATATAATGGATTGCATTTTTAGTAATTTCCCGCTCATATTCCCATTGTACTTCACCTTCTAAAGTCACCTGACCATTTTCCACAATTATTTTGATTCTGTTTTCTGGAATCAATGCATTGGATTTGAAAGCTTTTAAAATCTCATCGGCAATTTCATTATCGGTTTTTGATGAAGAATCCGAAGTTTTCACGATAATATTTTCTACTAAAACTTTTACTCCAATAACTTTTTTTGCGGCATTTTCAGCTTCTGTTTTTTTTGCATAATGATCAACTATTCCCGTAAGAGAAACTACACCATCTTTTGCGGTAACTCCTATTTCTGCAGCATGTAATAATGGCTCCCATTTAATGGCGTCCTGAACATCTTTTTGTAATTCTGCATTGGTCTTCATGATATCGTAATTTATTAACCAAAATTCCATAAACTTTGGAGAAAACGCTATGATATGCATCACGCCGAAACCTGATAATGGTCAAGCAGGAAAATTCAATTTGAATATAATAATTGCTTATTTTAGATCACCTATTTATTTGATATGTCTTACAATATACCCGAAGGTCTTACAGGTCTTACACATGATGAAGTGACAGCTTCCAGACAACAAAATGGATATAATCGTTTAGAGGAGATCCGTAAGAATACATGGTTTGATATGGTCGTTAATATTTTAAAAGAACCAATGCTGATCTTGCTTATCATTATTTCACTTATTTATGTGATTGTGGGAGATTATGGCGAGGCTGCTTTTATGTTTGTAGCTATTGTGGCGGTAACCGCAATTTCATTTTATCAGGATAATCGCAGTAAAAAAGCTTTGGAGGAGCTTGAGAAACTGAACGAACCTTTAAGTATGGTCATCAGAAATTCGCAAGTAGTAGAAATTCCGACCCATGAAATTGTTGTAGGTGATTTATGTATTACCGAAGAGGGAAAAAATATAAATGCTGATGGAGTGATTGTACACAGTAATGATTTCTCCGTAAATGAATCTTCTCTTACCGGTGAAAGTTTTTCAGTTTTTAAAGACAGCAAATCTGAGGATAACCTTGTTTATAGCGGTACGGTTACGGTTTCAGGTTTGGCCGTTTTTGAGGTTAAAAAAATAGGCTCAGAGACCCGTGTCGGAAAAATTGGAGAATCAATACTGAATATAAAAGAAGAAATATCACCATTACATATCCAGATCCGGAAGTTTGTAAAATGGATGGCTGGTATCGGGATCATTATTTTTCTTATGGTTTGTATCTTCAGTTATATTAAAACCGGAGATTTGATAACGAGTCTTCTTAGTGGATTAACGTTGGCAATGTCTGTATTGCCGGAGGAAATTCCTGTAGCATTTACAACCTTTATGGCTTTGGGTGCGTGGAAACTGATGCGTCAGGGAATTATTATTAAGCGGAGCAGTATTGTAGAAACTTTAGGAAGTACGACGGTTATTTGTACTGATAAAACAGGTACCATTACTGAGAATTCGATGAAGCTTCAACATTTATATAATTACCTTTCCGATAAGATTTATGAAGAAAAAGAATTTAAAAATGATGATTTAACTGAACTTATTGATTATGCAATGTGGAGCAGTGAGCCAGTCCCTTTTGACCCTATGGAAGTCACTCTGCATAAAACGTATGAGGAAACTCAAAAGAATGATTTACGAAAAGAATACAAAATGTTTCATGAATATCCGCTTGAAGGGAAACCTCCAATGATGACCCATCTTTTTGAAAATACAAATAAGGACAGGATTATTGCAGCAAAAGGAGCTCCGGAAGCAATTTTGAATGTTTCCCGCCTTTCAGAGAATGAAAAAGAAAAGATAAGAGATATTGTGAAAACATTTGGACAGCAAGGCTACCGTGTTTTGGGAGTTGCGAAGTCGCATTTTGAAGGAAGCAATTTTCCCAAAAGACAGCAGGATTTTGTATTTGAACTTTTAGGACTTACGGTATTTTATGATCCTCCCAAACAAGGAATTCATGACGTATTTCAAAGTATTTATGATGCCGGCATTAAGGTAAAGGTTATAACGGGAGATAATGAAGATACAACCAAGGCTATCGCAATGCAGGCAGGAATTATCAACACTACTCCGGCAATCAATGGCAGTGAAATAATAAATAGCTCTGAAGAAGCGTTAATGCGGATCTCTGAGCAGACAACTTTATTCACCCGGATGTTTCCGGATGCGAAACTTGCAGTAGTTAATGCCCTGAAAAAGAAAGGCGAAGTAGTAGCCATGCTTGGAGATGGTGTAAATGATGGCCCTGCCCTAAAAGCGGCACATATTGGTGTAGCAATGGGAAATAAAGGAACCGAAATTGCCAAATCAGCTGCTGCGCTGGTTATTACGAATGATGATTTGGAAAAACTGATTGTAGGAATTGCCGCAGGAAGAAGAATTTATAACAATATTAAAAAGGCGATTCAGTATATTATTTCTATTCATATTCCTATTATACTGACGGTTTCCCTGCCTTTGTTTTTGGGATGGGTATTTCCGCACATATTTACTCCGGTTCATGTTATTTTTCTTGAGCTAGTGATGGGACCAACTTGTTCTATTGTTTATGAGAATGAGCCCATGGAAAAAAATACAATGAAACAGTCACCAAGAGCTATGGGAGATACTTTTTTAAGTTTGAATGAACTGGGAATCAGTTTTGTTCAAGGGGTGATGATAACCTTTGGAGTTTTATTTGTATACCAGTTTACCTTTCAAAATGGAGGTGGTGAAGACAAGACAAGAGCAATGGTATTCAGCACTCTGATCTTTGCCAACATATTACTGAGTTTTGTCAACCGATCATTCTTTTATAGTGTGGTGGAAAGTTTCAAAAACCGTAATCCTTTACTTATCGGCATTTCTGTTTTAATACTTATCATGCTTATGATCATATTATATGTAAAGCCGATTTCTCTATTCTTTAAAGTAACATCGCTTAATATAAACGAATTGGGACTTACCTTTTTCATCGCAGCGGTTTCGGTTTTATGGTTCGAGGTCTATAAATGTCTGAAAAGGAAAAGAAAATAACCTTTTAAAAAGAACGGATTTTAAGCCGGTGTTTTCATCTGGTACTATCATTTTTTTTAGTGACTGATATCATTTCTTAGAATTAATAATTTAATGAATTTTACGCAAGCACATTAATAACCATGAAGATTCATGCAGCATGCAGTTTGTTTGAGAAAATCTTACGAAAGAAGAGCCTTCATTCAGGAGTGCTCTTCTTTTAGCTAAAAAATTAATACTACGATAATGATAGGAAATCAACACCCGTGGCATGACGTTTCTCCAGGAGAGCATCTGCCACAAATAGTTACAGCTGTTATTGAAATACCCAGCGGCAGCCATACAAAATACGAAATCGACAAACTATCAGGACTGATAAGACTGGATAGGATTCTTTTATCTTCTATGTATTATCCTGCCAATTATGGGATAATACCACAGACTTATTACAGTGACGGAGATCCACTAGATATTTTGGTTTTATGTTGGGAAAGTCTCGTTCCGCTAACCCTAGTTAAGGCAAGAGTGATAGGAATACTCGAAATGACAGATGAAGATAAAAAAGATCATAAAATAATAGCTGTGGTTGAAAATGATCCTTCTCTGACACATGTTCATGATATTGAAGATCTGCCAGTTTACACGATCGACGGGATTCAGAATTTCTTTGAAGAATATAAAAAACTGGAGGGAAAAGCCGTACAGGTGTTTGGTTTTAAAAATAAGGAAGAAGCTTTCGACTGCATTGAAGAAAGTTTATCAATGTATATCAAAGAAATTAAACCTAAAATAAAAGAGGATTAATTTTAATAAGATCTTTTGGTTTTATAATCTCATACCTGGCATCATCGGGATAAAGTACCAGCACACCAACGAAATGATGATTACACAAATGACATTAAGTACAAATCCTGTTTTCATCATAGTCTGAATTTTGATATTACCCCTGGCAAAGATTATTGCATTTGGAGGAGTTCCCATAGGAAGCATGGATGAGCAACTTGCACTTAATGTCATTGGAATTCCTAGTAGAAGAGGATCAATATGTAAAGATAGGGCTAGGGAAGTCACAACGGGCGAAAGGATCATCACTAAAGCCAGATTGCTGATCACTTCACTTAAAAATATGGAGATGGCACATATAATTATTATAACTAAAAGCAGATTACCTGTAGTAATGTAAGCTAGTCCGTTGGCCAACTCATTGGCTAATTGTGATGCCTCAAGAGCATTGGCCAATGCAATTCCTCCTCCAAATAAGAGTAATATATCCCATGCCATCTTTTGAGTATCGCGCCAAATCAGTAATCTTTCAGGTTTTCTGTTTTTCTTCTTATTGCCTGACGGGATTATGAATAAAAGAACGGCGCTCAATAGGGCAACAACCGTATCATCCAATGTTATAAAATTTTGCCATTTGTTCACCAGATCTTTTGAAATCCATAATAAAACGGTAAAAATGAAAATCAGCAGGACTCGTGCTTCAGGTCTGCTTATTTTTCCTAACTGATGTTGGGATTTTTTTATTGTGTCTGAGGCCTCATTATTATGCTGGATATTATTAGGGTGTATTATTTTGACAAGTACGCTGTAAAGCATTAATAACAAAATTAAAGTCAGCGGTAAAAACAGCACCATCCAGTCAGAGAAGCTGATGGTATAATTAAATCTGTCTTTAATATATCCTACATATGCCACATTTGGAGGGGTCGCAATGACGGTACCTAAAGCAAAGTTGGAGGCATACGCTATAGAAAGAAGGAGTGCTAAAGAAAAGTTTTGTGTATTTTTTTCATTTTTATTGTGATTCTGAACAACCTGAATGACCGATACGGCCAAAGGATACATCATCATAGTTGTCGCAGTATTACTGAGCCATAAACTGAGTAAACCTGTTGCCATAATAAAGCCAAGGATGATACGATTTCCATTGGTTCCTGTAATTCTTATAATTCCCAGGGCTATTCTTTTGTGAAGATTCCATTTTTCGATGGCTATTGCAATGAAAAAACCTCCCATGAATAAAAAAACGATTGGGTCTGCATAACTTTGTGCGACACCTTTTATAGAAGAAATACCAAAAGCAGGAAATAAAACAAGAGGTATTAAAGCGGTAACAGCCATAGGTACTGTTTCAAAGATCCACCAGATAATCATAAGAAAAGCAACAGAAAGGACCTGGTTGGCGTGATGAGATAATGTAAAAGGATTCGTTATAAAACACACCACACTGAGTAAAAGCCCAATGACCATACCGATTTCTTTTCTGTGGATCTTGTAGTAGGTTGGCATGACGTTCAGTATAAATGAATCAGAGTTTTGAATTAATTAACAACAATTATCTTTTTTGTTTTTCGGTTTCTTTTTTCTTTTTATTAAAATACCCCCTCAGCAAAAAATTATTCCTGGCAGCGGCCTCTATCTCTCTCAATTCACCGACACTTTTTTCAATATTAATGATAGTAGAATCTACAGACCTGCCAAGTTTAGGATTGTTAGTCAGCTTTGATAGGACATTCTCATCATTATTTATTTTCGACGTAAATTGGATAAGATCATCAGAGCTTTTTTCAAGATTGTGGAGTGTCTTTTCTATTGAAAGAGCTAAAGAATCGTTGGAAGATAATTGAGAAAATACATTGTTTTTATCATTTAGTTTTTTGGTGAACAGACTGATTTCCTGGGAGCTGTTCCGTAGATTAGAAATGCTGTTTTCAATATGATCTGACCATTTCTTATCGGTAAAAATTTTTGATGCAATTCCATTTTTATTATTCAGAATGGAGGTGAATTTTGCCAGTTCTTTGGAACTTATTTGCAGATTTTCTACAGTTCTGTCAATTCTCGAGGCAAAATCTTTATTCGTCATTATTTTTGTCAATAAACTATTCTTGTTATTCATTTTACTGCTGAACTCAACAAGTTCATCGGTAATTGCTTTGGCGTTGTCGGTACTTTGTTTTACACTTGAGAGTATATCATCTATCTCAATGGTTTTATAAGAAGTAATTATGTCATTATCCTTTACAATGGTGGTAGAAGTGGTTCCGGGAGAAATAATAAGAATTTTATCACCCATTAACCCGTCTGATGCTATGCTGGCAACGGCGTCAGTTTTAATGTATTTTTGTACATCCTTTCTGATCACTAATTTTACCGAAACCAATGAATCTGAAATAAAATCTATTTTACTTACAGTTCCTATGTTAATACCAGAAAGACGTACATTACTGCCCTGCTTTAATCCGCTGACATTTTTAAATTCTGAGCGAAGAACGAAATTAGAGCCAAATAAATTTCTGTTGACACCAATAAAGTAGATGGCTATTATGAAAAGAAGGATGCCAGCGGTGACAAAAATTCCCAATTTCCAGTTGTTTGATGACTCGTTGTTCATGACTGATTTTATTTATTTCTCAAAAAAAGATTTTACCCAATCATCGGCATTATGCTCAATGTCTTTATAGCTGCCTTCAGCTTTAATGAGACCATCCTTCAGGACTATGATTCTATCACCTGTATATTTTGCACAGGTTAAATCATGTGTGATGATAATGGATGAGGTATTGTATTTTAATTTGATATTTCGAATGAGCCCTATAATTTCACGGGCTGTGATGGTATCTAAACCTCCGGTTGGCTCATCATAAATGATAATTTCAGGTTTAATGATTAATGCTCTGGCCAGCCCGATTCTCTTTCTCATTCCTCCGGAGAGCTCTGCCGGCAATAGGTCAATCGCTTCCTCCAGTCCTACATTTTGTAATGCTTCTTTAACAGCCGTTTCGATTTCCTTCTGGGTAAGGATTTTAGTATTGTGCTGCAATGTAAACACCAGATTCTCTCTAACCGTCATTGAATCATATAGGGCTCCATTTTGGAATAAAAAACCAATTTTCATTCGGATCTGGTTGAGCTCTTCCTCATCCAATTTTGTTATATCCTTTCCTGAAATTACTATTTCTCCTTTATCAACTTTTGTGAGACCTACAAGGCATTTAACAGTAACAGATTTTCCCGAGCCCGATTTTCCTAAAATGACCAGATTTTCTCCTCTTTTAACGGCAAAGCTGATACCATTCAGTACCTTATTACTGCCATATGATTTGTAAACGTTTTTAAATTCTATCAATGTTTCGCGGTTTTGTAAACCTTTATACCCGGCTGTAAATGTTTCCCTGTTTTCCATCATAATTCAAAAAATAAATCAGTTATCTGTACGGCTATAAGATCAATGATAAAAATGATCAGTGATGCTGAAACTACGGCTGAGTTAGCCGCTTTTCCTACACTTTTAGTACCTCCTGAAGCATTAAACCCTTCATAGCAACCAATAATCCCAATAAAAAATCCGAAAAAGAAAGTTTTAAGAATAGCTGGTAGAATATCTTCATATTCTAAGGATTGAAATACGTGGGAGAAATAATGTTCGATATTGCTTTCGCTATGCATATTAATGCCGATAAAGCCGCCCATAATCCCAATCAGATCGGCATATAATACTAAAACAGGAAGCATTAATGTTGTAGCAAGGGTTCTGGTTACCACCAAATACCGATAAGGGTTGATCGCTGAAACCTCCATGGCATCAATTTGTTCCGTTACTTTCATAGAACCTAATTCTGCCCCAATTCCTGAGGAAACTCTTCCTGCACAAATCAAAGCTGTAATAACCGGTGCAATCTCCCTTATTAATGACAGTGAAACCATACCGGGTATCATGGATTCTGCCCCGAACCTTGCCATAGCCGGACGTGACTGTATAGTGAGTACCAATCCCATGATAAAGGCTGTTATCGTTACTAAAGGTAATGACTGATAACCAACAACAAAACACTGTCGTATAAACTCCTTAAACTCAAATCCCGGTTTGAAAATTTCTTTGAAAAAGCGCCCCGAAAATAAAGCTACATTGCCTGCAATGCTAAGATTATTTTTAAAATAGGTTTTCACGATGTTGCATTTTAAAATATTCCAGTAGCTTTGTTTATGATCTATAAAATTAAGCGGGTTGGTAAAACTGGCGGTTTGCAATGCTTAGAAACCGGGCACAGATCTATTAATTATAAATCATATTCATAATCTACTTCTAACTTATTTTTTACATCCTGTATGCCAGGTGTTTTCCAGGCAATACGACCAGCTTCCTCCTTTTGATGCCAGGTATGTACCGTCCCTGTTAATGTGGCAGTTGTTCCGGATACGGATACATGGATTTCACTGTTATCAATCGAGCTTCTGTCAAGTGCCTTTTCGATATCATTCTTTTCAACATTGTCCCGGATTTCGGGGTTAATGGTAATATTATTGTAAATACCTTTCACGCCGGGAAGATACTTAACGGCATTTTCTGTAATTTCCCTCAAGTACTCCCAAGATACTTCACCATCCAGATCTATCCGGCCGTCTTCTACTTTTACTGTTATTTTTTCTTGCGGGATAAATGAGTTTGCATTAAATGCAGCTATAATTTCACTGGCAATTTCGACATCGGTTTTTGACTTTGGATCTGGTAATTTTACTTCGATATCTTCTACCAAAACCTTTACCCCCAGAACATTTTTTGCAGCATGCTCAGCCTGCAGTTTTTTTGCATAACTGTCCACATTACCTGTAAGGAAAACAATTCCGTTGTTTACAACAACACCAATTTCTGCTGAATGAAGCAAAGGCTCCCATTGAATGGCATCCTGAACATCTTTTTGTAATTCTGCATTTGTTTTCATTTTTAATATAATTTTATATTTCAAAGTTCCAGAAACTTCGCAGAATATAAGGTGATCAACATCACAGTGAGTCATGATGCTAATCAGAGCAAATGTTTGGAAGTATGTATTTTATTATTGAAATTTGGATACATATGGAAACATATAACATTAAAAAAAATAATAAAAATGGATAAGACTATTTTAACAATAACATTGAACCCGGCGGTAGATAAGAGCAGCAGTGTTCAAAGCATCATTCCTGAAAAAAAATTACGCTGTAATTCTCCTAAATATGAACCGGGAGGAGGAGGAATTAATGTATCCAGAGCCTTAAAAAGATTGGGGATAGTTTCAGATATTTTTTTTATTTCAGGAGGAAGAACCGGCGGATTGCTGGAAACATTGCTTAAAGCCGAAGAGCTGAATATATTCCCTTTCCATGTTTCTTCAGAAACCCGGGAAAATTTCATTGTTTTGGATATCTCCAGCAATAAGCAGTACAGGTTTGGGTTTCCCGGAGAAGAGCTGACGCAGGAACAACAAAAAAATATTCTAAGCAGTCTGCCTACAGTAAATGCTTGCCCGGACTTTGTGATCATCAGTGGTAGTTTACCAACAGAAACAAATCCGGATTTTATAAGAAAGCTTGTTAATATGTATAAATCAAAGGGAAGTAAAGTAATTATTGATACATCAGGAGAAGCCCTGAAAACAGCTGTAGAAGAGGGTGTGTTTTTATTAAAACCGAATGTAGGAGAGGTTGCCTTTTTAGTGGGAAAAGAAAAGCTGGAAGAAACTGATGTAGACCAGGCTGCCCAGCTTATTATTTCGCAGGGGAAAGCTGAGGTTGTAGTAGTGTCATTGGGTTCTCTTGGAGCTGTTTTATTTTCAGCAAGCGAAAAAATTAGGATTGAGGCACCGCCTGTAGAAGTTAAAAGCACTGTTGGTGCCGGAGACAGCATGGTTGCAGGAATGGTTTCTGTTTTGGTAAAAGGAGGAGACTATAAACAAGTCCTTTCCATGGGAATCGCTTGTGGAACAGCCACTACAATGACCGAAGGAACAGGACTTTTTACAAGGGAAAATGCAAAGCATTTATTTGATCAAATTTGGAAATAACTGTTACTCAGAAATGATATGTTATAGTGAACTCCATTTTTCCTCTTTCGGATCATAAGTTTCTGTAATCCTGAACATATTCTTTTATCATCTTTAATGAAGTAGTTATAGTTTCAATATAATTTTTAGTGATGGCATAATAACCCGCAGATTTTTGCTGTGGGTATATACTTTTTCTTTACGGGTGTCAATAAGCCTCATTGTTACCACCGTATCATGGTCTTCTCTTTTTTCCAATCATTAGCATGTATATTCTAAAAATAGATTAAGGTATAGCGATATCATTATTTTTAGTGATGGCAGTCATTATCTGGCAGTAAGATAATTTGGAAATTCGTTGTATAAATTTCAGATTATGAAAGCCTTTTTAACATTCACCATTATTCTTTGCTTTGCAATAATTACACAAGCTCAGGATATGAAAATAGCGCAGGAGATTCCTTCTTTACTTAAAGATAATGTTACGCTCTCAAAACTGCATTACCCCAAATCGGTCGCTAGGTTTTATGCCAGAAATAATTCTGAATATGCATGGATAACTGCACAAAGATCAGATCAGTCTGAAATTGCAATGTTACTGTTGGAATATTCCTACCGATTTGGATTGTCTTTATCTGATTATCATTGGGACGCTATTTCTCTTCAGAAATTAAGAAAATTGCGGGATACTTCTGCTGAAACAAATCAAGAGGAGAAAGCTTTGTTCGATATTCTGATGACGGATGCTCTTATCACTTTCATCAATAATCTGCATTTAGGAAAATACAACCCTTTCTATGATTCATTATATATTGATTCCAATGATATCAATGGATTTCGATCTGAGGATATACTAATGAATACAAGGCAGGAGACAGATTTTCTTACGACAATCCTTGAGGTTCAGCCTAAAATAAAAGCTTATGTGGACTTCCAGAACTATTTAAATGCTCTCTATGCGGAAAATGACTGTATAGCCCCACAAAGAGAATATGAAAAAATCATCATCAATATGGAGCGCTTGCGATGGATTGATACCAAAGAGACGACCTATATTCTGGTAAATATTCCTTCCTATATCTTAAGACTTTATCACCAGAATGATGGGGTTGATTTTAAAGTGATCATAGGAAAACCAACCACCAAAACACCGGTTTTGAGAAGCAATATTACTTATTTTACAACAGCGCCTGACTGGAAGGTCCCCCAAAGTATTTTTGTAAAAGAAATGCTGCCTAAAATCTTAAAAAATCCTCAATATTTAGAGAGTCATCATTATTCAGTTTATGACAAGAGAGGTAATCAGGTTGAAATAAGTTCATCAAAATTAAAAGAGATCCGTCAAAATCCTCATCAATATAGTATAAGACAATCATCCGGCTGTGATAATGCATTAGGAGCGGTGGTTTTTAGATTTAAAAACTCTTATGGAATATATCTCCATGATACTTCTCAGAAACAATTGTTTAATAAAGATGAAAGAGCTTTGAGTCATGGGTGTATTCGTGTTGAGAACGCTGAAGAACTCGCCTCTCTTATGTTAAAAAATGACGGTTCTGAAAACAAGATTCCTGTTTTGGAAAATGCAATGGCAGAGTATAAAAGAAAAGATTTTGTTCTGAAGCAACCTGTTCCCATCATTATAACCTATCTGACCTGTCTTATAATAGATGGAAAGCCTGTATTATATGAAGATATTTACCATTTAGATGATTCATTAGAAAATAAATTCAACCCCAATAAATAATCAGATTATGAGAACAATATTAGTACCCACAGATTACTCAAAGCCAGCGAAAAATGCTGCCTTTTATGCTCTGCATCTAGCCAACGCCCTGAAGTCCAATATTGATTTATGCCATGCATTTGGATTACCGATTGAAAGTCCTATGCTTGGGCAGACTGCTTGGTCTTTGTATGAATATCCGGCTTTACAGGAAGAAAATACAAAAGAGCTTAAAAAGTTGGCAAAGGTGCTGGAAGACAGAGAAAAAGTTATATGGGGAGACGAAGCTTTTCCTTTTCATCCTTCAATAGATTATGCTTGTGAGGGAGGTGATGCCGTTCATGTGATTAACAATATGGCAGCCGATAAAAACCCGCTCCTTATTGTGATGGGCATGCAGGGAGCAGGGATGCTTACCCGCTTTGTTCTCGGAAGCAACAGCATAAAGATGATTGAAACCACAAAGTATCCGCTTCTTTTAATTCCCTTAGGTCATAAATATAACGGTCTGAAGAAGATCGCTTTCGCTACAGATCTGAATAAAAAAGACATAAAAACAGCTCAACTATTAATTAAATTTGCCAAATACTTTGATGCTGAGCTTTTAATTACCCATATTATTCAGAGCAATAATGATGTGATCCAGGATGTTGATTATGAGCATAAAAAAGAGGTGTTTCTAAAGAACCTTGATGGTAAAATTTGCTACAATTGCATATACAGTGAAAATATAGATTACGGTTTGGAAATAGTAAAGCATAAAGACATCGATATGCTTGTGATGGGACATCATGACAAAAGTTTTTTCAAAAGACTATTTTTTGGAAGTCATGCAGCTAAACAGGCTTCCGAATTAGAAATTCCATTATTAACCATTCCTGAAAATGGTCATGTCCATTTTTGAATATTTGAAATTAATGAGTAAATATAGTTGTTAATAATACAGATAATATTGAATATTATAAACATTTTCATAGATTATACATGTTCATTATGCTAAAATGTATAACTTTATATTGCTGCATAAAACAATAACTATGGAAAGTGCCAAACTGTTACAAGCCATTATTGAAACGGCTATTGACGGTATTATAACCATTGATGACAGAGGGTGTATAGAAAGCCTGAATCCCTCTGCACTAAAAATATTTGGCTATAAAGCTGAAGAATTAATCGGAAAAAATATTGCAGTGTTAATGCCGGAACCGGACAGAAGCCGGCATGATGGTTATTTGCTTAATTATCAGACTACAGGTCAAAAAAAAATCATTGGAAAAGGAAGAGAGGTAAAAGGATTAAGAAAAGATGGCACACAGTTTCCTTTCAGGCTTGCGGTAAGTGAGGTTCAGTTTCAGGAAAGAATTATTTACACAGGATTTATCCATGATCTTTCCAAAGAAAAAGAAGCGGAAGAATTTCTTAAAAATTATACGCTGGAGCTGGAAGAGTTAGTCGAAGACCGCACAAAATCACTAAAAAAAATGCTTTATGAGCTGGAAGAGGCAAAGAACGAAGCAAATGTATCGCTGGAAAAAGAAAAAGAACTCAACCGTATGAAAAGCCGTTTCGTATCAATGGCATCTCATGAGTTTCGCACTCCTCTAAGTTCCATGCAGCTGTCTGTTATTTTGATAGAGAAATATCTTCAGGTTTCGGACAGTCTCCAGATCGTAAAGCACCTTCATAAAATCAAAACAGCTATTGGGAGTCTGAACGGTATTCTCAATGATTTTCTTTCATTGGAAAAACTGGAAGCAGGGATTGTACATCCTAATTACTGTCTATTTGATATCATCAAATTTTCCGAAGAGCTTACGGAAGAAATGCAGCTTATCACCAAAGAAGATCAAATTATAATTTACCAGCATACAGGATCGGAAAGTGAAATAAATTTGGACCAAGGCTTATTAAAGAATTGTCTGATGAACCTGATGAGCAATGCTATAAAATATTCCGGAGAACATACACTGATTGAATTTTCCACAGAAGTAAAAGAAAATCAATATGTATTTTCGGTAAAGGACAATGGAATAGGAATACCTGAAGATGATCATTCTGCTCTTTTCCAGCCCTTTTTCCGGGCTCATAATACAGGTAATATTCCCGGAACAGGCCTGGGCCTCAATATTGTACAGCGATATGTCAGTCTTATGGATGGGAAAGTACATTTTAAAAGCACATTCGGTAAAGGAACTGAGTTTACTTTATCATTTCCTAAAAATTTATAATAATACTTCAATTAAGTTGAGATGAAAAAAACACAGATACTGATCATAGAGGATAATGAGGACATCCGTGAAAGTACATCTGAGATCCTTGAGCTTGCCAGCTACGAAGTATATCAGGCATCTAACGGTAAGCAAGGCGTAGATCTGGCTATAAAACATATTCCGGATATCATACTGTGTGATATTATGATGCCGGAGCTTGACGGCTATGGTGTACTGCACCTTTTGAGTAAAAGAGAAGATACAGCACTCATTCCATTTATTTTCATAACGGCAAAAGCGGATAGGATAGAAATAAGAAAAGGTATAGAAATGGGGGCAGATGATTATCTTACAAAACCTTATGATGATATAGAACTTCTGAGTGCCATAGAAAGCCGTCTGAAAAAAAGGGAACGACAGAGAAATATTTACAGTTCCAATCTTACTCAAATTACCAATTTATTTCAGGCATCACATGGACTTGAAGAATTGCAAAAAGCATTTAATGAAAGGAAAATTAAGTCTTTTAAAAAAAAGCAGGTAATATATTATGAAGGAGATGCGGCAAGTACGGTATATTTAATCATGTCCGGTTCTGTAAAAACAACAAAAATGACAGAAGATGGAAAAGAATTTATGACAGGAGTATATGGAGCTGAAGATTATTTTGGCATTACCTCATTATTTGCAGGAAACGAGTATAAGGAAACGGCAGAAGTTCTGGAAGATGCTACCTTATGCTCAGTTCCCAGAGAAGTTATTGATCAATTGTTTTACAAATATCCAGATGTAGCAGGAAAATTTATTAAAATTCTTGCCGGAAATGTTATTAGCCATGAAGAACAGCTACTGCAGCTTGCCTATTTTTCAGTAAGAAAAAGAATGGCAGAGGTACTGCTTAAACTGCATGGTAAATATAAAGACGCTGAAAATTTTGAGATTTCCAGGGAAAACCTGGCTTCTATGGCAGGAATGGCTATTGAAACGGTAAGCAGGATTCTCAGCGATTTTAAAGAAGAAAATTTAATAGATAGAAATGCGGGCAGGATTACGATACTGGATGCTTCACGTCTTCAAAAATTAAAAAACTAATATCTGTCACTTTTTATAATGATTGTATACATTGAATAGTTCTGATGGGTTCAATACATTTGATTATTCAAAAGACATTATGAAAGTGATAGTTTATAACATAAATCAGGAAGAAAAAGAACTTCTTGCGTTGGCTAATCGTAAAATACACAAGATTACCATCATAACAGATCCTTTGAATGAAAATACAGTTCATTTTGCAGAGGCAAAAGATGCTGTCATTATCATGGGGCAGGAAAATCAACTTTCACATAGTTTTATCCTGAAGCTTATTTCATTGGGAATACAATACCTTATTTTAAGATCGGCAGAAGAGTTTTTTGTTGATTTATCGATTATTAAAAATTCAGGAGTACAATACAATATTATTGAATGTACCGATTCAAGACTGGCTGTTTCCCTGATCATTGAAGCCTTACATGGCTGGGGAAAAAGTGACCGGGATCATATGAAAACCTAACTGAGATCATGGGCTGAATGCTATTCCCATAATACCTTTGGAATATCAAACTAAAATAATTTTTATTATGAAAACTTTAGAAAAAAACAATCAGTCTCCACTGGAGAATATGATAGAAGATTTCTGGAAAAATGACGGATTTTTAGATGAGACAATGAAAAGGGAACCTACCATTAATATCATGGACAGGAATGGTGTTTATAAGTTTAAAGTATCAGCTCCGGGATTTAAGAAAAAAGATTTCAAGGTAGCAGTGGAAAACGGATCACTGATTATCAGTGCTGAAAAGAGTGCAGAGAAAAAAGAAGAAAAGGAAAATTTTGTAAGAAAAGAGTTTTCTGCTACCTCATTTTCCCGCAGTTTCCATTTACCGGAAAACATCACGTTGGGACATATAAAAGCGAATTATAAAAACGGATTGTTAAATATTACGATCAGTAAAACTAATCTGGATAAAAGAGAAGTAAAAGAGATTAAAATACGCTGATTTTTCACTATTAACTCAAAAAAATCTGTTATTCATTTAAAAATGTATTCCAATATCTTTTGATCAAGATCATTTTCAAATGAGCAACAGGATTATAAAAATAAAGAGATGGATACTATGATTATAAAATCTCTTGGAGGAGCGGGGACCGTTACCGGATCCAAGCATTTACTAAAAACTTCCGAGCTTACCCTATTAATCGATTGTGGATTGTTTCAAGGGTTAAAAGCGCTTCGTGAACAAAACTGGGAATGTTTAAGTATCGATTTAGCAGAACTCGATGTTGTCATTCTTACCCATGCCCATCTGGATCATTGCGGATATATTCCCCTTCTTGTAAAAAACGGATTTAAGGGTAAAATTTATATGACTGAACCCACGAGGGAACTGACAAAATTAATCTTGCTTGACAGTGCAAAATTACAGGAAGAGGATGCAGAAAAAGCAAACTATCATCATTATACGAAGCATCATCCCGCAAAACCCTTATACACGATAAATGATGCTGAAAAATCTTTTAAACAATTTTTTACTGTTAAGGAAAATGTCAGCATACAGCTAAGTAATCATATACACTGCAGATTCAAGCCTTGTGGTCATATCATTGGAGCTTGTTCTGTAGAAATTGTGTGTTTTGATAAAACGATAATTTTTTCGGGTGATATAGGGCGTAGCCATAGTGCTATTCTCCCGCCACCTGATTTTTTTACCCAAGCTGATTTTTTAGTGATGGAATCAACGTACGGAGACAGGCTTCATGACAGTACTAATTTGTATGATAGTTTGGCGCATTGGATTAATCATACTGTTAAAAACCATGGCAATATCATTATTCCAAGTTTTGCTGTTGGAAGAGCACAGGAACTTATTTATATTCTTTATCGGCTCAAGGAACAAAACAGAATACCTCATAACCTTCCAATAATAATGGATAGCCCAATGGCAACTTCAGCCACTGATATTATGGTTGAGTATGCTGAGTATACTACTGTAGATCATGATAAATGGTTGGAAATTATAGAGCACGTCAATATTAATAAAGAATATGCAAATACCGCGGAAATCATTCATGATAAGCAAAGTAAAATAATTATTGCAGGAAGTGGTATGCTGACAGGAGGACGTGTACTTGAATATTTAAAGCATGATATAGGAAATAGCCGGAATACAGTATTGATTGTTGGGTTTCAGGCAGAAGGTACTCGCGGAAGAGCATTGCTTAATGGATCTCATGAGTTAAAAATTCACGGAAAATATTATCCGGTAAAAGCAAAAATAGTAGAATTAACGGGGTTATCCGCTCATGCTGATCAATCTGAACTGATAGAATGGATAAGGAAATATAAGAATTCTCCTCAACAAATCATGCTGGTACATGGTGAACCCTCCGCATTGGAAGCATTACGGGTTAAAATTCAGACAGATTTGAAAATACCTGCTAAAATTCTGATAAAAGATAGGGAAGTGGTTTGCTAAGATAGCAACGATATTGTTTAATTTGTAATAGCCACGACTTTATATGCCCTCTTATTTGTAACGAATCTATTGTCATAACACACTTGAGGCTATTAATAAAGGAGCTCTTTTCAGAGGTCCTTTATTCGTTTTTATATATCCTTTATGAAACAAAGGCAATATTTGCAGCTGCTTTCTATTATTAGAAAAACTCTTAAGCATATATGTAACCGATATATAGAATATCAATATAGGAATCAGAGTGATTTGTAATTGTTGAGCTGTGATATTGTAGTTAATAGTCAATACAGTACCAATTAATTCCATCACTTTGTATTGTAATTCTATCGGCATAACCTTTTGTCCCCCCAACTGCATTTCCAATTTTATAAACACTGGTAGAAGAACGAATTGTTCCATCATCATCTTTTGCGTAAATTATCGGAATACTTAAAGCCAGCCCATATTCATTATTGTCAGGATATACTCCATTATAATGACCGTTAACTCCTCCGTTTAATGACGTTATTTTATAGATACGTCCTTTGCAAGTAGACGGATCTGGAATCGTAAAAATTACATGACTGGCCACATCTTGTGAAAGTCCATTGAAAATAACAGAATAATCTCTATCAGAAAGAGTATAATTTTTATCTGTAACAACCACCGGCATAGATAATGATCCATTCAACTGTAATATACTATTTGGAGTAACTGTGCCAATACCAAAGCTTCCGTTTGATGTAATCAGAACATCATTAGCCTGCTGTGATAAAGTTGGAGGACTTGTTATGTTGTTATCTTTTCCACCATCAATATGAAATGCTCCTTGAGGATTTTGTGTATTAATCCCGGTTTGTGCATGTATTGTACAGTAAAAAAATAGGATTACTATAAAATAATGTTTTTTCATGCTTAATTATTATTTGTAATTTAATAGAGATTATGATTTTAAAGACTATTTATAACCTTAAGCCATTGTGTTATTTTTCTAATATATTTGATGGACAAATAAACTGCAATATCATTTTCAAATTCAATAAATAATATCTTTTTATCCCAAAAATTTTCACTCATAGTGATATAGGCCTTATTGTGAGAATATTGGTAGTTGTTGTGATCACATTTTTCCAGAATTTCATTTTTTGTCATTCCGGGAGAATATTGCTTGCCATTTATCCACATAGGTCAAAAAAGAATAATAGTTTCTAAAGCTTGCGTGATGCAATCTATCATTTTAGGAGTTATTTAAAATTGCTGCCTACATAACAGCAGACAGCATTCTTTGTGTTTTTACCTTTTAAGCAAATGACTTACTTTTAGATTTTAAGCCAGTAATTAAATAGTGGTTTGGATTATTATTTCCTATGCTATTTACTGCAAAATTAGGGTATATCCTTTTTGTGTAAAAGGTTAAAAATGGACAATGGACTGTAAAAAATGGAAATTAATTTTTAAAAGAAGAAGGAGTCTGACCTGTGTGTTTTTTAAAGTACTTAATTAAATTTGAGGGTTCAAAGAAATTCAATTCATATGCGATCTGTTTTATACTCATTTTTTCAAATAGCAAAAGTCGCTTTATTTCAATAATAACTCTTTCATCTATAGCTTCTTTAGCTGCTTTTTGAATATTATATTTAATAATTCTGTTCAAAGTTTTGCTTGTAATAGCCATATTTGATGCATAAAAAGATACACTACGTTCTTGTTTAAAGTGTTTTTCTAATAACTGTTTAAATATTAAATATTGTGACAGATTTGATGTTGAATTATAGCTGTAAACATTGCCATTGTCTTCAGCTTTATTTTTGCGTTGTGTATATAGCAAAAATATACCAATTAGTTTTTGAATGACTTTCTCTTTTAAAAAATTAAAGGGAGAGGTGATTTCAGAATTTAATATTGCTAGTATTGTTAGTATTTGATTAAAAGCAACTTTATCAGGGATTAGTAATATATCTTGTGCTGAATTAAATTCAGCAGATTGATATAATTTGAATTCTTCTATCTGCTTACTGAAAAATTGTTGATTAAATATCAACATCTGTCCTTCGTATTGCGGATCTTTTTCATACTGATGAATCTGTCCGGGAGAAATGAATAAGATACTTCCTTCTTCAAGCACATATTCCTTAAAATCTACATAATGCTTCCCTTTTCCTTTAGTGACTATAATGGAAATAAAAAAATTTATTCTTTCCTTTTTTCCATATTGCTGGAACTGAGGAAGTATTTTAAAAAAACGGGATAGCTGTAATATCTGGCAGCCGTAAGGTGCTCTAACGTTTTCAAATTCTATATCTTTGATATTTTCCAATTATACGGGTAATGTTTATAAATTGATAAGAGTGTGATTTTTGTAAACTATAGTGACTTTATATTGATAATTATTTAAATAAAATTCTAAATATGAAAGTGTATTAATCCCTATCTGCGCATGGCGAGTTCTTCTGAAATTTATAAAACTTTAAACTGATAGGTTATAGTAAAAAAGATGAAAATAATTTTCTCATTAATACCATAAAACTGTTATTTGAATACGCTCTGATCTCTTGGAACAGGATTTTTTCCAAGCCCAGGTTACTCATATTTGTTTTGTCCATTCAATAATATCCTGTTCGGAACTAATATTGATGATCTTTCTAATTCTATATTTATGTGTTTGCACTGTTCTTACACTAACACTCATAAAAACAGCGATATCTTTCGTAGTATAATTAAGGTAAGAATATAATAAAATTTTTATGTGAGTTGCCGTTAATAGAGGATATTCTCTTGTTAATGTCCCATAAAATCCAGGGTAAATTTCTTGAAATCTTGTAATAAATGCTGAATCATTGGTTTTAGCTAGGTTAATGATTTCATTAAAATCATGTGAAGACTTTTCATCAACTATATTTTTACTTTGCTCTTTTTGTTTATTGTATTTATTTATTCCAATGTAAATAATAAGGCTCAGTATAATAATAAATCCGATAATGAAAAGCTGTATGGTTTTAATACTCAGTAAATTTGTGTTGTTGTGGCCTTTTATTTCCTGGATCTCTTCTGATGTAAGTTTATTTTTCCTTTCGTTTTCATTTTTTATACGCAGAAACTCCTTATAGTAAGGATTATTATCAGTATCGCTATTGGTAGCCTTAAAATTGATGTTAAGTTGGTTTAATGTTTCAGTATAGATATCAGGATAATTATCCTTACTGATTTTTAGGCCTTGAAGGAGAAATGGTAAAGCCTTTTGGTATTCTTTAAGCATATTATAGGCCATACCTGATCCGGAATAGATAATAGCTTGTGCTTTCTTATCTTTATATTTATTATAAGAAAATAAATTATTTGCTGTCTGAAAATAATATAATGCTGAATCTGTTTTTTTTTCAAACAGATAACTTGATCCAAGGCCTGTATAAGATTGAATTAAGCGTCTGTTTCTATCCTCTCTGTCTTTTATTTTAGAATAGTATTCCAGAGCTCTAATGCCTTTTTTTATAGCCTCAGCATCTTTAGCCTGAACATTATAGAATTCATGGTACGTATTCCAGTAGTTTCCAATAATTGCTAAATGGTAATCACTATTTGTATTGAGTTTGGATAGCAGAGGATAAGAATTTTTAAGCTGTGTTTCTGCTTCATTGATTAAGCCAAGATGCATCAAAGCCCATGACTTTTTTACTGTAGCTTCAATTTCTTTTTCATAAGCGTTTAGTTTTTGTGCTAATATTATGGTACTATCTGCTGATTTCAAAACATTCTTAAAATCATTAAGATCTGTATAAAAAAACGTTTTATTAGAGTAAGCCAACATTTTGTAATATAAATTATTGCCCTGCTCTGCTTTAACTATTAAGTTATCAAGTTCACTAATACCTTGTTTTGGATTACCAACTGCTTTAGTTTTTGCATTATTTAGGTCTTTTTGTAAAACCGGATCAAATTGATCTGAATTTTGCGCGAAAACAATAAATGGTAACAGCCATATTATAAAAATACTGACTCTTGAAATAATTATGTACATGATGTGCTTTAAGAAGATGCAAATATACATACCGTATAGTAATAATTTATGTTTTTTTGAATTGTTATTGTATTTTTTTCCTGTAATAACAATTGACTGCATAATAATAGTGAAGTGTTTTTTATTAATATTAGTTTTTTTATCCTTTTGGGTAAAGGTATTCTTAGTAATTAATAATATACTTATAAAATTATAAGGGGTTCACAAATTTGGGGTTTTAGAATGAAATTAAATATAATAAGTACCTAAATAGACATACTTAATTGATACTTACATGGCGTTTGAAGGGCTTATACTAATTATTTACACAATATATTTGCAGCGGAATCCCAGGTATAAATTAATAATTACGAACACCTACATGATAAATAAGAAAATTTTTTGGCGGCCTTAATTTATACGTTTTAAAACAATAGAATTTGAAATTAAGATTGGAAATCCATAAAAACTATTAATTGGTTTTTATATGGAAAAATGATAGTGGAGATATAAATTTTTATAATCCATATGTCAAAGGTTTTTCCTCATCCAACTGCCACTTTCAAATCAAGAATGATAAATCCTGATTTCTCATAGAATAATATAGTATTTAATATAAAAAAATGAAAAAAAATTATGTTTCACTCTGCTTGTTTTGTATAACGAGCTTATCCGGTCAGATTGGTATTAACACATCTAACCCACAGGCAAGTTTGGACATTGTTGCACAAAGTAGTGCTACAGCAAAGGGGTTGCTGGTGCCAAGACTCACATCTGCTGAAATTTTTGCAATGACAACTCAGAATAAGCTTGGCAGTGAACAACATTCCTTAATTGTATTTGCAACAGATACACCTTCTCACTCAACTTTTGTTACCAGCAAAATTACAGAGCCGGGATTCTACCGCTACACTTATAATGGATCTAGTCCCTTTCAGCAGTATTGGAGAAGAATGGAACCTACTGCATTTGAAAGAATTATCCAGGCTGGAAAGTCCGGGATAAGATTTATTGATGCAGATATTCAAAAATATGGGGCTATTGGTAATAATGCAGTTGATATTTCATTTAGTGATCAACTTTATGCGCCTAATGGTGCTACTGGTGATTATTCTTTTGCTGCAGGTCTTAATACTATTTCACGAGGAAATGCTTCCACAACATTAGGTACTAATACTGAAGCTGGAGGTACTTCAACTTTTGCTGGAGGAAAGAAAACCAGGTCTGTAGGAATAAATTCTTTTGCATTTGGGGAAGAATCACAGGCAACACAAACTAATTCTCTAGCTTTCGGAAAGCTTAATTATGCACAAGGAGACAATTCTAGTATATTAGGAGGCACAAACAATAAGGTAAATACTGCGGCTAACTCATCAATTTTGACCGGTATTAATAATGAGATTACCTATAGTGGCACTCCAAATTTAAATCCCACAACTTTTACCGGGGTAAATAATAGCATACTAGGTGGGGGATCTAATAAAATAACAGGTAGTGTCTATTCGAATCATAATTCAATAGTAGGTGGCAGTGGTAACTTAATAACTGAAGGACGGAGTAATACTATTTCTGGAGGAGTTGCTAATAAAATCAAACCTGGTGATGTACCATATGACCAGGTGTGGCTCTCTAACAACAACATTGCTGGAGGCTCGGGTAATGAAATTAATGCTTATGATTCCTTTATTGGAGGTGGTGATAGAAATTTAATAAAATTGGCTGGTTCTCATCTTAACTATCCAGATGGGGCAGGAAATGGAGTGATAGTAGGTGGGCAGTTCAACAAAATTATTAATGCACATTATGGTTCTGTACTTGGGGGAAGAGGAAATGCATCAGCAGGAAGTTATTCTATTGCAGGGGGGATAGGTAACGCAGCTCAGTCGGTAGGTGAAGTCTCGTTGGGTCTTTTCGGAACTCTTTATACACCTCAATATCCTGATGCCTATACATATTCAGGGTATTCAGCAGGAGTACTAAGTGATCCGGCTAATTCTAAAGATCGTTTATTTAATCTTGGAAATGGAAAAGCAACTCGAAATTATAATTATGACAACATATTTTTAACTGTTGGTAACTTCGAGGTTACCAGAAGTGATGCTTTCACAGTACTTAAAAACGGACAGGTTGGAATAGATATTGACAGTTTTCATACTAACACAAGTAATGCAAAGCTTCAGGTTAATGGAGGTATAAAGATGGGCGCACAGTCTGCTACATTATCCGGTAATATATGTGATAATAATAACAGAGGCCAGATTATTTTTGTTGAGGATAATTTTTACGGCTGTAAATCAACAGGTTGGGTTTTGCTAAATAATTAATTCTGTATGAATTTTAAGGATATACATATTGGGTATCTAATAAAGACCCGTGTTTTGGAATGCAATATAGCAATGTCACGTATAATAAAATTCTTTGATGTAGACCCAAAAGATATTGAACAGATGTACAAAGAAAAAAGTCTGGATACAGAAGTTCTTATACGATGGTGTAAACTGCTGGAGTATGATTTTTTTAGAATCTATTCACATCATATCATTTTATTTTCCCCGCCATCTTCAGGGGCGTCAAATAAATCTGGTGATGGAGCTCTACTCCCACGTTTCAGAAAGAATATTTACAGTAAAGAAATCATAGAGTTTATATTGGAAATGATCAGAAACGGTGAAAAAACTAAAAAACAGGTTCTTGACGATTATGGCATCCCTAAAACAACACTTTATAAATGGATAGAAAAATATTCAAATTAAAAGTTATAAAATAAATATGATGAAGAGACCTGATTATCAAAAGATTTACTTTGATTATATTCAAACCAAGAGTCCAGAGAAAATGAAGCAGTGTGAATTCTTTTTCCAAAAGAATGTGGTAACTTCTTTAGATGTAATTAAAATCAACACGATTATTTTTGGTTATGAAAAAGATAGCCTGAAAAACCGTTCATTTAGCGCCCCTGATATAACATATATTTTGGCATATCAAAAGAAGAATAAACTCAATAATAAGCAACTGGCAACGCATTTTAAATTAAGTAGGAATACTGTGGCTAAATGGAAAAAAATCTTTATTGTGTAGATAACACTATTCAGATATAAACTACGTATTAACTTATCGTGTTCTGTGTATTTAATTTAATATTGTTAACCACTTACTAAAATATAAGTCAGTAATTAAAATTCTATGAAATTCTTAAAAATCTGCACTCTATCACTTATTTATTGACCTATTGTCCCCAGATGATTTGGTTCCCCAGCAGAAGAATATTGAATCTACAATGAATCAGTCATTTTCCAGAATGAATATCAACTCTGATTTTGGCACCAACGAAGAAAAACTGAATATCATTTATTTCGTACCCAATGATAACCCTGAAGTTGAAGGATTATCTTTATCAACATATTCGTCAAAAAGAATTTTAAATTTTTTTAATTCTTTAATAATCTCATGTGATTTTTCTACTCGTACCTTTATTTTGTAATGCTAAATTGTAGTTCAATATTGACCAAAAGTTCTGTGAATAGAAGAGAGATTAGTTTTCGGATTAACAGAATTGGCAGGAACAGGATTGTTCAAGGTAGAATAAAAAATCGTAGTCAGTTCTGATCAACGGGATCAGAAGAAGGAAGTGTTCTTTAAGAAAGGACAGACTATAGCTCTGTACAGCTGTGAATTGCCATTTGAAATCCGACGGAATATTTCTAATGAATGTCCCCTTGAAAGTCTCCAGGCTAAAAAAAATTCCAATTCAATGAGTTTTGTAGGTGCTTTAAATCAAAAATTTATCCCCACCATTTACTTTTACTATACTTGAAGCCTTTTCTCGGCATAGATGTCATCTGGACAGGAAAGCAATTTCTTAGTAAACAATCGAATAATTTACAAAATATGTTCTTGTTGTATTTTTTTTATTTCAAGATGTCGGTATCCCCATTTTCTCATATCATTGATAATAGGATATAGGCTGTCTCCATATTCTGTTAAATAATACTCTACCCTTAGTGGAACTTCAGCAAACACTTTCCGGGTAATTATACCATCTTTTTCAAGTTCATCTAATTGCTTTGCCAGCATCCTTTCACTAATAGTAGGCAATGTTTTATTCATCTCTGAAAAACGATTACGCCCCTTTTTGATAAGTACTATTAACGTGGTTTTGCATTTACCCTTTATTACTTGTAAGAAAACATCAGAAGGGCAAACCGTTTCAATTTTTTCTACTTCCTGCATAGTTTTATATGTTTGATTATCAGCAAAACTGCACTTTATTTCAGTATATAAATAAAATGTAAGTTATTGTTTAATAATCATTTATTCCTCAAATTTACAAAAAATATTATTATGATACATCAGTTTAAAGCGTTAATGGCAAGAGAGACCAATGGTGTTTTTAATGCAAATGTAGAGCAAATTTCTATGACGGAAATCCCCAAGAATGAAGTCCTGATAAAAGTTGCTTATTCATCTGTAAACTTTAAAGACGCTTTGTCAGCCTCAGGGAATAAAGGTGTTACAAGAAAATTTCCTCACATACCGGGAATAGATGCAGCAGGTCAGGTCGTATCCTCAACTTCTGGCTGCTTCACTAAGGGAGATAATGTAATAGTTACCGGATATGATTTGGGTATGAATACCTGGGGAGGTTTTGGTGAGTTTGTGAGTGTACCTGCTAATTGGGTAATTAAACTACCAGACGGTCTTTCCCTTTTTGAGGCAATGTGTTTTGGAACTGCGGGACTTACAGCAGGTTTGTCAGTTTACAATCTCATACATTCCGGTATTGAAAAAGAGCAAGGAACAATAGTTGTTAGTGGTGCTACGGGTGGTGTAGGAAGCATTTCCATTGCAATACTCTCAAAACTGGGATATGAAGTGGTCGCAATATCAGGAAAAGAGGAATACCAGTTTATTAATCAGATATTAGGAGCGAGCTCAATTATTTCTAGAAAGGAATTTATTGAGACCTATGATCAAAAAGCGATGTCTAAAGCTGATTATTCAGGAGGAATAGACACGGTGGGTGGAAGCATTTTATCAGGTATATTAAAATCGTTGAAATATAACGGAGCTGTTACAACTTGTGGAAATGTGGCTTCTGCTGAAATTTCAACAAGTATTTTCCCATTCATTTTAAGGGGAGTAAAACTTATAGGGATAGATTCCGTTGAACAGCCTTTAGAATTTAAAGAGGAAATATGGAATTTACTGGCACATGAATGGAAGCCGACATATTTAAAAGAAATAGTGAAAGAAATTTCTATAGAAGAACTGCCTGATGTTCTTACTACAATTTTAGAAGGAAATGCCAAAGGACGATTTGTACTCAACCATTCCTTTTAGATTATATATGATTTAAACAAAAACTTGTAAACCTGTTTCAACAGGGAGGTCTTCAAACAAAAAGAACGATTGGGTGTTTGATATTTCCCCAAAAAGCCGAATTTGACGGCAAAAGTTTTCAAACACCTAAAATGAATATTGTTGCTCAGTGTATCTACTAGTATAACAACGGATTAGGAAATAAAAAAAACCGACATCGAAGAGTGAAATCTTCAAATGTCGGTCTTGTGACCTCGACAGGATTCAAACCTGTAACCTTCTGAGCCGTAATCAGATGCGCTATTCAGTTGCGCCACGAGGCCTTGTGTTATCTTGTTATTTAACGGTTGCAAATATAGGACTTTTTTCTTTTCTTTGAAAGATGAAACAGAGAATTTTACTTTTATTAACGGTTTTTTCGCTAATTGCCTGTAAGAGAGAAACAAAAATTTTGTCCTCAGACTGGACCAAAATCTCAGAACGTACCCGGTTTAAAGAGAATAACGGAACCTTAGAGCTGAAATCAGGGAATTTTACCTATAATTTTAAGAAAAATCAGACTCCGTTTAAGAGAATTATTCTGTTAAATGCAAGTATGGCCGGGTATATTTCAGAACTTGGAGCTGAAAATCTCATCATCGGAATATCCAGTCCGGAATATATCTATTCTGAGAAAATTCTGAACCTTCTTAAAGAAGGAAAAATCAAGAATGTAGGGAATGAGCAGAAATATGACGTGGAAAAAATTATTTCCATGAAGCCGGATGCTATTTTTACCAATCATATCGCAAGCTTTGATAATACGTACGAACTTTTGAAGAACAACGGAATTCAGGTCGTATTTCTGGATGAGTATATGGAACAGAAGCCTCTTGAGAAAACAGCTTACATTAAACTTTTCGGGGAATTTTTAGGAAAAGAAAAAGAAGCTGAAACTAAATATAAAGAGATTGAAAAAAATTATAATGATCTGAAGCAGCTTGCACAGAAAGCAAAAGAAAAGCCTGTTGTTCTGGCCAATGAAATGTACGGTGACGTCTGGTATCTTCCGGGCGGGAATACGTCGGTAGCTCATTATATTGCAGATGCCGGCGCCAGTTATATCATGAAAGAGAATAAAGATGAAAAAGCCTTAACAATGGGATTTGAGGAAGTATATGCCAAGTCCGGCGGCGTACAGTACTGGGTAAATGCAGGAAGCCACACTTCTAAAAAGGAAATGCTGAATATCAATCCTTTTTATGAAAAGCTGGACGTATTTAACAAAGGCAGGATCTACACCATAGCAGGGAAGGAGAAGCAGAAAGCCAATGATTTCTTTGAAAGCGGTGTGGTAAGAGCAGATCTGGTGCTTAAAGATTATATTAAAATCTTCCATCCTGAAATTTTACAGGATTATCAGCTTACCTACATGAAAGAACTGCAATAAAATCCGGACATTTGCGTATTTTTGCATTTCATTTTACGAAAAGCTATGTGGAAAAAAATTAAACAGCTGATCTTCATCGTTCTTGTCCTGAATGTAGTTTTTATCATTTGGGGTAGATTTTTCAATCCGCCTATTACCATCACTCAGATAGGAGGCCTTTTTGAATACGGAAAACTGCACCGGGATTATATTTCCTATGATGAAATGGGAAATAACGTGAAAAAAGCTGTTATTGCTTCCGAAGATCAGAAGTTCTTTAATCATGATGGGTTTGATTATACTGCTATAGAAAAGGCAATGAAATACAATGAAAAGGGAAAAAAGATCAGAGGAGGAAGCACCATTTCCCAGCAGACCGCAAAAAATGTTTTCCTGTGGCAGGGGAGAAGCTGGCTGAGAAAAGGATTGGAAGCCATTTACACTTTTATCATAGAAAAAGCATGGGGTAAAGATATTATCCTTGAAAGATACCTGAACTCCATTGAAATGGGGCAGGGAGTATTTGGTGTGGAAGCTGCCGCTCAATATTATTTTGGAAAACCTTCCAAAGATCTCAGCGCTTCAGATGCTGCATGGATTGCCGCGGTATTGCCTAATCCCAAGAAGTATGATCCCAAGAATCCATCTCCTTATTTAAGAAAGAAGCACAATTGGATCATGAGACAAATGAGGAATGTGAGTTTGAAATAGTATCTTTGTACTAATGAAATTCTTTAATTCCAGCGCAAATTTTGAATCTGTTCTTAAAAAATACTTCTCGTTTAAGAATGAGACCCTTTCTCTGGAGCCCTTTGCAGAGTTCCTGGAGAGTATTAAAAGAGCTGATTTTACGGATGTTCTTAATTTTTTAAGGAACAATCCCGTTTTTGCTGAAAACTTTAAACATTATATTCATAATATATTTAGAGGGAGACCTTTCAATCTTTCACTGACTGAAGCTAATATTCTCTCAGAAAATGCTTTCTTTCCCGAGCTTAAAAAAAGAATCCTGAATAAGCTGCTGCCGCCTGTTGAAAATGAAAAAACAGTGTGGTACATGATTGATAATGTAAGCTTAAGGCCTAAAAAAGACCTGAAATATCTTCATAATCTTCCTGAAAATGAGATTGACGAGTTTCTTACACTTCTGGGGGCTTCCGATTTTATCATCAGGCCTAATGTAAAAAAAGAACTGATTTTCTCAATGAACATCCTTTCATGGAGGGTTACGGGTATGGCTATGGAAGTGGAGGTTGTAAGAATGGCGCCTCAATACAGAAATCTGGATAACCCTTTTCTGGCCTTGCAGAACGAGCTGGAAACATTGGCAGAAGATCTGAGAAAAGACCCGGAGCTTCAGCTGCATTCCAGAGACAGCCGCTACAAGCAGATTAAAATATATGCAGAGCAGTGTCTTGAATTCGTTAATATTGCCTTTAAAAACTCAGATAAATACGGGATATCAGGCAAAATCAATCAGTCTCTGTTAAAAATCCGACAGCAGACCGAAAGGATTTATGAAATAGTGCAGCTTCTGGTGATTGATAGCGAAGCAGATGTAATGATTAAATCAAAACAGCTGATCTTCAATATCCTGAATTATAAATCCCACAAAAATAATATTGCAGATCTGATCAACGACAGTACACGTCTGATCTCGCACCTTATTACCAACCATACCGCAGAAACAGGTACGCATTATATCACTTCCACAAGGAAAGAATATATGACGATGTTCTACAAGGCAAGTGGCGGAGGGATTATTGTAGGAGCGCTCTGTGTCCTGAAAATGCTTTACGGCTATATTCCGGGAAGCGACTTCTCCCATGCGTTTTTATATTCTATGAACTACGCGATGGGATTCGTTATGATTTATCTGATGGGCTTTACCCTGGCAACGAAACAGCCTGCAATGACTGCCGCTACCATGACGAAAGTGCTGTCTGAAGAAGCCAATAATAAAAGAAATAATACCGAATTCGCCCATCTTGTATCCAAACTGTTCAGAAGCCAGTTCATTGCTTTCGTAGGAAATGTACTGCTTTCATTCCCGATTGCTCTCGCCATCATTTATGGATTGGATGTATTTTTTTCACAAAATCTTGCTGTTGAACGGTCGGATAAATTATTAAAAGATCTGGATCCGTTTAAGTCAAAAGCTATTTTACATGCGTCCATAGCTGGATTCTATCTTTTTATCTCAGGGATTATTTCCGGAAATATCGGGAACAACTCCGTATTTTACCAGATTCCCGAAAGAATTGCCAAAAACCTTTCTATCAGGAACTTTTTCGGTAAAAAGTTTGCCAAAGGACTTTCTAAATATTATGCTAAAAACTGGCCGGGTATTGTTTCCAACTTCTGGTTCGGGGTATTTCTGGGGGCAACAGCACCCATCGGACTGTTCTTCGGGCTTGATCTTGACATCAGGCACATTACGTTTGCAGCCGGAAATTTTGCATTAGGACTTTATGGTAAAGACTTCTCAGTAGATTCCTACACTTTCTGGATTTCTTTTATCACGGTGTTCCTGATTGGATTCTTCAACTTCCTGGTAAGCTTTTCGTTATCCATGTTCCTGGCGTTCAGGTCAAGAAAAATGAATTTCGGGCAGGTAAGCGAGATCTATAAAGAAATTTTCAGGTATTTCATCAAGCATCCGTTCAAATTTTTCATTCCGCTTCGTTCCGGATTAGATAAAAAAGCAGATGACCTGATGAACAGTACGGTTTCCAATAAATCTGAAAATCAGCATTAGAGATTTTATAGGTTTGAGGCTGAGGAGTGGAAAGGGAAACAATAAAGATCATCAACAAACTGTTTCACCTTTTTAAAGGAGCTTATAAGTAACAATCAATACTTCTGACTAAAGTATCCGGCCTTTCTATATAAAAAGCCAGATGTTCTCCCTGCTTGTGTCAACGTTTTTGAAAAATGCGCTTGGCTTTATATGGGTCAGCTCCTTAAAATCCCTGATGAAATGAGATTGGTCGAAAAAGAGATTTCCGTAAGATAAATCTGTAAGGTTTTTGCTCTTCTTCCGGCTGATCAGAGTATTTCTGAAACGGTGAATTTTCCTGTATTCAGATGAAGTTTTTCCTATATTTTTAATAAACAGTTTGTTGATGTACTGCCTCGACAGGTTATATTTATCTGCAATTTCTTCGATTTTCATATCCTTTTCAACATCCGATAATATCTGTTCCATTAAGGATAGATCTTTTGCCCGGAGTTTTGAAATCCAATAGTCTTCCAGTAATTCAATTTGTTCTTCCCGGTTTTGGTTATTTAAAATTTGTTTCATGGTATCCTTAAAATCGGGAAAAGGAATATAATCTGTAATGTTTTTTCGATCAGCAAATATTTTTTCTGCATCGCTCACAAAATGATTTAATCCGAGGGGCTTAAAATACAGTGTAATCTCATTGATTGGATTTTCGCAAAAAACCTCAATGGGATAATTATAGCGGAAAACCAGATCTGCCAGAACTTTATTTTGGATGGAAGGGGTAACTGTAATC
This sequence comes from Chryseobacterium indologenes, assembly GCF_001295265.1. Taxonomy (GTDB): domain Bacteria; phylum Bacteroidota; class Bacteroidia; order Flavobacteriales; family Weeksellaceae; genus Chryseobacterium; species Chryseobacterium indologenes_A. The sequence goes on along the minus strand of NZ_LJOD01000001.1, from coordinate 364,595 downwards.
CTGTTTTCTTCGAGAATTGTGTCCGAATTGTAAGTGGTGGATAAGATGCAGAAATTGTTGGGAAAAGTAAGATATTGTGTAGGATTTGAACCTTGATCGTCAGCCATAAAATAATACCCCTCAATATAATTTTTCAGGATACTGTTTTGGGGTTTATAAAAATCGACTTTCATTCATTGGTTCATTTTTCACCAGTCTAACTTACAAAATTCTGTTTAATGTTAAGCTTATTCAATGGAGAAATATTGCATTTCTATAGTTTTAGTCTGCAGGTTTGAATCCTGTTGAGATCACAAAACGGCAAATATGGAAATATCTGCCGCTTTTTATATCTGATTTAATCCGAAGGCCAGCCCGCATTCTTAACAGGATGCAGCCTTCCTACAGGTTGGATAATTAATTCATTTTGAAAAAGAAATACACGACCGCTGCCCATTCTTTTTTAACACCTCTGGCATAGCCAATTGTGCTGCGGCTGCTGTTTTCTACGGTTCCGTCATCTTTGATGTAACCAATGGTTGAACGGCTGCTGTTTTCTACCGTACCGTCTTTTTTAACATATCCTACGGTAGAGCGACTTTGGTTTTCTATAGTACCGTCACTTTTGATGTAACCGATGGTGCTGCGGCTTTTGTTTTCAATAGTACCGTCGCTTTTAATGTAACCAACGGTTGAACGGCTGCTGTTTTCTATGGTACCGTCACTTTTGATATAGCCCGTTGTGCTGTGGCTTCCCGATTCTATAGTCTGTGCACTTGCCATAGACAGACCGAATAAAAGACAACAAATGAATACTGTTTTTTTCATGGTTTAAAGGTTAAAATGGTTGTTATTTGGGTTTTATTTTCAAAAATATGATTATTCTTTTCAGTTATCTGGTGATATGCTGTAAATTCTGAAAGCTTCAACTTATTCATTACCGCAGATTCTATTTTACAGTAACAGTCATCCGTCCAAATAGCCCGATACGGCTGAACTTCATTCTATTAATACATCCGGGTTTGTATTTCTTTTTTGATACTAATTGCCCGGACAATATATAATTCAAATTTAACCTAAAATATAGAACCCTTTTAAGCAAATGAACAAACGCATATTTATCCGGTGAAAACGTGGCAGCTGAGGGTATTTCCGTTGAGGGGCATGACTTTTTTAATATAGAGGGATAAAAGTACAGATTAAGGTGTTAAGAACAATCCGCTTTATTTAAATTTTTAAAGGCTTATAATCATTTGATAAGTAGCTTTGCTGCGAAAAAAATAAAAGCAAACAGTACAATTAATCTATTCTCTGGACGTTGCCTTTAATCATAATTTTATCTTCTTTTTTATTAAAATACAGCACCTCTCTTATGATCCAGCACCAATTGTCTTTATTGTTTTTCCAAAAATATTCATTAAAGATCTGAGATATAAGAAATGGATCCAGAAAGTTTATCTTTTTTTTCATGTCCAGAGTATCATTCAGAATATCTTTATAGGAAGGATATTCCGTGAGGTTTTCAAATAGTTCCAGCGCATAGTTTTCGTTGACCAGCAGGTCATCTGCAATTAATTCATTCAGCAGCTCTGCATATTTAGGTTGCATTCTTTCATTAAAATCATTCAGGTCAATATAGAGTTCAAAAGGATATATCTCTTTACCTTCAATATATTTTCTGTAATAAAACTCATCGTATAAGATCATATGGGAGTCAGTTTCCTGACCGTTGATAAACATCTGTACGGGATTTAATGTTTTATCCGGCATAGGATGTTTTTGAGGAGGTACGGGTTCTTCAATATAATAAAGCGGACTGAAATAGTCCTGAATAACTAATTTTTCAGTCTTTAAGATGTTTCTGATTTCTGTAGCTGGCAAATCTGTTACAATAACAGGATCTTCCAAGGTCAGCAAATCTGATTCTGACTGATATATTAAAATTCCTTTATAAGAGTTATTGATCACAATTCCTTTTTCTCCTGTCTCCGGATTTACGCTGATTAAGTTTTTGCCCTCCCGGTACAGGTATTCATTAAATTCTATATCAAAAAGCAGTTCTACATCATAGCTATACACTTTCTTTTTATCATTAATACGAAAACGGGGAAAGCAGTACTGTAATACATGAGGGAGCCCGGCCTGTTTTAATGATTCTTTAAATTTTGTTATATGCAGTTTCTCTGCATTAAGGATCCGTTGTTTAATTTCTTCAAAAGTCATGGCTAGTCTGTACTGTTATTGGTTTTTTAATCATCCTTATCCACTGATTTTTTTAATTGCGGTCTGCAGCTGCTCAATAGTAGTAATATTTATGTTATCATTAATTTTTACAGGATAAACGGTACTGAATTCCGCATTTTTAAAATCAATGGCCTTAAATTGACTTTCCATAAACATTAAGCCATCCAATTCTGCTGATTCAAAAGTTGTATCTGATATGCCACAATTTCCAAAATAGCTCCATCCCAGTTTTACTTTATTGAAAATACAGGTTTCTATGGCCGTATCATAAAATTCAGTTTTCGTTATTTCATTTTCCGAAAAAATACAATTTATAAACGTACATTCATGAAACTCACATTTCCTTAAAAAACAATGTTCAAAATTGACGGAAGAAAAAGTACAGTTAAAGAAGGAGCTTCCTCCCAGATTCAGGTTTCTGAAAATACCGGATATAAATTTTGTATTACTGAAAATCGCCGTATTTAGATCTTCATTTTTCAAAATGATATCATTAAAATCTTCATCGGCTATATCCAGCTGCTGCCCGCCGTTATCGTGAAGCCATTGCTGATGCTGCTGTATTTTTATAGTCTCCATGTTTATTGATCTGTATATCTGATCCTTTTGTGAGTTTAATGCTCTGATTTATGCTGTTGATAAAAATATTTTATATTTTTTGATCAAATAACCACACTACATTTTTTTCAGTATTATCGTTAATAACAGAAAAAGAATGGTCGGTGATCTCAAACTGAGTATCATGAATGATATTATCACAAAAAATAATATCCTTAAAATTACATTTCCTGAAACTGCATGCTGTAATTTCTGCTCCCATTATTTCAGCACTGGCAAAAGAACATGAGATAAAGGAACATAATGTAAATGAGGTATTGTTTAAGTTGGATTTTGTAAAATCAACATTCTGAAATATACATTCCTGAAATGACGTTTGAACAAAATATGCAGAATAAAGCGACGTTCCGTTAAATTCAACATGGCTGTATCGGGATTTTACAGAGATCAGATCATCCAGATTAAGGCTTCTGATAACCAGGTTATTGAATTCAGTTTCATTAAAACCGGGTAAATCTTCTGCCGTGTAATTACTTTTCTCTCTTATTGCACTATATAAATTAAATCTGTTCTCCACTTTTTATATCTGGTATTAATTTTAACATCCGGAAACAGTCTATTCCTTTTCAGGAGGAAAAGGATAATCTGCTAGGGGTAATAATTCTTCTCCTTGTTGGGCTAAATATTTCTGAATTCTGCCTAATTCATAAGAATAATGAAACACTAAATCCCGGCTGGTTTCTTTAAAATCAATCGTTACAAAAGGGGAGCCTTCTATGATCTCATGAGTATGTTCAATGTGGGTATTATTTTCTTTATTGAATCTGTAGGTAAACTGCGTAACTGCTGTTGGAGCGTACATTATTGTTGTCACTTTCATTTTTATTAGTTTTTTGGTCTGTTAATTTTTCCACTCGGAAACATCCGGATAAATTTACATTTTTTAGCTGTATTTATTTTACCTTCAGAAAAATAAAAGCTTAAAGAAATGATATCAGAATATATAAGAAGTAAGAATTACTATTTTTGAAACATGAAACTGGAAGCATACACAGAACTCAAGACCCATTTTATACCCCACACTGTTTACTGGAAATTAACAAAAAGTGACAGTTATGTTCCCATAATCAATATTACCGGAAGAATTGACTCAATGGAGGAGGCAGAGTTACTGAAATTTTACCTTAATGAAGAGTTTTACGATGATACTACTTCTTATAGGATTATTAATTTTTCCGATTTACAGAATAATACAAATACTGCTTTCAGATTAAATTCTATCTGCAAAGACCGGTTTATATTTATAAAAGGGAACTTCAACATTGAGGAAAATAACGTTTTTGATACAGAATTAGAGGCTTTAAACTATTGTTCCGGATTATTGAAAAAAACATATTATGATGGAAAAATAAGAATATATGATGATCAGCGCTATAAGCCTAAATTTGTAGAAGCACTGGAACATACTCATTTCCTTTCCTTTGAAATTAAACACGATAAAAAGAATAAATTAGGCTATTTTAAAATAACAGGAGTCTATCCGGGCCCTACCAAAGACCTTGATGATGATATATTGGAAACAAAAAGAATGTATGCTGCTTTGAAGAAATTTTTAAGGTTTTCTGCGGTAAAGCATATAATTATCGATATTAAGGATTTTAAATATCAGTATTTAGACAAATATTTAGAGGATTTTATGCCTTGTTATGAAGATTTTGACAGCAACCCGGCTAAAATAAGCTATATCATCAATAAGGATACGGATACTGCTTATGGATTTGTAAAAAATTCAAAACTGTTTTTTGATCCGGAAGAAGCCATAAAAACGTTGAATATGTTATAAAAAACATCAATTATAATGAAAGTTGTAATTCATTCTATCTTATCATTAGCAGGGATTATGTACGATTGATAGAATTTATTCAATTTAAGTCCGTCAAAATAATAAATCTTTAGCCAAAACCTGTAATCCTGAATAATAACCTGTGTAAAGCCAGGCAAAAAGGGTTCTATAAAATCTTAAGATCATTAAACTTTTCCTCCCCAAACTTATCCCGGAACTTTTTAAGATAAAAGCTTTTCCTCATCTGGAAATCATGCTTAAGCAGGGGAGAATCTATTTTAATCACCACACATTTTTCTTCAATATTAACGCTCCGTATTTCACTGAAAAGACTTTTATCAAGATAATCTTCCAGAAAATCTTTGATTTCAAAGGCAACAAGCTTATCTTCAAAACCATAAATCTTTGCAAAAGATTTCACAAGTTCTGAAGACTGATATTCACGTTTTTTCTTCTTCATACTATTTTCTTTCTATAAATTGAGTGGTTACCCCCTTGCTTTTAAAAAACTTTTCCAGTTCGGGATAAAGGTATTCACAGGCCTCAATGGGCGCCAGCATATTTTTCGGAGAAGACACTATTCCCGAGCACTCAAAGCAGATTTCAAAATAAGCAAAAACTTTATCATTCTTATCATAAAACAGGATGGCATTCCTTGGGAAAAAACATCCGTTTGTAGAAACAACACTTATATAATATTTATTGCAGGTATTGTAAATCACATCTGTGAGCTCAGAAATTTCAGACCGTGTTAAGGTTTTAGATTCCTGAATATCTTCAAAATCAGAATGCTTAACAGCTTCCCTCAATTCAAGTTTTACATTTTTTTTAATGCTGTCGTAATATTTTGTAAGGTTGATGGAGTCTTCCTTTGTTTTTGGTAGTGGCGGTGGCGGGGTATAACCGGCGCCCGTTCTTTTTAAATTCAGATTATAAGAAATAATCTTTATCTGAGTTGCTTTATTAAATGGAAATCTGGTCGCTCTCTTTTCAGGGGCAATGGGTTTGAAGTCCTTTCTGAGATCACCATCCCGGTAAGAAGAATATTCTGATAACAGATCCACATTTGCTTTCTTTTTCTTCTGTCCGAAAGAAAGCAGAAAAATCACTGAAAACAACAGAATGTGGATTTTTGATGTCATATCTCAAAAATAATGCTTTCTTCGTTAATTTTCTTAACGACACTTTCCGTTCTTTCCCTGTGCGTATCTGTAATGAATATCTGTCCGAAGCTTTCTTTGTTAACCAGTTCAATCAGCTGGGAAACCCGCGTATCATCCAGCTTATCAAAAATATCATCCAGTAAAAGGATAGGTGTTTTCCTGGTAAGCTCTTTTATCAGGTTCATCTGAGCCAGCTTCAGAGAAATAAGAAAAGACTTCTGCTGTCCCTGCGATCCGGTTTTCTTAATTAAAATATGATCCATTTCAAAAAGAAGATCATCTTTGTGAACACCTTTTGAGGTATAAGTAAGCATCCGGTCTTTTTCAAGACTTTCCTTTAAAAGTTCTTCAAAAGAGCTTTCAAGAAGATGAGAATCATAAATAACCGAAACCGTTTCCTTTCCTCCCGAAATAATCTGATAGAAGTTCTGAACAATAGGGTTCAGCTGCTCTACAAAATCTTTTCTTTTGTTAAAAATTTTAGTTCCGTAGCGGGTGATCGGGTCATCATAGATTTCCAGTGAATCTTTATCCCAGGTTCTGTTTTTGGCGAAATATTTAAGCAGGGCGTTTCTCTGCTGTATCGTTTTCTGATACTGGATCAGGTCAAAAAGGTAGCCGGAATCTGTCTGAGAAATCATAGAATCCAGAAACTTTCTGCGGCTTTCCCCGGAATCCGAAATCAGGTTGGAGTCATAAGGAGAGATCATTACGCTGGGAAGGTAACCGATATGATCCGCGAGCCTGTCATAGCTTTTATCATTCTTTTTAATGATCTTTTTGGCTTCTTTGGGCTGGGAGATCTTGATAAGGTCCTCGCTGTCTTCATTCAGGATTTCAGCATCAATAGTGAAAAAATCTTCCTCCTGCTTAATATTGTTAACATCTGTATTGCCCAGAAAACTTTTTCCTACAGACAGATAATGCAGGGCGTCCAGGATATTGGTCTTTCCGGCACCGTTGTTTCCTACAAAACAGTTGATCTGTGGTGAGAACTCAAATTTCTTCTCCGAGTGGTTTTTGAAATTGTAAAGAGAAAGCTTCTTGATAATCATTCGTCAAAAATACTCCATTATTAGTAAAAATAAAAAAGGAAGTGCTGAGCAGGTTTCCACCCCGAAGGAAAAATAAAGGTCATCACGTTTATTTTCAGCGAAATAAATAAAAATATAAGTCACAATACCCGAAAGAAAAAATGCTCCCGCATATAACGGTTTAAGATAAAAAGCCGAAATCAGACAGCTGATAAGCACAAGACCATACGCAATATACTTTGTTTTCTGAATCCCGATAATCTGGGGAAAGGTTTTTACCGTATCAGCACCCATATCACGTATATCAAAAGGAAGAACCAATGCTGTTATAAAAAAGAAGCTGACCAGAAAAATAGGAAGGCTGAATTCCGGAAGCGTAAGCCAGCAGTTCATCAGTGCCCAGACCAATCCTACATAAAAAACCTTCAGAAGCGGAATTTTCCGGATATACACATCCAGAAAAAAACTGTTGTAAAGCAACCCCAGAACGACAATAATGAACCATTTAAGAAGCCTTATTTCATTGTGATTATGAATAATCAGAAAAGCGCAGGCAATTCCGGCAACAGCATTCAGGGCCACAATCTTAAGGAAATGCTTGGTGTACTGATATTTTGTATAAAGATAACCGCTGAAATAAGTGATAAAGATCAGAAGCACAGATGGAAAGCGGAATGTATTTTGCTCTTTCATAAAAAATACTGCAAAAAAAGTTCCCATTAAAGAGACATAAATCTGGCTGTCTATAATGTATTTTTTCAGTATTTTTAAAACATTCATTTATCAAAATTAATACCTATGAAAATCATCTGCAAATGTGTTCTTCTCTTTTTTACTTTTTTGTGTATATTTTCCTTTGCACAGAAGTTTTATCAAGAGCAGTGGAGGAAAATTGCAGAAAGCTATAAAGCCGGAACTTTTAAATCCAATCTGCCTCTTATTCTTGAGATTCAGAATAGAGCCGTTGAAGAAAACAATACAACGGAAATGATCAGATCCCTGAAGGCAGAATTTGAGGTGTATAAAGCTACCCGGGATTTTGATTGTAAAAGATATAGTAGGAGTTCACCGTAACAAAATCCGGCCCGGGAATTGCACAAGATGGATTGTTCTGGCAGTATTACGAGAACCTGGAAAATGTAACATCCACAGAAACCTACCTTTCCATGACAAGAGAGTATTATAAAAAGATAAAAACCACGAACGGGGAAGAGCTGATCAAGATTACAGGCAATAGTCCGCTCATCGTAAGAGACCGCATTACCGTCAGGATGATCCTTAATACAGACCGTCCGATGCAGTATATTCACCTGAAAGATATGAGAGCAGCAGGATTAGAGCCTGTAGATGTGCTTTCAGGCTATCAGTATAAAAATAATCTGGGATATTATCAGGTTGTCAAAGATGCTTCTGCCAACTTCTATATTTACCGCATGCCGAAAGGAAAACATGTATTTGAATATGATCTGGTATGCAACGCTTCAGGAAATTTCTTCAGCGGCTTTGCCATCCTGCAGAATTATTATGCACCTCAGATGAATGCCAGAACAAAAGAGATAAAATAGAAATTAGAAAATAACATATAACAGATGAGAAATGTCAGACTATTAATGATGTTGCTGTGTTTTAGCTTTTATCCTAAAATGCAGGCCCAGCAGTATTACGAAGGACAATGGAAAAAGATTGCGGACAACGGCACCAGAGGAGCGTACAAATCCAATCTTCCCATTATTTTAGACATCCAAAACCAGGCTATGAAAGAAAATAATGTACTTCAGCTTATCCGTTCCCTGAAAGCGGAATTCAGCATCGTAAACCAGACTGTAGACGACGATCAGAATAATACAGCCTCCCAATTTTTTAAAAAGCTTCAGACCACAGAAGCAAAACTGAAAGGTGAAGAGCAGCTTGTATTCAGGGTTTTGATGAACGAATTCTTTCATGATTATTACAGTCAGAACTCCTGGAAAATAAACGGAAGAACTAACATCAATTCACAGGACCTGTCACAAATAGAAACCTGGAGTAAGCTGGATTTTAAAAATTATCTCTCCAAAAGCTATCAGGAACTGGATAACCGCAAGCAGGAAATGAAAAAGATTGCCCTGCAGAAATATCAGGATATGCTGACAGGAACAAAGGATATCGCTTATTTTCCAACACTTCTTGACTGGTATTCTCTTAAAAAAATAGCTTTCCTTTCCGACAACGGATTTTTTACAAAAAATGAACTTGCAGAAAACAGGATAAAGATTAATGCAGTTTTCGATGAACTTATCGCACAGAACAACGGAAACCCCAGACTGTATTTCATGAAGGAAAAACTGACGGAAAACTGTGATTACAGCCACTGTAAAGATAAACTTGAACAGCTTCAGAATCTTTTGAAATCCGGAACAGAAGGAGATTACAAAGTAGTCATCATGGAAGAGATCATGAATGAGCTTATTGTCAAAAAGAAAGTAAAAGAAGCTTTGGCTGTTGCGGATCAGGCGAAAAAACAGTACCCGAAATCACCCTTCCTAGAAAACATTAAAAATAAGGAAAACCAGATCACCAATCCGTTGCTTACCATCAGATATGAGCGGCAAACCCAGAGTAATTTGCCCGTTCATATTGTTGCAGAACATAAAAACGTATCCGAATTCTCTCTGAATATTTATGAAGTAAAAGAAGACTTTCTTCCATTCATGCAATATATACAGAGCAGCTATGACAACACATTCGGAAAGATCAAAAAAAATCTGGTAAGAAAAGAAACTTTCCGGCTCGTTAATGCAGGAGATTATCAGAATCATAAAACTTCCCTGGAGATCAAGCCTCTTCCGGCGGGAGCTTATGTTGCTGAATACCATGTGAAGGGAGCCGCTCAATTGGATAATGATTCCAGACAGAATTTCTACTTTTTTGTTTCCGGAAACAGGGTTATCTATCAGAATAAAACAGACCGTAACCAGCTTTCCAACGAAATGAAACTGGTAAACAGTGAAAACGGAAAACCTGCAGCGAACGAAGGACTTACTTTTTATGAATTTGTTTCCAATAAAACATTAAATAAAATTGATGGTAAAACCAATGAAAGCGGAGTCTTCAAATTTCCGTCCACAGCCAGTAATGCGTATTACAGAACATTTCTGATCCGTCAGCCGAAAACCAATGATTTCCAGATCATGCAGATATACGGTAACAACGGAACAGCGGAAGAATATAATCCGAATAAACAGCCTCGTCTCCAGGCTCAGATCTTTACAGACAGGGCCATCTACAGACCGGGACAGATCGTTTATTTTAAAGTAATCAATACAAAAATAGATAAAGAAACAGAATCCGTAACAGCAGGCCTGAAGCAGAAAATCACACTACAGGATGCTAACGGCCAGGATGTTTCCTCCCAGGATTTTACCACCAATGAATTGGGTTCCTATCACGGAAGCTTTATCCTTCCTAAAGGCCAGCTGAACGGTATTTTTTACCTGAGAACAGATGCCGGTTCCCAAGGCTATAAAGATTTCAGGGTAGAAGAATACAAAAGACCAAAATTTGAGGTGACTTTTGATCCCGTAAAAAATGAATATAAATACGGACAGACCATAGAGCTGAAAGGAAAAGCAATGATGTTTTCCGGAGTAGCCCTAAGCAATACTACCGTGAATTATGAAATTAAAAAGCATAACATCAGATGGCGGTATTTCTGGTGGTATCCACGCGGAAATGATAATGAAAATTCTATCCTCGGAGAAGCCAGAACCAATGAAAAAGGAGAGTTTGTAATCCGTCTGGACCTTAAAAAAGACGAAACTTTAGAAGGAATTCAGATTGATAATTACGAAATCAATGCCTCTGTAACAGACATCAATGGAGAAACCCAATCGGCAGAAACCCAGCTGAAGGTAGCTTCAGTTTCTCATTACATAAAAGCGGATGAGCTTAACAATGCTTTCAGTGATGAAAATGTAAAACTGAAAGTGGAAACAAGAAACTACAATGAGCAGGATCTGAAAAAACCTTATCAGGTTAAGCTTTCAAAACTTGCTGCTCCGGACAGGATTTTCAGGGAGAACTTCCGGTCAGCGGTTCAGGATCTTCCGGAATTTTCAAAAGAAGAATTCATCAGCAGGTTTCCTCATGATCTTTTCGACAAAAATGATGAGGTAAAAAACTGGAAAACAGAGAAAATAATTGTGGAAAGACAGCAACAGCCTTCAGCAGAACTGGATTTAGGAAAACTGGATGCAGGAGATTACCAGCTGGAACTGTACAATATCGAAGGAAAAGATACCATTAAATCTTCCCAGAACTTCAGCATCTGGGATAAAGGAGCTTTAAAATTTTCACAGAAGACATTCCTGAGCATTATTGAACCTAAAAACGAATTTTCAAGAGGGGAGAAAGCCAAAATATATGTTTATTCTGCAATACCGGATGCCATGGTAAATGTTTTTGTACAGGATGGCACCGGAAAAACCGTTTCAGAAACTCATAAGCTTAAAAAAGGGGTGTTGGAATATACCATAGACATTCCAAAAGATAAGGGGATTTCAGCGTTGAATATTCAGTTCCAGATTGTTGCATTCAATGATGTACAGACAAAATCTGTAGTTCTGAAAATAAAAGATACGGAACAGCCTCTGAAAATAGAAACCATAACCTTCAGAGATAAGCTGGAACCCGGTTCCAAAGAAAAATGGAGCGTAAAAGTTTCCGGAAATGACAAAGAAAAAGTAAATGCTGAGGTACTGGCCAATATGTATGATATGTCGCTGGATCAGTTTGCCGTTAACAGTTTCAGCTGGCAGAAGCTTTATATGCCTTATACTCTCATCACCTCCTATGAAATCGGAGACTATTTGCAGCAGGCTTATTATCAGAAAAGATTGAAATACTATAACGGTAAATATGTGCAGGTTCCGGGCTTTAACTGGTTTGACAATGATATTTATGCCTATGGCACAGCTGGAAATGGAGGACGTTTAGCCCGTAACAAAATTGCTCCTGTTCCTGCTCCCGCTGCCGTTGCTAAAGAAGCAAGCATTGATGAAGTTGTGATGGTGGGATATGGGCAGAAAAAAGCAATGAAAGTTGAGGCTCAGGCAGCAGATGCTGAAGGAGTATTAGATATTGATGATCAGGCTGAACAAAAAGAATCGCTGGAAAAAGTCCCTGTACGTCAGAATCTGAACGAAACAGCCTTCTTCTATCCCGATCTGAAAACCGACGCCGAAGGAAACGTAAGCTTTGAGTTTACTTCTCCGGAAGCCCTTACAAAATGGAAGCTGATGTTCCTGGCCCATACGAAAGATGCCAGAGCAGCTGTACTGGAAAAACAGGTGGTGACCCAGAAAGAATTCTCTGTAACCCCTAATTATCCAAGATTCCTGAGAGAGGGTGACGAACTGAATCTTCAGTCTAAACTATCGAATCTTACCGATAAAAAATTAAGCGGTTCTGCAGAACTACAGATTCTGGATGCTTTCACCAATGAGAACATTACTTCAAAATTCGGGATCAATGCAGGAGCTCAGAACTTTAATTTAAGCGAAAACGGAAATTCTGCCCTGACGTGGAAGCTGAAGGTTCCGGATAATGTTTCGTCCATCATCATGAAAGTGGTTGCCAAGGCCGGGGCTTACTCGGATGGTGAGCAGCAGGCAGTAGCGGTACTTCCGAACAGAATGCTGGTAACAGATGCGGTTCCTGTTTTTGTAAAAGAAGGAGAAACCAAAACATTTGTTCTGGAAAACCTTAAAAATACCACATCAACAACAATTTCTAACGTATCTAACACATTAGAACTAACGACGAATCCGATCTGGGAGATCATGTTTGCGTTGCCAAGCCTGAAAAATGATCAGAATAATTCTGCCGATGTCGTGTTCAACAAATGGTTTGCGGATGTTTTAGCCTCTGAAATCTTCAGGGCCAATCCAAAAATGAAAACCGTTTTTGAAGAATACCAGAACAAAGGATTATTAAACTCAAACCTTGAGAAAAACCAGGAACTGAAACAGCTTTTACTGGAAGAAACCCCTTGGGTGCTGGAAAGTAAAGACGAAAATGAGCAGATGCAGAAATTGGCATTATTGTTTGATGTGAATATGATGAGAAACTCCATCAGCCAGAGCTGGAAAGATTTGATAAAACTGCAGAACCCTGATGGCGGATTCTCATGGTATTCCGGGTACCCTAGTTCATACGGAACGTCTTTATACATTCTTAAAAACTTAGGAAAGATCAATTCATGGCTAAAGGACAATGTAAAAGATTACCAGGGAACAGAACAGAAGGAGCTTGTTGCAAAACTGGTTCAGTATGTGGATAATGAAGTCAGCAGATACTGGGATGTGAAAAAAGAAAATGTATGGAATAACTGGACGATGGATTATCTTGATACCCGAAATTATTGGGAGAGTCAATACCCTTTAAAAGGAAAAGGAGCCACATTGAAATCATTGGTAAAACAGAAGGCAAAAACCGCAAAGATCACAGATTTTACTTTCTTCGGACTTCACCGTGCCGCATTGCTGATGAATGATTATGGCTTGAAAGACGTTTCAGATAAACTGATGAATTACCTGAAAGAAACTTCCACAGATACCAAAACACAGGGCGTTTACTGGAAGCAAAACCTGAACGACTGGGGATGGTTCGGATCAAAAGTAGTGAACCATGCAGGAGCTTTGGAAGCGTTCAATAAGCTGAAGGCTAATGACCAGAAGTTCATTGAAGAGATGAAAATCTGGCTGGTAACCCAGAAAGAAGTAAACTCATGGGGCAGCTCAAGAGGAACGTCAGAAGTGATCTTTACGATCCTGAACTCTGGAAAATCATGGACCGGTGCCGAAAGTGATAAAGCTACAATCGTTTGGGGCGGAAAAGAACTATCTCCACAAACCCAGGCAGCAGGATATGTGAAATCTGCCGTAAAAACAGATGCTGTAGATAAAAAATTAGCAACTGTTACCATTACAAAACCGGGACCTGGAATTGTTCAGGGAGGACTGTTCTGGCAGTATTATGAAGATCTGGATAAGATCAAATCTTCCGAAAGTTACATTTCTGTGACCAAAGAACTGTACAAAAAGATAAAAACAGTCAATGGCGAAGAACTTCAGAAAATTTCTTCTGAAACTCCGCTGAAAGTAGGAGATAAGGTAACGGTAAGAATGATCCTGAATACAGACCGCGCAATGGAGTTCATCCATATCAAGGATATGCGTGCAGCCGGATTTGAACCCGTAGATGTGCTGTCCGGATACCAGTGGAAAAATAATTTAGGGTATTATCAGTCTACTAAAGATGCCTCTGCTAACTTCTATATTCAGTATATGCTGAAAGGAAAGTATGTGTTTGAATATGATGTGGTTGCCAATGCTTCAGGGAAGTTCTCCAATGGGATTACCACAATGCAGAATTACTATGCACCGCAGATGAATTCACATACAAAAGGAACAACAGTTTCTATTTTGGAATGATTTTTGGCTATAGGGAAGTAGTAAAATTTTAAAATAAAACAAAATGAGATTTTCAAAAACTTTAATTACAGGATTGGTAATGCTTGCAGGTGTAAATGCTTTCGCACAAAAGAAGGCTGAAAAGTTTGAGAAGCTGGAAATTCAAATGTTCCCAAAAGCTAAAGAAGGATACAAGCAGGTGTACGTTCAGCTGCCTGTTGTAAAAAATGAAGCAGATTTAAAAGTAGAATTCTTTGTAGGTGCTGAAAAAATGTTAGACTGTAACAAATACTTCCTGATGGGAAATGTGAAAACCCAGGACCTTCAGGGATGGGGGTACAACTACTATGAAGTAGAATCTAACGGAGAAACAGGCGGAACACTAATGGCTTGCCCTGATAAGAAGCTTACGAAAAAATTTGTAACCCTTCAGCCGCAGATCGTACAATACAACAGCAAGCTGCCGTTAGTATTCTACGTACCGAAAGATTTAGAAGTACGTTACAGAGTTTTACGCCCTGATGCCAAAATGAAGACAGCCGTTCAGAAATAATCAGAAATAATCTGAACAGCAGTACATAAAAACCTCCCCGCAGAAATGTGGGGAGGTTTGTTTTTATAGCTATTATCAACAAAAAAACATCCGCTTCATCAAGTCAAAAAAAGCTCCCTTAAAAATCAATATTACCCCTACATCAAGCTTTGCGTTTACAAAAACTGATTTTTTTTCCTTTAAAACATCTCTTAAATTAAAATTAAACAATTGCTCTATAGTTATGTTAAATAAGGTGTTAAAACTAAACGTATTTTAAACGTATTTTAAATTCACTCATTTTTGATGTATATCGGCAACGAATTAACATTTTTTTGCATTATATTTGTTATAAACATAAACCATGAAAAACAATTTATTGATTTTTACGTTTAGTTTTCTGGCTTTCCCTGCTTTTGGCTGGGCACAGTCTGCCCCTGATTTTAAGGAGCTGCTGGATAGTGCCATGGTTCGCGATTCTGATCTGAAAATGCAGATCACACAGAATAAACTCACCGATCTTGACGAACACAAACTGAAAGACATCTTTCTGCCTACATTAGAAGTAAGCGGACAGGTCGGGTATCTTAATGCAACCACCAGACTTACATCGCCGGAAATTAACCTCAGACCTTTCATCAACATTCCGGAAGGCAGCTTTAATAACAACCTCAATATATCCGGTTTCTCCGGAATTGCCAAAGCAGAAGCTAAAATGCTCCTCTATTCAGGCGGTAAGGTGAAATACATGAAAAAAGCGGTTGAGGAAAAGAAAATATCCGAAGATATTCTTCTGGAAAAAACAAAAGATGATGTGGTGGCCAGTATTTCCAAAGCCTATGATCAGCTGGCATTAATTCATCAGTCTAAAAAAGTACTGGATGAAAGCAAAAAAAGGCTGGATATCAACAGAAAAACAGCAGATAAAGCTCTAGGTTACGGCCTCATTACTCCGTACGATCATAAGAAAATAGAACTGGCTCAGGCAACACTGAATGCTAAAATGGTAGAATATGAAGGCAAAAAAGAGCTTCTTCTTACCCAGCTTTATATTCTTACCGGTATCAGCAGAGATCGTCTCAGAATGATTGATCCGGTACTTTCACCTGTAGATCTTATATCCCCTGAAAAAGGAATTGAACAGAGAGCAGAAATCAGAGCCCTTGAACACGGAATTACCGCTGCAGATTACAAAATCAAAGCAGAAAGAACGTGGATGATTCCAAAAGTACAGTTGATGGCTTCAGCTTATTACATTGGGCTCTATGGCAGTAGAATCAGAACCTCTGAAAATATCATTCCTGCTATTCCGGAAATAGGTTACGGCGGGGCAAAGCTGGACTGGCGGCCAAATAACATAAATGTCCTTCCGTTGCTCACTGCCGGAGTAGGCTTCAAATGGGAAATTTTTGACGGAAAAGAAGGAAAACATGCAGAAGAAACCGCACGGATTGGGAAAGAAGTCCTCCAGAACAAAAAAGAAGATGCCGTGAAAAAATTAACCCTAAATCTGGCTAACAACCAAACCAATTATGATATTGCCACTGCACAGATTGAGCTGAAAGCAAAAGAAAAAGAACTGGCAAAAAATGCTTTGGTGCAGGCGGAGAAAGAATTCAGGTACGGAATGAGCAAATCTTCCCAGCTGATTGATGCTGAAAATGATCTTGAAGCAGCAGAACTTGAATATCAAAACGCTGTATTCAACCAGAGAAGAGCCGGAATTGAACTGATGAGATCTACCCAGGAACTGGATGTGGCCAAACTTTATTAATGAACTCCTTACCCTTAAAACGATGCATAAAAATATACCCATACTCTTTGCAGCTCTTTTTCTATTAGGGAGCTGTGGTGAAAAAAAAGAAAATCTTAACGATTCCGAAGGGAAAACCAAAAAAGACGTAATCTCCTTTGCTCCGAAAGTAACCGGAAGAATTGTTAAAATATATGTTACCGAAGGGCAGACCGTAAAAAAAGGGGATACCCTCGCACAGCTGGATGTGCCGGAAGTTTCTGCAAAAATAGCTCAGGCTCAGGGTGCAGTAAATGCGGCCACGGCCCAGGAACAAATGGCTAAGAACGGAGCAACTGCAGATCAGCTGAGACAGCTTCAGGCAAAATATAAAGGCCTGAAAGAGCAGTATGAATTTGCTCAGAAATCCTATAGAAGAGCCAACAATATGTTCCGTGATAGTCTGATGTCTCCTCAGGCTCATGATGAAATATACGCAAAGCTTCAGGGGGCAAAAGCACAATATGATGCTGTGGTAGCGGAACTGGATGACGTAAAAAGAGGAACCCGCGTAGAAAAAGTGGAAATGGCAGCCGGACAGGCATCACAGGCAAGAGGAGCGCTTCAGGAAGCCAATGTAGCTTATTCCGAGCGGTATGTAATTGCCACCAATGATATGGAAATAGAAACCATCAGCCTGAATACGGGAGAGCTGGCAACCGCAGGTTTTGCTTTATTCAACGGCTATATTCCGGAAAGCACATATTTCAGGTTTACCGTTCCCGAAAGTGCCATTGCAAAATATAAAAAAGGACAGGAAGTCAATATGCAGGTGGTTTACAATAAAGAAAACCTGGCCGGAACTATTGTATACATCAAACAGCTGACAAGATATGCAGATATTACCACCGCTTATCCGGATTACCAGCTCCAGGATGCCGTATACGAGATCAAAGTAAAACCTAAAGATATGAATAAGGCTAAAAATATTTTAGTCAATGCTAATGTTATTCTGAAATAAGATGAAAGAATTTTTCCGGCTTTTAAAACGTGAATTCAGACTTTTTATAGGTAATTCTACCTTAAGGACCGTATTTTTTCTGGCCCCGGTATTTTATGCCACCCTGTTAGGATTCGTTTATAAAAGCGGAAAAGTTGAAAATACACCTGTATTGGTCATTGATAGAGACAATACACCTTTGTCCAGCCAGCTGACGGATATGCTGGATGATAACAAAAGCATCAGAATTATAAAATATGTTCAGGAACCGCTCAGCATGAAAGATGAGGTGATCCGGCATGAAGCAGCGGCAGTGGTTGTCATTCCGTCCAGATTTGAAGCAGATATGCTCCAGAAAAAATACCCCGAACTCAATGTATACATCAATACCGGAAATGTTCTTACGGCAAACTTTGCTTCCAAAGCACTACAGCTGACCATAGGAACATTCTCTGCCGGAGCTTCCATAAAAGCTTTACAGAAAGCCGGAATGCCTGCAACCAAGGCTGCAACCCAGTACGAACCTTTCAAAGCTAACTATATAACCCTTTTCAACACTACCGGAAATTACCTGATTTTCATGTGGCCTGCTATGCTGGCAGTTGTTCTGCAGCAGGTCATCCTTCTTGCAATGGCGGTAAGTTTTGCTGCCGAGTTTGAAAGAGGTTCCTTTGTAAAGGAATACCTTAAAATGAAAAAATGGGCTTTCCCGACAATGCTTATTAAAGTAATCCCCATCTGGATATTTTCTATTCTTATTGTAAGCATCTACTACTTTATGCATATGATATTCCGGGTTCCGATGCCGGAAGGAATATTCAACTTCATCCTTCTGACGTCCGTTTTTGTGGGGTCAGTATCCTTTTTGGGAGTATTCATCAGTATCCTTATCCCGGATGCGCTGAAAGCTACACAGATCCTGATGGTCATTGCTTCACCGGCATTTATTATCAGTGGATTTACCTGGCCGTTAAGTGCGATGCCCGCTTTTGTACAGTTTATCGCAAACATCATCCCGCTTACCCCGTTTCTTCAGGCATTCAAAATTCTTTTAATACAGAAAGGCTCCGTGGAACTTACCTATCCTTACTTACAGCACCTGAGCATTCTTTTGGGAGTATATGCCGTGATAGGGTGGATGGCTTTAAAAATTAAACTCTGGTTTATTTTTAAAAAGGCAGCTCCGCAGCAGATAGAAGAGTAGAAAGATAAGTGATGTATAAATTTTCAGTTGTCGGCTGCCCTTATTTAAATACTTTCGCCTGTCTGTAATTTTCAGCGGTTAATTTTCAGTTAAAAACAATCAACAACTTTTTATCACCCTGTCCAATCAAAAGAAAAAACTGATATATTTGCTTTCAGATAATTTAACAGACTATGGAAAATGTATTTGATGCAAAAGATGCTCAGAACTATATAGATAGAATAAACAGATTGGTAGAAGATACCCATGGTTTATGGGGGAAAATGACAGTAGACCAGATGCTGGCACACTGCAGTATATCTTATGAAATGGTATACGAACCTGAAAAACATAAAAAACCGGGAGCTATCGCCAAATTTATTCTGAAGACTTTTGTAAAACCCAAAGTAGTCGGAGAAAAGGCATATCCGAGAGATTCCCCTACGGCTCCGCAGTTTCTGATCTCCGGAAGAAAAAATTTCGAAGAAGAAAAGAAAAGGCTGATTGGATTTATCCAGAAAACTCAGCAGCTGGGTCCGGATGCCTTTGATGGCAAGGAGTCCTTTTCTTTCGGAAAACTTACTTCCCAGGAATGGAATAATATGTTTGCTAAACATCTGAACCATCACTTAGCCCAGTTTGGAGTTTAAACTTCACTTACACTTATGAAAAAACTTTTATACCTCCTCATTCTTGCCTGTAATTTTGCATGGGCACAAATGCCGGATATTTCAAATGTCTGGCTCAACAGCAGTAAACCTTACACCGGAACCATTGGTGACAAAGGGCAGGGATTAAAGCTGAAAATCAACATTTCTGAGCAGAATAAGAAAAATGATCAGGAATATTTTGTTTCCGGTTATTCCCTTGTTGATGATAATTATGCAAAATTCGAAGGGAAATTTATCATTACCAAATATAAAGATGCCAGGAGAAAAGGAATTGTATTTGGAGAATATGAGCTGGCAGAAGAAAATAAAGGAAAACATTCAGGGCTTTTCAAAGGGAAATTTACCTATACCTTCAAATGGAATAAGAAAACCGAAAAAATTGAAGATCAGGATATAGAACTTACGGGAGACTGGAAAAGCTATGATGGTACACTGGACTTTAAAACCCGCTTAAAAAACCAATAACTATGTTAAGAAGAATCTTAGCTGTTCCCGGAGGACTCATTATAGGGATCATCTGTATAACCATCGTGGAAAAGATAGGACACATGCTCTATCCAAGACCTGCCGCAGCAGGCAATAATGATATGGAAGCCATGAAAGAATATGTGGCCTCAGCCCCTTTTATGGCATTGTTCTTCGTTATTCTGGCCTATGCGCTGGCTGCTTTTGTTTCCGGATATACAGCTACAAAAATAGCAGACAATGGAAAGCACACATCCGCTGCTGTTTGTGGTCTTATTTTTCTCATGATTACAATTTATATGATGATGTCCCTGCCTACTCCTATCTGGTTCTGGATTTTGGGGATTGCAGTATGGGGCCTTGTATTTATAGGAAGTAAAATCGCTTTAAAAACAAAGACAATATGAGATTAGGAGTATTTTCACTCAGCTTAAGCGTAAAAGACCTTCAGAAATCCAGAGATTTTTATGAAAAGCTGGGATTCTCTGCCATGGGCGGAAATATGGATCAGAACTATCTGATCATGAAAAACGGGAGCACATTGATCGGGCTTTTTCAGGCGATGTTCGATGGAAATATGCTTACCTTCAATCCGGGATGGGATGAAAACGCTCATAATCTGGAATCTTTTGACGATGTCTGGGAGATTCAGAAGCATTTAAAAGAAAATGGAATTGAGCTTGATAAATCAGTGGATGAAACCACCTCAGGACCTGAGCATATTTTTCTTAAAGATCCGGATGGAAATATGATCCTGATCGATCAGCACAGATAACCTTTTTACAAAAAAAGAAAGGGTCTGAACCTCTTAAAAACTTATTAAAACTTAACTCATAAAAAACAATCATGGCAACAGTAAACGTTTATCTTACATTCAACGGAAATTGCAGAGAAGCATTTGATTTCTACAAATCAGTGTTTGGTGGTGAATATCCTTACATCGGAACTTTCGGAGAAATGCCTCCGATGGACGGAAAAGAAACTCCCGAAGGAGACAAAGACAAAATTATGCATGTCTCTCTCCCTATTTCCAAAGAAACCATTTTAATGGGAAGCGATACAGGAGGAGAATGGTCTTCCGGTTTTAAGGCGGGAAATAATTTTTCCATTTCTGTAAATGCAGAATCGAAAGAAGAGGCAGACAAATTATTTGCAGGACTTTCTGCAGGCGGACAGGTAACAATGCCAATGGCAGACACTTTCTGGGGAGCTTATTTCGGGATGTTCACAGATAAATTCGGAATCGGCTGGATGGTCAATTATGATGATCCTGCAAAGATGCAGCAACATCCGTAATATGAATATTTTGTATTAGAAATATAGTTAAAAATAAACCGGCAGGCCATCTGTCGGTTTTTATTTTATCATACATTTGCATCCCGAAATTTTTTAAATTTGATAAATGAC
The DNA here is from genome assembly GCF_001295265.1 of Chryseobacterium indologenes. Classification (GTDB taxonomy): domain Bacteria; phylum Bacteroidota; class Bacteroidia; order Flavobacteriales; family Weeksellaceae; genus Chryseobacterium; species Chryseobacterium indologenes_A. The sequence goes on along the minus strand of NZ_LJOD01000001.1, from coordinate 343,333 downwards.
TTTTTAAAAAAGCCATAGATAAAACCCTAAACCATAAAGATGAAATTCACCATTGATGATATTAAAGCAGAGCACCAAAAAGTAAGCAGCGGTGCAGATTTCCCACAATATATTAAGGCTTTGAAAGAAATGGGAGTTTCCCATTATATGGCCTATATTTCTGACGGAAATACCGATTATTTTGATGAAGATAACCAGATGGCCACTACACGGGGAAAAGATGACGGAATAAGAAGCGTTTCAGGAATCGTAAATCTTGAAAGCTTTATTAAAAGATTAAAACTTCATCAGCAGGGAGAAACTGATTACCTTACTTTCTGTAATGATTGTGCAGAAAACGGAATTGAAGGCTGGAAAATGAACCTTAATGCTATGACCTGCACCTATTTTGACCAGAAAGGAAATGATGTTCTGCTGGAACATATTCCGGGCAAAGATTAATGAAACCTTCTTTTCATCAGGGCTTATAAGTAAATATTTAGCTCAGGCTGATTCAATGGTCCTTCCGGTAAATATCATTTGCTATTATTGATTTAAAGTATTAAATTTGTTTAGTGTGATAGATAATAGTAATTGATATTTATGAGAAAGGTTTTTACGAAGCTGGCATTAACAGTATTAAGTCTGGGATCAGTAAGTGCATGGGCACAGAAGAACGATCTGGGAGCATGGTATATGTATTTCGGAAATAACAAGATCGGTAAAAAGCTGAACTGGCACAATGAAATCCAGTACCGGAACTTTGATGCAGTGGGAGACCTTGAACAGCTCTTAATCCGTACAGGAGTAGGATATGACCTTACCGAGAATAATAACAATGTGCTGTTGGGATACGGATTTATTTTAAGCCAGCCCTATGTAAATGGCGAAAAGAAAGAAAATATTGAACACAGGATATTCCAGCAGTATATCACCAAACAGAAGTTCGGACGTTTTAATCTGCAGCACCGGTACCGTCTGGAAGAACGTTTCCTGGAAAGTGATTTTAGAATGAGATTCCGTTATCTGTTAGGATTAAATATCCCTATTACTCAGAAAGAAATGCTTCCGAAATCTCTTTATGCGTCAGTCTATAATGAAATTTTCCTGCATTTTGACAGTCCGGTGTTTGACAGGAACAGAGTGTATGGAGCATTGGGATATGTAATAAATAAAAATATGAGGATTGAAGCCGGATATATGAACCAGATCCAGGAAAACAGAAACCGCGGACAGATTCAGATCGGTTTTTATAATAATATTCCTTTTACTAAAAACTAATGCCGGCAGTTATTCCTGAAGGTGCCTGATGAAGAAAAAAACTGTTGGTGAGCAATAAACAGAAACAAAAATACAATAAACACATATGCACGCAGGAAAAAGGTTTGGAGCCCGCGAATTCGCGAAATGGACAAGGCGTAGTATTTACGCTTTAGTATTACTGTCGGCAATTCCTACAGTATTATATTTTTTGGGCTGGAAATTTCTTTCAGTACCATGGCAGCCGATTGCTATTATGGGAACTGCTGTTGCATTCATTGTAGGATTTAAAAATAATGCCAGCTACAGCAGGCTATGGGAAGCCCGGCAGATTTACGGATCCGTCATCAACAACAGCAGAAGCTTCGGATATATTCTGAGGGATGCATTGACCCCAAAAGATCCTCAAAAAGTAAAAGAAATGTTTCTCCGTCATTATGCATGGCTTACGGCACTCCGTTTTCAGCTCCGGGAGCCGAGGGCCTGGGAAAACATGGGAACTGCACAGTTTGATGAATATGCCCAAAAATATGATATTCCGGAACGGACCTCCAGACTGGAAGACGAGCTTAAAAAATACCTTGCCGGAGATGAGCTTCAATATATTCTGAGCAAGAAAAACAGGGCTACTCAGTTAATGGCTGCCCAGAGCAGGGATCTTTCAGAAGCATACACCAGAGGAGATATTAATGATTTCCAGTGGACGCAGATCAATCAGCAGCTGGTAAAATTTACCGATGATCAGGGGAAGGCAGAAAGGATTAAAAATTTTCCGTATCCGAGAAACTTTTCCTCGATTACCACTTATCTTTTGTTGCTTTTCATCCTTTTTGTTCCGTTCGGGTTATTGAAAGAACTCGATAAGCTTGGTGACGGGACAATACTGGAAGGCTGGACATTATGGTTTAATATCCCGTTCTCATTATTGGTGACATGGTGTTTTCATACATTAGACAGTGTGGGAGAAGCCTCTGTAAACCCCTTTGAAGGAAGCCCGAATGACGTGCCGATCACCCAGATCAGCCGTACCATTGAAATTGACATGAGAGATATGCTGGACGAATCTGATCTTCCACCCGCTATCGCTCCGAAGAATAATATCGTGATGTAGAGAGTAGATATTGAATAATCTATATACGTTTCATACCTCAGATAAAACCAAAAACAACTTAAAAAACTAACTCAAGATGATTCACAGTTATGTTATCATATCCATTGCAGTACTTCTGTCTGTAATGATATTAGTGATGATAGGGCAGAAACTGAAAGTAGCTTATCCCATCTTTCTGGTGATTGCCGGATTGCTGATAAGCCTCATTCCCGGGATGCCTCATATAGAAATAGAACCGGACCTTGTATTCCTTATCTTTTTACCACCCATTTTATTTGAGGCGGCATGGTTTACTTCGTGGCAGGATTTTCATAAATGGAGGAAACAGATCTTTTCCATGGCTTTCGGACTGGTATTTTTAACCTCAGTTGTAGTTGCTTACCTTTCATCTTCCATTATTCCAGGGCTTACCGTTGCCATGGGATTCCTGTTGGGTGGAGTGAATTCTCCGCCTGATGCAGTAGCCGCGACATCCGTTCTGAAGCATATGAAGATCCCAAAAAAGATCACCAATATTCTGGAAGGAGAAAGTCTGATTAACGATGCTTCCAGCTTAATTGTATTTAAATTTGCCCTGGCTGCCGTTATTTCCGGACAGTTTATCTGGCGGGATGCCGTTCAGGATTTTTTTACCATGGCTATAGGAGGAGTAGCGGTTGGAGTAGGTACAGGTCTTCTGTTCGGAGCATTGCTGAGACTGATTCCTTCCAATTCCAATATCGATACCGTAATCACCCTTATTGTTCCATACATCATGTATGTTGGAGCTGAGCATTTTCATTTTTCAGGAGTGCTTTCAGTAGTAGCAGGAGGACTGCTAATGTCATATAACTCACATTGTTATTTAAGCCATACATCAAGAATCCAGTCCGGAAATGTCTGGAGTGTACTCATATTCGTGATGAATACGATTATTTTCATCCTCATCGGGCTTGAGCTTCCTGTAGTTGTAGCCGGAATGAAAGAATATACCATTTCAGAAGGAATTTTCTATAGTATTGTGATTGGTGGAGCCATTATTCTGACAAGAATCCTGTACAGCTACGCACTGATGTATTTCCCAAGGGTTTGTTCCAAAGAATTGAGGCTTAAAGTACCCAAACCTGACTGGAGGGAGCCTTTTATCATAAGCTTTGCAGCGATGAGAGGAGTGGTTTCGCTGGCAGCAGCATTATCTATCCCTGCATTTTTACCTAACGGAGAAGCTTTTCCGCACCGTAATATTATCTTATTTGTAACTTTTGTTATCATTTTGATCACTCTTGTAGGGCAAGGGCTTCTTCTGACGCCTATCCTTAAATTACTGAATATAAAGGATGCAGGAAGTGAACTGCCGGAAGAAAAGCAGGAAGTAATTCTGATGCGTAAGCTTAAAGAAACAGCCATGCACAAACTGGAAAATGATTTCTCTGAACTGACAGAACGAAACAGCCTGGTCCGCCACCAGAAACACAAGCTGGAAAACGAACTGATGCTGATGGCCGACAAAGCCCAGTGTATGGCCTCCACAGGAGATTATGTAACAGCGATCAATGAAAATAAAGATGTTCTCCGCCAGATTATACAGGCCCAGAGAAATGAGCTGCACCGAATGAAAAGAGAAAAAATATTTGACGATCATGTGATGAGAACCATTGAAATGCAGCTGGATTTTGATGAAGCCAAGATTACTGGGTTTGCTCATTAATAACATACGTTTAAACACCCTGCACAGGCCGTAAAAGTTTATTTTAGATATACTTTTACGGCTTGTGCCGTTTTTAATGTGTAATTTTATATGAAAATCTTTTGAATTTTTATTATGGATGCACCCATCACTGTTCACTACACAATAGATGCTCCGGTACAAAAAGTATGGGAAGCTTTGACGCATAAAGAGAAAATGAAAAACTGGTATTTCGATATTCAGGATTTTGAACCGGAAACAGGAAAAGAATTTAATTTTTTTGAACCCGGAGAAGAAAAGAAATATCATCATCATGGCCGGATCTTAGAATTGATCCCTGAACAGCGCCTAAAATATACCTGGTCATATCCTGAGTTTTCAAAAGCTGAAACAACGGTAACCTGGGAACTTCAACCTAAAGGAGAGGAGACACTGGTAACACTTATCCATGAAGATATTGAGGATTTTAATGACCTTGGAGAAGGATTTTCCCGTGAAAACTTTACTAAGGGCTGGAATACTATTATCGGAAAGAGTTTAAAATCATTTCTTGAAAAATAAATATAATGATTGAATTGCTGCCTTTTAAAGATGAGGATATTTCAGAACTGATTTCTAATATCAGAGATAAAAGAATGCTTCTTCAGTTTGCAGGACCTGCCTATCAATTTCCACTCACGGAAGAGCAACTGAAAGGCGATCTGGAAAATGAAAACAGATTTATGTTCAGGATTGAAGATCAGACCAACGGACGTGTAATAGGTCATGCTCAGATCTTTCTGAAGGAAAAGACATTCCTCCTTGGAAGAATATTGATCTGGAATGAAAACAACAGAGGAAAAGGCTATGGAAGAAAGACCGTAGAAAATCTGCTGGAATACGGATTCAGCTGTTTTGATCGAGAGACTGCAGAGCTTAATGTCTACGACTGGAATACAGGAGCTATTGAATGCTATAAAAAAGTAGGCTTTGAAACAGATCCGGAAGTCATGAGTGAAGTAAGTATTGATGATGAAATCTGGCTTTCAGTCAATATGAAAATCAATAAAAACACCTTTGAAACTTTAAAACAATGACAAGATTTACAGCAGTCCGCCCAATATTATGGACCGAAAATATGGATGAAACCATTGGCTTTTATACCCAGATCCTGGGATTTACGTTACAGGGAAGAAATGATAACTGGAACTGGGCCTCACTGCGAAAAGATGAAGTACAGATTATGCTTTCCCAGCCTAATGAACATGAGAAATCTGAAAAAATAGGCTTTACAGGCTCATTTTATTTCAATGTAGACCATGTAAATGATCTTTGGGAAGACCTTAAAACAAAAGCAAAAATCTGCTACGAGATAGAAACTTTTGAATGGGACATGAGAGAATTTGGAATCTACGATAATAATGGTTATATCTTACAATTTGGACAACCCGTGGATAATATTGGCAATACGGAATAAAATTTGCTATTTTTGGGGAAATATTTAGAAATTCAATGAAAAAAAATATCATAGCAGGTTTTGCAGCGGTTCTCCTGCTGGCATCTTGTAATAAAGATGAAAAAATCCTGAATACTTTGAATGATTACAACAACTCTATGGAAGCAAAAGGATATCATTTTGGTGATAAGCTGGAACTTCCGAAAGACGTTACGGAAAATGCAGAAAGCATTACGATCAGTTTTGGGGATAAAGAATCTTCAAGCCTTACGGTAGATCCTAAATTCTTTACATTAGGCGATAATGCGGTTACCTTTAATATAAAGACAAAAGGTGGGAAAATACTTAATCAGGATGCAACCATCAATGTATTTGCAAAAAGTCCGGAACAGAAAATTTCATACGAAATTGTAGCAGAATATCCGCATGATCCTAAAAATTTCGTACAGGGATTTCAGGTGGAAGGAAATACAATTTATGAGAGTGACGGGCAGAACGGATCTTCGCAGATCTTAAAATATACATTGGGAACCACAACACCGCTTGCTTCCACAAAGCAGGCCCAGGAGGATTTTTCAGAAGGAAGTACCATAGTAGGGGACAAAGTATACCAGCTGACATGGCAGAGCAAAAAAGGTTATGTCTATGATAAAAGTTCTTTGAAACTGCTTTCAGAATTTGCTTACCCGAACGTGCTGGGTGAAGGTTGGGGACTTACCTATGACGGTAAAAACCTGATTGCATCAGACGGTAGTAAACTTTTATACTTCCTGGATGTTAATGATCCTTCCAAACTCGTTAAGCATATTGCTGTTGCAGGAAGTTCTCAGGCTTATGATCAGCTGAACGAGCTGGAATACCACAAAGGTTTTATCTACGCCAATGTTTGGCAGAAACCAATTATTTTAAAGATTAATCCGGCTAACGGAGAAGTAGTAGGTACATTTGATTTTACAGAAATTGCCAAGCAGAATACCAAAGGAACTGATGATGTTCTGAACGGAATTGCCTTCAAAGGAGATAATATGCTGGTAACCGGTAAAAACTGGTCGAAAATCTATGAAGTACAGATCAAATAACTGACTGAAATTTTTTAATCATATAGCAGCGTTCCTTTTTTGGAGCGCTGTTTTTTATTGCCATGCACCGGAGAACGAATAGATATATATAAAGGAAGTGTAATGTCAGATCTTCTCAATCTGCTGGATAAAATATGAATAATCCTGCACTCAAAGGACCGGAAAATTACTATTTTTGGAAAATGATTACAAACTACTCATTGAAAAGAAATATAACCATTGGGCTGGGAGCCTTTTTCCTGCTGGTTTCCTGCAGCAATAAAGAAAAGATACTTGATGCCCTGGTTAATTTTAATAATTCTAAAGAGGCAGAAGGATATCATTTTGGAGATCAGTTAAAACTTCCAAAAGAGGTTACTGAAAATGCAGAACAGGTGGCGATTAGCTTTGGTGATCATGAAAGTTCACGTTTAACGATTGACCCTAAGTTTTTCACATTGGGTGATAATGAAGTCACCTTCATTATTAAAACTAAAAATGGGGAAACCTTGAATCAGGACGCAACCATCAATGTTTTTGCCAAAACTCCCGAACAGAATATCACCTATCAAATTATAAAAGACTATCCTCACGATCCTGAAAATTTTGTGGAAGGATTTCTTATAGAAGGCAATACCGTCTACGAAAGCGATGGCCTGGAAGGAGCTTCACAGCTTATAAAATATACGTTGGGTGCAGCTGTTCCCACCCTTGTTACCAGACAGCCTGCCCATATTTTTTCTGAAGGCTGTGCGGTGGTAGGGGATAAAATCTTCCAGCTAACATACCGGAACAGGAAAATTTTTGTATACGATAAAAATACCTTCAGAAGACTTTCTGAATTCCGCATGCCAAAAGCAATGAAAGAGGGCTGGGGGCTTACTTATGACGGTGAAAACCTGATTGCTACTGACGGTTCGAAAAACTTATTTTATCTGGATGTAAATGATCCTTCAGAGGTAGTGAAAACAGTTTCGGTTGCCGGAAATACCACAGTTTATGATAAGCTGAATGAACTGGAATACCATGATGGCTTTATTTATGCCAATGTCTGGCATCAGCCTTTCATTCTTAAAATTAACCCTGCTACCGGAGAAGTAGCCGGAAAACTTGATTTTACTAAAATAACAGAAGAAAATGTTCAGGAAGACAGTGAACATGTGCTCAACGGAATTGCTTTCAAAGGAAATAATATGCTGGTAACCGGTAAAAACTGGCCGAAGATTTACGAAGTTTCTGTTCAATAAAGCAGGAAAAAGTATGACGTTGAATAATGTAAAAGCTTCTTTAAGAGGTATACAGATGATCGTTTTTTTGTTTTTCTGTATGGCCGAAGGACAAAATAAAACTGATTTTTCTGTTCTTGATAAAAAGACGGATAAACTGCTTGAAAAATTCAGGAAGAAATATAATATCCCCGGCTTGTCGGTTTCTGTTTCCCATAGAAGTCAGTTGGTTTATTCCAAAGGATCGGGGTATGCAGATGTGGAAAATAAGGCTGAAGTAATCCCGTCCAAAACCAAGTTCAGGATTGGGAGCATTTCCAAAACCATAACTTCTGTAGCATTAGCAAGCCTCCGGGAACAGGATAAAGTGAACCTCAAAGAAAGTATTTATAAATATCTGGACAGTCTTCCCAAAAAAGAATATGATATAACAATTGAGCAATTGCTGAGCCATAGGGCAGGGCTTGTGAGAGACCAGCAGAAAAGCTTCCTGTGCGGAAAAAATGACCTTCACAGGAATAATTTCTATCAGTCTTTTCAGGATACACAATTAATATCTAAACCGGGAACCGCTTACCGTTACAGCAATTATGGATATATCCTCTTGGGTGTTCTGCTTGAAAAGCTATCCGGACAGCCTCTCTTAAAAGCGAAAAAAGAGCTGGTGCTGGATAAAGCAGGTTTAGAGCATACAGTTCCTGACGATGGTAATTTTGATGAAGATACCTCGCGGTTTTACTACCGGCTGAATAATGAGCTGAAAATTGTACCCTGTACAGACTGCAGCTTTAATTATGGACCCGGCTGTTATCTTTCAACCTCTGAAGATCTCGTAAAGCTGGGGAACTCATACCTGTATGCAGATAAAATTTTGTCAAAAGAAACATTTAAAGAACTCCTTATTCCCAGAAATGAAGATAAAACCTATGCGCTGGGATTCATTACCGGACGGGATTTCTACAGAAATTATTATTTCGGCCATGCAGGTGCTTATCCCGGAGGAATGGCGGATCTGAGGATATATCCTAAAGAACGTCTTGTGGTCTCTGTTTTGATTAATATTAAAGATGATGACATCAGGTTAAATCAACTTTTGGATGAAATAATTTTTCAGTATCTTGAACTCATTAAAAAAGAAGGGTGAAATTTTTAAACATACTATTTTTTTTCCTTTTCTGTACAGCTTTCGGACAGAAAACACTTCCTTTGGATACCTTAAAACTGAAGGAAGCAAAGGATATGCTGGCAGATGATTACGGAAATCTGTATATCTATAAGAATAAAGATTTCAGTTTTACCAAATATGACTCTTTAGGAAAGCAGCTGGGAAAAATGATGCTTACCGTTCCGTATAAAGTCCAGTCTGTTCAGAATCCTCTCAGTGTGCCTTTATTTTCGGAAAATGCACAGGAGATGAAATTTGTAGATCAGAATATGAATGAGATTCAGAAAATTGATTTCAGGCAAAAATTCGGATTCATCAGAATGGCATATGCAGAAGACCTTCAGCAGCTATGGCTTCTGGATGACAGTACAAAGCGGCTGATACAGTATAATTTCAGAAATGAAACCACAATCAACTCCTATCCTTTTGATGTAAGTTTTGATGATCTTACAGACCTTCTGGTATATGAAAATAAAGTCTATATTCTCACCAGGAAACACATCAGAATTTATACCCTGAAATTTGAAAAGCTCTTTGAAGCACCGGTGGAAGACGGTAAACGTTTCAGAAGAGAGAATGATGCGATTTTAGTAATTGCCGGTAACTCTATTTTAAGATACGTTCCCGAAAAAGGAATGGCAAAAGTTTTTGAAGATCCGGATGCACAAATTGTGGATAAAAACATCCTGTCATATTTTGCAATCAAAGCGAACAAACTCTATCTTTACAGCCTTGAAAAAATAAAAGAAGCCAAGCAACAGACAGAACCGGATACTGTACAGAAAACTTCTGTGCCCACGGCAGAAAAAACCTCTGAAAATACATCGGAGGCTGCTGAACAAAAAAAAGAAGATCAGCCAAAAGAAACTGACGATGCTTTACAGAAGCTTATTGAAACTGTCTCCACAGTTCAGGATGTTGGAATTTAATTAAATAAATACTAAGAGAAAAAGAATTATGCATATTGCAGTTACTGGAAATATTGGAGCAGGAAAAACCACTTTAACTACTATGCTTTCCAAGCATTACGGATGGGATGCACAGTTTGAAGACGTAGATCACAATCCTTATCTTGAAGATTTTTATGCAGACATGAGTAAGTGGAGCTTTGCATTGCAGATTTATTTCCTGGGAAGCAGATTCCGTCAGGTAAAAGAAATCAGAGAGAGTGGCAAAAATATCATTCAGGATCGTACGATTTATGAAGATGCACACATTTTTGCAGAAAACTTAAATGATATGAATCTTCTTTCGGACAGGGATTTTAATAACTATGCTTCAGTTTTCAACCTGATGAAATCTTTCGTATCTGCACCGGATCTTTTAATCTATTTAAAATCTGATGTTCCCAATCTGGTAAAGAAAATCTATAAAAGAGGCCGCGAATACGAAGCATCTATCAGCATCGAATATCTTTCCAAGCTGAACCAGAAATATGAGAAGTGGATCTCCAATTACACAGAAGGGAAGTTGCTGGTCATTGAAGTGGACGACCTTGATTTTGTGGAAAAACCGGAAGATTTCGGACTCATTCTTGAAAAAATAGAGGCAGAACTACACGGATTGTTTTAATGATTTGATTAAAAAAATACATTAAAATATAAAATTATAATCATTTTATTTTGCTTAATCTGTTTATTGGGTTAATATTTACCGGTTTTGTGTTTTTGTATAGCTTGACTGTTTAAAAATATGTAACTTTGGTTAATTAACAGGAATTGAAAAACGCATTTTAACCGCTAATTTTGCTATGTATTTAAAGATTAAACATATTCTGGCATATTCATTTGTTTCCGTATTTTGCCTTTCATGCAATAAACAGACAGAAAAACAGTCTTCTGAGGCTGCTGATACTACTGAAATCCACAAAACCCTGCCTGTAGAATCAAAAGATACGGTTGCTTTATCCCCAAAAGATAACGCTTCGCCAGCTGATCAGAAAGCTTTATTTATTGGTAACGTTCTGAAAGAGCACCTGCTGAAAAACGATTTAAACAGCCTGACCGAAAATGATCGGAAATTCCGTTATACTGAAGCAGACCTGAATGATGATGGAAATAAGGAAATCTTTGTCGCCATGAATGGAAGTTACTTCTGTGGGACAGGAGGCTGTACGGTTTATCTGTTAAGCAGCAAAGGTGAAAAGATTAATGGATTTACAGTGGTGGGCGGGCCTGTCGCTATTTCTTCCGGTAAAACAAATGGCTGGGCAGATCTTATTATCCCGAGTAAAGGCAAAAACTATCAGGTTAAATACAATGGCAAGGCATATCCGGGAAATCCTAGTGTGCAGCCGGAATATAAAGAAGCATTACCATCGTCATTCCAGATTGTGCTTGGAGAGCATGAAGCGGAACATAGCTTTTAAAAAACCTGAAGACTGCTTCAAATTTTAATACCTATACAAAATGAAACAGATTAAATTTTTATTACTTTTTGCGTTCGGTCTTACAGGTATCACTGGATATGCACAGACCTCAAAAGAATTAATCGGAAAGTGGAAGCTGGTTAAAGAAACCAAAAACGGTGTAGAGAAAGCCCCTGAAAACACATATCAGGTATTTCTTGAAGGAGGTAAGTTTCAGGGAATCAACGGTGATAGCTCCCGTAAGGGAAAATGGAAGCTGTCCGATGATAACAAAACACTTACAATCAGTATAAGCGTTATTTCTCTTCCGTTTACAGTGGATTATTTTGATGCTAAGAAAAGAATCATTTCCAATGATAAAACAGGTACTTTGGAATATGTAAAAGTTGATGAATAATTGGCTTTTAACAATTTTTATCAGAATTTAAGATGCGGGGCATGCAGTTTCTTGCTAAATTTGAGTAGGAAATTTTAACCTTTAAATGTCTGTATTATGCTGGTAAAAGTTTTACATAACGGAGACTGCTCAAAGTCAAATGCTGTACTGGAATATCTGGATGAAAACGGGGTGCCTTTCGAGATCATTAACATCATTGAAGATCCGTTAAGTATTCTGGAAATTAAGACGGTACTGAAAAAACTGAATCAAACCGTATTTCATCTGATCCGCAAGACTGATAAACTTTATTTAGAGAATTTTGCTGATAAAGAGTATTCAGAAGAAGAATGGCTGAAGATTCTGTCTGAAAATCCTTCCCTGATCCAGAGACCGATTCTCATCAAAGGTTCTGTTGCCATGCTGGGAAGACCTATTGAAAATGTGAAATTCTTTATTGAAAAATAAAACAAAATGAAAAACGGCTGTTTCAAAAGTAGAAACAGCCGTTTTTATGTTTAAAGGAAAGTTTTTAAAAATCAGGCTTTAAAAACGGCCTGTTTATTTTATAATAGAATTACGCCTTCTATTTTTGCTACTTCTTTATAAATATTCACTACCTGATCTGCATCCAGCACGAATGCATTAATGTTACAGGCTGTGTATTTTCCGTTTTTGCTTTCACGGTTTCCCAGGGTAAACTTAATACCATCGAAAACTTTGTAAATTTCCGTTAATTTTGCCTGATCTGTAGGGATAATAAATTTAAATAAATAATCTTCCGGAAAGTCGTGGTGGCCTTCCAGTTTTTCCTTTAGAGAATTGTAAAAATCTTCGGGAGTTGCGTGTTGATTTCCTTGTAATATATCCATCTGCCTTTGTAAATTATATATAAATATAACGAATTTTTTTCTATTTTCCAAGTGGTCCCAAGAGTGCCTTGGAGTTTTGGTGCTCGTAATCTTCAATAATATTGAAGAGCCCGTTCACCAGTTGTTCAGAAGCAAGCTGGCTTAATCCACCGGCATTCACTGTATTATTTCCTCCGCCCAGAAGACTGCCCAGAAGGCTGTTTCCGGAAAGTGCTGTATTAAGGGTTTTTACAATGCCATATTCGTTCAGCTTTTCATCAACTTTTGGTGCAATGGCTGCAACAAGCTGTTGTGAAGTTTTTTCTTTCAGGATCTGGGTTGCTGTTGTGCCCTGGATAATTCTCGTAACATCCTGTGCATTCAGGCTGTTTACGGCTCCCTGAAGGATCGGTTTGGAAATGTTCACTGTGTATGAGGCAGCTTGTGCAATATAATCTCTCTCTTTGGCAACAAGGGACGGAGCTATTTTTTCCAGAGTGGCATTAATATCTCTAAGCTGCTTCGGAAGGGCTTTGTCTACCATATTGTTCTGAAGAAAAGCTTCTTTATTGCTGTAGATCCCCATTCCTTTGTCGATGCCATTCAAAAGCATTCGTTTAATGATCGATAAACCCAGGTCGGAAGTAGCCATAGAAGTGCATGACTGTGTTGTGGTAAGAACGGCTGCTCCGGTTCCGATTAAAACCGCTGCCGCGATAAGGTATTTTTTCATTGATCTTTTTCTATTTTTTTCAAATACTGCGCCAAAGGTAAACACTATTCTCTAGTTTAACAAAATATTAATTTTATCCTACTGATTTAGTTAACTTCTAACTAAAATTCTGTTTTTTTTAATTATTTATTTTGTTTTTAATTTTGATTTGTATTGTTGCTTATTTTTATTAGTTCTGTTTATTTTGAATTTATTTATAATAATTAACTGATTTTGTTAAATTTTCGGCAAATGTTAACATTGTTCGTTTTTTTTTTATTTTTGACTAATGTCTTTTTTTGAGAATTTAAAATAACTCCACTATTAAGACATTCTTAAATTTGATTGTACGAAATAAAATTGAACTATATGAAACAACGTGATTTAAAGTATTCATGCCTCATTGCTGTTCTATACTTCGGTATGAACGCCAATGCACAGACTACTCCAAAAGACACTGCTGTGAAAGAGCAGAAGATCGAGGAGGTAGTTTTGATCGGGTATGGATCTCAGAAAAAAGAGAATGTGACCGGTAGCATCGGAATCGTTTCTGCTAAGGATTTGGCTAACAGACCTAATGCTAATCCAATCAGTTCTATTCAAGGGAGATTATCAGGGGTACAGGTATTGAATTCCGGAGCGCCGGGAGGCTCTCCGAGAATTGATATCCGGGGAATCAGCTCTTTGACAGGTAAAACTGTTTTTATTGTTGACGGAATGATTACTGATGATATCTCTTTCCTAAGTCCTCAGGATATTGAATCCATGAGTGTTCTGAAAGACCCTTCGAGTTTGGCAATTTATGGGGCAAGAGCTTCAAACGGAGCGGTGATTATCAAAACTAAAACCGGAAAGGGAAAGAAGCCTGTTTTCAATTTTAACTCCTATTTAGGAATTAAAACAGTCACTAATATTCCTAAAATGGTTAATTCGGACCAATATTTAGAATTATATAATGAAAAATTAATTAATGACAAAGTAAATAATCCTGTATTTTTAAATAGGTCTTCTTACCCTCAGGATACAGACTGGTTCAAAGAAATTTTTAGAACAAGTATCATTAACTCTAATGATATTTCGGCATCGGGTAATCTTGGAAAACTGAATTATTATTTAAGCGCAGGAAATCTCCAGGATGAAGGGAACTTGGCTGCAGGACGAGGAATTAATTCAGGAAGTGGCTTTAATAGGCTTACTACTAAAGTAAACCTTACTTATAAAATTACCGATAATATTACCATCGGAAATAATTTCACTTTTTCAAAAATGCGTACAGATCATGCGCAGAATACCTTGCTGGATGCTTACTCCTCACCACCTATTTATGGTCCGATTGACCCGGCTACGGGAGGATATCAGTATTTTACGCTGGCAAAGATTCCTAATCCCAGAGCAAAATTAGATTTATTCAGATCTCAAACCAGAGAGGAAAGGTTATTGAATAATATATGGGGGGAATATAAATTTTTAAAAGATTTTACTTTACGAATAAGTTATAGCTCTGATAATATCAATTCAAGTAAGTACGAATATACACCAACATTTGGTTATGTTCCCACAGCAGATCAAAAACCTACCAAATTAATAACAAGAGATGCAAAGACCAGAAATTATATTTGGGATAATACATTAAGCTGGAAAAGAGATTTCGGAAAACACAATATTGAGCTATTAGCAGGGTTTTCCAGAACAAGAAATTCTTATTCTCAGAACTATGCAGAAGCATTGAATGTAGGTTACGACGGAACAAATTCTTCGTTGGGTATTTCGAATGGAACAGATATTTATCTGACCAGTTTTGATAAAGGAGAAAGAAATGTGATTCCTTATCAGGATAGAATTGAATCTTTTTTTGGAAGACTTAATTATGATTATGACGGAAGATATCTAGTGAACGCATCCTTACGTAGAGATGGAACTTCTAAATATTCTTCCGACGATAGATATCGTGTATTCCCTGCTGTAAGCGCAGGATGGGTTGTTTCTAAAGAAAGCTTTATGAGTGAGCAGAATGTTTTTAATCTTTTAAAATTAAGAGCAAGCTGGGGTAAATTAGGAAATCCGGATGTACAGAGAGCTTATACATTGAATACAAGTATTATTGAAGCAGGAACCTATTATGGAAATACGGGATATCCTGCTCAGACAATAGACCAGATTATAGATCCAAATATTGGTTGGGAAACAACAACAGGTAAGGATTTTGGATTAGAAATGGCGTTGCTGAATAATAAGCTGAAAATTGATGCTACCTATTTTGATAAAGATACCAAAGATGTTGTTTATGGTATTGTTCAGGGAACAGTGTCTGGTGCGGGTAACTGGAACAATTTTATTACCAATGCTTACTCTTTTAATAATAAAGGATTTGAGTTTTCTGTTAATTATGATACTAAGATTAATGACAATATAAAATTGGGTGTTTATGGAAATATGACTACTTTGAAAAACCGAATTACCTCTGTTTTTAATGGGTCTTATTTACAAACCGGAGCAAGTTTATATGGTAACTCTATTATAAGACTACAGGGAGGGCAGCCGGTTGGTTCCTATTTCGGATACCAGGTAGAAGGAATTTTCCAAAGCCAGGCAGAAGTAGACGCGTGGGCAACTCAGAATGGAGCTAAAGTTGGAGGG
Source organism: Chryseobacterium indologenes (assembly GCF_001295265.1). Lineage (GTDB taxonomy): Bacteria > Bacteroidota > Bacteroidia > Flavobacteriales > Weeksellaceae > Chryseobacterium > Chryseobacterium indologenes_A. The sequence goes on along the minus strand of NZ_LJOD01000001.1, from coordinate 327,489 downwards.
TTTAGATTTGCAGATATTGACGGAAATGGGGTAATTGATACCAGAGATAAAACATTTTTGGGAAGTCCGATTCCTAAAGGAACGTACGGGTTTGGTATTAATCTGAATATATATGATTTTGATTTCGCTATCGACTTTCAGGGAGTTTTCGGAAATAAAATTTATAACTTTAACAGAGAGCAGCGTTACGGAAATGAAAGCTGGGATTTAGATTTTTATAATAATAGATGGCATGGAGCAGGAACATCCAATTCGTATCCGATGGCAACGAATGATCAGGCTATTATTTTGCCTAATAGTTTTTACGTAGAAGACGGAAGTTATATAAGAATAAGAAATATTCAGGTGGGTTATAACTTACCTAAAGCATTTGCAGATGCTATGTCCATTACAAAATTAAGACTATACTTAAGTGCGCAGAACCCTTGGACAAGCTTCAAATACAATGGATTCTCACCTGAAATCTTAAATACAGACCGTGTACAAATGGGGGTTGATAATAATATTTATCCAATTTCAGCCATTTACACTATTGGTTTAAACTTAACATTCTAATAAGAAAGAGCTATGAAAAAAATATTTTTATCAATCGCATTATTTTCACTTGTTGTAAGTTGCAAGGATGATTATTTAGATATAAAACAAGAGGGATATACAGAGGCATCATCGTTTTTCAAAACACAGGAAGATGCTATCCAGGCAACCAGTGCCATCTATAGTTTTTTAAGAAGCTGGGAAAATTCTGCTTTTCCTTATCAATTTGTTTTTGGAGTACCGGCAGATGATGTGGTTAAAGGTTCCAATCCAGGAGATGCTTCTTTCATCAATGTATATGATAATTTTACATATACAGTAAGCGATGAAGGAGTAAGAGGCTATTGGATCGGACAATGGCAGGCCGTAAACAGAGCTAATCAGGTCATCACCAATGTACCGGGAATAGATATGAATGCTAATCTAAGAACCAGATTGGTTGCTGAAGCCAGAATGTTAAGAGCTTATTTCTATTTTAACTTGGTAAGAATCTATGGTGGAGTTCCAATTTATGATAAAGTTGAGACCGTATATAATAAGCCTAGAAACTCAGTTGAAGAAGTGTATAATTTTATCATTTCAGATCTTACTGCAGCAGCAGAAATTCTTCCTCAGACTTATCCTGCTTCAGATTTAGGGAGAGTAACAAAAGGAGCTGCATTAGGCTTACTTTCAAAAGTTTATCTTTACAAAAAAGACTGGCAAAAAGCTTATGATACTTCCAATCAGGTGATAGCAATGGGATATGATCTGGATCCGGACTTTAATCATTTATTCAGACCTGCGGGAGAATTTGGAAAAGAATCTGTTTTTGAAGTGAACTGTGATTGCATACCTCCATATAAAGGAAGTCAGTATGCAGAGGTTCAGGGAGTAAGAGATCAGTTCGGATGGGGCTTTTTTACGCCTTCAAGTGCTTTGGAAAATGCGTTTGAAGCTGGTGATATAAGAAAAGAACTTACCATACTTAGAAATGGAGAAACTACTCCGGAGGGAGATTTAATTGCGATGGGAGACGCTCAGTCTGTAACTACGTATAATCAAAAAATCTATGTTCCCAAAGCATTAAATAATAGTGCTTGCGGCTATGGGTCTATTCAGAATATCAGAATTCTGCGTTTCGCGGAAATTCTTTTAATTAATGCAGAAGCAGCCAATGAATTAGGAAATACGGCTACAGCAATATTAAATCTGAATAAAGTTAGAGACAGAGCTAATCTTTTAGGAACTACAGCTTCAACACAAACTGCGCTTAGAAATGCAATATGGCATGAAAGGAGAGTTGAACTTGCTTTAGAAGGAGATCGTTTTGTAGATTTAGTAAGGACTGGTCAGGCCGCAACAGTATTGGCTCCTTATGGATTTAAGGCAGGAAAGAATGAAGTGTTTCCAATTCCTTTGGATGCAATGGATCAAAGTAATGGTGCTTTCACCCAGAATCCAGGCTATTAATCAATATATAAACTTTAGAGGAGAATGAAAGTTCTCCTCTTCTTTTAATAAGATCAGGTAAAAAATAAATCATGAAAAAGACCATAGTATCCATTGCTATACCCTCTCTGTTATTGGTATGCTCATGCAAAAATACCCCAGCTCTTCAGTCTAAAAATGCCGTTGTAAAAAGTGATATTACAGATGAACAGCTGATGGACAGAGTTCAGAAAGACGTCCTGAAATATTTCTGGGACTATGCAGAACCCAGGTCAATGCTCGGAAGAGAGCGCTATCATGAAGATAATATTTATCCTGATAATGATAAACATGTCATTACTACCGGTGGTTCAGGATTCGGATTGGCAACAATTCTGGTAGGGGTAGAAAGAGGATTTGTCCCAAGGAAAGAAGCCGTAAAAAGGCTTACCCATATGATGGATTTTCTTGCTAAAGCCGATCGGCATAAAGGAGCCTGGTCCCACTGGATCAACGGAGAAACAGGGAAGACAGTTCCTTTCGGTAAAAAAGATAACGGAGGCGATTTAGTGGAAACGGCTTTTCTTACCTCAGGAATTCTGATGGTCCGGGAATATTTTAAAAACGGAACTCCCGAAGAAAAAGCCCTTGCCGCAAAATGTGATGAACTCTGGAAAGGAATTCAATGGAACTGGTACACCAAAGGCGGTGAAAAAGTCCTGTACTGGCACTGGTCACCGGAATATCAATGGGAAATGAATTTTCCATTGGAAGGGTATAATGAATGTTTAATTACCTATATTCTGGCGGCTTCGTCACCGACCTATTCTATAGATGCTGAAACCTATTACAAAGGCTGGACAAGAAATGGCAGCTATCTCACCGATAAAACCCAATACGGACTTCCTCTGTACGTAAAACACAATTATGCTGAAGAATATGGCGGGCCGCTTTTCTGGTCACAATATTCATATATCGGGCTTGATCCTTCCGGATTATCTGATAAACTGGTAAAAAACTATTTCGAACTTAATAAAAATCAAGTCTTAATCGACTATAAATACTGCGTTGAAAATCCAAAAAACTGGAAAGGCTATGGTCCGGATTATTGGGGACTTACAGCCGGATACACCAGAAATGAAGACGGAAGCACAGGCTACACAGCACATATGCCCTCCAATGATAATGGCGTAATCACTCCTACTGCCGCCTTAAGCAGCTTTCCGTATACTCCAAAAGAATCCATGAATTTCCTAAGGTTTATTTATACCCAAAAATCTGAATTCATAGGATCTGCAGGCCCTTATGATGCAACTTCCATCAATTACAACAATTGGTTTACGCCAAGGTATCTTGCAATTGATCAGGGAACCATTGCTCCCATGATTGAAAATTACAGAACCGGATTCCTGTGGAAACTTTTCATGAATGCCCCAGAGATCAGGCAGGGTCTTAAAAAACTAAGCTTCCAATCGGAAAAATACGGAATAAGATAATAGATTGAAATGTGAATTAACTAAAAAATAAACATCATTCATAAGGATTAGAGAATTAAATAATAAAGGTTTATATTAATCAAAAGAAATCATGATTCAATAAAATGGGCTTAGTCCGTTTAATAAAAAAAAATATTACACCTCCGGCTAAAAGAATAATATGAAATTAAAACTAAAATATATTCCCTTTCTATTCCTTCCGTTTTCATTGCATCTGCAGGCTCAGGAAATAAAGGCTGAACTTAATAAGGAATTTAAAAGAACAGAAAAAATATCATACATTCTGGATTATCCCCAAAGGGTAAAAGGAAACGTTCCGTTAATTGTATTTCTTCATGGATCAGGAGAGAGAGGAAATAATCTTGAGGCTGTGAAAGCTCACAGTCCGTTTACCTATAAAAACCTCATTAAGGAACCTGTTGCCATTCTGGCTCCGCAGTGCCCGGCAGATACATGGTGGGATACTGTGACAATATATAACCTGATAAAGGAAATCCAGAAAAAATATAAAATAGATCCTTCCAGGATTTACCTGACAGGACTTTCCATGGGAGGATGGGGATCGTTGAAACTGGCCATGGAGCATCCTGAAATGTTTGCCGCGGTAGTTTCTGTATGTGCCCCTACAGATCGGGTGATGTATGCAAATATTCATCAGTATAAAAACTTAAATATGAAAATTTTTCATGGCGGAATGGATGATATTGTTCTTCCTGATAATGCACTTAATTTTTATCAGAAGCTTCATCCCGTAAATCCCTCGGCAGAATTAAAAATATTTCCGAATGATAATCATAATTCGTGGGATTCAGCCTATTCGGATCCTCAATTGTATGAATGGATGCTCTCTATGAAAAAAGACATAAAATAAATGTATTATAAATAGAATATAAAATAGTCCTTACGCCCTAATAAAGCATAAAGAATTTAAAAGCATAGCGCCATTACGTTAAACCAATAAAACCAAAGAGAATATACAATGCCGATTGACTATAAAGAAACAGACATTGTCCGAACAGAATACCTTAAAGGAGATCCTGCTGATATTCTTCAGGTAAATCAGTATGAAAACGGAAAACTTTCAGTTTCTGCTTTTTTTGAGGATTCAAAAAAGATAAGACAGCTGAATTTTCTGCATCCGGAAGTCTCTGAGATCATATATGAATATCATCAGAATTATTCTGTTGAAACCGCTTTGGATAGCGAAAAAAATATTCTTGAAAAGGTAGTGCACATCAACGATCCCTTTGGTAAGTATTATCCCTATTTTCTATCTAAGGGAATTGGATTGGTTATAGAGCAGAATGGAAATGAGCAGCTGTTTAAAATACATGATAAAATTGTATATCGCTTCAGAGAATCTGATTTGGTGGAGATTATTTTTGATATAGAAGGCTATGATGAATCTTATCATCTGACTGCTGAATATGATAAAGAAGGCCGCCCTGTCCGTATGTTGAAAAAATATCTAAGGCTTGATGATTTTCCTGATGAGGTTAAAACCTATGATTATTTTGAAAATGGAGTGATTGAGCGGTTTGAGGACGACATCAGCTATACGGTATATAATGACAAAAAACGTAAAATAAGGATAGGAACTTTCAGATTCAATGAAGAAAAGGAAAAGCTGTACCGGGCATACATGGAAACTATGGATGAGGAAATATTTCCGCAGATTATGCAGGATATAAGACTGGAAACCTTTGGATATGATACGTTTGATAACCAGACCAGCTATGAGAAATCATTTTACCGTCCCGATTTTTCAAAAGACGGACTTACGCATTATCTGCAGGAATATGATTATTTTGACCAGTATAATATAGAATGTGGAAGCTTTTACTGTAAGACAAAAGAGGATTATGATGATGCTATGGAACACCGTTCTCATTTAGAATATCTTGAAGATAGAGTGAATGAATACAGACATGACAGGCTGGTGGCAGTATATTATATTGAAAATGGTAAAAAAGTAAGAAAAGAGTTCTCCGATGAAGGGGCGGAAACTTATGAAACCTATGATGAATATGGAAATACACTTGAGACCTGTGTCAGGAATAAAGCAACAGGTGAAACAGATCATATTCAGCTTGAAATCCTTTACAAAAACAAATAAAAGATAAAAATATTTATTCATTTATCCTTTGCTGAATGTGAACGCCCTTGTGGCTTAAATATAAAGCATTAAAAAGAACCTTAACGCCATCGCGTTAAACCAATAAAGAAACAATAATTAAAGAAGATAGATTTATGAAAAAGTTCATTGTACTTGCAGCTCTGGCACTTTCACCGGTGTTTTCTGCCCAGGAAATGGTTACCAGGCCGGTGCAGTCCTTCCAGACCGCCCAGTATCAGGCAAAAAGAAAAGCTTTTGTTGAAAATCTTTTATCTAAAATGACATTAGACGAAAAGATAGGCCAGCTTAACCTTCCAACCTCAGGAGACTTTACAACAGGACAGGCTCAAAGCTCGGATATCGGGAAAAAAGTTGAACAGGGATTGGTAGGAGGACTGTTCAATATAAAAGGAGCAGATAAAATAAAAGCCGTTCAGAAGGTGGCTGTTGAAAAAAGCCGTCTGAAAATTCCGCTGATCTTCGGAATGGATGTCATTCACGGATATGAAACCACATTTCCTATTCCTTTAGGACTGGCTGCTTCCTGGGATATGAACCTTGTACAGCAATCTGCAAGAGTAGCGGCAAAAGAAGCATCTTCAGACGGTATCAACTGGACGTTTTCGCCGATGGTGGATATTTCCCGTGAACCAAGATGGGGACGTGTTTCCGAAGGTTCCGGAGAAGACCCGTACCTGGGAAGTGAGATTTCTAAGAATATGGTATACGGTTATCAGGGGAAAGACCTGTCTTTAAGCAATACAATTCTGGCCTGTGTAAAACACTTTGCATTATACGGAGCAGGAGAAGCCGGCCGTGATTACAATACTGTTGATATGAGCCATGTGAGAATGTTCAATGAATATTTCCCACCCTATAAAGCCGCTGTAGATGCAGGAGTAGCTTCCGTAATGGCATCTTTCAATGAAGTGGACGGAGTTCCGGCTACAGGAAACAGATGGCTTCAGACCGAAGTACTGAGAAAAATGTGGAACTTTAAAGGATTTGTGGTGACAGACTATACCGGGATTAATGAAATGGTAGAGCATGGAATGGGAGATCTGCAGCAGGTTTCAGCTCTGGCACTGAAAGCCGGAATTGACATGGATATGGTTGGAGAAGGCTTTCTTACTACGCTAAAAAAATCCCTGAGTGAAGGAAAAGTAACCCAGTCAGAGATTGATATGGCAGCCAGAAGAATTCTTGAAGCCAAATATGACTTAGGCTTATTCGACGATCCTTATCGTTATGGTGATGCTAAACTAGCAGCAAAAGAGGTGTATAATATGGAAAACCGTAACATTGCCAGAAACGCTGCAGCCCAGTCTATGGTATTGCTGAAAAATGAAAATCAGGTGCTCCCTCTTAAAAAATCAGGAACGGTTGCAGTGATCGGACCTTTGGTTAATAATTCACTGAATATGGCCGGAACATGGAGTGTTGCCACAAAACATGCCATTTCCGTCTCCCTGATGCAGGGATTACAGGCCAACTATGGAAAAGAAGTGAAATTTATCTCTGCAAAAGGCGCTAACATTGATGATAATGCTAAACTGGAAGAAATCTATGCAGCTCACGGCAAAAAAACGGACAGGGACAGCCGCTCCAAAGAGGCATTGTTAAAAGAAGCTGTAGATACGGCCAATAAAGCAGATGTGATTGTTTTGGCGATAGGGGAGTCTGCGGAAATGAGCGGAGAATCTTCTTCAAGGACAGAAATTACCATCCCTCAGTCTCAGGTAGACCTTCTGAATGAGCTGAAAAAGACAGGAAAGCCTATTGCGATGGTTCTTTTCACAGGGCGCCCGCTGGCTCTGACTAATGTAAAAGATACCCCCGATGCTATTCTGAATGCCTGGTTTGCAGGATCAGAAGCAGGAAATGCCATTGCCGATGTATTGTTCGGAAAAGTAAACCCTTCAGGAAAACTTCCGATGACATTCCCGAGAAGCCTAGGGCAGGTTCCTATCTATTATAATGCTAAAAATACAGGCCGACCGCTGAACCAGGAGAAAACAGATAAATGTGAGTATGAAAGATTCCGGTCCAATTATATGGATGAATGCAATACCCCTCTGTATCCGTTCGGGTATGGACTAAGCTATTCCAGATTTAGTTATTCGGATATATCGGTATCCAATACAAATCCGAAAGGAAATCAAACGGTTCAGGCATCTGTTACCGTAACCAATACCGGAAATTTTGATGGGGCAGAAGTAGTACAGCTTTATATCAGAGATATTGTAGGAAGCATTACAAGACCCGTAAAAGAGCTGAAAGGTTTCCAGAAAGTAATGCTTAAAAAAGGCGAATCTAAAAAAATCACGTTCAGCATCACCCCTGAAGATCTGAAATTCTATAACGGAGATCTGAAATATGACTGGGAACCGGGAGAATTTGATATTATGATTGGTACAGACTCTCAGAATGTAAAACATTCAAAGATCAATTGGACGAAGTAATTCGGAATAAATTTTTTTAATATATTTTATATAAACAAAAGCCTTGTCAGATTATAATGACAGGGCTTTGTTGTTATTTTATCCCTGAATTTAGAAATAATAGTTAAATGATAAATAGCAGCTATATCTTTATCATATTTTCTACAGTTAAAGCACAGTATTTTGAATTCTGTAAACTTAAAATAATATGGTTATAAACTGCAAAATCATCTGGCTGATAAAAAACATCCGGAAGAGTGTTTTTTTATTTTTTTGGCATGATTTTTAATAACAATGTTATAACTTTAATACAGTCGAAATGAAAAAAACAATTTTACTCAGCACAATGTTCCTTGGTTCTTTGGTATTTGCACAGAAAACTCCCGTGTTAGGTGGTGATAAAGATGCACATGGATGTATCGGTTCTGCAGGATATACCTACTCTCAGATCAAAAAAGACTGTGTAAGAGTATTTGAGCAGAAAATCAGGCTGACCGAAGTTGCCCCTAAAGGAAGTTCTACTTCTATGGCTGCTGTAATTTTCAGCAAAGACATGAAAAAAGCAGAGGTTTTTGTACCCGGTACAGGTTCTGAAAGTATTATCCTGGACCGTGCAGGAAAAGGAAAAGCCTGGAAAAAAGGAGAATATACATTGGTTTCTTTCAAAAAAGGAGGATACCAGCTTAAGAAGGATAACGTAGTTATTTATAAATAGATTCAATTTTTCAAATGGAAAAAGCCGTCCGTAAGGATGGCTTTTTTTATAGAAATTTTCCTGCTCTAAAAAACAATGTTGCTGTTGGTCAGATTTGTAATTATTTTTTATGCCGCTTATACCCTAATCTTTATTTAATCCCTCAGATTTCAATAGAGGAGAGCTCTAGTCTGCCTAAACAATAATACTATTCATAAGGCTTTATCCCGAAAAAACTACATAACCAACCTGCAAATCTGTGAAATAAAACAGCGATAAAAATCCTTCCGGACTTTAATTTTTATACGAAAAATAGGTATATTAGTATTACCAAATTAAAGCAGGATCCGAAAAGCTTACAGAGTAGGAAAAATCAAAAAAAATGTTATTATGAAAAACTTAAGAAAACTTTCAAAGCAGGAATTGAAAACCGTTCAGGGAGGTATTCCGATGTGTCTGTCCGGGTATTTCTGGTGTTCATTCGTAAGAAAATGTATTCCGGTAGGATCACCGTGCGGGCCTATTGAATAGGACTGATTTCTGAATAAACAAATTAGAGACTGTTCCCCCGTGGATAGTCTCTTTGGTTTTTATAATCAATACAATCCTGAAATTTTTCAATAAATCTATATCAATCCACAAAAAAACAAGGTTAAAAAATCATAAAAACAGGATTTTTATCTCTCACCGAAAAACCGTATTTTTGTACATCTAAAAAGTAAAAGAAAAGAATGAATTCCTACAAAAATCCATTGGAAGAGCGCTATTCCAGTGAAGAAATGTTGTTTAATTTCTCACATAATAACAAATTCCGTACCTGGAGAAAGCTTTGGATTGCTCTGGCTGAGATTGAAAAAGACTTAGGTCTTGACATTACAGAAGAGCAGATTGCCGAACTGAAAGCGAATGCTGAAAACATCGATTATGATAAAGCGGCAGAATACGAAAAGAAATTCCGTCATGATGTAATGGCTCACGTTCACACGTATGGAGATGTGGCGCCTTCAGCAAAAGGAATTATCCACCTGGGAGCCACTTCAGCTTTTGTAGGAGACAATACAGACCTTATCCAGATCCGTGACGGACTTTTAATTTTAAAGAAAAAGCTGGTAAACGTGATGAAGAATCTGTCTGATTTTGCCATTCAGTACAAAGATCTTCCTACTTTAGGATTTACCCACTTCCAGCCGGCACAGCTTACTACCGTTGGTAAAAGAGCAACACTTTGGCTACAGAGCTTGGTTCTTGACATTGAAGAGCTTGATTTCTTCCTGGAAACCCTTCGTTTCAGAGGAGTAAAAGGAACTACAGGAACAGCGGCAAGTTTCCTTGAACTGTTCAACGGTGATTATTCCAAAGTAAAACATTTAGATAAAGAACTTTCAAAAAGATTTGGTTTTGAAAAAGTTTTCGGAGTTTCCGGACAGACTTACGACAGAAAAATTGATGCAAAAGTGGTTGCATTATTAGGAAACATCGCACAATCTGCCCATAAATTCACCAACGACTTACGTTTACTTCAGAATCTTAAAGAAATTGAGGAGCCATTCGAGAAAAACCAGATCGGTTCCTCGGCAATGGCTTACAAACGTAACCCGATGAGAAGCGAAAGAATCGGGGCATTGGCAAAATATGTGATGTCTTTAACCACAAGTTCTGCCATGGTAGCTTCCACACAGTGGTTTGAAAGAACACTGGACGACTCTGCCAACAAAAGATTAACAATCCCTCAGGCATTCCTTGCTGTTGATGCAATCCTGCTGATCTGGAACAATATCATGAACGGAATCGTAGTATATCCGAACAGAATCAACAAACATATTATGGAAGAGCTTCCTTTCATGGCAACAGAATACATCATCATGGAAGAAGTAAAAGCAGGAGGAGACCGCCAGGAAATCCACGAAGTGATCAGAGTTCACTCTATGGAAGCATCCAAGCAGGTGAAAGTAGAAGGAAAAGAAAATGACCTTATTGAAAGAATCTTAAATGATGATTCTTTGAAATTAGATAAATCGAAATTAAAAGAAGTTTTAGATCCTAAAAACTTTATCGGGTTTGCCCCAATTCAGACGGAGGAATTCATCAAGAATGAAGTCCAGCCGATCCTGGATCAGAATAAAGATTTGATAGGACTGGAAGCTGATCTTAAGGTATAAAGAAGTATGCAGCCTTTTGGGCTGCATATTTTATTTCAGACCCTGTTGTTCATATGAAAAAGATTCTATTAACCATTTTATTGACACCCATTATTGCCTTCTCCCAGGAAAAAGAAGTTTTACAATACTTCAAATCCAAAGATTCCCTGGTTGGAGTAAAGAATAAAGCCGGAAAAGTAATTGTTCCTGCCCAATTCATGATTTACTCAGACCTTAAAGACGGAGAGCTGGTTAAGGGGGAGACCATTTATTTTGATGGAGAAAAAAAAGGAGAACAGCGTCAGAAGAACGAATGGGGATATGTCTATGACAGAAAAGGAAATTTTTTGTACAGACCTTTCTTTTATGATAACGGAGCAGATTATTTTTCTGAAGGGCTGATGAGGATAGTGAAAAACGGAAAAATAGGTTTTGCCGACAGGAACGGGAAAATAATGATTGCCGCAGAGCATGATTTTGTATCCCCTTTCAATTATGGATACGCCGCTTTCTGTGACGGCTGCGACTGGGAAAAAACAGAAGACGAGCACAAATCCATTGTTGGAGGAACATGGGGTATTATGAATACCAAAGGAGAAGTAATTCAGCCCGTATCACAGAAGTCTGAAAAGGATGTGGAAATTGACGGGAAATATTATCCGTATCCGTTCAGTTACAGTGAAAAAGAGAAGAATATTCTTCAGTTTTTCAATCAGCAGAATAAAAAACTTTCCGATATTTATTACGTAAATCTTTATAATAAGCTATCTGAAAATGAAAAGAAATTATACTTTGAAATCGTAGAAAGACCTAAAGAAAATTTCCCGTTTTATCAGGTGAATACCTATGATTACAGAAAAGAAAATACAGGATCAGACTACCGCTTCAAATTTACGGTATCCGAAGATGGGAAAACAGTGTACGCTGTAGATTATGATGATGAAAAGCTCCCTTTTGAAAAATGGCTGAAAAAAGAAACTCAAGCCGCAGAAAAATTTCAGAAAGAACACCCTGATAACCCCAATAAAACTAAATAACAGAGAAGAAACTCAATGAAGAATATATTCGTATTGGTACTGGCTTTAGCGTTCACAAAGAATTATGCGCAAAATGATAAAGCTGTTTATACCATAATAGATGCAAACGCTAAAAAAATTGCAGAAACATCCGGAGCGTATTCCGTTTCTGTCGGGGTTCTGAAAGACGGGAAAATCTATACCAGACATTTCGGAGAAATAGACAAAGGAAAAGGCAATAAAGCCAACGATAATACCTATTTTGAAATTGCTTCAGTTACCAAGGTGATGACCGGACAATTACTGGCAAAAGCAGTGGTTGACGGAAAGATTAACCTTGATGACGATATCAGGAAATACCTGAAAGGAGATTATCCCAATCTGCAATACAACGGTACTCCGATTAAAATCAAAAACTTTATCGCTTACAATTCTGCATTACCACGGACATTACCCGATGATGAAGCTATTTATAAAAATCTGACGAGCGAAACCCCGTTTTTATTAAGAGATCTCTCTGCATCTTATTCCAGGGAGCAGTTTTTCAAAGATTTAAAAAATGTAAAACTGAAAGGACTTCCGGGAGTAGAATACAACTACAGTAATCTAAGCCTCGAACTGACAGGAGTTATTTTGGAAAATGTATATGGAAAGAGCATAGAAACCCTTTTCAATGAAAATATTTTTTCCAGACTGGGAATGCAGCATACTAAATTCGGAGCGGGCAAAAATGTACCTGTAGCAAATGGGTATTACGACGGAAAGCTGATGCCGCATTTTGAATCCAACCTGTGGAGTTCCTCAGGAATGAAAACCATATCCAGCATGGGAGACCTGATGAAATTTATGAAAAATGAACTGTACTCAAAAGACAAAGTCATTCTGGAATCACAAAGAAATATTGATAACAGCAAGGAAAACTGGCACAGTTACTTCTGGGATAACTTCTACATCAGTGAATACGGAAAGGTAGGCAATAAACATGGTGGGGCATTCGGTACACAAACCTGGTTTGCCATCTATCCCGAACTTAAAATGGGAATTTGTGTGATCATCAACAACAGTACGCCCACAACATTTCCCATACTTCAGAACGCCGTGGGTGAAATGGTCGAAGATTTTGCAGCACCTTCAGCAAAAAAAGAAGTGTACGGATATTCTGTAAAAGGAAATAATGTTGTGTTCAGCTATACCCATCCCCAAAATGCAGATGCCGGACTACTCAATACCGTTGCAGTAGCAGGCTCCTTCAATGACTGGAACCCTGAAAATAAAGACTACCAGATGACGAGAAAAGATAAAAACCGGTTTGAACTGGAAGTTCCCGTATCCAAATTTGAAAAAGGGAAGACATATACCTTTAAATTTGTACTGAACAAGGCCGCCTGGATGAATGCTCCTAAAAGGGCTTCCAATGCAGACAGTACACCGGATAAGAACTTAATATTCACACTTTAAATAAAAGAAAGATCAGCCTGATGAGAAATGTATTGATGTTTATATTTATTCTGACCTTTGTGAAAAGCTATTCACAGAGTGAAAAGACGGTATATTCAATCATTGAAGCAAATGCAAAAAAACTGGCTGAAAAATCAGGTGCTTATTCCGTGTCCATAGGAATCATAAAAGATGGGAAAATCTATACCAGACATTTTGGTGAACTCGACAAAGGAAAGGGAAACCGGGCAAATGATAATACCTATTTTGAAATTGCTTCAGTAACTAAGCTTTTTACAGGTCAGATGCTGTCTAAAGCAGTATTGGAAGGAAAAATTAACCTTGATGATGACATTAGGAAATATCTTAAAGACGATTACCGGAATTTAGAATATAACGGAACTCCTATAAAAGTCAGAAATATCCTTTCTTATACTACAGCATTACCAAGAAGCCTGCCTGATGAAGATGATTTGAGAGGTAAAAACTGGACGGGTAAAAGCCCTTTCTTAATAATGGAACGTGAAGCTGGCTATTTCAAAGACCAGTTTTTAAAAGATCTGAAGCTGGTAAAACTGGATACCGTTCCCGGATTTAAATATCAATACAGTAACCTAAGTCTTGAACTGGCAGGACATATCCTTGAAAATATTTATGGTAAAGAGGTAGAAACGCTTTTCAATGAAAATATTTTTTCAAAATTAGGAATGAAGAATACTAAGTTCACCCTGGGGAAAAATGAAACATTGGCCAATGGATACGACGGGGATCATCAGTTAATGCCTCATTTTGCCTCTAATTTATGGGGTTCTACAGGAGCAAGAACAAAATCAACTCTTGGAGATCTGATGAAGTTTCTGAAAGATGAGCTGTATTCAAAAGACAAGGTCGTTCAGGAAACCCATAAAAATATAGAGAACAGTAAAGAAACCTGGAAGGGCTATCTTTGGGATGACTATTACATCAGTGAATTTGGAAAAGTTGGATTTAAACATGGTGGCTCTTTTGGAACCCAAACCTGGTTTACAGTATATCCCGAACTGAATATAGGAATCTGTATGATTGTAAATGTTAGTGTAGACGGGGGCGGATTTGTGCTTCTGGACTGTGCTTCAGAAATTATGGAAGACCTCACTTCATCATCAGCAAAAAAAGAAGTGTACGGATATTCGGTAAGAGGAAATAAGGTGGTGTTCAGCTATACCCATCCCCAAAATGCAGATGCAGGATTGCTCAACACTGTTGCAGTAGCAGGTTCCTTCAATGGCTGGAATTCTGTAAATAAAGAATACCAAATGACAAAAAAAGAGAAAAACCGGTTCGAACTGGAAGTTCCCATATCCAAATTTGAAAAAGGTAAGACATATTCCTTTAAATTTGTACTGAATAAAGTGGTCTGGATGAATGCACCTAAAAGAGCTTCCAATGCAGACGGAACTCCGGATAGAAATTTGACACTGGTACTTTAAAGTAAAAAGAATAAATAAATCTAATATTAAAATCTGACATCTAATGTCTAAAAACAAAAGAATTTTCGTAGAAAAAAGAGGAATTTTCGATGTCGAAAGTCCAAAAATTTTTGATGAAGTAAAAGCGGTTGTTCCCGCTGTTCAAAGCGTAAAAGTATACAATGTGTACGATATCTTCGGTTTGAATGACGGAGAATTCGAAAAAGTAGTATATAATACTTTTGTAGACCCTGTTACCGATATTTTACACACAGAAAACCCGGCAGAAAAAATCCATTTTGGAATGGAATTTCTACCCGGACAGTATGACCAGAGAGCAGATTCTGCCCAGCAGTGTATTGCATTGTTAACGGAAAATGAACAATCAAAAGTAAGAAGCGGTAAACTCATCGAATTTGAAGGAATCTCTGAATCAGACCTTGTTAAGATCAAAGACCTGCTGATCAATAAAGTAGAATCTCAGGAGAAAGACCTGTCCGTACTGGATATTCCCGCCGATGAAACCCCTTCAAAAGTTTTGGTTCATGAAAATTTTATCAGTTTTAATGATGCTGAACTTGAGAATTTCTACAATAACCACGGTTTCGCCCTGGGATTGGATGACCTGAAGTTCATTCAGGAATATTTCAAAACAGAGCAGAGAAATCCTACAGAAACAGAACTTAAAGTTTTAGACACCTACTGGAGTGACCACTGCCGTCATACCACTTTTGAAACAGAATTGTCAGATATTCAGTTTGAAGGGCAGTTCAAACATACATTGGAAACCATTTTCAATGACTATATTGAAAAAAGAAAATTCTTAGGCCGCGAGCTGAAGCCAATTTCCTTAATGGATCTGGCTACTGTATGCGGTAAATATTTCCATAAAACAGGTAATCTGGATAATCTTGTGATTTCCGATGAGATCAATGCATGTACCATCCAGATTGAAGCAGAATACGACGGTAAAAAAGAACCTTGGTACCTACTATTCAAAAATGAAACCCACAATCACCCAACAGAAATTGAACCTTTCGGAGGAGCATCTACTTGTTTGGGAGGAGCTATCAGAGATCCGTTATCCGGAAGATCTTTTGTATTCCAGGCAATGAGGCTGACAGGGGCAGCAGATGTTTTAGAACCGGTAAACAAAACCTTACCGGGAAAATTACCTCAGAAAACCATTACCAGACAGGCGGCCAACGGATATTCATCGTACGGTAACCAGATTGGTCTGGCAACAACCATGGTTTCCGAAATTTATGATGAAGGCTACAAAGCCAAAAGAATGGAAGTAGGGTTTGTAACCGGAGCGGTTCCTATAGACTGGGTAAGACGTGAAAAACCAGCCAATGGTGATTCCATCATTATTTTAGGAGGAGCAACAGGACGTGACGGAGTTGGCGGTGCCAGCGGAAGTTCAAAAGAACAGGACGAAACTTCTATTCATACCATGAGTTCCGAAGTTCAGAAAGGAAATGCAGTGGAAGAACGTAAAATCCAGAGACTGTTCAGAAATCCGGAGGTGACAAGACTGATTAAAAAATCAAACGACTTCGGAGCCGGAGGAGTTTCCGTAGCCATCGGGGAAATTGCAGATTCACTTGAGGTAAATCTTGATGTACTTCCTTTAAAATATGAAGGTCTGAACGGAACGGAGCTTGCTATTTCCGAATCTCAGGAAAGAATGGCTGTAGTGGTAGATCCTAAAGATAAGGAAAAGTTCATTAAATTCTGTGAAGCTGAAAATATCGTAGCGGTAGAAGTAGCGAAAGTAACAGACTCAGGAAGAATGCAGATGTTCTGGAAAGGCGATAAAATTGTAGATCTTTCAAGAGCATTCCTGGATACCAACGGATGCTCAAAATCTCAGGAAGTGAAAATCACCCATCTTGAAGAAGTAAAAGAAGAAACCAAAGCATTCACAAAAGAAAACTTCCTGAATATACTAAGCGACAAAAATGTAGCTTCTCAAAAGGGATTATTGGAAATGTTCGACTCTTCAGTGGGAGGAACTACCGTAGCGATGCCTCTAGGCGGAAAATATCAGCAGACCTTAATGGAAGGAAGTGTGCAGACACTGCCCGTTTTAGGAGCAAAAGATATCAAAACCGTTTCCCTGGCAAGCTGGGGCTTTGATGCTGAAATCTCAAAACAGAACTCATTGCTGGGAGCATCTTATGCAGTTGTAGAAAGCGTTGCAAAGATTGTTGCCATGGGTGGAGATTACAAAAATATCAGGCTGAGCTTCCAGGAATATTTCGAAAAACTGGGACAAAACCCTGAAAAATGGGGTAAACCTTTAGCTTCCCTTTTAGGAGCCTACGATGCTCAGATGAATCTTGGTTTAGCTGCCATCGGAGGAAAAGACTCCATGAGCGGAACCTATCAGGATCTGAACGTGCCGCCAACATTGATCTCTTTCGCATGCGCTAACGGAGAAAAGCAAAATATCATTTCTCCGGAATTTAAAGCAGCAGGAAACAGAATCTATTTCTTCAATCATGTGGCTCAGGAAAGCGGCCTTCCGGACTATGCTGCCTTAAAAGATGTCTATGAATTCATCTTTGAAAATATTAAGTCAGGAAAAATTGCCTCTGTAAAAACAGTGAAAGATGGAGGTGTAGCAGTAGCACTGGCTAAAATGAGTTTCGGAAACAGATTAGGTGCTGAAATCAATGTTGATGAAAACACCCTGCTAGCTAAAAATATCGGTAGCTTAATTATTGAAGCTAAAGAAGAGCTAAGCGCTGTAAATCTTCAGATGATTGGAAAAGTAGTTGCGGATGAAGTTGTAACCATCAACCATTTCAAGTTTCAAATTTCAGATCTCGAATCAGCCTATACCGGTACATTCGAAAACCTTTTCCCAACGGTTGAAAAAGAAAAAATAACGGTTGAAATTGATGAAAAATCAAACTCAGTCAATCCAAGAAATATCATCATCAAAAAACACGGAATTGCACAGCCGAAAGTATTCGCTCCTGTATTCCCGGGAACCAATTGTGAGTATGATACGCTGAATGCATTCCAGAAAGAAGGTGCTGTAGTAAGCAGTTTACCTTTGATCAATATCAGTCACCAATTATTGGATGAAAGCATTGATGCCTGGGTAGAAGAGATCAGGACCTCTCAGATTTTAGCATTCTCGGGAGGATTCTCAGCAGGTGATGAACCGGATGGTTCCGCGAAATTCATCGTCAATGTTCTGAAAAACGAAAAGATGAAAAATGCCGTTCATGAACTATTGGACAGAGACGGAATGATCATCGGGATCTGTAACGGATTCCAGGCGTTGGTAAAATCAGGACTGCTGCCTTACGGAAGAATTAAAGATCTGGATGAGAACTCCCCAACATTGGCCCATAACGCTATCAGAAGACATATTTCTCAGATGGTGACGGTAAGAGTGGTAAATGATGAAAGCCCATGGTTAAAAGGAATGAAAGATCAGGAGTTTACCATTCCGATTTCCCACGGTGAAGGACGTTTCATGGCTTCAGAAGAAGAAATTAAAAAGCTTTATGAAAACGGACAGATTGCAACACAATATATCGATTTAGACGGAAATATTGCCCACGGAATGCCGTTCAACCCGAACAATTCACTGTTCGGAATTGAAGGAATCACCAGTCCATGTGGAAAGATCTACGGAAGAATGGGACATCCTGAACGTTTTGCAGAAGGCCTCATGAAAAATATTCCTGCCGCGAATTATCACAATATATTCAAAAACGGTGTTGAATACTTCAAATAACAATACAAGAAAAATGATCGTCATCCATGGCGGTCATTTTTCGTCTTTAACGGGTTTTTATGAAGAAATTTCCAACGTGTTGATGAAAGATACGGACTGGAAAGTCGGAACGCTTGACGGCTTTGATGATATTTTATACGGAGGTTTCGGAGTATTTGAAAATGATGAGGAAATAGAAATCATTTGGAAACAGTCCGGTAAGTCAGAAAAAGAACTGGGCTTACAGGCTACACGTGAATTTTATGAGAATAAGATCAGGCAGGGCAAACCTTTTAACATCGAATTAACTCAGCAGAAATTAAATGAGCTTCTGGATGGAAAAGGGCAGACGCTGTTTGAGATTTTAGTTGAAATTATAGTATCTCATAAGAATATTACATTAGTTTTATCCTGAAATCAGGAAAAATACTTCCGCTTATATCCTAAATAATTAATTTTGCAGTCTATCTAGTGAATTGATCATGACAAGACTAATGAATCTTTTGTTGAAATGTAAAGTTTTTATGATCTTTAACTTCGCAGTTCTTTTTCTGAAGATTTTTTATTCTTACAAAAAAGGCTTTGAAGGACTTACCTTTGAAGATTGGGATATTGCCGGTAATCTGGTGAAATATGGAGTATATTCCGAATTTATAACGGTAGGACCCACCGCTTATAAACTCCCGGTATATCCTCTTTTTTTGTCCCTGTTCATTTATATTTTTGGGGACAACGCAAAAACAGCTGTTATTCTTTCACAGCATTTTATCTTTTTTCTAATCCCGCTGCTTTTTATTCTTATTTCGAAAATATTCAATAAAGATAAAATAGGAATCCTTACCGGATATTTATTTATAGGTTCACCGGCTTATTTTCTCTATTCCAATACTTTGGAAATTACGAATGTTTTCATTTTTATTTTTCTGGTCTTTCTATACTTTTTTTTAGTCATATGGAATGGAAAACACTCCTGGAGACACCTTATCATGCTTGGATTCAGTGCGGCAGTGCTGTTTTTAACCCAGGTGGTTGCAGTTCCGCTTTCCATGATTCTTTTACTGTGCCTTCTCTTATTTAAAAAAATTAAGCTGAAAGAACTGGTGGCTGTACTGGGAATCATCGGCTGTTTATATACCCCGTGGGTGGTCCGGAATTATGTAACTTTTAATAAGATTATTCTATCCAAGAGTCCCGTTTGGCAGAATATACATTTCGGATATTTTCATGAAGTACAGGTTTTTGAATCATTACAAAAAATATCTCTTCAGAAAAGCTCCGAAATAAGAAAAAAAAGGATGCATACCGATGAGTTCACCATGGAGAAAATATATGAAAAAGAAGTCAGGGATATTGAAAAAAACAATCCCTATATCTCGATGAAAAAAGCCGCTGCCAATGCCCTTATGCTATGGTATGTACCATCAAGATATTTTTATGATTCCTCACCCACAGTCATGGGAAGGAAAATCTATGTTATCATCTTGAATTTTACTGTCTTGATAAGTCTGATCCAGCTATACAGGCATAAAAAGTGGGAATTATTTCTTTTTTCAATATTGTTGTTTAGTAACTTTACGGTACCTTATATGATAGGTCAGGCTGGAATGACAAGATTTAAGCTGGATTTTGAATGGTATCAGCTGTTTTTAGCAGCTTATCTGGTGTATAACACTGTTTTTAATAAACATACAACTAAAATTGAATGAAGAAAATAGTATACGGGCTGTTCTTTGGAGACAGCATTACCTACGGGGAATATGACGGCGTTTTTGGCGGATGGGTGGATATTCTGAAAAGATATGCACTCCAACGGTTCCATGAAGGAAACGGTGATGAACTTATCCTGTTTAATCTTGGAATTGGTGGTGAAACAACAGAAGGACTGCTTAAAAGAATACCTCATGAATTGAGTGCAAGAAATTCCGCAGATGGAAATATTGTTTTTCTGGGATACGGAGCCAATGATCTTGCCATAAAAGACAATAAACAGGCGGTGGGACATGAAAAATTCAGAAATAATATGATTACTGCGGCCAAGCAGGCCAAAAATTTTGCTTCCGATATTTATCTTGTAAGCATCCTACCTGTTGCACAGAAAATAGATGGAGTAGTAGTGAGTTCAGGAAAATTGAGAAGCAATAAAGAAGTTGTCATGTACAACAGGATTCTCAAAGATATTGCGGCAGACCATGGTCTTGGATATATCGATTTTTACACTGCTTTTATTGAAGATAAGGAGTTTCTGCTGTCAGCAGACGGAGTTCATCCCAATGAAAAAGGCTACGGGATCATGGCCGAAATAGCAATTCCAATCATTGAAAAATATTTATAATCCCAATTTTATTTTCTTACCGAACATTACAGAAATAATAAGTGCAAACTAGAAATACCCTGTTTTTGGAATGCTTTTTTACTGAAATAAATATTTACTGTAAATGATAATTCCTGTAATAACAGCCAGAATACTCATCAGAAGGACGGCTCCCGCTGCAATATCTTTAATAAAGCCAATCCTCTTATCAAAATCAGGCTGAACCATATCGCAGAGCCTTTCTATGGCTGTATTGATGATTTCCGAGCTCAGGACAGCAAAACAGACCAGAAGAATAAAAAGGGCATCTGGGGCAGAAAGCTGCAGATAAAAGATCAGAAAAAGATTGATAAAGAAGGCGGCAAGCTCAATCTGGAAATTCCTTTCCGTTTTTACCATTAAAAATATACCGCGCAAAGCGTTAAAAAAACTTTTATGGACGGGTGGTTTTCGCATCAGGAAAATATTCTTGACAAATATAATTATTTGATCAAAAAAATTCATAAATTTATCATCGGAGGATTATCTTCCCTATCAAAAAAGTGAAATAGAAATAGTTGGGGAAATTCTTTTGATGGTTGTTAATAACTCTCAGGATTATTTTTTTTA
Source organism: Chryseobacterium indologenes (assembly GCF_001295265.1). Classification (GTDB taxonomy): domain Bacteria; phylum Bacteroidota; class Bacteroidia; order Flavobacteriales; family Weeksellaceae; genus Chryseobacterium; species Chryseobacterium indologenes_A. The sequence continues at coordinate 306,100 of NZ_LJOD01000001.1, read as the reverse complement.
ATCTATTTTCTATTTATTATATTTGTAAAAATTATTTTTAAATCTATGAAATTTATTATTTCAAGTGGTGAACTGCAGAAGGCTCTGCAAACTGTAAGTGGCGTAATATCAAGTTCTCAGTCGAGACCTATTTTAGAAAACTATCTTTTTGAATTAGACGGAAATAATGTTACCATTACAGCATCTGATGGCGAAACAACGCTTGTGACGTCCTTAGAAGTAAAGTCTGACGATTCAGGGAAATTTGCCGTTCCTGCTAAGATTTTTCAGGATTTTATCAAAACCTATGGCGAGCAGCCTTTAACACTTGCTGTAAAAGACAATGCAGAAGGTACCGGAAGCCAGCTTGAAATCCTGGATGAAAAAGATAATTTCGCTGTAGCACTGGATAATGCAGACGATTATCCGGAATTGCCGGAATTTGATGCGTCACAAAGCGTAACCATGCCGGCAGGTGTTTTATCTGAAGCATTAACCAATACCCTTTTTGCAACAAGCAATGACTCTCTTCGCCCGGTAATGACCGGAGTGCTTTTCCAGTTTGGGGAAAATGAAACCAATTTCGTTTCCACAGACTCTCACAGACTGGTAGTATATAAGAGATCAGACCTGATGAACCCTGAACCAATGGAGTTCATCATGCCTAAAAAGCCTCTTAATATTTTCAAAAATATTCTGGCTAGCTCAAACGAAGACGTTACCATTGACTTTAATGAGAACATGGCCAAGTTTACTTTTGGCAAGCATATCTGGATCTGTAGGCTGATTGACGGGAAATATCCTAACTATACCGCGGTAATCCCTAAAGAAAACCCGAATGTACTGACGATCAACAGAAATCTTTTGTTAGGGGCAATTAAAAGAGCCTCAATCATGTCGAACAAATCAACCAACCAGGTTAGATTTAAATTGTCGGCCAATATCCTTCACCTTCACGCAGAAGATACAGAATATGCCAATAAAGCAGATATGCAGATTCCTTGCGATTATAACGGAGAAGATATCAATATCGGGTTCAGCTCTAAGTTCTTAACGGAAATGCTTACCATTTTAGGCTCAGATGATATTACGATGAAGATGTCCCAGCCTAACAGACCGGGAATCATTGAGCCTCTTGACGGTCTTGAAGATAGTGAAAATATTTTGATGTTATCAATGCCGGTAATCGGATTGTAATATTTCAAATACATAAAAACTTAAAAGAGACTGAATTTTCGGTCTCTTTTTTTGATGAACTAATACCCCATGAAAAAATACTTATCCTGATTGCAGGAATACTGTTTGCTCACGGATTTTCTCAGAAAAATACCAAAGTGTACTATGAGAGAAAAGGTGATACAGTAACTTATTATGCAGATAATCGGGAAATTTAATGCTTCTACCTTACATCAGGGCTATATTCCTAATCTTGAGGAAGAAATGAAAATGAAAACCCTAAAAACCCTTTTCAGAACAGGTAAAGGAAATAAACCGAATATCTTGTAGAAAAAAAGAAATATTTCAGGGGATACTGAATTTTTGGAGGATCCAGGCATAACGAAAAGCATATTTATACAGCGGAAGAAGATCGTTCTGCCAGACAGGGATCAAAACAAATCAAAGGAATTTATCCTATTAAAGTCGCTTCTAAATTTCGCTGTTTCTCAAAAAAACACGACATTTGTAGCTCGAAAAATTCACGTAAATTTTCATGATTAATGAAAAAAATCGTGATTGGAAAGAATAAAAATGATCAGATGAACGTAACCTGACCTCTGATCAATTAAAAATAGATTGAGCAAATGAAAATATCAAACAACTGGCTGAAAGACTATGTTAAAACGGAACTGAAAACGGAAAGAATCGGAGAATTCCTTACAGATATAGGTCTTGAAGTTGAAGGGATAGAAAAATTTGAAAGTGTAAAAGGCAGTCTGGAAGGAATTGTCGTAGGAAAAGTATTGACCTGCGAGAAACATCCGAATGCAGACAAACTGAAAAAAACTACAGTAGATGTAGGTAGCGGAAAAGTTTTAAACATTATATGTGGTGCCCCGAATGTTGAAGCCGGGCAGACCGTGCCTGTAGCAGTTGTAGGAACTAAAATTTATGATAAAACCGGAAACTTTTTCGAAATTAAGGAAGCAAAGATCAGAGGAGAGGTTTCTCAGGGAATGATCTGTGCAGAAGATGAGCTTGGACTAAGTGATGACCACGGCGGAATCATGGTTTTAGACGAAACAAAATATGAAGTAGGAAAAAACTTTGCCGATTATTTTGAACTGACCAATGATGAAGTTTTTGAAATAGGGCTGACTCCCAACAGAACAGATGCCATGTCACATTACGGTGTAGCAAGAGATCTGCATGCTTTCCTTTCCACCAACCAGCAGAAATCAACGTTTGAAAAAGTATCTTCTGTAGCTTTAAACGGTGAGGGTACTCATGAATTCACGCTGGAAGTAGAAGATACGGCACTTTGCCCAAGATATATAGGAGCCATTATTGAAGATGTAAAAGTAGCAGATTCTCCGGCCTGGTTAAAAGACAGACTGAAAGCCATTGGATTAAGTCCGATCAATAATATTGTAGACATTACCAACTATATCCTTCACGGGTATGGGCAGCCGCTTCACGCTTTCGATGCAGATAAGATCGGAGATAAAAAAGTGAAAGTAGGGGTCGTAAAAGAAGGAACAAAATTCAAAACCCTTGATGGTACAGAAAGAACGTTGAACGGTTCTGAAATCATGATCAAAGATGGTAAAGATACCCCGATGTGTATTGCCGGAGTGTTCGGTGGAGCAGAATCTGGGGTTTCTGATGCTACAAAAACAATATTCCTGGAAAGTGCTTATTTCAACCCGGTAGCGGTAAGAAAAGGAGCCAAATTCCACGGACTGAATACAGATGCTTCTTTCCGGTTTGAAAGAGGAGTTGATCCTAATATTACAAGAACTGCAATTACCCATGCCATTAAAATGATTCAGGAGATTGCAGGAGGAAAGTTTGTAGGAGAGCTGCTGGAAGAATATCCGAAGAAAATTGAAGACAGCTATGTCATCATCAGATTCTCGAAGATCGAACAGATTTTAGGAACCAAAATTCACAGAGAGAAAGTAAAAGAAATTTTAAAAGCCCTTGAAATCCAGGTGCTGAACGAAATCCAGAATGGTCTTGAAATCTCTGTACCCGCCTATAGAGCAGATGTAACAAGAGAAATTGATGTTATTGAAGAAATTCTTAGAATTTACGGATATAACAAGATTGATGCTCCACAGAAAATTTCCTTTACCCCGGTAAAATTGAATGCAAATGACCAGGATGAACTAGAGAACAGCTGGGCAGGAACATTACAGGCATTAGGTTTCAACGAAGTGATGAACAATTCACTCACCTCTGTGAAAGATGAAACAGATGCCGTGAAGCTGTTAAATCCCTTAAGCGGTGATCTTGCATTCATGAGAAAATCTCTATTGGAAGGACTGCTTCAGAATGCTGTTTACAATATCAACAGAAAGAATCAGGATATTAAGTTCTTTGAATTGGGTAAAATTTACCACAAGAGAGATAAATATGAAGAAAGAAAACAGCTGGCCATTCTTGTGTCCGGAAGAGACGCTGCCGAAAACTGGCTGCTGCCGAAATCTGCGGTAAGCTTCTACAACCTTAAAGCTTACGTAAAAGTTTTATTGGAAAAATTAGCGGTTGATTATAAAGAAACCGCTTTATCCGATGAAAGATTCTCTGATGCTTTAGCCTATGAAGTGAACGGGAAAACTTTGGTAAGAATCGGTAAAGTTGCCCCTGCATTGCTGAAAGATGCTGATATTGACCAGGAATGCTTCTATGCTGAAATAGAGCTGGAACTGGCTCAGGAGCTGCGTTCTAAGAATACTCTGAAATTCAAGGATATTCCTAAATTCAACAAGATCAGAAGAGACCTTGCACTGCTGATTGATAAGACTGTAAACTATCAGGATCTTTACCAGACGGCGAAGAAAAATAAATCTCCGTTCATCAAAAATATCAACTTATTTGATGTGTATGAAGGGAAAAACCTTCCGGAAGGAAAGAAATCTTATGCTATGAGCTTCGAGCTTCTGAATGAAGAAAAAACATTGGAAGAAAAAGAAATTTCAGAAGTAATGGATTCTTTAATTAAAGCATTCCAGAAAGAATACAATGCAGAATTAAGATCTTAATTCAACAGAATAATACATCATATAAACGGGCTTTTTAGTCCGTTTTTTTGTTTTCCTAAATCCAATTATTATAAACTCTTTAAATTGGATTTTTGGGATGTAAAACGCAACGTGCACAAGGTTTTAAACGATCTCTCTTGGCCAATAAAAACAATTCCGAAACAGGCAGCATTTCTGTTATTTTCACTGCGAAAACCTCCTCAATATGTTCAGCTTTCCGGCGAATAAAAAACTAAAATCATTTGTTCATCCGTGGTGGTTAATAATAAATTTTTAATAAAATCATCAGGATCAACAACTAAAATAAACCTCTTAAAAAAATAATAAAATTTCCTGCAAACCGTTTAAATAATATAAAATCCGTAAATTTGATTAATTCTAAAAGAAAAAAATGAAAAATCTTTTTTTAAGTATTTGTGCGGCAGCAGTTTTGGCGTCGTGTGGTGCAGCAACAAGTGCCTCTGCTTCAAAAGTAGGAAAAGCACAACCTTCATTAGAAAATACAAAATGGACTCTTGCAGATAATGTAAAAGGAAAAATTCCTACCCTGAATTTCGAAGGAGAAAAGATCAATGGTAATGCAGGATGCAACAATTATTTCGGAACAGCTAAAATAGAATCTTCTACGGGTACTTTCTCTGCCGGACAGCTGGGATCTACAAAAATGATGTGTAACAGCATGAGCGTGGAGCAGAATTTTATGGATATGGTAGGAAAAGCTAATAAATATGTAGTTTCCGGGAATACCTTAGAGCTTTACAAAGACAATCTTTTATTATTGAAGTTCAACAAAGCAGAATAAAAAATAAAAGGAACTCATTTGAGTTCCTTTTTTATGTTTAGACTGTTATTAATCTTCCTCTTCTTCGTCGTACTTAGCCAACTCTTCATCGCACCATTTGAATGCCGCTTCTACCACTTTAGTAGCTTCATCTGCCATTGTTTCTTCGTCATCACCTTCAAGATCATCTAACCACTCAACCTCTTCTTCCTCAACGTTTAAGATAAATCTTGGATATTCTGTGTGTACTACGAATAGATCTTCAGGAAATTCCGAATTATCTGCTAATAAAAACTTTGGTAATTTCATTTTTTTAATGTTTTAACTTTAACCAAAGATAATAAAATTATTGATATTTATTCTTGTCGATTTTAATTTTTTGTAAAACTTTATACCATGTTAAGGTAGTTTTACGAACCGTATCCTGAGGTTTATAAGTAAGTGTAACATCGGCATTTACTGTACTGACAAGTTCCGCTGTTTTCATTTTATTCATGTCCTCTTCCTTTTTTGTAACAAAGAACTGTAAAGGAACCTTGTCCAGTTTTTCGTTTTTCAGGAACTCTGAAACCGCTTTTCTGTTTTCAAGATAATTTCCTTTAGACAGCCAGGTAAAAGCCAGCCCGGTCATAATACTTAGGACGCTGATAGAATAGGTTTTATTTCCGAAAATACCGAACAGTCTATTAAAATATATCAGCCACAACGGAACAAGAAATGGTCCTATGATCCTGTAGTCCATGGCATTCACAGAATAGAAATACTGGATGAAATAAGAACATAGAATACCTGTAACACTGATGGTTACAAAGAAACGTTCTGTTTCTGAAAGCTTTTTACTGATTAAAAGGTAAATCAGTAAAGCAATATTCAGAGCTCCGATTCCGTAAATAGCATAATTAATTTTGCCTCCGCCCGGATCGGCAATATGAATAAAAGGATTAAAAGAAGTAGCCAGCCCCTGGAAAAATTCTTTCAGCAGTTTAGACGTCGGATGAAGGCCTATTTCCAGAAAAGTTTTAACGTAGTTCTGGTTAAAATAATCAATAAACAGAAATTTATAAGCCACTACAAATGATAACCCGATGATACCGGAAATGATGAAGACAGATCCATACTTCTTTCTCCATGTTAACAGCCCGTAAAGCCCTGCTCCTGCTATAAAGAATAAAGCGCTGTATCTGATGTTGTAAAGGGCAATTAATGAAAGAGAAAGATAAAAAACAGCTTTCCTTTTTTCAAGTTTTCCGGTAATGATCTGTGAAGCGGTATACAGAAACAGAAAAACAAACGGAAGAATGAACGGTTCACTCATAGTGTACGCATAAAGCGAAACAAAGCTGAAAAGAGCACTCATCATGATGGCTTCTCTTTTGTAGAAGTCTTTAACCCAGCAGAAACAGATAATAAACAACAAGGCGGCTATGCCCAGGGCTTTGCTCCCCCAGAATTCATCAAATCCCAGCAAAGTAGATAGCTTGATGGCTACCGGATAGCCCAGAGGAGTAGTGGTGTTGTCAATAACCGGGAAAACATGGGCGAACCGCATAAAGCGGATCGAGTCTGGGTTTACCCTTCCTTTTTCATTCAGCAGAAAACGTAAAATGGTCATCATTACCGTAATGATGACCATTGCTATCTGGATATTTTTTTCTTTTCTTTTCATTAAGCTAAAAATAGTCCCGAAAAATTTATTTCAAAAACATTTTTGAAACCTTTTCAGCTTTTTTGCTTTCAGAATAATCATAGAACCCTTCTCCGGATTTTACACCCAGTTTTCCTGCCATTACCATGTTGACAAGAAGCGGGTTCGGAGCGTATTTAGGATTTTTAAAGCCGTCATACATTACATTAAGAATAGCAAGACACACATCAAGTCCGATAAAGTCTGCAAGTTGAAGCGGTCCCATCGGATGTGCCATTCCAAGCTTCATGACAGTGTCAATTTCTTCTACACCTGCCACTCCGTTGTAAAGGGTTTCGATAGATTCGTTGATCATAGGCATCAGGATTCTGTTGGCCACAAAACCTGGATAATCATTTACCTCTACCGGAACTTTGCCCAGGGTTTTACTCATTTCATAGATAGAATCAAAAGTCTCCTTAGAAGTAGAATATCCTTTGATGATCTCTACAAGCTTCATAATAGGCACCGGGTTCATAAAGTGCATTCCGATTACTTTGTCAGCTCTTTTTGTAGCTGCTGCAATCTTAGTAATAGAGATGGATGACGTATTGGTCGCCAGTATACAGTTTTCAGGAGCAAACTCATCCATCTGCCCGAAAATCTTCAGCTTCAGATCCTGATTTTCAGTAGCAGCTTCCACAATAAGGTCCGCTGTACCAACAGCATTCTTAAGTTCAGTAAAAGTACTGATGTTACCTAAAGTTTCAGCCTTCTGTTCTTCGGTAAGATTTCCCTTCGCTATAATTCTGTCAAGGTTGGTCGTAATGGTTTTCAGGCCTCTGTCCAGCGCATCCTGAGAAACATCTACCAGATTTACTTTGAATCCGCTTTGTGCAAAAGTATGCGCAATACCATTCCCCATGGTTCCTGCCCCGATAACTACGATGTTTTTGATCATTTTTCTTTTATTTTTTATAGATAGTTAAGTTTTTTCTTTTCATAAGGCCGTCCTGATTAAGAAATCAGCTTTACAATTTCAAGAGCTACTTTCAACGCCTCAGTTCCGTCTTCCAGGGAAACTTCTACATTTTTACCATCAGTGATAGCATCTGCAAAAGAGTTAAGTTCATCCAGAATCGCATTGTTCGCCTGGATATTAGGATATTCAAATAAGATCTGATTTTTTTCTCCTTCGGCATTTTCAATAATCATATCAAAAGGAGTCGGATTCTCCGGAGCATCTTTCATTCGGATTACTTCAGCTTTTTTCTCTAAGAAATCAACGGAAATATAAGCATCTTTCTGGAAGAAACGGCTTTTTCTCATAGCCTTCATTGAGATTCTGGAAGTCGTAAGATTGGCAACACACCCGTTTTCGAACTCAATTCTGGCATTGGCAATATCCGGGGTTTTGCTTACAACGCATACACCGCTTGCATGGATGTGTTTTACTTTGGATTTTACCATGCTCAATAAAATATCCAGATCGTGAATCATAAGATCCAGTACAACAGAAACATCCGTTCCGCGTGGATTGAATTCAGCAAGCCTGTGAATTTCAATAAACATAGGGTTTTGGATGTATTCTTTAGTGGCAATGAAAGCAGGGTTATATCGTTCTACGTGGCCAACCTGAGCTTTGATACCGTTTTCCTGGCATAGGCGTAAGATTTCTTCTGCCTGCTCAAGCGTCTGGGTAACCGGTTTTTCAATAAAAAAATGAAGCTTTTTTTCAATAGCTTTTAAGGCATAATCATAATGATAAACCGTTGGCGTCACAATATCCAGCATATCAATCTGCTCCAGAAGTTCATCAAAATTTTCAAAATATGTATACCCGAATTCAGCTTCTAATTTTTTTCCATTTTCAACATCTTTATCATGAAAACCTACCAGTTCATACTTATCCGACTGATTAAGAAGCCTTAAATGGATCTTTCCAAGATGTCCGGCACCTACCAAACCTGCTTTTAACATAGCTTTTTTAATTTTTGTAAAGATAATAATTTTAGGTATTAAGAAACACTCCGGAGCTTTTGTTGATCAATATGGATAGTTTTTTTACTTTTGCAGAACGATTATCCAAACCTTAATATCCATATCCACCCATGATGCACGATACGTTTGTACATAAAGGAAAAAGAAAGATCCTTGTTGACTACCTCCGCCAAAGGATCGGAATTTCAGATGAAAATGTACTTTCGGCAATGAATGAAGTTCCCAGACACCTTTTCATTGAAAGTATTTTCGAAGATTTTGCCTATGAAGACCGGGCATTTCCAATTCTTGCCCAACAGACCATTTCGCATCCTTCAACAGTAGCGGAGCAGTCTGAACTGCTTCAGGTACAGCCTGGAGAAAAAATTCTGGAAATAGGAACAGGCTGTGGATATCAGACCGCTGTTCTGCTGGCGATGAAAGGGCTGGTATATACCGTGGAAAGACAGAAAGACCTTTTCGATTTTTCAAAGAAAAAGCTTAGAGAAATGCATTTATATCCCAAATTCCAAAGCTTTGGTGATGGATTTGCAGGACTTCCCACGTTTGCACCTTTTGATAAGATTATTGTAACCTGCGGAGCAGCCGTTCTTCCTACAGAATTGCTGAAGCAGCTGAAAGTGGGAGGGAAAATGGTTATTCCGCTGGGGCCTGTAGATGAACAGGTTTTATACAGATTTACAAAAGTAGGACCTACCCAGTTTGAAAAAGAAGAATTCGGAGCCTACAAATTTGTGCCAATGCTGGGAAACACCAACCATTAGCAGCAATTTCAGGCCCCTCCGTTTAAGATTCATATTCTGAGATTCAGGCTCCATTGTTTATGGTTTTGAATTGAAACAATTTCTTTTCATTTTTAATGATCATTAAGACCATTTCGGAATGAAAATTGGACTCAAAACCGGACCTAATCACTTAAATTTTATTATCATGGATACGAATAGATTCAAGTCTTCACACGACTTCAGCAATATTCAGAAAAACCTGCATAATAATCCGGGATACAGTGTGGAAAGTTATTCACAGCAGGTAAAAGACTATATCAGTGATATGAAAAGCAGAAATCAGGAAGCTACCAAACAGGGATTCATGGCCCATGCCCAGAAATCGGCTAAAGAAGTTTGGGAAGAAATTCAGGAAATGGCTTCAGAGGCCTGGGAGAAGAATAAAATTCATTAAGACGAAAGAAAAACATTTTTAATATTAAAGTTTGAAACCTTACTTTTTAAGAGAGTGAGGTTTTTCATTGGAATTATTAATCCGATAATATGAACGTTTTTATCAATAAAAGAATTCCTGAAATCGGGATCAGCATGCTGGAAAAAGAAGGAATACATATTATTTTTCCTGAAAAAGAAGACCTTTCTTATGAAGAATGGCTGCAATACTGCAGGAATGCGGATGCTGTTTTAAACGTAGGAAACACATTCACGTATGATAAAACATTTTTTGAGGAATGCCCGAATATTAAAATGATTGCATTATACTCAGTAGGTTTTGATCATGTGGATATTCAGGAAGCTGACCGCAGAAAAATTCCTGTTGGGAATACCCCTGATGTTCTGAGTAAAGCTACCTCAGATACAGCATTTTTATTGATGCAGTCTGTAGCCAGGAGGGCTGGATATAATTTTCAGAAAGTAAAGGATGGAAATTGGGAAACATTTGATCCCATGGATGCCTTGGGACAGGAACTCTACGGAAAGACATTGGGAATCTTCGGACTGGGGAGGATAGGCTTTGAAATGGCAAAAAAATCACAGCGAGCCTTTGATATGAAAATTATCTATCATAACCACCATCGGAATCAACAGGCAGAAAAAGAACTGAATGCTGCCTATGTTTCTTTTGACGAGCTGGCCGGAAATTCAGACGTACTGAGTATTCATGCCAGTTTTAGCCCTGAGCAGAAAGACCTTTTCAACCATTCGGTTTTTGAGAAGATGAGATCCGGTGCTATTTTCATTAATACAGCACGAGGAGGCTTCCACAACCAGAAAGATCTTTACGCAGCGATTGTTTCCGGACAAATCTGGGGAGCAGGGCTGGATGTAACGAATCCTGAGCCCATGTCTCAGGATGATCCTCTTCTGCAACTTTCCACCGTTTGTGTGCTGCCTCATATAGGATCAGCTACTATGGAAGCCCGAAACGGAATGGCAAGGGTGGCCGCAGAAAATATTATTGCTTTTTCAAAAAGAGAAAAGCTGCCATACTGTGCAAATCCTGAAGTATATTCATAGAAAATAGACAACTTGGAATTATTTTTGTTCTGTCTTTATAAACCTTAAATACTCAATACCATGGCACCGGAAAAGAATAATAACGAACAGAACCGAAAACTGGAACAGATGGATTACAGTCCGGATGAAGATATATTCAACAAACAAAAACATATTCCGCTGGACGGAGACGGAAATCCGATCCTTAGTGAAGAAGATGACGATAAGATTGACAAAGGATTAGACATTCCCGGAGCAGAAGACGATGATGAAATGGAAGAAATAGGATCTGAAGATGAAGAAAATAACTATTGGAGTCTCAGCGATAATGCAGATGATCATGAAGAGGAAAATGATGACGTTCTGACTTAAAATATTGAATAACAACAGAAAAGCCTTATTGAAATTTCAGTAAGGTTTTTATTTTAAATCATTCTGTTTTATATTTTTCTGTTATAACAGATGTCTCATTAAACTTATTTGTGTATTTGCGGTATAAAAATTATCCGGAATTATGGTCATCATCAGGAATGTTAATCAAGAAAAAAACTTTGTGCATAAGATATTCCGGAAGTTACATTATTTTGCGTGCGTTCCTATGCTTTAGAAGAAACAAATCCGCTTTTTCACCCTATTAGTTGCCTATTTTTCCTAATTTGAATATCTTTAAAACTTCAAAACATTGAATTTTAAACAGCAATATGACATTTCAAGAACAGATACAGCAGGGGATTCCCAATCAGCTGCCACAGCCGAAACCTTACGAAACCAATATCAATCATGCTCCAAAGCGTAAAGAAATTCTGGGAGAAGAGGAGAAAAAGCTGGCATTAAAGAATGCGCTGCGTTATTTTGATCCTAAGTTTCATGCAGAATTAATTCCGGAATTTAAAAAAGAACTGGAAGATTACGGAAGGATTTATATGTACCGCTTCCGTCCGGATTATGAAATGAAGGCAAGACCCATCACGGATTATCCCGGAAGATCTGAACAGGCCAAAGCAATCATGCTGATGATCCAGAACAACCTGGATTATGCCGTGGCACAACACCCTCACGAACTTATTACGTATGGTGGAAACGGAGCGGTTTTTTCCAACTGGGCGCAATATCTGTTAACGATGAAATATTTATCGGAAATGTCAGATGAGCAGACGCTGGTAATGTATTCAGGACATCCGATGGGACTGTTTCCTTCACATAAAGATGCTCCGAGAGTGGTGGTAACCAACGGAATGATGATCCCGAATTATTCAAAACCGGATGATTGGGAAAAATTCAATGCTTTAGGGGTTACCCAATATGGGCAGATGACTGCAGGAAGTTATATGTATATCGGGCCGCAGGGAATTGTTCACGGAACAACCATTACCGTTCTTAATGCATTCAGAAAAATAAATAAAGAACCAAAAGGTGGACTTTTTGTAACTTCAGGGTTAGGAGGAATGAGCGGTGCTCAGCCGAAAGCAGGAAATATTGCAGGCTGCGTTACGGTATGTGCTGAAGTAAATCCAAAGATTACGAAAATCCGTCACGAACAGAAATGGGTCAATGAAATTCATGAAGACCTTGATGAGCTGGTAAAAAGAGTAAAAGAAGCACAGCAGAATAAAGAAACTGTTTCTCTGGCTTATCTTGGAAATATTGTTGAGGTCTGGGAAAAATTCGATCAGGAAAATCTGAGAATTGATATAGGATCAGATCAGACTTCGCTTCACAACCCTTGGGCAGGAGGATATTATCCGGTAGGGCAGAGCTTTGAGGAATCCAACACCATGATGGCGGAAAACCCTGAATTATTCAGAGAGAAAGTCCAGGAGACATTAAGAAGACACGCTGCTGCTATTAATAAGCATACCCAAAAGGGAACGTACTTCTTTGATTACGGCAATGCCTTTTTACTGGAAGCTTCCAGAGCCGGTGCTGATGTAATGGCAGAAAACCCGACTTTGGGAAGGGAATTCAGATATCCAAGCTATGTTCAGGATATTATGGGACCTATGTGTTTTGATTACGGATTCGGGCCGTTCCGCTGGGTATGTACAAGCGGAAAACCGGAGGATCTTCAGAAGACCGATGATATTGCCTGTGCTGTTTTAGAAGAAATGATCAAAAATTCCCCAGAAGAAATTCAGCAGCAGATGAAAGATAACATCCAATGGATTAAAGGGGCCCAGGAAAACAAATTGGTTGTAGGTTCACAGGCCAGAATCCTTTATGCTGATGCAGAGGGAAGAATGAAGATTGCGGAAGCCTTCAACAACGCCATCCATAAAGGGGAAATCGGACCTGTGGTACTGGGAAGAGATCATCATGATGTTTCCGGGACAGATTCGCCGTACAGAGAGACTTCCAATATTTATGACGGATCAAGGTTTACCGCAGATATGGCTATTCATAACGTGATTGGAGACAGTTTCCGCGGGGCAACCTGGGTGTCTATCCACAACGGTGGAGGAGTAGGCTGGGGTGAAGTCATCAATGGTGGTTTCGGAATGCTCCTTGACGGAAGCGCAGATGCAGAAAGAAGGCTGAAGTCTATGCTGTTCTGGGATGTTAACAACGGAATTTCAAGAAGAAGCTGGGCCAGAAATGAAGGCGCTGTTTTTGCCATCAAAAGAGCTATGGAAGCAGAACCTAACCTGAAAGTAACACTTCCGAATTTTGTAGACGAAAACTTACTGTAAATCATCATATAACCTTGGCAGAAATTAATAAGAAACTGTTTACCCATCTGAATGTGGATGACAACGATCCCGTTTGGGAGAAATTCGCTGGGGTTGAATTTCAAAAGAAAAATATATTTTCCGATAATAAAGCCTATCTTCTTGAAGATGGGCTTGTTCGGAAATATTATATCAACAGTACATCAGAGACGGATACCGAAGTCTGTGCTGATTTTTACTTTCCCGGAGATATTTTTACGGTTGGAGAAAAAGGGTCTGATGCAGTATATGAATCAATAAACAGCGGTCTTGCATGGGAAATTTCGCTGGATGAAGTAAAGGAAATGTTTGCCGTAAATCCCGAATGCCGTTTTGTGCAGAACTATTACCTGAGCAGAAAACTGAGTGCTGCCCTGAAAAGAGAAATGCTGCTGCTGAAAAATACCCCCCAGGATCTCTATGAATATCTTCTGAAGAATAAACCGCACTACATTCAGAATATTCCATTAAAATATCTGGCATCATACATTGGAATTACTCCTATTTCTTTAAGCCGGATCAGAAAAAGAATTAATGATTAGATAAGCTGTAAATTGCTGTCAATCTTATAACTTCTGAAAATAATCTTTTAAAAATATATAAAAGAAGAGGTATAATTGTTTTTATAACCTCAATAACTTCCTTCTTCCATCCTCCAGCTTCCATCAACCCTCATTAATTATCTTTTGTTTATTGACCAGTCTTCCATAAGTCTTTTCCTTTGCTGGAAAAAAAGAATATGGAAATACAGAAATTAAACTGGGCCGGAATAAAGCTGGTATCCCGACAAAAAACAATCCTGATAGATGCTGCCGAAGATTTTTCTTACTATAAGCCGGTTTTGGGAGATGCCGTTGAAGATCTGATCATATTTTCAGATGAGGTACAGGCTGATTATATTCTGTTTACCCACCTGCACCTGGACCATTTTGACAAAAGCGTGATCAGAAAATGCCTGAAAAAGGATGGAAAACTGATTGTCTATTCAGGGCTGGAAGCTATAGTCAGAAAAATTGTAGGGGATATCGAAATGATCATTCTGGATCTGGATGAAACCTTTACTGAAAATAATATCACATTCAAACCGGTATTTGCCATGGATGGTGTAGGAGAAATCCAGACTTCCTGGATCGTGGATGACGGAACCACAAAGATTTTTCATGGAGGGGATACCATCTGGCATAATCAGTTCTGGAAGCTGGGAAAAGAAAATCCGGGTATTGATTATGCATTTCTTCCGGTGAACGGTGTTGTGGTGAATTTTGAGATCATCGGCCTGGAGTACAGCCCTGTTCCGGCCTCTCTTAATCTGAAAGAAGCCTTTGCTGCCGCTCATCTTTTACATGCTGAAAAACTGGTTCCTATTCATTATGGTTTGTTTACCCATGAGAAATGTTATGTTCCGCAGGAGTTTGATGAGGAGGATTTAAAGAGGGTTTCGGAAGAGGTGGGACAGGAGTATGTGGTTTTGGAGGATGGGGAGATTTTGAAAGACGCTTAGAAAAAAATATTTTTATTATTTAAATAAATTTTACTTTTCATTCCAACCTTTTCTGCATCCGGATCATCTTTATAATAAAAGACATCCTCATGAAAATTACCATACCCAAGCCTTGTCATGAAAACTGGAATAACATGACTCCCGATGAGAAAGGAAGATTCTGTTCAGTCTGTTCCAAGACAGTCAGAGATTTCAGAACTTCTACAGATGAAGAAATTATGGATGCTTTTTCAGATTCTTCAGAAAATATATGCGGAAACTTTAATCCGTCGCAGCTCAACAGGGATTTACATTATTCCTCTATCAATGCTCTTTTTACAAAATTTGCGGTTGGTTTTGCTTTAACAGCAGGAGGCCTTACAGCCGTAAATGCACAGCAAAATGTAAAAAATGATACGGTAGAAACAGCAGAATTAAATGATCATGTGATAGTATTGGGATTTCAAAAGAACAGCAAAGTCCATCAACAGATGCTGGTTGGGGGAGGAACGGTTGTTAATCGGAAAGATATTGAACCGCTATACGTTTTAAATGGGAAGATATCTGATTATGAGTCAACCAGAAGTCTTGATCAAAATTCCATTAAAGAAATGAAGGTTTTAAAAAGGGATGCAGCAATCGCTTTATATGGAGATAAAGCTAAAAATAGAGCCGTATTGATAACCACTAAAAAGAAAAAACTCAAAAAATAAAAATCTCCGGTAATCAGGACCGGAGATTTTGTTTAAGTCTAATCATAGAGTATTGATAACTGTGAAAAGTGATAAGTCAAGAATGAGCTTCCAGCTTCCATTATTTTTTCTATTTCTTCACTGCTTTAATAGCCGCTTCATAATTAGGTTCCTGGGAAATATCGGCAACCTGTTCCTGATAAACAACTTTTCCTGAAGGATCAATGACAACAACCGCTCTGCTTAAAAGTCCTTTCATAGCAGAATCTGTAATTTCCACGCCATATGTTTTCCCGAAATCAGAACGGAAATCAGAAAGCATCACTACATTTTTAATTCCTTCCGCACCACAAAACCTTTTCTGGGCGAAAGGCAGATCTTTGGAAATACAAAGAACAACAGTGTTCGGAAGATTAGCGGCATCTTCATTGAAATGGTGTACAGAAGCAGAACAAACACCTGTATCTACACTTGGGAAAATATTAAGAATCACATATTTACCTTTATAAGAATCTAGGGTCTGATCTTTCATATCAACATCAGTAAGCGTAAACTTTGGAGCGGTTTTATTCACAGCCGGAAGCTGGGAATAAGTATGTACCGGTTTACCCCTCATTAAAATGGTATTGACTGTTTTGGTATTTTGAGCAAAGATGAATGCTGAGAATAATAATAACGTACTGAAAACTACTTTTGAATACATGAGATTTAATTTTACAGCAAAATTATTCTTTTTTTCAGTAAGCAGGATTAATTTTCATTCAAACAGCTTTTAAATAGAACAAATCTATTAAATCATTATTCCTGAAACCGAATTTTCCCTCTACCTTTATTATTCAGAAAATAATCAGAATATTAAATAGTTTATACAATATGGATTCAGCAAGCAAATTGTCATTTCAGAATATTTTTAAAAGCGAAAATGAAATTCCTGAAGAGTTTAAAGTTCCTGAGATTCACCAGAAAGTCTATCTTCTCAACGGAGAATTGGTAGAGTGGAAAGGCGAAGTACAGAATATTTATTCACCCGTCTGCATTCCTACAGAAAATGGTCTGGAAAGGAAGTTGCTCGGAAGTGTCCCCAATATTGGTCCGGCAGAAGCAATGGAAGTTCTTGAAGCCTGTGTTAAAGCCTATGACAATGGCCTGGGTGAATGGCCTACAATGTCTGTAGAAGGGCGTATACAGTGTATGCAGAAGTTTGTTTACCTGATGATCCAGCAGCGTGATCTTATTATAAAGCTGCTGATGTGGGAGATCGGGAAAACTCTGGCAGATTCCACAAAAGAATTCGACAGAACTGTAGATTACATCAATCAGACGATTGATGCCCTCAAAGATCTGGATCGGGAATCTTCACGCTTCCAGGAGGCAGAAGGCACTATTGCGCAGATCAGAAGAGCTCCTTTGGGAGTTGTTTTGAGCATGGGACCTTTCAATTATCCTTTAAATGAAATCTTTACGACATTAATCCCTGCGCTTATCATGGGAAATACAATTCTGTTTAAACTTCCCAAACATGGAGTTCTTGCCCATTATCCGTTACTGAATGCCTTTAAGGAAGCCTTCCCGAAAGGAACAGTAAATACCCTTTACGGAAAAGGTTCGGAGATCATTACTCCCATCATGGAAAGCGGAAAAGTAAATGTCCTGGCTTTTATTGGCTCCAGCAAAGTGGCGAATGGACTGAAAAAGCTGCATCCTAAGGTAAACCGGCTTAGGGCTATTCTAAGCTTAGATGCAAAAAATGCTGCAATTGTAACTAAAAATGCCGATTTAGATGTTGCAGTGAATGAGTGCATTTTAGGTGCACTGTCTTTTAATGGGCAACGATGTACCGCATTGAAGCTGATTTTTGTTCAAAAAGAAGTAGCTGCAGCGTTTACCCAAAAATTAAGTGATGCCGTTTCCGCTCTTAAACCCGGACTTCCATGGGAGAGTGGAGTTAAAGTTACCCCTCTTCCGGAAGTTAATAAGCCACCGTATCTTCAGGAATGCATTGATGATGCTCTATCGAAGGGAGCTGCAGTGTTAAATCAGAATGGAGGGTACACCGAGGCTTCTTTTGTCTATCCGGCAGTGGTTTATCCCGTTGACAGCCGGATGAAGCTTTATCATGAAGAACAGTTTGGTCCTGTAATTCCCGTAGTTCCTTTTGATGATATTGAAGAACCTGTAGAATACCAGATTAATGCCTCCCATGGTATGCAGGTGAGTATATTCAGTGAAGATCCGGAGGAAGTAGGAAGGCTGATTGATCCTTTTGTTAATCTCGTAAGTCGGGTAAATATCAATTGTCAGGCACAGCGTGGACCGGATGTTTTTCCTTTTACCGGAAGAAAAGACAGTGCAGAAGGAACACTTTCTGTTTTTGATGCGCTCCGTTCATTTTCAATAAGATCTCTGGTGGCGGCAAAACTCACCGATTCCAATAAAAAATTACTCAATACAATCGTTAGAAATCATGATTCTCATTTTCTAAGTACAGACTATATTTTCTGATATTTCTTTTTTAATTCAATTTAACATAAAATAAAAATCCTTAAAAAATTTTCGCATTTTTTGAGGATTTTGTACATTAAAGCTTGAATTTTATGGTTATTTTTAATAAAATAAGATAGCTATTGTGTGAATTGCTGTTAAAGGTGTAGAATTTTTACCATGTCTTCAATGGAAAATGAATTTTTAGAAAAAATTGAAAAACATAAAGGTGTTATATTCAAGATTTCTAAGATGTATATGGACAATCAGGATGATCAGAATGATCTTTATCAGGAGATCATTTATCAGGCCTGGAAATCATACAGTGATTTCCAAAGAAGGAGCGACTTTTCTACCTGGCTCTACAGAACTGCACTAAATACCGCCATAGTCTTTCTCCGAAGCGAAAAAAAACGTAGTTTTATACAAAATCAACGGGTGGAAAATATTGCCATCCAGCAGGAACCCTATAATGATACGGATGATAGAAATATGAAGTTGATGTATGAAGCAATCCAGCAGCTCAGTCCGATTGACAAAGCGCTCATTTTTTACTTTTTGCAGGATTTTCCGGGTAAAGAGATTGCCCGGCAGCTGGGAATAACCGAAGTCAATGCAAGAGTGAAGATGAACAGGGCTAAAACAAAGTTGAAAGAGATCATTGAGAAGAAAAAAACACAGATTTAAACACATACAATGGAGTTAGAAAATTTTAAAGAACTTTGGAATAAAGATACCAGAGACGACCTGCCTGAGGTTTCTCTGGAAAAGCAGAACGAGATACACTCGCCGCTGCAGATGCTTAAAATTAATATGGAAACAGAGTTTTGGCTTATGGTCGTTACCCTGCCCATGCTGATGATTGGGTTCCCGTTTGCTTCCGGAGATGCTAATATCAAGATTATATCGGCCTTTGTGGTTGTACTTACCCTTGCTCTTATCATTTATTTTTATTCCCGGTTCCTTAAGCTTTATAAAATGCTCTGCCGCAAAAGCATCAATACAAATTATGACTTGTTTAACCTTAAAACACAGCTTTTAATATCGAAAGAAATCTACATTTCCTATTATATATCCTATATTCCTCTTGCTTTTCTTTTATCACTGATTACCATCAATTTTCATTTCGAAATGAAATACAACCTCGCTATTTTTGGAATCAGTTTTATGATTACATTATTGCTGGTGTGGTTCGTTATCAAATATTGGATGTATTATATGTACGGAAGATATATTAATGATGTTGTCCGGCTGGTAGATGAACTTAACGGAGTTGAAGCAAAACAAAGCCCGCTACGGAATAAAGTTTCATGGTTTGAACGATCTCAAAAATTTTTCATCAATAAATTCGGAATCAGGGGGAATATTCTGAACACCGTTTTATGGTTTGTGTCAGCTTATATTTTTATTCTTGCATTTTTAACGATTGTTCTCCTTATTTTTATTCTTGCGGGAGCCTTTCTTCATTTTATTGACCTGAATGAACTTCAGAAAGCACTGAACAGATTAAACTGAAAAAAAATAGCCTACTCGTAACAATTTTTAATTTTTCCCTCTACCTGTAAAAAATTAAATCATTTTAGTGCCCGGATCTTTTAGGAGATTTGGGCACTTATGTTATTCTTTTTTTATGGAAGAAGACTTTAAGAAAGGACATTCTGTAAAAAAGCAGGTATTTTTTTCCTAAGAAAGTGTAACAATTTTGCTTTTTCTCTACTAACTATGAAAATTAAAAATAGTTTTGTTGATATAGAGATATGTACTCTTTATTTTTAACGGTATCTATTTAAATTTTAAGAGATAAATATAGGTTCAGAAAATTAATTTAACTTATTAAAAAGATTATTTCGTACGATGTCCTTTTCAGAGGATGCTGAAGAGCAAAAACCTTAAAAAAACACATAATGAGATCCGGCAGAATATTTTCTGTCGGGTTTTTTATTTATAATAAGGTTTTCTACGGTATTTTAGTGTTATTCTCTTTATTAAAGTATTTGAATGTTAAAAATTATGTAACATTTATGTATTTCTCCTACTAACTGTGAAATACTAATTATAAATAAATGTAATATCAATGAAAAAAATGACTACTCTTGCCAAGGTCCTGGCTTTTGCTCTGACTGCAGGTCTTACTCCTTTTACTTCAGTACACGCACAAAACAGACAAGGTTCTGAAAATTCAATTAAAGACTTCCCTAAAATTTCGTTTACTTCAGTAATGGGAAACTTTAATGCGAATTTCAGCGGAAGAGATATTACTCCGGATTTTCTGGTGAATCATTTGGGAGAATGGCTGGGAACCGGAACTGACCACTCTTACAGGCTTGTTAAAAAAAATAAAGATGAGTTGGGAATTACACACTCTGTATATGAACATTATTATAAGGGAGTAAAGGTAATGGATGACATGGTGATGCTTCATGAAAAAGAAGGAAAGTTAATTTATGTAAACGGAGAGATTATTTCTGACATCAATTTATCTCCTAAACAGCAGCCAACTTTACAGAAGATGAGAGCTATTATCATCTCTGATCTGAATGCTCAGGGTAAGATTACTGTTTCCAATATAGAAGAAGTCATTACAAAAGTAAATAAAGGGAGATCTGCTGCTGTTTATCACACCTCAAAAGTAGAAGCTTTGTCTCTGAAGCCTTTGAAAGCCTTTACATACTATATTGACAATGAATCAGGAACTATTGTGAAGAAAAATTCCAGAATTCATGATGTAGATACTCCATCTCAAAGCTCAACGTATTATAAGGGTACTCAATCTATTACTGTAGATTCTTATAACGGGCAATACCGTCTGAAAGACAATACCCGGAATATCCATACAAGGAACGGAACCAATCTTGATGTAGATACCGTAAACGGAGGAATTATCAGTGTGGAAGAATATATCAGTCCTACGGCCAATTATACCGAAGACGGAACAAAACCTCCGGTGGAAGTTCACTGGGCTATGAAAAATGCTTATGATTACTATATGACCCGCCATAACAGAAACAGTTATGACGGAAACGGATCTAAAATTGAGAATTATTATAATTTTGATTTCGGAGGAATGGCAGGAGGTGCTAATGCTGCTGCACTGGATACACCTTTGTATGGAGGAATTGTATGTATGCTTTATGGAAACGGTAAAATTTTTAACGGACTGATTACCTATATGAACCCTGTTGTAGGAATAGACGTAGCCGGACATGAATATTCTCACCTGATTGTCAGCAGAAATGGCTTAGGTGGGTTAAACTATCAGGGAGAGTCCGGAGCTATCAATGAGTCTATTGCTGATATGCTGGGAACAGCAATTGAATTTTATTCAGGAAATAACCCAAATTGGACCATAGGCGAAGGAATTACCACTGCTTCTATATTTAATCCATCTCCAAGTCCTTATATGAGAAGTTTGTCAGACCCTAATAATGTAAACCCGGGGCCACAGCCGGATACCTATAATGGAACACATTGGGCAAACACAGCCAATCCTGATGAAAATAATGATTATGGAGGGGTTCATACCAACAGTGGAGTAGGAAACTATTGGTTTTATCTTCTTTCACAGGGAGGTTCGGGAACCAACGATATTGGTAACGCCTATAACGTAACCGGAATTACCATTGAAAAAGCAGAAAAAATTATCTACAGAGCACTCCATCAATATATGACTCCAAATACAACTTATCTGGATGCTTATAATGCAACCAAACAGGCTGTAACTGATCTTTATGGTGCTTCCAGCAACGAGCAGCAGCAGAATGTAAAAGCATGGTATGGTGTGGGAATAGGAAATGGAGTACTTTCAACGAAAGAAATAACGAAAGCTGACGACCAGTTCCGCATTTATCCTAATCCTGTTAAAAACGGAGTATTTACCATAGAAAATAATAAAAATAATACCTCTGTTGAAATCTATGATATTTCAGGAAGACTGATTAAATCAGCTCAGAAATTAGATAAAGGAACAAATAAGGTGAATATTGACGGAGCTAAAAAAGGAGTTTATCTGGTAAAAATCAGTGCTGATGGAAGCGCTGCTGTTACAAAGAAAATAATAGTAGAATAATTTTTATTAAAGACTAGTGCAGTCCGGCAGAAATTTTCTGCCGGATTTTTATTGAAAAATACACATGCATCAAAATACTCTGAAAACATTTTCGGCGGGCTGAAAGCCCGCCGAAAATGTTTATTGATCAGCTATTTCTTGCTCCTTCGCAATTTCATTTTTTATCCATTCCAGCTGAGGATCTTTCTTATTGATAATATCCTGCATGCTTTCCGGAATAACAACATCCGGAACAACCCCTTTTTTGGTATTCAGGAAATCAATATTCGGCTGTACCAGGAGAAGACCGATGGGAAGATTGATTTTTGAATTGGGAAGCTTTTGGTAAGAATAGAATCCGGCAACCGTTCCGTCATTGGCTCCTCCCGTTTCTTCACCTACAAGAACAGCTCTTTTATCATATTTAAGTTTAGCGGTAATGATTGATGATGCCGAAAAGCTTCCTCCGTTGATCAGGACAAAAACCTTTCCCTGAAAAGCATTTTTATTAGGTTGGGTAGGTTTATCCGCTTTCATTTTATAATATATTTTCCCGTCTTTCTTATAGGTGCTGAAGGTCTGGGAAAATACATAAGTAGGATAAGCAAGGCTTTTGAAGGCATATTGAAGCGCATTGCTTTTTCTGAAATAATTGGTTTTCAGTGGGCTGAGTCTTGAGGTAAGCTGTGAAGGTTTAATGAGAACAAACGGTTCTGCTGCGAGATAGGAATACAGGTTATTAATCTCGTGCAGTGAACCTCCGTAATTGTTACGCACGTCAATAATTAGGTATTTAGCCTTAGCATTTTTAATTTTGGTAAAGGTTTCCTTATAAAACTGGTCCGAATGATCACGGGAAAAACTCTTTACTTTCAGGTAAGCTGTCGTGCTGTCTTTATCCAGAAATTTAAAATTTCGGTTGTAAGAATTACTGAAAGCTACATAGTCATTGACTTTCTTTTCAGAAGTGCGTTTTTCCTGTTCCTTATCTTTTTCCAGATCATTTTTAGTTTTAGATTCCCTATGTAGCGTGTAAATGTGCTTTTGACCGTTATAAAGAGTTTCTATTGTTGCGCTGTCGGTAAATCCGTATTCTGCCGTGTAAAAATTGAAAAATACGTCCTTTAAGAAATAAGGCTGAAAAGTTGTGTTGTATCCGTCGCTGCTGATCAGATCTCTGTATTTTTTCAGATATTCAGAAACCGGGATATGATTGATGGACAAAACTTCGCTACCCGGCTGTATGCCTTCTATAGAATCTTTGTTTTCAATAATAAATAAGCGGTCTCCTTTCACGTAATATTCAAAGCGGCTGAACATCCCTTTTTTATGTTCCAGCCTTTTTATCTCTTTTTTTGTGAATTTTTTTCTGGGAATTCTCAAAGATAGGTGTCCTTCACGTACATCTGCAATAACAGGCTGCAGCTTAAAGTAAAACTGAAGCGGAGTTAAAGGCTGGTCGAAGGTCTGTTTAAGGCTGTCAAATTTATGATCGAGTTCCTGTTTAGAGATATACCAATATAATTGAGGATGCATTTTTTGAAGCTTCGAATAAGCATAATCTACATCCTCTTTAAGTTTTTCCGGAGGAATGCAGGTTGCTCTTTGTTCATTATGTCTTCGGATAGAAGCACATGATGACATGATTAAAGCTGCAAATAAGATCGAATAATTTTTCAATGTGTTTGGAATTTTTTCAATCTGCTAATTTAGAAAGTTTCTCATTATTCTTGTTTAAATTAATACTAAATTATTCAGAATACCTTATAAATTAAGTTAAAAATGGTTCGTTATCCGCATTTTTCATGTAAAGATAAAAGTTAATACCTTTGGCATTTATTTTACAGAGCAAGATGATGTATTGGGTTATTACAGCGCTTATTGTAACAGCAGTTTATTTTATAGTAATGAATAGGCCTGCATTCGGGACAGCGCCGAAAGGGAGAAGGCTACGGCGTATACAGCAGTCAAAGCTATATAAAAAAGGCAGATTTCACAATAAAAATTATACCCCGGCCGTTGCAGAAGGGTATGGAACCCTGCAGGTAACCTATGATTTTTTCTTTGGAAAAAAAGATCCGCTGCTAAAGCCCTTACAAGCGATTCCTTCCCTATATACAGATCTTAAAAGTATTCCGAAAGATCAGGATGTGTTCATCTGGCTGGGACATTCATCTTATTACCTGCAAACGGATGGAGTTTCTTTTTTGGTAGATCCTGTATTAAGTTTATACGGTTCACCATTCAAATATTTTAACAAGGCATTTAAAGGTTCGGATATTTTTAAACCTGAAGATATTCCGGAACTGGATTATCTGGTGATTACGCATGATCACTTTGACCATCTTGATTATCCCACTGTAAAATCTATTAAAGACCGTACAGGTATGGCTATTGTTCCTTTAGGGGCAGGTGCTCATCTTGAACGTTGGGGGTATGGTGAAAATAAACTGATAGAAGAAGAGTGGGGTGTCGGAGTTATGCTTAAAAATGATATTAAAATTACGTTTACTCCTGCCAGACATTTTTCCGGAAGAAAAATAAGGCAGAATAATACCCTATGGACTTCTTATGTCCTGGAAACCCCGTCAAAAAAGATTTTTTTAGGCGGAGACAGCGGTTATGATACTCATTTTAAAGAAATTGGTGATCAGTTCGGACCTTTTGATTTTGTTGTTCTTGAAAACGGACAGTATGACAAAGCATGGAAATATATTCATGCCCTTCCGGAGGATGTGATCCAGGCAGCTATTGATTTACAGGCGAAAAACAGTATTCCTGTTCATTCTTCAAAATTTGCATTAGCACTTCATCCCTGGAATGAACCCCTGCAGATGGTAACGCGTTTAGGAAAAGAAAAAGGAATTTCCATCCTTACTCCGATGATCGGAGAAGTTGTAGATTTAAACCGGGATGATAATCAGTTCAGCGTCTGGTGGGAAGAGTGAATCAGGCATGCCAGATATCTTTGTATCTTGTAGGGTGGTTTTCAAACTGCTGGCGCACAAAATCACATTCAGGATCTACCAGAAGGTCTTTTTCCTCGGCATAACGAACCAGCTCATCCAGAAGCATTTTGGCATATCCCTGTCCTTCACGTTCTTCATCAAGTTTAGTATAATAAACAATCAGCAGCCTTCCGTCAACTTCAATTGACATATATCCTGCTTTATTCCCGTCAATCAATAGCTGCAGTTCATCCTGGTATGGAGATATTTCAAACTTTATATTTTCCATAATGTAAAGATTATATTGGATTAATAAATGATTTTGAATACTTTTTCTGCATTCTTTTCCATTAAAATTACAAATTAAAATAATATGAAAGAAAAGTTTTAAGAATCTTAACGAAATTTTAGGAATAAAGGAATTCGGGATTCAACTTTTTCAGACTATCTCTTTTGTAGCCATAATCTTATCGATCCTGTTTCCATCCTTATCTACAATCTCCAGAATAAGATCGCCAATCTGTATTTTCTCTCCGGTTTTCGGGAGAGTGTCCTTTCCATAAATAAAAAGCCCTGAAACACTGATGAAATGTCTCTCTATTTCCTCATCCAGATCAACTCTGAAGTACTTTTTAAAATCATACAGCGGACATTTTCCGTCAATCAGCCATGAGTTTTCATTCCGTCTGATGATATCCCTGTCATCAGATTCATCAGGAATATTTCCCACAAGGCCATCCAGAATGTCATTCAGGGTAATTATCCCCTTTGTTGTTCCATATTCATCAATAACAACGGCAATATGGGAACGGCTGTTCTGGAAAACTTCCATCATAGGGTAAATGAAAGATTTTTCACTTACAAAAACTGTTTTTCTGATATGCTCCCGGAGATTGAAGCAAAGTGGATCAAGATCAAATAAATCCCGCATTTTAACAACGCCTATAATATGATCCAGGTTGTTGTTGTCAGTCACCGGATAAGCGGAGAACGAACTGTTTCTGATCTTTGCTTTTACCGTTTCATAATCATCATCAGCATCTACTGAAATTATTTTTGAGCGGTGGGTAGCTGCGGAACTTACTTTACGGTCACCCAGTTCAAAAGCATTTCTTAAAACATCATGCTCTTTTTCTTCAATAATGCCACCCTCTTTTCCTTCCCGGATAATGGATTTAATTTCCTCTTCCGTAATCAGTTCTTTTTCATGGCTTTTAATTCCGAGAAGCTTCAGAATTCCTTCGTTGGTAACAGTAAGCAGCCAGATAAAAGGAGAAGCAATCACAGAAAGCCAGTACATGGGCTTGGCTATAATAATGGCTGTTTTTTCCGGAAACTTCATGCCGATTCTCTTGGGAATCAGTTCACCAAAGACAATAGAGAGAAAAGTAATAATCGCTACAATGATAAAAGAAGCAATGCCTCCCGAATATTCGGAGAACATTTCAAACTGAGCAATATAGGCCGCCAGATCTGAAGTAAGCCGGTCGCCTGAAAAAATACCCAGAAGAATTCCGATTAAGGTAATGCCAATCTGTACGGCAGACAAAAATTGATTAGGATTTTCTGAAAGCCTGATGGCTGTTTGGGCGTTTGTACTTCCTTTTTTCTTTTCTTTTTTTAATCTGAAACCTTTAGAAGAGACCAAAGCCATTTCGGACATGGAGAAAATTCCATTCAGCAGAATAAGCAGTATGATAATGATGATCTCCATAAAAGGAATCCTAATTATTGTTTATAAATATAGAAAATATCTGAAAGATTATCAATGATTTATACTGTATTTAACAAATATTGTGAATTCATTTTGAAGACTTGGCATTTTAATTGGAAAATAAAAAACAGTTTAATTTTAAAAATGAAGTAAAATGAAAAAAATAATAATAGCTATACTTCTTACAGGAACCTTCAGCCTGAGCTATGCACAATCCGATTATTATAATGACTACCGCAGAAGCATTACCGATATCAACTGGCAGACTGTAGCGGCAGATCTTTTGCTTTCTGTTGCACAGGCCAACCAGCTCAATGCATTAAATAACAGGTATGATGATTATGATTCATGGAACCGGGTTTATGTAAGTCATCCGGACCGATGGAGAGAAGACCGGTATTACGAAATAGAAAGGATTCTGGGCCGTGAAAAATATCTGAAATTTAAGAAAAAATATTACAAAGGGCAGAATCCTATAGCGGTATACAACCGAAACAAAAATAACGACAAGAAATACAAAAAAAATAAGTCCAAAATGTATAAAATGGACAAAAAATATGATCATCACAATCATCATTAAATCAACAATCAACTATACATTCAATTTTGATGGCCGGCTTTTAGTCGGTCATTTTTTATTTTTTAATTTGTTTGAATTTTATAATTTTGATGGATGGAATCTAAAGAAACATTAAAAGGGTTTTATGAACGGAACGAGCTTTCCAAAGAGCCCCGATGTATGATAACTCCGGGAATTGGCCATTTCAACGTATTTTCCCGTGACAGCTGTTCGTTGGTAACCCCATACAGCAGGAGAGATTATTATAAAATCTCACTGATTATAGGAAAAGGAAAACTTCATTATGCAGATAAATGGATTCATATAGATCAGCCGGCCATTTTGTTTTCCAACCCAATGGTTCCTTACTCGTGGGAAGCCGATGATGAAAATCAGGCAGGCTGGTTTTGCCTGTTTACCGAAGAATTTCTTCAGAATGGAAGCCGTATCGGAAACCTTCAGGATTCGCCGCTGTTCAGAATCGGAAGTACTCCTGTTTTTTTCATCAGTGAAGAACAGCAGAAAACCGTTTCGGAACTTTATATTAAAATGATGACTGAGATCCGGACAGATTATATTCATAAATATGATATGCTGCGGGCTTATCTCCATCTTTTGATTCATGAAACGATGAAAATGCATCCTGCGGAAACTTTTCAGCCGTACCAGAATGCTTCACAAAGGGTAGCGTCATTATTTATGGAGCTGCTGGAGAGACAATTTCCTATTGATAGCCCAGAAGCGTATCTGAAGTTGAAAACGCCTAACGATTTTGCACAGAACCTTTCCATTCATGTCAATTCCCTGAACCGTTCCGTAAAAGAAATTACAGGCAGAACAACAAGCCAGCAGATCACTTCAAGGATCATTCAGGAAGCCAATGCATTACTGAAACACACCGACTGGAATATCTCAGAAATTGCCTACGGATTAGGATTTGAGGAACCTGCTTATTTTACCAATTACTTTAAAAGACAGACCGGAATGACACCCAATGCGGTAAGAATTTAAGCTGTTTGAATTTTATAATTCTTCGTTTGAATTCTATATGACAGTCATTCGATTGTTGTTCTAATTTTGTCCTGTTAATATAAAATCACAGCAATCATGAAATTTAGAAAATTAGGAAACACAGGAGAACAGCTTTCAGCAATAGGGCTGGGATGTATGGGAATGAGTTTTGCTTACGGTCCTGTTGATGAGCAGGAAAGCATCAGCACACTTCATAAAGCTCTTGATCTGGGGGTGAACTTCTGGGATACCGCAGACATGTATGCGAATGGGGAAAATGAAAAACTGATTTCAAAGGTTTTAGTTCCGAATCGTGATAAGATCTTTATCGCTACCAAATTCGGATTCAGATTTAAAGATGGAAAAGCAAGCCACAGCGGAGCTCCGGGAACTTATTTCGATGGTTCGCCGGAATGGATCAGGCAAGCCGTGGATATGAGCCTTCAAAGACTGAAAATAGATACGATTGATCTGTATTATGCCCATAGGATTGATCCCAATGTTCCGGTAGAAGAGACAGTAGGAGCCATGGCAGATCTGGTTAAAGAAGGAAAAGTAAAATATCTGGGACTTTCAGAAGCTTCCGCTGAATCTATCAGAAAAGCAAATGCAATTCACCCGATTACGGCCCTGCAGTCTGAATATTCAATTCTTACCAGAGATGTAGAAAAAGAAATACTTTCTACAATCAGGGAGCTGGGAATTACGCTTGTTCCTTATTCTCCTCTGGCAAGAGGCCTTTTTGCGAATATCAATGAAGTTCAGAATTTTGGTGATGAAGATTTTAGAAAATCATTGCCGCGTTATCAGGCAGAATATCTGGAAAATAACAGAAATTTAGCCAGAGAATTTAACGAATTTGCCCAGTCTAAAGGAGTAAAGGGAACGCAGATGGCCCTTGCCTGGGTACTGAATCAGGGGGAAGATATCATTCCGATTCCGGGAACCAAACGCATCAGATACCTTGAAGAAAATATCGAAGCGGTAAACATTGATTTGAGCGCTTCAGACCTTGAAACGATCGATTCGCTACTCAAAAAATATCCGAATGTAGGGGAGAGATACAACGAAGGCTCTATGAAATTGGTTAATAACTAAGCTGTTTTTCATAAGATCCGGGTTCCTGTATATTAAACAGGAATCCGGATTTTTTAATGACCTTCATATTCCATATAATTGGCTTTATTCCGGATTAATATTTAAAATAGCCCTAGGAAATAATCAACAAAAAAGCCCCTTTAAAAAGGAGCTTTTTGTATTTCAAACGAACCTGAAATTAGATTCCGTCAATAATTTCATTTAAAACAGTGCTTGGTCTCATCGCTGCATACGTTTTGTATGTATCAGTTTTGTAATAACCGTCAATGTTCTGAGGTTTACCCTGAGCACCAATCAATTCAGCGTTGATTACAGCTTCATTTTCCTGCATTGCAGCTGCTACCGGAGCAAAGTGAGCCGCTAATTCAGCATTAGCAGTCTGGTTGGCCAGAGCTTCAGCCCAATACATGGCTAAATAGAAGTGGGAACCTCTGTTATCAATCTGTCCAACTTTTCTTGCAGGAGATTTGTCAGTCGCTAAGAATTTAGCATTGGCTTCGTCTAATGCATCAGCTAATACCTGTGCTTTTGTGTTGCCCTGAGTTTGTGCTAAGTGTTCTAAAGAAGCCTGAAGCGCCAGGAATTCACCTAATGAATCCCATCTTAAATAGCCTTCTTCAAGGAACTGTTCAACGTGCTTAGGGGCAGAACCTCCGGCACCTGTTTCGAAAAGGCCGCCACCGTTCATTAATGGAACAATAGAAAGCATTTTTGCAGAAGTACCCAATTCAAGGATAGGGAAAAGGTCTGTTAAATAATCTCTTAATACGTTTCCTGAAACAGAGATTGTATCTTTACCTTCTCTTGCTCTTTTAAGCGTTTCAGTCATTGCATCTTTTACATCAAGAATTCTGATGTCAAGCCCCGAAGTATCGTGATCAGCAAGATATTTTTCTACTTTTTTGATGATTTCTCTGTCGTGAGCTCTTCCTTTATCTAACCAGAAAATAGCAGGAGTATCAGATAATCTTGATCTGTTTACGGCTAATTTCACCCAGTCCTGAATAGGAGCATCTTTAGTCTGGCACATTCTGAAAATATCATCTTTTTCTACCTTTTGAGAAAGAAGAACATTTCCGTTTTCGTCCTGAACTTCTACAGTTCCGTTTGCAGATAATTGGAAGGTTTTATCGTGAGAACCATACTCTTCAGCTTTCTGGGCCATTAAACCTACGTTTGGAACAGAACCCATTGTTGTAGGATCCAGTTTTCCGTGAGCTTTCATATCATCAATTACAGACTGATAGAAACCTGCGTAAGAACGATCAGGAATGATGCATACAGTATCTTCTTCATTTCCGTCTTTGTTCCACATTTTACCTCCTCCTCTTACAAGGGCAGCCATAGATGCGTCTACAATGATGTCAGAAGGTACGTGGAAGTTGGTGATTCCTTTGTCAGAATTTACCATAGCCACTCTTGGTCCTTCAGCAAGTGCTTTTTCAATATCAGCTTTGATGTCAGCTTCCTGAGCATTTCCTTTGATTTTTTCAAAAAGATCAGCAAGACCATTGTTCGGATTGATGTCTAAAGACTTGAAAGTCTCAGCATATTTAGTAAATACCTCTTTGAAGAAAGTTTCTACGATAGCCCCGAAAATGATAGGATCAGAAATTTTCATCATCGTAGCTTTAAGGTGGGCAGAAAGAAGTACATTTCTTTTCTTTGCCTCTTCAATAGCTTCCTGAACAAATGCTTTCAGAGCATTAAGGTTCATTACGGAAGAGTCAATTACCTCACCGGCCTGAAGACCTGCAAAATCTTTCAATACATTTTCAGAACCGTCATTTCCTTTGAATACAATTCTGTATTTCGTAGCGTTTTCTAAGGTTGTTGAAGTTTCAGTTCCGTAGAAATCGCCGTTATTCATATGGGCAACATCAGTTTTGCTGTCAGAAGCCCAGTTACCCATTCTGTGAGGGTTGGCTTTTGCGTAGTTTTTAACAGCTTTTGGAGCACGTCTGTCAGAGTTTCCTTCTCTCAATACAGGGTTTACAGCACTTCCCAATACTTTGGCATATTTGGCTTTGATTGCTTTTTCCTCATCATTTTTAGGCTCTGCAGGATAATTCGGAACAGCAAACCCTTTAGACTGAAGTTCAGCAATTGCTGCATCTAATTGAGGCACGGAAGCAGAAATATTAGGTAATTTAATGATATTGGCTTCCGGTTTTGTAGCCAGTTCTCCTAATTCTGCCAAAGCATCACCAATCTTCTGATCGTCTTTCAGGTATTCAGGGAAGTTCGCTAAAATTCTTCCTGCTAAAGAAATATCCGGAACTGCAATCTCAATAGCTGCTGATTTTGTAAACGCTTTCACAATCGGTAAAAAAGAATGTGTAGCCAGCATTGGAGCCTCATCCGTTAAAGTGTAATAGATTTTTGATTTGTCTGACATTATACTGTTATTTATTATTTGATTTTTTAAGACACACAAATTTACTAAATATGATTCTTTTATGAAGTATTTTACATAAAAAAAGAGGCTCTGGCCTCTTTAAATTTTATATCTGTGTAACTGTATAACTTCCGGTACCATCAAAATTGAGGCTGAATTCAACTTTGTAGTTTTTAGGAGTGGTGGAAGAAATATTTGGAAAGGTAATAGGATCTCCTTCTACATCAAAAGCCCCATCGCCCAGGTTATCTCCTAAATCTTCAAACTCTATACTCTCTGAAGCAAGTCTGATGTAAAAAGAACCTCCGGTACTGGTTGTAACCCCATTGATAATGGCTGTAAATTTTCCTGTAGTAGTATTATAGGTGACAGAAGTTACAGGCATGGTGCCCGAAGATGAAGTAAACTGGATCTTAGGAACAAAGTTGAAGAAACCTGCCCTCATTTGTGGGCCATTAGGAGCTATAAGGATCTGGTAATATCCATTGGAAGAAACATTATAAGTACTTCCGTTAGCCGTAACGTATCCGTTGGAGTCTGAACCGTAAACCTGTGCGCCGTTACCTGGTGAAGCTATGAATTTAATCTGTGTATTGGCCTGAAGGTATTTATAACCCACTTTCGTACTGCCATTTCCACGAAGTAATTCAGCAGAGGAAGGAGTAAAGGAATTATATGACCCGTATACATATAAGTTGGACGGTAATGTATTACCCGATGAACCCGTATTCGTAGGAAGGTTTAATGTGCCGGAATCACTTACGCTTAATGTGTAATTGGTTCCGTTCGGGGAGACAAGGGTAATGCCCTGGCCAGGACCCGTAACAACTGTTTTACTTACCTGTGCATATGGAACGCTCATCAGCTGGTTTACTCCAACGTTCGTGTAATTCGAACCACCCTGTGGATCCATTTCCACTTTAACGAATTTGGCATTCGTTCCCCAGTTAATTCCTCCAAAATTCCCTGTAGATGCTGTTCCCTGTCCTATATTTAAATTAACAAGGCCTTTAGCGTTCGTTGTTTTATTATGGGTTTCAGTATACAGGACGTTTCCAGTAGCCGAGTTTTCTAAAATGCTTACTCTTAAAGAAACATTTCCGTTGGAAATGGGGGCTCCGGAAGCGTTGAAAGCAATGGTCTGGTAGCTGAAAGCCTGTGGAACCTGTGCGCTTAATAAAGAAGCGACAAATAATCCTATTGTAGCGTAAAGTTTTCTCATGGGGTCAGATAGTTTTTAAGGTTTTTTAATGATTTTAATAGGTTTGATGTCCGGATTTCTGAAAGAGATCATGTAAATTCCGGGATTCAGACTGCGAAGATCGAGCTTTCCGTTTTCAGGCTTTGCTTTCAGAACAAGTCTTCCTGCTGTGTCATATACTTCGGCATCTTCAATCTTTGAATTGGAACTTAATGTAACGTGAACAAAATCTGTGGTTGGATTGGGGTAGATCTTAATACTTTCTTTTTCAATCTCCGAGATACCCAGAACCTGCAGAGAAGTTTGGTACAGCATTCCCATTGTGCCGGAACTGCTCTGGTTCGGGTCATCCGGGATGACGTAAATTTCTCCTACAGAATGGGAAAATCCGGCTTCAGAAATGGCACCGGAATTGATACTGCCGATGACTGACTGGGCGAAACCAAAGACCGGCACTCCAAAGAGAAGGAATGTAATTTTTTTTCGCATGATTATTAATTTTTTCAGAATGCGAATATAGTTAAAAATTAGATCCGAAAAATAAACCTGAACACCAATTTTACTTTAAGAATTATTTAACCTTTATTGGAGGAGAAGAGTTATTCATTTTGAGTAAATTTGAGGAAACTAAAAAATAAATATTATGTCAACGACAATCACTTTAAAAGGAAACGAAGTACACACAATCGGAACATTACCATCAGTGGGAAGCACTGTTAGAGACTTCGCTTTGGTTGATTCCGCGCTGAATGTAAAAACGCTGGAGACTTTTGAAGGAAAGAAAAAAGTATTCAATATTTTCCCGAGTATCGATACGCCAACCTGTGCGGCTTCCACCAGAAAGTTCAATGAAGAAGCTTCAAAACTGGATAATACATTGATTATCAATGTTTCCAAGGATCTTCCGTTTGCATTAGGAAGATTCTGTGCTGCAGAAGGACTGAATAATGTTGAAACCCTTTCAGACTTCAGAAGCAGCTTTGGTGATGATTATGAAGTAACCATTACAGATTCTCCTTTAAAAGGATTATTAAGCCGTGCAGTAATCGTTACAGACGAAAACAACAAAGTGGTTTACACAGAACAGGTTTCAGAAATTGCTAATGAACCTGATTATGATGCAGCGCTGGCGGCATTGAACCAATAATAGAAAAAAACTTTATAAAAAGCCTTGCTGAAGCTTACTTTCAGCAGGGCTTTTTTTGACCTTGTTAATCTCCAAAACCAACTGAAATGGTAAAAAGAATTGTAGCCAATATAAAAACACATGACCTTTCAAAAGCTGGTCTTTTTTATCAGGATATTTTAGGACTTGAGGTGTTGATGGATCATGGCTGGATTAAAACCTTCGGAAGCAAAGAAGAGCCAACGGTTCAGATCAGTTTTGCCACTCAGGGAGGCAATGATACGGAGGTTCCGGATCTTTCCATTGAAGTGGATAACATTGATGAGGTTTACCATAAAATGATAATGTCCGGTTTTGAAATCATGTATGATATGACGGATGAAGATTGGGGAGTGCGCCGCTTCTTTGTTAAAGATCCGTTTGGAAAATTAGTCAATATCCTTCAACATAAAATCTATTAATATTTATACAATTTAATATTTATACAATAAAATGAGAGCAGCACAGATTATTCCTATCCTAAGAATCTTCGATTATAAAAAAGCAGTAGAGTTTTACGTTGACTGGCTTGGATTCGAGATTGTCTGGGAGCATTATTTCGCTGAAAATACACCCGTTTATATGCAGGTGAAAAGAGAAAATATTATTTTCCATTTAAGTGAGCATCATGGTGACGGTTCTCCCGGAGTGAGAGTGGCTGTATGGGGAGAAGGAGTCCCTGCCTACCACAAAGAGCTGATGGATAAAAAATATAAATATAACCGTCCGGCTCTTGAAAAAACATTCTATAACGCGGTATCTTTCACAGTTATCGATCCTTCCGGAAATAAAATCACCTTTGAGGAAGAATATGATGAACAAAAACATAAAGATCTGGAGTTCTATTCAGCCGGCTAACAGAACCTTAGGTCGCGGAAATTAATTTTTAAACTTCCATTCTAAATGTATACCAAGATAATTGCTGTCCCCGACCAGAGAGGTTATCCTTTTTTTAGATTCTTTCTTCATTTAAAACTGACCTCAATCATGAAAAATCCCGAATATTAAAGCTAACTTTGAATTTTAAAATTGAAAATGAAACGTTCAGGAACAGCAGATTTACCTTTACACTATGGCAAAGTACCGCCATGGCTGTATGAAAGGATGTCTGTTCTGGGGCTTTCTATCATAGAAGTAATCCTGATGGATTATGGTAAAGATGAGGTGCTCCGCCGCCTGGCAGATCCGTTCTGGTTCCAGAGCTTTGGTGCAGTGATGGGAATGGACTGGCACTCTTCAGGAATTACTACATCCGTGATGGGAGCGTTGAAGCGTTCCATTAATCCCAATTCACAGTCGTTAGGGCTGTATATTTGCGGAGGAAAAGGAAAATTTTCAAAAGAAACTCCGTCTGAATTAATTCAGATTGCTTATAAAACAGGACTAAACGGGCATGAGCTCGTTAAAGCCAGCAAGCTTTCCGCTAAAGTAGATAATACTGCCATTCAGGACGGCTATCAGCTGTATTTGCATAACTTTATTCTGGCTGATAACGGAAGCTGGAGTGTTGTTCAGCAGGGAATGCATGAATCAGACGGAACAGCAAGACGCTACCACTGGCATTCGGAAAATGTAAAATCATTTGTAGAAGAGCCACATACAGGAATTAACGGAATATCAAGAGGAAAGATTCTTAACCTTACAGATGCGGAGGCTTCAGGAAACAGAAAAGGAATTCTGGATATTTCCCATACCGATTCTGTGGAGGTAATGAAAGATTTTTCCAGGCTTATACTTCCGGCACATCATGATGTACAGGCTTCAGATGTTGATTTGAAGCGCCTCGGTGCCCTTTTATACATAACGCGCGAACAGCAGCCCCAAAACTTTGAAGATCTTCTGATGCTGGAAGGTGTAGGACCAAGAACCATGCAGTCTTTAGCATTAGTAAGTGAAGTAATTCATGGTGCACCCTCAAGATTTGCAGATCCCGCCAGATTCTCCTTTGCACACGGAGGAAAAGACGGACATCCGTTTCCGGTTCCTACGAAAATCTATGACGAAAGCATTAATATCCTCAGAAAAGGAATTGAAAAATCAAAGCTTGGAAATTCCGATAAGCTGAATACCTTAAACAAGCTTCACCACATTGTTGCAGAGACAGAAAAAGATTTCATCCCTGATTTCGATATTCAGCAGGTTATTGAAAAAGAAAGACAGAATTCATGGAGATTCGGAGGAAAAACAGTTTTTGGGGATGCCCAAAAGCCACAGAGTCCTAAACCGATCCAGCTTTCATTATTTTAACAGGAGAATGGCATATCTCATAAAAATGACGGATGCCTTTAGACTCAAAAGTCTTTGTTCTAAGCACTTTATTTCAATTTAAATTAGTTTATTAAACTTTGTTTTAACCGTTCCCCGGTATAATTTAAACAGGTGGTAGTGGCTTTGTTTAATTATTTGACGGAAGATATAATAATTTATACTATTGTACATGAGTTGGTTAAAATAATTTATGTTGAGATTTTGTTAAATTGTTTAATTTTTCACATTTCAGGTTCAATTAAAAATCCTATTTTTAAAGACTTAAAAAAAATATCGCACCAATGACCAGTAAAGCCTTAGAAATCTGCTATGATTTTCCCTTTTTTATGCAGGAAGAACTTGAAGAAATATTTCAGGCTCATGAAAAAGTATCCTTTCAGAAAGGAGAAAACATCCTTACGGAAGGTAAAACATCCAATGAATATTATATCCTTGAAAAAGGGCTGGCCCGCTCATTTGTGAATGATTTTAACGGAAATGAAGTGACTACCCATTTCTTTGCAGATAACGAGATCATCATTGAAGTACTTTCATTATTTCAGAGAATTCCGTCCCAGGAAAATATCGTCTGCATCACCGACTGTGAATGCTGGAAATTCGATTACGAAACCTTTCAGGAGCTTTTCCATAAAATACCCAATCTCAGAGAATGGGGAAGAGCATGGATGTCTAAAGAACTCTTTACCTATAAACAGCGTTCCGTGGAAATGTTTACCCTGTCTGCTACCAGGCGTTACCTCAATCTGCTGGAACAGAAGCCACTCGTTGTGCAGTATGCTCCCCTGAAACAGATCGCTTCCTATCTGGGAGTTACAGACACTTCCCTAAGCAGAATCCGAAAAGAAATTGTCTCCCATCCCAAGAAAAATTAAATCTTGTCTTATGGCAAGTTGACTTTCATAGAAGCTTGGTAATTTTGGTTAAAAGTTAAACACTTAAAAATTACAAAAATGAAAGTCAGCCAAACCTATGTAAACCTTCCGGTAAAGGACGTGCAGAAAACCAGAACATTCTGGACGAAGCTTGGTTTTTCCATCAACGAGCCTTTTTCTGATGATAAGGCAGTATGCGTTATTATAAAAGAAGACATGTATATCATGTTCTTAAAAGATGACTATTTCCAGACTTTCTCAAATAAGCCGGTTCCAAAAGGAGATACAGCTGAGGTGTTATTAGCCTTTGGACTGAACAGTCGTGAAGAGGTAGACCGTATCGTAAACATTGCTTTGGAAAACGGAGCTACCCAGCATGAAGAACCACAGGATTACGGATGGATGTACCAGAATTCTTTCTGGGATCCTGACGGGCATGGATGGAATATGACCTTTGCCGACATGTCTCAAATGCCTTCAGAATAATTAAGAAAATTGTATTACTCAAAGTTTAACACTAAAAATTACAAAATGAAAATCAGTCAGATCTATGTCAATTTACCCGTAAAAGATGTACAGAAAACCAGAGCATTCTGGACGAAGCTAGGTTTTTCCATCAACGAACAATTTTCAGATGATAAAGCGGTGTGTGTTGTGATGAAAGAGGACCATATATACACCATGTTTCTGAAAGAAGAATTTTTTCAGACATTTACCAACAGGCCTTTCGCAAAAGGAGATACCACACAGGTGCTTCTTGCTGTAGGCGTAGACAGCCGTGAAGAAGTAGACCGCATAGTGAGCACAGCCCTTGAAAACGGAGGCTCAAAATACAGCGAACCACAGGATTACGGATGGATGTATCAGAGTGCTTTTGCTGATATAGACGGACATCAGTGGGAGATAACACATGGAGATGTTTCCCAGATGCCTGCGGAATAATTTAATATATATAACCCTTTTTTCAGAATCAAAACATCCGCAATATCAGTAATAATAGAAATCTGCCTAATCTGCTATAAAATAAAGTCACCACAAAGATCTGAGAACACCTGAGAGATCTGCGGGAAACAAAATAATGCGCAGGAAAATCAGGGGTTTTCAAAATCATTAGTGGGGTCCATGGTGTAAAACTATTTATACCACAGCAATTCGAAAGATTTTTTCAGTTACAAAAGAAAAAATAATCACATCTACCAAAAGCAAAAATATCAGGTATGGAAACAAAGTCAAACGATATCGAAATTATAAAAAGACAGACATCCGCTACTTACAGGATAGTCTCTCTGAATACGGAAGGAATATCTGAAGAAGAATCCATGATTTTTCCCAATGGTGAAGCCAACTGTATGAACTGGATTTTAGGGCACCTGATTTATATAAGAAATGCTTTTTTAAACTTATTAGGTGAAGAATCAGTTTGGGATAGTGAAAAATTCTCATGCTATAACAGAGGAGAAAATCCTTTGGACAGGAAAGGTGAATTCGTCACTTTTGAAGAACTGAAATCGTATTTTCAGGAAACCCAGAGCAGACTGGAAAAGGCTCTTGATACTACAGAAAGCTTCATACCCGAATCTGTTAATGATATTGCAACTTTATCACTCCATGAAATTTATCACGGCGGACAGCTTGGTTATCTCAGAAGAATCCTGGGAAAACCCGGGGCAATAAAATAGAGTAAAAACTGCTCAATCTGTTAGTGAAAAAACTCTCCACAAAAAATCTTTGATATCTGTGGAAGACGAAAAGGACTTTATCTGTTAAGAAGAACAGAAACAGAATACGTTATTGTTAACACTAAAAAATAAAGAAATGGATACCCCAAAATCAAAAAAAATGGAGCTCGTTATTCCTGCCTACAGGATGCATTCGCAGAGTTTTGTGAATGTTCTGGACGGCATTTCGGAAGAAGATGCTTTGAAAAGAATTGAAGGAAAAACCAATCATATCGTCTGGATGGCAGGAAACTTTGTCAACATGCGGTACGGTCTGGGCTGGGTTCTGGGACTTCGTGATGAAGATCCTTACAATGAGCTTTTTTTTCAGGGCAAAACATTGGATGAAAGCTTTAACTATCCGAGCCTGGCTGATCTGAAAAAGAGCTTTCATGAAATTTCTCCGAAAGTCTACCAGAAATTGTGGGAAGTATCGGATGAAGAGCTGGATGAAATCTTTGAAATCGGAATGAATGTTCCGTTTATCAAGGAAACCAAGTTCAATTTTGCAGGAATGTGCATCGGACGTGAAGATTATCTGTGCGGACAGATTGGATTGATGAGAAGAATTCTGGATTATCCGGGAATGAAATACGATGTGGATGAGAATCTAAAATACTGATCGATGGAGCCTAACGAAAAAGGATATAAAAAGGTCAATGGAATCCGTATACATTATGAGGTCTACGGTACCGGAAAACCTGTTGTACTGATTCATGGAGGAGGTTCTTCTATTTTATTTGACTTTAAAGAAGTTATCGCAAGACTGAACGGGAGATTTCAGCTGATAGGAATTGATTTGCAGAATCATGGTATGAGTGATCATCGTGATATCCCCGAAACCTTCGAGCAGGATGCCCGCGATGTTGTTGCCGTACTGAAAGAGCTTCAAATTGAAAAAGCTTCGTTCTGGGGATTCAGCAATGGTGGGAATACCGTAATGCAGATTGGTCATCTTTATCCTGAAATCACAGAAAAGCTTATTGTAGCCTCATCT
This sequence comes from Chryseobacterium indologenes, assembly GCF_001295265.1. Lineage (GTDB taxonomy): Bacteria > Bacteroidota > Bacteroidia > Flavobacteriales > Weeksellaceae > Chryseobacterium > Chryseobacterium indologenes_A. The sequence continues at coordinate 265,936 of NZ_LJOD01000001.1, read as the reverse complement.
TTTTTCAAAAAAAGCGGTATGATGGATGGTTTCTTCGAGAGTATGGCAGAAGCCACCCTGGAATCGATGCCGGAGCCTTTGAAAATCAACTTTCTGAACCTGAATCCTGATTTTTCTAAGCTTGAAAACATGTTTGATAAAGACAGCAAAAGAATGCAGACTTTTGAAGACTGGAATGAAAAGATTCTCACAGATATAGAAGTTCCAGTATTATTTATCAGTGGAGATCAGGACGTGATGAAGCCCGAGCATGTTGTGGAAATGTGGCGCTTGGTAAAGGGCTCTCAACTGATGATTCTGCCTGCAGGGCATGGTTCATATATGATGGCAGACTTTGAAGGCAATACAGATTCCGGGCTTATAGATCTTACCGTACATGAAATAGAAAAATTTTTAAACTCTTAAAAACAGCCGGCAGCACAGTTATTTTGTCCTGTTGGAACTAAAAAAAATCAATAACAATTTTAAAACTTAGAAATTATGGCAAAATTAAATCCGTACTTAAATTTTGATGGGAAAGCAGAAGAAGCGTTTACTTTTTATAAATCTGTTTTCGGTGGAGAATTCCTGGGAGAAGTTCACAAAATGGGAAATGCTCCCGGAACAGAGAACCTTTCTGAAGAAGAAAAAAACAGGGTAATGCACATTGCGCTGCCAATTGGTAACGACCTGCTGATGGCTTCTGATATTGTTCCCGGATTCGGGCAGACGCTTACCGTTGGAAATAATAACTATGTATCTATCTTCCCGGACTCCAGAGAAGAAGCAGACAGACTGTTCAAAGGACTTTCTGAAGGCGGAAACATAGAAATGCCTATTGAAGATCAGTTTTGGGGAGACTATTTCGGAAGTTTTCAGGATAAGTATGGTGTTCATTGGATGGTGAACTATAATGAAGAATATTCAAAATAATCTTATATTTAACTTAAATTATCAAGGGACGGTTCATACCGGGCCGTCCTTTCCTAAACATTAAAAAATTAGAACTATGGACCCGATTAAAATAGACATCACAATTTTAGCCCCGGTAGATAAGGTCTGGGATTATTTTAACGAACCAAAACATATAACAAAATGGAATTTTGCCCATGAAAGCTGGCAGTGTCCAAGTTCAGTTAATGATTTGAGAGTAGGAGGAACATTCAAAAACAGGATGGAAGCGAAAGACAAAAGTTTCGGATTTGATTTTGAAGGAACCTATGATGAGGTTATTCCCAATGAAAATATCAAGTACCATATGGAAGACGGCCGGAAGGTAGAAGTTATTTTTGAGAAAATAGATGGAAATACAACCAAGGTCACTGAAATTTTTGACCCCGAGAAACAAAACTCCGTGGAAATGCAGCGGGAAGGTTGGTATGCCATTCTCAATAATTTCCACAAATATGTTGAAAATCACTAAAATACCTGTTTGCAATCATGATAAACTTAGTTATAATGGCCCAATGTTTAAGCTCGGTTTGTGCCGTTAGTCATGTTGTTAAAAATGATCATTTCCTGCAGGGTGTCCTTGCCGCACCTGCAAGAAGAGCTTTGCAAAAAGAAAAAATAGACTCTTTGGAAAAGCTTTCGGATTATTCTGAAGAAGATATCCGGAAACTGCATGGTTTTGGTAAAAATGCTATGGATAAGCTGAAGAATTATATGAAAGAGCACCAGATCTCTTTTAGAGATATCTATACCTGAACCATTATTAAATATGAATAAAATAATCATGCCGCTCAATTATGTTTAATGATTTCAATGGCATGACAGATAAACTTATATCATTCCCCTTAAATTTAACTTATGAATAACGATATTTTTCCATGCCTCTGGTATGACGGAGAGGCAAAAGAATCCGCTGAATTTTATTGCAAAGTATTTAACGGAAAGATCACAGCAGATACTCCTGTTGTCCTGAATATTGAACTTTTCGGACAGAAACTGATGCTGCTGAATGGTGGACCACATTTCAAAAAAAATCCTTCCATTTCCTTTATGGTAATTTGCAGTACCGAAGATGAAGTACAGCAATACTGGGATAAACTTATGGAAGGAGGAATAGCACTGATGCCTCTGGATGCTTATTCATGGAGCAGCAAATACGGCTGGGTTCAGGATAAATACGGAGTAACCTGGCAGATATTCCTTGGAGATAAGCCAACAGAGCAGAAGATAATTCCTACCTTAATGTTCATCCATCAGAATAACGGAAAGGCAATGGAAGCCATGGAGTTTTACACTAAAACCTTCCCTGATTCAGGCATAGGAAATATTCTGAAATACGGTGATGGAGGAGAAGGTCATCCAATTCCGGAGCCTGCGGAAAATGTGCAGCATGCCCATTTTACCATTGATGGATACAGCTTTTTCTGTATGGATAATTCCTACGACCACCAGTTCGATTTTAATGAAGGTATTTCTATGGTCGTAATGACTGATGATCAGGAACAGACCGATCATTTCTGGAATACCCTTACTTCAGAAGGAGGAAGAGAAAGTATGTGCGGATGGCTGAAAGACCGATACGGAATGAGCTGGCAGATTGTTCCTAAAAAACTTATCCAGCTGATGAGTGATCCGGATCAGGCAAAAGCCCAGAAAGTCGTTCAGGCGATGATGAAAATGCAGAAAATTGTCATACAGGATCTGGAAAACGCTTATAACTCTTAAGAAAAAAATAAATTTCCCTTTCGGCTTGTTGTTTGATGCATTTAACGTAAAGATTTGCTTATGAAAACACAGAACAAGTCACAATCTAAATCTAAAGTTCCTAAGGAAGGACTGTTTCCGGAGATTATCAGGAATGATTATCTGGGAAGCAGGAAGCTGGCAGATAAAAAAGCTGTTATTTCCGGTGGAGACAGCGGAATAGGACAAGCCGTAGCCGTTCACTTTGCAAGAGAAGGCGCAGATGTTGCCATCATTTACAAAGAAAGTGATGATGACGCGAAAGAAACCAAAAAACTGGTAGAAAACGAAGGCCGGAAATGTACTCTGATTAAAGGAGATCTTACCCGGAAAGCATTCCGGGAAAAATGTGCGGAAAAAATAAAGAGCTTATGGGGAAATTTGGATATCCTGGTTAATAATGCAGGAATTCATACCTCAAAAGACTCCCTTGAAAAGGTTAAGGATGAACAGATACAGGAAACCTTTGAAACCAATATTATCTCCATGATCTCCCTTACAAGGCTTTTTTTGCCGATGATGAGAGAAGGAGGAAGAATCATCTGCACAACGTCTGTTACGGCTTATCGCGGAAGCGACCACCTGATTGATTATGCTGCGACAAAAGGAGCGATTCTTTCCTTTATCAGGTCATTGGCCGCCAATCTGGCAGAAAAGAAAATTCTGGTTAACGGGATCGCTCCCGGACCAATATGGACTCCGCTGGTAAAAGAAGCTTTTGATGATCTTTCTGAATTTGGGAAAGATACCCCTCTGAAAAGGGCAGGACAGCCTTCGGAAGTGGCGCCGGCATATGTTTTTCTTGCTTCAAGAGATGCAGATTACATCACGGGAGAAGTTATTCATATTAATGGAGGTGATTTTGTAGGAGGATGAGAATCCGGAAACAGACCGGCTTTTTATTTAGTACTCTGAAAAGTATGATTTAAAAAATTTAAAAATTTCAATGGAAAAACTATCATTTAAAATACAGATTGAAGCACCACCCGAAAAAGTATGGAATGTGCTGTGGGGTGAAATTACCTACCGGCAGTGGACAACCGCTTTCACAGAAGGCTCCTTTTATGAAGGAACCCTGGAAAAAGGAAGTATTGTAAAATTCTTCGACCCGCATCAAAACGGAATGTACAGCCGCGTGGAACAGAATATTCCTCATAAGGAAATGAAATTTCTGCATCTGGGAGAAATTTATAACGGAATAGAAGTTCCTCAGAACTGGGGAGACGCTACAGAAACTTATCTGCTAGAAGAAACAGAGGACGGGACTGAACTAAAAGCTGAAATTCAGGCTCCGGAAGAATTTAAAAGTTTTTTTGAAGAGAAATTTCCGGATGCCATGCAAATTGTTAAGCATCTTTCGGAAAATCAGCTTTAAAAAATAAAGAGGACCGTTCTGATCTTTACAGTTATTATATATCAAACCACAAAAATTTAAAATATGGAAACCTTATCGTACGAAACAGTAATCAATGCTCCCAAGCAGAAAGTCTGGGATGTTCTTTGGAATCAGGATACTTACAGTGAATGGACAAAGTATTTCAGTCCGGATTCTAAAATGAATTCAGATTGGAAAGTGGGCGGGAAAACCTATTTCCTTAACGCAGAAGGAGAAGGCATGGTGTCAACCATTGACAGCATAGATAAGCCTAATCAAATTATTTTCAAGCATCTGGGTATGGTTGATAAAGAAGGAAATGAGGATACACAAAGCAAAGAAGTAATGGAGTGGAGCGGTTGCTTCGAAAAGTATCTTCTGACAGACTTTGACGGAAAAACAAAGCTTCATGCGGAAGTGCAGGTAGAAAAGGAATGGAGAGACCATCTGAATACAGGATTTATAAAAGGACTTGAAGTAGTAAAAAACCTTGCCGAAAAATAATAACAGAATATTTAATACAATATTGACCTTGCAGCCATCAAAGTCTGTGAGGTTTTTTGTTTTCTCTTAAAAGTTTGAATGCCCAATCTGTTCTTTATTGGGTAAAAAAGAAAAATACAAATTAAATTTTAGCAGTATCTTCACAATCAGATATAAAGGAAATTTTATGAAGCTATTAGTCATTCTTTTTGCAACTTTTATCTTTGGTCTTCTGGTAACGTTAATATTCCGGGAAAAAGCAGACCTTGTATTTTCAGGAAACCTTGCAATGGCTGTCTTTATTATTTTTACCGGACTTTCCCATTTTAAATTTCAGAAAGGAATGGTTATGATGATTCCTGATTATATTCCCGGGAAACTCTTCTGGGTATATTTTACAGGGATTATTGAAATTGCCGCCGGAATAGGGCTGATGATTCCGCCTCTTCGTGAATTTACAGCTGTTTCGCTGATCTGCTTCTATATTCTGGTTTTTATAGCCAATATTCATTCATCCAGAAAACAGATCAATATTTTTAAAGCAGATCACACCGGGCCGGGAATGAAATATCTTTATACCCAGAGGATTCCGATGCAGCTGATCCTGATTGCCTGGACATGGTACTTCGGAATACACCTGAATTAAAAAATGCTCCGAAAATTTTGCCCCCTTTAAAGACCAGTTTTTCAACCCTTATTCATTTTTTTTCATAAATTAGGGATAAGTCATGTAACATTTTGATAGTGTGAAGAGTCTAACTAATAAGAAATGTTTATTCTTTTATTGATTAAAAAGTGTAAATGGTAAATATAGTTTAACTTAAAACACAAGTTATGAATTTCAATACTAAAATTTTCGGTGCGGCACAGATCGTACTATCTGCTATGATGATGAATGCACAGACTTCAACGGCTAAGCTGCCGGGTGATCCCACACTTCCGTCTGATAAAGCTACCCTTGAAAAGCTGGTTTCCTATGATAAAGGAAATTTTAAATATAAAGTGGAAGATTATTTTGCAAGACCAAAAGCTTCACAGTTTAAATTGTCTCCGGACGGACAGTATCTTTCCTATAAAGAAAAGGATAAGGACAGTAAAAATCATGTTTACGTTAAAAATCTTAAAACCGGAAAGATTACTAAAGCTATTGCAGAAAAAGACGATCTGATTGATAGCTATGGCTGGCTGGATAAAAAGCGCCTGTTCTATACCCAGGATAAAGGAGGGGATGAAAATATCCATTTATATGCTGCTGACATTGACGGGAAAAACCTTAAAGACCTTACCCCGTTTGAAGGAATTACATTAAATGATATAACACTGATCAAAGATACAGAGTATGTTGTGGTATGCATGAATAAAAATAACAAACAGATCTTTGAACCGTACAGGATTAATTTCAATACTGGTGAAATGACGCAGCTTTATGAAAACAAAGATGTAAATAACCCTATTGACGGCTATCTCTTTGATAAGGACGGAAACCTGAGAGGGTACTCAGTTCTTGAAGGAGGATTAACAACAAAAAACTATTATAAAGATCTTCAGACCGGAAAATTCAATCTTATAAAATCTACAGACTGGAAAGACAGTTTCAGCATCATCCGCTTTAATAATAATTCTAAAAATAAGGATGAGGCATATGTTTACACAAATCTGGACAGTGATAAGGCAAGAATTGTATTGTATGATCTTAAGAAAAATACTGTTATTAAAGAAGTTTATTCCAACCCGGTATATGATGTAGGCTCTATAAGAGTAGCAGGAAAAAACAGGAATTATGAACTGGATTACATCAGCTACAGTGGAGTGAAGAGTGAAACCATTCCTGTAAGTAAGTTTTATAAGGAAATAGATGATCAGCTGAAAAAAGAGTTTGGAGATAAAGAATTCGAAGTTGTTTCATCAGATGATAATAATGAGAAGCTTCTGGTGATTGTAAGCAGCGATAAGCTATACGGAACCTATTATGAATATGATACCAAAACCAAAAAGACAAAGCTGCTTTACGATCTGATGCCGATGCTGAAAGAAGCTGATATGGCAGAAATGAGGCCTATTGAATTCAAAAGTAGGGACGGCTTAACGATTCACGGTTATATTACCCTTCCCAAAGCAGCTCTTGAAGGTAAAAAAGTACCAATGATTGTCAACCCTCACGGAGGTCCGCAGGGAGTCAGAGATGAATGGGAATTCAATCCTGAAGCACAGCTTTTTGCCAGCAGGGGATATGCAACCCTTCAGGTAAACTTCAGGATTTCGGGCGGATATGGAAAAGAATTCCAGAAAGCAGGGTACAAGCAGATCGGAAGAAAAGCAATGGATGATGTGGAAGACGGAGTAAAATATGCGATTTCGCAGGGCTGGGCAGATAAAGATAAAATTGCCATCTATGGAGGTAGCCACGGAGGATATGCAACATTAATGGGACTGATCAAAACTCCTGATCTGTATGTGTGTGGGGTAGACTACGTAGGCGTTTCCAATATCTTCACTTTCTTTGATTCTTTCCCGGAATACTGGAAACCTTACAAAGAAATGGTAAAAGAGATCTGGTATGATCTTGACAATCCTGAAGAAGCGAAAATTGCTAAAGAAGTATCTCCGGTATTTCAGATTGATAAGATCAAGAAACCATTATTTGTGGTACAGGGAGCTAATGATCCAAGAGTAAATATTAATGAATCTGACCAGATTGTAAAAGGAATGCGTGCTAAAGGCTATGAGGTTCCTTACATGGTAAAATATGATGAAGGCCATGGATTCGGAAAAGAGCAGAACAGAATTGAGCTGTATAAATATATGCTGGGCTTTTTTGCCAAAAATTTCAATAAAAAATAAGCAGAAATTTTTATAATGTTGAAAGCGGAAGGTATCAATACTTTCCGTTTTCTTTTTGCCGGTATGATGAAATTATAATGATGAAAATGCCGGTGAATAAGCAGTTTTGTCATTCCTCATAAAATTTTTTTAAATTTATTAAAGTAAAACCAAAAGGCAGTCCGTCATATCAGTATGGAGGTTGTCGAAGAAATATCAATGCCACAGAAGGATAAGGAAAGCATCATCTCACAGACCGTTTCAAAGTACGGAGGAAAGCTGATGTCTTATATTCGTCCTAAAGTGAAAAACACAGAAGATGCGGAAGATATTCTGCAGGAAGTGTGGTACCAGTTCAGCAGTCTGACCAATCTGTCAGAGATTGTCAACGTCGGAGGATGGCTGTACAGGGTAACAGCTAATAAAATCACGGACCGTTACCGTAAAAAGAAGACAGAAAATCTGGAAGACTTTGTTTATGAAGATGAAGACGGAGAATTTTCCATTAAAGATATCCTGCTGATGGATGACAGTGCCGGTCCTGAGATTAAAATGTTTCAGGATGAGATCTGGAAAAAGTTATTTGAGGCCCTTGACGAACTTCCCGAAAAACAAAGACTGGTCTACGTAGAAAATGAGCTGAATGATAAAACGCTTCAGGAAATCGCTGATGAACAGGGAGAAAATATCAAAACCATCATCAGCCGTAAAAACTATGCCGTAAAACACTTAAGAAACAGGCTGAGAAAATTATACGAAGATTTAAAAAGTTAGTAAAAAAGAAATTATGAATCATAAACACAAAAAAGGCTGGATTTTTTTATTGTTATGTCCGCCGCTGATCCTATTAGCCGTTACCTGGATTGTTATGCTGCTCTGGAACTGTCTTCTTCCTGAAATTCTGGGGGTGAAATCCATTACATTCTGGCAGGCAATGGGAATCCTGATCCTGAGTAAAATTCTTTTCGGAGGTTTTCATTTCGGAAAAGGGATGAAAGATTTCAAAGAAAGAAAAATGAGAGAAAAAATGGAAGGACTTTCGCCTGAAGAAAGAGAGAAGTTCAAAGAAGTCTGGAGAAACAGATGCTCAGGTGGATTCTTCAACAGAAACAACGAATAATTTAAAAATTTTATAGAAGTAGTAAAGTAAAATTAAAATTCATTCGTCTATATAAAACAACAAGAAGTAGTAAAATTTAAAATTTTGAAAAAATGAAAAATTCAGCATTAAAAGGAGCTCTTGGAGCATTAGCTGTTGTGGGCGTAGCATTAATTGCTAAAAAAGCAGTGCAAAGAAAAAGATTTATTAAAGGTATTTTTAATGAATACGGAATCAGGGAAAGATCCCCTTTCGGACTGGCAGATAAGATCAGAGAAATGAATGATGAGCAGTATCAGGAACTGAAAGGAAAATTCAAAAAAGAATTTGCATCAGGATGCTGCAGAAAAGACCAGAGCTTTGAAGCATAAAAAAGTAAAATACTAAATTGAAATTGTTTAATCCGGGCGCGGGAAGCAAAGCTTCCCGCGCCCGGATTTTTTGTTATAAGAATCTGTCTGTATGAGCGATAGTTACGGATTAATCTCAAAACCGGATATCCGATATCAACTATAACCTGACAGTTTTTTGAGGTCTGTTAGGGTTTAATTAATGAGCCATAACCTGGGTTCAATAAAATATCCTAAAAAAAAATCTGTGTCTCCGGCAAAATCTGCGGAGAATAAAAACTTAATCCTTATTTTTGCATAGTTCAATGAAAGATTACTACTATTTTCTCGGGATTTCTCAGGATGCTTCGGAAGAAGACATCAAAAAGGTTTATAGAAAACTTTCTTTAAAATACCATCCGGATAAAAACGAAAATGATGATTTCTTTGCAGACCGTTTCCGCGAAATTCAGGAAGCCTATGAAACATTGAGCGATCCGGCCAGAAGAAAAGCGTATGATCAGAATTTAGAGAGTCATCAGAAAAGCTTCAGATATAATATTCCGCCTGCTATCAAAACGTTTACAGCGAATAAAATTCATGCTAAAAAGGGGGAGGAGATTATCATCAGCTGGCAGACAAGCAATGCAGATGTGGTGAAAGTATTGCCTTTCGGTCTGGAAAAACCTTATGGCGAGAGAATATTTAAGATCACAGAATTTAAAGACGGAAAATTTCAGCTGCTGCTTCATGCCACCAATTCACTGCTTCATAAAACGGTTGTACAGGGAATTACCATTACAGAAGCCTTTGATAATGATACTGAAAAATTCAAAAATACGGTAGAGGAAATGTTTAAGCCTCAGCCCAGAACAGTGGCAAACAGATACGGCCAACCGAAAATTGTAATGCTGATCTGGGGGATTATTCTTTTAATAATCGCTGCCTATGTACTTTTCAATAACTTAATTTAAATTAAGCCATCTTTTTTCTGCCGGGACATTTCTTACATCTTTTCCCTTTCTTGAATTTTTTACAGCAGGATTTCTTTTCACAGAACATATCTTCATTATGGAATGCGTATACAGGAGATAAAGGCGGTACTTTAAATGGGACTATCATATTCATGGTACAAATATATTAATTTAGAATAAATATAATTAATAAAAATTCATAAATCTGACAAAACCTGATTATCAGCATGTTTTCCAGTGGAATCATAGTTGGATTTTCATGCAAAAACCTCTTTTCTGTTCCTGTAAATTTCCCGGAAAATAGCCGATCATGCGTAAAAGCTTGGGACTGAATAAAAATCTTTACAGAGAATGCCTTGTTTTTGATTTATACCTTTTTGATTACGTTGAATCTTCAGTGTCAGGAAAGATTGAAAAATTACAAGGATGCTTCAGAACAATCACATGATGAACATAATAATATGTTCTGCATATGGAATACCCCTCCTTTGGAAACTCAGTAAAAGAGGTTTTTGAATTTTGTTTAATAAAATAATGTTAACCTGTTTATTTTGAAATTCATATTTTGTTTTTGTTGAAATATCATCAATTTTGGATTATTGTACAATCCTGTAAAAAATTGTAATTTTACGAATCTTTTTTACAACAAAATCTAATAAATAAAAATGAATACAGAACAGTTTGTGAACCGTCACATTTCCCTTAATGAAGCCGATAAACAGGCGATGTTGGAAAAATTGGGCGTTTCAAGTATTGAAGAGTTAATTTCTCAGACTATTCCTTCTTCTATCCGTTTAGAGAAAGATCTGGAGATCTCGGAACCACTTTCAGAATATGAGATGCTGAACCATTCAAAAGAATTGGCATCAAAGAATACTGATTATACAAGCTACATTGGTTTTGGGTACCATAATACGCTTTTGCCGTCAGCCATTCAGAGAAATATCTTTGAAAACCCAAGCTGGTATACGGCTTATACTCCATACCAGGCAGAAATTGCACAGGGAAGACTAGAAGCTCTTCTGAACTTCCAGACTGTAGTATGCGACCTTACCGGGTTTACACTCGCTAATGCTTCTCTTTTAGACGAGTCAACAGCTGCCGCTGAAGCCATGCATATGTTCTTTAACAACAGAACAAAGGATCAGAAAAAAGCAGAAGCTAATAAATTCTTCATTTCAGAACTTGTTCTTCCTCAGACCGTTTCTGTATTAAAAACAAAAGCAGAAGGACTGGGTATAGAAATAGTAGTGGGTGACCATAAAACCCATGCATTTGACGCTTCTTATTATGGCGTTTTATTACAATACCCGGGCAAAAACGGTATTGTTTTAGACTATACAGAAGATATTGCAGAATATAAGAAACTGGATTTACAGGTGGTTGTGGCTTGTGATCCGATGGCCTTGGTTAAATTAAAATCGCCTGCTTCCATGGGAGCGGACTGTGCTGTGGGAACTACACAGAGATTTGGTATTCCGTTGGGATACGGAGGACCTCACGCCGCATTCTTTGCTTGTAAAGATGATTATAAAAGAGATATTCCGGGAAGAATCATTGGGGTTTCTCAGGATATGTACGGAAGACGTGCATTAAGAATGGCTTTACAGACCAGAGAGCAGCATATCAAAAGAGAAAGAGCTACTTCAAATATTTGTACAGCTCAGGTTCTTTTAGCTGTTATGGCCGGAATGTATGCCGTTTATCACGGTCCAAAAGGTTTGAATTATATCGCTGATCAGATCCATTTTAAAGCCAATGCTTTGAAAAACGGTCTTAAAGCATTAGGATATCAGACTGTAGAAGAGCCAATCTTTGATACTGTGAAAATCCTTTTAAGTGAAGATGAAAAAGGAAGGCTGATGAGAATGATGCTTGACCACAGACTGAACCTGAATTACTTCACTGAAGGTGTAGTAAGTATTGCAATTAATGAAAGTACAACATTGGATAAATTGAATTATTTAATGGCTTCTTTCGCTCAGTTCAAAGATAAGCAGACCTTTAAACTGGAAATTAAAGAAGGATACAGCATTCCTGAAGAGAACTTAAGAAAAGACGAGATCCTTACAGAACAGGTATTCAACAAATATCACACGGAGACAGAATTAATGCGTTATATCAAACGCCTTGAAAGAAAAGACCTTTCGTTAACACATTCTATGATCTCTCTTGGTTCTTGTACCATGAAGCTGAATGCAGCTACAGAAATGCTTCCGCTGTCATGGGATAACTGGGGAAGCGTTCACCCGTTTGTACCGGTAGATCAGGCTGGCGGTTACCAGGAAATGATCCGTGAACTAGAAAAAGACCTTGCACAGATTACAGGTTTTGCAGGAACATCTCTTCAGCCAAATTCAGGAGCTCAGGGAGAGTATGCAGGATTAATGGTAATCAGGGAATATCATATCTCCAGAGGAGAAGGACACCGAAATGTAGTGCTGATCCCTCAGTCTGCACACGGAACCAACCCTGCCTCTGCAGCAATGGCCGGAATGAAGATTGTTGTAGTGAAGAATCTTGAGAACGGAGAAATTGATTTCGAAGATCTTAAAGCTAAGACAGAATTGCATTCTGAAAACTTATCATGTGTAATGATCACATATCCTTCTACGTACGGATTCTTCGATGCCAACATTAAAGAAATTACAAGCCTGATCCACGAGCACGGCGGACAGGTATATATGGATGGAGCCAACATGAATGCTCAGGTTGGATTTACAAGTCCCGGAAACATCGGAGCAGATGTTTGTCACCTTAACTTACACAAAACTTTCGCAATTCCTCACGGGGGAGGAGGTCCTGGAGTGGGTCCAATCTGCGTAGCTAAGCATCTTGTACCTTTCCTTCCTTCCAATGCGAATATCAGAATCGGAGCTAAAGAAGCCATCGATGGTATTTCTGCAGCGCCTTACGGTTCAGGATTGATCCTTAACATTTCTTATGCTTACATCAAAATGCTGGGTACTGAAGGTCTGAAAAAAGCAACAGGACACGCTATCCTGAACGCAAACTACCTGAAAGAAGTATTAGCAGAGCACTTCCCGATCCTATATTCAAACGAAAACGGAAGAGTAGCTCACGAATGTATCGTAGATTTCCGTCAGTTCAAATCTCTGGGAATTGAAGTGGCTGATGTAGCGAAGAGACTAATGGACTATGGGTTCCATGCTCCTACTGTTTCATTCCCGGTTGCAGGAACCCTGATGATTGAGCCTACAGAATCTGAAAGCAAAGCAGAAATTGACCGTTTCGCAGAAGCGCTGATTTCCATCAAAAAAGAAATTGATGAAATCGCTAACGGAGAAGCAGACCAGGTTAACAACGTACTGAAAAACGCTCCTCACACTGAGCAGGTGGTTGTTTCTGATTCATGGGACAAACCATACAGCAGAGAAAAAGCAGCATATCCGCTGGAATGGGTAAGAGACCACAAATTCTTTGCTTCTGTATCCAGAGTAGACGAAGCTTACGGAGACAGAAACTTAGTATGTACTTGTGAGCCGATTGAAGCTTATATGTAATCTCAGTTTTTTAGATATAACAAAATCCCTTTCAGTAATGAGAGGGATTTTTTGTTATTGAAAACGAAGCAATATATCTTCTGGTATAGAATTATGAATTATTGTCAATAATTCCAGCCAGGGCGGTCACAACTTCATGATGTTTTCCGTTCGGATATTTGCCTGAATAATTCTGGTTTAAGGCTGAAGAAGTATAGTTGTTGTTATCCTGAAGCTCTTTTGTTAAATTAAAGATATAATTAAGCTCTTTAGCTTCCTCAACATATTTCCCGGATGGGAAGAGATTTTCATATTTCTCCACTAGATCATTGGCAGGAATAAATTCCTGAGTAGCTGTAATCATAATTTTACAGAAACCGGCTTCACAGTCAATAAGAGATTTGTAAGAATCTACTGCGGATTCCCAGATGTTGTCTTCACATACATCAGCATCAAATCCATATTCTAATGCCTTGGAATAATGATGGGTAGCACCCCAGTAATCACGTTTAGAGAGGTAAATCATTGCGCCGATCTGGTTGTGATAGATTGCTTTGTTGTTAGGAAACTTTTCCAGTAAAGCTTTGGAAAGTTGTAAAGCTTCTTCATAATTTCCGGCTTGAATAGTGTTTGAAAGTGTCCAGAAATCATTTTTTTCTTCTTCCGATATAAAATTGATAGCCATGGTTTTAGTTTAAACGGTTTTAGTATTAAATTGTAAATATAATGTTGGTTAAATTCGGGATTTTACTATTTATTATCATTTTTAATTTCATTTTTAATTTCATTTAAGTAGTCGAGGCTTCATAAAGTAAAGAGCTGTAAGGCATAATTTTTATCTTCGGGAAACGGTCCTGCAGAGGGATGGCCGAATTAACAAGTAGATCAATGTAGCTATTCTTTTTTCCATGACTGTCATTCTCCATAATGTACTCATGTAATAATTGGTTTTTGAGTTTTAACAGGGTTATTATGCAACATTTGTATTAAAAAATGTGCAGGCTCCAAAAATAAACAAATATTTTTCTTTTAACCCCGAATTAAAATAAATATTTGTTATATAATTGAATATTACGGTAAAATATTTCTTATTGTATAGCTCATAAAAAATCACCTTTCATGGATTGAAAGGTGATATGAATTGATTGAGTTCTGTTATTTTACCTTTTTTTATAGCTGTACGCTATAAAAATAGCAATTCCCATAGCGAGAAAGGTGATCATTGAAACGGTTTCAATGGAAGCTTCACTTCTGTTCATTGGTGAAGGAGCTGGCCTGTCACATGAAAAAAAGAATAATGCCGTCATCAGAAGGCATCCAAAGAGTAGTTTTTTTGTCATAAGTGTATTTGTTTGGTTACTAATAAATTATGAGCAAAAAATGTACCGGATTTTTGGAACGAATATAAAGGAGTTATTTTGTATTTTTCAGATGGGTTTTAAATTCTTCAAATATTAGGGTAAGCTCATCTAATAAAGCCTTTTTTTCAGGAAAACTCAGAAGTTTTCTGGTTATGAGTTCTTCATAAGCTGCTAATTCTTCATTTTTTAACTCTTTAATTTCCTGTTCGAATAGTGGATTGATCTCATCTGTAAAAAAAGAGAAAAAATCGTATTTCATAAATACATCAAACAAATTTCTTCTGAATTCTTTAATCTTGTTAAGATCAATTTTAAAAATGCCTAGAAGGTTTTTTATTTTATTCCAGTCATCACCTCCGCATCCGGGAAGTTGGGAATAATCAACGTCGCCTTCCAGATTTTGAAATATTTCATCCAGATCAGAATCAATATTTTCAATAATTCCGGAGCGGTGAGAATAGATATTACAGAACCCACCTAATAAGATATAGGTAATAAATGATAGAAAATTTGATTTATTAAAGTTGCCTTTTTCAAGATTTTTATATCTTTCATCATATATTTGTATGTCATTATTGTCTTCGTTATAATAATCTTTACTTTTCCCATAATAAATTAGATGAAAAGGATTATTTTTAGGGTCATAGGTTATTTTAGGATTCTTTTTGTCAAAAAATAAACCTGTTGTTTTCCCAAAATCAAACCCTAGTTCTTTACAGATTATTTTCCCGATTAAATGACCGGTTTCATGCCAGTATATATCTTTTACAGACTGATCTTCTTTAGCGGATTCATCATCATGATCATCCATAAAATAGTCAGCTAGGCTTTTCTGAGCATCAAAGTTGAATATTGATTCATCAGAGCCTGTCTTTTCATTCCAATAGTAGCTGTCCGGATATGCTCTTGCTCCAAAAACGGCAGTTCCCAACCGTACAATTGTGGAGCCTTCTTCAATGGCGGTCTCCAGGTCTCCGCTCATGCCCATAGAAAGCTCTTTCATTTCCACATTAGGAATATTCCAGGAAATTATTTCCTGTTGAAGATTTTTAAGGATTTTAAAACAATTCCTTACTTTCTCTGTTTCCGCACTGAATAAACCGATCGTCATCAGCCCTTTGATTTTTAAAGTACTGAATTCTGCAACTTTTCTGGTCAGTTCCAAAGCTTCATCAGGATGAACGCCGAACTTGCTTTCCTCCTGCGAAGTATTCACCTGAATTAGTATTTCAATGGTTTTTCCTTCAGATAAAAGCCTTTGATGAAGTTTCTCAGCTAGATCCAGACGGTCAAGAGACTGTACACAAATGACATCATGCTTCAGAATATCTTTAATTTTATTGGTCTGCAAATGTCCGATGAAATGATTTTCATGAGGAATATCTTTAAGATCTTCGTATTTTTCCTTCAGTTCCTGTACTTTATTTTCGGCAATTAAAGTCTGGCCATTCTCCAAAGCAACTTTAATACGGTCTGCAGAAACCGTTTTTGTTGCCAGAAGTAGCCTCACTTCTTTAGGATCTCTGCCTGCTTTTTCACACGCTTTTCTTATCCTGTCATTAATGACACCGATGTTGTGAAGGATATCTTCTTTCATGATTGGGAGATTTTCTGACTTTCTAGTTTTTTGATCAGCGCAGATTTTACAGAAGTTAGTGCGTAGTCCTTGGCTTCAGCAAAAGAAATCTCATATTTCCGCTCAATATTCTGGAATTCTTCCGGAAATTTAGACAGAAGATCATCATAAAAAGTATCCAGAAATTCTGCGGATGGCATTGTATAATTGATCTTTAGCTGAAAACGTCGTAACAAAGCCGTATCAATGATTTCAGGATGATTGGTTGCGCACAGGAGAAGGGCGTTTTCAGGATAATAATCAATCAGCTGGATCAATGTATTCACCAGTCTTCTCATTTCCCCTACATCTTTGTCGTCGCTTCCCCGGGCTTTACCAATCTGGTCCAGTTCGTCCAGAAAAAGAACCGATCGTTCTCTTGCTGCTTTATCAAATATCATTTTAATATTCTGGGAGGTTTCCCCAATACGGGATGAAACAATATTGCTGAGATTCAGAATGATGATATTTTTACCTAAAGCATTGGCTATAGCTTTGGCTGTCATCGTCTTTCCGCATCCGGAACTGCCCTGCAGCAGAATTTTGTTATTCACAGGCAGGCCGTATTCCTGAAGTTCTTTCACGTACGTATGTTCCTTGATAAGCTGTACAAGCTGTTCCCGGTTTTGAGCATCAAGAAATACATCATTAAGGCCCACCTGTTCTTTGTCCTGAATAATAAGGTTATACAGATTCATGCTGATTTGAAAAAAAAGATTTTTACTAAAGACAAAGATAGCGCTTTATTAAATGAGGTACAGGTCCTGAAAAAGAATAAAAGAGTAGTCCAGAGGAGAAATATAAGTTAAATAAACCCTGGAAAATAAGAAAAGCCGTACAGAAGTACGGCCAGACTATTGGGATATATAAATTTGTTATGAAGTTCAGTGTGAAGTTATGTTTTTGGGCCCTTTTACTCCAATGAGTAAAAGAGCGGGATCTGATATAATCAGATTAAAAACATAAACAATACAATTAATATAGTTGTTCTATAGGCTTTCTGCTTTATTAGAACTTAGTTTCTTTCTTCTCTCTTTACAGTTGCGAAATAAGAAGAAAAAACTACTAAACATGTTGCGATACCGATGTAAGTTATCATTTTGTTTTATTTTTAATTATTTGACTTTATTTTATCAATTTTACAATTGCAATATTACAACTTTCAAATCACGTGCCAAAGCAAATAATCATGATGTATATCAGTGTGTTATATTCATATATTCTTAATTTTTAGTGAATTTTTGTTTACGGTAAATTAATATGTTATTGAGAATTTATTAATATATTTATTGTCTTATCTGTAAAATTTTATAAAAATGATAACGCTTTGAATGCTTCTATATTGAAGTTGATAAAACAAAAAATAAGAAATGCGATGCATAATACCATTGTGTAATGAAGATCGTAAGCAGGAGAATTTCATCGGATGGTGATTTTTTATGTTAAGAAAACTTATTCTTGTCTCCGGAATTTATTATTCTAAATTCTTATTAGTGGCAGTTTTTATGACATCATTTTTCTGAGATATTATCACAGGTGCTTGAAATAATGTCATATTGCTGGCAGACTGTCAGTATTTTAAGTGGCCTTTAAAGGATAAATTCCCTGTTTCCTGTCAGCAGAATGAAATAAATTATGTATTTCATCATAGATAAGTGCTTCTTCAAACCCTTTTGATTGCTGGGAAAGAAACAGTTTTCATTATTTTTGTATAAAATCATCCGTATGGGACGTAGTTATGTTTTCCTTGCCTTAGCCATTATATTCGAGATTATTGCAACCAGCTTTCTGAAAAAATCAGAAGAATTTTCGAAACTATGGCCCTCTGTTATTACGGTGATAGGATATGCTGCTGCATTTTATTTTCTGAGCATTACCCTCCGGCAGATTCCGGTTGGGATAACTTATGCCATCTGGTCCGGAGTGGGCATTGTTTTTATCACCCTTATTGGTGTGGTGGCTTTTAAACAGGTCCCGGACCTTCCTGCAATAATTGGTATTGCCCTGATTGTTATTGGAGTAATTGTTATTAATGTGTTCTCAAAGATGGGAACGCACTAAATTTGGAAGGGTGGATGAGAAAAGGGGGAGGATGGGGTGTTTTTATAGATGATAGATAAGGTGGTTAAGTTTATTGGCAGGATGGTCCGGCTTAATATAAAAGTCAGGCGATTTTCATTAAAAAAGAGGACGAGCTGTTCCCGATGTTTTCATGATGTTATTTTAATTGTTGGATGGCAGACTGGAAAAAGTTGAACCTGAATATTCTGTCATAAAATATTTCAATGCTGTTTTCGATGATGAAATCGGTATAGCGGGTGCTGTCGGTGGTCAGATCCTCTTCTACAAAAACAAACCAGAGCTCTTTGAGTTCATTATGCCTTTTGAATTCCTCAAACGCATTCCAGTCAAATGGCGTGGAATGTTTCATATCATAAAATAAAATACCTTTCCGGATACCTTTTTCTTCTATAATATTAATAGGATGCTGAATATAGTTCAGGATTTTGAGGGGCTGATGATAGCATTCTGCAAAATGATGAAGATCAATAAGCTGTATTACTTTTTCTTCCTGTTGGGATTCTGTCATATAAGAACATTTTGAAGTTATTTCCTTTGTTAATTCCTGAAAAACGGCTAATTCCATAAGCATAATTTGAACGGGGCAAAGAAATAAAGAATAAATATGCTGCCGGAGATTTTTATACGAAACCGCATTTATATTATACAAAATCAGAAAAGAGGAAAATTGGTATAATAAAATTCAGGGTTGGTATAATATTATATGAATAGTTTGCGGTATTCTCTATTTTTGTTCCTGTATTTATTACTCCGGAAAATATGAAATTGAGCAGCTACAGATTCAAAGAAACACTTGTTATGGACTTTCTTACGGAAGACCGGTTCAGACTTTCCAGGCACCTGCTGTTTTTGGTTTTCTTTTTTCTCCTGCTTTACAGTGCCCGGTTCTGGCATTGGTATTCCGGTATATATCAGTATTACATTCTCTTTTTTGTGTATATAATGCTGATTACAATGGTTTACATTAATATCTATGTTCTCGTACCCAGGTTCTTTTTTAGGGCAAAATATATTACGTATCTTATACTGTTGGTTTTAATGGGAGTAATAGGGCTGAATATTATCGGGTATGGATTTAAAACACTATTCTCCGATTTTAGAATTATCAACATAAAAAAAGAAGGCGAAAAGGGAAGTATCTATGAAGGAGTTCTGATGTGTGTACCCATTATTCTTACCACTACTACCGTAAAGCTTTTACAGAAATGGATTCATGACAACAAAAGGATTATGGAACTCAGTAATCTTACCCTTCAGATGGAACTGAATGAACTCCGTAATCAGATCAATCCGCATTTTCTGTTCAATATGCTGAATAATGTGAAAGCACTTACCCGGACAGATCCGGAAAAAGCATCCACAGTGATCGTTAAGCTGTCAGAATTCCTTAGATATCAGCTTTACGAAAACAGTGAAGAAAAGACGCTGCTGGCCTCAGAGATTGATTTCCTTTCCAACTTTCTTGCTCTCGAAAAGATAAGAAGAGAAAATTTTTCCTTTGATATTGAAGCTGATACAGAAAACAGAGCTTCAAAGAATATTTTTATTCCTCCCAATCTATTCACTACTTTTGTTGAAAATGCTGTAAAACACAGTGCTGATATCAGCGGAAAAGGTTCTTATATCAGGATTATCATCAGAGTCGACAATAAAGAATTGTTCTTTACCTGTATCAATTCCAGAGATCCAAAATTTATGATATCCAACGAAAAGTACAGCGGACTGGGGCTTGCCAATAGTAAAAGAAGACTGGAACTATTATATGGCAGTACATTTGACCTGAAAATTGATTCCGGAGAAAAAGAATATACCGTAAACTTAAAAATTCCTGTATGAATTGTATTATAGTAGATGATGAACCGCTGGCAAGGGCTGAAATGCGCTCATTGATCAGTGAAATTTCAAAAGTGGATATTCTCGGGGAGTTTTCTAATGCACCGGCAGCATTGGATTTTCTTAAAACCCATGAAACAGACCTTATTTTTCTGGATATTGAGATGCCCATGGTTACCGGCCTTGAATTCGCCGGAATGCTGCCCGAAGGATCACTGGTTATCTTTACAACAGCATATTCCCAATACGCACTGAAAAGTTATGAGCTGGAAGCAGTAGACTATCTCCTGAAGCCTGTTAACCCTGAACGGCTTCAAAAAGCAATAGATAAAGCCATCCTGTATACCGAACTTTTATCTAAGGATACCATAAAAAATACCGTAGAATCCAATACTGCAGATTTCCTGTTTATAAAAGCAGACCGCCGGTTCTATAAGATCAGCTTTTCAGATATTAAATTTATTGAAGGCCTGAAAGATTATGTTGTAATCCATACCCGCCAGCAAAAGCTTATTACAGCCATGAATCTGAAAACCATTCATCAGAAAATTTCCTGGAATACCTTTCTGAGGGTCAGTAAATCATATGTGGTGAACATAGATTTTATTGATTCATTCGATAATCATAATATCTATATCGATGAATCTGAAATTCCCATAGGAGAGGTCTACAGATCTGAATTCTTTACAAAATATGCAGGCGGATTCCTGAATTCTGATTAGCAATTCGTGAATGGGCAGCAGAAAAAATTACAAAAATTTTCTGCTCTCTTTAATCCGCATTTAACTTAACAGTAGTATTATGAATAAAGTTTCTGGTCTTTTTCACAGTAAAAACTTCGTCTTTTTCCTAAGCCGGTCTGTTTTTTTATCAGTTTTAATCCGCATTTCGGACAGATTGTTTTCGTGTGAACCAGCCAGTGCTTTTTCAGGACAAACTCCTTTTTCCATTTCAGAAAGTCAAAACTGTAGTTCCGGGCTTCGGCAATAAGTTCTTTCTGCTTTTTAGCAGGCAGTTTTCCTACAAGGCTTTCCGGCTGTATTCCGATTCTGAACAGAACCTCGTTTTTGATAATATTGCCCACTCCGGAAAAAATATCCTGATTCATTAAAGCATCACAAACCATCATTTCCGGTTTAGCTTTCAGTTTCAGCTCTGCTTTTTCCGGATTCCACTGTTCACTCATGACATCGGCTTCCCAGTCAATGGAAGACAGAAATTCAGAATCAACGAGCTTCACGGAACAGGTGTAAAAATACATGCTTTCTGACCGGAAATGCAGTGACAGGCGGAGGCTTTGGTCCGGTTTCGTCTGTTCATCAATACTGTATGAGCCGAACATCAGCAAATGAATACGAATAGCATGTTCCCCGAAAATAAGATAAGTCTGCTTCCCGAAAGTACGGATTTCCAGAAGAGTCTGGCCAATCAGAGGATTTTTGTCGAATTGGGCATTGCCTGAAGCTTCTGTCACCGTTTTGCCGGTAAAATGCTGCAGGCTTTCTTTCATGATAAGTATAGATGGACCTTCAGGCATAATTTTGCTTTTTAATAAAAGTTCAAATACTATTCCGTAAAAATAAAATTTGGAGTAATTTTGAAAAATGATGAACTTAAACCAGATTTTTACCAATCAGCGTACAGGGAACAATCCGCATACTAAAGCTTCAAGAACTGATTTTCAGAGAGATTTCGACCGAATTATTTTCTCTTCTGCCTTCAGAAGGTTACAGAATAAAACCCAGGTTTTCCCTCTTCCCGGAAGTGTCTTTGTACACAACAGGCTGACCCACTCGCTAGAAGTATCATCGGTAGGAAGAAGTTTAGGAAGCATCATCGGTGAATTTATTTCAGAAACCTACAGAAACGAGCTTACAGAAGATTCAAGAAATTTTTATCTCCATAATTTAGGAAACGTAATTGCGGCTGCCTGTTTATGTCATGATGTGGGAAACCCTGCATTTGGGCACTCAGGTGAAGATGCCATTGCAAGCTATTTTGAAAGAAATGAAAAGGACCTGAAACCGAAATTCAACGAAAAAGAATGGGCAGATCTGGTAAATTTTGAAGGAAACGCCAACGCCATAAGAGTTCTGGCCCAACGCCAGCAGGGAAAAGACGACGGAGGAATTCAGCTGACGTTTTCTACATTGGCCAGTATTGCCAAATATCCCTGTGAGGCTGTGGCTAAGAAAAAAGGAATTATACATCGGAAGAAATTCGGATTTTTCCAGAATGAAAAAGATCTGTTCTTAGAGATTGCCAGGGGAACCAACCTGATTACAGAAAGCACTGAACCGTATATTTTCAAAAGACATCCTTTTGTATGGCTGGTAGAAGCAGCAGATGATATCTGCTACAATATTATTGATATGGAAGATGCCCACAGGCTGGGAATTGTATCAACGGCTGACTGTGAAAATCTGTTTTTTGAGCTGGTAAAATCAGAAAGTAACGATATAGAACGCGTAAAAAACAAACTGGCCTCCATTTCTAATGAAAATGAAAAGATTTCCTACCTGAGAGCGAAAGCGATTAATGCTTTGATTAATAAGTCACTTGAAATTTACAGGAATAATTTTGAAACGATTCTTAATGGAAATCTGGACAAAGCCCTTCTTGATGTTTACAAAGCTGAAAACAGGGCATTACACGACATTGAATCATTTTCCATTGAAAAGATTTACAACCATAAAGCGGTAGTGGAAATTGAAAATGCCGGCTACAACGTTATGTATGAGCTTCTTGACCATTTCATACCATCAATCCTGAAACCGGAAGACGAGAGGAAATCTTATGATAAAAAAGCACTGAAACTTCTTCCGAGACAGTTTGTATACGAAGAGGGAACTGATTACCAGAAAGTTCTCGGGGTAATTGATTTTGTTTCAGGAATGACCGATAATTTTGCTACTGATCTTTACAGGAAAATCAAAGGGATTGATATCGGAATGACTGTTTAATTAAAGCGCAACAGGTATTTTCAGAATAAGAATTGCACTCCTGGATTCTGTATATCCATTGTTGATGAATTTAAAAAAAACAGACCTTAATCAGTAGGCTTTTTATAGCTGGAATTCCTGTGTCTTTAAACAGGAAATTGTTGGCAGTGATCGTAATAGAATAGTTTTCATGATATACTATAAGGTCATTGCTTGTAAATATAGCAGATTTAAAACTAAATTATTCTATCTTTATCAGAACTAATACTTAAAAATTAAATTATGAGTCTTTACTTAGCACCCATTATTTTTTTCGGACTGATTATTTTATTCGCTTCCTTTTTTGTGGTTAAGCAGGAGACGGCGGCTATTATTGAACGTTTCGGGAAATTTCAGACTGTGAGACATTCCGGGCTGCATCTCAAGCTTCCGATTATTGACCAGATCGCCAAAAGACTGAATCTGAGAATTCAGCAGCTGGACGTTATGATCGATACCAAAACACTGGATAACGTATTCATCAAAATGAAAATATCAGTTCAGTACCAGGTCATCAGAAACCAGGTAGGAGACGCTTATTATCGTCTGGAAAATCCTGAAAACCAGATTACCTCTTTTGTATTTGATGTAGTTCGTGCTGAAGTTCCCAAGCTGAAGCTGGATGATGTTTTTGTCAGAAAAGATGATATTGCAGTAGCGGTGAAAAGCGAGCTTCAGGAAGCGATGAACAGTTACGGATACGATATTATCAAAGCTTTGGTCACCGATATTGATCCGGACGAGCAGGTAAAGCATGCTATGAACAGGATCAATGCCGCAGAAAGAGAGAAGACGGCAGCAGAGTATGAATCTGAAGCCCAAAGAATCAGAATTGTGGCGGTAGCTAAAGCAGAAGCTGAATCCAAGAAACTTCAGGGACAGGGAATTGCAGACCAGAGACGGGAAATCGCGAAAGGTCTTGAAGAATCCGTGCGTATGCTGAATAATGTGAACATCAATTCTCATGAAGCTTCAGCGCTGATTGTAGTTACACAGCACTACGATACTTTACATGCTGTAGGAGCAAGCAACCGGAGTAATCTGGTCCTTCTCCCCAATTCACCAACTGCGGCAAGCAATATGCTTAATGATCTGGTGGTGGCAATGACAACTGCCAATACAGTAGGAGAAGCAACTAAAGGAAAATATCCGGAACCGCCTCAGAAAAATTCTTAATCCAGGAAATAAAGAGAGGGAAGCGGAAGAGAAAAGTTACTGTAGAACTGAAAAAATAAAAACTTACATCCGGCTTCTTCCGGTTTTAATCAAAAAACGCCCGGCGAAGCCGGGCGTTTTTTGATTATTTTTTCGTTTTAGAAACCTGTTCTATCAGGGTATATTTTATAGAAGAAGCATCCGCCGGAGGATTGGCGATTTTCTCTGTCTTTACTTTCAGAACATATTCGTATCCGGGCTCATATGTGAATCCTTCAATCTGAGAATAGAAATTAGTCCAGCTTCCTGAAGCATCCTCTTTTACCTGCATGCACTTCATACGCCCCGCACCTGCAGAACAGTCTACAGTTTGAGATCCTACGATTAACGTTTTTTCACCGGTATTAGCCGTATTTTTTTTCGTTTTGGAAACCTGTTTTACCAATGTGTATTTTATAGAAGATCCGTCAGCCGGAGGGTTGGCGATCTTTTCAGTTTTTACTTTCAGAACATATTCATATCCGGGTTCATAAGTGAATCCTTCAATGTTGGTGTAGAAGTTGGTCCAGTTTTCAGAAGCTTTTTCTTTTACCTGAAGGCATTTCATCGGAGCTACTCCGGTACAGTCGGCCGTTTCCGGTCCTACGATAAAGGTTTTTTCATCAGCTCCTGCTGCGTTGGCTGTTGTGCATTGCGTCATGGCAAATAGTGCCAGTGCAGGAAAAG
The DNA here is from genome assembly GCF_001295265.1 of Chryseobacterium indologenes. Classification (GTDB taxonomy): domain Bacteria; phylum Bacteroidota; class Bacteroidia; order Flavobacteriales; family Weeksellaceae; genus Chryseobacterium; species Chryseobacterium indologenes_A. The sequence goes on along the minus strand of NZ_LJOD01000001.1, from coordinate 240,927 downwards.
TTCCTTTTAGAATGGTTGTGATACTTTTCATAAACTTATTTTTTAGCCTAATTGACAATTACCATGCCGAAATTTTTTCTATGGATTTTCTCTGATTTATAAATTTTTAATAATTTAATTTGAATATTCCTGATGTTTTAACGCAAAATGATAATTGTGCAGAATTAAATAATATTAACCTGAACATGGAGTGAAGAAATTAAAATGTATTGCTGAAGGCTTTCTTATAATTTGGATGTTCCTGCCTGATAAGATATTAATATTATTGTATCTTCGTTTCTCGAAATAAAAAAGATCAATGACGAATAGAATTGGGGCAGGGATATTGTTTTTTACAGCGGTTTTTCTGTGTAATGCACAAAAAATAAAAAAAGAAGATGTCATCGGATTCTGGAAGCTGAAAGAAGCCGGATTTTATGAAAATGGTAAAAAGGTGGTTAAAGATTTTGATGACTGCCGCCTGATGAGGAATTACTCCATCAGGGAAGACGGGTTTGCAGTTTATAACCGTATAGAAGGAAGTTCCGGAAATTGTACACCTGGTGAACCAAGACTTTCTTTCTGGAAAATAACTGAAGACAGAATTCTGTTTTACGTGGGTGATCAGATTCTTGAAGAATCCGTTGTTACTTTAAATCAGGATAAAACAATCACATTGTCCTCCTACATTCCTAATCGTGTTAAAGTTGATGGAGACGCCTTGGCAGAAAAAGTAATGAACACTGTTCACTATGATATTCTTGAAAAACAATATTGAATAAACGTTAAATTTTGTAAGGATGAATAACGGTACAGTTAGCTATTTGAAGATAAGACCAATTTTTTGTGGTTTGGCGCAACCACGCAAAGGAATTTAATCATTATCCTGTTAAATTAATTTTACGTTTCAAAAAATAGCAGACTCCTTCAAAATTCAGTGAGGTTATAATTTCTGTGAATCTTCAGGCTGGGTTTCAATGCCTGTGAATTTCTGCTTTCCAATCAAAAGCTCAAAAAACAGCCGGAAATCTGAAATTAAAGACCACAATGGATATCTGAACGTAGCGGGCTTATTTTTTTCAATAACAGCATGACTGAACCATGCAAAACCATATCCAAAGATAGGAATATACCATAAAAACCGCTCTTTTCCGGAACTGATAACATACCAGATAACAACAAAGACAAGAAGGGTTCCTATAAAATGAAAAATCCGGGTTCCCATTTTACTGTGCTCAGTAAGGTAGAACTGATAAAATTCTCTGTAAGTTTTTATTCTTTCTGACATGGTGATGTAGTTTGATGTTGCTCAGTAAGCTAAAGCAATAATTCTGCCGATTTTGTTTAATATAAAAGTAAAAGGGCGAAACTGCTGATCTGCCTTTTCGCCCTTTTGCTCTTTCTATAAATTGTTTATTTTATTTCTTGGCCAAGTTTACTGTTTCTATAGCCATACCCGAAGTAAATTACCATTCCTATAGCGAACCATAATCCGAACCAGAACCAGTTGTCATGGCTCATTCCGGTAAGAAGATACAGACATGAGCTTAAACCGATCAGGGGGATCAGGGAGAGATTCTTGATGAATGTTACAATACACAGGATAAGGTTGATCAGGATAAAGAAAAATATAGAGGCTCTGAATTCACCTTCCTTAGGATCTTTCCAGTCCATAAGATTATGGAAAAATTCCGGCTGCCAGTAATAGAAAGCTACTAATCCACCGATGAAAATAACAGGGAAAATAATTTTTCCGTTTAGATAGGGAAGGTGAAATCTTCCTTTGATTTTTTCTTTAGCAGGAAGAAGAAGTACTCCGGCACAAACCAGTACAAACGCGAAAATAGTTCCTATGCTGGTAAAATCCAGGATAAATGTTTTATCAGTAAATAAAATGGGAATTCCAACCACAACTCCCGTTATGATAGTAGCGTAAGAAGGTGTTTTGTATTTAGGATGTACCTTCTGGAATCTCTGGGGCATCAGCCCGTCACGGCTCATAGCGTACCAGATCCTCGGCTGTCCCATCTGGAATACCAAAAGTACAGTTGTAATTGCAACAATAGCCACAAATGAAACGATAAGCTCCATCCATGCTACATTAGCGTTTGTTTTTTCAAATATGAATGAAAGAGGGTCCCCAACTCCGTCAAACTTTCTGTAATCTACCATTCCTGTAAGAACAAGGGTGAGGGCGATATAAATAAAAGTACACAGAACAAGAGAGATGATCATTCCCTTGGGTAATGTCTTTTGCGGATCTTTGGTTTCTTCGGAAAGTACGCTTAAAGCATCAAAGCCGATGTAAGCGAAAAATACTCCGGAAACGGCACTCATCACTCCGGCAAATCCGTTAGGCATGATGGACGGAGTTCCTGTAGCTGGACTTACAGGTGTCCAGTTTTCAATACTTACGTAAGAAGCTCCAACAAGGATTACCAATACAATAACAGCCAGTTTTAAGATAACAAGAGAATTATTGAAATTTTTACTTTCCTTTACGCCTACATAGCAAAGCCATGTAATCAGGCCATTGATCACTAAGGCAGGAACGTCCACAATAAATTTAAGGCTTCCGATCAGTGGTGCGGTTTTCCAGGCATTAAGCAGCTCTTTGTTTTCAGAGCCATTCTGAATGGCTTTTCTGGCTTCCGTATAGCTGCAGGTAAGATAATCAGGAATATGCATGCCCAGGCGTTCCAAAAAGCTGGTAAAATAATCAGACCAGGAAAAGGCTACATAAATATTTCCGAAAGAATATTCCATAATCAGTGCCCAGCCGATAATCCAGGCAATAAGTTCTCCGAAGCTGGCATAAGCATAGGTATAGGCCGAACCAGCTGTAGGGATTCTGCTGGCAAATTCAGCATAGCATAACGCTGTAAATCCGCAGGCAAATCCACATATCAAATATAGCAGGATAACACCGGGACCTCCTCGGAAAACGGCTTCACCCAAGCTGCTGAAACTTCCTGCACCTATGATGGCCGCAATACCAAAAAAAACAATGTCCCATACTCCCAATACCCTTAAAAGACCCGTTGATGTGTCTGTATCTGAGTAGATTTTTCTTCTGAAAAGTTGATTCATTCAATAACTATATTTGATTTGAAAAAAAACAAAAGTAATGATAATTATAAAAGTATGTTAAAAAATAGCTAAATTTTCCATATTTTTCCTTAAACTCCCGCCGCAGACTTGTTTAAGCAATAAGTTTTCAATACTTTCGTTGATATAATAGACTAATTTTTTTATTCAAAAAAGAATGAAATCAAAAAAAATACTTTTAGCGGCTGCGGTCATTTATTTCGGAATTTCCGATGCTCAACAGTCTCAATATTTTACACAGAAAGAAAATTACAGGTTCAATTTAGCTGAAAATCTTTATCAGACCAAAATATATAATGCTTCCCAGTATGAATATGCAAGACAGTACTTCTATAATCAGAATTTGTCACGCTCAAAAAAAGAGGCAGCGCAGTTTTTTGATAATGTGATCGGGGTTATCCTTCAGAAGAATCATGCCGAAGAAGGATTAACGGCTTTCATGAAAGAATATCCGAATTCTGCTTATTTTGCCCAGGCCAATCTTCCGCTGGCGGATTATTATCTGGCCAAAAAAGATTTTGACAAAGCGCTGGAAACCCTGAAAAAGGTCAATCAGTACCAGCTTTCAAAAGAAGAAAATACACAGTATATTCTGAAGCTGGGATATGCTAAATTCATGACCGGCGACTCTAAAGGGGCTACCGATGCCCTGGAAGAAGCCTATAAAACGGCTGATCAGTCACAAAAAGGGGATATTGCCTATATGCTGGGACATCTTTATTATTCCAACAGGCAGAATGACCGCGCTTTCCAGTATTTTGATTCAGTGAAAGATGACCCGAAATTCTCAAAGCTTGTCCGTCCTTATTATGTACAGATGTATTATAATGATAAGAATTACGATCAGGCTATTACAGAAGGAAATGCATTGCTTAACGAAAATATTTCCGAGTCGTATAAAGCAGAGGTTCACAAGATCATCGGGGAAAGCTATTTCATGAAAAATGATTATACTTCGGCTTATCCGCATCTTAAAGATTATTTGAATGTACAGCAGAATCCGTCTGAAAATGACCTGTATGAGATGGGGTTCGTGGCAGCTCAGCTGAAAAAGTACGATGAAGCGGTTTCTTATTACAATCAGCTCCTTAACAGTAATTCAGCTTTGGCCCAGAATGCTTACTATCAGCTGGGAAATGCTTATCTGGCGGTAGATAAAAAACAGGAAGCCCTTTCTGCATTCCGTTCCTCTTACCAGATGGATTATGATGCGAAAGTTAAAAAGCTGGCTCACGAGCAGTATGCCAAGCTTAGCTACGATATCGGAAACCCGTTTGAAAGTCCTTCAGCAGTTATTCAAAGCTATATCAATAACAACCAGAATGATGCCAATGCTCCGGAAATGAGATCACTTCTGGTAAAATCTTATCTGTATTCCGGAAACTATCAGGAAACCCTGAATGCTATTGATAAACTACAGAGCTCTACTCCGGAAATCAATAAAGTGGATCAGGAGGTTTCTTATCTTTTGGGAACGGAAGAATTCAACAAAGGAAACTATGATGAGGCTGAAAAATATTTCCTAAGAAGTTTAGGATTCAGCATCAATAAAGAATTTTATAACAGAGCACTATACTGGCTGGGTCAGGTGTATTATCAGAAAGGAAATTATCCGTCTGCCATTGTGCGCTATGAAAAACTGCTTAATGAAAATTTCCCTGAAAAACAGCAGTTATCTTATGATTTGGGATATGCTTATTTCAAATCCAAGAAATTTGATCAGGCAGCGACTTATTTCAAACAGTATCTGAGCAATCCGAAGCCGGAATTCAAAAATGATGCAGAGCTTCGTCTGGCAGATATTCATTATGCCAACAATGACCTGAATGAAGCAATCGCTATTTATGATAAGAACGAAGATGCTACAGATTATACTTTGTATCAGAAGGCTATGGCCTTAGGGTTTAAAGGCGATACTCAGGCTAAGATCACCAATATGAAAACCCTTTTATCCAAATATCCGGGTTCTGAATATTACGATGATGCCCAGTACGAAATTGGAACGGCTTATGCAGCACAGGATGATTATGCCAATTCCAACGATTATTTCGGAAAGGTGATTAAAACCTCTTCTGATAAGGATCTTATTGCTAATGCTTCTATATACAGAGCCCAGAATTACATTGACCAGAATCAGAATGATAAAGCACTTTCTGAACTGAAATCACTGGGAGAGCAATATAAAAATACTGCTTACGCCGGCAAGATTGTTCAGGCGGCTAAACCTATTTTTACGAAAAACGGAGACGTTTCAGGATATGAGAATTTTGCCCGAAATATTGGTGTAAATGTGGACGCTTCTGAAATTGATGAAATCAACCTTTCTACAGGAAAACAGTATTTCACGAAGAAAGACTATAAAAATGCAATTTCTTATTACGAGAAGTATCTGACCCAAAATCCTACAGGTGAGGGACTGTACCAGGCAAAGTATGAATTAGGGGAAAGTTATTACCAGACCAATAATTCAACTAAAGCTTTACTTGTTTTACAGGAAGTAGCTGGGGTTCAGAACGATTACCAGGATGATGCACAAACTCGTTTAGCTCAGATCTTTATCGCGCAGGGTAATAATAATGAAGCGAAAAAGTATCTCGAAAATATCAAAAACTCGTCCAATATCAGCATCAGAAACTATGCGAATGTAGAGCTGATGAAGCTGTATGCAGATGAGAAAAATTTCTCCCAGGCTGAAAAACTGGCTGATGCGGTTATTGCCAATACGAAAAACTCTGCGGCAGTAATTGAAACCGCCAAGGTAATTAAAGCAAGAAGCCTGATGAATTCAGGGAAAGATAAAGATGCCCAGACTTCATATGCTTCGCTTGAAAAATCTTCCAATACCTCTGTAGCAGCGGAAGCACTGTATGCAAAAGCATATTATCAGAATAAAGGGAAAGCTTATAAATCTTCCAATGAAACAATCTTTAAGCTGGCTAATAACTATGCTTCAGAAGATTACTGGGGAGCCAAAGCGCTGGTACTGATGGCGAAAAATTATATCGGACTGAAAGATAATTACCAGGCAAGTTATACCTGCGATCAGATCATTGAAAACTATAAAGATTTCCCTGAGATTGTAGCAGAAGCAAAAGAGGTTAAAAAGCAGATTAAAAAGTAAAAATGCAGTATCCTGTTCATGTAAACATTTTACGTGAACACATAAATACACTCATAGTAATGAACAGAAAAATTCAATTATTATCCATATTATTCTTAGGAGTTTCGCAATTCGCGTTCTCCCAGATCAAAGAAGAAAAACTGATTCTTAATAAGAAAAGAGAGCCGGAAGTGAAGAAGATTGAGAAGAAGAAAACTTCTGTAGAAACCATTAAGAATTATCCGCCTGAAGAGAAATCCCAGAATCCTGTAAAATATACGATTACGGATGTGCCTGCGGTTTCAGATTTTAAAACTTCTACAATTCAGGGGGAAGATGTGGCTCCGAAATTTGAAGGAACGGCCCAGAACAACTATTTCCAGTTTGGAATGGGGAATTACGGAAAGATTCTTGCGGATGCGAACATTTCCAAAACGCTGGAGAATAAGATTGAGATCGGGGCGGATGTGCATGTTCTTTCTACCAACGGGCTGAAGAAAGAGTACGACTGGAAATCCAAGCAGAGTTCAGCAACATTGGGAGCGTTCCTTAATTCTTACGGGGAAAAAGGGAAATTCAATATTAATGCGGAATATGGCCTGAATAATTATAACTATTACGGTATTTACGCGCTTCAGCCGGATGCAGGAGTTGATCTGAAGCAGAAAGTCAACCAGTTCAAAGTAAACGGGTACTACGATTTTTATTCCAATGAAATCCTGAATGACATCAGGGTAAAATCATCCTTCCTGAAAGACCATTTTGACGCTCAGGAAAACCAGGTGTCTATTTTGGCTAACCTTTCCAAGCATGCGGTGGAGATCGGAAAATCAGGAATTAATCTGAATGCTGATCTTGGCGTAGGGCTTGAAGCCGTGAAAACGGATTTTGGTATTGAAGATAAGAATTCATCCAATTTTGTGAATACCAATTTACTTCCGAAAGTAACCTTCAGAAAAGGAGATTCTTATTTGATGTTAGGATCTTCATTTGCCTTCCTGAATTCCAAAAATTCAAACGATTTTTTTGCCCAGCAGAAAAATAATAAAAGCTACTGGTTCCCGCAGGCTGAGTTTCAGTTTGCCGCTGCGAAAGAGTTTAAATTCTACGGAGGGGTAGACGGGGGTCTGAAGCTGAATACATATGGTGACATGCTGCAGGCAAACCCATTCATCCTTTCTGACCAGTTTTTAAAGCCAACAGAGACGAAATATCATTTTTATGTAGGATTGAGAGGGGATATTGATGAAACGTTCAAATACGACTTCTCAGCAGGTTACGGAAAGATGAGGGATATTATGTTCTTCCAGGCGAACAGCCTTTTCAATAATACATATTCGCTGAACCGATCTGCCTATGATTTTGCCAATACATTCTCTGCCGTATATGATGACGGAAATGTAAGCGATATCAAAGGAAGTGTGCAGTATTTCCCGCTTGAAAACCTTATCCTTGACGGAGAAGTACGATTTACCAAATATGACCTGAAAAACTATGAGGATATTTACAACGTTCCGTTAGTAAACGCAAGCATCGGGGCTAAGTATACGATGCTGGACAAAAAACTTCTTCTCGGATTCAAAGGAATCTTCGCAAGTGACCGGACGACCAATTCATTTGCTTTTGAAGGGGTAGGAGCCCCATCGGGAATGGTATTCCAGTCTACAGAAAACAGGAATGATAAAGTAGGCGGTTATGCGGATCTGAACCTGTCTGCGGAATATAAAATCCATAAGAATTTCAGTGTTTTTGCGCTTGGAAACAACCTGCTGAGCTCTAAATATCAGACTTACAAAGGCTATAAGGTATTGGGAGCACAGATCCTGGGAGGGGTGAAAATCACCTTCTAAGTTTTAAAGAATTTAAAAATATAGGAACCTTACATTTTCGGATGTAAGGTTCTTTTTTTGAAACCTTATTTTGTAAATTGTTGATATATAAATGTTTGAAGAAATGTAATTTTGTTATGGCACGGCGGTGAAGAACCTGTAAATTACTCTGAGAAAAAAGGATTTTAGAATTAAGCCTCTATAATTAGGGAAAATTGTAAAAAAATCATTATTTTCGCACTCGAAATCATAAGCAGCAGGCTGTTTTCAGTCCTTCGTACTGCTCATGAATCTGGCTGCATAGTTTAATGGATAGAACTTCGGATTTCGGCTCCGACAGTGAGGGTTCGAATCCTTCTGCGGTCACTTTTAGCCCCTGTTTAGGGGCTTTTTTTATTCTTGCACCCACTTTTACTTTTTGTCACTTTAATAATTGACTTGCTTATTTTAAAATGATCTTATAGTACTTCATTTTTCTTTTCGTTGATCAAATTCATTTGCATCACCATAGTTTGCAGTATGTTTTCCAATATTGATCACATGATTTTCACGCCCCGAAAAAAACATCGAGATAATTTACCCTATCTTTTCATAACAAAAAACCTTAACGCAGGTTGGTTAAGGTTACTAAATTCTCATTTACAGTATTGAGTTAAGTATAATATTTCTTCTTTAACCATAAACTGATTCTAACAAGTAAAATTAAAACAGGAACTTCTACCAATGGTCCTATTACTCCCACAAATGCCTGTTGAGAGTGGATTCCAAATACTGCAATCGCTACTGCAATTGCCAGTTCAAAATTATTTCCTGTTGCTGTAAAAGCTATTGAAGCATTTTTATCATAGGGAATACTGAATGATTTATTGATAAAGAAACTCACAAAGAACATTAGCACAAAGTACACTATTAAGGGTACAGCTACTTTTAGAACATCTAATGGTAATTCTAAAATCTTATCTCCTTTGAGACTGAACATTAATACAATCGTAAATAAAAGCGCATATAAAGTCAGTGGAGATATTTTAGGAATAAACTTCCTGTTGTACCATTCTAAACCTTTTGATTTAATTAAAAAATAACGGCTTAAAAAACCTGCCAGAAAAGGGATCCCTAAATATATCAAAACACTTTCGGTAACGTCTTTCATGGATACAGTTACGTTAAAATTAGCCACACCTAATTTTTCAGGTAACACATTGATAAAGAGCCAAACCATAAAACTGTAACTTAATACCTGAAATATACTGTTCAGGGCTACTAACAATGCTCCATACTCACGATTACCTTTTGCTAAGTCATTCCACACAAGTACCATTGCAATGCATCTCGCCAAACCAATAAGAATTAAACCAATCATGTAATTAGGTTCATCTTTCAGGAAAATGATTGCTAACAAAAACATTAAAACCGGACCGATAATCCAATTCAGTAACAATGAAATTCCAATTGCCTTTTTGTCTTGAAACACTTTAGGCAATAATGAATAATCAACCTTTGCTAACGGAGGGTACATCATAATGATTAAGCCAATTGCCAACGGAATATTTGTTGTTCCTATGGATAAGGAATTGGTAACTTCAGAAATATTAGGAAAGAAATATCCTAAGCCTATTCCTAAAAACATGGCCAGGAATATCCATAAAGTAAGGAATCTATCAAGAAATTTTAATTTTGTTTGCATTTTATTTTTTTAATCTATTCCAACTACTTTACTTCTTCTTTCCATAATCACATTATCTTTCCATACCCCTCCAATTTTACCTATCTTTTCCCGATAACCTATGATTCTGAACCCAACTGCTTTATGCAATGCTATGGTTGCTTCATTTTCCGCAAACATTCCTGACTGCAAAGTCCAGATACCATTAGCTTCACTTTCTTTGATAACATTTTCCATTAAAATTTTACCAACACCTCTTCCCCTGTGATGTTCAGAAATATAGATACTTACTTCTGCTACCCCTTCATATACACAACGGTTACTAACTTTTGATAAAGCAGCCCAGCCTAAGACAACATTATGATCAACAGCTACAAATCTGCTGTGTAATAGTTTACTTTCATTCCAGGTTTCCCACGTTGGTACTGAGGTTTCAAATGTTGCAATACCTGTTTCAATACCTTGTTTATATATATTGGCAATATCTGGATAATGATGTTTGTTAATTGAAATTATTTCCATTTTATTTTTTTATCTGTGAAAACACATAAAACATTTCAGCACCAATCTGCAGGCTTCTTTCATGGTAAACCTTTGTTTGTTCAGGTGTATTATCAGAAATTTTAGGATCTTCAAAAGTTATTGGAATTCGTTTATCTGCGCCTGCAATAAAAGGACATCCGCCATCCGCCTGAGAACAGGTCATGATTGCAGCAAAACCATGAGTAGGATTAAATGAACTGTCATATCTTTTAGAAAAACCAATAATTGGGTGTCTGTCTTCATCATACTTGACGGCATATACAGGATTTTCTGTATCAGAAATTTTATCAATAGAAAGTCCCTGCTCTTGCAAAGTCTCTACAACTTTGGGAAACATTGCTGTTTCTTCTGTACCTCCGGAATAACAAGTTACCTCCGGCAAATCATAATATGCACTTGCAACCTGTGCCCAAACTTGTGACAAATGGCTTCTCCTTGAATTATGGGTGCAAATAAAGTTAATGGTTACTTCTTTTTGTTCTTCCAATCTTTTCTGAATAAAATCAACCAGTGGTGCTAAAATAGTTTTTCTATCTTCGCTGATTTCCTGGTTTTTCAGTAGCTCTATTGTTTTTAATAGTTTTGGATACATAGCTTTATCTGAGTTTAGCAGCACCCGGAATCTGGAGTACAACAAGACGTTTGATGATTGGAAAGTTCAGATAAGTTTACTTTTTGTTTTTCCGTTGGAATTCCGCAGGCATCCTGAGCTAAACACGCTGTTGTTTTATTCTTAAGAACGAAATTATTTCCGTTAAATTCCAAATCAAATCGGCCTATTGTTGTATTTTGATATTCAACTTCAATTTCGTTGTCTTCAATGCCAAGTTTTTCTTCTGATAGCTTAATAATATTTAAAAGTTTGGAAGGTTTTAAGCGATGTTCAAAATCGTTAGCATTCCATAATTGAAAATTTACTACTTTTTCATTTCTAATAGTTCCGCCACAATCGATAAAATGTTTTGTTACAGTTCCTACTTCTGTTACATGAAAGTGTTCAGGAACAAATGTTCCGTTTTCTAATTGAAACTCAACATTATCTAATGTTGATAGGATTTCTTTAATTTCAGATAGTTTCATAAAATTTTTATTTATTGGTTTAATGCAATATTGCGATAGATTTGTGTAAAAAAATGCTTTAACAGCATTTCTGAGTGGTAGTTTTCAGAATTATATTTGAAAAATAATCTTTTAGCACTCCAAAAGTATTTTCATCAATACAGTAGCAAATCGCAGTTCCTTCAATGTTACCTTTTATAAGACCTGCATTCTTTAATTCTTTTAAATGTTGGGAAACCGTTGCCTGTGCTAATGGCAATTCGTTAACAATATCACCACATATACAAGTATTTACTTTCAACAAATACTCAATAATAGCAATTCTTGCGGGATGCCCTAATGCTTTCGCAATTATAGCAATTTTATTTTGTTCATCTGTAAAATAGTCGGTTTTGGTGGCTCCCATACTCTTAAAGAATTAATATATCGCAATATTACGATTAATTATTTAAATAATAAAATTTTTTAATCAGTTTGGTTCCTCTCTAAAATTTTTAGCATCCATTAAGCTGTAAATAGTGCCCGTACCTTTCAATCTAAAAGGGTAAATCATTTTCATTTAATTATAGTCTTTTCTCAATTTATTTGCTTAGGGCATATCGAAAAAGAATTATTATACTGAATTGATAATATTGTATAACCGAATGCAGCTGCCTGCTCTTTTACTTTATGCCCCGTAATCTTAATCTATATATTCGTTATTTACAAAATTTTAATGCCGGAGCAGTAAAATTGGTAAAAGAAAATGAGTTTTTGTTTGGTTTTTGGCAATGAAAAGTGTGCCTTTTACATTTTTTTTTCATTTTAATTGAAAAAAAAATTGATTTTTCTTATCATAAGATTTATCCTGAAAATTGATTTTTTTGATATGGACAATTGATAATGCAATTGATTGTAAATTCATATTTTATGAAATTGGTAAGTGTAAAACTAATGATAACCTTATCATATTTTTTATACAATTCTTATCATAAAAAACCGATATGTAATGTGTTGATAAGCAGTAGATAATGAAGGATTTATTTTTTTTATTCAGATGAATTTTTATATTTGTAATGTTACCAAAATGTTAACAAACTAATGAATCAGAACTTTATTCGTACCTATGTCTCCGTAGATTGTGTTGTGTTTGGATTTGACCATGAAAACCGGTTGAATATACTATTAGTTCAACGCCATGTAGATGATATTCCGCTGGAAAAACAGAGAAAATTGCCGGGAAGCTTAATTTTTAGTGATGAAGATGTAGATGATGCTGCACAAAGAGTGCTTCACGAGCTTACAGGAATAAAGAAAATGGTTCTCAAACAGTTCCGGTGTTTTGCAGACCCTATGAGGGCAAGCAACGTACATGATATAAAATGGATGGATAAGGAATATAAGCACCATATAGACAGAATTATTACAGTGGCTTATCTTTCTCTTTGTAAAATAGATCATAAAATTAACAGTACAAAATATGATACCGTAGACTGGTATCCTATTGATGAGGTTCCGGTGCTGCCATTTGATCATAATAAAATTATCACAGAATCTCTCATAGAGATCCGAAAATGGATTGAATCTGATTTCTCCATTATTTTTGAGCTGCTGCCAAAAAGATTTACCATAAGACAGCTCTATCAGCTCTACAGTGCTTTAAGTGAAAAAAATATTGATATTAAGAATTTCCATAAAAAAATATCTTCATTCCCTTATATAGTTCCTTTGGATGAAATTCAGAAAGATGTATCACACCGCGCAGCAAGATATTACAGATTTGATGCTAAAATTTACAAGAAAAACAATACAAAACTTATCAAATAACCCTTCTAAAAAATTATGTACTTACTAGGCTATGACATTGGCAGTTCTTCTGTGAAAGTTTGTCTCATTGAGGCATCCAGTGGAAAAGTGATTGCTTCTGAATTTTCTCCCAAAAAAGAAATGAAAATCACTGCTGTAAATCCGGGATGGGCAGAGCAAAACCCGGTTGACTGGTGGACCAATCTGAAATTGGCGCATGAAGCTGTTATGCATGAATCCGGAGTACATGCTGAAGATATTAAAGGAATTGGAATTACCTGGCAGATGCATGGTTTGATTCTGGTAGATAAAGATCAGAACCTTTTAAGACCGTCAATTATCTGGTGTGACAGCCGTGCTGTACCTTATGGTGAGAAAGCGTTTAAGGCAATAGGAGAAGAAAGATGTCTTACTCATCTGTTAAATTCGCCGGGAAATTTTACAGCATCAAAGCTTGCATGGGTAAAAGAAAACGAACCTGAAATTTTTGAAAAGATAGACAAAATAATGCTCCCGGGAGATTATATAGCGATGAGGCTCTCAGGACAGATAGGAATGACGATTGAAGGATTATCGGAAGGAATCTTCTGGGATTTTAAGAACAACTGTATTTCGGAAGATATCCTGAACCACTATGGGATTCCTGAAAGTTTTTTTCCTGAAATTGTACCTACGTTCGGTATCCAGGCAACAGTTTCTAAGACAGCAGCTGAAGAGCTGGGACTAAAAGAAGGCACTCCTATCTCATACAGGGCCGGAGATCAGCCTAATAACGCCCTTTCCCTGAATGTTTTTAACCCCGGGGAAATTGCCTCTACAGCAGGAACTTCCGGAGTGGTATATGGCGTTCTGGATCAGCTGGAATATGATAAGCTGTCAAGGGTAAATACATTTGCCCATGTTAATTACACACCGGAACAGATTAGGCTGGGAGTTTTATTGTGTATCAACGGAACCGGAATCTTAAATTCCTGGCTAAAGCATAATTTTGCAACATCACTTTCCTCTTACGGTGATATGAATGATATGGCTTCACTTTCACCCATAGGTTCCAAAGGACTAAGTATTATTCCCTTTGGAAACGGAGCTGAACGAGTGCTGGAAAATAAAGATACAAGCTGTTCTATTCACGGAATTAATTTCAATATACATACAAAGGGAGATATACTGCGTGCAGCGCAGGAAGGTATTGTATTCTCTTACGAATACGGAATGGATATCATGAGAAATATCGGAATGAATATCCAGGTGATCCGTGCAGGAAATGCCAACATGTTTTTAAGTTCAATTTTTCGCCAGTCGCTGGCCAGTGTAAGCAATGCGGTCATTGAACTTTATGATACCGATGGAGCAGTAGGAGCAGCAAGAGCTGCCGGAATGGGAATAGGGTTTTATTCAGATTCCGGAGAAGCATTTTCCTCACTTGAAAAAATAGCGGTGATAGAGCCTGAACATGAAAAACAAGAACAATACTTAGAAGCCTATGGCAGATGGAAACATCATCTTAACGAAATAATCTAGAACAATTACAATAGTATTTTTTATCCTCTTACTGATTCTTGGGAATCAGTGAGAAGAGAATCTCTACGCAAAAATTAAAAAACAAATTAAAAATAATCAGATAAATATGGACACTTTAACAACTAAAAAAGAGTTTTTTACAGGTATTGGAAAAATTAAGTTTGAGGGGAAGGAAAGCAGGAACCCGTTGGCATTCCGCTATTATGATGCTGAAAAGATCGTAATGGGAAAACCTATGAAAGACTGGACCAGATTTGCAATGGCATGGTGGCACACCCTATGTGCCAACGGAAGCGATCCGTTCGGAGGTCCTACCATCCATCATCCTTGGGATATCGGAAATGATCCTGTGACCAGAGCAATGCACAAAATGGACGCAGGTTTTGAATTCATGTCTAAAATGGGCTTCAACTATTACTGCTTCCATGATATTGACCTTGTAGACCCGGCCCGTAACTGGAAAGATTATGAGAAGAATATGCAGACTATTGTAGAGTATGCAAAACAAAAGCAGCAGGAAACAGGAATTAAGCTTTTATGGGGAACAGCCAATGTTTTTACCCATGAAAGATACATGAACGGAGCTTCTACGAACCCTAATTTTGACGTTGTGGCATGCGCAGGAACTCAGGTAAAAAATTCAATAGATGCTACGATAGCGTTGGGAGGCGAAAATTATGTGTTCTGGGGTGGAAGAGAAGGATATATGAGTCTGTTAAATACGGATATGAAGCGAGAAAAAGATCATCTCGCCCGCTTCCTTTCCATGTCAAGAGACTATGCACGCCAGCAGGGCTTTAAAGGTACTTTCCTGATTGAACCAAAACCGATGGAGCCTACCAAGCATCAGTATGATTATGATTCTGAAACGGTAATAGGATTCCTGAGACATTACGGATTGGATAAAGATTTTAAGCTGAATATTGAAGTTAACCACGCTACATTGGCAGGTCATACATTCGAGCATGAGCTTCAGGTTGCTGTAGATGCAGGGCTTTTAGGAAGTATTGATGCAAACAGGGGAGACTACCAGAACGGCTGGGATACCGATCAGTTCCCGATCGATTATTATGACATGGTTCAGGCATGGCTTGTATTGCTTCCGTCAGGAGGTCTGGGAACCGGAGGAGTAAACTTTGATGCTAAAATCAGAAGAAACTCTATTGATGCTGAAGACTTATTCATTTCCCACATTTCAGGAATGGATGTTTTTGCTAAAGGTCTACTTGCAGCAGCAGACATTCTTGAAAATTCAGATTACAAAAAATTGAGAACAGACCGCTATGCTTCTTTTGATAACGGCAACGGAAAAGCATTTGAGGATGGTACACTTACACTGGAAGATCTTCAGAGAATAGCTCACGAAATCGGTGAACCACAGCCAAAAAGCGGAAAACAGGAATTATTTGAAGCTATCGTGAATATGTATATATAATAAAAAATAAAAGGCTCATAAACACTAAGGATTGTATAAACTATAATTATTAACCAGCCTTTTATTCAACAACCAATATAAAAATAATAATTATGAACCGATTTTACTTCAATAAAAGCAATAGAGCGGCATTATTTTTTGCAATGACTTTATTGCCTTCCGGCATAGCATATTCACAGGTTAAAAAAGATACAGTAGCTAAAGAAAATAAAATAGATGAAGTTGTTGTGATAGGATATGGAACCCAGAGAAAAGAAGCTGTGACGGGTTCTGTAGCTACTGTAAAAGGAGATGCGCTGCGTGAAGTGCCTTCTGCCAATATTACCCAGTCATTACAGGGAAGAACGGCAGGTGTTGATATTTCACAAACCTCCACAAAACCGGGTGCTGCAATGCAGATCCGTATCAGGGGAACAAGATCCCTGACAGGGGATAATAACCCATTGATTGTATTGGATGGTATTCCTTTTGTAGGCTCACTGGGAGATATAAGCACCAGTGATATCAAAAGTATCGATATCCTGAAAGATGCTTCTGCTACAGCCATCTACGGGTCCAGAGGAGCAAACGGGGTAATTCTCGTTACGACCAACAGGGGAACAAAAGGACAGAAGCCGAGATTTACCTACAATACCTTTACCGGGGTTCAGACTTTGTTTTCAAAATATCCTATGATGGACGGGCCTAAGTTTTCACAGCTGCGTGCTTATGCAATTCCAGCGGGAAATACAACCCCTTTATATTCAAACGGGGCTGATGAAAATAACAATGTCAATACAGACTGGCAGAGCCTGTACTATAAACCGGCGATGATGACCAGCCACGATATCGGTGTTTCAGGCGGAACAGAAGGTGGCAATTATAATGTTGGACTGTCATATTTCAAACAAAATGCATTAGTTCCTATTCAAAGTTATGAAAGATTTGCCCTACGAATGGCTATTGACCAGCAGGTAGGTGCCATCTTTAAGTTCGGTTTTACAACCAATACAAACCATTCCATATCAGAGGGCAATGGCGTAAATCCGGGAGCGGTTCTGGGATATTCTCCCATTGCTGATCCCTATAATCCGGACGGAAGCCCTAAAAGAGTAATGAGTACGGCAGGTGGTATTGATCAGACATGGATTTACACAAGAAGAAGCTTAAAAGACCTGGGAGACAAATATGTTGATGAAACCAAGTCTTTTGCATCCTATAACAATCTGTACGGGGAGGTCAGCCTTCCTGTCAAAGGATTGAAGTACAGGTTAAATGTTGGTTTGGATTTCCGTACTTCAAACAGCGGGAACTATTCCGGTGTAGGGGTATTTAACACCAATCCTCTGGGGCCCTCAGCTGCAGGAAGAGGGAATAACCAGACTTATCATTGGGTATTGGAAAACCTGTTAACCTATGATCGTACATTTGGCAAGCATAAGATTAATGCGGTGGGATTATATTCCGCGGAGGTAAATAAGTTTACAAGCTCATACATGAGCGCAAAGAATGTTCCTGCAGACTTTTTCCAGTATTATAACCTGGGACAGTCACCTCAGGCAGATATTACAGTACGGCCTGAAGACCAGACCTATTGGAAAACCGGTTTGCTGTCTGGAATGGGAAGAGTCATGTATACTTATGATAACAAGTATATGGTTACAGCAACACTTCGTGCCGATGGATCCTCCAGGCTGGCCCCGGGGAATAAATGGCACACCTATCCGGCATTATCATTAGGATGGAATGTTACCAACGAATCCTTCATGCAGAATATCAAAGCTATTAACCTTCTTAAATTCAGGGCTGGATGGGGGCAGACTTCCAATCAGGCGGTAGATCCATACTCTACTATGGGAAGATTTAATGTAGCTCCTTACAATTTTGGAAGCGCCGGAAGTGCCGGAATATACGGAAATCAACCACCTAACCCGAATTTAGGATGGGAATACTCAAAAACACAAAATTACGGGGTAGATTTCGGAATCTTGAACAACCGCATCACAGGAAGCGTGGAATATTACAAAACTCATACATTTGACCTGTTGACGCAGAAAAGCCTTCCGCCGTCAAGCGGCTGGTCATCAATTGTTTCCAATGTAGCGGAAACCGAAAATAAAGGACTGGAAGTTTCTTTGAACGGAGCCATTTTCGATAATCCGGATGGGTTTACCTGGGAGGCCGGAGTTAATTTTTATACCAACAGAAACAAAATTTTATCTCTTGCATCCGGAACAACACGGGATATCAATAACTTATGGTTTGTGGGGCATAATATCAATTCATTATATGATTATCAATATATAGGCCTTTGGCAGGCTGGTGACCCTTACCAGAATATTCTGGAGCCGGGAACTGCTGCGGATGTTATAGGATCCATAAAAGTCCTTTATACCGGAGGTTACAACGCAGACGGAACGCCGGTAAGAGCAATAGGACCGGATGACAGACAAATCTTCGACACAGCCCCGAAATTTCAGGGAGGATTTAATATGCGCTTTGCCTACAAGAATTTTGAACTAAGCACAGTAGGAGCTTTCCAGCACGGAGGAATCCTGGTAAGTACCATCTACGGATCTGCGGGGTATCTTAACAGATTAACAGGAAGAGGAAATAATGTGGATGTAGATTACTGGACAGAAGATAATACAGGAGCCCATTTCCCTCGTCCAGGACGTCATTTGAGTGGCGATAATCCGAAGTATTCTTCTACTTTAGCCATGTTTGATGCTTCTTATCTTAAGCTTCGTACCATTACATTAGGCTACAACGTTAATAAAGATTTTTTAAAGGATTTGAAAATCACCGGCTTAAGAATTTACTTTACCGTAACCAATCCTGTCGTATTATTTTCTCCTTATCATAAATTTTCAGGAATGGATCCGGAACCAAACTCTTTCGGAAATGAAAATCAGGCGGTAAGCGGATATCAAAGCCGGCAGCTTGTTATAGGAACCAATAACCCTTCCACAAGAAATTACTTGATGGGATTTAACTTAACCTTTTAAAAACTGTACTGTCATGATAAATTTTAACAAAAAACTGCTATTGGGAGCAATCTTTTTATCCTTAACATTTACAGGGTGTAACGAAATTCTGGATGAGCAGCCAAGATCAATATACACAGCTGATTATTTTAATACACCGGATGGAGTTAACCAGGGGTTTACCGCTTTATACAGACAACTCCGGTTATTGTACGGTAATGGGTACTTTATGAGTAACTGTCAGAACGGAACTGACGAGTCTACCTGGGCACAAAGTGCAGATGGTAACTTTAAAGAACTGGATATGTCCGGAAACGGGATTATCAATTCCAATACTTTTCCTACGAGCATGGTTTGGAACTCCGTGTTCCCGTATATCAATACAGCCAACGGGATTATTGAAAAAGGACCCGGATTCGGAATTGCAGAATCTATGATTTCTGAAGCCCGTTTCTTCCGCGGATTTTACTATTTCATGCTGGTGCAGACCTATGGAGGGGTTCCGCTGGATTTAGGTGCAGGAGAATTGAAATATAACACTCTTCCGTCAACAACTTCAGTAAGGAATACCGTTCCGGAAGTATACACAAAAACTGTTTTTGCTGATCTCAGAAAAGCTATAGAGAATCTGCCTTCATCACCAAGGGTGACTGGTGGGGTAACTAAAAACGTAGCAAAACTTATGCTTGCCAAAGCTTATCTTACCTATGGGTGGTGGCTGCAGAATCCCAACAGTATTCCAACTTATCCTGAAGCAGCAAGAAATGATCCCGACGGGCACAATGCCCAATGGTACTTCCAGCAGGCCTATGATATTGCGATGGAAGGAATCAACAATCCCGGGATGTACGCGCTTCAGCCTACCTTCTATGACGTCAATGTAGGGTCCAATGACAGAAATACAGAATCTATGCTCTATGCGGACCATACACAATCCAGCACATACTATAATGAAAGTGACCCTGTAGGATTTGGATCAGGCTGGGCACCGGATAATTTCGCAGCTTGGATGCAGACCTGGAATTACACTGCCATCAAAAGCAGCAGAACAACAGCATGGCTTGGAACAGACATTGTAAGCTCAGTACAGAGAGAAGCTTCACAGCCACTGGGAAGACCATGGGTTCGTATGTGTCCTACTTTAGGAGTTATTAAAAATACTTTTGCAGATAAAACCAACGATTCCCGCTATGATGGTACCTTTGTAACCACGTACAGAGGAAACTGGAACAAGAACGGAACAGGTCTTACAACAGTTCCTGTGCTTTATAATGCAAATAACCTGCCTGTACAGCCGGGAGGAGCTATCCTGAGCTTCCTCAACGATGACAGCCAGACCCCTTCTTATCCTACAGGAGCCGGACAAAGCGGTGTGGGAGCAGGTACGCTGTCAGGAAGAGCAGACTGGGTAATTGCACCGAACGGAATCAGCAGAATTGTATACCCTGGCCTATGGAAAATAGGAACTTACCGTACCGATGATCCAAATGGTTTAGGATATCCCAATGCAGGATTAACACGTCCTTTCAGCGTTGCAAAATTTTCAGAATTCTATTTTATTGCCGCGGAAGCAGCCGTAAAAGGAGCTTCAGGAGCTATGACTGCCAGAGATCTTATCAATGTCATCCGTGCCCGTGCCGGAAAATGGAAGTTCAATAATGCACAGAATGCCGCTTATGTGGCAGATAACAGTGCTGCTATGATCGCTGCCACACCATCCGTAATTACCATAGATTATATCCTTGCAGAAAGATCCCGTGAATATTACGGAGAATTTTACAGATGGTATGATCTGGTACGTACACAGAAATGGGGAGAATATGCGGCTACCTACCAGATTGGGGGAGCTTCTTACGGAGATCATACACCGCAAACAGTTACAAGAACAATCAGCCCTTTTCACTATCTGAGACCGATTCCTCAGAATCAGATTGATGCTATGGAAGTATCAGCAGATATTAAGGCTAAATACCAGAACCCCGGATACAATTAATCGTATTCTAACATTCATATCAAAGACAGAGTAGGTGTGAAAGCACCTGCTTTGTTTAATTGAATTAAAACTTAAAGATTATGGAAAAAACCTGGCGTTGGTTTGGCAAAAAAGACAAAATAAAACTCAGCACGCTCCGTCAGATCGGAGTAGAAGGAATTGTTTCTGCTCTGCATGATATCCCAAACGGAGAAATCTGGAGTCCGGAGGCCATCATTGATTATAAAAACTATATAGAAAGCCACGGGCTTCGCTGGTCTGTTGTGGAAAGTCTTCCCGTGAGCGAAGCGATCAAATACGGAGGTGAAGACCGTGACTCTTTAATAGAAAAGTATATCATAAGCCTTGGAAATCTGGGTAAAGCAGGGATTACAACAGTTTGTTACAACTTTATGCCTGTTCTGGATTGGGCAAGAACAGACCTCTTTCATGAATGGGAAGACGGTTCTTCATCACTTTATTTTGACAAGGCCAAGTTTGCGTACTTCGAAATTCATATTCTTCAAAGGAAAGATGCTGAAAATGAATATAATCCGGAGGTCCTTCAGAAAGTGGAAGAATTAAAAAATACCTTAACAGAACAGGATAACAATGATCTGATAGACTCAATTATTGTAAAAACACAGGGATTCGTGAACGGAAATATCAAGGAAGGAGATGATAATCCGGTGGCCATTTTCAAAAACCTGTTGGCATTGTACGATGGTATAGATAAACGCCAGCTGCGGGAGAACATGAAATATTTCCTTGAAAAAATAATGCCTGTCTGTGAAAAATGGAATATCCGGATGTGCGTGCATCCTGATGATCCGCCGTTTTCATTACTGGGATTGCCGAGAATTGTAACCAATGAAGAAGACATTGACTGGATTCTGAATGCTGTTGATAACCCTCACAATGGATTGACGTTTTGCACCGGATCTTTAAGTGCCAACCTTCAGAATGATGTTCCCAAGCTGGCTCAGAAATTTGCCCATCGTACCAAATTCGTTCACCTGAGAAGTACAGATGTCTTTGAAAATGGGGATTTCATCGAGGCTCATCATTTAGGAGGAAGAGGAAAACTCATTGAAGTGATCCGTGTATTCGAAAAAGAAACCCCTGACCTGCCCATGAGAATTGACCATGGAAGGCTTTTAACAGAAGATATCGATAAAGGATATAACCCAGGCTATTCATTTTTAGGACGGATGTTGGCATTGGGACAGATTGAAGGGGTAATGGCGGCAGTTCAGTCAGAATTACAAAAAAATTAATCTGTGTTTGTAATAAAATAGTAAAAAGTAAAATGAAAGACCTGTTTAGTGTTAAAAATAAAGTCGCAGTCATTACAGGGGCTTCAGGTGTCTTAGGAGGCAGCCTGGCTAAAAGTTTTATTGAGGCCGGAGCAAAAGTTGTGGCATTGGGAAGAAACCAGAAAACACTGGATGTCCGGGTAAAAGAACTTACGGATCTGGGGGGCGATGCATTTGCCGTAGAGGCCAATGTGATGGATATTGAAAGCCTTGAAGCTGCTTCAGTAAAAATAAAAGATAAGTATGGAAGCATTGATATTCTGCTCAATATAGCTGGTGGAAATATTCCGGCAGCAACTTTATCTCCCGAACAGTCATTTTTTGATCTGGATATGAAAGGATGGACAGAAGTTACCGATCTTAATATCAACGGAACTGTTTATCCAAGCTATGTTTTCGGAAAAATAATGGCTGAACAGGGAAGCGGAAACATTATTAATATTTCTTCCATGGCAGCTTATTCAGCGATAACAAGAGTGGCCGGATATTCTGCCGCCAAATCGGCAATCACCAATTTTACCCAATGGCTGGCCTCTGACCTTGCATTAAAATTCGGAGATAAAATACGTGTTAATGCCGTGGCACCGGGATTCTTCATTGGCGATCAGAACCGCGCAATCCTTCTGAATCCGGATGGAAGCTTAACCGATAGAAGTAAAAAAGTAATCGCCAAAACACCCATGCAGAGATTTGGAGAAGTAGAGGAACTGAATGGTGTTGTACAGTTTCTGTGTTCAGATGCAGCAAGTTTTATTACAGGAGCACTGATTCCTGTCGATGGAGGTTTCAGCGCATTCAGCGGAGTATAAAACTAATTTCTTCATATATAACAATTGGAACAGGACCTTAATGGTTTCATTCAAGGTCTTGTTTTTAAAATGTAGACACCTAAGTGTTGTGAAAATCTTTGATTTTCATCTTATGTGAACTTTTCTGAAGAATCATATTAAACTTACTTAGGTGGGCAAAAGTGTTTTAAAATAAGGCTTTTGTGACTTTTGTGGTTGTACAAGTTTAGAATTAAAATCCAGGATTGTAAAAATAAATAATGAATAATTCCATTAAAAATAAAAACGTTTTCGGAGAATTGTTTTTGCTTGAATCAGCAAAGGCAGAAAACCTGTATTTTGATTATGCTAAAGACATGCCGGTTATCGATTATCATAATCATCTTGAACCGGACATTATTTCTGCGAACCGGAATTTCAGCTCGCCAACGGGTATCTGGCTGAATGGTGACCATTATAAATGGAGAGCCATGAGAAATTTTGGCATTGATGAACAGTTTATTTCCGGAAATACTTCAGATCACGAAAAATTCATGAAATGGGCAGAAGTAGTGCCTTATACCCTTCGTAATCCGCTATTTCACTGGACACATCTGGAACTCAAAAATCCTTTTGGGATTAGCGAATACCTGTCACCGGAAAATGCAGATGCCGTATATCATCAGATGAATGAAAGTCTTCAGACATCCGGTTTTTTACCACAATCTATCATTGAAAATTTTAAGGTAGAAGCGTTGTGTACTACGGATGATCCTGCTGATGATCTGGCTCATCATAAAGCATTAAAAAACGGTGGATTTAAAACAGCTGTTCTTCCGGCTTTCCGCCCTGATGCCTATATCAATATGATGAATCCTGAACACTATCTTTCAGGAATTAAAAAGCTTGAAAAAGTCTGCGGATTTTTAATAACATCCGCTTCTGATCTGTTGAATGCGCTTCAGTCCAGAATCAGCTATTTTGTGGAAGCAGGAGCAAAAGTAGCCGATCATGGCTTTGAATATTTCCCGGATACCACGAAATGGAATCATAGCCTTGAAAAAGAGTTCTCCGAATTTCTGAAAGGCAATCTCCCAACATTTTCCGATCCGGAAGCATTATGCGGTTATATGCTGAAAGAGCTTTGCAAAATGTACGCAGAAAAAGGCTGGGTACAGCAGTTTCATGTAGGGGCAACCCGAAACAACAATTCAGAAATGTTTAGGAAAATGGGTGCCAACACAGGGTATGATGCCATTGGAGAATCGTATTATGCACAGAGAATGAGCATTTTGCTGGATGAGCTGAATTCGGAAGGAAAGTTGACCAAAACCATTATTTACAATCTGAATCCGGCATTTAATGAAGTTCTGGCATCCCTTGCCGGAAACTTCAACGAAGGAGGAGTCAGATCCAGGGTACAGTTTGGAGCAGCCTGGTGGTTTCTTGATCAGCTTGACGGGATGACAAAACAGATGAACACGCTCTCCAATATAGGTCTCATCAGCACTTTTGTAGGGATGCTTACCGATTCCCGAAGCCTGCTGTCGTTCTCAAGACATGATTATTTCAGAAGGCTTGTATGCAATCTGTTCGGAAATGAGATGGAAAGAGGTCTTCTTCCCGATGATGAAAAATGGGTAGGAAAAATCATTCAGGATATCTGTTATCATAATACAAAAAATTATTTTGAAATCTAATACCATGAAGGATTCAGCGAAAATACTATGTTTCGGGGAACTGCTTCTCCACCTTGCCCCGGATTCCGAAGGAAACTGGCTGAATGAGCAGTCTCTGAAGATGTATATTGGCGGAGCTGAATACAACGTTGCAGCAGCGCTTTCCCAATGGAAGAATTCTGTAAAACTGTTAACTGCTTTACCGGAGAATTTTGTAGGAAATCAATTGGAATTTCAGCTTAAAAATAAAGCAATAGAAATTCTTGCTGAAAAAAATAAAGGAAGGATAGGAACATTTTATCTGTCTTCCGATGGAGATATGCAGAATGCTTCAGTGGTGTACGACCGATTTCCGTCTGTTTTTACCCAGTCGGATTTTGAAACATTCAGCGATGATGAAATATTTTCAGAGGCAAAATGGCTGCATATCAGTACCATCACTCCGGCTTTGAGTGACAATGCGTTCCGGAAATGTTTACATATCATGAAAGAGGCCGGAACAAGAAATATTACGGTTTCTCTTGACCTGAATTACAGGGCGTTACTTTGGCAGAATCAGAATCCTCATAAAATTAGAGAGCTGATGCCTTTTGTCAACGTTCTTATGGGAAATATCTGGTCTGTTGAGCAGTTCCTGAATATTCCCATTGAATATAAGCTTAACGGAAATTTCGATGATGAAAACCTTCTGAAACAGGCAGAAAAAACGGTTTTGCAAATCCAGAAACAATTCCCGAATGTGGAAAAGATAGCCAATACCTTCCGTTTTACAAATGGAGAAAAGGTCAATTATTTTGCCACCTTATTTACTGATGAACAGCTTTTGGTTTCAGAAAAATATAATTCAGATAAAATTGAAGAAAGGGTAGGAAGTGGTGATTCTTTCATGGCCGCCTTAATTCATGGAATTTTAAAAGGAAATCCTGAACAGCAGATCCTGAATGATGCTACAAAAGTTGCTTTTAAAAAGCTTTTTGTAAAAGGAGATACCATTAATGAAAGCATTAATATCGAAACATTATGAGTGAAATAGTACAAAAAATAAAAGACCAGAAAATCGTTCCGTTGTTTTATAACGAATCGTTTGAAGTCTCAAAAAATATAATAAAAGCTTTATACGAAGCAGGAATCCGTGTGATAGAATATACCAACCGCGGCCATCAGGCTCTGGAAAATTTCACGAAGCTGAAAGAAATTTCCCATACAGAATTTCCCGGCCTTCTGCTGGGAATCGGAACGGTGAAAAACATAAAAGAAATGGATGATTATGCTCATGCAAAAGCAGATTTCATCATTACACCGGTCATCAGTGAAGCATTGGTGAAACATGCTCTTGAAAAAAATGTCCTACTGATCCCGGGTTGTTTTACTCCTTCCGATGTCAATATTGCACATCAGAACGGTTTAGCATTGGTTAAAATATTTCCGGCAGACGCTTTAGGTAAGAGTTACATCAAATCTATACAGCCCGTTTTCCCGGGAATGAATTTCATGCCCACCGGAGGAATCCATGCGGAATCTGAAGATATTACGGAATGGCTCAATAGAGGTGCCATAGCGGTAGGATTGGGAAGCTCTCTTATCGGAAAGGACTTTAATGAAGAAGAACTGACTCTGAAAACAAAGAATTTATTGCAACAACTTAATCACAAATAAATGCAGGCTCCTCAAAACCGCAATATAAGATGGTGGATGCTGTCCCTTGTCTTTCTCGCCACTACGATCAATTATCTTGACCGTCAGGTAATGGGTTTGCTGAAACCTGTGCTGGAAAAAGAATTCAGCTGGGACGAAAAAGATTATAGTTATATCGTCATGGCATTTACCACGACTTACGCTATCGGCTACATGGCGATGGGACGATTTATAGACAGGGTAGGAACCAAAATAGGGTATGCCGTTTCCCTTATTGTATGGAGTCTAGCCTCTATAGGACATGGGTTTGTCAAAAGTACAGTAGGATTTATCATAGCGAGAAGTACCTTGGGCATCAGTGAAGCGGGGAACTTTCCTGCTGCCATCAAATCTGTGGCTGAATGGTTCCCTAAAAAAGAAAGAGCACTGGCAACGGGAATTTTTAATTCAGGAGCTACGGTAGGAGCTATTTTAGCGCCGCTATTGGTTCCGTTCATTCTCGGACATTACGGCTGGAGACAGACTTTTGTGTGGATAGGAGCTGTAGGCCTGATTTGGATTGTTCTTTGGTGGAAATTTTATGCCATTCCGGAAAAAACAAAAAATCTAAGCAAAGAAGAACTGCAATACATCAAAAGTGATCAGGATGAA
Source organism: Chryseobacterium indologenes (assembly GCF_001295265.1). Taxonomy (GTDB): domain Bacteria; phylum Bacteroidota; class Bacteroidia; order Flavobacteriales; family Weeksellaceae; genus Chryseobacterium; species Chryseobacterium indologenes_A. Next base: position 213,919 of record NZ_LJOD01000001.1, on the reverse strand, counting down.
AAAACAGAAGAGAAAACCAAAATTCCTTTATCGGAATTACTCAGATATAAAGTAACATGGTCATTTGCCATTGGTAAAATGTTGACAGATCCTATCTGGTATTTCTTCATGTTCTGGCTGCCGGCATATTTCTCGGATGTATTCAAAATGGATTTAACAAAACCATCCCTTCCTTTGATTATTATTTACAGTGGAACTACGATAGGAAGCATTGGCGGAGGCTATCTCTCATCATTTCTCATCAAAAAAGGATGGACGATTGGAAGAGCCAGAAGCTTTACCATGCTATTGTTTGCCCTTATGGTAGTTCCGGTCATGTTCTCAAAATATGTAGACAATATGTGGATGATTACCCTGATCATTGCCCTTGCCACAGCGGCGCATCAGGGCTGGGGAGCCAATCTTATGACCACGGTCGGAGATCAGCTGCCTAACCATTACGTAAGCTCTGTGATAGGATTCGGCGGTATGTTAGGCTCTGCAGCAGGGATTATTTTTCCGCTTTTTATCGGAATCGTTCTCGATGCCTTTAAAAAATCAGGAAATATCAACGGAGGCTATAACATTATATTTTTCATAGCCGGTATATCATATGTTACAGCCTGGGGATTGATCAAAATAATCAACCGTAAGAAAGCCGTTTAGAATTAAACTTAGAAATCATAAAACATTAAAAACTATAAAAAGAATAACAATGAAACAGAATATAATGAATTTAACTTTTTTCAGGAATAAAACCCATGTCCTTGCTGCTGCAGCTTTGCTCTCTGTGACGACTGTTTCTGCCCAGACATTTTCCGACTTTACTTACCAGGGAAATGATAAAATATACAATGACAATCCTCTTCAACCGGACGAGTTCTATTCCCCGATTTTACAGGGCTGTTATCCCGACCCAAGCATCACCAAAAAAGGAGACGATTATTACCTGGTAAACTCTTCTTTCTCAATGTTTCCGGGCGTTCCGATTTTCACTTCCAAAGATTTGGTCAATTGGAAGCAGGTTGGGCACGTTCTCGACAGGCCTTCTCAGCTTAAGGTGGAAAAGGGAGGTGTTTCGCATGGAATTTATGCACCGGATATCAAATATAATAAACACAACGACACTTTTTATATGATCACCACCCAGATTGCGGGCGGTATCGGAAATATGGTTGTAAAAACCAAAGATCCGGCAAAAGGATGGAGCGAAGTTCAGAAACTGAATTTTGATGGTATTGATCCTGCTATTTTCTTTGATGATGATGGAAAAGCTTACATTGTTCATAACGATGCGCCACCAAAAGGAACCGAACAATACAACGGTCACCGTGTTATTAAAATGTGGGATTACGATCTGGAAAAAGATCAGGTTGTCGCAGGTTCAGACAGAATTATTGTAAATGGTGGAGTTGACCTTTCTCAAAAACCCATTTGGATTGAAGGTCCGCATTTGTATAAATACAAAGGGAAATATTACCTGATGTGTGCTGAAGGTGGAACCGGAGGCAACCATAGCGAAGTGATTTTTATGGCAGATTCTCCGAAAGGACCGTTTGTTCCCGCTAAAAATAATCCAATTCTTACGCAAAGATATTTTCCGAGAGACCGAAAAGAAAAAGTGGATTGGGCAGGTCACGCAGATTTGGTGGAAGGTCCGAACGGACAATGGTATGGCGTATTTTTAGCAATTCGTCCGAATGTAAATAACCGTGTTACCAAAGGCCGTGAAACTTTCATTCTTCCTGTAGACTGGAGCGGAACGTATCCTGTGTTTCAAAATGGCCTGGTTCCGATGAAGCCAAAATTGAAAATGCCACAAGGCGTTCAGAATCAAACCGGGCAAAACGGATTTTTTCCGAACGGAAACTTTACCTATAACGATAAATTAACCGATAAAAATCTTGATTTCCGATGGATTGCGATGCGCGGACCGCGTGAAAATTTCATTACTGCCACGAAAAATGGCGTAAAAGTAAATCCTATGGAGACTAATATCAAAGCGTTGGCACCAGTTTCGGCATTATTCCACAGATTGCAGCACGAAGATTTTGAAACCTCGGTAACGCTTGATTTCAAACCTAAATCCGAAAAAGAGCTGGCGGGAATTACCTGCTATCAGAGTGAAAAATTCAATTATGTTTTCGGAATCACAAAAAAGGACAAAGACTTCTATATTGTATTGGAAAGAACAGAAAAAGGGGAATCAAAGCTGATCACCAGTGAGAAGATCTCATTATCCAAACCGGTTAAATTACAGGTGGTTGCCGATAAAGATGAGTATAGCTTTAATTATTCGCTGGATGGCAAGAGCTATAAAAACCTGGGAGGATCGGTTTCCGGAGATATACTTTCTACTGATGTAGCAGGAGGTTTTACAGGAAGCCTTATCGGGCTGTACAGTACCTCTTCCAATGACATTGCACCGCAGTAGTATGAAAGACCTGTTATTCTGAGTGAACGAAGTGAAATGAAGAATCTTGTCTTTTACTGACCGTAGAGAAAAAATACTTAGTAACAACTATTAAGTATTTAAAAATTGAAAAACTAAGAGTAAACCAAACTTACAGTACATTTTGAAAATCAAAAAAACTTATATCGTTTCTTTATTGGGGTTTATCGGGCTGAATCTTCTTTCAGCCCAGGTAAATCCTTCCGGAAAACCGGGGACAGTGTTTATCAATCCCGTCATTTGGGCAGATGCACCGGATTTATCCATTACCAGAAACGGAAATGATTTTTACCTGATCAGCACCACTATGCATCTGATGCCGGGAGCTCCGGTAATGCATTCCAGAGATCTGGTACATTGGGAAATGTCCGGGTATGTTTTTGATACTCTGAATGACAATTCAAAATATGATTTATTGAACGGAACCGTTTACGGCAGGGGGCAGTGGGCTTCTTCAATCCGCTATCACAAAGGGAACTACTACGTTTTATTTTCCCCGAATGATGAGCCTTTCAAATCGTATTTCTATGTGACTGATGATCCCGAAAAAGGGAAATGGAAGCTCATCGCCAGAACACGGCATTTTCATGATGCGTCTTTGTTTTTTGATGATGATGACAGGATATACATTTTCACTTCCAACAAAGTTTTTGGACTGAGTCCTGATTTTAAAGAAGTGATCGGAAATCCGGACGGAACTGAGGTATTTCAGAAAGATGCTTCGGAAACCGGGCTTCTGGAAGGTAATCAGATCATCAAAAGAAACGGGAAATATTATATGATGATGATATCATGGCCAAAAAACGGAAAACGCCGTCAGGTAGTCTACAGGGCAGATAAAGTGACAGGTCCTTATGAGAAAAAAGTAATTCTGGAAGATAATTTTTTAGGATTTTCCTATGCTGGCCAGGGTGCTTTAATCGATGATAAAAATGGAAACTGGTATTCCCTTATTTTCCAGGACAGAAACGGAGTGGGACGTGTTCCGCTGCTACTTCCTGTACAATGGGAAAATGACTGGCCGGTGTTGGGGGATAACGGAAAAGTTCCTTTGAAAGGAGAGGTTCCGCTTCCGCCATTCAAAGCCAAAAATCATCTGGTGGAAAGCGATGAGTTCTCTGATAAAAAAATGAAAATTCAATGGCAATGGAATCATAATCCGGTGAATGAAGCCTGGTCTTTATCCGAAAGAAAAGGTTTTCTGAGACTGAAAACCAGCAGGGTAGTAGACAATCTGTACGCGGCACCCAACACTTTGACCCAGAGGATGGAAGGTCCGACTTCTTCAGCGGTTGTCGCAATGGATCTTAAAGGAATGAAAGATGGAGATGTTACAGGTTTCAGTGCCTTCAACGGGGATTCCGGGATTTTGTCAGTGGTGAAGGAAGGCAAAGAAAAATTCATTGTTTTTTCAATCAACGAAGTGAGTCTGGACAATAAGACAAAAGCCATTACAGGAGTTAAAAAAGAAGAAAAAAAACGGATTCCTCTTAATTCTGATAGAGTTTTCCTTCGTATTGATGCCGATTTTAATCTCGGGAAAGATCTTGCAGACTTTTATTATAGTACTGATCAGAAGAACTGGACGGAAATGGCTAAAGATTACAAAATGATCTTTGATTACCGGAGATTTTTTATGGGTTCGAAATTCGCAGTTTTTAATTATGCGACTAAAAATATCGGAGGCTTCGTAGACGTAGATTTTTTCAGAGTCAGTAAAGCTGGAAAATAAGAATCAAAAGCAGAGAAAAATCTGCTGTAAACAGTTAAGTAAAATAATACGCTGTTATTTTTTTATCTGAAATAATAAGTGTTAAAAATACAAATAAAAATTATGAATAAATCAGTTATATGGGCTTTAGGACTTGTTTTGTCAGGAATATTTGTTTCCGGACAAACTTTTGACAAACAGGCGCCGCAGGGTTTCGACGTGGAAAACTCTGCTATTTTCCACGGAAAAATTGACACGATTCAATATCCGTCAAAAACTGTTGGAACAACAAGAAAAGTTTTGGTTTACACACCGCCGGGTTTCAAAAAAAGTGAAAAATATCCTGTTCTTTACCTTCTTCACGGCATTGGCGGAGATGAAAAAGAATGGTTAAGAAACGGAACCCCGCAAATTATTTTAGATAATCTGTATGCCAAAGGAAAGCTTATTCCAATGATCGTAGTGCTGCCCAACGGAAGGGCAATGAAAGATGATAGAGCAACCGGCGATATCATGGCAAAAGATAAAGTGGAGGCTTTTGCAACATTTGAGAAAGACCTGTTGAATGATCTTATTCCCTTTATTGAAAAAAAATACCCTGTCAAAAAAGATAGAAATGACAGAGCCATTGCCGGGCTTTCCATGGGAGGCGGACAGACACTGAATTTCGGATTGGGAAATACTGACAGGTTCGCCTGGGTAGGTGCCTTTTCTGCTGCTCCGAATACCAAAGAGCCTCAACAGCTTCTTCCTGATCCATCCAAAGCTAAACAATTAAAGCTTCTCTGGATTTCATGCGGAGACCAGGACAGACTGATGCCGTTCAGTAAAAGAACAAGCGACTATCTTACAGAAAACAAGATCCCACATATTTTTTATGTAGAGCCGGGCGGTCACGATTTCAAAGTCTGGAAGAATGATCTGTACCTGTTTTCACAACTGCTTTTCAAACCAGTAAAACAAGAAGAAGTTAACCTTATTCTAAAATCAGAATAAATACGAATTACTTTAAAACTTGATCTCACCATAATCCATAAACAATGAATTTCAACAAAATAACCAATAAAGTATTCATCATCACGGGCGTAATACTAGCGGGAAATACCTATGCACAGTCCTACAGGAAAACAGATTCCGGATTAAGCTTTTCCGCAGGAAATATGGCTGTTGAAATAAAATTGTATGGAGAAAATACAGTTAGGGTTATTAAATATCCCGCAGACAGATTATTTGTCAAAAATAGTCTGTCGGTCATTAAACAGGAGCAGAAAATCAAATTCTCAGTTTCAGAAAAAAATAATGTTATTTCATTAAAAACAAATGACCTTCTGCTTTCCATTAATACTAAAAATGGAGCGATCACTTATACATTGCCATCCGGAAAAGAGCTTTTGAAAGAAACCGCAAATGATTTCAAACCATTTAATGATGCCGGAACGCAGACCTATTCTGTAAGACAGGATTTTCAGCTTGAAAAAGGCGAACCTATTTACGGACTGGGGATTCTGCAAAACGGGAAAATGTCCCAGCGGAATATTGATATAAAAATGATTCAGAATAATACCTGGGATTTTGTACCTTTTTTTCAGTCTGTAAAAGGATATGGCATCTTTTGGGACAACTATTCACCGACACAATTTACGGATACACCTCAGAAAACCTCCTTCTCATCTGAAGTGGGAGACGGTATTGATTATTATTTTATCTACGGTAAAAATGCAGATGGAGTAGTTGCCGGTATGCGTGATCTTACAGGATCTGTCCCCATGCTTCCTTTATGGACATATGGCTACTGGCAAAGCAAAGAACGTTATAAAAGCCAGAATGAGCTGACAGAGGTGGTTAAAAAATACCGTGACCTGAAAGTTCCTTTAGACGGAATCATACAGGATTGGCAATACTGGGGAAATAATTACCAGTGGAACGCCATGGATTTCATCAGTCCCGATTTTCCGGATGCTAAAAAAATGATACAGGAGATCCATGGCTTGAATGCCCATCTTTCGGTTTCCATCTGGTCGTCATTCGGGCCAATGACCAAGCAGTACCGTGAAATGGATTCAAAAGGTATGCTTTTCAATATCAGCACGTGGCCTGAATCAGGCCGTGATGTCTGGCCTCCGGATATGAATTATCCTTCAGGTGTCCGTGTTTATGATGCGTACAATCCTGAAGCCAGAAATATATACTGGAAATACTTAAACAAAGGTATTTTCAGTCTGGGAGTGGATTCCTGGTGGATGGACTCAACAGAACCCGATCATCTCAGCCAGAAAGCGGAAGATCTGGACACTAAAACCTACCTTGGCTCATTCAGAAAAGTAAGAAATGCTTATCCGCTGATGACAGTAGGCGGTGTTTATGACCATCAGCGTGAAACCACCAATGATAAAAGGGTTTTTATCTTAACAAGGTCAGCGTTTGCTGGCCAGCAGAGATATGCAGCCAATACATGGTCCGGAGATGTCAATTCTTCCTGGGAGTCATTGCGAAATCAGGTACCGGCAGGATTGAATTTCAGCCTTACCGGAAATCCTAATTTCAACTCTGACATAGGCGGTTTCTTTGCCGGTTTTTATAAAAGAAATGGAGGCTCAAATAATCCAATGTTCCAGGAATTGTATGTCCGATGGCTGCAATACGGAACCTTTACTCCGATGATGCGTTCACATGGAACCGATGTTGCGAGAGAAATTTATCAGTTTGGGAATAAAGGAGACGTTGTTTATGATGCGATAGGAAAATTCATCAGGCTGCGTTACAGTATGTTACCGTATATCTATTCTGTTTCCCATGATGTTTCAAAAAATGGGTCAAGCTTTATGAGAGCCCTTTCCATGGACTTTCCTTCAGACAGAAAAACATGGGATATGAATAACGAATATCTTTTTGGAAAATCATTGCTGGTGGTGCCGGTTCTCAATGCCCAATATACCCCTGAAAAGACAGTTAAAACCAATGAAAATGAAGGCTGGAATGAAACCGGAAGCAATAAAGATAATTCAGTTTCAAATATAGATTTTACCCAAAACAAAAGCGTGAAAGTTTACCTTCCGGAAGGAGCAGATTGGTTTGATTTCTGGACCAATGAAAAATACAGCGGAGGGAAGGAAATTCAGAAATCTGTTAATCTTCAGAGTATTCCTTTGTATGTAAAAGCAGGAAGCATCATTCCGTTGGGGCCTGATGTACAATATGCAACTGAAAAAAAATGGGACCATCTTACCATAAAAATTTATCCGGGAAGCGATACCAATTTCATTTTATATGAAGATGAATTCGATAATTATAATTACGAAAAAGGAGCCTATACAGAAATACCTTTTCACTGGAACGAAAAATCAAAAACCCTGACGATAAATGCCCGAAAAGGTAAATATAAAGGAATGATTGAGGCAAGAAGCTTTAATCTGATTCTCCCTGATGGCCGGCAGAAAACAGTGAGTTATTCCGGGGAAAAAACAGATATCCTTTTTAAATAAACTTAAAATATTGACTATAATTTATGTTTGTCTTTTGATGAATGAAGCTTAATAAATCGGTTTAAAATCATGTTGAAGAATACATTTTTAATGGCAGGAATTACCTTGTTTTCCTTTACTGCTTCCAAAGCCCGGTCAGTCGTCTCGCTGGAGAAGCTTGACTTAGGCATGGCAACTGAAGGGCACGGAAAGGCGGGAGTTAATTCACTTCTTATAAATTCATTTCACTCAAATAATAAGATTATAATATGAATCAACGAAACTTAAAATATAGTATACTTTTTTTTCTGTTGGCAGGGATTGGTATTTCTGCGCAGAATCCTATTATTCAGACCAGTTATACTGCAGACCCGGCACCAATGGTGTACAATGACAGGCTGTACGTGTATACCACACACGATGAAGACGATTCCACCTGGTTTACCATGAACGACTGGAAAGTGTATTCCACCAATGATATGGTCAACTGGACAGACCACGGAACAATTCTTTCGTATAAAGATTTCGACTGGGCAAAACGCGATGCCTGGGCCGCACAATGTGTAGAAAGAAACGGAAAGTTTTTTTTATACGTTCCGATGTGGTCTAAAACAAATAACAAAGGCGCTATAGGGGTTGCCGTTGGCGATAGTCCGCTTGGACCTTTTCATGATCCGCTGGGAAAACCTCTCGTTCAGAGCGAATGGGGAGATATTGATCCCACCGTTTTTGTGGATGATGACGGACAGGCTCATATGTATTGGGGAAATCCTAAATTAAAATACGTAAAGCTGAATGAAGATATGATCTCCTATTCCGGGAATATTACAGAAGTTCCGATGACCGAAGAGTCATTTGGAAAAAGGGACGGAAAACCTAACCCGGAAAGACCCACAAAATATGAGGAAGGCCCGTGGCTGTACAAAAGGAAAAGCCTGTATTATCTTTTCTGGCCGGGTGGTCCGCTTCCTGAATTCATAGGATATTCTACAGGTAAAACAGCACAGGGACCCTGGAAATATGGAGGAATTATCATGCCTACCGAAGGAAAATCATTCACCAATCACCCTGGTGTAATAGACTTTCGAGGAAAAACCTATTTCTTTTATCACAATGGTGCATTGCCAGGTGGAAGCGGGTTTACAAGATCAGTAAGTCTGGAAGAGCTTACATTCAATAAAGACGGTTCTATTTCGCCATTTAAAATGACTAACGGAATTACAAAAGCTATCGCAGCAGTTAATCCTTATTCGTTCAATCAGGCTGAAATGATTGCATGGTCGGAAAATGTAAAATCCTATCAGAATAAAGAGGCTGGTGTTTTCATCAAAGCCAAGAAAAATGGGGCGTATACCAGTGTAAAGAATGTAGATTTCCGGAAAAAAGGAGCTAGTTCTTTTTCTGCAAGAGTAGGAACTACCCATAACAGTGACGTCACAATGACCATTCATCTGGATGCTGTGAACGGACCGGTTGCCGCAACGGTAAAGGTTCCGATGACGGGTGGAGATGACCGTTGGGAAACAGTAAAAGTTCAGGTTACTGAAAACATTACCGGAATTCATGACCTGTATTTTGTATTCAATGGAAAAGCTTCAACAGATATTATGTACTTTGATTACTGGACCTTTCTTGAAAATAATGAGTTATGAGAAAAAAAGTTTTATATATCGTATTCAGCCTGTTCCTGATCAGCAAAAGCTTTGCACAGGTAGCAGAGATTTCAAGTCCGGACGGACACCTGAAGCTTCAAGTTTTTTCAGAAGAGGGAAAAGCATCGTATAATGTTATCCTTCAGGGAAAAACAATGCTTGAAAAATCCCCGCTGGGCCTGGTAACCAACGAGCCCGATTTTTCAAAGGATCTGAAATTTGTGGACAGCAAAAAGGATATCGTTTCTAAGAAATATACGAACAGAAAAATCAAAAAATCCAATATTGAGTATAACGCCAATACATTAGCCGTCCATTTCATCAATGCAGACCAGCATCAGATCAGCATCGAATTTCAGGTGAGTAACAATAATATTGTTTTCCGCTACAATATTCCACCAATGAAAGAACGGCTGAGCGTTGTGGTACAGTCAGAAACCACAGGGTACAGGTTCCCGTCACAGACGACTACTTTTCTTTCACCTATGATGAAGCCGATGACGGGATTTGCCCGCACAGCACCAAGTTATGAAAGTGGTTATAAAGCAGATGCTGAGCTGGGAATACCATCCGATTATGGATACGTTTTCCCTGGTCTTTTCCATATCGGAAATGAGGGGTGGGTATTGCTTTCCGAGACAGGAGTGAACAGTACGTATTGTGCTTCACACCTTGAAACCACAGCAGAAAAAAATCTTTACAAAGTAGCGTATCCGAATATTGCTGAAAATAACGGCTTCGGAAGTACCGGAGCAGCTGTTTCTCTTCCTGGAAAAACACCGTGGAGAACAATTACAGTGGGGAATTCTTTAAAACCTATTGTGGAGACCACGATTCCTTTTGATGTGGTAGATCCGATGTATGAGCCTTCACAAAATTATCAGTTCGGAAAATCTACCTGGAGCTGGATTCTTTGGCAGGATAACAGTATGAATTATGATGATCAGGTGAAATTCATAGACCTTGCTGCTGCACTGAAATATCAGTTTATTCTTATCGATGCGCTTTGGGATAAAAATATAGGTAAAGACCGCATGAAAGAGCTTATTCAATATGCAAAATCTAAAAATGTCGGGGTATTACTTTGGTATAATTCCAACGGAGCAGCCAATGACGCACCGATGGGACCTAGAAACAAAATGAATTCATCCGTTGAACGGAAAAAAGAAATGAAATGGCTGAAAGAAGCAGGTGTAAAAGGACTGAAAGTGGATTTCTTCGGAGGAGACAAACAGGAAACCATGCGTCTTTACGAAGAAATTCTTTCGGATGCCAATGATTTTGGACTAACCATTATTTTCCATGGAGCTACTTTACCGAGAGGCTGGGAAATAATGTACCCGAATTATGCAGGAAGCGAGGCCGTTCTTGCCTCAGAAATGCTCTATTTCTCAGAAGATGTACGGAAACAGGAAGCTTTTTTTGCCACACTTCATCCTTTCATCAGAAATACAGTGGGAAGTATGGAATTCGGAGGCACTTTCCTCAATACATATTTAACAGAATCCAACAGAGACAAAAATAAAAGGCATACCACGGACGGATTTCAGCTGGCTACAGCAGTCCTGTTTCAAAATCCTGTTCAGATGTTTGCTATAATGCCGAACAATCTTACCGATGCTCCGAAGTTTCAGCTGGATTTTATGAAAGAAGTTCCGACACTTTGGGATGAAACCATCTTCATAGACGGCTATCCCGGTAAATATACAGTGATTGCGAGAAAACAGGATGATCACTGGTATGCCGCTGGTGTGAATGCTGAAAAACAATCTAAAAAGGTGAAAATAAAGCTCCCGATGTTCGCCGGAAAAACCGTAAAACTTATCAATGATGATGCAAAAGGAAACACATCAGAGAAAGAAGTAAAAGTGAATGCAAAAGGTGATTTTACGATTGAAATTCAGCCGAACGGAGGATTTGTATTGAAAAACTAAGGATTGATCGGGTATTCAGAGAGTTTGAGAAAAAGAAAAACAGAAAAAATGCGCTTCATAAACCTATACATCTTTATCATTTCGGGATTTTTGGTTTCCTGCTCTTCCTCACAGAGTCTGGAAAAGCAGTCTTCCAAAGACCAATGGCTCACTACCTGGGCAACGGCTCCCCAATTGGTGGAACCTAAAAACCTTCCACCGGAACCGGGACTTTCGGGGAACACCATACGTCAGATTGTGCGTGTATCTGTGGGTGGGAAAAAATTGCGGTTACGTTTTTCCAACAGGTACTCTGCAGACAGCCTTGCAGTAAAAGCCGTTTCTATTGCAGTGCCGTCCGATAGCAGGAATGTGGATGCAGCTACCATCAGATCATTAACGTTTGAGAAGAAAAATAATTTTAAAATTGCTCCCGGATCTGATATTTATTCCGATGAAGTGAACTTTAACCTGAAGCCTAATTCGTTGCTGGCCATTACAATTTCCTACGCAAAAGTAACCCAATCTGTCACCGGGCATCCGGGTTCAAGAACAACCTCTTTTATTGTTAAAGGTGAGCAGGCCAATGCTGCAGTATTTAAAAATCCTGTAAAAACAGATCATTGGTATTCGCTTTTTAACATCGATGTAAAGACCGGTGAACCTTCGTATGCGGTGGCTATTATGGGGAATTCCATTACCGACGGAAGAGGATCGGGAACCAACAGGCAGAATCGCTGGCCGGATATTTTTTCGCAGCGGTTATTGGCTAATCCTTCTACCGGGAATGTAAGTGTCCTTAATTTCGGGATTGGAGGTAATTGTGTGGTGCGCGGTGGTTTAGGCCCTACGGCATTAGACCGTTTCGATTATAACATCCTCAATCAGCAGGGCGTAAAATGGCTGATCATTCTGGAAGGAGTGAATGATCTGGGAGGAACAAGAGATCCTGATGACGCTTCCAAAAGAACAGAAGAACTGATTGCCGCATATCAGGTGATGATTGATAAGGCACATGTTAACGGAATCAAAGTCTACGGAGCAACGATTCTTCCTTTCGGAAAGTCATTTTATGACAAACCTTTCCGTATCGAGGCCTGGAAAAAAGTAAACGACTGGATCAGGAACAGCGGAAAGTTTGATGCCGTCATCGATTTTGCAAAACAAATGCAAAGTGAAAATCCGGAAGTCATCTTAAACGATAGGCACGATCATGATTTTCTTCACCCTAATGAAGCCGGCTACAGAAGAATGGGAGAATTTGTGGATCTGAACTTATTTAAAAATTAAAATCAAAAAGATATAGTATGAATTTTACAAAAAACATTTCGTTGTTTCTTACGTTGTTGTTTATATTTTTTGTAAAAGCAGCCGAACCTTTTATTTCTTTTGCTAAGATAGAAAATTCGGTGGTATTGAAAGAGCACAATTCAGGTTTGATGCTGTTTTCAGACAGTGATTCGGACAAAGGAATTCTGCGCGCTGTTGCGAATCTTCAATTCGATTTTCAAAAAGTAACCGGTGTTCAGCCTCATCTTATTTCTCAAAACTCTGGCTTGAACGGAATGATCATCATTATTGGTGAAGCAGGTAAAAGCAAAACCCTTGATGATTTAATTCGGCAAAAAAAGCTGGATGGAAAAGCATTAGCAGGGAAAAAAGAAAAATATATCATTCAGAATGTCAGCAATCCTTTTCCGGGCGTTTCTGAAGCCATTGTGATTGCAGGAAGCGATAAAAGGGGAACGATTTACGGAATTTATGAAATGTCTCAGCAGATAGGTGTTTCACCATGGTATTACTGGGCTGACGTTCCGGTTGAGAAAAAAGATAATGTATACTTTAAAAAAGGAATTTACACAGAAGGCGAGCCCGCTGTAGAGTATCGCGGTATTTTCCTTAACGATGAAGAACCTTCGTTGGGAGGCTGGGCAAGAGCAACTTTTGGCGGAATTAATTCTAAATTTTACGAAAAAGTTTTTGAACTGATCCTGCGCCTTAAAGGAAACTATATCTGGCCGGCAATGTGGGGGAAAGCATTCTATGACGATGATGCTCTGAGCGGGCCTTTAGCAAATGAAATGGGTATTGTGATGGGAACTTCCCACCATGAGCCTATGGCTTTGGCACAAACCGACTGGCACAGGTATATCAAAAAAAATAACCTTCCGAATGTCTGGGATTATGCTAAAAATGCGGAGGTTTTACAAAAATTCTGGAAATCCGGACTCGAGAGAAGCAAAAACTGGGAAAAACTCATAACAGTGGGAATGCGTGGTGATGGTGACGAAGCGATGGGAGAGGGAACCAATATTTCCCTGCTGGAAAAAATTGTAAAAGATCAGCGTAAAATCATGGCTGATGTTACAGGTAAAAAAGCAGAGAAAACTCCTCAGGTCTGGGCATTGTATAAAGAAGTTCAGGACTATTATGATAAAGGAATGAGGGTTCCGGATGATGTGATCCTGCTGTTCTGTGATGATAACTGGGGAAATGTAAGAAAGCTTCCGGACCTCTCAAAACCTTTGCATAAAGGAGGCTATGGAATCTATTACCATTTTGATTATGTAGGTGGCCCGAGAAACTCCAAATGGATTAACATAAGTCCCATCCAGAGAGTATGGGAACAGATGAATCTTTCCTATGAACATAAAGTAGATAAGCTTTGGGTCGTGAATGTAGGAGATTTAAAACCTATGGAGTTTCCCATCAGTTTTTTCCTGGAAATGGCCTGGAATCCGAAGCAGTTTAATGCTAAAAACCTTTTGGAATATACTGAGAAATGGGCTGCTCAGCAGTTTGGTGCAAAACACACTACGGAAATTGCGAGGATGATTAATCTGTATGCCAAATACAACAGAAGAGTAACCCCTGAAACACTTGATAGTAAAACGTACAGCCTTGAAAATTACCATGAATTTGAAACGGTTTTAAATGATTACAGAGCATTGGCCGTAGAAGCTTTACGGTTAAAAGAGCAGATTCCGGCAGAATATCAGGATGCCTATTATCAGTTGGTTCTGTATCCGATTGATGCATGCAGTAATTTGTACGAAATGTATTATGCGGTGGCAAAAAACAGGGAACTGGCAGCGAAAAAAGATCCGGGAGCCAATTTCTACGCAGATAAAGTGAAGGCATGTTTTGAAAGAAACACTTATCTGGATAATCAATACAATAATGTGATTGCCGGTGGAAAATGGAAGCATATGATGGATCAGATGAGGATTGGATACAAAAGCTGGGCAGACGGAAAAGAAAATATAATGCCTGAAGTTACTTACATTTCTGATGCTGAGGTTCCCAAAGAAAAGATATTTCAAGAAAAAAATGGGTATGTTTCCATTGAGGCAGAAAATTTTGCAAGAATGAGCAAATCTGACCGGATCCATTGGGAAGTGATTCCTGATTTCGGAAAAACAAAATCCGGAGTGACAACCTTTCCACAGAATGCGTATCCTAAAAGCGATGAAAATATCTGGCTGGAATATGATATAAACTTCGAATCCAAAGGCGAGTTTGAAGTTCAATTATTATTAGCCCCTACTTTAAATTTTAACCACAATAAAGGCCTCCGCTATGAAATTTCTTTTGACAACGAAACTCCTCAAATTGTCAACTTCAATGGCCATTACAAAGGAGAATTGGGAAGATGGCAGTCTGAACATATTATTAAATCCGTTACAAAACATTCGGTTCCGCAGGCAGGAAAACATACGTTACGTTTCAGAGTACTCGAACCGGGCATTGTACTGGAAAAACTCCTGATTAATACCGGAGGCTTAAAACCTTCTTATCTGGGAGCTCCGCAAAGTGAAATGCTTCATTGAATGACCAAATAGTAATAGCAGGCAACTTTAATCATGAAACAATAATCTTAATCCTTGAATACAGTTCCAAAATAAAGAGCAGATAATTGGTAAACAACTTAATGCTCTTATTCCATACACCCAAAATCATAAAAATTAAAACCGGAACATTATGAAAAAACTTTTAAGCCTTTTTAGTATTTATTATATGTGCTTGTTGTTCAGTGGTATGCTGCAGGCCCAGCTTACTACGGTGAAAATTGACAAGAATATTACTTATCAGAAAATAAGAGGATTTGGTGGATTTGTCTGCAGTCCTCAGTTTGCCTATAATCATATGTCTACATCAGAGATTCAGACCCTTTGGGGGCCTTCCAGTGAAGGCGGGTATAATATTATGAGATTGTATATTCCCGAGAACAGCAGCAACTGGAGCTCAGTACTGGCTACAGCACAGCTTGCCAAATCTATGGGGCTTACCATTTTCGCCTCACCGTGGACAATGCCTGCAGCCTGGAAAACCAATAACCATGTCAATGCAGTGTATACTGATGCTAACGGAGTACAGCAGATCGGATATTTAAAACCGGAAAATTACCAGGATTATGCCCTTTATCTTAACAGCTTTGTGACCTATCTCCAGAACAATGGAGTAGATCTTGATTATATCTCCATTCAGAATGAACCGGATGAGATGGCCCAGTACCAGGGATGCATCTGGACACCGGCTCAAATTACCACATTTGTAAAAAATTATGGACATCTAATCAACTGTAAGGTTATTGCTCCGGAAAGCGTGGGATTTACGGATAATTTCGCCAGCGCTATGCTGGATCCTGCGGCAATGGCCAATTTTGAAGTGTATGGAGGACATCAGTATGGTCTTATCCAGTCTGTGTACAAGCAATTCCAGAATTACAACAAAGAACTCTGGCAGACAGAATATCTGATCAACTGGAATTCTTCATCTTCCCAGCCTGCCCGTGATTTCAGCTGGAATGCCGATGCATTTAATTTTGCCGGTAGTGTCAACAATGCGTTATTGGGAAATATCAATGCCTGGATTCATTACTCAGCCAAACGGTATTACGGTTTAATGGGGGACGGAACTTATGGAACTCCCGCAGGTGTCATGACCAAAAGAGGCTATATCCTTTCACATTATGCCAAATATACAACAGGAAAAACGAGAATAGAGGCAATATGGGATGATAAAAGCGGAGTTTTACAAGGCTCCTCCTATATTTCCCAGGATGAAAATCAGGTTGTACTTATGGTCATTAATTCTTCTCAGAATGCCTATAGCTTAAAGGTTGATCTCCCTTTTTACACTACTTCAGGTACAAAAGTCCTTACCAATGCACAATCCAATATGGTCAGCACACCGGTTTCTTTCAGTTCACCAACATTCCGGCCTGTTGCTGATATCAGTCCTTCCAGTATCATGACCTTTGTTTTTAATAAAAGTGGTGACCGACCTGCTTCTCTGATGACAGGTGGTGATATTCATTACAATAAAATTGAAACCCAGACAGCTACCAGTACAGCATTTGGCACAGGATTCAATATCAGCAATACCACCGTAACGTTCTCCAATCCAAGCCCTCTCATCAGTAATAATATGAATCAGGCTAACGGATATCTTCAGCTTAACGACAGATACAATAAGCTGATTCTGCATGTAAACAGTTATACTACAGCGGGACAAAGCTATTCGGACAATACAACTTTATACTATATCAATAGTCAGGGGATAACGAAATCTTATAATTATGGCAGAATCAATTTTCCCCAGGGAGGAAATTTTGATATGACATTCGATATTTCAAGACAGGTGCTTACAGACGGATGCAAAGGAATTTTAGGATTGAGGAATTCCAATTACAGTTCTGTACTGACCCTGAATCTCGGAGATGTTTATTTCAATGTAGGAAATGAAAATGCATCAAAATTCGGGGGAACCTATTCCGCAAGTGACAGCTATCTGATGGATGCCCTGGAAAACGGCTATTATACCTCTGTAGACTTTAGAAATGCTGCCGGCATTACCCCTTCTAATAACTGGCAGCCTATGAGCGCCAATACTAACAGTATTTATTACATCAATTCAAATATAAATTCATCGGCCAGTAATGTGATCTCAGGAACTGCATGTTCAAATCTTGTCCTTTCCGGTCAGGGGATGGATTTTCAGGTGCCTTTCAATTTTACAGCCGGTAACGCTTCTTACAGCCGTACATTCAATGGTTATGATGTGCTGATCCTGCCATTTCAGGCTAATATACCGTCAGGAGTTACTGCTTATCTGATGTCTGCCGGACCCAACAGCATCAGCTGTAACGCAATTTCAAACGGAACCATTCCTGCGAATACCCCGGTACTCATCAATGCTACAGGGAACATTACTTTCAACGGTTCGGGTAATGTTTCCACCCCCAAAGCAATCACTGTTGGCCAGATGAACGGAGTTTATCAGAGCATCAAAGTTCCTGCCGGAGGCTACATCCTCAAAACCGAAAACGGAGTAACAGGCTTTTATAAAGTAACTGCCGGAAGTGAGCCTGTAATTACCTCTTTCAAAGCTTATCTTTCAGAAGAAAATGCATATTTTGCCAGTGTTCTTCCTTTAAACTTTGGATCGTTAAGCGCCAGGAATATTCTTGTTGAGACGAAAAAAGAGCAGGTTAAAATATATCCGAATCCATTAAAAGCAGATCTTTTTATCGATTGTGATTTTTCAGAAGCCTCTGTGGCCATTTTTGATGGAAAAGGAAGTGTCATTGCATCCGGCCTGAAGATAAATTCAGGGAAAAACCATATTAATGTGGCAGACTTTCCGGCCGGAATTTACTTCGTTGAGGTTACTTATAAAAATAATACAGTACTAAAGCAAAAATTTGTCAAAGAATAAAATTAAATATAAAGCCATCGTAAAATATGGGTTATGATGGCTTTCGCTTATTTAAATAATCATGATTTTATAAAATAAATTTTAATGGCTACAAAAAACAGAATATTCTCCATTGCTATTTCTCTCAGTGCTGCTTTCTTTTCGGCGCAGAATAATGCCATCCGGACCTATCATCTTGATCTGAAAGAAAACCCTGCCAATATTAAAATACAGCCCACCATGTATGGGATTTTCTTTGAAGATATCAATTTTGCAGCAGACGGAGGAATATATGCTGAACTGATTAAAAACCGGAGTTTTGAATTTGATGAACCCTTTACAGGATGGAAACAACCCCATACAAAAACGCTTTCCCAAAATCTTGATTCCGGATTTCTGACCTTTTATTCCGACCCTGCCAAAACCAATAAAAATTATGCACGAATTACTGTTCTGAATGATAAAAATTATATTCTGGAAAATGAAGGATTCAGGGGAATCGGTCTTCATCTGGGAGAACAGTATGATTTCAGTTTTGATCTGGAAAATGTTTCAGGAAATATTGCAGCGGTAAATGCGAGGCTTGTTGATGAAAACGGAAAAGAAATCTCTTCTGTTTCCACAATCATAAGAAAGAAAGGATGGCAAAAATACAATACTGTTTTACAATCTCCACGAACGGTTGAAAAAGCGAGACTGCAGATTACGTTTACAGGAAACGGCGTTGTGAATATGGATATGATCTCACTTTTTCCTCAGGATACCTGGAAAGGCAGAAAAGGAGGATTACGCAAAGATCTGGTGCAAAAACTATACGATTTACAGCCGGGATTCTTACGGTTTCCGGGAGGATGCATTGTTGAAGGAAGAACGCTGGCAGAAAGATATCAGTGGAAAAAAACAGTGGGAAATGTGGCTGACCGTGGATACCTCATCAACAAATGGAGCACAGGATTTCCGCACAGACTTACACCGGATTACGGACAGTCTTTCGGGTTAGGATTTTTTGAATATTTCCAGCTTTCCGAAGATCTGGGTGCAGAACCTGTTCCTATTCTAAGTTGCGGAATGGCATGCCAGTTCAATACGGCAGAACTCGTTAAAATGGAAGACCTTGATCCGTACGTTCAGGATGCCCTGGACCTGATTGAGTTTGCCAACGGAGATTCAGCAACAACAAAATGGGGGAAGCTTCGCGCTGATATGGGACACGCCAAACCTTTCAATTTAAAATTTATCGGAGTAGGAAATGAGCAGTGGGGAGCGGATTATATCGAACGTTATAAAGTGTTTGAAAAAGCTATCCATGCAAAATATCCTGACATTAAGATCATCTCAGGAAGCGGGCCGTCACCTGATGGCGAATTCTTTGAATATGGCTGGAAAGAGCTGAAACAGCTTAATGCACAGATTGTAGACGAGCATTATTACAATTCACCCGACTGGTTTATGAAAAATGCTGCAAGATATGACCACTACGACCGTTCCGGACCAAAAGTTTTTGCCGGGGAGTATGCAGCCCAGTCTGTAGGTGTGGTGAAGCCTGATAATAAAAATAACTGGCTGACAGCACTTTCAGAAGCCGCTTTCATGACCGGGCTTGAAAGAAATGCAGATGTTGTTTACATGACTTCTTATGCACCACTTTTTGCCCACGCTGAAGGCTGGCAATGGACACCTGACCTTATCTGGTTCAATAACCTGAAATCCTATGCCACTCCTAATTATTATGTTCAGAAATTATTCTCCAATAATAGAGGAACAGATTTACTGACAATAGAAAATAAAGGAAAAGCTCTTTCAGGACAGGAAAATTTATTTGCTACGGCAGTCAAGGATATAAATAAGAATGAAATCATTATTAAAATTGTCAATACTGATTTACAGGCTAAAAAAATCAGTATTAATCCTGTAAATATGAAGGTTGGCAAAAAATTTACCCAGATATTTCTGTCTGCACCACAGCTTTCCAGTGAAAATAATTTCACTGCCGAACCTGTGAAACCTAAAGAAGAGACTTCTGCCTTCAAAAATGGGAAAATCTCCACTGAAATTCCTGCCAATTCTTTAGTGATTTTAAAGCTTAATTTACTTTAATTGTCTGTAAATTAGTATATTATGAAAAATAAGTGTATTTTTTACATTTATTTAAAATAGAATCTTATATTTGTTTTTATCTCATCAGGAGAAATTAATCTCAATAATCAAAAACGTTTCATCACCATGAAAAAATATGTTATCGGGCTGGATTATGGTACAGATTCTGTGCGGGCCGTACTTATCGATACTGAAAACGGATCCGAAATAACTTCTTCGGTCAGTTATTACCAGAGATGGAAAGAAGGCAGATATTGTAATCCCTCAGCTAACAGTTTCAGGCAGCATCCTTCAGATCATATTGAAGGTCTGGAGAAAACCATTTCAGAAGTAGTAAGAGAAAGTGGGATACCAGCAGAGCAGATCGTTAGTATTTGTATTGATACTACAGGCTCTTCACCGTTACCAGTAACCAATGATGGAACAGCCCTGGCCTTGCTTCCGGGATTTGAAGAGAATCCCAATGCCATGATGGTTTTATGGAAAGACCATACCGCTATCCGGGAGGCTGAAGAAATCAACACCCTTGCAAGAACCTGGGGTGGGGAAGATTATACAAAATATGAAGGCGGTATTTATTCATCAGAATGGTTTTGGGCCAAAATATTACACATCACCAGAGTGGATGAAGCGGTAAAAAATGCTGCTTATACCTGGATGGAGCACTGTGATTATCTGACCTATCTTTTATCAGATCATCAGGACTTGTCCACTTTCAAAAGAAGCCGCTGTGCAGCCGGTCATAAAGCCATGTGGCATGAATCATGGAATGGCCTGCCTTCTGAAGAATTTCTCAACAGGCTAGATCCTTCACTGGGAGAGCTTAGAGCAAAATTATATAAAGAAACTTATACTTCTGATGAAATTGCCGGCTATCTGAATGAAGAATGGGCCGCAAAAACCGGTCTTACAACCCAAACCATTATTACGGTAGGGACTTTTGATGCCCATTCAGGCGCAGTAGGAGCCAGGGTGGAAGAAAATACACTGATCAGGATCATGGGAACTTCTACCTGCGATATTATGGTGGCCTCACAAGAAGCTATTGAAGGTACAACCGTAAAAGGAATCTGCGGGCAGGTTGACGGCTCCGTAATTCCCGGACTGATAGGTCTTGAAGCAGGACAGTCTGCTTTTGGAGATGTGCTGGCATGGTATAAAGATATCCTCATGTGGCCGGTTCAACAGATTATGATGCATTCCGGAAGTATTTCAGAAGAGCAGAAGATCAGGCTGGCAGATGAAATGGAGGCAGAGCTTATCAGAAAACTAACCCTTGAAGCAGAAAAAATTCCTCTTTCAGATAGCGTTCCGATTGCATTGGACTGGGTAAACGGAAGAAGGACACCGGATGCAGACCAGGAACTTAAAGCAGCGGTCAGCCATCTTTCTTTAGGAACAAAAGCACCTCATATTTTCAAGGCTTTGGTCAATGCCATTTGCTTCGGAGCTAAAAAGATCGTTGACCGTTTTGAAGAGGAAGGTGTGAAAATCAATAAAGTGATCGGAATCGGAGGAGTAGCAAGGAAATCACCGTTTATCATGCAGACACTCGCTAATGTTCTGGATATGCCGATTGCAGTAGCAGCTTCAGACCAGACGCCAGCATTGGGTGCTGCTGTTTATGCGGCCGTATCAGCAGGAATTTATCCTACCGTACAGGAAGCCAGCATGAAAATGGGCTCCGGATTTGAAGCGGAATACCAACCCAAAGCCGAAGAAGTGCAGCACTACGGAGAATTAATGCAGCAATACCAGAAGCTCGCTGATTTTGTAGAATACAATACCAAACTGAAAAACAACAGAAAAGAACTTCAGAATTCCTGATTTTTCATTTTAACCTTTTGAATGATACTCAAAATGAATACCTATAAAGAACTCCAAAGAGAATGTTACGAAGCGAATATGCAGCTGGATGCCCTGAAGCTGGTGGTCTATACCTTTGGGAATGTAAGTGCTGTAGACCGTGATAAAGGCATTTTTGCCATTAAGCCAAGCGGTGTTCCCTATGACATTTTAAAGCCGGAAGACATGGTGATTTTAGACTTTGATGCCAATGTCATTGAAGGCCGGCTCAGACCCTCTTCCGATACCAAGACCCATGCTTACCTGTATAAAAACTGGGAAAATATCGGCGGGATTTCCCACACTCATGCGATCTATTCTGTAGCGTGGGCACAGGCACAGATGGATATTCCTGTTTTCGGAACCACCCATGCAGACCATCTCACGACAGATATTCCCTGCGCTCCACCCATGCGGGATGAGCTGATCCAGGGAAATTATGAATACAATACAGGAATCCAGATTCTCGAATGCTTTAAAGAAAAGCAGCTCTCCCCGGAAGAAGTAGAAATGGTTCTGATTGGCAATCACGGCCCGTTTACCTGGGGTAAAAATGCAGAAAAAGCAGTCTACAACAGTAAAGTGCTGGAAACCATTGCCGAAATGGCTTATCTCACAAGACAGATCAATCCTGATGCAGAACGTCTGAAAGACTCTCTCATCAAAAAACACTATGAACGTAAGCACGGCAAGAATGCCTATTACGGACAGGAATTTAAACACTAAACATTTCAAAACAAACAACTATTAACGATCAGAAAATTATGTTAACACCTCTCAATACCAAAGAAATCTGGTTCATCACAGGAAGTCAGCATTTATATGGACCTGAAACATTGGCTCAGGTAGCAGACCACTCAAAAAAAATTGGGGAAGAACTTGAAAAATCTTCTTTCATCCCGGTAAAAATTATTGTAACGCCAACAGTAAAAACTACCGAAGAGATATTTGAAACCATTGCAGCCGCCAATCATGCAGAAAACTGTATAGGGGTAATCACATGGATGCACACCTTTTCACCCGCTAAAATGTGGATCAGAGGATTAAAAATTTTACAGAAACCTCTTCTGCATCTGCATACGCAATTCAACAGAGATATTCCGTGGTCTGCCATGGATATGGACTTTATGAATCTTAACCAGGCCGCTCACGGGGACCGTGAATTTGGTTTTATGGTAAGCCGGTTGCGGAAGAACAGAAAAGTGGTGGTAGGGCACTGGTCAGAAGAAAGGGTTCAGAAGCAGATCGGTGACTGGAGCCGTGTTGCTGCCGGATGGGATGACTGGCAGGGAGCTAAATTTGCACGCTTTGGAGATAATATGAGATTTGTAGCCGTTACAGAAGGAGATAAAGTGGAAGCTGAAACACAGTTCGGTTTTTCAGTCAATACCTGGGGAATCGGTGATCTTGTAGGCGTTATCAATTCTGTAAGTGAGGGAGAAATAAAAAGCCTTATGGAAGAATATGAATCTTCTTATCACATGGCAGCTTCTCTTTTGGAAGGAGGAGCCAACAGAAGTTCGCTGCACACCGCTGCAAAAATTGAATTGGGCCTTGAGAAGTTTTTAAAAGACGGTGGATTTAAAGGATTCTCTGATACTTTTGAAGATCTTCACGGCCTGGAACAGCTGCCTGGAATTGCCGTACAGCGCCTGATGCAGAAAGGATACGGATTTGCAGGCGAAGGAGACTGGAAAACCGCAGCACTCGTACGTGCCATGAAAACAATGGGGCAGGGCCTTGAAGGTGGAAACGCCTTTATGGAAGATTATACCTATCATTTAGACCCTTCCAATCCTTCTGTTTTAGGCTCTCATATGCTGGAAGTAGATCCTGTGCTGGCTGCCGGGAAACCTTCATGTGAGATCCATCCCCTGGGAATCGGAGGAAAAGCAGATCCGGTTCGCCTTGTTTTTAACTCCAGAGGAAACATTGATTCCCTGAACGCTGCCCTGATGGATTTTGGAAACCATTTCAGACTACTCATCAACAAAACCAGAGCATTGCAAATCACAGAAGAGCTGCCAAAGCTTCCGGTAGCAAGAGTTTTATGGAAACCTCTTCCTGATTTATATACGGCCGCAGAAGCCTGGATACTGGCAGGAGGTGCACACCATACATGTTACAGTGAAAATATTTCAGCAGAACAGCTGGAAGATTTTGCTGAGATAGCAGGAATTGAATCATTAGTCATTGATGAAGATACCAGAATGCGTGATTTTAAAAATACACTTCGTTGGAATGAAATGTATTATCGTTAAATAATATTAAAAAATATGTAAATAATTATGGGAAAAATAACATATATCGGCATTTTTATTTTATTATTTTTAATTATTTTCGGCTGCGGAAAAGAAAATAACAAACAGGATATTTCAGGAAAAATGGAGCATATTCATACGTCAGACTATGGAGTTACGCCAAAAGGCGATTCTATTAAAAAATACACATTGACCAATAAAAACGGGATGAAAGTTGAGGTCATCAACTTCGGTGGAATTATCACTTCTTTAACCGCCCCGGACAGAAACGGGAAATACGGAGATGTGGTACTTGGCTTTACAAAACCCGAAGGATATTTCGATGGCAATCCTTATTATTTTGGTGCTTTGATCGGAAGATACGGCAACAGGATTGCCAATGCAAAATTTTCACTGGAAGGTAAAACATACGAAATTGATAAAAATGATGGTCCCAACAGCCTTCACGGGGGAAAAGAAGGATTTCATACCAGATTCTGGAATATTGAAGAAGTAAAAGATAAAAGATTTCCGACACTGAAATTATCATATACCAGTGCAGACGGTGAAGAAGGATATCCGGGAAAGCTCACAACAACTGTTTTCTACACCCTTACGGACGATAATGCTCTGGAAATTTCCTATGAAGCAGAAACCGATAAGCCTACAGTGGTGAACCTTACCCAGCATTCTTATTTTAACCTGTCCGGAAATTTTACGAAAACCATTACTGATCATGAGTTGCAGATTAACGCAGATCATTTTCTTCCGGTGAATGAAACCCTGATTCCTACCGGTGAACAGAAAGCTGTAAAAGATACTCCCTTTGATTTCACGGTGTCAAAACCCATCGGAAAAGATATCGGTGCAGACGACGATCAGCTGAAAAAAGGAAAAGGGTATGACCATAACTGGATTCTGAACGGAAAAGGACTAAGAAGCATCGCTAAAGTTTATCATCAGGGAACAGGAAGACTGATGGAAGTCTTCACCGATGAACCTGGTGTGCAGTTTTATTCCGGAAATTTTCTTGACGGAAAGTTTGATACCAAAACAGGGGGCAAAAATGAATTCAGAACAGGATTTTGTCTGGAGACCCAGCATTTCCCGGATTCGCCAAATCAGTCTTCTTTCCCTTCTACAGAATTGAAGCCCGGACAGAAATACCAGTCAAAAACTATCTATAAATTCTCCGTTAAAAACTAAACTATGGGAAATTTAGCAACTATTGATATCATCATATTCCTGGTCTATTTCGTAGTGGTAGCTTCCTACGGATTATGGATCTATAAAAAGAAAAAATCTGAATCCACAGGAAGTAAGGACTATTTCCTTGCGGAAGGATCTTTAACCTGGTGGGCGATCGGAGCCAGCTTAATTGCCTCCAATATTTCCGCTGAGCAGTTTATCGGAATGAGTGGTGAAGGTTTCTTTGTAGGAATCGCTGTTGCCGCTTACGAATGGATTGCTGCCGTCGCACTCATCGTTATTGCAGTATGGTTTATACCAATCTATCTTAAGAATAAGATCTATACCATGCCTCAGTTTCTGGAAAGAAGGTATAACAAATCTGTTTCGCTGATTATGGCAGTATTCTGGCTGTTTCTGTATGTTATCGTGAATCTTACGTCCATTCTTTACCTGGGTGCTCTTGCTATCGATACTTTACTGGGAGGAGAACATCTTCACGGGATTATGATCGCTCTTCTGCTTATGGCCCTTCTGATCGGTCTTGGAGGGATGAAAGTGATAGGATATACAGACGTTATCCAGGTAGCGGTCCTTATTATCGGAGGCTTTGCAACGGTGTATATGGCTTTGCAGATTGTGGACCAGAGAATCAACGGAGCGGCTGTAGGAAATGCGCTGGCAGGATTTAATACCCTGATCAATGAGGCACCGCAGCACTTTAAGCTGATTCTTGAAAAACCAACAACAACCACAACTACGTTGGCGATGTCTCAGAATCTTGAGGTACAGAAATATGTCGTGTTGCCAGGCTTGGCCATGTATTTTGCCGGTCAGTGGATTGTTAACCTGAACTATTGGGGCTGTAATCAGTATATCACCCAGAGAGCTTTAGGGGCAGATCTGAAAACGGCAAGAACAGGAATTCTGTTTGCGGGTTTCCTGAAATTATTCATGCCTGTAATCGTAATGCTTCCGGGAATCGCTGCTTATGTTTTATATTCCAAAGGACACCTTCCGGGATTCAACGGAGTGAAAGACGGAGCATACTCTGCAATATTAGGATTCTTACCTGTAGGGCTGAAAGGATTAGCCATTGCAGCATTGACAGCAGCGATTGTAGCTTCACTGGCAGGAAAAGTGAACAGTATTTCAACCATTTTTACCCTGGATATTTATAAGAAATATCTTAAAACAGATGCCACCGAAATTCAGATGGTGAGAACAGGCCGCTGGGTCATTATTATTGCAATGATGGCAGCATTGGCCTTTACCTGGACAGATGTTTTGGGAATTGGTGGTGAAGGAGGTTTCACATTTATCCAGAAATATACAGGCTTTATCAGTCCTGGAGTTTTTGCCATGTTCCTTTTGGGAATGTTCTGGAAAAGAACAACAGGAACAGCCGCTTTGGTAGGAGTTATCTTAGGCTTTGTCCTGGCGATATTCTTTAACAGTTTTGCTGTAGAAATTTTCGGGAAAGAGACGTGGATGTATACGGCATTTACCTATGAAAAGCTGGAGAATGGAGCGGTGCATACCATTACGGAGATTCCTTTCCTGATTAATATGGGATGGTCGTTTTTTATCACAATAATTGCCATGATACTGATTAGTCTGGCAGGTCCGAAAGTTAATCCTAAAGCCTTTGCCATTAATGTAACGATGTTTAAAGTAGATAACAGAACCTTAGTTTTGATAGTACTGACACTGCTTTTGCTGACTGCCTTGTATGTAAGGTTTTGGTAAACGTGAACCATGAATAATAAAAAAATAGGATGCCGTCTTTAGCATCCTATTTTTATTTTGAAGCTGTTTAAAATTTTATATTTTTTTATAAAAAAGATTAATATAGCCCAAAGTGGCTAATAAAGAGTAGTTTACAAAAATTGAAAATCCAATCGGTAACGATTTAGTAATGGTGCTCACTGCGCTTACTTTCACTGAATTACCTTGTAAATCAATACTGCAAATATAAAAAATATAGGATAAAGTACGATGGTGCTTTATCCTTTTTTTCATCCTTTCCGTATAAAACAGTTCTCGAAAAAATCCCCCCACTGTGGGGAACCTGTGATATTTATTCCAGTATTATTTCCAAATTTTGACAAATCATCAATAGATGTATTCGGAGAAAGGTTATGATAATTTTAAACCGATTGTACTATGGAAATCCTATTGAGTAAAATATTATCGCAAATAAGGCATCAGGAAGATAAAATTTCTTCACTACTGATGCCAACGGCGGAAGAGGCTTATCAAATGACCTTATCCCTTAACGAAATTCTGTTAAACGTAAAAGCAAAAGTTGTACAGAGCGGATTTGAAAATGAACATCAGGAAATAGATTTTTTCAAGAACATCAAACCGCAGATTTTAGGAAAGCTCATTTACTATAACAAAGTATTCCGTATAGAAACTACCTGCCCGTTTAACACTGGTAAAATGCACCTAAACTATTATGAGAATGAATTGAAATCTCTTAAATCGGAATACAAAGAAAGTATTTGCGACACCTATTTTTACAGGTATTATCGTGCAGGAAGAGTTGACCGTGACAACAGCTATTTCATGCTCGGAAAAATCAATTATTACGATGGTTTAAACAGCGGAGTTTTTGAAATTGATCTTAGTTTTTCAACGTACTACGATAATAAAATAGCCCATATTGTCGCCAATGAATTACTCTATACTTATTTGCTTAATAAAATCAACCCCGAAGAAAACCCGGATATAGTTTTAATGAATGGCGATGTCAACAAAGATATTGTTTGGACAAATTCACAAAATGCCCTAATCGAACTCATATACGCTTTATATGTTTCCAATGCCATCTCTCACGGAAATATTGGCATCCGAAAACTGGCTTTGATTTTTCAAATCCTGTTCCGAACTCCATTAAAAGACATACACCACGCTTTCCATAGAATGAAAACCCGTGCAGACTCACGAACGGCATTTTTAGATCAGCTTAAAATTTCTTTGGAAGAATATATGGATAAAGACCTTTAGCTATACACAACTATTGGTTGAAAGCAGTACACACCGTGTGCTGTTTTTTTTTTGCCCATATCTGCCAATTGGCAAATGAGTGCAAAATGATGTAACAAACACTTCAAAATTCTTTAAAACCCTTATTACACAGGGGTTTCTGCCAATTGCAAAAATTTTCAAAAAACCGCCAAACCAATTGGCTGGCATTGGCAGACAAACTCTGCCACCCTTAGCAATTTTGCGTAGTGAACTTTAAATGCTGTGCAATGAAAATAATCACTATTGAAGAGGATGCGTGGATACAGCTTAACAGCCGTATCAATGCAATTGCCGATTACCTCAAAAGATTAAACGATACAAGCTACGATGATTTGTGGCTTAACAATCACGAGGTATGCCAATATCTGCACATCAGCGAAAAGACTTTGTGGCGGATGCGTACCAAAGGCGAAATAGCTTATTCAAAAATCTATGGGCAATATTTCTACACCATTGGAGCCATTAAAGATTTGCTCAACGCCAATGTAGTGCAAAGCAGTGATGAGTACATACAGGAGCTTATGGCAAAAGGCAAAAGCTATATCGAAAAAGGCAGAAAGCTAAAGACAGATAAAAAATAGGTTAAACCTGTAAAAGCATATTTCTATGAATATTGACAGAATGGAATTTTTGGCGTGGATGGATCGCTTAATGGAACGCCTCGATATGCTGGGCGACAATATTGACAATTTGCAAAAGAAACGCAACAGTGTTGACGGAGAGGAATTGCTCGACAATCAAGATCTATTGCAAATGCTGAAAATTAGCAACCGTTCCCTGCAACGGTATCGCTCTATCGGCAAATTGCCATATTATACCATAAGTGGAAAGCTGTATTACAAACTATCTGATGTACATCAGTTCATACGGGAGAGCTTTAATCCGCCTTCAAAATGAACGCCACTAAATGACAAACACTGCCTTTGACTGCCACATTGGACAATAGTACAAAGGCTTCAACTACATTCGACACTGAACTTAAAATAGTAAGATATGAGCGAAGAAACAGCAAATAAACAGGAAGCTCCCGAACAACTGTCGGACATATTGCTGGTACTGGACAAGCAGAAGAATAAAATCCAAGCTGTTACCGGGATTGACGAAGATGGCAAATTGAAAACTGCCGACCCCACTAAGGAAAACCAAAGCCAGTTTATGCGTGTGGACAAGCATGGTGATCTTTTCTCCAATTTCTTCTCCAACTTTTGGAGGCAATTAAAAGACCCTACCCAGTTTTCATTCTTCAAAGTTCCTGCTGATGAAGCCATTGATAAGGCAAAGCAAATGCAAAAGCAGGTAGATAACCCTACACCGGAAGGTAAGAAAGAAATGAAAAAGAATGAGGTAAAACCTGAACCGAAAAATGAACATCAACAAGAAAATAAAAATGATATGGCAACAACACAGACTACGCCGGAAACAAGCGAATACCGCTTTAAACCGGAACAGATTGATTGGGAAACAATGAACAATCTGGGATTAGGCAAGGAACGCCTTGAAAAAATGAACCTCTTAGACCCGTTATTAAGAGGTTATAAAACCAATGACCTTGTACCTGTAAGTATAAATCTCGGCGGTGCTATTGTTCGTACCGATGCCCGTTTGTCTTTACAGACTACACCGGACGGAACCGTAGTGGCAGCGATACACGGTATCAGAAAAGAACCCAACCTCAATTTTGAATTTTTCGGTCATAAGTTTACGGATGAGGACAAGAAAAACCTGCTCGAAACAGGCAATATGGGCCGTGTGGTGGAATTGAAAAACACCAAAACTGATGAAATGATGCCCTCCATTATCAGTGTGGACAGGCTGACCAATGAACTTATTGCCCTGCGAACTGATTTCATTAAAATTCCTGATGAAATTAAAGGTGTGAAACTGAACGATGAGCAAAAGCAAACCTTAATGGAAGGCAAACCTCTTTACCTGGAGGGAATGATTTCAAAAAAGGGTGATGAATTTAGTGCGACTGTTCAGTTTAATGCGGACAAAAGATATGTTGAATTTTTGTTTGACAGAAGCAACAACAATCAGCAAGCCCAAAACACCCAACAAAAAAACGAACAGGGTAATCAGCAAAGCCAGTTGCAGGAAGCCCCTAAAACTTTCAGAGGCAAGGAACTGACCGATGAGCAATACAAGGATTTCAAAGCCGGGCAAACCATTTACATTGATGGATTGAAAGACAAAAAAGGGCAACCGTATCAGGGTTATATCACATTCAATGCGGAAACAGGAAAAACCAATTTTCAGTTTCCAAGCCAGGTTAAGGCTCAGGCAAAACCTACCGAAGCCCATAAAACACAAGCTGCCGTCAATTCTGAGGGAAAAACCAATGAGGCGACCAAGAACATCAACGAGCCTTTGAAATCAGGACAGCAATCTCCTAAAAACAAACAACAGCAGGACCAACAGGAAAAACCGAAAGCACCTGCAAAATCCAAAGGCAGAAAAGTGTAAAATAATATGAAAACAATTATCGCAGAAAAACCAAGCGTAGCAAGAGAAATAGCCGGACTTGTGGGAGCATCCGATAAAAAGGACGGCTATCTTACAGGTAACGGTTATTTTGTTACGTGGGCATTCGGTCATTTAATCGGATTGGGAATGCCCGAAGATTACGGCGTTACGGGATTTGATAAGGCATCATTGCCGATATTGCCCAATCCATTTATGCTGACCGTTCGTAAGGTTAAAAAAGACAAGGGATACACCACCGATACTGGTGCGTTAAAGCAGTTAAAAATTATTCAAAAACTGTTTAATCAAAGTGAAAGCCTTATTGTTGCTACTGATGCAGGACGTGAGGGCGAACTCATCTTCAGATACATTTATGAATATCTGAAATGCCGAAAACCCTTTGAACGCCTTTGGATAAGCTCGCTTACCGAAAAAGCCATCAAACAAGGCTTTGCCAACCTAAAAAACGGAGAGGAATTTGACGGATTGTATCAGGCAGCACAAGGCAGAAGCCGTGCCGACTGGCTGGTAGGCATCAACGCTACGCAGGCACTTTCCATAGCCGCAGGCAATGGGATCTATTCGCTAGGCAGGGTGCAAACACCAACGCTCGCTTTAATCTGTAAACGCTATTTGGCCAACAAGGATTTCTCGGTACAAAAATACTGGCAAATTCAGTTATTACACCACAAAGAGCAGATTGATTTTAAAAGCATTTCTAATACCAAATGGCAGGATAAAACACTGGCAGAAGATACGTTAAAGTCTATCGAAAGAAGCGGCAATTCGGTAATCGTTACTTCCGTAGAAAGTAAAAACATAACAGAGCAGCCACCCTTGTTATTTGATTTGACAGGCTTGCAAAAGGAAGCCAATAAAAAATTGAACCTGTCTGCCGAAAAAACACTGAATATTGCCCAAAGTCTTTACGAAAAGAAATTCATCACCTATCCACGCACCGGAAGCAAATACATTCCCGAAGATGTGTGGACCGAAATCCCAAATCTCGTAAGGGCGTTGCAAAACAGGGAAGCCTGCGAAGATGCTTTGTCAAAAATTAAATGGGGTCGTTTTAATAAACGTATTGTAAACGATTTGCGGGTTACAGATCATCACGGATTATTGATTACAGACAAAATTCCGTCTGTTTTGAGTGCAGACGAAAATGCGGTTTATGATATGATTGCCTTTCGCTTGCTCGAAGCCATTTCACAATCCTGCATCAAAGAAATAACCGATGTTTCATTACTGACATTGCATTATGATTTTACGGCAAAAGGCTGTAAAATTCTGGAAGCAGGTTGGCGGTCTATAAGGGGTAATTTTTCGGATGATGAAGCTGAGCAAGTACAGGACTTGCCCGAACTTAAAAAAGGTGATGAGCTCAAAATAAAAGAAGTTTCTGTTCTCGAAAAGAAAACCAAACCGCCGGTGCTTTATACCGAAGCCGGCCTTTTGTCGGCTATGGAAACCGCAGGCAAGGAAATCGAAAATGAAGACGAACGGAAAGCCCTGCAAAATATCGGCATCGGAACACCGGCTACAAGGGCATCAATCATTGAAACCCTGTTTACCCGTAACTACATCCAACGAGAAAAGAAGTCCTTAATCCCCACCGAAAAAGGATTGCAGGTATATGAATTGGTCAAAGACCGAAAAATTGCTGATGTGGCCATGACCGCTGAATGGGAAGTGGCTTTGCAGAAAATCGAAAACAACGAAGTTGATGCAGGTGCGTTTCAAAAGGAAATGGAAAATTATGCCTCATCTATAACCAACGAATTGCTTCAAACTTCCATTGTCCAAAGCAACCTGCCTAAATTGGTCTGTCCTAAATGCAAAAGTCACGAGTTAACTATCCGTGAAAAGATTGCAAAATGTCCTAATGAAGCATGTAGTTGGGTACAGTTTCGCAATGTGTGTGGTGTACAAATCGGTATAGCCGATATTGAAAGCCTTGTCAACAAAGGGAAAACCAGCCTTATCAAAGGAATGAAAAGCAAAGCCGGAAAGAAATTTGATGCGTATATCGTTTTGAATGCCGATTGCAGTACTTCTTTTGAGTTTGAGAAAAGCAAAACCAGGAAGAAATAATATTCCTTTTTCGGTTTTATTACCTTTACAACTATTAAGAATAAGTGAGTTATGAATTTTGAAAAATTAGCTTTTCGCATACAGCAAACCAATGATTTTTTACAGCAAAATGCCGTAAAAGCAGTAAATATAAATCTTACGCTCAGAAACTGGCTTATCGGTTTTTACATTGTGGAGTTTGAGCAAAACGGAAGCGACCGGGCACAATATGGAGCCAAACTACTCCAAAATCTTGCAAAAAACATCAGCATCAGAGGACTTTCAGCTCCGGAACTGTCCCGTTGCCGCCAGTTTTATAACACTTATCCTCAAATTATTGGGTTGATAACCCAAGACTTCAAAAACCTTTTTCCGGGTAATTTATTTGAAGGCTTTTCTTTTGAAAATCAACAAAATACAATTGTTGGGTCGGCAACCCAAGAATTCAACGATCAAAGATCCGGATATGAGATTAGTCAGTTGCTGACTGACCAATCTCAAAATAAGGATAATCATCTCCACAAATTTATCTTCTCTACATCGTTCACACATCTTGTAGAACTCATAAAAATAGATGATACTACGAAAAGACATTTTTACGAGTTGCTAATTTTGCAAACGCAACCTTCTGTTAAAGAGCTAAAAAGACAAATCAATACACTAACTTATGAAAGAGTTGGATTGTCGGGCGACCACAAAGGTTCATTTGATGAAGTAATGCAAAAAATAAAGCCACAACAGATTACTGATTTGGTGAAATCGCATTACTTTTTTGAGTTTCTTGATATTCGGCAACCGCATTTAATAGAAGAAAGTGAGCTGGAGCAAGGTCTTATCGAGCATTTGCAACAATTTATTATCGAACTCGGAAATGGATTTTGTTTTGAAGCCCGGCAAAAACGATTACTGATTGGTGATGAATACTACTTTATTGATTTGGTTTTTTATCATCGAATTTTGAAATGCCACGTTTTAGTGGAACTGAAAACGGAAAATGCGAAACACGAACACATCGGGCAACTGAAATCGTATCTCAACTATTACAAAAAAAATATTCAGGAAAGTAATGATAATCCACCCGTTGGGATATTGCTCGTTACCAATCAGAACAAAGCACTTGTAGAATATGCAATTGCCGATAGCGACCTCGATATTTTTGTAAGTAAATATCAATTGCAACTACCTGATAAAGCAAAACTGGAAGCTTTTATCAATAACGAATTAAGAAACACAAAATGAGCAATAACCCCTCCAGGTTCGGAGGGGTTATCATTAAAAATGGTCTTAGAATTAATTTGGATAATATTTCTTCTTTAACCATAAACTTGCCCTTACTAATAATATCAGTACCGGAACTTCTACCAACGGACCGATAACACCTACAAATGCTTGTGGTGAGTGAATACCAAAAACCGCTATTGCTACGGCTATGGCTAATTCAAAATTGTTTCCTGTGGCTGTAAATGCGATGGATGCGTTTTTGTCGTAAGGAATGTTTAGGGATTTATTGATAAAGAAGCTCACAAAAAACATCAGTACAAAATAGATGATTAACGGTATGGCAACTTTTACCACATCCATTGGCAACTCTACTATTTTATCGCCTTTCAGACTAAACATTAATACGATTGTAAGCAGTAAAGCATATAATGTAATGGGCGATATTTTGGGTACAAATTTTCGGTTATACCATTCTGTACCTTTTGATTTGATAAGGAAGTAACGGCTTAAAAAACCTGCTAAGAATGGAATACCTAAGTATATCAATACGCTTTCGGTAACGTCTTTCACTGATACGCTTACATTGAAATTGGCTAAGCCTAATTTGCTTGGTAATACATTAATGAACAACAAAACAAGGAAGCTGTAACTTATTATCTGAAAGATGCTGTTTAAAGCTACCAACATAGCGGTGTATTCTCTGTTGGCTTTTGCCAAATCGCTCCATACAATTATCATTGCGATACATCTTGCCAATCCTATCAGTATCAAGCCTGTCATATAATCGGGTTCATTTCTTAAAAACAAAACGGCTAATCCGAACATCAATACTGTACCGATAACCCAATTCAGCATTAAGGATATGCCAATTACTTTTTTATCTTTAAATGCTTGGGGCAATAATGTGTAATCTACTTTTGCTAATGGCGGGTACATCATCAGTATTAAACCTATTGCCAAAGGAATGTTTGTAGCGCCTACTGATAGGCTATCCGTGATTTTTGAAATACCCGGAAAGAAATGTCCCAACCCTATGCCTGTTGCCATTGCAAGGAATATCCATAAGGTTAGGTATCTGTCTAAGAATTTTAGTTTTGGTTGCATTGGCTATTTGATGATTTTTGAAAAGACATAAAACATTTCTGTTGCTATCTGCAAACTTCTTTCTGCATATACCTGTGATTGCTCTGGTGTGTTGTCCGAAATTTTTGGGTCTTCAAAAGTGATAGGTATTCTTTTTTCTGCACCCGCAATAAACGGGCATCCTCCGTCTGCCTGCGAACAGGTCATAATGGCTGAGAATGCTGATACAGGGTTAAAAGGACTATCGTACTTTTTTGAAAAACCAATTACAGGCAAAGCATTGTCGCTGTACTTTATAGCATATACAGGGTTGTTGGTGTCTGCTATTTTGAAAATATTAAATCCCTGATTGGTTAATGTTTCTGCGACTTTCGGGAATAGTGCTGTTTCTTCTGTACCACCCGAATAACAGTTTACATTTGGCATATTAAAATGTGCTGACGCTACCTGTGCCCAAACCTGTGATAAATGGCTTCTTCGGGAATTGTGGGTACATATGAAATTGATATTTATATCCTGCCTGTTGTTTACTTTTTGCTGTACAAAATCTATCAACGGCTGTAATATGGTTTTACGTTCTTCGCTGATACTGTGAACATCAATTTTGTTGTTAATGATTTCGATTAGTTTTTGATACATCTTATTTCGTTTTTAGTAATTAACAACATCCCGAATTTGGTGTACAGCAAGCATTATTAAGCTCAGATAATTTCACTTTCTGTTTTTCAGCAGGAATACCGCAGGCATCACTGGCCAGGCAAGCGGTTTGTTTGTTCTTCAGTACAAAATGGTTTCCGTTGAAATCCAAATCGTATTTGCCAATCGTTTCACTTTGGTATTCTACTTCAATTTCTGCATCCTCAATACCTAATTTTTCTTCGGATAGTTTGATGATGTTTAATAGTTTGGTTGGTTTTAACCGGTGTTCAAAATCGTTGGCATTCCATAATTGGAAATTGACAACTTTTTCATTTCTTATGGTTCCGCCACAATCAATAAAATGTTTTGTGATAACACCTACTTCCGTAACGTGAAAGTGTTCGGGTACAAAGGTTCCGTTCTCTAATTGAAATTCAACATTATCTAATGCCTGCAAAATTTCTTTGATTTTTGATAGTTTCATTGTTTTTTATTTAATTGTTATATTGCTTTATTGCGATTAATGTGCTTAAAAAAAATGCTTAACAGCATTTATCAACCCCTACATTATCTATAAAAAAAGTATTGAGTTCCTTTTTAATCTGCTGCCAAACATTTTCATTAATACAGTAACAAACACTTGTCCCCTCAATATTTCCTTTGATGATACCAATGTTTTTAAGCTCTTTTAAATGTTGTGAAATGGTAGCCTGAGCCAATCCTAATTCTTCCACTAAGTCATTACAAATACAGGCATTCTGCTTAACAATGTATTGCAGGATAGCTATACGGGCAGGATGAGCCAATGCCTTTAATGTGGTTGCTAAGCTGTTTTGCTGTTCTGTAAATATTTCTGTTTTTGTTACGCCCATCTTATCTGCAATAATATATCGCAATATTACGATAAATATTTAAACCAAAAAAGAGTTTGTGAAAAAAAATATCTCTAAGCACCAATTCCGTATAAATTATCATTCCAATTCTCTATTGTACATAGCCAAATACTACCTATCAAAGAAAAACTCTGCCACTTTTGCAAAAGCACTTATTTACTGCTATAATTTTAGGTTTCAGATAAAATTCTAAACAATATTATAGTATGAGCACACAGCAAAAAGACCTATCGTATTTCAGATTGCGTTTACAGGAATTACTCAACACAAGTTTTCCCGAAAAAGCAAACGATCAAAAATTTATTGAGCAACGTTCTTCGTGGG
Source organism: Chryseobacterium indologenes (assembly GCF_001295265.1). GTDB lineage: Bacteria > Bacteroidota > Bacteroidia > Flavobacteriales > Weeksellaceae > Chryseobacterium > Chryseobacterium indologenes_A. Next base: position 176,953 of record NZ_LJOD01000001.1, on the reverse strand, counting down.
CTGGTAATGCTTACGAGGGGGCTTTTATTTCGGGAAATGATATTGAAAAGTGCAACGAAATAGCCAATTATATACTTTTTGAGGGCTTGTACTTCTCCAAATTCGACACCGTTTTTCAGGTGGTCTTTAATGAATTTGATACCATAATGGCAGATGAGGAACTGCGACCTTTCGCCTTAAAAATGTTCCCTGTTTGCGAGCCTGTTTTCTCTGGCTATAAACTAACCGATGATTTCGCTTATAACACAGAGTACGACATGCTCTATACTGAAATAACGGGAACCATCGCAATATGGATACAGGAAAATGGGCTTCAATAAGAAGCAACATCTCCAACAGAATATTGATGCCCTGCGAATTGCTTTTAAACTGGAAAAGGAGAAACGGCAAGCCACCGTAGGCGAAAGACTGTCAATGATGCTTTATAGCGGATTTGGCGGTCTTAAATTCGTTCTGAACCCCATAGCAAATGAAATAGACATCAATAATTGGAGAAAAACGGAACACGACCTTTTCCCAATTACGCAGGAACTACACCAACTACTCAAAGAAAACTCCGAAGACGAAAAGCAATACCGTAGGTATGTGGACAGTATGAAAAGCTCCGTACTTACGGCTTTTTATACACCGCCACAGGTCATAGATGCGATTTCCACAACCTTGCGTGAAAGTGGCCTGAACATTGATAAATTCCTTGAACCCTCCGCAGGTATCGGCTCTTTTATACAATCCTTTTCGGAAAACCAACAAAGTGTTACCGCTTATGAAAAAGACTTGCTCACAGGCAAGGTTTTAAAACAGCTTTATCCCGATAGCAATATCCGTGTAAGTGGTTTTGAGGAAATACCCGAAAAGGAACAAAACAGCTATGATGTAATCGCCAGTAATATACCATTCGGCGATACTTCCGTCTTTGATTTATCCTATTCTCGAAGCAAGGACAGTGCAAAAGTACAGGCAGCTCGAAGCATACACAATTACTTTTTCCTGAAAGGTGGTGATATGCTTCGTGAGGGTGGTTTGTTGGCTTACATTACTTCACAAGGCGTTTTAAACAGTCCGAAGAACGAACCGATACGCAGGGCTTTGATGCAGGATAATAATTTGATTTCAATTGTTCGCTTACCTAACAACCTGTTTACGGAATATGCAGGTACGGAAGTCGGAAGCGACCTGATTATCCTGCAAAGGAATACGGCAAAACAAAATCTGACCGAAAGGGAAGATCTGTTTTGCCAAAGCAGGCAAACAGCATACAATACACCTGGTAATGCACTCTTTCAAGACAGCACAAGGATTGTTTATACCGATCGCAAATTAGATACCGACCCATACGGACAACCTGCATTAATCTATACGCATAAAGGCGGCGTTGAGGGAATTGCCAAAGATTTAAAACAAATGCTTTCCGAAGATTTTGGCAAGCACCTGAATTTGAATTTATACAAAGGCGAACGGAACGATGAACTTGTTATACAAACTTCGATAACGCCAACGGTTACATCTCCGATTATCGAACCTGTAAGCATTCAGCCAAAACCGCAACCTGTACCCACGCCTGTAAACCATCGGGAAAGCCTACAGGAATTAAAGCAACTAAGCATCTTCGACTTGTTTGAAAATGCGAACGAGCCTGTAATGGTTGCTACTCCGCCCAAAAGAACAACACAAGTTAAAAGACAAAGTACCAACAAAAAAAGAGGTGCAATATCTCGCCAGACAGACCTGTTCAGTGCGACGCAGCAGCCCTATACATCTCCTATTACTAATAGAGCTACCAATGGAAATACATCAGCCAACGGCAAAAAACAGGATGCTATCGGTGACCTGTTTTCAAGTATCAATGGGAATGGCCAAACTGATAAGCCAGCCGCTCCCGACACCATTCCTGAACCTGCTCCGTACAGTCGCGAACTGCAATCGTTCCACCGCAACGATTGCCTTGTGGTGGATAATGGTTGGGTTGGTCATCTGCAAGATGTAGATACGTCAGACGGTACGGCTGTATTCCACTCTTTACAGTTACCGACCTTACAGAAAGCGAGAGCCGAAGCGTATATCGGCGTGCGTGATGTTTACCAACAGCTTTACAATAAAGAGGCACAGCATCAGACTGAATACAAGGAAGAAAGGGAAAACCTTAATCGCCTTTACGATGCTTTTGTTAAAAAGTACGGCAACCTTAACAGTGCCGATAATGCCAAATTGATTAAAACCGACAGTTCCGGTAAGGAAATCCCTTATTTGGAACGTGTTATTGGTGGCGTGGTACACAAAGCCGATATATTCAGCAGACCTGTTAGTTTTTCTACCATAACTATAGCAACGGATAATCCCGAAGAAGCATTAGCGGCTTCGCTGAATAAATACGGAAGCGTGGATTTGGACTATATGTCCGAAATAAGCGGTATGACCGATGATGCTTTGAAAAAAGCCTTACACGGTCGCATTTACTACAATCCTCTGCAAAAGGAATATGAAATATCCGAACGCTGGATTGCAGGTAACATAGTGGAAAAAGCCCAAGAGGTTAAAACCTACCTCGAACGCAATCCCGATGACAGCGAAGCCAAAGCAAGCCTTACCGTTTTGGAAGAAGCCAGACCAAGACGTATCGAATTTGAGGAACTCGATTTTAATTTGGGCGAACGCTGGATGCCCACAGGTATTTACGCCCGATTTGCTTCACATCTTTTTGATACAGATGTACTCGTTCATTACTCTGAAAGCTCCGATGACTTTTCCGTAAAGTGCGACCGTAAGAATTTGCATATATGGGAAAAATACGCTGTCAAAGCAGAAAGTCGGACGTTTGACGGGATTGCCCTGCTCAAACACGCCCTTGTCAATACCACGCCTGATATTACCAAAAAAGTGATGGTTGGCGACCAGGAGGTCAAAGTACGGGATATGGAAGCCATACAAATGGCAAACACCAAGATTGACGAAATCCGTACCGCCTTTACCGATTGGCTTCACGCCCAAAACGATGAGTTTAAAAACAGGCTGACCAACCAGTACAACGATACCTTTAACTGTTTCGTTCGACCGAACTATGACGGCAGCCATCAGGACTTTCCGGGATTAGACCGTAAGGCATTGGGCATTGAAGACCTGTATTCCAGCCAAAAGGACACCGTTTGGATGATAAAGCTGAACAACGGGGCAATTTGCGACCACGAAGTAGGTGCAGGAAAAACGTTGGTAATGTGTACCGCAGCACAGGAAATGAAGCGGTTGGGGTTAGCCCATAAACCGATGATTATTGGGTTGAAAAGCAATGTTCACGAAATTGCCGAAGCCTACCGTACAGCCTACCCACACGCAAAAATCCTATTTCCGGGTAAAGAAGATTTTACGCCCCAAAAACGCCTGCGGATTTTCGGGGATATTAAGAATAACGAATGGGATGCTGTCATCTTAACGCACGACCAATTCGGAATGATACCGCAATCGCCCGAAATACAAAAGGAAATACTCGAAATCGAATTAGACAGTGTAGAACGTAACCTCGATGCACTGCAATCGCAAGGCAAGGAAGTTACCAGAGGTATGCTTGCCGGAGTAATCAAGCGGAAAGAAAACCTCGAAGTCAAGCTCAAAACCCTGAAACACGATATTGAAAACCGCAAAGATGATGTGGTGGATTTTAAGATGATGGGCATTGACCACTTGTTCGTTGATGAGAGCCACCAATTCAAAAACCTGATGTTCAACACAAGGCATACAAGGGTAGCTGGATTGGGCAATGTGGACGGAAGCCAAAAAGCATTGAACCTGCTCTTTGCAATCCGTACTATTCAGGAACGAACAAATGCGGATATGGGAGCTACCTTTCTGTCAGGTACAACTATCAGTAATTCGCTTACAGAACTGTATCTGCTGTTCAAATACCTGCGACCACGGGCATTGGAAAAACAGGGCATTCATTCTTTTGATGCGTGGGCGGCTATCTATGCAAGGAAAACAACCGATTATGAATTTTCGGTGGCGAACAATATTGTAGCAAAAGAACGCTTCCGCTATTTTATCAAAGTGCCGGAGCTTGCACAGTTCTATTCCGAAATTACGGATTACCGAACAGCAAAGGATATAGGTATTGACCGCCCTAATAAAAATGAGGTATTGTATAACATACCGCCTACTCCCGACCAGGAAGAATTTATCCAAAGCCTGATGGAATTTGCAAAAACAGGCAAAGGAGAACTACTCGGAAGAGCACCTTTATCTCCATCGGAAGAAAAAGCAAAGATGCTTATCGCTACAGATTACGCCCGTAAGATGTCGCTTGATATGCGAATGGTAAGTGCTGCGTATGATGACCATCCCGACAACAAGGCTTCGCATTGTGCGGCAAACATTGCCAAGTATTACAACCGATACAACGCACAGAAAGGAACGCAGTTCGTTTTCTCTGATTTGGGAACCTACAAGCCGGGCGAATGGAATGTGTACTCCGAAATAAAACGCAAGCTTGTGGAAGACCACGGCATCCCAGCAAATGAAGTCCGTTTTATTCAGGAGGCGAAAAATGATAGACAACGTAAGGAACTTATCAAAGAAATGAACGAGGGTAAAATCCGTGTGCTGTTCGGTTCTACAAGTATGTTGGGTACAGGGGTAAATGCACAGAAGAGAGCCGTTGCCGTTCATCATCTTGATACACCGTGGCGACCAAGTGATCTTGCCCAACGTGATGGCAGGGCTGTCCGAAAAGGTAATGAAATTGCCAAGTTCTTTGCCGATAACAAAGTAGATGTGATTATCTATGCTGTAGAAAAATCATTGGATAGTTACAAGTTCAACCTGTTGTACAACAAACAACTTTTCATAGACCAATTAAAAACCAATAATCTCGGCAAACGAACGATTGACGAGGGCAGTATGGACGAAAAATCGGGAATGAATTTTTCAGAATATGTGGCTATCCTATCAGGAAATACAGACCTGTTGGATAAAGCCAAGTTAGAAAAACAAATTGCCGGACTGGAAAGCGAAAAACAGGCGTTCAACCGTTCTAAATTCAGTGCCAAATACAAACTGCAAGACTTTACAGAGTTGCTTGAAAGTGCTCAATCCTGTTTTAACCGAATGAGCCTTGATTGGGGAAATTTACAGCAACGCATACAAAAACATTCGGACGGTACAATCGCAAATCCTGTACAGTTGGACGGCTTACCGCCTAATGCGGATATAAAACAAATCGGTACAAAGCTCAACCAACTTGCGGACAAAGCCCGAACCGGAGGTCAGTATGAAGAAATCGGTACGTTATACGGATTTACGTTGTTGGTTAAAACCGAAATGTCCGAAAAAGAGGGGTGGGATATTCGGGTAAATCGCTTTTTGATACAGGGCGAGGGCAATATCAAATATACCTACAACAATGGTATTATTGCTAAAGATGAAAGGCTGGCAAGTATGAACTTTTTGAACGCATTGGAAAAAGTTCCTGACTATATTGATCAGGAGCAAAAGAAAATTGTAGAGATACAAAAAGATCTGCCTGTTCTTCAGGAAGTAATAAATGGTACGTGGTCAAAAGAGAGTCGATTGAGCGAACTCAAAACTGAACTTGCCGCTGTGGAACGAAAAATCCAACTATCTATTACGCCCGAAACTAAAGAAGAACCTTTGGAGCAAGTGGAAAAGCAGAAAGAAACTCCAAAGGTCCAGGAAAGCATTACAGCAACTAAAAGTAATTTTTCGCCAAGAAGTATATTATGGTAAGGTTCATTCTTCTTCTTTTTCATCCATTTTCTTGATTATCGCATCACGAAGATTGTCAAGGAATTTGGTTCGGTTTATTTTGCGGGATTTAAGTTCCATAAATGTATGGTAAAAATCGCCTAAGTCAATATTAAAGATATTTTCAAATGTTTTGGCAATAAGTCTGATGTCAACATTTCCATCATCAAATACGCCTTGTGAATGCAGGGCGTAAATCAGCTCTATTAATGCTGTTTTGCTTTCTGTCCAATTTAGAGAAGAACTATCAGACACCTTTTTATGATTGATATTATTAAGCTGGTCTTCGAGGTACACTTGTATCAGATCATAAGCAATTATTTTGGCGACTTTATAGTCGTGTGAAGTAGAAAAACGATGGTCTACCTCAAAATAAAAAGTATCTAAACTTAGTTTTATATCGTATTTGCCTCGTATAAATAGTTTATCATCTATAAAAGTGTTATTGGTACGATAGTACTTATAGAATTCAAGATTGTTATCAAAAAACTTTTTTAGCTTACTTAATTCTTCATTAAGAAATTTCTTAATTTGTTTTGTTCCGTAAGGCTTCTTAGTTTCGATTTTGTAAATGGCATTATAATAAATGAGTTTTGAAACAATCGCTGGTTTCTGATGTTTGAAAAAATAAATTTCTTCATCTATATTCTTAAATCCATTTTTTAAGACATACTCTTTTAAATCAGACAGATTTTGAACGATTAGTTTTATTATGGTTTCTGTCTTGTGTATAGAGCCATCGGTATCACTTTCTAACTCCAGGATTGTTGTTTCCAATTTATGGACCGATTTATTGAAATAATTTTCCATTCAGTTTCTGTTAAATTTTGATGATACATATACAATCTTTTTGATACAAAAAGAGTATTTAATTTAACAATGCTAAAGCGTTTATTCCGAAGCCTATCCAAATAGCAATTTTATTCCGATGATTTGTTCGTCCCTCTTTAGCCTGTTTAGGTTCGTTTCATAAATTTGTTTGAATTTCAAAATAATTTATATTGCTTTTTCATATTTTACAACAAAGCACATTTAAAAGTGGTATCCGACTGAATTTTAACCTAGGAAGAAAAATTTACTTTCCTTCCTAGGTGTGGTAATCAGATGAGAAGTATGAGGAAACCAATTTTTTAATGTTACTTTTAGACAACAGGCACTAATTGAGTTTTCAGTCCATAGTTTTCTGATAATTCATAGAACAAGAAAATCATTTATCTTCCGCTATTCATTTGAGTACCCTGATTGGTTTCTTCCTGTTTCTGATCATCATTTTTAATACCTCTTTCTTTGCGGGTTTTATTTTTAGAATCCATCTTGCCAAAATTGTAACTAAAGGTTAGCCCAAAGGAGCGGAACGGGAGCTTCATATTGCTTTTTTGTGTATAGCTTGGTGTTAACACTTCTGATTTAAAATGCTTGTTTTCAGTAAAAGGATCTGTAATATTCAACCCTATACTGGCTTTTTTATCCATAATTTCCTTTTTCAGGCCAATGGTCCACATACTGAACGAAGGTGAGGTTCCTTGAAAAGTACGTTTTGGGGAATTTACCATTAGAAACGTTTCCGCAGTAAATCCATCACTAATTTTATAACTACCATTTATAAACGCTCGGTACATAAAATGGATTTTATCGGTTTCGGTACTGATTCCGGTATTAAACGGATTGCCTTTTGCTTCATAAGTAAACAAGCTGATGTTGCTTCTCAAAGTCAAGTTTTTTATAGGTGAGAAAGAAACAAACAAATTGGTTCCGAATGATTCACTCGTTCCGATATTGTCAAATGTGGTTAACGAAATATTTTGCCCCGGAGTGGTCGTATTATCTATTTCATTTACGCTTTCAATAACATCTTTTGTTTTGCGGTAAAAAACAGCTACGTTGATCATCGAACGTTTTATAAAAGTAGAATAGCCTAACTCAATATTATGTGAGAGTTCGGGTTTTAATTCAGGATTTCCCTGTTGCTGAACAATAGGATCGGCTGTATTTCTAAATGGGTTCAAAAAAGACAAACTTGGTCTTTGAATACGTTGGTTGTAACTTAATTTTAAACTTGATGATTTGCCTAATTTTCTCGATACAACAGCACTTGGTAATACATTTGTATAATTATTGCTAAAGGCATTGATGTCACCTACCGATTCTCCATCTAACTTGGTATGTTCTATTCGCATTCCGGCTTTTACTTGGTAATGTTTGGCAAAATCAAAACCATAGGTCATATAACCTGCTATCACATCCTGGTTATAATCAAACTCATAAGAGCGATTATCAACCAGTTGATATTCTCCATTGAAATCCTCTTTTAATAAAGACTTGCTGGTAATATCCCTCAAAATACTTTTTGCACCTAACTCTAGAGTCGTTTTGCCAATTGGCTGTACATAATCTGCCTGAAAAGTTAACTCGTCATTTTTACTACTATTTTCTCCCATTTCATTCAGGCGTGTACCTTGTTCAAAAAGAGTCAGATAATCTGTATTGTTATTATTTCTCGAAAATTGACCTGAAAGCGTTAATTCTTGTTTAGGTTTTGCAAATTTCCGTGTATAATCTGCCGACCAATCAAAACCATTAAACGAAGTTTCTTGATCGCGGTTTGATAATAAAGTAGAAACTGTATTGTTTGGTAAGAAATATTGAGAAGTAGTATTTCCATCCATATTCATTCCGAAAGTATTGGCAGAAATAGTTGTTGTAAACAGGTCTTTCTCCGTTAGGTCATAATCTATTCCCAAAGATCCACGTAGTCCGGTACGGGTGGTTCTGTTTTTTCCCAATTGTTTCAATGTCGGCTCTCCAGAAGCTGTGTACTGTTCAAACTCATTGGTAACTGTCTGAGGCCACATTAAATTTCCTCCTAAATTAGCGACAATGCCAATTTTCCCTTTTCTCACGTTCAAGCTTGCATTCCCATTATTATGTCGGGTTCCGACTCCTCCTGAAACAGAGCCGTTTATACCAGGGATATCTTTCTTTTTAGTGATGATATTGATAATGCCGGAGGTGCCTTCGGCATCATATTTTGCAGAGGGGCTTGTAATGACCTCTACACTTTTTATCTGATCTGCCGGAATCATTCTTAGTGCATCACCCATATTATTAGCCATCATGCCAGAAGGCTTTCCATTGATTAAGATTCTGACATTTTGATCTCCACGCATCGAAACATTGCCGTCTATATCCACTGAAAGCATCGGGACTTTACGCAAAACATCTGTCGCATTGCCACCTGCAGAAGTTACGTCACGCTCGGCATTGAAAACCAATCGGTCAATTTTGTTTTCGATTATAGGTCGTTCGCCGGTAATAACAATTTCATCAAGCACATTTGTGTTGATGCTCATCATTATCGTTCCCAAATTGTTGTCACCAGGTTTTAATGTGTAGTTTGAAAATACTTTTGGAATGTACCCTATAAAACCAATTGTAATATTGTATGTCCCAGGTTCTAAGTTCTCCAAAGAAAACTTTCCTTTCTCATCAGCGATAGTACCGGTTAAATTTTTAGCATCATTAATCGGATGTACGGAAATGGTGGAATAATAAATTCCTGCTTTACTTATTGAATCTGCCACGATGCCTTTTATTATAGCTTTAGGGCTTTGAGCCCATACACTATGTGTCAGAGTTGTAAATAAAATTAATGTAATAAATTGTTTTAATTTCATATTGATCTAAATTTCGTTTTAAAAACTAAGCCTTAAGGGCATATTATTTTTTTATGTCGCAAATTTCCGAAAGCCTATTTTCGCTCACAAAAATTATAGACGAAGGAGCCCCTTTTGATCGTGAACTAGTATTTTTAAACCTTATATAATTTGAGTAAATGAAAGAATGAGAGATGTCTTCCAATAACAAGGAGGATTTGTAATAAGATAAAACAGGAAGAAGTATGTTTACTTATTACAATTCTGAGGGAAAAAAAATATTGAGGTAGGTCTGAAACCGATAAAGACCTGACAGCAAATTGATTAATTTCTTTGATTTTTAATGCAGACTTTGGTTACTTAATCCATTGGTCCACAAATTGGTCATATTCATCTTTATAGGTAGCACCTACCGGGATTATTTTATCCCCGATTTTAACGCTGTTTTTTAAAAGTGCATCCACACGGGCAAAAGAAATAATATAGGAACGGTGAATTCGGAGAAATCCGCTTTTGGTGAGTTTCTCTTCCAGCTTTTTTAAACTCATTAACGAAAGCATAGGTTTAGCACCATTGACCAGATGAATTCTGATATAATCTTTAAGTCCCTCAATATATAAAATACTATTGATTTCCAATCGGATAACCTGTGAATCAACTTTTATAAATATAAATTGTTGGTTATCATATGGTACAATATCAGGAGACTCGTTTCCTTGTTCGATTCGTTTTCTTACTTTTGAAATTGAAGTTATAAAATCTTCATAATCAAATGGTTTAAGTACGTAATCAATAGCATCCACACGATATCCCTCTAATGCAAATTCACTGTAAGCTGTCGTAAAGATAATAAACGGTTTATGCTTACTGGCATCTGCTGCCAAAACCCTGGCGAGTTCCATACCGGTAAGGTCTGCCATTTGAATGTCGAGCAGTAGCAATTGAACAGGATTGGATTGAATATAATTAAGGGCATCAATCGCATTATCAAATTCAGCAACAAGTTCCAGAAAAGGTGTTTGTCTGACAAAGGAGCTGATCATATTCAATGCCAGTGGCTCGTCATCTACGGTTATACATCTAATTTTCATCTAAATCAATTTTAAGTTGAACCTCAAAGCCATCAACCTTATTTATCGCCAAGGAATATCTGCCAGGATAAATTAGCTCCAGTCGTCTTTCCGTATTCTGTATTCCAATTCCGTGATTTTGATCGTCATCTAACTTATCATTTACAGTTCTTTCAAAAACTTTATTCTTAGTATAGAACACCAATGATTGATTTTTTTCTGTAATCTTAATGGTAATCGGACTATGTGCCTGTGTGCTGACACCATATTTGAATGCATTTTCTATAAAGGGCAAAAACAGCATCGAAGCTATTTTTTGATCAGGAGAGACAATATTCACCGAAAAATCAATTGAAACCTTTTGGGCAGATCGCATTTTCATCAATTCCAGGTAATTGGTAATAAACTCTATTTCTGACGCAATTGTAGAAGATTCATTGGATGTATTGTATAAAACGTGCCGCATTATTTTCCCTAATTTTTTTAGCGCATTTCTAGATAGGGCAACATCTGTATAGGTTAATGCATTTACCGTATTGAGACTATTAAAAAAGAAATGTGGATTAATTTGTGATTTTAAGAACGAAAGTTCCATTTCTATCTTGTCTTTTTCTACTTGTAGGCGTTTATTCTTTTCATCTTGCCATTTTTTAATCAATATGCCAATAATATTGACACCAAGCACCAATATTTCAATCAAGAAAATATAGAAATATACGGAAAGCTTGCCATGCCCTTCTTTTTGTGGGGCATTATGCAAGCCAGCCGTTCTTCTGATTTCCTCTGAAACATTGAGTAGCTCATCCAGCTTACTGACAACTATGATAACCAATACACACGAAAGAAGTAAAGTGAGATAGTATTGAAAATATTTTCTTTGGAAAAGTAATTTAGGAGCTAACCATTTTGTATTGAAGTAAGTAAGACCCAACATCAAAATGAAAAATAGAAATTGATTGACCCAATAAACAAAAGGTAATGCTATTCCATAAGAATGCGGAATCATAAGAAACAATAATACGGCCAAGAGGGTTATGCCCACTAAGGTTGTAACTGTATTTTGATTTCTTGTAATGATTTTCATAGGATGCTAAATTCCATTTTCTATTAATATTTTGCAAAATTTATCGACAAACCCATTGATTTTATGAGTGAGTATATTGTTTTGTGAGGTGAAGAAGCTCCGGATACTTCACGATTCAAAAAAGCACCTTCATGGTAAAAACTGAAAGGTTGGTCTATTAAAATTCATTCAAAGATATAAAAACTCTTCCTTTGCTTTTTAAACAAGACGTAATGAAAGAAAATATCAAAGTACTAATCTATTTAAGTGTGTTTTTTTTATTATCAACACCTGCTACTGCTCAAAAAACAGGGAATGTTATCGGTACAGTGGAAGATATGGACACCCACGAACGACTTATGGGGGTTAGCATTAGTGTGGACGGAACTTCGTTTGCTACGCTTACTGACAGTACGGGGACTTTTAGACTTAACCTTCCTGTTGGCGTCTATTCAATTAATGCTTCCTCAATGGGGTATCAAAAGTTTACACAATATAATATCGAAGTAAGCTCAGGCAATGACAGGATTATGCACTTTGAATTGCAACCTGAAACTGCACAACTTGAAGGCGTTACAATCACAGTAAATAGAAGCGCATCTGCAATTGCAACCGATATGATTACTCCTATGTCTGTTCAAAAATTGACTTCGCAAGAAATCAAATCAAACCCAGGAGGCAATTTTGATGTTTCAAAAGTGGTACAAACGTTGCCCGGAGTTGGTCTAAGCAATGGTGTAGGAGAGCGGAATGATATCATCATAAGAGGAGGCGCTCCAAATGAGAACGTGTATTATTTGGATGGAATAGAAATTCCTGTCCTGAACCATTTCCAAACTCAGGGTAGCTCGGGAGGTGCTCAGGGTATTTTGAACGTTTCATTTATCGAAAGTCTTAAATTAACCACATCCGCATTCGATTCCAGATATAACAATGCCCTTTCTTCGACATTTGTCATCAATCAGAGAAATGGCAATCCCGATAGGCTTTCGGGAAATATTAGGGCAAGTATGACTGAAACTGCATTGACACTGGAAGGCCCGCTTTCCCAAAAAACAACATTCCTGAGTTCTGTGCGTAAATCCTATTTAGGGATGCTGTTTAAAATGGTAGATCTCCCCATCCGCCCCGATTTTTGGGATTTCCAATATAAAGTTAATCACAAGTTTAACGAGAAAACTACATTGACAGCCATTGGTATTGGTGCCATTGATAAGTTTAGTTTTGCCCCAACGAAAAAATCTACTCCCGAAAATATATACGTGCTTCGTTCAACGCCGTATGTAAACCAATGGACTTACACAATGGGGTTTAATCTTAACAGAAAAATTGAAAACGGTTATATGAACTTCACACTCAGTAGAAATATGTTCAATACAACACTTGATAAATTTGAGGATGAAAACAGGGTTGAGCAAAACCGGATTCTTCTGATCAAATCGGATGAAGTTGAAAATAAATTCCGTTTCGATTATAATAAATTTATCAACGGGTGGAAGTTTTCAGCAGGATTAGATGCCCAATATGTAGGCTATAAAGGTGATGTATTCAATAAGGTTTCGAACGAAATAACAGATACTAATGGAAATGTGATTTCTCCCGAAAGAACAATCCGATTTGATAGCAAAATAAATTTCTTTAAATATGGACTTTTTGCACATGCCTCAAAACGGTTTTTGGAGGACAAGCTATTGCTGTCAGGAGGTATTCGTACCGATATGAATACGATGACAGAGACTGGTACCAATCCCCTCAAAACGCTTTCGCCTCGTTTGTCTGCATCTTATCGTTTAAATGACCAATGGAATCTAAATGCCTCTGCCGGAACTTACTTTAAAGCCCCGATTTATACCGCTTTAGGTTTCAAAGACAATGCAGGGAATTTCGTCAACAAGGATATGGAATACACCCGATCTACACATTATGTTTTGGGAACAGAATATTTACCTAAAAACTCACTCCGTTTCACTTTGGAAGGTTTTTATAAAAGATACAGCGATTATCCAGTATCGCAAGCAACTGGTATTTCAATGGCAAATCAGGGAACGCAATACGGATCAGTTGGTAGTGAGCGTATATTGACTACAGGAACAGGTGAAGCGTATGGAATTGAAGCTTTCATGCAGCAAAAAATGACCAAAAACCTCTTCTATGTGGTTAGCTATTCATATGTGGTCAGTAAGTTTTCGGGGAAAGATGGCGTATTAGCACCATCATCCTGGGACAACAGGCATCTGTTTTCTGCCACGGTAGGGTATAAATTGAAACAAAATTGGGATATCGGCATGAAATATCGCTTTGCGGGAGGAAATCCTTACACACCATTTGATATGACTGCTTCTCAGCAAAACTATTTGTTGCTTGGTCAGGGAATTCCGGATGCTTCTTTGCTGAACCAAAACCGATTATCTAATTACAACCAACTTGATTTAAGAATAGACAAGAAGTGGAATTTTAAAAAGACCTCATTGGGCATATATCTGGACATTCAAAATTTGTTGATGCAGAAAAATGAGACAAACCCAAATTTCACTTTCAAACGAAATGAAGATAATACCGCTTTCGTCACCACAGATGGTCAGCCCATTTCTCCTGATGGCAGCAATGGCGTTCCGGTGATACTATTTAACAAAACTGGTCATCCTTTACCCTCATTGGGTTTAATATTCGAATTCTAAAAAAAGTACAATATGAATATCACTTTTTTTATTGTCATTGGACTGTTAATATTATCAATGGCAGCACCTTTTATAACACTTTACGCTGTTTCTTTAATCAGAAAAAAAACTATTCTGGCCACATTAAAATACAAAAGAAATTGTTTTGGATTTTTGTTGCCAGTGTGATAATACTAGAACTTCAAATACGGTTTTCGGGAGGTTCGGGAAGTTTGGTTGCTGAAAGTAAATATGCAGAAACAACTTTTTTTAAAGCCGTTTTAATTGCACATATAATAGGTGCCGTCCTTACTTTTTTAATCTGGGGATTTACAATTTTTAATTCTAATAGAAAATGGAAAGGAAGTGAAATCTTTGCCGGAAAGCTACATGTTAACCATAAAAAATTGGGCTACATTACAATAGCTGGACAAGTTTACACATCAGTATCAGCTTTAATGGTTTGTACAATGGCTTTCTTCTTGTAAATGAGATTTCTCACGATTACAGTTAGCAATTTTTGGTTTTGATTAAACTAAACAAATCCCAAAATTCAAAGGAGTGGTTCGATTTGCAACCACTCCTTATTTTTAAAAAATCAAATGCGTAAACAATTCTTTCTGCTCGTTCAGATGCTGATAGTTGATTTTTTTTGTTTTCATTTTTTGTTCCATCACTTCTAAATCCAAGGTGTATTTTAATTCGACACCCACCACGGCAGGACCTTCTTCGCGGTTATTCTTTTTCGTGAACTGAAAATAAGTAATGTCATCATTTTCGCCCAAAACATTATTTACAAATTCTTTTAACGCACCCGGGCGTTGCGGAAAGTTGATGATGAAATAATGCTTCAACCCTTCAAACATCAAAGACCGTTCTTTTATTTCTTCCATTCTTGTAATGTCATTGTTGCTGCCGCTAACAATGCACACGACATTTTTACCTTTGATTTGGTCCTTATACCCATCCAGTGCTGCAATGCTCAATGCGCCAGCAGGTTCTACCACAATGGCTTCTTCATTATACAATTGCAAAATCGTGGTACAAACTTTCCCTTCCGGCACTAAAACGATGTCATCTAACGAATGTTGACAGATGTCAAAGGTTTTGTCGCCTACTCGTTTTACGGCGGCCCCATCTACAAATTTATCAATATCCGTCAATGCAGTGTTTTTACCGTTTTTCAACGATGTTTTCATTGAGGCTGCTCCCTGTGGTTCTACACCGATAAGCTTGGTTTCGGGACTTAATTGCTTAAATACAGAAGCTACACCTGCCGCCAATCCGCCACCCCCGATTGGAAAAAATAAAAAGTCGATTTTATTTTTACGGTCTTCCAAAATTTCCAAACCTATGGTTCCTTGCCCGGCAATAACCCGCTCATCATCAAATGGATGTATAAAAACGACCTTGTTCTTTTGGCTGAAAAGTAGGGCTTCGTCGTAGGCATCGTCAAAAGTATCGCCTTTCAAAACTACTTCTACATTTTCCTTCCCAAAGAGTTTTACCTGCTTTATTTTTTGGGCAGGTGTGGTAATAGGCATATAAATCACCGCTTTTATATTCAGTTTTCTACAGGCAAAAGCCACTCCCTGAGCATGATTTCCTGCACTTGCACATACAACGCCTAATTTTATATCCTCTTCTGAAAGTGAACTGATTTTATGATACGCTCCACGCAATTTGTAGGATCGCACCGGTTGTAAATCTTCCCGTTTCAAATAAACCTGAGCAGCAAATCGTTCGCTCAGGTTTTCGTTTTTTACAAGAGGCGTATGCACCGCCACATCTTTTAGGTTTTCGGCTGCCTCTTGTATTTTTTCTAAATGTATCATTTGGTTTGAGGTCTTAATTTTCGTACTTGCATTCCCGTTTGCCATAACTCACTTTGTTGTATTTCTTGGAGTTCTGCATTCAGTTTTTCTCTGTAATCTGGCTTGCTGTTGGCTTCGATAACGATAGCTGCCTCTTTACCTGATAGCACATCATCATATAATTCATTAAAAACTGGTGTAGTAGCTTCTCTGAATTTGCCTTTCCAATCCAAAGCACCTCGTTGTGCGGTGGTACTGCAGTTGGCAAACATCCAATCCATTCCGTTTTCAGCTACTAAAGGCATCAAGCTTTGGGTGAGTTCTTCTACGGTTTCGTTGAAGGCTTCACTTGGTGAGTGTCCTCGCTGACGAAGTACATGATATTGAGCCTCAAAAACCCCTGCGATGGCTCCCATCAAAACCCCTCTTTCACCAGTCAAATCGCTGTACACTTCTTTTTGAAATGTGGTTTCAAACAAATAGCCCGAACCGATAGCGATGCCCAATGCCAATGCTTTTTCTTCGGCTTTACCTGTCGCATTTTGAAAAACGGCATAACTGGAATTTAAACCTTGCCCTTTTAAAAATAATGTTCTTAATGAGGTTCCCGAACCTTTGGGTGCTACCAAAAGCACATCTACATCTTTAGGTGGCACAATACCCGTTTTCTCATGAAAAGTAACCCCAAAACCATGTGAGAAATACAGGGATTTTCCGGTTGTTAGGTGTTTTTTCATCGTTTGCCATGCTTGTATTTGTCCGGCATCAGACAATAAATTCATGAGTAAAGTACCTTTTGCACAAGCGGTTTCCACTTCGAAAAGGGTTTCGTTTTCTACCCAGCCATCAGCAAGTGCTTTGTCCCAACTTTTAGTTCCTTTTCGTTGTCCTACAATCACTTTTACACCATTGTCTTTTAAATTCAGTGCTTGTCCTGGACCTTGCACGCCATATCCGATGACGGCTACGGTTTCGTTTTTTAATATTTCCCTTGCTTTCTCCAGTGAAAACTCTTCTCGTGTTACGACATTTTCCATGACGCCGCCAAAATTTAATTGTGCCATTTTATATTGTATTATTTGTTATTAATTGCGTTCTAATTCTTTTAAATAAGTGCTTAATTCTTTCATGGGTTTGGTAACTGCCACTCTTCCCGAACGGGCGAATTCCAAAATCCCGAAAGGTTTCAGTTTTTCAAATAAAAGCTGAGTTTCTGCTTTATGCCCTGTTTTTTCAATGATGATAAAATCGGGATCTACAGTGAGCACTTTTGCACTATTTTCTCTCACCACATGCTCTACATTATTAGACTTAAGTTCTGTTGTTTTGATTTTGTACAGTGCGATTTCCTGATGTACTACTTCATCATCTTCGTGTACAAAAGCCTTCAGTACATCAATTAATTTGTCGATTTGTCCAACAACTTTGTCAATTTGTTCCCTGCTTGTTCTCAAAACGATGGTGTATCGGTGTACATTTTTAACCTCTGTTTCAGAAGCGGTGATGCTGTCGATATTCAGATGTCGTCTTGTAAATATGATGGTGATGCGGTTGAGCATTCCGATTGTGTTTTCCGTAAATATGGATACGGTAAATGTTTGGTTCATTGTTTCCATTTTATCCGTTTTATAATTATTGTAATCTTATTTCAGCAACCGAAGCCCCTGTTGGCACCATCGGAAAAACATTGTCTTCTCTGGCAACTTTCACTTCCAGCAGGTACGCATTTTCTGAGTTTAAAAGTTGGTCTAGTGCGTGGTTCAAGTCTTTCTGGCTTTCAACTTTTTGACCTTTGATGTTGTAGGAAGCTGCTAAAGCCACAAAATCAGGGCTTTGAATGTCGGTAAACGAATATCTTTTTTCAAAGAACATTTGTTGCCATTGTCGCACCATTCCCAAATAACCATTGTTAAAGATGATGATTTTCACCCCGATATTATTTTGCATCATGGTTCCCAATTCCTGCAAGGTCATTTGAAAACCACCATCTCCAATGATGGCTACCACTTGCTTTTTTGGATTTGCCATTTTTGCTCCAATAGCGGCCGGAAGTGCAAAACCCATCGTTCCCAATCCGCCAGATGTAACATTACTTTTGGTTTGGTTGTACTGATAGAACTGTGCTGCCATCATTTGATGCTGCCCCACATCGGTTACAACGATTGCATTACCGTTGGTTTTTTGTGAAAGTAAATCAATCACCAAATCCATTCTCAGTTCATCTGAAAATTCCTTTTCTCTATTTTTTGAAAGCACCTTTAATTCATTCTGCTTTGCTTGATGAAATTCATCCAGCCAATTTTGATGCGTTTGTTTTTCTACCAAATTCGTTAAAACGGCTAATGCTTCTTTGGCATCGGCTACAACAGATGCATCGGCTTTTATGATTTTATTAATTTCAGCAGTATCTATATCAATATGAACCACTTTTGCTTGTGTAGCATAGCGTGAAACATCGCCTGTAACACGGTCGTCAAAACGCATTCCCACGGCAAGCAATACATCGCACTCATTGGTTTTTACATTGGGGGCATAATTGCCATGCATCCCTACCATTCCCACAAATAAAGGGTGATGACTTGGAAAAGCTCCTAATCCCAAAAGCGTAGAAGCTACCGGAATACCCATTTTCGCGGCAAAAGCCAACAGTTCTTCTTCTGCATTGGAAAGCATAATTCCTTGCCCGACAATCATCAAAGGTTTTTTTGCCTTGTTCAATAAATTTGCGGCTGCTTGCACTTGATCTACATTCAATTTTGGCTTAGGCTGATAACTTCTAACCGAAGTACACTTTTCGTAAGAGAAATCTAGTTTTTCAAACTGTGCATCTTTAGTAATATCCACCAAAACAGGTCCCGGACGACCGGACGAAGCGATGTAAAATGCTTTGGCTAAAGTGGGTGCGATATCTGCTGCATGGGTTACCTGACAATTCCATTTAGTTACCGGCATGGAAATTCCCATGACATCGGTTTCCTGAAAAGCATCTGTTCCCAAGAGATGAGAAGCTACCTGTCCAGTGATGCAAACTAATGGTGTAGAATCTATCAAAGCATCAGCTAAACCTGTAATTAAATTGGTGGCTCCAGGACCTGAAGTGGCAAATACAACCCCAGTTTTACCTGAAGTTCTGGCATAGCCTTGGGCTGCATGAATAGCACCTTGCTCGTGTCTTGTCAAGATGTGGTTTAGTTCTTCAAAATGATGAAACAAAGCATCGTAAATGGGCATGATCGCTCCACCCGGATAACCAAATATTGTTTTTACACCTTCAGCTCTCAGACTTTGTATTACCGCTTCTGCACCGGTTGTTTTTAATTCTGTTGTTTTCATCTTATAATTATTTATCGGTTACACAACCCAATGAAGCACTGGAAACACCTTGTGCATATTTGTACAAAACTCCTTTATTTGCTTTCAATGGAGGCTGTTTCCATGCTGCTTTTCGTTTTTCCAATTCCTGTTCAGATACTTTTAAATTGATGGTATTATTTTTAGCATCTATCGCAATCAAATCGCCATCATTTACCAAGGCAATGGTGCCACCTACAAAAGCTTCCGGCGTGATGTGTCCTACCACAAAACCATGCGTACCGCCCGAAAATCTACCATCGGTAATTAAAGCCACTGAATTTCCCAATCCTGCACCCATAATTGCTGAAGTTGGTTTGAGCATTTCGGGCATTCCCGGCCCGCCTTTTGGTCCGCAATAACGGATTACAACCACATTACCGGGTTTTACTTCTCCGTTTCTTACCCCATCAATCACCGCATATTCATCATCAAAAACTTTAGCTGTTCCTTCAAAATAATCACCTTCTTTACCGCTTATTTTTGCCACACTTCCTTCGATGGCTAAATTTCCGTAGATCATTTGCAGATGTCCGTTTGCTTTCACCGGATTTTCCAACGGAAGAAATACATCCTGACCTTCGGTTAAATCTTCCACGGCTTCCAGATTTTCCGCAATGGTTTTCCCTGTTACGGTTAAACAATCTCCATGTAATAAATGGTGTTTCAACAAATACTTCATCACTGCCGGAACACCGCCTACTTCGTGCAAATCTTCCATAAGGTATTTTCCGCTCGGTTTTAAATCTGCCAACACCGGAACACGGTTACTTACTTTTTGGAAATCATCTAAAGTCAATTCCAAATCCACCGAATGTGCCATCGCTATCAAGTGCATAACTGCATTGGTAGAGCCGCCCAAAACTGTTACCATGGTCATGGCATTTTCAAAGGCCTTTCGGGTCATAATGTCTTTAGGTTTAATGTCTTTTTCCAACAATAGCTTGATGGCTTTTCCGGTATTAAAACATTCCGATTTTTTCGCTTCGCTCATTGCAGGATTAGAAGAGCTGTAAGGCAAACTCATTCCCAAAGCTTCAATAGCCGAAGCCATGGTATTTGCAGTGTACATACCGCCACAAGCACCCGCACCGGGACATGCGTTTTTGATTACCCCTTTGTAATCTTCATCGGAAATGGTGTTGCCGAATTTTTTACCTAAAGCTTCAAATGCAGAAACAATGTTAAGCGATTCTCCTTTCCATTTCCCGGAATGGATGGTTCCGCCATACACCATGATTGCAGGTCGGTTCAATCTCCCCATAGCGATGATGGAACCGGGCATATTTTTATCGCAACCTACTACTGCCAATACCGCATCATACCATTGAGCACTCACCACAGTTTCTATCGAATCGGCAATCACATCTCTGGACACCAAAGAAAAACGCATTCCGTCTGTTCCGTTCGATATGCCATCACTCACGCCAATGGTGTTAAATATCAATCCTACCAAATCTTCTTGTTGCACCCCGGATTTTACTTCTTTCGCCAAACCGTTGAGATGCATGTTGCAAGGATTTCCTTCGTAACCCATGCTCACAATTCCCACTTGTGCTTTTTGCATATCGTCTTCGGTTAAGCCTATTGCGTAAAGCATGGCTTGTGCCGCAGGTTGGGTTTCATCTTGTGTGATGGTTTTGCTGTATTTGTTGAGTGTGTTCATGAGTTTAAATGGAGTTGTTTTAAAGGTTCTCTTACCAAAAGTGAATAAGCGTCTTGAAGTTTCTTACCCAAGGATTCATTCCAGCTTTTTGGAAATTGATAAGTGTCTACCGATTCTATACCCACTACTTCGGCAGCTGTACCACAGTAAAAAGCACTATCGGCTTGAAAAAGATCTTCTTTGTAAAATTTTCCTTGTTGCACTTCCAATCCCAATTGTTCGGCTAGCTCCAAAACAGTGGCTCTGGTGATCCCCGGAAGGATGTTTCCCAATTGGGGAGTAAACAATTTTCCGTCTTTTTCAAAGAACAAATTTGCTCCAGGACCTTCGGCTAAAAATCCATCGCTATCTAAAAGCAGGGCTTCATCGAACGCATTGTCTTTTGCTTCGTTGGTTGCCAGGATAGAATTGACATAATGCCCGCAGACCTTCGCTTCAATGTGGATAGATTTTGGGTGTGGACGGCAATAGGAGGAAACGGTTAATCGTAGTAATTTATCGCCTAAATACGCACCCCAGTCCCAAGCGGCAATCATCACCGAAACGCTGGTAGGTTTAGACAAACTCATATTTTGTCCGCAATATACCAATGGCCGGATGTAAGCATTTTTTAAATTGTTTTTTTTCAGTAACTCGTAAGTGGCTTCAACTAACTCCTGAACAGAATAATCGAAAGGAATTTTTACCAATTCGCAGGATTTTTTCAAGCGTTCATAATGTTCTTCTGCTTTAAATACTTTAGTTCCATTTTTGGTGTCGTAGGAGCGAATACCTTCAAATGCACCATAGCCATAATGAAGCGTTTGACTGTACAAATCGGTGGTAGATTCGTTTGCTTTTACAAATTTTCTGTCCAAAAAAAGGACTGTTTCGTTGTTTGAATACATTTTTATATTTTTTATTGAGTTGATAATTGATTTTTAAAAAAAAGCCTTTCCCGAAATGAGAAAGGCTTACAATTTGGCATACAGCAGCATCTCTCACGGTGGCGAGCTAATAATAATGCTGATAATAATAGTGTTGTTATAAAAATTCATTTTTTGTTGCATTCTAAATTGTTTGTTCGAAAAAAAAAGCCTCCTGATTTCTCGGGAGGCTTTCAAATATATCTTTTAGATGATATCAAAATTATTCCTCCCCGGAATGTGAAATCACACCCGCAATAATAATAGAAGAAATAATAATTGAATTGTACATTTTTTTCTGTTTTCAGGTGCAAATTTAGCTCGTAATTTTTAAACCCACAAATTTTTTATGATTTTTTAATTTGAAATTTCTATGTGCCGGATACATTGGAGAAAATAGCACATTGTAAGATGGGTGTTAGTTGATCTGATGTCATTTACAAAATGCGAAGTATTAACAGATTTATTTTATACCATATCTATTTTTATATGTCTTTATGATTCACACGATTAATTGACACTTATGTCTTTTAATTGTTAATAAGACATTTCAACAAAAATCAAATGTGTCAAATTTGGGTTAGCTAAAATTTTTCCGTGCCAGTGTTTGTCTTTAAGATATTTCTGTCATGTCTTGTTAAATTGTGCTTCTATTGAACCAAATGCTGTAAGTTTGGGTCATTCTTAATGCGTTCAATTTCGTTTTTAACAACATTCAGGATGTCTGATTTTATCTGCTTGTAATTACTCTCAATTTCCTGCTTCATTTTATCCTCACCCTGCTCATTTACAAAAGACAAGATTTGCGGTATCTTTTGATAGGCTTCGGTTTCGGTAGCTACCTTTTCATTATCCACTACAATTTCAGCGTGAAATATTTTTTGCTCAATACGTTCATCAAAATTATCAGATACAGAACCAACAAACAAGCCCTGTGTAAGTGTCGAAATTTTAGAAGCCGGAATAAGACTATCTAACTGTGTGGAGATAGAGGTAGATTTATCGTTGCGGTTAATGGTCATACTTTGGCGTTTCTGTAATACTTTTCCAAAACGCTCCGATAGGCTTTTTGCCGTTTCACCAACTACCTGACCACTGAATATATTACCAACAGTATTTTGTATTACCTTGCTCTCTTTATCGCCGTAATCCCTCGTTAATTGTGAAAAATCCTGAAAGCCCAAACATACTGCTACCTTATTACTTCTCGCCGTTGCGATAAGGTTATCCAGTCCCCTGAAATAGATTGTTGGTAACTCATCTATGATAACCGAACTCTTTAGCTGTCCCTTTTTATTAATCAGCTTTACAATCCTTGAATTGTATAAACCCAATGCTGCGGAGTAGATATTTTGACGGTCGGGGTTATTACCCACGCACAAAATTTTAGGTTCTTTTGGGTTATTGATGTCGAGTGTAAAATCATCGCCTGTCATTACCCAGTACAATTGGGGGCTAATCATTCTTGACAACGGAATTTTTGCTGATGCTATCTGACCTTGTAACTGGTCTTGTGCGCCACCTTGCCAAGCATCCATAAAGGGAGATAAATAGTTTTCCAAATCGGGGTATGAGGTTAAAATCGTGAACACGTCCGAATACTTTTTATTCAGCAGTTCAATAGCGTGTGGAAAGGTGCAATACTTGCCATCCTCGTAGATTTTTAGATACCAAATTATAGCTGCAAGTAAAATAATTGGGCTTTCCACAAAGAAATCGCCTTGCTTCTGTATCCACGACCTATTGAGGTTTAGCATTATGGTATAGGCTGCTTCGTAAGCATCAGAAATGTCGGTCATAAAGTCGGGATTGAGTGGATTACATCGGTGGCTCTTGCGTGGGTCATCGAAATTTATCACGTAAAATTTCGGCTGTACCTTGTACTTATCCCGATGCTTTAGTAAGTGGTTGTAGGCAATGGTGGAAAGGTCGTCAAACTTGAAATCGTAGATGTACATACTAAAGCCTTTCTCTATCTGCTGTTTGATGTAGTTATTTACGATAGCATAAGATTTTCCTGAACCCGGTGTACCCAACACGATGGATGCCCTGAAAGGATTGACAATGTTTATCCAACCGTTGTTCCATTTGCCTTTGTAGTAAAATTTGGTGGGCAGGTTAACTGAATACTCGTTTTCCATCAGCTTTGTTTCCTGCTGAAAGCTCTCATTCTCATTATTGAAAACATCGTCCATCAGATTGGTTCGGAGCAATCGGCTCATCCATACACCCGCCATCATTAAAGCGATATAACCTAACGAGATAGAAAGTATATACAGAAATGTGCCTGTTACCGGAGATAGCTTTAACAACGGTGTGTTCAGAAAGAACAACACAAAACCAAAGCCCAAAGCCACGTAAATTTTAGACCAGGTTATCTTTTCATTCTTCACACCCTTTGTGCCTAAGCAACTCAAAGCCAACAAAACCAAAGCAAATACTTTGGTATATATGGTATGTGAAAACAAACCCGCCGTTCGGTCGAAATTGCCTAATATTTTGTTGATTACTTCTAACGTCCAACCACGTTCTAAAAAGAAACCGTAGCAGAACCAATAAAGGTGCATCAGCACTAAAAGAATACTGACTGCTCGCATAAAAGCCATTATCTTGGCAAGTCCTCTTAAATCGTCTTCTCCCTGCATTATTTAAAGTTTTAATGTTCGGGCGTGAATTTAAAGGCTCTATGGAATGGCTCTAAGAATGTGGCAGCCAGTGGCGTTGTGTGGCAGTGTTTGGCTGATTAGTATAAAATGAAAAAGGTAGCAAATCGCTACCTTTTCTGTTCGGATGTTTTTTCAATTTACTATACTAACGCTGCGAACCTAAAATATGCCACAACCGCTGACAGTATAAAAACAACAATCAACATCGGGAGCATTTTGTATTCTTGCTTTTTAGTATGAACAACCATACCTGCTATCATAATTAAACAAAAGCCTGCTGCTGCCATTGGTGTTAGTATCGGTGCAATGCCAATAAGCCACGGGATTATAATGCCGATACAGCCTAACCATTCAAGAACTCCTAATATTCGGATTGGAACGATAGAGTTGTTTGATTTTAAATGTCCGTCTGCGACGTGTTTTTCTTTACTTCCGGTAATTTTCCCTAAACCCGGCATAATAAAAAATACAGCGAGAAGCGCTTGTATTATCCACAAAATTGTATTCATTTTTGGTCTTTATGTAGTTAAAATAAGTGTTGAAAACGTTAATGGATGAGCATAAGAAGATGCCTTGAAAAATCAAGGTTGCCCTCCAAAAGATTTTGTGTAACAAAACCCTTTATTCCTAACTACTGATTAACCTTTTTTGGGTTGGTCTAACCAAAGATTGATATCTTCCATTGATTGTTCTATTTGTGGTAGAGTTTGCAAAGATAGTAAAAAGCTAATGCTGTTAAACGTATGCAGAATAACGAGTTTGAGTTACTTCTGACCTCTTTGGCGTTTACGCTTCTTCTTCATCTTATTGGCAAAGTCCTGTTCTTCGTAATCTTCGCCCTGGGCTTCGGGCAATAAGCCGCCCAATGCTTCAATCAAACCATCTTCGTGTTTTTCCGTAGTTAAGAAGTCGAACAAATGGTGTGGTTCTTCCGCAGGAAGATCCGCATCATTTGATGTGGATAGTTGAGGTTGTAAAACAACAGGTACTTTAATATCCGGTTTGATGTTATTGTTCCAATAATCATTAAAGGTGTTGGCAGAAAGTTCTGTTGCCAAACGTGAACCGTTCCAAACTGCTTTGGAATTATGGTCAATAAATGTGATGCCATAAATACGCCCTGTATCATTGCGGCGTACCACTATGTTAATGCCCTGTTCCGCTAACTGCTTTTTAAATGCCTGTTCATCGCTTGTGGATTTCAGGGCAATGGTAACGGCAGATTTTAGGGTCTGTTTGGTAGGGTTGTCTTTCAAAGCGGTTTTGCATTTCGCAAAATGCAATTCCAAAGCCGGAAGCCCTGCACTCTTTCCGAACAGCGAAGCCTTGAACGGATGCCCTGCTCTTTCGCCTTTTTCATTCAATGGAATGTACAATAAGCCCTGCTGCTTTTTTCCCTGTAATTCGCCCTCGATTTTCTCGGTGGTAATATTGAACAGGGAAAGCAAGGCATTGTATTCTCCCAACGTTTGATATTGGTAGTAGTTCGGCAGGTAGCGAACGACCGAAGCAATTTGGCTCTTTACATCGCCTGCCCGATAATCTACCGGACGGAAAACCTTATCCGTTTGATTGCGCTCTTTATCCGTTGCGGGTATCAGCCTGTGTTTTATTTCCAGTTCACGGCATACATTCATAGACCGCATTTTCTCGAATTTGTCCGAAATCTTTTTGCCCTGCTCATCTACACAAACCGATACAATGTGTATATGGCTGCGGTCAATATCGGTATGTTTGAATACGACAAAAGGCTGTTCGCTGTAACCCATTTCCCGCATATACTGTTCTGCCATTTCCCGAAACTTATCATCGCTTACCTTATCGTTCGGGTCGGGATTGAGCGAAATATGCAAGGTATGTTTCTCGGTATTGCGGTTGGCTATCAGGTAAGGCGCAAAAGACTGGGCTAATTGTGCGACAGAATAATGACCGTTGGCGGTTTCAATCATCTTATTGGCAAACAAAATCTTTCCGTTTTCATTCTCCACTTTAAGCTGATTGTACGCCAATGCCCCGTATAAATTTCCGCTTCTTCCAATTTTTGCTATCATTTCTACCGCTATTTTTTCAGGTGTTTGGCTTCAAATTCTTCGCTTATTTGGATAATTTTCTGACACAGCATTGCCATTTCAGCCGTCTGTTTTTCCAGTTTATACAGGAATGCAGCCGCCTTTTTCTCGGAAAAATTCTTGTATAGCAGCTTTACAATTTGGTTATAGTTCACGCCGATGGAACGGAACTGGCTGTGAAAAGAGGTCAGCCGCATATAAAAATCAACCGTTCCTTTATCAATCTGAACGGTCTTTATGGTCTTGTCAAAGATGCAGGACGTGATAAAATGCGCCTTTACCTGCATACCTGATTTATCAAAAAGGGCAAGAAAGCGGGCGTGTTCCTGCTCATTAAAGGAAATGGTGTACCGTATGGTCGCCGGGTCTGCCTTTGGGCGACGTCCGGTCTTTTTTAATTGCTTTTTGTTGTTATCATTCATCACTAATCCATTTTTAAATCCATACAAAACCCTGACTTCGGAAGGTGTTTTCTGCCCCCTGCAAAGGGCAAGTTGTTTTGAGCATCGGAAATCATTCCGAGATGCTCAAAACACAACTTGCCGTGTTCTGTTGAACACAAAAATCCGCCCTTCGGGACGGATTGATTTTAACAGGGAAAAACGGCTCGATGCCGTTGCTGTTAAAGTCCGTTTTGTCCATTCGATTTTGCATAAATCCATTAATAAAATTCATTTTACAAAGTAAAGTCCTCTTTCTGAAAGCATTGCAGTGTAACAGAGTGCCAAACACTGCCTTTGAACGCCAAACACTGCCACCTATGTACAACAAGGAAAATAACATTGGTTCTTTGTATCAGATTTCAGGCAGGAACGCTGTCGGACAATCATTCAGAGCGGACAGATAGCATTCAGAAATGCAGACAATCCTGCAAGCAAGATTGCAAGATTGCAGGAAAGCAAAAAAGCAAGCGTGATAGACTGACGGCAGGCAATCACACAAGACAGGCTTCCTGAATGAACGAATGCAGGTTTGCAGGAATACAGGAATGACGGCTCTCCTGACTGATAGCAAACGAGAATGGTTGCAGTCCTGCCGTATCGCAGAAAGGCAGGCAAGCACAAGTTCAGGCAAGATGGCTGGCTATCCTGCAAGGAAGCCGGAATGAAAACCCGAATGACTGGCAGACAGTCCGCAGGATGGAATGCCTGCAAGAAAGTAGAAACTTTAAATTTTTAAGATATGGAAACAAAAAAGAAACCGCTGTTCGTTGCCTTTTCTTCTCAAAAAGGAGGCGTTGGCAAAAGCACATTTACGGCACTTGTAGCAAGTCTGCTCCATTACCGAATGGGCTACAATGTAGCCGTGTTGGATTGTGATTATCCACAGTACAGTTTATTGAAAATGCGTGAAAGGGATTTGAAAGCAGTACAGGAAAACGAACACTTTAAGCGGATTGCCCACAGGCAGTTTATGACCATTAACAAGAAAGCCTACACGATAGAGCAATGCAAAGCGGAAACCGCTTTGGGAGAAGCCGAAAACTTAATAAAATCCTCAACCATTCCGTTTGATGTGGTTTTCTTCGACCTGCCCGGAACGGTCAACTCTGCCGGAATACTCCATACCCTGATGGGAATGGATTACATCTTTTCGCCTATCACGGCTGACAGGGTTGTCGTGGAAAGTACACTGAGCTTTACACAGGCTCTTACGGATATTATTATGAAAAGCGGAGGAAGCACCATTAAAGGCATCCATCTGTTTTGGAACCAGGTGGACAGGCGTGAAAAATCGGAACTCTATGATTTGTACGGCAAATTCATAGCGGATTTGGGTTTCTCCCTGATGAAGATTTATGTAACGGACAGCAAGCGTTTCAGAAAAGAAAGCGAAGCAATGGAAAAAACGCCTTTCCGTTCTTCTTTGCTGCCGCCCGACCAAAGGCTGATGACTGCCTGCCAGTTGGATTTATTTATGCAAGAATTTTTAAGAACCATTGAACTGTAACGATTATGGAAAAAGGAAATAAAAAAAGAAACAGCCCTGAAATTGACGAGGAATATGTAATGTCATTAATGGCTGGCGGTGTCCGCAAAGAAGGAATGCAACAGCCTCCTGCCGAAACTCCCAAAGAACCTCCCAAAGAGGTAATTAAAGAAGAAATCATCAGAGAAGATATTAAGGAGCAAGCACAAGAGAAACCTGTACAAAGAGAGCGGACAAAAGCCAAAAAAAATACCGACAGCACTTATGGTGAACGTTTCCTCAATACGCACTCTATGGAAAAGCGGGGCGATAAGAGCATCTATATCCGGCAGGAATATCACGAACGCCTGTCCCGTATCGTACAGGTTATCGGAAAAGATAAGATACCGTTGTATGCTTATCTCGACAATATCCTCGAACACCATTTTGAATTGTTTGAGAAAGCGATTACCGATGATTTTAATGAGAAGTTTAAACCTATTTTTTAAAGCAACAGATTATGAAAAATACAAACAAAAAAACAGACAAAGCCTTACGCACGGCTCAATACAAATCTACATTCCTTACACCTACGGAATTTATGGCAAGGAAAGGAAAAACGGTATATATCAGCAAAGAGTTTCATCAGAAACTGACCCTGCTTGTATTTATGCTTGGTGGTGGCAAGCTGACCCTTGCCGATTATTTGCAGAATTTACTTCAGCATCATTTTGATGATTTCGGGGTAGAAATGAAAGAGCTTTACGACAAAGCAAACAAACCAACTTTTTAAAAATTATAGCAATGAACAGCAATAGAAAAAATCAGAAAAATAAAGAGCGGAAAAACCCTTATCCCTCTTTATTCCTCATCAACCGCTTTCCGTCAGGACGGCACGGAAAAGTAGTGTACATACGCCCCGAATACCACGAACGGTTGCTTCGTATTGTACAGGTATCGAGAGAGGACAAAGCCACGCTTTACTCTTTAATAGACAACATTCTTGAACATCACTTCAAGGAATTTGGCGAAGACATCATTGAGTATTATAACAAACAGAATAAACCAATTTTTTAGCGATGGAAATAGTAATTGTAATATGCCTTTTGATAGTTATTGCCCTGCTTTTGCAGGATAAGATTGTTATTAAAAGAAAGTCGGAGCAAAAACCGAAACCGGAAAAAGTCAATCCGAAACTGCCCGATATTATGGGGCAACCGAAGCCCGTAAGAAGCCAATCAGTGCCAAATACTGCCAATGAAAGCCAAATAACGGAACAGGAAGTAGATGTAGATAATTTAGACATCGAATACGACGCAAACGAAAACGTCAGCATTCAAATTCCGCAGGAAGAATTGGATAAGGTGTTCAGTAATAATGTACCCGATTTAGCAGAGGAAGAAGAAGATTTGAACAGGTACAGAACTTCCGGTAGCGATGACGGTTATGCCCAGGGGGTTACCTTTGAAGAACTAAACAACGTGGGGGTGTTGCTCCAAAAAGAAACATTGGAACCAGCCCAAAAGGAAACAGCGATTGATATAGTTCAAAGATTACAGGGAACCGAATTATTTGCTCTACTGGAAAGTTCAATGCAAGGTGCTTCAAGAAAGATTGCCGAGCTTTTGGACAGCACACTTTCATCATCTGATACCGAAGCCGGTTCTTCCAATTTGCGGAAAAATGATTTAAGTGATTTTGATATTGCCGATTTTATATAATCGGTAATTCTGAAAATAATGCCCTAAACACACAGATATGATTAAGTCCAAAGATGACCCGGATTATATATTCGAGGAATATAAAGATTATACCATCGCCAGCCATAAAAATAATGTGGTCGGTAAAGATATAGACAATCTTATCATTGTCTATAAATCTGACGAATTTCCCAATCACGGATATATCGTTGGGCTTGATGACAGCAAGATATCAGGGTATAGAAAATCCGTACCCAACAATATAGATGATGCCAAAGCCTATGTAGATTGGGCTGTTAAAATACGTGAAGAAAAGGAAACGACAACAAAGCCGGAAAAAGCCTATGATTTACGGGTAAATAAAGGCGTGTTGCCTACCGTTGATATTGCAGGGCATACCTTTTATGTGGATTTGAGAATGAATATGCTTCGCCCGAAAGATGATTTTCTATCCAAAGGCATCAAATTTTCAAAAGTTGAAAGCTACTACGATTTAGAGGCAAGAACCTATACCATTCCGTACAATCCTACAACACACGAATTTCAGGAGCCGGATTATAAAAACATAAAAGAGCTTCCCAAAGATTTAATTGCTGTGGAATTTCCGTCAGAAAGATTACTTGATAGAATTGGCTGGAATAGAAAATATGGTTTTGAACTTAATCACGGAATTGATAAGGATAATTTTAAAATACATTTTACTGCAAAGCATATCCCCTGGAAAGAAACTTTTCTTGTCGGCTTAATAGAAAGCAATCTTAAATTAGAAAAGAAGCAAAAGGAAAAGAACGAAAAACAACAAATCAATGAGCCAAAGACCAATAAACGAAAAGGCAGAAAAATGTAAAATAACGCCCCGATTATTAAACGCCAAACAGTAAAATGCTTGGCGTTTTTTTATTCCAAAACATACCACTATAAAGCCATTGAACGCCAAACACTTCCTTTGAGTGCCACTTTACGGCAACGCCTCATTTTCCATAAGACATTTGTCCCGAAAGCCCGCAGGGTGTGGGATAACAATAACAAATTAATGTGTTTCAATTATGGAAAAACAGAGAAAAAAAGTTTTGCTGGCAGCCGTGGCGATGCTGTCAGGAATTGGTGCTTTCGCACAGGGAAACGGCTCGGCAGGTATCAACGAAGCTACCCAAATGGTAACAAGCTATTTCGACCCCGCAACCCAGTTAATCTACGCCATCGGTGCGGTGGTTGGGCTCATCGGAGGCGTTAAGGTGTACAACAAATTCAGTAGTGGCGACCCCGATACCTCGAAGACGGCAGCTTCGTGGTTCGGTGCGTGTATCTTCCTGATTGTGGCGGCTACCATTCTGCGTTCATTCTTCCTTTAATCCTTTGCCTTATGAATTATAATATCAACAAAGGCATCGGAAGAACGGTGGAATTTAAGGGGCTGAAAGCACAGTACCTCTTCATCTTCGCAGGTGGATTGCTCGGTACGCTCATTTTCGTGATGATACTGTATATGGCAGGTGTAAATTCTTACATCTGTCTGTTCCTCGGAGGTGGAGGTGCTTCACTTATCATCTGGCAGACCTTTTCACTGAACAGGAAGTATGGCGAACACGGACTGATGAAGTTGGGAGCCATTAAAAGGCATCCCCGCTACATCATTTGTCGCAAGCCTGTACACAGGTATTTAAAATTCACTCCTAAACCCAAAACCGTATGAGAAATGTAGCTAAAACAGCCACATTGGAAAACAAATTTCCCTTGCTGGCAGTAGAGAACAACTGCATTCTTTCCAAAGATGCAGACATTACCGCCTGTTTTGAAGTACGGTTACCGGAACTGTTTACCGTTGCTTCGGCAGAGTATGAAGCCATTCATTCCGCTTGGCACAAGGCTATTAAAACCTTGCCCGATTTTACGGTCGTTCACAAACAGGATTGGTACATCAAAGAGAGTTATGCTCCCGATTTGGCACAGGAAGACCAAAGTTTTTTGTCAAAATCCTATCAACGCCATTTCAACGAGCGACCGTTCCTGAACCATTATTGCTACCTGTTCCTGACGAAGACGACCAAGAACAGAATGCGAATGCAAAGCAACTTCAGTTCGCTTTGTAAAGGCACGCTCATTCCAAAGGAAATCAATAAGGAAACGATACACCGATTTATGGAAGCGGTGGCACAATTTGAGCGTATCGTGAACGATAGCGGTTTCATAACCCTGCGACGATTGACCGAAGATGACATCATCGGAACGGACGAAAGACAGGGATTGTTGGAACAATACCTGACACTTTCAAGAGAAGCAGGAACACCAATGCAGGACATCGCTTTAAATGCAGAGGAAGTGCGTATCGGAAACAAAAGATTGTCGTTGCACACTTTGTCCGATACAGACGACCTGCCAGCAACCGTTTCGGCTGATACCCGTTTTGAAAAACTATCGACTGACCGAAGCGACTGCCGTTTGTCTTTTGCTGCTCCCGTAGGGTTGCTGTTGAGCTGTAACCACATTTACAATCAATACATATTCTTGGATAACAGTGAGGACAACCTGCAAAAATTTGAGAAGTCTGCACGGAATATGCACTCTTTGGCTCGGTACAGTCGTGCCAATCAAATCAACAAAGAGTGGATAGAAAAATACCTGAATGAAGCTCACAGTTTCGGACTATCTTCTGTTCGTTCACATTTCAATATAATGGCGTGGTCGGAAGACCCGAACGAACTTAAACAGTTGAAAAACGATTGTGGTAGTGCATTGGCATTGATGGAATGTAAGCCTCGCCACAATACAACGGACGTAGCCACATTGTATTGGGCGGCAATGCCGGGCAATGCGGGCGACTTTCCGAGTGAGGAAAGTTTTTACACGTTCATAGAGCCTGCTCTGTGTTTCTTTACTGAAGAAACGAACTACCACAATTCGCCGTCCCCTTTCGGAATTAAAATGGCTGACAGACTTACAGGAAAGCCAATCCATTTGGATATATCCGATCTGCCAATGAAAAGGGGGATTATCACGAACCGCAACAAATTCATTTTGGGACCATCAGGTTCGGGAAAATCCTTTTTCACAAATCATATGGTACGCCAATATTTCGAGCAAGGGGCTCACGTACTGCTGGTAGATACGGGTAACTCGTATCAGGGATTGTGTGAACTCATCAAAGGCAAAACCAAAGGCGAAGACGGTGTTTACTTCACTTATACCGAAGATAATCCCATTGCTTTTAACCCTTTTTATACCGATGACGGTGTATTCGATATTGAAAAACGAGAGAGTATCAAGACTTTGATATTGACTTTATGGAAACGTGATGATGAACCGCCAACCCGTTCGGAAGAAGTGGCACTTTCCAATGCGGTTTCTGGTTATATCGAGCGTATCAAACAAGATGACACTTATCCGTCTTTCAATGGCTTTTACGAGTATGTAAAAGGCGATTACCGTAAGGTATTGGAAGAAAAACAGGTTCGTGAAAAAGACTTTGACATTGCCAATTTTTTAAACGTACTCGAACCTTATTACAAAGGTGGCGAATACGACTATCTGCTGAACTCGGACAAGCAATTAGACCTATTATCTAAGCGGTTTATTGTTTTTGAAATTGATGCCATAAAAGACCACAAAATCCTCTTTCCCATAGTCACGATCATCATTATGGAAGTGTTCATTAACAAGATGCGTAGGCTGAAAGGCATTCGCAAGCTGATACTGATTGAGGAAGCGTGGAAAGCGATTGCCAAAGAAGGAATGGCGGAATACATCAAATACCTCTTTAAAACGGTTAGGAAGTTTTTCGGCGAAGCCATTGTCGTAACACAGGAGGTCGATGACATTATCCAATCGCCTATTGTCAAGGAAAGTATCATCAACAATTCGGACTGCAAAATTCTCTTAGACCAGCGAAAGTATATGAACAAATTCGATGACATACAGGCAATGCTCGGATTGACGGACAAAGAGAAAGGACAGGTACTATCCATCAATATGAATAACGATGCAAGCCGACTGTACAAGGAGGTTTGGATTGGATTAGGCGGAACACACTCGGCAGTGTATGCCACGGAAGTTAGTCTGGAGGAATACCTCGCCTATACGACCGAAGAAACCGAAAAAATGGAAGTGATGCAACTCGCTTCCGAATTGGACGGTAATGTAGAACTCGCCATTAAGCATATCGCAATGCAACGGCGGGACAATGTAAATCAATAATCATTAACAATTTAAAATTTCAAGACAATGAAAAAAATGTTTTTAATGGTGTGTACGGCACTAATGCTCGCCGTAGCACCGTCAGCAAAAGCCCAATTTGTAGTAACCGACCCTGCAAATTTAGCTTCAGGTATTCTAAACTCTGCAAATGAAATCGTACAGACTTCATCCACAGTATCCAATGTGATTAAAAATTTCAAGGAAGTGGAAAAAGTGTACAAGCAGGGCAAGGAATATTACGACAAGCTACAAGCTGTAAATAATCTTGTAAAAGATGCCCGTAAGGTTCAGCAAACGGTATTGCTGGTAGGCGATGTGTCCGAAATGTATGTTACCAATTTCGGTAAGATGATGAATGACCCCAATTTCAAACCAAATGAATTGGTGGCTATCGGCAACGGGTACTCGGCACTGCTCAACGAAAGCACCGAACTGTTGAAAGAACTCAAACAGATTATAACCTCTTCAAGCCTTTCGCTTAACGATAAGGAGCGTATGGAGATTATTGACCGTGTGTACAAAGAAGTTAAGGATTATCACAGTCTTGTTCGCTACTACACCAACAAAAATATCTCTGTCAGCTACCTGAGAGCGAAAAAGAAAAATGATGCCCAAAGAGTGCTTGAACTCTATGGAACTGCTAACCAAAAATACTGGTAAAAATGGAATGGGATAATCTTCACGAACTCCTGCGTTCGCTTTACGACGATATGATGCCGCTTGCAGGCGATATGGCGGCAGTAGCTAAGGGTTTGGCGGGATTGGGAGCATTGTTCTATGTAGCATTAAAGGTTTGGCAGGCTTTAAGCCGTGCCGAACCTATTGATATGTTTCCTTTGCTCCGTCCGTTTGCATTAGGTCTTTGCATTATGTTTTTTCCAACTATCGTTTTGGGAACCATCAATGCGGTGTTAAGTCCGGTGGTTGTAGGAACACACCAAATACTCGAAGACCAGGTGCTTGACCTGAACAAGCTCCAACAACAGAAAGACCAGTTGGAATACGAAGCAATGGTCAGAAATCCTGAAACCGCCTTTATGGTATCAGACGAAGAGTTTGATAAAAAACTGGACGAGTTGGGATGGTCGCCATCAGACATTGGTACAATGGCGGGAATGTATATGGATAGGACAGCCTATCAGATAGAAAAAGCCATCAAGGACTGGTTCAGAAATCTGCTGGAGATACTCTTTCAGGCGGCAGCATTGGTTATTGATACCATACGAACGTTTTTCCTGATTGTGTTAAGTATTCTCGGTCCCATTGCCTTTGCCATCTCGGTGTGGGATGGCTTTCAATCCACGCTCACGCAATGGCTCACGAGGTACGTAAGTGTTTACCTATGGCTTCCCGTTTCGGATTTGTTCAGCTCGATGCTGGCACGAATACAGTCCCTCATATTGGAAAAGGATATCGCAATGCTGTCAGACCCGACATTCATTCCCGACACCTCCAATACGGTATATATCATTTTTATGATTATCGGCATCATCGGGTACTTCACTATTCCAACGGTAACAGGTTGGGTAATTCAGGCAGGTGGTGCAGGAAACTTTACACGCAATGTAAACCAAACTGCAATGAAAGCCGGAAATATCGCAAGTGCCGGAGCCGGTTCTGCTGCCGGAAACATCGGAGGGCAATTGCTTAAAAAATAATGTAAAACGAATAATCATCATTTAACAATGGAATTTAAAACTTTAAGAAATATAGAAAACAGCTTTAGGCAGATACGTCTGTATGCCATAGTATTTGCTGTTCTCTGCATTGGTGTGGTAGGGTTTGCCGTATGGAAATCGTACAGTTTTGCCAATGAGCAACGCCAGAAAATCTATGTGTTGGATAACGGTAAATCGCTGATGCTTGCCTTGTCGCAGGATGCGAGCATTAACCGACCTGTGGAAGCAAGGGAACACGTCAGACGTTTTCATGAGCTGTTCTTTACGCTTGCTCCGGACAAGAACGCCATCGAAAGTAATATGAGCAGGGCGTTCAACCTTGCCGATAAAAGTGCTTTCGATTATTACAAAGACCTGTCGGAGAAAGGTTATTACAGCAGGATTATTTCGGGGAACGTACAACAGCGCATTGAGGTGGATAGTGTCGTGTGCAACTTCGATAACTATCCGTATGCAGTGCACACCTACGCTAAACAGTTCATCATAAGGTCAAGTAATGTAACACGACGTAACCTGGTTACTTCCTGCTATCTCGTAAACTCCGTTCGTTCCGACAACAATCCCCAAGGCTTTAACATCGAAAAATTTGCGGTGGTGGAGAACAAGGATATCGAAGTCATCGAACGCTAAAATGTAAGGATATGGAACAATCACTTGATTTAGACACATTCGTAAAAACCCTGACGAACAACGGCTATAACGGTTATTTCCAAACGGATAGTGCTTATGCAGGCAAGCTAAAGGACAGTATCAGCGATTTTTTGGAGGCGTGTAAGAACGGTACGGAGAAACCGCTTAATGCCGATAGCTTTTCGCTGAGAACTTACCTCGAATGGAACGGCGAAGAAAAGCCTAAAACGGAATGTTATATGCGGGTACAGTATGATAACGGCAAATTCGATGTTCAAAAAATGAACATTGAAAGAACAGACCGCTACGGGCATTCAATGAAAAAATCGGAGCTGACAAACCTGACAACGAGGTCGGTTCCGAGCGTAAAGGAAGCTCTTGCCAAAGTCCTCGACACACCTAAAGAACAGATTGCTCCGAAAAAAAGAGTGTTTAGAATGTGATAACCTCAAATAATTAAAGAATGAAAAAATTAAGGGAAAATATGGACAGGTTTTTTGACAAGCTGGACGACCGTTGGAGAGCTTTACCATTGGGAAAGCAGCACCAATACACGCTGTACTTCTTTGTTGGTTATCTGCTTCTGACCGTAGGTGTTGTTGCCAAAGTATGGTACGATACAAGCAAGTCAAAAAACGATATGTCGATAGAACATATCGAAAACCCTGTCCTCAAAAAGAATGAAAGTCCTGCAAGGTTGCAGGATACATTATCAACAATTTTAAAAAATCAGATTTATGAAAGAAAATGAGAACAAAAAGTCGGTTGTTCGGGTAACGGAGGGGAACCCGAATGAAACCGCCGATGTACTGCAAAGCGGTACGGAGAACAAAACCGAAAAACTCAAAAAGCCTTTGATTTTCGGTTTGATGGGCATTGTTTTCGTTGGTTGTATGTATTTAATTTTCAAACCATCGGAAGACAAAAAGGAAATCGAAAACATCGGGCTGAACGATGCCGTTCCGCAAGCTACCGGAGCAGGAATGCCTGCCGACAAAGGCAAGGCGTATGAGCAGGAAATGCTGGAACGCAAAGAACAGGAGAAACGTAATGCTTTGGCAACGCTTTCGGATTATTGGAACACCGATGACAAGAAAGAACCTGCGGATGAATTTACCGAAGATGATGAAGACGAAAGTACCGGCTATGGAAACGGCGGTAGAAATTCGGGAAGAAACAGTAATCCTGCATTGAACAGTTATCGAAATGCACAAAGCACATTGGGCAATTTCTATCAGGACAACAATTCGGAAACGAT
Organism: Chryseobacterium indologenes; assembly: GCF_001295265.1. GTDB lineage: Bacteria > Bacteroidota > Bacteroidia > Flavobacteriales > Weeksellaceae > Chryseobacterium > Chryseobacterium indologenes_A. The sequence goes on along the minus strand of NZ_LJOD01000001.1, from coordinate 138,925 downwards.
GGAACTCCGTAAGCAATTAGATGAGCTGAAAGAAAAGTTGGCTGAAAAAGATGTGCCAAAGGCAACAACCGTAGATGACCAGCTTGCATTAATGGAAAAATCCTACCAGATGGCGGCAAAATATCTGCCGACCAATTCGACCACAGGCAACGCAGAACAGCAGCCCACACCTGCAAATGGTACAGCTTCAGGAGCTGCGGGTGCAAACAAAAAAGAGCATTTTGTTTCTTTTACTGCGGCAAGGAAGAATACCGTGTCTGCCTTGTATCGTGAGCCTACGGATAGCGAGTTTTTGGAAAATTGGAGCGAAACCCGAAACAGGGGTTTTTACACCGCAGGTACTACGGAACAAGTGGTACAGCCAAAAAACAGTATTAAAGCCTGCGTTCACGATGCACAGACTGTTGTTGGCGAAATGGGTGTAAGATTACGATTATTAGAACCTGCAAAAACGCCCAGCCGTACTATCCCGCAGGGAACGATTGTAACGGCTAATGCCAAATTTCAGGGTGGACGTTTACAGCTCAAAATTACTTCGGTTGAATTGGAGGGCAATATCATTCCCGTAGATATTACCATTTATGATTTGGACGGACAGCAAGGTCTATATGTTCCTTACTCTCCTGAAATGAATGCCCTTACCGAAATGGCAGGCAATATGAGCCAGACAGGCGGAACGAGCGTAATGCTGACACAGAATGCAGGGCAACAGGTTGCTGCCGATTTAAGCCGTGGCGTGGTGCAGGGAATTTCGGGCTATTTCGCCAAGAAAGTACGCACCCCGAAAGTAACGCTAAAAGCGGGACACCAGGTATTTCTTGTATCAAAACAGTAAAGTCTATTTCAAATAATTAAAAATGAAACCAGTTCCGTGCAACGGATCTTGTTTCAATACCATAAAAATTAAATATCAAAGAAAATGAAAAATATTTTTAAAACCTTTTGGGCACTTGCCCTGACCATCGGCTCTGCCGTAACCGCCTTTGCACAGGATAGTGCGACGGTAAAAACGCCTCTTGAATTGGGCAGGATTGAACCGTATCGTATGGAAGTAACCTACGACAAAACTTCGCATTTGATTTTCCCGACCGCTATCCGTTATGTGGATTTGGGTAGTGAATACCTGATTGCAGGAAAGGCGGAAGATGCAGAAAACGTATTGCGTGTAAAAGCATCGGTTAGGAATTTTGAAGCTGAAACCAACTTTTCCGTAATTACCAATGACGGACGTTTTTACTCTTTCAATGTGTATTACAGTTCTTACCCGGAAGCGTTGAGCTATGACCTGCTAACAATGCAAAAAGCGGTAGATAAAGCCAATGGTAACGATGTGCTGTTTGAAGAATTGGGCAACAATTCTCCGTCTTTGGCTGGCTTGTTATTGGAAACCATTTACAAGAAAGATAAGCGTATTGTAAAACACATCGGAGCAAAAAGTTTCGGTATTCAGTTTATCCTGAAAGGTATCTATATCCACAACGGCAAATATTATTTCCATACGGAATTGAGAAACAAAAGCAATGTGCCGTTTAACATTGATTTTATCAATTTCAAAGTAGTAGATAAAAAGGTTGCCAAACGTACCGTAGTGCAGGAACGACCAATGATACCGCTTCGTACTTACAAACCTTTGGAGGACGGCATAAACGGGCAATCTACCGGGCAAAATGTTTTTCTGTTAGACCAGTTTACCATTGCTGATGACAAGGTTCTGCTGATTGAAATCTTTGAGAAAAACGGTGGACGACACCAAACGCTTCAGGTGGAAAATTCGGACTTAATCAAAGCTCGTTTGATTAATGATATGCACCTGAAATTTTAATAACCCTTTAAAGCAAGAACAATGAAAAAATATATCTACACCGTGATGCTGCTCTTCGTGGCCATCACGGTAACACAGGCACAAAGAATGCTACCCAAACAGAAAGGTTTGGAAATAAGCACAGGCATTTTGTCTGATGATAAAATCGGCAACGATTATTACATCAACCTCGGTATGACCGTGAACGGCAAAAACGGGAATTATCAGATATGGGCATTGGAATATACACACCAATACCACGATTATAAATCGCTACAAATACCGCAAGAAACCTATACCGCAGAGTTTGGTTACAGCTTCTTTTTGTTGGGCGATGCCCGTAAGAATATTACGCTCAACGCAGGTTTAACAGGCGTTGTAGGGTATGAAAACATTAATCGTGGCGAAGAAATGTTGTTCGACGGCGCAAAGATAACGAGCGAGGATAATTTCATCTATGGTGCTGGTGGTAGGCTGACCTTTGAAACGTATTTGTCTGACCGATTTGTATTGGTACTGCAAGGACGTACAAAAGTCTTTTGGGGTACAGATTTACGACAGTTCCGACCGTCCGCAGGCTTGGGATTAAGGTTTAACTTTTAAAACGTAAAACGATGATAGCAATATTTAATAAATTCAGAATAGGATTGTTGCCGACATATGTACTATTGGCAATCCTGACAGGTTCGGTTTCGTTGGTATCTTGTAGCAAAGATGATGACCTCGAAATACAGAATGATTTTCCTTTTGAGGTCAATGTAATGCCTGTACCAAAGGACGTAGCAAACGGGCAAACGGTAGAAATACGCATTACCATTCAGCGTACCGGAAATTACAGCAATACGCAGTATTTCCTCCGCTACTTCCAATTTGATGGACAAGGCTCACTTCGTTATTACGATGAACCACCGTATCTGCCGAATGATTTATATCCTTTGCCAATGGAACAATTCAGGTTGTATTATACTTCAACTTCTGCCGAATCACAATCTTTTGAGGTTTGGATTTCCGACAGCTTTGGCAATGAAAAGCAAATAAGTTTTCAGTTTAACAGCAGTGATTAAATTATATTTTATACATTGCGACAAACTCTGAATAACTTATTATTTCCATAAACTAAGAAAACGGCTTATCGAAAGGTAAGCCGTTTTCGATTTTAAGGTATAAGCAGATAAAAAAGAATAAGAAAAAATAACAGGTAGAAGTACAAAGCCCCCATTAGTTTTTGGCTAAATTTATAGCATATTAATAGCAGAGTATGAACGTAAAAGGTGCAATAGTCTATTTACCCGTTGAGTTTCCGGAAAGGTCAGTAACATTCTACAAAAACCTATTCAGCGATACTCCCGATATATTTCTTGAAGACGGTTTGATTATTATCGAGCTACCCAATCTAAATCTGTATTTGATAGAAAAAAATAAGTTTGTGGCGCAATACAGTCTTAAAACAAGTCGTGCAGTACAATTACCAAAGAATAATCTCGGAACGATAATCAGTTGTATTCTGTCTTCTGAAGAAGAAGTAGATAAAGCATTGGAAAAAGTTTTAGAGTACGGTGGCAAAGTTACTTACAATGCCACTATAAACGAAGCTATTGGAGTATATGCAGGTTATTTTTCTGACCCTGATGGGCATATATGGGAGCTTGCTTATTATCCACCTGAATATAACAGGATTTTCAGTTTTAGCAAAAACTAACTAATAACAAAAATCGGATAACCTTTTGGGCTATCCGATTTTTTTAATATTTAATAGTTTGATGTCAAATTATTTTTAAATAAATAGTTTGATGTTAAACTTTTTATTTTACCTTTGCAGAATGAAATTAGAAAAGAAAAAGGATTTGACAAGGATAACGGAATTGATGGATATCATAAGAGATGTCCGTAAAGTAATGCGTAGTCATTTTATGAAGAAAATGAAAGAGCATCACTTTGACGTTACCATAGAAATGTTGGAGGTTCTGTACATTTTGTGGAGCAAAGACAATATCAATCAGCAGGAAATAGTGGATAAAACCAACCGCAATAAAGCCAGTATTACTTCGCTGATTGACAATCTGACAGCAAGAGCGCTTGTACAAAGAAATCCTGATCCCACAGACAGACGCAATAACCTGATTGCATTGACAAAAGAAGGGAAAAACTACCAGGAGAAACTGATACCTATTCTTGAAGAAGTTTATCAATCTTTTCAAGCAGATATTACTTCTGAAGAACTTGAAAATACAATCAATGTACTTCAGAAAATCAATAAAAAAATGATAGAATAAAAAAATCATTTTTTTTTGACTAAATAGTTAGAATTTAAACAGTATAATATTGAATTAATGAAAATAAGAAAGTTATGTACAATGTTGGTTGCGGGCTTCTTGTCAATAAGCACGATGTATGCACAGCAATCGCAGGAACGAAAAATTTCAGTCGAAGAGTTGTTTGAACTTGCCAAAGAAAACCATCCGAATTTAGCCGTTTCAAAAGCAGATATTGAAATTGCAAGACAAGGGGTAGAAGTTGCTAAAAACGCACAGCTTCCTACTGTGAGTGCAGCTTTGCAAGGTTATTATCTTGGTGATGCACACATCATTGATAAGGATTTTTCCAATTCCACAAGAGTAGATATGCCGCATTTTGGCAATACCTTTTCGGTAGATGCCAGCCAGTTGATATGGAAAGGCGGGTTGGTAAAAAACGGTATTAAAGCACAATCGTTAAAAGAAGAATTAACGGAACTGAATTATCAGTCGAACGAACAGAATATCAAACTTTTGGTGTTGGGTTATTACTTGGATTTGTACAAACTGCTGAACCAAAAATCGGTTTATCAGCAGAATATCCAATTGGCAGAGCGGCGTTTCGAGAACATCAACAAGTTTTACAATCAGGGAATGGTAACCAGAAATGATGTTATCCGTGGCGAACTGCAATTGTCCAACCTGAAACTTGCTTTACAAGTGGTGGAAAACAACCGTCAAATTTTAAATAAACAGCTAACAACAGCTTTGGGACTGTCCGAAAGCACACAGATTGTGCCTGACGAAACCATACTGAGCAATGTTCCTAAAGCATTATTGATGGACGATTACAGAGCGTTTGCACAAAACCACCCAACGGTATTGATGACCAGAAAAGCGGTGGATATTTACGAAACTTCCGAAAAAATTACCCGTTCGGAAATGATGCCCTCGTTGTCGGCATTTGCCGGAAATAAATTGGCTCGCCCGATTACAACATCGTCGCCCGCACTGGATATGTACACCAACGGCTGGAGTGCTGGGCTTTCGCTGAATTTCAACCTCGATGCTCTGTACAAAACGCCGAAGAAAATGAAGCAGGTACGTTTTGAAAAAGATAAAGCCATTGCACAGGCAACTGAAGCTGAGCAAATGATTGATGTTGCCGTAAATGCCGCTTATATCAAATACAATGAAGCATTGACACAAAACAATACGCTTGGCACAAACAAAAATCTTGCAGATGAAAATTACAGGATTATGAACAGTAAATACAATAATCAGTTGGCTATTTTATTGGATTTGATTGATGCAAGCAATCAGAAATTAGATGCAGAATTGCAGTTTGCCAATTCGGAAATAAGTATCGTTTATGCGTACTACAAATTATTGAAAGAAAGCGGGAATTTATAATAAATTGATAAACTTAAAGATAAAACAATGTCAGAAAATATAGAAAACAACAAGCAGGAAAATACACCGCAATCCATTGAGCAACCTGCAGAAACGCAAAAGGTAAATAAGCAGAAGACCAAAGAGAAAAAGACCAAAATCATCAATATCCTGGTGCTTGTGTTGGTTCTTTTCGGGCTTTATTTTGTGGTAAAATCCTATTTCAATGTCGGTAACGATAAATACACCAACGCCGCTCAGGTCGAGTCGTTCATTAACCCGATTAATACAAGGGTTTCGGCATACATTAAAGAAATCCGTTTTGTGGAACATCAATACGTGAAAAAAGGCGATACCTTATTGATATTGGACGACAGAGAAATTCAGACACAACTTGGACAGGCAGAAGCAGCTTATATGGCTGCTTTGGCTTCCAAAAATGCGACTTCAAGTTCGGTAAAAACGGCAGCAAATAATGTAAATACTGTTGGTGCAAATGTGGAAGCAGCGAAAGCAAATATCGAAGCGACAAAAGCACGTTTGTGGAATGCGGAACAGAATTTCAACCGCTACAAAAACCTGTTGGCAGACGAAGCCGTAACCCGTCAGCAATTCGACCAAATAAAGTCCGATTTCGAGGCACAAAAAGCCCAATTGGAAGCACAGATTTCGCAATATCAATCCGTGATTAATTCCAAAACCACCAGCGAATTATCTGTAAACGAAGTACAATCGAGATTGGGAATGAACGATGCCGACATCAAACGTACACAAAGTGCTTTGGATATGGCGAAACTCAATCTTTCTTATACTGTAATTACTGCGCCACACGACGGAATTATGGGCAGAAGAACGGTAAATGTAGGACAATTGTTAAGTCCAAGTCAACAAGTTGCTACGATTGTAGATGCCGACAACATTTGGATTACCGCAAATTATCGTGAAAAACAAATGGAAAATGTAACCATCGGCGGATTGGCAACCATTACCGTAGATGCACTTGGAGGAAAAGCCTTCGAGGGAAAAGTTACGGCAATTTCGGGAGCTACAGGAGCAAGATACTCGGCTGTTCCTGTAGATAATTCCACAGGAAATTTCGTGAAAGTACAGCAACGTATTCCGGTTCGTATCGAATTTACAGAAAACAATACGCCCGAAGAAATCAAACAGCTTCGTGCCGGTATGAATGTAGAAGTAACGCTTAAATAGAAAAAGTTTAAGGTTTAAGGTTCAATGTTTAACGTTGTTATATTGAACTTTAAACTCAAAAAAACTTTAAACTTTAAACAAAATTTATGTACAATAAAGGTCCATTTGCAAGCTGGGTTCCCAAACCTTTAATGCTGTTGCTGATTTTGGCGATATTATTCTCGATGATGACCGTTTCAGGAGTATATGCAAGTGTCATTACGGATATTTCGGGAGCAATGGCTACTTACACCGAATTTATTTCGATGGCGAATAACGCCGGGACAATCGGTATGGGTTGTGCTATTATGATACTAATGCGTGTCAAAATGCGTTTCCGTACCAAGGAAATCATTGCGGGCTCGGCTATTATCCTTGCTATATTATCCTATATGTGTGGCACGACGGAAAGCCCTGTTGTGTTGATAGGTTGCAGTTTTCTCATTGGTTTTTTCAAGATGTTTCCGATGATAGAAATGGTATTACCCATTATGTTCATCATTGCTCCGACAGGAGATCGAGGAAAATTTTATGCGGTATTCTACCCCTTGTCCATTGGATTTGGGCAACTTTCAGCCTATTATTTTGCCCAAATGGTATTCGATGGCAGTTGGCAAACACCTTATATGTTTATGTCGGCAACGATGCTTGTGATTGCGGCACTATCGCTTATTTTTCAGCACAATCAACGTTTTGGATTTAAAATGCCATTGTATCAGATTGACTGGCTTTCGTTGATTTTATTTGGAGCTTCGATGATGTCGCTGAATTATTTCTTTGTGTTTATGAAACAACAAAACTGGTTTCATTCGCCCAATATTATAATTTCGTTGATTATCGGGTTGGGACTTTTTGTAGCTATGATATACAGGCAGAAATCACTCAAACGAAAGATGATTGATTTCGGGGCATTTAAAAAGAAAAATGTTATCCACGCTACCATATTGTTATTCTTTCTCGGATTATATCTGGCAAGCACATCAGTATATACACAATATGCAGTGGGTGTTTTAGGGTATAATAACCTGATTAACGCACATACCAACCTTTGGATGATACCCGGTATTGTCATTGCCGGAATATTGGCATTTTACGGTTTTAAAAACAAATGGTACATCAAGTATTATATCGCTTTTGGATTTGTGTGTTTTGCGCTGCATACGCTGTGCCTTTACCTGATTATACAGCCGCAGATGGACATCCGCTACCTCGAATATGCAACCATACTGAAAGGATTGGGAATGGGTATCTTGTTCATCGGACTTTGGTTTTATGCCACCCTCAACCTACAAATGAACGAAATGATGGGAATGATGGTGATCTTGATTGTGGTAAGGTCATTTTTGGCAACGGCTCTCGGAGGGGCGATTATCGGTTGGGCAAGCTATCAGTCACAATGGCAAAGCCTGAACGATATTTCGATGTATCTCGATGCAGGAGAAATCCCCAACGGAATGGCAATATACCAAAACATCAGCCTTAATGCGTTAATGGCTTCGGGAAAAATCGTGTTGGGAACATTGACTTGGTTGATTATACCAATATTGATATTTATTGCAACACATTCTTACGGTAGTTTCCATTACAAACGAGTGGTGTTATTACGTAAAAAGATTAGAGGAGATTCAATTAAAGGATATAGGTTTTAGAGTAATGAATAAATTAAAACAATACGGTTTGCTATTTTTGGTAGCCATCACAAGCAGTATAAGTGTTCAAGCACAAGAAATGTCAGAACATCATTCTATAAAAGGAAATCTGGGTGTTTCGGCAGTAATGGGACACGCTTTTATCAAAAACAGAATCGACAGCGAAAACAAAATAAGTTCGGCAGCAGCTTTCGGTATCAACGCCAATTATTGGGTTTCTGACAAGTGGGCGGTAGGCGTGCATTCGGATTTGGTTTTTGAGAATTTCATCATCGAAGAGAAAAAACCGAACGAAGAACATCGCTTCCTCGAACGTGAATATCCTGTTTCGGTCAATGCCGTCGCAACATACAAACCCATACATTCATTAGGCATATTGGCAGGTATCGGACGGGAATTCAGTAAAGAGAAAAACCTCACAATGTTTGTCGCCGGAGCAGAATATATGTTCAATATTCCGAACAATTGGAAGCTGGGCGTATCGGCAATGTACGAAGCCAAAAGACACGCTTACAATACCTTTGTTGTCGGTTTCGGTATTACAAAATTAATTCATCTGGGTAAACACCATTCGTAGATGTATAATCCTTATAAAGAATAGGAAATGAAAAAAATATTGTTTTTAACAGACTTCTCACAAGTGGCGGACAATGCGTTTATTTATGCGTTGTCTGTGGCTGAGAAAATAAAAGCGGAAATCCATATTCTGCACGTTACGCATATTATTGAAGCCCAAGATCCGGACGAAAAAGCATTGGTACATCCATTGGCAGAATTTTATAATGAACAATTGGAAACCGATGAACGGACTGATTTTAAAGGAGAAGCAAAAAAGCTGGAAAATATTGCACAGGACAATCAAAAATTGAGTGTTCCGGTAGAATTTCATTTTGAAAAAGGTTATTTTCAGAAAGTTGTAGATAACTACATTGGAGAAATGGGGATTGATGTTGTTGTAATGGGTACTTCCGGTGCGAATACAGTCGATAAAAAGCTATTCGGTTCCAATACGGGAAAACTGATAAACCACCTTGATATTCCGATTCTTGCGGTACCTGCAAACGCTATTTTTAATGACGTGCGCAATTTTACCCTTGCAGTAATGCTGAACGAAAACGAATACAACATCGTAAACCGTTTAGCTGAAAGGTTACAGGAAGCTGGCGGAAACCACTTGAAATGCGTGTACGTGGCTGAAAACGAGAAAGATGCCATAAAAGCTGAAGCGAAGAAAGAAATGTGGAAAGAAAACATTAATAATGCTGAAATCTCTTTAGAAATTATTACTAATTCTGATGTAATAGACGGACTGAACAATTTTATGGATAGCAACCAAACCGATGTGCTTTGCATTATCCACCGTAATAAAGGTATTGCTACAAGACTGTTCGGCATCAATTACAGCAAGCGTTTATTACAATATTCAAAGACAGCTTTGCTAATTTATAACAATGATTGGAGAGTTGGTGTCAAATATTACAGTTAGTTTTACCACAAAGTCTTATAAAGAAAAAAATATATAGTTTAAGAAAAATAAAAAACTTATTTACAATGGAAAAAATCATTACTATTCTTCTAAATTCAGAAGAAGATGCATTTAAAGCATCACAGGAAATCAAGCAGCTTTCCCAAAATGAAAACCTTACCGTGAACGAACTTTATGTTCTTACAAGAAATGAAAACGGTGAAATCCAAATCAAAAATGCAAAAGATGAAACTTTGCCTTATTCTGCTTCCGGAGCTTTGGCAGGGAGTTTTATTGGTATTTTAGGTGGTCCTTTAGGTGTATTATTTGGTATGACTACCGGGCTTTTGGCGGGAAGTTTAGGTGATTTAGTTCGAGCTTCCAAATCTTCTAAATTCTTAGAAAAAACTTCGAAATCCATCCCGACTGGTAAAACCGCCATCGTTGCCAACATTGATGAATATTGGGAAATTCCTCTAAATTCAATACTTAAACCTTTTTCAGCAGAGGTGAAAAGGTTAAATGTAAACGAAGAAATCGAAAAATACATCAACGAAGAAGCAAAAGAAATTGACGATGAAATTAACGAGTTTACCGCTAAGTTGGAAAGTGCAGCAGAAGACGATAAAGCTAAAATAGATGCCCGTATAGCCGAACTAAAAGCAAAACAAGCAGAATTACACCAAAATATAAAAGCTAACGCCAAAGAAGAAAAAAAATCTGTTTCGGAATGGTTCGGAAAAGTTAAAAATAATTTTTCTAACTGGCGTGCAGATATTGCCGATAAATTTGATGACTCAAAAGAAGAATTAATCGATGATTATGAAGATTTGCAAGAGGATTATAATGAATTGTCTGTAAAAATTAAAAGAAATTTAAAAAATTTAGAAAACAGCACAGAAGAATCTTTTAGAAAGTCCATTGGTTATGTCAAAGAAGAAATCGAAGAACTAGACGAAGATATTCACAAATTAGAAGAGCAAGTAGATCAATTGGTAGAAAAAGACAAAGAAAGATGGCAGTTGAAATTAGAAAATTTAAAACTGAAAAGAGACGAACTACTCGCAAAAGCAAAATCAGATTTTGAAGCTCACCGTGAAAAATATCAGGAATGGTTGAGTAAAACGGAAAATGACCTAAAAAGTAATTAAAATTTTTTAGATCAACTTAGTAACTGGTGGTTATCTTTCAATGCCTAGATATGCCACCTTTTACTGTTTCTGCAAACACTGTTTTTAATGACACACGAAATTTTGTGCTTGCGATAATGCTGAACGAAAACAAATACAAAACCGATGTCCTGTGTGTTATCCATCGGTATAAAAGTTTCGTACAAAGACTGTTCTCTATCAATTACAGTAAACGTTTGCTACAATTCTCAAATACGGCTTTGCTGATTTATAACAGTAACTGATTAGGATTTAGAATCAAATACTATAGTTAATTTTAAGAAGATTTTTAATTTAAAACAGATTATTATGGCAACATTTTTCAAAACAATTCGCAACACCGTAAAACACTGGTATATTCCGGCAATCATAGGTGTATTGTTTATCATTCTTGGAGGCTATTTGTTTAGTGTTCCCGATGCAACGTATTTTTCACTGGTTGTACTTTTCAGCCTGTCATTCCTGTTTTCTGGAATTTTGGAAATCGTGTTTTCCGTTCAGAATAAAGAAGAGCTCGAAGGTTGGGGTTGGTATCTTACAAGTGGAATTTTTAGTTTGCTTATTGGTATCGTATTAGTGATAAGACCTGAGATTGCAGTAACTACACTTCCATTTTTTGTGGGCTTTAGCCTGCTGTTCCGTTCTTTCCAAGGATTGGGATTTGCATTTGAACTAAAAAATTACAAAATATTGAAATGGGGAAATCTTGCAATTTTAAGCGTTTTAGGGATAATTTTTTCTTTTATGCTGATTGCCAATCCGATTTTCACAGGTATTTCGTTAGTGATGATGACAGCTTTTTCTTTCATTTTCGTAGGTGTTTATGCTATCGTAATGTCCTTTCAATTAAAAAAACTGAAAACACTTCCGGGCAAATTAAGAAAAGAGCTGAAAGACAAAATCGAAGATTTGAAGGAGGAATACTATAAGGATATCGAAAAATAATTGTAACAGATTTAGTGATTACTGTAATGAATGCTAAAAAACATAAATTAAAAATAGAAAAGGTTCAAGATTACAGTACAAGAGAAAGTATTATTGAAATTTCATCATCATCTTTCTTTAAATATGGCATACATAAGGTATCTATGAATGATATAGCGGAAAAATGCGGAATTTCAAAGAAAACAATTTATAATTATTATGAAAGCAAGCATCAACTTGTTGAAGCAATTTTAAATTATAATATTGATGAATTCGAAGAACACATTAAATCCATTCAAGAAAAATCTGCAAATGCAAATAAAGAATTGGTTTTACTTTTTGAATATTTGATTGAGCTATACAAAGAAATATTGCCAATATTCATTAATGATCTAAAAAAAAAGTAGTATTAATATTTATATTGAAAGAAGTAAATTTTTGCTATATTCTTTCCTTTTAAATAATTATGAAAGAGGGTTAAATGAACAAATTTATAAGGAAAGAGACAGCATTAAAAATGATATACAAGTAGTAGTTAGAATAATACAAATGTTATTCTCTGAAAGAAATAATGAACAATCAACAAAAGATTGTGCTGATATTTTTTTTATAAGAGAGATGCTTATATCCTATCTCAGTTCGAGAAATGTCACACAATATATAAGTAATGAGTCTGGATAAGAGAAAAATATATAGGAAAGTGACTTAATAGTAATGATTAAGAGCAAATCTAATAAAATAAAACCGACCTACTTACAGGTCGGTTTTATTATTTATTTTAATAAAGTTTCAAATACAAAAAAACTTAAAACGCCAAACACTGCCTTTCAAAGCCAAACACTACAACATTTCATAAACCTGTAACAAGCTTTAATATCTTCGACTTCCACAGAAAAATTGAGCAAACTATGGAAGTAATCGCAATAGCAAAATCCGCATTGGACGGAATGACGAATGATATAAAGGAGCTTTTGGAACTGACCGAAAATGCCACACAGAAATACTGCCCGATTTTCAAAGAAGAAAAATGGCTCGATAACCAGGAAGTGTGCCTGATGATGAATATTACCAAACGTACTTTACAGACCTATAAGGACAAAGGCTTATTGCCATATTCCAAACTTAACCGCAAGAATTATTATAAACTCTCGGATGTACAGGCTTTAATACAAGCCGGACAGCCGTACAATACTGTTGAAAATGGATTTACTGACAAATGATACTGAGGAAATCATTGCCCATAAGGAAATGATTATGCAGTTGCGAAACCGTATTAAGGAAATCTTGAAAAATTATCGACCTGTAATGAACGGAGAAATTTATCTGTCGGGTGATGATGTGTGCAGGATGTTACACATTAGCAAACGAACATTGCAACAATACCGTGATGATAAAATCATACCGTATATTCAGATTGGCGGCAAGATAATCTATAAAGAAAGTGATATTCGGACCATATTGGAACAGAATTATATAGCCAATAATACGCTTTAATAGTAGATAATTTTCGTTTCGCTATCTCTCCAACAAAACTACTTTCGTATATTTGCTATTGAAAATATTAAAATACTTAAAGTGTTTTTGCTTTAGGTTCCGCATTAGAAACTGGTAATTTTTAACACCCCGGAACAGATAAGTAGGAACGCTCACGTCATAGGCGTGGGCGCTCGCTTATTTGGGGGTCAGGCGTACCAGTGCCTTAATGCCAGTAAGTGTGGTTGCCTGCGCCTTATTTTTTGCAGGTTCCACCGACTAACATTAAAAAATGGTAGTATGGAAACAATAAAAACCTCCGAAAAAAACAGCCTTGCCCTTATCAATGACAAAAGCCCTGTTTTGGATTTCATCTGCAAAGACCTTGTTGCTTCAGGAATTAAAATCTTATTCCGTTCGGAAAACGTTGATGACGGATTGATTAGATTGTCAGCGTTACAGGAAGCTCCCCAAGTTTGCATTATAGACCTCAATTTTAACAACGAGAATATGTTGGCTCAACTAAGGGTATTAAAATCAAAATACCCAACCATTAAGCTGATTGTACACAACGATAAAGATGATAAACAAATAGTAATACCGCTTTTGGAAATAGGTATTGAAAGTTATCTGCTTATTGGTAGCGATGCCGATGATTTTAAAAAGGCTATTGAGAATGTTACCAATGGCAAACGATATTTTAGTATGGGAGTGTCCAAGATAGTACAAAACTATTTTAAACATTTTTGATTTCGCAATACAAGAAATCTATATTCTAAACAACCTTACACATTAGCTGAAAATAAACCTGAATACCGTATGAAAAATGCCGATAAACAGACAAATAGCACGTACCAACGAATTTTATCTTGAAATATCAAAGAGAATACTCACAGAAAAAGAATACAATATTTTACGCAGACTACTTATAGACAATCAGTCAATAAACGAAGTTGCCCAGGAATATAATCTAAGTACCGCACGCATCAGGCAAATATTCAACAGCACTTTTGATAAAGCGAAAAGTATCGCCGACACATTTCAGGATATAGCCTACTATAAACAGAAGCTCTACGAATTAAGAACGGCTTATCTGAATGAAAAAAATAAAAAAATAGCTTCTGATACTCCTCTGCTCAGCAATCCCGAATTGCTGTCAATGAAAATAATGGATAGTCATTTCCCATTCAGCAAACGGCTTTATAATATGCTGGAGATAATGGAAGTTGTTACGATTAGCGATTTACAGGAAATCTCTTTAGAAAAACTGCATCACTTTAGTGGATTTGGAAGAGAGTGTAAAAGAGAACTTATTGCCTTTATAGAATTTGAAGATTTAGAAAACTATTTTGAAGGATTTTATAAGTGGAAACAATCAAAAATATAGCTTTAAAGTTTACAGCAATAATAATTACAAGGGACAATAAAATAAAACCACCGCTAATACATTGGTTTCTTTGTTACTTTCTTTTTCGTTTAACTCACGAAAGAAAGTAATTCCCCAAGAACAACAAATGGGATAACGAATATCCCACGCAAAAACTCGCAACCTGTTTGGTAAAATGTGAAGTAAGGACGGTGCATAGCCAATACATTTTGGCAAAGGGGTTGCACCTTTTAAGATGCAAAAAGACTGCCCGACCATCGGGAGGTGTGTCTTTTTGCCGCCCGATTTTCGGGCTTTAACCAACCTTTATCGGTTGGGTACGGTAGTCTTTCAGATTGTGAAAAAAACCTCTATTTTCCGTCATTCCATAGCGAAATAAGTCCCAAAGTAAGGAACAACCCATTTGAGCCAATGAGCCATTGATAAACAAATCCTGTTTTTGCAATGCTTCGGCAAGTGAGCAACTTGGTGTGTTATCTTCTTGTTCAGATTGCTTCAGCAAGTCGCCAAATTCTTCGGTAACCAATGGCAGGCTTGCCACCGTTTCGTATTTTTCGGAATTAGGCTGTTTTATCTCTCCGATAGTAGATAACAAAACTTGTCCTGTGTGCCTACTGTTACCAAAATCCAACCAATACTTTGGTGTATCTCTGTAACTTCTGCGGTGGCTGACTGCTTTCAGTATTTCGGCAACGGCAAAACGTGCCTGTACATTATCTACACAAGTAATGGTAATGGTTGCTTCTTCGGGTATCTGTCCGAAATTATCCGTTTCAAATTTTCGGTTCTCGGCTTTCCAATTCGTACCGATACAACGGTTTACACGATTGATTAAAGCAACGGATTTGTACAATCCTGTTTCGCTTTCAAAAAATCGCTGTCTGCCTAAATTGGCAGTCGTGATAATATCATCGTCCCATAATCTTACGGACAATCCTGCGTGTCCTAAAGCAATCAAACTTTCGTTTATTTCTAACAAGGCAGTCAATACTTTTGAGCCTGTGCCACCTGCTCCGATAAGGTTTACCGAAATGGGGTTGGTCGGGTTTAACAGATAGTTATCTGTGAAATGTATTTTTGTTTTCTCGGTATTCATCACAATAAATTTTTAAGGGTTTTACTGTTCTTTTTTAATGCTTCTTTGGGAAAGGGGTTGTTTGTATTCACAAGGTCTTTCCAAAGGCTCACAATGTTCTTTTTTGTAAGGTTACTGCACAACGAATGGCTGAAATAGGAATTGAAAAAATAATGTTCCCAAGCTTGTATAAATTCTTCCACCGAAGCCGAATTTTTAATGTCAATGCTTACCGTTCCCATACATACATTGCCTTTTTCGTAGATGTTGAAAAACGGGGCGTAATGCAAAGCCGTTTTTTCGGTGGGTCTTCTGTCGTTTGCCAAAGCAAATACAGTCAGACTGCTTTTACTCGCCAACCAAAGCATTGCGGGTACTTGTGCCATTCCGTTTGGAATTTCTAAACCATCCACAAAATACAGTTGCCTTTGCTGTGCTTTGGTGTACCATAGCACCGTGCCTTTATCATTGCTTGGATTGATGTGCAGAACATTGGTAGGCAAAATTCCTTTTGACTTTAAAAAGGCGGTGTTCTTTTCTTCATCGGTCTGTAAACACTTTGCCAAAACATTGGCTTCTTTTACGGTCAATGGGTGGGCATTGATAGGGTTGCCGTCCTTATCCATATCGAAATGCTCTACATAGGTTTCTTTCTCCGTGCTGTTGGTTTCGTAAAAAACCAATGCTGATTTAGGAAAATAAAGCGTTCCGAAATTTGCTGTTATGTCGGTTGTGTTGTTCATTTTTCTGTGGTTTTATAGTTATACAATAGGTAGGAAAGGTCGTCCAATAGTTCAAACAGTCGGTTCTCAAAATCAAGGTTTCCAACCGATATTTTACTTCCGTCAAAGACTTTGTTAATGGTCGGTTCTTCCATTACTCCGTACTCGTTAAACTCGTTGTTGATACTGTCTTTTATGTTTTCGTACAACCAACCTTTGGTGTCTGCGATAAAAGAAATATACTTTTCCATTCCGATTACTTCGTTTTCGCAATCATCGTCATAGGGGTCTTGTTCGGGCATTGGAGCGTTTCGGAAAATACTTGCTGTCGGGTATTCCGTGTAAAGAGCAAAGGCATTACAAGCCACGTTCCAACATTCTTTATCAAATGTATCACGGCTTTTAAAACGGCTTAAACGCTGTTCAAATACCGTTAGATTGATACGGTTGTACAACTTCTGCTCAATCCTGTCGCCAACGGTTTCTGCTTTCCTCAATTCACTTTTATAGCTTTCGGTATCTTCTGTTTCATCGTCTTGTTCTACCCAATCTTTGTGTGTTTCATACAGCCAATACAAATAGCTGTCTTCCTGTCTGTAATACGGTATTTGGGCAATATGGTACAGATAACTGCAAACCGAAGTCAGTAAATGTGCGGTGTGCTTCCGTTGTTTGTCTTGCAACATTTCAAAGAGTGGAACAATGGGAATGTAAAACAGCCTTGTACCTGTATCGTATCTTTCCTCACTCGTTAAAAAGGTTTTCTTACTGTCCTGTACCAATTTAAAACCGTCCCAATTTCTGTGGCTTCGTTTCATTTGGGTATCCATATCCCACATAGCCAATACCATATTGTAGGGATAACCGTAATCCTGTCGGGTTGGCATTGGCTCAATGCTGTAATGCTCGGCAAGATTAGAAAGGGACTGATAAAAATCCCTTTCCGATTTCTTACAAGCCTGTACAGATTGTACGGTTTTCAGTTTAGGCAAAAACGTACATTTCAGAAAACCATTGGTAGCATTGCTATCGGTACGGATTTCCGTTTGTCTTTCCGTACTTCGTTTGCGTCCTTTGGTCTTTGCATCCATTGTGCAAACTCGCCTAACTGTCGGTGCAACTTCTGTTGCCGTTGCTGTTCGGGTATGCTGATTGTTCCCGATATTTTGTTGCGTTGCATAGTTCATTGCTTTACGGTTTTAAATTATCCTTTTGTTCCCATTACGCTTTCAAATCTGTACTCGACTGCATCGTCCTTAATCTTCGGTGCTGATACCTTTGCAGTTGTCAAAATCGGGTACATATTGGCGTAAAAATTCATTACTGCTTCCACGCTCCAACGTGTTTCGGGGTCGGTCAATGTGATGTCCTGTCCTTTATCTTTGAGTATAAAAACTCTCGGTAATACGGTTGCTAATAACATAAATTCGATTTTAAGGGTTAATACTGTTCTTCGTTCTCGTCTGCTTCATCAATGGGATAATCGGCAGTAGCTTCTTCCGTTTGTGGTGGCTCTGCTGTTGGTTCTTCCATTGCTCCGAAAAGGCTTGGTGTTCCGAACTTGTCGGATAAGGTGGATTTGCGTTTGCGTATCTCGTCCGCTTTTTCGGGAAACTCGGTAATGTCAGGTACTTTCATCCACGCTTCACGGAATTTGCCCTCTTTCTCCAATTCGTCTGCCTTTGCCATACCGTCTTTAAACTTCTTGTCTTTGGCTTCCTTTTCCTTTTTGGCTTTCTCGGCTTTTTCTTTCTCCATAGCGGATTGCATTTTGACAACTTCCATTTGCTTCATAAAGGCTTCCATATCCACCATTAAACCCGAAACGGTTTGTATAGGTGCGGTTATCTGCTGAAAAAATTCCTCGTCAAACTCCTGTGGTGTTGCGTTAAATGTCAATGGGGGAATGAGGTTTTTGGCACTATCTCCACATTGCTCATTGTTGAGAATAACCGATACAATTAGGTTATTTTCTACTCCCTTAGAAATGTTCAGTTGTAATACTCCTGTAAATTCCAACTGTTGTATCTGATTGAAAAAATTTGTGTTCATTGCTCTTAAATTTTAATGTGTTGTTACTTGTTCTTTGATTGCTGTTAGTTTCTCATACATATCCGTCCAATAGGCTTTTTGCCTTTTGTCAAACTCTGAAAAACTTTTGTCCTTGTGCCTGTATTCCTTGTAATCTGCCGTTATTCTTATGGCTTCGTCAAGGTCTGTTACTTCAATTAGGCAACCGTTTAAATCTGTGATGTACATTGCTGTCGTTTTTTTTAATTTGTGATTTCTGCTATCTTGTCAATCCTGCCATAAATGAAACTGCGTAAGCTTGTTTTATCGGGGGCGGTGTATTCGTGCCAACTTTCGTACTGTTTCACTACATAAGTTTTTAAAACATCTTCAAACCCAAACCGATAACCCATTAGGGGAACTGCTCTGTTAAAAAAGGCGTTACGGTTTACCGCTTCTGCAAGCCAATTTTTTTCGGCTCGGCTCAATCTCTCGCCCTTGTTCAGTTTTTCCCTTAACTGATACACTTTTGAGGTTTTCAGCGTTGTCAATTCGGGTACTTCGTGGCGAACAAACTTTGTGGCTATTGCTTTTGTTTCCATTGTAACTGCTATTAATGGTTATGCGTTAATTTTCTGCGGTGTAAACCCCATTTACATAGTAGCCGTGCGACTTTTCCCAAAGGCGTATTAAACCGTCCGTATCTATGTAGAAATGCTCTGTACGATTGCAGTAAATAATAAATACGCTTTCGTCCTTATGCTTCTTTTCAAGGCTCTTGGCTCTCGCCAGACTTTTAGCTTCCTCGATTGTTGTTGCTTTCATATCCTGCTGTTTTGTATCGTTTAAAATTTCTACTATATCCACAATGGCAAATTCGGGGCAACCCTCTGTGATTGTTATCTGCTGTATAGCTCCCTGCTTTCCGCTTAGTGATACTACTCTGAGCGTTGTTGTACCTGTGTCGTGCTTCAGCGTCGCTTTGTATATTCCTATTGTCATTGCTTTGGTTTATAGTAGGCTACCACCGATTAAGGCGGTAGCCTGTGGTTATTTAATTAAGGTTTAGGATTTCCGCACCGTCTAAGGCAAAAGCGGTACACAATTCAAATGCTTTCTGTGATTTGAGTTGAGCCGTTCCACCTAATACAATGGATTGTAGTTTGGCTTCGTTGTCTTTGTAACTGCGTACATTTTGGAAATAGCCTGTAACAGCGTTGTACGCTCCGAACAATGTTCCTTTTGTGGTGTCCATTTGTTGGGTGTCGCTTGTCATTGCGTATGCAAATGCGTTCTCAACGGTATTTTTGAACATTGTTGACATTTCATCTTCCGCACCTTTTTTGATAAGGTCAAGTGTTTCCTTGTTCGGGCAAAGTGCCAACTGTATCAGTTTTCTAACCTCTTTGTCTGTGGCTCTTACCTTTGTCCAATTATTGAAAATGCCCTGTAATTGGTCGCTCAATGTATTTGCCAATCCCATAATCTTGTGGGCGTTCTCGATACGTTGTTTTGCTCCCGAAGTGTGCTTAATACGGACTACATTGGTCATACTGCGTAATGAAGCGTTAAGGGTATTTTGGCAAACGATACGGATAGGTGTAAACGCTGCCGTAATACTTCCGCTACCATCGTGCGAAGTGGTAAGGAAAATGTATTTTTCCGTTACATCATCGCCATTGCCTACACGGATATAGTCGGGCAATTTTGCAGTGATAAAAATGCGTTCTCCGTTGCCCAATGCCCCTGCGGTTTCGTATAGAATACCCTCGCCACCGCCTACGATAGCATCAAAGAAATTAAAGGCTTCACGGTTTTGTACGATATGGTAATCTTTACCCACTACGCCCAATACTGCATTGTTATCCGTGCGTATGTTGGCGAAATAGTTAGGTACTTCCAATTCGCTACTGCCAATCTCTATACCTTTGGCGGTTTCGATAATGCCCGAACCTTTCGTAAATAGTGGGGATTTAACCACCTCGTAATCTAACCCTGCGTGTTTGATAGCTTCCTCGCTTGTTGGGTATTGCTCTACGATTTGTCCCAAACCGTGCCACGCTTTTTGCTCTACTGAAAAGAAACTGTACTTTCCTGTTTTCTCATTGAAATTGATGTTATGTGCCATTTTGATAAAATTTTGATGTTAAAAAATTGATTGAATTGTTGTTTTAGAATGGTAGGTCGTCCTCTGTTCCCTCTGCTGTAAATACGTTGTTTTCAGATTGTGCAGTAGCTTGTACCGTTTCGGTTTTGTTACCACCTCCGTGCAGTTTGATTTGTGAGGTATGAAAATTCAGCCCTGCTTTTGCTTCGCCGTCTTTGTTTACCCACGCTCTTGTGCTTACACGTCCTGTGAGTTCTACCAAAGTGCCTTTTGTTAGTAGTCTTGCCACGTTTGCAGTTATCCAATAGGCACAATCGAAGTAGGTTGTTTGCTCTACTCGTTCGCCCTGCCTGTTCTTGTAGCTGTCGTTTACCGCTACTGAAAAGTTTACTACCTGTTTTTCGTTAGACAATGTGCGTACTTCCGCATTTCTTGTCAGTCTTCCTGTGATGTTCATCTTCGTTGATTTTTAGTGATTGATATTTGATTTAATTTTTTTTAATTTATTCGGCAATGAGAGGAGGTGCTGTTTCGTTTCATTACCATTTTCAATGCTTTTAATCTTGTTATCTGACATTTTTTTTATTCGTTTAAAGAGCCGGAGTATGCTATGTTTCGTTTCACGAGCATAAAAGGTTCGTGTTTAGCTGACACAAGGTTTTGGAAAACAAATACTACCCAAGGGGTGGAGATTTTTTTCCAAACTTGCGTGACCTTTTGGCGGCGTTAAGAACACGGAAATACCTTTGCTCTTGAAATGGGACAAAAAAGCATACGGCACTTTGGATAAAAACTATTGTGGAAGCCTAAGAAGATGGCATTGAAAAATGGTTCGTAGTGATTTGAAATAACACTTCCAATTAGCTGGATTGATAAATGTTTTTTTTATTTGTGTGGCTTTCAAAGCCACCTTACCAGAGATTTTAAAAATGCTGTAAATGGAAGTGGTGAAGGCAGGGCATTTTTAAAATGGCTGTTTCAGAAGTAGCCGAAAAAGCTCTTTTACAGCGAGGGAATTTGAAAGGGGTAAATGTGCTTTGGCTATCAAAAAGTTTAGAACAAAAAAAACAGAGCCGTTAAGCTCTGTTCTATAAGTTGTATTGGATTTAATCAGATAGCTGCCGTTAAAAATGCTTCTTCCATTGCCTTGAATTTTGGCGTTACCAAATCCATATCCTTACTGATTTTTTGGCTGGTAATCTTTGCATAAATCTGTGTGGTAGAAATATTTTTATGTCCCATCATTTTGCTTAAACTTTCAAGCGGTACACCCTCGGTCAAAAACATTGTTCCGAAAGTATGCCTTGCTGTGTGGAAAGTTACTTTTTGCTCTGAAATTATCTCTGCGTTTTCAATTAGTTTGGTAACGTGGTTATTGCAGGTAGCATTGGTTGGAACCGGAAAGATAAATTCATTCCTTGTCGTACCCTGATATTTTTCAATAATGCGTTTTGGAATTTCCATTAACCTAACATTGGAAGCAACATCTGATTTCTTTCTCCGGCTGATAATCCATTGATGACCGTCAAAAAATGATTGAATATTGTTCCTTTTCAATTTCTTAATATCCGAATAAGCAAGCCCTGTAAAACAACTAAAAATAAACAGGTCTTTTACAACTTCATAACGTGGGTGCGGTGCTT
Organism: Chryseobacterium indologenes; assembly: GCF_001295265.1. GTDB lineage: Bacteria > Bacteroidota > Bacteroidia > Flavobacteriales > Weeksellaceae > Chryseobacterium > Chryseobacterium indologenes_A. Next base: position 116,686 of record NZ_LJOD01000001.1, on the reverse strand, counting down.
TAGATAACATTAGTTTCTCCACGTCCTCTTTCAGTATATAACCTCTGTCGGTTTCTTCCATACTAATTTCGTAATCCTGGAACGGGTTATCACGTATCAATCCTTTTTTAATTGCCAGTTCTGCCAAAGCCAATACAGGCATTGTGTACACCCAAATCGTATTATGGCTTAATTGTAAATCATAACGGAGGTAAAAATCAAACTCACGGATAAAATCGTTATTCAACTCATGAAAAGCCATATCATCACGATGATAACGTTCCTGTATAAATTTGGAAAGATGATTGTAAACCGTGATGTACTTATTGTAAGTACCCTCCGAACGTTCTTCTTTTTCGACCAGTTTCTCAAATTGTTCGTTCTGGTCGTTGAAAACCTTTAAAACAGCATCGTCCATAACACCCACTCCCAAAAAGGCGAGCTTCACTTTCTGTGCGGTGGCAAAACCCTCGTGCTTCAGCATATCTTCGTATATCTTATCGATACGCCCACGTATGTTGTCTAATTTTTTGTTTACTCTTACAGCTTCGGCACTTTTACCTAAAACTCTGCCGAACTTTAAATCCCAATTATTTGCATTAATTTCTAACTTTGTTCCGAAAGTTTTAGGAGTTCCGTCAATGGTAATTCTTGCCATAATCGGAGCATTACCGTTCTTTTTTGGTTCGTTCTTTTTCAGGTAGAAAAGCAATTTAAACGTTGACCTTTTTGTCTGTTCCATAACCACAATGTTTAATGTTTAAAATTAAATTATATTTAGTTACAAGGAAACGTAAAAAGGGGTGCAAAAGACTGAAATATAAACTGTTAGTCTTAATCAGTTACCGATTGAATTGGTAACGATTTAGGAACCTAACTTTGTGTTTTCAAGCCCAAAACCTATCGGACATCGACTTCCAAACTAAGACTACACTTTTATAAAGCATTGTATAATAACAGGTTTAACCGTTTTGCTTATCTTTGCTTTTTATTAATCTTTTTATATTGAATATTTATAGCCACTTAAGTTTTTTAGAGCCGGGCTTTATGTATAAAAAAGTTCATTAAAATGAAAGCTTTTGTGACTTTTGTGGTTTTGTAAAGTTTAAACAACTTTTTTATAGTCACATCTTAAACATAAATCCCTGAGAGATTTTTTTGTTGTATTTTTTTTCATCAAAACGATATAGGAAAGAACCTTTTCTGGATGAGGTCATGTCCTTTTTATTAGTGTTGACAAGGATGTCCATACTGTTGATCTTGCTGGTAAAATTCCGCTTGTCAAATTTTTCATCAAAAATAGCTTCATAAAGATTCTGAAGGTCCTTCATCGTGAATTTTTCGGGAAGAAGCTCAAAACCTATAGGTCCTGTGGAAGCTCTTCTTCTCAGCCTGGCAACAGCATCTTTTACCATGTCATTATGATCAAAAATAAGATCAGGCGCTTTCTTAAGGTCAACCCACTCTGCACTGTACTGTTTATTGATTTGAATATCTTTCTCTATATTGATCAGTGCATAATACGAAATGGACATGATTCTGGCTGTTGGCTCACGCTTAATTTCTGTATAGCATTTAAGCTGCTCAAGATAGATATTTTCAAGACCTGTCAAGGTATACAAAACCCTGTTAGCCGCTTCATCAGAAGTCTCTTCACTGTCAATAAAACCGCCCATAAGCGACCATTCACCCATTTGTGGTTCAAAATTTCTTTTTACCAGAAGTATTTTAAGATTTTCGCCATCAAAACCAAAAATTATACAGTCAACAGCAACAAAGTGTTTAGGATATTGTGAGTAATCCTCAGTCATCTTTTATATTTTAATGCAAAGGTAAATCTTTTAGAGATAAGATCTTATATAAATGTAAATTATACACTTTTTAATAAGCGTTATTTATACCATTAAAATTATTCCCTGAAGATGTTTTGGGAGTTAAAACGGGAATCAAAAACGAAAAATACCACTGAAATCAGATTATATACCTGTGAATCAAATGTTAAATTTGTGTTAAAATTGAAAATGCTATTAAAAATAGGCAGGTAATGTAACTTAACATTAAAAATACGATAAGGTATTGCTGATATGGTTGAGATTTTTGCTAAAACATATCCTGAATTCATTTTCATAGGGAATCGTAAGAATTCCCGATCTTGTTTTCCGGTAAAGTGATTATCTTATTTTTTATGATAAGGTGGTGTGGTTTTGGCTATTTTTAGGGCTTTATGAAAGGTTTTAATCAGTAAAAATGTACGGCAGCATACAAAAAATGTTTTGTATATAGATTCTTTCCATTATTTTAGAAATGTTGAATTAACATTTATCCATGACCCCAAAGCTTTCAGTTATTTTATTATGTTTTGCTTCATTTACCTCTGCGCAGGTGAAGAAGAAAATTGACTATTTTCCTTTGGAAGCGGTAAAGTTATCAGAAAGTGTTTTCAACAAAGCCATGATGGCAGACCGGAAATATATCATGGCGATGGAACCGGACAGACTGCTGGCTCCCTATCTTAAAGAGGCAGGGCTGGACCCCAAGGCAGATAATTATCCCAATTGGGAAAATACAGGACTGGACGGTCACATAGGAGGGCATTACATTTCCGCGTTATCCCTGTTGTATGCTTCTACAGGAGATTCCAGCATTAAAAAGAGGATTGATTATATGATTAATGAACTGGAACGCTGCCAGGAAACTTCTCCCGAAGGATATATTTCAGGAGTTCCGGGAGGAAAAAAAATCTGGAAAGAAATTAAAGAAGGAAATATACGTGCTTCTGGCTTTGGGCTGAATGACCGTTGGGTACCTTTATATAATATTCACAAACTGTACTCAGGATTACGCGATGCGTATTGGTATGCGAAAAGTGAGAAAGCAAAAACAATGTTGATCAGGCTTACAGATTGGATGACGAATGAGGTATCAGACCTTTCTGATGAACAGATCCAGGACATGCTGCGCAGTGAACACGGATGTCTCAACGAAGTTTTTGCAGATGTTTATGATATTACCCATGACAAAAAACACCTGCTGCTGGCTCACCGCTTTTCCCATCAGGCTATCCTTATCCCTCTTTTGGCAGGAGAAGATAAGCTTACAGGCCTTCATGCCAATACACAGATTCCAAAAATTATAGGTTACAAACGCATTGCAGATCTTGAAAACAGTAAATCCTGGAGTAATGCCGCTGATTTTTTCTGGCATAACGTTACCGAGAAAAGATCATCTGTTATTGGAGGTAACAGTGTCAGTGAGCATTTTAACCCTGTCAATGATTTCAACAGCATGATAAAAAGTATTGAAGGTCCGGAAACCTGCAATACCTATAATATGCTGAAGCTGACCAAAGAGCTTTATGCAACATTGCCTGAATCTTACTATATCGATTATTACGAAAAAGCTTTATACAATCATATCCTTTCCACAGAAAATCATGATGACGGAGGGTTCGTGTACTTTACACCGATGCGTCCCGGACACTACCGTGTGTATTCACAGCCTCAGACCAGTTTCTGGTGCTGTGTAGGATCCGGAATGGAAAACCATGCCAAATATGGGGAAATGATTTATGCCCGGTCAGAGAAGGATTTATATGTGAACCTGTTTATCCCTTCCACATTGACATGGAAACAGCAAAAAATAGTGCTCCGTCAGGTCAATAACTTTCCGGAAGTTCCTGAAACAACATTGATCTTTGATGCTGCGGGAAAATCAGAATTTGATTTAAAACTGAGATGCCCGGAATGGACAACATCTTCGGAAGTAATAATTTTGATTAATGGAAAACAACAGAAAGTGCAACGTGGTTCCGATGGCTATTTTACACTGACTAAAAAATGGAAAAAAGGTGATGTTGTGAAAATGACCCTGCCGATGCATCTTTCTGCAGAACAACTTCCTGACCATTCCAATTATTATGCATTTAAATACGGTCCTGTAGTGCTTGCCGCAAAATACGGTACCGAAAACCAACAGGGACTTCTTGCGGACGATAGCAGAGGCGGCCATATTGCTCATGGTCCGCAGATTCCTTTAAACGAAATTCCCGTTATCCTTGGAAATCCTTCCGAGGTGGTCAGCCATGTTACACCTTTAACTAATTCACCGCTGAACTTTGTTATTAAAGGCCTTTATCCATCTGAAAAATTCGGAAAAGGACTCAGTCTTGTGCCGTTTTACAGTATTCAGGCAGAAAGATATATTCTGTACTGGCCTCAAGCTGACAAAAACGAAATAGAAAATACATTGAAGCAAAGAACAAAAGAAGAAGCGGAAACCAGAAAGCTGGATATGATTACCGCAGATAAAATCCAGCTGGGCGAACAGCAGCCGGAATCAGATCATTTTATAGAAAGCAAAGATTCTGGAACAGGATATATGGAAGACCGTCATTTCCGTGACGCCAAAGGCTGGTTCAGCTATCAGATGAAAAATAGCGGAAAAAATGCTTCATATCTTTATCTGCTGTATTTTGATGCCAATACCAATCGTATCCTGAATATTGAGATTAACGGTAAAAAAGTCATTGCAAAACATCTGGATGGAAAGTCAGGAAACACAGTTCAATATCTGGGTATTCCAATACCGGATTCAGAAAAGAATAAAGAAAATCTTACCGTAAAATTCCTGGCAGAAGAAAAATTCATGACTGCTAAAATCATTGAAGTCCGTTTACTGACAGAAAATTACGAAAAGAAATAAAATTAAAAACAGATTTTTCCCATGAAAAACAGAACCCTGTACTTATTATTTTTTCTTGCAGCCATTTGCAGTTTCCATGCAAAAGTAAGGCTGCCTGCTTTGGTTTCAGACGGAATGATTCTTCAGAGGAATCAGGATCTGAAAATCTGGGGATATGCAGATGCAGGAGAAAAAATTACGGTTAAGTTTATCAATAAAACCTATAATGCCACAGCTGATCAGAACGGCAACTGGTCTCTAATGCTTCCAAAGCTTAAAGCCGGAGGCCCTTATACCATGACGATTAATGAGATCACCCTTAAAGATATTCTTATTGGTGATGTGTGGGTAGCCTCAGGACAATCTAATATGGAACTTCCGATGCGCAGGCTGACACCTCTGTATGAAAATGAAATTAAAAACGCCAATAATCAGAATATAAGATTCTTCACGGTTCCGCAGAAATACAATTTTAAAGCTCCTCAAAATGATCTTGACGGAGGAAAATGGGAAAGCACAAACCCTCAGACCATCCTTAATTTCTCCGGGGTTGCCTATTTCTTTGCCAAAGAACTCAATGAAAAAAATAAAGTTCCTGTAGGAATCATTCATACCAGTCTGGGAGGATCTCCGGTTCAGGCCTGGATGGATGAAAAATCACTGAAAAAATATCCGGAATACCTGGCTGAAGCAGAAAAATGGAAAAATGATGACTTGATACAATCTACAGAATTCCAGGAAAAATCATTAAGCAAAGCATGGTATGCAGAGCTGGATCAGAGTGATATTGGGTTCAATCAACACTGGGAAAAAGATAACACAAATGATTCCGGATGGAAAACCATGATGGTTCCGGGCTCATGGGAAGATCAGGAAGGTCCGTTTGACGGTTCGGTATGGTTCCGCAAAGAAATTATCCTGCCTAGAGGAGCAGACCAGAAAACAGCATTTCTCAATCTTGGAAGGATAAAAGATGCCGATATTACTTACATCAACGGAATCAAAGTAGGAAATGTCACCTATGAATATCCGCCACGTTGGTACGACATTCCAAAAGGCGTTTTAAAAGAAGGAAAGAATATCATTACGGTAAGAGTCATCAATGGCAGCGGAAAAGGACAGTTTATCGCTGATAAACCGTATTACTTAGAAATTGACGGACAAAAAACAGACCTTAAAGGCGAGTGGAAATATAAAATAGGAGCAAAAATGGAAAAAATGGCTCCCGGACAGACATTTATCCGCTGGAAACCGGTAGGTCTTTACAACGCCATGATTAATCCGCTGATCAATTATAAAATCAGAGGATTTATCTGGTATCAGGGCGAAAGCAATACAGGAAAACCAAAAGAATATGGAGATTTATTGTCAACAATGATCTCAGACTGGCGCTCAAAATGGAATAAGAACGATTTGCCGTTTTTCATTGTACAGCTGGCCAATTTTATGGAGAAAAAAGATGAACCGATTGAAAGCAACTGGGCTGAGTTGAGAGAACAGCAAAGGCAGGTTTCTCTGAATGTTCCTTATTCAGGACTTGCGGTAACGATTGATGTGGGAGAATGGAATGATATTCATCCGCTCAATAAAAAAGCAGTTGGTGACAGGTTGGCCTTGCAGGCCCTGAAAATCGGGGAGGGCAAAAAAATCATAGCTGACGGACCCGTTTATCAGTCGATAAAGACAGAAGGAAAAACCATTATTCTATCCTTTAAACCCGGGACAGATGATCTGGTACAAGGAAGCCTTAAAGGTTTTGCCATACAGCAGAAAGACGGCCGCTACCAATGGGCAAAAGCAGAAGCAAAAGGTAATAAAGTGATGGTATGGAATGATCAGGTTTCAAACCCTGTCAATGTACGCTACGACTGGGCAGACAACCCGGACGGCAATCTTAAAAACAAAAGCGGGCTTCCTGCTTCACCTTTTACAACAGAAAAAAATTAATTTAACATAGAAAACCTTATCAAAATCAATGGATAATCAGCCACAAAAAATATCGGTAATAGAAAAAGTAGGGTATAGCCTGGGAGACCTGGCGGCCAACCTTGTTTTTCAGACCTTAGTGACCTACCTGACCTATTTTTATACGGATATTTACGGACTAAAAGCAGAAGATGCCTCTTTGATCACGCTTACTGTAGGTTTAATTGCCGGATTTGGCTTTAACCCGCTTATCGGAGCGCTGGCGGACCGTACAAGCTCACGATGGGGAAAATTCCGTCCATGGATTTTATTTACCGCTGTACCGCTTGGTATTGCAGCTCTGTTAGCCTTCAGTACACCTCACTTTTCCTATCAGGGTAAAATGATCTATGCTGCGGTTACCTATTCATTATTATTGTTATTATATGCATCCAATAACTTACCGTATGCTGCTCTGAGTGGCGTTATCACGGGAGATATGGGAGAAAGGAACAGTATTTCTTCGTACCGTTTTGTAGCAGTAATGTTTGCACAGTTTTTTGTACAGGTATTCATGCTTCCGATTATTTTATACGTAGGACATGGAGACAAGGCACAGGGAATTGAGACCGTTATGACATGGCTGGCGGTGATCGGATCCGTCATGCTGCTGATTACCTTTTTTACCACCAAAGAAAGAATCATTCCCAAGCCGGAGCAGAAATCAAGCCTGAAAGAAGATTTAAAAGATTTATTCCAGAACAGACCCTGGATTATTATGCTTACTGTGACTGCATTTATATTTATCACATTGGCTATGAAAGGAGGATCTTATGTCTATTATTTTAACAACTATGTGGATGAAAATGCACTCAAAAGTTTTATCTCACCCATTACAGCATTTTTTAATTCTGCCGGGATGAATTTCTTTGGGGAAGACCCGAAATCTGCCGGGTTCGGATTATTTAATGCAGGAGGAATTGTCATGATGATTGTAGGCATTACTTTTTCTAAAAAACTGGCAGACAGATTTGGAAAAAGAGATACTTTTATTGCTTCATTATTCATTTCTACATTGTTTATCCTGTTCTTTATATTTTATCCTCCAAAAGCAGTGGGAATTATGTTCCTGTCTCAGATTTTACACGGATTCTTTTATGGAATCAGCACACCGCTTTTGTGGGCCATGATTGCTGATGTGGCCGACTATTCGGAATGGAAGAACAACCGTAGGGCAACGGCTATTATCTTTTCTGCCATGATGGTAGGACTGAAAGTAGGTCTAAGCATCGGAAGCTCACTGGTCGCTTTGATCATTGGAAAATACGGATACATTTCAGTACATGGAAGTGAGCAGGTTATTCAGCCTGAAACAGTGGCCGCAGGAGCTAAAATGCTCGTGAGCATATTCCCGTCCATACCGTTTTTTATTGCGTGCGGACTGCTTTTATTTTACAAAATCAATAAAAAAATGGAAGTTCAGATTGAAAAAGATCTGGCTGAAAGAAGAAAATAAAAAGATTACTATGAAACGTATTTTAATTGGTTTGGCGGCTTTTACCGCTTCCGGTCTGTTGGCACAAAAGTCTGACGGTACTTTAAAAAAAGCATTTCAGGATAAATTCTACATAGGAACTGCCATGAGCCTTCCCCAGATTGACGGGACAGATCAGAAGGCAGCAGCGATTATCAAAAAACAATTCCGCTCTATTGTTGCTGAAAATTGTATGAAATCTATGTTCCTTCAGCCTCAGGAAGGAAAGTTCTTCTTTGATGATGCCGATAAATTTGTTGATTTCGGGATGAAAAATAAGATGTTCATCATCGGGCATACGTTAATCTGGCATTCCCAGCTTCCAAAATGGTTTTTTTTAGATAAAAATGGAAAGGACGTTTCTCCGGAAGTATTGAAACAGCGCATGAAAAACCACATTACAACCGTAGTTTCCCGTTACAAAGGGAAAGTAAAAGGATGGGATGTGGTGAATGAAGCCATTCTTGAAGACGGAACCTACAGAAAAAGTAAATTTTACGAAATCCTGGGTGAAGATTTTATTCCTTTGGCATTTCAGTATGCACAGGAGGCCGATCCCAATGCAGAACTATATTATAACGATTATAATGAATGGTATCCTGAAAAGGTAAAAGCAGTCATTACAATGGTTGAAAAACTTAAATCAAGAGGAATCCGTATTGATGGGGTGGGAATGCAATCCCATGTCGGAATGGATAACCCTTCTATGGATGAGTATGAAAAAGCAATTGTAAATTATTCCAATGCTGGAGTTAAAGTCAATATAACAGAACTGGAAATAAGTGCGCTGCCTTCTCCGTGGGGAAGCTCTGCCAATGTTTCGGATACGGTTGCCTATCAGAAAGAAATGAATCCTTACATCAAAGGGCTTCCCAATGAAGTAGAAACAAAATGGGAAAAACGTTATCTTGATTTCTTTGGTTTGTTTTTAAAACATAAAGATAAAATAAGAAGAGTAACCTTATGGGGAGTTACCGATAAGCAATCCTGGAAAAACGATTTTCCGGTAAAAGGAAGAACAGATTACCCGTTACTTTTTGACAGGAAAGACCAAGAGAAACCTGTGGTACAAAAAATAATAAAACTGGCAGAGAAAAATTAAAATCAATAGAATTTTTACTTAATGAAAAAATCAAAATATTTATTCCCGGAAGATTATATGGCAGATCCTTCCGTTCACGTTTTTGAAGATAAAATCTATATCTATCCCTCTCACGACCGCGAAAGCGGAATTGAAGAAAATGATAACGGAGACCATTTTGACATGAATGATTACCATGTTTTCTCAATGGATGATGTGGACAGCGGAGAAATTAAAGATCATGGCGTAGTGCTTTCGGTAAAGGATATTCCATGGGCGGGAAGACAGCTTTGGGATTGTGATGTAGCCTTCAAAGACGGCAAATATTATATGTACTTTCCCCTTAAAGATCAGAATGATATCTTCAGAATCGGTGTTGCAGTGAGTGATAAACCTTACGGACCTTTCATCCCTGAAAAATATCCGATGATGGGAAGTTACAGCATCGATCCCTGCATTTTTGAAGATAAAGGGAAATATTATATGTATTTCGGAGGAATATGGGGCGGACAATTACAGCGTTACAGAGATAATAAAGCGCTTGAATCTGCTGTAATTCCAGAAAATGATGAACCCGCAATCCACTCAAAGGTGGCTTTGCTAAACGATGATATGCTTCAATTTGCGGAAGCTCCTAAAGACGTTGTCATCATTGATGAAAACGGAAAACCGCTGCTTCATGGTAATAAGCACCGATTTTTTGAAGCGTCATGGATGCATCAATATAACGGTACATATTATTTTTCTTATTCTACAGGAGACAGCCACCTGATTTGCTATGCAACCGGGGATAATCCTTACGGTCCGTTTACTTTTCAGGGGGAAATTCTTACTCCGGTGGTAGGATGGACTACCCATCACAGCATTGTGGAATTCAAAGGGAAATGGTACCTGTTCTTCCATGATTCTGTCCCGAGTGGCGGAAAAACATGGCTGAGAAGTATGAAAGTAATTGAACTGGAATACGATCATGAGGGTAAAATTAAAACCATTGAAGGTCTGGAAGACCGGTAATAGAAATTCTTAATTATTTAAAATTTTTCAATGCAATATCTGAGACTTTACACCCTATTTTTTCTGATGATTCCTTTGTTGATTTTCGCGGAGGACGGAAGTCAGCTATGGCTTCGATTTCCTGCAAAAAACGGAATATCGGCAGATCAAATTATTTCTAAAGGCAGCAGTCCAACCCTGAATATTGCCAGAAAAGAACTAAGCAGTCACTGGCAGGGACAAATGGTGGAGCTTCATACAGAAAATAAAGACAAAAATCTGAAAGACGGTTACAGGATTGTTTCCACCCCTGAAAAAATTGTTATTTCTGCGGGCAAAGAAATAGGACTGTTGTATGGAGTCTATCATATTTTGCGATTACAGCAGACAAAAGCCGATCTGTCTCACTTAAACACTATTGAAAAACCTTCATATGATGTACGGATTCTCAATCATTGGGATAATCTGGACGGAAGTATAGAAAGAGGCTATGCCGGAAGATCACTATGGAAATGGGAAGATCTGCCCGGAAAAATTTCTCCCCGCTACGAAGAATACGCGAGAGCAAATGCTTCTGTAGGAATCAATTCCGTTGTTTTGAATAATGTGAATGCATCGCCTAATATGCTTAGGGAAGATTATCTTAAGAAAGTCAAAGTTCTGGCCGATATTTTCAGACCTTATGGCATTAAGGTATATCTTTCCGTGAATTTTTCTTCACCTAAAGTGTTGGGCGGATTACAAAATTCAGATCCATTGAATAAGGATGTACAAAAGTGGTGGAAAGATAAAGCTGCTGAAATTTATAAGTTAATTCCCGATTTTGGCGGATTTTTGGTGAAAGCCAATTCCGAAGGGCAACCGGGACCTCAGGATTACGGAAGAACGCATGCAGACGGAGCCAATATGATGGCTGATGCCCTGAAACCTTACAACGGGATCGTCATGTGGAGAGCCTTTGTCTACAGTCCGAGCAAAGACGACAGAGCCAAACAGGCTTATCTGGAATTTGTTCCTCTGGATGGTAAATTCAGGGATAACGTAATTATTCAGATCAAAAACGGACCTGTTGATTTCCAGCCCCGCGAAGCTTTTAATCCGCTTTTCGGAGCATTAAGAAAAACTTCTGAAATGGTAGAGTTTCAGATCACCCAGGAATATCTGGGCTTTTCAAATCATCTGGTTTTTCTGGCTCCATTATTCAAGGAAACATTGGATAGCGACACCTATTCTGACGGCCAGGGTTCTACGATTGCTAAAATAACAGACGGTACTTTAAGACCCGCAAAAATTTCAGCGATTTCAGCCGTTGCCAATATCGGGGAAGATACCAACTGGACCGGGCATCATTTTGCACAGGCCAACTGGTATGCATTTGGCAGATTAGCATGGAATCATCAGCTGAGTTCAGAGCAGATTGCTGATGAATGGATTAAAATGACCTTCACAGACGATCATAACTTCCTGAATCCGGTAAAAGAAATGATGCTTTCTTCCAGAGAAACCGCTGTGGATTACATGATGCCATTAGGATTACACCATATCTTTGCGGGAGGACATCATTACGGGCCTGAACCATGGGGAGATTATAAAGGCGGAAGACCGGATTGGTCACCTGTCTACTACCATCAGGCTGATGCCCAGGGATTGGGTTTTAACAGAACAAAAACGGGAAGCAATGCGGTTTCACAGTATTTTCCACCATTGAATGAAAGATACGGGAATATCTCAACCTGCCCGGAAAATCTTATTCTCTGGTTTCACCATGTTCCGTGGGATTATACAATGAAAGACGGAAAAACGCTGTGGGATGAACTGTGTTATACCTATGATTCAGGAGTGAAAAAGGTTAGGGATTATCAGAAAACATGGGATAGGATGGAATCTTATATAGATGAGCAGAGGTTTGCCGATGTTCAGTCAAAGCTCAAAATTCAGTCCAGAGACGCGGTATGGTGGAAAGATGCCTGCCTGTTGTACTTCCAGACTTTTTCCAAAAAGCCCATTCCTTATGACATTGAGCGTCCTGTTCATGAGCTGGAAGATCTGAAGAAAATTAAATTGGATATGACGCATCACAATTAAAAAAAGAGGCAGTTCTCATTTCCGATCCGGAAAAAGAGGCTGCCTCAAACGATAACTGTAAGTAAAAATTTAATCCAAAATAATTTTGGAATGATATGAAATCGATCCGGAAATACAGCTGTTTAACGGAGAGAAATCATCTTGTTAAAAACATTTCCGTTTTCCTCAACCTGGATGATATATTGATCCGCTGTTTTGGGATCAAGGTCAAAAGTGATATCCACTTTGCCGTCAGCGTATTTTCTGCTGGATGTGTAATAATTTGTATTGGAAAGGTCATATACTGAAATGGTTACAGGTCCTTTTACATCAGACATATGCAGCTTTGCTATATGGTCCGAAACAGTATATTCAGGCTTATTTACAGTGCTTATGGGTGTTTTTTCCACTTCTATTACATGATCAGCATTGATTTTTATCTGGTATTTTTCTATCTTCATTTCCGATTCTGCTACCAGATAATAAATTCCCGGTGCAAAACCCTGTAAATCATAAGTCTTTACTACATGGTCTCCGTCCGCAAGATTTTCAGAGAATAACTCGTCATGTGTGCTGTTATAAACAAAAACAGATACACTTTTAGCATTTGACAGCTCAAAGTTCAAAGTTCTGGCTTGCATGTTTCCAAAGGAAAGGGAAAAATCTCTGTCCTTACTCATTACATTTGCGGAAAACAATAAGGATCCTGCAAACAATACGGCTTTTAATAATGTGTTCATGGGTTAAGGCTTTTAGGATTGGATATTGCAAAGCTATGGCAGCAACAGTTCACAGGCTATAATTAAATTTTCACATTTATGTGTTATATTAACCATGTTTAATATAATTAGTGAGATATTTGTTAATTTTGAATATAAAACTATTCATTTAGGCCTATGAAACATGTAAACCCTTCTTTTGAAGCGATAAGACCCACTATAGGAAGCAGTTTTACCAGCCTGAAATTTCTGACGAATGAAAATATAAAATCACATGTCTGGCATTACCATCCTGAAATTGAACTGATTTTTGTCTGTAAAGGTTCCGGGAAAAGGCAGATCGGAAGCAGTATCTCTTATTTTTCAGATGGTGATCTTGTCCTTATTGGAAGCAATCTCCCGCATTGTGGACTGACCAATGAAAGTACGCATAATGAGTATGAAATGGTTATTCAGTTTAAACCTGATTTTTTAGGCGAACCTATCTGGAATATACCGGAAATGCAAAGAATTTCCGCATTGCTTGAAAAAGCAAAGGCAGGAATAGTATTTGGAGAAGAGGTGAAGAAAATAATCGGGAAAAAGATTGCTGGGATGCATGAAGCTTCTTCTTTGGACAGGCTGTGCAGATTTCTGAACATATTGGATGAATTGTCTGCTACTCAGGATTACAGGATCTTAAATGCAGGAAAATATTATCTTCAGACCCAGGTTGAAGACAATGAAAGAATCAATCTTATCTTCAATTACGTTAAAGATCACTTCAAAGAAGCCATAACACTTGAAGAAGTGGCTGATCTAGCCCATATGAAAATACCGTCTTTTTGTCGTTACTTTAAAAAGATTACCAATAAAACCTTTACACAATTTGTTAACGAATACAGAATTACCCATGCCCTTAAACTTCTGGCAGAACAGCCTTTAAGTATTACAGAAGTCTGCTTTGAATCAGGCTTTAATAATTTCAGCTATTTTAATAAAACTTTCAAGGACTATATTCAAAAAAGTCCTTCTCAATACAGGAAAGAGTTTAATTTTTTCATGGAATGATTTTAGAAGATCTGAAAAAGTTACCTCCGCATTATGAATTATTAAAATATAAGTGTAAATTTAACACTTATAAATAATAAATAATCTATGAAATTTTTTATTGATACCGCTAACCTGGCCATGATAGAGGAAGCTAGTGCCCTGGGAGTTCTGGACGGGGTAACCACCAATCCGTCGTTGATGGCAAAAGAAGGTATTTCCGGAAAACAGAATATCCATAATCATTACCTTGAAATCTGTAAAATTGCCGATGGAGATATCAGTGCTGAAGTACTCGGGATTACTTTTGAGGAAATGATTAAAGAAGGCGAGGAGCTTGCCGCTTTACATCCAAGGATTGTGGTAAAAGTTCCGATGACTAAAGACGGAGTCAAAGCTATTAAGTACTTTTCTGAAAAAGGAATAAAAACCAATTGTACTCTTGTTTTCTCAGCCGGACAGGCACTTTTGGCAGCCAAAGCAGGCGCCATGTATGTTTCCCCGTTTCTGGGAAGGCTGGATGATGTTTCTACAGACGGTCTCCAACTGATCTCAGACATCAGACTGATTTATGATAATTATGCTTTTCAGACACAGATACTGGCTGCTTCAGTCCGACATAGCATGCATATTATCAATTGTGCAAAGATTGGTGCTGATGTGGTGACATGTCCTTTGGCTCCTATACTTTCTCTCCTTAAGCATCCGCTGACAGATTCAGGGTTAGACCAGTTTATCAAGGATTCACAAAAAATGAAATAAGATTGAACAGCTCTGTTCTCAGAAAAGATTGATATGCATGAACAGTTAATTAATTCAACAATAAAAAAGTTTAAGTCCGAATTCAAAGCAGAACCGGAACATATTTTTCTTTCCCCGGGAAGAATTAATATTATCGGTGAGCATGTAGACTATAGCGATGGCTTTGTATTGCCTGCCGCCATAGATAAATACATCTGTTTTGCTGTCCGTAAACGCCCTCAGACAAACTTTTGTACCATCATAGCCAAAGATCTCGGAGAAGAATATGCATTTGATGTCACGATGAAGATAAAACCGGTGCAACAGATGTGGATGAACTATATTCTGGGCGTTTTCAGTCAGTTGCAGAAACCGGAGAACGTGTTTTGTGGTATGGAAATTGTCTTCAGCAGTACCATCCCGATGGGAGCCGGGCTTTCTTCATCAGCAGCGCTTGAATGTGGGTTTGCCTATATTCTCAATGAACTTTTTGATCTTCAGCTGTCAAAAAAAGAGATTGCAGTGATCGGACAAAAATCAGAACATTCTTTTGCGGGGGTTCAATGCGGAATTATGGATCAGTTTGCCTCTGTTTTCGGAAAGAAGGATAAAGTGATTATGCTCGACTGTCATTCCCTGGAGCATCAATATTTTGATGCAGACCTTAAAGGATACAGCCTGTTGCTTTTTGACAGCTGTGTAAAGCATAGTCATATGACATCCGGTTATAATGAAAGGCATAAAGATGTTGAACACGGTAAAAAAGTTTTGTGGAAAAACTTCCCGGAAACTGAAAAATTCAGGGATTTTACATTGGCAATGCTTGATTGTGTAAAAGAAGAAATGGGGAGTATTTCATATAAAAGATGCCTTTATCTTCTAAAAGAAATCCATAGAGTGGAAATGGCGGCAAAAGCTATTTCAGAAGGAAATATTGAATACCTGGGAACACTTCTCACAGAAACCCATGCCGGGCTTTCGACAGAATTTGAAGTAAGCTGTAATGAACTTGATTTTTTAGTGGAAACTACCTTACAGTGTGAAGGAGTATTGGGAGCAAGAATCATGGGAGGCGGTTTCGGAGGTTGCAGCATCAATCTGATTCAGGAGGATAAAGTTGAAGAAGTCATTAAAGCCATCAGTGAAAAATATCTGGAACATTTTAATATTCAGATGAAAGTTTATCAAGCTAAAATTTCCGAAGGGATAAAAGAATACACCAATGAATACATCATTTGATCCTAAAAAACACCCCCACAGAAGATATAATCCTCTATTGGACGAATGGGTACTGGTTTCTCCACAACGGGCAAACCGGCCTTGGCAGGGGCAGAGGGAGAGAACAGCAGAGGAAGATCGTCCTGCTTACGATCCGGATTGCTATCTGTGTTCAGGAAATATAAGAGCTAATGGAAACCGGAATCCAGAGTACAAAGGAACCTATGTTTTTAATAATGATTTCGGAGCATTGCTGAACAAAGAAGTTGATTTTTCTGAGGAATATTCCGGATTTTATACACTCCTTCCGGAACGGGGAATCAACAGAGTGGTCTGCTTTTCTGAAGATCACAGCCTTACCTTACCGGAAATGTCTGTGGAACAGGTAAAAAATGTGGTGGATGTATGGCAGGAGCAGTTCAATGAATTGGCGGTCCTGGATCATATCAATTATATTCAGATTTTTGAAAATAAAGGAAGCATTATGGGATGCAGCAATCCTCACCCGCATGGGCAGATATGGGCACAGTCGTCAATTCCGGGCATGGTTCAGAAAACCCAGAATCAGTTGAAATCTTATTTTGAAAAAAATAAAAGAACATTACTGCAAGACTATCTTCAACAGGAAATCAAGGCTGGAGAACGTATGGTCACAGAAAACGAACATTTTGCAGCATTGGTACCGTTTTGGGCATCATGGCCTTATGAAACGATGATTATCAGTAAGCAGAAAAGAGAAAATATTGCTGCTTTTTCCGAGGATGAAAAAAAATCTTTCGCAGCTATCCTCAAGAACCTGACTACGATGTATGATAACCTTTTTGAAACATCATTTCCTTATTCAGCGGGAATACATCAATCACCTACAGATGGAAAGGAACATCCGGAATGGCATTTTCATATGCATTTTTATCCCCCGTTGCTCAGAAGTGCGGAGATTAAAAAGTTTATGGTAGGATATGAAATGCTGGCAGAGCCTCAGCGCGACATTACCCCGGAGCAAAGTACAGCCATATTAAGAAGTCTTCCCACCATTCATTACAAGAAAAAATAATAAATCAATATCTTTGAAAAAGAATATGGAACAGATTAAATTAATTGTGACGGACATGGATGGAACATTTCTTAATTCCAGCCACGAAATGAGTCCCGAGTTTTCGGATGTTTACCAAGAACTGAAAAAAAGGAATATTCTTTTTGTACCTGCAAGCGGCAGACAGATGCCGGGCATTACCCATTATTTCGGAGATATAGAAAGTGAGATTGGCTTTATTGCTGAAAACGGAGGCTATGTCATCTATAAAGATCAGGAACTTTTTGCCGATACACTGGAGTACAAATATATTGTTGAGATTATTAAAGCTGTTCGCGAAATACCAGGAGCTAAAGCTGTATTGTCAGCTAAAAAAATGGCTTATTATGAAACCGAAGATCAGCAGTTTGTAGATTTTTTCTCAAAATACTATACCGAAAACATGAAAAAAGATGACCTTACGGAAAAAATTGATGATACAGCCTTTAAAATTGCGGTTTATCATCCCGAAGGTTCTGAAAAACATCTGTATCCGGCTCTTAAAAGATTTGAAGAATTCGGGCTGGAAGTGGTGGTTTCCGGTGAGTACTGGCTGGATGTTATGAATAAGGATATCAATAAAGGAAATGCTCTGAAAATCCTTCAGAAATCTTTGGGTATCTCACCTGAAAATACAATGGCTTTCGGAGATTATATGAATGATATAGAAATGCTGAAAAATGCCAAATACTCGTATGCCATGAAAAATGCCCATCCGAATGTGAAGGAGGTGGCCAACTTTGAGGCCTGTACCAATGACAGTTTTGGCGTTTTGAAAACAATTAAGGATTACCTGCATTTGAACTGATGCGCTGCCATAAAAACTATAACCCATACAAATATGAACAAATCAACCGGAAGAAAACCTGCTAAACCCTGCTATGAGCATATTGGCGGTAAATTAGGACAGCTTCTGCTGGAACAATTTGTGGAAAAAGGCTGGATTGCCAGGGATAATCCTGCAGACCGGCAATATTACATTACTGATAAAGGAATAGAAGAATTTACAAAACTCGGTCTTGACCTTTCGAAAATAAAAACAGAATAAGGATCAATAGAATATTATATTGGCTTTGCTACTGTTGTTTGGAGAGTTCTAAGGTAAATCTCATATCGCAGCTGGGCCGTCCGGAAATAGCCATTTACTGTGGATTGCCATTTTAAATGTTATAATTGATGGTCAATTTATCAATTTCTGTAGGAAAATGATGTTATTTAAGTTTTTTAAGTGCTCCGTAGGAGTACGCTGTTCATAGAACTTGATACATGATCTAAGGTGAGCTCCGTAGGAGCGGCCTGATAATTATGGCTCTTACAATATATTTCGGCCCAATTATTTTCCAATACCGGTTTTTTGCTTCTATGAACGGTCTTCCCAACGAATATCTTTTATATCATTACGAATATGCATTGGAGCAAAAGTTTATTTCCAGGCTTAAATTTAATTTATATATTGTGCTCCCGTTTTACATAAGTTTAAAAATCAAAAAAAAGTAAAACGATAACTAAAAAAATAATATTAACCCTGAATTAAAGAGTATATTTTTAAAAGATATCTTAAGTTGAGGGGATTAGTCAAATAAAAACCATGAAAACCAAATTATACTTATGCCTGTTAATGGCAGCAGTAAGTTCTGTTACAGTATCTGCACAGAAAATGTCTCTGGCAGATCAATTCATAAGCTATTTCAACAACTATCAGAAGAAGGAATTGGCGATGATGACAACACCTGATTTTAAATTCAAAAATGAATCCTCAGATGAGATTTTAAACAGGTATGATTTTTTTACCTATTATTTTGATGATTCCGAAACGTTGCTTTCCAAATATAAGATCATTAAAAAAACGACACAAAATGACAAAAGCTATTATGTGGTAGAAGAACAGTCACAGTTTTTTAAATTGCTTGACGTTAAATTTCCGAAATGGAATATGACCATCACCACAGTAGAAGGAGAAGTAGATGAAGTTGCGTTTACGCCAACAGAGGGCTATGATGCTTATATGAAGGAACTGAAATCCAAGACAGAGAAATTTGATGCCTGGATGGCTGAGCATTATCCAAAGGTGGATTTGGAAGAATTAACAGATCCGTTCCCGATTCTGGAATATCTGAATAAATATGTTAAATCCAAAGGTATCCCTTTATCCAGCTTGCAGAAATATGATGAATCTACCGGTATCCCGGAAATTTTAACAGATAAAGATTCAAAAGCTGAGGGCATGGACTGTGTGCATCAGCATAAATTTACAGAAGCTGAAAGAACCTCTTTTTATCCTTTCAATAAAGCTAAAAAAATATTGTTAATCTCCTTTACGGATAAAGATAAAGAATTATCGTATTATGCTGAAACTCCCAGAATAACCGATTTGTCAATCGCTCAATCGTCTAAACAGCTTAATAAAGTCGATATTAGCAGATTAACTGATATCTTCTATAATTATGGGTATAAAAAACTGGAAATGATAGTCAATGAGAAATTAGACTGCCCCGAATTTAAAAATGCAATCGTTTTTCTAGATGAGAACGATAAACCTTTTGAATACATAGCTCTGTCTTTTGATTGCGGTCAGATTGAGTTCAGTTCCCGGAAAATGAATTATGGTCAGGAATGCAATAGCAAAAGAGAATTCCTGAGAGTGTTTTTTGTTTCCAAAGGAGTTGATATATTTCCGCAAAAACCTGCAAAACCATGAAAAAATATATTATTCTTACCACATTTTTAGCCGGATTGCCGGTATTGGCCCAACAGAAACCAGCTTCTAAAAATAAAACTGTCTTCTCCCGGATCAATACCGGAGCGCCAAAACCCGGAATTCCGGATGCGGCAATTAAAGAATATCCTGTTTATTTTAAAGGATTCTGGGTCATCATATTTGATGAGGCGACCGATGAACTGGGTAATCACATGCTTATTGGACGAATTAAAGTTTTGGAAAAGGATGCCAAAAAAAGATCTCCGTTCATCAATAAAGCAATTGATTTTTCAGATACCTCTGATGATGACAGATATGTAGTGATTTCAACCGATAAAAATTATAAACCCATAAAAATCAGTTCCACTTTTTCACCACAGGCAATCAGCTATAATGCGGAGCTTAAAAAATTCATCGTTGGAAGTAATACGTATGGCTTTAAGGATTCAAAGGATCTTTTTGTCCACGGATGGCAGCCTATGATTACAGTTCTGGATCTTGAACAGTACGGCACCACGTATGCTATTAAAAACGATTATTCCTGCTATCTGAAAGATCTGATTTTTGAAAAAGATAAAATTCATGTATTAGTGGCTTCTGAAGAAATCAGAGATTATCAGAAGCTTGAAGTGATCACGGTTGACCTGAATAAATTTCATGATGATAAAGAAGAATTTTTCCCAAAAGTTCTGGACCAGATTTCCCACGTCATTTCGGTGAATCACGATAAGGGCAGAATAGATATATCAGGGATTTCAAAGGTGGGGCCAGATTACTATTTCGCTGCCTCTGGCCTGAACCATTTTGATATGATATATAAAACATATATTTATAAGTTTGATGGCAGAACCCTTGAAGAGCAGACAGCATTTAAATACTTTAATGATCGTATGTATATGGATGCGAAGCTGGTAAAATATAATGGATTCTATATTGATTCCTCAAATAATCCTGTTTTTTTAACCCAGAGAATTGGGTATAAAAAAATGGATCTGACGAAAACAAATGCCGGTTTTGATATTAAAAAAAACATTAAAATTAAATTGTTTGATTATATAGAATCGGCAAAAATGGCGGTGTTTACTAACGGTAATATCGTAGTGCTCTCACTAAATGAAAACAATCGCTGGGAGTATTATGTTTATAATTCTGATCTGGAACTTACTAAAAAAATCAGCTCAAATCTCTCAGAAAATTATTATCCGGGAAAATTAAAAATACCGGATGAGCATACAGTGGAATGTTTCTTTTATGATACAAAGAAATCAAACGGTGCTATGGTGCAGTATGTTGATATAGAATAACTTAAATATAATCCAAAAAGTCAGAATAGCGAAGGAATTTACTTAATATTTAAAAACAATTACAATGTCATCACTCTACGAAGTTGGTGTTATAAAACGCCAGGAATCAAAAATCCAAATCAGTGTTCAGGTTATTCATCCTGACAGCAATTACATTCATGCTTCGCCGGGATTCGCATTAATGCTGCTTTACCGTAACGTTAATAACGATTCTCCTATAAAAAAAGAAGTTGATTTTGATGATACCCTTGATGAATCATGGATGAGGGAAAACGCACGGGCTTTTATTCAGTCGGTGGATCTGAAAATGGGGAAGCCCAACAAAAGAGGATGGAAGAATGGAGTTTTGGATATCACCGTAACACATCCTGCATGGCTGGAGCACCTGAAAGATATGAATTATTGGGATTCGGCGGCATTTGATCCGGCACGGGAATACGATGCCTGTGAACCCAGATTTCCAGTTCAGGACGAAACTCCTGTTGTTGCTTCAGACTTGGCTTCAAAAGAAGGTTTTATGCCTATCTGGAAGTATATGATACCGGATTACCTGCTCAATACTCCGAAAGATATTTTGTGGTTTCCCGCATTGGGCGAGAAATATTATAAGGATTCCGATACGGTGATTACCGATCTGTCTGACGAAAATCTGCAAAAGTGGGAGGGAACCCTTGTGAGAACAGAAAAGTCGTTTGGGATTTTATACCGGCGTGAAACGGACTGGGGGATCGTAAAATGTGGTAGTGGCAGTATGGGGTCTTCTTATATTGATGGCAAAATGACCCAAATGGTTTTGAATCCGAAGAAAAAGGATGCCTATGCCAGCTCTCCTGAATCTATTTTGAGATGGAGCAGTCCCGTAGTGTATGAAACAGTAATCAATGGCGATACTATTTCTTTCAAACTGATGATCATGAGTGAAGATGATGACCGTATATTTCTGGAAACAAAAATGAGTGTGCTGAAGTTTATGCTAAAACGATTGGAATCCTTTTCCGGTAAGGAGTACGAGATAGAGGGACCTTTGTTTGAAAAACTAAATGCCATTATAAAAGAAAAAGACATTAGGGATACCCATACACTCTACCTCAGACACAGGGAGATCGCCGAACAGTTCATCGTGAGCTCAAAAATAGAAAAAATAAGGGATGTACCTTATCCGGACTTTTACCCATTGAGCAATGAAGAAATTATAGATCTCTATTCTTTTGAAAAATGGCCTGCTTATGAAATAACGGTTAAAGTAACCGATGCGAAATGGCTGGAGCAATATCCTTTAGAGCCGTTTTCTTACATCTTTAGTGAATACGATTAATAATAACCAAAACCTAACAAAGAAAAATAAACATGGAAAAAGCAGAAAAATTATCAGGCGGCCAGCTTAAAGAAGTAAAAGAAATTCTTGCCAATACCGCAGTAGGAGAATTAACAGAAGGTGAAGACTTTGCTGATTTAGCCTATACAAAAGTGGAATTCGGATATATTTATCTGAGAGAAGGTCACTATGAATCATTATTCAAAATGGTAACAGACAGGAAGACCGTTTTTTTTGCAGCACAGCGTGGAAGCCTTATGCGTTTGCAGGATGCATTTACAGAAGCACAGTTCGAGGGAACGGTTGAGCAAATGAAGGCATTTCATGGAGACTGGCTATAAAAATTAAAGAATAAATGTTTTAAACTAATAATAAAATTATGGAAAACAATCATTTAAACTCAGAAGAAGCACAGAATACGTTGGCAGAAATTTCTGAAAAACTGCAGCCTTTACTGGTTGAAGGACGGGAGTATTTTACAGAAATTACAAAAACAAAATATGGAAGTACGGGAGGAACGGTGAAATTTCGCGAAAATGGTATTGTATACAATAGTAACAGTTCCGATGAAATCGAAGAACATTTGGATAAAATTGAGGAAACAAGACCGCATTCACTGATTGATTTCTTTCCTACTCATTCCAAAGTGAGATTCACGTTCAAAAAAGGAGAGTCTATTGTGGCAGAAGAATATACTGTTGCCATGTATCTGGAAGATATTAAATACAGCATTGAAAACGAATCTTACCGGGACGAAAAAACAGTCAAAAGTGAAATGCTGGCCCGTTTTAGCCAGGAAGCAGATGAATTGGGAATGTTTATCGACTCCACTGTGTATTATGATGATTCTACGATGCGTTCTTTGGATTTTATGAGGAACAGTAAAGATTTAGAATCCATCTATCATCTTGTCGGAGGTATGGAAGCCTTTTATTTCAGGTATGAAAACGGAAAAATAGAAGCACAATCTATTCCTGCATTCGAAGAACATGGATTGAGCCTGCTCGCCATTGATCATATTGAAGTAGAACCGGAATACAGAAAGCGGCAGGATGCCTTTAAGGAAGGCGTACGGTTGCGTCACGATTTTTTCCGTTCACTGGGAACCTTAGACGATCGTATCATTTATCTGCGTGTCGGTGGTTTCAGGGATTATTCCTGGCCTGAAAACAGCACGGTACATAATTCCTGTAAAATGCGTGTCATTCATACTCCGGAAACAACTATTTTGGTAACAGATGGTTTATCGGATATTTATACTTCGTCACGTGATGATGCAAATCTGCAGTATAACGGTATCGGAGCTGAATTTTATATGGAATTCTACGGAGACATTCCTTTCGAAGTAATGCATAAGCATTTTGCTATGGCTTTGATCAACAGTACTTCTCAGGTAGCCTTAGGCCATGGAGATATCAAAAACCTGATGCTTGCACACCAATATTTTACCGTTGAATTTATGGAAGATAACATTGAGTTGTGGGTAAACCGCGAGAACAATGAAAACCATAACCTCAGAAGCTTTTTAACGCCAGGAAGATTCTTAAAAGATGGCAGTCTGGGAATAATGCTGGGAATGGAATCCAAATTGGTTCCGCAAAAAGTGCAGCTTAGCCTGGAAGAAATTTTAATGATTTCCATCAAACCTTTTGATGCTAAATGGCTGAAAAGAACAAAACTCAGAAGTAAAGATAACGACATCGTCAATGCAGCAAAAGGAGAAATTATTCAGGGATGGAAAGATAATGGAGAAATGAATCTGGTTCCGTTGACTTACCAGCCGGAATATACCCAGACCGCGCCGGAAGCCCAGGGAATGGTTCTTACCCCTTTGTTTCCTTTTTAACAACAATTAGATTATACCAGGCCCATTCTGATTTTCCGGAGTGGGCTTTATGACGGATTTAAGAAAAAAATTACAGCTATGGAATATCAGATGAATGAAGAGCTTGAAAAGAAAATTGCTGAGGTTTTAATTTCAGTAAAAGAACAGGAAGAACGGAAACTGTCTGATACTTTTGACTTCCTGAAGGAGTTGAAGTATGAAACAAAGCTTTCTCCCAACATCATCAGCCAGATGACTGAAGCCATAAAGTATGGCCTGAGCCGGGATTACAGTCTATTCAAACCTTACTGGTCGATCTACATTCTGATCGGAAAACTGGCTCCCTTACACTCTGGAGAAATTGCTTCCATTCAGGACGAAATCACCAATTACCTGAATGATGATATTGTGGAGTACGAAGATTTTACGTCCGCCTTATATTTTTTCAGTAAAGCATGGGGAGATCTGGAACCGGGCTGGACCGCTAAAAACAAAGCTGCTATTATCAGAAATCTTATTGAGATCATTGAAGACGAATATGAATCGGATGGAAGCTTTGACGCATTTGTTGCCGATGATGTTTTGCGTGCCCTGATCATTATCGGAAAGGATGATCCCAAAGCCCAGGAAACCATACAATGGGTGGAGAAAGTTCTGGAAGAAGATAATCAGTATGACGATGAAGAGGATGAAGATTAAAAAACACGGATAAATATTTTCCTGAACGATCTATGGTACTCGCCGGAACAGTCCTTATATTTATTATTGATTATGCCTTATGGAATTTAGAATTTTTAAGCAGCCGTTTTTCTGACGAAGTATTTGAAACGATACATACCTCTGGAGGAAGACTTTTAGGAAGGATATTGGGGCTTTTATCCATTGGCTTGTTTTATGGGCTTATTTTTATCATAATGGGCAGGAAACACTTTTTTGAACAGACATTGCAGGAATACAGAGAAATGTCTCTTCAGCAGAAAGCCGACGCGGCACAAAAAGGAAAATACCTGATACTAATCCCGTTTGTATTGGCCCTGCTGCCGTTATTTTATAGTATACTTTTTATATTAGACTGATTGGAAATGAAAGAAAATGATCAAATAAATACACCATTGGAAACAGAACAGGAAATTAAAAAAATAGAAGAGATTCTGGGCATCACGCCAGGCGAAGACCATGAAAAATCAGATTGCCTGACAGTATTAAAGCTTAAGGATGTAACCATTGATGATTTCTCCGGATTTTTGCCCTATCTCAGCAATGTAAGAAAAGTAGATCTCACCAACTGTATTATTCCCAGTTTTTCAGAATTATTAAAACTGGAGCATTGCAGTTATTTTTATCTTGATAATGTAACATTCAGAAATAATGGCGGCAATATCATAAGAGACTTTCCACACGATGTCCGGTTTTCCAATATGAGCTTTGATGCCTGTTGTCTGAATGGTATGCAGGCATCGGAATCAACAAAGATATTCAGGCATCTTTTCATTAAAAACTGTCATATTGATAATATTCAGGAACTGAGCAATATCGGAGGACTGTATTCTTTAGAATTAGACAAAATAACCTTCACCTGTCATTCAAAAAAAATAAAAGAGAAATCTATCAGCATGATCGATGTTTACAACTCGCAGTTTGATGATATTTCTTTTATACCCTTTAAAAAATCGGTAAGAAATATTAATTTTAAAAACTGCAGGATAGGAAGTTTTAAAGGGATTTCGGGATTTGAGAAGCTTAAAGAAATAGAGATAGACAGCGATACCACAGTTGAAGATACAGAGGGACAGGAAAATCCTTTTAATAAAGAAATGATCTGCAGTTTGGTGAAGGGGGAAAAACCATTTAGCTTAAAAAATATCCTGTCTCTAAGAAATTATATTAATGAATTACATTTTACCAGTTTTAAAGAAAAAACGATTGATGATCTGGGGAAATTTGAAAAGGTAACCAGCCTGTCATTGGGCAAATCCATATTGTATGTGGATGCTTTTTTACCTATTGCCAGACAAATCAGAAGAATAGAACTCAGAGACTCTGTCATCAAAAAACATACTTATTTCAAACACTTTCCTAATCTGACAGGTTTTGAATTAGCATGTTTTGAAAAAGAAAATGCAGATGTCCGGAACTTTTTAAAACTGTTTCCTCTGAAAAAGCAGCTGAAAGAACTGGTGTTTTATGAAAGAGATGAATTACGGAATAGGCTGAAAACCTATCCGGTCGGACAGTTTAAAGCCCTGGAATCTTTAAAAATCGGTTTTGAAGTTTCAGCGAAGACCGTTGAATCCATTCTGACTTTAAAAAAGCTCAAAAGGCTGTATGTAAGTATTAAAAAGACAAAACAGACTTTCGATATAGGAAGGTTAAAAAAGCTCGAATTTTTAAGGCTTATTTTAGCGGATATCTCAACGAAAGTACGTTTCACCGGATTTGAGCATCTGAAACGCTTACAGTCGCTTGGGATCGTCAGTGACAGAAAATTTGATCTTAAAACACTTCCAGAAATAAAATCTTTAAAAAGACTGAGTGCTTCTGGCTATGATTGTCATATTAAAGGGATGGATCGATTTCCTAATTTGGAATTTCTGAAACTTCACGGAGCAATGAAACTGGAGCTGAAAACCTTGAAAAAGCTGAAAGTTCTGGATCTTCAGAATAGTGAAATTAAAGATTTTTCTTCGTTCGAAATACAGCCTTCCCTTGAAAAATTAGATTTGTCAGGCCTTCAGGGAAAAATTAATTTAGAAAGGATATCGAAATTCCCCAATCTGAAATGGCTGACACTCTTGGAAAGTTATGAAGTAGACGATATTTCCGGATTGGAACCGTTAAAAAAACTGGAACGTCTTGATTTATACAAAACAAAAGTGACAGACATAAGGGTATTGAACACTTTACCGGATTTAAAGGAAGTCAATATAGCAGTGGATAATTATAATGAATTAAATTTAGAATCGCAGCTGGACCGTCCGGAAATAGCCATTTACAGTGGATTACCCTTGCGTAATTTATGGATTTGGGAAAAGGATGAATTCGGGATCTGACATTTTAAACCATTAAGCCTGTTCCGGATTTTATTAAAAGGGACTTTTCATAAAGTTTAAACAGGTTTTTTAAGTTTCAAAAAGCCGTTAATAAAAAAGAGATCATCCGATTATTCGGAAGAAATGCTGAGAGTTTTCGATGGAAATCCGCAAACCTATACCGATTGGGGCACAGAATACTTCGAAGAAAGTTATAAAGAAAGTGGAGAAACAGTGGTTCGAATTTATAAAGGAGAGACTCAATAAAAAAAATCTAACTTTTATATTCCTCCCATAACATACATATTTTCCATAGTAGGAACGGGGCTTCCTCCTTCTTTTTCAAGAGTGATGGCAAAGGCCTGCGCCTTTGAAATAGTAGCTAATACAATCTTGCTGTCTTTCTCTTCAGAATACATTCCTGCGCTTACAGGTTTTCCGTCTTCAATAGCCCAAAGCTGGTACTGCATCCCCTCAGGAGCTTTTGGAAGACTTTCAGCATTAAGGTAAACCTGTTTTGTTTTCTTATCCCAGAATACCATAGCTTTCGCATCCTGATGTTTCTCTACACCTTTCAGCATTACGGTCTGCATATCAGGGTTGGAAAACATGGCTATTTTCTGGTTCATTTTCTGCATAGAGAAATCCAGGGACTGTTTCTCGGTTTTCATTTTTGCAATTTCTTTCTGTACTTCAGATTGTTTGCTGACCCAAAAAAGATTTCCCGCAGTACTTGCTAAAAACAAAACAGAAGCAGCAATACCTATAGCTTTCCAGTTATTATTTCTTTTACTGTTTTGTTCTTCTTCCCATGGTTGAATAACAGGAGAGTGTAGTGGAGTAGAAATTTCAGATTCTTCCTGAAGAATTTGTTCCTGCTGGATTTTGTTCCAGATTTTAGACTTCAGATCACCCGGAGGTAGCACAGCCTGGGCAGTAGCAAGATTTTCCAAAGTTTTTTGTGCCTCTTCAAAAGCGGCTTTTACTTCAGCATTATTCTTCATCACACATTCCAGAATCCCTGCTTCCTCGGGAGAAGCATGTCCTAGAATATAAGATTCTATAATTCCGGATGATATGTATTCTTTAGTGTTCAATTTATTGATAATCTTTTAACAAATCCTTTAATTTCATAAGGGCATTCCGCATTTTCGTCTTTACGGTTCCCAGGGGTATTTTCAGTTTCTCGGATATTTCATTCTGGGTATATCCCTGATAATAGGCCAGATCTATAAGTTCTTGCTTATCAGTTTCAAGCCTTTCCAGTACATTATTAAATCCAATATAATCGGAGGTGGTATTGTGGGTGGAAAGTTCTGTAGAATTATATACGAAATCGGGAAGCGGTTGGTTTTTAAGCTCATTTTGGAACCCTTTGGATTTTAAATAATCTATTGCCGTATTTCGGGCAATATTAATTATCCAGGTATAAAATCTTCCTTTTGAAGCATCATATTGATGGATAGAGTTCCAGATTTTAACAAAAACATCCTGAATGATTTCTTCCGTATATTCCTTAGACTGAACAATACGCAGAATAACCCCATATAGCGCACCGGAATAGTGGTCATACAGATAATGAAAACCATTTTCGTTTTTTTCTTTTAGTAAAACGATAAGTTCCTCTTCTGAGCAGGTTGTTTTAATAGCTTTTATTTTTCTGTCCAAATGTAGTGAAATAAAATATATCCTAAATGAAATCCATAAGATCTTTTATTTCGTAAATGATTTCTTGGGTGTATTTTAAATGTTGCTCCTGAAGTAAACAGACCAATATTCCGGATAAGCCCTCTTATCTTTTGATTTTATTTTTTTTAATAAAAATAATTAATTGATTTTCAAATCGTTGTAATTAATTTCATTTTTTTTCAATCTAAAACAGAGCCTAACTCGTAAGTGAGATTAAGAACACAAATTACCCATAATTAATTAAAAAATTAACACAATGAACACGCGATCAAAAATCACAGTTTTAGCAATGGTAGCTTTATCATTTGCTTTCAGCGGGAAGGTAACTGCACAGACGATGAAAGAAAAAACAGTAATGGTAGGGGGGGCTCCTATGTACCCTTCTAAGAATATTATCGAAAACGCCGTAAACTCTAAAGATCATAAAACTTTAGTAGCTGCCGTAAAAGCGGCGGGATTGGTAAGTACATTAGAAGGAAAAGGTCCTTTTACTGTCCTGGCTCCTACTGATGCCGCTTTTGCAAAACTTCCGAAAGGAACAGTAGAGAATCTTGTAAAGCCTGAAAATAAGACGATGCTTACAAGCATACTAACATACCACGTTCTACCCGGAAAATACAGTGCTAAAAAAATATGGAGCGCCGTAAAAGCAGGGAAGGGAAAAAGCATGATGAAAACAGTACAAGGAGAAGATCTTACATTTTGGACGAAAGGAAAGGATCTTTATATAAAAGATGCTAAAGGAAACAGTGCCAAAGTTACCATTGCTGATGTAAACCAGTCTAACGGGGTTATTCATGTGATAGATACGGTTCTGATGCCGTAGAAATTTAAGATTAAGCAGCATGTTTTCAATGTGCTGTTTTCTTTTACTTAATCAAACACTTAAAAAAAAATTAATAGTATGAAAAAAATGATTCATGTTTCTAATCAGGGGGTTACTCTTGATACAAGCCGACGAAACTTTTTAAAATTGAGTGGAATAGGGCTGGCCATTGCCGGGCTTACCCTAATAGGTTGTGATGATGATAATGATTTTTATCCAATGGATGATAGCCCGATTTTTGATCTTGGATCAGGAGATGTTGGTGTTTTAAATTATGCCTATGCTCTTGAACAGCTTGAAGCTGATTTTTATACGAAAGTGGTTAATAATTTCTATTCCGGAATATCCAGTATAGAGAGAGAGGTTTTTACAGATCTTTATCATCATGAAGTGATTCACCGGGACTTTTTCAAAGCAGCTATCAGCAGTGCAGCCCCGAATGTTCTTCCAAAGCTTGAATTCCAATATCCTAATGTAAACTTTAATGACAGAAACTCTGTACTGGCCACTGCAAAAGCATTGGAAGATACCGGAGTAGCAGCGTACAACGGTGCCGGAAAATACATAACCAATCCAGCTTATCTTGTTATTGCCGGAAAAATAGTTTCAGTTGAAGCCAGACACGCATCTGCCATCAGAAACCTGATCAATCCCGGATCTGCAGATTTTTCAGGTGATGATGTAGTAGATGCCAACGGCCTTGATCTTGCCAAAGAACCGAAAGATATTGTAATGGCAGCAGGAGGTTTTATAAAAACCCGGTTTACCTGGAAAGAAAGAGGTATTAATTAACCATTCATCTTCAAAAACTTACATTATGAACATTCTTAGACTATTAGATAAGCTTTCTTATGATCAATTTTTCACCACGGAAGCCTCGAAATTAGAAAAAATAACGAATACATCGCTATTTGGTAAAAAAGCAGCAGAACCGGCAAACAGGCAAATCACAGGTGGTGCTCTTAAAAACACCTTGACAGATGCTTTACAATTAGCACTTGTTCTGGAATATCTTGAAAATGAATACTATGCTATAGGATTATCAACCCCTGGATTAATACCGAATTCAGACCGGACTGTTTTTATGCAGATTTCAAAGCATGAGTCAGCGCATGTTGGTTTTTTGAAAACTACGCTCACTTCTCTTGGAACCACTCCGGGTAATAAACCTACCTTTGATTTTACGGCTAATGGAAGCTTTTCTCCATTTACAGATTATAATCAGTTTCTCATTTTGGCCCAAGCTTTCGAAGATACAGGAGTGAGGGCTTATAAAGGGCAGGCCGGAAATGTTATGTCAAACAAAGTTGTACTTCAGGCGGCGCTACAGATTCATTCGGTAGAAGCAAGGCATGCCTCTCAGGTAAGGAGAATGAGAGCTAACAAAGGCTGGATAGAGCTTGCCGATGGAGGAAATATGCCTTCAGCAACTCATCCTGTTTATGCCGGCGAGGACCTCACTAATCAGGCAGGTTACAACACAGGAACCTTATTTGGAGCAGCAGCAGGTTCTGCCGCTTACGACGAGATTTTGAGCGGCAGCGATGCAGAGACTATTGCAGGCTTATTTATCGTGTGATATTATGGAGTTAGAAGTTCAATATCTTAATCCTTTTCTGAAATGGTACGGAAGAAGTATTATTTAGAATAATATCCATTGTACATTATGGAATAAAAAAAGAAACCCTGGGTTTCTTTAGAAATAAGCTCCCCACTATCCGGTGGGGAGCTTTATATCTGATATTAACTCTTTAATTTAAACGATAGGAGAAAGAGTTTAATTAAGTTCATAATTGGCAATCACCAGACCTAAAATGAAATGAACATAGTCCTGTTCTGCATCTTTTCTGTTGATCAGCTTGTTTTTATATTCGTAAGAAGATAATTTTTTTGTCAGTCTTTCGTAAACTTCAAATTCATTTCCTTTAATTTTTACCCTCATATTGCCGTCTCTTCTGGTAACGAGCTGATCGTCTAACGTTCTTACTTTAAACAAAGCTTCACATAAGGTCAGGCGGGATTTCATTGATCCGATATATCTTTCAACTATATTTACCTTGAACGAATCAAATAGGATGTTGTGAAAAACAATTTTAGAGTTGGGCTCCTGAGTATTGAGCTCAAGTTTATAGTTCATGAATTTAAATTTTTATAAAATAGATTTAATTATATCAAACAGCATTTATTTTATATGCTTTTATTGTTGGGTTCCGGTACTTAAGAATAATTGTTCGTTCAGTTATCGGAGTAGAAAATGAACGATTATTCATTCATTCTCAGCTGCTGGTTAAATCCTCAACAGATCTCTTTTCAATGATAAGGACAAAAACAGTTAACAAATATAGCACTTAAAACTTTAATTTAATAATATTTATGTTCACACTATCGGGAAAATTCACTGAATTTTATAATTTATACAATGGATGAAAATGAAAGTAAGCTGTTTTATAGAATGAAAGGCGCTGTATGGTATTGATTTTTAATTATATGGTGGGATTTGTATAGGGCTTCATATCCAATCAATATCAGATTCACTTGGTGGGATTAAATATTTTTTGGAATTTTGCACATCCTTAAAAAGGATTTGAAAAAAGACTTTATATCCATGAAAATGAAAACTATTCTTTTTAAAACCCAGCTGATAGCGTCTCTTTCAGCGGCGGTATGGGGATTTGGCCAGACCGCTCATCAGAATAATGATAAAGATTTTACACTTAATCTTAGCTTTTTTCCGGTTGATAATAACTTCGCAAAAAATGGAGTGGAAGTAAAGGACGGATATATCATTGCAGGTCAGAATTTTGTGAATGAGGGTGATAAACAGTTCAATTCTGCCATCATTAAAATTTCCAAAGATGGAAAAATGCTTAAAAAAACATTGCTGGGCGATAATAAAAACTATGATGATGATTCCTTTAACAAAACTGTTTTCAGTACCGGAAATAATAAGCTGGTTCAGATAGGATCTAAAAAAATAGACAAAAGATCCCGCCTCTGGCTGAGGGAAATAGATGATGAACTCAATGTAGTACAGGAAAAAGTGATAGAAAACGTACCTGCGGATGTCACGTTCGATCCTTTGGTTTTTAATGTAAAAGACGGATTTTACTGTGTAACCACTTCTGCATTTTTCCGTGATAAAGAGCTAAATGTTACCTTTATTTCCAATGACCTGCAGAAAACGGAAAACAATGTGATTAGTTTTATAGAGCCACCGTTTGATTTTCATAATACGGGATACTATTCTGCAGCACTGGATCAGAATAAGCTTTACGTTCTGATGGGAGCGATTGATGAAAGAGTCTCTTATGCATACAAATGCTACCTTCTTGAATATGATCTGGCGTCCAAAAAAGTGACCCGCCACAAAAAGATTACCGGTGAAGAATTTCAGGGTAAAAAAATACTGATCCATAAAAATCAGATTTATGTAATTGGGATGACTGATACGAAAGAACAGTTTCCGAACAAACAGACCAGAAGAAACACTTCAGTAAGAGTTTATAATATGAACTTTGAGAAAGCCCGTGAGTTTAATTATAATCCAACCAGCAATCAGGGAAAATTTACGGAACATATGCACGATGCGGCGATTGTGGGAGATAAGCTGCACATAACAGGAGAAATGTATAATTTCGGCGGAAGCTTTTCCAATGAATCCGTTTACCTCGTTTTTGACCTTCAGGGAAAGCTTCTGGATGAAAGATTTCTGAAATACGGAACTCCTTACAGCGAAAACAGGCTGATCAAAATTTCACCATTAAAAAATGACGGCCTGATGCTTCTCGGAAAAGGAGACGGATGGAGAATTCTTATCAAATAATACACAAACCATGAAATATTTAATTATTATTGTTTTACTTCTTTCGGGAGGGAGCCTGTATTCACAAACCGGTAAAGCCGGTAAAGGAAATGTAATAGCAGATAAGGATTTCCTGAAATACCTGCTTTCGGCCAACGAACAGAACAGTATTGCTGTAGATTCAACCTATCAGTCTTTAAGGCTGGACGCTAATAAAGACGGGATTATATCAGCCTCAGAAGCTGAAAAGGTAACGCGGCTGAATATTGAAAAGACTCCCGTGGTAACCCTGAAGGGAATTGAGCTTTTCAAAAATC
Source organism: Chryseobacterium indologenes (assembly GCF_001295265.1). Lineage (GTDB taxonomy): Bacteria > Bacteroidota > Bacteroidia > Flavobacteriales > Weeksellaceae > Chryseobacterium > Chryseobacterium indologenes_A. The sequence goes on along the minus strand of NZ_LJOD01000001.1, from coordinate 82,866 downwards.
TTAAAACCCTGTTGATAAAAGCAGAGACCCTGAAAGATCTGAATGGTGTGGAAACACTGAAGAAACTTCAGTATATTGACTGTTCTTTCAGTAAATCAATGAAAGAGTTGTCTTTTAAAAATCTTCCGAAACTGGAAACCATTGACTGTGGCTGGTCTTCTCTTACCAAGCTGGAGCTCGCAGGGCTGCCAAGCCTGGAAAGACTCAGATGCGGAACTAACAAGCTGGAAAAACTGGACCTGTCCCAACTGACGTCTCTCACAGAACTCGTGTGTGAAAGTAACAGCCTTACAGAGCTTTCAGTGAATCATCTTAAAGATCTGAAGTCTTTGCGTTGTGACAATAATTTTTTAAGGAATCTCGATGTGAGCAACCTCAAAGAACTGGAATACATTAACTGTTCTTACAATGAAATTTCCACCCTGAATTTTGAGAATTTAAAAAAACTGACAGATATTAACTGTGCTTACAACAGAATTAAAAAACTAAACATTAAAACTAACGGTAAGCCGCTTACCCGTCTTACTATTGAAGGAAACCGCTATATCAATACATTATGCTATAACGACTTCGATCTTGAGCTTATTAAAGCAGGCAATATCGAAAAAATAAGCCTCACGAATTCCTGTAATTGATCAGTCAAATATCATTCAAATTAAAGAATAACAAAGAAGCCGTCTTATCCTGAGATGGCTTCTTTTGTAACAGGAGTAAAGAAATTGACCAGATTGCCGTCCGGATCCCTGAACAGTAGAGACTGGTTACCCCAAGGCATTAATGTAGGTTTCTGTACAAGATAGGGGGACAGAAAAGTTTTTAACCGCTCAAACTCCTTTTCAACATCGTTTACCCGGAATTCTATAATAACGGAACGGTTTTCAGCCGGCCGGGCAACACTTTCGCCGCCAAAAAGCTGCAAAGTTCTTGTGCTTCCAATAGCAATGATTGCGACAGAAGTCTGAAGTTCGGCGAAATCGGGAGTATATTGTACCGCTTTAATACCTGTTACCTGCTCATAAAAGGGAATTAGCTTTTCAATGTCGGACGTAATAATACGGATGGATACTACATTCATTTTTTGAAGATTTTAAATTACTGCACAAAAATAGGGTAGAGTTGTGACAAGAGTGTGTCAGGAGGTTTGCTGGATAAAAAAAATCCTGATACAAATATCTGTAAAGTCCATGCCATAGGATTCTCCAATCTGCTCTCCTAACGAATTGAAAATCTTAAAACTGATTTTAGCTGCTTTTGTCTCTTTTGGTATTATTGTTACGGTTTTCCATAAGGACGGAAAATGTAGCAAACAATCACGTCATAGCTTTCAGTATGGGTAACAAAAATTCCGCGGCGCCTGAAGGCGCCGCGGAATTTTATTAATCATGAGTCTATCCTTTATGATAAGGGCATCCGGCGATCTCCGTATCTATGACGATGACGTTTTTTGTGCTTAAACCTTTTCATGAATTGCTGTTGACAGATTCAACAGAATAGCATTTATATCACATTCACAGCCCATCCGTCCTGATATGCCTGTTCGTTAATATAAATACCTTCCCATGTTCCTAAATGCCATAAAATGATTATTTTATCAGCAATATCGTTCATTCCGGGATTCATGACGATTTCGGAAACAATTGCATTTTTTAACTGATTTTCAGTAAAAGAATTTTCAAGCACATTTTTGGAAACCGTCAGAAACTCTATAAAAGTCTCTGCTTGAAGATGATTCAGAATGTAATTATAGTAAGTTTCAGTGAGGCCTGTAGACTGTAATTCATTCAGCGTAAATCCGGTAAGGGCCTGGGAGATCGACATGAACACATCAAAATAATAATCATCAACGTTGAGAACCTTGTTCGTAATAATCATTTCGTTAAAAATTTGAGGGTTGTGGTATCTTAATTTTTGTAATTGTGGCTGTATGTCTATGAGAGATTTCAGGATATTATTTCCGCATCCGGTTCTTTTCCGGAAATGTTTTGTGGCTTTGAAGTCAATCCATAATGATCAGTTTTTGTTTATGCCGAAATTAACCAGATCCCGTTATATACAATTCAGTATTTCTACGTAATTTTTGTAAGCGGTTAAATTAGATAGAAAACGAAAGGCACTTGGTAAAAGTGGTTTAATGATTTTTATTTATATATTTCAGAATTAAATAGAGGCTGTTTTGGGTAAAGTGGGGCTTGCGCAGGGTTAAAATAAAAAATGTAACCTCCGTACAGATCAGAAAATAGTAAGGTTCTGTTTACAGGTAAGAATTTTATCTTTGAAACTGAAACTTTCTTCTATCAGGAATAATTTTTAACCATTAAATTGCTGGACTTCATTTTAAAGCGTTCTGCTGATAAAAAATCTTAATGTTTTAAAATAAAATTTAAATAGACTTTAAATCTTATGGATCAAGAGGTAATAGATTATATCAGGAATTATTTTGGAAATTTAATGACTGACGATGAACAGTCGGCATTGAAGTACCACATGTACACCAGTAAAACATCTGAAGATTCTCAGATGAGGCGGATGATGATTGAAAGAGGCTGGATAAACCAGGATCCGGAAGTTATGAAACTTTTGAAAAATGGCTATGAGGAATTTGAACAAAATACAATGAAAAGGATCATGACAGAAACTCCGGAAAAGATATTCTTTAACAACTGCCCGGAATGTGGAAAATTGGCCCGGACTCCTTTGGCTAAGCAGTGCAGGCATTGCGGACACAGCTGGCGGGATGAATAAAAATGATAAAAAAGTTTATCTTTTTAAGGCAATTTCCTGCTATTTACTTTTTAATCTGAATTCAGATTTCTATAAAACTCCTCAATATCAAGTATAGGAGTATTTATAGTTTATTCTTAACAGATATAGTTATGTATACTGAATTATTCAATAGCAATGGGCTTTAGCCCATTGCAAAAAATAGGTTAAATAGTCAAAAATAGTTGGTGAAATTCTTTGTAGTACCGATTATTACTAATGATAAAAAAAGTTTATTGAACTTGTTTCAATAAACTTTTAATGTCTGAAAATTCAAAAAATCATTGTTGGAGCCGCAAAAGCTTGAATATAATTTCTTTGAGAAAGCAAAATGGAAAACGTCGATTTAAATGTAAGAACTGTGGTATCTGTTTTATAAAAGCAAATAGTCCGGCTATGTCTATTGTTATATCGTTTAGTCATACTTTTTTTACGTACAAGTTAAACCACTATATTTTATACACATTTTCAGCTATATTCCTGCAGTATCAAAAGTAACTTCAAGGATCCATCTATCCCAATCATAATGTCCTTTTTCACCCACAAGTCGGTACGATGCATAAGGTATTCCGCTTGTATCGATCGGAATATTAAGATTAGCAACACTACTTGAGTACTCTTCTACGAATGAATTAGGCGTTACATTTACCCAACTTTTACTTTCCTGTTTATATACTTCCACACGGTATTTGCTAAATCGCTGTGACGCTCTCTCTATCTTGGTGTATAAATGGAGGGCAGTCAGAATAATTTTATGTTTGAATTCAAAAGTAATACTCTGGTTCCCATCAAAATGAATATCAACAGGCTTCCCATCCTTATCATAATGCGTAACTGGGCGCCATGCATTAATTTCACTGGTTTGATTTAGGTCATTTATACCATCAATCATATTATCAACCGTAGATCTTGCATATGAAATCATAATAGTTTCCATCTTTAAGAAATCTGACGGATAATTTCGGTCTTTAATCATATACAAAAGGAAATTGCCTCTCTTTTGTAACGATTCATAATCATCAGGAGCCGGTGATACTCCCCCCAGTCCTGTGATGGTTCCCTTTTGCAGATCATTTCCTCCTGCATTTAATTTCCACGGATCATTCGAGGGCCAGTCAGATAAAGATACTGGTTCCGTAATATGATAAACTCCTTGCCGGCTTACCCAATCTGTTGAAGTTGTAATGGTAATAAGGTGATTTCTATTGCCGCTTTCATATTGTGTTCGGTTAGCAATAGAATCCATAAGATCCTGAGCAGAAACTCCTTCTTTAAGAAGCTTTAATGCCTGAGATGGCCTCCAACCTGAATTCCAGTTCAGATCACGTAATTGGCTGAGCATCAGAATATCATTGGGAATAAAGGACATTTGTTCCATATCAGAAGCCAATGCTTCAGTTCGGGCAGATAAATATCCATTTGCAGCAATACCTGCACGTAAAAGTTTTTTGTCTTTCTCACTCATACTTGAACCAACAATCATGGGAGCCATCTCTTTGTTGAATACTTTGTGATATAGCTCGGCTGCAAAAGAAGAAATAAGAGATGCATAACGATAGAAATCTTCATTATTCACAAAAGTATCTTTCATTTTTTCTTTATAAGTGATCATTTGTGCCACACTCAATTGCAATATATACCCCGCAGCTATATGAGCGGTATCCACTCCCTGCTTAAATAAAATAACAGCATATCTTGCAGCGTCATCTGTCTGCAGCCATAAATTATGAAGATATTCAAAGTCTTTAATGTGAATAGCTTTTTTAAGTTCCGCTTCCGACATTGTTCCTCTTGATGCTTTGTTCAGTAAAACTGCGGCTCTGTAGGCTTTCCTTGTAGAGTCTGATATTATGGCATTTCCATTATATTCTAAATCATCAAATATAATTGTAGAATCTAATGGGGACAGGTAAGGAATCCCATGCATTTTAAGATATTTGGTCAAAGCAGAACTTGAAGTGTTACACACGCTGGATTCATTTCCGATTAAATATCGAATCAGATCTAAACCAGGTCCGGGGTTTTCAACACTGTTGATAAGCCCTTCAATAAGGCCTGGTACTAGCAACTGTACTATCTCTTTATTATTGCTTAAAGTAAGATAACTGCTTATAGAATCTTTAAAGGATGAGGGAAGCATGATCAATTGACGGTCATCCGGACTAGTAGTTCCCGCTATATTATCAACGATAGAAAATCGTATTATTGAAGGATTACGGTAATAATTTCTAATGTATAATGTTTGCTTAGTGTTTTCTATATATAGGTCATAACCCGAATACCTTGTATTGCCGGCAAATAATATACAGTTTGTAATGTTTTCAGATGAAATATCTATAATTTTCAAATCTTGAAATAAATCAAGCGGGATGAATATTGTAACAGGTGTATCACTGTAAATATCCAGATCCATCATAAATTTTCCGGGACCGAGCAGGGCAGTATCAGCAAAAGGTAAGATAAAATAACTGCTTTTTTTATCGAATACGGGAAGCTTGAATCTCAGCTCGGGCGCATCCTGTCTTTTAAGTGTCATTATAAGATTCCTCTGTATAAGGTTGATATTAAAATCTTTCATCCATACTATCTTTTCAATGCGTACAGTTTTTTGTTCTTCACTGGTCTCGTAAAATGTAGCACATAGTCCCATATCCGGGCCTGCTGAAACAATTGTCCAATCGATGAAATAAGGTGTGTTTTCCAGAATAAGTTCCGCAGCACTTTCAATTGTCCATTCCGGGCCACCTTTCTTAAGGTCAATAGCAAAGATATCTTTACTTCCGGTTCCATTTGCTGCAGCATAATGTGTCACATCATTTCTCTCTCTTTCAGAGGTGCTGATGAATCTTGTAACTGAAATTGGTAATAAAGTGATATTCGGTACCAAATCAAGCTCAGCCTGAGATTGAACAATCTTCGTATCAACACTTTGTTTAGCAATCAATTGAAGTGTATAAATACACCTTTCAAAGGGGATTCCTTCACGTAAATAAACTTTTACATAAGCTTGTTTGAGGTTAGTTTCTATACTTTTTTGATTGGGTTCAGGAAAATAGAGGCTGTCATTGTGTGCAGAAACCGTACTTATAGGATCGGAAACTAAAAGCTGTAAATCACAATCTCCTTCGAACATTGTAATACCTACAATATATTTTTGATCCTTATTTGCAGAAGTATTAGCTATGTTAATTTTGTAATAATGAATTTCTCCGGGATAGCTGAATGCAGCTTTAAACTCTTTGTTAAGAGAAAGATTGCACATATTGCTTTTATTATCATTGGGTATATCAAGTGAAGAAGGTAATTGTATTTGGTATTGATTCTGATGTAAAAATATGGAATGCTTTGTATTTTCACTTTTAAAGAAATCTCTTATATACAATATCGGTGACGTATTTCCTTTTACTCCGGCTTCTTCATGATCCGCTAAATATAATCCTAAATCATTACCACGCTGGCACTGAATAACTCTTGTACTGTCTGCCCACTCTGGGATAGAAATATGCAATTCGGTGTTGGAATTCTGGAAGTTGGTAATTAATATCTGTGAATCTGAGGTTAGGCTGTTCAGATCAATAATTTCCTTAGGAGAAATAAATGGTAAACTTACATGGGAAGATGTATTCTCAACAGGCACGAAAGTATTTTCCACAAGATCTTCCTGATCAGGAAGCATAACTTCATAGGTTTGAGCATATGGATCATCCGGAGATTTTATCCATAATTTAAGCAGACCTTCGCTATGGAGATCTGAGTAATAGCCATTAATGAATAAAGAAAGCTCCTGGTCTTTACATTCTATGATGAGATCAGAACCACTTTTCTTATACCGAAGAGCATCTTTAGGTGATTCCAGTAGCAGTTGGTTAAAATGCGATGTATAAAAGTCTAATTTAAATTGACCTGCATTTTTAGAAAAATTATATGTATTTATGCCCTGATCTGATGTTAATAACTTTGCAGCACCAGAAGTGCCCCCAGACCTGTTACTTAATAAAAAGGTTTTAGGCAGATTGGCAAGTAATGTAGGTGTTGCACTCATGACAGATAAGCTGCTTAAACTGAATGGAACCTTATCAACACCCATAAAAATAAGGGATTTTGAAATATCAATCGTTCCATTTTGCAGGTAAATCCCATGAATTGTAATTTTCTTTTCTTTGCAGCTTATTATTAAGCTATTATCTGTTTTATAAGCTTTTACCAAGTCAGGAGCGCTGGAAAGATCTATGCTTATGAGCTGAGTATTTTTCCAACTAATGGCTTCAAAGCTAACTTGGACATTCCCTTTCCCATCCCAAAATAAATTGTCATTACCGCGGCAAATAATTTCATTACCTTCTCTAAGGATATAGATATTGGAGCCTTCACCTCCCCGTATTTTCAATCTGGCACCTGTAATGCCACTTATATCAAACACTGCATCATTTGGAGCATCCTGTATATCAACATCTTTGGCGTTATAAATCACAATTTTAACATCAGCCATAAAAAAATTGGTTGTGTATGAATTCGTTAGGAAAATAAAAGAATCAGGCTGTTCAGCATCTTTGGTTTTAAGTACAATAGATGACTCATTTGCATCCCAAATAATTGTATTTTTCCCTTCTTTGGCAAGAATATTATTTACCCGTGAATGTTGATCAAAAATAAACTGATCATCACCCTTTCCTCCGATGATTTCCCAAACTGAAGCATTTCTTATATCGAACAGGTTATTTTTATCAGGGTGTCCTCTTACAATATATTGATCTGTCTCGGGAATTTCATTTCCCAAATTAATGAAGGCATATCCATAAATCCCTTCTGTTGATGTAGGCTCATTTATAATTTCCCCGGCTAATTCTCTCACATTTAAAATACTATCGTAAACTTTTATAAACCCATCCCGAACATCAGGGTTGCGTGTATCACCAGTACATCGGGTCAAAGATACCACCGCAAAGCTTTTATCGCGATAAAATATCTTTTCATACCCTTGTTTTGCATAATATTTTGCGAGGTAGTCTTTTGTTCCAGCCCAATCGTTGTTGAGTATGGTCTGGTAAGCCGAAGCCGAATCTGCAGCGGCTTTGAGAATTCTGGCTTTTTTTGTAGCTAACGTCTCAATACCGATCCATGATGCGAAAAATTGTTCTACTTTATCTCCTGTATCCCTGTAATAGTTACCATACTCATTTAATAGGATGGCTCCCTGTGCTATTCCACCAACGATTATTGAAGCTGCCGCAATAGCCAAGCCTATTGGTCCTGCTGAAGCTGCTACGGTACCAATTGCTGTACCTGCAATTGCTGTACTTAGAGAGACTCCTAATACAGCTCCGCTTACAGCCAGCCCTGCTGCTGTAAAAACAACGGTGTTAACTGTATTAGCTACAAGAGATTTATAAATATAGCTGTTTGTTCCTAGCCCGCTCCTCCAAAAATCGTCCCACTGTAAGCCAATAGAGGCCATTGTAAAACCTGCTAGAGCAAAGTCAAGACCAATTAAGATTTTTTGCATGGTCAAAATGCCCCTGCCTGGCTTCATGCCTGCAGAAAGCATAGTTGACATACTTTTTTGTAAAGATTTGATGACGACGAGGTTAGCTACACTTGCCAATGCATTACCGGTAATGAGAGTAAGATCAATTCCTTTTTCCGTTGCAGATATAGTATTCCAGTCTTTGATTAAACCCGCAATACCTGTAGCCAGAAAATAAACATTCAGCGCTTGTGCCCCCTTTTCGATAACATCCGGAGCCAAACCTGACTTAGTGGTTTCAATAGTCTGTCGCTGAGAATTTATTTCTTTTCCAAACTGTTTTACATCAGAGTCAGCTGATTTAATCAATGCATCTGTCAATAGCTGCCCATCCGTTTTATTCAGATGAAGTAAAGCTCCAATAACTTTCAATCTTGCTGTTATATCTGTATCAGATAATGCAACTTTAAGTTTATCTTCATATACAGTCATCTTTGTACTTCCCTCCCATTTTACAATTCCTCTGTCAGAAAGATATGTTTTTGAAGTTTCTGGTGTCAAGACCGAAATTGCCTCAAATATCTTATCAGCTCTGCCATTTAAATCGTTCCGTTCTTTTGTATCTGTAACTACCATTGCCCGGAGTGTCTGGATGTAATCATCATTATAGACAGGCTTAAGCTTGTTAAATTCTTTCGTATCCACTATTCCTCCCAAACTGTTTATAAGTGTTTTTATCTCTTTTATATCATTTGCTTTGATACTCGAGAAGGTAGTTTGTGCCAAAGATGTTTCGGTTAAAGCTGATATTTCAGCACGGTTTTTTTTCAGGATTTTTAATTGTTGTACTGCATTCTCCGAGGCCAGAGTCTCCTGATCCTTTGAAGCCCGGATAATGCTTGCTATTTCATTCTTTTCCACCATAGCACTTTCATCAGTTTGTGCCTTAACATCCCATATGTAAAAAGTGGATGCTGTGTCACCGTCTTCATTATTTCTTTGCATTATCATTATTTCCTCATTATCAATTTTTTTGGACGAAAGTACATCCAAACCTCTGGTATCCTCACCTAAAGCATTATTTAGCGAAAGAGGGTCTATAATAGCGGATGCTAAATCATGTATAAAGTTTTCATGCAGCTCATTTTCAGATAAATCTATCTCTAAATGAGAAGCATTCAGTGGGGCTTGTGCCATCGCTTGTGTTTTAATACTCCTGCTTGTAGCCCGCACGATCTTACGCTGGTCCTTATCCCATGAAACAACAATTTTATCCTCACCATTTGAATTTACAACTGTGTTGGATACCTTTATCCTGGTTTTGCCGCCAGTACCTGTATTAGTAATAGCTTTAAAAGCAGAAATTTTTAATCTGCCATCTTGATATTGCCCCATTCGGTCGTAATAAAACTCCTTGCTAAGTTTTCCGAGAAATGATTGTTCAAAATTGGTATTCCAATAATCGGGCTGTTGTGGGATTATGCCTCCTTGCATATCTTTCTGAATCGGAGGATTTGCTAATTCACAACCTAAAATGGCTAATTTGGTATATCTTTTTGCCCAGTCAATAGGTATTGATTGTGATGAAAAATCAATTGAAAGGACAGCCCATAATTGTTCTATTACCTGATAAACTTCATAATATTCAATGCCTCCAATTGTCAACTGTTCTGGATTACCATGCCCAAGAATATATGTTCTGATATTAGATTTATTATTAAGAAGAGTATACTCATCCGATTTACGACCATTGACCACATCAACAAGTTCTGGTACACGCAAATCAGAATTGTAGTGATAGATCAGTGTAGGAACTGTCTCTGCCATTTTAACGCCATAAGCCAGGCTATCCAACTGTTGTCCAAAATCTTTACCAAAAGTAATAAATATCTGGGCATCGTATTTGTTTGCAGAGCCTCCCGTAAATCTCCATGGCGAAGCTTCATAGCCTGCATGATAAAAGCCTCCTCTCATAAGTGTATTGTGAACTTTTATTCCATACTCCGGTATTTTTACGAGCTTATTCGCAAATCCTCTAAGCCCCCCTTTTAATTTTAAGAGTTCAGCTGCAGTTTTGTGGTCGAGTTTAAGCAATTGTGCTTCAGTGAATATGCTTAATGGAGTATCTTTATCAAGCAATCCACTAATTACTGCAGCTTTAAGTTCTGCAGAAAGATCATTCCAGTGATACTTAATCAATGTTTTAGTTAATACCGGACTTTTTTTTATTTTCATCAGGCTCTTTGCCCTTCGAGCAGGATTTTGTAATTCCTTATACAACCAATCTGCAGCTTCTGCGTCTTTTGGAAATTGTATTCTGTTAATCGGAATTTGTAAATCTTCATATTTGCTTAATATCCTTGGGGCAATATTTTTGCTGATGTCAGCCAATTGTTTCCTGCTAAGTAACTTTATCTGAGTTTCTGTGAATTCCAGAAGCCGATCTCCTAAAGCCTGAATCTGCGGGTATCTCAATTTAGCTACTGCATTCAGAGAAAGTTCTTTTGCTTGTTGAGCGGTAAATCCTTTAAAAAAAGCTGCAGGAATATAACCTATACAAGGTGCAATCTTTTTGAAAAAGCTTCCGGTACCCATTTTACGGGCATCCCCCGGTCCCATCAGAGCAAGCATTTCTCGTAGCTGTCTGGAAGGTGGAGTTATATTTTCCACTGTAAGGCCATTTAAGTATGTATGCTGTTCATTAGTAAGTACAGGTTCTGATTTTTTAAAAAAACTATTAGATAAATATGTTAATTCTCTTGTTGTAACTTTATTTAAAAATTCATTAAGCTTGCCCAGATTATCGAGTGCCTGCGCAACATTATCATCCAAAACTTCTTTAATAATGCTGTACGAAAGCACATGAAGCTGAGCTTTTGAAAAACCAGCCAATATGCCGGCAAGTTCAGTTGCAGAAAGATATTTGAAATGTGTAGTATGTGTTCTTGCCAAAGCCTCAGGGGAAAGTGCTAATACTTGTGCCTTTGTGAGCCTCTTTAATAAGCCTGTTCCTTGGGTTATTTTGAAAGGGCTGTCAATTGTCGGTGGCATTTCATATAATTTGATCAGATCATCCAATACAGCTGGCAATATGTTTTGTAACTGGCTGCTTGAAAAACTTCTAAAACTTTTCTTTGGAGAATCCCAAACATACTCTCCTGAAGAATTAAGAGTGTAACTTGTGCCAAAAATATTCTTATAAACTTCTAAGCCAAACTGGTTAAAGTGTTTTGGAGCTATAAGCGAGAGTGCATTATTGTCCAGATTAAAGAAAAAGCCGGCAGTAGGATTAGAGATATTCAGTTGCTTAGCTATAGTAACAGGGAGCCATTTGGCTATATTTATTGACCATTTACGGATAGGATTTGGAAAATCTAGAAGACTTACAATTTTCGCTACCGGTATAGCTGTTAGCTTAGTTGCTGGAATATACTGCTGAAGTAATTGAAATGTTTCGGGTTTCATTGTGTTCAATTCAGTCTGAGTAATATCACTGATTATTTTTAATCCCAGTTCCTCTGTTACCCTGCTAAGAAGACCTGTATTATCAGTTTTTAGTTGATCAATTACATCCATACTAAATTTATAATTAGATGGCAGTAATGTCTTAATATTGTCATATGCTGTCTGATCAAGAAAGCTGGCAAATTCTTGCTTTGTTGTAAACTTTCTTCCGTCTGTGAGTGTTACTGTGCTAAAAGGCATAAAATATGATTTTGGTTAATTGGATAAAAATTAAAAATTTCTTATTTTATTGAAGACTAAGTAATTTTGATTTAAATGGAAAATCTTCATTATTATTAATAACTTAATCATCAATATGTGATAAATGTATACATTTTTTTTAAAATGGCAATATGTAACAATCTTAAAATCAATACATTGATTTTAATTAACATACTCTTTTTTAGCGGATGTTTTTTTTAGAAAACAATTTTTAAAAGAGAATTTTTAATACTTTATCTATATTTTATTCTATTTTGTTTTTTTTTATTTTCTCAAAAAAAAATATAATTAATTAAATTTTCGTTTTTTTGATTAAATTAAAAATAATTGTAATTTCTATCATTTAGCTTTTAAAATAGTAAGGCTGCCTATTATTTTAATGCTTGATTTTTTATTTTGACTTCTTTATTATTAAAACCAGGAATACAGCAGTTTACAGTCAGAAATAACAAAATTTTTCATTTTACTGTACCGCCAAATGGATTTTCTCACACGTAAATAATACTTTTTCGCTGACTGCTATCTAATGATCAAAGCAAACGTCAAAAAAAGATATCGTGGAAGATTGGGAGTATTAGATGTTTTTAAGGTGTATACGGTTTTGGAACTTATTCCTACAGATATATTGTCCTTAATGGTATGGATTGATATTGAAGTGTATAAATCTATCGCTAATTATTAGTGGAAATGTTGTTTACAGTAAAATAGTTAACCTCAGTTCGGGATAAGAATATTTGATAGATGCAGGTTTGAAGCTGGATGATGGAAGAGGGAAGCTATGAAAGTCATGAAGAGCAAAATTGATCTGCTTTTATTTAATTTGATTTTCTTGAGGCTTTCAATACGTATAACTAAAATTAACTTCCAGCCTCCTTCTTCCATCTTCACGCCTTTTACATTTAAACTCCTTGACCCAAACTCACGTTAGTTAGGTTTCAATCATCAAATTGTTTAGTAAAGTTGATATTTTGATTCATTTTGGATTGAATCCTATTTATATAAGATGCGCATTATGACTTTTAACAACGGTGTCGAAAAGAGAAAAGGAACAACTTCACGCGTTATATGTGAGAATTACGCAGAAAGCTATTACGAGAGCAAAAATCAGAATCTGATACTGGCTTTCTTCGATCCAAACGAAAAGATGAATGTTACCTTTGGAAGAATTAAGCGGAACTAAATTCAGGGAGCTGAAAAAAGTCGCTGACCAAGACAATTTGGATCACGGAAGTATCATTGTGACTGTGTATAAATATAAAACTACGATTACAGATAATGCTAAAACTCAATGCTCCCATATGGTAAAAGTCTATGTGAAGCCCATTGTGCATTATATTAAAAGTGAAAGCCTGCCTAAAAGGCAGGTGAATATCCGATCGGATTTTATTATTTAATCGTTTTTTAACTGAAACTTGTGTATTAAAAATAAAGGAGGTCATTAGGCTAATGGCCGCTGATCATACTCTTCAGCACCGCATTCTTAATAGCAGCCTCCTTATAGCTCCAATACTCGCTATTTTTCGGCATCTGGTTTTCAAGAACAATTACACTGGTGTCTGTGGACGGGAAATACACATTAAGGCAGGTAAAGCCGTCTCCCAATCCCGTAATCCCGAAATAATCCAGTCCCTGCTCTTTGACCACCCTTACGCTGTACCCGAACCCCATGCTTTCTTTTCCGAAAACATTGTGCTGAGATAGAGTAGAAGCTGTCATCATAGCCTTCTGATACTTAGGGGAAAGCAGTTTTCCTTTGTAAAGGGCCTGATCCCATTTTGCCAGATCCTGAACCGTTGAAACGATTCCGGCAGCAGGAATCAGCTCAGTATTGATAAATGTTTCTTCAACTTTCTGATACTGATTATTTTCACTTCTGTACCCCGGAACCAAGGATTGCTTATTCTGTGGATCGTAGCAGAATGTTTTATTCATTTTCAGTTTCTTAAAAAGAGAATTGGCCAGTTCCGTGAATTTCTTTTTCGTTGTATTTTCAAGAATTTCACCTAAAAGGGCATACGATAAATTACCATATTTGAATTGTGAACCGGGCTTGATAACCAGTGGCTTTTCCTTGTCCACAATGCCGTGGGTATGATTCAGCAGGTGATGTACCGTTACCGTGTCGGCCCAGGATTGGGTAAGTTCCGGCAGGTATTTTCTGATTGGCGTATGAAGATCAAGTGTCCCTTTTTCAGCTTCCCGCAGGACAAGCACTGCTGTGATCTGCTTTGAATTGGACATGATTTCGAACTGATCATCGGTTTTTAAAGCGATTTTTCGATCAAAATCTCTATAGCCGTGTGCTTTCAGATACCTGGTTTTCCCGGCCTGGGATACCAGAACAATTCCTGTGAACTGTAAAGGCTCTGAAGCGGTTATAATACGGTCGATCTTCTTTACGTAGGCATCAGAACTTTGCGCTTTTGCAGGCATACTGAATAGCACTGCAGTAAGTAATACAGAAAACAATCGGATTTTAAACATAGATTTATTTAGAGTTATAATGGTCATAAGCAGTCCTGGAAATATCAGCTATGATTGCTTCAGCGTTGTCAAAGCTTTCATACGTGTCATGTACGAAAACGGCAACAACAATTTTCCTGTTATGGGGAAGTTCTATAATTCCGTAGCTGTTGACAGCACCTGTCATACCTGCATTATTGGTGAAAGAAGTTCCGCTCCTGTGCGCAACTTTTACATTGGCAGGCAGTTTTCCTTTCAGGCGCTTTAGTCCGGTCTGGTTATTAAGCATGGCGTTGTAAAGCCATTGAGTGTGTGCTGGATTCAATATTTTTCCCTGATAAAACTTTTCTAACAGATCAGCAGCTTTGTCAGGTGTAATCTTATTGATAAACTGAGAGTCCCAGTCTTTGTGCATGCCTTCCTCATCGTTTTTGATGATAAAATCACCTCCAATGAGCTTTTGTACAGGTTCAGTTCCTCCAATCAGTCTTATGATAACATCCGTTAGATTATTATCACTGTAGCACATCATCCATCGTAAGGCTTCTTCTAATGTAATAGTAATGTTTCCTTCAGGATGTTCGTCCCTGAAAGGGCTCCAGGTATCTTCCAGCAGCTCTTCCTTTTTAATGAACAGCTTTTGATCCAGCTTTAGCCTGCCTTTTTCAACCTGATGAAGCGTTGTTAAAGCGATAGGGAACTTAAAAGTACTCAGCATCGGGTACAATTTTTTACCATTGATCTGGACTTTATCATTCTTCTGAATCCCGATAACAGCAACTCCTACATCCGCTTTTTTACCAGAAATAATATTTTCAATTTTTTGGGTGAGCGTAGTGGTCTTTTGGGCATTCAGGCTGAATGATCCCAGAACAAGGCTTAAGGCAGCACAGTAAAATCTTACAGATTGCATATTATTTTGTTAAAATGATTAATTCTTTAAATATTTGAGAATTCTGAGGGTCATATATTCTCCTTCTTCCGGAGTGGCATCATTATCCATATGGCCATGGTTGATAGGGGTAAAATCAACCGTCATTCCGTATTTCTTTTTCTCTTCCTCCGTAGGCAGAACTCCCTCATCTGCGGGGTAATCATTGGACCGGAGCGTATAGATTTTAGGATGGGCTGTTCTGGGCAGAGGCATTCTCCGGTTATCCATGGTAATTACTTTATGAATAAGTTCCGGATGCTGATGTGCAAACAGGGCTGTCATATCACCACCGTTAGAATGTCCTATTACAGCCAGTTTATGGTAATCAAGATCCGGGAAATCTTTTTTCAGCTGGTTGAGAACAAAGAAAATATTCCGGGCGCCGCGTTCCCAGTTGGGCATTCTTGTCACCTGAAAATTCCCGTCTATCGCCAGCATTTCATCAGTAGGCAGCTCATGCTGGATGCTTACGACAAAATATCCTTTTGAAGCGAGAAGTTTGGTGAGGTAGGAATACACAAAATAATCACCGCCTTTATTTTCACCCCAGCCATGGCTGAAAATGATTGGGGTAAGCTTAGATGTTTTTTTGTTTTTAGGCTGATAAATAGCTATAGGAATCTTCCGGCCTCTTGATTGATCAGAATAAGTTAAAGTATCCGGTTCAAAATCAGCGCTGGCAACAGCAATACCGCCGGTTTTTACAGAACACTGTATAAAAAGGAAGCTTAAAATAAGAAATGATAAATACCGTATCATGCTACTGAATTATTTAAGGTTATAATTTCTGGTGGCCCACTTTTTAGCCGGGAGGATCCATTCATCGGAAGCAGGATATAAAAAGCCGTGTTTTAATCCGTTATTGAGTTCAATTTCTTTAAAACGGGGAACCGGCAGGGTTGACAATTCTTTTCTCTTGATGGCAGATACCCCGAAAATATCGGTCTTTTCATAAATAGTCAGAATATTTCCGCAGAAATTGATGTCAGGAATTTCCTTAATATCAGAATCCTGGTAACAGCCGATCAGAACAAAATTAAGGTCCGGGTTTTTAGCATACGTTGAAACAAACTGGGCAATATATCCGCCTTTGGAAGTGCCGACTACCGTAATATGACCGGGCTTGACTCCCATTGCTGTTAAGCTGTCTATTTGGGCTGTCACCTTCCTGGCATACATTACAGCATCTGTTTTAGGCTTTCTTTTCTCGCTGATGACAATGAAGCCGTCCTTCCTGAAAGAAGCCAGTATTTCATTATATTCAGCTTTTGTATTGTATTCCGGAGAAATAGTTCCTGAAGGATTGTTCTCTAAAAACTTATTGTGAAGAAAAAACACGTAATTCTTTTCTTCCGGCGCAGCCTCTGTTTTTGGATGAGGCTGGCAGCTGAAAGAGATCATTGCAATCAGTGCAGGAAGGATGAGTTCTCTTATGGCCATTATTTTATCGGGCGTTATAATGGGTATAAGCAGCATGAGCAATGTCTGCAATTATTTTTTCAGTGTCAGCGCGTTCCTCCGTAATGTTTTTCAGATAAACGGAAAGGATAATATGCTGTCCGTTGGGAAGTTTAAAAATTCCGACATCATTCATGGCTGCCCTTAGATTATCCTGATTATTCCCGGAAATACCTGTTCTGTGAGCGAGTTCGGTTCCGGAAGGCAGGCCTGCTTTCATCCATGTCAGTCCGCGTGAGGTCTGCACCATGATCCGGTAAAGATAGTCCGTTGTATTTTTCTTCAGAACTTTTCCTTTGTAAAACTTTTCCAGAAGAAGAGTAGTGGCTTCAGGAGTCGTCACATTTACGTAGAGGTTTTCCCAGGCTTTAGCCATCTCTTCTTCATCCAGTTTAATGGTAATATCTTTGATTCCCTGTTTATTGATGAATTTCTGAACGGTCTGAGGACCTCCCATCATCCTCAGAAGAATATCACAGCCATTGTTGTCACTGTGAGAAACCGTATAGCGTAGCAGCTGGTCAAGTGTCAGATGTATATTTCCATCAGGAAACTCATCCCGGATAGGACTCCAGGTATCAGGAAGCAGTTCCTCTTTTTTGATCAGGAATTTCTGGTGCAGCTTCAGTTTACCTTTATCAACCTGGTCCAGTACGGCAAGGGCAATATGAAATTTGAAAACACTCATCATGGGCATACTCATCTGTCCGTTGATGCTTAATGTATCTTTATTCTCTATATTTTTGATGGATATTCCGGCCGTTGCATTTTTAGCATTTATAATCCGGATGATCTCTTTTCGTAAGTTTTCAGTCGACTGGGCGGTCAGCTGTAAGGGGAGCATGCATACTGAAGCAAGGAACAAAATTTTTTTCATTTTGTGAAAGGTCGTTTTTATCGTTTTAATGTATAGGCTAAATATTTCAGACTGTGCGGGGGAAATTCAGACTGAATGCTGTTCAGCATTTTGCTAAATTAAACAAAAAAAGGAAATAACCCTGTACGGTTTTGAAAAAAATATCCGGTAAAGAAGAGACTACTGTTATGCTGTTATTTTAAAGCAATATCTCGAAAGCTTATAGCCAAAAAAAGCAGGGATCAACTCTCTGCTTTTTCTTTTTTTACCGCCTGGTTCATCATCAGGATAACGCCCAGAAGGACAAGTGCAATAATCAGGTAACGCCATGCAAGGCCATTCTGGTCCGTAACTGTTCCGCTTACAGAGATAATAAAACTGGTAACCGAAGTTATTACATACACAAGCCCTCCCATCAATCCACCGGCTGTTCCGGCATTCTTAGGGAAGTACAGCATACTCGTTGTGAAGAATGATGTAAACAGGATTCCCGAACAGATATGAATAAAGAAGGCAAACGGAATCATGATAAAAAGACTTTCTGCAAAATATCCGATACTGATCAGCCCGGTGATCAGAATGAGCTGCAGAATAATAGGCTGTAGTATCCGTTCCTTAAAGTCAAGCTTAAGCCTGCGTTTTCCGATAAAACCGCCGATCATCCATGAAAAACCTAAGATCAGCGTACAGTAACCAATGACAACAGGAGTAAAATGAAACGTGTTTTCAATAATAAAAGGCCCGGTAATATTGAACAGCATCACAATGGAATAGCTGAGCCCCAGAATAATGATTCCCAGCATGAAAATACGGTTCTTCAGCATCATTTTATAGAGGCTGATATTTTCAGAAAGATCCAGTTTCTTCTTCTCAGGAAGGGTTTCCCCACTGAAAAACCATTCAAAAAGGAAGAGAATCCCAGCATACAAAGCCAGAAAATGGAAGTTGGCGTGCCAGTTGAACAGTTTTTCGAGGTATCCGCCTAAAAAAGGAGCTAAAATAGGTCCGCACGACCATACAATAGTGAAGTAACTCAGGTAATGCTTCACTTTTTCGGAATCATAAATATCTACAAATATAGCGCGGGTAGCTACAACGAGAACAGAAACAGCAGCCCCCTGGAGGATACGGAGCAGACATATCAGGAAAATACTGTCAGTCATCGTAATCAGAATACTGCTCAGGATCAGCAGGAATAACGCTACTAATTTAGGACGGTAGCGTCCTATATTATCCAGAATACCTCCTACAAACAGCTGGGAGATCCCGTAACTTAGCAGATAAGACGTTAAAGTAATTTGAATATCTTTTTCAGAAACCTGCATTTCTTTTGCCATGGAAGGAAAGGACGGCAGGTAAATATCAGTGACAAACCCGGAAAGCGGTATTGACACAAAAGCCATGATCGTTATTAATCTGATACGTTTTTCAGATGCTTCTTTCATCAACATAATCATTCATTTTTTTACCGTACAAAAGTACATCAGGAATAGCAGGAATGAATTTTAAAAGACAAAGTAAAAATTACAAAAATCAAAGATTTATAAAGCGTTTTTAAATTTGAGGGGAGAGACATCAGCATACTTTTTAAAAAAATTATTGAAGTGGGCAGGTTGATCAAATCCCAATGTATAGCCTATTTCGGCAATATCCCAGTTGGTGTATTTCAGGAGATTTTTAGATTCCTCAAACATTCTTTCCTTAATGATCTGGGTGGTGGTAAGCTGGGTAACAGACTTTACCGATGAATTCAGATGATTAACATGTACATTAAGATGCTCCGCAAAGTCGGAAGCTGTTTTCAGGGCCAGCGGATAAGCCGGGGAATCCAGCGGAAACTGTTTGTTGAGCAGCTCATCAAATAATCGGTATAAACGGATGTTAGCCGGAAGTTCATTAGGGTTGATGTCATCCACACGGTTTTCAAGAGCCAGGTGAAACACAGAAGCCAGGTGACTTTTGATGCTGCTGCAACGGAACGGATAGGCAGAATTATTCATCCTGTAAATCTGGTCGAAATAAAGCGTTGCAAGCTGCGTCTGTTCTTCCGTTAAAAAAACAACCGGTTTGCTCCATTCTTTGAACAGTGAAGTCTTTTTAAACAGGTTGAATTCTGAATTTCCGTTAAAAAACTCCTGGTTGAACAGGCAGAAGTAACCTTCCTGAAAATCCCCGTCACACTCCCAGGAATACGGAATGCTGGGCGAAGGAAAAAACAGGGCCGGACGGTCTATATACAGCTGGTGTGTACCATAATGAATCGTGCCTTTTCCTATAATAAAGCTGATTTTATAATAATCGCGGCGGTTATAGGGGCTCTTGAAGCTGCAGTATCTGCGCATTGAAATATTGAAGTGGGATTTTCCCATCTCAAAATCCTCAGAATCAAACATTTTGATCTGATCTTTCCGGATTCGTCTGTAATAATCCTCTATGGTTTCCAGCTGGTCACTCATGATGTTGAAATTATAAAAATCAAAGATACGGAAATGTAACGAAATCAAAAAGCCGTAAAAGGAATGCAGGAATTTATTAGGTTCCTTAAAGCAAAAATATTCTGTTTCATGAATTTCTTTCAGACAGGCAGCAGATGATATTCATTGTCTTTTATTTCCCATTTCTTTAAATTTCCATGGTCAGCACATGTGACGGAAGCTGAAAAGGTCCTGTCTTGGAGTCGGCAGCTATAGTAAAACCTGTTTCTTTTAAAAAATCAATCAAAGGATCATGGGCGAGCATATTGACCCATATCAGTTCCGTAAAACTTACTGCCGATCGGCATTTTTTCCAGAGTGACTGCCTTATTTCCGGAGAATCAAACTCCGGGAGAATAACAAAACTGATCTCTGTGGCCCTTTTTCCGTCAGTGATTCCGGGATATGCAGTGCCGCTTTTTATAATGCTGTACCCAACTGGTTTCTGGTTTGCATAGGTCATGATCAGCTGGTTGGAAAGATTATTAAGATCATTGATCATCTTCCTCGGGTCTATTTCATGTTTGATGTATTTTTGAATTTCCTCTTCAGGAACAAAACCTTTATGCAGGCTGTACAACGAAGAATCAATGATGGATATAAGATCAGAAATTCCCTCTTCAGAACCTACTGTAAATTTTGAAATGATCTCCATGAGCTTTTTTATTCAAAATTATAAGATTAATTCATTCGAAAGGGGTACAGTTATGTTAAATTTAATCGGTACAGCCAAAAAGAGATAGCAGGATGGAGGCTTCCCGGCTCTTTTTCAGTTTATTTAACGTAAAATATATTTAGATTCAACATTTTTATCAGCCTGCATCTGAGGGATATTATCAGTTATTTTAAACAGCAGGCCGTTAATCCATTTTTCATTAACAAGGTCTATATCTGTTCCGCTGAGGATATGTTTCTGGAAAAAATAAGAAATGTCCTCATTCAGATATTTTTGGGTAAGATCCAGAAAAAGCTCATCCGTAAACTTCAGGTTTTTCTCCCGGCAGGTTTTCAGCAGTTCCTGCATCAGATCGTCCAGCGATTTTTTATAATTACTTTTCATCAGGATCTGGTTGTCTAGCCAGAAAGCGAAGATAGCCCCGCGTCTGTAGGGTACCTTTTCTGTATCACGGCTTTTCCAGAAATCATCTTTGATGGTATAATTCATGATGTTGCGCTTTGGATTTTTCCAGTGGCTTTTAATTACTTCTTCATTAAAAAGCTCCATCCATTCCTGCCATGAGATATCTTTGATCTTCAGCCTGTTTTTATAGGTGTAATAATCTGTAAATCCCTCACTGAACCAGTAGTTAAGCTCTTCATGTTTATTTTTGATGGTAGTTCCGATCCAGTCATGCATCATTTCGTGATGAAGAAGATAAAGGTAACTGTTTCTGTTATTGAAGGGATTATTGGTTCCCTGGATCATAAATGCATTTTTTATGGCTGATCCTGTAGTGCTGTATCCTTTAAATGTACTGTCTTTCCGTGAAACGGTAGGAGTCATGATGACCGTAAAATAATCCTGATCATAATCTTTCCAGAAATCACGCTGGGACTGCGCTGCTTTTTTCAGATTTGAAAACAGAAAATCATCTGAAAACCCGTTATTCCATTCATCCCGTACAGCAAAATATACGGGTTTATCATGAATTTTAAAATCATAGATCCGGTAATCACCGCCTACAAAAAGTGAATTGTAAAAGCCTTCCCATAACACGGTTTTGATCTTTTGATGACGAACCTGGCTGGCAAAAGTATTGTGAATCTTAAAATCTGAAGGAAAACCGATCCATTCAACAGAAAATTCAAGTTCTTTATCGTCTGGCATCTCCGTGAAAGACTTCGGAACAACAAACAGGTTTTT
This sequence comes from Chryseobacterium indologenes, assembly GCF_001295265.1. Classification (GTDB taxonomy): domain Bacteria; phylum Bacteroidota; class Bacteroidia; order Flavobacteriales; family Weeksellaceae; genus Chryseobacterium; species Chryseobacterium indologenes_A. The sequence continues at coordinate 60,867 of NZ_LJOD01000001.1, read as the reverse complement.
ACCAAGAACATGAAAAAAATGGTTTCTGATTCTCGGACGGTTGAAAATATGGTGGTTGGGATCTTCAAAATCCTGTTTGATTCTATAGGTAAAAGAGACTTTTTTGCTGTTTTTATGATGAATTATGACTGCATCTTTTTCAGGCTGAACCTCAAATCGGACCTCCGGATTGTCTTCCTGACGCAGGATGAGACATTTAAAAAGATCTTTCTCGCCCCAGTTTTCATTACTGTAATAGAAATCGGTAACTTCCGATGAGTTTTTTCCGGTATAGTCTACCTGTATCTTTAGGCCGCTCTGTTCTGCATTTTTGTCATAATACACTTTATAGCTGATTTTATTTTGAGTGTACACAGACAGCGGTAAAATAAGAAGCAGTAAGAATAATTTCCGGATCATGGGCTAACTGTTTTTTCAAATGTAGTTAAAATCCCTCAAAAGATTGGTTGCCTTTTGATAATCTCATTTCAGAAATATTTTAGTCTGCTCTTTTGCCGCTTTTAGTAGTTGTGTGAAAGCAAAAGCCTCTTCAAAGAAATCTGCTGGAAATCTCCGGTTTTTCTGTGCATTATTATACCTTACAATATGGAAGAAAAGCCTTATGAACTTGTGTTTTTCCAACTTTCAGACTATACAAAAAGAAGAATTTCGATAAAAACATAGAATTTTGATGAATTAACCTCAATTTTTTTATCTTCAGTTAGGCTGGAATCACCATAAAACCTATATTTGCAGCCTAAATTTTAAAAATAATGAAAGAACTAATTGAAAAAATCAACGCAGAATTTGAAGCGTTCGCAACAGAAGCTAACCAACAGGCAGAAAAAGGAAACAAGGCAGCAGGTACAAGAGCTCGTAAATCAGCTTTAGAACTTAGCAAACTGTTCAAAGAATTCAGAAAAGTTTCTGTAGAAGAAGCTAAAAAATAGTTCAGTTCCAGCCGGCTCATCGAGCCGGTTTTTTTATGTCTTGATTTCTGAAGGATTCATCTTTATTTCAGATGTTAAAATCTCCCAGTTTTCAGTGTTTTTTGCTAAAAATACATTCCAAAAGTTAAATACTATTAAATTGTATTAAACTGCTCTCTTTTTTCTGTTTCTCCATCTATATTTGTGGCATTGATTTTAAAAATTAATGTACTGATAACCCAATGAAACATTCTTATTTCCTATTGATCTTTTTTGTCGGAATCTTTTCTGCTCAGAAACTGAAAGTTGTGGATTCTGAAACCGGAAGTCCTGTTCCTAACGCGAGGATTCTTCTAGCTAATCAAATTGTTTATACCAATGAAGACGGCTGGGCTCCGGTTGATGCAGCTGCCGTTAATTTTGAAATCTCGGCCTCCGGTTTTCAGAAAGAAAAAGTGAATACCTTCAATGCTTTGATAAAATTGAAGCCGGTTTATAAAGATATCGGAGAAATAAAGATTGTGGATGTAGATATCAGAAAGCTATTTCAGGATGTCAGCAAAAATTACCAGAATCGCTATTATAATGAGCCTTCCCTGTATGATGTTGTGTACAAGGAAAAAAAATCAGATAATGATAAACTGTATTTTTTAGTTATTGCAGAAGCAAAATTATGGAGTAAAAGCAATCTCTATAACTTCAGGGACGGAATCCGCAGGAATTATGACGAAATCCTTCAGATGCAGCTGAATAATGTAAAGTATCTGAAAAATATGAAATCTGACAGTATTTTCATTGCCAATACCAATGAATTTTCTCATGAATATATGGGAAACTATTTTTTCAATTTTGAATTAAACCGTACACTGGCCCACGTAAAAAACAGAGATTCAAAATATTCAGGAAGACTGATCTTTGAAGAAGGAGACGAACAGTTGATTTCCTTTAAAATAAAATCCGGTGCCGGGATTGATATGAAAGGTGAGTTTAAATATAATAAGACCGATAAAACGATTACTTATTTTGAAATCCATTATATGCAGACCCATTTTCCGATGATGAAAAGAAAAACGGCAGACGGAAGAGAGTATGATTATCAGCTGGGGGATGCCTCTCTTATTTTTGATTTTTATAAAAAAGACGGACTGTATATACCTGCTCTATGTAAACTGGAAGGAGATCAATATGTAGCAATTTATGAAGGTAAAAGGCACGAACGTAAATTCAGCAGGGAAATCATTTATAATACCTTCGCAAAATCTGAGGAGAAGGGGCTTTCTGCAAAGGTAGATTTTGGTAAAAATATCTGGGAAAATGTTCCCGTAAAAGAAGAAAAGAACGGAACGATTCTTCTATCCGAGGAAGAACTGGCTTTTATCAGCGGGAAATAAGTTTATTGTATGATAACAGGACCGTCCGGCCGGGCGGTCTTTTTATTTTCCCGCAGATTTCGTTTAATGGGTATTATCTTTTAAGTTAAAGCTTTCTTTTTTATAGAAATCGGCTTATATCGGGCTTTTTGCTTTCATAATTTCCCTAAATTCCTTTATCTTTAAGCAATCAATAAAGGTTATGAAGATAAATAGATTTTTTGCAGTGCCGGCAGTTGTGCTGGCAGCCCAGTTTTCATGGGCTCAGATCAAGGTAGATTCGAAAGAAAGGCTTAATCCCGTAGTAAAAAGTTTTGTAGATGAAGTAAACAACAATTCACAGCTGGAAAATCTGGCTTATGAGCTGCTGGATGGTATTGGTCCACGCCTGGTAGGAACTCCTGAAATGCTTGCTGCCAATGAATGGTCCGCAGAAAAACTCCGATCATGGGGAATAGAAGCCAATCTGCAGCAGTTTGGAACCTGGAAAGGGTGGCAGAGAGGTACTACCCATGTAGATATGGTGTATCCTCGTACAAAATCGCTGTCTGCAACACAGCTGGCCTGGAGTCCTGCGACTAAAAAAGCAGTGGAGGCAGAAGTGATTATTCTTCCAAAAGCAGCTTCTAAAGCTGAATTCGATCAATGGCTGCCTTCCGTAAAAGGAAAGATCGTGCTGATTGCCCAGTATCAGAAAATCGGGCGTTCAGATGAGCAGATTAAAGAATTTGCAACTCCGGAACTTTATGAAAAACTTAAAGCTGAAAAAGAGCAGGCTTCCAAAGATTTTAATGCTTATGTAAAGAATATCGGGTACGATAATAACACCCTTCCGGAAGCCCTGGAAAAAGCAGGAGCGGCAGGAGTTGTGATTTCAAACTGGACCGGGATTATGGGAGCAAACAGGATTTTCGGAGCCAAGACTACAAAAATTCCGATGATTGATATTGATCTGGAAGATTATGGAATGCTGTACAGAATGGCTGAAAAAGGAGCAAAACCTAAAATTAAAATTGATGCTCAGTCTAAAATACTTCCTGAGGCTAAAAATTTCAATACCATCGGGATGATTAAAGGGAAAGAAAAGCCGGATGAATATGTAATCCTTTCTGCCCATCTTGATTCATGGGATGGAGCACAGGGAGCAACAGACAACGGAACGGGAACTATTACGATGCTTGAAGCGATGAGGCTTCTGAAAAAATATTACCCGAATAACAAAAGAACAATCGTTATCGGACTTTGGGGAAGCGAAGAACAGGGGCTGAACGGCTCCAGAGGTTTTGTAGCGGATAATCCTCAGATTATAAAAGGAGTGCAGGCTGCTTTCAACCAGGATAACGGAACGGGGCGTGTGATCAATATCAGCGGCCAGGGGTTTGTAAAAGCTTACGATTATATCGGAAGATGGCTTGACGGAGTGCCAAAATCTGTAAGAGGGCATATCAAAACTGACTTCCCGGGAATGCCTGGTGGCGGAGGTTCCGATCATGCTTCATTTGTAGCAGCGGGAGTGCCGGGGATTTCTTTAGGCTCTCTGAACTGGGGATATTTCGGATATACGTGGCACACCACAAAAGATACTTATGATAAAATTGTTTTTGATGAGGTGAAAAACAATGTGGTTCTTACGGCTGCATTAGCTTATATGGCTTCTGAAGATCCGGAGTTTGCAAACAGAGAGAAAAGAGTAATGCCGCAGGATGACAAAGGAGAAACAATGAAATGGCCGGAAGCAAAAGAGCCGAGGAGAGATTCCAAAGAGTATAAATAATTGGGATAGTAAGCCGGAGCTTTTGAGTTTTCTGATCAATGAAACTCATTCTTTGTTTTTCCGTTAAAAGTATCTGAAAATTAAATGATAGCCGGAAAAGACTGTTTCTATTGGAGAGACAGTCTTTTTTGTTTTTTTAATTGAATAATAGAGTGCTGTTCAATGCGTAGTTTTGATATTTTTCTGTTGAAGCATTGCTTTTATTTCCTTGATTCTATTCTCTTGAACGATATAGGTTTTGTAGATTGTATTATTGAGGTGCATGCTGGTACCTTCTGCTTCCCAAGTATGATGAGCTGGTGGAATATAATCTGTAAAGACGGGAAAGAAATTGATAAGGCATAAAAAATTCCTGCTCAATGACTTTAAAAATCCGGGATGATTCCCAAAGTCATCAATCACTTTCATTTTAAATACCTTTTTTCCTAAGGTAGTCCCCCAACAGGTTTCAGATATGGCTCCAAAGATAATTACACAGGGAACAGAATATATGAAACTTACTATAGCAATTTCTTTACCTATGATAAGGAAGATGAGAAAGAAGGGAAGTATATCAATGAGCTTGGCAAAAAACCTTTTCCGTTCGCTGCCTTTATAAGAAGGGTTGTAAGAAAGATCATATTCAAAAGAATTATAGATTCTGTTACCCTGTTCGTCAAAATAACGGGTGGGTCTGTGAATGATCTTTTTTTCTTTGGTTTCTGATATTTTCATGGAGCTCACTGAATAATTTTTCAAGTTGTTAAATATAATTTTTTAACTCTGAAAATTTTGAAACAGAATACCCTTGATCTTGAATGTCCAGCTTTCCAAAGCCGTATTCACAGAAGATAAAAGGAAGTCCATTTGATTTTGAAGAGCTATAGTCCGTCTGGGTATCTCCGATATAAATGGTATCATTATGCTTCATATTATTCCTTTCCATAATCAGTTTTATATTTTCTGATTTTGGTTTTCTGGTTCGGCCATGAGATTCAAAATCTGCAAACAGGCCGTTAAACCGGTAAAAATCCAGAAAGGCTTCAATGTATCCGTCCTGGCAGTTGCTCACAATGAAAAGGTTGTATGTTTCTGAAAGGCTTTTTAAGGTTTCTTCAACACCTTGATACAGGATTCCGCCCCGGGTACGCAAAATGATGTTTTCCTGTCCTGCAATTTCAGCAAGGATTGTTTTAACTTCCTGATCCGTAATTCCTGGTGCAATCTTTCTGACAATATCGTCCGTAAGAAGGCCCATATACTGGTTCATGTCTTCAGGTGTAAGTTTTTTTTCAATAAGGTGGTGCCGGGTTAAAACTTCGTTCCATATATCGATGATAGAGGCTCTGGAATCCCATAAGGTTCCGTCTAAATCAAAAATTAAATTTTTATACTTCACAATACGATGTTTATATTTTTAATTACTGTTCGTTGTTTATACGACAAAACTATAAAATCATGCTCAGCTGAACCCTTTTTCTTGCTTCATCCACTTCCGTGACTTTTACCCTTACATGCTGGTGAAGTTTCACCACTTCATTCACATCTGAGACAAAGCCGTCTTTCAGCTGCGAAATATGAACGAGGCCGCTTTCTTTAATTCCAAGATCTACAAAACATCCGAATGCTGTAATATTGTTAACGATTCCAGGAAGAATCATACCTGCTTTTAAATCTTTAATACTTTTTACGTTCGGGTCAAACTCGAAAACCTTAGCGGCTTTTCGCGGATCCAGTCCCGGTTTTTCAAGCTCTTTCAGAATATCTTTGATGCTTAAAATTCCGATTTCCCCGGTAATGTAGTTTTCAGGTTTTACCAGAGCAATTTTTTCTTTATTCGCAATCAGTTCATTGGTTTTAATCCCCAGATCTTTGGCCATTTTTTCTACAATACCGTATGCTTCAGGATGTACGGCGGAATTGTCCAGAGGGTTTTTAGCATTGGATATTCTGACAAATGCAGCCGCCTGCTGGAAAGCTTTTTCTCCAAGCCTCGGTACTTTTTTCAGCTGTTTCCGGTCTTCAAAAGCTCCGTTTTCAGCACGGTAAGCCACGATATTTTCAGCCATTTTTTCCCCGATTCCCGAAACATAGCTTAAAAGTGATTTACTGGCTGTATTTAAATTGATTCCCACAGAATTTACACATTTCATGACCGTGGAATCGAGTTCGTTCTTCAGTTGGGTTTGGTCTACATCATGCTGATACTGGCCAACACCAATAGATTTTGCATCAATTTTTACCAGTTCTGCCAGAGGATCGGAAAGTCTTCTCCCGATAGAAACCGCGCCCCGCACCGTTACATCGTAGGTTGGAAATTCATCCCTTGCAATCTTACTGGCCGAATAAACAGATGCTCCGGCTTCCGAAACCACAAAAACCTGCAGAGGCCTGTCAAAGGCGATTTTTTTAATAAAGAATTCTGTTTCGCGGCTCGCTGTTCCGTTTCCGATAGAAATGGCTTCAATATTATAGGCATTCACCATCGAGCGGATTTTTTTCATGGCCATTCCGCTTTCATTCTGCGGAGCGTGAGGGTAGAGGGTTTCATTGTGAAGCAGGTCTCCTTTTTCATCAAGACAAACGACTTTACATCCGCTTCTGTAACCGGGGTCTATCGCCAGGATTCTTTTCTCTCCCAAAGGCGAGGCTAAAAGCAGCTGGCTTAAGTTTTCAGAGAAGATCTGAATGGCTTTCTGGTCTGCCTTCTCCTTAGCTTCCTGTAAGGCTTCATTGGAAATAGCCGGCTCTAAAAGCCTTTTGTAACTGTCTTTTATAGCCAGAGTAATCTGTTCAGAACTTTCGTTATTGGATTTAATAATTGCTTTTTCAATGAAATCGATGGCTTCTTCTTTGTCAATGCCTACATTTATTTTTACAAAGCCTTCTGCTTCAGCTCTTAACATAGCCAGAAGCCTGTGAGAAGGAGTTTTGCCAAGGCTTTCTTCCCATTCAAAATACTGAGAGAATTTTTGTGCTTCTTCCTCATCCTTTTTGGCTTTTACCACTTTGGAGGTTACTACAGCCTTACGCTGAAAGATCCGACGTAGATTTTTACGGACGTACATATTTTCATTAATCCATTCCGCCATAATGTCTCTGGCACCCTGAAGGGCCTCTTCCTCAGACGGAACATCATTATTAAGATATTTTGACGCCAGAAACAGAATATCATTGTTTTTCTGGCTCATGATGATTTTGGCTAAAGGCTCCAGTCCCTTTTCTTTAGCCGCATCTGCTTTGGTTTTTTTACGTTTTTTGAAAGGCAGATATAAATCCTCCAGCTCTTGCATATCAAAGCTTTCTTCAATCCTCTGACGAAGCTCAGGCGTTAAAGCATTCTGTTCCTCAATTGATTTTACAATAGATTCTTTTCTCTTAACAATCTCTTCAAATTGCTTGTTGATCTTTGCAATCTGCTCAATCTGAATTTCATCCAGATTCCCGGTTTTGTCTTTCCTGTAACGCGAAATGAAAGGAATGGTGCAGTCTTCTGCCAATAATTGTAAAGTATTGTTGATGCTCTTTTCAGAAATATTGAGCTGCTGCTGTATAAATTCTACGGTCGTCATTGTTCTGTTTTCGGATGGCTAAAATAGGGTTTTAAAACGAAAAAAGGCGAGTTGCCCCGCCTTGAATGTTTTCACAACGGAATAATCCTTATTGTGAATTGCTTTTCAAAATTATTATTACAAATATAGAAGAAAAAATCTTTAGTATAATTATGGAAATCCGTAATTCGGATGTTTTTTTTATTTCTATTTTTATGGAATTATGAAAACTAGATAATTATTATGAAATATATACTTGGACTGGATATTGGAGTTTCATCTGTAGGAATAGCTGTTATATCAGAGGAAAATCAAAAAAAAACAATAGAAAATTTAGCTGTAAGAATTGTTCCGGAAGATCCTGACTTTCATGGGAAGTTTTATTCGGGAAATACTGCTAGTAAAAACCTTGAAAGAACTGCAAAAAGAGGGAATAGAAAAAATAATCAACGATTTAAGGCAAGGCGAGATAAACTTTACCAATCTTTGAAAGAGAATAATATGTTTCCAACTAGTAATTTATTTGATCTTTCAGCAGTTGAACTTTACGGATTGAGAGCCAAAGCTGTTTCGGAACAAGTCTCTTTGCAGGAATTAGGTAGGATTTTAATTCTTCTAAATCAAAGGAGAGGTTTTTTAAGTAATAGGAAATCGGTTTCGGAAGAAAATTCAACAGAATATAAAGAGCGGATTGCAGGGCTTGAAAAAGCATTAGGAAATAAAACAATTGGACAAAAATTATATTCGGAATTACAAGAAAATAATAATGTATTTGAAGTTTTACTTCGAGAACGAACATACCAGAGAAGTTCATACACAGAGGAATTTGACAGAATTTGGGATGAACAAAAAAAGTATTATCTAATTTTAACAGGTAGTTCAAATGAAGACGATAATAAAGGAACATTATATGATTTGATTAGAAATAGAATTATTTATTATCAACGTCCATTGAAAAGCCAGAAAGGATTGATTTCAGAATGTCTGTTTGAAAAACATCATAAAGCAGTAGCGAAAAGTTCACCTTATTTCGAACTATTTAGAATTTGGCAAAAAATAAATGATTTATCTTGGAAAACTCCTAATGGAGAATTATTTAAACCAACTGATGAGCAGAAACAAAAATTGAAAAACGCTTTATGGAATGGTGACAATTTAAATCCTAAACACAAACTTACTGTATCAAAAATTAAAGAAATTCTCGGTTATACCTCAAGAGAAAAAATTTACCTGAATTTTACCGAATTAGATGGTAGCAGAACTTATAGTATTCTAAGAAATGCTTTGATAGAAGCCGGAATAGAAAAGCCGGAACAATATCTCTTTTTTAATATGGAAACTAATGATGAAAAAGGAGGGTTATTTGAGTTATGGCATATTACTTATTCTCTTCCAATAGAAAAGGAAGTCATTAATGCGCTGAAAAATCGTTTTGGTTTTGATAAGAAACAAGCTGAGATTATTGCCAGAAGAGTAGGGTATTCTTCAGATTATGGAAGCTTGTCCACTCGTGCTATTCGTAAATTACTTGTACATTTAGAAAAAGGGTTAGGGTACACCGATGCTTGTGATAATATTGGTTATGATCATAGTGGTTACAAAACCAAAATTGATCTTCAACCAAAATTAAAACAGCTTAAAAGAAATGAACTGAGAAATCCTGTTGTGGAACAAATTCTGAATCAGGTTGTGAATGCTGTTAATTTGATAATTGAAAAATATGGTAAAATAGATGAGATAAGAGTAGAATTGGCTCGCGAGCTAAGAAACAATGCAAAAACCCGGAAGAATATTTCTCTTTTAAATTCAAAGAACAAAAAAAATAATGATATTATAAGAAAAAAACTTCAAGAAGAGTATGGTTTTAAATTTGTAAATGGCAGAGATGTGACACGCTATATTCTTTGGGAAGAGAACTCTAAGGAATGTTTGTATTGTAACAAAACGATAAATGGATCTGATATGCTTACAGGAAACGCAGATATCGAACATATTCTGCCTAAATCCCGTTCGTTTAATAATGCAATGAACAATTATATCATCACTCATAGAAAATGTAATTCGGATAAAGGGCAAAAAACAGCTTATGATTTTATGAGCTCCAAAGGTGAAGTAATTTTACAGCAATATATAGAAAAAGTTAATGATCTATATAAAGACGGAAAAGGAAGCATTTCAAAAACAAAATTTGAAAACCTGCTTTGTAAAGGTGAAGATATTCCATCTGATTTTGTGGAAAGAATGAAAAAAGATTCTCAATACATTGCTAAAGAGGCTGTAAAAATGTTGAAAACAGTGTGTCCGAATGTTTATACTACAACAGGACAGGTTACTGATTTCCTTAGAGAGGAATGGAAACTGAAAAACCTGTTACAGGAACTAACTTTTGAAAAATATAAAGCAATTGGTCAGGTAAAAGAAAAAATAATAAAAACCAATAACGGACAAACTAAAACCTTTAAAGTTATTGCAGATTGGAGTAAAAGAGACGATCATAGACATCATGCAATAGATGCTTTGATTTGTGCTTTAACTGACCAGAAAATAATTTTTAAACTCAATAATCTCAATAAGATTTATCAATATGAAAGAAATGCATTAAGCCAAAAAGAAATTGAAGAAATTGAAGAATTCTTAGAAGGTAAGTTTTCAATAAAAGAATTCTCTGCGCAACAAGGAAATATCATAGAATGTTCCATTCCAAATATTCGTAAAGACGCACAAAAACATCTCGAGAATATTTTAATTTCTTTCAAAAAGGAAAATAGTAAAGTGTTAACAATGAATAGGAATCAACCTAAAAATTGTAAAGAACAAATAACTTGGGTGCCACGTGCCAGATTACATGAGGACACAATTATGGGACGTGTGAAGCGCATTCCTGAAAAGAAAATGAAGCTTAATGATAAAGTGTCTTTTGAACAAATAAAAATGATTGTAAATCCTGAAATTAAAGAAATACTTCTTTATCGTCTTGCAAAATTTGGTGATAATCCAAAAGTTGCTTTTGCTACAAAAGCATTAAAAAAAGAACCTATTTTTTATAGAGAAAATGAATTGAAGGAAGTTTCAATTTATGAATGGGTTAATACAAAACGTGTTGCTCTCAATGAAAATATTACTGATTCTCAAATAGAAAAAATTATTGATCAAGCGAGCAAACGAGCTGTAAAAGAAAGATTAAATGGTGGGAAAATTAAAGAAGTGTTCAAAAACTTAACTGAAAACCCAATCCAGTTAAAAAATGGGATGATTTTAAAAAATGTAACAGTTACAGATGAGAGTAAAGTAGAAAAAATAAGAAACGGTTTTGCAATTACAGGTAAAAATCATCACGCTTTAGTGTATAAAGATGAAAATGGAAAATATAATGATAAGGTTGTTTCTTTTTGGGAAGCGGTTGCCATTGGCTTACGAAATGTGACAGAATATGGTAATCCTTATCCGATTATCAATCGAAATCATAATGATGAGTTAGGAGAGTTTTATTTCTCAATGCAAATTAATGATTTATTCGTCTTTGACTTGAAACATTCTGAAAACCCACAAGAAGAAAATGAAATTAATTTTTTTGATGTTGAAAACAGAAAACAGATTTCTGATAAATTATTTAGAGTTCAGAAAATGAGTAAGAAAAGTAATGGTCAATTTGTATCAGATTTTAGACACCATTTAGAAACTTCTGTTATACGAAATGATATGATATTGAAAAATATAACTTGGATATCAATTTCTAAGAATTCTGATTTAGAAAGATTAACAAAAATTAGAGTAAATCATCTTGGAGAGATTATAAAAGTTGGAGAATAGTAAATTAACATAAAATGATCACCCGTTCTATCTATATTGGCAACCCTGCTTATCTTAAACTTAAAGATGAACAGATGTATATTTTAGAACCTTCCACAAATGAGATGAGGGGTAAAGTTCCGGTAGAAGATTTAGGGTTATTGATGTTGGATCATTTCCAGATTACTATCTCGCATCAATTGATTCAGAAAATGATGGGGAATAATGTGGTAGTGGTGAGTTGCGATGGGCATCATTTACCCCACGGAATTATGCTTCCGCTTTATGGGCACACTGAACATTCCGACCGGATTAAAGATCAATTAGAAGCCAGTGAGCCGCTCAAAAAACAACTTTGGAAACAAACTGTAGAATGTAAGATTGAAAACCAGAAAGAGGTTTTAAAACGGTTAGGAAACTATTATGAACCTATGCTGGAATACCAGAAAAATGTAAAGAGCGGTGATATTACCAATATGGAAGGCATTGCAGCACAGCATTACTGGAAATACCTCATTAGTCTGGATTTTTTGAGACAGCGTTTTGGAGATTCACCCAATCAGTTTTTCAATTTTGGGTATTCTGTTCTCAGAAGTATTGTCGCAAGAGCGATTGTAGAGACCGGATTGCTTCCTGTTCTCGGGATTTTTCATAAAAATAAATACAATCCTTACTGTCTGGCTGATGACCTTATGGAACCTTACCGTCCTTTTATCGATTTATTGGTAATGCAATGGCTTGCAGTTAATTCAGAAACCGAAGAATTAACTAAAGAGTTTAAAGCTTTCATCTTACAGATTGCGACCAAGGATGTAAAAATAGATGATAAAACCAGGCCGTTACTGGTGGCTGTGAAAATAACAGCTACATCACTGTATAAATGTTATACAGGAGAAAAACGCCTGATCTCTTATCCTGAACTGATATGAATGCCGAAAGGTTTAATGCTTATCGAATTATGTGGGTTTTAGTATTATATGATTTGCCGACAGAGACTAAAGCCAATATGAAAGATGCCAACCGCTTTCGTAAATCATTGCTTGATGATGGTTTTACCTTATTTCAGTTTTCGATGTATGTAAGGCATTGCCCAAGTCGGGAAAATGCTGAGGTTCATATTAAAAGAGTGAAGTTTATGCTTCCAAAAGCCGGAAAAGTTGCAATTATGTGCATTACCGACAAACAGTTTGGAGATATTGAAATATTCTTTGCCAGAAATAAAGAAGAACCCCCTCCAACCTTTCAACAGCTTGAATTATTCTAATTTTTAAATCCTAAAAACAAAAACAATCTACTGAAAATCAGTAGATTGTTTTTTGAGGCTGTGACTAATCACGAAGATAATAATTTTTGAAAGCAATTCACAACAGGGAAGAATGTAAGATTCATGACCTCGTTGCTGTGACTAATCACGAAGATAATAATTTTTGAAAGCAATTCACAACCTCAAAAGGCTACGCATTACCATGGATGGGGCTGTGACTAATCACGAAGATAATAATTTTTGAAAGCAATTCACAACATCATAGCATTCGAACCTCCATAATAAGTAGCTGTGACTAATCACGAAGATAATAATTTTTGAAAGCAATTCACAACAGCGAAGAAAAAACAAACATAATTCAAGACGCTGTGACTAATCACGAAGATAATAATTTTTGAAAGCAATTCACAACGGAGGCCTTCCATCCATCTACATTTTCTAGCTGTGACTAATCACGAAGATAATAATTTTTGAAAGCAATTCACAACTTAACAAACAAAGAAATAACGGAACCTCCGGCTGTGACTAATCACGAAGATAATAATTTTTGAAAGCAATTCACAACCCATTCGCAGATAGTTCTGATTATCCTAGTGCTGTGACTAATCACGAAGATAATAATTTTTGAAAGCAATTCACAACCCTTTCGCAGACAGTTCTGACTATCCTAGGCTGTGACTAATCACGAAGATAATAATTTTTGAAAGCAATTCACAACTAATTGCTTCTCAGAAGGCTTTAAATGATCGCTGTGACTAATCACGAAGATAATAATTTTTGAAAGCAATTCACAACAGAACCGAACACGCACACTCCAAACATTTAGCTGTGACTAATCACGAAGATAATAATTTTTGAAAGCAATTCACAACTAAGCATTTGCGGGTAATCTTGAGCAATCTGCTGTGACTAATCACGAAGATAATAATTTTTGAAAGCAATTCACAACCTATCAGTCATCAGTAATTCACCTCCGTCTGCTGTGACTAATCACGAAGATAATAATTTTTGAAAGCAATTCACAACTACCTGCCTCGGCTCCGTTAATTTGCTTCTGCTGTGACTAATCACGAAGATAATAATTTTTGAAAGCAATTCACAACATAGCATTAGAACGTTCTAGCTGTTTATACGCTGTGACTAATCACGAAGATAATAATTTTTGAAAGCAATTCACAACTTTGTGCGCCTACTCCAAGATTCCCGATATGCTGTGACTAATCACGAAGATAATAATTTTTGAAAGCAATTCACAACATTCTTTTAATAAACTTTTACAAGCAGATAGCTGTGACTAATCACGAAGATAATAATTTTTGAAAGCAATTCACAACAACAGACAGTAATTGCAAGAAAAATTGTTGGCTGTGACTAATCACGAAGATAATAATTTTTGAAAGCAATTCACAACTACTTTCTCCTTCGGCAACCAGGAGAACTAGCTGTGACTAATCACGAAGATAATAATTTTTGAAAGCAATTCACAACACGAACGTTTTGGGGACTTTATTACAGAAAGCTGTGACTAATCACGAAGATAATAATTTTTGAAAGCAATTCACAACCCAGAGGTGGAATTAGACTGAGTTAGGACAGCTGTGACTAATCACGAAGATAATAATTTTTGAAAGCAATTCACAACCGTCAACAACTACAACTCGTTTTGATTCACGCTGTGACTAATCACGAAGATAATAATTTTTGAAAGCAATTCACAACCCGACATGAATTCTACCATGATGCCATTTTGCTGTGACTAATCACGAAGATAATAATTTTTGAAAGCAATTCACAACAAGTCTCGTCCTCTTCCTAGGTATTATAAGGCTGTGACTAATCACGAAGATAATAATTTTTGAAAGCAATTCACAACAAGCTGACGAATTTGGTATATTCATGGTACGCTGTGACTAATCACGAAGATAATAATTTTTGAAAGCAATTCACAACTTACCAAGAGCAATATGATGCTCTTCAAGCGCTGTGACTAATCACGAAGATAATAATTTTTGAAAGCAATTCACAACTATTTTCTGCCTTAGTTAAGTTCGATACTGGCTGTGACTAATCACGAAGATAATAATTTTTGAAAGCAATTCACAACTGCTGATCGTTTAAAGCCTTCTGGGAAGCGGCTGTGACTAATCACGAAGATAATAATTTTTGAAAGCAATTCACAACAAAGAGACTTTGTTCCTTAAAGGATTATACGCTGTGACTAATCACGAAGATAATAATTTTTGAAAGCAATTCACAACGTTACTAAGAAGATCACTAAATATGGTTCAGCTGTGACTAATCACGAAGATAATAATTTTTGAAAGCAATTCACAACGTGCTACAACTACAACTCGTTTTGATTCAGCTGTGACTAATCACGAAGATAATAATTTTTGAAAGCAATTCACAACAGTACAGAAGTACTGATAATCAATTGTTAGGCTGTGACTAATCACGAAGATAATAATTTTTGAAAGCAATTCACAACCTTTCCAGCGTATAGACCAAGCCTCAATTTGCTGTGACTAATCACGAAGATAATAATTTTTGAAAGCAATTCACAACTGCCTGAAGGATGAAAAAGTCTCTTGAAACGCTGTGACTAATCACGAAGATAATAATTTTTGAAAGCAATTCACAACTTTCTTCCGGTGGTTACATCTATTACTGGTGCTGTGACTAATCACGAAGATAATAATTTTTGAAAGCAATTCACAACGTATCTCACTGATAGCTTCTCAGAAGGCTTGCTGTGACTAATCACGAAGATAATAATTTTTGAAAGCAATTCACAACAAAATATGCTAAAGGGCGAAAACGCGTATAGCTGTGACTAATCACGAAGATAATAATTTTTGAAAGCAATTCACAACACGCCGATCTTTTGCGCTAAGCTATCGCTAGCTGTGACTAATCACGAAGATAATAATTTTTGAAAGCAATTCACAACTTACTGCCTTCTCCTCCGTGTCTTTGGTTTGCTGTGACTAATCACGAAGATAATAATTTTTGAAAGCAATTCACAACTCTTGGATTCTTCACTCAAAATGTAGAGATGCTGTGACTAATCACGAAGATAATAATTTTTGAAAGCAATTCACAACCCTGCGCCTTCTTCATATTGTCTACTTCTGGCTGTGACTAATCACGAAGATAATAATTTTTGAAAGCAATTCACAACCCTGCCACTGTCTGTTCTTTCTGTTGAGCTGCTGTGACTAATCACGAAGATAATAATTTTTGAAAGCAATTCACAACACGTCAGCGGCGCATTCGCGGAAGCGAATCGCTGTGACTAATCACGAAGATAATAATTTTTGAAAGCAATTCACAACCTGAGGCTCAAAAAGGTACTCCGGTTACACGCTGTGACTAATCACGAAGATAATAATTTTTGAAAGCAATTCACAACGTTGACACCACTTGCTCAACGGCTATAAAAGCTGTGACTAATCACGAAGATAATAATTTTTGAAAGCAATTCACAACGTGAGGATGCTCCGGAGATTCCTCAATGTTGCTGTGACTAATCACGAAGATAATAATTTTTGAAAGCAATTCACAACTATATCTAGGAGTATCACGAAATTCTTGGAGCTGTGACTAATCACGAAGATAATAATTTTTGAAAGCAATTCACAACATGAAGAACTCGAAGTCGATGAGAGTACCAGCTGTGACTAATCACGAAGATAATAATTTTTGAAAGCAATTCACAACTCAAGCCTCATATTTCCTTCTTTATCGAAAGCTGTGACTAATCACGAAGATAATAATTTTTGAAAGCAATTCACAACCCAAAATAAAGCCCCTGCATTAACAGGGGTGCTGTGACTAATCACGAAGATAATAATTTTTGAAAGCAATTCACAACTAGGGTGGCACTTTAAAAGAAAATTATGTAGCTGTGACTAATCACGAAGATAATAATTTTTGAAAGCAATTCACAACGGTAGTTGCATTAATATAAAATCTTCATATGCTGTGACTAATCACGAAGATAATAATTTTTGAAAGCAATTCACAACTGTTATCTGGGGCAGTGATTTCGGTAATTTGCTGTGACTAATCACGAAGATAATAATTTTTGAAAGCAATTCACAACATACCCTGATAACTGTCGTTAGCATCAGCTGCTGTGACTAATCACGAAGATAATAATTTTTGAAAGCAATTCACAACATCAAGTGACAATATTCCAACTGCCTGACAGCTGTGACTAATCACGAAGATAATAATTTTTGAAAGCAATTCACAACTAAATTCAATAGGAACAGAAAGTCCGGCAAGCTGTGACTAATCACGAAGATAATAATTTTTGAAAGCAATTCACAACTCTCTTGATACCAAACTTGCCACAGCAGAAGCTGTGACTAATCACGAAGATAATAATTTTTGAAAGCAATTCACAACACACTCAAAACATACCTATTCGGATTAAAAGCTGTGACTAATCACGAAGATAATAATTTTTGAAAGCAATTCACAACGTAACGCACCTTGAAAACATAACAGCCTGGCTGTGACTAATCACGAAGATAATAATTTTTGAAAGCAATTCACAACTTAGATTCGATAAAAGCCTTTCTTATTGCTGCTGTGACTAATCACGAAGATAATAATTTTTGAAAGCAATTCACAACTCCGTGCAGATCAGGCCGTTATTAATGATTGCTGTGACTAATCACGAAGATAATAATTTTTGAAAGCAATTCACAACTCCGGACCGGGCTTGCCTTTCAAGATATTCGCTGTGACTAATCACGAAGATAATAATTTTTGAAAGCAATTCACAACGTCCTGAACATGTTCCAGATTCATGGCCCCGCTGTGACTAATCACGAAGATAATAATTTTTGAAAGCAATTCACAACTATGTTAATAAAGGGATGGTATTGGAAGTAGCTGTGACTAATCACGAAGATAATAATTTTTGAAAGCAATTCACAACAAAGTCTCAATAACAAAGGTACTTTCCTCTGCTGTGACTAATCACGAAGATAATAATTTTTGAAAGCAATTCACAACGCTCTTCCTTCTTTGGAATAGAAAGATGTTGCTGTGACTAATCACGAAGATAATAATTTTTGAAAGCAATTCACAACCGTTTTCCCTTACAGCTTCATATTGAGCAGGCTGTGACTAATCACGAAGATAATAATTTTTGAAAGCAATTCACAACATTTAAAACCTGACACCTTTATCTTTCAATGCTGTGACTAATCACGAAGATAATAATTTTTGAAAGCAATTCACAACGAGACCTTGGAGGTAAGCCTGTTGGAGCAGGCTGTGACTAATCACGAAGATAATAATTTTTGAAAGCAATTCACAACTACAAGCTCAGAAAGCGAACGAGCTCAGCAATTGTCCATTGTAAAAGCTGAAAACTACGCAGTATTATTCCTACTGATGCATAATTTTATTTATTCTTTTACGGATAGCCGTAAATCTTTTTAAATAATTTTTTATATCTATGTAAAGTGAAATAAAAGTCCTGATCAATCTTTTATTTACAAAAATATTTTAACCACAAAATTCCAAAAAAATAAAAAAAACAATTTTATTAACTGCATTTGGTGTAGCTGGCCTAATGAGCGCAAAAGAAGACAAAAAAGAGATCAAAGAAAATTTACAAACGAAAGAGCAAAAGGAAACACAAAAGGCAAAAATGCAATGTCAAACAGTCGGCATCCTGATAGGATGTACAGACGAAGTATTAGATGATATAATATGCTGGGGGTCGGGTTCTCATAACGCAACATATGAGGACGCGCGAAAAGAAGAGCTGCATAACGCTCGTTTGCTTAACGAGTTTTATTGTGGTGAATAACATTTAAATAATTATTAATATGCGGTTACTTGTTTTATTATCAGTCGTCACGTACGGCCTAATGTACTCTCAGTCTAATATCATTAAATCTCAATATGAGGTAATTTATAGAGTGAAGATGTTACGTGATACGCTAGCAAAGGAAAATGTTATAGAAGAAGATCTCTCTCTCCTCGTTAATGGTCAAAAGTCTTTGTTTAAAAGTACTCAAAAGGCGGTTTCTGATTCGGCACTGATGGCAATAGGCAAAGAGCAGTTTGAAAATCCGGTTAATGGTAAAGTTGTCATTGACCTAAGAAAAGTTCCTTCTGTTAGATTTCCTTCTGAAGTTTATTTTGATAATGGAAAACAGACCGTATATAAAGAATTATTGAAAAATCAATTTGCATATCCTTTGGGTGATATAATTGATTCGAAACTACACAATGAAACAAGAAAAATAGGCTCTTATACCTGCAAAAAGGCTGAAGGAACCTATAAAGGGAGACATTATATCGCATGGTATACAAACGAAATACCGATTTCTGATGGTCCTTATGTTTTTAAAGGCTTGCCTGGGTTAATATTAGAAATATTTGATACTAAAGGTTATACAATCTTTTCTATGATCAGCATAAAAAAAGCTGAAAAACCTATCATACCGATTAAAGAAGCAATAAGTACAACTTATCAAGCATTTTGCAAAGCAAGGCAGAATTATTTAGACGATCCTGCTGGCACGGTCTCAGCTAGAACTGGAATTGCTTTAAAACCTGCTAATATTGAATCAATAAAAAGCAGGATCAGAAGTAATAACAACTTCATTGATTAAAAGAGTTTATTAAATTTCCATTAGGAAATTCATGGTTATCAGTTTTTATCCTCGGGGAAGTCCGGGGATTTTTTGTAGATAACTTTTTAATGCGTCAAGTTCTGTTGTATAAAGGATTTAGCTTTACAGTATGAAAATTTAACATCATTTTGATGTAAATTGGTTCGACATGTACAAAATTTTGCGATATGAAAGCAATCGGAAATTTAGAGTTATTTGCATTGGAAATACAGATGCTGTAGTGTTGACGCCGTTAGAAGAGCGTTTACATGCTGGCGGTTATAGTGCTTTTCCAAGTGCTGCGCTTGACTTTACGGACGAATCGATTGATTTTTTAAAACTGCTGGTGAAAGATCCGGTAACGACTGCTGTGACTAATCACCAAGATAATAATTTTTAAAGAATTTCTTTTATAAAGTCAGTAATGACTACCGATTCGTTAGAGTCAGAATGAACTGCAGGATATAAGTTGGCTGACAGATAAAGACATGAATAATGTCTTTTCATGGCTTTATTTTTGCTGCAAAGAAAATATTTTTAAACAGTAACCATAAAAACTATTAAATAATAACCCATGAAAGTACATTTAATTATTCTCATTTTATTTTCTTCGTTCCTTTTCGGTCAGAATTCAAGCTTTATCTATGATTTGAAATACAAACCGAATTCAGACAGCACCAAAACTGAAAAAGTTACCTATTATCTGGATGTAAGGGAAAAGGAGTCCCTGTTTCGTTCCAATAAATTCAGGAGGTCAGATTCATTGAGGGTAAAGAGAGGTACTCCTGAAGGATATGATACCCAATTTAATAACAGACAGCTGTACGTCAAAAAGAATTTCACATCTAATGAAACCAAGAGATATGTGTTTGTTCCCATAGTATACAAGACATATGCTATTGATATTACAGATCAGCTTGACTGGAAAATTTCAGATGAGAAACAAATGATCGGCAGCTATAACTGTCAGAAAGCTGAAGTAAACTATGGCGGAAGAAGCTGGCAGGCATGGTTTACTACAGATATAGCTATTTCTGACGGACCTTATATTTTTAAAGGCCTCCCCGGGTTAATCGTAAAAATAAATGATGAAAAATCTGATTTTCAGTTTAATCTGGTTCAGGTAAAGAATTTCAACTGGAAAGAACTGTATCCTGCAAAAATTGAAAAAATGATTGCCTGGAGCGATTATGAAAAGCTTCAGAGTGACTTTTACAGTGACCCGATTTCTGCCATAAAACCATCTGCTATTATCAACTATGATGAGGCAGGAAATATTGTAAAAACTGATTTGAGAGAGATGAGAGAAATGATGAAAAAACACATCCGCGCACAAAATAACCCTATAGAACTTAATCATAAAGTGGAATATAAATAGAGAATACAGCAGAAATTATCCACAAATAAAGAGCATTCGGAAAGGCAGAGATCATTATCTTTTTCGTCGTTTTACTTGCTTTACGGGAAAAACAGGGATATGAATATATTTCTTGATGTATGTTAAGGTGATAATAGGATGAGGTTTTCTATTTTTGGAATCTCAAAATTGATGATTTTGAACTTTTAAACTTTAAGTAAAGAAAATTTTTAAACAAACTAAATAGTATGAAAAAACTTAGCGTAATTGCATTAGTAGGAGTAGGATTGCTTGCAGCATCATGTAATAAAGAAAAATCAGCAGAAACTCCGGCAGCGGCTCAGGAGCAGGCGGTTGCAGAAAGCAAAGGAGAAGTATTGGCAGTGGACACTGTTGCTTCTATCGTAAACTGGAAGGCTTTCCATAAAGGAGGTTTTGCTCCGCGTTGGGGTACACTTAACGTAAAATCAGGAGATCTAAGTGTTGAAGGAGGACAGGTTACCGCAGGAAACTTTGTTATTGACATGAACTCTCTGAAAGTTGATCCGGCTTCAGTAACTGAAAAAGATAAAAAACCTGAAGATCTGGTAGCACACCTGAAAAACGAAGACTTTTTTAACGTTGAAAAAAATCCTGTTTCAGATTTTAAAATTACAAGCGTAGCAGATCTTAAAGAGGCGCCTAAAGATGCCGTAGCAGGAGCTAACAAAACAGTAAGCGGAAACCTTACCTTATTAGGAAAAACAATGAATGTAACTTTCCCTGCTAAGGTAGATGTAGCTGAAGGTACTGCGGCTATCCAGGCTAAATTCACGGTAAACAGAGCAGACTGGGGAATCAAATTCGGTACATCAGAAGCAGATCCTGCAGAATGGATGATCAGCAAAGACATCGAGATTGCAGTTGATGTAAAAGCTAAAAAATAAACTTATCAGATTATAGATAAAAAAAAACGCTTCAGAAAACTGAAGCGTTTTTTTGTCAGATTATTTAACAATTTCATTATAATATAAAGGGAGATTGCTGTCCTTATCAAATCCCATGATAATGATGCGGTAATTTTGAGCATCGTCATTGTTATAAAACTTAATGGAAGGATCTTCGCTGGATTCCATGTCAAAAGCTGGATTCCAGTAAAGGATGCTTCGGCTGTCTTTTTGAATACGGTTGAATGCTCCGCCTGAATAATCCAGGTTATTAAATATCTCAGGTCTGTCATATCCTCTGAGTGAAATCTGCTTGAGCTGGGAAAACATCTCAGAAGTGGGGATTTTCCCCTGGCTTCCGCCTCTTTTCGTATAGATGAGAATAGCGCCGCCGGATCCGCCTGCGAACCCTCCCATAAAATAATCTTTGATAATCTTTACCATAGCAACATCAGACATGGAGAGAAATGAAATCTGCTCAGGGTTTATAATCATCTCATCCAGGTAAATCATAGGCTGGGCTCCTCTGATCAAAGGAACAAAAGCGCCTTCTCTGTGCTGTATCTGAAGACCCGCAACCCTGCCTTGCAGCCATTGCATAACATTCGTGTGTCCCTGAGCTTTACCTTCATCATTAACAAAATCAAATACGGTTTCATTACTGCTCCTGAATAAAGGACTGCTTAATTCGTCATTGAGTTTCTTGGTCAGGTCTTTTTTCTGTGCTCTTAATTTTACCTCCTGAATATTGATTATTTTTTCATTAATCAGTTTCTGGTTGCTTTTTGTCGTTATAGAGCGGGTAATCTCTTCAGGAAGAGGATCATTGGGTAAGCGCTTCGTGAGAATGTATCTGCTTTCAGGCAGGCTGCTTCTGTACGGGACAAAACTATAATTAGGCTGAAAAATAACCTGAACCTGCTCTTTAGGAACCTTGGTTTCTTTATTCTCTCCATTTAACTGATAATGAAATTTAAACATATCGTGAAAAATCAGTCCGCCCAATGTGAAGAATCCATTCGCATCTGTTTTTACAGGATAAAGCCCCATGCTTTGTTTTTCTGTGTTGAATATTAAGTTTAAAGTGGCATTGGGGGCCGGCTTTCCTAGCACAGATACCTTTCCTTTGTAAGAAATATATTGTTCCGGATTATTTTTGATGACCGGGAAATCGCCTGCTATAACAGATCTCCAGTCAAATCTTTTCCATTTTTCAGAAATTAAAACAGCATCCAGGGCATCAGAATTATGCCCCTTCGTAAAATATTGATAAGGAGAAGACAGCTTAGAAGTTATATCCCCGGTAAGCCATAAGGTGCTTAAAAGGCTGTTATCTTCTTCAGTGCTTTGAAAACGGCCATCCGACACAGCTATAGTATAATTAGACACTCTGCTGTCTGTATTTATTTTAAAGGAATTTAAAGCACGCGGCGTTTCATTAAATGAAGGAGACTGCAGAGTGGGCTGTTTCACTTTTAGCAGGTCTGGTTTTATAAAGCAAAGTCTCTGGGCAACAACAGCATCTTTATCATCAATAACAATGATCTGGAGGATGCCGTTAACAAGTTGTCCTGCGGGTATTGTATATACTTTTTCGTCAGATAAAGTATGGATGACAGACTTGAAAACCAGCTGGTTGTTAATGGTACCCATAACTTTATAAAAAGTACTGGGATTAGCTATGTTTTTTGATTTTAATGAATACCTGATGCCATCCGTTCTGCTTTCAACCTGAAGATTAATTCCGGAAGATGAAACAGGAGGAAGGTCAATCGTTTTCTGGTTCCCTTTTGCATCCTCTAAAAAGAGTTGGTACGTTTTACCGCTTTGAGGAGTCATACGAAACGAGCCTACATTCTCATCAAAACCTTTAAAACTTACAATCTTCTCATCAGGCTTTGCCGTATCAATAACATAACCATTCCAGCCGGAAGGCATGGCGCCTTTAGATTGTATCCTCACCGCAAGTTTTGTATTGATACCGTTTATAAATGTGCCGCTTTCAGGATAAACAGAGGCCGTCCATGGAGAATTGATGTTGAGCTCTAACTTTTCAGGAGAAGCCGGGTTGTAAACAGGAATTTCTTTTACCAGCTGAAAACTTTCGCTGAAGTTGGTCATCCAGGTGGTGTACGCCCTCATGTAATAAACGTCTTCTTTCATAGATTCCGGAAGAGTAAAGCTCCCGTTGCCCTGGCCGTCGAATAAAGGAACTAATTTTTTATCAATAAGTACCTTATTTCTGTCATATAATTCTACGAAGAGATTGGTCGAAATATCAGAAGGGGTGTATCCTTCAAATACAAAAGATTTAAACCATATATTTTCTCCGGCTAAATAACTGTTTTTATTCAGCAGCAAATGAATTTTTTCCTGAGGAAATTTTTCTTCAAGCGTCTGAAGCGCCAATTCTGCTTTATCCTGAGCTGAAAGACCCGCGAAAGCATTGAAAGTAAAGAATAGTATTAGTTTTTTTGACATCTGGGTTATTTACTTTTTGAAAAGTTTTTTAATAATGATTAAAAATACACTATTTGTTTTTCCAGAACAAGTATTTTTGCGGAATGTTATTGTATCTCTTTATTATTAATATAACCGTATTCATTATTTATGGTTATGATAAATACCTTTCTAAACGCCATAAAAGACGAATCTCTGAAAATGCCCTTTTAGGACTTTCTCTTCTGGGAGGGATTATAGGTGCGGCGTCAGGAATGATTATTTTTAACCATAAAACCTCAAAAAAATCATTTCTTGTCCGGTTTTTTCTGGTGGTTTTAATTGATGTGGTGCTGTTGTATCGGTTGATAAGACATTAATATGACAAAAAAACACCTCAAAAAAGAGGTGTCTTTTATTAAACAATAAGCTGTACATTTCCCTGAATGATATAGCTTAAATTAGGTTCGTTAAATCCTGTTATTTTAATGACCAGAAAGCCATTTTCATTTTCAATGGTTGTGATTTGTGAGTTGCCAACATCTTTAGGAGATAGGTTTTTCCCGAAAATATCTCCGTAGAACCACCTGCCGAAAGAATAGGTGGCTACATAAATGTTGTATTTGGCAAACATCATATATTCCTGGAACTTAATTTTGGTTTTGATCTTGATGCCAAAATTAGAAGGATTACTTCCGATGAGTTCATGAGTGCAGTCAGGAATGCTGCCAGCTTTTCCATCACCCACATCACCACTTCTTGTTACTGGGATTACACCAAATTGTCTTTTTACATTACCAATGGCTTTAGCATCATTGTCTTTTATGTGGCCAAATGAGACTATATTGGTAAAATCTCCTACAATCCAGTTATCAGGAAGGCTGCCATTGCCCTCGTAAATAGGAAGTTCATATTTCATATAATTCCTTTCCTGAGAAACATTCATAAGACCTCTGTAAGTGTAGCCTTGATGTATTTTATTAATACCAACAATACTGTTGTTTCTCCAGCTGCCGGTTACTTCTCTATCTTCTTTACTATTATTGGGAGGTCCTGAAAAATTAGGACCTATCAACGGACGGTCTGTACTGTTAAAATAACCATTAGATATTTCAAAATTTCCATTACGAACATCTGATAAATCAATGACATCTTTGATATATTCCGCATATAATCCGTTAATGGTTACTCCCAGGCAATCTTGTTCAAACTTCATTCCTGTATTTCCGCCTTCTGTTGTTGCTGAAATGATAGTAGTTGCTGTAGTGCCATTGGTAAAGAGGAATCCTAAATTTCGGGTTGCCGTCATTCTTTCTAAAAGCAATGCATTATTCTGCCCAAGAAATTGATAGCAATACTCGTCAGGAACAGGTACTTCTCTTGACACATGAGTTGCTATAATATTTTTCAAAACAGTGTAAAAGCAGTTATCGAATTTTATAGCAGATATGCAGTCCGAAAAATTAATGTTTTCCAGAGAACATCCATGACAAAAATTGACAAAATGTAAACCTGTCCCACAGTGAACAAAATTAGCATCTTTAATTTGGGATGAAATAACTACATGGGTTCCGTATGTTGTCAGAAGGTTAGATTGTAAACTTTTAGCCTGGGTGTTCGCATCCGTTTTTAAATAGGCTGTTTCTATAATAGTATTATCACCTGCAGCATTTCCTTTGAAAGTAGCGCCATTACAATAAAAAATTAAATTAGAAGTGATGTAAATGGTTTGGTTGATAAGATAAGTCTTACTGCCGTTAAACTTTAAGGAACCTCTTCCTACAATAGAGAGGTACAAAACAGCATTGTTAATACTGTCAGTATCATCAGTAGTACCATCACCTTTAGCTCCGAAGATGCCAATGTCGATAGGTTCGCCATTGTTAATTACCGTTTGGTTAGCATAAAAAACTCCATTGCGATTTCTGAAAATAGTACCGTCTTCAATTGGAACGCTAAGAACTCTTTGGTAAACATAAGGTTCAAAAGTAAATTCATCAATCAGTTCTATTATATCCTGATCGGGAATGGTACTTGTTGGTGAGAAAAATTCATTCGTTAAAATCATAAAATTTGTTTTTTGATGTTATTAATTCCGTTTCCTGCAGGAAAACTTCTGAAACAAAAGTAATAGGGGACAGCGACAGAACTTGACGTGTTATATATTTTATATCTATAGAGATAAAAAATGTACATTCAGTATAATTTCTAAATAATATTTTCTGAATAGATTGATATTATTTTTGTAGAAACAGGTGCGGATAAAATGTAAAACAAAGAAATAGCAGAACTCAATGTCCTGTATCTTTTCCGGAGATTTTAAACAGATTTTATCTAATTTTCTCATTATGAAATTGTTAAATATTACAGAAACTTTTTAATTAATTCATTTAAAATCACTATTTTTGCACCCGTAAAAATCCTATATGCAAAACATTAGAAATATTGCGATTATCGCACACGTTGACCACGGGAAAACGACTTTGGTTGACAAAATCATTCACGCTACCAACATTTTCCGGGAAAATCAGGAAAGCGGGGAATTAATTATGGATAACAATGATCTTGAAAGAGAAAGAGGGATCACCATCTTATCCAAGAATATTTCTGTTACCTATAAAGACACAAAAATTAACGTAATTGATACTCCTGGTCACGCCGATTTTGGTGGAGAAGTAGAAAGAGTATTAAAAATGGCTGATGGAGTTATCCTATTGGTGGATGCCTTCGAAGGACCAATGCCACAGACCAGGTTCGTACTTCAGAAAGCTTTGGAATTAGGCTTGAGACCATTAGTGGTGATCAATAAAGTAGATAAGCCAAACTGCCGTCCGGACGAAGTTCACGATCAGGTATTTGATTTATTCTTCAACCTTGAAGCTACTGAAGAACAGCTTGATTTCCCTACTTTCTACGGTTCTTCAAAACAAGGCTGGTTCAACACTTCATTAGAGCAGACCGAAGACATTTTACCGTTATTGGATGGGATTTTACAATACGTTCCTGCTCCAAAAGTAGAAGAAGGAAACCTTCAGATGCAGATTACTTCTCTTGATTACTCTTCATTCCTGGGAAGAATTGCAATTGGAAAAGTAACAAGAGGGGAGATCAAAGAATCCCAGTGGATTGGCCTAGCTCAGGCAGAAGGTAAAATTGTAAAAGGGAAAGTAAAAGAACTTTACGTTTTTGAAGGATTAGGAAAGAAAAAGGTAACCGAAGTACAGGCAGGAGATATTTGTGCCGTAGTAGGATTTGATTCCTTCCAGATCGGTGACTCTTTCGTTGATCTTGAAAATCCTGAACCATTGGAAAGAACAGCAATTGATGAGCCTACACTGAACATGACGTTCTCTATCAACAATTCACCTTTCTTCGGTAAAGACGGTAAATATGTTACGTCTAATCACCTGAAAGAAAGATTAACGAAAGAATTAGAGAAAAACTTAGCATTAAGAGTTCAGCAGACCGATGATGCCAATACTTTCCTTGTATTCGGTAGAGGTATTCTTCACTTATCCGTTTTAATTGAAACCATGAGAAGAGAAGGATATGAAATGACCATCGGCCAGCCGCAGGTTATCCTGAAAGAAATTGACGGGGTAAGCTGTGAACCTTACGAATCTTTAGTAGTGGATGTTCCTGAAGAGTTTGCTTCAAGGGTAATTGATTTAGCTACCCAGAGAAAAGGTGACCTTCATATTATGGAAACCAAGGGAGAAATGCAGCATATGGAATTCGAAATTCCTTCAAGAGGATTAATCGGGTTACGTTCCCAGATGTTAACTGCTACTGCCGGAGAAGCTATTATGGCACACCGTTTCACAGAATATAAGCCTTTCAAAGGAGTTATTCCTGGAAGAAATAATGGAGTGCTGATCAGTAAAACAACAGGCCCGGCTACAGAATATTCAATTAATAAGCTACAGGACAGAGGTAAATTCTTTGTTGATCCGGGTGAGGAAATCTATACAGGAATGATTGTTGGAGAACAGAACAAGCCGGGAGATCTTGTGGTAAACATTGTTGAAGCAAAACAGCTGAACAATATGCGTGCTGCCGGAAAAGATAAAGATACGGGAGTAGCTCCGAAAATCTTATTCTCACTTGAAGAATGTATGGAATATATTCAGGGGGATGAAGCCATTGAGGTAACTCCGAATTTCATCAGAATGAGAAAGAAAATCCTTTCCGAAGAAGAAAGAAAAAGAGTGGAAAGATCTGCAAAAGCTTAAGAAATTTCTTACTATAAAATCAAAGCCTCGATTTTTCGGGGCTTTTTTTCTAAGAAAAAGTCCCGAAAATATTTATTTTGGCATAATAATCTCTAAGAATAAAAATAAATTTAAAATAGTTTTTCCAGACTATGAGAATGAACATCATAAAGCTTATCATTTTAACAGGGGTTTTTGCATCTTACAGCAGCTGTTCCGTGCAAAGCAATACCGTTAAAACAGCACCTCCGAAAAATACAACAAAACCCAATACCTCAGTAACTCAACCGAAAGAGCCGGTAGCCGTTAAACCACCTGTAAGTCCGCAGAATGAAGAAAACTTCAGAACCACCCTTCCGGAAGTGAAAAGGGAATTCCGTGGTGCATGGATTGCAAGTGTTGCCAACATCAACTGGCCTTCAAGAAACAACCTTACCGTTGATCAGCAGAAAGCAGAAGCCATCAGTATGCTGGATATGCTGAAAGATAATAATTTCAATGCTGTCATTTTTCAGATAAGACCTTCCGCAGATGCTCTATATACCAGCAGCATCGAACCGTGGTCATATTTCCTGACCGGACAGACCGGAACCGCTCCTTACCCCAATTACGATCCGCTGCAATTCTGGATTGAAGAATCCCATAAAAGGGGATTAGAGCTCCACGTATGGCTCAACCCTTACCGTGCCCATCATTCAAACGGAGGCACTGTAAACGGACATTCAATGGCCAGCAAACTGTCTGATATTGTGGTGAAGCTGAAAAACGGAATGTATTGGTTTGATCCGGCAAATCCGAGAACCCAGGGGCATGTTTCCAATGTTGTAAAAGATATTGTAAAAAGATATGATATTGATGCTGTTCACTTTGATGACTATTTCTATCCTTATGCCACTTACAACAGAGGGGCAGACTTCCCGGATAATGCATCATGGAATGAATACCTCAGAAACGGGGGAACCTTATCCAGGGCAGACTGGAGGAGAGATAATGTCAATAAATTTGTAGAAAGAATCTATAAAGAAGTTCATGCTGAAAAAAATTATGTGAAATTCGGGATCAGCCCTTTCGGAATCTGGAAACCGGGGTATCCTGCCGGAATTGTGGGATCTTCTCAGTATGACGAATTATACGCTGATGCTAAATTATGGCTGAATAAAGGCTGGGTAGACTATTTCTCACCGCAGCTGTACTGGCCGATAGATGCAAAAGGTCAGGGGTTTGAAGCCCTGCTGAACTGGTGGAAAACAGAAAATACAATGAACCGCCACGTATGGCCGGGGCTGAATACTGTTGAAATAAAAGTAGCAGACCGTCCTGCTGAAATTAAAAACCAGATTGAGATTTCCAGGCAGATCCTGAAGAATGATGCCGGGGAAATTCATTGGAGTATTGCAGGACTAACCAAAAACCCTAATATGCTTCCTACCCTGAAAAACGGGCCTTATAAAGAAAAAGCTCTGGTTCCGAAATCGCCATGGATAAAAGCAGCTCCGTTACAGACCCCGACCCTGTTTATTACAGATAACGGAAATGCTGTTCAGGCCGGATGGAGCACTAAAAATATAGGAGATGTATTCCAATGGATTCTTTTCACCCAATACAACGGAGTCTGGGAAACCGAAATCCTCACACTTGACAACCTTTCTAAAGATATTCCGAAGCATAAGAACGGTCAGAAACTGAATGCTGTGGCCATAAAAGCGGTAGATAGGCTAGGAAATGAAAGTGATTATACTGCAAGAAAGGTGAAATAGTCTCTTAAAAATAGCAAAACAAACAATTCAATATAAGAAAGTACTTTGCCCTAATGATAAATCTGCCAGATTTGTGAGAATTTTTCTACAAATCTGGCAGATTTTTTATGAACGAGTTTAAAGCAATCAAAGAGTACAATATTTTCATGAAACAATACTACAGGAAATAAACAAGCCGACAAAATTATTTTAGAATAACTATAAATTATTAACTTAAAATAATGAAATTCAATAAAATATACAGGTTTATGGCTGGATTTTATTGACCATAAATGCTTTATCGGAACCATTTTTGCATGATTAATTCCATAATCACCAAAATATAACATTATGAATACTAACCGACTTTCCGCGAATGTGGAAAAAGCACTTAGTGATCAGATGAACAAAGAAATTCATGCATCACACGTTTTTTTGTCTTATGGAATCTGGGCTGATGATAAAGGATATCAGGGAATTGCCAATTTCCTTTACCGGCATGCACAGGAAGAAAGAAACCATTCTATTAAATTCATGGAATACATTCTGAACAGAGGCGGAAAACCTAAAGTAGATGCTATTCCCGCGCCGCCCGCTGATCCTGAATCTCTGTCAGCCTGCTTTGATGGTGTTTTCAAACATGAGGTAGACAATACCACAGCCATCTATAAAATTGTAGATCTGGCACTGGAAGAAAAAGACTGGGCAACATGGAATTTTATGCAATGGTTTGTTCAGGAACAGATTGAAGAAGAAACACTGGCTCAAAACCTCATTGATAAATTAAAAATTGCAGGTGGCGACCGTGCTACCGATGAATCGCTGTTTACACTGGATATGGCCATGCAGGAAGCCCCTAATGATGTTCCGCTGGCTCAGGATGCCACAGGCGATAATCCGTAAGCCTGATGATTTAGCCTGATTTCGGGGAATTTAAGATATGTGCAGGAAGCTGGAAAAGGGTGACAGGAAGTTAATTTTGCTTATAATTATTAACGGTTACCTACAATTAAATAACTTTAAAAAGAAGGGAGTTTATGATCCCTGCTGCTCCTTTCTTCCACCTCGCGGTTTTAAGCCTATCTAAATCAGGAATTCTTATTTGCAATTAACATTACTTAAATCTGTCGGAATCCGGCAGATTTTTTTATTATGAAACTCACTCTAAAATCACTATCTTTGCACGCTTAAAGTTCAAGGTTCAGTAATTCAGCGAAAAGTCATAAAAAACTTTAAACCTATTGCATTGAACTTTAAACCTAAACCTTAAAACTTTGAATTTTACAATATGAAATGTGGAATTGTAGGCCTTCCGAATGTAGGTAAATCAACACTTTTTAACTGTTTAAGCAACGCAAAAGCTCAATCAGCGAATTATCCTTTCTGTACTATTGAACCGAATCTGGGGACAGTATCAGTGCCGGATCAGAGATTGTTTGAACTGGAAAAAATAGTAAAGCCGGAGAGAGTATTGCCGGCTGTTGTGGAAATTGTTGATATTGCAGGTCTTGTAAAAGGAGCCAGCAAAGGAGAAGGGCTGGGGAACCAGTTTCTTGCCAATATCCGTGAGTGTGAAGCCATCATCCACGTTTTAAGATGCTTTGATAACGGAAATATCGTTCACGTTGAAGGATCTGTAGACCCGTTAAGAGATAAAGAAATTATCGATATTGAGCTGCAGCTTAAAGATCTTGAAACCGTTGGTAAAGCCGTTGAGAAAGCTAAAAAATTCATTAAGTCGGGAAAAAAAGAAGATATCCTTACCTATGAAACCCTTCAAAATCTGCAGAAATTCCTGGAAGATGGTAAAAATGCAAGAGAGTTTGCTGTAGATGATCTTACAAAATCTATTATCGGTGAAGTTCAGCTTTTGACGAATAAGCCGGTTCTTTACGTTTGTAATGTAGACGAAAACTCAATCAAAAACGGAAACGAATGGGTGGGTAAAATTGAAGAGATGGCTAAAAATGAAGGCGCAGAAGTAGTGGTTTTAGCTGCTCAGATTGAAGCAGACATCAATGAGCTGGAAACTTTTGAAGAAAGAGAGATCTTCCTTGATGAACTTGGTCTTCAGGAACCGGGAGTAAACCGTCTGATCAGAAAAGCATATGACCTCTTGAAACTTCAGACATACTTTACAGCCGGAGTAAAAGAAGTAAGAGCCTGGACGATAGGACAGGGTTGGACAGCTCCTCAGGCAGCAGGGGTAATTCACTCAGATTTCGAAAAAGGATTCATCCGTGCAGAAGTAATAAAATATGAAGATTACATCACCTACGGTTCAGAAGTAAAAATAAAAGAAGCCGGAAAACTTTCCGTAGAAGGGAAGGAGTATATTGTGAAAGATGGTGATATTATGCACTTCAGATTCAACGTATAAGAAAATATTAAAGTTAGTTATAATTAAAAAACGTTTCCATGAATTTGGGAGCGTTTTTTGCATTCATATAGTAAACTTTAACTATGAAAATTTTATACTTTGCAGCTCTTGCCACGATTTTTTCGTGTTCTGAATCTGCTGAAGACAACTGTTTTGTTAACAGCAGAGATGAGATCTATGGTAAATACGAAGAACAGAAACCTTATACGGTACAGCAGATCCTTAATGAAAAACCTGCTTACCTTGAAATTATAAACCTTAAGAAATACCGGGATTTTAAAAAAGACAGTACAGCAGCCCATACTTACGATCAGGAATATGATGAGAACTTTAAGAAAAAAGAAACTGATTTTAAACTGTTTGATGAAAAATTTTCTAAACAGTTCTGGTATATCGCCCGGCAGCAGGTGGGGAATGTGTTGTATGCCCTGGGCAATAACAATTTAGGATACTGGTTATTAAAGATTGAAAATAACAAGCCTTCGGCGTATTTTCTGGGGCTGAGTTTCAGTCATTATTACTTCAATAAAATTCAGCAGCAGCCTATTATTCAGGGAGAATATCTTCAGATAGAAGGAAGTCTTGTGAAAATTATTAAAGTAGGAGGACTTCCTGGTTATGATGATTATTCCGCGATGGAAGACGGAAAATTATTTAAAATAAAAATAAAGGACCTGATGAAGGATACGGATAAAGACGGGTACAATAATATTTTTGAAAAAAGCATGGGCCTGAATCCTGATGATAAAGATACAGACGGAGACGGCATTAATGATTTTGATGATATGAATCCAATGTATAAATCAGGGAAAAATAAATTTACCCGGCTGTATGAATTACTGCTTCTGAACAATGGTTACGGAGAAGCAGACCAGAGAAAAAGGAACTATTCTTTTATGGTATATGAAAGCGGCTGTGATTATTTTCATCAGGTCAGTCCGGAATTCAGGGTGCTGTTTATACCGGAAGATAAAAGAAAGCAGACAGCTTATACAAGGGTAACGGAGATTACGGATGGGAGCATTTCGAGAATACAGAAAAATGCAGAAAATCCCGGAATATTCTACATTTATGAATCCGGCAGCAGTTCCTCCAATGATTATTCTGCTGAATATAAAAATGGGAAATGGGAGATACAGTGGGTAGGAGGCATAGTGATCTGATTGATACAGGACTGAAGCCTGAAGAAGGGAAGTAGTGAAGGTCGTGAATCATAAGTTTCAATCTGTTTTATCTTCAGGTGTTTTGATTTTGCAGGGATTTTCAGTACCTATAACTAAAAGTAGCTTCAATAAAAAACGTATCCGGAAATCCGGATACGTTTGTATAAATGATCATTTTATACTGTTATTTTAATAGCTTTTATGGGTATAACGGGTCCGGAACATATCTGCACTCGGGCTCTGCACATGAAATTCCGGTAGTTGTGCATCTTCGCGTATCCAGATTAAGGCATCTCATTAATCCTCCGGAGATTGTTCTTAATTCTTTTTTATGCAGTTTTCTGCCGTTTTTGAAATCTTTCATAGTCAATGATATCAAAATTATGGAATGATCTCAATAGGTACTCTGCACTCTCTCTGTGCACACTTGGGAGAATACATCGTACATCCGTTAGGGTCAGAAGACGGCTCACACGGTGGATTGGTGCATAATACCGGTTCCATACAGTTAAGAAGCCCTCCTGCGATTGTTCTCAATTGTTTTTTGCTAAGCTTTTTTGCGTTGAATAGAGTTTGTTTTTTCATTGTTTTGATTTTTAGTGTATTAGTTATAACGAATGTAGAAAAAATAAATGAAATATATCACTTAGTGTAGATAAAATGTATTTTTTTATAAATTTTCATTCCGGTACAGTTTTGTATATTTGAATTATACAAATTGTCTGAAATGGAAAAAATGCACCACACTTCACTTGAAGATTTCTATAAAGAGATGGCCGCCAAACTAGGAAAAGACCTCGAAAGTATTTTCCCGAAAGGCCTTCATAAAGATATAGGACATTTTAATGTTTTTGACATCAGGCAGACGATAGAAAGAGCAAGAACAACCTCAGAAATGCCCTATAACAGGAGAAGATATTATAAAATCAGCTTAATCAGAGGTAAAAACAGGGCAGAATATGCAGATAAGATTATACCTATAGAAAAGAATGCTTTATTATTTGCTACTCCCAAAGTGCCCTATCATTGGATTCCCCAGGATCCTGATCAGTCCGGAAGCTTCTGTGTATTTACAGAAGATTTTTTTGTCAAATCCCAATCCCGGTTTTCTTTGGAAGATCTGCCCATATTTCAACCCGGCAATGTTCCATTGTTTGAAATAGAGGATGAGCTGGCAGATGAAATTGAAATTTTATTCACGAAAATTAAAAAAGAAATTGATTCTGATTATATCTTTAAGTATGACCTCATCAGAAATTACGTACTGGAATTGATTCATTACGGACAGAAATTACAGCCGGCGGCCAAACTCTCAACAGCTAATGATGCCTCCCTACGGGTGGTTTCCCTATTTATAGAACTTCTGGAAAGGCAGTTCCCCATAGAGTCTTCAGAGCAGCGGCTGCAGCTGAAAACAGCAAAAGATTATGCTGACAGGCTGGCTATCCATGTAAATTATCTGAATAAAAAACTAAAAGAGAATACCGGAAAAACTACCACAGAATTTATTGCAGACCGCCTTATTCAGGAAGCTAAGATCATGCTTCGGCAGACTCAATGGAGTGTGTCTGAAATTTCCTATGCGCTCGGCTTTGAGGAAATTGCCCACTTCTCAAACTTTTTCAAAAGAAAAACATCATTTACGCCGCTTCAGTTTCGTTCATGATTTGAATTTTGCAAATTTCAGATTGATTCAGGCAAACACTTCTTCACGGAAATATCCCAACTTTGTATCATTAAAATCAAACAAAAATGACAGCAAAAACAAAAATAGCTTTAATAACAGGAGGAAGCCGCGGGCTTGGTAAAAATGCAGCCCTTAAAATCGCCCAAAAAGGATTAGACGTAATCATTACCTATAAAAACAGCAAAGAAGAAGCAGAAGCAGTTGTTGATGAAATAAAAGCCCTGGGGCAGAAAGCTGCGGCTTTTCAGCTGGATACCAGAGATGTGAAAGGTTTCGGGACATTCGTAAAAGAAGTAACAGAACATCTTGAACAGGAAACAGGAACCCCGAAAATAGACTTCCTCGTTAACAATGCAGGAACAGCTCTATATGCCCCGATCATGGAAGTAACCGAAGAGCAGCTGGACGATGTTGTTGATATCCATTTTAAAGGCGTGTTTTTCCTGACTCAGAAAATGCTTCCGTTTATGAATGACGGTGGGGGAATCATCAATATTTCTTCAGGACTGGCAAGATTTGCCTTACCCGGATCATCCGTTTATGGCTCTATGAAAGCAGGCGTAGAAATGCTGACGAAATATATGGCTAAGGAATTGGGGCCAAGAAGAATTAAAGCCAATGTTCTCGCACCAGGCGCTATAGAAACTGATTTTGGCGGCGGAAGAACCAGGGATGATCATAATGTCAATTCAATGATTTCCAGTATAACGGCATTAGGCAGGGCAGGCCTCCCGGATGACATTGGTGGAATAGTGGCTTTTCTGTGTACAGAAGACGCCGGCTGGATCAACGGGCAGAGAATTGAAGCTTCCGGGGGAATGTTTTTATAGAATATTTCAGACAAGGCAGAAAAATAAAAGCAAAAGAACCAATTCCATCCAATTGGTTCTTTTTTTATAAGTATACGCTAATTTACCTTTTCTTTTTTCCCTATCTTTAATATCATAATCTTAACAGCACCCAGATGTTTAAAGAATTCTTTGATCAGTTTCCTTATATCCTGCTTGGGCTGGAAGTCTTATATCTCCTGGGAACGGTTTTTCTTGCCGGTAAGATCATTATGGATACACGAACGACCAGCAAAACGCTTGCATATCTTATGCTCATTATATTTCTTCCTGTAGCAGGAATTATTATATACTTTGTCTTCGGGGTCAATTACAGGAAAAATAAATTTTACACCTTTAAAATAGAACGGAATGAACAGGTATACCGTACCGTGGCCCAATATATTCGTAAAACTCATGAAAAAGCGTTGGGAGAACATAAAGAAGAAGTATGGAACTTCATCACAACGGTTAATTTTCTGTATCACGCTGCCCGCTCTCCCTTATCACAGGGAAATCATACTGAAATTCTGGTAAACGGGGAAGGAAAATTTACGAAAGTGTTTGAGGTGCTTGAAAGGGCCCGGCATCATATCCATCTTGAATATTACATTTATGATAATGATGAAATAGGAAACAGACTTGCTGATCTCCTGATAAAAAAAGCAGAAGAAGGTATAAAAGTACGTTTCCTTTATGACGATATGGGAAGCGGAAAGATAGGGAAGAAACTTTTAAAAAGACTGAAAGAAGGTGGAGTGGAAGTATCCCCTGTCAATAAAATTACCTTCAGGCTTCTAGCCAACAGAGTAAACTACAGGGATCACAGAAAAATTATTATTGTGGACGGATCTGAAGTTTTTACGGGGGGAATCAACGTTTCAGATAAATACATCAATCCTAATCCCGGACAGTACTGGCGGGATATACACCTTTACATCAAAGGAGAGGCTGCTTTTTACTTTCAGTTTCTGTTTTTAAGCAGCTGGACCTTTGCCGCGGAAAAGCTTCCGGAAATTTCGCAGGATTATTTTGATTACAAAAATATTGGCGGAGGCAGTTCATTGGTACAGACGGCTGCTAGCGGTCCGGACACCAGGCCTTCCATTATGCTGAGCACCCATTCAGCCATTCTCGCAGCCAAAAAAAGAATTTATATGGTTACTCCTTATTTCATTCCTGTAGAAACAGTGCTGAATGCCATTAAGCAGGCTGGTCTTTCCGGTCTGGATGTAAGGCTGATGGTTCCGAAATCGGGAGATTCAGTAATTGTGAATGCAGCGGCTTATTCCTATTATGAGGAGCTTTTAGAGAATAATGTCCGTATTTTCCTTTATAAAAAAGGCTTTATTCACGCCAAAACCATGCTGATAGATGACAATTTTTCAAGCATCGGAACGGCTAATATGGATGCCCGAAGCCAGGAATTGAATTTTGAAGTCAATGCACTGGTGTTTGATCATAAAATCAATGAAAAGCTTCACAGCATTTTTCTCGAAGATATGAATGACTGTGAAGAAATTTTTCTTGATGCATGGCGGAAAAGACCTAAATATAAAGTCTTTTTTGAACATATGGCAAGACTGCTTTCCCCGCTTATATAAAGGGTTGTACTTTTGAAAGATGTTCAATCGCTTTTTCCAGAGTTTCCTGCTTTTTGGCAAAACATAGCCTGATGACATGATCATTTCTCTTATTCCGGTAGAATGATGAAAAAGGAACGCTGGCCACTTTATGACGGATGGTGAGCTCGCTGGCAAAATCAAAATCATTCTGATCTGAAATGGCATCATATTTTACAGCCTGAAAATACGTGCCTTCACAATCCAGAAGCTTAAAAGAAGTCCCGGCTAACCCTTTTCGCAGGAAATCTCTTTTCTCCTGGAAAAATGCATTCAGATGAAGATAATGTTCATCATTTTTCATGTATTCTGCCAGAGCCAGCTGAATAGGAGTATTGACACAGAAAACATTGAACTGATGAACTTTTCTGAATTCATCCGTCAGGTTTTTGGGAGCTGCACAATAGCCGGTCTTCCATCCTGTAACATGGAAAAGCTTTCCGAATGAAGCTACCAAAAGACTCCTTTCTTTAAGCTCAGGATATTGGCAGATGCTTAAATGCTGTTGTCCGTCAAAAACAATATTTTCATATACTTCATCACTTAAAATCAGAATGGATGTTCCCTTTACCAGTTCAATAAGTTCCTGCAGATCTTTTTCCTTTAAAATCTTTCCCGAAGGATTATTCGGGTTATTCAGGATAATCATTTTAGTCTTTTCGCTCACCAGTCCTTTTACCATTGTCCAGTCGATTTCATAATCAGGAGCTTTCATTTCAAAGCGTCTGACAATACCTCCAAAAAGCTCTACTGTTGGTTCATAACAATCGTAAGCGGGTTCAAAAATGATCACCTCATCTTCTTTTTTTACAAAAGCAGCAATCGCTGTAAAAATAGCCTGCGTACCGCCTGCGGTAACGGTTATCTCGGAATCCGGATGATAAACTGCACGATGGCTGTTCTCAATTTTCCTTGCAATTTCTTCCTTCAATACCGGCATTCCTCCCAGAGGAGCATACTGATTAAAGCCCTTTTTAACAAAATAATCAACATGATCCAGCAGTTCAGAATCCGGCATAAAATCCGGAAATCCCTGGGAAAGATTAATGGCTTCATTTTCATTGGCCAATTGAGTCATCTGGCTGAAAATAGTAGTTCCTACATTGGAAAGCTTTGATATGGGAAGTTGTATCATTGACGTTGTTGTTTTTATGTTCCCGAATTTAATTATTTTTTGCAAAGAATAATCATAAGTACATAAAAAAGACTACCCGTAAATGGGTAGTCTGATATAAGATCTTGTTTTACGAAAAAATAGAGCAGTTTAATTTATTTAATGCTTTACAATAAATTGCAATGATCTGCTTTCTGAACCCGCATTTATCGTTAGGATATAAATTCCATTGATGAGATTGGATGTTGAGAATCTAAGTTTATTAGCTCCTTTTACCAATTTGGAATTCGTCATAAGAGTTTTTATTGGTCTGCCATAGTAATCAACGACTTTAGCTGTTATTTTCGCTTCTGCTTTTAACGTGAAATCTACATTTGCCATATCAGATACAGGATTGGGCGAAAACTTAATATTCTCCTCAAATACAGAAGTATTACCTGTTTCTTTATTTTCTTCATTGCAGCCTTCATCACAGAAAATCTCTCCATTTTTAACGTTTTCATTGATAGAAACTAAAAAGTGACATACACTTCCATATTGTTTATCAGGATTATCTGTCAGAGATTGTGAGACCGCAAAATTATAGTTTTCAATAGTATTTATGCTGGTATTGGCCAGCTGAAAATTAAAGACAACCGGAAGATATTCTTTTGATGCTAGGGCAATAATGAATAAGCCCGGGAATTTGAGCCTCAAAAGAAAGAGGCATAATAATTATTAACAAAAATAGAGAAGAATATAATTTATATTTCACATTGTTTCGAATAATTTTATAAATATAGACTTTACGTGATAATATTGCAATATTTGATCTGAAATAATATCAAATCCATTTCAAAAGTTAAGGGAATGTACAGTGAATATTGATGTATACTAGGTTCAGAAAAATCAATGAAGCTGATTTCAAATTAAAATATGGTATTCGGACCTTGCGTGAAGTTGAAAAATATTCTGATCCCAGAACTCTGAACCTTGATATGCTGCCCAATAAAAAAACAGTAGAAATCCTGAGATCTCTACTGCTTCATATTGGAACTTTATGATGTCTTGTGCTTTTTTACAGGGTTTAAGTTCCGTATCGTTTATTTGAAGGCACCGGAATTATTTAAATTCCTACATTTCATTCATTATTCTTTAATCAGTTTGTGAACAGCGGATTCACCCTGCATGTCTTGTATTTTCACAAAATAAACACCTGTATTCAGTTTATTAATATCCAGAGTAATAGTGTTTTTTCCTGCGTCTGCTTTATGGGAGGAATTCATGGCTGTTTTTCCAAGCATATCTGTAATGGTAATGGCAATTGTGGTTTGAGATTTGCAGTCAGCTGTTAATGCAATATAATCTTTTGCGGGATTAGGCGTCATTGTTGAAAAAATACCGGCAGGAATCTCTTTAGGTATGGTAGGACTTGGAGGGGTTTTATCCATACCGAAATAGTCATTTTCTTTACTGTTCTTCAACATCTGTGCACCATTCCAGAAATAATGTTGCATGAATCCGTTATTTCCTCTGTAGAATAAAATGTTTCCAGGACCTTTGCCTATTGAACCTGCTACATTATGGGCATTGGGAGTCTGCAGGCTCGTTTCAATCCAGTCATGTACCCATGTATTATTACTGCCCAGATAATACAGGTGCATTTTTGCATCAATACCACGGTAGAAAATCTGGTTTCCTTCTCCGGCAGTAATGTCCCCATATACTTTAGCATCATTGTTACTCCCTAACCATTGGTGCTGCCAGGATGTATTGTTCCAGTAATATCTGTGCATATTATTATCTGTTCCACGGTAATAAATTGTATTATTATTGTCTTTATCAATACTTATTGCTCCTGCTGCATTTTGTATATTATAAAGAGGTGAAGCATTGCTTCCGGCTGGGTCTACATAGGTATGTACCCATGCGTTATTACCCCAGTAATACATTTGCAGCTTTCCGTCCCCGCCTCTGTAAAATATCTGGGCACCGTTGCCCACAACCACATCTCCTGCAATTTTAGTATTGTTATTGACAGATCCTGAAATGTCACCAGAATGCCATGCATTATTACTCCAATATAAAATATACAATTTATCATCAGTTCCCCGGTAATATACGCTATTGTTTTCGTCCAGAGCCAGACTGTGCGGAGCAGAATGAACAGAACCTCCTACTACACCATGCTGCCACGAATTATTCGCCCAGTACATTGTTTGTACATTACCATTCATACCGCGGTAAAAGACCTGGTTCCCCAAACCTACGGCAATATCACCGCCTACCAGGTTTGAATATGAATTATTAGGCTGAATAGTACCATGCTGCCAGCCGTTAGAAGTCCAGTAATACATCTGAACCTGACCGCTAAGAGCTCTGTAGAATATCTGGTTGCCTAATCCTACGTGTACACCATCGTAGTCGCCGCTTTGCATTTTTCTGCTGTTTAGATTGGTCGGGAATTTATGATGTCTCCAGCCGGCAGGAATAAGTCCTTGTATAGACATTTGATTGGTATTGCTGGGGTCTAAATGATCTCTAAGTCTTTGAGAAGCCCCTCCATAGTCCCAGGATACAGATAAACGGCCGAAATGAGAAATGTTATGGGGAGGGCAGACATATATGGGTTTCGGTTCGGAAAAAATACCATTGGTATATCCGTTAATTTTGGTTGCTGTTGTATGGCCTACGATTCTTCCATTCTGATTAAACAATGGAGACCCTGATGAACCTCCTTCTATAGTACCACTATCAGGCCATGATTCCCACATTGTGCCAACTTCAAATGTTCTAAAAATGTTTTGGGATAGATTAATAGTTACGGGATTAGTGTTAGGTGCTATAATATCATTGTCTAGTGTTATTTTTTTAGGATTTCCTTTAGGGTGATGAATAACAGCACCTTTTTGGGGGTTATCTCCAGATCTGTCCCATCCAGGGAAGTAAGGTCTGTAAGAAGAGGGCATTCTGTCATTTAGCTGCAGAAGAAGCATATCGGCGTAATTATTGGAGCTTAACAGACTGGCTCCTGATATTTTGATGACATCATCATTCTTTCTGTAATCCCGGTTACTGCCATTACATTCTTCTTTTTCATGATTGAAATAAAAGACACTATTCTCCGGGCTGTTAAATAATCCGTAGCAATGCGTAGCAGAAAGGAAAAGAGATCGTCCGTTAAAGGCTGTATTATTAATCAGAGAACCTGAACAAAGCCCTTGCCCTCCTATAGTAACCAAAGCAACAGCTCTTTTATGCGTTTGCCATTCATTGCCAGCGCTGCAATTAATATCATTATGACATTTCAGAATTTTTCCGGGGGTTGCGGTTCCGCTTGCCAGCTCAAATACATCTAAGAAATCATGGGATACATTACCAATGGTAAAATAAGAATTGTTTTCCTGATAGCTGCTTCCTTTAATGACCAATTCTACAATAATACTGCTGCCAGGGATTAGTTCAGTGGGATATATACCACTTTCTGTGTTATACGTATGAGTTACAGGACCTACAACATAGCTCATATCCTCATTATAAAGGAAAAGACTGCTCTCCTCCGGAAGACGCATATTTTTAAATATAAGCATCATAGAATAGGCATCTTTTGAGGTGATTCTGTACCGCCATACATGCAGGTCATTTAGTTTTTCCCACTTCCCTGAATTCAATGTTGTGATATCAGTATCAAATCTTTTGGCAAAAAGTTCAGCTCCCGATTCCTGCTGATTATATTCCTCATAAGCTTCCGCTATACTGAAAGGAGGACATTCAAAAGTGCTTATATGATCACTTAATCCGTCATAAACTGTTGCGGTAGGATTAAGCAGAGCTTCCTGAGCCGATAGAGTATTACCCAAAAAGATGAATAGAACCAGGGCAATACTCTTATTAAAAAGAATAAGTTTTGTTTTCATATTTTAATTTTTAAGTAGTTAATACAGTATGTTGTGTTAAAAAAACAGACCTCAAACCGGGGAATGAGATCTGTTTTTTACTTCGGAATCTCCCATCCATTATTGGGAAGACCATTGTTAGGTGGAGTGTAATATGTACTGTTGATAGGATATGCCGGTGTTACAACCGGAGTAACTGATGGAGTATATCCAGAATTACCGGGGGGAATAATGCGACTATAGCTTGTAATAGAATTCATCAGGCTTTTTTTCAGAGTCTTTTCTGTCATTTTTTTCATAATTACATTTTTGTTGATTAGTATGACTAAAATAGAAAAGACTCCGATGGAAAAATATGTACAACTAATAAGTGCGACGGATGAGCAAGTAAGTGCGTCGGAAAATAAGATTAGTCCGTTTTTCCTATTTTGTAAAGGAAATCATTTTTTCTCCGGAATGAAACATCCAGTACGGAACAGTCGCTCATTACAACCTGTCCGCCCCGGCCTTTAATATATTCCTGCAGATGGTCGATATTAATAAGATGTTTGTGATGAATTCTGAAAAAATTATGATTCAGAAGTACCGCCTCAAATTCATGCAGGGTCTTAGATACCATGATTTTAATTTTATTGACGAGGTGAAAAGTTGTGTAGCTTGAATCAGCCTCACAGTGAACAATATCGGCAATATACACTATTTTAAAGCCTTGTAGGGTAGAGAGAATGATTTTATGATCCTGAAGCACCGTATTTTGGACAGGCTGCATTTTTCTGATATTGTCCAGAGCTTTATTCACAGCAATAATAAAATCAATTTTTTTAATAGGTTTCAGAAGATAATCCGTGGCTCCGTTTTTAATAGCCTGAATGGCAAAGTCTTCAAAAGCCGTAATGAAAATAATCTGAGATGAAATTTCTTTAAATTTAGATAACAGGTCAAAAGCAGTACCGTCACTCAGCCGGATGTCCAGAAATAAAATATCCGGTGAATTTTTGGTAAGGTATATGTAAGCCTCTTCCACACTGGAAGCCTCGAAGCTGATCTGGATTTCAGGGAATTCTTTTTTTAACAGCAGGGAGACATAATCTCTGCCATGCTGTTCGTCGTCAATGATGCAAACTTGTGTTTTCATAAGGTGTAATGTAAAGTTTTATCTGGGTGCCTTGTTTTCCGTATTTTTCGGAAAGATTAATGACCTCCAGGATGATATTAGTTTCAAAAAGCTGTTTAAAAGTCTGGATCCTTTTTTTTGATAATTTTAATCCGAATGAGTTTTCGCCGGCGGAAGATTCGTTTTTAGACTGAATTCCCCTGCCATTATCCTCAATCGTTATGCAGAGGGTAGAATCTGTATGGTCAAAAGATATTCTGATAAAGCCTTTTTGAGATCTTAAGCCGGAAACTCCGTGTTTTATGGCATTTTCTGCAAATGGCTGAATCAGCAGTGAAGGGATTGCCCAGTTTTTGTTTACGCTTTCAGATATATGAATTTCATAATCAAAAAGCTTATTTTGACGTAGCTTTTCCATATCCATATATAAAGAAAGATATTCCACCTCTTCCCATATAGGCATGAAGGTTTTTTCAGAATAATGAAGGGTTTTCCTGATCAGCTGAGAAAATATGTCCAGATAGTTTTCAGTTTCTTCATAATCTTCTTTAAACAGCAGATACTTAATGGAATTCAGGCAGTTGTAAATAAAGTGCGGATTGATCTGTGCTTTAATAGCCTGTAGTTCAAGCTCAGCTATTTTCTTCTCATGATAAAATTTTTCCAGCTTTTTATTGCGCTTTTTCTGCAGGTAGGAATTAATCAGAGCAGATAGGAGAATCAGGATGATGGCTGCCAGTAATAATTTAAACCACCAGGTCTGCCAGAACTCGGGCTTGATTTTAAAGGGCAGATCTGTAGAAGTATAAGACTGCTTTCCATTATAGCCTAACCCGAAAACCCGCAATACATATTCTCCCGGAGGAATGGAGCTGAATATCAGTTTTGGGGAATTACTTACCTGCCAGGTGTCATTGAGTCCTTCAATCTTATATTTATAGCTTATCTTTCCCTGGGAAGCATAATCAAGAAAACTGAGATTAAAAATAACCGTATTATTGGTATGGGCAGTCAGGGTTTCCTGTAAATTGTGATATTCATTATTTTCAATGGTTACAGAATT
The DNA here is from genome assembly GCF_001295265.1 of Chryseobacterium indologenes. GTDB lineage: Bacteria > Bacteroidota > Bacteroidia > Flavobacteriales > Weeksellaceae > Chryseobacterium > Chryseobacterium indologenes_A. The sequence continues at coordinate 16,074 of NZ_LJOD01000001.1, read as the reverse complement.
GATAATGACTTTTTTATGAATGAATTTCTCCTGGGCCAGTAATTTTTTTATCGGGAATATTCCCAATCCTTTGGACGTTCCGATAAAGATGGTATCGTTTTTTGTGACAGAACCGGCAACAGCATTAGATGGAAGGCCGTCAGTTTGGGTAAAGTTATTAATCCGGAGATTGTTCTTTGTTAATTCAATTCTGGAGATCCCGGAATTGGTGCTTGCCCAGAATGTATTTTCATTTTCTACCTCTATTCTCTTGACCTGGTCGTTAATCAGCCCGTTACTTTTCTCAATTTTTCTGATAATCCCTTTATCATTGAAAATAATAATCCCGTTGAGGTTGGTAGCCCCCAGGTAAGTATTCCTTTTTAATTTTTTGAGATCCGAAAAGTAATACCCTTTTAAAAATAAGGTCTTTTTTTTCGTTTTAATATTGAATTTATACAGGTCGCTGAAGTTGCCCACAAATAAGCTGTCTTGATCGTAAGGAAGAACCGTGTAGGTGCGCTCATTGAGATAGGTGGTAAGGGTTTCATTCTTTAAATTATAGACCATCAGGTGAGACGACGTACAGAAAAATACAGAATCCGGAGTATAAGGAACAATATTTTTTACAGTATAGATCAGCTGTTTATTGGTTTTTTTAGAAAGATTATGAATGATAACTTTATTTGAAATTCCAAAAATGGCGGTATTATGGTTGATGTAAACTGATCTGTTCTCATCCTTATTATTCCTGTCCAGCATAATATCATGTATTTTGCCGTTCCTGTCAATAACAGCGCCGTGAGAGCTGTTATATCCCAGGATAATTCTATTGTTATCTTTTGCGATAGCTTTAATATATTCGGAATTATTTTTTACTGATAAATTGACATGATTGGTAAAAAGAGATTTTGTGATAAAAAAAACACCGTTGTTTCTGGAATTGAACCATACATTATCATCCTTATCTACCAGAACATTATTGATAACATAATTGTCTAAGATTTTTACAGGAGGGGGCAGGTTTTTTTTATGTTCAAGCAAAGATTGGTTAAAGTAAAGAACCCCACCGTTTTGTAGATTGAGCCAAAGCTTGTTATTCTTATCAATAACACCATAGAAGATCTGTTCTTTTGTATCATAAGAAAATATTTTCCTGATATGAAACGGATCGGGCTGTTGGTAAATACTGATTTTTCCCTTATCATTAAAAACCAGAAAATTATCTTTCTCACAAACCAGATTTCCGCCGTCTGTTTTTATAATCCTTTTTTTTCTGCTGTTGAGATTGTACACCTGAATTTCAGCTTTTAGTGCATCATATAAATAGAGGTTCCGGGTTTGAAAATCAAACTTTACAGTTCCTAACGTCCTTTGAGAATAGTCTAAAGGAACGGGCATTCTTTTTACTTTTCCGTTTTCATAAATAAAAATATTCTGAGGATCACCATATTCATATAAGTAAAGTACGTTTCCGTTACGGGTGATTTTCGGCATGGAGTTTAAAAATTGATTTTTCACGTAATCATTGATATTCAGATCGAATACCTTTCCGTCTTTTAAATAAGCAAAGTCATTCAGAAAAGGGAGGATGAAAACCTCACCGTTGGGAAGGGGCTCACAGGAAATGATGTCAAGATTTTTTAATCCCTCTTTTTTTCCGTATTGTTTGAACTCTTTGCCGTCAAATCTGAATAATCCGTTATCACTCCCAATCCAGATAAAACCATCTTTATCCTGCCTTAAATGATAGGTATACGAACATTCTAAACCATCCTGTTCAGTATAGTTTACCATCCCCGGAATCTGTGCTGAAAGTAAAATCAGGACTGCCGGAAAAATAAAAAAAATGCAGAAAATAAATCTTTTTATCACGTGATGTTGAATAATAATGTAAATATATAATTTGATGAGTTAATAAGCACAAGATTTGGGGTTGAATATTCAAAAAATCAACTTGAAAAAATTCGGATAATTTTAGACAATTTCGTACTTTTGTATGTTTGCTGAAATCATATATGTCACAAGAAATAAATCCAACCTACTCAGAAGATAATATCAGAACCCTCGATTGGCAGGAACATATCCGTCTGCGTCCCGGAATGTATATCGGGAAACTGGGCGACGGCTCCTCCGCCGATGACGGTATTTATATCCTCCTGAAAGAAATTCTGGACAACTCTATTGATGAGTTCAGAATGAAAGCAGGGAAAAGAATTGAAATAAAACTGGATGACGGAAAAGTTACCATCCGAGACTTTGGCCGTGGAATTCCGTTGGGAAAGGTAGTAGATGCCGTTTCTAAAATGAATACGGGAGGGAAATACGACAGTAAAGCCTTCAAAAAATCTGTAGGTCTGAACGGGGTAGGTACCAAAGCCGTAAATGCACTTTCGGACTATTTCCGGGTACGATCTTTCCGTGACGGAAAAATGAAAATGGCTGAATTTTCCAGAGGTCTCATCAAAGAAAACTATGATGAAAAAGATACTTCGGACCGAAACGGAACCGAAATTTCTTTCATTCCCGACGGAGATATTTTCCTTCATTTCAAATACAGAAAAGAATATATCGAGAGAATGCTGCGCAATTATGCGTATCTGAACCCCGGGCTGAAAATTCTTTTCAACGGAGAAACCTATTACTCAGAGAACGGACTTAAAGACCTGCTTGAAGAAGAACTGGAAAGCGAAATTCTCTATCCTATCATTCATCTGAAAGATAATGATATAGAAGTGGCTATCACCCATTCTGATAAATCCCAGACAGAAACCTATTTTTCCTTCGTCAACGGACAGAATACCACACAGGGAGGTACACATCTTAATGCCTTCCGTGAAGCCTATGTAAAAACAATCCGTGAGTTTTTCAATAAAAGTTTTGATGCTTCAGATATCAGAAAATCCATTATTGCAGCGATCTCCATTAATGTAGAGGAACCCGTATTTGAATCGCAGACCAAAACAAAGCTGGGATCTAACGATATGGGACCGAACGGACCTACCGTAAGAACGTTTATCATTGATTTCCTGAAGAGCAAACTGGATAACTTCCTTCATAAAAACCCTGAAATAGCTGAAGCCATCCAGAGAAAGATCCTGATCTCCGAAAGAGAGAGAAAAGAACTTTCCGGAATTCAGAAGCTGGCAAGAGAAAGAGCCAAAAAAGTATCCCTTCATAACAAAAAGCTGAGAGACTGCAGACAGCATTATAACGATCAGAAGGCTGAAAGAAAAGGAGATACCCAGATCTTTATTACCGAGGGAGATTCTGCATCCGGATCCATCACAAAATCCCGGGATGTAGAAACACAGGCCGTGTTCTCCCTGAAAGGAAAGCCTCTGAACTGCTATGGCCTGACCAAAAAAGTGGTCTATGAAAATGAAGAGTTTAACCTGCTTCAGGCAGCTTTAAATATTGAAGAAAGCCTGGAAGACCTAAGATACAATCAGGTGATTATTGCAACCGATGCCGATGTAGACGGGATGCACATCCGCCTTCTGATGATTACCTTCTTCCTTCAGTTCTTCCCGGATCTGATCAAAAACGGGCACCTTTATATTCTGCAGACCCCGCTTTTCAGGGTAAGAAACAAAAAAGAAACAAGATACTGCTACTCAGAAACGGAAAGAATAAAAGCGTTGAACGAATTAGGCAGAAACCCTGAAATTACCCGATTCAAAGGGCTTGGTGAAATCTCGCCGGATGAATTTAAACATTTTATAGGAAAAGATATCCGTCTGGAACCTGTAGTGGTTGGTAAAGATCAGACTATAGAGCAGCTGCTGGAATTCTATATGGGAAAAAATACACCGGACAGACAGGTATTTATCCTTGAAAATCTGGTTGTAGAAGATCCTGACATTGATAAAAAAGAAATTTTAGACGAAGCAGCCATCAGCTAACGCTGACAACCTAAGACACCAAACACCAAAATATATAAAATGAGACTAAGCAACCGCAACAAAGCATCTGTTTATAATTTTGTAAACACATTGCTGCTGATGATGGTCGTATTTGGAATCACTGCATTTTTATTGAATGAATACAGATTTCAGGCTGTAGGAAAGGTAAGCTATCTTCTGCTGATCGTTCCCATTGTAATCCTGATAATATTTTATCTTAACGGAAGGCAGATTTTTGAATATGACAGCGACGGCGAAGCACTGAACTTTAAAAACAGAAATATCGTTCCTTTTTTGGATAAGCCTCTTCATGATGAGTTTCCAAAATATAAACTGATAGAATATGAGATCGTAAGTATCTTCTTCCTTAGAAGGTTATATGTAAAGATCACCAGTAAAAACAGCGGTTCTACCATGCTTAAGTATGATATTTCATATTTAACCAGAAAAGAAGTAAACGATTTAAAACTCTCTCTGAATAAAGTAGTAAAAACGAATAAAGAGAAAAACGATTAAAATAACAGATGACGACAGAAGAATTCTCCCATGAGGGCGAGAGCTTAAAGAAAGTCTCGGGACTTTATAAAGACTGGTTTCTGGATTATGCTTCCTATGTAATCCTGGATAGAGCCATCCCTTCAGTATATGACGGTCTGAAGCCCGTACAGAGAAGGATCATGCACTCTATGCGGGAACTGGAAGACGGACGCTACAATAAAGTGGCCAATATTGTAGGAAATACCATGAAATATCACCCTCACGGTGATGCCTCCATTACTGATGCCATGGTGCAGATCGGGCAGAAAGAACTCCTGATTGATACCCAGGGAAACTGGGGGAATATCTATACCGGAGATTCTGCAGCAGCAGCCAGGTATATTGAAGCAAGATTAACCCCCTTCGCTCTGGAAGTGGTCTTTAACCCTAAAACAACCGAATGGGCAAAATCTTATGACGGAAGAAATAACGAACCAATCGATCTTCCTGTAAAGTTCCCGCTGCTTCTGGCACAGGGAGTAGAAGGAATTGGAGTAGGGCTTTCCACAAAGATTCTTCCGCATAATTTCAATGAGCTGATTACAGCATCCGTAGCGTACCTGAAAGGAAAGAAATTTGAACTGTTTCCTGACTTTCTTACAGCGGGATACCTGGATGTTTCAGAATATAATGATGGTCACAGAGGCGGAAAGGTAAGAGCCAGAGCCAGAATTACCCAGACAGATAAGCATACCCTCGTTATTTCCGAGCTGCCGTTTTCCAAAACGACAAGCGACCTGATTGATTCTATCCTGAAAGCCAATGAAAAAGGAAAAATCAAGATCAAAAAGATCGAAGACAATACCTCAGATACAGTTGAGATTCTTATTCATCTTCATAACGATGTTTCACCGGATAAAACAATTGATGCACTGTATGCATTTACAGACTGCCAGGTAACGATTTCTCCGAATGCCTGCGTGATTGTTGGGGATAAGCCTATGTTCCTGAATGTTTCAGAGATCCTGAAAATGAACACGGACCACACCGTTTCACTTCTTAAAAAAGAGCTGGAAATAGAACTTCATGAGCTTCAGGAAAGCTGGCATTTCTCTTCCCTGGAAAGAATTTTCATAGAAAACAGAATTTACCACGATATTGAAGAAGTAAAAAGCTGGGAAGAAGTACTGAAAACCATTGATGAAGGGTTGAAACCTCATACCAGGCACCTGTTGAGGGCAGTAACAGAAGAAGATATTGTAAAATTAACTGAAATCAGGATCAAGAGGATTTCAAGATTCGATTTAGATAAATTCAAAGAGAATATAGCGGCTCTGGAAGGTAAAATAGAACAGGTGAAATTCAATCTTGGTAATCTGACAGCCTATGCCATTGACTATTATCTGAATATTCAGAAGAAATACGGAAAAGACAGGCAAAGAAAAACCGAACTCAGAATCTTTGATACCATTGATGCGACAAAAGTAGCCGTAGCCAATGAGAAATTCTATGCCAACTTTGAAGAAGGCTTTATCGGCACATCTCTTCGAAAAGACCAATACCTGTTCGATTGTTCAGATATTGATGATATCATTACTTTCAGAAAGGACGGAAGCATGAAGGTGGTAAAAGTGGAAGCCAAAACCTTTATCGGAAAAGATATTCTGCATGTTGCCGTATGGAAGAAAAATGATAAACGTACAGTGTACAACATGATTTACCGCGAAGGAAAAGAAGGCCCGTATTATATGAAACGTTTCTTCGTTACTGCGGTAACACGAAATACGGATTATCCGCTGGCCTCTGATAAAAAAGGTTCGGAAGTGCTGTATTTCTCAGCAAATCCTAACGGTGAAGCAGAAACAGTGACTGTATTGCTGAAGCCCAACCCGAGAATCCGAAAAAATAAAATGGAAATTGATTTCTCTGATCTTGCTATCAAAGGAAGAGATTCTAAAGGAAACCTGGTGACGAAATACTCTGTGAAGAAGGTTGATATGAAAGAAGAAGGGGTTTCTACACTGGCTCCGCGTAGAATCTGGTTTGATGATACCGTGAGAAGACTGAATGCTGATGGAAGAGGTACCCTATTGGGAAGCTTCAAAGGGGATGACAGAATTCTTACCATCAATACAAACGGCGAAGTAAAACTGGTCTCTTTTGATTTAGGAAACCGTTTTGATGATGAATACCTGGTTTTAGAAAAATGGAGACCGCAGCAGCCGGTAACCTGCATCTATTATGATGGTGAAAAGGATATTTATTTTATCAAGAGGTTCCTGCTGGAAAATACAACCAATGTGCAGACCTTTATGCCGTCTGAACACTCCAAATCGTTTATTGAGAATGTAATTGTAGCAGACGGAGCTTCAGCAGAGATTATTTTTGCCAAAGACAAAGGTAAAGAGCGTGATCCCGAGACCATTAATATTGATGAGTTTATTGCAGTAAAAGGAATAAAAGCCATAGGCAACCAGTTTACGAAATTTAAAGTAAAAGCCATTAATATTACCATTCCTGAACCTCCTGAAGAAGAACCTGAAGTGTACGAAGAGCCTGAAACCGGAGACGGGATTGTGGATGAAGACGGAGGCGTTATTGGAGACTTATTCCACGACGGTGAATCTGAAAATTAAGAATTAAAAAATTATGAGTATACCAGTTATGGTCATTATTGCCGCAACCTGTCTGTTCAGCTACAGGGGCTTTAATGATGTTGCTTTATTTGAAAAATATAAATTCAATGTAGCTGCAATTGAAAGCCGTAAAGAATATATAAGACTGATCAGTTCAGCATTTCTGCATGCAGATTTTATGCACCTGTTCTTCAATATGCTTTCCCTGTATTTCTTTCAGGGTGCCGTAACGCTTTTTTTTGGAGATATAGGCTTTCTGATCATTTATTTCGGTTCTATGATCCTGGGAAATTTGTTCAGCCTGTTGATCTATAAAAATCAGCCTTGGTATTCAGCTATCGGAGCGTCCGGAGCTGTTTCCGGAATTATTTTTGCCGCAATAGCAATGGCCCCGAAGGTCATTGAGGTAAACTTCCTTCCGGGTTGGATATTCGGGACTCTGTATTTCGGATATTCCGTTTACATGATGCTGAATCCTAAGCAATGGGACAATCTGGGCCATGCCGCCCACCTCGGAGGAGCATTTTTTGGACTTGTATACGCCGTGGCAATACATCCGCAGCAGGCTGAGAAAAATATCCTTTATCTGGGAGCCATGTCGCTTCCGTTGATTTATCTGGCTTATCAGATTTTTGTAAGGAAAAAAATAAGATAAAAAGCTATCTTTGATTTAAAATATCAAAACCAATGAGCACATCAGAATTAAACAGTTTTATCGTTGTCTTAATCTATGGCTCATTGGTTTTGCTGTCTCTGCTGAAGCTATCCAACCCGTTAAAAGTAAACCGTAAAGCCAATTTCTGGTTCGGATTATTTCTTTTTCTGTGGTCAAGTTTCTGGCTTGATGAAGTGCTGACTTTAGTGAAAGGCGCTCCGGTGGAAATTCACTCCATATTTGCGGTTCAGATCATACAGTTTCTGACACCGATTATGTTTTACTTCAGCGTCCTGTTTTTTACCAATCCTTCTTTTAAATTTAAAATAACAGATCTTAAATATTTTATTCTGCCTGTTATTTTTCTTATTAATCTTCTTTTGCCAAGATTAGGCGTTGATAACAGCTCTTTTTTCCGTTTTGTTTTTATTGGACTGATCCTCTTTCAGGCATTATTTTATACCGGTCTGTCCTATGTTACCATCAGAAAGCACCAGAAAAGAATACAGCAGTTCTCTGCAAATACAGAAGGCATTAACCTGAACTGGCTGGAATATATCATACTGGTCATTTTCCTGATCAATATTATTTATGTGGTGTATAATCTGTCTTACAATTCCAATTCTCTGAATTTCTTTATTAACGGAGTCTTTTTGTTGGTTATTTATTTTGTAGGCTATTACTCCCTGAAGCAGAAAGAGATTTATCCCGTGGAAGAAAAACAGCGTGAAGAATTTATATCGATAAGCAGTGATTCTGATGCTGAGGAGGTTAAACGGAAACTGATTCCCGATGAAGAACTGATGAAGATTAAAGAACTGCTTGAAGAGCTGATGAATAAGCAGAAACCTTATCTGGACAGTGAACTGAACCTGATTAAGCTTTCCGAACTCCTCTCCGTATCCACTCATCATCTTTCCTATGTAATCAATACCGGATTTGGAAAAAACTTTTTTCAGTACGTGAACGAATACCGTATTGAGTATGCTAAAAAACTTCTGAAAGAAACAGACAGCAAACTGTCGATTTTAGGCATCGCTTACGAATCAGGTTTCAATTCCAAAACTTCCTTTAATACCACCTTTAAAAAGCTGACCCATCAGACACCTTCCGAATATAAAAATGGTTCGGATTTATAAAGTTTTACGTTCTTGTTTGTTTAATGTATTGATTTTCATGTGTTTGAATTTGTTGTATTTTGTGCTTTAAAATAGGTTCATTCAGATAATCCTGAACATTTCAGCATAGATTCCGGGATAGCTTTGTACCATAAATTTTGTGTTATGGATACCAAAGAATCATATGCAGTGGTTACTGGAGCAAGCCAGGGGCTGGGAAAAGCATTTGCTGAAAATCTGGCAAAGAATAAGATCAATATTATTCTGGTAAGTCTGCCCGGGCAGCATTTAAAAGACCTATCCGAAGAACTGGAAGAAACTTACCGGATAAAGACTCATTATTATGAAACAGATCTTTCTGTGAATGAAAATGTCATGAAGCTGACAGACTGGCTGAATGCCTCTTTCGAGATCCATATCCTGATCAATAACGCGGGACTGGGAGGAACCAAGAAATTTGTTGAGGCAACACCGGATTATATCAATACCATTCTTCAGGTTAACGTTGCTGCAACTTCCCTGATTACGCATCAGCTGCTTCCTAATCTTTTAAAACAGCCCAAAGCTTACATTTTAAATGTATCCAGTATGGCGGCTTTCTCTCCGATTGGCTTTAAAACCGTATATCCGGCCTCAAAAACCTTCATCCATTCCTTTTCCAGAGGGCTGCATGAAGAACTTAAAGATACCAATGTCTGTGTAAGTGTTGTGAATCCAGGAGCAATGAAAACCAATACCGACGTATGCCGGAGAATTGAAAAACAAGGGTTTTTAGGCAGACTTACCTTGCTGGATCCTGATAAGGTGGCTGCTTATTGTATCCGACAGTTATTTAAAAAAGATTCCGTCATTATGGTTAATCCTGTCAGCTGGCTGATGATGAAGATCCTTCCGATCTGGATCAAACTTCCCCTGATGACCAGTGCCATCAAAAAAGAAATTGAAGCATGAAAAAAGTTTTTGTAACCGGAGCCACAGGGCTTCTGGGGACCCATACCGTTATAAAATTATTAGAATATGGTTATTTTGTTATTGCTCTGGTGCGCAAGAAAAGCAGCTGGCTGGGTGAAGAAAATAAAAACCTCAGGCTTATAGAGGGGGATCTGTTTTCAGATATTTCGAGTGATTTGCAGGACGTTGATGCTGTAATTCATATAGCCGCGGAAACCGCTCAGGATCTGCTGTATTATGAAGAGTACAGAAAAGTGAATTATGAAGCATCGGCTCATCTGTTTTCTCAGGCGGATGCTGCCGGTGTAGCGAAGTTTTTGTTTGTAAGCACCGCCAATACCTTAGGCTATGGCAGCACAGAAGGGTTGGGCAATGAAGAAGCACCGCAGCGCTATCCCTTTACCCATTCATTCTATGCTAAAAGTAAGCTGGAGACAGAAAATTATCTTCTTCAGCAAAACAGGGAAACGAAGGTTATTATTGTGAATCCTACTTTTATGATCGGAGCTTATGATCATAAACCCAGTTCCGGAAGAATTATATTCTGGGCTCTGAATAAGAAAATGGTTTTCTATCCGAAAGGAGGTAAAAATTTTGTACACGCTGAAGATGCTGCCAACGGGATTATTAAAGCCCTTGAAAATGGAAGAAACGGCGAAAAATACCTGCTCGCCGGCGAAAATTTAAGCTATAGAGACTTTTTCAAAAAAGTCAATCAGGTTACCAACCGCAGCCCGGTAATGATTCCTATTCCGGACATAGGCCTCGCATTTCTGGGGTATCTGGGAGATGGCCTCCGAAAACTGAAGATTAAAACCAGTCTCAGCTCGCCCAATATGAAAGCATTGAGGATTAATAATTTCTACTCCAACAGAAAATCTGCTGAAGAATTGGGGGTTCGTTATCAGACTGTAGATCAGGCAGTAGAGGATGCGGTATGTTTCTTTGAAAAGAAAAATAAATGATTGAACAGAAATTTATTATCAGATCATTTAGAGCCCGTTTAAATTTCTAATTTAGTTTTTTATTAAGTCTTAATAATTGATGATCAATTTATAAATTGTTGTAAAAAATATAGGATGCTAGTGGAGTTTTTTTTAGTGCCCCTTAAGAGTACTCTGTTCATAGAATGTAATGCATGATCTAAGGTGAGCTCCGTAGGAGCGGCCTGATAATAATTTTGATTAATATGCTGCTCTGATAAAACTTTAATACAGACTAATTTAAAAACAATAATAACCTCAGTCCGGAATCAATGGAGTTGCCTCGATAAAGCTTTAGTTTCATCAGTCACTAAATACAATATCTTTTATTGAGTTTTGTTAACAGTTTTAAATTATTGATAATCAGATATGAAAAAGTTTTTGAATGAAATTTAAGCACGCTCCTGTTTAAGCTTTTCTATTAAAACTGTATATTTTCAATTTTAATCTGATCTGTTATATATTTTGGAAGCCTTTTTATAGCTTCTAGCAGTTTCATCGAATTGATCTTTCTTTCTCTTTTACTTTTGATGTGATAATTACAGTTTAAATAGAAAAAATAGGAAGCAACTCTATTGTAATCATCGAGATTTTTATCACCAATCATAGACAGCAGCTGTGAGAGAAACAGTTCCACATCTTTTGATTCTGCAACGGCTTTCCCTAATCTTGAAACATTTCCAAAATAATGATTGTTTACAGGATTTTCTATCCTGAATGCTGTTCCGAACAGAAGATCAGGAACGTTGATATTAAGGGTTTCCAGCTCTTTTATATAAGTTCCCCTTCTTGCTCTGGCATATCCGGAATCAGCGACCCTTTCAAAACGGTCATTCACAATATCAAGATGAGACCTAAGAAACATTTCCCAATTAGCGGTTTCTGCTGATAAAAGAGCCATGTATATTTCCTGTATCCTGGGTGAGTTATCCTGGCTGCATCCGCCAATTATTTCTACTGATCTCAGCTCATCCAGCAGTTTTTCCTTTTCCTGTTTTGAAAGCTTCCTCCAATCTCCTTCAGGCAGAGCCAATCCGAATCTTTCGCTTTTTGCATCCTCTTTGAATTTGGAAATAGAAGTGTCAATCAGACATTCGGAATAGATGATCTGCCGGGAGTATTTAGGGCCCAGAGGAATACTTTTGAAGTTTTCTGGAAAGAAAAAGCCATAAATCTCTTCACCTGAATATGATTTTTTATCTCTGTAGTTATATGCCCATTTATTTTTTGATGGTTTGCTATATAGTTCTTTTGTATAATCGAGCCTTATACTCATTGCATCATCATCATTAACAGGAATTTCCCTAATCTCAATAATATCTTTCCGGTCATGATCTTTTTCTTTTGATTTTATGATCAGGAGATCTGTTTTAATGATCGCCTCCGGATATTTTCTGATGAAATCTTCAATAGGGGTATTTCGATCCATATCTTTTTTTGCTTCCGATACATTTCCTGTCTTCATTTTTACAGAATAACCAACAGTTTGCATCTGGGAATAAAAAACCTTACTCAGATCACAGGTTTTATACTTTAAATTGAGCGAATCGACAACTTTTTCAAGCTTGGCCATCGCCTCTTCACTGTAGATCAGACCGTTTTTATATTGGGTAAATTCCTGTGCGGAGAAAAAGGAACAGAGAAGGATTCCGGATAATAAACTTATTTTTTTCAGCATTACAGATGGTTTAGTTTTCCCTATAACGGAAGGCTGAACAAATTATTTTCCGGATCAGGATTTTCTGTTATTCTGATAGTTTTTTCAGGGCATCTTCAAGGGTTTCCGCAAAGTTAATATGCTTGGTTTTGTTGCTTTCAAAAATGAAATCCCTGATACTTTTACTTTCATATGGGCTGAAATCTCCTACAATGGCAAGTCCCATGCGATAGTTGGAGAACTTTTGAAGGATTTCGCCCGCAATTCCGGTTTTAAGATCAAAAAAGTCAGGAGCGATATTCTTTTCATAGATAATAACCTTGTCAAAACCCTGATAATAGAGGTCTCCGAGAAGATCCAGACCGTCTTCAGCCGAGCTGATGATCATTTCATCTGCAATTATTTCTGCAATTTTTACAGAACGGATTGAATGGTCAATGATTTTCATGATGCAGTATTTTTATTTTATTCCGAAAATAAAACGGTCATTGTCTGACAGGTCTTTGATGAGTTGAGCTTCAGAGAAATATTGATACAGTTCTAAAGTTTCAGGACCTAATTTCTGATTGATTTCCAAAAATAAAAGTCCGCGGTCTTTTAAATATTTTTTAGAATCCTCCGCAATTTTCCTGTAAAAAATCAAAGCATCCGGAACAGGGGAGAAGAGGGCCATTTTGGGCTCAAATTCCTTAACAGAAGCGGCAATTTCAATTTCTTCTTCCATTCCGATATACGGAGGGTTGGAAATAATAATATCGTAGCTTTCTTCAAGCTCAAAATTGAGATAGTCAGCATGAATAAAATTAATTTTCAGCAGATGATGTTCAGCATTTCTCCTGGCGGTCTGCAGGGCTTTTTCCGAGAAATCAACTGAAGAGATCTCTGCCTCCGGAAAATGCTTTTTTAAAACCAGAGGAATAATACCGCTTCCGGTTCCTATATCCAGGATTTTTACCTTCTGAAGCTTTAAATGTTGGATGTTACGGATGGCTATTTCAAGCAGCTCTTCCGTTTCAGGACGCGGGATCAGTACATTTTCATCCACAAAAAAAGTCATTCCGTAAAATTCCGTTTCGCCAAGGATCTGCTGATAAGGCTTTCCGGTTTTTAGCTCCTGTATAACGTTTATAAGCCGTTCCTCATCAGCCTTAAGAAGCTCCTGATCAGAAAATCTTCTTTGATGAAACGAATCAAAACCAACGGTTTTCTGAATAAAAATGGCGGCCAGAAAAGTACTTTCCGAATCAGTATACCATTCGGAAAGCTCATTGCTGAAATATTTTTTAAATGCTGATATTGTCATTTACCTTGTAAAAACCAGTTTAGTATCCGTAGACTTTTCTTCATCAATCAGGTAGCCTTCATAATTGAATGCTTTTACATCATCAAGGGTCTGGGCATTGGTTTCTGCACAGAATCTTACCACAAGTCCTCTGGCATGTTTGGTATAAACAACAATTGTTTTTAGTTTTCCATCTTTCAGCTCGTAGAAATCAAAATCAATGATTTTATGATTTAATTTTTTTCTGTCGATTACCTTACCGTATTCATTGCTGGCCAGCTGAAGGAGGATTTCTCCTTTCTTCATTTCAGAATTCAGCTGCTCTGTGATCTTCTCTCTCCAGAATTCGTACAGGTTTTTATACTGATCAAACTGAAAAGGACGGCCCATTTCCAGCCTGTAAAGCATTACTTTGTCTGATGGCTTCAGTAGTCCGTACAGGCCTGAAAGCATTCTGTAATTTTTCTGAAGATAGTCCACTGCTTTCTGATCCAGCGTTTTGGCATCAAGCCCTCTGTACACCTCCCCGGTGAATGCAAACATGGCGGGAGCAGATTCTTTAGCTGTTGGTTTAGCTTTCCATCTTTGATTTCTTTCCCAGTTTTCATCTGCCAGCTTGGGCGATATTTCCATCAGCTCGGAAAGATATTTCGGTGATTTTTCTTTTAAATAGGATTGTATAAATGCCGCATCTTCAATGAATTTAGGGGTAGTATATCTCAAAAGATTCGTTGAATTTTCAACGTTCATCAGTTTCGCCGGCGAAGTTATAATTTTCATAATGTTAAAATACAGATAAGTGTTTAAAATCAATAAAATTCATGAGCATCAGGGAAATAAAATCAATCATAAAATGGCAGATGATCAGAATTTTAATATTTGAATATTTTTTATAAAACAAAGCAAAAACGACTCCAATAAAGAAAGGTACAACCACCTGGCTTATTGTTCCGTAAGTGCTGTGAAGGATTCCGAATAAGACAGAAGAAACAATAACTCCTGAAACAGGACTGTTATAAATTTTCTCAATTCTGGGCTGTAAATATCCGCGCATAAGAAATTCCTCAACCGCTCCGGCCGTAAAGCATGTAAAAACAATTAACCAATAATCATCTTTAAAAACCACAGAAAGCTGGCGAAGCTTACCGCTGATTTCCTCATTCATTAAAAGCCGGACTATTGCATTCAGAAAAGCACCGCCGAAAGCACAGATAAAGTATAAACTGATGATGGCTTTGGCATAAAATGAAACGGAATATTTTTTTTCTTTCCAAAGAAGAAAAGGCCCTTTCTCTATAAAAAGACCGTAAAGAAATACAACTCCTAAGGTGATCCATATCGCGATCCTGCTGATGACAAAAACAGTTGCGGTAACACTTTTTGCACCTGTTACCATGCTGATAGCAGGGAAAATATAAAGCATCACTGCAGCCAGAAGCACAAAAGTAAGCAGAATTCCTACGGAATATTTTCCATTAAGCCCCATAGCTGTTAACTCCGAACTTTAAATCTTAAACTTTGAACCTTACGTTCTGAACTAAATAATCCCTTTTCCCTGACGGATAATTTCCGGTTCTCCGGAAGTAAGATCCACAATTGTAGAAGCAACATTATCCCCATATCCGGAATCAATAACAATATCTACAAGATGCCCGTATTTTTCTGCAATAAGTTCAGGATCGGTAGAATATTCAATAATTTCGTCATCATCTTTAATGGAAGTGGAAGCAATAGGATGCCCCAGTTTTTCCACGATAAGCTGTGGAATGGGGTGGTCGGGTACACGGATACCTATTGTTTTATGGTTTTTATAAGCCAGAGGGAGACTTTTATTGGCTTCAAGAATGAACGTAAAAGGTCCCGGAAGATGACTTTTAAGAAATCTGAAAACCGATGTTTCTACAGGTCTTGTAAAATCTGAAAGATGGCTGAGATCATTACAGATAATAGAGAATTTTGCTTTTTCCAGCTTGATTTTTTTCATCTGGGCCAGTTTTTCCATGGCTTTAATGTCAAAAATATTACAGCCCAAAGCATACACCGTATCGGATGGATAGATGATCAGCCCTCCATTATTAAGTGTTTTAATAACCTCATTCACAAGATTTTCCTGTGGATTGTCTGGATAGATTTTCAATATTTTTGCCATAGAACAAAGATACAAATAATAAAATAGTTTTTATAAAAGTCCTTTATTTAAAAGAAAAATTAGGATTTTAAAGAAAAAGTCGTACATTTGCAATCCAATATCGCGGGATGGAGCAGTAGGTAGCTCGTCGGGCTCATAACCCGAAGGTCATCGGTTCGAGTCCGGTTCCCGCTACTAAGACAGTGTTTTCGGTAAACACTCTAAAAAATACACCGCGGGATGGAGCAGTAGGTAGCTCGTCGGGCTCATAACCCGAAGGTCATCGGTTCGAGTCCGGTTCCC